>CAVSUP010000001.1:0-1519223 GCA_963731295.1 uncultured Actinomycetota bacterium
AGCCGCGCGTGGGGTGTTTGTGCGTTCCCGGCTGGCGAACGGGCGCCGGCGCGTCCGCCTGGCTGAATTCCTTGCCTTCCGCGGATCTTGCTACTTTCGCCATGCCTGCGGTTGTTGCTATTCACCACCCGCACGGCGTACGGCCAGTTCGCATTCTCCCTGGCTCGATCCACGGCATCGCAACCCGACGAGGTATGGCGACAAAGGCAACCAGCCGGAGGGATTGCTCAGGAGGCGCTGATCAGTGGCCGAAGTGCGCCGTGAGGATCGACCCGTATCGCTCGCTGATCTCGGCAGCAGCCTGCTCGTCGGCCGCCGTCGGATCGTGCTGGCTCAGCACCGGGACGTTCCAGTCGGGCAGTGACCCGGTCAGAGCCCAGGCGGCCTGGCGCGCGGCGCCGATCGCCACTGCTTCAAAGGTGTCGGTCACGACGATCGGGAGGCCGAAGACGGCGGCAGCGATCTGGCGGACGGCGCGCGATTGAGAGGCGCCGCCCGTCAAAGTGATCGAGCTGATCTCGCCGGTCTGTTCGCGAAGCACCTGAACGCCGTACGCCAGGCTCCACAAGATGCCCTCGATCGCGGATCGAGCGAGATTGGCCGGCGTCAGATTGCTCAGGGTCATGCCAACCAATTGGCCGCGCGCATCCGGCAACGGTGGTGTTCGTTCGCCTTCGAGGTAGGGCATGAAGGTGAGCCCGTCGCTGCCGGGGGCGGCCGAGAGCGCAAGTTGGCTCAGTTCGTCGAGGCCGACCCCGAGCAGTTGCGCGGTGGCCACCAGATTCCGAGCGCCGTTAAGTGTGCAGACCAGCGGCAGGAACGCACCGGTCGCGTCCGCGAAGCCGGCCACCGTGCCCGTGGGTTCGTGGGTCTGGTTGCTGCTCTGGGTAAACGCCGTGCCGCTCGTACCGAGTGAGACGACAGCGGCGCCAGCGGTCAGGGCGAGCCCCAGCCCGGCCGCCATGTTGTCTCCGGTGCCGGCGGCGAGAGCAATCCCGTCGGGGGTGTGGCCGACGATCTCGTTCGGGACCGCCACCCGCGGCAGGGCGAGCTCGTGACCGAGAGCTCGAGCCACCAGATCCTGCCGGTACTCGTTGGTCGTGGCATCGAAATAGCACGTGCCCGAGGCGTCGCCACGATCGGTGGTGGGGGAGAAGCTGGTGGCGCCGAGCTGCCAGGTGAGCCAGTCGTGCGGCAGGACCACTGAGCTGGTCCGCTCGGCATTGTCCGGCTCGACCCGAGCCAGCCAGCGCAGCTTGGAGACGGTCATCGACGCGACCGGGACCGTGCCCACCGCATCCGCCCAAACCTGCCTACCGCCGAGCTCGCCGATCAGGTCGAGCGCGTCCGGCGCGGAACGGTTGTCGTTCCACAACAGCGCATCCCGGACCAGCGCCCCCCGGTCGTCGAGGGTGACCATGCCGTGTTGCTGGCCGCCGACGGCGAGCGCGTCCACGCCCTCCAAGAGGGCCGGATCGGCGGTCGCCTGCCGATACGCGGTCAGCCAGGCGTCGGCGCAGACCTCGGTCCCGTCCGGATGCGCGGCTCGGGCCGACCGGACGACAGCGCCGGTCTCCACCTCGCAGACGACGACTTTGACGGACTGGGTCGAAGAATCGACACCGGCGACCAGAGTCAAGACTGTCTCCTCACATGGGGGCGGTGCCGCCACGATATGCCATGGGTCAGCGGGTGCTGATCTCGATACCGCGTTCGGCGAACGGCTGCAGCGCGGCGAGGGTGGGCGATCCGGACACGGCGATCAGATCAATCTGGTCGAGGGTGGCGAACTGGACGAAGGCCGAGTTGCCGAGCGTGTCCGGGCTTGCGAGCGCGATCACCCGGGCGCCCGATGAGACCTCAACCTGGGACACGGCAGCGGCGGCGGGCGTGGAGTGGGTCAGGCCGCGCACGACGCTGATGCCGGCCGGACACACAACACTGACATCGACGTGCAACCGTTCCATCTCGTGTACCGCCCAGTCGCCTTCCTGGGCCCTGGTCACCGGCGAGACCGTGCCGCCGATGTTGTAGACCTCCAGCCGGCTGGCCCGGGAGAGCATGATCGCCGCGTCCAAAGAATTCGTCACTACGGTCAGACCGGACTCCTCCGGCGGCGAGGCGACGATCACCTGGGCCAAGGCCAGTGTGAGCCGACCGGTGCTCAACAAGATGGTGCCGCTCCGGGGCAGGTCGCGCCACACCCGGGTCGCCAGCTCGAGATCGTCGGCGCCGGGTGAGTGGCTCGAATTGCGGACGACCAGCGGGCCCGCGTCGATCCGTACCGCGCCGCCGTGGACGCGCTGCAGCTTGCCGGCCGTCTCCATCGTGCGCAGGTCGCGACGGATCGTTTCCTGTGCGACGCTGAGCCGGTTGGCGACATCGACGACGTCGACGCGCCCCTCGGCTGTCAACCAGTCGCTGATCGCCTGGTAACGGGTGGTCGCCTGTTGGTGCTGAACGGTCATCGGGTCAACAGTTCCACTGAAGTGTCGAGCCGGGGCCGAATCTGCAATTTACGTCCGGTGCCGGCCCGGAACGTCTCGATCGCCTGGCCGTAGTCAGCGAGCGAGAAGGCGTGACTGATCATCGGCGCCGGATTCAAGGCGTTTGCGGCGAACATCTCGACCGCGCGCGCGTACGAGTGGAGAACCGCCATCGACCCCACGATCGAGATTTCGTCGTTGTAGACCCGGAAGGGGGAGAACGTCGCTCGAGCGTCGCCGGCGGCCACGCCGAACTGCTGAAATGTGCCGCCGCGGCGGACGCGACCGAGGCCGTCCTCGATCGCCCGGACGGCTCCCGTGCAATCGATCACGACGTCCCAGCCGCCGACCCGCGGCGTGTGGTCCGCGCTCTCGACGGTCCGTTCGACGCCGACGTCTCGGGCAGCTTCGAGCCGGGAGGGGTTGGTGTCGACCACGGTGACCGAGGCTGCGCCGGCCCGTGGGGCCAGTTGCGCCATCATCAGGCCCATCGTGCCGGCTCCATAGATGAGGTAGTGCTCGCCCATTCGACGCGGCAGGAGGTCGAAACCGTGGATGGCGCAGGACAGCGGCTCGATCAGGGCGGCCAACGCGAGGTCGACTCCGTCCGGCAGCCGGTGGACGTTCCTCACCGGGCTCGAGACGAGTTCAGCTGTCGAGCCGTCGGTCTGCGCTACACCGGCGGCGTCCCAGCGCTCGCAGAGATTGGCCCGACCGATCGAGCAGTACGCGCACTCACCACAGTAAAGCGAGGGATCGACCGACACCCGGTCGCCGGCGGCAAACTCACCGACCTCACTGCCGACCGACTCGACGACGCCCGACGTCTCGTGGCCCGGCACGATCGGGAACTCCGTCGGACCGAACTCCCCGTCAAGAACGTGCAGATCCGTGCCGCACATACCGACCGCTTCGACTCGGACGACCACCTCGCGCGGTCCGGGCACCGGATCGGCCCGCTCGGTCAGCTCGAAGTGGCCGGCGTGCGGGAAGACGATAGCCTGCATAGTTCCTTCATTTCCCTCGGCCGCCTAGCCGAATCGTTGTCATCGGGTCCCGAATTCCTGTCTTTGGTGAGGCTAACCGACGATTTGGGGCCGGTCCAGTATTGAAGGTGAGAATACTGCTGAAATTGACGCCCGTTTCATTTGCTAAGGCATTGGCCGGTGCCGTTCGGGCATCCGTGCCAAGATGAAGCGGTCGAGAGGCCAAACCATGACGATGTATCCGCCCGAGCGGCAGCGGGCGATCACCGATCTGCTGTTGCGCCACGACGGTCGCCGGGCCAGCGTCACCCAGATCAGCGAACAGCTCAAGGTCACGACCGAGACCGTGCGCCGCGACCTCGACGTGCTGGAGCGACGCGGGGTGCTCCGGCGGATTCGTGGCGGTGCCGAGCTGATGGATTCCACGCCGTTCGAACAGGCGCTTGCGGCCCGGCATGCTGAGCAGTTCGACGACAAGGTCGTCATCGCGCGCCGGGTGGTCGAGGAATTGCCCCAGGACGGTGTCGTGGTGCTGGACTCGGGTTCACTGACGTTCGTCTGCGCCCAGGCCATGCCCCGAGACCGGGCGCTGGTCGTGGTCACGAACAATCTGCCCGCCGCCCAGTACCTGGCCCCATACGAGAATCTCCGCGTCTTCACGCTGCCCGGGATGATCCGGGGGCTGACCTCAGCGGCCGTCGACGCCTGGACGAGTCGCCGATTGTCGACGGTGACCGCCGATCTGGCGATCATCGGCGTCAACGGGCTCACCACCACCCACGGGCTGACCACCACCAATCCGGAGGAGGCCGCAACCAAGCGGGCCATTATGCTGTCCGCTCGGCGCCGGATCGTACCGGTGATCTCGGGCAAGCTCGGTCGCAACTCGTTCTGTTCCTTCGCCGCGGTCAACGAGATCGACCTGGTGATCACCGACGCCGGAGCAAACACCGAGCTGGTACGCGAGCTCGCCGCCGCCGGCCCCGAGGTCAGCCTCGCGGTCTGACCGGGCCTCTCTGCCCACGCTTCGTCTGCCGATGCTTCGCGCGCCTCGGGCCCGGTCAGAAACTCATGTGTACGTGAGTTCCTCGCGCCCTGCACACGTTGCAACCTGTGCAGACCGCCGGGAACTCACGTACACATAAGTTCCTCACCAAGGCCGGGTGCGGATCACGGGGAGGGTACGAGGGCCCGAGGCTCCGGTGTGGCCCGCAGGCCCGGCGCAGGTCACTACGATGAGCCAGTGGCATATGACGGACGGGCGGATCGACCGCGGCGCACTTCGGCACCGGGCAACCAGCGGCCAGGCAGCCAGCGGCCGGACCGCCGCGAGACGGCTAGCCGCGACGATCGACCGCGCCGACCGACCGAACCTCCGCGGCCGGGCCTGGCCCGCAAGGAGAACGAGCCGACCGTCCCGGAGGGTATCGACACGCGCACCTTGCATCGAGCCGTCCGGGCCGAGTTGCGCAGCCTGCCCAAGGACCTGGCGGAGATTGTCGCCGGACATCTCGTCGCGGCCGGTGAGCTGATCGACGAGGACCCTGAGCTCGCGTACGCGCACGCCGAGGCGGCCCGCCGTCGCGCGGCCCGTTTGCCGATCGCCCGCGAGGCAACGGCGGAAACCGCGTACGCCGCGGGTCTTTATGACGTCGCGCTCAGCGAGTTCCGGGCCCTCCGCCGGATGACCGGCGCCGATGACTATCTGCCGGTGATGGCCGACTGCGAGCGAGCGCTGGGCCGGCCCCACAATGCGCTGAAACTGGCGCGCGAAGCTGATCGGCTGGAGCTCGAACCGGCGCTGCGGATCGAGATGATCATCGTCGAAGCCGGGGCCCGTGGCGATCTCGGCCAGGATCCCGAGGCACGCCGGATCCTGTCCCGGGCCGTCGAGTCGATCAAGCCGTCCGCCACCTTGTCGGTGCCGATCGCCCGGCTGCGGTACGCGCTGGCCGAGGCGCTGCTGAAGGCGGGCAAGCAGGCTGAGGCTCGGCGGTGGTTCGCCGGCGCCGCGGAGCTCGATCCTGAACGAGAGACTGATGCCGCGCAGCGAATCGACGAACTGGACGGGTTCCTGATCGATTTCGACGATCACGACCCCGACGATGACCGCTCCGACGATGACCGGCCCGACGACACGGGAGCTGACCAGGACGTCCGGTGATCCCGACGTCTCCGGCCGGAGCATTGATCGACGGCTACGACGGCGTGCTCTTCGACCTGGACGGTGTGGTCTATCTCGGCCCGACCGCGGTCACCGGAGCGCCGGAGGGCATTTCCGCGCTGCGCCGTCGCGGGATCAAGGTCGGTTTCGTCACCAACAATGCGGCCCGGCCGCCGGCGACCGTAGCCGCCCACCTGGTCGAGTTGGACATCGAGGCGACGGCGGCCGACGTCGTGACCTCGGCGCAGGCCGCGGCTCATCTGCTGCTCAGTCGATTCGGGGCGGGCGCCCGGATCCTGCTGGTCGGCGGGGACGGAGTGGCTGAGGCGGTCTCCGAGGCCGGCCTGGTCGGGGTCCGATCGGCCGATGACGATCCGGCGGCCGTGATCCAAGGCTACGGTTTCGGCCTGACCTGGCAGGAACTGAACGAGGCGGCCATCGCCATCAGCCGTGGCGCCCACTGGGTGGCCACCAACACCGATCCGACCCGCCCCACCGATCGGGGGCTCGTGCCGGGCAACGGGGCCGCGGTTGCCGCCGTGCGGCTCGCGGTCGACCGGGATCCCGAAGTCGCGGGCAAACCGTACCGGCCGCTGCTCGACGACACGGTTGAACGGCTCGGGGTCGGGCGGCCCCTGTTCGTCGGTGATCGGCTGGACACCGATATCGGCGGTGCGGTCAATGCCGGGTTGGACAGCATGCTCGTGCTGAGCGGTTCGCACGGGCCGCGCGACCTGCTGGCGGCGGCACCGGCCGAGCGGCCCACCTATCTCGGAACCGACCTTCGGGCGCTCCTGGAACCGGCGCTCGAGGTGCACGCCACCGCGGATGGTCTGCGCTGCGGATCGGCGGTCGCTCATCGGTCCAACGGGGCAGTGGTCGTCGATGGCGACGGGTCCCTGGTCGAAGCGACCTGGGCTGCGGCGCACGTGGTCTGGGCTGCGGCCGATCAGGGTCAGGGACTGCACTACGAGGAGGCCCTGGTCGCGATCGCGGCTCGCCACTAACCTCCTCGACCCGTCGTACGGCCACCGGCCAAAGAAACTTCAGTGTCGTGCGTGAGGATTGGTGCGCGCAGTCGTCTTAGACGATTGAAGCCAACCGAACGCGAGGAGGACGTCATGACAGCGCAGGCGGAGGCATCGACGACAGAGGCCGTCGGGCCGGAGATCGGCATGGGGCCCGAAGAGTCCGTGGAGGCCAAGAAGCTCGGGCCCTTGCACACCGAGCACGGCGACACCGTGATCGCCGAGCAGGTCGTGCAGAAGATCGCCGGCATCGCCTGCCGTGAGGTCGGGGGCGTACACGCCATGGGAAATGCGGCACGGCGCGCCTTCAGCAACCTGACCGAGCGCATTCCAGGCTCACAAGCCAATGTGGCCGGGGGTGTCACTGTTCAAAAGGGCGAGCGCCAATGTGCGATCGAGGTCAGTGTCGTGGTCGAGTACGGCGTCTCGATCGTGGAAGTCAGCCAATCCATCCGCCGCAACGTCATCACGGCCGTCGAGCACGGAACCGGCCTGGAAGTGACCCAGGTCGACATCAACGTCACCGATGTCCATCTGCCCGATGACGATCGAGTCGTCGAGCCGACGGCAGGACGGCTCGAATGAATCCCGAGCAATTCTCGATCACCCGCTTCTGCCTGGTGGTCGCCCTGACGTTGGGGATTGTGGCCGCCTTCGGCGGCTTTGTCCCGTTCCTCATCGTGGTGCTGTTCGGCCTCATCGGTCTGCTCGTCGGCCGCATCATGGATGGCAAGCTCGACCTCGCCGCACTGTTCGGACGATCGAGCAGCCGATGACCGCGGTGGCCCTGCCGACGGCCGGTCCGCCCGAGCAACGAGGTCGGTTGACTATCACCAAACGCGTGGTGGGGAAGATTGCCACCCAGGCGTCCTCCGAGGTCTCGGCCGCCGCGAGTGGCCGCAGTCCGAAGGTCGACATCGCGCTGGACCGGGCCGACGCCTGGCTCGACGTCGAGGTCGGCCTGGCCTACCCCACGCCACTGCGAGCCGCGGCCGAAGAGCTGCGGGCTCATCTGATCGGCCGGGTCGAGCGGCTGACCGGCCTCCGCGTCCGCCGGGTCGACATCACGGTCAGCTGGCTCACCGACGTCGCCGACCTACCCAAGCGACTCGGATGACCGCAACTTTCCCGGCGTTGCACCGCCGTCCGCGACGCCGGGTGCCGGCGACCATCGCCGCGGTGGGGCTTTTCGGAGTCGGCGGGCTCCTGGTGTGGGCTGCGGGGCAACAGTTGGCGACGCAGACCTGGCCGGGTTTCGCGGCGCGGCTCACCGCGAGCCTGACCACCTCGGCCTGGACGTCGCCCTTGGGATGGGGCCTCGCCATCGGCTTCGTGCTCGTCGGACTGGTGCTGGTGGCAGTCGCGCTGACACCCGGTCACGCCAGAAGCATTCCGCTGGCCGAATCCTCGGCGGCCCAGGTGCGGGCGGGCGCGGCGTACCTGACCTATGGTGGCCTGGCCCGGTTGGCGGCCGTGCAGGCAAGAGACATCGATGGTGCCGACGACGTCAGGGCGACGGCGGTCGGTCGTCGACTCCGGGTGGTCGTCATCACTCCGCTCACCGACACGGCCGCTCTCGCCGAGACGGTGCGGACCAGCGTCCAAACCCGACTCGGGCAGTCCGGCGTCGCGCCGGCCCCACGGATCGACGTCCGGGTGCGGCATCGGGAGGTGCGGACGTGAGCGGTCTGAACCGAGCCGTGCTCGCCGTCCTCGGCGCGATCATGATCGTCGCCGGCGTCCTGGTGGGCATGATCACCACGGGAGTCCTGGGTCAGCTGCTCGGGGCAAGCGGGACCGGATTGGTCCAGCCGATGCCGGCCGCCCCGATCGTGCCGATGGACCTCAGCCGTCCACCGACCATGATCACCGCCATCCTCGCCGGCGCCGGGGTCGTGCTGGTCGCGCTCGGGCTCTGGTGGTTGCAGGCCCAACTGCCACGGGGCACCGCGCCGAACGTGTTCCGGATGCACACCGACGCGGCCTCGGGATTGACAGTGGTCGAGCCGCGAGCGATCAACCAGGCCATCGAACGGCAGCTGGCGACTTTGCCAGGGATCGTCGAGGCGAACGCGTCGGTGCGGGGAGCCGTGCAGGCGCCGCACGTGACCCTGCGGGTGACGGTGGACGAGCGGGCAGACATCGCCGAGGTCGTTCGCTTGATCAACTCTGAAGTTGCTCGCGATCTTGCTCTCGCCTTCGACAGCACGATTGATCAGTTGGGGGTCTTGATCGACATCGGTCGGCAGAAACACACTGCGCAAGTAGCCGCCCTCTAGGACGGCTTTCGACAAAGATCCGGTATCGATCGGGCCATCGTCAATCGTGGGCGAGTCGGTACGGCAAAGGGACGCGAGAGGCGTCAGATGGCCGGATAGGTGGGGGGTTGTCCGGGCGCGGCCGAGTTCGGAGAACCCTCCAGAAGCAAGGCTGGGAAGGAGCTGACGTGGTCGATCTTTCAGCGACCGACCGCGGCCTCGCTGATCTTGACCAGGACACGCTGGTGGCCCGAGCGCAGGACGGGGATCTGGACGCTTTCGAGCGGCTGGTGGATCTCTATTCGGGGCCGTTGTTTCGACTCGCAGTACGGATGGTCAACGACCGGGAGGAGGCGGAAGACATCGTGCAGGAAACCTTGATCGCGGCGTGGCGTCGACTGCCGATGCTCGAACATCCGGGCGCCTTCGGCGGCTGGGCGTACCGGGTGGCGACGAATCGTTGCCTCGATCTGATCAAGCAGCGCAGCGGCCGGAAGACCGATGCCGTCGACGCCGACACGATGGATCGCGTTGATCATGGTGGTGCCGGGCCGGAGCAGCTGGCCGAACGCAGTGCTCAGGCCAATGATCTTGAACGGCTGTTGATGAAGCTGGCGCCTGTTCAGCGGGCTTGCTGGCTGCTGCGTGAAGTCCACGGCCGCTCGTACGCGGAGATTTCCGGGACTTTGTCGGTCACCGAAGGTGCGGTCCGCGGCCAGATTTCCCGAGCCCGTCAGCAGCTCGCCAAGGGGATGATCGCATGGCGCTAGGGGAAGCGCGGGAGCGGTTGAGCTGCGGTCGGCTGATCGACGATCTGTGGGCATCGATCGAGCTGCCCCCCGGCGAGCATGAGCTGACCTGTGCCCAGTGCCAGGGGGCCCGGCTCAGCCTGGGGGTGCTGGTTTCGCTGACCCGGGATCTCCAGCGAAGCTCCGGGCTGAGCGCCGATTACCGTCCTGGGGCGAGCGTCAAGGCGGCGGTGATGCGGGTGGCTCGGGCCGAGGTGCGCCGAGGTCGGCGGATCTCCGTTGTGGCCGATCGACTCGGGCGGGTGGAGATCAGCGAGCAGACGGTATCGGCGGTGATCAGATTCGCCGCCGACGGGGTGGTCGGCGTCCACGCCCGGAGGTGCTCGGTGGCCAGCGTCGCCGAGTCCGGTCCGTCGAAGGTGGTCGACGTGTTGGTGCGACTCGCACTGCACTCCCGGGCCGGTATCGCCGAGGCGACTGAGGAAGTCCGTGAGCGGGTGGACGCGGTGCTGGCGTCGCACACCGGACTGACGGCCAGAAAGATCGATGTGATGGTGGAGGATCTCTACGATGTCTGATCCAACGGTCGCTCCGGCTCTCACGCCCATCGAGCGCGGTGCCCTCGCCGATCGGGTCAGCGAGCTGGTGCTTGCAACGTCCGGCGTGCTCAGGTTGGAGCCGACCGTACGCAGCGCGATGGTCGGATTGCGATCCGCGGCGTCGGAGCAGTGGCGATCACTCCCGGCCGCCGTCAAGCGCAGTGCCGACGGCGTCATCGTGACCAACGTCGACGGCCAGGTCGACATCGCGATCGATCTGGCGACCCAGTTCGGTCACCCGGCGGTCGAGGTCGCAATCGCGGTGCGCGACCGCGTGAGCGAGGCCCTGATCGCCGCCTCCATAGCTGTCGCCCGGATCGACGTGTCGGTCCTGACCATCGGCGACGAATAGACGTGTCGGTCCGTCCGGGGCTGGGCCGGGCGGGCCGACACTTCAATGCCTGGCCCTATTGCAGATCCGGCCCGACCGCCGGGGCCGGACGAGGCTTTGGTCACCCGGTGAGGTAGCGGAGCACGGCGAGGACCCGGCGATGGCTCTCTTCGGAGACCGGGAGGTCGAGCTCGTCGTAGATGTGCGACGCATGCTGGACAACGGCCTTCTCGCTGATCGACAGCGCTCGGGCGATGGAGGCGTTGCTGCGGCCCTCGGCCATGGCAGCGAGCACCTGGTGCTGTCGCGCGGTAAGCCGGTCGAGAGTGGCCACTTCGCGTTGGGCCCGGGCCAGCATCAAGGCGACGACCTCGGGATCGAGCACGGTGCCACCGCCGGCCACCTTCCGCAAGTCGTTGCAGAACGTCTTGACGTCGGTGATCCGCTGCTTCAGGAGATACCCCACGCCGCCGGCGTTGTCCTGGACGAGCTCGAGGGCATAGCGCCGCTGCACGTACTGCGAGATCATCACGATGGCCGTCCGGGGCCGGGCGGCGCGGATCGCTACTGCGGCCCGCAACCCGTCGTCGGTGTTAGTCGGCGGCATCCGGATGTCGGTGAGCACCAGGTCGGGCTCGAGCTCGGTTGCGAGCTCGACCAGGCTGACCGCATCGGATGCGACGTCGACCACCTGGAAACCGGCCCGCTCCAACATCAACACCAGACCTTCCCGCAGCAGGGCCTCGTCCTCGCCGATCAGGACGCGGACAGCACCTCGACGAGTCGCATGCACCTCAGATCCACGGTCGGCCCCCAACACCCGCTCAGCATGTCAGACCGGAAACCGCCGTCGGACCACGATTCCGGTCGACACGAACCGAATTCGGAATGGACTTAGGTCCATTGCTCGGGCTGCTTGGCCCCGCGATGATCAGCCCATGCGCGCTCGGGCTCTCGCCGTGCTCGCGGCGCTGGTGCTCGCATGGGCACCGGTGCTGCCGGCAGCGGCTGACACTCTAGGTCCCGCTCCGGGGTTCGGGTTCGAAACCTTGACCGAACGGGTGGGCGGCCCGCTCGGGCAGCAGACGACGATCTACTGCCCACCCAACGCGGTATTGACTTCGATTCCGGTGGGCTACAAGGGCCCCGGCCCCTACCTCGGCGCGGCCGCTGCCGCCTGCTCGCCGGTGGTCGTCAACTCCGGCAGTCCCGGGCTCGGTGCGGCGACTGTGGTCCCGGCGACGCTCGGCGACATGCCGCCGGGCGGTGACACCGCCACCACCTGCCCCGGTGGCCAGATCGCCGTCGGTTTCACCGGATGGGACCGCTTCGATGGCTTCGTCGACGCCCTCCAGATCATCTGCAAGGTGCTGAAGCCGGACGGGACCCTGGGTGCCACGCCAGTCACCGGGCCGGCGGTTGGCGCGATCAGTTCCGATCCGGAGGACGCGCACACCTACATGTGCCCGGACGGCGCCGTCGCCACCGGGATCGCGGGCGGGTACAACACCGACTACACCGAGGACGACCTCTACTCGTTCGGCTTTCGTTGCCAGGCTCTGGGCTTCCCGAGCGTCACGCCGGCCGACTACAACCTGACCTGGGCGACGGCGCTGACTGTCGGGGCCAACAGCACCACGTCCGGAACGATCGCCGTGCCCGGTCAGGACCGCTGGTATCGCTTCCCGATCCAGCCAGGAGCCCGGGTCAACGTCGACCTCACCGATCTGCCCGTCGACTACGACCTGACGATGTTCACCGACATCGAGAAGGCGTTCACGTCACTGACGTCGACGGCCGACTTGACCAAACTCAGCGCCGAGTTCGCCGGTGATGCCTTTGCCCCGTCGGTGTTCTCGCCGTCGGTGTTCAGTCCGTCGGTGTTCTCGCCGTCGGTGTTCTCGCCGTCGGTGTTCAGTCCCTCGGTGTTCTCGCCGTCGGTGTTCTCGCCGTCGGTGTTCAGTCCCTCGGTGTTCTCGCCGTCGGTGTTCTCGCCGTCGGTGTTCAGTCCGTCGGTGTTCTCGCCATCGGTGTTCAGTCCGGCCGTGTCCTTGCCGTCGGTGTTTTCACCTTCAGTGTTCTCACCGTCGGTGTTCAGCCCGTCGGTCTTCTCCGACGCCTTCGCCAGCGCGCAGACCCGCAGTCTGATCGGCTTCTCCTCCCGTGACGGGACGGCGGCCGAGAATCTCAGCAGCGCGACCTGGAACAACACCGGCTATTTCTACCTCCGTGTCCAGGGTCGCAACGGCGCCGCGTCGGCGAGTCCGTACACGCTCAAGGTGACCAGCGCCGGAGGCATCTGCTCCGCCCCGCTCGATGATCATCGCGATGATCCGACGCTGGTCGGTACGCCGGGTAGCGCCCAGACCGTGATCCTGACCGATCCGGCCCGGCTGCCCGGGACCGCCGCCGAGAAGGCCGCTCTTGCCAGCCAGCTGGCCGCCTTCGCCACCTCCGTGGGGGGCGCCGTCGTCGATCTTGGTCAGAGCACTCGGGTCCGCGCGCTGAATGCCCAGGCCGACGACGCGGACCACCGCAGTTGCCCGTACGCCAAGAACCTGGTCGCCGAGGCGGCCCGCAGCATCGTGAACAGCTATCGGAACTCGGGCGGCACCTTGAAATACGTGGTGGTGATCGGTGGCGACCAGGTCGTGCCGTTCTTCCGCTACCCCGATAGTGCGGGCCTGGGACCGGAATCCAACTACGCCCCGCCGGTTGCCGATGGCACCACCTCGGAAGCCAGCCTGCGCGGCAACTATGTGCTCGGCCAGGACGCGTACGGTTCCAGATCCGACCTGACCATCAAGGGCACGCAGATCCCGATCCCCGACCTGGCCGTCGGGCGCCTGGTCGAGTCGCCGGTCGACATCGCCGCCGCCCTGCAGCGCTACGGCGCCCGCGGCGGGGCCGCGTTGGTGCCGACCTCGACCCTGGCCACCGGCTACGACTTCCTCACCGATGCCGCTGACGCCGTAGCGTCCGACTTCGCCGCCGGCACGCCGGGAGGCCGCCACGACACGCTGATCACCGACGCCGATGTGCCGCCGACCCAGACCACCCAGAACAACAACCCAACCCGCCGCGCGTCGTGGACGGCGACCGATCTGCGGACGTCGCTGTTCAACACCAGGCATGACCTGGTCTTCCTGGCCGGCCACTTCTCGGCCAACAACACCCTGGCCGCCGACTACGACACCACCGTCCGCAGCACGGAACTGGCGGCGGTGCCCGACGCGATCTTCCGCGACAGTCTGATCTTCAGCGCCGGCTGCCATTCCGGCTACACGATCGTCGACGAGGACGGCGTGCCCGGCGTCACCGACGGTCTGGACTGGACCGAGGCTTTCGCGAAGAAGGGCGCCACCCTGATCGCCGGCACGGGCTATCAGTACGGCGACACCGATTTCCTCGAATACAGCGAGCGGCTCTACGCCGAATTCGCCCACCAACTCCGGCTCGGGACCGGCGCGGTACCGGTCGGCCAAGCCTTGGCCCAGGCCAAGCAGAAGTACCTGCGTGACACCGCGAGCCTCGGTGGGATCGATCAGAAGTCGGTCCTCCAAGCCACCTTGTACGGGTTGCCGATGCTGGGGGTGAACCTGCCGGCCGCCGGCCGGGTCCCGACGCCGACCGACGCCAGCCTGGCCACACCGAGCCCGGTCAATACCGATCCGGGCAACCGGCTCAACCTCAGCGTGGACGACCTGAACCTGAACCCGACGCTTACCGCGGTGAATCGCCCGCTGACCAATCTTGACGGACCCACGGTCAACGCCAGCTATCTGCAGGGGCCGGACGGGGTGTCGACCAGCCCGGCCGAACCGGCACTGCCGCTGGTCAACGCCAATGTGACGGTCCCCGGGAAGGTCCTGCGCGGCATCGCGCTCCGCACCGCGACCTACACCGACACTAACGGCATCACGCCGCTGACCGGGGCGCCGGCCACCGAGACCCACAGCGTGCACGGGCCGTTCGTGACGCCGGCGTTCTACCCCGGCCGGATCGCCACGCCCAACTACTTCGACGCTCTCGGCGGCGCCGGGTCGACCGGAACGACTCGCTTGATGGTCACGCCGGCCCAGCACCGCTCCGATGCCGCGGGATCGCTGACCAACACCCGGCGGGCCTATTCGGCCCTTGGACTCCGGCTCTACTACAGCGCCAACATCGAGACCTACGGGGACAACGTGCCGGCCCTGGCGGCGGCACCGACCTTCACGGGCATCCGGGCCACGGTCAAAGACAACCGGGTGAACTTCGAGGCCCGGGTCGTCGGGAACCCGGCGGCCGGACTTCAGCAGGTTTTCGTCACCTACACCGGCCAACCCGGGAGCACCTGGCACAAGACGTGGGCGTCGGTCGATCTGACCCAGGCCGCCGGTGACTCCACCCGGTGGACCGGTGGGATTGACCTGCCGCCGGGGGAGGATGCCGACAACCTCCGGTTCATGGTCCAGGCGGTGAACGGTGTCGGCCTGGTCGGGATCGACGACAACCAGGGAACCTATTTCACGCCGAACGGCACCACCGACGAGCCGGTTCCGCCTGCCGCGGCGACCCGGCTCGTGCTCGCGGGAGCGACCCCGACGACCGGTATCTACGGTGACACCGTACGAGTCAGTGCCACCCTCACGAAGGCTACGGGTGGCGATCCGGTGGCCCAGCGCCTGGTGACGTTCACCCTTGGTGGCACGTCGAGGGCGGCCGTCACCAACACCAGCGGCGTAGCCACCACGGATCTTCCGCTCAGTGTGTTGCCAGGCGCGTACCAACTCACGGTCGGTTACGACGGAGATGCCGACACGGCGCCCTCCGGTGCGAGCCCGACGAGCTTCACCGTCAGCAAGCAGCCCACGACTCTGTCCTTGGCCGTGCAGGGCGAGACAGCCACCGCGACCCTTGTGGGCAGCGCGGTCGGCGGTGCGACAGCCGGTCTCCCGTTGCGGGAGAAGACCGTCTACTTCGCCTTCGCCAACCCTGCCGGGACCGTCCTGGGCGGTCGGACGGCGAGCACCGGCCGACTCGGGACGGCCGAAGTGTCGCTGACTGAGCGGCCCGCTGGGGCCAGCACGGTCACCGCCTACTTCGGTGCGAGTGCCGCTCCGGTGCCCGGGGGTACCGTGGTCGACCTGTCAGATGTCAGCTATCGGGCAGCGACCTCGGCAGCGGTCGCGTTGCCGAGCACCGGCCCCACCGCCGGGCCTGACAGCTACACGACGGTCGAGTCCAAGACCCTCAATGTGGCCAAGCCGGGCGTACTGGCCAATGACACCGCCGGTACGACGGCGGTGGTGGTCACTCCGCCAACGTCCGGCAAGCTCACGTTGAACAGCGACGGATCGTTCAGCTATCAGCCCACCCGGGAGTTCGTCGGAACGGTGACCTTCACCTATGCGGCCAAGGCCGGGACCCAGACTTCAACTCCGGCCACGGTCACCATCACGGTCACCGAATCTACGCCGCCCGGCTGCACGATCCGGGGCACCGCGGGCAACGACACCCTGACCGGCACCAGCAAGAACGATGTGATCTGCGGATTCGGCGGCGACGACGTCATCAACGCCGGCGCCGGCAACGACATCGTCTACGGCGGGTCGGGCAACGACACGCTGAACGGTGGTGACGGCAACGATCTGCTGGACGGCCGATCGGGCAACGACACTCTCAACGGTGGCAACGGCCTCGACGCCCTGCTCGGCGGAATCGGCGACGACAAGTTGTCCGGCGAGGCCGGCAACGACGCGCTCGACGGCAGTGACGGCCGGGACGAGTTGTTCGGCGGCGACGCGAGCGATGCCCTGATCGGTGGCGCGGGCGTCGACAAGGTCTACGGCGGGAACGGCGACGACTATCTCGACGTGAAGGATGGCGCCCCCGGCGACCTCGCCGACGGGGGGGCGGGCAAGGACTCCGGTGTCAAGGATGCGGGTGACACCGTCATATCGATCCCATGACCTTGGTCCGCGACCTTCGGGCTCGCCTGACGAGTGTGCGGATGGCCCTGGCCGATCGCAACCTGGCCTGCTTGTTGATCACCTGGGGCCTGTGGGTGATCACCGACTGGGCCTTTCTGATCACCGTTTCGGTGATGGCGCTGGACATCGGCGGCCCGACCGCTGTCGGTCTGGTCGGCGCGATCCGGGTGCTGCCGGCTGCGGCGCTGGCCCCCGTGTTGTCGGGCCTTTCCGACCGGTTGCCGCGGCCGGCGCTGCTCTGTGCAGTCAACGTCATCTGGGCCATCATCGCGTTGTTGCTGGCTTGGTTCGCCCTGGCTGAGGTCGCGCTGCCGCCCCTGTTGATCATGATCGCGGTGGGCTCAGCCGCGTCGGCGCTGCTGAAGCCGTGCTTGCAGGCCCTGCTGCCGCAGTTGGTCGAGAATCCCGGTCAGCTGATCGTGGCAAACACCGCCTACAGCACGACCGAAGGGCTCGGCACGGTGCTGGGTCCGGCCCTGGCGGGTGTGCTGCTCGCCAGTTCCGGACCGGCGGTCGTGTTCGCTATCCTGGCGGTCCTGTACGGCGGTGCCGCCGTGTCGGGACGGTTGATCAGGACGCCGTTCCAGCCGCCGCGGACCAGCGCCACGGGTCGACGCCAGGCCTGGCTCGCTCCACTGCAGGGTTTTCGGGTACTCGCGAGCCCTGGCTCGCGCGTGGTAGTCGCGTTGTTCATGCTGCAGACCGGGATGCGCGGGCTGCTGAACGTCTTCGTGATCCTCGTCGCGACCTCCGGTCCCGGCGGGAGCGAGGCGCGGGCGGGCACGCTGTTCGCCGCCCTGGGCGTCGGAGGCGTGTTCGGGGCGATCCTCGGACTGGGTCTGGGTGGTAGTCGGCGCGGGGTGGGCTGGTTCGCCGCCGGGATCACCCTGTGGGGTCTCCCGGTGGTGATCATCGGCCTCTGGCCCCAGCCGGAGGTCGCCTGGATCGCCCTAGGGGCGGTCGGCTTCGGCAACGCGCTGGCGGACATCTTCGGGTACAGCCTGCTCAACCGGCTGTTCCCCGACCATCGGGCCGGCCGGGCCTGGGGCGCCTTCCACACCGGCAGTGCGGGGGTGGTGGCCATCGGATCGGTGGCGGCCCCGCTTCTCGTCAGCGCGTTCGGCCTGAGCTGGGCCATGGTGGTCACCGGCGCCGTCCTGACTTTGGCGCCGGTCCTCGTCTGGACCCGGCTCCAGGCCGTTGAGGGGTACGCGAGCGGCCGGGCCGCCGATCTCGAGCTCCTCCGCCGGCTGGCAATCTTCGAGCCAATGTCATTGATCGGGCTGGAACGGCTGGCGCGGGCCGCCAAGGAGTCCACGGTCGACTCCGGCCACGTGGTCGTCCGGCAGGGCGAACTCGCCCGCGAGTTCTTCGTCGTCGCCGACGGCGAGGTCTCAGTGTGGCGCGACGACCGGGAAGTCCGGCGCCTGGGGCCGGCCGAGTCGTTCGGCGAGATCGCGTTGCTGGCGGCGGGAACGCGGACCGCGACCGTGATCGCCGAGCAGCCGACGCGACTGCTGGCCGTGGACAGCGATGCGTTCATCGGAGCCGTGACCGGTCACCGACCGACCGACGACCTGGCCCGGACCACCGTGGATGACCTGCTGGCGGCCGACTCCGAACGCGCTCATCACCGTCCGCCACCCGAGGCTCGTTGATGTCCCCGACGGGGCCCTGGATCCCCGCGACGGCGGTGACGTCGTCCCGGTGCAGGTGACCTTTTGCGGCGTACGCGGATCGACTCCGGCGCCTGGGCAGCCATTCGTCCGCTACGGCGGTCACACCTCGTGCGTCGCCCTGCGGCGGGCCGGTGAGCCGGTGCGCCTGCTGCTTGACGCCGGGACCGGGCTGCAGGCCGCAAGCGCGCTGATCGACGGCCCGTACGAGGGCAGTGTCCTGCTCGGCCATCTGCACTGGGATCACACCCACGGCCTGCCGTTCTTCGGGGCCGGTGGCCGGCCGGGCGGTCGGGTGGAGGTGCGGGCGCCGAGTCAGGGTGCTTCGACCGAGGAGTTGCTCGCCCGCTTCATGTCGCCACCCAGCTTCCCCATCGTGCCGGCCGATCTCGGGTCCGGCTGGCGGTTTACCCAGATCGAGGAAGGCCCCACCGAGGTCGAAGGCTTTGCCGTGCTGGCCCGGGAGATCCCCCACAAGGGCGGCCGGACCTTCGGGTACCGGGTCAGTGACGAGGCCAGCAGCATCGCGTACCTGTCGGATCACAGCCCGAGCTCGGTCGGGCCCGGGCCGGACGGGCTTGGGGAGCGGCACGAGGCCGCGCTCGCGCTGGCCTCCGGTGTCGATCTGCTGATCCACGACGCACAACATCGGGCCGCGGAGTTTCCCGGCGTCGGTTACCTCGGCCACGCCGCCGTCGAGTACGCCGTGGCCCTCGGCCGTGAGGCCGGCGTGGGCTCGGTGGTGCTGTTCCACCACGGGCATCTGCGTACCGACGACGAAATCGACGCGATCCTCGCGGCCGTGCAGGGGAGCGGCGTGCCGGTGATCGCCGCGTACGAAGGGCTGACCTTGGAGGTTCCTGACCGGCACTAGACTGGGCGTTCTGCCGAGGTGAGGATGTCCGAGGGTGGTTGATCAGGGGGCGACGGTACGGCCGGTTGAGCCGGATGCCGACGCGACGCGCACTGATCGCCTGGCCATCGCGGCTCGCGGGACGCCCATCTTCGCGGCCGAATCATTGGCTCCGCCGACTCCGGCCGGTGAGCAGCCCCGGGTCCGGATGCGTCAGCGGATCGCCCGACTGGGCACCACCCGACCGCAGACTCCGGCCCTCGATCCCCTGGTCCGGATCATCCGGGCTAACCACCCGAAGGCCGATCTGGCGGTCATCGAGCGGGCCTACCAGACCGCCGAGCAACTGCATCGGGGCCAGCTGCGCAAGAGTGGCGACGCCTTCATCACCCATCCGCTCGCGGTCACGACCATCCTGGCCGAGTTGGGCATGACCGAG
Source organism: uncultured Actinomycetota bacterium (assembly GCA_963731295.1). Lineage (GTDB taxonomy): Bacteria > Actinomycetota > Actinomycetes > Propionibacteriales > Propionibacteriaceae > Microlunatus. The sequence goes on from CAVSUP010000001.1 coordinate 19,545, forward strand.
ACCACGCTGTGTGCGTCGTTGCTGCACGACACGGTTGAGGACACCGACTACAGCCTGGCCCAGCTGACCCGGGACTTCGGCGAAGAGGTGGCACTGCTGGTCGATGGCTGCACCAAGCTGGACAAGGTCAAGTACGGCGACTCGGCCAAGTCGGACACCATCCGCAAGATGGTCGTGGCCATGAGCCGCGACATCCGGGTGCTGGTGATCAAGCTGGCCGACCGATTGCACAACATGCGGACGCTTCACTACCTCCGTCCGGACAAGCAGTCCAGGATCGCCTCCGAGACCCTGGAGATCTTCGCTCCGCTCGCGCACCGCCTGGGCATGAACACCATCAAGTGGGAGCTGGAGGATCTCTGCTTCGCCACCCTGCATCCCAAGGTGTACGACGAGATCGTCCGACTGGTCGCCGATGCGGCCCCGAGCCGTGACGAGTTCCTCTCCCAGGTGATCGACCTCGTGCAGACCGATCTGAAGTCGGCGAAGATCCGGGCCACCGTCACCGGCCGACCGAAGCACTACTACTCCATCTATCAGAAGATGGTCGTCCGCGGCCGGGAGTTCTCCGACATCTTCGACCTGGTCGCCCTGCGCGTGCTGGTCGAGCACAACCGCGATTGCTACGCCGCGCTCGGCGTGCTGCACGTCCGCTGGAACCCGCTGCCCGGCCGGTTCAAGGACTACATCGCGATGCCGAAGTTCAACATGTACCAATCGCTCCACACGACCGTGCTCGGGCCCGAGGGCAAGCCGGTCGAGTTGCAGATCCGCACCGACGAGATGCACCGGCGGGCCGAGTACGGCGTGGCGGCGCACTGGAAGTACAAAGAGGGCAAGGGCATACCGATGCCGGCCCGCGGCGGGGACGACGCCGGTGATCTGATCTGGGTCCGGCAGTTGCTCGACTGGCAGCGAGAAACCTCTGACCCGGGCGAATTCCTCGACTCGCTGCGCTTCGAGATCAACTCCACCGAGGTCTACGCCTTCACCCCGAAAGGCGACGTGATCGCGTTGCCGCAGGGCTCCACGCCGGTCGACTTCGCGTACACGATCCACACCGAGGTGGGCAACAAGACCATCGGTGCGCGGGTCAACGGCCGATTGGTGTCACTGGAGTCGGTGCTGGCCAACGGTGACGTGGTGGAGATCTTCACCTCCAAGGCGGAGAACGCCGGACCGAGCCGGGACTGGATGACCTTCGTCCGCAGTCCCCGCGCGCGGAACAAGATCCGACACCATTTCACCCGCGAGCGTCGCGAGGAGTCGATCGAACAGGGCAAGGAAGCCCTCGCCCGGCAGATACGCAAGGCCGGTCTGCCGTTGCAACGGCTGCTGACCCTCGAGCACCTGACTGCCGTGGCCGGCTTCTTCAAGCTGGCCGACGTCTCAGCTCTCTACGCCGCGGTGGGCGAGGGGACGGTCGGCGCGCAGGGGGTGGTCAACCGCCTGATCACCATCGAGGGCGGCGACGACATGGCCGCCGACGAGATCAACGAGGACCGGGTCGTCACCGGTCGCCGCAAGCGGACCGGCAGTGGTGGCGGTGTTGACTCCGGGATCCACGTGATCGGCGCATCCGATCTCTGGGTGAAGCTCGCCAAATGTTGTACGCCGGTGCCCGGCGACCAGATCATGGGCTTCGTCACCAAGGGTTCCGGGGTCTCGGTGCACCGGACCGACTGCGTAAACTCAGCCAGCCTCCGGACCGAGCCCGAGCGGCTGATCCCGGTCGAGTGGGCCCCGACCGCCCGAAGCTCCTACCTGGTGGCCATCCAGGTCGAGGCGCTGGATCGGAACCGACTGCTCTCCGACATCACCCGGACCCTGTCCGACCAACATGTAAACATCCTGTCGGCCTCGCTGAGCACCACCAAGGACCGCATCTGCCGGGCCCGCTTCACCTTCGAGACCGCCGACCCCACGCACCTCGATCACGTCCTCCGCGCTGTCCGCAGCGTTCCCGCAGTCTTCGACGTCTACCGCGTTCACCAGTAGCCGGGCGGTTTGCGTGGAGCTCGGCGGTTACGTGCCCTGAGCCTGTCGAAGGGTTCAGATGCGGAGTTGAGCTTGCCCTTCGACAGGCTCAGGGCGCGCACATCCGTGATGTTGCACGTTGATCGTGGCTAGTGGCGCGTCTTCGAAGTCTCGTTACGTTTCGCGACGCCCAGGCACGCACCTCGCTGCGTTCTCCTCGGTCGAGATACGACCCGGTATCCCTCCCTCGTCGGCCTGGCCATGCACGCACCTGAACGCCGCCAAACGTAACGGAACTTCAAAGACACCAGTCACCTAGGCGGAAGCCGGACCACTTTCGGCGCGCGGACCCGACAGGGGGCGGACCTCGGTATCGGCTTCGCGGTCGGCTTCGGCAGCGGCCTCGGCTTGACGCCCTCGCTTGCGCTCGCCGCGACGCTCGAACAACGTGTAGAGGACCGGCACGAGGATGAGGGTCAGGATGGTCGAGGTCACCAGACCGCCGATCACCACCACGGCCAGCGGCTTGGAGATGAACGCGCCGCCACCGGTCAGCCCGAGGCCCATCGGGATCAGCGCGCCGACGGTTGCGGTCGCCGTCATGATGATGGGACGCAACCGGAGACGCGCTCCGTGGATCACCGCCGACTGGAGGTCCTCGCCCCGAGCCCGTTCCTTGTTGATCAGGTCGATCAACACGATGGCGTTGGTCACCACGATGCCGATCAACATCAACAGTCCGACCATGGCCGGCACCCCCAAGGGGGTATCGGTGATCAACAACGCTCCCACGGCGCCGGTGGCGGCAAAGGGAATGGAGGTCAACAAGATCAACGGCTGGATCAAGCTGCGGAAGGTTGCGACCATGATCATGAAGACGATCACGATAGCCAGAAGCATGGCGAGGCCGAGCTGGCGGAAGGCGTCGGCCTGGTCCTGGCTGGCCCCGCCGGTCTCGATGTCGACTCCGGCCGGCAGCTCGAGCGCATCCAGTTTCTGCTGGAGAGTAGCGGTCAGAGCGCCCAGGTTGTCGGTCTGCGGGGTGGCGGTGAAGGTCACGGCCCGGGTGCCGTCGATCTGGGTCACCGTGCTGGGCGCGAGTTGCTTGCGCACGGTGGCCACATCAGAGATCTGGATCGGTTTGGCCCGCACATCAGCGATGTCGCCCTGTTCGTCGGCCAGGTCGGTCTGCTGATCACCCAGGTCGGCCTGCTGGTTGCCGAGCTTCTTCTGCTCGGCGGTCAGGGTGTCCTGCTCGTTGCCGAAGGACTTCTGCTGGGCTTGCTGGGCCGCCGAGTCGTCGGCCTGCTTCTCACTGGCCTGCACCTGCTCGACCAGTTGATCGACCTGCGCCTCACCCTGCACTACCGCGCCCCGCAACTGCGCGACCTGCTGCTGCCATTGCTGAGCCGCCTGCTGGGCGGCGAGCTGATCGGCGGTCACCGGGATCGGCGGCACGTTCGGGTTGGGCTGAGCTGATGACGGGGGCGCCGAGTCGAGCAGGCGATTGAGCTGGCGGCGACTGCTCGACACCTGATCACGGGCATCGGCCAGCCCCTCGCGCAACTTGACCCGCTGGTCGGCGGCCGCCGCCAGGGCCTCGTTCTGTTGATCTTCGGCCACGGCCTTCTGCCGTTCGCCCAGATCCTCCTGGCGGGTGCTGAGGGCGTCCCCGGCGTTGGACAGGTTGTCGCCGCGATTCTTCAGCTTGTCCTGCTTCTTCTTCAGCTTGTCGGTGGCCCGATCGATGGCCTGCTGCTGCTGCAACTGGCTGACCGGAAGCTCGAGACCGGCAATCTGCTTCGGGCTGGCGTCATCGGCGGCCTGCGGGCGCACCATGATGTCGCGGCTCTCGCCCTTGAGCTCGACGGTGCCGACCTTGGTGCCGCGGAGGGCGTTGGCGATGGCCTGACCTATCTCGGCCTGGGTGAAGCCGAGGCGGGCCGCCTTGCTCCGGTCCACGGCGACCTCGAGCAATGGTCGCCGATCGGACAGATCGCTGCTCACGTCGACCAGGCCGGGCGTCGCGGTCAGGGCGTTCTCGACGAGGTCCGCGGCAGCGGAGAGCGCCGCGGCATTCTCGCCCGTGACCGTGTAGCTCACATCAGAGTTGGTGCCGGTGTTGATCGACCCGACGTTGACCTTTCCGGCCCCGCCCAACTCCGCGAACTGGGATTCCAAGGACGGCAGCGTGCGCGCGTACGCGTCCTCGCCGGTCAGGCTGACGAACATCGATGCCCGGTTGCTGCCGCCCTGGCCGATCGTGGTCAGGTACTCCTTGACGCCGGGATCGGCGTCCAAGATCGCCTCGACCTTCTTGGCGGCGTCGCTGGTGGTGCTGAGCCGGGTGCCGACGGGGAGTTCTTGGTCGATCTGCAGCGTGACCTTGTCGGCGAACGAATCGAGGAAGTTGGTTTTCAGCAAGGTGGCGGAAGCCATCGTGCCGCCGAACACGACGGCCGCGATCAACACGGTGATCAGCGGCCGTTGCACGGCCCAGCGGAGCACCGGAAGGTAGCCGCGCTGCATCCTCGTCACCTGCTCCTCGTCGTGCGTCGCCCGGGCCGGGGCGCCAGCCGCGCCCGGCTTCGCGGCCTTCTTGCTCGAGCGGAGGAACCAGTACGCCAGCACCGGCACGATGGTCATCGACACCAGTAGTGAAGCGGCCAGGGCGATGGCCACGGTGATCGAGAACGGCCGGAAGAGCTCACCGGTGATGCCTGAGACCACGGCCACCGGCAGGAAGACCGCCACCGTGGTCAGGGTGGACGCGGTGACCGCACCGGCGACTTCGCGTACCGATTCGACGATCTCGCCCGGAGTCAGCGGACCTGGCCCGGTGTCGCGCCGTTTGATGTTTTCGATGACCACGATCGAGTCGTCGACGACGCGGCCGACGGCCACCGTCATGGCGGCGAGGGTGAAGATGTTCAGCGAATAGTCCGCCACCTGCAGACCGATCATCGCGATCAGCAGTGACAGCGGGATGGAGATGGCGGTGATGATCGTCGAGCGCACGGACAGCAGGAAGACCAGGATGATCAGCACGGCGAAGGCCAGCCCCAGACCGCCTTCGACGGTCAGGTCGTGGATCGACTGCTCGATCGAGGGGGCCTGATCGAAGACCACGAGCACCGACGCGTTCCGCCCGAGACTCTTGGTCAGGTCGGGCACCTGATCGCGGATGGTGTGGGAGACCTCGACCGCATCGGCCTTGCTCTCCTTCAGCACGGTGAGGCTGAGCGCCGGTCGCCCATCGGAGCGGGCGATGGTGGTCGCGTCGACCGAGCGCACGGCGACGTCGGCGATCCGGCCAAGTTTGACCGGACCGTCGGGAGCCGGGATCGGCCAGCCGGTCACCTGCTTGGCGCTGGTCGCCGAACTGCCGACCTGGATGGCCAGTTCCGTCTTCCCGTCGAAGCTGTTGCCGGCCGGGACCACCGACGCCTGGGCCTGGACGGCCTGGGTGACGGCGGCCGCCGTGATGTCGTAGCGACGCAGCTGGGCCGGTCGTAGTGTCACCACCAGCTCGGTGGAGTCCTGTCCGGCGACCTGCACCTGGCGTACGCCATCAACCCCCGAGAGCTGCGGCACGACCAATTCGTCGACCTGCTGGGCCAAAGCGCCCAGGTCGGCGTCCGAGGCGATCCCCAGGACCAGGACCGGGATGTCGTCGGTGCTGCCGGCCAACACGTTGTAGTCGACCGCTTCGGGCAGTTGGATCGCGTCGCCCGCAGAGCGGATGTCCCCGACCACCACGTCGTTGTCCAGGCCGTACGTCCACTCGACGGTCAGGCTGGCCAGGCCGTTGCTGGAAACGGCCCGCACCTTGGTGACCCCAGACACGCCGCCGATCGCTTGGCCAAGCGGTTTGGCGACTTCCTTGGCCACGATCTCCGGCGAAGCGCCCGGGTAGGTGGCCGTGACGACGGCCGTCGGCACCTGGGTCGAGGGCAGCAGCTCCTGCCGCAGCGACAATGCGGCGAGCACGCCGAAGATCACGATGGCGACGGTGGCCATGCCGACGATCAGCCGGTTGGCGAGGCTGAGCCTGGTCAGCGACGTCATGGAATGCCCCTCATCTGCAGTGCCCACTTCGGGCAGTGCCCACTTCGGCAGTGCCCACTACGGCAGTGCCCACTCGGAACTGCCACCGACTCGTCGGGTGTGAGTCTGCCGCCCATCGCCATCTCCGGCGAGCGGGTCACAGGCTGGTCACAGCGACGCGCCGAGGTGAGACGCGGAGGTGTTCACCCGCCGAAGTCGGCGGCGGCCCTCTGCGCTTGCGTCAACCATTCGCGGTAGGTCGCGGCCGACTCCGCCGCTTCCCGAGCCGCACGGTGGTCGCCGCGGGCCTCGGCCTTGGCGGCGCGCTCCTCCAGCGACGTGATCTGGGCTTCCAGCTTGGCCGCGGTGTCCTGGGCCCGGGCGCGAGCCTCCGGATTGTTGCGACGCCAGCGATCGTCCTCGGCCGAGGCAAGCGCGGCCTCGATCGCCTTCAGGCGCACATCGAGTGGCCGGATCGAATCGCGAGGCACCTTGCCCAGCGCTGTCCACTTCTCCACCAGCTCCCGGTACGCGATCTTGGCCGCCGCCAGATCGGTGATCGGCAGCAGCCTCTCACCTTCGACGAGCAGGCGTTCCTTGGCCTCGGCGTTGGCGCGGAACTCAGAGTCCTGCGCCGTCATGGTGGCCTGCTTGGCCGCGAAGAACGTGTCCTGGGCGGCGCGGAAGCGCTTCCACAGCGTCTCGTCGTCACCGCGCGGCGCCGGTCCGGCCGCCTTCCACTGGGTCATCAGATCGCGGTAGGTGCCCGTCGTCGGTCCCCAGTCGGTCGACTCGGCCAGGGCTTCGGCCTCGACGACCAGCTTCTCCTTGATCCCCTTCGCGGACTCGCGCTGCTCGTTCTGCGCGGCGAACTGGGCCTTCCGGCGGCGGGTGTAGGTGGTCCGTGCGCTCGAGAAGCGGTGCCAGAGCTCGTCGTCGGTGGCCCGATCCAGCCGGGGCAGGGCCTTCCACTTGTCCAGCAAGGACCGGAAGCGGTTGACGCCGCCACGCCAGTCGTTGCCGGCCGCCAGGCGCTCCGCTTCTTGAACGAATTTCTCCTTGGCCGCTTTGGCCTCAAGATTCTGCCGGGCGCGCTCGGCTCGGCGGACGGCCCGTTGCTCGGCGAGCACCGGACCCATGGCGTCGAGCCGGCCCTGCAATCCGACGAGATCGCCGACCGCATGCGCATCGGTCAGCGACCCGCGTACGGTCTTGATCGAGGCGGTCGCGTCGTCGGGTGAGAGCGCCCCCGAGGCGACCCGCCGCTCCAGCAACGAGACCTCGAGTTCGAGCGCCTCGAAGCGGCGGGTGAAGAACGCCAGGGCCTCAGCGGCCGGGACGTCTGGAACCTGCCCGACCGCCCGCTCGCCGTCGGGAGTTTGAACGTAGACCGTGCCATCTGCTGTCACTCGCCCGAACGAGGCTGGGTCCAGGGCGCGCGCGCTCGTCCCCTGCTCCGTGCCTTCCGTCATGGGTCCATCCTGCCCGATAAGGTCGGTCAAGTGTTCATTGCCTCTTTTCCGGCGGGGCCATGGCAAACCAACTGTTACGTGGTCGCCACAGAGCCAGGTGCGGAGTGCGTGGTCATCGACCCCGGGATGGAAGCCATGGCCGGCATCGACGACCTGGTCCGCGAGCATCGACTCAAGCCGACCGCCGTGTTACTGACCCATGGCCATCTCGACCACATGTTCTCGGTGACCCCGTTGTGCCGGTCGGCCGACGCGACCTGCTGGATCCATAGCGACGATCGGGTGCTGCTCAGCGATCCGCTCCGGGCGATGAGTGCGGACACGCGGGAGTTGATGGCCCAGCTGGCGGGCGGCGCGACCACGTTCACCGAGCCTGACGAGGTTCGCGAGCTCGCCGACGGCAGCGAGGTGTCGGTGGCCGGACTGAGCTTCGGCGCGCTTCATGCCCCGGGACACACGCCGGGTTCGGTGATGTTCCAGACGGCGTACAACCCGGAGCCGGACATCGATTCGCTCGTCTTCTCGGGCGACGTGCTCTTCGCCGGATCCATCGGCCGCACTGATTTGCCAGGCGGAAACCATCCGGCCATGCTGAACAGCCTGCGGACGAAGGTGCTGCCGCTGCCCGACACGGTCGTCGTGCTGCCGGGGCACGGACCGCAGACCACGATGGCCCAGGAGCGGGCCGGAAACCCCTATCTGCAGGAGTTGTTGACGTGAGCCCGACCGGAACGACGAGCGGGCGGCGGCCGACGCCGCTGTCCGGGTTTCCGGAGTACACCCCGGATCAGCGGATCGTCGAGCAGTACGTGCTGGACCGGTTGCGGGAGACCTTCGAGCTGCACGGTTTCGGATCGATCGAGACCAGGGCCGTCGAGCCGCTGGACCGGTTGGCCAAGCAGGGCGAGATCGACAAGGAGGTCTACGTCGTCTCGCGACTGCACGCCGATCCGGGCGCTCGGGTTGATCTTGGTCTGCACTTCGACCTGACGGTGCCGTTCGCGCGCTATGTGCTGGAGAACGCGCCCCGGCTGGTCTTTCCCTTCCGCCGTTATCAGATCCAGAAGGTGTGGCGGGGCGAGCGACCGCAGGAAGGCCGGTATCGGGAGTTCACCCAGGCCGACATCGACATTGTCGACGCGCAGACGCTGGCCTCGCACCACGACGTCGAGCTTCCGCTGGTGGCCCTTGGTGCACTCGAGCGACTGCATGTTGATCTTGGTCTACCACCGGCGTTGATGCGAGTGAGCAATCGCAAGCTGGCCCAGGGTTTCTATCTGGGCTTGGATATCGCCGATCCGCCGGCCGTGCTGCGGCAGGTCGACAAGATCGACAAAATCGGTCCGGACCGGGTCGTTCGACTGCTGGTCGACGACGTGATGATCACCGAGGTTCAGGCCCGCAGCTGCGTACGCCTGGCCCAGATCTCGGCCGCCGACACGTCCTTCGTCGACGAGGTGCGAGCGCTCGGCGTCCACCATGATCAACTCGATGAGGGGCTCGAGCTGCTGGCCGACGTGGTCTCGACCGCCGCCCGTTACGTGCCGGGACGGCTGATCGCCGACCTCAAGATCGCTCGCGGTCTGGACTACTACACCGGCACCGTCTACGAGACCGAGCTTGTGGGTTACGAGTCCTGGGGCTCGATCTCCTCGGGTGGTCGCTACGACTCGCTGGCCAGCGACGGGAAGACCAGCTACCCGGGTGTCGGACTTTCGATCGGGGTGACCAGACTGCTGGCGCCGTTGTTCGTGAAGGGCTCACTGACCACGTCGCGTTCGGTGCCCACCGTGGTCCTGGTGGCCGTGGAGTCCGACGAGACCCGGGACGCCTCGATTGAGGTCGCCGAGCAGTTGCGGGCTCGGGGCATCAGCTGCGAGGTGGCTCCGAAGGCCGACAAGTTCGGCAAGCAGATCCGCTATGCCGATCGCCGGGGCATCCCGTACGTCTGGTTCGGTCCGGCCGACTCCGGCGAGATCAAGGACATCCGCTCGGGCGAGCAGGGGAGAGCTGATGCGCGGCAATGGCGCCCACCCACTGAGGACCTGCGCCCGACCGTACGCGGGGCCCCCTCCTCCTGAGCCGCTGGCCAAGGCCACTGGACGTCGTACGTCTACAAGCCCCCGTCAGGGTTCAGGTCGAGGCCCGCACAGCGGGGGTTGACTTGAGCCGTTCGCGAACAGCTGGCGCGAAGGGGCTCCAGGCGAACCAGTGCGGCAGGGCTCGGCTGAGCGGGGATGGGCCGGTCAGTCTGATGTCTCCCGAGGAGAGGGCTTCCGCGTAGGAGACGATGCCGGAGAAGACTCGCATCAGAGCCACCGGTTCAGTCGTCACCACGAGATCGTTATCGAAGCCGGGCGGGTCGGTGCAGACCGAGGATTCGCCTCGCTCGATGACCAGCCAGATCCGGGTCGGCTGCTCGCCGGTGTACTCGAACTGGACGACGGTGCGCTGGCTTGGCAATTCGTCTGTGACCATTCGCCGCGACATCCACCACGTCAGGGTGACAGGGTCGACCTCACGGGGCTCGGGCTCGGTGAACATCCAACGGACGGCCCATTCGCCCACGGCCATGATGACGCCCTCGAGATCGCGGCCGGCCGGGGTCAAGTGGTACTCGTGGCCATGCGGCATCGCGACCCTGTCGACGACGCCTTTGCGCTCGAGGTGGTCGAGTCGCTGCTTGAGCAACGAGCGGGAGATGCCTGGCAGGCCGCGGTCGAGTTCGTTGAACCGGCGGCCGCCGATGACCAACTCTCGGATGATCAACGGAGTCCAGCGTTCGGCGAGGACCGAGCTCGCGAGCGCGACCGGGCAGTACTGGCCGTAGTCCTTCATCGGTTCATTGTCTGCTCGCGTCCCGGCAAAGTCCAGAAATTGTCCCGGCGGGGTCCAGATCTCGCCCTAGCGGCGCCCGCCAGAAGTCACGACCTTGGATACATGACCATTTCGCTACCGGGAGGAATCATGAACACCACCAACACCTTCGATCCCATCGCGTTCAAGTCGACCACCCGGGCTCAGTGGGAGAGTGCCGCTGCGGCGTGGCACCGCTGGGGGCCCGCGATCGAGGACTGGCTGGGCGCCGCGACAGCACGGATGCTCGACGACGCCCGCTTGGCGCCGGGTTCGAGTGTCCTCGACGTTGCCGCCGGCTCGGGCGGCCAGACCCTGGCCGCCGCCCGCCGGGTCGGGCCGACCGGGCGCGTCCTGGCCACCGACATCTCGCCCGCAATCCTGAAGTACGCCGATTCAGTGGCCGCTCGGGCCGGGCTCTCCGACGTCGTGACCACTCAGGAGGCCGACGGTGAGGATCTTGCCGAGGTGCCTACCGGCAGCTTTGACGCCGCGATCTCCCGGGTCGGCCTGATCTACTTTCCCGATCAGCAGCAGGCGCTCGCGGAGATCTGCCGGGTCGTGCGTCCGGGCGGCCGGATCTCCTCGGTCGTCTACTCGACCCCGGACCGCAACGGGTTCTTCGCGATCCCGGTCGGCATCATCCGCCGCGTCGCCGACCTTCCCGCGCCGGCGCCCGGTCTGCCCGGGCCGTTCAGCCTCGGCGGACCCGGCGTTGCGGAGGCCGCCTTCGCGCAGGCGGGGATCGGGGAGGTGACCGTCACCGTCGTGCCGTCGCCGGTCCGCCTGACCAGTGCGGCCGAGTGCGTCCGATTCGAGCAGGAGTCGTTCGGCGCCCTGCACCAGATGCTCTCCGGTGTGGACGAGACCCGGCGTGCAGCGGCGTGGCAGGAGATCGAGGAGGCACTGGACCAGTTCGAGGACGCGGACGGGTTCGTGGGACCGTGCGAGATGCTGGTCGTCTCAGGCACCCGGCTCTAGTAGAGCGCGCCACTACGAGATTCACGGCATGGATGCCACCGAGGTCCTGGGGATCCGCGAATGGGTGCACCGGCTCGCGGGAAACGGTCTGACGACGGCGACCGAGGTCGTCCGGACGCTGGCTTGTGTGCAGTCCCAGGAATGCGCGCACGGGTTCTGGTCGCTCGGTCGGCGGACGGCCGGATCGAGCTATGCCGACGTGCAGTCGGAATTCGACGCGGGGGCCTTCGTCCGGACCCACGTCCTGCGACCGACCTGGCACTTCGTGGCGGCCGAGGACCTCCTCTGGATCCAGGCCGTGACCCGGGAGCGGGTCCAGCAGCTCAACGGCACCATCTATCGGCGGGAGGGCCTCGGGCCGCGCGAGCTCGATCGGGCTGCCACCTCGATCAGTCGCGAGCTGGCGGGCGGTGCCGCGCTGACCCGCAGCGAACTCGGTCGGGTGCTCGGATCCGCTGGTTTGGCGTTGGCCTACTCGATCATGAATGCCGAGTTGGAGGGGCTCATCTGCAGCGGACCGATCCGCCGCGCCCAGCACACCTATGCGCTGGTCTCCGAGCGGATCTCCCACCACGCGGCCGGCGACGGCGGGGAGCTCGCGTACCGCTTCTTCTGCGGCCACGGACCGGCCGGGGTCAAGGACCTCGCGCGCTGGTCGTCGCTGACCCTGAAGCAGTCAGCGGAGGCGGTGGAAGCGGTCGCTGACCGACTGGCCAGCGACACCGTCGGCGGCAGCCGGCTATGGTTCGATCCGTCGGCGCCGCAGCGAGAACGGCCGACTGACCGGCCCCTCCTGCTCCCGCTCTACGACGAGCTGACCCTCAGCTATCCGATGATCAACTTCCGGCCGGCCGCTGACCATCCCCACCCGCCGGGCACGGACCGGTTCACCGGCAGCGTGATCATCGGCGACCTCGACGTCGGCACCTGGCGCCGTACCGTCAAGGGCAAGAAGATGATCATGGAACTGGCGGTGGCGCCGCGGATCACCGATCGGCAACGAACCGCCGTCGAGCAGCAGGCCGCTCGGATGGCCGACTTCCTCGGCCGGACGCTGGCACTCAGTTGGGGATGACCTTGCGGATCGCGCGGTCCACCTTGTTCCAGGCGCGTACGGGGAGCTTGGCCGGTGGCGCCGGCGTCTTCTTGGAATTCGCCGGCCGGTCCGGTGCCGGTGTCGACCGAGCCGAGCTCAGCTCGGCGAGCGTGGTGCGAAACTCAGCGCCCAGATCCCGCATCGCCCGCCGGAGGGCATAGAGCTCCTCGGGCTGCAGTCCCATCAGGGTTTCCACCGGTCCGGGGAGGTCGGTCGCGGCGAGTTGATCGTCGAACGTCCGGCCACGGTCGCCACCTTCGCCGTAGACCTGATCGAGATCGTGTTCGGCCAGGAAGCCCGCGAACCGCTCCCAACGCTCGGGCTGACCCGCGTTCAGCGGCTCCCAGTCGGCGTCGGCGTAGAGCATGGCCGGATCGGCCGGATCGGGCAGGCTGCCGATCTCCCGGTGCGGGATCTGGTGGTAGTGCGCGAGCTCCAGCGTCCGGGAATCGTGGGCGAGCAGCAGCGCCGGCGTACCGGCCAGCAACGCGGCGATGTTGCCGTGGATCCGGGTGCCGAAGGAGAAGTCGTAGGTGGCCAGATGGTCGAACCAGGCCTTCGGGTCGAGGAAGAAACGGACGCGGTTCTGCCGGATCAGCGGATGGTCCAGCGTCACGGGAACACCGGTGCGCAGCATGGTGCCCTTCTTGCCCATGGGGTAGGTGCCGTAGAGCATCAGCTCGAGGGTCTGGATGTTCTGCGCCATGTAGACGAGGTGGGGGTAGTGGTCGGCCCCGTAGTGGGAGATCGGCCCCATTTCCTTCACGTACGGTGACACATTGAGCGCGATCGGCGACTCCGTGGTCAGCGCGTCGACCTTCTTGTGCACCGCGAGATCGGGTCCGTACATGAACATCGACGGGCAGCCGATGACCCGGACGTGCTCCTCGCCGAAGCCCAGGCCGGCCAGGAACTCCGCGGTGAATTCGCCCCGGACGCCGATCGACGGGGAGTGATCCAGCACCGTTCTGACGAACCGGGTGGTGGCGGCGCCCACGCTCTCGATGTCTTTGTAGTTGCCCTCGATGGACGCCTGGGCGCCGACGCCGACTACGGTCACCGGGATGGTCAGATCCTCGATCAGCGTGCTGAGGGCATCGAGCGTCGCCTCGTAGCCGGGTCGGAAGGCGTTGGCCAGCGGAATGACCACATGGTCGAAGTTGGCGTTCAGCGAGCGGGACTTGGATTTGGCCAGTCCCGAAGTCGACAACTCGGCGTCCGCGGTGGACAGCAGCCGATAGACCGACTGGCTGAAGACCAGGTTGCCGGTGTTGTTGCCGATCAGGTTCTTGTCGTACGTGGTCTCCGCGTCGGCGACGACAAACGGCGCCTTGTGCGAGCGGATGACGATGCGGGGCATGCGGAAACCCTCCTGAGGGCGCGGGATCGGCTGGCCTTCGGGAGTCTAGTGGCCGCCGCGCTCGGTTCGACGGGGCCTGCTCACGCCCGAGGAACCGGCCGACGGTCACGCACCCCCCGCGTACCGCCGGCCAGTCTCCCCCGTAAGCAGCGGTCAGCTGACCGACTGCTCGAATCGGACACCCCGCGCCGCCGATTCCGCCCCGACCTGTTGCTCCCTCGAAGCTCGGTGGCTCAGACCTGCGATGCGATCCTGCGCCCTGCGCGGGCGGTTGCCCAGTTGAGGGGTAAACCCCGGACGCGCGGCATGGGCCGCTCGCCGACGATAGGGTTCAGGCAGGCCGGGCCGAGGAGGAACGTTGGCCGTTCGAGACACTGCTGGCCATACCGTCCTGGCGTCGGCGGACAGCGAGTTGTTCGCTTCGTTGCGCAAGCGCCCGACCTCGCGCACCGAGCGATACGCGATGGGGCGTGCCTTGCGCGGCCAGGTGCCGCGTAAGAGCCTCGGCGCGTGGTCGCCGCCACCCGAGCGGCTCGACCCGGTGCAAGTTGATCAAGGAATCGCATGAGGGCCGGTTGGACAGGCTGATCCCGGTCCGGGTGGCGCGGATGATCACCTCGCCGTACGGGTTCCTGCGCGGCACCGCGATCGTGATGGCCGCCGACGTGTCCCAGCTGCCGTCGACCGGCATCACGCCGGTGATCTGCGGCGACTCGCACCTGGGCAACTTCGGGTTCTACGCCTCGCCGGAGGGCGAGCTGGTGATCGACCTGAACGACTTCGACGAGGCCCATCCCGGTGGCTGGGAGTGGGACCTGCGGCGGCTGGTCGGCGAGCATCTGGGTCGCCGGCCGGGAGAACGGCTCGACCGAAGACGAGTGCCACGACTCGGTCCTGGCCTGCGTCGCCGCGTACCGGGACGAGGTCCGCTTCCTGGCCGAACAGCCGCTGTTGATGCGCAGCTACAACCGACTCGATGTCGGACGTCTGCACGAGACAGCAACCGAGAAGTCGCTGCGGGACGAGATCGAACGGTCGGCGAAGCGAGCCCGGACCCGGACCAGCGACCGCGCGCTGCCGCGGTTCACGGCCGAACACGAGGGGAGCCGACGCATCGTCGAGGACCCGCCGTTGATCACCCGGCTTGAGTCGGTCGAGTACGACGCGGTCGGCGAAGCGCTCGACGCATATCTCGCGACCCTGGCTCCGCACTGGCGCCGGGCCGTCGGCGGCTACACACTGGTCGATGTCGCTCACAAGGTGGTCGGTGTCGGCAGTGTCGGGCTGCGGGCGTACGTGGCGCTGCTGGAGGGCAGCACGCCGGACGACGTGGTGTTCCTGCAGCTGAAGCAGGCGCGGCGCTCGGTGCTGGCGAAGTACGTGCACGGCAACTCGGCCTGGCACGCACATCAGGGCCAGCGGGTCGTCGAATACCAGCAGGCGCTGCAGACGGTGAGCGATCCACTGCTCGGTTGGACCACCGTCAGCGGATTGCAGTACTACGTCCGGCAGTTCCGGAATATGAAGGGCACCATCCCGCTCGACGCCATCGATGCCGCGGCGCTCACCGACTACGCCGGAATCGTCGGGCACCTGCTGGCCAAGGGCCACGCCCGGACCAGCGGCGCCTCGATGATTGCCGGCTACGCCGGCTCCTCGGACAAACTTGATCGGGCGATGGCCGCCTTCGCCCGCGCCTACGCCGACCAGACCGAAGCCGATCACGCCGGTCTGGTGAAGGCGGTCCGGAAGGGCGTGCTGCCCGTCACCGAGGGTGCGCTGGACCGGACGGGCTCAGCATTCCGGCCCGCCTGACTGCCGCTTGACCTGAGTCTCGTGGGTTGGAGCCTCAGGAGGCAGACACCGCAACTGACCTGAGTCTCGTGGGTCGGAGGTCACAGTATCCCTGAGCTTGTCGAAGGGTGGCTCAGGTCGCGGTCGCCGTGAACTTGGCTCGGAGCTACGAGGACCGGGGATTGGTCCGACGGCCACGGCGGCCGATGTAGATCGCGAAGATGATGCAGGCGACACCGGCCGCGATCCAGAGCTTGCCGGTGAACCGAGAGGTCACGCTCCGGGAGGAACCCTGGGCCGGATCGGTGCCGGGGCCAAGCGTGGTCGGAACCGCATCGGTCTCACTGACCAAGCGGGTGCCCAGGCAGACGTTCGTCGTCAGCCGGGTGGCCGGCCCGGGGCCGTCGCCCTCGATGAACTGGGCCATGACCAAGAAGGTGCCGGGCGGGTTGATCTGGAGGCCGACGCTGCTGCGGTTGTCGGTAGCCACGATCTGTTCGGCGTACGCGGCGCCCTTGTAGACCTTGGTGACTCGGAACGTGTACTCGCGCTCCTTGCCCAGTTTCGCGGTCTGGTTGCGCACGATCTCGCCGGTGAAGATCACCGTGGCGACCTCCAGCAGTTTTGGGTCATTCGGGTCGTAGGCGCATGAGGCCGCCGCCCGGGGGGTGCTGACGCCGGAGAGCGCGATGATGATCATGATCGGCAACACCACCAGGACCGCCGCCGCGCGCGATCTCATCGCCGCCGCCCGGGTCGCCAGAGGAACACCAGCCCCATCACGGCCAGGGCGCCGACGAACATCACGGCGATACCGCCGACGGCCAGGCCTCGGGTCAGCTGCCGATCGGCACCGGTCGATCGCTCGGCCCGATCGGACGCCCCATCGAGCGGCGGCTCTGGTCGGCCGATGGTCAGCGGCGGGTTCGAGGTCGGGAGACTGCCGCTGCATGAACCCGTCACGAGCCGGCTGACCGCATCGTTCCCGATGCCCTCGACCCCGTCGATGGCAAAGATGATCCACGTCGTCCCGACCTCCGGGTCCAGTCCGCAGGCTGCCGTGTCCGGTGCGGTCGCGACCACCTGTTCGCGGTACACCGTGCCCTTGAACACCGCATCGACCTCGAAACGGAGGTCGACCCGGCGTTCGGGCTTGCGGCCGACCAGGTCCTTCTCGGTCACCCGACCTCGGAAGACGGCATCGGCGGTCCGCAGTGAACGGCTGGTTGAGACGTTGGCACATTCGCACGCGTACGCCGGTGTGGGGAGGATCAGCATCGGCAGCGGGACGAGCACGACGGCCGCCAGCATCGCGAGGGCGCGGCGAACACGGTTCCGGCTCACGCGTACGAGTGTGGCACCGGGCACCTATTGATAGGACCGAGCCTGGATGTCGTAGAGCTCCGAATAGGGTCCGCCGGCGGTCATCAGGTCGTCGTGACTGCCGAACTCGGCTAGGTGTGAACCGTCCAGAACCACGATCAGGTCCGCCATCCGCACCGTGCTGAAGCGATGCGAGACCAGCAGAGTGATCCCGCCTTCCGGGCTGGCTCGTGCGGCGTCGGCGTACCGCTCGAAGAGCTCGTGCTCGGTCTCGGCGTCCAGCGCGGCGGTCGGCTCGTCCAAGATCATCAACAGCGGGGTGTCGCGCATGTACCCCCGGGAGAGGGCAAGTTTCTGCCATTGCCCGAAACTCAGCTCGTGCCCACCGGGCCAGGTCGGGCCGAGTTGGCTTTCGAGTCCGTCCGGAAGGCGGGCGACGACATCGGTCGCGCCGGCTCGGACGATGGCCCCGGACACGGCCCGGCCATCGTCGAGTTGGGTCAACTCGCCGACCCCGACACTGCGTTGCGCGGTCAATTCGAAACGGAAGAAGTCCTGGAACGCGCCACTCACCTTCCGCCGCCAAGCGTCCGCAGGCATTCGGGCCAGCGGCTGCCCGTCGACCAGGATCTGACCCGCACTGGGCTCGTACAGCTTGGCCAGAAGTTTGACAAGGGTCGACTTGCCGGCACCGTTCTCGCCGACGACCGCGACCACCGAACCGGGCGGCAGGTGGAGGCTGACGTCGTCAAGGGCCAAGCGATCGCTGCCCGGATAGCTGAACGACACGTGAGCGAGCCGGATGCCATCCGTGAGCTGCGCCGGCACCTCGACGTCGGCGTCCGCCGTTAGCTCGGCGACGTAGTTTTCGAGCCAGACCAGCCGGCGGGCACCGTCCAACCAGATGCCGCGGAGGAAGCCGATCTCACCCATCGTCGCGCCGACGTAGGACGACAGCCGCGCTCCGGCGGCCAGGATCAGCAACACCGAGCCCACGCCCGCGTTCAAGCCCACGGCGACAAAGACCACCGCTCCGACGTAGCCCAGCCCGAAGAGCGCCCAGGCCACAGCGTGTGCCAGTGCCGTACCCCAGCGGGCGCGGGCAACCGGCGCGGCCCAGCGCTGCCATTCGGCTCGCCGGTGACGGGCCAGATCCGGTCCGATCCCGGTGACGCGGACCTCCTTGGCCGCCGCTGCGCTCGTCGCCGTCGTGAACAGATGGTCGGCCAGCCGGCGGTGGGCCGCGTACCGCTCCTCGATCTGTCGCTCGACCGCCGGTCGCCAGGAGGACGTGATCACGGTCGGCACGGCGAATAAGGCCAGCAGAGCGAGCGCGGGATGGATCGACATCAGCAGGGCCAAGGTGATACCGACCCGAACCAGCCAGGCGACGGTGTTCAGCAGTGACATGTACATGTGGTCGAGCACGAAGATTTGATTCCGGAGAACTGACAGTCGATCCAGATAATCGCGGCGCTCGTGCAACTCGAGACTGGGCACGGCCGCTTGCAGCGTCGCCACGTGCGTTTCCAGGGCGATAGTCACCCGGTCCCGGAACCGGCGGGTCAGTCTGGTCGTGACGGTGCTGAGCAACCAGGTCAGCGTGGCCGACAGCGCCATCGCCGCCATCACCGTGTACACCACCACGGAGTCGCCATCCGCCAACGCATCGGCCAGGAACTTCAGCCACAGAGCGAACAGGGCATCCGGCACGGCCTGCAGCAGGGTCATGGCCAGCACGAAGATCAACAACCGCGGCTCGTGCGTGTAGCCCAGCCGGCAGAGCCGCCACATCGACGACAGCGCGGGAGGTAGGTCAGGTGCTTGCGGCGTCGCCGTTGGGTCAGAGGACATCGAAGGCCACCCCTTCGGTGTCCATCGTCGCCTCGAAGCGCTTGGCCTGGAGCTCGAACATCGTTTGGTAGCGCCCACCTAGAGCCATCAGCTCGTCGTGGCTGCCGAGCTCGATCACCTGGCCGTGCTCCAGCACACAGATCCGGTCGACCTGGCGGACGGTAGAGAACCGGTGGGAGATCAGGATCGTGGTGACGTCGCGGGTCGCGGCGAGGACGCGTTCGAAGACGGCCGCCTCGCCGCGGACATCGAGCTGAGCAGTCGGCTCGTCGAGAAGGACCAATCCAGCTCCGCCGCGTACGGCACACAAGGCCCGGGCGAGGGCGACTCGCTGCCATTGCCCGCCCGATAAGTCGGTGCCACCCTCGTACCCCTTGGCCAACGGGGTGTCGAGGTCGGCGAGCTGATCGGCTCCGGCAGCCGTCAGTGCGGCACGAATGTCCTTGTCACTGGCGGTCCCGGTGGGGTCGACATTGGCCCGCAGCGGTAACTCGAACCGGACGAAGTCCTGGAAGACCGCCGCCAGTCGCTCGCGCCACGACGCCAGGTCGATCGAGCGCAGGTCGGTGCCGTCCACCTCGATCGATCCGCTCACCGGGTCGTACAGCCGGCACAGCAGTTTCGCCAGCGTCGTCTTTCCGGCACCGTTCTGGCCCACGATCGCCATCGATGTGCCCGCTGGGATCGTCAGGTCGAGGTGCGTGAAGATCGGTTGCTCGGTGCCCGGATAGCTGAAGGAAACGTCGCGAAGGGCGATGCCGGTCGTCGGCGCTCGCCCCGCCGGTCGGGTGCCTACCGACAGCGCGCCCAGTGGGGCCATCGCCGGCCCGAGCCGAGCGACCGCAGCGACCGGTGCCGCGGCCCCATCCAACGACCAGTTGAGCCCGCCGAACGCGATCAGGCTGACCCCGAGCGCAACCTGGGCGAAGACGACCAGCCGGTCCAGCGGGAGCGCGCCGGCGACGGCGGCCTGGCCGAGACTGCCGAAGACGGCGATATTCGCGATCAGCACCACGATCAGGCAGACCAGCACGGACTTCTCCCGGAGCCGGGTCGCGCGGTACTGCAACTCGAAAAGAACCTTCCGGCGTTCGATGAAGCGCTCCACCGCCCAGCCGCCGAGGCCGAACAGCCGCAACTCCTTGGCGGGCTGGGGGTCGACCGCGAGTTGGTAGGCGTACTCCGAGTGGCGTTCGGCCGATCGCACTTCAGGTGTGTTGCGGTCCTTCCACACCCCACTTTCCCGGAGCAGCCAGTGGGTCGAGCCCCAGGCCAGGGCGAGGAGGATCGGCGACCACCACGCATAGCCGAACAACACGATGGCTGACGCGACCCCGCCGATGGTGCCGACCAGACTGCTGGCGATGAAGTCGACGTTGTAGTACATCGGCGGGCCGGTCATCCCGCGGTCGAACTCGCGGGCCACCGTGAGATCGCCGATCAGCTCCGCGTCCTCCAGGTGGCCGACGCCCGGCGGAGTCACGCAACTTTCGATCAGCCGCTCGTTCAGCAGGGCTGAGACCTGGTTGCCCAGATTCATGCTCACGGCAGTCTGCACCGGCGACACGATCAGCATGGCGATGAAGACGACGCTGATGAAGACGAGTGGACCGGTCAGCGGCCGACCCTGCTGGACCGCGTTCACCATGACGCCGGTGGCCACCGCGAAGACCGGGGGCAGGATCCCGCCGAGCGCCAGCAGGGCCCACCAGCTGAGGGCCAGGAGCGGGCTCGCCTTGGGCAGGGCGGCGAAAAACTGCCATTCCGGCCGGAGTCTGAGTTGCTGCCACATGCCTCGCACTCTGCCACTCGCCCCTGACAAGTTTCGTTCGGCGGTCGTGCAGCAGGCCTGACTGGCGCTCATTCTTCAGGATCGTTCGCCGCTTCGACAAGCTCAGCGAACGTCGCCTCCGAAAGCCAGTGGCGGAGACCTTCGCGTCGAAGGGCAGATCAAGGCGCCAATAGAGCCTGCGCTTCGACAAGCTCAGCGAACGAAGTCTCCAACGCCCTCGCGAATGAGTCAGCCGCTTTCCTGCCCTGAGCACTGTCGAAGGGCAAGATCAACACGAATCTGACGGATGCGCTTCGACAAGCTCAGCGAACGTAGTCTCCGAAACCAGGCCGCGGAGACATTCGCGCCCTGAGCCTGTCGAAGGGCAAGATCAACATGAGTCTGGCGGATGCGCTTCGACAAGCTCAGCGAACGTCGCCTCCGACGCCCTCGTCGAAGAGGTCAGCCGCTTTCGTGCCCTGAGCCTGTCGAAGGGCAAGATCAACATGCGTCTGGCGGCTGCGCTTCGACAAGCTCAGCGAACGTCGCCTCCGAAACCAGGCCGCGGAGACCATCGCGCCCTGAGCCTGTCGAAGGGCAGATCAAGACGCGAATAGAGCCCGCGCTTCGACAAGCTCAGCGAACGAAGTCTCCAACGCCCTCGCGAATGAGTCAGCCGCTTTCGCGCCCTGAGCACTGTCGAAGGGCAAGATCAACACGCATCTGACGGATGCGCTTCGACAAGCTCAGCGAACGTAGTCTCCAACGCCCTCGTCGAAGAGGTCAGCCGCTTTCGCGCCCTGAGCCTGTCGAAGGGCAAGATCAACATGCGTCTGGCGGATGCGCTTCGACAAGCTGAGCGAACGTCGCCTCCAACGCCCTCGCGAATGAGTCAGCCGCTTTCGTGCCCTGAGCCTGTCGAAGGGCAAGATCAACACGCATCTGACGCATGCGCTTCGACAAGCTCAGCGAACGTCGGCTCCGAAACCAGGCCGCGGAGATCATCGCGCCCTGAGCCTGTCGAAGGGCAGATCAAGACGCGAATAGAGCCCGCGCTTCGACAAGCTCAGCGAACGTCGCCTCCGAAAGCCAGTGGCGGAGACCTTCGCGCCCTGAGCCTGTCGAAGGGCAGATCCAGACACCAAGGGATTCTGCGGGGTCGGGTTTGCGGCCGGAAGTATTCCTGGGTCTCGCAGTTTGGCGACGATCGCGCTGTGATTGCTCACCCTCCTAGGGGCGCCGTCCCGGCAAAACTCGCGCGACGACCTTCAGCGCCGCCCGTAGGATCAGACGTCGTTCGACAAGAGGAAACAGAGAGGAAGCAGTTCGTGATGCGCACCCACGGTGCCGGCACCCTTCGGGCCGAGCACGCTGGAACCACCGTGACCCTTGCTGGTTGGGTCGCCCGCCGCCGTGATCATGGAGGGGTTGCGTTCGTCGATGTCCGTGATGCGTCCGGTGTCGTCCAGGTGGTGGTGCGCGACGAGATGTTGGCTGCTTCCGGCGCTCATGATCTGCGCAACGAGTACTGCATCAAGATCGTCGGTCAGGTGTCGCCACGCCCCGAGGGCAATGCCAACCTCGACCTGCCGACGGGTGAGATCGAGGTCGTCACGTCCGAGCTCGAGGTGCTGAGCGCGGCTGCGCCGTTGCCGTTCCAGATCGACGAACGGGTCACAGTCGGTGAGGAAGCCCGGCTGAAGTACCGCTACCTGGATCTCCGACGACCCGCACCGGCAGCGGCGATCCGGTTGCGCAGTGAGGTCAGCCGGGTTGCCCGGCAGGTGCTCGGTGCCCAGGGGTTCATTGAGATCGAGACGCCGACCCTGACGCGGTCGACGCCAGAAGGCGCCCGCGACTTCCTGGTCCCGGCCCGGCTCAAGCCGGGCAGCTGGTATGCGTTGCCGCAGAGCCCGCAGCTGTTCAAGCAGCTGTTGATGGTGGCCGGCATGGAGCGCTACTACCAGATTGCCCGGTGCTATCGCGACGAGGACTTCCGGGCCGATCGGCAGCCGGAATTCACCCAGCTGGATATCGAGATGAGCTTCGTCGAACAGGACGACATCATCGAGCTCACCGAGGGACTCCTGACGGCGATCTGGTCGCTGATCGGGGTTACGGTCGACGCGCCGTTCGAGCGGATCACCTACCTCGACGCGATGGACCGCTACGGCACTGACAAGCCCGATCTGCGGTTCGGTCTCGAGCTGACCGAGCTGACGAGCTACTTCTCCGAGACGCCGTTCCGGGTCTTCCAGGCCGATTACGTCGGCGCCGTCGTCATGCCCGGCGGGGCGGGGCAGCCACGCAAGCAGCTCGACGCCTGGCAGGAGTTCGCCAAGCAGCGTGGCCATCGCGGGCTCGCGTACGTGCTGGTTGGCCAGGACGGCGAGCTGGGGGGTCCGGTGGCCAAGAACCTGTCTGAAACCGAGCGCGAGGGTCTGGCCGCGGCCGTGGGCGCGAAGCCGGGGGACTGCGTGTTCTTTGCCGCGGGCATCCGGCCGCAGGCCCAGTCATTGCTCGGTGCGACCCGGTTGGAGATCGGTCGCCGAGTGGGACTGATCGACGAAAGTGCCTGGGCGTTCTGCTGGATCGTCGACGCGCCGCTCTTCGAGCCGGCCGACAAGGCCGTCGCCGCCGGCGACGTCGCGGTCGGTACCGGAGCCTGGACTGCGGTGCACCACGCGTTCACTTCACCGAAACCGGAATCGGTCGACACGTTCGACACCGACCCCGGGTCGGCCCTGGCGTACGCGTACGACGTGGTCTGTAACGGCAACGAGATCGGCGGGGGGTCGATCCGTATCCATCGCCGCGACATCCAGGAGCGCGTCTTCGCGATGATGGGCCTCGACCAGGAGGAGGCCCAGGAGAAGTTCGGCTTCCTGCTGGACGCCTTCAACTACGGACCGCCCCCGCACGGCGGCATCGCCTTCGGCTGGGACCGGATCTGCGCCCTGCTGTCGGGCACCGACTCGATCCGCGACGTGATCGCCTTTCCGAAGTCCGGTGGCGGTGTCGATCCGCTGACCGACGCGCCGGCGCCCATCACCGCCGCGCAGCGCAAGGAAGCCGGCGTGGACGCCAAGCCCGAGCAGCCTCCATCTCATTGAGGGGTGGGGCGATGATGTTCCGCCCGGTGGAAGCGATCGGCTCGGTGGCAATCGGTGATCGTGGCCGGTGTGGCTCCAGAAAACTCCGGACGGCAGCCGCAGGGGAATCTTCGCGACGCCTTGGAGCTCCGGTCCGACCGCTCGCCTGGCCAGGATGCTCCGGGCGGCAGATGATGCCTGGACCCCTTTGCCGGTCACTCGACAGATCCGAGAGACTTCACTATGACTGAGGATCTGTTCGGTGAGGTGGTCGGGCCTCCGGTGCCGGGAACAGGCGGCAGCTTGGCCGACGCCGCCCGGTCCGGCCTGCCGCTCGCCGTACGGATGCGGCCCCGAGTCCTCGACGAGATCGTTGGACAACAGCATCTGCTGGCCCCCGGATCGCCGTTGCGCCGGCTCGCCGCCGGAGAGCCGATGTCGGTGTTCCTTTGGGGGCCGCCAGGAGTCGGCAAGACCACGATCGCCGCGGTGGTGTCGCGACAGACCGAATCGAAGTTCGTTGAGTTGTCCGCCGTCACCGCCGGGGTCAAGGAGGTGCGGGCGGTCCTCGACCAGGCCCGCCGTGATCTGCAGACGGGTCGGCAGACTGTGTTGTTCGTCGACGAAGTGCACCGCTTCTCCAAGACGCAGCAAGACGTGCTGCTGCCGGCCGTGGAGAACCGGCTGGTCACGTTGATCGCGGCGACCACGGAGAATCCGAGCTTCTCGGTGATCTCGCCGTTGCTGTCCAGGTCGCTTCTGCTCACGCTGCGACCGCTGACCGATGACGACATCTCGGGCCTGTTGGATCGGGCGCTCACCAGCGACATCGGGCTCGATGCGGCGTACGAGCTGGAACCTGAGGCTCGCGGGATGATCTTGAGGTTGGCCGGGGGAGATGCGCGTCGCGCCCTGACCTACCTGGAGGAGTCCGCCGCCGGGGCTGCCGCAGTGCAGGCGACCTTGATCAACACCGGGATCGTCGAGCAGGCCGTGGACAAGGCGGCTATCCGCTACGACCGCGACGGTGATCAGCACTACGACGTGATCAGCGCCTTCATCAAGTCGATCCGCGGATCCGATGTCCAAGCAGCGCTGCACTATTTCGCCCGGATGATCGCTGCGGGCGAGGATCCGCGGTTCATCGCCCGGCGGCTGGTGATCTTGGCCTCCGAAGACATCGGGCTCGCTGATCCGTCGGCGTTGACGACTGCGGTGGCGGCGGCCGATGCGGTGGCATTCATCGGCATGCCCGAAGGCCGGATCAATCTCGCTCAGGCAGTGATCGCCCTGGCTCTGGCGCCGAAATCCAATGCGGTGATCATGGCCATCGGTGCAGCGATGGATGATGTCAATGCCGGCAAGATCGGCTTGGTGCCAGCCCATCTGCGGGACGCCCACTACGCCGGGGCCAAGAAGCTCGGGCACGGTGAGGGCTACCAGTACGCCCATGATCATCCGCACGGCATCGCGGCCCAGCAGTATCTGCCCGACGAGCTGGTCGACGCTCGCTACTACAATCCAACTGATCATGGAGCCGAAGCGAATCTCTCGGCCCGGCTGGCCAAGATCAATGAGTTGCTCGGGCGCGATCTGTCCTGACCGTTCCGGTGGCCGACGCCGGCCTTCCGAAGTTCCACTCCTTGCGATGCTTCTTCGCCACCGACAAGATCACGCCGGCGACCTCTGTCACCCATCGACGCATCGAACGGGCCCGGGATCTTGCTGACCAGCAATCTGACGCGTCCGACGCGCGTGACGACTCGGGCAACTGGCTGGTCCTGATCGAGGTGAAGGTGCTTCCGGATGCGCCGGCCTTCCAGACGTCGGAGCGTTCACGGCCAGGCCGGTCCGCGGGCGATCCGGATCGGCCCGTCGCCGTCCGCCCGTCGACTCTGGCGCCCTGCTGGCGCACCTCGAGGACATCATCATCGGACAGCGCGTACGCGACTGCGCGCGCCAGCTCCATCGCCGGCCGCCAGTCCGACCCGCCGACGACCCGCGCCGCGTCGCTCGGACAGATCGTCTTGTCGGGGTCCCGGTGTCGCAACAGGGCACGCATCGTCGCGGCCAGCCGTTCCCGCCGGCCCGGCTCGCTCGGGGGGTCCCACCAGGGCTCACCCCGTTCGCCCAGGGCAACCTTCGCGTCCTGGACACGGGACCGGGCCGCCGCCATCGCGGTCGCGTCATCACGGGCGCCCTTCACCGCCCGGCGTGCGTCCATCAGCTCGGCGACGAGCTCGATCCGCAGCGGCTCGGGGATGCCAGGGTCGGTCGCCCGCCACTTCCGGCCGTCGACGACGAAATGCCTCGGGTCCGACGGCGGCTCGTCCATGATTGAGACGAATCTAGTGGAGCGGCGACCGCCGGAAACTCGGCGCAGCGAGCATCGATCCCCTGCGTATCGAACCGTGTGCGGAGAAACGGCGGCGGTCCGGGCTGAATTGGCCGTCATCTTCGACCGTGTGCGGAGAAACGGCGGGCGCCCGGGCTGAATCGGCCGTCGTCTTCGACCGTGTGCGGAGAAACGGCGGCCTCGAGGCTGAGTCGGCCACCCGTTCACCCTCCCAGGGGTAGTAATGGCTTCGCCGACGATAACGGCCGGGTTGGCGTCAGTCCCGCGCGGTAGGGTCAGGGTCGGATCTGCCGAACTACGAAAGAGGATGCACCCCATGACCGCAGGTGAAATCGCTGGTCTGATCGCGGCCATTGCGCTGGTTGCGCTGGTCGCGCTGACGGCTGTTCCGCTGCTCAAACTCGGCCGGGTGCTCGAGGAGGTCCGGCTCGCGGTCCGCGATATCGGTCACGAGTCGGTCCCGATCCTGACCGAGCTGCGCGGCACCGTTCGCGCGACGAACGAGGAGTTGGGCAAGCTCAGCCTGGTCACCGACGACGTGGCCAAGGTCAGCGCCCACGCGACCGTGGTCAGCGAGAACGCGGCCCAGATGACCAGCCTGTTCTCCGCGACCCTCGGTGGACCGCTGGTGAAGACGGCGGCGTTCAGCTATGGCGTCCGCAAGGCGATCCGCGGCGACGGTGGCCGCAAAGCGAAGCGGGGCAAGTGATGACCCCGCGAAACGTGAACCACAGACTCTCGCGAAGGGAGAACTGACATGATCGGCCGCTTCTTCTGGTTCGTGCTGGGCGCTGGGCTGGCTATCTTCGTCTTCGTCAAGATCCGCGAGACGCTGAAGAAGGCGACGCCCGAGGCGCTTGGTCACCGGGTTGCCGACTCGGCTAGCGGCGTCGGTGAGCGGGCCCAAGACTTCGCCGCCCGGGTTCGAGCTGGAATGGTCGAGCGCGAGACGGAACTCCGCACGGTCTACAACCTGGACGGAGCAAGCTCCGACACGCTCGGCCTGCCCGACTAACGCCTTCGCACCACCCTTCAAGGACACGTGATTATGAAAACCGCCGAGATCCGGCGCCGCTTCCTGGACTTCTTCGCTACCCGCGGCCACGAAGTGGTGCCCTCTGCACCCTTGCTCTACAACGACCCGACGCTGCTGTTCGTGAACGCCGGCATGGTGCCGTTCAAGCCGTATTTCACCGGGGCCGAGACCGCGCCGTACGACCGCGCCACGAGCGTGCAGAAGTGCGTGCGCACCCTCGACATCGACGAGGTCGGCAAGACCACCCGGCACGGCACGTTCTTCCAGATGAACGGCAACTTCTCGTTCGGTGACTACTTCAAGGCCGAGGCGATCCGCTATGCCTGGGAACTGGTGACCGGCTCGCAGGACGACGGGGGCTTCGGTTTCGACCCGAACAAGGTCTGGGTCACCGTGCTGCATTCCGACGACGAGGCCGCTGTGCTCTGGGAGAACATCGCGGGCCTGCCCAAGCATCGGATCCAGCGACGCGGGCTGCTCGACAACTACTGGCACATGGGGATCCCGGGTCCGGGCGGCCCGTGTAGCGAGATCTACATCGACCGTGGGCCAGAGTACGGTCCTGATGGCGGCCCGATCGTCGACGAGGATCGGTTCCTGGAGATCTGGAACCTGGTCTTCATGCAGGAGGAGCTGAGCGCGGTCCGCAAGAAGGACGACTTCGACATCGCCCGCGACCTGCCCCGGAAGAACATCGACACCGGCCTGGGGCTCGAGCGGGTCGCGTACCTGTTGCAGGGCGTGGACAACCTGTACGAGATCGATCAGGTCTATCCGGTGATCGAGCATGCGGCCGACCTGTCCGGCAAGCGTTACGGCGTCGACCATGGCGACGACGTCCGGATGCGGGTGGTCGCGGATCACATCCGCTCCAGTCTGATGCTGATCGCCGACGGCGTCACCCCCGGTAACGAGGCGCGGGGCTACGTCCTGCGTCGCCTGCTGCGGCGTTCGGTCCGTTCGATGCGACTCCTCGGCGTCCATGAGCCGGTGCTGCCCGAGCTGCTCCCGGTTAGCCGCGATCTGATGAGCGAGTCCTATCCCGAGGTGGCCAACACCTGGGATCGGATTTCCCAGATCGCGTACGCCGAAGAGGAGGCGTTCCGTCGCACCCTGACGACCGGCACTCAGATCTTCGATCTGGCCGTTTCTGACGCCAAGCAGGAGAGCCGGACCACGCTGACCGGCGACCGGGCGTTCCAGCTGCACGACACGTACGGTTTCCCGATCGACCTCACCCTGGAGATGGCTTCGGAGCAGGGGCTCAGCGTCGACGAGCCCGGCTTCCGCCGATTGATGCAGGAGCAGAAGGACCGGGCCAAAGCCGATGCGAAGTCCAAAAAAGCCGGCGCTCAGGCGTCCGAGGTCTACAAAGAACTGCGGGCGCAGGGCGAAACCGCCTTCCTGGGCTACACCCAGCTGACCGCCGACACCGTCGTCCGCGGCATCGTCGTCGACGGTGAACTGGTCAACGGGGCCGGCGAGGGTGACACGGTCGAGGTCGTCTTGGACCGTACGCCGTTCTACGCCGAATCCGGCGGCCAGGACTCCGACGCCGGCCGGATCAGCGGCGACGGCGTCGAGCTCGAGGTTGTCGACGTGCAACGACCCGTCAAGGGCCTCATCGTGCACCGGGTCCGGGTGACCCGGGGTGAGTTGCGGCGCGGGGTCGAGGTGCTGGCGGCCGTCGACGGCGAATGGCGGCTGGGCGCCTGCCAGGCGCACTCGGGCACCCACGTGATGCACGCGGCGCTCCGGCAGATTCTCGGCCCGACGGCGTTGCAGAGCGGGTCGTACAACAAGCCCGGCTATCTACGGCTGGACTTCGCCTGGCCGAGCGGTCTCAGCCAGGCGGTGCGCTCCGACGTCGAAGAAGCGGCCAATGCGGCGCTGCGATCCGACCTGAACGTCTCCGCCAACTACATGCCGCTGGCGAGGGCCCGGGAGCTCGGCGCGCTGGCGCTGTTCGGCGAGACCTACGGCGAAGAGGTCAGGGTCGTGGAGATGGGCGGGTCCTGGTCGCGCGAGCTCTGCGGTGGGACCCACGTCCAGCACTCGTCGCAGATCGGACTCGTCACGCTCACCGGTGAGCAGTCGGTCGGCTCGGGCGTCCGCCGGGTGGAGGCGTTCGTCGGCATCGAGGCGTTCCGCTATTTGGCCAAGGAACGGGCACTGGTGCACGGCTTGACCGAGGCGCTCAAGGTGCAGCCGGATCAGCTGACCGACCGGGTGGCCAAGCTGGTCGGCCAGCTCAAGGCGGCCGAGCGGCAGATCGCCGACCTCAAGAGTCGCAACGTGCTGGCTGATGTGGGCCAGATCGTCGCCACCAGCCACGAGATGTGGGGGGTTGGCTATATCGGGCACCGTGCCGACGGCGTTTCCGGCAACGACCTGCGCACCCTCGCGCTGGAGATCCGCAACCGGGTCGCCGAACGCCCCTCGGTCATCGCGGTGGTCGGTGGCACTCCGGAGAAGCCGAGCGTGGTGATCGTGACCACCCAAGGGGCTCGGGATCGGCAGCTCAACGCGGGCGAGCTCGTCAGGATCGCCAGCGAGACCCTGGGCGGGCGCGGCGGCGGCAAGGACGACATCGCCCAGGGCGGCGGCACCGACGGCGCCCGGGCCGACGATGCCCTGAAGGCCGTCGAGTACGCGATCGGTCACACGCTGCAGAGCTGACTTCTGGTTGAGAGGTCGGTTGCTCGAGGTGCACGGGAACCCAGAGGGGACATGACCCCCGCAGCTTCGGCCGACACGACGAGAGGGATAGGGACCTGACCAGCAGCGAGCAGTTCCGCACCGGCGTACGGCTGGCCGTCGATTGGGGTGATGCCCGGATCGGAGTCGCGGCCTGTGACCGGGACGGGGTGCTCGCGTACCCGCTGGCCACGGTGCCGGCTGGCGAGGCGGAGATCACCGGACTGGTCGAGCTGGTCGCTGAGCACGAGCCGATCGAGGTGCTGGTGGGCTTTCCCCGGTCGCTCAGCGGCGGTGAGGGTCCGGCCGCGGCCAAGGCCCGGGAGCGGGCTCAGCGGCTGGCGGCCGCGATCGGCGTACCGGTCCGGCTGGTCGACGAGCGGTTGACCACGGTGACCGCGAGCCAGCGGCTGCGGGCCAGCGGAAAACGAGCGAGACAGCAGCGGACGTTGATCGACGCGGCCGCGGCGGCGGCTATTTTGGAGCAGGCGCTCGCTATCGAACATTCCGGGGGTATGCCTCCGGGGGAGTTAGTATCGGGCGGTCCCGACTGACGAGGGGCGGCCGGAAGACGAGGGAGATCAACCAGCGTGTCATCGATTCTCGACCCTGAGGTGAAGCCGAGCCCGGCGAAAGAGATCGTGCACAAGGGCAAGGGCTGTCTGGCGGTCATCATCGCGGCGGCGGTGCTGGTCTTCGGTTTCAGCTTCGTCTGGAACAAGACCACCCACTTCCTCGACACCTTCGGTGAAATCCCTGACTACGTGGGTGCCGGCAAGGCGAAGATCATCGTCTCGATTCCCGAGGGTTCCTCCCTCGATGCGATCGGCAACATCTTGGCCAACAAGGACGTGATCAAGTCCCGCCGCGCCTGGGACCAGGCGGTCCGTTCGGAGGAACGCGCGACGACGGTCCAGGCCGGCAGTTACTCCATGAAGACCCAGATCCCGGCCATCGATGCGCTCCGGCTGCTGATCAACCCGGGCAGCTCGCGGGTGCGGGCCCAATTCACCATTCCTGAAGGTCTGCGGCTGTCCGCCCAGATCACGGCCCTGGTCAAGGGGACCAAGATACGCAAGGCGGCCTACCAGGCCGCGTTGAAGAAGCCGAAGTCACTGGGATTGCCGACCTACGCGAAGGGTCGCGCCGAGGGTTACCTGTTTCCGGAAACCTACGAGCTGACCGCGGACTCGACCGCGGCCACGACCCTGCGCCAGATGGTCACCGAGTACAAGTCGGTGAGCCGAGCGGTCGGGGTGGAGTCGGCGGCCAAGACGCTGAAGGTCTCGCCCCACGAGGTGGTCACCGTGGCCAGCATCATCGAGCGCGAGGTCAACCAGGACAAGTACCGGGCGAAGGTGGCCCGGGTCCTCTACAACCGGGTCGACAAGGGCCGCAAGCTCGAGCTGGACTCGACGGTGGTCTACGCCGAAAAGCTGAAGACCAACACGACGACCCCCAAGGACCGCCGGAGCAAGTCGAAGTACAACACCTACCGCTACAAGGGGCTCCCGCCCGGCCCGATCTCGGCTCCGGGCAAGGCCTCGCTGCAAGCGGCGGCGAATCCGACGAAGGGCAAGTGGTTGTACTTCGTCACCGTCAACTTCGATACCGGCGAAACCAAGTTTGCGCGGACCGAGAAGGGCTTTCTCAAGATCCAGGCCGAATTCCAGCAGTGGTGTCGGGCCAACCAGGGTCGTTGTGACAGCTGAGTACGGCGCGCGGTGCGCGGTGCTCGGTTCGCCGATCGGTCATTCGCTGTCGCCGACCCTGCATCGGGCCGCGTACGCCGCTCTCGGACTGGACTGGACCTACGACCGGTTCGAGGTCACCGAGGAGGGGCTGGCTGATTTCGTCGCGGGCCTGGATGACCGTTGGCGCGGCCTCAGTCTCACCATGCCGCTCAAGGTGGCCGTGCTGGACCTCGGCGAGGTGGACCAGGTGGCCCGGCTGGCTGGTGCCGGTAACACGCTGATCTTCGACGAAGGCGTCCGCCGGGTCTACAACACCGATGTCGCCGGGCTGGTGTCAGCGGTCCGCCGGGTGAGCAACATCGTGCCGGCCACCGTCACCATCCTCGGGGCCGGGGCAACGGCGCGCTCGGCCCTGGTGTCCAGCGTTCAGCTCGGGGCCCAAGCCGTCGTCGTGGTGGCCCGTACGCCGGCCAAGGCGTCGGCCCTGATCGGTCTCGGGTCCCGGCTCGGCATCGACGTCCGGGTGCAGGACTGGTCGGCCGGGCTCCCCGCTGCCGATCTGGTGGTCTCGACCGCGACGGCCGGCGCGGTCGATGTCATCGCCACCCAGGTGGCGGCCAGCGCCCCGGTGATCTTCGACGCGATCTATGACCCGTGGCCGACGGTCCTCGCCACGGCCGCCCGTGCGGCCGACTGCACGGTGATCAACGGCCTCGACCTGCTGATCGGCCAGGCCGTGCAGCAGATCGAGTTGATGACCGGCGGGCGCGTGTCGGCCGAGACGCTCTACGCCGCCCTCCCACCCCGACTGGTCAGGTTGGGTCTTCGCCCTGGCGACGACCCACGCTGACCAGTCGGGAGTTGTGGGAGACTGCGCACCATGCTCAGATGGCTTACGGCGGGGGAATCGCACGGCCCGGCGCTGGTCGCGACGCTCGAAGGGCTACCCGCCCACGTCTCGGTGACGAGCGCCGAGATCGCCGAGGCGCTGGCCCGACGGCGGCTCGGATTCGGCCGCGGGGCCCGGATGAAGTTCGAGGCGGACGCGGTGTCGATCCTCGGCGGCGTCCGGCACGGCGAGAGCCAGGGCGGTCCGATCGCCATCCAGATCGGCAACAGCGAGTGGCCGAAATGGGAGACGGTGATGGCTGCCGATCCGGTCGATCCGGACGAGTTGGCCGGTCAGGCGCGTAACGCGGCGCTGACCCGACCCCGGCCCGGTCACGCCGATCTGGTGGGCATGCAGAAATACGACTTCGCGGAATCCCGGCCGATCCTGGAGCGGGCCAGTGCCCGGGAGACGGCCGCCCGGGTGGCCCTCGGCCGGGTGGCCAGCAACTTTCTCCAGCAGGCGTTCGGGGTACGCGTGCTCAGCCACGTCGTCGAGCTCGGCACCGCGACCGCGCCGGCCGGGGTGATCCCGACCTTCGACGACCTCGGCGGGATCGATGACGATCCCGTCCGCTGCTTCGACCGCGACGCCAGTGCCGCCATGATCGCCGAAGTCGAAGCCGCCCAGAAGGACGGCGACACCCTCGGCGGGGTGGTCGAGGTCGTGGTCTGGGGCCTGCCACCCGGCCTCGGCTCCCACGTCCACTGGGATCGCCGGCTGGACGCCCAACTCGCCGGAGCCCTGATGGGCATCCAGGCCATCAAGGGCGTCGAGGTCGGCGACGGCTTCGAGCTGGCCCGGACCCGCGGGAGTCTGGCTCACGATGAGATCGTCCCGGAGGCTGCTGCGGACGGCTCCGGTCAGCGCATCGCCCGGGCCTCCCATCGCTCGGGCGGCACGGAGGGCGGGATGAGCACTGGCGAGGTGCTGCGCGTGCGGGCGGCGATGAAGCCGATCGCCACCGTGCCACGGGCGTTGCGGACCGTCGACGTCGTTACCGGCGAGGCCGCGGTCGCCCACCACCAGCGTTCCGACGTCTGCGCGGTGCCGGCCGCCGGCGTGGTGGCCGAGGCGATGGTCGCACTGGTCCTGGCCAACGCCTCGCTGGAGAAGTTCGGCGGGGACTCCGTCGGCGAGACCCGGCGCAACTATCTGGCCTACCTCGCCAACGTCGCCGAACGCGGACTGCAGGTCACGCCGTGAGCCCCCACCCGGCAGTGGTGATCATGGGTGCCCCTGGCTCGGGTAAGTCCACTATCGGGCCGCTGCTGGCCGGCCACCTCGGACTGCCGTTCGTCGATGTCGACGCCGTGATCGAGCAGCGGGAAGGCCGGGCGATCACCGAGATCTTCGTCGACGACGGCGAGCCGGCGTTCCGGGCGGTTGAGGAACGGGTCACCGCCGAGTTGCTGGCCGAGCCGGTGGTGCTGGCGCTGGGCGGCGGAGCGATCCTGTCGGCCACCACCCGAGCCGCCTTGACGGGCCATCGCGTGATCTGGCTCAAGGTCGGCGTACCGGCCGCCGCGCAGCGGATCGGCTTGAATGCGGCGCGGCCCCTGCTGATGGGCAATGTCCGCGGCCGGCTGGTCAAACTGCTGGCCGACCGATTGCCGTTGTACGCCGAGTGCGCGACCGAAGCGGTGGAGACCGACGGACGGACGCCGGACGAGGTGCTGGCGCAGATCACCAGCCAGAGCCGTGTCTGACCGTCGGCCGGAGATCACCCGGATCCTCGTGTCGGCGGAGCGCCCGTACGAGGTGCTGGTCGGCCATGGCCTGCTGGCCGAATTGCCGGCCCTGCTGGGCGAGGGGGTTCAGCGGGTCGCCGTCATCCATCCGCCGACCATGATCGACTTCGCCGAACGGATCAGCTCACGTCCTGGTCGAGCAGGGACTGGAACCGGTCCGGATCGACATCCCCGATGCCGAGGCGGCCAAGACCGTCGAGGTCGCGGCGCGCTGCTGGTCGGTGCTGGGCCACGCCGGTTTCACCCGGTCGGATGCGGTGATCGGGGTCGGCGGGGGTGCGACCACCGACCTGGCCGGCTTCGTGGCTGCGACCTGGCTCCGCGGCGTGAAGTTGATCACCGTGCCGACCTCGGTGCTCGCGATGGTCGACGCCGCCGTGGGTGGCAAGACCGGGATCAACACCGCGGAGGGGAAGAACCTGGTTGGTTGCTTCTTCGAGCCGGTCGGGGTGGTCTGCGATCTCGACGCTCTGGCCACCCTCGGCGAAGATGATCTGGTCAGTGGTCTGGCCGAGGTGATCAAGTGCGGTTTCATCGCCGATCCCGAGATCTTGACCATGATCGAATCTGACCCCGCGTCGGCGAAGCGGGCGACCGCGCCGCTGCTCCGGGAACTGATCGAACGCTCGATCGCGGTGAAGGCCCGGGTGGTCTCGGGTGATCTTCGTGAGGCCACGTCGGTGGGTGACCGGGTCGGACGTGAACTGCTCAACTATGGCCACACCCTGGGTCACGCCATCGAACGCCGGGAGGTCTATCGCTGGCGCCACGGGGAGGCGATCAGCGTCGGGATGATCTTCATCGCCGAGCTGGCCCGGCTGGCCGGCCGACTCGACCACGAGACCGCCGCCCGGCACAAGATGATCTTGAGTGCGGTCGGGTTGCCGACCGGCTACCCGGCCGACGCCTTCGACGATCTGCTGGCCACCATGGCGCTGGACAAGAAGACCCGCGGGCTCGACCCTGCGCTTCGTGATCTTGACCGGCCTGGCCGAGGCGGAGGTCCTGTCCGGTCCGGACGAGCGGGTGCTGCGCGCCGCGTACGCCGCGGTTGCACAATGAGGGCATGAACGAAGCCTGGGGCGAGTTGAGTGTGCGAGAGGCGTTCGCCGAAGGTGCCCGGACCTTCGGTGACCTGGTCCGGAGGATTCCGGAGGACGCCTGGGCCAAACCCGGCCTCGGGGAATGGACCGTGCGCGACCTCGTCGGCCACACCAGCCGGTCACTGATCACGGTCGAGACCTATCTCGGTCAGCCGGCAGAGACCGAGGAGGTGCCGACACCCTCGGCGTATGTGTCGGTGATGTCGGCGGTCGATCCGGCGGCGGTGGCCGGGCGCGGGCGCGAGGCCGCCCGGGCGCTCGGAGACGATCCGGTCGCGACGATCGAAGCGCTGATCGATCGGGTGCTGCGGCTGGTCGATCGGAGCGATAATCCGCTGATCACCACGATCGCCGGCGGAATGAGGCTGCAGAGCTATCTGCCGACCCGGACGGTTGAGCTCGTGGTGCACGGTTTCGACATCGCGGCGGCCATCTCGGTCGAGCCGCCGGGCTACAGCGATCAGGTTCTGGCGGCCGTGATCTCGATCGCGGGCGCGTCCGCCGTCACTCGCGGCTTCGGACCCGAACTGCTGCGCGCAGTCACCGGCCGACAACCGCTGCGCCCGGATTTCTCGGTCTTCTGATCCGCTCTCGCCGGTACGGTGCCGATCGCGGTGTCGTCTACACTGGGCCGCTGCCCCGATGGGCTCCGGCAAGCAGACTGAAAGGTACGTAGGCGTGGCGTCGACGAACGATCTGAAGAACGGCATGGTCCTGGACCTCGATGGCCAGCTGTGGGCCGTGGTCTGGTTCCAGCATCACAAGCCCGGCAAGGGCAACACGGTGGTGCGGACCAAACTCAAGCACGTGCTGTCCGGCAAGGTCGTCGACCGGACCTTCAACTCCGACACCAAGGTCGACACCGCGAATGTCGACAAGCGCGACATGCAGTACCTCTACCACGACGGCTCGGGCTTCGTCTTCATGGACACCGCCAGCTATGAGCAGCTGACGATCAGCGACGAGACGGTCGGCGACGCGAAGAATTACCTGCTCGAGGAGCAGGTCGCGACCGTCGCGATCCATGAGGACAACCCGCTCTACATCGATCTCCCGGCCTCGGTCGAGCTCGAGGTCACCTACACCGAGCCGGGCCTGCAAGGCGACCGGAGCACCGGCGGCACCAAGCCGGCGACGGTCCAGACCGGACTCCAGATTCAGGTCCCGCTGTTCCTGACCACCGGCGAGAAGGTCAAGGTCGACACCCGGACGGGTGAGTACCTCGGTCGTGTCTGAGGCACCGGCTGCCCGGTCCGAGCGCGTCGGTTCGACCCGCACCAAAGCCCGCAAACGCGCCCTGGACATCCTCTTCGAATCCGAACTGCGGGGGACCGATCCGCTCGACACGTTGGCCGAGCGCTCCGCCGATGCCGATCCGCCCGTCCGGGACTACACCGCAGAGTTGGTCCGCGGGGTCGTCGCCCAGCGCGCGGAGATCGACGGCCGGATTGCGACGGCGCTGGCGTCGGGCTGGAGCCTGGAGCGGCTGCCCCGGGTCGATCGTAACGTCCTGCGGCTCGCCGCGTTCGAGCTCGATCAGCCCGACGTGCCTGACGCCGTCGCCATCGCCGAAGCCCTGCACCTGGTCTCCGAGCTGTCCACCGACGAGTCGCCCGGCTTCGTCAACGGCGTGCTCGGCGGACTGATCGCCCAGCGCAGCTGAGACCACTACGCGACTGATGGGCCCGGAGACCCGCTCGGTGCGCGTACCCGCGCGCTTCGCGCAGCGGCGCATGGGGCGCAAGGGCATAGCGTGCACGCATGGGTAATGCGGCAACCGAAGTCGCCGTCGTCGACGGCACGCGGATCGAGTATCGACGCGCGGGACCTGGTGAGCGGACTGCGGTGATCCTGCACGGCGGCCACATGTCGGCCGGCTGCCGCTTCGGCGAGGAGGCCTATCGGCAGGCGGGCTACTCGGTGCTGGTGGTGTCGCGGCCGGGGTACGGACGGACCGATGCCGCAGCCGGACCTTCGGCGCCGGAGTTCGTAATTCGGCTCCGGAAGCTGTGCGCCACTCTCGAGATCTCCGACGTGACCGCGGTCGGTATCTCCTTGGGCGCCCGATCAGCCATGACCTTTGCCGCGTACGCGCCGGAGCTGGTCCGGAAGGTCATTCTGCTGTGCCCGACCAGCTTCCGGCGGTGGCCGGATCGGCCGACCCGGCGAACGGCTCGGCTCGCCTTCAACCCGGTGATCGAGCGGGCGACCTGGCGGACGGTGCACGCCTTGCTCCGTCGAGATCCCGCCCGCTACCTGCCACGCTTGATCGCCGATCTGTCGATCCTGCCCGGCCAGGAGGTCGTCGCGCGGCTGGGCGGCGACCGGCAGCTGGCGATCGACTTCCTGCTCAGTTGCCGATCAGGCGAGGGCTTCATGATCGATCTACGGCCGCCGACCGATGTCACCGCACAGGTGGCGCAGCCGGTGCTGATCCTGGCCACCCGAAGCGACGGATCGGTCGGCTGGGAGCATCCGGCCCACCTCGCCGCCACTCTGGCTCACGCCGACCTCATCGAGGTGGGGACTCCGTCCCATCTGCTCTGGCTCGGCGAGGGGTCGGACCAGACGACCCGGGCCATCAGCGGGTTCCTCGGCTGATCGGGCATCAGCCTGCCCGGCTGATCAGCCCCTTTCGGGACGGTCAGGGAAGCAGGCGTTCGACCCGCAGCCGACCGGGTCCCACCAGGGAGGCCTCCACCGGCCAGAGATCGACGGCACCGAGATCAGTCACCACTGATTCGCGGACGAGCGCCTGCAGTTGGCGGGGCAGATCGGTGCCCAGCAGATTGGGGTAGCCCTCGACATCGGCGGCCGTGGCCACCTCGACCTGGCAGACCAGCCAGCCGGCCGACGGTCCGGGCTCCGGCGGGCTCAACGGGCGCAACTGGACCTGGGCCCGATTCTCGATGACGTTGACCACGAGCCCATTGTCCCCCTACGTCCGACTGCTCCCACTCTCTGACTGGTCCTTCTCTTTGGCGTGGTGGACCTCAACCAGCCAGCCAGCGGGACAAAGCGGCCGCCATCGGCAGCCCGGTCGGCTCCTCGAAGCAGCTGTACGCGGGCGACGGATTGACCTCGAAGCACCACCACTGGTCGTGGGTGTCGCGGAACAGGTCGATGCCGGCGAGTGGCAGTCGAAGGTCGGCGGACAACGCCAGGCAACGCTCCCGGACGTCGTTCGGCAGGTCGACCGGTCGCATCTGGGCGCCGGTGCCGCCCTCGCGATACCGGTAGTCGATCGTCTCCGCGTCGATCTCGCACGCGAAGACCTCCAGCCCGATCACGTGCACCCGGATGTTGGTGCCGTCCAGCAGTTGCTGGAACTGGGTCGGCAGGTTACGCACGCGATCCAGCAGCGCCGTCCGCGCCGGCGTCAGTTCGTGGACGATCGACCGGACCCCGCTGGTCGATTTGTAGATCAACCGACCGTGGGCCCGCTGAAAATCACGGACCGCGTCCGGGTCATTGGTCACCAGCGTCGCCGGTACGCCGAAGCCGCGTCGCCGGATCAGCGCAGCCTGGTAGGGCTTGGAGGCGTTGCTGGCCATGTCCGTCGGGCGGTTGGCGACGCGGATCGGGGCGATGTCGGACCAGGCGCAGATCAGCGAGATGGCCGCTTCGGCCCGCTGCGCCCGCAGCTGGTCCGGACTCGGTCCGCCTTGTCGAGGCGAGGTCAGCCGGAGGTAGAGCCCCGTGGCCGCGGTCAGATCGATGCTGCTCCCGCGGGGAGAGCCTCGGCCCGTGCGCGCGTGAACCCCCAGGCCGGCGGGTCCGCTGTCCAGCCGCAGATCCCAGTCAGCCGCTTCGGACTCGTCGAGGACCACCGTCGGCACCCCGAGCTGTTCCGCTTCCTCGATGACCCGGCTCACCGGCTCTTCACTGGGCACCCCGACGACGATGATCATGCTGCCTGCTCCTCGGATCGTTGGTGGGCCAGCCGTTCCAGGAAGCTGGCGCAGCCGGTCAGCTGGTCGGCGGTGGTCAGCCGTGGCACCGGGCAGAGCTCGGTGACGACGGTGGCGCCGCCATCGTTCCGGGCGAGCCCGACCTCGGCGACGCGCAGTCCGGCGTCTGCCGCCAGGGCGGCCAGCCGTGATTCGAGACCGGGCGGGGCGCCGATGACCTGCCGGTCGAGCACCAGGGCCGCACCGATCGGCTGCACGGGCTCGAGAGACAGCACCGGTCGGGGCAGCGGCGGCCCGCTGGACACCGAGGGCCCCGAAAGGGCGGCCAGTGGCAGGCCGGGCGGGGTCCAGTCGACCGGCCGCAGCCCGGCCGGGGATCCGGACTGCGCCGCATTCGAGGCGACCTGGAAGCGGGGCACAGTCAGCCCCACCCCGGCCGCCAGCTGCTGGAGCCGGAGCAGATCGGGCTGGATGCCGGGCAGCCCCATCGGGGTCGGCCGGTTGACCACCGCGTCGCCCAGTCCGGCGAGCCAGCTCAGCGCGTACGCGAAGCTTTCGGCCTCGGCGTACCCCTGGTGGTCGGCATTGGTCTGGCGGGCGGGAGCGAGGGAGGTCAGCCGACAGACCAGCACGGCGGTATCCGGTCCGAGGGTCACCCCGGTCGGCAACTGGACCATGTCTCCGGGCATGGCGCCCGCGTCGGGGCGTTCGCCGTTGAGCGGTCCGCTGCTCGGCCGGTGCCGGATCCGGGCGCCGGCCAAGGCCAGCTCCTCAGCGTAGATCACCTGGCAGCGCCCGCGACGACGCAGCAGGGTGGCCAGAGCCACCGCTGCCGCGTCGCCACGATGAGCCAGGATCGCGACCGTTGGTGCGATCATCGGTAGGCTCCGCCGCTCAGCTGGGCGGCAGGTTGTCGTAGACCTGCTTGGCGTCAGCCGAACCGGACTCCATCTGAGCCCGCAGCTGGTTCAGATCCGGTTGGCCGAGGTCCATCCCGAGGGTCGGCCGTTCGGCCTCGCCGATGAAGGGCTCGCCCGCGGTCGGCCAGTCACCTTCGCTGCCGGCGCTGAGGGCGGCGACCAGTCCTTGCAGGGTCTGTTCGATAGCGGTCAACCGGCCCTCGACATCGCCGCTCGGTCCGGCAACCCCGAAGCCGCCGGGCTGGCCCGGGTCGAACGGCCGGTTCTCACCGAACTTGTTGTCGCCGAACTTGTTGTCACCCGGCTTCTCGACGAGTTCCTTGCCCTCCTTGAACTCCTTGCCTTCCTTAACCTCCTTGGGGCCGTCCTTGAACTCCTTGGGCCCGTCCTTGCCGAGCTCCTTGGGGCTCTCCTTGACCAGCTCCTTGTTGTTCTCCTTGATGAATTCCTTGCGCTCCTTGAGCTCCTTCGGGCGCTCCTTGAGCTCCTTCGGGCCGTCCTTGACGACGTCCTTGACGCGCTCCTTGATCTCCTTGACCTCCTTGGGCCGATCCTTCAGCTCCTTGAAGTGCTTCGGGACGGTGCCGCACTTCACGGTCAGGTGCACGGGCATGGCCGCCGAGGGGGCCGGGATGCCGGTGACTGAAACGCAGGTGTTCGAGCCGGCATAGGACTTGCTGTCGGGCGTCGAGGTGCCGGTGAACGAGGCGTTACCCGCCGATCCGGGGAACGGATCGCCCGCGTCGCCGCGGTTGGCGTTCGTCTCCAGTTGGCGCAGCCCGTCGGCCTGCATCAGGGCGACTTTGTAGTGGTTCTCGTTGCTGTTGGTGGCGATGGCCTCGTCGATGTGCCAGATCAGCAGGCCCTGTCCAGGCATCGAGGCGTCGTAGCCGGTCTGCTGACGGTTCTCCACCAGGAAGTACTCGTTGCCACCGGTCCCGTCCTTCCACAGCCGGTGGGCCGTGCGGCCGGTCTTCACGTCGTTGATGGTGACGTCGGCATTGCTGGTCTGGGTGACCACGTTGATCCAGCCCTGGGTCGACTTGCACCAGGCGGACGGGTGGGTCGGCCGGTCTCCGCCGAGGCCCCACGACCCGGCGGCCATCAGGCACCAGTTGCCGATGCCTTCTGAGGTGTTGTCGGTGTCGTACAGGTCAGGCCAGCCGAAGACCAGGTGGCCGAGCTCGTGCACACTGACGCCCAGCTTGGCATCCTCGGGAATGGTCAGGTAGGCGAAGATCTTGGTCGCGTCGACGGCACGTTCGGTCGGCAGCACCCACTTGTGTGACCAGATGTCGGCGGCGTTGCCGGTCTCCTCGGCGCCTCGCCCGGCATGGACCACGATGAAGGCGTCGACGTAGCCGTTGCTGTCGTTGTCGTAGGGGGCGAAATCCACATGCGGGTTGGCGGCGGTGACGGCGTCGTTGGCCATCGTCCGGGCATTCGGGCTCGCGCCCTGCATGCCGTTGTCGGCCCCCGCGTACGCGGCGATGGTCTGGGGCATCCGGTACGGGCCGACCACCTCGCCCTGCATGTCGATCAGCCCGCCCGACACGTCGGCGAAGTATTCCTTGACACTGCCGTGCGGCAACACGCCCGTGGAGAAGAACAGATCTTTGAAGCGGTCGACCGCGCCGGCGGCCATCTGCTTGTCGCTGAAGTCGACGAGCACGACGACCACCCGGATCGCCCCCCGCAGCGGCGCGCGGTCCATCGCGGCGCGCTGGACGACGGCGGCGGTGGTGCCCACCGGGTAATAGGTGCCGGGGTAGATCAGGCCGTCGTTCAGGCCGACATGGGTCGCGGTCTTGAGCGAGATGTTCCGACCGACCAGGTCAGCGGCGCGGTTGCGCAGCCGCTCGAACTGCTCGATCAGCTTGTCCTTGACTTCCGGCGACGGGGCGACCACACAGAGGTCGTCGACGTGGTGTGGGTGCACGATGACACCCCGAGCTTGGTTGGGCATGACACTCCTCGTGATCAGGCTCCCGCGGCGGGGGCGGGCAGCATTCACGATGAAGAGGACCAATCGGACACGCCAGATACGCCTCGGTCCGGCTGATACCCTCTGATCGACCGAACGCGCAATCGAGTCGGTCAGCCAACCTTTAAGACCTGTCCCGTGAGGCAGGAAAGGACGGTCATGTTCGCAGCCGAAAACCGCTCGTCCGGGGGACTCCAGGGGGGTCGTCCTCCTTCCGCTCTCGGGGTAACCGCCACTCCTCGGTCGGGTGATTCCCCGCCGGCGCTGCTAGTTCTGGAGGATGGGCGGACCTTTCGCGGCCGCGCCTTCGGCGCCATCGGCGAGACGTTCGGCGAAGCCGTCTTCGCCACCGCCATGTCGGGCTATCAGGAGACCCTGACCGATCCGAGCTATCACCGCCAGGTGGTGATCGCCACCGCGCCCCACATCGGCAACACCGGCTGGAACGACGAGGATGACGAGTCGGGACAGATCTGGGTGGCCGGGTATGTCGTTCGCGACGCGGCCCGGGTGCCGTCCAACTGGCGCTCGCGGCGCGGGCTGGGCGACGAACTCGCGGCCCAGGGGATCGTGGGCATGTCCGACGTCGACACCCGGGCATTGACCCGGCACCTGCGGGAGCGCGGTGCCATGCGGGTCGGCGTGTCCAGCGTGGAGACCGATCCGGCGGCCCTGCTCGAACGGGTCAAATCACAGCCGGCGATGAGCGGGGCTCACCTGGCCGACGAGGTCTCGACCAGCGAGGCGTACGTGGTCCGTCCGGCCGGAGAGCCGGCGTACCGGGTGGTCGCCGTCGACCTCGGTATCAAGTCGATGACGCCGACCCGGATGGCCGAGCGCGGCATCGAGGTGCACGTGGTGCCGTCCACGACGTCGTTCGCCGAGATCGCCGCCCGGGAGCCGGACGGGGTCTTCTTCTCCAACGGTCCCGGTGACCCGGCGGCAGCGGACGGTCCGGTCGACGTGCTCAAGGCGGTGCTGGCGGCGGGCATCCCGTACTTCGGCATCTGTTTCGGCAACCAGTTGTTCGGGCGCGCCCTCGGTCTGGGCACGTTCAAGCTCGGCTACGGCCACCGCGGCATCAATCAGCCGGTGATGGACCTGACCACGCGCAAGGTGGAGGTGACCGCGCACAACCACGGTTTCGCCGTCGACGCGAAGCCGGGGGAGCCCGTGGCCACTCCGTACGGCACCGCCGAGGTGAGTCACGTCTGCCTGAACGACGCAGTGGTCGAGGGCTTGCAGCTGAAGGACGCCGACGGCCGGCTCGTGGCCTTCTCCGTGCAGTACCACCCGGAGGCGGCGGCCGGCCCGCATGACGCGGCCTATCTGTTCGACCGGTTCGTCGACATGATGGAGGCGATGCGGCCGGAGCCGTCGACCGCGCGCCACGTCCGGGCCGAGGGGCAGGAGAACGCCTGATGCCCCGTCGTAGCGACATCAAGTCGATCATGGTCATCGGCTCGGGGCCGATCGTGATCGGCCAGGCCTGCGAGTTCGACTACTCCGGCACCCAGGCCTGCCGGGTGCTGCGGGCCGAGGGCTTCCGGGTGATCCTGGTCAACTCCAACCCGGCGACGATCATGACCGACCCGGAGTTCGCCGACGCCACCTACATCGAGCCGATCACCCCGGAGTTCGTCGAGATGGTGATCGCCAAGGAGCGGCCCGACGCGCTGCTGGCCACCCTCGGCGGCCAGACCGCTCTGAACGCTGCCGTCGCCCTGCACGAGAACGGCGCCCTGGAGCGGTACGGCGTCGAGCTGATCGGTGCCTCCATCGAGGCCATCCAGCGCGGCGAGAACCGGGAGCAGTTCAAGGCCATCGTCGAGAACCTGGCCGGCATCGCCGGCGGGCCCGGCCGAGGTGGCCCGAGTCGTGGTCTGCCACTCCATCGACGACGTGCTGGCCGCGGCCGATGATCTTGGTTATCCGCTGGTCGTCCGGCCCAGCTTCACCATGGGCGGGGTCGGTTCGGGGTTCGCGCACGACGAAGACGATCTTCGCCGGATCGCCGGCGCCGGGCTGTCCGCCAGCCCGACCACCGAGGTGCTGATCGAGGAATCGATCCTCGGCTGGAAGGAGTACGAGCTGGAGGTGATGCGCGACAAGGCCGACAACGTGGTGATCGTCTGCTCGATCGAGAACCTCGACCCGATGGGCGTGCACACCGGCGACTCGATCACCGTCGCTCCGGCCATGACCTTGACCGACCGCGAATTCCAGCGGATGCGCGACGTCGCGATCGGCATCATCCGCGCCGTCGGCGTCGACACCGGCGGATGCAACATCCAGTTCGCGATCGATCCGGCTGACGGCCGGATGATCGTGATCGAGATGAATCCGCGCGTCTCCCGCTCGTCGGCGCTGGCCTCCAAGGCCACCGGGTTCCCGATCGCCAAGATCGCCGCGAAGGTGGCGATCGGCTACACCCTGGACGAGATCCCCAACGACATCACCGGGGGTCACGCCGGCGTCCTTCGAGCCCACGCTGGACTACGTGGTGGTCAAGGTGCCGCGGTTCGCGTTCGAGAAGTTCCCGTCCGCCGACTCCACCCTGACCACGCACATGAAGAGTGTCGGCGAGGCCATGGCGATCGGCCGCAACTTCACCGAGGCGCTCGGCAAGGCGCTCCGCAGCCT
Source organism: uncultured Actinomycetota bacterium (assembly GCA_963731295.1). Lineage (GTDB taxonomy): Bacteria > Actinomycetota > Actinomycetes > Propionibacteriales > Propionibacteriaceae > Microlunatus. The sequence goes on from CAVSUP010000001.1 coordinate 64,152, forward strand.
GGAGGACCCCAAGGCGCCGTTCGTCTTCACCGGTCCGATCACCGAGTCCGTCGACGAGCTGCTGGACCGGGCCAGTCGACCGCATGACGGACGGCTCGCGGTGGTGATGCAGGCGCTGCGCGCCGGGGCGACGCCCGAGCAGGTCAACGAGGCGACCAAGATCGACCCGTGGTTCGTCGATCAGCTGATGTTGATCTTGGAGATCTCGGAGTTGATCAAGCACGCTCCGGAGCTGACCGCGGATCTGCTGCGGTTCGCCAAGCGGCACGGTTTCTCCGACGCCCAGGTCGCGGCGTTGCGCGATCTCAGCGAGGATGTCGTCCGCGGCGTGCGCTGGGCCCTCGGCGTGCGCCCGGTCTACAAGACCGTCGACACCTGTGCCGCCGAGTTCGCCGCCCGGACGCCGTATCACTACAGCTCCTACGACGAGGAGTCCGAGGTCGTCCCGCGGACCAGACCGGCCGTGTTGATCTTGGGCAGCGGTCCGAACCGGATCGGCCAGGGCATCGAATTCGACTACTCCTGTGTCCATGCGGCGATGGCGCTGTCGAGTGCTCCGGACAACGACGGCGCCGGCTTCGAGACGATCATGGTCAACTGCAATCCGGAGACCGTCTCGACCGACTACGACACCGCCGACCGGCTCTACTTCGAGCCGCTCACCCTCGAGGACGTGCTCGAGGTCGTGCACGCCGAACGGCAGGCCGGGCCGATCGCCGGCGTCATCGTCCAGCTCGGCGGCCAGACCCCGCTGCGGCTGGCCCAGGCCCTGAAGGATGCCGGCGTACCGATCGTCGGCACCAGCCCTGAAGCGATCCACCTGGCGGAGGAGCGCGGAGCGTTCGGTGAGGTGCTGGCCGAGGCCAACCTGCCGGCTCCGAAGCATGGGCTCGCCCGGTCGTTCGTCGAGGCCAAGAAGATCGCCGACGAGATCGGCTATCCGGTGTTGGTCCGCCCGTCGTACGTGTTGGGCGGCCGGGGGATGGAGATCGTCTACGAAGAGTCGACCTTGTCGTCCTACATCGAGCGGGCCACTGAGGTGTCTCCGGCGCACCCGGTGCTGGTCGACCGGTTCCTCGACGATGCGGTGGAGATCGACGTGGATGCGCTCTACGACGGCACCGACCTCTATCTGGGCGGCGTGATGGAGCACATCGAGGAGGCCGGTATCCATTCGGGCGACTCGGCGTGCGCGTTGCCGCCGATCACCCTGGGCGCTGAGGTGGTCGACCGGATCCGCGACTCGACCGAGGCCATCGCCAAGGGCGTCGGGGTCCGCGGCCTGATCAACATCCAGTTCGCGCTGGCCGGCGACACCCTCTACGTGCTCGAGGCCAACCCCCGCGCCTCGCGGACCGTGCCGTTCGTCTCCAAGGCCACGGCGACTCCGCTGGCCAAGGCGGCGGCCCGGGTGATGCTCGGCGCCAGCCATCGCCGACCTGCGGATCGAGGGGTTGCTGCGGGCGACCGGTGACGGGTCGACCGAGAACAGCAACGTCACCCATCGCGGTCAAGGAAGCGGTGATGCCGTTCAACCGGTTCCGCACGGTGGAAGGGATCTCGGTCGATACGATCCTCGGCCCCGAGATGAAGTCCACCGGCGAGGTGATGGGTCTGGACATGGGCTTCGGCACCGCGTTCGCCAAGAGCCAGGTGGCCGGCTTCGGCCCACTGCCGACCAAGGGCACCGTGTTCATCTCGGTCGCCAACCGGGACAAACGCTTCGTGATCTTCCCGGTGAAGCGACTGGCTGATCTTGGTTTCGAGATCCTCGCCACCGCCGGCACCGCGTCGATGCTGCGCCGCCACGGCGTACACGTCACGGCCGTCCGTAAGTTCAGCCAGGGTCCGGGGCCGGACGGTGAGAAGACCGTGGTGCAGGCCATCCTGGACGACGAGGTCGATCTGATCTTCAACACCCCCCACGGCCTCAGCCCCGACGGCCGGCCGCGCTTCGACGGCTACGAGATCCGCACCGCGGCGGTGATGCGCAACATCCCGTGCATCACCACGGTGCAGGGTCTGGCGGCGGCGGTGCAGGGCATCGAGGCGATCATGGCCGGCAACGTCGGCGTCCGTTCCCTGCAGTCCTGGGGCTCGGGTGAGGGGTGAGCCGGTGACGTTTCCTGGCTCGACGACAGGCCCCGCCTCCGGGACGTCTCTCCGCACACGGTCGGAGATGTCGCCCATTTCGGTCGAATCGACCGAAATATTGGACCGTGTGCGGAGAAACGTCGGGATCAGGGGCCGGCGTTGATCATCGATCTCGGCTACCGCAAGGTGCTCCGGCCGATCATGTTCGGGGCGTACGCGGGCGATGCCGAGCGGGTCCACGAGCAGACCCTGACCATGATCAACACCCTGGGTCGCCACCGGCCGGCGCTGGCCGCAGTCGCCGCGCTCTGCGCCCGGCACCGAACGCCGCGCACGGTGGCCGGCATCGTGTTCCCCGGTGTGGTCGGACTGGCCGCCGGGATGGACAAGAACGGCGTCGGCGTACGCGCGTGGGGCTCGCTCGGCTTCGGACACGCTGAGCTGGGCACGGTCACCGCCCAACCCCAGCCCGGCAACGACCGGCCGCGACTCTTCCGGCTGCCCGCCAGTGAGGCGGTGATCAACCGGATGGGCTTCAACAACCGCGGGGCCCAGGCGCTCGCCGACCGACTGGCCGCCGTCGGCGTGGCCCGGGGCAATCAGGCCGTCGGGATTCCGCTGGGCATCTCCATCGGCAAGACCAAGAGCACTCCGCTGGACGATGCCGTGGAGGACTATCGGCAGTCACTGCGAATCCTGGCCCCGTACGCCGACTATCTGGCCGTCAACGTCTCGAGCCCGAACACGCCCGGCCTGCGCTCACTTCAGGACGCCGGGACCCTCGGGGAGTTGATCAAGGCGCTGGTCGACGACGCCTGGCACCTCGCCGAGGGCCGCAATCCGGTGCCCATCCTGGTCAAGCTTGCTCCGGATCTGACCGAGGACGCGCTGGAGGAGGCGCTCGAGGTCGCCGCCGCGGCCGGGGTCGAAGGCCTCATTGCCACCAACACGACGCTGTCCCGGGATGGTCTGGCCTCGGCCGACCGGGCGCGCTCGGTCGAGACCGGCGGCCTGTCGGGCGCCCCGCTCACCGAGCGGGCCCGCGCCGTGGTCAGCTTCCTGGCCCAGCGCACCACGCTGCCGATCATCGGAGTCGGCGGGATCCTCAGCCGCGACCACGGTGAGGCCCTGCTGGACGCCGGCGCAAGCCTGCTGCAGGTCTACACCGGCTTCATCTTCCGTGGGCCGGCCCTGGTGGCCGAGCTCAACCGACTGCCCGCCCGGACGCTCACGCCCCCGAATGTGCCCCCGATTGTGCCCCCCAGTGTGATGGAGACCAGCCCATGACCGTTTCCTACGGCGAACGACTCACGGCGGTGCTGGCCGAGCGCGGTCCGCTCTGCGCCGGCATCGACCCCCATCCGGCCATCCTGCAGCGCTGGGGCCTGCCCGAGGACGCCAGCGGTCTGGAGCGGTGCGCCCGCGGCATGGTGGCGGCGATCGGCGACCTCGTGCCGGTCTTCAAGCCGCAATCGGCGTTCTTCGAGGCCTACGGGTCTGCGGGGATCGCTGTCCTGGAGCGCACCCTCGCCGACATCCGGGCGGCCGGCGCGCTGTCGCTGCTGGACGTGAAGCGGGGGGACATCGGCTCCACCATGGATGCGTACGCGGCCGCCTATCTGACCGACGGCTCAAAGCTTGCGGCCGATGCCATCACAGTCAGCCCCTACCTGGGCTTCGGTTCGCTGGCCGGGGCGATCGATCTCGCCCGCGATCAGGGTCGGGGCGTGTACGTGCTCGCGCTGACCAGCAATCCCGAGGGTCCGCAATTCCAGCGGGCCCGGACCACCGACGGGCGGACGGTCGGCCAGACGGTGATCGACGAAGCCGCCAAGATCAACGCGGGTCACCACCTCGGCCATGTCGGAATCGTGGTCGGCGCGACCATCGGCCCCACCGGCACCGACTTCTCCACCCTCAACGGCTCGATCCTGGCCCCCGGCCTGGGCGCTCAGGGTGCGGGCGCCAAAGATCTGGCCGAGGTGTTCGGCTCGGCGGTGTCCCGGGTGCTGCCGGCGACGAGCCGAGAGGTGATGGGACACGGACCCGATCCAACCGCGCTGCGACAAGCGGCGACACGGGCGCTAGGGGAGGTGAAAGCAGTCATCGGATTGGGGTAGGTTCGCAGTTCATCGAACGATTCGAGGACTGACCGCTGTGACGATTCCCCCGCTGAGCGACGAGCAGCGCCAGCAGGCGCGAAGCGCCGCGACCGAGGCCCGACGCCGCCGCGCCGAGGTGAAGCAGGCCCTGCGTTCGGGGGAACGCACCCTGGCCGATGTCCTCGAGCTGGCGGAGCGCGACGACGTGATCGCCCATACCAAGGTCGTCGACCTGCTCCGCTCCCTGCCGAGGGTCGGAGCGGTCCGCGCCGCCAAGGTGATGGACCGGCTCGATATTGCCGCGAATCGACGACTCCGCGGACTCGGCCGGCATCAGAGTGCGGCGCTGGTCGCTGAGTTCTCCACGCGTCCGGGCCCGCAACCGCCCCAGTCGTGAGTCCGGCCCGACTTACGGTGGTGTCGGGCCCGACGGCAGTAGGCAAAGGCACCGTCGTCGCGCGGCTTTCGGCCACCCATCCGGAAATCTTCGTCTCGGTGTCAGCGACCACCCGCCCGGCCCGACCGGGCGAGGTCGACGGCCAGCATTATGTGTTCGTCTCCGAGACCGAATTCGACCAGCTGATCGCCGAACAGGCCCTCCTGGAGTGGGCGGTCGTCCACGGTCGGCACCGCTACGGCACCCCGCGGGCCCCGGTGCTCGCCGCATTGGCGTCCGGCCGGTCGGCGCTGTTGGAGATCGATCTGCAGGGCGCCCGGCAGGTCCGGGCCAGCTGGCCCGACGCCCAATTCGTCTTCCTGGCCCCGCCGTCCTGGGCGGAACTCGTCCGCCGGCTGATCGGTCGCGGCACCGAGACCGCCGAACAACAGGCCCGGCGGTTGGCGACCGCGCGGACCGAGCTGGCGGCGCAGTCCGAATTCGACCACGTGGTGGTGAATGGCGAAGTAGGTCAAGCGGTGGGTGACTTGGTAGCCTTGGTTCGTCTGTAGCCTGTACGGCTGCAGCTTGCCGTGCCCGGATCCGGGCCGCACCCGTCTACATCCGAAGGTTTCACCTTGTCCGCAAACGCTGTGCCGACGAATACCCCGCCGAGAAAAGCCGTGGTCGCCGAGGGCATCACGAACCCGCCGATCGACGAACTGCTGACCCGGTCGGACTCGAAGTACAAGCTGGTGCTGTTCGCTGCCAAGCGGGCTCGCCAGATCAATGCCTACTACTCCCAGCTCGGCGAGGGCCTGCTCGACCATGTCGGCCCGTTGGTCGAGACTTCCGTGCAGGAGAAGCCGCTCTCCATCGCGCTGCGCGAAGTGAACGCCGGCAAGCTCGACTGCATCGACATCGATCCGGATGCGCCGGACGAAGCCCAAGGCGAAACCCCGTTCAGCCCCGAGACCGCCTGAGTCGATCCGGTCGTTCTGAGTTGACCCGGGCGTCCTGAGTGAGCCGCGTCGTCCTCGGGGTCGCGGGTGGCATCGCCGCGTACAAGGCCTGCGAGCTGCTGCGGCGACTGCAGGGTGCCGGGCACGACGTGACCGTCGTGCCCACCGAGGCCGCGTTGGAGTTCGTCGGCGCGAGCACGTGGGCGGCGCTGTCCGGTAAGCCGGTGCACACCGATGTCTTTACCGACGCACACCAGGTCCCGCACGTCACGCTCGGTCAGCAGGCGGAGCTGGTCTTCGTCGCCCCGGCCACGGCCGATCTGCTGGCCCGCGCGGCCTCCGGCCGGGCCGATGACCTGCTGACCAATCTCCTACTCACCGCCCGCTGCCCGGTGGTCTTCGCGCCGGCGATGCACACCGAGATGTGGATGCACCCGGCGACCCAGGCCAATGTCGCCACACTGCGGGGGCGCGGCGCGGTGGTCCTGGATCCTGACTCGGGCCGGTTGACCGGACCGGACTCCGGACCGGGTCGGCTCCCCGAACCTGCTGAACTCCTGTCGGCCGCCGCCACGATCCTCGCCGACCCCGGCGTGGCTGCGCTCGTCGCGGGCCGAGACCTGGCCGGGCTCACTGTCGCGGTCAGCGCCGGGGGCACGCGCGAGCACCTCGATCCCGTCCGTTTCCTCGGCAACTCGTCATCCGGACTGATGGGCTGGGCACTGGCCCGCGCGGCCGCCCAGCGCGGCGCCGAGGTTTCCCTGGTGGCCGCCAATGTCGACTTCGCCGCGCCGCCCGGCACCGTGCTCCGGCCGGTCACCTCGACCGCCGAGCTGGCCGAGGCGATGGCGGTGACCGCTCGATCCGCCGACCTCGTGGTGATGGCCGCGGCGCCCGCCGACTACACCCCGGCCAGCTCGAGTGAGACCAAGATCAAGAAGTCCGGCGATGACGGGCTCGGGCTGACGCTGGTGCAGACCACCGATGTGCTGGCCGGTCTGGTCCGCGCGCGGACCGATCCGCGCCAGCTGATCGTCGGCTTCGCGGCCGAGACGCCGACCGCCGATGAGTCACTGGTCGAGCTCGGCTGGGCCAAGCTGGCCCGCAAGGGTTGCGATCTGCTGGTGCTGAACCAGGTCGGGCGGGGCGTGGTCTTCGGTCAACCCGACAGCACGATCATCGTGCTCAGCGCCGACGGCCCGGGTGAGGCGATCAGCGGCAGCAAGGACGTGCTGGCGCACCGAATACTGAGCGCTGCCCGCGATCGACGGCATCTCGGGGAAGACTAGGGCCATGGCACGCAGACTCTTCACCTCTGAATCCGTCACCGAAGGGCACCCGGACAAGATCGCGGATCAGATCAGCGACACCGTTCTCGACGAATTGCTCCGGCAGGACCCCAACAGCCGGGTGGCGGTCGAGTGCCTGGTCACCACCGGTCTCGTCGTCGTCGCCGGTGAGGTGACGACCGACTCGTACGTGGAGATCCCGCGGATCGTCCGACAGCGGATCATCGACATCGGCTACGACTCCTCGACCAAGGGCTTCGACGGCGGCTCGTGTGGCGTGACGATCGCCATCGGTCAGCAGTCGCCCGACATCGCCCAGGGCGTGGACACCGCCGTCGAGAGCCGGTCCGGCGAGTCGACCGATGCCCTCGACAGTCAGGGCGCCGGCGACCAGGGACTGATGTTCGGGTACGCGTGCAGCGAGACGACCAGCCTGATGCCCTTGCCGATCGACCTCGCGCACCGGCTCGCCGAGCGGCTGTCCGCGGTACGCAAGGACGGCACGATGCCGTACCTGCGTCCGGACGGCAAGACCCAGGTGACGGTGGAGTACGACGGCGACCAGCCGGTCCGCCTCGACACCGTGGTCTTGTCCAGTCAGCACGCCGCCGACATCGACCTCGAGGCCCTGCTCGCCCCGGACGTCCGCAAGCACGTCGTCGACCAGGTGCTCGAGGGGTACGAGATCGACGCCTCGGACTATCGTCTCCTGGTCAACCCCACCGGCCGGTTCGAGATCGGCGGCCCGATGGGTGACGCCGGCCTGACCGGCCGCAAGATCATCGTCGACACGTACGGCGGCATGGCCCGGCACGGTGGCGGCGCCTTCTCCGGCAAGGATCCGTCCAAGGTCGACCGCTCGGCCGCGTACGCGATGCGCTGGGTCGCCAAGAACGTGGTCGCCGCCGGCCTGGCCCGGCGCTGCGAGGTGCAGATCGCCTACGCCATCGGCAAGGCCCATCCGGTCGGCTTCTACGTCGAGACCTTCGGCACCGAGCAGGTGCCGGTCGAGCAGATCCAGGCGGCTGTGTTGGAGGTCTTCGACCTGCGCCCGGCCGCGATCATCCGTGATCTCGACCTGAAGCGCCCGATCTACGCCCAGACCGCGGCGTACGGCCACTTCGGTCGTCAGCTCCCCGGTCTGACCTGGGAGACGCCCGACCGGGCCGACGCCCTGGCCACCGCCGTCCGCGGCTGAGGCTCACCGGTCACCTTCACAAGGGGGTCGTGTCCCGCGGGCCCTGGGCGGCGCCCGACTTGGTGTCTTCGGCCGCGGACTTGATCCGCAGGGTCGCGCCGCCCCCGCTGAGCGAGAAGGTCTGGCCCGACGGGTTCGCCGGTCGGACGTCGCCCGAGACGCTCGCGATGTCGTCGTCCCACAACACGTCGGAGTCGCGGATCTGGAAGACGGCCGAGGTGAGATCGTCGTACGCGAAGCCGGTGAACTTCTGCCCCCAGGACGGGGTGGTGGTGTCGTCCTTGACCCCGGTCGTGCCACTCAGGCCGCCCTTCAGGATTACGTAGGGGTCGGGCGTGTCCAGCCGTCCTCCCGGTGGCACCACCGCGTCGAGGACTGTCACGCTGAACTTGCCGGTGATCGGGGCGTCGCGACCGAAGCCCGACACCGCATCGAGGCCCGGGGTGCGTTCGAAACTGCCGGGACTGAACAGCTCCTTCACGGTGCTGGCGTCCACCGTCGCCACCAGGCCCTTCAGCGTGTTGAGTTGAGCCTGGGCATTCTTCGGGTCGGTGCCAGTCGCCACCTGGAAGGCAATCAGCGCCTCCAACTGCTTGATCAGGGCCTCCACGTTCGCCTTGGTCGCGTCGAACTCATTCGGTGGGACGGTTCCGGCGCCTGCTTCCCGGAAGACCTGGGTGACCAGTTCGGAGCAGTAGAGCACGGTCGCTCCGTTGTCGGCGCTGAAATCGAAGTCGAAGGTGGTCTGCTTCACGTTGTACTTGTCGATCATCTTGGCGATGTCGGCCCGGGCAGCGGCGGTCAGTCCGTTCGCTCGCAGGACGAGGCCACTGACGATCTTCTCCGTGTGGTGGTCGGCGAAGAAGTCTTCGAACGGGTTCAGGGTGCTCGCATCCTTCTCGACGCCGGCCGCATCCTTACCGTGCGGATAGGAGTCGAGGACCATCACCCGGCCGCCCTCGGCCTTGATGATCCCGGTGTGCGAATAGTTGGCCCGGGTGATCTTGGCCAGCCCCTGGGAATCCGCGGCATCCATCTGCCGAAGCACGATGTCGCCGGTCTTGTACTGCTTGAGAAAGCCGGCGGCGGCCGACAGCTTGCCCAGCTCCGTCTCACCGAGCCCGTAGGTCCCTTTGACCTTGTTGTAGCGCGCCAGGTAGGCAGCCAGAAAGATGCCGGTGGAGTTGATCACCTTGGACTCGTCCTTGGCCTGCGACTCTTTCACCGTCCGGCCGTCGGGGGTGGTGAAATTTGCGCCGCTGGCGACATAGCCGGCAGCCAACGTGTCCTGGTCGGAAGCTGTGGCACTCTCCCCGCCGGGGATCCCGACGTCCCCGGTCGCGGATCCGCCGCCCCCGCCGCCCTTGCGCTGGAGGGCCAGGCGCTCGACGAAGGGCAGGGCCCCAGTCATCATTTCGGCGACCGCCCGGTTGCCGGCCGACCGCTGGAGCGCCGTGAAGGCATCGGCCCTAGATGGTGGCGCCGTGCGCGCCGAGGGCGGCCCGGCCGCCGGCGATCGTCCGGACCGAGCCGGTGAACTCGTCGGCGCGGAGGACGGGCCGGTCTTCGCCGCCGGCGCGGACCCTACGCTCATCGATCGACCCTCCCGGCACGCGAAAAGACTCCCGATCGGAGCCTAAGCCGCGGTCGCTCTGACCTCGATGCCCGATCGCGCAGACTGGTGGGCAAGGTCCGTGCGCACGGTCCGTGCGCGGGGGCCGTCGGCAGGGGTCGGGCGGGAGTCGGGCGCCTGGGGCTGTTGGTTCCCCAGGTTGCATGGGGAACTGGCGCCTTACCCAGGAAACTTCGCATGGAAGTTGCCAACTTCCCGCGGATTCGTGACCGCATGCCCTCGGACATCGGGCGCGTCTGTCGGTTGCATGGCTCGGTAGAACAGATGATCCGGTACGCGCGCGGTCACCGCACTGGCGAGGTCCTTGCTGCGTGTGTAATACCCGGGGCCGATGGGTATGGCTGTGCCGTTGAGTCCGAACACGACCATGTCGGCGTCGACCAGGGCCACGCCGGCAATCTGATCCCAGAGGATCTCCTCGGACCGACCGTCCAATCGAAGGGTCAGACCACGATCGTTGAGCGTCACCGACGCTGCCCGCGCACGTCGATTCACGAGGCGGTTGAACGGTGTGGGCCGAAAGACCCGACCTGATGGCGCCGGATCGGCGCTCGTCGGGCCTTCGGTCGTCATCGGGATACCGAGCCGGTCGAGCGTCTCGACAGCCTCGTCGCCGACCAAGAACACGACATCGGAGGCGATGCGTCGCACATAGACCGCGCACGCGTCCGGGGTGATCGACTGTAGGTGCTCGACCTCGACCTGAGGCGTCGACAGACCGAGCAACCCGTCGAGCGCCCGCTCACCGAACCTCTCGATCGCTGCCGCCCGTCCGAGCTCGCCTTCCTGCACCCGGCCGATCGCCCGAGCCAGCTCATCTTTGGTCGGCGGTACGTCCGACCAGCCGCGGAACGTGCGGACCAGCTCCGCCGCCGCCGCCTCGTGGGCGTCCACGCGAGGTTCGACCACGACAAGGAGATCAATTGAACCGGTGCCGATCGCCGTTGTCTGAGCCTCGAGGGCGTAGGCGAGGCCGGCGGTGTGGCGGATGGTTTCGAAGAGCCGGTCCATCAGGACGGCAACGACGAGCCGGTCGATGCACGGCAGCTCCGGCGGTGGTAACACGAGGTTGAATGCGCAGATCGGCGCATCCGTGGAGAGCGTGCGCGGCTCGGCCCAGCGTCGGGGCTGGGCCCAGGTGCGCGCCGGCGGGAAGCCGGCCCGGAGCGGCAGGCGAAGACCGTCCGGCCAGGCTCCGTCGATGATCAGGAACGCATTCCCGGTGACGAACCACCGTCGGGCGCAGTCGAGGATCAACGATGCAAACTGCTCGGGGCTCGGCAGCAGCACATCGGGTAGTCCCAGATCTCGGCAGCCATATCGAGCGCGATGCAGAACGCCGATCGGAGATTCGGTCGACTGGAGCTCCGCGGCCAGAATCTTCGTCTCGGTCCTGAGCCGTTGCTCGGGTGGCTCAGCCAAAGCTCGGCAGATCGTCTCGAGGAAGGCGCGTACGAGGGGCGGTGAACCCGTTGCCGTGAATTGGGTCTGGGTGACGTCGACCGACCCGTCGACGGCGATCGGCGTGAGGCGCGCCTCGTGCATGACGAGGTGCTCGATGGCGTGCAGCATGCCCTGGGTCGGCGCCGTTTCGTTCCGGACTCCGACACCGAACACCAAAGTCGCCTGGCAGATCTCGTCGTCGCTCGGGAAGTAGTGCACCGGTACGCCGTCGATGTCCTCCGTGTGGTGCTCGATGATCATCAGTCGGGGCTCCTCAGCGGGTCCGTCGGGCGCGGCGCAACACACCGCGTACGGACTGGGCGGCAGCGGCCCCGACGAGCAGGCCCAACGCCAGCGCGGAGATCACGCCGACGACCTGCACGGCCCCGGCGGCCGAGGTCGCGGGGTCCAGCGCGAGCTGGGTGGTGGACAGCAGGCCGAGACTCCCCGGCACCAACAGCCAGAAGGCGGGCAAGAACACCACCAGTCGCGGCAGTGTTGGCTTCATCGCTTCGACCAGGTACGAGCCCAGACTGGCCGCGAACGCGCCGAGGAAGCTGCCGAACGGAGCGGACACCTGTTGGCCGAGGGTCTGGGCCCCCAGCGCGATCGCCAGTACGGCGACGATCCACGGCACCAGCCGCAGCGGTGGCGACTCCATGAAGGTCAGCCCGATGCTGATCATCACCAACCCGACGGGCGCGGACCACCAACCGAGTTCGTGTACGCGGACATTGGCCAACTGTTCGGGTGTCGCGTTGAGCAGTCGACTGGCGGCGATCAGCCCCAGGGTGAACAGCATCAACTGGACGACGCCGAACAGCAGCCGCGCTGAGCCGGCCATCATGTCCCCGGCGGCGAGCTCAGACATCGCGGTGACGATCAGGGCCCCCGGCAACAGCACGGCGAGCGGCGGCAGCGCGGTGCGCAGCGCCCCCTCCAACAGACCGGCATTGGCCGCAGCGAACAGTCCACACCCGACGATGAAGGCGGCCAGGGCGGGGAGCACCGTGGCAATCAACTGGAACCGCCCGGACAACCGCAGGAGTGCAGCGACGACGATGGACGCCAGGGTCGCGAAGATCAGATTCGCCACTCCCGGTTGCAGGATCAGGCAGATCCCGGCCGACGCGACGACCAATCCGAGGTCGGTGGTCCACCAGGGATAGCGGCGCGGGATCCGACGGAGGCCGAGCAACTGATCGATGGCTTCCGGCACCGTCAACGCCCCGTCGATCAGTCGATGCCGGATGATCCGGACCTCGACGGCCTGGTCGAGACGCAGCGGCGCATTCACCGACTCGAAGGTCGCCGGTTCACCGCTGGCGAGATTGAGGGTGATGCCGGTCGGGCTCGCGGCAAGCTGCACATCGGGATAGCCCAGCCGGCGGCTGACGGCCGCGAGTTCGTCCTCGATGTCGCCGACCGGCTGCCCGGTGGCGATCATCGCCGTCCCGAGATAGGCCAGCAGCCGGCGTACCCGCTGGGCGTCCTCGGTCATTGCCTCACTGTGTCATTGCGTCACTGGGTCAGACCGCACTGGGTCAGACTGCACTGGGTCAGACCGCACTGGGTTAGACGTGCGGCGTCAGATCCCGCCGTGTCAGACCCCTCTGCCTACTATGCGGTGTGCCTGAGGAGACCGTGCCGCTGATTGCCCGGGTGGCGGTCGACGTGCCGCTCAGTCACCTGGACCGGCCGTTCGACTACGCCGTGCTGCCGACCCAGGCCGTCGAAGCCGTGCCCGGTGCTCGGGTGCGGGTCCGGTTCGCCGGCCGCCTGCGGGACGGGATGATCTTGGAACGGGTCAGCGAGACCGAACACGAAGGCGCACTCGCTCCGCTGCACAAGATCATTTCGGCCGAACCGGTGCTCACCTCCGAGATCGCGACCTTGATCAGGGGGGTGGCCGACCACTACGCCGGCACCTTCGCCGACGTCCTCCGGTTGGCTGTACCACCCCGACACGCGGCCACCGAACAGGCCGATCGGACATTGGCGGACCGCACCCTTCCTGATGATCAACAACCCGGGCCGCTCCCGGGCTATCCCACGGGATCGGGATTTCTCGACGCCCTGCGTCGGGGCGGGCGGCCCCGCGCGCTGTGGCAGGTGACGCCGAGCGCGGCGCCGAGCGGGGACTGGGCGGTCGGTCTGGCCAGTGCGGCCCGGGCCACCGCCGAAAGTGGCCGGGGTGCGGTGATCGTGGTCCCGGATCAACGTGATCTCGAACGGCTGAAGGCGGCCTGTCAGGCCACGCTCGGCCGGACCGGTTTTGCCGTGCTGGTGGCCGAATCGGGACCCGCCGCCCGCTACCGAGCGTTCCTCGCGGCGTTGCGCGGCGATGTCCGGGTGGTGATCGGCAACCGGGCGGCCGCGTACGCACCGGTTGGTGATCTTGGTTTGGTGGCGCTGTGGGACGACGGCGACGACCTGCTCGTCGAGCAGCGGGCCCCGTATCCGCACACCCGGGACGTGCTTGCCCTGCGGGCCACCCAGGTCGGTGCCGGGGCCCTGTACGCCAGCTATGCCCGATCGGCCGAGCTACAGAGCTGGGTCGATCGCGGCTGGCTGACCGAGCTCGCCGCACGACCGGAGCGTGGTCCGGCACACCGCGCCGCGGGTGAAGGTGACCGCCGATTCGGATCTGGCGCTGGCTCGGGATTCCGCCGCCCGGGTCGCTCGGCTGCCCCACGAGGTCTTCGAGCTGGTCCGAGCCTCGCTGCCGCAAGGTCCCGTGCTGGTGCAGGTGCCGCGCGCGGGCTATCTGGTCGCTCTGGTCTGTCAGAGCTGCCGGGAGCCGGCCCGGTGCGGCTTCTGTTCGGGTCCGTTGCGCAATGGGGCGCACGATCGGCTGCGCACCGGCGCGCCGGGCACTTGCGGCTGGTGCGGCCGGCTCCAGGTCGACTGGGAGTGTCCGATCTGCGAGTCGCGGCAGGTGCGCGCACCGATCGTCGGGGCCGAGCGGACGGCCGAGGAGTTGGGTAAGGCCTTCCCGCAGACACCAGTGCGGCAGTCGGTCGGGGGCAAGGTGACGACCCGGGTGCCGCATACGCCCGCGATCGTGGTCGCCACTCCCGGGGCCGAACCGCCGGCCGAGGGTGGGTACGCGGGTGCGGTGCTGCTCGACACGCCGCTGCTCCTGTTGCGTCCGGATCTTCGCGCGGCCGAGGAGGCCCTGCGGCGCTGGCTCAATGTCGTCGCGCTGGTCCGCAGCGGAGCCGACGGCGGTTCGGTGATTGCCGTGGGGGAGAGCTCGGGTCGCGCGCTGCAGGCGCTGGTTCGTGTCGATCCCGGGGGCTTCGCGGTCCGGGAGTTGGCCGAGCGCGCGGACGCGCACTTCCCGCCGGCCGCGGCGCTGCTGGTCGTGGACGGCCAGGCCGAGGCGCTGGCCGAGTTCGCGGCGCTGGCTCGACTGCCGGCCCACGCCGAGCTGCTTGGGCCGGTCGATCTGCTCGGGCCCCGGGAATCCGACGCGGAGCTTCGCCGCCTGACGATCCGCGCCCCGCGGTCGGCAGCCGGTCAGTTGGCTCGAGCGGCCAAGGAAGTGGCCTCGATTCGCAGCGCCCGCAAGAGCGACGGCGCGCTGCGGATGATCGTCGACCCGTTCGAGCTCGCCTGACACTGTGACTGTGACTGTGACTGTGACTGTGACTGTGGCTGACGCTGTGACTGTGACTGTGGCTGTGGGTTGGGCGCCGGCGCAACTCACGTTCTCGCTTCGGGAGCCGCGGCGCTATCGTCGTCGGCCGGCCGCGCGCAACCCGTAGACTCCTGCGGTGCGAATCGTCTTTGCCGGCACCCCGGAGGTCGCCGTTCCCTCGTTGAACGCGTTGCTCGCGTCGCGGCATGAGGTCGTTGCTGTCGCCACCCGCCCGGACTCACCGAGCGGTCGGGGGAAGAACCTGACCGCGAGCCCGGTGGCCGAGCGCGCCGCCGCGGCAGGTCTTGAGGTCCTCAAGCCGCACCGACCGAAGGACGAAGATTTTGTCGCCCGGCTGACCGAGCTTGCCCCGGACTGCTGTCCGGTCGTGGCCTACGGCGCGTTGTTGCCCCAGCGAGTCCTGGACATCCCCACCCACGGCTGGGTCAACCTGCACTTCTCGCTGTTGCCGGCCTGGCGAGGGGCCGCGCCGGTGCAGCACGCCGTGCTGGCCGGCGATCAGACGACCGGTGCCACCACGTTCCGGATCGTCCTGGAACTCGACTCCGGGCCCACGTACGCGACCGTCACCGAGCCCATCCAGCCGACCGACACCTCCGGAGAGTTGCTGCACCGCCTCTCACTGACGGGCGCGCAGCTGCTGGTCGACACGCTGGACGCGATTGAGGCCGGCGCCCAGCCGCAACCGCAACCCGAGGCCAACGTCAGCTATGCGTCCAAAATCAATGTCGCGGACGCCATGATCAACTGGGATCGTCCGGCCGACGAGCTGGATCGGCTGATCCGCGGGTGCGCACCAGCGCCCGGTGCCTGGACCACGTTCCGCGGGGAACGCTTCAAGATCAACAGTGCCCGGCTGGCCGCGAACCACCTGGCGCCGGGTGCGTTGGAGATCACCAAGAAGTCCGTCCAGGTGGGCACCGGTACGCGGTCCCTGGAGCTCGGCCAGGTCCAGGCCCAGGGCAAGAAGCCGATGCCGGCGGCCGACTGGGCCCGCGGCATCGCCTTCGACGAGCACCCGGCACTCGGTCGCTGAGTGGCCCGGTCGACAGCTCGAGACGGCCGCACCCGACACCGCAGTAAGCCCGATCGGGCCCGACGTGCCGCCTTCGATGCCTTGCGTGCCGTCAATGCCGAGGGCGCGTACGCGAACCTGATCATGGTCTCGCTGCTCGACCAGCGTGGGCTCACCGGCCGCGATGCCGCCTTCGCCACTGAGCTGTTGGCCGGCACCTGTCGTGGTCAGGGCACCTACGACGTGATCATCGCGGCCGCCGCCGACCGCGCGCTCAAAACTTTTCAGCCGGCGGTGCTCGACCTCCTCCGGCTGGGTGCCCATCAGTTGCTCGCCATGAGGGTGCCGCCGCACGCAGCTGTGGCCGCCATGGTCGATCTGGCGGCCGACACCGTCGGCGAGCGGGTCACCGGACTGGTGAACGCGGTGCTGCGGAAGATCTCGATCGACGATCTCGACGGCTGGCTGGGCCGGCTGTCCGCCGGGCTGGACGAGCATGATCAACTTGCGCTGCGCACCGCCCACCCGCGCTGGATCGTCGACGCGTACGCCGATCGGCTGCCAGCGGCCGAGCTCGAGCCGGCCTTGGCCGCGAACAACGTCAGCCCCCAGGTCAGCCTCGCCGTCCGGCCGGGACTGGCCAAGATCAGCGACCTACTCGATGCCGGAGCGGTGCCCGGTCGGCACTCGCCGTTCGCCGCCGGCTGGGCCGGCAACCCGGCCGATCTGGCGGCCGTCCGCGAGGGGCGGGTGGGTGTTCAGGACGAGGGCTCGCAGGTGGTCAGCTGGGGGCTGACCCGGGCGCAGGCGCCGGCCGGACGCTGGCTCGACCTGTGCGCCGGTCCGGGCGGGAAGACGGCGCTGCTCGCCGGATTGGCCCGCGAGGCCGGCAGCGTGCTCCTGGCGGCGGAACTTGCACCCCATCGGGCGACCCTGGTCGCCCAGTCGGTCCGCGCGTACGGGGCGGCGAGGCCAAGCGTGATCGTGGCCGACGGCACCCGTGTGGCCTGGAGATCAGGCGCGTTCGCCCGGGTGCTGCTCGACGTGCCGTGCTCCGGGCTCGGCGCTCTGCGCCGCCGCTCCGAATCCCGCTGGCGGCGGGGTCCGGCCGACATCGAGCAACTGCACGGCGTCCAGGTAGCCCTGTTGGACAGCGCGATCAACAGCGCGGCCACGGGCGGCGTCGTCGCCTACGTGACCTGCTCGCCCCACCGCCACGAAACCCGCGATGTGGTGGCAACCGTTCTGGAGCGTCGAAAGGACCTCCAGATCATTCCGGCCCACCAGCTCCTCCCGGAACTAGCCGATGCGGCCGACGGCGACTACCTTCAGCTCTGGCCCCACCGCCACGGCACCGACGCGATGTTCGCCGCCTATTTTCGGGTGGGGTGACTTGTCGGGCCGCCCCGGTGCACGGGTCAGTCGCCTACGGTGTGCCCCCCAGCGTCGGCCTAGGAGACGGATCGGTTCTCGGCGCGCGTTCAGGGAAGAGCAATAGCTGGGGTTTCGGCCGACACGTAGAGCGGGTGCCGGGGCTCTCCGTTTAGGGTCGTTCCTAGACAGAGTGGCGCAGGCAGTAGCGGGCGCACGGCGAGCGAGCGGTCCAGACGCCCTCCTTGCACGCCCCAGGCGGCCACGGTTCTGAACGCCTGGGCGGTGAGGAGCGTGAGGGCGTCATCGTTGGCCGGGCCAACCGGGTCCGCCACCGTCGAGAGGATCCTGGGGTCGGTGCTCCGGTACGCGAAGAGATTCACCACCACGATGCCGTGGGCATCCCACTCGCGGGAACGTTCTATCGCTCGCTCGAGTGTCGGTCGCCGCTTCCCGTCGGTATCACCCGTCGCAGGGTTGAGCATGACCCAAACCACCGATCGAGCCAGATCTTCGAGACCCCACCACCGGCCGAACGCATAGCGATAATTCATGTCAGGCGAGTAGAGGTACCGCTCCGGAAGCCCTTGAGGTGACAGCTTGCGTTCGTCCTTGAGCTGGTGCTCGGCGGCCAGGACTTTGAAGGGGTCCACGACCTCAATTGCACCACGCCGCAAGTGGCGAGGGTTGGAGAAGCTGCCGGCGGTCGTAGGTCAGTCGCCGACTTCTGCGGGCGTTCCGCACCCGTCACGCACGAGGGTCGGCTTTGCGTGCTCCGCACGACGGTCGGCTTTGCGTGCTCCGCACGACGGTCGGCTTTGCGTGCTCCGCACGACGGTCGGCTTTGCGTGCTCCGCACGACGGTCGGCTTTGCGTGCTCCGCACGACGGTCGGCTTTGCGTGCTCCGCACGACGGTCGGCTTTGCGTGCTCCGCACGACGGTCGGCTTTGCGTGCTCCGCACGACGGTCGGCTTTGCGTGCTCCGCACGACGGTCGGCTTTGCGTGCGTCCCGCACGACAGCTACAGCGTGCGTCCCGCATGATCGGTCGGTCCCTTGCGGCGTCCGTGGCCACCGCTGAGCCGTCCGGGTGGACATAAACGGCTGAAACTCGCGGCGTTACCGGGAGACGTTGTCGCGTCAAGGACGCCACAGGACTTGGCCGGCGATCTACCTACAGACGTTCGATTTTCTGATCCTGGGCAGGACCTTGGGATTGACGCTCACGGATGAGGTGTGCTTCGGCCAGGCGGCGCTCCTCGCTCGAGGATCTGGCGGAGAGACCGCGTTTTGGCGAGACTAACGCAGCGGGGTAAACCTCTGAGCCGCCTGAGCCGTCTAAAGAGGCGGGAGGAGGTCCAGATGGACTCTGTGAGCCCGTCCGTGACTCCGGGGCGGCTCGTGAACCAGCCTTCCACGACCACGGCAGTCCGCGACCTGTATGAGTGCCATTACGTGCGGCTGGTTCGGTTGGCGGTGCTGTTTGTCGGCGATGCAGGTCGCGCCGAGGAGATCGTCCAGGATGCGTTCGTGGATCTGGTCGCGCGCTGGCAAACGATCCGCGACCCAGGGACGGCGGCCTCCTACCTCCGCGTCTGTGTGGCGAACGGAGCTCGCTCCCATCTGCGGCATCGTGCGGTGGTCAATCGACAACCAGTGAGCCAGCCGTCGGAGGTGAACAGCGCGGAGACCGAGCGCTGGTCCAGATCGAGCATGAACGAGCCCTGTCGCTGTTGTCCGAACTCCCCGGTCGTCAACGAGAGGTACTCGTCCTGCGGTATTACGGTCAGCTGTCCGAGGCCGAGATCGCCGACGCGCTGGGCATCAGCCGAGGTGCGGTGAAGAGCCACAACTTTCGTGGACTTCGCTCACTGCGGACAGCGATAGAGGTGAACCGATGACCGCCGAGCGGCCTCGATGACGACCAGGTAGGGCAGCGACTGGCCCGAGGCCCTGGAGACCGAGGCGAATGCTATCGAGGTGGGCGATGCCTGGGATGCTATCGCCAGTCGTCTCTGTCGAGTCCGACTGGTCCGGTGCTCGCCTGCGGCCGGTGAGTGCGACCCGATCGCGCCGCCGGGTGCTGGGCGGAGTGGCTGCAGGCATTGGTGTCGCGGCAGTGATCGTGGTGGCCGTGGTTCTCGGCTGGCGCCCAGCAGTTGTGACACCGGCACCGGTCGCCCCGGTGACGACGAGCGTGCCGCATTACGACGCATCGATCCCGACGTTGGTGGTGTACCGGACAACGGGCGGTGGGGATCGATCCCAAGGCGCGCCGGCGCCGAGGACGTTGACCATCACTCCGGAGCGGATGCGCACGGACTCTCCGGAGGTCGGTCTGGCCGCCTTGGAGGCCATGTTCGACACCGCACCGGTACAGCCTGGGAACACGCCTCAGAGCGGCCGGAAGATCGGGCGGACCGACATCAGCTCGGTCACCGTGTCCGGTGGCCTGATCCGCGTCGAGCTGGACAACTTCTTCAGCCCCCAGTACGCGAAGCCGGAAGCTCACCTGATTGCCGAGGCCTGGGTGCGGACGCTGCAGGACACCCTCGGCGTTCGCGATGAGGTCCTGATCAGGCTTCAGGGGAAGCCCTTCGTGTTGTATGGCGTAATCGACACTGCGAAGCCGCTGGCTAGGGATGAGTCGGTGCAGGTTGTCCGGCCGGACGGCTTCGACAGCCCCCGCAATGGGGACGTGGTGCCGGGCACCTTCGTGCTGCTCGGCTCCGCCACGGCGGGTTCTGGTCAGCCGGCTCGTGTGGAGGTCGTCGATCTCGACACCGGCGCGATCGCATACCAGCAAGAAGTGCTCGGGTCTGCCGATCGGGCGGCCCCGGTCGACTTCGAGCCCGTTCTCACCCTCGAACCAGGACGATACCGGGCAACGGTGAGTGGGCACGGCGCAGTCAGTGGCGTCCGTGACATCACGTTCACCGTCGTGTCGTAGGTGTCAACCGATGCACCTGGCCAGACGTCTTAGACAGTAAGCCTTGGTTCGACCTCGCTGGGCGACCGCATGTAGTGGAGGGGTCATGGTCAAAATCAGCGGATCGCTGAGAAAGGGGACAGCCGACTTCGAACCTGATAGCCGATGAGCACTACGACAAGTCGTCCGCACTGACGGCGCGATGAAGTCAGCTAGAGAACCTCGCGCTGACATTCGTCGGGACCAACGTCGATACGTGCTGACTCGCCAGCACAGCCGTGGCTGCGCCCCACAGGCTCAATCACGGGGCCTCATAAAACTGACGCGGGTCGACTCAGGCTGAACTCTCGACCACGGCACGGCCACCGCACAATGACAAAATCCGGGCAACACAGCCCATAATCTGGCAATGGAGGAATAAGGTGCTCAAAAAGATTCGACGTTTGGCTTTACTGGTCGTGTTGACGGCGGGCCTACTCGTGGGGACGTCGGCGCCCGCGACTGCGAACACGACTACAAGGGGTGACCGCCTCTTGGGATCGGCATTCTTCAACCCAGCCGAGGGTGTCCCGTGTCATAAGCCTCCAAAGTCCTACGACAGTTATCCCCCACTCGTGATTCGAGGAAGCCTCCACGGCTGTTGGTTCACGCACATCAAGACTGCGAGTACGACGCCGCACGGAAGATATCTGAAATACCTGGAGACGGGCACCGAGCTCTTCGAGGGGAGGCTCGATGGTGGCCCCGACGGCACCTTTACCACAACCTACGTCTTCGAGGCCAAACTGAACCTCGACGGCACCGAGGTCAGCGGACACTGCGAGCACCCAATTGTTGCCACGAGTGGAACCGGTGGGTTCGCGGGTGCCAAGGGACAGGTCAACTTCAAAGACATCATCGGCGAGGAGATCACGTACATCTACCGAGGCCATATTCGCATCACGTAGCTCAAGGAGACCCAACGAGGACCCGATCGCAGCCGGCGTAGCCGCGCGCGTCTATGCTGCTCGCCCCGATCGGCCGATGACCATGTTCTGCGCGGACAGCATTAGCCACCTGGATAGATCGTCGGCGCTGATCCGGCGGCTGACCACGAGAAGTCGGCGCAGGGCATCGGCAACAGCAACATTCGGATCTGACAGCGCGTCGATTGCACGCTCGAGGGTAGTTGGCATCGTACCGATCAGCCTATGACTTGCCAGGCTTAGTGCCGGCTGATTCAGCAGGTGGCACTGAACCAGCCACGCCGGTCGCAGAGGACTGGTGATGACGCCGCGATCACGCAGATGGCTAGCAGCTGATCGGCGTAGACCCGGCGTGCCAAGCCGCAGTTCTCCAGATCTCGGTGGGACGGTCGGCTGCCAGTGCATCCCCTTCGGGGGTCGGCTAATGCATGCGACCCCATTGGGGTCGCGTGTGGATCCCCTTGAACCGCCGTGTGCAACCGCCGTGTGCAACAGTCGTGTGCAACACCCGAGGTCGACCATGCGCAGAGGTTCCGCAACTTCTGAGCGTCCGGATTCCTTCAGGGCGCGGCCCTTCGGCGTGGTCGAGGCCGGCGTGACGCTTCGCAAGCGGTGGAGGAGAAGCAAGATGAAGATGGGAGACGTCGATGTGGACTGATCGCCGGCTGACCGAGTTGTTGCAGGTCGAGCATCCGATCGTGCAGGCGCCGATGGCCGGCGTGATGGACGCGGAACTGGTGATCGCCGCGGCCGAAGGCGGCGGCCTCGGGTCACTACCGAGCGCGATGCTCACTGCCGAGAAAGCGCGCGAGCAGATGCAGAATATCCGCCAGCGCGTCTCCGCGCCGATCAATATGAACTTCTTCTGCCATCGGCCGACCGAGAGCGAAGCCAAGGAGCAGGCGAGGTGGCGCGAGCGGCTTGGTGCTTATTACCGCGAGTACGGCGTCGATCCCGATGCGCCCTTCAGCGCCGCCAATCGCGCGCCGTTCGACGAAGCCATGTGTGCGGTCGTCGAAGAGTTGAAGCCCGAGGTCGTCAGCTTCCACTTTGGTTTGCCGGAGCCGGGCTTGCTCCATCGCGTGAAGGCGGCAGGCTGCCTGGTGATGGCGTCGGCGACCATCGTTCGCGAGGCGGTCTGGCTCGAAAACAACGGTGCGGACATCATCATCGCGCAGGGCGCCGAGGCGGGCGGCCATCGCGGTATGTTCCTGACCGACGACATCTCCTCCCAGCCGGGGACGATGGCGCTGGTGCCGCAGATTGTCGATGCGGTGAAGGTGCCGGTGATCGCGGCAGGCGGGATCGCGGACGGGCGCGGCATAGCGGCCGCATTCGCGCTGGGAGCCTGCGGCGTACAGATCGGCACGGCCTATCTGCGCTGTCCGGAAGCCACCGGCAGCAAGGCGGCGAAGGCGGCGCTTGCTCAGGGGAATGATGAGGGGACTGTCATGACCAACGTCATGACCGGGCGTCCGGCGCGCGGCGTCGTCAATCGCCTGATGCGCGAGGTCGGCCCGATCTCGCCCGATGCGCCCGCCTTTCCCCATGCGGCGACGGCGCTGGCCCCGCTCAAGGCCGCCGCGGAAAAGCAGGGACGGGTGGATTTCACCAACCTGTGGGCCGGGCAGGCGGTGGCGCTCGCAGGCGAGATGCCCGCCGCGGAACTGACGCGGAAGCTGGCAAAGGACGCGCAAGCGAGGCTGGCGGCGCTGGCTGGCTGATGCCGCGGTTGTGGTACGAAAGCCGCGCCCGCGCTAGGGCGGGCTCGCCCAAAACCTTCCGTTCATCGCATCGCCCATCTCGCACCCATCACAGTCACCGACGACGAGGTTCCGCTTTCGGCGCACCGGTAGACCGTCGGCTACTGCGTGCTCGCACGAGAGTCGACTCCTGCGTGCTCCATGAGGGTCGGCTACCGCGTGCTCCGCATGGGGGTTGTCGTCCTTGCGGCACCTCGCGGTGCCTCGGCGCCTACCCCGAGTCGGGGCAGACTGTGCATCTCGACAAGGCCCAATCCGACGGTTTCGGGTGCGGTATCTATGCACGCCCAACGCATGCCACGAGTGGTGGTCAACTCGACTCCCTCTCCAGGGCGGCGATGTCACGCTCGGCGTATCCGCGGTGCAGCCATTCCTCGGTCACCACCGCGCCGAGGCAGCGGCGCACCGGGAAGGACTCGGACTCCGGATACCCCGGCTCGAGCACCGGCCGGGTCATCTCCTCGAGCCGCTCGTCGGTCAGCTCGTTCAGCACTTGCGCCACCGT
This sequence comes from uncultured Actinomycetota bacterium, assembly GCA_963731295.1. Taxonomy (GTDB): domain Bacteria; phylum Actinomycetota; class Actinomycetes; order Propionibacteriales; family Propionibacteriaceae; genus Microlunatus. Next base: position 87,461 of record CAVSUP010000001.1, read on the forward strand.
CGCCATCCGGTCGGCGCGCACGGCGAGGATCTCATCCAGAGAGGGTCGCGCGTCAGGATTGTGCGGTACGCCCGGGGTGTCAACCGGCATCTCGCTGTGGGCCACACCCAGCGGGTGGTAGGGATTAGGGTCGCCCAAGATGGCCCGCAGCACCCAGGCGTCGGTGGCGAACACGAGGTGCCGCAAGGTCTCGATGAAGGAATACTCGCCGTCAACCCGCTCGTGCAGCAAGTCCTCCGGGAGCGCCCGGGCGCGCTGGACAGCCGCGTCCCAGCGGCGCACGACGACCTCCCACGCCCCTCTGAACCCGGCGGCGTCGGTGGGTCTGACGAGCATGCGGTCGGGGTCACGACGGTCGAGCTCGGCCTCGATCAGCGGCCCGACGTCGACCCCGTTGATCGTGACGTCGTCGATGGAGCCATCGATCTCTACCCGTTGCAGCCAGGCGCCTCGGATCACCGTGTCCTGGAAATAGACGTTGTGAAAGCGCGACTGGCTGAAGTCGACCTCCTCGAAGCGGCTGTGGCTGAAGTCCGCGCGCCGGTAGTCCGCCATGGGTGTCACCCTGTCACCCCTGCCGTCGGAAGGAGAAGAGGCCCGGCGGCGGTCCCTGCGCGCGTGGAACCGGAGTCGATCCCGTGAGGCCCGCTGATCGAGCGTGGTCGCCATCTCGCTAAACGTGCCTTGGACGCCCATAACGGTCGGCCACTGCGTGCTCGCACGAGTCGACTTCTGCGTGCTCGCACGAGTCGACTTCTGCGTGCTCCGCACGAGTCGACTTCTGCGTGCTCCGCACGAGACGGGGCCTGGCAGCGACTCGGCGGCGATGACCGTAGCGCGGGCCGCCGGTCCGCCAGCCGAAGCGCTCACCTCATCAGCCGATCCCCTTTCGACCACCGCCCAGTACAGTCAGGCCGTGGCCACCAGAATCATGCCCAGCCTGCTGTCTGCCGACTTCGCCAACTTGCAGTCCGCGATCGAGTCCGTGCCGAGCGCGGATGCCCTGCACATCGATGTGATGGACAACCATTTCGTCCCCAATCTCACCCTTGGTCTCCCGGTGGTCGAGGCGATTCGCAAGATCACCGCGCAAATGCTCGACATCCATTTGATGATCACCGAGCCCGACCGCTGGGCGCCGTCCTACGCCGAGGTCGGCGCCGAATCGGTGACGTTCCACATCGAGGCCGCCGCCGCGCCGGTACGCCTGGCCCGCGAGCTGCGCGCCCGTGGTTCGCGGGCTTCGATGGCACTGAAGCCGGCGACGCCGATCGAGCCGTACGAGGATCTGCTCCCCGAGTTGGACATGGTGTTGATCATGACTGTCGAGCCCGGATTCGGCGGGCAGAAGTTCCTCGATCTCTGCCTGCCCAAGATCGCGCGGACGCGGGCGATGTTGGACAAGGTGGGCGGCGACATCTGGCTGCAGATCGACGGTGGGGTCTCGGACGAAACGATCGAGCGGTGCGCGGCGGCGGGGGTGGATTCGTTCGTCGCCGGTTCGTCGGTCTTCGGCGCCGCCGATCCCGACGCCATGATCGGGCAGCTCCGACGTTTGGCCGGCGCCACCGACTGATCAGCGCGTCGATGGCCTCTCGCCGTCGGCCGCGACCCTACCCCTGACGTCGACGCAGGTAGCGTTCGAACTCGGCAGCGATCGCGTCGCCGCTGGCTTCGGGCAGTTCGGCGGCATCCTGTTGCTGTTCGAGGGATGAGACGTACTCGGCCACCTCGGTGTCCTCGGCCGCCAACTCGTCGACCCCGCGCTCCCAGGCCCGGGCCAGTTCCGGCAGCTCACCGAGCTCGAGGGAGAAGTCGAGCACCTGTTCGAGCTGGGAGAGCAGCGCCAAGGTGCCCTTCGGGCAGGGCGGGTGAGACACGTAGTGCGGTACCGCGGCCCACAACATCAACACCTCGATGCCCGCCCGCTGCAGTGACTCGGCGAGCACGCCGACAATCCCGGTCGGGCCCTCGTACGTGGACGGCGCCAGTCCCAGCTCCTTCATCAGCTCGTGGTCGCCGGTGGACACCGACACCGGCACCGGGCGGGTGTGCGGGGTGTCGGCCAGCAGCGCGCCCAACAGGTGCACCCGGCGGACATTGGCCGAACGCAACGCGGAGACGATCACGGTGCTGAATTGGCGCCAGCGCAGGTTGGGCTCCAGCCCGAGGACCAGGACCAGATCGCGCCCGTCCGGCAACTCGGCGAGCTTGAATTCCGTCGTCGGCCAGGTGATCACCCGATCGTCGTCGTCGTTCAGCTCCACCTGCGGTCGATTGACCTGGAAGTCGTAATAGTCGTCCGGATCGAGCGCGAACACCGGCTCCGCGTCGTACGCGTCGGCCAACTGCTCGACGGCTCCGGTGGCGGCGTTGCCGGCGTCGTTCCAGCCACCGAACGCCAGCACGACGACGGGGTCGACAAGATCACGAAGATCCCGCAGCTCTGCATCAGTGGAGTCCGGCATGGGCCACACTGTAGCCGCCGAACCCGCTGCGCGAGGGGGCCCGGCGAAGCTCTCCGGATGGTGATAAGTCCGCGACCGGCGGCCTCGGCGGCCGTATCCTCAGCGCATGCCTGACGATCTCCGGTCCACGCTCTCGCGCCGTGTCGTGATCGCGGACGGGGCGATGGGCACGATGCTCCAGGGTTTCGACCTGACGATGAACGACTTCGACCAGTTGGAGGGCTGTAACGAGGTCCTCAACCGGACCCGGCCAGACATCGTCCGAGCCATCCACGACGGCTACTTCGACGTCGGTGTGGACGCCGTGGAGACGAACACCTTCGGCTCGAACCTGTCGGCGCTCGGCGAATACGGCATCGCCGACCAGATCTTCTCACTGTCCGAGACGGCCGCCCGAATCGCCAGCGACTCGGCGGCCGCGTACAGCACGCCCGAGCGGACCCGCTGGGTGCTGGGCAGTGTCGGTCCGGGCACCAAACTCCCGACGCTGGGACACGTCGCCTACAGCCAGTTGCGCGACGCCTATCAGGCGCAGGTCGAGGGGATGCTGGCCGGCGGCATCGACGCCGTGCTGGTCGAGACATCGCAGGATCTGTTGCAGACCAAGGCCGCGACGCTCGGTGCGAAGCGGGCTCTGGCCCACGCCGGACGGGATCTGCCGATCATTGTGCACGTCACGGTCGAGACCACCGGCACCATGTTGCTGGGTTCGGAGATCGGCGCCGCCCTGACGGCTCTCGAGCCGCTCGGCATCGATCTGATCGGCCTCAACTGCGCGACCGGCCCGGCCGAGATGAGCGAGCACCTGCGGCACCTGTCCCGGTACGCGCAGATCGGCGTCAGCTGCATGCCGAACGCCGGTTTGCCCCAGCTCACCTCCGACGGTGCGCACTATCCGCTGAAGCCCGTCGAGTTGGCTGATGCGCTGGAACAGTTCGTCGTCGAATTCGGCCTCGGACTGGTCGGGGGGTGTTGCGGCACCGGCCCGGAGCATCTGCGCCAGGTCGTCGATCGGCTGTCCAACCGGCCGGTGGTGCCGCGTACGCCGGGGCATACCGCCGCGGCGGCGTCTTTGTATGCCGAGGTGCCGTTCCGGCAGGACACCAGCTACTTGTCGATCGGCGAGCGGACCAATGCCAACGGTTCCCGGGCCTTCCGGGACGCCCTGCTCGAAGAGCGGTGGGACGACTGCGTCGACATCGCCCGCGCCCAGATCCGCGACGGCGCCCACCTGCTCGACCTGAACATCGATTACGTCGGCCGCGACGGCGCCGCCGACATGCGGTCGGTAGCGTTCCGGTTGGCCACGGCGTCGACGCTGCCGCTCGTCCTCGACTCCACCGAGCCCGCCGTGCTGCAAGCCGGCTTGGAATGTCTCGGTGGCCGTGCAGTGATCAACTCGGTCAACTACGAAGACGGCGACGGGCCGCAATCGCGGTTCACCAAGATCATGGCGCTGGTCCAGGAGCACGGTGCCGCGGTGATGGCGCTGACCATCGACGAAGAAGGGCAGGCGCGTACGGCGGAGTGGAAGGTCCGAGTGGCTGACCGGGTGATCACCGACATTACCGAGAACTGGGGCCTCCGGCAGAGCGACATCATCATCGACTGCCTGACCTTCCCGATCGCCACTGGACAAGAGGAAACCCGTCGCGATGGCATCGAGACCATCGAGGCGATCCGCGAGGTCAAGCGACGGTTCCCCGAGGTGCAGACCACCCTGGGCCTGTCGAACATCTCCTTCGGGCTCAACCCGGCCGCCCGCGTGGTGTTGAACTCGGTGTTCCTCAACGAGTGCATCGACGCCGGCCTCGACTCGGCCATCGTGCATGCGGCCAAGATCATTCCGATGGCTCGGATCCCTGATGAGCAACGCGAAGTCGCGCTCGACATGGTCTACGACCGGCGGCGTCCGGAAACCGCGACTGAGCCCGCGTACGACCCGCTGCAAACCTTCCTCGAGCTGTTCGACGGGGTGACCACGGCGGACACCAAAGCCGAACGAGCGGCGGAGCTGCTCAAGCTGCCGGTCGCCGAGCGACTGCAACGCCGGATCGTCGACGGGGAAGCCAAAGGGCTCGGTGATGATCTTGACCTGGCGCTGGCCGACAAGGCGGCACTGGAGATCATCAACACCGACCTGCTGGCCGGGATGAAGGTCGTCGGCGAGCTCTTCGGCTCGGGTCAGATGCAACTGCCGTTCGTGCTGCAGTCGGCCGAGGTGATGAAGGCAGCCGTCGCCTACCTCGAGCCGCATCTGGAGAAGGCCGACTCACGGGGCAAGGGCACCATCGTGCTGGCCACGGTGAAGGGCGACGTGCACGACATCGGCAAGAACCTGGTCGACATCATCTTGACCAACAACGGCTACACCGTGGTCAATCTGGGCATCAAGCAGCCGATCAGCACCATCATCGACGCAGCCGAGGAAAATCAGGCCGATGCGATCGGGATGTCCGGGCTGCTGGTGAAATCGACCGTGGTGATGAAGGAGAACCTGCAGGAGCTGAACGCGCGGGGGATCGCCACCAGCTATCCGGTCTTCCTCGGTGGAGCCGCGCTGACTCGAGCCTACGTCGAGCAGGATCTGCGCGAGGTGTTCGCCGGTGAGGTGCGTTATGCCCGCGACGCCTTCGAGGGCCTGCGGTTGATGGACGCCCTGATGGCGGTGAAGCGCGGCGAGGAGGGGGCTGCGCTGCCCGCTCCTCGTGAGCGTCGGGTCAAGGCTCGTCCGGCGAAGACCGCCGAGGCGGACGAGGAAGTCGTGGCGTTGCCGGCGCGCTCCGACGTGGCGGTCGACATCGATGTGCCGACGCCGCCCTTCTGGGGCGACCGGATCGTCAAGGGCATCTCGCTCGCCGACGTGGCGTCCTACCTCGACGAGCGGGCAACCTTCATGGGGCAGTGGGGGCTCAAAGGCTCCCGGGGCGGACCCTCGTACGAGGAACTGATCGAGGTTGAGGGGCGGCCCCGGCTGCGGGGCTGGCTGGACCGCATCCAGACCGACGGGATTGCGGAGTTCGCGGTCGTCTACGGCTACTGGCCGTGCTACAGCGCCGGCGACGAGCTGATCGTCCTGCGGCCCGGGGGAGACGTGGGCGATCCGGCGGCCGAGTTGCACCGGTTCGCCTTCCCGCGGCAGAGCCGGCCCCGCTATCTGTGCCTGGCCGACTTCTTCCGCGACCGCGAGCTGGCGCTGGCCAAGGGGCCGGACGTGGTGTCCTTCCAACTCGTCACCATGGGCTCGGCCGTGGCCAAGGTCACCGCCGACCTGTTCGCTCGGAACGCTTATCGCGACTATCTGGAGTTGCACGGACTGAGCGTCCAGCTCACCGAGGCGCTCGCGGAGATGTGGCACATGCGGACCCGGTCTGATCTCGGGTTCGCGCCCGACGACGGCACGGTCGATGAGATGATCCGCGACCAGACCTACCGCGGGTCGCGCTACTCCTTCGGTTACCCGGCCTGCCCGGATCTCGAGGATCGGGCAAAACTCGTGGATCTGCTGCGCCCCGAGCGGATCGGCGTCGAGCTCTCCGAGGAACTGCAGCTGCACCCCGAGCAATCCACCGACGCGCTCGTCGTCCATCACCCCGAAGCCAAGTACTTCAACGCCCGCTGACGCCGATCTGAGCTTGTCGATGGTCAGCCTGGGGTCTCGTGCCCTGAGCTTTTCGAAGGGTGGGCTCGGGTGTTGAAGGGTCGGCTTCGGGTTTCGTCCCCTGAGCTTGTCGAAGGGTCGACTCTGCGGGCATGGGAGCCGGACGTGGACAGTCCGGGTAGGTCGGCGTATCGGCCCTCGATGAGGGCGATCTTCTTCGCCCGTCGCCAACCTTTGATCATGTGCTCAGCGGCGAACGCCTCATCCACCCGCTCGTACTCCTGGGCCCAAACCAAGATCACGGGGCGGCGTCTTTTGGTGAATGAGCCGGCCGTCCCGATCGCGTGCTGGGCGACACGGTTGTCAAGACTGCGTGCACTCCCGACGTAGAGCGCGCCATCGGCGCATTTGAGGATATAAGCCCAAGCCATCCAGCAATCGTGAGGCTCCTCAGCTGCCAGTCCGAGGTTATCCACAAACCAATTCGAGCAATGTCCGCCAACGGCTTGCCCTTCGACAGGCTCAGGGCGCGGATGCACGGGGGTCACGGTGCGCAGCGCGATCTGAGCGCGTACGCGGTGGTCGCCTTGGCCAGGGGATGCGGAGGGTTTCGTTCGCTGAGCTTGTCGAAGCGCGCCTGGTGTGGGCGTGTGGCGGCTTGCCCTTCGACAGGCTCAGGGCGCGTATGCGCGGGGGTCACGGTGCACAGCGCGATCTGAGCGCGTACGCGGTGGTCACCTTGGCCAGGGGATGCGGAGGTTTCGTTCGCTGAGCTTGTCGAAGCGCGGCTCGGGTGGGCGGCTGACGGCTTGCCCTTCGACAGGCTCAGGGCGCGCGCGGGGGTCACGGTGCGCAGCGCGATCTGAGCGCGTACGTGGTGGTCGCCTTGGCCAGGGGATGCGGAGGTTTCGTTCGCTGAGCTTGTCGAAGCGCGGCTCGGGTGGGCGGCTGGCGGCTTGCCCTTCGACAGGCTCAGGGCGCGTAGACGACGGGGGTCACGGTGCGCAGCGCGATCTCAGCGCGTACGCGGTGGTCACCTTGGCCAGGGGATGCGGAGGTTTCGTTCGCTGAGCTTGTCGAAGCGCGGCTCGGGTGGGCGGCTGGCGGCTTGCCCTTCGACAGGCTCAGGGCGCGCAGACGACGGGGGTCACGGTGCGCAGCGCGATCTCAGCGCGTACGTGGTGGTCACTTGGCCAGGGGATGCGGAGGGTTTCGTTCGCTGAGCTTGTCGAAGCGCGGCTTGGTGGGCGTCTGGCATGTGCCCTTCGACAGGCTCAGGGCGCGTATGCGCGCGGGGCCAGGTTGCGTGGGGGATGCGGAGAGGTTTCGTTCGCTGAGCTTGTCGAAGCGCGGGCTGGGTGGGCGGCTGGGCTTGTGCGACAGGGCTCAGGGCGCGCAGACGACGGGGGTCACGGTGCGCAGCGCGATCTCAGCGCGTACGTGGTGGTCGCCTTGGCAGGGGATGCGGAGGTTTCGTTCGCTGAGCGTGTCGAAGCGCGCCTGGTGTGGGCGGCTGGCGGCTTGCCCTTCGACAGGCTCAGGGCGCGCAGACGACGGGGGTCACGGTGCGCAGCGCGATCTCAGCGCGTACGTGGTGGTCGCCTTGGCCAGGGGATGCGGAGGTTTCGTTCGCTGAGCTTGTCGAAGCGCGGCTCGGGTGGGCGGCTGGCGGCTTGCCCTTCGACAGGCTCAGGGCGCGGACACGCGGGGGTCACGGTGCGCAGCGCGATCTCAGCGCGTACGCGGTGGTCACCTTGGCCAGGGGATGCGGAGGTTTCGTTCGCTGAGCTTGTCGAAGCGCGCCTGGTGTGGGCGTGTGGCGGCTTGCCCTTCGACAGGCTCAGGGCGCGGGTACGCGCGGAGGTCCCGGTGCGCAGGGTGGTGCGGAGGCTACGTTCGCCGAGCGTCGGTGAGGGTGTCGTTCGAGAGGATTCGAGCGCGCGATTTCACAGGAGCGGGCGGGGCTGGGAGGATGAGCACGCCATGATCAACTCGACCGCGCCAGGCTTGGCCGCAGCCCTGTGGGACTTCGACGGGACGCTGGCCGACACTGAGCCGCTGTGGATCGAGGCGGAATTCGACCTGATCGGACGCCTCGGCGGGACCTGGACCGAAGAGCACGCAGACCAACTGGTCGGCAACTCGTTGCTCGATTCGGGCTCTTACATCCTCAACGCGATCGGCCGCCACGACCTCAGCCCTGCCTGGGTGGTCGACCAGTTGATCACCTATGTGGTGAGCCACCTGCAGGACGGTCCGATCCCCTGGCGGCCGGGCGCACTCGAATTGCTCGACTCCTTCGCCGAGGCCGGCGTGCCCTGCGCGCTGGTGTCGGCGTCGTACCGGATCTTGTTGGACGCCGCCCTCGACCGCCTGCCGGCCGGCACGTTTCAGGTTTCGGTGGCCGGGGATGAGGTCACGATGGGCAAGCCCCATCCCGAGCCGTACGAGCGGGCCTGCACCGCTCTGGGCGTCGAAGCGCGGAACTGCGTGGTGTTCGAGGATTCCGAGACCGGTGCCCGTTCGGGGAACGCGTCCGGCGCCCTCGTCATCGCCGTGCCTCATCGCGTGGAGGTTCCGCGTGCTCCGCGCCGGGTCCGGATCGGCTCCCTGACCGAGCTCAGCGCCAGCTCCGTCGCCACGCTGCTCAAGGACGCGGATGCCGCGATCTGACCGGCTCCGGCGCCTCGCTGCCGGTGGCCTGGCTGCGCTGACCCTGGCGGGGTGCCATACCGGCGGTTCGCCCGGCCCGAGTACCTCCCCCGGCTCGACGCCACGGCCGTTCACCGTGATGTCGACCGATCGCATCCGCGAGACTGATCCAGCCGCGATCACCGACACCGCCTCGACCGTGCTGTCGCTGAATGTCTTCCAGCGGCTGATGACCGCTGACCCCGGTGAATCCGTGCTCAAACCAGACGCCGCCCGTGATTGCCTGTTCACCTCGGCGACCAGCTATACCTGCACCTTGAACGAGAAGCTCGCCTTCCACAACGGACATCCGCTGACCTCCAGCGATGTGAAGTTCAGCATCGAACGCGCGTTGCGGCTCAAACTGGCCGGATCGCCGAGGTCCTTTTTGTCCTCGATGCGCCGGATCGAGACGCCGAACGATCTGACCGTGCGCTTCGTCCTCAGCCGGGTCGACACCCAATTCGGCTGGGAATTGGCGACCCCGGCCGCGTCGATCGTCGACGAGGAGTCCTACAACGCCGATCAGGTCCAGCCGGCGAAGGATCCAATCGTGGGGTCGGGACCGTTCCAGGTGGTCAAGTACGACGAGGACGAGCTCCAACTCAGCCGCTACGCCACCTACGTCGGGCGTAATCCGGGAAACATCGCCTCCCTGGTCTACCGCTCCGTCCCTGATTCCGCGACGATCGAGGACGCGATGACCCGGGGAACGGTCGACGTCGTGTGGCGAGGCCTCGACGCGGCCGCCGTGACCCGGCTCACCCAGCAGGTGCAACAGAGCCCGGACGACGTCACGACAACCGGCTTCAGCGAAAAGGTGCTCACGGGCACCCGCGTGCTCCAGTTGCTGTGGTCGCCCGACTCGCCGATGCTGGCCAACAAGGGGCTTCGGCAAGCGATCGCTGCGTCTTTGCAGGGGGATCGCACCTCTGATTCCGTCGTCCCCGGCGGGGTGCCTGGACACGTACCGATCTTCGCTCTGGGCGGCAAAGCCAAGCCCAAGGTCACCTGGAAGAACCGGATCAACCTCACTCTCACCTACGACTCGACGGCTCCCAACGGGCAGGACATCGCCACCCAGGTGCGGACCCGGCTCGAGAACACTGGCGGTCTGAGCGTGCAGTTGCGTCCCGACGAGCCCGATGCCGACTTGAGTCTGGTCGATCGGAAGGCGTCGACCCCGACGGCTCTGGCCTGGCTGCAGCCCTATCTGGATGCGCCCCTGCCGGCTTCGGTCCAGCCGGCCCGGTCGACCGAGACCCAGTTCCGCAGCACGACCGACGATGCCGCGGCGGCCCGCCTCCTGGCCTCGTTGCAGAAGTTGACTGCCACCGATTTGACCGTGCTGCCGATCAGCCAGTCCGACGAGCACGTGTACGTCCGCGGAGCGGCTGAGATCTCCGACACCTCGTACGGCCCGGGCTGGCAGTTCGGACTCTTCGGTATCCGCAATGGCTGAGCCGATCGCGCCGACCGGCGGCGAGCTGTCCGGCGTCCGGACCGGGGAGTTCGTTGCCGGCGAACGGATCACCCTGACCGATCCGAAGGGCCGTCGACACTCGGTGGTGCTGGTGGTGGGCGCGCGCTTCCACACCACGAAGGGCGCCGTCGAGCACGACGAGCTGATCGGCCAGCCGGAAGGCACTGTGGTCACGTCGGTGGGCGGCGTGTCGTTCCTGGCCATGCGGCCGCTGCTCAACGAGTTCACCGTCACCATGCCTCGTGGGGCTGCGGTGGTCTACCCCAAGGACGCCGCGCAGATCTTGATGGGCGCCGACATCTTCCCCGGCGCCCGGGTGATCGAGGCGGGCGCCGGCTCGGGCGCGCTGACCTGCAGCCTGCTCCGTGCCGTCGGTGCCGCCGGACGACTGATCTCCTACGAGCGGCGCGAGGACTTCGCCCAGATCGCCCAGCGCAACGTGGACAACTTCTTCGGTGCGCGGCACCCGGCGTGGGACCTCCGGGTCGGCGATCTGGTCGAGAATCTGACCGAGGAACCCATCGACCGGGTGATCCTGGACATGCTCGCACCGTGGGAGTGCGTCGAGTCACTGGCCGAGATCCTGGTGCCGGGAGGGGTGATCTGCGCGTACGTGGCGACCACCACTCAGCTCGGACGGATGGTCGAGACGCTGCGCGTCCACACCGGATTCACCGAGCCGGAGGCCACCGAGACGCTGATCCGCGCCTGGCATGCGGAGGGTCTGGCCGTCCGCCCCCGGCACGATATGGTCGGGCATACGGGCTTCTTGATCACCGCCCGGCGACTCGCGCCAGGTGTCACGACACCGTTACGCAAACGTCGCCCAGCACCCGGCGCGTATGGCGAGGATTACACAGGACCGCGTCCCGCGCCCAGGTAGGGTTTTTTTTAAGGAGGTGCCTGATGCCTGGACCGTTCTACGATCGTGCTCCCCACGAGGATCGCGAGGCGCTGGTCGCTCAGCTCAATTCGCTGAGTGACGAGCTCCGACGGTTGCGCGAGCGTGTCTCGTCGCATCCGCACGATATTGCCATGCTCGAACGCCGTCTCGCCGATGCCCGTTCCGACGCCCGCACGACCGCAGCGAACAACGAGCGGCTGGCCGCCACCCTGCGGGAGGCCCGCGACCAGATCATCTCGTTGAAGAGCGAAGTCGACCGGCTGGCCCAGCCGCCGGCCAGCTTCGGGGTCTTCCTGGAGGCCCAGGAGGACCACACCGCCGACATCTACACGTCGGGCCGCAAGATGCGGGTCAGCGTCAGCCCCGATGTCGACATCGAGGCGCTCACCCCCGGCAAGGAGGTGATGATCAACGAGGCGATGAACGTCGTCGAGGTGCTGGAATTCGACGAGGTCGGGGAGGTCGTGCTGCTCAAGGAGGTGCTGGAGGACGGCGACCGGGCGCTGGTCGTCGGGCACGGCGACGAGGAGAGCGTGGTCCGGCTCGCGTACCGGCTGCACCGTGATCAACTCCGCTCCGGCGACTCGCTGCTGATCGACCGCCGGGTGCATTTCGCGTATGAGCGGATCCCCAAGATGGACGTCGAGGAGCTAGTGCTCGAAGAGGTCCCAGACATCGACTATTCGGTCATCGGCGGGCTCGGTTCGCAGATCGAGGCCATCCGCGACGCCGTCGAACTGCCCTTCCTGCACAAGGAACTCTTCGCCGAACACGAGCTCAAGGCCCCGAAGGGCATCCTGCTCTACGGGCCGCCTGGTTGCGGCAAGACCTTGATCGCCAAGGCGGTGGCCAACTCGTTGGCCAAGAAGGTCACCGAGAAGACCGGCGAAGAAGGCCGGAGCTTCTTCCTCAACATCAAGGGCCCGGAACTGCTCAACAAGTACGTGGGCGAGACCGAGCGGCACATCCGGCTCGTCTTCCAGCGGGCCCGGGACAAGGCCAGCGACGGCATGCCGGTGATCGTTTTCTTCGACGAGATGGACTCGCTCTTCCGCACCCGCGGCTCGGGCGTCTCGTCCGACGTGGAGAACACCATCGTGCCGCAGTTGCTGAGCGAGATCGACGGCGTCGAGGGCCTGGACAATGTGATCATCATCGGCGCCTCGAATCGCGAGGACATGATCGATCCGGCGATCCTGCGGCCCGGCCGGCTGGACGTCAAGATCAAGATCGAGCGACCTGACGCCGAGGCCGCGAGAGAGATCTTCAGCAAGTATCTGACCCCGACCCTGCCCTTGCACGCCGAGGATCTGGGGGAGTTCGATCAAGATCGCCGGGCGACCGTGCAGGGCATGATCGAACGCACCGTGCTCCGGATGTACGAGGAGTCAGAGGAGAACCAGTTCCTCGAGGTCACCTACGCCGGCGGGGACAAGGAGGTCTTGTACTTCAAGGACTTCAACTCCGGCGCGATGATCCAGAACATCGTCGACCGGGCCAAGAAGATGGCGATCAAGGACCTTTTGGACACCGGCGTACGCGGCCTGCGGATCGGGCATCTGCTGCAGGCCTGCCTGGACGAATTCGCCGAGAACGAGGATCTGCCCAACACGACCAATCCCGACGACTGGGCCAAGATCAGCGGCAAGAAGGGTGAGCGCATCGTCTTCATCCGGACACTGATCAGCTCCAAGCAGGGCACCCAACCGGGCCGCTCCATCGATACCGTCAGCAACACCGGGCAGTACCTGTAGGCGAAGGGGGCTGCCGGTCACCGGGGGATCGAGCGAGTCGAACGGTCTCGATTCCCCTCCGGGAGGTCCGTCGGGGGTCGGCGTCGCCCAGGTGACTCTGTTTTCGCGGACTTGATAACGATGCGGTAACGTCGCCGACGCCTCGTCGAACGAGGTGACGTCGCCACCTCGAGGAGATTTGCTCCATGCCCCGTCCACGTCCGATCGGCCTACGACTGATCCGCCCTCAAGCCATCCGCCCACGACCGATCCGCCCACGACCGATCCGTGCGGCGCGTGGCGTGCTTGCCGTCCTCGTCACGATCGCGCTGACCGGCACGCTGATGGTGCTCGGTCAGGGCTCGGCCACCGCCGCGACCACCCAGACCAAGTCGTGTACCGATGGCAGCGGAGTCCGGTGGACGGTCATCGCGACCTGGGGCCGTACATACACCAAGGGTGGCGTACGCAAGGTCGTGTTGAGCTCGGCTCGCTGGACGACGAAGTCGACGGTCGCGCGGACCGACTCGTGGGTGCGGACCTACGACGGTCGGGGCCGGCGGCTGCAGGCCCTGGCTCGATCCGGCGCCTTCGACTACCGCTCGGGCACCGTGTACGCGAAGCGCAATCCCATCAACCCGCCGACGGCCGCCGGTCGGCCGACGCTTCGGGTCACCCTCGGGGTCGACGGCGACGGCAAGGGCAACTGTCGGGTGACCTTCCGCCAGCCGGCCGGGTCGGCATCCGCCAAGTACGAGGCCGATGTGGTCAGAGCGACCAATGCCGAGCGGACCAGCCGCGATCTCGCAGCGCTGCGGACCCAGGCTTGTGTCGACCGTTTCGCCGAGGCCCAGGCGGCCCGGATGGCCCGCGAGCAACGGATGTTCCACCAGGATCTGGGACCGATCCTGGACGAGTGCCAGCTCCGCACCGTCGGCGAGAACGTGGCTGCCGGCTACGCCAGTGGCCAGGCCGTCACGGCCGGCTGGATGGGATCGGCCGGTCATCGGCGCAACATCCTCACCGTTGACTACCGGTTGCTCGGGGTGGGCGCCGCCAAGGGGGCCAACGGCGTCTGGTACGCCGCGCAGGTTTTCGGCGGCTGACCTGGGCGACGCCTCGGCGAACTTCCAGGCGCAATCGCTAACGAGCGGCGGTGGGGACGGCCCGGCGGATCAGCGTGAAGCCGACGCGCCAGCCGATCAGGAAGACGGCGAGCACGACGCTGGCCACGATCACGAAGGACAGCTGAATGCCGCCGCCGGAGAGCCAGCGGAGAAGCATCCCGATGATCACGGTGCCGAGCCAGACGGAGACCCCGGTGGTCAACGAATGAGGACGGCGCCAGATGCGGCCGGCGAACATCCCCATGGCGGCGCCGGCCAGGAACGGCCAGGCGGTGCGCACGATGCCCAGCAGATCGGTGGCCTCGGCGTGGCTGGAGCGGCCGACGATCGCGAAGATCAGGATGCAGATGACGTCGACGGCGATCGCAGGCCAGACCAGCATGGAAGATCACACTACGCTGAAGCCATGATGACCGAGGCCGATCGCGCAGACTTGGGGTCCGGTCAGGAAATTCGCGAGACTCGGGTGCTCGGCATCGAGACCGAGTACGGGATCAGCGCTTTGCAGCCGGCCGGATCCCACCAATTGCGGATCGAAGACGACCTCCACCCGATGCAGCTCTCGAACCATGTCGTCAAGGCCTACGGGGCCTCGGCGGCCGGCCAGCCGGCGACGTGGGACTACGAGACCGAGACTCCGCTGCGCGACACCCGCGGCTACGAGATTTCCCGTTCGTCGGCGCACCCGGACCAGTTGACCGACAGCGACCTCGGCATGGCCAACGTGATCTTGACCAATGGCGCGCGGCTTTACGTCGATCACGCACACCCGGAGTACTCCGGACCGGAAGTGACCTCGGCCCTGGACGCGGTGCGCTACGACAAGGCGGGTGACGCGGTGATGGCGATCGCCGCGCAGCGGGCCTCACAGGCGTTGGGCCGCTCGGTCCGGCTGTACAAGAACAACACCGACGGCAAGGGAGCCTCGTATGGCACCCACGAGAACTATCTGCTGCTGCGGAGCACCCCGTTCGATCGGATCGTCACCCAGTTCTCGACCTTCCTGGTCACCCGCCAGGTGATCACCGGGGCCGGCCGGGTCGGCATCGGCCAGTCCAGTCAGACCGCAGGCTTCCAGGTCGGCCAGCGCGCCGACTTCTTCGAAGCCGAGGTGGGTCTGGAAACCACTCTCAACCGACCGATCATCAACACCCGCGACGAGCCTCACGCTGACGCCAGCCGGTATCGCCGATTGCATGTGATCACCGGCGACGCCAATCTCTCGGAGATCTCGACCTATCTAAAGGTCGGAACGGCCTCCTGGGTGCTGCGGGTGATCGAGGCCGGCTGCACTCGGCCAGGATCTCCGGCTCGAGAATCCGGTGGCGTCAATGCGCGCGGTGAGCCATGACCTCAGCTGCGCGACGCCGCTGGCCTTGGCCACCGGGGGGAACGCGACCGCAATCGAGATCCAGGAGACCTACCTGCAAGCGTGTCGGGACCACTACGACCGGGTGGCCGGCGAGCTGACCGAATCGGGACGGATCGAAGCCAAGGACCTCTTCGCCCGCTGGCAGGAATGCCTGGATGCCCTCCGCACCGACGTGTTCGCGCTCGCCGACCAACTCGACTGGGTGGCCAAGCTCAAGCTGATGGAGTCCTACCGGTCACGCGACGGACTCGACTGGACGGCGCCGAAACTCGCGCTGATCGACCTGCAGTACGCCGATGTCGACCCCCGACGCAGCTTGTACGCGGCCCTGGTGGCCAAGGGAAAGATGCGTCGCCTGGTCACCGACGACGAGATCGAACGAGCCCGGACCACGCCACCTGAGGACACCCGCGCCTACTTCCGCGGCCGGGTGATGGAAAAGTTCGGCCGCTCGGTCGTCGCGGCCTCATGGGACTCGGTCATCTTCGATGTCCAGGGCCGGACCGCACTTCAGCGGGTGCCGCTGCTCGATCCGCTCCGCGGCACCCGGGAGCAGGTGGGCCAGATGATCGACAGTTGCCACACGGTCGCCGACCTGTTCGCCATCCTCGGCCGCTGACCTCGTCCGGGAGCGTCGGATAGGCCGACCGAGCGCGAGCGGACGCGAATCAGAGCGACTTGATGGACATGGAGATCGCCCGGGTGCCGTCCTTGCGGAGGCCGGTGCCGATGGTGAAGAGCCGGCTGTCGGGTTCGCCGGAAGCGGTGTAGGAGTTGTCGTTCGCGAGCACGCAGAGCTTGGTCAGGCCGCGACGGTCGAGTGGCGAGGGGTGTCCGGGCTGACACTTGCCGAAGCCGTCGTTGAGGGCGGCCAACGCCTTGGCCGCACCGGCGGGCGGGACTTCGAGTACGGCGTCCAACCGGTAGTCATGCGTGGCCCGGTAGGTGCCGCTGATCACCCGGGTGTCGTTGGGCAGGTCGAGATCGCTGAAGAATTCGACGTCGGCCAGGGTGAGCGGGGTGCAGGTGCGACCGGTGAAGTCATTGGTGCAGACGGATCCGCGCTCGGAGGTATAGGAGAAGTACGGAACTCCCCAGCCGCCCGCGTACCGGGTCACGATGAACAGCGAGGCGCTGACAAACGCGGCCATCATGATCACTCCGACGATGATGCGGAGAGCTTTCCTGCCCCGATTCGCCACAGGCCCAGGATGCCTGACCCGTTCCGGGGCAATCGGACGGGGCGGCATCAATTCGGTCACGATGGGTCGAATCTTGGCTACTTCTTCACCGCGATGATCACCGATGTGTCTTCGGCAACCATCACGTCGACGCTGGCGAAGCGTTCGTCGGCCAGCCAGTCGAGCCGCAGGGTGTCCACCCGCCCGCGGGCCAGCGGGGGCCAGGTCGGGCAAGGCACGAAGTCGTCGAGCACGATCATCCCGCCCTCGTCCAGCAGGCCGGTGATCTCCTCGCGGGGCCAGGCCTTGGCGCTGGCCGCATCCATGAAGATCAGCGAGAACGGTGCGTGCTCGGCCAGACTGCTCCAGTCCGCGTGCATCACGTCGATGTCATCGTCGGCGAACATGGCCATCACGCCGTGGGCCAGACCCGGATCGAGCTCGGCGGTGATGACCCTCGTCGACTTCGGAGCGCCACTGCGCAACCAGGCCGCTCCGACCCCACAGCCGGTCCCACACTCGGCGATCGTGCCGGTACGCGTCGCTGCGAGGGTGGCGAGCAGTCGGCCGGTCTCGGTCCGGGAAGCCTGCACGTAGCCGCGTACGAGAGACAAGCGCAACGCGCGGACAACCAGCTCGGGAAGTTCGGGAGGTGCGCTCACCAAAGCAGTGTGGGAAACAAACCCGGTCAGCGGATCCCGGTCCAGCATGTGGAACAGATCGTCTAAATAGCTGGGCACCAAATAGTTGGATGTCCTAGTATCTCGACCAGGACAAGTCAGCCTCGGGGAGACCCGATCGAGATCAGGACAAGCCCATGTACGAGATGTATCCGGATGGATGGCCGGTGGCCAACGACCGCCAGCCCCAGGCTGCTGGGGACAAGCCCCGTCGGCGAGCCCGCAAGGAGCATTCCGTCGTACCCGCCGTCCTCGTCAGCGCGCCACCCAAGCCAGCCGCTGCCGCTTGAGCCATTTCCTATTCGGTCAACGGCTCGGAGCTCGCGCAGGCTGATTCGAGCCTTCGCCGTCAGACGGCCGCCGCAATCGCGTCACCGATCTGACTGGTCGTCCGGGAGCTGTTCCCGCTCCGCCCCGCGATGTCGGCAATGACGGCCTTCTCGATCCGCGCCGCTTCCTCGGAGAGTCCAAGATGATCAAGCAACAGGCTGACCGACAAGATGGTTGCGGTGGGATCGGCGATGCCCTGTCCGGCGATGTCGGGCGCCGAGCCGTGCACCGGCTCGAACATCGACGGGAAGGTGTTGTCCGGGTTGACGTTGCCGCTGGCCGCGAGACCGATACCGCCGGTCACCGCAGCCGCCAGGTCGGTCAGGATGTCGCCGAACAGGTTGTCAGTGACGATGACGTCGAATCGGGCCGGATCGGTCGCGAGGAAGATCGTCGCAGCGTCCACGTGCAGATAGTCGGTGGCGACCTGGGGGTATTCGGTGGCGACGGCGGTGAAGATCCGGTTCCACAACCCGCCGGCGTTGACCAGCACGTTGTGCTTGTGCACCAGGGTGATCTTGTTGCGGCGCCGGGTCGCCCGTTCGAAGGCGTCGCGGATCACCCGTTCGACGCCGTACGCGGTGTTCACGCTGACTTCGGTGGCGATCTCGTGCGGCGTACCTGCTCGGACCACGCCGCCGTTGCCGCAGTACAGGCCCTCGGTGCCTTCGCGGACCACGACGAAGTCAACCTCCTTGCCCGCGGTCACCGCAGCGGCGAGCGGCGTAGGTACGCCCGGAAACAGCCGGCTCGGTCGCAGATTGACGTACTGATCGAAGGCGAACCGGAGCTTCAGCAGCAGGCCCCGCTCCAGCAGACCGCTCGGCACATCCTTCGCGCCCGGGGCGGCGCCGACCGCACCGAGCAGGATGACGTCGGCCTGGGCCAGCTCGGCCATCACGGAGTCCGGAAGGACCTCGCCCGTGCGCTGCCAGCGGCTGGCGCCCAGGTCGTAGCTGGTCTTGGTGACGGCACCATCGCCGACAACGGCATCGAGCACCTTCAGGCCTTCGGCCACCACCTCCGGCCCGATGCCGTCTCCGCCGATCACCGCCAGCTTGAAGCTGCGTGCGGAAACGGGTGTCACGGTCTCGTTCGTCGCGTCGGTCACCGGCGCATAGTAGCGGCTGGCCCATGGCTGAAGCTCGACGATCTCAACCGACCGATACCGTCTAATTCGCGCGGCCTGCCGTCGCGGCACCTACACAGAGAGCACGCATCGTGAGCCTGCAGTTCGAACTCCGACCCAACCCCCGCCCCCGCAGCGAGGAGGAACGGCAGTCGATCCTCGCCGACCCTGGATTCGGGGTGAACTTCACCGATCACATGGCCGTGGCGACGTGGACGGCCAGCGACGGCTGGCACGACTCGGCCGTCGTCCCGTACGGTCCGTTCGCGCTCGATCCGGCGACGGCCGTGCTGCATTACGCCCAGGAGATCTTCGAGGGATTGAAGGCCTATCAACACGCCGACGGCAGCGTCTGGCTGTTCCGGCCGCAGAAGAACGCCGAACGGATGGCCCGCTCGGCCCACCGGCTGGCGCTGCCGGTGCTCGATGCGGCGGACTTCCTCGGGAGCATCGACGGGCTGATCTCCGCCGATCGGGCCTGGGTGCCGAGCGGGAGTGGCGGCGGCGCGGAACAGAGCCTCTACATCCGGCCGTTCATGTTCGCCTCCGAGGCCTTCCTCGGCGTACGCGCGGCCAAGCGGGTCACCTACTGCTGCATCGCCAGCCCGGCCGGCCCGTACTTCGCGTCCGGCGTGCGCCCGGTGAACATCTGGATCTCGACGCACTACACCCGCGCGGCACCGGGTGGCACCGGAGCGGCCAAGTGTGGCGGCAACTATGCCTCGAGCCTGATCGCCCAGCAGGAGGCGGCCGAGCACGGCTGTGAGCAAGTGATGTTCGCCGATGCGGCGGAGCACCAGTGGCTCGAGGAACTCGGTGGGATGAATGTGTACCTGGTCACCCGCGACCACGAGCTGATCACTCCCGAGCTGAACGGATCGATCCTCGAAGGGGTCACCCGCGACTCGATCCTGACCCTGGCCGCCGAATTCGGCCTGACCCCGGTCGAGCGGCGGGTCGGCATCCAGGAGTTGCTCGACGGCGTCGGCTCCGGCTGGGTCAGCGAACTGTTTGCCTGCGGCACGGCAGCGGTGATCACCCCGATCGGCGCCCTGAAGGACGACCGCGGCACCTACCCGGTGGGCAGCGGCCAGACCGGCGAGACCACCACGGCCCTGCGGAAGAACCTGCTCGACATCCAGTACGGCCGGGCCGAAGACCGCCACCACTGGCTCCGTCGCGTTCTGTAGCGCCCGCCCTGAGCGCCCCGCTCCCAGGATCGGCGGCGGGGCTGGTCGGTGGTGTCGGCCGGAGTGGTCGGTGGCGTCGGCCGGGCTGGTCGGTTGCGTCGGCCCGGGCAGGTCGGTGGTGTCGGCACGGGACTGGTCGGTTCCCCATGTTGCATGGGGAACTCGCAACTTACCCACGTAACTTCGCAGGTAAGTCGCCAGTTCCCCAGGCAACATGGGGAACTTGGGGCGGGAGGTGAAACGCGGGACAGAGACTGGCGCTTTTCGGCGATCTGGGTAACACTGACGACATGCAGTTCTTGGCGGTGATTATTTCCTAGCGCGCTGATGCATTTCAGCGCGCTCAACCTCTCGTGTCCACGGGGGGTTTTTTCATTGCCCGCCACCGACCCTCGAGGAAACCGATGTTCTCAACGTTGAGGCCCAAGCCGGCCGAGTTCCACGTCTTCGACACCACGCTGCGAGACGGATCTCAGCAAGAGGGCCTCAACCTGTCGGTCACCGACAAACTGGCGATCGCCGCCCTGCTCGACGAACTCGGCGTGGGCTTCATCGAGGGGGGCTGGCCGGGCGCGAACCCGAACGACACCGCGTTCTTCGCCGCCATGGCCGAAGGGGCGGTGCCGCTGAAGAACGCGGAGCTCGTGTCGTTCGGCTTCACCCGGCGGGTCGGCATGCGGGCGGCGGACGACCCGTTGACCGCGGCACTCCGCGAATCCCGGGCCCCGGTGGCCTGCATCGTCGCCAAGAGTCACGACCGCCACGTTGAGCAGGCCCTGCGCACCACCCTCGCCGAAAATCTGGACATGATCAGCGACACTGTCCGGCACCTGCGCGCCGAGGGCCAGCGGGTCTTCGTCGACTGCGAGCACTTCTTCGACGGCTACCAGGAGAATCCGGCGTACGCGCTGGAGGTGGTCCGGACGGCGGCCGAGTCCGGCGCCGAGGTCGTCGTGCTGTGCGACACGAACGGCGGAATGCTGCCGGCCTGGATCGGCGAGGTCGTCAGCGCGGCCGCCGAGACCGGCGCTCAGCTCGGGATCCACGCTCACAACGACACCGGTTGCGCGGTGGCGAACACCCTGGCCGCAGTCGACGCCGGTGCCATGCACGTCCAGGGCACGGTGAACGGCTACGGCGAGCGGACCGGCAACGCCGAGCTGATCTCGGTCATCGCCAACTTGGAATTGAAGTACGGCTGGCCGCTGCTTCCGGCTGGTTCGTTGCGTGAGGCCACGCGCCTCGCGCACGAGATCGCAGAGGTGACGAACGCACCATCCAGCGCTCGTCAGCCTTATGTTGGTCTGTCGTCGTTCGCTCACAAGGCGGGACTGCATGCCAGCGCGATCAAGGTTGATCCGAATCTCTATCAGCACATCGATCCGGCGCTAGTCGGCAATGACATGCGGATGCTCGTATCCGACATGGCCGGCCGGGCAAACATCCAGATCAAGGGTGAGGAACTGGGATTCGACCTGTCCGACCGCGAACTTGCGGCTCGGATCACCGACCGGGTGAAGGACGCGGAAGCAGCGGGTTACACCTACGAGGCGGCAGACGCGAGTTTCGAATTGCTGCTGCGTCGCGAGCTCGACCAGTTGCCCGAGTTTTTCTCGGTGCAGTCCTGGCGCGTCTTCACCCAGTCAACCCCCGGAGCGGTCGGGGAGCGGGACACCGACACCGAATGCACCGTCCGGGTGATCGCCAAGGGCGAAAGCCAGCGGGTGGTGGGGGAGGGCAACGGCCCGGTGAACGCCCTGGACCATGCCGTGCGCAACGCGCTGACCCCCGCGTACCCGGTGGTGGAGAAGTTCGAGCTGATCGACTACCGCGTACGGATCCTCGATCAGGGCCACGGGACCGACGCCACGGTGCGGGTGCTGATCCAGACCACCGACGGCCTCCGCGCCTGGACCACGGTCGGCGTCGGACAAAACATCATCGAGGCGTCGTGGGAGGCGCTCAGTGACGGCTATCTCTACGGCCTGATCCGCTCGCACGCCGACGGAGCCTGATCCGGCCCTTCGGATGGCGCCGGCCAAAGAAAGGGGGAAGGTGACGTTCGCCGAGCCTGTCGAAGTGCGGGCTCAGATCGCGCCGTGATCTTGCCCTTCGACAGGCTCAGGGCGCGTACGAGGGAGTCTCGCTGCGTAGCGCGATCCGGAGCCTTCGTTCGCTGAACTTGTCGAAGCGCGCCTCGATGGGCGTCAGGCGGCTTGCCCTTCGACAGGTTTAGGGCGCGTAGACGCCGGAGTCACCTTGCGTAGGGCGGCGGCTCAGGGCGCGTACGCGGGGGTCGGGTTGCGTAGGGAATGCGGAGGGTCCGTTCGCTGAGCTTGTCGAAGCGCAGCTCGGGTTGCGTCGGGCGGGTGCCCTTCGACAGGCTCAGGGCGCGTAGACGCCGGACTCACCTTGCGTAGGGCGGCTCAGAGCGCGTACGCGGGGGTCGGGTTGCGTAGGGAATGCGGAGGGTCCGTTCGCTGAGCTTGTCGAAGCGCGCCTCGATGGGCGTCAGGCGGCTTGCCCTTCGACAGGCTCAGGGCGCGTACGCCGGAGTCCCGTCGCGCAGCGTGCCCTTCGACGGGCTCAGGCGACGGCCATTTTCATCGATCGATTCCGAGGTACTCCCGCAGCGGTTCGGCGCCGTCCACTTCGATCGGGTCGCCGCGGACCAGATCCGACGGCTCCAGGACCAACCGCTGGCTGACGGCCGGCTGACCCTGACGGTTCTTCCGCAGAGTGCCGTTCGCGCGATAGCCGACCTTGCGGCTCACCGCCCTCGACGGATGGTTGTCGTCGAAGGCCGCGGAGGTGATCTCGATGGCCTCGAGATGATCGAACAGAAACGTGCAAATCGCCTGCCGCATCTTCGTCCCGAGGCCGTGACCCTGATATTTCGAAGCCAGCCAGGACCCGGTCTCGGCGCTCCTTAAGACCGAATAGTCGCGGGCGACGAACCCCTGGACACCGACCAGCTGCGCACCGTGGCGTACGGCGAAGTCCAGCGTGAAGTGATCGGGCGCGAAGCGCGCCCGGGTCTCCCAGTAGTGCTGCGCATAACGACGTGGCAGCTCTTCGGGCGGCGCGAGCGTCCACGGCACCTCGAACGGCATCCATGCGGGGTCGTGAATACCCGACTGGGCCAACTCGATCAGACCAGGAAGATCATCATCGGTGATCGGACTGAGCTGAAGATCGCCGGCCCGAATGATCAGTCCGTACGGCGGCCACAGATCCGAATAGTTGATCATGGTCTGGTCAAGCGATCCGCTCGATGATCAACTTCGGGCGATCGGCCGTCTCATCGGTGATCGCGTACGCCTCGCGCAAGGCTTCTTTCGCCCGAGCGAAGCGTTCCGGGGTGTCGGTGTGCAAGGTGAGCAAGGGCTGACCAGTGCGTACGCGGTCACCCGGCTTGGCGTGCAGCTCCACGCCGGCCCCGGCCTGGACCACGTCTTCCTTACGCGCCCGGCCCGCCCCGAGCCGCCAGGCAGCGATACCCACGGACATGGCGTCCATCGAGGCCAGTACGCCGTCAGCGTCAGCGACGATCACCTCGGTCTCCCGAGCCGTCGGCAGGTCAGCGTCTGGGTCGCCGCCCTGGGCGATGATCATGGAACGCCACGCGTCCATCGCCCGGCCCGAGGCGAGTACGTCGGCAGGATCATGATCATCACGACCGGCCGCCAGCAGCATCTCCCGAGCCAGGGCGACTGTCAGCTCGACCACGTCGGCCGGCCCGCCGCCAGCCAGCACCTCGACCGATTCCCTGACCTCCAAGGCATTTCCGGCGGTCAACCCGAGCGGCGTGGACATGTCGGTGAGCAGGGCCACGGTGTTGACCCCGGC
Organism: uncultured Actinomycetota bacterium; assembly: GCA_963731295.1. Classification (GTDB taxonomy): domain Bacteria; phylum Actinomycetota; class Actinomycetes; order Propionibacteriales; family Propionibacteriaceae; genus Microlunatus. The sequence continues at coordinate 111,199 of CAVSUP010000001.1, forward strand.
ATCACGGCCCAGAGCGACCATGGTCTGGGCCAGCTCGCGGGCCATCTCTTCGGTCTTCATGAAGGCGCCGGATCCCACCTTGACGTCCAGCACCAGAGCGCTGGTCCCTTCGGCGATCTTCTTGCTCATGATCGACGACGCGATCAACGGAATGGCCTCGACGGTCCCGGTGACGTCACGCAACGCGTAGAGCTTGCGGTCCGCAGGTGCGAGCCCTGAGCCGGCGGCGCAGATCACCGCACCGACCCGTTCCAATTGATCAAGCATCTCGGCATTGCTCACTTCGGCCCGCCAGCCGGCGATAGCTTCCAGCTTGTCCAGGGTGCCGCCGGTGTGGCCGAGCCCGCGCCCGGACAGTTGGGGCACGGCCACGCCGCAGGCGGCGACCAGCGGGGCGAGCGGGAGGGTGATCTTGTCCCCGACCCCACCGGTGGAGTGTTTGTCGGCGGTCGGTCGGGAAAGCGAGGAGAAGTCCAGCCGCTCCCCGGAGTTGATCATCGCGTGGGTCCAGCGACTCAGCTCCCGACGGTTGAGCCCGCGGAACAGCACCGCCATCGCCAGGGCCGACATCTGCTCCTCGGCCACGTCCCCGCGGGTATAGGCGGCAATCACCCAGTCGATCTGCCCATCACTGAGTTCGGCTCCGTCCCGCTTGGTCCGGATCACCTCGACGGCATCGAATGGGGCAGCAGCGTTGCTCATCCCGCCATTCTCACCCGGCGCGCCACCCGGGCGGGCGCGGATAGGGTGAGGAGGTGCGCATAGCCCGAATCGCCTCTGGTGGGGACCCTCAGTACGGAATCGTCGAACTCGCCGAGGACGGCGGCAAGTTCCCCGACACGGTCTCCGTGCTCACCGGCGACCCGATCGCCATGCCGGTGCAGTTCACCGGCGAGCGCAAGGAGCTGGACGGCGTGCGGCTGCTCGCCCCGGTGATCCCGCGCAGCAAGGTGGTCGGCGTCGGCCGAAACTTCGCCGCCCATGCCGCCGAGCTCGGTAACGAGGTGCCGAAGACGCCGCTGATCTTCCTCAAGCCGAACACCTCCGTGATCGGTCCGGGCGAGTCGATCATCTACCCGGCGGCGACCAACCAGGTGAGCTTTGAAGGTGAGCTCGCCGTGGTGATCGGCCGGATCTGCAAAGAGGTGCCGGTCGAACGGGTCTCTGAGGTGATTTTCGGCTACACCGTCGCCAACGACGTCACTGCACGCGATCTGCAGAAGAGCGACGGCCAGTGGGCCCGGGCCAAAGGCTTTGACACGTTCTGCCCGCTGGGCCCGTGGATCACCACCCACCAGACCCTCGAGGAAGTCGCCGCGTTACAGATCCGCAGCACCCTCGACGGCGAGCTGCGTCAGGACGGAAACACCCGCGACATGATCGTGGGGATCGCCGACCTGATCGCGTACATCTCCTCGTTCACCACCCTGCTACCGGGCGACGTGATCTTGACCGGCACGCCCGAGGGCGTCGGTGAGATCAAGCCGGGACAGGAGATCAGCGTCGAGATCGAAGGCATCGGCACGCTCACCAACCCCGTGACGGGGTCGGGGCCGGCGGGCACCGACGAGGCAGGGCAGTGAGCGAGACGCAGGCCAAGACCCGGGATGACGCGAGCGTGCTGGGTGATCTTCGGCCCGAGCAGGTGCGGGTGCGGTTCCCCCCGTCGCCGACCGGCAACCTGCACGTCGGCAACGTGCGCAGTGCCTTGTTCAACTGGGTCTTCGCCCGGCATTACGGTGGCACGTTCGTGCTCCGGGTGGAGGACACCGACGCCGGTCGGAATGTCGACGAGTCTTACCAGGTGCTCTACGACTCGTTGAACTGGCTGGGTCTGGTGTGGGACGAGGGCCCGGGTGTCGGCGGCCCGTACGCGCCCTACCTGCAGTCCGAGCGCGGCGACATCTACCGCGAGATCGTGACGAAGCTGCTGGACGCGAAGCTCGCGTACCGCTGCTACTGCACCCGCGAGGAGATCGAGGCCCGGGAGGCTGGCCGGCCTAAGGGCGCTCCGTCGGGTTATGACGGCTTCTGCCGCGATCTCGGCGAGCCCCGGCTGGCCGAACTGGAGTCCCTGTCGGTGCCGTCGGTGGTCCGGATGCGGGTGCCCGATGCGCCGATCAGCTTCGACGATCTGGTCCGTGGACCGGTCACCTTCGGAGCCGAGCATGTGCCGGATTACGTGATCGTCCGCGGCAACGGCGAGCCGCTCTACACCCTGGTCAACCCGGTCGATGATTCGCTGATGGAGATCAGTCACGTGCTGCGCGGCGAGGATCTGCTGCCGTCGACACCACGGCAGATCGTGCTCTATGAGGCGCTGAAGAAGATCGGTGTCGGCAGCGGGCGGGTGCCGACTTTCGGTCATCTGCCGACGGTGCTGGGGGAGGGCAATCGCCGACTTTCCAAGCGGGACAAGGGATCCGGCCTCGCTGAATACCAGGAGAAGGGCTACCTGCCCGAAGCCCTGCTCAACTACCTGGCGCTGCTCGGCTGGGCCATTGCCGAGGATCGGGACATCTTCGGGGTCGACGAGATGGTGGAGGCCTTCGACATCCTCCGGGTGAACGCCAACCCGGCGCGGTTCGACGCCAAGAAGTGCGAGGCCATCAATGCCTCCCACATCCGACTGCTGAGCCCCGAGGCGCTCACCGCGGCTCTGGTCCCGTTCCTCGTTCACGCGGGTCTGGTCAGCGATCCGCCGCTGGCCGATGAGCAGGAGCTGCTCGCGGCCGCGACCCCGCTGGTCCAGGAGCGGATGAACACGTTGTCCGAAGCAGTGGACCTGCTCGGATTCTTGTTCATCGCCGACGAGTCACTCGAGATCGACCCGGCCGCCGGACTGTCGGCCGACGCCGTACGCACCCTCACCGCGGCGTACGAGGCCATCGAGGGTCTGGAGACCTTCGCGCACGGCGCCATCGAGGCGGCGCTGCGAGCGGCTCTGATCGACGGCCTGGGGTTGAAGCCGCGGCTGGCCTTCGGACCGGTGCGAACCGCGATCACCGGCCGCCGGATCTCGCCGCCCCTGTTCGAATCGATGGAGTTGCTGGGTCGCGAGTCGAGCCTCGCCCGGATCGCGGCGGCCCGGGCCGGTCTGAGCGTTTGATCGTCGATGGCTGCCAGTAAGAAGCGGTCCCGGCGGTCCGGCCATCCCGCGGCCCGCCCGGCCCCGTCGCGGGGCGCCCGGTCGCGAGCGGACCAGTCGCGAGCGGTCGAGCCGAGGGGGACCAGTTCCCGACCGCCGGCCCCCAATCGCGGCGAGAACATCAACCAGGGCCGGCAGGCCGAACGGCTGAGCGACGACCAGGGCACCTTGCCCCCTGATGGTGTCGACTATCCGCTGATCCTGCGCGGTTCGTCCTACGTCTGGTGGCGCTCGTTGCTCGGGGCACTGTTCGGGCTCTCGTTGTTCCTGCTGCTGACGGCCGTCGTCAGCCAGGCGCTGGTCACCCTGTTCTGGGCGATCTCGGCGAACGAGGTGCCGTACAGGGACTATTACGCCGACGCCTTCGCGTTCCGCCGCCCGCTCGGCATGCTGGCGGTCAATCTGGGCATCGCAACCTTGATCCCGATCGCCTGGGCGTTGAGCGTCGTCGTCCATCAGGTCCGGCCACGCTGGCTGTCGTCGGTCGGGCCCCGAATCCGCTGGCGCTACCTGCTCGGCTGCCTGGCGATTGCCGCGATCACCCTGAACGGGATGCTGCTGCTGTCCGGCGCCGCGCAGGACGAGCCCCTGAACTTCGGGCTGCAGCAAGGATTCTGGGGCTTCCTGCCGGTGATCATCCTGACCTCGCCGATCCAGGCGATGGCCGAGGAGATCTTCTTCCGGGGATATCTGATGCAGGCCCTGGGCAGCCTGGTGCGTGCTCCGTGGTTCGGAGTCGTGGTCTCGTCGGTCGTCTTCGCGCTGCTGCACGGCACCCAGAATCTGCCACTGTTCGTCGACCGGCTCGCCTTCGGCCTTCTAGCCGCACTGCTGGTCTGGCGGACTGGCGGCCTGGAGGCCGGGATCGCCGCGCATGTGATGAACAACGTCTGCGCGTATCTGATCGCCGGGACGACCTCCTCGATCGCCACCCTCAAGGCGATCAAGGAGATCGGTTGGCTCGACGCAGCCTTCGACGTCGGCGGTTTCGCCGTGTTCGCGATCGTGGCCTACCTGTTCAGTCGACTGATCAAACTGCGGACCAAGGTGGATCTGGCGGCGACCGCCAGCCAACCGGTTTGAGCCGCAGGCGCTGGTTACAGTAAAGTCAATCCTCGTGCCCCGAGCGGGCACGGCCGCCCTCGACAAGCCAAGAGGACGGCGCGATGGGGTATGGGGTAATTGGCAGCCCGGCTGATTCTGGTTCAGTTAGTCTAGGTTCGAGTCCTAGTACCCCAGCGACGCAGAAGCTCCGATTCGCCGTACAACGAGGGAATTGGTAGGCTTCCGCGGTCTGGCCAACGGTCGTGAGGTCGCTGGCCGACGCTAGGGGCCCCGTTGTGTAGCGGCCTAGCACGTCGCCCTCTCAAGGCGGTAGCGCGGGTTCGAATCCCGTCGGGGCTACTCGATATCACTCCTAGTCACGTCACCTTTCTGGTTTAGCACGGGGCTCGCGAAATCTAGGATTTCAGCGTGGGTACACTTCGCGTACACACCCGCAGTCCGAACGGCGGCGTCGAGGTCCTCGGCAACATCAAGACGGTCCCGAAGAGGTGCCTGTGGCGATCGATCCTCATCACTCCAGCATCTGCGGCACGACAGTTCGGGGGGATGAAGGCCAGGTCCCCGATCTCAGTCCCTGCCTCGGTCATGGCCGCAGCTGGAATGTCTGTGCTCTCATCACGGCACCGCGGCCGTCGACAAAGACGAGCCCTTCGTCGTGCCCCAAGTCATCGAAGAACCAGTCCGGTGTGCTCTTTTTCGGTCGAATCCAACGCCGCCACCTGCGGGGCCAGATCGTCCTACCCCGACCCGGCGGTCAGCTTGTGCATGCTTATCGTCACACTCCCATAAGCAGATTTCGGGCCTCTTGGCGGCACTCAGCACCTTCAGGGTGATCCCGCCGGTGCGACGGCGTCAGCCAACTCCGTGTGCGCGCGTTCCGCAGTCAGCCGACCCGCGGCGACGAGTTCCGCCAGCGCGCCGGCGTCCAAGCGGCGGCCGAGATGATGACGCGCTGTCAGAACGAACGGGCCGCTCATGTCGTCGACCACACCGAGAGACCGGGCGACTCCCTGGGCGGTGACAGCCGCGACTCGGACCGCCCGGAGCTCGGTGGGATCGTCGGCGAATCGAGTGGGGGGCACCGCGGCCAGCGCGGCGTGCTGTGCGGCCAGCGCCAAGATCTCCGTCGCGTACGTGTCGGTGGCGATGGTGAACAGCTGCAGTCGAAAGTTGGGAGTGGCGCCGAAGTCGGCTAACAGTGGACGGATACGAGCGGCGACACCCCTGTCGCCAGACCCGGACGTCGCGGTCACGCGGGAGGCAAAGCCAGCAGGTGGGAACAGTCCCATGGTCAGTCCGTCGTCGGCCGACATTCGTCCGGTTTCCCACAGGAGGTGGCCTTGAAGGGCCAGCGCCTCGGTTGGCAATAGGTCTCCGGATCTCGCGAGTCGGTAGAGCTTCGAGACCTCCTGAGAAGACAGGCGGGCAACGGACACATCGCTGCTGTGGTGCTCCGTTGAAAGCGCTCCGCGGCTGATGAAGTAGCTGCGGCGCTGCTGCAGGGCCTCGAGAAAGCCCTCGAGATCTTCGGTCCCGACGCCTGTCACCTCGGCCAGCAGATCGGCGTCCGTCCGCCATCCCCGGCGAGCCGCATCGAAGAAGCGATCGGGGCTGAAGGTCGGGACGACCCGGCCGGATAGGTCTGGGTCCTCGGCCAGCACCTCATGGGCCAGCAGGTTGTCGGTCGGGTCGTCACTCGTGGCAAACCGACCGAGGTTCGCCGCTGCCAGCACCCGTCGAGGGAACATCGGGTGTTCGCCCAGCCGGACGACCAGACTGTCGTAGACAGTGTTGGGATCCTGACCCTCCCGGAATGGCGGCAGCCCGGCGAGTCCCGCGGTCTCGTCGCCGTCGATCTGCATCCATGGCTTCGCCCAGACACCCGCCAAGTGCGTCCACACCAGGACAAATGCCTGACGAGACGCATGCTCACTGCGCCACCCGTCGGTCAAGCTGAATTCAGTCTCGATGCCGTGGCTCCGCAAGAGCGCCTGGACTCCCTGATCGTGCGAGATCAGCAGGCTCACCGGATCGGTGATCGGCAGATCCTCGGCCAAGTAACGTGCCGGCAGCCCGTTGTGAACTGAGATCAGGGGGAGTCCAGCGACAGACTCGTACAGCTCGACCGCCAGCGCCCTGACCCGGGCCTCGGTCGGCCAAGCCAAATCATGGCCGGTCGAGGCACTGGCAGTCATGGCCACCAGCGTAGGTCAGTCGAGTCACCGTTGACCTGTCGGACGCCTCGCCGTCCACAGGCCGGGGACGTCGCGGCATCCCGGATGGCGGACCCGTGGGGCACTGAACGTGCGAGCCCACGCTGGGACTCGCCCGGTCGCGGAAAAGGCTCAGGACCGCCAGCGTCGCCGGAGCGCGTGGGCGGCGGCCTTGGGCTGCCGGTCACGGGTGAAAACGCCCTTCTTGTTGCCACCCACCCGCATGATGCCGGAGCTGGTGGCGAAATCGGCGAAGTTCCAAACCTGCTCGCCGACCACCGCGTCGATCCGGTCGAACACGCGGTGATTCATGTCGAGGTAGGCGATCTGATACTCCTCGGTCCACGGCTGGTTGGGCAGCACCGAGTGCAACCCGGGCAAGGTGTCGGCGCCGTACTCCGTGATGATGATCGGCTTCCCATCGCCGGCCCAGGCCTGCAGCTCGGCCTCCCACGCCGCCTCGGCGGCGTCGAGATCGCCGGTGTGGGTGTACCAGCCGTAGTAGCGGTTCAACATCAACACATCGGCGAACTGAGACACCCGGCAGGCCCCGTGCGGTGCCAGCATCACATTCACGAAGCTGACCGGACGGGTCGGGTCGGCCGCCCGGGCCACGTCGAAGAGCGGGCGGAAGTAGGCCTCGGCGGCTTCTGTTTCGGACTCGGGTTCGTTGGCGATGCTCCACAGCACGACGCTGGGGTGGTTCTTGTCGCGGGCGATCAGTTCGCGGATGGCCTGGGCATGCACCTCCTGCGTGACGTCGTTGGCGGTCTCCGGCGAATACGTCTGGTAGCCCTGGCCGCCGAAGATCCCGCCGCCCAGACCCATGTTCAGCCCCACGGCTGCAGTCTCGTCGATCAGCACGATGCCCCTCCGGTCCGCGTAGTCCAAGACGTCCTCGGAATATGGATAGTGCGAGGTCCGGAACGAGTTGGCGCCGATCCATTCCAGCAGCTCGAAATCGTTGATCAAGTGGGCGTTGTTGTGGCCTTTGCCGATCACCGGCAGGTCCTCGTGCTTGCCGAAGCCTGTGAAGTAGAACGGTTCGTCGTTGATCAGGAACTGAGTGCCATCGATCCGGACCGTGCGGACGCCGACGCTCTGGTGATAGCTGTCGAGAAGTTCATCACCGCTGTGCAGCTGGAGTTCGAGGTCGTACAGATATCCGTCCCCCGGAGCCCATCGGTGAACCTGCGGCACGGTCAAGGTGCCGTTGGCGCCCTCGGCTTGGGTGACCGGCCGACCCGCCGCGTCGCGGAGCATAACGGTAATCGCCGTGTCGGGATCCGCCACGGCCCTGATGGTGTAGTCGATAGTTCCGGTGTCACCGTCCAGGCCGGTGACAACGGTGACGTCGTCGAGGTAGCTGGGATGCGTCGCGTAGAGCCAGACCGAGCGGTGCAGGCCGGCATAGTTGAAGAAGTCGTGCCAGTAGAGCTGGCGCGGGCCGTGCGAGGTGTCCTCGATCACGCCCGGCGGGATGGTCTGGAAGGTCAGCGTGTTGTCGACCTCGACGGTGATCCGGGCCAGGTGACCAGGCGTCACGTACGCCGTGATGTCGGCTTCGAACGGGGTATAGCCGCCCTCGTGGAAAGCTACCTCTGTGTCGTCGACCCATACGGTGGCTCGGTGGGTCGCGGACTCGAAGTGCAGCACCGTCCGACGATCAGTCCAGCCGGCGGGGATCCACACCGAGCGTTGATACCAGACCGGACCGACATGATCGCGGATCGCGACGTCCGTGCCGACATCGTTGTAGCTGGCGGGCACAGCCATCTCACGCGGCTCCGACAAGGTCCCGCGCTGCCAGTCCTCCCGACGGCCGACGCGTGTGGGATCGAGAACGAAGTCCCACAGACCGTCGAGGTTCTTGCGTTCGCGGGTGCTGGTGTCCTGGGGGCGCAACATGATCGAGACACACTCCTTCGTCGTGGTGATCGTGGTCGGTTTTGGTGATCACCATTGATCCATGCCACCGGCGGCATGGGCGAGTTCTTGCCAGAAGTTGCTGCTAGCTTCGCGATGGGAGGCTGAGATGGAGGAGGGCGGCGGAAGGTCCGAGCCGACGATCAACGACGTGGCGCGGGCCGCAGGAGTCGCGCCGTCGACGGTTTCCCGCGCGCTGACAAAACCAGGCCGGGTGAGTTTCAAGACTGCCGAACACGTCCGCCGGGTCGCCGAGGAGTTGGGCTACCGCTCACACAGGATTGAGCTGCCGATGTCGACGCGCGGCACCGGCGTGCTGGCCCTGATCGTGGCCGACATCGCCAATCCGGTCTTCGTCGGAATGATCCGTGGAGCGGAGCGGGAGGCGTCCCAGCACGGGCTGACTCTGGCGATGATCGAGTCCCAGGAGTCGCCGGAGGGTGAGCAGCGGGCGATCACCAGGATGGAGGCGACGGTCGACGGCTTCATCCTGGCCTCGTCGCGGCTGCCGGATCAGGCGATCCGGTCCTTGGCCAAGCGCAGGCCGGTCGTGGTTCTCAACCGGGCGGTCGGCGAAGTCGCCTCGGTGGTCAGCGACAACGTTCGGGCAATCAAGAAGGCGACCGAGCACCTGGTCGAACTGGGGCACACGTCGATCTGTTACCTGGCCGGCCCCGAGGCCTCGTACGCAAGCGCGTCGCGGTGGCTCGGGTTGAGGGAAGCCGGCCTGGAGTTGCTGATCCAGGTGCGTCGCCTCGGACCCTTTCTGCCGACGATCCGGGGTGGTGCGATAGCGGCCGAGCAGTGGCTGCTTCGCCCGACGACAGCCGTGATCGCCTACAACGACCTGATGGCCATCGGCTTCATGCGGGCCGTGACGGCCGCGGGGCGCCGGGTGCCGGCCGACGTGAGCGTGATCGGCTTCGACAACATCGTCGATGCCGGTCTGGTCGAGCCTGGCCTGACCACGATCGCCGCACCCCTGGTCAGCCTCGGATCGACGGCTGTGGCCTACCTGTCCACCCGGCGGGACCGCGACAGCGTTGCGTCCGAACCGGTGCTGTTGCCGGCTCGCCTGGTGCTGCGCGCCTCGACCGGGCCGCCGGCGCGCTAGCCCGGCACGCTCAGTCGTCGTCGACCAGCGGCGCAGTCGTGCCGAGTGCGGTCATAGCCGGAAGGCTTTTCCGACACGGGTGGCGACCAGGTCGACGGCGGTCTGGATCGCTTCGTCCTCCTCGAGGCGACCCTCGGTGACGGCGGCGCGTAGCGGCGAAATCACCTTCTGCGCGTCGAGGAACCACCAGGGTGCCCCGCGTACACGCTGAAGAGAGGATGGCCAGAGGTGCGATCTCCCTCGGCCGACATCGAGGCCATCTCCCACATGCGGAGAGATGATCGGCAACTCCGACACCGCCGCCGACAGTCGACGGGCGACCGCCGCAGCGACGGGGTTGGCCGGGAGCAGACGATCGGCGTCGAGATGAATCGGCGGGGTAACGGACAGGGCTTCATGGTGGACGCCCGGCCCAGGCACCGACAGTTATTGCCCAGAGTTGCCGTTGGAGTGTCCATCTGCTTGTCAGGTCGGTCACCCGGACTGCACGGTGGCTGGCATGACCACCACTACCCCCAACCAGGCGGGCCGCACGGCCGGGCCGCCACCAAGGCCGTATTGGTGGTGACGGGCCGAGGCCCGGATCCGGTTCGTTCATCTCGATGGAACCGTCGCCCAGCTGAGCCAACGGCTGTTGTCGCGGATCGGCCACTTCATGCCGGCCACGCTGCTCAGCTCCCAGCTCGTGACCTTGGAGAGGCTAGATCCCGACGAGGTCGGAGCAGTGATCGACATTGATGCCCCGCCGACCGAGCTCTGCGCGCGAATCGTCTCGGCGCTGGCACTGTGCTGATCAGTTGCCTGGGCTGGTGTGTTGATCATGGCCCGGCGACCGGTAGTTCCGGACGCCGAGGATGTTGCCATGCTGGGAGTGATTCCCGGCTTCGGCCACGGCAAGAGTCGGCAATCTGGCAACAGGTGGCAAGTCTTGGACCGCATCGGGCAATGGGCCGTTCACTGTGATCACCGGCCCGAGAGCGGCCGAGAAACTCAAACTCCAGGAGGATCAATGCCGAACCCCGCTGCTGTGAAGGAACTCCGATCGTTGGAGCGGCTTCCATTCAAGACGATCGCCGGCTACGGAGCCGGCGATTTCGGCTTCAACCTGGCCTTCAGCCTGAGCACATCCTTCCTGCTCTACTACTACACCGATGTGGCGGGCATCTCGGCCGCCGCGGTGGGCACCATGTTCTTGGTGGTGCGTCTGTGGGATGCGTTCGCCGATCTGCTGGCCGGCCGTTTGGTCGACCGGACGATGACCCGCTGGGGCAAGTTCCGGCCGTTCATCATGTTCGGCGCGGTCCCGTTGCTGTTCATGAGCTTTCTGGTCTTTCACGTGCCGACCAGCTTCGACGCCGGGATGAAGATCATCTACGCCTACGCCACGTACGCGATCCTGGGTTTGGTCTACTCGCTGGTCAACATCCCCTACGGCTCGCTGGCCTCTGCCATCACTCAGTCGGTGCATGAGCGGGCCAAACTGGTCGCGGCCCGGGCGTTCGGAGCCGGCATCGGCGGGGTCATCCTGACCTTCGTCGTCGGCAACTACATCAGCGATCTGCGCGGCCAGAAGGCCCTGATCCAGAGCCCCCAGGACCTGCTGGCCTATCAGGCCGCCGTGCAGGGCGTGTTTACCAAGATCACCTTGGCGTTCATCGTGGTCGGCACCGCAGCGTTCTGGTTCACCGCCTGGGCCTGTCGCGAACGGGTGATCAGGACCCAGCCCCGGATCAGCGTCAAGGAGACCATCGGCACCCTGAAGTCCAACAAGCCGCTGGCCTACCTGTGCGGATCGAGCTTCTTCTACCTGATCGGGTTGTTCGCGGTCGGCGGCACCACCGCCTTCTACGCCCAGTACGTGCTCGGCAACATCGGGCTGGTCGGCATCATCGTCTTGGTCAACACGGGCATCACTTTGCTGGTCACCCCGTTCATCCCCAAGATCATCGACCGGTTCGGCAAGAAGAACGTCTTCCAGTACTGCGGTCTGTTCACCATCGTCGGCGGTGTCGGCCTGTTCTTCGCACCGGCGAACATGTTCTGGCTGGTGCTGCTCACCCTCGCGATCAAGGGCGTCGGGGCCAGCTTGATCAACACCGTGATGTTCGGACTGGAGGCCGACACGGTCGAGTACGGCGAGTGGAAGACGGGCAAGCGCAGCGAAGGCGCCACCTACGCGCTTTTCTCCTTCACCCGCAAGGTGACCCAGTCCATCGGCGGTGCCGTAGGTGCCTGGTCGCTCGCGATCGGCGGCTACATCGCTGCTAGTGCGGCAAACCCCAGCCCGGTCCAGCCCGAAAGCGCGATCATCGCGATCAAGGCCACCATCGGGCTGCTGCCCGCCCTGGCCGCTCTGATCGCCATGATCATCTTCGTCAAGTACCCGTTGAACGACGAACGGTTCAAGCAGATCCGCGACGAGACCGAAGCCCGCAAGCTGGCCGACCTTGAGGCGCACCACCAGAACCCGGAAGAGTTCGTCACCCCGAACCACGCATTCTGACCACCCCACGCTTTGAGAAAGAATGATCCTGACGGCACCCTGGTTCGACACCACCCTCCCCCTCGTAACCGAGCTGAGGCGCTGGTGGCCGCTGCGCAGATCCAGATCGATCGACACGTGAGCGGCATCGAGGAGTTGGGCATCCCCCGGTTTCGGGTAACGAACGGGCCGGTCGGGGTCGGGATGGGCGACGGCACCCCGAGCCCCCCGGCCACCTCACTGCCGATGACCAACCGGCTGGCCGCGGGTTTCGACCCTGAGCTGGTCCGGGTGTGTACGGCGACATCATCGGCTCGGAGACGGCGACGCTGGGTCAGCACGTGCTGGAGGGTCCGGGGGTCTGTCTGCATCGCACGCCGATCGCGGGCCGAAACTTCGAGTATTTCTCCGAGGATCCGAATCTATCGGGCGTGCTGGGCGTGAAGGTGACCAAAGCCATCCAGGCCCCATGACGTGATCGCCATGGCCAAGCACTTCGTCGTCAACGACCAGCTTTCGGAGCCCGATGACATGGTGATCGTCGCTTCGCCCGGCCACGGCTCCGAGCCGGTGACGGTGTCAGAAGACCAGATAAGCCGCCGCACTGCCTCGCGTGCGGGTCGACATGCCTCCTCATTAACAGCGGGCGGTCGCGTCCCGGCCGAACGCCGCCCGTCGAGGGCATCGATAGGACGAGACAGATGAGTCGACCGCCTTCCTGGGTCCACGCGAGAACCAGGGCTCGCGTCGCGCTCGTCTTGCCTGCACCGGCCGGGGCGATACCCAACCGCAGTCTCGCGCCAGCAGTACACATGCCGCGGAGTACGACGCAAGTCCGATTACCCTATTGGTCGCACGGAGTGCGGCTTTACCGGTCAGGTAGTCGTCACCCGACCCGGCGGAGGGTGGCGTCTTGGCGGGTGCGAGGGGAAACGCCCGCAGCGCGGCGCACCTGGTCGCCGTTTTGACGGGTGCGAGGGGAAACGCCCGCAGCGCGGCGCACCTGGTCGCCGTTTTGACGGGTGCGAGGGGAAACGCCCGCAGCGCGGCGCACCTGGTCGCCGTTTTGACGGGTGCGAGGGGAAACGCCCGCCGGACAGTGCCCTTGGTCGCCCTCTTGACGGGTGCGACGAAACCAGCTGGGCATCGGGGGTTCACGACTCATACCCGAGCATCGCCGCCAGATGCTGCTGCCGACCCCAGGCCGTTCGACCTCTCCGACGGCGATCGGCATTTTGGATCCAACGGCTCGATCGCCATGGCGAGCGGCTACCGGCACACCCCATTGCTGCTGTAACCACCGGGGAAGCGCCGATGCTCACAATTTCCCGCGTTTAACGACAACTCCGACACGTTGCCTGTTCGGGTCATGAATCCGGACGAAATTCAGGTTCGGCGCCCGGCCAACCATTACCCCTGCGGCTGGCGACCAGTGTTCGACAAGGCGGCGACGGCATGACCGCCACCGTGGGGGGAGTGCATGATGGTGAGGACCTGACCGTGAGCAAGGAGGAACGCAAATGAAGGCAGTCCGCACTTTGGGGGGAACGCTTCAGGTGTCCGCGCTGGGCCTGGGTTGTATGGGATTCAGCCAGAGTTTCGGCCCGGCGCCCGACCGGGCCGTCAGCATCGAGTTCCTTCGGGCGGCGGTGGATCGCGGCGTGACCCTGTTCGACACCGCGGAGGTCTACGGCCCGTACGCCAACGAGGACTTGGTCGGTGAAGCCCTCCAGCCGGTCCGTGACCAGATCGTGCTCGCCACCAAATTCGGCTTCGCCTTCGACGCCGACGGCAAACAGACCGGGGTCAGCAGCAGGCCGGACACCATCAAGGCTGCGGTCGAGGGCTCGCTGCGCCGGCTCCGTACGGACGTGATCGACCTGCTCTACCAGCACCGCGTCGACCCCGACGTGCCGATCGAGGACGTCGCCGGCACCGTCAAGGAACTCATCGAGGCGGGCAAGGTCCGGCACTTCGGGATGTCCGAGGCTGGTGCAGCGACGATTCGCCGGGCCCACGCCGTCCAGCCGGTCACTGCCCTGCAGAGCGAGTACTCCATGTTCTGGCGGGAGCCCGAGACCTCCGTGCTGTCCACCCTCGAAGAGCTGGGCATCGGTTTTGTTCCCTTTAGTCCACTCGGTCGCGGCCTGCTCACGGGCCAGGTCACTCGGGACTCGACCTTCGGAGAGAATGACATCCGCGCCAACTTGCCCCGATTCACACCCGAAGCGCTGAACGCCAATCTCGATCTCGTCGACGAAGTGAAGGTGGTCGCCGAGCGGCTCGGCGCGACGCCTGGTCAAGTTGCCCTCGCCTGGTTGCTGGCGCAACGACCATGGATCGTTCCGATCCCCGGCACCCGCCGGCTCGAACGTCTCGACGAGAACCTGGCGGCTACCGAACTCGAGCTGTCGGCCGAGGACCTCGACCAGCTCACTGCCCTGTCCGACGCCATCACCGTGGTCGGAGAGCGCTACCCGCCCGCGATGCAGGCGATGGTCAACCGCTGAACTTCACCTTAGGCTGGCGATGTGAGCAGGATCTTCACCGTCAGCTTCGCCTCGGTCTACCCCCACTATGTGGCCAAGGCGGAGAAGAAGGGGCGCACGAAGAGCGAGGTCGATCAGGTCATCGGCTGGCTCACCGGCTTCGACGATGCTGAGTTGAATCATCACCTCGCCGACGACACCACCTTCGAGGACTTCTTCGCGGCTGCCCGACTCAATCCGAACGTCTCATCAATCACCGGCGCGGTGTGCGGCGTACGCGTCGAGACCATCGAAGATCCCCTTATGCAGAAGATCCGCTACCTGGACAAGCTGGTCGACGAGCTTGCCAAGGGAAAGCCCATGGAGAAGATTCTGCGCGCGTGACCATCGCGGCGAGACCTCCCGTCTGAACGGGACCAGATCGCCAGCGCCGGTCGAGAGTGCGGGCGGCCACCCTTCGACAGGCCAGGGAACGAGAACGGGCGGCCCTTCGACCGCGGATGAGCGGGCGGCCCTTCGACAGGCTCAGGGCACGGATGAGCGGGTGGCCCTTCGGCAGGCTCAGGACCCGAAGACCACGGCTGACCGGGCGAAGCTCGTCGAGGCTTAGGGTCGGTGGTGTGGAGGCGTCCGAAACGGAAGAACTCATCGACAGCGCCCTGCGGTCGTTCGACCTCCAGAGCAGTGTTGATCTGCTCACGGGAAGCGGGTATTGGCGTACCCACCCGAAGCCCGCGGCTGGGCTCCGGCAGCTGGTGTTCTCCGACGGAGCGGCCGGCGTTCGTGGAGAGGGTTGGAGCGCAGGGGATCCGTCGGCCTGTTTCCCGTCGCTCGCCGCCTTGGGCTCGACGTGGGATGCCGACCTGATCGGTCGACTTGCTGCCGCGGTGGCGACGGAGGCCAAACGCAAAGGGGTCGACGTAGTCCTGGCCCCGACCGTGAACCTCCAACGCTCGCCGCTGGCCGGTCGACATTTCGAGTATCTGGCGGAGGACCCGCTGCTGGTCGGGCGTCTGGCGACTGCCTATGTGACGACGCTTCAGCGGCACGGTGTGGCCGCCACCGCGAAGCACTACGTCGCCAACGACGCGGAAACCAACCGGTTCAGCGTCGATGTGCGGATCGATGAGCAGACGCTCCGCGAGGTCTACCTGGCCCCGTTCGAGCAACTCGTCGTCTCAGCGGGCGTCTGGGTGGTGATGGCGGCTTACAACAGCGTCGACGGGGTGACCATGACGGAGAATTCCCTCCTGACCAGGCCCCTGATGGAGGAATGGGGTTTCGACGGTGTCGTCGTTTCCGACTGGTACGCGGCTCGCGCCACCGAAGCTTCCGGTCGAGGGGACCTCACCCTGGTCATGCCGGGTCCCCAGGGCCCGTGGGGACCCGCGCTCATGTCCGCAATCACTGCGGACCTGGTGCCGAAGGCAACCATTCGCGAGAAGGTCCGGCGCATCCTGCGGCTTGCGGCCCGGGTGGGGGCGCTGACCTCCAGAGACCAGATCCAGTTGAGCCCTACCCTCCAGCCGATGACGACTCGGACGGCGAGCGATGATCTGTCGGCGCTGTTGCGGGAGGCGGCGGCGGCCAGCGTCGTCCTAGCGAGCAACACCGGCGTATTACCGATTGATCCGGCCTCGGTGCGCCGCCTTGCCGTCCTTGGTCCCAATGCGGCCGACACGCCTGTCCAGGGCGGGGGGACCTGTGAGGTGGTGCCCCAGTATTCAGTGTCCGTGGTCGAGGCTCTGAAGTCCGCGCTTGGTCCTGCGGTCCGCATTGACCAGGCGATCGGAGCGCCCATACGCGAAGGCCTATGGCCAGTGCCGCAGGCGCTGGCGACGTGCGTCTCCTGCGGACGACCGGGAGTGCACGTTCGCTATCTCGACGCCGAAGGCCAAGAGCTGCGAAGCGAGCACCGCCCGGACGGCCGGCTCATCTGGTTCGGTGACCAGTTGCCCGCGGACGTCACTGTCGAGGTGAGGGCACGGATTCGTGCCGACCGTAGCGGCACGTGGCGGTTCGGCGCCGTCGGGGTCGGGCACTGCCGACTCGAACTCGCCGGCCAGGTGGTGCTGGACGACATCCTCTGTCCGGCGAGGCCCGGCTTTGCCAGCAGTTTTCTCGACCCTCCTCAGCAAGCCGTCGATCTCGACCTTCAGAGCGGCGAGACGCTGGACGTCGTCCTTCGCCATCGACCTGAGCACGATCTCGAGTTCGTCAAAGCCGTCCTCGGTTTCCGACCCCCGCAAGCTGAGCCGGACGAAGAGCTGGCTCGAGCGGTCGCGCTCGCGAAGGAAGCTGACGTGACCGTCGTCGTCGTCGGGACCAATGAGGAGCTGGAAACCGAAGGCCGAGATCGCAGGACGACATCGCTGGCCGGCCGCCAGGACGAGTTGGTGCGACGGGTCGGGGAGGTGAGCTCGAACACGGTGGTCGTCGTCATCTCGGGGGCTCCCGTCGCCACGCCCTGGCGAGACCAGGTAAGTGCGGTCCTGCTGGCTCCCTTCGGAGGGCAGGAATTCGGCCACGCCCTGGCCGACGTGCTCCTCGGGGTGACCGAGGCCGGCGGTCGGCTGGCCACGACGTGGGGAGCCGACGACGCCGACGTCCCAGTCCTCTGCACCCGGCCGACCGCCGGGGTCATGTCGTACGACGAAGGGCTCGAGATCGGCTACCGGGCTTGGCTCAAGACCGGCCGGCACC
The DNA here is from genome assembly GCA_963731295.1 of uncultured Actinomycetota bacterium. GTDB lineage: Bacteria > Actinomycetota > Actinomycetes > Propionibacteriales > Propionibacteriaceae > Microlunatus. Next base: position 128,339 of record CAVSUP010000001.1, read on the forward strand.
CGGCGTACTGGTTCGGCCATGGGCTGGGGTACACGACCTGGACCTATCAACAACTGGAAACGCCACCCGTTGTCGTGGTCGGGGTCGACACAAGCGTCCGGGTGACTCTGACCAACACCGGAGACCGTCCCGGCAAGGAGGTCGTGCAGGTCTATCTCTCCCGACCTGCGTCGTCGATCCGCCGCCCGCCGATCTGGCTGGCCGGCTTCGCGGTGGTGACCGCCAGTCCCGGTGAGGTGCGGGAAGTTGACGTGAGGATCGGCGTGCGCGCATTCCAGCACTGGTCGGTCGCTGATCACGCCTGGCGTACCGAACCCGGCCCGTTCCGGGTGACAGCCGGCCGCAGTGCCGGTGACCGACCCCTGACGGCTGACTTCGTGGTCTCGGGTCAGGATCCCTCTGAGTGATCGACACCGGTCTGTATAGCTTGACGGACGGTGCCGATGTAGTGCGCGAAAATCCGCGCCATGTCAACGGTCTCCGGGTTGAGCACCCACTGGACCTGCAAGCCGTCCATCATGGCGATGATCTCTGCGGCCAGGGCATCGCTGTCCGTGTCGGGTCGAATTTGCCCGCTGTCGATGCCGGCCCGTAGCGCGGCAGCCAGATTGTTGCGGCGGCGCGGATAGCGCTCCTGAAACCAGCGGCCGGCCGGGTGCTCCTCCGCGGTGCTCTCGCCCATCAGCACCGTGAAGGCGCGGACCAGTCCGGGCGTCGACACGTTGGCCTCGACCAGCTTGACCAAGGCGTCGAGTGCGTCCAGCCCGACGAAGCCACGAAGGTGGAAGCGCTCCCCGTCCAACCGGTCGCGTTCTTGGAGCACCGCAATCAGCAACTCCTCCTTGCTCGGGAAATGGTGGAGCAGCCCGGCCGTCGTGAGGCCGGCGGCACTGGCGATGCCGGCCAGGGACGATCCTGAGTATCCGTTGGTGGCGTAGGCCCGGAGCGCCGAGTGGACCACCCGCTCGCGGGCGGCTGCCCCCCGGGCGGCTCGAGGCCCGGTCACTTGGCCGACCACGGTGCGTTGATTCCTCCCCTCGCAAACCATTGCAAACCTACCGATTGCTTGGTTAGTGTAGGCGCGATTCCACGCTCCCGATGGGCAACGCCACTCACGTCTCCCCGCTGGTGCTGGTTGATTGTGCGCTAACTGCGCTTCACCGCCTCGCGTCAGCCGGCAGTGGTCCTGCAACGAAGGAGGAGCTATGAGCACCCCTGGAAATCCCAACGACGAGCGGCCGCTCACGTCCCACTCGGAAGGCGGGCTGGGCGTCAAGGACCCGCACGAGCACCATTGGTTCCAGGTGCCGACCAAGGAGGTTGGGCCAAAGTTCATCGGTGGCCTGGTCTTCGCTCAGTTCGTCTTCTTCGTCGCCCTCCTCGGCCCTGCGATCATCGGCATCGGGGTGAAGGTCCAGTCGATTGTCCCCGACGCCGAAAAGGCCCCAGCGCTCGCCACCGTAGCCGGCTTCGGCGCGTTGTTCGCCGTCATCGGTAACGTGTTGTTCGGCCGGCTGTCGGATCGCACCACGTCGCGCTTCGGCCGGCGCCGTCCGTGGATCGTCGGTGGCACCATCGTGATGACGCTCGCCTTCGTGGTGATGGCGACGGGCACATCCGTTCTGGTCGTGACGGCCGGTTGGTGCCTGGCGCAGCTGGGCGCGAACGCGACGCTGGCCCCGTTCATCGCGACGATCTCCGACCAGGTGCCCAAGTTCCAGCGCGGCAGTGTCTCGGCCCTGCTCGGCATCGCCCAGAACGTCGGCATCCTCGGTGGCGCCTATCTCGCCCAGCTGTTCGCCGACCAGCTGGTGATCCTCTTCGTCGGGCCTTCGATCCTGGCGATCGGAGCGATGATCTTGTACGCGTTCATCCTGCCCGACCAGCATCTGAAGGTGAAGCCGCCGGCGATGACGGCTGGCGAGTTCATCACCACGTTCTGGCTCAACCCGATCAAGCACAGCGACTTCGCGTTGGCCTGGTGGTCACGGTTCCTGATCACGCTGGCCACGTTCATGTTCACCACGTTCCGGCTGTTCTACCTTCAGGACGAGCTAGGTCTGACAGAAGCCGATGCCCCGGCCGCGGTGTCCTTCGGCGTTCTGATCTATACGATCGCCCTGGTCGTCACCGGGTGGATCGCTGGGAAGATCTCCGACCGGACCGGCCGACGGAAGTTCCTGGTCGCCGGGTCGACTCTGCTCTTCGGTGTCGGCATCGTTCTGTTGGCCCACGTCTCGACGCTGACCGGGTTCTACGTGGTGGAGGGGGTGCTCGGTGTGGCCTACGGCATCTACGTCGGAGTGGACCTCGCGTTGGTGATCGACGTGCTGCCCAACCCCGATGACTCAGGCAAGGATCTGGGCGTGTTCAACATGGCGAACGCCCTCCCGCAGACCGTCGCGCCGCTGATCGGCGCCGCCCTGTTGGGCATCGGGAGCGCCACCAACCAGAACTACGACGTGATGCTCTACTCTGCCGGCGCCGCCGCCCTGGTCGGTGCCCTCATCGTGCTGCCGATCAAGGGGGTCCGGTGACTGCGACACTCGAGATCGGCCGGTTGCTGGCCGAGCTGACGGTCGAAGAGAAAGCCGCCCTGACCAGCGGTTCCGGCTTCTGGTACACCGTGCCCGTGCCGCGCCTCGGCATCCCCAAGATCATGGTGTCCGACGGCCCGCACGGCCTGCGCGCCCAACCGGGGGAGGGTGACCATGTCGGACTGGGCGGGTCGCTGCCGGCGACCTGTTTCCCGACCGCGTCGGCCATCGCGTCGGCGTGGAATCCGGAGCTCTTACGCCGGATCGGGGCTGCGCTGGCCCAGGAGGCTCGGGCGTGCAACCTGTCGGTAATCCTCGGCCCGGGGGTCAACATGAAGCGGTCGCCGTTGTGCGGGCGGAACTTCGAGTACTTCTCCGAGGACCCCTATCTGACTGGTGAGCTCGCGGTCGGCATTGTCGACGGCATCCAGTCGCACGGAGTTGGCACGTCGGTGAAGCATTACGCGGCCAACAATCAGGAGACCGACCGGTTGCGGGTGGATGCCCAGATCGACGAGCGGACCCTGCGGGAGATCTACCTGCCCGCCTTCGAACGCGTCGTCAAGGCCACGCAACCGTGGACGATCATGTGCTCGTACAACAAGGTGAACGGTCAGTCCGCCTCGGAGAACCCGTGGCTGCTGCAGACCGTGCTGCGGGACGAGTTCGGGTTCGAAGGACTGGTCGTGTCGGACTGGGGTGCGGTCTATCACCGCGTCCCCGCCCTGCTGGCCGGGCTGGATCTGGAGATGCCGCCGGCCCTGGGACGAAGCCCGGAGGAGGTCGTTGCGGCGGTGCAGGCCGGAGAGGTGGCGCCCGAGGTGCTGGACGCCCGGGTCCGCACGGTGTTGGAGTTGGTCGACAAGGGCATGCCGGTGCTGGAGCTCGACGAGACGTTCGATCCCGAGGCTCACCACGCGTTGGCTCGGGAGGCCGCCGCCGAGTCGATCGTGCTGCTGAAGAACGACGGTCTGCTGCCGCTGCCGGCCGAGGCGAAGATCGCGGTCGTCGGCGAGTTTGCTCGCACCCCGCGCTTTCAGGGCGCCGGCTCATCCCAGGTCAATCCCACCCGGGTCGACGCACTCCTGGAAGAGCTGCGCGCAGTTTACGGGGAGGTCCGGTTCGCGGCTGGCTATGGGATCGGTGAGACCGGCGACGACGCGAGGCTGCTGGCGGAGGCCGAGCAGGTGGCCGGTGCGGCCGAGACGGTGGTGGTGATCATCGGGCTGCCCGGGGCTGATGAGTCCGAGGGCTTCGACCGGATCCACATGGATCTACCGGCCAACCAGCTCGACATGCTCAAAGCGGTGGCGGCAGTCAACCCGAACGTTGTCGTGGTCCTGGTCAACGGCTCGACGGTGGTCCTCGGCGACATCACGCCCCACGCCAAGGCACTGGTCGAGGCGTGGCTCGGTGGACAGGCAGCCGGTGGCGGAATCGCTGATGTGCTCACCGGTGTCGTCAACCCATCCGGCCGACTGGCCGAGACCGTCCCACACCGGTTGGAGGACAACTCGTCCTACCTTAACTTTCCGGGCGACTCGCAGGTCGTGCGTTACGGAGAAGGGATGTTCATCGGCTACCGCGGCTACGACAAGGCCGGTCAGGACGTTGCGTTCCCGTTCGGCTTCGGATTGTCCTACACGAGCTTCGCGCTGTCCGACCTGCGGGTGGACAGCCGGGGCGCGGTGGCCGACGGCGACTACGGCGTCACCGTCACCGTGACCGTCGCGAACACCGGATCCGTCGACGGTGCCGAGGTGGTTCAGGTCTACGTGCAGGATGTGGAGTCGACAGTGGTCCGGCCGCTTCGCGAGCTCAAGGGATTCACCAAAGTGTTCCTGGCCGCGGGGGCGTCGGACACCGTGACAATCGAACTGGACCAGCGAGCATTCGCGTTCTGGTCGGTCCAGCAACACCGTTGGGCGGTCGAGGCCGGCGACTTTGTTCTCGCCGTCGGACCGAATTCCCGCGACCTCCCACTGACCGAGCGCATCACCGTGGAGGCACCCAGACTCGCCGTTCCGCTCAGCCGGGACTCGACCCTCCAGGAGTGGATGGCTGACCCGGTCGGCCGGGAACTGATCGAGCGCGAGGTCGCCAACGGCCAACCAACCATGGATCCCGAACTGCTCCTCATCATCGGCAACATGCCGATGAGCACCCTGGCCAGCTTCGGCGGCATGAGCCTCGACCACAACGCCCTCGACCGGGTCGCCCAGGCGTGGCACCAAGAATCCGACTCCCCCCACACCAGATTGGAATCGTCCAGGCCATGAGCATCTGCGTCGCAGTTACCGACAACAGGGAGGGCTCGGCCGCCCTTGAGGCCGCCGCGGTCGAGGCGCTCCGGCTGGGCGTCCAGCTGGTGGCGGTGAATCTCACCGCGTCCGACCTCGACACCTCCGCGATCAACCAGGAGGTGCAGATCGAAGAGGTCGTGCCAGCCGGCCCGTCCGACCTCGACGAGGTCGAGCAAGTACTGGGTGTGGTCGAGGCCCACCCTGACGTCACCCTGCTCGTCGTGGGTGTGCGCAAGCGGTCCCCGCTTGGCAAGGTCGTCCTGGGCAGCATCGCCCAGCGGCTCATCCTCGATTCCGACGTGCCGGTGCTCTCAGTGAAGGCCGGCGACGCCTGAGATCAGAGGCCTGAGATCAGACGCCTGAGATCAGGCCGCGGGAGCTGTCAGCTCGATTGCGCCAGCTTCCCGTCCGGACTCGGGTGGTCGACGGCAACGAGAGGGTGTAGTCCGGATCGCACGAAGAGCGGTCCTCGGTGAGTTTCCCTGTGCAAAGGAGCACGAATGACAGCCAACCGCACCATTGCGGTGCTCGGTCCCATCCCCTTCGATCGAGTTACGACCCACCGCGGTGACGTGCTGGAGAAGTACGGTTGCGTCTTGTACACCGTCGCCGCTCTGTCGGCGCTCCTCGGACCGGACGACCGGATCTGTCCGGTGGTTCACGTCCGTAAGTCCGACGAGGCGAATATCAAGGGGCTGCTGTCTCAATTTCGCCAGGTCGATCTCACCGGCGTGCGCTCCGAGCTGGATCGCGGAGACGTGGTTGAGCTCAACTATCTGGACCAGAACCGCCGCGAGGAGCGGCAGACCCACTTCATGGCTCCGATCCGACCGGAAGACGTCGAGTTCGTGCTGGACGCCGACTCATTCGTCTGCGTGCCGATCACGGACTACCAGGTAAGTCAGGACACCCTGCGCTACCTCAAGCAGAACAGTTCCGGCACCATCTTGCTCGACGGCCACGGCCCGGCGGTGGCGCTCACCAAGGGCGGCGGTCGGGCGAACCGGCTGTGGATCGACCGGGACGCCTGGCTGCCGTTCATCGATATCTTGAAGATGAATCTGGAAGAGGCCGGTTGCAGCTGGTTCCCCAGCGGGGCCTCACCGACGACGACGACGGCCAACCCGCTGGCGATGGAGGACCTCCCGCGGTTCGCTGAGCACTGTCTGGACCGGGGCGTCAAAGCGGTCTGTGTGACCTTGGACGAGAGCGGCTGCGCGGTCTACTACCGCGACGCCTCCGGCGTCATGCGGGAGGATTTCGTCGACCGGCTCACCGTCGAGCACGTGGTGGACACCACCGGCTGCGGCGACTCATTCGCGGCCGGCATGGGCTTCGGGTACCTGGTCACCCAGGATTTCGTCCAGGCGGCCCGCTACGGCAACGCCATGGGGGCCCAGCGTTGCTCCGGTACCGAGCTGGCGGCCTATCTGCCGCTGGCGGAAACCAATCGGCAGCTGGATGAGGCGTACGGGAAGGTGTTCAGTGCCTGATCTCACCGCGCTGTCCAGGGCCGGCCTGAGCGACCTGCTGGGCGCCACCGAGTGGCAGGTCACCGAGTCCGGATTTGACCCGGAACGGGCCAACACCTTCGAAACACTCTTCACCGTCGGCAACGGCCGTCTCGGCACGCGTGGAACCCTCGAAGAGGGGCACGTCGGCGAGGTGTCGGGCACTTTCCTGAGCGGCGTCTACGACGGCTATCAGGTCCCGGTCATCGATCTGGTCAACGCCCCGGACTGGCTGTCGTTGGCGGTGACCGTGAACGGCGTACGCCTGGACGTCCAGTCGTGCCGTGTGGTGGAGCACGAACGCACTCTCGATTTCCGGCAGGGTGTGCTCTGGCGGCGGACGGTCTTCGCCGACTCCGAAGGGCGGCGAACTCAGCTGGAGTCCCTTCGGTTCGCGAGCTTCGCCGATCGTCAGTTGTGTGCGCTGCGCATCGAGGTCACTCCGCTCGACCACGATGCCGAGGTGAGTGTGCAGAGCGCGCTAGTGGGGCGGCGGCGCAACCTCGAGCGGTTACCCGTCTATCCGGACGGGACGAGGTTTGCCCCGGAGGTGCGGTGGGACAAGTGGGCGGTGGCCAAGCATTTGGTCGAGGTGACCAAGGCCGAGCAGTCGGACGCCATCTATCTCGAAATGCGCACGATCGAGACCGAGATCAACCTGGGCTATGGAGCGGTGCTGCGGGCCTCGCAGGCGGCGGATCGCCGGACGGTCGAGCGAAGTTACGAGCAGATCGCCGAGCAGCAGCACTTCTCGGTCGGCAGCGGCCAGACCGTACGACTGGACAAGCTGGTCAGCATCGCCACCTCGCGCGACCAGGTGACCAATGTCCAGGCCTCGTGCCTGGAGAACCTGAGGGTTCACGCCGCCTCAGGCTTTGACGTCTGCCTTGAGCGTAGCCGCGAGGTGTGGGAGCAGATGTGGAGCGACTGCGATGTGGCGATCGAGGGTGACGCGGACGGCACCCGGGCGGTCCGGTTCGGTCTCTACCAGTTGCTGATTGCCGCGAACGGCGACGACCCCACGGTCAACATCGGAGCCAAGTCGCTGACCGGCGAGGGCTACCGCGGGCACGTCTTCTGGGACACCGAGGTGCTGATGCTGCCCTTTTTCATCTACACCCAGCCGAGCACGGCCCGGAGCCTGCTGAGATACCGCTACCACACCCTTCAGGCAGCGCGTGAGCTGGCGCGGGAGAGCGGCCTACGTGGGGCTCGCTATCCCTGGGAGTCAGCCGACACCGGCCGCGAGGAGTGCCCGATCTGGACCGTCGACGGGGCCAACCGCTTCTGGACCCGCGACGAGGAAATTCATGTGTCGGCCGATGTCGCCTACGGCGTCCTGACCTACATCGAGGCCAGCGGGGACAGTGATTTTCTGACCGAGTTCGGGGCGGAGATCCTCTTCGAGACCAGCCGATTCTGGGTGGATCGGGCGACGTACGAGCCGGAGACCGACCGGTACGCGATCAAGCAGGTGATGGGCCCCGACGAATTCCACTCCCACGTGGACAACAACGCCTTCACCAATCGAATGGCCCAGTGGGCGCTGACGCAGTCGGCGCAGGTCTACGCGGACCTCTCCGAGCAGCAGCCGGACGCCCTCGCCGCGATCGCGGAGAAGATCGCCTTGGACCCGGATGAGGTCGACCAGTGGCGCAACGTCGCAGGAAAGATCGTTTACCACCTCGATCCCGCTCATGGCGTGCTCGAACAGTTCGACGGGTACTTCGAGCGCCTGGATGTGCCGGTCACCGACTGGGACCAGAACGACATGCCGCGCTATCCCGAGGGCTACAACCACTTCAACTGCGAAGAGACCCAGCTGCTCAAGCAGCCGGACGTCGTGATGCTGATGCACGTGCTGCCCGACGAATTCAGCGACGAGGTGAAGAAGGCGAACTTCGAATACTACGAAGCTCGTACGCTGCACAAGTCGTCACTCAGTCCGGCGATTCACGCGATCATGGGCATCGAGGTCGGGGACTCGACCCGGGCGCTGCAGTATTTCTACCGCTCCGCCCTGGTCGATCTGGCCAACAATCAGGGCAACACCGCGGAAGGTGTGCACATCGCCTCAGCCGGCGGCACCTGGCAGATTCTCGTCTGTGGCTTCGGCGGCTTCCGGGTCCGGCACCAGCAGATGACCTTCAATCCCTGGCTTCCGGCCGGCTGGCAGGAGATCCGCTTCCGGCTCCGCTGGCGGGGCAGTTCCGTCGGGGTCGCGATCGGCCACTCCGAAGCGACCTTCACCCTCGACGGGCCGACCGGGTCCACCGAGGAGATCGTCGTGGGTGCCGAGAAGGTCACGCTCGTCGCCAACACCCCCGTCACCGTTTCCGTGCCCTGAGGGCCGCCGTTTTCGTGCCTTGAGCTTGTCGAAGGGTCGACCGTCCCTCTTCGTGCCCTGAACTTGTCTAAGGGTCAGCACTGGGTGGGACGCGCCGATGATCAGCCGTCGGGCGTGCTAACAACATCGGGTGTTGATCTTGCTGCCGCCGTCGGAGGGAAAGACGGTGCCGCGACGGGGGAAGCCGGTCGATCTCGACGGGCTCTCGTTTCCCGAGTTGAACGGGCTCCGGGCCGCGTTGATGGCCGAGTTGCGTGAGGTCGCGAGGCGGACCGATGGCCCAACGATCCTGGGCGTGCCGGAGAGCCGATCCGATCTATTGGCGCTCGACGGCGCGTTGGATCGGGCCCGGACGGCTCCGGCGGCCCAGATCTACGCCGGGGTGCTGTACGACGCACTCGACATCGCGTCCCTGCACGGATCGGCGCTCCGCCGGGCGCGCTCGTCGATCGTGATCGTCTCCGCCCTCTGGGGCGCTGTCCGGCTGGGCGATCGCATCCCGGCCTACCGGCTGTCGATGGCCGTCACGCTGCCGGGACATCCGCCGCTCGCCGGCCGATGGCGGAGCCTGCTCAACCACGCGTTGCCGACCGCCGCCGGCCGTGGGTTGATCGTCGACTGCCGTTCCTCCACGTACGCCGCGGCATGGCGTCCGGAGGGCGCACTCGCCGAGCGGACCGTCTCGGTACGGGTGTTCCGGGAAGTGGCCGGCGAACGCGCGGTCGTGTCCCACATGGCCAAGCACACGCGGGGCCTGGTGGCGCGGACGATCGTCGAGTCGGGCCTCGATCCCCGTCGTCCGGAGCGCCTGGTGGGTCAGCTCGAAGAGCACTTCACCGTCGAACTGAAACCGGCGCCGCGGAACGGGCACTATCTGGACGTGATCACTGACTGAGGCCGTCGGGACCTGGGCTCAGGGCGCGATCTCCGGCTGCTTCGGTGCCGGCGCGAGCAGACCGATCCGCTCCAACTCGTCCGCCAACCCGGCCCCGTCGGGCGCGTACAGCCACGGCACCTGCGACCCGGCTGAGATCGCATGGTCCCGTAAGGTGCTTCCGGCCAACACGGCTTCACCCGGGGTCAGCTGACGGATGCAGACCGCGCTCGCGCTGTGCGGATGCCGCTTCAGAAAGCTGCTGTAGATGGCTTCGTCGTGCTGGCCGTCGTCGCCGACCAGCAACCATTTGACGCCCGGGAACTCGCTGGCCAAGCGCTCCAGGTTGTTGCGCTTGTGTTCCTGACCGCTGCGGAACCAGCGGTCGGCGGTCGGTCCCCAGTCGGTCAGCAGCAGGGCGCCAGGGGGATAGAGGTTCCTGGACAGGAAACGGGTCAGGGTCGGGGCAACGTTCCAGGCGCCGGTCGACAGGTAGATCACCGGCGACCCGGGATGATGACTGGTCAACCGCTCGTAGAGCACCGGCATTCCGGGCGTCGTCGACCGCGCGTGCTCGTTGACCACGAAGGTATGCCAGGCCGCGAGCAGCGGCCGGGGCAGTGCGGTCACCATGACGGTGTCGTCAATGTCTGACACCACGCCGAATTCGGCGTGCGGGTCGACCACGTAGACGTACGCGAAACTGATCTCGGACTCTTCCGAGCTCAAGCCGATGCGATGCCAGCCCGGCTCCAGATCGACCTCGATGACCTGATCGATGATCCCGCCGTCATCGGCGTGCACCTCGTACGGTGCGTCGCCGATGTCGACTCGGACGACGGCATTCTGCACCGGCACGACGGTGAAGCTGCGCCAGCCGCGAGCCCCCGTCGGCTCAGCCCCTTTGACCGGTGACTCGTCGGCCAGCACCACCCGGCCGAGGATTCTCAACCAGGACGTCGATCCATAGCCCGTATACGGAATGACCTGCGGCGTACGACCGGCGGCCCGGGCGCGCCTATCGCGCCAACGGAGCACGGCAAGATCAACGCGGAACGCGCGGTGCAGGGCGGGTGCTTCCATCGGATCAACCTATCGACAAGGGGCCGACGCCTTATCGGCGCTTCGGCTATTCGCCACCGTTGCGGCGCAGCACTTCGCTCAGCCGTTCGGCCGCGGCGATCACCGCGGGTGCATGCAAGCGACCGGGCTGCCTAGAGAGCCGCTCGATGGGCCCGGAGACACTGACCGCCGCGATCACCTTGCCCGAGGGGGAGCGCACCGGGGCGGAGACCGACGCCACGCCGGCTTCGCGCTCGCCGACCGAATGGGCCCACCCGCGGCGGCGTACGGCGGCCAGGGCGACGGCTGAATAGCGGCTGCCGCGCAGGCCGCGCTGCATCCGGTCCGGTTCTTCCCAGGCCAGCAGGACCTGGGCGGCTGAGCCGGCGCTCATCGTCAGCTGAGTGCCGACCGGAACACTGTCCCGGAGCCCCGACATCCGCTCGGCGGTGGCGACGCAGACCCGGAAGTCGCCTTGGCGCCGGAACATCTGGGCCGATTCGCCGGTGATGTCGCGCAGTCGGGCCAGGACCGGTCCGGCGGTGGCCAGCAGTCGATCCTCGCCGGCGGCCGAGGCCAGCTCGCCGAGCCGCGGTCCGAGGACGAATCGGCCTTGCAGATCCCGGCTCACCAGCCGGTGGTGTTCGAGCGCGACGGCCAACCGATGAGCCGTGGGTCGCGCGAGCCCGGTCGCCGACACGAGGCCAGCCAACGTGGTCGGTCCGGTTTCCAGTGCGCCGAGTACCAGGGCGGCTTTGTCAAGGACGCCGACCCCGCTAGAGTTGTCCATGCCTTGATACTGCCGTCTCGGATGTTGGAATGCAAGTCAGATGCTGAGACGAGATCATGGTCACGACACGGTCGTACGTGCTGCTCGTACGCTCGCTGATCGCGCGTCGTCACCGAAGAGGAATGAGCATCCACCATGGGAAAGACACTCAGCGAAAAGGTCTGGGCCGATCACGTCGTCCGTACGGCGGAGGGTGAGCCTGATCTGCTGTACATCGACCTGCACCTCGTGCACGAGGTGACCAGTCCGCAGGCCTTCGACGGCCTCCGCCAAGCTGGCCGCCCCGTGCGCCGGACCGAGCTGACGCTCGCGACCGAGGATCACAACACCCCGACGCTGAACATTGATCAGCCGATCGCCGACCCGGTCTCGCGCACCCAGGTCGACACCCTCCGGAACAACGCCGCAGAATTTGGCGTCCGGATTCACAGTCTCGGCGATATTGATCAAGGAATCGTCCACATCATCGGCCCGCAGTTGGGCCTGACCCAGCCCGGTCTGACCGTGGTCTGTGGCGACTCGCACACCTCGACCCACGGTGCCTTCGGCGCGATCGCCTTCGGCATCGGCACCTCCGAGGTCGAGCACGTGCTTGCCACCCAGACCTTGCCGCAGGCCAAGCCGAAGACCATGGCCGTCAACGTGGACGGCGCACTCACGCCGGGCGTCACGGCGAAGGACATCGTGCTGGCGTTGATCGCCAAGGTCGGCACTGGCGGCGGCCAGGGCTACATCGTCGAATACCGCGGATCGGCCATCGAGGCGCTCTCCATGGAGGGCCGGATGACGATCTGCAACATGAGCATCGAGTGGGGTGCGAAGGCGGGCATGATCGCCCCCGACGCGATCACCTTCGCCTACGTCAAGGGCCGTCCGCACGCGCCGGAGGGCGCCGACTGGGACGCCGCCGTGGAGTACTGGGAGACCCTGAAGAGTGATCCGGACGCGGTCTTCGACGCCGAAGTCGATCTTGACGCGAGCCAACTGACGCCGTTCGTCACCTGGGGCACCAATCCCGGTCAGGGCGTTCCGCTGGGAGCGTCGGTGCCCGATCCGGAGACCTTCGCCGAGGAGGCCGATCGCACGGCCGCCACTAAAGCCCTGGAATACATGGCGCTCGAGGCCGGTACGCCGATGCGGGAGATCAGTGTGGACACCGTCTTCCTGGGATCGTGCACCAACGGCCGGATCGAGGATCTCCGCGCGGCTGCGGAGGTGATCAAGGGTCACCACGTCGCTGATTCGGTGCGCATGCTGGTGGTCCCAGGCTCGGCACGGGTTCGGCTCCAAGCCGAGTCCGAGGGTTTGGACATCGTCTTCAAGGAGGCCGGTGCCGAATGGCGGGCCGCTGGCTGCTCGATGTGCCTCGGCATGAATCCGGACCAGTTGAAGCCGGGGGAGCGCGCCGCCTCGACGTCGAACCGCAACTTCGAAGGTCGGCAAGGAAAAGGCGGCCGGACCCACCTCGTGTCGCCGCTGGTCGCGGCGGCCACGGCGGTCACCGGCAAGCTCAGCTCACCCGCGGATCTGTGAGGAGATCACCGAGATGGACAAGTTCAGCACCCACACCGGCACCGCGCTTCCCTTGCGACGCAGCAATGTCGACACCGACCAGATCATTCCGGCCGTTTACCTGAAGCGGGTCACCAAAACCGGTTTCGAGGACGGGCTGTTCGCTGCGTGGCGCAACGATCCAGCCTTCGTGCTCAACCAGCCGCAGTACGCGGACGCAACGATCTTGATCCCCGGTCCGGACTTCGGCACCGGCTCCTCGCGCGAGCATGCAGTCTGGGCCCTGCAGAACTACGGGTTCAAGGTGGTCATCGGCTCGCGCTTCGGCGACATCTTTCGCGGCAACTCCGGCAAGGCGGGCCTGTTGGTGGCGGGCGTCGATCAGAAGATCATCGAAGAGCTATGGGACTTCGTCGAGGAGCATCCGGCCGCGCCGATCACCGTCGATCTGCGCGACCAACAGATCACCGCCGAGGGATTCCAGACCGATTTCGAGATCGACGCGTACACGCGTTGGCGGTTGTTGGAAGGCCTCGATGACATTGGTCTCACGTTGCGACACGTGGACGCGATTGATTCTTTCGAGTCTCGACGACCGTCGTTCAAGCCGAAAACCCTGCCCGTCAAGGTCGAATCTGCGGGTTGATCGTCCAGACCGACCCAACTTTCCAACGACACAACCAAAATATGTAGTGAAGTTGATTGTCTGCCCGGCCGATCTTCCCTACCGTTGTCGATGCAGCCGATGACGGCTGTCCAAGATCCCAGCAGGCTTGGAAAATCGCGAAGCGAAGGGAAGCCGTGAACAAGGCTGAACTGATTGAGGCCCTGTCGGCCCACTACGACGGCAGTAAGACCGAAGCGGCCAAGGCGCTCAACGCGGTGGTGGAAACCATCACGTACAAGACCGCAGCTGGGGAGAAAGTCTCGATCACCGGATTCGGTGTGTTCGAGAAGGTGCATCGCTCGGCGCGGATGGTGCGCAATCCGCGTACCGGCGAGCGCAAGCGGGCCAAGGCCACAGCGGTGCCGCGCTTCCGGGCCGGCACCGACCTCAAGGCGTACGTCTCGGGGGCCAAGAAGGTGCCGAAGGCGACGAAGAAGGCCGCTGTGGCCAAGGCGACACCGGCCAGCCGGACGGCTACGGCGGCCAAGGTCGCTCCCGCGAAAACGGCGGCGAAGGCCTCGGCGACCAAGGCTCCAGCTAAGACCCCAGCCAAGAAAGTGGCGGCCAAGACTCCGGTGGCCAAGAAGACGGTAGCCAAGAAGGCCGTGGCGAAGGCTCCGGCGGCGAAGGCTGCTTCGAGCGCCAAGAAGACCGCTGCGAAGAAGACTGTCGGACAAAAGACTGCAGCCAAGCGCTGAGCTGATCACGCGTCAAGAGCCCGGTTTTGATCGGAGGCGGGCTCTTCTCGAGCGCTCGAACAGCTCAGGTGAGCCAGGCCGACAACAGCTCTCCGTCGTCGCCGATGGCTGCATGCAGGCGTTGCCCGGACCGCAGTTGACGCAGCCCGTCGGCGAGCAACGCATCGGGCAACGCGATCCGGTATCCAGCCGACGTGATCGCGAGCGGCGCGCCGTCCGGACTCCGCCACTGCGTTGTGGTGATCACCTGATGTTGGCCGAGCCGACCCGTTTCATGATCGACCAAGGCGCTGGTCGCCGAGCCCAAGCCGAGCCAGAAGGCCGCTTGAAGGTCGACCTCGGTGTCGACGTCGCGCTGCGCGTCCGGCACCGAAGGCAACGACGCACCCGCCAGGTTGACCGCACCCGACTGGTGATGGGCGGCAGCGGAGCGGCCTTGAAAATGCGGTTCCAGAGCAACGCCGCGAGCGATCAGCATCGTGGTGCCCACCCCTGAGGCGTCGCTGACGAAACTGCGCTCGGCCGGAGAGGCCTGGGCGGCCTCCAGGATCCGCTGAACCGACGCGGTGCGCAGGGCGGGAAGGTCGCCGACGCAGGCCAGCACCGTGCCGAATCCCCGCTTGGAAAGAGCTTTCGCTCCGAGATCGAGGGCCGTATTCATGCCGGTCCGGGAACCGTCGGCCAGGATCGCCACGTCCAGTCCGACCCGGCGGAATCGGGCATCCAGCCCCGGTTGATCACTGACCACAAGGACTTCGGAGGCCACCGCTGACAGCGCGCGTAACGTGTCGATGGCCATCGTCCAGGCCAGTCGCCGACGAAGCGCCGAAGTCACCGTCAGCCGGGACTTCGCATGTTCGAAGCCCTTGAGGGCGACTACGGCACCGATCCGGTGGGGTTTCGTCGCCGACTCGATCACTCGGCGATGTTGTCACGGAGCGTTCACCCAGGGCTGGCGGCCCGGTCCCGTAAGGTGTAGCCACGCCGAGTGGGACGAGACCTCCCGCCATGCAGGAGCTCCGGTGACCTTGGCTTGGGTCATTCGCTCCAGGGACATTAGCTTCAGGGACATTAGCTTCAGGGACATCAGCTTCAGTGACGTGAGCTTTAGTGAAAAGGCGAGGTGCCGATGGCGAGGACGCCTGCCAGTCGCGATGCGACGGTGCTCCGTCCGTTGTCCGAGGCGAATCACGAATCGGGAAGCGAGACGATTGCTCTGGTCGTCAGACTGCTTCACGGAATCATTCGGCCGCTGACGAAGCGGGACTGGCGGCATCAGGAGAAACTTCCGCCGACCGGCGGACTGATCATCGTGTCGAATCACATCTCGAATGTCGATCCGCTGTCGCTCGGGCAATTCATCGCCTTTTCCGGACGCTGGCCTCGGTTTCTCGGCAAAGCGTCCGTGTTCAAGCTGCCGGTGATCGGCGCGATCTTGAAGGCCTGCGGGCAGCTTCCGGTCGAGCGGCAGTCGGCGCGCTCGGCCGATGCTCTTCTTGCCGTGACCCAGGCGATTACGGCCGGTCGTGCCGTGGTCATCTATCCCGAAGGGACGATCACCGGAGATCCCGATCTGTGGCCGATGGAGGGTAAGACCGGTGCCGCCCGGATCGCCCTCCAGACCGGCTGCCCGGTCGTCCCAATCGGCCAATGGGGTGCCCAGGATGTGATGCACGGCAAACGCCTGCACTTTCCCAGACTCCTGCCTCGCAAGACCTTCCAGATGATCATCGGTGATCCGGTCCCGCTCGATGATCTTCGCGAGCCGCCGGTCACGGCGGCCATCTTGAAAGAGGCGACCGCTCGGATGATGGACGCGGTCACCAGCCTCGTGGCGGAACTGCGGGAGAGTGCGCCGCCGGCCACCCGCTACGATCCGCGGTCCACGCCGGAGGACGATCGCCGATGAGCAAGGTGGCGGTCATGGGGTCAGGCTCGTGGGGGACGGCGTTCGCCATGGTGGTCTGCGATGCCGGTAACGAGGTGACGCTGTGGGCCCGACGCCCGGAACTGGCCGCCAAGATCAACTCCGAGCATCGCAATCCCGACTACTTCCCGAGCATCGACCTGCCGAAGACCCTGAGAGCGGTCAGCGATCCGGACCAGGCCGTCGAGGGCGCTGACTTCGTGGTGCTGGCCGTGCCGTCCCAGTCATTGCGGAGCAATCTCGCCCTCTGGCGGATCCCGGAGTCAGCGATCGTGGTCAGCCTGGCCAAGGGCGTGGAGGTGGGCACGGGACTCCGGATGAGTCAGGTGATCGCCGAGGCCGGTGGGATCGCCGACCGCCGGATCGCGGTGGTGACCGGTCCGAACCTGGCGCGCGAGATCGCGGAGCGCCAGCCTTCGGCCAGCGTGGTGGCCAGCGTGTCCGGCGACACGGCGTCGGCGTTGCAGGTTGCCTGCCACACGGCCCGATTCCGCGCGTACACCAACACCGATGTCATCGGCTGCGAGCTCGGCGGCGCGACGAAGAATGTCATCGCCCTTGCCGTCGGGATGGCGGTCGGGCTCGGGCTCGGGGCCAACGCCACGGCCTCGGTGATCACCCGAGGCCTGGCCGAGATCAGCCGGCTCGGAGAAGCGCTCGGCGCACACCCGTACACCTTCTCCGGCCTGGCGGGTCTCGGCGACCTCGTCGCGACGTGCTCGTCGCCACTGTCGCGTAACCGCACGTTCGGTGAGGAGCTGGGCAAGGGCCGCACGGTCGCCGAGATCACCGCGTCGACCCGTCAGGTGGCCGAGGGGGTCAAATCCTGCGTCTCGATCACCGAGCTGGCGGCCCGGCACCAGATCGAGATGCCGATCGTGGAGAACGTGGCCGCCGTGGTTGCGGGCGAGCTCACACCGGCCGAGATGATCACGGCTCTGATGTCGAGGTCGGCGAAACCAGAACGTTATTGATGCGTATCGGATCGCCCTCCTCGGGATCTCTCTTCGACATCAGTCACAAAAGTGTCGGCGCGAAGGGGTCGCCGGGCGCTCTACTCAATGAGCGCCACTGAGGGCGCTGTCTATGCACGCGCCGGCGAGGTGCGGCAGATGGGGGGCATCCATGCCACGACCAACGCTCAATCCGCACCGCACCCGGATCCGCCGCCGGCTTGTTGCCGCCTCTGCCGGATGCACCATGTTGCTGAGTGGAGCCCTGATGGGCGGGGGAGGGGCCGCCGATGCGGCCGCGAAGCTTCCGTTGTTGAAGCTGGAACGCGCGCAGTCGACCGCTACGGCCTTCAACGAGGGGAGCTCGACCTACCTTGACCTAGGGGTCTGGGCCGTGGCGGGCTCGAAACCCTTCGAGATCCGCTCCTACCGGACGAGCTATGCCCAGAAGCTGACCGCGGTGCTGGCCCGGAGCGGTCCGGACCAGGTATTGCCGACCGGTTCGGTAAGCGAGGAATTCGCGGGGCTGCGGAAGTTCTTCGTGATGACGGTGACCGACAAGGATGGAAAGGTCGTCAACCGCACAGCGCAGAACTTCTGCCCGAACAACGGGTACGCCCAGGTCCGCCGTCGCCCGGATGCACCGGCAACTTCGCCGTATCCCGGCTACTGTTCGGGCAACCCGTACACGCTCGGGTCGGTCTGGGGGCTGCAAGCCGGCTATGCGACGCCGGCTGTTGGCTACAGCAAGCTCAAGCTGACGGTCGGTTCCGAGTACACGGCCAAGCTCGAGATCGCTCCGAAGTTCCGCTCGGTGCTGGGGATCAGCGCGGCCGACGGCGTGGCCACCGTCAAGGTCAAGGTGGTCAAATTCGAGGAAGGCGACGAGAACGCGGTACGCGCGAAGGTCGCCGCTTCCGGTAACACCACCGCTTCGAAGGCCGCGACCCCGCTGGCACCGGCCAGGAACCGCCCGGTGGGCCGAGCCAGCAAGGCACCATCCGGACCGTTGCCTGACCTGCGCTCCTTGCCGGCCTGGGGCATCGGCGTCGTTCGTGGCCGGTATCTGAACTTCGCCGCCACGGTTTGGAACGCGGGACCGTCGAGCCTGGTGGTGGACGGCTTCCGGCAACTCGACAACGAAGACCGGATGGACGCCTACCAGTACTTCTTCGACGCCAAAGGCAAGCAGGTGGGCTATTCGCCGGTCGGCACCATGGAATGGGATGCGCGTGACGGCCATGACCACTGGCACTTCACCGACTTCGCCACCTACCGGCTGATGGACAAGCACAAGAAGCTCGTCGTCCGCAGCCAGAAGGAAGCGTTCTGCCTGGCCAACACCGACGCGATCGACTACACCGTCCCGGGTGCGAACTGGAAGCCGTACAACACTGATCTGCACACCGCATGCGGTGGTCACGAATCGATCGCCGTCCGCGAGGTGCTCGAGGTTGGGTCTGGCGACACCTACTTTCAGTCGTTGCCCGGCCAGTCGTTCGATCTGAAGGGGCTGAAGAACGGCACCTACTACATCGAGGTCCGGGCCAATCCGGTGAAGAAGCTCCACGAGTCCTCGACCAGCAACAACGTGTCGTACCGGAAGGTGAAGATCAGCGGCAAGTCCGGCCATCGCAAGGTGAAGGTCGCCAAGGTCGGCATCATCGACGAATCGAAGTTCACCAACGACGACGAAGAGTTCCGCCGCTGACCGCCCACGGTGGCCCCTCGTTTCTGAGTGGTGACAGCTTTCGTTCGCTGAGCTTGTCGAAGCGCGGGCTCCTGGGGTTTGTTGATCTTGCCCTTCGACAGGCTCAGGGCGCGTGATGGATGGCTCCCGTTTCGAGGGGTGGGGGCTTTCGTTCGCTGAGCTTGTCGAAGCGCGGGCTCCTGGGGTTTGTTGATCTTGCCCTTCGACAGGCTGAGGGCGCGTGGTGAGGTGGAAGCTTGGCCTTCGACAGGCTCAGGGCGCGTGCTGGGTGGCTCCTGTTTCGCGGTGAGGGGGCTTTCGTTCGCTGAGCTTGTCGAAGCGCGGGCTCCTGGGGTTTGTTGATCTTGCCCATCGACAGGCTGAGGGCGCGTGGTGAGGTGGAAGCTTGCCCTTCGACGGGCTCAGGGCGCGGAAACGCCGGACTCTGGTGGATGAGGTGGAAGCTTGCCCTTCGACAGGCTCGGGGCGCGTGATGGGTGGCTCCCTGTTTCGTTGATCTTGCCCTTCGGCCGGGCTCAGGTCAGGGCGCGTGAAGTCACGCGTCGAGGGCGTGGAGGAGATCGCTCCACAGGTCTTCGACGTGCTCGATGCCGACCGATAACCGGATCAGGCCTTCGGGCACGTTCGCGAGTTCGCCCGGCCAGCGCCGACGGCGTTCGAGGGTGGACTCCACACCACCGAGGCTGGTGGTGAAGACCCACAACTCGCACCGGTCGATCATGGCGTCGGCGGCCGGGGCATCGTCGAGCTCGATGGAAATCAGCGACCCGAACCCACCCAGCACCCGATGGGCCACTTGGTGCCCGGGGTCACCGGGCAGCCCGGGATAGCGCACCGCGCGGATCCGTGGATGGGCCGACAGCCGTTCGGCCAACACCTGGGCGCTCGCCTGAGCCGCGGCCAGCCTGAGCGGGAGCGTGCGCAAACCCCGCAGCGCCAGGTAGGCCTCCATCGGGCCGGGCGCCGCCCCGACGATGTTGCGCACGCCGGCCAGTGCGGAAAACGTCTGGTCATCGTCGGGCCGGGTGACCAACGCCCCGAGCAGGACATCGGAATGCCCGGCGATCAACTTCGTACCCGAGTGCAGCACGATGTCGGCGCCCGATTCGAGCGGTCGCTGCAAGAGGGGCGTGGCGAACGTGTTGTCGACCACGAGCCGGGTCCGCTCCGGCAGTCCCGCACCGATCGCCGGGAGGTCGGCGACCTCGATCATCGGGTTGGTCGGTGACTCCATCCAGACCAGGTCGGCGTCTGCGGCCGCCGTCAGCACCTCCGCGGTGTCGGCAACGTTCACCCGACGCACCGTCCAGCCGTGGCGCTCGGCTCGCTCATCGATCGCCGCCCAGACCCCGAGATAGCAGTTGCCCGGCACGACAACCACCGCGTTCGGTGGGGTGATCTCCAAGACGGCGTACGCGGCAGCCATCCCGGACGCGAAGGTCAAAGCCCGGCCGCCCTCCAGGACGCCGATCGCTTCCTCCAGGGCCGCCCAGGTCGGGTTGCCGGCTCGGCCGTAGCCCAGCGAGCCATCAGTGGTGTCGTGGCTGCCGACATAGGTCGAGGCGAAGACCACGGGCTGGTTGAGCGGTGCGTCGATCACCCGTTCCGGTCGGCCGGCCGTCACAGCGAGGGTCTCCGGACGTCGGTGATCCGGCGGGGGCGTCGTCATGGGTCAGAGTCTTGCGCGTCATGCTGGCCCGCCAACCTTGACCCCGCTGGTGGCCACGCCCGGAAGGCGCAACCACTAAGGTCTGGATGGTGACAGAGAACCCCCCGCGAAGGCGGGTCGCGGTGGTCTTCGGCGGCACCAGCAGTGAGCACGGAGTCTCCTGCCTGACTGCGGCCGGGGTCGTCGGCGCACTCGACCTCGAACGGTACGAGGTGCTCGGCATCGGGATCACCCGGAGCGGGCGTTGGGTGCTCGTCGATCCCACTGAGATTGCCACGCTGCAGGTCAAGGCCGGGCAGCTGCCCGAGCTCAGCGAGGACGCGGCCGACGCGATGCTGCTCCGAGGCAGTCTCGGCAGCGAGCTCGCGGTTCGCCGCCCGTCCGGCGAAGGATCGGTGCTGTCCCAGCTCGGTCCGGTCGACGTGGCCATCGCCTTGCTGCACGGTCCGTTCGGCGAGGACGGCACGATTCAAGGTCTGTTCGAGATGATGGGCATTCGCTACGTCGGGGCCGGCGTGCTGGCCAGCGCCGTCGGCATGGACAAGCTGTTCATGAAGCTGGTGCTGTCGGCGAGCGGACTGCCGGTAGGACCGTTCGTCTCGATCACCCCCGCGGAATGGGCTCGCGACAAGGTGTCCTGTCTGGACGCGGTGTCGGCGCTGACCTTTCCGGTCTTCGTGAAGCCGGCCCGCGCGGGCTCCAGCATGGGCATCACGAAGGTGGATGTGCCTGAGGACCTCGAGGCCGCCATCGCGTTCGCCCATCAGCACGATCCGAAAGTGATCGTCGAGCAGGGGTTCGTGGGTGCGCGGGAACTCGAATGCGGCGTACTCGCCAATCTGGGCGGCGGGATGCCGCAGGCCAGCGAGCTCGCCGAGATCCGCGTGCAGACCAAGTCGGGCTTCTACGACTTCGAGGCCAAGTACCTGCCGGAGGAACAGGTGACGTTGCACGTGCCGGCCGAGGTCGAACCGGACCTGGCCCAGCAGGTCAAGGAGCTCGCCGTGCGCGCGTTCGAGGCCCTGGGCTGCGAGGGTCTGGCCCGGGTTGACATGTTCCTCACCCACGACCATCGGGTGGTGATCAACGAAATCAATACGATGCCGGGCTTCACGCCCCATTCGATGTTCCCGCGGATGTGGGCAGCCAGCGGGGTGCCCTATCCGGAGTTGATCGATCGGTTGATCACGCTGGCCCTTGATCGTCCGGTCGGATTGCGCTGACGACGGCGCTGGCGACGTCAGGCGCAGGGCGTCTGGACCGGGTCGACGGCGGCCACGGCGGCCGCGACGTCGACCAGCGCATTGACTTCCGGGGCGTACCGGCTGGGCACTGCGAGCTCGACGAAGGCCGGCCGCCCGATGGTGGTGAACAGCGTGCCCCCCGTGGCCGGTTCGGCGTACCAGCCGACTCCGTTGACCTCGGTGCACTCGCTGGCCGGGGTCAGACCCGGCGGTTTGGCGACGCCGCAGCGCAGGGTGATCGCCGGTCGCCCCCAGGCCGCGCCGTACACCCCCGGAGTCACCCGGCGACGCGACTGGTCCAGCACGGTCTTGGGCAGCTCAACGATCAGCGCCGTGCAGATCGGTTGTGCGGTGCGGTCCGGAGTCGGCTCGGGCACGGCGACCGAGCAGCCGGAGAGCGTCAATAGGGTGACGACGGCCAGACCGGAGGCGCGTCCGCAACACTTCATGCCGACGACTGCTCGCCCTTCGACCAGCTCCGGGTGCGACGCGTGGGACTCAGCGTGGCTACTAGATGTGGACCACGGGGCAGGTCACCGTGCGCGTGATACCCGGTACGGTCTGTACGCGGGCCACCACCAGTTGGCCGAGCTCGTCAACGCTGGACGCCTCGGCGCGGACGATGACGTCGTACGGACCGGTGACATCTTCGGCCAGCGTGACGCCGTTGATGGCCCCGATGGCAAGTGCGACCTCGGCAGCCTTGCCGACATTGGTCTGGACCAAGATGTACGCCTGTACGACCATCGGTGAACCTCCATGGACTTGCGGTGAGAAGGACGCATTCTCGACGGGAGAAACGCCCGATCAGGGCCGGGAAAGTCCGCGTACGCTCGCCGATGTGCGTCACGCTACAGCGTCGGTCGCCCGTCCGCTCACCTGGCCACGAGAGAGGCATCGATGAACCTCGACCGCAGCTTGACCCTGGCCGAATTCGGCGAGTTCAGCCTCATCGCCGCGATCACGACCGACCTCACGCTGGGTCCTGAGGTCCGGGTCGGCCCGGGCGACGACGCCGCGGTGATCGAGGTGGACGGTGAGTTGGTCAGCTCGCTCGACGTCCTCGTCGAAGGGGTGCACTTTCGTCGGGACTGGTCCGAGGCCGTCGACGTCGGGCGGAAGGCCGTTGCGGTCAACGTGTCGGACATCGAGGCCATGGGCGCCCGGGCGACCGGCATCCTCGTCGGCTTCTCGGCTCCCGATGATCTGTCGGTCGGTTGGGTGCTGGACTTCGCCCAGGGGCTCCGAACCGAGTGTGCGGCGGCCGGGGTCAGCCTGCTCGGCGGCGACATCACCCGGGCGCGGGACATCACGATCGCCGTGACCGTGGTCGGCGGGCTGGCGGGGGCGCGGCCGGTGCTCCGATCCGGGGCCAGGGTCGGCGACGTCGTCGCCGTGCACGGGCTGCTCGGCTGGGCGTCCGCCGGCCTCGCCGTGCTCAGTCGCGGCTTCCGATCCCCTCGCGCGGTCGTCGAGGTGCAGCGGGTCCCCAGGGTCGACTACGGCGCCGGGTTGATCGCCGCCCGAGCCGGGGCCACGGCGATGATCGACGTTTCCGACGGGCTGCTGGCCGATCTCGGCCATGTCGCGCGGGCCTCGGGCGTCAGCATCGATCTGCGGCTGGATGCGCTGGAGGTGGGCGAGCCGCTGCGGGTGGTGGCCGTGGCCACCGGCAAGGATCCCTACGCGATGATCTTGACCGGGGGGGAGGACCACGCCCTCGCGGCCACCTTTCCCGATGCCGGATCGGTGCCACCGGGGTGGACTGCGATCGGCACGGTGCGGGTGGCCGGGGATCCGGACGCTCCGGTGCTGGTCGACGGGGCCGTGTGGGAGGCGCCGGCTGGCTACGACCACTTCCGTAACCGACGATGAAGCGGCCCGCCCGAGTGCTGACGATCGCCGGCTCGGATTCCGGTGGCGGCGCCGGGATCCAAGCCGACCTCAAGACCATGCTGGCGCACGGCGTGCACGGGATGAGCGTGATCACCGCGATCACCGCGCAGAATTCACTGGGCGTGCAGGGCATCTGGCCGTTGCCGCTCGAGGCGGTCCGTGAGCAGTTCCGCAGCGTGCTCTCCGACATCGGGGTCGATGCGGTGAAGACGGGCATGCTCGGCACCGGGGAGATGGTCGGCTGCGTGGCCGATCTGTTGGCCACGCTCGATCCGGCGGTCCCGGTGGTCATCGACCCGGTCTGCGTCAGCAAGCACGGCGACCCGCTGAGCGACGAAGATGCGGTGCAGGCGATGCGCCGGTCGCTGTTCAGCCTGGCCACCGTGATCACCCCGAACCTGGACGAGGCCCGACGACTGGCCGAGCTCGACGACCGGGCACCGGCCCGAGTGCTGGCTGAGGCGTTGTTGGCGTACGGCCCGGACTGGGTGCTGATCAAGGGCGGACACGCCGAGGGTCCGGCGGTCGACCTGCTCGTCGGGCGTACGGGCGTGGAATTCCGGTATGCCGCGCCGCGTGACGACAACCGGCACACCCACGGCACGGGCTGCACGCTGGCCTCGGCGCTGACGAGCGAACTGGCCCGGGGCCACTCCGTGCCGGACGCCATGGAGGCGGCCAAACGGTACGTGACCGGCGCGATCGCCGGCGGCTTCGCCCTCGGCACCGGGATCGGGCCGACCGATCATCTGTGGGCCCTGCGGCACGCTGCGGATAAACCGCGCCCGGCGCCCGGCGTGTGACCCGGCTCGCGGGACCGCCGATCGCGTAGCCTCACTGCCATGGCGACCCGCGCGTCTTCCCCGCCGCGGCCTCGTAACCACGCTGGCGCGAGCCAGGGTACGAAACCGCGGTCAGCCGGAAGCACCAAGAGCTCATCTTCGCGCGCCGTACCGGCGCGCTCGCCGGCCCCCCGGTCCCGCTCCGGAGGATCGCGCCGGGCGCCCGCCCGCAAACCGACCCGGAAGTCGGCCGCCCGCAAACCTCAGCGGTCCGCGTTCGCGGTGATCGGTCACGCGATCGTCACCGTCTGGTCCGGGCTGGCGCACGCCGTCGGCCGCGGTGCCCGCAAGATCGGCACTGGCGCCCGCGACGTGGATCCGGCGCTGCGCCGCGACGGCTTCGGGCTGTTCCTGCTGGGCTGCGCGATCGTGGTGGGGGCCGAATTCTGGTGGGGCCTGCCCGGTGCTCTGGGGCACTACATCCGGATCGGGGTCTCCAGCGTCATCGGCACCCTGGGTTACGTGGCGCCGGTCCTCCTGGTCCTGATGGCCTGGCGGACGCTTCGGCACCCGGACCGCAACGGACCCGGTGGTCGCCAGGTGGTCGGTTGGGGCGCGGTTCTGCTCGGCCTGCTCGGCTTGATCAACATCTCGCGCGGGCTGCCGCGGACCGATCACTCGGATCAGTTGCGCGAAGCCGGCGGGATCCTCGGCTACATCTCCTCCAGCCTGCTCGCCGATCTGTTGTCGGTCTACGTGGCCGTGCCGCTGCTGATCTTGCTGCTGATCTTCGGAATCCTTGTGGTGGTAGGGATCCCGATCCATCAGATCCCCGAGCGGGTACGCGCCGCGCGCCAGCTCGTGACCCGTCGCCCGGTGATCATCGAGGGTGAGGTGGTGCCCGAGCTCGAGTTCGGCGTGGATGAGGCCTACGACACGCCGGTGGTGGGGGACAAGCCCAAACGGCGGAGCCGGAAGTCACTGGCGGCCGGTCCCTCGGCGGACGCGGTCGACGGGCCACTGGTCATTGATGATCTTGCCGGGGGAGAGCGAGGTCCGACCGCACCGGAGGCTGGTCCGAAGGTGAGGGCCGGCTTGCCCAAGGGCGTGAAGGTGCACGGCGAGGATCTCGAAGCTCCGCCGCACAGTGCCGACCTCCTGCCGATGCCCGGGGCAATCCCCCAACGCGTCGAGCAGTTGCAACTGTCGGGGGACGTGCAGTACACGCTGCCCGATGCCGCGGCCCTGAAGGAAGGCAGCGTGCACAAGGCGCGCACCGCGGCCAGCGATGCCGTGGTGTACCAGCTGACCGAGGTCCTGCGGCAGTTCGAGATCGACGCGCAGGTCACCGGCTACAGCCGCGGCCCGACGGTCACCCGCTACGAGGTCGAGCTCGGTCCGGCGGTGAAGGTGGAGAAGGTCACCGCACTGAGCAAGAACATCGCGTACGCGGTGGCCAGCGCTGACGTGCGGATCCTGTCGCCCATCCCGGGGAAGTCGGCGATCGGCATCGAGATCCCCAACACCGACAAGGAAGTGGTCTCACTCGGCGATGTGCTGCGCTCGACCAAGGCGCGCAATGATCATCACCCGATGACGGTCGGTCTGGGCAAGGACGTCGAGGGCGGCTTCGTGGTCGCGAACCTCGCGAAGACCCCGCACCTGCTGGTCGCCGGCGCGACCGGTTCCGGCAAGTCGAGCTTCGTGAATTCCATGATCACCTCGATCCTGATGCGATCAACGCCGGACGAGGTACGGCTGTTGATGGTCGACCCCAAGCGGGTCGAGCTCACCGCGTACGAGGGTGTTCCGCACCTGGTCACGCCGATCATCACCAACGCCAAGAAGGCGGCCGAGGCGCTGCAGTGGGTCGTCCGCGAGATGGACATGCGCTACGACGATCTGGCGGCCTTCGGCTTCCGGCACATCGACGACTTCAACAAGGCGGTCCGCGCCGGGTCGGTGAAGCCCCTGGAGGGCAGCGAACGTGAACTGACGCCCTACCCGTACCTGTTGGTCATCGTGGACGAGCTCGCCGACCTGATGATGGTCGCGCCGCGCGACGTCGAGGACTGCATCGTGCGGATCACCCAGCTCGCCCGGGCCGCCGGCATCCACCTGGTGCTGGCGACCCAGCGACCGAGCACCGACGTCGTCACCGGTTTGATCAAGGCGAACGTGCCGAGCCGGCTGGCCTTCGCGACCTCCTCGATGACGGACTCGCGGGTGATTCTTGACCAGCCCGGGGCCGAAAAGCTCGTCGGTCAGGGCGATGGTCTGTTCCTGCCGATGGGATCGAGCAAGCCGATCCGAATCCAGGGTGCCTGGGTGACCGAGGCCGAGGTCCGGACCGTGGTGGCGCACGTGTCAGGACAGCTGAAGCCGACCTATCGCGAGGACGTCACGGTCGCACCGGAGGCCTCGACCAAGGTCGCCGAGGACATCGGCGACGACCTGGACCTGGTCTTGGAGGCCGCGAATCTGGTGGTCAATCTGCAACTCGGCTCGACCTCGATGCTGCAACGCAAGTTGCGGGTCGGGTTCGCCAAGGCCGGCCGGCTGATGGACATCCTGGAGACCCGTGGGGTCGTCGGTCCGTCCGAAGGCTCCAAGCCGCGTGAGGTGCTGGTCAAGCCCGACGAACTCGACGATGTGATCGAGAACCTCCGCCTCGGCTGATCCGCAGGCGGTGGGCGTAGGATCCGCAGCAGATGCCTGGTGGATTCACTCGGCGGGGGCGATGGGCCACTGGAGCCGGCTGCCGATCTCGATTCTGAGCTCGGTGGTCGGCCGAATACACCCAGCCGATGCCCGTTCCTCGAGGAGTCTTAATCATGGGCGCTACCGCGACCCGAGTTCGTCGTTCCCTCACTGACCTCCAGGCCGACTACGACCGTGGCGACACCGCGGAACTGGAAGCGCTGGTCAGGGCGTGGAAAGGGATGAAGGAACGGCCACCGACCGATCCACAGTCGTTCTTCGTCCTAGGTGGCTTCCACGGCGAGCCGTTCCGTGGAGAGGGTGCGACCAACTCAGCCTGGTGGGGTGGCTACTGCCAGCACGGCACGGTCCTGTTCCCGACCTGGCACCGCGCGTACCTGTTCACCGTGGAGAAAGCTCTGCAGAGCGTTCCGGGCTGTCAGGACGTCATGCTGCCCTTCTGGGACGAGACCAGCCCAGCCTCGCGGACAGCCGGGATCCCGAGCGCGCTCACCGACGAGACGTTCGTCCTCGACGGCGAGACGATTCCCAATCCGCTGCGGTCGTTCGTGTTTCCGGCTTCGATCGTCGATGACACCCAAGACGACTCGCTCTACAGCAAAGCCGCGGGGTACGAGACCGTGCGCTATCCGTTGTCGGGTCTCGTCGGGACACCCGAAAGCCAGCAGGAGACCGCCGCCCACAACGCCCTATTTCCCAACCCTGCAAAGAATGTGGGGATGCTCAACGGCAACGTGGTCAACTGGCTCAACGTCTCGCTGGATTTCGGCGACGGGAGACCGCAGGGCAACGTCGCCGACAAGTTCATCAAGTGCCTGGACGCGCCGAACTACACCCTGTTCTCCAACACCACGTCGATGGGCGCGTGGAACAACGCCCATCCGACCGACCTGATCGTTGCCCTGGAGAGCCCGCACAACAGCATCCATCTGGCGGTCGGGGGGTTTGACCTTCCTAACGTCGAGGATCGTTCGGCGGTCCCGGGCGCGAACGGAGACATGGGGGAGAACGACACGGCCGGTCTTGATCCGATCTTCTACTTCCACCACTGCTTCATCGACTATGTCTTCTGGACCTGGCAGCAACGCAACGGGGCCACGACCGCGTTCACCATCGATCCGGCTGATCCGGGCGCGGTCTACGTGACGAGCGCTAACGCCGGGAACCAACCTCCGGCCGGCGCCGATCCCGACGCGCCGATCAGCATGGACACGCCCCTGGAGCCGTTCGCCAAGGACACGGGCGCGCTGTTCACCGCTCAGGACTGTGTCGACATCGAGGCCCAGCTGGGTTACACCTACGGCCCGGGCTCGCTCGATGAATATGCCCACCGCCGCCCGATCTCGGTCGCGGATTCGACCGGCGACGTCCAGACGCTCCATGTGGGCGCACTGGATCGGGCCAAGATCCGGGGCTCCTTCGTGATCGCGGTCTACGCCGAGATCGCCGGTCGGAAGGAGATGGTCGGCCACGAGGCGGTGCTGAGCCGGTGGAACATCGAAGGGTGTGCCAACTGCCAGCAGCACTTGCGCGTGGCGACTGACTTCCGGGTGCCGGGCGACAAGGTCAGCAGCGGTCAGCTGAGGGTGGAGGTCAGGACGCACGACGGACTGTTCGGAGCATCGGCGGTCGCGGTGGATGAGGTCACGGCCGCCGCAGCAGGCGATCGGTCGAGCGACGCGTCGCCGTTCACCGTCGAGCTTCGGCGCTCCGCAGTTCCCGCGTGACCGCGCTCAGGAGCCGCTCTGAGCTGGCCGGGGCGCGACCTCCGGCGGCGTGTTGATCTTGCCCCTCCGCCGGCTCGGAGCCGAAGCGCGTCAGGAGCCGAGCTGGGCGACGTCGGTGATCGACACGATGGCGACGCCTTCGGCGTCGCTCCGCGCGAGGTCGATCTCGGCGGTGATCGCCCAGTCATGATCACCGGCCGGGTCGTCGAGGATCTGGCGGACGGACCAGCGCCGCTCGGCCGGGCGTTCGTCGATGATCAACAACGCCGGACCGCGCGCGTTCGCGCCCGTCTGGATCGCTGTGTGCTCGGCAAAGTACGGCGCCATCGCGTCGCTCCAGGCTTCTGTGGTCCACCCCTGCTCATGATCGAGTTCGCCGAGGTCGTACCAGCGGCGACGGGCGGCCAGCTCCACCCGGCGGAACAACGCGTTGCGGACCAGCACCCGGAAGGCCCGCGGGTTCGCGGTCACTGGTGGCGTCTTGTCGTCGAGGGCCGAAGCGACCTCGGCCGGCTCGGCGGCGTCAGGATTGCGCAACCGTTCCCACTCCTCGAGCAGGCTCGAGTCGACCTGACGGACGAGCTCGCCCAGCCAGGCGATCAGATCGACGAGCGGCTCGGTCCGGGCATCCTCAGGAACGGTTTGCCGCAAGGCCTTGTACGCGTCCGCGAGATAGCGCAAGACGATGCCCTCGGCTCGCGCGAGGGTGTAGAAGCTCACGTACTCGGTGAAGGTCATCGACCGTTCGAAGAGATCGCGGGCCACCGACTTCGGGGCAAGCTCATGATCGAGAACCCACGGGTGAGTCTTGGCGAACGCGCGGTAGCCGACGTCCAGGAGGTCGACCAGGGGCTTCGGGTAGGTGACGTCCTCGAGAAGTTCCATCCGTTCTTCGTATTCCAGGCCCTCGCGCTTCATCGCCTCGACCGCCTCGCCGCGGGCCTTCGAGCGCTGGGCGTGCAACACCGGGCGCGGATCTTCGAGGGTCGCCTCGATGACCGAGACCACCTGGAGCGCATAGTCCTCGGCTTCGCGGTCGAGGAGATCCAGGGCCGCCAGGGCGAAGGGCGACAGCGGCTGGTTCAGGGCGAATTCGGGCTGCAGGTCGACTGTTACCCGAGCGGTCCGTCCGAGCCCGTCCGGCTCGGCCAACTGCTCGACCACCCCCGAGCTGAGCAGCCCGCGATAGATCGACAGCGCGCGGTGGACATGACTCCGTCGGCGGGCGGCCGACTCGTCGTTCTCGGTCAGCAACCGGCGCATGGCGACCGAGCAATCGCCGGGTCGGGTGATCACGTTCAGCAGCATCGAGTGGCTGACGGCGAAGGAGGACTCCAGCGGCTCCGGGTCGGCCGAGATCAGTCGCTCGTATGTGGGCTCGCCGTAACCGACGGTGCCTTCTGGCGGCTTCTTGCGGACGACCTTCCTTCGCTTCTTGGGATCATCGCCCACCTTGGCCAGGGCCTTCGCGTTCGCGACCACATGGTCGGGCGCCTGGACGATCACCGTCCCGGCGGCGTCGAAGCCGGCGCGGCCCGCCCGTCCGCCGATCTGATGGAACTCGCGAGCAGTGAGGAGGCGCGGCCGGACCCCGTCGTACTTGCTCAGCGAGGTGAGGAGCACCGTGCGGATCGGCACGTTGATCCCGACGCCCAGGGTGTCGGTGCCGCAGATGATCTTGAGCAGACCGGCCTGGGCGAGAAGCTCGACGAGCCGCCGGTATTTGGGCAGCATGCCGGCGTGGTGCACCCCGATGCCGTTGCGCACCAGCCGGGACAGGGTCTTGCCGAAGCCGGCGGTGAAGCGGAAGCCGCCGATCAGATCGGCGATCTGGTCCTTCTCCTCCCGGGTGCAGACCCGCAGGCTGTTGAGGGCCTGGGCCTGCTCGATGGCGGCCGCCCGGCTGAAGTGCACCACGTAGATCGGCGCCTGGTGGGTGGCCAGCCGTTCCTCGATCGTCTCGTGCAGCCCGGTGGTGACGTACTCGTAGTGCAACGGGACCGGTCGCTCGGCCGTGCTCACCACTGCGGTCGATCGACCGGTCCGCCGGCGCAGGTCGCTCTCGAACCGCGTCACGTCGCCGAGCGTTGCCGACATCAGCAGGAACTGGGCGCGCGGGAGTTCGAGCAGCGGCACCTGCCAGGCCCAGCCCCGTTCGGGATCGGCGTAGAAATGGAACTCGTCCATGATCACGCAGTCGATGTCGGCGTCCGACCCCTCACGCAACGCGATGTTGGCCAGGATCTCCGCCGTGCAGCAGATGATCTTGGCCCCGGGGTTGACGCTCGCGTCGCCGGTCATCATGCCGACGTGATCGGTGCCGAAGATCTCCACCGCGGCAAAGAACTTCTCCGACACCAGGGCCTTGATCGGCGCGGTGTAGAAGGTCCGACCGCCGGGCCCGGTCATCGCGTACGCGAGGGCGTTGAACTGGGCGCCGGTCGCCACCAGGCTCTTGCCCGACCCGGTTGGGGTCGACAAGATCACGTTCGCCCCGGAGACCAATTCGATCAGCGCCTCGCTCTGCGCGGGGTAGAGCGCGAGCCCGCGATCGGTCGTCCAATCCGTGAACGTTTCGAAGATCGTGTCCGGATCAGGGGATTGGGGTATCAGGTCGGTGAGTGACATCGCTCCTCGATCGTGTCATCCGGGCGACGCTGCTCATATCGGCGCCACCAGGTTTGGCAACATTAGTTGACGTTGCGGGAACGTCAACCTAAGCTGACAAGATGGTTTCCGCGACCGAGGCGATGAGCGACGGCACCAGCCAGGACCCGCGTACCGGGCTGCGCGCTGTGGCAGCGCTCCGCCGACTGGTCGAGCAACTCGAGGACCTTCAGGTCGAGAGTGCCCGGAGCCAAGGCTGGTCCTGGGCCGACATCGCATCGGTGCTGGGCGTCTCGAAGCAGGCCGTCCACAAGAAACATGCCGGGCACCGGCCGGCGAGCGAAGAGAGGTCTTGATGTTCGAACGCTTCACCGATGCGGCCCGGAACGCCGTGGTCTCGGCCCAGGAGTACGCCCGGACGTTCGGGCACCCCGAGATCGGCGCCGGCCACGTGCTGTTGGGCGCCGTCGAGGATGACCAACAGGTCGCCGGGCGCGTCCTGGACCAGCTCGGCGTCGACCGCCGTCGGCTGATCAGGTCCGTCGAGCACCAGGGATCTCCGGACGCCGATGCGCTCAGGACGCTCGGGATCGATCTCGACGAGGTACGCCGGCAGGCTGAGATCGCCTTCGGACCGGGCGCGCTCGATCGGACGCGCCGCCAGCGGAAGGGCCTATTCGGTCACCGGATCGTCGGCGGCGCCGGCCACATCCCGTTCAACGCCGAGGCCAAGAGTTCGCTGGAAGCGGCGCTTCAGGTGGCACTGGCCGAGCATCACCGCTCCATCGGGACCGAGCACCTCCTGCTCGGCCTGCTGGCCACCACGCCCGGCACCGCGATGCTGTTGCTGCGCTCCGTCGGCGTGCAGGAGAGCGAGGCCGCGATCAAGTCCCGGGTGTTGCGCGAACTGGGCCGCGCCGCCTGACCGCCGCGTACCAATATGGGTGCGTTTCTCCGCACACGGTCGTATAAGTGGCCGGATTCGGCCGAAACCGGCCCCAGATCGGACCGTGTGCGGAGAAACGTCGGGGTACGTGGTGGGCGCGAGCAGACGGACCCGCCCAACATTCGGGTCATACTTGGACGGCTATGCCTGTGTCTTCGATGTCCTCACCGCCCACCGACCTGCTTTCGGTCCACCTCGTGACGCTGGGCTGCGCCCGTAACGAGGTCGATTCCGAGGAGCTGGCCGCCCGGCTGGAGAACGGTGGTTTCCGGCTCGTCGACGAGCCCGAGGACGCCGACGCGGTCATGGTGAACACCTGCGGGTTTGTCGAAGCGGCCAAGAAGGACTCGGTCGACACCCTCCTGGCGGCCGCTGAGCTGAAGACTGACGGGCGACCGCAGGCCGTGGTCGCGGTGGGCTGCCTGGCCGAGCGCTACGGCCACGAACTGGCCGAGTCGATGCCCGAGGCCGATGCCGTGCTGGGCTTCGACGACTACACCGACATCGCCGGGCGGCTGCAGGCCATCCTGGCCGGCGAACGGCATCAGGCTCACGTCCCGCGCGATCGACGGACCCTGCTCCCCTTGGCACCCGTCGCCCGTCAACAGGCTGCCGCTGCGACCGTTATCCCGGGCCATGGATCCGTCGGTGAGCCGGCCGGGTCGGGGCCGGCCAGCGGTCCACGGACTTTCCGCCGACGGCTGGACGGCGGCCCCTCGGCGCCGTTGAAGATCGCCTCCGGTTGTGACCGGCGCTGCACGTTCTGCGCCATCCCGGCCTTCCGGGGCGCGTACGTGTCGCGCACCCCGGCCGACGTGCTGGCCGAGACCCGGTGGTTGGTCGACCAGGGTGTCCGCGAGGTCTTCCTGGTCAGCGAGAACTCCTCGTCGTACGGCAAGGATCTCGGTGACATCCGGGCGCTCGAGAGTCTGCTGGCCGACTTGTCCGGGGTCGACGGCCTGGACTGGATCCGGGTGTCCTACCTGCAGCCGGCCGAGATGCGGCCGAGCCTGATCGAGGCGATGACCGGCGTGCCGAAGGTCGTGCCGTACTTCGACCTGTCATTCCAGCATGCGGCGCCGGCCGTGCTCCGCCGGATGCGCCGGTTCGGCGACCCCGAGGCCTTCCTCGCGTTGATCGCCAGCATCCGTCGAGCCGCCCCGACGGCGGGGATCCGCAGCAATGTCA
The DNA here is from genome assembly GCA_963731295.1 of uncultured Actinomycetota bacterium. GTDB lineage: Bacteria > Actinomycetota > Actinomycetes > Propionibacteriales > Propionibacteriaceae > Microlunatus. Next base: position 162,011 of record CAVSUP010000001.1, read on the forward strand.
TCGTCGGCTTCCCGGGTGAGACCGAGGACGACGTCGCGACGCTGGCCGACTTCCTGATCGCCGCCGAGCTCGACGCCATCGGCGTGTTCGGCTATTCCGACGAGGACGGCACCGCGGCGGCGAAGCTCGACGGACAGCTCGACAGCGAGATCGTCGAGGAGCGGCGGGACCGGATGGCCGACCTGATCGACGAGCTGATCAATCAGCGAGCCGAAAGCCGGATCGGCGAGCACGTCGAGGTGCTGGTCGAAGACGTTTCCGATGACGTCATCGGCCGCGCGGCCCATCAGGGTCCTGAGGTGGACGGATCGGTCCGGATGATCATGAACTCTGCGAGCGCCCGGCGGGGTGATCTGCTGCGCGGTGTCGTTCGGGCGAGCGACGGTGCCGACCTGGTGGCTGAGATGATCGCGCTGTGAGCGCCCACGAGCCGCGACGACCACATGTCGATCCTGATGCGGCCAGCCCGTCGGAGAAGCACCCGGTCGGTCCGATGGCCGAGCCGGAAACCAGCTCGCTGAACGTACCGAACGCCTTGACCACGTTCCGGATCCTGCTCGTCCCGCTGTTCGCCTGGATGTTGCTCGCTCATCCCGACCAGTCCGGCTGGCGGTTGCTCACCGCAGTCGTCTTCACCGTGGCCATCCTCACCGACACCCTTGACGGCTATCTGGCCCGCAAGCACAACATCATCACCCGCTTCGGCAAGCTGGCGGACCCGATCGCCGACAAGGCACTGACCGGGATGGCGTTCATCGGGTTGTCGATCATCGCCGAACTGCCCTGGTGGGTGACGATCACCATGTTGGTCCGCGAGTGGGGCATCACCTTGCTCCGTTTCATCATGCTCCGGTACGGGGTGATGGCCGCGGGTCGCGGCGGCAAGATCAAGACCGTGGTCCAGGCGATCGCGGTCATCTTGTACCTGTTGCCACTGCCCGCCTGGGCGCACCTCATCGCGATGATCATCATGTACGCCGCGCTGCTGATCACCGTCGTGTCCGGGCTCGACTACCTCCGTGCGGCGGTCAGGTTGCGGCGTACGGCGCGCGCCGGTCGATGATCGAACCGGTCGTCGTCCGCGTGCTGGCCGAATTGGAACGGCGGGGCGAAACGCTGGCTACCGCCGAATCGCTGACGGGCGGACTGCTCGGTGAGCTGATCACCGAGGTGCCCGGAGCCTCGCGGAGCTACCTGGGGGGAGTGATCACCTACGCCACGCGGCTGAAGTCCGAACTCGCTGGAGTCGACGAGTCGACCCTCGAGGCAGTCGGACCCGTCGCAGCAGGCACCGCCGAGGAAATGGCCCGGGGCGTCGCCGCTCGCTGCGCTGCGACCTGGGCCATCGCCACCACCGGCGTGGCCGGCCCGGATCCCCAGGACGGCCACCCCGTCGGTCAGGTCTTCGTGGCCATCGCTCATGCGACCGGCACGCCCGCGCGGGTCGTCGAACTCGCCTTGGTTGGCGACCGAGCCGCGATCCGCTGGCAGGCGGCGCAGTCGGCCCTGGAGTTGTTGGCGGAAACCCTGGGAATGAAGGTCGGTCCGATCGGCGTTCAACTGATCGAAGAAGCTTGAGCGTGGTACGCGCTGGTGTTGTCAGTGAGGGTAGGTAGAGTCTTCGTATGCAACTCAAACCTGCGGCGAAGTCGTTGGCCGAGCCGCCAGCGAGGCCGATGCTGGTGCGCGAGCTCATCGGGGAGTCGCTGCGCGAGGAGCGGGTCGCCCAGGGCAAGACTTTGCGTGAGGTTTCGAAGGGTGCGCGGGTCAGCCTCGGGTATCTGTCCGAGGTAGAACGGGGCCAGAAAGAGGCCTCGAGCGAGTTATTGGCGTCGATTTGCTCCGCCCTGGATCTGCCGCTGTCGGTGGTGCTCAATGTGGTCAGCGAGAAGATGGCGGTGCACGAGCGACTGATCGCCCACGAGCACGTCGCTACGCTCTCCACGGTCCGGGCCATGGCCCAGGCTGCCGCCTGATCAGCGGCGCAATTCCTCCAGAATGAACCGCGCCACGGTTGCGCGTCCTTCGAACACCTGCTCGACCTGCGGGTCCGCTGCACTGTCGAGATATTCGACCGGGATCGCGGAGATGGCGGTGAAGATCGCCGCCCCCAAGATCGCCGCCCGCCGGAGGTCGGTCTCGGATGCACTCCGCCCTTCGAGCAGGACTCCGGCGCGATAGCCGTCGAGGCAACTCGCCCACAGGTCGGGAACGTCTGAGTAGCCGCGCTCACCGAGTTGAATCCCGCCGAACGCGAGTTGGGCGAGATCGACGGCGAGCGGGGCGGGTCGGAGAAAGCCGAAGTCGATCAGCACGGTCTCGCCGGTGGGGGTCACCAGCAGGTTGCGGGTGCACGCATCGCCGTGGCAGACCCCGGACGGCAGCTCGGTCAGCTCGTCGGCGAGGTCCGGCAGTTGGTCGGCCAGCAGGCGGAGAGGGTCTTGCAGATCGGCGAAGTGACGGGCGACCAGTGGGTGCTGCCAGACCTCGTCACCGCGGATCAGCGGAAACAGCTGATGGGTGACCCGACCGTGGACGTAGTCCCGGACGCTCGCGCCGGCCACTACGTCAGCCAGTGAGGAGATGGCGTCGGCGACCGCGGTCCGGCTGGCGAACCGGCCCAGCAGGGTGGCAGTGGCCGCGTACCGCGGCAGATCCCAGGTCGCCTCGACGACGGGAATGTCCTCCATCCAGATCGCCGTGGCCAGCGGGCCGAGGTCGCGCACCGCGTACGCCGTCGGCATGCGCAGACCGGGTGGCAGCGCGGTCGAGAGTGTTGAGCGGTAGGCCAGCGGTTCGACCTCCCAGGGGAGTCCGGCGGATGCGATCTGCCGGAGCTCCAGAGGCAACGCCTGAAAGACCTCAGTGAGCGTCCAGGACTGCACCACCTTGACGAAGATCGACACCGGGAGCTGTCGGTCGCCGATGGTGGCGGTGCCGTGCACCCGGTAGCGACCACGCGTGGTCAGGGCCATCAAATCGTACGGGACCTCGTCCATGATCAGGTCAGAGACCTCGATCCGCTCGAGGCCGAGGCTCGCAGCCACAAGCTCGGACAGCTCGTCTGGTGCCGAGATCCCGAGCTCGGCCCAGGAGGGCAGCGTCTGCACCGTCATGGCCCTTTCTCCTCGCCTGATAGTAAAGTTTGGTTTACCAACTGCCCCAATGGTAAAGTAGCTTTATGATCAGGGTCAAGCCCAGGCCGGACGGTGGGGACATTCATGTTGCGGTGCTGGCTGGTCTGCTGTTCGGCAAGATCCGCACGGCCTTCGATCCGTACGAGTGGGAAGGTTTGCGCCAATCGCATTTCCGGCTGCTGTCGAACGTCCCAGACACCGGGCTCACCATCACCGAGCTCGCTGAGGTACTCGGGATGACCAAACAGGGCTGCGGGCAGTTCGTGACGGCGTTGGTCGCATCCAAGCACCTGCGGACGGCCTCCGATCGCCACGACCGACGGGTCCGGCGGGTCTTCCGGACCGCTCGCGCGGATCGGCTGATGCGGGCCGTCGATGACCATCTCGCGACCCTTGAGCAGGAATGGGCGACGCAGGTCGGTCCGCGCCGCTATGCGACGTTCCGCACCGTGCTGACCGAAATCATCGCGGACGAGCTCCGCTGAGCGTCGGCTTCAGCGGTCCGGCGGAGCGCTCGGTCTAGGGCGCAACGGGCTACTGTCCCGGCGCGGGACGCATGCGTAGCCCCTGCGGGGTCATCCGGAAGCCGGCCCCCTGCAGTGCATCACTCACCGCGGGCGTCCCGAAGACGTGCCCGCCGTCAGCCCGCTCGACGGTCAGTCTGCCGAGCTGACCGCGCTGCACCGCCCGGGCGAGTGCCTCGGCCGCGGGCGCGAGCCGCCGCTGATTCTCGGTGAACGAGAGCAAGGTCTTGCCCCCCCGCTCAACGTAGAACGTCAGCGCACCATCGACGAGAACGACCAGGGCGCCCGCCTTCCGACCAGGCCGGTGGCCCTCGCGCTCCGGCCAGGGCAGCGCCGCGCCGTACGGATTGGCCGGGTCACAGGCGGCCAGGACGATGGCCCGAGGACTCTCCGGCTCCCGCTGCTGGGCTCGCAGGCGGTCGACGGCTCCGGTCAAGGCGAACTGGGCGGCCCCGAGCCCCTCGATGAAATAGCCGCGTCGGCACTGGCCTGACTCCTCGAGGGAGCTCAGCGCGCGGTAGGCAGCGCCAAACCCCCCTTCGGAGCTCTCGGTCATGACGCTTCCGCGAGTGACTACGCCGTAGCGGTCCAGCTGGGCGAAGACCTCCGCGGCCAGGCGCTCCGCCGGTGAGGTCACACTGCGCTCGATCAATGACCAGCGACCGACCGTCGTGGGCGAGGCGATTCGGGGGCCGCGTCCCGGGCGACCAAGACCACCACCGGCCAGCCGGGCCCGATGAGTGCGGGCCTTGGGCCTGGTTGGGCGCTTATGCGCACCGCCACCGGTAAGCGCGCGGACCGGTGCGAACGTGTCTCCGGCGATCAGTCCGGCCCACACGAGATCCCACAGGGCGTCGACATACTGTGCGCGGTCGGCCGTGGCCAGGCCGTTGGGCAACAACGAGTCGAAGAAATAGCCGCCACCACCGCCCAGCGCGGCCAGCAACTCCTGGCTGCGGTAGTGCGCCGGCTCGACCTGAGCCGGGAGCGGCTCCTGATCGGCCACGTACCACCGGATCCAGCCGTCGGAGTCGCCGATCGGCCCATCGCCGACCCAGCGCACCTCACCGGCCGCGGTGAGCTCGTCGAGCATGGCCGGCGTGTATCCCTCGATCCGGGCCGGCAGGATCACCGTCTCCACCGCGCTTGCCGGCATCGGATATCCGGAGAGCTGCTCGAGTGCGGCCAGCACGGCGTCAGCACCTCGGCCGCCCGAGTCGACCCCTTGCCATTCGGCCAGGAAGCGCGCGTACGCGACCGGTTCGACCGGCTCGACCTCCTTGCGCAACCGGGCCAGGGTGCGGCGCTTGATCAGCGACAGCACCTGGCTGTGGCAGAACTGCCGCCGTTCTTCCGCGTCCGGGCCGGACAGGTCGACGAACGAGCCGCTGACCAGCGTGCCCGGCCCGACGAGGCCGTCACAGGCTGCATCCACCACTGACCGGCCGAGACCGTAGCGTCGGGCGATGGCCGCAGGGACGAACGGTCCGTGCGTCCGGGCCCAACGCAGCACCAGATCCTCGATCGGGTGGCTGGCCGGCTCGATAAAACTTGCCGCGACTCCGGGGGGCACCGGGATGCCGAGGCCGTCCCGGAGCCGCGGCACGTCCTCGGCCACGGCGATCAGTGGTGCGCCGGCGATCCGCACCTCGACCACCCGGCGGTCCATGATCAACTGCTGGACGGCGGGCTCCGGGCTGAATCCGGCCGCGCTGCGCGCGGTCAGCTCGGAGAGCGCGAACGGGCCGGCGGTGCGGAGCAGGTCGAAGAGCTGCTCGACGGTGCCGGCCTGACGCTCATCGCTGAGTCCCTGCAGATCGGCCTCGATGCTGGCGATGACCTCTGGGTCGAGGAGCTGCTTGAGGCCGTCCTTGCCCAACAGCTCGGCCAGGAGGGTGGCGTCCAGGGAGAGGGCGGCCGCGCGCTTCTCGGCCAGCGGCACGTCGCCCTCGTAGACGAAGGCTCCGACGTAGCCGAACAACAACGATCGAGCGAAGGGTGACGGCTCGGAGGTCTCGACCTCGACGATCCGCAGGGACCGCGACGCGATCTGTCGCTGCACGTCGAGCAGCCCGTCCAGGTCGAAGACGTCGGTCAGACACTCCCGCATGGTTTCCAGAACGATCGGGAACTCCGGATAGCGGGCCGCGACCGTGAGCAACTGCGCGGAGCGCATCCGCTGCTGCCATAGCGGGGAACGGGACTTGGGATCCCGCCGGGGGAGGAGCAGAGCCCGGGCGGCACTCTCCCGGAATCGTGAGGCGAACAGCGCGGATCCACCCACCTCGTCAGTGATCACCGACTCGATCTCCTCCGGATCGCAGATGATCAACTCCGCACTCGGCGGGTCCGACTCGGTGTCGGGCACCCGGAGCACCATGCCGTCGTTCGTCGCGGTCGCCTGAACTTCCATCCCGTACCGTTCGCGGGCGGCATGCTCGACCGCCAGCGCCCACGGCGTCAGCACTCCGGTGCCGAGCGCGCAGTGCACGCAGACCCGCCAATCGCCGAGCTCGTCGCGGAACCGCTCGAAGACCACCGTTTGATCGGTGGGCAGTGCCCCGGTCGCCGCCTGCTGTTCGGAAAGATACGAGACCAGATTCCGCGCGGCGAATTCGTCGAGTCCGTCGTCTCGCAGCCGGGCCGTGGCCAGCTCGGGGCGCATCTTGCCCAGTTCACGGACGAATCCGCCGAAGGCTCGCCCCAGCTCCAGCGGCCGTCCGGGTGCGTCGCCCTTCCAGAACGGCAATCGGCCGGGCGATCCGGGTGCGGGGGAGACCAGGACCTGATCGTGGGTGATCTGCTCGACGCGCCAACTCGTGGTGCCGAGGGTGAAGACGTCGCCGACCCGGGTCTCGTAGACCATCTCCTCGTCCAGCTCGCCGACCCGCCGACCGGGCGCATGCTTACCTGAAGCGTTGCCCTCACCGACCAGGAACACGCCGAACAGGCCGCGATCCGGGATCGTGCCGCCCGAGGTCACGGCCAGCCGCTGCGCACCGGGTCGGGCCGTCAGCACGCCGGTGTCACGCTGCCACACCAGCCGCGGTCGCAGCTCGGCGAAGTCCTCCGACGGATACCGCCCGCTGAGCATGTCCAGGACCGCCTCGTACGCGCTGTGCGGCAGTTCACGGAAGCTGCTGGCCCGCCGGACCAACGCATACAGCTCGTCGGCTTTGGTCTCCTCGATGGCGACGGCCGCGACGATCTGCTGGGCGAGGACGTCGAGCGGGTTGCGTAGCTCGGTGACCTCCTCGATGGCCCCCTGGCGCATCCGTTCGACCACGACCGCGGACTCGATGAGATCCCCGCGGTGGTTCGGGAAGAAGACCCCGCGGGACGTAGCACCGACCTGATGACCGGCTCGTCCGACCCGCTGCAGACCGCTGGCCACCGAAGGGGGCGCCTCGACCTGCACGACCACGTCGACGGCGCCCATATCAATGCCGAGCTCCAGCGACGAGGTGGCCACCACGCAGGGCAACTGGCCGGACTTCAGATCTTCCTCGATCTGGGCCCGCTGCTCCTTGCTGACCGATCCGTGGTGCGCCCGGGCAATCACCGGCCCGGTGCTGCCGTCCCGGCCGGTCGACGCCCCCGACTGAGCCATCACCTGAGCGGGCGGCTCGAACTCGGCTGCCTCCTCGCCCAGCCGCTCGCCGTGCAATTCGTTCAAATGGGCGGTGAGGCGCTCAGCCAACCGTCGCGAATTGACGAAGACGATCGTCGAGCGGTGCTCACTGATCAGATCGAGGATCTTGTTCTCCACGTGCGGCCAGATCGACGGCGTACGCGGCGGAGCCTGCTCGTCATCCAGGGTGCTCGGCCCGGGGGTGGACGCTGACGCGCCCAGGTCACTCATGTCCTCGACCGGGACCACGATCGACAGGTCCCACGACTTCTCCGCTGGTGGGGACACGACGCGAACCGGATGGCCGCCACCCAGGAAGGCCGCCACCCGATCGGGGGGGCGGACGGTGGCCGACAGCCCGATGCGCTGGATCGGCCGGTGTGGGAGATCGCCGGCGGTCGATTCGGCCGTGAGCGCCTCCAAGCGCTCCAAGGACACCGCGAGGTGGGCGCCTCGTTTGGTGCCGGCCAAGGCGTGCACTTCGTCGACGATCACCGTGCGGACCGAGCGCAACACCTCGCGGGCCGCTGACGTCAACATCAAGAACAGCGATTCCGGAGTGGTGATCAAGATGTCCGGTGGCCGGGCCACGATGGCCCGCCGATCGCCGGCCGAGGTGTCGCCGGAGCGGACCCCGACACTGACATTGGGCGGAGTCTGGCCCAGCCGTAGTGCGGTCTGGGTGATGCCGGCCAGTGGTGCCCGCAGGTTGCGTTCGACGTCCACCGCGAGCGCCTTGAGGGGAGAGACATAGAGCACCCGGCAGCGTTCCTTGTTGGGTGGCACTTCTGACCGGGTCAGATCGTCGAGCGCCCAGAGGAACGCGGCCAGCGTCTTGCCGGAGCCGGTCGGAGCGATGACCAGAGCATTCTCACCGTCCGCCACCGCCTGCCAGGCGCCGGCCTGAGCGGCGGTCGGGCGCGCGAAGACCTCCCGGAACCACGTTGCGGTGGCCGGGGAGAACAGCTCCAGCGGATCGGTCGGCACATCGACTATCTTGCCCGGCCGCACTGACAAAAAGCACCGACCTGGTTTCTGGCCCGGCGACGGCCGCTGGCCGCGTACGGTGTCTGTGCGGTCAACGTCGGGGCGCTTGCCCGAGACGTGCGCTGACGACGGGATGACGCGTGGTGAAGGAAACGGAGCTGTGGCAGCGGCTTCAGGAACACCTGGGTGCCGGCTATTACCGGGTCTGGGCCACTGAGTTCAGCCTGGCCGACCTCGGGCAGCGCACGGTCGTCGAGGCGCTGGCGGACGGTGAATCCAGTAAGACGATCTGGCGGGCGGTCTGGTCGGCGCTGGAGCTGCCGGCCCGGGACCGCTGACGACCGGCGACCTGGCAGGCACCCTCCTGAGGCCTTCTCGCTGGGCTCAGCGGCTCCAGTTCGGGTCGCGACCGGCGAGTCCGAGCGCCTTGTCGAAGTCGGACGCATCCTTGGCGACGGCGACCTCAGGTCCGTAGGCCTCGTACTCTCGCCCCTGCTCAGCCGTTTCGGCGACGCACCGGAGCATCTCGGCCGCCAACGGTGCCGAAACCGTGATGTCGTTGCCGCTGGCCCGGGCGATGTCCCAGCCGTGTAGGAGCACCTCGATCAGCGCCATCTCACCGATCGCGCGCGCCGGCATCGGGCTGTTCTCGATCGATCCGGACCAGATGTCCGCCTTGGTCCAGCCAGCCGACATCTGATTCAGATTGCCGACCAGTTGGCCCGCCCAGTCTTCGGTCAGGGTCACCTTCGAGCCCCAGGGATCCTCCGGATCGAGCTCGCCGGTCGCGGCCGCACGGGCCAAGGCCGTCGTGGTTCCGGCGAAGTGGGTGAGCAAGGTGCGGAGATCGAAATCCGTGCACGGAGTGGGACCGGCAAGATCTGCGTCACCGGCGCTCTCTACCGCCACGCTGATCGTCCGGCAGGCCTCGGCGAATACTTCTGCTGTCGTGTTGGCGCTCATGCAGCCAGTCTCTCGCGTTGACGCCCAGGCTTCTTGAAGGATTGCGACATTTGGTGCCGTGGCGCAGATTACGCTCGGCGGGTGAGTCGCCGAGTCGCCGAGCCGGGCATTCTCCAGCCGAGCACGGCGCTGGAGCATTTCGACTATCGCCACCATCAGCCGCCGTCGGATTTGGCCGACGTGATCGAGAACTTCTGGACGATCACCTGGGACCTCCGCGAGGGGGAGAGCTACGCGGCCCAGGTGTTGCCCTACCCCTCCGTGAATCTGTCGATCACCAACAGCGAATCCGATGTCACGGGACTGGTCCGCCGGCGCTACGTGCGGCAACTGGACGGCGCCGGCTACGCCGTCGGCGCCCGTTTCCGTCCGGGATGCTTCCGGCCGTTCGCCGGTTTCGCGGTCTCGCGGCTCACTGATCGCCACCAGCCGATCGAAGACGTCCTCGGCCGGTCCACGGCTTCGCTGCGGACCGCGGTCGAGGCGACCGCCGATCGCAACGCCCGGGTCGCGCTGCTGGCCGAATTCCTGGTCACCGATCGACCGGAGCTGGACGATCTGGCCCTGCTGCTGGCGGATCTGGTCACCGAGATTGCCGGCAATCGGGGCATCACCCGGGTCGCCCAGGTCGCTGCCTTGGCCGGCCTGTCGATCCGCAGCGTGCAGCGAGCCTTCGCCGAATACGTCGGAGCGGGTCCGAAATGGGTCGTTCAGCGATGTCGACTGCAGGACGCGGCAGCGCGGGCGGCGACCGCGGAGAGGATCGACTGGGCCGGTCTGGCGACCGAGCTCGGATTCGCCGACCAGGCTCACCTGACCCGGGCGTTCACCGCGACCATCGGCACCTCACCGGCGGCCTATGCGCGACAGGCCAACGGATGACCGGCGACCTCCCGTCGATCAGGTCCGCCCGTGGATCAGGTCCGGCCAATCCGTCGAAGCGATCTCCCGGCGTGTCGAGATAGCCGTTCGAACACCTGTTCGGTAAGTTATCCACCGGGTCCTCCGAGCGAGTATCCACAGATTTCCGGAGTAGTGAACGATTGTCGGTGGTCGTCCTTAGGCTCTCGGCACACGTCAGACACACGCCCGACCGGGCAAAGGAAGGATCACCAATGGCCACGGCAGACCGTGAAAAGGCGCTGGAGTCGGCGCTCGCCCAGATCGACAAGCAGTACGGCAAAGGATCGGTGATGCGTCTCGGTGATGAGGTGCGCGTTCCGCTCGAAGTGATCCCGACCGGCTCCATCGCCTTGGATCTTGCGCTCGGCATCGGCGGACTGCCTCGTGGCCGGGTCGTGGAGATCTACGGCCCCGAGTCCAGCGGCAAGACCACGGTCGCCTTGCACGCCATCGCCAACGCCCAGGCCGGTGGCGGCATCTGTGCGTTCATCGACGCGGAGCATGCTCTCGATCCGGAGTACGCGGAGCGGCTCGGCGTGGATACCGACTCGTTGCTGGTCAGCCAGCCCGACAACGGCGAGCAGGCGTTGGAGATCGCCGACATGCTGGTCCGCTCCGGCGCCTTGTCCCTGATCGTGATCGACTCGGTGGCCGCCCTGACCCCGCGCGCGGAGATCGAGGGCGAAATGGGCGACAGCCATGTCGGGCTCCAGGCGCGACTGATGAGCCAGGCGCTCCGCAAGATGACCGGCGCGCTGAGCAATTCGAACACCACCGCCATCTTCATCAATCAGTTGCGGGAGAAGATCGGCGTGATGTTCGGGTCGCCGGAAACCACCACCGGTGGCCGGGCCTTGAAGTTCTACTCCTCGATCCGGCTCGATGTCCGACGCATCGAGACGCTCAAGGACGGCCAGGAAATGGTCGGCAACCGGACCCGGGTAAAGGTGGTCAAGAACAAGGTGGCGCCGCCATTCAAGCAGGCGGAGTTCGACATTCTTTATGGCCACGGAATCAGTCGGGAAGGCAGCCTGATCGACCTTGGTGTGGAGGCCGGAATCATCCGCAAGGCCGGCGCCTGGTTCACCTACGACGCCGACCAGCTCGGGCAGGGTCGAGAAAATGCCCGCAGTTATCTGCGCAACAATCCCGATCTCACCAACGAGCTGGAAAAGAAGATCAAGGAAAAGATGGGCATCGGGCCACAGGTCGATCTACCGGCAGGGGTCGATCCGGTGACCGGCGAGGTGGAGTTCTAGACCTTGACTTCCGTCGACGAGGCCAAGAGCTGGCTGGCTGCGCACGGGGTGGACGTCGATCTCCCGAAGACACGGGAGATGGCGTTGCCCCGCGCAGGCCGGGGCACGGCGAGCCATGATGATGCCGACTCAACCGTCATCGACGCCGACGCCGGCGCTCATCGGGACGCCGACGCGGTGGGCGTGGCCCACACCATCGCTCTCCGCAAATTGACGGTCCGGGCCCAGACCAGACACGAGTTGGCGAATGCGTTGGCCGCCAAGCAGGTGCCCGACCATGTGGCGACGCTGGTCCTAGAACGGCTACAGGCGGCCGGTCTGATCGATGACGCGGCGTTCGCGGCCGACTGGGTCGAGTCCAGGCAGCAGCGCCGTCACCTCTCAGCGTCCGCACTTCGCCGGGAACTGCGAGCCAAGGGGGTCGACAAGGAAGAGATCGACGATGCGGTCTCGGAGATCGATGCCGACGCTGAGTACGTGGCGGCACTGGATCTGGCGCGTCGACGAGCGCGCGGAATGAGCAACCTCACGCGGGAGGTGCAATATCGCCGGCTGGCGGGAGTGTTGGCCCGACGCGGCTTCGGTCAGGCCACGACAGCCCGCGTGCTGAGTGAGGTCTTGGACTGACGTCCACCGGTTGGCTCAGCGCACGCCAAGTCCAGTGCGCACGGCCGAAACGGTCACCCAGTGGCTCAGGCAGACACATGCTTGACCGGATCTATTGGCGGCCATATTCTGCTGCCAAGAGGTATCCAGCACGCTTGCGCGAAAATCAATTGTGAAGCCCGGTGATTGCCGTCCGGACCTGAAAAATTCTTGGCTAATTCTTGCTCTTTGTTGAGAGTGCCGTTCATGGTGCTCGATGAATGTTTGATCTGCCCTGGTTGATCTATCTGTGCTTGCAACGGTTGCCTCTTGAGTGCGCGCGAGGGCGCGTGGACAGGAGTGCACCATGCCCAACGGGGCCTTTCAAACTTTGATTTTGGCCGGAATTTTCCTGCTGATAGCCGCAGTGATCCTGGTTGCTGTATTGCTCGTCCGCCGCGGACGCGGCCCTGTGCCACTGTCCGCTCGTGACGTCCGTGCAACGCCTGAGCCCAAGGAACCGCGCATGGTCGTCGCACCGGTGAGGTCAGGGCCGATCGCCACCGAGCAGCCTGCTGTCGTCGCGTCGCCGGACGGTCCCGACCAGGAGGTAGTGCAGGCCCTCCGACTCGACGCTGAGACCTTGATGGCTTCGGCTCAGAAAGCCCGATCCGAAGCCGACGAGGAGACGCGTTCGCGGCGCGCCGAGTTGCGTGAGCAACGGGCTGAGGTAGAGCGGCGCGAGCATCGGCTTTCCGAACGCGAGGAACGGCTCGATGCCGAGCTCCGAGGTCTCGAGGAGAAGGCCAAGCATGTGGACAACTCGCGGGAGGAGTTGCGTGCCCAGCGTAAAGCTTTGGTTGAGATTGAGACCGAGCAGCACGCCACGCTTGAGCGGATTGCCGGCCTGACCGCAGAGCAGGCCAAGTCCGAGCTGATCGCCGCCGTAGAGCACGACGCGAAACGGCAGGCGGTCCTGGTGGCTCGCGATATCGAGCGGAAGGCGACCCGTGATGCCGATGCCCGCGCTCAGATGATCGTGGTCGGGGCTATTCAACGCATCGCTTCCGAACAGACGTCGGAATCGGTGGTGGCCGCCGTTCACCTGCCCGGCGATGACATGAAGGGCCGGATCATCGGGCGCGAGGGCCGCAACATCCGGGCGTTCGAGCAGGTCACGGGAGTCAATGTGATGATCGACGACACTCCGGAGTCGGTGTTGTTGTCGTGCTTCGATCCGGTACGCCGGGAGACCGCGCGGATCACTCTGACCGAGTTGGTCAAGGATGGTCGCATTCACCCGGCGCGGATCGAGGAGATGCACGAGCGGAGCAAGAATCAGATCGAGGCGCAGTGTCTCCGCGCGGCTGAAGACGCGATGACCGAAGTAGGTATTTCCGATCTCCATCCGGCCCTGATCCCCGTGCTCGGAACGCTCCGCTATCGCACCTCGTACGGCCAGAACGTGCTCAAGCATCTGGTGGAGAGCGCCAATATCGCCGGTCTGATGGCGGCGGAGCTCGGGCTCGACATCGCTCAGTGCAAGCGCGCCGCGTTCCTGCACGACATCGGCAAGGCGCTCACCCATGAGGTCGAAGGGTCACACGCGATCATCGGCGCCGACCTGGCCCGCAAGTACGGCGAGAATGCCGACATCGTGCACGCCATCGAGGCGCACCACAACGAGGTTGAGGTGCGGACGGTCGAAGCTGTCCTCGTCCAGGCGGCCGATGCCATCAGCGGCAGTCGGCCGGGCGCCCGCCGGGAGAGCATCGAGGCGTACGTCCAGCGGCTGGAAAAGCTCGAAGAGATCGCCGGTTCGCGCGAGGGCGTCGACAAGGTGTTCGCGATGCAGGCCGGGCGGGAGATCCGGGTGATGGTCGCGCCCGACGTGGTCGACGACATCGAGGCCCAGGTGCTCGCGCGCGACATCGCCAAACAGATCGAGGAGGACTTGACCTACCCCGGTCAGATCAAGGTCACGGTGGTCCGGGAATCTCGGGCCACCGAGACCGCTCGTTGATCAGGCCTCCTGAACGCGTTCAGCCACCGCGTCGATCGGTGTCGCCCAGGTCGTCGGCTCCAGCGCTGCCGACCGTGACCGCGGCCGCAGGAGGCTCGGTCTCGAGCGGATCGGGCGGGTTGGCCTTGATCCCCCGCTTCCCGGCCCGGAGGCGATGCTCGACTGCGCTGGCCACCCGGGTGAGGGAATAGTTGATCAAAATGTAGAGCGCGGCCAGGAAGATGAGCGCCGGGATCAGGTTGCCACGGGCGGTGCCGAGATTTTGTCCCTGCCGCAGCAACTCGTTGTAGGTGATGGCGTATCCCAGAGCCGAATCCTTGAGGATCACCACGAGCTGGCTGATGATCGACGGAAGCATGGCGGCAATGGCCTGGGGGAGCAGCACCGTGAACAGGGTCTGGGTCGGCGTCAGCCCAACCGCGAGGCCGGCCTCACGTTGGCCACGCGCCAGCGACCCGACACCGGACCGGATCAGTTCGGCGATCACGCACGAGTTGTAGAAGGTTAGGCCGACGACGACCCCGAAGATCGTCAGTCCGAAGGAGATCTGCAGGACGAACAGACCGAAGAAGTACGCGAAGTACATCATCATGAGTACCGGAACGGCCCGGAAGAACTCGACGAAGGCACCGCAGAGGATCCGCAGCACGCGGAGCTCCGACAGTCGGCCCATGCCGAGCAGAATCCCGAAGACGACGGCGAGCACGACCGAGATGGCAGCGGCCTGGAGCGTGCCGAGGATCCCGGGAAGCAGGTAGGCCGTCCACGACACCGGGTCGAGGAACGGGCTCCACTTGTCGGCCGTGAACTGCCCCTTGGCGGCCAGCCCGCGGATCGCCACGAGCAGCAGACCCAGCAGCAGGATTCCGAAGACGACGGCGACGATGCGGTACTGGGTGCGCGCCCGCGGGCCCGGCGCGTCGAAGAGAACGGTTGCGCCGGCAGTCATCGGACGACCGCCAATCGCCGGGACAGATAGGTGGTCAACAACCCGAGGGGGAGCGTGAGGATCACGAAGCCCGCAGCCATGATGCCGAAGATGGCGAACAGCAATGAACCGTTGAATTCCAACATGCCACGCATGGTGTACGCGGCCTCGCCGACACCGATGGTGGCCAGCACCGTCGTGTTCTTGGTCAGCGCGATGATCGTGTTCCCGAGTGGAGCGATGGCGGCCCGGAAGGCCTGAGGCAGGATGATGGTCGAAATGGTCGGCCCGAAGGACAGCCCGATGGCCCGGGCCGCCTCAGCTTGTCCCTGGGGCACCGTGTTGATGCCACTGCGCAGGGCCTCGGCCACGAAGGAGGCGTGATAGATCGACAACGCGACCACCCCCCATCGGAAGTTGTTATCGATGATCGACGTCGGTGAGTCCGGTGATGCGAGATTGATCTGCAACACCTGGAGGATTCCGAAGGCGCAGAAGAAGACGATGAGCGTCAGCGGCGTGTTGCGGATCAACGTGACATAGCCCGCGCCGACGGTACGCAGGACGCCGACCGGTGACACCCTGAACACCGCGATGAGCGTTCCGAGGATGAGCGAACCGACGGCCGCCGCCGCCGTCAGCTTGATCGTCATCCAAAATGCGGCGAAGACGTTGTACTCGCTGAGGAGTGTGCGTAAGGCGTCCATGTTCCCTCTCTGGCCTACTCCGGTGGGAAGGAGGTGCACGGCACTGGGTCGGGCACCTCCCTCAGTTATCCCGTCAGGAACACGCGTCAGGCTTGGGCGGGTTCGTGCTGGCGTCGGGCTTGAAGCCGGACGCCCCAACGGTGTCGTCGAGCGCTTTCTGCCAGGCGCCGTCGGAGATCATCTTCTCGATGGCGGTATTGATCTTGCCGCACAGCTCGGTGTCGCCCTTCTTGATACCGACGCCGTACTTCTCCTCCGAGAAGGGCTTCCCCACGACCTTCAGCTTGCCCTTGTATTGGTCCTGCGCCGCGAAGCCGGCCAGGATCACGTCGTCGGTCGTCACGGCGTCGATGGTGCCGCCATTGAGGGCCTCGACACACTTGGAGTAGGTGTCGTACTCCTGCAGCTGGACTCCCTTCGCGAAGCTGTCCTTGACCTTCTTCGCCGACGTCGACCCGGTGACCGAGCAGAGCTTCTTTCCGTTGAGCGAGTCGGGACCGGTGATATCGGCATTGTCGGCCTTGACCAGGAGATCCTGGCCGGCGACGAAGTAGGGCCCGGCGAACGACACCTTTTGCTTGCGGTCGTCGGTGATCGAGTAGGTAGCGAAGATCATCGTGACCTGACCGCTCTGCAGGAGCGTCTCGCGCTGGGCGGACGGGGATTCCTTGAACTCGACGTCGGTGTAGCCGAGATCCTTGGCGACATAGCGCGCCACCTCGACATCGAAGCCCTTGAAGTCGTTGCCGTCCTTGAGGCCCAGACCGGGCTGGTCGAACTTGATGCCGATCACGACTTTGCCGCCGCCGGTGCCTCCACCAGCATCGCTTCCGCCGCAGGCCGCTGTCGCCAGGGTGAGTGCCGCGCCCGCGGCCACCGCGAGAACCTTAGTGCCGATCTTCATTCGACCTCCACATGTGAGTAAACAGAAAAGCTCGGGTGAAATGACCCGGCCTAGTGGGTGAGAATCTTGCTCAGGAAATCCTTGGCCCGGGCGCTCTGCGCGTTGGTGAAGAAGCTCTCCGGATCCGATTCCTCCACGATCTGGCCGGCGTCCATGAACACCACGCGGTTGGCCGCCTTGCGGGCGAAGCCCATTTCGTGCGTGACGACCACCATGGTCATGCCCTGGCCAGCGAGAGCGACCATCACGTCGAGCACCTCGTTGACCATCTCCGGGTCCAGCGCCGAGGTCGGCTCGTCGAACAAGATGACCTTGGGATCCATGGCGAGAGCCCGGGCGATCGCCACCCGCTGCTGCTGCCCACCGGAAAGCTGCGCCGGATACTTGTCCGCCTGGGATTGCACGCCGACCCGGGTCAACAGCTCCATCCCGCGCTTCTTCGCCTCGGCCGCTGACTTCTTGCGCACCTTCATCGGGCCAAGAGTGAGATTCTCCAGGATCGTCTTGTGGGCAAACAGGTTGAACGACTGGAAGACCATTCCCACGTCGGCGCGAAGGTGGGCCAGCGCCTTACCCTCTTCGGGCAGGGTTTCGCCGTCGATGCTGATCGAACCGGACTCGATCGTCTCCAGCCGGTTGATCGCCCGGCACAGCGTGGACTTACCTGATCCGGAGGGGCCGAGAACGACGACCACCTCACCCTTGCTCACACTGAGATTGATGTCCCGCAGTACGTGGAGCTCGCCGAAGTGCTTGTCCACATTTTTCAGCACGACCAGCGGCTCGCCCAGCGGGGAGCGAGCGATCGAGTCCGCCGGGGTCGGGTCGGACGCGTGGTCGTCGGGTCCATTGTCACTGACGGCAGCATCGATCGGCTCCCGAGTGACGGAGGCTTGATCTGAGGCGCTATCAGAATCCGTCATGCTGCGAACCCTAGACCAACGAGAACGAGAATCGACGGAACGTCATGTTCCAGTTCCGCGTCGCTTCTTTGCTTCGGACGACCACATATAGGTGCTATCTATCGCGAATGCCCCACGATCCGGCAAAGCCCGCACCTGGGGCGAGGGTGATCAGCGCGTCGTGGGTGGCGCCGGGATTGAAGGCATCAGGGCCGCAGGTCATCGGCTCCACCGCGATCGACCAGTCCCGGTACGGACCGCCGGTGAAGATCTGAACCCAGCCCATACTCGGGTCGGCCCAGAGCTCGGTCTGCCGTTCCCCCCGGGTGAGCCGAACGCGCCAGCGGCCGTCTGCTTCGCGTTCCAGGTCGGTCATCGCCACGTCGAGATTGCGGTCGCCCAGCGTCGGGCCCGAGCGCAGATCGTTCTCCGTCCCGTCCACGGGTTCCAGCGCCACCGGCAGCAGCCGGTCGTCGACGGTCAGGTACGACGAGGCCGGCACCTGCACGGCCACCTCGTCCACGATCGACTCGCCGACCGTGAGGTAGGGATGGGCCGCGTACCCGAAGGGCACCGGGGTTTTGCCGACATTGGTCGCCCGGATCCAGACGGTGAGGCCATCGGCCGCCAGCTGGTGGGTGACTTCGGCGTCGAGAATGCCCGGCCAGCCGGGCTGAGGAAAGATCCGCACCCGATTGGTCAGCTGATCCGGCTGCCGGTCGACCAGCACCCACGGCACGTGCCGAGCGAGCCCGTGACTCGCGTTGTGCCGGCTCGGTTCGCTGAGCGAGAGCTGGTGTTCAGCCCCATTGAAGGCGTAGCGGCCGTCCCGGATCCGATTGGGCCAGGGAATCAGGTTCTGGCCCCGGCCGCCCTTGACGGTTTCGTCGGCCGCGAACCCGTGCACCAGATCGTGGCCGTCGACGGAATAGCTGCGCAGCGTGGCCCCGACTTCGGTGATCACCGCCCGTTGGTCTTCGAAGCGTGATCTCATACTGCTCGCCGGTTGGAGAGATGCTCACGATCTCGCACTGTAGTAGTCGCGCCCGGAGTCGCATTACCCTTGGTCTGCCATGTCGACGACCACCGCGCTCAGCGAGCCGCGCACCTTCCAGATCCGCACCCACGGGTGCCAGATGAATGTGCACGATTCCGAGCGTCTCGCCGGGCTGCTGGAAAGCGCCGGCTATCGCCAGGCCGCCGCCGATGCCCAGGCCGACGTGGTCGTGTTCAACACCTGTGCGGTGCGGGAGAATGCCGACAACCGGCTCTACGGCAGTCTCGGCAACCTGCTGCCGACCAAGAACGCCACCCCGGGCATGCAGATCGCCGTGGGTGGCTGCCTCGCGCAGAAGGATCAGCGCACCATCGTCGATCGCGCGCCGTGGGTGGATGTGGTCTTCGGGACCCACAACATCGGCTCGCTGCCCGTGCTGCTGGAGCGCGCCCGCATGCAACAGGCCGCACAGGTCGAGATCAAAGAGGCGCTCGAGACCTTTCCGTCCAATCTGCCGACCCATCGCGACTCGGCGTACGCGGCCTGGGTGTCGATCAGCGTCGGCTGCAACAACACCTGCACGTTCTGTATCGTGCCGGCATTGCGCGGCAAGGAGACCGATCGGCGGCCCGGCGACATTCTCGCCGAGATCAAGGCGCTGGTCGCCGAGGGCGTGCAGGAAGTGACCCTGCTCGGACAGAACGTCAACGCGTACGGGGTGGAATTCGGGGATCGGACCGCCTTCGCGAAATTGCTCCGATCCTGCGGAGAGATCGACGGACTCGAACGGGTCCGGTTCACCTCGCCGCATCCCAAGGACTTCACCGACGACGTCATCGCGGCGATGGCGGAGACGCCGAACGTGATGCCGCAACTGCACATGCCGCTGCAATCGGGATCGGATGTGATCCTGCGGGCCATGCGACGCTCCTATCGCAGTGAGCGCTACCTCGACATCATCGACACCGTCCGCACGGCGATGCCGGAGGCGGCGATCACCACCGACATCATCGTGGGCTTCCCGGGGGAGACCGAGACGGACTTCCAGGGCACCCTTGACGTGGTTGCGGCCTCGCGGTTCTCGGCCGCGTTCACGTTCCAGTACTCGATCCGGGCGGGTACGCCGGCAGCGACCATGCCCGATCAGATTCCGAAGCCGGTCGTCCAGGAGCGCTACGAGCGGCTGGTCGATCTGGTCAACGAGATCTCCTGGCAGGAGAACCTGAAGCAGTTGGGCCGGACCGTCGAAGTGATGTTCGCCGATGGCGAGGGGCGCAAGGACGCAGCGACCGCTCGGATGTCGGGTCGGGCCCGGGACAACCGCCTCGTCCACGTCGCGGTGAGCGACGATCCTGCCCTTCGGCCACGCCCGGGCGACCTCGCGCAGACGGTGATCAGCTACGCCGCGCCCCATCATCTGAACGCTGATGGCGGGCTGTTCAACCTCCGGCGCACCCGCGGCGGCGACGCCTGGTCCGCCCGCCGAGCGGCTCCGGAGAGCGGGTCCGCACCGGTGAGCCTGGGACTGCCGTCGATCGGCGTGCCGGCCCCGCTGCCGAGGACGTCCAATTGCTCCACACTCTGAGTCAACCGCCCTGGCCGCCGCATGCCTTCCCTCAGGGTTGCCTTCCCTATGGGTTGCCTTCCCTCAGGGTTGCCTGCCCTAAGTCTTAGCCGTACGCTTTCCGCGTGCCGCCTCGTCCGAAGAAGAAGTGCTGCACCTCGAGGCCCCGCTGCAAGAGGTGTCCGATCCGGATGCTCGCGGACGGGAACCTGGCGCCGGACGACGCCAAGAAGATCTTCGCCAACGCCCGCAATCGCAAGGCGCTG
Source organism: uncultured Actinomycetota bacterium (assembly GCA_963731295.1). Lineage (GTDB taxonomy): Bacteria > Actinomycetota > Actinomycetes > Propionibacteriales > Propionibacteriaceae > Microlunatus. The sequence goes on from CAVSUP010000001.1 coordinate 182,291, forward strand.
AAGAAGGCGAAGCTAGCCAAAGCGGCGTGACCGTCGCCGGTCCGAGCAGTGAAGGCAAGGCACATCTTTGTGGCGCGACTGAACACTCCGTGCCACGATTCCCTCCTAGCTCTTGGAGCCAGCCGCCAGGACTCCGGCTGGATTCACCACCATTCTGGGCTCAACACGACTGTTTGGAAGGACCGAAGAATGCCAGCGCAGCGGTTTGTCGAGCGACTCAACACCCAGATCGGGCATGAGTTCGCCGCCCATCAGCAGTACGTGGCCTGTGCGGCCTACTACGACGCGCTGACGATGCCGCAGGCAGCAGCCTTCTTCTATGCGCAGGCCCTCGAAGAGCGGGATCACGCGATGATGATGGTCAAGTACCTGATCGACCAGGATGCCGAGGTCAGGATTCCGGGCGTCGTCGCGCCTCAGGTCGATTTCGCGGATCTCGTCGCGCCGGTCGAGCTGGCCCTCGACCAGGAGCGCCGGGTGACCGCGCAGATCAACGAGCTGACCAAGGTCGCCCGTGAGGAGAGCGACTTCGCGTCCGATCAGTTCATGCAGTGGTTCATCAAGGAGCAGGTCGAAGAGGTGGCCACGATGAGTGATCTGGTCACGGTGGTGCGCCGGTCGAAGGACAACATCGAGGCGATCGAGGACTACATCCAACGGGAGCAGCGCGGTGAGTCGGTCGACCCGTTCAGCCCGGCAATCGCTGGAGGCTGAACCTCAGCCGCGGTCGGAGTTCCGGCAAGCCGATAGACTCAACTCAGCCTGGGTGTCGCGGATCGTGGCACCCAGGCGTTTTTCATGTCCTGGCCCGGGCGTGAGCGAATGCGGTCCTGGCCCTTCGGGATGAAAGGCTGGCTCGGTGTCGAACGATTGGGGTTGGCTCTTCGCGTCGGAAGGTGCCCGCGCCCGGATGATGCGCGACGAGATCGATGGACTGCAGGGCGCAGCGTCGGTGGCGCGGGCCCAGTCGGCGCGGTTGAGTAGTCAGCTGGCCGGCCTTCAGGGGTCGATGGAGACCCGACTGAATGCCCTCGCCGCGGCCTTCGACGCCTACGTCGAGCTCGGGGACGTACGCGAACAGCTGGCCGGCTATCCGGACACCGCGGCCATCCGGCGCGATGTGCGCGGCTCGATCCAGGCTCTTGGCCGCGGCGAGCTCCCCGACGCGGTGGATGATCGCGGTCAGGGCTACTGGTTGTCGTACGCGCTCAATGCGCTGATCGGGACCATCGCTGCCCGCCCGGACGCTGCCGATGAGGTGACCGAGCAACTGTCGCGGGCGGTCGACCTCTCGCGAGACGCCGAGCTGTTCGTCGTCGCGGCCGCCGGTGCCCTCGGGCACGGGGACAAGGTCGGAGGTCGGGTGGCCGCGTTGCTGATCTGCGACGGCGAGCTGACGCCCGCCCAGCTGGCTCTGTGGCGCGGTGTGCGGGCCGGTGGGTTCGGCCCGATCCTGTCCGAGGTGCTGGCCGGCTGGGACAGCGCGGGTCCGGCCGCGAAGTCGTGGACCGACTGGGTGAAAGGCCAGGCGCACTCGCAGCAGCCCAACGACGGCCTGCGCTGGCTGACCCGGCTGATCACCGGTGAGCAGGGACCTGGGCTAGCTTTGCGTGGTGATCCGTCCACACCGGTAGCGGCGGACCAGTTGGTGTTGTCCGGGGAGCCCGTCACGGCTTCGGCGACGCCGGCCGCTGATCCGCGGGAGGCGCTGCGGGCCGTGGTCGGCGAATTGGTCAGCCGGGGCCTGGGCGATGAGATCGAGCTGCTCGAACGGACCCGCGTGCTGCGGGCCAGGATCGAGGATCCGGGTGCCTCGGAGATCGCCGCGGTCGACGAACAACGCTCGGTGGTCGGCAATGTCATCGATGAGATCAGGGCTGCCGTGATCGATACGACCTTGGGCCGACCGGAGCGGGCAGTGCTGCTGGACTGGTCGCGGGCCGGGCTGCTGGAGGCCGTCGCGGAGCTGCGCACACAGGGTGAGCGGGCACGACCAGAGATCACCGTGCAGGCGCGTACGCCGTCGGGGGTCTTCGAGGTGGGTGTCGGGGGAGCCGATCTGGCGCGACTGGCCGGGACCGACGTGTCGCTCCGGCAGCGGTTCGAGGTGCCGATGCGGAAAGCCGTGATTCCGGGGGTGATCGCCGGCGTGCTGGTGGTGGCGGCCGTCGTCGGCCTGATCGCCGACGTGGTCGCGCTGACCGTCCTCTCGGTGATCGCCGCCGTCGTCCTCGGAGTCTTCGCCCTGCTCTACGTCCGCGAACGCCGACTCGGCGAGCGGCAGATCGACGAGGCGCGGACTGCCACCAGCCTGAAGATCGAGGAGGCGCAGCAACGAGCGCGAGAGCTGCAGGCGGCCGAGCACGATTCGATCGCCGAGACGGGATTGCTGGCCACAGCGCTGACGGCTGCCCTCGAACCCGATCACCCGCCAGTCGCAGATTAACCCTTGATCAACCCCGGCGCTGATTAACCCGTCTGTTTCCCTCGGGGTGGAGGCTCGGGCGGTGAACTCCGTCAGCCGTCAGGTCAGTGTGCTCAGGAGTCAGGCCGGCTGCTCAGGCGTCGGCGCGGGCTGCTCGGGATCGTCCGCGGCACGCCCGGCAAGCTTGCCCTTGGCGAACTCCTGCCCCTGGTCGACGTGCTCGGCGTACTTGCCGCCCGTCTTGTCGTCCACGAGATCGCCAGCCTTGTCGATGCCGACACCGACCTGCTCACTGTGGTCGCCGAGTGCGTCCTTTGCCTTGTCGAAGATGCCCATCAGACGGTCCTGCCTTTCGCGCGAGATGCGACGTCCGCGGCGCGGTCGCCCGACGCCCGTTCGAATGACGAAGGGCACCACCGACAGTTCTACCCCAGTCCGGTCGATCCGGGCCGGTCAACCAGGCTCCCGCGTCGGCGAGTCGGCCACGGGCGAATCGCTGGACGACGCTTCGGCGGGCGCCAGGAATCGGCGAGACTGAGCCCATGACGGTCGTGCTGGTCGGCCCGACGGCGGTCGGCAAGACTGGTCTGGCCGTCGGACTGGCCCGGCACTACCAAGCGCGAGGCCGGCCGGCCGAGGTCGTCAACGCCGATTCGATGCTGGTCTACCGCGGAATGGACATCGGGACGGCCAAGCCGACGCTGGCCGAGCGCGGCGCCGCCGTCCATCACCTGATCGACATCCTCGAGGTCCGGCAGACCGCAACCGTGGCCGAGTTCCAGTCCCTCGCCCGGGCGGCGATCGCGGACTGCGAGGCTCGGGAGGTGGTGCCGATCGTGGTCGGTGGATCGGCACTCTACGTACGGGCCATTGTCGACGCGTTCGAATTCCCCGGGACCGATCCAGCGGTCCGGGCCCGCTGGCAGGCCGAATTGGACGCGTACGGTCCCGAGGAACTGCACCGTCGGCTGGCTGAGGTCGATCCGGCGGCAGCCGGTCAGCTGCTGCCGGGCAACACCCGCCGGGTGATCAGGGCGCTCGAGGTGATCGAGCTGACCGGACGCCCATACGCGGCCCAACTGCCGCCCCATCGCTACGCCCTGCCGGGGGTGGTCCAGATCGGTCTGGACATCGACCGGCCGAGCCTCGACGCCCGGATTGAGCAGCGCGTCGCCACCATGTGGGCCGCGGGCTTGATCGCCGAGGTCGAAGCCTTGGTCGAACGCGGTCTCGCGGAAGGTCTGACCGCATCCCGCGCGCTCGGCTATCGGCAGGTGCTGAGCCATTTCCGGGGCGAGATCGCTGAGGCACAGGCGTACGAGCAGACCGTGATCGGCACCCGGAAGTTCGCGCGCCGACAGGACTCCTGGTTCCGGCGGGATCCGCGGATCAGCTGGCTGCGCTACGACCGGCCCGACCTCATCGAGGCCGCGTACGCGGTCGCCGGACCGGATGGAACGGGCGCCGAAGCCGGGATGGAAGACTGACCTCGTGCGGAGATGGTCGTTCACCAAGGGGCATGGCACCGGCAACGACTTCGTGATCATCCTCGATCGCGAATCGATGATCGACCTGTCCCCGGCCGAGGTCCAATACCTGTGCGATCGGCACGCCGGCATCGGGGGAGACGGGCTGTTGCGCGCCGTGCTGGCGAAGCACATCGAAGGCTGGACCGGGGACGGGTCGCTGTGGTTCATGGACTATCGCAACGCCGACGGCTCGATCGCGGAGATGTGCGGCAACGGTGTCCGGGTCTTCGTCCGATTCCTGATCGAGGAGTCCCTGGCCAGCGGACCGGTGATCCAGGTCGCAACCCGCGCCGGGGTGAAGGAGGCCAGGGTGCTGCCCGACGGGCAGATCCGGGTCGCCATGGGCCCGGTGGCGGTCGGCCCGGACACCGTGACGGTGACCACCGTCGACGGCGCCGACTTCACGGCCGTGAGCGCCGACGTCGGCAATCCACACGCAGTGAGCTTCACCGACGATCTGGCCACGCTGCCACTTTTCCTGGCCCCGCGCTGGACGCCGGCGGACCATTTCCCCCAAGGGGTGAATCTGGAGTTTGTCCGGTCCCTCGGCCGGCGGCACATCGCCCTGCGGGTCTTTGAACGCGGCGTGGGGGAGACGCAGTCCTGCGGCACCGGAACCGTCGCCGCTGCGGCCGCTGCCCGCGTACACGATCGAGACCCCGACCCCTTGCCGGTGACCTATCGGGTGGACATTCCCGGGGGCACCGTGCACGTCGAATTGACCGCGGACCAGGCCTTCCTCACCGGGCCGGCGGTCCTGGTCGCCCGCGGTGAGGTTGCGATTCCGGATCGCCCGGAGCCGCATGCGTAGAGAGGACTTACATGTCTGTTCTGGATGCGTTTTCCCTGTCCGGCAAGGTCTCGGTGGTCACCGGGGCCAATCGCGGCATCGGCCGAGCGCTGGTCACGGCGCTGGCCGAGGCCGGGAGCGACGTGGTGCTCCTGGTCCGTGACCCGGACGGAACGGCTGAGGTGATCGCCGACCTGGAAGCGCGCGGCGTCTCCGCCATTGCCGTGGGTGCTGACGTCACCGATCCGGACAGCGTCCGTCGCTCGGTCGATGAGGTGATGTCGGAATTCGGTCAGATCGACGTGTTGGTCAACAACGCCGGTGCCTGCATCCACCGACCCGCGCTGGACGTCACCGAGGACGAATGGCGCTTCGTGATGGACGTCAACGTCAACGGAGTGTGGCACTGCGCGCAGTCCTTCGGACGGCAGATGGTGGCCCAGAAGAGCGGGGTGATCATCAACATCGGCTCGATCTCGGCGCAGATCGTCAACCGGCCCCAGCAGCAGCCGGGTTACAACGCGTCCAAGGCCGCCGTTCACCAGCTGACCAAGTCGCTCGCGGCCGAATGGGCACCGCTGGGCATCCGGGTCAATGCGCTGGCGCCCGGATACATCAAGACCGAGATGGCGCCGGTGGACAACCCGGAATACCGGCAGCACTGGATCGAGGACGCACCGATGCAGCGGTACGCGATGCCGTCCGAGCTCGGGCCGAGCGTGGTCTACCTCGCCTCGGACGCGTCATCGTTCGTGACGGGATCCATCCTGGTCATCGACGGTGGATACACGCTGTTCTGAGCGTGTACCCGGCATCGACGAGTCGAAAAAGAGTTGGTCCGGCATGAGAGTCTGGAACCAATGACTGCCATCCCAGACTCCCAGCCCCACGACGAGTTGCTCGTCGAAGACCTCACCGTACGGCCGGACGACAATCATCCTTCGGACCGGCAGCAGTCCTTCGACGGTGATCAGCAGGACCTGGCTGACCGGATCTCCCTGCGCCGCGTGGCCGGAATGTCGACCGAGCTCACCGACATCACCGAGGTCGAATACCGCCAGCTCCTGTTGGAACGGGTGGTCCTGGTCAGTGTGTGGACCACCGGCAGCGTGGTCGACGCGGAAAACTCCATTGCTGAGCTCAAACAGCTGGCCGAGACTGCTGGCTCGGAGGTGCTCGAAGGGTTGATCCAGCGGCGCCAGCGCCCGGACCCGTCGACCTACATCGGCCGAGGCAAGGTGGCGGAGCTCCGGGACGTCGTGGTCGCGACCGGCGCCGACACCGTCATCTGTGACGGCGAGCTCGCTCCGGCTCAACTGCGCAACCTCGAAGACCAGATCAAGGTCAAGGTCATCGACCGGACCGCGCTGATTCTGGACATCTTCGCGCAGCATGCCAAGAGCGCCGAAGGTAAAGCTCAGGTTGAGCTTGCGCAATTGCAGTACCTCAAGCAGAGGTTGAGAGGCTGGGGCGGCAACCTCTCCCGGCAGGTCGGTGGCCGAGCCAGCGGCGGTGTGGGCATCGGTGGTCGCGGACCCGGCGAAACCAAGATCGAGACCGACCGGCGGCGGATCAGCAGCCGGATCGCGAAGTTGCGGGCCTCGCTGCGGGAGATGGACAGCACCCGGGAGACCAAACGGGCCGAGCGGCATCGCCACGAAGTGCCCTCCGTGGCCATCGTCGGTTACACCAATGCGGGCAAGTCCAGTCTGCTGAATCGGCTCACCGGCGCCGGAGTCCTCGTCGAGGACGCACTGTTTGCCACCCTCGACCCGACCACCCGACGGGCCGCTGCGACGGACGGCCGTGTCTACACGCTGACTGACACGGTCGGTTTCGTCCGCCACCTGCCGCACGACTTGATCGAGGCTTTCGCCTCGACGCTCGAGGAGTCGGCCCGTGCCGACCTCCTCGTCCACGTCGTCGACGCCTCCGATCCCGACCCGGCCGGCCAGATCAGCGCCGTCCGCGCGGTGCTGTCCGACATCGGGGCGGCGAACGTGTCGGAGCTGATTGTGCTCAACAAGGCCGACCACGCGACGGCGGACACCCTGGCGGTGTTGCGGACCAGCTATCCGGGCGCCGTGGTGATCTCCGCGCGGACCGGCCTCGGCATCGAGGAGTTGCAGAGCGTGATCGAGTCGCGGCTGCCGCGACCCAAGATCGAGATCCGGGCGCTGATCCCGTACGAGCGGGGCGACCTGATCAACCGCATCCATCAGGCGGGCGAGTTCCTCAGCAGCGAGCACACCGAGGCCGGCACCGTAGTCGTGGCGAGGGTCAATCCGTCTCTGGCCGGCGAGCTCGAGCGATTCCAGCTGTCCGCAACCTCCACCAAACTGTCCGAGGGGCGCATTACAGTTCAGCGGTGACCGGAGTGCCGAAGGCGGGGAAGCCGACCGCCGCGGCGGCCAAGACTCCCAGTCATCGCGACGTGTTGCGGGCGGCGATCGACGGCATCGGCGGCAGCGAGCGGGCCGGGCAGATCGATATGGCGGACGCCATCGCCGACTCCCTCAGCAGCGGACGTCACCTGCTCGTCCAAGCCGGCACCGGCACCGGGAAGTCGCTCGGCTATCTCGCGCCGGCGTTGATCAGTCTGGCCACCGGGGCCACTGACCGAATCGTGGTCGCCACCGCCACCCTTGCGCTGCAGAGCCAGCTCGCCAACAACGACATCCCCGCGGCGCTGGACGCTGTCGAAGCCGTGACCGGGCGCCGGCCGCGGCACGCGATCCTCAAGGGCCGGAGCAACTACGCCTGCCTCCTGCGCGTACGCGACAGCACAGCTCAGGACCAGGGTGCGCTGATCTCGGCCAGCGATCTGGCCGAGACCATCAAATCGGCGCCACTGACCACGCCTGAATCTGCGCTGGGCGCTGAGGTGCTGGCGCTTCGGGAATGGGCCGAGGAACAGGCCGCCGAGCACGGACTGGCCGATCGGGATGATGCGCCCTCACACACCGACCGCGCCTGGGTGCAGGTGTCGATCCCGGTCCGGGAATGCCTGGGGCCGCAGCGCTGCCCGTTCGGCGATGAATGTTTCGTCGAACGCTCTCGCGACGATGCGCGGGCGGCCGACCTGGTGGTGACCAATCACGCGCTGCTCGCCATCAACGCCATGCACGGCGGCACGGCGCTGCCCGAGCACGACGCGGTAATCATCGATGAGGCGCACGAGCTGGTGTCCCGGGTGACGGGCGCCGCTTCGGCCGAGCTGGGACCGGCCCAGGTCGAACGGGTGGCCAAACGGGCCCTGACCTATCTCGAGGACGATGTCGGCCTCGAGCTGCTGGAGGCGGCCGACGTACTGCGGGCCGGCCTCGACGCCGCACCGTTGGAGCGCATCGAAGACCCGGATTCGGCCTTCATCCTGGCCTGTGCCACCGTTCGGAATGCGGCCCGCTCAGCGGTGAGTGCGATGACCGGTGGTCAGGACAAGATCGACGCCGACCGGCGGCAGGCCGCCGCAGCGGTCCAGGAGATCTTCGACGTCGCCGAGCGGATGGCGGCGCTGAAGGATCAAGACGTCCTCTGGGTAACCGAGCACGAGCGCTTCGGACGCGAAGCCCGAGTCGCGCCCCTCTCGGTGGCCGGTCTGATGCGCCAGCAGGTGTTCGGCGAGCGCACCACTTTGCTCACCTCGGCGACTCTGAAGCTCGGCGGCGACTTCACCGGATTGGCCGCCAGCGTCGGTTTGCGTGCGAGCGAGCGGGTCGATTCGGGTGCGACCGGGCCGGCGACCGCACCGGTGAAACGGCCGACCGAAGCCTCGGCCTCGGACGACGACGATGTGGCGCCGTGGCGGGCGCTTGATGTCGGATCGCCCTTCCAGTACCGCCAGCAGGGCATCCTTTATGTCGCCCGCTCCTTGCCGCCACCGGGCCGTGACGGGTTGTCTGAGGCATCGATGGCCGAGATCGCCGAGTTGGTCTGGGCCGCCGGCGGTCGCACGCTCGGCCTGTTCTCGTCTCGACGCGCGGCCGAAGCCGCGGCCGTTTTTGTCCGCAAGCAGCTCCCGAAGATGACAATCCTCTGCCAGGGGGACGCGCAGTTGTCGGAGCTGACGAAGCGTTTCGTGGAACACGAGGAGATCAGCCTGTTCGGCACCCTGTCCCTGTGGCAGGGCGTGGACGTGCCCGGTGCGACCTGCCAGTTGGTGATCATCGATCGGATCCCGTTCCCGCGGCCCGATGAACCGTTGACCGTGGCCCGCCAGCGGGCCGTCGCCGAAGCCGGCGGCAACGGGTTCATGAGTGTTGCGGCCACCCACGCCGCCCTGCTTCTCGCCCAGGGTTCCGGCCGGCTGATCCGCCGGCTGAGTGACAAGGGGGTGGTGGCGGTGCTGGACCCGCGGCTGGTCACGGCGCGCTACGGCCCCTTCCTCAAGGCGTCCATGCCCGACATGTGGCAGACGACCGATCGTGAGGCCGCCATCGGTGCCCTCCGCCGGCTGAACGGGCCAACCGCCTGACCCCGACGCCGCCGCGTCCCTTTTCCGGCGGCTGGATCGGCAGTTGCTGTAGCGGCTGTAACAACGTTCTGACACGCTAGCGCTCATGGAGCACACGTACGATTTCGACCTTGCGGTCATCGGGTCCGGCCCTGGTGGCCAGAAGGCGGCGATCATGGCCGCGAAGCTCGGCCGCAAAGTGTGCGTGATCGACAGCAAATCGATGGTCGGCGGCGTCTGCGTGAACACCGGCACCATCCCATCCAAGACGCTGCGCGAGGCAGTGCTCTATCTCACCGGCATGCAGCTCCGTGACCTGTACGGCGCCAGCTATCGGGTCAAGGACGACATCACCATCTCCGACCTGCTGGCGCGGCTGCAACACGTCATCGGTCGCGAGACCGAGGTCATCCGGTCGCAACTGATGCGCAACCACATCGAGCTGATTGCCGGCGCCGCCAGCTTTCTCGATCCGCACACGCTCTCGGTGGAGATCGAGGGTGCCGGCACCCGGCGCACCTTGACCTCCGACAAGGTGGTGATCGCGACCGGCACCACGCCGGCCCGTCCGGCCAACGTCGACTTCGACGGGATCCGGGTGCTCGATTCCGATCAGATCCTGAATCTGGAAACGGTGCCCGACTCGATGGTGGTCGTCGGCGCGGGCGTGATCGGGGTCGAATACGCGTCGATCTTCGCTGCGCTCGGCACCCGGGTGACGCTCGTCGAGAAGCGCGACCAGATGCTCGACTTCTGCGACCCGGAGATTGTGGAGTCGTTGAAGTTCCACCTTCGCGATCACACCATGTCCTTCCGATTCGGCGAGGAGGTGGCCTCGGTTGAAAGCTCCGGTCGCGGCACCATCACGACGCTGGCGTCCGGCAAGCGAATCGCTGCCGAGGTGGTCATGCATTCAGCCGGGCGGCAGGGGAACACCGCCGTGCTCGACCTCGAACGCGCGGGCCTCCAGGCCGACAAGCGGGGTCGGCTGGTGGTCAATGACAACTATCAGACCGAGGCGGCCCACATCTACGCCGTCGGTGACGTGATCGGCTTTCCTGCGCTGGCTGCGACCTCGATGGATCAGGGCCGGCTTGCCGCCGCCCATGCCTTCGACGAGCCGGCCAACGAGCTGCACGGTCTGCAGCCGATCGGCATCTACACGATTCCGGAGATCTCATATTGCGGGAAGACCGAGGGCGAACTGACCAAGGAGGCTGTGCCGTTCGAAGTCGGCATTTCCCGCTACCGCGAGCTCGCTCGGGGTCAGATCGTGGGCGACTCATACGGCATGCTCAAGTTGATCGTGCACTCCGACACCCGCGAGATCCTGGGGGTCCACATCTTCGGCACCAGTGCCACCGAGCTGGTGCATATCGGCCAGGCGATCATGGGCTGCGGCGGAACCGTCGACTACCTCGTCGACACGGTCCTCAACTATCCGACCCTGTCCGAGGCGTACAAGGTCGCGGCGCTCGACGTCACCAACAAGCTCCGGGCGGTCGCCCGCTTCACGACGCAAATGGCGACGGCCGAGCCCAGCATGCTGTAGGGCTCGACCGTCGACCATCGGCGCTGTCGCTGGCCAGCGCGTGACGTCCGGCTGGCTGGCGTCAGACCTTGCGGAGGACGGCGACGACCCGGCCGAGGATGGTGGCGTGGTTGCCGTCGATCGGGTCGTAGGCCGGGTTGTGTGGCATCAACCACAACTGGTCTCCGGTCCGCTTGAAGGTCTTGACCGTTGCCTCGTTGTCGAGCAGCGCAGCGACGATGTCGCCGTTCACGGCCGTCGGCTGCTGGCGGACCACCACCCAGTCGCCGTCGCAGATGGCCGCGTCGATCATCGAATCGCCGCGGACCTGGAGCAGGAACATCGTGCCTTCGCCCACGAGCTGGCGGGGGAGGGCGAAGACATCCTCGATCCGCTCCTCGGCCAGGATCGGTCCACCGGCCGCGATCCGGCCGAGCACGGGGACGTGTACCGGCTCCGGGTACGCGTCGCCGACGCCGGTCTCGTCATAGTCGTTTGACCGGTGCACCTGGGTGCGGGAGGTCTCACTGGCAGATCGGCTCTCGTTGGGCAGTAGCACTTCGAGCGCTCGGGGCCGATTCGGGTCGCGGCGGAGAAACCCTTTGGCCTCGAGCACCTTCAGTTGATGCGCCACGCTCGAGGACGACGCCAGCCCGACGGCGTCACCCATCTCGCGGATGCTCGGCGGATAGCCCCGCCGTTCGACGGTGTCCCGGATCATCTCCAGGATCCGACGCTGCCGAAGGGTCAAGCCGTCGGCGTCGGCCGGCCCCTCGGGCAATGGGCTGACCGACGCGGACTCCCCGAGCTGGGCAGCGACATCGCTCGCCTTCGGTCGGCCGCGACGATGGGTGAACGGTGGTGGTGTGCGGTCCTTGTCTGCCATACCGCTGACGATAGGGAAGACCTCCGACAAATTCAAACATCTGTTCGAGGCGTGTCGCGTTCGATTCGCGCGCGGAGCGCCGTTTGCTCCCTTTGCTCAGCCTCGCTCCCGCCATAGGCGCCGCAAAGCCGACGAGGCGGAGCAAACCGCGCATGAGTCGGGCGAAACCAAAACTGTCAGTGGTGTCTGGTGTGCTCTAGCCATGGACACGACCTCGAACAATTGTGCGAATGCTCTTGGCAATCAGCCCGAGATGCGGTACAAATCAAACGTACGTTCTATCGAACACCCGTTCGACACCTTCCCAAGGAGTACGACCATGAGCGCCATGACCATCGACCCGGCAGCCACTCCGCCGCCCACCCAGGGCGCACGGTCGACCGGTCGACGGACGCTCGTCCGCCCGGATCGGCGTCCGACGCGGGGTCGCGGTCCGCACGCCCGGCCGGCTCGCGCAGTGCCGGCTCCGTCGATTCACTTCGTGCCGCCGGCCCGGGTTCACAGCTGCACGCCCGCGACGGCGGCCCTGGTCGCCGTGCGTCCCGCAGGCTGGCAACTGACCGACCGCGGGATCGCCGTGATCCTGGTCGGTGCACTGATGATCATGGTGGCCGCGATCACGGTGATCGGACTGACCGCAGTGCGGGTGACCGGTGACAGCTACCAGGGCTACGGTCAGTCACAGCTCGCGCAACGCTGATCCATTGACCAACCTCCGCGTTGATCAAGGCGCTGTGCCTGCGTCCACCACGATGGTCTTCATCAGCTTGTCGCTGAACGTCTGTCGCCTCTCGTCCCAGAGCGGCCAGAGGTAACCGATGTAGGCAAAGCCGTCGACGATGTGCACGAGGTCCCGCAGGAAGGCATTGAGCGCGCCCACCGGCTGTCCAGTCAGTTCGCTGATCAGGCTGATCCCGGTGACCCGTTTGCCCATCGACTGACCCGTGCGCCCAGCGACGATCCACCGGTTGTAAATCGTCCAGCCGAAGCCGACCAGCATGATCGCCGATCCGATGATCATGGGCAGGGCCCCCGCGGGCACACCGGAAAAGCTTCCCGAACGGGAAACGTCGGCCAGGAAAAGGCCGTAGCCGACGTAAAAGATCGCCAGACCGACGGAAGTGGGAACTTGATCGATCAAGAACGCGCCGACCCGTTTGCCCCATCGGGCGTAGTCGGAACGCAACGGTGCGGCCATGGCATAGCTGGGCGCTGCATAACGGGGGTGGGCATACGCGGGGTCACCGTAGGGGCCGGGATAGGCGGGAGCCGGATAACTGGGCTGGCCAAAGGCCTGGGGGGCGTAGGTCGACCCATCCAACGGCGGCGGTGCTGGCTGCTCCCACGGCGGGGCCGCGCCGGGTTCGGCCGGACCCTGAGGCCGGGACCATGGGCTGTTGGGCTGATCACTCATCAAAATCCTTATCATCCGAGCACGTGAGCTTCCGAAGTCTAGGAGGGTGGTGTCAAGGTTAGATTTCTGTCCTTCGCCGACTGTCCGGTTCGCGAGCGACAATGGTGGAGTGACCCAGCTGACCGGCACTGCGCGGCGGACCTTCCGGCCCGGCGTCGGCTTGGGGTACGTGGGCGGGTTCGCCGCCGGCGGGCTGGCGCTGAGCGCGCTGTACGCGACCACCGGCCTGGCCATCCGCTGCCCGTTCCGAGCATTGACCGGTTGGGATTGTCCATTCTGCGGCGCCACCCGGATGGGAGCGGCCCTCCTGCACGGCGAGCTGGCTGCGGGGTTCGGGTTCAACCCGCTCGCATTCCTCGTGGTCACCGTGCTCGGCCTCCTGGCGGTGGTCTGGTTGATCGAGCTGCTCGGCGGGCCGCAGGTGCGGCTCCCACTCGGCCTGTCGGCCTGGCTTCGACGCGTCGCGCCGGCGGCCTGGGTCGTGGTTTCAGCGGCGGTCGCGGTGGCTTTCATGGTGGTCCGCAACCTGCTCTGAAGCCGATCGGCGGCCCTGACCCGGGCGGCCTGAGAGCTTCCAGCGAAACACCGCACCATCTCTTGCGAATCCGCTCGCCTGGACGTACGGTGTCCATATCTAGTAGTTACAGGGGTGTCATTCGTCCACAAGTTGTGGTCGCTTACCCACAGAAGTCCACAGGCTGTTCCACAGGTCATCCACAGAACTGTCCACACAGCAAGATCACACAGCACGGTTCACACCGGCTGCTTCGCCCGCAGGAAGGGGTCGAAAATGCACTGTCCGTACTGCCGCAACACCGACTCCAAGGTCCTGGATTCCCGGACCGCCGAGGACGGCGGAAGTATCCGCCGCCGCCGGCAGTGTCCGTCGTGTGAACGCCGCTTCACCACGGTCGAGCAGATGCAGTTGGTTGTGGTCAAGCGCAGCGGGGTCGTCGAGCCCTTCAACCGCGACAAGGCGATCAATGGCGTCCGCAAGGCGTGCAAGGGTCGGCCGGTCAGTGAGGATCAACTCGCTCGTCTCGGCCAACTGGTCGAGGATTCATTACGCGCTTCCGGCCAACCCGAGCTGCCCGCCGACGAGGTCGGGGTGGCGATCCTCGGTCCGCTTCGCGAGCTCGATCAGGTGGCGTACCTGCGGTTTGCCAGCGTCTATCGGCAGTTCCGGTCGGTCGACGATTTCGAGGCCGAGATCGCGCTGCTGCGGGTCGAGCAGGAGCCGACCGGCATCGAGCCGCTGATTCCGCTCACGGATTCGAAGATCAGCAACTTCACGCCCACAAGCTGACTCCGGCCCGCAAGGCGACGGAGTCCAGCGGCGGCAGCGGCCCGCCATAGGCCCCACAGACCCCGGGCCGGGTCCGCGCAGCAGGGGAAGGCCGCGCGGACCCAGCCCGGATCCAACGACAAACCGTGATCACCACCATCACTGATCCATCTAGCGACACTGATCTACCTAGCGACACAGCTCGACGCTCGTCTCGGGGAGACACCACTACCCAACGCAGGCCCGCAACACCGGCGCCGCACGTGAAGGAAAGAAGGCAAGCAATGACCGAAACCACCCGTTCGACGAATGGGCGATCGGAGGCGAAGAAGGGCAGCCGCCGCAACGCGGGACTGACCATCGATCGCGTCTTCACCACCGGAGTGCACCCGTACGCGGAGGTCACCTGGGAACGCCGCGACGTCGTCCAGACCAACTGGAAGACCGGTGAGGTCGTCTTCGAGCAGAAGGGTGTGGAGTTCCCCGACTTCTGGAGTGTCAACGCCTCGACCATCGTCACCACCAAGTACTTCCGCGGCGCCCTCGGATCGCCGGTGCGCGAGCAGGGCCTCAAGCAGCTGATCGACCGGGTCGTCCTGACCTATCGCAAGGCCGGCGAAGACTTCGGCTACTTCGCCAGCCCCGCGGATGCGGAGATCTTCGAGCATGAGCTGACCTGGATGCTGTTGCATCAGTACTTCTCGTTCAACTCACCCGTCTGGTTCAACGTCGGCACGGCCTCGCCGCAGCAGGTCAGCGCCTGCTTCATCCTGTCCGTCGACGACTCGATGGACTCGATCCTGAACTGGTACCGAGAAGAGGGCTTCATCTTCAAGGGCGGCTCGGGCGCCGGCCTCAACCTGTCCCGGATCCGCTCCTCGAAGGAGCTGCTGAGCTCGGGCGGCACAGCGTCGGGCCCGGTTTCGTTCATGCGCGGCGCCGATGCCAGTGCCGGCACCATCAAGTCCGGCGGCGCCACCCGGCGCGCGGCGAAGATGGTCGTGCTGGATGTCGATCATCCCGACATCGAGGAGTTCATCGAGACCAAGGCCAAGGAGGAGACCAAGATCCGCGCACTGCGGGACGCGGGCTTCGACATGGATCTCGGCGGCAAGGACATCACCTCGGTCCAGTACCAGAACGCCAACAACTCGGTGCGGGTCACCGATGAGTTCATGCGAGCCGTGGAGAACGGGTCCACCTTCGGTCTCCGGGCCCGGCAGGACAACCGGACCATCGAGACCGTCGATGCTCGCGAGCTGTTCGGCAAGATCGCTCAGGCCGCCTGGGCCTGCGCCGATCCCGGCATCCAGTACGACGACACCATCAACGACTGGCACACCAACCCGGAAACCGGCCGGATCACCGCGTCGAATCCGTGCTCGGAGTACATGAGCCTGGACAACAGTTCGTGCAACCTGGCCAGCCTCAACCTGCTCAAGTTCCTCCGCGATGACGACAGCTTCGATGCCGAGAAGTTCGAGCGGGCGGTCGAGCTGATCATCACCGCGATGGACATCTCGATCTGCTTCGCCGACTTCCCGACCGAGGCGATCGGCGAGACCACTCGGAACTACCGCCAGCTCGGCATCGGGTACGCGAACCTCGGTGCGCTGCTGATGGCCACCGGTCATGGGTACGACTCGGACGGCGGCCGCGCCTTCGCGGGAGCGGTGACCTCCCTGATGACCGGCACCTCCTACCGTCGCTCGGCGGAGTTGGCCGGGATCGTCGGCCCGTACGCCGGCTACGCCCGCAACGCTGAGGCGCACAAGCGGGTGATGCGGAAGCACCAGGCCGCCAACGACGCCCTGCGGACGGTCGGCGCGCTCGACGCCGACGTCGCGAAGCGGGCGACCAGGGCGTGGGATGGCGTGCTCAAGCTCGGCGAGGCGAACGGTTACCGCAACGCCCAGGCTTCGGTGCTGGCCCCGACCGGCACCATCGGCTTCATGATGGATTGCGACACCACCGGCATCGAGCCGGACTTCTCACTGGTCAAGTTCAAGAAGCTGGTCGGTGGCGGTTCGATGCAGATCGTCAACCAGACGATCCCGCGGGCCCTGCGCAAGCTCGGTTACCCGGGCGAGACGGTCGAGGCGATCGTCGAGTACATCGCGGAGAACGGCCACGTGGTCGATGCTCCGGGGCTGCGTCCGGAGCACTACGAGGTGTTCGATACCGCAATGGGCCAGCGGGCGATCAAGCCGATGGGCCACGTCCGGATGATGGCGGCGGCTCAGCCGTTCCTGTCCGGCGCGATCTCCAAGACGGTGAATCTCCCGGAGACGGCGACAGTCGAGGAGATCGCCGACGTCTACCTGCAGGGCTGGAAGTTCGGTCTGAAGGCGCTCGCGGTCTACCGCGACAACTGCAAGGTGGGTCAGCCGCTCAGCGACGGCAAGGTGGACAAGACCGGTGACAAGGCGGGCACCGGGGGCAAGACCGAGTCAGGCGCGGCGTCGGCTCATACTCAGATCGTGGAGAAGGTGATCTACCGGCCGACCCGCAAGCGTCTGCCGAAGTCCCGGCCGAGCCGGACGACGTCGTTCTCGGTCGGCGGCGCCGAGGGCTACATGACCTCGGGCTCCTACCCCGACGACGGCCTCGGTGAGGTCTTCCTGAAGCTCGGCAAGCAGGGCTCGACCCTGGCCGGTGTGATGGACGCCTTCTCGATCGCAGTCTCGATCGGCCTGCAGTACGGCGTACCGCTGGAGACCTTCGTGCAGAAGTTCACCAACCTGAAGTTCGAGCCGGCCGGTCTGACCGACGACCCGGACATCCGGATGTCGCAGTCGATCATGGACTACATCTTCCGCCGACTGGCGCTGGACTACCTGTCCTTCGACGAGCGGGCCGAGCTGGGCATCTACACCGCCACGGAGCGGGCCCGGCACGTGGAGACCGGCTCGTACCTGCCGGCCGAGGTCGAGGAGCTGAGCGAAGCCGAGTCGCTGAAGAACGATGCCGGCGACGAGGTCGACACTGATGTCCTCGACACAGATGTCCTCGACGCCGACGTCCTCGACCAGCTCGACGAGCCGGTAGCGAGCATCAGGCCCGCACCGGCCGAGGCTCGCACCACCTCGGAGCTCTTCGAATCGCTGACCGGGACGAGCGTCGACGCGCCGCTCTGCCTGACCTGCGGCACGAAGATGCGCCCGAGCGGCAGCTGCTACGTCTGCGAAGGCTGTGGAAGCACCAGCGGCTGCAGCTGAATCCATCCCCAACGGGATCGACTGGTCTGGCTCGGCACCGGGCCAGACCAGTCGCCGTAGCTCACGATCTCTGGCAACTGAAGCAGGAGGGCGTTGTCGACCCATGTGTGCGCGGGTGGTCCGCTTCCTGGGTCAAGGCGCCGCGCGGCGGATGACCGTTTGCGCACACCATCGACAACATTGCCCGGGTGGCACTCACTGCAGCGGGAAGGGCGACTGGACCCAACCGGGGCGATCGCTCAGCTCGACTTCTGCCACCCACTTCACCCACCAGAAGCCGCGCCGCCCGGGAGCGACAAGCCGGACCGGAGCGCCGCGTCCGGCCGTCAGGAGCCGGCCCTGGCCACGGGTCGCCAGCCAGAGCTGATCCATGTGCGAGATCGGGAAGGTCCGCCGATAGCCGGTCAGGCTGGTCACCACGAGGCTGGTCGCGGTGACGAGCTCGGCGGCGGTGATCAATTCGCTGAGCGGCACGGCCGACCACTCGGCATCGGCGTACCAGCCGCTGGTGCAGTCCAGGCGAGCCGTGATGACGGTCGCCCGCGCGTCGAGGTCGGCGGCCCTCAGCGCCCGACCGGCGACGATGACCCGGTCGGGCGGATCGGCCGGCACCCGGTCGAAGAGCCAGATCGTGGCTGGTACGCGGTCGGCGTCCAATCGGTGGGAGCCGGTCGGAGCCCGGGCCGCCGACGGTGAGCCGGCCCATCGGCCGGCCCCTTCGAGCGCGGCGTACGCCCCACCGACACCGAGGGCGAAGATGCTGCCGGTGAGCAGATCGTCGACGGCTCAGGTCGATTCGCCGCAGCCGTTGCCGTCGGTGCCGCAGCACGTGCCAGGTCAGCAGCACGACGGCGATCGAGGCCGAACCTACGTGGACCTGGATCGGGCTCAGCCCGGCGCGGATCCCGTAGCCCCCGAAGACTTCGACGAAGCCGGACACCAGGCAGCCGACAATGACCACGACCAGCAACAGACTGATAATCCGCAGCACCGATGCCCGCCGGATCACCACCGTCTTCCAGGGCACGAGCCCGACCACGGCGAGGCCCAGGATCCCGTGGGCGACGGTCACCGCGCGGGCGCCGACGGGTCCCGCGGCCGCGAACGACAGCCAGCCGGTGATGAAGGCGGCCGTGAGGACGCCGAGCAGGGCGAGATTGGTGCGTCGGCCGGCCCGCCGCAGCAGATTCACGCCGACCACGTCCCGACGGGAGCCTCAGCGACCGAAGAGCCGGAAGCGGGAGCGGGACTCACTGGTCGGGCTGGGTTCCGCGGCGGCCGTTCGCGCGGCGGCCACGTCATCGGGTGCCCGGGTGAGGAAATTCGGCACCTCGGCGAGTGATCGTTTCGCGTCGGCTTCCCGCGGCTCGATCTCGCCGTCGACAAAGTACAACGTCCGCGTCAGCTCGGCCGTGCACTTGACGCCGTAGTCATATTCCAGCGCCTCGCAGCCATAGCATTTGAGCAGCCCCGGCTTGATCACCAGATCCGGATTGGCGCGGGTCAGCCGAGCTTCCTGCTCGTTGGACTGCTCGCCGTAACGCTTGATCGACTCGACGTTCCAGCACAAGACTCCGTCGCCACCCGCTCTGGTTTCGACCCGCATCTGCTCACCCTACGGCCGCTGCCAAGCCGGGTGGCGCGGGGTCAGCGCACCATGGGCGCCGGGCCGTAGGCGGTCGGCGGTGGCGGCAGCACCACGTAGGGGCGCAGCGCGGCCGCATGCTGGAGGAGGCCGGTCATCCGGACGTTGATGTCTCGCGGGGGAGTGCCCAACAGTGCTCGGTGATGCAGGAAGGCGATCTCGATCATGGTCTGTTGATAGGCCCGCAGAGCGTTCTTGGCCGTCCGGCCACCGAGGCGCTTCGCGTACGCGCGCGCCGACATCCGATCCGACAGCCGGGAGATCCAGCGGGTCTCCTCAGGCCTGATCCAGCCGAGTTGCGCGGCCTCCTGCAGGGCCTTCTCCAGCAGCTTGCCCTCCCGCGACCGTGCCCAGATCGCCAGCACCAAGATCACCACGAGCAACGGCAGCATGATCACGCCGTAGGCGAAGAAGAATCCGTCGCCACCCCAGAACAGGCTGCCGTTCCAGGTGCCGTGCATGGCCATCGCCAACACGAAGCCGACGATCGGCGCCAGCACCCGCAGCGCCGGACGTCGCGTGGTGACGGCGATTCCGATGCCGATTCCGGTGGCCGAGGTGAACAGCGGATGGGCGAATGGCCCCATGATGCCGCGCAGGAAGAAGACCGTCGGCAGATCGTTGCTCTGCGAACTCAGGTAGTAAAGGATGTCCTCCACGAACGCGAAGCCGATGCCGACCAGGGCCGCGTACACGATCCCGTCGAGTACGCCATGCACCTGGCTGCGCCGGAAGATCACGATGGCCACCAGGAACAGGCCCTTGCCGATCTCTTCCAGAACCGGTGCGGTGATCGCGGTGTCGATGAACTCCGACGTGCCGGGCACCGCGAACAGGAGCTGTTCGGTGATCAGGCTGAAGCCGACCGCCACCACCGCACCCCAGCCGAGTGCGGCCAGCCGGTAGCGCCCGGGCTCGGGCTCATAGCGATCCAGCCAGAAGCAGATCAAGATCAACACCGGGAACGAGATCGCCGCCAGCACGGTGGTCAGCAGGGCTCCGCCGGGCCCGGCGGACAGCAACACCAAGATCGCGATCACCAGGCCGCCGAGGCCGAGAGCGATCATGGTCACCCAGGACAGCGGGGATCGTCGCTCGCGCAACAGTGCCGGTGGCACCACGACTTGGCCGGTCATCTCAGCCCTGGTCTCCTTTTCGATTGCCCGAGTGAGGATGGCCCAGACTCTAGGCGAAGGATGCGACAAGGCGTACGAGGAGCGACGTGCAGGGCGTATTGGCTGGCTTCGCCACGATCGGCGCCGTGGTGTTCGTCGGCATACTGCTGGCCCACGTCCGGATTCTCGACGGCGGGAGCCAGCGGATGCTGGCCCGGCTGGCGTTCTTCGTGGCCAGCCCGGCCCTGATGATCATCGTGCTCGGCGATACCGACGTCGGCAAGCTGTTCTCCGCCAATCTGCTGGCCTCGATCGCCGGAGTCGCGGTGTCGGCGATCACCGTCGTCCTGCTCGCCCGGCTGGTCTGGAAACGGACCGCCAGCGACACCGTGATCGCCTCGTTCTCGGCCGCGTACGTGAACGCCGGCAACCTGGGCCTGCCGATCGCCGGCTATGTCCTGGGTGACGCATCGCTGGTCGGGCCGATGCTGCTCACCCAGTTGGTCATCCTCCAGCCGCTCGGTCTGGCGGTGCTGGACCTGACCACCCGGGAGGGCATCCCGGGCATCTCCCGCCGGCGCCGGATCGTCCGGCTGCTGATCCAGCCGTTCGAGCAACCCGCTGATGATCGGTTCGTTGCTCGGCCTGCTGTTGTCGATCTTCGATCTCGATCTGCCGAGGCTGATCCGCGATCCGCTGACCCTGCTGGGTGGAATGGCCATTCCGGCGATGCTGATCGCGTACGGAGTCTCGCTGCGCCTCGGCCCGCGTCCCGGGGCCGGTGAGCCGGTCGGCCAGATCACCACGATCGTCACTCTCAAACTGATCGTTCAGCCGCTGGTCGCGTATCTGGTCGGCCGGTTCGCCCTTGACCTGCACGGCGTCGACCTGCTGGCGGTCACCGTGATCGCGGCGCTACCGACCGCCCAGAACGTCTTCACCCACGCCGTCCGCTACGACCGTGGCGTCGTCCTGGCTCGGGACACGATCTTCATCACCACGCTGTTGTCGGTGCCGGTGCTCCTGCTGATCGCCGCCCTTCTCAGCTGATCCGGGCGGGTCGGGCGTTACAGTCGCCGGTATGGCTGCGCTGCCCGATGTCCATCCGCGTGCCGATCTGCCGACCGAGGTGCGGGTCTACGAGGTCGGGCCGCGCGACGGCCTGCAGGCCGAGAAGGCGATCGTGCCCCTGGCCGCGAAACTGGAGTTCATCGACCGACTGGGCGCGGCCGGGCTTCGGGCCGTGGAGGCGACCAGCTTCGTGTCGCCGCGACGGGTTCCTCAACTTGCGGACGCAACCGAGCTGTTGTCGGCGCTGGAGCGGGCACCCGGGGTGCGCTATCCGGTGCTCGTGCCGAACCAGCGGGGTCTGGATCGGGCGCTGGCCGCCGGCGCCGACGAGATCGCGGTCTTCGTCTCGGCGACCGAACGGTTCGCACAGGAGAATCTCGGCAGCACCCGGGACGGGGCCATCGAGATGGCTGCTCCGGTCGTCGCTGAGGCCCGTTCGCGCGGTCTGCCGGTCCGCGGGTACGTGTCGATGTGCTTCGGTGATCCGTGGGAGGGCCGCGTCGATCCACAGCAGCCGGCGGCCGTCGCGCGGCGGCTCGTCGACCTGGGCTGCACCTCGATCAGCCTCGGCGACACCATCGGGGTCGCGACGGCCGGCCAGGTGCGGTCGGTGCTCGATGCCGTCGATCGGGCCGGCGTACCGAAAAAGGCCCTCGCCCTGCACTTCCACGACACGTATGGGCAGGCGCTGGCCAACGTGCTGGCCGGTCTGGAGGCGGGGGTGACCGAGTTCGACGCGTCGGCCGGTGGGCTCGGTGGCTGCCCGTTCGCCCGGTCGGCGACCGGGAACCTGGCGACCGAGGATCTCGTCTGGTTGTTGGAGGGTTTGGGCATTCCCACCGGCATCGACCTCGGTTCCCTGGTCGGGGCCAGCCGCTGGATGGCCGGGGTGCTCGGACGGCCTTCGCCGTCACGAGTGGTCGCTGCGCTCGGTGGGTGACGCGCTGCTAGGTTCGACGGCGGAGACGGTTCGACGGCGGAGAGGGGGGTGACGCATGGCCTACATCGACGACTTCGACATCGACCGCAGTATCGAACAGGCGTGGAGTGAGTTCCAGAGCCGGCTGAGCGAGATCATTTCGATGATCGACGACTCCGCCGACCTGACCATCGGCACCCAGTCCGAGAGCCACGACACCGTGCCGTATGTGAAACTAAGCAGCCCGCGACGCGACCTCATCCGCGGGGAGGCGGCCAGCAATGCGGTGCTGGGCGAGATCTTCCGACTGACGCCCGAGCGGCTGGCGGCGATGGAAGCCTGTGGTTGGCAGCCACCGACCAGCGACGGCGACACGCCGACCGCCAACTTCTGGGTGGAGTTGGCCCAAGAGGACAGCGACCGGCTGAGCGAGCTGACGGTCTCCGCGCTACGGGATGTGTACGGCGTCCAGCACCCGATCTTTCTTGCCCCCGATCAACTCGCCGAGGTGCTGCAGCCGCATCCGACGCCGATCGAGGCCCCCGGTCCACCGGCCGAAGAGCCGGCGGCCCGGGCCGAGGTCGAGGTCGACCGGAATGATCTCGAGCCCACCATGCCCCGCAACCAGGCCCACCTGGACCAGTTGGTGAGCGACGAGCTGACCGAGCTCTACGGTCATCCGCCGATTCGGGATGCCGAAGGCGATGTGGCCATTCGGGTGGGTTCCACGATGCTGTTCCTGCGCACCACCGGTGACGGTCAGGAGGTGGTGATCTTCGCGGCCGTCGTCCACGACGTGTCCGGCCGGTCCCGCGCGGCGGAAGTGTTGAACGATCTGAACGTCGAAGCGCGGTGGGTTAAGTTCCAGCTGATCCGCGATCGGGTCTTTGTCACCATCTCGGTGCTTGCCCGGCCGTTCGTGCCCGCCCACCTGCACCAAGCCGTCCGCATCCTCTCCGACGTGGCCGACGGCATCGACGACGAGTTGGCCACCAAACTGCACGGCCGTACCACCTTCAGTGACCTCGACGACTCGCACTGATCCGGGCCGGGTGCCCGCCGTCGAGACGATCGTGCCGGCCTATGATCCCGCGCTGCCGATCACCGCCTGGCACGACGAAATCGCGGGAGCGATCCGCGACCACCAGGTGCTGATCGTGGCGGGTGAGACCGGCTCGGGCAAGACGACCCAGCTCCCCAAGATCTGTCTGGAACTCGGCCGCCGATCCATCGGGCACACCCAGCCACGCCGGATCGCCGCCCGGACGGTGTCCGAGCGGATTGCCGAGGAGCTCAACTCCGAGCTCGGTGATCTGGTCGGCTACCAGGTCCGATTCACCCGGAAGTCGTCCCGCGCGACGCGGCTCAAGGTGATGACCGACGGCGTGCTGCTGGCCGAGATCGGTCATGATCGCGACCTTCGGCGCTATGACACGATCATCATCGACGAGGCGCATGAACGCAGCCTCAACATCGACTTCCTGCTGGGCTATCTCAAGCAGTTGATCACTCGGCGCGCCGACCTCAAGATCATCATCACCTCGGCCACGATCGACACGGAGCGGTTCGCGACCCACTTCGCCGATGCCGACGGCAATCCGGCACCGATCATCGAAGTCTCGGGTCGCACCTTCCCGGTGGAGGTGCGCTATCGACCGCTGCTCCGCGATGGTGAAGCGGACCAGCTGGCCGGCATCGCCGATGCGGTCAAGGAGCTCATGGCCGTCGGCGACGGCGACATCTTGGTCTTCTTGTCGGGCGAGCGCGAGATCCGCGATGCGGCCGACTCGCTGGGTGGTCTGCAGTTGCGGTTCACCGAGATCCTTCCCTTGTACGCCAGGCTTTCCGCTGCTGACCAGCATCGGGTGTTCGCCGCCCACGCCGGCCGGCGCGTCGTGCTGGCCACCAACGTGGCGGAGACCTCGCTGACGGTGCCCGGGATCCGGTACGTGGTCGACGCCGGGATGGCCCGGATCTCCCGCTACTCGGCGCGGACCAAGGTGCAACGGCTGCCGATCGAGCCGATCTCCCAGGCCTCGGCCAACCAGCGCGCCGGACGCTGCGGTCGAGTGGCGCCGGGGGTGTGCATCCGGCTCTACAGCGAAGAGGATTTCGGCGGTCGCCCGGAGTTCACCGAGCCAGAGATCCTGCGGACCAACCTGGCGTCGGTGATCTTGCAGATGACCGCGGCCGATCTTGGTGAGATCAGCTCGTTCCCGTTCGTCGAGGCACCCGACGGCTCGCAGATCACCGACGGTCTGCGGCTGCTCGGCGAGCTGGGCGCCCTGTCGGAGCGCGGAACCCGGGAGCGCCCCCAGCTGACCACGGTCGGTCAGCGGCTCGCGGCGATCCCCGTCGATCCGCGGATGGGCCGCATGCTGTTGGCCGCTGATGATCAAGGTTGCCTGCGGGAGATGTTGATCATCGTCGCCGGGCTGTCCATCCAGGACCCTCGAGAACGCCCGCCCGAGCAGCGGGACAAGGCCGACGCCCTGCACCGCCGCTTCTGGGCGATCACCGAGGCGGCTCAGTCCACGCCGACCTCCCGTCCTTCGACCGGCTCAGGGAACGCTTCGCGCCGGTCGACGAGTTCGGTCACCCGACCGCCGAAGATCGCTTCCGACGCCGGTGACAGCCGCACCCTCCCTGACCCGATTGACGGGCACAGTGCAGCCAAAGCTGGTGCGCCGCCCGACGGCAGCGACTTCATCGCCCTGCTCAATCTCTGGGACTACCTGCGCGACCAGCAGCAGGCGCTGTCCGGCAACGCGTTCCGCCGGCTGTGCCGAGACGAGTTCCTGCACTTCCTGCGGACCCGTGAATGGCAGGATCTGCACACCCAACTGAAACAGATCTGCCGGGAGCTCGGCCTGCAGCGCAATGAAGCGCCCGCCGCGCCCGATCGCGTCCACACCGCCGCGCTCGCGGGACTCTTGTCGCACGTGGGTTTGGCTGAGCTGCGCGAGGACGGATCGGCGGGCTCCGGGCGCGGAGCCGGATCGGCGCGCAAGCAGCGGCGTACGGTGCGGGAATATCTCGGCGCCCGGGGCACCCGGTTCGCCATCAATCCCGGCTCGAGTGTGGCCCGGATCCAACCCCCGCTGGTGATGGCCGCGGAGATCGTGGAGACCACGCGGCTCTGGGCCCGGACCGTCGGCGCCGATCCGGGCCGAGCAGGTCGAGGAAGTCGCCGATCACCTGCTGAAGCGCCACTACTCCGAACCGCACTGGTCCGCCCGGGCCGGGTCGGTGATGGCGTACGAGACCGTGAGTCTGTACGGGATCCCGATCGTGGCCCGGCGCCCGGTCGGCTACGGCAAGATCAACCCGGCCGAGGCACGGGCGATCTTCGTCCGGTCGGCTCTCGTCGAGGGGCTGTGGCGGACCCGGCACCACTTCTTCCGCGACAACCAGGCGGTGCGGGCCGAGGCCGAGGCGCTCGAGGAGCGGGCCCGGCGCCGGGATCTGCTGGTCGACGACGAGACCATCCTGGCCTTCTACGATGCGCGGGTGCCGGCCGACATCACCTCGGTCGCGCACTTCGACGCCTGGTGGAAGAAGGCCCGACATCAAACGCCCGATCTGTTGACCATGACCTTGGCCGATCTCACCACCGGCACCACCGACGACGATCCGGACCACGCCTTCCCGACAACCTGGACCATCGGCGAGGCCGAGCTCGCGGTCAGCTATGTCTTCGATCCGACCAGCGATCGGGACGGAGTGATCGTCGACGTGCCGGTTTCGCTGCTCAGCCAACTCGATCCGGCCCCGTTCAGCTGGCAGGTGCCCGGCCTGCGGGCCGAACTGGCCACCGAGCTGATCCGGTCGCTGCCGAAGCCGGTGCGACGGTCACTGGTGCCGGCGCCGGAGTACGCGGGACGGGCGCTCGGCTGGCTGGCCCAGCATCCGGGCCCCGACACCGAGGCGCTGCCGGCTGCGATCGGCCGGGCCCTGCGCAATCTGACCGGCGACCTGATCGAGACCGGGGCCTGGGACCTTGACGCGCTGCCGCAAGCACCTGCGGATCACCTTCGACGTGCGGCCCGATCAAGCCGGTCGAGCGCCGCTGGCGACCGGCAAGGATCTGGCCGAGCTGCAGCAGACGCTCGCCGCCACGGTCAGCCGGACCCTCTCGGCGGCGGCCAGCCGGCTGACCCGGACCGGGGCAACCGGCTGGGACTTCGGCACGGTCGACGAGCGCGTCGAGCTCCAGCAGGGCGGACACCGGGTGACCGGCTATCCCGCGTTGGTCGACGAGGGCCGCACGGTCGGCCTGGCCGTGCTCGACACGCCGGCCCGTCAGCAGCAGTCGCAGGTGGCGGGTCTGCGCCGACTCGTCCTGCTCAACACCCCGGACCCGACCCGATGGGTGGTCGGGCACCTGTCCAACACCGCCAAGCTCGCCCTCGGTCACAGTCCGTACACGTCCGTCCCTGATCTGCTGGCCGACGCCCGGCTGGCCTCGGTCGGGGAGCTGATCCGCCGCCATCAGTCCGCACCGATTCAGGAGGCCGCCGGCTTCACCCTGCTGTGCGACGCGGTGCGGGCCGAGAACGCCGACTTCATGCGGTCGGTGGTCGACCTCGCCGCCAGGATCTTGACGGGGCACGGCACGGCCCTGGCCCAGGTGCCTCAGGTCCGGGCCGCCAACGAATCCACCGCCTCCGACCTCGGCGAACAGTTGGCGAATCTCGTCTTTCCCGGGTTCCTGTCGGCTACGGCGTACGAGCGGTTGATCGACCTACCCCGCTATCTGCAGGCGGCGGGCCTGCGGATCACGACTGTCCTCGCCCAGCCGGCCCGGGAGCGGGCCGGGTTGGAGACCATTTTGCGCTGCGAGGACGCGTACGCCGAGCTTTGCGCCGCAGCCCCGCCCGGGCGACTGCCCGATTTTGTCGACGAGGTCGGCTGGTTGCTCGAGGAACTCCGGGTCAGCCTGTTCGCCCAGCCGATGCGGACGAAGGTGCCGGTGTCGGAGAAGCGGGTGCTGAACGCCATCGCGGCGGCCCGATCGCGGCTCAGCTGAGCGCCCGGCGAAGCGAAGCCGCCTGGTGCCGGTGGCCGACCGTCTCGTAGCCGACGACCACGACGAACGGTGCGAGCGTCACCATGATCAGGCAGACCGCGAGCGCGACGCCGGCCTCGGCCAGCAGCACCCCGGTCGCGATCAGGGCCAGTGACCCGAGGAGCAGCCCGATGTGGAACGGGTCGAAGCTCCGGATCAGGTACGCGTACAGGGCGAACATCGCGATCAGGAACAGCAGAACCGGTATCGCCACGCTGAGCAATGCCGCGGTGGTGCTCAGTTCTGAGGCGCCCTCCACCACGTACGCGACCACGTGCAACCCGGCGCCCGTGGCCGCGATCGCCGCGAAGAGCACCAGGTGCCCGTACCCCCAGATCCAGGCCCGATTGCGGAAGTGATGCAGGATCACCCCCGACGGCAGCGTGAAATAGCCCCACCAGAGCCCAAAGGTCAGACCGATGCCGGCGACGATGAGGATCACCGCATCCGAACTCCACCCGTGCCCTTCGATCACCGCCGACACCGAGGCGATGGTGCCGAGCACCCCCTCGCCGAGCGCGATGATCGTCAGCAGCCCGTAGCGTTCGGCGATGTGATGGGCATGCCACGGGGTGGCGCCGCCGGAGCCCTTGGCGCCCCTGCGTTCGGCCGTCACCGGCCCGCCCAGCTCGATCAGGTAGAGCACGGCGGCAACGGCAAAGGTCGGCCCGAGTTCGAGGTGCAGGATCGCCAGCACCACCCAGCCGATCTGGGCCACCACGATGAATCCCGCGTAGGTCAGGGCGACGGGCCGGCGTCGCGGATCCTGCTTCGCGGCGCGCAGCCACTGGGCCACCATGGCGATCCGCATGATCACGTACCCGGCGACCAGGACCTGGTTGTCGAGACTGTGCCCCTCGTCGAGCGAATGGAACACCGGCGGCATCCCGAGCGCGAGGATCACCACCCCGATCATCTGGACCATCGTGGTGATCCGGAAGAACCAATCGTCGGTGTCGTACGCGGACGCGAACCAGGTGAAGTTGATCCACGCCCAGCAGATCGCGAACATGGCGAAACCGAAGCCGCCGATGGCCGGGCCGAAGTGTCCCTCGGCAAGGAGATGGGCCAGCTGGTCGGCCGCCTGGCTGAAGGCGACGACGAAGGCGAGGTCGAACAGCAGCTCCAGCGGGGTCGCGGCCCGGTGCGACTCGTTCGGATCACGGCCGGTCATCCGGGCGAGCCGATGGCCGAGCGTGGCCGGCAGCGCAGGGGATGTCATGCGACGAGATCCTGCCACGGCCTCTCGGGGTGAGCATGGGTGACCGACCCGTGCCCGCGGAACGTTGCTTCCCCGCCCACCCCGGTGGCGGCGGGTAGATTGAGCGATGTGTTGGATCCGCAGCAGCTGTACACGCTCGACCAGGCCGTGGTGGCCGAGCTCGCCGGGCACCACCCGGTGCTGATCCATCAGCTGGACGGGTTCGTGGACGCCGGTCAAGCCGGTCGATTGTTCTCAGCTCATCTGCTCGAGAACCTCCAGCACGAGGTGCTCGCCGAATTCGACCACGATCAACTCCACGACTACCGCAGCCGTCGCCCGGCGATGATCTTCGACACCAACCAGTGGAAGTCCTACGCCGACCTGCACCTGCGTTTGTATCGGGTGACCGACGACCACGGCGAGGTGTTCCTGCTGCTCAGCGGACCCGAACCCGACGTCCAGTGGGAACGGGTCGCCGCCGCCGTGCTCGGGCTCGTCGAGCAACTCGGCGTACGCCTCACGGTCAGTGTTCACGGGATCCCGATGGCCGTTCCCCACACCCGGCCAATCACCCTCACCGCGCACGCTACCGACGCCGACCTGGTCTTGGGTTACCGCAGCTGGATCGATCGGGTCGAAGTACCGGCCAGCTTCTCCGGACTCTTGGAGTTCCGGCTCGGCCAGCGGGACCGCAAGGCCATGGGTTTCGCGGCCCACGTCCCGCATTATCTGGCCCAGGCGAGCTTCCCCGAGGCCACCTTGACCCTGACCCGGTCCCTCAACCAGGCCACCGGGCTCGCCGTACCGCTGGAGCAGTTGGAGAAGGCGTCGGCGGCCAACCTCTCCGACATCGCCGGAGAGATGCAGGGCTCCTCAGAGGTCCAGGAACTGGTGGCCACCTTGGAGCAGCAGTACGACAGCATCCAGGCCGACCAGTCCGACCGCGTCCCAAGCGCCGACGAGATCGCAGCCGAGTTCGAGAAGTTCTTGGCCGATCGCGAAAAAGACGACTGACTGAATATTGGTGTGCTCGCGCACGCGCTTAACCTCGCTGCCCACGACCTCGCTCACGCGACAGCTGATCACCTCAGCTGGCGCTGTTTATGGAGGGTCGCGTGCGACTCGGCCGCCGGCAGCGAGGGCGCGCGTCCACCGACGCTCGCACACGCGTTGTTGGTGTGCTCGCGCACGCGCTTAACCTCGCCGCCCACGACCTCGCTCACGCGACAGCTGATCACCTCAGCTGGCGCTGTTTATGGAGGGTCGCGTTCGATCGGCCGCGGGCGGCGAGGGCGCGCGTCCACCGACGCTCGCCCACGGGTCCTTAAGGCGCGCTAGGCGCTCGGGCCGAACCGCTCCACCCGGATGGCTGGCGCCGGCACGCCGAGCCCGGTCAGCAGACCGCTCGCCGACTCGGCGAAGCCGGCCGATCCACAGACGTAGTACGTGGCCGCTCCGGCGATCAGGGGAGCCAGTTCCTGGGCGGCCAGTCGGGCCGCCGGGCGACCGCTGGCCGACGCTTCGCGCGTGAGGACGACGGTGGCCTTCGCGGCGACGAGCTCGGCCGCGTACGGCAGCTCCCGCAGGATTCGGGCGGACACGGCCAGGCCGAGGTGCTCCGGCTGGCCGAGGTGTTGCGCATGGCGGAGCATGGCTACCAGGGGGACGACGCCGGTGCCACCGCCGACGCCCACGGCGGGTGACGATCCCTCCCAGGTGAACCAGCCGCCGATCGGGCCGCGCAGCTCCAACTCGTCGCCGACCTCGATCTCATCGGCCAGATAGGGCGACACCTCGCCGTCGTCCAGCCGCTCGACGTAGAGCTCGATGCACGGCTCGTGCGGAGCCGAGGCCACGGAGTAGGAACGCGAGGCGCTGTAGCCGTCCTCGGCCGTGAGGCGGACCACGTAGTGCTGCCCGGGAAGGTGCGGCATCCGGTGCGGCACGTCGAGTGTGATGATCACCGCCATCGGATGGGGATGACTGACCGCAGTCACCACGCCGTGGCACCAGCGTCCGGCGGGGCTGACGAGTTCGGCGCTCATCGCTCAATCACCCCAATAGCGCTGCTCGAGCGACGGATCGCCGAGATCGTGATAGCCGTTCCGCTCCCAGAAGCCACGCTCGTCATGATCAAGGAGGGTCAGTCGGGTGATCCACTTGGCCGACTTCCAGAAGTACAGGTGCGGGACCAGCAGGCGCACCGGGCCACCGTGATCCCGCGGCAACGGCTGTCCGTCGAAGCTCCAGACCACCCAGGCCTGACCGTCGCGGAGGTGGTCGATCGGCAGGTTCGTCGTGTAACCGGTGGTCGACGTGGCCAGCACGTGGGTGGCCTCGGTACGGGGCCCGGCGGCCTCGAGCAACGTGTCCACGCTGACGCCGCTGAACCGGGTGTCGAACTTCGACCAGGTGGTGACGCAATGGATCGCCCCCACGTACTCCGAGGACGGGAGCGCGTGCATCTGGTCCCAGCTCCAGGTCTGCGGTGTGTCGACCAGTCCGTCGACACTCATCGTCCAACGGGCCGTGTCGATTCGCGGTGTCACCTCGGCCGTGAGCACCGGGAAGTCCCGGCCCACGTCGTACTGCCCGGGCGGGAGGTCCTGGCGCGGTGGTCGACGGCGACCGACGAAGGCATGCTTGCTCACGGGTCGACCCAGCTCCCCGACCCTGCCCGCACCGACCCGGCCCTCACGGGCTCAGGCTACCGGCGCCTCGTGGCCGGCCGATAGGCTCCTCGGATGCCGCAGTCCGTCGACGAGTTGATCGACCTGCTCGACCTCGAAGAGATCGAGGTCGGCCTCTTCCGTGCCCGCCAGCCCGACACCCAGCTGCAGCGGGTCTTCGGCGGGCAGGTGCTCGCCCAGGCCCTGGTGGCCGCAGCCCGAACGGTGGCCGTCAGCCGGGTCGTCCACTCACTCCACGGGTACTTCCTGCTCCCGGGTCGCACTGACACGCCGATCGTCTACGACGTGGAAGCCGTACGCGACGGCGGGTCCTTCTCCTCCCGGCGCGTGGTGGCCCGACAAGGCGGCAAGGTGATCTTTTACCTGTCGAGTTCGTTCCACGAGCTCGAGAAGGGCTTCGAGCACCTCGACCCGATCCCCGAGGGCGTCCCCGAGCCCGACGACTGCCCGACGCTCGGTGAGGTGTTCGGCCGCGCGTCCGGCCGCCCCGCCGACACCTGGGCGCGCGAATGGGGCGTGCTCGACGTCCGCTACGTCGGCGACTCCCGGCCCGGAGGGGAACTTGTCGATCCGCTCCATCCGGCCCGCGCGCGAGTGTGGGTGCGGGCGGACGGCGTGCTGCCCGACGATCGGCGGGTGCACCAGGCCGCGTTGGCGTACGCGAGCGACCTGACCCTACTGTCGGCGAGCACCGTGCCGCACAACGTCTTCATCGGCCTGAACGTGCAGGCCGCCTCGCTGGATCACGCGATGTGGTTCCACCGCCCCTTCCGCGCGGACGAGTGGCTGCTCTACGACCAGATCTCCCCGTCAGCCTCCGGCGGCCTCGGCTTGTCGACGGCCCGGCTCTTCCAGAACGGCACACTGGTCTCCAACGTCGCGCAGGAAGGTCTGCTGCGGCGTACCTGATCGGGGATTCGCTGCGCTGGCCGTCGACTCCAGCTGCGCATCAACTGTCCCCAGTTCCCCATGTTGCCTGGGGAACTGGCACCTTACCGAGGAAGCTTCCTGGGTAAGGTGCGAGCTTCCCAGGCAACATGGGGAACAAAAAGGCCAGCCGACCCGAAGGGGGGACTCCGGGTCGGCTGGGTGAGGCTGCTGGGTGAGCTTTCTTGCGGTCTGGCAGCGTGGGGTTTACGCGGCCAACACCGACTTACCCCGCAGCTTGGCAATGGCATGTCGCTCGATCTGTCGGACGCGCTCGGCGGTGATGCCCCAGAGTGCCCCGATATCAGCGAGCTTAGCTTGGCGACCATCAATCAGGCCGTAGCGACGCCGCACGACATCGGCCGAACGTTCGTCGAGGGAAGACAGCAGTTCCTCGAGGCGCGCGTGCTCCTCGGCGTCAAGGAATACCTCGTCCGGACCAGGCATGGGCTCCCGGGCGATCAGATCCCCGAGGGCGGTGTCGCCACCCTCTTCGACGGGAGCGTCCAGGCTGACATGGTCACGGCCGTAGCGCATCAGATCCAGCACCCGTTCCGACCCCAGATCCATCTCCGCCGCGATCTCGGCGATCTCCGGATCACGACCGAGGCGACGCTCCAGGGTACGACGCACCGCACCGACCTGATTGACCTGCTCGGCCACATGCACCGGGAGTCGGACGATGCGTCCCTGTTGGGCAATACCGCGGCTGATGGATTGCCGCACCCACCAGGTGCCATAGGTGGAGAACTTGAAGCCCTTCGTGTAGTCGAACTTCTCGACGGCTCGGATCAGGCCCGTATTCCCTTCCTGGACCAGATCGAGCAACGGCATCTGCGAACGCCCGTACTTGCGAGCGACCGACACCACAAGGCGGAGATTGGCGGTGACGAACCGTTGCATGGCCTGACGGCCTTGCTCAGCGAAGAACTCCAGCTCGGCTCGGGTCGGGCGCTTGGCCCGCTTGCCGCGCTCAGCGGGCGTGACGTCACCGGACAGGATGTGCTCGGCATAGAGTCCTAGCTCGATCGACTTGGCCAGCTCGACCTCTTCTTCAGCGGTCAGCAGCGGCGTCTTGGCAATGCCTTCCAGATATAAGCCGACAGCATCCTTCCCATCGATGCCCTCGGATACTCGCGAACGAGCAGTCGTTACCACGGTGGCCCCTTTCGTTGCCTTCAAGAACAGAACGCGCCAGGAGGCGTAAAGGATTCCTCGCAAGCCCTGAAGATCCCCTGAGATGCCTGGGGGTTAACCCCGGTTCTGGTTGTTATTCGGAGCGGAAGGGGTGCGCAGATGCGTGCTTTGCCTCACCGGATGATCTGGTCGACCAGCCACGCGTACTCGAAGGCCAGTTCGCGCCAGCTGTTGTAGCGGCCACTGACCCCACCGTGGCCGGCGACCATCTCGGTTTTCAGCAGCAGTTGACCCGAATGAGCGCCGGCCTCATGGCGGAGGGCGGCCACCCACTTGGCTGGCTCGACGTAGTAGACCCGGGTGTCGTTGAGGCTGGTCGTGGCCAGGATGGCTGGGTAGTCGGCGCCGTGGACGTTCTCGTACGGCGTGTAGGACTTCAGGTACGCGTAGGCCAGCGGATCGTGCAGCGGGTCCCCCCACTCATCCCACTCCATCACCGTCAGGGGGAGCTCCGGATCCAGGATGGTGGTCAGGGCGTCGACGAACGGCACCCCGGCGTGGATGGCCCGGAACTTCTCGGGAGCCAGATTGGCCACAGCGCCCATCAGCAGTCCACCGGCGCTGGCACCGCGGGCCGCGAGCCGGTCGTACGCGGTGTATCCGTGCTCGACCAGATAGTCGGCGCAGGCGATGAAGTCGGTGAAGGTATTGATCTTGGTCAAGGTCTTGCCGTGCTCGTACCAGCGACGACCGAGCTCGCCGCCACCCCGGATGTGCGCGATGGCGTAGACGATGCCGCGATCGAGCAGCGAGAGCCGGGACAGCGCGAAGCCGGGCTCGATGGAGTGCTCGTACGAGCCGTAGCCGTAGAGGATCGCCGGCGCGGACCCGTCGAGGGGCACGTCGGCTCGGCGAACGATCGACAACGGGACCTCGGTGCCGTCCGACGCGGTGGCCCAACCGCGCTCCTGCACGTAGGCGTCCGATCGGAACGGACCGAAGGTCGGGTCGTCGAGCAC
Source organism: uncultured Actinomycetota bacterium (assembly GCA_963731295.1). Classification (GTDB taxonomy): domain Bacteria; phylum Actinomycetota; class Actinomycetes; order Propionibacteriales; family Propionibacteriaceae; genus Microlunatus. The sequence continues at coordinate 216,617 of CAVSUP010000001.1, forward strand.
CGGTGTGCGCTTGAGCAGGGTGCGGACGCCGCTGCGCAGGTCGTAGTCGTCAATCGACTCCGGGGTGAGCATCGATGCGTACTCGAGCCGGATGGTCCGGGTGTCGAAGTCGGCTTCGCCCGGCGCATCGACCACGTAGAGCGGCTCGTCGAAGGTGATGTCCCGGCCGCCGCTCAGCTCACCGTCGGCGCTTCGGGGCATGACGTGCAGGCCCGTCAGACCGGCCCGGCGCAACGAGACGACGACGTGCGAGGCATAGGCGCTGACCCCGAGAATTCGGACACCGGACTGATGCGGAAGCACCGCCCGCCAGTCCGCGTGGCTGTCGCTTTCCAGGGGGGCCTCGGCGAGCTCGAAGTCTTCGGCGCCGTCGTTGTGCACGATCAGGAGCCGATCGCCGGCCGGCTCGACGTCGTACTCGACTCCGGTGCGCCGCGGGGCCACGCTCCGGGGCTCGCCCTCGGGCTCGTCGACACTGAGCAGCCAACACTCGGTGGTGACCTTGCTCCCGGCGGACAGGAGGATCCAGCGTTGGTCACGGCTGGCGCCGACGCCGAGCCAGAATCGCTCGTCGGTCTCAGTGAGCACCTCGGCGTCGCCGGCGGGATCGTCGCCGAGTCGGTGTCGGAGCACCAGGTACGGCCGCCACGCCGCATCGGCCCGGCTGTAGAACAGGTGGCTGTCGCGTGCCCACGCCACGCCGTATCCGGTATCGGGGATCGGGGTGTCCACCAGCTCACCGGTGGTCAGATCTTTGATCAGTAACGTGAATCGCTCGGCCCCGGACAGGTCGAGGGAGTACGCGAGCAGGCGACCGCTGGGTGACACGTCGAACGCGCCGAGGGCAAAGAACTCCTGACCAGCCGCCTCGGCGTTGCCGTCCAGCAGCACCTCCTCGCCGTCGATCTTTTGCTCGGCGTTCGGAGGCATCGATCGCTCGCCCGCTTTCACCCGGCAGTAGATCCGGTATTCGCTGCCTTCGACGGTCCGGGCGTAGTACCAGTACGCCGAGCCGTCGGTGTGGGTGGTGAACGTCGGCACCGTCAGGTCGGTCTCCTGGGTCCGCGCCTTGATCTCGCCGAAGATCGCGTCGGTCAGCTCGCCGAGATGAACCGTCTGGGCGTCGGTGTAGGCGTTCTCGGCCTCGAGGTAGCCGATGACCTCCGGATTGTCCTTGTCCCGCAGCCATTCGTACGGGTCGCTGAACGTGTCGTCGTGATGGGTCCGCTCGATCGGTCGGCGGTCGGCCCGCGGGGCGGCTTGGTCTACGGTCACGGTCGAGAGATTAGGCGACCCCGCTGACACCGGCTTCAATCGGCCCGCCGCAGCGGTCGTACCGTGAGCAGCTGCTCGACCCGACCGACCGGCCCCTGGACGTCGTGCAGAGCACTGGTCGTCAGCCCCACTCCGTCCCGGCCGAAGATCACCGAGGTGTCCAGCCCGACCCAACCCCACACCGGCTGCCGGTACAGATGGATGGTCAGCTCGACGTTGGGGAACATCCAGGTGGTCGGGGCCTCGCGTACGGCGATGCCGTTGGCGGTGTCGACGAGGCCGACGAATCGGGCGAGGTCGCTGCACGGCTCGCCCGCCAGCAGGTCGATCCCGGTTCGCAGCCAACCCCGGCCCCGGCCGGGGCGGGTGCCCGCAAGCGGTCGGACCTCCAGCGACCGGATGTAACCGCCGCCCCACTGGGAGCTGCCCGGCCAGGGCGCGAGCTCGTTCGGCGGAGGCAGCCGCTCGGGCTCGCCGCCGGCCACGCCCGCGGTGTCGATCCGGGCCAGCCGCCACGCCCGGGCCCGGATCACCGGCCGATCGTTCATGATCATGGTCGCCTCGAGCAGCTCGATGGTCCGGCCGGGCCGGATCACCGCGACCCGGATCTCGAAGTCGCCGGACGCGATCATGCCTAAGATCTCGAAGGTGATCCGGGACAGCTGAAGATCATCTCCACCGCGTTCGGCGATCGATCGCTCGATGGCGTGCACGATGATTCCCGACACCGGACCCATGTGTTGCTCGCCGGGTTGCCAGGCACCGTCGGTGTGACCGGTGGACCGGAATCGATGCTCGTCGAGACGGAGGTAGTAGCTCTCCGGCGTTTCATCGAACGATTCGTCGCGGGTGCTGAGCTGCTCGTCTGCCGCCATGATCATGACGCTATCGGTGGACGGTCCGCACCTTTCCGTACGGGAGGTTCCCGCCCAGGCCGGGATGGGTAAGGATAGGGCCATGGGAGCCGAGGTCGACGCCACACAGTTCAGCCGGGAGGACCGCAAGCGGCACCGGCAAAAGGTGCACAACGGTCTCGACGTCCTGGCCCGGATGCTCACCGAGTCGCGGTTCGATTTCGAGCGGCCGATGGCCGGTCTGGAGATCGAGCTCAATCTCGTCGACGAGGACTGCGAGCCGGCGATGCGCAACGCCGAGGTGTTGGCGGCGATCGCGGACCCGTCGTTCCAGACCGAGCTGGGCCGGTTCAACATCGAGATCAACGTGGCGCCACGCCGGCTGGCCGAGGGTGGTTTCAGCTCCTTCGAACAATCGGTCCGCCAGGCGCTGAACGACGCCGACCCGCGGGCCGAAGCGATCGGCGCCCGGCTGGTGATGATCGGCATCCTGCCCACCCTGAGGCCCGATCACGTCACCTTGGACAGCGTCAGCGAGAATCCGCGCTACTCGCTTTTGGACCAGCAGATCTTCGCCGCCCGGGGTGAGGACCTGGAGATCATCATCGACGGTGCCGAACGGCTCGAGATGATCTCGGACTCGATCATGCCCGAAGCCGCCTGCACCTCGACTCAGGTGCATCTCCAGGTGAGCCCGGACGACTTCGCCGGCTACTGGAACGCCGCCCAGGCCATCGCCGGGATCCAGGTCGCGGTGGGTGCCAACTCGCCGTACCTGTTCGGCCGCCACCTGGTCGCCGAGTCCCGGATTCCCCTGTTCGAGCAGAGCACCGACACCCGGAGCGAGGAACTGAAGGTCCAAGGCGTACGCCCGCGGGTCTGGTTCGGGGAGCGATGGATCACCTCGATCTTCGACCTGTTCGAGGAGAATTCCCGCTACTTCCCGGCCCTGCTGCCGATCAGCACCGAGGAGGACCCGGTCGCCGTGCTGGACGCCGGAGGCGTTCCTCGGCTCGACGAACTGCGGTTGCACAACGGCACCGTCTATCGGTGGAACCGACCGGTCTATGACATCAGTGCCGACAAGCCGCACCTGCGCGTCGAGAACCGCGTCCTGCCGGCCGGTCCGACCGTGGTCGACACGATGGCGAATGCGGCCTTCTTCGCTGGGCTGGTCCGCGCCCTGGCCGACGACGATCGACCGATCTGGACCCAGATGTCTTTCCAGGCCGCGGGGGAGAACTTCGTGTCCGGGATCCGGCACGGTATCGCGGCGGAGGTCTACTGGCCGCAGGTGGGCCAGGTGCGCGTGGCCGAACTGATCGTTCGCAAGCTGTTACCCCTCGCCGCTGAAGGCCTGCGCCTGTGGGAGGTCGACGAGTCCGAGATCGGTCGGTTGCTCGACATCATCGAGCGACGCTGCTTGCGCATGGCCAACGGCGCGACATGGCAGACTGCCGAAGTAACCGGGCGGGAGAATGCTGGAGCGTCCCGACCGGACGCCATCCGGGGGATGCTCGCCAGTTACCTGGATCGGATGCACAGCAACGAACCGGTCCATACCTGGGAGGTGCCCTGAATGTCCGAGCCCAGCCGGTCGGAAAGTCCGGCGTCGCCGGCCGGCGACGCCGTGGCGGAGCCCTCGGTGATCGTCGTCGGCTATTCGTCCAAGGCCGAGGGCCGGGCGGCTCTGAAGCGATCCGTACGCGAGGCCGAGTTGCGCGGGTCGTACCTGATCGTCGTGCACACCTCGGCCGACGTCGAGATCGAGGAGTTGCGGGCCGAACTCGCCGGGAGCGGTATTCGGCATGAGATCCGGACCGCGACCGACACCATCGATCCGGCCGAAGAACTGCTGGCCGTGGCCGACGAGACAGCCGCTGACTTCATCGTCATCGGCTTGCGCCGGCGTTCGCCGGTCGGCAAGCTCCTGCTCGGCAGCAACGCCCAAAGGGTGCTGCTCGACGCGGCCTGTCCGGTGCTTGCAGTCAAGGCCGAAGCCGACTAATCGGGCTGGTCCTCGGCCCCGTCGGTCAGATCCGACCGATTAACCCAAACGAACCCTGAGTCAATCAGGGGGAATTTGGAAGTTCGTGCCAGAATACGGGTTGGAGCACCCCTTGACATCCGATGGGCGCTGCCTGCCCTAGTTCCGCCAGTAAGTCCGAGAGGTTCTTTGTGACACCCCCCTCCAAACTCGATGCATCCTTGCGCGCCGTGCCCGCAGCGGCTGGGCGCGCCCAGCACGTCACCGCGGCGGTCAAGGCCCCCGCGGCCAAGAAGGCACCGGCGAAGAAGGCACCGGCGAAGAAGACTGCTCCGCTGAAAGCCGTCGACGGCAGTGGTCCGGCCGCGAAGAAGGCTGCGGCCAAGAAGGCACCGAGCGGCACCGAGGAGCCCGCCACCGCCGGCGAGGCCGTCCTGGAGGATCTGGAGGGTGTTGCGCCCGATGACCTCGAGATTGCGGCCGCGACGATCACCGCCGACGTGGTGGTTGATCTGGAAACCGAAGAGGTTGTCGTCACCGTCGGTAAGAAGCGGACGCTGGACGATGTGGACGAGACGACGTTCGAGCCGGCGACGGTGGCCAAGCTCGAGGAGGAGTTGACCGAGGACCAGGGCTTCACCCTGTCGGAGGCTGATGACGCCGACGAGCCTGAGCAGCAGGTGATGGCGGCCGGCGCAACCGCCGACCCGGTCAAGGACTACCTGAAGCAGATCGGCAAGGTCGCGCTGCTCAACGCGGAGCAGGAGGTCGAGCTCGCGAAGCGCATCGAAGCCGGCCTGTTCGCGGACGAGAAGATCAACGATGACAACACCAAGGTCAAGGCCGCGCAGGTCGACGACTTCGAGTGGATCGCCGAGGACGGCCGGCGGGCGAAGAACCATCTGCTGGAGGCCAACCTTCGCCTCGTGGTGTCTCTGGCCAAGCGCTACACCGGTCGCGGCATGCTCTTCCTGGACCTGATCCAGGAGGGCAACCTCGGCCTCATCCGGGCGGTCGAGAAGTTCGACTACACCAAGGGCTACAAGTTCTCCACCTACGCGACCTGGTGGATCCGGCAGGCAATCACCCGGGCCATGGCCGATCAGGCACGGACCATCCGCATCCCGGTCCACATGGTCGAGGTGATCAACAAGCTCGCGCGGGTCCAGCGGCAGATGCTGCAGGATCTCGGCCGGGAGCCCACCCCCGAGGAATTGGCTCGCGAGCTGGACATGACCCCCGAGAAGGTGGTCGAGGTCCAGAAGTACGGCCGCGAGCCGATCTCGTTGCACACCCCACTGGGTGAGGACGGCGACTCGGAGTTCGGCGACCTGATCGAGGACTCCGAGGCGGTGGTACCGGCGGATGCGGTGAGCTTCACCCTCCTGCAGGAGCAACTCCACGACGTGCTCGACACCTTGAGCGAGCGCGAGGCCGGGGTGGTTTCGATGCGGTTCGGTCTCACGGACGGTCAGCCCAAGACGTTGGACGAGATCGGCAAGGTCTACGGCGTGACCCGCGAGCGGATCCGGCAGATCGAGTCCAAGACCATGAGCAAGCTGCGGCACCCGTCACGGTCACAGGTGTTGCGGGACTACCTGGACTGAGGGCGCCCCCGCCGAGGCAGTCGGAAGGCTCCGCGGCGGTGGTGGTCAGGGGCGGCCCGGCGGATCCAGCCGGAAGACCGCCATCTGGTCAAGGTGCGGGGCGATGGCCGTCGGCGACGCATCCGGTCCGACGGCGAACGCCTGGCCAGCCCAGGCGGCATCGTCCGACCAACCGGACGGCCCTGTAGGGAGTCTGGTTGGACCCCCGAATCCAACGGAGGGGCCCGAGAGAGGACACGGCCCCCGCACCGAGGGTGCGAGGGCCGCGTCGGTCAGGCTTTGATGGAGCTAGACGATCCGCTCCGACTCGTCGTGGATCTTGAGGGCGACTTGGGCCAGCTTGGCTGCGTGCTCCTTGCTGTGGTGCGCGCAGAACAGAAGGTCGAAACCACTGGCCAGGGTGACGCGGACGTACGCCTGTGCCCCGCAACGATCGCAACGATCGGCGGCGTTCAAGGCGGCGCCTTCGATGACTTGGGTGCTCACGGTAGGCCTCGCTTCCTGACGAGCTAGATGATCTTGTCTTGGTGAGTCTGATGAAAGCCACCAGATACGGGCTTGCTTCTAGTGAACATCCAACCAGGCTCTGATTGTTCCCTTTTGCCATCTCGGACCCGTGACTCTTAGGTAACGAAACCTGTGCAGGTTTCCGGACCCCGTTTCCGGCCCCCGTTGGCCACACCTCAGATTCGTCGCCCGACACCGGATGGATGGGTCTGAGCCTACCCATTTCCGCCGCGGCCAAGCGGTAGTCTCGCCACGTGCCAGCCGCCAAGCCTGCAACGGAAAGCCGCGACTACGAGGCGCGCCACCTCCTCGTTCTCGAAGGTCTGGAGGCGGTTCGTAAGCGCCCGGCCATGTACATCGGATCGACCGACACCCGGGGTCTGATGCATTGCCTGTGGGAGATTATCGACAACGCCGTGGACGAGGCGCTCGGCGCTTTCGGCAACGAGATCTTCGTCACTATGCGGCCCGACGGCGGAATTTCGGTCGAGGATCACGGCCGAGGCATCCCGGTCGACATCGAGCCGCGAACCGGGCTGTCCGGGGTCGAGGTGGTCTTCACCAAGCTCCATGCGGGCGGGAAGTTCGGGGCCGGCTCGTACAACGCCACCGGCGGCCTGCACGGCGTCGGCTCCTCGGTGGTGAACGCGCTGTCCACCCGGTTGGATGTCGAGGTCGACCGCAACGGTGCCACGTGGGCGATGTCGTTCCGTCGTGGCGTGCCCGGGATCTTCGACGGGCCAGGTCCGACGGGGAAGTTCACCCCGGGCGGGACCCTGCGCAAGATCGGCCGCGTCGCGAAGGGCAAGACCGGCACCCGGGTGGTCTACTGGCCGGATCGCCAGATCTTCCTCCAGGGCGCACAGCTCTCACTGACCGATCTGGAGGATCGGGCCCGACAGACCAGCTTCCTGGTTCCCGGCCTCGCGCTGCACGTGGTGGACGCCCGCACGCCGGACGTCAACGAACAGACCTTCAAGCATGACGGGGGGCTGTCGGAGTTCTGCGAGTTCCTGGCGCCGGACCGCTCGCTGACCGAGGTGATCCGGCTCCGCGGCCAGGATCGGTTCACCGAGACCGTGCCGATGCTGGACGACGCCGGTCACATGGAGGCGACCGACGTCGACCGCGACCTCGACATCGACATCGCGGTGCGTTGGGGCGAGGGGTACGAGACCCGCACCCAGTCGTACGTCAACATCATCGCCACGCCCAAGGGCGGCACCCACGTCGCCGGCTTCGAGCGGGCACTGACCAAGGCGGTCCAGAGCGTGCTGCAGAACACCCGGCTGCTGAAGTCGGGCGAGGAGATCGTCAAGGACGACGTGCTGGAGGGCCTGACCGCGATCGTCACCGTACGGCTGGCCGAGCCGCAGTTCGAGGGGCAGACCAAGGAGGTGCTGGGCACCCCGGCGGTCTCCAAGCTCGTCGCCAAGGCAGTCGAGCGGGAGCTGACCGCCTTCCTCACCTCGACCAAGAGCACGACCAAGCAGCAGGCGCGCTCCGTGCTGGAGAAGGTGGTCGGCGCGTCGCGGGCCCGGGTGGCCGCTCGCCAGCACCGGGAGGCGACCCGCCGCAAGAACGCCCTGGAATCGTCGACGCTGCCACCCAAGCTGGTCGACTGCCGGAGCACCGACGTCGATCGGACCGAGTTGTTCATCGTCGAGGGTGATTCGGCGCTCGGCACGGCCAAGCTCGCTCGTACGTCGGAGTTCCAGGCCCTGTTGCCCATCCGCGGCAAGATCCTGAACGTCCAGAAGGCCTCGGTGGGCGACATGCTGAAGAACGCCGAGTGCGCCGCGATCATCCAGGTGGTCGGTGCCGGTTCCGGGCGGAGCTTCGACCTCGACGCGACGCGCTACGGCAAGATCATCTTCATGGCCGACGCGGACTCCGACGGCGCGCACATCCGCTGCCTGCTGGCCACGCTGTTCTTCCGCTACATGCGGCCCCTGGTCGACGCCGGTCGGGTGTTCACCGCGGTACCGCCGTTGCACCGCTTCGAGCTAACCAATGCCCGCAAGGGCCAGGAGAAGTTCATCTACACCTACTCCGACGCCGAGTATCAGCGGAAGGGTGCTGAGCTGACCAAGAAGGGGCTCAACTTCAAGGAGCCTCAGCGCTACAAGGGCCTGGGCGAGATGGACGCCAACCAGCTGGCCGAGACGACCATGAGCCCGCGGCATCGCACCCTCCGACGGATGACCGTCGACGACGGCCTGATCGCCGAGACCACCTTCGAGATGCTGATGGGCAACGACGTGGCCCCGCGCAAGGACTTCATCGTGCAGGGCGCGTACGCCCTCGATGCGTCTGCCATCGACGCGTGACCCGAGGGTCAACGGGTTCGACCAGGGCAGCTGGGACGAGCTGAGCCGATCTGGCTCGCTAAGCGGTGACGGTCAGAGCAGTTGGGTGAGCTCGCCGGTGTCGACGTCGTACAGGAAGCCGCCGATCTCGGCCCGACCGGCGATATGGGCGTTGGTCCGCAACAACGCGACGTCCTCGTCGAGCCGGGCTCGCTGATCGGTCGAGGCGCCGATGGTCAAGTCGGACAGATCGTCGCCGGTCGTGGCGCGAACCAGGTCCACGATGTCCGGGTCCTCTCCGCTGGCCATCGCGCACCGGGTGTGCGGGACCATCAGGATCCGGCGGACGCCGAGCAGATGGACGCCGAGGATGCAGCCGATCAGCGCATCCGGGGTGAGCCGACCGCCCGGGGTCCGGATGATCTTCGCGTCGCCGACGCGGAGCCCGATCATCTCCAGCGGCTCGATGCGCGAATCCATGCAGGTGACCATCGCGATCCCCGCGTGGGCAATGCCGTCGAAGCCGCCGTGGGAGAACTGCGTTTGATAGCCGACATTGCTCGTCAACAGGTCGGAGAAGCCGCGGGTTGCCACCGGCGCAAGCTGCTGGATCACGCCGCTCAGCCTAGATCCCTTCTGTTACGACCAAAGATCGGCGCCGGAATTTTACAGACGCGCCCCTCAGGCAACGGCGGCAATCGGCTGCCCGGCGGGAATTCCCGAGCCGTCCCGGCGACCGTCGGCGGGCGGTAACTCGATCGGCGCGCCGCTGCTGGCGGCGGCCATCGCCGGGGTCGGACCGGCCCAGCCGAGCAGCAGGATGTCCTCACCCTTGAGGAACCGGTGACACCGTACGCCGCCGGTCGCCCGGCCCTTGGCCGGGTATTCGGTGAACGGGGTGACCTTCACCGAACCGGCATCGGTGCCGGGCAGGGCCCGAGACGTGCCCGCCACCGTGACCACCACGCCGTCGGCGGGAGCCGAACCGAAGTACACCGCGCGTACGCCCACCCCGAGCTTGATTCCGACCATCCCGCCACCGGATCGGCCCTGCGGACGGACCGCGGCGGCCGGGAAGTGCAGGAGCTGGGCGTCGCCGGAGATGAACACCAGCTCGACGTCGGCCGTGGTGAGCTCGATCGCGCCGACCACCTGGTCACCCGGGTCGAGCCGGATGACATCCCAGCTGTCGCGGTTGAGCACCTCGGGATTGACCCGCTTGACGACACCGTTCGCGGTGCCGAGCGCCAAGCCGGCTGAATCCTCGGCCAGGGTGGTCAGAGCGAGGGCCCGCTCGCCGGACGCGAGGTCAATCAGCTCACTGACGTGCGTTCCGCCTTGCAGGTGGGGTGCGTTGGCGGTGCCCGGCACCGTCGGCAGGTCGAGCGCATTGATCTTGATCAGCCGGCCGTTGCTGGTCAGCACGCCGAGATCCCCCCGGGCGCTGCCGATGACCTTGGAGACGATCACATCATGATTGGCCCGTGGGCCGGCGAGACCGAGGGGCTCAGCGTGGTCGGTGCGGGCCAGCAGTCCGGCCGAGGACAGCAGCACCCAGCACGGATCGTCGGCGACCTCCAGCGGGACGGTCGCAGCGGTCGCGGCGACCCCGCTCGCCGCGAGCAGGATCGTCCGCCGCGGAGTGCCGTGCTGCCGAGCCATCTCTGCCAGCTGGTGGCCCACCAGGGTCTGCAGTTGATCTTGATTTTCCAAGATCTCGGTCAGCTCGGCGATCGTCGCGGTCAGCTTGTCCTGTTCGGTTTCCAGCTCGATCCGACTGAACCGGGTCAGCCGCCGCAGGGGCATCTCCAGGATGTAGTTGGTCTGGATCTCGGACAGGTCGAAGGCTTCCATCAAACGGGACCGGGCGTGCGCGGTGTCGTCGGAGGAACGGATGATGGCGATCACGTCGTCGATGTCGACGATCGCGATCAACAGCCCCTCGACCAGGTGCAGTCGTTCCTGGGCCTTGGTCCGGGCGAACGCCGTCCGCCGCCGGGTCACCTCGTAGCGGTGATTCAGAAAGACGGTCAACAGATCGCGGAGGGTCAGGGTGCGCGGCTGGCCCTCGACCAGGGCCACGGCATTGATGGCGAAGTTGTCCTCGAGCTTGGTCAGCTTGTAGAGCTGCTCCAAGATCGCGTCGGGATTGAAGCCGTTCTTGATCTCCACGACCAGTCGGGTGCCGTTGGTGGACAGGTCGGTCAGGTCCTTGACGTCGGCGATGCCCAGCAGTTTGCGGGCGGTGACCAGATTCTTGATCTGCTCGATGATCCGCTCGGGTCCGACCAGATAGGGCAGCTCGGTGATCACGATGCCCTTGCGACGCGGATGGACCTGCTCGATCCGGGCCGTTGCCCGGATGCGGAAGGAGCCCTTGCCGGTGTGGTACGCATCGCGGATGCCGTCGAGACCGATGATCCGGCCCCCGCTGGGCAGGTCCGGACCGGGGATGAAGCGCATCAGGGCGTCGACGTCGGCGGCCGGATGCTTGATCAGATGACGCAGCGCCTGCACCACCTCGACGAGATTGTGGGGGGCGCAGTTGGTGGCCATCCCGACGGCGATGCCGGAGGCGCCATTGACCAGCAGGTTGGGCAGTGCGGCCGGCATCACGGTCGGCTCGACGTCCTTGCCGTCGTAGTTGGGCTTGAAATCGACGGTGTCCTCGTCCAGTCCGTCGGTCATCGCCAGTGCGGGCGGTGCCATCCGGCACTCGGTGTACCGCATGGCCGCCGGGCCGGAATCCAACGAGCCGAAGTTGCCGTGGCCGTCGACCAGCGGCAGCCGCATAGTCCATGGCTGCGCGGTGCGGACCAGGGCGTCGTAGATCGCGCCGTCACCGTGCGGGTGGTATTTGCCCATCACCTCGCCGACCACCCGGGCACATTTGACGTGGCTCCGATCGGGTCGGATGCCCATCTCGTCCATCGAGTAGAGGATTCGTCGCTGCACCGGCTTCAGGCCGTCGCGGGCGTCCGGCAACGCGCGGGAGTAGATGACCGAATACGCGTACTCGAGAAAGCTTGTCTGCATCTCCGACGACACGTCGATGTCGACGATCCGCTCGGTGAAATCATCCTCCGGGGGTGCCGGTGTCCTGGCCATGGGGTGGTGAACTCCTTCTGTCGAGCGTCATTCTGCCTCGAAGACTCGCGGGACTGGTTGATCGGCACGCGCTCCGGGGCGTTGTGACGGCTGCGCTGGCAAACTCCGCCGTCTGGGCCGTGGGGGTGGCGTCGTGACGGCTGCGCTGGAAAACTCGCCAGGGCCGTCACACGAGGTAGCGGAAGGCGGCTTCGCTCGGCGGGATCCGGGTGGCGTGCACGGGGGAGACCTCAAGGCTCGCCATCAGCCGGTCCAGATCGGCCGGATCGCCGAGCTCGATGCCGACCAGCGCTGGGCCGAACTCCTTGCTCGTGCGCTTGACGTACTCGAACAGGGTGATGTCGTCGTCCGGCCCGAGCACGTCGTTGAGGAACCGGCGCAGCGCTCCGGGCTCCTGCGGGAACTCCACGATGAAGTAGTGCTTGCGGCCCTCCGAGATCAGGGCCCGTTCCGCGACCTCGCCGTAGCGGCTGATGTCCTGATTGCCGCCGGACACCACGCAGACCACCTCGACGGAGTCACTGCCGGCGGGCAGTGTCAGCTGACGAAGCGCCGCTGTCGCCAGCGCGCCGGCGGGTTCGGCGATCACACCCTCGGTCTGGAACAGCTCGATCATCTCTTCGCAGAGCACTCCGGGATCGACGCCGCGCACCTCGAACGGCCCCGGGTAGCTCTGCACGATCCGCAGTGGTGCCGCCCCGACCCGGCGCACGGCCGCGCCGTCGACGAAGGTGTCGAGCTCATCGAGCCGCACCGGCTCGCCGGCGGCCAGCGCGGCGGCCAGGCTCTCGGCACCGACCGGCTCGACGCCGATCACCCGGGTCTGCGGGGCGTGGACCCCGAGCCATCCGAGGCAGCCGGCCAGCAGGCCGGCGCCGCCGACCGGTACGACGAGCACGTCCGGCGGGTGGCCCAGCTGCTCGACGATCTCCCGCACCACGGTTCCCTGACCGGCCATCACGGCCGGGTGATCGAAAGCCGGCACCATGATCCGGCCGGAGCTGTCCGCGTCCGCGAGGGCGAGGGCGTACGCGGCGTCGTAGGTGTCCCCGCGCACCACCAGCTCGACCGCGTCGCCACCCAGGGCGAGGATCCGGGTGCGCTTCTGTCGGGGTGTGGTGCCGGGGACGTAGATCCGGGCGTGGACGCCGAGCCGGGCTGAGGCGTACGCGACCCCCTGGGCGTGATTCCCGGCACTGGCGCAGACCACGCCCCGGGCGGCCTCGTCGGTGGTCAGGGCGGACATCAGCACGTACGCGCCGCGGAGTTTGTAGGACCGGACCGACTGCAGATCCTCCCGTTTCAACCAGACTCGGGCCCCGAGCGCCACGCTGTGTCGCTCGGAGGCCTGCAGCGGCGTTCGGGTCACCACCCCGGCGAGCGTCTCGTACGCAGCATCGACCTGCGCGGCGGCGGAGGGGTCCATGCGCCGAAGGTTACAGAAGCGGCTCGAGATCGCTCAGCAGCCGGTCAACGGCCGCGCGCTGGTCGGCGTACAGCAACCCGAAGGTGAAGCCGTTCTGACCGGAGCGGACGCCGAGTCGGGCCCCAAGATCACGCAGGTACGCCGCGGTCACCACCGCATCTTGATGATTGCCGAGCACGTCTTGGAGCTCTCTGCGCTTCGCGATGATCTTGTCCGCCTTCGCGCCGAGGAACGGAGCGGCCGCCTCGACGGCATAGCGGTGTCGCTTGCCCGCCTTTCGGGCCCGATGGACGAGTTTCGCGGCCGCCGCATCGCCGGCCTTGGTGGCGTCGATCGCCGTTCCCATCCGTTTCTGCAGCGCCTTGTTGGCCTTCTTCACGTAGCCGTTGATCGTGGTGTCCGGGAGATCGGCCGCCGGGGTGAACGGCGCATCGCTCCGCCAGTGATGAAGGAGCCCGACCAGCCGCCGGTACCGCTCGTCGTCGAGGCTGGCCAGCACCGCAGCCATCGCCGCCTTGCGGGCTACCCCGATCTCGGCCTGGATGGTCGAAGTGACCGGCCCGAGGACGAGGTCGGGGGGCAGCGCGTCGATCAGACCGGTCAGCCGCTCAATCAGGACGTCGAGATCCCGGACCTCACCCAGGGTCTGGGCCCACCAGCCGAGCTCCTCCTCGAGCTCCCCGGCCGACGGGACGTCGAACAGCTCGCCGAACACCCGGACGGTGCTCCGCAGTCGGCGCACCGCAACCCGGGTGGTGTGCACGACCTGGTCCCCGGCCCGGAGTGCGCCCTCGGAATCGATGATCACCGTGCATTGCTCGACGACATAACGCGCGACCAGGTCACCGACCCGCATGCGGACCCCGTTCGGACGCTGACCCCGTTCGCACGCGGACCCCGTTCATGATCGGTATCCCATCCGGACGTCGGGAGCGCCCAGCCGGGCGGCGTCCGCGGAGAGATCATCGGGCTGGTGCTGGGACTCGCGCTCGGCCTCGACCCGCTTGAGATAGTGCTCGACTTCGCGCTGCACGTCTGACGGTTGCCAGCTGAGGATCGGTGCCATCAGAGCGGCGGCCTCGGACGCGGCCGCGATCCCGCGATCCCAGGTCTCGATGGAAATCCTGGTGCGCCGGGCCAAGACGTCGTCCAGGTGCAGCGCGCCCTCGTGCGAGGCGGCGTAGACGATCTCCACCTTCAGATACTCCGGCGCACTGTCCAGCGGTTGGGCCAGCCCCGCGTCGTTCTTGATCAACTCCAGTAATTCGGGCAGCAGCGAGCCGTAGCGGTTCAACAGGTGTTCGACCTGGACGTCGGTCAGTCCGGTCTCGGCGACCAGCAGGGGGCGCGCGTTCCACATGGCGTGGTAGCCCTCGGCCCCGACGAGCGGCACATCCTCGGTGCACGACCGGGGGACCTGTTGACCAAGATCAGCAACGGCCGCATCGACGGCGTCCTTGGCCATCACCCGGTAGGTCGTGTACTTGCCGCCGGCGATCATGATCAATCCACTGACCGGCGAGGCGACGGCGTGCTCGCGGGACAGCTTCGAGGTCGACTCGGACTCCCCCGCGAGGAGCGGGCGCAGGCCCGCGTACACACCAACCACGTCGTCGCGGGTCAGCGGATCAGCGAGCAGGGTGTTCGCCTGGCTCAGCAGATAGTCGATGTCGGCCTGACTGGCCGCGGGATGGGCCCGGTCGAGATTCCAGTCGGTGTCGGTGGTGCCGATGATCCAGCGGTCGCCCCAGGGAATGATGAACAGCAGGCTCTTGTCGGTGCGGGTGATCAACCCGGTACGCGAGTTGATCCGGTTGCGCGGCACCACCAGGTGGATGCCCTTGGACGCCCGGACCCGGAACTGGCCGCGACCGCCCAACATCTCTTGCAGCTCGTCGATCCACACCCCGGCGGCGTTGATCGTCTGGTGGGCACGAACCTCGAATTCGGCACCGGTCTCAAGATCGCGGACCCGGACGCCGGCCACCCGATCGACTTCCCGCAGGAAGCCGACCACCCGGCAACTGGTGGCCACGGCGGCGCCGTAGTGGGCCGCGGTGCGCCCGAGCATCATGGTGTGTCGGGCGTCGTCGACCAGACCCTCGTAAAACCGGATCGACCCGATGATCCGCTGCCGATCGGCTGACGGGAACGACTCGAGCGTCTTCCGACGGCCGAGGTGGCGGAGATGGTGCGGGACTCCGCGCCCGGCGCCCATCACGTCGTAGACCCCGATGCCCAGCCCGGCATAGCCCCGGTCGAAGCCCCGCCGGGTCAAGGGGTAGAGGAACGGGACGGGCTTGGCCAGGTGCGGGGCCAGCGTGGTCAGGGCCAGCGACCGCTCCTTCAGCGCCTCGAAGACCAACGAGAAGTTCAGTTGCTCCAGATAGCGCAAGCCACCGTGGAAGAGCTTGCTGGAGCGGCTGGACGTCCCGGCGGCGAAATCGCGGGCCTCGACCAGCCCGACCCGGAGGCCGCGGGTGACCGCGTCCAGCGCGGTGCCGCAGCCGGTCACGCCACCCCCGATGACCAAGACGTCGAATTTGTCCTCGGCGAGGCGCTGCATGGCTTCGGCGCGCGCCTGCGGACCGAGCGGTGAACTAGTGGAGTACATCGGACCGCCTCAGTGGTTGATCAGGAAGGAGCGCTCGGGATCGTGACGTCCCTCGATGAATCGCACGGTTCCGGAACGGGACCGCATCGACAGCGAGTGAGTGATGATCCGTCGGCTCTCGAAGCGCACCCCGCGGAGCAGTGAGCCGTCGGTGACTCCGGTCGCGGCGAAGAAGACGTTGTCGCCGGCCACCAGGTCGGTGGTGGTCAGCACGCGATCCAGATCGAAGCCGGCGTCCAGGATGGCCGTGCGCTCGTCGTCGTCCCGGGCGATCAGCCGACCGAACATCTCCCCGCCGAGGCAACGCAACGCGCACGCGGCCAGGACTCCTTCCGGAGTGCCCCCGGTGCCGACCAGCAGGTCGACTCCGGTCGACGGGGTGACGGCCATGATCGCGCCGGCCACATCCCCGTCGAGCAGGAATCGGATCCGGGCGCCGGCGGTCCGGATCTCCGCCACCAGGTCATCGTGTCGAGTCCGGTCCAAGACGCAGACCGTCAGATCGGAAACGTGCCGGTCGGTCGCCCGAGCGATCTTGTCGAGCGTGTCACCGATCGGCGCGTCGAGATCGACGCTGGAGGCCACGGCGCCCGGAACCACCAGCTTCTGCATGTAGACGGCGGGTCCGGGATTGAACATCGTGCCCCGCGGCGAGACACCGAGGACGCTGACGGCGTCCGGCAGGCTCTTGGCGGTCAGCGTGGTTCCATCGACCGGGTCGACCGCGATGTCCCACTCCGGGCCCGACCCGTCGCCGACCCGTTCCCCGTTGTAGAGCATCGGGGCTTCGTCCTTCTCGCCCTCACCGATGACGACCACGCCATTCATCCGGACCGAACCGAGCACGGGCCGCATGGCGTCGACCGCCGCGGCGTCGACGAGGTTCTTGTCGCCGAAGCCCAGATAGCGCGAACAGTTGATCGCGGCCGCCTCCGTCGCGCGGACCAACTCCAGGGCGAGATTGCGGTCGGGATCGGGGGGGATCGACACGTCCGATCGAGTGCCCATGGCGTGCTCCCGGAGGTCAGAGGCACGGGGCGGGGGCTCATGGGCGTCGCCACCCTTGGGTCGGGCGTTCGGTGCCGTCATCTCATTCGCTTTCGTCGTGGTGGTCCGGAATCCGTCCTCGTTCTCGGGTTTCAGTCGTCGGCCCAGTCCAGGGTCCGCTCGACGGCCTTCTTCCAGCCCGCATAGCCATCGGCGCGTCGATCGTCGTCGATCTGCGGCGTCCAACGGCGATCCTCATGCCAGTTGTCCCGCAGGTCGTCGGTGGACTCCCAGAAGCCGACAGCGAGACCAGCAGCGTACGCGGCACCCAGGGCCGTGGTCTCGGGAACCACCGGCTTGCTGACCTCGACTCCGAGCGTATCGGCCTGGATCTGCATGCAGAGTGAATTGGCGGTGACCCCTCCGTCAACTTTGAGCACATTGAGGTGAACGCCCGAATCGGATTCCATCGCCTCGACCACGTCGCGGGTCTGATAACAGATCGCCTCCAGGGTGGCCCGGGCCAGATGGGCCCCGGTGTGGAAGCGGGACAGTCCGACGATCGCGCCCCGGGCGTCGGACCGCCAGTAGGGCGCGAACAGACCGGAGAAGGCCGGTACGAAGTACGCACCGCCGGCATCGGCAACCTCCGCCGCCAGGGTCTCGACGTCCTCAGCGTTGGCGATGATCTTGAGCTGATCACGCAACCACTGCACCGCCGACCCGGTGACCGCGATCGACCCCTCCAACGCGTAGACCGGATCCGCCGTGCCGAACTGGTAGCAGACCGTGCTGAGCAGGCCGTTCTCCGACCGGACGAGCTCGTTGCCGGTGTTCAGCAGGAGGAAGTTCCCCGTGCCGTAGGTGTTCTTGGCCTGGCCGGCGGTGAAGCAGAGCTGGCCCACCATGGCGGCATGTTGATCACCGAGGCAGCCGCCGATGATCACCTCGCCACCGAACGGTCCATCGGCCCGGGTGGCGCCGAAGCGCTCCGGATCCGAGGACGGCACGATCTGCGGCAACATCGCCGCCGGTACGCCGAACAGGTCCCGCAACTCGTCGTCCCAGGCCAAGGTCTCCAGGTCCATCAGCATCGTGCGGCTCGCGTTGGTCACATCGGTGATGTGCTTACCGCCGTCGGTCCCGCCGGTGAGATGCCACAGCAGCCAGCTGTCCATGGTCCCGAAGATCGCCTCACCGGATTCCGCGGCCTCGCGTACCCCGTCGACGTTCTCCAGCAGCCACTTGATCTTGCCGCCGGCGAAGTAGCTGGCCGGTGGCAGCCCCGAGCGTTCCTTGATCAACTGGGCGTGCCC
The DNA here is from genome assembly GCA_963731295.1 of uncultured Actinomycetota bacterium. Classification (GTDB taxonomy): domain Bacteria; phylum Actinomycetota; class Actinomycetes; order Propionibacteriales; family Propionibacteriaceae; genus Microlunatus. The sequence continues at coordinate 234,607 of CAVSUP010000001.1, forward strand.
GGCCCGCTCCAGGTCCGCGGCGACCTTGGCCGTCCGGGTGTCCTGCCAGACAATCGCGTTGGCGTACGGCTGCCCGGTCCGCCGATTCCAGACCACGGTGGTCTCGCGCTGATTGGTCAAGCCGACGGCAGCGAGGTCGTCGGCCCCCAACCCGCAGTTCTCCAGCGCCCCGGAGACGGTTTCCTGGGTACGCGACCAGATCTCGTCGGGATCGTGCTCGACCCAGCCCGCTCGCGGCAGGATCTGTTCGTGTTCCAACTGGTGGCGCCCGACCTCGCTGCCCGCGTGGTCGAAGATCATGCACCGCGTGCTGGTCGTGCCCTGGTCGATTGCAGCGACGAAGTCGGCCATGCCCTGAGCGTAGTGCCCTGGTCACCGGACGCCATCGGCCCGGTTGTTCATCAATCCGCAACCTGGCCTGCATAGGGTGGTGCTGTGTCTGTGGGCGAGGCGGTCAACCCTCCCGGCTACCCGGAGTACTGGGAAGCCGATGTCTTGTTGACCGATGGCGGTGTTGCTCATCTCCGGCCGATCCGGCCGGCTGATGCCGGCAAGCTGGTCGCCTTCTACGACCGGGTGTCGCCCGAGTCGAAGTATCTGCGGTTCTTCGCCCCGTACCCCAGGCTCAGCGAGCGGGACGTCAAGCGGTTCAGCAACGTCGACTACGTCGACCGGGTGGCCTTCATCGTCACCCTCGGCGAACAGATGATCGCCGTCGGCCGCTACGACCGGACCGAGGACACCCAGGCCGAGGTGGCCTTCCTGATCGAGGACGCCCACCAAGGTCGAGGCATCGCCCAACTGCTGCTGGAGCATCTCGCCGAGGCGGCCCGGGAGCGGGGGATCACCGGCTTCGTCGCTGAGGTGCTGCCGCAGAACCGTCGGATGGCCCAGGTCTTTGCCGATGCGGGCTACCGGGTGTCCAAGGGCATCGAGGACGGTGTGCTGTCGGTACACTTCCCGATCCTGCCCACCGACACGTCCGTCGGGGTGATGGAGCGTCGCGAGCATCGGGCCGAGAGCGCGTCGATGCGCCGGCTGCTGAATCCTCAGCGGATCGTCGTCCACGGCGCCGGCGGTCGCGTCCAGCAGTTGGTCAACGCCATGCTCCGCGGCGGCTTCCGCGGAGAGATCGTGGCAGTGAGCACCGACGCGCAGCCTGTCGCCGGCGTACCCACGGCGCCGACCCTGGCCGATATCGGCGGACGGGTCGATCTGGCGCTGGTGTCGGTGCCGACCAGCCAGCTCGGGGCCGTAGTCATCGACGTGGCCCATCACGGCGTGCACGGCATCGTGGTGATGACCGGCTCCGACGTCGGACCCAACGACAACCAGACGATCATCAACCTGGCCCGCGCCTACGGCATCCGGGCTCTGGGCCCCGATGCGCTCGGGTTGATGAACACCGCCACCGAAGTCGGGCTCAATGCGACTCCCGGACCGATGCCGCGGACCGGTGGGGTCGGGTTGTTCTGCCAATCGGCCGCAGTCGGGGTCGCCCTGCTGAACCACGCCGTACGCCAGGACGTCGGATTGTCGTGCTTCATCAGCACCGGTGACTACGCCGACGTGACGGCCAACGACGTCATGCAGTACTGGGAGGACGACGAGACGACCAGGGTCGGGTTGTTGTCGCTGGACTCGATCGGCAACCCACGGAAGTTCTCCCGGATCACCCGGCGGCTGGCCCGCCGCAAACCGGTCGTGGTCTTCGCGCCGGGCCGCACCCACCGATCGTCGTACGGCGGCGCCCGCAGCCTCGCCCACGCCTCCGACGAGGCGGTCGACGCGTTGTTCCGACAGGCCGGGGTCATGGTCGTGCACCGGCGTGGGGCGATGATCGACATCGCCAAGATCGCCACCCGGCAGCCGCTGCCTTCGGGGCCGCGCGTGCGCATCGTGACCAACTCGGTGACGCTGGCCTCGCAGATGATGCAGACGGCACGTTCGGTCGGGCTGCTGCCGGGGGAGGAGCCGGTGCTGCTCGGCTCGGCCGTCGATGCCGCCGCCTTCGCGTCCGCCGCCCGGTCGGCCCTCGCCGACCCCGAGATCGACGCGGTGGTCTGCGCTGCGGTGAACGTCTTCGACCGCGGCACCGACGACGTGATCGAGGCTCTGGAAGTCGTCTCGGGCGAGGGGGCCAAACCGCTGGTCGGGGTGTTCCTGGACTTCCACGCCCCGCCGTCGTCGTCTGACACCGCGGACCTGTGCGGAAGCCTGCCGCGTTTCGACGCACACGCCGATGCCATCCAGGCGCTGTCCGCCCTCTCGGCCTACGCCCACTGGCGCGACCGCGACCCCGGTGCCGTGCCGATGCTCGAGGTCGACGATCCGGCGGCCAAACGCGTGGTCAACCGGGTCCTGGCGGATGCGCCCCAGGGCCGGGAGCTCACCGATGCGGAGACCGCTGAGGTGCTCGGCGCGTACGGGATCCAGATCCTGCCGCGGTTCCGGGTGGCGAGCATGGTCGAGGCCTGCACGGTCGCCGACCGGCTCGGCTGGAACGTGGTGCTGAAGGCGACAACCAGGGCTGCTCGCGGTCGAGCCGATCTCGGCAGTGTGCATCGCCACATCACCGACCCGGAGGAGATGGCCTGGGCGTGGGCCGATCTCGGCCGGCTGCTCGGCGAGATCGGACTGGACCGCGACGACGCCTTGACCGCGGCCGCGCCGGTGGTCCAGGCCATGGCTCCGGCCGGGGTCGCCTTGGTCATCACCAGCCGCGAGGACGCCGCGTTCGGCCCGATGATCTCCCTCGGGTTGGAGGGTATTCCCAGCGAACTGCTGGGGGACACGGTCTATCGGGTGCCTCCGCTGACCACCGTCGACGCCGCCGCCATGGTCCGCGATCTACGGGCGGCGCCAACCCTGTTCGGCCGGCACGGCGCGTCGGGCGTGGACATCCCGAAGATCGAGGACCTGCTGCACCGAGTGGCCCAGCTTGCCGATGAGCACCCCCAGTTGGCCTCCATCACCCTCAGCCCCTGCGTCGCCTCCAGCTCCTCGATCGCCGTCCTCGGAGCGAGAATCCAGCTCGAGCCGACCCCCGACCAACGCGACCCGCTGGCCCGAGGGTTGTAGTCGACTGATCCCGCTTCCTGAGCTTGTCGAGGGGCCGGCGTTTCGTGCCCTGAGCTTGTCGAAGGGTCGAGGGTTGGTGGCGCGTGGCGGGTGCCCTTCGACAGGCTCAGGGATCGTTTCGTCGGTCGGGCGGGTGACGTCGTCGTCCGACGCCGACCGGGATCGCGCAAGCGGGAGGCCAAATGAACATGGCAGGATGATCGACATGAAGATTGGCTCGACGAGAAAAGATTTGCGCGTAGAGATCGACGCCTGCGGATACTTTCCGGAGCTGGTCGAGGACGCGATCATGATTGCGCTGGCCGACGAGGACCTGCTGGACTTCGTCGTTCACCACGAGCCGACCTTCAACCGCGACGAGATCCACCGCCACGTCACCGTCCTCGCGCTCACCCGGACCCGGCTGATCATCGGCCACACCGACGATCAGCCCGCCGAGCCGCCGGCCCTCGGGATCTATGCCGCGTCCTCGACCGAGTCCGTCGCCCTCGGCAAGATCAATACGGTTGCCCTGACCCGGGTGGTGACCCAGCCGGAGACCTACAGCCCCGGCTCCGACGATGTGTACGAGACCTGGCTTTCCGTCGGCTGGGGTGCCGTCCGACGCCTCGACCTCGAGCCGGCGACCTGCGCCGATCCGCAGTGCGAGGCCGATCATGGGTTCACCGGCGCCCTGGTCGGCGACGATCTGACCGTGCGGATGAGCGCCGCCGCCGACGGGTCCGACCGGGTGTCCCGGTTGGTGCAATTCGCGAGCTCGCTGCAGCGCTCGGCCGCGGTATGACGCTGCCGCCGGTGGCGAGGTCTTCGCTGCCGGCCATGATCACCCCGGCCTACGGCTCAGCCTCACTGGTCGACCTGATGCCGAGCATCGGTGCCCATCTCGGAGTCTCCGGCTGCCACGACGACGTGCTGCGGCTGCGCAATTCGAATCGCTACGTTGTCGTGCTGATCGACGGTCTGGGTTGGAATCTGGTTCGCCGCAACGTGCGCGAGGTGGTCTATTTCAGCCTGCTGCTCGGTGATGCCAAGCCGATCACCGTCGGGGTGCCGAGCACCACGGCGACGAGTCTGGCCAGCCTCGGCACCGGGCTGGCCGCCGGTCAGCACGGCCTGGTCGGCTACACCTCGCGGGTGCCGTCGACAGGCGAGATCCTCAACGCGCTGACCTGGGAATCCGATCTCGTGGCCCGCTCGTTCCAGAGCAAGCCGACCTTCTTCGAGCGCGCCGCGGTCGAGGGGGTCGCGGTCAGTTCCGTGGCGCTCGAACGCTTCCAGCGCACCGGTCTGACCGAGGCCGCCCTGCGCGGTGCCGACTTCGTCGCCTTCGAGAGCGAGGGGGCCGAGGACCTGCGGATCGAGCTGATCGTCCGGGCGGCGATGCGGGGGAACCGCAGTCTCGTGTACGCGTACGAGCGAGAACTCGACCACTGCGGCCACGTCCAGGGTTGCGGTTCGGATGCCTGGCTGAGCCAACTCGTCCGGATCGACGCGATGTGTGACCGATTGCGGCAGGCGCTGCCCGACGAGGTGACGTTGATCATCACCGGTGATCACGGGATGCTCGACATCCCCACCGACAACCAGATCATGGCCGAGGACGAGCCGATGTTGATGGCCGGTGTTTCGGCGCTGGCCGGCGAGGGTCGGTTCCGCCACCTCTACGTCGACCGGGACCGACCGGCGTCGGTCGCCCGCCGCTGGCAGGCCCGGCTCGGGGACCTCGCGTGGATCCGGACCCGCGACGAGGCGATCGACGAGGGCTGGTTCGGACCGGTCGATGACCGGCTCCGGGAACGCTGGGGCCACGTGCTCGTGGCCATGCGCCAGGACGGGGCGGTGATGACCAGGCAGTTCCCGCGGGAACTGACGCTGATCGGCATGCACGGCTCGCTGACCCCCGACGAGATGCACGTACCCCTGTTCATCGACTGAACAACAGGTCATCGACTGCACGACGGCTTCGCCCGGCGGAGTGCCGGCGTCAAGCCTGGTCAGCCGGAGATGACAGGATTCGGGCGTGGCCGAGCTCAGCTATTTCACCGGACCGATGGACTGCGGGAAGTCCACGCTCGCCCTGCAGCTCGACTACACCCACGCCATGAGCGGTCGGAAGGGTCGGCTCTTCACCAGTCATGACCGCGCGGGGGAGGCGACGATCTCTTCGCGGCTGGGACTCAGCAAGCCGGCCATCGAGGTCGGGATGGACTTTGACTTCTGGGTCTTCGTGGTTGATCACCTGACCCGCGGCGAGCGGATCGACTATCTGGTCTGCGACGAAACCCAGTTCTACACGGCCCGGCAGATCGATGAGTTGGCGCGGATCGTCGACGAGTTGCAGATCGATGTGTTCGCCGTGGGGATCATGACCGATTTCCAGACGCTGCTGTTCCCGGGCTCGCAACGGCTGGTGGAGTTGTGCGACAAGATCGAGATGTTGCAGGTCCGGGCCCTCTGCTGGTGTGGCGCACGGGCGACCCACAACGCCCGCACGGTGGACGGCCAGATGGTGACCGAGGGTGATCAGGTCGTCGTCGGGGACACCGGGTCGATCGATCAGAGCGTGGTCGCGTACGAGGTGCTGTGCCGCCGACACCATCGCGGTGGCCTGACCCGAGCGGTGGCGCGGGCGATGCCGTCGGACCCGCTGCCGTTCGGCCGCAACGAGGAGGACGATCCGGATGCTTGAGAATCCCGTACTGATCGAGCCGGAGGAACTGGCGGTTCTGCTGGCGCACGAGCGGCCACCGGTGCTGGCCGACGTGCGCTGGGTCCTCGGCGGAGGGTCTCAGCCGGCCGCCTACGAGGAGGCACATCTGCCGGGCGCTCACTGGGTCGACCTCGAGGCGGCCCTGACGTCGCCACCCGGAGCGGGCGGGCGCCATCCGCTGCCGCCGGCGGCGCTCTTCGAGGAGGCGATGCGACGGATCGGCCTCGACGACGACGCCCTGCTGGTCGCGTACGACGGAGCGAATTCGCTGGCCGCGTCACGGCTGTGGTGGCTGCTCAGCGATGCCGGCCACGACGCGGTCCGGGTGCTGAACGGCGGGCTGACCGGCTGGCTGCGGACCGGCGGGCCCACGGTGTCCGGACCCGCTCCGACGGTGGCTCGGGGCCGCTTCGCCGCCCGGCCCGGTCGGCGGCGCCAGCTGAACGGAACCCAGGTGCACGGTGGACTCGGTACGCCGACCGCCCCGTTGCTCGTCGATGTCCGGGCGGCCGAACGCTATTGCGGAGCCGCCGAACCGATCGATCCGGTGGCCGGACACATCCCGGGCGCGATCAATCTGCCGTCGATGGGCAACGTCGACGGCGAGGGCCGGTTCCTGGACCCCGCCGAAGTCGGTGCGCGTTACCGCGCCGCCGGTGTGGGGGAGGGTGCCGTGCTCTATTGCGGGTCGGGCATCACCGCCGCGCACAGTCTGCTCGCGATGGAGTCCGCGGGGCTGACCGCCGCGATCTATCCCGGATCCTGGAGCGACTGGATCACCGATCCCGACCGTCCGGTCGCGGTCGGTCCGGCTGGGCTGTGAGCGAAACCCCGCTCAGGAACGCTTCGGGCCGCCGAACATGATCTCGTCCCAACTGGGGACCGAGGCCCGCTTACGCTTGGCCGGCTTCTTGTCCGCATTGGGCGGCGCGGCGGGCTCGGCGGATTCGGTGGACCCGGCCGGCTCGATGGGCCCAGCGGGCTCGGCCAGCGCCTCGATCTCGAACTCGTGGGCCTCGTCGACGCGGTCCGCGAAATTGGTCGGGAGATCCGGGTGGCCGGGCTCATCGGTGCCGGCGAGTTCGGGCCGGTGGAGGTGTTCGGGCGGTTCGGCTTCCTCGCCGACCGTCTCGAGATCATCGAGCAAGCTCGGCTCGACCGGGTAGTTGACCACGATTGCCGGCTCCCAGCCACCGGCTCCCGTTGTCTCCGGCACGGCACTCGCATCACTGAGGCCCGCGTACACCCGAACGGAATCCTCGGCGTAGCCGTCGCCGCCGAGCATTCCGTAGAGCGTTCCGAGTGGTGACTCATCCTCGGCCACGTCGGCGGTCGCGCTCACGTCGAGTTCGTCCGGCTCCTCTCCGGGCTCAGACTCGGGCTCAGACTCCGGCTCGGGCTCAGACTCCGGCTCGGGGACCGGATGGAGAATCCGGGGCACGGCGATCGTGGGCTCTGCCGCCTCGTCGGCCTCCTGGGTGGCCCGGACCAGCGCCAGATCGTCACTGAGATCCAAGGTGGGCTCGGTGTCACCCTCGCCCGGACCGCTCGCCGCGTGCTCGGGCCGCCGCCGACCCGGTTGGGGACCCTTGGCCGACGAGTGCTCGCCGAGGAGCCAACGGGCTTCGTCGTTCCCGGCGACCGAGAATCGGCCCCGCAGGTCGAACAGGAATGATGCGTGGCGTGCCGCCTCGCCGGAGCGGTAGTCCGCCGTCACGGTCCAGCGACCGTCTTCCATCCGGGAGGAATCCCAGGCGATGGTGTCGACGTCGACCCCACGGGCCAGCAGCCGCTCGGTGACCGTGATGCGCAGGCTGCGATGTCCGGAGGTTTCGCCCTTGCGGCGTACCGAGGCCGACATGGCCTGGGTCGCGATGTGTTCCCGCTCGGCGAGCACGGGCGCGGCGAAACGCTCCACTCGGTCCATCGGGATACCGGCGACCCGGGCGACGTCCTCGAGGCTCGCGCCGCCGCGGATCCGCGTCTGAATGTCGCGGGGGCTGAGTGAGCTGTCCATCTCGATCTCCAGTTGTCCGAGCCGCGGTCGATCGCCGCGCACCGCTGCGCGAAGTTTTTCGTCCGCTGAAATAGCCAATTCCTCACCGCTGTCGGTGGCCACGATCAGGGACATCCCATCCGGGCTCAGTCCCACCAGTCGAGCTGTGCGCATCGATCGCGGCGGCTCCTTCATAGCGATGCAGGTCTGTCGTCTGCGTTGCCCGTCAACCTACCCTCCTCGCCGCGTCAATGCGGGAGGCGCTCGGGGAGGAAGCGCGCTTCGGCGGCGACGTAGTGTCAGCTCATGACTGAGGCCACACATCCCGGACCGGCCACCCTCGGACAGCTCCGGGCCGCTGGATATGTAAGCAAAGGCACCAAAGAGGAACTCCGGACCAACCTGCTCGCCCGGCTCCGCAGCGGCGAAACGGCGTTCCCCGGCATCGTCGGCTTCGACGACTCGGTCCTGCCCGAGCTGGAAGGCGCGATCCTGGCCGGTCACGACCTGGTGCTGCTGGGCGAACGCGGGCAGGGCAAGACCCGGCTGATGCGGTCCCTGGTCAATCTGCTCGACGAGTGGAGCCCAGACGTCGCGGGCTGCGAGATCCACGACGATCCCTACACGCCGGTCTGCGTGCGGTGCCGCGCTCTGGCCGCCGAACTGGGCGATGACCTGCCGATCAGCTGGCGGCATCGCGACGATCGTTACACCGAGAAGCTGGCCACGCCGGACACCTCGGTCGGCGACCTGATCGGGGACGTCGATCCGATCAAGGTGGCCCAGGGTCGCACGCTCGGCGACCCCGAGACCGTGCACTACGGCCTGGTGCCGCGCGCCAATCGCGGGCTGTTCGGGCTCAACGAGCTGCCCGACCTGGCCGAGCGCATTCAGGTGGCGCTGTTCAACGTGCTCGAGGAGCGCGACATCCAAGTCCGTGGCTATTCGCTCCGGCTGCCCCTCGACCTCTTTCTCGTGGCGACGGCCAATCCGGAGGACTACACCAACCGCGGCCGGATCATCACCCCGCTCAAAGATCGGTTCGGAGCCGAGATCCGCACCCACTACCTCGACGAGCTGACTGACGAGGTGTCGCTGCTCCGCCAGGAGGCGCACCTGGTGGCCCAGGTCGATGATCATCTGCTCGAGGTCCTGGCCCGGTTCACCCGCAATCTGCGCGAGTCGTCGTCGGTCGATCAACGCTCGGGTGTCTCGGCGCGGTTCGCCATCGCCGCCGCGGAAGCGGTGGCCGGCTCGGCGCTGCGCCGCGCCGCTCGTACCCATGATCAAGAAGCGGTCGCCCGGGTCTGCGATGTCGAGGTCGTGTTGCCGACGCTCCTGGGCAAGATCGAATTCGAGATGGGGGAGGAGGGCCGGGAGCGGGCGTTGCTTGATCATCTGCTGCGGCTGGCGATCGCGTCGACCTTCCGGGAACGGTTGTCCGGTCTGGATCTGTCGGGCTTCACCCAGGTGTTCGCCGAAGGGGGCGTGGTGGAAACCGGCGAGCTGGTGGCCGCGCCCGAGCTGTTGACCCAGCTGGGCACCGTCCCGGGGTTGTCGAAGGTGCTGAGTCGTCTGGGCTATGACGACGCGGCCGGTCGCGGTCAGGTCGCCGCCGCCGCCGAGTTCACGCTGGAGGGCCTGCATCTCACCCGTCGCCTCGAGAAGGAGAGCGTCGACGGCCGTACGGTTTACGGCGGAATATGATGAGTGTTGGTTTAGTAGTCGGGACGACCCCCGCGGCGCGCACAATCACACCCGGGAGCGCGCCCCCAATCGCAGCAAGGGGGACGACCCCCTTGACCCCCGCGGCGCGCACAATCACACCCGGGAGCGCGCCGGATGACAGCTGATTTCTCTGGTCGCGAAGATGATCACCGACGTGATGATCATGGTCGCGTCCACCGCCGCTCCCGCTATGGTCCGTGGCGCGGTGGACCGGACCCACTGGCGCCGCCGTACGACGTCCGGGCCGCGATCGATCAGATCGGCGCCGATGTCATGTCCGCAGGCAATCTCCGGGATTCGCTGCGCGACCTGATGCGCCGGGGCCTGGACGGCCAGGGTGGGCTGGATCGGCTTGCCGACAAGATCAGGAAGCTGCGGGCCCAGGCCCGTCGGCGTGGTGATCTTGGTGGCACGCTGGATCAGATCCGGGCCGCGCTGGACCAGGCGTTGGCGGCCGAACGCGAAACCCTGGCCGGCACCGAAGGCGACGATGCCCGGTTCGCCGAGCTGGAGTTGGACACGCTGCCCGATGATGTCGCCGGCGCGGTGCGGGGACTTGATCAATACCGGTGGCGCTCCGACGAGGCCCGCCAGACGTACGAGTCGATCAAGGACATGCTGCGCCGGGAGGTGCTGGACTCCCAGTTCGCCGGGATGAAGCAGGCCATGGAATCTCCGGATCCGGCGATGATGCAGCGGGTCAAGGACATGCTGTCCGATCTGAACGACCTGCTCGGCGCCCATGCCCGGCAGGAGGACACCACCGATCAGTTCGCGGAATTCATGGAGCGGCACGGTGAGTTCTTCCCCGAACAGCCGGAGTCGATCGAAGAACTGATCGATGCCCTCGCCCGGCGGCAGGCGGCGGCTCAGCGGATGCTGGCATCGCTGAGCCCCGAACAGCGCGAACAACTCGGCCAGCTGATGAACCAGGCGCTGGCGGACGCCGATCTGGCGTCACAGATGGCTCAGCTGTCGGACAACCTGCGGGCGCTGCGGCCGGGCCTGGACCGCGAGTCGCCCTCGGGGATGCGCCCGGGCGGTGAATCGCTGGGCTACAGCGAGGCCGTGCAGGCGGTCGCCGAAATCGCCGATCTGGAGGCGCTCGAGGCTCAGCTCTCCCAGGCTGACGTGGGCTCGACCCTGGACGACGTGGACGTGGAGATGCTGGAGCGCCGGCTCGGACCGGCGGCGGTCCGCGATTTCGAGGCATTGCGCGATCTGGAGCGCGAGCTAGAAAACCAGGGCTATCTCAGCCGCGGCGACGACGGATTGCGGCTCACCCCGCGCGCGGTACGCCGACTGGGCCAGACCGCGTTGCGGCGGGTCTTCGACCAGTTGGCCGCCTCCGGCCACGGTGACCATGATGATCATCGAACGGGGGCCGCGGACGAGCCGACCGGGTTGACCCGGTCGTGGGTGTTCGGCGACGAGCTGCCGCTCGACGCCCCGCGTACGGTCGCGAATGCCTTGCGGCAAAGGGGTTTGAGTGCCGTCGGGGTCGAGCTGGACGTGGAGGACTTCGAGGTCACCGAGACCGAGCGCCGGACGAGCGCAGCGGTGGCGCTGTGCGTCGACCTGTCCTTCTCGATGGTCCAGGACGGCCGCTGGGGTCCGATGAAGCAGACGGCGCTGGCCCTGAACCATCTCATCGAGACCCGCTTTCGACAGGACGCGTTGCAGGTCATCGGCTTCAACCGGCTCGCCCGCCGGCTGTCGCCGGTGCAGTTGGCCGAAGCCGAGCCGGAATGGATGCAGGGCACCAACCTGCATCACGCCCTGCTGCTGGCTGCCCGACATCTGCGGCGCCACCCAGATGCCGAGCCCGTGGTCCTGGTGGTCACCGACGGCGAGCCCACCGCCCACCTGACCGGCAGTGGCGAGGCCTACTTCCGCTGGCCGACGACCTCGGACACCCTGCGGGCCACGGTGGCTCAGGTGGACGAGTTGAGCCGTTACGGCGCGACCATCAATACGTTCATGCTCGGCGACGACGCCGGGCTGCGGCGCTTCGTCGACGCCATCGCTCGACGGGCCGGCGGCCGGGTATTCACTCCCGACATCGGGCGGCTGGGGGAGTACGTGGTGGCCGACTATCTGAAGGCGCGCCGCGGTCGCCGCTGAAAGTCAGGGTGCGTCAGACGGTAGACGTGGGACGCCGGCTGCAGCAGGATGACCCGAGAGCAGAACGACTCACCGGCAACCACGACGGAGTGGAGATGATCATGCGAGTGCGCAAGCGGATGGCAGTGGCGGCGGCAATCGGGGTGGCGGCGCTGACGGCGACCAGCGTGGTCGGCGCTGATGCGGCGTCGGACCGTAGCGCGGGTGGCCGGGTCGACAATGTGATCTATCTTCTCGGCGACGGCATGGGTCGGACCCACGTGACGGCGGCCCGCAACCGCTTCTACGGTGCGGCCGGAAAGCTGAACATGGAGCGGCTCCCGGTCGTCGGCCAGGTGCGCACGTACGCCGTGCAGCGAAACTCCGGTCAACCCGGTGAGCCTGACTTCGTGCCGGAATACGTCACCGACTCGGCCTCGGCCGCGACGGCGTGGGCCTCGGGCGTGAAGACCTACAACGCCGCCCTCGGCATCGATGCCAAGGCCAAGGTTCAGCCGACGGTGATGGAGTTGGCTAAACGGGCGGGCTATCGGACCGGCAACGTTTCGACCGCCGAGATCACCGATGCCACCCCGGCGAGCCAGATGAGCCACGTTCTGGCCCGGGGCTGCCAGGGTCCGACCTACTCGGCCGCCAGTTGCCAGAACACTGCCGTCACCGGTGGCGCCGAGCTGCCGACCAGCGACGTTCGGGTGACCCCGGTCGCGGATCAGGTCGCCCGAAACGGCACGGCGGACGTCATCCTCGGCGGCGGCCTGTCCCGCTTCGACGCCAGCGACGAGAGTGCGCTCGTCGGGCAGGGCTATGACGTGCTGGGCTCTCCCGCCAGCCAGACGGTTGCCACCCGGACCGACCTCCTCGGCACGCGATCGCGCAAGGTCTTCGGGCTGTTCAACCGTGGCAACATGACGATCTCCAAGTTCAAGCGGGAGAATCCCACCGCCCCCGAGGCGGCCGAGCCGACGCTGTCGGAGATGGCGCGCAAAGCCATCAACCTGTTGGACCGCAGCGGTCGTAAGGGGTTCTACCTGCAGGTGGAAGGGGCGTTGATCGACAAGCGATCCCACGCCAATGACGCCGCCCAGGTGCTGGAGGAGATGAAGGCCTTCGACGAGGCGGTCGCGGTGGCCGTGGACTTCGCCAAGCGCGACGGTCACACGCTGGTCATCGTCACGGCGGACCACGAGACGGCCGGATTCGGCATTGTCGAACAGGGCACCCTGACCAACCCGGAGGCAGTTGGACCGCCGAACAACGTCGACTCGGCCAATCCTGCGAACAGTTCCACACCAGTGCGCACCGGCCAGGCCAAGGATCCGTCGCGGTCGACCGGTCCGATCAACGGATCCGGTGGCACCGATGGGCGAAACTTCGCTCCGGCCACCTTCCGTACGGCCGACGACCCGCCATCGGTCACCGACGGATCGCCGGAGGCCCACCTGTGGTTGGCCTACCTGTCGGGGAACCACACCGGCGAGGACGTCCCGCTGTTCGCCTACGGTCCAGGTTCTCATGCGCTGGCCGATTCCATCGAGAACACCGACCTGTTCGATGTCGTCGGCCGGGCGCTGCGCGTCATCCGGTGAGCCCGGCCGAGGTCGTGGGGTGAGATCAACTCGGTTGGCCGGGATGATCGCGCTGAGTTGTCTGTTGGCTTTGGTTGTCACCTTCGGTTGGCTGCGGATCCGCGATGGTCGTCCACCGGATCCGCAGGCGGCGCCCCGGACAAGTTTCAGTGATCTCCGACCGCCGGTCGATCAGCCGACGCTACCGAGCCTCGCCACTCTCCACCCCGTTCCCGGCACCGCAGTCCAAGCCGCCGGCCCGTTCGATGACCGCCTGACCTTGCGGCAGCTCAGCTTCGACGGTTCGGTTGTCCGCGGTACGGCCGCGGTCAGTGACGTGAGCGAACTGTTGGAGTTCGAAGCAGTGGCCGGGTTCTACGACCGGAGCGGAAGCCTGGTCAGCACCGGGCGTTACGTCTATCACCTCGACGAGAGCTCTATTCAGCCCGACGAGCCGCACGGACCCGGGCAGCTGCATCGCTTCAGCATCGCGGCGCCGGACCAGCCCCCCGGGAAGGTGCTGGCCGCCGCCGTGGGCGTGGTCGTCCTGGTCAACGAATAGCGGCTCAGTGCGAACCGTCGGTGCCGGTCTGGGCCCGTTCGTCGACGGACGGCTGGGTGGTCTGCTGTTCGTGCCGGCCCGCGCCGACCGACCGTTTGGCAATTCCCGCGATCACCCGGCGGGGCAGCAGTCGGCTGGCTTGAGCGGCCAGCGCATTCTGCCAGCCGGGCACGATCACCCGCCGACCCCGATCCAGTTCGCGGAGGCAGCGGCTGACCACCTCCTCCGGGGTCAGGACCTGGCCGACCGCAGCGTCGGTGGAGCCGAGCCCGGCGAAGAAGGCGGTCTCCACCGGACCCGGACACAAGGCGATGACGCGAACGCCGGTGCCGGCCAGCTCGCTGGCCAGCGCCTCGCTCAGCGACAGCTGGAAGGCTTTGGACGCCGCGTACACGGCGAGGTAGGGCGCCGGCTGGAAGGCCCCGAGGGACGCGACGTTGATGACTGCTCCGCGGCCACGGTGCACCATGTCCGGCAGCACGGCGTGACACAGGTCGACCACGGCGACCACGTTCAGCATCGCCTGCCGATGGTCGAGTCCCGGGTCGATCTGCTCGAAGCGACCATGGGTGGCAAACCCGGCATTGTTCACCAGGATCTCGATCGGCCGACCATGACCGCTCAGCTCGGTCGCCAGCTCGGCGACGACGCCGGCCTGGGTCAGGTCACGGCTGAAGCACTTGACCTCGACGCCGTAGCGGGAGCGGAGCTCGGCGGAGCGCCGCCCCAAGGCGTCGGCCGAGCGGGCGACCAGTAACAGGTCGTGCCCGCGCGCGGCGAGGGATTCAGCGAAAGCGGCCCCGATGCCCCCGGAGGCTCCGGTCACGACGGCCAGCCCAGGCTTCTCCCTCTTCAGTCCCATCCCGCGATCATCTCAACGCGATCATCTCAGTGCGATGGTCCTGCGCTCCGTTCGGATCAGCGGGGTCAGGTGATTCGCGAGAACACGGTCAGCGCCGTCGACGGAGCAGCGCCCGGACCAGCAGACCGATGGCGAGGCCCCAGAAGGCGGACCCGATGCCCAGCAGGGTGATGCCGGATGCAGTGGCCACGATGGTGATCACCGCCGCTTCGCGATCCTGGGGTTCGGCCAGTGAAGCCTGGAGGGCCGAGCCGAGCACTCCGAGCAGCGCGAGGGCGGCCACCGTGATGATCAGGCCGGTGGGTGAATGACTCAGCACGAACGCCGCCGATGCCGACAGGAGCCCCAGCAAGACGTAGAAGCCAGCGGCTGAGATCGCGGCCTGCCACCGACGGCTCGGGTTCGGATGCGCGTCGGGCGACGCCGCCAGCGCAGCCGAGATCGCCGCCAGATTGACGGCGTGCCCACCGAACGGGGCGCCCACCGCGGACACTCCAGCGGTGACCAGCATGGTCGAGCGCCACGGCACCTGATAGCCGAAGGTCTTCATCACGGCCACGCCCGGCGCGTATTGCGAGGCGATGTTCACGCTGAACAGGGGCAGGGCGATACCGACCACGTACCGCCAGTCGAAGGTGGGTGCCGTCCACTGCAGCGTCGGGAGCAAGTCATCCAGGGTCGGCACCTGGTCGACCGTGAAGGTCACCACGACCAGGGCGGTGAGCAGCGCCAGCGGCACCGCCCAGCGGCGGGCGAAGGCGTAGCCGAGCACCCAGATCACCAGGATCGGCAGCACGTAGAGCGGCGTGCGAGCGAGGGTGGTGAAGGCGGTGACGCAGATTGGAATCAGGACACCGGCCAGCATCGCATTGGCGATAGTGACCGGGATCGAGGCCATCACCCGCGACAGCCAGGGCCACAGGCCAGTCAACGCGGTAAGACCCGCGACGACCAGAAAGGCCCCGATCGTCGCCGACCAGTCCCGCGCCGCCATCGTCGTGCTGGCGAGCAGTGCGGCGCCCGGGGTGGACCAGGCCAGACTGATCGGCATCTTGAAGACCAGATCCAAGATCACCATGCCGACGGCCATGCCCAGACACAAGATCAGCATTCCGGACGCCGCCTGGGCCGCCGTGGCTCCTTGCGCGCCGAGCCCGGTCAGCACCACCGCAAAGGATGACGAGAAACCGACGACCGCCGTGACCAGACCCGCGAGGACCGCCCCGAGAACGTGCCGGCGCTGGTCGGTCGGCGCGCTGGGCATCGCCCGAGCATAGGGCTTAACCGCCGCCCGAGGACCGATTCACCCGCCGGGTCAGCGCCGCCCGGTCGAGGATCTCCAGACGCGCGCGACCAATCCGGATCGTGCCGGATTGCTCAAGATCACGGAGCACTTCGTTCACCGTCGGCCGCGTCGTCCCCGACATCAACGCCAGGTCCTCCTGAGTCAACGGGATCACGCCGTCGGCGAACTCGTCGCCCAAGATCAACAACCGGCGGACCACCCGGAGCGGCGTCGGGGTGAAGAGCAGCTCCAGGAGATGCTCGGACAACCGCGCCACCTGCGCCGCCAGGGAGGCGATCAAGAACCGGTCCACTTCGGGATGCCGGCTGCGGAGCAATTCGAATTGGGTGCGGTGCAGAGCGATGGTCTCGCACGCCTGGACGGCGGTGATCGTCGCCGTCCGGCGGGCCCGGGCATCGATCAGGGCGAGTTCGCCGAAGACCTTCCCGGGCCCGAGCACGGTCAGGATGGCCTGATCGCCGTTCGGTGTCAGCACGCGCACCGCTACCCGGCCGCGATCGATGAGGTGCAGGGTGTCGGCCGGATCGCCGTAGTGGAAGAGCACTTCGCCCCGGGCGAACCGCCGGCGTCGTCCCGCGCGGAGGATGTTGTCGCGCTCCTGGGGTGCGAGACTGGCCAGGACCCCCCATTCGGTCATGAAACCGCAGTTTAGTGGTCACGCGACCAGTGGCCTGTCGCCTGTATTCCTGGGGTTTCGGCGGGCGTCCAGCTGATTCACCCCAAGAGGATGGAGCGGCCAATGCGTTGGCCGCTCCATCCCGTGCCCCCCACGGCTGGCGATCAATCGGAAACGAAGCATCCCGACATCAGAAATCATCCCGCCCGATGCGAACTCGGCACTGTCAGCGATCCGACGCCGGATCTGTCGGGTTGCCGACAGACAGGCCGGCCGCCCCGGGTAACCGATCAGAACTGCTGTGAGTGCTGGAGCATTTCCAACAGATAGGTTCCATAACCGGATTTGGCGAGCGCGGTCGCCCGCTCCCGCAGTTCGTCGTCGGACAGGAAGCCCTGACGCCAGGCCGCCTCCTCCGGAGCGCCGACCTTGAGGCCTTGTCGGGCTTCGAGGGTGCGGACGAAGTTGTTCGCATCGTTGAGTGAGTCGAACGTGCCGGTGTCGAGCCAGGCAGTTCCGCGGGGGAGGACACCGACCCGCAGCTTCCCTGCCTCCAGATAGTGCCGGTTGACGTCGGTGATCTCGTACTCGCCGCGGGGGGACGGCTTGAGGTTGCGGGCGATCTCTACGACCTCGTTGTCATAGAAGTAGAGGCCCGGTACGGCGTAGTTCGACCGGGGCACGACCGGCTTCTCCTCCAGGGACACCGCCTTGCCGGCAGCGTCGAACTCGACCACCCCGTACGCGCTCGGCTGGGCCACCCAGTAGGCGAAGACCGCGCCGCCGTCGACGTCGGTGAAGTTCTGCAGCTGGGTCCCGAGTCCGGGACCGTAGAAGATGTTGTCGCCGAGCACGAGTGCGACCTTGTCGTCTGCGATGAAGTCGGCGCCGATCACGAAGGCCTGGGCGAGGCCGTCCGGCGAGGCTTGTTGGGCGTAGGCGATCGAGATGCCGAACTGCGTGCCGTCCCCGAGCAGCCGCTCGAAGCCGCCGGCGTCGTGCGGTGTCGTGATCACCAGGACGTCGCGGATCCCGGCGAAGATCAGCGTCGAGAGCGGGTAGTAGATCATCGGTTTGTCATAGACCGGCACCAGTTGTTTGCTCACGCCGAGCGTGACCGGATGCAGTCGGGTGCCGGAGCCGCCGGCCAGAATGATGCCTCGCATGGCGGATAGTGTCGCATCCCGGACCGCACCCAACGAGGCTCGTGCGGTGCCGTGAGCGGGATCACCCGTCGGCGGCCAAGAATCGTCAGGGGCCGCGAAAATCGTTCGTAGGATGTCCGGATGAGAAAAATTCTGGTGACCGGCGGGGCGGGCTTCATCGGCTCGAACTTCGTCCGCCATGTGCTCGGCCACTCCGATGCCGCGGTCACCGTGCTCGACAAACTGACGTATGCCGGTGACCGCGCCTCGCTCGACGGACTTCCCACCGACCGCTGCCGCCTGGTGGTGGGCGACATCTGCGACACCGACCTCGTCGACTCACTAGTCGTCGACCACGACCTCGTCGTGCACTTCGCGGCCGAGTCGCACAACGACAATTCGCTGCGAGATCCATCGCCCTTCATCGCGACCAATCTGATGGGTACGTACACCCTGCTGGAAGCGGTGCGACGACACGAGGTCCGCTACCACCACATCTCCACCGATGAGGTCTACGGCGACCTGGAGTTGGACGATCCGAAGCGCTTCACCGAAAGCACCCCGTACAACCCGTCGAGCCCCTACTCCTCGACCAAGGCGGGTTCCGACCTGCTGGTCCGGGCCTGGGTGCGCTCGTTCGGTGTCCAGGCCACGATCAGCAACTGCTCGAACAACTACGGTCCGTACCAGCACGTCGAGAAGTTCATCCCCCGACAGATCACCAACGTGATCGACGGCGGCCGGCCCAAGCTCTACGGCGCCGGCCTCAATGTCCGGGACTGGATCCACGCCGACGACCACAGCTCGGCCGTGCTCCTGATCGCCACCCGTGGAGCAATCGGCGAGACCTACCTGATCGGGGCCGACGGCGAGCAGAACAACAAAGACGTCGTGGAAACCATCCTGGAGCTCCTCGGGCAGCCGCGGGACGCGTACGACCACGTCAACGATCGAGCCGGCCACGACCTGCGCTATGCCATCGACTCGACCAAACTTCGAGCCGATCTCGGCTGGTCGCCGGCGTACCCGGACTTCCGCGCCGGCCTGGCCGACACGATCGGCTGGTATCGGGCCAACGAGGCCTGGTGGCGGCCTCAGAAGGCGGCGACCGAGGCCAACTACGCCAGTCAGGGGCAGTGAGCCGTGGCGGCGCTGGCGGTCAGCGAAACAATGATCCCTGGTCTCCACGTGATCACGCTCGACGTGCGTGGCGACAACCGTGGATGGTTCAAGGAGAACTGGCAGCGGCAGAAGATGGTGGCCCTCGGCCTGCCCGACTTCGCGCCGGTGCAGAACAACATGTCGTTCAACACCCGGGCCGGCGCGACCCGGGGCATCCACGCCGAGCCGTGGGACAAGTTGGTGTCGGTGGCGACCGGCCGGATCTTCGGCGCTTGGGTCGATCTGCGTCCCGGAGCCGGGTTCGGCACCTGCGTGACGATGGAGATCGGGCCGGACACGGCAGTCTTCGTGCCACGGGGGGTGGGCAATGCCTTCCAGACGTTGGAGGACCGGACGGCCTACTCCTACCTGGTGAACGAGCACTGGAGCCTGGCCGCGAAAGACTCCTACACCTTCGTGAATCTGGCCGACGAAACCCTCGCCATCAACTGGCCGATTCCGCTGACCGAGGCCGAGCTGTCCGCCGCCGACCAGGCCCATCCGCGACTCGGCGACGTCGTGCCGATGCCGGCCAAACCGACCTTGATCATCGGCGGCCAGGGGCAGCTCGGACAGGCCTTGGCCGCCGGACTCCCCGAGGCGATCACCGTCGCCCGCGATCAGCTCGACCTCGCCGATCCGGCGTCGATCGGCCGGTTCGATTTCAGTCCGTACGGCGTGGTGATCAATGCAGCGGCGTACACCAAGGTGGATTTGGCCGAGACCGACGAGGGACGACGCGATGCCTGGGCCAGCAACGTGACGGGAGTGGGCGCCTTGGTGGCTGCGGCCGTCGAGCGCCGCTTCACCCTGATCCACATTTCGTCGGATTACGTCTTCGACGGGACCGCCGAGGCCCATGACGAGTGTGAGCCGTTGGCGCCGCTCGGGGTCTACGGAGCGACGAAGGCGGCCGGCGACGCCTTGGTCTCGACCGTGGCCCGCCACTATCTGCTCCGCACGAGCTGGGTGATCGGCGCCGGCCACAACTTCGTCCGCACGATGGCCTCACTGGCCGACCGCGACATCGAGCCGGGCGTTGTGGCCGACCAGTTCGGCCGGTTGACCTTCACCACCGAACTGGTCCGGGCCATCCGTCACCTGCTTGAGGTGGGAGCGCCGTACGGGACCTACAACGTAACCAACGGTGGCGCCGCAATGTCCTGGGCCGAGATCGCGCGCCAGGTGTTCGTGGCCCGCGGCAAATCCGCTTCGGCTGTCACCGACGTGACGACCGCCGACTACGCCGCCGGCAAGGCGTTGGCTCCGCGACCGAAGCACAGCGCCCTGCGCCTCGACAAGATCAGCGCAACGGGCTTCGAACCGGCTGATGCGTCGGCTCAGTTGGCGTTGTACCTGGCCGACCTGGACTGAGTACCGCCGCCACGGCATCCGCGTCGGGAAGCTCGGCAACTTCGCTGCCCTCGCTGCCCGGTGATCGGACGAACAGGGCACCGATGATCAGGGCCGCACCTGCGGCCGTGACGCCGATGAAGCCGGACCGCCAACCGTAGACGTCGATCACCTGGCCCAGCACGGCCGCTCCGGCCGCCACCCCCGTGGCCAGGCCGGTCGACGTCCAGGCCAGCGCCTCGGTCAGCCGGCGGGGCGGGACCGAGGCCTGGGTGACTGCGACCGAGGCGATCAGGGTCGGCGCGATGGCAATCCCACTGATGATCAACAAGCCGGCGACAACAATCGGATTGCTGACGAAGATCAACGGCACCAGGGAGATCGCCAGTGCCAGGGCACCGATCCGGAATCGCTTGGCCGGCGAGGCCTTCCAGACGATCGTTCCCGTGACCGCACCGGCCAGCAACGAGCCGAACGCCCAGGCCATCAAGATCACGCCGGTGTAGGGGAGCACGCCGGCTGCCTTGGCGAATGCCACCACGACGACTTCCATGCCGCCGAACACCATGCCCAGAGCGCAGCAGGCGATGGCCACCGGGAGCAGAATGCCGACCGGGAGGGCCTGGCCGGCGATGCGGTGCTTGGTCTTGGGTGGGATCGGCGGCTGGGAGCCGCGTTGCACCGCGAGCACCACCGCACCGACGAGTCCGAGAACTCCGCTGGTCGCGATGCCGAGCACGGGATGCACGGAAGTGGCGAGGAAGGTGACGAGCACCGGGCCGATGATGAACACGACCTCATCCAGCATGGCCTCGAACGCGAACGCCGTGTGCAGCAGCGGCTGACCCCTGAGCCGATGACTCCAGCGCGCCCGGACCGCAGCACCGGCCGAACTGAAGCCAGCGCCGACGCCGATCGAGGCGAGCATACTCACCGCCAGCGGCCAGCCGAGCTGCACCGAGATGATCAAGATCGACAGACTGACGGTGTTGATGATCACCGCAGTGATCAACACCCGCGCCTGCCCGATCCGGTCGATCGCTCGACCCCACACCGGTGCGGCCAGTGCCCCGGTCAACGTGCCGACGGCCGTGATCAACCCGGCGCGACCGAACGATCCGGTTGTCAAGGACACCAGCAGGACGATCCCGATTCCCGTCATGGACAAGGGGAGTCGGGCGACCAGACCAGCGAAGCTGAAACCTCTCGCTCTCGGATCGGCCAGCACCTGCTGATATGCGCGAAGCCCGGCGGCCACGTTTCCTCCTGTCCTCCCCAACGTTGGGTCGACCTTGGCGCACTCCTCGCCGCGAGCCGTGCCCACAGTGGGTGGTGCTCGACCGAATGCGAGGATCACGCGTGTGAATGATCCTTCTACGACATCGACTCTTGATGATGCGACGGCCGACCAGCCCAGAATCGCCGAGAGATCCTCCCTCGGCGGCCTCGAACCCTACGAGGCGGTCCTGCTGGTCTCCTTCGGCGGACCCGAGCGGCCGGAGGAGGTGGTGCCGTTCCTGGAGAACGTCACCCGCGGTCGAGGCATTCCCCGGGAACGTCTCGCCGAAGTCGGCGAGCACTACTTCCTTTTCGGGGGCAAGAGCCCGATCAACGAACAGTGTCGCACGCTTCTCGCGGCCCTTCAACGCGAGTTCGAGACCCGCGGGCTGACCCAACCGATCTATTGGGGCAATCGCAACTGGACCCCGTATCTGGACGAGGAGATGCGGGCGATGGATCGTGACGGTCACCACCGGATCCTGGCCGTGACCACCAGTGCCTACCCGTCGTACTCCTCGTGTCGGCAGTACCGGGAGAACCTCTACGACGGAGCGCAAGGCACCGCACTCGTGGTGGACAAGATCCGGCACTACTCGGACCATCCCGGCTTCGTCGAAGCGTCGGTCGACGCGACGCTGGCCGCCCTCGGCCGGCTCGGCGATCAGGCTGCGGGGGCCAGGTTGATCTTCGTCACCCATTCGATCCCGCTGTCCATGGCCGAAACCGCCGGGCCCGAACCGCGGGCGCCCGAAGGCGCGTACGTCTCGTGGCACCGCGCGGTCGCTGCCGAAGTGGCGCGCCAGGTCGCCGAGCGACTGGGGCGCGATCACTCCTGGGACCTCACCTACTGCTCGCGGTCGGGACCGCCCACCCAGCCCTGGCTGGAACCGGACGTGAACGACCGGCTGCGCGAACTATCGGCCGACGGTACGCCTTCGGTCGTCCTGGTGCCGATCGGCTTCGTCTCCGATCACATGGAGGTGATCTTCGACCTGGACACCGAGGCGGCCGCGACAGCAGCCGAGCTGAAATTGCCCTTCGCCCGGGCGGCAACGGCCGGTGATCACCCCGCCTTCGTCGGCGGGCTGGTCGACCTGATGGTCGAGCGGGCCGCCGCCGCCCGGGGCGAGGCGGTGGCTACCCCGGTCGTTCGCGGCGGCATCGTCGGCTGGTACGAGTGCGCGCCGGGATGCTGCCTGAACCTCCGAGACCCGGAACGAGGCACACTGTGCCAACGCAGCTGATCTTGCCCTTCGACAGGCTCAGGGCGCGAACGGCTCGGAGGTTTCGTTCGCTGAGCTGGTCGTGGCGCCACCAGGGGGCGTGTTGATTTTGCCCTTCGACAGGCTCAGGGCGCGAACGGCTCGGAGGTTTCGTTCGCTGGGCTGGTCGAAGCGCCACCAGGGGGCGTGTTGATTTTGCCCTTCGACAGGCTCAGGGCGCGAACGGCTCGGAGGTTTCGTTCGCTGGGCTGGTCGAAGCGCCACCAGGGGGCGTGTTGATTTTGCCCTTCGACAGGCTCAGGGCGCGAACGGCTCGGAGGTTTCGTTCGCTGAGCTGGTCGAAGCGCCACCAGGGGGCGTGTTGATTTTGCCCTTCGGAGACGTCATTGCAGCTGAAACGTCAACGCAGCTGAAACGAGACCGGCGCGCACCCGTTCTCGTCGCGTAGAGTCCCTGGGTCTGGTAGGAATACCTGGCTTGTTCTGGTGGGAATTTTGTTGGCCCAGCCACGTTGAACGGGGGCGCGCCCACCCGCGGGCCGCCTCAAGGGTGTCTTGTGTGATATGACTGCGCACGAGTCAGGTGAAAGATCTGGGTGAACAGCCCGGGAAGGGAAAGATGGCGACCGATTACGACGCCCCTCGCAAGACCGACGAAGAACTCAACGAAGACAGCATCGAAGAACTGAAGACCCGCCGCAACGACAAGAATTCCGGCAAGGTCGACGAGGATGAGGCCGAGGCCGCGGAAGCGTTCGAACTTCCCGGTGCCGACCTCTCCCATGAGGAACTGACCGTTCGGGTGCTGCCTCGGCAGTCCGACGAGTTCACCTGCGCTGGATGCTTCCTGGTGCGGCATCGCAGCCAGATTGCCGAAGAGCGCGCCAACGGTGACGCCTACTGCTTCGATTGCGCAGGCTGATCGGGCTGACACGAGCGACAGACTGATCAGGCTGCGCTAGCCACAAAGATCACGATGCGGTGACGACACAAATGTGCTGGTATCGCACGGAGCCCTCACGGTTAACCTGGATGTTCGGGGCTGATTGGGGGCAGTCAGTCCGGACAGAGCACCACCTCGCGTTCCCTCAGGGCGCGCGAGGTGGTGATCCGAACGGGTAGGTCGTGATCGGAACAACCTCGATCGCCGAAGGGCGTGGGGCTTCGACGCGCGCACCCAGCGCTGGATGGCCGGTCTGGATGAGATCCGGCCAGGCCCACGAATGGATATTCAGTTGCGGAAGGGTCACCCCAACGCTGCTGCCGGTTCTTGCGCTTTGACAGGCTCAGCGGACGTAGCCTCCGAAGCCCTTGCGGGAGGGTCGCCCCAGGTCGTTCCCTGAGCTTGTCGAACGGTCGAGTTGTGGTTCCGTGCCCTGATTTAGATCTTGAGTTTGATCTTGCCGACCCGAGGCGCGTGGGCCCCGATCTCCTTGGACCAGTGCCGTGCCGCCAGTCGTTGGGTCAACAGCTGGGTCACGCCGACCCCGAGCCCACTGGCCAGGGCCCAACTCGCCGCTTGCAGGACCGGGGTTTCCGGATCGGTGGGCGACGGCGGCTCATCGCCGGTCACCGCCTTCCAGCCGGCCGTGACCAACCGCTGAGCCACGATGGTCGTGACCGCTCCGATCACTCCGATGTAGATCTTCCAGAGCAGCTTCTGCGACGGACCCATACGCGTAGGTTACCCCCATGCCTTATCGAGAACGGCTGACCGTGCCGGTGGTGTGGTGGCTGCTGGCTGCGGGTCTGGCCGTGTCCATGCTGCTGGCTTTCGGCTTCTATCTCGGTCCGGTGTGGGGCGTCGCCGTTGCCGCGATTTGCATCCTGGTGACCGCCGCGGTGTTTCGCGCGTCGGCAGTCGCCATCGTCGTCGAACCTTCCCGGTTGCGGGTCGGCCGGGCCGTGATCGAGCACGAGTACGTGGCCGGCTGCCGGGCGCTCGATCACGATCAGACGGCCCGGCGCAGCGGACCCGAGGCGGACGCCCGAGCGCATCTGGTGTTGCGCCCTTACGTGGCGAGTGCGGTGGAACTGACCCTCGACGACCCGGCTGATCCCGTTCCGTACTGGTTGATCTCGACCCGCCGGCCGGTGGAGCTCGCGGAGGCCGTGGAACGCGCACGGTTGGTCGCCACCGATCAACTAGGGTCGCCGGGTGAATGAGCAGGCCGGCGCAACGGTCGAGATTGCCGTCGTCCGGCTCGATCCGGGCATCGAGCTCCCCGCGTACGCCCGCCCCGGTGACGCCGGCGCTGACTTGCAGACCACCGAGAGCTTCGAGCTCAAACCCGGAGAGCGCCGGCTGATCGGCACCGGGATCGCCATCGCCCTACCTGATGGGTACGCGGCCTTCGTGCATCCGCGGTCGGGCCTGGCGGCTCGGCACGGAGTGAGCATCGTCAATGCTCCGGGCACCGTCGACGCCGGCTATCGCGGCGAGATCAAGGTCTGCTTGGTGAACACCGATCGGGAGCACACCGTCCGCTTCACCCGAGGCGACCGGATCGCCCAACTGGTAATCCAGGCCGTCAGCACGGCGCGCTTCGTCCCGGTCGACGCCCTGGCCGAGAGTGCCCGTGGAATTGACGGTTACGGGTCGACGGGCGGAATACTGAGCAGCTCTATGGACCAATCAGGAGCAACGAACATGAGCGGGCCGGGTAGGAACGGATGATTTTCAAGCGAGGCAAGAAGCGCAAGGATGACGACGCGGAGGTCGAGACGGTCGAGGCGGCGGAGGATGCTGACGCGGCCGAGCCCGAGACCAACGAGGAGCCTGGTGAGGAGCCCGGCGACGACTCGGCCGGGGCCGCCGGCGACCTCGATCTCGAACTGCTCGATGGGCTGGAGTGGCGTGACGCCGGGCCGTACGACATCACTGAGGTCGACGACGTCGAGAGCTCCGATGAGGGTCCGCGGATCGATCTCGGCAGCATGATCCTGACCGGGGTTCCCGGATCGGAACTGCGGCTGCAGATCGCCGAAGACACCCAGCAGATCGTGTCGGCCATGTTGATCATCGAGACCCTGGTCGAGGCACCCGCGGGCACCGAAGCGCGCGTCCAGTCCTTCTCCTCGGCGCTCGAGCTCGGCGCGTACGCCGCACCCCGCAGCGGTGGGCTGTGGCCCGAGCTGCGCGACGAGATCGCCGAAGGTGCGACCGAGGCCGGCGGATCGGTCGCGCTCGGCGAGGGTCCGTTCGGGGTCGAGCTGCGCCGGCTGGTGCCGGTCACCACCCCCGATGGCGAAGAGGGTTACCAACCTTCGCGGATGTGGGTGGCCGAAGGGCCGCGCTGGTTGTTGCGCGGCATCGTCTACGGCCAAGCGGCGATCGAGGATGACCTCGATTCGCCGGTCGTCACCGATGTCTTGGCGGCGTTCCGCCAGGTGGTCATCCGTCGCGGTGACGAGGCCATGGCCCCGGGCGATCTGCTCCCGCTCACCATGCCGACCGATCTGATCGCCGACGAGGAGTCCTGAGCGTGTGCGCGGCGACCGGACCCGTTGACCGGCGTGCCATGCTGGGTGTGGAAGTGATGACACGATGACCCGAGACCCGAAGACCAAGGAAAACGTGCTGCAGCGAGCGCTTCGTCGCTTGGCTTCCTCGAATGCCGAGTTGGAGTCCGAGGAATTGCAGCGCAACGTACGCGACGAGGGTGCCGTGCCCATCCGCACCTGCGAGGATCGCCAACAGGTGAGTCTGACCGGAACGGTCGCCACGATCACCATCGCCCCCCGGGCCGGCCATCCCTCGCTCGAGGTCGAGCTGCGTGACGGTTCAGGTGCGGTGACGCTCGTCTGGCTGGGCCGTCGGCAGATCCCCGGCATCGATCCCGGTCGGACGCTCAAGGTTTCGGGCCGGATCAGCTGCCATGAGGGCAAGCGTCTGCTGTACAACCCGCGCTATGAGCTGTTGAACACCCCGGCTGGCTCGTGACCGCTCCACCCGAGCGCGAGTTCACCTACGTCGAGGAGTTCGTCCGATATCAGCTGTCGCAGTCCCTCGGTGGCCTGCGCGGCATGATCGAATCGGCGCTTCCGTTCATCGGCTTCACCGTCGCCTGGGTGACCAGTCGGCAGCTGTACGTGGCCCTCGGGGTCGCGGTGGGCGTCGCGGTGATCGCGGCGGTGGTCCGGCTGATCCAGCGGCAGTCGGTGAAGTACGTGGCCCAGGCGGTCATCCCGACCGCGATCGCCGCCTTGGTAGCCACCCGTACGGGGCGGGCCGAGGACATCTTTCTGCCGGGCATCCTCTACAACGGTGGCCTCGCCGTGATTTCCCTGTTGACGGTGGCGATCCGTCGGCCCCTGGTCGGTTTCATCATCGGAGCAGCGGTCGGCGACCCCACCGGCTGGACCAAGGATCGCGGTCTGGTGCGGATGACGTCGAAGCTCACCCTGGTGCTGGCCGTGCCGTACATCTCCCGGTTCGTCATCCAACTGCCGCTCTTCCTCGCCGGACAGGTCGTCTGGCTCGCCGTCGCCAAGGTTGTCCTGGGCTGGCCGCTGCTGGTCGCGGCCCTCGCCGTGATCGGCGTCATGCTCTCCAAGGGCAAGACGCCGATGGAGGACAGCGCCCTGGGCAAGCGACCGGAGCCGGCCGAGGGTCTGCTCGAGTAGAGGGCCGCGGTCTCCTCGATCAGAGGGCGGTGGTGGCTACAGCGATGGAGCCGCCGCGCGGAGACAGCATCTCGGCCAACTCCTTCTCGAAGTCCTGAGCGGTCACGAAGAGCAACTCATCGCCAGCCTCTAGCGACCCATCAGGATCCGGGGGTTGGGCGTGCCCGTCGCGAATGAGCGCCACCAGCACGACGTCACCCGGCCAGTCCTGGTCACCGATCCGCAGGCCGACACAGGGACTGCTGGCGGGCAAGGTCATCTCGACCAGGTTCGTGGCGCCCTCGTGGAACGTCAGCAGGCGCACCAGGTCGCCGACCGTGACGGCCTCCTCGACGAGCGCCGACATCAGCCGCGGCGTCGAGACCGAGACATCGACTCCCCAGACCTCGTTGAACAGCCATTCGTTCTTCGGATGATTGACCCGACCGACCGTACGGGGCACGCCGAACTCGGTCTTGGCCAGCAACGACATCACGAGATTGGCCTTGTCGTCGCCGGTCGCGGCGATGGCCACGTCGCAGGTGTCGAGCCCGGCTTCTTCGAGTGAGGACAGCTCGCAGGCGTCGGCGAGCAGCCACTCGGCGCGATCGAGCGTCTCGGACTTGATGGCTCGCGGATCCTTGTCGATCAACAGCACCTCGTGTCCGTTCTCCACGAGCTCGGCTGCAATGGACCGGCCGACGTTTCCGGCTCCGGCAATGGCCACCCGCATCGTCAATCTCCCTTCGTGAGCATCAGCTGGGCGTTCATTCCGGCTTCGGCGGTCGGTTCAGGATCGCCTCGACTTCCGCGAGCCTGGCATCGAGGACCGCGGCGTAGACCAGGTCGCCGTCCTGGAACACCGTGCTCGGCTTGGGCACCGTGCCGGCACCCATGCGGAACAGGAAGGGGATCCGGCAGCTCGCCGCCTGTTCGATGTGTCCAACGGTCTTGCCGACCCAGCTCCGGTCGACGTGCACCTCCATCAGACGGACCGAGCCCGAAGGATCACGCCACTGCGGCTCCGAGCCGGCGGGCAGCAGTCGGCGGAGCACCTGATCGGCGGTCCACCGCACGGTGGCGACGGTAGGAATGCCGAGTCGCTCGTACACCTCGGCTCGGCCGGGGTCGTAGATCCGAGCAACCACCGTCTCGACGCCGAAGGTCTCGCGGACCACTCGCGCCGACAAGATGTTGGAGTTGTCGCCGCTGGACACCGCCGCGAAACCGTCGGCCTCCTCGATGCCCGCCTCGAGCAGCACCTCACGATCGAAGCCGACGCCCTTGATGGTCCGACCTGAGAATGCAGGACCGAGCCGGCGGAACGCATCCACGTCGATGTCGATCACCGCGACCGTGTGGCCGCGCTTCTCGAGGCTGCGGGCAAGACTCGACCCGACGCGGCCGCAACCCATGATCACGATGTGCACGCCGTCGAGTCTAATGAAATTGGGGCCGGTCGTGTGTCCGGCGTCACCGCGGCGACAATCGTTCGACCGCGGCGACAACCGATTGCTCCACTAGAGTCTCAAAATGTGGTGAACCTGTCCGACATCGGTAAGCGACTGCTGCTCGGTCGCAAGCTCCGCAGCACTCAGCTGGGCGAAACGTTGCTGCCCAAGCGGATCGCGTTGCCGGTCTTCGCGTCCGACGCCCTGTCCTCGGTCGCGTACGCGCCCGACGAGATCCTGCTGACCCTGTCGCTGGCCGGACTGGCCGCGTACTCGTTCTCCTGGAAGATCGCCATCCTGGTCGCGGTGGTGATGTTGGTCGTCGTGGCGTCGTACCGCCAAAATGTCCACGCCTATCCGTCCGGCGGTGGCGACTACGAGGTGGCGACGGTCAACCTCGGCCCGAACGCTGGTCTGACCGTGGCCGCCGCGCTGCTCGTCGACTACGTCCTGACCGTGGCCGTGTCGATCTCCTCGGGGGTGGCCAACGCCAAGGCACTGTTCCCGGTCCTGGACGGCCATGAGGCGATCTTCGCTGCCGCCGCCGCCATCATCTTGATGGCGCTGAATCTCCGCGGGGTGCGCGAATCGGGCACGTTCTTCGCCATTCCGACCTACTGCTTCATGTTCGGCATCTTGTCGATGGTGATCTACGGGCTGTTCCGGATCGAGGTCCTCGGCGAAACCATCACCGTGCACAGCGCGCAGTTCGGCATCGAAGCTGATCCGAGATACGCGGCCTTCACCGGGTTCTGGATGATCGCCCTGCTGGCCCGGACGTTCTCCTCCGGCTGTGCCGCGCTGACCGGGGTCGAAGCCATCTCTAACGGGGTTCCGGCCTTCCGGAAACCGAAGAGCAAGAACGCCGCGACCACCTTGCTGCTGCTCGGCTCGATCTCGGTCACGATGCTGCTCGGCGTCATCACGCTGGCCAATCTCACCGGCATGAAGCTCATCGACGCCGGGCGGTCGTATTACACGCAGAACGGCCAGCGCGTGGAGATCATCGAACAGACGGCGATCGGCCAACTGGCCCAGGCGGTGTTCGCCAACTTCAAGCCCGGACTGTACTTCGTGATCTTCGCCACCATGATCATCTTGTTCCTGGCGGCGAACACGGCATTCAGCGGCTTCCCCGTGCTGGGATCGATCCTGGCCAAGGACGGCTACCTGCCGCGACAGCTGCACACTCGCGGCGACCGGCTGGCCTACAGCAACGGCATCCTGGTGCTGGCCTTCCTGGCGATCGTGTTGATCCTGGCCTTCAAGGCCGACGTCACCGCACTGATCCAGCTGTACGTGGTCGGGGTCTTCGTCTCCTTCACCGTCAGCCAGCTCGGCATGCTGCGCCACTGGACGCGCCATCTCAAGAGCGAGAAGAACCCGGCGCGCCGGTCTCGGATGAAGCGCTCCCGGGTGATCAACGCGATCGGCCTGACGATGACCGGCACCGTGTTGATCATCGTGCTGCTGTCCAAGTTCGTGCAGGGCGCCTATATCGCGATCATCGCCATGGCGATCATCTTCGGTCTGATGAAACTGATCCGCCGGCACTACGACTCGGTGGCTCGGGAGACCGCATTGATCGAGGGTGAGGATCGGACCCTGCCGAGCCGGGTGCACGCCATCGTGCTGGTCAGCAAATTGCACAAGCCCACCCTGCGGGCGCTGGCCTTCGCCAAGGCGGCTCGGCCGAACCGGCTCGAGGCGCTCACCGTCGATGTGGACACCGACGACACCGAAAGGCTGGTCCGGGTGTGGGAGGAAGCCGGGATCGGGATCCCGCTGAAAGTGGTGTCGTCGCCGTACCGCGAGGTCACCAATCCGATCATCGACTACGTCCGCAATATCCGGAACGAGAGCCCGCGGGACGTGGTCACGGTCTACATCCCTGAATATGTCGTCGGCCACTGGTGGGAGCAGATCCTGCACAACCAGAGCGCCCTGCGGTTGAAGGGCCGGTTGCTCTTCACCCCGGGCGTGATGGTGACCTCGGTGCCGTTCCACCTGGCCTCGTCGGAGAAGGCCGAACAACGGCTCGAGCGCGAGACGCTGGCCGAAACCACCCGGCGCCGCGCGTTGCGCGAGTGATGTCGTGATCACCGGTCCGGTCGAGGTAGGGCCGATCGCGCACGGTGGGCACTGCGTCGCCCGCCATGACGGTCGGGTGATCTTCGTCCGGCACGCGCTGCCGGGCGAGCAGGTGATGATCAAGATCACCGACGACAGTCATGCCCGGTTCTGGCGGGCCGATGCCGTGGAAATCCTCACCCCGAGCCCGGATCGGGTGGTTGCCCGTTGTGCCATCGCCGGCCCGGGCGGCTGTGGTGGCTGCGATTTTCAGCATGTCGAGCTCGCCGCTCAGCGGCGGTTGAAGACGCAGGTGGTGGCTGAGCAACTGCAGCGTCTGGCGGGGATTGCTTGGGCCGGTGAAGTGGAGGGTCCGCTTAGCCCTTCGACAGGCTCAGAGGCACGAAGGGTCGGAAGCAGGGCACGAAGGGTCGGGAGCAGGGCACGAAGGGTGGGGCGCAGGTCAGGACAGTGATGATGGGCTGGGGTGGCGGACGCGGATGCGCTACCCGGTCGATGATCATGGTCGGGCCGGGCTTCGGGTGCATCGGTCGCACGAGGTGGTGGCGCTGCCGGCCGCGGGGTGTCCGATTGCCGATCCGCGCGCGCCGCGGGTCACCGACCGGGTCTGGCCGGTGGATTCGGAGGTGTTGACGGTGGCCAGCTCGACCGGGCAGACCGCGATGTTCGGCTCGGACGCGGCGAGAAATCAGGAGCCCGTAACCGAACAGGCCGGTGGTCGGGACTGGACGGTGGCGGCCGACGGCTTCTGGCAGGTTCATCCACGCGCCGCGGACACGCTCGCCGAGGCCGTGCGAAGCGGGCTGGGCCCCCAGCCGGGCGAGCGGGCCTTCGACCTCTACTGCGGCGTCGGGTTGTTCGCCGGAGTCCTCGCCGATGCCGGATGCCAGGTTTGGGGTATTGAGTCGGGCCGGCGGGCTGTCCGCGACGCACGTCACAATCTGCGGGACCTGGGTGATCTGGTCGAACTGATGGTCGAGCGAGTCGAGCGGGGGATCGACCGGTTGCCCCGTCGCGCCGATCTCGTCGTGCTCGACCCCCCACGCGCGGGGGCCGGACGAGCCGTCATGACCAAGATCATTCGTCGACAGCCCCGGGCGATCGCGTACGTGGCGTGCGATCCGGCCGCGTTGGCTCGGGACCTGGGCACGGCCGCCGATCTCGGCTACGGCGCTGAAAGCATTCGCGCCTTCGACCTGTTCCCGATGACCCATCACGTCGAATGCGTGGCGATCCTGCGACCCGCTGCACCATGAGCAGCGCGGCTTGTTCGACCGCCAGGGTTAGTGAGGCAACCCTTCCCTACCGGACCCCTCGTTGATGCGGGAGGCTAGGCGAAGGGACGGGAGCCCCGCCCGAAAGCATCTTGACGTCGAGAGACCTATGATATCTTGATATCAAGATAGTCGCATAGTTCGAACCCGAGGGAGCGCTCATGAGTGTCAACAGCTTTGGTGCCAAGACCACCTTGTCGGTGGGCGAGGCGGCGTACGAGATCTTCCGGCTTGATGCCGTCGAAGGATCAGAGTTGCTGCCCTACAGCCTGAAGATCCTGCTGGAGAACTTGCTGCGGACCGAGGACGGCGCCAACATCACCGCCGACGACATCCGCGCGTTGGCCGGGTGGGATCCTGAGGCCCAGCCGAGCAAGGAGATCCAGTTCACGCCGGCGCGGGTGATCATGCAGGACTTCACCGGGGTGCCGTGTGTGGTCGACCTGGCCACGATGCGCGAAGCGATGGCCGACATGGGTGGCGACGCGACCAAGATCAACCCGCTGGCGCCGGCCGAGATGGTCATTGATCACTCGGTGATCGCCGATGTCTTCGGCACGGCGGATTCCTTCGTCAAGAACGTCGAGATCGAGTACGGCCGCAACCGCGAGCGCTACCAGTTCCTCCGCTGGGGTCAGACCGCCTTCGACGACTTCAAGGTGGTGCCGCCCGGCACCGGCATCGTGCACCAGGTCAACATCGAGCATCTGGCGCGGGTCATCTTCCCGCGCGAGGTTGGCGGCGAGCTCTACGCCTACCCGGATACCTGTGTGGGCACGGATTCCCATACGACCATGGTCAACGGACTCGGCGTGGTCGGTTGGGGCGTCGGTGGCATCGAGGCCGAGGCCGCGATGCTCGGGCAGCCGGTGTCGATGCTCATTCCCCGCGTCGTGGGCTTCAAGCTCTCGGGCGCGCTGCCGGAAGGGGCGACCGCGACGGACCTCGTGCTCACCATCACCGAGATGCTGCGGCAGCACAAGGTGGTCGGCAAGTTCGTCGAGTTCTACGGACCGGGCGTCTCGCAGGTGCCGCTGGCCAACCGGGCGACGATCGGCAACATGAGCCCGGAGTACGGCTCGACCATCGCAGTCTTCCCGATCGATTCCAAGACCACCGATTACCTCAAGCTCACAGGTCGGAGCGCGGAGCAGATCGCGCTGGTGGAGACCTACGCCAAGGAACAGGGCCTTTGGCACGACGACGACCACGAGGCGAAGTACTCCGAATACCTCGAGCTCGACCTCGCCACCATCGTGCCGAGCATCGCGGGTCCGAAGCGCCCCCAGGACCGGGTGATCCTGGCCCACGCGAAGGAAGGTTTCCGCGAAGCGCTCAAGGATTACGTGGCCAAGGACGACGAGAACGGCTATGACGAGGCGGTGGCCGAGTCGTTCCCGGCCTCAGATCCGCCCTCGCACGTCGGGGCCGGGGTCGAGGACGATCCCCACGGCTATGGTGAGCACGGCGGCGACCGCGGCCGGCCCAGCAACAAGGCGCAGGTGAAGCTCGCCGACGGCACCGAATTCGAGATCGACCATGGTGCGGTGACCATCGCGGCGATCACGTCCTGCACCAACACGTCCAACCCGAGTGTGATGATCGGCGCCGCCCTGGTCGCCAAGAAGGCGGTCGAGCGCGGGCTGTCCCGGAAGCCGTGGGTCAAGACGACCCTGGCGCCGGGCTCGAAGGTGGTCAGCGACTACTACGACCGGTCCGGCCTCACGCCGTACCTGGACAAGATGGGCTTCAACCTGGTCGGCTACGGCTGCACGACCTGCATCGGCAACTCGGGTCCGCTGATTCCTGAAGTCAGTGCCGCGGTCCAGGCCAATGATCTGGCCGTCGTCTCGGTGCTGTCCGGCAACCGGAACTTCGAGGGCCGGATCAACCCGGACATCAAGATGAACTACCTGGCGTCGCCGCCGCTCGTTGTCGCGTACGCGATCGCCGGCACGATGGACATCGATCTGGTCAACGACTCGCTGGGCACCGACGAGCAGGGCCAGGACGTCTATCTGAAGGACATCTGGCCGACCGAGGCCGAGATCGACGAGATCGTCGCGTCCGCGATCGGCGCCGACATGTTCACCGACTCGTACGCGGACGTGTTCGCCGGCGATCAACAGTGGCAGTC
Organism: uncultured Actinomycetota bacterium; assembly: GCA_963731295.1. Classification (GTDB taxonomy): domain Bacteria; phylum Actinomycetota; class Actinomycetes; order Propionibacteriales; family Propionibacteriaceae; genus Microlunatus. The sequence goes on from CAVSUP010000001.1 coordinate 268,877, forward strand.
GCTGCCGACGCCCGAGGGTCAGACCTTCGATTGGGATCCTCAGTCGACCTATGTCCGCAAACCCCCCTATTTCGATGGGATGCCCGCCGATCCGGTGCCGGTCACCGATATCGCGGGCGCCCGCGTGCTGCTCAAGCTGGGTGACTCGATCACGACCGACCACATCTCACCGGCCGGCTCGATCAAGGCTGACGCACCGGCCGGGAAATACCTGTCCGAGCACGGCGTCGACCGGAAGGACTTCAACTCCTACGGCTCCCGACGGGGCAATCACGAGGTGATGATCCGCGGCACGTTCGCCAACATCCGGCTGCGCAACCAGCTGGCACCGGGCACTGAGGGTGGTTTCACCCGTGACTTCACCCAGGGATCGGGGGACGGCGCCCCGGTCACAACGGTCTACGAGGCGTCCGAGCACTACATCGATGCGGGCATTCCGTTGGTGATCTTGTGCGGCAAGGAGTACGGCTCCGGTTCGTCGCGCGACTGGGCGGCCAAGGGGACCGCGCTGCTCGGGGTGAAGGCGGTCATCGCCGAGTCGTACGAGCGGATCCACCGGTCGAACCTGATCGGGATGGGCGTGCTGCCATTGCAGTTCCCCGAGGGCCAGAACGTCGAATCCCTCGGCCTGACCGGCGAGGAGACCTTCGACATCACCGGCGTGACCGCGCTCAACGACGGCTCCACGCCGAAAACGGTCAGCGTCAAGGCGGGTGATGTCAGCTTTGAGGCCGTGGTCCGGATCGACACCCCCGGAGAAGCGGACTACTACCGCAACGGCGGCATCATGCAGTACGTGCTCCGGAGCCTGCTGAAGCAGTAACCCAAGAAGGAGTCAGTGATGGATCGCCGCACGAAACGCGGGCTGGGGCTGGCTGGTTTGCTGTTCGGTGCGGCCATCCTGACCGAGTTGCGGAAGCAACCGGACGACCGCACCTGGCACGGCAGCCTGGCTGGGGTCGTGCCCTACGACCTGCGTCCGCCTTCACTGGCCCGACTCCGGTCGACCTTCTGGGATCCGGACAACCCGCAGATCCTGGTGCCGCACGCGTTCGGCGTGGGCTGGAGCATCAACCTCGCCAGCGTGGTCAGCCACCTACGCGCTGCGCGAACGAAGCCCAACGCGTCGTCGTAGGCGATGGGATGACTTTTCGTGCCCTGAGCTTGTCGAAGGGCCAGGTCAACATGCGTCTGGAGCGGCGCTTCGACAGGCTCAGCGATCGCAGCCTCCGCATCTCTTCGCGGAGGGTCGCACGTTTCGTGCCCTGAGCCTGTCGAAGGGCCAAGGTCAACATGCGTCTGGAGCTGCGCTTCGACAGGCTCAGCGAACGTAGCCTCCGCATCTCTGCGCGGAGGGTCGCACGTTTCGTGCCCTGAGCTTGTCGAAGGGCCAGGTCAACATGCGTCTGGAGCTGCGCTTCGACAGGCTCAGCGAACGTAGCCTCCGCATCTCTTCGCGGAGGGTCGCACGTTTCGTGCCCTGAGCCTGTCGAAGGGCCACCAGGTCAACATGCGTCTGGAGCGGCGCTTCGACAGGCTCAGCGATCGCAGCCTCCGCATCTCTTCGCGGAGGGTCGCACGTTTCGTGCCCTGAGCTTGTCGAAGGGCCAGGTCAACATGCGTCTGGAGCTGCGCTTCGACAGGCTCAGCGAACGTAGCCTCCGCAATCTCTGCGCGGCGGGTCGCACGTTTCGTGCCCTGAGCTTGTCGAAGGGCCAGGTCAACATGCGTCTGGAGCTGCGCTTCGACAGGCTCAGCGAACGTAGCCTCCGAACCTCTGCGCGGCGGGTCGCACGTTTCGTGCCCTGAGCTTGTCGAAGGGCCAGGTCAACATGCGTCTGGAGCTGCGCTTCGACAGGCTCAGCGAACGTAGCCTCCGCATCTCTGCGCGGAGGGTCGCAGCGTTTCGTGCCCTGAGCTTGTCGAAGGGCAAGATCAACATGCGTCTGGAGCTGCGCTTCGACAGGCTCAGCGAACGTAGCCTCCGAAACCTCTGCGCGGCGGGTCGCACGTTTCGTGCCCTGAGCTTGTCGAAGGGCCAGATCAACATGCGTCTGGAGCTGCGCTTCGACAGGCTCAGCGAACGTAGCCTCCGAAACCTCTGCGCGGACGGGTCGCACGTTTCGTGCCCTGAGCTTGTCGAGGGGCCAGATCAACATGCGTCTGGAGCTGCGCTTCGACAGGCTCAGCGATCGTAGCCTCCGAACCTCTGCGCGGACGGGTCGCACGTTTCGTGCCCTGAGCTTGTCGAAGGGCCAGGTCAACATGCGTCTGGAGCTGCGCTTCGACAGGCTCAGCGAACGTAGCCTCCGAAACCTCTGCGCGGACGGGTCGCACGTTTCGTGCCCTGAGCTTGTCGAAGGGCCAGGTCAACATGCGTCTGGAGCTGCGCTTCGACAGGCTCAGCGAACGTAGTCCCCGGATGCCCGTACGGGGAAGGAATCGATGAGCCTGTGGCTCGCAGGCCACTGAAGATCAGTGTTGCTCGAGCGGACACCACCAGGTGGTGCGACCGCCGACCGCGGCCCGGGTGAGCTCAGTGCCGCACCGCGGGCAGTGACGTCCGGCCTTCCGGAAGTCGATCATGGTGCCGGTGTGCGATCCGCCTTTCGCGATGGCTGATTGCACCGCACCGCGGACCGCTCGGTGCAAGATCACCAGCTCTTCCGACGACAATTCGTTGCCTGGCCGCAGCGGTGAGATCTCCGCCTGCCAGAGGATCTCATCGGCCAGCAGATTGCCGACCCCGGCGATCACCGACTGATCGAGGAGCCGAGCCTTGACCGGTGCGCGACCGGCCGCGATCCGCTCGGCGAATTCCGCGGCAGCAACCTCGGCGGCATCCGGGCCAAGATCAGCGAGGTTGGGATCGAGGCGTACCCGACCCAGTCGACGCGGATCGAAGAGCCGCAGCGTGCCACCGTCGGTGAAGGTGATCATGAACCGATCCCAGCGCGTCACGTCCTTGCCGGTCGCCAGCAGCCGGTCGTAACGACCGTTCATCCAGTCGCCGCCCTCGGTCACGCTGCCGTCGGTGCCAGTGATCAAGATGTGCCCACTCATCCCGAGGTGCAGCCCGAGCACCGGGCCCGGCGTACGCGCGCGTCCGACGCCCGAGGTCTCGCACCACATCGTCTTGCCCCGACGGAAAGCCCCGGTCAGCCTCCGGCCCAGCAGCGCCGAGCGGATCTCGCCCGGTGCGTGCGGTCGGCAGACGTACCGGTCGGCATCGTCGATCTCGGCGATGCGACGGCCGATTCCGGCCCGTTCGATCGCTGATCGCGCAGTCTCGACTTCGGGTAGCTCCGGCACGCCGGTCAGTCTGCCCCACGTCGCCGAACCGTGAGTCGATCCCTCAGTGGGTCGCCGCCAGCGCGGCCGCGATCCGTTTCGCGTACTCGTCGATCTCGCCGTCCCCGTAGGTGGTGCGGGGCCAGAAGAAGCCGCGCAGTCCGTCGCCCTTGGTCCGCGGGACGACATGAACGTGGAGATGGGGGACCGACTGGCTGACCACGTTGTTGACGGCCACAAAGGTGCCCTGGGCCCCGAGGGCATCGCCAACGGCGGCCGCGATGCGCTGGGCCATGGTCAGCAGCGGCACCATCAAGGGCTCCGGCAACTGGAGGAGGGTGTCCACATGCTCGACCGGCGCGACGAGGACATGCCCCTTGAAGACCGGCCGATGGTCCAGGAACGCGATCACCTCATCGGTGCGCGCCACCACGGCGGCTCGGATCTCACCGCGGACCAGTTGGCAGACGATGTCAGTCACGCGGCGACCTTAGCGCTTCACTCGATATCGAACACAGATACGATAATGTACCCGCATGACCCGAGGATTCACCCCGCCTGGTTGGCCGGTCGAGGTGCGCCCGCCCGGATCGACGGAGTGGGAAGTCACCGCGATCGCGTACCTCCTGGATTGCTCGCCCCCGGACTTCCGGGCGTACCGGGTGCTCCGAAACCATCCGGTGGTCCTGGCCCGGTTCGCCGCGCGATTCGTCGACGGCCAGTGCCGGACGGCTGAGGAGGGTCTGGCCGAGGTGCGGACCAGCCTCAGCGACTTCGCCGATCCACCGGTGATCGAGGCGGCGGCCGACGCCTGGCTGGAGCAGAGCGCGCGGCTGGCGCGGACCAAGCGGGCGGTCGGACTGGTCGAGGCAGCGTTGCGGGGGGCAGAGTTCACGCCGAAACTGTGACCGGGAAGGCACGGTCGAGACACCGGACCGTAGCCACCCACCCCGTAAACTCCCCAGCATGTCGCCCTCTCCGACCCGTCTGTTGCCCACCATTGGCGGACCCGACGATCTGAGAGACCTGTCCATCGAGCAGCTCGAGCAGCTGAGCACGGAGATCCGCGCGTTCCTCGTCGAGCAGGTCAGCCAGACCGGCGGCCACCTCGGACCGAACCTCGGCGTCGTCGAGCTGACGATCGCCCTCCATCGGGTGTTCGAATCCCCGCAGGACCCGATCATCTTCGACACCGGTCATCAGAGTTATGTGCACAAGATCCTGACCGGTCGGCAGGACCAGTTCAGCACCCTGCGCCAGCGGAATGGATTGTCCGGCTATCCGAGCCGGGCCGAATCCGGGCACGACTGGGTGGAGAACTCACACGCGTCGACGGCACTCTCGTACGCCGATGGTCTGGCCAAGGCCATTCGGCAGCAACACAAACCCGGCACCGTCGTCGCCTTCGTCGGCGACGGTTCGCTCACCGGGGGGATGGCCTGGGAAGCGCTGAACAATATCGCCGGGACCACCGATCTGCCCCTGGTGATCGTCGTGAACGACAACGGTCGTTCCTACACACCGACGGTCGGCGGCCTCGCCAAACACCTCACGGGCCTGCGGACCAATCCTCGGTACGAGCAGATCCTGGAGGTCGTCAAGCGTGGCGTGAGCCGGGCGCCGCTGGTCGGCACGACCGCCTACGACCTGCTGCACGGCATCAAGATCGGACTGAAGGATGTCCTCGCCCCGCAGGGCATGTTCTCCGATCTGGGGATCAAGTACGTCGGACCCATCGACGGCCACGACCTCGGTGCCGTCGAGCAGGCGCTGGTCCAGGCCAAGCAATTCGGTGGTCCGGTCCTGGTGCACTGCCTGACCCGGAAAGGGAATGGCTTCAAGGCGGCTGAAGATCACGAGGAAGACCGCTTCCACGCGGTCGGCAAGATCGACGCCGCCACCGGCGCACCCCTGGCCAAGGCGAGCGGCCAGACCTGGACCGATGTGTTCTCCGAAGAACTGCTCCGTCTCGGCACCCTCGACGAGAAGGTCGTGGCAATCACCGCCGCCATGCTCTATCCGACCGGCCTGCACCGATTCGGCCGGGCGTTCCCGGACCGCTGTTTCGATGTCGGGATCGCCGAGCAGCACGCGGTGACGTCGGCCGCCGGGTTGGCCATGGGTGGTCTCCATCCGGTCGTCGCGGTCTACGCCACGTTCCTGAATCGGGCCTTCGACCAGCTGCTGCTCGATGTCGCCATGCACAAGTGCGGCGTGACCTTCGTGCTGGACCGCGCTGGGGTGACCGGACCCGATGGCGCGAGCCACCACGGGATGTGGGACATGTCGATCACCCAGCTGGTGCCCGGTCTGCACCTCGCCGCTCCGCGTGATGCCACCCGGCTCCGGGAGGCGCTGGCCCGGTCGTTGAAGATCGACGACGCGCCGAGCGTGCTGCGCTTCTCCAAGGAAGCCGTGCCGGCGGACCTCGCTGCTGTTGATCATGTCGACGGCCTGGACGTGCTGCTGCGGACCGAACAGCCCCAAGTGCTCGTCGTGGCTGTCGGCCAGTTGGCCGGCATGGGGATGGCGGTCGGTCAACGGCTGTCCGATCAAGGAATCGGGGTGACCGTCGTCGATCCGGTCTGGGTGCTTCCGGTCAATCCGGCACTGATCGGGCTTGCTGCTGATCATGATCTGGTGATCACCATCGAGGACAACGGTGTGGTCGGGGGCTGCGGCGCACGGCTGGCCCAGGAGCTGCGCTTCGCCGACGTACGGACCCCGATCCGCGAGTTCGGGATCCCGCAGGAGTTCCTCGAGCACGGCACCCGGGCCGAGCTGCTCACCGAGATCGGACTGACCCCGCAAGACATCGCTCGGTACGCGGTCGAAGCGATTGTCAGCGGGGATGCCCGGCTTGATCAACAGACATCCGACTCGCGCTGATCAGCAAGTGATCGTGGACGGCTTGTACGCCGCGCCACCTTGATCCTTGACAGGCCGGAACGTTTGGGGTGGGATCGTCCAATCCGATGGGTTGTTGATCAACGACGGAGGGCGGCGGACCGATGAAGGTCTTCAGAACCAAGAGTGTCGAGCAGTCGATCGCCGACACTGACGAGCCGGAGTACCAGCTCAAGAAGAATCTGAGCGCGTTGGACCTGACGGTCTTCGGCGTCGGGGTGATCATCGGCGCCGGCATCTTCACCCTGACCGGACGGGCGGCGGCGACCATCGCCGGCCCCTCGGTGGTGTTGAGCTTCTTCGTGTCCGCCGTCTGCTGCGGGCTGGCTGCGCTGTGCTACGCCGAATTCGCGTCGACCGTCCCGGTCTCGGGGTCCGCGTACACCTTCTCCTACGCCAGCCTGGGCGAGATCGTCGCCTGGATCATCGGCTGGGACCTGTTGCTCGAACTGATGCTGGGCGCCAGCGTGGTGGCCCAGGGCTGGAGCAGCTACGCCGCGCTCTTCTTGTCCCAGCTCGGCATCACCTGGCCCGAAGCCCTCGGTCCGGGCGGCACCGTCGATCTGCTGGCCATGCTGCTGGTCGCCGTGCTGGCCACCCTGGTGACCATTGGGATCAAGGAGTCGATGCGGGTCAATCTGGTGCTCGTCGGCATCAAGTTGTTCATCGTGCTGTTCGTGATCTTCGCCGGCATCGGCTTGGTCAGGGCCGAGAACTACAGCCCGTTCATCCCGCCGGCTGAGGCCACCGAAGGGGCCAGCGGCATCCACCAGCCGCTCATCCAGGCATTGTTCGGCCTCGAGCCGACCGCCTTCGGGGTGGCCGGCATCTTCACCGGGGCGGCGCTGGTCTTCTTTGCCTACATCGGTTTCGATGTGGTGGCCACCACCGCCGAAGAGGCCCGCAACCCGCAGCGCGACCTGCCGATCGGCATCATCGCGTCATTGATCATCTGCACGATCTTGTACGCGGCGGTGTCCCTGGTGATCACCGGTATGCTGAAGTACGACCAGATCTCCAGCGAGGCGGCGTTGGCCACCGCCTTCGCCACGCTCGGAAAGCCGGGCTTCGCCACATTGATCTCCGCCGGGGCGGTCGCCGGACTGACCACGGTGGTGCTGACCCTGATGATCGGCGCCTCCCGGGTGGTCTTCGCAATGTCGCGGGATCACCTGCTGCCGCCGGTGCTCAGCAAGGTGCATCCGAAGTTCCAGACGCCGTGGGTGATCACCATCATCATCGGCATACTGACCATGCTGGTCGCCGGGCTGACCCCGATCGGCAAGCTCGAAGAGATGGTCAATATCGGCACCCTGACGGCGTTCATCCTGGTCTCGGTCGGGGTCGTGATCCTGCGTCGGACCCGGCCGGACCTGAAGCGGGCCTTCCGGGTGCCGCTGTCGCCCGGACTGCCGATCGCGTCGGCACTGGTCTGCTTCTACCTGACCCTCAACCTGTCGCTCGAGACCTGGCTGCGCTTCGTCATCTGGATGGCCATGGGCTTCCTGATCTACGGGCTGTACGGCTACCGCAAGTCGCGGCTGGCCACGGGCGAGACGTTGGCTGAGATGTCACATCATCGGTCGCGAGGCTAACCCTCGACGGCGACCGAAGCCACGCCGGGCGGCAGGAAACGTCGACCGACGACCACCTCGGACACTCCTTCGCGATCCAGGTACGGGGTGATGCCTCCCAGGTGGAAGGGCCAGCCGGCGCCGAGGATCAGGCACAGGTCGATGTCCATCGGGGACGCGACGACCCCCTCGGCGAGCATCAGGGCGATCTCTTCGGCCAGTCCGCGCACGGCCCGCTCGCGGACCTGATCCACTGTGCTCGGCTGATCGCCGGAGCCGAGAAGGGCCAGGGTCTGTTCGGACACGTACGGCTTGCCCTCCGGGGTCCAGTCGTAGACGCCAGGCTTCTTCGCGCTGACGATCGCCTTGAGGCCGGGGGAGACCGGGAAGCGATCGCCGAACGAGGCATGGAGACTCTCGCCGACGTGCAGAGCGACGGCCGGACCGACGAGTTGCAGCAGCACGTACGGCGGCATCGGCATTCCGAGCGGGCGCATGGCGGCGTCCGCCACCTCGACCGGGGTCCCTTCGTCGACCGCGGCGAAGATGTCGGCCAGCAGTCGGAGCAGGATGCCGGTTGACCACGAAGCCGGTGGCGTCCTTGACCAGCACCGCGTTCTTCTTCGTCGTCTTGGCCAGGTTGAGCGCGGTGGCCACCGTTTCGTCATCGGTGTTCGGCGCACGGACGACCTCCAGCAGCGGCATCACCGCCACCGGATTGAAGAAGTGGAAACCGATCAGCCGCTCCGGATGCTGCAGATCCGCCGCCATCTCGGCCACCGACAGCGACGAGGTGTTGGTGGCCAGCACGCAGAGGTCACCGACCTGCTTCTCCAGATCGGCGAAGACCTGCTTCTTGATCGAGATCTCCTCGAAGACAGCCTCGATGACGAAGTCGCAATCGGCGAAGTCGGCGAGGTCGGTCGTGCCGGAGATGAGGGCGCGCATCCGGTTGGCGCCGTCTGTTGAGGTGCGCTTCTTGGCCTGCAGCTTGTCGATCTCGGCGTGTACGTAGCCGAGGCCACGATCGACCCGCTCCTGGTCGAGATCGGTGATCACGACCGGCACCCGGGCCCGGCGGAGGAAGAGCAGGGCGAGCTGACTGGCCATCAGACCCGCACCGACGATGCCGATCTTGGTGATCGGCCGGGCGAGCTGGGCGTCCGGCGCCCCGGCCGGTTTCCGGGCCCGCTTTCGCACCAACTCGAACGCGTACAGGCTGGCCCGGAGCTCCGACCCCATGATCAGGTCGGCCAGGCCCTCGTCCTCGGCCGCGTACGCCGTGGTCCGCTCGGCCGTCTTGGCCTCGGCCATCAGCTGGAGCGCCCGATACGGTCCGGGCGAGGCACCGAAGACCTTGCGGTCGGCGAACGCCTTCCCGCGGGCCAGGGCCGCATCCCAGGCGTCCCCGCGATCGATCTGGGGGCGCTCGATGGTCAGCGTTCCGGCGACCACCCGACCCGCCCAGTCCAACGACCGTTCCAGAAAGTCCGCGCCGTCGAACAGGGCATCGGCGATGCCCAGTTCGTAGGCCTGAGCACCGTTGAGCATGGTGTTCTGCGACAGGGAATTCTCGATGATCACCTGCACGGCCCGGTCCGGGCCGATGAGATTCGGCAGCAGGTACGCCCCTCCCCAGGCCGGGAACATCCCGAGAAAGCATTCCGGCAACGCGATGCCGGCGGCCGCCCTCGACACCGTGCGGTAGTCGCAGTGCAGGGTGACCTCGAGGCCGCCGCCGAGCGCCATGCCGTTGATGAAGGCGAAGGTCGGCACCGACGCGCCGTGCAGCTTGTCCAACACCGCATGGCCGATCCGGGCGATGGCCAGCGCCTGGTCGCGCTCGGTGATCTTGGCCAGCCCGCTCAGGTCGGCCCCGGCCGCCAGGATGAAGGGCTTGCCGGTGAGCGCGATGGCGGCGATGTCGTCGCGGGCCCGAGCAGCATCGAGCGCTGCGCCAAGCTCGCCCAACCCACGGGGCCCGAGCGTGCTCGGCCGGGAATGATCACGACCGTTGTCCAGGGTGATCAGCACCGCGGTGCCACCGGAGTGCGGCAGCACCACATCCCGGCTCAAGGCGTGGGTGACGACCTCGCCGCCGGCGGTCTGCGCGCCCAGCTCGACCAGCGCGGTCAGCTCCTCGGGCCTCACTTCGCCTCCTCCTCCACCGAGTTGTCAGCGGGGGTGGACGGGGTAGGGGGGTGGTGGGGGTTCTCCCAGATCACGGTGCCGCCCATGCCGAGGCCGATGCACATGGTCGTCAGGCCGTAGCGGACCTCGGGGTGCTCGCGGAAGGTCCGGGCCAGATGGATCATCAAGCGCACCCCGGAGCTGGCCAGCGGGTGACCGAGGGCGATTGCCCCGCCGTACGGATTGACCCGCGGGTCGGCGGCATCGATGCCGAAATGATCAAGGAAGGCCAGCACCTGGACGGCGAAGGCCTCGTTGATCTCGAAGGCGCCGAGATCGTCGATGGTCAGCCCGGCCTTGACGAGGGCCTTCTCGGTCGAAGGGATCGGGCCGACGCCCATCACCTCAGGATCAACACCGGCGAAGGCGAAGGCGACCAGCCGCATGGCAATCGGCAGGGCCAACTCGGCGGCCACGTCCTCCGCGGCAATCAGGCAGGCCGTCGCTCCGTCGTTCAGGCCGGCGGCGTTGCCCGCCGTGACTCGACCGTGCGGGCGGAACGGGGTCTTGAGCCCGGCCAGCGCCGCCACCGTCGTGCCGGGGCGGGGTGGCTCGTCGGCGGTCGCAAGGCCCCAACCGAGCTCGGCGCTGCGGGTCGCGACCGGGACCAGAGCCTCCTGGATCACCCCGTCGGCGTAGGCCTGTTGCACCCGGTCCTGGCTCAGCACCGCGTACGCGTCGGTCCGTTCCCGGGTGATCTCCGGAAACCGATCATGAAGATTCTCGGCCGTGGAGCCCATCATCAGCGACGACTCGTCCACCAGCCGCTCAGACACGAACCGCGGGTTCGGATCGATGCCCGACCCCATCGGATGGTGGCCCATGTGCTCGACACCACCGGCCACGGCCACGTCGTAGGCGCCGAAGGCGATCCCCGACGCGACGTTGGTCACGGCGGTCATCGCGCCGGCGCACATCCGGTCGATGGCGTAGCCCGGGACCGAGCGCGGCAGTCCGGCCAGCAGCGCCGCGGTGCGCCCGATGGTCAGGCCTTGATCGCCGGTCTGGGTGGTGGCGGCGATGGCCACCTCGTCGATCCGCTCCGGCGGCAGCTCGGGATGGCGGCGGAGCAGTTCACGGATGCAGTTGACGACGAGATCGTCGGCCCGGGTGTCGGCATAGATCGAGCCGGCCTTGCCGAAGGGGGTGCGGACGCCGTCGACGAAGACGACATCACGAAGTTCACGAGGCATGCCGGCTATATTACTCATGAGTAACAAGCGTCGGTGACGTGCTCAGTCCGTCAGCAGCGGAGCAATGACCGACACCGTGAGCGCGCGTTGCCAAGGCCGTGCGCCATAGTGCGCCAGCGCCTCGTCGACCGTCTCGGGGGTCACTGGTGTCGGCGGTCGCCAGACCAGCCGGCGTACGTGATCGGGAGTCAGCAGATTCTCCACCGGAAGATCGTTGGCGGTGGCGATCGCCAACAGTGCCTCGCGGACCGCGGCCAGCCGGGCGGCCGCGACGGGATCCTTGGCCGCCCAGAGGCGCGCCTGGGGCGGACCGTCGTTGGGCAGGTGCATCGGCGGCAACTGCGCTTCCGGAATGCGTACGGCGACGTCGACGGCGTCGAGCCAGTTGGCTTCGTAACGGCGGGCCTGCCGCCGGGAGAAGGCCGGGATTTGTCGCAGCGCCGCGCGTCCGGGGCTCTGATGAGCCGCGAGCTCACTGATCGCCAGATCGGGCAGGATCTTGCCGGGCGCCCGATCCAGCCGGTGAGCGATCTCGTCCCTGGCGTTCCACAGCTCGAGGATCAGCCCGAGACCGCGACGGTTACGGATCCGGTGAATGCCCGAGGTCCGCCGCCACGGATCGGTTCGCGGCTCGGGCACGATGCTGGCTCCGGCCGCCAAGGCGGCGAATTCCTGCTGGGCCCATTCCCACTTGCCGGCTTCTTCGAGCTGGGTGGCGAGCCGGTCCCGGAGCTCGATCAGCAGCTCTACATCGAGGGCAGCGTAGGTCAGCCATTCCTGGGGCAGCGGACGGCTCGACCAGTCCGAAGCGGAATGTTCTTTGAGCAGTCGCACCGCGAACAGCTCCTCGATCATGGTGCCGAGCGCAACCCGGGGATAGCCCAGGAGTCGAGCGGCCAGCTCGGTGTCGAAGAGCGTCCGGGGCGTCAGACCGACCTCGTGCAGGCAGGCGAGATCCTGACTGGCCGCGTGGATGATCCACTCAGCGTCGACGATCGCCGCGCCGAGGGCGGAGAGATCGGCCGGCTGGCCGAAGGCGATCGGGTCGATCAGATGGGTGCCCGAACCGACGCGGCGGAGTTGCAGCAGGTATGCCCGCTGGCTGTAGCGGAAGCCGTGCGCCCGTTCGGCATCCACCGCGACCGGACCACGGCCCGCGCGCAAAGCCTCGATCGTCTCGTCGAGGGCTTCTGGGGTCGCGACGACCGCCGGCACGCCATCAGCAGGTTCGATCAGAAGATCCACCTGCTCGGCGGGCTCCGGCTGGTCAAGATCAGTCGGCGGTGAAGGTGCTTCGGTCAACGTCTCCGTGTGTTTCGGCTCGGCGGGTTTCGCCGGGAGGGCATCATGACCACTCCGGCAGGCAGCGGTGGCAGGCCCGCTGTCATACACAGTAGTTCAGCCCAGGCGGCGAGATGCGGAATCAGGCCGATCCCCTCATCGAGGGAGGCGGTCCATGACGCGCGGACCTCGATCTCCGCCCGCGGCGCTTCATCGACCATTCCACCGAACGATTCGCTCGACACGGAGGTGACCGTGCCGCTGGGCGCGCTGTAAGCCGCTCCATGGGAGTTGAGCGCTTCGATCAGCCAGGACCAGCCGACGCCGGCCAACAGTGGATCGGTGACCATCTCGGGATCGACGTCGGCGCGGGCGAAGGTGACGCACCGGAAAGTGCCCTGCCAGGCGGCATTTCCGGCGGGGTCGTGCAGCAGCACCAATCGTCCGCTGCCGACGTCCTCACCAGCCACCAGGACATCGGCGGTGATGGCGGCGGAGAACGGAGCAATCCGTTGTGGGGCAGGCATTTCTTCGACCTGCAGCTCGGCCCGCCAGGATGCGGCGGCGAGGTCGGCGACGGCGCGACGAAATGCATCCGGAGCCGGAGAAGCGTCGCTGTTCGCTGCCACCTGCTGAGCCTAAGCGTCGGGTCTGGTGGGCTCCGACCGACGCGCCGGAATTGGTGCTCGTGAAAAGATTCACCTATGCCTGCACCTGTCGACGAGTCCCTGCTGGTCGCCGCCTGTCGGCAACGTCAGCCCGCTGACCGCGTTCCGGTGTGGTTCATGCGTCAAGCCGGACGCTCGCTGCCGGAGTACCGAGCGCTGCGCGAGGGCATCGCGATGCTTGACAGCTGCATGCGGCCCGAGTTGGTCGCCGAGATCACCCTGCAGCCGGTTCGCCGCTACGGCGTCGACGCCGCGATCTTCTATTCCGACATCATGGTGCCGCTCAAGGCGGCGAGGGTCGATCTCGATATCGTGCCGGGTCGGGGACCGGTGATCGCCCGCCCGATCCGCCGTGAAGCCGATCTCGACCAGGTCCAGGCGCTGGATCCCGCCGACCTCGGCTACGTCGCCGACGCTGTCGGGCTGTTGGTGGCCGAGCTCGGGGCGACCCCGCTGATCGGCTTCGCCGGCGCTCCGTTCACCCTGGCCAGCTATCTCGTCGAGGGCGGTCCGAGCAAGGACTATGCGGCCACCAAGGCGATGATGGTCGGTCAACCCGCACTCTGGCACGCACTGTGTACGCGGCTGGCCGACATCTCGGCGACGTTCCTCCAGGTCCAGATTGCCGCCGGCGCATCGGTGGTGCAGCTCTTCGACTCCTGGGCCGGCAGCCTCAGCGCGGCCGACTACGCGCGATACGCCCAGCCATACTCGGCGCGGACGCTGGCCGCCGTGGCCGGCACCGGCGTACCTCGCATTCACTTCGGCGTCGGCACCTCCGAACTGCTCGGGCTGATGGGCGCGGCCGGAGCCGAGGTGGTCGGCGTGGACTGGCGGGTGCCACTGGGCGACGCGAGCCGACGGATCGGTCCGGCGTACGCGGTGCAGGGCAACCTCGATCCGGCGCTGCTGGCCGCGCCCTGGCCGGTGCTCAGCGAACGGGTCCGCGACGTCCTCCGGTCGGGGGCGGAAGCACCCGGGCACATCTTCAACCTCGGTCACGGCGTCCCGCCGGACGCCGACCCCGACGTACTGGCCCGGATCGTCGATCTCGTGCACGGCGAGGCAGCCGAGCTGCGCTCCTCGGCCCGGGCGGCATGACCGGCGGCAACGAGCTGAACGGCGCTCGTGGCCTCAAGATCGCGGTGATCGGCGGCGGGATCAGTGGCTTGGCCGCGGCCCGCCTGCTGGCCCGGAGCGGATTCCGGGTGACGGTCTTCGAGTCCACCGGCCGCTGGGGTGGGAAGCTTGCGCCGGTGATGCTGGACGGCGTCCGACTCGACGGGGGCGCCGAATCGGTGCTGGCCCGCCGGCCGGAGGCGGTGCGGTTGATTGATGATCTTGGTCTGGGGGGGCGGCGGGTGCACCCGACCGCGGCCAAGCCGCAGCTGCTGATCAAGGGGTCGCCGCAACCACTGCCGCCGTCGATGATGGGGGTGCCCACTGACCTCGAGGCCCTCCGGAGCGTCTTGTCGGAGTCGGGATTCCAAGCGGCGCAGACCGAACCGGAGCGCCCGGCGCCCGCTCTTGATCATGATCTGCCCATCGGCCGTTACGTTGATCAGCGTTTCGGAGCCGAGGTGACCGATCGATTGCTGGAGCCGTTGCTGGGCGGGGTGTACGCCGGCGACTCCCGACAGCTGTCCTTCGAAGCCGTGGCCCACGCGCTGTTCCAGCGAGCACGGGCTGGCGGTTCGCTGCTCGATCACGCCCGGGACGGAGCGCGCGGCGGCGACGGTCCGGTGTTCGCCGGGCTCACGGGGGGCGTGAACCTGATCATCGATGCTCTGGTCGCCGAGCTCGAGGGCGCCGACGTGCAGCTGCGGCTCGGCGCGCCGGTGCGTGAACTCCAGGAGCGGGGCCGGCGTTTCCAACTCACCGTCGGCCCCGCGTCGGATCCGGAGTCGATCATGGCCGATGGTGTCGTGCTGGCCGCACCGGCGCGATCGACAGGCCGGCTGCTGTCGGGCCTCATTCCCGCGGCGGCCAAGTTCTCGGCCATCCCGTACGCGTCGGTGGCCGTGGTGACCATGATCATCCGCGGCCTCGATTCGCCGGGCTCGGGGTTGCTGGTGCCCCGCGGCGGTCTGTCGACGATCAAGGCCATGACCTACTCGTCGAACAAGTGGGACTGGATCGGCGAGCAGGCGAGCACCGCCTGGGGTGCGGGCACCGCAATCGTCCGCGCCAGCATCGGCCGGATCGGGGTAGCGGACCAATTGCAACTGCCGGACGGCGCGCTGCTCGATCGGACCTTCGCGGAAGCGAGGTGGATCCCCGGGTGGGCCTCCACCGAGTTGATCAAGGGCTCGGTGAGCCGCTGGGGCGGCGCATTGCCGCAGTATCTGGTCGGCCATCGCTCGCTGATCGCCCGGCTCCGCAGCGACCTGAGCCGGGTCCACGGCGTGGCGGCCGCCGGTGCCGCCCTGGACGGCGTCGGCATCGCGGCCTGCCTGGCATCGGCGGAGTCGGCGGTCGACAAGATCATCACCGACCTCGCTGGCACGCCGTGACATGATCGGGTTCGAAGCGATTGCGCGACGACTATTCCACGAGAACCAGGGCGGCAGATGAAGGCGCGGGACATCAACGACACCATCCGCTACACGATGTGGTCGGTGTTCAAGCGGACCGGCGGGTTGGACGATCCGCCGCTCGAGACCGCCGACGCGACGATCCGGGCGGTCGAGCGGGCCACCCGGGACGATGACTTCGTGATTCGCGGCTGGTACGACGTGGCCGGCTTGCGCGCGGACGCCGATCTGATGGTCTGGTGGCATGCCCCGACGTCGGACACGCTGCAGGACGCGTACCACGCACTCCGACGATCGGATCTGGGCGCCCATCTCGAACCCGTCTGGTCGCAACTCGCCCTGCACCGTCCGGCCGAATTCAACAAGGGTCACGTCCCCGCCTTCATGCAGGCTGAGGAAGCGTCGAACTACCTCTGCGTCTATCCGTTCGTCCGCTCCTACGAGTGGTATCTGCTGCCGGAGGAGGAGCGGCGCGCGATGCTGACCGAGCACGGCATGATGGCCCGGCCCTATCCGGATGTGCGAGCCAACACGGTCTCGTCGTTCGCTCTCGGCGACTACGAGTGGATGCTGGCCTTCGAGGCCGACGAACTCCACCGGATCGTCGACCTGATGCGAGCGCTGCGCTCCGCGGCGGCCCGCCGGCACACCCGTGAAGAGGTGCCCTTCTTCACCGGCCGGCGTCGCGACCTGCACGACATCGTCGCCCTCTGGTAGTCCGGCTTGAGGTCAGGCGGTCGGAGCCGGATCCAGGGTCAATGAGATCGAGTTGATGCAGTACCGCAGATCCGTCGGGGTGTCGTAGCCCTCGCCGGAGAACACATGGCCCAGATGGGAATCGCACGTTCCGCAGCGCACCTCGATGCGTTTCATGAAGCCCGATCCGTCTTCGATGTAGCGCACCCGCTCCTCAGCCAGCGGGGCGAAGAACGAGGGCCAGCCACAATGCGACGCGAACTTCTGGTTGCTCCGGAACAGCTCGGTCTGGCACGCCCGACAGCGATAGACGCCTTCGGTCGAGGTATCGGTGTACTCGCCGGTGAAGGGTCGCTCGGTGCCGGCTTCGCGGAGCACGTGGTATTCCTGGCGGCTCAGCTGGGAGCGCCACTCGGCCTCGGACTTGACGATCTTGCCGACCGTGCTGGCGGCACCGGGGTCGGCCTGGTCATTCGTCGTCGGGCTGGTGTGGTCGAGATTGGTCATGATGCGTTTCCTCCTGAACATGTCAGCTCCTCAACCTTCAGAGGTGGGCAACTGTTCCAGGGTAGGCGTCTATGCTGACCGCCATGCCCGTGCCAGCGGTGGAACTCGAGGTCGGTAACCGCACCGTAAGGGTGACCAGCCCCGACAAGCTGTACTTTCCCGACGTCGGCATCACCAAGCTCACCATGGTGGAGTACGTGGTGGCCGTGGGCGAGGGGATCTTCGCCGCGCTGAAGGACCGTCCGGTGACCATGGAGCGCTGGCCCGGTGGCTACCGGCCGGAGGTCACCCTCAGCACCCGGACCGACTCGCATCACGAAGCCTTCTACCAGAAGCGCGCACCGGCCCGCGGCATGCCGGACTGGGTCGAGACGGTGACCATCACCTTCCCGTCCGGGCGGACCGCGGACGAGGTGTGCGCCACCGAATTGGCCACGGTGGTCTGGATGGCCAATCTGGGCACCTTGCGCTATCACCCCTGGCCGGTGACCCGCGCCGATCCCGAGAAGGTCGACCAGTTGCGGATCGACTTGGATCCGCAGCCCGGCACGGACTTCCGCGATGCCGTGCGGGTCGCGTACGAGCTCCGGGGTGTGCTGGAGGACGCCGGCCTGCGGGGCTATCCGAAGACCAGTGGGGGTCGTGGCGTCCATGTGTTCGTGCCGATCGAGCCGGCGTACGGCTTCATCGAGTCCCGGCATGCGGTGATCGCCATCGGCCGTGAGCTGTCTCGTCGGATGCCGGAGCACGCCACCATCAACTGGTGGAAGGAGGAGCGCGGCGAGCGGATCTTCGTCGACTTCAACCAGATGGCCCGGGACCGGACCATTGCTGCCGCGTACTCGATCCGGCCGACTCCGACCGCGGTCGTTTCGGCTCCGCTGACCTGGGACGAGTTGGCCGACGCCGACCCGCAGGACTTCACCGTCAGCTCCATGCCGGCCCGGTTCGGGGCGGTCGGCGACGCCTGGAAACCCTTCTACGCCGAGGAACCGCGCAGCATTGACGGTGCCCTGGAGCTGTACGCCCGCGACGAACGTGATCTTGGTACGGGCAAGTACGGCGGCGCCGAGATGCCCTACCCGCCCGACTATCCCAAGATGCCCGGCGAGCCGTCGCGCGTTCAGCCGAGTCGAGCGCGGGCGGACAATCCGGACTTCGCCTGAGTCTTCGACCAAGCGGCAGCACGTCGCCCAGATCCGTTCTAGACTTGGCGCGTTTCGTGCCTCGGGGTTCGACGACCCGATGGAGAGACCCGCTATGCAGATCCGCCGACTGGGATCGGTCCTCGTGGCTGTTGGCCTGGCGATTGCTGTGCTTCCAGCCACCCAGTCCATGGCTGAGGCCGCGACCGCGCCCTCCCTGACCCTGCACAAGATCAAGTCGAAGAGCGTTCCTTACCAAGGTCGACTGACGATCGCCCCCTCGGTCACGACCAAGGGCAATGTGCGGGTGAGGTCGAAGACGTTGACCGTGAAGAAGGGGAAAGCGACCCTGGTCAAAGCCAAGAAGACGGCCAGGATCAAGGCCGGCACTTACCAGGTGAAGACGCTGGCCACCTACCGGACCTGGGCCCGGAAGAGCCGCACCACCTATCGGACCGACACCGTGCTCGAAGTCTCCGCGTACACGCCGGTGGATGTGACCTGCAGAATATCGGGCACGGTGGAGACCGGCATCGTGGATAACGGACACACGATCTACGGGGCCGGGATGGCGTGTGTGAGTCGGTCGTACAGCGGATATCAGGTCGCCGGGGGAGCGACCTACAACCGCGGCGATGGCACCTGGCTCCTGACGGTTGAACACAGCACGAGTGGACCGGTGACCGTCCTGGCCGGCCCGAACCTGGCGAACGCGACCGTCTCGCTGAACATGTACTTTGACCATGACATCTCGCGGAAGGTGCGCACGCCCGTTACCTCGACCTACATCGCGTACAGCAAGGTGAAAAGCAAAACGCTCAACCAGCGCCTCGTCGTCAAGCAACGCAAACGCCCGTCGCGGACCGGCCCGATCGATGAGTGGAACTGCCCACGCTGGGCGCCCATCAAGGGAAATGCTCAGAGCATGATCTATCACGTGCCGAGCGCGAGGTACTACAACGCGACCAAGCCGGAGGACTGCTTCAGCACTCAGACCGCCGCGCGGCAGGCGGGATACCGAAAGGCCAAGGTCTGACCGCGACGTCAGCCGCCAACGATCAAGGTCGAATGAGGGACCTGCTCCGGAATCCGGACCAATACGGTCCTCGAAACCGAGTCTGGGCCGTTCATGCCGATCGGGTCGTTCTCCGGTAGGCCGTGAAGAGGGTGCCGTCGTCGGCGAAGAGGGCGAACTTCAGGGCGTAGTCGGCGGCCGGCTCGATCGGTTCACCGGCCGTCGAGCGCAGGCCCTGACCACCGACCACGACCGGGGCGAGAGTCAGCAGCAACTCGTCCAGCATTCCGGCCGCGATGAAGGCGCGGTGCAGGCTGGGACCTCCTTCGCACAGCAGCCGGACGAGCCCGGCGCCCGCCAGTTGGTCGATCAGCTGACCGAGATCAGGGGCGTCGGTGATCATGACCGGCCCGGCGTCGTGGTTGTCCGGTTGCGTGAGCTCGGGGTCGAGACGACCTGACCGCGAGATGATCACCAGGGTCGGAAACGGGGCCAGTCCTTCCTGGGCGCGAAGATCGACCTGCCAGGGAGCAAGATCAACGGCGCGATAGCCCTCGGCCCGCGCGGTCCCGGCCCCGACGACGACGGCATCGGCGAGCGCCCGCTGCAGGGCGAAGAGGTGATGATCACTCGGCGTGTTGATGCTCCCCGAACGCCCGTCGGCCCCCTGGACGGAACCATCCAAGGACATGACGAAGTTGCTGCGCAGGTAGGCCCGGTCGACCGGAGTCGGGAAACGGTAGAGATCGACGAGCGTCGCGTCATCGATCTGCCGGGTCTCGGTGCCATCCGCGTCGTAGATCAGCCGCATCCCGCCATCCTGGCATGGGGCACAATCAGGCCCATGGCCAAGAAGAGCAAACGCACCGCCGAACCCAAACCGACGCCCCAGCCGCTGACCGAGCTGCTGCGGTTGCCGGCCGGCGAGGTCGACCTGGCCGCACTCGACCCGTCGGCGACAACCGGATTTCCCGGCGGCGGCAAGGATGATGCTCCGGGATTGACCGAAGCCCTTGCCCCGGAGCTCGGTGACCTGCAGGAGCGGCTGTTCGCGCAGGGCCGGGTTCCGGACACCGGGGACAAGAAGATCTTGATGGTGCTCCAGGGCATGGATACCTCCGGAAAGGGCGGGGTGATCCGGCACGCCATCGGGATGGTCGATCCGCAGGGGGTGAAGATCAAGGCCTTCAAGGCCCCCAACGAGGAGGAGAGGTCTCATCCCTACCTCTGGCGCATCGAGCGCGAGCTTCCTGGCCCGGGCCTCATCGGCATCTTCGACCGTTCGCACTATGAGGACGTGCTGGTCGTTCGTGTCAACAATCTCGTCGAGGAAGCCGTCTGGGGCCAGCGCTACGACGAGATCAACGCGTGGGAGGAGCAGCTCGCCGCGGACGGCACGGTGGTGATCAAGTGCTTCCTGAACGTTTCCTCGGGGGAGCAGAAGGCCCGCTTGGCGGCTCGGCTGGACGATCCGACCAAGCACTGGAAATACAACCCGGGTGACGTCGACGAGCGGTCCAAGTGGCCCGCGTACCAGGAGGCCTATCGCGCGGTTCTCGAGCGTTGCAGCACCCAGCACGCACCCTGGTTCGTGATCCCGGCGGACCGCAAGTGGTACCGCAACTGGGCGGTCGCCCAGCTGTTGGTCGAGCAGTTGCGGGCTTTGGATCTCAGCTGGCCGGTGGCTGATTTCGACGTCGAGACCGAAAAGTTGCGAGTCGCCGGTTCCTGACGGAGAAAGCTGGCACGATTGCGGGACACTCCAGCCGATCGAGTCTTTGGATGAACCGTGCAGATCTTCGTGACCTACGCCCGGGAAGACCGCGCCCGGGTCGGGGCGCTCCTCGATGATCTGAAGCAGGGCGGGTACGCGGTGTGGATGGACCATGCGTTGCGCGGCGGGCAGGCCTGGTGGGACACGATCTGCGCCCAGATCGTCGATTGCGAGATCTATCTGTTCCAGTTGAGTCCGGCCAGCCTGGCCTCTCGCGCCTGCCGCGCGGAGTACGAATATGCGCTGGCCCTGGGCCGACCGACCCTGATGGTGGTGGTCGCCGACGTCGATCCCGGGCAGCACTGGCCCGAAATGACCAGAAATCCCTGGGTCGATCTCCGGACCCGATCGGTAGAGTCCGCCATCGCCTTGGTCACCGCGCTGTCCGCCCTGCCGCCGGCACCACCACTACCCGAGCCGATGCCGGTCCCGCCGGCCGTACCGATGACCTATCTCAGCAGCCTGCACGACCGGGTCCGGGCCCCGCGACTCACCCCCGAGGAACAGGCCGCCATCGTCGAGGAGATCACGGGCCATCTGGGCCAGGACGACGAACGCGACGCCGCCCGCGGGCTGCTGCAGACGTTCGGAAGCCGATCCGATCTGACGCCTGAGGTGGCACGGTCGGTACGCGACCTGGTTGATCAGCAGCGCTCGACCGGGGCCGTCACGATCGGCCGTCGGCATCCGAGCATCATCCCGATCGCGGTCCTGGCCGCGATCGGCTGGCTCACTCTGGGCATCCCGGCGGTGATCGCGATCGTGATGGCCGGTCGGGCGATCCGGGACATCGACGCCCAGCCCGGTCGGTTCCGCGGGCGCCGCTGGCTCGTCGCCCTGCGCATCCTCGCGGTCGCCAGCATCGTGGGTGCCCTCCTGTACTCGTGGTCGGTGATCAGGGGGTCACGATGAAGGTCCTGATCTGTCATGCGTCGAACGATGCCGGGCCCGCCACCGACCTCGTGGCCGATGTCGTACGAGGTGGTGGCGAGGTCTTCAGCGTCACCGCGGCGGTCGGCGACAACCCGGCGTACTGGGAGGAGGCGCTGGAAGCGGTCCGGGGCTGCGAGCTGTTCGTCTGTGCGCTGAGTCCCGACCTCCTGCGGTCCGTCGCCACCATGCGGATGCTCGATTACGCGGTCGCGCTCGACCGCCCGTTGCTGCCGGTGCTGCTCCGTGACGTTCCTCTGGAGTTCGCTCCGCCGGCCGTCGCCAAGACCCAGTTCGTCGACTACCGGGGGCGGACGGTCGAGGGAGCCATCGCGCTGGCCACGGCGCTGACCCGTCGCACCCTGGTGCCACCTCTGCCCGACCCACTTCCGCCGCCGCCGCGTCCCCCCTCAGTGGAGGAGAACGCCTCGGCGAGCGCCGAGGGCGACCGGTTCGAGCCGGCGGTGATTCCCCATGCGACCTTGCTCATCGTGCTCAGCATCGTCGGCTTGCTGACGGCACCACTGCCGATCATCAGTGTCCCGGTCTTCGTGATCGCGAGGCAGAAGCTCCGACGGCTCGATCAGTCCGGCCGCACCTATCTGAATCGTGACCTCGTGGTGTGGGCCCGGCGGATCGCTTTCGTGGGGATCATCTGGTGCAGCATCCTGATCGTGGCCTTCGGCCTGCTGCTGCTGATCCTCAAGATCTTCTACGCCTGACGCCCGGGCGGACCCGGGAGGCGTACCCAGGTGGATCAGACGGGTCAGGCGCTGACCACCGACAGATGACGGATCGGGAAGAAGTCCTCTTCGAGCTCGGGCTCGATGATGGGGGACTCGAGATCGACGAGTTCCATCGCGGAGACCACGTAGCGGGTCAGGGCGACCTCGGCGATCTCCGGCTCACCGCCCATCGGCTCGGAAATGGCGATGGCGCCGGCTTCCGCGGCGAGCTCAGCCTGCCGGATGTAGAGCAGGCCTGGCGCCAGGAACCAGCTGCCGACGGCGATGTGTCGTCGACCCTGACCCCGGAGCGTGCGGACCGCCTCAGCCGCGGTCGGTCCCGAGCCGGTGGCAAACGCGGTCACACAGGGCAGTCGGTGGTGCGTCGCCCACTGTCGGGCCCGGCGGGCCACCAGCGCATTGCTCCGGATGTCGGTGCTGCCGACGGCGGCGAAGACCAGTCCGTCGAGTTCGGAGACGCGCCTCATCCGGAGCGCGTCCCGCAGCCGGCGATCGATGATCGACAGCAGCTGCGCCTCCGGACCGATCGGCCGTGACGCCGTCACCCGGAGATCTGGGTGGGCCGCACTGACCTGGGCCAGCAAGGTCGGCACCTCGATCTGCGCGTGGAACGCGTCGGACAGCAGCAAGGGCACGAAAACCACCTCGGTGACCCCGTGGCTGACTAGCTTGTTGACCACTTGCAGGCCGGTCGGGGCGCAATGATCGAGAAACGCCACGTGGATGTCGAGCTCGGGCCTGATCTGCAACAGACCCTTACGGATCTGGTGGCTGACCTGCGCGACCCGAGGGTCGTGGCTGCCGTAGCCGAGAAGGATGAGTGAAGGGGCGGTCATAGTGGCTGACTTCCAGGTTGTGCGGGATGCTGCGGTTTGGAATTAAGGGGGTCGGCCATTGAGGGCGTCGGAATTGAGCGCGTCGGAATTGAGGGCGTCGCCCGTCGGCGCCCGGAACGACGTGGAACCGGCCATACCGGCGCCCAACGTCCAACCGTCCGCTTCGTCGACGATGATGAACGCGCCGGTCGCCCGGTGTTCGCGGTAGGGGTCGATCGGCAGCGGCGAGGCGAGCGCCAAGCGTACCCGCCCGATGTCGTTCAGGCCGAGCGAGTTGTGCGGCCGCCAGCAGGGCACCGAGCCGTGCTCGAAGTCCAGGTCCAAGGTGCCGTCGATCGACTTGACGATGGCCTTGGTCAGTGACGTCCCGTGCTGAACGAGCACTCGGGCGCCGAGAGTGAGTTCGCGCTCGGCCAGCCAGCACACCGTCCCGGTCAGTTCGCGGACCGGGGCCGGCGGGGCGTCGGTCGCCGCGAGGATGTCCCCGCGGGACACATCGATGTCGGAGTTCAGCCGGATCACCACCGACTGTCCGGCGACGGCGATGTCCAGCGGACCGTCGGGAGTGTCGATGCCCTCGACCACGGCGTGCGCGGTCCGCGGCAGGACGACGATCTCTTCGCCGACCCGCACCCGGCCGGATTCGACCTTGCCCGCGTACCCGCGATAGTCACCGTCGATCTTCGGCGCCCGGGCCGCCCACGGCGCCGGTGCCGCCGACTGCGGCCGCACCACGTGCTGCACGGGGAAACGCAACTCCGAGCCGACGGCGCGCCGCGTGTCGTCGACATTCTCCAGGTAGCCGAGCACGGTCTGGCCGTCGTACCAGGGAGTCCGATGGGAGCGGGTCACCACGTTGTCGCCCTCGGTCGCCGACACCGGGATGCAGTGGGTGTCCAGTACGCCGAGGCTGCGCGCCAGCAGGGCGAAGTCAGTGGCGATCCGGATGAACACGTCTTCGGCATAGCCGACCAGATCGATCTTGTTCACGACGAGGATCACGTGCGGCACTCGCAGCAACGCAGCGACCGCCAGGTGCCGCCGGGTCTGCTCGACCAGACCGTTGCGGGCGTCGACCAGCAGCACGATGACATCGGCGGTCGAGGAGCCGGTCACGGTGTTGCGGGTGTACTGCACGTGTCCGGGGCAGTCGGCGAGGACGAACTTTCGGGCCGGAGTGGCGAAATAGCGGTACGCGACGTCGATCGTGATGCCCTGCTCACGTTCGGCGCGCAGTCCGTCGGTCAGCAGGGCGAGATCCGCCCGATCGAGCCCCTTCCGGCGACTGACGCTCTGGACGTGATCAAGCGTGTCGGTGAGCACCGAGTTGGTGTCGAACAGCAGCCGACCGACCAGCGTCGACTTTCCGTCGTCGACCGAGCCGGCCGTGGCCAACCGGAGCAGGGTGCGTCCGCCGACGGCATGGGCGGCGCCGGTGTGCCGCACCGTCGAAGTGGTGCTCATCAGAAGTAGCCTTCCCGCTTGCGGTCTTCCATGGCGGCCTCGCCGAGCCGATCGTCGGCCCGGGTCGCGCCCCGTTCGGTGAGCTGGCTGAGCCCGACCTCGGTGATCACGTCGTGCACCGTGCTCGCCGAGGACAGCACGGCGGCCGTGCACGACATGTCGCCCACCGTGCGATAGCGGACGGACCGGCGTTCGACGCTGTCGGAGGCCAACTCCGGTGTGACCTCGGTGATCGCGATCCACATGCCGTCGCGCAGCGCGACCTCACGCTCGTGGGCGTAGTAGATCGTTGGCAACTCGATCTTCTCGGCCTGGATGTAGTCCCAGACATCGAGCTCGGTCCAGTTCGACAGCGGGAAAACGCGGACGTGCTCGCCCGGCAGGTGGCGTCCGTTGTAAAGCGACCACAGCTCGGGGCGCTGATTGCGCGGTTCCCACTGGCCGAACTCGTCTCGCATGCTGTACACCCGCTCCTTGGCCCGGGCCCGCTCTTCGTCGCGTCGCCCGCCCCCGAAAACCGCATCGTGCTTGCCGTTCTGGATGGCGTCCAGCAGTGGCACGGTCTGCAAGGGATTCCGGGTGCCGTCGGGTCGTTCCCGCAGCCGACCGTCGTCGATGTAGTCCTGAACCGAAGCGACCTTCAGCGTCGCGCCGTAGAACTCCACGGCGTCGTCGCGATAGGTCAGCACCTCGGGGAAATTGTGCCCGGTGTCGATGTGCAGCAGACCGAAGGGGATCGGGGCCGGCCAGAAGGCCTTGGCGGCGAGGTGCAGCATGACCACGGAATCCTTGCCGCCGGAGAACAGCATGACCGGCGAGTCGAAGGTGGCCGCCACCTCGCGGAAGATGTGGATCGACTCCGACTCCAGAGCCTGCAGCTCGGTCAGCGGACGCAACTGAGTCACGTTCATGACAGGTCCCTCTCCACGATGGCCGACAGCAACGCCTTGGACCTCTCGACGGCCTTTTCAAGATCGACAACTGCGGTGTCCAGCACCAGCTCGGCACTGGATGGTTGCTCGTACGGGTCGTCCACCCCGGTCATCCCCATCAGCTCGCCCCGACGGGCCTTCGCGTAGAGACCCTTGACGTCGCGGGACTCGGCCACCGTCAACGATGTCGACACGAAGATCTCGCCGAACGGCACCTTGGCCTCGGCATGATCATCTCGAACGGACTGCCGGGCGGCGGCGTACGGTGCGATCACCGGCACGAGCACGACGACGCCGTGAGAAGCCAGCAGGCGGGCGACCCAGCCGATCCGCCGCACGTTGATGTCCCGGTCGGCCCGGGTGAAGCCCAGTCCGGCGGACAAATGCGGCCGGACCTCGTCACCGTCAAGGATCTGAACCCGTACGCCGGCAGCGGTCAGCTCGGCCGCCAGCGCATGGGCGATGGTCGATTTGCCGGCCGACGGCAGGCCCGTGAGCCACAAGGTGCCGCCCTGTTGTGTGGGGGGACGACCCCCCACGCCCCCCGCTGAATTCCCGTCGCTGGCGCTCCTGAAATCCGGTCGTGTGGGAGGACGGGTCTCCACGCCCCCCGCTGAATTCCCGTCGCTGGCGCTCCTGAAATCCGGTCGTGTGGGAGGACGGGTCTCCACGCCCCCCGCTGAATTCCCGTCGCTGGCGCTCCTGAAATCCGGTCGTGTGGGAGGACGGGTCTCCACGCCCCCCGCTGAATTCCCGTCGCTGGCGCTCCTGAAATCCGGTCGTGTGAGGAGGACGGGTCTCCACGCCCCCCGCTGAATTCCCGTCGCCGGCGCTCCGGAAATCTGCTTCCCGGGTGACCGCGTTCCCGCTCACAGGTGTATCCCGCATTCGGACTTGGCCAGACCGGCCCACCGCCCGGCGCGGCCGTCGGTACCGTCGATCTTGAGGGTGCACGGCTCGCAGCCGATCGACTGGTAACCGTCCTCGAGCAGCGGATTGATCATCAGGCTGTTGTCCTCGACGTAGTCGTCGATGTCCTGGTCGGTCCAGGTGGCGATCGGCGCGACCTTGATCAACTTTCGCTTCGCGTCCCAGGAGATGATCGGCGTACGGGATCGAGCCACGGAATCCGTCCGTCGCAGACCCGTCGCCCAGGCCGCATAGGGCGCGAGCGCTTGACCCAGCGGAGCCACCTTGCGCATGGCGCAGCACTGATCAGGATCCCGGGCGAACAGGTCCTTGCCGTACGCCCGATCCTGCTCGGCCACCGTCAACTCCGGGATCACGTTGATCACGTTGACGTTGTGAACGGCCTGCACCGCGTCGCGGGTGCCGATCGTCTCCACGAAGTGATAGCCCGTGTCGAGGAAGATCACGTCGATCCCCGGGGCCACTTGCTCGGCAAGGTGGATCATCACGGTGTCGACCATCGACGAGGTCACGACCAGACCGGACCCGAATTCCGCGTACGCCCAGGTCATGATCTCCAGGGCCGAGGCCCCTTCGAGATCATGGTTGGCCTGGACGGCGAGATCGGACAGATCAGCCGTCGAGCGGGCCGGGCGCGGGTTCGGATGCTGACTTGCGGCGCCTCGGTGGTCCAAGGGGGTCGCACCCCGGGTTGTGGTCACGGCAGCTCCTGAGAGTCAATGCGGTCTCGTGACGTGAGGCCGAGGAACGCCACCGTGAACGCACGCAGGCAGCTGCGGCATTCCCAACCGCCGCCCTCCAACGGGAACAGCGTCTCCTCCGCGCAGTAGGGGCAATACATGACCGCTTGCCGCGTGGCATGTCCTGACCCGGAACCGTGACCAGGCCCGACCGCGGGACTCATACGAGAACGGTTTCGTCGGCCCGCGCCACCCATTGGGCGAATCGCTCACCTTCGGAGCGGTCGGCCACATAGGCCTTGGCCAGCCGCTCGACGTAGTCGGGCAGTTCGTCGGCCGTCACCTTGTGTCCGCGGAGCTTGCGTCCGAAGCCCGCGTCCAACCCGAGCCCACCCCCGAGATGGACCTGGTAGCCCTCGACTTGATCGCCGTTCGGGCCGACGACGAGTTGGCCCTTGAGCCCGATGTCAGCCGTCTGGATCCGCGCACAGGAGTTCGGGCAGCCGTTGAGGTGCACGGTGATCGGAGAGTCCATCTCGCCGAGCCGCTGCTCCAGCTCGCCGACCACCCGGGCCGCTTGGGCCTTGGTCTCGACGATCGCCAGTTTGCAGAACTCGATCCCCGTGCAAGCCATCACCGATCGCCGCCAGGCATTTGGTCGGGCGGAGAGCCCGAGCTCCTCGGCGCCGGCGACGAGCGAATCGACCTGAGTTTCGTCGACGTCGAGGACCAACAGCTTCTGCATCGGCGTGGTCCGCAGCCGCCGCGACCCGTGGGCCTCGGCCAGCTCGGCCAGCTGTATGAGGGCGGCGCCGCTGACCCGGCCGGCAATGGGCGCCAGTCCGACGAAGAGCTTCCCGTCCTTCTGCCGGTTGATCCCCACGTGGTCACCGGGCTTGGTCGGCGTCTCCGGCGCTGGCCCGTCGATCAGCTTCCGCTCGAGATACTTCGTCTCCAGGATCTCGCGGAACTTCTCGGGGCCCCAGTCGGCCACCAGGAACTTGATCCGCGCGCGGGTCCGCAGCCGGCGATAGCCATAGTCGCGGAACAGTCCGACCACGCCGGCCCAGACCTCAGCCACCTCGGTTTCGGGCACCCAGGCGCCGAGCCGTACGGCGAGCATCGGGTTGGTGGACAGACCGCCACCCACCCACAGGTCGAAGCCGGGACCGTGCTCGGGGTGGTCGACGCCGACGAAGGCCACATCGTTGATCTCCGGCACCACGTCCTGCAGCGGGTGGCCGGTGATCGCGGTCTTGAACTTCCGCGGCAGGTTGGCGTACGACGGATCGCCGATGTAGCGCTCAACGATGTCGGCGATGGCCCGGGTGGGGTCGATGATCTCGTCGGCGGCAATGCCGGCGACCGGAGATCCGAGGATGACCCGCGGGCAGTCGCCGCACGCCTCGGTGGTGCTCAGGCCAACGGCCTCGAGCCGCCGCCAGATCTCCGGCACGTCCTCCACCCGGATCCAGTGCAACTGGACGTTCTGCCGGTCGGTGACATCAGCGGTGTCGCGGCCGAAGTCGACCGAGATCTGACCGATGACCCGCAGTTGCTCGGTGGTCAGCGCCCCGCCGTCGATCCGGATCCGGAGCATGAAGTACTCGTCGTCCAGCTCCCACGGCTCCAACGTGGCCGTCTTGCCGCCGTGGATACCCGGCCGGCGCTGGGTGTAGAGGCCGTACCAGCGGAAGCGTCCGCGCAGGTCGCCCGGATCGATCGAGGCGAAGCCTTGCTTGGCGTAGATGTTCTCGATCCGCGCCCGGACGTTGAGCGG
This sequence comes from uncultured Actinomycetota bacterium, assembly GCA_963731295.1. Taxonomy (GTDB): domain Bacteria; phylum Actinomycetota; class Actinomycetes; order Propionibacteriales; family Propionibacteriaceae; genus Microlunatus. Next base: position 297,950 of record CAVSUP010000001.1, read on the forward strand.
GTTGTCGTCCTTCTTGGACTGCTCGTTGGCGTTCAGGGGCTCCCGGTAGCCCAGCGCCCACTGACCCTCACCCTTCTTCCGACGCGGCCTGGCGGCCGGACGAGGCGGCGCTGCGGTCGCTACCGGGGACGTATCGTTCGGGGCTGAGGTCTGAGTGGTCATCGGTGTCCTTGGTCGGGGTGCGCTGCGCGCGGCTTCGGGGGGTATGCACAGCAATCGCCAGCGGCTCGTTCTACGAGGCCAGGTTCTACAGGGCGGGCTGGTGACACATCATCGACTTCGTCCGACCGAAGTCGACGAAGCGCCGCGCAGTCAGCTCCCAGGGCCGCAACCGCCAAGCGCGCGGTGATCCAGGAGCAGTAAGCACGGGACCAGCCTCTTCCAGTCGAACGCCTGGATCAAATTCAATTCTCAAGGGATGAGAAGCGTGTCCAACTATTGAGACGGCACCGTGTGGTCGATCCCGGACAAGCGGGGCCAGACCTCGTCCACCGCGGCATTGAACGCGGCGCCGATCAACACCGCCAGCGAGTTGATGTACAGCCAGATGAGCACCGCGATCGGCGCCCCCAGCGGGCCGTAGATGGACGTACTGCCCGCGGACTGGGTCAGCACGAACCGCAGGAGGGCGCTGCCGCCGACCCACATGACCAGGGTGAGCGCCGCGCCGGGAAGGTCTGACCGCCACCGCGTACGCACCGGCACCGCGAAGTGGTAGAGCGTGGCCAGGAAGACGATCGAGCCGAGAAGGACGACGGGCCAATAGAGCTTGCCGAGGATGTCCAGTCGCTGGGGCAGGATGCGGTCGACGAACGAGGGGCCGGCCAGCACCAGCGGCAACAACACCACGCCGACAATCAGGAAGACCAGATAGAGCGTGAAGGACAGCGCCCGGGTCCGGACGATGCTGCGCTGACGAGCCAGTCCGTACATGATCGTGATGGTGTCGACGAAGACGTTGAGGGCCCGGGAACCTGACCACAGCGCGATGACGAAACCGATCGAAATGAATTCGAAGCGCCCGCCGGACAACACGTCGTCGAGAGTGGGCTGGATGACGTTGTCCACCGCGTCGTCGGTCAGCGTGCGCGAAGCAAGCTCGAGGATCTGGTCGCGGAAGCTCTCGATGGTGCGGACGTCGAACTTCTTGGCCACGAAGCCGATGGCGCCGGCCAGGCCGAAGATCAGGGGCGGCAGTGACAGGATCGCGAAGAACGCCGCCTCGGCCGCAAGTCCGGTGACCCGATAGCGCACGCACGCGCTCACCGTCCTCGCCAGGACCGGCCAGAACCGGCCACCCTTCCGGCGTACCCGGGCCAATAGTGACGGCCGACCGGCCGACTCGGTCGAGGTGCGGTCGGTCACCACCTCAGGGTAGGTGAGAAAGGCGCGCTGAAGCCGCTTGACAGACCTAGGTCGAGCGCGCCATAGTTTCCTTACTAGTTAATTAACTGACAGGTTGAATATGCCGAACGATTCCCTGAGTACGACTTTCGCCGCATTGGCGGACCCCACTCGACGAGCCATTCTCGAACGGCTCGCTCTCGGGGACGCCACGGTGGGAGAGCTCGCCGAACCGTTCAGCATGAGCATGCCGGCCATCTCGAAGCACCTCTCGGTGCTGGAGCGTGCCGGCCTGATCGCCAAGAGTCGTGATGCGCAGCGCCGGAACTGCCGGATCACGGCCACCCCGTTGAAGAACGCCACCTCCTGGCTGAACGAGTACCGCCGTCATTGGGAGGCCAACCTCGACAGCCTCGACACCTACCTCACCCGGATCCAACCGAAGGAGAATTGATCATGAACACCACCGAGACCTCGTCCCGCAAAGCCGTCGTCAGCTATCCGTCCGACACCGAATTGCTGATCACCCGCGAATTCAACGCACCGCGATCGCTGGTGCTGGAAGCGATCACCACGCCAGAACACGTCCGCGAGTGGTACGGCCTGTCCGAAGGTGCCCTTGTCGTCTGCGAGATCGACTTCCGGGTCGGCGGGAAGTGGCACTACGTGCTCGCCAGTGAGGGGGAGGACGACATCTCGTTCTCCGGCGAATACCTGTCGATCGATCTGCCTGACGGCTTCACCAGCACTGAGTCCTTCGACAACATGCCGGGTGCGACCTACACCGTGCGGATCACCCTGACCGAGCAGGACGGTGTCACCACCCTGCAGAACCATCTGACGTATCCCGCGCAGGAATGGCGCGACGGCCATGTGAATTCGGGCATGGAGTACGGCATGAACATCAGCTACCGCCGGCTCGACGCCCTGCTCGCCCGGCTGGCTTGACCGACCTTGCTGTCTGGGGAGTGACCGCCGGAGGCGCAGCGCGTCTGGCACGCTGGGGCGGTGACAGGTCACTGGCGAACGGTGACCGGCGAGTTGCGTTGGTCGTTCACCCGGCCTTGGCACTGGCTGGCCGGAATCGCCGTCAATCTGGTGCTGTCGCTGCTCTGGCTGGTCGTCAGCCCGTTGTCGGGCCAGCCGCATCGGGACTGGGCGATCCTGGTCGGCAGCTACTTCGCGGTCTTCATCCTGGCTGACGTCACCACCACGAACGTGCTGGGCGCCGATGCGACTCGGGTCCGCCAGGGTCTGACCGAGAACGTGCGTCTCGGCCGGATCCTGTTGATCAAGAACCTCGCGTTGTTGATCATCGTCGGACTGCCGACCTTGGTCGCCACCGGATTGATCACGGTGAACAGTGAAGCCGACTATCGCCTGGTGCTGACCCTGCCGGGCGTCGCGTTTCCCATCCTGACCTGGCTCGGCGTGGGAAACATCGTCTCGGTGGTGCTTCCGGTGGCGGTGAAGCCGTTGCGCCAAAGGTGGCACGAACGGCGCGAGCTGTCGCCGACGGCCTGGTGGTTGTTTCACCTCGGATTGCCTTACCTGTTGCTGTTCGCGGTCGATCCGATCAGCGAACTCCCCCGATTCTTGAATGCTCTGATGCCGACCGTCGCGCACACCGCGGCCGGTCGCGGACTCTCGCTCCTGACCGCCGGATTGATCTTGTGGGGTGCGGGAACCTCGATTGCGTTGATCATCGCCCGGCTGCGCCCGCCGCCGCTTTGAGCGGCTCAGGCCCACGCGTGGGGATGCCGAGCTTCGAAATGCCGCTCTGGGTACGCCGTGATCTTGCCCTTCGACAGGCTCAGGGCGCGTGCGGGGTGGCTCCCGTTTCGCGGAGGTTGATCTTGCCCTTCGACAGGCTCAGGGCGCGTACACTCCCGACTCCCGTTCGCGGAGGTTGATCTTGCCCTTCGACAGGCTCAGGGGGCGAAGGTGGGGCAGCTGAGGGGGCGAAGGTGGGGCAGCTCAGAGGGCGAACGTCACCAGGAGATCTTCGCCGGGGGGTGCGGTTACGACGGTCAGGTTGCCCTCGGTCCGGGTCCGCGGGTTGGTGACCGCTCGATCGGTGCGCAGCCAGACCTCGGTGCCGTTCTGCAGGCCGGGTGAGAACCGGAGCTGATCAAGGTCCACGGCTGTGATTTCGGCGTTGCTCGAGACGATCTCGCCACCACCGGGGAGTCGCAGTCCGAGGCCGAGCATCCGGCCGGTCCGGGCGGGCAGCAGCAGGGGCTGGTTCAGCAGGCCGGTCCGGTCATCGACATCGACATCGACGATGGACGCGTACCCGGTGGGATTGAGCAGGTGCAGCATCCGCTCGCCACGGGGACTGCGGCCGGTCGTCACCACGACTCCCGGAACGGTGGTCCGCAGCCGGAGGCCCGGAGGGGATCCCAGATGCTCGAGCATCGTGCGGACGAGTTCTGGGTGCGTCGGCAGTTCGACGGTGGCCACGATGGCCCGGCCGGCGCCGACCCGGGTCGTCACTGCACACGTGCGACCGTCGACGTCGGTGAAGAGCCGTTCATCGTCGGTCGAGGGGGCCAGCGCGGCCAACCAGCCGACCCTGGTTTCGGGCAGCCAACTCGCCAGACCGTGACCGACCAGCGATGGGTAGTGCCGGTCGGTGCCGCGGACCAACTCGCCCGGCCGAAGGCCGAGCGCATCAGCGAGGACCGTGCACGGACGGTTCTCTGTGTCCCGCTGCGGCAGCCGGCCGACCAGCAGCAACGACCCGCCTTCGAGCAGGTGCCGCTTCAGTCGATGCTGGACGGTGGGGTCGAGGACCAGGCCGGTGCTGAGTGCGACCGTGTGCGGCAATTTCCCGTCGGGATTCTGCAGGTTGCTGGCGGTGAAACGGACGCCGGCCAGCAGGAGCGAGCGCCACAGCGACTTACCTTGACCAGGTCCGCGGTGCGCCATGAGGTCGTCGACGATCTCGGTCATCACCGCGCTGGCGGGATGGTGGTATTCGGTCATGAAGGCGTCGGGCCAAAAGCCCGCGGTCACCTCGTCGTACTCCTCGTCCAGGTCGGCGAGCCAGCGACCGTTGGCCGTGGCCGCGTGCGTGACCGCCGCGGTGGCCGCGAAGGTCAACCCCCGCTGGCCGAGCGGTCCGATCGGCGCGGCCGTACCGTGCCGTTCACCGGTGAAGCTGATCCGGTCGTTGCCGTCGGCCACCGGCACATCGAGATGAGGGTTCACCCCGCCGGTCAGCAGGTAGTAGTTGATCAGGCGATTGCCCTGGGCCAGGCACAGTCGGGTCTTCAGGTCGACCGTGCTGGGGTCGTAGAGAGCGTCGGAGTGGCCGGAGTAGTCGCCGGTCCCGGCTTCGAATTCCAGCGAGGTCAGCGGCTGATCCGGCCCGTTGACCGCGTACATCGCGGCGTTGATGAAATGCAGATCGGCAATCACCGACATCGAGAGGTCGCCGAGATAGTGGTCCGATCCGGCGACCAGGCCGGCGATTCCGCGGTACGCGGCGAACAGCTGGCTGACGCCGATGGCGAATGGCACACCGTCGCCACCCTCGGTTCCGTGGATGTTGATCATGAATGGGGTGTCCCGCAGACCGTGCCGACGTGCCGAATCGGCCAGGGTCGAGACATAGCGGGCAAAGCGATCGCGCATGAACCAGCCGAGGTCGACCCGCAACGGCGCGGCCCAGGATTCGTCCGGCGTGCGGACGGCCCTGGCCAGCCGATCGAGCCGAGGGGGTAACGGTCGCGAAAGCCCATCCCCATAGCGATTCCGGCACCAGTCCAGCAGGTCATCCAGCAGCCCGTCGGTCAGGTCGGGGGAGTTGCTGACCCAGGCGAGCATGCCGATCTCGTTGTCCAGTTGCACGGCGATCACCGGCCCCCCGACCGCGCACGTCCGGGTGCTCAGGACGGGCAGGACGGCGGCGTACCAGCGGTCGGCCTCGTCGAGGAAGGCCGGGGCCAGATAGTCGACGGTGCTGGTCGGCGCCGGTCGTCCGTCCCAGCCGACCGGGACGATCTCCGGGTGCTCCGCGTAGAACCGGTAGGGCAATCCCTCGTTCTTCAATTCGGCCATGATGAACGGCCCGGGCCGGGCGAAGAAGGTCAACCCGCGCTCGGCGCAGAGGTCGATGAAGGCGCCGAGGTCGCGTTCGGGACGGGTCTGGCCGGTCAGGTCGAAGGTCCCGTCCGGCCGTTCATGGAAAAGCCAGGGAATGTAGGAGGCGACGCAGCCGCAGCCGATCTCCACGAGCTTGTCCAGCCGATCCGCCCACTCGGCGCGCCCGACCCGGAAGTAGTGCACTTCGCCGGCCATGATCATCGCCGGCAGACCGTCGACAACGATCCGGCGGTTTCGTATCTCGATCATGGTGCTCCTCGGTTCCGGCATCAGCTGGTGATCATGATGCGGGCGGAGCTGCCCCGGGCGGCGTTCGGTCCGATGATCACGTCGACCTCGCCCGGATCGATCCGGCGCTGGAGGTCACGGCCCCAGTAACCGAAGAGTTCGGCGGTGATCTTGAAGACCACCCGGACCGACTTCCCCGGCTCGAGCTCGACCGTCTGCCAGTCGGCCAGCTCCACCATCGGCCGGACCACGTCGGCGACCAGGTCGCGGATGTAGAGCTGGACCACTTCGCGGCCGGAGCGCGGACCGGTGTTCGCGACCTCGACACTCGCCCTGATCACCCCGCCGCGCAACGGCAGCGAATCCCGGCTCAGCTCGATATCGGAGTACGCGAACGAGGTGTAGGTCAACCCGAATCCCAGCGAGAGCTCGGGATTCCCCAGCGAATTGAGGAACCGTCCGAACCGCGCATCCCGCGACCGTCCCAACCGGCGTTCGGCGCCCCGCTCGGCCGCGGTCGTGCCGTGGTGCCCGAGTCGCGGCAGATTCATCGGCAGTCGGCCGCCGGGCGCCCGCGTGCCGAGCAGCACGTCGGCCAGGGCCGGCCCCGCTTCGGTCCCGGGATGCCAGGTCATCAGGACGGCGTCGGCCAACCTCAGCACCGGTCGCAGGTCCAGCGGGCGTCCGGCGATGATCACCACGACGAGCGGTTTGCCGAGCTCGGAGAGCTCGCGCAGCAGTTCGAGTTGACCGACCGGGAGTTCGGCGGCGGGCAGACAGCCGTCCTCACCGCTGCGGCTCGGATGTTCACCGACGATGGCCACCGTCAGGTCGGCGGCCGCCGCTTGCTGGACGGCGAGGTCGCTGAACCGACCGTCTGAAACCAGCAGATTGCCGGGGTCGATCCGCTCGGACAGCGCGGCCGCGGGACTGGTGGTCGGCTCGGCACCGTCGAAGAGCCACGTCCCGAGCAGCGCGGTGGCATCGTCGACAAACGGCCCGCAGACGTGGATCACCCCCAGATTGCTGTGGAGCGGCAGGATGCCGGAGTTCTTCACCAGCACCGTCGCCGAGGCCACCGAGCGCCGAGCCAATTCGGCCGTGCGCGCCCGACTCGGCCGAGCACGTTGGCGGGGCAGCGGTCCGCCATCCGGGCCGTCGAACAATCGCGCCCGAAACTTGAGGCGAAGGACCCGGCGTACGGCATCGTCGAGCAGCCTCGACCTCGACCTCACCCGCTTGGACCAGGCCCGGCAGATGGTCACGGTAGGCACCGGACACCATGTCCAGATCGATCCCGGCCAGGATGGCCTGCCGAGCCGCGTCGCGCAGATCGGAAGCCACGCCCTGATGGACCAGTTGTCCGATGCCATCCCAGTCGCTGGTGACGACGCCGGTGAAGCCCCAGGCCGTCTTGAGCAGATCGCGTACGAGGGGACCGTTGGCGTGCATCGGCACCCCGTCGACATCGTGGAAGCCGACCATGACGGCGTTGCAGCCGGCCCGACCGCCGCGCGGAAGGGTCGCAGGTGGAGGTTGTGCAAGGCGTTGAGACCGATCGACAACGTCTCATGATCATGTTCGGCCTGCACGAGCCCGTAGCCGCAGAAGTGCTTGGCCGTCGCACTGAATCGCCCATCGGATTGCAATCCCTCGATCGTGGCGGCGCCCACCCGCGCGGTGAGCAGCGGCTCGCCGCCATACGTCTCGCCGATCCGGCCCCACCGGTGCTCGGCCGAGATGTCGATCATCGGGGCGAAGGTGAGGTCAAGTCCTTCGGATGCGGCCTCACGAGCCGACAGCGCAGCGCAGTCGCGAATCAGGGGGAGATCCCAGGTGGCCGACATGCCGAGCGGGATGGGAAAGGTCGTACGCAGGCCGTGCACCACGTCGCTGCCGAACAGCAGCGGGATGCCTAGCCGCGACCTTTCGACGGCCGCCCGCTGGCAACCGTCGATCAAGGTCGACATCGCTGGTCGGGGAGCATCGGACGAAGAATTGGCGCCGCGCGAGTAGATCCCGGCTCCGACGTGGCCGGCCGCGATTTCGTCACCGTTCTGACCAACGTCGAGCTGAAACCCCAGATGCAGCTGACCGACCTTCTCGGCCAACGTCAGCTGGGCCAGCAGCAACTCGACCCGCCGCTCGACGCCCAAGGTGACATTCAGCCAGTCGGCGGCGCGGACGGTCGAGGTGGGTCGGGTCACGAGGACGCCGTGCCAGTCAGCCTGATAGGAGCCCGGCGTCCGTCTGATGAGATCAGCTGGCCACTCTGACCCAAGCCGTCGACGGGCCCGGCCAGACAACAGCTGCGCCTAGATCCCCGATGAGCTGGACGAGAAGCGACCATGATCACCCATCAGAGCACAGCTACAGCGGTCTCCGAAAGGCCTTCGGGGTGCTGGCTTGATCTCATATTGTGAAATTGCGATCCTGTCAAAGGCTTTACAAATCCTGCTGCGGGAGCTTGAGTGTGGCCCAAGGCATGTGGCTCGTCGGCGAGTCGAGCCAGCCACGCAAAGGAGCGGGATGGTCAAGCGCAAGGCGCTGGTCGCGTTGGCATTGGCGTTGCTGATGGCGCTGCCGGGATGTGCCGGCAGCCGCGTGGCCAACGAGCGCAAGAGCCGCCACACATCCTCGGCCGGAACCGGCGGGATGATCGCTCAGCTGAACCTTCCGGCCGAGTCGGACGCATCCATCGGCGGCTTGATCAACTACAACCCGTACGCGCCGAAGCAGCAGACCAAGACCTGGCTGTACGAGCCGTTGATGATCCAGAGCAGCCTGGACTGCACCATCACCCCGTGGCTGGCCACCGGCTACAAGTGGCAGGGCGCCAACAAGCTGACCTTCGACATCCGGCCGGGCGTGAAGTGGAGCGACGGCTCGGACTTCACGGCCGACGACGTGGCCTTCACCTTCAACCTGATGAAGAAGTACCCGGCGATCGACGTCACCGGGGTCTGGTCGGATCTGCTCGGAGCCAAGGCGACCTCGGTGGTCGCCTCAGGCAACCAGGTCGTGTTCACGTTCAGTGGCGACGCTGCTTCGAAGTTCGTCGGCATCATCGGCCAGCTCATCCTCCCGGAGAAGCAGTACGGCTCGGCCGGTGACCCGACCAAGTACGTCGACAAGAAGCCGGTCTTCACCGGACCGTTCGAGGTCGGCAGCTACAACGGCCGGCGGCTGGAACTGGTCCGGCGCCCCGACTACTGGCAGGCCGACAAGATCAAGGTCGAGAAGCTGGTGCTGGAGGGCAACTACGACGCCAACCAGGCGGCTCTGAAGCTGCGGTCCGGCGGGCTCGACTTCTACACCGGCGAGCTGCCCAATCCGCAGAAGACCTTCGTCGAGGCCGACCCGAAGACCAACCACATCTGGTACGCGCCCAACGGGATCACCGTGCTGGCGCCCAATCTGACCAAGAAGCCGTTCAGCGACGTGAAGTTCCGCGAGGCGCTGGCGTACGGGATGGACAAGGAGAGCGCATCGCTGAAGGCGACCTACGGGATCATGGACGTGGCCAGCCAGTCCGGGCTCACCTTGCCGGCGAAGAAGGCCCTGCTGCCGCCGGGCTACCCGGCCGAGAGCACGATCATCCCGTTCGACCCGGCCAAGGCCAATCAGCTGCTCGATGCCGCCGGCTACGCGAAGGGTCCCGACGGCTCGCGGGCCAACCCGGACGGATCGCCGATCGACATCATGTTCTCGGTGCAGGCCGGCTACATCGACTACGAGGCCATCGCCGACGAGGTGATCGCCAACTTCCGCGAGCTCGGGCTGACCATCAAGGCCAACAAGGCCCAGCCGGACTCGGTCGACGGGCAGAAGAAGAGCGGCGACTTCCAGCTGATGATCAGCTACATGGCCGGCCGGCTGCGACTACGCCAACGGCATGGGCGCGAGCCTGAGCACCGGCACGATCCCGACCAAGACCGAGATCAAGGGCAACGTCGGCCGCTTCTCCGACCCGCCAAGTCGACGCGGCGGTCGAAGGACTGACCGGCAGCGACCGACCCGGCCAAGACCAAGGAGCTGGTCGGGGTGCTGGTCAACACGATGATGACCCAGTACCCGGTGCTGCCGATCTTCTACGCCCCGGCCCGCAGCATCTACCGCACCGACAAGGCGGTCGGCTGGCCGAGCGCCGAAGACCCGTACTGCAACCCGCAGGACAACGCGCGGCTATGGATGACCCACCTGAGCGCGCCGCGAAGTGATCATGGAGAGCGGGGGATCGCGGTGAAGTACTTCCTGCGCAAGATCGGCTTCTTCCTGCTCACCCTGTGGGCCGTGGTCACGCTCAACTTCCTCATCCCGCGGCTGCAGCCGGGCGATCCGGCCGAGATCATGGTGCAGCGGCTGGCCGGCAAGAACGCCCAGCTCGACCAGGCCCAGGTCGCAGGCGATGCGCGACATGCTCGGGCACGCCGACGGGTTCGCTGTGCTCGCAGTACCTGCCAGTACCTCGGGCCAGCTGCTGCACGGCAACTTCGGGCTCTCCTACAACTACTACCCGTTCAAGGTCACCGAGGTGATCGGCCAGGCGTTCTGGTGGACGGTCATCCTGGTCACCGTCGTCCAGGTGCTGTCGTTCGTGATCGGCATCCTGCTCGGCGCCTTCGCCGCCTGGCGCCGCAACAGCCGGTTCGACACCACGGTCACGCTGGTGTCGACCTTCCTCGGCACCCTGCAGCCGTTCTGGATCGCCCTGCTGCTGATCTTCGGGCTCGGCTACTCGCTGGGCTGGTTCGCCACCTCGGGCGGCTACGAGCAGTCGACGCCCGGGCTTCAACTGGGCCGTTCCTCTACGACGCCATCTCGCACGCCTTCCTGCCGGCGCTGACGCTGATGATCGTCACGCCGATCGGCTGGATCCTCGGCATGCGCAACACGATGATCATGAATCTGAGCGAGGACTACATCAAGCTGGCCAAGGCCAAAGGGCTGCCGGACCGGGTCGTCGCCCTGCGTTACGCCGCCCGCAACGCCCTGCTGCCCAGCGTCACCGGCTTCGCGCTGGCCCTCGGCGGCGTGCTCGGCGGCACGATCCTGGTCGAGACGGTCTTCGACTATCCCGGGCTCGGCCGGCTGATGGGGGAGGCGGTCGGGCTCAAGGACTACCCGCTGCTCCAGGCGCTGATGCTGCTGACCGCGGTGGCCACCCTGATCGCCAACCTGATCGCCGACCTGCTCTACGGCGTGCTGGATCCGCGGGCCCGGAGGGCTGAAGCATGAGCGCGAAAGTGGGGCAGTCAGCATGACGACCGTCGGAACCGATCCCATGGCCGAAGGCTCGCCGGAACTGGGCGGGGTCGAGGAGCAGGTCAGCGCGGCCGAGCGGCCGGAAGCCTGGTACAGCGTCATCTGGAGCAGCAAGAAGGCCCGGGTCGGAATCATCATCGTGGCGCTCTACGTCCTGGTGGCGGTCTTCGCCCCGCTGATCGCGCCGTACGCGCCGACCGACGGATCGTTCGAGCCGCTTGACCGCGCCGTCCGGGGACCATCCGCTGGGCACCAATGTCGGCGGCCAGGACGTCTTGTCCCAGTTGATCTACGGCAGCTCGGGTGTCGCTGCTGGTCGGACTGCTCGGCGGGACCCTGGCGACGGTGATCGCCCTGGTCATCGGCATGGTCTCCGGCTACGCCGAGGGCACCATCGTCGACGACATCTTGTCGTTCTTCACCAACGTGGCCCTGGTGATCCCGGCGCTGCCGTTGATCATCACGCTGGTCGCCTACTCCGAGGTCCGCGGGATCGGGCTGATCGTCGGCGTCATCGCCATCACCTCCTGGGCCGGCGCCGCCCGCGGCAAGCGGGCCCAGATCATCACGCTGCGCAACCGGGACTTCGTCACCGCGGCCAAGTTCTCCGGTGAAGGTCCGCTGCGGATCGTCTTCTCCGAGATCATGCCCAACATGACCTCGCTGGTCGCGGCGGCGTTCGTCGGCGCGGCCACCGGGGCGATCGGCGCCGAGGCCGGCCTGGCCGTGCTCGGTCTGGGCAGCAGCGACTCGGTGTCCTGGGGCACGATCCTCTACCAGGCCGACGCCGCCGGCGCGGTCTCCCAGGGACTGTTCGCCTGGGTCTTCGTGCCCGGTCTGGTGCTGGCCGTGTTGATCACCGCGATGTCGTTCATCAACTTCGGGGTCGACCTGTTGAGCAACCCGCATCTGAGAGAGGGCTGACATGGCACTGCTCGAGGTGCAGGACCTGCAGATCCGCTACGAACCGAAGCGGCACGCAGCCGTCGACGCGGTCACCGACATCACCTTCTCGATCGAGCCGGGAGAATTCGTCGGGCTGATCGGGGAGTCGGGATCGGGCAAGACCACGCTCGGGACGGCCCTGCTGCGGCTGCTGGAGCAAGCCGGGCCGGATCACCGGGGGCACGATCATCTTCGACGGCACCGACATCACGACGATGGACCAGGACGAGCTGCGCAAGTACCGCTGGACCGACATCGCGACGGTCTTCCAGAGCAGCATGAACTCGCTCAATCCGGTGGTGCGGATCGAGGGTCAGTTCCGCGACGTGATCGAGTACCACACCGAGCTGCGCGGCGACGCGGTCCTGGAGCGGATCAAGACGCTGTTCGACATGGTGTTCATCGACCACCAGTTCATCGGCTCCTACCCGCACGAGCTGTCCGGCGGGATGAAGCAGCGGGTCAACCTGGCCCTCGCGCTGGCGATCGAACCGCGATTCGTGCTGCTGGACGAGCCGACCACCGGTCTCGACGTCGTGGTGCAGCGCGACATCTTGGACAACGTCCGCCGGCTGCAGACCGAGCTCGGCTTCGCCGTGCTGTTCATCAGCCACGACATCGGCACCGTGCTCGATCTGTCCGACCGGATCCTGGTGATGTACGCCGGCAAGATCGTCGAGGAGCAGCCGGCCGACCTGCTGCTACGGGACCCCATGCACCCGTACACGAAGGGCTTGCTCGGGTCCTACGGCGATCCGCGCGACGAGACCGTCCGGATCACCTACGTACCGGGTCGGCCACCGGACCTTGCTCACCGGCCCGCGGGCTGCTCGTTCGCCGCCCGCTGTCCGGAGAAGATCGCCCGCTGCCTGACGATCGAGCCGCCGCTGGATCACGTCGGCCAGGGTCGCGTGGCCTGTCACGTCGCCGAGATCCAGCGCACCGACGCGAGCTCGAGCGATGCCGCGGAGGTCGGTCCGATCACCCGGGTGTTCGTCGGCCCGCAGTTCGTGAAGTCAGCCAGTGAGTCCGTCATCGCGCTCGATCGGGAGGTGCTGCTGACCGTGGAGGACGTCTCGAAGACATTCGTCCAGCGACGGGGTACGACCGTGACCCGGACCGAGGCGGTGAAGAACGCGAGCTTCGTGCTGCACCGAGGCGGGGTCACGGCGCTGGTCGGGCAAAGCGGCAGCGGGAAGTCGACCCTCGCGCGGATGATCACCGGGGTCGATCGACCGACCTCCGGGATCCTCACGTTTCACGGCCACTCACGGTGACCTGCTGATCGATGGGCTGCGCGGCCGTCGACTCCGGGACTATCGCAGTGACGTGCAGATGGTGTTCCAGGATCCGTACTCTTCGCTCAATCCGGCCAAGACCCTCGGCTATATCCTCAGCCGGCCGTTGGTGAACTATCGCGGGCTGCGTGGAGCGGCGTTGCGGGAGAAGGTGATGGAGCTCCTGGAGACCGTGGCCCTGACTCCGGCCGACCGGTTCTACAACCGATTCGCGTACGAGCTCTCGGGTGGTCAGCGGCAGCGCGTGGTCATCGCTCGGGCTCTGGCGGTCGAGCCGGAGCTGATCATCGCCGACGAGCCGATCTCCAGCCTCGACGTCTCGATCCGGGCCGAAGTGCTCGAGCTGCTGAACACTCTGGTGCACGAGAAGGACGTCGGCATCCTCTACATCACCCACGATCTGCTGAGCGCTCGCATGCTGTCCGACGAGGTGATCGTGTTGAAGGATGGCGAGGTGGTCGAACAGGGGCCGTCGCTCGACGTCATCCGCAATCCACACGATGACTACACCCAGCTACTCCTGGACGCGATCCCCAATCCCTTCGAAGGTGTCGCGCGCTGAGGCTCGTCAACTCGGAGGTCCGGTGGGGAGTTGGCCGCGCCCTTCATCATCCTCATGACGAAGGCAGAGGTCACGTCGAGGATTGTTGCCGGTCGCTCGACCGTTGGGTGACCGTCTCGTGACGCCAGCACCAGGCACCCTCGTCGTCAACCAGCAGGACGGCGTGGCAGATGCGGCATTCCAGTTCCGAGCCTGGCCACGTGAGACGCTCAGCAGCTCGCACCGAGCCGACGCAGCAGTCCATAAGCCCGCGCCAGCGCACGTGCCGGTAACGTGCCGGAACAGCTCCACGGGGGTCATTCATGCTCCCGGTCTCCTTTGACGGTGAGCGGCTCGCATTCGCACAGGTGACGCTTCGACCGACCCCGACCGGACCCCGCCCGGGGAAAGCGGGGTCCGTGGGGGGATGGCTCGGATGCTGAAATCCAAGGGGGCAACCTGGATTGGAAGCTGGGGTGCGGTTGAAGACGCAACGCTGTAATTCGCACGAGCGTGGATTTCCCGGGGAGCACCGCCGAAGGTTGGGGGTAGCTCTCTCTCATGCCGGCTGATGGGGCAGCATTTCGAAAATACCGCAGCAGCCAGCCGATGTCTAGGTTCGGGAGCTCGGAAGTGCCGAAGGGGAGACCCGCGCCCGGGCCACAAGTGGCCTCGGATCAGGGGTGATGCTGGTGGGCGATACTGGGATCGAACCAGTGACCTCTTCCGTGTCAGGGAAGCGCGCTACCGCTGCGCCAATCGCCCATCGAGGTGGAGACGGGATTTGAACCCGTGTACACGGATTTGCAGTCCGTTGCCTCGCCTCTCGGCCACTCCACCAGCGAAGCTCCGCTCTCCCCATACGTGGGTCGCTTCGCTCCCTGAGGACTGGGCGAGATTTGCTCCGAGCGGACGACGGGATTCGAACCCGCGACCCTCACCTTGGCAAGGTGATGCTCTACCAACTGAGCCACGTCCGCATGCGTTCAGCCGCTCGTTTCCGGGCGGAGGCGCGATCAGAAACCATAGCCGAGTCCGCGGGCGGAGTCCAAACGACTTCCGCCTCGCACGCGCACGGTCGTACAGATCGACGATGATCGACGGCGGCGCGACTACCCTGACCAGATGCCCGTGCTCGCCAATCCCCTGCCGCAGACGACCGGTCGCCCATCGGTGTGGATCAACGGCCAGTTGGCCACCGGAGGTCAGCCGACCGTCTCGGCCACCGATCACGGGCTGGTGGTGGGGGACGGGGTCTTCGAGGCCCTGAAGGTCACCGCTGCCGGCGCATTCGCTATCCGGCGTCACCTGGACCGACTGAGTCGATCAGCGGCCGCGCTCGGCCTGCCGGGTCCCGACCACGACCAGCTCCGCGACGGCATCGCCGCCGTGCTCGCTGACCGCGACTTCACCGACGGCAAGGTGCGGATCACCTACACCGCCGGCGCCGGGCCGCTCGGATCCCAGCCCGCGTACGGGCCGCCGACGGTGATCATCGCGGCTGAAGCTTCGACTCCGCCGCCCCGCACCACCACCATCCTCACGGCACCGTGGACCCGCAACGAGCATGGTGCCCTGGCCGGCGTGAAGTCCACCTCGTACGCGGAGAACGTCCGGGCCTTGGCCTACGCGAACGGACGCGGAGCCGGCGAGGCGATCTTCGCCAACACCGTCGGCCACTTGTGCGAGGGGACCGGCACCAATGTCTTCTGCGTGTTCGGCGACGAGGTCGTGACCCCGCCGCTGAGCGCTGGTCCACTCGCCGGGATCACCCGCGAGCTCTTGCTGGAGTGGAGTGCGGTGACTGAGCGGGACCTGACGCTGCGCGAAGCGATGGCGGCCGACGAGGTGTTCATCACTTCTTCGCTGCGGGACTTGCAGGGTGTCGACCGTTGGGAGGAGATCACGTACGGCCCGGTGCGTCCGGTGACCACGCGACTCCGTCGGATCTTTGCCGAGCGTTCGGGAGCTGACCTCGACCCGTAGGCCGAGCGAGATCACATTCGGCCGGGGCAGCGCGATGGGATATGGTTCTCTACGCCCTGCGGGGCCGTCTGGGGCGATTGGCGCAGTGGTAGCGCGCTTCGTTCACACCGAAGAGGTCACTGGTTCGAACCCAGTATCGCCCACCCAGAATCCTGATCATCCGTACAGCGGATTGATCGCCGGCGGATCGTCGACCGGCCCTTCGACCGGCTCAGGGCGCCAAGCCACAGAATCACCGCGAAGCCACCGAATCACCGCGATGCCCACAGATTCACCGTCGAGCCCCGGGAACTCCATGGATGTGTCCCGATCGGACGAAACTGCGGCCGTTTTGGCCCCAGCTGGGCCGATCGGGACACATCCGTGGAGTTCGACCCGAACGCCGACCGTCTGAGGGCTCGGCCTGCTCAGGTGCGGTATTGAGGTCGAGCGGGCCGGCCCACCCGGTCTAGTCTTGGCGGGTCCATCAGGAACCGAGGAAGGATCCGATCCGTGTCAGGCAACTCGATCAACCCGACGATCTCGCTCACCGTCGTGCGCGACGGCATCAGTGAGCAGCGGGAGACCGAGCAGACCACCACCGGACTTGACCTCTTCGGCGACGACCGGACGATTGTCGCCGCGCGCGTCGACGGTGAGTTGCGCGACCTGAATCGGCCGGTGCCGGACGGCGCCGCCGTGGAACCGGTACTCATCGACAGCCCCGACGGACTGAACATCCTCCGCCACTCGACCGCGCACGTGGCCGCTCAGGCGGTCCAGTCAAGGCACGCCGAGGCGAAGCTGGGCATCGGGCCGCCGATCGTCGACGGGTTCTACTACGACTTCGAGTTGGCCGAGCCGTTCACCCCGGATGATCTGCGGGAGCTGGAGAAGGCGATGCTGCGGATCGTGAAGGAACGGCAGCGCTTCCGCCGTCGCCCGGTCAGCGATGAACAGGCCCGCCGCGAGCTTGCCGGGGAGCCCTACAAGCTCGAGCTGATCGCCGACAAGGGCGCGGCCGCGGACAGTGACGACGACGGTGCCAGTGTGGAGGTCGGCGCCGGCGAACTGACCATCTACGACAACCTCAAGCGCGACGACTCCGTGGCCTGGAAGGATCTGTGCCGCGGACCGCATGTGCCGCACACTGGCTACATTCCAGCCTTCGCGCTGACCCGCAACTCGGCGGCCTATTGGCGAGGCGACCAGGCCAATCAGCAGCTGCAGCGGCTCTACGGGACGGCCTGGCCGAGTCGCGAGGCGCTCAAGGCCTACCAGACCCGGCTCGAGGAGGCGGCCAAGCGCGACCATCGGAAATTGGGTGCCGAGCTCGACCTGTACAGCTTCCCCGACGAGCTCGGATCGGGTCTCGCGGTCTTCCACCCCAAGGGTGGGGTGATCAAGCGGGAGATGGAGGACTACGTACGCCGGCGGCACATGGAGGAGGGCTTTTCCTACGTCGGCTCGCCGCACATCACCAAGGAGGGGCTGTTCCACACCTCCGGGCATCTGCCGTACTACAAGGACACGATGTTCCCGCCCATGGAGTTCGAGGGGTCGGACTACTACCTCAAGGCCATGAACTGCCCGATGCACAATCTGATCTTCCGCTCCCGCGGACGGTCCTATCGGGAGTTGCCGCTGCGGCTGTTCGAATTCGGCTCGGTCTACCGGTACGAGAAATCGGGCGTCATCCACGGCTTGACCCGGGTCCGCGGTATGACGCAGGACGACTCGCATTCCTACGTCACCGCCGATCAAGCGCTGGGTGAGGTCACGCACCTGCTGAACTTCGTACTGGGGCTGTTGCGCGACTTCGGGATGGACGACTACTACCTAGAGTTGTCGACCCGTGACGATTCGAAGCCGGACAAGTTCATCGGCTCCGAACAGGAATGGGCGACGGCGACCGCCGTTCTGGAGCAGGTCGGGATCGACTCGGGTCTGGAGCTGGTGCCCGACCCGGGCGGGGCGGCCTTCTACGGCCCGAAGATCTCTGTGCAGGCGCGGGATGCGATCGGCCGGACCTGGCAACTTTCGACGATCCAGTACGACTTCAACCAGCCCGCCCGCTTCGGCCTGGAGTATCAGGCCGCGGACGGCACCCGGCAACGGCCGGTGATGATCCACTCGGCGAAGTTCGGCTCCATCGAGCGGTTCATCGGGGTCCTCGTCGAGCACTACGCCGGGGCGTTCCCGCCCTGGTTGGCCCCGGTACAGGTGGTGGGCATCCCGGTCGCCGGGGAGTACGACGACTACCTGCTCGAGGTCGGAACGAAGCTCGCCGCGGCCGGCGTACGGGTCGAGGTCGACACCTCCGACGATCGGATGCAGAAGAAGATCCGCACCGCACAGAAGCAGAAGGTGCCCTTCATGCTGATCGCCGGCGGGGAGGACGCCGCCGCCCACGCCGTCTCGTTCCGCTACCGCGATGGCACCCAGAAGAACGGCGTACCGGTTGACGACGCCGTCGCCGAGATCGTCGACGCCGTCGCCCGTCGGGTCCAGGTCTGACGCCGAGTTGTCAGCGTGGGTCGTCGCCAGAGCGACGGTCTACGCTGACAAGTCGGGGAGGATAGGGGAGTGGGAGTGAGCGAAGTCGAATTGGGTGCGGATCTGCCCGCGACCCCCGACGGCTTCGAGCGCCTCTGGACACCACACCGGATGGTCTACATCGCCGGGGAGAACAAACCGTCGACACCTGCGGCCCACGACTGCCCCTTCTGTGCGGTGCAGGCCCGAGAGGACCGCCCCGGCCTGATCGTCCGCCGCGGCACGTCGGCGTACGCGGTGCTCAATCTCTATCCCTACTCACCCGGCCACCTGCTCATCTGTCCCTACCGACACGTGGCGGACTACACCGAGCTGACCGAGGAGGAGACCGCGGAGGTTGCCACCCTGACCCAGCAGGCCATGCGGGTCTGCCGGTCGGCCAGCGCGCCGCACGGCTTCAATCTCGGGATGAATCAGGGAGCGGTCGCCGGAGCCGGCATCGCCGCCCACCTGCACGCCCACGTCGTGCCGAGGTGGTCCGGCGATGCGAACTTCTTGCCGGTGATCGGTCAGACCAAGGCCCTTCCGCAGTTGCTTGACCAGACCTGGCAGGTCGTCCGCGCTGCCTGGGACGAGCTCGAGCCCCCGGCGGACGGCTGATGCTCGAACGCTTCCGCGCCCTCTCCCACGCCGTCCTCGGACCCATCGCGCGGTGGTTGATCAAGCGCGGCGTCTCGCCCGACGTGGTCACCATCGCCGGGACCCTCGGTGTCGTCCTCGGTTCGCTGATCTGCTTTCCCCAGGGCTGGTTGTGGCAAGGCGTGGTCGTCGTGACGATCTTCGTGGTCTCGGACATGATCGACGGGTTGATGGCCAAGATCACCGGTACGTCGAGCAACTGGGGCGCCTTCCTCGACTCCACCTCCGACCGGTTGGGCGATGCGGCGGTCTTCGGCGGCATCCTGCTCTACTTCGTCTACCGCCAGGATTCGACCCTATGGGCCGGGATCGCCCTCGCCGGCCTGGTCTTCGGGCAGTGGACCTCGTACGTGAAGGCCCGGGCCGAGAGTCTGGGCTTCGAATGCGGTGGCGGTCTCGCCGCGCGGGCCGACCGCTTGGTGATCATCTTGGTCGGCGCGCTGCTGGCCGGCCTCGGGATTCCTTATGTGCTGGAGATCGCCGTCGCCGCGCTGGCGGTGACCAGCATGATCACGGTGCTGCAGCGGATCGACCAGGTTCGCCGGCAGGCGAGGACCGTCGATGCCGCCGAACACTGACGTCGCTGCGCCCGAGCCGGTCCGCACCCGGCGCGAGGTGCTGTACGACCGATCGGTCCTCGGCCTCTACCGGCTCGGCTGGCGGATCGGGCCCCGACTGCCGGGCTGGCTCACGGCGGCCGTCATCACTATCGGCAGCCGGAGATCCGTGCGGCACAACGGACGGCATGTGCAGACGCTGCGCGGCAATCTCACGGTGATCCTGGGCCGGCCGGTGGACGATGATCTGGTCCGTCGGGCGGTGGCCTCCTACCTGCGGAACTTCGTCGAGGTGCTCGCCCTGCCGGGCTGGTCGGCCCAGGATGTCCGGAGCCGGGTGAGCACGATCAACGAGACAGTCCTGCACACCGCGTACGCCGGCGCGGGAGCGGTGGTCGTGCTGCCGCACAGCGGCAACTGGGATCTGGCCGGTGCCTGGGCCTGCGTATCCGGAATGCCGGTGACGACGGTCGCGGAGCAACTGGGCGAGGCCGAGTACGCCGACTTCGTCGCCTTCCGGGAGCAGCTCGGCATGGAGGTGATCTCGCACCGCAATCCCACCGCGATCTCGGAGCTGGTCTTCGCCGTTCGCCGCCGTCGGCTGGTCTGCCTGATGGCCGACCGCGACCTCGAGCAGACGGGTGTGTCCGTGCGGTGGAACGGCGAAGCGACCACCATGCCGGCGGGTCCGGCCATGATCGCCCGGCGCAGCGGTGCCGCGTTGATCCCCGCCGTCTGCCAGTTCACCGCGACCGGGATGAAGATCATCTTCGGTCAGCCGATCGCTCCGGAGCCCGGTCGGCTCGGGTTGCAGGCGATGACCCAGCAGGTGGCCGACTTCTTCGCCGCCACGATCATGGACCAGCCCGAGGACTGGCACATGATGCAGCCGTTCTTCACCGACCCGGCCCGCGGATGACGGGCCGCTCCTCGAGACCGTTGCGGATCGGACTGGTCTGTCCCTACTCGTTCGAGGCGCCCGGCGGCGTACAGAATCAGGTGCTTGGGCTGGCTCGCTACCTGCTCGAGCACGGCCACGATCCCTGCGTGCTGGCACCGGGGGAGCTTTCCGACGACCGGGTGTCCGGCTCGATCAACAGCGAGCGTTTCACCTCGGCCGGGGCCGCGATTCCCGTGCGCTACAACGGATCCGTCGCCCGGGTGAACTTCGGTCCGATGAGTGCGGCCCGGGTCAATCGCTGGCTGCGGTCCACCGGTCTGGATCTGGTCCATATCCACGAGCCGATCACTCCGAGCATCTCGTTGCTGGCCCTCTGGTCGGCCGAGGTGCCGGTGGTGGCGACCTTCCACACGGCCACTCCGCGATCGCGGTCCATGCAGATCGCGGGCGGGGTGTTGCGGCCGGCGATCGAGAAGATCGACGCCGGGATCGCCGTCTCCGAGTCGGCGCGCAACGTCGTCGTCCGTCATCTCGGCCGGGATGCGGTGGTCATCCCCAACGGCATCCGCTACGCCGACTTCGCCCCCGGGGCCGCGGATCCCGCATCGCGGCGGCCCCGCCTGCTCTTCTTGGGCCGGGTCGACGAGCCGCGAAAGGGTCTCGACGTGCTGCTCGCCGCCACGCCGGCGATTCGGGCCGCCGTACCCGATCTGGAGATCGTCGTCGCCGGTCAGGGCAACCGCCCGCTGCCCGACGGCTTCGTCGACGCCGGGCCGGTCAGCGACGCGGAGAAGGCGGCTCTGCTGGCCGGCGCCGACTGCTTCGTCGCTCCGCACGTCGCTCGCGAGAGCTTCGGCATCGTCGTCCTGGAGGCGATGGCCAGCGGCACCCCGGTCGTGGCGTCGGCCATCGATGCCTTCAGCGACCTGCTCCAGGGGCTGCCGAATCCTGGGGTGCTCGGCGCCTTGTTCCCGGAGGGGAATCCGGCGGCGCTGGCCGAAGCGGTGATCGGCGTCCTCCGGCAACCGGACCACGCCCGGACGGCCGCCGCCCGTGAAGCTGCCCAGCTGTACGACTGGTCACGGGTCGGTGCGCGGGTGCTGGCGGTCTACCGGGCCGCGCTGGACGGCAGTCAGCGAACCGGCCTGCCGGGCATCGCCTGATGATCGTCTGGACCGGGATCTCGATGGCGGTGATCGGGTTGTTGATCATCGGCTGGCGGCTGTCCTGGCTCGCGACCCGGGTCGACCGGGCGAACGTGCGGGCCCAATTCACCTGGAACGCGCTGGACGCCGCCCTGGTCGGCCGGGCCCAGCGCGCGATCGAGCTGGCCTCCCGCTCCGGAGTAGATCCGGCCACCGCACTCCTGGTGTCCGACGCCGCCGCCACCGCGCTCGACCCGGACCTCGACCGACCCGAGCGTGAGCGGGCCGAGAGCGATCTCAGCCATGTTCTGGAGGTGGTCGGACCGAGCCTGTCCGACATCTCCGGGGAGTGGGACCGGGCCAGTCTCAGCCGTCGTTTGCACAACGACGCGGTCAGCACGGCCCGGGCTCTGCGGCGCCGGCGTACGGTCCGGGTGTTCGGGTTGGCCGGACACGCAGGCGAGCCACAGCCATTCGAGATGGCCGACCATCGACAATTACCCTGGCTGCTGTGAAGGGGAGCGAGCGGCCGGACGGGGCGGGCACCGGCGCGGTCGCGCCGCCACCACCACCGACCGGCGTGGTCAGCTACGACACCGATCGGGTCTGGACGGTCCCCAACGGGTTGAGCCTGCTCCGGCTCGCCGGCGTCCCGCTGATGCTCTATCTGATCCTCGGCCCCCGAGCCGACGGGTGGGCTGCGCTCGTCCTCGCGTTCGGCGGCTTCACCGACTGGCTGGACGGTTTCCTCGCCCGCCGCTGGCACCAGACCTCCCGGCTCGGTCAGCTGCTCGACCCGATTGCCGACCGGCTCTACATCTTCGCGGTGCTGATCGGACTGTCGCTGCGGGAGATCATCCCGTGGTGGCTGATGATCATCCTGGTCGGCCGCGACCTGTTGATCGCGCTGCTCATCCCGGCGCTGAAGACCCGCGGCTACTCCTCGCTCCCCGTGCACTTCCTGGGCAAGGCCGCGACCTTCAACCTGCTCTACGCCTTCCCGCTCGTGCTGCTCGGCGCGGGCGAGACGGGGGCGCTGAGATTGGCCTGGGTGGTCGGCTGGGCGTTCGTCATCTGGGGAACGGCGCTCTACTGGTACGCCGGCATCTTGTACCTGGGCCAGACGATCCGGCTCCTGCGCACCCAGCCTCGCCGGCGGGTCGGCGCCGTCCCCGTCGACCGCGGATGATCAGCCCGACCGGCCAGGCCCCGACCGGCCAGGCCCCGGTTCGCCCGGCCGCTGACGCCAGCATGGATCTGCTGAACCAGATCATCCGGCAGCCGCTGGATCCGGACTACGCCCTCGTCGCCGCTCGACCAGCGAAACGGCCCGCGCGCTGGACCTTCGCCGCGGTGGCGGTGCTGATCGGCGCGATGTTCGCGGTCGCGGCCCTGCAGACCACCCGGTCGGCACCGGCCCTGCAGGCGGAGCGCAGCGAGTTGATCAGCCGGGTGCAGAGCGCCGAGCGGGATCAGGATCAACTTCGCAGCCGGGCGTCGGCCCTGACCCAACAGATCGCCACCCTGCGCGCGGCGGCCCTCGGTGACGACGGCGACGCCCGCCAGTTGGAGGGGCGGATCAACGCGCTCGATCCAGCGGTCGGCAAGGTCGCCGTCGTCGGCCCCGGGGTGCTGATCGTGGTCGATGATTCGCCGGCCGCCAGCGCTGACGCCCGGGACCGGGTGCTCGACCTCGACCTGCAGGTGCTGGCCAACGGCCTCTGGCAGGCCGATGCCGAGGCGGTCTCGATCAACGGCCACCGGCTCTCCGGCCTCACCGCGATCCGCAGCGCCGGCGATGCGATCACCGTCGACTACCGCTCGCTGACCCGGCCATACCGGATCGAGGCGATCGGAAATCCGCGTACGCTGCAAGCGCGGTTCGTCGAATCCTCGGGTGGTGCGTGGTGGAGTGAGCTCGCCCAGAACCGGCGGATGAGATACGAGATCAGTGACGTGAAGCAACTGGACCTGGCAGCCGATACCGGAATCGTGCTGCGCTACGCGAAGAGGACGAACTGACGTGGTGCCGCTGATCGGCCTGCTGGCCGGCATCCTCCTCGGCATCGTGCTGGAGCCGACGATCCCGCAGGTGCTGCAGCCCTATTTGCCGATTGCCATCGTGGCCGCGATGGATGCCCTGTTCGGGGCGTTCCGCGCCTATCTGGAAGGCATCTTCACCGATCGGGTGTTCGTCGTGTCCTTCATCTCCAACGTCTTGATCGCCGCCGCCATCGTCTATGTGGGCGACCAGATCGGCGTCGGTTCCCAATTGTCGACCGGCGTCGTCGTGGTGCTGGGCATCCGCATCTTCACCAACGCCGCCGCCATCCGCCGGGCCCTGATCCATGCCTGAGCGGCGTACGCCCGGCAAGGTCATCCCGTCCCGCCGCGTCGGCTCGCTGCGCCGCAGCCAGCGGCGACTGGCGGGCGGCGACGATGACGCCCCGCAGCCCGGCGGTGAGGGCTCCACCTCGATCGCGACTCCACGCGCTGACCGGGCCCGGACCCATGGCTGGACCCGGCTGAAGGCCTCGCTGTTGCGGCCCGGCAAGGGTCAGATCATCGCCGCGGTGATGTTGTTCGTCGTCGGGATGGCCGGCGTCATGCAGATCAAGATCAACACCGCTGACGACACCTATACGACAGCGCGGCGCGAGGACCTGATCCAACTGTTGGACGGTCTCGGTGCCGAATCCCGCCGACTGGAGAGCGAGATCGCGGAGCTCGAGCAGACCCGCACCGAGCTGCAATCCGGTGCCGACACCCAGCGGGTCGCCCGCGAGGAGGCCGAGAAGCGGCTGACCGAGCTGTCGATCCTGGCCGGCACCGCGCCGGCCGAGGGTCCGGGCATCCGGATGCGGATCGCCGATCCGGACCACAAGGTCGACGCCGGCGTGCTCCTGGATGCGGTCGAGGAGATGCGGGATGCCGGCGCTGAGGTAATCGAGGTGAACGACACCATCCGGGTGGTCGGATCCTCCTGGTTCGGCGTCGACGGCCAGGGCGGCTTGCTGATCGACGACAAGCCGGTCAGCCGACCCGTCACCTTCGAGGTGATCGGCGATCAGCACAGCCTGGAGGAGGCCGCGCGATTCCGCGGTGGCATCGTCTCGGAGATCACTGGTCCGAAGATCGGCGGCCAGGTGCAGATCGATCAACTCGATCGGCTGGTGATCGAGTCCTTGCATGCCAGCGGCGAAAATCAGTACGCTCGGCCAGCGTCGCCGCCACCTACGCCCCGGTAATCTGTCGGCCGCACGCACTGTTGCTCGATTCCATCCATCCGCCAGGAGGACGCTATGTCGGACTATCCCGAGGACCTGAAGTACTCCGCCGAGCACGAATGGGTCCGTAGCGGCAACGGCTCGACCGTCCGGATCGGCATCACCGACTATGCCGCCGAGCAACTCGGCGACATCGTCTTCGCATCACTGCCGACGGTGGGCGACGTCGTGGCGTCGGGCGACGCGTGCGGGGAGCTCGAGTCGACCAAGAGCGTCTCGGACATCTTCTGCCCGGTGCCGGGAGTGATCAGCGGCGTCAACGCCCTGCTCGAATCCAGCCCGGAGATCGTGAATTCCGACCCGTACGGCGACGGCTGGCTGTTCGAGCTCGAGTTGGACGACTCGGCCGATCTCGACGATCTGCTCGACGCCGACGCGTACGCTGACCAGCTCGGTGCCTGACTGGTCGTCGGCGGCCTACCTCGCTGCGTCCGCGATTGGGTCAGGCCCTAAACTCTCCACCACACCTCGAACGTTCGAGGCCTGAAGCGAAAGTCGATAGTGATGCCGTTCTGCACCAACTGTGGTCATGACAACCCGGACGGCAGCAACTTCTGTGCCCAGTGCGGTGCGCCGTTGTCGAACGCGGCCTCCCGTGGGTCGAGCGCGCCGGGGGACAGCACCGAGCGGGTGCCGACCGGTGACACCACCAAGACGATTCCGGCCGTGGTCGAGGACCGCGACGCGGAGTTGACGGCCGAGGACGAAGCCGCGGTGGGCGCCCTGCCCCAGGGCTCGGCCCTGCTCATCGTGCAGCGCGGATCGAACGCCGGGAGCCGCTTCCTGCTGAACACCGACCTGGTCACCGCCGGTCGTCATCAGGACTCCGACATCTTCCTCGACGACATCTCGGTCTCCCGCCGGCACGCGAGCTTCACCCGGACCGCCGAGGGAATCGTGGTCAAGGATCTCGGCAGCCTGAATGGCACCTATGTGAACCGCGACCTCGTCGACGAATGTCAGCTCCGGCACGGGGACGAGGTGCAGATCGGCAAGTTCCGGTTGGTCTACTTCGGGAGCGCGCAGGCCGCCGAGTAGGCCGGCAGGCCCCACGCTATGCCGCCCACCGCCACCCGCAGTATCGGTCAGGTGCTCGCCTCGTTGCGAACCGAGTTCCCCGACATCTCCATCTCGAAGATCCGCTATCTCGAGGCGGAGGGACTGATCACGCCGCTGCGGGCGCCGTCGGGATATCGCCGCTACGCACCAAGCGATGTCGATCGACTGCGCTTCGTGCTGCTCGCGCAGCGCGAGCACTACCTGCCACTGAGAGTGATCCGCGAACACCTGGAGCAGGTTGATCGAGGTATCACCCCACCCCCGCTCGGCGGCCACCGACCCACCTCGGACGAGGGACCGGGCGAGGGCTCGTCGACCGCTCAGCCGCCGGTGGCGACCGCTGCGCCCAAGCAGCCGTTGCGGCTGTCCCGCGACGAGTTGCTGGAGGCGAGCGGCCTGACCGAGGCGGCCCTGACCGAGTTGGAACGCACCCAGATCGTGATCACTCGGCACGGCAGCGGCCACTACGGCCGAGATGCCCTGACCCTGGCTATCGCCGCCCGCCGAATGGCCGAGTACGGCATCGACGGTCGCCATCTCCGCGCCTTCAAGATGTCGGCGGACCGCGAGGTGGGCCTGGTCGAGCAGGCCATCGCCCCCCACATCCGCCGCGCCGGCTCCAACAAGGACGTCGCCGGCGAGGTCACCCAGCTGGTCATCAGCTTCCACGCGGCCCTCGTCCGCACCGCCATGGAGCGGTAGGGGCACACGGATCCCAGCCGGTGATCCGCCCAACTCGACGAACACAACTCCGGCGCCACTCCGGGCGAATGCCAGGCCGGCAGTACGCTGATCGCATGCGTGAGTTGGATGTGGTTGGAGTGCGGGTGGAGATGCCGACGAACGCTCCTATGGTGTTGTTACGCGAGGTCGGCGGCAGTCGCTATCTGCCCATCTGGATCGGAGCCAACGAGGCTTCGGCTATCGCCAATGCCCAGGAGGGTGTGGTGCCACCACGGCCCCTGACCCACGATCTGATGGTCGACACCCTGGCCACCTTGGGCCATCGGCTGAGCGAGGTGCACATCACCGAATTGGAGGGCGGCACCTTCTACGCGGTCTTGTTGGTCGACGGGATCGAGGTCAGCGCCCGTCCGTCGGACGCGATTGCCCTGGCCCTGCGGGTCGGCTCCGACATCTACTGCGCCGAAGACGTCCTCGACCAGGCTGGGATCGAAATTCCCGAAGCCGAGGAAGACGAAGTCGAGAAGTTCAGGGAATTCCTCGATCAGGTCAATCCCGACGACTTCGTGACCGGGGAAGAGCCCAAGACCTAGTCAAAGCCTATTCTCAACCTGAGGTTAAGACTGAGACTCCTGCCTGAATTCGGGGTTGAAGCTGAGCTCAGGCTGCAGTCGAGAGTTGCTGAAACCTCGGCGCGTTTTCGGCGTGTCGTTGACCCCCCGGGCTCTTGGGTCGTACCGTTCATCGAGTAATGCCGACCATGGAATTACGTGGGGGGAACTCGGTCGAGGGCCCGCACAGCGCAAGTTCGCGAAGGTTCGAGTCCGGAGGCCCGCAGTGAGCAGCACCGAAGTACCGGCAACGCAGAGCACGGCGCCCGCCGCCCCCCTCGACGACGCACCCCTCGAAGACGCCCAGGGCCTGCTCTTCGACGGCGACTTCTCGCCGCTCCCCATCGACCTCGGCTTCCGGGGCCCGATCGCCTGCAAGGCCGCCGGCATCACCTACCGACAGCTGGACTACTGGGCCCGTACCGGACTGGTCGTGCCGGAAGTACGCGGCGCCTCCGGCTCCGGATCCCAGCGCCTCTACAGCTTCCGCGACATCCTGATGCTCCGGGTCATCAAGCGCCTGATCGATGTCGGCATCTCGCTGCAGCAGATTCGGATCGCGATCGAG
The DNA here is from genome assembly GCA_963731295.1 of uncultured Actinomycetota bacterium. GTDB lineage: Bacteria > Actinomycetota > Actinomycetes > Propionibacteriales > Propionibacteriaceae > Microlunatus. The sequence continues at coordinate 325,653 of CAVSUP010000001.1, forward strand.
CATCTGCGGGCCCGCGGCGTCGGTGACCTGACCGAGGTGACCTTGATGAGCGACGGCGTGTCGGTCTTCGAGTTCACCTCGGACGACGAAGTCATCGATCTGCTGCGCGGCGGCCAGGGCGTCTTCGGGATCGCGCTCGGCGGCGTCTGGCGCGATATCGAGGGCACGCTGGCGGAGCTCCCGTCCGAGCCGGCTGAAGCCGTCGAGGTGCCGGCCGCCGAGGACGAGTTCTCCGTCCGGCGACGCGCCCGCGCGGTCAACTGACACGTCACGCGTTCGGAGCGCTGAGGGAGTAGCCTGAGCGCTGCTGGAACGGCAGCGCGGGAGAGTCCGTCGATACTCGCCACAGGGATTGACCTTGCGGGCGGGGATGCGGCGGCGCCGAAGGGGCAACATCCCCGGAACCTCTCAGGCAACGAGACCGCGTAGCGCCTGGCAACTCTGGAGCCGACAGGTAACAGAGGGGGAGTGTGGCTCGACTGAGCCGCACGCCCGCACGCGCCAGAAAGTGGTTCAGATGACCGTCCACCGCACGCCCAGCCGCCGGCCGGCTCCAATTCACCGCTCGCCATATCGGGCCGCAGCCCGACGAGCGGGACAAGATGCTCGCCGCCCTCGGCCTCAGCGATCTCGAAGCGCTCGTCGCCGAGTCGTTGCCGGACAACATCCGGATGGCGAAGCCGCTCCAGTTACCGCCCGCCCTGTCCGAGCCCGAGACCCTGGCCACGTTGCGGCAACTTGCCGCCCACAACAACCCACTGACGCCGATGATCGGGCTCGGCTACTACGGGACGGTCACGCCCTCGGTGATCCGCCGGAACGTGCTGGAGGCGCCGGCCTGGTACACCGCGTACACGCCCTATCAGCCTGAGATCAGCCAGGGACGCCTCGAGGCACTGCTCAACTTCCAGACCATGGTGTCGGATCTGACCGGACTGCCGATCTCGGGTGCCAGCCTGCTCGACGAGGCGACGGCGGTGGCCGAGGCCATGACACTGGCTCGGCGGTCGACCAAGACCGGGCGGGTGCTGCTGCTCGACGCCGACACGCTGCCGCAGACCGTCGGCGTGGTCTCGACGCGAGCGGCGGCGCTCGGCATCGAGGTCGTCGTCGCCGACGGCCGCTCGACCGAGGCGATCGACGCGCTCGATGCGTTCGCGGTGGTGATCCAGACGCCCGGCGCCGACGGGCGGCTCGCACCGACCGACGAACTCCGCGGCCATCGCCGAGCCGGCCCACGCCAGTGGCGCCATGGTGATCGCGGCCTGCGACCTGCTGGCCCTGGCCCTGGTCACGCCACCGGGTGAGTGGGGTGCCGATGTCGCCGTCGGCTCCAGCCAGCGGTTCGGCGTCCCGCTGTTCTACGGCGGCCCGCACGCCGGGTTCATCGTCGGTCCGCGGCGGTCTCGAGCGCACCTTGCCCGGCCGGCTGGTCGGGCGTGTCGCGCGATGTCGACGGCACCCCGGCCTTCCGGCTCGCCCTGCAGACCCGCGAGCAGCACATCCGTCGGGAGAAGGCGACCTCCAACATCTGCACCGCCCAGGTGCTGCTGGCGGTCACCGCCAGCATGTACGCGGTCTATCACGGGCCGCACGGACTGCGGGCGATCGCCGAGCCGATCCACGCCGCGGGCCGTCGACGCTGGCCGGCGATCTGGGCGCCGGCGGGTGTCGCGGTGGTCCACCCGTCCTTCTTCGACACCCTGCTGGTCGCGGTGCCGGGCCGGGCGGCCGAGATCGTCGCCGCCGCCCGAGCCGCGGGCGTCCACCTGCGGCCGATCGACGCCGATCACGTCGGCATCTCCATCGGCGAGGACGTCACCGACACCGATCTGGGCGCTGTCCGCTCGGCGTTCGGCGTTGCGGCGGATCGGCTGCCGACCCGTCCGGGGACCTGGCCGGCAGCGACCGGACGTCGCCCTATCTGACCCATCCGGTGTTCAACACCCACCACAGCGAGACCGCCATGCTGCGCTATCTGCGGGCGCTCTCGGACCGGGACTTCGCCCTCGATCGCGGGATGATCCCGCTCGGCTCCTGCACCATGAAGCTCAACGCCACCACCGAGATGGAGCCGATCTCGCTACGCCGGCTTCGCGAACCTGCATCCGTTCGCGCCGTCCGAGGACGCGCAGGGCTATGCAACCTTGATCGACACCTTGGAGGCCTGGCTCGCCGAGGTGACCGGCTACGCCAAGGTGTCCATCCAGCCGAACGCCGGCAGCCAGGGCGAATTCGCCGGGCTGCTCGCCATCCGCGCGTACCACGACTCCCGCGGTGATCATGGCCGCCGGGTCTGCCTGATCCCGTCCTCGGCGCACGGCACCAATGCGGCGTCCGCCGTCATGGCCGGCATGAAGGTGGTCGTGGTCAAGGCCGCCGGCGACGGCTCGGTCGACCTCGACGACCTGCGGGCCAAGATCGAGGCACCACCGCGACACCCTGGCCGCGATCATGGTCACCTACCCCTCGACGCACGGCGTCTTCGAGGAGGGGATCGTCGACCTCTGCGCGCTGGTGCACGAGGCGGGCGGGCCAGGTCTACGTGGACGGCGCGAACCTGAACGCGCTGCTCGGCCTCGCCCAGCCCGGACAGTTCGGTGCCGACGTCAGCCATCTCAATCTGCACAAGACGTTCTGCATCCCGCACGGCGGCGGCGGTCCGGGCGTCGGACCGGTCGGGGTCGGTGCGCATCTGGCCCCGTTCCTGCCGAACCACCCGCTGCTCGACGCCGCGGGCCCGGCGAGCGGCATCGGGCCGATTTCGGCCGCCCCGTACGGATCGGCGGGCATCCTGCCGATCAGCTATGCCTACATCGCGATGATGGGCGCGGACGGGCTGACCTCGGCCACCGAACACGCGCTGCTGGCCGCGAACTACGTGGCGCATCGGCTCGATGATCACTTCCCGGTGCTCTACGCCGGGCGCAGCGGTCGGGTCGCGCACGAGTGCATCCTCGATCTGCGGCCGCTGACCAAGAGCCAGCGGCATCACGGTGGACGACGTGGCCAAGCGGCTGGTCGACTACGGCTTCCACGCTCCGACCATGAGCTTCCCGGTGGCCGGCACGTTGATGGTCGAGCCGACCGAGTCGGAGAATCTGGAGGAGCTCGACCGGTTCTGCGACGCGATGATCGCCATCCGGGCCGAGATCGCGCAAGGTCGAGTCGGGGGAGTGGCCGCACGAGGACAACCCGCTGGTCAACGCCCCGCACACCCAGGGCCAGGTGACTGCGGACGAGTGGATCGCACCCGTACACCCGCCGGGTCGCCGCCTTCCCGGCCGGACTGCACGCCGGACCGCTGTACGCCGACGGTTTCGACAAGTACTGGCCGCCGGTCGGGCGGATCGACGGTGGCTTCGGCGACCGCAACCTGGTCTGCAGCCTGCCCGCCGCCGGAGGCGTTCGAGGACTGACGCGAGCGGTGCGACGCCTGCGCTAGCACTCGGGCCCCGACCTGCAGGCTCAGGGTCGTCGAGCCCGACTGAGCGCCGTCGCGTGGGCCAGCTCGATGTCGGCCTGGGTCAGGCCGCCCTCGGAGTGGGTGCGACAGGACCAGGGTGACCGTGTTCCAGCGGATGTCGATGTCGGGGTGGTGGTCGGCCGCCTCGGCCTCGTGCGCCGACCTGGTTCACGAAGTCGAGCGCCGCGGCGAAGTCGTCGAACTCGAAGGTCGCGCGTGATCGCGGGCTCGGCGGCGCCGGCCCGTCGCCAGTCGGCCAGGCCGGTGAGTTGCTCGGCCACGTCGTCATCGGACAGGAGTCGGCTCATCCATCCAGACGATAGCGAGCGCAGGTCCGGCCAGATGTCACTGCGGTCGTTGTCCAACCGTCGCGGACCGGCTTTGCGGCTCTGGTCGACGTGACGGTCGGTCCGCGGCCGACGAGGGACGTCATATACGTTGTAAACAGCCAGTCGTTCACCAGCAGGGAAACGGAGCTTCCATGCCCGGATTCGTGGACAGGCTCAAGGCGCAAGCCGTGGGTGGCGCATCTGCTGCGTGCGGTCCAACGGTTCGGCACCGCGGCTCGGCTCCCAGTTCGGGCGGCGATCACCTACTTCTCGGTGCTGGCCCTGGTGCCGATCCTGATGCTCGCCTTCGCGATCCTCGGATTCGTGCTCACCGTGCTTCGTCCGGACCTGCATCGATGCAGCGTCGTCGACGCGGTCACCGGCGCGCTCGGGCAGACTGACCGCCGACACGCAGGCGAAGATCACCGAGCCTGATCGAGCACACCCTGAGCAACTAACGGCGTCGGCATCGTCGGCCTGCTGTCGGCGATCTACTCCGGCGCCGGCTGGATGGGCAACCTGAAGAACGCCGTCCGCGCCCAGTGGCGGCCGGACTTCGACACGCCGGAAGGTCAGGGGAACATCGTCGAGAAGACGCTGGTCAATCTCGTCACCCTGCTGGGCCTGATCGTGCTGATCGTCGTCACATTCGCGCTGGCGGCGGTGTCGACCTCGCTGAGCCGCACGCGTGGTCGGCCGGCTCGGCCTGGACCGATCGGCTGGCTCGCGCCGGTGCTGCGGTTCGTGCCGATCGTGCTTCTCCATCGGTGCCGGGTGGCTGCTCTTCATGTACCTCTACGCGCGTGCTGCCCGAGGACCGCGAGCCGTGGCCGGTCGTCCGGCGTGGCGCGCTGATCGGGGCGGTCGGGCTGGCAGTGCTGCAGTACCTGACCAGCCTGCTCTATCGGCATCTTCCGGCAACAAGGCCGCCGCGGCTCTTCGGGCCGGTCATCGTGCTGATGCTGTTCTTCAACCTGTTCGCGCAGCTGATCTTGTTCGTGGCGGCCTGGATCGCGACCTTCGGCCACGAGGCGGTCTCCACCGGTGAGGAGAAGGTGCGGTTCGCCCTGACCCCGCCGGCCGAGCAGCGACGACGCCGAGAACGTCGATGACGCGGGTGTCGTCCGCGATCCGCAGACCGGGCAGCCGGTGTTGGTGCCGCAGAACGTCGCCGCCCGCTCGGTACAGGTGGGGATCGGCGCCGGATATGTCACCGGAGCGGCGACCGGCGTCGGACTCGGTGCGGCCGTGGCCTGGCTGGTCGTCGAAGGCCGTTCGCCGGACAACCTGAGGGATCGCCTGACGACCGAGCGCCGGTCGTCGACTGCCGCGCAGGGTACAGGTGGTCCGACGGTGACGCGGCCGGACGGCGGCCGGCTGGCCGATGCTCGGACAGCAACTCGTCGAACCAGTCGACGGTGATGTCGAAGGGCTTGCCGCCCTTGATCCGGTCGAACTCGATCGCCCGGAGCTCGTCCCGCGCTCCTCGTCGTGCCCGATCACGCCCGGCTCGCCGCGCAGCGCCGAGTCGACTGCGAGATCGGTCATCGAATTGATCAGCTCCAGGTCGCGATCGTTGGCCGCGGCCGCGCGGGAGAAGTAGCCGGACTTCTGCACCATGACCTTCTGTGCGTCCAGGCAGCTCGGCGAACTTGCTGGCGAACCAGGCGCCCGGATTGACCTTGTCGATCTTGACGTGGCCGAACGGATCGCGGGCGACCTCTTCGCCGGACTTCTCCAACTCGGCGACGATGGTGTCCAGGCCGGCACCCTCGGAGATGAACAGGTTGACCGAACCGACCTCGTCCATCACCTTCTTCAGTCGGGCCGCCTCCGCCTCGAGGTCGAAGATCGCCTCGGGGACATACACGCCGTGGACCTCCCAGCCCTCGCGACCGAGGCCGATCTCCGGCAGCCATTCGCGGGTGTCCAGCCAGTCCCGGTACGCCCGCGCGGTGGCCGCGGTCAGCCAGCCGCAGTGCCGGCCCATCACCTCGTGCACGATCAGCATCCGGGAGCCGGAGTTGTGCTCGCCGATGATGTTCTCGGCGAAGCGCGCGCCCTGCTCGGCCGCGGTCCAGGCGCCCAGCGACTGGCGGATCGGGATCACGTCGTTGTCGATGGTCTTGGGCAGGCCGACCACGGTCAGGGAGTACCCGTTCTTGGCCAGGAACGCCGCGAGGTCGGCGGCCGTGGTGTTGGTGTCGTCGCCCCCGATGGTGTGCAGCACGTCGACGCCGTCGGCGGTGAGCCGGTCAGCCGCCGCCTGCAGCGGATCGACACCCTCGGCCACCAGGCCCCGCTTGACCAGGTCGGCGGCGTTGGTCAGCTTGACCCGGGAATTACCGATCGGGGAGCCGCCGAACTCGTGCAGCAGGGCGGCCTTCTCGCGTACGGCCGGGGTCACGGTGACGGAATCGCCCAGCAGAAGACCCTGATAACCGTAGCGATAGGCGATGATCTCGACCTCTGGAGCGACCTCGGTGTAGCGCTGGATCAGCCCGCCGACGGCCGAGGACAGGCACGGCGCGTATCCGCCGGCGGTGAGCAATGCAACCTTGTTGACCATGATCGGTAACCTATCTGACTCATCCCGGCGGTCGCTGCTTCGCCGGAGTCGGATCAATCTCCGGACGGCTCGAGATACGCCGCGCCGGGCCCGCGGACACTGACCACGTCCTGCGGATTCTGCAGCGTGCAACGCTGCAGGCTGAGGCATCCGCAGCCGATGCAGCCGTCGAGTTTGTCGCGCAGCCGTTCCAGGCGCTCGATCTGTTCGTCGATCCGGCCACGCCACTGCCGGGACAGTCGGGCCCAGTCGGCCCGGGTGGGGGTTCGTCCGCCGGGCAGCGTCCGGAGGGCCCCGGTGATCTCCTCGAGGCTCAAGCCCACCCTTTGGGCGGAACGGATGAAGGCGATCCGGCGCAGCGTGGCCCGCTCGTACCGTCGCTGGTTTCCGGTGGTCCGGGTGGAGTCGATCAACCGCTCGCTCTCGTAGTAGCGCAGGGCCGACGGGGCCACTCCGGAGCGGGCCGACAGCTCACCGATGGTCAGCAGGTCAGTCTTGTGCAGCATGGCGTCAGTGTAGGTGAACCTCACTCAAACTTGAAGTATGGCCCACGTAGAACTTTGAAGAAGGGGAGCGGCTGCTCGGCTGGGGCGGCCTCGGGTCGTGCTGAGGAGGGATCGGCCGCGCAGTAGGGTCGACGCCATGGCCCGGTACTTCGACGTGCACCCGGAGGATCCGCAGCCGCGGAGTGTCGCACAGGTCGTGCAACTGCTGGGCGAGGACGGGCTGATCGCCTACCCGACCGACTCGTGTTTCGCCTTGGGCTGCCAGCTGGGCAACCGCAGCGGACTGGACCGGATCCGCACCATCCGCCAGCTCGATGATCATCACCACTTCACGTTGATGTGCAGCAACTTCGCTCAGCTCGGGCAACTGGTCCAGCTGGACAATGCGGTCTTCCGGGCGGTCAAGGCCGCGACCCCGGGCCAGTACACCTTCATCCTGCCGGCCACTCGCGAGGTGCCGCGGCGGATGCTGCACCCGAAGAAGCGGACCGTCGGGGTGCGGATCCCCGATCATCCGGTCGCCCAGGCCCTCCTGTCCGCGCTCGGCGAGCCCATGCTGACCAGCACCCTGCTGCTGCCCGGGGACGAGGCCCCGATGACCCAGGGCTGGGAGATCAAGGAGCGCCTCGAACATCAGGTCGACGCGGTGATCGACTCGGGGGACTGCGGTGAGGAGCCGACAACCGTGGTCGACTTCTCCAGTGGCGAACCGGAGATCATCCGCTACGGCGCGGGCGACGCCGCGCGGTTCGAATAGGCCGCCGTGTCGGGAGCCACGGTGGTGCTGCGGCTTCTGGCGAGCCGAGCGGCCGTGATGATCATGTCCGCGGCCCCGGTTCCGCTGCCAAGCAGGACGACCGCAGCGAGCTCGCCGCCGTCGGCCACCATGCTCGATCGCTGTCGGCCGAAGGAGTGATCATCATCTCGGTGTTCGCGCACGCCTGGTCCACCCGACGCCTGCTGCGCCGGCTTGCGAGTCAACTGGAACCGGTCTCGATCGCCCAGGTGCACTCCGGGCATCTCGCCTGGTCGGTGGCGGTCTACCGGCCGCGCCGAGCATGATCAACCAGGGATCGTCGGAGCTCGTCGACGACTTCCTCAGCCTTGCGGTGTTGCGCTACGAACCAGACGACGGACCTGACCGCTGGCGGCGAGCGCGTGAGCTGGCATCCGAACATCCTGATCTGGGTGAGGTGAGTCTGTACGCCGCGGCCGCGCTGAGTGATCCCGAGTTGATCGCCCGCCACCTGGCAGCGGACCCCTCGGCGGTCGGCCGGGCCGGAGGACCACAGGGCTGGACGCCGCTGCTGTATTTCGCGTACGCGCGGGTGCGCCCCGAGTCGTCCGCCGCCGACAGCACCCGTTCGTTGTCGATCTTACTGGAGCACGGTGCGGATCCGAACGACAGCTATCGATGGCACGGTCTGACGCCGCCCTTCACGGTGCTGGCGGGGTTGTTCGGCGACGGTGAACAGGGCAATGAGCGTCAACCGCCCCATCCGCACGCGGTTCAACTCGCCTCCGTCCTGCTCGAAGCCGGGGCCGACCCCAACGACGGACAGGCCCTCTACAACCGGATGTTCTCCCCGGCCGACGATCACCTGGAGTTGCTGCTGCACTTCGGCCTCGGCGCCGCCGACGAGGCTGCCCGCGCGCTGGTGCGTAGCCAGCTGGTCTGGGCGATCACCCACGCGATGACGAGTCGGATCAAACTGCTGGCCGCTCATGGCGTCGACCTGGACAGCCCGCTCGACGGGGTGCCGTGCGTGGACGCGGACCCGCCGACCCCGGTCCAGCTGGCCATGCAGTGCGGCGAGTCGGCCGTCGCCCAACAGTTGGTCGATCTCGGCGCCGCCCCCGCGACTGACCTGGAGTCGGTGCTGCTGGCCGCGTTGCTGACCGCGGATGACGATCAGGTCAGCCGGCTCGACACGGAGAATCCGGGCGCGCTGGAGCGGATCCAGCGGTCGCGACCATCCCTGGTGCTCTGGGCCGCCGTGCTGGACCGGCCGGAAACGATCCGCTTGCTCGTCCGCCTCGGCTTCGACGTCAATGCCTACGGGCGCCAGGACCTGCCATTCGAGCAGGAGTGGGAAACCGCCCTGCATCGCGCCGCCGGAGAGGGAAAGCTCGAAGTGGCCCGCACCCTGGTGGAGTTGGGCGCCGATGCGGACCTGCGCGATCACCGGTTCCGGGGGACGCCGCTCGATTGGGCCAGGCATTCCGGGCGGTCCGAGTTGATCTCGCTGCTCAAGCCTCGGACGAACTAGCCCGTTCAGGTCTTCCGCAGGGCCGACTCCTTGTGGGCGGCGCGCGCGCCCGTCTTGGTCGATTCGACGATCCAGTACGGGTCGTCATCGGTGGGCTTGAACTTCTGCTTGTCGAACGTGAAGTCTTTGATCTTCTTCTCCACAGCCTTCCCGGTCGTCTCGCCCTGAGAGGTGTTCCAGTGGACGGTGTCGCCCTTGCCGATCGCCATGCCCCGATCGTATGAGGGCCGCATCCACGTCGACCCACCCAGCACGGCCATGCCTCACGCGACCGTTCATCACTATTGTTGTTCCTGATACAACGATAGTAGTGTGGCCCTATGTCAGAGCGTCGTACGCGACTGCTGGACGCCGCCATCGAGTTGATCGGCAACGGCGGGGTGCGATCGCTCACGCATCGACGGGTCGATTCGACGGCTGGAGTGCCGACGGGATCGACGGCCAACTATTTTCCGACCCGCGACCGTCTTTACGCGGCGGTGGTCGAGCGGTTCGTCGAACGCGAGCGGGCGAACTTCGAGGCCGTGGCTCGGACGAGCTTCCCGAGCAACCCCGCGGAACTGGCCCGACTGCTCGGCCTGATCGCTTGCGAGTCGGCCGGACCGCAGCGCGTGCTGACGCTCACCCGGTACGCGATCCTGGTCGAATCCGCCCACCGTCCATCGCCGCTGGAGGCGTCGCTGCGGACCGGCGCGGCCGGGGTGAACCGCTGGGCCGCCGGGTGGCTGAAAATCGTCGGCTCGGAACATCCCGAGCGCGACCGGCAGATCCTGGCCAACTATCTGGTCGGCGTGGTGCTGCACCAGTTGGCGTACCCCCGTCCCGATTTCGACCCGACCCCGCAGTTGATCGAGTTGATCGAGGCCCTGATGAGTGGAAAGGGATGATCATGAACGAAGATGCCGCCTGGGCCGTGATCGACCGGCAACGGGCGCGGACCGTGGCGATGCTGGTCGAGTTGTCGGCCGACGACTGGTCGCGCCCGTCGCTGTGTGCCGGGTGGACGGTACGCGACGTCACCGCCCATCTCACGCTGCAGCAGCTCGGACTGAGAGACGCCCTCGGCCAGCTGATCCGCCATCCCGCTCCGATGAACCGAGCCATTCAGGACTGGGCTCGGCGCAAGGCCGTTCTTCCGCCGAGCAGCTGATCACCGAGATCTCGGCCATGATCGGCTCACGCCGGACCAATGCCGGGGTGACGTGGCGCGAAACGCTGACCGACGTCTTGGTCCACGGTCAGGACATCGCCATCCCACTCGATCGACGACTCGAATCCGACCCGGCCGGCGTGGCGGTCGCGGCCGCCCGGATCTGGGCCCGCCCCGCGATGTTCCACGCCCAACGACGACTTGGCGGCCTCCGGCTCGTCGCGACCGACGCCGACTGGGCGGTGGGCAGCGGGGCCGAGGTCAGCGGCACGATCATGGACCTGCTGTTACTCCTGACCGGTCGCCGCGCGGCATTGCCACGCCTGAGCGGCGCCGGCACTGTCTCGCTGGCTCAGCGAGTCGATTGACGCACGCCCGACGTCGGAGCGGGAAAGTCGTGGCCGGCATCGTGCTCAGCCAGCCAGGTGACGGCTTCCCGCGCCGCCTCCAGAGAGGTCCACGCCGGGGCGTACCCGAGACGCTCGCGTACCCTTCTCGATCGAGCAGACCTGGCTGCGGTGCAGGTGCTGCCAGCTCGCATCGGCCTGGTCGGTATCGGTCTGGGAGCGGTAGTCGTCCCAGCTGACTGCGCGCACCCGGGCCTCGTGCCCCCACCATCCGTACGCGCCTTCGGCGTAGCCGCGTACGGTCAGGGCCCGGGCGCTCACGGCGTGGAAGGCCTCGCCGACCGAATGCTCCGGCTGCTCGACGGCCAGCTGGAACAGCTGGGCCACGTCATCGGCGTGCACGTGGTGCAGGGTGGCCGACGTGTCACCCGGCGCGGCAGCAGTTCGTCACCGGCGGCGATGGTCGCCCAGACCTGCGGGTCGAGGTTGCCGACCGGGTTGATCACCGGCCAGCCGGGCCCGCTGATGTGGCCGGGGTGGATCACCGTGCTGGCCAATCCACCGGCCGCAGTCTCGGCCAGCAGTAGCCGCTCGATCGGCGTACTTGCCGACGCCGTAGTCGCCGAAGGGGAACTTGCGGGTCGTCCTCGCCGATCGGCAGCGTCGTGCTCAGCCCGTGCGTCCAGACGGTGCCGCAGTGAGCCAGCAGGCCGACCGTGGCCGCGGAGTCCGTCGACGAGCTGAGCCGCCGACTCGGGCGTGAAGCAGACCATGTCGACCACCACGTCGGGGCGGTGGGCAAGGAGCTGGGCCGCCGTCGTGGTGTCGGCGTCGGTGGCCTCGCGGTCGAGCACGATCCGTTCGCAGTCGCTCCACGCGGGATCGGGATGGTACGGCTCGCGGCTGCCACGACTGGCCGCGACGACGTCGTAACCGGCGCGGACCAGCCGCGGGATGAGATAGCTGCCGACGTGACCCGTGGCTCCAACAACGATGATCCGCATGGTCGTCACTCTAGGAGGGCGGCGACGACGAGGAGGGTGGTGATGGGCGCTTGCGGCGCTCGTAGACCCACAACAAAGGTCCGAGGACCGCGACGCAGATCACGAAGACCAGGATGCCGGTGGCGAGCGAGCCCGTGCGGGTGATCGCCACCGTGCCCGCGACCGCGCAGATCAGCGACATCAGCCACAGTCGACCCTGCTTGGCGAGTTGCCGGCGGGTCTCGGGGTCCTCGATCACTGAGCCAACGTACCGGGACTGAATCGACCCATTGGTCGCGACCGACCGAGGCCGTCCAGGATCACTTCGAGGCCGAACTCGAACTCGCGGCCGAAGTCGTAGTCCGGCTGCATGATGTGTTCGCTCGAAAATTCGGCCAGGTAGGGGTAGTCGTCGAGCGGGTGCTGCTGCCTCATCGCCGCGGCTACCTCGGCGACAGACTCGGGTCCGTTGATCGGCAGCGAGGTTTCCGAGAGCGCGAAGCCGTAGATGTAGCTGTCGAGCAGAGCGTACGCGTGGGCGGTCATCGACACGGAGAAGCCGGCTTCGCGGAGCACGCCGATGATGGCGTTGTGGTGGCGCAGGGTGGCCGGCCCCGGCGCGGTTCCCGACTGGAGCAGGGGAATCGCCCACGGGTGCCGGCGAAGTACCTGACGGGCGGAGCCCGCCTGTCGCTCCAGCTCCGTTCGCCAGGCGCCGTCGACGACGGCAGCTCGATCTCGCCGAAAACGAGGTCGAGAATGCCGTCGAGGATCTCGCTCTTGTTGGCGACGTGGTGATAGATGGCCATGGGCTTGACGCCGAGGTGCTGGGCGAGCGAGCGGATCGTGAGCGTCCCCGCCCCGCCCGCATCAGCAACCTCGAGCGCGCCGGCCAACAACCGCTCGTGAGTCAGGGGCTCGCGCCGGTGGTCGGGGCTCTGGATCGTCTTGGCTCTCGGCATCGTGGGTTCACTCTAGCGCAAACGTACATAGTACGGTACAGTACGTACTAAGTACGGTCGGGCAGCCGGCCCACCGTCGCCAGTTGGAAGAAGTCCCACTATGTCCACCTCTCTCGACCTGTCCAGCCCACCGCCAGCCACCGAACGCAACGGTCCGATCCGCCCTCTTTCGGGGCCGGGGGACCCCGTGCTGCCGAACCCACTCACGAGCAGTGATGCCGAGTCGGACCGCCGGACCGCGCGGGTCATCGGCGGGATCTACCTCGCGGGCATGGTGATCGGCATCGGCGGCAACGTCCTCATCCAGTCCATCCTGACCTCGCCCGACCACCTGTCGACGATCGCTGCGAAGAGCATGGTGCTCGCAGCTGCCGCAGTGTTCTGGCTGGCCACCGTGGTCGGCGACGGCGCCCACGGTGTCTTGATGTTTCCGATCCTCAAGCGCCGCGCCGGTGAGCGGGTCGCGGTTGGCTACCTCGCCGCCCGGATCGTCGATGCCGTCTTCATCGCCGTGATGACCCTCCTCATCGTCATGCAGATCCCGCTCGGCCAGGAGTATCTGAAAGCCGGCTCCGCCGACCGCTCCGCCCTTCAAGCACTCAGTGGCGTGCTGACCGAAGCCAACCTCTACGCGTACGAGTTCGGTATGACTGCGGTCGGGGTGGCCGGTCTCATCCTGTGCTCTGCGTTCTTCCGCGCGAAGCTGATCCCGCGCGCTCTCGCCATCTGGGGCCTCGCCGGCTACGCCATCCTGTTGGTCGGATCGGTCCTGGAGATCCTGGGTTTCCCGCTCAACTCGATCAACGCTCTCCCGGGCGGACTCTGGGAGGTCTTCATCGGCATCTGGCTGATCGTCAAGGGGTTCAGCGTCCCCGCCGGCGCGAAAGTCTGAGCCCTTCGACAGGCTCAGGGAGCGGCCCTTCGACAGGCTCAGGGAGCGGCCCTTCGACAGGCTCAGGGAGCGGCCCTTCGACAGGCTCAGGCTCAGGGCAGGGAAACTGGCTCAGGGCAAGGAACGCATCGGAACCAAACGATCGTCGGACCCCAACTGACAGCTGGACCGAAAGACCTCTGGTCTCCGGTCCAGCCTCACTCCGCTGAGGGTGGCTTCTCGATCCCCCGATCGTCGCGACTTCCCTACAGTCGAGCTAGATTTCAACCGTATGACTGTGAGTAAGGACTGAACAAGAGCGAACGGCCGTGGCGTCCACTTTTGGTCATGTCCGCAAGTGGACACGCGAACAGTTGAGAAGGCCGGTCCGGACCCTGTACCGTACGTATCGAACCCGCGGTCTTACCTGAACCCCCGAGCAGGCAAGACCGTGGGTTTTTCTGTCCGGCCGCAAACCGTTGGGTCCCTGGGTCGTGTCCGCCCTTGGACAGTGGACCGTGGACCCGCCACCTGTTCCCGGCGGAGAGTCCGGTCGGATCGGTCACCGCGAGGCTCGAAACCGCCGCCGCGCATCTGGACGACCAACATCGGCTGAATACATGCGCTGGCGCTGCCTGCGACGTCTCATCACGTGACGACTGCGGTCAGCCCCACGTCGCCGATCGGCTCACTACAGAAGCGGAGAACACAGTCATGGAATTCAGTAGACGTCGTTTCCTGGGCGCGACTGCGGCGCTGACCGCCCCACTGGTGGCGGCCGGCTGCGGCTTCGCGGTGAAGTCGGGCACCAAGGTCGACAGTGACACCCTCACCTTTACGACCTGGGGGACCGACAGCGAGCTGGCCGGCTTTCGCAAGACGATCGCGGAGTTCGAAGCAGCGAACGCCGGGGCGAAGGTGACCCTGAATGCGGTGCCCTACGAGCAGATGTTCACCAACATCGACGCCCAGTTGCAGGCAGGAAATCCGCCCGACGTCTTCCGGGTGCCGTACTACACGTTGGGGGCGTACGCCGGTCGCGGGCAGTTGCTCGATCTGAGCGCCCACGTCCCCGGGGACTTCGGGGATCGGTTCACCCCGGCCGCCTGGGCGGCCGTGCAGAACCAGGGCCGACCGGTCGGCGTCCCGCACCACACCGACACGTCGGTGATCTTGTACAACAAGGACGCGCTGGACACGGCCGGCATTAAATCCGTGCCCACCTCGGTCGGTGACGCGTGGACCTGGCCTGAGTTCGAGAAGGTCGCCGAGACCCTCCGCCGATCACTGCCGAGCAGCAAGTACCCGTTCGTCTACAACTGGCAGGGCAACGGCGTCACCCGTTGGCTGAGCTGGCTGTTCCAGGCCGGCGGCCGGTTCCTGGCGGAGGACCTGATCGCACCGGCGATCGACTCGACGGCCGGGGAGGCCGCGGTGGACTTCACCCAGAGCTTCTTCCCCCGCAACCTCGTTCCGCCGAACAGCTCAGTGAAGTCGACCACGTACGCGGCCGATATCTGGTACTCCCAGACCGCGGCGATGACCTTCGGCGGGGCCTTCCTCATCCCCGACGCCAGTTCGACGCTCGACTTCGAGTGGGGCGCCACGTTCTCCCCGCGGAAGGAGCGGGGCGGCGGCGACTTCGGCGGCAACGCCCTGGTGGCGACGGCCAAGACGACCAAGCCGGAGCTGGCCGCCTCCTTCCTCGACTTCATGACTGAGGAGGCGTCGATGCGCGACTTCTGCGCCGGCGCTTCACTGCTGCCGACCCGACGTGATCTGGTGGCCAACGGGATCGACTTCGCCGTACGGCCTGAGCTTTCGCCGGTCTTCATCGGCCAGGCGACGACGGTCCAGCCGAGTGACTCCGGCCAGGTGGCCTCGCCGGCCATGGCCAAGATCATTACAGTGCTCAAGGACCAACTGGAGCAGGCCTTCGTCGGCGACCAGAGCACTGGCCGCACCCTCGCCGGCATCGCCGAGGGGATCGCAGCGGCGACCAAGCAGTGAGCCGACGTCACATCCGGGGGGAGTCTTTGGCGGCGTACGCGTTCGTCACCCCCAACCTGGTGCTGCTCGGGACCTTCGTGCTGCTGCCGCTGGCGTGGGCGATGATGATCAGCTTGCAGAAGACCGACGGCTTCGGTGACGGGATCTTCGTCGGCCTCGACAACTACGTCCGCCTGGCGGCGGATCCGCTGTTCTGGCGGTCTACCGCCAACACCGCGCTGTTCACCCTGATCGTCACTCCGCTGTCCATGGCACTCGGACTCGGGGCGGCGGTGCTGCTCAACTCGCTGCTGCCGGCGCGGGGCGTGTTCCGCTCGATCCTCATCCTGCCGATGGCGATCTCGGGGGTGGCCACGGCGCTCGTCGGATTGCTGGTCTTCGACCAGAACAGCGGCGTGTTCGACAAGTTGTTGCGGTTCGTCGGGCTGCCCGCCGTGCCGTGGCAGTCCGGCAGTGTCGCCGCCTTCGCCTCGGTGGTCCTGGTGACGCTGTGGTGGCGGGTCGGCTTCAACATGCTCATCTACCTCGCTGCGTTGCAGGGCATCAGCCCGGCGTTGTACGAGGCGGGCCGGCTCGACGGCGCGAACGGCTGGCACCTGTTCCGGTATGTCACCGTGCCGCTGGTCGGGCCGTCGTCGTTCTTCCTGTTGATCATGAACGTGATCTATTCGTTCCAGGTCTTCGACATCGTCTTCGTGCTGACCGGTGGCGGCCCGCAGAACGCCACTTCGGTGCTGGTCACCTACGCGTACGACAACGGCTTCGTGGTGCGGGACCAGGGGTACGCGGCCGCCATCGGCATCGTGCTGCTGCTGGTGACCTTGGTCTTCACCGCCGTGCAGTGGCGCATCAGCCGGACCCGGGATCTCGTCGAATGACCGAGCAGCTGACCGGGTCCAGAGCGACTCCTACGGTCGCTCGGTCCGGGCGCCCGAACCCCGACCTCCGGCCCGTGCGTCGGCCGCGCCGACCGCGTCGACGCTGGCTGATTCTTCGACTGGTCCTGGCGCTCGTCATCTCCGTCGTCGTGCTGTTCCCGCTGTACTGGATGGTCGTGGTGGCGTTCTCGAGCCGGGCCGAACTGCTCGGCGGCGACCTGCGACTGTGGCCGCGTACCCTCACGCTGGAGAACTTCCGTCGGGTGCTGTCGGCCTTCCCTGTCCTGACCTGGTTCGGGAACTCGGTGGCCATCGCGGTCTCGGTGTCGCTGCTCACGGTCGCGGTCAACCTGATGGCCGGTTACGCGTTTGCCCAACTGCGGTTCCGGGGCTCGAACGCGCTGTTCCTGGTCGCGTTGTCGACCCTGATGCTGCCCGTTCAGGTGATCATGGTTTCGCTGTTCAAGCTCGTCACCGTGCTCGGGCTGTACGGGAGTTACTGGGCGGTCATCCTGCCCACCGCGTCGTCGGCGTTCGGGGTGTTCCTGGCCCGGCAGTTCATCCTCGCCATCCCACGAGACCTCATCGAGGCCGCGCGCATCGATGGCGCCGGCCATTTCAGGGTCTTCACCCGGATCGTCCTGCCGCTCTCGAGACCGTTGCTCGCCGTGCTGTTCTTCATGAGCCTGCTGCAGACCTGGAACGACTTCGCCTGGCCGCTGATCGCCCTGAAGGAGAACGAGCTCTACACGCTGCCGATCGGGCTGCTCTTCCTGCAGGGTCAGTTCGGCTCGGACTACGGCGGCACCATGGCCTTCGCATTGCTCAACGTGACGCCGATGGTCGTTCTGTTCCTGATCTTCCAGCGCTATTTCGTGCAAGGATTCGCCCGCAGCGGGATCCGCTGACCGAGCGCGCTCGGCCAGCGGTCAGGACAGCGCGGCCGCAACGCCCTGGCTGACGATCCAACCGTCGGTGGCCGCGGCGGTGCAGGGGATACCGCGCTCATTGAAGCGGCGGGCCGTGGCCGGGTTGCCGCCGAAGGCGCCGACGCTCAGCTGGTTGGCTTCGGCCGCGCGCAGAATGCGACTGATAGCGGACTCGTCGGAGGTGTCGTCGAGCTCGACGTCGATGCTGCTGCCCAGCGTCAGCGTGAGGTCGAACGGTCCGACGAACAGCATGTCGATGCCCGGCACCGCGGCGATCTCGTCGACGTTGGCCAGTGCGGTGGCGGATTCGATCATCACCGCGCAGGTGGTGTGCTCGTTGGCGTCGGCTGGGGCGACCAGCGCCGCACCCCAACTGGGCTGCAGTTGCCCGAAACTGCGCCGGCCTCGCGGCGGGTAGAACACGGCCGCCACGGCCTGGGCCGCCTGCTCCGCCGTGTCGATCTGGGGCACGATGATGGCCGCGGCCCCGACGTCCAGGGCGATCCCGATGCCGGTGAACTCCACCGACGGGACGCGAACAACCAGGGGAGCGCTGCCGGCGCTCAGCCCGCGAGCGATGTCGATGAGCTCGGCCCGGCCGTAGCGGCCGTGCTGCAGGTCGACGCAGATCCAGTCGAAGCCGGCTCCGGCCAAGGTGGTCACCATGGCGGGGCTCGCGTCGGTGCACCAGACCCCGCGTCCGTGCAGCCCACCGGACCGACCAGCCGCGTCAGGACCGGCCGGCTGCGCGAGGTCGTACGAGGGGTCGGTCTGCGTCATGGCTCTCCCGAATTCACGGTCCGCTGGGCTCAACAATGTATCGGCACCGGCCCGAGGGGTGAGATCAGCCGCTACGCTGAATTCCGTGCTGACCAATGCTGGAACAAGCAGCGCCGAGCTCTGACATGGGCTTCACCATCGGCCATGGCCCGGTCCAACGGGCTATCGATGCACTCTCCTCCGAGCGCGCTCCGTTCCGATCGATCATTCATGGCGCCAGACGGGCGGCGGCCGCGGTCAAGCGCAAGCTCGGCCGGAAATAAGCCCGGAGTTTGTCGGCCGACCTGCGTCGGTCGAAGCACCGACCACGCAGGCAAAGTTGATCTCGCCCCTCGACCCGCTCAGGGCACCCGGCGACGTCGCAAGTTGAAGGAGTTATCCCGGTGGCCGTGACCGTCGAATTCGAGTACGAGGGCCGGACGTATGAGATAGCGGGCGCCCTCCATGCGTGGAACATTTACGCCATCAAAAACCTTCGCGAGAACATCAGTCTGGAAATCGATCAGCTGACGGGTCAGAAGGTGTTCGTGTCCTGGGCCGATGTGGGCTTGATCAGGCTGACCTCCGACGTCGACCAGGAAGCGCCCCCGGCAGAGTTGCCCGTCATCGACCAGCACGCCGCGGAGCCCGAGGCTGACAAGAGGATCATCGGCCCGCCCCCGGCGGCTCGAGACGGGGTCGGCATCGCCTCGTCGGGTTGGTATCGCGACCCGCTCGCCGGAGAGCGCTACCGGTTGCGGTATTGGGATGGCCGGGAATGGACAGATCGAGTCGACTGAGCACTTTCTGCGCCGGCGATGCTCGCGGAGCCGATGAACACCGAGCGGGGCTGAGCGAGAGGTAGAGGCCTCTGGATCGGGCCGGCAAGACGGCCACATTGCGGACGCGGTGGCCACTAACCTGACGCTGTGGAGAGTGGGGTCATCAAGGAGCAGCGGACGGCTGATCGCGCGCCGGCCGCCTCGGGGCTCCGCCTCGGACCGAGGCGACTGCTCGGCGCGCTGACCGTCGTCGGGGTGCTCTTCGCGCTCCGCCTGACCGCTCCCGCCGAGATCCAGCTGGCCGATGCTCTGCAGGACGCGCTCACCCTGGCCCTCAGCGTGATCATCGAGTCATTGCCGTTCGTGGTGCTGGGCATCGGTTTGTCCGTGGCCGTCCAGCTCTGGCTGCCGGAATGGTTGCTGCTGCGGATCCTGCCGCGAAATCCCATGCTTCGGCGGGCCGCCTTGTCGTTCCTGGGGGTGTTGCTACCGGTCTGCGAGTGCGGAAACGTCCCGCTCGCCCGCGGATTGGTCACCCGGGGCATACCTGTGGCCGACGCGATGACCTTCCTCCTCGCCGCACCCATCCTGAATCCGATCACGATCATCGTCACCTATCAGGCCTTCGGCTTCTCCGACGGCATCCTGGTCTGGCGGGTGGTCGGCGGATTCTTGATCGCCAATCTGATCGGCTGGTTGTTCAGCCAGCACCGGAGCCCGGAAACGTTGTTGACCGAGCGCTTCCAGGACGCGTGCTCGGTCCATGATCAGGCCGAGCCGGCCGACAAACCGGCTCAGGCGTTGCGGATGTTCGTGGCGGAGTCGAGCTCGATGCTGCCGGCCTTGTTCGTCGGGGCCGGTGTGGCCGGGCTGATCCAGGCCGTGGTCGCCAGGGACCTGCTGCTGACCCTCGGTCAGAATCCGTGGTGGTCAGTGCTGGCTCTGATGGGTCTCGCATTTGTGATTGCCATCTGCTCGACCGTCGACGCCTTCTTCATCCTCTCGTTCGGATCCACCTTCACCCCCGGGGCGATCGTCGCTTTCCTCGTACTCGGACCGATGATCGACATCAAGATGCTCGTGCTGCTGCGGACGACCTTCACCGCTCGTACGCTGATGATCTTGACCACGCTGGCGGTGCTGTCGACGGCCGTGCTCGGACTGGCGGTGAATTTTGCCCTTTGACAATTTGCTCCGTCGTTGGGTTGGGGCCATGCTGATCCTGGTCGGCGCCGTCGCCACCATCTGGCTGGCCGCGATCGGCAAGCTGGACTTCTACATCCACCCTCGCTACACGATCTTCACCGTCAGTCTGGCCGGGCTCGCCCTCGTGATCATCGTCGCGTCGATCGCCACAGGCCGACCGTCGGGTCACGATCACGCCGCCGGGGCCGTCGATCACGTCGCCGAAGCCTCGCAGCGACTTCCGGACCGCTTGCTCAGTGCGTCTCGCGTCGTGCTTCTGGTCTGTGCGGTGCTCGCCATGCTCGTCATCCCGCCGGCGACCTTGAGCGCGCGGATCCGTGGGAACCGTGACCTGGTGACATCTTCGCAGGGAATCGAGTCCGGCGGCGGCCCGGTGCTGGCGGGGGCCGACCCGGCCACCTTCACGGTCAAGGACTGGGCTGCACTGCTGCGCGAGGGTGGCGCGGGAGCGGTGACGGGCCAACATGTCGCGCTGTCGGGATACGTCCTCGATCGGGGCGAGGACGACACCTTCTATCTGGTTCGGCTGATGATGACGTGCTGCGCGGTCGATGCCCAGCCGGTCGGCGTCCCGGTGGCTCGCCCGGGTTGGCGGAAGGAACTTCGCGCGACCGAATGGGTTGCCGTCAAGGGCACCTTCGGTGAGAATCCGGATCAGAACAGCCGGGCCGACACCGTGGTCGTCCCTGAAGACGTTGCCAAGATCGACGAGCCCGCCGAGCCCTATGTCTTCTGAGACCGGAGAACGAACCGGCCGATTTCGGTTGCGGGTGACGGTGACGATCGTGGTCTTGATCGTGGGATTCGCTGGTTTGACCCTGGGCAACGCCGTCCAGGGGCCTCGGCTGCTCAGGGTCGAGCTCAATGTCGCCCAGACCGTGGAGCGCGGCGGGCAGCGGCTGATCATGCACATCGACCAGCCGATCGACGAGGTCACGCCGGGGTCGATCTCGGTCCTTCCCGAGATGCCGGTGCGGCTGACCAGCGAACGCGGCGCGCTGACCGTACGGTTCGAGACCGCATTGCGCTACGCCACGTCCTATGACGTGGCGATTCGGGTCACCAGCGCGGCCACCGGAGCCCGCTCGGTCCTCACCCACACCTTCCGAACGCCCGATCCGCAGGTCTACCTGCTGCGCCGCGCGGCACCCGGCACCGGCCCTCAAGCGGCCGATGAGATCGTCCGGTCCGTGGTCGGAGGATCCGACGAGGTCGTGGAGCGAGCGACGCGCATCCAGGAGTACGCGGTGGCCGGGAACTCCCTGGCGACCATCGTCAACGACGCCGACGGGACTGGCACCCTGACGATCCGGGCGATGGATGACCCGGGCTCTCCACGGATCGTGGCCGGGGATGCCTACATCAGCCAACTGCAGTCGGCGTCGGTCGGGGGGATGTTCGGTTTCGTCGTTTCCCCTCGGGGCGCCGGGGCGACAAGCCAGACGCAACTGCAGATCTACGACCCCGCAGACCCCCGGAAGCTCACCGGGGTCCTGGGCTTCGACGGGAAGCCCCTCGAGCCGCAGGACTGGGCGTTCGTGCCCGGCACGACCTCGGTGATCGCCCAGGTCGAAGACGCCACCTTCTATCTCATCGACCCGTTCAACCGCAACGCTGCCCGTTCACTCGGCGCGCACCTCATCCTGCTCGGCTTCATCCACAACTCGACCACGGCGCTCTTCGAGGATCAGGGCAAATACGTCACGGTCGATCTGGTGACCGGCCAGACCGAGCGAATCCCGCCCCTGCTGCGGACCAAGACCAGGCGGCTGACCAAGCTCTTTCCCGTCGCCGGTGAGGGCCGCTATGTCGGACTGGAACTGAACTATCAGTCGGATCAGATCTCGTACCGCTCGGTCTTCGTCACCGACAAGACGATCAGCCCGCTCTACATCCCGCCGGCTGGCGGGTCGATCCCCACGATCTGCCTGGCCCCCAACGGTCAATATCTCGCGGTCCAGGTTGTGGCGAAGGACGCGATTCCCGACGGGTATCCGAATTTGCCCGGCTTCGTCGACACGAAGACGGTATTCGTCGACACCCAGTCGGGAGAGGCGACCAGCCCGGTGGCCGGGGCTGCCGCTAGTTGGTGCAACTGATCCGGTCCCATACCTGGTCAGCTAGTTTCCGGCACTTCGGTACTTCCCGATGACCTCCGCGGGAATCCGCCCGCGAGCGGACAATTCAATGCCATTGGATGCGGCCCATTTGCGGACTGCCGTGTTGTCGACCGCGATAGGCGTTGACGTCGTTAAGCTCGGCCGGCGGCTACCGACCCGGCGAGCCTTCTCGACGAAGGGGCCGAGCGCAGCGCCCAACTTCTCGATGTTGGTCTGACTCAGGTCGATCTCGTAAGTCACATCGCGAAGCGCGAATGTCACCGTCTGGCCGCTCTCGGTGATCTCGGTGCCGTCGAGATCGTCATACGTTTTGATGATGGTTTTCTGTGCCACGCATATTCCTTTCCGGGTGATTATCTGACATCACGAGCTTAGCTTGACCGGACTACGAAGAATCCCCATCGGCGAGGATCAAATCGAGCCCCGTCTCCGACTGGGGGTGGAGGACAGAACCCCTCTTCGGACTGATGTGACCGACCCGGGCTGGATCTAGCGTCTGAGGGGTGTCCTCCTCCGCATCCGCAGTCGTCATTCGGCCTGATCGGTTCAGCCGGTTTGCCGCGGTGGCCATCCACGTCCTGGCCCTGGTGGCGCCGATCCTGGCGCTGGCTCTGGCCGGCCAGGCTTTCGCGCTCACCTTCTATCTGGCCGGCGGCACTCCGCCGACCGCGGCCGACGTCCGGGTGTCCAAACAGCTGTCGATCGCGACCTGCCTGGTGGCGGCCGGCGCTCCGGTGGTCGGACTGGCGATCGCGCTCCGAGCCGGACGACGATCGAGCGCCTGGCTGTTCGGCGGAATGCTGATCGTCGGTCTGGTTTTCGCTGCGCTCGTGGCCGGCTTCTCCGGGCTGACCGATCAACTGGCCGACGCGGTGCGACCCGCGCCGGAACCGGCGTCGACGCGGTCGGTCTGTCAGGAGTACAGCGGCGGCGACACGCACTGTCCGGGAGGTTGAGCCTTCGGCTGGCCCGCCGCCGACGATCAGCGTCCGCGATGCCGCCGAGCTGGTCGGGATGAGCGCGCGTCAGTGGGTTGGAGTAGCCCGACTCCACGGATGTGTCCCGATCGGCTGAAAACCCGCCCGATCGGGACTCCCGCCGGCCGATCGGGACACATCCGTGGAGTTGGGCATCGTCAATCAGGGCCGGCACAGCTCGGGACCGCCCTTCCGAATGGTCCGGTCCCGGGGTTAGGTTGCAGAAGTTGCGATCTCAAACCTCGGGAGCTGATCGATGTCCGGACTTGCCCTCCGCGTCGGCGCCGTTGCGCTGGCCACCGCCACCACGCTCGTCGCGGGGACGCTCACCGCGAGCCCGGCCAGTGCGCACACCGGCGCTCCGAGCCAGCAGGTGCGGCTGGCACCGCGCACCCACTTCACGATGAAACCGGACGGTTCGAGCGGCAGGACCGAGGGCGGTGCGGGTATCCCGAATATCGACAGCGTGAAATCGACGATCCGCACCTACTACAACGCCACCGGTGGCATTGCGGACAAGGCCAACTCGCCCTACATCGACGAGTTGGAGCAGATCACCGACACACCCTGGCGTTACCTGAGGAAGGTCGCCAAGGCGGAGCGGTCCAAGGCCGGCCTCGAGAACAAGCACCAGAAACCGGCGATCGTCTTCGATGCCGACGACACGACGCTGTGGACCTACGACATGGAGGACGCGGGGATGAAGTTCAACTTCGACTTCGCGCTCCAAGACGTCTACGTGCAGGACCAGCGCTTCCCGGCCACGCCCGGCATGGTCGACTTCGTCAACGCGGCCCAGCGGCTCGGGTTCGCCGTCTTCGGCCTGACCGGCCGCAACGACGAGCAGAAGGTCGCCACGCTGGCCAATTTGAAGAAGGTCGGCTATCAGCCCTTCGGCCCGGCCACCTTCTTCACCAAGTGGGTGAGCGGGACGACGCCCACCACCGCCGATCCGGACCGGACCTGGTTCGCCGGGACGCCCTGCGAGGACGGCCGTTGCACGACGGTCGAGTACAAGTCCGGCACCCGCAAGCACATCGAGAAGCTGGGCTACGACATCGTCCTGAACGTCGGTGACCAATGGTCCGACCTCCAGGGCGGGTACGCCGACCACGTCCTGAAACTGCCCAACCCGACGTACTTCCTGCCCAGTCCCGATCTCGACGGCACCCCGGCCGACCGGCGCTACGCCCCGCGGACCCACTTCACCATGAAGCCGGACGGCACGAGCGGGAAGATGGCGGACGGTGAGGGTGTCCCCAACATTGACATCGTGAAGTCGACGATCCGGACCTACTACAACGCGACGGCCGGCATCGCGAACAAGACCAACTCCCCGTACATCGACGAGCTGAAGGCCAAGACGGCCCGCGAGACGACCCGGGTGAGCCGGGCGTGCCAGCGAGCCAAGGCCCGGGGGAACAAGCCGGCGGTGGTGCTGGATGCGGACGACACCACCCTGTGGACCTACGACATGGAGGACGCGGCGATGAAGTTCAACTTCGACCCGGTCGTCCAGGACCGCGACTGGGTGCAACCGCAGAAGTTCCCGGCCACGCCGGGGATGGTCGACCTGGTCGACGCGGTCCAGGCCGCCGGTTGCACCGTGGTCGGGCTGACCGGCCGCAACGACACCCAGAAGGCGGCCACGCTCGGCAACCTGGCCAAGGTGGGCTATCAGGGCTTCACTGACCAGCTGTACTTCACCAAGTGGAAGAGCGGCACGGTCCCGACCGGGCGTCCGTGGTTGGCCGGCACCCCGTGCGCCGATGGCGTCTGCACGACCATCGAGTACAAGTCGCTGACCCGCAAGCATGTCGTCGACGACCTCGGCTATGACGTGGTCGCCAACTTCGGCGATCAATTCAGTGATCTGATCGGCGGCTACGCCGACCGCTCGGTGAAGGTCCCGAACCCGACCTACTACCTTCCCTAGGCCTCCCTAGGCCTCCCTAGGCCGCGCTTGATCGACAGTTCAACATCCGCTGAATACAGCCGTCTGTGTATCATCGCGCTATGCAGATTTCGTCTTCGAGCGATGCACTCTCCCGGTTCGGGCACGCTCTGTCCGATCGGACCCGGACCCGGGTGCTGTTGGCGCTGCGGGAGCGATCCGCCTATCCCGCCGATCTCGCCAGCCTGGCTGGCGTGACCCGGCAGGCGATGTCGAACCACCTGGCCTGTCTGCGCGGCTGTGGGCTGGTGGTGGCGATTCCGGAAGGTCGCCGGTCCCGCTACGAGCTGGCCGACGCTCGGATCGGCCACGCCCTGGAAGATCTGATCAGCCTGGTTCTGGTGGTCGACCCCGAGTGCTGTGGCGGAGCCCAGGACACGGACACCTCGACGGAGGTGATCGAGCCGGCCGAGGCGACCGCGACGGCACCGGCATGACGACCCTTTCGCTGGAGCCGTCTCCAGCTCGCCGGGACGTGCTCACCCGACGGATCCGGTTGTTCGTGACCGCGACGATCACCTACAACGTGATCGAGGCGGTGGTCGCACTGGCCGCGGGCACCCGAGCGTCTTCCAGTGCGCTCATCGGCTTCGGCCTCGATTCGATCATCGAGGTGTCCTCGGCCGCTGCCGTCGCCTGGCAGTTCGCCGGTCGCGACCCCGAGGCCCGGGAGCGAGTCGCATTGAAGGTGATCGCCTGCTCGTTCTTCGCGCTCGCCGCCTTCGTCACGGCCAATGCGCTGCGGGCGCTGCTCGGCGGTGCCGAAGCCGAACACTCCACCGTCGGGCTCGTCCTGGCCGCGGTCAGTCTGGCCGTGATGCCCATCCTGTCCTGGGCGCAGCGACGGGCCGGCCGTGAATTGGGCTCGCGCTCGGCGGTCGCCGATTCCCGCCAGACCCTGCTCTGCACCTATCTGTCGGCCGTGCTGCTCATCGGTCTCGGCCTGAACTGGCTGTTCGGTTGGTCATCGGCCGACTCGATCGCCGCCCTGGTCATTGCCGGGATCGCTATCAAGGAAGGCCGCCAGGCTTGGCGCGGTGAGACCTGTTGCCGCCCGGCGGCAGCATCTCACCCAGTCGTCGACGACGACGCCTGCGGCTGTGCGGCCGGCGGCAGTGACACCTGCGCCCCCTCGCTTCAGCCTGCCCACTCCGGCCGGCTCGAATCAGGATGGTTTGCGGGCGTGGACCCGTTCGATGACGCCCATCCTCAGCCGATCGCGCTCGTCGGCGGTGACGCCGAGCTCCCGCAGGGTGGCGATGGGTCGGCGGGTGTAGCGCTCGCCCTGGAGGGGGACGGTGATCAACTCGGCCAGCTGCTGCAGGACGCGCAACGGCCAGCAGGATGCGCGGACGTGGTCGACCAGCAACAGACTCCCGCCGGGGCGCAGGACCCGTAGGGCCTCGACCAGGGCAGCCCGTTCATCAGGAATGCAGCACAGGGCGAAGGTGGCGACGACCGTGTCGAACGACTCAGCCGGGAACGGGAGAGCCGCCGCGTCACCGTGCTGAAGCGTGACCGGCCGTCGGATCCGATCCGCTCGACGGCGCGCGATGTCGAGCATCGCCGAGCTCCAGTCGATGCCGGTCAGCTCACAGTCGGGGGGATAGTGGTCCAGATTGGCACCGGTGCCGATGCCGATCTCCAGGGCGGCGCCGTGGGCCCGGCCGCAGACCCAAATCCGGCTGTCGGCGAAGAACCGGCGTTCGATGCCGGACATCCGCGCGTCGTACGTCGGGGCCTGCCGGTTCCAGTAGCCGACATGCCTTCCGGAGGACCAGGTCATGGGGCGGGGGCTCCGGTTTCTCTCGACCGAGCGGGGGGAGGCCGAAGGCGGCCGCAATCGCTCGACCCGTCGAGTCGTCGAGCGACTCAAGACGGCGGGTTCTGCGACACGGAAACCTCCAGGCGTTCGCGGCTCGGCGGGTGGCGGCCGTGAAACGCAGCGTAGGGCGACAGCGGTTCCCCCGATGATGGTGGTTCGGTTGGAACCGATCGACCCATAAACGAGGAGTCTCGAGGATGAGTGCCCTACTGGCTGTGCCCGAACTGCCCTTTGCCGTCACCCCGTCGCACCCAGGACTCTGGCGGCGCGACGAGAGCCGCGATGCGGTGGTCGCGACCGCTCCCGGGCACACCGATCTCTACGTCAGTCCCGGAGGTGCGGACGCCACTGACGCCGAGTCGATGCTCAATGCGGCGACACTGCTCGGCACCCCGCCCGACGGGGACTTCCAGTTCTGCGCCCACGTCGCCGTCGACTTCCGGAATCAGTTCGACGCCGGCGTGCTCCTGGTGTGGATCGACGAGCAGCACTGGGCCAAGTTCTGCTTCGAGTTTTCTCCCGCCGGGGAGCCGATGGTCGTCTCCGTGGTCACCCGCGAGGTCTCCGACGACGCCAACGCCTTCGTGGTCCCCGAGCGGTCGGTGTGGTTCCGGGTCTCGCGGATCGACCGGGTCTACGCGTTCCACGCCTCCATCGACAACGCGACGTGGACGCTCGTGCGCGTCTTCAGCCTCGGGGACGCGGTGGCCGACCACCGGCTCGGCTTGGAGGCCCAATCGCCCACCGGAGACGGTTGCACCGTCACCTTCGATCACCTCAGCTTCAGCCCTCAGCGGCTCGCCGACCTCCGCGACGGTTCCTGAGCGCGTGCCTCCCCGCTCGGTATCAGCCCTGCTCGGGGTGTTGGTTGATGAGTACGGCGGAAATGGCGTGAAAGCCGGACTCGGACATGCCCCGTCAGCGCGGCCGCGTCGGCCATCCGGATCTCTCCCTCGAGCGGGCGTGAAAGGGTGTGAACCCTCGACGGGAGTGGATCGATGGCCGAGCGCATGCGCTGGGGGCACGATGTGCTCACCGTCGAGATCGAGTGGGGCGCCGACGCTCCGCCGCGTCTGGCCGGGCTGACGGCAGGTCCGGTAAGCGTGACGTTGCCGCCGGGCCGGCTTCTCGTCGAGGTATTGACAGTCGGCGAGGGCCACACCTTGGCCAGTGGGCGGCTGGGTGAACAGTCCCGTCGTCGACCGGTTGCCCGCCGCGGCCTTCCTGCAGCGCGGGAAGCAGCGGATTGTCGAGCACGGCCGCTTTCACCTCGACCTTCGCCGTCCCGAGGCCGTGGCCCATCTCGACGCGGTCGTCGAACGGCTCATCGACGAGCACGGGATCGGCTATTTCAAGCTGGACTACAACATCAATCCGGGCGCCGGCACCGACCGTGATGCCGACAGCGTCGGGGACGGCCTCCTTCGCCACAACCGCGCTCACCTGGCCTGGTTGGACGGACTTCTTGATCGCCATCCGGATCTCGTCTGGGAGAACTGCGGCTCTGGTGCCATGCGCTCCGATTTCGCGCTGTTGTCCCGGCTGCAACTGCAGTCGACCTCCGATCAGCAGGACTATCTGAAGTACCCGCCGATCGCCGCTGCCGCACCCGTCCTGACGCTGCCCGAACAGGCCGCGAACTGGGCCTACCCGCAGCCGGAGAATGAGCGATGAGCAGATCGCCTTCACTCTCGTGGCCGGCTCTACCTGTCGGGACACCTGAACCGGCTGTCCGAAGCCCAGCCATCCATCGAGATCCCGCTGTCGGCCCGGTACGAGGTGCGCCAGGTGTTTCCGGCCGGACTGACCGCCTGGACGACGACGTGGCACGCCGACACCGCGCGCCTCGAGATCAACAACCCCACCGGCGACAACGGCGCGCGGATCTTCCGACTCCAGGCTCGATGATCGCCAGTTCTCGACCGATGGAGTACGCGGCCGTCAGGCGCAGGTGTATCCACCGTCGACGGGCAGGCTGACCCCGGTGATCATGGACGCAGCGTCACTGAGGAGGAAGACGATGGGCGCAGCGATCTCGTCCTCGGTGGCCCAGCGACCAAGAGGCATCTGGGCCAGGAACGGATCTCGGATCTCCGGCCGGGCCCAGTAGGGTGCCGACATCGGGGTCATCACCACCGTCGGGTTCACCGAGTTGACCCGGATGTTGTGCGGACCCAACTCGAGGGCGGAAACCCGGGTGATGTTGTCCAGCGCGGCCTTCGATGCGCCGTACGCGACGTGACCGCTGAGTGCGACCAGGGCGGCCTGACTCGACACGTTGACGATCGCGCCGCCGCGGCCGGCTCGAATCATCGACGCCGCAGCGTATTTGATCACCAGCAGCGCACCACGGGCGTTAACCGCCATCACCTGGTCGAAGACGTCGATGTCAGTTTCGGTCGTCGGCGTGACCAACCCACCCCACCCGGCGCAGTTGACCACGCCCCAGAGTTCGAGACCGGTGAGGGCAGCTCCGACGCTCTCCGGGCTGGTGAGCTCGAACGGCAAGGTCGCGACATCACCCCGAGCGCTCAGCTCAGCCAAAGACTCCGCCGTACGATCACTGGCAATGACCTCGGCGCCGGCGCGGACGAGTTGCCGCACGGTAGCCCCGCCGATGCCGCCGGCGGCCCCGGTGACGAGCACTGGCCGGCCGTTGAAATCCGTCACTGGCCCACTCTCTCGGTGATCAGGCCCACTCAGGACAGCACGACGGCGCGCGAGGCGAACGTCGCCATGAACTGGCTGAGCTGGGCGTACGGGGACAGTAGTCCGTCGATCCGGATGTGCTCGACCGCGGGCGGGCGGGTCACATCGGGAGTCAGGAACCGACGGGCGTCGTTCACCTTCTCCGCATCGCGGGCCGCACCCCGTTGCTGCATGCGTTCGACCACCTCGGTCGTCGGGGTGTCGAGCCAGGCGAGGTGCACCCGACGGTTCGGCACGCCGAGTCGGTCCACGAGCCGGGCCCAGGCCACCGGAAAAGTCCGTTCGGAGGTGAACGGCGCAACCATGATCACGTTGACGCCGAGGCCGAGGTTCTCCGCGGCCGTGTCGAACAGGCAGCGGTAGCGGACGTCGTTGACACTGGCCCGCGCCGTCGGACCCGCGCTGGGCACATCGACGAGGAACTCCCCGCCGGCGTACTCGAACAGGGGATTCGTCAGGGTGTCCAGGTCGAGCAGCGGCCACCGCAGATGCCGGGCCAGATCGCGGGCGAAGGTCGTCTTGCCGCTGGCCGGCACTCCACACACGACGATCACGTCAGCCATCTCCGCCATCCCAACCTTCTTGCTCGTCGACGAGTTCACTCAGACTCAGACCGGACGCTCGCTCGCCCGCTCAGCGAGCCGCGACCGCAATCCACGGCGTGGCCCGCTCGCCGGCGAAGCTGACCAGGCGGTCCAGCCGGGGACGGGCCACCTCGCTCAGAAACTTCTCCCGGTCGGCGCCGGTGAGCCCGATCGACTCTTTCCAGACCGAACGACCGGCGATGAAACCGGAGGCGCCGCCCTCGTCGAACGCCACCTGAAGCACCTCGGTGAAGTGGTCGAACGGCACACCGGCGGAGAGCACGGCCCAGGGCCGGGTGAGGACCGAGGCGAGCCGACGGGTGCCTTCGACCGACCCCGGATACTCGAGCTTCAGCAGGTCGACCCCGTCCACGTCGTTGAGCGCCCGGGCGGCCTCGATGATGGCGTCCTCGCGCTGTTGGGCGGTCAGCTCCTCACCGGGCAACGTGTAGATCAGGTTCTCGATGACCGCCGGTACGCCGGTACGCCGGCAGTCCTCGACGACCTCGCGGGTGACGGTGAGCACATCGGTCGCCAGGTCGGGCTCCCCGGCCTTCGGCGTCGGGCGGTCCGCTCGCAGCTGAACGAAGAACTTGACCGCGTCACCGCCCTGATCGAGGACCCACTGTGCGTTCAGCTCGGGGTCGCGGTGGGTGCGAGGCTCGCCGTTGAAGCTGCCGCGGACGGCGGGCTCGGCGGCAACCAGCAGACCACAGGTCGAGGCGAGCGCACCGGCCTCGGTGGCCGCCGGGACACCGTAGGTGGGATCGAAGAGGATGCCGCTGGCGTACGGGGTGAGAGCGCTGGCCACTGCGGCCTTCGACTCCCGGAGCTCCTCGTCGGTGCCTTCGAGTCCAACTGCGGTGAACATCCGGCGCAGGGTGTTGCGCTGGTCCATGGCGATGATCGAGAAGACGCCCTCCGGGTTGGCGATGTCAGCCAGAGTCTTCACGGCAGATTCGGTCGTGACAGTCATGCGAGGCACTCCTGGGTGCTGGATGGTCGGTGTGCCAGTAGCGTATGTCATCGATGACATACGCGCAAAGGGCCGTAGCGTCACACTGCACACAGGAGGGAGTTCGGATGGTCACGATGCAGGACGTCGCCGATCTGGCCGGGGTCAGTTCGAAGACCGTCTCGCGCGTGTTCCGCAACGAGCAGTACGTGTCCGAAGCAGTCCGTCAGCGGGTCAGCGCGGCCATGCACGAGCTCAACTTCGTACCGAACATGCTCGCGCGGACCTTCCGGGAAGGGAAAGCCTCGATCCTCGGAATTGCTGTCCCCAGCATCGCCGACCCGTTCTTCGCCGCCATCATCGAAGCCGCCGACGCGTTCGCCACGACGCTCCACCACGCCGTTGCCGTGACGAGTCTGGGCAGCGACCCCGCACGAGAACGTCCCGTCGTGGAGGCACTCCTGCGCCGCCAGATCAACGGGCTGCTCATTGCGCCGATCGCACCGGACCAGTCCTACCTCGAGCCCTGGCTCGAGCGCACGCCGATCATCTTCATCGACCGCGAACCGACCGGGGTCGATGGGGATGTCTTTCTCGAGGACGACCGGGGCGGGGCCGCCCTGGCGGTCCAGCACCTGATCGAGCTGGGGCACCGGCGAATCGCGTTCTTGGGGGCCAATGACGTCGTCGTGACCACGGCGCGCCGTCTCACGGGCTATCGGCAGGCCCATGAGAGTGCCAACCTCGTCGTCGACGACGATCTCATCCTTTTCGCCGGACCGCACCAGGTGGGGCAGCTCTTTGCGCAGGCCATGCGGGCGGCTGACCCGCCGACCGCAATCTTCTCGTCCAATTCACGGACCTCACTGGAGATCATTCCGACGCTGCAGGCGCTCGGGCGCACCGACCTGGCTCTGGTGAGTTTCGGAGACTTTCCCCTCGCCGGTGCACTGGATCCAGCGGTCTCGGTGATCGACCAGAATCCGGTGCGGCTGGGCCGAGCGGCGGCCGAGCGCGCTCTGGCGCGGATCGATGAGCCCAGTGCGTCACCCCCGCAGCGCACGGTCTTCGAGGTGAGCCTCATCCCGCGAGCATCGTCCACGCTGAGGCCCTGACCCGGAGCTGAGGTTCAGCCGGCTTGGCGCTCTGGAAGCGGACGGGGCGACCCGGGATGCGAGTGCGACACCACGGTCGCGCAGGACTCGCGCTCGATGAGGGTGACGGGCAGCACGGTGCGTCGCCGGTAGCGCCGCCGGGGATGGGCGGCGCGATCGATGATCCGCTGCCCGGCCAGCTGCCCGACGCGGACCGGGTCCTGGTCGATCACGGTGATGGCCGGGACGAGCAGGTCGGCCATCGGAAAGTCACCGAAGGCCGTGACCGCCAGGTCGCGTCCGGCGAGGGCTGGGATGAGGGCCATGGTGCAGCGCGCGTTCGAGGAGAACAGCGCTGTGGGCCGTGCTTGCAGCGTGTCCAATTGGCTCACGGCTGCGGCGGCGCCGATCCGGTCCTTCGCCCCCAAGGCCACCAGCGCGGGATCGAAGGTGATGTGGTGGTCGGCCAGTGCGGATTGATAGCCGGCGTAGCGGTCGTTGGTCGTCGGGATGTCGGTGGTGTCGCCGAGGAAGGCGATGCGGACGTGGCCGTGGCTGATCAGGTGCTCAGTGGCCGTGTAGGCACCGCCGTGGTCGTCCTCGACAAAGGAGTCGGCCGCCACCCGATTGGGCGCCCGGTCGACAAACACGATCGGTGTACGGCTGGTCCAGGCGGCGAGGTAGGTCTGGTCGTGGCTGATCGGCGCGATGATCAAGCCGGTGAGGGATTGGCGCAGCAAGGACTCCACGATGTCCTGCTCGCCCGACGGGTCATCACCAAGGTTGGTGACGACGATCGACATACCGTGATCGGAGGCGAGCTGGCCAACCGCTTTCGCGATCGAGCCGAAGAACGGGTCCACCAGATCCGGGACAGCAATCCCGATGACCGGTGACCGCCCGGCACGAAAGGTCGTGGCCAAGGCGTTGGGCACGTAGTTGAGTTCACGGAGGGCGGCCTCGACCCGTTCCCGGGTTTCAGGTGCAACGTGGGAATCCCCGTTGAAGACGCGAGACACCGTCTTGGCGCTGACCTTGGCCAACGCGGCGACGTCCCGCATGCCGGTCATCGTGGTCCTTGCTCGTTGGGTCGGGGCTCGTTGGGTCGGGGCTCGTTGGGTCGGGGCTCGTTGGGTCGGGGCTCGTTGGGTCGGGGCTCACTGGGTGGGGCCGCCATCCTCGCACCCGGTGGCCGCCGGCCGCGACTCGCGGCGATGGTGCGGACGACGCAGTTTTCCGATCCGCGGCACGGTCTGCTCAACGGATGGAGTAGCCGCCGTCGATGGCGAGTGAGACGCCGGAAATCATCGACGCTCCTTCGCTGAGCAGGAAGACGATCGGTGCCGCAATCTCGGCCTCGGTGGCCCAGCGGCCGAGGGGCATCTGATCCAGAAACGGGCCCTGGACGTCGTCGCGGGCCCAGTACCAGGCTGACATCGGCGTCATCACCACGCTGGGGTTCACGCTGTTCACCCGGATGTTGTAGGGGCCGAGCTCCAGCGCGGAGACCCGGGTGATGTTGTCCAGTGCGGCCTTGGAGGAGCCGTAGGAGATGTGGCCCTTGAGCGCGACCAGGCTGGCCTGGCTGGATACGTTGACGATCGAACCGCCACGAGCGAGCCGGATCATCGAGCGTGAGGTGTACTTGGTGACCAGCAGCGCGCCACGGCTGTTGATCATGATCACCTTGTCGAAGACTTCGATATCGGTGTCCATCGGGGTGGCGATCTCGCCACCGAAGCCGCCGCAGTTGACCACACCGTAGACGTCGAGCCCGTCGAGGGCTTGGCGCACGCTGTCTTCGGAGGTCAGATCGAATGGCAGCACCTGAGCCCCGGTTTCGGCCGCCAGCGCTTCAAGTGCTTCGTGAGACCGGCCGCTGGCAATGACGTCGGCGCCGGCCGCGACGAGCTGGCGTACCGTCTCGCCACCGATTCCACCGCTTGCGCCGGTAACCAGGATGGGGCGGCCGTTGAAGTCAGTCATGAAGCTCTTCCTCGTCGTGGTGTGCCCGAATGGACGATCGCGGCTCGGCACCGCGGGCGACCTTCATCCTAGGGAAAATTCAGCCCCATGTCACCGGTGACATCAATTTGTCGATGGGCTCTTGACACCGGTGACATGGCGCTCTACGTTTTCCACATCAGGTGATCGACCGGCTCCTCATTCCGGGGTCAGGCGACAGTTCCCATCACCAACCAGCGGATGCGAAGTCGACACCGTCTCCGCACCTCCAACCGAAGGAGCACTGACGATGACGTCTGTCCGCACGTCCACCCCGATCTTGGAAGCGCGAGGGCTCACCCGGAGCTTTGGCGCGGTCCGAGCCCTGGATGACGCCGATTTCGACGTGCAGGCGGGCGAGGTGGTCGCCCTTATCGGGGACAACGGCGCTGGGAAGTCGACGATGGTCAAGGCGCTCTCGGGAAACCTCGCGCTCGACTCCGGCTCGATCTTGTTCAACGGGACCGAGGTCGATCTCAGCTCACCGAGTGTGGCCAGCGAAATGGGCATCGAGACCGTGTTCCAGGACCTCGCGCTGGCTCCCCACCTGACCCCACCCCAGAACATGTTCCTCGGTCGGGAACTTCCGGCACCGGGAATCCTCGGCAAGTTCGGATTCTTGGACAACAAGACGATGCGGAGCCGCTCGAAAATTGCTTTCGATGAGCTCGGCGCCACCGTACGCAGCTATAGCGACCCGGTCGGCAGCATGTCCGGTGGGCAGCGACAGGCGATTGCGATCGCCCGGGCGGTGGCCTGGGCCAAGGGGGTCGTCTTCCTCGACGAGCCAACCGCGGCCCTCGGCGTGGTGCAGACCAAGGCCGTACTGGAGACCATCCGGCGGGTCGCGGACAAGGGCATCGGCGTGGTGTTCATCAGCCACTCCATGCCGCACGTCATTCAGGTGTCCGACCGGATCCAGGTACTGCGGCTGGGCCATCGTGTCGCCACCTTCAAGGCCAAAGAAACAACCGTCGAACAACTGGTCGGCGCGATGACTGGTGCGCTGGATAGGGCCAACTGATGACTACCGAACTCCCACCCACCCAGAACCGCACGGCCGACGCTTCCGGCAGTCCGGCCGACGCCACACCGACGGCTGAGCTGCGCAGCGAAGCTGCCGTGATCGCGACCCCGTCGGTCACCGCCGAAGGCGGCGGCCCCGGCGGGGTGCTGAAGCGGCTGCTCAAGCTTCAGTCGTTCCAGATCCTCCTCGTCCTGGTCGTGATCTACGTCATCTTCACCGCGCTCGCTCCCGAAACCTTCCCGGGCTGGGCCAATATGCGGTCGGTCATCCAGAATGTGTCGATCTTGGGCGTGCTCGGCATCGCCATGACCTACGTGATCATCACCAGTGGCATCGACCTCTCGGTCGGTTCGGTCCTCGTCTTCTCTGGCGTCGTGGCGGCCAAGGCCATGGTGGCCGTCGGCGGCGATGGTTGGGGGACGGCCTTCATCGGCATCATCTTGTCGATCATCTGCGGCATTGCCTGGGGCGTACTGAACGGTGTTCTCATCGCCAAAGCCAAAGTGCCCCCGTTGATCGTCACCTTGGGATCGCTCGGCGCCGCACTCGGGCTGGCTCAGGTCATCACCGGAGGCATCGACATCCGGCAGGCTCCAGCTGTCTTGA
Organism: uncultured Actinomycetota bacterium; assembly: GCA_963731295.1. Classification (GTDB taxonomy): domain Bacteria; phylum Actinomycetota; class Actinomycetes; order Propionibacteriales; family Propionibacteriaceae; genus Microlunatus. Next base: position 361,525 of record CAVSUP010000001.1, read on the forward strand.
CCGACACCATCGGCTACGGCAACGTCCCGGGAACCACCGTCCCGGTCATCTCCGTCATCGCCCTGGTCCTCATCGTCATCTTCGCGGTCATCCTGCACAAAACCCGATTCGGTCTCTACACCTACGCGGTCGGCTCCAACGAGGAATCCGCCCGCCGGGTCGGCGTCAAGGTCGACCGGCAGCTGATCATGATCTACGGCCTGTCCGGGGCGATGGCCGGAGTCGCCGGCATCTTGTCCCTGGCCCAGTACTCCACCACAGCGATCGCCGGTCAATCCAACACCAACCTCAACGTGATCGCCGCGGTGGTCATCGGTGGCACGAGCCTCTTCGGTGGCCTCGGCACCATCTTCGGAACGGTGATCGGGCTGTTCATCCCGGCCATCCTGCAGAACGGCTTCGTGATTACCGGGGTGCAGCCCTTCTGGCAGCAGGTTGCCGTCGGCGCCGTTCTGGTCGTCGCCGTCCTGATCGACCAACGCCGCCGCGCCGCCGCCACCCGGGCCACCGGCGGGCGTGCGGGCGGCTTGGCCACCCTCCTGCGTCGCCGGAAGTAGCGACCGAAGCGGGAGCGTCACCGCCCGTCGTCCATGCCAGACCGCCACCACCTCTCGGATCACTCACCCAAGGAGCACCTCAACCATGAAGTCGACACCCATCTCCGTGCTGGCCGTAGGCGCGGCCGCCGTACTCAGCCTGACCGCCTGCGGCGGCAGTTCCACGACTCCCACCGCCAGCGGCAGCGGCAGCACCGACAGCTACAAGCTCAGCTTCGTGCAGGGTGTGGCCGGCGACGAGTTCTACGTGACCATGCAGTGCGGTATCGAGGCCCAGGCCAAAGAGGTCGGCGCGACCGTCAACACCCAGGGTCCGGCCAAATTCGATCCGACCCTGCAGAAGCCGATCGTCGACTCGGTCGTGGTCAGCAAGCCGAACGCGCTGCTCATCGCCCCGACCGATGTCGCCGCGATGCAGGCACCCCTGAAGGCGGCCGCCGCGGCCAACATCAAGGTCGTCCTGGTCGACACCACGGTCAACGACCCGTCCTTCGCGGCGTCCCAGATCTCCTCGGACAACACCGGCGGAGGCGCGGAGGCGTTCAAGGCGATCCAAGGCTTCAGTCCGGATGGTGGCAAGGTCATGATCATGTCGACCGACCCCGGCATCTCCACCGTCGACGCGCGGGTAGCCGGCTTCGAGGGCGCGGTCAAGGCTGATCCGAAGTTCAACTACATCGGGGTGCAGTACAGCCACAACGACCCCGCTACCGCGGCCCGACTGATCACCGCCGCGCTGGCCAAGGACCCCGACATCATCGGCGTCTTCGCCACGAATACCTTCGCTGCTGCTGGCACCGGTACCGGCATCCGGCAGGCGAGCAAGCAGAACCAGGTCAAGATCGTCGGGTTCGACGCCGGTCCCGACCAGGTGAAGCAACTCAAGGACGGCACGGTGCAGGGTCTGATCGCTCAGGACCCGTACCAGATCGGCGTCGATGGCGTCGACCAGGCGGTCGCCGCGCTCAAGGGCACGGCAGTAGAGGCCAAGATCCAGACCGGATTCCACCTCCTGACCAAGGACAACATCGACGGCGATGGTGCGAAGTACGTCTACAAGTCGAGCTGCTGATCGCCTCGGCGGCAAAATGGCCGGCACCGTGGACGTCTCCGTGATCGGGCCTCACCCCCGGAGACGCCACGGTGTCAGGCACCATCCAGCCGGTGGGGCCGTAGAAGGCCGATACTCGACCCGTGGCCACGTCCGACCCGCTGGATGAAGAACTCTCCGACCGCCGTACCGCTGCGGGTGAGAATCGGCTTCCGCCGGCGCTGGCCGTGCTGCTCGCGGCGGTGGTCTACGGACTCCTCCCGGATTCGCTGCTGATCGGCCCGCGCTTCGTGATTCCGATCATCGAGGTGGCGCTGCTCGCCGTGTTGATCGCGACGAACCCGCGCCGGATGGTGCGGCAGAGCCGGTGGTCGCGGATCGCCGCGACGGTCCTGGCCGGGCTCGTCATCGCGGCCAACCTGGCCGCCCTGGGCATGCTCATTGCCCTCCTGGTCGTGCCGAGCACGTCGGGTGGTTCGCTGCTGCTGGCGGCGATGCAGGTGTGGGTCACGAACGTGATCGGCTTCGGACTGTTGTACTGGGAGCTCGACCGCGGCGGCCCGGTCGCTCGGCGAAGCCTCCCGCGCCGCGAGCTGCCGCCGGCGGACTGGCGCTTCTCGCAGGACGAGACCCACGACGCAATCGTCGAGGTCGCGGTCGGCTCGAGCGAGAAGTCCGGGTGGGTGCCGATCTTTGTGGACTACCTCTACGTCTCGCTGACCAACTCCAGCGCCTTCAGCCCGACCGACACGATGCCGTTGACGACCCGGGCGAAGGCCTTGATGGGGTTGCAGGCCACCGCCGCGCTCCTGACGTCACTGCTCGTCATCGCTCGGGCCGTCGGATCGCTCGGCGGTGGAGGCGGCTGACCAGGAGCCGCCGCGGGGATCAGCGGCGTATGCGGCCCTTGAGAATGCTGTACCAGTACAGCAACGGCTGGAGGTAGCGGTCGTAGGCCCAGGTGAAGCGCCGGGCCTTGACGAGGTCGATGACCGGGATGCTCGGTGTGATCGTGCCCGTCCGATCGAACTCGGCGAGCACCAGTTGGTTCCGCGACACGGTGATCGGCGCGGTGGAGTAGCCGTCGTAGTCGACCAGCGGCTTACCGGTCCGCTGGCGGGCGATGTTGTCGGCCACCACCGCTGCCTGCTTGCGGAGTGCACCGCCCGAGCGCGACGCCTGGACGTCGGCGGCGTCCCCCAGGCCCCAGACGCCGCGGTGTCGGCGATGGGCGAGGGTCGTGGGGGAGATCTCGATCATCCCATCGGTGCGGGGGCCGGCGAGATCGGAATCGGCCACCCAGGAGGGGGCCCGGTGCCGTGGCACGAGGTGCAAGAGGTCGTAGCCGAGCAGCAGATCCTCCGTGCCGTGGCGGAGGTCCAGTGTCCGGGCCTCGGGGTCGACGCGGCGCAGCCGGGCCGCGGTCAGCACCCGGATGCCGTAACGGTCGGCCGCGCGGGCCAGCTCGACGTCGACCCGGTCGATGCCGAAGATCGAATCCCAGCCGAGGACGGCGGTCACCTCGATGTCGTCGAGGACGCCGGTGCGCCGCCAGTGGTCAGCCGCGAGGAACAGCGGCTTCAGCCCGGCGCCGGCGCAGGGCACCGGGCCGTCGGAGACCACGAACACCGCCCGCCCGGACCGGAGACCACGAATCAGCTCCCACGTGTGGGCGGCCCGCTCGTCGACGTAGTTCGAGGCGCCGTGGGCGGAGTGGACCGCCTCCCGGCTGCCAGGGACCGCGTCCCAGTCCTGCTCGACGCCCGGGCAGATCACCAGGTCGTCGGCGGTCAGACGCAGTCCGTCGGCCGTGTGCACCGCCCGGGCCACCGGGTCGATGCTGGTGACGCGCTGCTGGTACCAGCGAACCCGCTTCGGGATGACGCTGGCCTGCGGTCGTTCCAGGTCGGTCAACTGAGCCTGGCCGCCGCCGACGTAGGACAGGAGCGGCCGGTAGCGATGAACGTCGATCGGATCAAGCAGGGCGACGTCGCGGCACCCGTCGCGACCGAGCCGAGCGGCCAGTGAGATCCCCGCATTGCCGCCTCCGACGATCACGACGTCGTGGTGGGTGTCGGCGTCGGCCGGCGGGGATTCGGATCGATGTTGAACCATGCTGGGGATGACCCTCGTTCTGGTGAGAGGTGACCGTGCGGGGTACGAGGAGGGTAGGCCCACCGTGGTGGGTCGCGCCGGGTGCCCCGGTCAGCCGGAGGCGAGACGCTCTCGGGCTTCCCGCTCGGCCGGGTTGGCGATGAAGCGGTCGGGGAGCAGCATCGCGGTCCGACGGACCACCCGACCAGCCACCGACGCGCCGAGGTCGGTGGTGGGGAGTCCGGGCAGCCCGTACAGTCGACGGGCCCACGGCGGGAGCATGCTGGCCGCGACCGCGACCAGGCTGGCCCAGGCCGGGCGAGCCGGCGTACCCCAGCTGATCCAGCGCGGCATGGGCGGAGCGAAGCCCCATAGCACGTTGCGTCGGGCCACCTTGGTGACCCGCAGGTCTGGCCGGACCGCGCGGTAGTAATCGCGTACGTCGGCTTCGGAGGCCGGAACCGAGGTGCGGTCCAGGCCGACGAGCTCCGCGCTGGCTCGCATCTCGTCGACGTAGCGGTCGGCGTCACCGCGCCGAAGCCGGCCACCGCTGCGTCGGTAGGTCGACAGGAACGACTCGACCTCGGTGACGTGCACCCACAGCAACAGCGCGGGGTCATCGATCCGGTAGCTCCGGCCGGATTCCGACTCGACTCCGGGAGCCAAGCTGGCGTGGAGCTTGCGCAGCCGTCGCCCGGCCGTCTCGGCCTGCTCGGTGGTGCCGTAGGTGACCGTGCCGACCCACTCTCCGGTCCGTTTGAGTCGGCCCCACGGGTCGCTGCGGAAGAAGGAGTTGTCGTCGAAACCGGCCATCACGAGGGGGTGGACGGCTTGCAGGAGGAGCGACCGGAATCCGGCCAGGACCATCGCCGGGTCGCCGTGAATCCGCCAGGTCACCGAGGACGGCCCGAACAGCCCTTCGTCAACGGCGGCAGCCCGGGGGGAGTCGTTGCTCATGCGGAGTCTTCGGCCCGGGGGCTCTCCGCGGATGCCGAATCGGCCCGACCCTCGCCGGACTCAGGCGACGCGGAACAGCTCGGGCGTCGGACGCAGGTTGTTGAGGAGGATGTCGCGGATCTGCTGCGCCTCCGGGCCGTCCTGGTCACTGATGGCGCCGAGGAGGTCGTCGACCTCGCGCGCCGTCGTGTAGCTCGCGAGCTCTCGCTGCAGGGCCAGGCTGGCGGTGCGGGTCGCTCGACGCTCGCGCAGGTCAGCGCGGAGTTGGCCGACGAGCTTGCCTACGTTGCGGATCGGTGAATTGGTCATGGTTCAAGTCTGCGGAAGGACTACCCATACGTCCAATGCATTTGAGGCTGGCGATACATGCACTAGTGTCATGGATCGTGGATATCGATGTTCTGCGCTTCTTCCAGCAGGTCGCCGATGGCGCGACGGTCACCGAGGTGGCCGAGATCTATCGGGTCAGTCAGCCCGGGGTGTCGCGCGGACTCCAGCGCCTGGAGGAGGAGGTCGGCACCCCGCTGCTCCAGCGGTCCGGTCGTCTGCTGCGCACGACCCATGCCGGAAGCGTCTTCAAGCGGCACGTCGATGCCGTCATCCACGCGCTCGACGATGGCCTCGCGGCCGCCGAGGAGCTGATCGACCCAGAGACGGGAACGGTGCGGGTGGCCTTCCAGCTGTCGCTCGGTACCTGGCTGGTCCCGAAGATCATCGCCGGGTTTCGCGAAGGGCATCCGGGCATACGGTTCCGGTTCACCCATTCCCAGGATGCGCTGGGGTCGTCGCTGATCGCCGATGGTGGGACGGACCTGGAGTTCACCGCGCGCCGGCCGCGCAACCCGGACGTCCACTGGGAGCGGCTGTTCCGGCAGCCGCTGGGCCTCGCCGTTGCGGCGGGCCATCGCCTCGCGAGCCGCGCTGAGGTCGATCTGGCCGAGGCCGCCGCGGAGGACTTCGTCATGCTGCGACCGACCTGGGACCTGCGAACGCTGTCGGACGACCTGTGTACGCGGGCCGGCTTCGTCCCGCGGGTGGCGTTCGAGGAGGACGATCTGCTCGTGGTCCGAGGCTTCGTGGCCGCTGGACTCGGCGTGGCGATCGTCCCGGTCCAGGCGACCGAGCTCCGGCAGGCCGGCCAAGCCGATGAACGCCTGGTCCGGTTGACCGATGCGGCCGCCTTCCGTGAGGTCGGGCTCGCGTGGTCGAGGAACCGGCGGCTCCTTCCATCGGCGGAGCTCTTCCGTGCTCACGTGTTGGCCGCGTACACCGGCCGCGGCTGATCGAACAAACCCGCGCAGCCCCCGGGCGAGCGTGGCCTCTCGTGCTCAGAGCTGAGCCGACGGTCGGATTGGCTTACGCTGGGCCATGCCGCCGAGGTCTCGTCCCACCCCTTCAGCGATCGACGGTCATTCCTTGGGTACGCGGGCGCCCGACCTGCGGGCGGCGGGCTGGTTGTCGATCGCGGCCGGGGCAGTATTTCTGGTCACCGTCGCCTACCTGTTCACCGTCCTGCCGGCGACGGGCTGGAATCTGGGCATGTTCGATGCGCCGCGGGAGTTGCTGATCTGGATCGATCAGCACGAGCGGATCTATCAGGGCCTGTGGGTGCTGTACTTCGCTTCACAGGCGTGTCTGCTCACCGTGCCGCTGTTGGTCGCCCGGCTGGGGGCCCGGCCGCCCGCCGTGATCGGAACGGTCGCCATCGCGCTGGCGATGGTCGGCCTGGTCGTGCTGTTCGCGGTCAGTCCAGTGTTGGCCCACGCCTACCGCGAGGCGACCTCGGCGGCGGCGCAGCAGAGTGTGCTGACGGTGCACGACGTGACGGCAGACATCGGCAAGGATCTCCGGCTGTTCTCCGAGCTGCTGCTGGGGATCTGGTTGGCCTCGACGGGGCGGCTGCTGCGGCGGGCCGGCGGCGATCGACGCTGGTGGGTCTTGACCGCGCTCGGCGGTTGGACCTTCCTCGTTGCCGCCGTGAAGTTGTTCCTGCCGACCATCGGTCTGGAGGACTGGCTCGGTTTCCTGCTGGGTGTGGGCTACCTCGCTCTGGGGGTGGGGCTGGTGCGCTTCACCCCGTCACCAGTCGGCGAGCACCTTGGCGGGTCCGCCTGATCCCTGCTTGAACGGGATGACGCCGACGAAGATGCGGGCGCCGTGGGCGGGCATCCGGTGCAGGTTGGCGAGATTCTCGATCCCGTACCGTTCCGCGCCGTTGAGGATCTTGTGGGTGTCGAAGGTGGCGGAGATGCCGGGGTCGATGCTCAGAGTGTCGACGCCGAGAGCGCTGATCCGGCGGCGCTTGATGAGCCATTCGCACGCGTCGGCGCTGAAGCCGGGGAAATGCAGCACCCCGGCCGCATCGGTGCCACGGTAGGCGTCGGGGCTGCCCACTTTGGCGCCCCAGCCGGAGTACATGAGGACGGCGGTCTTGGCGTCGATGCGACCGTAGCGTCGTTCGTGGGCACGCAGGTCGTCGACGATGACGACGGCGTCCGGGTGGGCGGCCGCCCGACGGGCGATGTCGATGACGACGGCGGGCACCATGAGCTCGTCGGCGGTCAGCTCGCTGGCGTACCGGCCGTTCGGGTTGAAGTGGGCCGGCGCGTCGACATGGGTGCCGATGTGCTCGTACAGGTCCCATCTCTGCAGGTAATAGCCGTTGGCGGGGATGGTGGTCCCCGGTCGGCGAATGGCTTCCTCCCCGGGCGTGTAGGCCGGGAAATCCTCGCCCAGCGTGTACGTCAGGTCAGCCTGGCCGTGCCGGCCATGGTGAGGGCGACTGCGTTGATCGGCGGCCGCGGGCAACGTGCCGGACACCGAGACCACGGTCGAGACGGCCAGACCAGCGGTGGCCAGCAACGCGGTGCGTCGGCTCAGCGGACCGCCGGTGGTGGCGTCGACGATCGAACTGCTTGGAGCGGTGCGGGCAGCTTCGGTACACATGGTCTGTTCCTATGCTCCTGGGCCCGTCGAGGTCAAGGGTTTGGGGGTAGATACGCTACGCCGATGCGGCGTGACGGTCTGCCGACTGACCCCGCCCGACACATTGGAGCCTGACATGTCCGCCCTCTCGGTCCTCTTCATCGGTGGCACCGGAATCATCAGTTCCGCCTGCACCAGGCGTGCCCTCGAGGTCGGGATGGAGGTCTTCGTGCTGAACCGGGGCACCTCCACGACCCGGCCGGCGCCCGAAGCCTGCCAGCTGCTGACCGGCGATCTCAGCGATGAGCCGTCGGTGCGGGCTGCGGTGGGTGACCGGGAGTTCGACGTGGTGGCCGACTTCCGGGCCTTCACACCGGCCGACGTCAGCTCGCGCCTCGACGTGTTCGGTGACCGGATGGCGCAGTACATCTTCATCAGCTCGGCTTCGGCGTACCAGACCCCGCCCAGCCGACTGCCGGTGATCGAGTCGACGCCGCTCCGCAACCCGTACTGGACCTACTCCCGCGACAAGATCGCCTGTGAGGACCTGCTGGTCAAGGCGTACCGCGAGGACGGGCTGCCGGCGACGATCGTCCGCCCGTCCCACACGTACGACAAGACGCTGTTGCCCTTCGACGGCGGGTGGACGGTGGTGGACCGGATGCGCCGCGGGGCCGAGGTCGTGGTGCACGGAGACGGGACGTCGTTGTGGACCCTGACCCATCACACCGATTTCGCCCACGCTTTCGTCGGGCTGTTCGGGCAGCCCGCGGCGATCGGCGACACCTTCCACATCACCTCCGACGAATGGCTGAGCTGGAACCAGATCTACGCCACGGTGGCGGCCGCAGCCGGCGTCGAACCCCGGTTGGTGCACGTCCCGTCCGACGCGATCGCCGCCGCCGATCCCGACTGGGGCGCCGGTCTACTGGGCGACAAGGCTCACTCGATGATCTTCGACAACTCGAAGGTGAAGGCGCTCGTCCCCGATTACACGGCGACCGTCCCGTTCGCCCGGGGCGCCGCCGAGATCATCGACTGGTACGACGGCGACCCGGCCCGCCAGGAGGTCGATGCCGCGATGGACGCCACCATGGACCGACTGGTCGAGCAGTACCGGGTGGCTCCACCGGCCTGAGCCGAGGCGGGCCGAGCCGGCGGAGGTCCTCAGCCATTCCTCGCGTGAGACAGTGATCACGGCGAACAGGGTCATGACGGCGACCAGGGTGATCACGGCGACCAGGGGACCGGGGACCGACAACCCGGCCAGAGAGGAGGGGCATGAATCTCGAAAAGGTCATCTTCGGCTTCTTCGTGCTCCTCGCGGCCACGCTCAACTTCGGTTTCTTCATCGGCGACCTCGCCAATCCCGAAGTCCACAACATCTACGAGCTTTTCGGCGCGCTCGCGGTCAGCCTGATCGCCACCGTGCTGAAGTTCGGTGATCGCACCCAGATCGGCGCCGTGCACCTGGCCACCAGCCTGGTTGCCGACCTGCAACTCGTCGTGGCCAGCATCGCCTGGGTCTGGGCCGAGGAGATCTCGGCCGAGGGCATCAACGGAGTGTCCATGGCCAGCGTCGTCTCGCTGTCCGGCGGCGCGTTGCTGGCCAACCTCGTGTCCGTCGTGCTGCTGGTGATCGAGACCGTCACCTTCCATCGCGGATGACGCCCGTGGTGCACCAGTGAGCAATCCACTGCTGGTGTTCTGGGCGCAGCTGTTCGGCCGGCACGAGGCCATCAGCCCGGTTCCGAGCCGGGCCCACATCGAGTCGTCGAGCCAGGCGTCGTCCACCATCTTCTTGGTCATGCGACGCGTACGGGCGCCCCTGATCACCCTCATCGTGATCTTCTCGATCAGCGTCATCGGCCTGACGTTGATCCCGGGCGTCGACCCCGACGGTCGACCCGCGCGGATCAGTCTGTTCGAGTCGTTCTACTTCATGAGCTACACCGCGACCACCATCGGTTTCGGCGAGCTCCCGTGGCCGTTCACCCCCGCGCAGCGGCTCTGGGTCACCTTCGCGATCTACCTGTCGGTGGTCGGCTGGGCGTACGCGATCGGCTCGTTGCTGACCCTCGCCCAGGACCGGTCGTTCCGGCAGGCACTGGCACTGCGGCGGTTCACCGGGAAGGTGGCGAGAATGCGCGAGCCGTTTCTCCTGGTGGTCGGCTACGGGCGCGCGGGCGAGCTGCTCGCGAAGGCCTTCGACGCACTCGGACAGCAGCTGGTGGTCATCGACGAGTCGTCCGCTCGGATCGACGCCCTCGATCTGGGCTCCTACCACGCGGATATCCCGGGGCTGGTGGCCGACGCCGCCAACCCCCACCACCTGCACGCCGCCGGTCTCGACCACCCGTTCTGCTCGGGGGTGTTGGCCCTTACCAACGACGACGAGACCAACCTCGCCGTCACTATGACCGCGGCGCTGTTGCGTCCCGACCTACCCGTGGTCTCACGCACCGTCTCGGCAACGATCGGCGAGCGGATGCGGGCGTTCGGGACGCCGTCGGTGGTCAATCCGTTTGATCGGTTCGGTGACCACCTGCGCCTCGCCCTGAACGCGCCCGCGTCCTATCAGCTCCTCACCTGGCTCGAAGCTGGTCCCGGCGCGAAACTGCCTGAGCGTGGTCGCCCACCGACTGACGGGCGGTGGGTGATGTGCGGGTACGGCCGCTTCGGTCGAGAAGTCGCTGCGGATCTGCGCGCGGCGGGCCTCGAGGTCACCGTTATCGAGGCGACCGAACACGATGAACCCGAACCGGGAGTGATCATCGGCGATGCCTCCGACCCGGGAGTGCTGGCCGGCGCCGACCTCACGAGCGCGGTCGGGCTCGTGGCCGGCACCGACAACGACACGACGAACCTCTCCATGCTGGCCACCGCCCGCCGTCTGAGCCCGCAGCTGTTCCTCGCGGCCCGCCAGAACAAGCCGACCAGCGCGGCCCTCTTCGAGGCTATGCGGGTCGATGCGCTGCTGGTGCCCACCGAGGTGGTGGCCCATGAGGTGTACGCCCAGATCAGCACGCCGATGCTCTGGCGCTTCATCCAGGAGATGCCCGCGCAGGGCGACCAGTGGGCGGCTGATCTCATCCAGCGGCTGCGCCACAACTGCGGCCGTGAACTTCCGGCGCTCTGGAAGGTCAAGCTGAACCGGGAGCAGGCGCCGGCCCTCACCAACTGGCTCGGCGGGCGTGGAGTCCTCCTGGGCGACCTGTTGCGGAGCCCCGAAGATCGGGAGCGGCGCCTGCGGGCCGTGCCCCTGCTGCTCCAGCGCGAGGGCGAAGCGGTCCTCACCCCTGGGCCGGAGACGGTGTTGGCGCCCGACGATCAGCTGTTGTTCGCCGGGCAGGGCTCCGAGCGGCGAGAGCTCGAGAGCACCTTCGTGGTCGACTCGACCGCCGCGTACGTACTCTTCGACCAGCACATCCCCTCCAGCTGGGTCTGGCGGAAGCTGTCCCGGAAGGACTCAACGAAGGTCGAGTCCCGGGGCTGACCGTCCCGCTGCGCTGACGGCCCAACATCAGCCGAGACGATCGCAGTACCAGCCCAAACGAACGCGGCCCGCACCCAGAGGGCGCGGACCGCGTACGAGTTCTCGTGGTTCAGGACCAGACGGTCAAATCCGGTCCGACTTCTTGAACGCGACCGCGCTCTTGGCGCCGATCGTCACCGTCGCGAAGCCGGTGGCGTTCACCGTCACCGTCGTGCCCTTGCAGGCACCACCGACCTTCGGCCCGGAGATGATGTTGCAGTAGGTGCCCTTGGCCAGGCCCGTCTGGACCCGGATCTGCTTGGCCGCGGTGCCGTTGTTGAATGCGGCCCAGCCGCGGTTGCCCTTACTGAAGGCGATCACGTTGGCGTCGTCGGTGTACCAGTGGGCCCGCTTGGCCTTGCCCACGTAGTTGTGCCAGCCGACCATGGCCACGATGCCCGGGTTGCGGTGGTCACAGGTCCACTTGCCGTTGGTGCAGCTCGCGTTGGCGATGATCCCGTCCGCGTTGGCCGGCGGAGAGTCGACCCCTTCGGTCCACGTGAAACTGGAGTAGACCTGCGGTGACCCATAGCCCTGGGCCAACAGCCACTCGTTGGCCAGGATGTAGGTGGCGCCGTCCTTGTAGCCCAGGTACTCGCCGCGATTGCGGTCGGTGTCGTGGTTGGTGACGAAGGACATCGTCTTGGCGCTGGAGGTCAGGCCCGAGCCCTTGCCGAAGACCTGCAACGTGGCCAGGCTGCCGACGTGGTTGGCCTCGTAGCTCTTGAAGGCGTTGAAGATCTGCCGTCCGCCGTCGAGTCCGAGCACGTCACCGACCTTGGTGAACGCCTCGGGTGACAGCACGCCCGGTCCGCCACCGAAGACCTCGAGCGCCCAGTAGGGCCGGGTCCCGGCGTTGGTGTTGTCCAGCCGCGAATAGATCCCCTTGAGATCGGCCTGGCCGATGTGCTTGCCCGCGTCGACCCGGAATCCCGAGACGCCATAGCCGAGCAGCTTGTTCAGATAGCCGGCCAGCTCGCCCTGCACCTTGTCGGTCTGGGTCCGCAGGTCCTCGAGGCCGACCAGGTTGCAGCGGAACACCTGGGCCTTGTTGTTGAAGTCCTGGATGCCGCCGTCGCTGGAGGGGCACTCGCCCGCGTTGTAGTGGAAGTCGCCCGGGCCGTAGTCGGCATAGTGGTACGGGGTGTAGTCCACGCCCCCGTACGAGGTATGGCCCTGCCCGGTCATGTGGTTGATCACCGCATCCACATAGACCTTGACGCCGGCCTTGTTGCACGCCTTGACCATGCTCTTGAACTGGCGCTCGGTGCCCATCCGGCTGGTCAGGTCGTAGGTGACCGGCTGGTAGACCTCCCACCAGGGGTGCAGCACGGTGTCACTGCCGTTGCCGAGCTCGGTGCGCTTGACCGAATTCTGCGGGGGAGCGACCTGGACGCCGGAGTAGCCCTCCTTCGCCAGCACACTGCACTCTTTCTTGATGGATCTCCAGTTCCATTCCCACAGGTTGGCGGTAACGCCGGGCTCGTCGGTTCTGGTCGCCTTCTTCGCTTCAGGAGCCCCGTCGGCAGCGGGGATCGAGATCGTGAAGCCGACGGCGAGAGTGGCGGCAGCCACCAAGGCCATCCGGCGTAGGAAGGGTCGGGATTGAGGGCGGGCTGCTTTCATCGAGTCCTCCTTGACAGTGGGCGGCGCGAACGCGCCTCCGCCTTCTTATTGACTGACTCGGATCCTGTCAAGACGGTAGCCGGCGAAACGGACGAGGCCGGGGGTCAGTTTCCCGGGCGCGCGCGGCCGAGTCGGCTTTGGACGTCGCCGTCGAGCTCGGCCAGGTGCCGTCGTTCCAGCTCGTCGAGGTCCTGGGCGCCGGCCGTACGGCGCAGTCGGTCCAGCTGGGCCACGATGGCCGGTTGGTGGTCGGCGGACGCGTGCCAGGTCAACTCAACCAGAAGTTCGTACAGGCGGGCCAGTACCTGGCTATCGGCTTTGCCGTAATGCAGCGGTTGAGTGAGGGCCAGGTCGAGGAAGTGGTCGAAGTCGGGGTGGGCGAGGACGACCCGGGTCGTGCCGTCGGCGTCGCTCAGCGTCTGCGGGCCGAGCTGGCAGTGCATCATTTCGGTGAGCAGGGCTGAAATATGGCCCAGTGCGTGGATCGCGGTGGTCGGGTCGTTGATTCCCGGTGACAGGGCCTTGTTGACGACGTCGGTGAGCTGGCGGAGCCCGTAGCCCACATCCTGGGCGGCCGTTCGCTCGGCGCCGGTATGCACGGACTTGACGATCACCTTCTGGAGCCGCTCGACGGTGGGGGAGGCCACCCTTTTACCGTCGGCCCGCCAGACTGAGGCCAACGGCGTCCCTTCGACGATGAAGCTGCCCGGAGGCCGGTCGATCGACAGCAGGACGTCCACCTCGGCCACGGTCCGGACCAGCTCGTTCTGGTCGATCCGCAGCAGGAAGCCCGATGTTTGGGCCAGAAGCGTCTCCGCGTGCGCCGGAACGCGGAGCAGCGGTGTTCGTCGGGTGTCGTCGTCGCGATCGTCGAGGTTGGCGGTCAGCGTCTCACTCGCGTCGCGGTGCACGTTGGCCACCATGGTCTCGACCCGGATCTGCCGGGTCAGGTGGGCCAGGAACAGCACCAGGCCGATCACACTGGCTACCGCCAGGAGGTAGGAGGTGGTGACGGCGAAGCGGGGGACGAACGGACGGGCGCCGTCGTCGCTGGAACGGACCGATCGCAGCACCGTCAAGGAGAAGGTGAAGGTAGCGAGAAAGATCGTCAGCGTGACCTGCACGAACAGATCCTGGGTGAAGGTCCGCAGCAGGCGAGGTGAGAATTGGCTGCTGGCGAGCTGGAGCGTGACCACAGTCAGCGAGAACGTCAGCGACGTCACGGTGATCAGCGAACTGGCCACGGCATCAAGGACCGTCCGGGCGGCGCCGGCGTCACCGCCGAAGATCATCGAGCTGAGCCAGTCGGGCAGCCGGCCATCGACCCGGGCGTCAACGTAGGGCAGCAGGACGCCCAGACCGACGGCCAGCACGACCCCGATCGTGGGCAGCGGCCACAGCTGGGTCCGCACCGCATCGCGGAGGGCGCTCGCGGCACTCCGAGCCGACCGCTTCCTCATCGTTGCCCCCTCTGGTCGGTGCCCGAACCGGCCTGGCTCGGCCGGGTCAATGGGCATCGCCGAGCTGGCCGGTGAGCTTGGTGTGCCAAGCCTGACTGGCTTCGTTCAGCCCGACGATCGAGACGTTCTTGTTGCGCCGATGGTATTTGAGCTCGATGGCGTCGAGTGCGGCGACGGTGGAGGAGTCGTAGATCTGGGCACCAGTGAGGTCGATCACCACGTTGGTCGGGTCGTTGGCGTAGTCGAACTGGTAGACCAGATCATTGCTGGAGGCGAAGAACAGGGCCCCGCGTACGGCGTAGACACGGGTGTCCTCATCCGGGTGGGCGATGTCGACGACCTCGGTGAAGTGGGCGACGCGGCGGGCGAAGAACACCATCGCGAGCAGGACGCCGACGATGACGCCGTAGGCGAGGTTGTGGGTGGCGACGGTGACGATCACGGTGGCCAGCATGATCGCGGTGGCGCTCAGGGGCATCCGGCGCAGCGTGGCCGGATGGATGCTGTGCCAGTCGAAAGTGCCGACCGAGACCATGATCATCACCGCGACGAGGGCGGCCATCGGGATGACGGCGACCAGGTCGCCGAGCCCGACCACCAAGATCAGCAGGAACACCCCGGCCAAGAAGGTGGAGATCCGGGTCCGGGCGCCGGACACCTTCACATTGATCATGGTCTGGCCGATCATGGCGCACCCACCCATGCCGCCGAAGAAGCCGGTGACGATGTTCGCGACACCCTGGCCCCACGCCTCCCGGGACTTGTTCGAGTGCGAGTCGGTGATGTCGTCGACGAGTTTGGCCGTCATCAGGGATTCCAGAATGCCGACGAGCGCCGCCCCCAACGCGTACGGGGCGATGATGCGCAGGGTATCCAGGGTCAAGGGAACATTCGGGAAGAACAGCGACGGCAGGCTGTCGGGCAGCGCCCCTTCGTCGCCGACCGTCGGCACCTTGAGGGCCAGCGCCACCGCGGCGGCGGTGAGCAGGGCGATCGCGATGAGGGGGGCGGGGACCACTTTGGTCAGCCGGGGCAGGAAGACCATCACCGCGATCCCGATCGCCACCATCGGGTAGACGAGCCAGGGCACGCCGATCAGGTGCGGGAGCTGGGAGGTGAAGATGAGGATGGCCAACGCGTTGACGAAGCCGACCATGACGCTGCGGGGCACGAACCGCATCAGCTTCGCCACCCCCAGCAGACTGAGCACGATCTGCAGCACCCCGGCCAGGAGCACGGCGGCGATGAGGTAATCCAGTCCGTACTGACGCACCAGTGGGGCGATGACCAGCGCGATCGCTCCGGTGGCGGCTGAGATCATCGCCGGCCGACCGCCGACGAAGGCGATCGTGACTGCCATTGTGAACGAGGCGAACAGTCCGATCCGCGGGTCGACGCCGGCGATGATCGAGAACGAGATCGCCTCGGGAATCAGCGCCAGGGCCACCACCAGTCCGGCCAGCACCTCCGTCCGCAGCCGGCGCGGCGACCGCAGCGCGGCCCGGACCGACGAGTTGGGGTCAAGCTGACGGGCTGGCGCTGCGGCGGCAGGAGCGGTCGAGGTCATTTCGGTTCCGATCACGACAGGGGGCGACATCGAGCCGGAGCGACTCGTCCGGTCTCAAACATCTTGTCAGCGATCTGAGCGAGCGTGGACCGACGGGACTGGGCCGAGGGGTCGGCTCGGTGGGTGTCTCAGGGGGAACCGGCCGCCGGCGTACAGAGCTGGCCGGAGCGGTGAGGAACGATCAGCTGGGCTGATCGGCTTCGGTCAGAGTGAGGTCACGACGCATGATCACCCGGCCAGGGACCTCTGTGCCGCGGCTGTCCTCCGTGCCGGGGCTGTCCTCTGCGTCGGGCCGTTCCGCCAGCAGCTGTCGCCCTGCCGGGCTGGTCCGGTACCGCGATCGGGGACCGCACGCCAGCCAGCCAACCGGCTGGTCCTCGGCGAATGCGAGCACGCCCATGAGGGGCTCGTCTCGGACCATCACCTTGAACCGGCGACGGTTGCCGCCGCACCTTCAGGCTGGTGGTCACGGCCTGCACGCTACGCCGGTCTGGGTGGGACTTCGGATCAGACTCGGAGATCGGCTCGGCCCACAGGCGGGCGCACGCCGCCGCGATCACGTGGCCCACGTACAACCGATGACTGACCGGATGACCGGGACGGCTGCCTTCTCCCACTTCCGACCAGTCATGGTCGGGCCTAGGAGGGTGAAGGGGTCTTGGCCACTCGCCGCGGCGCGGCAGCGGGGCTCGGTCGCCGGTCCCGCCGTCCGCCGTTGGCCCGGCGAGGCTCAGCGGGTGCCGCAGTAGCCGGTTGGGATCTCGTCGCCGGTCAAGATTGGGAGGGGCAGCGGCCGACCCGCCAGGAACGCGTCCACGAGCTTGAGGTAGCGGGCAGGTTGTTCGAGGTAGGCCGCGTGCCCGGCGTCGGGGAGCATGACGAACCGGGCCTGGGGGAATGCCTGCCGGTAGCCGGCCGTCGATGACCACGGCAAGTAGTCGCAAGCCGGCTTGATCAGCAGGACCGGGACGCGAAGCTGCTGCAGGGTGTCGATGTCGACCGGCTGGTCATCCAGGTCAGGGTGAAGTTGGGGCGCGTAGTGGGCGTAGAAGCCGACCCCCGTGGTGCCCATCTGGCTGGCCAGCCGTTGGTCGCAGAACAAGGCGGGTGTCGACGCCGCGTAAATGGCGGCGAAGCGCCGGTCCATCTCCTGGTCAGCGGCGAACCGATGGGCGACGGTCAGGTCGGCGGCGGTCAAGGCGTAGGTGAACAGGTTCCGCGGTGCAGCAAGCCGGCCGTACAGCCGGAGCCGTTGGGGCCAGTCGAGCCGGGTCCCCAGGTCACCGGGCTGTGACCGGTCGGCGGTCGGCAGGTCTCCGGGCGCGCTGAAGACCAGCGCGGCCACGTGGCCGGGGTGCCGCTGCACGTAGCTGGCGGCAATCCGAGCACCCCAGGAGTGGCCGAGCAGCACGATCCGGTCGGCGCGGCTGAGGATCCGGATGGCTTCCAGATCCTCGACCGCCCGCGCGGTGCTGTATTGGACCGGATCGCTCAGTCGGGTGGAGGCGCCGGCCCCGATCTGGTCGTAGACCCACACGTCGCGATCGGTGGCGAGTCCGGCGAACGCGGGGACATCGTGGGCCATGTCGGCCACCCCAGGCCCGCCGTGGACCACAACGACCGGCGGCTCGCTCGGGTCGAGAGCTCTTGTCACGTGGTACGCGAGTCGTGACCCATCCGGACGCTCCAGCCAAGCCGCACCGGCCACCAACTCGGGCTGGATGCCAGGTCCGGGTGCGAGCCAGCTCACACTGACCAGCACCGCCCCGCACAGCACCAGCACCCAGGCCCACAGCGTCCCTTCCCGACCTGTACGCTTCGGACCGGTGCGCCGACGTGCGCGGGCACGCCGCAGCCAGGCGCAGATGAGGGCGGTCGTGGCGCCCGCCAGCACTCCGGCCGTCACTGCCAGCCCCACCAGGTCGGCCAGCCCCGAGCCGGCGACAGCGACGCCGACCACACTGGCGGCCGCGACACTGGAGGTCACGACCGCGGCCGCCATGAACCACAGCACCGACGAGACCAGTCCCGGGGTGCCAGCTGGAGCAGCGGCGGAAACCCTCCGCCTGGCGCCGACCCGGCCGGCCGCGCGCAGGTCCGAGCCCATCGGCGACCGGTGTGGAGGATCTGCTCGCCTGCCCACCGGTCCAGCCTAGGCACGCTCGCGACCAGGAGGACCGAAGGGCTCGACCCGCGCGCCCGGCCTCACCCGCTGGCGAGCTTCGTCCAGTCCATCAGGCCGGGCAACCCGTTCCCAACCCTGACCGAACGATCGAGCGACGACCCGAGCTGGCGGGATCACGAGATTCCCGTCGGCCAAACCACCCTGTCGGTGGAGTCAATCCAGTGTCCGCGCAGATGGTCATCATCGGTGCGCCTGCCATTGCGTGGAGGGGAGTCGAGCAGTCGTTGCTGGCAGGCGCCCGCAGCCGATCGGCTCAAAGTGACCGGCGTAGCGTGGCGCCCATGACATCGACGCCACTGGTATTGGCCGACCCGTCGCCGCTGATGTCGGTCAACCACCACTTGACCGGGGAGGAGTTGACGATCCTCAATCCGGCCCGCGAAGAGGTGTCGGACAAGGTCAGAGCCGAACTCGGACTGGCGTTCTCGGAGGAGCGCGCCGCCCAACTCGACGCCGACTGCGGACGGGTGGCCAACGTGCGGGCCATCGTGGCCCGTGCTGAGCGAGAAGGCATCCTCCCAGCCGAGGGCGACGGGTGAGGCCCCCAATGGCGCACGGGCGAGCTGCGGGGCGGAGGGGACAGCGATGACGGATACGCCGGGGCTCGTCGTCGTCGGCAGCGGACCGGCGGGGCTGGCTGCTGTCCAAGCCTTTCGGGAACGTGAGGTCGGTGTCCCGGTGACCATGATCACCAAGGATCCGCATCTCCCGTACGCCAGACCGCCGCTGACCAAGGACTTTCTTCGTGGCGATAGCACCGCCGACGACCTGTGGCTGACCGAGCCGGGATGGTTTGACCAGCAGCAGGTGAGGGTGCGACACGAAACAGCAGTGGTCGCTGTGGACGCCGGCCGTCGCATGGTCAGGCTCGGCGACGGCAGCGAGATGCCGTTCACGGATGTGGTGTTGGCGACCGGCTCGACGCCAGTTCCGCTGCCGGTGCCGGGCGGAGATGACCTGGGGCTGATTCATGTGCGGGATCTCGCCAGTGGCCGCCGGCTACGAGGACTGACGGAGAGATCGGGTTCGCGGGTGGCGGTGATCGGCTCCGGGTTCATCGGTTGTGAGGCCGCTGCCAGTTTGGCCCTGGCCGGGACCCAGGTGGTGCTGGTCAGCGATGAAGAGGTGCCCCACGCGAAGCGACTGGGGGTAGACGCCGGCCGCGAGCTTCACGGCTGGATGTCTGCAGCGGGGGTAGACACCAGGTTGGGTGTCGGTCTGGCTAGTGTTTTCCGCGGCTCCGGCGGCTTCGTCCTTGAACTCGCTGACGGACAACGACTCAGTGTCGGCGACGTCGTCATGGCCGGCGGGGCGCGACCCGAACTTGGAATAGCGGAGCGGTCCGGTCTGCAGATCGAGAACGGTGGAGTCCGGGTCGATGCCAGCATGCGGACATCGGCGCCGCACGTTTTCGCCGTCGGCGACATCGCCTTCGCCGACCACGCGGCCGCCGGCCGGCCGCTGCGGGTGGAGCACTGGGGCGACGCCGAGCGGCACGGCACGATCGCCGGCACGGTCGTCGGCGGGGGAGCGGCCAGCTGGCGGGAGCCACCGGGCTTCTGGTCCACCATCGGAGACAAGACGTTGAAGTACTCCGCCTGGGGCGACGGCTACGACGGGCTGGTCTTCACCGGCAGCCCGGATCGTTGGACGGTCTGGTACCGCCGTGGAGAGGAGATCTGTGGCGTGTTGACGCACAACGACGACGCGGCCTACGAGCACGGTCAGCAGCTTCTGGCGCGGAGGGCGCAGTTCAGCGAGATTTCCTGAACAGAACGCGGATGCGAGTGGCTGCCGACGGCCCCAGGCCTGACCCGCGGATGACCTTCTGCCAGTGCCGCGTCAGGCAACCTTTGCGGGGTGTTCAGCGCACGAGCTGCCTCGGCCATTGCTGCAGCCAATCCGATGTCGCCTCCGCTTGAGGTGGTGACGTCGGCGCTCACCGTGTCCTTCACCGGTCGACCTCACTTTCTGCTCACGGCCGAACCGGGCCCGGAAAGGGACCGACGTCATCCTCCTATGTCCGATTCGACCCGCCGCCCGGCCACGGCCCGTCCGAGCCTAGGGACCATAATCGGGTCGTGGGACGGCGATGAGCGGCCCGTACGGGGCACTGGCCCGGCTTGCGCGTGCGATCGCCGCCGAGTCGGTCGAGTCGCCGCTGTCGCTCCGGATGTGTCAGGCCTGCGCCGGCATCCTCGGCATGGACGGTGGATCGCTCACTCTGGCCTATGCCGATGAGGAGCGGGTGACGCTGTGCGCCACGGACGAGTGGTCCGCGCGGTTGGAGGATCTGCAGGAGGTCCTCGGCGAAGGACCCAGTTACGACGCTTACCAGGAGCGCCTCATTCACCGGCTGCTGGTCGACGGGGTGGCTGAGCTCCGGTGGCCGCTGCTATCCGACGCCATCAAGAACGGCCTGGGCCGCTGCGCTGTCTACGCGATCCCGATCAAACCTGGGCCACAGACCATGGGGGTCGCCACCTTCTACCAGCACGATGCGTCGCCGATGCTGATCGACGAGCTGGAGGCGCAGGTGCTGATCGACGCCGTCGGGGTGGCCCTGGTGAAGGATCCTGACGTCCTCGACGACGACAGCCACGCGAAGGCGGAGTCGTGGAACAGCAGGGCCCGTGTGCATCAGGCGACCGGAATGGTGATGGCACAGCTGAGTGTCTCCTCCGACGACGGCATCGCTCTGCTCCGCGCCCATGCCTACGCCCACCAGCAGAGCCTCGCTGCCACCAGCGCCGACATCATCGCCCGGCGACTCGACTTCCGGACCGCCGACCCCGACCCAGGGGAAGCGACGCCATGACCGCTCACACCATCGCCGAGGCGTTCGCTGACGCTGCGGCCCGACTGACCAGAGGTGCCGACCAGTCCGGCGACCTGGTCTCGTTGCTTGCTGATTGCGCTGCCCTGCTCGAAGCCAGGTCGGCCGGCCTGCTCATCGATGTTCCAGGCGAAGGTCTGGCGCTGCTCAGTTCCACCTCTCACGCCACCGATGTCCTTGAACTGTACGAGTTGCAGAACGGCCTCGGACCCTGCATCCAGGCCGTCCACGACAACACCGAAATCTGGGCAGACGGTGCCGCGCTGACGAACGGCTGGCCACCAGTGGGTCGCGCCATCGCGGGCGCCGGCTACCAGGCGGTCCACGCGTTCCCTCTGCGTTGGCAGGACCAGGCCGTAGGGGCCTTGAACCTGTTCCTCGGTCACAACGGCAATCTCGACGAGGATCAGCGACGCCTCGGTCAGGCCTTCGCCAATATGGCGGTCGCCATCCTCGCCCGGACCCGCCCCACCAGATGGGACGAGATACACCATCAGATCCTCGAGCTGCTCGGTGTGCGCATCGCCGTTGAGCAGGCAAAGGGTGTGCTGGCCGTGCAGGACGACATCAGCCTCTCCGACGCCTACACCCTGCTCGTCACGACAGCCGACCAGCGGGGGATGCCACTTGCCGAACTGGCTGCACACGTGCTCGCCAACACTCATCCCGACCCACCGTGAACCGGTCAACGGCAACACGATCTCCTCGACCGGGCAAAGCGGCCGGTCTTCTTCACCATCCGGTGCCGGGGTCGCGGTCCATGGTGTGGGAAATCCCGATCTCCGTCGGCTGAGCTAGGAGCACCGGTTTCGTCCGGACCCCTGAGACGGGTGTCGGATGGCTCGGACGCACGAGCGCCGGAGGAGATGGTGCCGGCGTCCTCCTGGGTCAACGGTCGGCTCGGCGCGACATCTCCTGGGTGCGGGGCGACTTCGACCACCTCACCGGCACCCTTCACCCGAACAGTGATCGGGCGTTGTGTGAGGCATGCCGCCACTCGAAGAGCTGTCATGGCCTGCTTTCGAAGTCCGGCGGTCGGGTGCTGGGTGGCCGCCGAGCGCTGACTGGAAGCATCCGGCCGGACAGTCGTTGCCGCACGTGGTGGTGTGACCGGAGCACGGATGGGTAACCACTCGCCAAGATCTGTTCTCCCCTGAGGAAGAGGAAGAGAAGGCGAAGCCCCGGTGAAGATCACCGACGACACCGTCAGCGACTCGATCAGCTGCCCCGACCTGACCGCGGAGCAGAACCGACGGCTGCCGAGCCAGTTGTCGGCCGCACGCAACGACCCTGTCCAACAGGTCGTGGCGACCAACGAGGATCGATCGATGGCAACCAGCAGGCGATTGCGGATCCGGCGGGCGGGGCGGCGACGGTGGGAGGCTGGTGGCGTGAGCACTCTGCCTGAGCAACCGTTGGCAGGTTGCCCCAAGCGGATGGTCTTCGGACCATGCGGAGGGGTACGCGCCGATGACCGCTGCGAGATGGTGCCCGCTCCGTGCGTCTTCGCCGGCCTCGAGACGCTCCCGGAGATCCCGCCAACCGACCAGGTGCAGCCGCTGGCTGGTCCATTCCGCGTCCCGCTGGTGCTGACCGACCTGAGTGTCCCTCCCGCTGACGCCGCAGTGCTGCGTTCGACCGCCCGCTTGCTTGCGCCGAGTTGCGACGCCCTGCTAGTGGGTGATCATCAGGACCGTCCGGACTTCCCACCCAGCACCCTCGCCCGCCTGATCGCGGATGCCGGTGTGTCCCCGTGGGTGACCTTGGCCTGCCGTGACCGCAACCGGATCGCCCTGGAGCAGGAACTGCGAGCACTCGCCCTGGACCGTCTCGCCACGGTGCTGTGTGTCACTGGCGATGGGCGCGCCTTCGATGTTCGCCCCGATGTCACCCAGGCATTCGACCTTGACGGCACCCGGCTCGCAGCGCTCGCCGCAACCCTTTTACTGCCGGTCGCGGTCGCGGAAACCCCCACCGCCCGGCCCTGGCACCTGCGTCCCCAACGCCTCGTCTCCAAGCAACGTGCCGGCGCCGTTGTCGCTGCCCTCAATCATGTGCCGACCGCCGGGCAGGTCAGCGAATTTCTTGCCGCAGCCTGCGAGGCCGGGCTGGTCATGCCGGTGATCGCCTCCGTCGCCGTCTTCACCGATGAACGCTCCGCTGCGGTGCTGAACGCGCTGCCCGGCCTGGAGATCGCCCGATCCCGGGTGGACACGGTGCTGGGAGCCGATGATCCGGTCGAGGCCGGCATCGCCTCGGCCGTCGCCGAGGCGGTCGAGCTGCTCGGGATCGACGGCGTCGCGGGGGTCAATCTGTCCGGCCTGGCATCGTCGCGGGGCGTGCAGCACGCCGCCGAGATCCAAGCCGAGACCGGGCGACGGATCCGAGCCGAGCAACGGAGCTCGCGGTGAACGACTCACCATCGTCGATGGCCGCAGAGTTCGACACCGTCGCCGCCTGGACCGCTCACGTCGCCGCCAACCTCGGCCCAAGTTGTCATATTCCCGCGGGATGTCGGGGCAGCGGCAGCCCTGGCGCCCTGCGCTGGTTCCTCGACCGGCTTGACGTGACGGCGGGTGAGACCTTCCTCGATATCGGGGCGGGGGTCGGCGGTCCGGCCGCCTTCGCCGCCCAGGAAGCCGGAGCTGTGCCTGTCCTGACCGATCCGGAGACTGGCGCGTGCCGGGCCGCCCAGCAGCTGTTCGGGCTACCCGCAGTCCAAGCCGGAACACAGCTACCGATCGCCACCGGCTCCGTCAGGGTCGGCTGGAGCCTCGGCGTGCTGTGCACCGTCACCGATCAGGCGGCCTACCTGGCGGAGCTTCACCGCGTGCTGCAACCGGATGCCCGGTTCGGACTACTCGTCTACACCGCCTCACATCCCGGCCCACTCGTACGCCCGCAACCGAAGGGCAACAGGTTCCCCACCGACGAGGGGCTCGCCGACCTCCTCGCCACCGCCGGGCTTCGCGTACGTACGAGTGGCCATTCCGATGACTTCACCGCAGCCCCCTCCGCCTGGCAGGAGGCTATGGCGCAGGTCGAGGCCGAGCTGGAGCGACGCTACGGCAGCCATCCGAGCTGGCAAGCAGCGTCGGAACAGGCAGCCAGGATGGGCCAGCTACTCGAGGCCCGGGAGTTGACCGGCAATCTGCTCGTGGTCGTCACGATCTGACCGGGTCGCCGACGGTCCGACTCCAACTGGTTGACCCACCGGAAACGGGATATGGCGCTGAGACGGATCGGCAGCGAGGCTGATCAATACCCGAATGAGGATGGCCGGGCTGGACAGCGAAGACGAGGGCGCAGTTGGCTTCCAGCCAGCGGCGATTCCCCGTCCGAGGCCGACGACGACAAGACCGACGACGACAAGACCGACACCTCGCACGACGCCGCTGTGGCCGCCGCCTACGGCGAGTCCGGCGGCGAATAGCTCCAGGTAAGTCCAGGTACGACGAGCAGGTCGGTCGCGACCCTCATCCTGAGAGTGCCTGCTCTTGATTCCTCATGAGTTCCCCTTGGTGCCGGCGCTCGCGGTCGACACGCTGGAGGTGTGGCGCGCTCTACCCGCCGACTGCTGACTCAACGGACGATCTAGGGTTTACAGCGTAAGACGGCTCGGGCGTGCGTGGACGGGACCCAGGTGGCAGTTGCCAGGTCTTGCCGGTGCAGACCAACGCCGGTTCACCTGGAGGGTCACCGGCATCTCACGCCGCGAGACCGGACGGAAATGTCGACAACGAGGAGGCGGGTATGGGTCAGCCAGAGCAGCAGCAAGAAGTCCCAGGTATCCAGTCGAAGATGACGCCGGTACCTGATTGCGGCGAAGGCAGCTACGTCGGGAACGGTCAGCTGCAGGGCAAGGTCGCGGTGATCACCGGCGCCGACTCCGGCATCGGCCGCGCGGTCGCGATCGCCTACGCACGGGAGGGCGCCGACGTGTTGATCAGCTACCTCAACGAGGACTCCGACGCCGAAGAGGTCAAAGACTACGTTGAGCAGGCCGGCCGCAGAGCTGTCCTGGTCAAGGGTGATGTGTCGAAGGCGGAGCACTGCCGCGGCATCATCGATATCGCGGTCCGCCAGCTTGGTGGCGTCGACATCCTGGTCAGTAACGCCGCCTTCCAGATGAGTCACGAGTCGCTGGACGAGGTGACCGACGAGGAGTGGGAGTACACCTTCGCCACGAACGTCGGCGCCTTCTTCTATCTGACGAAGGCGGCTCTTCCGCACCTGAAGCCCGGTTCGGCGATCATCGGCAGCTCGTCGGTGAACTCTGACATGCCGTCTCCTGCTTTGGCACCGTACGCCGCCACCAAGGCCGCGATCGCGAACTTCTGCGCCAGCCTGGCCCAGCTGCTCGGGGAGAAGGGTATCCGGGTCAACAGTGTGGCGCCGGGACCGATCTGGACACCGTTGATTCCGGCCACGATGCCGCCGGAGAAGGTGGCAGGCTTCGGTGACGACACTCCACTCGGTCGGGCCGGTCAGCCGGCCGAGCTGGCGGCCGCATACGTGCTGTTGGCCAGTGACGCCGGCAGCTACATCTCCGGCGCCCGGCTCGCGGTCACCGGCGGACGGCCCATCCTGTGAACCACATCGATCCTGTGAACCACATCGATCCTGTGAACCACATCGATCACAGCGTGCCATCCGGCGATTAGCGAGCGTAGTCGGCGTGAGTTGATCAACGCGTGGCTCCGCGAGGTGCGGGGAGCGATTCTCGACGAGGATCGCGCGGGT
The DNA here is from genome assembly GCA_963731295.1 of uncultured Actinomycetota bacterium. Lineage (GTDB taxonomy): Bacteria > Actinomycetota > Actinomycetes > Propionibacteriales > Propionibacteriaceae > Microlunatus. Next base: position 387,061 of record CAVSUP010000001.1, read on the forward strand.
CGCACATCACCTCGGCGTTGCTGCAGATGCAACAGGCGAATGACTGCTCAAGTCGATGGCTGAAGAACTCGCCGCTCGCGGCCTCGTGGTCGTGGCCCCACCCCAACCTGCCGATCCAGGTGCCACTCATTCCCGCCATCCCACTGATCTTCGGGCCGCCCGGACATTCGCTCAAGGTCCATTGTCTTACGCTGTAAATGGTGTGCTGGCCAGCTCATGGTGCTGGTCATCAGAGCTCATGGAGGGAACTGATGGCGGTAACGGCGTTCCAGGATCTGGGTCTGGCCGATCGCGAGCGACCGTGGGACGGTGCTGCGGCGGAGAAGCGAGTCCGTAAGTGGGCGAAGGCCGAGGACGAGCCGAACGAGAAGTACCGCGACGCTCACGTGTGGTATGACGCCGAAAAGAAGGACAACTTCACCGCCTACAAGCTGTTGATCGCCGATATCGTGGACGGGAACCTGGTGGCTGTGCCGCGGGCGGTGATGGCCGCCGGCGGGATTATGCAGGGCGCACATGGCGGCATCGACCTCCCGGCCGACGACGTTGACCGGGTGAAGAGCCACCTCGCCAAGTACTACACGAAGATGGACGACACAGCCCCGTGGGACGACTGAAGCCGGCATCCCGTCGGCCGGTGTCGAGGTCTGGTGCGTGGGATCCGAACAGGTCCTGCATCGTCACCGAGCGAGGTGTTGCTCCGGTTGGTCAGCTCGATCCGATGCTACCGACCGGTCGAGCTGAGCTGGAGAGCGAAACGGCGTGGCAGAAGCTGGAGAAGACACATAAGAAGGAGCACCAATGCCGGCGAAGACGCCCGGACCCAGCGTCAAAGACGCGAAGACCTACGAGGCGCTGCGCGATGACGGCGCGTCCAAGGAGAAGGCGGCCCGCATCGCCAATGCGGGCGCCCAGAGGAACCGATCGCGGTCCTCGGTGGCCAAGGAGGGCGGGAAGGGCGGCTCCTACGACGACTGGACGGTCGCCGACCTTCGTCAAACGCGCCAAGGAGCTCGGACTCACCGGCTACTCCAGCAAGAACAAGTCCGAGCTGACATCACTGCTGCGGAACCACTGACCGCTCACGGGTCTGGGTGCTCCACTGTGCCCGACGCAACACCCACAGCCCTCGGCTTGGATCCGCCCGAGGTCGTTGGCGACGGCGATGCCCGGCTGGCCGTTATCTTTTCGTGCCACTAGGTGAGGCGTCGAGAGCCGGGTTCGCTGACGCGAAGCCAGCGGAACCCGTACGGGTCCAGGTTGATGACGCAGCGGCCCTGGGCGTCGACGTCGATGGCTCCGTCGTGCAGGAGGTCGACCAAGGTGATGTCGGTTGGTAAGTCGGCCAACTGCAACGGTACGACGAGGGCGTCGCTGCCGAGGTTGTGCACCGTGATCAGGTGCCCGTCATCCCAGCTGGTCTGTTGGGCGATGACGGCTTGGTGCGGCTGGTCGATGATCGTCATGTCGCCCCAGCCAAGCTCGGGGCAGGACCGGTAGCAGCGGGTCAGCCGCTGGATGAAGGTGAGCAGCGAATCCGGGTCGTTCAGCTGGTCGGCGACGTTGACGAACTCGGGCCCGAAGCTGCCGGTCACGACCGGGCCGGACAGCCGGCTCGGTGCCGCGGTCGGAGAAGCCGCCGTTCTTGGCGGGGCTCCACTGCATCGGCGTCCGGACCGCGAGCCGTCCCTCGGCGGCCAGGTTCTCGCCCATGCCTATCTCTTCGCCGTAGAACAGGACCGGTGTTCCTGGTAGGGCGAACAGCAGGCTGTAGACCATTCGGATCCGGCGTGGGTCGCCGTCCAGCATCGGTGGGAGCCGACGCACCAGGCCGCGGCCGTAGACCTGCATCTGGGGTTCTGGACCGAACGCGGCGAACACTTCTTCACGTTCGTCATCGGTCAGCTTGTCCAAGGTGAGCTCGTCGTGGTTGCGGACGAAGGTGGCCCACTGGTTGCGGCGGTTCGATGTGGGCCGCTGCTCCAGGGCTTTGACCAGCGGTGCCGCATCCTGCCGGGCGAGGGCCAGGTACATGTTCTGCATGCCGATGAAGTCGAACTGCATGGTCAGCTCGTCGCCATGCTGGCCGCCGAAGAACTGCGCCTGCTCCTCGTGGGGCAGGTTGACCTCGCCCAGCAGGATCGCGTCACCGACCCGGCGACCGAGGAACTCTCGCAGGTGCCGCAGATAGCCGTGAGGGTCAGGTAAGGCGGTGTCGGCGTCGGCGGCACCGATGGTCTCCAACAGGAAGGGGACGGCGTCGACGCGGAAGCCGGACAGTCCGAGCTCGAGCCAGAAACCGACCACCTTGATGAGCTCGTCCCGCACCCGTGGGTTGGTGACGTTCAGGTCGGGTTGGTGCTTGTAGAAGCGATGCAGGTAGTACTGTCCGGCGCGTTCGTCGAAGGTCCAGACACTGGTCTCCCGGTCGGGGAAGGTCGGCGCCGGTTGTGCGTCGGCGGGCGGTTCGTCAGCCCACACGTAGAAGTCCCGGTACGGCGAGTTGCGGCTGGATCGAGCATGTCGGAACCACGGATGACGGTCGGAGGTGTGATTGACGACGAGGTCGGCGATCACCCGCATGCCGCGATCGCGGGCGGTGCGGACAGCCTCCACCAGGTCCCCGAGATGGCCGAGTCGCTGGTCGACGCCGTAGAAGTCGATGATGTCGTAGCCGTCGTCGCGATCCGGTGTCGGGTAGAACGGCATCAGCCACAGGCACGTCACGCCGAGCGCTTCGAGATAGTCGAGCCGTTGGCTCAGACCCGGGAAGTCGCCGACACCGTCATCGTTCCAGTCCATGAAGGTCTCGACATCGAGGCAGTAGATGACGGCTGTCTTCCACCACAGGTCACTGGTGTCGGTGATACGCATCGGCTCAGGCCTTCGCTGAGACGGGCAGTCGCGGCAGGACGTGCTCACCGAAGGCTTCGATGAACTCGGTTTGCTGCTGCCCGACATGGTGCAGATAGATCTCGTCGAACCCGAGGTCGATGAGCTGGTGCAGCCGGTCAGCGTGCCAGCCGAGGTCGGCGGAGATCTGCACGGAGGCGTCCATGTCCTCCGGGCGGACCTTCTCCGCGATCGTGTCGAACGCCTCCGGGGTCTCCAGGTCCCAGCAGATCGGCGGCGGGAACACGTTGCTCCGCCATTGCTCGTGCGCAATGGATCGGGCCTGATCGTCGGTGGTGGCGTAGCTCAGGTGAACCTGGCAGGCCACCGGACCCTTGCCGCCGGCGGTGCGGTAGGCGTCGATCATCCGCCGGAGCTTGTCGTGAGGTTGGGCGATGGTGACGAGTCCGTCGGCCCAGCCGGCAACCCACGCCGCCGTCTCGACACTGATCGCGGGTCCGATCAGCTGCGGCTGAGTGGTCGGCAGGGTCCACACCCTGGCCCGGTCCACCGTGACCAGCCCGGCATGGGTGACCTCCTCACCGCACAGCAGGGCCCGGATGATCGCCACACACTCACCCAGCCGGGCGTTACGAATGTCTTTGCGTGGCCATGGCGCGCCCGTGATGTGCTCGTTGGACGCTTCACCACTGCCGAGCGCCACCCACAGACGTCCTTCGAACATGGTCGCCAACGTGGCGATGGCCTGAGCCACGATCGCCGGGTGATACCGCTGACCGGGCGCATTCACCACACCGAACGGTAGAGACGTGGCCTGCAACGCGGCCCCCAACCAGGCCCAGGCGAATCCCGAGTGGCCTTGGCGCTCACTCCAGGGACTGACGTGGTCGGAGCACATGGCGCCGGTGAACCCGGCCTGCTCGGCCAACTGGACCGCGACCAGCAGGTCCGTCGGAGCGATCTGCTCGTGCGAAGCATGAATGCCGACAACAGCCATGGACCAGTTCTACCGGACAACCGCTGCGCCACAAGCACCCACCTCACTACTGCTACTCCGACCCTCACTTGACATAATGTCGCTTATCGGACAACTGGGTGAGTGGGCGAGCGCGGGCGTTTGCCCGCGCAGCCGACCGGGCCGCGCGCCTGCCACGCGCAACCAGTAGTTGCACATACGGCGAAACCGGGCTAACCTGATGTGCAACCAAACGTTGCAGAAAGGGTCAGACCATGGAGTACGGAACCATCGAGCGGGAGATCCACATCGACGCTTCACCCGAGGTCGTTTTCGATGTCGTGAGCCGTCCCGAGCATGTGCGTGAATGGTGGCCGAACGAAGCGGAGTTCGCGACGGTGCCCGGAAGCTCCGGACGGATCGGCTTCGGCGACCGGGCCGAGGGCGTCAACTGGGCGCAGTTCATGGTGGTCGACGTGGCGCCGCCGCGGGTGTTCTCCTTTCGCTGGACCCACGAGGAAGGACAGACACCCGCCGCGAACAATTCGCTCCTGGTCTCCTTCGAGCTCGAGCGCGCCGGCAGCGGGACGCTCCTGCGGTTGACCGAGAGCGGCTTCCGTGAGCGCGGCTGGGACGAGGCCAAGGTCGCCGCGGAGTACGCCGACCACGTCACCGGCTGGGACCACTTCCTCCCCCGGCTGCCCGCGTACGCCGCCAAGATCGGGGCGGGCGTCCGCGCGTGATCGTCGACGACGACCTCTGGTCGGCGGTCGGGGACCCGATCCGACGCCGCATGCTCGACGTGCTGCTGAACGATGACGGCGGCACGGCGACCAGCCTGAGCGAGCGCCTGCCGGTGACGCGTCAGGCGGTGGCGAAACATCTCGTGGTCCTCGACCGGGTCGGACTCGTCCACGCCAGGATCGCCGGACGGGAGCGGCGCTACCGAGTCGATCAGGCCCAACTCGCCCGAGCCGTCGGCCAGCTCACCGACGTCGGTGCGGCCTGGGACTCCCGCCTCCAGCGCATCAAGCGCATCGCCGAGACCATCAGCGATGAGGATGGGCAAGTAGGTCAAAGGAAGGGCGATGGCCGAGAACACGACCGACAGCTCGGTGATCTTGATGGGATCGAGACCGGTCAGCAGCACGCCCAGTCCGACCAACAGGCAGACGATCATGGGTCAGGTGAAACCGGGCGGCTTGGCTGGGTCGGTGGAACTTGCCTCAGCTCCAGCCGTTGAACTGGGCCAGGGTGTAGCCCGAGGACAGGGTCGTCTCCAACGCGGCGCCGAACGTGGCGGCCACGACGCCGAGGAGGACCACCGCGAGCAGGAGCTTCCCTCCCGCTTCGGCGACCGGCAGCAGCACCTGCGACAGCGAGGTCACCGAGACCATCTGAGGCAGCAACACCACTGCGGCAACGGCCGCGATCGCCAGCGACAGCACGCCGCCGAGCGGGAAGCCGACGAGAACGTTCACCCGGGACTGGGCCAGGTCCTTCGCGGTCCACCCCTCCTCCACCGCCCCGGAGGAGAAGAAGAACACCTCGTACGGCGTCATCGCGGCCCCGAACAGTGCGACAGCGTAGAACCAGTACGTCGTCGCCTTCTCCGTGTCCGGGAGCTCTTGGTTCAGCACCTGTCGACCGAGGTCCACCCAGTTCGGTCCCAGCAGGAACAACGCCACCGCGAACCCGATCAAGGTCAACCCGACCAGTCCCACCACGTTCTCCATGATCGTGAACCGGACCCGCCAGATCACCAACCACACGGCCACTGCCACGAATGGCACCCACAGCAGGTAGGAGACGCTACTCACCAGTTGCAGGGCCAGCGCCACACCGCCCACCTCGGCCGTCAAGGTCATCAGATTGATCAAGAAGGAGGCGCCGAGGTTGGCCGACGCCGCTCGCGGCCCCAACCGCTCGCGGATGATCTCGAAGGTGGCCCGACCACTCACCGCCGCCACCCGCCCGGACATCTGGGCGAACACGCAGATCCCAATCACGCCGACGACAACGACCCAGGCCAGCGACAGGCCGAACCGGGACCCGACCACGGCGTTGGTGACGATGTCGCCGATGTCGAGAAAGCCGCCGATCGCGGTGAGAATACCCAGCGCGACCGCGAAGAGACGCTTCACCGACCACCGACGACGACAGCGGTTGCATCCAGGCCCTGTTGTGCTCGGCCCAACTCGTCGGCTGGCGCTGCCGGATCGTCGGAGGTGGTCAACTGATTCTTCGTGTCCTGCACGGCGACCAGCGCTTGACTCACCACCTGCTGCGATCGGGCTCGAAGATCTCGAAGATTGGGCGTCTCGCCACCGACGTCGAGGAGCCGCTGCTGGACCAAGCTGATCTGGTCGGCCATGTCGCTGGCCGTGACCTGCGCCGCCACGCGCGTGGTGCGACCCCGCTCGAGCAGATCGAGGACCAGCCGCACGCTGGCAACCGCAGACCTGGTGTCTCGCAGGGCTTGGGCGAGGTCATCCCGGCCTGACGCCGCCCCGCATCCCTCGGTCGTGAGCAGCATCGCTGACAGCGACACGCACGCCACCCAGCGGACGGCTGGCGATCGCCCGTGGAAACCGATCATGGCCACCGGGTGAGTTTACAACGTAAACGGCCTAGGCGCTATGAACATCGACCCTGATTTCGCAGCGCTAGTTTCGCAATCCGGGTCAAAATCGGGCTCAGCGCGAAACCAGCGTTGCGTTTTCAGGGTCAGTCCGCGACGTAGGCCGCGAGGTGTTCCCCGGTCAGTGTGGAGCGGTCGCCCACCAACGTCGCCGGTGGGCCCTCGAAGACGACCCGGCCGCCGTCGTGTCCCGCGCCCGGCCCGAGGTCAATGAGCCAATCGGCGTGCGCCATCACCGCTTGGTGGTGCTCGATGACGATCACCGACTTGCCGGAGTCGACGAGCCGGTCCAGCAAGCCGAGCAGGTGCTCGACGTCAGCGAGGTGGAGGCCGGCGGTCGGCTCGTCGAGGACGTAGACGTCGCCCTTCTCGGCCATCTGGGTGGCCAGCTTCAACCGCTGGCGCTCCCCGCCGGACAGCGTGGTCAGCGGCTGGCCGAGGCTGAGGTAGCCCAGCCCGACGTCGACGAGCCGCCCGAGGATCTTGTGGGCGGCCGGAGTGGCGGCATCTCCGGCCCCGAAGAACTCCCCCGCCTCGGTCACCGGCATCGCGAGCACCTCGGCGATGTTCTTCCCACCCAGGGTGTACTCCAGCACCGAGGCTAGGAACCGCTTCCCCTCGCACTCGTCGCAGGTCGATTCGACAGTGGCCATCACGCCGAGCTCGGTGTAGATCACCCCGGCACCGTTGCAGGTCGGGCAGGCGCCCTCGGAGTTGGCGCTGAACAGGGCCGGCTTGACGCCGTTGGCCTTCGCGAACGCCTTGCGGATCGGTTCGAGCAGGCCGGTGTAGGTGGCCGGGTTGCTCCGCCGCGAGCCCCGGATCGCACCCTGGTCGACCACCACCACGCCGTCGCGGCCGGCGACCGAGCCGTGGATCAGCGAGGTCTTGCCGGAGCCGGCCACACCGGTCACCACGCAGAGCAGGCCGAGCGGGATATCAAGGTTCACGTCCTGCAGGTTGTGTGTCGAGGCGCCGCGGATCTCCAGAGCCCCGGAACCGGGCCGCACCGAGTCCTTGAGGGTCGCGCGGTCAGCGAGATGGCGCCCGGTGATGGTGTCACTGTTCCGCAGTCCGTCGACGGTGCCCTCGAAGCAGACGGTGCCGCCGGCCGTGCCGGCGCCAGGTCCGAGATCGACCACGTGGTCGGCGATGGCGATCGTCTTGGGCTTGTGCTCCACCACCAGAACCGTGTTCCCCTTGTCCCGCAACTGCTCCAGGAGGTTGTTCATCCGGTCGATGTCGTGCGGGTGCAGGCCGATGGTGGGCTCGTCGAACACATAGGTGGTGTCGGTGAGGGACGAGCCGAGGTGCCGGATCATCTTGGTGCGCTGGGCCTCTCCGCCTGACAGCGTGCCGGCCGGCCGATCGAGGGAGAGATAGCCCAGCCCGATCTCGGCGAACGAGTCGAAGAGGTGCTGCAGCCCCGCAAGCAACGGGGCCACGGACGGCTCCTCGAGCTCGCGGACCCAAGCGGCCAGATCGCTGATCTGCATCACGCACAGATCGGCGATGTTCTTGCCCTTGATCTTCGACGCCAGGACCTCCTTGGTCAGGCGCGTTCCGCCGCACTCTGCGCACGTCGTGAAGGTGATGGCTCGCTCCACGAAGGCCCGGATGTGCGGCTGCATCGCATCGACGTCCTTGGCGAGCATCGACTTCTGGATCTTCGGGATCACCCCCTCGTAGGTGAGGTTGATCCCCTCCACCTTGATCTTGGTCGGCTCGCCGTACAGCAGCTTCTGAAGCTCCTTCTGGGTGTACTTGACGATCGGCTTGTCCATGTCGAAGCCGGCGCCACTGAAGATGCGCCCGTACCAGCCGTCCATGCTGTAGCCGGGGATGGTCAGGGCGCCCTCGCCGAGGGACTTGTTGTCGTCGTACAGCGCCGACAGGTCGAAGTCGCTGACCGAGCCCATGCCTTCGCAGCGCGGGCACATGCCACCGAGGTAGACCACGTTGCGCACCACGCTCTTCTCGACCCGGTCAGCTTTCGCGGTGCTCATCACCCCGCTGGCCTTGCGGGTGGGGACGTTGAACGAGAACGCCGTCGGCGGTCCGACATAGGGCTTTCCGAGCCGGCTGAACAGGATCCGCAGCATGGCGTTGGCGTCGGTGGCGGTGCCGACCGTCGAGCGGGGGTTGGCGCCCATCCGCTCCTGGTCGACGATGATGGCGGTCGTCAGCCCTTCGAGCAGGTCGACGTCGGGCCGGGACAGGGTCGGCATGAAGCCCTGGACGAAGGCGCTGTAGGTCTCGTTGATCATCCGCTGCGACTCCGCGGCAATCGTGCTGAACACCAGCGAGCTCTTGCCGGATCCGGAGACGCCGGTGAACACCGTCAGCCGTCGCTTCGGGATCTGGATGCTGACATCCTTGAGATTGTTCTCGCGCGCGCCGTGCACGCGGATCAGGTCGTGACTGTCGGCGGCATGCCGCGGCGACGTCGACGGATCCGTCCTGGTGGTCTTGCTCATCGTCTCTCCATCTGTCAGACGGCATCGGCTGAGTGGTCGCCGTCGGAGTTGGGCTTAGCTCGATCTAACCAGCTTCGACCCGGATCGTGAGTCCAGCCGGCGTCCCGGACAGCCAAGACCCGGCTGTGACCTGCGTTGCGTTCCCTTGGATCCACAGGTCGACTGCATACCCTCGACTGATGGCTTCCACGCGTCGACATCCGGCCAGGATCATCTACTCCCTGGTGATGTTCGTCGTGGTCAGCGTGCTCGCCGGCCTTTTGGTGGCGGCCCTGTTCATGCCGGCGATCGGCGCGGCCACCTACAGCGGTCAGGTCGCGGTCGGGCAGTTGGACAAGCTGCCCATCGCGTTCGATCCGCCGGCTCAGTCGCAGCGCTCGAAGATCCTCGACGCCAACGGCAAGGTGCTGGCCTACTTCTACGACGAGAACCGCGTCTATCGGCCGCTGAGCGAGATCGCGCCGGTGATGCGCCAGGCGCAGGTGGCCATCGAGGATCACCGGTTCTACGAGCACGGACCGCTCGACATCACCGGTACGGTGCGGGCGTTCCTGCGCAATCAGGCCGCGGGCGGGGTCACCCAGGGTGGGTCGAGCATCACCCAGCAGTACGTGAAGATGGTCCAGGTCGAGGAGGCCAAGCAGCGGGGTGACGAGGTCGGCGTCCAGGCGGCGCAGGCCGGCACGTACCAGCGCAAGATCGCCGAGCTCCGCTTCGCCATCTCCCTCGAACGGACCCTGAGCAAGGACGACATCCTCGAGCGCTATCTCAACATCGCCTACTACGGCGACGGTGCGTACGGCGTGGAGGCCGCCGCCGAGCACTACTTCGGCACCACGGCGAAGAAGCTCACCCTGGCCCAGGCATCCCTGCTGGCCGGGCTGGTGCAGAACCCGACCGCGCTCAGCCCGACGGTCAGCGTCTCTGCGGCCCTCGCCCGCCGTAACCAGGTGCTCGATCGGATGTCGGAGCTCGAGCCTGGCCTCCCGAACCGCTGTGGCCAAGGCCAAGAAGGCGACCTTCGAGGCCGGTGCCGTGACGAGCAAACGCAACGGCTGCGTCGGATCGAAGTACCCGTTCCTGTGCGACTACGTCTACCGGACACTGGCCGAGGCGCCGAGCCTCGGCGCCGATGAGGCGGCCCGGGTCTCGGCGATCAACCGCGGCGGACTGACCATCGAAACCGCCATCGATCCGAAGACCCAGGATCTCGCGCAGCAGGCGGTGAACCGGGTGGTCGGTCCGACGGATCCGCTGATCTCGACCATGAACATGATCCAGCCCGGCACCGGGTTGATCGTGGCGATGGCCCAGAGCCGTCCGGTCAAGGGCACCGATACCAAAGCCGGCGAGACGTACTGGAACTATTCGGTCGCACCGGCGATGGGCGGAGCACAGGGCTTCCAGGCCGGCTCGACGTTCAAAGCGTTCACCGCGGCCGCGGCGTTGGAGGCCGGTCTGCCGCTGTCGACCCGCTACAACGCCAAACGAACCATGGACTTCACCGGTCGCACCTTCGAGACGTGTGACGGGCAAGGGCAGACCGGCCGATTTCCAGGTCAGCAACTCCACCGGCACCAGCGGCCCGATGGACATGTACCGGGCCGCCGAACGCTCGGTCAACACCTACTTCGTGCAGCTCGAACTGTCCGTGGGCATGTGCCCGGTCACCCAGATGGCCGAGAAGCTGGGCGTCGAGAGCAGCACGGCCGACGCACCGATCAACTCGTATGTGGACAAGCCCTCATTCACCCTCGGCACCGTCGAGGTCAATCCGTTGTCGATGGCCGAGGCGTACGCGACCTTCGCCTCGGGCGGCATCCACTGCTCACCGATCATCGTCAAGGCCATCGCTGCCGGAGACGGCCAGAAGTTGGCCGCGCCGAGCGCGGACTGCTCCCGCGTACTGTCAGCCGACGTGGCCAACGCCATGAATTCGCTGCTGTCCAGCGTGATGACCAAGGGCACGGCGATCCGCGTACGGACCGCCGACGGCCGCCCGCAGGCCGGCAAGACCGGCACCATCGACAGCAACCAGGCGGTCTGGTTCGCCGGCTACACCCCCGAGATCGCCGGTGCGGCGATGATCTCGATCGACAACACCCGCAAACCGTTCATCGCCGGACAGGCCGGACTACCGCCCGAACGGCGTCAAGAACTATCTGGTGCCGTCGACCCAGCAGGTGTTGTCGGGCACCGGCAGCGGCGACGCCGGCCAGCAGATCTGGAAGCCGGTGATGGAGAAGTATCTGAACGGCAAGCCGAAGACCGCCTTCGATACTCCCCCGGCCGAGCTCGTGACGGGCACGCAGCGTGACCGGTGGGCCCAGCCCGGCCAGGGCGTCGGTCCGGACAGTCCGCAGTCACCGGGCACGCAGCCGTCGACCGAGCCCTCGACGCCCGGCCGTGGACGGCGCTGAGTCTCGGCAAGGAGATGTTCGAGGTCATGGAGGCCTACACGAGAAGCTGGTGAAGGCCGGCATCTTGCTCAACGACCACGATCTCGCGCCTGAGCCCGTCGACCGGCAAGATCAAGCAGGACCCGGATCGGGCACCCGAGGCACCGATACCTCGTAGACGATCTCGAGTCCGTCCTCCTCGTCCCACTGGTCACCGACCTCGATGAAGCCGAACTGCCGGACCAGGTTCAGCGATGGCCGGTTGTCGGGACTGATGCTGGCCCGCACCGTGCGGACCCCAGGATCGTGCTCGGCGCGATCGATCAGGTACGCAAGCGCGGCCCGCGCATAGCCGCGACGGCGTAAGGCCGGGTCGATCGAATAGCCGATTTCGACCATGCCCGACTCGTCCGGCGGGCCGTGGAAGCCGGCGCGGCCGACCGCCCGGTCCGCATCGAGGTCCCAGACCACGCCGGTCACCCAGCCGGCGTCGTCCGGAGCCCTGCGGAGCTGCTCCGAGCGCATCCGCCAGGTGCTCAGCTGTGCGGGCGCGATGAAATCCGCGGTCAGCGCCAATCCGCTGATGGCGATCGCCCGGGTCAGATCGGTTGCTGCGAGCGCGTCGATCGCTGCCGCGGGCAACTGGATGATCTTGACCCGCTGGCCCGTCATTGGCGCCGATCCTCCGGGTCCGCTGCTCAGTAGTGGGGCTTCCGGGCCCACACGAAGCAGAAGACGCCGAAGCAGGCGATGCCGAGGGCCATGATCACCAACAGCACCGAACCGAACGGTTGTTCGCGGATCGTCGACAACGCGGCGTCCATGCCGCCGGCCTTCTTGGGGTCGTAGGTGATCGCCGCCCAACCGAAGAGCACCCCGATGATCGCCAAGGCAACGCCCTTGGCGCAGTAGCCGGCGGTGCCCAATCGGCGGACCGCGGGCGTGGCTCCCGAGCTCAGATCCTCGGTGAACTTCTGCTTGACGCCCTTGTAGACCTGCGACACGCCGACCGCGATCACGGCGATGCCGAGGGCCACCACCAGCCCGCGGCCGAACGGCAGCCCCATCAGCCGAGCCGATGCGGTCTCCTCGCTCTTGCCCGATTGCGAGCCGCCGCCCATGGCGACCCGGGCGGCGAGGATGCCCAAGCCGAGGTAGACGATCGCGCGGCCGGCCGACGAGAGCCGGCGCCGCAATCGGCCGTCGCGACCGGATTCCTCCCGACCGATCGCGGCTTCCAGCACCTGCCAGACGGTCAACGTGAACAACCCGACCGCCATCACCCACAAGAGCACCTCGCCCAGCGGCTGCTTGGCCAACTCGCTAAGTGCGCCGGCTTGCGACGCGTCCCCTTTTTTACCGGTGGCCACCTGGATGGCCAGCCAGGCCAGCACCAGGTGGATCAGCCCGTAGCTGACCAGCCCGGTGCCCACGGCGATGTGATAGCCCCGACTTCCCCGTACGTCGGCAAGATCCATTCCGTCATCCTGGCATGCCGTCGCTCACCAGTTCGTCCCGCCGTCGAGACGTCGCGGGCAGCCGGACCGCAACCAGGGGCAGGAAGAACTGGACCAGCGGACCGATCGCGATCGCATACAACACGGTGCCCACCCCCACCGTGCCGCCGAGCAGGAAGCCGATGACGAGCACGGTCAACTCGATGCCGGTGCGGATCAGCCGTACGCTGCCACCGCTCCGGGCGACCAGGCCGGTCATCAACCCGTCGCGCGGTCCAGGACCGAAATACGTGCCGAGGTACGCGGCGCCCGCCAGACCGTTGGCCACGACGGCGACGACCATGAAGACGATCCGGATCACCAGCGAATCCGGCGCCGGCAGCACCCACAGGCCGAAGTCGGCGGACACGCCGATCACGATCACATTGGAGATGGTGCCCAGCCCCGGCCACTGGCGGAGCGGGATCCACAGCAGCAGCACGATCGCCCCGATGATGATCGTGATCGTCCCGAAGCTGAACGGCAGGTAGCGGGCCAGGCCCTGATGCAGGACGTCCCACGGGTCGAGGCCCAGATTGGCCTTGATCATCATGGCCATCGAGAAGCCGTAGCCGAACAGTCCGAGATAGAGCTGCGGGAGCCGACGACCGAGCCGTCCGGCCGCCAGTTGCTGGCGCGGGGTCAGCGCGGGAAGCCGATAGCGGACACCGGTCGGGCGGCCGAGAAACGTCATGGTGGCGATTCTCGTCGTTCCGCAAGGCCGGCAAAACAGCCACTTGCCCTTCACTGGCCTGATTAGGGCAATCGAGCATGGTATTGGCCTGGTCCCACCAGTCCAATACTGGAAGACTGAGCGCATGGCCAATCGGTGGATCTCCGCGACGCAACTGGCCGACCTACTCGGCCCGGCGGCCCTCAAGCGTCCGGTCCAGCACTCGCTGGCCGACCGACTCCGGCTGCTGTCGATCGACGGGCGGCTGGTCGAGGGCCTCCGCCTCCCCAGCGAGCGGGACCTCGCGAGCCGACTCGGTTTGAGTCGCTCCACGGTGACCGCGGCGTACGCGTCGCTGCGTGAATCCGGGGTGCTGCGAGCCCGCCGGGGCGCGGGCAATTTCGTGGCCCTCAGCGCGACCGGCCTGTCCAGCCAGCACTTCCCGGTCACGCTGCGGGAGTCCGACGGATCGATCGTGATGACCTTCACCGCCGGGCCAGCAGCGGTCGGGGTGGCCGAGGCGTACGCGACCGCCATGGCGGCCCTCCCCCAGTTGTTGGCCGGACACGGCTATTTCCCGGACGGGCTTCCAGTGCTGCGCGCTCGGCTTGCCGACTGGTACACCGGCCGCGGCCTGCCGACCGATCCGAACCAGTTGATCATCACCAGCGGGGCGCTGGCTGGCATCAACCTGGTCGCCCACTCGCTGCTCGACGCCGGCGACCGGGTGCTGGTGGAGTCCCCGTCCTATCCGAATGCCCTGGAGTCGCTGCGCCGGCACGGCGCTCGCCTGGTGGCGGCTCCGATGGCCGAGGACGGCTGGGATCTGGATGGCCTTACCTCGGCCGTCCGGCAGTCAGCACCGAAGATCGCCTACCTGATCCCCGACTTCCACAACCCGACCGGCGCCCTGATGACCTCGGCCCAACGCCGAGCGATGGGCTCGGCCCTGCGGCGCGAGCGGTGTATCCCGATGATCGACGAGACCTTGGTCGACACCGCGCTCGAGGATCAACCAGGTGAGCAGCCGTTCGCCACGACCAACGCCGATACGGTGACGATCGGCTCGGCGAGCAAGGCCTTCTGGGGCGGCCTCCGGATCGGTTGGATTCGCGCGCCGCGATCGATGGTCCAACGCCTGGTCGAGAATCGGGCCAGTGTTGATCTTGGTGCAGCACCACTCGAACAACTCGTGCTCGTCCACCTGCTGGAGAATCCCGAGTTGATCTTGACCGAGCAGCGGACCCGATTGCGGACCCAACGTGATCAACTCCTCATGTTGCTGGCCGTCCACCTGCCGCACTGGCGGGTCATCGCTCCCCCGGGCGGCCAGGCCGTCTGGGCGGAACTGCCCGACCCGGTGTCCAGCCAGTTGGTGATCGCCGCGGCTGCCGAGGGCTTGATCATCACGCCTGGTTACCGCTTCTTCCCCGCCGGGGGCGGCGATCGCCATCTGCGGCTCCCCTTCACCGCGTCGATCCCCGTGCTCACCGAAGCCGTCAGCCGCCTCTCCCGCGCCTGGCGCCACCTCGATCGCGGCGCCCAAGATCACCGCAGCGACCCCTATGACCTGATCGCCTGAACCGCGACCGCAAGGCTCAGGTCGAACTTGGGCGGTTCCGCTGGGCCCTGGCGAGTAGAGCAGCTTGGATCCGGGTGTTGATCAGGGGCTTCTGGTCGCGGTCGATCCAGTACGGCGGAATCCACTCGGGCAGACCGTCGTCGTTGAGGCGGACGGCCCAGCCGCGGGTCAGGAAGTTGTGATGGTGGTGAGCGCACAAAAACGCCAGGCTGCTGGTGTGTGAGTTGAGGCACCCTCTCCGCAAGCCCGCTGTTCCCGAGATGGTTGCATGTGCAAGGACTGGTCCAAGAGCAGTCAGATGTAATTCGACGCCGTGAGCCCGTGGGGCTCCGCCCTCCGTGTGTTCCGGCCTGAGGAGGGTGCGCGCTGGCGCGCGGACGTCGGGAACCTCATGACGGCCACATTCGAGTCGGCGGCAGATGCGATATCGGCTGTAGAGCAGTGGGTCAACGGTAAGATTTAGATGAAGCGGCTGCGTGACGAACGGTTCATCATTCATCGCCGTGGCGGGGCTGGCGATCCACGCCCCGGCGATCTGGCCGCCGACCTCGGACAAGGTCTGCGGGCTGGCATCCGCCCGGATCGGGGCGGCGAGGCGTACGACGTCGGGATGCTGAGTCGCGTCGGTGGCCCGGCTCCGTAGTAGGTCGGCCTCGGTGGGCCGGTAGCGGGGTCTGTACTTCGACATCTCCCCAGCCTCCGCCAGGGTGTCGGAGACACCCGGGCCGGTAGCGGGGTCTGTACTTCGACATCTCCCCAGCCTCCGCCAGGGTGTCGGAGACACGCCCCGCGGGGCTGAGGTTGATCGAGCTGTGACGTTGGGGGGGCTGGTCAACCGGGGGGTGTTGCGGTGCTTAGACCTGCGGCGAGCAGGCCCAGCACAGCGGCGGAGGTACCGAGAATGAACGGCAACGTCAGCGACGGCATCGCGGCTCGGATGATGCTGAGTTCGATCTTGCGGGCTAACGTGTCGGCGGTCTGTATGTGTACACCCACCAAGATCAATTCCGGAAGGTTGCGGCTGTCGTTCTCGGCGGCCTCCTCGGTCAGGTACCCGGCTTGAACCTCGGCTCGCAGCGCATAGAAGTCGGCGTACTTCTTTTTCACGCGCGCCTCTGATGTGCGGAGTGAGCGCCAGCCAACCAACACGGCGACAACGACCAGGGCACTGGAAAGCAAGTCGAGAACCTGGGCCGCGTCATCCATGTCGAGCAGCATAGAGATGTCCTGCGGGGCTGGGCACTCAACCGACTTGGGCAACAAAGTTGATCTTGAAGGCCTTGCCGCGTCTATGCCACAGTGAAGGCTTCCAGCATCACGAGGGGAAGTCCATGTCCAAGGGTTGGAAGGTATCTGTGAACCGCGCCGCCTGGGAGGCTGAGCAGGCGGAAGGGGTCGCCGCGCTGGATGCACACCCGGAACTAGACGCACCCGAGGCCATCGAACGGGCGCGGGAAGACGACGCCCGCGAGCGCGCAGAACAGGCCGCCGCGTCCTACACCAAGATCAGGGAGACACGGCTCCGTCGACTGGCTGAGCGGCAAGGGCTGAGGATCTCAAAGCCAGTGCTCGGAAAGATCGAGCGAATTTGACACTTCATGCTGGCCGACAGGCGACAGCGACGTTGTCAACCTCCGGCCTGCCTTCCGTCCAGATCGATCGCATCAACCAGATGTCCGGCGATGATCTTCAGATCCTCCGGTGGAACGTCTGAGCCTGCTCGACCAGCAGCTGCTCGCCGGCATCGACGTCACCGGCCGCAAACCCGGGCCGATCCACTTTGCCGATCGCCCGAATGATCAGATCGACCCTTCTCCGCCGACACCGACCCAGCTCGCTGCGCGGACGCCTCAGCCCTGCATATTTTACTCGAATGTTTGTTCGACAACCAGATCGTTCACGTTCGCTGTCAGAGAACGCTGCATGCGTCGACGGGACGTGAGCGTCGTCATTGGGCAGGCTCAGAACGCATTGGCCGGCGCTCATGGCTTCGCCGGAGTGTCCGCCTCCAGAGCATTGGCCTTCGTCTGCGCTTTCTGCTGCCGCTTGTAATCGCGCACTCTCACCAGCGAGTCGGCGTCCACCACGTCCGCGACCGACCGGTAGCCGTCCAAGGCGTAGTCGCCTGCTGCCGCTTCCCAGCCGTCAGGTCGGACGTCGAGCTGTTTCGCCAACAGAGCGACGAAGATCTGTGCCTTCTGCCGGCCGAATCCTGGCAGATCCTGCACCCGCTTGAGCAAGTCCTTTCCTGAGGTCGCGTCGCCCCACAGTTGGGTCACATCGCCCCCGTACCGGGACTCCACCAACGCGGCCAGTTCCTGGAGCCGGGCTGCCATCGAGCCTGGGAAGCGGTGGATGGCCGGCGGCTGACTGCACAGCGCCTTGAACTGGTCGGGGTCGGCCGCCGCGATGGCGGCCGGGTCGAGGGTGCCGAACCGGCTCAGCACCTTCCACCCGCCTCGGAAGGCGTGCTCCATGCCGTACTGCTGGTCCAGCATCATCCCGACGACGATCGCGAACGGGTATTGGTCCAACACCTCGTCGGCCTCGGGCAAGTTGGCGATCTGGAAGCTCATTCGGGCATCTTCCCACCTCGAGAAGCGGGCGACTCCGAGACCGTAGCCCGATCCACCAAGACGGCATCGACCTCCCCTGAGACTCCGGCGATCTATCCTGAGACTCCACCGATCTACCCTGAGACCCCACCGATCTACACGGCGTTTATGGCTGGCGACAAGAGGAGCGGACATGCAGGTCGAACTGGCCGAAGAACGCATCCTCGTGCTGGCCGACCGGTTCAATCTCGACCACGCCGAGGGGCGCGCATGGGCCAAACGGGTCGACGCGTTCGGCACCGTGGCGAGGCTCGGCGGGCTCATCAACCGAACCGGGGCGGACGACTACGTGTGCGTCTACCGCGAGCGCCGGCTCCAGCCGTTCTGGCGCGTCCACAGCCGCTCGATCGCCGTGTACGAGCGGATGCGCACGTTTGTCGTGCCGGTCGCCCCCGAGGTCCGCGCCGTAGCGATCGCCGGCGACTACAAACCCGTGGACCAGCGCTCCTTCCGGATCGACGGGCTCGAGTCCTGCCGGGAGGAAACCGAGCGCGAAGCGCTGTACGACGGGCTGACCCGCGCCGAGACCCCCGCCCTGGCGGCCTACCTCGCTTTTCAGGCCGCGCCGACCAACGCCGAGGTGCTGGCCCAGGCCGCTCAAGCCGGGTGGGTCGTGGTGCCGCCGAATTCGAAGTCGTCCGCGCTCGTCCGGGAGGCCGTCTCCTCCGCGATCGGCCGGATCGAGGCCGATCGCGTCCTCGAGGAGCGGCTCATCGTCGATGCCGTCGATCTGTTCTACCGGCCGGTCTACGCCTTCCGCTACAGCCATGCCGGCAAAGAAGCGGTGATCGAGTTCGACGGCATCACCGGCGAGACCCGACCGGGCGGCGCGACCTTCGAGCAGTACCTCGGCAAGGTGTTGGAGCCTCGGTTCCTGCTCGACGCCGGCGTCGAGGCCGTGAACATGTTCCTGCCCGGCACCCAACTCGCCCGGATCGTGGTGCAGCACGGCGTCCAGCGCATCATCGAGCAGCGGAACCGCCCGCCCGAGGAACGCTCTCACTCGTAGAGCACATACTCCGGCCGGGGCCGCAGCCTGAGGACCTCTTTCGGCGTCATCAGCCGGCCGTTGTTCCGCCGGTCTTCGGTGAAGAAGAGCTTGAAGCCGGGATGCACGAACTTCGGGGTGGTCTGGTTCACCACCCGATAGGTGTTGATCTTGGGTCCGGGATGGCCGAGACCGTCCACGGACTTCACCACGGCCACCCCGGGGTGATCCTTGAACCCCGACTCACGGCGCACCACGCTGGCCGCGACCTGGTGATAGACCATCACCTTCTCGGGCAGGTCGTTCTGCCGGACCAGCCGCGACAGGTAGCGCGACACCCGGTCCAGTTCGGCGCCCGTGCTGTGCCCGTACGCGCGACCCGGCACCTGTCCCGGGTCCATCGCCCACTCCGGATCGAGGGCGACACCGACGTCGGGCTGCTTCAGCCACTTCTCGTACGCCTTGGCCTCGATGATGAACTCGGACCGGCCGGGCTGGATGTTCAGCAGCAGGAGCGCCCGGTGCTTGCGGGCCGCCTTGAGGTAGCGCCTGATCTTGTCGTCGGACAGCCGGACGCGGTACTTGCCGTCGCTCCCCGGGCTGGCCTGGACGATCGTGGTGATCACTTCGAGCACCGGCAGGATCTCCCGGCCGGCCTCGTACGGCTTGGCCCGTCGTTCCATCTCGCGGACCCGCTGGTCGAGCGGTCCGGTGCCCAGCCGGCCCAAAGTCTTCGCGCCGGTGAGCCCCGAATAGCCGACGAGCCGGTAACGCGGGAACACCTTCGTGCCGCCCCGTGGCAGCTTCGCCGGCTGGCCCTCCGGCTCCTGGGTCGACGTGCTCGACGTCGGTTTTGGCGTTGGCGAGACGGAGGTCGAGGCCGACGAAGACGCGCTCGACGGAGCACCGGTCGAGGTCGCGGGTGGCAATGGGCTGGACACGGCACCGGGGTCGTCGGGGTTCGGCGTACACCCAGCACAGACGGCGAGCACGGTCAGCACGGCGGCCATCCGACGAGTCATCAATCTCCGACATCCTTAACGAGCGCGAAACACTTGAGCGTCGAACCTATCCAGCAACTCGCGCCGGTACTAATCTCCTCAACAAAAGGAGGTCGTCCATGCGGATCTACGAACTGCTTCGGGGCAAGGGTTTCCATGTCATCACCGTCCGGCCGAACACGCCGGTCACCGAGGCGTTGTCACTGCTGAAGGAATACAACCTCGGGGCGGTCGTCGTCTCCGCCGACGGCCGACAGATCGCCGGGATCCTGACCGAGCGCGACATCGTGCGTCGGCTGGCCGATGGCCCTGACTTCCTCGACTCGCCGGTGTCGGACCTGATGACCAGCGCGGTGCACACCTGTCGCGCCGACGATTCGGTGCAGTCCCTGATGACCACCATGACCGAGCGGCGCATCCGCCATCTTCCGGTCGTCGACGAGAAGGACGGGTTGGCCGGCATCATCAGCATCGGCGACGTGGTGAAGTCCCACATCACCCAACTCGAATTCGAGCGAGACCAACTCGAGGGCTACGTCTCGGGCTAGCTTCCTCGGGTCGCCAGTCGCGCGGAGCGGCCGGCTGGAAGGATGCTGGTCATGACCGATCAGCCATCCGTTCAGCGGGACGAATCAGCCCGGAGCTTTCCCGACCGCTTCGTCTTCGGCGCCGCCACCGCCGCCTTCCAGATCGAAGGGGCCAACCACACCGACGGTCGCACCGACTCCATCTGGGACACGTTCTGCCGGGTGCCCGGCGCCGTGATCAACGCTGACGACGGCTCGGTCGCTTGCGACCACTATCACCGCTACGGCGACGACGTCGCGCTGATGGCCGAGCTGGGTCTGCAGAGCTATCGGTTCTCGACGTCGTGGGCCCGGGTGCAACCCGACGGCGGTGCGCTCAATCCGGCCGGACTCGACTTCTACTCCCGACTGGTGGACGCGCTGCTGGCGAAGCAGATCCTGCCCTGGCTGACCCTCTATCACTGGGATCTCCCGCAGGCGATCGAGGCGGAGGGCGGCTGGCGGAACCGCGATACCGCGCACCGGTTCGTCGACTATGCGATGGCGGTGCACGACGCGCTGGGCGACCGGGTCCCGGTCTGGACCACCCTGAACGAGCCCTGGTGTGCGGCCTTCGTCGGACACGTGGCCGGCGCTCACGCCCCTGGCCTGCAGGATCCGGCGGCCGGTCTGGCCGCGATGCACCATCTGCTCCTCGGTCACGGTCTGACCGTGCAGGCCCTGCGTTCGGCGGACCCCGCGCTCAGTCTCGGGGTGACGTTGAACCTCGTCCCCGTGAAACCCGCCGACCCCGAGAGGCCCGGCGATGTCGACGCCGCGCGGAAGATCGACGGTCAGGCCAACCGGATCTTCCTCGACCCGATCATCCGCGGTTCCTATCCGGCGGACGTCCTGGAGGACATCGGCGGCCTGGGACTGGAAGCACTCATTGAGGACGACGATCTGGCGATCATCTCCACCCCCATCGATGTCCTCGGCGTGAACTACTACCAGGGCGAGACGGTGAGCGACCAGCCGGCCGCCCACCCGGCCACCAACGAGGCCCCCACCGACCGGCCGACCAGCTCACCCTTCCCGGCCGCTGCCGGGGTGCATGTCCACCCGCAGGCCTATCCGACGACCGACATGGGGTGGTCGATCCAACCCGACGGCCTGCACGAGCTGCTGCTCCGGGTCCATCAGGACTACACCGCTTCGACCGGCATCGAGCTCTACGTGACCGAGAACGGCGTGGCCTTCGACGACAAGGTCAGCGCCGACGGCTCGGTCGACGACCAGAATCGGGCGGACTACCTCCACGCCCACCTCGGTGCGGTGCTCGACGCGATCGACGACGGCGTGCCAGTACGCGGCTACTTCTACTGGTCGCTGATGGACAACTTCGAGTGGGCCTGGGGCTACGCGAAGCGCTTCGGCATCGTCCGCGTCGACTACGACACCCAGGTCCGTACGCCGAAAGCCTCCGCCCACGCCTACGCGAAGGTGATCAAGAACCGCGAGCTCCCCGCCACCTGATCCGACCCTTCGACAAGCTCAGGGCACGAAGCTCCGAAACCCGAAACCGACCCTTGGACAAGCTCAGGGCACGAAGCTCCGAAACCCGAAACCGACCCTTCGACAAGCTCAGGGCACGAAGCTCCGAAACCCGAAACCGACCCTTCGACAAGCTCAGGGCACGTCGATGAGAAACCGACGAGATCTGCGAGCGTCGGCAAGTGCGCGCCCTCTGTTCCGTTCGTGCCGACGAGAACGCCCGACTCCAGACAGCCAGCGCCGCGTCCAGATGGCGTTCACGACGGTACGAAGGGGACAGAGGTTAAGCGCACGTGCGCGAGCAGATAGCCCAAACTAAAAGTTGATCATGTGGCCCGAGATGCCGTGAGCCACTTCCTTCAGCGCTTCGGACAGCGTCGGGTGGGCATGGACGTTGCGGGCTACCTCTTCGGCGGTCAGGTCCCACTGCTGGGCCAGGGTCAGTTCCGGCAGCAGCTCGGTCACGTCCGGGCCGATCATGTGGACGCCGAGGATCTCGCCGTACTTGGCGTCCGCGACCAGTTTGACGAAGCCGATGGGCTCCCCCAGGCCGTGCGCCTTGCCGTTGGCGGTGAACGGGAACTTGGCCGTCTTGACGTCGTAGCCCTTGTCCTTGGCTTGTGCCTCGGAATAGCCGAACGAGCCGATCTGCGGCTGACAGTAGGTGGCTCGCGGGATCATGTCGTAGTTCACGTCCATGGTCTCGGCGCCAGCGATCGTCTCGGCGGCCACCACGGCCTGCGCCTCGGCCGCATGCGCCAGCATCAGCTTGGCCGTGCAGTCACCGATGGCGTAGATGTGCGGGACGTTGGTGCGCATCCGGTTGTCGATGTCGATGGCCCCGCGCTCGGTCAGCTTGACCCCGGCCTTGTCCAGGCCGTAGCCCTCGGTCCGCGGGGCGAACCCGATGGCCTGCATGACTTTCGCCGCCTCCAGGACCTTCGAGTCCCCGCCCTTGGCCGGTGACACGGTCACCTTGACCTTGTCCCCCGAGTCGTCGATCGCCTCGACCTTGGTGCCGGTCAGCACCTTGACGCCGAGCTTCTTGTACGCCTTGGCCAGCTCGGCCGACACCTCGGGCTCCTCCAGCGGGACCATCCGGTCGAGGAACTCCACGATGGTGACGTCGACGCCGTAGTTGGCCAGCACGTACGCGAACTCGACGCCGATCGCCCCGGCTCCGGCGATGATGATCGACTCGGGCAGTCCCTCGGTCAGGATCTGCTCCTCGTAGGTGACGACCCGTTCGCTCAGCGAGGTGCCCGGCAGCAGGCGGGTGGTCGCGCCGGCGGCGATGATGCAGTGGTCGAACGTCACGGTCTCCTGGCCGCCCCCTTTGTTGAGCTCGACGGAGAACGTGTGGTCGTCGGTGAAGGTGGCCCAACCGTCGATCTCGGTGACCTTGTTCTTCTTCATCAGGAAGTGGACGCCCTTGGCCATCCGCCCCGCGACGTCGCGACTGCGCTGGTACGCCACTCCGAAATCGAACGTCACGTCACCGTTGATCCCGAACGTCTTCGCCTCATGGTTGAAGATGTGGGCGATCTCGGCGTTCCGCAGCAGCGACTTGGTCGGGATGCAACCGACGTTGTTGCACACCCCACCCCAGTACTTCAGCTCGATGATGGCGGTCTTCAGACCCAATTGGGCGGCACGAACGGCGGCGACGTAGCCACCCGGACCCGCACCCAGAACGACGACGTCAAAATGAGAGCTCATGGGCCCAACCTTAGGGGGCGCGATCGGCCGCCGACCAGAGGCCCGGACCCCACCAAATCCGGGGCCGCCACGCCGAGCATTTGCAGAAAAATCTCACATATGAGTTATCGTGCGCTATATGACCGACACATACCTGGACCGGATCGGCGGCCTGATTCGCGATGCTCGCAAGCACCGAGGCCTCACCCAGACCCAACTCGCTGACGTGCTCGGCACCAGTCAGAGCGCAGTGCACCGGATCGAAGCCGGCGGGCAGAATCTCAGCCTGGAGATGGTCAACCGGATCGCCGAAGCGCTCGATTCCCCGCTGATCTCAGTAGGTTCTGCCGCCCCCCAGCACCTCCGCGTCCGCGGTGGCGCCAAGCTCAACGGGATCATCGGTGTCCGCTCGTCCAAGAACGCCGCGGTCGCCCTGCTCTGCGCCAGCCTGCTCAACCACGGCCGTACGGTGATCCGCGGCATCGCCAAGATCGAAGAGGTCAACCGGATCCTCGAGGTGCTGACCAGCATCGGCGTACAGGCGACCTGGTCCGCCGACGGCAACGATCTGGAGCTGATCCGGCCGGACGAGCTCCAACTGGAATCGATGGATATCGAGGCGGCCCGCCGCACCCGATCGGTGATCATGTTCCTCGGCCCGCTCTTGCACTCCTACCCGCAGTTCAATCTCCCGTACGCCGGCGGCTGCGACCTCGGCGCCCGGACCATCGAGCCCCATCTGCAGGTGTTGCGTCGTTTCGGCCTCGATGTGGTGCCGACCGACGGCTTCTACCACTGCACCGTCGACGAGTCGGTGGAGCCGGCGCGACCGATCACCCTGACCGAGCGGGGCGACACCGTCACCGAGAACGCACTGCTCGCGGCCGCACTGGCGCCCGGCGTCACCGTCCTGCGGAACGCCAGCCCGAACTACATGGTCCAGGACCTCTGCGTCTTCCTGACCCATCTGGGCGTGGAGATCGACGGCATCGGCACGACCACCCTGCGGGTGCACGGCGTGGAGAGCATCAACACCGACGTCGAGTTCGCCCCGTCCGAGGATCCGATCGAGGCGATGAGCCTGATCACGGCGGCGATCGTCACCCAGTCGGAGATGACGATCAAGCGGGCGCCGATCGAGTTCCTGGAGATCGAGCTGGCCATCCTGGAGGAGATGGGGCTGGACTTCACGCTCAGTGACGAGTACGTCGCCGACAACGGGCACACCCGACTCGTCGACCTCACCATCCGGCCCTCCCAGTTGCGGTCGCCGATCGACAAGATCCACCCCATGCCGTTCCCGGGCCTGAACATCGACAACCTCCCGTTCTTCGCGGTGATCGCGGCCACGGCCGAAGGCAAGACGATCATCCACGACTGGGTCTATGAGAACCGGGCGATCTATCTGACCGAGCTGAACAAGCTCGGCGCCCGGGTCCAGCTCCTCGACCCGCACCGGGTCATCGTCGAGGGACCGACCCGCTGGCGTGGCCAGCAGGTCGTCTGCCCGCCGGCGCTGCGCCCGGCCGTCTGCATCCTGCTCGGCATGCTGGCCGCTCGCGGCGAGTCCGTGCTCCGCGACGTCTACGTGATCAATCGCGGGTACGAGGACCTGGCCAACCGGCTGAACGCTCTCGGCGCCAACATCGAGGTCTTCCGAGACTGAACTCTTTTTTTTTGGACTGTCCGCTCGCGCAGGGCGCTTAACCTCGGCCCGCCACGGCACCGCGTGAACGCAGGCCCTCGCGAAAGTCGAGCAGATACCGGAAGGCGTCCACGCTGCACCGCGCCGAACCGAGGGCGCGCCCATACCCGACGCTCGCGGACCACCGACCCCATGCCCTTTTGGAGCTATCCGCTCGCGCAGGACGCTTAACCTCGGCCCGCCACGGCTCAGCGTGAACGCAGGCCCACGCGAAAGTTGAGCAGATTCCGGAAGGCGTCCACGCCGCACCGCGCCGAACCGAGGGCGCGCCCTACCCGACGCTCGCGGACCACCGACCCCATGCCCTTTTGGAGCTATCCGCTCGCGCAGGGCGCTTAACCTCGGCCCGCCACGGCTCAGCGTGAACGCAGGCCCTCGCGAAAGTCGAGCAGATACCGGAAGGCGTCCACGCCGCACCGCGCCGAACCGAGGGCGCGCCCTACCCGACGCTCGCGGACCACCGACCCCATGCCCTTTTGGAGCTATCCGCTCGCGCAGGGCGCTTAACCTCGGCCCGCCACGGCACAGCGTGAACGCAGGCCCACGCGAAAGTCGAGCAGATTCCGGAAGGCGTCCACGCCGCACCGCGCCGAACCGAGGGCGCGCCCCAGCCAATTGACGTCCGGCAGCGGCGCTCAGCGCAGGCGTACGGCCTCGAAGGTGTGGGTGGGGTTGACGAGTTCGTCCTGGGCGGCGACCAGGGCCAGCTCGGAGCGGCCGGAGGCGATGGTGACGTCGAGCACGCCGTAGACGATGGCGGCGGTCCGGGTCAGAGCGTCAGGCAGGGTCGCGCCGCGCAGCAGCTGGGCCAGGAAGGTCGCGGCGGTGACGTCGCCGGCGCCAGTGAAGGTGCGCGGCAGCAGCGGCGTGCGCACCAGCCAGGCCGCCTCACCACTGACCGCGATCATGTCGATCGTCTGGGGCTCGGCGTCTCGATGCACCGCGCTGGTCACGAGCACGATCTCGGGTCCGAGGCGACGAGCCGCGTCGGCCGCCTGGAGCAGCTCGTCCACAGTCGTGGTCGGAGCGCCGGTCAAAGCCTCGAGCTCGAACTGGTTCGGCGTGATGATCCGGGCCGCCGGCACCACCCGGTCCCGCATCAGCTCCGGAATGCCCGGGCGTACGTAGAATCCCAGCCCGACGTCGCCGAGCACGGGATCGCAACAGTAGAAGGCGGCGGGATTTCGCCGCTGCACCAGCTCGACGGCATCGAGGATCACCGACCCGACGTCCTCACCGCCCTGGTAGCCCGAGAGCACGGCGTCGACCTGACCGAGCACCCCGCGCTCGTCGATGCCGCGAATCACCTCGGCGATGTCGCTCGCCGCGAGCAGCGGACCGCGCCAGGCCCCGTAACCGGTGTGGTTGGAGAAGTGCACGGTGATCACCGGCCAGACCTCGACCCCCATCCGCATCAGCGGGAAGGTCGCCGCGCTGTTGCCGACATATCCGTAGGCGACCGAGGACTGGATGGACAAGATCGTCGGCACGGGGCAATTCAACACCCGAGGACCCGGCTTGCCCGGTCACTCTAGAGTGTCCCCATGTCAGCCGGCGCCGAGGACAGCGAGTCGCGCGACGCCGAACGTCCGACGGTCACCATGGCCATCGAGCCCACGCAGCCGGCGTCAGCCGACTCCGGCACGGCCGATGACCCACGGAGCACGAGCACCACCACGTCCTGATCGAGCCGCAAGAGGACCGCTGGCGCTGGCGCCGCAAGATCCGGCAGAACCCCCGGCAGCTCGCTGTGTATCGCGTCGGGGTGGGCATCGCCGGGCTGATCTTCATCTGTCTCGGCTTCGTCACCGGCCCGCTTCCGGGCCCTGGCGGCATTCCGCTGGTGCTGCTCGGCCTCGCGATCTGGTCCAGCGAATTCGAGTGGGCCCACCGGCTGATGATGTTCTTCAAGGCCGAGTTGCACCGCTTCCGGCAGTGGTCGCGGCCCAAGCAGGCCTTGTTCTGGGTGATCTTCGTCAGTTCCTGCGGGCTGCTCGGGTACAGCTATCTGCTGGTCATCGGCGCCCCCCGCTGGATGCCGGACCAGGTTCTGAACCTGCTGCAGCGCCTTCCGGGTGTCTGAGTTTCCGCTCGCCGCCCCGAGAACCGACCGATCGACCCGGATTCCCCCGACTACCGGCAGACTGGCGTCCATGGAGGCCGCTGAGTACGCGTACTTCGATCCGGGCTTCATCGCGTTCGCGCACCGCGGCGGTGCCACCTATCCGCCCAACCTGCACCGGGAGAACAGCCGGCACGCGTTCACCGAAGCGGTCCAGCTGGGCTACCGGTACCTCGAGACCGACGTGCACGCCACTGCGGACGGTGTGCTGCTCGCCTTTCACGACCAGATCCTCGACCGGGTCACCAACCAGCGGGGGACGATCGCCGAGCTGCCGTACGCCGAGGTGGCCCAGGCTCGCATCCACGGCCTCGACCCGATCCCCACCCTGGGCGAACTCTTCGAGGCCTTCCCCGAGACGCGGTTCAACATCGACGCCAAGTCCGAGGCGGCGGTCGCACTGCTGGCGAGGACGATCGCCGAACATGAGGCGTACGACCGGGTTTGCGTCGCGTCGTTCGGCGTCCGGCGGATCCACCGACTCCGTCGCCTGCTGGGCCGTCGGGTGCCGTCCGCCGCCAGCGCTCTCGATGTCGGGGTCTCGCGGTTCCTGCCCTGGCTCGGCCGGGCCTTCCGGTCCTCGGCCGCTGCGCTGCAGATGCCGGCTACGCGCACGGTCCTCGGCCGCGAGATCGCCATCCTCACCCCGCAACTGGTGAAGGCCGCCCACGACGCCGGAAAACTCGTACACATCTGGACGGTCGATGACTCCGAAGTCATGGAGAGACTCATCGATGCCGGCGTGGACGGGATCTTCGCAGACCGGATCGACACGTTGAAGTCGGTGCTGGTCGACCGAAGGTTGTGGACCGGCGGCGGAACCGAGATTGCTGACCAGGACGGAAAGCCATGAGCGAGCCAGGCGCAGAGGTTGCCAGTGAGCCGCAGGGTCCGCTCCCCGACGCCAAACCCCGATCGCGGCCCGGCGTCATCGCCGCGTGGGCGATGTGGGACTGGGGGGCTTCGGCCTACAACACGATCGTCGTCTCGTTCGTCTTCGCGCCCTACCTGACCGACGTCGTGGCCAAGCGGAATCCGCCGCCCGGGGCGCTGGAGAGTGAGACCTGGCTCAGCCTCTCGCTGTTCGTCGCCGGCATCTGCGTGGCGCTGTTCGCTCCGGTCAGCGGCCAGCGCGCCGACGCCGGCGGGCATCGCAAGCGCAACCTGCTGGTCTGGACCGCGCTGGTGATCCTGTCCACTCTCGGCCTGTTCTTCGTCCGCGACGAATACTCCTACTTCTGGCTCGGGCTCGTGCTGCTGGCCGCGGGCGCGGTGTTCCAGGAGTTCGCCCAGGTCTCCTACAACGCGATGCTCCCGCAGATCTCCACCCCCGGGAACATCGGCAAGGTCTCCGGCATCGGCTGGGGCGCCGGCTACATCGGCGGCATCATCGTGCTGCTGCTCGCGTACCTGCTGTTCGTCAAGCCTGAGGTCGGACTGTTCGGGGTGACCGCGGAAGGCGGGCTGAAGTTCCGCGCCCTGGCGTTGGTGGTCGCGCTCTGGTTCGCCGTCTGGTCGATACCGACCTTTTTGGCCGTGCCGGAGATCCCGCCGACGAAGAGCATCCCCCGGGTCAGCTTCTTCGCCTCGTACAGGGTCCTGATCAACGATGTCGTCACGCTGTTCAAGGCCGACCGGCACTCGGTCTGGTTCCTGCTGGCGAGTGCGCTCTACCGCGACGGCCTGGTGGCGATCTTCAGCCTCGGTGGCGTGCTGGCCGTCTCGGTCTACGGCCTGACCAAGGCCGACGTGGTGATCTTCGGGGTCGCGGCCAACGTCGTCGCGGCGATCGGGGCCTTCGCCGCCGGGATCGTTGAGGACAAGACCGGCGCCAAACCGGTGATCATGGTCTCCCTGAGCGCGCTGGTCCTCGCCGCGACGGCAATGCTGTTCGCCCACGGTCCGACCCAGTTCTGGATCATCGCGCTGATCCTGGCGCTGTGGGTCGGACCGGCCCAGTCGGCGTCCCGCACCTATCTGGCCCGGCTGGCGCCGGAGGGGCGCGAGGGACAGATGTTCGGGCTGTACGCGACCACTGGTCGGGCGGTGTCGTTTCTGGCCCCCGGTCTGTTCGCGCTGTTCTCAGGCGTCTTCAATTCGACCCGTATGGGTATCGTCGGAATTGCGGTGGTGATCCTGGCGGGATTGATCGCGCTCTCGCGGGTGAAGCCCCCGCCGCGGCACCAGCCAGCCTCACTGGAAAGCTCAGTGGCGTGACACACGAACACTCGGGCGGGGTGAGGAGTGGAACATTCAGACCATGCGCGGAGTTGAGTAGTTCGGGGGCAAGGCAAGTCGGGAATTCGAGGACGGAGGAGAACGGTGGCTGATCGTTCATTGAAGGGCACAGGGCTCGGAGCCAAGAGTTTCGAGGACGAAGCGGGTGTGGAGTTCGCCGCCCGGCAGGAGGTCGGTTACGACTGCCCGCGGCAGCACCACTTCAGTCTCGTGTTCTCCGCCGAAGCGGAGATTCCCTCGCTATGGGAGTGCCCCCGTTGCGGAGCCGAGTCACTGCGCTCCGACGGCGAGCGTCCGGAGGCGAAGGAAGAGAAGCCCGTGCGTACGCACTGGGACATGCTGCGCGAACGTCGCTCGATCGCGGAGCTCGAGGATTTGTTGGCTGAGCGACTGACGTTGCTCCGCTCCGGGGAGCTGGGCTCGACGGCCTTCTCGCGCAACACGTCGCGGGGCAAGAAGACCGCGTAAGCACTCGCAACGCTCGAATCGAGCCTGCCGAAGCGCCCACGAGGCGCATCGGCAGGCTCGATTCGCGTGCGGCCTCCGGTAAATCGCCACTCGAGCTCAGCGGGGCTCTTCGATCTCGCCGGCAATGACGGTCGGGCCGTCGGCCCGCGGGGATGGGGGCGGTGGCGAATCGACGGTCTCGCCGGCGATCAGATTGTCCCGATCCATCCGGGCGTGCGCGGCGGGCACGCCCAGGCGATTCAAGCGCCGGGCCACGAAGAAGGCGATCAGCTTCCGGGCGAACGGCCGGGTCCACCGCAGCAGGAACAAGAAGCCGAAGACGTCGGTCAGGAAGCCGGGCAGCATGAGCAAGACGCCGCCGACCAGGATCAGCGCGGCCTCGGCCAACTCTCCGGTCGGGACCTTGCCGGTGGCGAAGGCATCGGTCAACGCCTTCCAGGCCCGGGCTCCTTCCCGCCGCATCAGCCAGGCGCCGAGCACGGCCTCGGCGAGCAGGATCGCCACGGTCGGCCAGAAACCGATCCGTTCGCCGACCTTGAGCAGCAGCCAGACCTCGAAGATCGGGATCGTCACCAACAAGAAGACGAACAACACCAGGGGCCAACCGCGCCGTAACCTCATGTGGTCACCGCTGACCGCTTCCGGCCGAGCCCGCGGAGTTGCTGACCCCGGTGGGCGATCCCCCACAAGGTGGTCCGGATCAGGGCTTCGACGACGATCTTCTGGCTCATCTTCGAGTCACCCCGCTCGCGTTCGATGAAGGTGATCGGCACCTCGACGACCCGGAAGCCGCTCTTCAGCGCGCGCCAGGCCAGGTCGACCTGGAAGCAGTAGCCGGCGGAGGCAATGTCGTCGAGTCCGATGCCGCGCAGCGTGGCGGCGCGGAACAGGTTGTAGCCGCCGGTCGCGTCCCTCAGCGGCACGCCGAGCATCAGCCGGGTCCAGAGGTTTCCACCGCGCGACAGGATCTCCCGGGACTTCGGCCAGTTGACGACCCGGCCACCCGTCACCCAGCGGGAGCCCTTGACCATGTCGGCGGTCCGCAGGGCATCGAGCAGGACCGGCAGCTGTTCTGGCTGATGAGAGCCGTCGGCGTCGAGCTCGACCAGGACGCCATAGCCGTTCTCGAGCCCCCAGCCGAAACCGGCGAGGTACGCGGCCCCGAGGCCCTCCTTGCCGAGCCGATGCAGCACGTGGACGTGATCGTCGGCCGCCGCCAGTCGGTCGGCGATGGCTCCGGTGCCGTCCGGGGAGTTGTCGTCGGTGACCAGGAGGTGCGCCACGGGCACCGACTGCGCGGACCCGGCCGACGATCAGTTCAATGTTCTCGGCCTCGTTGTAGGTCGGGATCACCACCAGGATCGCACCGAGCTCCTCCACGGACGCCACATCACGACTCGACGTCGTCGGCTCGCTCATCGTGCCTTCTCCCTCTCTCGGCCGCCGTTCTCTCTCGATCAGCGCTGCGTCGGGTGCTCCGTCGCGGCTTTCCGCGTCCTGAAGGGTCCCATGATTTCCTGTCGGGTCAAATCGCGTACGCCGCCGCGAGAGTCCGGCGGCGATCCCGCTGAGCAGGGCCAGCGCTGCGATCCCCCGCTCCAGCCAGGGCGCAATCCGGATGGCGGGGGTGATCGCGGTGCGCAGCGGCATCTTCACCACCATGCCGGCGGCGGTGAACTCGGCCGTCCGCTGGACGACGTTGCCGTTGCGGTCGATGAAGCCCGACACGCTGTTGGTGGTCGCGACCGCGATCTCCCGCCGCGACTCCATGGCCCGGGCCCGGGTGATGGCGAACTGCTGCTCGATCTGGCCGGTGCCGCCGTAGGTGGCGTTGTTGCTCTGCACCATGACGACCTGGGCGCCGGAGCGGACGACGTCGTAGACCGTCTTGTCATAGGCCAGCTCGAAACAGATGATGTCGCCGACCCTGATCGACCGGCCGCCGGCCGACACGTTCAGCACCCCCGGCTCCGTCCCGGGCACGCCTTGGGCCCCGACCTCCTTGAGGATCGGAACCAGCGGCAGCAACTGCCGGCGGAACGGGATCCATTCTCCGAACGGCACCAGGTTGCGCTTGGCGTAGCGGGCCAACACGCCCTGGGTGGGATCCCACCAGAGGCCGGCGGTCTGCCGCTCGTCCTCGCCCGGCCCGTTGAGCACCGCACCGACCAGGATCGGCCGATCGGCCACCTCCAGCCGCCGCCTGAACGATCTGCTGGGTCTGCGGGTCGTCGCGCGGATCGATGTCGGTGGAGTTCTCCGGCCACAACAAGAAGTCCGGCTCCGGTAACTGCCCGAGCCGGACCCGGGTCATCAGGTCGATGGTCTCCGACAGGTGGTTGTTGGTCACCGAGCGCGCCCGGCCCAGCGCTTCGACGCCGCGACCCGGGATGTTGCCCTGCACGATGCCGACCTGGACACTGCCGGCGGTTTCGGCGGGCTCGGCCTGGTAGAGCCGAAGGCCGGCCCCCAGCCCGACCAGAGTGAGAGCCACGAGCACCGCGGCCAGGCCCCGGGTCAGCGTGCGGCGATCCGAGTGGACGCTGACGATCACCCAGGCGACTAGCTGGCCGACCAGGGCCACTACGAAGGAGACTCCGGCGACGCCGATGATCGGGAAGAAGCCGGCCAGCGGGCGTGTCGACCGCGGCGTACGCGATCCGGGTCCACCCGAACCCCCCGAAGGGCACCCGGGCGTAAGCGAACTCCATCGCCACCCAACCACCGGCCGCGGCCAGCGGCCACCAACGCCATCGCCCGACCAGGCTCAGGCCGACGGCGAGCAGGCCGAAGAACAGGGCCTCGAAGAGGATCAGCAGTCCGGCGACCCAGGCGCCGAGCACCTGCAGCCAGCTGATGCTCACCGTCAGCATCGCCAGCCCGTAGAGATAGCCCAGTCCGAACGACCGGCGGGCGGGCTGCCCGCGTACGGCCAGGGTGAGGATCGGGATCCCGATCAGCAGCAGCGGCCAGGCCCCGTACGGCTGCCAGGTCAGGCCGAGCGCGATGCCGCCGAGGACGACCGCAAGGACCCGGAGAAATCCACCGCGGCGGCGGTCCTGCCCACGCTCAGACACGGCCCGAGCCTACCGAGTTGGCGAAGTGCGGCGATCGGTGGACGACGCGGCCGCCGGCGATCGTGGCCGCGCAGGTGGGCAGCGGATCGCCCGCGGACAGCACAGGCAGACCCGTCGATCGATCCAGCAGGCCGGCCTCGACGTCCCAGATGGCCAGGTCGGCCGACCACCCCGGTGCGAGCCGGCCCGAGCGGTCGCGGCGAGCGGCCCAGTGGGCGCCGCGGGTCGCCGCATCGAACGCTGCGGTGGGCGTCATTCGCTGGTCCGGACGTGAGTGCCGGACGGCGTCGCGGACCATCCCCCAGCCCGTGAGCGGCGTGACCGGTGCATCGGTGCCGAAGGCCAGGGGGACGCCGTGGCGCTGCAGCGACCCGAACGGATTCATGGTGCTGGCGCGATCGCTCCCCAGCCGAGTCGCGTACAGCTCGCCGGTCGATCCCCAGGCGGCGTCGAAGGACGGCTGCACGCTGGCCACGACGCCGAGCTCGGCCAGCGTGTCAAGGTCGTCGGCGTTGATCATCTCCAGATGTTCCAGCCGGTGCCGCGCGGCGCGGACCAGCGCCGGACCAAGGGCCCGAGCGGCCCGCCGGAGCCCCTCGACCGCCGCCGCGACTGCGTCATCGCCGATGCAGTGGAAGCCACCCTGCAGGCCGGCGTGCGTGCAGGCGATCAGGTGGTCGGTGATCTCGTCCTGGTCGAGATAGCGGGCGCCCCGGGTGTCGGCATCACGATAGGGCTCGTGCAGCGCCGCGGTCCGGGAACCGATCGCGCCGTCGATGCAGAGGTCACCGGCCAGCCCGACCGCGCCGACCTGGCGGGCGCGGGCGATCGAGTCCGGCCCGGCCAGCTCGCCCCAGTAGCCGACGATGCCGAGACCGAGCTCGGCGCCGACCTCGTGGACCCGGGTCAGATCCTCCAGCGGGCCGAGGTGCGGACCGCCGAGTTCGTGCAGCGTGGCCACGCCGAGACCGGCGGCCTGCTGGAGCGCCACCCGGGCGGCCGCCCGGCGCTCCTCGTCGGTGAACAGCCGGTCGAGCTGTCCCCGGCAGCGGTGATGGGCGTCGCGGGTGAACAGGCCGCTGCTCCGGTAGCCGTCCGCCCGCTCCAGTCCGGGCAACTGGGCCAGCAGAGCGGACGAGACGACGGCCGAATGGACGTCCACGCGGGCCAGATAGACCGGGATCTCGCCAGCCGCCCGGTCGAGCTCGTCCCGGGTCGGTGGCTGCGGATCCGGGCCAGCCGCGCTCGTCCCAGCCCTGACCGATGATGATCTTCGGGGACGGCTGCCGGCGCGCGTACCGGGCCAGATCATCGAGCAGCTGGGCGCGACTGGTCGTCTGGTGCAGGTCCAGACCGTTCATCACGAGCCCGGCCTGGATCAGGTGGACGTGCGCATCGACGAAGGCCGGCGTGGTGAGCCGGCCGGCCAGATCGATCTCCGGCGCTCCGGACTCGGACCGGCGGGCACCGTCGTCATCGCCGACGAAAACGATCTTCCGGTCCCGCACCGCGACCGCGGTGGCCGACGACCCGGCCACGCGGCCGCCGGTGAAGATGACGGCGGCGCTCACACCGGCGGGCGATCCTCGTACGGGATCGACAGCACGGTGGTGGTGTGGGTGGAAACCTTGCCGTCGGCCCGGATCCGGGCCAACAGGGATTCCAGATGGCTCATGGTCGGGACCTGGACCTTCAGCAGGTAGCTCGGGTCGCCGGCCACCGAATAGCAGGAGATGATCTCGTCGATGTGGTGCAGGAGGTCCGGGGCGTCGTCGGGCTGGCTCGGATCGAACGGCTTGATCGCCACGAAGGCGGTGACCATCAGCCCCAGCTCGGCCGAGTCGAGGACGGCGGTGTAGCCCTTGATCACGCCGCGCTGCTCGAGCCGGCGGACCCGCTGCTGGGCGGCTGACGTGGAAAGGCCGGTTTCCTTGCCGATATCGGTATAGGACATCCGACCGTCTCGGGCCAGCAACGCCAAGATGCGCCGGTCGAGCTTTTCCATGTCGGTATCGTGCCAGTATTCCTTCGTGCGCTCACGCAAAATTTTGCTTTTGGACACCGCTTCGTTGTACTTTCGCGCTTTTTTCGGCGTTCCCGACTCATTTCGCGGTCCGGACGGCACTCCGGTCAACGCGGTCCGCGGGCTGTTGGATTTCATTGCCCGACTCGTCGACACCTACCAACCCACGCACCTGGTGTGTTGTTGGGACAACGACTGGCGACCGCAGTGGCGGGTCGATCTGATCCCGTCGTACAAGGCCCATCGGGTGGCACAATCTGGTGACTCGGTGGTCAGTGAGATGTCCTCCTCGCCCGGGACCTCCGGTGAAACCGCACCGGACGCCCTGGCGGTCCAGGTGCCACTGATCCTGGCCGTCCTCGATGCGCTGGGCATTGCCGTGGTCGGTAAGGACGGCTACGAGGCCGACGATGTGATCGGCACGCTGGCCACGACGGCGACGATGCCGGTCGACGTGGTGACCGGGGATCGCGATCTCTTTCAGCTGGTCGATGACGAGCGAGCGGTGCGGATCCTCTACATCGCCCGCGGCGTCGGCAAGCACGAAATCGTCGACAATGCTTGGGTGCAAGCCAAGTACCACATCCCGGCTCGTGGATACGTCGACTATGCAACGCTGCGCGGCGATGCGTCCGACGGCCTGCCCGGCGTCTCGGGAATCGGCGAGAAGACGGCGGCGACGTTGATCAACGAGCACCGCGACCTCGAAGGCATCCTGGCCGAGGCCAGCCGCCCGAAGGGCAAGATCAGCAGCTCGATCGCCGCCAAGCTGGGCGCGGCGATCGACTATCTGGCCGTGGCGCCGACCGTCGTCGCCGTCGTCCGCGACCTCGACCTCGAGATCACCGAGGACGAGTTGATCATGCCGGGCGCGCCCGCCAAGCCGGAACTGTTCACCGAGTTGACCGAGCTGCTGGGGCTCGGGAGCAGTGCCGACCGGGTCCTGAAGAGCCTTGCTGGTGCCGCCGGATAGCGCTCGCGTCAGGCTTCGCGAGCTCACCGCGCGGCCCTACTGGGTGCCGCTGCCCTCTCGCGCGCTCCCGTCGACCATCATCGCCCGGCTGGGTGATCACCAGCACTCCGGCGCCCTGTGGGGTGACTGGTTCGGCGGTGGCGTGTTGATCTTCGACGAGCCGTGGGTCCTCCGCCGCTTCTCCGCGGCCCCGGATGCTTTCGCCCTGGTGGACGAGCTCCCCCGACTCGAGGAATTCGCCGCCGATCCACCCCGACTGGTCGGCGGTGGCTGGCTGACCTGCCTGGGTTACGCCGCTGACACGACGACCTGTGCGTTCTACGGATCACTGCTGCGCTGGACCCCCGACGAGGGCTGGCGCTTCGAAAGCCTCGGGCTGACTGACCGGGCTGATCATGATCGAGCGGCCCTCGCGCGCTGGTCGCGACTGCTGTCGACCGAGCCACCCGTGAGCTCGGTCGATATCGGACCCTTCCGGACCCGGGCGGAACCGGACGCGGTACGCGACGGTCACCTGGCCGCCGTGGAGGGGGCCATCAGCCGGATCCATCGCGGCGACTTCTACCAGGCCAACGTCTGCACCCGGCTGCAGGCCGAGTCCACCAGCCCGGCCGCGATGATCTTCGCCGAGCTCGGCGAACGCCTGCGACCCGCGTACGGCGGCCTGATGTCGGGCCCCTCGGCCGACGGCCGTCGGCACGCCCTGGTGAGCTTCAGCCCGGAGCTGTTCCTGGGGGTGGCTGACGGCACGATCCGCACCGCGCCGATCAAGGGCACCGCGCCCCGGACCGCGGACGAGACCGATTCGCCCACCCTCCGGGCCTCGGCCAAGGACGCGGCCGAGAACGTGATGATCGTCGACCTGATGCGGAACGACCTGTCGCGGGTCTGCCGGCCGGGCACGGTGCAGGTCGACGGTCTGCTCAAGGTCGAGGCCCATGCGGGCGTCTGGCACCTGGTGTCGACGGTGACCGGTGAGCTGCTTCCGGGGACGTCCGCGTCGGACATCCTGGCGGCGACCTTCCCGCCGGGCTCGGTGACCGGAGCACCGAAGATCGCGGCGCAACGGGGCATCGACCAGCTGGAGACGGAACCACGCGGCGCCTACACCGGCGCCCTGGGGCTGGTCAGTCCGTCGGCCGGCACGCAACTGAACGTGATCATCAGGAGCTTCGAGATCTCCGGGTCGCAGATCCAGCTCGGTGTCGGTGGCGGCATCACGGCCGACAGCGTGCCGATCAGGGAATGGTACGAGTGCCTGCACAAGGCCGCGCCCCTGGTTCGGGCGGCCGGGTCCCGCTTCGCCGCCGGACTGACCGAAGAGCCGGACCCGCCCCGGTCGAGCTGACCGGTCACGGCGTGTTCGAGTCGATCTTGGTCACCGACGGCAAGATCATCCGGCTGGCGGCCCACCTCGCCCGGCTCGATCGCTCGTGCCGGGAGCTCTACGGTCGCGGCCTGCCCGATGATCTTGCGGTTCGCGTCCGGGCCGCGGTTCCGGCCGCGGAATCGGACGGTCGACGGGCCGTGCGGGTCCGCGTCCGCCTCGACCAAGATCAGCTCCAGGTCGCCGTCGAGACCCGCCGGCTGGGTCCGCGCCCGGCTTCGAGCACCTTGCGTCGAGGTGACCGGCCGACCCGGTCCTGGCGCCACAAGTGGGTCGATCGAGGCGGCCTCGACGCTGCGGAACGCGGCTGCGCACCCGCTCTCCCCTACTTCGTGTCCGACACCCGTCCGGAGTTGATCAGCGAGACCTCCCGCGGCAATCTCTTCCTGCTCGACCACTCGGGTGACTGGTGCACGCCGCCCCTGGACGACCAGATTCTGCCCGGGGTCACCCGGCGTGAGGTGATCGACCTGCTCGGCCCGGAGGTCCGCATCCGACCGTGCCCGGTGTCCGCGCTCCAGCACGCCCGGGGAGCCTTCTGGACCAGCAGCCTGAGTGGTGCGGTCGCCGTAACCGCCGTCGACGACCACCTACTGCCGGACGTCGCGGAGCTCCTGCGGGCCGTGAACGACCGCCTCGGCGTGGGCGGCTCGCCGGATTGATGATTCCGTCGCGGCCTGTCCTGCCCGGTCATTGCGCGTCACCTCGGTAGGCTGCTGGCACCAAGCAGACGTGAGCGGCCCATGGACCAGTGGCCCAGTCGATCCCCTGGAGGAGAGGGCCCCCACCATGATCAGGGAATTCGTCGTGAGACGGATCAAGCCGAAAGTGCCGGAACCGGCCTGGCGGCTGATCCGCCGCATCGACCGGACCAGCCGGCAGCGGGATCGGCGACGAGCCGCTCGTACCGGCCGCTCGGATGGCTCCGGTCAGCCTTCGTCGAACGCCGCCCGGCCGAGTCTGACCGAGCTGGCCATCGAATTCGGCACCGACAAATGGGGTCGGCACCGGTATACCCCGCACTACGAAGGTCACCTCTCGCCGCTGCGGGACGAGAAGTTCACGCTGCTGGAGATCGGGATCGGCGGGTACAAGAGACAGGGAGCCGGCGGGGCTTCGCTGCGGATGTGGAAGCAGTACTTCTCGCGGGCCCAGATCCTCGGCCTCGACATCGAGGACAAGTCGTTCGTCAATGAAGACCGCATCCAGGCCTATCAGGGCAGTCAGGTGGACAAGAAGCTCCTGCGCACGCTGGTGCGGGGCGCCAAGGATCTCCGAGTGGTCATCGATGACGGCAGCCATCGCAACGAACACGTCCTGGCCACTTTTGCCTACCTGTTTCCGTTGCTGCGCGAGGACGCCATCTACATCATCGAAGACACGGAGACCTCGTACCGAGAGAATTACGGCGGCTCACGCGATCTCTCGGCGCCGCGGACGACGATGAACATGGTGAAGGCCCTGCTCGACGGATTGAACTACGTCGAGTACGCCACGCCCGACTACGAACCGAGCTACACCGATCGCCATGTGGTCGGCGTTCACGCCTATCACAACCTCGTCTTCATCGAGAAAGGTCGAAACGACGAAGAGCGGAGCCGCGGCCCGTACACGCCGGCCGAGCTGGCCGCGGTGGCCGGCCGCGGCGCGGACGACGGAGGGACCGCATGACGCCGCCGGACCGCCCGCCCAAGGTCGGCATCATCGTCGTCAGCTACAACGCCCTGGCCTATTCGCGGAAGATGTTGACGTCTCTGCGCCGGACCACCGGGATCGAATACGAAATCACCGTCGTCGACAACAGGAGTGCCTGGCCGACCCGGTTGTGGTGGACGGCGCAGCGATTTCTCGGCCGGATCAACCGGTTGGCTCTGCTGGACGAGAACACCTTCTTCGCCGAAGGCAGCAACATCGGCGCGGCCCTCACCGCGCGCGATGTTTCGCACTACCTGCTGCTGAACACCGATTGTGAGATTCTCGACCCCTCGTGGCTCGAACGACTGCTGGCGGTCCACCAGGAGGGCGCAACCGGGATGCGCTACATCGAGAGCGGCCCCTGGCCTCGAGCCGACGGCTTCTGCTTCCTCATCGACCGGCACTGCTGGGGAACCGGCCTGGACGAGAGCTACCAGTGGTGGTGGGCCGTCACCGCACTGGAAGCCCGGCTGCTGCGGCAGGGGCACACGGTGCAGGCCGTGGTCGACTACGACGATGTCCTGATCCACTACGGCGGCAAGAGCGGCACCGCCTTCAAGAACGCCCGCTCCGGTGATCAGAGCAAAGAATTGATCACCGGCTGGTTCAACGGTCATGACGTCACGCTCGTCGAGCGCCTGCCCGCGCCCTGATTTCCAGTGGCTCAGCCGTTTCCGTCGATCACGCAGCGGGCGGCGCTGAGGAAGCCTTCGGCGTAGCTGTCGTCCGGGAAGTCGCCGAGGTAGTAGACCTTGGTTGGCATGCCGGAGGTCGGCCCGCGGATCGTGGTGGAGCAGGTCGTCGCACACCGCGAGCAGATTGGACAGGTCGTCGCGCAACACGTACGCGGCCCGGGCGGCCGGTACGTCGACCAGCAGCTCTTCGGGGTCACGGCCGACCGAGACGATGCTGAAGGGCTTGCCGGAATGCAGGTAGTCCGACACCACCGCCGAGACATCGCTGATCATGGCGTCGGAGAGGTTGAAGCAGTCCTCGACGCTCATCGCCTGCTCGGCGGGCGGACCCCAGAGATGCTCGCGTCCGGTGGCGGCCCGGTCGGCGTCCAGCAACGCCCCGATGTCGGCGATCAGCGCCCGGGCGTCCGGATAGCGATAGTTGAACGGGTGCGCCCGGAAGACCACCCGGACCCCGCGGCTGAGCAGCTCGGACACGATGGCGCGGCCCATGGGCAGCGAATAGACCCGGCTGTCGGCGTACACCCCCTGCCAGGTCGGCGCATAGAGCACGGTTCGATCGGCCAACGTGGCGATCGGTCCACGCTCGGGCGTGATCAGTTCGACCTGAGGTCGGCCGACGACGCGGAAGTTCTCCGGCGGGATGTGCACGCCGTGCCGCTCGTAGCGGTCGATGCCGGCCTGACCGGCGGCAAAGATCAGGTCATAGATCGCGTGCACCGGATTGAAGCAGGCCGGCTTCTCCGAATCGCCGTGATTCAGCCAGACGTGGGTGAGCTCCCGGCGCTCGATGAAGTGGGTGTTGCGAGCCGCGTTGTTCACATAGAACGCCGGCCGAAGCGAGGCACGATGACCTCCTCGACGCTGCGCAGGGTCGGTCGGTAGATGATCGGCGGGCTGACCCCGGCAGTCCGGGCGCTCAGGGCGATCTGATTCATCATCGGCACGGTCCGGGTGACGATGACGTACCGACGTCCGATCCGGGCGAAGTACGGCAACCACATGCCGACCTGGTAGCCGGCCCCCACCGTTGAGGCGAAATACACCGCGAATTCCGGTGCGTAGTCGACCAGGGCCGTCCGCAACCGGGCCGAGGCGAGGGCGACCTGGCGGGCCGTCAGCGGCGTCCGCCGCAGACCGACCACCGTGACCACGGCCACCGCGATCGCGACCGGCCAGATCGGCAGTCCGAACGCGGCCAGCACCAAGGACAGGCCGGTACCTGTGAGCTGTCCGGCCGCGATGAGCGCCGGCGGGGTGGCCAGGCCTTCGGTTTCCAGCCCGGGGAAATTCCGGGTCTCGGCATGGGCTGTGGCGTACGCGGACTGCACGCGGGCCTCCAGGGCCAAGGTCGCCGCCAGGACCGCCGCGACCAGGGCGATCGACGCCGGATGCTCGCCGTCCGCGCCGACGACGATCAGCACGGTGATCAACAGCGCTCGAGCGGCTTCGGCGATCCCCCGACCGGCCACCCGGTGGGGTGCGGTGAAGACGGTCCGGGTGGAGATCGCGGCGCCGGCCAGGGTGATCGCGGTCAGGGCAGCGGTCAGCCAGCCGGGTCCAGCCGCCAGCGCCGATCCGAGGGCGCCGAGGCCGATCACCGCGGCCACGGCTGGCAGTCCGGCCTGCCGGGCCGCTCTGCGGATCAGCCGCAGTCGGTGCCGCAGCAGGGACGGCCCGTCGGTGTCGTCCGATTCGGCCTCGACCGATTCGGTCTCCTCCAGTTCCCGCTCGGAGTGCGACCGGGACACCTCGCGTACCGCGTCGACGAAGGCGTGGGCGTAGTTCTCGGCCGGGAAGTCGCCCAGATAGTCGGACCGGACCGCGGCCCGTTGACCAGCCTGCGGATCGGGGCCCAACAGTTCGTCCAGCACCTCACTGAGGTTGGCCAGATCCGCGCGGATCACGTACGACGCCCGGGCGATCGGGTATTCGGCCACGAAGACCTCGGGCTCGGCCGGCACCGCGACCATGGCCAGCGGCTTACCGGAGAAGAGATAGTCCGAGGCGACACTGGAGACGTCGGACACCATGGCGTCGGAGTCGTTGATCACGTCGAGAATCGACCGGTTGGTCTCGGCCTCGGCGCCGAACACGTGGGCGCGGCTCGACCGGCGGGCGTCCGCGGCCAACCGCTGCTGGATCCGCCGGACCATCTCGGTGTCTTCGGGATAGTCGTAGCTGAAGGGGTGGGGTCTAAAGATCACGGTGGCCCCGCGCTCGATGAGGGCCGCGACGATGGCGTCACCGGCCGGCAGCGAGTAGAGCATGGTCTCTTCGACGTGGCCGCGCCAGGTCGGGGCGTAGAGCACGGTCGGCTCGTCGATCGTGGCGATCGGTGCCTCGGCGGGCCGCACGTCCTCGACCTGGGGCCGCCCGACGATCCGGAACTTGTCCGGTGAGATGTGGACGCCGTGGGCCGCGTACCGACGGACGGCCGCCGGCCCCGCGGCGAAGATCTGGTCGTACATGGCGTGCGTCGGGTTGTAGGACGGTGGCTTGTCCGAGTCCCCGTGGCCCAGGTAGACGTGCTGGATGCTGCTGTTGCGGACGAAGGCTCCGTTGCCGGAGGACGCGTTGACGTAGAACGCCGCCCGCAGCGACGGCACCACCAGGCTGTCCACGGTGCGCACCGCCCGGGCCTCGATCACCGGGGCCGAGGTGAGTCCGGCCAACGCCTCGGCCGGGACCCCGTTCCGGGTCATGATCAGGAACGGCCGACCCGCCCGTTCCAGATAGGGCAGCCACATCGCCACCTGGTACGAGGCATCGTCGGGCCGCGACGTGTAGACGACGAATTCTGGCGCGAACGCGGCCACCGCGTCGGGCAGCTGTTCGTTGAGCGCCCGGGCCTGTCGGCGCTTGGTCCGGCCGATCAACACGACGAGAGCCGCCGGCACCGACGCGGCGACGGCGACCAACAACCACCACCACGCCGAGCCACGCAGCACCGCGATGAGCAGGCCGAGCCCGTTCGCCGCCAGGCCGGCCAGCACGGCCGGCAGTTGGAGATTCGGGTACGGTCGGGGCCGCGGCAGCGCCGGCAGATTGGCCACCACCGGGACCGTGTACCGAGCGGCCGGACGTAACAGCCGCTCCCCGATCAACAGACCGATCAGCATGGTGGCCGCGAAGACGGCGACCCACGGATGATCTTGGGCCCGCATCCCGACGGCGACGGCACTGCTCGCGGTCAGCACCGCGCGCGCGGCGACCAGTTGGCCCAACGGGTTGACCGGCGGATCCTGACGCCAACCGCTCAACACCACCCACCCGACGACGAGCAGCGCCAGCAGGACCAGCACCAGGGCCGGCCCGTCGCGCCCGACCATCAGGCCGACGGCGCCGAGCACGGCGAGCGCCGCGGCCAACGGGGCCAGGATCAGTCTCCCGATCATCTAGCCGACCGACCGCTGGGCGTCGACCGACGTCGAGCCGGCCGGACCGACCGGCGCCCGGGCACCAACCGGCGCCACTCGATCGAGGATGTCGCGCGCGGCATCCAGGAACCCGTCCGCGTACCGGTCGTCGGCGAAGTGGCCGAGATAATAGACCTTCATGTCCCGGCGGGCGGCGGACAGCGGATCCGGGCCCAGCAGGTCGGAGACGACCGCGTCGAGATTGGCCAGATCCTCGCGAAGCACGTACGCCGCGCCGGCCGCCGGGGCGTCCCGGAGCAGCTTCTCCGGGCTTCGACCCACCGAGACGATGGCGAACGGCTTGTTGGAGCGCAGATAGTCCGAGATCACCGCCGAGACATCGGCGACCATGGCGTCGGAGGCGTTGAAGCACTCCTCGATCGTCAACTCGGTCTCCGCGGCCGAACCCCAGAGGTGTTCGCGACCGGTCTGGCCGCGGTCCTCGGCCAACCTGCGGCTGATCCGGCGGATGAGCGCGACGCATTCGGGGTAGCGGTAGTTCAGTGGGTGGGGCCGGAAGATCACCCGGGCGCCGGACTCGAGCAGCCGCTCGACGATCTTCGGGCCGATGGGCAGCGAGAAGACCCGGGTGTCGGCGAACGGGCCCTGCCAGGTTGGCGCGTACAGCACGGTCGGCGAACCGTCGAGGCGGCTGCGGTCGTCGCGGGCCGCCACCAGCTCGACCTGGGGCCGGCCCACCACCTGGAACTTCTCCGGGGGGATGGACACACCGTGCCGGGCGTACCGGTCGATGCCGGCCTGGCCGGCGACGAAGATCCGATCGTAGATCGCGTGCACCGGGTTGAAGCAGGCCGGCTTCTCCGAGTCGCCGTGATTCAGCCAGACGTGGGTCAGTTCGCGCCGCTCGACGAAGTGGGTGTTGCGGACGGCATTGTTCACATAGAACGCCGCCCGCATCGATGGCACGATGACGTCTTCCAGGCCGGCCAACGACGGCCGGTAGATGATCGGCGCGAAGACGCCTCGGCGCTCCATCGCGTCGACGATCTCGCGCATCGTGGACTGGGTCCGGGTGACGACCACGAACGGTCGGCCGATGCGGGCGAAGTACGGCAGCCACATCCCGAGCTGATAGCCGGCCCCGAGCGCGGAGGCGAAGTAGACCGTGAACTCCGGCGCGAGTCGGATCAGTTCCTCAGCCACGCGGCGGTCCGACGCCACGAGCCGCTCGGTCCGCTGGAAGCCGCGGACGGCAACGGCGGCGAACAGGCCGAACACGGCGACCGCGACGATCAGCAAGGTCCAGACCGGCAGCCCGAGGGCAATTAACGGCACCCAGACCAAGGTCGCGGCGAGACTGGTCACCGGGACG
The DNA here is from genome assembly GCA_963731295.1 of uncultured Actinomycetota bacterium. Classification (GTDB taxonomy): domain Bacteria; phylum Actinomycetota; class Actinomycetes; order Propionibacteriales; family Propionibacteriaceae; genus Microlunatus. Next base: position 431,634 of record CAVSUP010000001.1, read on the forward strand.
ATGCCCCGCGGCACCGTCTCGCTCACGCTGACCTGCATGGCCGGCCAATACCGGACATCGGCACCGATCCGGCCCCAGCTCTTCCGGATGTGCGACTCGCCGGCCAACCCGCCGGCCAGCAGCATCAGGGCGATCGAGCCGAGCAGCCACTGCCCGTCGGCCGCGACCACGAGCCCGGTCGCGCTGAGGACGGCGCGAATCTGGACCGATTCGCCGAGCAGCCGGGGCCACCGCGTACGGCGGGCGAAGATCCGCTGGACCGACCAGTAGATCGCGGCCATCGAGGCCACGGCGAGCACGGCGGGGAGTGCGGCCGGAGCACCGAGCAGGGCCGTGACCAGCGCCAGCAGCGACAGCACCGAGCCGGCCTGGCTGAAACGCCGATCCTTGACCAGCCGCCGCCGGAACCGATGCCAGCGAGCTTGGTACGCCGCCCAGTGCGCGTGCCCGGCGGACTGCGGCGCCACCCCGGTCTCGCCGCCGGAATCGTCGCCCACGCCGTCGTCGTCCACCGGCTGATCGCCGCCCTGATCGGTCGACCGCCGGATCTCGTCCGGACGGCGCTGCTCGTCGGCGGAATCGTCGGATTCGCGAAGCTTGCGGGGCGCGTCGAGGACCGCGGACACCGCGTCGACGAAGGCCGACGCGTAGCCCTCCGGCGGGAACGGGCCCAGGTAGTCCGAGCGCAGCTCCGCGCGTCGCCCGGCCAGCGGATCCGTGCGCAGCATGGTCTGGAGCGTCTCGTCGAGGTCGTTCAGCTCACGGTCGACCACGTACGCGGCCGTGGCGATCGGGTAGCGGACCTGGAAGGTGTCCCGGTCGGCGGGCACGGCGATCAGCACGATCGGCTTGCCCGAGAAGAGATAGTCCGAGACGACACTGGAGACGTCGGAGACCATCGCGTCGGAGTCGTTGGTGCACTCGACGATGCTCCGGGTCTTCTCGGCGGCCGCCCCCCACCGGTGCGGTCGACCGGTGCGGTTCTGGTCGGCGGCCAGCATCCGGTGGATCCGCTCGATCACGGCCACGTCGTCGCCGAAGTCGTAGCTGAAGGGGTGGGGCCGGAAGATCACGGTGGCGTCGACCGCAAGCAGGGCGGCAACGATGCGCTCCCCCAGGGGCAGCGACGACAGCCGGGTTTCCTCGACATGCCCGCGCCAGGTCGGGGCGAACAACACGACCGGGTTGGTGGTGGCGGTGATCGATGTGGCGGCCTGGTGAATGCCCTCGACCTGGGGCCGGCCGACCAGTTCGAACCGGTCGGGTGAGATGGCGATGCCGTGCGCGGCGTAACGGCGAACGGCCGCCGCGCCGGAGGCGAAGATCCGGTCGTACATCGCATGGGTCGGGTTGTAGGACGTCGGCTTGTCCGAATCGCCGTGGCCAAGGAAGACGTGGGTCAGCTGCTGGTAGCGGACGAGGAGCCCGTTGCCCGACGACGCGTTCGGATAAAATGCGGCCTTCATCGACGGTGGGACGAGGCCGTCCAGGTCCTCGGGGCCGCGCGCCTCGATGACCGGCACGTCGACCAGCTTGGCCAGGGCGGCGGCCGGTACGCGGTTGCGGGTGATCACGATGCAGCGGCGGCCGGTACGCCGCAGATATGGCAGCCACATGGTGACCTGGTGGGACGCGTCGTACGGCCACGAGGTGAAGAGCACGAACTCCGGCTCGTAGGCCGCGACCGCCGACGGGACCTGGCGGGTCAGCCGCGCGGCCGTTGCCGCTTTCGCCCGGCTGTCCCGCATTACCAGCGCCCGGGTGGCGATCGCGAACGCGGTGGCCAGGACCCACCACCAGGCTGAGGCCGACAGCGCCGCCAGCGTCAGGCCGAGGCCACAGACGATCAGATCGCCGATCAGCACCGTGCGGGTGACGTCCCGCGGAACGGGTGAGGACTCGACGCCCGGCAGGTGGGCCACCACCGGGACATCGACCTGAGCGGCTTTGCGCAGATAGGGCTCGTACATCGCGGCCCCGACCAACAGCAGGATCCCGATCGAGGCGGCGAGCGACTGGCCCGGCGCGGGGGCCAGGGCCGCTTCTGATCCGGCGCCCAGGGCCAGGGCGATGCCGGTCGCTGATCCGAGCAGGGCCCGCGGTACCGGCTGGGTGGCCAGCAGGCTGCGGGTCGGATTTACCTTCCGCATGGCGATCGCCCGCGCGCCGATGCCGAAGATCCCGAGGACGACGATCACCAGCCCCAGACGTGAGCCGGCGATGACCAGCCCGATGCCGAGGCCGAGGAGGGCAGAATTGCCCAGGTCGGCGCCGAACTTCCGTAGCCGCGCCGCAGTGTCGGGTGACACGCGGATCACGAGGTACTCCCATCAGTCCGGTGCAGTCAGCAGCAAGTGAGTCGATCTCGTGGGGATTCGGGGGAACCGAGAAACCACTTCCTCAACGCCCCGGAGTATATCGACCGATCGCCCGCCCCCCGGCTTCTCGACCACGCCGAGCCGATCGTGTCGGGGGGAGGATTGATCGATCTGCCGGTCCGTTTGCAATAGCATCGCGTCACAGTCCAGGCCGTGTGTGCGGTAGTGCAGGAGTGACAGCCATGCCCGTCGTCGACGTTGCCCGCCGTGGGGCGCGCGCAGTCCGCGGGCTCCTCGGGGGATCTCGTGCGGCGGCTCCGGCCGAGCGCGCCGATCCGGCGGAGCTCAAGAAGGCCCGTAAACAGATCCGGCGGCTCCGGTCCCGGCTCGATCAGCGCCAGATTCGGATCGACGGGCTGGTCGCCGAGCTCAAACTGACCCGCAATTCGGTCCGCAACCCCGATCCGAGCATCACGTTACCGCCGGCGGTGTTGCGCGTGATCGAGCAGGTGCAGGCCGAGCGGCTCACCTACCTGTCCCGGGGCAATCTGGTCGCCCTGGCCCGGATCGCCGCCGCGCTGGACCGGCACGAGATCCCCGGGCTGATCATCGAGGCGGGCACCGCCCGCGGCGGTTCGGCCATTGCCATGGCGGCCGCGAAATCGGTCGATCGGCCGATGAAGGTCTACGACGTGTTCGGGATGATCCCGCCGCCGACCGACAAGGACGGCCGCGACGTCCACCATCGATACGAGACCATCACCCGGGGCGAGTCGAAGGGCGTCGACGGCGACACCTACTACGGCTATCGCGACGATCTCTACCGCGAGGTGACCGAGTCGTTCGACCGCCTCGGAGTTGACGTGGGATCGCACAACGTCGAGCTCATCCGGGGCCTGTTCGCGGACACCATCGTGCTGGACGAACCGGTCGCGCTGGCTCATCTGGACGGCGACTGGTACGAGTCGACGATGACCTGCCTGGAACGGATCGCTCCCCTGCTGGTGCCGGGCGGGCGGATCGTGCTCGACGACTACTACGCCTGGTCGGGCTGCCGGACCGCGGTCGACGAATATTTCCACAACCGGGCCGGCTTCCAGGTCGAACGGCGCGCGAAGGTGCACGTCGTCCGGCTCTGACGTCAGCCGCGATGCAGTCCGAGAACGCCGCCGGCGTCGAAGGTCACTTCGAACTTCGGTCGGCTCGCGGCCGGCCGGGCCACCACCGTCTCCCAGCTCGCGTTGCGCAGGACCAGTCGGAGCCGCAACTGGACCGAGTCGTCGCCCGGCTCCCGACCCGCGAACACCCGGGCCAGCGAGAAGCGGCTGCGGACGGTGAACTCGCGTCGGTCCAGTTCGACGCTCAGCGGGAGGGACGTCACCGTCTCGCTCGTCTCGGAGACGGCCGTCAGGGTGAGCTTGGCGTACTTCAGCGCCCCCTTCGGCCAGCGACCACGGACCCGCAGGACCGCGGCGAACTCCAGCTCGCGGGAGGCGGCCAACCCGGCGGAGGCGGTCTGTAGGGGCAGTACGCGGGAGGTGAGCCGCCGGGGCAACGTCGTCGGCCGGTAGCCGAGCTGCTGCACCTCGACCTCGACCTTGCTCAGCTCGACCCGCTTCGGTTTGTTGGCTACCACCTTGGTCAGGGCAAGTTGCCACTGCTCCAGGAAGGCGCGGTAGTCGTGCTGGGCGGCCTTGTCGAGGGCGGCGGTGCTCATCCGCCGCACCAGCTCCGGATCGTCGATCATCTCGATCACCCGGTCGGCCAGGCCCCGCTGATCCCGCTCGGGCACCAGGAAGCCGTCCACCCCGTGGCTGATCTGCTCCTGCGGGCCGTACTTGATGTCGTAACTGATCACCGGGCAACCGCGGCTCAGACTTTCGAGGGTGGCTAGCGGATAGCCCTCGAAGGCGCTTGACATCAAGAAGCCGGTCGCCGACCACAAGCTGTCGCGGGCGTCGGGATTCCACCCCATCAAGGTGATATTGTCCCCGACCCCCAGCTCGGCGATCAGCTGCTCGATCGAGGACTGCAGCGCCCCCCGGCCGTAGATCTCCAGTTTCGCCAGGGGCCGATCGGCCACCACCAGGGCGAACGCCCGCACGGCGTGGTCGAGCCGCTTCTGACCTTCGAAGCGGGACACGATGGCGAAGGTGGCCGGCGCCCGTTCGGGCAGCGGCTCGGGTCGCACCGGCAGGGTCACCGGATTCGAGACCACGAACAGGTTGTTGCGGGCGCCGAACCGCTGCTGGAGATCGGCGCGTTGCCGGCTGGTCAGGGTGACCAGACCGTCCAGTTGACCGAAGGAGTTCAACAGCCAGCGGTACGACGGGGCGATCGCGGTGTTCCAGCGGCGCTGCCCGTGGATGTGCACGTTGTGCATCAGATGGAGAACATGGAACCGCTCGTCGGGCATCGGCATCAGCGGCTCCAACGCCTGGCGACTGTCGCTGATCACGAAGACGCGCTCCGCGTCGCCGACCAGGGCGCGGAGCCAGTGGTGGCCCCAGCCGACCCGGGTCGGCCAGCTGTGCACCGGACGGCTCTGCCGGTCGGTCAGGGTGAACGGCACGGCGTGGTTCGCCCCACCGGGCCCTGGCGTACGGACGTAGACGGAGCCGTCGGGCCGGCGATAGTCGCGGATCACGTCCTCTTCGGTCTCCGGCTCCCGGTAGGCGGTGTAGTAGACCGTGCCATCGGGGTGGGCGACGTCGACGGTGTCCATCTCCGAAAGATCGGGCAGCGCGTCGGTCAGCGGTGGTCCCGAGACCAATTCCTGCTCCCGATAGGACTCGTACAGGTTGAGCAGCCGCATCCCGGGCACCAGCTCACCGCGGTCGATCAGCCGCTGGCGCTCGAGCGGGTAGACCGGCTGCGCGTCGAAGGTGACGATCGTGGTGTCGATTCCGGCGTACTGGGTGAAGTAGCGGTTGCGCAGGAGCAGGGCCCGGGTCTGCCCACCGAATCGTTCACGGACCAAAGTCGACACCGACAGATAAACGCCGTCCGGCAGACTGAACTGGGGCACGGCTCGGAGTTTAGGGGGCCGCACCGAACGCGCGGCCTCCGCCACGCGGGATCGGTTCGTTGACCCGCATCGGCCGGCTGGGCCGCGGCTAGGTCGTGCCGTGCCGGAGCACCAGTCGGTTGCGTTGGTCGAAGCCGATCTCGTAGCCGGCGCCACCGGTCGAGGGACGGGTGACGACCGTCTCCCAGCTGGCGTTCCGCAGCACGAACCGGAGGCGGAGGGTGACCGTCGTGTCGTCGGCCGCCCGATCCGCGAACAGCCGGTCGAGCCGGAAGGTGCTGCGCAACCGCAACTTCTGCTTGTCCACCACGACGTCGAGTGGGATCCGGGTGACCATGTCGGTGTGCTCCGATACCGCGTCGAGGGTGACCCGAGCCCGCTTCAGGGCCCCGCGCGGCCATTCACCGCGGACCTTCAGGGTGCCGGCGAAGATCATCCGGCGGTCCCCCCGCAAGGCCGCGGCGCCCGTCCGGATCGGCACGCGGGAAGTGATCCGGGCCGGCAGGGGTGTCGGCCGGTAGCCAAGGGTGTCGACCTCCAGCCGCACCTTCGTCAGGGTGACCCGCTTGGCCCGGTTGGCTTCGACCGTGGTCAGGACCTGGGCCCAGTCGGCCAGGAACGCGCGGTAGTCGTGCTCGACCGCCGTGGCCAGGGCCGCCGTACTCAGCCGCTGGACCAAGGCCGGATCGTCGATGAGCTGGATCACCCGGTCGGCCATGCCGCGCTGGTCGCCGTCCGCGACGAGGAACCCGTCCACCCCGTCGACGATCTGCTCGCGCGGGCCGTACTTGATGTCGTAGGAGATCACCGGGCAACCGCGGCCCAGGCTTTCGAGGGTGGCCAGCGGATAGCCTTCGAAGGCGCTGGACATCAGAAACCCGCTCGAGGTCCACAGCGTTTCCCGGGCGTCCGGATCCCAGCCGCAGAGCTTGATGTTGGCGTTCAGGTCCAGCCGGTCGATCAGCCGCTGGATAGCCGCGGCGGGCGCGCCGCCACCGTAGATCGCCAAGCGCGCCGCGGGCCGTTCGGCCACCACCAGGGCGAACGCGTTGACCGCCTGATCGATGCGTTTCTGATCATCGAACCGGGTCACGATGGTGAACAGGTTCCGGTCGCGCTCGGGACGCGGATCGGGCACCGCCGGCGGTACGACGGGGTTGGCCACCGTGAACAGGTTGTTCGTCCGACCGCTGCGCTCGCGGACGTCCTCGCGCTGTCGATGGGTGAGCGAGACCAGGCCGTCGAGCATCGCGATGGCGTCCAGCAACGGGCCGTACGTCGGGGCCAGGGCGGAGTTCCAGCGGAAGGGGCTCTCGGTGTGGACGTTGTGCATCACGTGGATCACCCGGAAGCGCTCGTCCGGCAGGGGCAGCAGATGCTTGAGGCCGTCGCGGCCATCGCTGATCACATACCCGCGCTCGTCGGTGCCGAGCAGGGTCAACAGCCAGTGGTGGTACCAGGCTCCGGTCCGGCCCCAGCGGTGGATCGGGCGGCTCTGCCGGTCGGTCAGCACATGGGCCGTTCGATGCTCGAGGACACTCGGACCGGGCGCGCGCAGATAGACCGAGCCGTCCGGACGGCGGTAGTCCCTGATCACGTCCCGCTCGGTCTCGGGCCGGCGGTACGCGGTGAAGTAGACGGTGCCGTCGGGATGCGGCGACGTCGGTCGCGGACAGGTCGTCGAGCGCGGGCAGCGCGTCGGCGAGGGGCGGACCGGTGACCACGTCGTTCTCGCGATAGAACTCGAACAGGTTCAGCAGCTGCATTCCCGGCACCAACTCGCCGCGCTCGATCAGCCGCTCCCGCTCCAGCGCGTACACCGGCGGGATGTCGAAGGTGAGCAGGGTGGTCGGTACGCCCGCGTACTGGGTGAAGAAGCGGTTCCGCATCAGCAGGGCGCGGGTCTGGCCGCCGTTCCGCGCCCGCAGGGCGCGGGTCAACGAGAGGTAGCGACCTTCCGGCAGGGTGAACTCGGGCACGTCCGAAGCCTAGGGTGCGACGTCAGCCCGAACCTTCCACCCCGGGCCGACCACTAGAGTGAGCGCTTCGACTTAAGGAGTGTCCATGCCGGGCCTTGCTCGACGCCTGACGCGTCGCTACCTTCCCCATCGTGTCCGCGCCGCCGGGCTGGCGATCCTCGGCCAGCAGCCCGCTCCCCTGCCCACCGCGAAACCGCCCACCGCGAAACCGCCCGCGGCGAAACCGGCCGAGCTGAAACCCGCCCCCCCGAAACCCGCCCCGCCGGCCAAGAAGGCCGCTGCCCCGCCGGTGCCGCCGTTCACCGGCGGCCCGCTGGTCGAGGTCCTGCGGCACGGTGGCGGCCTGCCCGAAGCCCTGGTCGCCGAGACCCGACAGCTCCTGGCCGCCGGCCAGCGCGGTCCGGCCAACGCCATCGCCAGCACCCTGCTGGCCGACGAGCACAACGCCGACCTCGGCGCGTTGATCGCCGGCATCGTGGCCGCCGCCGACGACTATCACGCCCTCGCCTGGACGCGACTGCGCGACCTTCCCGAATCCCTGTGGACCCGGCTACGCGGCCCGCGAGTACGCCCGATCCGGTCTGCAGCAGGATCCCCACCGGGCCCTGCGGACGATCGCCGACCTGTCCGCGCGAGCGCCCGATGTCGTGCCACCGGCGTCCTGGCTCGAGCTGATCGGGCCGGTCTTCGGCTACGGGGACCACGACCTGGTCGAGACCGGTTGTTCGCGGATCTTGGACGCAGGCGGTCGGCGACGGCGCCACGTCGAGCAGGCCTTGGTGATCAACCGGGACTGGCTCCGGCCCTGGGTCGCGGCCGTCCCCGACGCCGCCAGCGCGCCGCCGCGTGCCGGACGGTCGGTGTCGTTCGCGATCATGGACTACGGCCACCCCGGCCGCTCGCGCGCCTCGGCCAACATCGGCGATCACGTGCAGAGCCTGGCCTCGCTCGGTCACCTGGTCCGGCATCAGCGGCTCGACTACGACGGTCCGCAGGATCTCGTCGATCTGATGACCCAGCTCCGCGGCCGGGTCCGACCCGAGCTGCAGCGCGATGGGGCCGCGGGACGGGTCGAACTGCATCCAGATCGACCGCGACGCGTCGGCGTACGCCGCCGATTCCGCCGCGAGACCTGGACGCTGGCCTTCGGCTGGTACATGCACGCGATCTTCGAGACGCCGCTACGGCTTCCCGTTCCACCCGAATCTGCTGCCGATCTTCGTGTCCTTCCACTGCAGCAAGCGCGACCTGCTCACCGACGAGGCGATCGACTACCTGCGGCGGTTCGCCCCGATCGGCTGCCGCGACTGGACGACCGTCGACATCTTGCTGTCGGTCGGAGTGCCGGCCTTCTTCTCCGGCTGCATGACCACCACGGTGCGGACGGTCTTCCCGAACGCCGTCGAGCGCTCCGCGGGCTGACGGTCCGGTCGCGCTACGTCGACATGCCCGTCGACGCTCGGTGCCCGGCCGGGGCCCCGACCTACGCCCACAGCTCCGACGCGATCCGGTTCCGCAGCTTCGCCACCAACGTCGGCTGACGCGATCGACCTGCTGGAGACCTACCGTCAGCAATACAGCGGGCTGGTCACCATCCGCCTCCACTGCTATCTGCCGGTCCGCTCGCTGGGCGTGCCCGTCGACTTCCAGCCGGCCAACCGGTCCGATCCCCGCTTCGCCGGGCTGATCGACATCACCGACGCGGAGTTCACCTCGATCCAGACCACCATCGACTTCCGACTGGAGCAGGTGATCGAGGCCATCGCCGGCGGGCGTACCCCCGATGAGGTGTACGACCTGTGGCGTCGAGCTCAACGCCGAGGATGTCGCCGCCGCCGAGCGACGACGGCAGGCCGATCACGCGCTGCCGGCGATCCGCTCCGGAATTCTGGCCGAGCTGCCTCGGTTGCGGGACGCGCTCGAGCCGGCCGATCCGGCCGCGACCGCGGTGGTCGTCGTGGCGTCTTCTGGGAGTCAGCCCGGCCTCCCGGTGCTGCTGAGCTCGGTCCGGGTCCAGGCGTCCGGCCCGGTGGAGTTCTGGGTGCTCACCCGTGATCCCGACCAACTCGATCTGGCCGCGTTACGGGCGGCCGCCGGCCCCCACCGGATCGAGCTGATCAGCACCCGGGCGCTCGGCGACGACCTCCGGGCCGCCGGCCGCAAGCCCTCAGTGGCCGATCGCGACCGGCTGGTCATCCCCGAGCTGTTCGCGAACCTCGATCGGGTCGTCGTGCTCCCGGCCGATGCCGTGGTGTCGACTGACATCGCCGAGCTGGCGTCAATCGACCTCGGCGGCCATCTGCTGGCCGCCGCCGATCCTGCGGGCAAGGCACGGGCCAGCGGCTTCGCCGTGCTCAACACGGCGGCCAACCGCCTGCGCAATGCCACGGCGGCTTCGGCCGAGCTCCGCCGACGCGCGTACGCACGCCACCGGTTCGATTTCGACGCCTTCGCCACTGACGTGCTGGTCCTCGACCTGGTCGCGTGGCGGGATCGCGGACTGAGCGAGTGGTCCCTCCCGTACGTGGAGGAATTCGGCCTGACCTTCCGGGAGCTCCTGCACCTGATCGTCGGACCCGATCGACTCGTCCTGGCGGAGTCCTGGCACGCGGTGCCGGGCCGGAGCGCGGTCAGTGAGCCGGCTCTGACGCACTGGAGCGAAGCCACGAAACCGTGGTCGAACGACGTCGCGCCCGACCAGCAACGGTGGCACGCGGCGCGTGACCGACTGGACGGAGCACGCTGACCGATACAGTCGGCCGGTGAGCAGATTACGCAACGTGGCCGTGGTGCTGGCGGGCGGCACGGGCACCCGGGTCGGCCTGAGCATCCCCAAGCAGCTGATCAAGATCGCCGGCAAGCCGATCATCGAGCACACCATTGCCACCATGCAGGCATCGCCGCTGGTCGACGAGATCATCGTGATGATGGCGCCGGGCTATCTCGACGAGATCCGAGCCATCGTCCGGAACGGCGCGTACCCCAAGGTCAGCCAGATCCTCGAAGGCGCCGGCACCCGCAACGACACCACGGCCGCGGCGCTGGCCGCGCTCGGTGACGAGGAATGCAACGTCCTGCTGCACGACGCCGTCCGGCCGCTGGTCTCGCAGACGATCATCGCCGCCAACGTCGAGGCTCTGCAGACCCACGAAGCCGTCGACACCGCCATCCCGTCGGCCGACACGGTGATCGAGGTCGAGCCCGACCGCGACACGATTGCCGACGTGCTCCCCCGCCATCTGTTGCGACGCGGCCAGACGCCGCAGTCCTTCCGACTGTCGACCATCCGCGCCGCGTACGCGAACGCCGCCCAGGATCCGAATTTCACCGCCACCGACGACTGCACGGTGGTGCTGCGCTATCTGCCGAAGGTGCCGATCGCGGTCGTGGCCGGGCACGAGCGCAACATGAAAGTCACCGAGCCGATCGACGTCTACATCGCCGACAAGCTGTTCCAACTGACCTCGGCGGACGTGCCGCAAGCGCTGACCGACGAGGACTACCGCGCGCAACTGGCCGGCAAGACCATGGTCATCTTCGGGGGCTCGTACGGGATCGGCGGCGACATCGCCGCGCTGGCCGCCGCCCACGGGGCGACAGTGAAGACGTTCTCCCGGTCGAGCACCGGCACCCACGTCGAGATCCGGAACGACATCGCCGATGCGGCGGCTGTGGTGCTGGCCGAGACCGGCCGGATCGACTTCGTGGTCAACACCGCCGGCGTGCTGGTCCGCGGCGAACTCGCCGAGACCTCCGAGGAGTCGATCTACTCCTCCACCGACGTGAACTACCTGGCGCCGATCTTCATCGCCCAGCAGTTCTTCCCGCATCTGGCGGCCTCGAAGGGCTCGCTGCTGCTCTTCACCTCCTCGTCCTACACCCGCGGTCGGTCGGGTTACTCGCTCTACTCCTCGGCCAAGGCGGCCACGGTCAACCTGACCCAGGCGCTGGCGGACGAATGGGTGGCCGCCGGCGTCCGGGTGAACTGCGTGAACCCGGAGCGGACCGGCACCCCGATGCGGACCAAGGCCTTCGGCGAGGAGCCCGCGGGCACGCTGCTGTCTTCGGAGGAGGTCGCCCGGCAGTCCCTGGACGTGCTGCTGTCGGGTCAGACCGGCCACATCATCGACATCCGTCGCGAGGACGGTCCCGCCGCCATCGCGAACGGCTGAACGGCGGGGCCGGACGCGGCTACGAAGCACCAGGTCGGAAACGACCATGTTGTGGTCGGAGGGGCGGTGGGAGATCGACCCGGTCCATCACGTTCTCGTACCGGGTGGTCGCCTTGGCGCCCTTGCTCATCACGACGTCCAGGGCCACCTGGCGGCCCTTGGCATTGGGTCGCATGACCCGCTTCCAGTGGTTGACCGTCGGGTACCGCGCGTCGATCTGGGTCTTGGCCTTGGTCGAGTCCTTGAAGCCCTGGCTGACCAGGTAGTTGAACGGGGCGTGGCTGCCGCGCTTGGTGCGCCAGGAGTTGATGTCGCCGCCGAATACGACCGGGACATGCTTCTTGTTCAGGCTACGGACCTTGTCGTAGACCCGACGGACCTGGGCCTTGCGCAGTGAGTCGAGCCGGCGCTCCTTGCTCAGGCTCCCGCTGTGCCGCTCGTCGAGGTGCACCGAGATGGCGAAGAAGTTCTTGCCGGTGGCCCTGCTCTCGAACTCCGCGTACGCGGCGGCGCGGCGCTTCGAGGCGCCGTCACCGCTCAGGATCGGCAGATCGACGAAGCAGGTCGAGCTGTAGTTCTTCTTGCCGGTGGTCTCGCGGCAGTGGCTGACCAGCCGAAACTTGCTTCTTGTTGTAGAGGATCCGGGCGCCCTGGGTGCCGTGCGTCGTGCCCGGCTTGATGTAGGACGTCGTCCGGGTCAGCTTGTACTGGCTGGCGCCGACACTGCGCAACGCCGCGACCAGGCTCTCGGTCTGACGCTTGGCGTTCTTGATCTTGGCCTTCTTGCCGTCGGCGCGGCCGGGGCCCAGCTCCTGAATCGCGACGATGTCGGGATTGCGGCTCTTGATCTCGCGGGCGACCGACAGGACTCGACGCAACCAGTGGCGCGAGGTGCCCCGGTCGGCGCGTGACGTGCGGACGTTGAAGGTGGCGACGCGGACTTTGGTCCCGGCGCTCGCGGTCTTCGCAGCCTTGGCGGCTTGGACCGCCTTCGTCGTTTGCGCGGACTTGGTGGTCTGGGCGGCCTTCGCGGTGATGGCCGTCGTGGCGACCGTGGCATCGATGACGGTCGGTGCACTCTGCGCGGTCAGCGCCGACGTGGCCACGAGCGCGAGACTGGTGGCCGCAGTCGCCGCAAGCGCGACGGCACGTGTGGATCGCATGGGATATTTCTCCTTGTGAGGCTGTGGGTGGTCGGCTCTCGAATCCCCGAGTGCCCCCCAGTCAGACGTTCCCCAATGTGCGACCCCGAAGCCGCTCTGTCTGGCAGGATCCTAGGTACGTCCGGAGGGCCAAAGCAACCTCCACCCACGCTCAGAAGGTGCCTCGGGTGGTCGCCGGCCGGCCCGGACGAGAACACCTTTTCCATTCCAGGCGTAAACCCGCTGTTATCTGGTCGTTATTGAAGTGACGAAGGTCACAGGCCCGATCTCGGGGGGATCACGCTCGGTTTTCCCTCGACGACCAGATGGCGAGACCGACCGGTGACGTCGGGTGCGATCACGATGTGCGGTTACGCAGATACTTGGCGCACTCGGCGGCGGCGTGCTTGATCCGGTCCAGGGTCGCGATGAGGGCGGGATCGGCGCCTTCGGCGCCAATGCGGAATGCCTCGATCTGCAACCCGAGGTCATGTTGCGCGGCCGTCAGCAGATATTCGATCCGGTCATCGAACTGCTCGCTCGTCAGCGTGTGCAGAGCCATGATTCAGTCCGCGTCGTGGTCGTCTTGACGAGGTTCCCCGGCGCCGCCATTGCCGATCGACCCCGCCCAGGACGACGGGTCGGCGCCGTGCTGTCGCCCCTCGAGCTTGATCACGTGCAGGACCGCGTTGATCAGGGCCAGATGGGTGAAGGCCTGGGGGAAGTTCCCCAACTGCTGACCCGTGTGCGGGTCGATCTCCTCGCCGTAGAGATCGAGCGGGCCGGCGAAGGACAGCAACTTGGCGCAGAGTTTCCGCGCCCGCTGATATTCACCGATCTCGCAGAGCGCCGACACCAGCCAGAACGAGCAGATGGTGAAGCTGCCCTCCTCGCCGGTGAAGCCGTCGTCGGTCTCATCGACCTTGTAGCGCAACACCAGATCATGCACGGTCAACTCGTCGGCGATGGCCAGCACCGTGTTGCGGATGATCGGATCGTCGGCCGGCAGGAAGCGCACCAGCGGGGCCAGAAGCAGCGACGCGTCGAGTGCCTTGGTCCCGTAGTACTGGGTCAGCACCCCGCGCTCGTCGACCCCGTTGGCCAAGATGTCGTCCTTGATCTCCTGAGCCGCCAGCTCCCATTCGGCGGCCTTCCCGTCCTCACCGGTCATCCGGGCGATCTTCGCGCCCCGGTCGACCGCGACCCAGCACATGATCTTGGACGAGGTGAAGTGCTGGTGCTGCCCGCGGACCTCCCAGATTCCGGCGTCCGGCTCCCGCCAGTGCTTCAAGGCCTGGCCGACCTGCTGGTCCAGGATCGGCCAGATCCGGTTGTCCAGATGGTTCGCGGCCTTGAAGTGCAGGTAGACCGAGTCGAGCAGCGCCCCCCAGACATCGTGTTGCTTCTGCGCGTACGCGGCATTGCCGATCCTGACCGGCCGGGAGTTGGCGTAGCCGGGCAGATGGTCGAGCTCGTACTCGACGAGCTCCTTCTCCCCGCCGATCCCGTACATGATCTGGATGTCCTCCTGCTGGTCGACCAGATCGGCGATGAAGGCGAAGAAGTCGATCGCCTCCCAGTCGAAGCCGAGCGAGTAGAGGCCCCAGAGGGCGAAGGTCGCGTCGCGGATCCAGGTGAAGCGATAGTCGTAGTTGCGGCTACCGCCCGGCGTCTCCGGCAGCGAGGTCGTCCCAGCGGCCGAGACCGCACCGGTCGGCGCGTACGTGAGGCCCTTGAGGGTCAGGGCACTGCGCTGCAACGCTCCGCGCCACGGGTGGTCCGGGAACTTGCCGCGGGCGAGCCAGTGCTGCCAGTGATGGGCGGTCCAGACCTGCCGCTGGTACGCGTCCGCGAAGTCGGTCGGCGGCACGGCGCCGCCCCAGGACAGCGCTACGAACCGGACGTCGCCCTCCTTGAGCAGGGTCCGAGCACTCGCCTGGCCGCCCTCGAAACCGAACCGCAGATCACTGGTCAAGGTCAACTCGACCTCCTGACCCTCGGCCGCGGCCACGGCCTGGTAGTAGCCGTCGTTGGTGTAGTCCCAGCGAACGTGCGCCCGGCCGTAGTCCAGCACCGGCTCGCAGTCGACGATCGTCTGCACCTCACCGGAAGCGCAGCGGATGGTCCGCAACAGGACGTGCTCGGCCTCGTAGTCGTTGGGCGTCCGGCGATAGGTCTTCGACCGATCGTTCTCGTGGTGCCACGGGCCGATCAGCAAGGCGTCGCGGACGATGATCCAGCCCGTCGCCGTTCCCCAACTGGTCTCGACGATCATCGTGCCCGGGAGATAGCGGCGATCGACCGGGACCGCCATGTCGTCCGGAGCGATCCGGAACGCCCCGGCATGCCGGCCGAGCATGCTGCCGAAGATGCTCGGCGAGTCGAAGCGCGGGATGCACATCCACTCGATCGCCCCGTTCGGCGACAGCAGGGCCGAGACCTCGCCGTCGCTGAGGAAGCCGTAATCACCGATGGGGGTGGACCGGGCACGGGAGGCCGGGCTCGACACCGCACCGTGGGTCTGCTTCGCCTTGGACGCCATGAGCGAAGCATTCAGTACCCGATGGCCGCCTGACAAGGTTTCCGGCCATCGGGGTGGCCCACGGCATGATCTGCAACGATCAAGGCCCAAGGGCGATCGGCGCCCGCGATCGGCACGGGCAACGAGGAGGCAGGGGACATGGGCTTCGCTGAGGGTTCGTTCAGGTCGGCGTCGGACGGCACGACGATCGCCACGTACGCGTGGGGCGCAGCCATCGCGGACCCCCGTGGGGTCGTGCAGATCGCCCACGGGGTCGCTGAGCACTCGCTGCGGTACGCCCGGCTCGCGGCCGCATTCAACGCCGCCGGTTACCGGGTGTTCGCCAGTGATCATCGCGGCCACGGACGCTCGATCGCCGGCGAGGCCGACCTCGGCGACTTCGGGGCCGGCGGCTGGGACGGGCTGGTCGAGGACGTCGTCACCTACGGCGCCATGATCGCCGAGTTGCAACCCGACGTCCCGCTGATTCTGCTCGGTCACTCCATGGGCTCGTTCGCGTCGCAGCAGGTCATCCTCGAACACTCCGCGCAGTACGCCGGCGTGGTGCTCTCCGGTTCCACGGCCCTCGACGTCCTCGCCGCCAGTCTCGGCGGGAGTGAGGAGCCGGTGGGACTCACCGCGTTCAACGCGGCCTTCGACCACCGCACCGGCTACGAATGGTTGTCCCGCGACACGGTCGAAGTGGACGCGTACGTCGCTGACCCGCTCAGTGGCTTCGACCTCCCCGATGCGACCCTTCCGGCCCTGCTGAGCTCGGCCGCACGGCTGGCCGATCCGGCGGCGCTCCGGGCCGTCCGCTCCGACCTGCCCATCCTGATCATCTCGGGCCAGGCCGATCCGCTGGCCGGCGACGGCCAGTTGGTCGCCCTGCTGGCCCAGCGGTATCGAGACGCACAGGTGGCCGACGTGACCGTGCAGGTCTACCCCGAAGCTCGGCACGAGATCTTCAACGAGACCAACCGGGACGAGATCACCGCCGCGGTGATCGCGTGGTTGAACGCGCATTGCCCGTAGTCAGCTAGGGATCGAGCCAATGGCCGCACCGTACCCGGCAAAATCAGGGTCGGGGCGGCGAGACCTGTTCGTGACCAGATGGCCGAGACCGTGCGCGTTGATAACGGTTGGCGCCCGACCGGTGTTTTGCTCCGAGCTCGACCGGCCTCTCCCTGACAGGGTGGTGAAACGCCTGGGGCCTGTGTGATCAATGTGACTCCCGAATGTTGAGTCATCCTGCGGCGTCCCCTCAGTCGGACGAATCGGAGTGGAGTCACCGCATGACCAAGAGGATCATCGGCATGATCGTTGCCTGCGTGCTGGCGGTCGGCACGGTGTCGGCGGCCGTGCCGGCGTCTGCCGCACCCCAGACCTCGACGAGCTCGAAAGCCGACACCACCAAGGCGGCAGCGACCAAGGCGGCCAAAGCCAAGGCAGCGGCGAAACTGAAAGCCGCGAAACTCAAAGCGGCGAAACTCAAAGCGGCGAAACTCAAGGCGGCGAAACTCAAGGCGGCCCAGGCCAAAGCAGCCAAGGCCAAAGCCCGCGCCGCCCGGGCCCGGGCGCAATATCGCGCTCAGGTCGGAGCCCGCGGCGTCGCTCTGACCGCCGAGGCGGCCGCGGCCCGTACCCGCGCTCGAGCGGCCACCCGTGCGGCCGCCCAGGCCCAATCGCGAGCCGCCGGCTTGGCCAAGGTCGCGGCGGTGGCCAAGACCACATCGGTTTCGGTCGGCAAGAGCAAGGTCTCGGCCAAGCTCAAGGCGAAGGCGAAAGCCAAGGCCAAGGCAGCGGCTCGGACGGCGGCCAAGGCGAAGGCCTCGGCGGCCGGCAAATCGAGGGCCGCCGCGAAGGCAATCCGCGCGGCGAAACTGAAGACCAAGGCGGCGTTCAAGGCCAGGGCCGACTACGCGGCCCGAGCCCTACCGCGAGCCACGGCAGCGATCAAGGCGGCCCGTGCCGCGCGGATCCGCGCTCACGCGGCGGCGAAGGCGGCGTCCGCGGCCCGGTCGGCGGCCGTGTCCGCGGCCAGGAAGGCCGCCACCGCCAAGGCCAGGGCGATCGCCCTCACCAAGCCGAAGGTGAAGGCCAAGCCGAAGGTGAAGGCCAAGCCGAAGGTGAAGGCCAAGCCCACGGCCAAAGCGAAAGCGAAAGCCGAAGCCCGGGCCAAGGCCAAGGCGAAGGCCGACGCGAAGCTGAGTCCGAAGGCCCGGGCGAAGGCGAAAGCCCAAGCAAAAGCCGCCGCGAAAGCTCGGGCCAAGGCCCAGGTGAAGGCCAAGGCCAAGGCCGTAGCGTTCGCGAAGGCGACGGCCCGCGCGGCGGTGAAGGCCAAGGCCAGGGCCACGGCGAGCAGCACTGCGTCGGCCAAGGCGATGACCATCGCCAAGGCCAGGACGGCGTTCGCCAAGCGGGCCAGGACCGCCGCTGGGCCGAACCCGGGCTGGGCGCCGAACGACAGGCTGCTCTTCAACAATCCGCGCGGATCCAAACGGCAGAAGCTCGCGATCGTCACCGAGCTCAACAAGGCCATCGAGGCGACCCCGGCCGGCGGCGAGATTCGGATGGCCCAATACCTGTTCGATCTGGGTAGCGTGGCCAATCGGCTGATTGCCGCGCACCGGCGCGGCGTCAGCGTGCAGATCCTGATCGACGACGGCGAAACCAACCGCTACATCCGCCGGGTCCGCCGGGCCCTCGGCAAGAACACGAGTTCCCGCAGCTTCGTCGCCACCTGCCGGCACAGCTGCATGTCCAGTGGCACGTCGGTGATCCACGCGAAGTTCTATCTGTTCTCCGTGGCCGGCAAGGCCCGGAACGTCTCCATGATCAGCTCGGCCAACCCGTACACCGGAAACGTGTTCCGCAGTTGGAACAACAGCCACACGATCGTCGGGGACACGAAGATCTACGACTCCTTGGCGAACTACTTCGCCGACATGCTCCCCGACCGGAACAACTCCAACTACTTCCGCGTCACGACCAGCGGGAAGTACACGATCTACCTGTATCCCCAACAGCCCCGTGGGCCGCAGGACATCGTGCTGAAGAAGGTGCTCGATCAGACCTCCTGCAAGGTGTCGGCCAAGGGCTACGGGACCAACGGTCGCACGCTCGTCCGGGTGGCCAACTGGGGCTGGAGCGCGACCCGGCTGGATATCGCCAAGCGGTTGTGGACGATGTTCGACCACGGCTGCAAGGTCCAGGTGATGGTCAACAAGGGCCGGATCAGCCGCAGCGTGCTCAAGGTGCTGCTCAAGCGCAGCAAGACCCACGGCCGGATGCCGGTCTATAACGCCTGGTACGACGCGAACAACAACGACATTGCCGGGCTGTATGTGCACGACAAGACGCTGACCATCGACGGTCGGCTGAACGGGAAGCACGTGAAGATCACCTGGACCGGGTCGCAGAATTTCACCGCGCTCGGCACCCTGGCCAACAACGACATCATCCTGCGGGTGGTCGATGCCAAGGTCACCCGGGCCTACAACGTGAATTTCGCCTACATCCGCAGGCACTACACCCGTCGGATGCATTCCGTGCCCTCGATCACCCGGGTGCCGCGGGACGCCTGACCCCTCGTGGTCCGGGCCCGACAGGGCTAACCTCAATTCCAGGGCTCGGACTGACGGGAGTGGGTGACCGCATGCGGTTCACATCACCATCCAAGGGCGGCGTCAAGGTGTTCGCCGTGACCGGCACGAACACGGTGTCGTTCGGCCTTCGGGTCACCGACGTGGCCCGGAAAGGTCTGCTCGGATTCGCGGTGGAACGCCTTGACCCGGCCACGGGGGAACGGCACTTCGTTCACGGATTCAAGGTGTTCCCGTCGATCATCCCCAAGCCCGACCGGAATACCGACGTCAGCACCGAGGACCATCCGATCCAGAGCCTGGTCTGGGACGACTTCACCGCCGAACCGGATCACGAATATCACTACGTCTTCCATCCCCTGGCCGGGGTTCCTCAGCAGCTGGACCGCAGCCGGCCCACGGTGACCATCGAGATCAGGACCGAACCCCTGACCGGCCAGACCCACGACGTGTTCTTCAATCGTGGGGTGGCCTCGAGCCAGGCGTACGCGCGCACGTTCGACAACCTGGCGCCGAGCGATCAGCCGACGCCGGCCAAGCGGCTGGCGGCCCTGCAGTGGCTGAGTCGCGATCTCGACGAGGCGATGCTCTCCTTCATCCGGTCGGCGCAGCCCGGAGACGCGATCCGCGGGTGCTTCTACGAGTTCAGCTACGCCCCGGTCCTGGACGAATTGGCGGCCGCGATCAAGCGCGGCGTCGACGTCCGGCTGGTGGTCGACTGCAAGGTCAACGAGCACACGGTCAACGAGAAGCAGCCCGACGGGACCCGGAAGCCGGTGTTCTACCCCAGCAGTCCGCGATTGAGCAATCTGGCCGCCATCACGACCGCGGAATTGCCGCCGACGGCCATCATCCGGCGTGAGGCGCGCCGCGGAAGTCTCGCTCACAACAAGTTCATGGTGCTGCTGACCGGTGATCCCCTCGTCCCCGAACAGGTGTGGACGGGGTCGACCAACCTCACCGAAGGCGGGATTCACGGTCAGGCCAACGTCGGTCACTGGATCCGGGACGCCCCTGCCGCCGCTCGGTACCAGGCGTACTGGGAGCTGCTGGCCGAGGATCCGGGCGGCCGTCAGGACGACAGCGCCGCCGTCGTCCGCACCCGGAATCGCGACCTGTACGCGAGGGTCGGCGCCCTGACCCCGAATCCGGACCTCGGTGCGATCGCTTCCGGGATCACCACACTGTTCAGCCCGCGGACCGGCGTCCTGCCGCTCGACCTGTACGCGGCCCTGCTCGCCGGCGCGCAGGATCTCGCGTGCATCACCTTCGCGTTCACCGTGCCGGAGGTCTTCAAGACGGCGTTGAAGATGAACACGAGCAGCGGTCCGTTGTGCTTCCTGCTGCTGGAGAAGGAGGACCGTCCGCTGGCGAACTCCACCAAGCCGTTCGTCCGCCTCAATGCGACCAACAACGTCTACATGGCTTCAGGCGCCGAGTTGCACACCACCCTGGGCCAATGGGTCGTCGAAACCGACGCCCGGAAGCTTGGACTCAATCACCACGTCGCCTTCATGCACTGCAAGTTCCTGCTGCACGATCCGCTCGGCAAGGATCCGATCGTGGTCACCGGCTCGGCGAACTTCAGCCGGGCCTCGACGACGGACAACGACGAGAACATGGTCATCATCCGCGGGGACCGGCGGGTCGCCGACATCTACTTCACCGAATTCAACCGGCTCTTCAATCACTACTATTTCCGCTCCATCGTCGAGCGGACCACGGCGGCCGACACGTTGCGCGCCCTCCAACTGGCCGAGGACGACAGCTGGTTGGCGAAGTATCGACCCGGGACCTTGCGGACCAAACGGGTCGACTGCTTCATCCACATGGCGCGCTGACCGCCGCTACGGAGACGAAGGATCACCGACAGTGGCCGGCAATCCGACAACCGTCGGCCGACCGGCAATCTCAAGCTCGGCGGTGGATGGACGGGCCGGCGGAGGTCGACGTCGGAATTACGGCGACGACGGATAGCGGTGAACCGGACGGAGGCACGACCACGCCGAAGCGCCGGCGGCGGCGACTTCGCTAACACCAACTTCACCTCCACCATCGCCGACCTGGTCAACGCCGGGGACTACCTGCGCAGCAACCCACGTGGCCCCCCATCGGGGCGCCCTCCAACTCGAGCACGTCTTCGACGTGGTCCGAGACGTCGTCGCTGTCCGGGCCGCGGCCGGTTCTCAAGGCCGTTCTGTCTTCCGCTGCACCTGACTCCGGCTGCCAAGCCGACCTCTCGTGACGCTCAGTCGTCCCGGCCGACCCACCACGAGCGAGCCCGGGCGAGCGCCCCGAGGATGCGCCGCGTCCCGGGGCGTTCGAGCTGGTCCTGAACGTCGGCGACCGCGGCGTTCCACGGCCCGTCGTTGTACGTGGGGTAGGCATGGGTCACGCCCGCGAGATCGCGAGTCGTCAGTCCCCGGGTGATCGCCAGCGTCAGCTCGCCCAGGGTCTCCCCCGCTCGCGGCCCCACCACTGTGGCACCGAGAACGTGGCCTCGTCTGTCGACGACGAGCCGGACGAAACCGTTGGACGCACCCTCGGTGACGGCCCGGTCGACATGGGAGTGCGACCAGTCGATCGTCCGCAGCCGTGCCCGCACCCGGTCCGTGTCCAGCCCGACCGCAGCGATCTCCGGGTCGGTGAACGTGACCCTCGGCACCGCCGTCAGATCGACCTTGCGGCGTACCCCGAGGATGGCGTTCGAGGCGGCCAGGCTCGCGTGCACGCCTGCGGTGTGCGTGAACTGCGGATGACCGGTGAGGTCGCCGGCAGCCCAGATGCGTGGATTGGTGGTCCGCAGCAGGTCGTCGACCACCACGAACCCACGGTCATCGACTCCGACACCCGCCTCGGCCAATCCGGTGTCATGGGTCCGAGGAGCTCGACCGACGGCGACCAGGAGGCACGAGAACGGCACCCGATCGCCGCTCTCGAGGTGGAGCACCCCGGACCCCGGACCGGTCGGCTCGACCCGGGCGACTCCCGAGCCGGTGTGGAGGTCCACGCCGTCATCGACCAGGGCGCGCGCGAGCTCCGCGGCTGCTCGAGGGTCCTCGCGAGGCAGGATCCGGGAGGCACCCTCGACCACGGAGACCCTGCTACCCAGGCGGGCGAAAGCCTGGCCTAGTTCGCATCCGATGCTCCCGCCGCCCAGGACCACCAAGTCAGCCGGAAGCTCGCTCAGCCCCCAGACGGTGTCGGTCGTCAGGTGCTCGACCTCGCTCAGGCCGGGAATGGGAGGCACTGCCGGTGCGGCACCCGTGGCGACGAGGGCCTGTCGGAACCTCACGGGCGCCCCGTCGATCTCGGCCGAGTCCGGTCCGGTGAAACGGGCGGTCGCGGTGCGCACCGAGACCGACGCCTGCTCGAGCGCCTCGATCGAGTCAACCGGGGCGATCTGCTGGATCGAGGCTCGCACGTGATCCATCACCCGGGTGAAGTCGACCGACACTTCGCCGACGTCGATGCCGAAGCGGTGCCCGTGCCGGGCAGTGGCGGCGGCGCCGGCGGCGGCCAAAAGCGCCTTGGACGGGACGCAACCGGTCCACAGGCAGTCACCCCCGGTGCGTTCACGCTCCACGAGGAGGACTCGAGCCCCCAGCCGCGCGGCAGTCTTCGCGCCCACGATCCCGGCCGTCCCTCCCCCGACGACCAGGAGGTCCCACGGCTCGTCCGGAAAGGTGGCTGCAGGTGGGGTGGCGGTCTGCCGGCCGACGCTCACGCGGTGTCCTCGTCGTTGATGGTGGACAGGAAGTCCCGGACCCGGTCGACCGATCGGGGATCGACACCGGTTCCACCGGACCACAGTGACAGCGCCCGGTGCAGGGCACGGTGCTCCGTCGCGACCTGGGTGCACTTCTCGCAGGTCGCCAAGTGTCCCTCGAGACGCGAGATCTCACCGGGCGTCAACCGGGCCGCGGGGTCAGCGTCGAGATAGCGCTGGATGCGGCGCGCCGACCAGTGGCAGGTCAGCATCTGGCGCAGAGTCCCAGTCATAACAGGTCTCCTCGGGTGAGTGGGCTGAACTGGAGCGACTTGCGGACCCGGTCGCGGGCGCGACTGAGTCGAGACATCACGGTGCCGACGGGGACTCCCATGACCGCGGCGGCCTCGGAGTAGCTCAGGTCGTGCACGTCGACGAGGATGAGCGCGGCCCGGAAGCGGGGGTCGAGGGCACGCACGGCGGCGTCGAGATCCGCGTGCAGTTCCTCGCGTACGAAGCTGTCCTCGGCACTGGGCAGCTCGGCCCTGCCGAACGCCGGACGGGCGGTCCTGATGAGCTCCCAGTCACCGATCGTGCCAGGTCGCTGGCGACGGTGCAGGTTGGCGTTCGTGTTGCGCAGGATGGTCAACAACCACGCCCGCGGATGCCGACCGTCGAAGCGATCAATCGCCCGGTAGGCGCGCAGCAGGGCTTCCTGGACGAGGTCTTCGGAATCGGCCCGGCTCGACGTGATCGTCAGAGCCACCCGAAGAAGGACCTCGATCTCGGGCTCCACCCACTCCCGGAAGGAAGATCTCCGGGCAGCATCATCCACGGGTCGGGGAGCTGTCACGATGGGGAAACCCGCTGGGCACGGGACACTCTTCCCGCCTGACTTTGCTGTGCTGAGATGTTGGGGTTGTCGACACTCTTCTCCACCTCCTCCTGGTTCAGTGCCCAGCACCGGCCATGTCGCTTCTCCGAAGACGCAAGGGTCGCATGAAGCGGGATGCTCCGGGCGGGTCGTCGGGTTCCCATGGCAGATCGACTGTTCGCCACGAATTTCCTCCTTCATCCCCGGAACCGCAGCAGAGGACGAGCAATGACCCAGACCCACCCGCCCCCACCCCAGGTCGAGGTGATGTGGCGGCCGGGGTGCCCGCGTGATGGGGGCTACCGGAGGCGACGAGACCGTTCCCACCGTCTTCGTCGGTGACCGAGCCCTGGTGAACCCGTCCGTGCGGCAAGTGGTCGCCGCGATCAGGGTCGCCGATCCCGACTCTCAACCTCATTCGACACCAGCGGCTGGTCGCGACGGGAGCGACAGCACAAGGAAGATTCCCAGCCCGGGACTCATCTGGACGCTCATGGTCGCGGTCGCGTGGTCCGCACTGGTCGTGTGGCGACCCACGACCACGTGGCACCTCGCCCCTGATCCTGGCCGCGACCTGGCCCTGGGCGGCCGGTCGCCTGGACGGTCCCACGTGGACAGGATCGGGAACCACCGAGGTGGAGGCGCTCCCCTCTCGGTCGGTGGTGCGGCCATCGGCACGACCCTGGGACTGCTGCGCACGGCGCGACGCACGACCCGCGCCTTGGCGCGGCTCGGCACCAGCCTGGTCGCCACGTCGGACGACATCGTGACCGTGGAGGGCAACGCCTACTTCCCCCTGCCCAGCGTCCCCGCCGGAGTGCTGCACTCCAGCAGCACCACCACCGTCTGCCCGTGGAAGGGGGTCGCGAGCTACTACGACGTCCACGTCGACGGACAGGTCGTCCCCGACGGTGCCTTCACCTACCGCCACCCCACACCGCTGGCCCGTCGCATCAAGGGCCGGGTCGCGTTCTGGAACGGGATCGAGATCGACACCTCCCGGCCACGATCGGACTGACCCCTGTAGCTGTGCGGCGGGATGGTGGGTCAGCCAGCGCTGAACCGCTGCGCGCAGCTAGCGAGAACTCCGGCCGACCCCAGAGGAGAGTCAATCCGGCTGATACTTCTTCAGCCACCGGCGATCGATGGACCGCTTGAGGCGCAGCGGGCCGGCGCCGTACCACCACAGTCCTCCCCGGACAGCGAGCCCGACGCCGCCGCCGAGATCGAGGATCGACAGGGCACGACGCTGAGGCTCGTACACGGGCAGTGATTCCGTGCGAGCCCGCGCGAGGAGGCTGCGGTGCAGCACCGGTCCCTGCCGCACGCCGTGAACTCCGATGCGGGGTAGCGAAGCGGGAAGGAAGCGGGCGCAGTCGCCGACCGCGTAGATCTCGTCTCGGTCCACGTGCTGGAGGGTTGCCCGCACCGGCACCCCAAGCCCGTCGCCAAGTCCCAGAGCGGCGAGCAACGGCGGTGCACTGAGCCCGGTGGCGAGCACGGCGACATCGTGCGGGATTTCGGTACCGTCGTCGCAGACCACCCTGCGCTCGCCGATCTCGCGCACGACGCACCCGGTGTGAACGGCCACGTCGCGCCGGGCAAGAAGTCGACCGATCCGTTTGCGCGCGCCCCGGGGAAGGTCCGCACCGACCACCGGCCCGGACTCCACCAGGCGGACCCGTTCGACATCTGGGCGGACCGCGAGGTGGGCCGCCAGCTCCAGGCCCGAGGCGCCGCCTCCCACGATTGTGACCCCGGCACCGGCACCTGGCTGACCCAGCGCTCGCAGTCGGACATCCAGGTCGGCGAGACCGCTCAACGGCTTGACCCTCAGCACGCTCGGATGGACCTTCATGCCGCCCGGCGCGACGACGCTACCGATGTTGATCGAGAGGACCTCGTACGCCAGGCGGGCTCCGTCCGACGTCACCGCGATCCGCGCCTCCGCGTCCAGCGACTCCAAGGTGCCCTCGCGAAAGTCCACCCCGTACGCTCCCGCCAGCAGCTGCACGTCGATCCGCCCGGCGTCACGGGGCAGCGAACCGGCCGCTCGCGCCGAGGCGACTCCGCTGTAGTCGAAGTATCGCGGGGCAAGGAGTTGCACCAGGTACCCAGCAGCGGCCAACTCGCTGGCGCGCTTCATGACGTAGAGGTGGGCGTGGCCGGCGCCAACCAGGAGCAGGACCGGCACTCGGCGACCCGGACGACCCGATGACGAACGGAGTTCCATGGCGTTCAACCAAGGCCCGCCACCCGCGCCCGAACCTCGCGGATCGGGCGCGAAGACTTGACTACGTACTTTGCCCATTCTCGGCGTGGCGCGCCAAAATGGGCGCTGACCTGCGGAAACAGGGTCTTGCGCTCTTGTCGTCGGTTGAGCAAGGCGGACCTCGACTGCCTGATTTTGCCGGAGTTTGCGACGAGTAAGCGTCCATCGCGTGGCCGATGCGGCTACCGGTGGCCGACCGGGACCACCCAGCGAAACGCGCTAAGGAGTGGTCGACGACACCAGCACGTGGATGAACAGTGGCAGCGCTGCATCCCGGCCGCCTCTGCGGCGCGGGTCAGGACCGCGATGCTGAGGTAGAGCGCGATCACGATGACTGCGCTGCGTTTCACCTTGTTGACGGTACTCCCCAGGTTGGGCCCACCTCGCCGCCGGATCAGGCGTTCGGCGCGATGATGTGACAGATCTGGGCGTCGGACCAGTCGGCTGTCGGCGGGATCGAGACGGTCACTGCGGCTGATGAGGCCTTCGAGCTCCGCCTCGAGGGGCAAGATCAACCCGCAACTGGCGGGTGCGCTTCGACAAGCTCAGCGGACGTAGTCTCCGACACCCTCGCGCAACAGTTCAGCCGTTTCGCGCCCTGAGCACTGTCGAAGGGCCAGCTCCACCTGCGTTTCAGCAACATCCGCCCCAGGCCCGCGAACTCACCCCCGGCAGCCTAAGAGGCAGGCGGTCTCGGTCACCCGGCACGATCAGAGCCGATATTCCACAGACTGACGAAATCGCTCGCGTCGTTAGGATGCACCTATGCCCATCCAGCTCGTGAATGTTGGCATCGCTGTCCGCGATCTCGAAGCCGCCATCGCCTTCTTCACCGACCTCGGCCTGACCGTCCTCGGCCGGGACACGGTCAGCGGAGACTGGGCCGACACTGCAGTCGGTCTCGACGGCAACCACGCCAAGATCGCCATGCTTCAAACACCCGACAGCGAGGGTCGCCTCGAGCTCTTCGAATACCTCCACCCCGACGCGATCGAGACCAGTCCCACCCGGCCGAACGAGATCGGCATGCACCGGGTCGCCTTCTCGGTCGATGACATCGACGAAGCCCTCGAGATCGCCGCGAGGCATGACTGTCGGCCGCTGCGCGGCGTGGCGACCTACTCCGACGTGTACAAGCTCAGCTATGTGCGCGGCCCCAGCGGCATCATCGTGATGCTGGTCGAGCAGCTGAAGAAGAGCTGACCCCGTCCCCGTTGATCTCGATGCCGGAGGGCGTGATTTCAGCGGTCTCCCGGAAGGTGGCGGCCATGGAGGGTGGGTCGATAGATGAATTCCTGGGTGTGGCCGTCGAGGGTCCGGTGCTCGAGGAGCTCCAGGTCGAAATCGGCCGCGCCGTGGAAGATGGGGCTCTCGCCGGTCTGTCCGGTGATGACCGGGAACAGCGTGATCTGGACGCGGTCGACCAGGCCGGCGGCCATCAGGGCTCGGTTCAGCTTCAGGCTGCCGTGGGACCGTAGCGGCACCGCGGACTCTGCTTTGAGTCGGGCGACAATGTCGATTGCGTCACCGCTCTCGATCGTTGCGTCGGGCCAGTCGAGCGGCTCGTGCAGCGTCGACGAAATCACGGTTGCCGGCAGGCTTCTCAGCCGAGTGACCCACGCGTCCAGCACATCGGGGTATTCCTCGCTCGAGGCCAGCATCTCGACGAACTCCCGATAGGTCGTCGCACCGAGGACCATCCGTTGCTCCGGCTCGTACAACGCGAGGCGGTGGTCGAGCAGCTCGGGCCCTTGCTTGCCCCAGTAGCCACTCCAGTCGCCGCTGGCGGCGCCGTAGCCGTCGAGGCTGGAGAAGATGTCGAACGTGTAGGTGGCGGTCATGATGTCTCCCCTGCGGATGTGGTTGCGGTCTATAGCGGTTGACCCCTCACGGCGGCCAAACTCATCGCGGTCGACCGACCTCGGCCGCTGGTTCCGGGCTTCAGGGGGCTGTTGCCAAACGAGCCGCCACACCCCCGCACCGGCGTACGTCTTCCATCGCAGCCGTCAAAACGAGCCGCCGGACCCGGCACCGGCGTACGTCTTCCATCACAGCCGGCAAAACGAGCCGCCCGACCCGGCACCGGCGTACGTTCTCCATCGCAGCCGTCAAAACGAGCCGCCCGACCCCACACCGGTGTACGTTCTCCATCGCAGCCGTCAAAACGCGCTGCCAGTTTCACCCCCGCGAACGTTCTTCATCACATCGGCTCCGATAACCGAGGCTCAGCCACTGCAGCGGCCAGGTCGCCGCCGCACCGCAGGCCGACCGGTCTGCCCATCAGCTGTTGTTGTTCGTGTCGCGTGCGCGGTCATCAGAGGCGGAGCGGGGTGATGGTCCGAGGATGAACACGAGCGCCAGCAGCGCGGTCGCGGCCAGGGTGGGACGAAGGCGAGCAGGGTGGCGGCGAGGTAGCCGCCCAGGCCGTGAGGGTCCCACCGTAGAGCAGCATCGCGATCCTTGCGTCGGGTCCGCTGGTGTGCTCGGCGACGAGCGTGGTGGGGAACGGAAGGAAGGCCACGCAGCCGAGCAGCAACAGGTTGGCGAGGGGCAGCAGCAGGTCGACGCGGTCCACGGCTCAACCAGGTCGAGAGCTACTTCTCCATCCGGCAACATAAAGCCATCGCCCAACGAATCAACGGAAACGACCACACCGTGGCAGGGTCAAAGGTGAGGTCGAAATTTGGCGTCTAACCGCTGAACCCGGCCAGAAGCTGCCTCCCGAAGTAATCGGAAACGCTTCTGACCAGGTGTTCATCGGTCGGGCTGACAGGATTTGAACCTGCGACCCCTTGACCCCCAGTCAAGTGCGCTACCAAGCTGCGCTACAGCCCGCGGACCACCACTCACCGAGCGGCAGCCACGAGGGGGAACTCTACTATGACCGGACCGGGCGCCCCGAACCGGTTTTGGAATGCGGCAGACTCGGCCCATGGCCCGTTGGGTGTGCCCGCGCTGCGACCGCGAGTTCGGAGCCGCGCGGCAGGCTCACGTCTGTGCTCCCGGCATCACGGTCGAGGAGTTGCTCGGCCGGCATCCGGATTGGGTCGGCGAGATCTATGCCGCGATCATCGCCCACTTCGATGACCTCGGTCCGGTGCACGAGGACGCGGTCGACGTCGGGATCTTCCTCAAGAGTGATCGCAAGCTCGCCGAGTTCCGACCTCGCGTACGGTCCGCGCAGCTGGCCCTCTTCCTGCCCGAACGCCGCGACGATCCCCGGATCAACCGCAGCATCCCCACGGGAGCCGACCGGTTCGCGCACCTGATCAAGCTGACGTCAGTCGACCAGGTCGATGATCAACTCCGGCAATGGCTGAGCGAGGCGTACGACTTCAACACCGACTGATCCCACCCAGGCAGGCGCCAGCGATCAGCGGTTCTTGCGCTTCTCCCGCGCCCTGACGGTGACATGCACCGGCGTACCGATGAAGCCGAACTCTTCGCGCAGCCGGCGCTCCACGAACCGCAGATAGCCGGGCTCGATCTGGCCCGAGGTGAACAGCACGAAGGTCGGCGGCCCGACCTGGGCCTGGGTGCCGAACAGGATGCGGGGCTGCTTGCCCCCGCGTACGGGGTGCGGATGAGCCGCCACGACGCGACCGAGGAACGCATTCAATTTGCCGGTCGAGATCCGCGTTTCCCAACCGTGCAAGGCTTCCTCGATGGCTGGCCCGAGCCGATCGACATGGCGGCCGGTGGTCGCAGAGATGTTGATCTTGGAGGCCCAGCCGAACTGGACCAGGTCGCGTTCGATCTCCCGATCCAGATAGCGACGCCGCTCCTCGTCGGTCAGGTCCCACTTGTTGAAGGCGATGACCAGGGCCCGGCCCGCTTCCTCGACCGACGTCATGATCCGCAGGTCCTGCTCGGTGAGCGGCTCACTGGCGTCCAGCACGACCACGCAGACCTCGGCCCGATCGATCGCGCCGTGGGTCCGCAGGCTGGCGTAGTACTCGTGACCCGAGGCCTCCTTGACCCGCTTGCGAATCCCGGCGGTGTCGATGAAGCGATAGATCGCCCCGTCGACCTCGACCAACTCGTCGACCGGGATCGACTGTGGTGCCGGCGACGTTGTCGACGACCACCCGCTGCTGGCCCGCGACCTTGTTCAGCAGGCTGGACTTCCCGACGTTGGGCTTGCCGACGATCGCTACCCGGCGCGGACCGCGCTCGACGGTCGGCGTCTCGCGGGGCGCGTCGGGGATGGCCTCGAGGATCGCGTCGAGCAGGTCACCGCTCCCCCGGCCGTGCAACGCCGACACCGGGAACGGCTCGCCGAGCCCGAGATTCCACATGCTGGCGGCTTCGGCCTCGCTGCGCTGGTCGTCGACCTTGTTCGCCGCAAGCACGACCGGCTTCTTGCTCCGACGCAGCACCTGGACCACGGCCTCGTCGATGTCCTGGGTGCCGACCGTGGCGTCGACCACGAAGACGACCGCGTCGGCGGCGGCGATGGCCAGTTCGGCCTGTTCGGCGATCTGGGCCGCCATGCCCTTGGCGTCGGGGGCCCAGCCGCCGGTGTCGACCAGCACGAACTGCCGACCGTTCCAGTCGGCGTCGTAGGACACCCGGTCCCGGGTGACGCCGGGCACGTCCTGGACGACGGCTTCACGGCGGCCGATGATCCGGTTGACCAGCGTCGACTTCCCGACGTTGGGACGGCCGACGACGGCGACGACGGGCAGGGTCTGAGGCGCCTCGGAGGGCGCAGGGTCAGTCATGGCAGATTCACTTACTCGTCGATGAACGGACCGCCCGAGGTTTCGGCGGCCCGGGCAAGGGTAGCCCGGTCAGCGCCTGGGCGGCGACCACGTGATCGGCCAGCCGCCGCCGCAACTGCTCGGTGAGCTCGGCCACCTCGTGCTTGCGTCGCGGCCACGGCTGCTGCTCGACCGGGATCGGCGGCCCGTAGACGACGTGGATACGGCCGCCGCCGACGCGGCAGTTGGCTGTTGGTCTGGCCCGGCTCCCGGGTGCCGAGGATGGCGACCGGGACGACCGGCGCGCCGGCGACCATGGCCAGGTACGCCGCGCCGCCCTTCGCCCAGGCAACCTCACCGGCCACGCGTACGCCCTCGGGAAGACACGGCCAGCACCTTATCGGAGCGGAGCACCTGGACGGCGCGCCGGATCGCCTTGAGGTCGACCGCTTTGGCGGTTCAGCGAGATCTGGCCGACCTGGGCGAGCAGCCGGCCGCCGATGCCGACGAAGAGCTCCCGCTTGGCCATGGCGAACGTCAGCCGGCGGGTCATCGCGACGAGCACCGGACCGTCGAGCAGGGCGAGGTGGTTGGCGGCCAGGATCACCGGACCGGACCGCGGCACGTGCTTCGGCGCCGTGGACCCTGATCCTCCAGTACGACCGCAGCACGAGCCTGGCGATCGGTTTGACCAGGCGGAGGAAGCCTTCTCGACCCGGCGGCAGATCGCCGATGTGCGGCAGATCGGGGCTGACCCCTTCGATCACGTCGGCTGGCGCGCGGCGCCGGCACCAAGGCGCAGATCTCGTCGATGACCTGCTCGAGGTCGAGGTAGGTGGAGTCGACGACGGTCACGCCCGGGGCGGCCGAGTGGAACTGGGCGACGCTGGAATCGTCCCGGTCACGGCGGATCACCTGGTCGGTCACGGCGGCGTTGTCGACCTGCTCGCCGAGCTCGGCATGTCGGCGGGCGACCCGGGCGGCCGGGTCGGCGACCAGCAGCACCCGGACCGTCCGCGTCGCGGCGCGACAACGGTGGTGATGTCGCGACCTTCGGCGACGATCCCCCGGCTCGCCAGGCGATCAGTTGCCGCTGCGGGCGACCAGGATAGGCGCGCACCTCGAGGTTGGTCGCGATCGAGCTGACCGCGGCCGACACCTCCGGTGCCCGGATCGCCTCGGTCACGTCGGTGCCCTCGATGCTGATCGCGGGCGCGGCCGGATCGAGCTCGATGTCGAGATCGGCGGTGGCGATCAGCGCGGCGACAGCTTCGGGCGTCGGGCAGGTCAATGCCGCGCTCCACCGCCAGCCAGGTCGCGGCCCGATACATGGCGCCGGTGTCCAGGTATGCCAGTCCGAGGCGCTGGGCGACCCCGCGGGCGGTGCTGGACTTGCCGGAGCCGCTGGGCCCGTCGATCGCGATCGACCAGCGGGCGCCCGGATGGGTGGACCGACCGACTGTCGTTGCCTCAGACACGCCATCAGCGTATAGGGCGACCCTACCGCTCAGGCCGCCGTGTCGGCGATGCTGGACCGATCCAGGAGGCCAGCCAGCCGTGCTGCGATCATCGCTCGTCACTCTGGTCTCGGGGGCCACCGAGAGCTCCAGATAGCCCACCTCGCGATCGGGGTCGTGCTCGATGGCGATGTCCTCGACGTTGACTCCGGCCGCCCCACCTCGGCGAACAGCCGCGCCAGCGCACCGGGCGCGTCGGGGATGGCGACCACGACCTGGCGATAGCTGCACCGCCGCCGCACCATGCTTGCCCGGGATCTTCGGGTGCCGGTCGACGCCCCGCTGCAGTTGATCCGCGCAGCAGGTCAGTCGACGGAGCCGCCTCGAGCGCCGCGATCAGCGCACCTAGTTGATCCTGTACGCCGCGCAACTCACCGAGCACGGCGGCAGAGTTGGCCCCGACGATCTGCTCCCACAGTGTCGGATCACTGCCAGCGATCCGGGTCACGTCGCGGAGGCCCTGGCCGGCCAGCAGCAGGTCGCCTTCGGGCACCGAGACCAGGTGTCCGGCCATCAGCACCGCCATCAGATGCGGCAGATGCGACACCCGAGCGACGGCAGCATCATGATCATCGACATCCATGGTGACCGCGCGGGCTCGGCAGGCCCCCACCAACTCGCTGATGCGCTTGATCGATGCCGGGTCGGAGCGCCGGTGCGGCGTGATCACCCAGGTGCGGTCGACGAACAGGTCTGCGTGCGCGGTCATCGGTCCCGAATGCTGCGAACCCGCCATCGGGTGGGAGCCGACGTAGCGGGTCAGGTCGACCGTCCGCTGCCACAACGCGTGCAGCACACCGGCCTTCACCGAACCGACATCGGTCACCGTGGCGTTCGGGTAGCTGTGCAGGCTGTGGACGACAACGCCGTCGATCGCCTTCGGCGGCACGGCGACGATGACCAGAGCGACATCGGCCGAGACGGGCGGCTCGAGCGAGCCGGCGCCGAGCCCGGCGGCGACCCGGGCGTGGCTGAGCTGGTGGTCACGCAGGTGGACCCGGTAGCCGCCGGCCGTCAGGGCGCAGCCGATGGACGCGCCGATCAAACCGGTGCCGATGATCACGGCAACGGGCGGTTGAGGAAGGGTCACGTCCCCGGATTCTTCGGTGGCTCGTCGGTGGCGTCAAGTGAATTGCCCGACGCAGCGGCCGGGTCCGGCGCCGTACTTGGAGGACCTTCCAACAGCGCGGCCAGCCGGGGACCGACGATCCGCCGGAACTTGCGCGGGAGTGCACGGGTGCGATCCAGGATGGCGACCTCGAGGGCCTCCACGCCGAGCTCGCGCGGGCTGGCATTGGGTCCACCGTCGGACGCGAGGGCGTCGACCGCGAGTCGGGTGGCCGCGGCCAGGCTGAGATTGGGCTCGAAACCCCGGCCGACCGCCTCGGAAATCGTCTCGGCCGATCCACCCATCACGGCGAAGTCGGCCTCGTCGGCCACCGACCCGTCGTAGGTCAGCCGATAGATCTGGTCGAGGTCGGCGGTGGCACCGAGCTCGGCCACGACCAGTTCCACCTCGTACGGCTTCTCACCGCCCGAGGAGAAGATCGTGCCGAGCAGCTGGGCGTACGCGTTCGCCAGGCCCCGGCAGGTCACGTCGGTGCGGTCGTAGCTGTAGCCGCGCAGGTCGGCGTACTGGATCCCGGCGGTCCGCAACCGCTCGAATTCGTTGTACCGGCCGACGGCGGCGAAGCCGATCCGGTCGTAGATCTCGCTCACCTTGTGCAACGCGGCCGAGCGATTCTCGGCCACGAAGACGATGCCGTCGGCATAGTGCAGCACGATCACCGATCGGCCGCGCGCGATCCCCTTGCGGGCGTAGTCGGCCCGATCCTTCATCTGCTGTTCGGGTGCGACGTAGAACGGCATGCTCATGCGGGAACTCCTCGATCAGGCAAGCGGAGCTCCCGGTCCGTCAGGCCGTTCGTTGCGGCTGGCCATCATCCGGGTGACCATCTGGATGATCTCCGGCTCGGCCACCCGCTGCACGCCGTCGGCCGTTGCGATCAGCACCACCGGGAAGATCCGGCGGGTGAGGTCGGGGCCACCGGTGGCGGAGTCGTCGTCGGCCGCGTCGTAGAGCGCCTGGATCACCGCCATCGTCGCGTCGCCGGCTTGGAAATCCGGCCGGTAGAGCTTCTTCAGCGAACCGCGGGCGAAGACCGATCCCGAGCCGACCGAGAAGAAGGCGTGCTCCTCATAACGGCCGCCGGTGGCGTCGTAGGAAAAGATCCGGCCCTGGTCAGAGGCGACATCCCAGCCGGCGAACAGCGGCACGACGACCAGACCCTGCATGGCCAGGCCGAGATTCATCCTGATCATGGTCGCCAACCGGTTGGCCTTGCCGACCAGGGAGA
The DNA here is from genome assembly GCA_963731295.1 of uncultured Actinomycetota bacterium. Classification (GTDB taxonomy): domain Bacteria; phylum Actinomycetota; class Actinomycetes; order Propionibacteriales; family Propionibacteriaceae; genus Microlunatus. The sequence continues at coordinate 465,831 of CAVSUP010000001.1, forward strand.
GCGGGGCGCCCTCGATCTTCTCGTAGTGCTCCAGCTCGACCTGGAACAATCCGACCATCTCGACCGCGATCCCGGCCGCGCCGGCAATGCCGATGATCGAGAACTCGTCGGCGGCGAACACCTTCTCGATGTCGCGCTGGGCGATCACATTGCCCATCGTCGCCCGGCGGTCGCCGGCGACCACGACACCACCCGCGAAGGTGGCGGCGACGATGGTCGTGCCGTGTGGAGCGAGATCGCCGGCGCCGGCTGCGGCGATCCGGGAGGTCGGCAGGACGTTGGGGGCGACCCGGACGGCGTAGTCGGTGAAGGACGAGGAACTGCCGTTGGGCCAGACCAGCGGTGAGCTCACCCGGTGCAGGCCGATCGATCACTGTCCGCCCTTCTGGACGAAGGACCGCACGAATTCCTCGGCATTGACCTCGAGCACATCGTCGATCTCGTCCAGGAGCGAGTCGACCTCGGAGTCCAGCTCGGCCTTGTGCGCCGAGTCGGCCGGCGCCAGCTCCTCGATCTCCGCGTCCTCGGTCCGTCGGACCTTACGTTGGCTCTGCTCTGACTCAGCCATTCCGTACTCCCCTGATTCAGTGCAACTTCTGGGTGGTCGCGGCTAAGCCTAACCACTGGACCCTGACAGAACTCCTCGATTCCCCCGAGCGGCCGGTCACGACCCCGACCGGAAGCCATTCCCCAGCCGCGCCAGACCTTCGAGAGTCACCCACTCGCGACCCCACCAAGAGAAGCGAAGGCCGGGTGGTTCCAGGTCCGTTTCCCAAAAGCTAAAGATCCTGAATCAGCACCATTGACACAGGCGCGTCAACGCACCGAAACAACCACAACCTTTTGGGAAGCGGACCTGGGACGATCCGGTCTTCGCGCCCGCGAAGACAAATGAAGGATTCAGCGTGCCGCGTGACCCTCGATGTAGTCGTCGTCGTGGCTCTTCACCCAGGCCATCAGTCCGCGAAGCTGGTGTCCGGTCGCCTCGATCGGGTGCTCCTCACCCTTTTTGCGCAAGTCGGCGAACTCCGGGCCGCCGGCATCCTGGTCGTCGATGAAGCGTTGCGCGAAGGCGCCGTTCTGGATGTCGTCGAGGACACCCTTCATGTTGGCCTTGACCTGGGCGTCGATGACCCGCGGGCCGGAAACGTAGTCGCCGTACTCGGCGGTGTCGGACACGCTCCAGCGCTGCTTGGCGATGCCACCCTCGTACATCAGATCGACGATCAGCTTCAGCTCGTGCAGGCACTCGAAGTAGGCGACCTCGGGCTGGTAGCCCGCCTCGGTCAGGGTCTCGAAGCCGGCCTGGATCAGCGCGGAGGCGCCACCGCAGAGCACGGCCTGCTCGCCGAAGAGGTCAGTCTCGGTCTCCTCGGTGAAGGTCGTCTTGATGCCGCCGGCGCGCAGTCCGCCGATGCCCTTCGCGTACGAGAGCGCGAGATCCCAGGCCTTGCCCGACGCGTCCTGCTCGACCGCGACCAGCACCGGGACGCCCCGACCCTCGGCGTACTCGCGACGGACGAGGTGACCGGGGCCCTTGGGAGCGACGAGGGCGACGTCGACGCCCTCCGGCGGCGAGATGTAGCCGTAGCGGATGTTGAAGCCGTGCGCGAACAACAGCGCATCCCCCGGAACCAGATTCGGCTCGATCGCCTCGGCGTAGAGCTTGCGCTGCGAGGGATCGGGCGTCAGGACCATGATCAGATCGGCTTCTTCGCAGGCCTCGTACGGAGTCAGCACCCGCAGGCCCTGAGCCTCGGCCTTGGCCCGGCTCTTGCTGCCTTCGGGCAGGCCGACGCGGACGTCGACTCCGGAGTCGCGCAACGACAGCGCGTGCGCGTGACCCTGGCTGCCGAAGCCGAGGACGGCGACATTGCGCCCCTGGATGATCGAGAGGTCGGCGTCGGAGTCGTAGAACATCTCTGCAGGCACGTGATTCTTCCTTCGTTCGTGGTGGGCGGGGCTCAGATTAGTAGACGGCCGTCCGCGGTCGAGACGGCGCGGACGTTCTTGAAACGGTCCGTCCGCTGCGCTCGATCGGTCAGCGAGCGGTTGCCCCGGCCGAGGGCGACCAGGCCGGACTGGACCAGCTCCCGGATCCCGTACGGCTCGAAGAGCTCGAGCAGGGCGTCCAGCTTGGCCGGGCTGCCGGTGGCTTCGACGGTGATCACCTCACCGGTGAGGTCGACGGCCTTGGCGCCGAACAGACCGATGATCTCGATCAGCTGACCGCGGGTTTCCGCGTTCGCCTTGACCTTGACCAGGACGAGCTCGCGGCGTACGGCGCTGTCCTCCAGCTCGACGATCTTCAGCACCTCGATGAGCTTGTTCAGCTGCTTGGTGATCTGCTCCAGGACGAGGTCGGTGACATTCACCTGCAGGGTGATCCGCGACATGTCCGGCGACTCGGTCGGACCGACGGCGAGCGACTCGATGTTGTAGCCGCGCCGCGAGATCAGGCCGGCCACCCGGGCGAGGACACCCGGCTTGTTCTCGACCAGCACGCTCAGGGTGTGGATGTTGCTCCCACTCATCACAACTCCTCGTCTTCCCACTTGGGGGCCATGTCGCGGGCGAACAGGATCTCGTCATTGCTGGTGCCGGCGGCGACCATCGGCCAGACCATCGCGTCCTTGTGCACCACGAACTCCACCACCACCGGGGCGTCGTTGATCGACAGGGCCTTGTCGATCACCGCATCCACATCACCGGCCGTCTCGGCCCGGAGACCGACACAGCCCATGGCCTCCGCCAGCTTCGGGAAGTCCGGAATCCGATTGGTCTTGAGGTCGGTGTTGGAGTAGCGGCTGCCGTAGAACAGCGTCTGCCACTGCCGCACCATGCCCAGGCTCTGGTTGTTGATGATGGCGATCTTGACCGGAATCCCTTCCAGGGCGCAGGTCACGAGCTCCTGATTGGTCATCTGGAAACAGCCGTCGCCGTCGATGCCCCAGACGATCGAGTCCGGCTGGCCGACCTTGGCCCCCATCGCGGCAGGCACGCAGTAACCCATCGTGCCGAGACCGCCCGAGTTCAGCCAGCGTCCCGGGAGCTCCCAGGGCAGGAAGTGCGCGGCCCACATCTGGTGCTGACCGACCCCGGCCGCATAGTAGGCGTCGGGGCCGGTGATCTCGCCGATCCGCTTGATCACGTGCTGGGGGGACAGGCTCCCGTCGTCGGGCAGGTCGTAGCCGGTCGGGTAACGGTTCTTCATGTCGAGCAGATAGCGGGCCCAGTCGCCCACGTCAGGCTGCCGATCCTCGGACCGCAGCAGGCTGATCAGCTCGCCGATGACCTCCTTGGCGTCGCCGACGATCGGCACGTCCGCGGGCCGGTTCTTGGAGATCTCGGCCGGATCGATGTCGGCGTGGATGACCTTGGCCAACGGCGCGAAGCTGGACAGTTGGCCCGTCACCCGGTCGTCGAAACGCGTGCCCAGGGCGATCAGCAGGTCGCTGCGCTGCAGGGCACCGACGGCGGCGACCGAGCCGTGCATGCCCGGCATCCCCATGTTCAGCGGGTGACTGTCCGGGAAGATGCCGCGGGCCATCAGGGTGGTGACGAGGGGAATTCCCGTCAGCTCGACGAGTTCTTTCAGCTCCTTCCAGGCGCGGGCCTTGAACACGCCGCCGCCCACGTAGAGCACCGGACGTCGCGATTCCATGATCAACTTCGCGGCCTCGCGTACCTGCTTGCCGTGCGGTTTGGTCACCGGTCGGTAGCCCGGCAGATTCAGCGTCGTCGGCCAGTCGTAGGTCGACCGGGCCTGGAGCGCGTCCTTGGTGATGTCGACGAGCACCGGACCGGGGCGTCCCGTCCCCGCGATGTGGAAGGCGGACGCAATCGCCTCCGCGATGTCGGCCGCCTTGGTCACCAGGAAGCTGTGCTTGGTGATCGGCATGGTGATGCCGCGGATGTCCGCCTCCTGAAAGGCGTCGGTGCCGATGGCGTTGCTGCCGACCTGACCGGTGATCGCGACGATCGGCACCGAGTCCATGTGCGCGTCCGCGATCGGGGTGACCAGGTTGGTCGCGCCCGGACCCGAGGTGGCCATGCAGACGCCGACCTTCCCGGTCACCATTGCGTAGCCCTGGGCCGCGTGCCCGGCGCCCTGCTCGTGGCGGACCAGGATGTGCCGGACCTTCTCGGAATCGAACAACGGGTCGTACGCGGGCAGGATCGCCCCGCCGGGAATGCCGAAGACGACGTCAGCCCCGACCTGCTCGAGCGACCGAACCAGAGACTGGGCCCCGGTCAGTTCTTCTGCTGTGTCGTTGTCTGACATGTCCGTCTCTCCTGTCAATCCGTCCCGTTCGGGACTTGTGGTGGATGTTACGCCTGGGCAACGCAGCGATCTCGGCCAAGAAAAAACCCTCGCCGCCGGATGGCAGACGAGGGAGCGTGTCGGGTGAGGAGTGAAGCTCAGCCGGCACGCTGACTAACGACGAGAAGTGCTGTGTTGTACACGGGCCAAACATATCCGCGCTCCCGGCAGGGTCAAGAACCCACGACAATGTGTCTTGACATGCGGAAGGACGCTCGGATGTCCTACCTTTTGCGCACGTTCGCGCAGCATCACCCCAGCCGCCAGCCGCCGGCCGGCGGCTGGAGAGTAGGTGTCAGCGCGTGGTCGATGATTGCCCGAGTCTGCTCCTCAATTGACTGAATTTTTCCAGCGGTCTGCGGACACCGCGCGTTTGTGAACTTGGCCACGGACGTTGCGAGTTGGCCCTATCTTGTTGCACGTGGCCGTCTCACCACCCCACATCACAGGAATCAGCGGCTGGGTACCGCTGGCCCGAGGTGGTTTCGCGACCGTGTGGAAGGCTCGGCAGCTCTCGCTGGACCGGCCGGTTGCCGTCAAGATCGACGAGCGCGTCCTCGACACCCTGGGGGCCCAGCACCGCTTTCTCGCCGAGGCCCGGGCCGCGGGCAACCTCTCGGGCCATCCAGGCATCGTCACCGTGCATGACGCCGGGATCCTGCCGGATGAGCGTCCCTATCTCGTCATGGAGCTGTGCCCGGGCGGCTCGCTGACTCCGTGGCTCAAGCCGGAGAACCGGCCGAGCCAGGAAGGCGTACGCCACGTCGGCGTGCGGATCGGCCACGCGTTGGCCGCCGCCCATGATCGCGGGGTGATCCACCGCGACGTCAAGCCGGCCAACATCTTGATCGACCGCTACGGCGAGGCCGGCCTGGCCGACTTCGGACTGGTCGCCATTCCTGAGCCCGATCCCGCTCGACCTGACGGCCTCGGGGCGCTCACCCCCACGTACGCGCCGCTCGAAAGCCTGCGGCTGCAGGATCCCGGAATGCCGGGCGACGTCTACCAGCTCGCGGCAACGCTCTATGCCTTGCTCAGCGGCCACGCGCCGCACGGCAGCGACCGTCCGACGCCGTCGTTGTCGGACCTCATCGAGGAGCACGCTCAGCCGGTCGAGCCTCTGCCGGGCGTCGATGGCGACCTGATGCGGGTGATCATCTCCGGTCTCTCGTCGGACCCGGTGGCGCGACCGACCGCCGCGCAGTTCCGGGATCAGCTTTCCGCCATCGACCTCGCCCACCCCGCACCCGCCAGCCCCGCACCCGCCAGCCCCGCACCCGCCAGCCCCGCACCCGCCAGCCTCGGACCTCCCCCCGCCGACGGCCCCATCAGCGACGGCCCGACCAGTGACGGGAGTCGGACGACCGGCCCGGTCCGGAAGAAGCGCCGGCTCGGACTCACCATCGCGCTGGTGTCGGTGATCGCGGTGCTGGCGCTCGTGTTCGGCAGTGCCGGTTTCTACCTCTACGAGATCGACCGCAGCGTGACCGCCAACATCAGCCGCGGAATCGAACTCCCGGCCGACTCGGCGCGACCGGGCAAGGTGGCCGGCGCCGAGACGGCGCTCAACTACGTTCTGATCGGCACGGACGAGGGCAACCCCAAGCTCGACGAGGGCGGCCGCAGCGACTCGATCATGGTCGTGCATCTCAATCAGGCTCACGACGAGGCCGAGATCATCTCCTTTCCCCGTGACCTGTGGGTGACGGTGCCCGGACACGGGAAAAGCAAGATCAACGCCGCGTACGAGCTCGGCGGTCCCGCCCTGGTCGTCAGCACCCTGGAGAATCTGACCGGCACCCGGATGGACCATGTCGCGATCATCGATTTCGAAGGGTTCGTGCAGCTGACCGATGATCTCGACGGGGTCACCCTGGAGAACCGGAATACGTTCGAATCGCACGGATTCAGCTATCCGAAGGGTCGCATCACCCTGTCCGGCGATCGCGCGTTGTGGTTCGTCCGCGAGAACGAGGCATTGCCGAGCGAGCTCGATCGGGCCGAGAACCAGCGGAGGATGCTGAAAGCGATCTTGACCAAGGGCCTGTCGGCCGAGGTCGTCGTCGATCCGATCCGCTTCACCACCTTCGTCGGCAACGCCGCCAAACGGATCGCGGTCGACAATCTGCTCACCGACACCGAGATCCGCTCGACCTTGCTGTCGCTGCGATTGCGGCCGAGCAACCTCACGATGATGCAGGCACCGATCGCCAAGGCGGGGCGAGCTCACGGCCAGTCCGTGCATCGCGTGGACGAGGCTCAAATGGTCGAACTCGGGCACGCCATGGCGGAGGACAAGATGGCCGGCTATCGCGACAAGTATCCGAACGGCTGACCCGCCCGCTCAGCCGAGAAGCCGTTGGTGAATCTTTCCGGGGAACCGGATCGTGAACCGGGTCTCCCCCACCCAGCTCTGCAGGTCGGCCGCGCGATCTTCAACCTCCCGCCGACGCCGGACCCCGATCTTCTCGAAGTAGTGCACGTGCAGGCGACCGTCCGGGGTCTGGGCCCAGGCACCGACCACCCGACCGTCGACCCAGATGGTCGGCCCGGCGTTTCCGCTGCTGTCAAAGGAATCCGCGGCCGAGTCCGGAAGGTACCAATCGCGGTGCTTCCATCCCATGGTGGTCGGGTCAAGCCCCGGGAGCAGGGCGATCCACGGTTCGACCGGCGGCGTACCGTGATCATCTTCGGCCAGCCAGCCCGGGCGACCACCAAGATCAACTTCGACCGCGCGGGCGTCGGCCAGGGCCCGCTTGGTGGTGGCGACGGTCCAGCCCATCCACCACTTGAGGTCCTCGGTGAGCGCCGGGCCGAAGGCGTCCAGCCAGCGCCGCGTCAGCTGCTCCGCCGCCGACCGCCCGTCGTGGTCGCCGAGACCGCCCGGCAGCCACTGGTCGGCGGCCGCGTACCGGTAGGCACCGTTGACCCAGGTCCCGGTCGGCCGGGCGCGGAGGATCTCGCCCTCGAAACCGAGCAGGATCAATACCCGGGTGTGGGCGGAGACCTTGCTCTCCCACTTGGTGCCCGCCGCCATGATCAGGGGGTGACGAAGCGCTGAAACCTGCATGCCGAGCTGGCGGGCGGTGGTCGGGCCGTGCCGGCGAAGGAAGGCGAGCGTCTGGTCGCGGGCGTCAGCCAGCCAGGCGTCCGGATCATCGACACCGCTCGCTTCGAGCAATCCGGCCACCCGCCTGCGCTCCGGCGCGACGAGTTTGTGGGTGGCCGCTGCGTGCATCTGCCGGGCGACCTCAGGCGTGGCGATCCACAGCGTGCGGCGCATCGCGTGATGGCGGATCAGGCTGCGTTCGACGTACAGCGCCTGCTCGACGGCACTCAACGATGGATGGGCCATCCGGGCCATCGCCGAGAGGTAGACCGTGACCGGATCGGTGGAATGCAGGGCGACCAGATCATCGGCCAGTTGCGGCAACTCGTCGATCCGTGCCTGCGGCACCAGGTGATGCCGGACCGCGAGCCGAGCCCGCCGCTCCTCGACGTCCATAGCCGACGAGGGTAGCGCTCCTGCGCTAGACTCCGAGACGCTTTCGGGGGATGACGAATCGAGTAGTCGAGAGGTTGTCCGTGGGCAAGACCGATACTGCGTGGGAAGCGTGGGGCAGGACCGATCCGTACTTCGGCGTCGTCTCCCATAGCAATTTCCGCAAGGACCGCATCGCGGAGAATCGTGATGATTTCTTCGACCGCGGCTCCGACCTCATCACCGCCCGGATCACCGCGTACGAGGGCATTTTCGGTCCCCTACCCCGCCACCGCGCGCTCGACTTCGGTTGTGGGGTCGGCCGGCTGACCCTTCCGCTGGCCCGGGCGTTCGACTCGGTCACCGGGCTGGACATCGCCCCCTCCATGTTGGCCGAAGCCGAGCGCAATGCCGCTGATGCCGGGCTGGCCAACATCGACTTCGCCCTGTCCGACGACGATCTGACCCGGGCCGAGGGCGGATTCGACTTCGTCCACACCTACATCGTGCTGCAACACATCCCGGTCCGTCGCGGGATGGCGATCATCGCCCGGTTGATCGAGAAGGTGCAGTCCGGCGGTGGCTTCTTCCTCCACTTCTCGGTGCACACCCGCGGTGTGACCTGGCGCGGCGCCTATTGGCTGGTGCACCACCTACCGCTCGGGTACGCGGTGAACTCGGTCCTCAAACGGCGACCCGTCACCGATCCGGCGATGCAGATGAACGGCTATTCGCTCACCGACATCCTGGCCCAGCTGAACGCCGCCGGGATCACCCAGACCCACGTGACCAGCGAGTCACATCACGGCGTCCTGACCTTCGCCGTGCTCGGGCGCAAGCCCTGAGCCCGGTCAGGAACAGACGGCGCCGACGTTGGCCGACTTGACCAGCTTGGCGTACTTGGCGAGCACCCCGCGGCGTGCCGGGCGCGGCGATGGAGTCCACGCGGCGAGCCGGCATTGCAGTTCTTCGTCGTCGACGCCGAGGTCGAGAATGCCGTTGGCCACATCGAGGGTGATCGGGTCACCGTTCTGCACGAGGGCGATCGGGCCGCCCTCGGTCGCCTCCGGAGCGATGTGTCCGACACACAATCCGGTGGTGCCGCCGGAGAACCGCCCGTCAGTGATCAACATGACGTCCTTGCCCAGGCCTGCACCTTTGATGGCTCCGGTGATGGCCAGCATCTCCCGCATCCCGGGGCCGCCCTTGGGTCCCTCGTAGCGGATCACCACGACGTCACCCGCGACCACCGTGCCGTCCTCCAGGGCATCCATCGCGGCCCGTTCGCCGTCGAACACCCGGGCCGTGCCCTGCCATACCTCGGCGTCGAAGCCGGCGCTCTTGACCACCGCACCCTCGGGTGCCAACGACCCGTGCAGGATGGTGATCCCGCCGGTGGGGTGGATCGGATTGTTGAGCGCCCGGACGATCGTGCCGTCCACGTCGGGCGGCGCAATGTCGGCCAGATTCTCCGCCAGCGTCTTGCCGGTCACCGTCAGGCAATCGCCGTGCATCAGGCCGGCTTCCAGGAGCGCCTTCATCACCACCGGCACGCCGCCCACCCGATCGACGTCGGTCATCACGTAGCGGCCGAACGGCTTCAGATCGCCGAGGTGCGGCACCCGCGTGCCGACCCGGACGAAGTCGTCGAGGGTGAGCTCGACCTCCGCCTCGTTGGCGATGGCCAGCAGGTGCAACACCGCATTGGTCGAGCCGCCGAAGGCCATCGTCACCGCGATGGCGTTCTCGAAGGCCTCCTTGGTCAGGATCTGCCGCGCCGTGATCCCCTTGCGCAACAACTCCACCACCGCCATGCCGCTGCGTCGGGCGAAGCCGTCGCGTCGCCGGTCGACGGCCGGCGGTGCTGCCGAACCCGGCAACGACATGCCGAGCGCCTCGGCCGCGCTGGCCATGGTGTTCGCCGTGTACATCCCGCCGCAGGCCCCCTCGCCGGGACAGATCGCCTTCTCGATCTCGGTCACCTGCTCGCGGGTGATCAGGCCCCGGACGCACGCTCCGACGGCCTCGAAGGCGTCGATGATCGTCACTTCCTTGTCCCCCACCCGGCCGGGCATGATCGACCCGGCGTAGAGGAAGACCGAGGCCAGATCGAGCCGGGCCGCCGCCATCAGCATGCCGGGCAGCGACTTGTCGCAGCCCGCGAGCAGCACGCTGCCGTCGAGCCGCTCGGCCGACATGACGGTCTCCACCGAGTCGGCGATGATCTCCCGGCTGACCAGCGAATAGTGCATGCCCTCGTGGCCCATCGAGATGCCGTCGGACACCGAGATGGTGCCGAATTCGAGCGGATAGCCGCCCGCCGCGTGCACGCCGTCCTTGACGGCTTTGGCCAGCCGATCGAGGCTCAGGTTGCACGGCGTGATCTCGTTCCAGCTGGAGGCAACCCCGACCTGCGGCTTCACCCAGTCGTCGTCGCCCATGCCGACGGCCCGGAGCATCCCGCGGGACGCGGTCGCCTCCAGACCATCGGTGACAACGCGGGACCGGGGCTTGATGTCAACGCTCACCGAATCAACCTACCGCCCGGCTCGAGTCGGCGGCGTCCCATAGGGCGTGGCTGTACGCACTGTCGCCAAGACTCATGGTGCCGGTGGTCGTGGTCGGGGTGCTGGTAAACGGAGCTGTCACCAGCCCCAATCGGCGTCGGCTACGTCTGAACGACGACCTCGGGTTCGCCAGCTCGCTGCACCGCGCGGTACACCGTGGACCGCCCGACTGAGAAGAGCTCGGCGAGTTCTGCAGTGGTGTGCTGGCCGGCGCGGTAGAGCCCCACGAAGTTGATTGTGCGCAGGAGGGTCCCCTTCGGGCACAGTCAGCCGTCTCAACGGCCCAGCTGATCAGCGAGATCGGGACTTGGACCGTCGCGGGGCGCATCGAGGCAGCGGCGGAGGCCTGCCCTTTGCTCCGGGGGAGCTACGGGTTGGGGAATGGTGTCGGATAGCCTTACGCCAGTCGGGTACCCGCGGCGTTTCCCCCGGCGCCGCCCCGCGTGCCGAGGAGGCATCTATGACCGACGATGATCAAACGCGTCCAGACCCAGCAGTGGCACGCCGCCACCTGTTGCGAGGTGGTGCAGTGCTCGCTGGCGCCGTAGGCATCACCGCCGTCGGTGCGGCGGTCGCAACTCCGGCCGCTCAGGCGGCAGACGGCAGTCAATTGGTGCTGGGAGAACCCAATGAGGCGGAATCGTCGACCAGCATCACCATCGGCAGCGCGGACGGTGATCCCGAGGCGGCGTTGTCCTTGACCAACGCGAACGGTCCGTCGCTGTACCTGAATCCGCTTACCGACGACTGGGACGGTGACCTCAGCCCGGGACAAATCGCCAACACGACGGCCGGTCCCTTGATCGGGGTGGTGCAGGGTCAGAACAACATCACCACCCAGCTGCTCACCGAGCAAGACGTGTGGCTCCCGTTCATCCTGCCGACCCCGATGCGGCTGCTCGACACCCGCACCGTCGCCGGACGGCAGCGGCTGCTGCCGGGCACCACCCTGGCCGCCGATGGCCGGCTACCCGCCGGCCGATCCCTGACGTTTTGGATCGCACCGGTAAGTCCAGAGTTCGGCATCCCCGCGGTGCAGCTGAACCTCACGGTGGTGGGCCCCACCGCCAACGGCCACGCCGTGGCCTATCCCGGGCCAGTCCGGCCGCTCACCTCGACCATCAACTTCGTGAAGGGCCAAACTGTGGCCAACGGAGCCTTCATCGGCACCTCCATCCAGACCGCGGAAATCCCGGATCTAGGGTCAGACCCGATCCCGGTACAGGTGATAAGCGTCTACACGACAACGGCGGCGTGGATCGTCGTCGACGGCACCGGCGCCTTCGCCACCGGTTCGGTTCCGCCCCTCGACGAGGATCAACCTCAACGCCGGGCGAGGTCGCGTCGAGACTCCCCGGCAACGCTTGCGCAGCGCGCGTTCGGGAAACTCTGAGCGCCCCGCCGCCGTCCAAATTGTTCCGCCCTAGCGAACAACCCGGACCGAGGACTCCTGAGGCACTAACGCTACCTGAGGGGTGACGCCGAGACCACCACCGTGCAAGTCCCCGTGCCCGCGTGACGGTCCCTTCAGGAACCCGGTAGTGACTCTTCACGAGCGAAGTCGCTGACAACTTCGCGGAGCTTCGCAGCGCCGAGCGCGGCCGATCGGATGTGCCAGTGGCCGATCGTCACTGGCACGATTTGTTCATGACTGGCTCCTCTGGGCCCGGCGGCTCTGGGTCGGGATGCTGCTCGTCGCGGTGCTCCCACAACAACTGCACCGCCAACGCCGGCTGCGCCAGAATGCCCAACGCCTTCGACCGGTGCACCTCTACATGATCACGTCACCCGCACAGACCTGTGCCACGATCAATTTCAACCCGTCCTCGCGTCGACGACGTCCGAACGAACCACCGCATCCAACCCTGAATCGAACATACCTTCATATTAACCGAGCCCACTGACAGAAGCGCCGGCGAAGCCACGCTTCGACAAGCTCAGCGAACGAAACCTGGCCAGCCAGGCGTCTCAGTTCGCTGGGGTGCGAGTTCCGGAGGTGACTCGCGAGGTGATCACCAGCTGCCAGGCCAGGCCGGCGACCAGGATCACTCCGAGCACTGGACCGAGGTTGGCGATCAGTTGCTGCAGGAAGGTGAAGTGTCGTTCCCGGCCGCCGCCGTACGGAAGCACGGCCAGCGGCAGGCAGACGCACACCCAGATGACCCAGAATGCGCTGACGACGCGGGCCCAGGCGGGGATGCCGGCCCGCAGCACGGCCACGGCCAGCGGCAGGATCCACACATAGTGATGGGTCCACGACAGCGGCGAGGCGAGACAGGTGCAGAGCCCGACGATCGCGACGGCGAATACCTGTTGCCCCTGGCGCCACCAGTAGGCCGCCACCAGGCAGCCCAGCAACGCCACGATGCCGGCGATCCCCAGCCCGATCAGTGTGGTCACCTTCGACGAGTCGCCGAGCCGGAAGAACACGCCGAGCAGCGACTGGTTGCCGGTGTAGAGCGGCGAGGCCGTACGCGTGTTGCCGCCGGACAATCCGCCGAAGAAGGCCACCGTCTCGGAGAACAGCAAGATCGCGCCGATCCCGGTGAAGGCGGCGAAGCTGATCATGGCGGTGATCGCCGTCCGCCGCCGGCCGATCAAGAAGACGAAGATCACGAACAACATCGGCGTGAGCTTGATCGCGGCGGCCAATCCGATCAAGGTGCCCTGCGGGATCCGGCGGCGCTCGCCCGGGGCATCGGGCAGCAGATCGGCGACAACCAGGGCCATCAGCATGGTGTTCACCTGACCGTAGCCGAGCGTGGTGCGCAACGGCTCGATCGCCAGCACCACGGCGATTCCGAGCAGTCCGAGCTTCCAGCCGCGCGGCACTCCGCAGCGTTTGAGCACCGATTGCTGGGCCAAGATCAAACCGGCGGTCCAGACCACCTGCCACAGCGCGTACGGACCGAAGGCCAGCGGGGTCATCAAGATCGCGGCGATCGGTGGGTAGATGAAATAGAGGTTCCAGAACGGCGTCGTCGTGGCGAAGATGTCGCGCCCCTGGAGCATGTCCTTGACGGCGGCGACATAGACCTGGAGGTCGATCGTCGACGGCAGCCAGGGATCGACCTTTCCGTACTGGATCACATAGGGCAAGATCAACAACGCGACGACCAGGGGCGGCAGCAGCTCGATCGCCAGCCGTCCGATCGTCCGCGCGGGCGAGTCGGCGAAGCGGGTGCGGGTCAGGGTCACGCGTTCGCCTGGATCTGTTGGTACACCGACTCAAGTTCGCCGTCCGGGACCGCGACCGGATTGACCAGTCGCTCCAACCCCGGCTCGTCGGCATAGCGCGGCACGACATGCATGTGCATGTGGAAGACCGTCTGGCCCGCGATGTCGCGGGCCGAGGACAGCACATTGATCCCGTCGGCGGCCAGCCGGTGCATCAGCATCCGGGACACGGCATCGACGGCGGGGGCGATCGTCACCAGGCTCGGCTCGCCGGTCAACAGATCGGGAATGTGCTGTTTCGTCACCACGAGCGCATGGCCGCGGTGCCAGGCCGCGATGTCGAGGAACGCGATCGAGTGATCATCTTCGTAGATCCGCCGCGACGGCAGCGCACCGGTGATGATCTTGCAGAAGATGCAGTCAGGGTCATCGGCGGACGGACGGTCGGAGGTGCTCATGTGATCGTGTTCTCCAGGGGTTGGCCGTGGGCAAAGCGCTCGAGTTGGGCGGCGATCAGCCGGTCGGCTCGCGGGAAGAAGGCCGAGCTCGCCCCGCCGACGTGCGGTGAGATCAGCACCCCGGGCGTCCGCCACAACCGATGATCACGGGGCAGTGGCTCCGGGTCGACCACATCGAGAGCGGCCCGGATCCGTCCCGTGGAGACCTCGGCCACCAAGGCGTCGGTGTCGACGAGCCGACCGCGGGCGACGTTGACCACCAACGCCTGATCTGGCAGCAGACGCAACTGCGCCGAACCGATCATCTGGTCGGTCTCTGGAGTGTGCGGGGCGATGACGATCACCACATCGGACTCGGGCAGCAGCGAATCGAGCTCGGTGATCGGCAGGACCGGAGTCTCGCCGCCCCGTCGCCGCCGGGCCACCCGGGTCACCGACGCCACCTCGAAGCCGGTCAGCCGCCGCTCGATCGCCGCACCGATGTTGCCGTAGCCGATGATCAACACCCGCTTGTCGGCGAGGGCGCTGCCGAATTCGAAGCCCCACTCACCGTCGGGCATGTTGCGGGCAAAAGTGTCCAGTCGTCGTCCGCTGGCCAGGGTGAGCGCGATGGCGAGCTCGGCGGTGCTCGCGTCGTGCACACCGGCGGCGTTGCACAACGTCACCCCGGCCGGCACATGCGGGAGGAAGTTCTCCACACCGGCGGTGAGGGTCTGGATGACCTTCAGCTTGGTCATCTCGGTCGCCCGCTCGAGCGTCTCCGCACCCGTCATGTACGGCAGCACATAGAACTCGACCTCGCCGATCGTGGCCGGCCAGGGATCGTCGCCGGCCCGGTAGAAGTCGGCCTCGATCCCGTCGGGCAGGGGACCGATCCGGCGCTCCGCCTCCGCCAGGTCGGCGTACGGCAGCCAGGCCAGCGTCATCAGCTTCTCCTCGTCGTGGTCATGACCTCGCGTACGGGATACCCCGCCGCCGCGATGGCCGCCTTGACGTCAGCGACCCGCAGCGTGCCGAAGTGGAAGACGGTAGCGGCTAGCACGGCGTCGGCTCCGGCGGCCACCGCCGGCGGAAAGTCCGCGGCCCGTCCCGCGCCACCGGAGGCGATCAGCGGCACGTTGACCACGGCTCGTACGGCCCGGATCATCTCGAGGTCAAAGCCCCCGGTCGTGCCGTCGGCGTCCATCGAGTTGAGCAGGATCTCGCCCACCCCGAGGTCGACGCCACGACGGGCCCATTCGACGGCGTCGAGCCCAGCCGGTTTCCGGCCGCCGTGGGTGGTCACCTCGAAGCCCGAGGGCTGGTCCGGAGCGCGGCGCGCATCGACTGACAGCACGAGGACCTGGTTGCCGAAGCGGGTGGTGATGTCCGAGATGACCGACGGTCGGTTGATCGCCCCGGTGTTGATCGCCACCTTGTCGGCGCCCGCTCGCAACAGCGCGTCGACATCTCGGACCGAGCTGACTCCGCCGCCGACGGTGAGCGGGATGAACACCGTCTCGGCCGTACGCCGCACGACCTCCAGGGTCGTCTCCCGTCCCTCGACGGAGGCCGAGATGTCGAGGAACGTGAGCTCATCGGCGCCCTCGGCGTCATAGACCGCGCCCAATTCGACCGGGTCACCCGCATCGCGCAGGTCGACGAAGTTGAT
This sequence comes from uncultured Actinomycetota bacterium, assembly GCA_963731295.1. Classification (GTDB taxonomy): domain Bacteria; phylum Actinomycetota; class Actinomycetes; order Propionibacteriales; family Propionibacteriaceae; genus Microlunatus. The sequence goes on from CAVSUP010000001.1 coordinate 481,489, forward strand.
GCCCTTCACCACCCGGCCCGCGTGCACGTCCAGGCAGGGGATGACTCGGACCGCCACGCTCACGTCGACAGCCTAGTGTCCCGCGTTATAGGCAGGCTCGTTTACTAGAGGGACTGGTTGTCGGGGCGCATCATCAACAGCACGGTGATCAGCACAATGACGCCGCCGGAAATGACCAACAAATACACAAAGATGATCATCACCCGAGATCGGGTCCGGCGCAACTATCCGAATACCTGGGGTTCCCTCGGCGCGCCTGAGGCGTCGGCCGAGCCTTGTGTGGCAGGGAATCAACGGGAAGATCACGTTTGCGTTACCCGGATTGCCGGGTTGATCTTTTGACCATAGTATCCACTCAACTTGAGTTCATGACGCCATAGCGGTCTTTCGACCATGCCGTCCCGGGGGGCTCGAGCCAGCATTCACGAGCGATTCCCGGGAAGGTGGATCATGATTACCGAACCGACCTTCGACGTGCCCGAAAACACCTCGCTGACCGCCTCGTCATGGTCGGGAGGACCGCCTGCGTGGTTGCTGGGTTGCCACGGCACCATCGCGGTCTCCGCCTTCGCCGCCATGCGCGAACTGGGGGCCGAGCCTCCCTCGTACCGGTCGATGGCCCTGGCCCGTCGGACCCGCGGGACCGAGCGGATGGCGACGCTCACCGACCTCCCCTCACTCCACCGGCCGTTGGTCATCCCCACCAACGAGAACGGCGCGCTCGGCATCGGCGTCGTCGAGCGGGTCGCCGAGCCGACCGTCGTCTGGCCCGCCGACGAGTCGCTGCCGAACTACATCGACCGCCGACTCCCCGAAGCCGGATTCCTGTACCTGCCCAATCGGGGGCTGGGGTACGCGTTTGCCAAGCGGCTCGTCGACCTCGTCGGATCCGCCGTGCTGTTGCTGGTCGCGGCGCCGATCATGATCGTCCTGTCCCTGCTGATCAGGATGGACTCGCCCGGTCCGGCGTTGTTCGCCCAGCAGCGGATCACCCGGGGTGGGCGCCTGTTCACCTTCTACAAGTTCCGCACCATGTGGGTCGACGCCAAGGACCGGTTCCCCGAGCTCTACGACTACCAGAAGCTGACCGCGCGCCCTGACGTCTACTACAAGCTCTCCGACGATCCGCGCAGCACCCGGGTGGGTCGCTGGTTGCGGCGCACCACCTTGGATGAGCTGCCCAACCTGATCAACGTGCTGCTCGGCGACATGACCCTCGTCGGGCCCCGCCCAGAACTGCCGGGCCTGGTGCCGCTCTACCGTCCCGAGGACCTGGTCCTGTTCTTCACCAAATCTGGGGTCACCGGCCTGGCCCAGGTCGCCGGCCGCAGCCTGCTCACCGTGCGCGAACGGATCGCGCTTGACCTCCGGTACGTGGCGAACCAGACCGTGCTGCTCGACCTCCGGATCCTGCTGTGCACGGTGTCGGCCGTCCTGCTCCGACGGGGCGCATTCTGATGAGCGCGGCCGAGGTCGACGTGGTCATCGTCAGCTATCACTCCCGCGACCTGGTGCTGGCCTGCCTGGACAGTCTGGACTCCGCCGCCGCGGGCCTGTCCTATGCGGTGACGGTGGTCGACAACGATTCGGCCGACGGCCTCGGTGCGGCCATCGCTGCCCGGCGCGACGGCACGGCGTTCGTCGCGATGGGCCACAACGCGGGTTTCTCCCGCGCCAACAACCGCGGCATCGCGCTGGGCTCCGCCCCGTTCGTCCTGGTGCTGAATCCTGACACCGTGGTCGGCCCGGGGGCCCTGCGGGCGCTGGTCGAATTCGCCGAGAGGCACCCCTCGACCGGCGTGGTCGCACCCCAACTGCTCAACGCCGACGGCACTCCGCAGCTCACCGCCCGGGCCTTTCCGACGCCTGCGGCCGGAGTGTTCGGCCGCCGCTCGGCGCTGACCCGGCGGTTCCCGGGGAACCGCTGGTCCCGGCGCTTCCTCACCGAGCGCTCCCGACCCGTCGGTGACCGGGCGGCCTATGAGGTGGACTGGGTGTCCGGCGCCGCGATGCTGGTGCCTCGGCCGGTGGTCGAGCAGACCGGCGGCTTCGACGAGGGCTTCTTCATGTTCTGGGAGGACGCCGACTGGTGCCACCGGATCAAGTCCTCCGGTTTCGGAGTCTGGTGCCTCCCGTCGGCCACCGTGGTCCATGACGAGGGCGGCACCCGCCAGCACGGCTGGAGCCCCCGGGGCATCCAGCGGTTCCACGCCGGCGCCTATCGCTACTGGACCAAACACCACGCGCCGCAGCCCTGGAATCCGCTGCGGTGGGCCGCGGCCGTGCTGCTCGCCGCCCGCGCCGCCGCGCTCATCGTGCACAGCTACATCGACCGACCGAACCCGACGGGGAGCCAGCCAGCCACATGAACATCCGCGAAGTCCTTGCCCGCTACTGGCGGATTCCCGTGGTCGGCCTGCTGGCCGCGACGTTGGCGTTCGTCGCCTCGTACGTGGTTCACCCGACCTACGAGTCGTCCACCCGCCTGCTCGTCCACGGCCGCGACGCGACCTTCCTGACCAGCACCGGCGAGGATCTGACCGGCCAGCCGGGCGTGGTCGACGCCTCGCTCTCCCAGGCCCTGCTGTCCACGTACGCCGGAATCGCGACCAGCCGGTCGGTCGCCACGGCGGTGGTCAATGACCTGAAACTCGACCAGCAACCCCCCTCGACCAGTCCGTACGCGGCGGTCGCGGAGGGTCTGGCCTGGCTCTACCGGTGCGGCCGAGCCTTCGTCACGGCTGGCTTCTGCGCGCCGGTCGATCCGTACGAGAAGGCGATCCTCGATGTCCAGGAAGGGGTCAGCGCCGAGCCCGCCGGCACCAACGGCGGCAACAGCGCGGGCCAGCAGGGCTCGTACGTGCTCGAGGTGCGAGCCTCGGGCCAGAGCGCGACCCAGGCCCGCGAGGTCACCGACGCCGTCGCGAACCAGCTCGTGGAGCTCAGTCACGACCGGTTCAAGCGGGATGCGGACAAGAACGCCGACAACCTGCAGGTGCAGGTCGACGCGGCCGCCCAGTTGGCCAAGACGAAAACGCTGTCGGTCGCGCGCTACCAGACGAGGAACGGCATCTCGTCGGCTGACGTGCGCAAGCAGCTGTCGGCCAGCACCATGGAGGCGGTGCGGGCCAGCCTGCTCAAGGCGCGGGCGGACCTGTCCGACACCCAGGCCCAGCTCGCCTCGCTGGAGGCCTCGATGGCTCAGATCCCCCGCGACGCCCGTTCGAAGCAGACGATCGTCACGGGGCGCTCGACCACCGAGACCAACACCGACAGCACCAGCTCGGTCTACAGCGACCTGCTGACCAAGCTCAACACGTTGAAAGCCGAAGAGGCGGGCTTCTCGGCTCGGGTCGCCCGGCTGCAGCGCCAGCTCGACAAGGCCAAGCCGCTGGCCAACAACGGTCCGCTGGCCGAGCTGGCGGTGCTCCAGCAGGACGCCGATCTCGCCACGAGCAACCTGGACACGCTGACCAAGTCGCTGCAGAAGGCCCAGACGACCGCGGCCCAGGGCGCCGTCGATCTCAGCCGGCTCGACCCGGCGTCGCAGCCGACCTATCCCTTCAAACCCAAGCGCTACATCTATCTGGCCTTGGGCCTGCTGATCGGCGCACTGGCCGGGGCCGCCCTGACCGCGCAGGCCGATCGCCGCCCGCGCCGCCGCCCCGGGAACCCCGCCGGGGGCGACCAGTTCGCCGACACCAATCCCATCGACGCGGTGGACCCCGACCGGCTGGATCTGATGCTCTCGGGTCCCCGGTCCAAGGCGCCATGACCGTCGCGCCCGAGGTCGGGGCGGCCCGACCGGGCCGGGCGACCCAGCGCTCCCGGGCGGCCACGGTCAGTGCCCTGTCGCAGCTGATCGGCAAGGGGCTCCACCTCGCGCTGAATGTCGTCTCGACCCTGGCCATCCTTCGCTACCTCGCGCCCACGGCCTACGGCTCGTACGTGTTGGTGATCACCGTGACCACGCTGGCCGGCGTGATCGCCGACTTCGGTCTGCCGAAACTTGCCTTGCGCGAGCTCGCCCGGGCCGGCGCCGCCGCTGACCATGATCACGAGCCCCGACCACGTCGATGGGGATCGGGAAGAGAACGAGATCATCGGGACAGTCGTCATGATCAGACTGGGCCTCGCGGTCGTCGCTTTCGCCGCCTGCCAGGGCTTCCTCGTCCTGCTCCAGCAGCCGGTGGTGGTCCACCAGGCGGCCGCGATCAGCTCGCTGGTGTTGATCATGGACGCGGTGCTCGGTGTGGTCGTGGTCAGCTTCCAGGTCCGGATGGTCCAGCAGTACGAGGCTGGGGTCCGGGTGGCCGCGGAGACCCTGGAGACCGCGCTCGTCCTGATCTTGATCAGCCTGCAGGTGGGACTGCTCTGGCTCTTCCTGCCGCCGGTCGTCGGACTCGCGCTCGGCACGCTGCTCGCGTGCGGACTCGCGCGCTCCCGCTTCCGGCTGCGGCTCCGACCCAACCGGCACCGACTCCGGGACTTGATCATCGAGGCGCTGCCGGTCGGCCCGGCCCTGCTGATCGGGGTGCTGTTCCTCAAGCTCGACAGCCTGGTGCTCGCCAAGCTCCGGCCCGCCCATGATCTTGGCATCTACGGTGCCGCGTACCAGCCGATCGAGTATCTGTTCCTCGCCACCGCCGTGATCATCAACGTGTTGTTCCCGATGATCGCCCGGGAGTGGGCGGCGACGGATCCCGCCCGCTTTATCGAGCTCTACCGGCGCGGCACCGAGCTGCTGGTGATCGTCACCGCGTTCGTCCCGCTGGTCTTCGTCTTCGTCGCACCGAACGTCGTACGGCTGGCCTTCGGCCCGGCCTACGCGCAGTCCTCGGCCCCGCTACGGATCCTCGCCTTCGCCCTGGTCGCACTGACGGTCAGCGGCTGGCAGTCGTTGGTCCTGCTGGCCGGCGGGCTCCAGCGGATCACCCTGATCTGCAACGCCGGCGCGCTGGCCGTCGCGTTGGTCGTCTGCGTTGCCCTGGTCTCCAGGTTCGGGGTCAACGGGGCCGCCCTCTCAGCCCTGATCTCGGGCTCGCTGGTGATGGTCGCGTCGAACGCCATCATCCGCGTCCGGCTCGGCGCCACGCTGGAACTGGCCCCGCTGCATCCGGATCCTGGTCGCATTGGCCGCTACGGGCGCCGTGCTGTTCGGGCTCTCGAAGGCCGGCGTGCCGTGGCTCGGGATCTGCCCGGCCGCCGTCCTGGTCTACGGCATCGTGCTGCAGCGCTTCCGCTTCCACCGCAGCATCCTGGCGGCCATCGGATGAGCATCGAACCCGCAGTGTCGGTAATCTTCCCGACCTACAACCGTTGTGCCGTGGTCCGGCCGGACGATCGAGCACCTGGTGGCGGCCGACTATCCGGCCGGTCGGCTGGAGATCCTGGTCGCCGACAACTCCAGTGACGAGACTCCCGCCATGGTGCGCGGAATACGCGAACCATCCGGTCAACGTCCGGTTGCTCAGCAGCCAGGAACGGCTGCCCGCGGTCAAGCGCAACCAGGCCCTGCGGGCCGCCGAGGGCGAGCTGGTCGTGTTCCTGAACGACGACGTGTGGGTCCGGCCCGACTTCATCCGGCAGCACGTGGCCAGCCACGCCGGCACAACCGATACCGGTCGCCGTGCGTCGGCCACGTCGAGCAGTCGGCACAGATGCCCCCGACGGCCTTCACCCAGTGGTACCGGCCGTTCGCGTACGACGAGATCGCCGACCGGGCCGGGCAGGCTGTGCCCTGGCGCTACCACTGGTCGATGAATCTGAGCCTGCCGCGCCAGGTGATGCTCGACCGGAACCTGATCTTCCACGAGGAATGGGCCGAGATCGGTCACGAGGACATCGAGCTGGGCTACCGCTGGTCGAAGGCCGGCTATCCGATCATCTACAACGCCGACGCCTGGGGCGAGCACTATCCACCCACACGATCTCGCCAGCTCGTGCCGGCTCCAGGAATCGATCGGCCGCGGTCTGCGTGATCTTGAGGTACTGATTCCGGAGCCGGGCCTGCACGAGCGCTACGGCGTCCTCACCGCCGGCGCGAGCCGCCGCGGCAAGATCCGGATGACCGCGCGCGCGGTGATCTTCAACGGGCTGACCGCACCTCGACTGGAGCGGGCCCTGCAGGACGCGCCCCGGCGCTCCCGCTTCGCCGAATGGTCCTACTGGAAGCTGATGTTGCGTCACACGCAGCACGGGTACGACAGCACGGCGCCGCGCCAGCCCATGCCGACACCGACCCGACCGGCGCCCGACCCGGCCCGGGCCGAGGGTGCCCGATGAGGCCGGAGGTGCGGGGGGCCATCGCCGTGGTCGGCTGGGCGGTCCTGGCCGTTCCACTGGTCGTGATCTTGGCCCAGTTCGAGTTGAAGGCCGTGTACGCCGTGCTCGCGCTGACCGTGGTGGTCGTCGGCGGCTTCCTGTTGCGCGCCGATGTCGTGCGCCTGGTCCAGAGCAAGCGGAGCGGACTCGCCGCCGCCCGGGCTCGTTCGGCGCAGACCGCTCGCCGGCCGGCCACCCCGATCCGGCCCGCGGCCCGAGCCGGCCAGATCGTCGGGTTGATCTTCGTCGCCGGCGCGGGTGCCGGAGTGGCGTGGATCGCGGCCCTGCTCGGGACGAAGGGGCTGGTGGCGGCGATCGGTGCGGTCGGGCTGATCAGCCTGCTGATGTTCATCAAGGACAAGTCGATCTTCTTCACCTTCGCCACCGTCTGCTCCCTGACGCTGCTGTTGCACAAGTCGTTCGGCTATCAGGACCTCAGTCACGGCGGCGGGGCGATCTCGGTGTACATCACCAGCTTCGACGTGCTGCTGGTCCTGCTGTACGGGCTGTGGATCTGGGAGGGCACCTTCCTCGCCGACGTCCGCGCCGCCTTCCGCCGGCCGCTGATCTGGCTGCCGCTGTTCGCCCTTCTCTTCCTGCTGCCCAGCCTGCTGGCCGCCGACGACATCCGGATCGCCGTCGCCGAACTGGTTCGGATGGCCTGGATGTACGCGCTCTACGCCTACGTCGGCATCCGCGTCCGGACGATCCGGCACGTGTGGTCGATCCTCATCGGACTGATCACCTTCGCCCTCGCCGAACTAGTGGTCGTGCTGATGCAGTGGCGCACCGGCGGCATTCTCGGACTCGGCTTCCTCGGCATCCCGGAGTCCCTGATCCCGCGGACTACCGACACGGGTGAGATCGGACGGCCCAGCGGCACGATCTTGCATCCGGCGTTCATGGCGGCTGCGTTGGGCATTGTCGCCGCGGTGTGCCTCGCGCTGGCGATCGAGCTGTCGTCCCGGCTGCTCAAAGTGGCCACCGGCGTCACGGCGCTCGGTTGCCTGGCCTGCATGTGGATCTCCCAGACCCGGGCCTCGTTCGTCGCCGTGGTCCTGGTCGGCGGCATCATCATCGTGATCGGACTGGTTCGACGCCGGATCACCTGGCGGGCGATCGGCGTCTTCGCCCTGATCGCCGGCGTCGCCACCGCCGCGCTGTGGTCCAAGATCAGCGCCAAGCTCGCCGACAACTTCGGCACGGGGCACTACTCGACCGAGGTGGCCTCGCGGCTGGAACTCAACGACGTCGCCCTCCGGATGATCAACGATCACCCCCTGATCGGGGTCGGTCTCAACAACTTCGAAACCGCCCTCCCCCGGTACGAGGCAAATCCGGTGATCTTCCCCGGTTACCCGGTCCACAACCTCTACCTGCTGTGGCTCGGGGAGGTCGGCATCTTCGGCTTCATCGGGGTGCTGATCCTGGGCATCGGCCTCTACGACGCCGCCATCCGGCTCGGTCGGAGCCAGCACCGGCTGTTCGCCGCGGTGGGCATCGGCACGGCCGGCGCGATGGCCTTCATGATGATCGAGGAGTTGCTCGGCTACACGCTGCGCGGCGACATCCCGCTCGCCCAATACTTCCTGCTGGCCGGCCTCGTCGCCGCCTGCACCACGATGAGTGGGCGGACCTGGCCGGCGCTCCGGAAGACCACAGCCAAGGCCCCGAATCCGCGACGGGTGGTCCGGATCGCCGCCGTCGCCTCGAGCATCACGCTGTTGATCACCCTGGCTCCGCTCGCGCCGCGCGTCCTGAACCTCGGACCGAACGCGGCGGCGGCACCGGTGCCCGGCCTGCTGGTGTCGGGCAATGACCGGAGCAACGGATTGGACACCCTGTACGCGGCGAATGCCGACGGCACGGGGCTGCACCAGATCAGCCCGAAGGACGGTCAGTACTACAACTGGGCCCGGTTCGCGTTCGGCAATACCAAGATCGTCTACACCGTGCGGAAGGCCGCGGGCACCCGGACGCCGGAGTCCATCGGGCTGATGAATCTCGACGGGTCCGGGGCACACATCATCCGGCACTTCAGCTACCACGTCGCCCAGCCGCTGGTGGACCGCACCGGGCGCTACCTGCACTACACCGCGGTGTCCCCGTCCTTCCCCATCGTCGGGCAGTTCCGCCTCGACCTGGCGACCGGGCAGTCGCTCAACCTGACTGCGGTGACCAGTCCGGGCGGCGGTTTCGACGCGGACCCCTTCTTGACCAACGCCGGCGATTCGCTGCTGTTCGTGGAGAACAATCCGGGCCAGGGCACCGGGATCTCCCAGATGGACACCGACGGCACGAACCGGCGACACCTGACGAGCACGCGCTGGTTCAACACCGACCCGGCGATCTCCCGCGACGGCAAGACCGTCGCCATTTCCTCCTACCGGGGTGACGGCCTGCCGCGGCAGACCGATCCAACGCTGGTCTCCCGCAGCTCGCAGCCGGAGTACTGGTACATCACCATCCAGCCGCGCTACGAACGGCGCGAGAAGGTGCTCGCCGGTGGTCTGAACTGCACGACCCGGCTGCCCAGCCAGTCGTGCACGCCCAAGGAGACCTCGGGCTTCGTCCCCCGGTTCATGCCGGACCAGGGCAGCATCAGCTATGTCGCCACTCTCAACTACCAGACGACCTGCGTCTGTGCGGTCGGGATTGACGGCGAGAACGCCCGCGTGGTGATCGCCAGCACCGAATTCGCCATCAACTGGTACGACTGGCCGCAGCCGTCCGGGTACTCCACCGACACCGAGCTGGTCGACCACGTGCCCACGGACACGAACCTGCTGGTCACCCTCAGCCATGCCGACGGCACCCACACGCTCGAGCGGGCCAGCTCGGACCTGGCCAACCACGAGCCGATCGTCCTCCCGGCCGGCCTCGATCCGGTGGACGCCCGGTGGGGTCCCGACGGGAAGACGATCGTGTTCACCGCGCTGGTCAAACCCGGTCCCGCCGTCGGCCCGCACCCGGCGGCACCACCGGGCCGACAGCGCCGGACCCACATCACGCTCGACGACATCAGTCCATTGGCCGCCCATGAGCGCGCGCTGGCCGCGCCGCGGAACCGGAACCAGATCGCCCGACAGCAGGTGTTCCTGCGGAAGCCCGACGGCCAGGTCCGCCAGCTCACCGATCCGTGGATCGAGGACTGGCGGGACGGCCTGCCGGACGGCGACCGCCGCGGCAACTCGCAGCCGCGGATGTCGGCCGACGGCCGATTCGTGGTCTTCACCAACCACTCGACGACCACCGGCGAATCGTTCCTGCTGCGCCTTGATCTGACTACGGATGAGGTACTCAACCTGACCAACGGCACGGCGGGAGCCATGCCGACCGATGATGCCGACGCCGCGTACGCGCCCGACAGCAATCGCCTGGCCTTCTCCTGGACCAAGGGCTCGCTCCGTGGCGTCTATCTGATGGACGGGGCGGGCGAACGGGTCGACGCCCTGATCGAGGAGCCGACCGACACCTCCAGCCCGGGGTGGGCGCCCAACGGGAAATTCCTCGTCTACAGCCGGGCGACCGCAAAGGGCAGCAAGGTCGTCCGCGCCGACCTGGTCGCCGGCGGCACCCGCACCGCCAACCACCGCACGATCAGCCAGGGACTGCCGTTCGCGTACGCCCCGCTGGTCTCCGGTGACGGAAAGTCGATCGGCTTCCTGGCCCCGTACGGCTCGGTCGTTGCGCTCTGGGTCAGCGATGCGGCCGGATCAGGACCACCGCGGCCGCTGGTCGCTGATGTCTTTTCGAGCATCGAGTCCGTGGACTGGAAATGAGGAGAATCGTGTTGTCAGCTCTCACCCGGGTTCCGCCCGGCCACCTGCCGCCCATTCGCGGGGGATCACGTGCCCGGATCACGGCCTTGGCCGTCGGCATCCTGGCCGGTGCTCTGGTCCTGCTCGGAGCGATCGCGCCGCTGCCCGGTGGGCTCCGAACAACACTGGCCCACGCGGCCAGCCGGCCGGCGCTCACCTTCAGCGCCACCATCCGCGCGACCCAGCTCGAGGCCATCTTCACCGCGGCCGCCGACGGCACCGACATCCGCCGGATCAGCCCGGCTGACGGCCGCAACTACGGCTGGGGCCGGTTCGCCTTCGGCAACACCAAGATCATCTATACCGTCCGCTCCGGAGCGAAGAACTCCCCCGAATCCATCGGCCTGATGAATCTCGACGGCAGCTCACCGCAGATCCTGCGGAACTTCGAGTACCGCGTGCTCCAGCCCGTGGTCGACCCCACCGGACGCTGGATCACCTACACCGCCAACGCCCCGTTCTTCCCCCGCTACTCGATCTTTCGACTCGATCTGGTCACCAACACGGTGACCAATCTGACCGCGAAGACCCGACCCTCGGGCACGTTCGACGCGGATCCGGTGCTCTCCAACTCCGGTGATCGGGTGCTCTTCGTCGAGGACACTAAGGGCCGCGGTACGACGATCAGCGCGATGAAGCCCGACGGCACCTCGCGGAAGGCGTTGACGACCGGTCAGTATTTCAACACCGATCCGAGCTTCGCGGCGGACGGCAAGGCCATCGCGATCTCGTCCTACCGCGGCTACGACCTCCCGAGCCAGGCCGGTGGTCCGCAGAATCACGCCGGCCTCGCGCCGGAGTACTTCTCCATCATCGTCCAGGGCAGCACGCTCGGTGCTCCCGAACGGGTGCTGACCAGCGGCGGCTACTGCACCATCCGCACCCCGGCCGAAGCGTGCTCGGTCCAGGAGATGTCGGCCTGGCAGCCTCGGTTCACCCCAGACCAGCGATCGGTCTCCTTCATCGGCGCCCTCGACTGGACCCGTACCTGCATCTGCGCGATCGACACCGACGGCACCAACGGCCGGACCATCATCGCCAGCACGGAGCTCTCGATGAACTGGCAGGACTGGGAGCAGCCGGCCGGTTACTCGACCTCCACGGCCTCGATCGGCAAGTTGGAGCGCAAGTCGAGCCTGCTGCTGGTGATGGCCGGACCGGACAAGATCAAGCGACTGGTCATCGGTTCCCCGGACATGGCCAACCGGATCGCCGTGCCCCTCCCCGTCGGACTCCAGCCGCTGGACGCGATCTGGGGACCGAAGCTGGACACGATCGTCTTCACCGCCCGCGTCAAGGTCGGCGCGAAAGTGGCCCCCCACCCTTCGGTGCCCGCCGGTTCCAAACGCAAGGTCCACCCCAAGCACCCGAAGCCGAAGAAGCTGAGCAAGTCGGTCGCCGAGCAACAGGTGTTCTCCTTCAACACCAAGACCACGGTCCTGACCCAACTGACCGATCCCTGGATCGAGGACTGGCGCGACGGCCTGGCGGCTGGAGACCAACGTGCGAACACCGAGCCGGAGTTGTCGCCGGACGGCCGGTATCTGGTGGTGACCAACACCTCGACGCTGACCGGCGAATCGTTCCTCCTGCGGCTCGATCTGCGAACCGGTGCGGTGCTGAATCTGACCCACGGGTCGAAGGAGGCGGCGCCGAGCAGCGACGCGCAGGCCAGCTTCGCGCCGAACGGGAAGAAGCTAGCCTTCACCCGCGTGGTCAAGTCGAAGCGGACCCTCTACACGATGAATCCCTCCGGATCCGGCCCCTTGCGCCTGCGCAGCGACCCGTACGCCGCAACGGCACCCGCGTGGGCGCCCAACGGTGCCGCACTGCTCTACGTCAGCGCGAAGAAGTCCGGTGCCGTGGTGGTGAAGTCGAAGATCACCGGTGGCACGAAGGCCGGTACGCCGGTGACGATCAGCAAGGCCAAGTCCGCGGCCCCGGTCGTCGCCCCCGAGGGCGACGCCCTCGCCCTGATCTACCAGTCCAAGATCAACTTCCGCTCGATGTCGGGGTCGGCGGCCCCTCAGGTCAACCAGCCGGATCGGGTGTTCACCGCCTATACCGTCGATTGGGGCCGACGATGACCGACCTGCGGTCACCCGACCTCACCACGATCGTGGTGAACTGGAACACCGTCGACCTCCTGGACGATTGCCTGCAGAGCATCGTCGACGCCACGCCCGCGGACGTCGTCAACCAGGTCGTTCTGGTCGACAACGGATCCATCGACGGATCGGCCGACCACGTCGACACCCACTGGCCGTCGGTACAGCTGATCCGCAATCCGGACAACCTGGGCTTCTGCCAGGCCAACAATCAGGCCATCCGGACGACCGGGGCGCCGCGTCGTCCTGCTGGTCAATACCGACGCCCGGCTGCAGCCCGGCAACGTCGCCACTCTGCTCGGCTATTTCGACGCCGATCCGCAGACGGCCGTGGTCGGCCCGCGGCTCACCTACGGCGACGGCGGATTCCAGCGCTGGACCGCCGGCCGGCTTCCGGCCTTCGGGCCGGCCGCCACCTTCTTCCTCGGCCTCGACCGACTCGGTCCGTTCCGGCACCGCGGGCTCTATCTCGGGACCGACACCAACCGACCCTTCGAGCCCGAATGGGTTTCGAGCGCGGTCATGGCCATCCGGCGCACCGCGCTGGAGGAAGTGGGTCTGCTCGACGAGCGGATCTTCGTCTACATGGACGACGTCGACCTCTGTGATCGCGTCCGGGCGGCGGGCTGGCGGGTCTGGTACGCCGCCGAGACCACCGCGACCCACTTCATGAACGGCTCCTCCAAACGGGCCGTCGGCCGGGTCTCCCCCGAGGCCCTCAAAGCGCTCAACCGCTGGTACGTGCGCCGGCACGGTCCCGCCTCAGGACTCGCGTTACGGGCGGTGGAGACCTGCGGCTTCACCGCCCGGGTGCTGATGCACTCGATCGCCGCCCTTCGCCGCCGGCCGGACGCGCACGCGCAACGAGCCGCCCATGCGGTCCACCTCCGACTCGCCCTGGAGCCCATCGATGCCTGAAGCTGCCGCCACGCTGACGCCCGGTCATGATCATTCAGGTCATGATCATGGACCGCTGAGCCTCGCCGAACGGCATGCGCACGAGGCCGAGACCTACGACGCGATGTCGGCCGAGATCCTGGCCGGCTGGGATGACGCCGCCTACCGGGTCGATCCGGAGAGGATTCCGTTCCACAACCGAGAACATGTCGACTACCTGAGCGAGGCCGTCCGCCGGCTCGGCCCGCTGGCCGGTCGCCGGGTGTTGGAGGTCGGTGCCGGTGGTGGCTCACTGGCCGTCTGGCTGGCCCTGCAGGGCGCCCAGGTCGTGGGCATCGACGTCTCCCCGGGCATCCTCGAGGTGGCGACCAAGCGGGCCGAGCTGAACGGCGTTGCCGGGCTCACCACCTTCGTCCACGCGCCCATCGAGACGTTCGATCCCCGTGCCGCCGGGCTCGACTACGCCACCTTCGACGCGATCATCGGCAACAACGTGGTGCACCACTTCGACCGCGATCTGGCCATGGAGAGCCTCGGCCGGCTGTTGTCGCCCGGAGCGACGGCGGTGTTCTGCGAGCCGGTGCTGTTCCTGCCGGAGGCGGCCCGCAGCCTCCGCAACTCGGCGGTGGTCACCCGGCGCTTCCCGATGCACACCCACTCCCCCGACGAACGCTCGCTCGGCCGCGACGACTTCGCGGTCATGCGCCGCTGGTTCCGGCACGTCGACTGGACGCCGTTCCAGCTGCTCTGCCGGCTCCAGAACTTCATCGAGCTGTCCGACCCGGCCTGGCATCGGCTCGAATCGCTCGACCGGAGCATCCTGCACCGATTCCCGTTCACCGCCACGCTCTGTCGCATCGCCGTGATCGAGCTCGGCCTCCCAGCACGCCGTGAAACCGCAGCACCCTTCCACACACTCGGGGACTCGACTCGAGGAGACAAATCATGAAGATCCTGGTCACCGGAGCCGCCGGCATGCTCGGCAGTGCGCTCGTCCCGACCTTTGCCGCGGTCGGCCACGAGGTGGTGGCCACCGACATCGACCTCACCGACGACCGGCCCTGGGACGCATCGCGGACCGCGACTGGAATACCTCGACGTCCGTCGACGTGACGACGTCCGCGACGCCTTCGGCCAGCTCCGACCAGACCTCGTGCTGCACCTCGCGGCCGAGACCTCCCTCGAGATCAGCGATACCGATCCGGACCACGCCTACCTGACCAACACCATCGCCACCAAGTACGTGGCCCTGCAGGCCCGCTCCGCCGGCATCCCGATGGTCTACATCAGCACCGCCGGGGTGTTCGACGGGACCAAGCAGTGTGGCGCGTACACCGAGTTCGACCGACCCAATCCGGTCAATACCTACGGCGCGTCCAAGTACGAGGGCGAGCTCATCGTGGCCAGCACGGTCGAGCAGCACTACATCATCCGGGCCGGCTGGATGGTCGGGGGTGGGGCCAAGAAAGACCACAAGTTCGTCTCGCGGATCGTCAACCAGCTCCGCGGCGGCGCCTCAACCGTCTACGCGGTGACCGACAAGCTCGGCACTCCGACCTACACACCAGAATTCGCCCGCTGCCTGCTCGGCCTGCTCGACTCGGGCATGTTCGGGCTCTACCACATGGCCTGTGGCGGGGAGGGCAGCCGCTACGACGTGGCCGCCCGGATCCTCGAAGTGCTGGGCCGCGACGACGTCGAACTCGTCGGGGTCGGCTCGGAGTTCTTCGCCGAGGAGTTCTTCTCCGACCCGGCCCGACTCGGAGATCATGCGCAACATGGTGCTCGACCTGCAGGGGATGAACACCATGCCGGCATGGCCCGAGGCGATCGCCACACTACCTGGACGACCGAGTTCGGCTCGACCTCGTCACCCTCGACGCCCAGCGTCGCCTGAGCCCGACAGGACTCCTCGATGACCACCATCGCCCTCCCCACTCCCGCTGATCAACTCGGCACCGGCGCCGACCCGCGATCGGTGTGCGTGGTCATCCCGATCCCCGACGACCCGCCGTGGGAGCTGTTCGACGCCATCCCGGCCGACATCCCGATCATCGTCAGCGACGACAGCGACGGCCGGCTCGCGCCGCCGACCCGGTCAACGGCGGTTGGGCGACAACGTCTTCTACTTCGACTACGCCGCCCAGGAGGCGTACGCCGGGCGGCACTACGCGGCGATGCCGCACAAGAGCGCCGCCAGCCGCAACATCGGCCACTACATCGCGTGGAAAGAGGGCTTCGACGTCATCGTCGCCCTCGACTACGACTGCCAGACCCGACCGGGCTGGCTGGAGACGCATCTGGCGGCGCTGACGTCGGTGACCGACGCTCCGGCGGCGGCACCGCGTGCCACCAACGGCTGGGTCAACCCGATCCGATCAGAGCTTCGCCAACGGTGACACCGTCTACGCCCGCGGCTACCCGTACGAGTGGCGGACCCCGGAGCTGGCCGAGACGGCCGAGACGTCGGCGCACCGGTCGGGTGGCTCTGAACCTCGGCGTGTGGGACGGCATCCTCGACCTGAACGGGATCGACAAGCTCTACGGCGGCGAGCCGGGCGACCCCGGCGTACCGGCCCGGCCCGAACCCGGCCGCGATCGGCAACATCCCGGTCTGCGGGATGAACACCGCCTTCCTCGCGCGAGCTGACCCCCGCGTACTACTTCCTGCCCGACTTGTGGGTCAACGGCTGGCAGCTCAGCCGCCACGACGACATCTGGGGCGGCTACATCACCAAGCGGCTGATGGACCGGCGGGGCGACCTGCTGACCTACGGCGGCCCGGTCGTCGACCACACCAAGCAGACCCGACTGGAACGGGTCGTCGTGCTCGAGCAGTGGATGCACCTGATGTCGATGCCGTTCTACGACCTGGTCGACGCGGCGGCCGTCGAGGGTGACACCGGCCGGCTACGCCGAGATGTTCAGCCACTTCGTCGAGGAGTACGAGCGGGAGCTGGCCCGCAGCAGCGCCCCGTCGCACTATCGCGAGGTCTTCGATCAGCTCGGCCGGTGGATGGCTCGCTGGGCCGGGGCCTTCGCGTGACCGACGGCCGGAACCGGGGCACCGTCGCGGTCGTCGGCGGTGGCCGACTGGGCCTCACCGCCGCTCACGCGGCGCTCGCGGCCGGATCGCCGGTCATGGTGCTGGTCCGCGATCGGCAGCGCGACGGGTCGGCTTGCGCGAGCCGGCGCGCCGCGGTGAGCGACTCACTGCAGCGCGAAGTCCGCCGGGGCGCTCTCTCGGCGGACGAGGCCGCCGTGCTGTTCGCCCGGCTGCACGTCACCACCGAGCCCCGAGATCTCGCCAGTGCCGAGGTGGTGATCGAGGCGGTGCCGGAGGATCTGGCCACCAAACGCGCGGTGATCGAGGCCATCGAGTCGTCGGTCTCGGCGGGTTGTCTGATCGCCAGCTCGACCTCGAGCCTGCCGGCGGCCTCGCTGGCCGCGCGGGCCCGGCACCCCGAGCGGGTGGTCGTCGCCCACTACGTCTGGCCCGCGCACCGGATCCCGCTGGTCGAGGTCGCCCTGCACGACGCGACCAGTGCCGCGGCCCGGACGCGGCTCCGGCTGCTGCTCGCGGACCAGGGTAAGACCGTCGTCCAGGTCGTCGACCGACCCGGTTTCCTGATCACCCGCGCGCTCCTCGCCTACTGGAACGAGGCGGTTCAACTGGTCGTCGAGGGGGTTGATCCCGCTGCGGTCGACCTCGCCCTGGAGACCTTCGGGATGCCGCTCGGACCGCTCCGGATGATGGACGCAGCCGGGATCGCTACCGCGTACGCCGTGCATCGGCAGGTGAGTGCGTCCGGTGGACCCCGCCATCTCGCCCTTGGCCGGCTCGGCGAGGTTCTTGACTGCGGACTGTCCGGCTTCTACGACCACCGGCACCGCGTCCGGACGCCGCTCCGGGCGACCACGGCCGCGCTCCGCGGACCCGACGCCGATGCGCACCGCACAGCGGGCGATCCGGAGCACCACGCGATCATCGACCGGGTGATCGGGGCACTCGGCGGCGAGGTCGCCCTGGCGGTAGCGGACGGCGTCGTCGCCTCCTGGTCGGAGGCCGGGTTGGCGATCGATCTCGCGTACGGATTCCCGGCCAGTCGGGGCGGACTCCACCGCTGGTGGTCGGGCGACCGCCTGGTTTCGGCGAGCGAAGCGAGCTGAGCGGCGATGGCACTGATCATTCTGGGCACCGGGAGCGACCTACCGCAGCGCGTGGTGACCAATGACGAGATCGAGGCGGCGTCGTCCGACTTCAATCGAGCGCGGGCCGGCGAAAGCCTGCACGACTGGTCGATGGCGCGCTCCGGCGTCGCCACCCGGCACCGGGTGGAGCCGGGCGAGGGCACGACCGAGATGGCCATTCGGGCGGCCGAGCGGGCGCTGAGCGACTCCGGGCTGACGATCGACGACATCGACCTCATCGTGCTGGGCACGCTCACATCGGACTCCCGGCTCCCGTCCACCGTCAGTACGGTGGCCCGGGCCCTGGGCGCGCGCGCGAAGTGCATCCAGCTGGAAACGGCGTGCACCGGCTTCCTCGATTCGATGATGGTGGCGACCTCGCTGCTGACGGCCGGTCCTTTCCGGACAGCGGTGGTCATTGCCGTCGACGCCCTGTCCGCGCTGATCGATCCGCAGAAGTTCCTGTGTCAGACGGTCTTCGGCGACGGCGCCGCAGCGGTGGTGGTCCGCGACGTCCCCGGCACCGGCTACGGGATCGAGGCGGTGCGGAGCCACACCGATCCCACGCACTGCGACTGGACCTGGGCGCCCGGGGGTGGCACCAAACATCCCATCACCGCCGAGGTCCTCGAAGACCGCAGCCACTACCTCTCGCTCGACTACCGCTCGATCTACGGCTTCGCCGTCGAGAAGATGGTGGACGCCACCTACGAGATCCTCACCGCGATCGACCTCACCGTCGACGATGTCGACTGGCTGATCCTGCACCAGACCGGGGCGAACATCATCCGTGACACGGCCGAGCAGCTGAAGATCCCACCGGAGCGGGTGATCACCTGCCTGGACCACACCGGGAACGTTTCGGGAGCGTCGGTGGGCATCGCGCTGGATGAGGCGCATCGGCAGGGCCGGCTGTCCGACGGCGACCGCATCGCGATCTCCGTGGTGGGTGCCGGGATGTCCTGGGGCGCGATGAGCATGGTCTGGCGTGAGCCCCGACCGAGGGGGGTTGGCGATGTTCGACCGGTTCTATGAGGACCTCGAAGTCGGGGCCACCGGCACGTACGGGGCGATCGCTGTCACCGAGGCCCAGATCCTCGGCTTCGCCTACCTGACCGACGACCACCACCCCCTGCACGTCGACGCCGACTTCGCGGCGCGCTCGCCGTACGGCGAGCGGATCGCTCAGGGCTTCCTCGTCCTCTCACTCGCCCTGGGCGTGGTTCCGGCCCGCGCGGGCGCGGTCGTGGCGATGTCGGGCCTGGATGAGGTGCGGTTCCGACGTCCGACCTATATCGGCGACGTCCTCCGGACGCAGCTCGCCGTCCTCGACAAGACCGCCAAGGCGGTTGGCGGCCTGGTCCAGTTCAGCCTCGAGATTCTCAACCAGCATGGCGAATCGGTTGCCGTCGCCCGGCTGCGGATGCTGATGGCCAGCAACGCCTCCACCATCACCCCGATCAGGACAAGGATGCAACGACGATGACCTCGACGGCGAACGACACGACAACCGGCACGACAACCGGCTCGGCACCCGAGCTGTCCCTGCGGCAGACGATTGCCGCCGATCTCGCCGCGGTCGCGTCGATCAAGGGAGAGGCGCGGCTGACCGTCCCCGCGGCCATCGATGCCCTGGCCCTTCCGGGCAGCTGTGCGGTGCTCCTCTTCCGGATCGCCGCGGCCTGCCGCCGGGCCGGTCTGCGACCGGTGTCGCGGGCCCTGTACTTCCTGAACGTGGTCCTGTTCGGTGCTGCGCTGCATCCCGCGGCGAAGGTCGGCCCGGGGCTGGTCATCGGACATCCGAGCGGCATCGGCTGGGGACAGTTCTTCGTCTGCGGTCGAAACGCCACCATCACCGCTGGGGTCCGATTCGGTGGATCAGGCTCCGCAGAGCCCCACCGCCAGGGTCATCCGACGCTCGGCGACGATGTGATCATGCTCGACGGAGCGAAAGCCATGGGCCCGGTGACGATCGGCGACCGGGCGGTCATCGCCGCCAACACGCTCGTCCTGAAGGACGTTCCGGCCGAGGCGATCATGGTCGGGCAGCCCGCGCGGATCGCCAAGATGCGGGCGGACCTGTTACGTCCGGAGACCGCCGCCGACTCCGAACCCGTTGCGAGGGTCAGCCGGTGACGGCGATCAACCCGCCGCTGCGGTCGGCGCTGCGGGCCGATGCGGCCGCGCTCCTCGTCGCCAAGAACAAGCGGTACCACGGTCGTTCCGGACTGGCCGACGTGCTGACGCTGCCGGGTTTCTGGGCGGTGGCGTTGTGGCGGCTGAGCAACCACTGGCATGAGCACGGCCCGCGGGTCCTGTCCCGGCTGGCCTACTTCGCCAACCTGGTGATCTTCGGCGCTGATCTCGCGCCGGGGGCGGTGGTCGGGCCCGGGGTGGTGATGCCGCACCCCGTGGGCGTGGCGATCGCCAGCACCGTGGTCGTCGGTGCGCAGTGCAAGATCATGGGGCTGGTCCGGATCGGCGGCAGTGGTCAGCCCGACCGGCCGGGCAGCGCGGTGATCGGCGACGACGTGTGGCTGCTCGACGGCGCGCGCGTCTTCGGCCCGGTCTCGATCGGCAGCGGTTCGGTCCTCGGGACGCTGGTCGTGGTCACCGAGGACATCCCGGCCGGATCCACCGTCAAGCTGGCCAGCCATCCCCTCGACATCCGCCCGCGTCGGGCCGAGCGAACTGCGGCCCGACCATGATCGTGGCCATCGACGCCACCAGCATCGGCTCCCAGCTCGGCGGCGATGAGACCGCCACCCGCGCACTGCTGCGCGGGCTGAGGCAGCTCATGGGTCCCGAGGATCAGGTTCTCGTGCTCGCAGCGGCGGGAGCCGAACTGCCCGAGTGCGTACGCGGGGGCCAGGGCTTCAGCATCGACCAGACCCTGCGGCACGCGGGGATCCGGCACTTCGCGGCTACCGTGCCGCTCTGGCTGGCCTCCCTGGTCCGCCGCGGCCAGCGGCCCGACGTCGTGATCAGTCTCACCCACGCGCCCCTGTGGTCCCCGTTTCCGGTGGCTCTCCTGGTCCCGGACCTGTCGTTCCTGCGCGTACCGGACGCCTACCCGCCCGTCACCCGGTTCCGGCTCCGGACGCTCGTGCGGCGACAGGTCAACCGGGCGGCGATGGTGCTCACGGTCAGCGAGTTCAGCCGGACGGATCTGATGGCCGCCTACGGTCTGGCGCCGGAGAAGGTCGCGGTCATCCCGCTCAGCATCGATCCTCCGCGTCACCCGGAACCGGCGGCACGGGACGCGCTGACCGCGCGCGGCGTACGCGCTCCCTACCTGCTCTATCTGGGCAATCTGCATCCGCGCAAGAACGTGGCCCTGGCCATCACCGAGTTCCGGGCGGCCCGGGCCGCCGACGACCGACTCGCCGAACATCAGTTCGTGATCGCCGGTCGCCCGTGGTTCGGCAGCGATGCCGAGGCGCGCGCGGCAGCGGACGCCGAACCGGGCGAGATCGTCCTGCTGGATCGGGTGAGCGACGCCGAGCGGGAGGTGCTGCTCACCGACGCCGCTGCGCTGGTCTATCTGTCGGCGTTCGAAGGATTCGGGCTGCCGCCGCTGGAGGCGATGGCCCGCGACACCCCGGTCCTGGCCTCGAGCCTGACCGCGGTCCCGGAAATCTGCGGCGACGCGGCCGTTCTCGTCGATCCGGGTGAGCCGGGGGCGGTCCGGCCCGGCCTGGTCACCGTTCTCCTCGACCCATCCCGCCGGGCTCAACTCATCGACCGCGGCCGGCGCCGGGTGAGTGACTTCGACGTCGACGCGACGGGTCGGGCGTTGGCTCAGGCCATCGGCTGGGTGGTCTCGGAGCCACACCGACGACCTGGTGTCGTGAAAATGCTGGTGGTCGCTGCTCTGACGCTCGTGGCCCTGATCGGCTCGGCGGCGCTGGCCGGCTGCCAGAACGGCGGGCCGACGACCCAGCGGCAATCCAGCGCGTGGCAGGCACCGACCCAACTCCCCGCCGCGGAGCCGATGCCCGGCTCCCGCCTCGCCTTCAATTCCGACCGCACCGGCACCTTCGAGCTCTTCTCGATGACGACGAGCGGGTCGGACGTCCGCCGGCTCACCGACGACCCGGCGTGGGATTCCTGGTCGCCGAGGATCAGCCCTGACCGCCGGACCATCCTGTTCAGCCGGTCGCCGGCCGGCGTTCACGATCGCGATCCGGCCCAGGCGAGCCTGTGGGCGGTCGGCTCCGACGGATCGGGCGCCGTCGAGTTGAGACCTCAGGGCCTCGACGATTGGGGACTCTTCGGTCACGCCGAGTGGTCACCGGACGGCGACTCGCTGGTGATGGTCGGTGGGCGGCGGACCAACGCGCAGATCTTCGTCACCGACCGGCTGGGTCAGCAGCCGCGGGCCGTGACCGACCGTCCCGGCACCAACATCGATCCGGCGTTCACCCCCGACGGGAAACAGATCGTCTTCATCGGCTGCCCGGGAGCCATCTGCACCCCGAAGTCCTACGAGGTCTACGAGGTGCCGGTGGCCGGGGGAACGGCGAAGCGGCTCACCAACGACCGGGTGCCGGACTATGACCCGATGTATTCACCCGACGGCGGCCAACTGGCGTGGCTGAGCAACCTGAGTGGCGGCGTGGCCGGGGTCTGGGACGTGCGGCTGCGGTCGGCCGACGGGGTCATCCGACGGCTGGTCGGCGATGACGGCATCACCAGCCGCCCTCAGTACAGCGCAGACGGCCGAACGATGTATGTGCATCGGATCCCGCCGGGAGGATCCAAGTTCGACGTGTTCGCCATCCGCCTCGACGGCAGCGGATTGACCAATCTGACCGGTAGCCAACCCGGCAACAACGAATATCCCTCGCCCTGATCTATCCCACGGAAAGGTGAGCCATGCCGCACGGTTAGCCGAGCGACCAGCTGTCGTCTCTACGGCTTGTGCAGGATCAACAAATCCTGGAAAGCCGGCCCACCACCAGCGCGACCCCACGAGCCACGGTGGAGATCAAGAATGTCCAAGCCGCAGTCATTGACGATCTTTCGGACGTCTTCTTCTTCGTAAAAGGTGACTATTTCCGGCGCATCCGGGGTGACCGTCCGAATTCCGTCGACGGCATGAAGTTGAATACGGGAGGCCGGGTCATGAATGTTGTTCGCCACCAGGACCCCCTCGTAGAGCCGGTCGGCGGCGATCGGGTCGAGTGCGTCCTGAGCCGGGTCGGCAAACACGAACGACAGCAGTGCCCGACCGCCGGGCCGCAGCACCCGGGCCACCTCCCGCAGGTAGTTGGCTGTCGCCGGGCGCAGCAGATGGGTGAAGACCGACATCGCGAAGGCGAAGTCAAAATCGCTGTCCGGGTAGGGAAAACGCAGCGATTCCGGAGCCTGCGCCCCCGCCGGGTTGTAGTGGCCGTTGGCGACGTCGACGTGGCTGAACTGCACGTCTCGGCCCGGTTCGGCGACGTGGCGCTGAGCCCACCGGACCGCGCGTTCATCGACGTCGAAGCCCCGGTACCGGCCGGCGAAGAAGCTCGGACGGCCGCACAGATACTGCGCGAATCGTCCCGTGCCACAGCCGATGTCGAGAACGGATTCAGTCATCTCCAGATTGCACAAGAGCTTGAAGTAGGCGACGTACTCCGCCGGAGTCTTTTCGTATTCCTCGGACGGACCGACGTGCTGCCGCAAGCTGAACGGGGGCAGATCGTGCCGGTCGATCACACTCAGATACGTGGCATCGACGGCATCTTTGGCGCGTCGTCTCAAACCGAGGTGCATAGGAGGATCCACTCTGACTAAATTTGTTATGGTGAGGCGACGATATCAGCCTTTTGACGGAGCTTGAGGAAACCCAGCATGATGAAACCCAGTGCGATAAGACTCAGCGGTCTGCTGGCTGCGGTGCTCGAGCCCCGACTATTCGTCCGGTTCGTGCAGCGCCGATCACCACTGGCTTCGTTCAACGCCAAACTGGCCTGGGATGCCGTCGACCGGCCCCACTACGGCTATGGCCTACAGCAGGCAGCCGTTCAGGCGTCCGCCCTCGGACTCGAGGCGATCTCCGCCATCGAGCTCGGGGTGGCCGGCGGCAACGGCCTGGTGACGATGGAGCAGTTGGCCGCGGAGGTCACGGCCAGCACGGGTGTCCGGATCGACGTCTACGGGTTCGACGCCGGCGGCGGCATGCCCGAGCCCCTGGACTACCGGGACCTGCCGTACGTCTGGCAGCCGGGCTTCTTCGAGATGGATGTCGAACGACTCCGCTCCCGGTTGCGGTCCGCTCGCCTGGTCCTGGGCGACGTCCGGGAGACCGTCCCCGCGTTCGTGGCCGAAGGCGGCTTCGCCCCGATCGGCTTCATCAGCTTCGATCTCGACTACTACTCCTCGACCGCGCACTCCTTCGCCCTGCTCGACGTCGAATCCGGTCTTCGGCTGCCGCGGGTGCTCTGCTATCTCGACGACGTCATCGGCGACGACTGGGAACTGCACTCGGCGTTCACCGGGGAGTTGGCGGCGGTGGCCGAATACAACCAGGCCCACCCCAACCGAAAGATCGCGCCGATCAACGGGCTGGCCCACAAGCGGCGGATCCCGGCCGCGTGGAACGATCAGATTTTCGTCGCCCACGATTTCGAGCACCCGCTCTACGACCGTCACATCCACCCGTCCCCATGGAATCTGGCCCTGAGCCGGCCAAGCGCGTGACCGCATAGCCGACTCGCGGCCCGAGCACCTGAACGCCGGGCGTCGCATAGTGTGATGAAGTGCCCGACCTCGACCATGCGTTTCTCGCCCTGCCGTTGTCCGCCCTGGCGGACGCGGCGCTGTCCCGGGCCGCCGATCTCGGTTGCCGTCATGCCGAGTTCCGGGTCGAGCGGTTGCGGGAGGCCCAGCGGAGCTTCCGGGACCACGGGGTCGAATCGAGTGCCGACCGCCAGGTGCTCGGACTGTCGGTCCGGGTCGTGCACGACGGCGTCTGGGGCTTCGCTGCGGACATCGTGCTGACCAGCGACTCGGCCGCCCGGCTGGTTGATCGGGCGGTGGCGACCGCCAAGGTGTCGCGACCGTTGACCCCGGTGTCGGTCGAGCTGACCGACGAGCAGCCCTACCCCGATGCGACCTGGGTGTCCGCGTACGAGATCAATCCCTTCGATGTCGACGAGTCCGACAAGACCGGTCGGCTGCTCGAGCTGAACGAGGTCCTGCTGGCCGAACCGGGGGTCAGCTACGCCAATGCGCTGTTGGCCTACGTGCAGGAGAACAAGTTCTTCGCCAATCTCGCCGGCACCAGCACGACCCAGCAACGACTCCGGATCCAGACCCAGCTGACCGCCGCCAGCGTCGGGGATCATGGTTTCGCCACTATGCGGACCACCGCCCCGCCGGCCGGGCGCGGCTGGGAGTACCTGACCGGGACCGGCTGGGACTTCGACGCCGAGGTGGCCGAGATGGGCGGCCTGCTGGCCGAGCAGGTCGCCGCCCCGTCAGTCGAAGCGGGTCACTACGACCTGGTCATCCACCCGAGCAACCTGTTCCTGACCATCCACGAATCCATCGGGCACGCCACCGAGCTGGACCGCGCCCTCGGCTACGAGGCGGCGTACGCGGGCACCTCGTTCGCCACCTACGACCAGCTGGGAACGCTGCAGTACGGCAGTCCGGTGATGAACGTGACCGGTGATCGGCTGGTCGATCACGGCCTGGCCACCATCGGCTACGACGACGAAGGCGTCGGTCAGCAGGAGTTCGACCTGATCCGCGACGGTGTCCTGGTCGGCTACCAGTTGAACCGGCAGATGGCCGCGGAGAAGGGCCTGGGCCGATCGAACGGCTGCGCGTACGCGGACTCCCCCGGCCACATCCCGATGCAACGGATGCCCAACGTCTCGCTGCGCGCTGCGGCTGACGGTCCCTCGACCGACGAGCTGATCGCCCGGGTCGACGACGGCATCTACATCGTCGGCGACAAGTCCTGGTCGATCGACATGCAGCGCTACAACTTCCAGTTCACCGGTCAGCGGTTCTTCAAGATCACCAACGGCCGGCTGGACGGCCAGCTGAAGGATGTCGCGTACCAGGCCACGACGACCGATTTCTGGCGCTCGATGGAGGCGGTCGGCAATCCGGATACCTACCAGCTGGGTGGCGCCTTCAACTGTGGCAAAGGCCAGCCCGGCCAGGTGGCGCCGGTGTCGCACGGCTGTCCCTCCGCGCTGTTCCGGGGCGTCAACGTGCTCAACACCCAAGCCGAGGGAGCAGACCAGTGAGCACGTCCGTGCTGGACCTACCCGGCGCGTCCGCGCCGCAGCAGCTGGTCGAGGCCGCCCTGCAGCTGGCCACCCTGCCGTCGGTGGTCGTCGTCACCCAGCACACCGAGGCCAACCTGCGCTGGGCCAACAACGCCCTGACCACGAACGGGGAGATGCGCAGCGTCACCCTGACCGTCACCGCGATCGCTGAGGTCGAGGGCGGCACCGCCGCTGGCACCGTCAGTCAGGAGCTCGGCGATGCGGGCGCCATCGGTGAGGTCGTCGCCGAAGCCGAACGGATCGCCCGCAGCGGTACGCCGGCCGAGGACGCGGCCAAGCTGGTCGCCGACTATTCCCACGCCGACGACTGGTCGGCCGCACCGGACGAGACCGGCATCGAAGTGCTGTCGGCGGTGGCCGGAGCGCTCGGCCTTGCCTTCGAGCGCGCCCGCCGCGACGGCCAGCTGCTCTTCGGTTTCGCCGAGCTGGGCGTCAGGACCAGCTATCTCGGGAGCACCACCGGCCTGCGCCGGCGCGGCGTCCAGCCGACCGGCCGCTTCGAGCTGAACGCCAAGGCCGCGGACCTGTCCGCCTCGGCCTGGACCGGTCGGGCGACCCGGGACTTCAGCGACGTCGATGTGGCGGCCCTGCACGCCGGACTCAGCGATCGGCTGCGCTGGGCCGCGCACCGGATCGATCTGCCACCGGGCCGGTACGAGACCCTGCTGCCACCCGGTGCCGTCGCGGACCTGCTGGTCTACATGTACTGGACCGCGACCGCCCGGGACGCCGAAGAAGGGCGCAACGTGTTCGCCCGCCCCGACGGCCAGACCCGGATCGGCGAGCAGCTGGCCGAGCTGCCGATCAGCCTGTGGTCGGATCCGGCCTATCCGGGGCTGGAGACCATCCCGTTCGTGGAGACGGCGTTCACCTCGGACGGGACCTCATGGGCCTTCGACGGCGGACTGCCGATAGACCGGACCGTCTGGATCGAAGACGGTGTGCTGCGGGAGCTGATCCGCAATCGCGCCCAGGCCGCGCGGACCGGCCTCACGCCGACCCCGCCGCCGGACAACCTGATCATGGACGCCGGCGGCACCGCCTCCCTGGAGGAGATGATCGCCCGCACCGAACGCGGGCTGCTGCTCACCTGCCTGTGGTACATCCGCGACGTGGACCCCGAGCGACTGCTGCTGACCGGGCTGACCCGCGACGGTGTCTATCTCATCGAGCACGGCCAGGTGGTCGGAGCGGTGAACAACTTCCGCTTCAACGAGTCCCCGGTGGAGTTGCTGGGTCGGATCACCGAGGTCGGCGTGCCCCAGGAGACCCTCTGCCGGGAGTGGAACGACTTCTTCAATCGCACCGTGATGCCGCCGATCCGGGTCCCGGACTTCAACATGTCGACGGTCAGTCAGGCCTCCTGACGCGCGCCGGCCGCTGTCGGAAACTCACGTGTACGTGAGTTTCGCTCACTCTGCACAGGTTGCAACGTGTGCAGACCGTCAGCAACTCGCGTACACGTGAGTTTCCGACAGAGCCGGGGTACGACGGGGCTCGGCCTCAGTCTTCGTCGGGTGAGTAGGTCACGACGCCGCGCCGCATCGCCCGCATCAAGGCTCGGGCGGTCTCGCGGAGGCGCCCCGGGCCGGCCGCGTCGGCGATCTGCCCGGCGAAATCGGTGACCTGGCGCACCCAGCGGACGAAGTCTCCGGCGGTCAGCTCGGTGTCGACCAGCACGGCGGCCAGCGAGCGACCGGCGGCCCAGCCGTACGCGACCTCGCTGAAACCGATGTCGGGCTCGGAGCCGCGCTCCAGCCGGGTGTCGCGTTCGATCAGCGAGACCTCGCGCCAGATCCGCCGGACCTGGGTCATCGCGTCACTGGTCGCCGCGTCCGGCATCCGCGGCCGCCGGGCGCCGTCATCGCTGCGCCGGGCCTCGAAGACGAAGGCGGCCAGCACGGCGGCCAGCTGCGGAGCGGTCAGCCCATCGAGGACTCCGGCCCGGACGCATTCCGCGGCCACCAGGTCGAGCTCGGCGTAGATCCGGGCCAGCATCCGGCCCGGCGGGGTGACCACGTCGCCGGACAGGTAGCCGAGCGACTCCAGCACCAGGCAGATCTTGTCGAAGTGCGTGGCGATAGTGTTGGTCCGGGTCGCGACCCGGGACTGCAACCGGGCGGTCTCGGCCTCCAGCTTGATGGCCCGTTCGGCCCACCGGGCATGGGTTTCCCGGTCGGGGCAGGTGTGGCAGGGGTGCGACCGGAGCTCGGCCCGCCGATCCTCGATCCGCACGCTGAGCTCATGATCAACTCCGGGCTTGCGATAGCGCGGCGCGCTGAGATCGATCTCGGCGAGTTTGGACCGGAAGGCCGAAGCCAGGTTGCGGCGCGATGCCGCATCCTTCGGACTGAACTGTTTGCCGATCTTCATCCGGCCCGCAACGGCCGGTGGATCCGGGAAGTCGGCCAGCGACAGGCGCTTGACCTGCCGGTCCTCGGTCAGCACCAGCGGCCGGGGCGCTTCATGATCATTCCGGTTCCCCGGATCGATGATCACCGCCCAGCCCTGGCTCCGGCCGCTCGGCACCCGGACGATGTCCCCGGGCTTCAAGATCAACAACGTCTGCAGTGCCTCGGCCCGCTTGTCGGTCCGCCGCTCCCGGGCGGCTTCGGCTTCCAGGGCAGCGATCTCGGCCCGCAACCGCGCGTACGCGACGAAGTCGCCGCGGTCGCACGCAGCCGACTCCCAGTAGCCGTCGATGCCCTCCGCATTGCGGGCCACCGTACGCGCCACCCCGACCACCGAACGGTCGGACTGGAACTGCGCGAAGGACTGCTCCAGCAACGCGCGGGCCCGGTCCCGGCCGACGCTGGACACCAGATTGACCGCCATGTTGTAGGTCGGGGCGAACGAGGACCGCAACGGATAGGTACGCCGGGACGCGAGCCCGGCGACCGCTCGCGGGTCGAGCCCCGGCTGCCACAGGACCACGGCGTGGCCCTCGACATCGATGCCGCGCCGACCGGCCCGACCGGTCAGCTGGGTGAACTCCCCCGGCGTGATGTCGGCGTGGATCTCGCCGTTGTACTTGACCAGCTTCTCCAAGACGACGGAACGGGCCGGCATGTTGATGCCGAGGGCCAACGTCTCGGTCGCGAAGACCACCTTGATCAGACCGTTGACGAAGGCTTCCTCGACGCATTCCTTGAAGGCCGGCAGCATGCCCGCGTGGTGGGCCGCGATGCCGCGAATGAGCGCCTCGGCGAACCGGGCATAGTCGAGCGCGCGGAGGTCGGCATCAGACAGCCCGGCGACGTGCCGGGACAGGATCGCCGAGATCGCCTGCTGCTCCGCCGAATTCGTCAAGCGGACACCCGAGGTGAGCAGTTGACGGACTGCGGCATCGCAGCCGACGCGGGAGAAGATGAAGACGATCGCCGGCAGCAGGGCCTCGGCGTCGAGCAGTCCGACCATCTCGGCGCGGCTCGCCCCGGACAGTGACCGCGGTCGCCGACCGTCGGCCGAGGTCCGGGTGGCGGCCCCGCCGTAGGACCCGCTGCCGTAACTGACCGTCCGCTTGCCCTTGCCGGTTCGTCCGCGCGGCCGGCGGGAGTCGTCGCGGACGTAGCGCGATTCGTCGCGGGCCACGCGGACCAGTTTGGGGTTGACCTCGGGCCGTCCGGACTCGGCATCCCCGAACAGATCGTAGATCGTCTGGCCGACGAGCACGTGCTGGAAGAGCGGGACCGGGCGACGTTCGGAGACCACGACGGCCATCTCACCGCGGACCTCGGAGAGCCATTCGCCGAACTCCTCGGCATTGCTCACCGTCGCCGACAGCGCCACGACCTGAATCGACTCCGCCAGGCCGATGATCACTTCCTCCCAGACCGCGCCGCGGAACCGGTCAGCGAGGTAGTGCACCTCGTCCATCACCACATAGCCGAGATTGGTCAAGGTGGCCGAACGCGCGTAGATCATGTTGCGCAACACCTCGGTCGTCATCACGACCACCGGCGCCTCGGAGTTGATCGAGGAGTCGCCGGTCAGCAGCCCGACCTGGTCGGGGCCGTGTCGGCGGACCAGGTCGGCGTACTTCTGATTCGACAGGGCTTTGATCGGGGTGGTGTAGAAGCATTTCCGGCCCTGCTGCAAGGCGAGGAAGACCGCGAACTCACCGACGATCGTCTTGCCGGCGCCGGTCGGGGCCGCCACCAGCACGCCGGATCCGGCCTCGACGTGGGCACAGGCCTGCCGCTGATAGTCATCGAAGGCGAAGTCGTAGCCGTCGGCGAAGTCGACCAGCAGCGGCGTCGCCTGATTGCTGCGAAATCGGGCGTACGCCTCGGCCGGGCTCGGATCACTCACGCCGGATGGGTCCCGACCCGGGGCACGAACACCGGCAGCGCCCGCGGCATCGCGGTGGCCGTCAGCGGGGTGGCGCCCAGCATCTCGCCGTCGCCGAAACCGACCAGCCCTGGTCCTTCGACGGTGATCTCGCGGACCCGGACCTGCTCGACGCAGGCATCGCGGGCGAACTTGCCCGAGTACATCAACGGCAGGAGCCGCAGCAGCTTCATCCGCCCGACCGGATGGATGATCGTCACGTCGAGCAGTCCGTCGTACGGATCGGCGTTCAGACAGATCTGCATGCCGCCGCCATAGGAAGCGGTGTTGCCGACCGCGACGATCATCGCTTCGAGCTCGCGGACCACACCGTCCAAGGTCAACCGGTACTGCAGCGGCGAGAACACCCGGAGCTCGGCGAGCGCCGCGATCGTGTAGCGCGTCGAGCCGCGCGGCCAGGCCATCTCGTTGGCCCGGCGGTTGACCAGGGCGTCGAATCCCGTCGCCAGCACGGCCGCCACGTAGTGTTTCCCGACCCGGGCCAGGTCGATGGCCCTGGTGTAACCGGCCGCGATCACTGCCGCGGCGGCGACCGCGTCGTCGGGATCGAGGCCGATCCCCCGGCACAGGTCATTTCCGGTGCCGGCCGGGATGAGGCCCAGCGTGGTCCGACTGCCGGTTTCCAGGTGGGCCCGCGCCGAGGTGTTGACGCCGAGGTGCATCATGCCGTCGCCCCCCATCACCGCCAGCACGTCGACCCCGTCGGCTACGGCAGCCTCGGTCATCTCCCGGGCCTCGGTGAAGTCTCGGCTGAGCAGCACATCGAGCTCGTCCCCGCCGTCGCGGAGGGTGCCCGCGACCTGCGGCAGCAACTCCAGGGCGCGACCTTTCCCCGACGACGGGTTGACCACCAGTCGGATCTGCCGGTTCACGCCTCCGCCGTTCCGTCCCCGTCGCTCAGCTGCTGCAGCGCCTTGTCGTTCTCGACACTGCCGGCCACCATCACATCCGAGCCGGCCGCCGCCGCGCGTCGGGCCTTGCGACGGTCAAAGATGTGGGCGAGCACCTCAGTGGCCAGGAACAGGATCGACATCGGCGCGGCCAGGGCCAGCATCGAGAACGGGTCGGTCGACGGTGTCGCCACGGCCCCGAAGACGAACGTCCCGAAGATCACCAGGGTGCGGTACTTCGACAGCTGGTTGGCCTTGATCACCCCGACGATGTTCAACATCAACACGATCAGCGGGATGACGAAGGCGATCCCGAAGACCACCATCGCCCGCAACAGGAACGACAGGTAGGAGTTGATGTTCAGCAGGTTGCTGACCCCCGCCTGGGTGAAACTGAGCAGCACCATGATGCCCTTGGGCATCACGGTGTAAGCCACGAAGACACCGCCGGCGAACATCGGCGTGGCGAGGCCGATGAAGATCAGCGCCCACTTCTTCTCCTTGGCCAGCAGGCCGGGCACCACGAAGGCCCAGACCTGATAGAGCCAGACCGGCGCCGTGCCCAATGCCCCCGTCAGCACCGCGACCTTGATGGCCAGGGTGAGCGGCGAGGTCAGCGTGTCGTTGACCAGAGAAATGTCGGCGTCCGGGTTCTTGATCTTGAGCGCGCCCACGCCCTGCTCGTACGGCGCCTTGAGGATCCCGACGAGCTGTTCCTGGAAGTACCAGGCGACGATCGTGCCGGCAATGATGAAGACCGCCGAGACGACCAGCCGATAGCGCAGCTCACGAAGATGCTCGAAGAGCGTCATCGAGCCGTCCGGCGGGGCGGGCGGCGGCTTGAGCCACTTCAGGCTGAAGCGGATCGGCCGGCCCTTGATGGACAAAGACACGGCGAGGCTTCCGTCAGCTCAGTGGCCGTTGCGGAGGTTCGGGATCGTCCGGATCGGCAAGGTTACTCGGCGGCGGCGCCGAAAATTCCGACGCGGGGGGCGGCGGGACCTGGCCGCCGGTCGCCGGGGGCGGATTCTCGTCCGGCTTGAGGCTCTTGGTCTCTTCCTTGAATTCCCGCAAGGCGCGACCAGAGCTCTTCCCCAGTCCCGCGAGTCGTGAGCCACCGAACAACAGCAGGACCACGGCGAGAATGATCAACAGCTCAGGAACACCGAGCCCTAGTACCAACGGAATCATGTCGTCATCCTATGTCGCGGGTAGCTGATCGAGCTGAGTGCTCGCCGAGCGCTCCTGGGGTTCGATGTCGAAGCCCCGATCGGATGGGTCGAAGCCGCGATCCGGCACCTGGATCTGGGCCGCCAGCTCCAGGAACTGGCCCGAGCGCTCACTCAGCACATGGAGCTCACTCATCACGTCGGAGGCCTTGTGGGCCAGCCAGATCCCGTACGAGACGAGCATGATCAACCCGGCTACGGCGATCCCGCCGAAGATCAGCACCCACATCACGACGCCCACCCTAGTGCCCCGTATTGGTCCAGGGCCTCCTGTGCGGCCTCGGCGGCCGAGTCGCCGGCGCCGACGGGCGCCAGCACCGTCGCACTGCCTCGTAGCCGCAGCAGCAGATTGCGCAGCCAGGCCGGATCGGTGACCCGGACGGCGATGGTCAGCCGACCGTCGTCGTGGCGCTGCATCGACTCGGTCGGGTAGTACTCGGCCACCCAGGCCGCCCACGGCTGCAACTCGAGGCTGACCAGCGGCGCGTCGTGCAGCGCCTCGAACCAGCCGGTGGACAGGTCCTTGAGTTGCACGTCCTCGTGGTTGGCGACCTCGGTATCAGTCACCTCGACGGCCACGATCCGGTCGAGCCGGAAGGTACGCAGTGCCTCCGCCGAATAGCACCACGCCTCGAGGTAGCCGTAACCCTCGAGCACGAAGACCCGCAGCGGATCGACCAGCCGGTTGGTGGTTTCGGCCCGGGTGGCCACGTCGTAGGTCAGATCGAGGCGCTTACGCCGCTGCAGGCCGTCGTTGACCCGGGCCTGGATGTCGTCGCGCGCGGCGGTGACGGCCACGCTCGCCTGGTCGGCGTGGGCCAAATCGCCGGCGGCGGCTTCGAGCTTCTTCAGGGCCCGATCGACCGCCTCCCGTTTGCCTGGTCCGGCGATCTCTCGGAGGGTGCGGAGCGCGAGGACCAGGGCCAGGGCCTCATCGGCCGCGAGCCGCAACGGGCGGGTCAGATAGTCGGCGTTGCTGAGATGGATGACGCCTTCGCCGTCGACCGCATCCATGTCGATGTCGATCAGGTCGCCCGGCGTCAGGCCGGGCATGCCGCACATCCACAACACACTGAGATCCTCGCGGAGCGTTTTGACGGTAATGCCGAAGGCCGCCGCAACCTCGGCCATGGCGATGCCGTCGTGCTCGCGCAGATACGGCACCAGGCTGAGCAACCGGCGGACCTGCGCCTGGGAGGTCATGCCGTGGCCGCCTGACCCGCGACCGCCCGCAGACCGCTGATCACCAGGTCCCGGAGCTCGACCGGCGCGAGGACCACGACGTCCGCGGCGTGCTGGGTGATCTCCTCGGCGGCGGCGTAGAGGTCGCCGTAGCCGACGGTGATGACCTCGAAGCCGCTGGGTAACGCGCGGTCGGTGGTCGCCGGTTCACCGCGTCGGCGGAGCGCCGGCGCCCGACCGCTGCGCACCGCCAGGAGCGTCTCGGCCGTCGGCTCGCGCGGGGTGAGCGACCGGGCCAGGCTGCGGAGATCGAGATCGGCGGGCACCGCGTACGCGCCTGGCCGGGACAGGCGCTTCGGCAGATCGGCGATCCGGGACAGTTTGAACATCCGGGTCGCGGCCCGATCGACGTCGCGGCCGATGACGTACCACCGGCCCTTGGAGGCAGTCAGCCCCCACGGCTCGAGCGTCCGGAGGCGGCCGTCGCGGTAGGTGAAGCTCATCCGGGTGCGGTCCAGCACCGCGTTCCACAGCGGTTCGAACGCCAACTCCGTGGCCTGCACCGACGGTTCGAGGGAGGCGAGTTGGGACGTGTCCGGCTCGACTCCGGCCGCCCGCAACTTGGCGATGGCGCTCATCGTCGACGCAGCCATGCTGGCGTGCTGCCACACCCGGGCCGCCACCCCGACCACCGACGCCTCCTCGGCATCCAGCTCGATGGCCGGCAGCTCGAACTCGCTCGACAGGATCCGGTAGCCGGGCTCGTCGTCGAACAGCGGATCGTAGCTGCCGACCTCGATGGGCACACCCAGGGAGCGAAGCTCGTCCTTGTCCCGCTCGAAGGTGCGCTCGAAGGCCGCGTCAGTGAGGTTGTGGTAACCCTCGACGGCTTCGCGGATCTGGCTCTTGGGAAGATAGCGGCCCGACACCAGCAGGCAGATGGTGAGGTTGAGAATCCTCTCGGTCTTGCGCGGTGCCATTCGTGCTCTACTTCCTCACCTGTGCGTCGGTGAGCACGCTATCAGGGAGGTGGCGGGTGAACGGGGACCTTTCGGCGGACCGCAGCCGGACCAGATCTGCGGGCGCCGGCCGCTTTGCGCCGAGCCCCACCGGCGATCTGCACCTGGGCAACCTCCGGACGGCGGTATTGGCCTGGCTCTTCGCCCGGTCGACGGGACGGCAGTTCTTGTTGCGGATCGAGGACCTTGACGCCGCCCGCGTGCGACCCGGGCTGGCTGCGCGCCAGCGGACCGATCTGGCGGCGATCGGCGTGACCTTCGACGGCACGCCGATCGTGCAGTCGCTCCGCCAGGACGCCTACGCCGAAGCGTTGGGCCGCATCGCCGATCTGACCTACGAATGCTTCTGCACCCGGCGAGAGATCGCCGAAGCCGGGTCGGCCCCGCACGGCGTCGCCGGGCACTACCCGGGCACCTGTCGGCGGTTGACCGAAGCCGAGCGGGTCAGCCTTCGACGGACCCGGTCGCCCGCCCTGCGACTGCGGGCCGACCACGCGCGGCAGACGGTTCACGACGTGCTGCACGGACGGGTCTCGGGCGTCGTCGAGGACTTCGTGGTCCGGCGCAACGACGGCGTGGCCGCCTACAACCTGGCGGTGGTCGTCGACGATGCAGCCGTCGGCGTGGATCAAGTGGTCCGGGGCGACGATCTGCTGCCGGCCGCCCTCAATCAGGCCTACCTGGCGGCCATCCTCGGCGCGGAACCGGCGACCTACGCCCACGTACCGCTCGCGTTGAACCCTGCCGGTCGCCGGCTGGCCAAGCGGGACGGCGCCGTCACCTTGGCCCAGCTGTCCGAGCAGGGCACCGGCCCGACGGACGTCCTGGCGATGATCGGCGACTCCCTGGGCCTGCGCCCGTTCACCAGCCTCGCGGACGTGCTCCCCTGGTTCGATCCGGCGACCATCCCCCACGAGCCCTGGACGGTTCGGGCTAGGGTCGGGCCATGCTGATCTGGGCCGACGGCACCGTGACGGCGCTCCGGGCCCAGTGGCGCGGCGCCGTCGAGATCGCCGCCACCCGGCAGGACACCGCGGCCGAGGTGCGAGCGCTGGTCTACACCGATCTGATGGCGTCGCCGGCCGTCGGCGACCGGGTGCTGCTCAACGTCGCCGCGCTCGATCGCGGCCTGGGCACGGGCGGCTATGCGCTGGTCGTCGCCGTCCTCGGCCCGGACGGCCGGATCGGCGCCCAGCCGCCGCAGCCGGCTGGGCATCTGGTCAAGGCGCGCTATCTGCCTCTCCAGGCGATGGTGGCCGGGGCCGACGAGCAGGGCTCACCCCATCACGCGCTGCTGGCCGATGCCGACTCCCTCGACCGGATGCCGGTGCTGGTCGCCGACCTGCACTCGGCCCTGGCCCCATCCCTGCTGGCCATCGCCCATGACCGACCCGGCACCCGGGTGGTCTATGTGATGAGCGACCAGGGCGCCCTTCCGCTGGCCTTCTCGCGTTCGGTGGCCGCCCTGCGCGACGCCGGCCTGCTGGCCGCGACGGTGACCGTCGGTCAGGCGTTCGGCGGCGACCTCGAAGCGGTCACCGTGCACTCCGGCCTGCTCGCCGCGAAGCTCGCCCTCGGAGCGGACCTGGCCATCCTCACCCAGGGGCCGGGCAATCTCGGCACCGGAACCCGCTGGGGCTTCTCCGGCGTCGGGGTCGGCGAGGCCGTGAATGCGACCGCGGTCCTCGGCGGCCGACCGGTCGGATCGCTGCGGATCTCCGGGGCCGACGGCCGCGATCGACATCGCGGGGTTTCCCACCACAGCCTCACCGCGTACGGCCGGGTGGCCCTGCGGCCGGCTGACATCGCGGTCCCCGACTTCGCCGCTGACGGCTCGGCCGACGTGCGCGACCTGATCGGACCGGTGGACGACGCGCTGGCCGGGCTCAGCGCCCATCGCCTGGTCACGGTGTCCCTGCTCGGGCTCCGCCCGGCGCTTGGAGACTCCCCCGTCCGGCTGTCCAGCATGGGGCGCGGGTTGGACGCCGACCCGGGCTACTTCCTCGCCGCGGCCGCGGGTGGGCGGCACGCCGCCGCCCTGCTCGACTACTGAGCCGCCGCGAACAAGAGGTCGACGACCATCACCGTGGTGTCGGTCGGGGCGAGTGACGGCTTGGCGTTGCCGTCCGGGTAGCTCTCCGCCGGCGGGATGACGAGGAGGACCCGGCTGCCCACGGTCTGACCGGTCAGTCCCTTGACCACGCCCGGCACCAGACTGGACAGCGGCACCTCGGCGGCCTTGTCGCCGTAGGTCTGCTCCAGCAGCTTGCCGTCGCTCCAGCGCACCCACTGGTAGTTGAGGGTGAGCGCATCGGATTCGGTGACCTTGTTGCCCTCGCCCTTGATCAGCGTCGCGACCTTGAGCTCTTTCGGCGGGTCGGTCTTCGGAACGCTGATCTCCGGCGTGCCGTCCTTGTCCGAGACCACCGGCAGACCGGCCTCGGGCTCCTGCTTGGTGCCTTCTGGGCCACTCAGCGGGACGGCGACGATGTCGACGACGAAGACCAGGGAATCGCCGACGTTGACCTCGATCTGCGGGTTGCCACCGCTGCCGTCGTAACCGTCGGATCCGGGCATCGCAATGACCACGCGGCTGCCCTGGTGCTGTCCGACCAGGCCCTTCGAGAAGCCGGGAACCACCTGGTCCAGGTTGAAGGTTGCTGTCGTCCCGCGGCTGTAGGAGTCGTCGAACATCTTGCCGGTACGCCCGTTGTACCCGGCGTAGTTCAGCTCGACGCTCGTGCCCTTCTTGATCGTCGGCCCGGAATCGTTGGCCTTCAACACCTTCGTCCGGGTCTTGTCGATCCCCCATGGGTCCTTGATCGAGACCTTCGGCGCCTTCCCGTAAGCGCCGGAGACATCGACGTCAGCGAAATTGTCAGAGGCCTTGATCGGCTTGGGAGTCGGGGTCGCGCTAGGCGTCGCCGTCGGGCTGGACGACGAGGCCGGCGCGGACGGGGAGGCGGTCGGCGAGGCGTTGGGATCGTCCTTGCCGCAGGCTCCGAGTGCGAGCAACGATGCGCTCACACCAACGGCGACGAAGCCCTTGATCCGAAACGCGCTGATCCGAGAAGAATGCACCGGAGCACCCTACCCGGAATCCGGCTATGCCCCCCGCATGCTCGCGATCAGTCGATCGACTCGCTCGTCGGTGTGTTGGAAGGGATCTTTGCAGAGCACGGTCCGTTGCGCCTGGTCGTTCAGCTTCAGGTGCACCCAGTCGACGGTGTAGTCGTTGCGTCCCTCCTGCGCCGCCCGGATGAAGTCCCCGCGCAACTTCGCCCGCGTCGTCTGCGGTGGCACCGCCTTCGCCCGGAAGATAGCCGGTTCGGAGGTCACCCGCGCGGCCTGGCCCCGCGTTTCGAGGATGGAGAAGATACCCCGTCCCCGCCGAATGTCGTGGTACGCCAGGTCGAGCTGGGCGATCCGGGCGTCGGCGAAGCTCAGCTGATGTTTCGCCGCGTACCGGTCGAGCAGCCGGAGCTTGATCGCCCAGTCGATCTCGGTGTCGACCAGCCCGAGCTTGTCCTCGCCGACCGCCCGCAGGGTGCGCTCCCACAGATCCAGCACCCGATCGATGACCGGGGTGGCGAGGTTCTCCCGCCGGACGAACTCGTTGACCTTCTCGTAGTACTCGGTCTGCAACTCCAGCGCGGAGATCCGCCGGCCGTTCGACAGGGCCACCTTGACCTGACCGCTGCGATCACGGCTCATGTCGCGGATCGCCCGGATCGGATTCTCCAGCGTGAAGTCGCGCATCGGTACTCCGGCCTCGATCAGCCGCAGGACCAGCTCAGCGGTGCCCACCTTCAGCAGCGTCGTGGTCTCACTCATGTTGGAATCGCCGACGATGACGTGCAGCCGGCGATACCGCTCCGGATCCGCATGCGGTTCGTCACGGGTGTTGATGATGGGCCGACTCCGGGTGGTCGCGGACGACACACTCTCCCAGATGTGCTCGGCTCGCTGGCTGACGCTGTACTCCGCACCCCGGGCGGTGTGCAACACCTTGCCCGCTCCGCAGATCAGCTGCCGGGACACCAGGAACGGCACGAGCACGTCGGTGATCTTGGAGAAGTCCCCGACCCGGGAGATCAAGTAGTTCTCGTGGCAGCCGTAGGAGTTGCCGTGGCTGTCGGTGTTGTTCTTGAACAGATAGATGTCGCCACTGATGCCTTCGCTCGCCAACCGCTGCTCGGCATCGATGATCAAGTCTTCGAGGATCCGCTCGCCGGCGCGATCGTGGTTGATCAACTGCACGAGGTCGTCGCACTCGGCGGTCGCGTACTCCGGATGCGAGCCGACGTCGAGATAGATCCGGGATCCGTTGCGCAGAAAGACATTGCTGCTGCGTCCCCAGGTCACGACCCGACGGAACAGGTAGCGCGCCACCTCGTCGGGGGTAAGCCGCCTGGTGCCGCCCGAGGTACAGGCCACGCCGTATTCGGTCTCCAGCCCGTAGATCCGCCGGTCCACGTTCCTCCTCGTCCAGCCAGGTGCCCTACCTCAGCTGTTGGTCAGATCCAACAGCTCGCCGAGCTCGTCGCGGGTCAGCTCCCGGAACTCCCCGACCTTCAGAGTGCCCAGCCGTACGGGACCGATGCCGGTCCGCGACAGCCGGCGCACGGGGTGGCCGACCGCCTCCATGGTACGGCGCACGATGCGATTCCGGCCCTCGGTCAAGGTGATCTTGACCAGAGTCTTCTCGGCGGCCGAGGAGATCACCTTGACCGAGGTCGGCCGGACCGGACCGTCGTCGAGTGTCACTCCCTGGCGCAACCGCTTGAGCGTGTGCGGGCTGATCAGGCCCTCGACCTCGGCCAGGTAGGTCTTCGGCACCTCGTACGACGGGTGCGCGAGCCGGTGCCCGAAGTCGCCGTCGTTGGTCAAGATCAACAGGCCCTCGGTCTCGGTGTCCAACCGACCGACATGGAACAGCCGATCGTTGGCCGAGCGGCGGCCCGGCACCTTGCCGACCAGCAGATCGGCCAGCGTCCGGCGGCCCTCGGGATCGTCCATCGTCGACACCACGCCCCGCGGCTTGTTGAGCACCAGATACAGATGCCGCCGGGGCGGCGGAATGCGCGAGCCGTCGACTCGGATCACGTCGCGCTCGGGGTCCACGCGCAGCCCCTGCTCGACCACGAGCTTGCCGTTCACCTCGACCCGGCCCTCGCTGATCAGGATTTCGCTCGCGCGTCGGGAGGCCAGCCCGGCACCGGCCAGCACCTTCTGCAGGCGGATCCCTTCGCCACTCTCCGGCTGGTCAGATTTCGGCATGGTCAGGCCCTTCAGCAGGCTGGTCGGTCGATTCGATGGTCGGTTCGGTGGTCGATTCAGACTGGGCGAGCTCACTCAGCTCGGCCTCCAGCTCTTCGACTTCGGGGAGGTGCGGCGCCAGCGCCGGCAGGTCGTGCAATGACTGCAGTCCGAGTCGCTCCAAGAAGTACGTCGTGGTCGCGAACACCACCGCGCCGGAGTCCCGGTCGTGACCGGCCTCCTCGATCAGTCCGCGGGCGAGCAGCGTGCGGATCACCCCGTCGACATTGACCCCGCGGACCGCCGAGACGCGGCCCCGGGAGATCGGCTGGCTGTACGCGATCACGGCCAGCGTTTCCAGCGCCGCCTGGGAGAGCTTGGCCTGCTGCCCCTCCAGCACGTGCCGGCTGATCAGCTCGGCGTGGACCTCGCGGGTGTAGTAGCGCCAGCCACCGCCGAGCTGCCGCAGTTCGAAGCCGCGGCCGGTCTCGTCGTAGAACGCCGCCAACTCGTCGAGCGACTCGACGACCACTGACTCCGGCACCCCGATCACCTGAGCCAAGTCGATCACCGTCATCGGCTCGACCGCCATCAGCAGCAGCGCCTCGACCGCACCGCCTACGTCCTCGGGGTTGAGGGTCTCAGTCATGCGGGGTTCCTTCGTCGGTGGGTGCCGGTTCGTCGAATTCCGGCGAGATGTCCAGCTCGCCATCGTCGCTGCCGGTCCACCGGATGGTCAACTCGCCCAGCGGCGTGAGCTGCTCGAAGGTCACCGCCGCCTCGCGGAACAGCTCGAGCAGGGCGAGGAACCGGGCCACGGTGGTGACCAGGTCCGGCGAATCGCCGGTGAGCGCCCGGAAGGTCAACGTGCGCTGCCGGCGAAGCCGGTCAACGATGAGGGACGCCTGCTCACGGACGCTGACGGCGGGCGCGTGCAGATGGGCCAGTGACAGCACATCGGCCTGTTTCGGGGCCATCGCCTTGGCCGCGAGCGCGGCGAACCGCTCCGGCGACAGGTCGATCCGCACCTCCGGCAGCAGCGCCGCGAACCGCGGCTCGAGGCCCACGTCGCGCGGAAACCGCAGGCTCTGCTCTTCGAGCGTCCGGGCGATCCAGGCCGCCACGTGCTTGTACGCGCGGTACTGCAACAGCCGGGCGAACAACAGGTCCCGAGCCTCCAGGAGGGCCAGATCCTCCGGATCGTCGATCTCCCCCGACGGAATCAGCCGGGCCGCCTTGAGGTCGAGCAAGGTGGCGGCCACGACGATGAACTGGCTGGTCTGATCGAGATCCCACGCAGTTCCGGCGGCCTTGATGTGACCGATGAACTCATCGGTCACCTGGGACAGCGAGACCTCGGTGATGTCGAGCTTGTGCCGGGAGATCAGTTGCAGCAGCAGATCGAACGGGCCCTCGAAGTTGTCGAGATGGACACTGAACGCCGCGGCGCGTTCCGGTTCGGCGTCGAACGTCACGACCGCGACAGCCGGCGGACCAACTCGGAGTCTCCGGCCTCGGCGTCGAAGTCGGCCAGCGCGGCCACGATGGCCTCGCGGACGATCCGGCCGCGATCGACGGCCATTCCGTGCTGGGCCCGCAGCGTGAGCCGCGCCTGCTCCAGGGCGAGCAACTCGTCCACGCTCACGTACACGGTGATCTTCTCGTCGTGCCGGATCCGACCGGAACTCTGTTGTGTGGGGGGACGACCCCCCACACCCCCCGCTGGTCGGTCCTC
Organism: uncultured Actinomycetota bacterium; assembly: GCA_963731295.1. GTDB lineage: Bacteria > Actinomycetota > Actinomycetes > Propionibacteriales > Propionibacteriaceae > Microlunatus. Next base: position 522,788 of record CAVSUP010000001.1, read on the forward strand.
GCTGGCGCTCGTCGCGCCCGGTTGTGTGGGGGGACGACCCCCCACACCCCCCGCTGGTCGGTCCTCGCTGGCGCTCGTCGCGCCCGGTTGTGTGGGGGGACGACCCCCCACACCCCCCGCTGGTCGGTCCTCGCTGGCGCTCGTCGCGCCCGGCCCGCCCGCGTCCGGCCCGCCTGCGGCGTCGTCAGACTCACCGGTAGCGCGGAAGAGCTCGGACGCTCCGGGCAGGCTTATGCGGCGCGACATCGGGCCAGCACCTCGCGGGCCAGGTTGCGATAGGCCTCGGCCCCCGGCGAGGCAGGCGCGTACGTGGTGATCGGCTCGCCGGCGACGGTCGTCTCGGGAAACTTCACCGTCCGCTTGATCACGGTGTGGAAGACCCGCTCGCCGAAGGCCTGGACCACCCGCTCCAGCACCTCACGGCTGTGCAGAGTACGCGGGTCGTACATGGTGCCCAGGATGCCGAGGATCTCCAGCCGGGGGTTGAGCCGGTCCTGGACCTTGTTGATGGTGTCGTCCAGCAAGGCGATGCCGCGCAGGGCGAAGAACTCGCATTCCAGCGGCATGATCACCTTGTCGGCGGCGGTCAGGGCGTTGATGGTCAACAGACCGAGCGACGGCGCACAGTCGATCAAGATCACGTCGTAACGGTCCTTGATCCTTTCCAGCACCCGCAGCAGGGTCTGCTCCCGGGCCACCTCGGAGACCAGTTGCACCTCCGCGGCCGACAGATCGATGTTGCTGGGCAGGATGTCCAGCCCGGGGACGTCGGTGGCGTGGACGACGTCGGTGATCGAGGTTTCCCGGCTGAGCAGCAGGTTGTAGATGCTGTATTCCAGGGTGTGCGGATTGAAGCCCAGCCCCACCGACAACGAGCCCTGCGGATCGAAATCGACCAGCAGCACCTTGCGGCCCACCTCGGCGAGCGCCGCGCCCAGATTGATCGTGCTGGTGGTCTTGCCCACCCCGCCCTTCTGGTTGCACATCGCGATGATCATCGCCGGGCCGTGGGTGGACAGCGGCTCGGGCTCGGGCAGGTCGGGCCAGGGCCGGCCGGTCGGCCCCATGACGGGCTCAGCGGGCGGTTCCGGGATCAGATGGTGCTCCTCGGTGAGCTCGGGCGTCACCGGTTCCAGGTCGACCAGGGTCGGTGACGCGTCGTGGGACTCGTCCACGGCTGCCTCCTCGCCTTGCTTGATCGCTTCCCGGAGGACTCTAGTACGGCGCGGCCCCTTCGGCGGGCATCGGCTCCCGTCAGAACCCGAGCGTCGTGAGGTAGCCGGCGACGACGAGGACCACGGCAGCGCAGACCGCGCCGGCGACACCCGCACCGCGTCCACGGCGGGTGAGCATCGCGGCGATGCCGAGGACGAACCCGATCCCGCCGACCGCCGCGGCCACCGCGACCGCCATGGCGTAGACCGGCAAAGCGGCCGACAGCCGGAGGTCGCCGAGCGGTGGGAGCAGGCCCACTGAGCCCGAAACGGCCAGTCCGGCACCGAGGACCAAGTGGATGAGCGCGACCCCGACCACGCCCAGAGTGCCGACCAACGCGACGATCCCGATGATCATCGCCGCGATCCCCAGCCCCGGGTGCCGCCGGACCCCTGCTGACGCGGTTGTGGTGGTCACGCCTCGAGAGTATTACCGGACGGGCGCACGCAACGCTCCGACGACAGCCGGCGCACGCGCCCGACCCCTTGGCAGAAACTCATGTGTACGTGAGTTGCCGGCACTCTGCACAGGTTGCAACCTGTGCAGACTGCAGGGAACTCGAGTACACGTGAGTTTCTGACCGGGGAGGGAGTGGGGTACGCGGGGCGGGGAGGGAGGCGGGGTACGCGGGCGGGACAGGCGGGGTCAGACGGCGCGGGGGTGCGAGGTCAGGTAGACCTCACGGAGGTGGTCCACCGTGACCAGGGTGTAGATCTGCGTCGTGGTCACCGACGCGTGGCCGAGCAACTCCTGCACCACGCGGACGTCGGCCCCGCCGTCCAGCAGATGGGTGGCGAAGGAGTGCCGCAGGGTGTGCGGTGACACGTCGACGGCGATGCCCGCCCGGCGTGCGTGCGCCTGGATGATCAGCCACGCGCTCTGCCGCGACAGTCGGGTCCCGCGCGCGTTGAGGAAGAGGGCCGGCGTCGACGTCCCGCGCGCCGAGAGCACGGGCCGGGCCCGGACCAGATAGGCGTCCAGTGCCGCGCGGGCATAGGAGCCGAGCGGCACGATCCGCTCCTTGCCGCCCTTCCCGAAGAGCCGCAGTCCCGGCGTTGGGTCGCCGGCGGGCACCGTGAGCAGTCGCGACACGTCGTCAACGTCCAGCTGGGTGGCCTCCGACACGCGGGCCCCCGTGCCGTAGAGCAGTTCCAGCAACGCGGCGTCGCGGACGCCCAGCTCGGTCGTCGGATCCGGGGCAGCCAGCATCGCCTGGACTTGATCCAGGCTCAGTGCCTTCGGCAGCCGCTTCGGCGGGCGCGGTGGTTGCACGGCTCGAGCGGGGTCCTCCGCCGTCACCCCCTCGTCCACGGCGAAACGGTGCAGGCTGCGGACCGCGACCACTGCGCGGGCGATGCTGGCCGGCGCCAGCGCGGCGCTGCGCAGGGTGACCGCGTACTCATTGATCATGGCCGAGGTCACCGCGCCCGGCGCCTCGATCCCGAGCCCGGCCAGGAAAGCGACGTAACGAGCAAGATCACGACGGTACGCGGCGATGGTGTGACCGGACAGCCCGCGCTCGACGCTGAGGTGGTCGAGATAGGACGAGACGAGCCCGGCCAGATCGAGGGCCACCGCAGCCAAGGGTCGACCGACTCAGCCGAGGACGTCGGCGAGATCGCGGTGCGCGAGCTCGTGCGCCTGGGCGACCGGAGCGTAGGTCACCGCACCGTCGAAGGTGTTGAGACCGAAAGCCAATGCGGGGTCGGCGCGGAGTGCGTTGCGCCAGCCGTGGTCGGCCAGGCTCAGCGCGTATGGCAGCGTCACGTTGGTCAGGGCGTACGTGGAGGTGTGCGGCACCGCCCCCGGCATGTTGGCCACGCAGTAGAAGACCGAGTTGTGCACCCGGTAGGTCGGCTCGGCGTGAGTGGTGGGCCGGCTGTCCTCGAAGCAGCCGCCTTGGTCAATGGCGATGTCGACCAGGACGCTCCCCGGGCGCATCCGCGACACGAGATCGTTGCTGATCAAGGTCGGCGCCTTGGCCCCGGGCACCAGCACTGCTCCGATGACCAGATCGGCATCGAGCACGGCCCGTTCGACCTCGTACGCGCTGGAGGCCACCGTCTGCAGGTGGCCCTGGTAGATCCGGTCGGCCTCGCGCAGCTTGTCGATGTTCCTGTCCAGCAAGAGAACTTCGGCCTGCATGCCCAGCGAGATCGCGGCCGCGTTCATCCCGGAGACGCCGGCACCGATCACCACGACCTTGGCGGCGTACACCCCGGAGACGCCACCCATCAAGGTGCCGCGGCCACCGCCCTGGCGCATCAGGTGGTAGGCGCCCACCTGCGGGAGCCAGCCGGCCGGCGACCTCACTCATCGGGGCCAGGAGCGGCAACGCCCCGCTGGTCAATTGCACCGTCTCGTACGCGATCGCCGTGACCTTGCGGTGGAGCAGCGCCCGGGTGCAGTCCCGGCTGGCAGCCAGGTGAAGATAGGTGAACAGGGTCTGGCCTTCGCGCATCCGGTCGTACTCGACCGCGATCGGCTCTTTGACCTTCAAGATCAATTCGGCGTCGTCCCAGACCTGGTCATGATCATCGACGATCGTCGCCCCGGCCGCGGCGAACTCGTCGTCGGTGATCGAGGACCCGAGCCCGGCGCCGGCCTGCACGAGGACGTCATGACCGTGGCGGGTGAACTCGTGGACGCCCGACGGCGTGATGGCGACCCGGTACTCGTGGTTCTTGACCTCGGTAGGCACGCCGACCAACATGGGCACCCTCCTGGTGGGCAGTTCGTCTGCTTGTCGATCATGTCACGATCACTTCGGCCGGGGGTCGGCTACGGTGCGCACGTGAGCGCTGCGAACCCCTACCGACCCGGCCGGACCCATACCTCGCGGACCCCTCCGGTGATTCCGCCGATCTATCAGACCACCACGTTCGAGCTGGACGAGACGTCGTACGAGGACATCCAGTCCGCCGGTGGGCTGCACCAGACCTGGTATTCGCGCTTCAACAATCCGACTGTCGATGCCGCGGCCGCCGACGTCGCCCGCCTGCATGGAGCCGGGCAGTCGCTGGTGCTGGCCAGCGGGATGGCCGCGATCGCCACCACGTTGATCACCCTGCTGCGGGCCGGCGACACCCTGCTCGCGTCCACCCAGGTCTACGGCGACACCGACGATCTGCTGCGTCGCGATCTGCCGGCCCTGGGGATCGAGGTGGTCCGGATCGATGCGTTCGACACCGACACCTGGCGGCGCGAGATCGCGGCGCGTCGGCCGAGCGTCGTCTACGGTGAGACCCTGTCGAATCCGGCCCTGCGGCTGATGGACCTCCCGACCGTCGCTGCTGCGGCGCACGCCGTGGGGGCGCGGATGGTCGTCGACAACACCTTCGCGACACCGTTCTGCGTCCGGCCGTTGGAGCTCGGCGCCGACGTCGTCGTGGAATCGGCCACTAAGTTCCTGGCCGGTCATTCCGACGTGGTCGCCGGCGCGGTCAGCACGAACGACCGGGCCCTGCACGAAGACATCCAGCGGCGGCTGATCACCTTCGGCGGCTGCGCCGATCCGCACGCTGCGTTCCTGCTGTGGCGCGGCCTTCGAACCTTCAGGGTGCGGCTGGCCGAGTCGTGCCGGACCGCGGCCGCCCTCGCGGACCAACTGGCCAAGGAACCGGCGATCCGCCAGGTGGTCTATCCCGGACGCGACGATCACGCCGACGCCGGCGAGGTGATGGCCCGGGTGATGCCCGGTGCCTCCGGCGCCATGCTCACCGTGGTCGTCGAAGGCGGCGACCAACGCGCGCTCGCTGTCTTGCGGGCGCTCCAGGTCGCGTTCGAGGCCACGAGCCTGGGCGGCGTCGAGACCTTGGCCAGTACGCCGTTCAACTCCTCGCACTTCAACATGACCGCCGAGGAACGGCTCGCCGCCGGAATCCAACCCGGCACCATACGGCTCTCGATCGGACTGGAGGGCGAAGAGACTCTGCTCGAAGATCTCCGTCAGGCACTGGACGCCTCCTCGGGCCTGACCTGACCATCCCCACCGGGTCTGACAGGATGAAACTCATGGCTGGACCGAGCGCAAGACCACCCTGTATCCAGATCGAGCAAGCCAAGGGCGACCAGGGCTGGACCATGCCGTTCTTCTCGTCCGCCGGCAGTACGTTCGCTGCCGACTGCGGGGTCGAGGGCGGCTTCATGCTCAGCCTGTTCGTGCGCGACGGCGAAGACGTCTACCGCACCTACACCACCGAGTCCCGCGGCGTCGACCGGTTGATGTTCATTCATAACATCCTCGATCTGGCCGTCTACGGCCGCCACGAAACCTGGGAGGACTCCCCCAGCGGCTGGCCGCAGGGGTAGGGTTCAGACGCCGCGGGCCGACCGGACCAGCAGCTGGGCCACGATCAGGTTCGGCACCCAGCACAGCCAAGCGATCGCCGGGTAGGACGCCTCGAAGCCGAGTCCGCTGACCAGCGCGACGGGGATGTAGATCCGCAACATCACCGCAGCGAAGGCCAGGGCGAACGAGCGGATCATCCAGCGCTGATGACCCACGTAGTCATGCGCCCGCACGGCGAGATAGGCCCGCCCGGTGCAGAACAGCCAGCCAACGGCCAGCCCCAGGAACCCGAAACCGGCGACCAACCCGCTGCTGGAGTAGAGAGCGATCGAGCCACCGGCCAGACCTCCGACCAGGCAAGCCAGCACGTACGTCCGTCCCATCCATCGATGGGCCCGCGGTGCCCGGGTGCGCAACGCCCGGTTGAACTGGAGCGGTCCGATCAGCAGGGCGAGGCCGGACGCCACGATGTGCAGCCGCAGCCCCAGCGGGCTCGGGAAGCGGTTGGCGGCGATCTCACCGGGCAGCAGCGCGAAGTTGCTGGCGACGATCGCCACCGCGTAGCCGCCGACGGCCACCGACAAGACGGTGATCACGCCCCAGCCGAGCCGCCCTAGCCGTGAGGGCTGGGCGATCGAGTGATGGTGGCGGAGGGACGGTATGGCGGATACAGAACTCATAGCCCGGATCCTTCTCCGCGCGGCAGCGTCCGACCATCCGGCAAGCCCCCGAGCTTTCGCTGGGGCTAACCCCCCGCCCGGGCCGGCCAGGGCGCCTCGGCCGAGCGCAAGGAGGCGAAGCCGTCGCGCTGACGAGCCGTCCACGCGGCCAGTACGCCGGACACCAACGCTGGGTTGTGCAACCGGCCGTCGAGGACGGCGTCCACCAGGTCATCAAGCGATGCGCGCACGGTGTCCATGTGGGCCTCTTCGCCGCCACGGACGAAGCCTTCCGGGGCAGCGGATTCGGAGAGGTCGCGGGCCAGGAATATTCGCAACGACTCACCGATGATGCCCGGCGTGGTGAACAAATCGACCAACACGTGCCAGGTGCCGGCAGCCAGTCCGACCTCCTCGGCCAGCTCCCGCTGAGCCGCGACCACGGGATCCTCGTCGCTGACGTCCAACAGGCCGGCGGGCGGCTCGATCAGCCGGTGCCGGACCGGATGCCGGTACTGCCGCACCAGGACCACCCGTTCATGATCATCGAGCGCGATGATGCCGACCGCGCCGGGGTGGGCGAGATACTCGCGCTTGATCAACTCACCGTCCGGCGTCTGAACCTGATCTTCGACCAGGTCGACGATCGCTCCGTGGGCCAGCACTTCGGAGCCGACCACCGGCCAGGATTCCGGTCTGTCCAACAACTCCTCCGGTCCGATGATGATCACCGGCGATCGTCGTCCACCGGCAGCCGGGTGGCGAGCTTGCGATCCAGCGCCGCCTCGACCAGCCCGGCGAACAACGGGTGCGGCTTGGTCGGCCGGGACTTCAGCTCCGGATGCGCCTGGGTGGCCACGAAGTAGGGGTGGACCTCACTCGGCAACTCGATGAATTCGACCAGCTTCGAGTCCGGCGACGTCCCGCTGATCACGAGTCCCGCTTCCTCGAGTTGATCGCGGTAGGCGTTGTTGACCTCGTAGCGGTGGCGGTGGCGCTCTTCGACCCGGCCCTGGCCGTAGCGCTTCGCGACGACCGAGCCGGGCAGCAGATCGGCCGGGTAGGAACCGAGGCGCATCGAGCCACCAAGATCACCACCGCCCTCGACGATCGCGACCTGCTCAGCCATGGTCGCGATCACCTTGTGGGGCGCGTCCGGGGTGAATTCGCTGCTGTCGGCGCGCTCGAGACCGGCCAGATTCCGCGCCACCTCGATCACCATGCACTGCAGTCCCAGGCACAGGCCGAGGATCGGGATCTGGTGCTCGCGCGCATAGCGGACCGCACCGACTTTTCCTTCCACACCACGGATCCCGAAGCCACCCGGGATCACGACACCGTCGACATCGCGCAGCAACCGCGCCGCGCCCTCGGTGGTCTGGCAGTCGTCCGACTGCACCCAGCGGATGTTCACCTTGGCGTGGTTGGCGAATCCTCCGGCCCGCAGCGCCTCGCAGACCGAGAGGTACGCGTCCGGCAGGTCGATGTACTTGCCGACCAGCCCGATGGTCACCTCCTCCTTCGGGTGGTGCACCCGGTCGAGCAGATCGTTCCACCGGGTCCAGTCGACGTCGCGGAAGCGCAGGTCGAGGCGTCGGACCACGTACGCGTCGAGACCCTCGCTATGCAGCACCTTCGGGATGTCGTAGATGCTCGGCGCGTCGACGCAGGCCACGACAGCCTGCTCGTCGACGTCGCACATCAGGGAGATCTTCCGTTTGACCGAGTCGGGAATGTCCCGGTCGGATCGGCAGACCACGGCGTCCGGCTGGATGCCGACCTGACGGAGGGCGGCGACCGAGTGCTGGGTCGGCTTGGTCTTCAGCTCACCGCTCGGACCGATGTAGGGCACCAGGGACACGTGCAGGAAGAACACATTCTCCCGGCCGACGTCGTGCCGGACCTGACGGGCGGCCTCCAGGAACGGGAGCGACTCGATGTCGCCGACGGTGCCGCCGATCTCATGGATGACCACGTCGATGGGCTCACCGTGTTCATCCACCCCGAGGGCGAGCATCGACTCCTTGATCTCGTTGGTGATGTGCGGGATCACCTGGACCGTGTCGCCCAGATAGTCACCGCGCCGCTCCTTGGCGATCACCGAGGAGTAGACCTTGCCCGTGGTGACATTCGCTTCGGCCGAGAGGTTCACGTTGAGGAAGCGCTCGTAGTGCCCGACGTCGAGGTCGGTCTCCGCGCCGTCCTCGGTGACGAAGACCTCGCCGTGCTGAAACGGATTCATCGTGCCGGGATCGACGTTGAGATACGGATCCAGCTTCTGCATGGAGACACTGAGGCCCCGGGCGACCAGCAGACTCCCCAGACTCGAGGCCGTCAGACCCTTCCCCAAGGAGGAGGCGACGCCGCCGGTGACGAATAGATGCTTGGTGTATTTCGCGCGGTAGCCCACGGGCCTCCAGCCTATATTCCCGGCACCGATTCCGACGAATGCCGCGCGCGGATGACGTCGACATATGCGGTCAACAATCCGGCGACCACGTCGTCCTCGTCCGGCCAGGTGGCGGCCTGGGCCCGGCTGGCCGCCGCGAGCCGAGCGCGGGCCGCCGGGTCACTAGCCAGGTCGACGAGCGCTGCGGCCGCGTGGACAGCATCGCCGCTCGCGACCAGCACCGCGGCCTCGCCCACCAGCTCCTTGATCCCACCGACCTCGGTGCTGATCAGCGGTAGGCCGGCGAGCATGGCCTCCTGCGCCACCAGGGCCCGGGCTTCCCAGGTCGAGGTCAGCAGCGCGAGATCGGCGGCGGCGAGCAGTGAGGGGACGTCGTCGCGGTGGCCGAGCAGCCGGATCCGCGACCGGTCGGCGGTCACCCGGGCCTCGAGCGCGGTGCGTCCAGGCCCCTCACCGACAACCAGGAACGTGAGGTCTGAGCGGTCGCGTACGGCGGTGGCGATGTCGGCCAGCATCCCCAGATTCTTCTGGGGTGCCAGCCGGGTCACGGTCAGCACCGCGATGTCGCTCGCCGCCAGCCCCAACTGGGCCCGGAGCTCCGCCCGCCCCACGGTCGGCGGGTCCAACGCCGGTGCGGCGACCGCCGCCAGTCGGGCCCCCCGGGCACCGAGCCGGACGGCCTCGGCGACCAGGTCGCCACTCGCGCCCAGCGTCAGATCGGCGCCGCGGGCCACCAGGCGTTGCAATAGCCGGCCGGCCGTGGCTGACCGGCCCGAGCCGAGCACCGCGTTGTGCCAGGTGACGACCAGCGGGGCCCGCAGCGCGCGGGCGACCGGCAGGGCCAGCCCACCGGCCTTGAAGCCGTGGGCGTGCAGCACGTCAGCGCCCCGGGCCCGGAAGAGGGAAGCCAGCGGCAGCACCTCGACCCCGAGTTGGTCGAAGTGTTGAGTCTGTGCGGTGAGCTCGGGGCAGAAGATCCGCACCTGGTGGCCGCGATCCTGCAGCCGCGGTGCGATGCTCGCCACGTGCCGACCGATGCCTCCCGTGCTCGCACTGAGGATCTGGGCGATCTTCATGAGCCCGGCACCGTATCGACCGGTCGGCGGCGGCGGGCCCAGAGATCGGCAACCAACCGCGGCTGGACCACCCGGACCACGCCGGCGAAGGCCGCGAAGCAGACCAGCGCGACGCCGACCGCCCCAGCGGCGGCCGCAACCAGCCCGACGTCGCCCAGTTGGCGGGCCGGCCAGCTGAGAGCACCGGCCGCGACGACCGCGGCCAGCAGCCCGGCCAGCATCGGCCGGGCCAGGGCGGTGGCCGGCGTTGCCGTGGAGCGACAGACCAGGAGCCACCCGACGGCCGCCCCGACCAGCAATCCGACCGACATCGCGACGGCGAGCAGCGGCACGGTCCGACCGAAGGCCAGCACACCGATGATCACCGCGCCCCAACCGACGACGGTGGTCAGGCCGGCGTCCCGGGCGCGGTGCTGGGCGAGCAGGGTCCGGGTGGTGAGCCCGAGCAGGCTGAAGCCGATGACGGCGGGGGCGAGCAGCGCGATCGGCCAGGCCAGGGCCGCCGTCCGCCCGGATCCGCGGCCGAGCACGAAGACCCGCGCGACCGGCACCGCGGTCGCCACCAGGAGGGCCGCGCCCAGCCAGGCCGCCACCGTGATCAGCGGGAGCACCTCGGCCAGCACTCGCCGGACCGCGCCCGGTTCGCCGTCGGCGGCAGCCGCGAGCCGGGGAAAGGCCATCTGCAGCAGCGGTGCGGCGAGCACGGCGTACGGGAGCAGATAGATCGCGTTCGCATAGGTCCACCGGGTCAGCGCCCCGGGATCCGAGGTGTGCTGGGCCGCGTAGTTGATCAACAACACACTCAGCTGCTGGAGGACCAGGCCGGCGATGCCGGCGGCCGCGATCCGGGCCACCACCTGCCGGTCTCCGGGGGCGAAGCGCAGCCGCGGCCGCAGGCGCAGGCCGAGCCGGGCCAGCGGTACGAAGGTGGTCAGGGCCAGCGCGACGACGCCGAGCGTGGTCCCGAAGCCGAGGACCCGCAGCGCGGTCGACCCGCTGCTGCCGGCGAAGATCAGATAGGCGCCGATCACCACGATGCTGGACAGCAGTGGCGCCAGCGCGGCCGCGAGGAACCGCTGGTGGGCCTGCAGGACGCCGGCGCTCACCACGGCCAGGCCGTAGAACCACAGCTGGGGGGCGAACATGATCAACAGCGCCGCGATCGTCGCCGCGTTGTCCGAACAGGCATTGGCGAAGGTTCGGCCGTAGAGGCCGGCCGCCAGGAGTGCCGCCAGCCCCGCCGGGGTCAGCACCAGCAGCGTCCAGGTGATCAATGCCGATACGGTCTGGGACGCCTCCTGCTGCCGACCGCTGCCGACGTGCCGGGCCACGACCGGGATCACCACTCCGGCGAGGACGCCACCGGCGACGATCTCGAACAGCACATTGGGCAACGAGTTCGCGACGTTATAGGCATCACCGAGGCAGGTATCGCCGACCGTCTTGGAGAAGACCAGGGACCGACCGAAGCCGACGATCCGGGCCGCGAGGGTCAGCCCGGCCAGGCTCAGGGCAACCGAGCCGAACCCAGCCTTCACGCGCGGCCCAGCTGATCGAGCGAGCGCAACCACGGCGTACGCTCGATCACTGCGGTGAAGCTCGTCCGCTCGCTGGCCAGATTCAGGCCGGCGATGCCCAGCAGCGCGATCATCCGCACCGGCCGCGGCAAGACCTCAGCCGCCACCGTCGCCAGCGCCGCGCCCAGCGCGTTCGCCCCACAGTCCCCCAGCATGGAGCGGGCGGCCAGATCGCTCGGCAGGCTGCCGGCCGCCGCGCCGACCGCGGCGGCCGATCCCTGACCGATCAGCGGCAGTCCGAGGATCATGATCACCTTGGCCGCCCGCCCGGGCCGGAGATCGAACAGATTGATCAGGTTGGCGGTGCCGGCGATCAGCCCGGTGTTCACCACGACGTCCACCACCGACGCGGGCTTGATGATCAACGCCGCCCCGAGCGCGCTGAACCCGACCCCGGCGATCTTGATCATCCCGCTGGTCACGGTGCCGGAGCGCAGGGCCCGGAGGTGCCCACGGAATCCCTTGGCCTGGGTGGATCCGAGCAGATCGTCATACGCGCCGACCACCCCGGAGCCCGCACCGGCGACCGCCACCGCCACGGCCTGACGGACCGAACCACCAGCGCTCCCCTGGACGGCGACCCCGGCCAGCACCGCGACGACCGCGACCGGACCTTCGGCCAGGGTCACCGGCCGGCCGGCGTGGTTGGTGCGAATCCATCGGGATTCGGTCGACGCTCCCGGCGCGGTGATCGTGTTGCCGAGAGCGGCCACCGCGGCGGCGACTGCTCCCGAAGCCAGCGCAGCGGTGACCCTGGACACCTCAGCGCACCGGTAGCTCGGGCAACGGCGCATCGGCCTTGGCCAGCGCGCCGTAGTGCTGACCGACGGTGCCGTTCAGCTGTTCGCGGCTGGCGAGCAGGGTGGTGGTCACGCCGCTGTTGAGGTCGGCGACATCGACAGTGCTCAACCGATCGAGAGCGGCCGGATCCGTTCGTGCAGCCAGCACATCGGTGCCCTCCAGGTCGGCACTGTTCGGGCCGGCGATCACCACGGCTCCGCGGGCCTTCAACCCGAGGTCGAACTGCACATGAGCGGCGAGCAGTTCCGGTGCCGGTCGCGGATCGGTCGCTTCCGCCGTGACGATGATGGCCAGTTGCGCCTGCGCGGCCGTGCCCTTGCTGATCGCCGCCCAGCCGTTGCTGGTCAGCGCGGTGCCGATGGCCAGGGCCTGGGCATCGCGATCGACCGCGGCTTGGGCGACGATGGAGCGCCCGAGCGCCAGGCCGATCTTGGTCGATTGGCTCATCGACTCGTCGGAGTTGATATCGGCAGCCCACGGCGCCAGCGCCTCGGTGATCGTGTCGACCTGCGTGGGATCGAAGGCGTCCGGGTTGATCTTGACGTCGCGGACGACGGTGCCGCCGGCATCGGTGACGGCGGTGGAGATCGCCTGGACCACAGCGGTCGGCGCGTCAGGCATGGTCACGACGGCGACCCGGACGCCCGCCAGGATGTTGCCGGTGACCGCCTTGCCGACCCGTTGGTCGTAGGCGTCGCGGTAGGCGTCCAGAGCGTCGCGCCGGTCGAGTTCGGTCCGCAGATCCGTGACCTGTTTGCGATCCTGCTGGGCCTGGGCGAGGATTCCCTGGTCGACTGACGGGCTCAGCGAGACACCGACCGCGATGCCGACCGACAAGGCGATGAACACCGCCATCAATGACACGATGTGGTAGCGGAAGTTGATCACGTGAAGAGTCCCTTTACCCAATAGAGCGCGTCGCGGATCCGGGCGCCGATCAGGCTCCCGACCGCCGATCCGACGTCGGTGAACAGCAAGGCGGTGACCAGCGCGAGCAGACCGGAGAGCACCAGCAGCACCAGATGCCAGGTCTTGATCTGGCTGCGATAGATCCGCGACACCCCTTTGGCGTCGACCAGTTTGGGCCCGACCCGGAGTCGGGTGAGGAAGGTCGAGGCCATGCCGGCGCGACCCTTGTCCAAGAACTCGACCAGGGAGGCATGGGTGCCGACGGCGACCAGCAGTTCTGCGCCCTTGGAGTCGGCCAGCAGCATCGCGGCATCCTCCGAGGTGCCGAGTGCTGGGAAGACCACCGCCTCCAGACCGAGGTCGGTGATCCGTTCCAGGCCGGGAGCCCGGCCGTCGTGATAGGCGTGCACCACCAGCTCCGCGCCGCTCCGGAGCGTCGCGTCCGAGCAGGAGTCCATGTCGCCGATGATCATGTCGGGTTTGTAGCCGGCCTCGATCAGCGCATCGGCCCCGCCGTCGACCCCCATCAGCAGCGGTCTGTACTCCGAGATGTAGGGGCGCAGGGCGTCGAGGTCGCTGCGGTAGTCGTAGCCGCGCACCACGATCAGCACATGCCGGCCCGCGATCGCGGTGCGGACCTCGGGCACGCCGATGCCCTCGATCAACAGATCCTTCTCCTCACGGAGATAGGTCATGGTGTTGTCGGCGAAGGCCTCGATCTGATCCGAGAGTCCCTCGCGGGCGTACTGCAACTGGGTGTCCAGGATGTGCGTGGTGTAGAGCGTCCCCTCGGCGACGACGGCTCCGGACCGGTCCAGCAGCGCCCCGCCCTCGACGGTCAGGCGATCACCTTCGTGCACCGTCGCGAAGGCCTTCTCGCCGACGTCGTCGATGAGGATGATGCCGGCCTCCAGGAGGATGCCCGGACCGAGGTTGGGATACCGGCCGGACACCGACGGCACCGCGTTCACCACGGCGCTGACCCCGGTCAGCACCAGGGCCTCCGCGCTCACCCGGTCCAGATCGGAGTGGTGGATCACCGCGATCTCACCGGCCTGCAGGCGCTTGGTGAGATTCTTCGTCCGTCGGTCGACCCGCACCACGCCACCGATCTCGGTGGGGGTGGAACGTCGCCGCAGCAGCATCGGGATTCTCATCTCGCCCCATCCTGCCAGCAGTCAGCCGGTGAGGTTCTGCAAGCGGACCTGACCCGCAGCAACGAGTTGATCCTCGGCGTTGCGCGTTTCGACCCGCCAGACCTGCTGGGAGCGGCCGCGATGGATCGGCAGCGCGGTCGAGGTCAGCGCGTCCCCGGGATGGGAGGCCCGGAAGAAGTCGGTGCTGTTGGTCACGCCGACGACCTGACCGCGGTCGGCCAGCCACAGTGCGGCACCGACGCTGGCCAGGGTCTCGACGACCGAGCAGTGCACGCCACCGTGCAGCAGACCGAACGGCTGGAGCAGCGCCTCGGTCACCAACCACTCGCCGACCACCTGATCGCTCGACGCGGCCGCCAGGGTCAGGCCGATACTGGTGGCGAACGGGCCCAGATTCATCGCGTGGCCCGAGCGGGGCGGCGGCCAGTTCGACCAACTCGCCGGCGTGGGCCAGGGCGGATTCGGTGGTCTCCAGACCGGCCATCATCCGGGCCAGCTCGGCCGCCCGCTCGGCATCGGACACCAGCTGTACGCCGCTCGTCGTGACCTGCCCGTCGTCGGCCTTGATCACCACATAGTGCCGGTCGGCGAACGCCGCCACCTGAGCCAGGTGGGTGACCACGACAACCTGGCTGACCTGGGCCAGTCGGGCGAGCCGGCGGCCGATCTCGACCGCCACCCGCCCGCCGACACCGGCGTCGACCTCGTCGAAAACCAGCGTGCCGGCTTCCCGGTCCGCCGCAAGCACGACCTCCAGGGCCAGGCGGACCCGGGACAACTCACCGCCGGAAGCGACCTTGCCCAGGCTCCGCGGCTCGCTGCCCGGATTGGCCGAGAACAGCAGCTCGACCTGGTCGGCCCCGTGCGGACCCAGCTCGACCGGACTGACCTGGAAGATCAGCCGGGCATGCGGCATCGCCAGTGCGGCCAGCTCGGCCACCACCAGGTCGGCGAACGTGCCGGCGGCGGCGGTCCGGGCCGCGGTGATGGTGGTGGCGAGCTCGACCAGCTGCGCGTCGAGGGCGTCGACCTGCGTGCTGAGGATCTCGATCCGGTCGTCACTGGATTGCAGCGTGACCAACCGGGCGGCGGAGTCGGCGCTCCAGGCGATCACCTCGTCGACCGTGGTGCCGTACTTGCGGGTCAGCCCGGCCAGAGCGGAACGACGCTCGGCGATGGCCTCCAGCCGCCCCGGCTGGGCGTCGAGGGTGTCGAGGTAGCGGGCCAGGTCGGCGGCCACGTCGGCCAGCAGATAGCTGGTCTCGGCCAGCCGGCGACCGAGATCGCCGAGCTCCGCGTCGGCCGGTCCGTGGTCGAGCACCTTGCGGGCGGTCGACACCTCGCTGAGCGCGCCGCCGGCCTCGTCGTCCGCACCGGCGATCGCCAGCAGCGCGGTCTGGGCTCCGTGCCGCAGATCGTCGGCGGACTGCAGGCGCTGAGCCTCCGCGGCCAGCGCCAGATCCTCGCCCGCGCGCGGAGCGACCCGCTCGATCTCCTCCAGGCCGAAGCGGAGCAGATCGATCTCCCGCGCCCGCGCCAGGGCTTCGCTCCGCAGCCGGCCGAGCTCGGTCGCAGCGGTCCGGCGGTCCGCGTACCGGTCACCGAAGCGCTGGAGCACCGGGCTCAAGCCGGCCCCGGCGAAGCGATCCAGCAGCTGTCGTGGCCGGTCCGCGGTCGCCAGTCGTTGTTGCTCGGACTGGCCGTGGATGGCGATCAGCTGGTCGGTGATCGCCGCGCAGACCGGCGCCGGCACCTGCGCACCGCCGACGTACGCCCGGGACCGGCCGGCCGCGGTCAGGTGCCGGGCCACGATCAACTCGTCGTCCTCGAGCTCGCCCCCGGCGCCGATCACCTGCTCGACGATCGCTGGATCGTCGATCCGGAAGATTCCTTGCACCCGCGCCCGATCGGCACCGCTGCGGACCGTCCGGGCGTCGGCCCGTTCGCCCAGCAACAGGCCGAGGCCGGTCACGATCATGGTCTTGCCGGCGCCGGTTTCGCCGGTCACGACGGTCAGCCCCGGATGGAGGGCGATGGTGGCCTGGTTGATCACCCCGAGGTCGTGGATCTGCAGCTCGTCGATCACAGCTGGGTCCGGCCCCGGGCCTCGGGAGTGCCACGCCAACCCTCGACCCGCAACCCGAACTTGTTCACGAGCCGGTCGGTGAAGGGCGCCTCGGACAGTCGGGCCAGCCGCAGCCGATGCTCGCCGCGGATCACCTCGATCTCCATCCCGGCCCGCAGCTCGATCGAGCGCCGGCCGTCGCACCAGACCACGCCGTGCGTCTGGGAGGCGTCGACCACCTCGACCACCACCGTCGACGTCGGCCCGAGCACCAGGGGTCGGGCGAAAAGGGCGTGCGCGCTGAGCGGCACGACCAGCAGCGCATCGACCCCGGGCCAGATGACCGGACCGCCGGCGGAGAAGGCGTACGCGGTGGAACCGGTCGGCGTGGCCACCAGCATCCCGTCGCAGGCCCAGCGCGACAGCGGCCGCCCGTCGACCTCGACCAGCACCTCGAGCATCCGCTCGCGGGAGGCCTTCTCGATCGACACCTCATTGATCGCGTACGAGGACCAGATCGCGGCCCCGCCGTCGCAGTCGCGCAGGGTCACCTCGATGGTGAACCGTTCTTCCACCGTGTACGAGCGCTGCACGATCCGCTCCACGATGCTGTCGATCTCCGACGACTCGGCCTCGGCCAGGAAGCCGATATGGCCGAGGTTGACGCCCAGCAGCGGAATCTCTGAGACCAGCACCCATTCCGTGCCGCGGAGGATCGTCCCGTCGCCGCCGAGCACCACCATCAGCTCGATGCCGTGCGCCGCATCGATCGGTTTCGGCAACGGAGTGACCGCCGGGCCGAACCGCGGCTCGAGTGCGCTCAGGTCTTCCTCGGGCAGGGCCGCGATGATGCCCGCCGCGCTCAGGCCCTCGATCAGCCGAGTTGCGGCGGCGATCGCCGCCGGTCGGCCCATATGAGTCAGCACAGCCACCGTCCGCGTCACTTGCGACAGCATATTCAGCGCTCCGCAACCCGCTCGGCCGACGGGCGGTCGAACAGGGCGAAAAACTCCTGGTTGCCGGCCGGACCGGGCAGCCGGCTGGGCACGGTCGCCTCGAGCCGCCAGCCGGATCGGCGGGCGGCGTCGACCACCTGATCGATGGCGGCCTGGTGGAGCGCCGGGTCGCGAACCACCCCGCCCTCGGCCCAGTCGCTCCCGGCCCACCTCGAATTGTGGCTTGATCATCAGCACCATCTGCCCGCCGTCGCCGATCACCGCGCTGAACGGCTCGATGAGCAGCACCAGGGAGATGAATGACACGTCGGCGACCAGCAGGTCGACCGGTCGGCGCGCCACGTGATCGAGGTCGAGGTCGCGCAGGTTGGTCTGTTCGTAAACCCGGACCCGGGGATCCCGGCGCAGCCGCGGGTCGAGCTGATCAGTCCCGACGTCGATCGCGATCACCGCCGCGCAGCCGCGTTCCAGCAACACCTGGGTGAAGCCGCCGGTCGAGGATCCGGCGTCGAGGGCCCGGCCGGTCACGGTGAGCGGCAGATCGTCCAGGGCGCCGAGCAGCTTGTGCGCGGCTCGGGACACGTAGTGATCAGGGGTCGCCGTGATCTCGGCGAGGTCATCGACCAGCTCGGCCGGACGGGTGATGGTCACGCCGTCGACGGCGACCGCCCCGGAGTTGATCATGGACTGGGCCTGGCTGCGGGATCGGGCCAGGCCGCGCGCCGCCAGTGCGCGATCAAGACGCTGGCGCACGGTGGGTCGGCCTCAACCGGTCCCGGTCTGCTGATGATGGCGATTCCCGTCCGGGCGATCGAGGGCGGCGTGCAGCGTCTCGTGGGCCCGGGCCAGTCGATCATGGTGCTCCGAGACCGCGGCCTCGTCAAGATCATCGAGGTCGGCGAGGGCGGCGTCGATCGCCGGATCTCCGGTGGCCCCCGGTGGTGTGGTCGGCCCGCTCGGGCCACTGACCAGGTTGACGTCCGTCCGCACCACATCGGCCACCGCGGCCACCACCTTTCCGGATCGCGATCACGCTACCCCAGCCGTGGTCGGACGCTCGAGCTCAGACGGTCCGGTCGAGGATCTCCTGCACCAGTTCCATCGTGGTGTGCGGATGCAGGAAGGCGAACCGTCCGACCGTCTCCCCGTCCCACTTGGTCGGCGGGATGAAGGCCACGCCCTCCTCGTGTAGCGCGTGAGCCCAGGCGTCGTAGTCGCCCGGCTGCCACCCCACCCGGCGGAACAGCACGATACCGAGGTCGGGTTCGCGGATCAGTTCGAGCTGCTGGGTCGCCTTGATCAACTCCGCCGTCTCCCGGGCCAACGAGACGGCCACCTCGATCGCTTCACGGTAGGCGTCGACGCCGTTCACGGCCAGCGAGAACCACAGCGGCAGGCCGCGGGCTCGACGGGTCAGGTGGTAGGCGTAGTCGGTTGGGTTCCATTCCCCTTCGGAGCCGTGGATGACGTCGAGATAGGAGGCGTCCTGGGTATGGGTCGCCCGGGCCAACTGCGGCTCGCGATAGATCAGCGCGCAGCAGTCGAAGGGTGTGAACAGCCACTTGTGCGGGTCGAGGATGAACGAATCGGCCTGCTCGAGACCGGCGTACTTGGACCGGATCGACGGGGCGAAGATCCCGGACCCGCCGTACGCGCCGTCGACGTGGAACCACCAACCGCGGTCGCGGGCGATGGCGCCGACCCCGGCCAGGTCGTCGACGATGCCGGCGTTCGTGGTCCCTGAGGTGCAGACCACCGCCGCAACATCGCTCACGTCGGGATCGGCGTCGAGCGCCGCCTGCACGGAGTCGGCCGTGAGCCGGTGGTCCGGGGTGTTGACCACCAGTGCATCCAGCTCCAGCAGGCGCAGGGTGTTGACGATCGAGGAGTGCGCCTCGGTGCCCACCACCACCCGCAGCCGACGACCCTGGGCCTTCTCGCCGAGGCGCCGCTTCGCCGTCTCCCGCGCGACCGCGAGTGCGGACAGGTTGCCCGCGGAGCCGCCGGAGACGAAGCAGCCGCCGGCGCTTTCGGGCAGCCCGGCCTCCCTGGCGATCAGGCTGAGTACGGTGTTCTCCGCCGCGATGGCTCCAGAGGCCTCGAGCCAGGAGATGCCCTGGATCGAGGCACAGGAAACCAACATGTCGAACAACAGGCTGGCCTTGGTCGGCGCGGCCGGGATGAAGCCGAGGAACCGGGGACTGTCGGCGGAGATGATGCTCGGCGCGATCACCGAGGAGTAGATCCCCAACACCTCGTCCGGCGCCCGACCCTGGTCGCGGATCACGCTCGCGAGCGCCCGATGCAGGTCCGCTGCCGACTGGATGCCCATGTCCAGCGGCACGGGATTCATCCGCAGCCGGTTCTCCGCGTACGCGAGCACACTGCGCACCATCTGCTCGGTGATCTGGTCGACGTCATGCATCGAGAACTCCCTCTGGTCCAGGTCCGCGGCCGCGGACAGGATCGATCGACGGCGATCGCTCCAAGAGTTGTGTACCAAGCGGGCAGTGGTTTGTCTCTACCGGCTATGAGCCCTCGATTGGAAACCAACGACCATGTGGTCAAGTTCGAAAAGCAATTGCTGATCGGTTCCGGCAGCGCGCTCCTGGTCGGAATCGTCGCTAACACCGCCTTCTCAGCTCAGCAACCGGTGGGCACCGCGTGGGGGTACTTCGCCGGGGCCGGGGCCGCCCTCGGGGCCGCGATCGCCCTCGGCGTGCTCCTGGGATTCTTGTTCGGCATGCCGAAGACCCTGCAGAGCGAAGAGCGGGGCGCCAAGGACGTCCGTTACCTCAGCAATACCAATCTCGAACAGATCTCGGACTGGATCACCAAGATCCTCGTCGGCATCGGCCTGGTTCAGCTCGGCAGCGCGTCGGCCAAGCTGTCCTCGCTGGCCGCTCAATTGCGGCCGTTGTTCGGGCAAACCGGAGCCAGCGGGACGTTCGGCGTCGCGGTCTGCCTGTACGGGATCATCGTCGGCTTCCTCGTCGCCTACCTGTGGACCCGAGCGAGGCTGAAGAAGATCCTGGAGTCTGCCGACGGCGAACAGGTGGTCACGCTGGTCAGGGACATGCTGACCGAGCGCGAGGACGCCAACACCACCGCGCAGTCCCTGATCAATCGACAGTTGGACAACCAGGATCCGCCGAACCAGGCTGAGCTCAACGCGGCGGTCGCCGGCGCCTCCCGCGACTGGCTGGCCGAGCTCTACCGTCGGGCCGAGGATCAGCGGGCCCGCTACTGGTCGAGTGACAAGCCGCGGATGGAGCGCACGATCCCGGTGTTCCGGGCGTTGATCGCCTGCGACACCCGCAAGCGGTTCCACCGGCACTTCGGGAGTCTCGGGTTCGTCCTCAAGGACCAGACGGTCCCGGACTACGAGGGTGCCATCGCGCAGCTGAGCGACGCCATCGACATCCGGGGTGAGATCGCTCGCGGGTGGCCCCTCTACGAGTGGTGCCGGGCGCTCTCCCGGATCAAGCTGGATCCCGACTTCGCCGCTGGCCGGCGCTCCACACCCGAAGCGGCGCGGCTGATCCGGCAGGATCTCACCGCCGCGGAGAACGGCCGGCTCAGCCAGCGGTTCTTCCGAGCCGGTGCCAACCAGGATGCCGATATCACTGCGGTCGCCACTTGGATGGCTCTGAACCCGGCCTGATCTCGGCGCCGGAGTGGGCTGCCACGGGGTGATCACTCAGACCGCGAGGCCGCTTCGGCCAGGGCCAGCGCGGCTTGGCCGTCGAGGTCGCGGCCGGCTTCCACGACCGCGTCGGGGTCCGCCGACGCGGCCCGGGCCGGAGTCAGGGTGATCGCCAGCGCCTCGTCCTGCGCGGGCGATCGCGGCGAGCCGATCTCGGCCCGCAAGGTGTCGGCGGCGCCGACCAGCATCAGGGCCTGGTCACCGCGCCCGCGCCGCGCCGCGAGCGCCGCGATGTCCTCATAGACGATCGCCAGCGCCCACCGGTCCTCGAATCGTCGGTAGCCGGCGAGCGCCTCGGCGAGATGTTGGGCGGCGGCCGAGAGATCGTCCAGTTCGCGGGTCGCATTGCCGAGATTGTTGTGGGCGATGGCCACCATCCACAGGTCGCCGACCTCGCGATTGAGTCGCATGGCCTCGGTGAACCGGTCGACCGCGGCCGCGTAGTCGCCCTGCAGCAGGGCGATCATGCCGAGGTTGTTCTGCGAGACACCGATCGCCCACCGGTTGCCGATCTCCAGCCGTACCGCCAGGGCTTGACCGTTCAGCTCCTTGGCCCGATCGAGATCGCCCGCGTACTCGGCAATCACCCCGAGATTGCTGAACAGCGCACCCATCCCCTCCTTGTCGCCGAGCTCGCGGCGAATGACCAGACTGGCCTCGTAGCGCTCCCGCGCCGACTCGTACGCACCCTGCTGCGCGGCCAGGGTGCCGGCCAGGTGCAGCACCTCGCCGACCCCGGCGCGATCGCCCAGTTCCTCGAAACCGGCCTGGGCCCGGGCCAGAAGCTCCGCGGCTTCGTCGTACCGGCCCTGCTTGCGCGCCACCTCGGCCAGCGCCTTCCGGGCCCGATGGGCCGCGAGCCGATCCCCCCGCCCGTCAGACTCCTCCAGTGCCGTCCGGTAGACCGCCTCGGCCGGCTGCCAGCCGCCGGTCAGCTCCAGCACCCCACCGAGCCGGAGACTCAACTCGCTGCGCTCGGGGTCCCCGACCAGTGGCAGGGCTCGTTGGTAGTAGTCGATGGCGGCCGCGTTGGCGTAGCCGGCCCGCGCCTGGTCGCCGGCCCGCACCAGATAGTCGCGCTGCTTCGCCAGATTGGCGCTCCGGCCGAAGTGGTAGGCCAGCAGGTCAAGTCCCCGCCCGGTCGGTGCCGTTTCCGGATCGTCCTCCAGGTAGCGACCGACATTCTCGTGCAGGGTCTGCCGAAGCGCCACCGGGGTGCTCTCGTACGCCGCCTGCGCAGTGATCACGTGTTTGAACAGGTGCTCCTGCTCCCCGACCCGGGCCGGGTTGCGTTCGAGCACGATCAGTCCGCTGCGGCGGAGGGCGGTCAGTTGCTGGGTAATCTCGTCAAGCGAGCCCAGCTCGGGATAGACCCCGCGCAGCATCGAGGTGGCAAACTGCCGGCCGATCACGCTGGCCACCTTGGCGGTCCGTCGCGGCCCCTCGGCGTGGGTGTCGATCCGGCTCAGCACGAGGCTATGCAGGCTGTCCGGCAGTTCCAGCCCGGCCAGGGCCACCGCATCGTCCGGATCAACCCCCCGGTCGTGGATGTAGGTCAGCAGCTCCTCCAGATGAAAAGGATTGCCCTCCGCCCGGGTCAGCACCATCTCGAGCAGGGCGCCGGGTGGCACCTGGCGTGGTTCGCCCAGCTGCGCCAGCTTGGCGCGGACGATCTCCCGGCAGGCCTCGTCGTCGAGCTCGGTGAGCTCGATCTCACTGGTCTGCGGGAGCTCGCGCACCGGGGCCAGGAGGTCTGGCCCGCTGCCGGCCCGCTGGGCCACCACGATCAGCACCGGCAGGTCGGCGATCGACCGGGCCAGCGCCCCCAGCAGATCGGCGGAGAGTGGATCGAGCCACTGGCCGTCCTCCAGCAGCAGGGCGATCGGCGGGCCCTGGCCGACGAGGGCGGTCAGCAGCGAGGCCAGCAGGGCCTCCAGAGAAGCCTTGCGCAGCTTGGGGTCCAGGCTGGCGGTCAGTTCGTTGTCCGGGATGCTCAGGCCGAGTGCCGCGCCGAGCAGCGGCGTCCGGGGCCGCAGGGCCGGATCCAGTTCGGACACCCGCTGCTCCAGGATCTCGAGCTGTTCGGCGACCGGTCGATCGACCGGGACACCGAGCGCCCCGGTCCAGATGTCGTGCCAGATGCCGTAGCTGGTGGGGGTGCCGAACGCCTGGCCCTCACCCTCGTACGCCAGCAGGCCGCGGTCGGAAATCAACCGGACGGCCGCGGCCAGCAGTCGCGACTTGCCGAGCCCGGATGATCCGGTGATGGCGACCAGCTGTCCGTGTCCGTCGGCGGCGGCGACGATATGCCGCTCCAGCACCGCGAGCTCGTCGTCCCGGCCGATCAGCGGCAGCGTGTGCCGCCGGTGGCGGGCGGCGGCATCTCGCCGATCCGCGCCGTCCAGCGCGTACGCCTCGACCGGCAGCGACTTTCCCTTGACCCGCTGATCGGAGAGCCTGGTCCAGCGATAGCCGGCGCCGGCCGCCTCGCGCACCGCGGCCGAGACGTAGATCCCGCCCGACGGGGCCAGCGACATCAGGCGTGCGGCCAGGTTGACCGCATCGCCGAGGCAGCAGAACGTCCGGCGCATGGCGTGTCCGTAGGTGCCACTGCGCAGCCGGCCGCGGCCCAGTCCCAGCTGCAGCCCGGTGATCTCGTGCGGTCCGTCCAGGGTGGCGAGCTCGAGGGCCGCCGCGCAGGCGCGGGCGGCGTCGTCCTCGTGCGCCAGCGGGGTGCCGAAGACGGCGTAGAGATAAGCCCCCTTGTCGCCGATGGTGAGCTGCAACGTACTGCCGCCGTAACCGTCGATGATGCGCTGGGCGGCGATGATGAAGGCATCCAACGTGGCGATTACGTCCGGGTCGGTCTCGTAGTCCAGGCCGCCGAAACGCAGGAAGAGCGGCACGGCCGTCCGCAGCTCAGCCAAGAATTCCCCCCGCCCGGTCTTGATCCGCTCGTAGACCGGCGGCAGCAGCCAGGGACGCACCACGGATTCCGGCAGGGGCTCCACCGGCTCGGAGGTGGCCGGCAGTTCGGCGTCCGACGTCAACCGATCCACGACGAGGTACGTGCGGTCGGGCTGATCCCGACGCACACCGATGACCCGATCGCCCAGGCTGATCAGCGCGGTCTCGTCGAGCAGGACTTCGCCGGCGGCCGCCTGATGCTCGGCCTCGGCCAGCTGGTCCATCAAAGCTCCCGCAAGAACGTCGATCAGCTGCACCTCCGGGTCCCCGACGACGAACCGGCGGGCCGGACCGACGGCAATCGCGATCTTCATCGCCAGCCGGACCTCACGCCCGTGGGCCAGCTCGATCACCCCGGCCGTCTCGATGACCCGCTGCATGGCCAGCGCACAACTGGTCGCCAAGGTCCCGTCGTCACCGTCCAGCCAACAGGTCACCGCGTCGCCGCTGAAGTAGACGACGCTGCCGCCGTGCCGATGCAAGGGCTCGAGCAGCGCGTCGAAGACCCGGTCGAGGATGGCGCTGAGCTCCTCGGCCCCGCGCTGGGCGCCGTATTCGGCGACCAGAGCCTCGGTCAGCGGGGTGAAACCGGAGATGTCGGCGAACAGGGCCGCACCGTGCACCCGGTCGGGTAGCTCGACACCGGCGGCCAGCGCGCGCCGCCGGTCGCCGGCGATGTAGGCCTCAGGATTGTCGTACGCAGCGCTTCCCGACACGGCCGACTTATCGATCCCGGGCTCGTCGCTCAGGATTCGGCGGCGTGTCGGACGACGACGACGTTGTCGCCGCCTTCGAGGGTGGCGACGGTCGGATCGTAGAAGCGGCGCAGAGTCTTGTTCCGGACCACGGCGATGACCCGCTCATCGGTCACGTCGCCCGGGGCCTTCCCGATCTCGTCCCGGGTGATCTGTCGTTCGCCGACCTCGAGGCCTTCGTTGGACGACAACAGGTCTTCGATGATGATGCCGAGATTCGGACTGATCGCCGAAAGACCGAGCAGTCGGCCCACGGCTTCGGAGGAGGTCACCACGGCATTCGCGCCCGATTGCCGCAGCAGCGAGGCGTTGTCGTCCTCGCGGACGGCCACCACGACGTGGGCGCTCGGATTGAGCTGGCGTACGGTCAGCATGACCAGGATCGCGGAGTCGTCGCGGTCCAGGGTGATGATCACCTCGCGGGCCTTGATGATCTCGGCCCGGCGCAGGATGTCGCGGCGGGTCGCATCGCCCTCGATCGCCGCGTAGCCCTTCAGGTTCGCGTCAGTGATGGCTGAGGCGCGGCCGTCGATGATCACGATCTGGGCCGGGTTGGTGCCGTTGTTCTCCAACGTCTCGACCGCGCTCTTGCCCTTGGTGCCGTAACCGACGACCACCACGTGGTTGCGCATGCGTTTCCTCCAGCGTGTGTCCAGGAACATCCGGCGGCCCTCGTTGGCCAGCACCTGCAAGGTCGTACCGACCAACAGCACCAGGAACGCGATCCGCATCGGCGTGACCACGATCGCGTTGAGAATCCGGGCGTGCGGGGTGATCGGGGTGATGTCACCGTAGCCGGTGGTGGTGATCGTCACCGTCGCGTAGTAGATCGCGTCGATCAGGCTGACGTGCTGATCATGGCTGTCGGTGTAGGAGTCGCGATCGACCCAGACCAGGGTCACGATGATCGCCACCAGGCCGAGCGCGAGCAAGCCCCGGCGCAGGAGCTCGGCCGCTGGGGACGAGGTCCGGGCCGGCAGGCTGACCAGGGTCTCGTTCGTCCACGAGTGCGCGCGCTCGCCCCGGCGCCGCTCGCTCCTCGACGACAGACCAGCCACCGAGCCTACTTCTTCCGCTGGCTGCGCGGCTTGTGCTGCGGCTGCGGCCGTTTCGCGGCACCCTCACTGAGTGGTCGTACCACGGGCTTGTCGGTGTCGACGAAGTTGACCGAGATTTCACGGGTCGCTCGGACCGGCGGCTCGGCCGCGTCCCCGCCGGTCTCGGTATCGGGATCATCCGGCACCGGCGCCGATCGCTCCTTGATCGCCACGGCGGACGGTGCGGCCGAGCGGTCGGTCGAGGCCGAGGTCACCTTGACCGTGACCGGAGCCTTCGAGGTCCCGGCCTTCTGGCCGTCCTTGACCCGACGGGTCGCGACCCGGGCGGCGAGCTTCTTCATCTCCGGCTCGCGCTCCTTGAGCTGGGCGAGGATCGGGGTCGCGATGAAGATCGAGGAGTAGGCGCCGGACAGCATGCCGACGAACAGGGCGAGCGCCAGGTCCTTCAGCGGTCCTTCACCGAGGATGATGGCACCGGCGAAGAGCAGGGCCGCCACCGGCAGCACCCCGATCACCGTGGTGTTGATCGACCGCACCAGCACCTGGTTGACCGCGAGGTTCGCCGCCTGGGAGTAGGTCTTCGTCGTACTCGACTTGATGTCGCGCACGTTCTCCCGGACCTTGTCGAAGACCACCACGGTGTCGTAGAGCGAGTAGCCGAGGATGGTCAGCACGCCGATCAGGGTGGCCGGGGTTACGGTGAAGCCGACCAGGGCATAGATGCCCACGGTCAGGATCAGGTCGTGGGCGAGGGCGATCAGGGCGGCCGCGGACATCTTGCCGTCGCGGAAGTACGCCCAGATCACCAGTCCCACGAGAGCCAGGAAGACCGCGAGCGCAATCAGGGCCCGCTCGGTGATCTGGCTCCCCCACGAGGCGCCGATCAGGCTGTACGCGACCTCGTCGGACTGGATCCCGACCTCGTTGGCGATCGCCGACCGGACCTTCGGCACCTCTTCGGTCGGGTCCAGCGTGCGGGTCTGGACCCGGACCTGGTTGTTACCGATGGTGGTGATGGTGGCTTCGGCCAAATCGGGGACGCCGGAGGCTTTGAGCGCGTCCTGCATCTTCCCGATCGTCTGGGCGTTGACCTCGGTCGTGGCCTTGAAGTCGGCGCCGCCCTTGAACTCGATGCCGAAGTTCAGCCGAAAGACCAGCAGGGCGAGCAGCGAGATGCCGAGCAGGGTGGCCGAAAGGATGTACCAGCGGCGACGGTGGCCGATGAAATCGTAGGAGATCTCTCCGGTGTAGAGCCGATGGCCGATGGCTCCGAATTTCGACATCAGACCTCACTCTCCACAATAGCTTTGTCCCGGGCAGCCGCTGTTTCCCGTACGGCAGCTGTTTCCCGTACGGCGGGCACCGGTCGGCGCGAACGCTGACCCGGCAGGGCCCTGACGCCGAGGTGCTCGGGATCGAGCCCCGACAGCTTGTGACCGCTCCCGAAGAACTTGGTCCGCGCCAGCAGCGTCATCAGCGGCTTGGTAAAGGTGAACACGATCAACACATCGATGGCCGTGGTCAGGCCCAGGGTGAACGCAAAGCCCTTTACCGAGCCGATGGCCAGGATGAACAGGATCAGCGCCGACAGCATGGACACGGCGTCGGCGATCAGGATCGTCTGCCGGGCCCGTCGCCAGCCGGACTCGACGGCCGTCCGCAGACTCCGGCCTTCGCGAACCTCGTCGCGGATGCGCTCGAAGTAGATGACGAAGCTGTCAGCGGTGACCCCGATGGCGACGATTGCCCCCGCGATGCCCGGCAGGTTGAGCGCGAAACCGACCGAACTGCCGAGCAGCACCATCGATGAGTAGGTGATCACCGCCGCGATGCCCAGCGAGGTGACCACGACGATGCCGAGGCCACGGTAGTAGAGGAAGCAGAAGGCGATGACCAGGGCGAGGCCGATGATGCCGGCCACGATGCCTGCCTGCAACTGCTCACCACCCAGGGTCGCCGAGACGTTGCTGACCTCGGAGACCTCGAAGGCGAGTGGCAGCGCGCCGTACTTCAGCACATTGGCGAGCTCGTTGGCCGACTTCTGATTGAAGCTGCCCTCGATCTGGGCCCGGCCGCCGGGGATGGCGGCACTGAGCGACGGCGCCGAGATCGACTTTCCGTCGAGCACGATGGCGAACCGGTTTTGCGGATCGCTCTTGGCGGCCAGCGCCCGGGTCACGGTCTCGAAGGTGGTCGCCCCCTGCGAGTTGAACTCCAGGTTGACCACCCATTGGATGCCGTTCTGCGGGATCCCGGCGGTGGCGCTGGTCAGCTCCTTGCCCTCGATCATCGTCGGGCCGAGCAGGTACTTGCTGACCGGTTGGCCGTTGGGGTCGAACTCGCACGACAACAATCCCTGGTCGGGCGTGTCGATCACCTTCGCGGTGCAGTCGTACGCGGTGAACGCGGACTGACAGGCCTCGGTGGGCTGCCAGTCGACCGCCTGGTCCGGCGGGGTTCCCGCTCCGTCCGCGTTGTCGCAGGCCTTGTCGACCGGCTTCGGCGGCGCGGTCGGGAGGGCGGGCATCGGCAGGTTGTTGCCGCTCTTGCTCGCCGTCGGCGTCGGCCCGACCACGCTCGGCTCACCGGTCGGTGGAGTCGCCGGGTCCGACGCGGAGGCCGACGGCTCGCTCGTCGGCTCGCTCGTCGGCTCGCTGGTGGGATCGCTCGTCGCCGTCGGGTCAGGGGTGACCTGCTCGGCCGCGTACACGGCCCGGAACCGCAACACCGCCGTCTGGCCCACGAGTCGGACGAGCTCGTCCTGCTGGACGTTGGGGACGGTGACGATGATCTGCTTGTCACCCGCGGTCGTGACCTCGGATTCGCCGACGCCGAGGCTGTCGACCCGCTGCTGGATGATCGTCTTGGCCAGCTGCAGGCTAGTCGGGTCCACGTTGCCGGCGCCGGTGGTGTTGGCGGCGGTCAGGGTGATGGTCGTACCGCCCTGCAGGTCGAGCCCAAGCTTCGGTGTCCAGGTCTTGCCGACGGCCATCAGCGTGATCAGGGCGGCGACCAGGACGGCCAGCACGATCAGAGTTCGGCCGGGACGGCCGGTCGTGGTTGCCACGTGGGTGTTCCTAAAGAGTGGGGAAGGATTCAGTTCGAGGAGGGGCGCTGTGGCTCCGAGCCCGAATCGGGATCCGACGCGGAATAGGTGGACGACGGCCGGTAGGAGTCATCCGGGGTCTCGACCGGCGGCAGGTCGAGCGGCGACAACGGTTCCACGGAGTGGTTCTGCTCGCTGAGGTCCGGCTCGTCCACCAGGTTGTCGAACTCCTCGTCCTCGTCCTCGTCCTCGTCGACGAAGATGTCCTCGTCGGCCTCGGTCGCGACGCGGGCGATGGCCTGCTTCAGCACGGTCAGCTCGACCCCGGGCGAGAGCTCGATGAGGATCTGCTTGGGCCCGACGGCCAGGATCGTCCCGAAGATGCCGCTGTTCAGCAGCACCCGAGCGCCGGGGCCCAGCTCGCTCTGGGTCTTCTGAATGGCCTGCTGGCGCTTGCGCTGCGGTCGCATGATCAGGAAGTAGAACGCGACCACCATCAAGGCGATCATGATCAGGGTCTGGTATTGGCGCATGGCTCCGGCATCCGGTCGAGGTGTGGGGCGGTCGAGGTTGGGGTCTGTCGGCTGACCCGGTCAAAAGGCACCGACCGCCGTACTCTACCTAGTCTGGGCCGAAAATCCCCACATCCCATCCTCCGTGAGCCATCTAGGTGAAGAGGTCGGGCGGGACATCCGGACCGAGGGTGCCGACGGGCGGGTCGAGCCCGAGATGCCGCCAGGCGGCGGCCGTCGCCACCCGGCCGCGCGGCGTGCGCATCAGGAAACCTTGGCGGACCAGGAACGGTTCGGCCACTTCCTCGACGGTCTCCCGTTCCTCTCCGACCGAGATCGCCAAGGTGGAAAGGCCGACCGGGCCGCCTCCGAAGCGTCGGCACATGGCGTTCAGCACGCCGCGGTCCAACCGGTCGAGGCCGAGCTCGTCCACCTCGTAGAGCTTGAGCGCCGCCCGGGCGACCTCCTGGCTGAGTCGGCCGTCGGCGCGGACCTGGGCGAAATCGCGAACCCGGCGCAGCAGTCGGTTGGCGATCCGGGGGGTGCCGCGGGACCGACGGGCGATCTCCACGGCCCCGGCCTCGTCCAGTCGGGCCCCGAGTAGTTCGGCGGAGCGGCGGACGATGTGCTCCAATGCGGTCGTGTCGTAGAAATCAAGCTGCGCGGTGAAGCCGAACCGGTCCCGCAGCGGGCCGGGCAGAAGTCCCGCCCGGGTGGTCGCCCCGACCAGGGTGAAGCGCGGGATCTCCAGCGGGATCGCGGTGGCGCCCGGACCTTTGCCGACCACCACGTCGACCCGGAAATCCTCCATGGCCAGATAGAGCAGCTCCTCGGCCGGTCGAGACATCCGGTGGATCTCGTCGAGAAAGAACACCTCGCCCTCGACCAGGCCGGACAGGATCGCCGCGAGATCGCCGGCGTGCTGGATCGCCGGGCCGCTGGAGATCCGCAGAGGCGCGGCCATCTCGCTGGCGATGATCATGGCCAAGGTGGTCTTGCCCAGGCCTGGTGGACCCGACAGCAGGACATGATCGGGGACGCCGCCGCGATGCCGAGCCGCCTCCAGGACCAGCCCCAGCTGGTCACTGACCCGCGGCTGGCCTTCGAACTCCGCGAGGCTGGTCGGGCGGAGGGCCGATTCGGCCGCCCGCTCGTCCGGGTCGGAATCGAGACGGACGAGGGATTCGAGGTCGGAATCGCTCACTTGCGAGCCAGAGTCTGCAGCGCGGCCCGCATCAGCACGGCGACGCTGACGCTCGGATCTTCCCGGGCCAGGTGCTCGATCTCACCGCAGGCCGCGTCGGCGTCCTTGGCCGACCAGCCCAGATTCTGCAGGCCCTGAGCGACCTGGTCCCGCCACGGAGCGGCCGTGCCCGTGACCCGTACCGGCTCGTCGGAGAGCCCGACCGTGTTGATCTTGTCCTTGAGCTCGATGACGATCCGCTGAGCACCCTTGCGGCCGATGCCGGGCACCTTGCACAGCTGCACCAGGTTCTCGGTGGCGATCGCCGTACGCAGCTCGTCCGGACTGAGCACCGCCAGCGCGGCCTGCGCGAGCTTGGGGCCGACTCCCGTCGCGGTCAGCAGCAGCTCGAAGAACTCCCGCTCATCACCCGTGGCGAAGCCGTACAGGGTCAGCGAGTCCTCGCGGACGATCAGCGCCGTGGCGAGGGTGGTCCGCTGTCCGATCCGCAGGTCGGCCACGGTATTGGGGCTGCACAGGGTAAGGATGCCGAGGCCGCCGACCTCGATCACGGCGGACGTCGGCCCGACCTGCAGCACCTCACCACTGACCTGGGCGATCATCGTCGGCCTCCTTCGCGGACGGCCCGGCCGAAGGCGGTGCGCTGGCGGGCCGATTGGGCGGCGGCGGCGTCCATGGCGGCATTCATCCGGGCGGTGGTGCCGCCCCGCCAGACGTGGCAGATGGCCAGGGCCAGGGCGTCAGCGGCATCGGCCGGCTTTGGCGCCTCGTCGAGTTTGAGGATCCGGCTGACCATCGCGCCCACCTGATCCTTGGAGGCGCGGCCGCTGCCGGTGATCGATGCCTTCACCTCGCTCGGGGTGTGCAAGCTGACCGGGATCCCGCGGCGGGCTGCCACCAACATGGCGATGCCGGCCGCCTGGGCGGTGCCCATGACGGTCTGCACGTTGTGCTGCGCGAAGACCCGCTCTACGGCGACCGACGTCGGCCGGAACTGGATGATCCACTCCTCAACGGCCTGCTCGATAGCCACCAGCCGATGCGCGGTGTCCAGGTCGGGCGCGGTGCGTACGACATCGACCGCGACCAGATGCGGCTGCCGCCCGGGCACTCCGTCGACCACGCCGAGACCACACCTGGTCAGGCCGGGGTCGATCCCGAGCACCCGCATCCGATCCCCCTGGTCCAGCGTGACGGGACCGCGCACGCGATCCTCCTTTTTGGCGGCTAAACGAACAGATGTTCGGCAGCCTATGCGATTATTCGAGGCTGGCAAGGACCTCGTCGGGCGCGTCGAAGTTCGCGTAGACGTTCTGCACGTCGTCGGAATCCTCGAGGGCGTCGATGAGCTTCATCAGCTTCTCCACCGTCGGTCCGTCGACCTCCTGGGTGTACTCCGGGACGAAGGAGACCTCGGCCGAGTCGTAGTCCAAACCAGCGGCCTGGACCGCGGTCCGGACCTGGACGGTATTGCTCGGATCGCTGATGATCTCGAAGGTCTCACCGAGGTCGTTGACGTCCTCGGGATCGGCGTCGAGGGTCGCCTCGAGCACGTCGTCCTCGGTGAGGGACCGGCCGTCCTGCTCCTTGGCCACCGTGACCACGCCCTTGCGGCTGAACATCCGCGCCGTCGAACCGGCGTCGGCCATAGTGCCGCCGTTGCGGGTGACCGCGATCCGCACTTCGGAGGCCGAGCGGTTGCGGTTGTCGGTCAGGCACTCGATGAGCATGGCGATACCGGCCGGACCGTACGCCTCGTACATCAGCGTCTCGTAATCCGCGCCGCCGCTCTCGGCCCCCGACCCGCGCTTGACCGCGCGATCGATGTTGTCGTTGGGCACCGAGGTCTTCTTGGCCTTCTGGATCGCGTCGTAGAGCGTGGGGTTGCCGTTGACATCTCCGCCCCCGATCCGCGCCGCGACCTCGATGTTCTTGATCAGCTTGGCGAACGACTTGGCCCGACGGGCGTCGACCACAGCCTTCTTGTGCTTGGTGGTTGCCCACTTGGAATGACCCGACATACGCCAGATCCTAATGCTGTCCGGCCTGACCGCACGGCCGTTGACCGGTCAGCGGCGCCAGATCTTCGTACGCTGGGGACGACCGCCTTCGACCGGGGCTTCGGACTGCTGCCAGATTCGGCGCCAGCTCGCGGCGGGGGGCTCGTCGGCCTTGGAGGGGGCGCCACGCTGGGTGTCCCACCAGGAGGTCTCGTCCTCGGCGATCAGCGCGCGTACGGCGGCGGTGATCTTGGGCTGCATCTCGCGGGGGGTCTCGTCCGGGCGCGGGGTGATCAGCGCGCCGTAGCGCACACTGACCCGCGGTCGGCCCTTGACCGGCCAGCTGGCGCCGCGGGGCATCGCCGCGTAGGTGCCGCGGATCCCGACCGGGAGCACCGGGACCTGATACTCGACCGCCATCCACGCCGCACCCATCCGGAACCGGCCCAGGAAGCCGTCGCGGGACCGGGTGCCCTCGGGATAGACGATCACGCTCCAGCCGTCGCCCAGCAGTTCGGCCGGGGTGCTCGAGCAGCGCTCCCCCGCGCCGTTCGATCGGGAAGGTGTTGAAGGCGATGGCCGACCCGCCCGGCGCGCCACCAGGTGTCGAAGAAGTAGTCGGCCGCCGCCGCCACCGCGGTGGTCCGGCGCCGCGCGGTCGGCAGAGTGGTCAGCAGCACGGCCGTGTCCAGGTGCGACGAGTGGTTGGCCACGATCAGGGCCGGTCCGTCGTACCTGCGAAGCTCCTCCAGACCCTGCACGTCGATCGCGAGTTCCTTGCGCAGCAGGTTCTTCAGGCCGACGACCTGGACGAACTCGCGCAGCACCCGGACCGGACGGGTACGCGCCCAGCCGGTCGGGAAGACCGCCGTCTCGCGCGGCGGTGTCGATGATTCCGCCGAGCGCGGCACGAGTGGCCGCCGCCCCCAGCGCCAGCCGACGGCGACATCGCGGACGTCGGAAGCCGCGCCGCGCAGCGCCCGGCCGCGAGACCGTCGGGCGCGACTGGTCGCCCAGGCGGCGAGCTGCCGGGCGTCCGGAGTCGCTCACGTCAGGTTCACCACGAGCTGCGGCGGCGTGTGCAGGTAGCTGATCGACGGTGACCGGCCGACCGTCGAGGACACCATCTCCAGGGCGTCGGCGAGCGTCGACGCCGCCCGGAAGCCCATCCGCTCGACGCTGGCCCGATCAGCCCCGACCCAGACGATGTCGGAGCAGTGCATCCGGGCTCCGGCGATCTGGTACCAGAGATAGATCGGATGTACGCCGTGGAAGGCCTGGCTCGTCCGATAGAGGTGGATGTACCAGGGATCGGTGGCGAACTTCGTTTCGAACTCCGCGTGGATCCGGGACGGGTCCGTCGTGGTGCTCAGCACGTCGGCGAAGAAGTCCACGTACGAGGGATGGTGCAGCGGCGAGAAGTCGGCCCCCAGCGGGTGATAGATGATCAACGCGCCGCCCTCGCGGACGAACGGTTGACCGGTGTGGGAGTGGAAGGTCGCGCCGAGCGCCAGCCAGGCGGCCAGGATCGGGTTGGTCACCGAATCGGCGCTGTACGGGCGTCCGCGACCCCACGCCGATCACTCCGACGTCGGCCTGGCCTGCGACGTCGACGATCTGTTGGGCCAGGATCTGCGCCCGGCTCGCCGCCTGGACCGATTCGGGGGCTCCCGCGGTGATCAAGGTCGGGTGATAGCTGGCTTCGGCTCCGTTCATGATCCGCCGGCGGAGCCCCGGCGGCGCCGCGGCCAGGGCCCGGCGGACACCGAGCCAGGTCGCCTGTTCGCGCAGGTTCCACTCCCATTCCCGCTTGCCCAGGAACTCCATCGGCGGGTGAGAAGACGTCGTTGTCGAGGACGGCCTCGATCTGGAAGATCTTCAACGCGCCCCCGATCTCTTCGGCCATGGACTTGGCCGCCGCGCCCCGGCTCAGCAGACCCTGAAGACCGGACAGTCGGCTGATCGTGGCGGCCGAGCCGAGGCCGAGGGCGACCCCTGAGGCGCCGCCGCCGCGGGCGCTGATCACCAGGTGGACGAAGATCAACAAGTCGGCCTGGGCGGCGCGAGAGTTGATCTTGATCCCGGTCGACTCGTCGTCACCGATCGACGGTGAGATTGTCCGCGTCCTCGGCGTCATGATTGGTCAGCAGCCCGTCGGCGTAGAAGGAGCGGAAGACCCGCTCGCCGAGCAGGTGCTGCAGTTCGGCTGCGGTCATCCGTCGATGCAGACCGTTGGCGGCCACCAGTGCGACGTCATCCACGCCGGCCGCCGCGGCCCGGGTGAGCACGGCCTCGATGATCTTGCCGCGCAGATCGGGCTTGCGCAGCTTGGGGGTCGGCACCGTGATGTCATCGAAGGCGATCGTGAGCTTCATGCCCGGCTTGAGCAACGCATCCAGCGGCTCGGAGTCGAGCGGCTGATCCAGGGCGTCGCTGATCGCCTCACCCAGATCGACGAGCCCCGGCAGCGACTCGGCCGGGTAGATCACCCGGGTGCCGAGCGGGAACTTCTCCAGCTGGAAGCCGTCGCCGTTGGGGACGATCAGCGGCGGGGTCCGATCATCGACTTCGAGGACAAATCCTGGGCGGGCCATATGTTCAGCGATCTCCTGTCAGATCAAACGCGACCTTCATGGTGCCGGACTTTCCTGCCGGTCTGGGCATGATCAAGAGCTTGCCGCCACTGGTGCAGGCGCATAGCGGGCACCGACCACGACCCGGCCGTCCGGGCCGACCAAGATCATGATCATCGATCAGCGCGAGCGCTGCGGTGAACACCGGTCTGATCATCATCGGCTGCCGGCGAGGCGTAACTGCCGGCCACCTCCAGCTCGCGGTACCAGATCGGCGCCAGGTCGACATTGCCTTCGGGGATCCCGGCCAGCACGACCCGTCCGCCGGGCCGCGTGGCCCGGAGCACCGTGTCCATCGACGCCGGCGAACCGACCGCGTCGATGCTCACGTCGGCGCCGCCGAGCAGGAAGTGTCGGCCCCCCAGGAACAACGGTCCGGCTTCAGCTTGAGGGCCTTGGTCGGTCCGGCGTACGCCCCGGAAGGCGTCGTCCGGGCTGAGCGTGTCGGTGGCGCCGAACGCGATGGCGAGTTCGCGCCTGCCGCGGGTGTTTGGCGATCACCGTCAGCCGCTGCTCGGGGTGAACTGCCGCAGCGCCAGGGTGACGAACAGCCCGAAGGTCCCGGCGCCGCTGACCAGCACCTGGTCCCCGGGCTCGATCGCTGCGCGGCGGGCGGCGTGCAGGGCCCGGGCCATCGGCTCGGCCAGCACCGCCGCCTCGTCGGACAGATCGTCCGGTACGGCGTGCAGCTGGGATTGGTGGGCCACCAGTTCGGCGCCCCAGCCGCCGCCGGTGTCGGCGCAGAAGCCGGTCTGCAGGCCCGGCCTGAGCGCGCCGACGGTGACGTGGTCGCAACGGTTCGGTCGCCCGCCGGCGCAGCCGGCGACAGAGCTCGACGCCGCGGGCGGCGCAGCCGAGCACCGAGTCCAGCACCACCCGGGTGCCTTTGGGCAGGTCGCCGCAGTCGTCGCGCAGCACCCCGACCACCTCGTGCCCGGGCACGAACGGCATCGAGATCAGCGCCGTGAAGTAGAGGCTCGCGCTGCCGGTGATCGCGGCCAGATCTGAACCGGAGATGCCCGACAGCCGCGGCGCCACCCGGGCCCAGCCCGGCCGGTCGGGCGACGCCGCGGCTGCTCACGGCTGATCAGCCGCAATGGCGCCGCCGGGCCGGTGAGGATCCCCGGCATCCGCCGTCCCATCGTCCGGGCCGCGACGTACTTCGGCAGCGACCGGTACATCTCCAGCGCCAGCATCTGCCGGTGCGGTTGGCGTGACTTGCGAGCGTCGGAAAGCGAGCGCGATGTCGCCAGGGTCCGACGGCCGGCAGTGATCGGCTTGATCTTCCACTCCACCACTGACCACTGCTTAGCCCGGCGGCCCGCATCAGCGGGATGTCCGGGCGTCACCGCGACGGCATTGCCGACGGTCTCCAGCATCGGCAGGTCGGAGTGCGAGTCCGCGTACGCGAAGCTGCGTTTGAGGTCGACGTCGTGCAGGCTCGCGTAGTGCTTCAGCCAGGCCGCGCGGGACTCCCCGACCAGCGGCGGTCC
Source organism: uncultured Actinomycetota bacterium (assembly GCA_963731295.1). Taxonomy (GTDB): domain Bacteria; phylum Actinomycetota; class Actinomycetes; order Propionibacteriales; family Propionibacteriaceae; genus Microlunatus. Next base: position 559,278 of record CAVSUP010000001.1, read on the forward strand.
GGTGAGGAACCCGGTGCACCGGCCTTCGTCGTCGACCGCCAGATCGGCCGCGACGATCACGTCGAAGAGCGGCTCCAGGGGCCGGGTCAGTGGTCGCACCACTCCGGTGATCAGGATCGTCGTGTGGCCGGCGGCCCGGTGCTCCCGGATCCGGCGGACCGCGTCCGGTGACAGCCGGTTGAGGATGTGCGGCGCCATGCTGGTGTCGACGAAGTGCTGGAAGGCCGCCAGATCGGCGCCCCGGTAGCGCCGGTAGATGGCCCGCAGGAAGGTGCCGCGATCACGTTGTTCGGCCCGGATGTAGGACGGCAACCGGCGGACGACCTGGCCGAATCTCGGCGACCTGCCGGGCCCGTGACAGCTCGGGCAGCCGAGCCCACAGATACTGCTCGATCACGTTGGTGGACATGATCGTGCCGTCCAGATCGAAGATCGCCAGCGCGGTCGATCGCGCCGTGTCCTTGCTCAGGTCCTTCATCGTGGTCGGCCGGTTGCCCCGTTTCCGGCGCAGGGCGTCCATCCGGCGCACCGGAGCGGTGATCGCCGGGCAGTGGACATCCTCGATGTAGGTCTTCCAGTCGTAGACCGCCGTGTCGAAGGCGAAGGCGTCCTGGTCGGCCGGGTCCAGGCTGGTGGTCAGCGCCAGGGTGTTGTCGTCGACGAAGTGCAGCTCCGACTGCGCGTACTCGTTGTAGAGCGAGTGGTAGCGGCGCAGGAAGTCCAGCCGGCCGCGGGTCCGGTCCAGGCCCTTGGCGATCTTGCGGGTCCGGTCCGAGCGCGGGCGCCTGGGCGAGCAGCCGTTCGGCCAGCCCGTGGGCCCGCTCGGAGGTGGAGAGCAGCCGCTCGACCGAGGAGGCCCCCGGGAACTGCCAGACCGGCAGCCGGGCCGCCCCGCGGCTGCCGCCCTCCAACGGGTGCTCGGTGAAGTAGTCGCGGATGTGCACGTACATCTCGGCGAAGTTCAGCGGATTCCGGGCCCCGGAGTTGACGTGGTAGTACTCCGGCTCGCCGACCTCGGGGCTCGGTCGCGCAGACCGCGACGATCGCGTTCACCACGTGGTCGCACGGCACGATGTCGAGCACGGCCTCCGGCGACGCCGGGAACTCCGGCAACTCGCCGCGACCGAACGCCAGGATCAGCGGCTCGGCCATCTTGAAGCCCTCGATCCAGCCCGGATACGGGTGCTTCCAGGACGACTCGACGATCGCCGGCCGGACCACCGAGACGTGGATGTCCGCGGCCGATGTCGGCGACCACCCGCTCGCCCAGGGCCTTGGTGAAGGTGTAGACGTCGGTCCAGCCGAGCGACCGGGCGCGTTCGGTGCCGGCCTTGACCAGCTCGGCCTGCACCCACTCGAGCCGGCGTCGCTCGGTGTCGGCGGCGGTGGTCAGATAGCCGGCCTGCCGGTGCTCGCGCTCGGCCTCCTTGCGCAGCTTGGTCAGCCGGCCCGAGGTCCGCGACTCGGCCTCGATCAGGTCGCGCATGGCGAGCCCGGCCTGGGTCTCGGCGTCGTAGTCGATGGCGTGCTCGTGCGGCGCCTCGGGGATCGCGCCCCGGCGCCGGCCGGCGGTGTACGCGGTGGAGATGTGCACGTAGTGCGGCACCTTGGTGCGGACCCCGTCCGCGTCGGTGACCGCCTGCAGGATCCGGTCCAGCAGCGCCTTGGTGCCGATCACGTTGGTGGTGAAGGCCTGATCGATCGGCGGGTCGAACGACACGTCGCCGGCGCAGTGCACGACGACGTCGAGTCGGCCGGCAGCTCCGGCACGCTCGGGCAGATCGCCCTCGATCACCTCGATCCGGGCGTCCACCAACTCTGCGGCCCCGCCGTACGCCTCGCGGACCTCGGCGAAGATCGGCTTCTTGACCAGCGCTGATCACCCGGTCCCGGGCCCCGGCCGAGCGCTTCGCGCCGGACCAGCACCGACGGCTTGGTGTCGGGCAGCTCGGTGAGGATCTTCCAGAGGATCTGCTCGCCGATGAAGCCGGTGACGCCGGTCATCACGATCTTCTTGCCGGCCAGCAGGTCGCGCAGCCGGCCGTCGAGCCGCTGCGCGGCAAACCGGGTCCTGCGGGTCGGCGGCCGTACCGGCCCGGCGGAAAGCTGTCGGCGGGCGCCGTGCTCATCGCGTTTCGTACTTCCGCCGTGGCTCGACCCGAGAACTGGCGGCGATCAGCGCTTCCTCGATGGTGAAGTTGACCCACGTAGAGCGCGGTGCCGATGATGGCACCTTCCACTCCCTGCGGGACCATCTCGGCCAAGGCCGACGATGTCTTCGAGGGTGGAGATCCCGCCGCTGGCCACGACCGGCTTCGTCGTCGCCTCGCAGACCCGGCCAGCAGGTTGAGGTTCGGCCCGGCCAGCATGCCGTCGGAGTTGACGTCGGTGACCACGAAGCGGGCGCAGCCGGCGCGGTCGAGCCGCTGCAGGGTCTCGTACAGGTCGCCGCCCTCGCGGGTCCAGCCGCGCGCCGCGAGCTTGGTGCCCCGAACGTCCAGGCCGATGGCGATCCGGTCGCCGTGCGTGGTCGATGATCTCCTCGCACCACGTCGGGATTCTCCAGTGCGGCCGTGCCGATGTTGACCCGGGCGCAGCCAGTGGCGAGCGCGCGCTCCAGGGTTTCGTCGTCGCGGATGCCCCCGGACAGCTCGACGTTGATCCGTAGCTTGGAGGTGACTTCGGCGATGATCTCGGCGTTGTTGCCGCGGCCGAAGGCGGCGTCCAGGTCGACCAGGTGGATCCACTCGGCGCCGGCGTCCTGCCAGCGCTCGGCCGCGGCCGCGCGGGTCACCGAAGACGCTTCTCCGACCCGGCACCCCCTGGACGAGTTGCACCGCCTGGCCGCCGGCGATGTCCACTGCGGGCAGCAGGACGAGGCGGTCGGGATCACCGGGGGGAGACACCCGATGACCCTATCGGGTCACCAATCCAGCATCTCAGCGAGAGCCGAGGGACCGGACGAGAGGACGGGCGGCCGACAGCAGCGGCCCCTTCAGCACCGGCGGGACCAGCGCCTCGACCGCATGCCGGACCAGGGCCCGCCAGCCGAACGGGCGCGGTCGGCCGAGCGGCTTCGGCCCGGCCTGGTCGCGCTCCAGCGCGGCAACGCTGATGAAGTACTCCGAGGCCCAGACCGCACGCGAGGGCCGCTCACCGGACGCGAGTAACGCCTCGGTGCGGTCGGCAATCCGCTTCACCGCTCCCACCTGGGGATCGAAGAAGTAGCTCGCCAGCCACTCCGGGCGGGGTTCGCCGAGCTCGTCCCTGGTCAGCTGCCCGAACGTGCGGAGCAGGCCGCTGCGCAGGAAGACGTGGTTGCCGTAGTTCTCGTGCACCCCGAGGTCGAGGACCAGTCCGACCCGGCAGCCGTGGTCAAGTGCTTCCAGGGCGGCGGTCGAGGACACGGTCAACAGCAGGTCGGTGTCGAGCAGGGCCTCGCCGATCGGGGTGTAGTCGAAGGCGAAGTTCGACGGCAGGTCCTCCCCGGCCAGAAGCCGCTCGGGGTGATGCCGCATCCGGTGGAAGGTCGACTCGTCCGGCCGGTGCCGCGGTTTCAGGAGCACCCGCCGGTCGGGATGGGCCCGGGCGTAGTCGAGCAGTGAGCGGTAGACGAACCGCCGCTCGGTCTCGCTCGACGGCACCGTCGGCTGATCGGCGAACAGCACGGTGCCGATGGCGCCGCGGGATCGGTGCGGCCCGCCGCGCAGTAGCGGCAATCCGGCCAGCAGGAGGTTGTCGGCCGGTACGGCCAGGCCCTCGGCGGCGTCGCGGAAGTGCTCGAGATCGGTGGTGGAGTTGACCGCGATCAGATCCGCGCCGCAGCGATCCAGATAGCCCGCGGTGATCTTCTCGATGATCACCCCGACCCAGCCGGTGATGATCACCGGTCCGGGGTCCTCGCCGAGCATCCGGGCCAGCTGGCCGATCAGCGATCGGGTGGCCGGGCCGGCCAGGGCCGACACCAGGACGTCCGCGCGGAGTGCCGCCGCGATCAGTTCCTCGACCGGGAGGAACTCGACCTGACCGAAACCGGCATCGGCGATCTGCTGATCCGAGAGCGCGGACCTCTCGGCCGGCACCACGACCCGGCAGCTGAAGCCGCGGCGTTCGAACTCGTCGCGGATTCGTGCGCACCACTTGAGTTGCGAGTCGTACGCGGCGAGGAAGACGACCTGTTCAGCGATCACCCGCGGACGCTATCCAGGCCCGGTGAACAGCCCGTGACGACTCGCCCAACACGCGGGGGTGGCGGTCGATCAGGGCAGCGTGCCGACCCAGTTGGCGATCAACCGCGCGCCGGCGTCCCCGGATTTCTCCGGATGGAACTGGGTGGACCAGACGGGACCCTCCTCGACCGCGGCGACGAACCGGTCGCCGCCGTGCTCGGCCCAGGTGATCTTGCGGCCGGGAGCCTCGGGGAGCTCGCGGACGCCGTAGCTGTGGACGAAGTAGAAGCGCTCGTCCTCGATGCCGGCGAACAGCTCGCTCCCGGCCGCGGTCTCCACGGTGTTCCAGCCCATGTGCGGCAGCCGCTCGGCGTGCAGGCGCCTCGACCGACCCCGGCCAGATCCGGCAGCCGTCGGCCCGGACGCCGTGCTCGATGCCGACCGAGAACAGCACCTGGTGCCCGACGCAGATGGCCAACGTCGGCCGACCCGCCGCCTGGCGCTGGGCGATCACCACCGGCCCGCCGACCGCCGACAATCCCTCCATGCAGGCCGCAAACGCGCCGACGCCGGGGACGACGAGGCCGTCGGCCGCCGCGGCGGCCGCCGGATCAGCTGGTCACCGTGACCTCGACCCCGGCCCGGGCCACCGCGCGTTCCGCCGAGCGGATGTTGCCGGAGCCGTAGTCGAGAATGACGACCGAGCTCACAGGGCGCCCTTGGTGCTGGGGATCTGGCCCTCCAGCCGAGGGTCGAGGGCGATGGCGTCGCGCAGGGCGCGGGCGACGGCCTTGAACTGGCACTCGACGATGTGGTGCGGATCGCGGCCGGCCAGCACCGTGACGTGCAGGCAGAGGTGGGCGTGGAAAGCCAACGTCTCCAGGACGTGCCGGGTCAGCGAGCCGGCGTAGGGGACGCCGCCGTTGCCGCCGCCGATCAGCACGTACTCCTGCCCGGCCGGCTCGCCGCTGTGCACGCAGTACGGCCGTCCGGACACGTCGACGACGGCCTGCGCGAGCGCCTCGTCCAGCGGGACGAGGGCGTCGCCGAACCGCCGGATGCCGGCCTTGTCGCCGAGGGCTTCGCGGATCGCCTGGCCGAGCACGATGGCGGTGTCCTCGACGGTGTGGTGGGCGTCGATGTGCCAGTCGCCGGTGCTCTTGACGGTGAGGTCGATCAAGCGAGTGCTTGGCCAGTGCGGTCAGCATGTGGTCGTAGAACCCCACGCCGGTGGAGATGGTGGCCTGACCCGTGCCGTCGAGGTCGAGGCTGAGGCTGATGCTCGACTCCGAGGTCGACCGTTCGATGTTCGCCGTTCGCAACTCAGTCATGATCATCCTCACCTTGGCCGAGCACCGACAGTAGTGCGTCCTTGAAGGCCCTCATCTCATCGGGAGTGCCGGCCGACACCCGAGCCACCCGTCCGGACCGACCTCGCGGATCAGCACACCCTGATCGAGCAAGCCCTGCCAGACCGCGTGCCGATCCGCGAACCGGCCGAAGAGCACGAAGTTCGCATCGGAGTCGGCCACGTCGAGCCCGAGACCGGACAGCCAGCGAGCAAGATCATCACGGGCCGCCCGAAGTTGATCAACCGCCGCCAACATCTGGTCGGCGTGGGCCAGGGCGACCCGAGCCACCGCCTGGGTGACCGCCGACAGGTGGTAAGGCAGCCGCACGATGCGGAGCGCGTCGACGAACGCCGGGGCCGCCGCCAGATAGCCGAGCCGGCCGCCGGCGAACGCGAACGCCTTGGACATGGTGCGGCTGACCGCGAGCCGCGGGTAGCGCGGCAGCAGGTCCAGCGCGCTCGGCGTACCGGTGCGGGCGAATTCGACGTAGGCCTCGTCGACCACCACGACCCCCGGGGCGGCATCACAGATGGCGATGATCGTCTCCGGGTCAACGGCCGTGCCGGTGGGGTTGTTCGGGCTGGTGATCAACACGACGTCGGGTCGATGCTCGCGCACCGCGGCCACGGCGGAGTCCGGATCGATGGTGAAGTCGTCGCGCCGCGGGAAGGTCAGCCAGCCGCTGTGGGTGTCCCGGGCGTACTCGGGATACATCGAGTACGTCGGTGCGAACGACAGCACCAGTCGCCCCGGACCGGCGAAGGCGCTGAGGACGTGCAGCATCACCTCGTTGCTGCCGTTGGCCGCCCAGATCTGCTCCGCCCCGAGCCCGTGTCCGAGATAGCGAGCAAGATCAGCCCGAAGCGCGAGCGCGTCCCGTTCGGGATAGCGGTTCATCGATCGCGCGGCCAGTGCGACCGCCGCCGCCATCTCGGCCACCACGATTTCGCTGGGTGGGTAGGGATTCTCGTTGACATTCAGGCAGACCGGGACGGCCAGCTGGGGCGCTCCGTAGGGAACCTCGCCGACCAGTTCGGGTCGCAACGGTAGGTCGGCCAGCCGGGGATCGGCCGTGGCCGGACTCGCCGACCGGGTCACGGGAACCGCCGGGTCACCGCGGCGCCGTGGGCCGGGAGATCCTCCGCCTCCGCGAACACCTCGACCTGACCGGGCCACCGCCGACAGCGCGGCGCGAGAGTAGTTGATCACGTTCATCGCCTTGAGGAAGCTCTTCACGTTCAGACCCGAGGAGTGACAGGCACAGCCGGCGGTCGGCAGCACGTGGGTGCTACCGGCGCAGTAGTCCCCGAGCGACACCGGCGACCAGGCCCCGACGAAGATCGCTCCGGCGTTGGTGATCTTGGCCGCCACCGCCTCGGCGTCGACGGTCTGGATCTCCAGGTGCTCGGCCGCGTACGCGTTGACAACCTCGATTCCTTGATCGACATCGTCGACCAGCACCACCGCCGACTGCCGGCCGTGGAGCGAGGTGGTGATCCGCTCGACGTGCTTGGTCTCGGGCAGCTGGACGAGCAGTTCGGCCCGGACCCCGTCGGCCAGCGCGGGCGAGTCGGTGACCAGCACGGATGCGGCGAGCGGGTCGTGTTCGGCCTGGGAGATCAGGTCGGCCGCGACGTGGACCGGATCGGCCGAGTGGTCCGCCAACACGACGATCTCGGTCGGTCCGGCCTCGGAGTCGATGTTGACCCGGCCCTTGAGCAGCCGTTTCGCCGCCACCACATAGATGTTGCCGGGTCCGGTGATCAGATTGACCGGTGCACACAGATCCGGCACCCCGTACGCGAACATGGCGATCGCCTGGGCGCCGCCGACCGCGTACACCTCGTCGATGCCCAGGATGTGACAAAGGGCGAGGATCCCCGGGTGCGGCAGGCCGCCGAAGTCGGCCTGGGGCGGTGAGGCCAGCGCAATGGCTTGGACCCCGGCGACCTGGGCCGGCACCACGTTCATGATCACGCTCGAGGCGAGTGGCGCGAGGCCGCCCGGGACGTAGAGTCCGACCCGGCCCATCGGCACCATCCGCTGCGTGACCAGAGCCCCCGGCGCGACCGGCACCTCGACGGCAGCGACCCCGAGCTCGGCGAAGCTGACCAACCGGCGCCGCTCGATCGACGTGTCGAAGGCGGCCCGCAATTCGGGATCGAGCTGAGCGGCGGCGGCCGCGAGCGCGCTGGTCGGGACCCGGAAGGACGGCGGGACGACATGGTCGAACCGCTCGGAGTATTCGGCGAGCGCGGCCGCCCCGCGCACGGCGACGTCCGCGCAGATCGGGCGCACCACCTCGACGGCCGCGTCGACGTCGAATTCGGCCCGCGGCACGATCGCGGCATAGTCCACGTCGGCGCCGGCCGCCAGCCGACCGCGAAGATCAATGGTCCTCAGCACGACGCGATTCTACGGAGGTCCCGGCAAGCCGCCCGCGAATATCTCAGCCGGGACGCGGGTGCGCTTGCTACAGTCACCGCTCTGCCGACGGGAGGGAAGTTGATCATGGCCGACGAGCGGGGCCCCATCCTGCGCGCCGCCCTCGGCATCGGGCTGTACGCCGCGGCCTTCGGCGCCTCCTTCGGTGCGGTGTCGACCGCAGCTCGGGGATGAGCGTCGGCCAGACCATGGTGCTGAGCCTGGTGATGTTCTCCGGCGCGTCGCAGTTCGCGTTCGTCGGCGTGGCCGCGGCCGGCGGCCAGTCCCGTTCGCCGCGGTGCCGGCCGCCCTGCTGCTCGGGGTCCGCAACGCGTTCTACGGCGTGCCGATGTCGGAGATCCTGCATCCGCGCGGCCTGCGCCCGCTTGGCACCGCGCACTTCGTCATCGACGAGACCACAGCGATGGCCGTCGGCCAGGACACAGCGACCGGCGAAGCGCTACGCCTTCTGGGCGACCGGGCTGATCCTCTGTGCGCTGTGGCAGCTCGGCACACTGGCCGGCGCACTGGTCGGCCGAGTCGATCGACCCGGCCGATTCGGGCTGGACGCCGCCGCTCCGGCGGTCTACCTGGCGTTGCTGTGGCCGCGGCTGCGAGCGGGCTCGAGGCCCGCTGGGTCGCGATCGGCGGGGCCGCCCTCGCCCTGGCTGCTGGTGCCGTTCGTGCCGCCGGGCGTGCCGGTGATCGCCGCGGCGGCAGTCGTCGGTCGCTGCGCCGGCGCTCGGACCCGGCCGAGGCGACGAGGCCGTGACCGCCCTGTGGATCGCGCTGGTGGTCGCCGCCGCTCGGCTGCTATCTGCTCAAGCTGGCCGGCGTCTCGCTGCCGGAGTCGGTGCTGAACCAGCCCGCGGGTGCAGCGCATCGCCGCGCTTCCTGCCGGTCGCCATGCTGGCCGCCCTGGTCGCCGTCGACCTGTTCGACGAGCGAGCAGCCATTACAGCGTCGACTGGCGCGCCCTGGCCGGCGTCGCCGCCGGGGTGATCGCGCTGCTGCTGCGCCGCGGCTTCCTGGTGGTCTTCCTGGTGGCGATCGCCGTCGCCGCCGCGGTTGCGGCTGGTGACCTGATGGCCAAGAAGCAACCGGCGGGGACTCCGGCGACCGTGGCCCTGACCCGGGCCGGCATCGACTTCACGCTGCACCCGTACGAGCACCAAGACGGCGCGACCAGCTTCGGGGACGAGGCCGCGGCGGCGTTGGGCGTCGAGCCGACCCGGATCTTCAAGACCCTGGTCGCCGACCTTGGCCACGAGCTCGTGGTCGCGGTCGTCCCGGTGGCTCACCAGCTCAGCCTGAAGGCGCTGGCGGCCGCGGTCGGGGCCAAGAAGGTCACGATGGCCGACCCGGCGGCCGCCGCCCGGAGCTCCGGCTATGTGGTCGGGGGCATCTCCCCCATCGGCCAGCGCACCCGCCTGCGGACGGTGATCGACTCCTCCGCCAGCGGTTTCGAGACGATCATGGTCTCGGCCGGCAAGCGCGGCCTGCAGGTCGAGCTCGCCCCCGACGATCTGGCCCACGCCACCGGTGGATGGTTCGCCGCGATCGCGACCTGAGGCCGGGTGGCCCACGTGCTGCCCAACCTCTCAGTCCTCCGGTTGCCCGACCACTGAGTTGGCCTTGGCCCGCCGCCGGAAGAGCGGTTTCGGGTCCTCGTCGTCGCGACCCAGCGACGACCCGAGCAGGATCGGGATCACCGCGAAGAACGGCCAGGTGAGCAGCGACGCCCGGGCCCGGAGGGTGAGCTCGATCGGCACCACTGCCCCGGCCTTGGCGGTCGCCAGCCGCTCGGTGAAATCGCCCGGACCGAGCCGGTAGCCGACCATCCAGCAGACCAGGCCGGCCGCGACCGCGGTCAGGGCCACCAGCAGCACCAACGACCAGCCGAGCTCCCGGAAGCGGCGCCAGCCGACCACGCCCAGACCCAGACCGAGCACCACGCCGATCGCGACGAACCACGCGTCGCCGCCGAAGAATTCGGCCAGACCGCGCTCGGTGGTGTTCGCGCCGCCGTCACTGGCCACGGTGTAGACCGGCAGCTTCACGATGAATTCCCAGAGCACGCCGGCCGCCGCCCCCAGCCCGACCCACAAGGCGACAAAGGCACTGAGCCCACCGGCCAGCCGATAGCGGGAGCGCGGCTTGGCCCCCTCGGCCGACTCGGTCACGACGCCAGGCACGACGGTCCGAGGAGCGCTTTGAGGTCGGCCATCAGCGGCGGCGACGGCGTCACCCGGAGCTGGGCGTCGAGCTTCATCAGGGTGGTCTTGCCGGAGGATTGCAGCCGCAAGCGCACTTCGGTCATCCCCGGATGGGCCGACAGCACGTCCCGCAGTTGCTGGACCACCGGCGGGGTGCACCGGACGGCGGGCAGCGAGATCACCACGGGACCACTGGGCGCATCACTGATGTCGGGCAGGCTGAGTTCCTGGGCATTGATCGACACCGAGTCGTCGTCGGATTTGATCCGGCCCTTCACCTTCACCACGGTGTCGGTGGCCAGCACGGTCGACACCAGGTCGTACGCCTTGGGGAAGAGCAGCACCTCGACCGAGGCCTCGAGATCCTCCACTGTGATCACGGCCCAGATGTCGCCCCGCTTGGTGGTCTTGCGGGTCACGTTGGTGATCATGCCGGCGATGGTGATCATCCCTTCCCGGGGACCGTCGTCCGCGAGGAGATCACCCAGTCCAAGATCACGTTCGGCGGTCAGGATGTGTTCGAGTCCCTGCAGCGGATGATCACTGACGTAGAGACCGAGCATCTCCCGCTCGAACGCGAGCTTGGTCTTCTTGTCCCAGTCGGGCAGGTCCGGGACATTCCCGACCAGCACCGGGTCGCTCTCGTCCATCCCGCCGAACAGGTCGTCCTGGCCGCGCGCTTCGTTGCGTTTCAAATCGAGCACACCGTCGACCGCCGATTCGTAGACGCTCATCAAGGCGCGCCGCGAATGGCCCATCGACTCGAAGGCGCCGGCCTTGATCAGCGACTCGATCACCCGCTTGTTGCAGACCACCAGCGGAACCTGATCAAGGAATCCGTGGAACGTCAGCGCGGCACCGTGCTCGGCGCGGGCCGCCACGATGCCGTCGACCACGTTGTGCCCGACGTTGCGGATCGCGGTCAGGCCGAAGCGGATGTCGTTGCCGACCGGGGTGAAGTTGGCCGCCGACTCGTTGACGTCGGGCGGCAGGACCTGAATGCCCATCCGCCGACATTCGTTGAGATAGATGGCCATCTTGTCCTTGTCGTCGCCCACCGACGTGAGCAACGCGGCCATGAACTCGGCCGGGAAATTGGCCTTCAGATACGCGGTCCAGTACGACACCAACCCGTAGGCCGCCGTATGCGCCTTGTTGAACGCGTAGTCCGAGAACGGCACCAGGATGTCCCAGAGCGCCTTGATCGCCGCATCGCCATAGCCGTTCTGCCGCATGCCGCCGGAGAACGGCACGAACTCCGCGTCCAGGATCTCCTTCTTTTTCTTACCCATCGCCCGGCGCAGCAGATCGGCCTGGCCGAGCGAGTAACCGGCGACCTTCTGCGCGATCGCCATCACCTGCTCCTGATAGACGATCAGGCCGTGGGTGGTGCCGAGGATCTCCGCCAGCGGCTCCTCGAGCTCGGCGTGGATCGGAGTGATGTCCTGCCGCTTGTTCTTGCGCAGGGCATAGTTCGTGTGGCTGTCCGCACCCATCGGACCCGGTCGGTAAAGGGCCAGGACCGCTGAAATGTCCTCGAAGTTGTCCGGCCGCATCAGCCGCAACAAAGAGCGCATCGGTCCGCCGTCGAGCTGGAACACCCCCAGCGTGTCCCCCCGGCCGAGCAGCGCATAGCTCGGTGCGTCGTCGAGGGCCAGGTCCTCCAGCACCAGATCGAAGCTGCGGTTCATCGTGATGTTCTTCACCGCGTCGTCGAGCACGGTCAGGTTGCGCAGCCCGAGGAAGTCCATCTTGATCAGGCCCAGCGACTCACACGTCGGATAGTCGAACTGGGTGATGATCGCGCCGTCCTGCTCGCGGCGCATGATCGGGATGATGTCGATCAGCGGGGCGCTGGACATGATCACACCGGCCGCATGCACGCCCCATTGGCGCTTCAGGCCCTCGAGCCCCTTCGCCGTGTCGACCACGGTCCGGACATCGGAGTCCGAGTCGTAGAGCGCCCGGAACTCCCCGCCCTCGCCGTACCGCTTGTCGGTCGAGTCGAAGATCTTGTTGAGCGGGACGTCCTTGCCCATCACCGGTGCGGGCATGGCCTTGGTGAGCTTCTCGCCCATCCCGAAGGGATAGCCGAGCACCCGGGACGCGTCCTTGACCGCCTGCTTGGCCTTGATGGTGCCGTAGGTGACGATCTGGCTGACCCGGTCGTCGCCGTACTTCTCGGTGACGTAGCGGATCACCTCAGCCCGCCGACGCTCGTCGAAGTCGATGTCGAAGTCGGGCATCGAGACCCGGTCGGGATTCAGGAAGCGCTCGAAGATCAGCCCGTGCTGCAACGGATCGAGGTCGGTGATCCGCATCGCGTACGCGGCCATCGACCCGGCCCCCGAACCGCGACCCGGGCCCACCCGGATGCCGTTCTCCTTGGCCCAGTTGATGAAGTCGGCCACCACCAGGAAATACCCCGGGAAGCCCATCGCGATGATCACGCCGGTTTCGAACTCGGCCTGCTTGCGCACCTCGTCGGGTATCCCGTGTGGATAGCGGCGGCGCAGGCCGGACTCGACCTCTTTGACGAACCAGGAGTCCTCGTTCTCCCCGGGGGGGCAGGGATAGCGCGGCATGTAGGTGCCGTTGCCCTCGGTGAAGGAGACGTCGCAGCGTTCGGCGATGGCCAGCGTGTTGTCGCAGGCCTCAGGCAGCTCCACGAACAGCTGGCGCATCTCCGCCGGCGACTTGAGGTAGTACTGCCCGCCCTCGAGCTTGAACCGGTTCGCGTCGGCCATCGTGGAGCCGGTCTGCACACAGAGCAGGACCTCATGGGCCTCGGCATCGGCTGCGCTCGCATAGTGCAGATCATTGGTCGCCACCAGCGGCAGCTTGAGATCCCGGGCGAGCTTGAGCAGGTCGCTGCGGACGCGGCTTTCCAACGAGAGGCCGTGCTCCATCAACTCGACGAAGTAGTTGCCGGCGCCGAAGATGTCGCGGAACTCGGCCGCACTGGCCACGGCCTCGTCGTACTTGCCCAGCCGTAGATAGGTCTGCACCTCACCCGACGGGCAGCCGGTGGTGGCGATCAGGCCCTTCGCGTAGGTCTGCAGCAGCTCGCGGTCCATCCGCGGCTTGTAGAAGTAGCCCTCGAGCGAGGCCAGCGAGCTCAACCGGAACAGGTTGTGCATGCCGGCCGTGTTCTCACTCCACAGTGTCATGTGGGTGAACGCGCCACCGCCGGATACGTCGTCACCGCTGTTCTGGCTCGAATGGCCATCCCCCCAGCGGACGCGCTTGCGCTCGCTGCGGTGGGTCTTCGGCGTGACGTACGCCTCGATGCCGATGATCGGCTTCACGCCGGAGGACTTCGACGCCTTGTAGAACTCGTACGCGCCGAAGGTGTTGCCGTGGTCGGTGACCGCGATCGCCGGCATGTCCATCGCCTGGCAGCCCTTGAACAGGTCGGTGACCCGGGCCGCGCCGTCCAGCATCGAATACTCAGAATGCACATGGAGGTGGACGAAGGTATCCGATGATCCCGATGTGCTCGTGCTTCCCGACATGGGTTAGCCAGCCTCCAAGCGTGTGGTTTCTGCGCCGGGGAACGTACCAGAATGCTCCAGGGAAGCCAGCGAAGGACCAGACTAGTCGGGTCGCTGCCCCACTCTCGTCCGACGCGCTGCGAGCCTTCTCGATGTACTCCGAATGAGAGTCGTCGGGTAGCGTCAGAAGTGACCTCGACCCCCACGAGTGACAAGGCAACCATGCGCACGTTCTTCCGCACCCCCATCCCGGCTCTGGGCCTGGCCCTGCTGGTCACCCTGCTCCTGGTGGTCGTCGTCGCGGTGCAGCGCAGCGAGGTGCCCCAGGCCGAGGCGAGTCAGCCGTCCTCGTCGGCCACCACCCCGCGGGTCAAAGTCAAAGCGGCGGCGATCCCCCGGCCCGACCACGTCGTGGTCGTGGTTCTGGAGAACAAGCATCGTTCGAGCGTCATCGGCAGCAGCGAGGCGCCCTTCCTCAACGCCCTGGCGCAGCAGGGTGCGAACATGTCCGCGTCCTACGGCGTCACCCACCCGAGCCAGCCGAACTACATCGCGCTGTTCTCCGGCTCCCAGCAGGGCTTCACCAGCAACGAATGCCAGACGCTCACCAAGGTCGACAATCTCGGTCGCCAGCTGCTGGACGCGGGGCTGACCTTCACCGGGTACGCCGAGGCGATGCCGCAAGCCGGCTACACCGGCTGCGAGGCGGGCGACCGGTACCGCCGGAAGCACAACCCCTGGGTGTCGTTCGACAACCTGCCCCCTTCGGTCAATCAGCCGTTCAGCGAGTTCCCCAGCGACTATGACCAACTGCCCACCGTCGCCTTCGTCGCGCCCGAACATGTGCAACGACATGCACGACTGCTCGGTGCGCACCGGAGACACCTGGCTGGAGAAGGAACTGGGCGGGTACGCGAGCTGGGCGAAGACCAACAACAGCCTGCTGGTCGTGACGTTCGACGAGAACGCGGGCGGCACGGTGAATCAGATCGCCACCATCATCGTCGGTCAGCAGGTTCGACCCGGCATCTACGACGAGCAGATGAACCACTACACCCTGCTGCGCACGCATCGAGGACGCCTACGGCCTGCCCGCGCTGGCCAACGCGAAGTCGGCTGTCCCGCTGAGCACCATCTGGACCACGGCACCGGCCTCGGTCCGGGCGCCACTGGGCGTCAACAACGGCTCGTTCGAGCTCGGGCTCGCCGGCTGGTCTACCTCGGGATCGATTACCTCGGTGGCTACCGCTCGGCACGGCGGGAGCCGCGCGGTGCGGGCCGGCGCGAGCACGGGCACGACCGGCGATTCCGATCCTCAGCCAGACCCTCGAGATTCCGGCCGGGAAGACGAAGTTGTCGATGGCGTGGAAGGGGCGCTGTGCCGACCAGGTGTCCAAGGCGTGGGCCACGATCATCGTCAAGCGCAACACCTCGCACACGACATCGACCGTGCTGCCGCGGACCTGCATCAACAAGGGCGGATGGCGATCGGCGAGCGTGAAGGTGACCGCCGGCCACTCCTACACCGTGCAGTTGATCAGCCATGACGACGGCTTGATCTCGACGCCTAATCGCAGCTACTTCGACGACGTCACGGTGAGCTAGCAATCCCCGTCCCCGTTTCCGCTTGGCCGGTGATGAGCGTCCGATGTATCTGACGGGAGTCCTGCGGCAGGCTCGCTGGAGTGGGCCGGCCCTGCGTCGGGTGGCCACCGGCAACGTCCTCGCACTCGGACTGGTCAGTCTGTTCACCGACATCTCCTCGGAGATGGTCACCGCGGTGCTGCCGGCCTATCTGGTCCTCAGCCTGCATCTGAGCATGGCCCAGTACGGCGCGCTCGACGGTCTCTACACCGGGGCTACCGCGTTCACCCGGTTGCTCGGCGGCTACCTGGCCGACCGCTTCCGTCAGCGGAAGCTGGTCGCCTTCGTCGGCTACGCGCTGTCAGCGATCAGCAAGATCGGCCTGCTGCTGACCGGCAATGCTCCGGCGGCCGTCGGCGCGGTGATCGCGACCGACCGGGCGGGGAAGGGAATCCGGACGGCCCCCCGCGACGCGATGATCGCGCTGTCGGTCGACGAACGCGACCTGGGCCAGGCGTTCGGACTGCATCGGGCCATGGACAGCCTCGGCGCGTTCCTCGGCCCGCTGGCCGCGCTCGGGTTGCTCGGCCTCGCCGTGGCCGGCTCGTACGACGCGGTCTTCGTCGGGAGCATCTGTGCCGCCGCGATCGGGCTGCTGGTGCTGGTCGTCTTCGTGAGGAACCGTCAGGGCCCGGCGGAGGTGAAGACCGTTCAGGCCTTCTCGATCCGGCCGCTCTTGCAGCGCGGAGGGTTTCGCCGGCTGTGCATCGTCGCCGCCCTGCTGGGTCTGGTCACGGTGGGCGACGGCTTCGTGTATCTCGTGCTCGCGGACCGCGATGATCTGCCCGTCCGGGCGTTCCCACTGCTCGCCGTGGGCACCAGCCTGGCCTTCGTGCTCCTCGCGCTGCCGCTGGGCCGACTGGCCGACACCATCGGACGGTGGCCGGTCGTCGTCGGCGGCTACGGTTGCCTGCTCGCGGTCTACGTGCTGCTCAGCGCCGGCCGCGGCCCGATCGTGCTCATCGTGCTGCTCTACGGCGCCTTCTATGCCGCGACCGACGGCGTGCTGTCCGCGCTCGCCGCCCCGCTGATCCCTGATGAGTTGAAGACGACGGGCCTGGCGCTGTTGCAGACCGGCCAGGCCCTCGCGTACGTGGTCTCCTCGGTGCTCTTCGGCGTGGTCTGGCAGTACGTGGGCGTCGAGATGGCTTGCCTGGCGGCGGCGATCGCGGCGGCGGTGATCTTGCCGATCGGCGCGCTCCTGCTGCGACCGCCGCGGGCCGACCGGGTGGCGACGTGAAGGTCAAGATCATGTCCACGGTGCTGGCCGCCGCCTTGTTGATCAGCATCACCGTGCTCTGGGCGATCACCCGGCGGGCTCCGGAGGTCCAGGTCGACCAGCAGCTCACCCTGGGCTCGACGGGCATCCTGATCCGGGACACCAAGACCCATCAGCTGGCCGTGGTCACTCCGGACGGGCGCCGGCGGCAGAGCAAGGCCGAATGCCTGCGCGCGTACGCCGCCGGTGGCCGGATCCTCTGTCTGCAGAGAGATCCGCAGGCCGCCGCCAGTTTCCAGCTGACGGTGCTCGATGATCATTTCGACGAGCTCCGCCGGCTGCCGATCAACGGCGTGCCGACCCGCACCCGGGTCTCGGCCGACGGTCGGATGCTCGGCTTCACGGTCTTCGTGTCGGGCGACTCGTACCTGTCGTCGGGCTTCTCCACCCGCAGCGGGATCCTCGATCTCGGCACCGGCGTGCTGGCCCCGTCGCTGGAGGACTTCACGATCGACGGGAAACAACCGCCGACCGACGCCAACTTCTGGGGCGTCAGCTTTGCCGCCGACGACAACGAGTTCTACGCGACGATGTCGACCGGCTCCCACCTCTACCTGGTCCGGGGCGACGTCGCCGCCGAGGCGATCACCGTGCTCGACGACGGCATCGAGTGTCCGTCGCTCTCTCCCGACGGCCGCCGGCTGGTCTACAAGAAGCGGCTGCCGGACCTGACCTGGCAGCTGTGGGTCTATGACCTGGCCACCGAGCGACGCACTCAACTCGCCGAACCGGGCCAGGTCGATGATCAGGGCGCCTGGATCGACGACCGGACGATCATGTACGCCAAGGTCGACGCCGCCGACGGGAGCATCGACGTCTGGTCGGTGCCCGCCGACGGCAGCGGCGCCGCGACCATGATCATCCCCGACGCCGAGTCGCCTTCGGTCCTGCGCTGATCACCTTCACCGAGCCGCTCGTTTCACCTGAGATAGCTCTTGGCCGGCGGGGCGGCGTACTCGCTCCGCGTGCTCGTCTGCAGCCCGAGTTTGATCATGGATTCGACCAGCAGCACGCCGGCCGTGACACCGTCGATGATCGGTACGCCGACCTCCTCGGACACGTCGTGACAGAAGTCGGCCATGCCGGCGCAACCGAGGACGACCGAGTCGGCCTCGTCGTGCTCGACCGCCCGGCGGCAGTAGTCGATCACCAGCTTCCGGGCGTCCGAGGCTGGATCGTCCAGCTCGAGCACCGGCACTTCGCACGCGTAGATGCTGCGGCAATGGCCATCGAAGCCGTACCGGTGCACCAGATGTTCGGCCTGACCAATCGTGCGACCGAGCGTGGTGACGATGCTGAACGAGCGTCCGAGCATGGCCGCGACGTGCATGCCGGCCTCGGCGATGCCGACGACCGGACCGCTCGCGATCTCCCGCGCCGCGTCCAGACCCGGATCGCCGAAGCAGCCGATGACAAAGCCGTCGGCCCCGGCCGCCTGAGCCGCGGCGATCTCGGTGAGCAGACCCGGGACCGCGAGGGCTTCGTCGTAATGGCTCTCGATCGATGCCGGTCCGGTGGCATTGGTGATGGCGAGGATCTCGGTCGATGGGTCGACCACCGACCGAGAACACTCCGCCATCTTGTCGGTCATGGCCGCGGTCGTGTTCGGATTGATCACCGCGATGCACCGAGAAGTCATGGCTACTGGCCCGTCCCGTCGGCGGCCAGCTCCAGATCCTTGTCCAGATTGGTGATGCGCGGGTTTCGGCGCTCGAGCACCGTGAAGGCCAGGAAGCCGAGACCGCAGCCGACGAACCAGCTGAAGTCGCCCGCGTGAGCCAGGATGGCACTCGCGGACTTCGACCACAGCACCCCGCCGATCAGGACGAGGCTGATGGCCGGCAGGCCACCGATCAGTACGGCGGCGACCGCGTTCGGGTTGTAGCCGTTGCGGAACCAGTACCGACCCGTGGTCGACATCGTGTACATCTCGTCGACCCAGACCCGCTGCTTGCTGATGAGGTAGTAGCCCGCGATCAGGATGCCGAACAGCGGACCGATCAGGCCACCGAGGATGCCCAGGGTGAACAGGATGCCCTGGTCGCTGTTGTACCAGTTCCACGGGGTCAGCAGGACCGACCCGACCGCGGCGATCATGCCGCCCATCCGCCAAGAGATCTTCTTCGGGTTGACGTTGGAGAAGTCGAAGGCCGGGGAGATGAAGTTGGCCACGATGTTGATGCCGATGGTCGCGATGACGAAGGTCAGTCCGCCGAGCAGGATGGCAAAAGCCGAATCGATCCGCTCAACGGTCTTGATCGGGTCAGTGATCATCTCGCCGAACACCGGAACCGTGGCGGACGCCGTGACCACGGTCAGGATGGAGAAGAACAAGAAGTTGACCGGCAGGCCGAGGACGTTGCCCTTGCGGACCGCCTTGAACGACCGGGCGTAGCGCGAGAAGTCACCGAAGTTGAGCATCGGTCCGGAGAAGTACGACACCACCGAAGCGATGGCCGCGATCATCACCGGGATGGAGGCGGCGAAGCTGAGCTGCTTGGTGCTCAGATTGAGGCTGATGTTGCCGATCCCCGCCTTGGCGACGAGGTAGACGCAGAGCGCGATCATGACCACGTAGACCGCCGGGCCGGCGAAGTCGATGAACTTGCGAATGGCCTCCATGCCACGCCAGAAGACGGCGGCTTGGGCGACCCAGAGAATGGCGTAACAGAGGTAGCCCAGGGGTGACAGGCCGAGGAAGCTTCCGGAGTTGAGGCCGGCCGAGAAGGCCGGGAAGAACTTGAGGAAGATGATCATCAGCGAGGTCGCGGCCAGGTAGGTCTGCACCCCGTACCAGGCGATCGCGATACAACCCCGGATGATGGCGGGAATGTTGGCCCCACGGACGCCGAAGATCGCCCGGTTGATCACCGGGTACGGGACGCCGGTGACCTGGCTGGGCTTCGCCACCAGGTTGCAGAAGAACATCACGATCAAGATGCCGATGACGAGTGAGACCAGCACCTGCCAGCTGGCGATGCCGAGTGAGAACAGGGCACCGGCGGTGACATAGCCGCCGACGCTGTGCACGTCGGACATCCAGAACGCGAAGATGTTGTAGGAGGACCAGGTCTGCTTTCTCAGTGGCGCCAGGTCGGAGTTGGCGAGCCGGTCATCGTAGTCGGGTTTGATCAGTCCATCGCCAGCCGGATGTCCGGGGGTGTCGAGGATGTCGTGATGTTTCTGGTCCTTCGAGCCGACGGTGTCGGTCATGGCTCCTCCAGGAGGGGGTCGGTGACTGCCGTGAGAGAGGCACGGTAGAACTGGAATATCGAGCGCATATGTCGACAATGTAACCCAAGGTGAAGATCATCGACGCGACCGATTGAGCTCTTACCTCTCGAACCATTTAGCCTGCACAGATTCCGCTAGGTGGAAACTGTATTCTGCTCAACGGAAGTCTAAGATGGCCCCTCGCTGGAGGTCAAGACCCTTAGTGGTCCAGGTCAAGAGCCAGGTCGGTGACGCTCTTGTTGAAGCTGCCCGCGCTGGTTGCCTTCCCGGTCAGCAGGTTCACCGAATAGAGCCGGTACGAGCTCCCTGAGTGGATGGCCGCGAAGGCTCTGAGGCTGGTGGTCCGGCCACCGCTGACCGCCGAATAGATGTCGAAGCCGGCATCGCTTCCGGCATTCACTCCGAGTTTGCCGGTGGCGACCAATGACCCGGAGTTCGCCGGCGACTGGAGGGCGACCTGATCCAGGGTGGTGTCCAGATCGAACAGCGTCGTCGCGGTGTCGGCGCTCAGATCGTTGTTGGTGTACGCGGCGGCGGTGACCCCGACTGCGGTGACGCCGAGATAGTTGAGCACCCCGTCGACCACGGTCGGCGCGCTCGGACCCTCGTCAGTGCCGAACGGTTGACGCAAGTTCTGCCCGGTGTCGCTGATCACGCGGAGGGCGTTGGCCGCGGGGTTGAAATCGACCCCGAACGCGGTGCCGTCGAGGGCGATGCTGAGCTGCCCGACCTTGCGCGCCTTGGCCGATCTGGTGCCGAGCACATAGATGCCGCCCTGGTCCCCGACGCCGTAGAGCCGGCCGTTCTGCACCCGGCGATCGATGCCCACCAGCGACGTGTCGCCCACCAGTTTGCGGACGTCGCCGATCTTCTTCGCCCGATCGGGTCGATTGCTGTCGAAGCGGGCGAGCTTGGTGCCGCCGCTGTACAGCGCGATGCCGTCGAGCCCCTTGGACGTGGCCTGGGCCGGCTGGCCGACCGCGGCCGCCGCCAGAAGTCCGACCGTCGCGGCGGTGGCGAGCACCGTTCTACGAATCCTCATGAGGACCAATCCCTTCGGTTTCCCGACCACCTTCATCGGGGCCGCCCGGTGGCGACGTCGGTGTGTACGCAGCCGCGGACGCCGCTGTTGAAAGAAATGCCGGAAGTTTCCCCTCTACGCGGCTGGCCGCTCCGAACCCAGTGGACGAGTGAGGGATGAGGCACCGGTGCGACAGAGCTCGAGCTCTACCGCTTCGCGCTGCGCGGGCTCAGCGATCCGGGCCTCGCGCAGGATGCCGTGCAGGAGACCTTCCTGCGCGTCGATGGATCCTCGGTGTCCGCTGGCAGCTTTCTCGGCACCGGGGCGCGGTCGGTCAACTGCAGCGTCAACGCCGCGCTGTCACTCGACTCCGCGACCGAAGTGATCGTCACCGACGCCGGCGGCACCGCCGTGATCGACGCCCACATCGGCTAGGCCGGCTTGTCGCACATGGCCAGCACCTTGGTGACGGTGTTGATGTTGCGGACCGTGGAGCTGACCCCGACGATCGCCGAGAACCGCTCGGCCAGCTTGCTGGTGCCGATGCCCTGGGAGTAGTGGACATAGATCTGCTTGCCGGCGAAGCTGAACGGCTCGTAGTCCTTGGCGATCTCAGCGACCTTGCGTTTCGCGTCCGGCCCACTCGCCGCGGTCAGGAACGCGACCGTGACCTGGCGGGGATTGCCGTCAGGGAAGGGATTGTCGGCCAGCACCTTCTTCAGTTGCGCCGGCGTACGCACGCAAACATCGATGCGGTGACCGAGGCTCTGGTTGATCGCGGCCGAGAGCTCCCGCTCCAGGGTGGCGGCCTTCTTGGTCGAGGTGAAGATCAGGTTCCCGCTGTTGATGTAGGTCCGGACCTCGGTGTAGCCGAGGCCTTCGGCCAGCTCCCGCAGCGCCGGCATGCTGATCTTGTTCGTCGAGCCGAGGTTGATCCCGCGGAGGAAGGCGACGTAGGTTCCCACGCCGCCCACTCTCTCACCATGCTGACCAGCCGGAGTCAGACGCCTTCGAGTCGGCCCGCTCGCGGACGGATGAACATCACGTAGGTCACCGCGACACAGATCACGTAGAAGGCGATGAAGGTGAGGTACGCCCCATCGCCGTTCTTCAAGGTGAGGAACGACTGACGGAAGGCCAGGTTGACCAGCACGCCACCGAGTGCGCCGATCGCACCCGCCAAGCCGATCAAGGCTCCTGACCGACGGCGGGCGACGGCGTCGGCGACCGCGATCTCGTCCCCGCCGCCCACGGCGAGCTGGGCCTTGGCGTGGAAGATCGCCGGGATCATCTTGTAGGTCGACCCGTTGCCGACGCCACTGAAGATGAACAGCACGACGAAGCCGCCGATGAACATCGGCAACGAGTTGAGCTGGGAGGCGATCAAGACCATGACCGCACCGACGCCCATGATCATGAAGTTGATGCAGGTGACGATCGAGCCCTGGTAGCGGTCGGCCAGCTTGCCCCCGATCGGCCGGACCAGCGAGCCGAGCAGCGGGCCGAGGAAGGTCAGCGCGGCCGCCTTCACCGGCACCGGGAACTCCGCCGGGAACTGGACCAGCAGCACCTGTCCGAAGGCGAAACCGAAGCCGATGAACGAGCCGAAGGTGCCGATGTAGAGCAGGGAAATGAGCCAGGTCTCCCGGTGCCGGGTGACCTCGCGGATCGCTCCCTTGGCGTTGGAGTTCTGGGTCAGGTTGTCCATGAACAGCACTGCGCCCAGTGCGGCCAGGATGATCAGCGGGATGTAGATCGCGACCAGCGCCCGCGGGTAGGTGACGCCCAACGTGGCCAGCACCAGCAGACCGACCAGCTGGACGGCCGGCACGCCGAGATTGCCGCCGCCGGCGTTGACGCCCAGGGCCCAGCCCTTGAGCCGCGCCGGGTAATAGGCATTGATGTTGGTCATCGACGACGCGAAGTTGCCGCCGCCGACGCCGGCGAACAGCGAGACGATCAGCAACGTGGTG
This sequence comes from uncultured Actinomycetota bacterium, assembly GCA_963731295.1. Classification (GTDB taxonomy): domain Bacteria; phylum Actinomycetota; class Actinomycetes; order Propionibacteriales; family Propionibacteriaceae; genus Microlunatus. Next base: position 582,084 of record CAVSUP010000001.1, read on the forward strand.
AACGAGACACCCGGCTCCAGCACGACGCGATCAAGATCGTCGGGACCAGGAGCAGCAGCGCGGCAACGATCGTCCAGTTGCGACCGCCGAACTTGCCGACGGCGAAGGTGTACGGGATCCGCATCGCCGCGCCGACCAGCGTCGGCAACGCGGTGAGCAGGAACTTCTGGGCGGGATCGAAGCCGTAATCCTTGCCCAGGAAGAGAACCAGCACCGACCACAGGCTCCAGACGGAGAAGCCGATGTGCTCGCTGATGACCGAGAAGATCAGATTGCGCTGAGCGACGGGCTTGCCCTGGGCGTTCCAGAATTCGCCGTCTTCGGGGCGCCAGTCGTCGATCCAGTGGCCGCCGAGCTTTCGCTCGGCCGCCGGGCTGAGAGTGATGGGGGACGTGGTTACATCAGAGGTCATGGTCTGTCCTGCGGTGTCGAAGGGATTCAGAGACTGACGACGATCTGGTCGCCGTCGAGGTGCACGTCGTAGGTGCGGAGCGGCGCTGCTCCCGTGGTCGAACAACCGGTGTCGAGCTCGAAGGCATTCAGGTGCAAGGGACAGAGCACGACCATGCTGTCGGTCTGACCGTCGGCGATCGGTCCACCCTTGTGCGGGCAGACGGCTGACAGGGCGCGGATCGTGCCGTCCCGCTTGCGGAAGACCGCGACCTGTGCACCGCCGACCTCGAAGGCCCGGCCTTCGCCGAAGGGAATCTGGTCCACCGGACCCAGCGGGTACGCGATCGCCACGCTGCCGCCCGCGGTCACCAGGCACCCCCGAGCAACTCCTCCGCGCGGCCGGATGGCACCCGCGGCAACACCTCCAGCGGCAGCGAGGTGCGGAACTGGCCCGGGGTCACCGGTGCCGCGCCCTGGGTCCACGGATCGACGTAGGTGTCGGCGTGCTCCTGGACCGCGGCGTCGAGCCGCTCGGCGATGCCCTCGGAGTCATCGACGACCACCGCCCTGATGTGGTCGAGACCGATCCGCGGCACGAACGCGTAGGTGCGTTCCAGCCACTTGGCGTTCTCCCGGTAGTACTGCAGGAACCGGCCGGTGAGCAGCTTGGCCGCCTCGGCGTCGTCGACCGTGCACAGCAGATCACCCTTACGGATGTGTGCTCCCGCGGCGCCGCCGATGTAGATCTCCCAGCGACCGCCTTCGATGGCTACGATGCCGACGTCCTTGACCAGGGACTCCGCGCAGTTGCGGGGGCAGCCCGACACGGCGAGCTTCATCTTGGCCGGGCCCTCCATGCCTTGCATCCGGGTCTCGAGCTCGATCCCGAGCTTGGTCGAGTCGCCGGTGCCGAAGCGGCAGAATTCCTGCCCGACACAGGTCTTGACCGTCCGGAACGACTTGCCGTAGGCGTACCCCGACGGCATTCCGAGATCGGCCCAGACCCCGGGCAGGTCCTCCTTCTTGATGCCGAGCAGATCGATCCGCTGGCCGCCGGTCAGCTTGACCATCGGCACTGCGTACTTGTCCGCGACATCGGCGATCCGGCGCAACTGCTCCGGCGTGGTGACCCCGCCGCGCATCTGCGGCACCACCGAGAAGGTGCCGTCCTTCTGGATGTTGGCGTGCACCCGATCGTTGATGAACCGGGCGTCCTTCTCGTCCACGCACTCCTCGCCCCACATCATCTTGAGCAGCGAGGCCAGGCCCATCTTGGACTTGGCGTCCTCGGCTCCCTTGGGGGCCAGTGCGGCGAAGACGGCGGAGGGCGCCTTCAGCTCGAGTTCGCGGATCTTGTCCATGAGCGTCGGCTTGTCCAAGGGGATGCCGGGCACGTAGTAGTGCGCAGCGGGATCTTCCTCGACGGCGCCGCCGGAGGCCAGCTCGACGATCTTGCAGACCAGCTCCTTGCACGACCCGCAGCCCTTGCCCGCCCGGGTCTTGTCCATCACGGCGGCGACGGTCTTGGCGCCGCCCTTCACCGTGTCGACGATGTGGCCCTTGCTGACCCCGTTGCAGTTGCAGACCTGAGCGTCGTGCGCGAGCTCGGCCACCCCGACTTCCTGGCTCGGCCCGCCGACGTCGAACATCAGCTCGACCCGCTCCTCGGGCAGCGGCAGACCACGGTCGAAGGCCTGCTGCAGAAAGGCGACCTTCTTACTGTCCCCGAGCAGCGTGGCGCCGATGATCTTGTCGTCGCGGATGACGATCGATTTGAAGGTGCCCTTGCCGGGCTCGGAGAACGTGATGTGCTCATCGCTGTCCCGCTCCGGACCGGTGACGCCCATCGAGGCCACCTCGACGCCGGCGACCTTGAGCTTGGTGGCGGTTCGCGAGCCCAGGTACGCGGCCAGCGGGTCGGCGCCGGTGAGGTAATCCGCGAGCACCACGGCCTGCTCCCACAGCGGCGCCACCAGCCCGTAGACCTCGCCCCGGTGCTGCACGCACTCGCCCACCGCGTACACATCGTCGTCGTCGACCGTCCGCATCTGATCATCGACGACGATGGCCCGCTCGACGGTGAATCCGCTGGTCAGCGCGATGTCGGTGTTGGGCCGGATGCCGGCGGCGACGACGACCAGGTCACAGCCAATCTCGGTCTCGTCGCGCAGCCGGACGCCGCGGACCTTGTCGGGTCCCCAGATCGCGGTCGTCCGGGTGCCGGTGAAGATGCCGATGCCGAGCTTCGCCATGCTCCGGCGCAGCACCTCGCCACCCTCGCGACCCATCTGGGCGTTCATCAGGTGCTTGCCCGAATGCACGACGTCGACCGCGATCCCGTGGCTCTGCAGACCGCGCGCGGCCTCGAGTCCCAGCAGACCACCACCGATCACCACGGCCCGGTGATGATCATCACGAGTCGCGTAGTCGATCATGGAACGGGTGTCGTCGATGGTCCGGAAGGCGAACACCCCGGGCAGCAGGGCCCCGGCCGTCGAGTAGAGCCCGTCCATCGGCGGCATGAACGAGCGGCTGCCGGTGGCGATGATCAACTGGTCGTACGGGGTGATCTGGCCGTCGTCGGAGAACACCACATGGGCGAACCGGTCGATGCGCTCCACCCGGACCCCGGCATGCAGGGTGATCTGGTTCTCGACGTACCACTCGAGGGAGTTGAGGAAGATGTCGGTGTCGGCTTCCTCGCCGGACAGCACGTGGCTGAGCATGATCCGGTTGTAGTTGCCGTACGGCTCGTCGCCGAACATCGTGATCGAGAACATCTCGGCCCCGCCGCGGGCGAGGATCTCCTCGACCGCCCGGGCGCCGGCCATCCCGTTGCCGATCACCACCAGTCGACGACGACCGTTCTGCGCCCAGCCGTCCGTGGTCGGGACGGGAATCGTGGCCGTCATCGTCAGTGCTCCACGAGGCCGAGATCGACAACCACGGTGCCACTGACCCCGATCGGCGCGCAGATCTGCAACTCGATCACCGATCCGCCCTCGATGTCCTCGACGACCCGGAGCGGGACGTGGACGTCGGCCTTCGCGCCGATCGGGAAGTACCGCATGGGTACGCCGTCCCGCATCAGCACGGCGATGATCAACTCGCCGCTCGAGTTGCCGCCGCGGAAGTACAGCGCCTGGCTGATCACGCCGTCGGGCACGAAATGGCTGAGCTCGTCACTGACCGGCACCGGCTTCTCCAGGCCGGCCCCCTCGAACTGGTAGACGCCTTGTAGGAAACGGTTCTGAGTGAGCATCGGGAGGTCCTTCCGGGACTGTGATCGGTGGAGCAGTTGGTTGAGGGTCGGGCGGCGCGTTTCCTGGGAGAGCCGCGTATGGGCCGGCGGCATTGCCAGCAGGTGGTTGTCATCCGGCCCGCCCAGGCGGGCGCAGGCCACGGCGCAGGCCTTGAAGGCCGGCATCCGCGAGTAGCGGTCGAGGGCCGGATTGGTCAGGGCGTTGGCGGCCGAGGCGCCGCCCCAGTGGAACGGGACGAAGATCACGTCCGGTCGGATATCGGTGCTGATCTTGGCCCGGAACGCCGCCGCGCCACGACGGCTGGTCAGCTGCACGATGTCGGCGCTGCCGATACCCAGCCGCCGAGCAAGATCAGGATGGAGCTGCGCCTCCGGTTGCGCCTGGGCCTGGGAGGGGGCGGTGACCCGCCGGGTCTGCGTACCGCTCTGATACTGGGCCATCAGCCGGCCGGTGGTCAGGACGTACGGAAAATCCGCGTCCGGCACCTCGTCCGGGGCCTGATACTCGACCCGGATGAAGGTGGCCCGACCGTCGGGGGTCGGGAAGCCGTCGGCGAAGAGGCGCGGGGTGCCCGGATGATCGAGGTCGGGGCAGGGCCAGAAAACGCCCCGCTCGGTCTCGATCCGTTCGTAGGTGATCCCGGCGTAGTCGGCGATCCCGCCGGCACTGGCTTGCCGCAGCTCGTCGAACACGACGCGGGGCTCGGCGGAGAAGTACCGACCGCGACCCAGACGATCGGCGAGCAGCTTCATCATCTGCAGATCGTCGAGTACGCCGGCGGGGGGCCTCAGGGCCTGCCTGCGGCGCAACACCCGGCCCTCCAGGTTGGTCATGGTGCCCTCTTCCTCGGCCCATTGCGCCGTCGGCAGCACCACATCAGCCAACTGGGCGGTCTCGCTCAGGAAGATGTCGGACACCACCAGGAGATCCAGCGCTCGCAGCCGATCCACCACCCGGTTCACGTCGGGTGCCGACACCGCGATGTTGGAGGCGAGCACCAGGAGCGCCTTGACCCCACCGGGCGTGCCCATCCGGTCCAGCATCTCGAAGGCCGAAAGGCCGGGCCTGGGCAACTCGTCGGCGTCGATCCCCCACACGGCGGCGACATGGGCCCGGTCGGCCGGGTCGGCCAGCTTGCGATAGCCCGGCAGCTGATCGGCCTTCTGGCCGTGCTCGCGGCCGCCCTGGCCATTGCCCTGACCCGTGATGGTGCCGTACCCGGAGTAGGGCCGGCCCGGCAGGCCGAGGGCGAGGGCGAGGTTGATGAACGCCTGGGAGGTATCGGTCCCACTGCTGTGCTGCTCGGCGCCGCGAGCGGTCAGGATCATCGCGCTCTCCGCCGAAGCCAGGGCTTCGACCGTCGCGCGCAGCTCGGCCACCGGCACGCCGGTGATCCGTTCCACCCGATCCGGCCAGTAGGTGGCGACGCCGGCCCGCACCGCGGCGAAGCCCTTGGTCCGGGTGCGGATGTAGTCGTCGTCGATCAGCCCGTCCCTGATCGCCAGGTGCAGCAGCCCGTTGGCCAGCACCAGATCGGTGCCCGGCAGCGGCGCCAGATGGAGTGACCCGCCCGCCGCCGTGGCCGTGCGCCGGGGATCGACCACGATGTGGGTGGCCCCATCGGCCCGTCCGGCGTCGAACCACTGCATGGCCGGCGGCATGGTCGCCGCCGGATTCGAGCCGACCAGCAAGATCGTCTTCGCCTGGGCGAGGTCGGCCAGCGGGAACGGGAGCCCACGGTCGATGCCGAAAGCGCGGTTGGCCGCCGTCGCGGCCGAGGACATGCAGAAGCGACCGTTGTAGTCGATCATCGCGGTGCGCAGGGCGACCCGGGCGAACTTGCCGAACGCGTACGCCTTCTCATTCGTCAGGCCGCCGCCGCCGAAGCAGCCGATGCTGTCCGCACCGTGCTCGGCCTGGAGCGCGATGATCTTGGACGCGATCAGCTCGATCGCCTCGTCCCATGAGGCTCTCCGGAAGTCGCTGCTCCGGTCGCCCGGGATGCTGCGGACCAGCGGCGTGAGCAGGCGCTGGGGATGATCAAGCAGGCTGGCCGCGGTCCAGCCCTTCGAGCACAGACCGCCCCGATTGGTCGGAAAGTCCTCCTGGGGTTGCAAGGTCGCGGGACGATCTCCGGCCACCATTGAGATCCCGCACTGCAACGAGCAGTACGGGCAATGGGTCAAAGTGGCGGTGGTGCTCACAACGACCATGCTGCGGGCCGAGCATTACATGAGGCGTCCGTCGCCGTTACGACACCTTCACCTTCTCCTCACATCGCCGAACCGCCGCAGTGAGGGACTGAGATTCAGGCCACACGCCGAACGACATTTCCCGTGCGTTACAACGAACTCACCTCCGTCGACCTGAACGGGGCCACCGGTGTCAACCGTCGTTACGTCCGGGAAACGGCTGGGTAATCCCCGTTCCCTAGAGTCTGAGACGCGACTCACACCCCCCAGTGATCGCTGATCTTGAAGGGTGAACCGATGCAGATTGATCTTGATCCACGCGGTCGTAAGGTCGTGATCTTCGGTGACCTCGTCGGCTCACGACAGGTCCTTCGGCGCTTTCTGGCCGCCGGAGCGACCGTCCGGATGGTCGTCGACGGACCGATCCCGGCGCACCTGGATCAGGTCAGCTCGGTACACCGCTATGCCTCCCAACCAGACGCCGACGACACCGCCGGGCTGCTCAAGCTGATCGGCCCGGCCTGGCTGGTGGCCTACACCGGTGAGCCCGGCCCGATCCGCGATCGGCTGGCCGATCTGACCGGCCGACTTCACGTACTGATGATCGAAGAGGAGCCCGCGCCGCGGCATGGCGAGGTCACTCTGGTCGGTGGCGGCCCGGGACCGTCCGGTCTGTTGACCGGGCAAGCGCTCCAAGCGCTCCGTCGAGCCGATGTGATCTTCTACGACCGGCTGGCGCCGACCAGCGAGCTCGCCGAGATCGCCCCGGGGACGGAGCTGTGCGACGTCGGCAAGTTGCCGTTCCACCACCCGGTCGGCCAGCGCAGCATCGAGGAGCAGTTGATCACTCGCGCTCGGCTCGGTCAATCGGTGGTGCGGTTGAAGGGGGGCGACCCGTTCGTCTTCGGCCGCGGTGGCGAGGAGGTGCAGGCGTGCGTCGCGGCCGGGATCCCGGTGCGCGTCGTCTCCGGTGTCTCGAGTGCGGTCGCCGTCCCAGCCTCGGCCGGAATCCCGGTCACCCATCGCGGTGTGAGCCGAGCCTTCACGGTGATCTCCGGCCACGTGCCCTTGGCGCCCCCGGAGTTGGAGTCCCTGGTCGGCCTCGGCGGCACGATCGTGATCTTGATGGGCATGACGAACCTGCCGTCCATCATCAGCGGCCTGGTCCGGGCCGGGCTCTCGACCGACACTCCGGCGGCGGTCGTCGAGCGTGGCCTCAGCGCTGACGAACGGAGCGTGCTGACCACGCTCGACCAGTTGACTGCTGAGGTCGCACGACTCGAACTGTGCGCGCCGTCGGTCGTGATCATCGGGGAGGTCGTCGGCGTTGCTCCGGCGTACGCGGCCCGGCTCGGGCTGTCGGCCGACTGGAAGCATTCCGCCGCAGTGCAGAGCCAGGCATCCTGATCATGACCAGTGGTGCGGTTCCGGTCAGTTCGGCTGAAGTCCTGCGGGGGTTCCGCATCGGCGTGACCTCCGATCGACGGTCGGCCGATCTCATCGCCGCGCTCGAACGTCGAGGTGCCCGGGTGATGCACGCGCCGGCGCTGATGATCGCGCCGAACGACCAGGACGGGTCCTTGATCATCGAGACCCGCGAGTTGATCATGGCGCGCCCCGAGGTGGTGTTGGTGACCACCGGCTACGGGATGCGCCGGTGGTTCGATGTGGCCGACGCCGCGGGGTTGGGCGCTGAGCTGACTTACGCCCTGGAGAACGCGCGGATCTTCGCGCGCGGACCGAAGGCCCATGGTGCCGTCCGGGCCGCGGGCCTGCTGGATGCCCAGGCCACGGATCTGGAGACCACCGCCTCGCTGGTCGACGCGATGATTGCGGCGGAGTTGACCGAGCGGCGGGTGGCCATCCAGCTCCACGGCTATACCGACGAGGTCCAGCTGACTCGGCTCCGTGAACGGAGCGCCAGCGTGCTGACGGTGACGCCCTACCGCTGGGTCAATCCGACCGCCCAGGACCGGCTGCCGAAGTTGATCACCGCCGCCTGCCACCGCCAGTTGGATGCGGTGACCTTCACCAGCGCTCCGGCCGCCGAGGCCACGTTGGAGACAGCCGCCGCCATGGGCCTGCTGCCCAACTTCGTTGGGGCGCTCTCCCAGCAAGTCACGGCGGCGGCCGTTGGCCCGGTGACTGCCGGTCCGTTGCGGGCTGCGGGCATCGAGCCGGTGATCCCGGACCGCCACCGGCTCGGGGCGTTGATCAGGTTGGTCTCCGACGAGCTCACCCGCACCCACGTCCGACGCTTCCGCTGCGGCGACACGTTGATCGAGTTGCGCGGCCGCAGCGTGTCGATCGACGGGCGGAGTGTGACCCTCGGACCGCATGCATTGGCCCTGTTCGCTGCCCTGGCCGCGAGCGATTCGGTCATGTCCCGCACCGAGCTCGTCGGGTGCCTGCCCGAGGAGCTCGATGATCATGCGCTGGAGGTTGCGGTCAGCCGGTTGCGTCGCGCTCTCGGTGTGCCGGGCCTGATCACCACCGTGGTCAAGCGCGGCTACCGCTTCAACGCCGTCCGGCTGCCGTCGGAGTAGGCGCCCTCGTCAGGTCCAACACTGGTCGCCTCAGGCTGCTTCGACGGATGTCTCAGGTTCGGCAGCGGTCCACAGGGCATAGCTGTACGCATTGTCGCCGAGACTCATGGTGCCGTTGTTGGTGATCAGGAAGACCGTGCCGAGCGGAGACTTGCAGAGGTGGACACCGGCCGCAGGCTGGCGGAATTGCCAGCCGCCGTGGGTCTTGATCCGGTGCTCGACGCGGATGAAGGGGGCGAGCTTCCCGACTCCGGTTTGCCCGGGGCTGCCGCCGCGGTCAGGCGGCCGGAAGGGAATGGTGTGGTCGAGATCGAGCGCGCGGCCCATCCCCGGCGACCAGGGAAACACACTTCCGGGGCTGCGGAGAAACATCGCCTCGCGGATTCGGCTGGGGATTTCGTAGCTATCGGCGGCGGGCTCTTCGGAGAGGTCGACCACGGGCTGGATCTTGATGTTCAGCCCGCCGATATCGTCGCCAAGGAGTCGGCGGATCTGGTCGACGGTGACCGGTCCGACACCTTCGAAGCGGCCGACGGCACCGCAGCCGGGGGTTTGGCCGCGCCCGTAAAGGTGGTCGTTCATCGCCTCCTGGCTGAGGTGCAGATACAGCACCGCATTCGGCCGGCACCGCGTCGGGTCGACGACCGGCGGGACGACCGCCAAGCCCGATCGCTGCCCTGGGTGACCGCAGGTTGCGCAGAGGTCGTCGAAGTCGGGCGCGGCCTCGTGTTCGGGCTCGCGAGTCGGCTGGTCCGTGTTGCTGTAGGGGGCGTCCGGCTGGTTATGGACGGGCTCGTCGGGCTGGGGCGGATCGGGCGTGGGGTGTTGCTCGTCGCGGTGCTCCCACAGCAGTTGCACGGCCAGGGCGGGTTGAGCGAGGATCCTCAGCGCTTTCGATCGGCGCACGTCGGCGGCGTCTTCCTCGTCGCCGGGATGGCCGCGAAGCTTCAGGATGTCGGCAATCCGGTTGAGGGTGGCCATGAACATGATCACGTCGCCGCCGGAGGCTTGGGCGACCAGCAGCTTCAGCCCCGTCCTGCGCGTCGACGAAGCCCGGACGAACCGTTCCGCCTCCCAGATCTTGGCCTGCTCCTCCGCGGCATGCGGGTCGGCCTCGATGACCTTTCCCGCCAAAATCGTCTCGAATCGGCCCCAGGCCAGGCTGGTGATCAGGTGCGCGACACACCGGTCGACATGGGCGGCGGCCTCCGGGCTCAGCCCTCGAGTGGTCAGCGCCACCCGGCGGGCCTTCCAGGCGCGGACCTGACCGGCCCGGACCCGCCCCCAGAGCAGCGGCAGCCGATGCCGCAAATCCAAGGCATCGGCGATCAACGCCCGCCCGGCCCCCGTCGTTGTCTCCAGCCGGGTGGCTAGCTCGGCCGGCGCAAACTCCAACACCTCCGGAGTGCCCTCACCGCCCCACCGGCAGGCCCGCTCACGGCCCGGCCCGGCCCGCAGCGGCTCGGGGATGCTGTCGGGGTGATGCAGATCGGCCCAATGCGCGGCCAGCTCAAGCTGCCGACACTCCAGCTCGACCATCGCTCGGTGATCGGCAGCAACAGCGGCCGCGACGCCGGCGGCGTCCAGCCCGGCCAGGCCAGCAGACGACAGGCTTGCGGTCCTATCGTCGCCAGGCGGCCTCGAATCGAACATACGTTCATATTACCCCAACCCGTTTACCACGACAAGGGCACGCGTTGACTCATCCAAAGTGCCCGCGTAGCGCGTGTCGTTGACTCATCTCAAGGTGCCCGGCTGCGTGGCATCGCGGATGGGGTTGGATTTGAGCGCGCGCAGGCAGGTCACGAAGGAGATGAAGGGCCGCTACGACCGGGGCTCGCGGCGGGAGCGGTCGGCGATCTTGGATGAGCTGGTGGCGTTGACCGGCTGGCATCGTGATCACGCCCGGAAGGCGTTGCGGGCTGCGACTCCGCCGGGGGTGGAGCGGCTGCCGCGGAAGCGGCGGGATCCGGTGCTGGTCTACGGCGATGCGGTGATCTCAGCGCTGCGGGTGTGTTGGGCGACGTTGGACGGCGCGACCGGGAAGCGGCTGGCGCCGGGCTTGCCGGAACTGGTCGCGGCGTTACGGCGGCACGGGGAGCTCGACCTCGACGACGCTACCGCGGCGCTGCTGTGTGCGATGTCGCCGGCCACCATTGACCGGCGTCTCGCCGACGACCGTGCGGGCCTCCAGCTGAAGGGCCGTTCCCACACCAAGCCGGGGTCCCTGCTGAAGTCCCAGATCCCGATCCGGACCTGGGCCGACTGGGATGAGAACCGGCCCGGGCCATCCCGGCGTCCTCGACGAGGTCGACGCCCGCCGTCTGGCCGCCCAGCTACAGGCCACTAACCCGGCCGCCGCCCACCGCCAGGTCGCCGACCTCTGCGGCACCCTGCTGGCCAGGGTCCGCCGCAAGACCGTCACCCGCCGCGGCCAGACCGCCGCCGTCTACCGATCCAAAACCAAGATCAACAACCGGCCGGAGAACCGGGCAACTTCCGATGAGTCAACGACTCAGACCAAGCGGGCATCTCGACATGAGTCGCTGGGCGGCAGACGCGGGGCAGCTCGCACTTCTCCGATCAGGCACCACCGCTGCGTGGAAGGGTCGACAGTCGTCCGATCCGGACCACAGTCGCCGCCGATGTTCTCACCGGAACCGAGAGGGCAGTGTTCGGCGACGTCTCGGCCGAGGAGATTTCATGCCCTCGCCGCCTGCTAGGCCCAGAGGCAGACCAGCGGTTAGGGTCGCCGCCTGGATCTGCGCCTTCACCGCCCGCTGGCAGGTGGCCTCGCTCGAACACGACCAAAGCGACGACTACCCTCACGTGAACCGAGTGCAACAGCGTCACGTGGGCTGCCGCCGCCGACCGAGAAGCACAAATGTGGCGGCACCAGGTAAAGCTCAGACCATCATCTGGCGGGCGGTGGGGGGGATGGGTCGGGGCAGCTTGGTCGAGCCGGAGAGGAATTCGTCCACGCCGGCGGCGCAGGCGCGGCCTTCGGCGATGGCCCAGACGATCAGGGACTGGCCGCGACCGGCGTCCCCGGCCACGAAGACCCCTTCGACGTCGGTGGCGTAGTTGTGGTCCCGAGCCACGTTGCCGCGCGGATCGAGGGCCACCCCGAGCTGTGACACCACGGTGTCCTTCTCCGGGCCGACGAAGCCCATGGCGAGCAACACGAGCTCGGCCGGGATGTTCTTCTCGGTGCCCTCGATCGGGATCAGCTTGCCGCCCTCGAACTTCACCTCGGACAGCGTGAGCGAGCTGACCTTGCCATCCGCGCCGTGGAACTCCGAGGTCGAGACCGAGTAGACCCGGTCACCCGACTCCTCGTGGGCCGAGGACACCCGGTAGATCATCGGGTAGGTCGGCCACGGCTGATTCTCGGGCCGCTCGTCCGGCGGGGTCGGCAGGATCTCCAGCTGGGTGATGGTCTTGGCACCCTGGCGGATCGAGGTGCCGAGGCAGTCGGCCCCGGTGTCGCCGCCACCGATGATCACCACGTGCTTGTCCTTCGCGGTGATCTGGTGATCGACGGTCTTGCCGCGGGCGACCCGATTGGCCTGGGGCAGGAACTCCATGGCCTGATGGATCCCGTCCAGCTCCCGACCCGGCACCGGCAGGTCGCGCCCGATGGTCGAACCGATGGCCAGGACGACGGCGTCGTAGCGCTCCTTCAACTGCTTCCCGGTGATGGACTTGCCCACCTCGACGCTGCAACGGAAGTTGGTGCCCTCGTCGCGCATCTGGCGGATCCGACGGTCGAGGACCGCCTTCTCCATCTTGAACTCGGGAATGCCGTAGCGCATCAGTCCGCCGGGCTCGTCAGCCCGCTCGTAGACCGCGACCGTATGGCCGGCCCGGGTCAGCTGCTGCGCCGCGGCCAGTCCGGCCGGGCCGGAGCCGATCACCGCAACGGTCTTGCCGGTCAGCCAGTCCGGTGCCTGCGGCTTGACCCGGCGCTCGTCCCAGGCCTTGTCGATGATCGCGACCTCGACGTTCTTGATCGTCACGGCGTCGCGGTTGATCCCCACCACGCAGGCGGTCTCGCACGGCGCCGGGCACAGCCGGCCGGTGAACTCGGGGAAGTTGTTGGTGGCATGCAGCCGCTCCAACGCCTCGTCCCAGTCGCGCCGCCAGACCAGATCGTTCCACTCCGGGATGAGATTGCCGAGCGGGCAACCGGTGTGACAGAAGGGAATGCCGCAGTCCATGCAGCGCCCGGCCTGCTCGGAGATGATCGGCAACAGGGCCCGACCCGGCGTACCGGGGTAGACCTCGTTCCAGTCATGAATCCGCTCGGCCACCGGTCGCCGTTCGGCTACCGCCCGCGGTGTGGTGATGAATCCTCGTGGATCAGCCATGAAGCGCATCCTTCGGCAACTGGAGAGGAGCAACGGGCTGCTTGGGTGCCAGTGCTGAGCGTGGATGGGTCTGGCGGGAGCCCGAGCCTGGGAGGGCGGATGGTTGCGAAGGGCTGGCAGCCGAACGGTCCGTTGCGACGAGCTCAGCCATGAATGTCTCCGCCCTTCGACTGGCTCAGGGTACGAATCGAGTCGCTCATCACTTGGCCGCCTCCATCATCTTGATCGTGGTGGCCGCCTCGTCGAGGCCTTCGGCTTCCGCCTCGTCGCGGGCGGCGAGCACCCGGGCGTACTCGCGCGGCAGCACCTTGGTGAACCGCGCGGAGGATCCGTCCCAGTCGGCGAGCAAACCTGCGGCCACGTCGGAGCCGGTCTCCTCCTGGTGCCGGGTGATCAACTTATGCAGCAGATCCAGATCAGCGGCACTCGGCTCCAGCGGATCCACCATCTCGGTGTTCAGCCGTGAGCGATCGAGATCGAGGAAGTAGCCGATGCCGCCGGACATGCCGGCCGCGACGTTCCGCCCGGTCTTGCCGAGGACCACCGCGATCCCGCCGGTCATGTACTCGCAGCCATGATCACCCAGGCCCTCGACCACGGCGGTCGCGCCGGAGTTGCGGACGCAGAACCGCTCCCCCACCTGGCCGCGGATGAAGATCTCCCCCGAGGTCGCGCCGTAGCCGATCACGTTGCCGGCAATGATGTTCTCGGCCGCGACGAAGGTGCTGTTGCGCGCCGGCCGGAGGACGAGCCGGCCACCGGACAGACCCTTGCCCAGGTAGTCGTTGCTGTCCCCTTCCAACCGCAAGGTGATGCCAGCCGGCAGGAAGGCTCCGAAGCTCTGACCAGCGGATCCTTCGAAGGTGATATCGATGGTGCCGTCCGGCAGGCCGGCACCCTTGGTCGCCTTGGTCACTTCGTGGCCGAGGATCGTGCCGACCGTACGATTCACGTTCTTGATCTTGACCGACGCCCGGACCGCCTCGCCGTCGGTGAGGGCCGGCTGGCAGATCTTGATCAACTGCTGATCGAGCGCCAGCTCCAGTCCGTGATCTTGACCAGTGACGTTGTGCAGCGGTGTGTTCTCCGGGAGCTCGGGCTTGTGCAGGATGGGACGCAGGTCCAGACCGTGCGCCTTCCAGTGCTGCTCGGCGGGCACCGTGTCCAGCACCTCCACCCGGCCGATGGCCTCTTCGATCGTCCGGAATCCCAACGCTGCAAGGTGTTCGCGCACTTCCTCGGCGATGAACTGGAAGAAGTTGATCACGAACTCCGGCTTGCCGGTGAACTTGGCCCGCAGCTCCTGATTCTGCGTCGCGACCCCGACCGGGCAGGTGTCCAGGTGGCACACCCGCATCATGATGCAACCGGAGACGACCAGCGGCGCGGTCGCGAAACCGAATTCTTCCGCTCCGAGCAGCGCACCGATGATCACGTCGCGACCAGTCTTCAACTGACCGTCGACCTGCACCACGATGCGGTCCCGCAGGCCGTTCAGCAACAGCGTCTGCTGGGTCTCGGCCAGGCCGAGCTCCCATGGACCGCCGGCGTGCTTGAGCGACGTCAGGGGTGCCGCACCCGTGCCACCGTCGTGGCCGGAGATCAACACCACATCGGCCTTGGCCTTGGACACCCCGGCGGCCACGGTGCCGACCCCGACCTCCGCGACCAGCTTGACGTGGACGCGGGCCGAGGGGTTCGCACACTTCAGGTCGTGGATCAGTTGCTTGAGATCCTCGATCGAGTAGATGTCGTGGTGCGGTGGCGGTGAGATGAGGCCCACCCCGGGCGTGGAGTGCCGGGTCTTGGCCACCCAGGGGTAGACCTTCTGGCCGGGCAGCTGGCCGCCCTCGCCCGGCTTGGCCCCCTGGGCCATCTTGATCTGCAGATCGCTGGCGTTGGTCAGGTAATCCGAGGTGACGCCGAAGCGGCCCGAGGCGACCTGCTTGACCGCGCTCCGCCGTTCGGGATCGTAGAGCCGATCCCGGTCCTCGCCGCCTTCGCCGGTGTTGGACTTGCCACCGAGCTTGTTCATGGCGATGGCCAGGGTCTGGTGCGCTTCGAGACTGATCGATCCGTACGACATCGCTCCGGTGGAGAACCGCTTGACGATCTCGCTGACCGGTTCGACCTCCTCGATCGGGATGGGCGTCCGCTCGCTCTTGAATTGCAGCAGTCCGCGGAGCGTCATCAGGCGCTCGGACTGGGTGTCGATGTGGCGGGTGTACTGCTTGAAGATGTCGTAGCGACCGGACCGGGTCGAGTGCTGGAGCCGGAACACGGTCTCCGGGTCGAACAGGTGCGGCTCGCCCTCGCGGCGCCACTGGTACTCCCCGCCGACCGGCAGCAGTCGGTGGGCCAACGGAATGCCGTCGGCCGGGTAGGCGCGCAGGTGCCGGGTCCGGACCTCCTCGGCGATCTGCTCCAAGGTGATGCCGCCGAGCTTGCTCGTGGTGCCGGTGAAGTAGCGGTCGACCAGCTCCCGCGACAGTCCGAGGGCCTCGAAGATCTGCGCTCCGGTGTACGAGGCGACGGTCGAGACGCCCATCTTGCTCATCACCTTGAGCACGCCCTTGCCGAGCGCCTTCACCACGTTGGTGACAGCCTTCTCCGGCTCGACGCTCGTGTAGACACCGGTCCGGGCCAGATCCTCGACCGACTCGATGGCCAGGTACGGGTTCACCGCGGCGGCGCCGTAGCCGATCAGGACGGCGACATGGTGGACCTCGCGGACGTCACCGGCCTCGACGACCAGACCGACCTGGGTCCGCGACTTCTCGCGGACCAGGTGATGGTGGACGGCGGCGGTGAACAACAGCGACGGGATCGGCGCGAACTCCGCGTTGGAGTGCCGATCTGACAGCACGATGATCCGCGCGCCCCCTTCGATGGCGGCCGAGATCTCGCCGCACAGCTCCTCCAGCTTGGCCGCCAGCGCCTCGGCGCCCCCGTTGACCTCGTACAGACCGCGGGCCACGTAGGTGGCGTAACCGGGCAGATCGCCTTCGCGATTGATCCGGACGATCTTGGACAGCGAGTCGTTGTCCAGCACCGGGAACGGCAGCACCAGCCGCCGACAGGAGGCCGGCCCGGGATTGAGCAGGTTCTGCTCCGGGCCGATGGTGTTGTAGAGCGAGGTGACGAGCTCTTCGCGGATGGCGTCCAACGGCGGGTTGGTCACCTGGGCGAACAGCTGGGAGAAGTAGTCGAACAGCAGCCGCGACTTGTCGCTCAGGGCCGCGATCGGCGTGTCGGTGCCCATGGAGCCGATCGGCTCGGCGCCGCCGGAGGCCATCGGAGCCAGGATCATCCGCAGCTCCTCCTCGGTGTAACCGAAGACCTGCTGGCGCCGGGTGACCGAGGCGTGGGTGTGCACGATGTGCTCGCGTTCGGGCAGATCCTTCAGCAGCATCCGGCCGCCCAACAGCCACTCGCCGTAGGGTGCCGCGCTGGCCAGACCGGCCTTGACCTCGCGGTCGGAGATGATCCGATGCTCGTTCAGGTCGACCAGGAACATCTTGCCCGGCTGCAGCCGGCCCTTCTGGACGACCTTCTCCGGTGCGATGTCCAAGACGCCGGCTTCGGAAGCCAGCACGACCAGCCCGTCGTCGGTGACCCAGTAGCGTCCCGGTCGAAGGCCGTTACGGTCGAGCACGGCGCCGATCTGGCTGCCGTCGGTGAACACCACGCCCGCCGGGCCGTCCCACGGCTCCATCAGGCAGGAGTGGAACGCGTAGAAGTCCTTCTTGGCCTGATTGATCTGCTCGTTGTTCTCCCAGGCCTCCGGGATCATCATCAGCATGGCGTGCGGCAGCGAACGCCCGCCCAGGTGCAGCAACTCGACCACCTCGTCGAACGAGGCCGAATCCGAGGCGTCCGGGGTGCAGATCGGGAACAACCGCTCCAGATCGCCCGGAATCAGATCCGAACGCAGCAGGGCTTCTCGCGCCCGCATCCAGTTCTTGTTGCCCTTGACGGTGTTGATCTCGCCGTTGTGGGCGATCATCCGGAACGGGTGGGCCAGCTCCCAGGCCGGGAAGGTGTTGGTGGAGAACCGCGAGTGCACGACGACCAGCGCGCTGGCCATCCGCTCGTCCAGCAACTCCGGGAAGACCAGTTCGAGCTGCTCGGTGGTCAGCATGCCCTTGTAGACCACGGTGCGGGCCGAGAGCGAGGCGAAATAGACGCCGGTCTCGTGCTCCGAGCGCCGCCGCAGGCAGTAGGCCAGGCGGTCGAGAGCGATGCCCATCAACGGCGCCCCGGCGGCGGACACGAACAGTTGCTCGAAGTGCGGCATGTTGGAGCGGGTCAGATCGCTCAGTGAAGCGTCGTCGGTCCGCACCTCGCGCCAGCCGAGCACGTTCAGGTGCTCCTCGACGGCGATCTGCTCGATGGTCGACTTCGCCTTGTCCCGCAACTCGGGGTCAGTGGGCAGGAAGGCGTTGCCCACCGCGTACGCGCCCTGGCGGGGCAGCTCGAAGTGGGTCTCGGCCCGCAGGAAACCGTCGGGAATCTGCAACAGGATCCCGGCGCCGTCACCGGTCTTGGGATCCGAGCCGGTCGCGCCGCGGTGATCGAGATTGCGCAGAGCCTCCAGGCCCTGAGCCACGATCGTGTGGCTCGGGACGCCACTCAGCGTCGCGACGAAGGCGACGCCGCACGCGTCGTGTTCGAAGGTCGGGTCATAGAGGCCTTGGGCCTCGGGCTGACCTGGTCGTGCGTGAACAGCTGGCATGGCACAAACTCCCGTCGTCGAAGCCGGTGCAGAGTTCTGGGGCTCGCACTGGGGTCACGGCTCGCACTGTCGAGCT
The DNA here is from genome assembly GCA_963731295.1 of uncultured Actinomycetota bacterium. Taxonomy (GTDB): domain Bacteria; phylum Actinomycetota; class Actinomycetes; order Propionibacteriales; family Propionibacteriaceae; genus Microlunatus. The sequence continues at coordinate 599,659 of CAVSUP010000001.1, forward strand.
TGCGGGACGACATTGGCCCAGAAGATGACGCAAGATTAACGCACTTCCACCGATGCGCTCGCCGGTTAATCTCGTCATCCGACCGCACTTGACCTGTCGTCGTCATTCTCCTCGCCCAAGCTCTTTTCGGCCTCGGATTCCGCGGTCTCAGCCGTTCCCTCCACGACTTCCTCGCGTCCGGGTCGACGGCGGACCAGCCAGATCAGCCACCCCAACGCGGCGACGAAGACGATCAGCGAGGTGTAGTTGTTCAGCCGGAAGCCGCCGATCTGATTGACCGCATCGATCCGCAGGGCCTCGATCCAGAACCGCCCGGCGCAGTAGAGCATCACGTAGAGGGCGAAGACCTTGCCGTGCCCGAGCCGGAATCTGCGGTCCAGCACGACCAGGACCACGGCGACCGCGAGATTCCAGACCACCTCGTACAGGAAAGTCGGGTGGAAGGTCGCGTCCTGCGTGAAGCCGGCGGGGCGGTACTGCGGTGCGATCTCCAGCGCCCACGGGAGGGTGGTCGGTCGACCGAACAACTCCTGATTGAACCAGTTGCCCACGCGCCCGATCGCCTGCGCCACGATGATCCCGGGCGCGACGGCGTCCAGCAGGGCCGGAAAAGCGAGGTTCTTGCGGCGGGCCACCACGTAGGCGCCGACCGCAGCCAGGGCGATCGCTCCCCAGACGCCCAGACCGCCCTGCCAGATCTTCAGGGCGTCGATCGGATGCTTCCCGGGGCCGAAATAGAGCTGATAGTCGGTGATCACGTGATAGATCCGGGCGCCGATGATGCCGCACGGGACCGCGATCACGACCACCGACTCGAGGGTGTCCGCCGAGCCTCCCCGCGCCCGCCAGCGCCGGGTGGCGATGATCATGCCGACGATGATTCCGGCGATGATGCACAAGGCGTACGCGCGGAGCGGGAACGCGCCGATGTACCAGATATTGGTGCTCGGACTGGGGATGGACAGTCCCGTCAGGGTCATCACGGTCGCATTCATCGGGCCGCCTGTTCGATCATGGAGTCGAGGCTCTCAGGTGTCAGCGCCGTGAGATCGACCGGGTTGCCGTCGAGGAAGACCGTCGGGGTGCCCGTGACGCCGTTCTGGTCGGCGGCGGCATTGATCGACGCCACCCAGGAGGCGTGGGTGTCGTTCGTCACGCAGGCCTCGAAGCCCTCGGCGGCCGCTGCTCCGGTGAGCCGGCCGAGCTGGATCAGCTGCCGGTGACTCCAGCCCAGCGTGTGATTGCCGAACAAGCCCTGGAAGTAGAGCGGGCCAACCCCGACCTCGGCCGCACAGGCCATGGCATTGGCGGCTCGGCTCGACCCTTCATCGATGAACGACATCGGATAGACCTCCAGCCAGGCCCGGTTGTCGGCGACCGCCGCGGTCAGCGTCGGTCCGAACTCCTCCTCGAACTCCGCGCAGTGGGGGCAGTGGAAATCCTCGTAGAGGGTCACCCGGACCGGGTTGTCGGGCGAGCCGAAGACCAGCGGCCGGCCGTCGACGATCGGCACCGGGGACGCCTGCCCGGTCGTCACGGCCCCGCTCGGCTGCCCGCTCAGTTGCGGAGCCCGATTGGTGCGCCAGGCCTGGAATCCGACCCCACCCACGACGATCAGCACGAAGGCTGCGATCGCCGCGATGATCAGGATCCGTTGCGGCCGGTCAGGCCCTGCCATGGGTCAACTCCTCGTACGCGGTAGCGGTGTCCGGCGACCCGAGGGCGAATCGGCTCCGCGGACGCCAGATCAGCCAGAGGGCCAGGGCGAGGAAGCCGAGGTCGCGAACGATTTCGATCCCGTACGCGGCCTGCCCGGCTTCGACCTCGCCTCCGCCGCCGAAGCAGCCGCAGTCGATGCTCAGCCCGCGGGCCGCGGCCGAGATGACGGCGGCGATGAACATCAGCAGCAGGCCGGCAATGAACACGGCGATCACCCGGGTGGCGATGCCGGCCAGGAGCAGGAGCCCCAGAGCGATCTCGACGAACGGCAGCGCCCAGCCGACCACCGTCTCCAGCGACGCCGGCAGCAGCCGGTACGCCCGGACCGCCGCGGTCGAGGTCTGCGGATCGATGGCCTTGAGGGCGCCGGCGGTGATCAGAATTCCCCCGAGGGCCAGGCGGGCCAGCGTCGACGCCCACAGCGGAACGGCGCTGGGGCGAGCGGTGGTGGTCATCGCGACCGATCGACCAGCAGGGTGAAGTCGTGTTTCAGCGCGGCGATCGGGGTGCCCTCCAGCCAGATGACGACGCCCTCGTTGCGGCTGAAGCCGACGACGTGGGCCGAGTGGGCCACCTCGTACCCACGGCCCGACCGCTTGTCCATGACCTGGATGTCGACTCCGACCTTGCCGGCGGCTCGCTTGATGTCGGCCATCGGGCCGGTCAACCCGACGAAGTCGGGGTTGAACTGGCGCAGGTAGCGACGAATCTTCGTGGGCCGGTCCCGCTCGGGGTCGGTCGTCACGAAGACGACCTGGATCTGGTCGCGGGCGTCCGGCTCCATCCGCTGCAACGCAGCAGCGATGTCGGACAGCACGGCAACGCACACCTCGCGGCAGTTGGTGTAGCCGAAGAACAGCAGGGTGACCGGCTTGGACGGGGAGGCGGACAGGTTGTAGGACTGTCCGGTCGCATCGGTCAGCGCCACATCCGGCATCGCGTACGGCTCGGGCAGCGACTTGCCCCCCAGGTAGCCGGCGGCATCCACCTCACCGCGGGCCGCGCTGGAACTCGGCGCCACCGTGCAGCCGGTCACCGCCAGGAGGAAGCCGACGGCCAGCAGCAGCCGCGCGGTTCGGTTCACGACCGGACTAACCCGGCCGCGCCCTCAAGAGTTCCCGGACGGCCGGCGGTTCCGCGCCGGACACCTTCGGCCAGATCGGCGACCACCGCCCGCAAGCTGGTCAGGTCACTCGGCTTCCCGGCGTCCTCGGCCTCCAGCAAAGCCTTGACCAGCGCCGATCCGACGATGACGGCGTCAGCGAACTCGGTCACCTCGCGCGCCTGATCACCGTTGGAGACCCCGAGTCCCACGCCGACCATGGCGTCCGGGTCGGCCGCCCGGATCCGGCCGACGAGTTCGGGCGCCGCCGAAGAGGTCTGCGCCCGGGCTCCGGTGACGCCCATCACCGAGGTGGCGTAGACCCAGCCTCGGCAGGCCGCGACCGTGGAGGCGATCCGGGCGTCGCTGGACGACGGTGAGACCAGGAAGATCCGATCCAGGCCGTGGGCGTCGGACACGGCGATCCATTCCGCCGCTTCGTCCGGCGTGAGGTCCGGGGTGATGGCGCCCGCCCCGCCGGCCGCAGCCAGGTCGCGAGCGAAGCGATCCGGGCCGTAGCGCTCGATCAGGTTCCAGTAGGTCATCACCACGGCCGCGGTGCCGGTGCTGGCGACCGCCTCCACGGCGGCGAAGGCATCCCGTGTCCGTACGCCGCGCTCCAGCGCCCGGGTGCCGGCGCGCTGAATGGTGACCCCGTCCATCATCGGATCGCTGTACGGCATCCCGACCTCGACCAGGTCGACGCCGGCCGATTCACCCTCGCCGGTCAGCGCCCGGAGGGCCGCCAACGAGGTGGGGACGTCGGGATAGCCGACATGCAGGAAGCCGACCAACGCCCCCCGACCCGCGGCCCGGGCATCGGCGAACACCGTGCCGGTGTGTCCTCGGTCGAGGCTCATCTCACAGTTCCTGTCCCGCGCCGGTGGAGTGGCCCCCGACTTCGAGGTCGGCGTCGGTGCCGGCGTGGATCTTGGTGCCGACCGGTGCTCCCGATTCCGAGCCGGTGCCGGTGGTATCGAGGTCGAACCATTTGATTGCCGTGTCGACATCCTTGTCGCCACGGCCGGACAGGTTGACCAAGATCATCAACGGCTCGCCGTCCGCGCCGCGTGGGAGCCGATTCCCCAGCTTGATCGCTCCGGCCAGCGCGTGAGCCGACTCGATGGCCGGCACGATGCCTTCGGTCTGCGAGAGCAGTCGGAAGGCCTCCATCGCCTCGGCGTCGGTGATCGGCTCGTAGTGGGCGCGCCCGGTCGAGGCCAACCAGGAGTGCTCGGGGCCGACGCCCGGATAGTCCAGACCGGCGGAGATGGAGTGGGATTCCTTGGTCTGGCCGTCCTCGTCCTGGAGCACGTAGGTCCGCATCCCGTGCAGGACGCCGACCTCGCCGGCGGAGATGGTTGCCGCGTGCCGTCCGGTCTCGACGCCGTCGCCCCCGGCCTCGAACCCGTAGAGGGCGACACCGGCATCAGGAATGAAGTCGGCGAAGATGCCCAGAGCGTTGGAGCCGCCGCCGACGCACGCGGCGACCGCGTCGGGCAGTCGGCCGTAGCGGTCCAGCAGTTGGGCGCGGGCCTCGGTGCTGATCACTCGCTGGAACTCGCGGACCAGCAGCGGGAACGGATGCGGCCCGGCCACCGTGCCGATCAGATAGTGCGTGTGTTCGACGCTGGCGACCCAGTCACGCATCGCCTCGTTCATCGCGTCCTTGAGGGTCTGGGTGCCGGACTCGACGGCGATCACCTCGGCGCCGAGCAGCCGCATCCGGGCCACGTTCAGAGCCTGACGCTCGGTGTCGACCTTGCCCATGTACACGGTGCAGTCGAGACCGAAGAGTGCGGCGGCGGTGGCCGTGGCCACACCGTGCTGACCGGCCCCGGTCTCGGCGATCACCCGGGTCTTGCCCATCCGCCGGGCCAGCAGAGCCTGGCCGAGCACGTTGTTGATCTTGTGCGAACCGGTGTGGTTCAGATCCTCCCGCTTGAGCAGGATCGTCGCTCCGCCGGCGTACTCGCTGAACCGCAAGGCGTTGGTGATCGGGCTGGGCCGGCCCGTGTAGTCGGCCAGCAGGCCGGCCAACTCGGCGGTGAAGACCGGATCCTTGCTCGCCGCCCGGAACTCCTGCTCCAGCTGAGCCAGCGCGGCGTACAGGGCCTCCGGCACGAACTTGCCACCGAAACGGTCGAAGTGACCGTCGGCGTCGGGCCAGGCCGTTTGGGATGTGGGCGCCTGGGACGCGGGCAGCACCGTTGGGCTGGACATGGGTTCAGCTTCCCCTCGGAGTCAAATCTGTTGTGGCTGACCGGCCCAACGCTGACCGGTTCGTTCTCAAGTGATCAGGACTTGTGCCCGGCCGGGTGCGCCCCAGCGGCAACAAGGTCGGCCACCCCGCTACGGGGATCGCGACCGGTCACCAGCGCCTCGCCGACCAGTACGACGTCGGCTCCGGCGCGGGCCAAGTCGATCACATCGTGCGGACCGCGTACGCCGGACTCCGCGATCCGGACGATGGTGTCGGGGATCAGTGGGGCGAGCCGGGCGAAGGTGGTGGGCTCCACCTGCAGGGTCTGCAGATTGCGGGCGTTGACCCCGATGATCTTGGCCCCGGCGTCGATCGCCCGGTGGACTTCTTCGGCGTTGTGCACCTCGACCAGCGGCGTCAGACCGATGGACTGCGCGCGCTCGATCAGCGAGACCAACTCCAGGTCGCTGAGCGCGGCGACAATCAGCAGGGCCAGGTCCGCTCCGGCGGCCCGGGCCTCGAACAGTTGGTACGCCGTGACGATGAAATCCTTGCGCAGCACGGGAATCTGCACCGCACAACGCACCCGGATCAGATCCTCGAGGGTGCCGGAGAATCGCCGCTCCTCGGTGAGCACCGAGATGGCGGAGGCGCCACCGGCCTCGTACTCGACCGCAAGTGCGGCGGGATCAGCGATCTCGGCCAGGGCGCCCTTGCTCGGACTCGACCGTTTGACCTCAGCAATCACGCCGACCCCGGGACCGCGGAACCGCGGCAGTGGGTCGATGGCCGGGTCGATGTGCTGGCAGCGCTCCTTGAGCCGCTGCAGCGGTATCCGTGCCTCCCGCAGGGCAAGGTCTTCCCGGACCCCGGCGATGATGTCGTCTAGTGCGCCCACAGGGGTCGCCGACTCAGTACGCGCCGTGGCCCATGGACTGCAGGACCTTGGTGACGATCAATGAGACGACGAGCAGGGCGACGCCGACCCAGAACATCGGCCAGTTCTGGATGACCAGGGCGATGCCGCCAAGCAGGATCGCGACCATCGCGATACTGGTCCCGGCCCAAGCCGCCGGGGTCCTCCCGTGGTGGACGTGCTTCACAGGATGGGTTGCCCCGCCGTGGGCCTTGGGCGGTGAAGCGTGTTCTGCGGTGCCTGCCATAAGTTCCCTCATTCCCGTCGCGTGTCGCCCTGAACTCCCGGGAGAGGGCTGGGCCGGTTCGGCTTTTCCATTGTGTCTCTTGTCGTGCTTCTACGCACATCGGGGTCAGTCGAGCGTGGGGTCGACACCCTGGTCCAGCGCGCGCCAGACCTCGGCCGGATCATCGGCGTCGACCACCGGAGCATCGACGGGGCGCTCGAACCGGGCCGCGGAGGCCCGCCAGCGCGGCGCGTTCATGATCACCAGGAGCGCGCCGATCAATGCCAGCAGGCCGGCCGCGGCGTAACCCCAGGGCCAGGAGGTTCCGGTCAACGCGAACTGGTCCGCGAGGCTGACCTCACGGACCTGGGTGCGCACCGCCTCCGCACTGGGCCGGACCCGGGCCACGCCGGTGAGGACCATGCCGCCGCCGGCCAAGATGAGCAAGGATCCCAGCACCCGCCGTCCACGCACCCGCAGAACCAAGATCAACAACGTGCCGGCGAGCACCACCGCCCCGAGCGCCTGGCTGAGTCCACCGGTCGCTTCGGTGCCGGTGAAGCGGACGGCGATGCCCGGTCCGACGGCGCGCCACCACGGCTGGGCACTGGACACCAGGCCCAGCGCTCCCCCGGCCAGCAACAGGGCGAGGGCCGTCGCCCGCCGTCTCATCGGGCGGCGGCGAAGGTCTGGGCGACCGAGATCGCCCGGACGACCGCGGCGGCCTTGTTCTGCGACTCCTGGTCCTCGGTCGGCGGATGGGAGTCGGCCACGATCCCGCCTCCCGCCTGGACGTAGGCGACACCGTCGCGGAGCAGGGCGGTGCGGATGGCGATCGCCGCGTCAGCGTCGCCGGCGAAGTCCAGGTAGCCGACGACCCCGCCGTACAGACCGCGTCGTGACACCTCGAGCTCGTCGATGATTTCCATCGCCCGGACCTTCGGAGCTCCGGACAAGGTGCCGGCCGGAAACGCAGCCAGGACGACATCGAGGGCGGACTGGCCGTCGGCGATCGTGCCGGCAACGGTCGACTCCAGATGCATGATGTGGCTGTAGCGGCGTACCTCCATGAATTCGACGACCTCGACGGTGCCGGGGCGGCACACCCGCCCGAGGTCGTTACGGCCGAGATCGACCAGCATCACGTGCTCGGCCCGTTCCTTCGGGTCGGCCAGCAGCTCCGCCTCCAGCGCCGCGTCCTCCTGCGGGGTGGCGCCGCGCGGCTTGGACCCGGCGATCGGATGGGTCACCGCAGTGCCACCCTTGACCGTCACCAAGGCCTCCGGGGACGACCCGACGATGTCGAACGCCTGACCGTTCTCGTCGGTCAGCCGGAGCAAGTACATGTAGGGGCTGGGATTGGTGAGCCGCAGCACGCGATAGATGTCGAGGGCGTTGGCGGTGGTGTCGACCTCGAAACGCTGACTGACGACGATCTGGAAGGCTTCGCCGGCCTTGATCTCCTCGACCGCCGCAGCCACCGCGCCCTGGAACTCCTCGGCGCTGCGCTGCCGGCGGATCGGCAGGGTCTGGTCGTCGAACGACGCGGAGACCACCGAGGACGGCGTCGGCTGAGTGAGCAACTCGGTCATCGCGTCGACCCGGGCGACCGCGTCCGCGTACGCCTCGTCGACCCGTTGGTCGCTGCCGTCGAAGTTGATCGCATTCGCGACCAGCCAGACCTCGCCGTCGTGGTGATCGAGCACGGCGAGATCGGAGGCGAGGACGAAGGCCAGCTCGGGCAGGTGCAGGTCGTCGATGTTGGTGTCGGGCAGGCGCTCGACCCGGCGGACGGCGTCGTAGCTCAGGAATCCGACGAGGCCGGACGTGAACGGCGGCAGTCCGTCGGCCCGCGGCGTGTGCAGCAGGCGCAAGGTCTCGCGGACTGCGGTGAGCGGATCGCCGCCGCTGGGCAGGCCGGCGGGCGCGTGGCCGGTCCAGACGGCCTCGCCGGCTCGCTCGGTCAGCGTCGCGGCGGCGCGTACGCCGATGAACGAGTAGCGCGACCAGACGCCCTGCTCCGCCGACTCCAGCAGGTAGCTGCCCACCCGGTCCTGGGCGAGCTTGCGGTAGAGACCGATCGCGGTCTCGGCGTCGGCCAGCAACCGTCGGTAGACCGGGATCACCCGCCGGTCGGCCGCCTGAGCCCGGAAATCCTCCAGGGAGGGGGTGATCGCACTCATCGCCGAGCCCCTTCCTCGGCGACGACGGTGGGCAGCGTCCGGGCGTCGAAACAGCTGCGGTCGCCGGTGTGGCAGGCCGCGCCCTCCTGCCGGACCTTGATCAACAACGTGTCGCCGTCGCAGTCCAGCCGCACCTCGCGTACCCACTGCCGGTGGCCGCTGACATCGCCCTTGACCCAGTACTCCTGCCGACTGCGGGAGTAGAAGGTCGACCGGCCGGTGGTCAGGGTGCGGTGCAGGGCCAGATCGTCCATCCAACCGACCATCAACACCTCGCTGCTCTGTTCGTCCTGCACGACGGCCGTGATCAGGCCGCTGGCGTCGCGCTTCAGCAGGGCCGCGATCTCAGGGTCGAGGGCATCGGTCGGGGTGGCGGTATCGGTCACCCGCCCATTGTTCTCCGAACCCGTGGGACGATCGCAGGATTTCCGATCCGTGGCGCAGAAGGGTTTAGCATGTGCCCTCGTGACCTTTGCCAAGTCGGAACGCGCGGACCTGTGCGACCTGTTCGACCGGGTCGGGCCTGATGCTCCCACCCTCTGTGGGGGCTGGAACGCGCACGATCTGGCCGCTCACCTGTGGATCCGGGAGACTGATCCGGTCGGGGTCAGCGGGATCGTGGCCAAGCCGCTGTCCGGGCTCCACGAGCGACGGGTCACCGAAGTCAAGCAGCGTTGGCCTTTCTCGGAACTGGTCAACCGGGTACGCAACGGTCCGGCCCGGTTCTCGGTGTTCGCGATCCCCGGCGTGGACGAGGGCGCCAACACCACCGAATTCTTCGTCCACCACGAGGACGTCCGCCGGGCCGGCGACACGCCGCAGTCCGCCCGCGACCTCGGTCCAGAGGTCGAGGAGTGGATGTGGCGCCGGCTGAAGCTGCTGGCCCGAGCCTGGTTCCGCCGGGTCCAGGTGGGTGTGGTCCTCGAACGGCTCCGGTCCGGGGACGACGACGTGCCGGAGACGATCCGCGCCGTGACCGGCTCGACCATCGTGACCCTGGTCGGACAGCCCAGTGAGCTGATCTTCTTCGCCCACGGCCGCTCCGTCGCCGAGGTGAAACTGGTCGGCGAGCCCGACGCCATCGACATCCTCATGGCCGCCGACCTCAGCACGTAGGTGGCCCTTGGCACACTGGGCCGATGAGAGTGCGGATCGCCGGGTTGAGCTTGGGACTGCTAGCACTGTTGGCCGGGTGCACGGCGCCGGCCAGCACGCCCAGTGCTGATACCCAGACCGCGGCACCCAGCCCGACGACCTCAGCCGCCGGCGAGTTGCGGCCGACCGAACTGCTGTCCGGCCTGACCTCGCCGTGGGGACTGGTTGCGCTGAAGGACGGCCGGGTGCTGATCAGCGAACGGGACACCCGCAAGATCCTGCTCGTCACCGACGGGAAGCAACGTCAACTGCGCGCCATGGACGAGGCCAATCCGTCCGGTGAGGGCGGACTGCTCGGGCTGGCGGTGACCGCCGACGAGAAGACGGTGTTCGCGTACTTCACCGCGGCTGACGACAACCGCATCGTCACCATGACCTGGGACGGAACGACGCTGGGCGATCCGGAGCCGATCTTGACCGGCATCCCGCGGGGCGGTCGGCACAACGGCGGCCGGATGGTCATCGGGCCGGACGGCAACCTCTACGTCGGGACCGGCGAGACCGGAGACACCGGACTCGCCCAGGACCGGTCGTCACTGGGCGGCAAGATCCTGCGGATCACCACCGACGGCAAGCCGGTGGACGGCAATCCCTTCGCGAACGAGATCTACAGCTACGGACATCGCAACGTCGAAGGGCTGGCGTTCGACGACGACGGTCAGCTCTGGGCCAGCGAATTCGGGGAGCAGACCTGGGACGAGTTGAATCTGATCACCAAGGGCGGCAACTACGGCTGGCCGGAGGTCGAAGGATCAGGCGACGCCGACGGGATGATCAACCCGAAGGTCGTCTGGCCGACGTCGGAAGCCTCACCGGCCGGGCTCGTCTACTGGCGGGACTCGCTGTGGATGGCCGCCCTCCGCGGCCAGCGGCTCTGGCAGATCCCGGTCGAGGGCCAGGAGGCCGGGGAGCCGCAGGCCCACTTCACCGATCGGTACGGCCGCATCCGCTCGGTCGTCGTGGCGGCCGACGGCGACGGACTGCTGATGACCAACTCCAACACCGACGGTCGGGGCAACGCGGCGGACGCCGACGACCGGCTGTTCCAGCTGGGCCAACCGGGCTGACCTTTTACCAGGCCCCGGGCAGGATCGACGCATGACTTCGCGTACCCCTCGGATCGTGCTCGCCGTCGTCGGCGGAATTATCACCCTCGTCGGGCTGGTGTGGACCCTGCAGGGTCTCGGCATCATTCGCGGCAGCTTCATGACCGGCAGCACGAAGTGGTTCGTCATCGGTCTGGTGATGGACGTCGTGGGCATCCTCCTTCTGGTGTTCGCGCTCCGCCGGGCGCCCCGGAGACCATGAACGGGGCCGGAAGGTATATGAACAAGGGATAACCGAAAGGATCCCCCATGCCTGACTCGGCCCGGAAAACTCGACCGACCCATCCCATTCGCTTGGCGGCCGCCGGTGGCGCCGCGGTCTGCCTGGCGCTGACCCTGATCGCGCCGAGCCCGGCCACCGCCGAGCCGCCGGCGCACACCGAGGCCGGCCCCCAACGGTTCACCACCAAACACCCCGTGGCCATCGGTTCCGGTGGCGCGGTGGCGAGTGTGGATCCTGAGGCCACCGAAGCCGGCCTCGAGGTGCTGCGGCGGGGTGGCAACGCTGTCGACGCCGCCGTGGCCACCGCGGCCGCGCTCGGGGTGACCGAGCCCTACTCCGCCGGCATCGGCGGAGGGGGCTATTTCGTCTCCTACAACGCCCGTACGGGTCAGGTGTCCACCCTCGATGGCCGGGAGACCGCCCCCGCGTCCATGCCGGCGGACGCCTTCATCGACCCAGCGACCGGCCAGCCCTATCCGCTGAATCCGCAACGGGTCACCAGTGGCGTCTCGGTCGGCGTCCCCGGGACCGCTGCCACCTGGCAGACGGCCCTCGACCGGTGGGGCAGTCTGAGCCTGGGTCAGGCATTGCGGCCCGCGGTCAGAATCGCCCGCCGGGGTTTCGTGGTCGACAAGACGTTCCACGACCAGACCGAGGACAACGCGACGCGCTTCGCCGAGATCGCCCCGACCAAGGCGTTCTTCCTGCCCGGTGGAGCGGCACCAGAAATCGGCACGATCTTCCGCAATCCCGACCTCGCCCGGACGTACGAGCGGCTGGCCAAGACCCGTACCCGGGCGCTGTACGAGGGCGCGATCGGTCGCGACGTCGTGAAAGCGGTACGGAAGCCGCCGAAGATCGCCGATTCGTTCCTTCCGGTGCCCGCCGGCTCCATGAAACGGTCGGATCTCAGGCGCTATCGCGTGATCGAACGCAAGCCGACCAAGATCAACTACCGCGGCCTGCGGGTCTACGGCATGGCCCCGTCCTCCAGCGGCGGATCGACCGTGGGTGAGGCCCTGAACATCCTGGAGACCAGTGATCTCTCGGCCATGCCGCGGGACAAGGCGTTGCACTACTACCTCGACGCGACCGCACTGGCCTTCGCGGACCGCAACGCCTATGTCGGTGATCCCGGCTACGTCGACGTACCGCTGAAAACGCTGCTGTCCGACCGCTTCGCGCGCTCGCGAGCGTGTCAGATCGAGCCCGACCGAGCGCTGAAAACCCCGGTTCCGGCCGGTGACTTGAAGGCGCGTGGCTGTGCGGTCGCCGCGGCGGCCGGCCAGCACGAGCAGGGCACCTCGACCACTCATCTGGTCACGGCGGACCGCTGGGGCAACGTCGTCTCGTACACGCTCACGATCGAGCAGACCGGCGGTTCGGCCATCCTGGTGCCCGGCCGAGGCTTCCTGCTGAACAACGAGCTGACCGACTTCAGCGCCGTCTACGACCCGGCCGACCCCAACCGGATTCAGCCGGGCAAGCGCCCGCGCAGCTCGATGTCACCGACTATCGTGACGGCGCACGGCAAGCCTTTGCTCGCCCTGGGCACCCCGGGAGGCGCCTCGATCATCACCACCGTGCTCCAGACGCTGGTCAATCGGATCGACCTCGGCATGACCCTGCCCCAGGCCGTCGCCGCGCCGCGCGCCTCCAACCGGAACACGTTGACCGTGAGTGCTGAGCCGCCCTTTATCGACGCGTACGAGGCCGAACTGGTCCCGTACGGCTACACCTTGACCCCGAGCGGCGACACCTTCACCAGTGCCGCCGAGATCGGTGCCGTCGCGGCGCTGGAATTCCTCCCCCGCGGCCAGATCCAAGCCGTGGCCGAACCGGTACGCCGCGGCGGCGGGGATGCCGGTGTGGTCAATCCCCGCGGCCGCTGAGCGATCGGCCTCGACCCACCGGGTCAATTCGCGGGCCGCGTGCCAGTCACCTCGACGTAACGCGGCGTGGCTAGGGTGATCCGGGATGAGTGCCGAACTGACGCTGGGTGCCGAGGAAGAGCTGCACCTGATCGACCAGGACAGCTGGAAGCTCTCAGCTCGAGCACCCCAGCTGCTGTCCCGGCTGCCCGGCCACAACTATTCGGCCGAGATCCAGCGGACGACGGTCGAAACCAACACCGATGTCGTCGACTCGCTCGCCGGCCTGCGGGCTGAGCTGCTGCGACTTCGAGCCGGGCTGGTCGAGGTGGCCGCCGAGGACAACATCGGCATCGCGGCCGTCGGTACCGCGCCGAGCTCGGCCTTCGCCGACTTCGAGCTCACCACCACCGGTCGCTACGGCCGGATGCAGGAGCAGTACCGACTGCTGGTCGACGAACAGCTGATCTGCGGCCTGCAGATCCACGTCGGGGTCAGCGACCGCGACCTGGCCGTCCAGATCATGCAGCGGGTGGCCAGAGATCTGCCGATCCTCCTGGCGCTGTCGGCCAGCTCGCCGTACTGGAACGGCCAAGACACCGGGTACGCCAGCATCCGGTCGATCATCTGGCAGCGCTGGCCGACGGCCGGAGCGACCGGTCGGCTGCGCTCGGCCGCCGACTACGACCGGCTGCTGGACGATCTGATCAGCACCGGAGTGATCGCCGACGCGAAGATGGCCTATTTCGACGTCCGACCCTCTTCGCACGCACCCACGCTCGAGCTCCGGACTTGCGACGCCTGCCCGATCGTCGACGATGCGATCCTGATCGCCGGGCTGTTCCGCGCCTCGGTGCTGGCGGCGGAACGCGACATCGCCAACGGCCGACCGTTTGATCCGGTCCTACCGCCCGTCCACCGAGCGGCCATCTGGCAGGCCGCCCGGGGCGGCTTGTCCGGCGCCCTGCTCGATGACACCCGCCATCCGAAGCCGATCCCGGCCGACCGCGCCATCCGAGCCATGGTCAAGCGGCTCCGCCCCCAGCTGGAGGAACTCGGAGACTGGACCGAGATCCGGGAGCTGGCCAAGACCGCCCTGGCCCGCGGAAATTCTGCCGACCGGCAGCGGGCCGCCTACGCCGAGCGCGGACGGCTGACCGACGTCGTCGAGCAGGTCGTGACCGAGACCCACGGACCGGCCGCCGGCGACCAGCCGGTCGAGGAAACCCCGTTCCGCCACTATCGCTACCGGGCCGGCGACGAGGCGCTCGGCCCCGCGCGCCGACCCCGACCCGTCTACCGGGAGCTCATCGACTACTACCGCCGGACCAGCGAGGCCGAGCTCAGCGACCGCAATCAGGCTCGCAAAGCCTGGGTCGACCAGCGCGGTCTGAGTTTCGGCGTCGAGGGTCAGAAGCGGCGCTTCTCCGTCGACCTGGTGCCGCGGGTGATCAGCCCGCACGAATGGCAAAGTCTCCGCACTGGCCTGATCCAACGGGCTCGGGCCATCGAATGCTTCCTGGACGACGTCTACGGCGATCAGCGCATTTTGACCGAGGGCGTCCTGAGCCGCGATGCGGTCGAAGGAGCACCCGGCTGGCGGCCCGAAGCACGCCGGCTGCCCCAGGGCACCGTCCGAGCGGCGATCATGGGTTTCGACCTGGTCCGGAACGAGTTCGGCGGTTGGCGGGTGCTGGAGGACAACGTCCGCAATCCGAGCGGTGCGGCGTACGCGATCGCGATCAGGGACCTGATGGACGATGTGCTGCCCGATCTCCCCCGGCCCGCGGGCCTCCTCGATCCGACCACGGCTCTGCCGGCCATCCGCGCCTGTCTGCTGGCCCACGCCGGCCCGGACGGCACGGCCGCCCTGCTGTCCAGCGGGCCGGGGACCGCCGCCTGGTTCGAGCATCAACTGCTGGCCGAGCGCGGGGAATTGCTGCTGGTGGACGCCGACGATCTCATGGTCGTCGACGGTGAGGTCCGGCACCGGGACACCGGCACCCGCATCGATGCGCTCTACCTGCGATTGGACGACGAGCTGATCGAGCTGGTCGACTCCGGTGGCAACCCGGTCGGGACGGACATCTTCGAGGTCGCCGTGGCCGGCGGGGTGTTCCTGGCCAACGCTCCGGGCAACGGGGTGGCCGACGACAAGGCGATGTACTGCTACGTCCCCGAACTGATCGGCTACTACCTCGGCGAACGACCTAGTCTCGAGGCCGTGCCCACCTACCGGACCAGCGATGCGGCCGAGGCCCGGATCGTGCTGGATCGAGTCGGAGAACTGGTCACCAAGCCGGTCGACGGGCACGGCGGGCTCGGGGTGCTGATCGGGCCGGACTCCTCGGCCGCCGAGGTCGCCGATCGGCGGGCCGCGATCGCGATGGCGCCGGCCGCGTGGGTGGCCCAAGAGGTCGTCGCGCTGTCGTCCCACCCCACCCTGTCGGGCAACCGGCTGCAGCCCCGGCACGTCGACCTGCGGGCGTTCGTCTATCTGCGCGGCACCCGCCCCGAAGACTGCACGCTCGCCGACCTCGGCCTGACCCGCGTCGCGCCGGAGGGCAGTCTGGTGGTCAACTCCTCCCGCGGTGGCGGAGCCAAAGACACCTGGATCCTCGGAGGCGACAAGTAAATGTGCGGGTTGGCAGGAGAGATCAGGTTCGACGGGAGGTTCGCCGATGCGGCGGCGTGTGAGCGGATCACCGCCCGGCTCGCGCCGCGGGGATCCTGACGGTTGCGGGTTGTGGTCGCAGGGTCCGGTCACGCTGGGTCACCGACGGCTGTCGATCATCGATCTGAGCGTCGCCGGATCGCAGCCGATGGTCGACTCGCCGCTCGGACTGACGGTGGTCTTCAACGGCTGCATCTACAACTACCGCGAGCTCCGGGCCGAGCTGGAGGCGCAGGGTCACCGGTTCTTCTCGACCTCCGACACCGAGGTGATCGGCAAGGCGTACGCGGTCTGGGGTCTGGACTGCGTCGATCACTTCCTCGGCATGTTCGCCTTCGCGATCTTCGAGCACGTGAGCGGCCGAAGTTGATCTTGGGCCGGGACCGGTTGGGGATCAAGCCGCTGTATCTGGACCAGACGGCCGAGCGACTGCGGTTCGCCTCGACGTTGCCCGCACTCCTGGCCGGCGGGGGCACCGACACCGCATCGATCAGACCGCCCTCGCGTACTACATGAGCTTCCACAGTGTCGTTCCGGCGCCCTTGACCATCCTGCGGGGGATCCGCAAGCTGCCGCCGGCCACCGTTCGGGTCGTCGAGCCGACCGGCGAATTCCATGATCACGTCTACTGGGTGCCGGACTTCACCCGCGATCCCGATCAGGCCGACTGGACCGAGCAGGACTGGCAGGCCGCGCTGCTGGCTTCACTGCGCACCGCCGTGGATCGACGGATGGTGGCCGACGTACCGGTCGGGGTGCTGCTGTCCGGCGGGATCGACTCGTCCCTGGTCGTCGCCCTGCTGGCCGAAGCCGGTCAGCAGGATCTGAAGACCTTCAGCATCGGCTTCGATTCCGCAGGCGGTGAGTCGGGCGACGAATTCGAGTATTCGACCCTGGTCGCCGAACGCTTCGGCACCGACCACCATCGGATCAAGATCGACAGCTCGCGCTTGCTGCCCGGCATCGACGCCGCCATCGAGGCGATGAGCGAGCCGATGGTGAGTCATGACTGCGTGGCGTTCTACCTTCTCAGTCGAGGACGTCTCGGCCAGCGTGAAGGTCGTGCAGTCCGGGCAGGGCGCCGACGAGGTGCTCGGCGGCTACGACTGGTATCCCCCGCTGGCCGGTGTCGATCGTGGCGAAGCCGTCGAGGCGTACGCGAAGCGTCTTCTTCGACCGTCGTTGGGAGGCGATGAGCAAGATCATCTCGCGCGACTGGCTCGCTTGATCACGATGCGCCGACCGCCTTCATCACCGACGGCTTCGGTCGTCCGGGTGCCGACACCGCCGTCGATGCCGCGCTCCGGAACGACACCACGATCATGCTGGTGGAAGATCCGGTGAAGCGGGTCGACAACATGACCATGGCGTGGGGACTCGAGGCCCGCGTACCGTTCCTTGATCATCAGCTGGTCGAGCTGGCCGGGCGGATTCCGCCGGAGCTCAAGCTGGCCGACGGGGGCAAGGGCGTGCTGAAGCACGCCAGTCGTGGTGTGGTGCCGGACGAGGTGATCGATCGAACCAAGGGCTATTTCCCGGTTCCGGCCATCCGGCAGCTCGAAGGTCCTTACTTGGAACGAGTCCGTGCGGCGATGACCGATCCGCAGGCGAAGCGGCGGGGGCTGTTCCGGGGCAAGGCCGTACGCCACCTGCTGGCCGATCCGAACACCACCCGGACCACTCTGGGCTCGAATGCGCTGTGGCAACTGGCCCTGCTCGAGATGTGGCTGCAGCATCATGACGTCGGCTAAGGCCGACGACCTGCCCCAGCGATTGGCCGACCAACTGGTCGATGCCTGGGGCAGTTGGGCGCCGACGCTGTCCCCCGAGTGCGATCGCCTGGCCTTCGTCAGCGATCGCAGCGGGACACCCTGTCTCTGGGTGCAGGACCTGCCGGCGGTGGGCGCCGGCCTGATACCGGACGCCACCATGATCAAGATCTCCGACGATCCGGTCGTCGGGGTGAACTGGTCGGCCGACGGCGGCTGGCTCGCGTGCAGTCTGGCCACCGACGGCGGCGTGCGCACCCAGGTCTGGGTCGTCCGGCCCGACGGCTCGGATGCCCGGCTGATCGGCGGCGGAGCCGACCGGCACGCCGAGCTCGGACCGTGGACCCGCAGTGGCCACCGCGTGGTGGTCACGCTGCCGGGCGAGCGGTCGGGTGAGCCGACGACCTGCCAGTTGGCCGATCCGGCCACCGGCGAGCTGACCCCGCTGGCCAGTGGGGAGCTGATCAGTGTGCTCGACCTCTCGGTCGACGAGGACTTCGTGATCATCAAGGACGGCCAGCGGGGCAAGCAGTTCTGCGTGGTCGTCGATCGGCGGGCCGATCAAGATCATCCACTGCTGCCCTACCCGGCGTCGGGATCGACCGACCGGGCGATCATCCGGCCGTCACCGCGCGAGGACGGGCTGGTGGCCTATCTGGCCACCGATGCCGGCCTGGCCCGCCGGCAACTGGTGGCCACCCCACTGGGTCCGGCCGGCTGGGAAGGCGAATCCGGGGTGCTGGCGCCGCGAGATGATGCCGAGTTGGAAGGTCTGGACGCCGACGACGCCGGGCGGCTGTTGATGCTGGTCTGGAATGTCGCCGGCGGCGGCAGCGAGCTCGAACTGCTGGACCCGATGACCGGGCGCTCGCGGGTGGTCCCGGATCTGGACGGACTGGTAGTCAGCGGCGCGCTGCTCAGCCGGGACGGCTCGACCGCGCTGATCAGCGTCGAGGGCCCGCGGCGGCCGCGCGAGCTGTGGAGCCTGGAGATCGAGACCATGCACTGGACGCGGGCGACCGACGTGCCGGCGCTCCCGGCGGCCGACCTCGTGCTGCCCACGCTGGAGTTCTTCTGCGGTCGCGACGGCATGCCGTTGACCGGTTGGCTCTACCGGCCCCGCGGCCTGCTCGGTCCCGGACCGGCGATGCTCAGCCTGCACGGAGGCCCCGAGGCGCAGGAGCGACCGACGTTCAGCCCTCAGCATCAGGCCATTGTCGCCAGTGGCATCACCGTCTTCGCCCCGAACATCCGCGGCTCGTCCGGTTTCGGCCGCTCGTTCGTGCACGCCGACGACGTGCACGGACGTCGGGATGCTTTCGACGACGTCCTGGCCAGTCGGGAATTCCTGATCGACCTCGGTCTGGCCGAACCGGATCGGATCGCGGTCACGGGTCGCTCGTACGGCGGCTACCTGACGCTGGCAATGCTGGCCTTCTCGCCCGGTCCCTTTGCCTGTGGCGTTGACATCTGTGGAATGTCGGACCTGCACACCTTCTATCGCGACACCGAGCCGTGGATCGCCGCGGCGGCCTACAGCAAGTACGGCCATCCTGATCATGACCGGACCCTGCTGGAGGCCCTGTCGCCCTTGCGCGCGGTGGCCAACATCGAGGTCCCGCTGCTGGTGGTGCACGGCGAACTGGACACCAACGTGCCCCTGGGTGAAGCACACCAGATCATCGCCGCGCTGCGCGCGCTGGATCGACCGGTCGAGTCGTTGATCTTGGACGGCGAAGGTCACGAATATCGCCGCGCCGATTCGCGTAAGGTGCTGATCCAGCGGCTGATGACCTTCCTGAACGGCACTCTCTGAATCGATTTGTCAGCGAGGTGTGGCCTTTGTCGCCCCGGACGGCCAGCAGTTCGTCGAGCTGTCGGTGGTGTCGTCAAGCGACGCCCGCAGCGCGATCGACGAGCGACTGAAACGGTTTCCCCCGCACGAGGCTCGCCAACTGAGCGCGACTACCGAGCAGGCCGGGGTCGCCTTCCAGCACCCGCAGGCTCGGGGTCAGCTGCTGGCGCGCTGCCGTGACGGTCACGCCACGGTGGTCCTCGCGCAGACCGCGGCCGGCGCGGAGGCCGATCTCCATGCCCTGGTCACCGAGCTGACCACGTCCCTGCAACCGGCCGAGCCGGTAGCGCGCAGCCCCTGGCAGGAACCGACCGAGAACGCCTTCGGACTGCTCTGTCCGGAGGGCTGGCAGGTGCAGTCGCAACTCGTTCCGACCAGTGGTGGCCGGACCCTGATGGCTCGGATCAGTCGGTCCGCCGACCTGTTCTCCGCCATGGAGCCCTCGAGCCAGGGCTTCGTCAACGGACCGCCCGAGTGGCCGGGTGACATCTCGCTGCCCCTGCAGGGTCTGCAGCCGATGCTGCACCACTTCCTCCTGCCGCAGTGGCGCGGCGTCGAGTTGCTCGGCTTCGAGGACTTCGGCAACCCGCTGAAGGGTGAGGCCCGCGTACGCCTGCCCGACGGAGCCATCCGGGTGATCAGCCTCCTCGCCGCGATGCCGGCAGCAACCGCTGGATCGGTGGGATCGGCAGCTTCTACCAAGCGCCGGAAGCCGAGCTGGCGAGCTGGGAGGCGGTGCTCCGCGGGGTGCTGGCCAGCGGCAAGGTCACGCCCGAGTGGCAGCAGCGCGAATCCGGTTGGCAACAGCAACTGCTGAGCAACCAGTACGCCGAACAACAGCAGTGGAGCAATCTGCAGAACAACCTGCACCAGCAGCGGATGAACAACATCGCCCTGCAGGGTCAGAACAACACCGCGATCCACCAACAGCGGATGGCCATGCATGATCAACAATTCGCCAGCTATCAGCAGAGCAGCGCCGGCTCCGACCAGCAGCACCACGACACGATCAACGCCATCCGGGAGCGCAGCGACTACCTCGACACCCGATCCGGCGAGGTCTACAACGTCGCCGACGGCCACGATCGCGTCTGGAGCGATGGCGGCGGTCAGCTGTTCGCCGGTGACTGGAGCATCGATCCGCCCGCTGACTGGTCCGAGCTGCGCCAGTTGCAGCCCGGTGAGTGGCACGACTGAAACGGGGCAGGCGCCGTGACCGGCCGCTCCCTCCGACGCTTCCGCGAAGGCCTGGCCAGCCGTGTTCGTGCCTGCCGGCAAACGACGTTCAGGTCAGGCGTTCCAAGATCAACTCGCGGACCCGGCCGGCGTCGGCCTGGCCGCGCATCGCCTTCATCACCTGACCGATCAATGCTCCGGCGGCCTGCACCTTGCCGGAGCGGATCTTGTCGGCGATGTCGGGGTTGGCGGCGATCGCGGTGTCGACGGCGGCCCCCAGAGCCCCGTCATCGGAGACCACGGCCAGCCCGCGCGCGGTGACGACCTCCCCGGGATTTCCCTCGCCGGCCATCACCCCCTCGAAGACCTGGCGGGCGAGCTTGTCGTTGATCGTGCCCTTTTCCACCAGCGCCTGGATCTCGGCCACCTGCTCGGGGCTGACGCCGGCATCCTCGAGCTCGACCCCGAGCTCATTCGCCCGACGGGTGACCTCGGTCAGCCACCACTTGCGCGCCGACTGCGGCGACGCCCCCGCGGCGACGGTCGCCTCGATCGCATTCAGCGCACCGGCGCTGATCACGTCCCGCAATTCCAGGTCCGAGAAGCCCCATTCGGCGCTGATCCGCTTGAGCCGGTCGGCCGGCGGTTCGGGCAACGTCGACCGCAATTCCTCCACCCATTCCCGGCTCGGCGCGACCGGCACGAGATCGGGCTCGGGAAAGTAGCGGTAGTCCTCGGCCGTTTCCTTGCTGCGACCCGGACTGGTCGTGCCGGAATCCTCCTGCCAGTGCCGGGTCTCCTGCTTGATCCTTCCGCCGTCGGCCAGGATCACGGCCTGCCGGGTGATCTCGTACCGGATGGCTCGTTCGACACTCCGCAGGGAGTTGACGTTCTTGGTCTCGGTCCGGGTGCCCAACTCCGCGTCGGGCGACGGGCGGAGGGACACGTTGGCGTCGCAGCGCAGCGATCCCTGCTCCATCCGTACGTCGGACACCCCGAGCGCCCGCAACAGATCCCGCAACATGGCGACGTAGGCGCGGGCCACCTCGGGGGCCTTCGCCCCGGTCCCTTCGATCGGCTTGGTGACGATCTCGATCAGCGGTACGCCGGACCGGTTGTAATCCAGCAGCGAGTGATCGGCCCCGTGGATCCGACCGGTCGCGCCACCGACGTGCAGCGATTTGCCGGTGTCCTCCTCCATGTGGGCGCGCTCGATCTCGATCCGGTACTTCTCCGGGCCGGACTCGCCGGCGATCTCGACTTCGGTCCAGCCCTCGTACGCGATCGGCTCGTCGTACTGGGAAATCTGGTAGTTCTTCGGCATGTCGGGATAGAAGTAGTTCTTCCGGGCGAAGCGGCACCACTCGGCGATGGAGCAATTGAGCGCCAATCCGATCCGGATGGCCGATTCGATCGCCTTGGCGTTGACCACGGGAAGCGAACCGGGCAGCCCCAGACAGACCGGGCAGGTCTGGGTGTTGGGCTCGGCGCCGAACACCGTCGAGCAACCGCAGAACATCTTCGACGCGGTGTTCAGCTCGACGTGCACCTCGAGGCCGAGCACCGGATCGAACTGGGCCAACGCCTCGTCGTAGGGCATCACGGCCGCGGCCGGTCGGAGACTCATCGGGTCACCTCCACCTGGTGCTCGTCCAGTTCGGGGATTTGGGCGAGTAGCGAGCCGCCCCAGCGCGATTCCAGTTCGCGTTCCAGGGCCGCACCGACCCGGTAGAGCTGATCGTCGGCCAGCGGCGGTGCCATCACCTGGAGACCCACCGGAAGTCCGTCCTCGGGGGCCAGTCCGATCGGGAACGACGCGGCCGCGTTGCCGGCCAGATTCGACGGGATCGTGCAGAGGTCGTTCATGTACATGGCGAGCGGATCGTCGACCTTCTCACCGATCTTGAATGCGGTCACCGGGGTCGACGGGGAGACCAGCACGTCGACCGCCCCGAAGGCCCGATCGAAGTCCTGGGAGATCAGCGTCCGCACCTTCTGGGCCTGCCCGTAGTAGGCGTCGTAGTAGCCGCTGGACAGCGCGTACGTGCCGATCATGATGCGGCGTTTGACCTCGGCCCCGAAACCGGCTTCCCGGGTCGCGGCCATCACCTGTTCGGCACTGCCATCATGATCATCAACGCGCAGGCCGAAGCGCATCGCGTCGAACTTGGCCAGGTTCGAGGAGACCTCGCTCGGCATGATCAGGTAGTAGGCCGACAGCGCGTAGACGAAGTGCGGACAGGAGACCTCGATGATCTCCGCGCCCTGCGCGGCCAGCAGTGCCACGGCTTCGGCGAAGCGCTGCTCGACGCCCGGGGCATACCCGTCACCGCTCAGTTCCTTGACGACACCGATCTTCATGCCGGCCACGTCCCCGGACCGGGCGGCGCCGACCACGTCGGGCACCGGCGCATCGATCGAGGTCGAGTCCAGGGGGTCGTGACCGGCGATCACCTGATGGAGGAGGGCGGCATCCAGCACCGTACGCGCGCACGGGCCGGCCTGATCGAGCGACGAAGCCATGGCGACCAGTCCGTAACGGGAAGTTCCGCCGTAGGTCGGCTTGACCCCGACCGTGCCGGTCACCGACGCGGGCTGCCGGATGGATCCGCCGGTATCGGTGCCGATGGCCAGTGGCGCCTCGAACGCGGCCAGCGACGCCGAGGACCCGCCTCCCGAGCCGCCGGGAATCCGGGTCAGATCCCACGGATTGCGGGTCGGACCGTAGGCGGAGTTCTCGGTCGACGAACCCATGGCGAACTCGTCCATGTTGGTCTTGCCCAAGATCACGATGTCGGCGTCGAGCAGCCGCCGGGTCACCGTCGCGTCGTAGGGCGGGATCCAGCCCTCCAGGATCTTCGAGCCACAGGTGGTCGGGGCCCCGGAGTAGGTGAGCACATCCTTCAGGGCCAAGGGGACGCCGGCCAACGGTCCGACCGCTTCACCGGCGGCGATCTTCGCGTCGACCCGAGCCGCGGTCGCGAGCGCGCGATCGCTGTCCACGTACAAGAAGGCGTGCACCTGATCATCGATTGCGGCGATCCGGTCGAGGTGAGCCTGGGTCACGGCAACTGACGACAGCTCACCGGACTTGATCTTGCTCGCCAGGTCGGCGGCACTGCTGGTGATCATGCTTCCTCCCCGAGGATCCGCGGCACCCGGAATCGATCCTGCTCGGCGGCCGGAGCACCGGCGAGCACGTCCTCGACCGGAAGCGAGGGCCGGACCACGTCGGCCCGGAACACGTTGGTCAGCGGCAGGGCGTGCGAGGTCGGCGCGATGTCCTCGGCGGCGACGTCGGCCACCTGCGCGACCGACTCCAAGATCACGTCCAGCTGCGGAGCGAGACGGGCGAGTTCTTCGTCGGTCAGCTCGATCCGGGCCAGCCGGGCCAGGTCGGCGACGTCGTCAGGGGTGAGTGCCACCGGTGGGTCTCTCCTCGAAGTGGGGTGAAATCTGGGCGGGTCGAAACACCTGATCTTAGGTTAGGTGAGCGTACGGATGACGAACCCCGTCTTGAGCTTCGGCGTGAAGAACGTCGATTTCGGGGGCATCAGCAACCCTTCGCGGGCGGTGCGCTCGATCTCGGCGACACTGACCGGGCGGATCAGCACCGCGCCGACGGCCCGGCCGCTCTCGACCTCGTTCAGGGTCTCGACCAGACCGTGCTGATAGCTGACGGCGGTCGCCACGTCGGCCAGCGCCGTCTCCAGCCACGAGCCGTCGATGGCCCGGATCTCGGCGAAGGCGCCCGGCTTCGGCGTCAGCTGCCACCAGGCCCGGGCGCCGACGAGGACCAGGAAATCCTCACCCTGCATGGCGGCGAGGGTGGCCTCGGTCGGCCGATCCGCCGGTACGAGGTCAAAACTGCGGGCCAGCGCTCCGGTCAGCTCGGACAGCGTGGTGTCGGCGTAGAGCCGGTGGATCGCCGCGACGCTGAGCTGCTCGGCGACCAACTCGCTGACGAAGGCGAGGGTCTGCTCGGCGGCCGTGTCTGTGCGACCGGTCGCCTCCCGCACCTCGTCGCGATAGGTGCGGCTGATCCCGTAGCGATGGTGGCCGTCGGCGATCAGCACGTCGTCGCTGGCCAGGACCTGTTGGATCGCGGCGATCCGGACGGGATCACTGATCCGCTCGACGACGTGCTCCACGGGGCCGCCGGTCGCGGGATCCTGGTCCACGACCCGCCCGACGGCCTCCCCCGGCTCGGCCAACAAGGCGGTCAGGCCACCGGCGAGCGAGAGCCCCCACACCGGGGACAGGTTCGCCTCGGTCGCCCGCGTGAGGTCGAGCCGATCGGTCGATGCTTTCGGGGTAGTGCGTTCGTGGGGCAGCACACCGCCGGCCGATTCATCCACCACTTCGAGTCCGCCGAGTACGCCGGCAATGTCCCGCGCCGTACCGCTGGCGTCACTGAACCGCATCCGGTAGACGGTCAGGGTCGGCCCGTCGTCGGCGACCAGCACGCCCGATTGCCGCCAGTCGGCCATCGTCGCGGCGGCCCGTTGATACCGGTCATCGCCGCCCCGCGGCACGTCGATGCGCACGATGTTGTGCTCCGAGCGAGCCGCGAGCTGATCCACGTCGGCATCGTTGAGTACGTCGTAGGGTGGGGCGATCACCGAGCCGAGATCGTCGGTGGCGAAACGGAGCGCGGCAAATGGTTCGAAGCGGGGCACCCCTACAGGTTTCCACGCAGCGGACTGGCCGATGGCCCCGGGATCGCATGAGACGGACCTGAAACATCGTTGCAATGCCCGTGCGAAAGGATGATCGAGTGTTCTTGATGCGCGTCACCCTGCCTGACCGGCCCGGTTCGCTGGGTGCGGTCGCCTCTGCCATGGGTGGAGTCGGCGGTGACATCAACGCGGTTGAGATCGTCGAGAAGCGGGAAGATTCTGTGGTCGATGACTTCATCGTCGACCTGCCACCCAACCAGCTCCCCGAAACTCTCGTGGCTGCCTGCCAGAATCTGGTCGGCGTGCGGGTGGAATGGATCTCCCGCTATCCCGAAGGCGGCGGCCTGCAGTCCGACCTCGAAGCGTTGGAGCGGATGACCTCGGATCCCGCCCATGCGGCCGAAACCCTGGTGTCGCTGTGCCCGGTGGTCTTCCGCTCCCATTGGGCCACGCTGATCGAGGTGACCGTCGAGGAAGCTCGACCGACCTTCTCCAGCACGCTCGCGCCAGACCTCTCGCTCGAGGCGGCGGCCATGTTCGCACCGTTCGACGTCACCCATCGGGCCGAGTTGCCGACCGGCTGGAGCCCGGGGTGGGGCGACACCACCGCGGTGGTCACGCCGATCACTCAGGACCGGGTCATCGTCATCGGGCGGCTCGGCGGCCCGGCCTTCCTCGACTCGGAGATCGCCCGCCTGCATCACCTGGCGGCGCTGGTCAAGTAGTCCGATCCCGGCCGTTTCGGTACGGTCGCTGGGTGCCCGCATTCGGATGGTCCGAGGTTCTCGCCCTGCTGACTTCGGTCGGCTTCGGCGTCCTGTCGGCCATCATTCCGATCGCCAACGCGGAGGCGTACGTGATCGCCTCGCAGGTCTCGGCGATCGCGGGTCCGATTCCGATCGCCATCGGCGTCGGCCTGGGGCAGACCGTCGGCAAGATACTGCTGTTCATCGGGGTCCGCCGCGGCAAGGACTACCCGCTGTTCAAGCACCGGACGAAAGTCACCCCGGACAAGCCGGTCGGCCGGCTGCGGAGTCGTTCCCGCTCGTCCCTGTCCGAGCTGCTCCGCCTGGTCGGGCAGGAACGCTGGGGGCTCCCGATCGTCGGTCTGGCCGCAGTGGTCGGGTTGCCGCCCTTGTACGCGGTGGCCCTGTTGGCCGGCGCAACGCAGATGCGCCTCCTGTCCTTCGCCCTGGTCGTGCTGGCGGGTCGGATCCTGCGCTTCGTGCTCGTGGCCACCGGAGTGGCGAGTTTCCATCTCTGGTGAGCATCGACCGACCCGATCCCCGACTACAGTGGCCGCGTGCCGAAGATCTTCAGCAACCTGAATCTCAACGGGGCGACCCCGCCGCGGGTCCAGCCGAAGATCGGTGAATGGGGTCCCGTGAAGGTCCCGAGCACCAAGCAGAAGCGGCGGATGCGGATCTGGGTGGGTCTGGCCCTGCTCGGCGCGATGATCGCCATTTTCCTGCTCGGTTGGTACGTGTATCACGCCATGACCGGCAGCTGGGGCTTCGGGATCGGCGAGGAGAAGCAGTTCTTCGGCCTGATCAGCTCGGCTCCCCGATGGTAGCCACGGCGGTCGCCGCCTCGGCCCCCTGATCGAGCAGCACCTCGAAGGCCTCGGCGCCGCTGAGCACCGGCACCTTCAGCTCGACCGCCTTGTCGTATTTGGAGCCGGGGGACTCCCCCACCACCACGAACGCGGTCTTCTTCGAGACCGAGCCGGCAACCTTGCCACCTCGGGAAGTGATCGCCTCGGCAGCGGTGTCGCGGGTGTAGCCCTCCAGCGATCCGGTCACCACCACCGAGAGCCCGGCCAGGGTCTGATCGCGGAGCTCCCGCGGCTCGTCGCGCATCACGCAGCCGGCCGCCTGCCACTTCGCCACGATCTCGCGATGCCACGGCTCCGCGAACCAGTCGATGATCGCCGTGACCAAGGTCGGGCCGATGCCTTCGACCTCGGCCAACTGCTCCGGGGTCGCCCGGGCCAGCGCATCGATGTCGCCGAACGCCGCCGCGACATCGGGAGCCACGCCCTTGCCGATATGTCGGATCGAGAGGGCGACCAGGAACTTGTCCAGCGGGCGGGTCTTCGCCGCCTCGAGATTGGCCAGCAGCTTGGCGCCGTTGGCCGACAGGACCCCCGCCTTGGTGGTGAAGAACGGCACCGTGGCGAGCTTCTCCTCGGTGAGGTCGAACAGATCTCCCTCATCGCTCAGCAGCCCGGCCTCCAACAGGGCTTGCCCGGATTGAAAGCCCAGCACCTCGATGTCGAGCGCCTGACGGCTCGCAACGTGGAACAGCCGCTCGCGCAACTGGGCCGGACACGACCGGGTGTTGGGACAGCGCAGATCGGCGTCACCCTCCTTCTCCGGCCGGAGCTCCGTCCCGCACGCCGGGCAGTGGGTCGGCATCTCGAACGTCCGCTCACTGCCGTCGCGGAGCTCGACCACGGGTCCGACGATCTCCGGGATCACGTCGCCGGCCTTGCGCAGCACGACGGTGTCCCCGATCAGCACGCCCTTGCGGACGACTTCACTGGCATTGTGCAGGGTGGCCATCCCGACGGTGGACCCCGCGACCTGCACCGGCTCCATCACCCCGAATGGGGTCACCCGCCCGGTCCGGCCGACATTGACCTGGATGTCCAACAGCTTGGTCGTCACTTCTTCCGGGGGGTATTTGTACGCGATCGCCCAGCGCGGGGCCCGCGACGTCGATCCGAGCTGGTCCTGCACCGCCCGCTCGTCGAGCTTGATCACCACGCCGTCGATCTCATGCTCGACCGAGTGCCGATGCTCGCCGAAATGTTCGATGTAGGCCCAGACCTCGTCGAGGTCGCGGGCCAGTTTGCGGTGCGGGCTGACCGGAAGTCCCCACGTCTCGAGATCCGCGTACGCGCTGGACAGCCGGTCGGCGCGGTAGCCGTCCAGGACGCCGATTCCGTGGCTGACGAAGCCCAGCTTGCGGGAGGCGGTCACCTTCGGATCCTTCTGACGCAGGGATCCGGCCGCGGCATTGCGGGGGTTGGCGAACGGCGCCCGCCCGTCTGCGACCAGCGACTCGTTCAGCGCCGTGAATTCGGCGACGGCGAAGAACACCTCGCCGCGGACCTCCAGCACGGCCGGTACCTCTGAGCCCGCCAGCCGCTGCGGGATCACCCTGATCGTCCTCACATTGGCCGTGACGTCCTCACCGACCCGTCCGTCGCCCCGGGTGGCCGCGCGGATCAGCCGGCCGGCCTCGTACACGAGATCCAAGGCCAGCCCGTCGACCTTCAGCTCGCACAGATAGCCGGACTGCTCGAGGCGCTTCTCCCCCAGCTCACGGACCGCGCGCGCCGCCCAGCGGTCGAGCTCCGCGCGGCTGAACGCGTTGTCGAGGCTCATCAGGCGCTGCAGGTGCTCCACGGCGGAGAAGGTCGTCGAGGGCGGCCCGCCGACCTGCTGGGTCGGCGAGTCAGGTGTCCGCAGCTCCGGCTGGGCCCCTTCGATCTCGTTCAACTCGCGCATCATCGTGTCGAATTCGCCATCGGAAATGGTCGGCGCGTCGAGCACGTGATAGCGCCAGCGCGCATCGTTGAGCCGATCGGTCAGCTCGGCATGCCGTTGGCTGGCCTGCGCCTCGCCGCCCGTCCGCTCCCACTCGGCAACAGTCTTCTGCTTCTTGTCCGCCACGTCTCGCAGAGTAGCGGCCGGTGTGAGCGTCCCCGAGTCCGATCGTCCGACTCGTCAAACCTGGACGTCAGTCAGCGGGTCGATCCTGCTCAGGCGTTGCCGCGGCCGGCTCGGCGGGAAGGGGCGGGCTGATCGGCCGCAGCCGCCAGCAATAGGAGCAGAACACCGCGACGGTGCACAGGTAGAGCACGCCGACGAAGACGTGGCCGCCACGGACTTCGGCGAACCCGAGCGTGATCTGGATCGCCGCCATCGCGATCATCGCGAGCGGCAGGAAGAACGTCCACGACGGACCGCCCGCGCGGCGGTAGTAGAACCCGAGCACGGCCGACAAGATGGTCAGCACCAGCACGGCGAAGGCGTTCGTCGCGTGAGCGATGAGCAGCGGCTCGTTGTCGTCGAGATACCCCGATCCGAGACCGGCCTGGCCGATGGCGAAGGCAAGCAGCACCGTTGACAGGATCCGAAGCTGCTTGATCATGGCGACATTGTGCACCGGTCGGCGAGGTCGCCGACCGCCGACCTCAGTCGGCGAGTTGCTCGGTGACGATCCCGGCGGCGGTGCGGATCGTCCGCAGGGCACGGATCGCGGAATCGCGGGTGCGGCCGGACAGCCCGCACGCCGGGGTGATGATCAGCTTCTCGGCGGCGATCTCCGGATCGATACCGATCTCCCGAATGGGTTTCAGCGCCTTGCGCGCCACGTCGTCGGCGCTGAGCAGCCGGTCGGTCGGCAGCGCTCCCGCGCCGAGCTGCAGGCCCGCCTCGAGCGCCGGCCCGAGCGCGTCCCAGTCCCGCGTCCTCAGTTGATCAAGGTCGACCATCACCGCCGACGCTCCAGCCTGCTGGAGGAGCTCGATCGGTGCGTCCGCCGCGCAGCAGTGCACCGCGGTGGCTGTCCCGCTGGTGTCGTGGAGCAGGTTGATCAACTGACTGATGGCGGTGCTCGCCTCCGGGAGGTCGACCACCCGATGGCGGGAGAATCCGCTCGCCGTCGGCACCCCGCCCGCGAGGACGCGCGGGAGCAGCGGCTCGTCGAGCTGGACGATCGGCTCGATGTCGGGCAGCCGCCGGCGCATTTCCATGATCAACTGCGCCACCCCCTCGGCCAGCGACTGGGCCAGGTCGCGCCGGGCACCATGATCGGCCAGCACCTTGTCGCCCCGCGGTCGTTCCACCATGGCGCTCAGCGTCCATGGCCCGGTGACCGCGAACTTGAGGGGGCCGGCATAGCCCTGGGCGTGTTCTTCGAGCCGGTCGAGATCCTCCCGGAGCAGGCTGATCGCCAGCCGATGATCCCGTCCCGATCCGTCGGTCAGCCGCCACCCCTCCGGCTGCAGATCCGCCGCCATCCCGGCCAGGAACGCAGTCGCTCGACCGATCATCTGGGCGTGGGCACCACGCGCCGGGAGCTCAGGCAGGTAGGGGAAGTCCGGGCATTCGGCGAAGGTGATCTTGATGGCGTCGGCCATGTCGGTGCCCGGCCACGAACCGATCCCGGTGCTGCGAACCGGCGTCAGCTCACCGCTCACGACGTCGCGGCGATCGTCGCGCTGCCCACGACCCGGGTGCCGTCATAGAGCACGGCGGCCTGTCCGGGAGCGATCCCCGCGGCCGGCGTGTCCAGCGCCACGGTGATCTCGTGGTCGGCCCGCTGCATTCGCGCCGGCAGCGGCGCCCCGTGGGCCCGGAGCTGGACGAGGCCGGACCACGGCAGAGCGGGGCGATGTTCGGCCCAGGTCGGCCGGATCCCGGTGATCTGCCGGACCGTGAGCGCGTCGTACGGTCCGACAGTGACGGTGTTGGTCACCGGAGTGATGTCCAGGACGTAGCGAGGCTCTCCGTCGGCCGCCGGCACCCCGAGGCGCAGTCCGCGGCGCTGGCCGATGGTGAACTGGTGCGAGCCCGTGTGCTGACCGACCTTGGTGCCCTCGACGTCGACGATGTCGCCGGGCGTCTCGCCGAGCCGGCGGGACAGGAATCCGGCCGTGTCGCCGTCGGCGATGAAGCAGATGTCGTGGCTGTCGGGCTTGTCGGCCACGGCGAGCCCGCGTACGCCGGCCTCGGCCCGCACCTCGGACTTCAGCGATCCGCCCAACGGGAAGTAGGAGCGTCGAAGTTGATCTTGGTTCAGCACGCCGAGCACGTACGACTGGTCCTTGGCGTCGTCCACCGACCGATGCAGCTGGACGCCGTCCTCATCACAGACCAGGCGGGCATAGTGGCCGGTGCAGACGGCGTCGAAGCCGAGCGCCACACCCCGGTCGAGGACAGCGGCGAACTTGATCTTCTCGTTGCACCGCAGGCAGGGGTTGGGCGTCCGACCGGCCGCGTACTCCGCCACGAAGTCGTCGACCACGTCAGCGGCGAAGCGATCCGACAGGTCCCAGACGTAGAACGGGATTTCGAGCACGTCCGCCGCCCGGCGCGCGTCGTGCGCGTCCTCCTTCGAGCAGCAGCCCCGGGCCCCCGAGCGGAAGGACTGGGGATTCTTCGAGAGGGCCAGATGGACTCCGGTGACGTCGTGGCCGGCATCGACAGCCCGGGCTGCGGCCACGGCGGAGTCGACCCCACCTGACATCGCGGCCAGCACCCTCATCCTGAATCCCCTTTCTGGTCGATCGGTCAGCGAACTAGTTTTCCACGCCGGCGGGCGTTCAGACGAAGCGCGCCGCCGCTCGGGCGCGCTCGACGATCTCGGGCAGCGCGGCGACGACGTGGGCGAGGTCAGCCGCGGTCGAGGTGTGGCCGAGCGAGAACCGGAGCGACGACCGTGTTTCCCCCTCGCTGTAGCCCATGGCCAGCAGCACGTGACTCGGTTGCGACACGCCAGCCGAGCAGGCCGAACCGGTCGAGCAATCGATGCCGGACGCGTCGAGCAACATCACCATGGCATCGGCCGAGCAACCGGGGAAGCCCAGATTGACGATGCCGGGCAGACTCACCGCCGGGTCGAGGGTGCCCTGGACCTGGGCGTCGGGGACCACGGCCTGGACCTGCGCGACCAACTCGGCCCGCAGCGCGCGGAGCCGCGCGCCTTCGGCCTCCTGCTGGCTACAGGCGATCTCGACCGCCGCCGCGAAGCCCGCTACCGCGGCCACATCGATCGTGCCGGAGCGGACGTCGCGCTCCTGGCCGCCGCCGTGCAGCACGGAGGTGAGCGCGATCTCCCGACCAGCCAGCAGAGCCCCGATCCCGTGGGGTCCGCCGAGCTTGTGCGCGGTGAACGTGAGCAGATCCAGCCCGCTGGCCGCGAAGTCGACGGGGAGGTGACCGACGGCCTGCACGGCGTCGCTGTGGGCGATCGCTCCCCGGGAGCGGGCGATCGCACTGACCTGGGGCACCGGCTGGGTCGTCCCGACCTCGTTGTTGGCCCACATCACTGACACGATCGCCGTGCGGTCGGTGACCGCTTCGGTCAATTGAGCGAGGTCGATCGAACCGCGACGATCGACCGCCACGAGCTCGACCTTGGCCGCTTCGTCCTGGGCCAGCCAGCTGAGCGAATCCAGCACCGCCGCGTGCTCGACCGCCGACGTGACGACCCCGTCGCGACCGTCCGGGACCCGGGACCAGTAGCCGCCTTTGAGCGCCAGATTGTCCGATTCGGTGCCACCAGAGGTGAAGATGACTTCCGCCGGGCGGGCTCCGAGCCGCGCGGCGATCACCTCGCGCGACTCCTCGACGATCCGCCGGGCCGCGCGTCCCGATCCGTGCAGCGACGAGGCGTTGCCAACCCTGGTCAGCTGCTCGGTCATCGCCTCGATGGCCTCGGCGACCATCGGCGTCGTCGACGCGTGATCGAGATAGGTCCGGGAGGTCACGGGCCCAGTCTGCCTCAGGGCCGGTCAGATCAGCCGCGGCGCTTCTTGATCTCCGCGGTGACGGCGGGGAGGACGGTGTGCAGGTCGCCGACGACGCCGAGATCGACCAGGGCGAAGATCGGGGCCTCGGCGTCCTTGTTGATGGCCACGATGGCTTTGGAGGTCTGCATGCCGGCCCGGTGCTGGATCGCTCCGGAGATGCCGGCCGCCACGTAGAGCTGCGGCGACACCGTCTTGCCGGTCTGGCCGACCTGGTACGCGTGGGGATACCAACCGGAGTCGACGGCCGCCCGCGAGGCGCCGACGGCCGCCCCGAGCGCGTCGGCCAATCCTTCGACCGGGTCGAAGTTGCCACCGGTCCCGCGCCCGCCGGAGACGACGATGGCGGCCTCGGTCAGCTCGGGTCGGCCGCTCGCCTGCTTCGGCTCGCTGGCCACGATCCGCGCGGTCTTGGCGGCGTCGGAGATGGTGACGTCGGCGCGCTCTACCACGGCGGCGGCGGGCGAGGCTTCCGGCGCGACCGCGTTCGGCTTCACCGTGATCACCGGGATCCCGGTGGTCACCGCCGCGGTGACCGTCCAGTTGCCGGCGAACACCGACTGGGTGGTGCTGCCGTCGGCGGCGATATCGGTCGCGTCGGTGATCAATCCGGAACCGAGCTTGATGGCCAGCCGGCCGGCGATCTCTTTGCCCTCGGTGGTGGAGCTGATCAGGATCGCGGCCGGGGTCGAGGCGGCGGCGAGCTGGGCCAGAGCCTCGGCCTTCGGTGCCACCAGGAAGTCGGTGACCGCCGGATCGTCCACGACCAGGACCCGGCTCGCGCCGTACTCACCGAGCGTGGCGCTGAGCTCATCGGCGCTGCCGGCGAAGACCACGGCGACCGGGTCACCAAGTCGCCGGGCCAGGGTCAACAACTCGAGGGTGGGCTTGGTGACCTTGCCGTCGGCCGCTTCGACGACGATCAAAACCTCTGACATGGGAGCGTTCCTCTCTCAGATGTACTTGCCGGCGGACAGGAAGTCGACCAGGGCGCTCGAGCCGACACCCTCGTCGTCGGGCACGATCTTTCCGGCCTCCTTGGGCGGGCCGGGGTGTGGTCATCGTGACCTTCGTCCAGGCGGCGTCGAGGCCGACCGAACCGGCCTCGATCCCGAGGTCGTCCAGCGACCAGGTGTCCACGGGCTTCTTCTTGGCCGCCAGGATGCCCTTCATCGACGGATAGCGCGCCTCGCCCGATTGGTCGGTAACACTGACGATCGCCGGCAGTGCGACTTCGATGGTCTGGCTCGCCACGTCGCCGTCGCGGCGGATCGTGGCCTTGCCGGCAGCCACCTGCAGGGTGGCACCGAGAGTGGCCGCCGGCCAGCCGAGCCGCTCGGCGATCATCACCGGCAGCACCCCCATCACGCCGTCGGTCGAGGCCATGCCACAGATCACCAGATCCGGGGCCGCCTTGCTGATCGCGGCGGCGAGCACCGCGCTGGTGGCGATCGAGTCCGAGCCGTGCAGCGCAGCGTCGTTGATGTGGATCCCCGCCGAGGCGCCCATCTGCAGCGACCGCTTGATCGCCGCTGCGGCGTCGTCCGGTCCGGCCGTCATTGCCACGACCTGCACGTCATCGCCGTCGTCGGCGAGCTGCAGCGCCTGCTCCAACGCGTACTCGTCCAATTCCGACAGCAGGCCGTCGCTCGCGGCCCGGTCGACCGTGCCGTCGTCGGCGAACCGGCGCTCACCGGTGGCGTCGGGAACGTGCTTGACCAGGACGACGATCTTCATCGGAGTCGCTTTCTCTCGGGCGGGTTCAGTCTTCGGGCGGGGTCGGAGCGATATTACTCACGAGTAACAAGCACGGTCAGACCGGGTAGCGGCCGAAGCGCTCGGTATCGGAGATCCGACGATAGTAGGCGTCGCCGACCGCGGCGCGGAGCAGTTCGGTCTGGCTGGCCTGGGCTGCGAGTGCGGTGAGCTTGCGCTCCAGCGCCGCGGGGTCGAGCGCCAGTTCGATGTCGACCGGCGCGGTCCAGGTGGTCGGCGGATCCCCCATCAAGACGTTCATCTCGAGCATGGCCGGGAGGAACTCGTCCATCCACGCCTGGGTGTTGGCGACCACATACAGCGTGCCGATCCCGGTCCGGCGTACGGCATCAACCGTCCAGTGGTGGACCGCGATGTGGTCGGGATGTCCGGTCTGACCGTCAGGCGCGAAGGTGAGCACGGTGTCGGGTCGTACGCCACGAAGGATCTCAGCGATCCGGGCGGACCCCTCCTCCACGGGAGTGCTGGCACAACCGCCGTCGGGGAAGCCGAGCCAGTGGTGCTCGGTCACGCCGAGGACCCGCAGGCACTCGGCCATTTCGGCCTCGCGGATGGTCGCCAGTCGGTCGGGCGGCCAGCGTTCGGCGTCGGTGACGCCCAGCTCGCCGCGGGTCGCGGTAACGCAGACCACCCGACTGCCGGCGTCACGGGCCTTCGCCATGATGCCGCCACACAGGTACGCCTCGTCGTCGGGATGAGCCCACACCGAGAGGATCGAGCCCAACGCGCCGACGTCGTTCACCACTGCTCCAGTGTCCCGCCGGACCCACTGTGCGCGCCAGCGCCGAAATGGTTTGACTGTGCGCGCCAGCGCCGAAATGGTTTGACTGTGCGCGCCAGCGCCGAAAGGTTTGGTCTTGACGATTGGTAACCCAAGGGTTACCGTAACCTATCAGTTACCGAGCCAGGGGCGACGACATGCACTACGAAAGTTCGGTGAACATCCAGGCCACTCCCGACCAGATCTGGCCGATCCTGGTCGATGCCGGATCGTGGTCGGCCTGGGACTCCGGCGTCGACGACGTCGAAGGGGTCATCGCTCCCGGGAAGAAGATCACCATCAAGAGCCAGGCCGCACCGGGTCGGGCCTTCCCGGTGCGGGTGACCACCTTCGATCCCGGTGCGAAACTCGAGTTCACCGGTGGGATGCCCCTTGGTCTGTTCACCGGCGTGCGGACCTACCTGCTGACGCGACAGGGTGCTGACGGCAGCGTCTTCACCATGCGTGAGGACTACACCGGTCCGCTGGTACGGATGATCGCCCGGTCGATGCCCGACCTGCAGCCGTCGTTCGACCAGTTCACCGCCGGCCTCAAGCAGCGCGTCGAGAGCCGCTGACCGATGGCGGGGCCGCAGCCGTCGGGCGATCCGTTCGACGCTCTCAGCGATCCGCATCGCCGACAGATCCTCAGTCTGCTCGCCGACGCCGACCGGTCGGTGCAGGAGATCGCCGAAAAGCTGCCGATCAGCCGTCCGGCCGTATCCCGCCATCTGCGCCTGCTCAAAGAAGCCGGTCTGGTGGCCGAGCGACCTCTGGGCACCCGACGGATCTACCAGTTGCAGGCCGACGGAGTCCAGGCCGTCCACCGTTATCTTCAGCAGGTGTGGGGTGAGGCGGGTGCGCGATTTCGCCTGTTCGCCGAGAACACCGCGCCGGCCGATCACCCGGAGGACCGGCGCCGTGATTGAGCCGCTGCGGCTGAGGATCGACGTCGCGTGTTCGGTCGATCATGCTTTTACGGTCTGGACGGACCGGATCGACCGCTGGTGGCCGGCCGATCACACCGTCAGCGGCCTGACCGACGCCGCGGTGGTCCTCGAACCGCGGTGCGGCGGCCGGATCTTCGAGCGCACTCCGGACGGCCGCGAACACGATTGGGGTGAGGTCACCCACTGGGAGCCTCCGCACCGGCTCGGCTATCTGTGGCATCTGATGCGCGATCGCGTCGACGCCACCCTGGTGGACATCTCCTTCGTGGCCGACGGTGCGCTCACCCGGATCGAGATCGAACACACCGGATGGGAGCGGCTGGGGACGGACGGGCCGGTCTGGCGCGACCGCAACGTCGCGGGTTGGAGCACGCTGCTGCCGCACTTCGAGCGCGCAGCCGGGATCGAATGAGAGGAAGTCAGATGGCAACGGGAACCAAGGACGATCCGTGGGAATTGCAGACTGCGCCTGGCACGTCCGCGTACACGATGTGGCGGGACGAGGCAGCGGAGCCGCCGACGCTGGTCTGCCAGGTCGGCTCGACCCAATTGAAATACCAGTTGCGCTGCCTGGAGGACCTGCACGCCTGGCTCGTCGAACAGGGCGACTGGGTCGACCTGGGCGCCGCCGATGAGAAGAAGGCGGCCAAGGCCGGCACTGTCGAAGGCTGGGGCCGCTCGGAGGACAATCCGGTCGGCGGCTGGTACGGGCTGCGCAAGGGCTACCGCGGCCGGTTCGGCATGTACGTGCCTCCGCTGCTCGAGGCCCTCGGCCAGGTCGAACTGACCCATGACGCCCGCAACAACAAAGTCAGGGCCATCGCTTAGCGCCTCAGCGGCCGACGAACCGGGCTCGGCCGGGGCCGTGCTCGACGAACGAGGTCATCCCGATGGTCTGGTCCTCGGTGCCGAAGAGTGCGGCGAACTGCACCCGCTCGATCTCCAGGCCGGTGCTGAGATCCACCGAGCTGCCGCGATCGATGCTCTCCTTGGCGGCGCGCAGGGCGAGGGCGGGACCACCCACGAACTGCGCCGCCCAGGCCATGGCCGCCGGAATCACGTCGGCGGCCGGGAACAGCCGGTCGACCAGTCCGATGGCCAGCGCCTCGGCGGCGTCGACGAAGCGTCCGGTGAAAATCAGATCCTTGGCCCGACTCGGACCGACCAGCCGGGTCAGTCGTTGGGTGCCGCCGGCCCCGGGGATGATGCCCAGCTTGATCTCCGGCTGACCCAGCGTCGCGTCGTTCGCGGCGATCCGGAGGTCGGCGCAGAGGGCGAGCTCGCACCCGCCGCCGAGCGCGTAGCCGTTGATCGCGGCGACCACCGGCTTGGGGATGGTGGCCACGGCGGCAAAGGAGTTCTGCAGGACATGGGAGTGCTCAACCATCTCCGCGTACGCGAGGCCCTGCATCTCCTTGATGTCCGCCCCGGCCGCGAACACCTTGTCTCCCCCGGTCAGCACGACCGCGGCGATGTCGCTCCGCCGGCCACACTCGTCCGCCAGCTCGGCGAGCTCGCGCTGGATGGCCGCGTTCAACGCGTTCAACTTGGGCCGGTCGATCCGGATCACGCCGACCCCGTCGACGACCTCCAGCCTCACCTCAGCATCCGACATGGCCCGCACTGTACGCGGGCGCCGGGCGATCCGACGATAGGCAAGGACCTACCCGGGAGTGCCCGATCATGTTTCAAACGGGTATCGCGATGGCGCGTTTGCGCCGGTGGCGTGCCCGAGAGG
The DNA here is from genome assembly GCA_963731295.1 of uncultured Actinomycetota bacterium. Lineage (GTDB taxonomy): Bacteria > Actinomycetota > Actinomycetes > Propionibacteriales > Propionibacteriaceae > Microlunatus. The sequence goes on from CAVSUP010000001.1 coordinate 637,283, forward strand.
CAGCGTTTGTCCGAAAATACAGGCAGAATGGTCCGCACGCTGCCAGGGGGGCAGCCGATCAATCAATGGGACGCAGCTCAATCACTCACGACTGCACAACCAAGCGAGAGCTTCGATATGACTACAACGACCCTGCCGGTGCCGCACGACACGTCACTGCTCGGCGCGCATATCCGCGACGGCGGGACCGTGTTCGGCCTCTGGGCACCCCGCGCCACTCGCGTGGAGCTGGCCCTGGTTGCTGAAGACCGGTCCCAGACCAACTACGACATGTCCCAGAACCACGACGGCGTGTGGACCGTCCATGTGCCCGGAATCGGAGCCGAGCAGCGGTACGGGTACCGGGTCCACGGTGAGTGGGATCCCGCCTCCGGCGCCCGCTTCAATCCGGCGAAACTGCTCCTCGACCCGTACGCGCGGGCCATCACCGGCGGCGTCGACTACTCCGGCCCGATCCTGGACCACACGCCCGAATCCAACTACATTCCCGATCCGATCGACTCGTTCGCGGCCGTGCCGCTCAGCGTGGTGGTCCACGACTCGTCGCCACCGAAGCCGATCGCCGAGGCGACGCCCCTGGACCAGAGCGTCATCTACGAGTTGCACGTCAAGGGCTTCACCCGCCTCCATCCGGCGGTTCCGGAGCACCTGCGCGGCACGTACGCGGGCCTGGCCTATCCGGCGGTGGTCCAGCACCTGGTCGACCTCGGCGTCACGGCCGTCGAATTGCTGCCGGTGCACCAGTACGTCTCCGAGCCGTTCCTGATCGGCCGCGGCCTGTCCAACTACTGGGGCTACAACACACTGGGCTTCTTCGCCCCGCACTCGGCCTACGGCTCGGTCGGCACCCTCGGCCAGCAGGTGCGCGAATTCAAAGAGATGGTCTCCTCGCTGCATGAGGCCGGTATCGAGGTCATCCTCGACGTCGTCTACAACCACACCGGCGAGGGCGGTCACGAAGGTCCGACCCTGTCGTTCCGCGGGCTGGACCACCTCGGCTACTACCGGCTGACCGACGACCAGCGCAACGACTACGACGTGACCGGCTGTGGCAACTCGGTCGACACCTCCGAGCCGGGCGTGCTGCGGATGGTCCTGGACTCGCTGCGCTACTGGGTGACCGAGATGGGGGTGGACGGATTCCGGTTCGACCTCGTCACCACCCTGCTGCGCGACGAGCGTCACCACGTCGACCAGGTGCATCCGTTCAAGGTCGCCATCGCCGAGGACCCGGTCCTCAGCAAGGTCAAGATGATCGCCGAGCCGTGGGACATGGGCCCGTACGGCTATCAGGTAGGCGGATTCGGTCCCGGCTGGAGTGAGTGGAACGACCGGTTCCGCAACTACACCCGGGACTTCTGGCGGGGCAACACCCACGGCGTCTCCGAGCTGGCCCAGCGACTCATCGGCTCTCCCGACATCTTCGACCGGGACGGTCGATTCGCCTCGGCCGCGGTCAACTTCGTCACCGCGCACGACGGCTTCACCATGCGCGACCTGGTCACCTACGACGTCAAGCACAACGGCGCCAACGGCGAATCCAACCGCGACGGATCCGACGACAACCGCTCGTGGAACTGCGGCGTCGAGGGTGAGACCGAGGACGGCGGGGTCAACGGCCTGCGCCATCGCCAGGCCCAGAACCTGATGGCCACCCTGGTGCTGTCCAACGGCATCCCGATGATCACCGCGGGCGATGAGCTCGGGCGGACCCAGCAGGGCAACAACAACGCCTACTGCCAGGACTCGCCCATCTCCTGGATCCACTGGGACACCAGCGAGAGCTGGGGGGACCAGACCGAGCTGACCCAGCGGCTGCTCAAGCTGCGCGCCGACAACGCGGTGTTTCGACGTGAGGTGTTCCGGCACGGCGAGCCGCTCCTCGACGCCAAGGGCCGGCCGACCGATCGGAAGAACATCGCCTGGTTCGGCGGGCGCAACGCCGAGATGACCACCGATGAGTGGCACGACGGCACCCGGCGGACGCTCGGTCTCTACCTGGCCGACGACAGTCCCGACCGGACGACGGACTCGGCCTTCCTGCTGTGGTTCCACGGCGGCGCCGACGCGGTGCAGGTCGAGCTGCCGGACGCCCCGTGGGCCCGCACCTATTCGGTGGTCGCCCACACCGGACACGAGGGCGAGTTGCCCGGCGAGAAGATCTCCGCCGGCTCGACGCTCCAGTTGCCGGGTCGCACGGTGGTCGTGCTCCAGGTCGACTGAGCAGCACCCCGCCCAGCCGACCCCCTGATCAGACCGAAGGCGGCGGCGACACGTCCGCCGGCAGGGTGGCCAGGCCCATCTCGGCCTGACTGACCAGCAACTGGTGATGGGGTACGACGCGGACGGTGTAGCCGATCGCCCCGGCCCGCTTGGCCTCGACGGTCCCCTCGTAACGGCGCAGGCCGTCCTCGACGTCCACACCGGTGGGGAACGGGTTGACCCGCGGCTCGTAGAGCCGGTCGTCGCCACTGACCCGGCCGGTCACCAACTGCACCTCGACCTCGTCCGGCGACAGCTCGCCGAGCCGCACCAGGGCACTGACGTGCAGCTTGGCCCCGACCTCGAGCTGATCGCCGTCCAGGGACTCGACGTGGTCAACCGCGACCCCGGACCAGGCGTTCCGCACCTTGCGCTTCCAGCCGGCGAGCCCTTCGGCGCCCCCGGCGGAGGCATCGACGGCATGCGACGAGGCCGCAGCCGGCGCGTAGAGCGTGGTCACGTAGTCCCGCACCATCCGCGAGGCGAGGACCTTCGGACCGAGTCCGGCCACCGTGTCGCGGATCATCTGGATCCAGCGTTCCGGCAGCCCGTGCCGGTCGACGTCGTAGAACCGGGGGACGATCTCGTTCTCGATGATGTCGTAGAGCGCCTTGGCCTCGAGGTCGTCGCGATGGTCAGCATCGTCGACACCCTCGGCCGAGGGAATCTCCCACCCGAACGCGGGCTCGAACCACTCGTCCCACCAGCCGTCGCGGATCGAGAGGTTGGCGGCGCCGTTCAGGGCGGCCTTCATGCCGGACGTGCCGCAGGCCTCGTACGGGCGGAGCGGGTTGTTCATCCAGACATCGCAACCGGGATAGAGCGGCTTGGCCATCGAGATGTCGTAATCGGGCAGGAAGACGATCTGCTCACGCACCTCGGGATCATCCGCGAAGTGCACCATCTGCTGGATCAGGGCCTTGCCGCCTTCGTCGGCCGGATGCGACTTGCCGGCGATCACGATCTGGATCGGGCGGGCCGGGTCGGTGAGCAACCGCTTGAGCCGCGCCGGATCGCGCAGCATCAACGTCAGTCGCTTGTACGAGGGCACCCGCCGGGCGAAACCGAACGTCACCACATCAGGATCGAAGACCCCGGACACCCAATCCGCCGACAGGCCACGGTTGGCGCAGCTCGCGGCGAGCCGCTCCCGGGTCATGCTGATCAGATCTTCGCGCATCCGGCGCTTGAGCGCCCAGATGTCGGCGCTGTCGACCTCGGCCAGCGCGTTCCAGTCGTAGCCGTCGATCGCGGAGTCCGACGAACTGCCGGTCGGCGCCTCGAGCAGGCTGAGCAGGTCGCGATGCACCCACGTCGGGTGGTGGACGCCATTGGTGATCGAGCCGATCGGCACCTCGGTGGTGTCGAACGCCTTCCACAGGCCCTGGAACATCTCCCTCGACACCTCACCGTGCAGCACCGAGACACCGTTGGCCCGCTGGCCGAGCCGGAAGCCCATCACGGCCATGTTGAATTTGCTCGAGTCGCCACCGTCGTAGTCCTCGGCGCCGAGCGCCAGCACCCGATCGAGCGGCACCGGGCCGAAGCCACGGAACTGCTCGCTGATCGCGTCCCGGCTGAATCGATCGATGCCGGCGGGCACGGGCGTGTGCGTGGTGAAGACGGTCCCGGCGCGGTTGCGCTCGAGTCCGGTGTCAAAATCCATGCCTTGTTCCATGAACTCCCGGATGCGCTCCAGGCCGAGGAAACCGGCATGACCCTCGTTGGTGTGGAACACCTCCGGGGCGGGGGCACCGGTGACCGTGCAGTACGCGCGGATGGCGCGCACGCCGCCGATCCCGAGCAGCACCTCCTGGGCCAGCCGGTGTTCGCTGCCACCGCCGTACAGCCGGTCGGTGACCTCGCGCTCGTAGTTGCCGTTCTGCTCGACATCCGAATCGAGCAACAGCAGCGGCACCCGGCCGACCTGGGCGATCCAGACCTGGGCGTACAGGGTGCGACCGCCGAGCGGGACCTCGATCCGGACCGGACCCTCGTCATCCTGCAGCAGCGTCAGGGGCAGGGCGTTCGGATCGAGCAGCGGATAGCGTTCCTGCTGCCAGCCGGCCGCGTTCAACGACTGGCGGAAGTAGCCCTGCCGGTAGAGCAGTCCGACGCCGATGATCGGCACGCCGATGTCACTCGCGGCCTTGAGATGATCGCCGGCCAGGATGCCGAGACCGCCGGAGTACTGCGGGAGCACCTCGGTGATGCCGAATTCCGGCGAGAAGTAGCCGATGCCCTTCGGCGCATCGGAGTTCTCCCCGGCGTAGCTCTGGAACCACAGGTCGCCGGTCAGGTAGTCGGCGAGGTCGGACTGGATGGCCTTGAGGTTCTTGAGGAACTTCTTGTCAGCCGCCAGCTTCTGCAACCGCTCGACCGAGACATCGGCCAACAGCCGGATCGGATCGTGGCCGGAGCTTTCCCACAACGGCGGGTCGACCGAGCGGAACAGGTCCTGGGTATCAGAGTGCCAGGCCCAGCGGAGGTTGCGGGCGAGATCGCCCAGCGGCTTGAGGACCTCGGGCAGGACGGGGCGAACGTTGAATCGACGGATAGCGCGCACCCGCATAACCTAGCGGCCCGAACCGGTCCCGACGGCGAAGCGAGTCAAGTGCTCGATTCGTGGTCACGCGCACCAGTTCTGCTCACACCGGGTGCCAGACCAGATGTCCTGCCGATAGGTTGGCAGACGTGACGGCAACCACAACCAGTGTTCCTGCATCCGCGTCCGCCATTCCGACCCCCGCCGCGAGTCTGGGCTCCCCATTCGACCGGATACCGGTCAGCAAAGTCTCGCCGGTGATCGAAGGTGGCGCCTATCCCGCCAAGGCCGTGATCGGTGAGTCGATCCCGATCCGGGCCACGGTCTTCCGCGAAGGCCATGACGCGGTTCATGCGTCCGTCGTGCTCACCGATCCGAACGGTCAGGAGCGCATCGAGCACATGCATCCGACAACGCCCCTCGGCTTCGACTGGTGGACGGCGTCGGTCACCTTGGAGACCCAGGGCGCCTGGACCTTCCGGGTCGAGGGCTGGAGCGACCCGTGGGAGACCTGGGTGCACAACGCGGAGATCAAGATCCCGGCCGGAATCGACGTGTCCCTGGTCTGCACCGAAGGGAAGTCGCTGTTCATGTCCTCGGCCGATCGGGCCGAATCGACCGGTGCCGCGCAGGCGGCCGCCCTGCTGCGCGGCGCGGCCAAGAGCCTGGATTCCGGCCAGCAGGTCGAGGACCGGTTGGAGATCGTGCTGGCCGACGACGTCCGCGCCGCGATGCTGAAGTTCGGACCGAGGGAGCTGGTCTCGCCGACGCCGGACTACCCGATCTACGTCGATCGGCGCGCGGCCCTCTACTCGTCCTGGTACGAGTTCTTCCCGCGCTCACAGGGTTGTGCGTACGACAAGGAGACCGAGACCTGGACCTCGGGGACCTTCGATTCCTCGCACGAGCGGCTGGAGGCGGCCGCCGAGATGGGCTTCGACGTCGTCTACCTGCCACCGATCCACCCGATCGGCGAGGCCTTCCGCAAGGGCCCGAACAACACGCTCACCCCGGGCCCGGCCGATCCCGGCTCACCCTGGGCAATCGGCGGCGCGGCCGGCGGCCACGACGCCATCCATCCAGACCTCGGCGACTTCGACGCGTTCGACCGCTTCGTGGCCAAAGCCAAGTCGCTGGGCCTGGAGGTCGCCCTCGACTTCGCGTTGCAGGCCTCTCCGGACCACCCGTGGGTCACCGACCACCCGGAGTGGTTCTCCAAGCGGGCCGACGGTTCGATCGCGTACGCGGAGAACCCGCCGAAGAAGTACCAGGACATCTACCCGATCAACTTCGACATCGACCGCGACGGGATCTACGCCGAGTCGCTGAGGATCCTGAAGCTCTGGATGAGCCACGGCGTACGGATCTTCCGGGTCGACAACCCGCACACCAAGCCGGTGAACTTCTGGGCCTGGATCCTCGGCGAGGTGCGCAAGACCGACCCCGACGTACTGTTCCTGGCCGAGGCCTTCACCAAGCCGGCGATGATGGACGCGCTCGGTCAGGCAGGCTTCCAGCAGTCCTACACCTACTTCACCTGGCGCAACGAGAAGTGGGAGCTGGAGGAGTATCTCGGGGAGCTGACCCAGAAGTCCGACAGCTTCTTCCGGCCGAGTTTCTGGGTGAACACGCCGGACATCCTGCCCACCTTCCTCCAGACCGGCGGCAAGCCGGCCTTCACCATCCGGGCGGTGCTGGCCGCAACGCTCTCCCCGCTGTGGGGCGTGTATTCGGGCTACGAGTTGTTCGAGAATGCCGTGCTGGCGCCGGGGCGCGAGGAATATCTGGACTCGGAGAAGTTCCAGTACCGGCCGCGTGACTGGGAGGCCTCACTCGAAAGTGGCGAGAACCTGAACATGCTGCTCGGGCGGCTGAATCAGATCCGCCGCGAGCACCCAGCGCTCCAGCAACTGCGGGACCTGCACTTCCACCACGCCCCGCACACCAATGCGATCGTCTTCTCCAAGCGGTCCGGCGATGACGTGGTCATCGTCGTCTGCAGCCTCGACCCGCACAACATCGTGGAGACCGAGCTCTTCTTGGACATGGAAGCGCTCGGACTCACCGCGCGGGATGTCTACCTCGTCCACGACGAGATCACCGGGCAGACCTGGCGCTGGGGTCAGCATGCGTTCGTCCGGCTGACCCATGATGATCCGGCGCACATTCTGACCTTGATCAAGTACGGCACCCGCACCTCCACCTCCGCGTCGACCGCGCACGGATAGAGGCCCCCTTGATGATGAGGCCACCTGAATCGCAGGTCGCCGATCAGGTGCTCAAGTACCTCACCAATACACGGTGGTTCGCCGGTAAGGGTCGGCAGGTCGAGCTCGTGTCGCTGACCCCGCTGCCCTGGTTGACCGAGGTATCGGAGTTCTTCGGCGCGCCCGGTGGATCGCCCGCGGTTCGATTCGAGATCGCCGAGGTCAGGTATCCGCCGGAGGAAGACCCGGCCGACCCGGAAATCGACGTCGATCACGAGTTCTACCAACTCGCGGTCGCGTACCGAAAGGCTCCGGTGGCGGAATTGCACCACGCCGAGATCGGTCGGTTCACCGAACCCGATCTCGGTCCCGCGATCGCCTACGACGCGGCGCAGGATCCCCAGGCCTGCCGGGTGATCGTCGGCGCGCTGCTCGCGTCGCGGATGCTGCGCGGACCGGAAGAGACGGTGCGCTTCCACAATGTTTATAGCGCCGGAGGGTCGGACACCGGAGGGCTGTCGGTCGCCCTGGAGCCGAAGTTCTTCACCGGTCAGCAGAGCAACACCTCGGTGATGCTCGGCGAGGTGGCGATGATCAAGCTGTTCCGCCGACTCGAGCTCGGACGCAATCTGGATATCGAGGTGCACGCAGCGTTGAACTCGGCCGGGCTGCCTCAGGTCGCCGGGATCTTCGGCTGGGTCGAAGGCACCTGGGTGTCCGGCGGGTCATTGCTGGCGGCTGATCTTGCCATGGTGGTGGAAAAGCTGGCCCAGGCGGTCGACGGCTGGGAGCTGGCCCTGGACACGCTGCGCACGACGACCGACTTCGCCGCTCACGCCGAGGCGCTCGGGCAGTCGCTCGGCACGATCCACCATGCGCTGCGCGAAGCCTTCCCGACCAGCCGGATCCTCGGTGCGTCGGCGGCGACGATCATGGAGGACCGGCTGCAGAAGGCCATCGAGATTGCCCCCGGACTGGCGCCGTACGCGGTCGGTCTGCGCGGCTGTTTCGACGATCTGGCGGCCGCGACGCTGGACACCCAGCGGGTCCATGGCGATTTCCATCTGGGCCAGACGTTGCACACCCCGAGTGGCTGGAAGATCATCGACTTCGAGGGCGAGCCGGCGAAGTCGATGGCCGAGCGCGTCGCCCCGGACAGCGTGTGGCGCGACGTTGCCGGCATGCTGCGCTCCTTCGACTACGCCGCCGCGAGCGTGCCCGGTTCCGGCAGCGCCGCCTGGGCGGACGCCTGCCGCACCGCGTTCCTCCGGGGCTACGTCGGCGGCGAGCTGAGCGGCGCCGAGGCCGAGTTGCTCCGCGCGTACGAGGCGGACAAGGCCATCTATGAAGTCGTCTACGAGACCCGCAACCGGCCGAACTGGGTCGACATCCCGCTCGGCGCGATCGCGAAGCTGGCCGGTGCGCCGGCACTGCCCCGAAATGATCTTGATGAACGAACCCCCACTGAGCAGAACAACGTAGAGGAGTAATGCAGAAGATGTCTTACGATCCGAGCGGCGGTCTGACCGGCTGGGACTTGACCGGCTTCCACGAGGGACACGACAGCGAGTGCTGGAAACGACTCGGTGCGCACGAGATGAAGGTCACCGACGACGAGCGCGGGGAGATCGACGGCACCCGGTTCTCGGTCTGGGCCCCGAACGCGCAGGCGGTCCGGCTGGTGGGTGACTTCAACTACTGGAACGGCGAGAACTCCTACATGTCGCTGGTGCCCGGCGCCGGCGTCTGGGCGCTGTTCGTCGAGGGGGCCAGCACCGGCAACCTCTACAAGTTCGAGGTGCTCGGCTCGGACGGCATCTGGCGGCTGAAGGCCGACCCGATGGCCCGCTTCACCGAGGCGGCCCCGCACACCGCGTCGATCGTCTACGAGAGCCAGTACAGCTGGGGCGACGACCAGTGGATGTGGTACCGCGGCCAGAAGAAGCAGTACGAAGAGCCGATGAGTGTGTACGAGGTGCACATCGGCTCCTGGCGCAAGGGCCTCACCTATCTGGAGCTGGCCAACGAACTGGTCGAGTACTGCGTCTGGCAGGGCTACACCCACGTGGAGTTCCTGCCCGTGGCCCAGCATCCGTTCGAGGGCTCGTGGGGATATCACGTCACCGGCTACTTCGCGCCGATGTCGAAATTCGGCTCCCCCGACGAGTTCCGCCACCTGGTCGACAAGCTGCACCAGGCCGGCATCGGCGTGATGATCGACTGGGTGCCCGGGCACTTCGCCACCGACCCCTGGGCCCTGCAGCGCTTCGACGGCACCGCGCTCTACGAGCACGAGGATCCGCGCCTGGGCTGGCATCCGGACTGGGGCTCCTACATCTTCAACTTCGGCCGCAACGAGGTGAAGAGCTTCCTGGTCTCCAACGCCTACTACTGGCTGCACGAGTTCCACATCGACGGCCTGCGGGTCGACGCGGTGGCCTCGATGCTCTACCTCGACTACTCACGCGAGGCCGGCCAGTGGGTGCCGAACAAGTACGGCGGCAACGAGAATCTCGAAGCGATCGAGATGCTGCAACGGACCAACGAGCACGCGTACGCCCGCGAACCGGGCACGATGATGATCGCCGAAGAGTCGACCTCGTTCCCCGGCGTCACCCGCCCGGTGGAATGGGGCGGCCTGGGCTTCGGCTTCAAGTGGAACATGGGCTGGATGAACGACTCGCTGCGCTACTACGGCCGTGAGCCCATCTACCGCCAGCACCACCATCACGAGATGACGTTCGCCATGGCGTACGCGTACTCGGAGAATTTCATCCTGCCGATCAGCCACGACGAGGTCGTGCACGGCAAGGGATCGATGTTCGAGCGGGCCCCCCAGGACGACTGGCGGAAGTTCGGCACCATCCGGGCGTTCTACGCCTTCATGTGGGCCCATCCCGGCAAGAAACTGCTGTTCATGGGCACGGAGTTCGGCCAGAAGCGGGAGTTCTCCGAGGCTCGCAGCATCGACTGGTGGCAGAGCGCCGAGTGGGGCCACCGTGGCGTTCAGCGCCTCGTCAAGGATCTGAATCAGGTTTACAAGGACCATCCTGCGCTGTGGAAGCGGGACACCGACGCCTCGGGGTTCTCGTGGATCGATGCCGACGACAAGGGCGGCAACATCTTCTCTTTCATCCGTTACGACGGTGAAGGGCAGATGATCGCCTGCATCACCAACTTCTCCTCCGAGCCGCGTTCGGACTACCGCATCGGGCTGCCGGCCGAGGGCGTCTGGAAGGAGATCCTCAACACCGATGCCGAGGTCTACGACGGCACCGGCCAGATCGGCAACCTGGGCGAGATCATCGCCCATCCGATCCCTTCCCACGGGTACGTGGCCTCCGGATCGGTGACCATCCCCCCGTTGGGGGCGGTGTGGCTGCGCTTGGAGTCGACTCCGGACGAAGAGCAACCGGATCAGGAGAAGGTGAGCAAGGGCGTGCTCGCCGCGGCCAAGCAGGCCTCCCCGCCCCGGACCAAGGCAGCGGAACCCAGCACGCCGAGCCCGGCTCGGAAGCGACCGGCCGCACCGGCCGCACCGGCCGCGGCGGTGGTGAGCAAGCCGGCCGACGCTGGTCCGACTCGACCGGCTGCCGCCTCGGTCTCGCCGGAGTCGCCGGCCTCACCGGCCTCACCGGTGTCGCCGCTCTCCTCGGAGTCACCGGCCTCGCCCGAGTCACCGGAGTCGCCGGCGGCCCCCAAGCCACCGTCCACGGCCAAGCCCTGACCGATCTGGACACCGTCAGTTCCGGGACACTGGACGGGTGAGCGACTTCGACATCAAGGTCCAGGTGGGCGTGGCCGGTGTCGCCACCTTGGAGTGGAACGGGGTCATCGAGCCGGAGTCGCTGCAGCGTGCCGTGAGCACGGTGGCCGATGACGCCCTGCTCGGGCACGGGCTGCGGAGGTTGGAGATCGCCCTGCCGGCGGGCGACCGGATCGCCCGCCGGGCGGTGCTGCGTTCGGGTTTCCGGATGGAAGGCATACGGCGGGAGGCCCTCGAGCTGGCCGACGGCACGTTCTCCGACATCTGCCTGTTCGGTCGGCTCGCTGCGGATCAGGTGCATGGTCCGAACGGCTTCTCCGGCGTGATGAACTCCGCCCTGCCGAAGAAGCGGGTGATCGCCCACGTGCTGATGACTGACGACGCGGGCCGGGTGCTGCTGTGCGAGACGCAGTTCAAGCGGGACTGGGAGCTGCCGGGCGGCATCGTCGAGCCGTCCGAGCCGCCACGGCTCGGTGCGGCCCGCGAGGTGATGGAGGAGCTCGGGGTCGAGCGGCCGATCGGTCGGCTCTTGATCGCGGACTGGATGCCGCCGTACCTCGGCTGGGACGATGCCGTGGAGTTGATCTTCGACGGGGGCCGGATCCACGAAGATGATCTTGCTCACCTGGTGCTCCAACCCTCGGAGATCAAGCAGGTAAAGCTCTGCACTCTGGCCGAAGCGGCCGAGCTGGTGACCCCGCTCTCCCACCGTCGGCTGACCATCGCCGTCGGCCTCGGCCCCGCCGCCTTCGCGTATCTGGAAGACGGCGCCGCTCCCCCGGCCTAGAAGAGCGCGGTCATCAAGTCGCGGCGAGCTTTCAGCACCCGCTCGTCGCCATTGCCCAGGGTCTCGAAGAGCTCCAACAGGCGTACGCGGGCCTGGTTCCGGTCGTCGCCACCGCTGCGCTTGATCACCGCGATCAGCCGGGCGAAGGCGGCGTCGGCGTCACCGGTGATCAGTTCCACGTCGGCCGCCGCGAGCTGACTGTCGAGGTCATCGGCCGTCTGCGCCTTGGCCAGCACGGTCGGCCCGTCGAGGGCCGCTGCGCGCGCGAAGAGGCCGGCCTGGGCCTTGCCCGCCTGGGCCTCGGAGTCAGCCGGATTCACCTGGAGCAGCTTGTCGAATTCGTCGCGCGCCGCCTCGAAGTCGCCACGGGCGAAGGCCTCGTCGGCGGCCGCGAACCGCGGATCGGCTTCGGGCTCGACGTCGCCGTCGACCGGCGCTTCCGGTTCGCCACCGACGGGCTCGGCCCGGCCGACGAGCCCATTGGCGACGGCAGCGGTCAGCAGCTGATCGATCGCCGCCTGCACCTGATCCTTGGGCAGCACCCCCTGGAAAAGCGGCGCCGCCTGCCCGCCGATCAGGGCGATGACCGTGGGCACCGCCTGCAGTCCGAGCGCCTGGACGATGCCGGGGGCGGTGTCGACATTCAGCCGGGCCAGCAGGAACTTGCCGCCCGAGGCATTGGCGATCTCGATCAGCGCGTCGGACAACTGCTGGCCGGTGGAGACCCGGGGCGAGTAGAGCTCCACGACCACCGGGTGTTTCACCGACCGGCGGATGGTCTCGGCTTCGAAGGTCTCCTCGGTCACCTGGATGACGTACGACGCGCCGCTCGACGGGCCGCTCGACGCCGGGACGGAAGCCGGCGGCTGCTTGGCCTTCTGGGCGAGCTGGGACAGGTCGATGGCGCCGGGGCGGCTGAAGCTGGACGAACTCATGGACCCGAGACTATTGGGTGCCGGGACTGGACTGCGCATCAATCGATCCGACAAGACGCCAAGCCGTCACTCACGCGACACGCGGACGAGCCTGACGACCGGACCTCGAACCCCTGTCTACCCGAGGTTCGCCGGAGTCGGCAGAATGACCTTTATGGCTCACCCTCGCGCCGGCCAAACGGCCCTCCCAGAAGACCTCATCGATGTCGACGCTGTCGTCGGCGCCTACTACGACCTGAAGCCCGATCCGAGCAACCCGGATCAGCAGGTCGTCTTTGGGACCTCTGGTCATCGAGGATCGAGTCTGGACACGGCCTTCAACGATCTGCACATTGCCGCCACCACCCAGGCGATCGTCGAATATCGCGCGTCCCAGGGCATCACCGGGCCGCTCTACATCGGCAAGGACACCCACGCCCTGTCCATGCCGGCCTGGACGACCGCGATCGAGGTGCTGCTGGCCAACGGGGTCACGGTCTGCGCCGAGGACGACGACGATTACACCCCGACTCCGGCCGTGTCGCGGGCCATCGTGGTCCACAACAAGACCGCCGACGCGAACAACACCGCCGACGGCATCGTCGTCACCCCGTCCCACAACCCGCCGCGCGATGGCGGGTTCAAGTACAACCCGCCGCACGGCGGACCGGCCGACTCCGATGCGACCAGCGTGATCGCGGCCCGGGCCAACGCCTTGATGGCCGATCCGTCGCCGATCCAGCGCAAGCAGTACGCCGCGGTGTCGGCCGAGATCAACCGGTTCGACTATCTCGGCACGTACTGCGAGGACCTGGTCAACGCGCTCAATCTGAAGGCGGTGCGCGAGGCCGGCGTGCACATCGGCGCCGACCCGATGGGCGGAGCGAGCGTCCAGTACTGGGGCTACATCGCCGAGAATCTCGGCATCGATCTCACGGTGATCAACCCGAAGGTCGATCCGCAGTGGGCGTTCATGACCCTGGACACCGACGGCAAGATCAGGATGGACTGCTCGTCGCCCAACGCGATGGCCTCCTTGATCAAGAACAAGGACGCGTACGACATCTCCACCGGCAACGACGCCGATTCCGACCGGCACGGCGTCGTCACGCCGGACTTCGGGCTGATGAATCCGAACGCCTACCTGGCTGTGGCCATCCAGTACCTCTACGCGAACCGGCCGGGCTGGCGTCCGGATGCCGGCATCGGCAAGACCCTGGTCTCGTCGTCGATGATCAACCGGGTGGCGACCAGCCTCGGGCGCACCCTGGTCGAGGTGCCGGTCGGCTTCAAGTGGTTCGTCCCCGGGCTGCGGACCGGCGAGATCGGCTTCGGCGGTGAGGAGTCGGCCGGCGCGTCGTTCCTGGCCCTGGACGGTTCGACCTGGACCACCGACAAGGACGGCATCCTGCTCGCCCTGCTGGCCAGCGAGATCAAGGCCGTGACCGGCAAGTCACCGAGCGAGTTGTACGCCGAACTCACCGCCGAACACGGCGCGCCGGCGTACGCGCGGGTCGACGCTCCGGCCAACCGCGAGCAGAAGGCCAAACTGGCCAAGCTCGACGCCTCCGCGGTGACGGCGACCGAGCTGGCCGGTGAGCCGATCACCCAGATCCTGACCAAGGCGCCGGGCAACGACGCGGCCATCGGCGGGCTCAAGGTCGAGACGGCATCGGCGTGGTTCGCCGCCCGCCCGTCGGGCACCGAGGACGTCTACAAGATCTACGCCGAGTCGTTCCAGGGCCCCGAGCATCTGGCCCAGGTCCAAGACGCCGCCCGCGCCGTGGTCTCCGCCGCCCTCGGCTGACCAGACGGAAAAACGGGTGGACGGGAGATGAACAGTCGATGAATCATCTGCCGGAGGTCGATCTCAGCTGGATTCGGCCACCCCGGTAGCCCCACGATTCAGGTGTGACTGAAGCATTCTTCATCCTCGCCATCGTCATCGTGACGGCGTTGGCCTTCGACTTCACCAACGGTTTCCACGACACCGGGAACGCGATGGCCACCTCCATCGCGACCGGCGCGCTCAAGCCGAAGGTCGCGGTGGGTCTGTCCGCCGCCCTCAATCTCGTCGGCGCGTTCCTCAGCATCGAGGTCGCGCTGACGGTGAGCAACAAGGTCGTGAACATCCAGGGTGCCGACGGGAGCCCAGTCGCCGCCTTGATGGGTACGCCGATCCTCACCATCGTCTTCGCCGGCCTGGTCGGCGGGATCTTGTGGAACCTGGCCACCTGGCTGTTCGGGCTGCCGTCCTCCTCCTCGCACGCCCTGTTCGGTGGCCTGATCGGTGCGGCCATCGCCGCCCTCGGCACCAGCGGCGTCAAGTGGGACGGGGTCGTGGCCTCCATCGTCATCCCGGCGCTCGCGGCGCCGATCGTTGCGGCCCTGGTGGCGGCGGTCGGTACGCGGGCGATCTACGCGATTGTCGCCCGGGTCCCCGAAGAGCGCCGCGACAAGGGCTTCCGCTGGGGTCAGATCGGCTCCGCCTCCCTCGTTTCCCTGGCCCACGGCACCAACGACGCCCAGAAGACCATGGGGGTGATCACCCTGGCGTTGATCGCGTACGGCAGCTGGACCGACCTGCAGGCCATCCCGTTCTGGGTGAAGGCGGCCTGCGCGCTGGCCATCGCCGCCGGCACCTACATCGGTGGTTGGCGGGTCATCCGGACCCTCGGCAAGGGGCTGGTCGAGATCGCCTCGCCGCAGGGCATGGCCGCCGAGGCCTCGTCCGCGGCCATCATCTTGTCGTCCAGCCATCTCGGCATGGCGCTGTCGACCACGCACGTGGCCACCGGGTCGATCCTGGGCACCGGGCTCGGCAAGAAGGGCGCAGCGGTCAACTGGGGCGTGGCCGGCCGGATGGTCGTCGCCTGGGTCATCACCCTGCCGGCCGCCGGACTGGTCGGTGCGGCTTGCTGGGGTCTCGCCCATCTCATCGGCGGTGGCATCGGCGTCGCAGTGGTCTTCGCGATCTTGGTCGCGGCGGCCGGGGTGATGTTCAGCCGGTCGCGCCGCACGTCGATCGGCTCGCACAATGTCAACGCCGAGTGGGAGGGCGGGCTCGTGCCGGCCACCCACTCGACTCCGGTCCCTGCGGCCGTCTGAGAAGGGAATTGATCATGGATATCCTCACCAAAGCCCTTGGCTCCCTGTGGCAGGTCGCTGCGGTCGGACTGCTCCTCGGAGCGGGCCTGCCGGCCCTGTTCGCGCTCGGCATCAAGTCGCTCGACACCGGGCGCGTGCTGATCGCCAACGGGCCGTCCCTGTCGTCCAAGCCGAGCCCGCTCGGCGTGGCCGGCGCAGCGGTCTGCTTCGGCATCGTGATCTTGGCGGTGCTCTTCGGCATCGTCGTGATCATCTTCGGCAAGCAACTGTTCGGGAAGTGATGATGGCTGTTCTTCCCGGTTTCCTCGGCTCCATCCTGGACTGGTTGCGGGCCGGCTATCCCGATGGCATTCCCGAATCGGACTACGTCCCGCTGATGGTCGTCCTCTCGCGCCGGTTGAGCGCGGACGAGGTCCGAGCAGTCACCGGCGAGCTCACCCGATCCGGCGAACTGCCGGTCGACGCCGCCCCCATCGACACCGTCGACATCGGCACGGTGATCACCAAGATCACCAACGAACTGCCGGCTGAGGACGATGTCAGCCGGGTCCGCGCCCGCCTGGCCCAGGGCGGCTGGCCGCTCGCCGATCCCCGCGTCGCCTGACGCCGGGGCGCAGCGACGGTCAGGCGGAGCTGGCCGCGGGGTTCGCGGCCTTGGTGGCTCGCAGCAACCGGGCCAGCCCGGCGCGGGTGGCGACCACGGCCAGGCGCTCGTTCCCCACCAGCTCATGATCATCGTGACCCCATTCCCAGGGTCCGCCGGCCGTCGCGGCGCAGGCCAGGATCTTGCAGGCGCCCGGCTCGCTCAGCTCGCCGACGGTCCGACCGGGTGCGGCCGAGCTCGCGCTCACGGTGATCTCGGTGAACAGCAGCACGCGGCGCCCGATCGGGAAGATCACCTCACTCCGCCGACCGACCGCCGCGGCCGCGAACGCCGGTGCCGCCAGCATCGAGACGCTGCGCGTGGCACCGAGTTGCAGCCGACGCTCGACCCGGCCAGCCAGATCATGATCAAAGAGCCGGACCACCACGCGCACGTCGGGGTTGGCATTCTTCGCCACCAGCGCGATCTCGAGATTGACGGCCTCGTCATCGGTGACGGCGAGCACGGCATCGGCCCGGGCGATCCCGGCGATCTCCTGCGCAGAAGGATTGCTGGCCGGCGCGATGACGACCGGGATCTTCAGCTGACGGGCCTGGAGCACGCCGGCCGCTTCCTCACGCTGCTCGATCGCCACCACCGGCACGCCACGGGATTTGAGTCGGGCCGCGACCGCCGTACCGACCCGGCCCAGGCCGCAGACCACCACGTGATGGCGGGGCTTGCCGCGTACGCCACCGGTGATCGAGGCCAGTCGCGCACTGATCAACGCGTCGACGATGACCGCGGTGATACCGGCCGACAGCACCAGGCCGAAGAGCTGGATGATCACTGCACCGAAGCGGAACGCCGTGGTCAACCCGCTGAAATCCGAATCGCCGGTCGAGGTCGAGGCGGTCAGGGCGAGATACAGCGAATTCAGCCAGTCGCGGCCGCCGAGGTGGAAGTAGACGGTGCTCAGCACGATCAAGACCGCCAAGCCGATCACCACCATCCGGGCCCGCCGATCGAAGACCCGGGTGATGGCGCCGATGAAGCCGCTGGTCCGGGCGGCGTTCTTGGCCGACCCGAGCAACGCGGTGCCGAGCACGATGTCGCCGTCGCCGGTGGGCAGCACCGCGTCGATGCCGGAGCGCCGCGAATCGCCGACGACCGCCAGGAGTTGCCCGCCGACCCGGTCGCGCGGGCCGGCGGCCACCATCCGGCCGCCGATCTCGAAGGTCGAGGTGTCCGCGGTGGCCAGGGCCGCGGCGACGAAGGCCGGGGCCGCCAGCTCGGCCGCCGAGAGCAGGGTGCAGTCGCCGATCAGCTCGATCAGTTTGCTGCCCAGGTTGGGATTGGTCATCTCGATCACCTGGCGGACCCCCGGCGCGAGTTCGGAGATCATCAGCGCGATCCGGATCGCCAGCACGTCGTTGTCGCCGAGAATGACGACCGACTTCGCCCGTTCGACCCCGGCCGCGAGCAGATCCGGCTCCCGGACCGAGGAGCTGGTGATCACTTCGCCGCCCAGCGCTTCGATCTCGGCGACGGCGTCCAGATCGACCTGACCATGGGCCAGCACGACGAGTTGCTCACCCGACCGGGCCAGTTCCTCCACGAGCCGCACGGTCGTCGTGTCCGCCCCGACGACCAGCACCTGCTGGCGCGACCCGGTGCGAACGCTGGGGACCAATCCGCTCATGGCCATGATCGTAGGGCTCCGGACCGGCCATCCCGCCTACTAGAAGCGGGCGGGCTCCACGTAGGTGCCCCACTCGCTCCGCAGCACGTCACAGATCTCACCGAGGGTCGCCTCGGCGCGTACGGCATCGAGCATCGACGGGATCAGATTGCCGGAGCCTCGGGCGGCCTCGAGCATGGCGGCCAGCGCCGCCTCAACGGCCACCGCGGACCGTCCCGCCCGGCGTTCGGCGAGGACCCGGCACTGCTCAGTCTCCACCTCGTGGCTGACCCGCATGATCTGCAGTGGTCCGCTGACCGTCGAGGTGTGACCGGTGACCCCGACGATCTTCTTGGTCCCCTGCTCCAGATCGGTCTGATAGCGGAACGCGGCCTCGGCGATCTGACCGGTGAACCAGCCGTCCTCGATCCCGCGCAGCAGGCCGGAGGTGATCGGTCCGATCGGATGATCATGGTCGGTGCCACCGCCCAGTTCCTCGATCTGGGCGAAGATCAATTCCGCTTCCCGTTCGAGGCGATCGGTGAGCGCCTCGACGTACCAGGATCCGCCGAGCGGGTCGGCCACATTGACGACACCGATCTCCTCAGCGAGCACCTGCTGCGTCCGCAGCGCAATCTCGGCTGCTTCCTCGCTCGGTAGGGCCAAGGTCTCGTCGAGCGCGTTGGTGTGCAGGGAGTTCGTGCCGCCCAGCACGGCGGCCAGCGCCTCCACCGCGGTCCGGACGACGTTGTTGTACGGCTGTTGAGCCGTGAGGGAAACCCCGGCGGTCTGGGTATGGAAGCGCAGGGATTGAGCCCTGGCGGTCGTCGCGCCGAACCGGTCACGCAGCCACCGGGCCCAGATCCGTCGGGCCGCGCGAAACTTGGCGATCTCCTCGAAGAAATCCAGGTGGGCGTCGAAGAAGAAGCTCAGTCCGGGCGCGAAGCGATCGACGTCCAGGCCGCGGGAGAGCCCGAGCTCGACGTACCCGAAGCCGTCGGCCAACGTGAACGCGAGCTCCTGCGCGGCCGTCGAACCGGCTTCTCGGATGTGGTAGCCCGAGACGCTGAGCGGCTTGTACGCGGGCATCCGGGCGTCGCAGAACTCCAGCAGGTCGCCGATCAACCGCAGGTGTGGCTCCGGGCCGAACAGCCACTCCTTCTGGGCGATGTACTCCTTGAAGATGTCGGTCTGGCAGGTCCCGTTCAGCTGACCGAGCTCGACGCCGGCGCGCTCGGCGGCCACCACGTACATGCAGAAGATCGGCACCGCCGGCCCCGAGATGGTCATCGAGGTGGTGACCGCAGCAAGATCAATCCCGTCGAACAAGATCTCCAGGTCGGCCGCGGAGTCGATGGCGACGCCACAGTGCCCCACCTCGCCGAGGCACCGCGGGTCATCCGAATCGCGGCCCATCAGGGTCGGCATGTCGAAGGCCACGCTCAGCCCGCCACCGCCCGCGGCCAAGATCATCTGGTAGCGCTCGTTGGTCTGCTGGGCATTGCCGAAACCGGCGAACTGCCGGATCGTCCAGGCCCGGCCGCGGTAACCGGTCGGATACAGCCCGCGGGTGAACGGATATTCCCCCGGCCACCCGATGCCGGCCGTCCGGGCATCGTCGGCGTCCGGGCCGTAGACCGGATCGACCTCCAGCCCCGAGAGGGTGCTGAAATCAGCATCCCGCACCTGACCCCGGGCCAGCGCGTCCGCGTACGCCGCCTGCCAGCGCTGCCGGCCGCTCTCCGCCGTACCGGTCATCCTCGATCCGCCTTCCCGAATTACTAGGACATCCTAGTATCGGCTCGCCGAAGCGCCCTCATCCCGGCGCGGCGCAGTTCAGAAGTCGCCGGCGGCGGCGCGTGGACCGGTCAGCAGCTCGGTCAGTGCGTCACAGTCGGACTCGCTCATGGCCGCCAGCGCGAACCGGGCCCCGACGATCGCCTCGGTCGCCTGGTCCATCACCATCCGGCCCTTCCCGGTGATCGAGGCGAGCACGGCGCGGCCGTCCTCCGGGTGCGGCGTGCGCCGGATCAGTTCGGCCGCCTCCAACCGCTTGACCAGCGGGGTGACGGAGGTGGCGTGCACCTGCAGCCGTTCGCCGATCTTGCCCAGCGGCAGCGCGCCGCGGCGGGAGAACGACAGCAGCACCAGCACCTCGTACCGGGCGAAGGTCAGGCCCAGGGGTCGCAGCAGCTCGTCGAGCTCGGTCAGGACCAACTGGTGTACGCGCATCAGCGACGTCACCGCGCGCATCCGGGGCATCTCATCCCACTGGGTCTGCCACTGCTTGGCTGCTTCCTTGATGGGGTCGAAGGGCAGCGGGTGGCGATCCGGCTTCATGTCCCGTCATCCTCTTCCTCGACGACGCTGACCGTCGGCACATCACCCTTCATGGTCAACCGCAGCGTGTCCTCGCACTGGTCGATCTTGCCCACATAGCGGATCTCATTCAGACCCTGCACCTGCGCGGCCGACTCAAAGACGAAGTGGCCATATTTGAAGACGTGCCCGAGCAGCGGTTTCTTGACGGTGATGTCCAGGATGCGGCTGAGCGGCACACTGGCCCGCGAGGTCGAGAACGTGCCATGGACCCGGAAGACCCGCTGGTTGGTGATCACGAAGCGATCGCGGTATTCCTCGAGCACCCGCCACAGGGCCTGCCCCGCGACGCCGAGGCCCAACAGGAAGAGCACGTACGCGACCGGCCCCGAACTCCCCACGACGAACGTGAAGATCACCAACGCGGCGAGCAGCCGAGCGATCGGGAAGATCAACACGATCGGGTGTTTGCGGACCTCGAGCACCAGCTCTTCGTCGGCGTCGCCCAGCACATAGCGCCGGACGTGCGGATCGAGAATGCCGAGCAATCCGGCCACGGTTATCCGGCCAGGGACGTGAAGAACGTGATGATCGACGCGAACGCCCGGGCCACGGCGCCGAAGACCGTGCGCACCGCACCGGCCGCGCCCTCGGGCTGCTGAACCAGATAAAAGAGGCAGAAGCCGACGACCAGGACCAGAAGGACCCTCTTCACGAACTTCATGCTGCCTGCTTCACCCCTTCAGTCACAGACCTCGACAGTGTTCTTTCTACCTCATCGTCGGTTCCACGAGCGGGTGCCACGCCGAGTGATCATCCCGTGGCGACGATCTGTGCGGCGGCCGCGTACGGGTCGAGTGCCCCACGGCTGACAGCCTCGGCAAGGTCATCCAGACCTGCGCGACCACCGACCGGGAAACTGGCCCGGATCTGAGCCAGCGCGAGGTTCTCGATCTCCCGACGGGCCCGCGCCACCCGCCGGGCGACCCCGGCCCCGGACTCGGTCTGGTGCGCGCGGAATCGGTCCACGACCGCGAGGAGCTCGTCGAGTCCGCGTCCCTCGGAGGCCACGGTGGACACGATCGGCGGCTTCCAATCCGTCGGCCGGTAGGTCCCGAGAGCGATCATCGTCCGGAGCTCGCGGATCAGGGGCTGGGCACCGTCTCGATCGCTCTTGTTCACCACGAACAGGTCTCCGACCTCGAGGATGCCCGCCTTCGCCGCCTGGATGCCGTCCCCCATGCCCGGGGCCAGTAACACCGCGGTCATGTCGGCGATCCCGGCGACCTCCACCTCGGACTGTCCGACACCGACCGTCTCGACCAGCACGACATCGAAGCCCGCGGCGGCCAGGACCCGTAGCGCGTGCGGCGCCGCGACCGACAGTCCACCCAGGTGCCCCCGGGTGGCCATCGACCGGATGTAGACCCCGCCATCGAGCGCGTGTTCCTGCATCCGGACTCGATCGCCGAGCAGCGCCCCGCCGGAGAACGGCGAACTGGGGTCGACGGCGAGCACGGCAACGCGCTGGCCGCTCGCCCGGAGGGCTCGTACGAGCATCGTCGTGGTCGTGGACTTCCCCACCCCCGGCGCACCCGTCAGCCCGATGACCCAACCGTGCCCGGTGTCCGGGGCGAGTGCCTTCATGATCATCGGCAACCGCGGTGAGTCGTTCTCCACGGCGCTGATCAGCCGGCCCACCGCCCGCGGCTGCCCCGCGCGGGCGGCCTCGATGAGCTGATCGACCTCTGCCACGCGCCTCAGTCTGGCACCCTGGTCGTATGAGCAACCCCCCTGCGGCCTGGCCGCACCACGTGCCGGGACTGCTCGGAATCGATCATCTGGGCATTGCCGTCAGCGATCTGGACGCCGCGGTCAGCTTCCACACCGAGTTGCTCGGCCTGGTCGTTGCCCATCGCGAGGTAAATCCCGACCAGGCCGTCACCGAAGTGATGCTCGTGCCTCGATCCGGCACGGCGGGCGCCGCCCAGATCCAATTGCTGGCCGCACTCAACCCGGACTCGGCAGTCGGCCGCTTCCTGGCCCGCCGTGGGCCGGGCCTGCATCACGTCGCGTACCGGGTTGCCGATCTCGCCCACGCATCTCTCGTTCTGCGCGAATCTGGCGTGCGGCTGCTCTATGATTCAGCAAGAGCCGGTACCCGGGGTTCGCTGATCAACTTCGTCCATCCCAAGGACACGGGTGGCTCCCTGATCGAGTTGGTCGAGGCAGCCGCCAACGGTCACGCTGCGCCGGTAAGCGGGGGGCAGCCGCTCCGGCCATGACCTTCTGCCCAGCATCTGGATGAGAGGTTTTTCTGCGGTGAGCGCTTCAGACAACAACACGGGTTTGGGACTTTTCGACGACACAGCGAGCGCGGTAGGCAACTTCCCGAGCGCCTTGCGTGGCTACGACCGTACGGCGGTCGACGACTATGTGCGCACCCTCGAGACCAGCGTCGTCCAGTCCCGTCGGCACGCGGCCCAGTTGGAGCAGCAGGTCAGCGCCTTGCAGGATCAGGTCTCCCCCTCGGGGGGTGGCAATACCGACGACTCGTCGGGCCAGCCGGACTTCAGCAATCTGGGCGGGCGGGCGGGCGACATCCTGCGACTCGCCCAGGAGCAGGCCCGGGAGCTGGTCGCCAACGCCACCGTCGAAGCCGAGCGAGTGAAGGAGCAGGGCCGCCGCGAGGCCGATGGCCTGCGGAACTCCGCCGCCCGCGAGGGTGCCGCGATCAAGACCGGCGGAGCGGCCGAGATCGACGGTCTGCGGAACAAGCTGCAGACCGAGGTTCAGGCCCAGGTCGACAAGTCCAAGGCTGAGGCGGGGGCCCTGCTGGCCGCCGCGCGCCGGCAGGCCGAGTCCTTGCGTCGCGAGGCCGAACACGAGGCCGAAGCGTCCCGCCAGAAGGCCGCCCTCGACAGCGAGAGCCTACGGCGTACGGCGGAGCGCGAGATCGCCGAGGCGCGGCAGAAGATCGCCGTGGATCGTGAACAGGCTGTCGGTGAGCTGCAGTCGGCTCATGACGATGCAGACCAGCGGACGGCTGCCCTGCTGGCCGAGGCGACCAAGCATCATCAGGAGTCCGCCGCGCGCCTGGAGGCCGACATCGCCGAATCCGCCCGCATCCGGGCCGAAGCCCTTGAAGAGGCTGAGCGGGCGAAGCTGTCCGCGGTCGAGGAGTCCGAGGCTCGGATCGCCACGGCGAAGAAGCAGGCGGCGGCGATCAGCGAGCGGACCCAGCAGGAATTCGCGTGGCGCAAGCAGCAGCTGAAGCGCGAGACCGATCTCTTGCACCAGCGCAAGCAGGCCGTGCTCAGCCAGCTGGCCAGCCTCTCGGCGCTGGCCGAACAGACCGCCAGTGCGTTCCCTGATCTGGATGCGCCGGGCGAGCTCGACGGCGAGACCGGCGACCAGACGGTGATGCGGCCCGAAGGGCTGGCACCGGCCGGTCCCGATCAGGGATCCGGTTCCGACGACGTCGAGGTCGACGGGGACGCCACGGTGCTGGTCGCATCGTCGGACCTGCCCGCGGGCACGGGGCATCTCGGTAGCAAGGACGACTGACGGCGAGTGGGGGGACGGCGGCGGCCGTCTTCCGGCGTGGGCTGCGGGGTCGGTGGCGGCCGATGGCGATAGGCTGAGAGATATCTCGGGGGTTCGGCATATCGCATTTGGGAGCGACCATGAACCTGACCCGCACGCAAGAAGAGTCCAGCATCGGACAGTTTTCCCTTGTTCGCAAGGGATATGAGCCTCAATCGGTTGACCATTTCGCCCGGACGACGGCCGCCCAGATCACCCAGTTGCAGGCGCACTGTCAGGCCCTGATCATCGAGAACGCGGCCCTGCACGAAGCGGTCGGGGATGCCCACATCCGGGCGACCGAGGTCGACTTCTCCGGACTCGGCGGACGCGCCCAAGAGATCTTGCGGATCGCCGAGGAGCAGGCCCGTGACGTGACCCAGCAAGCCGCTCGGGACGCCGATCTGGTGACCGAACAGGCCCAGGCCGAAGCGGACCAACTTCGGCAGGACACGTCGGTCGAGGTGGCCCGGGTACGCGAGACGCAACTGGCCGAGCTCGAAGCGCTCCGCGGCCAAGGCGAGCAGGATGCCGCCGAGTTGAGCGAGCGGGCCAAGCAAGAGGCGGAGCAGTTGGTCCGCGCGGCTCGACTCCAGGCCACAGCGGTCCGGGCCGAGGCCGACGCCCAAACGACGGGGGCCTCACGATCGGCAACCTTGGCGGCCCAGGCCATCACGGCTGCGGCGGAGTCCCAAGCGACTCGCATACGCGAAGAGGCCGCCGCGCAGCGTGATCAGATCCTGGCCGAGTTGCGCAAAGCCCAGGACGGGGCGAATGCGACGATCCAGGCCATGCTGGCCGATGCCACCAAGCAGCAGCGAACCGCGAGCGAGCACCTGGCCTCGGAGACCGAACAGGCGACCGCGCTGCGGACCGAAACGCTGGCCGAGGCCGAACGGGTCAAAGCCGAGGCCATCAAGGAGGCCGAGGAGATCATCAATCGGGCGCAGCGGCAGGCCAGCATGATCGACGAGCGGGCCCGGCAGGAATTCGCCTGGCGACGCCGCCAGATGCGACACGAGCAGGATCTGCTGACCCGCCGCAAGCAGGCCATGCTGAGCCAGCTGACCTCGCTCAGCGCCTTGGCCGTGGAGACGGCCGAGAACCTGCCCGAGGTGCCCGAGATGTCGTTCGACGACCTGGACGATCAGGACCCGACCGAGCTCGAACAGCGCGGACTGGCCGAGGCCGCCCTCCGCTGAGGGTCCGGAGCGGCCGGCGGGCGGGGTGTCACCCCGAAGGCCGGCCGGTCGCCTTCAGAAGAGCCGTTCGTCGGCCTTGTCCATCCCGCGCAGCGCGTCGTAGTCGACGATCACGCACGTGATCCCGCGGTCGAGCGCCAGCACCCGGGCCTGCGGCTTGATCTGCTGCGCGGCGAAGATCCCGTGCACGGTGCCGAGCAGGGAGTCCCGCCGCATCAGTTCGAGATAGCGGGTCAGTTGCTCGACGCCGTCGATCTCGCCCCGGCGTTTCACCTCGATCGCGACGTACGCGCCGTCGGCGTCTCGACACAGCAGATCCACCGGTCCGATCGGGGTCAGGTGCTCACGCCGGACGAGGGACAGGCCGGGCCCCAGGGTCTCCGGGTGCTCGGCGAGCAGGGCCTGCAGGTGGGCCTCGACGCCGTCCTTCTGCAGCCCCGGGTCGATGCCCAGCTCATGGGAGGAGTCGTGGAACACTTCGCCGAGGGAGATCTGCAACGTGTCACCGTCCCGCCCCCGGACCTCCCAGAGCCCGGTGAGGTCGCCGGTCGGCGTCAGCTCCGCCATCGAGCACGGTGGACTCATCCAGTTCAGCGGCTTGTAGGCGCGATCGTCGGCGTGGATCGAGACCGACCCGTCCGACTTGATCAGGATCAGTCGTTTCGCCATCGGCAGATGGGCGGTCAGCCGACCCGCGTAGTCGACCTGGCACTGGGCGATCACCAAACGCACCGGGACAAACTAACCTGTCCCGGTGACCTCGTTCGACCAGCCCAGTTCGGCTCCTCTGGAGCTGATCGAGTCTGCGGGACCTCGCGTCTTCGGGAAGCAGTGATGGCTAAGCGTCCGAGCAAGCACCTCCGGCCGGCCCGGCCGCTCAGCTCAAGCCACGCGAGCTCGGCGATCAAGAACGACGGCCGCTGGATCGTCCGCAACATCTCCGGTGCCGCCGCCGTCAAGAACTACCGCTGCCCGGGCTGCAACCAGCTCATCTCACCGGGGACGCCGCACCTGGTGGCGTGGCCCGACACCCCGGGGCTGCTCTCCGCGTCCGGTCTGGACGAGCGGCGCCACTGGCACACGAGCTGTTGGCAGCGCCGATCATGAGCGGACTGTTCAGCACCGAGCTCGGGGCCAGCGGGCCGCGGGTGGTCTTCCTGCACGGACTCTTCGGCCAGGGCAAGAACTGGACCACCGTCGCCAAGGCTTTGAGCGGGGTGGCTCGGGTGACCATGGTCGACCTGCCCAATCACGGCCGGTCGGCCTGGACCGAGCGGTTCTCCTATCCGGACATGGCCGATCAGATCGCCGACCTGCTAACGGTGCCGGGCGAGGCGTACGCCGTGGTCGGCCATTCGATGGGCGGCAAGGTGGCCATGGCCCTGGCCCTGCAGCGGCCCGAGCTGGTCGAGCGGCTGTGCGTCGTCGACGTCTCTCCGGTCTCGATGGCCGGGACGACCAACTTCGCCACGTTCGTGGCCGGCCTGCGCTCGATCGATCTCAGTCAACTCACCGACCGCGAAGCAGCCGGCACCCAGCTCGAACCGTACGTGCCGGATCCGGGCATCCGCAGCTTTCTGCTGCAGAATCTTCGTCGCGAAGCCGGCGGCGAACCACCGTGGCGCTGGCAGATGAATCTCGGTCTGCTGGGTGACCACCTCGACGACATGGGTGCCTGGCCGGCCTTCGACCGACCGCCGTACGCCGGGCCGGTGCTCTGGCTCGGCGGCGCGGAGTCCGACTACATCAAGCCCGAGTACGCTCCGGCCATGCGAGCCCTGTTTCCACGGGTCCAGCTGGTGAAGATCAAGGGCGCCAGCCACTGGGTGCACAGCGATCGACCCCAGGTCTTCGTGGCGACCATCCGCCGGTTCCTGCATCTGTAACCACCGGAGGTGTGGAATTCTTAGGATTCGACTTCTGCCTGAGGAGCTTTCCTAGATGACTGCCGCCACGATCACTGCCGCTGCGATGGTCGCCCTGGATGTTGCCCCTCAACCCTTTGCGTTCGCCCCGATCCTGCTTCTCATCCTGTTGGCGTTCGTGGCCATCGTCGTGGTGCTCGTCCTCCTGCGCTACAAGAGCAAGGACAAGAAGTGATCAGTCTGGCGGCCGGCCTGCTGCTCATTCCGCTCGATGTGCTGCCGCCGTCGGCGGCGCCCCCGAGCACGGCCGTCTATCCGCAGGAGAGCCACGGCTTCGCCGCGTACATCGTCGGTGGGTTCCTCGGCCTCGGTCTCCTGATCCTGGCCATGATCTTGCTCAGCCTCAAGCCGAAGCGAGTAGATCCGGACTCGGCATGATCAGTCCGATCAGGAACGAGAGCGTGTTCACCCCGAGCGCAATGAGCAGTGACCAGCCGAGCCGGCTGACCCGGCTGTCCGGCCCGCGCCGATTCCGGACGACGGCGAAGATCGCCGATCCCTCGACGAAGGCCACTGCGAGCTCGGCCATGATCAACTGCCCCGGCCGGTCGAGACGGAGGGCCAAGGCCCACAGCAGCGGATGGGTGATCAGATTGACCGCCAGCGCCAGCCCGAGCGCGGTCGACCGAGAGAGGGGCCGCGCCGGCGTCCCCTTCGGTCCGCACCAGCCGAGCACCGTGAACGCCATCAGGTAGACCGGCAGCTCGATGACGCAGGTCAACACAAAGGCCATCGGGAAGCCGGACCACCACGCCAGGACCGGCGAGAGCGAGGACACGTATCCCAGTGTGCCGCCTGCCCAGTGGCTGATCGCCGGAATGCTGGCGGCGGCCGGAGTGTCGCTGGTGCTGGCCACCCGGGCGCCGCTGACCGTCACCGTGCTCGGACTGATCTTGTTCGGCGTCCTGCACAACATCCTGGAGATCCGCTACGTCGCCGGTCGGTTCGCTGCCCTGCTGACCGGTCGCTTCCTGATCTTGCTCCTGGCCCTCACCTCCGGTATCGCCCTGTGCCGGCTGTTCGGACAGCTATCGCCGGATGGCGCCCGCTTCGGCGAGATCGGGATCGGCTATCTGATCTTGCTCGTCGGGTGCCGGATCGGACTCCGAGGATGGTGGCTGATGATCGCGGTCGCCGTCCTGGCCGTAGCGGCCATTGGCTCGTTCTCCTTTCCTGCTTACCATTTCGTCGTGCTGACCCACCTGCACAACCTGGTGCCGTTGATCTTCTTGTGGGATTGGGCCCGCAGGATCCACCGATCTCGGGCCCGCGCCGCCTTCCGGGTGACCCAGGTGCTGTGGATTGTGATCTTGCCGATCGCGATCTTGCTCGGACTGCTCGATCGGTGGGTTTCGGCCGGCCCGGGCGTGGTGGCCCGGTTCGTCGGCGACGGGAGCCGGGTGATCGCCGGCGCCGCACCGCCGGACGTGGCGGCCTCGATGGGACTGCGCTTCCTGGTGATGTTCGCCTTCATGCAAACCATGCACTACGCGGTTTGGGTCGGCTTCCTTCCGCGCTTCGCGCCGGACGCGGCCGCGGCATTCGATGCCCGAGTGCCGTGGCTTCGCGGTCGCCGGGCCTGGCTCGTCGGTCTGGTCGCCGGCGGCTTCCTCGCCGTCTTGTTCCTCAGCGACTACTTCCAGGGGCGGGCCCTGTACGGCGCACTGGCCACCTACCACGCGTACCTGGAATTCCCGGTGCTGCTCGCCCTCCTGATGTCGCCACGCCGGGTGGTGGAGCTGAGCGCTACTCCGGCTTCACCGAGGTGATGTCGGCCGGCGCGATCGGCTTGTCGTCCTCGTCGCGACCCTGACCGCCGATCGAGGCGACCACGTCGGTCGAGGCCGGATCCATCTGGCCGAAGATCGTGTACGCATGCTTGGCATTCAGGCTGCTGGAGTCGTCCCAGAACAAGAAGAATTGCGAGCCGTTGGCGTCCGCGCCGGCATTCGCCATCGCCACCACCCCCCGCCGGTACTTCTCGGTGCCGTCAGTCTCGTTGGCGAACTGGTAGCCGGGTCCGCCGCTGCCGGTGCCGGTCGGGTCGCCGCACAACAGCAGGAACGTTCCGGTGTCGGAAAGCCCGTGGCAGCTGGTCTTGTCGTAGAAGCCCTGATTCGCCAGCGAGACGAACGAGTTCACCGTGCACGGCGCCTCGCTCCGGTCCATGGTGATCTTGACATTGCCGCTGCCGAATTTCAGCACATAGGTGACCGTGCCACTGGTCGGCACGCCGGTCGCCGGCGGCGGATCGACCGGCTTCGACGCTTCTCCGGTCGCCACGTACTCGCAGGTGGCGCCGTCAGCGTCGGGGGTGCCGCTGGTCGACGGGGAGCCTGACGGCGCGGCCGTGATCGGTGCACCGGAGGCGCTCGCGCTGGGGCTCGCGCCACTGCCGGTGTCGGGTGGAATCGTCCCGCAGCCGACAAGCAGGGTCGAGGTGACGATCGCCAGCAGGACAACAGATCGAGGCGAAGCGCTCATCGGGTCACTCTGGCACAGCCGGTACGCCAAACCCGGGAGCGACAAGCGGGCGATGGCCACGCCTGAAGTTCGTCGAAGCGGACCCACTAGGCTGCGATCATGGTCCGGCTGACGCGAATCTATACCCGCACCGGCGATGGCGGGCAGACGCGATTGTCGGATATGTCGCTGACCAGCAAGACCGATCCGCGCGTCGAGGCCTACGGCGATGTCGATGAGGCCAACTCGGCGATCGGGGTCGCGCTGGCTGCGGGCGGGATGTCGTCGGAGATCTCCGAGGCCCTCGGGATCGTCCAGAACGAGCTGTTCGACCTCGGGGCCGATCTCTCGAACCCGTTGCGCGTGCCCGACCCGGACGCGCCGCCGGCGCTGCGGATCATCGCCTCGAGCATCGACCGGCTCGAGCACTGGTGCGATGCGTTCGGCGACCCCTTGCCGGCGCTGAAATCGTTCATCCTGCCCGGCGGTTCACTCGCCGCCGCCCAGCTGCACGTGGCCCGGACGATCACCCGTCGAGCCGAACGGGCCGCCTGGGTGGCCGCGGCCGCGTACGGCACCGAACCAGTGGCCGATCCGGAAGCCCCGGGCGGTGTCAATGCCTTGGCCATGAGCTATCTCAACCGGCTGTCGGATCTGCTGTTCATCCTGACCCGCTCCGTCAACGGTGCGGACGGCGATGTGCTGTGGGTGCCCGGCCGCGACCGCGAACCCGAGCAGAGGAGCAGTTGATCATGAAGGAAGCCACCGGCCGCGCCGAGGCCAAGCAGGCCCGCCCGGTCACCCTGTTCACCGGCCAGTGGGCCGACCTGCCGTTCACCGAGGTGTGTCGGCTGGCCTCGGAGTGGGGCTACGACGGCTTGGAGATCGCCACCTGGGGTGATCACTTCGACGTCGCCCGCGCCGCCGAGGACGACGCGTACGTCCAAGAACGCAAAGACATCCTCGCCTCGTACGGCCTCGGCTGCTGGGCCATCTCCAACCACCTCAACGGCCAGGCCGTCTGCGAGGCGATCATCGACCAGCGCTACCAGCAGATGGTCCACCCCCGCGTCTGGGGCGACGGCGACCCCGAGGGCGTCCGGCAACGCGCCGCCGAGGAAATGAAGACCACCGCCCGCGCCGCCGCCGCGTTCGGCGTCGACACCGTCGTCGGCTTCACCGGCTCCGCCATCTGGCACTACCTCGCCATGTTCCCGCCCGTCGCCGACGACGTGATCACCGCCGGCTACCAAGACTTCGCCGACCGCTGGAACCCGATCATCGACGTCTTCGACGAGGTCGGCGTCCGCTTCGCCCACGAGGTCCACCCGTCCGAGATCGCCTACGACTACTGGTCCACCGTCGCCACGTTGGACGCCATCGGCCACCGCCCCGGATTCGGGCTCAACTTCGACCCCTCCCACATGGTCTGGCAAGACCTCGACTACGTCGGCTTCCTGTGGGACTTCAAGGACCGGATCTACCACGTCGACTGCAAAGACACCAAGGTCCGGATGAACAACGGCCGCAACGGCCGCCTCGGCTCCCACCTGCCCTGGGCCGACCCCCGCCGCGGCTGGGACTTCATCTCCACCGGCCACGGCGACACCCGCTGGGAAGACATCTTCCGGATGCTCAACCACATCGGCTACGACGGACCCATCTCCATCGAATGGGAAGACGCCGGCATGGACCGCCTCGACGGCGCCCCCGAAGCCCTCGGCTTCATCCGCGGCATGAACGGCATCACCCCCTCCACCGCCTCCTTCGACGCCGCCTTCGCGACGAAGGACTGATCGCCCGACGCCACGCTCGTGGCCGACTCAACTCGACCCCACGGCGAAACGATCCCTGAGCCTGTCGAAGGGCACGAAGGTCGTGGGTCAGTCGATGCGGCGGTCGCCGGGGGGGGCAGCCTCGAGCCAGCTCAGGAGGCCGGTCAGGGATTCGGGGCTCATGGCCAGCTCCCATTCGCGAACGCTCGTGCCGTCGGGCACCTTGATCCGCAGGATGCGGTTGTCGGCGTTGAGGGCAACGGCCTCGACCGGATCGGGGTCACGCGTGGTGAGCACCTGCACCTCGTTGCGCTGGAAGACCTGGCGCGGCCGAAGTGAGTAGGAGAAGAAGCGGAACCACTCCAGGAGCCCGGAGTTGTAACGCCCGACCCCGAGCGCCCAGCCGGCCCCGGGGGTGGTGACGTTGATTCGCAGGCTGCAGTCGAACGTGCCTCCGAGCCGGTTCAGCCAGCGCCGGCGAACGGCGAGCAAGACGAGGCTGAGGACCAGTAACACGACGAGCAGAGCGACGATCTCGACCGCGCCGAGCCACCCGTGCAGCATCCACATCCTTCAGTCGCTACGTCCCCGTCTGTAGCAGGGACCCTACCGCGCCGATTTTGTGATCGGCGTGTTTGGTCCCGGCCGCGTTCCCGCCGCTGGCGCGTCGGCGACTACTGAGTCTTCTGCGCGGCCCGTACCTGGGCCGTGGCACGCAGGAAGCGCTTCTTGTCCGCGTCGTCGTAATCGCCGGTGTCGAGGATCCGCTGGGCCTCGCCCAGCTCCTTCTCGGCTTCGGACACACTGATCTCGTCGGCCATTCGGGCGTACTCGCTCAGGATCGACACCCGCCCCTGGGACACCGAGATGAAGCCACCGTCGACGGCAATCACCTCGCGGTTGCCGTCCTCGCTGAAGATCACCACGCCACTGGGCTCCAGCACGGCGAGCACCGGAGAATGCCCAGGCAGGATGCCGATGTCGCCATCGACCGTCTTGGCGATGATGTTCGAGGACTGACCGGACCAGACGACCCGGTCAGCCGACACCACCTCGACCTGCATCGGCTCAGCCATGCGCTCAGTTGCCCTTCTGCAGCTCGGACCACTTGCGCTCGACGTCGTCGAGGCTGCCGACGTTGAAGAACGCCTGCTCCGCGATGTGGTCGACCTTGCCCGCGCAGATCATCTGGAACGACTCGATCGTCTCGGCCAATGGCACCGACGACCCCGGGATATTGGTGAACTTCTCCGCCATGTAGGTGTTCTGGCTCAGGAACTGCTGGAGCCGGCGAGCCCGGTTCACCACGATCTTGTCCTCTTCGGAAAGCTCGTCGACACCCAGGATCGCGATGATGTCCTGCAACTCCTTGTTCCGCTGGAGGATCTGCTTCACCTGCACGGCCGTGTCATAGTGCGCCTGCCCGATGTACTGCGCGTCGAGGATCCGGCTGGTCGAGCTCAACGGATCCACCGCCGGGTAGAGGCCGCGGGACGCGATCTCGCGCGACAACTCCGTCGTCGCATCCAGGTGGGCGAAGGTCGTCGCGGGGGCCGGGTCGGTGTAGTCGTCCGCCGGCACGTAGATCGCCTGCATCGAGGTGATCGAGTGGCCACGGGTCGAGGTGATCCGCTCCTGCAACTGGCCCATCTCGTCGGCCAGGTTCGGCTGATAGCCCACCGCGGACGGCATCCGGCCGAGCAGGGTGGAGACCTCCGAACCGGCCTGGGTGAACCGGAAGATGTTGTCGATGAACAGCAGCACGTCCTGGTTCTGCACATCGCGGAAGTACTCGGCCATGGTCAACGCCGAGAGTGCCACCCGCAACCGGGTGCCCGGCGGCTCATCCATCTGACCGAAGACCAGCGCCGTGTCCTTGAACACGCCCGCCTCTTCCATCTCGTGGATCAGGTCGTTCCCCTCGCGGGTGCGCTCCCCCACGCCGGCAAACACCGACGTACCACCGAAGTTGTGGGCGATCCGGTAGATCATCTCCTGGATCATCACCGTCTTGCCCACCCCGGCGCCACCGAACAGACCGATCTTCCCACCGGTCACGTAGGGGGTCAGCAGATCCAGCACCTTGATGCCGGTCTCCAACATCTCCGTCTTCGACTCCAACTGGTCGAACTTCGGCGCCTGCCGATGGATCGGCCAGCGCTCGGTGATCTCGATCGTCGACGGATCGACGTCCAGCACATCACCGGTCACATTCCACACATGGCCCTTGGTGATGTCACCGACCGGCACCGAGATCGGCGCACCGGTGTCCCGCACCTCGGCACCACGCTGCATGCCGTCGGTCGGCTTCAACGCGATCGCCCGGACCAAATTGTCGCCGATATGCAGCGCGACCTCCATGGTCATCGTCCGGGTCTCACCGTTGACCGTGGTGTCGACCTTCAAGGCGTTGTAGATATCCGGCATCTGATCAACCGGGAACTCCACATCGACCACCGGGCCGATGACCCGGGACACCCGGCCGATGCCGCCGGCCGGGGCTTCGGTGTTCTGCTCTTCAATGGTGGCGGTCATCTGGTTCCCTCACTCGTCTTCATCTGCGTGGTCGTTATCTCTACTCAGCTGCTGCGGTCGCCTCGGCGAGCGCGCTCGCGCCGCCGACGATCTCCGAGATTTCCTGGGTGATCTCGGCCTGGCGAGCCTGGTTGGCCTCACGGGTC
Source organism: uncultured Actinomycetota bacterium (assembly GCA_963731295.1). GTDB lineage: Bacteria > Actinomycetota > Actinomycetes > Propionibacteriales > Propionibacteriaceae > Microlunatus. Next base: position 671,086 of record CAVSUP010000001.1, read on the forward strand.
AACCGTTCGATCAGTTGCTGCGCGTTGTCGGTGGCTGACTTCATCGCCTTCTGCCGGCTGGCCAGCTCGGACGCGGCCGCCTGCAGCAGGCAGTACTGGATCCGGCTCGCCACGTAGAGCGGCAGCAGCTCGTCCAATACCGATTCGGCGTCAGGCTCGAACTCGTACAGCGGCAACAGATCGTCGGTCGCGGGTGCTTCTTCGCCCTCGACGACCTCCAACGGCAGCAGTCGGATGACTTCGGCCTTTTGGGTGAGCATCGAGACGAACCGGGTGTAAACGACGTGGATCTCATCGACGCCACCCTCGTCGGTCGGCGTGTTGAAGCTGGCGATCAGTGCATCGGCGATCTCGCGGGCGTGCGCGTACGTCGGTGCGTCGGAGAAGCCCTCCCAGCGGGCTGCGACCTGCCGCTTGCGGAAGTTGTAGAAGGCGTTGGCCTTCCGCCCCGTGAGGAACGGCACCGGCTCCTTGCCGTTGTCCCGAAGGAGCTGATTCAGCTGCTCGCCCTCTTTGATGACCGAAGAGGAGTACGCGCCGGCCAGGCCGCGGTCGGACGTGATCAACAGCACCGCCGCCCGGGTCGGATTCTCCGGCTCAGTGGTCAGCGGATGATCGACGTTGGAGAAGGTCGCCACGGCCGAAACCGCTTTCGTCAACTCCCGGGAGTACGGCGCCGCCGCCTGGGCCTGGTTCTGCGCCTTGATGATCCGCGACGCTGCGATCAGCTCCATGGCCCGGGTGACCTTCTTGATGGTCGACACCGAGGACCGTCGCTGTCTCAGCTCCCTGAGACTGGCAGCCATGAACTAACCCCGCTTCTGCTTGACGATCTGTTCCTGATTGACCTCACCAGGATCGGTGGCTTCATGCTCCTCACGACCGGCGAGCAGCTTGCCTTCGGAGGTCTGGAAGCCCTGCTTGAACTCCGCGATCTGCTCGCGCAGCCCGGCGGCCGTGTCGTCGTCGAACACCTTGGTCTCGCGGATGTTCTGCAAGGCGCTGCCGTTATGCCGGAGGTAGTCCAACAGCTCCCGCTCAAAGCGCAGCACGTCATCGACCGGGACCTCGTCCATCAGCCCCTGCAGGCCGGCCCACACCGAGACGACCTGCTCCTCCACCGGGTAGGGCGAGTATTGCGGCTGTCGAAGCAGCTCGACCAGGCGGCTGCCGCGATCCAGCTGGCGGCGGGTGGTGGCGTCCAGGTCGGAGGCAAACATCGCAAACGCCTGCATGTCGCGGTACTGGGCCAGCTCCAGCTTCAAGGAGCCGGAAACGTTCTTCATGGCCTTGATCTGCGCGGCACCACCGACCCGCGACACCGAGACACCGACGTCGATGGCCGGCCGCTGGTTGGCGTTGAACAGGTCGGACTGCAGGAAGATCTGCCCGTCGGTGATCGAGATGACGTTGGTCGGAATGTAGGCCGACACGTCGTTGGCCTTGGTCTCGATGATCGGCAGACCGGTCATCGAACCACCACCGAGCTCGGCGGACAGCTTCGCGCAGCGCTCCAGCAACCGCGAGTGGATGTAGAAGACGTCACCGGGGTACGCCTCGCGGCCGGGCGGCCGGCGCAGCAGCAGGGACATCGAGCGGTAGGCCTCGGCCTGCTTGGTCAGGTCGTCGAAGACGATCAGAACGTGCTTGCCCTGGTACATCCAGTGCTGGCCGATGGCCGAGCCGGTGTAGGGGGCGACGTACTTGTAGCCGGCCGGGTCGGAAGCCGGGGCGTTCACGATCGTCGTGTACGCCATGGCACCGGCCTCTTCAAGCTGGCCCTTGATGGCGGCGATGGTCGAGTTCTTCTGGCCGATCGCCACGTAGATGCAGCGCACCTGCTGTTCCGGATCGCCGGACTCCCAGGCGGTCTTCTGGTTCATGATCGTGTCGATGGCGATGGCGGTCTTGCCGGTCTTGCGGTCGCCGATGATCAGCTGCCGCTGGCCGCGGCCGATCGGGATCATGGCGTCGATCGCCTTGATACCCGTCTGCAGTGGCTGCCGGACCTCCTGTCGATCCATCACACCGGCGGCCTGGAGCTCGAGCGGTCGCCGCTCGTCGATGCCGTCGATCTCGCCGAGGGCGTCGATCGGATTGCCCAGCGCGTCGACGACGCGGCCGAGGTAACCGTCGCCGACCGGCACGGAGAGGATGTCCCCGGTCCGCTTGACGACCTGGCCCTCTTCGATACCGCCGGAGTCACCCATCACCACGACGCCGATCTCGCGCACGTCCAGGTTGAGCGCGATGCCGAGCGTGCCGTTCTCGAACTCCAGCAACTCGTTCGCCATGGCCGAGGGCAGCCCCTCGACGCGGGCAATGCCGTCACCGGAGGTCACGACCGTGCCGACCTCCTCGCGAGCCGACGTGTCCGGGGAATAGTTCTGAACGAACCGGTCCAGCGCGTCCCGGATCTCCTCCGGACGAATCGTGAGTTCTGCCATCGCCTGTGATTCCTGCTCTCGTATCAGTCGTGCTGTGTTAACAACGTCTCGGTGATCAAAACTCTGTCTTGCGAAGCTCTGGCTAGCCGAAGAGCCGTCGGGCCTGCTGCAGCCGACCGGCGACCGTACCTTCGATGACTTCGTCGCCGAGCTCCACCCGGATTCCACCGAGCACGTCGGGCTCGACGATCTCCTGGATGGCGACCTCCCGACCGACCTGCTGGGCCAGTGCGGCCCGCAATCGGTCGCGCTGCTCCGGACTCAGCGGCTGCGCGACCCGAACGGTCGCGACCACCCGGTTCTTATGGGCGGCCGCCAACGTGACGAAGCCTTCGATGGTGTGGGCGAAGGTCCGCTCCCGGGCGGCGACCGCTCGCCGGCCCAGCGCGATGGTCGCGTCGCTGGCTCGACCGGCCAGCAACTCGCCGGCCAGGTCCTGCCGATTGGCCAACGGGACCGAGCGGTCGGCGAACGCATTACGCAGGTCCGGGCTGCCCTCGACCAGACGCGCGAACCGGAAGAGCTCGTCCTCGGTTTCCTCCAGGGTGCCGGCCCGATCCGCCATGATCAGCTGCGATCGAACCGCCTGCCGCTCCAACGCGGCCGCGAACGTGCGACCGCCGGCCCACCGCATCGCGGCGGCTTCAGCGACCAGGTCGACGACCTTGTCATTGACCTTGCCGTCCAGCAGGCTGCGTACCAGCGACTGCCGGCCGGCTTCCGGCGTACCCGGATCGGTCACCGCCCGACGCAGGGTCGCCGAGGATCCGAGCGCATCGACCACGGCGAAGAGGTCGCCGGCAAACGACTCGCTGATCTCCGTGTCGTCAAGCAGCCGATCGAGCGAACTGAGCCGGGTGTCGGTCGCTGTGCTCACGGCTGCCCTGCGTTGGCCGACTCGTTGGCCTCGAGGTCAGCCCCACTCTCCAGGTCAGCCCCACTCTCCAGGTCAGCAATGAAGCGGTCGATCGTACGCCGGGCGCGCTCGTCGTCGTCCAACGACTCGCCGACGATCCGGCTGGCCAGCGTGGTGGCCAGGCCACCGATCTCGTTGCGAAGCTGGGTCATCACCTGGGCCCGCTCAGCCTCGAGCTGTGCTTCACCCTGAGCCTTGATCCGGGCGGACTCGGCCTGCGCCTGTTCGCGCAGTTCGGCCAGGATCTGGGTGCCCTGGGTCTTGGCGTCCTCGCGGATTCGAGCAGCTTCGGTCCGGGCCTCGGCCAACTGCTCGTTGTACTGGGCGAGCGCTGCCTCGGCCGCTTCCTGGGCCAGCTCCGCCTTTTCGATACCGCCCTGGATGGCGGCGGTCCGTTCGGCGTAGGTGGCCTCGAACCGCGGGACCACGACGCGGGTGAACACCACGACGAGCAAGGCAATGAAGACGATCGAGGCGATGAACTCGGGCCACTCGATCGCCAGCGGGCTGCCGCCCTCGGTCTCGAGGGGAATCAGAAGCGTGATCATCGTCGGCTGGACTATCCGGAGAAGACGAAGGCGAGAGCGATGCCGATGATGGCGAGCGCCTCACAGACGGCGAAGCCGATCCAGGCCGTGCCCATCATGGCGCCCCGAGCTTCAGGCTGGCGGGCGGTGCCCTGGATGACGGAGGCGAAGATCAAACCCACGCCGATACCGGGGCCAATTGCACCGAGTCCATAGCCGACGATGGCCAGCGAGCCGGTGATCTCCATTGGGAGCATTCAGGTCTTCCTTTCAAGGTCCTCCGCTGGGTGTCAGCGGAGGAGATTGGGTCGGGCGGAAAATCTAGCGGGTTAGTGCTCCTCGGCAGCGGCCGAGGATATGTAAACAGCAGTCAGCACGGTGAAGATGAAGGCCTGCAGGCATTGCACGAAGATCTCGAGGCCGAAGATCGCCATGCTGAAGATCAACGACGCACCGCCGGCGATCTTGTTGATGATCGGTTCGCTGTGCAGCAACAGATATTCGCCGCCCAACACGAAGACGAGCACCAACAGGTGTCCGGCGAACATGTTGGCGAAGAGTCGCAAAGCCAGGGTGACCGGCCGGACGATGATGTTGGACGCGAACTCGAGCGGGATGATCAAGGGCCACATGAACCACGGCACCCCCGACGGCAGCACCGTGTGCTTGAGATAACCGAGCGGACCGTGCTTGGCGATACCCACGCCGTTGTAGACCACCCACACGAGCGCGGCCAGTCCGTAGGCCCAACTGACGTGGGCAGCCGTCGGCATCAGGGTCAGCGGGAAGATGCCCCACAGGTTGTTGACCAGCACGAAGGAGAACAGCGCCAACAGCAGCGGCACGTACTTATGGAAGTCGTGGCCGATCGAGTCGCGGGCGATCGAGTTGCGGACGAAGAAGTAGGCGGTCTCCCCGACGAACTGGCTCTTGCTCGGCACCATGGCTTTCTTGCCGGCCATCACCACCCAGAAGAGCAAGATCAATACGACCGAAACGATGGCCTGCAGCATGAACTTGGACAGCCACTCCAGCCCGGGAACACCCGGGAAGATCGGCTCACCGGCGTGCGTGAAGCTCCCCGGCCCCGGCGCCACGTAGCCCTCCAGCGGCATCAGGCTCAACAAGCCACTCACCGTTCTCCCTCCGACGTCTTACGCGTACCCTGCGTCAGCTCGTCGAGCTGACCGAATCGCCTGATGATCACATAGACCCCGAAGGCGGCACCAGCCACGATGCCGATCGGCAGCAGAAATTTCGTTCCCAGGAAGTGATCCCCGACCCAACCGAGCAGGCCGTAGACCAGAACGCCCGAGATGAGATAGGACAGCACCCGGATCCCGGTGTCCATGCCAGCATCCATACCGGCTAGTGCCCCGCGTCGTCGCGGGCCAGCCGAAATGTCGTGGGGCAAGCGCTGGTCCTCCATGGCGTGACACACGCTAGCAGTGTTCGACTTCCCGGTCACTGCGCGGGATCCCCGGTGGACGGAGCTTGGTACTCGGTGTCGTAGCTGCCGATTCGCAGCCGGGAGAAGACGAATACCTCGACCATCAACCACCCCGCGACGACCGCCATGGTGGTGATGAAGATGGCCATCGGAGTCAACGTGGGCCAGGCGTCGCGGTTGTTGCTGTAGGCGAGCAGAACCAGCCCGAGCACCACGATCCGGGTGGTGTAGCTGATCATCGACACCATCAGCAGCGTGCGAGCACCGGCGTCGGCGAACTGCACCATCACGTACTGTCCGACGCCGTAGAAGAACAGCACCATGATCGCCGCCAGGGCCGCCGACGTGAGGCCGCTGACGCCGTACACGAGCGTGCAGATGACGAGGGCGAGGACCGCCGCACTCACGCCGCCGATCGCACCGGCCCGCAACAACGTGCGGGCGCGGACGACGTGGATGCTCGGTCCGTGGGCCGTCGAGGCACTCGCCGGTCGGCTTTCGACACGCATCAGGCTGGGCAGTCCTTCGATCTCGGCCGTCTGGGGACGGTCATGGGCATGGAAGTCGGGAGTTTGTGAAAACTAGCACAAGCGCACAGCGGTCGGGCGACGGCGACGCGCCTACGGCAGGGATTCGCCCCGCCGGGGCACCCGCTTGTCGCGGACCGGGCGGCCGAGTGTGACCAGGAGCAAGATCAGCGCGCAGCAGGCGGTGGTCGCCACGACGGCCCATTGCCGGTCGGTGCTGACGAAGCCGAGCACGATCACCCCGCAGGACACGAGCGCGGACCAGATGTACATCAGCAACACCGCGCGCCGCTGCGAGTGACCTCGTTCCAGCAGCCGGTGATGCAGATGCTGCTTGTCGGCGACGAACCACCACCGGCCCGCATAGGTCCGCCGGATGAAGGCCAGCATCAGATCGAGGAAGGGCAGCGCCAGGATCGCCAGCGGCAGCACCAACGGGAGCACGGTCGGTACCACCCCGCGCTCGGAGAGCTGGGACGGATCGATCTGACCGGTGAAGCTGATGGTCGAGGTGGCCAGCAGAAGTCCGAGCAGCATGGCCCCGGAATCGCCCATGAACATCCGCGCCGGGAAGAAGTTGTGCGGCAGGAAGCCCAGGCAGGCGCCGGCGATGGCGACGGTAATCAAGCTTGAGGTCGTCGCCCGGGTCAGATCCTGGGTGACGGTGAGCAGATACGAATAGACGAAGAAGGCCCCGGCGCCGATCCCGACCACGCCAGTGGCCAGGCCGTCGAGGCCGTCGACAAAATTGACGGCGTTGGAACAGAGCACGATGAAAAACACGGTGATGGCCACCGATGGCGAAGCATTGAGCGAGACGATCTCGCCCGGCAGCGGGATCCACAACATCTTGACCCCGAGCGCCACAGCCACCCCCGCGGCCAGGATCTGGCCGGCGAACTTGGCCAGCGGCGGAAGCTCGAAGAGATCGTCCAGCACGCCGACCAGGCAGATCACCGCCGCCGCCACGAGGACGGCCCGGGAATCCTGCTGCACGGTGGCCTGCCGGCCGAGGAACGGCAGGTGCCAGGCGACCAGGATTGCCGCCCCGACCCCGGCCAGCATCGCCACGCCACCGAAGTAGGGCATCTCGATGGTGTGGACGTCGCGGTCCCGGACCTTGGCCAGCGCCCCGGCCCGCAGGGCCACCCGGCGGCACAGGCCGCTGAACACGTAGGTGACGGCAGCGGCGATCAGCAGAACGAGCAGATACTCCCGCACTCAGCTGCCTGTTCCCTGCTCCGGGCGGTCCGCCTCGTTGTCCCCTGAGCTGGTCGAAGGGTCTTCGTCCTCTGAGCTCGTCGAAGGGTCGGTCAGGTCGATCAGCTCGGGCAGGGTCTCCCGGAGCACGGCTACCTCGATCGCGCCACGACGCAGCACCTCACCCTCGTCGCACCGGCTGAAGTCGACGATCGTCGATGGTCGGCCGTCGCCGCCTCCGAGCCGGCCGCCGTCCAGGTACACCGCGACGGATTCCCCCAGCTGGTCGATCGCCTCATCGCAGGTGAGCGCAGCCGGTTGACCACTGACGTTGGCGCTGCTGACCGCCATCGGCCCGGTCTGCCGCAACACTGCCCGGGCCAGATCGTGGTCCGGCACCCGCAGGGCGATCGTGCCCGCGCTGTCGCCCAGGTCCATCCGTAGGCTCGGCTGGATCTTGCAGATGACGGTCAGCGCACCGGGCCAGTGCTTGTTCACCAGCAGTTTGGCCGATTCCGGCACGTCGGTCGCGAGCGCCCGAATCAGGCTCGATTCGCCGATCAGCACCGGCGGTGGCATGTCCCGGCCGCGATCCTTGGCGTAGAGCAGCCGCTCGACGGCCTCGGGACTGAAGGCGTCGGCGCCGATGCCGTACACGGTGTCGGTGGGGAGGACGATGCAGTCGCCGTCCTCCACGGCCCGACGCGCGGCATCAGTGGCCAGATGCTGGTCCGCGGTCAGATCGGTGCAGTCGAAGCGCTGATAGTTCGGCGCCGTCTCGAGATCCTCATCCGTCCCGAACTCTGCCGTCGGCTCGTCGGGCTCCTGGGTCTCGCTCACCGGGCCATCTTGCCAGAGTCAACCGCTGCGAACGGCAGTGACGAACCGGGGGCGGCCGGACAGATCGCGGTTGTCGCGTACGCCGACGAAGGTTCCGCTGGCCCGGACGACCGCCGGGGCCGACTCCCCTTGCTGGTCGGCGTGTTCGAAGCAGAGCAGACCGGCTGGGTGCAGGAGGCGGGCGGCGACACCGACCAGGACGCGGACCGCATCCAGACCGTCGAGACCCGAGAACAACGCCACGGTCGGATCATGATCACGGGCCTCAACCGCCACTGACTCGTACGCCTCCCACGGGATGTAGGGCGGGTTGGCGATCACCAGGTCCACCGTGCCGTCGAGCTCGGGCAGGGCGTCGGCCATGTCCTCCACGTGCAGCCAGACCGGCACGTCGGCCAGGTTGCGACTCGCATACGCCGCGGCGTCCTCGGACAACTCGACCGCATGCACCTTGGTGCCGGTCAGCTCGGTGGCGATGGCCTTGGCGATCGCGCCGGACCCGGCGCAGAGCTCGACGACCAACGGCATCCGCTTGTTCATGATCATCGGCCGCAGCTGATCGATGGCCCAGCCGGTCATCACCTCGGTCTCCGGCCGCGGCACGAAGACGCCCGGACCGACCTCCAGCTCGAGATAGCGGAAGTAGGCCCGACCGGTCAGGTGCTGCAACGGCACCCGGGCGGCGCGCTCCTTGATCAACTTCTCGAAGCGGACGACCTGATCGTCAGCAACGCTGTCCAGCAACGGAAGGCGCAGCGGCTCGATGCCGCAGACGTGGGCCAGGAGCACCCGGGCATCTTGCTCAGGGCTCTCCACTCCGGCCGAACGCAAGGTGGCCGTGGCCTGCGCCAGCACGGGCCGAACCGAGATGGTCACCGGCGGATGATCACTGCGACTGATCGCCGACCTGCGACAGCCGCTCCGCGGTATCGGCGTCCTGGAGGGCGGTGATCAGGGTCTGCAGATCCCCGTTGAGCACCTGATCGAGGTTGTAGGCCTTGAAGCCGATGCGGTGATCGGAGATCCGGTTCTCCGGGTAGTTGTAGGTGCGGATCCGCTCGGAGCGGTCGACGGTCCTGACTTGCACGCGCCGCGCGGCGGACGCGGCCGACGCGGCCTGCTCCTCCGCGGCCGCGATCAGCCGCGACCGCAACATCCGCATGGCCTGTTCGCGGTTCTGCAGCTGGGAACGCTCGTTCTGGCAGGACACGACGATGCCGCTCGGCAGGTGGGTGATCCGGACCGCCGAATCGGTGGTGTTGACGCCCTGACCACCCGGGCCTGATGACCGGTAGACGTCGATCCGAAGATCATTCTCGTCGATCTCGACTTCGGTCTCCTCGACCTCCGGCATGACCAGGACGCCGGCCGCCGACGTGTGCACCCGGCCCTGGGATTCGGTGACCGGAACGCGTTGCACGCGGTGCACGCCACCCTCGAACTTCAGCACGCCGTACGGCATGGTGTTGGGTTCGCCGGCCGAGGACGTCTTGATGGCCGCGGTGATCGACTTGTAGCCGCCGAGATCGGTCTCCTGGGCGTCGAGCACCTCGACCTTCCAGCCCCGGCCCTCGGCGTACCGGGAGTACATCTTGAACAGATCGCCGGCGAACAGCGCGGATTCCTCCCCGCCTTCGCCGGATTTGATCTCGACCAAAGCATCGGCGGAGTCATTGGGGTCGCGGGGCGCGAGCAGCTTGGTCAGCCGCTCGGTGATCACGCTCAGTTGGGCTTCAAGGTCGATGGCTTCGGCCGCGAACGTCTCGTCCACCTCCGACAGCTCCCGAGCGGCCGCGAGATCGTCGGCGACCCGCTCGTACGCGTCCATCCCCCGAACGATCGGGGTGAGCTCGGCGTACCGTCGCCCGACCTTGCGGGCCCGCGCAAGGTCGGTGTGCACGGCCGGATCGGAGAGCGCGGTCTCGAGCGCGGCGAATTCGTCCCGCAGCGGCCTCGCGGACTCGAACATGGGCGCCCCTCCCTCCGACCGGTCAGCGTGAGTGGTTGCCCCGGCGACGACCGATGCTGACAACTCGGTGGGGGTAGGCGTGCAAAACGCCGGGAGGCAGGATCACGTCCTGTCTCCCGGCGTCGGAAAGCTACTTCTTCGCGTCCGGCTGCTTGGCGGCGTAGCGCTTCTCGAAGCGGGCCACGCGACCGCCGGTGTCGAGGATCTTCTGCTTGCCCGTGTAGAACGGGTGGCAGGCCGAGCAGACGTCGGCCCGGAGCGTGCCGCTCGGCGCCGTGCTGCGGGTGGTGAACGTGTTGCCGCAGGTGCAGCTGACCTGGGTCTCCACGTAGTTCGGGTGAATATCGGGCTTCATGGTGTGCTCCTTATATCTGTGCACCGGGTCCCCGCGCATGTCGCGCCTGATGGGGTGAACCGGCGCCAAGGGTCTAGTCTGCCCAACCGCGGGACCCCGCGCAAAATTCCGGGGGTCTGCGGCCAGTTCTCGGCGCGAGTCAGGCCGTTACGCCGGGATGGACTTGGTGATGGCCATCAGGAAGTCGCCGTTGCTCTGGGTCTTCCGCAGGCGATCGAGCAGCATCTCCAGGCCCTGAAGGTTGTCCAGTCCGCCGAGGACCCGCCGGAGCTTCCAGACGATGTTCAGTTCCTCGCGACTCATCAGCAACTCCTCGCGGCGGGTGCTCGAGGCGTCCACGTCGATGGCCGGGAAGATCCGCTTCTCGGAGAACTCGCGGCGCAGCCGGAGCTCCATGTTGCCGGTGCCCTTGAACTCCTCGAAGATGACTTCGTCCATCTTGGAGCCGGTCTCGATCAGGGCCGTCGCCAGGATGGTCAGCGAGCCACCACCCTCGATGTTGCGGGCGGCCCCGAAGAACTTCTTCGGCGGATAGAGCGCCGCCGAGTCCACACCACCGGAGAGGATCCGGCCACTGGCCGGTGCCGCGATGTTGTACGCACGGCCCAGTCGGGTGATGCCGTCGAGCAGCACCACGACATCCCGGCCGACCTCGACCAGCCGCTTCGCCCGCTCGATCGCCAGCTCGGCGACCGTCGTGTGGTCGTCGGCAGGGCGGTCGAAGGTGGATGCGATGACCTCGCCCTGCACGGCGCGCTGGAAGTCGGTGACCTCTTCGGGTCGCTCGTCGACCAGCACCACCATCAGGTGCACCTCGGGATTGTTCACGGTGATCGAGTTCGCGATCGACTGCATGATCATGGTCTTACCGGCCTTGGACGGCGAGACGATCAATCCGCGCTGGCCCTTGCCCACCGGGCAGACCAGGTCGATGATCCGGCCGGTCAGGTTGTTCGGCGTGGTCTCCATCTTGAGCCGCTCCTGCGGATAGAGCGGGACCAGCTTGTTGAACTCGACGCGATTCTTCACCAGCTCCGGATCGCCGCCGTTGATGGTCTCGAGCCGCACGAGCGGATTGAACTTCTCCTTGCGGTCCCCCTCGCGTGGGGCCCGGATCACGCCGGTGACGATGTCGCCCTTGCGCAGCCCGAACTTCTTGACCATGGACAGCGACACGTACGCGTCATCGTTGCCGGGGAGATAGCCGCTGGTGCGGACGAATGCGTAGTTGTCGAGGACGTCCAGGATTCCTCGAGCGGGGACGAGCACGTCGTCCTCGGAGACCGTCGGCTCGGACTCGTAGCGGTCGATGGTCGCCCCGCCACCCGTCCGGGTACGACGATTCTGTCGATCGCGGCTCCGGCGACGTCGGCCACGGCGGTTGCCGCCGTCGTCATCCCAGTCCTGGGCGCTGCCGCGGTTCTGGTTCTGGTTGCCGTCGCGGTTCTGGTTGCCGTCGCGGTTCTGGTTGCCGTCGCGGTTCTGGTTCCCGTCGCGGTTCTGGTTCTGGTTGCCGTCGCGATTCTGGTTCTGGTTGTTCCCGTCGCGGTTCTGGTTCTCGCGACTCTGCTGACCGTCCCGGTTCTGGGACTGATCGCGGTTGCGGCGTTCACGACGGTCGCCTTGGCGTCCGTCGCGCTGGCTATCGGTGTCGCCGGACGGTGCGGGCTCACTCTCGATGAGCGGCTCCTGCCGCGCCGTCGGCGCCGACTCCTCGCGACGCTCGCCGGTGTCGCGCGGGGCCTGCTGCAACTCGTTCAGGGCGGCCGCGACCTCGGAGGTGTCAGTGCGCTCGCGAGGCGTGTGGTCACCATTCGTGCGCCGAGACGTCGGGGCCGCGGAGCTCGAGCCTCCGCCCTGGGCGGACTTGATCGCGTCGATCAACTGGCCCTTGCGCATGGCGCCGGTGCCCTTCAGGCCCAGGGAGCTGGCGAGCTGCTTGAGCTCGGGCAGCACCATCGCGTCGAGCCCGGAGCCTTTACGGCGGCGGGCGCTCTGCTCGCTCGGATCCTCTGCGCGGGGCTGCTCGGCCGGGGCGCTGGTCACTTCGGCGAGATCTGTCAAGGTGTGTCCTTCTCATGTCGGGCACCGGAGTGCCCACGTCTATCGGGGTAATTCCTAAGGTCTTCAGCGCGTCCGCAGGACAGTTCGCATGATGATGGGTGACGCAAGACGTCGGTTTCAGATAAATGTGATGTCCACGTCGCGCCTGACCTTTGAGGCGCTGGGTGCCAGGGCTTTGCTCGTGAGTCTGAGTTGCTCGGCACGATCAGGCTAGCACTTGACACCGCTTGTGCGTCACATCCGGCCCTTCAACTCACCGAACCGCAATCTTCGACCTCGGGCGCGAGCGCCGCGCCCAGTCCGATCATCCGGTGGTGCAACGCAAAGCCATCCGCGGCTATTCCCGCGAGATCGGCCAGTTCTGCGGAGTCCCCGAGCACCAGCACGGTTGGTCCGGCGCCGCTGATCACCGCGGCATATCCCTTATTTCTTAGGGTTTTCATCAATTCGTACGACCGAGGCATGGCCGGCTCGCGATAGCTTTGATGCAGCCAGTCATGAGTGGCGTCATACAGTCGGCACGGGTCTCCGGCCAACGCGTGCACCAATAGGGCCGCGCGTCCAGAATTGGCCGCGGCGTCCACATGAGACACCGTCTCAGGGAGCAGTCGGCGGGCTGCTTTCGTCTCGATGGACCACTCTGGGATGAAAACGGCAGCCCCGATCGCTGGGGACACCCGCGACTGGACCACGCTGACTCCGTCACGACCCTCGTACGCGAGCACGAAGCCGCCGTAGATCGCCGCCGCCACATTGTCGGGATGGCCTTCGATGGCGTTGGCATGGCGCAGCAACCAGGTCGGATCGGGATCCGCGCCGGCCAGCCCGGCGGCCGCCAGCAGTCCCGCGACGATCGCCGCCGAGGATGAACCCAGACCGCGACCGTGGGGAATCGTGTTGTGGCAGCTCAGCGCGAGACCGGGAGCGTGGAACCCGAGATCGGCCAGCCCGACGAGCACCGAACGGACGATCAGGTGACTCTCGTCGCGCGGGATGGCATCGGCGCCCTCTCCGGAGACCTCGATCTGATAGCCGTGGTCGAGGACCGTCAGGGTGACCCGCTCCCGCCAGTCGAGCGCCAGACCGAAGCAGTCAAATCCCGGCCCGAGATTGGCGCTGGTCGCCGGCACCTCGACCGTGACCGTTCGACCGGCCCCCAACAGCGATGTCATCGAAATTCAATCCGTCTAATCGCGCAGTCCACAGACCGCGGCGATGGCCATCAGATCCGCCGGGACCACCTCGGCCTGGACCGGGCCGCGTCCCGAGAGTGCGGTCTCGACGTCCTTCAGACCATGGCCGGTGACCGTGACGGCGATCTGCAGTCCTGAGGCGAGTTCCCCGCGCTGGTGCTTGGCCAACAGGCCGGCGACTCCCGCCGCGGACGCCGGCTCGACGAAGATGCCCTCCGTGGCCGCCAGCAGGGCCTGGGCCGCCAGGATCTGCTCATCGGTGACCGCTTCGATCAACCCGTGCGACTCGTCACGGGCCGCGAGCGCCAGATGGGCCGAAGCCGGATTGCCGATCCGGATCGCCGTCGCCACCGTCTCGGGGTCGAGCACCGGATGGCCGAGGACCAAGGGTGCGGCGCCGGCGGCCTGGAAACCCCACATCCGCGGCGTACGCGTCGCCTGGCCGGCTGACTTGTACTGCGTGTAGCCCCGCCAGTAGGCCGAGATGTTCCCAGCGTTGCCCACCGGCATCACGTGCAGGTCAGGTGCGTCGCCGAGGTCGTCGACGACCTCGAACGCGGCGGTCTTCTGGCCCTCGATGCGGAGCGGATTGACCGAGTTGACCAGGGCGACCGGGTAGTCGTCCGCCAGCTTGCGGGCCAGCTCCAGGCAATCGTCGAAATTGCCGTCGATCTGCACCACCTTGGCCCCGTGGACGATCGCCTGGGCCAGCTTGCCCGTGGCGATCCGCCCGGCCGGCAGCAGCACGATGGGCTGCAGCCCCGCCTTCACCGCGTACGCGGCCGCCGAGGCCGAGGTGTTCCCGGTCGACGCACAGACCACGGCCCGCGCTCCCGAACCCGCGGCCACACTCAGTGCGACCGTCATCCCCCGGTCCTTGAACGAACCGGTCGGGTTCGCCCCTTCGACCTTGATCCAGACCTCGCAGTCCAGCCGGTCCGACAGCTTCTCGGCCTCGACCAACGGGGTGCTGCCCTCACCGAGGGTGATCACCGGGTCGGTGTCGGAGAGCGGCAGCCACTCGTAGTAGCGAGCGATCAGCCCGCGGGCCGGCCGCCGTCGGTTCGGCCTAGCGTCCAGGGGCTTCCGCACCGCTGGATCCGGGCCGACGACTGACTCTGGGATCACGTCACTCCCCTTCGACTCGCATCACACTCGTCACCTCGCGGACCACGTCCAACTCGCGCAATGCGGCGACCGTGTCACTCAACGCCGAATCGAGGGCTCGATGGGTCACGATGACCAGTTGAGCGCCGACACCACGCTCATTCTGCCGGACGGTCTGGATCGATACCTCATGCTGGGCGAAGACCTGCGCGATCTGGGCCAGCACGCCGGCGACATCGGCCACCTCGAGCCGGAGGTGATAGCGGGTGGACACGCTGCCGATCCGGCTCACCGGGCGCGCCGCATAGCTCGATTCGCCGGGGCCTACCGCACCGCGGACCCGGTTGCGGGCCACGGTGACCAGATCGCCGAGCACCGCGCTGGCCGTCGGCGAGCCGCCGGCACCGGGACCGTAGAACATCAGCCGCCCGGCGGAGCGGGACTCCACGAAGACCGCGTTGTAGGCCCCGCCGACGCCGGCGAGCGGATGGCTGCGCGGGATCATCGCCGGGTGCACCCGGACCGAGACCGTCCGGTCGCCGCCGGACGGGTCCGGTGGCGACAACTGGCAGATCGCCAGCAGTTTGACCACGCAGCCGATCTCGCGGGCCGAGGTGATGTCGGAAGAGGTGATCTCGGTGATCCCCTCACGGTAGACGTCGGCTCCGGTGACCCGGGTGTGGAAGGCCAGACTGGCCAGGATCGCCGCCTTGGCGGCGGCGTCGAAGCCTTCCACGTCGGCGGTCGGATCGGCCTCGGCGTACCCGAGGTCCTGGGCCTGGGTCAGCGTCTCGACGAAGCCCGCGCCTTCGGTGTCCATCTTGTCGAGGATGAAATTGGTGGTGCCGTTGACGATGCCGATCACGGCGGTGATCTCGTCTCCGACGAGTGACTCCCGCAGCGGACGGATGATCGGGATGGCACCGGCGACGGCGGCCTCGAAGTAGAGATCGGCCTCGGCCTCTTCGGCGGCGGTGAACAACGTCGCGCCGTCGGCGGCCAACAGGGCCTTGTTCGCGGTGACCACTGAGGCACCGTGGCGCAGCGCCGACAGGATCAATGATCGGGCGGGCTCGATGCCGCCGATCACCTCGATGACCAGATCGACGTCGTCCCGGGCGACCAGCGTTGCGGCATCGGTGGTGAACAACGCTGGATCGATGCCGGGGCGGGGCCGGTTCAGCCGCCGTACGGCGATGCCGACGACCTCCAGTCGCCGACCGACCCGGGCCTCGAGATCGGTCGCCTGCTCGGTCAGCAGCCGGGCGACTTCGGATCCGACGGTGCCGCAGCCGAGCATCGCGATGCGCAATGGCTCGCTCGTCAGTGTCACGGAAGCACCTCATCTGGACCGATTGCCGCGAAGCGGGGTGAGCGGCGGATTTATTGTTCCCCATCGGGCACTGCGGAGCGAAACTATCTCAGCCGACGTCGAGCCCCAGCAGATCCTCGATGGTCTCCCGGCGGATCAGCGTGCTGATCTTGCCGTCGCGGACGGCGATCACCGGCGGCCGCGGCACGTGGTTGTAGTTGCTGGCCATCGATCGGCTGTACGCGCCGGCCGCCGGTACGGCGATCAGGTCGTCGTCGGCGATGTCGGCGGGCAGGAACTCGTCCCGGACCAGGATGTCGCCCCCCTCGCAGTGCTTGCCGACGACCCGGGCCAGCGCCGGGGGCGCCGCTGAGCGTCGGGAGACCAGGCTCGCGGAGTATTCCGCCGCGTACAGGGCGGTCCGGATGTTGTCGCTCATCCCGCCGTCGACGGCGACGTAGAGCCGGCTCGTGCCCCCGTCCAGGGCCACCGGCTTGACCGTGCCGACGCGATACAGGGCGAAGGCACTCGGTCCGCTGATGGCCCGGCCCGGCTCGATCGACAGGTGGGGAACGGCGATCCCCAGCGCGGCGCACTCGTGCTCGATGATCGACCGCAGCGCCACGGCCAGCGCCGCGGGCGTCGAGGGCGAGTCCGCGCTGGTGTAGGCGATGCCGAAGCCGCCGCCCAGGTCCAGCTCCGGCATTTCCAACCCCGTCGCCGTGCGGAAGTCCGCGTGCAGCCGGAGCGTCCGGCGGGCGGCGACCTCGAAACCCTCGGCGTCGAAGATCTGCGAGCCGATGTGGGAGTGACTGCCGACCAGGTCCAACGCCGGATGGGCGTGGCAGGCCTGCAGCGCCTGGGCCGCGGTGCCGCCGGCGATCGAGAAGCCGAACTTCTGATCCTCGTGGGCCGTGGCGATGTACTCGTGGGTGTGCGCCTCGACACCGGTGGTGACCCGGACCATCACCCGGGGCCGCAGACCGAGCTCGGTGGCGAGCGCCCCCAGCCGGGCGATCTCGTCGAACGAGTCCACGATGATCCGGCCGACTCCGGCGGTCAGCCCCTGCCGCAACTCCTCGATGCTCTTGTTGTTGCCGTGCAGGCCGACCTGGCCGAGCGCGATCCCGGCGCGCTGGACCACGGCCAGCTCGCCGCCGCTGCAGACATCGATGCCGAGACCTTCCTCGCTGACCCAACGGGCGACCGCCGTACACAGGAACGACTTGCCGGCGTAGTAGACATCCCAGCCGGCGAACGCCTCCGCGAAAGCCCGGGCCCGGGCCCGCAGGTCGGCCTCGTCGACCACGTACGCGGGCGTTCCGACCTGCTGCGCGATCTCGGTGACGCTGACCCCGGCCACGCTGAGCACGCCGTCTTCACCTTTGCTGACCCCGGCACTCCAGAGCCGGGGCAGCAGCGCATTGACATCGTCGGGCACGGCCAGCCAGCCGGGGGCCCGTGAGGAGACATCGGCGTGGATCGAGCCGGCGACGTGCATGTGGGTCATACCAGGAAACTGTGCCAGCCGGGGGTGGTCTTGGCCCGACTTTTCACGCGCTGGACACCGCGACCGCGATGGTGTCGTGGGTGTGCACCGGTGACTGCACCGCGCGAAACAGATCGATGCCGACGTACGCCGGGACTGTCGCGGGGTGCGCCGTCGATGGTGATCGTGACCTGGGTGACGTGCCGTTCTCGCTGCTGTCCAACGACTGCTGCTGGAGCCCGGCAGCGGCGATGTCGGGCACGGCGAGGACGCGACGGCGTCGACGGCTGGGCACGCGGTCGACAATAGAATTCTGGTGCGACCCCCGTCGTCGCGCTGGTACATTGTTCCGCCGGGCCCCCGTAGCTCAGGGGATAGAGCACCGCCCTCCGGAGGCGGTGGCGCAGGTTCGAATCCTGCCGGGGGCGCCCATTGCTCCGTTTGTTCAGCTTTGCTCCGTCTATGGCGGGGGCAAGGCCGAACAAAGGGAGCAAAGATGCGCGGACGTGACCACCGTGGCGGAGGTGAGATCCGCGTAGGTCCGACCGCGATGGGCGCCCATGACCTGAGCCGCCAGCAGCGCCTGGGCGGCCAACGATAGGGCGAGGCCGCGGCCGGTCCGATCGCCGCGGAAGTCCCACACCGATTGGTGGCCGAGCTCCCAGGGCAGCGCGGTCGTCAGCAGCGTACGCAGCAGGAGACCACGCGCAGACCGAAGAGGCGTTGGCCGGGGGTTCCTGCGCACGGCGCGGGAGTCCGATCGGCGCATTTGCGACCGTGTGCGGAGAGACGACGGCCGAAACGCCGAGGATTCGCTAATGTCGAGCCAATGCGCACCTCCCTGACCGCCTGGTACGACCAGCGCCGTGGCGGCCGAGCCGTGGTGATCGGCTGGTTGAGCACTCGGCTGCTGATTCTGGGCGTGCTCGCCGTGGCCGAGCGCTTCGTGGTCGGAGACGTCTTCTACTACCACCGCAAGATCGCGGCGCTGTTCAGTTCGGGGCTCGACCGGAGTCTCAACGAATACCCGACCCCGGTCGTGTGGATCCTCTGGCTGCCGTACGGGGCGGGTCTCGGTTCGCGGGTCGGCTATCTGATCGCCTTCATCATCTTCATGCTCGCGCTGGACGCGGTCTTCACCCGAGCGCTCTACGTCTCGGGTGGACGACGCCACGATCAGGCGCTCGACTTCTGGTTGATCTTCGTTCTGCTGATCGGACCGCTGTCGTACCTGCGGTTCGACATCCTGCCCGCCGTGCTGGCCGGCGGTGCCCTGCTGGCCGCGCGACGACGGCCATGGATCACCGGCGCGCTCACCGGGCTCGGCGCGGCGATCAAGCTGTGGCCGGCCCTCCTGATCCCGTCGTTCCTGGCCTACAAGCGCGATCGCCGGCCCGCGGGATTGGCCTTCGTCGTCGTGGGATTCGGTCTGGCCCTGATCAGCTTGATCTTCGGTGGCTGGTCGAGACTGATCTCACCGCTGACCTGGCAGTCCGATCGAGGCCTGCAGATCGAGTCGATCTGGGCGACGCCGCTGATGGTGCTGCGAGCAGCCCGGCCGACTGGTTGGGTGGTCGACATCTCGAAGTACCAGGCGTACGAGATCTTCGGCCCCGGAGCGCACACCTGGGTGACGATCAGCAATGTCGCGACGCTGCTCGGCCTGGCCGTGATCGTGGCGCTCTTCGTGCGCGCGTTCCGGTCGGGCGGCTCGACGCCGATCGCCATCGGCTTCGTCGTCCTCTCGACCATCGCGATCATGACGATCACCAACAAGACCCTGAGCCCGCAGTACCTGTTGTGGCTCGGTGGGCCGATGGCCGCGATGCTGTTGCTTCGCCCCGATGCCAGCGAACAGCAGCGCCGGACGGTGAACCGGACTGCGGTCCAACTGGGCGTGCTGGCCCTGCTCACCCACCTGGTCTATCCGTTGCTGTACGACGGCTTCCTCGGTCGCCAGGGCCACGCCATGATCATCATCTCGACGGTGGTGACCGCGACTCCGGAACCTCGCCCTGGTGCTCTTCACCGTCGAGGTCTGCCGGTACGCCTGGGACTTCCTCAAGGCGCCGGCGTCCCCGGCCTAGCGATCGATCGCTGCTACTTCATCGTGCCCTGGGACACCGACCCCTGCAGCTGGCGCTGGAAGATGATGTAGACGATCAGTACCGGCGTCACCGTGATCACCACGGCGGCGAAGAGCGCACCGAAGTCGACCGAGTAGCCGGCCTGGGAGGCGAAGGAGGCCATTCCCTGCGACAGCACGTAGTTCTTGACATTGGTGTTCAACGCCACCGGGATCAGGAACTGGTTCCAGAGGCCGAGGAAGTTGAAGATCAACACCGAAGCGATGCCGTTCTTGGCCATCGGCAGCATCACCTTGAAGAAGGTCTGCCACTCCCCCGCGCCGTCCAGGGCGGCCGCCTCGGCGATCTCCTCCGGCAGGGCCTTGAAGAAGGAGAACAGGAAGAAGACGGTGAACGGCAGGGCGAAGGCCACGTAGGTGATGATCAAGCCGGGCAGCGTGTTCAGCAGCCCGAGATTCTGCAGGGTGAAGAACAGGGGCACGATGGCCAGGAAGACCGGGAAGGTCAGGCCGGCCAGCATCAGGTAGTAGATGGCCCGGCTGCCGAAGAACTGGAAGCGGGCCAGCACGTACGCGCACATGGCACCCAAGGATCATCACGAGCACCAGGGCCGAGGTGACCACGATGACGGTGTTCAGGAAGTAGCTGCCGATGCCGGCCGTCGTCCAGGCGTTGACGTAGTTCACGAAGTTCAGGCCCTTCGGCAACGCGAACGGTGAGGCGAAGATCTCCCGCGTCGTCTTGAACGAGGTGACCAGCGTCCAGAGCAGCGGCAGCACCACGATCGCGGCCCAGATGATCAAGACCGTGTGCGAGACGCCGCCGAAGGCCCGCTCGCCGAGCGTGGATTGGGACTTGCGCAGATCGGGCGGTGCGGAAGCAGCACGGGCCGGCGTCGCGGTGGTCGACGTCATCGGGAATCCTCCTTGCCGCCGAGCAGGCGGTTGACGATGAAGACCAGGGCCGAGAAGACCAACGTGACCGACGCCAGCACCACACCCATCGCACAGGCGAGACCGAACTGGCCCTTGGTGAACGCGGTGGACAGCAGCTGCTGCGACATCACCAGGGTCGAGTTGTTCGGACCGCCACCAGGATTGAGGGCAGCCATGTAGACGAAGGCGTCCAGGGCCAGGATGCCCAGATAGATCCAGGCGGTCTGCACGTTGTCGCGGATCAGCGGCAGGGTGAGCCGGGTCGCGATCCGGAACCGCCCGGCCCCGTCGATCCGGGCGGCCTCGAACAGCTCGGCCGGGATGCCCTTGATCGCCGCCACGAACAGCACCATGTAGAAGCCGACGAAGCTCCAGACGATGACGAACATGGTGGCGATCATCGCGGTGCGCTCGTCACCGAGCCAGGGAAAGGAGGTGGGCCTGCATCGATGCCGACCCGAGGTCAGGATGCCGTTCAGCAGGCCGTTGCTCGGGTCGTAGATCTGACCCCACATGATGCCGATCACGATGGCCGGGATCACGTACGGGAAGAAGGACACGGTGCGGTAGAAACCGGATCCCCGCAGACCGCGCACCTGACCCTTGTTGCTCCCGCCGACCGTGACCAGCGAGGCCAGCGTGAAGCTGAGGATCAAGGTGATGACCGGGAGCACGAGGGCCAGGATGATGTTGTTCTTCAGGCGACTTCATGAAGATGTCGTCGGTGAAGATCTTGACGAAGTTCGCGACGCCGACGAAGTTCTGCGTCGGGCTGAAGCCGGACCAGTCGGTCAGGGCGTAGTAGCACGCCTGCAGGAAGGGCGACACCACGAAGATCAGGTAGATCGCCAGCGGCAGTCCGAGGAAGACCACCATGAAACTGATCTTGTCAACGGAGAGGTTGCGCCGTCGACGACGGTTCCGGGCCGGAACGATCTCGTCCCGGACCGGAACCACCTGCGCAGGCGCAGTGGTCACTTGATCTCGATCTTCTTGACGGAGCTGTCGTTGGCCACCTTGTCGGTGATCGACTGCAGATCCTTGGTCAGCTTCGACACGTCGGACTTGCCGTCGAGGAAGGTGTTCCAGACCACCAGCTGGTCGGTGTTCATGCCGTAGTAGTCGACGAAGATCCAGGAGAAGATGTTCGTCCCGGCCGCTTCAAGCAGCTTGGTCTGCGAGACCAGGGCCGTCGAGCCGAAGCCGTCGGCCGGTACGGTGCCCTTGACGATGGTCGGAGCCAGCAGGGTCTTGGCGAAGTTGGTCGCCGCGTCCTTGGACAGCATGACCCGGAGCAGCTCCTTGCCACCGGCAAGATTCTTGGCCTTCGAGGGGACCACGAACGGCTCGCCCGCCGTGCTGTGCAGGGCCTCGTACGGCAGCTTGCTCCCGCTGGTCGCGGTCGGCTCCGGCGCCCCGGTCATCTGGAATCCGTCCTTGGTCTGCTTCTTCATCTCGTTCTCGATCCACGAGCCCGAGGGGTAGAGCACCGCGTCCTCGGCGTTGGTCCACTGGGCCTGGGCCGCGGTGAACTGGGTGCCGGAGCCACCCGGCTTGAAGTAGCCGGCATCGATGATCTTCTTCATCCCGGTGAAGACGGTCTGCACGGCCGGCATCGACCAGCAGTCGGGCTTGAGGTTCTCCAGCGCCAGCCGGACCTCGTCGCCGCCCTCTTTGATCGCGGAGGCGATGGCCAAGGTCTGGTAATAGGTCGCCGCCTCCTTGCCCCAGACGAAGAGGTACTTGTTCTTCGCCTTGGCCTTGCCGCCCAGCTCGTACGCCTCGTCCCAGGTCTTGGGCGGGGTCCAGCCGTTTGCCTCGAACAGAGCGGCCGAATACCAGAGTGCGTAGACCGTCAGGCTGTAGTTCAGGGCGACGAACTTGCCGTCGAACGTGCCCGGGGTCGTGACCCCGTCGTACAGGGTGTCCTTGATGACCGTGCCCTCGAGGTTCTTGGCCTCGATGACAGAGTTGAGGTCTTCCAGCTGGTCGATGATCGTGGAGATGCCGATGGACTTGGCTCCCGAGTTGTCGATCAGGTCCGGGGGATTGCCGGCGACGAACCGGGGCTGGAGTTCCTGCGCGAGGTTGGTCGACGGCGAAACGTTCGCCGTGACCGCCGGCAGGTTCTTGGACAGCTCGGCGGCCGCGAACTTGACGTAGTCGATGCCGTAACCGCCGTTGAAGATCACCGCATCGACGACCGAGTTGTCGGCCACCCCGAACGGGTTCTTGTCCGACACGGAGCCTGCCGGACCGGAACTGGCACTGGTCGGCGGGCTGCCGCCGGCCGCGCACGACGCGAGGAACCCCGCCGTCGGGGCCACCGCTGCCGTGGCCAACGCCACGCGCAGAAACTGCCGGCGTTGGAGTGGTCGGGGTTCTGAGTTCATTGCCGATTCCCTTTCATCGAAGATGTCGCTACATCTACCGTGTGGCCCTGAGGATGATCGCCCCGGGCTGGGAAAGGAGCAGAGCGCATGGGAATGACCGCTCTCCCCAAGGCATTGAGCCGCTCCGTCCAACGCGCCGATGCGATGGTGCATACTCAAACACAGATAGTCCGATTTTGCACGAACTGGCGCAGATATTGCACGAACTTGCAACTCTGGCGTGACGTGATGCGCCTTCAGACGGGTGGGTCGAGCTCATGACCAACCTTTTGGTCGGTGCGGACATCGGCGGCAGTTCGACCCGGGTTGCCGTGTCCACCGCGGCTGACGGCGTGTTGTCGGTAGCTGTCGGCGCCGTCGGCAACCCGAACGTGGTCGGTCTCGACGGCTCGGCGGCGGTCATCCGCTCGACCATGACCCGGGCCCTGTCCGGTGCGGGACTCTCCGGTGCGGGTCAGGCGGGCACGGGGGAATCCGTCGTCGCGGTGGTGATCGGCCTGGCCGGCGGCACGCGGGCGCTGAATGATGCCGGCTTCGCTCGGGCGGTGCTGGCCGACGGTGTCGCCACCCCGGCGGTCATCGTCTCCGATGTGAGTGTGGCGTTCGCGTCCGCGACGCCGGCCGAGGCCGGCTACGTGATGATCGCCGGTACGGGTGCGGTGGCGGGGCGGGTGACCGGCGCGGAGGTGACGGATCGCCGCGACGGTTGGGGCTGGCTGGTCGGTGATCGCGGCTCGGGATTCTGGCTCGGCCGGGCTGCGGTGCAGTCGACCCTGCAGCACCTCGACGAGGGTCGGCCGCTGGGCCCGATGCATTGTGCCGTGCTGGACAGCGGTCGGTGCTGACCCGACCGGCAATCGTTGGACCGCTTCGGGTGAGCTGATCCGCGCCTGTTACGGCGCGCCCCCGATCGCCCTCGCCCGATTGGCCCCGCTGATCAGTCGGCACGCGGCCACCGATCCGGTGGCCGCCGCCCTGGCCGACCAGGCGGCCGAACTGCTGGCCGACACCTTGTTGAGCCTCGAGCCCGAGCCCGGACTGCCCATCGTGCTCGGCGGCAGCGTGCTGAGCAGTGCCGGACCGATCAGCGACCGCGTACGCCAGCGGATCGCCCGGTTGGCCAACGACGTGCTGACGGCGGAATCCGGAGTCGTCGGGGCGAGCTGGCTGGCCGCGCGCCAGGTCGGCGCCACGGATCCGTTGCTGCATCAGCGATTTCTCGACACCGCGAGCCGAACCCGCCCGATGATCGTGGGATCCGATTGATCCAGGGACACGCCCCTTGACAGGGTGACCAGTCGCCTGCTGGTCTGCCTTCTTGGGTAGCCTAAGAGTTGGCCTGCGCGACATTCAGCAGATCCACAGCGCAGGTCATAGGCGGGGCAGATCACAGGCGGTCGGAACCCGCGACGCGTACGTAAGGAAGAAGGCGACAGTGGCCATCGTGCCCGATCAAGCATCCACCGGCTCCAGCGAAGAAACCGACTTCGGAGCGAACGACTGGCTGCTCGAGGAGATGTACGAGCAATACACGGCCGATCCGGGATCCGTCGACGAGAGCTGGGTGGCCTACTTCAAGGCGCACGGCGCGCCGGTGTCCGGTCCAGCCAACGGTTCGGCCAACGGCCAGGAATCCGGATCGGGCCCGACCACCAGCAGCACCCCGAAGGCGCCTCCGTCCGCGAAGCCGGCGGCCGCGTCGACCCCGGCGCCCGCCCAGCAGCAGGTGAGCAATCCCGCGACCTCCTCCGGTCCCGCTCAGGCCCCCGCGCAGACTCCGGCGAAGCCGACTGCGCCCGCGGCCGCGACCGCCCGCCGCACGCCCACCGTCGAGAAGCCCACCCAGCTCACCGAAAGCCGACCGGCCTCCCCCGGCACGCGGGGTGGGGTGCCGGCCGATCCACCCAACCCGGCCAACCGGCCCAACGTGGCGATCGAGGAGCCCGTCAAGACGACCCTCCGCGGCGCCCCGATGCGGACCGCCAAGAATATGGACCTGTCGCTGTCGGTTCCGACGGCCACCAGCGTCCGGTCGCTGCCGGTGAAGCTGCTGATCGACCAGCGCGTGGTCATCAACAACCACCTCCGCCGGGCTCGCGGTGGCAAGATCTCCTACACCCACCTGATCGGCTTCGCCATGATCCAGGCGCTGAAGAGCGTCCCGACCATGAACAACGGGTACGAGGTCGTCAATGGCAAGCCGACCATGGTGATGCCGGTTCACGTGAATCTCGGCCTGGCCATCGACCTGCCCAAAGCAGACGGCACCCGGCAGTTGCTGGTCCCGAGCATCAAGAGTTGCGAGAACTTGGACTTCGCCCAGTTCTGGACCGCGTACGAGCAGATGGTCAAGAAGGCGCGGTCCGGCCAACTCACCGTCGAGGATTTCGCCGGCACCACGATCACCCTGACCAACCCGGGGACCATCGGCACGAACCACTCTGTGCCGCGCCTGATGCAGGGACAGGGCACGATCATCGGCGTCGGTTCGATGGAATACCCGCCGGAGTTCCAGGGATCCGATCCCGACCGGCTGTCCGACATGAGTGTCTCCAAAGTGATGACGATGACCTCGACCTACGATCACCGGGTCATCCAGGGGGCTCAGTCCGGCCAGTACCTGCAGCGGCTGCACAACCTGCTGCTCGGCGAGGACGGCTTCTACGACGACGTCTTCGGCGCCCTGCGGATCCCGTACGAGCCGATCCGCTGGGCCCAGGACGTCAGCACCGACCACGAGGACCAGATCCCCAAGCAGGCGCGGATCATGGAGATGATCAACTCCTATCGGGTCCGGGGCCATCTGATGGCCGACACCGATCCGCTGGAGTACCGTCAGCGCCGCCATCACGACCTGGACGTGCAGACCCACGGCCTGACCTTGTGGGACCTCGATCGCGAATTCGCCACCGGCTCGTTCGCCGGCGGCCAGGGCCTGATGAAGATGCGCAAGATCCTCGGCATCCTGCGCGACTCGTACTGTCGCACCACGGGCATCGAATACATGCACATCTCCGAGCCGTCGCAGCGCAAATGGATCCAGGACCGGATCGAGCGCCCCCACGAGTCACTCCCCCGCGAGGAGCATCTGCGGATCCTCGACAAGCTCAACGAGGCGGAGATCTTCGAGACCTTCCTGCAGACCAAGTTCGTCGGTCAGAAGCGCTTCTCCCTCGAGGGCGGCGAGGCGGCGATCGCGCTGCTTGGACGAGGTCTGCGAGCAGGCGGCGGACGTCGGGCTGGAGGAGGTCTGCATCGGGATGCCGCACCGGGGCCGGCTCAATGTGCTGGCCAACGTGGTGGGCAAGTCGTACGCGCAGATCTTCCGCGAGTTCGAGGGCAACATCGACCCGCGTACGGTGCAGGGCTCCGGCGACGTGAAGTACCACCTCGGCTCCGAGGGCCAGTTCACCGCGCTCAGCGGCGCGACGATCAAGACGTCGGTCGCGGCCAACCCCAGCCATCTCGAGGCGGTCAACCCGGTGCTGGAAGGCATCGCCCGGGCCAAACAGGACATCCTCGACCGCGGTGGGGAGTTCCCGGTGCTGCCCGTGCTGATGCACGGTGACGCGGCGTTCGCCGGTCAGGGTGTCGTTGCCGAGACGCTGAACCTGAGCCAGCTGCGCGGCTACCGCACCGGCGGGACGATCCACATCATCGTCAACAACCAGGTCGGCTTCACGACCTCCCCGACCGAGTCGCGCTCGTCGATGTACTGCACCGACGTGGCCCGGATGGTCGCGGCGCCGATGTTCCACGTGAACGGTGACGATCCCGAGGCCTGCATCCGCGTCGCTCGGCTGGCCTTCGCGTTCCGCCAGGAATTCAACAAGGACGTGGTCATCGACATCATCTGCTATCGCCGCCGCGGTCACAACGAGGGCGACGACCCGAGCTTCACCCAGCCCCGGATGTATGACCTGATCGAGAAGAAGCGGTCGACCCGCAAGCTCTACACCGAAGCCCTGATCGGCCGTGGCGACATCACCGTCGAGGACGCCGAAGAGGTGATGACGCGCTTCCAGCAGCGGCTGGAAAGTGTCTTCAAGGAGGTCCGCAACCCGGAGCTCCCGGCCAAGGACGTCGACTACAACCGGGTGCCGGTCTACCCGTCGAAGGCCGGCGCCAAGCACGGCACCGCGATCACCATCGAAGCGCTCAAGAAGATCGCCGACGCGCACACCACCTTCCCCGGCGGCTTCACCGTCCACCCGAAGGTGATGCCACAG
Organism: uncultured Actinomycetota bacterium; assembly: GCA_963731295.1. Taxonomy (GTDB): domain Bacteria; phylum Actinomycetota; class Actinomycetes; order Propionibacteriales; family Propionibacteriaceae; genus Microlunatus. Next base: position 698,126 of record CAVSUP010000001.1, read on the forward strand.
TTGCAGCGCCGGGCCGCGGCGATCACCCAGGGGCCGATCGACTGGGCCACCGGCGAGGTCCTGGCCTTCGGATCGTTGCTGCTCGACGGCCGAACGGTCCGGTTGACCGGCCAGGACAGCCGGCGAGGCACGTTCGTCCAGCGGTTCGCCGCGATCGTCGACCGGGTGACCGGAGAGTCGTGGGTGCCGCTGAAGCACCTCGACGACGAGCAGGGCAAGTTCCACGTCTTCGACTCGCTGTTGAGCGAGTACGCGGCCATGGGCTTCGAGTACGGCTACTCGGTGGCCCATCCCGAGGCGCTGGTCTTGTGGGAGGCGCAGTTCGGTGACTTCGCCAACGGGGCGCAGACGATCATCGACGAGTTCATCACCTCCGGTCAGGCCAAGTGGACCCAGAAGTCGGGCGTCGTGCTGCTGCTGCCACACGGCTATGAGGGTCAGGGCCCGGACCACTCCTCGGCTCGGATCGAACGCTTCCTCGCGCTGGCCGCTGAGGATTCGTTCGCGGTCGCGCAGCCGTCGACCCCGGCCAGCCACTTCCACATGCTTCGTGCCCAGGCCCTCGGCGAGCGGCATCACCCGCTGATCGTGATGACGCCGAAATCAATGCTGCGGAACAAGCTCGCCGTCTCCTACCCGTCGGACTTCACCGAAGGGTCCTGGAAGCCGGTGCTGGCCGATCCCACCATCGACGACCCGGGGAAGGTCACCTCGGTGGTGCTGTGCTCCGGCAAGGTGCGCTGGGATCTGGTCAACGCCCGAGCCGCGGCCGGCAAGGAAGGCACGATCGCCATCGTCGGGGTCGAGCGGCTGTATCCGCTGCCGGCCAAGGAGATCGCCGAGGAGCTCAGTCGCTTCGCCCAGGTCAAGGAAGTCCGCTGGGTGCAGGACGAGCCGATCAACCAGGGGGCCTGGCCGTTCATGGCGCTGAATCTGCCGAACGCGTTGGCCGAGGCGATGCCGGGTCAGCGATGGGAGCTGAACCCGGTCACCCGGCCGGCCTCGTCGGCTCCGTCGGTCGGCTCCGGCAAGGTGCACGAAGCGCAGCAGCGAGCCCTGATGGAGGCGGCCCTCGCCTCCTGAGGCCAGGTTGCCTGCTCCTGATGTATTTCACCGATCGAGGCATCGAGGAACTCGAGTCGCGTCGGGGTGACGACGAGGTCACCCTGGCGTGGCTCGCCGAGCAGTTCCGGACCTTCGTCGACCTCAATCCGGAGTTCGAGATCCCGGTCGAGCGGCTCGCCACCTGGCTCGCCCGGCTGGACGACGAGGACGACTGAGGTTTGGCCGGACCGCGCTAACCGGGTCGGACCATCCGGATGGTGGGGATGGTCGAAGAGCTCGTCGAGGTCGTGGGCGCCGTCGGGCGAGAATCCGTTGCGGCGGTAGAAGGCGATCGCCCGCGGGTTGTCGCGGGCGACCCAGAGGAAACAGGCCCGGTCGCCGACGGCGCGATCCAACAACTGCTGGCCGATCCCCGAGCCCCAGTGCGCCTGCCGGACGCTGATGGCCTTCAACTGAAACCCGGCCGCGACACCCTCCTCGTGAGCCGGCCCGGCGCCCGCGAAACCGATCACTTCGGTGCCGCGCACTCCGACGACGACTGGAAAACCGGAATTGATCAAGGTACGCCACAGCTCAACCCGCTCGTCGAACTGAGCGGTGATCACGGCCAGTCGGTCAGGGTCGACGAGATCCGCGTACGTCTCCTGCCAGCACCGCAGATGGCAGCGCGCACCCGACTCCACATCAGCCAGGACCGCCATCCGGAGGTCGATCATGATCGACGGTAGGCCCGAAAGAACGTGTCCGGCAACCGGTTTCTCTCCGCGGCCGGCTACGGCTTGAAGATGATCTTCCCGAAGATCCCGCCCTCGATCATGGCGGCGAAGCCGTCGCGGGCATCGGCCAGGGGCAGCGTGCGGTCGATGATCGGGCGTACGCCGGTGTTGATCATCAGTTGCATCAGCGCGCTCAGCTCGTCGCGGGTGCCCATCGTCGAGCCGATGACCCGTAGCGGCTTGAAGAAGATCTTGGTCAGCTCCGCCTTAGCCGGGTTGTCCCCCGACGTCGTCCCACAGATCACCAGCGAGCCGCCGGGTCTGAGGGAGTTGATCGAGTGCGACCAGGTGGCCGCGCCGACGGTCTCCATCACGGCGTCCACCCGTTCCGGCAGCCGTTCTCCGCTGCTGAACGCCTGATGCGCTCCCTGATCGACCGCGCGGGCGCCACGAGCCTCGTCCCGCGACGTCACCCAGACCCGGAACCCGGCCGTACGCCCCAAGGCGACCAGCGCAGTCGCGACACCCCCACCGGCGCCCTGGATCAGCACGGTGTCGCCCGGCCGGAGGCCGGACTGGACGAACAGCATCCGGTACGCGGTCAGCCACGCCGTCGGCAGGCAGGACGCCTCGGCGAAGCTCAGCTCGGCCGGCTTGTCCACCAGATTGGCCGCCGGCACCCGCAACCGGGTGGCGAAGGTGCCGGGGAAGCGCTCGGACAACAGCGACCGGCGCGGATCATGCGTGCTGTCGGCGCCGGCGTACCCGGGATCGTTGACCACGCCGTACACGACGACCTCGCGACCATCGGCAGTCACGCCGGCGGCGTCGCAGCCGAGGATCATCGGGAGCCGGTCGGAGGGCAGCCCCACCCCGCGGAGCGACCACACGTCGTGGTGATTGAGGGCCGTCGCCCGGACCTCGATCTCCACCCATTGCTCCGGGGTGGACGGTGGCTCGATCTCCCCCACCACCAAGGCATTGAGCGGATCTTGGGCATCCGCGTGGCTGGCGTACGCAGCGAGCATGACGCTCAGACTACGCATCGATAGAGTTCCGGCGTGACCAGTGGAGTGCAGCCCGAGCTCGAATCGGCCTTCGAAGCCCAGACCGGACGAGCGCCGGTCGGCACCTGGGCGGCCCCGGGCCGGGTCAACCTGATCGGCGAGCACACCGACTACAACGACGGCTTCGTGATGCCGTTCGCGTTGGCCCAGCGCGTGGTCGTGGCGGCCGCACCGCGCGACGACGACCGATGGCGGGTGACGTCGCTGAACCAGGGCGGAAGCGAGAGCTTCGGACGCGACGACCTGGTGCCGGGGATGCGGGGCTGGCAGGCGTACGTGGCGGGTGTCGTCTGGGCGCTCGAACAGGCCGGCCACTCGGTGGGCGGCGCGGAGCTGCTGCTGACCTCCGATGTGCCGGTCGGCGCCGGCCTTTCGTCGTCGGCCGCGCTGGAGTGTGCCGCCCTCACCGCCTTCGCCGCGCTGAACTCCCTCGATATCGAGCCGCTGGAACGAGCCCGACTGGCCCAGCGCTGCGAGAACGAGTTCGTCGGCGCCCCGACCGGCCTGATGGATCAGGCGGCGTCGATCCTGTGCACCGCCGACCACGCCCTGTTCTTCGACTGCCGGAGCTACGAGACCGAGCAGGTCGCGCTCGACCTGAGCGCAGCCGGGCTGGAACTACTGGTCCTGGACACCAAGACCCCGCACGCCCTGGTGGACAGTGAGTACGCGGCCCGCCGGGCCAGCTGCGAACACGCGTGCCGAATTCTCGGCATCACGGCCTTGCGCGACATTGACGACCTGGATCCGGCCCTGGCGCGGCTGGACGATCCCGTGATGAGGCGCCGGGTCCGGCACGTGGTGACCGAGAACGCTCGGGTGGTCGAAGCAGCCGGCGTGTTGCGTTCGGGGCAGCTCCAGGCGCTCGCGCCGCTGCTCGACGCATCGCACGCCTCGATGCGGGACGATTTCGAGATCACCGTTCCCCCGGTGGATCTCGCCGTCGACACCGCCCGGGCCGCTGGGGCACTCGGCGCGCGGATGACCGGTGGAGGCTTCGGTGGGTGCATCATCGGTCTGGTCGAATCCGGTGCGTCCGGCGAGGTCGCGCAGCAGATCGGCTCCGCGTTTGCGACGGCTGGCTACGCCGAGCCTCAACACTTTGTCGCTCGACCGTCCGCCGGTGCGGGCCAGTTCGCCTGAAAGCGACCGCTTGCTGGGCGACCACACGCCAAAATTTGCCGGATCGCGCGGCGGACGCTCACTGAGACGTAAACTTAACCGAATCGAAATGTGAGCGAACCAACGTTTGATAGCTCTTGTATTGCCTCTGAATACTTGACAGGGTTGGGCACAGGTGAGCGACTCAGTGTAGAGGACTCTTCACTTCCCCAGCCTTGGGGGTCTCGGCCCAGAGGCCCCGGCAATATGAAGGAGTGTGTACGCCATGGATTGGCGCCACGAGGCCGCCTGTCTGGACGAAGATCCGGAGCTGTTTTTCCCCATCGGAAACACCGGCCCGGCCATCCTCCAGATAGAAGAGGCCAAGCAAGTCTGTCGGCGATGCGACGTTCGCGACGCATGCCTGCAGTGGGCGCTCGAAGCAGGTCAGGACCACGGTGTCTGGGGCGGGCTGAGCGAGGACGAGCGGCGGGCGCTCAAGCGTCGGGCCGCTCGCGCGCGGATCCGCACCGCCTAGGGACTGCCAACACCAGCTTGTTGCGCGAACGCCGGGGAATCACTTCCCCGGCGTTTTGCACGCCCGGGGGCCTACTGCCCCAATTGGCCCTTGAGCCGCTCGATGTGCTGGGAGGCCTCGGCCTTGGTCAGATCGGCCGACAGCTCTTCCCCGGCCTGTCGGGCCAGGTTGTCGAGATAGCTCTTCTGGGAGGCGGTGATCGGATCGTCGCCGCTCACCCACTCACTCGGATCCTTCTCGAGTGCGTCGTCACCGGGGGTGGAGGCGCCGAGGGTCTCGGCCCCCTCGACTCGGTCGTCCTGGTCCGGCGCGCTGGCCGGTTGCGTCGTGGATTCAGTCATGTTTACACCGTATCCGGCCCCACCGACAAGAACGTCGGCTCCGCGAGGCCAGGGATCGGGGCACGAGTCGCCTTTGCCTACAGCGGGATCTCCACAACCGCCCGGGTCCCGGGCCCCTCCGGCTGCGAACCGAGGGTGAACGTGCCTTCCATCTCGACGATCAGGGTGTTCACGATCGACAATCCGAGGCTGCGGGACTGACGCCAGTCAAAGCCTTCCGGCAGCCCACGACCGTCATCGATGATCTCGACCCGGAGCACCCCGTCGATCCGGGACGGCAGGACCAGGACCTGACCGGAGACGTCGGCCAGTCCGTGTTCGACCGCGTTCTGGCAGAGCTCGGTGATCACCATCGCCAGACCGGTGGCCGTGTCGGCCGAGACCAGGCCGAAGCTGCCCTGGCGGCGGGCCGAGACCCCACCCCAGGACGCCGCCACCTCGCCGACCATCCGAAGCAGTCCGTCGACCACCCGGTCGAATTCGACAATCTCGTCGAAGGCCTGGGACAGCGTCTCGTGGACGATGGCGATGGACGCCACCCGCGACATCGCGTCGGTCAGGGCGACCTTGGCCTCCGGTGACTCGATCCGCCGGGCCTGCATCCGCAGCAGGGCGGCGACGGTCTGCAGATTGTTCTTGACCCGGTGGTGGATCTCCCGGATCGTGGCGTCCTTGGTGACGAGCTGGCGTTCCTTGCTCCGCAGGTCGCTGACATCGCGGCAGAGCACGACGGCCCCGATCCGATCCCGACCCTCGATCAGCGGCAACACCCGAACCAGAAGGTGGGCCTCGCCCGAGACGAGTTCGGCGCGCCGGGCCGTCCGGCCGGACAGCACCGACCGCACCGAGTCGTCCACCGGATCGGGGCCAGCGGGAAAGAATTCGGCCGTCACGGTGGCCAGGTGTTCGTCGACGAGGTCGCCGATCAGGCCGATCCGACGGTACGCGCTGAGCGCGTTCGGGCTCGCGTACTCGACCTCGCCGGCGGCGTCGATCCGAATGAACCCGTCGCCGACCCGCGGGCTGAAGGCCAGCTCGCTGGCGTCGCCCGGCATCGGGAAGGCGCCGACCGCGACCATCCGGGCCAACTGTTCGGCCGTGGTCAGGTAAGCCTGTTCCAGCGAGCTGGGCGCCCGGATCCCGAGCAGGCTCGTGTGCTGCTCGACGACCCCGATCACCCGTCCGTCGAGCTTGACCGGGATCGCGTGGGTGTCGACCGGGAGGCCGGCCTGCAACTTGCCATCGCTGGTCTCCATCATCTCGCCGCTGACGAACGCCGCCGAGACCAAGTGCTCAGGCGAGTAGGCGATCAGATCGCCGACCACATCGTCGAACAACGAGGTCGGACCGGTCGTCGGACGGAGCTGGGCCGCCGCCCAGAACACATTCGGATCCCGGTCGGCGACCCACAGGACCAGATCCGAGAAGCTCAGATCGGCCAGCAACTGCCATTCGGTGACCAACAGTCGCAGCCATTGATGGTCGATCTCGGAGAGCTCGGTGTGCTCCGCGACGATCTCCGACATGGACGGCATGACCTCACCCTATGGGTGGGCGGCGCCGAGCCCGCCCACGTAGTTCAGCGATGGCCCACGTAGTTCAGCGATGGATTGGGTGCCTGGAGGCGAATCACATCCCGGCGGTACGGTGCTGCGGAGAGCGGCCACCAGACCGCCCCGACCGGAAGGTTGTCGACTGTGAGCGATCCGGAGCCAACAGATACCGATCCACGTTGGAAAGTGACGCCGACCAAGATCATCGTCGGTGCACTGTTGCTGGTCGGAATCGTCGTGCCGCTGCTGGTGCCGACCTACGATCAGATCAACCCCCGACTGTTCGGCTTTCCCTTCTTCTATTGGTATCAGCTGATGTGGGTGTTCATCGCCGCTGCGATCTGCGGACTGGCCTACGTGCTGCTGCAGCGGGAGCGGGCCGCCTACCGACGCCGGCATCATCAGCCCAAGCACCAGGCAGGTCAACCATGAACATCAACTGGGTGGCGTTGATCATCTTGATCGCGTTGTTCGGCCTCGTCACGGTGATGGGCTTCAAAGCGGCCAGCTGGCGGCGACCTGACGATCTTGCCTCGCTGCACGAATGGGGACTGGGCGGCAAGAGCTTCGGCACCATCACGACCTGGTTCCTGCTCGGCGGCGACCTCTACACCGCGTACACCTTCATCGCGGTGCCGGCGGCGATGTGGGCGACCGGTGCGGTGTCCGGCTTCTTCGCCGTGCCCTACACGATCGTCCTCTATCCGTTCATCTTCTTCTTCCTCGGCCGGATGTGGTCGGTGGCCCATCGGCACGGCTATATCACGACCGCCGACATCGTCCAGGGTCGCTACCAGACCCGCAGTCTGAGCCTGGCGATCGCCGTCACCGGCATCCTCGCCACCATGCCCTACATCGCCCTCCAGCTGGTGGGCATCCAGGCGGTGCTCGAGGTGGTCGGGATCGGCGGCTCCAGCGTGTTGGCCCGCGACCTGCCATTGCTGATCGCCTTCGCGGTGCTCGCCGCGTACACCTATTCGTCCGGTCTGCGCGCCCCGGCCATGATCGCGTTCGTCAAGGACATCTTGATCTACATCGTCATTGCGGTGGCGGTGATCTACCTGCCGACCAAGTTCGGCGGCTGGCACGGGATCTTCGACGCGGCCCAGATCAAGATGGCGGCGCCGTCGGCCGCCAATCCCGCCGTACCCACCGGTGCATTCATCCCCGGGCCGATGCAGCACTGGGCCTACGCGTCCCTGGCGCTGGGCTCGGCGATGGCCCTGTTCATGTACCCGCACTGCGTGACGGCCACCCTGAGCTCGAAGGACCGCAGCACCGGTCGGCGGAACGCGGCGATCCTGCCCGCGTACTCGCTGCTGCTCGGCCTGCTGGCCCTGCTCGGCTATATCGCGATCAAGGCCGGCACCAAGCCGATCGGCCTGGACGGCAAGGCGAATCCGCAGCTGGTCATCCCGCAGCTGTTCGAAGATCACTTCCCGAGCTGGTTCACCGGGGTGGCCTTCGGCGCCATCGCCATCGGCGCGCTGGTGCCGGCGGCAATCATGTCGATTGCCGCCGCGAACCTGTTCACCCGCAACGTCTACAAGGCCTATCTCAAGCCTCAAGCCACCGATGCCCAGGAGGCCAAGGTCTCCAAGATCGTCTCCTTGATCACCAAACTCGGGGCGTTGCTGTTCGTGCTGACCCTGGACAAGCAGAACGCGCTGAACTTCCAGTTGCTCGGCGGCATCTGGATCCTGCAGACGCTGCCGTCGATCGTTTTCGGCCTGTTCACCCGATGGTTCCATCGCTGGGCCCTGCTCAGCGGCTGGGCCATCGGGATGCTCTACGGCACGATCACCGCGTACGCCGGGTGCACGGCCTGCACCACCCGGGCCTTCGGCAACTCGCTGGCGGTCGTGCCGGGGCTGGGCCGAGCCGGCTACATCGGTCTGACCGCGCTGGCCATCAACGTCGTCGTGGCGCTCGTGCTCACGGCGATCTTCCGGGGCCTCAAGGTGAGCAACGGCAGCGACATCACCAAGCAGGCCGACTACTTCGCCGACATCGGTGACCCGCGGGTCGAGGCCGTCGTCTCGGAGCACAAGCCGATCCACTGACTCGGGCGCGGGTGTCGGAAACTCCTGTGCCGGGCCAAGATGAGCGGGCGGGAGCTCGACGCTCTTGTGGCAGAATGGGCGGCCGTGCCCAGCGCACACCGCTACATCACCACGACCGAGGAGTTCGAGATGGGTAAGACTGGCCGTAAGCGCCGCGCCCGCAGGAAGAAGGGCGCGAACCACGGCAAGCGCCCCAACGCCTGACGGCTGCGAGCCCGAAACGTCGAAACCCCACGGAGATCCCTCCGTGGGGTTCGTCGTTCCTGGCGACTGAAGTCTGACTAACGGGCGCTGCGGATGACCGTCATCTGGGTGATGATCCGGGCGCGCAGGTGGGTCGGCGCCGTCTCATTGCCACAGCAGCGATTGACCAGCGCCTTCACCGCCTGCTCCACGTCGAACCGATCCAGGCACGGCTCGCACTCAGTCAGGTGCTGCCGGATGGCGTCGCCGCTCGCGTCGTCGAGCTCGTGATCGAGAAACTCATAAACCCGCTCCAGCACGTGCTCGCAGTGATCGAGGGATTCCTCGCGCTGCCCCTCCGAGGTCATGCCCGGCTCCCCTCTGGCCGCTTGATGCCACGATCGGTTGCATAGTCGGCCAGCAGCTTGCGCAACTGGGTGCGGCCGCGATTGAGTCGGGACATCACGGTGCCGATCGGCGTGCCCATGATCTCAGCGATCTCCTTGTACGCGAACCCCTCGACGTCGGCCAGATAGACCGCGAGCCGAAAGTCCGGCGCCAGCTGCTGCAGAGCGTCCTTCACGTCGGAATCGGGCAGATTCTCCAGCGCGACCATCTCGGCCGACTTGAGGCCGCTGGAGGTGTGGGACTCCGCGCGCGCCAGCTGCCAATCCTCGATGTTCTCCCCATCGGAGATCTGCGGCTCGCGCTGCTTCTTCCGGTAGGAGTTGATGTAGGTGTTGGTGAGGATGCGGTAGAGCCACGCCTTGAGGTTGGTGCCCGGCGTGAACTGATGGAACGACGCGTACGCCTTCGCGAAGGTCTCCTGGACGACGTCTTCGGCGTCGGCCGGATTCCTGGTCATCCGCAGGGCGGCCGCGTACAACTGGTCGATGAACTGCAGCGCGTCCGCCGCGAAGCGGGCGTCCCGTTCATCGGGGGTCTCGGCGTGGCCGATCGTGGGATCCTCGGCCGTGGCCGGACTGGTCGGAATGCTCATCACGTACGAGAGTACCGGCGAGGTACGGACGGCCGGCTCAACGGCCAGAGTGTCGACGAACATGGGCATGTACACGTCAACGCCGTCATGGTCGGTCTATTCCCGCGGGTCGATCAACACCTCGCTCGACGAACGACGTCACTGCCCCGACCACCGTGGCCCGCAGGTCAGCCGGGGTGAACGCCGATCCTTTGGCCAGCCGGTACCCATGATCGGCACCGGGCAACTCGACCAAAGTGATGAGCGGCTCGTCGGCGATCGAGGCCCGGAACTCGTCGGGTCGCCCGAAGCTGTCGTTCGTGCCCTGCAGCACCAGCCGGGGGACGGTCGGCGCGAGCAGCTCGGCGATCCGAGACTTCTCGGGCCGCCCGGGCAGATGCAGGGGAAACGCGAGACAGACGACGCCAGCCGCGCCGAGGGCGGCGGCGGTCCGGCAGGCGACGCGGGCGCCGGCACTGCGCCCGCCGAGAAACAGCGGCACCTCCGCGCCAAGCTGCCGGTGCAGCCAGTCGATCGCCGGGAGCCAGGCCTCGTCAAGCTTCGGGGGCGGCACGGCGACCTTGCGGCCGGCCGTACGCCACGGCTGCTCGAACCGAACGACGGTGACGCCCGCCTCCGGAAGGCGTCGAGCCAGCAACTCGAGGTCGGTCGCCGTCACTCCCCCACCCGCACCGTGTCCAAGGATCACCAGGGCCGACGTCTCTGTGGCCGCGTCGACGAAGAACCGGCCAGGCCCCTGTGGAGTGTCGACCGCGATGATCTCCGACGTCACAGCAGCGTGTCCTGCGGCCCCGGATCCTCCCGATCCGGCTCGTAGGCGATCGGCTCCTTGAGCGAAGGGTTGTTGTTCTGCACACGGTTGACGTCGGTGGACACCGCGTACGCCTCCAGCGCGTCGGCCTCGGTGACCGCGAGGAGCCGCAGCGCCTGCTCCGAATCGGTGAGGGTTGGGTCGAGCCAGGCATCGATCGCCTCTCGCCGGATGATCATCGGCATCCGATCATGGATGTGCCCGGCGGCATCGGTGGCTTCGGTGGTGATCACCGAGCAGGTGCGCAGCCAGGCCGAGTCGTCGTCGCGGTCCTTGGTCGGATCGCGCCAGATCTCGTAGATGCCGGCCATCACCAGCAGGCCGCCGTCGGCCCGGTGGATGAAGAACGGCTGCTTCTTCGGTTTGGTCGTGTTCTTCGGTTGTGCCTGGCCGCGACCGGTCGCGGTCGGATCCGGGTTGTACCACTCGTAGAAGCCGTCAGCGGGCAGCAGACAGCGGCGGGCCGCGAAGGCGCGCCGGAAGGCCGGCTTCTCGGCCACGGTCTCGAGCCGGGCGTTGATCATCCGGGAGCCGATCGAGGCATCCTTCGCCCACGACGGCACCAATCCCCAGGTGAGCGGGGCCAGCCGGCGACGTACCTCGCCGGTGTCTTTGACCTTGCGCTCGAAGATGGCCGGCACCGCCACCGTCGGGGCCACGTTGTAATCCGGCTCGGGCAGCCCGTCGAAGAGGTCGTCGACCGCGAAGTCCTCGGCGAGCTCCTCGTGGCGGGCCGAGGTCGCATAGCGTCCGCACATACCGGCGAGCGTATCTGCGGCGACTGACAGTCCCTCTTCTTAGCGAAACTTCTCTAGCGAAACCAGCAACTGAAGGAGACGACCGTGCCGCTCAAGAACTACTGCGTACTCGCCGGGCAGGTCGTCGGCAGCCGAGCCGAGGGCGGCCATAACACGCCCCACTTCCAGATCCACGTCCGGGCCGCCTCGGTCGACTACCGGATCGCCGTGAACGTGCTGTCGAAGGAAAGCCCTTCGGAGCTGCTGTACTACGCCGACGAGCACTTCAGCCATCCCCTACTGGCCCAGCTTCCGGCCCTGCCGGACGGGGTAAGCGTGGTGCCCAACGCCCCGGCCGGAGTCGCGCTCGACTTCATTCGCGGCAACCTCTTCGATCGGACCGACCTCCAGGTGATGCCGGCCACCCTCCCGGGTCCGGACAACGATCTGGCCGACAAGCTGGCGCACTACGTCGACCGCGCCGCTGCCGACCCGGCCGCTCGGGTGTACGCGTTCGGCGAACGGTGGGGGCCCGAAGCCTCGAAGCCCGATCAGGTCTTCGGCTTCCAGCCCGGCAACGGCATCCACGACATCCACATGAATCAGGGCAACAGCGGGGAGTTCGTCCGCGACGACGGTGTCTGGCAGGACGGCGGACTCCTCCTGCATTTTCCGCCGGCAGAAGCGGCGGCGGACCAATGGGTGGCGATCTTCCTGGCCTTTCAGGGTCAGAAATGGCATACCGATGACGTCACCGGGCACACGCTCGACGAGCTCGGAGGGCCCGGCGGCACCGAGCCCGACCATCGGCTGCGGATCGTGGCCGCACTGGTCAATCCGGTCGGACCCGCGCCGGAAGCAGAGACCGTGACCCTGATCAATCCCGGCATCGATCCCATCGAGCTCACCGGCTGGACGCTGGTCGATCGCCAGCAGCGAGTGATGGCCCTGCCGGCCGGCACGATCCTGCCCGGCGACGCGCTGCGGCTCCCGGTCACGGCCCCGGTGCAGCTCGGCAACAACGGGGGGCTCCTCACACTGCTGGACCCGAATGGGTTGAAGGCGGACGGCATCGCGTACACCGCAGACCAGGTTCGGGACGAGGGTCGCACCCTGGTGTTCTGAGACTCTGTCGGTGGGTTGGTGTTGGCCTGGCCCATCCGGCACGGTAGGAATGACCCATGACCTTGTCGCGTGCCGTTGCCAGGACCATGCTTGCCTCGTACTTCATCGCCTCCGGCATCAAAGCCGTACGCGACCCCGAGGCGCTGGTCCCCGTCGCCGAACCGCTCGCCGATCGCTTCGTGCCGCTGGTCAAGCAGTACGCGCCGGCTCAGGTGGCCACCTATATCCCGGAGGACGCCAAGTCACTGGTCCGGCTCAACGGCGGCGCGCAGATCGTCGGCGGGCTCGCGCTGGCCACCGGCAAGGGCCGCCGGCTCGGCGCCCTCCTGCTGGCCGGCTCCCTGGTGCCGAGCACCATCGCCAAGTATCCGTTCTGGAGCGAGAGCGATCCGGAAGCCAAGGCCGCAAGCCGGACCCACTTCCTGAAGAACGTCAGCCTGCTCGGCGGCGTCCTGCTCGCTTCGCGCGACACCGAAGGCCAGCCGGGAATCGCCTGGCGCGCACAGAAGGGTAGTCAGACCTTGGCCAAGGACACCCGCAAGGCGGCGAAGAAGCTGACCAAGAGCTCGCCGCACCTCGGCGACGACCGCCGGCGATCTCGCCGACAACGCGGTGGCCGGTGGGGCCGCCCTGGTCGGCGCGGTGGTCGCCTCGTCCCGGAAGGCGCGCAAGCAGGCGGCCAAGCAACTCGAGGAAGCGCAGAAGCTCGCGGCCAAAGCCGCGAAGCAGGCCAAGAAGGACGCCCCCAAGCAGCTGAAAGCCGCCAAGAAGTTCGCGGCCGAGCAGGCCGAGCAGGCCCGCGAGGCGGCCAAGGTCGCGCAGAAGGAAGGCCGCAAGCAGCTCAAGTCGGCGGGTAAGCAGGCCAAGAAGGTCCGCAAGAACATCTCCCTCGGCGAGAACTGACTCCCATTTTTCTTCCGCAGACTTGTTGTCAGGATGCGGGGCGTGCCTGAATCCACTCGACCGGCCCAGCGGTGGCGTGCGCCGCTCGCGCCGGCGCCGATCGTCGCGACCGTGCCGATCCCCGGGTCGAAGTCGGAGACCAACCGTGCGCTGATCCTCGCCGCCCTGGCCGACGGACCCTCGACGATCACCGGCGGACTCGAGGCCCGGGACACCACGCTGATGCGCGACGCGTTGCGCGCCCTCGGCGTGATGATCACCGAGACCGACGGTCGTTGGGTGGTCACACCGCCGACCACGTTCGCCGCCGGCGGCACCATCGACTGCGGTTTGGCCGGCACGGTGATGCGCTTCGTGCCACCGGTCGCGGCGCTGGCCGGCGGTCCGGTGCACTTCGACGGCGACGAGCAGGCGTACGCCCGTCCGATGGGCGTGATCTTGGACGCGCTGTCCACGCTCGGGGCCACCGTCGAAGCTCAGGCCCTCCGGCTGCCCTTCGTGCTGCGCGGCGATCCGGCGCTGCGCGGCGGGGTGGTCACCATCGACGCCTCCGCGTCGAGCCAGTTCGTCAGCGGACTGCTGCTGGCCGGCGCCCGGTACGCCGAGGGCATCGACATCCGCCACGACGGCAAGCAGGTGCCGTCGCTGCCGCACATCGACATGACCGTGGCCATGCTGCGGGACCGCGGGGTGGCGGTCGACGATGCCGAGCCCAACCGTTGGGTGGTCTCCCCCGGACCGATCGCCGCCGTCGACATCACCATCGAGCCTGACCTGTCCAATGCCGCCCCGTTCCTGGCGGCGGCCGCGATCACCGGCGGCACGGTCACCGTGCCCCACTGGCCGGCCACGACCCATCAGCCGGGTGATCAGATCCGGGACATCCTGCAGCGGTTCGGCGCCCGGGTCGCCCTGGACCACGGGAGTCTCGTCGTCCAGGGCACCGACCACCTCCACGGAGTTGATCTTGACCTGCACGAGGCCAGCGAGTTGACGCCGGTGGTCGCCGCGCTCGCCGCGCTGGCCGATCACACCAGCCACCTCCGTGGCGTCGGCCACATCCGCGGTCATGAGACCGACCGGCTGGCCGCTCTGGAGACCGAGCTCAACCGGGTCGGCGCCCATGCCAGCCAGACCGACGACGGGTTGGTGATCCATCCGCGGCTGCTCGGCGGCGCCGTGTGGCGGACGTACGCCGATCATCGGATGGCCCACGCGGGCGCACTGCTCGGCCTCGACGTGCCGCAGATGGAGCTCGACGACATCGGCTGCACGGCCAAGACGATGCCGGAGTTCGACGCCCTCTGGGCGAAGATGATCAACGACTCGGTGCCGAGCGAGGCGACCCGTCCGTGACGTCGCGGGCGTTGCGCACTGATGATCAAGAAGGCTTCGACCGGCCCCGTCGCCACACCCGGCCACGGACCAAAGACCGGCCCGACTACTCCGACGCCGAGATCGGGATGATCATCACCGTGGATCGGGGTCGGTTCCGCACCTTGATCGACGGGCGTGAGGTGACGGCGATGAAGGCCCGACAGCTCGGCCGGACCGGGGTGATCGTCGGCGACCGAGTGCGCATCGTCGGTGACACCAGTGGCGACGAAGGATCGCTGGCCCGGATCGTCGGGGTCGAGGATCGGACGACGGTCCTGCGCCGGACCGCCGATGACGACGATCCCTATGAGCGTCCCATCGTGGCGAATGCCGACCAGCTGGTGATCGTCACCGCGCTGGCCGATCCGCCGCCGCGGGTCGGGATGATCGACCGGATCCTGGTCGCCGGCTTCGATGCCCACATCGCTCCACTGCTCTGCCTGACCAAAGCCGATCTGGCTTCGCCGGCCGAACTGATCGCCCACTACGAGCCGCTCGGCGTGCCGGTCGAAGCCATCTCGCCCGGTGCGGACCTGGCGGCGATCCGCGCCCGGTTGGCCGGCCGGCGAAGCGTGTTCGTCGGCCATTCCGGGGTGGGCAAGTCCACCCTGGTGAACGCCCTGATCCCGGATGCGAAACGCGCCATCGGGGTGGTCAACGAGGTCACCGGGCGGGGCCGTCACACCTCAACGTCGGCGATCGCCCTGCGGCTGCCCGAGAGCGAGCCGACCCCCGACGGCAGCTGGGTGATCGACACCCCGGGCGTCCGGTCGTTCGGCCTCAGCCATGTCAGCCGCGATCGGATCATCGCCGCCTTCGATGACCTGGCGGTGATCACCCAGGACTGCCCGCGTGGGTGCAGCCACGAGACGACCGCCCCGGAGTGCGCACTGGATGCGGCGGTCGAGCGCGGCCAACTACCCACGGCGCGGCTGGAGTCTTTTCGCCGGATGCTCGACTCGGGCCAGTAGCGTAAGGCCCATGTCCGACGCCGACGCCGACGCCAGATCCCGCAGCCAGTCCAGATCCAACGATCGGCACCGGGCGGGTGGGATGCCCGACGATGCGCTCCACCGCGGTCTGACCGATGACCTGCGGCTGGCGCATCTGCTCGCCGATGACGCCGACTCGATCACCATGAGCCGCTTCAAGGCCCTCGATCTCCATGTCACCGCGAAGCCGGACCTGACGCCGGTCTCCGATGCCGACACGGCCGTCGAGGAGTCGATCCGCCGCACGCTCGGTCGGGCCCGGCCGCGCGACGCCGTCCACGGTGAGGAACTGCCCGACACCGGCTGGGGTCCCCGGCGCTGGGTGGTCGATCCCATCGACGGCACCAAGAACTTCGTCCGCGGCGTGCCGGTCTGGGCGACCCTGATCGCGTTGATGATCAACGACGAGGTCGCGGTCGGCGTCGTCAGTGCGCCGGCCCTGAACCGTCGTTGGTGGGCCAGCCTCGACGGCGGCGCGTACGCCGGCAAGTCGTTGATGTCGGCCGCCCCGATCCACGTGTCCGAGGTCAGCGCGATCGAGGACGCCTCACTCAGCTATGCCGAGATCTCCGAGTGGGTGGAGGCCGGCCAGGGGCAGCAGTTCGTCGATCTGATGCGCAGCTGCTGGCGGACCCGCGCGTACGGGGACTTCTGGTCCTACATGCTGCTGGCCGAGGGCGGGGTCGACATCGCCTGTGAGCCCGAGCTCGAGCTGCACGACATGGCCGCCTGCTCGGTGATCGTCACCGAGGCCGGCGGCCGGTTCACCGATCTGTCCGGCCAGACCGGGCCGCTCGGCGTGGGCGGGTATGCGACCAACGGACGGCTCCACGATGCGGTGCTGGATCAGCTCGGGCTCGCCGACAACGCCGAGCCCGATACCGACCGCGACGCGGCCGATCCAGAGACCGCGCGGACGGAGGCCGCCGAGCCCACGATCCGCATGCCGCGCTGACGATCGACGGTGGTTTCGCGGCGAAACCGGTCCGAAACGTTCAAGCCCTGACACGCCATCGGCCTGGTGGCCCGGGATCTTCCCGCCACCCTGGCCTTCTCGCGCCAGATCCATGGCTCCCTCGTGGCTGCGCGCGCCCGCAGTCACCTCGATCCCTTCGATGCGGTGTGGGGTCAGCGGTACGCAACGGTGTGCGATCCCGACGGCAACCACGTCGACCTCTTTGCCCCGCTCAGCTGAGCAGTTGGCTCATGTCCGGCCGGGTCAGCGCCGCGCGGGGCGCCGTCGGCCCGCGGCATCCGGGGCGGCGTACATCTCACAGACCAGTCGGACGAACTCCTGGCAGCGGGCCGGCGGATCGTCCTTCCACCAGGCCAGCCAGACCGGGACCGGCGGAGCATCGCGGACCGGCAGATACCGGATCCCCGGCCGCGGATACTGCCGGGCCGTGCCCTCGGACGTGATGCCGATCGACTGGCCGGCGGCGACCTGGATCAGGAATTCATCGACGCCATGGATCGGTCGGGTGCCGGCGGGCCGGGCGTCACCCGACCACAGGTCTTCCGTGGTGGTGCCGGTCAACGCATCGACCGCGATCGTCGCGCCCCGGAAATCGGCCAGCGAAATGCTGCGCCGCCGGGCGAGCGGGTGACTGGTCGGCAGGGTGGCGAACCGCGGCTCGACGCCGACCAGTGCGATGGCGAAGCGCCGGTCGTCCAGCGGCCGGCGCACCACGCCGATGTCGGCCGTGCCGTCGGAAAGTCCGGCGGTCGGGTGGTAAGCGTGGACAAACGACAACGGGGCGTCAGGATGCTCGGCGGCCCAACGCTGCTGGACCTTGGTGGTGTGCCGGCCCAGCGCCGACCAGGCGTACCCGACCCGGAGCTCCTGGCTCGTGTGATCGACAACGCGCTGGATGGCCGCGGCTTCGTCCAGCACCCGGCGGGCGTGCTCGATGACGTGCGCCCCGGTCACCGTCAGAGCGACATGGCGGGTGCTCCGCTGCAGCAGCCGGGCGCCGAGCACCGACTCCAGAGCCGCGACCGCGCGCGACACCGAGGCCTGGGAGAGACCGAGGGCGATCGCGGCATCGGTGAACGTTCCCTCGTCGATCACGGCCACGAAGGACCGCAACTGCCGTAGTTCCAGATCCATACGTTAAACGTATAGCAGTATCGCGATCTTCATTTCTCGTATGAGCTGAGTTGATCAACACTGGCCATCGTGACCACCACCACGTCCATCGCGAGCCTCGCGGTTGCGTCCGCGCCCCGGGACCGCTCGAAGCTGAGCGGCGTCCTGATCTCGATCGGCAGCGGCAGCAGTTGCCAGGTCGGGGCCGCGCTCGGCGCCCAGGCCTTCGGGGCGATCGGCCCGAGCGGCGTCGTCGCCGTCCGCCAGGTCGTCTCCGCTGTCGTGCTGCTCGCCGTGGCTCGGCCGAAGTTCTGGCGCTTCAGCTGGTCCCAGTGGTGGCCCACCCTGTTGCTGGCCGCGGTCTTCGCTGTGGTCAACCTGTCGCTCTACACGGCCATCGACCGGATCGGACTCGGGTTGGCAGTGACGTTGGAGTTCCTCGGACCGCTGGCCGTGGCACTGGCCGGATCGCGCGGCCGGATCGAGCTGCTGTGTGCGTTGGGCGCCGGGGCCGGGGTCTACGTGCTGGTGCGGCCCGGCCCGACCAGCGACTACCTCGGCATCGGACTGGCGCTGTTCGCCGCGGGCTGCTGGGCGTCCTACATCCTGCTGAACCGGGTGGTCGGGGCCCGGTTGCCCGGTCTGCAGGGACCGGCCGCCGCGACGTCGATGTCGGCGCTGGGCTACCTGCCGGTGCTGATCATCTTGATCATCCACGGCTGGATCACCACGGCGCCTTTGCTGCTGGCCGTCGGCACCGGACTGCTGTCCTCGGTCGTCCCGTACGCGGCGGATCTGATCGTGCTGCGGACGCTGCCGGCCCGCTTGTTCGGGGTGCTCATGAGCATCAATCCGGTGCTGGCTGCCCTGGCCGGTCTGGTGCTGCTGCACCAGGTGCTCGGTCGGCACGAGTGGATCGGCATAGCGATCATCGTCGTCGTCAACACGGTCGCCGTGTCCATGTCCGGTCGGACCCGCGTACGCCGGAGTGCTCCCGGTTGATCATGAGACCATGCCAATCATGGACTCAGCGTCACGAGCGGTGGCCGGGCTCCTGTTGGCCGCCGGCGCCGGTCGACGGGCCGGCGGACCGAAGGCGCTCAAACGTGACGCCGATGGCACGTCGTGGCTGATCCGTTCGATCATGGTCTTGTCCGACGGCGGGTGCGACCCGGTGATCGTGGTCCTCGGTAGTGGCGCGGCGGCGGCGCGGATGATCATCGACGACCACGCCTGGCCGCCGGTGATCACCGACTCCCTGACGATCATCGAAGCCGCCGACTGGTCCGACGGCATGGGCGCCTCGCTGCGGGCCGGACTGCGGGCGGCAGCGGCTGCCGAGGTCGCAGCGGCGCTGGTGCTGCTCGTTGATCTGCCCGATGTCACGGCCGCGGTGATCGCCCGGCTCAGGGCGCTCGCCACCGAGCCCTCGGTGCTGGCGCGGGCCACCTACCGCGGCCGGCCCGGGCATCCCGTGCTGTTCGGGCATGATCATCTGCGGCCCGCCGCCGCTCAGCTGTCCGGCGATCAGGGCGCGAAGGACTATCTCTTTGCTCACTCCGCGATCGACGTCGAGTGTGGTGACCTGGCCACCGGTCAGGACCGCGACGACTGATCGATCGGCCCACCGCTGACGTGCCCTTCGACAGGCTCAGGGAACGTTTCGGCGAGGCCTCTTTGCTGAGGCGTCGGAGGCTTCGATCCCTGAGCCTGAGTCGAAGGGCGACTTCTACCTGCGTATGGCAGGTCGGCCGTTTCGTGCCCTGAGCCTGTCGAAGGGCAACATCAACACGCAAGTGGAGGTGCGCTTCGACAAGCTCAGCGAACGTAGCCTCCGACGTCCTGGCGGACGGGTCAGCCGCCTTCGTGCCCTGAGCCTGTCGAAGGGCAACATCAACACGCAAGCGGAGGTGCGCTTCGACAAGCTCAGCGAACGTAACCTCCGACGACCTGGCCGACGGGTCAGCCGCCTTCGTGCCCTGAGCCTGAGTCGAAGGGTATGGCCGTCGGCTTGGGGTCCATGGTGTGAAATGGGGCGCACCGACGACGATCCGATCGTCGACGAGTCGAGAGGTGGGGCGGTGATGGCGCCGTATCAGAGTCCGGCCGAGATCGGCGACGCTCTCCGCACCTCCGGCTATCTGCCGAGTGACGGTCTCGCGACCGTCGTCTTCCTGGCCCAGAAGATGGGCCGCCCACTGCTGCTCGAGGGCGAGCCGGGCACGGGCAAGACCGCTCTGGCCGAGGCCCTGGCGCTGATCACCGGCGCCGAACTGATCCGGCTGCAGTGCTACGAGGGCATCGAGGCCAGCCAGGCCCTCTACGACTGGGACTTCCATCGGCAGATCCTGCACCTGCGAGCAGCCGAGGCCGCTGGCGACGGCCATGACCTGGCTGGTCTGGAACACTCGCTCTTCGACCGCCGCTTCCTCCTGGCGCGACCGATCCTGCGGGCTTTGCAGTCACCGAACGCAGTCCTGTTGATCGACGAGATCGACCGGGCGGACGACGAGTTCGAGGCCTTCCTGCTGGAGGTGCTGTCCACGTACAGCGTCAGCATTCCCGAATACGGCGAGGTACGCGCCGCGACGCCACCGATGGTGATCTTGACGTCGAACCGCACCCGCGATCTCCATGAGGCCTTGAAACGGCGCTGTCTCTACCACTGGATCGATCATCCCTCGCTGGCCCGGGAGATCGAGATCATCCGGAGCCGACTGCCCGAGGTGGGTGAGAAGTTGGCGACGCAGGTGGCCGGCGCCGTCCAACGACTGCGCGAATCCGAGGATTTGATCAAGCCGCCAGGGGTGGCTGAGAGTCTCGACTGGGCGCAGGCACTCGGCCAGCTCGGTCATGATCGACTTGATGTCGCGGCCGCGGCGGAAACCCTCGGCGCGGTGATCAAATACCGCGAAGACGGTGAGCGGGTACGCCGGGCGCTGGACAAGATCATCGCCGCAAGTTGATCATGTCGGTCCCCCGCGTTGACGAGCTGCTGGTCGGCTTCACCGCGGCCCTGCGGCACGGCGGCCTGCCGGTGACCCCGGACCGCACCCAGGCCTTCCTGCAGGCGGTCAGCCTGACCGGAGCCCACCGGCGGGAGTCGGTCTACTGGTCAGGCCGCGCCACCTTGTGCGCGTCCCCGGATGATCATGAGCTGTACGACGCCGCCTTTGTCACCTGGTTCGAGACCGCGGCGCCCGAGCCGCCCCCGGCCCGGAGCCGTCAATCGGCGCCGGATCAGGCCCAGGCGTCGCTGACCGAGGACACCGGAATCGGTGCGACGGTTGGCGAGGAGGCCCTGACGGCCCAGGCCAGCCAAACAGAGGTGCTGCGCCATCGCGACATCGCGAAGCTGTCCGAGCGCG
Source organism: uncultured Actinomycetota bacterium (assembly GCA_963731295.1). Classification (GTDB taxonomy): domain Bacteria; phylum Actinomycetota; class Actinomycetes; order Propionibacteriales; family Propionibacteriaceae; genus Microlunatus. The sequence goes on from CAVSUP010000001.1 coordinate 719,155, forward strand.
AACGGACGGAGCTGGCTCAGCTGTTCGCGCGGCTGACGGTCCGGCCACCACGACGCCGGAGCCTCCGACACGCGGCCAGCCACCGCGGGGGCCTGGACATGCGGCGAACCCTCCGTGCCCAGCTCCGGGTCGGTGGCGAAGTCACCGCGCTGCAGTATCGACGCCGGACGTCCAGGCCGCGCCGGATCGTGCTGCTGGTCGACGTCTCGGGATCCATGCAGCCGTACGCGGACGCCCTGCTCCGGCTGGGCCATCGGATGGTCACCGCACTCCCCCGACACGTCGAGGTCTTCACCCTGGGCACCCGGCTGACCCGGATCACTCCGGCCCTCAGACTGCGGCAGCCCGACGAGGCCATCGCGGCGGCCGGCCAGATCGTGCCGGACTGGTCCGGCGGCACCCGGCTCGGTGAGGTCGTGGAGGCCTTCGTCCGACGCTGGGCCCGGCGTGGGCCGGGCCGCGGGGCGATCGTGGTCATCGCCAGCGACGGGTGGGAGCGCGGCGATCCGGCCCTGCTCGGCGACCAGTTGCGGCAGCTGCGGCTGCTGGCCCATGCCCTCATCTGGATGAATCCGCATCGCGGCAAGCCGGGGTACGCTCCCATTCAGAGCGGCATCCAAGCCAGCCTGCCCTACCTCGATCGGCTGCTGGCAGGTCACACGATGGCCGCGTTCGCCGAGCTGCTGGAGGTGATCGCCGATGCGTGACGTGCTGCCGGAACTCCTGCCCTGGTGGCGATCCGGCGCGACGATCGGGTTGGCGACCGTGGTCGGCACCTGGCGTTCGGCGCCGCGACAGCCCGGCGCCTCGATGCTGGTCGGGCCGGACGGCTCGGCCGTCGGATCAGTCTCCGGGGGCTGCGTGGAGTCGGCGGTCTATGCGCTGGCCGAAGAGGTGATCGACGATGGACATCCGGTGCTTCAGCGCTACGGCGTGAGCGACAACGATGCCTTCGCCGTGGGCCTGACCTGCGGCGGCATTCTCGATGTGTTCGTGGAGAAGGTCTCGAAGGAGACGTTCCCGGAGCTGGGTGACATCGCCGCCGACATCGACGCCGGTCGACCGGTCGCGGTCGCCACGGTGGTCGAGCATCCGGATCCGGCTTGGCTGGGCCGGCGGGTCGTCATCCGGCCCGAGAGCGAACCGACCAGCGCGGGACTGGGCAGCGAGCGCGCTGACCATGCGGTGATCGACGACGTACGCGGGCTGCTGGCCTCCGGACACAGCGAGATGCTGACCTACGGCCCGGACGGTCAACGGCGGGGCGAGGGGATGCGGGTGTTCGTGGCGAGCTTCGCGCCGCGCCCGCGGATGATCGTCTTCGGGGCCATCGACTTCGCCGCGGCCGTCGCCCGGCTCGGCAGCTTCCTCGGCTATGTCGTGACGGTCTGCGACGCGCGTCCGGTTTTCGCCACCCGGAGCCGGTTCCCGGAGGCCGACGAGGTGATCGTTGATTGGCCGCACCGCTATCTGGCCGCGGAGGTCGCGGCCGGCCGGATCGATGTGCGTACGGTCATCTGCGTGCTCACCCACGATCCGAAGTTCGACGTACCGGTGCTCGAGATCGCTCTCCGGTTGCCCGAGGTCGCGTTCGTCGGCGCGATGGGTTCGCGGCGCACCCACGACGATCGGATCCACCGGCTGCGCGACGCCGGGCTCACCGACGATGAGCTGTCCCGGCTGTCCTCGCCCATCGGACTCGACCTTGGTGCGCGTACCCCCGAGGAGACCGCGGTCTCGATCGCCGCCGAGATCGTCGGCCGGCAATGGGGCGGCCAGGGCCGACCCCTGGTCGAGCTCGACACCCGCATCCACCATTGAAGGTTCACCTCAGTCAACGGGCCGGTTGTGACCCGGGTTACATTGACCATCACGGCTTGGCGACGTCGCCAGCGAGCCGCGCTGCTCTGGTCACGGGCGACTATCAACAAGGAAAGCGAGCCCGCGCGTGCGAATTTCGGTAACGGTTGACGGCACCACGTACGACGACGAGGTTGAGCCTCGGACCCTGCTCGTGCAGTATCTCCGCGACACCCTGGGTAAGACCGGGACGCTCATCGGCTGCGACACCACCAACTGCGGCGCGTGCACCGTGCATCTCGACGGCGACAGCGTGAAGTCCTGCACCGTGCTGGCCGTCCAGGCCGACGGCCGCGAGGTGACCACCATCGAAGGGCTCGCGGGCGAGGACGGTCTGCACCCGATGCAGCAGGCCTTCCACGAGTGTCATGCGTTGCAATGCGGATTCTGTACGCCGGGCATGATCATGCAATCCGTCGCCCTGCTGCAGGACAACCCGGATCCGACCGACACCGAGATCCGCGAAGGGCTCGAGGGCAATCTCTGCCGCTGCACCGGCTACCAGAACATCGTCCGAGCCGTCCGCCAGGCCGCCGGGAGTGCCCGATGACGGTCACCGACGAGCGTCCCGAGGTCGTCCAGGAGGTCGGCAAGGCCCGGCTGCGCAAGGAGGACCAGCGGCTGATCACCGGCCGCTCCCGCTACACCGACAACTTCGTGCTGCCGGGCATGCTGTACCTCGGCATGGTCCGCAGCCCGTTCGCCCACGCCAAGATCACCTCGATCGACGTCAGCGAAGCCCAGGCCTCGCCCGGCGTACGCGCGGTCTACACCGGAGCCGATCTCGCGGATCTGGCCGGCGGACTGCCGTGTGCCTGGCCGATCACCCCGGACCAGAAGGCGCCCGAGCACAAAGCGGTCGCGATCGACGAGGTGCATTTCGCCGGTGAGATCGTCGCCGTCGTGGTCGCCCGCAGCGCCGCCGCCGCCCGCGACGCCACCGAGCTCGTCGACGTCGAGTACGAGGACCTCCCGGTGGTCCTGGACCTGGAGGCCGCGGCCGCCGGAGCCCCGTACGCGCACGACAGTCTCGGCACGAACGTCTCCGCCCACTGGGTCTACGACTCGGCCCAGGCCGGCACCGGCACCGACGCGGCCGACGAGATCGCCAAGGCGCGAGAAGACGGCGTGGTCATCGAGCGGACGTTCCGTCAGCAGCGGCTGATCCCGGCTTTCATGGAGCCGCGGTCCACCGTGGTCGACCCGACCGGCGAGCAGTTCGTCATGTGGTCGGCGACCCAGGTGCCGCACTTCCTGCGGCTGTTCACCGCGCTGGTCACCAACACCCCGGAGTCCAAGGTCCGGGTCATCGCCCCCGACGTCGGCGGCGGTTTCGGCGGCAAGCTCCAGGTGACACCGGAGGAGATCGCCACCTTTGTCATCGCCAAGAAGCTCGGCAAGCCGATCAAGTACACCGAGACCCGCAGCGAGTCGTTGCTGGCGGCCCATCACGGTCGCGATCAGATCCAGCGACTCACCCTGGCGGCCACCAAGGAAGGCATCGTCACCGGGTTGCACGTCGACCTGCTGGCCGACATGGGGTCCTACCTCGGCCTGGTCACGTCCGGCATCCCGGTGCTCGGGGCGTTCATGTTCAACTCCATCTACAAGTTCGCCGGTTACCGCTTCGAGTGCACCAACGTGTTCACCAACAAGGCCTGGACCGACGCCTACCGCGGCGCCGGACGGCCGGAGGCGACGTTCGCCATCGAGCGACTGATGGACGAGCTGGCCGATGAGCTGGGGATGGATCCGCTGGTCCTCCGCGAGAAGAACTGGATCACTCACGACGAGTTCCCGTTCAGCACGGTCGCCGGGATGGAGTACGACACCGGCAACTACGAGGCCGCCACCGCCAAGGCCAAGGAGATGTTCGGCTACGACGCGCTGCGAGCCGAACAGGCCGAACGCCGGGCCAGCAAGGATCCCGTTCAGCTCGGGATCGGCGTCTCCACCTTCACCGAGATGTGCGGTCTGGCGCCGTCCCGGGTGCTCGGCGCCCTGAGTTACGCCGGGGGCGGCTGGGAACACGCGCAGGTCCGGGTGCTGCCGACCGGCAAGATCGAAGTGGTGATCGGTATCAGCCCGCACGGGCAGGGTCACGAGACGGCCTGGAGCCAGATCGTCGCCGATCAGTTGGGCGTCGCGTTCGAGGACGTCGAGGTGCTGCACGGGGATACCCAGATCTCGCAACGCGGCCTGGACACGTACGGCTCACGGTCGTTGGTGGTCGGCGGCATGGCCGTGATCAAGGCCGCGCAGAAGGTGGTCGAGAAGGCCAAGCCGATCGCGGCTCATCTGCTCGAGGCGAGCGTCGACGACATCGAGTTCAAGGCGGGACAGTTCCAGGTCAAGGGCACCGATCAGGGCAAGAGTCTCGGCGAGATCGCCTTCGCCACCTTCGCGGCCCACGATCTGCCCGACGGCGTCGAGCCCAATCTGGACTGCGATGCCGCCTTCGATCCGATCAACTTCTCGTTCCCGCACGGCACCCACCTCGCGGCCCTGGAGGTCGACACCGAGACCGGCGGCATCAAGATCAGGAAGTATGTCTGCGTCGACGACATCGGCAAGGTCGTCAACCCGATGATCGTCGAGGGCCAGGTGCACGGCGGTCTGGTCCAGGGCATCTCGCAGGCCCTGTTCGAAGAGGCGGTGTACGACGAGAACGGCACCCTGACCACAGGGTCGTTCGTCGACTATCTGGTGCCGACGGCCGCCGACCTGATCGACTTCGACACCGATCGGACCGAGACGCCCTCGGTGACCAATGATCTTGGGGTGAAGGGGGTCGGCGAGGCCGGCACCATCGCCTCGACGCCGGCCATCGTCAACGCGATCCTGGATGCCGTGCGGCAATTCGGGGTCGTCGACATCGAGATGCCCTGCACCCCCATGCGGGTCTGGAAAGCCCTGCACATAGCCAGCAAGGGGGGCGACCCCCTTGGACCCCCGCCGCGCGCGCAAGAACACACGGAAGTGCGCGATGATTCGGCAACTCCCGCGGTCAAACAGCCGCACTTCGACGAAGCGAGACCGAGCCCGGTGCCGGCATCGCGGATGGCACGGAAGGAGCCGACCGATGATCCCCGCCGCGTTCGACTACCGCGCCCCCACCGACCTCGACGAGGCGCTCCGGCTCCTCGGTGAGGCCGGTGACGACGCTAAGATCATCGCCGGCGGCCAGAGCCTGCTGCCGGTGCTGAAGCTCCGGCTCGCCGCCCCCGAGTTGGTCATCGATCTGGCCAAGATCGACTCCCTCAAGGGGGTCCGCGACGACGGCGACGCCATCGTCATTGGCGCGATGACTACGCATTTCGACGTGTCCCGCGATCCGCTGATCGCCGAGCACGCGGCGCTGATCACCCGGTGCGTGGAGACCGTCGCCGATCCGCAGGTCCGCCACCGCGGCACCTTCGGCGGCGCGTGCGCCCACGCGGATCCGGCCAGCGATCTCCCGGCACCGGCCCTGGCGCTGGACGCCGAGTTCGTGATCATGGGCCCGGCTGGTCGGCGGACCGTGCCGGCGGCGGACTTCTTCCAAGATCTTTTCACCACCGCGATCGGTGAGGACGAGATCCTCGTCGAGGTGCGGGTGCCCAAGCACACCGGCTGGGGGGCGGCGTACGAGAAGTTCGTCCGGGTGGCTCATCAGTGGGCCATCGCGGGCGTGGCCGCCACCGTTCGGACCGAAGGCGGGGTCATCGCCGAGGCCAGGATCGCCCTGACCAACATGGGCGCCACCCCCATCCGGGCCCGGAGTGCCGAGCAGGCGCTGCAGGGAGTCGAACCGACCCCCGACGCCGTGGCCGCGGCGTTGACCAGCATTGCCGACGGCACCCATCCGCCGACCGATATCAATGGCGACCCCGAGTACCGCACCCATCTGGTGTCGATCTTGGGGCGGCGCGCGGTGCTCGCCGCGGCCAGGCCAGAATGACCCCATGGATCTGACTCACCGCTTCAGCGTTCCGGCGTCGGTCGAGGAGGCGTGGCGCGCCTTCAACAACTTGGAGGCGCTCGCGCCCTGCTTTCCCGGGGCGACGATCACCAACATCGACGGTGACGATTTCTCCGGGTCGGTCAAGATCAAACTGGGCCCGATCGCCTTGGTCTACAACGGATCCGGGACCTACGCCGAGCGCGACGGCGACGCCCGCCGCGTGGTGATCGAGGCCCGCGGCAAGGACAAGCGCGGCAACGGTACAGCGACCGCGACCGTCACCGCCTCGTTCCACGAGAACGGCGACCAGACCGATGTCGAGGTGGTGACCGATCTGGCCATCACCGGCAAGCCGGCCCAGTTCGGCCGGGGCGTCATCTCCGACATCAGCGACAAACTCCTCGACCAGTTCGTCAACTGCGTGTCCGGGCGGTTCACCGAGGGGCTAGGCGAGGAGCCTCCCGCCGAGGATCAAGCCGACGATTTCGCGGAGAGCGCGTCGGAGCAGACGATCGAGTTGGGCGCGGTGCCCGAGGAGACCGACGGTGACGCGTCGGACGTGGGCGAGGACCCGCCGGCTCAACGTCCGGCCGAACCGATCCAGCCCGCCGGACCGCCGAAGTTCACCCCGCCCCGCGATCTGTCGCAGCCTGACTTCGACGTCTTCGCGACCATCGGCCCGGTGCTGCTGAAGCGCTTCGGTCCGGCGCTGGCCGTGATCGCCATCTTGGCCTTCGCGGTCATCAAGATCATCAAGCGCAACCGCTGATCGGGTGTCGCGGCCGCGGTTCACGGTCACCGCGTGCGTCCTGGTACGCCGCGGCGATCGCTGGCTGCTCAGCGTCCGATCGCCAACGGTCGAGTATGCGCCGGGCGCGATCGGACTGATCGGTGGGCACGTCGAGAGCGACGAGGCGACCGCGGATGTCCTCGAGACCACGGCGCGCCGCGAGGTCGTGGAGGAGACCGGGCTGGATCTGACCGACGTAGCGCTGCGCTATCTGTCCTCGGACCTGTTCCTAGCCGGCGACCATGATCAACAAGTGACCGTGACCTTTGTCGCCGACGCCCCGGCGGGAGCCGAACCGGCGGTCCGCTCCGACGAGCTGACCGCCCTCGACTGGTGGAGCCTCGCCGAGCTGCGCCTCGACCCGCGTACACCGGACTGGTTGCCCGCGCTCATCGAACGTGCGGCGACGGCCACCCCGTAGCAACGGACGGTCAGGAATCCGAATAAGGGTTCAAGATCTGCCGTCCCCACAGCTGCTTCTTCTGCGGTGTGGTGAGCTTCGCGGAATCGGCTGCCGCATTCCACTGCTCGTGGATCACGGTCAGCTGATGCTCGATGATCTCGTCGGCCTGGCGTCGGCTCAGCAGATAGATCTCGGACGCGTCCCGGCAGACTGACAGCCGGCTGGCCCGTTCGCCGTTGCGGCCGATGGCCATCGCCTGATTAGCCTCAGTCCCGGATCGAAGCTGGGGACAGAGATCGTACGCGGGAGTCAACGTGAGCTCTGAGCCATCCCAGAAGGCGGCGTGGTTGCGGGCGTGATCATCGGTATTGCCGACGCAGACATTGAAGACGATCCGCGCGAACAACTCTTTGAGCGTCGCCGAGGGCGCACGGAATCGCTGACGGACCTGATCGGCCAGATCTGGGTAGCTGGCGTAGCGCCCCAGCATCTCGTCCAGCCCGAGCAGGGTCAGCGCGGAGACCAGGATCCGACGCCGACTCGCAGCGTCTGGACGGTCGAAACGCTGGACGAGCAGGACGTCACGGCCGAGACTGCTCGTCACCTCGGTGTGCGGTACGTCGATGCCGACGCGCCGGGCGAGTTCCATGGCGACACCTTCGGCTTTCACCACCGGATAGGGATCGGTCGCGGAGGAGAGCTTGGCGATGAGTTTGCGCGATCCGTCGTCGATCAGCATAGGTCGTCGGGCTGGTCTGGAAGTCCAGTCCACCGATGCGGTCAGATCCTGACTCCAGCAGATAGGTCAGGAGCGACAGATCGCCGGTATCGCTGCTTCGATCAAGGTGCCCTCGGTGGCGAGCGAGGATCACTCGCTGTCCCCACGCGTCGGGTCCCGCGTCCTTGATGCACCCGGCGACGCTCAATCCGTCGCCTGGCTCGATGCGTCCCGATCGGAGGGGCAGCTCGGGCAGATACAGCGAGATGGCGTCCGGTCGCTCGAGATAGGACCTCCCGTAGACGAACGTCACCAGCTTCCCGACCGCCTCGAGCCGACCGGCGACAACCGGCTCGCTCGCTTCCGGGAGCCACACCCAGACGTAGGCCTCAGAAGTTGTCATCGACCGGTGCCAACGGTTCCCGGACCCGGCTCGGCAACAGGGCAAGTCGGTCGCGGCTTCGGGCCAAGGCGTCGACCACTTGTGCCTCCGCGCCGAAGAGATCCAGCCCGAGAATCGTGGCCAACTCGAAGACGGTGCCGATGGCGACGGTGGGCGATCCCGACTCGACCGCGCTGACGGTGACGCGCGAGACCCCGGCCCGTTCGGCCAGCTCGATGATGGTCAGCCGCCGCTCACGCCGGGCCCGGGCGATCTCCAGCCCGAGCAGCTGGAGGCCGTGCCGGGTCCGGGGGGTGTACGTGTGGGTCTTCGGCACGGTCACCTCACCCTTGAATGTGCGTTACAGCTGACTTTAACAGCTCAAAAGCACTTTTAAAGCGCAATTGGCTGAATCAACCGAGGACGCGGAGCCGAACGGTCTCGGGCAGGCTCTCCAGCTTGTCGATCAGCTCGACGGTCAAGCCAGCGGCAATGTCGGTGACCACATAGCCCAGCTCGCCCCGGGTCGAGAGCACCTGGCCCTCGATGTTCACCCCGAAGTTGGCCAGCACCCCGTTGACCGTGGCCAGCACCCCGGGCACGTTGTGGTGGACGTGCAGGATCCGCGCCCGACCGGAGCTGACGTCGGTCTGCACCTGCGGCATGTTGACCGACATCGAGGTATTGCCACCGAGCGCGAAGTCCCGGAGCTTTCCGGCCACGAACAAGCCGATGTCCTGCTGCGCCTCTTCGGTCGACCCGCCCACGTGCGGGGTCAAGATCACGTTCGGGATCCCTTGCAGGCTTGAGACAAAGGGATCCCCGGCCGTCTTGGGCTCCGCGGCGAAGACGTCCAAGGCGGCGCCGGCGATGTGTCCCGACAGCAGGTGCTCACGCAGGGATTCATGATCAACCACGATCCCCCGGCAGAGATTGAGGAACAGGCTGCGCGGCCGCATCCTGGCAAACTGCTCCGCCCCGAACAGGCCCGGCGTTCCCGGCCCGGCCGTCGACGTGCAGGGTGACCGTCTCCGATACCTCGAGCAGCTCGTCCAGCGTCTGGCAGCGGCGAGCGTTGCCCAGCGCGAGCTTGTCGGCGACGTCGTAGAAGTAGACCCGCATGCCCAGCGCCTCGGCGATCACCGACAGCTGGCTGCCGATGTTGCCGTAGCCGACGATGCCGAGCGTGCGGCCGCGGACCTCGTGGGCGCCCTTGGCCGACTTGTCCCAGACCCCGGCGTGCATCAGCGCGTTCTTGTCGGTGAGATGCCGGGCCATCGCGATGATCTCGGCGATGGCCAGCTCGACCACGCTGCGGGTGTTGGAGAACGGCGAGTTGAAGACCGCCGTGCCGAGCTGGGCCGCGTACGCGAGGTCGATCTGGTTGGTGCCGATGCAGAAGGCGCCGACGGCCATCAGGTCGGGCGCCGCGTCGAACACCGCGCGGGTGACGTTGGTCTTCGACCGGATGCCGAGCAGTTGCACACCCTCGAGGGCCGAGATCAGCTCGGCTTCGTCCATGGCGCCCTTGACGAGCTCGACGTCGATGCCGTGTTCGGTGAGCAACCGGACACCCTCGGGGTGGATGTTCTCCAGCAGTAGCGCCTTCATGAGTCCTCATCTGTGGTTGCGATGCAGCCTCAGTGTAGGAAGGACCGCTGATCGGGCCCGGAATATCTCAGTCCGCGAAGACCGATGGGGCGAGCTCACGATAGCTGCGCCACGGCCCGCGACCCTGCGCCGAGACCATGGCATCCAGACAGGCGTCGCTGAACACCTCGGCGGCCGCAGCCAGCAGCGCGTTGAATTGCATCAGGGCCGCGTACGGCTCCGTGGCGACTGGTTGGGAGCCGGAGGCCAGACAGAACACCGTGTCGCCGTCGAGCATCGAATGCAGCGGCCGGATCGCCCGGGCCATGCCGTCATGGGCCACGGCCGCCACCTTGGTGGCCTGGGCCTTGGTCAGGGTTGCATCGGTCAGGACCACGCCGATGGTGGTCGCCAGCGACGGCTGAGCCGTGGCGTACGCCGCCGCCAGGAGGGCCGATTCGTCGGGGATCGGGGCCGGCAGCCGACCTTCAGGATCGGCCCACAACCGACCGGTAGCCGGGTCAACCGCGGATCCGGTGGCGTTCACCACGACGGCGGCGGCCAATGCCGACCCCGGCCGGACCGCTGCGCTCGGCGTACCCGAAACCGCCTTTGATCCCGCCGCACACGGCTCCGGTGCCGGCGCCGACCGTGCCGCTCCGTGGTCGCTCCGGCGATGCCGCTGCCAGCGCCCGCCGGCCGAATTCAGCGGTCGGCCGGTGGCCGAACACCCCGCCGCGCCCGAGGTCGAAGATCACCGCCGCCGGCACGATGGGCACGATCTCGCCCGGCTCCAGACCGACCGGGAAGCCGATGCCGGCTTCCTCGAGACCGGCCATCACGCCGTCGGCCGCGGCCAGCCCGTAGGCACTGCCGCCGGTCAGCACGACCGCATGCACGCGCTCGACCATCGCCGTCGGGGCGAGCAGATCGGTCTCCCGGGTGCCGGGGCCGCCACCGCGGACATCGACCCCACCGACCGCCCCGGCCCGGGCGAGCACGACCGTGGTCCCGGTCAGCCAGCCGTCACCGTCGGCCGTGTGGTGCCCGAGCTCGAAACCGCTGATCATGAAGAGGTCAGTGCGCGACCGTGTACAGGTTGGACCGCATGCCGAAGCGCCACTGGAAGGTGGACCCGGAGACGGTGACCGTGCGCTTGCTGCCGATGATCTGGATCGACTTCACCCGACCGCCCCAGGCGCCTTCGCCGTCGCGCGAGGTGATCTTGAGCTTGCGCACGGTGCCGACCGACGGCCAGGCCTTGTGGACCGCGCTGGTGCTGATCGTGCGGGTCCACTTCTGCGAGACGATCACGCTGTCGTAGGGATCCGGGTGGGCGTAGAGGTAGGGGTAGTCGCCACGCGCGGTGTGCCCGCCGTTCGACGAGGCGAACTGGGTCAGCGCGACCTTGCCGCCGTAGGTCAGGATCACCCGGGCGGTGGCATCGGTGGCCGCGTTGCCGGCGCTGGTCTCCCGGCCGATCCCGCCGTACACCTGGCAGGCCGTGGTGTCGCAGATGTGATAGCCGTCGTAGTTCGAGTATTCACGCAACCGCACCGCGTATGAGCGGGCGGCGACGGTCTGGGCCCGGACGGCATCGGCGGCCCACGAGGTCGGCATCTCGGCGGCGACCACGCCCTTGACGTAGTCCTCCATCTTGACCCGGTTGACCGTCCGGCCGGTGCTGCCGTACTTGACCAAGATCATCGAGCCGCGGTAGCCGCGCACCGAGCCGTTGGAGATCACCAGGTTGATCATCTTCTCCGCGCTGGAGAACTTCCAGGTGCTCGCCGACAGGCCGGTCGCGACGTTGACGTCATTGCCGCTGCTGTTCCGATAGCTCAGCTGGTTGCCGGTCCCGGAACGGGCGATCCGCCAGGAGCGGTAGCGCGTGCCGGTCGGCACGGTGAAGCTGTGGCCGGAACTGTCGGAGACCCGCAGGCCGCGGATCGGCAGCACCCGCAGGCTGCCGTCGGTGTCGGCGCTGATCCGGACCCGGATCGTGCTGCCCGCCGCCATCTCGGTCCGGGTGGTGTCGCGGTAGTAGAAGTTGAGGATCTGTTTCCAGTTCAGGCCCTTCCGGGCCGCACCGTAGGCGCCGTACTGGGACATGCCCCAGCCGTGGCCGAAGCCAGCGCCCTTGATGGTGAAGTGCCCCGAACTCGGGGTCACGGAGGAGTCGGCGTGAGCCGGCGGGATGGCCAGCACGCACGACATTGCGATGGTGACAAGAGCCACCCCGGCACCGACCAGCCGCCCCGCGCAGCTCCGGACGAGGGTGGAAGGGCGCGTCGGGGAAGACATGACCATCCATTCGTTGGGAAGTAGCCACACTGTGCATCATGTCAAGGGCAACACGCCAGGGTGAAAGAAGAAATTGTTGAGACCAGTGTGACGGGTGAGGCTCAGGGACGCCGCCTTTTGTCCGAAAGCCTCACCCACTCGTCGAGGTCTCGGCTCCCTCACCGCTCAAGGGTGACCTCTGCGCCTTTCGCCGCCGAGGCATAGCACGCGTCGACGACCGTCGCTCGGGCCATCGCCTCGTGGCCGCGGTGATTGGTGTAGTCGCCGGAACGCACCTTGGCCAGGAAGTCCCAGACGCACGCTTCATGTTTGCCGTCGGCCGGAATGGCCGGATGCAGGGTGGCCGGCAGCCCCGCCGTCTCGGTCCAGACATCCAGGGTGCGGATCGGGTCATCCGGCGCACCCCACTCGATGCTCGCCCCACCATCGGAGCCATAGACCGTGACGTAGCAGAGGTCCTTGGGAATCCACTGGGCCCAGCTCGACTCCAGCAGCAGGGTGCCGCCGCCGTCGAGGCGCAGGAAGGCCGTCGACAGGTCTTCGACGTCGAAGGCACCCTCCTGGACGCCGGTCTTGCGCATGGTGGCCGCCACCGAGCTGCCCCGGCCCCGCGGGCCGAACTCCGCGTAGGTCGCCGCGGTCGCCGCCGTGACCTGGGGCTCGCCGATCACGTGCAGCGCCATGTCGAGCATGTGCACGCCGATGTCCATCAGCGGTCCGCCACCGGAAGTCGACTGCCGGGTGAACCAGCTGCCGAGCCCGGGGATGCCCTCACGCCGCAGCCAGCCGGCCTTGGCGTAGTAGATGTGCCCGAGGACGCCGTCGTCGATGATCTTCTTCAGCACCTGCACCTCGCCGCGACGCCGATGATTGAACGACACGTCGAGCACCCGGTCGTTGCGCTCGGCCGCGTCGACCATCAACTGCGCGGTCGGTCCGTTCTCGGCCATCGGCTTCTCCGACAGCACGTGCAGGCCGGCATCGAGGGCGGCGACCGCGACCGGAGCGTGCAGCGTGGTCGGCGTGGCGATGCTCACGACATCGAGCTGACCATGATCAACCAGCTGCTGCCAGTCGCGATAGCGGTGCTCTTCGGCGACGCCGTAATGATCACCCAGCTGCTGCAGCGCATCCTCTTCCATACCGGCCAGCGCGACCAGATCAACACCCTGACCGGCCGCGTACGCGGCCATGTGCTGCTGTCCGGCCCAGCCGAGGCCGATCACCCCGGCACGGAGATTTTCGTTGCTCATCTAGAAACCCGGTCTTCGACCCGACGACCCGTGAAGAACGGGGCGGGCTCGTTGACCACGGCCGGTGGCACGAAGTCGGCGACCTGATCGGGCTCGGCCCACTGCACGGCGTTGGCCAGCACCCGCTTGATGTCGGGATGGTGGTAGACCGGATATTCCTGATCACCGGGTGAGAAGTAGAAGATCTTGCCCTTGCCCCGGCGCCAGCAACAGCCCGAGCGGAAGACCTCTCCCCCGCTGAAGGTCGACAGGAAGACCTGCTCGTCCGGAGCCGGGATGTCGAAGTACTCGCCGTACATCTCCTGCTCGTCGATGACGATCGGCTGGGGTACGCCCTGGCTGATCGGATGCGACGGGGAGACATTCCAGACCAGCTCGGTGTCGGCCGAGTTGCGCCAGGCCAGCGAGCAGGTCGTGCCCATCAGCTTGATGAAGATCTTGGAGAAGTGGGCGGAGTGCAGGACCAGCAGGCCCATGCCGCCGAGCACCCGGCGCTGGACGCGCTCGACGACCGCGTCATCGACCGCGCCGTGGGTGGCGTGGCCCCACCAGGTGAGCACGTCGGTGCGGTCGAGGACCTCCTCAGTCAGGCCGTGTTCGGGCTGGTCCTGGGTGGCGGTGCGGACCACGACCGCGTCACCGAGCACTTCGATGAGGCCGGCGGCGATGGCGCCGTGCATGCCGTCCGGATAGCGCTCGGCCATTCCGGCCCGGTCGCGTTCGGAGTTTTCGTGGAAGTTTTCGCCCCATACGGTGACATTGATCGGTGAGTTCACGATCGACCAGTCTGCCGAACGGCTTGAGGCGGCGGGCACGCCCCCGCAAGCTCTCAGCGAAACCTTGGCCGATCATGGACCCATGGAGCCCGGTCGCTCGATCCAGCAGATGAAGCTCCGCGCGTTCGATCTGAGCGAGCGGACCGTACGCCGGAGCCGGGCCTCGGCCGTACGCCGGGTCGACCGGCTCCAGGGGCGGTCGTTCATGATCACCCAGACGGCGTTGACCGCCGGTCTGGCCTGGTTCGTCGCGCACCACCTGATCGGACATCAGCTGCCGTTCTTCGCTCCGGTGGCCGTGATCATCACGTTGGGGATCAGCTTTGGCCAACGGATGCGGCGGGCGGTGGAGGTCGCGATCGGCGTCGCCGTCGGCGTTGCGGTGGGCGATCTCTTCCAGACGATCTTCGGCACCGGCGTCTGGCAGATCGTGCTCGTCTGCGGCGTCGCCATGTCGTTAGCCACGCTGGTCGGGGCCGGGCAGCTGATGATCATCCAGGCCGGCGTGCAGTCGATCGTCATGACCGTGCTGTCGTCGAACCTCGGCTATGGCGTCGACCGCTGGCTGGACGCGGTGCTCGGCTGCGGCATCGCCCTGGTGGTGGCGACCATCGCGCCCAGCTCGCCGTTGCGCAAGCCCGGCTCCGTGGCTGCCGGCGTGTTGCGCGAGATGGCTTCGGCGCTGCACGGCTCGGTCGATGCCCTGCGACGCAACGACAGCGCGGCCGCCGACGCCGCGCTGGCCCAGGCCCGGGCGGGCGAGGAGGGTCTGGCGTCCTTCGACCGGGCCGCGACCGAGGGGCTGGCTGTCGTCCGGCACTCCCCCTTCCGCCGCAACCAACTGACCCGGATCAGCGCTCTCGCCGACCTCTACGAACCGCTCGACCACGCCAGCCGCAACCTGCGGGTGCTCGCCCGCCGCTGCGCCATTTCGGTCTGGCGCGGCCAGCAGGTGCCTTCGAACTATCTGCGAGCTGTTGGACGACCTGGCCAAGGTGTGCGAATTCATGGCCAGCGAGCTCAACGCCGGCCGACTGCCCGTCGGCGCGCGCAGCCGGCTGCTGGCGGTGGGTGAGACCAGTGCCCATCTGGAGCTGGACGCCACCATCTCGGCCGTGGTGATCCTGGCCCAGATCCGCTCGATGACCGCCGACCTGCTCGAGCTCACCGGCATGGACTACACCGAGGCCCGCGAGCTGATCCCGGACATGGACTGAAGTGGCCCCGAGCTCTAGCGCGCCCGCGAGTGCCGGATGAGTTGCCGAGTTGTCCGTCCCTCAACCTGCGAAGGGCTATCCGGCACTCATCCGAGATGCCAGCGTCGAGCTGCTTGGATTTGGGTTCTGGGCCAACCTCCCCTAAGGTTGGCAAAGCCGACGCGGGGTGGAGCAGCTCGGTAGCTCGCTGGGCTCATAACCCAGAGGTCACAGGTTCAAATCCTGTCCCCGCTACGAACGAAAGCGCTCCTGACTATGGACAACACCAGTCAGGAGCGCTTTGCGTTACACCAGGCAACAGCGTCTCCGCTCAGCCGGAGGACCTCTAGCTCGCCCAGCAGCGTACAACCGATGCCTGTCTAGCCTGCCACTGCTTCGACTGCGCCGGCGCCAAGATCGTCGTCTCCGCGGTCGCCATCGTCTCCAGACCTTTCACGAGAGACCGAAATCTGTCCCGCTACAAACGAAATGCTTAGTCCGGGCCCGGTTGAAGCTCCACCAACCGGGCCTTGATCATGTTGCTGGCGATTCGTTAGAAAGTAGACTGGTTAACGCGCGAAAGCGGATCACGTGGGAGACGCCTCTCGGCGTGACCTGCAGACGCTGCGGGGCGCAATCGGAGCGGGTCATGGGCGAAGTCGTGCTGGGCTGCCGTCCGCTACAGGAAATGCGGCGAAGCGTGCATCGTGTGAGTCTCATGCGTCATCAGCAGTGAACGTGAGACGGTCGCTGAACCCGCTGACCGGAGCCAGATATGGCAACGGCAATCGACGCATGATCGAACCCGGCCGGCATCTGTCACTGCGGCGGCACCTTCTCGGAGAGCGGGCCGCTCCGATGCCGGGGGTATCGATCGACCGAGGTAGACATCATGAACTCGGGATCTGTGGACTGATCGAGTATGTAAGGCAGATCCCCGGGTATGGTGTGGATCCTTAGATGGCTGGGGTTTCGTCTAGGACGATCTCGAGAATCTCAGCGATCCAAGGACTCTAGGTGACGAAGCGGTACAACCCACCGCCCGACTGGCCAGCACCTCCGCCAGGTTGGACACCCCCACGAGGCTGGAAGCCAGACCCAAGCTGGGTCCCCGCACCAGCCGGCTGGACATTCTGGCTGGACGATCCATCCTGGTTCGATCGTCACAAAGTACTAACTGTGCTCGGCACCATTGTTCTGTTTGGAATTGTCGGGCGAGCGCTCGGTGCTGACGATGGCGCTCCGGCAGTAGCCCCCTTAACCAGCACCTCGTCGACGCCAACCGCGCCTCCAGTTAAGGCGTCACCGGCGGCTCCGGACACGACCCCGACCAAGGGTGCAGCCGATCCGACTACCGATCCACAATCTATCCACCAGCCTACGAACGAGGGGGCTTACGGCTCTCAGCCTGACGACCAGAAGACGTTCGTCACGGCGGTCATTGCGGCGCAGGAGGCTGCCGACGAGGCCGACAACGACATGAAACTCGGCTCCGCCCTGTCCCGCCGCAACAAAGGACTTTGCAAGATCGTTGAGAACGGTAGAGTCAAGCACTGGAGCGGAAAGATTGCAACGCTCGATGCGAACGGCGAGGGCAAGGGCGTCGTCTCCATCGAGATTGCTGAAGACGTTCATGTTGCCACCTGGAACAACGCCTTTTCCGACTACGAGGACCACACGCTCATCGAAGCAGGCCAACTGTTTGACAAGTTCC
The DNA here is from genome assembly GCA_963731295.1 of uncultured Actinomycetota bacterium. Taxonomy (GTDB): domain Bacteria; phylum Actinomycetota; class Actinomycetes; order Propionibacteriales; family Propionibacteriaceae; genus Microlunatus. The sequence continues at coordinate 736,084 of CAVSUP010000001.1, forward strand.
TAGAACACGAAGAAGATGATGTGGTTACCTTCAGCGGCAAACTGATAGGGAATGGTAGCTGCGTCAACGACAAGCGATTAAGCCTAAAGGGAAAGCTCGATGATCCCGAGTTTGTCTTCAGGTTCTCTGATGTCAGCTGACCGACGCTCGAACCATTTTCGAGTCCCACTGATCACAATCGTCACACGGTTGGGCGGCATCGATGACGCCAGCCGCAACGTCGGCGACCTGGCGTCTGGAGCCTGATCTGAATTGGTGGCGGGCCGGACGCTGCGTGCTGGTCGGCGACTGTAGGTACAAGAAGATGAGGAGCCCGCGCGGCAGAGACCAATCCAGTACGCGACCGCGCGGGCGCAGAAACTGCCGACGTGCTTCTTTATCTCATCTCATACGGCTTGCCGACGTCCTCAATATCGATCTCATGCAAGACTCTCTCTTGAGAAGATGATCAATAATGCGCAGAACCACATACCTGGAGAAGACCCTTCAGCTAGCGGGCCCTGAGCCCTAGGTCGACCACCGAGGAAGAGACATCGACTCTGAAATAACGCCGAGGGGCCTCTTCTTAGCCATGGGGTCGGTCCCGCTACTAAGTCGGCCAGAATTATTAAGACGTCTGACGTTGGCCTCGACCGCGGAGAACGCGATGATGTACGTGCGGGTATTTCTACGCGCGCCGGCGCGACCTTCGCCTGCAGTGTCACCAGGCGCCCAATCAAAGCCTCTTGGTGCCGTAAGCGCTCCTCTCTGACTCGGTCAGGCCATCCGCCGGCGTCCCTCAGCAACGCTGTTGTCCATGACATGCTGGCCGCGCAGCCGAGCCGGGAGGTTTGATGGAACGCGGGTTGTACGAACAGTTGGTCACCCAGGACCTGCACCGACAGGTCATAGCGCTCGTTAACGACGAGGCGCGTACGCAACCTGTTGATTTAGGCGATCAGGCCCACGTGCTCGCCCGGCACATTGAGGCTGCAGTTCAGCGGGTGCTGGAGGCGACCCGCGACCCAGACCGCCGGCTGGCAATCGTCAACTCTCTCCTGGACAATCTGGCAGAAGCCGGCGATGCACTGATCGACCCTGCCAGCCAGCTACTGTCGGTCCGTCCGCTCACCGGACCGGGGGTCGTCAGCTTTGAAGACGTCGACCTGCGACGCCTTTGGCTGAGGCTGCACTGCTGACCAACACCCGGGGCGAACCCAGCCTGGGCTCCGAGCTTCGGGCGGAGCTCGACACTTGCGATGAGGTGGATCTGCTGTGCGCCTTCGTCAAGTGGTACGGACTTCGACTGCTCGAACCTGAACTGCGTCGGCTGAAGGAACGCGGGGCGCCATTCCGGGTAATCACGACGACCTACATGGGGGCAACCGACCCGAGCGCGCTCGACCGGCTGGTCAGCGAGTTCGGCGCCGAGGTCAAGATCCAGTACGACGCCCAACGGACCCGATTGCACGCCAAGGCTTGGATGTTCCGCCGCCAGACGACCTTCGACACCGCTTACGTCGGTTCGTCCAACCTGTCTCGCGCCGCACTGCTGGATGGCGTCGAGTGGAACGTCCGCCTGTCACGGGTCGGCACCCCAGCACTGCTGGAGAAGTTCAGAGCCACCTTCGACACCTACTGGAACGACCCCAGCTTCGAGACCTACGACCCTGAGCGCGATCGCGACCGGCTGGATGACGCGCTTGGCCGAGGCCTCGGGCCGGTCAACGCACGACCGGGTCACCCTCTCGTTGTCCGGCCTTGAGGTGCGCGCCTTTCCCTATCAGCAGGCAATGCTGGACGCACTCGAGGTGGAACGCCGGGTTCACGACCGGCACCGCAACCTGATCGTCGCCGCCACCGGCACGGGCAAGACGGTCGTGGCAGCTCTGGACTACCGGCGGACTGTCGGAAGCTGGCCGGCGACGCGTCTATCGCTACTGTTCGTAGCGCACCGTCGCGAGATCTTGGAGCAGTCGCTACGGACCTACAGGGAGGTGCTCAACGACGCGAACTTCGGCGAGCTGTACGTCGGGGGCGCGCGACCCGAGCGATGGCACCACGTCTTCGCCAGCGTCCAGTCCTTGACTGCGTACGGGGTGACGCCGGCTGCCTTCCGACGCATACGAGGTGGTGGTGATCGATGAGTTCCACCACGCCGAGGCCGCGACCTACCGACGAATCCTCGACCACCTGACGCCGCGCGAACTGCTGGGTCTGACCGCTACGCCAGAGCGGTCAGACGGCCTGGATGTCCGCTCCTTCTTCGAGGGTCGAACGGCGGCCGAGCTTCGACTGTGGGATGCGCTGGGCGCTGACCTGCTGTGTCCGTTCCACTACTTCGCAATCGCCGACGGCACCGACCTGCGCGGAATCGGGCTGGGCCCGCGGCCGCTACGACGACGCCGAACTGGCCGGCCTGTACACCGGCAACCGAGCCCGGGCGGCCATCGTCCTCGCAGCAATTGCAGGACAAGGTACTGAACCTCGGCAGCATGCGCGCGTTGGGCTTCTGCGTCAGCGTCGCGCACGCCGAATTCATGGCTCAGACCTTCCGCGAGGCGGGGATTCCAGCATTAGCGGTAAGCGGCACAACGGCGCCGACCGAGCGCGCTAGGGCTTTGCAGGACTTGCGCGACCGGAGGGTGAACGCGTTATTCGCCGCCGACCTGTTCAACGAAGGACTGGACCTGTCCGGACGTCGACACCGTGTTGTTCCTTCGGCCCACCGAAAGCGCAACTCTATTTCTGCAGCAGCTCGGTCGCGGACTACGTCGAACCCGCGAGAAGGCGGTCCTCACCGTGCTTGGACTTTGTCGGGCACCACCGCAAAGAGTTCCGGTTCGACCATCGGCTGAAGGCTCTCACCGGGCAGACCCGCCGTGGACTAGAACGCGACATCGAACGCGGCTTCCCGTTCCTCCCGTCGGGCTGCCAAATCATCATGGACCGACAATCACAGCAGATCGTGCTGGAAAACATCCGCAGCCAAGTCGGGCAACCGCTGGCCCCAGGTCGTCGCCGAACTGCGATCCTACGGTGATCAGGACCTACGAACCTTTCTGCACGAGTCAGGGCTCGAGCTTTCCGACGTGTTGCGTAACGGCCACTCCTGGACGGAGCTGCGGCGCTCGGCCGGGCTCAGAACCCGCTCCGGCGCCGAAAACGAGGCGTGCGCTCCTGAAGCGCATCCGGGCATTCGCCCATATCGACGACCCGGCTGCGGACGCAGACGTACCGTCGGCTGCTGCGACGACGACGCGCAGTCCTACGCGCGATCTCAGCACCGCCGATCAGCGCATCGCGCGGATGCTCTTCTTCTCCTTGTGGCCTGACGGCGGTACCCATGAGTCAGTCGATGTTGGATTGATGCGACTCCGCGCGAGGAGCGGCAGTACGAGACGAACTACGAAGCGGTGATCGACCTAGCGTTCGAAAATGCGCCCACACATGACGATCGGGCCTGGAAGGTCCGCTCCGGCACGCTGCCGCTACTGGTGCACGGTCGATACCAGCGTGAGGAGGTACTTGCCGCGCTCGGACCACGCCAGCCTGGGCACGCAAGCCCAACTCGTTCCGCGAGGGGGTCCTCTATGTGCCGGACCTAGACGTTGACGCCTTCTTCGTCACGCTCCACAAGTCCGAGGCGGACTACTCCCCCACCACGATGTATCGCGACTACCCGATCAGCCCGACCCTCTTCCACTGGGAATCTCAATCCAGCACGTCGGTCGCATCCCCGACTGGACAGCGCTATCTGTACGGGTCGGGCACCAAGCTATTGTTCATGCGTCAACACAAGACCGATGAATTTGGCACCAGTCCTTACCTCTTCGCCGGACCTGCTCACTACGTGCGACACACCGCGGAACGCCCGATTGCGATCACCTGGCGCCTGCATCGAGGTCTGCCAAGTGACTTCTTCGCAGCCGCAACAGTTGCGGCCATCTGAGTTAGCCATTGGCAAGTCCTCATCGACCAGCCACCCCAACAATGACAGCGCCCTGCGAGTTGATGCTCGGCTTCAGCTCTGCGCCATCCATTGACGTACTGACCCACTTTGACACCGGAACTGGCCCACTTCAACACCGGCAACGTCTCCAATGGCGACCTCGAAGCCATCAACTTCATCCTCGAGACGACACCCGTCGAATCACCCCCGGCTACCGCAGCTTCAACAAACTGTTTGCTTCAAGTTGGGCGACGGAGTCCGCGGTGATCTGGCCGCCTGGAGATGAACTGCGCACCCGCCGGGTTCACTCGCAGTTCTCCTCTTTCCAGCGGAGTAACGACATCCCGCGTAGCCTCCGCTGGTGACCCCCAACACGGACAGCAATAAAATGCTGCGCGCAATCATCAACACTATTGGCCCGATCGACACTTGGCTGCCGTACCCAGGCGGCTATCCCAACGAAGTGGAAGCGGCCCTACTGGACTCGGTCTTTTCACTGAGAGCCGTATACGGCTCGGCCGGGGCCGGGCCCCGAGCTGTAGTCGACCGATGGCGTCAGCATGTGGAAAGAAGGCAGCTCAACAGCCTCTCGGCCCTCGTCGCCGATGTAGATAGCGCCGGCGGGCCTGAAGCATTCCCAGCGATCTTGAAGCACTACGGCATCGCTGTGCCCAACGCCAAGGACAAGCCGACCAAGGCTGGAGCCGTCTACGGCATTGCTCGCACGCTCGTCACCTTCGGTGTCGACACAACCGAGGACCTGAAGCTGAAGAGTTCGGGCTCGCCCAGGGACCTGCATCGCGTTCTCACCAAAGAACGGGGTTTCGGCGACGCGGGCGCAACCTACTTCTTGATGCTCGTCGGCATACCTGGGGTGAAGGCCGACGTCATGATCCAGAGATTTGTGTCGCAAGCGCTTGATGACGACCGAATCGAGCCAGCCCGCTGTCAGAAGCTCGTCGCCGACGCCGCGGAAGAACTTGGAGCCGACCTGCTCCGTCTCGACCACGCCATCTGGAGTTATGAGAGTAGGCGAGCTCGATCGAATCGCGCGCTGGGTCGATCGGCGGCAGCTTCAACGCCCTGACCGACTGCACCGACGGGTGAGACAAGCACGAATCCATCAAGCCCGAAGGGCCGATCAAGACCTGGGCCAAGCCGACTACGCGGCCGCGGGTTGGGTCGACTGGTCCAACCAGCAGAGAATCGCCGGCACAGCAGCCTCGGCTACCGACCCTGGCGAGTACGAACACGCCACAACGATCGACTCCTGACCGGGCTTCAACCGGAGACCCACCCCACAATCACCGGCCCGAAACCCGTCACGGTTCGAGTGAGACACGGTGACCGTTCACGCTGACGACTCGACGGGCTCGGCACGCCACCTCCTCAACCGCGGCGCCATCAGGTTCCTTGGCAAACCTGACGCGATTGAGCTCCAGGTCGTGCGGTTTTCCAATTTTCCTGACATTTTCAGCTAGGGTTTCCATGAATTCCTGACTCGACGAAAAGGGAGCTAGGCCACAGGGTGAGCTCCTCGGGCGGAGTTGTCAGCAATTCCATCGCTTGGTGAGGCAGGCAGCGATGCAGCAGGAGCAGGGCCTCAAGAACTCATCGAAATGGGTTGCAGCGACTGGCCGGCCGGGGTTCAGGAGCGTCCACGGTGTACAGCCACGCCGTAGAGAAACGCCCTAGTCGGCGACACGCTCGACGTTGCGTCCGGCTCGCAGACGGTAGAGCTGGAACGGACCACGATTGTCGTTCACGATCGCTCTTAGCCACTCTTAGCCAAGGTATCTTCGCACCCCGCGGAGGTGTTGCCGGTCCAGGTCGAGCGTCCGTCCTTCGACTACGCCGACGAGTTCGGCTTTGGCCTCAAGGTCATCCTCGACGGGCGCCAGGCCCGGCTCGTCGTGGACAAGGTCAGCGAGCGGCAGCCTCGATCAGGGCAGCGGCCAGCGCCTCGGGCTGAGTCAGCTGGGGCCAGTGCCCGCCGGGCAGGTCGACCAGGTCGAGGTCGGCGGTGCGCGCGAGCTCAGGCAGCTCACCCTCGGTCATCCACTCGCGTAGGTCCGCGACGGTGTACTCCGGACAGATCGCCGTTGCCGGCACGGCGTAGCGTCGCTCGTCGGTCAGCGTGATCGGCGTGGTGATGACGCCCTCCGGCACCGGGATTGCCCTGGCGTAGAAGTGCTCCAGTTGCGTGGGCTCGAAGCCGACGACGTTAGCTTCCTCGCCCATCTCCTTCCAATCTGGCATCGCCACCTCGCCGTTCTCCGCCGGCAGGCCGGTGAGCAGCGGGTCGCCGTCGCTGCCTGGGAAGCCCCCGACGTACACGACGCGGGCGACCCGGTCGGGCCGGGCGTCCACGGCCGCCCAGGCCAGCCCGGAGCCGGCGGAGTGACCGACCAGGAGCGCCGGGCCGTCCGCGTTGTCGAGGGCGCCGACGATCGTCGCGACGTGGTCCTCGACGGTGATGCCGGTGCGATCGGTGTCCTGGCTTTCCATGCCGGGCAGGGTCAGCGCGCGGGCGCGGTGGCCGGCGGCCTCAAGGTGGGGGACGACGGCGTCCCACGACGACGCGTTGAGCCAGAGACCAGGGATCAGGATGATGTCCATGCCGTGAGCGTACGGCGGCCGGCGGACGATCTGGGTCCGCGATGAGGATAGGAAGAGTGGATCGTGCACCGATCGCCCGCCGATCCGAGTCAACCGAACCCGATCGAACGACGTTGCCACATTGATTCGTATGTATGTTCTAATTCAGGATATGCGGTACGAGCCTCGACACATCGGCAGCGGAGTCTGGGGAGTCTGGGACGGCGCGGTGATGAGCTGGCGCGGCACCGACCTCAGCGAGGACAGCGCCCGGCAGCAGGCCATGGATCTCGACGTCCTCAACAACCAGTACGGACCGCGGGACGCGAAGGACCGCCGTGAGGTACGGCCGCCGGTGCCGGTCGAGTCGGCGAGCTGGGTCAGGGCCGGCGTACTCGACTTCTGGGTGCAGGAGCGGTGCGAATGGTGGGGACGGGTCCGGGGGCCGGACGGGCGTCAGGCCTGGGTCCGGGCCAAGGATCTTCGGCAGTCCGCACCCGAGTGAATCTTCCGGTCGCCAGCGTTACCGATTCTCCACCCGATCCGGTTGCACCGAGCGGCTCGCTCGTGATCAAGTGAGTCCATCCGGGGACAAGGTTTCAATAGGCCGTCGATCCCCGAGGAGTGAGCATGGGCACCATCGTGCGCCGCACCCGAGCCGCCGTCGCCGTCGTGTTCATCGCCCTTCTCGCCGCCAGCCTCACGGTCCTCCCCAGTAGCGCCAAGCCGGTCGACGCACCGACTGATCGCCCTTCTGAAAAGACTCCTTCTGATACGACCCCGGCCGACAAGACGCCGTCGGTCACCGCGAAGTCCTACACCGTGCACGGGGTGAAGACCCGGGCCGACCGCAACCAGATTGCCCGGACCGGGGCGGCCATCGACAGCGTGGGCAGCGACCGGGTGGATGTCTCGGCCACCCCCGCCGAGCTGAAGAAGATCCAGGCCCTGGGCTTCACGACCGCCGAAGGCAAGACCACGAGCAGAGCCGGCGTGACGGTCCAGGACTTCCCCTCCGCCGACTCGGACTACCACAACTACGCGGAGATGATCACCGAGATCAACGCCCTGGTCGCCGCGAATCCGACCATCGCGGCCAAGTCGAGCATCGGCAGCTCGTACGAGGGTCGCGACCTGCCGGTGATCAAGATCTCCGACAACGTGGCCACCGACGAGGCCGAGCCGGAGGTGCTCTACTTCGCCCACGTCCACGCACGGGAGCACCTGACGGTGGAGATGGCGCTCTACATGCTGCACCTCTACCTGGACAACTACGGCACCGATGCGCGCATCACCAACGTGGTCGACAGCCGCGAGATCTGGATCATCCCGGATATGAATCCCGACGGCGGCGAGTACGACATCGCCTCCGGCACCTACAAGGCGTGGCGGAAGAACCGGCAGCCGAATTCCGGGTCCAGCAACGTCGGCACCGATCTGAACCGCAATTGGAGCTATCAGTGGGGGTGCTGCGGCGGTTCGTCGGGCAACACCTCGAGCGAGACCTACCGCGGCCCGTCGGCGTTCTCTGCCCCGGAGAATGTCAACCTCCGCAACTTCATCAACGGCCGGGTGGTCGGCGGCGTCCAGCAGATCAAGACCTCGATCAGCTGGCACTCCTACTCCCAGCTGGTGCTGTGGCCGTACTCCTACACCACGGCTGACACTGCCGCGAACATGAGCGTCGACCAGCACAACGCCCTGGCCGCCCTGGGCACCCAGCTGGCCGCGACCAACGGCTACACCCCGCAGCAGGGCAGCGACCTCTACCTCAGCGACGGCGACTCGATCGACTGGGAGTGGGCGACCCACAAGATCTTCGCCTACACCTTTGAGATGTATCCCGGCCCCAATCAGGGCACGGCGGGCTTCTACCCGCCCGACGAGGTGATTCCCGCCGAGACCGCCCGCAACCGGGAGGCCGTGCTGCAGTTGGCTGAGTATGCCGACTGTCCCTACCGGGTGATCGGCAAGCAGGCCCAGTACTGCGGCGCTCCGGCTCCGACGACGGTCTTCTCCGACACCTTCGAGACGGCCAACGGCTGGACGACCAACCCGAACGGCACCGACACCGCCGCGACCGGTCAGTGGGAACGCGGCGTACCGCAGGCCACCAGCGACAACGGCGTCAAGCAGCTCGGCACGCCGGTCAGCGGGACGACCGACCTGGTGACCGGGCGGCTGGCCGGATCAAGCGCGGGCGCGTACGACATCGACGGCGGGAAGACCAGCGTCCGGTCGCCCACGATCAGTCTGCCGGCCACCGGCACGTTGTCGCTCAGCCTGTCGCAGTATCTGGCCTACGGGTCGAACTCCTCCAACGCCGACTATCTGCGGGTCAGCGTCGTCGCCAACGCTGGCACGACGGTGGTCTACAGCCGGGTCGGTGCGGCGGCGAACGGCAACGGCGTCTGGGCTACGGCCTCGGCTGATCTGACGCCGTACGCGGGGCAGTCGATCAAGATTTTGATCGAGGCCGCGGACGCCGCCGGGGCCAGCCTGGTCGAGGCTGGTGTCGACAACGTGTTGATCACCCAGAGCTGATCGAGGTCGCTGCTTCGGTTTCCCGGCGGGCCGGGAGATTCGTTGCGACAATGTCGGCACAGTCAGGGCCGATCACCGTGGGAGCCGAACGCGACATGACCGAGCGGGTCAAGGTCTTCCTGAGCTATCGGCGCGCCGACACCCAGCACGTGGCGGGTCGGGTCGGTGATCGGCTGGGTGAGCAGTTCGAGCTGTTCATGGACATCGACACCATCCCGCCCGGAGTTGATTTCACCGACTATGTACGCCGGGCCGTGGGCCGCTGCGACGTGCTGGTGGCCTTCATCGGGGATCGCTGGCTGAGCCTGACCACCGACGACGGCCGGCGCCGGATCGACGACCCGAACGACTGGGTCGTCGAAGAGATCAGCGTCGCCCTGAAGCGCGACGTCCGGGTCATCCCGGTGCTGGTCGAGAACGCCCTGATGCCGATGGCGGCCGAGCTGCCGGAGGCCCTCCGGCCGCTGGTCAACCGGCAGGCACTGCCGCTGCGGCACAGCACCTTCTCGGCCGACCTGACCCGGCTGGTGGCGGGCATCGAACACGCCGGCATCCGAGCGACCAGCCCCGCGTTGAGCCCTGAGTTGAGTCCGACGGCCGCGCCGGACGAGGGCCACCTGGCCGCGGAAGTCGAGCAGTTCGCGGACCGCTGGGACAGCGGAGGGCACCCGGCGCCCGCGGCGACGGTGCCGCCGGTGCGGATACCCGGCCGGCCGCCCCCACGACGACGGCTGATCGTCGGGGCCACCATCTTGTTGGCGGCGGCCCTGATCGGGGCGGCGATCGCGGTGACCAAGCCCTTCGACCAGCCGTCGACGGCCAGCCCGCCCACCGCCACCGCCGAATCGCCCGGCCCCTCAACCACCCCGGCCCGCTCGCTGACCCCGATCAAGAATGTCGCGGCGCTGCGTCGGCACCTCCCGCCCACCTTCAGCCAGACCTGCCGCAGCCTCGAGCCGACGACGGCCAGCCTGCGCGTCGCCCTCACCGCCGCCGCCCAGTGCGTGCCGGCCGAGGGGGCGATTTCGGGCAAGAACCCCGCGTACTCCTTCTATTTCGCCTACGCCACCCCCGAGGCGGCGACGACCTCGTTCCATGCCTACTACGCCCCCGGCTCGCTCGCGTCCGGCGACTGCACGACGGAGGCGGCCGAGCTCACCTACGCCCGTGACGGCCTGACCGGCACCCTGCGGTGCTACACCGACGGCGACGGCTTCCGGGTCTTCGCCTGGACGTCGGACGAGCTCGGCATCGTCGCCTCGGCCGCGGATCGGTCGATGACCTACGCCGAACTGGCCCGGTGGTGGCGCCGCGCCGGACCCCTCCCCTGATGTGGAGCGACGATCCCCTCACTTCGAAGGGTCGAGCAATGTGCGGCCACGGGTGCGCTTCGACAGGCTCAGCGAACGTCACCTCCGAAACCTGAGGCGTAGCGAAATCTGGCCACGGGTGCGCTTCGACAGGCTCAGCGAACGTCACCTCCGAAACCTGAAGCGACGATCCCTGAGCCCGTCGAAGGGTCGAGCAATGTGCAGCCACGGGTGCACTTCGACAGGCTCAGCGAACGGAGCGTCGGACACGTTATGCGAAGCGAAATCCGGCCACGGGTGCCCGTCGACAGGCTCAGCGAACGGTGAGGCGGAGCGAGATTCATCTTCTGTCCCGCGGGAGATTCCGAAACACCGAACACTGACCGATTCAGCGATTACGATCCGCACTATGCGGCGCGACCGCTTCCGACACACCGGGGGTGTCCACATGGATATTGGTCAATTCGACCTGCTCGATCAGCGGTCCGGAGGCCGCTACGGCGCCATCTGGAAGGCGGCTGATCCGCTCAGCGGACGTGAGGTCGCCCTGAAACAACTGGCCCTGGCGGCCCCGGAGCAGTACGGCCAGATCTTCGCCGAGGTCGAGCGGGCCCGGAGTCTGCGGCACGACAACGTGGTCGATACCGCGGAGCCGGCGATCAACGCGTCCGGGATCTGGTTGGTCGAGGAATGGGTGACCGGGGCGAGTCTGGCCCAACTGCTGCCGCCCGCCGCGCAGCTGTCGCTCCGGCAACGTCTCGGCGTGCTGCACGGAGCCCTCCAGGGCCTGGCTTACGTCCACCACCACGGCTCGTTGCACGGCAGCTTCTCCCCCCGAACGATCTTGATCAACACCGACGGCACGCCGAAACTGGCCGAATTCGGCGCCTGGCTCGGACATCCGGATGCCGCGGGCATCGGCGCGTACGCGAGCCCTGAAGCCTTCGTCGGCGAACCGCTGACCCCGGCCGCCGACGTCTATTCGGCGGGGGCGGTGATCGCCCAACTACTGGTCGATCCAGATCCCGACGACGCGTACGCGACCCAGGATCTGCTGGCTGACCTGCAACCGGTGATCGATCGGGCCATGGCGGCCGATCCCGGGCAGCGGCAGGCCGACGGCCAGCAGCTGCTCGACGATCTGGAGTGGGCGGCGGAACGCTCGATGGGCGCCGCCTGGTGGACGACCGAAGGCCTGGGCGCGATCGCCGCGTCGACCGCGGCCGCCTCCCTCGCGACCTCGGCCACGGCAACCGCCGGCGGGGCCGGGGCGCTCTCGGGGGCCGGCGCGGTGGACTCCGGCGGCGCCGGGGCGGTGTCCGGCAGCATCAACCTCAACGGCGGCGGAGCGGTCGGGGGTGGCGCGGCCCCGAGTGCCGGGCGCGGTGTCCTCGGCGGGGCGCGGACAGTGAGCGGCAAGTTGATCGCCATCGTGGCCGGCAGTGTGGTCGTCGTGGTCGCCAGCGTGAGCGGGTGGGCGGTCAGCCGAGGCAACGACCTGGTGGTCGATCCCGGTGCGAACGCACCAGGGGCGTCCGCGTCTGGGCAGGCCCCTGGCGGGCAGGATCCCGGCGGCCAGGGCCCCGGGGATCAACCCTCGGGCAGCCCGGGACCGAGCAGCCAAGACCCCTCACCATCGCCGACCCCGAAGCCGACGACCACCCCGAAACCCAAGCCCCAGCAGGGATTCACCGGGACCTACCGCTATGTCTCGGTCGTCACCAAGTCGGTCGGCGGGGGTGAGCCGGTCGGGAAGAAGTACACGACGAGCTGGGCGGTGAAGACGACCTGCGCCGACTCCGGCTGCACCAGCTCGGTCAAGCCCGGCGACGGGGAATCGTTCGATCTCGACAGCCTCAACACAAGCTTCAAGATCACCTCAGCCTGCGTTCAGGAGGGCACGAGCAAGAAGACCGGAGAAGAGGTGCCGATGGCCTACAAGCGGCAGCTGGCCGTCGCGACGCGGAAGGGCGACATGGTGACCAAAGTCAGCGGATCCGACAGCTACCGTCAGCTGAAGAAGTGCACCAAGCCGACCAAGCAGACCGCCCCGATGTACGAGGTGCGCAAGAAGATCACCATCACCTTCGTGAAGTCCTAGGTTCGCGTTCCGAGTCCGGTTCCGGCTCTGGCGTTTTCCGGCACGTGGGGCTGTTGCAAAAACGAGGGGCTGTTGCAAAAACGAGCCGCCACACCCCCGCCCCGGCGTACGTTCTCCATCGCAGCCGGCAAAACAAGCCGCCACACCCCGCCCCCGCGTACGTTCTCCATCGCAGCCGGCAAAACAAGCCGCCACACCCCCGCCCCCGCGTACGTTCTCCATCGCAGCCGGCAAAACAAGCCGCCACACCCCGCCCCCGCGTACGTTCTCCATCGCAGCCGGCAAAACAAGCCGCCACACCCCCGCCCCCGCGTACGTTCTCCATCGCAGCCGGCAAACAAGCCGCCACACCCCGCCCCCGCGTACGTTCTCCATCACACAGTGCCGGGAAACGACCCCCAATCACGCCCGAGCCAGGGCCGTCAGCTGCGCGGCTACGCGTCCTCTTCCTCATCGGGCGGGAGCAGTCCGGCCTTCTCAGCCCGGGCGACGATCGAGCGGACGTTCTCGATCCGGCCGCAGTCGGCGTCGATCTGGGCATTGCGCTCGGTCGCGAAGGCCAGACCAAGATCAGCTTTGGCCTGGGTCGAGACCTCCTCGCGCGCCGGGTTGAGGATGGTCAGCTCCTCCTCGGTCAGGTGATGGTTCACCTTCTTGGCCAGCTCCTCCACCGCGTCGTCGAAGGCCTGGGTGTCGGTGCCCTTCAGCTCCAACACGGCCAGCAGTGCCTCGTTGCCCTCGGCGTGCTCCTCCTCGCCGTGCTCCTCCTCGTGCGCGGAGATCGCCCGCTTCTTCCGCAGCACGGGATAGACGTACTGCTCCTCCGCTTCGGCGTGAGCGATGTGCAGGGTCGCAAACGCCTGGCGTACGGCGTCGCGGTCGGAACTGCTGTCGCGCAGTTGCCGCAGCAACGTCTCGAAGCGCCGGTGATCCTCCAAGATCAACTCGACGACGTCACCGGCAACTGGTCGGCCAAGATCAAGTGGCGTGGATGTCATGACCTCACCGTACTTCCGGGCGTGACCACTACAGTGACCGCGTGGGATTCAGCCGGGTCGAGCTGCAGTCGTACCGGGACGCCTCGGTCCCCGACCTCGTCGGTCCCGGGCTCAAACTGCTGTTCGTCGGCATCAATCCGGGCCTGTGGACCGCTGCCACCCAGACCCATTTCGCCCATCCGGGCAACCGCTTCTACCCAGCCCTCCGGCTGGCCGGGATCGTCGACCGTGATCTTGATCGAGCGACCGGCTTCACCGGCGAGGACCGCGCGTACCTGATCGCTCGCGGGATCGGCAACACCAACCTGGTCAACCGGGCGACGATCCGCGCCGACGAGCTCACCCCGGACGAGCTGCGCGCGGGCCGGATCCGGCTGGAGGAGTTCGTCGCCGCCCACCGTCCCGCCGTCGTGGCCGTAGCCGGGGTGACCGCGTACCGGACCGCGTTCACTCGGCCGAAGGCTCGGGTCGGTGAGCAACCCGAGACCCTGGCCGGCGCCCGGCTCTGGGTCGTGCCCAACCCTAGCGGGTTGAACGCTCACGAGACCATCACCAGCCTGGCCGCGGCGTACGCCGAACCGGCGCGCGCCGCCGGCGTCATCTGAGGGCGGGTTATCCGCCGCCCCCGGCGACTGCGGCCACGGACGTCGCCGCGGCGACCTCATCGATCGCGTCCTTGACCGCCTTGGCCGCCCAATCGCCCTCGGTCAGCGTCTTGGCCCGGGCGCGCAAGGCCTTCTTGTCCTCGGTCGGCACGACCTTGGTCAGCAGCCCGGTGACTTCCATGATCGCGATCAGCGTGACGGTGCGCTCGGTCGGGGTGAGCCCGGCGATCAGCGCGGACTGCAGCCGCTGCCGCACGTCGTCCTCGACGGTGGCATCCGCGAGCGGCCAGGTGGTCCGTGGGATGAAGCCCAGCATCCGGCTCTTCTCCTGAGCCAGGACACCACGGGCCACCAGTCGTTCGAGCAATCGGTCCTTGAGGCCCTTGGTGATCCGCCGGGTGGACATGTCGCTGATCAGCTTGGAGACCTTGCGACCCTCGCGCTCGGCGATCTTGGCCAAGGTGGCGTCGAGCACCGGATCGTCAGTGGGCTTGAGACTGGTGACGCTGACCCGGCCCCGTTGGCGCCAGCCGTCGCTGCGGGGGGTGACGCCGATCCGTTCCATCAGGGCAAGCTCGGCCAGCAGCGCTCCGCCCAGTCCGGGCTGCAACTTGTCGCCGCCGATCAGCGCGCGGCCGGATTCGTCGCCGAGGGACAGGAGCAGAAACTCTTCCGCGATCAGCATCAGCCGACGCTAGCGTGGATCGGCTCGCTGGACCATCCCCGCCTCCAGCTTCGGCGTGTGCTGAGATGTGAGCATGACTTCCGGGGCGCTCACCACGCTGGCCTATCCGATCGTCGAGCGCCGGCTGGACAACGGCCTGCGGGTCATCTCCAGCCCCGATCACAGCGCGCCGTCGGTCGCGGTGAACCTGTGGTACGACGTCGGTTCCCGCGACGAGGAGGTCGGCCGGACCGGGTTCGCCCACCTCTTCGAGCACCTGATGTTCCAGGGCTCGGCCCACGTACCCTCCGGGCAGCACATCGCCCTGCTGCAGTCGGCCGGCGCCTCGGTCAATGCCACGACCTGGTTCGACCGCACCAACTACTTCGAGACCCTCCCCACCGGCGGCCTCGATCTCGCGCTCTGGCTGGAGGCTGATCGGCTCGGCACCCTGCTGGACACCATGACCCAGGAGAGCCTGGACAACCAGCGCGAGGTGGTGAAGGAGGAGAAGCGGCAGCGCTACGACAACGTGCCCTACGGCAATGCGATGGAGCTGCTCAACGGGCTGACCTTCCCCCGCGACCATCCGTACGGTCACACCACCATCGGATCGATGGACGACCTCAACGCCGCGACCCTCGAGGACGTGCAGAACTTCTTCCGGACGCACTACCGGCCGAGCAACGCGGTGCTGTCGATCGTCGGGGACGTCGAACCGGATGAAGCCTTCGCCCGGGCGGAGACCTATTTCGGCCAGTTACCCTCCGGAACCCGTCCTGACCGGGCCGCTTCCGCGCCCTTGGCGCCGCTGTCGGGCACTGACCGCAGCGAGACGTCCGCGAAGGTGCCGGCCGAGGCGGTCTATCTGGCCTGGCGGCTGCCGGCCCGCGACACCCGCGAGTTCGATGCGCTGGACCTGGCCTCGACCGTCCTCGGCCACGGCCAGACGTCCCGGCTGCACAAGCAGCTGGTCCGCGGCACCGAGCACGCCGAGAGCGCATCGGCGTCGACCATGGGGTTGATCGGCGGGAATTCGTTCGGCTTCGCGTACGCGCGGGCCCGCGACGGGATCTCGCCGGAGCAGCTCGAAACCGAACTCGTGGCCGAGGTCCAGCGCCTCGTCGACGACGGTCCCACCGACCAGGAGTTGCGACGGGCGAAGGCGCAGTACGAGCGGCACTGGCTGCACGAACTGGCCCGGGTGGACTCCCGCGCCGATGCCCTCGGCGAGTTCGCCACGCTGCACGGAGATCCCCACCTGATCAACTCCCGGATCGCCGAGCTCGACGCTGTTGATCATGAAGATGTGGTCGCAGCGTTGGATCGCTGGCTCCGGCCCGAGCAACGGGCCACGCTGATCTACCGCCAGGAGCGTGACGCATGACCACCTTCCTTCCGCAGCCGCCGATCGCGCCGCCGGGCGTCTGGTCCTTTCCCACCCCGACCCGATCATCGCTGAGCAACGGGATCGAGTTGATCATCTTCCACCTCCCGGGCCAGCACGTGATCTCCGCCCAACTGGTGCTGGACATTCCCTTGCACGTCGAGGATCGCGCCATCGAAGGCGTGGCCACCATGTGCGCTCGCGCGCTCGACGAAGGGACCCGCCGGCACGCCGGTGAGGAATTCGCCGAGCTGCTGGAGACCGAAGGAGCGGGCTTCGGCGTCGACCTCACGCTGGCCGGACTCCAAGCGGTGCTCGATGTCCCCGCCTCTCATCTCGATGCGGCGATGGAGCTGTTCGCGGAGGCCATCATCGAGCCGACGCTGGCTGATCGCGACGTCGATCGACACGTCCAGCTCCGGCTGGCCGAGATCGAACAGGCGCAGGCCAACTCCGCCCAGGCGGCGAGCATCGCCTTCCGCACCGCGGTGTTCCACGCCGACTCCCGGGCATCGAGGATGAACGGCGGCGAGCCCGAGTCGGTCAGCCGGGTGACCGGTGAGGCCGTACGCGCCTTCCACCGTGATCATTTCGGGCCGACCGGCACGGTGTTGATCATGGCCGGCGATTTCGCCGACGATCCGCAGCCGCTGGCCGAACGCTGCTTCGGCGGCTGGCGGAACGCCGATCAGCAGCCCGTGGCCCCCCAAGCGCCGGCGGCCGGATCGCGGCGTACGGTGCTGGTCGATCGGCCCGGCGCGGTGCAGGCCGACGTCCGCTACGGAGCGTTCGGCATCGACCGGCTCGATCCGCGATGGTCCGACATCAGTGTGGCGAGCTACGCCATGGGCGGCGCCTTCCTCTCCCGGCTCAATGCGGTGCTGCGCGAGGACAAGGGCTACACCTACGGTGTCCGGATGAACTTCGGCCCGCTGCGCTCGGGGGGCTCGTACGCGGTGCAGGGCTCGTTCCGGACCGAGGTCGTGGTCGATGCGCTGAGGCTGACCCGCGCACTGATCGACGTCGCCGGGTCACCGATCAACGACCGCGAGGTCGGCGAGGCGGTCGCCTACTTCACCGGGGTGTCCCCCCTGCGCTACGCCACCGCCGACGGTGTTGCCGACCAGGCCGCCAGCCAGATCCTGCTCGGCCTGGGCGACGACTACGTTGACCGCAGCCTCGCCCGGCTGCGCTCGGTCACCCCGGACTCGGCCACCTCGGCCTACCGATCCCTGGTCGACCTGAGCGCCCTGACCCTGGTCGTGGTCGGTGACGCGGCCGTGATCGCCGACTCCCTCCGCGCCACCGGATTCCCCGATCTCGAGGTGCTGTCCACCTAACTGGGGGTTGAGGGGTCCACCTGTGCGGCCCGGAAAAGTTTGAGAAGGTCGCAGCATGATCACTCGACCCTTGCGCGTCGCGGCTCTGGTCGCGAGCACCGCTCTCACTCTCGGCGCCTGGACGGCGACCTTCGGCCCGGCCCGCGCGCTGGCCGCACCGACCCACGATCCGGTCCTGGGAGCAGGCAAGGTTCAGGCCGACATCAACGGCGACGGGTACGCCGACCTGATCATGAGCGGCTCGAGGATCGACGAATTCGATGACGTGGACTACGGCTCGTTCGGGGTGCTCTACGGCTCGGCCACCGGTCTGACCACGACCGGACGGCAACGGGTCGACGGCTTGGACCTGCCAGGCTTCAATCCTCGCCATCGTCTGTTCGTGCCGGGCGCCATGGTGGCGGGCGATTTCAACGGCGACGGCTTCAGCGATGTCGCCGTCGGAGACACCGGCGCCACCGTGGGATCGGTTGGCAGCGCGGGCGCCGTGTACGTCATTCCTGGTTCGGCCAACGGTCTGGTGGTGGCCAAGGCCAAGCGCTGGAGTCAGGCGACCAAGGGGGTGGCCGGGAGCGTGGAGAGTGGCGACCGGTTCGGGGAACTCTCGCGGCGGCCGACTTCGGCGGCGGTCCCCAGATCGACCTGGCCATCGGCGTGCCCGGTGAGCACACCGGAGGACAGCCGAACGGCAGCGGCCAGGTGCAGGTCTTGTACGGCTCGAGCAGCGGGCTGACCGCGACCGGCAGCCAGGTCTGGAGCCAGGACAGCGCTGGCGTACCAGGATCGGCGAAGGAACGCGACTACTTCGGGTCCACCCTGGCCGCCGGCAACTTCGACGGCCAGCACAAGGCCGATCTGGCCATTGGCAGCCCCTTTGCCAAGATCGGCTCCGCCCGCTATGCGGGGCGGGTCACCGTGCTGTACAGCTCGGCGTCGAAGCTGACCGCGAGGGGCAGTCAGGTGTGGAGCCAGAGCACGGCCGGCATCCCCGGCACGGCCGAGAAGTATGACTCCTTCGGCGAAACCCTGGCGGCCGGGAACTCCACCACTCTGGGCCGGGACGATCTGGTCATCGGCTCGCCCCATGAAAGGTTTTCCGGCCGGGACGACACCGGCTCGGTCTATGTGCTGCGCGGGACGACGTCCGGCCTGACCGCGACCGGGGTCCAGGTGTGGACGGCCCCGAAGCTCGGCGCGCCCACCGCGCCGACCACCAACGGCCTCGGGTCGACGATCCTGGCCGCCAACTTCGGCCGCGGCAGCCACGGTGATCTGATGATCGGCAGCGAAGGAGTGTTCCCGACGTTCGATCCCCCGGCGTACCTGTTGTATGGGAGCGCTACCGGCTTCACCCCGCCCCAGGTCATCGTCGGGGACGGCGCTGCCGCGGCGGACTTCAACGGCGACGGCATTGCGGATCTGGCGGGCTACGACAACGTCAGTCCGTCGAGTGAGACCAACCGGTTCGTCGTCCGCAGCGGCAGCGCCGGCGGCCTGGTCGAGGCCAACCCGCAACACCTCTCGTACGCCGACGTCAACTTGCCCGGCACCTTCCAGGACGGAACCTCCGGTCTATCCGCCGCCGGCTCCCTGTAGGCCTTAATCAGGCCTGATCACCCGCGCCGACTCCGCCCTTCGACAGGCTCAGGGCACGAACGACCCAAGGCCACCACGGACCGGAAATCTTGACCCTTCGACAAGCTCAGAGCACAAACGACTCAAGGCCACACGGACCGGAAACGTCGACCCCTCGACAAGCTCAGAGCACAAACGCCTGAAGGCCACACGGACCGGAAATCGCGACCCTTCGACAAGCTCAGGGCACGCACCCTTGGGTCACGTGCGAAGTTCACGGACAGATCGAGTCTCCATCGTCCTGACGCGTCGCGAAGCGTGCGCACGAAGTCGGGAAATCCGGGGGATGACTGCGAAGGGGTGGATCAGCCGGCGACCGCGCGAGACGTGGATGGGTCTGGCGGGAGCCCGAGCTTGCGAGGGCGGATGGTTGTCTCGCGCGGTCGCCGGGGATCCATCCCGCCCCGACCACCGCACCAGAACGCGCTACCAGAACGCGCTACCAAAGAACAAGATCACCTACCCAAAGCAGTCAGCGCCCGCTGCACCGCGGCTTGGGCCTCTTTCATCTTCGCCTGATAGACCCCGAGATTCTTTGCGGCCAGTGCCTTGTCAGCATCGGTGAACGCGGTCTGGGCCTCGGCCAGCGCCTGACTAGCCGCTGGGTTGTCAACCTGGCCCGTCGGTTTCGGTGTAGCGCCGCCTTCACCCGTCGTCGCTCCGGAATCGCCCTTGAAGACCTGATCCAGCGCTTCCTGCAAGGTGTCGCCGATGCCGACCTCCTGACCGAACCGGACGACCACGAACTGCAGAGCCGGATAGGACCCGGTGGTCCCCTGGCGTTGGATGTAGACCGGCGTCACGTAGAGCAGACCGCCGCCCAGCGGCAGGGTCAGCAGGTTGCCGTAGGTGGCGCTGGCCGAGCCCTGGTTGAGGAACGGCCGCAACCGACTGGAGACGGTCTCGTTCTGGGTCATGGCGCTGAACGCCTGTCCGGGACCATCGATCTGCGTACTGTCCGACATCTGCAGGATCCGCATGCGCCCGTAATCGGCGCTGCTGGCGTCGGCGTTCACTGCCATGTAGGCGGCCAGGTTGGATCGGCCGCTCGGCACGTAGGAACTCGTCAGCGAGAAGATCGCGCTCGGGTCGTCCGGCCATTTCACCGACAGGTAGAACGGCGACTCCTTGGACTGGGTCGCCCCGCCCACCGGGTTGTTCGGCACATCCCACAGGCTGGAGTTCTGGTACCAGTTCGACGGGTCGGTCATGTGATAGCGACCGAGGATCTGCCGCTGCACCTTGAACAGATCCTGCGGGTAGCGCAGGTGGTCAAGCAGGTCCTTCGGAATGCTGGCCTTCGGTGCGACCACGCCCGGGAACGCCTTGCTCCAGGTCTTCAGGACGGGATCCTCGTCGTCCCAGGCGTAGAGCTTCACCGTGCCGTCGTACGCGTCGACGACACCCTTGACCGAGTTGCGGATGTAGTTGATGTCATCGCGCGGCTGAGCGACGACGGCTCCACCCGGGGTGTTGGTCTGCGAGTCGGAGGTGACGTCGCGCAGGTTGACCCGCTTGCTGTTGGGGTACGAATTCGACGTCGTGTAGCCGTCGACGATCCAGACGATGCGGCCCTGCACGACCGCCGGATAGGCATCGCCGTCGACCTTCAGCCACGGCGCGACCGCCTGCACCCGCTCCCGCGGCGTGCGGTCGTAGATGATCTTGGAGGCCGAGTTGACCTGCTCGGACAGCAACAGGTTGACGTCGGCGAACTTCGCGGCGTAGAGCAGCCGGTTCCACAGGGTGCCGATCGGCACGCCGCCCTTGCCGGTGTAGGTGAAGGTCTTCGGGTTGCCGCCCTCACCGCCACCGGGGGTGTCGAGCTCGACCGGCGCGGTGCCGGCCGGAGCACCGACCACGGAATACTGATTGGCCAACGCCCCGAGGTTCTCGCCGAAGTAGATGCGGGGCTCGTGTTCCTCGATCAGGCCCGTCGGCGGGATGTCCTTGACGATCCACACCGGCTCACCGCCGGACTGGCGGCGGTTACCGTACGCGGCGACCAGCCCGTAACCGTGGGTGTAGACGGTCTTCAGGTTGTTCCAGTTCGCCCCGGTGACCCCCTTGAGGTCCATTTCCCGGACGGCCACGACGGCGTCGGTTTCCTTGCCGTCGATGGTGTAGCGGTCGACGTCGAGCGTGTTCGGGAACGAGTAGTAGCCACGGACCTGCTGCAGCTGGTCGAAGGCCGGGCTGACCACATTGGGGTCGATCAGCCGGATCCCGGGCAGCGCCTCGGCGTCGGCCTTGAGCTGGCCGGCTGTCGCGGCGGTCTTGGCGGAGTAGTCGCGGATCTCCACGTCGTTCACCCCGTACGCCGACCGGGTCGCCTCGATGTGCCGGGCGATGTACGGCGTCTCCCGGAGCCGCTCGCTCGGCTTGACGCTGAAGTACTGCACGGCGCCGGGATAGACCAACCCGAGGACGATCGCCGACAGCAGCAGCAGGATCAGACCGATGGTCGGCACGACCCAGCGCCGCAGCAGCGCGTTGGCGAAGAACAGCAGCGCGCACAGCCCGGCGATGATCGCCAAGATCATCTTGGCGGTGATCGTCGCGTTGTCCGCCGTGTAGGTGATGCCGGTCATCAAGATGCCGGGCCGGTCGGCGAGCTCCTGACCGTACTGGTCGAACCAGTAGCCGATGCCCTTCACGATCACGGCCAGGCCGATCAGCACCGACAGGTGGGCGTGGACAGCGGCGCTCCCGCCGCGGCGCGGCCCGGAGAGCCGCAACGCCCCCATCGTGTAGTGCACGATCGTGGCGGCGATGACGCTGAGCACGAGCACCGCGAATGCGAACGACAGGGTGAACCGCCACCACGGATAGCCGAAGACGAAGAACGAGGTATCGATCCCGAACTTCGGGTCGGGCACATTGAACGGGGTCGCGTTGCGCCACGCGAGATAGTCGAACACGCGCCCGCTCGCGGAGCCGCCGGCGAAGAGGCCGACGAGCACGCCGACGATGACCGTCACCAGGACGAAGCGGGATTCGAGGATGTCGCGGTAACGCTCGAGGATGGGGCTGGTCGGGGCCTGTCCGCCGACCCGCGGCCGCAGCCGGAACGCGATGGCCGCGTTGGCGACGACCCCGGCGACCATGATCAGACCGAAGGCGGCGAACAACCCGATCCGGGTCAGCAGCATCTTGTTGAAGACGGCGCCGTAGTCGAACGACTGGTACCAGAGCCGATCGGTCCAGATGCTCGTGAAGATCGCGAAAGCGACCACCAGGACGGCGACGATCACCAGAGTGGGCAGGATCGCGCTTCGTCGTTTGCCGATTCGCAGGCTGCTCACGGGTTACTCCTCATATCGGGGTTCACAATCAGGTGTCGGGGATCTATCACGTAGCGGGGATCTACCTGAACCAACGTGTCGGTCCCGATGATCGGTTCCGGGTCAGCCGTCCAGGTCAGGCGGTTTCGGTCGGGCATGGTCATAACAGGGTATGCGCGAGCGCGTCGGCCAGGCCGGGCACCAGATTCTCGGCGCCGAGCAGGTCGTCGGGTCGGTCGGCCAGCCGGGCCACGCCATGCCGATTGCCGGTCCGGTCGACTCCGACCACGACGCGGATCTCCTGTCGCTGCGGGTGGTCGGCGACGAACTGCGCCGCGGCGGCCGGATCGTCAGGGAGGTCCACCTCGTACGCGGCCGGGAGGAAGGTCCGTTCGGTGCTGATCGCGCAGCCGGTGACCCCCGGCGGCCACTCGATGGTGGCCAGATCATCGAGGAGGTCCCCGCCGGAATCGAAGTGCTCCTGCTCGATCGCGGTCAGCGCGCCCGACAGACCGCCGGCGCCGGAGGTCCGCAATCCGAGCTGCTCAACCAGGCCGGGCTCGGCCACCGCCAGGTCGTCGGTCAGGACCAACGCGAACAGCCGGGTCGGTTGATCCCAGCCGGCGTCGCCGAGGTGGCGGTCCAGCTCCAGCAAGGCCGCGACCAGCGCGGCGTGCCGCTCATGAGGCGATTCGTCCATCAGCAGTGCGGCAACTGTCCGAGCTCGGCCGGGTTCTTCAGCTTCTCCAAAGCGGCGATGGCGTCCTTCAACGTGGAGACTTTGATCAGCGTCAGATCGGTGCTGATCCCGGCGAGGTCCTGACAGTTGGACGCCGGCACCAGAAAGGCGGTGGCGCCGGCCTTCTCCGCACCAGCGATCTTCTCCTGAATGCCGCCGATCGATCCGACGTTGCCGTCGGGGCTGATCGAACCGGTCCCGGCGACGTGCTTGCCCTCCAGCAGAGAACCGGCGGTGATCTTGTCGTAGATCGCCAACGCGAAGACCAGTCCGGCACTCGGACCGCCGATCCGCTGACCGAAGTCGAAGGAGATGTCGGGCGTGTAGCGGAAGCCCTTGCCCAGGGTGATCCCGACCACCGGCCCGTCCGCCTGGGTCGGTGATTCGGCGGTGGTCACCGAGATGGTGTTCGGCACCTTCGCGCGGATCACCTCGAAGGAGACCTTCTCGCCGACCTTGTGCTTGCGGATCAACTCCTTGACCGCGTCGTCGTCCTCAGTTGCGGTGCCGTCGACCGCGACGATCAGGTCCCCGGGTAACAGCCGCTTGTGGGCCGGCCCACCGACGGTGACCGAGTAGACCGCGGGCAGCTCGGTGACCGGCTGACCATCGGCCCGCAGCGCGGCGACCACCGCATCGTCCTGCGCGGTCTCCATCATGTCCGCGTCTTCGCTCTCGACTTCTTCGGCGGACTTACCCGGCGCGTACACCGAATCCCGTGGCAGGGCGTCGCGATGGGGCAACCAGTAGGACAACAGGGCCTGGGGCAGGCTGAGCCGGGCGTCGGCCGGGGTGATGGAGACGATGGTCATGTCGAGCCGACCCGGGGTCGGGAAGGTCTCGATCCCACTCACCCTGATGATCGGCTCGTTGCCCGCGTTGCCCAGCGTGTCGCGGGTGCCACCCGGGCTCCAACTGACAAAAGGCACCGGGACGACCACGAGCAGGATCGACAGGCCGACAAAGACGAAAGCCGAAACGAAGGCCGTCCAGGTCTGGCGGGTCACGTGATGCCGGTCCCAGCCGGCAGCCCGACCCCCGGCAGCCCAACCCACTGAGCACTGCCCGACTCGAAGAGCTGTTCCTTCCAGATCGGCACTTCCGTCTTGAGCGTGTCGATCAGATAGGCACAGGCCTTGAGGGCTTCACCGCGATGCACGGCGCCGACGGCGACGACGACGGCGAGATCGCCGACCACCAGGTGCCCAATGCGGTGGCTCACCGCGAGCGACACGATCTCGTACCGCTCGGCGGTCTGTTCGGCGCAGCGCCGCAGCAACTCGGGGGCGCTGGGGTGCTGGGTGTAATCGAGCGACACGACGTCCGAGCCCTCGTCGCGGTTGCGCACCACGCCGATGAACAGCGCGAGACCACCGACCGACGGATCGGAAATCACCTGCATCAGTCGGTCGACGCTCAACGGCGACGAGCTGACGCTCGCCTCGCGTACCGCAGATGACATGCCACGACCCTAGCCGAGCAAACCAGGCGGACCCGGGAAGGAACGCCATGCGAGAGCGCCGACGGCCCGCGCCTCAGCTGCGCGCCGTGCTGGGGCATCGTGCGGGCGCATCGTGCGGGGACATCGTGCGGGGGAATCGTGCGGGGGCATCGTGCGGCCGTGGTTGAGCGGATCGCGGGGGCAGCAGAATGACACCGCGTACGGTTGAATGGACAGACCACCAAGCGAGACATCAGGAGCAGTGATGGCCGAGGATCGGCAATCGGATCCGGCCGACCAGCCCGACCCGTCGAAGGATCAGACGCCCGGGGATCAGCCGATCCCCAGCACGCCGCCGCAGCATCGATTGGGCGGCGGTTCGAACGAGCCGCCCGCCCAACCGCCCCCGCCGGCGCCCGGTGGTTCCGGCGATCCGGCCAACCCGTTCGAGGCGCTGCTGGCCTCCCTCGGTGGCGGCGACATGAACGCCCTGGCCGCGCAGTTGCAGAGTGCCTTCGCCAGCCTTGGCGGCGCCGGAACGATGTTCGGCGGCACCGGCGATTCCAGTTCGGGAGTCAACTGGGACGTGGCCAAGGACACCGCCCGCAAGGCGGCTGCGGCGCTGGGCCCGGATCCCACGCCGGACAGTCGCCAACAGCGCGAGCTCACCGAAGCGGTATCGCTGGCCGAGACCTGGCTGGACGAAGCGACGAGCTTCCCGCGGGTGAGTACGACGGTCGGCGCCTGGAGCCGGGCGGACTGGATCGAGAAGACGATGCCCGTGTGGCAGCGGTTGGTCGAGCCGGTCGCCACCCATATCGCCGATGCGATGGAGGGTGCGCTGTCCATGGGCGATGCCGAGGGCGCCGGGCTGCCCGGGATGGCCGGTATGGAGCAGATGCTGCGACCCATGCTGCGGACCTCCGGGGCGAGCATGTTCGGGCTGCAACTCGGTCAGGGTCTCGGCCAGCTGGCCGGCGAAGTCGTCGGGGCAACCGACATCGGACTGCCGCTGAGCGAGCCGGGACACGTCGCCCTGCTGCCGACCAATGTCGCGGCGTTCGGCGACGGTCTCGATCAGTCCAGCACTGACGTCACCCTTTATCTTGCGCTCCGGGAGTGCGCCCGCCAGCGCCTCTTCGCGTCGGCGGGCTGGCTGCGGTCGCAGATGCTCACCCTGGTCGAGCAGTACGCGGCCGGTATCACGATCGACACCTCTGCTCTGGAGGAAGCGGTCAGTGACTTGGACCCGAGCAACCTCTCCGACCTGAGCTCGCGCCTCGAGGGCGGGCTCTTCGAGCCGCAGAAGACGCCGGAACAGTTGGCCACCCTGGAACGCCTCGAGACCATGCTGGCCCTGGTCGAGGGTTGGGTGGACGAGGTGGTGACCCAGGCGACCGCGCAGTGGATGCCGGCGGCCGGTGCCCTGGCCGAGACCGTACGCCGGTCCCGGGCCACCGGAGGTCCGGCCGAAGCGACGTTCGCCACCTTGGTCGGCTTGGAGCTGCGGCCGCGGCGGATGCGCGATGCCGCGAATCTCTGGGCCGCCCTGCGCGACGCCCGGGGTGCCGATGGCCGCGACGCCGTCTGGTCGCACCCGGATCTGGTGCCCACCTCGGCCGACCTCGACGATCCGCTCGGATTCGTGGCCGCCGAGAACAGCGCCGAGGCCGAGGCCGACGATGACTTCGACGCCGCGCTGGCCGCGTTGCTCGACCGGGAATCAGGCTCAGGCTCGGACGCGGACGATGATCAGGGCGGGCCCGAGAAGGGGTGACCGACCGGCTGCTCGACAGCTGCCGGAAGACCCTGTCGACCTGGTCGGCGCCCGGTCCGGACCAAGATCAACTACGGTTGCGCTATCTGGCTCATCTGGATCGCCAGGCTGAAGGCTGGTCGCGCCATTGTCCCGGTGCGCATCTGACCGCCAGCTCGTTGATCTGCTCGCCCGACGGTCAGGTGCTGCTCATCCTGCACGGCAAGCTCCGCCGCTGGCTGCAAACCGGTGGCCACCTGGAGTCCGATGATCACTCGGTCGAGGCGGCCGCCCTGCGGGAGGCGACCGAGGAGAGTGGATTGGCCGGACTGATCCTCGATCCGGATCCGCTGCTGCTGTCCGAACACGAGGTGCCCTGCGGGATCGTCCGGCCGACGTTCCACCTGGATGTCCAGTTCCTGGTCCACTCCGCGGCCGTCCGTCCACCCACGTCCAGCGACGAATCCCTGGCGGTGCAGTGGTTTCCCCATGATCAACTTCCCGAGGTCGACGATTCGGTCCGCGCGCTGGTCCGCGCCGCCGCTGGCCGGCTCCGGTGGTGAGGCGTACCCCAGAACGGGACCCGACCCCCTCGTATGAAACTCATGTGTACGTGAGTTTCCCGCACGCTGCACAGGTTGCAACGTGTGCAGAGCGGGTGAAACTCATGTACACACGAGTTTCATCCAGGAGGTGAGGCGTTGGATCGCGCGCAATTCGTTGCGTTCATCCGCGAACGCGGACTTGCCGTGGTCGCCACCCACGGCGGTGACGGCAGGCCCGAGGCAGCGTTGATCGGCGTTGCTGCCAGCGACTGGGCGGAGATCATCTTCGACACATCAGTCCGCTCCCGTAAGTACCGCAACATCCAGATGTCCCCCCACGTCGCCCTGGTGATTGGATGGGACGACGAAGTCACCGTTCAATGCGAGGGAACCGCTGACATCCTTCACGGCGCTGAACGCGACCGCTGCCTTCGGGCCTACTGCGATCAATATCCTGACGGTGAGCAGCGTGCCGTCGACCCCGACATCGCTTACATCCGGGTCCGACCCTCCTGGATCCGCCACAGCGACTATCGCCCCGACTCCTTCGCCATCCACGAGACCGAACTGAACGACGGAACCAGGTTCAGCTGGTGAGGCGGACCGGGATCCCGTGGCGATGGGCCGTACCGATGGTGCGGACGGTCTCATTGGTCTGCGGAGGGAGTTCGAGCGCCCGGGGATAGTACGGCCGCAACTCCTCGGCCTGCCCGGTCAACACCAGTCGGAAGACGCCAGCGAGCAGCCGGAGCTGGATCGCCGAACCGCGCGCCGCGTCCTCGTCGCCACGGCAGACCGTACGCATGGGTCCGCCCGCGTCCCAGTCATCGGCCATCCCGCGCATCGCCCAGCCGTAGAGATGCTGGGCGTCGCGGGCGTGGGCCCGGAAGCGGTCGGCCAGCGTCGACCCGGAATCCCAGGCGACCATCAGCGCGTCCCCAGCGCCGTCCCGGCCAGCAGGGCGCGCGTCTCCTCCCAGCCCTCGAGCCCCGGATCGAGCCGGCGGAGGTCGGCCGGAGTCTGCAGCCGATGCCAGTCCGGGGCGAGAGTGACCAGGCTCCGCGACGGCGCCGCGGCGGCGAGGCCGGCATGGCGTACGCGATCCAGGTCGAGCGCGTCGTCGGGGATCCAGGCGGCGATCGGCAAGGACAGGCCGAGCGCCACCGCTCCCGGTCCACCGCGTCGCGGGGCGACGGCCACGTCGACCCGATGCAGCACCTTGAACAGCTTGGCCAGCACCAGCCCGGGTAAATCCGGCGCATCGGCCGCCACCAGGACCAGCTCGTCGTACGCGCTGCTCAGCTGCGCCGCGAGCTCGCGTACCGTCACGTCCCCGGTGACCAGCAACGCGCCCGGCCACAGCAGCTCCTCGACCTGATCGGGACCGACGATCCCGGATCGAACGTCGACCAGATCGGCAAGCACCTCGTACGCGTCGGCCAGGCAGGCCAGGGCGAACGCTTCCGAGTCGACCCCGGCCGGCGCCGCGGGGGCGGCGCTGTACCGGGCGAGAGCCAGGGCGACCCGGCGCGGCGGCGGGTCAGTCGACATCGCCGGACGCGCTGAACTCGGTCGGCCCGCCGCGGCGTGCGTGTTCGACCGCTGCGCTGTAGCCCTCGAGATAGCCCTTGGCCTTGGCCGCATCCGGATAGCGGTCGACGAGCTGCCAGAACCGGGCCGAGTGGCTCGGCTCGACCAGGTGGGCGAGCTCGTGCACCAAGACGTAGTCCACAACCCAGCTCGGCATGGCCTGCAGGCGGTGCGAGAGGCGGATCACCCCGGTGCTCGGCGTACATGATCCCCAGCGCTGCTGCTGGTTGGTGACCCAATTGACGGCCGTGGGCTCGGGCCGATCATCCAGGGCGGGCGCCAGGTAGTTCGCGGCCAAGCCCGCCGCGCGGGTCTGGAGCTCGCTGTCCGCCCGCGGTGCGGCTGATCGAGCCTCGCGGGCCAGCACCTTCTTGACCATGTCGCCGACGAAGATCTTCTCGTCCGCCTTGGTCATCCGCTGTGGGATCAACACGACGATGGCGTCGCGATCACGGTAGGCCGTCACCGTGCGCTTGCGGCGCGGGCTGCGACGAACCTCGACCCGCGGGACACGTGGATCCAACGGCAGCGGTTCCTGCTTCGACACCTGCTCACGGTACTCCGTCGACGGTCGCCGGCCCGGCAGTCAGACCACCGCCACGAGAGGTTTCCACATGCTGATCTGCATCCGGCGCGCGTTCGCCCACGCACGTTCCACACCCCAACCCACTCAGGTCCACACCCTTTCCACACCGTTGTCCACAGGCGGTGGATAGCGCCGCCGTGAGCACCGCTTTCGGTTGCGGCCAGGTCGAGGTCCAGGCGTTTGACTCCGCGACTGCGGGACGGCTAGCGTTCGAGCACGAGACCTCCAGAGGCTCGACACGTTCGCAGGGGAAGGCAAACGCTGTCGGTGCCGCTGGAGGTTTCGTCCTTCTACGGCGTGGTCGAGCCGGTGCGAGGAGCCGCCTCGCGTAGAGTTACCGGCGACCCGGCCGCCAGCCGTGCGTGACGTCGGCGACAGGTCCCGCAACTGTGACCAGTTTGTGGAAGACATCGAGCAAGGAGTGAGTCATGGCGGAGACATACAGCGGCGAGTTCTACTGCGTGAAGTGCAAGGAGAAGCGGGAAGCCTCGGGCGACGTGCATGTCAACGAGAAGGGCACCCGGATGGCCAAGGCCAAGTGCCCCGTGTGCGGGACCAATCTGAACCGGATTCTCGGCAAGGCCTGAGCCGGGCTCGGCCAACTCGCCCGGCGGGGGTCGGTCGAGGTCGACGGTGCAATCAGGGGTGGTCCCGACGGACCGCCCCTGATGCATGTTTTCACCGAATTTCTCGAATTGGCCTGTGGATAGCCGGCTGACCGGGGTGCGCGCCGCTCCACACTGTCGGGATGCCTCAGATTCAGGAACGTCCCACTGGCCACCGCCGCCATCCCCGACTGCTCCCCCACGCGCCGGTCGTCACCCGCAGCGACCAGGAGTTCCAGGTCGGACTCGACCCCAGTAACGCGCTGATCTTCAGCGGCGTGGGCTACGGAGCGCTGCTCGCGGCGTTGGACGGATCGCGATCAGCGGCCGACGCCCGGGCCATCGGGCGGGCGGCCGGACTCACCCGCCGCGAGGTCGATCAGGCGATCCGGACGATGACCGACGCCGAACTGCTCGGCGACCGGCGATCGAGCCCGGAGAACGCCTTCGCCCACCACCAGGTCAGGCTGATCGGCGCGGGTCCGATCGGCCAGCAGATCGGCCGGCTGCTGGTGGCCAGCGGGATCGGCGGGCTGCACGTGTTCGACGACGAACCGCCCGAGCGCGACCTCTACCCGACCGCCGGCGTACTGGGCTCGCGGAGCGAATCGCTGCGGGCGATGCTGGCCGAGGAAACGACCCGTCCGGTGTCGAGCCTGAGTCACTGGTCCCGTCCGGAGGGCTCGTCCATCGATCTGACCGTGGTGGTGGCCGATGGACCCGAGATCGATCGGGCGATACCCGACCATTTCGTCCGGCTGGACCAACCGCATCTGATCGTCCGGACCCTCGGGAACGGCGCCTGCGTCGGCCCGCTGGTCCTGCCCGGCCGGACCGCCTGCCTGCGCTGCCACGATCTCGCTCGACGGGACGCGGATCCGCACTGGCCGGTGGTGCTGGATCAGCTCACCCGGGTCCGTATCGCCGCCCCGGTGGCCGTCGCCGCGTGGGCGGCCTCGTACGCGACCGCGCAGATCCTGGCCTTCTTGCACGGCGGGCCCCCCGAGCTGGCCGGCGCGACCACGGACTTGCTGGCTCCGGAGTTCGGGACCCGGCTGCGATTCTGGCCCGCCCACGCCAGTTGCGGCTGCAGTTGGCTCGGCCCGACAGAATGGGGGCATGACTGAACCCGCCGATGATCTGGACGCCGGCGTGGTCGACCCCGGCCCGAGCAAGGCGAAGGACCGCAACACGGTTCCGCGGTCCGGCTTTCGTCGCGGAGCGCGCCTCGCATCGCTTCCGCTGGGCTTCGCCGGTCGGGCCACGGTCGGTCTGGGCCGGCGACTCGGCGGTGCCCCGGCTCAGCAGGTGAGTGACGACCTTCAACAGCGGGCGGCCGAGCAACTATTCCGGGTGCTGGGAGACCTCAAGGGCGGCGCCATGAAATTCGGCCAGGCCCTCAGCCTGTTCGAGTCGGTGCTGCCGGAGGACATTGCGGCGCCGTACCGCGCCCAGCTCTCCCGCTTGCAGGACGCGGCTCCGCCGATGCCCACCTCGCGGGTGCACAGCGTGCTGGCTCGCGAGCTTGGTCCGAAGTGGCGATCCTCGTTCAGCAGCTTCGATCCGTACCCGGCGGCCGCAGCCTCGATCGGTCAGGTCCACCGCGCGGTCTGGCGGGACGGCCGGACGGTTGCCGTCAAGGTGCAGTATCCCGGTGCCGACGACGCGCTGCGCTCGGACCTCAAGCAGATCGGACGGCTGGCAAAAGTGGTGTCGCCGCTGGCCGGCGGGGTCGATGTCAGCGCCCTGATCGCCGAGCTGGCCGAACGAGTGAGTGAAGAGCTGGACTACACCCTCGAGGCCGCGTCCCAGCAGCAGGCCGCCGACGGCTTTGCCGGCAGTCCGGAGTTCCTCGTGCCGCACGTGCTGGCCAGCACCACGAAGGTGATGGTCAGCGAATGGATCGACGGGGCACCGCTGTCCTCGGCCGCCGAGCTCGACGACGACGAACGCAACGCAATCGCGCTCCGCTATGTCCGTTTCCTGTTTGCCGGGCCGAGCATCGTCGGCCTGTTGCACGCCGATCCGCACCCCGGAAACTTCAAGATCATCTCCGACGGCCGGCTCGGCATCGTCGACTTCGGCCTCGTGGCCCGGTTCCCGAACGGTCTGCCCGCCGCTATGGGCCGGATTCTGCGGATCGCCCAAGAGGACGATGCCCAGCGGGTGGTCGAGGGGCTGCGCGAGGAAGGCTTCGTGGCCTCGGACGTCGACGCGGAGGACCTGATGGAATATCTCGGACCGTTCGTCGAGCCGGCGTCGGTGCCGGAGTTCCAATTCACCCGGGACTGGATGCGGGAACAGTTCCTGCGCGTTCGCGATCCGCAGGCCTCCGGAGGGGTGGCCATGAAGCTGAATCTGCCGCCGAGCTATCTGCTGATCCATCGGGTGTGGCTGGGCGGATTGGCTGTGCTGTCCCAACTGAACGCCCGGGCCGCGTTCAGCGAAGTGCTGAAGGAGTTCCTGCCCGGCTACGCCGACGAGACATGACGACCTCGGGTCCGGCCGGTTGCGCGGGCTGCGGGCGGGAGCCCCGCCCGGACGAACCGATCGGCGCCGGTGATGTGCCGTGGACCTGGAGCACCGCCGTCGACGAGGGGACCACCACTGTGTTGTGCGACGCCTGCACCCGCGAGCACGCGCGGAGCATCGAGGCCAAGCTCGATGCGGAGTGGTGGTAGGCCCGACGCGGGACGGGACTCGAACGCGTGCAGTCGACCATCCCCAATTGCATCATCCCCACCGGCATCATCCCGACACATTCGCTGGCGACGGTTCTGCCGGTCGATGCGGACATTCAGGGCACAACCTCCCCAGGGCGGAAACTGTCTCAGTCATTGTCCTCGACCAGTGGTGTAGTCGGCCCACACCTGTTCTGCTGCCTCGCGGGTCATTCCGTCAACCTGGTCGGATGGCAGCCGGACCACGTAGAGGAGGGACTCCCGCAGCCACTTTGGCGGCGGATCCGGCGCTACGGGCTCCGGTGTCGCTTGGATGTCGTCGGTCAGTCGGCCGAGAGTGGCCAGCACCTCGGCCAGGGCTTTGGTGTGCGGCATCTGAGGTGCGATGGCGATGCGGCCTTTCATCTCCTCGTACACCTCGGCGTCACTGCGCGCGCCGAACGCCCATATCTCGGCCACATCAACGATGAGGGTGCCGGCATCGTCGTGGGTGACTCGCCAGACCAGCCGCCAGTCCCGGTCGCCGACCGTAATCTTGCGCCAGCCCATGAGGCCGCCGAGCAAGGCTTCGCCGGCCTCCGGGTCGCGTTCCAGGTGGATCATCTTCTTGAAGGCCCACTTGAGCACTTGCGGATCGCCCTTGCGTATCAGCCGCTCGAGGTCTTCGACCGCGTCGTTGGTCAGGCGGACAACCGTGCTAACTGCGTTCGGGTGGCGGCCGCCGGCCCTACTGGCCACTGCGTGCGAGGGCGTCGGTCGGACTCGAGAGGCGGGAGCTCACTCGCGGCCGGCCGCTAGGTCGGCGGCGAGCTCAGTCTCCAGCTCAGCCCGGTCGAAGCCGAAGGCGGCGATGACGTCATTGAGCTCGCGCCGGGTGCCGTCGTCGGTCATTGCTCGAGTCAGCACGAGGGTGGCGCTGCGAAGATCGGCTTCCAGGTCACGCAGCCGCTCGAGACGTTTGATGGATATCACGGCGGCGACCGGCCGACCGTGGCGGGCGACGACCACATCGTGCCCCTGCTCGGCTTCACGTACCAGCCCGGGCACTCCGCGACCGGCCGCGTCGGTGACCGAGACGACGTCGGTATCAAACGCTGTGGATGTACTCATGCATCTAACTATACATTTTTCTGCACAGAACCGTGGGGCCGGGCTAATTGCAGTGGGCGGAGGAGTACGCCGACACCGAGACCTGCATGATCCCTCTTGCATCATCCCCTCTGGCATCATCCCCACTTGCATCATCAATGCGCGGCACAGCAGTGGGGCTAGGTCGCAGGCACAGAGTGGCCGGGGAAGCCAGGTGTCCACGGTCGACCCGAAGGGGAGCCTTGTGGCTGTGCCGCGTATTGATGATGCAAGCCGGGATGATGTTACCTGTCGAACACTGGTCTACACGGCTAAAGCGCCGCAATTGTGACCGGTTCATGACAGGGTGCGTCCGAGCCAGAGCCGGAAGGCGTGGAACACACGGCCTCCCAGACCCGGACGCACCTCGTCAGTGGTCATGCCGCAGCCTCATTCCCGGTGCGCGCGGCCGGCGCGAAGGGCTCGGCGACGGGGTACTTCCGCGGACGTCCCCGGGGCCGCTTGCGGGCCACGACGACGCCGCCGATGAACAGCTCGCCGCCCCACACGCCCCACGGCTCGCGCCGATCGAGCGCGCCCGCCAGGCACATCGCCCTGATCGGGCATCCGAGGCAGAGCGCCTTGGCCTCTTCGACGTCGGTCGGCGACTCGGCGAAGAACAGCTCGGGATCAGCGAGACGGCAAGGAAGCTCAGCGACGGAGACGGCGTCGGGTATCGGCACCGCCATCAGGTCACCCCCTGCAGACAACATTTCGGCCAACTTTCTGTTGGGTCGAGCCCGCTTGTGGCGGATCCGACCAACGGGGCCGGGAAACACGAAGGCCGTGGATCCCGGTGGTTTGGGGATTCACGGCCCTGGAGGCGGTCGGTGTCTGGTTACACCGGCGGACTACAGGGTGGTGGTCCCACTCGGGTGAAGAACTTGGTATCGGTGACGTCATATCCGCCGAAATCGGCGAATTGAGCGCCTTGCTTCTTGCTCGCCTGGCTCAGGGCGCAGATCTCGCCCATTCCCCGCCAACCGACGATCGGCTGATGGTTTCTGGGCTGCTGGACGCGATTCACGAGCGTGGCCGCCGCGCTGGACGCGCGCACCATGAGGAATTCCGGCATGGTCGACTGCGGCCGCTGGCCGAGGGTCAAGGTGTCCATGTCATTCCTCCTTCACGGTTGGACAATAATCATGAGGCTGCTCATGACGATCTGATACGGGCGTTCGCTGACCAGACTAAGTGAGTGTCTCGCGTCGGCGCAAACATATTTTGGCTCGCGTTTTCCGACTGATCACGACACGACTGATCACGAGTCGACGCGCTGCCCCTCAGTGGCCACGATGGCCAGCACGTACGCGCCGTACTTCGTGGCCTTGGCCGGACCGAGTCCCTGGACCTTGATCAAGTCCGCCGGCGTCCGGGGCCGGGCTTCGGCGAGGGCGATCAACGTCGCATCGGTGAACACGCAGTACGCGGGCAGTTTCTGCTCGGCGGCCTCTTGCCGACGCCACTCGCGCAGCTTGTCCATGGTGGCTTCGTCGAAGGTTGACGGACAGCCGAGGTGGCGGCCGATCTTGCGTTCGGCCGCCGCGGACAACGGCTTGCCGCAGGACCGGCAGTGGGCGGCCAGAGCCGAACTGCGGGCCCGGGTCCGTCGCGACGTCGGGGCCGCTCCGGCCCGGAGGGCGTCCGGCAGCACCGCATCGAGGAATCGGGACGGCTTGCGGGCATTGCCGCCGCCATTGCGGGTCCGGGACCACGAGATGCGCAGCAGCCGCCGGGCCCGGGTGACCCCGACGTAGAGCAGCCGCCGCTCCTCGTCCTGCTGGGCGGGCGTGGTGGCGAGCACGAAGGGCAGCGATCCCTCCTGCACGCCGAGCAGGGCCACGGCGTCCCACTCCAGACCCTTGGCCGAGTGCAGGGTCGAGACGGTGACGCCCTGGGCGGCCGGCACGTGTTGGGCCTCGGCCCGTCGGTCGAGCTCGGCCGAGATGGATCCCAGGGTCAGCGGGTCGGCGGGATCATCTGCCTCGGCCTGCAGGTCCTCGGCCACGCTGAGCAGCGCGGCCAGCGACTCCCAGCGCTCGCGTACGGCTCCGGCTCCATCCGGCGGCTGGAGCGTCCAACCGAGGGCGCCCAGCAGGGCCTTGAACTGCTCGACCGCATTGCCGGGCTCCGAGCCGTTCATGGCCCGAGTCTCGGTGCGCAGGGTGAGCAGGGTCTGCCGGACCTCGGGCCGTTCGTAGAATCGCTCGCCACTACGGACCAGATAGGGAATCCCCCGGTCGGCCAGCGCCTGCTCGATGGCCGGGGACTGGGCGTTGATCCGGTACAGCACGGCCATCTCCCGGTAGGCAACGCCGGCCGCAGCCTGGGCAGCGAACCAGTCGGCGATGCCCGCCGCCTCAGCGGCTTCCTCCGGTGCCTCGGCGAACTGCACCTCGGGCCCGGCCGGCTGCTGGGCCTGCAACGTCACCGCTCCGTGGCCGGCGCTCGATCCGGTCGCCATGATCGCGTTCGCACAGCCGACGACCTGGGGGGTCGAACGGTAGTCGCGGACCAGTTTGACCACCGTGGCGTCGGGGAACCGGCGGGCGAAACCGGTGAGGAAGTGTGCTTGGGCGCCGGCGAAGGAGTGAATGGTCTGCGCCGGATCACCGACCACACACACGTCGCTGCGGTCGCCGCGCCAGAGGGTGAGCAGCGCCTCCTGCAACGGGCTGACGTCCTGGTATTCATCGACCACCAGATGGCGGTAGGTCCGTCGAATGGTGTCGGCGACGTCGGGATGCTCCGACAACAACGCGGCCGCGCACAACAAGATGTCCTCGAAATCGATCCGCGAACGATCCCGCTTGGCCTGCTCGTACGCGGTGAAGATCCGGGCCACCGTCTCGGGGTCGAACGTCGCCACGCTGCGGTGGTGGCTGGCCGCCAGCCGCGGATAGTCCTCGGAGCTGACGTTGCTGACCTTCGCCCAGGCGATCTCGGAGACCAGGTCGCGCAGTTTCGGCGTGTCCACCCGCACCCGCAGGCGTCCGGCCGCCTCGGCGACGAGGGACATCCGGTTGTCCAGCACGCCGGGCAGCTCACCGCCGTACGCCTTCGGCCAGAAGTACTGCGCCTGGCGCAGGGCCGCCGAGTGGAAGGTCCGGGCCTGGACACCGTGAGCCCCGAGCCGCTGGAGGCGGCCGCGCAACTCCCCCGCCGCTCGAGTGGTGAAGGTGACGGCGAGCACCGACGTGGGATTGTAGGCACCAGTGGCGACGCCGTAGGCAATGCGGTGGGTGATGGCACGGGTCTTGCCGGTGCCCGCGCCGGCGATGACCGCGACCGGTCCGTTGAGCGCCGTTGCCACGGCCCGCTGCTCCGGGTCCAGCCCGGCGAGCAGCGAATCGGCAGAGATCAGTTGCGGCACGGAAGCCACCCTAGGCGCGACGACTGACAGCAGCCGCTCAGTCCGGTCGGAATCCCGGTGCTGGACGTCGGATCGACCACCTCACAGGTCGAACGCGAACTGTCGTTCGATGATCGTCGGGGCGCGATCCATCGGGCGCTCCCGTCCGGTGGCGACAAATCCGTACCCGGCATAGCAACGGGTCGCCTCTTCGTTGCGATCGGTGACATCGAGTAGCAGCCGCGTGCCCCCATGATCACGCGCCACCTGGGCGAGTTGATCAAGGAGGAGGCGCGCGCAGCCCTGCCGCCGATAGTCGGCGGCCACATACATGGCGACGACCAACGTGTCGCCGTCGCCGACCCACAGGCCGGTCGCGCTGCCGATCGGCTTCCCAGCCCACTCGGCCGGATAGGCCAAGAAGGTCCAGTTCACGCTGAGCCGCTCCTGCCACAACTCCGCCGGGAACGCCGCCTCCCGAGCCAAGTCCGACCCGTACGCCGCGGGCTCGGTGCGCAACATCTCCTGCCGCAGCTCCACATACGCCCGCCAATCCCCCGGGCCGACCCGTTCGATCCTGAACTCCATCCCGCCATAGTCGGTCCAATCGACCCCGCCCAGCCACTGATTAAGCGCAGCATTTGATCTTGACCTTCCACCCAGCTCGAGGACCGACCCTTCGACAGGCTCAGGGCACGAACACGCCGGCTCAGGGCACGAACAGACCCAGCCGACCCTTCGACAGGCTCAGGGATCGAAAGCGACAGGCTCAGGGATCGAAAGCGACAGGCTCAGGGATCGAAAGCGACAGGCTCACGGCGCGAAAGCGACAGGCTCAGGGCACGCCAGGAGTTCGCCGTCAGTGCATGGTCATGGGTTGCGCTGTCGACTCCAGGACGCTCAACCAGAGATCGCCGTCTGGAGCCACCTGATTGCGTTCCGACACCACGTGGGCGATCGGCACGTGGATGAAGCGGTTGTGCCGACGTCCGACGACCATGTCGGTGCGCCCGGCCATCCCGGCGTGGGCGGCGGCCTGGGCGAGCCGCACACAGTAGACCGAGTCGTGCGGATCCGCGGGGACCGATCTGATCAGGTAGCCGGGGTCGAAGTATTTCAGGGTCAGCGGGCTGCCCTGGGTGTCGAAGTGCCGGGTGATCTTGGTCTTCAGATGCTGACCGATGTCGCCGAGCCGGCTGTTGCCCGACGCATCGGTGTCCGGTTGATCATGGTCGGAGTCGATCATGGTCTGCCCGGCGCCTTCGGCAACCACCACGACCGCGCTCCCCCGATCCTTGACCCGTTGGTGCAACGCCTCCAGGAATCCGCCCGGCCCCTCGACGCCGAACGGCACCTCGGGGATCAGCACGAAGTCAGCGTCGTGACTGGCCAGTGCGGCATAACACGCGATGAAGCCCGAGTGCCGTCCCATCAGCTTGACCAGACCGATGCCACCGACCGCCGCTCGCGCCTCGATCATCGCGGCCTTGACGGCCTTCGCCGCCGCGCCGAACGCCGTACCGAAGCCAAAGCTCTGGCCGATGAAGGGAATGTCGTTGTCGATGGTCTTCGGAATACCGATCACGCCGATCGGGATCGCCTTCTCGCGGAGGACCGCGGCGATCCCGGCCGCTCCGCGCATCGATCCGTCGCCACCGATCACGAACAAGATGTCGATCTGTCGAGCGACCAACTCGTCGACCATCGCGTACGGATCCTGGGCGCCGCGTGAGGTGCCCAGAACGGTGCCGCCCTGTTCGTTGATGTCGTGCACGACCTCGGGGGTCAGGGCGATCGGCGGCAGGCCTCCGACTCCGACCAGGCCCGCGAAACCGTGCCGGAATCCGGTGATCTCGGTGACGCCATAGTGCTTGACCAGCTCCATGACCAGTCCGCGGATCACATCGTTCAGTCCCGGGCAGAGCCCGCCGCAGGTCACGATGCCGACCCGGGTATTGCCGGGCGGAAAGTAGACCCGCCGCCGCGGACCGCCCGGCTCGAAGCTCGGCGCCAGCGTGAGATCAGCCGGGAGCGCGGTCACCTGGGCCACCGTGTCGTGATAGATGACGCGATCGTTCTCGTTGACGTAGTGCTCGTTGGTCTCGCGCCCGGAGATGTAGTCCGAGAGGGGGGAATCGAACCGGGGCTCGCCAAGGCTGGCGACCAGAAGGTCGGCGAGTTCGGTCATGCCACGAGCGTCGCATCGTGGCGTATCAGTGGTGTGACGAACGCGATACCAGCTATGGTCGAGCGGGCTGGAATAGCGTCACTATGCATCCGGTTGCACCCGGAGTGACCACGATTCAGCCGACCGCCGAACGTCCGACCATGTTCACCACCACCTGGTGCGGCTACTGTTCCCGGCTCAAGTCGCAGCTCAACCGCCAGGGCATTGCCTTCGACGAGATCGACATCGAGCGGCACGCGGACGGCGCGGTGCTGGTCGCCCAGGCCAACAACGGCAACCTGACCGTCCCGACCATGCTGTTCTCCGACGGATCCGCGCTGACCAACCCGTCAGTCTCCGCCGTGGCGCGAAAGCTGACCGAGCTCAACTGACCCGGCCGGGCGTCGCCCGAGTGATTCCCGAGTCGCCCGAGTCATAGGGTGCTCCCATGATCACCGCCGCGGCTCGACTGTCCGCGGTGATCTTCGACATCGACGGGACCTTACTCGACTCAGCCGGCGGCATCGTCGCCGGCTTTCGTCATGCCCTGACCAGCGTCGGATTCGAGTCGCCCAGCGACGAGTTGCTGCGGTCGGATCTCGGTCCTCCGGTCGGCCACTACTTCACCTCGTTGGGGCTCGGGGAGGACCGGCTCGCCGAGGCCGTGGCGGCCTATCACCGCTATTACCGCGCCGTGGGGATGCACGAGGCGCAGGCGTATCCGGGGATCGTCGAGCTGCTGGACCACCGGCCGCCCGGCCTGTCGCTCGGGACTGCGACGGCCAAACGCACCGATGCCGCCGAGGCCATCCTGGAGGCGCACGGGCTGGCCGAATACTTCGCGGTGATCAACGGGACGGACGACCGCAGGACGACCAAGGCCGAGACCATCGCGTACACGCTCGATCGGCTCGGCGACCCCGATCCGGCGACGGTCATCATGGTCGGTGATCGGCATTCCGACATTGCCGGCGGCCAGGAATGTGGACTCTTCTCGGTCGGCGTCACCTGGGGTTACGGCCAGCGCGCCGAGCTGGTCGAGGCCGGCGCCGACGTGCTGATCGACCGGCCGGAGGAGTTGCTCGAGCTCTTGCTCAGCCGCCACGGCTGAGCGCGGCGGGCGACTGTCAGTCGGCCGCTCTAGGGTGATCGAGCCATGACCCTCCACCTGCATCGAGCTGAGCGCGCCGACCGACTGGTCGCCGCGCTCGGAGCGATGCTCGCCGATCCGCTGCCCGATCCGTTCAGCACCGAGATCGTCTGCGTGCCTACCCCGGGGGTGGAGCGCTGGCTGTCCCAGGAACTGTCCCGGCAGTTGGGCAGCAGTGCCGGTCGGAGCGACGGAGTCTGTGCCGGAATCGATTTCGGCTCGCCACGGCGGTTGGTCGCCCGGGTCGTGTCGTCGGTGCTGCCCGAGGCTCCCGACATCGACCCCTGGCGGCCCCAGCGGGCGGTCTGGCCCTTGCTCGCCGTCATCGACGGCTGCCGCACCGAGCCGTGGGCGGCCCTGCTGTGGTCCTACCTGGCCGGGCACCGAGCCGGGGCGGGGGCTACCGGCAGCCGGCGTTGGTCCACCGCACGCCAGCTGGCCGAATTGTTCGCCCGGTACGCGAGCACCCGACCGGCGATGATCGAGAACTGGCGTCAGGGTCTCGACCTCGACTCCCGGGGTGAGCCGCTGTCCGAGGATCGCGCCTGGCAGGCCGAGCTGTGGCGCCGCCTGCGGGCAGAGCTCGACGCGCCGAGCCCGGCCGAACAGATCACCGCGGCCGAGTCCGCGCTGCGGTCCGGCATCCCGGTGCCCGACCTCCCCGCCCGGCTGTCGGTCTTCGGGGCGACGAGGTTCGATCCGCATCAGCTGCGGATCCTGACTGCCCTGGCCGGCAGCCGCGACGTCCATCTGTGGCTGCCCCATCCCTCGGCGGCGCTGTGGGACCGGCTGGCCGGCCGGCTCACGACCGCGCCCCCGGCGCAGCGGCGCGTCGACGACCGCACCGAGGATCTCGTCGAGCATCGCCTCCTGGCCTATCTCGGCCGGGACGCCCGGGAGTTGCAGCTGGTGCTGGCCCGGGTCGGCGAGCAGCCCACCGTCGTCGACGAGCACGTCGCTGACAGGTTGGACGACGACGACGATGCGACGCCCGCGACGTTGCTGTCCCGGCTGCAGTCCGACCTGGCCAAGAACCGGGCCCTGCTGGCCGACGACCGCCGGCAGATGCTGGCGCCGGACGACCGCAGTGTCGAGTTCCACGCGTCGCACGGGCCCGACCGGCAGGTCGAGGTGCTCCGTGAGCTGCTCGTCGGGCTGCTGGCCGACGACCCGACCCTGGAGCCCCGGGACATCGTGGTGATGTGTCCCGACATCGAGACGTTCGCACCACTGATCGCGGCGACCTTCGGTCTGGACACCGCCGAGTCCGAGGCCGAGCATCCCGGACATCGGCTGCGGGTCCGGTTGGCCGACCGGTCACTGCGCCAGCTCAACCCGCTGCTGGCGATCCTGGCCCGGCTGGTGGCGCTGGCCGAGTCGCGGATGGAGGCAAGCGCCGTGCTCGATCTGTGTGCGACCCCGGCGGTGAGCCGGAAGTTCGGCTTCCGGACCGAGGACTTGGAGCGGCTGCATGAGCTCGTCGTCGGGTCGGGCGTGCGCTGGGGCCTCGACCCGGCGGACCGGGCGCGGTACGGGATGGGCGGCTTCGCGCAGAACACCTGGTCCGCCGGTCTCGAGCGACTGCTGCTCGGCGTCGCGATGGACGAGACCGACCAGCATTTCATCGGTACGACGTTGCCGATGGACGACGTGGATTCCTCCGACGTCGATCTGGTCGGCCGGCTGGCCGAATGCGTCAGCCGGATCCGGATCATCACCCAGGCCTGCGGCGTACGCCATTCGCTGACCGGCTGGGTCGAGCTGTTCAAACAGGCCTTGACGCTGTTGGCGGCGGTGCCGCACGCCGATTCCTGGCAGCTCGGGCACGCGTACGCGGAGCTCGGCCGGCTCGCCGACGATGCGGGCGCCGCCGATCGGGGTGAGCTCGAGCTCGGACTGGCCGAGGTGTCGGCGCTGCTGGCCGAGGTCTTCCGCGGCCGTCCGACCCGGGCGAACTTCCGTACCGGCACCTTGACGATGTGCACGATGCTGCCGATGCGCTCGGTGCCGCACCGAGTCGTCTGCCTGCTCGGGCTCGACGACGGGGTCTTCCCCCGCCCGGCCCGGCTGGACGGTGACGACCTCACCGCGCTCGACGCGTGGGTCGGCGATCGGGATCCACGCAGCGAGGATCGTCAGTTGCTGCTCGACGCGATCATGTCGGCCGAGGACCGACTGGTGGTGATCTATGCGGGCATGGATCAGCGGTCGGGCCAGGAGTTGCCCCCGGCGGTCCCGGTGAGTGAGCTGCTGGACACGCTGGAGCTCACGGCCCGCACCAGCAACGGCCGCCCGGTCCGCCGGGCGATCACGGTGCGCCATCCGTTGCAGCCCTTCGACAGCCGTAACTTCGAGCTCAGCAAGCTGGTCAGGAACGATCAGCCGTTCAGCTTCGATCGGGCCGCGTTGCGCGGGGTGCGGGCCGCCGCTTCCGCGCCCCGGATCCGCCCCGACCGGCCGATCCCCACCGTTTTGTTGCCCACCCTGAGCGCGGAGTGGGAGCCGAATCTGGCCGACCTGATGCGGTTCCTCGGTCATCCGCAGCGCGCGCTGCTCCGCGATCGCGCCGGCCTGTCCAGTTGGACTGCCGATGACGAGCCCGACGAACAGATTCCGGCCGGCCTCGCCGGGCTCGACCGCTGGAAGGTCGGCGACCGGATGCTGCGCCAGCATCTGCACGGTCAGCCCCTCAACGCCCTGGCCGATGCGGAATGGCGCCGCGGCTCCCTCCCTCCGAGGTCGTTCGGACAGCAGGCCCTGGACGACGTGGTTCGCAATGTCGAGGAGGTGGCGGCGCTGGCCGCGCCGTACCTGATCGGCGAGCCGCGGCGGCTGGAGATCGTCGTCGACGTGGCCGGGGAGCGGCTCACGGGCGGTGTCCCGCGGGTGTTCGGCACCGATATCGTCCGGGTCAGCTTCTCCCGGCTGTCGGCCAAGGCGCGGCTGCAGTCCTGGGTCGAGCTGTTGGCGCTCAGCTGTGCCCACCCGGATCAGGACTGGCGGGCAGTGACCATCGGCACCGGTGGACGGTCGATCCTCGGGCCGGTGCCCGGTCGCTGGGCCGGGCTGGTGCTGGCCGATCTGGTTGATCTCCAGCGGACCGGCCTGACCGAGCCGATCCCGTTCGCACCGAAGACCTCGTTCGAGTACGCGCAGCTCCGCCGCAACGGTCGGCCGCTCGAGCCGCAACTTCAGCAGCTGGAGAAGACGTGGAAGCTCGAACGCGATCAGGTCCACGAACAGTTCTTCGGAGTCGGTGTCGAGCTCGCCACACTGCTGCGCGAGCCGTCGCGAGCCAGCGAGGCGCGCGGCGATCTGGGCGAGCCGAGCCGGTTCGGCACGCTGGCCCGTCGCGTCTATCAACTTCTCCTGGACAGTGAGACCCGGTGATGAGTGAGTCGACCGACGCCGTCGCCGAATTCGATCTGTGCGGCGAGTTGCCGCGCGGTACGACCGTGCTGGAGGCGAGCGCCGGCACCGGTAAGACCTACACGATCGCCGCGCTGGCTGCACGCTACGTCGCCGAAGGCCGGGCCACCCTCGACCAGCTCATGCTCGTCACCTTCGGCCGGATGGCCACCAATGAGCTGCGTTCGCGGGTGCACGATCGATTGGTCACCCTGGAGGCGCGGCTGACCGATGCCTTGGCCGACCGAATCCCGGCGCGGGCGCTGGATCCGCTCGAGGACCTGCTCATCACCGGCCAACCGACCGGTGCCCTCGCCGAGCGGCAGGCCCGGGTCGCGCGGGCCCTAGCCGACTTCGACGCGGCCACCATCGCCACCACCCATCAGTTCTGCCTGCGGATGCTCGACGGGCTGGGGGTGCTCGGTGATCGTGAGCCGCAGGCGGTGTTCGTCGACCAGATCACCGATCTGACCCGCGAGGTGGCCACCGACCTCTTCCTGCAGCGCTACGCCCCGACCGGCCAGCCGCCACTGCGGAGCGAGGACGCCGTCCAACTGGCCACGACCAGCGTCGGCGCCGTCCACACCCGACTCGTGCCGACCCCGGCGGAGAGCGACGACCGATCACCGGCAGCCGAGCGGGTCGCGTACGCCGAGGCGGTCCGGACCGAGGTCGACCGGCGCAAGCGGCAGCTCCGGCTG
The DNA here is from genome assembly GCA_963731295.1 of uncultured Actinomycetota bacterium. Classification (GTDB taxonomy): domain Bacteria; phylum Actinomycetota; class Actinomycetes; order Propionibacteriales; family Propionibacteriaceae; genus Microlunatus. Next base: position 780,330 of record CAVSUP010000001.1, read on the forward strand.
TTCACCTACGACGACATGCTGACCCGGCTGCGGGATGCCCTGGCCGATCCCCAGTACGGCGAGCAGGCGGCGGCTCGGCTCCGGGAGCGCTATCGGGTCGTGCTGGTCGACGAGTTCCAAGACACCGACCCGATCCAGTGGGAGATCATCCGGCGCGCGTTCCACGGCTCGACGACGTTGATCATGATCGGCGACCCCAAACAGGCGATCTACGCATTCCGCGGCGCCGACGTCTACAGCTATCTGGACGCGGTGACCCAGGCCGACCAGGTCCTCACCCTCGGCACGAACCGACGCAGCGACCAGGCCCTGGTCTTGGGCCTCGAAGCGCTCTGGGGCGGCGCCAAACTCGGCGACGACCAGATCGTCGTCCGGCGGGTCCGGGCCCACGAACAACAGCGCCGCCTGACTGCCGACCGCGATCACGCTCCGCTGGCGGCACCGATCCGCCTGCGCTACCGACCGCACGAGCCCGACGCCGACCAAGGCTCGACCGTCGGCCGGCTGCGGCCGCAGATCCTGGCCGACCTGGTCGCCGACATCACCGCGGTGCTCACCTCCGGGTTGACGTTGGCGGTGGACGGTGAGGAGCCGCGAGCGGTCCGGCCGGCCGATCTGGCGGTGCTGGTCCGCAAGAACGAACGCGGCGAGGCCATCCGGGACGCGCTGGTCGCTGCCGGCGTTCCCGCCGTGATGCACGGATCGACGTCGGTGTTCGCCTCGCCGATGGCCGAGGACTGGCTCACCCTGCTGACCGCACTGGAACAGCCCCGGCAGCAGTTCGTCCGCCAGGCCGCGCTGACCCGGTTCTTCGGGTGGACCTTCGCCCGGCTGGCCGAAGCCGGCGAGGACGAGTTCACCGACCTCTCCCAGCGGATCCGCGGCTGGAGCCGGTTGCTGGCCGGCCGGGGCGTCGCGGCCTTGCTGGAGGCCGCGACGTCCGAGGAGCGGCTGCCGGAACGGCTCCTCGGGGAGGTCGGCGGGGCCCGTCGGCTCACCGATCTCCGGCATCTCGCGCAGAGCCTGCACGGCGCGATGTCGGCGGGCCAGCTCGGGGTCGGCTCACTGATCGAGTGGCTGAAGGATCGGATGGCCGAGGCCCGGGGCAGCCTGGCCACCGACGGCACCCAGCGACTGGAGACCGATGCGCTCGCGGTGACCATCCTGACGGTCCACCGCAGCAAGGGCCTGCAGTTTCCGATCGTCTACCTCCCCGAGGCCTGGGACCGGCATGTCGACGAGAACGACGATCGGGGCCGGGTCCTCAAGCTGCACGAGGACGATCCGGCGCGCCCCGGCGGCCACGGCGCCTGCGTCCTCGACGTCGGCGGTCGGCAGAGTCCGGGCCGGGCGGCCCGCTTCGCCCGGCATCAGTCCGAGGACGCCGGCGAAGACCTGCGGCTGGCCTATGTGGCCCTGACCAGGGCCCAGTGCCAGGTCGTCCTGTGGTGGGCCGCGTCGCGCAATACCCCGGCCTCGGCCCTGCAGCGGTTCCTGTTCCGCTCCACGGCGACCGAGACGGGCGACGTCGGACCGACCTTCACCATCCGCTCCGGTGATCCGTCGTACGCGCGCCCGCTCGGCGAGCACGTCTCCCTGGAAGCCATGACCCGCCGGGAACCGATGCCGTGGTTGTCGCCCGATGATCGCCCTGTCGGCCGACTCGACGCCCCGCTGACCGCCCGGACCTTCGATCGCCAGCTCGACCTCGACTGGCGGCGGACGTCCTACTCGGCCCTGACCGCGGCGGTGCACGGCGTGGCCCTGGCCAACCCGTCGGTCGGTAGCGAGCCCGACATCGGCAAGGAGGACGACGAAGCGGACACCGCCGCTCCTCCGGCGCCCGACCCGACCCCCAGCGGTGTGAATCCGGCACTGGCCGAGCTCTCGCCCATGGGCGAACTGCCGATGGGGGCCGAGTTCGGCACCGTCGTGCACGCGGTGTTCGAGGGGGTGGACGCCGCGGCGCCGGATCTGCCCGATCAGTTACGGCAGGCCGCTGCCGCGGCCCTGTCCCGCGTGCCGGCGAGCGAGCTAGACAGTGATCAGTTGGCGGCCGCGATGTTGGCGTCCTTCCGGACCCCGCTCGGGCCGCTCGCCGGTGAGCGCCGGCTGAGCGACATCGACCGGTCCGATCAACTGGCCGAGTTGGGCTTCGAGTTTCCGCTGGCGGGCGGCGACGTGCCGACGGCCAGGGTTTCGCTGGGCATGGTGGCGCCCCTGCTTCGCCGGCACCTGGTCGCAGACGATCCGCTCCGCACCTACCCGGATCTCATCGATCATCCGGCGCTCGCCGACCAGTCGCTGCGCGGTTACCTCACGGGCAGCATCGACGCCGTGCTCCGGGTGCGGGTCGACGGCCACGTCGACGAGCCGCGCTATCTGGTGGTGGACTACAAGACCAACTGGCTGGGCAGCTTCGACGGCGCTCCGCTGACCGTCGGCGATTACGCGCCCGAGCGGATGGCGGCCGCGATGATGCACGCGCACTACCCGCTCCAGGCGCTCCTGTACTCGGTGGCCGTGCACCGGCTGCTGCGATGGCGACAGGCCGGCTACGACCCGGCCCGCCATCTGGGCGGAGTGCTCTACCTGTTCGTCCGCGGCCTGGCCGGTGAGCAGACGGCGAGGGTCAACGGCGTACCGTGCGGGGTCTTCAGCTGGCTCCCGCCACCGGCGCTGGTCGTCGAGCTGTCCGACCTGCTCGACGGAGTCGTGGCATGAGACCGCCCGCCGAGTTGTCCACGGGCGCGGACGTGCTGCTCGCGCACAGGGCGACCGGCCTGCTCGCCGACTTCAATGCGGCCGGCGTGCTGGATGCGCCAGATGTCCGGGTCGCCGAGGCCATCGGGCGGATCGGTCGCGAGTCCGACGAGCGGGTGCTGCTCGCGCTCGCGCTGGCCGTGCGGGCGTTGCGCAGCGGTTCGGTCTGCATCGACCTGCAGACGGTGTCCAGCCTGGCCTTCGACGAGTCCGAAGCCAGCATCGATCTGTCCAGCCTGCCGTGGCCCGACCCGGAGTCGTGGCTGGCGCTGGTGTCGGCCAGCGACCTGGTGGCCGATGGGCCGGCCCGGCCGGATGGTCGGCCGTTGCGGTTGGCCGGCGGTCTGCTCTACCTCGAGCGCTACTGGCACCAGGAGGAGCAGGTCCGCCTCCAGCTCCAGGCGCGCCTGTCCGCCGCCACGCCTGCGGTCGACCATGACCGGTTGCGGGTGGCGCTGGACCGCCTCTTCCCCCTGACCACAACCTCCGCCGCGGCGACTGCCGCCGCACCGCCGAGTGACCGGCAGCGGCTCGCCGCCGCGGTGAGCGCGCTCAGCCGGGTGACGGTGCTGGCCGGCGGACCCGGGCACGGGCAAGACCACAACCGTCGCCCGCCTGCTGGCCTTGCTCAGCGACCAGCCGGGACCGGTTCCGCGGATCGCGTTGGCCGCCCCGACCGGCAAGGCGGCCGCCCGGCTCGCCGAGGCAGTTCGGGGCGCCGCGGCCACGCTGCCGGAGGCGGACCGGATCCGGATCGGGGACGTCTCCGCCTCGACGTTGCACCGCTTGCTGGGCTGGCTGCCCGCCGCACGGGGTCGCTTCCGGCACGACGCCAACAATCAGTTGCCCCACGATGTGGTGATCGTCGACGAGATGTCGATGGTGTCCTTGACCATGATGGCTCGGCTGCTGGAGGCGGTCCGGCCGAGTGCGCGGCTGGTGCTGGTCGGTGATCCCGATCAGCTGTCGTCGGTCGAGGCCGGCGCCGTCCTCGCCGACATCGCCCGGGCCCCGGGGACTCCGGACGGGCTGCTCGGTGCCGCGCTGAGCGAGCTCGGCGTGCTGACCGCAGCCGAGCAACCGCCGGTGCACCGGGTCATCCAGCTGACGCACACCTGGCGGTACGGCGGAAACATCGAACGGCTGGCCGGTGCCGTCCGGGATGCCGACGCCGATGGTGTGCTGGAGGTGCTCCGTTCCGGCGCCGGCGACGTGCGGTTCATCGAGGTTGATCCGGCCGCCGACGACCCGTTCGCGGGCGCACTCCTCGGGGATCTGGGCGAGCAGGTTCGGAGGGCTGGTCTCGCCACGCTGGCGGCGGCCCAGGCTGGCGACGAGCTGGGCGCCCTCGCGGCGCTCGACCAGCACCGGCTGCTGTGCGCGCACCGGCGCGGGCCGTACGGCGTGCTGCGCTGGAGCCTGGAGGTCGAACGCTGGCTGGCCGAGGCGATTCCCGGGTACGCCGACGAAGGTGAGTGGTACGTCGGCCGACCCCTGCTGGTCACGGCGAACGACTACGACATGGGCCTGTTCAACGGCGACACCGGAGTCATCGTGGCCAAGCCGGAGGGTCCCCGGGCCGCGTTCACCCGCGGCGCGCAACCGGCGCTCTACTCCCCGGTCCGCCTGGACGCCATTCAGACGGTGCACGCGATGACCGTGCACCGGGCCCAAGGCAGCCAGTTCGAGTCGGTGTCCTTCGTCGTCCCGCCGACGGACTCACCGCTGCTGACCCGGGAACTGCTGTACACCGCCGTCACCCGGGCGACCCGTCAGGTCCAGGTGATCGGAGCCGAGGCGGCGATCCGCCGGGCCATCGCCCGACCCGCCAACCGGGCCAGCGGGCTGGGGAACCGGCTGGCGCCCGGCGGGTGACCCGGGTCCGGCGTACCTCGGAGTGCGGTTGTCCCGCCGCCGGTGCCGATTCAGCTCGAGCTCCACCCCTCGCCCGACGTGGTCACCGTGATGTCGTCATCGGCCGCCTGCTCGATCGCCAGCGCGATCTGCTGGTCCTGCGACCCCTCGGCCAGCGGGTAGGGCTCCGGCCCCTCACTCCGCACCCAGTCCGCCATGCGCTCAAGCAGGGTGGCCACGGCGATCTCCTCGTCCATCCAGCGCCGACCCGGATACGGGTTGCGGTATAAGGTCTCGGAGCCGAAGGTGATGTGCTCGGTGTCGTAGCCGATCAGATCGAGGTCGTAGCCGGTCTGGCGACGCACCAGCGGCGTGCGAACCAGCGTGCGTGGACCGGTCATCCGCAGCACCTCGTCATCATGCAGTTCGCCGGCCGATCCGCGCACGGTGAGCCGGCGGAAGCGGAGCTGGTTCCGCGTCTGCTGCTCGGTGAAGTCATACAGTCCCGAACGCCCGTCCCCGAAGTCGAGCGTGGCGACGGTGTTGGTCGTGGGGTGGGACGCCTCGTCGTCGGTCCAGCCGCTTCGGCTCAACGGATTGACCAACGGTGCGGTGAACCGGGTCGCCCGGACCGAAACCGGCCCTCGGCCAGCAGCGAGCAGACCGCGGATCAGCGAAACGGCGTGGTACTGCTGGGTCGACGAAACCTGCACCTGGGTCGGCGTTCCGATGGCGCCGGTGGCCACCAGAGCCGCCCGCGCGGCGTGCGAAGGCATCATCAGATACTGCTCGGCCACCTGGACCAGTCCGGAGCCACCGACCGCCGACCACAGCGCGCGAAGACCCGCCAGATCGGGTGCGGGCGGGGTTTCGGCCAGCACGGGCAGCCCCCGGTCGACCGCTGCCGCGATGAAGCCGGGCGTCACCGACCACGGCGTCGCGACGAGCACGAAGTCGACGCTGTGCCCGCGCAGACATTCGTCCAGGGAGGTGAAGACCGGGACGTCGAGGCGGCGTGGGCTGCGCGCCACCGCCGCCGCGCAGCGGAGCGTGCCCAGCTCACCCGCCACTTTGAGAAACATCTGAGCCCGAAAGCCGCTGCCGACCAGGGCGAAGGTGCTCACAGCGGAGTGGGACCGACTCTCCAGGCCTCGATCAGTCGGGCAGCGATCGAGCTGGTGCCCGGCAGTCCGAGCTCCCCGGCGTCCAGCTTGGCCGTCAACTCGTCGCGGGTGAACCAGTCGGCATAGGCGATCTCGTCGGCGTCGACGCAGATGTCGGTGGTCGCGGCGCGGGCGAAGAAGCCGACCATCAACGAGCGCGGGAAGGGCCACGGTTGGCTGCCGAAATACCGCAGCTCGTTGAGCGTGATGTCGACCTCTTCGCCGATCTCGCGGTGGATGGCCTGCTCGAGCGACTCGCCCGCCTCGACAAATCCGGCCAACACCGACACCCGATTGCCCCAGGTTGCCTGACCGCCCAGCAGCAGGCGATCTTTATGGTCGACCACGGCGACGATCACCGCTGGGTCGGTCCGTGGGAAGTGGTCGTGCTCACAAACCGGGCAGTGCCGCGCGAAGCCGCCGTTGATCACCGTGGTCGGCCCGCCGCACTTCGGGCACAGCGGCTCCATCCGGTGCCAATGGGTCAGGGCGGCTGCCGCGGCGGCGATGTCGCGTTCGTTGTCGGTCAGCTGGAAGCCGACCTCCCGCAGGTCATGGACTTCGCCGTCGGTGAGCGCCTCGACGGCGAAGACCGGCGAGCCGTTCGAGCAGTCCGAGCAGTCGGTGGCGTTGGCTGTCGTACTCGACGAACGGTTTGGTCATCCGCAGCTTGCTGCCGCCGGTGTTGGTGGTGAACCGTGAGTCCGCGTCGAGCTTGAGCAGTTTCGCGTCGCCCGCCCGCCAGAGTCCAGCCACCCAGTCGGCCGACGCCCGATGATGGTCGACTCGGTCAAGATCGCTCGCGACCGCCCAATTGATCACCCGATCAGCCTAACCGGGTGACGTCGCCGTTGAGCACCTGCTCCAACTCCTGTCGATCCGGCAGCCGGTCCGGTCGGACGAGTCGATCGGAGCGTACGTAGTAGAACGCGGCTTCGACCTCATCGAGTGGCAGCTGCTGTGCCTCGGCCCAGGCCAGGCGGTAGATCGCGAGCTGCCAGTGGTCGGCGGTTTCGGCTGCGCTGGTCTTCCAGTCGATCACCGTGAAGCGGGCACCGTTCTCGCCCGGGGCGCGTCGATACACCGCATCGATCCGGCCGCGGATCAGCCGGCCGGCCGCGGCAAAGGTGAAGGGCGCCTCGATCGCGTACGGCACCGCCGCCCCGAACTGGCCGGCCGCGAAGCCTTCGCAGAGCTCGCGGAGCTCGAGCTCGTCGGGCTGGCCGAAGTCGGCGCGGTCGCTCAGCTCGTCGGGATCGACCAACTGTTGCTGTCCCAGCCCGCCGCTCGGCAGACTGCCGCTGAAGTAGCGCTCGACCCACTGGTGGAATCGGGTGCCGAACCGGGCGGCGCGGGAGGGTGGGCGCGGCATCGGCCGGGCCAGCTCGGCCGCGTACGCCTGAGGATCCTCACGGAGCCGCAACACGGCCGTGGTCGACAGCTGCTCGGGCAGCCGGACCGCAGCGATCCCCGATCGCGCCTCAGCCGCTTCGGCCAGCAGATGATTCAGGTCGGCGTCCCAGCCCGCGACCACCTCCTCGCCGTCGAGGAGCAGCGGGATGGCCTCGGGATCCTCATAGCTCCCGGTTTCGGCGAATCGGCGTTGGGCGCGGTGCACGCCCAGGGCCGCGTCGTGCCGCCGGGCCAGCGCGTCCGGGTCCAGCGGTTGCGGCCACGGTCGCGGAGCGGCTTCGACGACCAGCGGATTTTCCCGTGCCGGAGGGCCGGCTTCGGCGAGCAGCTGGTCCTGCTCCCGCGCTTCGCGCGACGATGGCGCGCAGATAGCCGGAACTGGTCCGCGCGTTGGTCAGCTCGGCTCGCCAGAGGTGGCCGGTGCCGACCAGCAGCTGCTTCGCGCGCGTGACCGCGACGTAGGCCAGCCGGTCCTCGGCCAGGAGCTGCTGCTCGGTCAGCTCGCGCTTGTAGGCGGCCAACGCGCCGTTGGTGGTGTCGGCCAGTTGCGGGATCGACCCGGCGTCGCCCCGCAGGTCGGCCGGCAGCACGGCGGGGTTGGTGACCCAGTTGTCGGTGACCCGGTCGCTCGGGAAGATCCCCTTCATCAGCGCCGGCAGGAACACCGCCTCCCACTCCAACCCCTTCGCCTTGTGCACGGTGAGCAGCTTCACGGCCTCGCGGTCCGACGGCATGGCCTGCTCCAGCCCGGTGCCCTGGTCGATCTCGGCCTGCAGGTACGCCAGCAGCCCGGTCAGGGATGCGTCACCGTCGACGTCCACGTAGGCCGCGACCGCGTCCAGGAAGGCACCGAGCTGGTCGCGCCGCGAGTGCCGGGCGAACTCCGGGGTGGCCAGCAGCTCGACGTCGAGTCCCATCGACGCGATCGTCCGTCGGGTGAGGTCGAGCACCGGCTCGTCACTGTGCCGGCGCAGGTAGGCGAGCTCGGCGGCGAGACTGGCGAAGCGCTGCCGGGCGGCGGCCGAGAACAGCCCGTCACCCGGATTCTCGAGAGCGTCGAGCAGGCTCACGACTTCGGTCGGATCGACGTCGGCCACCGCCTGCTCGAGCGCTTCGTGCACCCTGAACGATCCCGACAGCTCGGCGTCGGTCAGGTCACCGGACGACCGGCCGCCGGTCCGCGGATCCCGGGCCAGCTCGCGGGCGCGGCGGCCGAGCAGGGCCAGGTCGCGCGGCCCGATCTGCCAGCGTGGCCCGGTGAGCAGGCGGATCAGGTCGGGGTTGGCGGTCAGGTCGTCGACCAGCCGCAGGGTCGCCGTCACGTCCATCACCTCCGGGAGGTGCAACAGCCCCCCGAGGCCGACGATCTCGACGGGGACCTCACGGGCGGTCAGATCTCCGTAGAGCGCGGCGATGTCGGCGTTGCGCCGGGTCAGCACGGCGATATCGGCCCAACGCGGAGCGATGCCGGTGCGGTGCACGTCGACGATCTGGTCACAGATCCAGGCGATCTCTTCCGGCCAGGTGTCGAAGGTTGCCGCTCGGACCTGACCGCTACCGGCCCCCGGGGGCGGCTGGAGCAGTCCCAGACCGGCCTCGGAATCCGGCGCGCCGGTGCTCCGCAGGGGTGCGCTCAAGCCATTGGCCACGTCGAGGATCGAGCTGCCGCTGCGGCGGTTCACGGTCAGCGCGAAGCGCCGGCTCGGCCGGCCGTCCACGCGAAGAAAGTCTGCGGCGAAGGAGGTGATATTGCTGGCCGCCGCCCCACGCCAGCCGTAGATCGCCTGGAACGGGTCGCCGACCGCGGTCACCGGGTGCCCGAGACCGTCGCTCGGCGTCGCGCCGGAGAACAGCCCGCGGAGCATGATCGCCTGGGCGGCGGACGTGTCCTGGTACTCGTCCAGCAGCACGACCCGGAATGTCGTCCGCAGAGCGGCGGACACCTGCGGGACCTCGATGACCAGTCGAGCGGCGATGGCCATCTGGTCGGCGAATTCGACCAGCCCCAACCGCTGCTTGAGCTCCTGATAGTCCTGCACCAGGCTGGCGAGCTCGAGGCGCTCCTGGCAGCTCACGATGGCCCGCTTGATGTCGGCGTAGACATTCCCCCGATTGTTGGGGGGCGCCGATTCCAGACCGATGAGCAGGTCGCGGGCATGCCGGTCGAGCTGCGCCGGATCGACCAGGTGCTGCCGCAGGTCGGAGTCGAGCTTGAGCACCCGCTCGGTGACCGAGGCCGGTCGCAGCCGGGAGATGTACTCGAACGGTCCGGCCGCGGCCTTGACCACCCGGGAGGCGAGCCGGTACCGGGTCGCGCCGCTGATCATGGTCGGATCCGCCTCGTACCCGAGACGCAGACCGTGCTCCGACGACCAGCCTCGCAGCAAAGGCGTCGTAGGTCATGATCAGTTGCTCGCCCGACTCGTCGACCCCGCGGTCCGCGATCACCCCGGCCTGCAGGAGGGCGCTGCGCACCCGCAGGGACAGCTCCGCCGCTGCCTTGCGGGTGAAGGTGAGACCGAGCACCTCCTCCGGGCGGACGGCACCGGTCCCGACCAGCCAGACCACCCGGGCAGCCATCACCGTGGTCTTCCCGGAGCCGGCGCCGGCGATGATCACACCCGGCTCGAGCGGCGCGGTGATGGCTTCGAGTTGCTGCTCGGAGAACGGGATGCCCAGGGCCTCGACCAGATCGTCCGTGTGCCGGAACCGGGCGGCGGCCGAAGGCGGGTTCAGCACGTGAACAGTCATGCGACCACCTGCCGGCCGGCCGGTTGGGCCGGGCAGCTGCCGCGGAACGGGCAGTAGCGGCAGGCCGGGCCGATCCGGGCGTCGTGCTGCTCCGAGCGGATGATCCGGGCCGCCTCGCTGAGCCGGTCGTGCACCCAGGTGGGCCGCCGCTCGGCGTCCGGCAGCAGTCTGCCCAGGCTCATCGGGAACGGCACGTCGTCCAGCGACGCCTGCTGGAAGACCTTCGGATAGCTGCCCGGGCCGTCCGACATCCGCAGATAGACGAGCTCGGCCCCGCCCGGTCGGCAGCCCACCCCGGCGAGCTCGTCGAACGCGCCGTACTGCACCGCGAGCTGATAGACCCCGAGCTGGTCGTGCAGGGCCACGTCCGCGGCCGTCGGGGCCGAGCGCGAGGTCTTGAAGTCGACGATCCGGATCCGGCCGTCGGCGTCGCGCTCGACCCGGTCGGCACTGCCGGTCAGCCGGACGCGTTCAGCGCCGAGGTCGACCTCACAACTGAAGCCGACCTCCGTGCCGAGCAGCTCGAAGTCGGCCCGCGCGTCCTGCCAGGTGACGAAGCGCTCCAACGCCGACTCGGCCTCCACCCGTTCGACGGCCGACAGCCAGTTCGCATCGAAGTCGAGCTGACTCCAGACCGCCTCGAGGTGGTCCGACAGAGCATCGGGGTCGACCCGGTTGCGGGCGCCGAATTCAGCCAGCACGTGGATCACCGATCCGAACGTGGCCGCCGTGTTGCGCGATGACTCCCCCTGGGCCTGGCGCGACAGGAACCATTGCCGCGGGCAGGCCAGGACGCTCCCGAGCTGGCTCCCGGACAACCGCACCAGCTCGCCGACCGGCGTCGTCGGTTGATCAGCCTGGCTGAGCGGTCGCATCCCCCACCACTGGGCGGGCTGGGCCGCCGCCATCACCGGTCGTCCGTCGCGGTCGAGCGTGTCGGCCAGCCGGGCCAGCCGGATCGCCGCCTGCTCGCGCAGGCTGGGTGGCGCATCGGGATCGGTGCTGACGCTGCGCAGTTCCCCGACCAGTGCCGACATGGACAGTGGGCGTCGCGGTCGTCCCGGCAGTTCGCGTACGGCGACGCCCAGCTCGGTGAGGAATCGCGACGGCTGGTCCGCTTCGCCCTCGGTGCCGGCGACCGCAGTGATCACCAACCGCCGCCGGGCCCGGGTGCAGGCGACATAGAACAGCCGGCGCTCCTCGGCGATCCGCGAAGCAGTCGGCACCGCCGGGGCGACCTCGCGGCGGCCCAGCCGATCCGGCTCCAGCAGGGAGCCCCGGCGCCGGACGTCGGGCCAGCGCCCTTCCTGCACCCCGGCGACCACGACGAGCTCCCACTCCAGGCCCTTGGCCCGGTGGGCGGTCAGCACCCGGACCGCTGACCCGCGGAGATCGGATTCACGCAGCGTGTCCGCCGGGATCTGCTGGCCCTCCACCTCAGCCAGGAAGCCGGTCACGCCGCGCAACCCCGAGATCTCTTCCGACCGCGCCGCGATCTCGAACAGGGCGCAGACCGCATCCAGGTCGCGATTGGCCTTGCGGCCGACTTCCCCCCCGCGGGCCGCCTCGGAGCGCAGGCGTTCCGGCCAGTGCGTGCCGGACCACAGCAGCCACAGGACCTCCTCGGCGGTGCCGCCGGCGCGGATCGCCCGGCCGGTCTGCCGCAGCAGCCCGGCCAATCGCCGCGCCGCCTCGACCGGCGGGCCGGGCTGACAGTCGTCGAGCAGATCGGGCTGCCGGATCGCCGTGGCGATCAGCTCGGCCGACGGGCGGGGCATCGAGGTGCCGGCCAACTCGGTCCGTTCGGCGTCCCGCAGGGCTCGGCCCAGCCGCCTGATCGCCATGCTGTCCAAGCCGCCGAGGGGCGAGGTCAGCAGCAACAGGGCCTCATCGGCGGTGATGGCGGCACTCCGACCGGCCACATTCAGTCCGAGCAGCAAGGGCCGCGCCGCCGGGTCGGCCGCCAGCGGGATCTCGTCCCCGGCCACCTCGACGGGCACGCCGGCCGCGACCAAGGCCCGGGTCAGGCCGGGGATCGTGGCCCGGCCGGCCCGCACCAGCACCGCCATCTCATCCCAGCTCACCCCGTCCCGCAGGTGGGCGCTGCGCAGGATCTCAGCGATGTGCTCCGCCTCGGCCCCGGAGCTGGCGCAGGTGAAGATCTCCACCTGACCGCGAGGCAGGTCGGGGTCGGCTCGCGGCTGCCGGAAATCAGCGAAGACCTCGGGAGGCAGGGCTCGCGGCAGGCTCAGCCGGCTGGCGATCGAGCGGGTGGCGGCCAGCAGATTCCGGCCGAACCGCCGCGTGGTGCCGAGGGCCAGGATCGGCGCCGGGTCACCCTCCCGCGTCCGGAACGCCTCCGGGAAGTCGACGATGCCGCGGGCGGCCGCCCCCCGGAACGCATAGATCGACTGGTCGGGATCACCCACCACCACGACGTCCCGGCCGTCACCGGCGATGGCCTGCAGCAGCCGCACCTGCGACGGATCGGTGTCCTGGTATTCGTCGACGAAGACCGCGCCGATCTCCCGCCGCAAGGTGTCGACGACCTGAGCGTCAGTGAGCAGGATCCGGCACCGGTGCACCAGCTCGGCGTAGTCGAGCACCCCCTCGGCATCCAGCACGTCGAGATACTCGTCGAAGAACTCCCCCACGCTCACCCATTCGTCGCGTCCGGCGGCCTGACCGGCCGCGATCACGTCCTCGGGGTCCATCCCGAGCTGCCGAGCCCGAGCCAGCACGGCCCGCACCTCGCCGGCGAAGGCTCGGGTGGGAAAGGCTTGGGCGAGGGAGGCCGGCCAGTCGGTCCGCCGGGTCTCGAGCGTGCCCAGCAGGGTCTCGCGAACCCGGAACTCCTGCTCAGGCCCGGTCAACAACCGGATCGGGGAGGCGAACCCCTCGGTCGGGGCGAAGCGTCGGACCAGCGCGTAGCAGAAGGCGTGGAAGGTCATGGCCAGCGGCGTGATCACCGTGCGCCCGAGTCGGCCGGCGATCCGCATCCGCAGGTCGGCCGCCGCCTTGCGGGAGAAGGTCAGCACCAAGATGCTGTCCGGGGTCGCGCCCCGGCGCTCGATCCGATCCACCACCGACTCGACCAGGGTGGTGGTCTTGCCGGTCCCGGGACCGGCAAGCACCAGCAACGGGCCGCCGCCATGGTCCACCACCGCGCGCTGGGCCGCGTCCAGCAGGGGAGCTGGGCGCGCCTCGACGGTGTCGTGAATCAGTTGGTACATGGTGGGTATTGGATCAGAGGCTACTGACGAATCCGGCGCTATCCGACGGCGGTGTCGCGCGACGCGCCGTCGAACACCGCCACCACGGCCGCGCCCAGCAGCGCCGTACCGAAGATCAGGTCGCCGAACTCCGCGAAGGGATCGAGCAGCACGGTGAGGCTGCCGTCCCGGATCAGGGCCGCGTACGCGAGCACCGTCATGGTCAGCACCGAGTTGGTGAGCACCAGCAACACCCGGGTCGGCCGCGGGAAGCGCCGGCTCTCCCCGTTGCCCCAACCCGAGCCGGTGAGCAGGTCCCAGGTGAGGCCGAACAGCAGCAACGCGGCGCCGGAGAAGCCGAGCAGGAACCCGACGGGGTCGGAGATGAAGTCGCGCGAGCTGAACAGCGCGGCCAGGATCAGGACGCCGGCGAAAGCCAGCGCCCGCTGGGTGGTGAGCCGACGACGAACCAGCGTCACGACGATGGCCACGACCACGATCACCGTCCCGACCAGATTGAGCACGTCGGCATCGATGGGCAGCGCACTGGCGTCACCGACGAAGAAGTTCCGGGCCAGCGCCAACAGCATCACCCCGACGCAGCCCAGGATCAGCCCGCGATCCGGCCGCCCCTGCCGAGCCGCCCGGATGGCCAGCGCGACCAGAACGGCACCGATCAGCACTCTGATCGGATCGACGAGATCGTTGATGAAGGCCACATCCGCCGTGACGTTGCGGGCCGAGCTGTTCTGGTCCAGGCCGACCGCGACCTGCAGGACGGCCAGGCCGATCTGGATCGGGATCTGGACCGCGACCAGCGCCGCGGCGACCGCCAACCCGACGGCACCGAGATGATCACCGAGCTCGGACACGACCGGAGTCACGCTGCGCTTCCGGCTGGTCCGGAGGACGGCGAAGCCCACCAAAGCAAAGCCGATCACGATCGCCAGCGCGGGCAGGTAGGCGATCACTCCCCGGCTGACCGGATCGCTGGTCAGCACCTGCCGGACGGCCTGGACCGCTCGGATCGCGCAGACCACCGACAAGATCACGTACGGCCAGCGTCGATGGGCCAGCCGTTGAGCCTGCCGTACGGCCGACACGGTGCCGCCGACCACGATCTCGGCGACCGCGGCGCCGGCCACCATGGCGGTCGGCAACGCCAGGAAGCCGAGCATCGACGCCGTCTGCTGGAGCAGGGTCACGGTGAAGTCGAAGCCGAAGGCCTTACCGGAGCGGGACTCGGCCACCCCGATGCACATCGATCCGCCGATCAGCCCCCAGGTCACGGCGAATTCCCACCAGGCAAAGGATCGACGCCAACAGACGACGACCAGCGCGACCAGCGCGACCAGCAACCCGGCTGCGCCGACCACCAAGGCTGGCGAGGTGGTCAGCTGGTCGGCGCGGAGCGACCAGATCCCCATGATCGCGAGGACGAAGGCGAGGGCCACGATCTTGAGCCAGCTCGGTCCGTGCATCGCGGCGGTGATCAACGACGCCGCCCCGAACGACAACATGACGACCATCGGCCAGATCGTCACGTCGGGCGTGCCCACGCCGAGGTTGCCCGAGATGATCAAGGTGCTGTTGCTGCGGATCCGACCCGAGAGCATCACGGTGAGGGCAGCCACACCGAACATCGCGTAGCCCGCGACCACGATCGCTCGCAGACCGTGCGGCCAGCCCTCGTCGCGGAGCCGGCCCTCGGCGATTCGGTCCGTCACAGTCTGCCTCAGCACGCCCCGGACAAACCGGAACCAGGTGCTGCTCCGCCAGCCGGTGGTGATCGCCCGGTCCGGGTCGCGCGTGGGCACGGAGAGATCAGCGCTCATCGTTCCACCCGTCGAAGGCCCAGTCCGAGCCGAAGAGCAGCACACCCTGCCGGGTGGGTACGGCCGGGCGATCCTGCAGGGCCAGCGTGAGCGCCGGCAACGGCCATTCGGCGACACCGCCCCCGTGGCGTCGAAGACCTGGGCGCGTTCGGTCCCCCAGCCGACGATCCGGTTCGCCGTGCTCGTCAGATCCAGGAAGCTGCCGAACCGCGCCCGGACCGCCCCGTCGCCGTCCAGCAGCACCGTGCCGTTCTTGGTGGCGATCACCAGGCGATCGCCGAGCACCGCCATCTTGGTGAAGATGCCGAGGTACGGGCGCAACCAGCGCGTCGCGCCGTCGCCCGGGTCGAGGGCGTGGGCGGTCTGATCCTGCAGCACGACGACCGCACCGTCGAAGAGGATCGCGGCTTTGCCCTCGAGCTCCCTCGTCCACAAGACGGCACCCGATGCCGCACCGAGCGCGCTCACCGTGCCGCCCCGATCCATGATCACCACGAGGCCGTCGCCGACCGCCGGCGGCAGCCGCACGTCCGCGCCGATTTCGTGCACCCACAACGGCTGTCCGGTGCGAATCGCGAAGGCGCGCACCCGACCGCTCAGGTCGACCAGGACCGCGTCGTCGTCGCTCAGCCGGACCGGTGCCGTGGGGGCCAACTCGTCCAGGTCGAGTCGCCACAGCCGGACCCCGTCGTCGGCGTACGCGAGCACGGCCCGTTCGCTCGTCGTCACGACGATGACGTCGCCGAATGCGGTGATGGTGAGAATGGTGCCGGGCACGTGGGCGCGCCACACCGAGGTCCACTGGGCGGGGGTCTTGGGGGTGGTCGCCACCAGGTCGTTGATGCTGGCCAACGGCCGCACGACGAGGCCTGAGGCCGTGATCGCCGGCGTCATGGTGATCGGGCTGCCGCTCATCGGCCCTTCGCCGAACGTGTGGTCGATGGCGATGGTGTCGAAGCGGTGCTGCTGCCAGCGGCCGGGATCCGACCAGGCGATCGGGGTCGACGCCGTGGTGATCGCCGCCGGTTCCGGCGCGCTGACCCGGGTCGTCCGGACCGCGATGTCGGCGAACGACTCCGTCGAGGCCACCATGCCCTGGCCGAGACACCAGGTCCGCCCGATCGCGGTGACCCGGTACGGCTGGCGGTCCTTGGTGGTGAACCGCACCTCGCCCGTCACCTCCAGGCAGCCCGCGGCGCCCGCCGCCGACCGCAGCTCCGCGGCAGTAGTCGAGCGTGTCGCCGGCGGAGCCACGGCTGGACCAGCTCTGGCCCGGAGCGACATCAGCCGGCAACTCGACCAGGGCCGGCTGAAAGACCGAGGCCGCCTCCGGCGTGCTCTCGCCGAGCAGGGTGACGTCGGCGTTCGCTCGGTAGACCCGGGTGATCTGATCGGTCGGCGCGGACCGCACCGATCACCGTGCTGGTCGTCCGCCAGACCCGGAGGGAGGCGGCCTGGTCGTACAGATCGGCGAAGACCCGGATTCCGAACGCGGTGTCGGTGCTCAGAACGCCCGAGCACGCCGCTGATCTGCGCTGATTCGGTGACCGTCAGCTCGCTGGTGGTCTTGCAGCTCGCGGGTCGTCTCGATGCGCTCGTACGCGGCCGTGCCGTCGTCGGGCAAGAAGGCGACGGCCGCGGTCGTCGGAGGCTCGAGCCCCCAGGCGTCGCCGAGGTAGGCGAGGGAGCCGATCAGCGACCCGATGATCACGAAGACGATCAGCGGCGGCCACCAGCGCCGCCGGGCCCGGGGTCGGATCCGGTCCGGGGTCCGGCGGCTCGGCCAGCGGGTCCTCGGGCAGGCTCGACCAGTCCTGCACCGGGAACGGTGACCACGGCTGATCTCCGACATGCGGCCAAGTATTCAATAGCCGGGGCCCATGGAACGGGTGGCGTTCGATCAGATCCGGCGGTTGGCCAGCACCGGGATCGCCGCCCGGGCCGCCGGCACCTGGTCGAGATCGAGTGCGACGACCAGCAGGTCCGGTTCGTCCGCCAGCTCCCCGAGCAGCTCGCCGACCGGTGAGATCGCCGCGCTGTAACCGATTCCGGTGGGCGCGCTCCCCCGCGGTCTGCGCGCCGGACGGCGCGCGGATCAGCCTGGCCGGCGGCGACCACGAAGGTGGTGGAATCCAGGGCCCGAGCCCGGGTCAGCAGGCGCCACTGGTCGATCTTGCCGGGCCCGGCCCCCCAGGAGGCCGCGACGCAGGTGACCTGGGCGCCGCGGTCGGCCAGGGCGGTGTAGAGGCCGGGAAAGCGCACGTCGTAACAGGTCGTCAGGCCGACCGCGACGTCGCCGACCATGATCATCACGGGCTCCCGGCCGGCTTCGACCGTGTCGGACTCCCGGAAACCGAAGGCGTCGAACAGGTGGATCTTGTCGTAATGCGCATCGACTCCAGGACCGACGGCGCGCGAGCGTGTTGCGCACCCGGCCGTCGGCACCCGGGGTGAACATCCCCGCCACCACGACCAGGCCGGCGCGGTCGGCGATCTCGGCCAGCTGGCGGGCCCACGGGCCGTCGACCGGCTCGGCGACCGGGGCCAGCGGCAGGCCGAAGCAGCGCATGGTGGCCTCCGGGAAGACCACGAGCTGCCGCGCCCTGCGTCGGCGGCCCGGACGACCTGCTTGTGCGACCTGCGTCGAGATTGGCCTGCGGATCGGCACCCGCGAGCAGTTGCGCCGAGCGCGACCCGGAAGGTGGTCATCGGTCCTCGGCTCCTTCTCCTCGTCCGGCCCGCAGCACGTCGATGCCGCGGATCCCCAGCATGAACAAGATCGCATCCAGATACGGCACCGAGACCGTGGCATCGGCCTGCGCCCGGACGACCGGCTTGGCGTTGAAGGCGATGCCGAGACCGGCCGTACCGAGCATGTCGAGATCGTTGGCGCCGTCACCGACGGCCACGGTCTGGGAAAGCGGAACCCCTTGCGCGCGGCGATCTCGGCGAGCAGCGCGGCTTTGCGCGGGCGGTCGACGACCGCGCCGAGCACCTCGCCGGTCAGCCGGCCGTCGATGATCTCCAGCGCGTTGGCGTACGCGTAATCGAGGCCGAGCTCGGCCTGCAGCCAGTCGGTGAACGGGGTGAAGCCGCCACTGACGATGGCCACGCAGAAGCCCAGCCTTTTCAACGTCCGCACGAAGGTCCGGGCCCCCGGGAGTCAGACGTGATCTTGCTCCGGGCGCGTTCGACGGCGGACTCGTCGAGGCCCGGCAGCAGCCGGACCCGCTCGCGCAACGACGTCTCGAAGTCGTATTCGCCGGCCATCGCCCGCTCGGTGATCATCGCCACCTGGTTCGCGGCAGCCGGCCTCGTCGGCCAGCAACTCGATCACCTCGTTGGTGATCAAGGTCGAGTCGACGTCGAGGACGACGAGGCGCTTGGCCCGGCGCTCCAGGCCGTTGACCTGGACCGCGATGTCGATCCCGTGATCATGGGCGACCTGGACCAGCGACCTGCCGCATGCCTTCGGCGTCCCCGGCGATCACCACCAGGTCGTACGCGGTCACCGGATCGGTGGCCAGCCGGACGATCCGGTCGATGTTTCCGCCGGTCTCGGCGATCGCCTCGGCGACCGCGGCCAGCGAGGCCGGCGACAGCGAGCGGCCGAGCACGGTCACCGCGTGCCGGGTCAGCTGCGCCCGGCGCGATCGGGCCTCGACCCGCTCGAAGTCGATCTTGAGCCCGTGGGTGAAACCCCAGTAGAGGACGTCGCGGATCAGCCCGGTCATCGGCGGTCGAGAGCCGGACCAGCACATCGAGGGTCAGGCGCTCCCGGACGACCAACTGCTCCATGTCTTCCATGACCGCGCCGGCAGCACCGAGCAGTCGCAACAGATCGCGGGTCAGCCGCGGCCGATCACGTCCGGAAACCCTGATCAGCAAGGGGAGCTCGGTGGTCGGCGGATCTCCGGCCGCCAGCCCGATCATCGGCCGAGCTCCCAGGCCAGCAACTCGGCGTCGCGGATCGCGGTGATCATCAACTCGGTGTCGCCGACCAGTCGCAACGCGTCTCCGACCTCGAGGCGGCCGACGGATTCGACCAGCACCGTCCCCCGAGCCAGATAGACGTGGAGCCGGGCGGCCGCCGGAAGGGGCCGGGATTGGCCGGCCACGAGCGAGCTGATCCACAGCGTGGACGCCCCGCTGTCGAGGGTCAGCACGGCGTCGCCCACCTTCCCCGAGGCCACCGGCATCCAGTGCCGACCCAGATCGGCCGAGGTCGACTTCGTTTTGCTGGAAGCCGGGCTCGAGGCCCGGTCGATCCGGACGGACCCACATCTGGACGAAGTCGACCGGCTCGACCTGAACGGTCGGATCGGCCCGGAACGCGTCGTTGCGTTCGGCGTGCACGATGCCCGAGCCCGCACTCATCCGCTGCGCCAGCCCCCGGTGCACGATCGCCCGGTGGCCGCGCGAATCCTCGTGCACCAGCGATCCCGACAACACCCAGGTGATGATCTCGGCGTCGCGGTGCGGGTGATCGGGATAGCCGGAGCCGGCGCGTACGTGGTCGTGGTTGTTCACCAGCAGGGCGCCGAACCCGGTGTTGGCCGGGTCGTAGTGCTGGCCGAAGGAGAAGCTGTGCCAGGTATCCGTCCCAGCGGTCTGCGTGCGGAATCGGCGCCCCGCCCGCTGCACGTCGATCCTCGGCCCGCTCACCCCGCCAGTATTCCCGAATCGCGCCGCTCGGGTCGGGGCGTCCGCCCGGCTACTAACCTGGCGCCATGCGTGACCGACCCGTACCCGACCCCATTGCTCCTGGCCAGGAATCGGCCTGGGACTACCCCCGGCCGCCGGCGATGCGGGCCAGCGACGAACTGATCACCGTCGTCTTCGGCGGACAGGAGATCTGCGAAACCCGGACGAGCTGGCGGATCCTTGAAACATCGCACCCACCGACCTACTACCTGCCCCGGACGGCCTTCGTCGAGGGAGCGCTCCGCGAGGCCGGCGGTCGTTCCTTCTGCGAATGGAAGGGCGAGGCGACCTACCTCGACGTGATCGGCGGCGGCCTGGTCGCCTCGCGGGCCGCCTGGTACTACCCGCATCCGTCCGGACGCTACGGCGCGTTACGCGGCCATGTCGCGCTGTACGCCGGGGCGATGGACCGCTGTCTCGTCGACGGCGAGTTGGTGGTCCCGCAGCCCGGCGGCTTCTACGGCGGCTGGGTCACCTCAGCGGTCAGTGGACCGTTCAAAGGAACGCCCGGAACCATGCATTGGTGACGGCTGGTCTTCGGCTCGGGTGACCAGGCCGATACCGACGGCGCAGCCCATAGTGACCAGCGCCGCCAGGAGGCCCGAGCCCGGTGGCACCTCGGCCGATTCGTTGAAGGCGGCCCAGACCATCCTGTCGAGCACCGAGCCGACCCAACCCACCATCCAGACGGGCACCGCGCAGAGCAGTAGCCGCCGATAGTCCTCCGGACGGTCGTTGGGCGTGAGCAACAAGATGACTGCGACGGCGATGTCGAGGATGATCTCGCCGATCAGCCAACCGCGGTGCCGGCCCAGGCCACCGGTCGCCGGCCCGATCAAGGTCAGCACGCCGAACAGCAGCGGTTTGGCCATCAAGATCACCAGCGTCAACCGGGTCAGTGAGCGGCTCACGCGGACGCGTGCGAGCACCATGAGCAGGCTGCCCCCGACCAGCAGCAAGCCCGCGCCGGCGAGGATGGCGGGTCCGAGCAGCGACTCGTGCGGCCGCAGCGGAGCGATGTAATTGACGACCGCGCTCTGCCGAGCACGGCAGGCCGCCGAGCCGGCCGCGGTGATACACGGACCCCAGCGCACCAAGGCCGCGATTCCCAGCAGCAGTCCGCCGACCAGCAGCAGTCCCGCGCCGCGCGAACCAACGACCTCTCGGCTCCCGCAGCATCATCGACCTCCTCAGGGCAGCAGACTACGTGGTGGTGAAAGTACGGCCAAGGCATTCGGAGGCGGCGTGGTGGATGGACGACGACTTCGCTGAAGCGGTGCTCGACGCCGTTGAACTGATCCCGCGGGGGTGCGTGGCCTCGTACGGCGACATCGCCGAGTTCCTCGGTCGGGGTGGTCCGCGTCAGGTCGGACGGGTGATGGCGAGTCGGGGCGGCGCGGTCGCCTGGTGGCGCGTGGTGCGCGCCGACGGCCGTCCGGTACGCGGCCTCGAGGATGCCGCCTGGGCGAAGCTCCGAGCCGAAGGAGTGCCGGCGCGAGGCGACCGGATCGAGATGCGCCGAGCTCGCTTCGACTGGAGCCGGGTCGCTCCGCCGACGGGCGACGACCCCACGTGACCACTGCACGTTCCCGGCCTTCCAATCGCCGGGCGATCTGTGACAGGCTAGGCATCGCTGCTGCAAGTGGTCTGTGTCGTGGTACGTGCTACGCCCCCAGAACTATTGCGTGGGCGTTGAGTGAATCTGGCGTCCGACAGCAGGCGGGGCCGTGAGGTGCGGTTCCGAGCTGCAGACGCTAGGAGATGTTCATGGCGCAGGGAACCGTTAAGTGGTTCAATGCCGAAAAGGGCTACGGCTTCATCGCCGTGGACGGCGGCGGTCCGGACGTTTTCGTCCATTACAGCGCAATCGAGTCGACGGGTTTCCGGAGCCTCGACGAGGGCCAGCGGGTGGAGTTCGAAACCACCCAGGGTCCCAAGGGTCCGCAGGCCGACCAGGTCCACGCGATCTGAGTTTTCCTACGACACACGCCAGAGCCCCCGGTACCTCGGTACCGGGGGTTTTATGTCAGAGCCGGCCCCTGATAGCGCCATTTCGCTAGCGCTGGTCTAGCATGACCTCGAAGTCGGGACGGAATGAGATCGGACCCACAACAATCACGGTAAGGTAGCGATTTCTCGCTGCACGAGTAGCATTCGACGTGAGGCTGAGGTGGCGATCGCTGGCACGCTCACCCGGGAGATTCGGGTGAGCATCCCGGTACGGAAGCTGCGCTTCATGATCTCGGGTCTTCGCGAAGGAGCTCATGCACCGCAAACGGCGACTACCGCCCACCGACGCTCGCACCCCGGGTCTGCGCAAAGTCCTGGCCCTGGCCGTGAGCGCTGCCTGGATGCTGGCCGCAGCGTTCGTCGTCACCAGTGCTACTCCGGCTGGAGCCGCCATCACCCAAACCTCCTCCTGCGTTGACGGCGGCGGGGTGCGCTGGACGGCGAAGGCGATCTGGGACCGCACCTACGTGGCTGGCGGCATCACGAAAGTCACCATCGACTATGCCGCATGGACCACGAGCCGAGCAGGCACGGTGCCTACCGACTCCTGGGTCCGCAGCTTCGACGGAACAGGAAAGGAGGTTGGGGTGAAGGCCTGGACGGGGCCCTTCAACTACGCGGCCGGCACCGCTTACAAGTCCCGCAATCCACTCAATCCACCGAGCGCACCAGGTTTTTCCAAGGTCACGGTGACGCTCGGGGTTGACGGCGACGGGTTCGGCAACTGCACGCTGACGTTCATCCAGCCAGTCACCTCTGCCGCGGTGACCGCCACATCGTGCACAGGATTGGCAATTACCCCGGCCGACGACGTGCAAACCGCGGTCAACAACGCCCCCGGCGGCACAACGTTCTGCTTCGCCCCCGGGATCTACAATCTCCTCGCCATCGAGCCAAAATCCGGTCAAGTATTCGATGGCGGCAACCGGGCAGCTGTTCTAGACGGCCAAAATGTCCGACCATACGCCTTCCGCGCTGCCAACACCTCAAATGTCACCGTACGAGGATTTATTGTGCGGCACTACAAGACCCCGCTTCAAGATGGCGCCATTCACGCGTTCAACACGACTGGGTGGACCATCGAAAACAATCAAATCACTCGCAATGCGGCCAGTGGCGTCACCACCGATACCGGTGCTCAAGTGTTGAGAAACCTCATCGACCACAATGGCCAGCAAGGCTACGCCGCCCACGGACAAAACATCCTCTACGATGGCAATGAAATAGCGTACAACAATGAGCACCTGACGGTCGATGCTACGTGGGAAGCCGGCGGGGGCAAATCTTGGGACACCAGGTACGCTGCCTTTAGAAACAACAATGTTCACCACAACGGCGGCAACGGGCTCTGGGACGATACGAACAATATTTACATCACCTACGATCACAATACCGTGACCGACAATTGGGGCGCAGGCATTTACCATGAAATTGGCTATGACGCCACGATCACCAACAACACCGTTGTCAACAATGGCACCTCGACGTCGCAGGGTGGCGGCCAGGATAACGGATGGCTGTGGAACGGCGGCATCCAACTCCGTAGCTCCGGGGCGCTGACCTCGGCCTCGCCGATCCTCATTAGCAACAACACGGTCAAGAACAACTACAACGGAATTTCCCTGCTCGACTCACCAGCGGACGGATGCACAAGCGGGGATTCGGACGAAGCAGCCTATGGCCCGTGCCGGCTTCAGAATATACTTGTTCGAAACAACGTAGTCACCATGAGCCAAGGCGGCACTGGGGTAGTTCAGGACGGTTCTGGCCCACGCGTCTTCACTTCAAGAAATGTCCGGTTTCAAGACAACATCTACCACGTGAGCGATCGACATCCCGACGATGGTCATGCCGATGGATGGCTTGCTTGGAATGACACTTGGCCAAGCTGGACCGAATGGAAGCGGCCAGGGAATGACACCGGTGGCAGCTTCGGCCCATGACTCCGCGCAACTTCCGTGGGGGAAAAGCGGGCCTGTGCAGGCCTCGGCATAGGATTCTTGCGTTACCACGGCCTTCGCGGCCTGCTGACCGAGCTGCCGAGAGACCCCTGAGATGCGGTGTCGGGGAGAACGTACCAGGGTCGGATGGTGGTGACCGTCACCCCGATCCCCAATGTCGTCCACAGCAGCGCGGCCACCTGCGGGCCTTCGAGCTGAGGGTCGAATACAGACGACACCAAGATGGCCGTTGTTTCCATTGTTGACAGCACAGCTACCTGATGTCTGAGGTGTTGCCCCTCACGGGCCAAGCGTCGACAGCCCAGAATCAGTCTTCGGTACCAACCCACCCAGAGCGCGACCCACAGGGAAAAGCCAAGCAGACCCATTCGAGCCAAAATGTGGAGGTGGGAGTTGTGCGGGCTTCGTAGCGTGTCCTTGCCTTCATCGTAGACACCCACCTCTGCGGCAAGGTTCTGCCCGAAGCCCGACCCGTCGACAAGATGGCCGTCGGCAACCTGCTTCTTCAAAATTCGCGACCACAGGTCCTGACGGCCTTCCACCGTGCCGCCCAGGTTTCCGGGCGACTCTTTACCACCCAGGCTCACCACATTGGCGACCAACTGCTCGGCCGAGAAATCCCGGCCTTGGAGCCCACCGATAGGCACACTGAGAGAAAGAAGGGAAGCGAGGCCCAGTCCGACGGCCGTAACGAAGACCACTCGGACAATCAGGCCCAGCCGGTTGCGTATCAGCGCCAGAGCGACGGTCCCTCCCGCCACCGCGCCGAGTAGGCCGCCACGGTTCTGGGTAGCCGCAAGAGCGATGACGACCAGGGCCAGAAGGCTCCACCCCACGCGACTCCAAGCGCTGCGCGTGGCGGGAGCAACCCACATCAGACCCATCACGAGGAGCGCGGCAATGGCCGCGTTTCCCGATTTGTGAGTCAAGACCGAGACCTCAGAAAAGGGCACTGTGGGGGCGCGGCTGGACAGTGGTGTCAGCACTACGGCGAGCGGCAGCCACACCAGCAGCCAAGGCGTCAGCCGAGTGAGCTGGCCGATGAGAAGATCGAGGAGTTTGGGTAACTTGGCGAGCGCGGCGACGACGAGAAAGGCAAAAAGTGAGTAGTACCAGATGGCCGAATCGCGAAGCGCATCTATTTTGTACGTATATATTCCGGGCAGGGCGCGGATCAGTCCCCAGAGGGCGAACGCACAGAGGAGCGCGAGGATCGGCTCGTCCCTGAGTGGAACTCGCAGATACCTGGTGGCGAGGAGGACCGCGAGAGCGCCGACACCGAGCACCATCTCGGCGACGAACAGGGGGCTGCCGGGGAGGTGAATATAGGCAAACGCCTTGTCGAACAGAAGGTATCCGCCGAGCAGGATTGCCAGGAGCCGCCCGTACAAGAGGAAAAGCCGACCGGACGCCTCCTGAACCTGCGGTAGGCCTTTGAAGGCGCGACGAACTCGCATTCCTAGGCGAAGGGTCGCGAACAGGAGCGTCCACCTGAGCGGTCGGCGTTGGCCCTTGCCGTCACCATGATTGCGCAACCTGCCGTTCGGAGTGATCGACCCGAGAAGGAGCTGCGCTACGGAGGTGGCGTGCGAACCGCCGGCCCCACATCAGCGGCTGGTAAATGTAGCCGATTATCGGCGACTCGACCGAGTTTAGCCGCTCCAGCATGGTGACGTGGTCCTGCACAATATCGTTGGAGCCGACGACAACAATGGTCGCGTCCGCGCAATCCACTATCTCGGTCGCCGCAGCCACCCGCAGCAACGCCGGACTGTTGATCAAAACGAGGTCGTAAGACG
This sequence comes from uncultured Actinomycetota bacterium, assembly GCA_963731295.1. GTDB lineage: Bacteria > Actinomycetota > Actinomycetes > Propionibacteriales > Propionibacteriaceae > Microlunatus. The sequence continues at coordinate 805,795 of CAVSUP010000001.1, forward strand.
CCTTCACCTGGCTAAGCAACTCCTTCAGGGCTTTGGAGTGCCTCGCGCCGATGGGTCTCACCGGCTCGGTGGAACTGGACCCCAGCACGGCAAGACCCTGGTTGACGGTGCTGACCTGGACACACTCCCAAGCCGAGCGTTGACCGGAAAGTACCTCCCCGAAGCCATCAGTGGAAGGACTGCCGACCAGGAGTAAAGCAGTGAGGTCGCCGTCGGTGCCGGCCGCATCCACCGCGAGCACCGACGTGCCGGCCTCGGCTGCGGCAAGGGCCACGTTGGCCAAGACGGAACTGCTAGCCGCGCCCGTTCCGGCTGACACGAAGGCAATCACCAACTGGTTGCCGCGCTGTGCGCGGGTCCGCTCGACGAATCCGGCAGCAAACCTGAACGCCTCGGCGAGCGGGGAGCGCGGATTGCCGGCTACCGGTAGTCGGTCAACCGCTGTTCTCCAACTTGGCCCCTGTTGGTCTGGCCGCGCTGGAATTTCGCCGATCAGTGGCACGTCATAGATCGCCGCAGGGTCGAGCCGATCCCTCAGGCAACGTCGGCGGGTCGCCCGCGCGTAGGCCAGACCGACACCCAATATTGTTCCAACGACAAGACCGAGGAGACCGGACTTCTTCGAGTTCCCGTTGATCGGCACCTGAGGCTCAGCCGCCCACATAACGGTCGGGTGGCGCGCCAGATCTACTTGCTGGTTGACCAGCGCCTCGGTCCGCAGGTTCACCAGATCCTTGCGTTGTTCGCGCGTTCTTGAGTCGCGGATAGCTTTCTCGATGGCGGCGATGGTTTGATCACCTTGGGCCGAGATGGCGGCTACTCGCACGTCGTCGAAAGCCTGGAGCGCAGCGTTGCTGCTTACTTGTGCGACCCTGGCACTCGGCCCGGTGAAGGAGACAGCAATGATGCTGGAGCCGAAGCTCCCGGGCGTCGCCCCCTTGGGAGGGGTGATCTCGAGCGAGGCCGCCTCGCCGGAGAAGTCGCTCGCGGACAACATCGTGAAGTCTAGTGCCTCGTTGGCGATCTGCGCGGCGAGTTCGGCCACCTCCCGGGACTGCAGCAGCAAGACCTGACTGTCGAGAAATTGGTCGCCAGCCTCCCCCTGTGACAGAGTCGTCTTCGGCACGGTGACCGTAGCGTGCGCACGGTAGACCTCCGGCACCGCCAACGAGTAGCCCAACGCTGCCGCGGCAGCGAAGAGGGCGATGACGACGACCATGATCGGAAAGCGGCGGACTGCCCCAAAGACAGTCGGCTCGAACAGAGCCTGGTCAACACTCGTCGTCGTGATCATCGCGCCCCCACACGTAGGTCAGCCCCCCGATCACTACCGCAGCGAAGGCCCCCGACGAGAAAATACTAGCCCCACATTTTGGCGAAAATGGCGGCGTCCTGTCGGTGGGACAGCCCGTCCCATGGCGCCATCTTTTTCGTTCCAAATGAGGTGCGGACACGACGAAGCACCGATGCGCAGCGCGGGAGTCAAGCCGGGTTGCCACGAGCAGGTACGGCTAGGGGATGGAGGAGTGGGCTGACGGTTCGCAGATCAATCATGGAGGAGACGACACCGCAGAACCTGGCGGTGAGCCTCACCTTCGGTACGAACTGGTCGAACGCCAACCCTCCGAGCGTCGACGCCGACCATCCAGCTGCATCGAGAAGCTCGGCCTGGCCACCGAGGAAGGCGGCAAACCGGGGTCCTGGCCGCGGTCCACGCCACCGACTTGGACGGCAACACCGCCCGCTACTCCGACCCCGAGGTCCCCACGCAGTAGCGAACCTTGGGCGTGCTCGACCGCCGACGGAAAAGGAGTCAGCAATTTGCGCCACGGCCGGGGCCTGGAGGTGCTATATCTGGAGGCGGTCAGGTCGTTGAGCGCAGTCGCTTAGCCGGGTCGGGTGGGGATAGACAAGGCCATCGGCACTCGGGGTCACAGCGCGCGCGGGCTTGAATGAGCCGCTCTCGCCATATCCGAGGGCAGACCCCCCATGAAGCGACGCACCTTTCTCACGCTCGCCGCGGCTGCGGCGATCGCCCCCAGGACGGCATCGACGGCCGCCGCCGCTGCCACCAGGCCGTACTTTCCCACCGCGGACTGGCTCTGGACGCCGATCCGGAGCGCTCCCCTGCTCGATGCCCAAACTGCGGCCATCGCGTACGCGCTCAGCCAGGGTCAGCACATCGCCGCACTGTACGAGTTCGGCGTGACACTCAAGCAGGCGACGAGCCCGCGCCACAAGATCGCGTTCCGCAACTCCCCCGCCTGGGGAAGCAATCCCTTCGGCACCGACACCTGTCCGGTTACCTCCGGGACGGCGCTGGCCGAGCTCGCACCGGCATCAGGAGGGGACTCCCACTACTCGGTCGCCGACTCCTCTAGGGGCAAGGTCTACAGCCTCTGGCAGGCGGACTTCTCCGGCACGACCAAGGCGGCGGCCTGGGGAGGGGTGGCGGCCCTGGGCGGCGACGGCCGGGAAACGCGCGGATCCAGCACGGGCTCGAACATCTCGCGGTACGCGGGCGTGGTCAGAGTCAGCGAGATCGCCGCGCGCCACATCCCACACGCGCTGTTCTTCTCGACCGACATCGCGCGACAGTTGCAGTTCCGCTACCCCGCGGTCAAGACCGACGGCTGGTCGAACGCCTCGGTCACCATCCCCGAGGGCGCGCGTGTACAGCTCGACCCGAGCATCGACCTGTCGGGCATCTCGGGCATCACGCCGGGAGAACTCGCGGTAGGCAAGGCCCTGCAGACGCACGGTGCCTACTGCGGCGACAACGGAGGCGCACGGATGGGCTTCCTCTTCGAATACCCCGACGAGGGCAGCCGGACCACCTACGACAACGCCGGGCTCGCGTGGGACTACTTCGACATGAGCCATCTGCCGTGGGATCGGCTACGGGTCCTGGCCAACTGGAACGGCTCCTGAGCCACCGAGCGCGGGACGCACCGAACGTTCCTCACGTCACGATGAGCCAGATCAAGGCGATCATCAAGAGGGCGGAGGTGAGCGAAAGCAGGATCCCGAGCCACGTCAGGTCGCGGCCCGATCTACCGGCATGCCCGGGCCAGTGTGTCGACGATCGGATCTGGGCCACCGCCCTTCGACCTCTTCCAAGGGCAAGTCAAAGAATCGATCAGGTCGCCTACCGGTCAGGCCACGGCATACCCCGCAGCGGATACGTACCTTGAAGCAGCTGGCAACCCCATCAAAGCCAAGAATATACCGAGATTCGAGAATTATCCGGTCCAGCTGCCGAGGACACGGAGGCGGCGCCACGGGACGTGCGGGAGACCGTAGTAGTCGTGGGTCAGGCCGGCCTTGGTGTAGGTCGAACCCGGCGACAGGCTGGAAGCATCCGAAGCGCGTTCGAAGCTGGCGGCCAGACTCGTCCCGCCCCGGTCGATCAGGTAGCCGCCGTAGACCTGCATGGCGCGGGCGACGATCCGCTCGCCGGGTGTGAGGCCTTTGACGGCCGACAGGTCGATGCTCGGATCAAGTTGCAGCCGGGCACCCTCGGGAATGCAGTCGGATCGAGTGGAGCCGCCATCGGTCTTCAGCGCCGGGAACCGAACGACCCGGGCACAGACGTTGTCGCCTTGGAGCACCAGGGCGTGATTGATGACTCCAGCCCGGATCTCCGACACCCGGATCACCCCGGCCAGTCGCGACGCTCCCGATCCGGTGCTGGCGCCGCCCCAGCCCGATCCGGACAACGAGTTGACCGCTCCCCAGGACGCTCGCCATTGGCCCTTCACCTTGTAGGCCTGCCAGTACTCGCCGACGGTGTTGGTGGTGGGATCGATGACGGTCAGCACGCCGTCCTCGCCGAGATTGGGCTTGGCTCTACGGGGAATCGGCATCGGGGTCTTGCTCAGCGGACAACGGCCCCAGGCCCCCTCGTGATCGCAGACCACGTGGTAACGCGGGGTCGTTGCGGTGGCTGTGTAGATCGGGATGGCGTACTGGTAGAGGTTGCCGTGGAGCATGCCGCGCCGACTGGCGCGAGCCACCATCGCGGCACTGTGCGGGTCCACTCTCGGATTCGCCTTGATCGGCCGATTGAACGACTTGCTGGCCGCGAATGGGCGCGGCGTCGCGGCGGCCGCGGTATCCGCGACCAGGGGGGCGATGAGCGGCGGGGAGACGAACGGCATGATCAGGCAGGCGACGACGGCCCCGATCGCGCGGCGGGTGATGCCACCGCGCCGATCGGGGGGCGGTCCAGCTGATCGAGGGGCGCGGAAGGCCATCGGAGCACTTTCGGTACGGGGTCGGGGAATTCGAGGGTCTGAGTACGGCAGCGTCACGGTGATCGTTCCAACGTGTCGGCCGAAAGGTACCGCTTTCCGGACGGCTCGGGTCGGGTGGCCCGCTCTCTGAAGCTCCGCCACAGTGCCATTGCGGAGGCGAACAGGATGAGAGCGAGTGGCAGGCTGAGCCACCGCCGGGCCGGCCACTGCGGTTGCGGAACGGCGGCGGTCCCGAGGAGTTGGTAGCGACTGCGCAGATCGGCCACCTGCGTCTTGGCCAGGGCGACCGCGGCGATCCCGGCGTCGATCGCGGCCTGCTGATCGGTGGCGCTGACCGTCATGACGACGGCACCACCCAGGCGGGACTGGGCGACGTCGATCGCCAACGAGCCGGTAGCGGGCTGCCCCGATTCGCGCTCGAGGACGGTCGGGGTGATCGCGGCGTCCAACACACTGGCCAGGGTCGGCACGATCAAACCTCGACTGACCACGTCCAGCTGATACGCGGCACTCGGATCGACGGCTCGCGCGGCCGGCGCCACGGCCAGCGTGGTGACACTTCGATACTGAGCCGAACCGGTGGTCAACGCGGCCACGAGGCCGATGGCGCTGAGCACGCCGGCGGCCGCCAGTCCCCATTCGGCGATCCGTCCGACCGGCGCCGCAGCCACCGCCGGCACCGCCGCCGGGGTCGACTCCTTCAGCGCCACGGCCGCTCGCAGGTGTACGTCGGCGGCCGCCGCCACGGCGGCGAGGAGCAACAAGGCCCGGAAGTCGGACAGGTGCAGGAAGACGCTGGCTACCAGCCACCCGACCACCCCGCCGATCACGCCGAGCGCGAGAAAGCGCACGGTCTGATCTCCGGCGCGGACGGCGAGCGTCCTCGCGCGCGCCGCGGTGAACAGGATGCTCCCGAGGAAGATCGCCCAGGCCAGCAGGAGCATGACCCCACCGTCAGCAGCCTGCTCGAGATAGAAGTTGTGTGCGGCCACCACGATGTCGACCGGCTGGTAGTAGTCGGACAGTCGGTCGTACCGCGGGAAGATCCTGCCGTAGCTGCCGATCCCGTGCCCGGTGATCGGGCGATCGACGAACATCTGGAGCGCGTCCAACTGGAGTCGTTTCCGCGTCACGACTGACGGATCGGCGTTGGCGGTCGATCCCGCCGTGATGGCACTCAGCGTGCCCAAACGGCTGCCGATGCCCGACGCCGGGACCAGAATGGCCAGCACCACGGGCACCAGGAGGAGTGATCTCCGGTAGCGGCCCCCGGCCAGGAACAACCAGACGAGTACGGCCACGAACAGGGCGATGAAGCCGCCGCGCGACTGGGTGAGAAAGACCCCGACCGCGAGACAACCGGCACAACCAGCCCAGAAGATCCGGCCCGGCCAGCGCCGAGCGGACGCCCACAGCGAGAGGCTCAGCGGTGCCACCAGAATCAGGAGCCGGGCCCAGAAGTTCACATCCGAGGACGTCCCGGCGTGCCGCGCGGTGGCCGCACCCCCTTCCTGTACGAGCGGCACCTGGCTCAGTCCGAAGAGATCGCCGTTGTTGTGCAGGACGAACTGGTGCACCGCCGTCAGAGCGGCGAGCACCGCGAGGACCAGCACCGCGGACTGGACGACCTGCTTGAGCGAGTCGGTGGACAGCACCAAGGCGAAGACGACCACGAAGTAGAGCACGTCCCGGCTGCGCTCGAACAGCAGCGCCTGGGAGGTGACCGGGTCGTCGGCGGAGACAAAGGTGAGACAGAAGCCCGCGACCAAGATCAGCAGGCCGAGCAGCACCGGCGACCAAGAGATCCGGAACATCCGGCGCCGGACCATGATCAACAACACCACGATGGCCAGGGCGAGCTGTGGCCGGTAGGGACTGATTCCCGCCTGGTCCGCGATCACCCCGTTGATGTTGGAGATGTCCAGGGCCACCAGGACGAGCAACGACACCCGGGGTCGCACGACCGCCAGCACCACAAAGGAGACGCCGATGAGGGCGACGCCGAGGAGGAGGCCGAGGCTCACGACGCACCATCCGGCCGGAGCGTCGTCGGTAGGCCCAGCACCTCGTCGTACGCGTGGGCAGCCACCTCGGGAGCAAATCGGGCCCGCCAGCTGGAGCTCGCCGCCGCGGAGAGCACCCGGTTGCGGTCCGGGTCGGCCGCCTCGGCAAGCAGGCGGGCGAGCTCGACCGGAGAATCCGCCACGAGGCAGCCGGCTTCCGGGCCGACGTCGAGCCCGAGCACCCCCTGCCCGGTGGCGACGACCGGCAGGCCCCGAGCCAGTGACTCGAGGACCTTGATCTTGATCCCGCTGCCGCTACGCAGCGGCGAGAGCAGTCCGGCGGCCGAGGTCAGCACCTGGTCGAGGTCATCGACCCAGCCCAACGGCCGCACGTGGTCGCCCCAAGGCTCCGCTTCGGGCAGTGGCGTGTCGGACCCACGCCCGACCAGCAGCAGGGAGAAGTCAGGCAGGGCTTCGAGGACCGCGTCCTGGCAGCGGGTCAAGAACCACGTGAGCCCATCTCGGTTGGGCGGGAAGTCCAGACCGCCCAGAAAGACGAACCGCGGAGTGCCGTCGAATTCCCGCACCCTCTTCGCCGGTTCACGCAGCAGCGGCAGCAACGTGCGTACGGTCGCACCGCCGGTGCGTTCGGACAGTTCTCGCGTCTCGTCCGCATTGACCAGGAGGGTCGCGTCGAAATGCCGCGGCGCAGCGTCCTCGGACCGGCGGGTCAGCCGCTGCTCGAGGTGCAGCAGTGGGCGGTAGACCACGGGGCGGGCGGCCAGCCGTGCGGCCGGGCCTGGCAGCATCTTGCCGAACTCGCCCAGCGGGTTGCTGACGAGTTGGGGATCTGCGCGGATCCGCTCGATCATGCTGGCGTACCGCTTGGAGAACAGGTCGTCTGCGTACAGGACGCGACGACGGCGGGGCAGCTGCCGCGCGTACTGGCCGGTCCGCATCGTGTCCCAGATCTCGAGGTCGGCGTCGATCTCGTTCAGGGCGGAGCCGATCTCCCGCAGCACCCGCGGCGACCACAGGGCGGCCTCCTGCAACGACGAATTCGGCGGGAGGAGCACCCGCCGGGCCACCGCGCGGATCTGCTCGGCCGGGCCCGGTTTGGCCACCACTCGCAGGCGATACGGAGTTTTGGGGCGTTCCAGCGCACGTCCGATCAGGACGACGTTCACCCGGTCAGCCCCGAGGCGTTCAACGAGGTGGTCGAGCAGCCCGCCGATGACCACCTGCTTTCCGAAGCTGCGCGGCTCGGGCTCGCTGGCGGTGATCAGCACCGCCGACCGGACGGGGGCGCTCATGGCCTCGCGTGTGCGGGCATGGCGGCGTGCAGCGCCTCGAACACCGACCGGCGGGCGAAGAGCAGGGAGCCGCCGACCACGGTGATCAGGCACACCCCGCAGAGGATCACCAATGAACTGAGCTGACCGCTCGGGAGCAGCGCCCGGACGCCGAAACCGGCGGCGGCGGTGATCGTGGCGATGAGGACAGCGGGCAGCACCGCTCGGCCGAGTGATCGGGTGGGAATCTTCGTGACCGAGCGCAGCAGCAGCATCCGGGCCAGCCCGTAGAGCAGGTTGAAGGCCAGGTGCACGCAGGCCACACCGATCAGCCCATAGCGCGGAGCGAGCAGGAAGGCGCCCGCCATCACGATGGTGGCCGGGATGTCCAACTTGATCAAGATGCCGGGACGGCCGATGGCCGAGAACAGGTCGCCGCTGGCCCAGGCGATCGACATGATGCCGAGGCTCAGAGAGATCAGCATCATCGGCAACACGGCCGGCGTCCACTGAGCCGAGAAGAGCACCGGCACGGCGTCCCGGGCGATGACAGCCAAGGCCGTGCCGACGGTCAGCCCGTACAAGGCGAGCAGCCGGGTCGCCCGGACCAACGCCGACAGCATCACCTCAGTGCCGGCGGTGCGAGCCCGTGCGTACATCGGCAGGGCGATGGTGGAGAAGATCCACAGGACGTTCTCGATCAACAGCTCCGGCAACTTGTAGGCCATCCCGTAGAAGCCGAGTGCCGTCGCGCCGATCATCGAGCCCACCACGATGTAGTCGAAGGTGCTGCGGAACGAACCGAGGATCCTGATCACCGTGACCTGGCCCCCGAAGCGCAGCAGGCTGCGTACGGCAGCGGCCTTCAGACGCACGGCGGGCCGCATGGGGACCAGGATCCAGAGCAACACCATGGCCACGAACTCGCTGGCCACGATGCCGGTGGCGATGCTGATGGCCCCGCCGATCCCGAGTGCCATCGGCAGCGAAACCGCGACGCGCACGATCGCACGCGCCATGTCGACCAGCGTCCGCCGACGGAATTGCAGGTCGCGTTTCAGGATCGCGTCGCTGACCTGCGCGGCCCCGCGAAACAGTGGGTAGCAAAAGATGAGCGCGAACAGGCCCGCGTGCGAGGGAGCGTGGAACAGCACCGCGATCAGCGGTGAGAGCGCGACTCCCGCACCGGCGACGACCACCGACAGGCCCAGGTTCAACGTGAAGGCGGTCCGGGTGTGATCGGAGATTCCTCGCTCCTGACGCGCCACCACAGCGGCGCCCACGCCAAGATCCAGAGCCGCGTCGAGCATGGCCACGATGGTCAGCGCCGCGGTGACCAGGCCGAAGTCTTCGGGAGTCAGCAAGCGGGCGAGGATGAGGGTGAGGCCCAAGATCACCAGACGGTTGCCGCCCCAGGCCAGCGTGGTCCAGAGAAATCCGTGGATGGAACTGCGACCTACCCCTGGAGCTGGCGGGTCGGCCCCGCCCTCGACGGCTGCCTCAACGACGGCTTCAACCGGTGGCTCGACGGCTGGTTCCAACTCGGAGTGGCGGGCGGGTTGAATAGCAGTCTCCTTGAGCCGTGCGGGAAAAGGTGGCCGCGGTCCAGACAGGCTACCGTGCAGAAATCGGCTCGCGCCATTCCGACCAGAATTGTTACATGGCGTGGAAAATGTCGGCCGGGTTACGGCGCGGCTGAATGAGGTTCGCTGCCGATCGACCCATTACGATGTGCGTCGTCATGTCTCATTTTGATGCGGGAGAAGCCTGTGCGCGTTCTGACGGTGCTCGATGCCTTCCGGCTGGGGGGTGCCGAAACGCTCATCGCCCAGCTCGGGCGGGTGGCGGCCGACGCTGGGCTGGAACTCGACGTGCTCAGCCTCCACCCTCACTCCGAGGAGCGTTCCCGGCTGGCCCCCCTGCTCGAGGAGGCGGGCCTCGAGCCGCACTATCTCGGAGCCAACCGAACGGTTGATCTCCGCGCCTTCGCGCGGCTGGTCCGCTACATCAGGCGCACCAAGCCCGACGTGGTCCATGCGCACCTAGAGATGGCGATGACCATGGCCCTGCCCGCCGCCACGCTGGCCGGACGCCCCGCGGTCGGCACTTTCCATCACGTCCACCGGCCGCTGACCGGACGAGCCAACGCCCGCGAGCGCCTGGCGGTCGAGGTGGCCACCCGCAGCAAAGCCGCGATCTTCGTTTCTCAGGCGTCCCTGAAGTCCTTTGCCGACCGCTATCGGGCCGGGCGGGCCGTTCCGGACAGCTGGACGGTCGTGCACAACGGCATCGATCTCGACTATTTCACCCCGGGACCGGCCGAACACGCCGGTCGGCTGCCGGCCGATCTCGGGCTGGACGGCTTCCGGATCGTCACCGTGCTCGCCGCCCTCCGCGATTTCAAGGGCATCATCCACGCAATCCGCGCCTGGCCGACGGTCGCGGAGAGGCATCCCGACGCCCGGTTGTTGTTGGTCGGCTCCGGTTCGGAAGAAGGTCAACTCCGGGCCGAAGTCGCCGAACTGCAGCTGTCCGAGAGCGTCGTCTTCGCCGGGATGCGCTCGGACATTCCTGACGTGCTTCGCGGCTCGGAGATGGTCGTGCTGCCCTCGATCTACGGTGAGAACCTGCCGACGGTGCTGATGGAGGCGGGCGGCTGCCGCCGGCCGGTCATCGCCAGTGATGTGGGCGGGATCAGCGACATCGTTGCCGACGGGGAGACCGGCCTGCTGGTGCCGCCCGGCGACGACGCCGGCCTTTCGGCCGCCATGCTGAAGCTGCTGGACGACCCGCAACTTGGTGAGCGGCTAGGCGCGGCGGGCCGGCAGCGGATGGAGCGCCTCTTCGATGCCCGGCTCTGGGCCCGCAAGCTCCGGCAGGTCTACGAGCAGGTCAGCCGGTGAGCGGGCGTGCGCAGGTCGTGGTGGTGGCGGAGGCCTCGCCGATGCGCGGTGGCATCGCGACCTTCGCCGAGACCGTCACCGCTGATCCTGGCCTGACCGCGGCCTTCGACATGCACCTGCTGAACACCGCACGGACGGCCACCCGCGAAGGCGGCCGATTCAATCTCAGCAATCTTCGCTATGCCGTCGCCGACGCCTGGAGCACCTTCCAGGCGGCTCGGCGCGCGGATATCGTGCACCTTCAGTTGGTCGCCGATCCCGGACTGCCCGCGCTGCGGGCGGCGGCCCTGCTGGTCGCGGGCGCAGCCGGACGAGCAAAGCTGATCGCTCATGTGCACTCCGCCGTCGGCAATGCGGGTCGACCAGAATTCGCCGCGTACGGTCCGGTCGACAAGCTGGCTCTGCGCTGCCTGCGTCGAGCCGCACTCGTGTGCACCGTTTCCGAGGCCGGGACCGCCAGCATGCGGGCGTTCGCCGGCCGGACCCCCGTTCATACGGTCGACAACGCCGTCGACATCGCCGCTTTCGTGCCCGCGGAAGGGCACCGCGAGCACCCGACCGTGCTGTTCGTCGGCGTGATCTGCCGACGCAAGGGCACCTGGGAGCTGGCTCGCGCCGCTCGGACGCTCCGTGAGCGGGGCGTCACCGACTGGAACCTGGTCGTGGTCGGAGGCCAGGGTCCGACCCCGGAACCGGAGTACAGCGAGATCGTCGCCGAGTTCGCCGCCGCCGGGCTCGCCGAGTCACTGGTCGGTCCGGAGTTCGGGGACCAGGTCAAGGCCCGACTGCGACAGGCCGACATCTTCGTCCTTCCGTCGTTTCTGGAGGGTCAGCCGATCGCCATCATCGAGGCCATGGCCTCGGCCCTTCCGGTCGTCGCCACCTCGATCGGTGCGGTGCCTGATCTCATCCGCGACGGCGTCGAGGGCCGGGTCGTCGACCCGGGCGACGTCGAGGGGCTGGCGGACGCCCTGGAGCAGTTGATCACCGACACCGAGCTCCGGGCCGCCATGTCGATTGCCATCCGGGAGCGAGCAGTGCAGCGACATAGTCTCGAGCGGCTCTCGGAGCGGCTGACTGGCCTCTACGATGCGGTGCTGGCCGGCGAGCTAGCGGCGACTGCCCACGATGTGGAGGCCACATCACGATGAAATTCACTCGCCGGTTCAATGCCCGAGTGTTGCGCAAGAGCATGGTCGGCGGGGCGATCGTCGCCGCGCTGTTACTGGCCGCCGGAATCGCCTTCGCCCTGGCTCAGCCCCAGACGTGGACCGCCGAGTCGGTGATCGTCGTGCTGCCGGCGGCCAGTGTCGACGATGCCACCTCCGCCGCCTACTACGAGACGCTGAGCCGCGGACAGATCGTCGCCACCTTCGCCGAAGTGGCCGGCAACGTGCGGTTCGCCCAGCAGGCTGAGGAACGGCTCGGGCTCACGCCGGCCCAGCGGGAGCAGGTGACGACCGAGGTCAGCGTGGTGCCAGACACCTCGGTGATCCTGGTCCGAGCAAGCTCCCCGGAGCCTGCCGTGGCCGAGAAAGTGGCTGACATGACGAGCACGGTGGCCTCGGCCTACTTCGCCGGGCTGACCAAGGCGTACGCCTCGCAGGTCGTGCACCCCGCGAAGGGCAGCGCGTATTTTTCGGGTACGCCGGTCCCGCTCCTTCTCGGCGCCGCACTGGTCGTTGCCCTGGTCGCCGGGCTCGCGGTCCAGCAGGCGGTCTACCACCTGGGGGTCGCCCACGCTGAGCGGGTGGGCCATTCCAGCGTTCGTGTGGAGTCGTGAGTCCCGCTCCCCTGGACATCGTGCTGGTGGAGTTCCTGCCCAGCGGGGGGATGTTCCAGTTCTCCTTCCAGTTCGCCGAAGCGTTGGCCGAAGCCGGTCACCGGGTCCGTCTCATCACGGGTCCGGAGCCAGAACTCGCGTCGAGCAACGAGAACCTTCAGGTCGTGCCGATGCTTCCGACCTGGCACCCCAACGCCGACCGAGACGGTCCCGGTTGGCAGCACAAACTGCGCCGGGTCGGCCGGGCGCTACGACTGGTGGAGTCCTGGCGTCGAGTGCTGGTCGACCTCCGTCGCCGCCGACCTGAGGTGGCTCAATTCGGCGAACTCCGCTACGCCCTCGACACCGCCGCCTTCTGCGTGGTCGCCCGGTTCGGCCGGGTCCGGTCGATGGTCGACGTCGCGCACAACCCCATTCCCTATGACGTGAACAGCATGTCCCAGGCGGTCGAGAAGACCGGGCGAATGACGCGTTGGCTGCTGGCCAAGGCCTACGCCGCCTGCGACCTTGTGTTGGTGCTGGGTGAAGGTCCGCGAGCCGATCTGTTGAGCCATTTCCCGGAGCTGCGCCGAGTCGCGGTCTGCGGTCACGGCGACTATTCATCGGTGCTGAAGGCGGCGGACCTGCCGTCGCCGGCGGAGGCCGAGCCCCGGGCCCTGCTGTTCGGCGCCTGGACCAAGTACAAGAACATCCCACTGCTGTTGGACGCCTTCGCCCTGGTCCGGCAACAGCTGCCCGAGGCCGGGCTCACCCTGGCCGGCCCGGTGATGCCGGATGTGGACTACGACTCCGTTGAGTCGCACGCGGCTCGCATCGGCAACGTCGATCTCAAGCCCGGCTACGTCCCGATGGACGAACTCCCGGCACTGTTCGGAGCTCACCGGGTGGTCATGTTCACCTACCAGACCGTCAACATCAGCGGCAGCGTCCACATGGCGTACACGTTCGGACGGCCGGTGGTCGCCACCCGGGTCGGGTCGATGAGTGATGTGGTCGAAGACGGGGTGACCGGCTACCTGGCCGACTCAGATGCCCCATCGGTCGCCCAGGCCATGCTGCGGATTCTGAGCGATCCGGTGACAGCCGACCGACTCGGGGCCGCGGCGGCGGCGCACGCCGAACGAGGCTCTTCGTGGTCCGCGGTCGCCGAGAAGGCGATCGCCGCGTACCAGTAGACCCGTCGACCGCCCTGTGAGTCACATCACCGCCAAAAGCCTAATAGTTACAAATTCAACTGATCGTCGGCGGAATCGACTTGATATCGTCGTCGAACACGGTCGGAGTCTAATTTCTCTGAGCTTGGGCGTCGGGGCCTTCCGTGCGGAGCCGGGGGGCCATGCATGTCTGTTCAGTTCAAAACCACGCGTTCGTTGCGCCATATTGTTCGAGCGGCAAGCTTGGTGGCCGCTGATGGCGGAGGCGTCTTCCTCGCCTACATCACCGCGTATCAGTTGCGCGCACTCGAGCCCAAGCCGCTGCTGGAGTACTCATCCTTCAGCAGTTTCTCGCTCCTCGCCGTCGCCTTGATCCCGGTGTCGATCCTCACCTTCGCCGCCTGCGGTCTTTACTCGACCCGGCAGAGCTACAGCCGCCTCAGCGAGGTCGGCCGGGTGATGGTCGCTGTCTCCCTCGGCGTGATGATGCTCATCGTCGTCGACTACCTGAATTTGGGCGTACCCCTGTTCCCGGGTCGCAAAGTACCGTTCTACGCTCTGGGACTCGGCGTGCTGCTGGTCCTCACGACCCGCCAGCTCGTTCGATGGGCGATGCAGGTCGGTTATGCCCGCGGCCGGGGTCTCCACAACATCATCGTGGTCGGCACCGGAGTGCTGGCGGCGCGACTGGTCGACGACCTGGTCAAGCGGGGGCGGGGAAACAATGTCGTCGCTGTCGTGTCGGCGACCGATGCCGGCGCGCTGTTCCGTGGCCAGGTGCCGGTCTACGCCACCATCGACCAAGCGCTGGACGCCCATCGCGTCGTCATCGATGAGTTGGTGCACGCCGATCCGGCGATGGACCGTGACGGCGCCGCCCAGCTGATGCAGCTGGCGAACACCCGCGGCATGGGCTACCGCTTCGTGCCGGATCTCTACGGCGTCTACGCCGCCGGGTCGACCCTGACGACCGTTTCCGGCGTGCCCGTGATGGAGGTGCGACTCACCTCCCTCGACGGCTGGGCGACGGTCGGCAAGCGGGCCATCGACCTGGTCGGCTCGGCGGTCGGCCTGTTCCTGCTCGCACCGCTGTTCTTGACCATCGCCACGCTGGTCAAGCTGCACGACCCCACCGGCCCGGTCTTCTACCGTCAGGAGCGGCTGGGTCGCGGCGGCCAGCGCGTGGGCATCTACAAGTTCCGCTCGATGCTGTGGGAGTACTCCACCGGTCCGGACCGGCCCTACAAGACAGCCGCTGAGGCGTTCACGGCCATGGGCCGGGAGGACCTGTGCGCGGAGTTCGAGATCGCGCAGAAGGTGGCCGAGGACCCCCGGGTCAGCCGGTTCGGCAGCTTTCTGCGGCGCACCAGCCTCGACGAGCTCCCGCAGCTGCTGAACTCGCTGCTCGGCCACATCAGCCTGGTCGGGCCCCGGCCCATCACCCAGGTCGAGCTGGAACGTTACGGCCCGCACCAGTCGAGTTTTCTCGCCTTGAAGCCCGGCATTACCGGTCTCTGGCAGGTCTCGGGCCGGAGCGACACCGGCTACGACGAGCGCGTCAAGCTCGATGTGTACTACGTCGAGAACTGGAGTGCCTGGCTCGACGTCTCCATTCTGGCCCGCACCATGGTCACCGTCGCTGCCCGGCGTGGCGCGTACTGACGCGAAGGCGTTCGGTGACTAATACGCCGGTTGACTAATACGCCGGTTGACTAATACGCCGGTTGACTGGGATCGATCTGGCTGACCCAGGCGCTGACGCCGCCACCGACATGCACCGCGTCGGCCAGGCCGGCACCATGCACGATGGCCAGCACCTCGGCGGAGCGGACGCCCGTCTTGCAGTAGAGCACCACCTGCTTGTCCTGCGGCAGACCGCCGAGCGCCTCACCGGTCTGGAAGTCACCCTTGGGGATCAGCACCGAGCCGGGGATCAGGTTGATGTCCCGCTCGACCTTCTCCCGGACGTCGATCAGGACAAAATCCTTCGCACCGGACTTGCGCTCGTCCAGCCACTCCTCCAATTGCCTGACGTCCACCGTGTGACCAGCCACGGCCTGAGCCGCTTCATCGGTGATCGCGCCGCAGAAGGCGTCGTAGTCGATCAGCTCGGTGACGGTCGGGTGCTCCCCGCAGATGGCGCAGTTCGGATCCTTGCGCACCTTCAACTGACGCCAGCTCATTTCGAGCGCGTCATAGATCTGCAGCCGACCGATCAGGGGATCGCCGACGCCGACCAGCAGCTTGATGGCCTCGGTGACCTGCGTCGCGCCGATCGAGGCACAGAGCACACCGAGGACGCCGCCTTCGGCGCAGCTCGGCACCATGCCCGGGGGCGGTGGCTCGGGGTAGAGGCAGCGATAGCACGGGCCTTGTTCGGCCCAGAAGACGCTCACCTGTCCGTCGAAGCGATAGATCGAGCCCCACACGTACGGTTTGCCCAGCAGCACCGCAGCATCGTTGACCAAATAGCGAGTGGCGAAGTTGTCCGTGCCGTCGACGATCAGGTCGTACTGGCTGAAGATCTCCATCACATTGTCGTTGTCGAGCCGCGTGTCGTGCAGCACCACGTTGACGAGCGGGTTCGCCTCGGCTATCGATTCCTTCGCCGACTGAGCCTTCGACCGGCCGATGTCGGACTGGCCGTGGATGATCTGGCGCTGCAGGTTCGACTCGTCGACGGTGTCGAACTCGACGATCCCGAGGGTGCCGACGCCGGCCGCCGCCAGATAGAGCAGGGCCGGGCTGCCGAGGCCCCCGGCTCCGATGACCAGCACCTTCGCATTCTTCAGCCGCTTCTGACCGTCCATCCCGACGTCGGGGATGATCAGGTGCCGGCTGTACCGGCGTACCTCGTCAATGGTCAGTTCGGGTGCGGGTTCGACCAGCGGCGGCAAGGCCACGGTTCCTCCTGGTTCAGGGACGTACGTTCTGGGTGATCCTTGCCTGCAACGCCACACCCGGGCCGCCCTATTCCGTCATCCGGACCGGTGGCCGGCGCTCACCGCTGCACTGCCTTGACGATCGCCGTCGCCACGGTGATCCAGCCGGTGTCCACGTGGGCCTTCCTGGTCGCCCACGCCACGTTGACCAGCTCACGGACGACAATCCAGTCGCGGACCCGATCTTCGTCCAGCCCGGCCAGGTCGATCACGGTGAACATCCGCTCCAGCACGGCGTTGCGGACATCGCCGGAGGCGATCACCTCGTCCCAGCGATTCCACAGGAGCGGCGCAACCTCGTACGCGGGATCCCCGGCCAAGGGCTTCGGGTCGATCACCAGCCACGGCTCGCGCTCGGCGGCCAGCACGTTCTCGTAGTGGAGATCGGTGTGGATCAGCGCCCGGTCCGTCGCCGGATCGACGGCAAAGCCCTGGGCCAGGCCGACGGCCTGATCGACGAAGCGCCGGGGCACGACGCCGGATTCGCGCAGCCGTGGCAGCTCCCGGGCCCAGCGCGCCGCGTGCTCGGACAGCCGGTCGAGCTGAGGTAGGGGCGGTCCGTGCAGTCGCGCGTAGAGGTCGGCGATCACGGCGCAGGCCTCGATCACCGGCAGCTCGACCAGGCTGTGACCGGGGTGGGCCCGTTCCAGCACCAGCCCGCAGCGGCGCGGATCGGCCCGCAGCAGGCGTACCGCACCGTTCCCGGCCCAGGCGCGGAGTGCGAGATGCTCGTGCGCGGCCTCAGGATGGGGGAAGCCGAGCTTCAGCACCGATTCCTGGCCTGCCGCGTTGCGCACGGGCAGGACGACGGCCACCTCGCCGCTCATCGCCGGGCCATCCGGTCGGAGCTGCCATTCCTCAAGCAACTGCTCGATCAGCCTCGGCAGCCCGGCCAGCCAACGGTCGCGGGCATCGTCCCCGGCGGCCGACGCGAGATACGCGGGCGGCAGCTCAACGGGCATGCGGCCCAACGTAGCTGGAAGACTGCGGTCCATGGCGGCGGCAGAGGTGGTGACCCGGGTCGGTGACCGCACCCTGACGCTGTCCAACCTGGACAAGGTGCTCTATCCCGCGACCGGCTACACCAAGGCCGAGGTGATCAACTACTACCTGCACATCGCGCCGGCCATGCTCCCCTATGTCCGGGATCGGGCGCTGACCCGACTTCGCTTTCCTGACGGAGTCGCCGCCGACCGCTTTTCCTTCTACGAAAAGAATGCACCGCTGGGTACGCCGGGCTGGGTCCGCCGGATCCGGGTCGGCACCAGCGACGGAGTGATCGACTACGTGGTCGCCGACGATCAGCCGACGCTGGTCTGGCTGGCGAATCTGGCGGCCCTCGAGCTGCACGTGCCGCAGTGGACGATCAGCAGTGCCGGCGCTCATCGCGGTGTCGTCGATCTTCCCGAGCTCGATCCGCGCCGCGGCGAGCCGCTGGCCAACCGGGTGGTGGTCGATCTCGATCCCGGCGCGGGGATGTCGATCATGGACAGCGCCCGGGCCGCCTTGATCGTCGCCGCTCGGATGGCCGAGGACGGACTGATCCCCGTCCCCCAGACCTCAGGCAGCAAAGGGATCCAGGTGTACGCGGCTATCGCGCCCGCGCGCAGCAGGGACGTCTGGTCCTACGTCAAACAGCTCAATGCGACGCTGGCCAAGGCATACCCGGACTTCTTCATCGCCACCATGTCGGTCGAGCAGCGCGCCGGTCGGATCTATGTCGACTACAACCAGAATCTCGCGGCGCGCAACACGATCGCGCCGTATTCGATGCGGGGTCGGGAGCAACCTTCGGTCGCCACGCCGGTGACCTGGGAGGAGCTCGGTGGCGTACGCGACCCGGACGGACTGCGGTTCACCCCGGAGCAGGTGCTCGGTCGGGTCGTCGAGCTCGGCGATCTCGCCGCCGAGCTGCTGGCCCCGGATCCGCCGCCGCTGCCCGAACGCGCCGAGAGCTGATCCGACCGAAGTTTCTGGCCCCGAAGCGCATCTGACCGGGCCGATCCGGCCTCTTCCCCGGTAAGCGTCGCTCGGCGGCGCTCCGGCAGACCATTGGAAGGAACCCACATGTTCGATACGCGCCACCGCCGCCGCTGGCTGACTCGCCTGCGCCGCCTCACCCTCGCCTTCGCCGCGATCGTCGCCCTGCTCGCGGGTGGACTGATCGCGACCGCTCCGGCCGAGGCCGCCACCGTGCACCTGAACGTCGGCCAGAAGGCCAGCTTCCACTACTTCGACGTCACGGTGGTCAAGGTGGTGATGGATCCGGAGTACTACGGCTACACCGTCAAACTGAAGGTCTGCGTCAACCACCTCCCGCCGGGCTCGGCCCATGGCAAGACCCGGATCAGCTGGGATCCGTGGACGATCAGCACCAACCACGGCACCCGTCATCCGTCGGTCCAGGAGGACCCGCCGGTCCCGACCTTCCCGCTCGACTTCCAGAGCGAGGGACAGTTCGCGGTCGGCGAGTGCGCTACGGGCTGGCTACCCTTCTGGGACGTCAAGCTGAACGACAAGATCATCAGCATCAACTACCAGAATTCCTTGGGCGACAAGGCGAAGTGGGCCCCCAGCAAGACGCTACTGACCCTCGGCCAGACCAAGACCTTCACGTACTTCACCGTCCGGGTCACCCACGTCCAGGCCGAGGAGTTCTGGTTCGGCGTGAAGGCCAAAGTCTGCGTCCGCAAGCTGCCGCCCGGCTCAACCGGTCACAAGACCACGGTCGGCTGGGCTCCGTGGTCGCTGTCGACCGACCACGGCACGATCCCGATGAAGGTGGCCCAGGAGGGCACCAGCCCGTGGAACACCGTGTTCCCCGAGTCCGTGCGGTTGCGCAAGGGCGAGTGCGCCTCCGGTTGGTTGCCCTTCGCGGCCCACGACGACGTGCGGGTCTACAAGGTCAAGTACCACAACGCGCTCGGCAACAAGATTGCCTGGATCGTCTGAGGACAGATGGTCCATGTCTACCTCATGCGGGTAGACTTCTACCATGAGCCTGAACATCAAGAACGAGGAGACTCACCGCCTGGTCCGTCGGCTCGCCGAGCTGACGGGCCAGTCGCAGACCGGGGCCGTCGAGGATGCAGTACGCCGCCGGCTGGACGAACTCGACGCCGATGGTCGAGCAGGCTCGGCGCCTGCGGCTCCTGACCGATATCGCCGCTCGGGCCGGTGCCGCGCTCGACTCCGACTGGCGGAACACCGATTGGGACGCTGAGCTCTACGACGAGAACGGCTTGCCCCGATGATCATCGACTCATCGGCCGTCATGACCATCCTCAGATCCGAGCCCGACCACCATCGCTACAGCTCGGCGATCGCCACCGCCGACTCGCCGATCGTCATGCCCGCCGCAACCTTCCTCGAGGCAGCGATCGTGGCCGACCGTGCATACCGATCCGACGCATCGGGCATCAGTTCGATCGCTTGATCCGTGGCGTGCCGGTGCACATCGAACCGGTGACCGAGACCCAGGCCCGGATCGCACGGGATGCGTACCGGGAATTCGGACGGGGTTCGGGTCATCCGGCCCGCCTCAACTTCGGCGACTGCTTCGCCTACGCCCTCGCCGTCGAACGCGACGAGCCGCTGCTCTACCAGGGAAACGACTTCGGCCACACCGATGTGCGGAACGCCTTGACGGAGCGCTGAGGCCACTACGCTGAGCGGATGGCCACCAAGCTGGAGCGCGCGACGCGCATGCCTCGGGACCAGCGTCGGGCTCAACTGCTGGATGCCGCCAACGAGGTCTTCATCACGAAGGGCTACCACGCGGCGGCCATGGACGACATCGCCGAGGCGGCTGGGATCTCCAAGCCGGTGCTCTACCAGCACTTCAGCTCGAAGCTTGATCTCTATCTGGCCCTGCTGGACATCAGTTGCGATCGGCTGGTGCTGGTCATCGAGGAGGCGGTCGACTCCACCGAGGTCAATGCCGACCGGGTGGTGGCCGCGATGGGCGCCTTCTACGAGTTCGTCTCCTCGGCCAGTGGCGAGTTCCGGTTCGTCTTCGAATCTGACCTGACCGGAGACAATGCGGTCCAGCAGCGGCTCTGGCGGGTCAACAACGAGATCGCAGACACCATCGCCGCGGTGATCGCCGAGGACACCGCCCTCCCCGCCGAACAGTCCAAGCTGCTCGCCATCTCGTTGGTCGGACTCGCCCAGGTCAGCGCCCGGTACTGGGTCTCTGCGGACAGTGCCCACATCCCGCTGGCCGACGCGCAGCACCTGGTGGCCACCCTCGCGTGGCGCGGGATCAGCGGCTTCCCGTTGACCGACCACCCGCACGCCGAGGCCCGGCCCGGTTGAGCCCGAGACGACGTCGGTCACCCGGGCCGCCCCGTCGACTGACCGCGAGCGAGCGGGCCGTGCTCGGTGGCGTCGCGCTGATCATTCCGCTGATCATGCTGGCGACGCTCGCGAAGGTCGGCTTCGACGCGTACCGGTTCGCCCACCACGCCGTCACCGCCGACGCGTTGATCATCGACAGCGACCACGGTTGCCTGGGTGCCTACGGAAGCGGCGGGGGCAGCGGGGTCGGCGGGAGGAACGCGATCACCTATCAGGTGGAGTTTCCCTATCAGGGCCGGCCGTTCCGCACCGATGTCGTACGCCCGTGCCGGGTCGTGCCGCCCGACTTCGGCTACGGCCGGGGATCGATCTGGGTGCAGTACGACCAGGATCATCCCCAACGGATCCGGGTGCTGAACGACAACGCAGCGGCCTCGAACACCGCTCGGATCACGATCGTGCTCGCGGCCTACCTCCTGATCGCCGGTGTCGGGTCGGTGGTCGTGCGTCGCACTCGGCGGCTCTGACTCGGCGGCTCTGACCGGGCCGAGGCGAAAGCGGCCACGCACGATCCAACCTCACCAGGAGATCGGCTCGTCCGTGACCGCTTTCGGGTCAATCGGGTGTGTCAGCCCCGTTCGAGAGTGGTGGCACCGGTCATGATCGCCACCGCCTCGGTCGGGGTGTGGGACTTCGGAGTGATCACGCCGGCACAGCCGCCCAGTCGGGCGATGTGGATCCGGTCAGCCACCTCGAAGACGTTGGGCATGTTGTGGCTGATCAAGATCACCGGCATGCCCTTGGCCTTGATCTGCTGGATCAGGTTCAGCACCTGACCGGTCTCTTTGACGCCCAGCGCCGCCGTCGGCTCGTCCAGGACGACGAACTTGGTCGCGAACGTCGCGGCTCGAGCGACAGCGACCGCTTGCCGCTGACCGCCGGACAGTGTCTCCACCGCCTGCGACATGTTCTGCACGGTCGCGATGCCCAGGTTGGCCATCGAGGTGCCGGCGTCGGCCTTCATGCCGGTCTTGTCGAGCATCCGGAAGACCGAGCCGAGCAGGCCCTTACGACGCCGCTCGCGGCCGAGGAACATGTTGGCCGCGATGTCCAGGGCGGGGGCGACGGCCAGCGTCTGGTAGACCGTCTCGATGCCGGCGTTGCCGGGCATCCTGCGGGCCCCGGAAGTGGACCTCACGGCCTTCCAGGAAGACCTGGCCGGTGTCCGGGATCAGCGCGCCGGTCAGCGCCTTGATCAACGTCGACTTCCCGGCCCCGTTGTCGCCGATCACCGCCAGCACCTCGCCGGGGTTCAGGTCGACATCGACGCCGTCGAGCCCGATGACCTTGCCGAAGGTCTTGATCAGCCCCCGGGCTGACAACACGGTGGTGCTGGGATCGACCAGGTCGCCGGCCGGTCCGCGGTACTTCTCATCGGTTGGTGTGCTCATGTTCAGGCCTTGACCTTCCGGATCCACTGGTCGATCGAGACGGCGACAATGATCAGGACGCCGATGGTCAGCACTCGCAACTGGTCGTCCACCCCGGCCAGGCTTAGGCCCAGGTTGAACGCGTAGACGATCAGGGCTCCGAAAATAGTGCCGAGGATGCCGCCGCGGCCACCGAACAGGCTGGTGCCGCCGATGACGACCGCGGTGATGGTCTCCAGGTTGGCGTCGACGATTGCGTTCGGACTCGCCGTCCCCGCCCGCCCGATCAGCACCCAGGCCGTGATGCCGTAGATCAACCCGGCGACGGTGTAAACGCTGAGCAACACCCGGTTGACCCGAATGCCGGCCAGACGGGCGGCTTCGATGTCGTCGCCCACGGCGTACACGTGACGGCCCCACGCCGTTTGACTCAGGGCGAAGGCGACGACCACCGCGAGGAGGACCACGAAGATGACCCCGAGGGTGATGTTGAACCGGCCGAAGCTGAAGCGGGTGCCCATCACGTTGAGGATGTCCGGCATCTTGGCTCGTCCGATGCTGGCGCCTTTGGAATAGAGCAGGCCGATGGCGGTGAAGATGCTCAGGGTGCCCAGCGTCACGATGAACGGCGGCAATCCCAGCCGGGTCACCAAGAACCCGTTGAGAAAGCCACACAGCGTGCCGAAGGCGACGCCAATCAGCAGGGCGAGGATTCCCGGGACGCCCTGATTGGCGGCCAGGTTGGCCATCAGCAGCATCGACAGGATGGAGATGGCACCAACCGCTAGGTCGATGCCGGCGGTCAGAATGACCAGGGTCTGGCCGATTGCCAGCGCCGCGATCACCGCGGTCTGCTGAAGGACGATCGAAATCGTGCCCGGTGCCGCGAAGCGGGGATTGATGATCGTGAAGACGACACAGGCGATGATCAGGACCATGAGCGGACTGATCGCCGGATGGGAATGGAGGAGGTGCTGGACGCGCTGAAGCGGGCTTTGCTGCCGCGCGGCGAACTGTTCTGCCGCGGATGCCGGCGCGTGGGTTTCTACGCTCATTTTGGCTTCCTTGCCGATCGGAGATGTTGGGAGCAGCGGTCGCTGGAATGGGAAGGTCGGGCCGGCCGGTTGGCTCCCGATCGGATCGGGAGCCAACCTCGCGCCTTGGTACTGGTGCTTGCGCCGATCGATTCATCGAGTTCCGGGCTCGTCCGAGCGGATGGCTCGCACAGCCGCCGAGGAGAACGCGGCGAGGCGCCGGATCGGGCGGCTTCCGGTCCTGAAGAATCAACCGGCGTCATCACTGGCTACCCCCAGCAGATCTTCTCAGCCGCGGCCGGGTCGATGCTCTCGACCCCGTCCACCGGCGTCTTGGTGACCAGGGCCACTCCGGTGTCGAAGAAGTCCAGTCCTGGAGTGACCTCCGGCTTTGTGCCGTCCTTCTTGAACTTGGCGATCGCCTCGACGCCGAGTTGGGCCATCTTGACCGGATACTGCTGCGACGTGGCGCCGATTACGCCGGACTTCACCGAGGCGATGCCCGGGCTGCAACCGCCGTCGACCGAGACGATGGTGGCCTTGACTCCGGCAGCGTCGAGCGCGGCGGCCGCGCCGACCGCAGCTGGTTCGTTGATGGTGTAGACGAGGTTGATGTCCTTGGTCTTGGCCAGGCAGGTTTCCATGGCGGTCTTGCCCTTGTCCGAGGAACCGTTGGTCGGTTCGTTGCAGATGATGTTGTAGTCGCCGCCCTTGCCGCCGGTGTACTTGCCGGTCTTGTCCTCGTCGCCGTTCTTGGTCTTGTCTTTGACGTCGATGCCCATGCCGGTCAGGAAGCCCTGGTCCCGGTTGTAGTCGACCGAGGCAATCTTGTCGTTGAACAGGTCGAGCAGCGCGATGTTGGCCTGCTTGCCGTCGAACGTGCCGGCCGCCCACTTGCCGATCATTTCGCCGGCCTTGAAGTTGTCGGTCGCAAAGGTGATGTCGACGACGTCCGGCGGGTTCGGCGGGGTGTCGAGGGCGATCACATAGAGACCCGCATCGCGGGCGTTCTGGATGGCCGGATTGACCCCGTCGGTCGCCGGGGTGATCAAGATGCCGGAATCGCCTCGGGCCACCGCGGCCTCGATGGCGGCGATCTGGGTCGTCTCGTCGCCATCTTCCTTGCCGGCGGCGGTGGTGATGGTGACCCCGTTGGCCTTGCCGGCCTCTTCGGCGCCCTTCTGCATGGCGATGAAGAACGGGTTGGTCGCGGTCTTGGTGATCAAGGTGACCGCGATCGGCTTGTCGCTGCCTCCACTGGCGTCGCCTCCGGACGCGGTGCCGCCGGTGTCGCCGCCGCCACAGGCAGCGAGGGCGAGGGTGGTGGCCGCCGTGAGAGCGAGGACCGCAACGAGGCGGGAGCCTCGGCGGCGGGACGGTAGGTACTTCATGAAGTGTTTCCTCTCGTTCGATACGCACCGCCGGGTCATGACAACGGTGTCAAGGACATTTTTAAACCATCTTCAGGTTTCGTGTCAACCCTTGTGGCGAAACATTTTTGGAACCGATACGCTGCCAGAGGAAGGGAGACATCGATGTCAACATTACCCTCGGCCGGATCCGGTCGCACCCGCGCCACGATCCGCGACGTGGCCGCGCTGGCCGGCGTCGGGATCAAGACGGTGTCCCGCGTGATCAACGATGAGGCCAACGTATCGCCCCAGATGCGGGAGCGGGTACAACGCGCCGTCATGGCTTTGAATTTCAAGCCGAATCAAGGTGCCGGCGCACTGCGCCGGGGCGACCGGAAGACCAGGACCCTCGGCCTCCTTCTGGATGCCGTCGACAACCCGTTCTCGGCCTCCATCAACCGGGCGGTGGAGAAGGTGGCGTCCCAGCACGGCACTGCGGTCTTCGGGGCCAGTTCCGATGACGATCCGGATCGGGAGCGGGCCCTCATCGATGCGTTCAGCCGCCGCCGGGTCGACGGTCTGATCGTGACCACGATCAGTTCCGAGCACGGCTATCTGCAGGCCGAACGTGAGCAGGGATTGCCCATTGTGTTCGTCGACCGGCCGCCGATCGGACTCGTGGCCGATGCGGTGATTACCAACAACTACGAGGCAGCCGTCGAGGCGACCCGGCACCTGCTTGCTGCCGGCCACCGCCGCATCGTCCATCTCGGCGACGAACTCGTCATCTCCACCGCCCGCGATCGGCACCGCGGCTTCACCGATGCGATGGCTGCGGCCGGGCTGGGTGACTCGGCTCGTCATGTTGACGATCTGCGCTCCGAGGACGAGGCGCTCGAGGCGGTCCGTCGACTGATGGATGAGCCGGAGCCGCCGACGGCGCTGTTCACCTCGCAGAACCTCGTGACGCTAGGGGCGCTGCGGGCCCTGCATCAGCTCGACCGGCAGGATCAGGTGGCCCAGGTCGGCTTCGACGACTTCATGCTCGCCGATCTGATGCGACCGGGGGTGACCGTGCTGGCCCAGGACCCGATCAAGATCGGCACCCTGGCCGCTGAACGGATCTTCGCCCGGCTCGACGGCGACACCACCCCGGAGGAGACCGTCGTGGTGCCGGCCCGGCTGATCGCACGCGGCTCCGGGGAGATCCCCCCGCCCGCCTGAAACGCGTCCGAGGTCAACGGCCACTAATCTCGGAGCTGGCAGCGATCTGAGGAGTGCCGTGACCCCCCGAGAACTTTTGACCGTACGCGCCAGGCCCGAGGCCTGGAGCGCGGTGCGCGCGGACGCGGCGATGGTCCGGGAACTGACCGGCACCGGTCGGCTCGGCGTGGCGTTCTCCGGCGGGGTGGATTCGGCGTTGCTCCTGGCGCTGGCGGCTCGCGCCCTGGGTCCGGATCGGGTGATCGCACTGCTCGGCGTCTCCCCCAGCCTGGCCGCCGACGAGCGCCGGGCGGCCCACCGGGTCGCGCTCGAGATCGGGGTCCGGATCGTCGAGATCATCACCCACGAAGGCGATCGGCCCGAATACCGGGCCAACGATGTCGACCGATGCTTCCACTGCAAGGACGAGTTGTTCGCCACCATCAGCGACGCCGTGGTCGCCGAGCACCGGCTCGATGCGGTCGCGTACGGGGAGAATGCCGACGATGCCCGACGGCCGGACCGGCCGGGTGCACGGGCCGCTCAGGATCATCGGGTGCTCCGTCCGCTGGCCACGATCGGTCTGAGCAAGATCGACGTCCGGCTCCTCGCCCGGGAGCTCGGTCTGTCGGTGGCCGACAAACCCGCCGCACCGTGCCTCGCGTCCCGGATCCCGCACGGCGAGATCGTGACGCCGGAGAAGTTGAGCCAGGTCGAGCAGGCCGAGCAATCGCTCCGCGCGCTGGGCTTCGCCGATCTGCGGGTTCGCCATCACGGTGAGATCGCTCGTCTGGAGCTCACCGCCGACGACCTGCTCCAGGCCGTGACCGAGCCCCTCCGCGGGCGGATCCTGGACGCCGTCCGGGGCGCCGGCTTCCGCTTCGTCGCCGTCGATCTCGCCGGGATCCAGTCCGGCGCCTTCACCCTCTCCATCCTGCGTCGTGATCATGAGTGACGATCCTCATGGCTGAACCCGTCGATCCGGTCGCCGCCTTCGTCGAGCTCGATCATGATCGGGTCGGCCGCCGAGGGTATCCGGAAGCGATCTTCTGCGCCGGCAAGACGCCCGAGCAGCTGGCCTCGATCGCCGAGCAGGTCCGCGACCACGACACCGTCACCCTGTTCACCCGTGCGGGCCCGGAGCACGCGGCCGCCGTGCTGCGGGTGCTGCCCGACGCGTTTCATGATCACGACGCCGGGCTGCTGGCCTGGCCGGCGACGCCGCCGGCACCGACCGGAGGCCTGGTTGTCGTGCTCGCCGCGGGCACCTCCGATCTGCCGGTCGCTCGGGAAGCCGAGCTCACGGCCCGCTATTTGGGGAGGCGTACGGAGCTGGTGGTCGACGTCGGGGTGGCCGGTCTGCATCGGGTACTGAGCCGGTTGGAACTGCTGCGCGCCGCTCGCACCGTCGTGGTGGCGGCCGGCATGGATGGTGCGCTGCCCAGCGTCGTGGCCGGACTGATCAGCGCACCGGTGATCGCCGTACCGACCTCGGTCGGTTACGGCGCCGCGTTCGAGGGGCTGGCCGCCCTCCTGGCGATGCTCAATGCCTGCGCCCCCGGCGTGGCCGTGGTGAACATCGACAACGGCTACGGGGCCGGGCACCTCGCGGCCCAGATCGCCGCCCCGTGACGTCGGTGCACGTCTGGATCGACGCGTCGGCCGGGGTGGCTGGCGACATGCTGCTCGGGGCGCTCGTCGATGCCGGGGCGGATCTCGAGGCGGTCCGAAGTGCGGTGCTGGCCGTGATCCCCGGTGCAGTCCGGATCTCGGCGCGGCCGGTCACCCGGGCCGGGCAGCGGGCGACCAAGATCGACATCGAGCCACTGATCGATGATCAACCGGATCGACACTGGACCGACATCCAGGACGCCCTGCTCGCCGCCGACCTGTCCGAGCCGGTACGCCGGCGCGCCCTCGCGTCCTTCGAAGCACTGGCCATCGCCGAGTCGACCGTGCACGGGATCCCCCAGGCCGACGTGCACTTCCACGAGGTCGGCGCCTGGGATTCCATCGCCGACATCGTCGGCGTCGCCGCGGCCCTGCACGATCTGGCCGTCGACACGCTCAGCGCCGGGACCGTCGCCGTCGGTTCCGGCCGGGTCCGCACGGCCCACGGCGATCTTCCGGTGCCGGTGCCCGCGGTCGTCGAGCTCGGCCGGGGTTGGCGACTGGAATCAGGGGGCTCAGGCGAGTTGACCACGCCGACCGGGATGGCGCTGATCGCCGCGCTCTGCGACCGCGGCGAAGAGCTTCCACCGCTGTCGATCACCGGATCTGGCTCGGGAGCCGGGAGCCGGGACGTCCCCGGTCGGCCGAACCTCACACGGGTGATCATCGGTCAGCGGGCGGCGACGGATCCACCGGTTGATCGAGGCGATCCAGCGGTCATCCTGGAAGCCAATGTCGACGACTTCGATCCCCGATTGTGGCCGTCAGTGCTGGCCGTGCTGCTGGCGGCCGGCGCCGCCGACGCCTGGCTGGTGCCGATGATCATGAAGAAGGGCCGACCGGCTCACATCCTCACCGTGCTGGCCCGGCCCGATCAGGCCGCCTCGTTGCGGACGTTGATCATGGAACACACCAGCTCGATCGGCGTCCGCCAGACCTCCTCGGTGAAGTTCGCCCTGCCCCGCGGCTGGATCGATCTGCGCCTGGATCAGGGGACGGTGTCGATCAAGATCGCGTACCGGGACGGTCTGATCATCCAGGCGACCCCCGAATTCGACCAGGTCGAGCAGCTCGCCGGCGCCCACGGCCTCCCCGTCCACCGCATCCTCGATCTCTGTCGCGACGCGATGATCACCGCCGGGCTGGTGACCGGCGCCCCGATCCCCACCGCCCTCAACCCGGCCCCCTGAGCCCGTCGAATCCGCGCCCTGAGCCTGTCGAAGGGCACCCGCCCGACGCCCACCGAGCTGCGCTTCGACAAGCTCAGCGAACGAAACCTCCGCATCCCCTACGCAACCTGACTCCCGGCGTCTACGCGCCCTGAGCCTGTCGAAGGGCAAGATCAACACGCCCCCACCAGAGGCGCTTCGACAAGCTCAGCGAACGAAACCTCCACATCCCTACGCAACCTGACTCCCGGCGTCTACGCGCCCTGAGCCTGTCGAAGGGCAAGATCAACACGCCCCCACCAGAGGCGCTTCGACAAGCTCAGCGAACGAAACCTCCGCATCCCTACGCAACCTGACTCCCGGCGTCTACGCGCCCTGAGCCTGTCGAAGGGCCAGACCCCCGGCAAACATGCCCAGGCGTTCGCGCCCTGAGCCTGTCGAAGGGCAACATCAACACTCCCCCACCAGTGGCGCTTCGACAAGCTCAGCGAACGAAACCTCCGACCCGCACGAAGGGCAAGATCAACACGCCCCCACCAGAGGCGCTTCGACAAGCTCAGCGAACGAAACCTCCACATCCCTACGCAACCTGACTCCCGGCGTCTACGCGCCCTGAGCCTGTCGAAGGGCAAGATCAACACGCCCCCACCAGTGGCGCTTCGACAAGCTCAGCGAACGCAACATGGCGCTTCGACCCGCACGTGCCCTGAGCCTGTCGAAGGGCAAGATCAACTAATGCCAGTCCTGGTACCAGCCGGCGGGGTAGGCCGATGCGGCCGCCTCGGCCGATCGGCGCGGGAGCCAGGGCCGACCGTGATCATGAACGATGGCGGTCAGCTCGGCCAGTCGATCGACCGCGATCTGGATGCCGTGCTCGCGGGCCGCCGGGTCGGGCGTCACGACCCCGTCCCAGATCGCCCGGCCGCCGATGAAGCCGGAGGCGCCCGCCTTGGCCACGATCTCGGTCTGTACGCGGAAGGCGTCGTAGGTGACGCCGGCCGAGAGCAGCAGCCACGGCACGTCAAGGGCGGCGTCCAACTCGGCGCAGGCCTGGGCCGCGTCATCCCGAGCCTGGTCGCTGTCGACCCAGCCGGGGAACTCGGTCTTGATGACGTCGGCCCCCAGCTCCTGGGCGACCCCGGCGTAGTCGACGATGCCGCGGACCCGGCTCGTTCGCACGGCCGGATCGTCAAGGCTCTCGCCCGGGAGCGGGACCCAGATCGGCTCGACGATGTAGGGCAACGATTCGGCCCGGCACCGCTCGCCGAGCTCGCGGACGAACGCCCGGTGGACCGCGGCCTCGGGCACGTCGTGGCGATAGCGCCACAACAACTTGAGCGCATCGCCGCCGGCCTGGCGGACCTTGCGCGGGCTCCAGCCGGCCCGTACGTCACTGGTCCGATGGGCGTCCGGCAGGCGCTGATATTCCTCGCCCTCGATGCAGAGCATCAGGCCGACATTCCCGGGCAGCGCTCCCGTACCGACGCAGGCCGGAAGGCCGAGATCAGGGTCGACCAGGACCGCGCTCGCGTACGGGGTCATGGCCTCGGCCAGCCGCGTCTTGATGGCGATCGCCTCGGCATGATCATCACGGCCCTCCGGCCCCGGCGGCAGGATCAGCGCGGTCGGATGATCGATCGCCAGCACGGTGAAGAAGCCGGCCCGGTCGGTGCAGGCGGTCAGGCCGCGGAGGACGCCCAGGTCAGCGGGCAGAAAATCGGTCACAGGCTCTCCTTGATGATCAGCGTCTCGACGTCACAACGACCCACCACAGACATGGCGGGCCGCATCGGCGGTGGCCTGGTGCGCCGCGGCCACCGGTCCCATCCCCTGGAGCAGACCGGCCAGGAACCCCGCCGTCGCGACATCGCCGGCACCGGTGGTCCCGGCGATGGTGGTCACCGGTGCGCAGGCCACCGGTTCGCGTACCCGATCATGCCCGCCCAGCAGGGGCGCCAACCGACCGGTCTCGGCCAGTCTGGCGGCGTCGCCGGTGGCCACGAAGAGACCGTCCGGCCCCGCCGTCACCAGGGCGACCGCCGCACCCCAGTCGAGCAGCCGCTCGCCCGCCTCGGCCAAGCCGGACGCGTCGGCCGCAAGACCCCAGTCGAGCGCGGAGTTCAGATCGTCGACGCTCGGGCTGATCACGTCGGTGTGCGGCAACACCGCAGTCAGGAACCGTTCCCAGCGGGCCGCCCGATCGGGGGCACTGACATCGGTCACGGCCAGGTCGACCGAGGTGGCACACCCGACCGCCCGAGCCCGGCGGAACAGCGCGACCAGTGGATCCCCGTCGTCGGCGCACAGCGCGCGGAGCAGATTCGGGTAGCCGACGTGCAGCAGATCCACGCCGTCGAGTTCAAGATCGCGACCGTCGAAGAGGTCGTTGGCGCCAGAGTGATGCCAGAACGTGCGGTCTCGGCCCGGCGGCTGGATGACGATCGAGTACGAGGTCGAGCTCGGCACCTCGACGAACTGGCTGGTGTCGAGGCCCTCGGCGGCCAGTAAGTCCAGCAGCAGGCCGGCGAGCGGATCCCGGCCCACGGCGGCCGCGAGCGACACGTCGATCCCGCGGCCGGACAGCGCCAGCCCGGTGGTGTGCACGCACCCCCCGGTTCGGGCCTGCAGCGCACCAACGGCGTAGAGGGCGCCCTCGACCAGACCGGGAGATCGGTCGAAGGTGGGATGGAAGTCGATGCACAGGTGTCCCGCGACCATGACGTGCACGAGGGTCACCGTAACGCCTTCGCTGTCCGGGGCGTTCGGGAACCGTCCGTCGAGTAGATTTGCCCAAGCCCAACCCGTTCAGGGCTGCCTTGTGCTGCCCGAGAGGAATCGATGACCGAGCCCACGTCATTCGCGGCTGCGCCCGCACCGCTGACCCCACCCGAGGGAAATCCGCTGACGCTCACCGCGCCGGCGGCACCGCAGCCGGTCGCGGCCACCCAGGCCCCAGCCATGGCTCCGCAGGTCGACCCGGCCAGCCTGCCGCTGCTCGACGGCAAGGTCGACGGCTTCGTCAGCGCGCTGGTGAACGCCCAGACCCGGTCTCCGGAGTTCGCCAAGCAGGCCGCCGACGTCTCCAGCATGGGCGACGCCGACATCCGCAAGGCCGCTGAGACCTCCAACCGGTTGCTGCAGACCCCCGTCCGCGCCCTCAAGGAGGGCGGGATCGCGCAAGGCTCCAAAGTCGGGAACACCCTGCTCGAACTGCGCCGGACCGTGGAAGATCTTGATCCGAGCCAGGCCACCGGGCCGCGGAAGTTCCTCGGGATGATCCCGTTCGGCGACAAGATCGTGGACTACTTCCGGCGCTACGAGGCGGCCCAATCTCACTTGAACGGCATCTTGCACAGTCTGCGGAACGGCCAGGACGAGCTGACCAAGGACAATGTCGCGCTGAACATGGAGAAGCAGAATCTCTGGGCCACCATGGGTCGGTTGAACCAGTACATCTACATCGCCGAGCACCTCGACCAGAAGCTGGCGGCGATGATCAGCCAGCTGGAGATCTCCGATCCGGAGAAGGCGAAAGCCCTGAGCCAGGACGTGTTGTTCTACGTACGCCAGAAGCACCAGGACCTGCTCACCCAGCTCGCGGTGTCGATCCAGAGCTATCTGGCCATCGACATCATCATCAAGAACAACATCGAGTTGATCAAGGGGGTGGACCGCGCCTCGACCACAACCATCTCAGCGTTGCGGACGGCGGTCATCGTCGCCCAGGCGCTCGGCAACCAAAAACTGGTGCTCGACCAGATCACGGCGCTGAACACCACCACCTCGGAGTTGATCCAGCGCACCTCGGAGATGCTGAAAGACAATTCCGCGCAGATCCAGCAGCAGGCGGCCTCGGCCACCATCGGACTTCCGCAGCTCCAGGCCGCGTTCCAGAACATCTACGCCACCATGGATTCGATCGACACCTTCAAGATGCAGGCCCTCGACACGATGGCCGTCACCATCGGCACCCTGGAACATGAGGTGGTGAAGTCGCGCGACTACCTCGACCGGGTCAACCGCCAAGATCAGCAATCGCGACCGGGGCGCTGGACCTGTCCGGCCCCGGCGGCGCGCCGACCGGTTTGCGTTGATCATCCGCCACGCCGAGCTTGTTGATCACGACCGACTGAACAGGATCGCTGTCTGCATGGGGTTCTCCGATTGGATCGCCAAGATCACCGGCGGCGTCGGCCCGCGCCACCGCCGCCCCTGGAGGGCACGACGAGCCCGGGACCGCCGACCGAAGCCGACATCCTGGCTGCCCTGGACACGCTGCAGGCCAGTGTGGGCGGCGGCGTGGTGCCGAATGTGGTGGCGTCGCGGGTGGCGAAGGTGAGCCAGACCGTACGCGACACGATGCCCCGGCTGCGCAATGTCGGACTGCAGAGTCTCGAGGCCTATTCGGTGATGGCGACCGCGACCGACTATCTGCCCGAGGCGATCGGCGCCTACACCCGCCTGCCCCGCAAGTGGGCCGACTCCCGGCCGATCGAGAACGGCAAGACGTCGCTGATGCTGTTGATCGACCAGTTGGACCTGCTCGGCGCCACGATGGACAAGATCTTCGACGCCGCGGTACGCGTGGACGCCGATGCCTTGATCGCTCACGGACGATTCCTGCAGGAGAAGTTCGGCCACGCGTCCTCAGGAGGGACCTTGAATCTCGGCGACCAGCCGGCCCCGCCGCCACCGCCCAGCAGTCTGGACCTGCCATGAGCGCCGACCCGACAAATTCCGAGGCCAAGGGTGGCCTCGAAGCCGGCCTGCGCGCCGCGTACACCTCGGCGCTGGAACGGATCGCGGCCTTGCGGTAGGCGCAGGAGGGCATCCGTTCGGCCGAGCCCGGGGCGGTAAATCCGCTCGACCTGACCGCGCTGGATCCCCTGACGCCCGGCGCCTTCCCGGGGATCGGTACGCCGGGTCCACCGAGGCGGGAGACGCCGATTTCCGACCCTTCGACCGGCTCAGCGAACGAGAACCTGACGGCCCGCCCGTCGACCGGCTCGGGTGTGGCCACGGCGCCGGCACCTGCTCCCGCGACCGAGGAGCCGAAGAAGCCAGAACCCGAACCGAAGACCCTCGAAGAACTGCTCGCCGAACTCGACGCCCTGACCGGTCTCACCGAGGTCAAGGCGGAGATCCACCGGCAGGTCGCGGTGCTCCGGGTGGAAGGGCTGCGGACCAAGGCGGGTCTGAAGTCGCCGACGATCACCCGACATCTGGTCTTCGTGGGCAACCCCGGCACCGGCAAGACCACCGTGGCCCGGCTGGTCGGCGGCATCTACCGGGCGCTCGGGCTGCTCAGCCAAGGGCAGCTGATCGAGGTCGACCGATCGGAACTGGTCGCCGGCTATCTCGGCCAGACCGCGATGAAGACGGCCGATGTCGTCGCCTCGGCGGCCGGCGGGGTGCTTGTTCATCGACGAGGCCTACAGCCTGGCCGGAGATCAGTACGGCCAGGAATCGGTCGACACCCTGGTCAAGGAGATGGAGGACCGGCGCGACGATCTGGTGCTGATCGTGGCCGGCTACCCCGACCCGATGGCGCTCTTCATCGCCCAGAATCCCGGGTCTGTACAGCCGGTTCCGCACCACGATCGAGTTCGACGACTACACCGATGCCGAGCTGGTCGAGATCTTCCTCGGCATGGCCAGGGCCGCGGACTACGACGTCCACGACGACTGTCTGGCCCGGTTCCGGATGATCTTGGCCGGCACGCCGCGCGGGTCGATGTTCGGCAACGGTCGCTTCGCCCGCAATCTGCTGGAAGCCGCCGTCGGCCGGCACGCCTGGCGCCTCCGCGACATCGGCGAACCCACCATCGACCAGTTGCGCCTGCTGCTCGCCGAAGATCTGGATGACGACTCCACCACCGACCCTTCGACAAGCTCAGGGATCGAACCGACGGGCTCAGGGATCGAACCGACGGGCTCAGGGATCGAACCGACGGGCTCAGGGATCGAACCGACGGGCTCAGGGATCGAACCGACGGGCTCAGGGATCGAACCGACGGGCTCAGGGACTCGAAGCGACGGGCTCAGGGATCGAAGGCACCGACCACACCTCTGCGAGCGCCGTCGCCGAAACGCGGCCTGAGCCTGTCGAAGGCCAAGATCAAGCCGTCATCACTCCCACCCAGGAGCACGCCGATGAGCCAAGCTAGCCAGAGCGCGGCCACCACGGCCGTCGCGCCACCGACGGTCCTGCCGGCGGCCCAGCAACAGGTGGCAGTCGCAGCCCCACCCGACCAGCCTGCGCGCGCGACCCGGGCCGCCGAAACGCCGCGCCGCCTCCGGCTGCTGAGCCTGGCGGTGATCGTCGCCGGTCTGGTCGTCGGCTTGGTCGGGGCGTTGACGTT
Source organism: uncultured Actinomycetota bacterium (assembly GCA_963731295.1). Lineage (GTDB taxonomy): Bacteria > Actinomycetota > Actinomycetes > Propionibacteriales > Propionibacteriaceae > Microlunatus. Next base: position 840,648 of record CAVSUP010000001.1, read on the forward strand.
TGCGTACCTCGCGTTCTCGCTGCACCGCGCCGAGGCCGACGCGGATCAGCTGATCCGGGTCCAGAAGATCCAGACCAATCTGCTCGCCGCCGATGCGACCGCGACCAACGCCTTCCTGGTCGGGGGCCTCGAGCCGCCGGTCCAGCGGGCCGCGTACGACCAGGCGATGGTCACGGCGAGCGCCCTGATTGCCGAAGCGGCCCGGGCCCAGCCGGCCGACTCCGAGGCGCTGGCGGCACTGAACCAGGAACTGGTCAGCTACGCCGCCTCGATCGAGCAGGCCCGCGCCAACAACCGGCAGGGGCTGCCGATCGGTGCCCAGTATCTGCGGGCGTCGAGCGCCCAGTTGCGCGGCACCGCCATTCCCATCCTGGACAACCTGGTGAGCAGCAACGCGGACCGCGCGACCGGTGAGATGGATGCGCGGATCGGCTATCTCGCCGTCGTCATCGCCTTGCTCGGGCTCGCGGCCGTCGTCTCGATCCAGGTCTGGATCGCCCGCCGCTTCCGCCGGACCATCAACACCGGCCTCCTGGCTAGCTCGGCCACCCTGGCGGTGGCCCTGGTTGCCGCGTTGATCGGGGTCCAGCAGCTCAACAGCTCGGTGAAGGCGATCCAGGACGGCGACTACACAGCGTTGAACGCCGCCGCCGCCGCCCGCATCGACGCCAACAACGCGAAGTCGAACGAGAGCCTGACCCTGATCGCCCGCGGATCCGGCCAATCGTTCGAGACGGCCTGGACGGCCGCGGCGGATTCAGTGACCCAGAACCTCAGCATTCTGGTCGGTCAGGGCAGTCTCGAACGGCAGTGGACCAACTACGTCAAGGTGCATCGCGCGATTCGCGAGCAGGACGACAGTGGATCGTGGGACGCCGCGGTCGCCCAGGCCACCGGGACCGGCAAGGACTCGGCCAACACCGCGTTCGGCACCTTCGACAAGAATCTCGCCGCCTACGTCGAGCAGGTCAGCCAGACCACGGCGGCGTCGCTCTCCGACCGCCAGCCCGGCCTGGTGATCGGCTCGATCCTGATCTTCCTGGCCGGGCTGGCCGCGTCGCTGCTCGGCCGCGCCGGAATCGCCGTGCGGCTGAAGGAGTACCGATGACCAGGCCGGTTCGCCGACCCCTCTCGTGGTCACGGGTCCGGGCAGGTGTCGTTGCCGTCGGTTGCCTCGCCGTGGTCTCCGCGTGCTCGTTGTTCGCCTACGACCCGACGCCGGTGCCGGGCGACGAGCCGAGCGCGCCGCCGTCGCCCGCCAGCACCGTGAAGCCGGCGACCTGCACCAACGCGCTGGAGTCCTACGAGCCCCGAGGATCACTCCCCAAGCCCGACGAGCTGCCCAAGGGCTCGACGATGGCCAAGATCAGGGAGCGCGGCCGGCTGGTGGCCGGCGTCTCGGCCGACACCTATCTGCTGGCCTCCAGGAATCCGCAGAACGGCAAGATCGAAGGCTTCGACATCGACATGGTCAAAGCGGTGGCCAAGGCGATCTTCGGCGACGAGAACAAATACCAGCTCAGGGTGATCACCGCCGCGCAGCGAATCCCCGTCCTGCAGGACGGTTCGGTTGACATCGTGGCGCGCAACATGACGATCACCTGCGATCGCTGGAAGCAGATCGCCTTCTCCACCGAGTACTACCGGGCCGGTCAGAAGATCTTGGTCCGCAAGGGATCGAAGGCCAAGTCGATCACCGACCTGAACGGGCAGAAGGTCTGCGCACCTAAAAGCACGTCCAGCATGGATAACCTGATCAAGCTGGCGCCGAAGGCGATCGCGGTCGGCTCGGACAACCACACCGGCTGCCTCGTGCTGTTCCAGCAAGGCCAGGTTGATGCCATCACCGGCGACGACACCGTGCTGGCCGGGCTGGCCGCCCAGGATCCCTACGCGGTGGTCCCCGACCAGAAGGCCTTCACCGCCGAGCCGTACGGGCTGGCCTTCAATTCCAAGGATGTCGACTTCGTCCGCTTCGTCAACGCGCGGCTCCAGCAGTTGCGCACCGGGGGCGAGTGGACGGCGATCTACAACCGCTGGCTGGCCGAGCCGCTCGGCCCGGCGCCACAGCCACCCAAGCCCGCCTACGGCAGGACGCCGTGACCGTGGCCACCTCGTCGGGATCGGTCAGCGCGCCGGCCGCGCCCGGCCGCATGGGGGTTGCCGTCGAGGCTCAGGCCGCCATGGTCTACCTCGACCTCCTGGGCACCTGGCGGGAGAGCCGGCACCACGAGTTGGACGAGCTGGACCGGTCGGCGCTGGCGGCGACCAACGGCGCCTCGGCCACCAGCGACATCATGTTGTCGCTAGCCCTGTGGAAGGCCGTGTCGGACCGCTACGAGCTGTTGCTGGCGACCTGGAACTCGGGCCGCGTCGGCCAGACCGAACGACTCCGGCTGGCGAGCCTGATCTGGGGGCGGCTGGACGCCGCCACCGCATCGGGTCTGTCGGTGTCGCTCCCGGAGGCGTGCCGGCTCTCGGACGCGCTGGTCGCCCAGCTGAGGGTCCGGCTCGGCCTGGATCCCTCGGGGGCCGAGGTCACCGCCCGGATCCGGCAGCTTCGAGCCCAGATGGAGCGGATCCGCGACCAAATCGATCTCGAACCGGCCGGCGCCGCCCAGCAGCAGGCGGCGGTCGAACAGGCGCGGATGGCCAGACGGCTCAAGGAGCTCGCTGACAAGGCCGGCCGCGGCGGTGATGTTGCTGGTCTGCTCGGACCGCTGGAGATCGACGCCGCCACCTTCGAGCGCGACCTGATCGTCAACAACGCCCGTCGGCGCGACTCGGCCGCGCTGGTCCGCCGGGCCCGGGAGCAGCGCAGTGACCTCGAAGCGCGCGAATCGGCCCTGCAGACGATCGTCGACGAGGCCGTACGAGCCGTCGACCCCGCTCCTCGGTACGCCGTCCCCGACGTCGAGGCCCTCGGGCCGGTCCCCAACACGCTGGATCGGTTGGAGCCCTACCTCCGTCGACTCGACCAGGTGTCCCGGGCCATGACGCTGGCCCAGACCGCGTACACCAAGGCACTTCATGATCATCAGGAGCTGTCGGGGCGACTCGAGGCCCTGCACGCCAAGGCGGTAGCGACCGGCGTCGCCGAGGTGCCAGACGTCGATCGGGCCTACCAGCTGGCCCAGGCGGCACTGGGCGATCAACCGTGCCGGATGATCATCGCCGAGCAGTTGGTCACCCTCTACCAGACCTACCTCCAGACCACCCGGCCGAGAAAGACACCATGATCACCGGAAAGACACCATGATCAACTGCACCCAGCCGGGCTGCACCGGCTCGATCGTCGACGGTTACTGCGACGTCTGCGGGAGCCCGGGGGCGAGCGCGGCCCCGCCTCCCCCGCCCTCCGCGCCCGCCGCGGTCGCCGCGGTCGCCGCGGTCGCCGCGGTCGCCGGCAATGGCACCCCGTGCCGACAGCCCGGGTGTGCCGGCCACATCGTCGACGGCTACTGCGACATCTGCGGCAGTCCCCCCGCGGCCGGCCCGGTATCGAGTGGGGCCTCGAGTGGGGCCGTGGATCGATCACCCATCGACAGCGCCTCGGTCGGTGGCGCCGCCTCGACCATCACCCGCGGATCGAGTCGGCTCGGTTCCACCGCACTCGGCTCGAGCCGGGCGCTGGCCAGCGGCTCGAAGATCACCCGGCGGGTGCATTCGGGCTCGCAGCGGCTGCGGTCGGCCCGGCTGGGTGCCGGCCTGACCCGGGTGCCACCGGCCCCGGAGGTCGATGCCTCGCAGGCGATCATGAAGAACCCGCAGATCCCCGAGGAGAAGCGCAGCTGCCCCAACTGCGGGGCGCCGGTCGGCCGGTCGCGGGACGGCCAGGCCGGCCGGGCCGAAGGCTTCTGCGCGAAGTGCGGCAACTCGTACTCCTTCACCCCCAAGCTCAAAGCCGGCGACCTGGTCGCCAACCAGTACGAGGTCGCCGGCTGCCTCGCCCACGGCGGCCTGGGCTGGATCTATCTGGCCCAGGACCGCAACGTGTCCGACCGCTGGGTGGTGCTCAAGGGTCTGCTGAACACCGGCGACCAGGATGCCCTCGCGGTCGCCATCGTCGAGCGGCAGTTCCTGGCCCAGGTCGAGCACCCACTGATCGTCGAGATCTACAACTTCGTCAGCCACGACGGCGCCGGCTACATCGTGATGGAGTACGTCGGCGGAACCTCGCTCAAGCAGATCCTGAAGAACCGGATGCGGGCCAATCACGGCCAGTTCGACCCGTTGCCGGTCGATCAAGCTCTGGCCTACATCCTCGAGGTGCTGCCGGCCTTCCAGTACCTTCATGATCTTGGACTGGTCTTTTGCGACTTCAAGCCGGACAATCTCATCCAGGTCGGCGACGCGGTCAAGCTGATCGACCTCGGCGGCGTCCGACGGATCGACGATGTCGACAGCGCGATCTACGGCACCGTCGGCTATCAGGCCCCCGAGGTCGCCCAGGTCGGCACCACCGTGGCCTCCGACATCTACACGATCGGCCGGACCCTGCTGGTCTTGATGACGGAGTTCCGCGGCTATCAGACCCGCTTCGTCGCCAGCCTGCCGCTGGTCGAGGACACCCCGGTCTTCCAGCAACACGATTCGCTCTACCGGCTGATCACCAAAGCCTGTGCCGCCGATCCCGCCGACCGGTTCGCCTCGGTCGACGAGCTCCGCGTGCAACTGCTCGGCGTGTTGCGGGAGGTGGTCGCGGAGAAGACCGCCGGTACCGCGCTCACCTCGGCGGCCTCCGTGCTCTTCGAGGCGCCCGCGATCACCAGCGAGGCCCTCGAATGGGACGAGCTGCCGGCTCTGCGAGCCGACACCTCCGATCCGCAGTACCCGTGGCTGAGCAACATCTCGGTGGCCGATCCCGAGGCGCGGCTGGCGGAGCTGCGGCGTTCCCCCGAGTCGTCGCCGGAGGTCTCGCTGGCCCAGGCCCGGGCCGCACTCGAGTTGCGTCGCCGCGATCTGGTCGACCAGATCGTCAACTCGATGCTGGCCGAGGACCCGTGGGAATGGCGCGCCGTCTGGGTCAGTGGGCTGGCCGCGCTGGACGCCGGGGACTTTCCGGCGGCCCAGTCGTCGTTCAACGCCGTCTACGGCCAGGTGCCGGGCGAGCTGGCGGCGAAGCTCGCGCTGGCCCTGGCCTGCGAGCACGGCGGTGAAAGTCTGGTTGCCGAAGGGCTGTACCGCACCTGCGCGAGCACCGATGCGAACTACGTGGCCCCGGCCGCGTTCGGCATGGCCCGGATCCGGTCCGCCCGCCGCGATGTCGCCGGAGCCGTGCAGGCCCTCGACCTCGTCCCGTCGACCAGCCGCAGCTTCACCGAGGCTCGACGCATGCGCGCGGTGCAGCTCTACGAGTCGGGCCAGGGCCTGGAATCGCTGTCGCAGGCGATGGACAGCCTGCAGGGCGTACGCCTGGATCCGCAGGAGCGGGCGCGGTTGACGGCCGCGATCCTGGAACGGGCGCTGGTGGGGGTCGAACAGAAGGGGCCGCAGACCACGATCAAGATCGGCCCGTACGTGGCCCGGAACGAGTCGCTGCGCGACGGCCTGGAAGACACGTACCGGCAGCTGGCCAGTGCGGAGACCGACGACCAGCAGCGGTACGCGCTGGTCGACCAGGCCAACGCCGTGCGAAGGTGGACCCTACGATGACCCAACTCACAACTCCCGGTGCGTTGCGTTGCCCCAATTGCGGTGCCCAGATCACCCCGCAAGCCGCCTTCTGCGAGGCGTGCGGCCACGCCCTGACGCCGACGGCTGCGCCGGACACCGACCCCACCGCCGAGCTGGAGACGCCGATCGAGCTCACCCGGTCGACCCACCTGGCCATGGACGGGGACGTCGAGGACACCGTCGCCATCAGCCCGCCGTGCACCACCTGTGGCGGCGTGGTCGGCCCAGACGGTTACTGCGAGACCTGCGGGACCAAGGCGATCAGCGAGCGCGACCACTACACCGAGCAGCCCGCCCCCTGGGTAGCCGCGTGCTGCGACAAAGGAATTCGGCATTTCCGCAACGAGGACGCCACCGCGCTGGCGGCCGAGTCGGCGCCCGGCTCGCGGGCGGTGCTCGTGGTCTGCGACGGGGTCTCGACCTCAATGGACTCCGACGTGGCCAGTCTCGCGGCCGCGCGGCGGGCGCGGGATGTGCTGGCCGCCAACCGGCCGGCCGGCATCGGAACCCCGGCCAGTCGGGTCGCCGCCATCGCCGCCGCTCTCGAGGACGCCGTCGCCCAGGCCAATTCCGCGGTGATCGCGAACACCGCCGACGGCAGTGAGAACGCCGCATCGTGCACCTTCGCGGCCGCGGTCGTCGAGGGGGAACTGGTCGTCTACGGAAACGTCGGCGACAGCCGGGTCTACTGGATCCCCGACCCCGGCAGCGCCGAGCCGGCGGCCGAGCTGAGCCTGGACGACTCGGTGGCCCAGGCCCGGATCAGCATGGGAGTCAGCCGCGAAGAGGCCGAGAACGGTCCGCAGGCCCACGCCATCACCAAGTGGCTCGGCCGCGATACGCCCGATTTCGTCCCGCGGACCGGATCGATCACCGTGCACGTCGCGGGTTGGGTCCTGGTCTGCTCCGACGGACTCTGGAACTACGTCTCCGAGGCCGCGGCCGTGCAGGCGCTGGTCGGCGAACTGAGTGGGGCCGAGCGCCGAACCGCTGGCGCTGGCCCAGGCCCTGGTCGACTGGGCCAATGCCCAAGGTGGCAAGGACAACATTTCCGTCGCCTTGGCCCGGGTGGGCTCGCCGCGCGCCTGAGTGCATACTGTTGCGACTCGTGACCCGAAGGGAAGTTGATCATGGCTGAGTTCTCTGCCACCGTCTACCAGAACGAGTTCCTGCCCGACGGCGGTACGGACGTCAACGCCATCGTCACCGTGCAGTGCGACGGTGCCGGATCGGCCGGCCAGTCGGGTTCGGGTGACGCCGGCGAGATCATCATCGTCGACACCTCGGGCTCGATGGGCCGGACCAAGCTCCAGGCGGCCAAGACCGCGGCCTCGGCGGCGATCGACCAGATCATCGACGGGACCTATTTCGCCGTGGTGGCCGGCACCCACCAGGCGTACCTGGCCTTTCCGCCGGTCCGCGCCGGTGCGGGCATGGTGCGGATGGATCCCGGCGCCCGGTACGCCGCCCACCAGGCCATCGCCCAATTCCGCTCCGACGGCGGCACGGCGATGGGCACCTGGCTCACGCTGGCCGGTCGGCTCTTCGACTCGGTGCCGATGCTGGCGCAGAAGCACGCCATCCTGCTTACCGATGGCGAGAATCACAACGAGACCCCCGAGCAGCTCACCGGCGCGATCATGGGCGCGACCGGCAAGTTCCAGTGCGACTGCCGCGGGGTGGGCGTCGACTGGCAGGTGGCGGAGGTGCGGCGGATCGCCCAGGCCCTGCTGGGCTCGGTCGACATCATCCCGGACGCATCGCTGATGGGCCAGGTCTTCGCTGAGCTGATGCAGCAGTCGATGGGCCGCGGCGTGGCCGACGCGCAGCTGCGGGTCTGGGCCCCCCAGGGTGCGCAGGTGACCTTTGTCCGGCAGGTCTCACCGACGGTGGAGGATCTGACCAGCCGCCGGGTCGAGGTCAATCCCCTGACCGGCGGCTACCCGACCGGCTCCTGGGGCGACGAATCCCGCGACTACCACGTCAGCGTGCGGCTGGCTGCGAAGGCGATCGGTCAAGAGCAGCTTGCGGCCCGCGTACAGCTGACCGTCGGGAACCAGGTCGTCGCCCAGTCGCTGGTCAAGGCCAAGTGGTCCGCCGACGAGGGCCTGACGACCCGGATCAATCCGGAGGTCGCGCACTACACCGGACAGACCGAGCTGGCCGAAGCGATCCAGGACGGCTTGGCGGCCAAGGCGGCCGGCGACGAGGAGACCGCGACCATGAAGCTCGGCCGAGCCGTGCAACTGGCGGCCGAGACCGGCAACGAGGAGGCGACGATGAAGCTCCGCAAGGTGGTCGACATCGCCGATCCCGAGACGGGTACCGTGCGTCTGAAACGAACGGTGGACAAGGCCGACGAGATGGCTCTGGACACCGCCTCGACCAAGACGACCCGAATCAGGAACTGAAGCCATGAGTGCCGTCTGCCCGGCCGGACATACGTCGGTCTCGAACGACTACTGCGACGTCTGCGGGGTACCGATCGACGCGTCGGCCGTGACCCCGGGGACGGCGCCGACGCCGGTCGACATCCCGGCCCAGGCCGTCGGTGCCCAACCCTGCCCGAACTGTTCGACCCCGAACGCCCAGGATGCCCTGTTCTGTGAGAACTGCGGCTACGACTTCACGACCGGCACCATGCCCCGGCCGCTGACCCCGCCCGACCTCCCGGACCTCCCGGACCTCCCCGAGCAGGCATCGCCACCACCGGCAGGTCCGGACATGTCGCCGCCCCGGCCGCTCTCGACGTCGGGCAGCTTCGATTGGGTGGCCGAGGTGTGGATCGATCCGGCCTGGTACCAGGCTCAGGAGAGCCCGGACGCGATGCCGTCGCCCGGCCTGCCCGACGTCGTGGCGCTGCACTCGGCCTCGGTGCTCGTCGGTCGGGTGTCGAACAGCCGGAACATCCACCCGGAGGTCGACTGCGACACCGACTCCGGCGTCAGCCGCCGCCAGGCCCAGCTGACCACCGATGGCCATCGCTGGTGGGTCGAGGACCTGGAATCGGCGAACGGCACCTTCGTCGCCGCCGCGAGCGCGGCGCTACCGGAGGATCCGATCCCGGTCGGCGCCAAACGGGAACTGGCCCCGGACGACCGGATCTATGTCGGCGCCTGGACCCGGATCGTCATCCGCGCCGCGACCGACGACGAAAAATCGACGCTGTAGTCTCGCGGTGCGCGGCCGCACGCCGTGATGGCATTTCAGGAGGAATACGTGGAGATCAAGGTCGGAATCCAGCACGTCAATCGCGAAATCGTGGTGGAAACCGCCGATTCGGCCGCAGACATCGAGCAGTCCCTGGCCGACGCGCTGAGCAATGAATCCTTTTTCACCGTCACCGATGAGCGAGGCCGCAAAGTGCTGATCCCGGCCGCCAAGATTGCCTACGTCGACCTCGGCGAGGAGAACGCCCGCCACGTCGGCTTCAGTGTGTAGGTCAGGCCTGTAGACCCAAAGCGGCCATTCTTTTGGTGTGGTTCTCGACCAGTCGGGAGAACATCCGACTGATCGCGGGCAGATCCATGCCGGGTCGATCGACCGTTCCGGTCAGCAGACTGGTCAGTGAATCGCGGTCGGCGGCCACCCGTTGGGCCTGGCTCAACGCCTCGCCGACCAGCCGCCGGCCCCACAGGGCGAGTCGGCCGGCCACCCGGTGGTCGGCGACGATCGCGCCGCGGACCTTGTCGATCACGAACTGGACGTGGCCCTCGTCGGCCAGCACCAGATGCACCAGCGTCCGGGTCTCGGGGTCGACGAAGGCCGCCACCTCTCGATAGAAGTCGGCCGCGAACCCGTCGCCCACGTAGGTCCAGACCAGCCCCTCGAGCCAATCCTTCGGCTTGGTGTACTCGTGGAACGCGTTGAACGGCGCATGGAAGGGCTCCATGGCCTCCATGACGTCGGCCTCCAACTCGGTTAGCCGCGCCCGCACCCGCTCGAAGTGCTCGATCTGGAGGGCGGCCATGGAGGCCACGTGCACCTTGTCGGCGAGCGTCGGGACCGTCCGGGCGTTCTCGGCCAGGCGCTCGAAGGCCGACAGCGCACCGTACGCGAGAATGCCCAGCAGATCGATCGCCCCCTGCCGATAGTCGCGGTCATCGGTGAGGGCCGGCAGGTCGCCGGCGCCGGCTGCGGAAACCTCGGTTGCGTCGGGAGGATCAGGCTGATCGGTCATGGCGGCAGGATAATGCGGACTACCCGATGGGGTTACCGCTAGACTGCCAAAGGTTTGTCAGTAGATGCGCACCTGTTCCTCAAGGCACCGTGACCAAACACGACGTGCTGGGCCTCGCGACATCAGCTACCCCATCAGATTCCCGATGAGCATTAAGGCGAGACCCTGAACGAAGCAGCACCCACCGAAGGATCCGTGGACAGTCCGGATCTCGACGAAGCGACAGCGGAGCCCGAAACCTCAGCCTTCGAGCACCCGACCACTTTTGGCGAGCTCGGCGTGCTGAGCACCATCGTGGAGGCGCTGGAGCAGGTCGGCATCACCAAACCGTTCCCGATCCAGGCGATGGCCATCCCGATCGCCCTGACCGGCACCGACATGATCGGCCAGGCGCGGACCGGCACCGGCAAGACCCTGGCCTTCGGCATCACGATGCTGCAGCGGATGGTGTTGCCGGGTGAGCGCGACTACGCGCAACTGGCCAAGCCGGGCGCCCCGCAGGGCCTGGTCATCGCCCCGACCCGGGAGCTCGCGAGCCAGGTCAGTGCCGACATCACCACGGCGTCGGCCCGTCGCCACTCCCGCGTCCTGACCGTGTACGGCGGGGTCGCCTACGACGGTCAGCTGGCGGCCCTCAGCCGCGGCGTCGACGTGGTGGTCGGTACGCCGGGACGGCTGCTGGATCTGGCCAACCGCGGCATCCTCGATCTGAGTCACATCAAGGTGCTGGTGCTCGATGAGGCCGACGAGATGCTCGACCTCGGCTTCCTGCCCGACGTCGAGCGCATCTTGGCCAAGACGCCCGAGTTGCGGCAGACCATGTTGTTCTCGGCGACCATGCCGTCGGCGATCGTCACCATGGCGCGTCGGCATCTGCGGCATCCGGTCAACATCCGGGCCGAATCCGCCGAGGCCACCACCACGGTCCCGACCACGGCCCAGTTCGTCTACCAGGCCCATGATCTCGACAAGCCGGAGGTCGTCGCCCGCATCCTGCAGGCCGAGAACCGCAATCGGGTGATGATCTTCTGCCGGACCAAGCGGTCGGCTCAACGGGTCTCCGACGATCTGGCCGAGCGGGGGTTCGCCGCGACCTCGATCCACGGCGACCTGAACCAGGTCGCCCGGGAGAAGGCGCTGAAGCGCTTCCGCGACGGCAAGATCGATGTGTTGGTCGCGACCGACGTCGCCGCTCGCGGCATCGATGTCGACGGCGTCACTCACGTGATCAACTACGAATGTCCCGATGACGACAAGACCTACGTGCACCGGATCGGTCGTACCGGTCGGGCCGGTGCCTCCGGAATTGCCATCACCTTCGTCGATTGGGCGGATCAGACGCGCTGGAAGGTCATCAACAACACCTTGGGTCTGCCGTTCGAGCAGCCCGAGGAAACCTATTCGACCTCGGCGCACCTCTACCACGACCAGGGCATCAACCCTTCGGCCAAGGGTCGGATCGTCCCACCGAAGCCGCCCGAAGCCGGCACCGAACGACCGCGCCGCCCGCGCGCCGAACGGCCGAAGCCGGACCGGCAACGCAACCGGCGCCGCCTCCGCAACGGAGTGCCCGTGGACGCCGACGCGGCGGAGTCGAGTCCTACGTCCGCCGGCGCTGCCGCGGACAAGCCCGCCGGCACGACCAAGCGTCGCCGCCGGCGTCGCAGCCCGGCCGGCCAGGCTCCCGCAGCCACGCCGACCGAGTAGGCGTCAGCGCGCCAAGCCCAGTGGCTTGGCGATCACCACGAGATTGCTTTCGTACCCCCCGCGGTCGGGCCGGTACTTGCCGGTGCAGGTAATCAGCACCAAACGGTGGTTGCCGGTCTGGTCGAAGGCCCGGCTGTCCGAGGACAGGGCCTTCTTGGCGACGATCTGGACGGCGATCACCCGATAGGTCTGATGATGATCGCCGGCCCGCACGGTGACCCGCTCACCGACCTTGATCTTCAGCAGCCGGGCGAAGAAGCCGACGCCCTCGGTCGCCGAGTCCACGTGGCCCGCGATTACCGTGGTCCCGAAGGGATCACCCGCGTACGCGCTGCCGTCCCACCAGCCGACGTGCCGGACGTCCTCCGGCACCCGAAGGATCCCGTCGACGGTCGCCGCCGGGACCACCGGCGCGTCGGCCCGACCCGGCAGGCTGACCTGTTCGGGGATGAAATGAACGCGTTCACTCCGGGCCGGCTTGCCTTCGCGAGCGGTCGGGATCGGCCCGGCCGGTGCCGTCGCGGCCGGGCCGGCCGTCGATGCCTGCCCCGGCACCGGCACCAGCTCGGGCTCGATGCTGGCGCCCTGCACAGGCGCAGCGCAGCCGACGGCCAGCATCAGCACCGCAACCACCGGGCCGGCCACGGCCCGACGAGGATGAATCGATCGACTCAACGCGTCAGGTTCACCAGGAAGGTCGAGTAACCGTCGACCTGACCACCGGTACCGGTGTTCACCTCCGAGGGCTTACCCGATCCGCTGGGTCCGGTCGCAATGACATGGACCGCGACGTTCATGGTCTTCTTCTCCGGATCGCCCACCGCGTACACGCGATTCACCGATCCGCCCTGGACGGTGAGGCTCAACGGTCCGAGGATCACTGGCTTCTTCTCACCCGTCGGCACGATCGCCACCTTGTAGGTGGCCACCGGCACGGTCAGCTTCAGCGACTCACCATTGGCGATATTGGCGAACAGCACCTTGCCGTTCACCCGGATGTCGGCGGCCGGCACGGACGCGGTGTGGGCGACGACCAGCGACGCCTTGCCCTTCGGCACCGAGGACAGATCGTTCTTGAAGACGGTGACGACCGGCTTGGCCCCCGAGGACGCCGGCAGGTGCACCACGACATCCCAGCTGGACTTGGCCTTCACCGAGAACATCCGCTCCAAGACGACCTTGCCATCGCTCTTGAAGGTCACCTTGCGGCTGCCGGCTTTGATCTTGAACGGACCAGCTACGGCGGCGGTCTTCACGCCCTTGGCCACCGACTTACCGTCGACCGACACGTCCAGACTCTTCCCCGGCAATCCCTGGACAACATAGACTTCCGCATCGTCAGCCGCGTAGCTCGGGCCGACCGTCAAGCCCGCCATCGCCACGACCCCCGCGGCCACAAGGGCGATCTTGGCCGAGCGCGCCATCATTTTGACTCTCATTGTTCCCCCTTCGCGTCGCCTCTTCCCCATCGGAGACGACTCCTTGAGGCGTAATATAGGGCCACGAAGCGTCGCGCCGTGAGCCTTACGGTAAAGCGATAGCCGATTGCTGCCGAATGCTTCGCCGGTCCTGGGGGGAGATGGCAATGGCTGAAGCGCGCCAGTTCCCGGCGATGCTGCGCCGGGCCATCGGCCTGTCATTGATGCTGGGCCTGACCGCCTCGGCCGTGATCTTTTACCATTTGGCCCCCGCCCTCCCAACCACCACGCCGCCCCAGTCGACCGGTCCGCCGTCGGCGCCCCAGTCGACCGGTCCGCCGTCGGCCACGTCCTCGCTGTCGCCGTCGTCCGGCGGTGACGGATCCCCGTCCAGTCCGTCCAGTCCGTCCAGTCCGTCTAGTTCGCCGCCCCCCACGAGCAAGCCCGACGGCGACAAACTGCCGCCCGGCCCGGGCACCACCCGAGCGGGGATCCTGCTGATGGCCACGCCCTCCTCCGACGGCTCGTTCGACGTCTCGGAGTTGGTGCTGCTCCCCGCAGCGGTCAATGGCATGACGGTGCGCCCACCGCAGATCGCCACTCTGGGCGGGCTGTTCGCCAAGGCGAAAGCCGTCGCCGAGCAGGTCCAGGTGACGGCCGGCGATCAGCCGGTCCCGGTGCCGGACAACGGCCGGCTCAAGGGTGAGCAGCGACTGACTTTCGGTCAGCCGACCCAGCGGATCGAGCTCCGCTACCAACTGACCGGGGTGACCAAGCGGACCATGCCCTCCCGGGCCAATAGGGCCCTGGCCGCGATCGGGCCGCTGACCGGCAGCGTGCCCGGTGACTTCCCGGTGGTCGTCATCGTGAACGGCCCGTCCGTCCGCAACCTGACCTGCCCGCATCTCCGGCTGTCCCAGCAAGCCTGCGCCTCAGGCGCCGCGCCCCGCATGCAGGTCAACCACTGGCTGCCCGCACGCCACGCGAAGATCCAGGTGCAACTGGATCTCCCGAGGCCACGGTGACGCCGTGAATCGCGAACTGGTCGAATTGGCCCTCGGCGCCAACCGGGTGCTCACCTACGCGGGCTATGTACTCCTGGCCGGGACCTTCACGTTCTGGTCCCTGGTCTGGCCCGAGGGCCGCAGCGACAGGCGCCTCGTGGTGCTGGCCGTCACCGGCACCGGTCTGCTCTTCCTCGGGACGACCGGCGGCCCCGGGATCCAGATGATCTTCGGCGGCAAGTTGCCCGGTGACATCCTGACCTCGATCACCGGGTCGACCCTGCTGATCCGGCTGGCCGTGCTGGCCGCGGTCGCCTTCTTCCTCGTCGATCTGGTGCACAAGCCGGTGACCGGCTGGCGGCGGATCTTCGCGCTCGGTTCGGTCACCGTGATCGCCGGAAGCATGGTCACCCAGTCGAATGCGCTGGGCGGCCGCTGGGAGGTGCTCAAGATCATCGCGACCAGCGGTCACGTGCTCGCCACCGCCGCGTGGCTCGGCGGCCTGGTCGCGCTGGCTGCGGTGCTGATCCCCCGGGAGAACCTGCAGGAGCTCGACCGACTGATTCCCCGCTTCTCCATCGTGGCCACGTTCAGCGTGATCACTCTGGTCGTCACCGGCACCGTCCACGCGCTGGCCGTGTCCGGCGGCATCGAGCCCCTGGTCAGCTCCCGCTACGGCTTGGTGCTGTTGGTCAAGGTCGCGGTCTTCGGCCTGATGCTGCTGATGGGCAATCACGGTCGCCAGTACGCGGCCCGGGTGGCTTTCCGCCGATTGCACCACCCCGCCGAGATGCTTCGAAGCTCCAGCGGCGTGCAGAGTCTGGCCGTGGTCATGGGGGCCGAGCTCACCATCGCGTTCGTGATCTTGGCGACCACGTCCCTCCTGGTGATGGTCGCACCGCACCCGTAGGGTTGCTTCCCATGGAGCTGTCACAGGCGACGGGACCGGTTCATCCGCCCCTGCTGGACGAAACCATCGGGGCCAACCTGACCCGGACGGTCGAGCGGTTCGGTGATCGGGAGGCGCTGGTCGAGTGCGCCACCAGACGGCGCTGGACGTACGCGGAATTCAAGCTGAGCGTCGACGAGGTGGCCTGCGGGCTGCTGGCGGCCGGGCTCGGACCCGGCGACCGGGTCGGGGTCTGGGCCCCGAACTGTGCGGAATGGACCCTGACGCAGTACGCGACGGCCGAGATCGGGGTCATCCTGGTCAACATCAACCCCGCGTACCGGACGCACGAGCTGGCGTACGCGATCAATCAGTCCGGGCTGCGATTGCTCATCGTGGCCGATGCGTTCAAGACCAGTGACTATCCGGCGATGGTGGCTTCGGTCCGCGACGAGTGCCCGGCTCTGGAGCAGGTGGTGGTCATCGGCCGTCCGAGCTGGCACGAGCTGCTGGCCGATGGTGCCGGCATCGAGCCGCGGCAACTCGACGAGATCGCACGTGGGCTGTCCCCCGGCGACCCGATCAACATCCAGTACACCTCAGGCACCACCGGGTATCCCAAGGGCGCCACGCTCAGCCACCGCAACATCGTCAACAACGGCTTCTTCGTCACCGAGACCATCGGCTTCACCGAACTGGACCGGCTGGTCATTCCGGTGCCGTTCTATCACTGCTTCGGCATGGTGATGGGCAATCTCGGCTGCACGACGCACGGGGCGACCATGATCATTCCGAGCCTGGCCTTCGACCCGTCGGCGGCCCTGTCCGCGGTGCAGGCCGAGCGTGCGACCGCCCTCTACGGCGTGCCGACGATGTTCATCGCCGAACAGAACTCCGAAGACTTCGGCAACTTCGATCTCAGCACGCTGCGGACCGGCATCATGGCCGGCTCGCCCTGTCCGGTCGAGGTGATGAAACGCTGCATCGAGGTCATGGGCATGACCGAGGTGTCGATCGCGTACGGGATGACCGAGACGTCGCCCGTCTCGACGCAGACCCTGCGTGACGACGACGTGGAGCGACGGACCGAGACCGTCGGCCGGGTGCACCCGCACGTGGAGATCAAGATCATCGATCCGGCGACCGGGGAGACGGTGGTCCGCGGCACGCCGGGTGAGCTGTGCACCCGCGGCTACTCGGTGATGATCGGCTACTGGCAGGACCGGGAGAAGACCGCGGACACCATCGATTCCGCTGGCTGGATGCACACCGGTGACCTCGCCACGATGCGCGAGGACGGTTACGTCGGGATCGTCGGCCGGATCAAGGACATGGTGATCAGAGGCGGCGAGAACGTCTATCCACGCGAGATCGAAGAGTTCCTGTTCGCCCACCCCCGGATCACCGATGTGTCGGTGGTCGGGGTGCCCGACCCGCGCTACGGCGAGGAACTGTGCGCCTGGATCAAGATCAAGAGTGGGGTCGAGCCGCTCGACGCCGAAGACGTCCGCGCATTCTGCGCCGGCAAACTCGCCCACTACAAGATCCCCCGCTACGTGATGATCGTCGACGACTTCCCGATGACCATCACCGGGAAGATCCGCAAGATCGAGATGCGCGAAATCTCGGCCGAGCGCCTTGGGCTCGCCTGAGTATTCTCCCCCTATGGAACTCGACGCGGCTTCGGCCGGCACCTTTGATCTTGGTCGTCTACCGGTCCGGCGGATCGGCTACGGCGCAATGCAACTTCCGGGCCGGGGCGTGATGGGGCCACCGAAGGATCGGCCGGCCGCGCTGGCGCGTCCTGCGACGGGCGGTCGAGCTGGGCGTCAATCACATCGACACCGCGCAGTACTACGGGCCCGACGTCGCCAACGACCTGATCCGCGAGGCCCTCCATCCCTACCCCGAGGGTCTGGGGTTCGTCTCCAAGGTCGGCGCCGGTCGGACCGCCTCGGGCGGGTGGACGCCGAAGCAGAGCCCGGCCGAGCTCCGCGAAGGGGTCGAGGACAACCTGCGCTCGCTCGGCGTGGAGCAGTTGGCCGCGGTGAATCTGCGCCGGCTCGACCATGCCGACGCCGGCACCCCCGCCTTCGAAGATCAGCTGGCCGAAATGGCAGCCCTCCGCGACGAGGGCAAGATCGCCGGGATCGGCATTTCCAACGTGAGTGCCGAGCAGGTGGCGACCGCCATCGACCTCGCTGGCATCGTCTGCGTGCAGAACGCCTACAGCCTCGTCGATCGCGCGGACGAGGCCACACTGACGCTATGTACGGCCGAGGGCGTCGCCTACGTCCCGTTCTTCCCGCTGGGCTCGGCCTTTCCCGGCCTGCCGAAGGTCGTTGATCATCCGGCTACCCGTGCGGTCGCCGAACGGTACGGCGTGGTCCCCCAGCAGATCGGGCTGGCCTGGCTGCTGGCTCACGCCGAGAACATCTTGCTGATCCCGGGCACCTCGTCGGTCGCCCATCTCGAGGAGAACATCGCCGTCGGGTCGATCAGGCTGACCGCGGATGAGCTGGCCGAGTTGGAGGCCTGAGCCTTCGCGATCCGCCGCCGAGCGTAGGGTGACGCCATGCGCAGCCTGCTGAAGCGGCTCATCCGTCCGGCTGCGCTAATCGACGTCGCCCCGCAAGATATTCGGCGGATGCCCGACCCGGTGCGGCCGGTCCTGCTGAAGATCGCCGCCGAGGCACTCATCCGCTCCGACGAAGCGGACACGGTGATCAAGGGCATCCGGGCCCGCCAAGGCCTGGGCTTCATCGCCCCGGTGGGCGGGCCTCTGGTGCGCCGCTTCTTCGAGCTGCGCGACCTGCTGCCGGAGTGTCCTGACCCTCGGGATGATCACCTGCGCCGCCAGCTCGACTCGATCCTCCATCACCACGCGCTCCTGCTGTCGCTGGCGATGGAGTTGTTGGCCTACGAGTGGCGGTCCGACCGACTCGGATACCAGATCGACGCGCTCGACGGGATGGGAGCTCCCGCGGTCATGCTGGAGGAGATCTACGCGAGCCTTCTCGCGAGCTCGGCGTAGACCTCGGGCGCAGTGGTGTTGCAGCCAAGATCATGATCGACCTTTCCGGTGCCGTGATAGTCGCTGGCGCCGGTAATCAACAGACCGAGCCGGTCCGCGAGCGTCCGGAGTCGGCGTCGGGTGTCGGGATCGTGATCTTGATGGTCGACCTCGACACCGTCCAGCTGATGATCACTGGCCAGCATCTCCAGCACCGGCACCGGCAGGACGTGTTCGCGGCCCCGGCCCCACGGATGGGCGATGACCGCCACTCCCCCAGCCTGGTGCACCAGGTCGATCCCCCGCTCCACGTCGATCGCGTAACGATGGACGTGGGCCGGACCGCCATCAGCGAGATAGCGATCGAAGGCCTCCTGCCGGTCGCGGACCCGACCGGCCTTGATCATGGCGTCAGCGATGTGGGGTCGACCGACCGACGGGCTGTTGCCGACCTGCTCCAACACCTCGGCCTCGGTCACCGGGACCCCCAGCTCGGCCAGTTTGGCCAGGACGCCGGACAGTCGGCCCAGCCGGCCCCCGCGTACCCGCTCCATCTCGGCGGCCAGCCCGGGGCTGGTCGGGTCAGCGCCGTAGGCCAGGAGATGCACACTGCGGCCGGTCCGCGAGCAGGAGAGCTCCAGGCCGCGAACGACGTGCACACCTAGCTGCTCACCCGCCGCAACGGCCTGGTCCAGCCCGTCGAAGGTGTCGTGATCGGTCAGCGCGACGACATCGAGTCCGGCGTCTCGAGCGGACCGGACCAGCACACCCGGCTCATCGGTCCCATCGGAGACGGACGAGTGGGTGTGCAGGTCGATACGCATGGCCGGATTGTTTCATGAGCCCGGCGGATCGCGCCGATCAGCTGACGGTTGGCAGCAGACCACGAACGATCCGCAGGCCCACCGAGGTGCGGGCCAGATCGGCCCGGCTCCCGGTGATCGAACGGAGGATCTTCACCGACTCCGGCACTGCGTGATTGGCCTTCTCCCAGCTGCTGATCAGATCCTTGGCGCCCTTGCCGGCGGCGGCCCCGGAGGTCAGCACCTCGGCGGTCAGTTGCGCGTGCACGGCGTGCAGATCGTCGCGGAGCGCAGCTCGGGCCATGGTCTGCCAGCGATCATCCCGTGGCAACTCGACGATCCGGCTCAACAAGCGGTCCAGTCCGATCCGCTGCCCCAGCCCGAAGTGCACCTCAGCCACCTTGAGCAGGTCGATGTCGTTGCGGGCCGCCGTCTGGACGTGGTCAGGGCGGCGTACGCGGCGCGGCAGGATCGCTACCGCGACGGCAAGGTCGTCGGGCACGCCGGCGGCCCGCGAGGTCTTCAGCCGCTGGTCGAGAGCGTCCCGGTCCCGGCCGCTGAGGAGGTCGGGGAGCGCGTCCTGCACCGTGCGCACCCCGGCGGCGAGCTGTTCGACCGCCGCACCGATGTCGATCGGACGGCGCCGGTTATTGATCACCCAGCGGGTGGCCCGCTCAACGAGGGTGCGGACCTCCATCCGCAGCTGGGTCTGCACCTGGGCGTCGATCTGATGATCAAGAGCCCTGATCGACGCGTCGAGCTCGGCCGCGCCGAAGATCGCCCGCGACGCGATCTGGGCGCGGATCACATCCGCCGGTCCGGCCCCGGTCTCACCGGATAGCCGGTGGAAGCAGGTGATGCCGGACTGATCGACGAAGTTGTTGACCACTACGGTCGCGATGATCTCGCGATGCAGCCGGTGCTCCGGCATCTGCTCGGCGTACTCCTCGCGCATCCGGCTCGGGAAGTAGTTGATCAACCGATCGGCCAGATACGGATCATCCGGCAGATCAGTGCCCAAGATTTCGTCCTCCAGGACGATCTTGGTGTACGCGAGCAGGGTGGCGAGTTCGGGCGAGGTCAGGCCCTTGTGGCTGGCCCGCCGGGCCTCCATCACATCCGTCGAGGGCAGGATATTCGATGTCGCGATCGAGCAGACCCTGGTCCGACAGCCGCTCCATCCAGTCCTCGTGCACGCCAGCCATCGACGGCGACTGGTAGACGCTGTTGGCGAGGGCGAGGTTCTGGTTGTAGTTGTGGGCGAGCACCAGGTGCCCGACCTCGTCGGTCATCGACGCGAGGAACGCATCGCGATCGGCCATCGGTCAGCCGACCGGCCGCCACCTCACCGGTGAGCAGGATCTTGATGTTCACTTCGTGGTCGGAGGTGTCCACGCCGGCGGAGTTGTCGATGAAGTCGGTGTTGATCCGGCCGCCGGTGGCCGCGTACTCGATCCGGCCGAGCTGGGTGAGCCCGAGGTTGCCACCCTCGCCGACGCACTTGGCCCGCAGCTCGCCGCCGTCGACCCGGAGCCCGTCGTTGGCCTTGTCGCCGACCTGGGCGTTGGTCTCGGTCGTCGCCTTGACGTAGGTGCCGATGCCGCCGTTCCACAACAGGTCGACCGGGGCCTTCAGGCAGGCGTTGATCAACTCCGCCGGTGCCAGCGCCTCGACCGACTTGTCGATGCCCAGCGCGGCTCGCATCTGCGGGGTGATCGGGATCGACTTCAGGGTGCGCGGGAAGATGCCACCGCCCTTCGGAGATCAGCGAGGCGTCGTAGTCGGCCCAGCTCGAGCGGGGCAGCGCGAAGATCCGGGCCCGCTCCTCCCAGCTGCGGGCCGGATCCGGGTTCGGATCGATGAACACATGCCGATGGTCGAACGCGGCGACCAGCTTAATGTGCTTGCTGAGCAGCATTCCGTTGCCGAAGACGTCGCCGCTCATGTCGCCGATGCCGACACAGGTGAAGTCGGTGGTCTGGCAGTCGATGCCGCGTTCCCGGAAGTGTCGGCGTACCGATTCCCACGCTCCGCGGGCCGTGATGCCCATGCCCTTGTGGTCATAGCCGGCGGAGCCTCCGGAGGCGAAGGCATCGCCGAGCCAGAAGCCCGAATCGACCGAGATCTTGTTGGCGATGTCGGAGAAGGTGGCGGTGCCCTTGTCGGCCGCGACGACCAGATAGGGATCATCGCCGTCGTAGCGCACCACGCCGGGCGGCGGCACCACCTGCCCGTCGATGATGTTGTCGGTGACGTCCAGCAGGCTGGTGATGAACAGCTTGTAGCAGGCCACTCCCTCGGCCAGCCAGGCGTCGCGGTCAACGCCCGGGGTCGGGCAGTCGCTTGCCGTAGAAGCCGCCTTTGGCGCCGACCGGCACGATCACGGTGTTCTTGACCATCTGGGCCTTGACCAGGCCGAGGATCTCGGTCCGGAAGTCCTCCGCCCGGTCCGACCAGCGCAGGCCACCGCGGGCGACCGAGCCGAAGCGCAGATGGACCCCCTCGATCCGCGGTGAGTAAACGAAGATCTCGAACTCGGGTCGCGGTTCGGGCAGGTCAGGAATCTGCCGCGGCAGCAGTTTGAAAGCGATCGCGCCCCGGGCCGGACTGGTAGAAGTTGGTCCGGATCATCGCCCGGATCACGGCCAGGAACATCCGGATGATCCGATCATGATCAAGACTGGCGACGTCGTCGAGGCCGCTCTTGATCTTGTCGATCAACGTCTGCGGTCCGCGTGGCGCGGGCTTGATCGTCAAGCTCCAGCTCGGGGTCGAAGCGGGTCCGGAACAGCCCGACCAGCTGTCGGGCCAGATCGACGTTCACGCTGAGCGCCTGGGCGATGTAGGTCTGGCTGAAGGTGATGCCGACCTGGCGCAGGTAGCGGCCGATGGCCCGCAGCACGCTGACGTCGCGCCAGCCGAGGTCGGCGCCCATCACCAGCGCGTTGAAGCTGTCGGACTCGCTCAATCCGCTGTACGACGCGGAGAACGCGTCCATGAACTGCTCCCGGGCCTCCGGTCGACCAGCGGGACCGGACGGCCTCGGCGCCGCCCGGGCACGGTCAGCCCGAAGTCGTAGATGAAGGCCCGCCGGTCAGCGCCGAGCTCGAGCTCGTACGGACGCTCGTCGATCACGTCGACGCCGAGCAGCGACAGGTGCGGCAGGATCTTCGACAGCGACATCGACTCGTCCTGGCGGAAGATCTTCAGCCGGAGGTCGGCCTCGTCGACGGCCCGGTCGGGCACGTACATCGCCATCGACATGTCATGGTCACCGGCGAGCGCGGTCAGCGCCGCGAGGTCCTGGGTGGCCTGCCGCGGGGTGTAGTCCTCCTTGTAGCCCTCGGGCAGCGCGCCCACCAGGGTCGCGATCCGGTCCGGATTGTCGACCTCGTTCGACCTGGTCGGCGAACTCGTCGTTCCAGGATCGGGTGGCCAGGGTCAGCTCCTTCTCCAGCGCGCGGACGTCCACCTCGCCCATCGCCTCGCCGACCGGCATCCGCAGCACGAAGTGCAGCCGGGCCAGCACCGACTCCGACACCCGGGCGGTGTAGTCGATCGAGGCGCCGCCGAGCTTGCGCATCAAGATGTCCTGCATCCGGTTGCGCACCGCGGTGGTGTAGCGGTCGCGCGGCAGGTAGATCAGGCAGGAGAGATAGCGTCCGTACGGATCCCGGCGGACGAACATCCGGACCTGGCGGCGCTCCTTGAGGTGGGCGATCTTCTCCACCACCGGCGCGAGCTCCGACCGCGGCGTCTGGAACAGCTCGTCGCGCGGGTAGGTGTCCAGCACGTCCATGATCGCCTTGCCGCCATGGCTGTGCTTGTCGTAGCCGGAGTAGGCCAGCACCGCGGCCGCCTTCTGCCGGATCACCGGAACCCGGTTGACGCTCTCGGAGTACGCGCTGGAGGAGAACAGCCCGATGAACCGCCGCTCGCCGATCGACGTTGCCCGCCGCGTCGAACATCCGGAAGCCCAGGTAGTCCAGGTAGGCGGGCCGGTGGATCCGTGACTTGTAGTTGTCCTTGGTGACGATGGTCAGGTAGTGCCGGGTGCCCGTCTGCGGCAGCGCGTGGAACGCGCCCGGCGCGTCCTGATCACCGCGCAGGATGCCCAGCCCGGTGGCCGGCACGGGCTCCATGTGGTAGCCGGCCGTCATCCTCGGTGATCTTGTACTCGCGGTAGCCGAGGAAGGTGAAGTGGTTGGCGTTCAGCCAGCTCAACAGCTCGCAGGCCAGCGCGGCGTCCTCGCTGGCGACCGTCGATCGGGGCCGGGTCCTTGAGCAGCTCGATGGTCTCCTCGGACCGGGTGATCATCTTCTGCCAGTCCTCGACGGCCTCCTCGACCAGCCGGAGGACCTCGAGCAGACCCTGCTCGAGGTCGGGCACCAGCAGCTCGGGGGTGGCCGGCCGCTCCGGCGGCAGGATCTCCAGGTGCATCCAGGACTCGCGGATGACCGTCGGATCCTGCTCGGCCTCGCCGGGACCGGACGACGCCGTGCAGCGTGCCGCCGAGGTCGCGCCGGACGTTGAACTGCGGGTGGAAGACCTCGCGGATGCTCCAGCCCTGGCGCAGCACCTCCATCGTCACCGAGTCGACCAGGAACGGGCGGTCGTCGGTGACGATCTGCACGACCGTCGCGCCGCCCGGCGGTCCATCCGTCGTCGGTCTGGCTCGGCGTCCGGATGGTGATCACCGCTCGCGCGGCCGGCCGGTGCATCGCCGCCCGGTAGTGGCTCTCGACCAGTCCGAGGAGGTCATCGACGGTGCGCTCGTCGACGTCGATGGCGTCGACGTGGCGGAAGTAGTGCCGGAGGAAGACCTGGACCGCGTCGGGATCCTCGCCCACCTCGGCGGCCATCCTGGCACCCCGGCTGGCGATCTGGGCGATCTTCTCCGCCTTCTCCCGCTCGAGCTCGACCTCGAAAGTTGTCACGTCATCTATCCGATCCTCTGCGGCGGACCTCGCTGTCCGGCTAGGACTCCGACCATAATCCTCCCGTCTGCTGCGGCGCCCATGACATGTTGGCGATGGACATCTCCACCCGCCTCGATTTCGCCGCCGATCCCGCCGCTGTCTACGCCATGATGACCGATCAGGCCTTCCTCGAGGAGGTCTGCGTGGCCAGCGAGTCGATCAGCTACGACGCTGTCGTCTCCGGCTCGACGACGACGACCTCCCGCACCCTGACCGCCCCCGAATCGGCGGCGCGCTTCACCGGCGCACAGCTCACCGTGCAGGAGGGAGTGGCCTGGGGCCGGCGTCCAGTGACGGAAGCCGGACGGCCGACCTCACGCTGACCGTGCTCGGGCAGCCGGTCACCTTGAAGGGCGTGTTGACAGCTCGCGCCCGGGGGCCGGGGCACCGTCGTCGATCTCGAGCGGCGAGCTGAAGGTCGCGATTCCGTTGCTGGGCAGGAAACTGGAGCAGGCGTCGGCGCCCGCGGTGATGGCCGGGTTCCGCACGCAGCAGCGGGTCGGCGACCGGTGGCTTGCCCCGATAACCGGTTGACCGGCATCGCCGCGAGCTTGCTTGACTCGAAGCTCTTGTACGAGTCAGGCCAGGAGGTCTCCGATGCGGCGCTCTCTCACGTTCATCCAGCCAGTCACTGACGACTTACAGGACCTGAGAGCGCATGAAATTCCTGAATCTCGGCATCCTGGCGCACGTCGACGCCGGTAAGACCAGCCTCACCGAGCGGCTGCTCTATGCCGCCGGGGTGATCGACGTCCCGGGTCGGGTCGACACGGCAACACCCGGACTGATTCGCTCGCCCTGGAGCGGCAGCGCGGCATCACGATCAAGGCCGCCGTGGTGTCGTTCATGATCGGCGACGTCACAGTCAATCTCATCGACACGCCGGGCCATCCGGACTTCATCGCCGAGGTCGAGCGCGTCTTGACCGTCCTCGACGGAGCCGTGCTGGTGGTCTCGGCCGTCGAGGGCGTCCAGCCCCAGACGAAGGTGCTGATGCGGGCCCTGCGACGGCTGGCGATCCCGGTGATCATCTTCGTCAACAAGATCGACCGGGCCGGCGCGCGGCCTGATCAGGTGAGCGATGTGATCATCGACCAGCTGGACCCAGGGGCGTTGCCCATGGGTTGGGTCGATCGACCGGGGACCAGCCAGGCCTCGCTATGTCGCGTACGAGCAACGGTCGGACAAACTGCCGGCCCCCTCTCGATCCGAGTCCGGGTGCCCGGTCTTCTTCGGCTCAGCCCTCACCGGCGCCGGGATCGAGTCGATCATGAACGGACTGACCCGCTGGTGGCCGGCCGCCGAGGGCGACGCCGCGGCTCCGGTCACCGGCAGCATCTTCAAGATCGAACGCGAGCCGTCCGGTGCCCAGGTCGCCTTCGTCCGGATGTTCTCCGGCACGATCCGGGTGCGCGACCGGCTGGCCGGCCCTGATGATCAACGCCGGAAGATCACCCGGATCGGGGTCTTCGACGACGGTACGGTCCGCGCGACCAACGAGCTGTCGGCGGGCCGGATCGGCAAGGTCTGGGGATTGACCGGGGTCCGGATCGGCGAACCGGTCGGCGAGCCGGTCGACGGCGGGAGCCGACTCCCGGCGTACGCCTTCGCTCCCCCGACCCTGCAGACGATCGTCGTGCCGAACGACCCGGCCGACCGTCGCGCCCTCCGGGTCGCCCTGGATCAGCTCGGCGAGCAGGATCCGCTGATCGCCGTCCGCCAACGCGACGACCATCAGCTGGTTTCGTTGTACGGCGAGGTTCAGAAGGAAGTCATCGGGTCGACCCTGGCGACGGACTTCGGGGTCGAGGTGACCTTCACCGAGACGACGACCATCTGCGTCGAACGACCGATCGCCGCGGGTTCGGCGGTGGAGATCATCGACACCGACACCAACCCGTTGCTGGCCACCGTCGGACTGCGGGTCGAGCCGTCGCCGGCCGGCAGCGGCATCAGCTTCCGGCTGGAGCCGGTGCTGCACGGCACCATGCCCCTGGCCTTTTTCACCGCGGTGGAGGAAGCGGTCCTCGCCGGCCTGGAACACGGAAACCACGGCTGGGCGGTGATCGACTGCTCGGTGACGATGACCCACGCCGGGTACTACCCGCGGCAGAGCCACGCGCATGCCGTGTTCGACAAGTCGATGTCGAGCACGGCCGGGGACTTCCGCCAGCTCACCCCGCTGGTCCTCGGCACCGCACTCGCCCGCGCGGGCACCCGGGTATGCGAGCCCCAGCACGCGTTCCGACTGGAAACGCCGGCGGAGGCGATCGGCGTGTTGCTGCCGGTGCTGACCCAGCTGGGTGCGCTCCCGGAGGTGCCGATGATCGATGGTCCGCAGGCGTTGCTGACCGGCACCATCCCTGCCGTGCAGATCCATCGCTTCACCGCTCAACTGCCGGGCCTGACCAGCGGCGAGGGGCTGTTCGAGTCCTCCTTCCACTCCTACCGATGACCGGCCTGCCTCCCCGGCGCCGCGGGGCGTAGTCGAGAATGTCGCCCAATCGCGCTCGCCTTCGGGTGCGCACAGCGGATGGGAATGCGATGAGCACACAGCCAGCCTCCTCGGGGTTACGCAGCGAACTCCTCCGACGGAAACCGGTGGGTGAGAGCGCCCACCCCCACGGCCCGCAGCTGGAGCGGACCATCGGCACCTTCCAGCTGACCATGTTCGGGGTCGGCGCCACGATCGGCACCGGCATCTTCTTCGTGCTGTCCTCGGCGGTGCCCGAAGCGGGACCGGCGGTGATCATCTCGTTCATCCTGGCCGGCGTCGCGGCCGGACTCGCCGCGCTCTGCTACGCCGAGATGGCCTCATCGGTCCCGGTGTCGGGCAGCACCTACTCCTACGCGTACGCGACCCTGGGCGAGATCGTCGCCATGGGCGTCGCCGCCTGCCTGCTGCTCGAGTACGGCGTCTCGACCGCGGCGGTCGCGGTCGGCTGGAGCGGCTACCTCAACGAGGCGCTCACCAACATCACCGGCCTCGTCGCTGCCGCAGGCGATCCTCGCCGCGCCCTGGGACGTCGAACCCCGGGCGTGATCAACCTGCCGGCCGTGGTCCTGGTGCTGCTGTGCATGATGCTGCTGATCCGCGGCGCCAGCGAGTCCGCGCGACTCAACGCGATCATGGTGGTGATCAAGCTCGGCGTGCTGGCGATGTTCATCGTGATCGCGTTCACCGCGTTCAACGGCAGCAACTTCGCCGACTTCGCCCCGCTCGGCGCGCCGGGGTCGTCGACCGCGGCCGGCACGATCTTCTTCTCCTTCATCGGGCTCGACGCGGTCTCGACCGCCGGCGACGAGGTGAAGGATCCGCAGAAGACCATGCCGCGGGCGCTGATCGCCGCCCTGCTGATCGTCATCACGTTCTACGTCCTGGTCGCCCTCGCGGCCCTCGGCACCCAGCCCTGGCAGGACTTCGAGGGCCAGACCGAGGCCGGGCTGTCGAAGATCCTGGAGAACGTCACCGGCACCCCAGTCTGGGCCACGATCCTGGCTCTCGGCGCGGTGATCTCGATCTTCTCGGTCACCCTGGTCACGCTGTACGGCCAGACCCGCATCCTGTTCGCCATGGGCCGCGACGGCATGCTGCCCAAGCTCTTCGCGAAGGTCAGCCCGCGCACCCAGACCCCGGTCAACAACACGATCATCGTGGCCATCGTGGTGGCCATCCTGGCCGCGCTTCGTCCCGCTGGACTAGCTGATCGACGTGGTGTCGATCGGCACCCTGACCGCGTTCATCGTCGTCTCGCTCGGCGTGATCATCCTGCGGGTCCGCGAGCCCGACCTGCCCCGCGGCTTCAAGGTGCCCGGTCTATCCGGTCACCCCGATCCTGTCGATCATCGCCTGCGGCTACATCCTGTCCAGCCTGCACTGGTACACCTGGGTGGTCTTCGCCGGCTGGGTCGTCGTCTTCCTGGTCTTCTACCTGCTCTACGGACGCCGAGCACTCGGTCCTCGGCCAGCCTGCGCCGCGGTGAGCGTCCCCGGAGACGAGCCGACGGCATGACCGTCGTCGTCGCCTACCTCCCGCACAAGGGCGGTCGGGGTGCCCTGGATCTCGGCCTCCAGCTCGCCCACGCGCTGGGCGAGACGATGACGGTGGTCACCGTCGTGCCCCGGCAGTGGTCGACGCCGTCGCTGGCGAAGATCGACGCCGAGTACGTCGAGTACGCCCGGCAGGTCGGCGAGGAGGCGGAGCAACAGGCCCGGGAGTACCTGGCCGATTCCAGCGTCGACGGTGCCCACCGAGTTCCGGGCGGTCCCCGGCCGGTCGGTCGACGTCCGCACTCCTGATCGAGACGCGCGGAGAACTCGGGCGCCAGCATGCTGGTCCTCGGGTCGTCGGCGGACGGGCGAGGAGGGCCGGATCGTCATGGGATCGACCGCCGACAAGCTGCTGCACTCCTCGCCGGTGCCGCTGGCCATCGCTCCGCGCGGCTATCGATCGACCGCGGCCGACGGCGTCGCCCGGGTGACCTGCGCGATTCTCCGACAGCGACGTCGGCGGCGTCGGGTCGTCAGCCGGGTGGTCGGGCTGGCCGAGCAGGTCGGGGTGCCGCTGCGGATCGCCAGCTTCGGCGTCCGCGGCAAGCACGATGTATCCGCCGGAAGTCGGGCTCAGCGCCGAGGATTCGGTGCTCGAGTCGTGGTCCGAGCAGGCCGCCGCGGCGCAGGAGCAGTTGGTCGACCGATGGGGTGATCGATGCCAACGTCGAACGAGTCATCGCTACCGGAGCCGGCTGGAGCGAGTCGATGGCCAGCATCGACTGGCAGCCGAACGAGCTGCTGGCCATCGGCTCGTCGGGCATCGGCCCGCTGGCTCGGGTCTTTCTGGGTTCCCGCGCCACCAAGCTGGTCCGGCACGCGTCGGTGCCGGTGGTGGTCATCCCCAGCCAGCCCGGGAACCAGCCGTGACTCGACGCATCCTGGTCCGCCGGCCCTCACCGCAGCTGGCGACCGGCGAACTCACCCACCTCGAACGCGAGCCGGTCGACGCTCAACTCGCGTTCGAACAGTGGCGTGGGTACGTCAAAGCCTTCCGGAGCCGCGGGTGGGAGGTCACCGAGATCGAGGCGGCTGATCAACACCCTGACGGAGTGTTCGTCGAGGACAGCGTCGTCGTTTTCGGTGAGCTTGCCGTTCTCACCCGACCCGGGGCGGAGTCACGGCGCGGCGAAGTCGATTCGACCGAACGCGCACTGGCCGGGCTGGCCGATGGCGGCAGCGCAGTCGAGGTGTCGCGGATCGAAGCACCCGGCCAACTCGACGGCGGCGACGTCCTCAAGGTCGGGCGCACCGCGTACGTAGGTCGGAGCTCCCGCACCAATGACGACGGGATCGCCCAGCTTGGCGCCCTGATCGAGCCGCGCGGATGGGCGGTGGTCCCGGTTCCGGTCAACAAGGTGCTCCATCTGAAGTCCGGCGTCACCGCACTGCCCGACGGCACGGTGATCGGCTACCCGGAGAATGTCGACACGCCTGATCTCTATCCCGAGTTTTTGGTCGTCCCCGAGGCGCACGGCACCGCCGTGGTCGACCTCGGTGACGGGGCCGTGCTGATGTCGGCGGACGCACCGCGTACGGCGGCGTTGTTGGCTGCTCGCGGACTCGAGGTGGTCGCGGTGCCGATCAGTGAGTTCGAGAAGCTGGAAGGCTGCGTGACCTGCCTCTCCGTCCGATTGCGCTGAGCTCGGCGTCGCTGAACTCGACCAGCGCTATCCGCCGCGGGCCGAGTGATCCATGGCTCAGGCCGCTTGTTGATCAGGTTCATCGGGTTCGTCGTCGAGACCGGTGTCGGCATCCGTCTCGTCGATCAGCTTCATCGCGAAGAGGGCTTGGATGCAGTCGTGGACACTGAACGGCTCGCCGGCCCAGTCGGGTGGGCTCGAGACACCAGGCGCCGCGTCCGGCCCAAGCTGAGCGGCTGACCACCGGCGACGACCACGGGCAGGATCGGATTGTCGCAGGCCAGTCGTTGGGCGGTGGCCGGCGCCAGCGGGCCGTGGCCGTCGAGGTGGCAGACCTGGGAGTCCGGAGACGTTCCCGCGGGAACGTTTCCGGCCAGCAACTCGACCGACACGTGGGCCACGACCAACGTCCGGTCCTCCCCCGAGCGATCCTCGGGAGCGGTGTCGAGAAACCCGCGCCCGACATCGATCAGTGCATCGGCCATGGTGTAGGCGCCGACCTCGACCGCCGGATCTGGGTCGGCCGGCGCGCTCGTGGGATCGGGCTTGTCCGGAACCCTCCCGAACTGATCCTTCGCGGAACGGACCGCGGCGACCTCGTACGAAACGCCGAGATCATGGTGGCCAGCTGAGCGGCCGTTGCGGTCTTGGCCATTCCACAGAGCTTGGCCTCGTCGATGACGTCGACCACTCGGGTGATCTCCCGCACCTTCGAATAGGACAAGCGGCCGGCCCGGAACTCCGCCAGCACCGTCGGCATGCCCGGCAGGGCCCGGGCGACGCGGACATGTTCCCGAGCCGCCCCAGGCGCCATCGAGCATGACCAGGACAGCCAGTGAGCGACCGACTTCATGCCGACCCAGTAGCGGACGGCACCTGAGGCGTCGAACTCGCCCACCAACTCCAGGAGCTGGCAGGTCGCCTGCGCCGACAGCGCCGCCGCGGCACAGATCTGACCGGCCAACCGATCGGCCGTCTGCTTGGCTTCGGTCTCGGCGACCTGTTGCGGGGTGGGACCGACGTGGATCGGGATGGCCGCGCCGGCGTACCGACCGGGAACGACGCCCGGCCCACTGTGCTCCATCATCGTGATTGCGGTCATGATCAACTTGCTCCTCTTGCCCCCGAACTGCTCTGACCACAAGGACAGTAGTGATCAGCACTGACAGTTTCGGCGTCGGTGACGAGGCGCAAGCGAGCTATACGGCCTTGGCGCGCTCGGACTGCTCGCGCCTTTTCTTGGCCGCCTCGACCGAGGCCCGCAGCGCAGCGACCAGGTCGACGACCTCGGCCTCCTGGGGCGCCTCGCCCTCCACTTCGGTGATCGGCACGCCCTCGGCCTTGCTCTGGACCAGCGTCTCGAGCGCTTCGCGATAGGAGTCGGTGAACTCTTCCGGCTCGAAGTCGCCGCTCAACGCGTCGATGAAGGACTGGGCCATGGTGACCTCGGCGTCGGACACCTTCACCTCGGCCGGTGGTGCGGCGAAGGAGCCGTCGCGCAACTCGTCCGGCCAGAGCATCGTGTGCATCCGCAGCACCCCGTCGACCGGCCGGATCAGGGCCAGCGCCTCCCGCGAACGCAGCGCGACCTTGACCACCGCGCACTGACCGCTCTTGATCAACGCGTCGCGCAGCAGCACATACGGCTTGACGCCGGGACCGTCGGCCTGAAGGAAGTAGGTCTTGTTGAAGTACGTCGGATCGACCTCGTCCTCGGCCACGAATTGCACCACCTCGACGGCCTTGGTGGTGGCCAGCGGGAGGTTGTCGAAGTCCTCCTTCTCCAGGATCACCATGCGGCCGTCGGCCAGCTCGTAGCCCTTGGCGATCTCGGTGAACGGGATCTCCCGCTCGCACTTCTCGCAGACCCGCTTGTACTTGATCCGTCCCCCGTCCTCGGGGTGGACCTGACGAAAACTGATGTCCTTCTCCTCGGTCGCCGAGAAGAGCTTCACCGGAATCGTGACCAGCCCGAAGGAGATTGCGCCTTTCCAGATCGATCGTGGCATGGGCTCAGTCTGCCACTCCAAGGCTGTCAAGTTCGGCGGTGGCGAACCAGAGCAGGTCGGCGTCGGGGTCCGAATCGCCATCAGCCGGGTCATCGGCGAACAGCGCCTGGACCTGAGCCCACCGTACGGCGGTGACACTGACCTCACCGGTGTCGGTCTGCCGATCGGTGAGCTGATCGTCGTCCGCGTCGACGGCCAGCACCAGTCGGTGACTACCGGCCGAGAGCGTACGAGCGAGATCACCGGCGTAGCTGAGGGCCGCGTACTCGATCTCCTCGGTGGCCGCCTCGGCGCCGACCGCCCGAGCGAGGCTGATGGTGGCCGAACAACCGGTGCGTACGCCGAGGTCGGTCCCGGCCCGCACGGCCATCGCCTCGTCCACGGTGGCCGGAAGGAAGACCAACTGGGTCATCCGGACTCTGCTGCCTTCTTGACCGGCGCCTTCTTGGCCGGCGCCTTCTTGGCCGGCGCCTTCTTGGCCGGCGCCTTCTTGGCCGGCGCCTTCTTGGCCGGCGTCTTCTTGACCGGCTCAGGGACCGGTTCCTGGGGCGGTTTTGCGGCGGCGCGGGTGACCAGGGTGCGGACGGCGGCGCGCTTCTGGCCGGTGGACTTGTGGGCGGCGTCGTGCCGGGCGGCGGCCTTCTTGGCCGCGGCGCGGCGGGCCGCCGGAGAAGCCTTGCGGGTCGGCTGGCGAACGTCACCGGCCCGCGCGGTGGTATCGAGCAGTTCCTCCAGGGCGTCGCGCAGGCACTGAGCCAGCACCTCCAGATCACTGATCGCGTTGCGGTCGGCGGTCAGCCCGAAGAACACATCCCCGTTGTACGAGGTCACCCCGATGGTCAGCTGATGCCCGGCCGACAGCGGCAGCACGGGATAGCTGGCCACGAGCTCGGCACCGACGGCATACAGCGGCACCTGGGGCCCGGGCACGTTGGTGATCACGATGTCGTGCGGCTTGCGCATCACCTCGGCGGACACCCGCACCCCGAGGGCGTGCAGCGTCGTCGGCGCGAAACCGGCAATGTCGGACAGCGAGCGGGCATCGACGGCGCGACCGGTGTCCTTGTGGGCCTGGGTGCCGAAAGCCACCTGGTGCAACCGCATCAGCGCGTTCGGCTCGCCGATCGGCAGCACCTGCAGATGGGGGGCCACCTGGCTGCCGAGGGAGGTCGGTTCGCCGTCGTCCTCGGTCACACTCATCGGCACGAGCGCCGTCAGCGAGCTGCCCGACGCCACGGATTCTCCCCGCGTCAGCAGCCAGGTGCGGAGCCCTCCGGAGATCATCGCCAGCACCACGTCGTTGATCGTGTGCTGGTGCTCCTCGCGGACCGCCTTCAGATCCGACAGCGACACCCGGACCGTGGTGAACCGGCGCTGTTCCGACACCAGGCCACCGAGCGGGGATCCGGCGGGTGGGCGGCGGCCGCGCAGCGCGTCACCGGCCAGGTCGCCGAGGGCACCGCCGACCCCACCGACCGCTTCGCCGACGGCGACCGCCACCCCGAGGGCGCCGGTCAGGGTGCCCCGCAGATTGTCGATCGCCAGCGCCGGATCCTGCACACCCTCCCAGAGTGCGCCGACGACCAGCTCCAACGGCGTCGGTTCCGGCAGCGGATGCCAGCTGTCGGCCGCGTTCTCGGCGGAGCCGGCCTGCGGGTCTTCGTTCGCGTCGAGCACCACCTGGCCGATGTCGACGGTGTCGATCCCGTCCACCAGGGCCAGGTGCGACTTGGCCACCAACGCGAACCGGTTGTTGTCCAGCCCTTCGACCAGATACATCTCCCACAGCGGCCGGGACCGGTCGAGCCGGCGAGCCAGCACCCGGCCGACGAACTCCCGCAACTGCTCGGGTGTCCCTGGTCGAGGCAGGGCCGACCGGCGTACGTGGAAGGTCAGGTCGAAGCTCTCGTCGTCCACCCAGACGGGTCCGGCCAGCCGGGCCGGCACGCCGCGTACCCGTTGGCGGTACCGCGGCACGAAGGCGATGCGCTCGCGGATCAGCCCGATCAGCCGCTCGTAGTCGAAGCCGTCCGGGCCGGCGTCGAAGATGTCCACGGTGCCGACGTGCCCGGGGGTGTGCGCGGTGTCCAGCGCCAACAACGACACCTCCAGCGGAGTCAGTCGCTGGGGCATGGGATGTCCTCTCGATGCACGGCGGGCGGACTTTCACCGTACTACCCAGGAACGCAATGGCTGACACCTTCGTCAGTGAGGTTATGGTCGTCCAGATGATCACCACCACGAAGACGCGCACCAAGCCCCACGCTCGACGAGCCACCCTCTTCGCCGCGGTGGCCGCCGCCCTGCTCGTCACCGGCTGCACGACCGGTCCCGGCCCCAGCGAGGCGAGTCCTTCGACGCAGCTCGCGCCGGCGACCGGCCCGACCCCCGAGCTGACCGTCGACATCACGATCGCCGGCGGGCAGGTCACGCCGAGTGGAAAGAAGATCGACACCACAGTCGGCACCACAGTCGTCTTCAAGGTGACCAGCGACATGGACGACGAGATCCATGCCCACACCGGCGGTGACGGGTATGAGCTCGCGGTCGAAGCCGGGAAGCCGGCCACCGGATCGGTCACTCTGACCAGCCCCGGCAGCTTCGAGGTGGAATCGCACCACCTGGAAAAGGTGATTGTGATCTTGAATGCCCGCTAGCTGATGTTGATCCCGCTCCACGGGATCGCGTCGCGGCATGACCTGCCGCTGCCATTCTCGTTCGTGCTGCTCGGGGCGGCCCTGGCGCTCGTGTTGTCCTTCGGCGTGTTGATCTTCGCGTGGCGCCGGCCGCGATTCCGCGAGGTTGGCGGACGGTCGCTCCCGCGGCTGACCAAGATCATCGACAACCGGTGGGTAGGCCGCACGGCGCGGCTGCTGATCCTGGCCGTGTACGCGTGGGCCGGGCTGGCTCTGCTTCTCGGTCGGGACCTGTTGACCAATCCGATCTTCGGCTTCGTCTACGTCTGGATGTGGGTCGGCCTGATCCCGGTCTCGTTGCTGCTCGGATCGTTCTGGCGGGCCACCAATCCCCTGCGTACGGTGCATCGCGGGCTGTCGGTCCTGGCTCGGGTTGATCATCGCGAGGGGCTGGTCGAGCTCAGCTCCCGGCTCGGCGTGTGGCCGGCAGCCGTGGCGCTCTTCGGTTTCAGCTGGCTGGAGCTGGTGCAGCCCGATCGCACCACCCTGGACGTGCTGCGCCTGTGGGCCGTGGCCTGGCTGGTGATCATGATCGTC
The DNA here is from genome assembly GCA_963731295.1 of uncultured Actinomycetota bacterium. Classification (GTDB taxonomy): domain Bacteria; phylum Actinomycetota; class Actinomycetes; order Propionibacteriales; family Propionibacteriaceae; genus Microlunatus. The sequence goes on from CAVSUP010000001.1 coordinate 875,254, forward strand.
GGCGCGGTGATCTTCGGGTCGCGGTGGATCGGCGCGGCCGACCCGTTCGAGAGCTATGCCAACGTGGTGGCGCAGGTCTCGCCGTGGCGACGGGTCAGCGGGCAACTCCGGCTGGTCAACCCGCTGGCCGGGCTGCAGGCCTGGCATCCGCCGCCCGGCACCGTTGGGGTGGTGTCGGTGCTGCTCGGCAGCACGGCGTTCGACAGCTTCGCCAATACCAGTTGGTGGATCCAGACCGTGCAGAACTCGGCGGTGATCACCACCGTGTGGAGCACCGGCGGCTTGCTGGCGATGATCTTGATCGTGTACGCCAGCTTCAGCCTCGCTGCGGCCTGGATGGGCCGCTACGGCGAGCACCCGGCGGCGGCGTACCCCCGGCTGATGGCCGGCTCGATGGTGCCGATCGTCATCGGCTACGCCACCGCGCACTACGCGACGCTGCTGCTGGTCGAGGGACAGCGCACGGCGATCAACTTCTCCGACCCGCTCGGACGCGGCTGGAACGTCTTCGGCTCGGCGGAGATGGGCGTGAACTCCGCCATCTTCGGCTATCCGACGGTGATCGCGCTGGTGCAGTTGTTCGCCATCATCGGCGGTCACGTGCTGGGCATCATCAGCGCCCACGAGCAGGCGATCACGCTGCTGCCGCCCGACCGGGCGCTGCGGGGGCAGTGGCCGATGCTCGCGGTCATGGTCGGCTACACCAGCGCCGGCTTGATCCTGCTGTTCTCGCCCTGAACTCGAGCACGGGGGCATTCGAGCACGGGGGGGCGCGCCCGCCGGCCGATCTGTGCTTCGATTCATCTGTGGCCGAACCGACACCACGGGACCGGGTCAGCGACTGGCAGCTGACCGAGGAGTTGCTCAGCCGTGAGCCGACTCGTTGGGGGAGCCTGTCCTGGACGTCGGCCCGCACCCTGATCGACGGCGTCAACCAGGTCCTCAATTTCGGCTCGGACCAGCTGGTCAAGCAGTTGCGCAACCGCTGGGTGACCGGCGATCCCCCGCTGATCAGCCAACCCGGCGTCCAGACGTTCATGATCATCGGCGACACCGGTGAGCAGGATGCCTCGCAGTACGTGGTCAGCCCCGCCCTCAGCGACGCCGTGCGAGCCCACGAGCCGGGCTTCGTGATGATCATGAGTGACGTGATCTACCCCGCGGGCCACGTCGATGACTACGTGGACGGCGTCTACCGGCCGTATCGCGGCGAGTCCCCGCATTTCCGGGTGGACGCCCCCCTGCTGGCGATCCCCGGCAACCACGACTGGTACGACGGGTTGGCCGGTTTCATGTATCACTTCTGCGATCGCCCCCACCTGCCGTTGGCCGACTACACCCCACCCAGGCTGACGCCGAAGTCCCTGCTGGCCCGGCCGTTCCGGATCCTCTGGCGCCGACCGACCGAACCGACCGCCCGGACCCGGCACCACCATGATCATCCGATCGCTCCGGGTCAGGCCCTCACCGGCGAGATCACACAGCCCGGGCCGTACTACGCGATCGATACCGCACAGGTCCGGATCGTCGCCATCGACACCGGCATCGACGGCAACCTCGACACCGAACAGGGCGCCTGGCTGAAGCGGGTGTCGGCCGGCGACCGGCCCAAGGTGCTGGTCACCGGCAAGCCGCTGCTGGTCAACGGCACCCTGCACCCGTGCTGGATCGGGCCGCCGGTCCGCGGCCGGCCCCGGGAATCGGTCTGGAAGTTGATCAACGATCCTCGTCACCACTACGTCGCCACGATCGGCGGCGACGTGCACAACTTCCAGCACTACGACGGACCGCTGCACCACATCGTCTGTGGCAGCGGCGGCGCGTTCATGCACGCCACGCACTCGTACGCGATGGCCGACCGCGACTCGCGGATCCGCAACAGCCCGACCCATCCGTTCCACTCGATGCCGGTCTCGGCCTTTCCGGATCCGTTCGAGTCCTTCAGCTATTTCGCCCGGCTGTTGGTGCCCGGAGTGAAGCGGATGTTCCGCAACGTGATCCTGTTCCTCTTCGGGGTGTTGATCGCCACCCTGGCCGCGCTCGGCGGCGCCTGGGCCGGATTCGGCAGCCTCGGTGCCCGGACGGCCGGCTGGGCCGCCCTGGCCAGCATCGGCACCGTCGTCGTGGTCCGCACCCTCAGTCGCGACATTCCGCGTACCTCGCGCCTGGCCCATGGCCTGGTGGCGACCGCCGCTTTCCTGACCGGAGCGTTGTCGGCGTCACTGGCCTATCAACTCGACCCCGACCGCTATCTGGTCTACCTGACCGCCTGGTCCGCCCTCACCATCGCCCACTGCCTGTTCTCCGCCGCGATCCGGCGCTCGGGCTGGTGGTGCCCGGCCGACGAGCACGCCGAGAACCTCCGCTGGCCGGCCTTCGTCCTCGGCCTGCTCGGGCTGTGCGTGGTCACGGCGGCCCTGCTGCTGGCCGCCGGGCCGGCCGTCAACGGGCTGCTCGCCCTTGGTGGGGCCGCGGTGGTCGGGGCCGTCGGCCTGATCGGCGCCTTCTGCCGCCGGCGTCGCTTCACCCGGCCGGGCATCGTCGTACCCGAGTCGGAGAAGCCGAAATTCGGCCGGGCCAACCGACGCTGGTACCAGTGGTCGGGGATCGTCGTCCCGCTCGTCCAGTCGATCGTCTTCGTGATCGGCCTCTACCAGCTCGCCGATCGGGTGAACCGGCCGTGGATCTTCACCGGCGGCGCCGCCAGCGTCGCGCTGCTGGTGGGGCTGATCGTCGTCGCCCTGCTCGCCGTGACGGTACTGACCGAGATCGTTGCCGGTCTGGGCGCGATCGGACCCCAGTCGTACGCGGAGTCCTGGGGCCGCACCGCCGCGGTCACCCATCACCTGATGACTCCGCTGATCCTGATCGGTCTCGTCACCTGGATCGCCCTCGCCGATACGCCGATCACCCGGACGTCATCGGGGCTGGCCTTCGTCACGGTCCCGATCGTCGGCTATCTGCTGTTCGTCGCGTGGCTGCGGCAGCGCCGGCCCAAGGGCTACCTGTACGCGGTCTTGATCATCCTCGTCGGCGCGGGGACCGCCCTGGTGCTGGCCTACCGTGCCGACGTCTGGCTGGTGCGGACCGGACTGGGCACCGGGATCGTGATGATCGCGTTGGGGACCAGCGTGCTGATCGGACACCTGTTCTTCCTGGGCGCCCAGTTTCTCCTCGGCCCGACCGGAAGCCGGGAGGTGAGTTTCTCCACGGCGGAGATCGCCGAGATCTTCCGCGCCCGCCGCGAGCGCCCACCCCGGGTGCCGGCCGTGCCCGAGCAGGTGATGCGCTGGGCCCGACTCGCGGCGCCCGGTCTCGGCGAAGCCGGCGGCATCCTGCAACGGGGGGTGTCGGAGATCTATTCGAGCGACGTGCCGCCCTTCTACAAGGGCTTTCTCCGCTTGGACACGACGCCGAACACCCTGACGATCACCCTGCACCAGGTCTTCGGCCGCACCCCATCCACGCCGGTCCCGGTCGCTGTCATCGATCTCACTCGACGACCGGAGCCGGCCGTGCCGACTATGTCATGACAATTTGACCAGAGATGGACTGAACATCCGAACGTGCACCTTATGCTGTGGCCATGACTGACCCGCCGGTGGTGCGCGAACTCGACATCACGCTGGAGCGCAACTCGCCGGTGCCGTTGTACTACCAGCTCGCCCAGTCCATCGAACACGCCATCAACACCGGCGCCCTGGCTCCCGGCGACCGGTTGGAGAATGAGCTCTCCCTGACCAGTCGACTCGGCCTCTCCCGCCCGACCGCCCGGCAGGCCATCCAGGAACTCGTGAAAAAGGGCCTGCTGGTCCGCAAGCGTGGTGTCGGCACCCAGGTTGTGCGCTCGCAGTTCCGCCGCGACGAACGGCTCAGCAGCCTGAACGAGGATCTGGAGAAGGCCGGCAAGACACCGACCACCCGGGTGCTCGACTACTCCATCGGCGAGCTGGACCCCGAGATCCGGGACGCGATCGATGCCGCGGCGGTCACCGACTCGCAGTTCCTCAAGATCAGGCGGCTGCGGCTCGCCGACGACGTGCCGCTGGCGATCCTGACCAACTATCTGCCGACCCGCTTCCGGATCAGCCGGGACGAGCTGGAGACCAGGGGCCTGTACGCCTGTCTGCGCTCGCTCGGCGTCAATCTGAAGATCGCCCATCAGCAGATCTCCGCGCGGCTGATGACCGATCAGGAGGCCGAGTTGCTCGACGAGGAGACGCCGGCCGCCTGCCTGACGGTCGACCGGCTCGCGTACGACGACATCGGCCAGTTCGTCGAATTCGGTCGGCACATGTACCACGCAGCGCACTATTCGATCCAGTCCTCACTGGTCGTCTAGGCAGGCGGACGCGGGCCGAGCTCGAGGGCCGTGCACAGCCATCGGTCGTTGAGGGCCTCAAGCCGGAAGGCCATGGCCATCGGCCGGGTGCCGATGACCAGTTGGGCCGCGATCTCGGCCGCCTCGGACTGCGGATGCTGGACCCGCAACGAGCGCAGGGTCACCGCTACAGTGGCCCGCCGGCCCTGAGCCATCCGACGGCGCTGATGCAGGCTGATGTCGGCGAGCACCTCCTCGGCCACCCAGCGATTGAGCTGGGCCACCGGCCGCTGCGCGAGCAGCGCCTCGACCATGGCCGGAGCGAGCGAACTGCCCCAGACCACCGCGTCGGGCAAGCCTCGACGTGGCTTCGCGGTCCAGCGGGCCTTGACCAGAAAGGCCCCGCCGATACCGGCCGCCGCAGGAAGGTCCGGTTCGTCCGGGTGTGGATCACTCAGATCCAGCGGCGGCTGGTCGGGCACCAGGTGCAGGATGGGCGGGCGCGGGCCGCGTACGGGGGTGGGCCGGCTGTCGATCAGCGGGCGGATGGACGCGGGCCGGGCCGGCGCGTGGGCGATGACCATGATTTCTCCTGGTGTTCGGTTGGAGGTATCACTGTGACCGCTTTCGACCGCCGATCAGCTTGCCGTCACTGAATCTGTGGACAACTTCTCGGAGACCTCGCCTCAGCTCGGCAGGGCCGCGTACGAGGTGATCAACTCGTGGCGTTCCTCGGCGAGCCGCGGGTCGTCGAGCCGGCAACCGGCGACGACCCAGGCATCCGACAACTCCATCGCGGCCACCCGGTGCTCGGCCGCCGCCCGGACCGCAGCCTTCTCGGCCCGATAGGCGTACGCGTAGAGCTCAACCAGCGCGTCGGTCAGGTCGGCCGCACGGACGGTCGGATCGTGCTGATGCTCACGGTGGACCCGCCACCACTCGACCTCGAGCATGGCCGCTTGCACCGGATCCACGTCGAGCCGCCCGGCCCGATTGGCCAGCCGGTAGAAGCGGGCCATCGACCGCCGAGCCGCGGCGGGATCGTTGTCCGGGTAAGGCGCCCAGGCCTGGTTGGCGCGCAGCACGTGCCAGGCGCCGGCGAAGTTGGCCAACGGGCCGAGCGCGAAACCGTGTCGCACCATGCCCAGGGCACCGCGGAGCACCAGCGGCCAGTCCCGGCGGTAGTAGCCGACCCAGGCGTCGCACTCGCTGCGTCCCACGGCCACCGGGTCGAAGGTGAAGCCTCTGACTCTGGCCATCAGCCGCGCAGCAGGACCCAGGTCTGGCCCGGCTTCAGCGAGATGTTCTTGCCGTCGGAGTCGGCGAAGCGCAGCGGGCCGGAGACCTTGGTCCGTCGCCAGGTCCCGGTGATCTTGGTGCCGTCGCGGTGGATCGTCACCTTGCCGTGACCCACGGTGTCGGACTGCACCGACGGCGCGCCCAGCACGTCGCGGTTGCCGTCGCCGTGGTTGCGCACCTTCATGATCACCACGTTGTCGACGCGGGTCAGCCTGCCCGAGTCGCCGTCGGCGTAGCGGTTGCCGTTCCACCGGACCACATAGCGCCCCTTGCCGTAGGCGAAGGTGAAGCGGTCGTGGCCGACGCTGGAGTTGATCTTGGTCTCGCGGGCACCGGAGGGCTTCGCGGCGGAGAACTGCCAGCCGATCGACCGCGCCGGCTTGGCCTTCGCCCGCCGCGCGATCTGAGCGAGGTCGACGAACACGTTGTGGGGGGCGACCCGTCGGTTGTCCCGGGTCGATCGCGAGATCGCCACGATGGACGCGTTGTCGATCTTGCGCTGGACCCGGGTGTTGGCGCCGGAGTAGACCAGGCCGGGCTTGCCGAAGAGCGGAAGCAGTTGGACATCGGTGCTCCGGGCGCTGCGGACCGGGCCGATCCGGGTTGGGAAATTCGTGTGATAGATCGCGATCAGCCGGGTCTGCGCACCTTCGACCTCCTCGGCGAAGACGATATCGGCCGCGCTGATCCCGACCTGCGGACGGGCCGCGGCAATGTTCTCGATCTTGGCGGCGATCACCGGGTGCTTGCTCGGCTTGCCGCCGGTCAGCGGGTCGACCGGTGGCGCTTGCGGCTTGGTGGTCGGCGAGTCCGTGGTCGGCGGGGCGGGCGTCGTGCCGGTCGGGGAACTGGCCGCGTTGGCGCTAGGGGAGCTGTCCGGCGCCGGCGGGCGACCCAGCGTGGTCGCCAAGCCAATGCCGCCACCGACGAGCACGACGGCGGTGACGGCCGCAGCGATCGTGTGGGCGCGCTTCCAGACGAACGTGTTCAGACGGCGCCGGCCCGGCCGTGGCACATCTTGAACTTCTTGCCCGAGCCGCACGGGCAGGGAGCGTTGCGACCCGTGCCGGCGTACGGGTCATCGGCCTTGCCGGCCGGCTGACCCGCGGTCTTCACGGTGCCGTCCTCGGCCGGGGCGGAGTAGCTCAGGGCCTGCGGCCGGCTGCCGCCGAGTCCCTTGGCCTTGATCTGCGGCCGGGCGACCTCCTCCGGCTCGGACTCGTCGGTGTCGTCGTCGAGCACGTGCACGGCGACCCCGGGCCCGTCGGGATCCGGCCCCGACTCGATCAGGTGTCGGCTGCCTCGATCACCGTTGCGGCTCGCGCCGATCTGGACGGCGTGGCCCTCGTCGTCGGTGACCACGCCGACCTGCGGGGCCTCGCTGACCTCGACCTCCAGGTGGAACACGTAACCGACAACCTCCTCCATGAACGCTTCCATCATCGAGTTGAACATGTCGCCACCCTCGCGCTGGTACTCGACCAGCGGGTCGCGCTGAGCCATCGCTCGCAGGCCGATGCCTTCGCGGAGATAGTCCATCTCGTAGAGATGCTCGCGCCACTTCCGATCGAGCACGGTGAGCAGCACCCGCCGCTCGAGCTCGCGCATCACCTCGGCCCCGAGCAACTCCTCGCGCTGGTCGTACGCGGCCTGCGCGTCGGCTTTGAAGTCATCGATCAGGATCTGGCGGTCGAGATCTTCGTGCTCCTCGTAGTCCGAGCGCTTGAGGCCCACCGGGTAGAGGGTGTTCATGTTGGTCCAGAGCTGTTCGAGATCCCAGTCCTCGGCGAAGCCCTCGGTCTCACCGATCACGTACTGCTCGACCACCGCGTCCACCGTCGACCGCAGGCGCGGCTCCACGTTGGCGCCCTCCAGCACCTTGCGGCGATCGCCGTAGACGGCATGCCGTTGCCGGTTCATCACGTCGTCGTACTTGAGGATGTTCTTGCGGATCTCGAAGTTCTGCGACTCCACCTGGCCCTGCGCGCTGGCAATCGATCCCGAGACCCGCTTGTTCTCGATCGGCACGTCGTCGGGCATCTTGAGCGCCTGCAGCACCCACTCGACGATGTCGGACTTGAACAGCCGCATCAGGTCGTCGCCGAGCGACAGGTAGAAGCGGCTCTCCCCCGGGTCGCCCTGACGGCCGGACCGACCGCGCAACTGGTTGTCGATGCGCCGTGACTCGTGCCGCTCCGAACCGACGACGTAGAGGCCGCCGGCGTCGACGACCTCCTCGTGCTCGGCGGCAGTCGACTCCTCGAATTCCTTGAGCAGGGTGGGGTATTTAGCCTCGTAGTCCTCAGAATGCTCGAGCGGGTCGATCCCCTGGTCGTGCAGCAACTTGTCGGCCAGGAATTCGGCGTTGCCGCCCAGGATGATGTCGGTGCCGCGGCCGGCCATGTTGGTGGCGACAGTGACGGCACCCTTGCGGCCGGCGAGGGCAATGATCGCCGCTTCGCGCTCGTGCTGCTTGGCGTTCAGCACCTCGTGCTGCACGCCGGCCTGCTTCAGCTGCTTGGACAACAATTCCGACTTGGCCACCGACGCGGTGCCGATCAGCACCGGCTGACCCAACTCGTGCCGGGTGGCGATGTCCTCGACGATGGCGGAGAACTTCGCTTCCTCGGTGCGGTAGATGAAATCGCGCTGATCCTCACGGATCATCGGCATGTTGGTCGGGATCGGCACCACGCCGAGACCGTAGATCTTCTGGAACTCCGAGGCCTCGGTCATCGCCGTGCCGGTCATGCCGGACAACTTCTCGTACATCCGGAAGAAGTTCTGCAGGGTGATCGTGGCCAGCGTCTGGTACTCGTCGCGGATCTCGACCCGCTCCTTGGCCTCGATCGCCTGGTGCAGGCCCTCGTTGTAGCGCCGACCGATCAGGGTGCGTCCGGTGTGCTCATCGACGATCAGGACCTCACCCTCGATCACCACGTAGTCGCGGTCGAGCTTGAACAGCTCCTTGGCCTTGATCGCGTTGTTCAGGTAGGAGATCAGCGGGGTGTTGGCCGACTCGTAGAGGTTGTGGATGCCGAGTCGGTCCTCGACGACGTCAATGCCGTTCTCCAGGATCGAGACGGTCCGCTTCTTCTCATCGACCTCGTAGTGATCGTCGCGACGCAGCCGGTCGACCAGTTTGGCGAACTCCGGGTACCACTTGTGGGAGTCCTCGGCGGGGCCCGAGATGATCAACGGCGTACGCGCTTCGTCGATCAGGATCGAGTCGACCTCGTCCACGATCGCGAAGTGGTACTCGCGCTGCACGCAGTCCTCGAGGCTGAGCGCCATGTTGTCGCGCAGGTAGTCGAAGCCGAACTCGTTGTTGGTGCCGTAGGTGACGTCGGCGTGATAGGCCTTGCGGCGCTCGGCCGGGTCCATCTGGGACAGGATCGCCCCGACCTCGAAGCCGAGGAAGTGGTGGATGCGGCCCATCTGCTCGGACTGGAACTTGGCCAGGTAGTCATTGACCGTGACCACGTGCACGCCGCGCCCGGTGATCGCATTGAGGTACGAGGGCAGCGTGGCCACCAGCGTCTTGCCCTCACCGGTCTTCATCTCGGCGATGTTGCCGAGGTGGAGTGCGGCGCCGCCCATCAGCTGCACGTCGAAGTGCCGCTTGTCGAGGACCCGCTTGCTGGCCTCGCGTACGGTCGCGAACGCCTCGGGCAGCAGCGACTCGAGGGTCTCGCCCTTCTCGTAGCGGGACCGGAAGTCGGCGGTCTGGCCCTGAAGCTCGGCGTCGTCCATGGCGACGAAGTCGTCCTCGATCGAGTTCACCTGGTTCGCCATGCCCTTGAGCTGCTTCAGCAGCTTGCCTTCGCCGATACGAAGCAGCCTGTCCATCAAAGCCACGGAAACGGGCTCCCTTACCTAGTCGTCATCTACGTGATCGGTCCCTATCGTAGGCCCAACACATCAACCGTCCGGGGTAGAACTGAGTGGTGGGCACACCGAGCAGGGATCGTGACGAGGCTGGCCGCGCCCGGAACGCCCGTCCGCGAGACGTCCTCGGGCGACCGCTGCCGCACGGCGCCGAAGGGGTGGCGCGGATCCCGGACGACTTCGTGCTGCCGCCCGAGCCGGCCCTTCTCGAGGCGCAGCGCCTGCTGGACGCCGGAATGCCGTTCCACGCCCACGAGGTCCTGGAAGGCACCTGGAAAGCCGCACCGCCGGAGGAACGCGACCTCTGGCAGGGACTCGCCCAACTGGCGGTCGGCCTCACCCATGTGCTGCGGGGCAATCCCGCCGGCGCGACCACCCTGCTCCGGCGCGGCCGGGACCGGATCGGCGCGTACGCGAGCGCACCGCCGTACGCCATCGACATCGCCGGACTGCTCAGCTGGGCCGAGGGGCTGCTGACGGCCCTCGCTGCCGGCGACGACTTCACGCCGGCGCCACCGCGGCTGCGGACCATCGACCGGGGGCGCTGAACCGGGTCAGGAACGGTGCGAGGTCGCCGCGAGGGTGGATCTGGACCCGGTCGAGTCCGAGCCAGCCGGCCATCACCGCGAGCTCCGCGGACAGCTCCGAGGCCACGTAATCCGGGTCCTGACCGTCTTCGAGCCACGCCGAATTGACCCGAAGGACGCCGTGGGCCCGATCAGCCTTGAGGTCAACGCGGGCGACGAACTCCTCACCGAGCAGCAACGGATAGACGTAGTAGCCATGGATCCGTTTCGGTTCGGGGACGTAGATCTCGATCCGGTACCAGAAGTCGAACAGCTTCTGCAGCCGCCCGCGCTCGAAGATCATCGAGTCGAAGGGGCTGAGCAGCGCCCGGGCCGAAATTCTGCGCGGCAGCTTGGCCTGATGCCAGAGATAGACCGCCTTGGCGTCCCAGCCCTGGACCGTCACCGGAATCAGCTCGCCGGTCTCCACCAGCACCGCGATCGCCTCCCGGGTCATGGCCGGACGGGTGCGGAAGTAGTCGCGCAGACAGGACTCGCTCGCCACCCCGAGCGCCTGACCCGCGCGTCGGACCAACTCGATCACCGACTCCTCCGGGGTCGGCGTCGGCTGGCGCAACACGGCCGGCGGGAAAACCCGCTCCGGCAGGTCGTAGACCCGCTCGAACTGGGCATTGCGGTACGCCGAGGTCACGTCACCGCAGTAGAAGAGCCATTCCAGGACCGTCTTGACCCCCGACCAGTTCCAGCCCCAGTTGCTCCGATCACGCTCCTCGTCGACCTCGAGCTGCCGGGCGCTGATCGGGCCCCGGGCGGCCACCTCAGCGCGAACGAAGTCGACGAGCTGCGGATTCGCCCGGGCGACCCGCTCGACCCCGGACCAGACGTCGCGATAGCCGTCCTGCATCCGGAATCGCAGCTGCGGTTGAAGGTTGACGTCGAGCAGGCTGGCCGCGTGGCCCCAATACTCGAAGAGCCGCCGCGGGGCCTGGTGTGTGGCCCGTTCGAGCAGAGCCGGTTCGTAGGGCCCGAGCCGGGAAAAGAGCGGCATGAAGTGAGCCCGGGTGACCACGTTGATCGAATCGATCTGGAATTGGCCGAGCCGCGTGGCCGTCGCCTGAAGGTCGCGGATGCCGATCAGACGCTGAGGCCGCGGCCGACCGAACCCCTGGGCCGCTAACGCCACCCGCCGAGCCTGCGCCTTGGTCAATCGATCGCGTCGCATGCTCCGAAGGCTAGAGCCCAGGTCTGACAGCGACGGGCTAGCCGCTCGCCCCGGCGAGCACGTCGGCGCTATCCAAGCGGATCACGCCGTAGTCGTAGGCCCGGCGGCGATAGACCACGCTCGGCGCGTGATGCTCGGCGTCGATGAACAGGTAGAAGTCGTGGCCGACCAGCTCCATCTCGTGCAGCGCCTGGTCGAGGGTCATCGGAACGGCGGGATGCACCTTCTCCCGGACCACCATCGGGCCATCACCCTCGACTTCCATTCCGGCGATGGTGTGGGTCTTCGCCACCCCGTTGGTCTCGGGGACCCCGGCCTCTTCGATCAGCGGCAGCTCAGCGGCCGCCTCGTGCAGCGAGCGCGGGGCATGCTGCCCACGGTGCACCCGCTTGCGATCGGCGGCCTTGCGTAGCTGGGCCATGAGCTTGTCCAGGGCCAGATCGAACGCAGCCGGTTTGTCCTCGGCGGCCGCCTCGGCCCGGACCACGGGTCCTTTGGTCCGCAGGGTTATCTCCACCCGACTGGCCTGATCATGTTGCCGTCTGTTCCGTTCCGCTGACACCTCGACCTCGACGCGAATCACCCGGTCGTTGAGCTTCTCCAGACGCGTGATCTTCTCGTCCACATAGGCCCGGAACTGGTCCGACACATTGCAGTGCCGGCTCTTGACGACAACATCCATGTCTACCTCCATCGTGAATGGGAAAAGACGAAAGCGCTCCGTACGACCGCTTCCCGGCCAGGCCGGGGATCGGACAGGTGCGGGAGCGCCATAGGCCGACGCTAACCCCTGGATTGGCGGATTTCTACACGGGGGTAACGATCCACACCGACTTCTCAGCCGCTGGAAGGACGGAGTCGAACCGTCGCGGCCACCGTTGCGGCGCCCAGCACGGGCACGCCCGCCTGCCGCAGGCAGCGAGTCGCCTCGGCCAGACTGCTGCCGGTAGTGACCAGGTCATCAACCACGATCACCGGCCCCTCAGCGATCCGACCTCGGATCCGGTACGCGCCGGCGAGGTTCTGTTGGCGGCCGCGCGCATCCAGCCCGGACTGATCGCGGACGCCGGCGACCTGCTCCAGGACGCACCGGGTCCGTGCCGGATGGCGAGCCGACAATCGCCGTGCGGCGCGCCCGGCCATGGCCGCAGTGGCGTCGAAGCCCCGCTCCCGGACGGCTCGGCCGGCCGATGGGACCGGAACCAGGACGACCGGGTGCCCCGGCTCGTACGCGACCTCCGTCAACAGCCGGAGCACACTCAGCGCGAGCCGATCACCGAGCAGGGTGGTCAGGGCCAGGGCCTGTCGCTCCTTGTGCGCGTTGATCAGCTGCCGCAGCGGCTGGGCATAGGGGGCCGAGCTGACGGTCAACGGGAAGTCGTCCGGACATGGATCCGGAACAGTACGGCCTGGCCGCCACTCGGCCAATTGGCGCAGGCACCGAGGACAGGTTCCCCAGCCGGGCGCGCCGCAGCCGTGGCAACTGGCACCCAGGAGCAGATCGGCCGCCGCGGACAGCCAGCGATTCACGACTCAGCCCGGGTAGGCGACAGTGACCACGCCATCTACATAGGGCACCCAGTTGCTGCCGTCGTCCTTCCAGGTCTGTCCGCCCGTACCGACGACGATGGCGCTCTGGTTGCGGATCAGGACCGCGAGCTCTTTGGCGCCCCAATTCTCCGATTCGCCTTCCGAGGTGACCCGTGACCCATCCTCGGAGATCCGGTAGGGCACGATCGCCGCGTCCTTGTTCGGGCGACCAAGCACCAGCAGGTCGGTCGGATCGATCCACACGACGTCGACGAGTCGCTGGACGTCCGACGAGGACATGCCCAGGGCGATGTCGAGCGTCCGCCACCCGTCGACCATCACCTTGCCATCGACTCGGGTGATGCGGGCCAAACCCAGTTGATACGCGTCCTTCACCTTGCGGATCAGAGCCATCCTGGTGCCGTCCGGCGAGATGCGGAAGGCCAGGATGGTGCCGCCGGAAAGGGGTGGAGCTTTGATCTCGTCGAGGCTCTTGCCGACCATCATCCAGATGTGTTGCTGCCCCCCCTGCTGCCCGATCATCCAGAGCTCCCCGTAGCGGGTGAACTGCGGTCGCAACAGCTCGGTCGCCTTGAGCGCCACCTTCTGGGCCTGGCCCCCCCGGGTGGGCGCGCGGCGTACAACGGTCCGGCCATCGGTCACCACGGCGATATCGGTGTCAGCTACGGAGACCGCGAGCGAGTTCACCGAGTACCGCCCGTCCCCGACGTCGTTGGTGATCGCTTCGAAGCTGGGAGCGTCGTCATTGCTGACCACTCGTTGCACGGCAGCACCGCTGCCCGTTGCCCGCACGGCGTACAACTGGTCACCGGAGACGAAGGACAGCGGCTCCATCTCATGGGGCACCGCGTCGATGCTGATCACCTGACTGTTCGGATCACCGCCAGGCATCCGCAGCTTCTGGTCGTTGACCCTGATCACCACGCCTTTGATGCCGATGCCGGCCTGCTTCAACGTGTACACGACCTGGGCGGCGACCAGCGACCGTTCCGCGTCGGTCAGGGCGAGCATGCTTTCACTCAGCGGCACGTCGGCCACGCCGTCGGTGATCGTCACCGAGTTGACGCTCAGCGTGGTGTCGGTCGGGATCGCGCTCCGCACCGCCGGCGCCAACCACCGCGACGGCCCGGCCAGCAAGGCATTGACCAGCGCGGACGCGACGTTCTGCGGACTCCTCAGCGCCGGCAGATAGATCGGGTCAGGAACCAGGGAAACTCCGTTGCCGACGTAGTAGAGGTCATAAGGCTTGTAGAAGGTGCGAAACGAATACTCGGATACGACGAGCCCTTTCCGCGGATTGCTGATGCGCCATTCCCCGTTCTCCTTCTCCAGCTTGAAGGTGACGCCGATCCGCTGTTCTCCACCGGCCCGGAACGTCCGGTCTTCGCCCAACGTGCCGACCAGTGGGCCGCGCAGGGTCACGGTGTCTTGTTTCGCCACCGGCTGATCTTTGTAGATCAGGACCAGGCCCTCCGGGCTCCAGGTCTCCCGAGCAGTCTTGGTCAGGAATTGCCGGGCCACGGAATAGCCGGGTTGGAAGTTCGAAGTGGCCCGCAGGTACCCCTTCACGATCTGGCCCGGACCGGCGCCGATGGCGGGCGGCGCGACCTCGACGTTGACACAGTTCTGGCAGGCCGGTTGCTGGCCTCCGACGCGCTCGATCGGGCCGATGGTGGGTATGGCCACACAGCCCGCCAGGCCGAGGAACGTCCCGACCACGAGGAGCACGACGCTGGTAAGTGGCCCTCTGCGCCGGACCGACCTCATGCCGTACCGACCGGAGTCTGACCCGGCCGCGGCGCGGCATCGAGCCCTTCGGAGTCTCGGTCGGCGTCATTCGCCGGCGCCGACCCGTCGGAACTGTCGAAGCTGTCCGACCGGGCCGCCAACGCGCCGGCGACATCGCGCGGGACCAACGGCAGCGGAGACGTCTCCAGGATGGCTCCCGCCTTGCGCGGCAGCGTCAACCGGAACTGAGCGCCAAGATCGGGTCGCCCCCACGCGGTGAGCCAGCCGCCGTGCAGATTGGCATCTTCCATGGCGATGGCCAGACCAAGGCCGCTGCCGCCCACGGTGCGCGCGCGCGACGGGTCGGCCCGCCAGAAGCGATGGAACACCTGCTTCGCCTGGTTGGCCTCGAAGCCGATCCCGTGATCGCGAACGGCCACCGCGACGGCGGCTTCGTCACTTTCGATCAAGATGTCGATCGGATTCCCCTCGCTGTGCTCGATCGCGTTCACGAGCAGGTTTCGCATGATCCGCTCGATCCGTCGCGCATCGACCTGGGCCTTGGCGCTGTTCGGCGCGTGAACGGTGATTTCGCAATGGTAGGTGTCGGCCAACCGGGCGCTGGCCGAAATGACCCGTTGGACGACGTCGCGAAGATCGACCTCATCCACGCTCAACAACGCGGCGCCGGCGTCGAAGCGCGAGATCTCCAGCAGGTCGGTGAGCAGGGACTCGAAGCGGTCGAGCTCGGCCTGCATCAGCTCGGCCGAGCGTGCCGCCACCGGATCGAAGTCCTCGCGGGCCTCATGGAGCACCTCGGCGGCCATCCGGACCGTCGTCAGCGGCGTACGCAACTCATGGGACACGTCGGACACGAATCGTTGCTGGACCGCGGAAAGCTCCTCGAGCGTGGTGATCTGCTTCTCCAGCTCGGCGGCCATGTAGTTCATCGAGGTCGCGAGGCGCGCCAGATCATCCTGGCCACGGACGGTCATCCGGTCGTGCAGATTGCCCGACGCAATACTCTCGGCCGCGCGGCGGGCCGCCCGGATCGGGGCGACCACCTGGCGACTGACCAGCGCCGCGATGAACGTCAGCAGGATCACCAGAATTGCCCCGGTGGTCACCACCGCATACCTCAGGACGCCGAGGGTGGCGACCTCCTGGGTCAGCGGGAAGATCAGATACAGCTGATAGGGCGCGGCTCCCGGCAGGACCAGCGAAGCTCCCGCCGCGAGCCCGGCGATGCTCGTGCCGTCCGCGTAGACCACCCGGGTCGGAGTGATCAGCAGGTCCTTGGTCTCGGTGACCGGCTTGATCAGGCTGGCCGGAATGCTTTCCACCGAAGCGTTCCCCGCGGTGATGCTCTGCCCACTGCCCAGGATGATCATCTCGACCTGCTCGCTGCCGCCCGAACGGCTCGCGAAGCCGATCGCCAGGTCGAGGAGCAGTTTGTCGGTGTCAGTGGCACCGGTGAGCACGGCCGCATCGAGTTTCTGCTGGGCGTCATTGAGCGTCTGTCGCGCCTCAGTCTCGGCGGCCGCCTGCTTGCCGTCGAGCACGCCGATCGTCGCCTGCTGCATCAGCAGGAAGCCGCCCAGCACCAGGACCAGCACGGAGGCGACCATCACCGTCAGCACCACCCGGAGCGGGAGGGACCGCCACCACCAGCGGGCCGGAGCCTTCCACCAGCTAGCCGGAGCCTTCCACCGGGGCGAGCGCAGCCACCTCAGAATCGACGACATGATCGGCACCTCACGGCAGGGGCCTAGACGGTTTCTGTTTCACCGGCTTTGTAGCCGATGCCTCGCACGGTGACCACAATTTCCGGGTGCTCGGGATCGCGCTCGATCTTCGAGCGCAGCCGCTGCACGTGCACATTGACCAGCCGGGTGTCGGCCGCATGCCGGTAGCCCCAGACCTGCTCCAGAAGCACCTCACGACTGAACACCTGCCACGGCCGGCGGGCCAGCGCCAGCAGCAGGTCGAACTCCAGCGGGGTCAGCTGGATCGGCAGACCTCCGCGCTTGACCGAGTGGCCGTCGACGCTGATCGACAGGTCGCCGATGCGGAGTGTCTCGACGTCGGTTTCGTCATTGCCACCGGTACGCCGCAGTCGGGTCCTGATCCGGGCGATGAGTTCTTTGGCCTTGAAGGGCTTCGACACGTAGTCGTCGGCGCCGGCCTCCAGGCCGACCACGACATCGATGGTGTCGGTCTTGGCCGTCAGCATCACGATCGGCACCCCCGATTCGGCGCGAATGTCTCGGCACACGTCGACCCCGTCGCGTCCTGGCAGCATCAGGTCGAGGAGCACGAGATCGGGCTTGGAGTCGCGGAACGCCTGGTAAGCCTTGTCGCCGTGGGCGCACCAGATCGGCTCGAATCCTTCGTTCCGCAGGACGATGGAGAGCATCTCGGCCAGCGCCGCGTCGTCGTCAACAACCAGCACCCGGCTGCGCGGTCCTGAATTCCTGGCCGATTCTGACACCGGTATCCCTTCGATGACTTTTAAATGTTTCCGACGACAGGTAAATGCCTGCCCCATTTGGTCTAATCCTGCGACGCTCGACACGTCATCCTATGCATTCCGCCCATACGGCGCGCTTTCGTGTGGTATTCGGCGCGCCTCGCGCCCACCTGTCGCCCCCCTTTGGCTCGACAAGCTGACACACTTGCGCGGTGGCGGGGATATCGATGACGGGACTGGGACGCCCCCGTCGACCGCCGGTGCTCGACGCGTCCCGCACCGCGCTGATCCCGCTCCGGCCGCTGACCATCGGAGAAATCCTCGACGGCGGTTTCCTGATCGTCCGCCGCAACGTGCGGTTGATGGTCGGGCTGCCCCTGGTGGTCGCCGGCGGCACGGCCGCGTACGTGTTGATCGGGGTCGGCCTCTGGGTGCTGCTCGGCAACAGCACGTCGCGGACCGCCCAGTGGGTGCTGGTCGTCTCGATGGGCCTGCTGGGGTTGCTCGTGCTGCAGCAGTTCCTGGTCTGGATGACGGCTGTGCTGTCGCGCGTCAGTCTGCAGACCGTGCTCGGGGAGGGCTTCGCCCCCTCGGTGACCAGGGCGACGTTGCGCAGTTCACTGCACCTGTTCTGGCCGGTTCTCGGCCTTTCCCTGCTGCAGGCCCTGGCGGTCAGCGTCGTCCAGTCGGTGCTGAGTGTCGCCTTCTACGCGGCGGCCTTCGGTCTCATCGCGTCCGGGGTCAACGACGAGACCATCCAGATCGTCCTGCTGTCGGCGCTCTCGGTGCTCACCTACCTGGTCATGGCCGTGGCGTACGGCTATCTGTCGCTCACCGTGCCGGCGCTGGCGACCGAGAGCAGGCAGGCTCCCGGCTGGATCGGCAAGCCGGCCAAGCCGACCACGGTGATCACGGCCTTCGAGCGGTCGGTCCGCCTGGTGGGCAAGCAGAACCTGGTGCGGGTCGCGCTGATCTACGGCGGACTGGTGGCGATCTGTCTCGGCCTCGTGGCGCTGATCGGGATCGGCTCCATTGCCATCCTGGTGCTGTTCGCCCGGGCGATCAACGCTGATCTCGCTGCGGTGCTGAGCAATCCGTGGACGATCTTCTCGGTCTCGGCCGTCTCGGTGTTGGTGGCGATGTCGGCGATCCTGGCGTACGCCGCCGCCGTCCAGTCCTTGCTGTATCTGGATCTCCGGATGCGCCGGGAGGGTCTCGATCTGGCCATGCGCTTCGACTGCGTGCCCATCCCCCAGCCGTCCGCGCCACCCGTGATCTACCAGCCGCCACCGATCGGTCCCGGACCCCTCCAGCCAGAATCTGGGACCCGATGAGCGGCTGGTTGCTTCCACTGGAGATCCCGGTCCAGATCGGACGCGACGAGGCGCGGCAGCGCGCGCTCGACGAGTTGGCCAAGGCCAAGTACGGCGGCACGCCGGAATGGGTGTCCGATCTGGCCAGCCAGGCGGACCGACTGATCCAACGGCTGGTCGACCTCTGGTTGGGACTGTCCCGGGTCCGGCAGTCCTCGGGAGGCGGCATCAACTGGGGTTTCGTGCTCGCCGTGGTCGTGCTGCTGGTGGCCATCGGACTGATCGTCTGGCGGGTCGGACTTCCGCGCTGGAAACGACGAACGGCCGGCGCGTCCCTGCAACTCGATTCCAGCGTCCCGGCCAGCAACTACCGCGGTCTCGCCGCCCAGTTCGCCGAGCAGGGTGACTGGACGGCCGCCGTACGCGATCGGTTCCGGGCCATGGTCCGTGAGCTGGAAGTGCGCACCATCTTGGACGTCCGGCCGGCGCGAACGGCGACCGAGGCCGCCTATTCCGCCTCGAAGGTGCTGCCGGACTGCCGGGATGTGCTGCGGGTGGGCGCCGAGAGCTTCAATGCGGTGGTCTACGGGGAGCGTCCGGCCGACAGTGCGGCGTACCAGCGGATGGTCGAGCTGGATGACCGGGTGACCCGGGCCGCCGATCGAGTCGATCTCGCCGCGGACAGCGCGCCGGCCGAGGCGCGCCGATGACCGCGGGGCCGGAGGTGTCGGCCCGCCGACGGCGAGGAGCCTTTCTCCACCGTCGCGGCGTCCGGATGCTCATCGGCGCGCTGTTGGTCGCCGCCATCGTGACGGCCGCGATGCTGGTCGTGCTCGGCAGCGCCGGACGGCGCCAGGCCGACGACCCACAATCACCGACGCCGACCGGCGCGGGCGCCCTGGGCCAGTTGCTGACGGACGCGGGGGTCGAGTTGATCACGACCGACCGGCTGACCGTGGCCGTACGCGAGTCCGGACCGGGCAGCACGGTGGTCGTGGCCAACGCCGATCGACTCACCGTGGATCAGGCGGCCCAGCTGCTCGCGGGTGGCACGGACCGGACCGTGCTGCTCCGGCCGAACACGATCGCCCTCCGCGCCTTCGAAGTCAGGGCGCAGGGCACCACGCCGGCGTCAGGGACCTTCGGGCCGGACTGTGGGGTCGACGCCGCGGTACGAGCGGGCTCGGTGCAGTTCGGCGATCCGCGCGCCGGCTATCAGCCCACCGGCCCGGCCGACTTCTCCTGTTATCCCACCGTGGACGGCGGTTACGCCTATGCCGGCTTCACCGCCCCGAACGGCCGACAGCTCCAGTTGCTGGCCGGCGGGATCAGCAACCGCGAGCTCGGGCTCGAGGGCAACGCCGCTCTCGCCCTCGCCGTCTTCGGCTCGCAACCCAAACTGGTCTGGCTGATGGCGACGGAGGGCGGCGATGCGGAAGCCGCCCCCGACAGCCAGCCCCGCCTGCTGCCGCCGTGGTGGCAGATCGGCGTGGTCCAGGCGTTCCTCGCCCTGGTCGTCGTCGGCATCTGGCGCGGTCGGCGGCTGGGACCGATCATCAGCGAGCAGCTCCCGGTCCGGGTCCGGGCCGCCGAGACGGTCGAGGGGCATGGCCGGCTCTACTACCGGCTGAACGCCTACGACCGTGCGGCCCGGTCCCTCCGGGCCGGCGCTCGTCAGCGGCTCGGGCGATCCTTCGGCCAGGCCGACGACGAGCTCGCGCTCAGCGCGGCGGTCGCCACCCGCACCGGCCGCGACACCGGCCAGGTGCGACGCATCTTGTTCGGCCCCTTCCCCACCACCGATGATCAACTGGTCGCGCTGGCCAGAGACCTTGATCAACTCGAGCAGGAGGCTCGCCAGCTGTGACGAACATCCCGGGGTACGCCCCCACCCAGTCGGCCGCACCGCAGTCGCCCGCCCGGACCGCGCTGAGCGCGCTGCGCAGCGAGGTCGGCAAAGCCGTCGTGGGTCAAGATGCGGCCGTCACCTCCTTGGTGATCGCGCTCATCTGCCGCGGTCACGTGTTGCTGGAGGGGGTGCCCGGAACGGCGAAGACGCTGCTGGTCCGCAGCTTCTCCAAGGCTCTGCAGATCGAGACCAAGCGAGTGCAGTTCACCCCCGACCTGATGCCGGGTGACATCACCGGCTCGTTGATCTACGACTCCCGGACCGCCCAGTTCACCTTCCGCGAGGGCCCGGTCTTCACCAACCTGATGCTGGCCGATGAGATCAACCGGACGCCGCCCAAGACGCAGGCCGCCCTGCTGGAGGCGATGGAGGAACGCCAGGTCACGGTCGACGGCACCCCGCGACCGCTGCCGGACCCCTTCATCGTCGCCGCGACCCAGAATCCGGTGGAGTACGAGGGGACCTACCCCTTGCCCGAGGCGCAACTCGACCGCTTCCTGATGAAGATCCGGATCGACCTGCCGGAACGGGACGCGGAGATCGAGGTGTTGAACCGGCACGCGCGCGGCTTCGATCCGCACGACCTCGATGCGGCCGGCCTGACCCCGGTGGCGGGGGCGGCCGACCTCGTGCAAGCGCGCCGCGAACTCAGCGCGGTGATCATCCACCCGCAGGTGCTCGCGTACATCGTCGATGTGGTGCGGGCGACCCGGATGTCGCCGTCCCTGCAACTCGGCGTCTCCCCCCGCGGCGCGACGGCGATCATGCGGACGGCACGGGCCTGGGCCTGGCTGTCCGGCCGCGACTACGTGTCGCCCGACGACGTGAAGGCGCTCGCGTTTCCGACCTTGCGGCATCGGGTCGCGCTTCGGCCTGAGGCCGAGCTCGAGGGCGTGACCACCGATTCGGTGATCGAGTCGATCCTCGCCACGGTTCCCGTGCCGCGTTGATCATCGACCGGAACTGATCATGGTCCTGACCTGGCGGGCGGGCGTCCTGGCGGCGCTCAGCGTGCTGGCCGTGGTGATCACCGCCAGTTGGTGGGCCGTGCTGATCGCCACGGCCGTCCTGGTGCTGGTGATCATCGCGGACATCGTGCTGGGGCCGGCGCCACGCAAGGTTCAGGTGCGTCGCAGCGGCGACACGTCGGTCCGGTTGGGCGAGCCGGCGCAGACCCAGTTGATCTTGACCAATACCGGCACCCGCACGCTGAACGGCACGGTGCGCAATGCCTGGACGCCGTCGGCCGGTGCCCGCAACGGCGTGCAGCGGGTGAGCATTCCCGGCCGCCAACGACGGCAGCTCGACCTCACCCTCCGGCCGACCCGGCGCGGTGACCGAGCGGCCGGACCGGTGGTGATCAGGGCCCTCGGGCCATTGGGCGTGGCCGGACGGCAGGCCGAGCTCAGCGCACCCTGGACGATCCGCGCCCTGCCCCCGTTCAACTCCCGCAAGCATCTGCCGAGCCGGCTGGCTCGGCTCCGCGAACTCGACGGGCGCTCGACGATCCTCCAACGCGGCCAGGGCACCGAGTTCGACAGCCTGCGCGAATACGTGCCGGGCGACGACGTGCGCTCCATCGACTGGCGGGGCACCGCGCGCTCGACCACGGTGGTGGTGCGGACCTGGCGGCCCGAACGCGACCGGCACGTGCTGATCGTGCTGGACTCCGGGCGGACCTCGGCCGGTCGGGTCGGCGACCAACCCAAGCTCGACCATTCGATGGACGCTGCCCTGCTGCTCGCGGCGCTCGCCTCCCGGGCCGGTGACCGGGTCGATCTGCTGATCGCCGATCGCGACGTGCGCGCCAGTGTGCTGCGCAAGTCGACGGCCGAAGTGCTGCCCTCCTTCGTCAACGCGATGGCCGGTGTCGAGCCGATCCTGGTCGAAACCGATCACCGCGAACTGGTCACCGAGATCGCCCAGCGCGCGGCGCACCGCTCGTTGATCGTGATCTTGACCGGACTGGACGAGGCGGCCATCAGCGAAGGCCTCGTGCCGGTGCTCGGGCCGTTGCGCCGCAAGCACAAGATCGTCATCGCCTCGGTGTCCGACCCCCGGACCGACGAGCTGGCGGTCGGACGCGACGACGTCGGTCAGGTCTACGCCGCCGCGGCCGCGGAGGCGGACCGGATGCGTCGCGCGCGTACGGTCCGGGATCTGCGCAATCTCGGCATCTCGGTGGTGCAGTCGCCGCCCGGGCGATTCGCGCCCGATCTGGCCGATCACTATCTGTCGCTGAAAAAGGCCGGCCAGCTGTAGGAGGGCCGGGCGACGGTCGGGCTAGTTCGGGCTAGTTCAGGTCCGGATCTTCCAGCCAGGTGGAGAACAACGCCACCTCCGACTTCTGCCGGCGGAGCACGCTGCGCCAGAGCTCAAGGGGCCGGTCACCGAAGACGTCGGCGTACTCGGCCGGAGCTACATGCCACATGCCTTCTTCGATCTCCGACTCGAGCTGGCCCGCACCCCACCCGGCATAGCCGGCGAAGATCCGCAGATCCTGGTACGCCCCGGCCACGATCTCGATCGGGGTGTCCAGATGCAGCAGTCCGACGGTGTCGAAAAGGGGCCGCCAGCCGGGTGGTTCCTCGCCCCGGACCGCGATGCTGGCCAGGCAGATCGCGCCGTTCGGGGAGACCGGACCACCGTGGAACAGCAGCCGCGGCTTGGACACCGTGCCGACCCAGTCCGGCAGTACCGCGTCCAGGGGGGTCTGGGAGATCTCGTTCAGGATCACCCCCAGCGATCCGTCCTCGTCGTTGTCGAGCACCAGCACCACCGTCTGGTTGAACACGCCGTCGGCGAGCAGCACGCTGGCGATGAGCACGTTGCCCGGTCGAGGCTGAGGAGTGCTCATCCCGGTCGGCCCGGCCGCCCGGAGTCGGCGGTCCGCCGGGAGATGATCACGAAGACCAGGACGCCCAGGGCGATACCGCACCAGTCGGCCAACACATCGAACGGGTCACCGGTCCGTGCCGCATAGAACGTGTGCTGGATGATCTCGCTCACCACCGCGTGCGCGCCGAAGATCATCATCACCGTGAGAAGGTACCGAACTCCGAAAGCGCCACCGAGCCAGGCCACGATCAGGATGAACGCGACCGGCAGGGCGAAGCCGCCGGCGTGCTCGAACTTGTCCGCGTACGGAAACCACGGTGGCGAAGGCGGACTGGAGGGCCGATACAGCCCCCAGAGCTGGAGCAGCACGGCCGCCACCGCCGCGACGATCAGCACCTGACGCACGCGCGGCGAGGTGATACCGCGTCCTCTCGGCCGGGCGGAAGGCGTCATGCCCTCATTAAATGACGACTTCGGTGTCGGTCGGCAGCTCCACGGGCCCTCCGGCGGCGCGTCGGACGGCCGCGGCGACCGTTCCGTGCACGTCGGCGTGGAACACGCTGGGCATGATGTACGCGGCATTGAGCTCGGCGTCGGTCACCACCCCGGCCAGGGCCTTGGCGGCCGCCAGCAACATGGTCGAGGTGATCTCGGCCGATTGCGCATCGAGCAGGCCCCGGAAGACGCCGGGAAAGGCCAGCACGTTGTTGATCTGATTCGGGAAGTCGGAGCGACCGGTGGCCACCACGGCCGCGTGCTTGGTCGCCTCCGCCGGATCGACCTCCGGGTCAGGATTGGCCAGCGCGAAGACGATCGAATCGTCGGCCATGCCGGCGATGTCGTCACCGTTCAACAGGTTGGGCGCGGAGACGCCGATGAAGACGTCGGCCCCGACCACGGCCTCCTTCAACGAGCCGGTCACGCCGAGGGCATTGGTGTGTTCGGCCAGCCAGGCCAGTTCGCCGACCAGTCCCTCGCGGTCGCGGTGCACGACGCCGTCGATGTCGGACACCACGACATGCTGGGCGCCCGCCGACAACAACAGCTTGATGATCGCGGTGCCGGCGGCGCCGGCGCCCGACATGACGATCCGGACGTCGGCGATGTTCTTGCTCACCACCCGCAACGCGTTGTAGAGCGCGGCGACCACCACGATGGCGGTGCCGTGTTGATCATCGTGGAAGACCGGGATGTCCAACAGCTCCCGCAACCGGCGCTCGACCTCGAAGCACCGCGGCGCCGAGATGTCCTCCAGGTTGATGCCGGCAAAGCCCGGCGCCACCGCCTTGACCACGGTGACGATCTCGTCTACATCCTGGGTGTCCAGGCACAACGGCCAGGCGTCGATGTCGGCGAACCGCTTGAACAGCGCGGCCTTGCCCTCCATCACCGGCAGGGCCGCCTCCGGGCCGATGTTGCCGAGGCCCAGCACGGCCGAGCCGTCGGTGATCACCGCGATGCTGTTGCGTTTGATGGTCAGACGCCGGGCGTCTTCCTTGTTCTTGGCGATCGCCAGGCAGACCCGGGCCACGCCCGGGGTGTAGATCATCGACAGGTCGTCGCGGTTGCGGATCGGATGCTTGGAGTTCATCTCGATCTTGCCGCCGAGGTGCATCAGGAACGTCCGGTCGCTGACCTTGCCGATCACCACACCCGGCACCTCCCGCATCACCGCGACCAGCTGGTCGGCGTGCTCGGTGTCCCGGGCGGCGCAGGTCACGTCCATCCGCAATCGCTCGTGACCCGAGGCCGTGACGTCCAGCGCGGTGATCGCCCCACCTGCCTGCTCCACCGCGGTAGTCAGCTGGCTGACCGAAGCCCCGCCGGCGGGGACCTCCAGCCGGACAGTGATCGAGTAGGACACAGAGGGGACGGCGCTCACAGTGGCGATCCTCTCACGCGGCAATCTGTTCGTAACGCGAGCAAAGCCTTCCGTACATAAAGATCAGCCGGTCAGCGAACGGCGGCGTTGATGGCGGCGGTGTTCGCCGCCCAGAGACCGATGTCGCCCCGGCCGAGCGCGACCGCCAACAGGTCGGGAAACTGGTCGGGCGTGCAGGCGAAAGCGGGCACGCCGAGCTCGGCCAGCGCCGCCGCATGATCATGGTGGTAGGCGGGCGCCCCCGCATCCGACAGCGCCAGCAGCACGATCACCGTGACGCCGCTGCGCAGGAGTTCGGCCACCCGGCGCAGCATGTCGGCGACGATCCCCCCTTCGTACAGGTCCGAGATCAGCACGAAGATCGATTCCGTCGGCCGGCTGATCAGTTGTTGCGCGTACGCGATCGCTCGGTTGATGTCGGTGCCGCCGCCGAGCTGGCAGCCGAACAGCACCTCGACCGGGTCGGACAGCTTGTCGGTCAGATCGACGATCTCGGTGTCGAACGCGATCAGCGAGGTCCGCACCGAACGGATCGAGGCCAGCGTGGCCCCGAAGACGGCGGCGTACACCAGCGATTCCGCCATCGAACCGGACTGGTCGATGGCCACCACCACGTCCTTGCCGAGGGCGTTGGCCCGGCGGCCGTAGCCGACCAGGCGCTCGGGCACGATCGTGCGCTGAGCGGGAAGGTAGTGATCGAGGTTGCGCCGGATCGTGGCGTTCCAGTCGATGTCGCGCGGTCGCGGACGTCGGGTGCGGTTGGCCCGGCTGACCGCCCCGTTGACCGCTTCCCGGGTCTTGCTGGCGACCCGCTTCTCGATCTCGGCGACGACCTGGCCCACGACCAGCCGGGCGGTCCGACGGGTCGTCTCGGGCATCACCTGGTTGAGACTGACCAGCGTGCCGACCAGGTGAACATCGGGTTGGACCGAATCGAGCAGTTCGGGCTCCAGCAGCATCGAGGTCAGATCAAGCCGTTCGATCGCGTCCCGCTGCATGATCTGCACGACACTGGTCGGGAAGTAGGTCCGGATGTCACCGAGCCACTTCGCGACCCGCGGAGCCGAGGCGCCGAGTCCCCCGCGGGGCCGGCGGCCGCTGCCCTCGTCCTCGCCCGGTTCGTAGAGCGCCGCGAGCGCGCGGTCCATCTCCTGCTCGGATCGGCTGAGACCGGCGCCGAGCGGCTCGTCGGCGGCCTCCCCCAGCAGCAAACGCCAACGCCGCAACCGATCGTCGGTGGTCATCGTGCGCCACACAGGATCAACTCGACCGTGCCGAGGGCGATGGCGACCCGCTCCGGGTCGAGATCATCGGTGGCGACTTCCGGGCTCTGATCATCGCGCGCGGCGATCCGCCCGGCCAGGCTCCGCCGTTCGGCCGGACTGAACGTGCCGAAGGTCCGGCGGACCAGCGGCAACAGCTCGACGAACTCCGTCTCGTGCAGACCGGCGACCCAACCCTCGAGCAACCGCCGCAGCTCGGCATCGTGGATCAGCAACAACGCCCCGTCGGCGAAGAACCCGTCGACCCAACCGGCCTTGGCCTGGGCCTCGACGCCGTGCGAGAGCGCCCGCTCGACCCTGATCGCGACGTCGTCCAGCTGTTCGGCGTCGACCAGCAGGCGGACGACGCGCCCCACGAGCACGCCGGCCAGGTCGGTGCGGTCGACCATGGACCGGAGGGTGGCCAGCCAGCGGTCCCGCAACTGGGTCGGACCGTCGACTTCGGAGAGCAGGCCGATCGCCGCGCTGACCTGGTCGATCCGGCGCCGCATGGCCACCGACCCGTCGTCGTCCAACCCGGCGACCGCCCGGGGCAGGCCGGCGCAGATCCGCAGCACGAGGACCTCCGCGACCTCGCCGAGCGCCGCGGTGTCGGTGCCCCGGACGTCGCCATAGCGCTGGGCCCGCGCCAGCGGCGGCAGAGCTTCCATCAGATGCACCACGTCGGCGTCGAGCGCCGCCCGATCGGCCAGCACGGTGAGCAGCTTGTCCAAGGCGTCGGGCAGCTGGGCCAGCAGGCAACGTTCGACGGCCACGGTCAGCTCCAGAAGACTGCCCCGCTCGGCGATCCGGGCCACCCGGGCGGTGGCCGCCGATTCGACAGTCGTCCCCCAGACCGCCGCCTCGACGATCGACACGGCGTACTCGGGCTGCCAGCGGGACTCCCAGGTCTCGCGGAAGGTTCCAGTGCCCTGGACCGTGCTCTCGGCGGGTTGGATCCAGTCGAGGTCGAGCAGCCGCAGCCGGTGAAACAGTCGCGACCGCAGTTGATCGATCGAGCGGCGAAGGTCGAGGTCGTGTCGTTTCGGGGTGGCTTCGCGCCTGATCAGCAACGGCCGACAGGTGGCGATCAGGTCAGCCTCCAGCGGCACGGTCGGCACCTCCGCGCTGACCGACCCCAACACCTGGCCGACCACCAGGTGGTCGGTGACATAGCGGACGGCCACCTCGTCGCCGTCGCAGAGCACGGCCCGCGTGGCCTCGGTGACTTCGGTCAGACCGGCGAGCGGACGCCCGCGGAGGCTGGCCAGGGTCTCGGCGAGCCGCACCGCCTCGATCACGTGGGCGCTGGAGGTCTGCAGATCGCGCTGCCGCAGGGCGTGAGCCACCTTGGTCAGCCAGCGGGCGATCGGTTGGTCGGGTGCGCTCCACAAGTGGTGGTACCAGCCCGGCGACGTCACCCCGGCGCCGTAGCCCGCCGCGGTGCCGAGCCGCTCGTGCGTCCACGGCACCCAGGTCAGCCGGACCTTGCGCTTCGGCGTACCGCGCAGGATCTTGGCGTCGTGGGCCATCGGGGGCAGCGGCCCGACCAGCGCCGGGGCGTGCCAGGCCCCGCAGACCACCGCCACCCGCCGCCGGCCGCGCTTGAGCGCAGTCCGGATGGTTTGGCGCATGTACGCCTCGCGGCGCTGCTCGGTCAGGTCGGCCGGTCCCCTCGACTCGAACCCGGAGCCGATCGATGGCCGGAGCTCGGCCATCGCCTCGGTGATCATCGGGAACGGGGAGGATCCGTCGAGCCGGGACTCCACCAGGTCCTCCCACCAGCGCTCGGCGTCGTCGTAGCCGGCTGCGGCGGCCAAGGCGCCGAGCGGATCGTGGACCACGGCTTGGCGGGCCGTGGGCGAGACGGATTCGGGCGCAGGGTCCTGATCGTCGTCATGATCAACGTCGTCCAGCAACGTCCGGCTCCGCGGGGCGAGGACCATAGCGGCCGGCAGGTCGCAGAAGACGGTCTCGACGGTGCGCCGGGCGGCCCAGACCATCGCCTGCCACTCCGGCGAGAAGCTCGCGTACGGCCAGAAGGCAGCGATCTTCGGCTGATCCGGCGCGTACGCGAGGAGCGCGATCGGCGGCTCCATCCCCGCCGCCAGCACCCACCGCACCAGCGGATCCGCGTCCGCCGGACCCTCGATCAGCACCACGTCCGGCTGGAACTCCTCCAGCGCCGCGACCAACGATCGGGCCGACCCCGGTCCGTGGTGCCGGATCCCGTACACCTCGACCCGCGGATCAGCGGGCGCCGGATCCGGGTCAGGAGACATCTCGACAGGCCCCGTCGAGGTTAGGAGACATCTCGACAAGCCCCAAGATCACGAAGCCGTAGGTTAGGAGACATCACGACAAGCCCCGTCGAGGTTAGGAGACATCACGACAAGCACTGTAGAAACTTGACCAGCCGTCGCGGTCGCGGACGACGATCTCCAGATACTCGCTCCAGGCGACCTGGTCGGCCACCGGGTCCTTGATCACCGAGCCGACGATGCCGGCGGCAATGTCCTCCGGTCGGAGGACGCCGGTGCCGAAGTGCGTCGACAACGCGATACCTCCGGAGATCACCGAGATCGCCTCCGCGGTGGACAGGGTGCCGGAAGGTGATTTGATCTTGGTCCGACCGTCCTCGGTCACCCCGGATCGCAGCTCACGGAAGACCCGGACCACCCGGCGGATCTCCTCGATGGCCGGGGGCACCGGCGGCAGCTCCAGCGCTGACGAGAGATCGGCGACCCGGCGGGTGACGATGGCGACCTCGTCCTCCTCGCTGGCCGGGAGCGGGAGCACCACTGTGTTGAACCGTCGCCGCAGGGCCGAGGAGAGCTCGTTGACGCCTTTGTCCCGATCGTTCGCCGTGGCAATGACGTTGAATCCCTTGATGGCCTGGGTTTCGTCGCCCAACTCGGGGATCGGCAGCGTCTTCTCCGACAGGATCATGATCAGCGCATCCTGCACCTCGGCGGGGATCCGCGTCAGTTCCTCGATGCGGGCGATTGCTCCGGTGCGCATGGCCACCATCACCGGGGAAGGCACCAGGGCGAGTGGGCTCGGACCCTCGGCCAGCAGCCGGGCATAGTTCCAGCCGTAGCGGATGGCTTCCTCAACCGTGCCCGCCGTACCCTGGACGAGGAGGGTGGAGTTGCCGGAGATGGCGGCGGCGAGATGCTCCGAGACCCACGACTTGGCCGTGCCCGGCACCCCGAGGAGCAGCAGGGCGCGATCGGTGGCCAGGGTCGCGACGGCCACCTCCATCAGCCGGGTCGATCCCACGTACTTCGGCAGGATCACCGTGCCGTCGGCCAGCGTCGTCCCCATCAGATACCGCACGACGGCCCACGGCGACAACCGCCAGCGCGGAGGCCGCGGCCGATCGTCGGCCGCGGCCAGGGCCGCCAGCTCCGCGGCGAACGCCGTTTCGGCGTGCGGCCGCAGTTGATCTTGACTCACAGCTGCTCCTGATGATCATGGTCGGTGAAGGCGTGCTCGATCTCCCGCCGGAGGTACACCGTACGGTCGAGCGCGGCCAATCCATCCCGGGCCAGCCGGCTGTCGCTGAGGCCCTCGTCGCTCCGCGCCTGCTGGTCGGCGACGGCCCGGATGAGCGGATAGTGCGCGGTGGGGATGCGCAGTCCGACCGCCATCGCATAGCCGAGCGTGCGCCGCAGTTGCTCGCCACGGGCGATGACCTGAAGGGCCGCCTCGGTCAGCTCCGGCGGCCACGGATCAGCCGCCTCCATGATCAACTCCGGATCCTGGCGAACCGCTTTCGGGGTGATCAGCCGCGGCGGTCCGGTCGGGCCGGCGACCGACGCCGAAGGGCGGGCGGCGGGGCCGCGGAGCGCGGCCGCCAGCCGCTTCCACTGCGGATTCTGTTCGCACAACCACACCCCGCGAGGGCCGAGCACCTGACCCAGGGCCGACCGGTCGAGCTCGGGCTGCCGGGCCGCCAGGCTGATCAGGGCGGGCCAGTGCTGCGGAGCGGCGCCCAACGACCGTGCCGCCGCGGCCCGCAGCCACGCGTTGATCAACCCGATGACGGGCCGGGCCAGCAATCCGGACAGCAGTTGGGCCGCGGCGGGCGGGACGACCGTCGGCATGGCCTCGGGAGCGGCCGCGACCGGCGGCCGGACCGGCAACCGCACCCCCGCCCGGCGACCGACGGCCGAGCGTGCGGCCTGATCCAGCAACCAGGCCGCCGGGTCGTGTTCTGGGTCGTCGCCCGGCACCGGTAACGCACGTCGATCGGTGCCGAGCAGGGCCGTGGTGACCAACTCGCTGTCGTTGATCATCAGGCCGCCGGACGATGGTGATCGGGGCCGAGCGCCACGGTGGAGAATCCGACCCCTCGATCACCCGGGAGCACACTGAGCGGGCGGAAGCCTCGGGGTGACCATTCGCCGAAGAGGTTGATGGGATCGCCGCCGGAGCAGGCCAGCAGCAGCCAGGGATCATCCATCAGCCCGACGATGTCGCAGGTCGCCCCTTCCGCATCCCGCAGTCGCCACGAATCGGTCGTCCGGTCTCCTCGGATCGGCGCAGCGGCCAGGGCGCACGGCATCCTTGTCGCCCACGGGTCGGCGGCGAGCAGCCCGGCGAAGTGCTGCTGGATGACAGCGAGCGAACGGCCGACGGGATAGCTCGGTGGCTTCGTCGTGCTCGTCCGGGCGCCGACCAACGCCCGGACCTGACCGGAGCCGGGATAGAAGTGCAGCCGCGCGTGCAACTGGTCCCCGGCCTCGGCTTCGGCGGGAAGGAAGCCGCCCGGCGGCGCGAAGGACAAGAGCATGGCCCAGCGCTCCGACTCGGCGCCGTACAGCCAGACCCGCCGGCTCTCCAACCGGTACTCGACGGTGTCGACCACCCCCAGCGCCAGCCAGTGGTCGAGCGCTCCAGGCCGACTGATCACGTCGTCCTTGGCCACCGGATAACCAATCCGCGATCGGACGGTCGAGGCCAGCCCGGGCTCGAGTCGATCCAGGCTCCGGTGCGCCTGGATCAGCAGGTGCAACAGACCGAACTGGTCGAGCAGTCGAGCCGGCCAGCCCTCGCCCGCGATCTCCCCCGGCAATGACCGGAGCAGGCTCGCCACGCCGGGCGCCTGGGCGTCCACCATGCGCGCCGCGATGGTCTCGAACGGGCCATAGCCGGCCCGTTCCAGTCCGGCCAGGCCGCCGCGGATCTGGTCGTGCAGCCAGCGGTCCAGCTCGTCGAGGCCGCCGGCCACCCGTTCGGCGCGGAGCGCGGCGCGCTTGGCGGCTCCGTCCGGATCGGCCAACTCTCCCGGCGGCCGGGGCTCTGTCGCCGGGCGATCCGAACGGTCAGCCCGTCGCCTGAGCCATTCCGCCGCGTACGGCGGCGGCTCCCCGGCGGTCAGTGGAGCGGCGACGTCCCGCAGCACCAGGGCCAGCGCATGCTTGCAGGGAAACTTCCGGCTCGGGCAGGTGCAGGAGTACGCGGGCGCTTCATCCAGCACCACGGCCGTGAGGTATGGCCGGGACCCACTGCCTCGGCACTGACCCCAGAGGACCCGCGGACCCGCGTCGGACGAGCGGCCGGTGTCGGACCAGGCCGAGCTGCTGGCGAGCGTGGCGGCGGCGATCCGGGAGCCCGGGTCTGGCGCCAGGGCCAGCACCCGTTCGCGTTCCGACACCGTCATGGCGTCAGCGTAGTTTGGCGGGCTGACACTATCGGCAGGTCACGGTCAGCTCAGGTTGTGCCGCTCGTACGCGGGCTCCCGGAGCCCGAGCACCGCCTCGACCATCGTGGCCGCGGCGACCGAGGCCGCCACATCGTGCATGCGGAGGATCCGGGCGCCGTTCAGGGCACAGATCGTCGCGGCGGCGATCGACGGCGGCATCCGCTGGGGCTTGTCGAGATCGGTTGCCTCGCCGATGAAGTCCTTGTTCGACACCGCGGCGAGCAACGGGATCCCTAGATCAGCGATCTCGCTCAGTCGACGGGTCAGCTCGAGCGTGTGGCGGGTGTTCTTGTTCAGGTCATGCCCCGGGTCGATGATGATCTTGGCTTCAGCCACCCCCAGATCCAGCGCGAGCTGGACCCGATCGGCCAGGAACGACTTCACCTCGAGCACCACATCGTCATAGGTCGGGCGCGGGAAATGCTTGCGGGGTTGGGCTTTGCTGTGGGTAATCACCAGAGTCGCGGTCGAGTCGGCCACCACCCGGGCCAGGTCGTGATCATGAAGCCCGGTCGTGTCGTTGATCACCGCAGCACCGGCCGCGATACTCCGGACGGCGACCTCGGGGCGGAAGGTGTCGACCGAGATCGCGATGTCGTTGGCCGCGCTGACTGCGGCAACGACCGGCACCACCCGGTCGATCTCCTCGTCCTCGCCGACGTCAGGGGTGTCCGGGGAGAAGGGTACGCCGCCGATGTCGATCCAGCCGGCGCCCGCGGCCGCCGCGGCGACCGAGGCCTCGACCGCCCGGTCCAAGGCAAAGGTGGCTCCGCGGTCGAAGAACGAGTCCGGTGTCCGGTTGACGATTCCCATCACCACGATCTGCCGATCGAAGTCGAAGGTGCGGCGCCCGATGCTCCGGACGGGATCACGCAGCGGCGGCAGGTAGGTCACGCAGGACCGCCGGCGACGACGGAGGACCAGAGCTCGCGGTTGCTGGCCACAGGCTGCGTGAGCCCGTCGATCTCGATGACAGTCATGTCCGGAAGTGTTCCATTCCCGGCCAATCGGCCAGGAATCTGTCGGGGGCACCGGTCAGACTGAGCGGGTGGGAACGCGTACCGGAGACTTCATCGCCCTCGCTGAGCAGCTGGAGGAGGTGCAGCGGACCGACACGCCGCGCTACTCGACCTTCCGCGTCCACGGACACAACTTCGCCTACCTGTGGGAGCCGACGCAGACCGTCGGCCTCAAGCAACTGGTCGCCGAGCAGCTTGCTCTTGTTGCCGAGCGACCCGACGCCTTCGAGGTCCAGTTCACCGCTGGCGGCTTCGGCTGGGTCGTGGTCTACCTCAAGCAGATCGGGCGGCGCGAGCTGGCCGAGCTCACGTACGAGGCCTGGCGGCTGAGTGCGCCGAAGGCCCTGGTCGACGCGCGGGGCGATCGGCTACCGCGCTGAGCCGGCGGATCGGCTGGTCGGGCCGACCGGGCTGATCGGGCTCAGTCGTCGAGGGAGTAGTCGAACCACACGCGATGGGTGCCGTCGTCGTCGACGGTCAGTCCGCCGCGGCCCTGGATCGTGGACAGCTCACCGGTCCCGCTGGCGTCGACGATCATGAAGAACTCGCCGTATCGGTCGGTGCCGTGGGTGGACGCGGCATGGACGAAGTTGAAGCTGCCGGACCGGCCGTTGAGGCGGCCTTCGAACGACTCCAATGCGACATAGCCGGCCGCGCCGCTGTCAGCGTTGCGGGCGGAGGTGAACAGCGTGGCCGAACGACCCTCGACGTCGCCGGCAAACCGCTTCTCCATGGTGGCGACCCCGGTCTGCATCGCCGTGGTGATGGTCACCGCAGTCGGCACCTCGGCCTGATCGAACGCCGCCACCTCGAAGGTGCCGTCGGCTTGGTATTCGGTCATCGAAACCGCCTCTCTTGAAACTGCCTCTCTCAAAACTGCCTCTCCTCGAGACTGCGCCGCAGTCTGCCAGCCAGCCCTGACAGTCCGCCCCGACAAAGCACGCCCCGGACGCAACTCAGCCCCGGCCGACGAGTCGGACGGGGCTGCTCACAGGGGTGGAGGTGGCGGGAATCGAACCCGCGTCCTCGAGCGACGAACCAGGACTTCTCCGGGCGCAGCTGGCTCAGCGTTTTCTCGGCTCCTGCACTCGCACCAGCGCGTTGCAGACAAGCCCAGTCTCAGTTGATGTCCCTGCTAGATCCTCAGACGATTTCTAGTAGGTAAGCCTTCTTGATGAGGCCAGGGTCCGGGACGAAGGCACGCCCGGTCTGACCGTTCGATCACTGCTTAGGCAGCGAGAGCGAACTGTGCGCGATTTTGCTTGGCACTTATTGGTTTCCAAGGGACATTTACGAGTTGACCTTGGATTCTCGGCCCGCTTCACCTGGGACTATCGACCCAAGTCGAAACCGATCACCCCCTATTGAGTTGTATCCACTGCACTTGTCCAACACTGCTGCTGTCCAGCGCGCAGATCAGCACCATCACTCTACCTGCCGTTCAGCGCGCTGGCACGCGATTTGATTCCCGCGCGGACGGACAGCTCAACGCTCGGAGAGCACTTCGAGCTTGACCACGCTCTTGACCGGGTTCTTCCAGTCCTCACCCTGCAGCGCCTTGGCCCCGCCGACGACGGTCAGGATGAACCAGCCCAGACCCAGCAGCCCCATCAGACCGCCGATCAGGTCGCTGTTGGTGATCCCCCCCAAGATCGCCCCGGAGATGAACGCGATGGTGGAGATCAGCTGGAAGTTGAAGGCCTTGGCCGCCTCACGCCGCGCGTAGGTGCCGGGGGTGGAGAGGGCGTAGACCAGGCCGGGACCGAACAGCCACATGAAAAAGAACGAGAAGTGCGCGAATCCGGCCACTCCACGCCCGGCCTGCTGCCGGGTCTCCGGACGGATGAGCGGCTGGTAGCCCGGGTGGACACCGAGGGCTCGGGACGGGGTGGGCACCTCGACCAGCCCGTAGAACGCTGCGTTCAGGTCCTTGCGGGTCACCGCAGAGAGCACCTGGCCGATGCGTTGATCGAACTCCAGTTCGGAGACTCGCCCGTCGGCGTACGCCTCTTTGATCCAGGACTCGGCGCGGTCGCGCTGCTCGGGGGTGACATGCATCTTCAGGCTGGGGTGCTCGTACGC
Source organism: uncultured Actinomycetota bacterium (assembly GCA_963731295.1). GTDB lineage: Bacteria > Actinomycetota > Actinomycetes > Propionibacteriales > Propionibacteriaceae > Microlunatus. The sequence continues at coordinate 910,275 of CAVSUP010000001.1, forward strand.
GGTGGTCATGGGTAAAGCTTCGTCGCCGGCGGGGCGGGACACCATCGGGCTCTCCCCCGGACCGACCCCGAATCTTGGTGCTTCGTTAGGCTGAGCAGATGACCGAGAAACCAGAAATCGACTTCCCCGACGGCACTCCTCCGGAGGATCTGGAGATCACCGACATCCAGGTCGGCGACGGCGCCGAGGCCACTCCGGGCCAGCAGGTCCGGGTGCACTACGTCGGCGTCGCGTTCAGCACCGGCGAGGAGTTCGACGCTTCCTACAACCGCGGTGCGCCGCTCGATTTCCCGCTGGGTGCCGGTCGGGTCATCGCCGGCTGGGACAGCGGGGTGGCCGGCATGAAGGTCGGCGGACGGCGCAAGCTGGTGATTCCCCCGCATCTCGCGTACGGGGATCGCGGCGCTGGTGGCGTCATCGGCCCCGGCGAGACCCTGATCTTCGTCGTCGACCTGGTCGACGTCGGCTAACTGATGCGCGCCGCCGCGTCCTGCTGGTCGCGGCGGCGCAACCAGCCGGCAATCTGCCGGTGTGAGACGAAGCCGACGATCGACAGCGACGCCCAGCTGAGCATCGCGACGAACGGTGCGAAGATCGCGATCACGCAGCTGACCAGAAACACCGCCGGACTGAGCAGCAGGTGTCGGCGCACCATCACATACATCTCGGGCTCGACCCGAGGATCCATCACTCCGCTCCTGCGGGCGTAGGCCCAGACGGCGGCCGCAAGTAGCCCGATCGAGGCCGCGGCCAGTCCGTACGCGATCGGCGCGATCCGCGAAGTGGGCCCGTAGACCGCGATGAGTGCGGTCGGCACGGGCATGAAGGCGACAAACATCAACTGGATGATGTTGAGCCACATCAGGCCCGGGTTGGAGCGTTGGATGAACTTCCAGATGTTGTGATGGGCGAGCCAACTGATGGCAATGAACAAGAAGCTGAGCACATAGCCGAAGACGTGTGGCCACTCCTCCTGGAGGGCGCGCGCCAACTCCCCAGCCGCAAGCTGCTCGTCACTGAGCTCCGGCACCTTGACCTCCAGCACCAGCAGGGTCATCGCGATCGCGAACACGGCGTCGCTGAAGAAGACGATCCGCTCAGCGCCCTCACCCCGGAAGTACAGCTCCCGATAGCGCTCCAATCGGCCCGTCGGCCGATTCTGCTCGGTCACGTTCGGCTCGATCACGGGCTCCCCTCACTCACCAACTGCTGCTGCCTCCTCCGCCGCCGCCGCCTCCGGAGAAGCCGCCGCCACCGAACGAGCTGCCGCCCCCGAATCCGGATCCACTGCTGCCCGACGACGCAACGGGCGAGGCCGCGGTGGCCAGGCTACTGCTGATGAAACCAGCATTGAAGTTGGACATGTGGTAGCTCCCCACGTACCAGTACGGCGTGGTGTCAGGTATCCGGCCCATGGCCACGAGGTCCGCGCAGACCTTGGCCCAGCGATCCGCGAGCTCGAAGGCGATCGCCCAGGGCAGGTAGCGGGAGAAGATGTCCTCACCTTCCTCGAAGCGCAGCTGTTCGGCCTCGGCCGTCGCCAGATAGGTCTTGAACCCCTCGACCTGGTCGCAGACCGCCCGGCCGTCCGCCGTGCGCTGGCCGCGCCGGAGCTTGGTCCGGAGCACGATCACCGTGATGATGATCGGTAGCAGCGGGACCAGGATCCACAGCACCCAGGCGCCGAGCGAGAAGGCCCCGAAGATGCCCAGAGCGATCACTCCGAAGCCGGCGCTGCTCGTGGCGGTGGCCGACGGCACCTTGCGGAACCAGCCGCGCGAGGTGACCTGGCTGCGCACCGAATCCCGCATGGCGGTGTGCGCAGCGAGCAGACTGCCGCGATCGGACAGGTCGGCGGTCGCACCCGCGGCCTGACCACCGAACAGCGAGGTCAACAGGACCATCTCGTGCGGAGCCGCGGCGAGGTTGGGATCGAGCAGCGTGACCCGGAAGTCGCCCGTATTCTCACTTTCCACCCGGAGCGCACCCCGGACTGCGAGGTCGATGATCGTGGCGGCGGTCTCGCGGGTGTCGACCTGGCCGTCGATGAGCAGCCCGGCTTCGGCGACCGGGATCCGGGGCGGAGAGAAGGCGACCGGGATGGGCAGATCGGGATCGCTCGGGACGATGTGCGCCTCCTGGCCGGCCAGGGGTGTGGTGCCGGGAGCCAGCCCCGCGTACCGCTGATCACGACCGTTCTTGCGCCACCAGAGGGCCCCGACGATCGGTGAGCCAACGGTGACGACAAGGCCGACGGCGCCGAGGACGATCGCACCGATCTTCTGCGCCGAGGTGAGCTTGGAGCCGTCCGGCTCGAGGTGCGGGGCGTTGTCCGACACGAGGCCTGGCTCGATCTTGACCCCGATGGACACGTTCTGGTTGGCCGGCAGGTCGGACTGGGTGAAGCTGGCGACCCCGTTCGCGCCGATCGTGTCGGCGTCGCACGTCGCCGTGCTCCCGACCGATCCGGCGAAGCAGGTGAGCTCCTGCGCGCCGCCGGGCACTTTCGCGGTGATCGCGACCTTCTTGATCGCCGGATTGCCCGCGCCGGTCGCGTCCCAGGTGAACTCGTCGTAGGGCGGCGACTTGCCGGGGAACGTCCGCATCGCGCCGGCGACGTCGTAGGAGATCGTGTACGTGGCGGTGGCGTCTGAGATGGTCTGATCCGGGTCGCCGATCTTAAGCTCGAAGGACTCGAAGCGGCCGTTCTGCTGCTTGTCGATCGAGGAGCTGAACTCAGTGGAAACCCCCGATGAGGTTGAGACGTCGATATTGGTGATCGTGTAGACGGCATCCTGGGTGTCGTCGTACTTCTCCCGGACGACGAAGTACCGCTTGATGCCGTGGCGGCCTGAGTTGCTGCCGAAGCGCCAGACCAACGTCTCGGTCGCCTTGAGCACCCCGCTCGGCTGCAGGTCGTAGTCGATGGTGAACGAGTCGATCTGATCATCGACTGCGTACGCCGGTGAGGCGCCGCCGATCATCACGGCCAGGCCGCCCGAGAGGCTGAGGAACAGGGCCAGGAGGAGACGCGGCAGGCGATGGTCGCGACGGCGGATGGCCGTCATGAACGCTCGCCGCGGTTCCGCGCGGCGAGGGCTCGTTCGGCCTCGCGCTTGAACTCGCGGGTGGCGAGGGTCTGGCGCTTGTCGTACTCCCGCTTGCCGGTGGCCAGGGCGATCTCGACCTTCGCGTACCCGTCGGAGAAATAGATCGACAGCGGCACGAGCGTGGTGCCCGGATGAGCCAGGTCGCGCTCGATCCGACGGATCTCCTGGCGATTCAGCAACAACTTGCGGGTGCGCTTGGCGGTGTGGTTGGTCCAGGTGCCGTGGCTGTACTCCGGGATGTGCGCTGACCGCAGCCACACCTCGCCGTCGTCGACCGTCGCGAACGCGTCGGTCAGATTCGCCCGGCCCTCGCGCAGCGACTTCACCTCCGTGCCGCCGAGCACGATCCCCGCCTCGTAGGTGTCATGGATGTGATAGTCGTGCCGCGCCTTCCGGTTCTGCGCGACCGGCCTGCGGCCCTTCTCCTTCGCCATGGCCCCTATTCTCTCCCGTCCCCTCAACCGACGACCCGGTCCCCACGCCAGTGCTGCCGGTTCCCCATGTTGCATGGGGAACTGGCAACTTACCCGGGAAACTTCGCATGGGAGTTGCCAATTTCCCGTGGATGCGCAGTGCGGCACCCGATGGCGTCAGGCGATGATCGTCCGGTTCTTGGTGTAGAGACGCCGAGATCGCTCGCGATCCGCATTGAGTTGCTCGATGAAGCGACCAGAGCGAGCCGGCATCAGATCGGCCCAGATCCACCGCGTCATGCCGAACATCAGCGCGCGTACCCGATCTTCTCTGCGCTTCTCCCGGAAAACCGCGTCCCCGGCCGACTCGCCTTCCCGCAAGTAGCGCCCGTATTTCACCTTTCCGTCGAACTCGCCGGTGTGCCGGTCGGCCTCCCAGTAGCAGTCCACCCGGGCGACGAACGTGCTCGAGTCGTCGGAGAATTCGTGTTGAAACTCCGGCATCGGCACCCGATGGCGAAAGAACAGCACCTTGCTGATCGACTCGCCAGCCCCCTCCGGCTTCCCGTCCGCGAGATCCAGGGCCATCCGTGCCCGCCGCGATCCTGGCCGGAAGCCGAGTCGCTCGCGGACCTCCGTCAGCCGATCAACCAGTCCCGGATTCCCACGGAGAGCAGAATCGGCGGTGGTCACCCCGGACTCCAGGGTCGAATGAGCGGCCACCTCCCACACCGTTCGGGCCAGATTGGTGACCACCAAGCCGTCCACGCTCTCGGTGCAGCTCTCGATATCATCGCTCACCACGTGATGTCGGGCATTGACCTCCCTACGGGCTGAGCCCCCATCGAGGCGTACGAGATGCACGAGGCTCAGGTCATGCCCGTAGAGCAACAGCCCGTGGGCCGCAGCGGCCGAAACTCCGGTCAACGCGACCGACCCGCGCTGTCGAGCCAGAGTCGCGCGAGCCAGCACCAGGTGACGACCCACGTCGTCGAGCTGGTCAAAGGACGCACTGGGGCTGTACGCGCCCTGCCGCAGCCGTCGAATGATCCCGGAGCGCACTGCTTCGGCGAGGTCGCGGTCGTTCCATCCACAGTCGAGTGCCTGTGCCCGGCTGAAGAACCCGCCGTTCTGCACGGCGGCTATTTCCAAGGTCGAATCCATGCCGAGAGTGTGCGTACGCGAGGCCCGATCGTGCCGCTGGTCGAGAAATCTGTGGATAGCTGCTGCGGGGGCTGCTCTCGCTGTGGATAACGGACCGACCGCCCGCTCCGCTAGTCACGCGAATGAGTGGGAAACTCACAACTTACCCGCGAAGTTTCCTGGGTAAGTTGCCAGTTCCCCATGCAACATGGGGAACTGGCAGCGGGCGCGGGAGCGGGCGCGTGGGAGTGAGCGGGCTCGGGCGTGTGCGCGGCGGGTGGGTGTGCGCGTGGGCGTTGGCCGAGCGGACGCTTAGAACCAGCGCATCGGGTTGACGACGTGGCCGTTGAGCCAGACCATCAGGTGGAGGTGGCAGCCAGTGGAGAAGCCGGTGGTGCCGACGTAGCCGATGACCTCGCCTTTGCTCACGTGCTGGCCGACGCTGACCGTGTAGCGGATGGCGTGGTTGTAGCCGGTGGTCACGTAGTAGCCGCCGATGTAGCCGTGGTCGATCATCAGCCGATTGCCGTAGCCGGCGTTGTAGTAGCGTTCGGCGACTCGGCCGGCATGGGGAGCGCGGATCGCGGTGCCGCAGCCGGCGCCGAAGTCGGTGCCGTCATGCAGCTTCCAGTAGTGCAGGACCGGATGGAAGCGCCGACCGAACGACGAGGTGATCGAGGCCGATACCGGGTACGCGAAACCGTGACCGGCCGCAGGGCTTGACGTACTGCTCCGTGACCGATTTGCTCCGGACCGATTTGCTCCGGACCGATCGACGGCTCGGTGCGCTCGACTTCTTGCTCGCGCGTTGCGCGCGGCGGGCTTCGGCGGCCGCTCGGACTGCGGCGCGTCGGGCGGCGCGCTGGCGGGCCGCTTTCGCCTTCGCGATCCGGACGGCGATCCGGTGCTCGACGGTGGCCCGCTCCCGGGTCAGCTTGGCGTAGCGGGCTTTGTCCTGAGCCACGTGCTTGGCCGCAGAGGCTTCGACGGCCCGGCGCTGCAGCACGAGACCGACCACGGCGGCCTTCTGGCTGGCCGCCTTCGCCTTCAGCGAGGTCTTGACTTTCAGGTTGGCCCGCGCTTCGCGACGGTCCGCCGCGATCTGGGCTTCCAGTGCGGCCTGCCGGGCTTTGGCGGCGGTCAACTGTCGTTGGATCTCGGTCAGCTTATCGATCTGAGCCTGCGCCGTGTCGAACATCGTCGTCGACCACTGCATGCGGGTCTGCAGGTCCTCGGTCGAATCGGTGCCAATCAGCGCGGCGATGGGCAGCAGGTTGTTCTGCTGCTGGTACTGGTCGCGCATCATCTCGCCCGCGGTGGCCTGCTGGGCGTCAAGTGCGGCCTGCCCGGCAATCACCGCGGCTTTGGCGGCGGCCAGATCAGCCCGGGCCTGCTTCAGCTTGGCCGCCATGGCCACGTCTTTCGCCCGGGCGATTCCGAGCTCCCGCCGCGTCTGAGCCAGTCGATCGCGGGCGAAATCCAACGCGGACTGAGCCCGGTCGACCGCGACGCCGGCTCGGGTCAGCGCGTGCGAGGACTCACTGAGTTCGTTGCGGGTCTGGGCGAGTTGCTGCTTCACCCGCGTCCGCTGATCGCTGAGCGAATCAGCGTCGGCCATCGGCGCGAACAGGGTCACCGAGACCGCGGTGGACACCACGACGGCGAGGGCCGCGACCCAGACGCGCGGACGTACCGAGCCGCCTCCTACCCGCGAAGCGGCGCCAGCCGTCAGCGACGGTCGTGCCGTTGTCGTGCCCTTGGACGCAGACCTGACCCGAAGTAGGAGACTCCTGGCGAATCTGGCGAAGCGATTACCGTGCTTCAACGCTTCGCTGCCGTCCGGAACGTCCTTGCGGACGTAGGGAAGATCCGGAACCACAGCTTTCCCCAATCACATGTTCAGTTTGTCTGGACCCGAGGACCTCACAGGTGAGGTCGAGCCCCTGCTGAACCGAGCCTCGCAAAGCGCGCAGGACCGTGTCAGCGTCCGCATGATAGGCAGATCGCCGAGGCCGGGTGCAAGACCAAACGGGGGTGTGGCGCGAAAAGGACGGCAAAGAATGCATGAAGTCTCAGGTGCGAGTTGAGTAAATCAGGGTATCAAGCAGTCAACCACTGAGACTCGTGTGACGAGTGTGACTCGACGCTGAGGTCAGACCCGTAGGTAGCGGCGCGTCGTGACCAGGGTCGGGACAACCGCGAGCACGACACCGACCAGCACGATGCCCAGCATGGCCAAACCGGTCTGTCGCCAGCCGATCCAGGCGACGAAGCGCACCGATTCGGCGGCCCCCCGGATGATCCAGAAGTAGACCCCGGTCGCCAAGGTGGCACAGGCCAGCCCGACACCGATCAACGCCGAGAAAACGGCCTCCAACAGGAACGGCACGGTGATGTAGAAGTTGCTTGCTCCGACGAGTCGCATGATGCCGATCTCTCGCCGTCGTGCGAAGGTGGCCAGCCGGATCGTGTTGCCGATCTGCAGGGCCGACGCGAGCAACAGCAACGCCGAGGCTCCTCCGGTCGACCACTGCAGCACGTTCAGCGCCCGGAAGAAGGGGTCCAGCAACTGGTGGAGATCCTGGACCTTCTGCACGCCCTTGAGCCCGACCACCGAGCTGACGACACCTTGATACTGCTCCGGGTTCTTCAGCTTGACGCGGAACGACTCCTGCATCTCTTCGACCTTCAGCGAATCCTGGATCGGACTGCCCTCGTAGGCCTTCTGGAAGTCCGCGTACGCCTCTTCCTTGGTCTCGAAATAGACCCCGCCGGGTGCCACCTCGGGATTGCCCTCGAGGGTGCGCTTGATCTCGTCCTTCTGCGTCTGGGTGACGTCAGTGCCCGGATCGCACTGATCGCCCCGGGTGGCCTTGGTGCACAGGAAGACCGAGATCTCGATCTTCTCGTACCAACGGCCTTTCATCAGGTCGACCTGCTGGCTGGCCAGCAAGCCGGCGCCGAACAGCGACAGCGAGACCCACATCGTCATGATGACGGCCAGGGTCATGGTCAGGTTCTGCCGCAACCCCGCTCGGGTCTCGGAGAAGATGTGACGAAAACGCATCAGGAATTACCTCGAGGTCGGTGTCGTACGGGCAGTTCGGTGTCGGCTGCGGGCGAAGCCACGAGCACTCGGCTCACTGGTAGCCGTACACCCCGCGGCTCTGGTCACGGACCACACCGCCGTCGTCGAGCTCGATCACCCGCTTGCGCATCTGGTCGACGATGGTCGAGTCGTGCGTCGCCATCAACACCGTGGTGTCGGCCCGGTTGATCCGGTCGAGCAGCTTCATGATGCCGACGCTGGTCGCGGGGTCGAGGTTTCCGGTCGGCTCGTCGGCGATCAGGATCATCGGCCGGTTGACGAACGCCCGAGCGATAGCGACGCGCTGCTGCTCACCACCCGACAGCTCCTCGGGCAGCCGACCGCCCTTGCCCTGCAGGCCAACCAGCTCGAGCACCTCGGGGACGACCCGCTTGATGACCGAATTCGGCTTGCCGATCACCTGGAGGGCGAACGCGACGTTGTCGGTCACCGTCTTGTTGGGCAGCAGTCGGAAATCCTGGAACACCGTGCCTATCTGGCGGCGCATCGCCGGGATCTTCCAGCTGTGCAGCTTGTTCAGCTCACGGCCCGCGACGAAGACCTTGCCCTTCGACGGCCGCTGCTCGCGCAGGATCAGCCGGAGGAAGGTCGACTTGCCGGAGCCGGACGCCCCGACCAGGAAGACGAACTCGCCCTTGTCGATGTCGACATTGACGTTGTCCAACGCCGAGCGGCGTTGGCCGTCGTAGGTCTTGGTGACGTTCTCGAAACGGATCACTTGAGCTTCTCAATATCGAACACGGTTGCCTCGGCCGGGTAGACGGTTCCGACATGGGCGAGCGCACACCTCGGACGGCCACGAGCGAGTCTAGTGACCGAATTGTGAGGAAGCCTCATTCGGCCCGCCGGCCCGCGCGTCGCCGCACATCCCATCCAGGTCAGGAATCCCCGCCCGCGTTGCCAGTCGTTCCGGCCCGCACATCGAGCAGCTGGTATCGCTCGGCCGCTTCCCTGGCCACGCTCGCGTCGAGCTGGCCGTCCGCGGCCAGCATCTGCAGGGCGCGGACCACGATCGAGTGGGTGTCGATGTGGAAGAACCGGCGTGCCGCGGCCCGGGTGTCAGAGAATCCGTGGCTGTCGGCGCCGAGGGTGGCGAACGGATTCGGCACATACTGACGGATCTGGTCGGGCAGCTCCGACACGTAGTCGGTCGAGGCGATGACCGGCCCGTCCGAGCCGACGAGCTTGGTCGTCACGTACGGCGTACGCGGCTCCTGATCCGGATAGAGGAAGTTGTGCCGGGTCGTGGCGACGCCGTCGCGCCGGAGCTCGTTCCACGACGTGACCGACCAGACGTCGGCGCTCACCCCCCAGTCGGAGCCGAGAATCATCGCCGCCTCCTGGACCCAGGGCACCGATACGCCGGAGCCCATCAGCTGGACCTTCGGACCGTCGCCGCCCTGGCTGATCTTGTGCAGGCCACGGATGATGCCCTCGGCGTCGACGTCGTCGGGCTCGGCCGGCTGCCGCATCGGCTCGTTGTAGACCGTCAGGTAGTACATGACGTCGCGGTTCTCGCTGTCCGGTCCGTACATCTGGTCAAGACCGGCCTGGACGATGTAGGCGATCTCGTAGCCGAACGCCGGATCGTAGGCCTTGATGCCCGGGTTGGTGCCGGCCAGGATCGGCGAGTGGCCGTCCGCGTGCTGCAGGCCCTCGCCGGTCAACGTGGTCCGGCCCGCGGTGGCCCCGATGATGAAGCCGCGCGTCATCTGGTCCATCGCCGCCCAGATCGAGTCGCCCGTGCGCTGGAAGCCGAACATGGAGTAGAAGACGTAGACCGGGATCATCGGCTCGCCGTGCGTGGCATAGCTGGTGCCGGCGGCGGTGAAGGCGGCCATCGAGCCGGCCTCGTTGATCCCGGCGTGCAGGATCTGGCCGTGCGCGGATTCCTTGTAGGCCAGGAAGAGCTCCCGGTCAACGGCGGTGTACAGCTGGCCCTTCGGGTTGTAGATCTTGGCCGTCGGGAAGAACGAGTCCATGCCGAAGGTCCGGGCCTCATCAGGCACGATCGGCACGATCCGCTCGCCGATGCCCTTGTCACGGGTCAGGTCGCGGAGCAGCCGGACGAACGCCATGGTGGTCGCCGCCATCTGCTTGCCCGAGCCCTTCTTGGCGCCCGCGTACATCTTGTCGTCGGGCAGCGTGAGGGTGCGTGGCTGGTTGCGGCGTTCGGGCACGAACCCCCCGAGCACCCGGCGGCGCTCGAGCATGTACTCGATCTCCGAAGCGTCGGCACCGGGGTGGTAGTACGGGACCTCGTACGGGTTGTCGTCGATCTGCGCATCGCTGATCGGGATGTCCATCACGTCGCGGAACTGCTTCAGATCGGCGACCGTCAGCTTCTTCATCTGGTGGGTGGCGTTGCGGGCCTCGAAGTTGGTCCCCAGCCCGTAGCCCTTGACCGTCTTGGCCAGCACGACAGTCGGTCGACCGTCGCGCACGGTGGCCGCGTGGTAGGCCGCGTACACCTTCTGGTAGTCGTGACCGCCACGCTTCATCCGCCAGATCTCGGCGTCGGTCTTGTCCTTGACCAGCAGCTTGGTGGCGGCAGACTTGCCGAAGAAGTTCTCCCGGACGTAGCTGCCCGATTCACCCTTGTAGGTCTGGAAATCCCCGTCCGGCGTCTCGTTCATGATCCGGACCAGATCGCCACCCTTGTCGGCCGCGAACAGCGGGTCCCATTCCCGACCCCAGAGGACCTTGATCACATTCCAGCCGGCGCCGCGGAAGAAGGCCTCGAGCTCCTGGACGATCTTGCCGTTGCCGCGGACCGGGCCGTCCAGCCGCTGCAGGTTGCAGTTGATCACGAAGGTCAGATTGTCCAGGCCGTCGTTGGCCGCCAACTGGAGCAGGCCACGGGATTCGGGCTCGTCCATCTCGCCGTCGCCCAGGAACGCCCAGACCCGCTGGTCAGAGGTGTCCTTGATGCCGCGGTCGCGCAGATAGCGGTTGAACTGGGCCTGATAGATGGCGTTCATCGGCCCGATGCCCATGGAGACCGTGGGGAACTGCCAGAAGCCCGGCATCAGCCGCGGGTGCGGGTAGGACGACAGGCCGTGCGGCGCCTTCGACTTCTCTTGCCGGAAGCCGTTCAGGTCCTCCTCGCCGAGTCGACCCTCCAGGTAGGCCCGGGCGTACATGCCCGGCGAAGCATGGCCCTGGAAGAAGATCTGGTCGCCACCACTGGGATGGTCAGGGCCGCGGAAGAAGTGATTCAGGCCGACCTCGTACAGGGTGGAGGCGCCGGCATAGGTGGAGATGTGGCCGCCCACGCCGATGTCGGGACGCTGGGCCCGATGGACCAGGACCGCCGCGTTCCAGCGGATCAGCCGGCGGTAGCGGCGCTCAATCTCCTCGTCACCGGCGAACTCCGGCTCGTCGTCGACCGGAATGGTGTTGATGTAGTCGGTGACCAGCTTGGTCGAGGCCGAAGAATTGGGTACGCCGGCCCGGCGGGACAGCGCCTCCAAGATCTCGGTCGCCCGGTCCCGGCCGCGGGCGGCGACCAGCGCGTCGTAGGACTCCAGCCACTCCGAGGTCTCGTCAGGATCGATATCGCCTCGACGGTTGCCAGCGCTCATCAGATCTGCATTCCCTTCATGTGGCGGCCGTACGGTTGCCGCGCAACGTTGTCGTCCGCATCCGTCGGTTGGGACCGCTGGGGGGACGCTTCGATGATGGTCTGAGCCTAGCGAGGGGCCCAGACACGGCGTTGGTCGCCATGGCAAATACCGGGTCAACCACTGGTGCGCACCAGTGCCCGGGCGCGAGCGCACCGCAAGACGGACTCAGCCGGGGGCTACTTCGTTCTGCCGACGCCAGCGGATCCCGGAGTCGATGAAGCCGTCGATCTCACCGTCGAACACACCGTCCGGCGACGACACCTCGTATTCGGTCCGCAGGTCCTTCACCATCTGATAGGGATGCAGCACGTACGAGCGCATCTGCGATCCCCAGCTGTTTCCGCCGTCGCCCTTCAGCGCATTCATCTCCACTTCGCGGTCCTGGCGCACCTTCTCCAGCAGCCGCGACTGCAACACGCGCAGGGCGGCGGCCTTGTTCTGCAGCTGCGACTTCTCGTTCTGGCAGGAGACCACGATCCCGGTCGGCAGGTGGGTGATCCGGACGGCGGAGTCGGTGGTGTTCACGCTCTGGCCGCCTGGACCCGATGAGCGGAAGACGTCGATCCGCAGCTCGGCCTCGGGGATCTCGATGTGGTCGGCCTCCTCGGTGACCGGCAGCACCTCCACCCCGGCGAATGATGTCTGGCGGCGACCCTGGTTGTCGAAGGGTGAGATGCGGACCAACCGGTGCGTCCCCTGCTCGACCGACAAGGTGCCGTAGGCGAACGGGGCCTTCACCTGGAAGGTGGCGGACTTGATGCCCGCCTCTTCGGCGTAGGAGGTGTCGTAGACCTCGGTCGGGTACTTGTGCCGCTCGGCCCAGCGCAGGTACATCCGGAGCAGCATGGCGGCGAAGTCCGCCGCGTCGATGCCGCCGGCCTCGGAGCGAATGGTGACCAACGCCTCGCGCTTGTCGTACTCCCCCGCCAGCAGGGTGCGGACTTCGAGCGCCTCGATGGCCTTCTGCAGGGTGCTGAGCTCCACCTCGGCCTCGGCCATGCTGGCCGCGTCGTCCTCCTCCTGCCCCAGCTCGACCAGAACGCCGAGATCGTCCAGCCGCGATCGGAGTCCGGCCACCCGGTCGAGCTCGGACTGCAGCAGCGACAGGCGGGACGTGACCCGTTGAGCGTTGTCGGTGTCGTCCCACAGGTCAGGCGCGGCAACCTCCTGCTCCAACTCCGCGATCTCGGCCAGCTTGCCCGCGCGGTCGGTCACCGCTTCGATCGAGCTCAGCGCATGGTCGAGTTGGGAGAGTGCAACAACGAAATCTGGTCCAGCCACAAACGATCACTCTAGCCGTTCCGGATTCTCGACCCACCCGCCGACGAGACCGGGAGCTCAGTCGTCGTCGCGGCCGAAATCCTCGATGCGCACGAAACGCTCCTCGCCGCGGGGCTTTCGCGCCGGCCAGTCGTTGACCCAGATGACGACGAAGGCCACGAACGAGCCGGCCAGGGCCAGCACCGGACCGATGGTGAAGAGCCAGACCAGGATCAGGGCGATCACGTCGATGCCGAGCACCACGAGGCCGGTGCGCGGGGTCAGCCGGGACCGCCGCCCCCGCCAGCCGGCGTAGACGATCCAGGGCAGCAGCGCGAGCAGGATGAACGACCAGGCCAGCGGGCTCACGGCACCCGGAAAACCGCCGGAGATCAGCCTGATCATGGCGACCAGCGTCAGGGCGCCGGTGAGCGCGCCGAGCGCGAGCTTGAGATTGGGGCTGAGCATGAGGGCCTAAACGTAGCCCAGCCTGCCCGCCAACCCGCGCAGCTCGGCCAGATCCTCGGCGAATCCTTCCCTCCCGGTCTCCCAGCATCAACCGGGTGCGGCAGCCCGTTGCCCTCCGGGAAGCGGGCGCCGGAGCGAAACCGGCGGCGCGAGTTGGCCCGCCCGCCAACGGCCACTAATGTTGGCGGCTGCCGGGAGCATAGCTCAGTTGGTTAGAGCACTTCCCTTACAAGGAAGGGGCCGGGGGTTCGAGTCCCTCTGCTCCCACGCGATGGTCGCCGCGCCGACGTCAGACGAAGAGCGGCTCCATGCCGAAGGCCGATTCCAGCTGCCGCATCTGATCGTCGTCAGGACGCCCGCTGAACCGCTCAGCGGCGTCGATCACCTTCGCCAGCAGCGCCACGTCGCTCGGTGTGTTGAGGAAGATGCCTTGGCGGCCGAGCACCCATCCGACCGCGGTGTCGATCGCCGCCTGTTCGGTCAGCGGCTCGTACCAGGTGTTCGTCGTCTGTTCGCGGTCTCCCCACGGGGCGCGGGTGATCGACTTGATGGTCTGCACCGCCACGTCACGCTCGGCGCACACCGCCAGGAGTGCGTCGAAATCCGCGAGATAGTCGGTGTTGCGCGACATCGGGAAGTTGTACGGCAATAGCACCGAGTCGAACGGGTACTGCTCGAGCGCGCGCCGGTGCTGGGCGGCCACCGTCACCCCGTGCCCGGTCACTCCGATGTAGTCCACCAGCCCATCGGCCTGGGCCTGGACCACCGCTTCGATCGCGCCCCCGGTGGCGAAGGCCGTCTCCCACTCGTGCGCGTCGACCAGGTTGTGCAGTTGGATCAGGTCGATCCGGTCGGTGCGCAGCCGCTCGAGCGAGCGCTCGATCTCCTCGTACGCCTCAGCGCGCGTCCGCTTCTCGGTCTTGGTGGCGAGGAAGAACTGATCGCGATGGGTCTCCATCCAGGGTCCGAGCCGAAGCTCGGCTTCGCCGTAGCTGGCCGCGACATCGATGTGATTGATGCCGTGGGCGATGATCAGCTCCATCGCCCGGTCGGATTCCGCCTGACTGATATTGCCGAGCGCGGCAGCGCCGAAGATGATTCGCGTGCTGGCATGGTCGGTCCGGCCGAAGGGCAGGGTGGGAAGGCTCATGCCCGCTATTGTGCTCCGCCCGTCGGCAGCGCGGCGAAGACCTCGGCCAGATCGCGCGCCTCCCCGATCGGATTGACCACCTGCCAGCCGATCACCCCGTCGGCATCGAGCAGGAACGTGCCCCGTAACGCACAACCGGCCCGCTCGTCGAATACGCCATAGGCCTGCGCAATCCCGCCGTGCGGCCAGTGATCACTGATCAGGTCGAACGGCAACTGCTCGGCATCGGCGTACGCGCGGAGGGTGAACATCGCGTCGCACGAGACGGCCAGCACCCGGATGCCCCGCTCGGTGAAGCGATCATGCTGATCGCGCAGGGCTGCGAGCTCGCCGCGACAGATCCCGGAGAAGGCCCACGGGTAGAACACGAGCAGAGCGGGCGCGTCGAGCAGATCATGCAGACCGACCGGCTGACCGAACTGATTGCGACTCGCAAAATTCGGTGCGCGCCCGCCGACTGCGACTGACTCCGCCGTCACTTACGCGAGGCCTTGGGCCGGACGAGCTTGGCCGCCGCCCAATCGGCCGACACCGACACGCTGGTAGTCAACGAGAGGCCGGCGGTCACCGCCGCCTCAGCGAGATCGGCGGCATCGACGTAGTCCGGCCGCCCGACCTTCGGGGTCATCAACCAGATGTAGCCAACGCTGGTCAGGTCGGTCAATGCATCGACCAGGCCATCGACCAGGTCGCCGTCACCGTCGCGCCACCACATCAGCACCAGGTCAACGGCTTCGACTGCTTCCTCGATCAGCTCACCGTCGATCCCGTCCTCGACCATCACCCGCACGCTGTCGTCCACGTCGGAGTCCCAGCCGAGCTCTTGGACCACCTGACCGGGCTTGAGCCCGAACTTGTTCTCCAACTGTTTCGATCCTGCCGTCCTAGCCGCCACGATGACCCTCTGCCGCGGGTGAGCCACCAGACGACCACCATCGAGTTACAGCTTCGTCCAGGCGAGCACACGTCTTGCCCATCCCCGGTTGTCGCCTCCTTCGTCTCACGGCCGGCTGATGCGCCGGCTCATCGGTCCCGGAACCTTGCGTCGCAGCTCGGTTCCTGGCGCAAGCCTGCCAGAGCAGCCCGGCCCGCGGAACCCCACCTCAGATCTGCGAGCCGGTGAGAGCGGCTTTGGCGTCGTCGACCGCAGCCGGGTTGCCGGCGATCTGCCAGAGCTTGTCGCCGAGCTGGAGCTCCGCAGCCTGCCCGCCCGCCCCGATCACCAGCGCCGCCCCGGGATACCAGTCCCACGGATGCAGATTGGCCTGCAGGAACACTCCGAGCCGGCCACTGGCCACGCTGGCGAGGTCGATGGAGGCTGAGCCGAGCATCCGGACCGTGGCCGCACCCGAGGTGACGGCCAGCCAGGCCGTGGTGCGAGCGGCGTCGCCAAAATGCCGCGGATGGAAGTACGTCGCGACGGAGACCTCGGAGAGGCTCCGCTCGCTCAGCCGGGGCACCTCGACGCCGTTCAGCGTCGTCGGATGATCCCGGCCACCCACCCACAGCTGGTCGACCGCCGGATAGTAAACCGCGCCGAGGAGCGGGCCGGATTCGTCGACGAGACCCACGGCCGCACACCAGTAGGGCACGCCCGACAAGAAGTTGTAGGTGCCGTCGACGGGATCGACGTACCACGTCCGGGCGCCGCCTGGTTTCCGCGCGCCCTCTTCGCCGACCAGCCCGTCATCGGGCCGATCGCGGGTCAGCCGTTCGGTGATCAATTGCTCGGCGGCCCGGTCAGCGGCCGACACCACATCCGACACCGACGTCTTGTACTGGGTCTCGAGCCCCGCGGCCAGCATGCTGCTGGCCAGCAACCCCGCTTCGCGCACGAGTTCGGCGGCGAGGCTGGCGTCATCCACGCGCCCGACCCTAACCTGATCGGACCGGATGGGCTTCATTCAGACCGTGGTTCGGGGTGTCGCGCGGGATCGGCTGTCGATCCGGCTCAGGATGCACCCACGAGCCGGCCCAGTCGGACCCAGGTGTCGACCACGGTGTCAGGGTTCAGCGACATGGTGTCGATGCCTTGCTCCACCAGCCATTCGGCAAGATCGGGGTGATCACTCGGTCCCTGACCGCAGATCCCGACGTACTTGCCGCGGGCCTTGCAGGCTTTGATCGCGGCACTGATCATGAATTTGACCGCCGGGTCCCGCTCGTCGAACGACGCGGCGATCAGCCCGGAGTCGCGATCCAACCCCAGGGTCAGCTGGGTCATGTCGTTGGACCCGATCGAGAACCCGTCGAAATGATCAAGGAACTGGTCGGCGATCACCGCGTTCGACGGCAACTCACACATCATGATCACCTGCAGATCGTTCTCCCCCCGGCGCAGCCCGTACGTGGCCAGCAGGTCGATCACTCCCTTGGCCTCGGTGAGCGTCCGGACGAACGGGATCATGATCTTGATGTTGGTCAGACCCATCTCGTCGCGCACGTACTTCAGGGCCTCGCACTCCATGGCGAAACAGTCGACGAAGTCCGGTGACAGATAGCGCGAGGCGCCGCGGTAGCCGATCATCGGATTCTCTTCGTGCGGTTCGTAGAGCTCGCCGCCGACCAGGTTCGCGTACTCGTTGGACTTGAAGTCCGACATCCGCACGATCACCGGCTGCGGGGCGAACGCGGCGGCGATCGTCGACACCCCTTCAGCCACCCGTTTCACGAAGTAGTCGCGCGGACTGTCGTACGCGGCGATCGTGGCGCTGATCTGCTCCTGCAGCGGACCGTCGAGCTGATCGAGATCGAGCAGCGCCTTCGGGTGGATGCCGATCTGCCGGTTGATGATGAATTCGAGCCGGGCGAGCCCGACACCGCAGTGCGGCAGCCGGGAGAAGGCGAACGCCTGATCCGGCGTCCCCACGTTCATCATGATCTTCACCGGAATATCCGGCATTGCATCCAGTTCGGTCTCCTCGATGGCGAAGTCGAGCAATCCCTCGTACACGAAACCCGTGTCGCCTTCGGCGCAGGACACGGTAACCTGCCGACCGTCGGCGAGTGCTCGGGTGGCGCCGCCGGTGCCGACGACGGCGGGAATCCCGAGCTCACGGGCGATGATCGCCGCGTGACAGGTGCGACCGCCGCGGTTGGTGACGATCGCGCTGGCCCGCTTCATGATCGGCTCCCAGTCGGGATCGGTCATGTCGGCGACCAGCACCTCGCCGGGCACGAACTCGTGCATCCTGTCGACCGACGACAGCACCCGGACCGCACCGGCGCCGATCTTCTGACCGATGGCCCGGCCCTCGATGATCAGCGGGCCGCGCTCGTTGATCTTGTAACGCTGCAGGCTGCCGGCCGACTGCCGGGACTTCACCGTCTCGGGTCGGGCCTGCAAAATGTAGAGCCGGCCGTCACGACCGTCCTTGCCCCATTCGATGTCCATCGGCCGGCCGTAGTGGGCCTCGATGGTCATCGCGTGGCGGGCGAGTTCCTCGACCTCGGCATCGGTCAGGCTCAGCCGGTGGCGCTCGGCCTCGTCGACGGCGACGAACTCAGTGGTCTTCCCCACCGTGGCATCACTGGTGTAGATCATCTTCGTCGCCTTGCCGCCGATGCCCCGCTTCAAGATCGCCGGCCGGTTCGCGGCCAACGCGGGCTTGTAGACATAGAATTCGTCCGGATTCACCGCCCCCTGGACGACGGCCTCACCAAGGCCGTAGGACGAGGTGATGAAGATGGCGTCGGTGAAGCCGGACTCGGTGTCCATGGTGAACATCACGCCGGACGCGCCGATGTCGGAGCGCACCATCCGTTGGACGCCGGCCGACAGCGCCACCGCGTCGTGCTCGAAGCGGTGATGCACCCGGTACGCGATGGCCCGGTCGTTGTAGAGCGACGCAAAGACCTCGCGGATGGCGGTCAGGATCGCCTCGATGCCCTTCACATTCAGGAAGGTCTCCTGCTGGCCGGCGAACGACGCGTCGGGGAGATCCTCGGCCGTCGCACTGGAGCGCACGGCAAAGGACAGTTCGTCGTCACCGCCGGCCAGTTTGGCGTACGCGGCACGGATCTCGGCCTCCAGATCGGCCGGGAACGACTGCTGCACGACCGCCTGGCGGATCCCCTGGCCCACCTCGGCCAACTTCCGCACGTCGTCGGTGTCCAGACCGGCCAACTGGTTGCTGATCGACTCGGCCAGTCCGGTGTCGCCGATGAACCGTCGATAGGCCTCAGCCGTCGTGGCGAAGCCGTCCGGCACTCGTACCCCGGCGTCGGACAGGTTGGACACCATCTCGCCGAGCGAGGAGTTCTTGCCGCCGACCTGCTCGAGATCGGCGAGGCCGAGGTCGGCGAACCACAAGACATTCTTCGACACAGCAGGGTTGGACATCAGTTCTTCTCCTTCGACAGGCGGTACGGGTCTACTTCTTCTTCAGGGTCTGCAAGATCACGGTGGACATCTCCTCGACGGACTTGGCCGAGGAGTTGATCATGGGAATGCGATGGGACCGGAACATCGACTCGGCCTGGCGCAACTCGTACGAGCACTGCTCCATGGAGGCGTAACGGGAGTTTGGGCGCCGCTCGTGACGGACCTGGCTGAGTCGGCCCGGCGTGGTGATCAGACCGAAGCAGCGGTCCCGAAGGTCACGGACCGGGCGCGGCAGCTCGGAGGACTCGAAATCCTCATCGACCAAGGGATAGTTGGCGACGAACACGCCGTGTTGGAGGGCCAGATACATGGTGGTCGGCGTCTTGCCGCAGCGTGACGGAGCGAGCAAGATCACGTCGGCCTTGTCCAGAGCGCGCATGCTCTGGCCGTCGTCATGCTCGATCGCGTATTCGACCGCCGCCATCCGCGTGTTGTAGCGCTGGACGTCGCCGAGGCCGTGCAGTCGCGCGGCAACCCGAATGCCCTTGGCGTCCAAGATCGATTCGACCCGCTCCATGTGCAGGTCGAAGAAGTCGATCAACTCGCACTTTGACGTATGCAACTCTTGGCGGATCTCGTCGACCGCCGTGGTCGAGAAGGCCAGCGGTTTCACCGGACCGTCGGCGGCTTCGTCGAGGATCCTGACCACCCGCCGGGCTTCCTCGACGGTGGTGATGAACGGGATGAGCCGACGTTCGAACCGCAGATCAGGAAACTGGATCAGCAGCGCGTTACCCATCGTTTCGGCGCTGATCCCGGTGCTGTCGGAGAGGAAGAAGACGGGTACGGCGGGGGGCTGCGGGGCGAGCTCGATCGGCCCGCTCACCATGGGAAACCCGTCTCGAAGAACATCGCCCAAGGCTAAACCAGCGTGGCCACTGGTATTATCCCGGTCCGGGCCAGCCCACTAGTGAAGCTGGTCACATACCTGCGGCCAGAGTGGTCTTACGCGGGAGGTCCGCGCCGAAGGTGACGGCGGTCACCGGACGGGCATCGCTTCCTACTGCCGGGTAATGGGACCACTCGGTTGCCGTCTCGTTACGCAGGCTCGAGCTTGGTACCCCAATGAGGTCGTGTCGCCTTCGGTCAGCTCTTGTCACACCAGGCCAGCAACCGGTCCACCGGCCAGGTGTTGACGACCCGGTCGGGGTCGAGTCCGAGATCCTCGGCCCGCTCACACCCGTAGATCTGGAACTCCAACTGACCGGGGGCGTGGGCATCGGTGTCGATGGAGAACAGGCAGCCCATCTCGATGGCCATGGTGAGCAGCTCGGTCGGGGGATCCCGTCGCTCCGGCCGGGAGTTGATCTCCACCGCGACCTCGAAGGTCCGGCAGGCCTCGAACACGACCTCGGCATCAAAGACCGATGGCGGCCGGGTGCCCCGTTCCCCCTCGATCAGCCGACCGGTGCAATGGCCGAGCACGTTGGTCCGCGGATTGGCGATGGCGCCGACCATCCGGTGGGTCATGGTTTCGGAATCCGAACGCAACTTGGAATGCACGCTGGCCACGACGACATCGAGCTCGCCGAGCAGGTCGTCTTCCTGATCGAGACCGCCGTCGTCGAGGATGTCGACCTCGATGCCCCGCAGGCAGCGGAACGGTTCGAGGACCGCGTTGAGGTCGTCAATCACCGCCAGTTGTTCGCGCAGCCGGTCGGCGGTGAGCCCCCGGGCCACCTTGAGCCGCGGAGAGTGGTCGGTGATCGCGCAGTATTCATGACCCAGCGACTGCGCGGTGAGCATCATCTCCTCCAGCGGGCTGCCCCCGTCGGACCAGGTCGAATGGCAATGCAGATCTCCCTTCATCGCCGCCCGCAGGCCGAGACCACCGCCGGTCAGCGGCTCCTTCTCGTCCCGCAGCTTCTGCAGATACTCCGGCACCTGACCCGCCATGGCCTGGGTGATCACCAACGCGGTCTTCGGGCCGACACCGGTCACCTTGCCCCAGGTGCGCTGATCTTGGTGATCGTGCCGAAGCTCGGCACTCATTTCCGATAGCGCGTTGGCGGCGCTGCGGTAGGCCCGGACCCGGTAGGTGTCGGCCCGGGACCGCTCGAGCAAGAAGCCGATCTCCCGCAGCGCCTGCACGGGATCGATCGCGGTCACGACACCGACCGTTTCGGCGGCCGCGGCTTCAGCGCCACGGTCGGCATCGGCGGCGCCTCCATCACCAACTCGTCGCGGCTGATCACCGGAGGGAAGCGCCGGTCCCGGCGCTCCCAGGCGGATCGATAGGCCACGATCTCGTCGTGGCTGCGGCCGATGAAATTCCACCACATGACGATGTCGGAGCCGAACGGCTCGCCGCCGAGGATGATCATCCGGCCACCATGATCGCTGCGGATCGTCAGCTGGCGCCGATCAGTGCCGAGATATACCAGTTGATCGACGACGGCCGGCGTTGCTTCGATGATCATCTCGCCTTCGACCACAAAGACACCGTGCTCGTACGCCGGATTCAGGGGCACGGTGATCGTGGCCGCCGGCTCGATGATCAGGTCGGCACCGACGAGTGGCGTGTGACCCCGGGCCGGCGAGGCGACCCCGTCCAACTCGCCGATCAGCACCTTGCCGCGTACGCCGTCGCGGATCAGGTCGGGCAGCTCCCGGTACGAGTCGAAACGCGGCGCGGTATCGCGATCGGCATCCGGCAACGCGACCCAGAGCTGGACGCCGTGCAGCCGCGGTGGCCTGGCGGCGGGCGACAGCTCGCTGTGCACGATGCCGTGCCCGGACGTCATGATGTGCAATTCCCCCGGCCGGACCATGGCCTGGGATCCCACGCTGTCGCGATGCTCGATCTCGCCCTCGAGCAGCCAGCTGACGGTCTGGAGGCCGGTGTGCGGGTGCGCCCAGACCTGCATGCCGGCCGAATTGCCGAGATCCTCCGGGCCGTAATGATCAAGAAAGCACCAGGCGCCGATCATCCGGATCTGCCGGTCCGGCAGGGCGCGGAACACTTCGGTGGTCTTCCCCAGATAGACCCGGCGAGCCGTCAGCAGCAGTTCCTGGGGCCGGCCACCGGCGCCGCTCGTACACACCTGCTCCTGCGGCCGCACATCGAGATCGCTCACGCCTCCTCCTCCCACCATTAGAGTCAAGCCTATGGCTGCTGGTACGCGAGGGATCGCCAAGTCCCTGCTCCCCTCGGCCAAGACCCGGAGCACGATCGCCAAGCGGCTGGCCGGGAACACCGGGACGATGACGACGGCCACGGTCGCCGAGATGGATGCCCGGCACCTGTGGTTCCGGCGGTTGGATGCCGAGCACCGGTCGTGGATCAGCCTGGTCGCCCAGGCCGGCATCGACGGGTTTGTCACCTGGTTCGCCTCGCCCGATCCCGAGGCCCCGAGCACCTCCGACGTGTTCGGCTCAGCGCCCCGGGAGCTGGCCCGGAAGATCTCCCTCTATCAAACCGTCGAGCTCGTCCGGACGACGATCGACGTCGTGGAGAGCCAGATCGATGAGGTGATGCCCAAGGCCGACCGGCCGATCCTGCATGCCGCCATCGTCCAGTACAGCCGGGAGGTGGCCTTCTCCGCCGCCGAGATCTACGCCCGGGCGGCGGAGCTGCGCGGCGCCTGGGACGAGCGGCTCGAGGCGCTGGTCGTCGATGCGGTGCTCCGCGGTGAAACCGACGAGACCGTGCTGTCCCGGGCGTCCACCCTGGGCTGGCACTCCAACTCCTCGGTCGTGGTGGTGGTCGGGCCGGTGCCCCATCGCGAGCCGGCCCAGGCCCTGGAGTCGATCCGGCACACCTCGGCCATTGCCGGGGCCGACATGCTCGGTGCCGTCCAGGGTGACCGGATGGTCGTGGTGCTGGGTGGCCCGGCCCTCAGCGACTCCGACCGCGCGGTCCAGGTGGTGGCCAAATTCGTGCAGCTCTTCGGGCCGGGTGCGGTCATCGTCGGTCCACCGGTCGATCATCTGATGGAGGCCGCGATCAGCACCCGCGAAGCGATCGCGGCCTACCGCGCCGCCGCTGGCTGGCCCGAGGCGCCGCGACCGGTCTCGTCGGCCGACCTGTTGCCGGAGCGGGCGCTGTCCGGCGACGGGCACGCGCGACGCGCTCTGGCCCGGGATATCTACGACCCCCTGTTGGCGGCCGGCAGCGGACTGCTGGAGACCCTGGTCACCTTCCTTGATCAAGGCCTGTCGGTCGAGGCCGCGGCCCGGGCGCTCTTCGTCCACGCCAACACCGTGCGCTATCGCTTGCGGCGGATCCACGAGGTCACCGGCTACAGCCCGACCGACCCGCGCGACGCGTACGCGCTCCGGCTGGCCCTCACCCTCGGCCGCCTCTTCGCCCGATCCCGTCCCGAGGAATAGCCGAAACTCGCCGTTCCGACGCGCGCGCCGGGCCGGGCCCTTTGTCAGATTCCTACAGTCGGACGTCCGAAGATTCGTCGTGTCCCTGCACGTGATTCGTGGTCAGGTCACGAAATAGTAAATACGTGCTTGCAGTTGTCGCGCCCGGTCAGGGCGCACAGACCCCCGGATTCCTCCAGCCCTGGTTGGCCGAATCCAGCTTCGCCGACCGGCTGAACTGGTTCTCGGCCGTCTGCGGTCTGGATCTGGCGCACTACGGCACGGAGGCCGACGCGGACACCATCCGGGATACCGCGATCGCCCAGCCGTTGCTCGTCGCCTCCGGGCTGCTGGCCGCCCTGGAGCTCTTCCCCCACCCGACCGACGCCTTCCCCTTCATCGGCGTCGTGGCCGGCCACTCCGTCGGCGAGATCACCGCTGCCGCGGGCGTCGGTGTGCTGTCGGCGGAACAGGCGATGGTCTTCGTACGCGAACGCGGCCGGGCCATGGCCGAGGCCAGTGCGGTGACACCGACCTCGATGACGGCCGTGATCGGCGGCAACGTCGACGAGGTGCTGGCCGCGATCGAGGCCCAAGGCCTGACTCCGGCCAACAACAACGGGAGCGGGCAGATCGTCGCTGCCGGCACCAAGGAACAGCTCGCGGCTTTCGCGGCCCACCCCCCGGCCCGGGCCCGGTTGATCGAACTCAGCGTCGCCGGCGCCTTTCACACCGTGCACATGCAGTCCGCCGTCGCCCGGCTCTCCCAGCTGGCGCGGGCCGTCTCCACTCACGACCCCCGCTCCCGGCTGCTGTCGAACGCCGACGGCCAGGTCGTGCACGACGGCCGCGAGGTGCTCAAGCGGCTCGTCGGCCAGGTCGCCTCGCCGGTCCGCTGGGATCTCTGCCTGGCGGCGATGAGCGACCTCGGCGTGACCGGCCTGCTGGAAATGCCACCGGCCGGCACGCTGACCGGCATCGCCAAGCGCAACCTGAAGGGCGTCGAACTGTTCGCCCTCAACACCCCCGACCAGCTCGACGAAGCGATGGAATTCGTGCGCAAGCATGGGGGCCAGGCGACCAACGCATCGCCGATCGCGGGCAACCCGACCTGGCGGCTGATCGTCTCTCCCGGCAAGGGCCAGTTCACCCGGACCGAGGACATCGAGACCGACACCCTGCTGCCGGCCAGTAGCACCATCGGCGTGGTCAAGAACCGACGCGACGAGATCCCGGTCGACGCGCCGCACGGCGGCATCGTCGTCGAGTGGCTGGTCGAGGACGGCGATCCGGTAGCCCCGGGGCAGCCGTTGCTGCGCCTGCACCCCACCGTTGAATCCCAAGATGCGACCGAGGTCACCCGATGATGTTGAACGTTTCGACCGGAGCGCAATACTCCGCCATCAAGGGCATCGGTGGCTACCGCCCGCGCCGGGTGGTCAGCAATGCCGAGATCTGCACCATGATCGACTCGACCGACGAGTGGATCCGCACCCGCTCAGGCATCGAGGAGCGGCGCTGGGCCTCCGACGACGAAACCATCCAGATGATGTCGGTCGCGGCGGCCCGGAAGGCCCTGGCCGCAGCCGATCTGGAGCCCGGACAGATCGACACGGTCATCGTCTCCACCGTGACCCACCTGCACCAGACCCCGGCCATCGCCACCACGATCGCCACCGAGCTGGGAGCGATCGGCGCCGCCGCCTTCGACATCTCCGCCGCCTGCGCGGGCTTCTGCTACATGACGGCGATGGCCGATTCGTTCATCCGGAGCGGCGCCTCCAAGCACGTGCTGATCATCGGCGTCGAGCGGCTGAGCCAGATGACCGATACCTCCGACCGCTCGACGGCGTTCATCTTCGCCGACGGCGCCGGCGCCGCCGTGGTCGGTCCGAGTGACACCCCGGCCATCGGCCCGGTGGTCTGGGGCTCCGACGGTGACCAGTCCGCCCTGATCGGCCAGACCGAGCCCTGGGACCGGGCCATGGATCCGAGCACCTCCGAAGACGGCGAAACCCATTGGCCGAAGCTGAGGATGCAGGGCAATCCGGTCTTCAAGTGGGCGTCCTTCACGATGGCCAAGACCGCCGCCGAGGCCATGGACGCCGCCGGCGTACGGCCCGAGGAGCTTGACGTCTTCGCTCCGCACCAGGCCAACATGCGGATCACCGACGCGATGTTCCGCGCGCTGAAGCTGCCGTCCGGCGTCGTGGTGGCGCGCGACATCGCCCGGCAGGGCAACACCTCGGCCGCGTCCATCCCGCTCGCCATCGAGACGCTGCTGGAATCGGGCGAGGCCAAGTCCGGTCAGACCTGTTTGATCATCGGCTTCGGTGCCGGCCTGGTCTACGCCGGCCAGGTCATCAAGCTTCCCTGACCATGATCTTTTCCATCCCTACCTGAGCAGGACCAACCGAAAGAAGGAGTACCCCACAATGCCCACCACCGAAGAAGTCCGTTCGGACCTCGCCGAGATCGTGAACGAAGTTGCCGGCGTGCCGGTCGACGACGTACAGCTCGACAAGTCGTTCGCCGACGATCTCGACGTGGACTCCCTGTCAATGGTCGAGATCATCTATGCGGCCGAGGAGAAGTTCGGCGTCAGCATCCCCGACGAAGAGGCCAAGAACCTCAAGACCGTCGGCGATGCCGTCGCTTACATCGAGCGCGCCGCAGCCTGACGTCCCACCCTCCGACTTGTCAGGCTCTCGGCGCCTTCCAGCGAGCGGAAAGTCTGACCAGTCGGCAGATCGAAGGAGTAGAGCAATGTCACGGACCCGTGTCGTCGTCACCGGTCTCGGTGCCACCACACCGCTCGGCGGCGACGTCGCCAGTACGTGGGAAGCCATGCTGGCCGGCAAGTCCGGAGTGTCCACGATCGACGAGCCCTGGGCGGATGAGCTTGCCGTGAAGATCGCGGCCATGGCTGCGGTCGATCCCACCGCCGTCCTGGACCGGGTCGAGGCGCGACGGCTCGACCGCTCCGCCCAGCTCGGCGTCATCGCCGCCATGGAAGGCTGGCGGGACGCCGGCTACGGTCTGGGCGAGGACAATCCGGTCGACCGCTCGCGACTCGGAGTGGCGATCGCCACCGGCATCGGCGGCCTACAGACCCTGCTCGGCAGCTGGGATGTCCAGAAGGAGAAGGGATCCCGGCGGGTCAGCCCGCTCTCCATCCCGATGTTGATGGCCAACGCCACGGCCGGCAACGTCAGCCTCCGGCTCGGCGCCCAGGCCGGTGCCCACGCACCCGTGTCGGCCTGCGCCTCCAGCAACGAGGCCATCTCGCTCGGGCTGGACATGATCCGACTCGGTCGCGCCGACGTCGTCGTGGTCGGTGGCACCGAGGCCTGTATCCATCCGATGCCGATCGCGTGTTTCGCCCAGATGCAGGCGATGAGCCGGCGCAACGACGAGCCGGAGCGCGCGTCACGTCCATGGGACGTGGACCGCGACGGGTTCGTGCTCGGCGAGGGTGCCGCCGTCCTGGTGATCGAAACCCTCGAACACGCCCAGGCCCGGGGCGCGCGGATCTACGGCGAACTGGCCGGCGCCGGCATCACGGCCGACGCGCACGACATGGTGCAGCCCAACCCGGTCGGTGACACCCAGGCCCTGGCGATGACCAAGGCGCTGCGCGAAGCCGATCTTGCTCCCGACGACATCGTGCACATCAACGCCCACGCCACCTCGACCCCGCAAGGCGATGTGACCGAGGTGAGCTCGATCAAACAGTCCCTGGGTGATCACACCGAGGCGATCGTCACCGGCACCAAATCGATGACCGGACACCTCCTCGGCGGCGCCGGCGCCCTGGAGTCCCTGGCCACCCTGCTGGCGATCCACCATCGCAAGATCCCGCCCACGATCAATCTGGACAACCCAGAACGTGATCTTGGTATCGACATCGCCACCAAGGTCCGGGACCTCCCGGCCGGCGATCTCGCGGCGATCAACAACTCGTTCGGCTTCGGCGGCCACAACGTCGCGGTCGCGTTCACCAACGCGTACGCCCATTAGCGAACACGACACGACAACCAGGAGTCCGAGATGACCACCACCGCTGCACCGCCTACTTCGTCCGCCCTGCCGAAGAAGGTCAAGGTTCCGCGCGAGGAGGATCCGCGGAATCCGAACTTTCGTCTGCAGGCCCTGCTCGATCCGGGATCGGTGGAGTTGATCACGCCGGACGACGATTCGGGCATGCTGGCTGCCGTCGGCACGATCAACGGTTGCCGGGTCGTGGCCTTCTGCTCCGACGCCACCGTGATGGGCGGCGCGATGGGGGTGGACGGCTGCGAGGTGGTGGTTCGCGCGTACGAGCGGGCGATGCACGATCGGGTGCCCATCCTCGGGATCTGGCATTCCGGGGGCGCCCGGCTGGCCGAGGGTGTCCTGTCCCTGCATGCGGTCGGCCGGATCTTCCACGCGATGACCCAGGCGTCCGGCAAGATCCCGCAGATCTCCATCGTGCTGGGCTTTGCCGCCGGCGGTGCCGCGTACGGACCCGCGCTGACCGATCTGGTGATCTTGGCCCCCGAAGGGCGGATCTTCGTCACCGGTCCGGACGTCGTCCGCTCGGTGACCGGCGAGGACGTCGACATGTTGCGGCTCGGCGGCCCGGACACCCACGGCCGCCGCTCCGGGGTGGTGCACCTGGTCGCCGATGACGAGGGCCACGCGCTGGAGCAGGGCCGCAAGCTCACCACGCTGCTGGCCAGCCAAGGGATGACCGACCACGAGGTGGCCGATGTCGATCTTGCTGCGTTGCTGCCCGAGTCGCCCAAGCGGGCGTACGACGTGCATCCGTTGATCAACGGCGTGCTGGACGAGGGATCGACGGTCGAGCTGCATGCGCGCTGGGCCCCCAATGTCACCATCGCGCTCGGTCGGCTCGGTGGGCGTACGGTCGGGGTGATCGCCAACAACCCGCTGCGGCTCGGCGGCTGCCTGGACTCCCTCAGCGCCGAGAAGGCGGCCCGGTTCGTCCGGATGTGCGACGCCTTCGGTGTGCCGCTGGTCGTGCTGGTCGACGTCCCCGGCTACCTGCCCGGCGTCGGCCAGGAATGGGACGGCGTCGTCCGGCGCGGCGCCAAGCTGTTGCACGCCTTCGGTGATGCCGTGGTCCCCCGCGTCACCCTGGTGACCCGCAAGGCGTACGGCGGGGCCTACATCGCGATGAACGCGCGCTCGCTCGGGGCGACCCGGGTGTTCGCCTGGCCCGGGGCCGAAGTGGCCGTGATGGGCCCGGTCGCGGCCGTCCGGATCCTGCATCGGCGCAAGCTAGCCGGGGTCGCCGACGACGTCCGTCCGCAGGTCGAGGCCGAGCTCGCCGCGGAACACGAGCGGATCGCCGGTGGGGTGGAGAAGGCCGTCGAGATCGGCGTGGTCGATGAGATCGTCACTCCGCAGACGTCCCGCTCGGCACTCGCCGCCGCCATTCGCGCCGCCGACACCGGCGCCCGCGGGTCGCACACCAACATCCCGCTATAACTGTTTGGTCCCCGCATGCGCCCGACACCGGCACCCCCGGATACCTCGCGACACGCTGCACTCGACAGGTGCCTTCCTCGTAAGCCGAAACTGAACCGTGAATAAGTCCAGAATCGCGAACCAGCAAGGCACCTCGTCACGTCTACCGCCAGTGTCGAACCACCGAGATCAACCCGCTACCGCAACAGCCGGGCTTGGTCGCAGGCTTTTTGCCTATTTCACGCCTGCGCTGACCACACTCTGCACGAAGTAGCGCTGCAGGAAGAGGAACAGGATGACGATCGGGGTCACCACGAGCACGGCGCCCGCCAGGAGCAGGCCGTAGTTCGTCGCCTCCTGTCCCTTCGAGAACAGCGTCAACGCGATCGGAAGCGTATACGTCGCCTCACTCTGCGCCGCGACCAGCGGCCACAGGAAGTTGTTCCACGACATCAGGAACGTGAGGATGGAGAGCGTGGCGATTGGCGCGCCGGACAACGGCATGATGATCCCGAAGAAGATCCGCCCTTCCTTCGCGCCGTCGATGCGCGCGGCCTCCAGCAGCGCATCCGGGATCCCCATGATGAACTGGCGCATGAGGAATACTCCGAGGGGCGTGACAAGGAACGGCAGGAAGAGTCCCGGCAAGGTGTTCACCATCCCCAGCTTGCTCACCAGCACGAACAGCGGCACGAAGGTGACCGTCCCCGGCACCATGAGCGTGAGCATCACGAGGGCGAAGAGAACCTTCTTGCCGGGGAACTCCATCTTCGCCATTGCGTAGCCGACCATCGAGCAGAAGACCACGTTCCCGGCCACGGTCGCGAGGGCCACGATGAGGCTGGTGAAGAAGAATTGCTGGATGTTCAGGTCCTGGAACCACTGAAGGTAGTTCTCGAACGTGAGCTCCTCCGGCACCAGGCCGGTGGGGTTTCGCAGCAACTCGCCTTGGGTCTTGAGCGAGTTGATGATCATGATGGCGAATGGCGTGACAAAGGCCACGACTCCGATGGTCAGCATGATGTAGGTGAAGGCAACCAGCGGCCTGGGCGTCGCCATCCCCCCGGCAGCACGCCGTCGTTTCTTTGGAAGCGCAACCACTTGAGTTTCTGACATGGTGTCCTCTCAATCCTTGGAGCGCAGCACTCGGAATTGCACGAGAGCCAGCAGCGCGATGACGACGAACAACACATACGACCCCGCTGACGCGGTGCCGTAGTTGCCGAAACCGAATTGGTTGTAGACGAAATAGGTCACCGACAGGGTTGAATCAAGCGGGCCCCCGTTCGTCATGATGAACGGTTCCTCGAAAAACTGCAGGTAGCCCACTGAGGTCAGGATCGCTCCAAGCAACAGCGTGGGTCGCATGAGGGGAAGGGTGACGTGGATGAAGCGCTGCCAGATGGTGACACCGTCGAGGGCCGACGCTTCTTTCATCTCGGGTGCGATGGTCTGCAGTCCCGCGAGGAAGATGATCATCAGCGTGCCCACGTTGCGCCACATTGCCATGATGATCAGCGCCGGCATGGCCCAGAAGGTGTCGTTCAACCAGTTCGGCCCGTCGATCCCGAAGAGAGCGAGGAATGCGTTGATCACGCCGTCGTTCTGCAGCAGGAAGCGCCAGACGACAGCGACGGCGACGATCGAGGTGACGACCGGCAAATAGAAGCCGACACGGTACACCGCCCGGAACTTCGAAATGCCGGTGTTGAGGGCGAGCGCCAGCAGCAGCGCCACCCCCATGGTCAGTGGAATCCCGACGATCACGAAGTAGAACGTGACACCCAGCGACTTGATGAATTGCGGGTTGCCGAAGAGCTTGACGTACTGATCCAGACCGACGAAGGCGACCGAGAGCGGGTTCTGGACGTCCCTGGCCTTGAAGTCAGTGAATGACATCGCGAACGACGAGAGGATCGGGACCAGCATGAAGATGGTGAAGAACACCATGAAAGGGAGCGCGAATCCCCACGCGACGAGGGCCCGCCGCCGGGCGCTTTTGGACGCCCGGCGGCTCACCTTTGCGCCGCTCAGCTGAACGGCGGTCATCCTACTGTCCAGTTCCGATTGACTCGGCGGTTGCCTGCAAACTCTTCATGGTCGCGTCCGGATCGGCGCCGGCCCGAACGATCTGCTCCAGCGCCTTGTCAGCCTGCGCGCTGACCTGGGTCCACGTGGTGATCGTGGGCGGCGAGTGTGTGTCAGACAGCTGCTCGCCGAGGACGCTCATCAGCGGGTCATCGACCAAGGACGGGTCATCCCACGCGCTTTGGACGGCCGGCAAGTCTCCGACGGTCGCCTGCCAGCGCACCTGCACGTCGGGCTTGCTCAGCCATCTGGCGAACTTCCAGGCGGCGTCGGGGTTCTTGCCGTTCTTGAAGACGACCATGTTCGATCCACCGGTGAAGCTCGTCGATGACTTGCTCTGAGGAACCCGCATGACACCGATCTTGTCCCGGTAGGCTTCGCCGCCACCGGCCGCGGTGAGCGACCCGATCAGACTCGGTCCACCCGTCAAGACCGGAGTCTTGCCGCTGACGAACTGCGACTCGCCGCTACCGGCTCCGGTCTCGGCGTTGGGATTTGCAATGCCCTCACTGAAGAAGGACTCGTAGTACTTCATGGCCTCGACCCACTCGGGCGTGTCGAGAGTCCACTGCGTCTGGTCCGCGTTGGTGAGCTCTGCCCCGTTCGACCAAGGGAACAGCAGCATGCTCTGGAACGAGTCGGTGCCACTCGAGGGAAGCCCGACTCCGTATTCCGCGCCTGCCTTGGTCTGGAGTGCCTTGGTGAATGCCTTGAATTCGTCCCACGTCTTCGCCCCGTCAGGGAAACCCGCCTTCGTGGCGAGATCCTTGCGGAAGTAGAAGACGCGCGTGTCGACATACCACGGCACGCCGAGCAGCTGGTTGCCGACCTTGTTGGTGCCCAGGGATCCTTCGAAGAACGCCGACGTGTCGATGCCGTCAGGCACCTGAACGAAGGCATCGCTGAAGTCCGCCATCCAGGTCGTGCCCATCTGAGCCATGTCGGGTGTGGTGCCGGCGGCGATCGCGGTCTGGTACTTGTTGTGCGCGGCATCCCAGGGCAATGCAGTGACATTGATCTTGAGATCCGGGTTGAGCTTCGTGAACTCCTCGGCGAACGCTGGCAACGCGGCCGCTTCGTCTGCCTGCGCCCAAATATTGAGTTCGCCCGTCGCGGGCTGGTCGTCCAGCACGGCGGTGGGCGCTGCCTCACCACCGGTGGTTGTGTCGGCGCGACCACAGGCGGTCAGCACCATTCCAGCAGCCAGCACGACCGCGACCGCGACTCGTCTGGACCGTTTCGTCGTGAACATCTCTGTCCTCTCCCTGGTATGCGTCTTTTGTTCGACGCATAGATCTAGAGACAGAATCTATACAACAGCGGTCGGTTGGTCAAGAGGTCGCGCGATTTGCGATTTGAAGAAGCCCACTAGTTTTCACCCGCGGTAGGGCTCGGGGTGCTGACCCGTTCAGGGTCGGGAGTGGCGGGGCGGTTGCCGACGCGACAGCCAGGCGATTCAGGGCGCCATCACGGGAGGAGACGTGGGTGTACGTGGTCAAGGGCGGACCGCACGGCGCCTGTCGCGACGGCCTGACCCTGGAGCTCTGAGCGGGCGAGGGTTGGCGGCTCGCCCTGCATGAGCGTCGCCAGCCTGCGCCGGACGGGCGCGAGGATCGCGTCGGCGTCGTGAGGGACTTCGCAGGCGAAAACGACGATGTCAGGGTCGAGCAGGGTTGCCACGACGGCCGTGACCCGCGCCAGGCGATCCGCCACGGCGTCGATGATGGTGCGCGCCACCGGGTCCGCGTCGAGCGCGGCATCGAAGACCGCATTGGCCTCCCGGCGCTTGTCCTGCTCGGGTCTCGTCGTGGCCCCACCGGCCAACGTCGTCGAGGTGATCCTGACCCGGTCCGCTTCGCTCAGCTGATCGAGGAGATGGGCGATGTGGGGCACGATGCCACGAGTGCCACGCCCACCTTCGAGGAGCGACACGAACTCCATCTGCCCCGCGAAGCCGTTGCTGCCCCTGACGGTGCGCCCAGAGTCGATGATTCCCGCCCCGTACTGTTCCTCCACGAGCAGCAGGACGACGCATTCGGCGCCCTGGGCAACCCCGCGCCACCGTTCGCCGGCGACGGCGAGATTGGCATCGTTGTCGGCGAGCACCGTCCAGGTCCGGCCGGAGCTGAAGGCCTCGACCACGTTCGTTACCGAAAGTCCCGGAACTCTCGTGGCCCGTCCGGCAACGCCTTCGAGGTCGACGGGAGCGGGTACGCCGACCGCGAGCGTCGTGACCAACCGGGCGTCGACGCCTGACTCGGTCACCAGGTCGTCGATGATGCGCTTCGCATGCTCGATCAGATCGGTGGCCGGTCGGGTCGGGCCGGAGCTCTCCACCTCCGTGGACGCGACGATGTCCCCCCGCAGGTCACACAGCTGGGCGGCGATCCGCTCGGGTCCGAGCTCAATGCCGGCGACGAAGCCAGCGCGTTCGTTGAAGGCGAAGGTCCGTGACGGACGCCCCACCCCCGTCGCCGATCGCGGCGCGGTCGACTCGGTCTCGGTCACCAGGCCTAGCCCGATCAGCTCGTCGCACAGGGCGTGCACGGTCTGCCTCGACAGACCCGTGCTGACCATCAGATCGGCCGCGGTAATGGGGTCGCTCGAATCGCGCAGGACTTCGAGGACCCGCCCGGTGTTGTGGCGTCGCTGCCGAAGGGGTACCCCGACGGCCTCTTCCGCGATGCTCACCCGCTGGCCTCCTTCGGTCGTGGGCTGGACGCAGACTAGCGCCCCGGCGCGCCCGGCGCCTTCCGCTGCTGCGGTCCAGCTCTTGTGCAAAAAAGGGTTGTCGTGGAATAGTTCATCGAATAGATCTATTCAATCACAGATCTAGCCGAATCTTAGATCCTTTCAATCGTAGAGCTATCCAATCACGAGCTATTCACTCGTCCGGTCGCGCGAAGGTGCGCGGCATCGGGTCCCGCGTGGCACCGCGCCCTCGCCGCCGCCGCTCGAAACCCGATCCGCCTCCTAGCGAGACGCCCTCGAGGTGACCGGCGGGGTGTAAGTCGAGACAGGGGCACAACGAGCCCTCCACGGAACGCGCGAGACAGAGCGGAGTAATCATGAGTGAAGTCCCGTACCAGGACCAGTCATTGCCGATCGAGGTCCGATTGGAGGATCTCCTGGGGCGAATGACGGTGGCTGAAAAGGTCGGGCAGATGATGCAGCTCGACGCGAACCGGGCCGATCTGGACGACCTGATCTCGACAACGCTCGTCGGCTCCCTCCTCCACATCGGGGGGCGGATGGGCACAGCGATCGACCTGGCCGGTCGGACCCGGCTGAGTATCCCGTTGCTGACGGCGGACGATTGCATCCACGGGCACTCGTTCTGGCCGGGGGCGACGATCTTCGGGACCCAGCTCGCGATGGCCGGCTCCTGGGACAGTGCCCTCCTGGAGCGCGCCGCTCGGGCGGCGGCCGTGGAGATCGCCGTGACGGGGATCCACTGGACATTTTCGCCGGTCTTGTGCATCGCTCGCGATCTGCGCTGGGGCCGGGTGAACGAGACCTTCGGGGAGGACCCCGTGCTCGTCGGCGAGCTGGGTGCGGCGATGATCCGCGGGTATCAGGGTGCGGGGCTGGACGACCCGACGGCGGTCCTTGCTTGCGCGAAGCACTTCGCCGGATATTCCGAGACCCAGGGCGGTCGCGACGCCAGTGAGTCCGACCTCAGCCCCCGAAAGCTGCGCTCGTGGTTCCTCCCGCCGTTTGAACGGGCCGTGCGTGAGGGTTGCCGAACATTCATGCTGGGCTACCACTCGATGGACGGTCTGCCGACCACCGCGAACAAGTGGTTACTCTCGGACGTCCTGAAGGGAGAGTGGGGCTTCACCGGGACGTTGGTCACCGACTGGGACAACGTCGGGCGGATGGTCTGGGAGCAGAAGGTGTGCGCCGACCACGCCGAGGCGGCGGCCGTCGCCGTTCGAGCCGGCAACGACCTGGTCATGACGACGCCGGAGTTCTTCGAGGGCGCGCAGGAGGCCGTTGCCACCGGGCGGCTGGCCGAGGCCGAGCTCGACGAGGCCGTCCGGCGGGTGCTGCGCCTGAAGTTCGAGCTGGGCCTGTTCGAGGACCCGCGCGGCCCGGACGTTGCCCGCCAGGCCGAGGTGATCGGCAGCGCCGAACACACAGCCCTCAACCTCGAAGTTGCCAGGCGCTCATTGGTCCTGTTGCGCAACGACGGGACCCTGCCGTTGGCCGGTACGCCCAACGCCGTGGGCTCCCTCGGCGCTCGGACGGTCGCGGTCGTTGGACCGAACGCCGACGATCCGCACGCGACACTGGGCGACTGGGCTGGATCGTCCGGCCAGGTCGCGTGGATGCCCGAGGGTCATCCGCGCGAGCTGGTCCAGACCGTGCTGGACGGGTTCCACGCTGTCGCTCCCGAGGGCTGGACGGTAACGCACGCTCGAGGCGCCGACATTGAGACCCTGGTGCCCGACCCGTCCGGTGCTCTCTGGAACGACGGTGGGCCGCGTCCACCGGTCTTCTCCGCGGCCCCGGTCGACCCGGCGATGCTGGCCGAGGCGGTGGACGCAGCGGAAGCGGCCGACTACGTGGTCGCCGTCGTCGGTGACACGATCGCCTTGACCGGTGAGACACGGTCGACGGCCACCCTTGAGCTGCAGGGCGCTCAGATCGCCTTGCTCGACGCGCTCGTGGCGACGGACACCCCGGTCATCGTTGTGCTCATCCAGAGCAAGCCGTCAACCCTGCCACCTTCGGCGCTAAAAGCCGCCGCGATCATCGAGGCGTTCAATCCCGGCATGCGCGGCGGTCAGGCCGTCGCCGAGCTGATTCTGGGGCTCATCGAACCCAGCGGGCGACTGCCGATTTCCGTGCCGCGGCACGTGGGGCAGCAGCCGGTCTTCTACAACCAGGTCCGCGGCCAGCACGGCGAGCGTTATGCCGACCTGACGCAGGACCCGCAGTTCGTCTTCGGCGAGGGGCTGTCGTATACGAGCGTGGAGTACACGGACCTGCGCCTACGCGACGAAGCTGTGGCGCCCGAAGGCGTCGTCCAGGCAGAGGTGACGCTGACCAACACGGGGACCCGCCCAGCCCTGGAGACCGTCCAGGCCTACATCAGCGACCTCGTCACCAGCGCCACGTGGACGGACAAGGAGCTCAAGGCCTGGCGTCAGGTCCAGCTCGCGGCCGGTGAGGCCGCGACGGTCACCCTTGACGTGCCCGCCGCGTCCTGCTCCATGGTCACCGCTGACGGGCGCCGCGTCGTCGAGCCCGGGCAGTTCGACCTTCTCGTCGGCCGCAGCTCCCGCACCACGGACCTCCTTCGGGCGCGGTTCACGATCACCGGCTGATCGCAGCGGACGGGTGGGTGCCGTCGAGAGGTGGTAGCCCACGGGATGACCGACCACGAGGTGGCCGATGTCGATCTTGCTGCGTTGCTGCCCGAGTCGCCCAAGCGGGCGTACGACGTGCATCCGTTGATCAACGGCGTGCTGGACGAGGGATCGACGGTCGAGCTGCATGCGCGCTGGGTCCCCAATGTCACCATCGCGCTCGGTCGGCTCGGTGGGCGTACGGTCGGGGTGATCGCCAACAACCCTCTCTGACGCTTCGACCCCTCAGAGCTTTCGGCAACGTCCGTTGGTCACCGGGACGCTGCGATCGGTGACCTGGTTGGAGCAGGCGACGCGATCGGCGCGGTCCGGACGGAGCGCGATCAGATAGCCCCCGGCCTCGCGTCGACCGAGGTCGCGGCCGTGGTTGCCGCTGAAGGTGCGGTTGCCGCCCACCCCGTTGGTGGCCTCAGATGTCCGGAAGCCGTCACGCGGCGACCAGCGGCCGCGATTGCTCAGGACTTGCCAGGAGCTTCCACCGATGTCGACCCACGCATTCGCCGCGGTCGTCGAGCGACCGTCGAAGCGGTTGCGGTACAGCACCCCGTTGTAGGTGCCTTCGTACGCGTGCGCCCCGAGGCCCGGCGTCTCGGCGAACGAGGACGTCATGATCACGTTGCGGTTGCTTTCGTCGGGCACGCAGTTGCTCGGGCTCGGGCACCACACGCTGAGCGGACTGCCGATCGCGATCCCGGTTCCGCCGGCGGGGTCGGCACCGCCGGTGCGGCTGATCGAGGAGTCCCGGAGCACGTTGTCGGAGCTGTTGTCGCTCCACCGCACGCCCTCGGCCGCCGTCCCGGTGACGGTCAAGCTCTGGAGCACCAGCCGATTCGAGGAGGCCGCCGCGACGCCGTTCAGGCCACCGTCGAGCTCGAGCCCGATCACCCGCCAGGAACGAGCTTGTCGGAAGTTGATCACCGGCGTCGTGGGATCGGCGCCCCGGAGGATCACCCGACCACGGGCGCACAGATAGATCGGCTCGCCTTCGGTGCCTCGGGCCGTCGCCTCCAGCGGTCCGGCGTAGGTGCCCTGGTCGATCATGATCACGTCGCCGGCCCGAGCGTCACGGATCGCGGAGCGCAACTGTCCCTGGGTGCCGACCGTCGAGGTGGCCGCCGGGCACACCGCCTTCGGGGGCGGCGCGAAACGGGTCGTGGTACCGAGCGTCTGCTGACCAAAGCCGGTCGGCGACGGCGATCGCGTCGGCGATCGCGTCGGCGATCGCGAAGATGAGGCCGTCGGCGTGGGCGAAGTGACCGCAACCCTCGGTGTCGATGTCGTCACCGTCGGTGTGACCGCTCCACCGGTCCCACGACACCCGGACGCGGCAAGCAGGCCGCACACCACCAGTCCTGCCACCCCGACGGCGCGGACCGACATCGTCAACCGCGGCTCAGACGACCTCATGCAGCCAGCGCACCGGAGCGCCTTCGCCCGCGTAGCGGAAGGGTTCGAGCTCATCATCCCAGTCCTTGCCGAGCAACCCGTCGAGGCAGTCTTCGATGCTCCGCCCGCCGAGAGTGGACAGGGTCATCGCATGCCGGATCCGGTCCTCGGGAATCATGATGTCGCCGTGGATACCGGTGATGGCGTGGAAGACCCCGAGGGTGGGTGTGTAGGAATAGCGCTCGCCCTCGGTGCCGGAGGTCGCCTCCTCCGTCACCTCGAAGCGGACCTTCTGCCAGCCCTTCAGCGCGCTGGCCAATCGGGCCGCGGTGCCGCTCGGGCCGGCCCAGGAGTATTCGGTGCGGTAGCAGGCGCGCTCGACCGGTTGCGCGATCCAGTCCACGTTCACGGGCGCGCCGAAGACGCCGCCGACGGCCCACTCGATGTGTGGGCACAGCGCTGACGGCGCAGAGTGCACGTACAGAACTCCACGGGTGGTGCTCATCTGCGATCCTCCAAGGCGAGACGAAGACAACGTGAGGGCTGCCTTCCCCGACATCCTCAGTTCCCGCTCGACCGGCAAATCGCGTACTACGGTGTCTATTTTGCACCATCAGCCACATCAGAACCAATAGCCCGCTCCCGGCGCGCTTCCAAGAAGGGTGGTCATGAACACAGCACCGTACGGATCGTGGGTATCGCCACTGGCGATCGACCAGCTCGCGTCGGCCTCGATCGGGCTCGGCGCGGTGCGGATCGACGGCGATCAGGTCTACTGGATGGAGTCCCGGGCCGACCAGGGCGGCCGCTCCAGCCTGTGGCGCCGGACCATCTCGGGCGGCGGGGCCGTCGAGCTGACGCCGTCGCCGACCTATGTCCGAGACCGGGTCCATGAGTACGGCGGGGGTGACTTCGACGTTGACCGCGGGGTGATCATCTACTCCGATTTCTCCGACGGCCGGCTCTTCGTGCTCCGGGACGACGCGGCCGCGGTGCCGCTCACCCCGGCCGGGCCCCTCCGGTTCGGTGATCTTCGGCTTTATGCCGACCGCGGTCTGGTGCTCGCCGTGCGGGAAGATCACGGCGCCGAAGGAGAGGCGATCAATACGATCGTCGCTCTTGATCTTCAGGGCGATAATTCCGACGGTGGCGTCGTGCTCTGCTCCGGCGCGGACTTCTACTCGACACCGGAGCTCTCGGGCCAGGGCCAGCTCGCGTGGACCGAGTGGAATCACCCGAACATGCCGTGGGACTCGACCATGATCAAGACCGGAATCCTGGCCGGCGGTCGGGTCAGTGACGTCCGAGAGATCGCCGGCGGTCCCGGAGAATCAGCTGTGGCTCCCCGCTGGGCCGGTGAGGAGTTGATCTTCCTCTCCGACCGCACGCAATGGTGGAATCCCTATTGCTGGAGTGCTGGAGCGGTCCGGTCGCTCCACGAGACCGACGCCGAATTCTGCCTGCCGCAGTGGCAGCTCGGTCAGACCCCGTACGCGGTGCTCGACGATCATCGACTGCTCTGCGCCCTCAACCGGGGCGGCGCCCAAACCCTGGCCGTGCTGGACACCGATACTTCCGAGCTGACGATGATGGCGGGAGCCCAGGTGACGGTACATCACCTCGCCGCCGCGAACGGCGCAGTGGCCGCTGTGCTCGGCTATCCCGATCGGCCGTCGACCCTCTCGCTGCTCGATCTCGACCGGCAGGCCTGGAGCGACCTCCGCACGTCGACGGAGCTGATCGTGGATCCGGCCTCGATCTCCCGGGCCCGGCCGGTCAGCTGGCGGGGTCCGCAAGGCGAGGTGCACGGCTGGTACTACCCGCCGACCAATGCCGCGTACGCCGCCCCCGAGGGCAGCCTGCCGGTGTTGATCACCCTGTCGCACGGCGGACCGACGGCCTGCGCCACTCCGGACTTCACCATCGCCCATCAATTCTGGACCACGCGCGGGTACGCGATCCTGGACGTCAACTACGGCGGCAGCTCGGGTTATGGCCGCGCGTACCGCGACCGCCTGCTCGACAACTGGGGCCTCGTCGACGTGCGCGACTGCGCCGACGGAGCCGCCGCGATGGGCGACCAGGGCCTGGCTGATCCGCGACGCCTGACGATCAAGGGCGGTAGCGCCGGCGGCTACACGACGCTGTGCGCATTGACCGGCACCGATGTCTTCGCCGCGGGCATTAGCCTGTTCGGCGTCGGCGACCTCGAGCTGCTCGCGACCGACACCCACAAATTCGAAGCGCGCTATCTGGACGAGCTGGTCGGTCCCTACCCGGCCGCCCGCGAGCGCTACATCGAACGCTCCCCCATCCATCACGCGGATCGGCTGTCGGCACCGATCCTGTTGCTGCAAGGAACCGAGGACAAGGTGGTGCCGCCCAATCAGACGATCACGATGGCCGATGCCGCCCGAGCCAAGGGCCTGCCGGTGGCGATGATCTTGTTCGACGGCGAGGGCCACGGCTTCCGGCGAGCCGAGACGATCAAGGCCGCGACCGAGGCGCAGCTGGACTTCCTGGGCCGGATCCTCGGCTTCGTGCCGGCTGACGAGGTGCCGTCGATCATGATCGACAACCTGGACTAGCCTCAGGGCGACCAGTAGTCCTGGGGCCGCAACCGGGCTCCGAAGATCGCCTGCCCGACGCGCACCGTGGTCGCGCCGTACTCGATGGCTAGCTCGAAATCGCCGGACATGCCCATCGACAGCTCGTCGAACTTCCCGGGCAGACCTTGATCTCGAAGCTCCGCTTGGAGGGTCTGCATCCTGGCGAAGCAGCCGCGTACGGCGGCCTGATCGTCACTGAAGACCGCGAGGGTCATCAGGCCGCGGACCCGCAAGGTGCCGAACCGCGCGAGGTCGCGAGCGAACTGCTCCACCTCCTCGGGGGCCAGGCCGAATTTCTGGGGCTCACCGGAGGAGTTGACCTGAATGAAGACGTCCAGGGTGCGGCCGAGATCGTGCAACCGGCGACTCAGCGCTGCGGCGAGCTTGAGCGAATCGAGAGCGTGGAATTCCGACGCGAAGGCGGCGACCTGTTTCGCCTTGTTGGTCTGCAGGTGACCGATGATGGCCCAGCCCAGATCGGGACGGTCGGCGCACAGCTCGGCCTTCTCTGCTGCTTCCTGGACCCGGTTCTCACCGAAGAGCCGGACGCCCGCGTTGTACGCCTCGGTGATCAGTTCGAGACCGTGGGTCTTGCTCACCGGGAGCAACCGGACCTCGGCCGGATCCCGGCCGGCGCGGCCGCAGGCGACCTCGATCCGGTCCCGCACGACCGCGAGATTGTCGGCCACCGCTCCCATGATCGAACAGCTTAGGCGGGAGCCCCTTACGGCCAGCGGGCGGCGAGGGAGGCCAACCCGAGGGCGGCCAGGATCGCGAAGGCCAGGCCGAAGCCCGCGTACCGGGCGGTGACTTCTTTGTCGACCTTCTCGGTGCCGACCGAGCTCCCGATGTCCTTGTAGACCTGTTTCAGCTGCCCGGCCGACGTGGCGGTGTAATCCTCGCCGCCGGAGATCTGGGCGATCCGGCGGAGTTCGGCCCGGTCGACCGGTACGGGCTCGCGCCGGCCACCGATCTCGATGTAGCCGTCCGCCGTGCCGTAGGCGATGGTGTAGATCGGCACCTTCTGGGCCCGCGCAGCCTGCGCGGCCAGATCGGAGGCCCGGCCGACCTGAGTCTTGCCGTCACTGAGCAGCACGATGCGGGCCGGGGCGACGAGCTTCGGATTGTCCGGGTCCGGGGGCACCTGGGCCAGCGCGGCGAGCGAGGTGTATATGCCCTCCCCGATGGCCGTCATCGACTGGGGTTGCAGGGCCCGGATGCCGGCGGTCACCGCACCTCGGTCGAGCGTCGGCGGGACGAGCGTAACGGCCGTCCCGGCGAAGGAGACCAGGGAGACGTTGAAGCGCGGCGGCAGCCCGGTGACGAACTGCTCGGCGGCAATCTTGGCCGC
The DNA here is from genome assembly GCA_963731295.1 of uncultured Actinomycetota bacterium. GTDB lineage: Bacteria > Actinomycetota > Actinomycetes > Propionibacteriales > Propionibacteriaceae > Microlunatus. The sequence continues at coordinate 951,530 of CAVSUP010000001.1, forward strand.
ATCCAGCCGATTCGGCTGGACGTCGGTGGCCTGCATGGACAGTGAGACGTCGATGGTCACCACGATGGTCGCCCGCTCGCGCGGCACCGAGACCTGGTCCTTGGGCTTGGCGAAGGCCAGGGTGAGGGTCAGCAGGCTGAGGATCGACAGTCCGACCGCAACGTGGCGCAACCAGGTCCGGTCGCGCGGGATGACCAGGTCGAACATCGTCCGCCCGACGTTCTTCGTCCGGCTCCGCTTGCGCTGGACGAGCCAGAGATAGAGGACCACCAGCGCCGGGATCAGCGCCAGGAACCACAGCCTGGATGGGGCCAGGAACGCGAGCAGAGGCATCACGGTTCAACTCCCATCGGAGCGCAGCGGAGGTGCGGAAGGTTGCGCCGCGGGGACCGTCCGGCCGGGCCCGCCGACCGGCGCACGACGATCACGGCCATTTCGCTCCCAGGGAGATGGCGCCCAGAGCGGCGAGAACGGCCAGCGCGAGTCCGTAGCCGGCGAACCGGGCGGTGACCTCACGGTCGGCCTTCTCGTAGCCGACGCTGGAGCCGACGTTCTGATACACCTTGCGCAGCTGGTCGGCGGTGGCGGCCGCGAAATACTCGCCGCGCGTCGCCTCGGCGATCTGCTGCAGCTCCTCATGGTCGACCGGCACGGGCTCGCGCTTGCCGTCGAGATCCACGTAGCCGTTCTCGGTCCCGTACGCGATCGTGTAGATCGGCACCTTGGCCGCCTGAGCCTCCGCCGCAACCTGGAGCGGGGCGCGGCCGGTGGTGTTGGTGCCGTCGCTCAGCAAGACGATCGCGCCGGGAGCGATCGCGTTGGGATTGCTCGGATCCTTCGGCGCCTGCTGCAGAGCCCGTAGCGCGGTCGCGATGCCTTCCCCGATGGCGGTCGACTCCTGCAACTGGATGCTGTTGATCGCGTTCTCGACGGTGTTGTGAGCGGTCGTCGGCGGCACCAGGATCGCGGATGACCCGGCCATGGACACCACCGAGACGTTGTACTTCTCGGGCAGAGTGGCAACGAATTCGATCGCCGCCTTCTTCGCCGCATCTAACCGAGTCGGCTGCACATCGGTCGCCTGCATGGACAGGGACGCATCGATCACCAGCACGATGGTGGCCCGTTCGCGGGGCACATCGATCTGGGTCTTGGGTTGGGCGAAGGCCGCCGTGAGCGTGATCAGGCTGAGCAGCGACAAGACGACGGCAAGGTGGCGGCGCCACTGCGACTGCTTGGGCACCACCACGTCGAGCATCGAGGTGTTGGTGAACCGCATACCGCGGCGATTCTTGCGCCGCGTGGCGAAGATGTAGGCCGCGACGACCAGCGGAATGACGAGCAGGATCAGCAGTCGTTCCGGAGACAGGAACGCCAGCTGGGCCGTCAGCAGCGCCGCCATCACTCGACCCCCCGTGTCTGTATGCGGTCGCGGCGGGGGTTCAAGGGGGTCGTCCCCCTGGCACAATTCATCACGCGACCTCCCGTGTGACTTTGCGGTCGCGGCGGGGGTTCAAGGGGGTCGACCCCCTTAAACATTTCATTTCGTCACTCCCTGCGGCGGGGCGTGCAACATGCTCGCCACCCGGCGGTACGCCAGCACGAATCTGGCGATGTCCTGCACCCAGTCCCGATCGGTCCGCAACTGGATGTGCCCGACACCAGCACGACGAAGTGCGATCCGGATTCGTTCCCGCTGAGCGGCGCTCGCCGCATCCATCCGGGCGCGGGCGTCGGCGTCGCCGGTGTTCACGTAGCGCTCGAAGTCAGTCTCCGGATCGCGGATGAGCATGTCACCGACATCGGGGAACTCGATCTCCCGGCGGTCGACGACCTCGATGGCCAGGACCTGGTTCTTGACCCCCAGCCGACGCATCGAACGCTCCCACTCGGGCTCGACGTTCGGATCCAACTCGTGATCACCGGGGGTCAGGAAGTCCGACACGACGACCCGCAGGCCGCGCCGCCGTTGCGTCCGTGAGAGCTGCTCGACCCCGGCCGCGAGGGTCATCGGACCCGTGGCGTGGTCAGGCACGAATGGCTCGGTGAGCATCTTGCGCAGCAGGCCGTAGAGGGCGCTGCGTCCGGAGCGGGCCGGCAGCCGCCGCAGGCTGTCCGGTCGCATGATGTAGCCGCCGAAGCGGTCGCCCATCTTCTGGCTCAGGAAGCCGATGGTGGCGATCGCGGCGATCCCGAGGTCGCGTTTGGTGACCCCCTCGGTGCCCCAGTTCATCGACGGGGTGACGTCGAGCAGCCCCCAGACCTCCAATTCGCGGTCGGAGACGGTATCGCGCACGTACGGCACGGTGGTGCGCGCGGTCACAGCCCAGTCGATCTTGCGAACGTCGTCCTCCCCGGCGATATACAGCCGAGCGTCGCTGGTTTCCGAGCCCGGTCCGGGGAGCAGGCCCAGATGGTCGCCGTGCAGGAAGCCTTCGAGGCGGCGGACGATGGTCAGCTCGAGTCGTCGCAGCGCCGCTTCAGGGGCCAGCTTGTTCAGCGGAATGGTGGCCCGCGTCGGCGTACCGAGGACGGAGGCCGCGGCACCCAGCTCGGCTTCGGGCGGCGCGAACCGCACCGGCTTGCCGGCTGGTGGCGGGAAGCTCACCGGCGGCCCGGTTGGTGGCGGGAAATTCGGGGCGGACGGGTTGGACAAGGAACCGGCCTAGTTGAAGTCCGGCTGGTTCGGCTGCCCGTGGGCCGGTTGCTGATAGGGCGGGGGCGGTGGGTACGCGGGCTGCTGATTCGATCCCGGCGGTGGGTAGGAGGGATTTTGATTGGCCCCCGGCGGTGGGTACGAGGGTGCCTGGGGCGCCGAAGGCTGATGGTGCGGCTGGTTGTTGGCCGGCTGGTTCTGCTGATTCCAGACCGGGGTGGGCGGCGGCACCATGGCGACGATCCGGTCGACCACCTGGGCGGGCACGATGTTGTCGGCGACCGCGTCGAAGCCGAGGGTCATGCGGTGGGCCATCACGTCCTTGGCGACGGACTGGACGTCGGTCGGCAACACGTAGTCGCGACCATGGATCAAGGCGAGGGCTCGTGAGGCGGCCACCAGACCCAGGGTGGCGCGAGGGCTGCAGCCGATCTGGATCACCGAGGTCAGATCGGGCAGATTGAACTCGGCCGGCGTCCGGGTCGCCAGCACCAACCTGACGATGTATTCCGCCACCAGGTTGTGGACGAAGACGTCCTGCGCCTGCCGCTGCAACTTCAAGATCATCTCCGGGTTGAGCACCGGCGACGCCTGGGGCGGATCGACGCTCATCCGGCGGAGGATCTCGAATTCCTCGTTGCCGGCCGGGTAGGGGACATCGACTTTGAGCAGGAAGCGGTCGCGTTGGGCTTCGGGCAATGGATAGACGCCCTCGGACTCGACCGGGTTCTGGGTGGCGATCACGATGAACGGCTGCGGCACCGGGTAGGTGGTGCCGCCGATCGAGACCTGCTTCTCCGCCATCAGCTCGAGCATCGCCGCCTGCACCTTGGCCGGTGCGCGGTTGATCTCGTCGGCGAGCACGAAGTTGACGAAGATCGGGCCGAGCTCGACGTCGAAGCTCTCCTGGCTGGCCTTGTAGATCCGGGTGCCGACGATGTCAGATGGGACCAGGTCCGGCGTGAACTGGAGCCGGGCGAAATCGCCGCCGACGACGGTCGCGAAGCTGCGGACGGCCAGGGTCTTGGCGACGCCGGGCACGCCTTCGAGCAGGATGTGGCCCTTGGCCAGCAAGCCCACCATCAGTTGCTCGACCATGTGTTCCTGGCCGACGATTACCCGCTGGACCTGGGCGATGGCATCCCCGAGCAATTGGGCGGCTTGCTGGTTGCCGAGATCGCCCCGATGGGAATCGGCCCGATGAGAATCGGAATGACGATCGGACACCGGCTGGCCCGCGTTCGGACTGCTCACGCACTCTCCTGTAGATCGCTCGAGGCCCGTGTTCCATGGCCGAAGACAGGCCACATTCTCGCAGACACCGAAGTTCAGCGTATTGATCCGCTCAAGCCGAACCCCGAGTCAGCCGTTCGGTCGCGACCGTCGCAGAACGGAGCAGCGCCCGAACGACCACGTCGATACCGGCGCAGGTAGACGCAAGCTGGGCCACCGCGCGGTGCCCGAGCGGGCGCTTAACCCGATTCCGGATCATGCGGAAACAGCCGCAGCACAGCAGGCCACCGTCGACCACGAGGATCCGCAGGTCGGTGAGCCCCCGAGCATCCCATTTGACCTGTCAGTCTCAGGCCCTCGACTCCATATATCGGCCCCGATCGGCGCAAAACAGGCCCCGAAAGCCGGTTTTCGCGCCGATCGGGGCCGATATATGGAGTCGGCACTCACCCATAGGTGTCGCGCGGGTCTCGATTTTAGCGATCGTGGCCTGGCCGAGATGCTCGCCGCGGATTGCTCGCCGGACCGATGTCATCCAGCAATGCGCGAGGCCACGCGCACTCCCGAATAGACTCTCCGTGCCCTTGCCCCCTGCGAGGCTGAAGTCCTGCCCACCCGCCGACTGTGAAGATGGAGTGCGATGTCGACGCCTGAGCCGCCCGCCGGTGATCCCGGCTGGTCGTGGCCGTCGTCGGACGACGCGAACGCGGGATCGGGTCCCGCGGCGGCCGGCGTACCGCTCAGTCCACTGCTGCCCGAGGATCCACCGCGGGTGGGCGCGTACTGGATCGATGCCCGGCTCGGCGCGACCCCGGCCGGCGTCGCCTTCACCGCGCACGACGACCAGAACAACCCGGCCATGGTGCTGCTGCTGTCGGAGGGCGCCGCCGCCGATGCCGCGGCCCGGGCCCGGTTCGCCGGCGAGATCAATTCCATGCACATCGACACCGTGTTGTCCCGGGGCGGTCAGGGACAGGACTCGGGTCGCCTCGGTCGCAAGTTCCGCAGCGAGGACGACGATCCGATGGCGCCGGATCAGCGGATCGTCGCGCCGTGGGCCGCGCTGGCCTACGACGGCAGTCCGGGCGCAGCCGCCGAGGCCGAACGGATCCTCGACGACGTGCAGTTGGCGACGTTGCCGCCGCAGGGCACGCCGACCGGCCCGGACTATCAGCAGTACTGGATCGATCGGGTACGCCCGGGTCTGGCCCGGCTGTGGCCGCTGCCGTGGCCGGGCCGCTTCGACCGGGCGGGCTGGCGCACGATCCTGGTCTCCTGGCTGCTGATGGTGCTGATCGCGGCGCTGGCCGTGCTGCTGGCAATCTTGATCTTCCGCAATCAGCCGCCCCAGCAGACGCCGCCGCCGACCGGCAGCTCCGGCAGCCCGCCTCCGCAGTCGAGCTCACCGCAGTCCGGCTCGCCGCCTCCGCAGTCGAGCTCACCGTCACCGGCGTCCGGTTCGCCGTCGCCGGCCTCCGGTTCACCGTCACCAGCCTCGGGTTCGCCGTCGGGGTCGGGCTCACCGTCCTCGTCGGGTTCGGGTTCGCCGTCACCGTCGGGCACGCAGTCGGGCCCCGGTGAACCCTCGCCGGACCAGTCCGGCTCGCCGGGCACCCGAAGCTCGCCGGGGTCCAAGCTCTAGTGGTCACGGGACGGCCGCTGCTCATCGCCACCGATCTGGACGGCACTTTCCTCTCCCCTGACGGCTCGGTCAGTGCGCTGAACTCCAGCGCCGTGCTGGCCGCCCAGGCGGCGGGGATCCCGGTGATCTTCGCGACCGGTCGTCCGGTGCGCTGGCTGGACGTGGTCAAAGACCTGCCCGGTGCCCATCCGACGGTCATCGCCAGCAATGGAGCCGCGATCTACGACCTCGGCTCGGGTCGATTGATCAAGCGGATCTGCATCGAGCCCGAGCTCGCCCTGAACGCGGTGCAGACCATCCGCGCGGAGGTGCCCGACGCCGCCTTCGCCTTCGAGTCGGGCACACGCTTCGGCTACGAGCACACCTACGGGATCTGGCCGGTCCACGATGGCGCCGATCCGGCCCTGTTCAGCGGGCCGGCCGAGGAGATCGCGTACGCGGAGGCCTTCGTCAAACTGCTCGTGCAGAGCGCTTCGGTTCGGCCGGACGAGCTGCTCGGACGGGTCAGAGCGGTGATCGGCGACTCGCTCACCGCGACCCATTCCCAGACCCGCGACTTCGGGCTGGTGGAGATCAGCGCGTACGGGGTCAGCAAGGCCAGCATGCTCAAACATTGCTGCGCCGAGCTGGGGATCGACGCGAGTCGCGTTGCCGCATTCGGCGACATGCCCAATGATGTCGACATGCTGAGCTGGTCGGGGATGTCCTACGTGGTGGCGAACGCCCACCCGGCGTTGCTCGAGCTGGATTTCACCGTGGTTCCTGGCAATGACGAATCCGGCGTCGGCCAAACGATCATGGAGTTGCTCGGGGCCTCGGGCTGATGGGCCGGCTGCTGCGCGGGATCGCGATCTGCGTGCTGCCGGTCTTCGTGGCCCTCTACGTGGGGGCGACGACCTTCAGCGGCGCGAGCTTCGCGCCCTGGCGACCGTTGATGGTCGATCTCGATGTCTACCGCGCGGCTGGCTCGATCCTGCTGGCCGGCGGTGACATCTACAACGTTCCCGGCTCGTTGCCGTTCCTCTATCCGCCGTTCGCCGCCGTGCTCGCGGTGCCGCTGGCGCTGCTGCCCCGAGAGTTGGTGCAGATCGGCTGGACGGCCGGTGGCGCGCTCGCCCTGCTCGCGGTGCTGCACCGCTTCGGTTTGAAGGGCTGGGTGCTGTCGCTAGTCGGGGTAGCCTCGGTCTTCTTCGTGCAACCGGTCGTGCAGACCCTGGCCTTCGGTCAGCTCGGGATCTTCCTGGTGGCTCTGGTCGTCCTGGATCTCGCGCCGGGCCCCACCGTGCTGCCGCGGCGGTTGCTGCCCCAGGGCTCCTTGACCGCGGTGGCAGCGGCGATCAAGCTCACTCCCGCGATCTTCGTCGTCTATCTGCTGCTGGCCGGCAAACGTCGGGCCTTCGTGGTCTCGATGATCACCGGCGTGGTGGTGACTCTCGGATCCTGGGTGGTGGCACCGGGCGCCTCGGCGCAATTCTGGGGCCGACTCGCTCACGGCGACACCGGCCTCGGGCACAGCCTGATCTACTACACGAATCAGTCGGTGATGGCCGACATCGTACGGATCTTCGGACTCGGCGCCGGTCCGGCGCGGGCGGGCCTCATCGCCTCGGCCGTGGTGGCGGTGATCGGGGTCTGGGCGGCCGTGCTCTGGGCTCGGCTCGGCGATGCCCGCCTAGCCGTCAGCCTGTGCGGGATCGCCGGGCTGCTCGCCTCACCGGTCTCCTGGCAACATCACTTCGTCTGGATCGTCCCGCTCGGGTTATGCCTGGCGGAACGGCGATCGCGTGCGGGGCTTCGACTGCCGACGTCGTTGTTGATCTTGGGCTGGAGCTTCGTCGGCTGGGGGGCGGCCGCCCCGCGCGGACAGACCGACGAGACCCGCCGGCTGCCCAACGGAGCCGATGTCGAGCTGGACTGGACCTTCTCCGAACACGCCGTCGCCAGTGTCACGGCGGTGCTGGGCATCGCACTGCTGATTGGCATGATCATCGTCGCTCAGCGACGCCGGATGGCGACCGCCACGAACCGGCAACAGCGCCCGGAACCCGTCGAAGGGACGGTCGAGGCAACCGCGCCCTGAGCCCGTCCCACGGCACGTCGGCAGCCGCCCAGGGCGTTGGCCCGCTCAGGCCTGAGCGTTGAGGAAGCCGATTATCACGGCGGTCCACCACAGCGACTGGGACGCTGCGGCCAAGATCATTCCGCGAAGGAGCAGGGGCCGCGGTAGGTCGGGGAAGTGCCACATCATCCGCCGCTTCAGGGCGAGGGTGAGGACCCCGACGACCGAGATGCCGATCACAGCGATCATCTTGATCATGGTCAACAGCGAGCCGATCTGGGGCTGCAGGAAGGCGCCGGAGGCAACCAGCACGACCAGCCCGAGCCAGATCACCGGCGACATCCGTTCGGCCTGGACCAGAACGTCGGACATCGAGAGCCGCCGAGCGAGATAGAGCACGCCGTACCAGTCGACGGCCAGCACCGAACCGAACCCGACGACCAGTGCGGCGAGATGCGCGAAGAGGGCGATCGAGTGCATCCAGGGCGGTGGATCCACCTGTGCGGCTACGGCGATCACGCCGACATTCGTCAGCACGAGCAGCGCGATCAGACGCCACTCCGCCGCCGTCGCCAGCGACGCCCGCCGGACGCGACCGGCTTGCGAATTCAGCACGAAAGCTCCCCCGAAAACTTCCGCGCCAACGCGGCTGGCGCCGACTCTACTGGTCCGCAACCCGGAATCGCCAATTGCCTTTGTGGGAACGGAAAACGTACTCCCGCCAGACAAAATTCCAAGATCAATCTGGGCCGGCCGCAGTGGACGGTAGGCGCTGACCTCGGGTCAGTGGCTATCATCAGCCACGATCCCCGGCGGCCGGTTCCCGTCGGGCCGAGGGGCGGTAGCTCAGCCGGTTAGAGCAGGGGACTCATAATCCCTGGGTCGCGGGTTCGAGCCCCGCCCGCCCTACAAACTGCGCATGTACGAGGGTTTAGTCCTGGACAGCGGCCGAAATCAAAAAGTGTTTCGCATGCCATCCGTCAAGCCCCGGCGCCAGCAAGCCTTGACGACCTTGGGGCGCTACCCCCACTGGCAGATCAGCCTCAGGCACGCGATCGCCAGCGTCCGTCCGAAGCCCGGGTAGGAGCTACATCGTCGATCGGATCTGACCGAGCAGGTCAATGCATGGCGTGCAGTCGAGGTCCTTCTCGCGATCGCCGAGAGTTCTGATCGGTCCCGGATGTCGAATCTCCATGTTCTCATCACGCGACGCCGAGCATAGGTGGATGAAGGTGCTGTTCCGTTCCCCCCCGAGGTGCGTTCCAGGTGCCCCTTCGAGACAACCGTGACTAGGGCATCCAGATCTGAGAACCGCGGCATTTCCGCGCTCGTTTCTCCCCGAGCGTGAGGAGGTCGCCATTGTGTCACATCTGAATTACCCTCAGGCCGACCGGCGCGCCGCTTCATTCCTGGCCGATCCTGAGGTCAGGACCCACCGGCGAAACAGCCGATCAGCACCACGCCCAGGACCGCGAGCGTCACAGCAACCAGCACCGGGTTCGCCGCGGCGGTCTTGGCGACACCCCGGTAATTGACCGAAGTCAACATCGCTGCCGAGATCACCGCGGCCAGGCGTGGGTGCGCGGGCCAGGCATACGTGCCGGCCGTCAAGGCCATCGCGGCGCAGCTGGCGGTCTTTCCGACCACGAAGCCCCATCCGGCGACGAAACCCCACGTCGGCCCGAGCTGTCGACGACCGTAGAGATAGGTGCCGCCCGCCTGCGGATGCGCTGCGGCCAGCTCAGCGGTCGACGTGGCATTGCAGTAGGCCACCACCGCGGCCACGCCCAAGGCGACCAGCAGCCCTGCTCCAGCCGCGGACGCCGCCGGTCCGAACGCGACGAAAACTCCGGCGCCCAGCATGGCTCCAAGCCCCATGAGTACTGCATCGGCCAGTCCGAGCTCGGCGCAGAGCCGGCTGCTGCCGATCGGACACGCCACCATCGTCCACAGCCGATACTCGATCACATCCTGACCCGAGCCCGCGACGCCCTACCGACTGACGCATGACCGGGCTCAAACGAGGCGTTCCGACTCGCGATCGGTGAGTCCCGGGCCAAGGTGAGGACCGCACGGCGAAGGCCGCAGCACAAAGTGATCGGACCTAGCCGTTCCCCGCGTCACCGGTTCCTGACGGCGACGACGAGAACGACGAGCGCGACGGCTTGTACGGCGACGACGACCACGAGCAGCGCGGCGAGTGACTGCTGATAGAGCGCGCCAGCCATGACACCACCGACGAGAGCGCCGGCGCCCTGGACAGCCGCGAAAAGGCCGTACGCGGTCGCTCGACGACCGCGGGGCACCAGATCGGCGACCAGCGCTTTGACGCTGGAATCCTGCACACCGGCTGCCGCGCCCCACAGCACCACGCCGGTGATGATCGCGGGCAGCGAATCGCTGAACACCAACGGTGGCACCGAGGCGACCAGGGCGGGTAGGACCAGCAGGGCCCGACTGCCGATCCGATCATAGTGACGGCCCGTGACCAAGGCGGCTACCGCACCGGCGCCCATGGCGACCGCGTACAGCATCGGCACAGTGGCGGTCGGTACGACGTCCGTCTCGACCAGATGGAAGCTGATCAATCCGAAGGTGACCAATCCTGCCGTACACAGCGCCGCCGCCACTGCCAGGCGCCAGAAGACCCGCCCCAACCCAACGCCGGCCTGTCGCTCGGCACCAGCGCTGCCGGGATCGGACGGGACGGCGCTGGTCACCGGACCGAGCGACGGCACCGGCTGGGGCATCCGGCGGCGGGTCAGGATCAGCAGCACCATCGCCACGGCCCCAGGCGCGGCAAGCGCAGTCAAGGCCAACTGCAGACCACCGAGCGCCGTACTCGAGGCGGCCACCAGGACGGCAACAAGGAGCGGCCCAGCCAATGCCCCGATCTGGTCGAGCGCCTTATGCACACTCATGCCGCGGCCCATCCCGACCAGGCCGGCGGCATCGGCCAGCAGCGCCGACTTGGCCGGGCTACGGATCGCCTTCCCCAAGCGTTCGCTCAGAATCAATGCAGCCGCGACCGCCAGGCCCGCCGACCCCAGCATCGGGCTCAAAGCCAGCAACGGGACACACACCACGGTCAGGGCGTAGCCGATGATGGTGAGTGACCAATAGCGGCGCGTGCGATCAGCCATCTGCCCCGAAACCAACCGCAGGACCAAGGCCACCGCCTCGCCAGCCCCGGTCACCGCCCCAACGACCAGGGGGGACGCACCGAGCAAGGCCAACAGCGGCCCGTACACCGACCGGGCCCCCTCGTAAACAAGGTCAGCCGTCAAGCTGATCACGCCGAAACCCACGACCGTCCGCCACGGCGACCAGGCCGATCGAGCAGGTCCTGCGCCCGGACTCGACGGTTTGCGGTGAGGTGCAGAACCTCGCCCAAGAAGCGGTGGAATCCGGCGAGGACCGATGCTGTCGGTCACCAATTGCCATCCCCACAGCCCGGCTCATCGCCCACTCAGAAGTAGGCGTAACCATTCAGGATGTTACCCGCGTAACAGGCTGGGCGCCGGCTTAGCGGAACCGGATACCGCGCAGGCAGGTTTGGGCTGGACCGTGTTGCTCACCTCGCTGTTACGGCTGTGACATGAATTGTAGGAACTCATTGGAACAACTATCGGCGTTCTCGTGGTGATCATCCTGGTCTTGGTGATCCTCCGGCTCACCTGAGGTTCGTGACGCTGCAGGCGGACCAGCAGGGTCACGCCTTTCGCGTTCGAGACCCTGGATGAGCCCAAGATCGAGACGGGATTTCCGCAACGCTCCCTTGTTAGCCTGATCTACCTTTACGTTGTATACCGGGCCCCGCTGACCACAGACATGCGACGCGGAAGCGCCGACCCACCAGCGGAAGGACCGTGCCGATGAGCGACGACGAAGTCAGCGACCGGTACGTGCTCGGACCAGTGCTTGGACGCGGCGGGATGGCTGAGGTCTACCAGGGCCACGACCGGCGCCTCAACCGTCCAGTGGCGATCAAGAAGCTGGGTACGCACCTGGCCGCCGACCCCGACGCGCAGTTGCGCTTCAGCCGAGAGGCCCACGCGGCCGCCAGTCTTAACCACCCGGCCATTGCGGCGGTTTTCGACAGCGGCAACGCCGTTGACCCCGAAACCGGTACCACCGTCCCTTACATCGTCATGGAACTGGTCGACGGCTCGACCCTTCGCGAGCTGCTCAACCAGAACGGCCTGCTGGCGCCCGATCGAGCGCTGGCGATTATCGACGCGGTACTGGCTGCCCTCGACCACAGTCATGCCGCCGGCGTGATCCATCGCGACATCAAACCCGGCAACGTGATGATCACGAAGACCGGCGCGGTGAAGGTCATGGACTTCGGCATCGCGCGGGTGGTCGGCGACACATCATCGAGTCTGACCCGGACAGCGACAATCGTCGGGACCGCCCAATATCTGTCACCGGAACAAGCCTCTGGTGAGGCCATCGATCAGCGCAGTGACCTGTACTCGGTCGGCTGTTTGCTCTACGAGCTCCTCGTCGGTCGGGCCCCGTTCGTCGGGGATTCGCCGATCAGCATCGCCTACCAGCACGTTCGCGAGGATCCAGCCCCACCCAGTACCCTGAACCCGACGATCAGTCCCGCCCTCGATGCATTCGTACTCAAGGCCCTGGCCAAGGATCCCGCGGATCGTTTCCCGAGCGCCGCAGCCATGCAGTCCGAGCTCGCCGGCCTACTCGATGAACCGAGGAGATCCACGGCGCCCATCGTTGCTGCGACCGTCGTTGCTGCGACCGTGCCGCAGGCAGCCATCGATGACTTCGCCGAGACGGGTGAAGCCGCGCCACCGGTCGGGCTGGCTGACTCCGTGAGTCCGGCGGTGGTGCGTGGGAACCCCCCGCTCACCCCAACCGATCAGTTGGTCGAACCGGACCGACCGCAACGAGGGCGAGCCGCACGGGTGGCGCTGATCGTTGCGGCTCTCGGTGTGCTGATTGCCGTCGGTGTTGCCGCCTGGGCGCCCTGGCGAGGGGCAGATTCCCCAAGCGGTTCGGTGACCGTGCCCAATCTGCTCGGCCTATCTCGGCTGGATGCCGAAACGACCCTGCAGTCGGCCGACCTGGTGCCGAAGTTCACCAAGCTGCGGGACGAGCGCGGGAGCACGCTCGACCAGGTGGTCGGCCAGAATCCGGTCTCGGGGCGCAGCGTCGACCGTGGGTCGACCGTCATCGTGGAGATCAACGTCGGTCCGAAGACGGCCAAGGTTCCCGACGGTTTGGTCGGTCGACCGATCGACACCGTCCGAAACGCCCTTGAGGAAGCCGGTTTCACCGATGTCCGGGCGAAGCCGGTCACCGACCGCACCGGCAACGGCGCGCCCGGCGAGGTCTTGTCCGTCAATCCTGATGAAGGCGTCTCGACCGAACTCGACAAGAGAATTACCGTTCGCTACGTACGGGGGCCGGCGACGACCAAGCCCGCCGACAACGCCACGAGCACGCGTCCCCCGACCGAAGACCAATCCCCGCAGCCTCCGAAAACCAGCAAGCCACGGCGCTCGCCGACCACCGAGCCCACGACAAGTGAGCCGAAGACGAACAAGCCCACGACCAAATCATCCGAAACGGCCCCTCCGACCCAGACGAGCGAGCCGACCAAGACGAGTGAGCCGACCCCGACGGGCGAGCCGACCAAGGTAAGTAAGTCACCGAAGCCGGTTAAGTCACCTAAACCGTAAAAGGACGTCCAAGCTGCGACCCCTGACTGACGCGGCACAGGCCAGCACAATTATCGAACGCCGACCCAATCCTCGGGTGCAGCGTCGATAACGGCGAGGACGTTGACGTTCACCGTCGCGTTCGCCACTCCGCGCAGCGACAGCAACACCAGCACCCGGGACTGGACGAGGGCGGCGCTCGTCAGCGCCGAGGGAGCAGGGGAGGTGGCGATGTCGATGGTGACCGTGGTCGTACCCGCGACACTCACGGTCACACCGTCCGTTCCAGTCTTGGACACGGCAGGCCGCAGTGGGCGGGCCGTCTTCAGTCTGGTTGTCAGCTCGTACACGACGTGTCGCAAGGTGGGCTCGAGTCGGACGACGCCCGGCGTGGCCAGCACTTCGGCCGCGATCAGCTCGTTCAGCTCACGCGTCATGAAGATCCTCGACAATGACGTTGACGGTGCTCACCCTGACCCCGATGGTCGCGGTGATGGCGGCGATGACCCGCCGGCGGAGATCGTCGACCATCTCCGGGATGGCAACCGCGCCGGAGGCACTGACCCGCAGAGTGACCAGATAAGTGGCCGGCGCTCCGGCCACGTCCTGCCCGTCGGTCGGTTCGGCGAGCTCCACCCGACAGCGGCGGGTCTCGATGCCGGGAATCTGGTCGCTGAGCCGTCGGACGATGCTGGCCACCGTCTGCTCGCTCACCGTGAGTTCTTCGACCGACTGGCCGGCGGCCGGCTGGCGCAGCGGGAGCCGCCGGCCGCGGCGGACCTCAGCCCGCGCGATCGAGACGATGTGGTCGAATACGGCGGTGTCGACCTGCAGGAGTGGGTCCTCGCGGTCGGACCGGGCCATCTCCTGCGCCGCCGCGTTGAGCCCGGTCAAGCTTTCGCGGGCCGCCTGGCAGTCCGGACAGGACTGCTCGTGGGTGTCCGGGGGCAGATCGACCTTGTCCCACACCTCGTCGATCTCGCGGCCGCAGCCGAGCTGGTTGGCCTGCCTTACCGCCATGACGCCATCCCTGCGATGATCTCGTGTCGTGCCCGGGCGATCCGTCCTCGTACCGTGCTGACCGGCACCCCAATGGCGAACGATATCTCTGGGTACGACAGGCCATGGAGCTCTTTCAGCACCCAGCATGCTCGCTGCTCCGGCGGCAGGGCGGTGAGGACTTCGTCCAGCCCCCTCAGCTGAGCCGCCACCTGCGCTCTCGCCGCCGGTCCCTCTCCGCGGCTGGCTTCCCGCTCGGCGGAGGTCACCTCGAACGCGGCGTCGGTTCCGTCGCTCAGATCGGTCTGTCGGCGCGAGCGCGTCCTCAAGACCTGCAGGCAGGCTCGGGTGGCGATCTGGTAGATCCAGCCGTGAAACGCTTCCGGATCGACCAGCGTGGGCAGTTTGCGCCAGGCCAGAATGAACGTGTCCTGCACCAGGTCCTGGGCCTCACCACGGTCACCGAGCATCCGGAAACACAGTCGGAACAGTTCAGCCTGGTAGGTGCGGACCAGCTGGGTGAACGCCACCGAGTCGCCCTCCTGCGCCCGGGAGACGGTGGTCGCCTCGCTGAGCACCCGCACCGCCGGTTCGGAGCCGGCCGGCACCGTCGACGGTGGTGCACCGGTGGCCGCCAACGACTCCGGCACGCCTGCGTCCTGGTCGAGCTTGCTCAGCTCGGCGGTCCGTCCACCGGCATCACCGGAGTTGTCGCCCGGGGTCGGCAAATTAAGCACCCCGGTCATCATGCCGTCTGCTCGTCGATCCGAGCGTTCGCGAGCGAGCTGCTCGCGGCCACCGGATGCTGATGAACGTCATCGACCTTCACGACGACCCGGCCGGCCGCGCCAGTCGAACGACCGGACTCACGGGGTGGGTATGCACTGGACATGAACAGACTCCGTCGAACTCTCCGCCTCAGCTGTTGACCGCAGTCGCTTGTCCCCGAGGGAGGGACAGACGCCGTCGAAAACCTATCTGCCCGGTTCAACCGTGAGCCCCCCTCAAGCGTCACGTCCGGCCGGTTGTGGGGTCCCGCTGCAGACTCCTCGCCACGTCTGGTCCCCCGCCGGCGAGTCGGGTACAACAGCACGGCAAGTAAGAGGGCGTGGGCCAGCAAAGCGTCACTCGCCGGCCCGGTGATGGTTGTCACAGGGTCCAGAGGCGGTATCGGCGTGACAGTTTGAGGACGGCTGCGCTCTTAATTCACGTACGGACTTCGTACACGACACAGTCCCCGCAAGGAGCACGTATGAGCACCCTCACCCTCCCCGTCACCGGCGAAGAGGCCAAGGCCCAGCAGGCCAAGGACGACGCGAACGCCCCCGAGCCGAAGCAGCTCGACGCCCTGCACACCGAGCTCGGTGACACCACCATCGCCGACACGGTGGTCGAGAAGGTCGCCGGCATCGCGACCCGTGAGGTGTCCGGCGTGTACGCCATGGGCAACGCCGCCGGTCGGGCCGTCAGCGCACTGACTCAGCGGGTCGGCGGCAAGTCGAGCGTCTCGAGCGGCGTCAAGATCGAGAAGGGCGAGCGGCAGGCCGCGATCGAGGTCGGCATCGTCGTTGACTACGGCGTCTCGATCGTCGACGTCAGCGGGCAGATCCGCACCTCCGTGATCAACGCCGTGGAGTTCGCGACGGGTCTCGAGGTCGTCTCGGTGGACGTGGACGTGACCGACGTCCACCTTCCCGAGGACGACAGCGCCGACACCGCCACCTCCACCACCGATCTCGCCTGAGCGCGTCGACCGGCTCCGCGCCGCCCCTGCGCTGAGCCAACGCCTGTGTCTGAGCGGCGGCGGCCCCAGCCGGCCGCCGCCGGTCACATCGGTACACCGGCGATCCGGTGACCACCTCGTCCAGACCACGAATCGACTTCGTTCTCCCCGACCTCCCGAAGGATCCCGACCATGTCCACGTCTCAGTTCTCCATCCTCGTCGCGCTCGCCCTCGGTTCGGTCGCGGTCTTCGGCGGCTTCGGCCAGATGATCATCGTTCTGCTGCTCGGGGTGGTCGGCCTGGTCGTCGGCCGCGTTCTCGAAGGCAAGCTCGACCTCAAGTCCCTGACCGGCCAGTCCTCCAGCAAGCTCTGAGCCGATGAGCGCCCTCATCGAACAACCACTCGCCGGCACCGTCCCGGCCAGTCAGCGCGGCAAGCTCGTGATGGCCGCCAAGGTGGTGGAGAAGATCACCAGCCAGGCGGCCAGCGAAGTGGCCGCCGCGGGCGGCACCATGGGTGGAATCCTCGGCATCGGCACCCACGTCGACCTCGACGCCCGGCCGAAGGTGGCGATCGAGCTTTCGGGGACAACGGCGACCGCCGACATCGCCATCGGGATCGCGTATCCCACCCCGATCAAGCAGGCCACCGACCGGGTTCGCCGCCACGTCATCGATCGCGTCCAGCAGCTCTGTGGGGTCGAGATCACCCGCGTCGACCTCATGGTGACGGCCCTGCCGACCCGCACCGCGCGCACACCGGCGGCCCTGCTGTGAGCCGCACCGACGCCAGATCGAATGCGCTTCGGCACCGCCCGGCTCGGACGATCCCGGCCTCCGTCGTCGCCTTGATCTTGCTCGGGCTCGGACTCGGGCTTGCGTGGGTCGCCGTACTCAAGCTGAGTCAGGGCAGCTGGCCGGCGTTCCTCCTCACTTTGGGCGACTCGCTCGGCCGGCTCACCTGGGGTGCAGGCGCGACCATCGCCGTCAGCGCCGTCATCGCCGTCATCGGACTGGTGCTGCTCATTGCTGCCCTGACTCCGGGCCAGCCCAACGCCCTGCGGCTCGTCGATCCTCACGACATGTCCGAAAGCCAGGTCGGCGACACGGATTACGTCATGACCCGCCGTTCGGTGGCCAAGCTCGCCGCGGCCCACGCTGATCTCGTCGATGGGGTGGACTCCGTCACTGCGACCGCATCCGCTCGCCGCGTCGACCTCCGGGTGCGGACGGCCTCCGATCAGCGAGGCGAGATCGAACGGCAAGTTCTGGACCGCGTACGCGGCGCCCTCGAAGGGGCCGGGATCACCCCCATCCCCCGAGTGATTGCCACAGTCAGGACCCGGCTGTGACCCCACCCGCCACCGACCCGATGACGACTAACCTTCGGAAGGCAGAACTGAGATGAGACAACTCGCCGCCGGCCCGAATCGCTTCTGGCTGGGCGTCGTCGGACTCCTGCTCCTGATCGGCGGGCTGCTGTCCACGGCCATCGCCACCGGATTCTGGCTGCCGGTCACCGCAGCGGTCGGACTGGGCGTACGCGGCCCACAACCTATTAGCCGGATCGTCGGCAGCGGTGTGGCAGCGTTCCTCGGACAGACTCTGGCCGTCGTCGTGGTCCTCGCGCTCGGTGTCGTCCTCGGCATCCTCGGTCTGGTCTGGCTCCTGGCGCAGATCCCGCGTACCAACGCGGCGAAACCCTTCCGGCTGCACGACAGCGCGACGTCTGGAATGACGGTCTGCTCGCCGGGCGTCCTCTCGGCCGCCGTCACCGAGGAACTCAAAGCCCTGCCCGGTGTGACCGCGGCGTCCGCGGTGCTACGTGGATCGGCCGGTCAACCGGAACTGACCGTCCGGGTCACCGCCAATGAGCGCACCGACCTGCGACGGCTCCTCGGTCAGATCCAGTCCGACGTCGCCGGTCACCTCGCCACCGCCATGGAGGTCCCCGTTCGGCGACTGGGAGTCCAGCTCGACATCAGCAACACCCGGCAGACGAGCAACAGCGTGACCATCTGACCATCCATCCCCACCCTTTCAACCACCCTTCGCAACGATCAGCAAGAACACCCAAGGAGCAGCAATGTCCATTGAAGACAAGACCGCGAACATCGTGAATGACCTGGCCGGCAAGGCCAAGGGCGCCGTGTCTGATGCCACCGGCGCCGTATCGACCAGCCGTGGCGTGATCAGCTGGCTGCACAAGGTCGGGATGAAGAGTGAGTACGCCTATATCGGCGCCTTCGGCTCCATCGGCCTCTCGCTCACCAGTTGGTTCATCAGCCGCAAGAAGACCGGAGACTCCAAGGGTCAGTCCGACCGCTGGGGCATCTTCATCGGCCACTGGGCCCCCACCTTCATGGCGCTCGGCGTCGCGCTCAAGCTCGAAGAGGAATAAGCCCGACCGCACGCTCAGCCGGCGGCCGAACCGCCAGGCAGCTGGCTGAGCAGATCCTGCTGAGCGTCACCGACCCAAGCCACGTGGCCGTCCGGCCGCAGCGCCACCGCAGGAACGCCAAGCCCATTGCTGATGTCGATGACACGGTCGACCCGATCGGCCCGGTCCCCACCGTGAGCCGGCCGGTCCGTCGACCAGCAGTCTGCGTTCGTCGTGCATCAGCGCGCAGAGGCAGCTGTGCTCGAGGTCACTGCCGCGTGGGTGTTGTCGAGCACTCGGCGGCTACCCGGTGTCGTTCGACCTGCCGGGTGGGCGTCGCCGAAGCGGGATCCATCGGGGAAAATGCGCGGCGACGTCGGTCCCCCGCGCGCTCCCGCACCGTGCCGCGGCCACCGTCGCGGCCAACGAGGTAGCGCGAGCGCAGCTCGCATACCGTCGGCCAACCCGATCGTCAACCCGTATTTGTCCCGGTTAAGCCCGACCAGCACGGAGCTGCGCCGGAGCTCGACGCCGAGTTCGCCTGCACGCCATGCAGCCCTCCCTCGCTGGCAGTGGCGCGTCTTCGAAGTCTCGTTACGTTTCGCGACGCCCAGGCACGCACCTCGCTGCGTTCTCCTCGGTCGAGATACGACCCGGTATCCCTCCCTCGTCGGCCTGGCGATGCACGCACCTGAACGCCGCCAAACGTAACGGAACTTCAAAGACACTCCCCTAGCATCGAACCAATGGGCCAGCCACGCCTTGAAGCACTTGATTGCTGGCAGTCCTGGCCTCAGTCGGAGATTCGCCAGCACGACCCAAACGCAGCCCCGGCGTACGTCTTCCATCGCACCCGTCAAAACGCCGACCCAAACGCAGCCCCGGCGTACGTCTTCCACCGCACCCGTCAAAACGCCGACCCAAACGCAGCCCCGGCGTACGTCTTCCATCGCACCCGTCAAAACGCGGAACCGGGTCTTGCCGCAACTCCCGAGTGCCCTACAGGTGAGAAGCGGCAAGGGGGGAATGACCTCCATTTCTGCGCATCGCCACTTGGTAGCGTGCCGGGATGGCCCTCGATCCGGCACTGCTCGATTGGTTGCTCGATGCCGACCCCGCCCTGCGATGGCAGGTCGAACGTGATCTCGCCGGCGCGTCGCGCGAGACCTGGATGGCGACCCGGGGCCGCATCGCGACGGAGGGGTTCGGGGCGCGATTGCTGGCCGAGCAAGATCCCGACGGACAGTGGGCGGGCGGAGCGTACTTCCCGGGCGACTTCGACTTCCAGGGCCCTGAGGCGGCCGAGGACGCGGGACAGCCCTGGACCGCGACGACGTGGTCTCTCAACGCGCTCCGCGAGTGGGGTCTCGACGCTGCCGCTCTCGCCGGTACGGCGGAGTTGCTGGCGGCGAACAGCCGCTGGGAGTACGACGACCTGCCGTACTGGGGTGGCGAAGTCGACTGCTGCATCAACGCCTTCACCCTCGCCAACGGCGCCTGGCTCGGCGCGGACGTCTCAGGCATCGCCCAATGGTTCCTCGACCATCGCCAGGCCGACGGCGGGTGGAACTGTGAGTGGGTCGAGGGATCGACCCGCTCGTCGTTCCATTCCACGATCAATACGCTGAAAGGCCTGCTGGCGTACGAGGCTATGACCGGCGGTAGTGACGCCCAACGGACCGCTCGGCGCGCCGCTGAGGAGTACCTGCTGGTGCGCCGGCTGCTGTACACAATGTCGACCGGCGGACTCGTCGGGCGCTGGGCGACCCGGTTCGTCTACCCGTTCCGCTGGTTCTACAGCGTGCTCAACGCGGTGGACTACTTCCGGGCCGCTGCCCGGCACGACGCGACCTCGCCCGATCCGCGGCTCGCCGACGCGATCGAGGTGATCCGGGCCGCCCGCCGCCCGGACGGCACCTGGCTGCAGGAGCGCCGCCATCCCGGGCGGGTGTGGTTCGAGATCGACGTGCCGGCCGACGAGCCGTCCAGATGGCTCACCTTCTATGGCACCCGGGTGCTCGCGTGGTGGGACGAGCGATGAAGAACTGACGATGGACGGTGAGGTAGCCCGACCGGCCGATCCATCGGCGTACGCAGGTTGAACCGGGCTTCTGTCGCCTTGCTGGGCCTCAGGGGTGTCGACGCGGCAGCGGGTGCTGGGCGTTTCGCAGGTGCGCCCGCTTCCGCTGCCAGCCCAGATTGAGTTGACGCGCATGCCCGGCCGCCCCGTCGAAATCGACGGAGGCGTCGTACGCGCGCAAGTCACGCCGCAACTGGTAGAGCCACAAAAAGAGGTCCGCATCGGTCGAATGCCAGGAGGCATACAACTCCGGCAGACCGGCTCTGCGCGCCGCGTCGACCCCTGGTCGATAGACCGTGTCGAACCAATCGGTCGCCAGTTCATCCAGGGTCGGCACCGTGTCGCGACTCCGAGCGAGGTCGTACCCGTGGGCCTTGATAATGTCCCGGAGCTGGGTGTAGCCGTCGAGCAAGGTGAATTGGATGTCCGCGTCCGGGCGCGCCCGATCCAGCCCGCTCTCCTCCATCAGGAACCGTTGCTGCTCGGTGTGCACCAACTGGCAGACGTCGATTCCCGGTCCGACCTCGTAGTCGGTCTCCAGCCGGGTGACCTGCGCATCGATGAATTCCGCGCGCTGCTCGCGCGCCAGAGCTACGCGGTGATGCCCGTCCTCGACGAAGTATGCCGCGCCCACCTGGAAGACGTCGATCGCCGGCATCCCGCCGTTCGGAAAGGCTGACCGCAGACTCGCCAATCGACTCCGAGACAACGGCCGCTGCGGTCGGAAATCACGATCGAAGTCCCGGCTGCGATCCACGGACCCGACGATGAGGCCGACCGGAATCTCGCGTACGCCCAGATAGGACCGGCTGGTCAGGCCCAGTCGCCGGCTCGCTTCATCGAACGGCACCAATCCCACGATCTTCGATATTCCCATACGGCCGCGGCTGGGACCAGAGTCTCGCCTTCGAGCCGCTGTAGAACACCCATTCTGACCTCACAGTTGCACGAGCTACCGTGCTGATCTATCTGGCGTCGGATCGGGCCGCCGTCAGGAGTGACCTCGGAGCCAGATCGTGTCAATCGCAGACGCTTCCCCCACCACGGACACCGAGTCAGGTCCGCGGCGGCGGTCCTGGCTGCACCGGCTGGCCTGGATTCCGGTCCTGGTGGCCGGCGCGGCCGCGTCCGGGATGGGACTCGCCACGCTCGAAACCACACGCCGCGACCTTGCATGCCTGCTGGGACGGACTCAACAGCGTGCTCGCCCACGTGATCATCGGAGCGATCAGCCTGACCCTTTTGTTGATCTTGATCGCCCGGTCGCACCGCCGGTCCCGAACCAGGTGATCATGGTCAAGATGGATGCTCAGATCGGGTCGAGGATCCGATGCAGGAACGTCCGGGTACGCGGTTGCTGGGGGTCGGTCAGGACGGCGGCCGGCGGGCCTGACTCGACCACCACTCCGTCGTCCATGAACAGCACCTGATCAGACACCGACTGGGCGAAGCGGATCTCATGGGTGACGACGATCATGGTCCAGCCCTCGGCGGCCAGGTCTTTCATCACCGAAAGCACCTCACCGACCAGCTCCGGATCCAGCGCCGACGTCGGCTCGTCGAAGAGCATCAGTTTCGGCTTCAGGGCCAGCGCACGGGCGATCCCGACCCGTTGCTGCTGCCCGCCGGACAACTGGAACGGATACTGCTCGGCCTTGGCGGCCAGACCCACGCGGTCAAGCAGTTGCAAGCCGTCGGCGCGCGCCTCGGCCGCCGGACGACGCTGGACGGTCACCGGACCCTCGATGACGTTCTGCAGCACGCTGAGATGTGGAAACAGGTTGTGTGACTGGAAGACCATGGCGCTCTGCGCTCGCAGTGTGACCAGGGCCGCCTTCCCCGGCTTGGTGGCGAAATCGACCGACACGTCCCCGATGCCGACCATCCCCGCATCGGCGATCTCCAGTCCGTTCATCGACCGCAGCACGGTGGTCTTTCCAGAGCCTGAGGGTCCGATCAACACCGTCACCGAGCCGGACGGCACGGTGAAGTCAATGCCCTTCAGGACCTCGAGATCGTCGAAGGCCTTGGTCAGCCCGGTCACCCGGACCAGCGGATCAAGGGCGGTGGTCTCGCTCATTTCGCGATGAACCTTTCCAGTCGTTTCTCCAGCCGTTGTTGGGCGAACGACAGCACCAGGCAGATCACCCAGTAGTAGAGCGCGGCCACCCCGTACAAGGGGAAGAACTGGAAGGTCGGTGCGGCCGCGACCTGGGCGACCCGCAACAGCTCGGTGACCAGCACGACCGAGGCCAATGAGGTGTCCTTCACCAGGGAGATCAACGTGTTGGACAGCGGCGGCACGGCGGTGCGCGCGGCCTGCGGCAGGATCACCCGGCGCAGTGTCGTGGTGTACCCCATGCCGATGGTGAGTGCCGCCTCCCATTGTCCCTTGGGCACCGACAGGATCGCCGCCCGGATCACCTCGGCCGCATAGCCGCCGACATTGAGGCTGAACGCGATGATCGCGGCGGTGAAGGAGTTGAAGGTGAGGCCGAGGGCGGGCAGACCGTAGAAGATCAGGAACAGCTGCACCAGCAACGGCGTACCCCGGATGATCGAGATGTAGAACCGGGCGATCTGGGAAACGATCGAGACCGAGGACAGCCGCATCAACGCGATCACCAGCGCGATGGCCAGGCCGATGACGAAGCTGATCAAGGTCAGCGGGATGGTGGCCTTGATGGTGGCCAACGCCATCGGACCGGCGGAATCCTTGATCAACTCCCAGGTCGACTGCACGGGCGCCGCCTGCTCCGCCGGTTGATCATCAGCCTGACCCCGGGACACGTCGGAGTCGAAGTACTTCTCCGAGATCGACTTCAGTGTCCCGTCCTGGCGCAGGGCGACCAGAGCCGTGTTGATCGCATCGCGCAGTGTTCCGTCAGCCGGGCGCAGGGCGAAGACCTGCTCGCTGGTGTCGCCGGTCTCGGCGGCGATCTTGACGTCCTGGTCGTTCGTGGTCTTGAAATACTGCAGGGCGGCGAGGTTGTCATTGACCGTCGCATCAACCCGCTTCTGCTTGACCAGCGACACCGCTTGGGTGAAGCCTTCGACCGCCTCGACCTTGGCCCCCGCGTTCTTGGCCACGCCGGCCCAGTTGCTCGTCGCGCTCTGTGCCGTGGTCTTGCCCTTGAGATCAGCTAGCTCGGTGATCGAGCTGTCGTCGGTCCGGGTGATGATCACTCCGTCGGAGACCGTGTACGCCGACGACAGGGCGTATTTCCCTTCCCGTTCGGGATTCTTGGTCACCTGGTTGGCCACGACGTCGAACCGGTCGGAGACCAGGCTGGCGAACAATGCGTCGAACGGCGCCTCGACGAACTCCGGTTTGGCACCCAACTGGCCGGCTACCGCGGTGATCACCTCGATGTCGTAGCCGGTCAGCTGATTGTTCGTCGGGTCGTGGTAGCTGAAGGGCGAATAGGTCCCCTCGGTGCCCACCCGCAACATTGGTGTCCTTCACCCGGTCCAGCGTGGTCGCGGAACTGGGGCCGGAACAGGCCGCGACCAAGAACATCAGCGCGAGGATCGCGACGACGTAGGTTCGCGGGGCGGCGCGGCCCGAACCGGTCATCCGGCGGCCGTAACGGCGTCGATCTCCTCGGCCAGCCCGGTCAGCCAGGCGGCGACACCGGTCGATCCGTCGACGATCACATCGGAGATCTCCGCCAGGGCATCCTCCTCGTGCGAGGCCGAACACACCAGGAGGCCGGGAATGCCCTCCTCCCGCAGCGTGCGGACCGCCTCGAAGGCCGGCAGATCGCCAAGATCATCCCCGGCGAAGATCACCTGGCGGGCCTCGGTCTCGGCCACGATCGCGCGCAGCGCCGCTCCCTTGTCGATGCCCTGCGGCCGGATCTCCCAGACGTTCTTGCCAGGCTCGATCTTCAGCCCCAACCGCTCGGCCAACGCGGTCAGCGGTCCGGCCAGCCGTTCGAACGCCACGGCCGGCTCGGGGAGCGTCCGGGTGTGCACGCCGATCGCCCGTCCCTTGTATTCGACCCGGGCCGCGGTCAGCTCCAGCTCGGCCAGGATCTTTGGCAGCTCCTCAGCCACCGTCGCGATGGCCGGCGGCTCAGGTGGCAACACGAACGTGTCGGTGGCGGCGTCCCAGCGCTCGACGCCGTACTGGCCGATGATCACCATCGACGCCAGACCGTCGACCTCGCGAAAACGTCCGAGGCGCACCGCCGTGCGTACGGGTCGACCGGTGATCACCACGATGGTCCCTACCCGTCGGCCCAGGCGTCCCAGCGCCTCGACGGCGAGCGGATTCGCGTACGCCTGCTCCGGGTCGTCGACGATCGGCGCCAGCGTGCCGTCGAAATCGAGGCCGACCAACGTCTCGCCCGGCGCTCGGAGGATCGCGCGCAGCGCATCGCGGCCCGCCTCCTTGGGCTCGCCGGGCAGGGTCATGGAAAGAGCCTGTCAGACGCGCATGACACGCTGCGAATCAGCCCGTCCACCGCAGGTGCCCGCACCGTGCGGCTAGGGTCGGAATCTGGCGAAGAGAGGCACCGCACCGATGAGTCCCGCGCGACAACGCACCAAGACGAGGGCCCCGACCTTCGTCGTGGTGGCCAATCGGCTGCCGGTCGACCGGACCGAGAATGCCGACGGCAGCGTCGATTGGCGGCCGTCCCCCGGCGGCCTGGTCACCGCGTTCGAGCCGGTGATGCACCGCCGTCAAGGCGCCTGGGTCGGCTGGCACGGGGCCCCTGACGAGGCGCTCGAGCCTTTCGAGAACGATGGCCTGCAACTGGTGCCGGTGTGCATCAGTTCGGAGGAGGTGGCCAACTACTACGAGGGTTTCTCCAATGCCACCCTTTGGCCGCTCTATCACGATGTGATCGCCCCGCCCCAATTCCATCGACACTGGTGGGACGCGTACGTGAAGGTCAACCAGCGGTTCGCGGATCGAACGGCCGCGGTCGCCGGTCAGGGTGCCGTGGTCTGGATTCAGGACTATCAACTGCAACTGGTGCCGCGGATGTTGCGGGAGTTGAGGCCGGATCTGCAGATCGGCTTCTTCCTGCACATCCCGTTCCCCCCGACCGAGCTCTACATCCAGCTGCCGTGGCGCGATCAGATCCTGGAAGGTCTGCTCGGGGCTGATCTGGTCGGCTTCCAATTGCCCGGTGCCGCGCAGAATTTCCTGCGCCTGGTCCGCCAACGGCTGCATCTGGAAACCCGGCGCGACCGGATCCACCATCGGGACGGCCGCGAGGTGGTGGCGCGGTCCTACCCGATCGCCATCGACGCCAAGGCCTTCCAGGATCTGTCGTCGGCCCCCGAGGCCGCGGAACGGGCCGCGGAGATCAGGCGGGATCTCGGTGATCCGGAGACGATCTTCCTCGGCGTCGACCGGCTTGACTACACCAAGGGACTGTTGGTGCGGATCGAGGCCTTCGGCGAGTTGATCGCCGAAGGCAAGATCGATGCCGACAACGCCGTCCTGGTCCAGTTAGCTATCCCGTCACGGGAGCGCGTCGACCAATACCGGCAGCTACGCGACGACATCGACCGGCTGGTCGGCCGGATCAACGGTGATGTGGGCCGGATCGGCCGATCACCGATCGTCTACCTGCACACCTCGTACCCACGCGGAGAGATGGCCGCCCTCTATCGGGCCGCCGACGTGATGGTGGTGACTCCGCTGCGCGACGGGATGAATCTGGTGGCCAAGGAGTACGTGGCCTGCCGGCAGGCTGACGACGGCGCGCTGGTGCTGAGCGAGTTCGCCGGTGCCGCCCTGGAGCTGCGCCAGGCGTACCTGGTCAATCCACACGACATCGACGGATTGAAGGACCGGCTGATCGAGGCCATGGTCGACACGCCGCGCAGCAAGGCCCGGCGCATGCGCCTGATGCGGCGGCATGTGGTCGATCACGACATCGATCGGTGGGCGACGCAGTTCCTCGACGATCTCGACGCAGTCGGCCGAGAAGGGACCGGCTAGCGCGGCGGCCGGTGACTGGGGGGACGTGGCTCCCCCGGTTGGACTCGAACCAACAACCTGCCGGTTAACAGCCGGCTGCTCTGCCAATTGAGCTACAGGGGAATGAAGGACTTAGCGGCTACGTACCTTAGCAGCCATTCAACCGATGTCGTACTCGGTTCTCAGTCCGGCGATCGCCCGGTCGGCCGCCTCGCGTACGCCGTCGGTCTGCCAAGTCAGGCCCCGGGTCAGGCTGCTGTGCCAGGTGATGGCACCGCTGCGGCCCAGATCCCGGCGAGCGGTGACGATGATGCCGCGAGCGCCCGAGAGCGAGAAGAACCGTTCGACGGCGATGGTCGCCGCGACCCGCTCACGGAACAGTTCCGGCAACCGGCCCGGCTCGGTCAGCGCCACCCGGCCCGGGCTATCGGTCTCGCCCCGTTCGGCGATCTCGGTCCAGGTCAGCTCGTTGCTGTCCGCGTTCCAGCCGCCGCGTTGGATCAGATGCCAACCCAGGTGCTGCCAGCCGCCGGCGTCGCCATACGAGAGCGCCGCCTGACTGCCGAGGCAGAAGCCGTCCGGCGTACGCGCCCAGGCGAGGATGCGCTCTGATCGGCCGACGTGCTCGGCCATTGAAGCCAGCCAGGACCGATGCGTCTCCGCCGGCAGCCCGCGGGACCGCGACCACCACGCTGAGCCGGTCGAAGCGGTGCGAGCCATCCGACCATTGTCTCCCAAGCCGCGCGGTCGGCCCGACTCCGCTCAGAGCAGCACCGAGGCCTGCTGCGGGCAGATCGCACGCAACTGCTCCAGGGCCTGCTGTTCGATCCGGCGGACCCGATTGACCGACAGCTGGAGCATGCGGGCCGTGTGGGCGAACGACCGCGGCTGACCATCGACGAAGCCCAGCCGCCACTCCAGGACCTGACGGGACCGATCCTCCAGGTGCGTCAACAAGTCACGAACCGAGAACTGCTCGCCCAGCATGGTCTCGAAGTCGTCGGTCGCCGCCAGATCGTCCAGCAGCGGCCCGTCCAATTGTTCGATGGACCGAGGGCGCTGGTGGGCCAGCAGGTCGGCGGTCCAACTCTCCGATCTTCCGAGCGCGGCGGCCACCTCGGCCACCGTCGCCCGGCGCCCGAGGTCCTGCGCCAGCTCCGATTCGACCCCCCGCGCCGTCCGGAGGCGCTCAGCGCGGCTCGTCGGCAGATTCATGGCTCCGAACTGTTTGGCGGTGGCCGCGCTGACGTAGGCCCGGATCCAGAAGAGGGCATAGGTGGAGAACCGAAACCCGCGGGCGTAGTCGAATCGCTCGACCGCCACGATGAGGCCGACGCAGCCCTCCTGGAACAGATCCGCCTGGGACACCCCGCCGCGGCCCGCGAACTGCTGGGAGACCATGCCGACCAACCGCAGATTGGCCAGGATGAAGCGCTGTCTGGCCTCCTCGCCGCGCCGCTCCAGGGCCGCCAACTCGGCGTTGGTCGGCTCGCCGGTGCAGCTGGTGCAGCCGGTGCCTGCTTCGCGCACCGCCCGGGCCAGCAGGCCGGCCTCGATCTGTCGTTGCAAATCGACGACTTCGGCCTGGCTGAGCAGGGCGAGGGTGGGGTCAAGGGGTTCGGTTTCGTTGATGATTCGCTCGGTCATGCCGACACTGTGCGGAATCCACCGGGACCAGCAACAGCCCCTCAGCACCAATCTGTGGACAACTCAGCAAACGGACAACACCTGGCCCATTTCAGTCAGTCCTCGGCGCCGAGACTCCGGGTCTGCAACTGCTTGCGGAGGGCCTCGAGCACGACGAGCTCGGAAAACATCTGGTTGTACTTCCGCTGCGCATCGACCGGGTTGGTGCGCTGCAGGCGTGACTTGAGCTCGGCTATGGCCCGCATCACGGTCAGCAACTGCAGGCCGGCTGAGTGCGCGATCACGAACCGCTGAGTCACGACGCCCTGCACCGGCAGTGGCTCGACGGCCAGCGACACCACGAATGAGCGCATCTCGTCGTTGTCGCAGGCTTCGGCGATCCGCCGCACCCATTCGCCACTGACGCCGGAATCGGCGCCGTCCGCCGCCGCCTTCTCGACTCCGGTGAACACTGCCCCGTACGCCGGATGGGTGAAGTCAGCCACGGTCAGACCGTCCCAGCCTGGGCCGAAGAGCTCCGGATTCTGGATCAGCAGCTTCGTGGTCTGCCGCTCGGTGGCCAACAGCCGATCGTTCGGTCGCGGCCATTGGGGGGCCGGTCGGAGGGCCGGCTGATCGGCCGGCGGCTCGCCCGTTGGTCGCGCCGGCCGACGGCTGGACCTCGAGGCTGCCCGCATCACCTCGGCTCGGACCTCGTCGACGTCCATGCCCAGCAGGCCGGCCAGCTCGCGGGCATAACCGGAAACCAACGCGTTGTCGCGGATGCTGGCGACCAGCGGCGAGGCCGCCCGCAGGGCCGCCAGCCGCCCGTCCGCCCGATCAAGATCATGTTGCTTGAGCAGGTTGGTCATCACGAAGCGATAGAGCGGCATCCGTCGGGCCACCAGCTCACGGACGGCCGCATCGCCGTGCTGCAGGCGCAGATCACAGGGATCGAGCCCGGTCGGCTCGATCGCCACGTAGGTCTGGGTGACGAAGTTCTGATCACCCGAGAACACCTTGAGGGCCGCATTCTGACCGGCCGCGTCACCGTCGAAGGTGAAGATCACTTCGCCGTGGAAGGCGTCGTGATCACCCATCAACCGCCGCAGCAGTCGAGCATGATCATCGCCGAAGGCCGTGCCGCAGGACGCGACCGCCGTGTCCACCCCGGACAGGTGGGCGGCCATCACGTCGGTGTAGCCCTCGACGACGACGGCCTGACTCTTCTTGCTGATCGCCGTCCGCGCAAGATCAAGACCGTAGAGCACCTGAGATTTCTTGTACAGCACGGTTTCCGGGGTATTGATGTACTTCGCCGGCATCCGGTCGTCGTCGAACAACCGGCGCGCCCCGAACCCGACGACCTGCCGTCCGGAGTCGCGGATCGGCCACAGCGCGCGGCTCTGGAAGAAGTCCCAACCGCTCTCGCGGGCGAGCCCGGCGGCCACCAGATCCTTGTCGGAATATCCCCGGCCGCGGAGGTGCCGTTGCAGGGCCTTGCCGTCGCGCGGCGCGAATCCGACCCCGAAGGTCTCGGCCGAATCGCGATCGAACCCGCGATCGCTGAGGAACTGCCGCGCGGTCACCGCGTCCGGCGTACCCAACTGTTCGACGAAATACTCCGCGGCGGCGCCCATCACCTCCATCAGCCGCATCCGGATGCCCGGCTCGGGCCGGGACGCTCCGTCGTCGGTGAATCGCAGTTGGATGCCGACCCGATCAGCCAGCCGTTGGACCGCTTCGACGAACGAGAGATTGTCGACCTTCTGCATGAAGCTGATCACGTCGCCACCCTCGCCGCAGGCGCCGAAGCAGTACCAGTAGCCGCGCGAGGGTGTGACCTGGAAGCTGGGTGTCTTCTCGTCGTGGAACGGGCAGAGCCCCTTCATCGTCGCGCCCGTCGTCCGCAGGGTCACGTACGAGCCGACGATTTCTTCGATCCGGGCTCGATCGCGGACGGCAGCGACGTCCTCGTCGTTGATCCGGCCCGCCACGCTCGGGAGTCTACGTTCGCTCGTCACCGCCGCCGCGCCCCGACCGGAAAGTGGCCGGAGACGACGATGAAAGTGGCGAATCGTCGTCATCTCCCGCCACTTTTGTTGGGCGCGGAGGGCTTCGGTCGAGCCGGTAGGTTGGGATGGTGAATGAGCGCGCGGTGCCGTGGCTGGTTTTCGACGGCGATTGCGCCTTCTGCACCTCCAGTGCGACCTGGGTCGCCGAGCGGCTGCTGCGCACGCCTGGGCCGAACGCCCGGCTGGTGCCGTGGCAGTTCGCGGACCTGGCGGCCCTGGGCACCACCTCGGAGCGGACCCAGCAGGAGGTGCTCTGGGTGACACCGTCGGGTGAGATCTTCGGCGGCGCCCGGGCGTTCGCCCAATGGCTGATCTTCCGAGGGAGCGGGTACGCGGTCCTGGGCCGGCTCATCGACGTCCCACCGATCCGCTCGCTCGCCGCCGTCGTCTACCGGCTGGTCGCGAGGAACCGGCAGCGGATGCCGGGCGGCTCGCCGGCCTGCGCACTGCCGCCGCCCGGCTTCGACCCGTCGAAGCCGGGCTCCAAAGCGGTCTGAGCGGGCCAGCCGGTCCATGAGCAGTCGAGCACGCGTGCTGACGGTCAACGGTGAGACGTTCGTGGTCACCCGCCGGGGGAAGCACCTGGACTTTCGCTGGACCAGCGGACCTGACCCGACGTACGGATTCTCCTCGTCCGCCACCGCCGCCCTGACCGAGGAGGACCTGACCGAGTCGATCCGGCCTCCCGGCCAGGTCAGATCCACGTCGATCACCGATCGCCACATCCGCGGCGAACGCGTGGTGCCACCTCCGGGCGCCGCCGCCTCCGCCCTTGTTCCGGGCCCGCACGGTGTAGGTCTTGCTCCGCTCGACCGTCCGCCACGTGCTTGAGCACCTTGTGGCCTTGTAGTCGGTGCTCGAATAGTGCACATAGTCGCCGTCGGTGGCGAAGACGCCGACCCCGGCGGCCTTCACCGGTGCGGCGGGTGCGGTTCGCCCTACTTTCCTGTGTGGTCAGACTTCCTCGGGCCAACGGAGCGGACGACGAGATCCGGGCTCGTCGTGCCAGGATGAGGTAGTGCCCTCGCAGCCCGGTCTGCCTCTGCTCGTTGCGCTGCTCGTGCTCGTCGCGGTGGCCCTGGCCGCGGCCACGATCGGCCACCTTCGCGTACGCCGTGATATCGGCATCGCCGCCGGCCGGGCCGTGGTGCAGTTGGCGGCGGTGTCTCTGGTCATCGCCGCGGTGCTCAGCCACATCGCCTGGTCCCTGGTGTTCGCGGTCTTCATGTTCGGCGTGGCGGCGGTCACGTCCGCGCGTCGTGTCGGCGCACCGCGAGCCTGGCCCTGGGTCGCGGCGGCGATGGCCGCCGGGGTCGTACCGGTCCTGACGATCATCTTCGCGTCGCGAGCCGTGCCCTGGAACGGGGCCTCGCTGGTGCCGATGGCCGGAATCATCATCGGCGGCACGATGACGGCCCATTCGCTGACCGGCCGTCGCTCCTTCGCCGCGCTGCGGGAAGAGCACGGCCACTACGAAGCCGCCCTCTCGATCGGTCTGCTGCGACCGCTCGCGATCGGGGAGATCGTCGACCGACGCCTTCCGGAGTCTCTGGTGCCCGGGCTCGATCAGACCCGGACGGTCGGCCTGGTCACCCTGCCGGGAGCCTTCGTCGGGGTGCTGCTCGGCGGGGGTACGCCGTTGCAGGCCGGGGCTGCTCAGATCGTCGTCCTGATCGGGCTCCTGGCCGCCCAGACGATCACCGTGGTCGTCGCCGGCTGGCTGATCCGCTCCGCGCGACTGCTGCCGGCCGACCTCAGGGTGTCGCTTCGGCCGTAGAGTGCCCGTCGACTGGTGCCCCGTTTGCTGGTGCCCCGTTTACTGCTGCCCGGGCCTTGCGCCGAGCCAGCCAGGGTCCGAGCCGCTCCAGCGGGGCGAAGGCGAGCCAGCAGATGATGGTCGGCGCGAAGTGGATGTAGAGGATCGCAATGGTGAAGATGTGGAAGCTCATCCAGAACATCGCCGCGCCCAACAACGCCCGACCCCGCAACCACAGCACGACGAGCGAGGTGAGCTCAGCGGTGAACGACATCCACTGCATCGCGTGCAGCAATTCCGGATAGGGCAGCAGGAACTGGCCGAGACCGTGGGGCCGGCGCACGATCGCCCACGCCAGGATCGAGCTGTCCGGCCAGCTCGCGAGGTTCCAGCCGCCGCTGCGGATCTTGGTCAGTGCGGAAAGGAAATAGGTCGAGATCACGGCGATCTGGATGCACTTCAGGGCCCAGCCGGCCTGGGCCGACCGCACGCGGCTGTGCCAGCGGTCGGTGATCGGCCCCACGGTCGGCAGCACCCACAGCGCCACCACCAACGCCAGATGATCATGGTCGACCTTGCCGTAGCTCATGCCGATCGCCACCCACCAGGTGAAGGCGGCGGCAACGATCCAGCCGACCACCCGGGTCAGTCGCCCGGTCATCCCGATCACGCAGCCGGCCAGGACGATCACGTAGAGGCTCACCGTCAGCGGAACACTGGGCGGCGGCAGGTGAAAGATGCGCTCGATCATCAGGGGTTGGTAGAGCTCGGGCTGTCGGCTGAGCGGGATCGGATCGCGGACCATCAGGTGGAGATCGAGGATGACGAACGCATAGAGGATGGATCGCAGGACCGCGACCCGGGACTCCGGGAGGATCGGCGCGAACCAGCCCCCGACGCGGTTCACGGGTTGACGACCCACGTGCAGAGTTCCACCAGGCTGGTCGGGCCGCGGCGCCCCTCGACCAGCTTCGTCTCGTCCTGGACCAGCCAGACCTGGAGGAGACGGGAGTCCGCGGCCGGGTGCCGTTCGCTCCAGCGGTCGGCGACCGACCGGAGCAGCGTCGGGTTGACGGTGATCTCGGGAATCCGCGCCTCGATCTCGGCCCGGCCGATCCCGGCCGTCTCGACCCGCAGCGGAATGTCGACCCGGCGCCCGTCCGCCAGCAGTCCTTCGACGCGGGTGATGACGATCGTGGAATCCTTGGGCGGCGAGAACGCGTACTGCGACAGCGGCCCGAAGGGCCAGACGTCATCGCTCATCCGCACGGAACCGTTCAGTAGCAGACCGATCCCGATCAGGGCCACCACCACCCGCCAGATCAGCGAGCCGCGGCTGAGGGTTCGCTGCTCCACCGACTGATTACAGCACAGCGAAGGTTGTTCAGTTCCCGGCGAAGGCTCGCACCCGGTCAGGACTCGCGATCGATGCCCTGCGGCAACCGCTCGGGTTTCCAGCCGAGATGGCGCACCGCCAGGTCGAACGCGTACCGGTCGGTCATGCCGGCGACGTAGGTCACCGCAGCCCGGACGGCGTCATCGGCTTCGAGGACCCCGGCGGGATCGGCGTCCGGCAGCGAGCCCGGGCGATCGCTGTAGTACTCGACCAGCGCCCGCAGGACGTCCACCACCGCCCGGGATTGGGCCAGCGACTCCGGGCGTACGTAGATCCGCTCGTAGTTGAACGCCCGAAGGGCCGCCAGCGCCGCGGCCGGCTCGGGCGGCATGCCCACCCGCCCGTGTTCGCCGACGGTCGCCACCACGGCCCGGACAAAGGTGTTCAGTTGCTCCCGCCGGGTCCGGCCGCAGATCTCGACCACCTCGGCCGGGAGGTCGTCCAGAGTCACGATGCCGGCGTGCACCGCATCCTCCAGATCGTGGGCACAATAGGCGATCCGGTCCGCCCAGCTGACGATCTCGCCCTCGACGGTCTGCGGAGCCGGCCGCGACCAGGAGTGATTGCGGATCCCGTCAGACGTCTCGACGCAGAGATTCAGCGGTCGCAGCACGACGTCGGCGCCCCACGGGCCGTGGTCGTACCCCTCAGGAATGAACGCGTCGAAGGCGTCCTCGCTGGCGTGACCGCCGGGGCCATGACCGCAGTCATGGCCGAGAGCGATCGCGTCGGCCAACGTGGCATTGACCGCTGCGCCCCGCGCGATCGAGGTCGCGACCTGGGCCACCTCCAGCGCATGAGTCAATCGCGTGCGCTGATGATCGGTCGGATAGACCACCACCTGGGTCTTGCCAGCCAGCCGCCGAAACGCCGTGGAGTGCACGATGCGGTCACGGTCGCGTTCGAAGCAGGTCCGCTCGTCGTCGGGCGGTTCGGCCTGTTCGCGCCGTCCCGCACCCTGAGCCAGGGTGGCTCCCGGCCGGAGGGTCTGCTGCTCCTGATCCTCGCGCTGTTCCCGGTTTATCACCGGCCCCGGACCGACGGCCGCCACCGACTCCGTGTGGGCGCGGACGAAACCCGCACTTCGATGCCCGGCCATGGTTTCGGCCCAGGCCTGGGCTCGGGGCGCTGATCCCCGGGAGGTCAACCACCCGAGATTCCCAGCTCGGCGCCGACCAGGTCGAGGTCACGTCCCGAGGTATCGGCCAACCAGCCCTCGGGCAGCGCAACCTTGCCGCGCGGTGCGCCTTGGCGTCCGCGAGGCTTGCCCAACTCGGTCTCGGGGAACGGCACGTCGGCGTCGAGGACTCCGAGAAGTTGATCAAGCTCGGCCAGCGTCGAGACCATGGCCAGTCGGCTGCGAAGATCACCACCGACCGGGAAACCCTTGAAATACCAGGCCATGTGCTTGCGGAGATCCGCACATCCGCGTGGCTCGCCCATCAACCCGACCAGGAGCTCGGCGTGCCGTCGGAGCATGATCATCACCTCGCCGAGACTCGGCAGTGTTTGGGTGCTCCGGCCGGCGAAGGCATCGGCCAGGTCACGGAACAGCCAGGGTCGGCCGAGGCAGCCCCGGCCGATGACCACTCCGTCGGCTCCGGTTTCCTTGATCATCTTCTGGGCGTCGGAGGCCTCCCAGATGTCACCGTTGCCCAGCACCCGGATGCCGACCTGGGCTTTGAGAGCAGCGATCGCGGTCCAGTCTGCCTCACCGGAATAGGCCTGCTGAGCCGTACGCCCGTGCAAGGCGATCGCCGCGCAGCCGGACTCCTCGGCGATCCGACCGGCGTCCAGGAACGTCTGATGATCATCGTCGATGCCGATCCGGGTCTTCATGGTCACCGGTACGCCGTACGGCTGTGCGGCCCTGACGGTGGATTCCAAGATCATCCGCAAGCGGTCGCGCTTGTAGGGCAGGGCGGCTCCCCCACCCTTGCGGGTCACCTTGGGCACCGGGCAGCCGAAGTTGAGGTCGACGTGGCCCACCGCGTACTCGCTGCACAAGATGTCGGTCGCCCGACCCATGATCAGCGGATCGACGCCGTAGAGCTGCACCGAACGCACGGTCTCACCCGGATCGAACTGCAGCATCGACAACGTCTTCGGATCACGTTCGACCAGCCCACGGGAGGTGATCATCTCGCAGACGAACACCCCGTGCGTCCGGTCACCGGCGGCCGACTGGAACTGCTCGCGGCACAGCTGCCGATAGGCCGCATTGGTGATCCCGGCCATCGGCGCCAGCTCCACCACCACCGACTTGTCAGCGTGGGTCGTTGCCCTGGCGACGACCGACGCTGACAAGTCGGGGGAAAGGTGAGGGTTCAACATCCGAGGAGGCGCCCCGCGAGATAGTCGGTGACCTTGTCCAGCGACACCCGTTCCTGGTTCATGGTGTCGCGCTCGCGGATGGTGACCGCGTCGTCCTCGAGGGTGTCGAAGTCGACGGTCACGCAGAACGGCGTACCGATCTCGTCCTGGCGGCGATAGCGCCGGCCGATCGCCTGGGCGTCGTCGAAGTCGACGTTCCAGTACCGGCGCAGTTCGGCGGCCAGATCGCGAGCCTTCGGCGACAGGGCCTCGTTGCGCGACAACGGCAGCACCGCGACCTTGACCGGGGACAGCCGCGGATCGAGCCGGAGCACCGTGCGCTTGTCGACGCCGCCCTTGGTGTTCGGCGCCTCGTCCTCGACGTAGGACTCGACCAAAAAGGCCATCAGGGACCGGGTCAGACCCGCCGCCGGCTCGATGACGTACGGGACGTACCGCTCGCCCGAGGCCTGATCGAAGTAGCTCAGGTCGGTGCCGGAGTGCTTGGTGTGGGTCGACAGGTCGAAATCGGTCCGGTTGGCGACGCCCTCCAACTCGCCCCACTCGTTACCGGTGAAGCCGAACCGGTACTCGATGTCCACGGTCCGCTTGGAGTAGTGCGACAGCTTTTCCGTGGGGTGCTCGAAGTGCCGCAGGTTGGCGGCCGCGATGCCCAGATCGGTGTACCAGCGGGTGCGCTCGTCGATCCAGTACTGGTGCCATTGCTCGTCGGTGCCGGGCACCACGAAGAACTCCATCTCCATCTGCTCGAACTCCCGGGTCCGGAAAATGAAGTTTCCCGGGGTGATTTCGTTGCGGAAGGACTTGCCCACCTGACCGATGCCGAACGGCGGCTTCTTGCGGCTCACCTGCACGACGTTGGCGAAGTTCACGAAGATGCCCTGCGCCGTCTCGGGGCGCAGGTAGTGCAGGCCCGTCTCGTCCTCGATCACGCCGAGGTGGGTCTTGAGCATCATGTTGAAGTCACGCGGCTCGGTCCACTGGCCGCGAGTGCCGCAGTTGGGGCAGGCGATCTCTTCCTTGCCGCTGGGCGCCCGGCCCTTGCGGGCCTCGTAATCCTCTTCCAGGTGGTCGGCCCGGAACCGCTTGTGGCAGGACAAACACTCGGTGAGCGGGTCGGTGAAGACGCCGACGTGACCGGAGGCGACCCAGACCTGACGCGGGAGGATGACCGAGGAGTCCAGGCCGACGATGTCGTCGCGCGCGGTGACCACCGAGCGCCACCACTGCTTCTTGATGTTCTCCTTGAGCTCGACACCGAGGGGTCCGTAATCCCAGGCGGAGCGGGTGCCGCCGTAGATCTCGCCGGCCGGGAACACGAATCCCCGACGCTTGCAGAGATTGATGACGTTCTCGAGCTTGCTGGTCGGTGCCACGGAAACTCTCCAGACATGAAAGATGTCCGACATCCCCGGCTGGGATGGCGCGACAGTCCAGAGTATCGGCCCGTGGCCCTTCAGCCCCAATGGCTTTCGCCGCGGGCCCGGTTCTCCCCGACCAGCTCGGGGTCCTCGTACGCGGAGGGCTCGTCGATCGCCCGGGACAGCAGCGGTACGACAACCATCTTGGCTTCGTACCCCTGCAGGGCCCGACGATACGAGCCGACGTTCTGCCAGCGGGTCGTGATGGTCCAGAGCTCCGGGTCGTCCAGGTTGCGACCCAGGTCGGCGGACACGAAACCTTCGCGCTCGGTCAGCACCGCAATCGCCGTCCGGGCCAGGCCCGCGAAATCCGGGTCGCCGACCGGCACCCGGAAGCGGCTGAGCACGATCATCCGGTCGACCGGACGGTCGAAGAGGGTTCGGAATCCACGGGTTCATCATGACGGATCGAGACGCGACACCGGAGTTGAGGAAAGTTCTTAGCTGATGGGGATCACTCGTTATCGGCGCGACATCCGTTCGAAACATCGCCGCTCTAGTTTCAATCCAGGTGCCCCGGCGAGGCAGGAGGCTGTCGTGCTCGATCACGTGGACCCCTTTATTGGGACCGCGGCCACGGACCTACCGGAGCCGCAAGGACTGGCCGCCACCTGGTGGTGGCCGAAACCG
The DNA here is from genome assembly GCA_963731295.1 of uncultured Actinomycetota bacterium. Taxonomy (GTDB): domain Bacteria; phylum Actinomycetota; class Actinomycetes; order Propionibacteriales; family Propionibacteriaceae; genus Microlunatus. Next base: position 989,169 of record CAVSUP010000001.1, read on the forward strand.
CAGGTCGGCAACACCCATCCGGGTGCGACCTATCCGTTCGGCATGGTGTCGGCCTGCGCCTACTCGGGCGGCTATCCCACGGGGTACGGCCCCTACCAGCTGAACACCGAGGGCGCCCCGCCGCTCCTGCATGAGGGCAACATCGCCTCCGGCTTCACCCACTTCCAGCAGTCGGGCACGGGCGCCATCCGCAAGTACTACAACTACTTCCGGGTCACCCCCATGCTCGAGCCGCTTGACACGCTCGGCCAGAGCTGGGAGCTGACCGACGAACGGGCCGTGCCCGGGTACTACGCGGCGACCCTCGGCTCCGGCATCCGCTGCGAGATCACGGTCGGCCCGAAAAGTGCGGTCCACCGGTACACCTTCCCCGAGCACCGCGATGCCCGGTTGGTCATCGACTTCTCCCAGGGCGGGATCGGCATCCCCTACGGCGCGACGACCCCGCTCCGTGCGCATCTCCAGCAGATCACCCCCGGCGTCGCCCAGGGCGAATTGATCGTCGAGGGCACTCCGCTGGCCGTGCACGTCGAGTGCGATGCCGGCGACTGGCGCGAGCTGCTCTGGTACGACCGGCGGCTGATGCCCGGTGGCACCCGGCTGGATTTCGACCGGATCCGGCCGACGACGCTGCGGCCGTTCGGCCTGATGTGGCGTGGACCCTCCGAGCCGGGTCAGGTGCTGGAGCTGCGCTTCGGCTTCTCGCTCCGCGGGGTCGAGCAGGCCCGGGAGAATCTGCGGACCGACTGCCCACCGAGCCGCCGGCCGACGCGCACCAGGTCCTCGCCCGACGACCCAACGGTCGCGGTCGCCGGTCCGGCCGCGTTCGAGGTCCGCAAGCACGCCACCCAGCAGGCCTGGCGGGCCCACCTCGGCGCGATCGAGATCGAGACGCCTTCGCAGACCCGGAGGACGGTCTTCTCCAGCGCGCTCTACCACTCGATGATCAAGCCCTGCTTCGCGTACGGCGAGAGTCCGTTCTGGGTCAACGGCGGGCCGTTCGCGTTCGACATCTGCACGATGTGGGACATCTATCGCACCCAGCTGCCGTTGATCACCGCACTGTTCCCGCATCGCGCCGTCGAGTTGGCCAACGCGATCCTGAACATCTGCGAGGAAGAGGGCAACCTCCCGATCGGCTACCGGATGGCGAAGGGGGCCGACCGCTTCTCGCGCCAGGGCAGCGCGCTGGCCCAGACGTTCCTCGCGGACCTGTGCCAGCTCAACGTGCCCGGCATCGACTGGGACTGGGCGTTGTGCCACATGGACACCGATCTGCGGCGCGCGTACGGGGAAGATTTCCTCCTCCGCGGCGTCGCCCATCCGATCACCCACACCCTCGACCTGGCGTTCGGCTACCACTGCACGGCCAAGGTGGCCCGGGCGGTTGGTGATCATGATCTGGCCGATCAGTTCCAGGGACTGGCCACCCAGTGGCGCAACGCTTTCGATGCGGACAACGGATTGCTGGTCGACTCCGAGTACTACGAGGGGGGTAAGTGGAACTACTCGTTCCGGGTGATGCACGACATGCGAGCCCGCATCGAGCTGGCCGGCGGCGACGCCGCGTTCATCGCGTTGCTGGATTCGTTCTTCGGCTTCGGGGCCGATCCGGTGAAGCAGGTCGGCGAGCGGCCGAGCCTTGAGGAGATGAAGGCCGGGTACGCGCTCAACCGCTTCGAGGGCCTCAACAACGAACCGGACATGGAAGCGCCCTGGGCCTACCACTACGCCGGGCGGCCGGACCGCACGGCGGAAGTCGTGCACGCCGGCGTCCACAACATGTTCGGCCTGGGTCGCGGCGGGCTGCCGGGCAACGACGACTCGGGCGGGCTCAGCTCGTGGTACATCTGGGCCTCGCTCGGCATCTTTCCCGTGGCCGGCCAAGGCATCTACCTGCTGAGCACCCCCTCGTTTGCGCGATCGTCAATCAACTTCGGTGACCAGAAGTTGATCATCGAAGCCGACGGCTTCCTCGAGCCCGATGCGGCGACGGCACCGCAGTATGTGCAGTCGGTGTCCTTCAACGGCGAGCCGGTCGAGTGCAGTTGGCTGAGCATGCACGAGCTCAGTGCGGGCGGCTCGCTGAGATTCGTTCTCGGCCCGGAGCCCTCGGCGTGGGCCACCCTTCATCGACCACCGTCGGTTTCATTTCCCGGCGACGGGTATCCGGAACGCTCGGCAGCCCCTCTTCCCACTGCACCGATGGTGCGACCCGATGTCGTCGAAACCGGACTCTTCGTCGACGACTCAGGAACGGAGAACCAATGAGCCGCCCGAACCGCCTGTTCAGCGATCACGTCATGCTCGACTCCGAGCGGCAGCGACGCCGGCTGGTCATCGTGGTCCGCGCTGACCCGGTGATCTGTGGCCACTCGGGAGAGGCGCGCAACCTCGCCGAAGCGGCCCGGCAACGTGGCTTCAGCGAAGTACGCATCCTCTCCTGGCCGCTGGATCTGCTGGCGGCCTCCGGACTGCCCCTCAAGCCGCAGGACGGCGTGCTGCCCTACAGCGAAGGAATCGACGTCGAGCGACCGGAGCCGGTCGGCGACTACAAGGTGGTCGACGGCCGCTATCTTGCGGGGATGACCGGGCGACTGGTCGAGTTGTTCACCGACGGGGTGCCGACCGTGGCGATGTCGCTCTATCTCAGCCCGCACACGATCGCAATCTCCGACGCGCTTCGGGTTGCTCGGACGACCGGCCTGCCGGTCCCGGTGACGACGATCGCCGAGGCCGTCGGCTCCGACGTGACCAATGTGGTGCGTTCCTGCGTCGGCGACGGCCGCTTCGGCGCGGCCGCTCAGGTGCTGTCGGCCTATCTCGACAGCGACGTGCCGGTGGCCGTCTCGGACTACACCCGGGAGTTGATCATCTCTTCCGCCGAAGAGATCGACGCCCGGCACGGGACGACCTTTGCCGAGCGATGCCGAGAGCGGGTGGCGATCTCCTATCCGGCGATCAACACCGCCGATTTCCTGGACCTCGATTCGGACGAGACTCTCGCGAGCCTGAACCGTCGCGGCCTGACGGCCGACGGCTACGTGCTGTATCTGTCGCGGCTGGCCCACGCCAAGGGTGTCGACGATCTGATCAACGGCTTCGCGGCGAGCGCGGCCTGCGCTGATCAGCAGTTGGTGATCGCGGGCAGCGGGCCGCAGGCCGGCGAGTTGCGGGCCTTGGCGGCAAGCACTCCCGCCGCCGACCGGATCGTCTTCCTCGATGACGTCGATGACGACGAGAAGCCGGCCCTGATGGCCGGCTGCAGCGCTTTCGTGCTGCCGAGCAAGCCCCGCCCGGAGTTCGTCGAGACGTTCGGCATCGCCCTGGTCGAGAAGATGCTGGCCGGTGGCGGACCGGTGATCACCACCGATACCGGCGGCATCGGCGAAGCGGTCGGCGACACGGCGCTGATCGTACCGGTCGAAAGCCCCTCGTCGATCACCGCCGCCCTTGACCTGGCCCTGACCATGCCGTGCGCCGAGCGCCAGGCGATGGCCGACTGCGCCCGCGAGCATGCGCTGCAGTTCGACCGGATGCGGGTCTTCGACCGGCTGCTGGACCGGGTTGCCGAGGTCAGCGAGCCGAAACTGCACGTGGCCTGAGCGGGCGCGGGCGAGGTCAGTTGACAGGACCTCTCTGGCTAATTGACAATGATTTTCATGTTGATTAGCCGACGGCGCCTGCGCACTGTCTGTGCGGCCGTCTCCCTCCTGCTCGCGGCCGGCTGTAGCGCGAGCGCGACCGAACCGGCCGGCGGCCCGCCTGGTCAGCTGGCGATCGTCACCGCGTTCTATCCGTTCCAGTTCGTGGCTGAGCGCGTCGCCGGCGATCACGCCACGGTCACCAGCCTGACCGAGCCGGGGGCCGAACCGCACGATGTCGAGCTCGGTCCGCAACAGGTGGCGAGCCTCTCCAGCGCCGACCTGGTGGTCTACGAGAAGAGCTTCCAGCCGGCCGTCGACGAAGCGGTCATGCAGAGCAAGAGCCGCCAAGTGCTGGACACCGCGACCGTCGTCCCGTTGTCCCCGCTCGACCACTCCGCGGTCGAGGAAGGCGGCGGCCTGGACCCCCACGTCTGGCTGGATCCGACCAACCTGGCGACGATTGCCGGCGCCGTCACCGACCGGTTGACCGCGATCGATCCGGCCCACGCCACCGACTACACCAACAACGCCGACCAACTCAAGGCCGAGCTGGCCAGCCTCGACCACGACTTCACCCGAGGTCTGGCCCACTGCCGACGGACCGAGTTCATCACCACCCACGCCGCCTTCGGCTATCTCGCCCACCGCTACTCCCTGGTCCAGATCGGCATCAGCGGTCTGAGCCCGGACGCCGAGCCCTCACCCGCCCGGATCGCCGAGATCCAGAGACTCGCCCGCGATCACCAGCTCACCACGATCTTCTCCGAGACACTGGTCTCACCGGCCGTCGCGGAATCGATCGCCGGGGACCTCGGGCTGGTTGCCGACGTGCTCGATCCCCTTGAGGGCATCACGGGGCAGTCGCGCGGCCGGGACTACGTTGCGGTGATGCGGTCCAATCTGACCGCCCTGGAGAAGGCCGGCGGATGCGCCTAGCGAATGCGGCCACCGTGCTGGCGGCCGACGATCTTTCGGTCGAGCTCGGCGGCCTGCCGGTCCTGCGGGGCATCACGTTGACCGTCCGAGCGGGTGAAGCGGTGGCGCTCATGGGGGGCAACGGCTCGGGAAAGTCGACCCTGGTGCGGACGTTGCTCGGCTTGATCCCCAGCCAGCGCGGCACCGTCCGGCTCTTCGATCATCCGCTGCGCGGCTTCAGCCAGTGGTCGCGGCTCGGCTACGTTCCGCAGCGTTCACCAGCGCCGCTGGCCGGATCGAAGGTGCGCGAGGTCGTCGCCTCCGGTCGGCTCTCCCGTCGCCGACCCTTCGTCCCCGCCCGTCGGGCCGACCACGAGGCCGTACGCCGGGCGCTGGCCCTGGTCGGGATGGACGACCGGGCTGGGGATGACATGGCGCAACTCTCCGGCGGGCAGCACCAACGGGTGCTGATTGCCCGGGCCCTCGCCGGCGAACCTGAGCTGCTGGTCCTGGACGAGCCGACCGCCGGGGTCGACCTCGAACACCAGCGCGTGCTCGCCGAGCTGCTGGCGGCCCTGGTCGCCCACGGCACGGCCGCCCTCGTCGTCCTGCACGAGATCGGCGCCCTGCACAGCATGCTTGATCGGGCGGTCGTGCTCAGCGACGGCCGCGTCGTGCATGACGGGCCGATGAACGATCTCGGGCACCACCACCGCGGTGGTCACGAACACCTCGATCACGACCACGCGGATGATCATGGCCGGGCTGGTTCCCGGTTGCTCAACGGAACGGTGGAACCGTGATCGAGATCCTGGGCTACCCCTTCATGCAGCGGGCGCTGATCGCGGCGCTGCTGACCGGCGTGATCGCTCCGGCCATCGGCACCTACATCGTCCAGCGGCGGCTCAGCCTGCTCGGCGACGGGCTCGGCCATGTGGCCATCGCCGGTGTCGGCCTGGCCTTTCTGACCGGGCTGGCCCCGGTGCCGATCGCGGTCGCGGTCTGCGTCGCCGGAGCCGTCGTCGTGGAAATCCTCCGCCAGCAGGGCAAAGCGACCGGCGACGTCGGCCTGGCGATCTTGTTCTACGGCGGCCTGGCGGCGGGGGTGTTCATGTCGGGCATCGCCGGGATCGGCGCCGGCGGTCTGTCGCAGTACCTGTTCGGGTCGCTGACCACGGTCTCGGTCGCAGATCTGCGGCTGATCGCCGTCCTCGCGGTGATCGTGCTCGTACCGACCATCGGACTCGCCCCGCAACTGTTCGCGGTCTCCACCGACGAGGACTTCGCGCGGACCCAGGGCCTGCGGGTCCGCGCGTACAACCTGCTGATCGTGGTGCTCGCCGCAATCACTGTCACCCTGGCCATGCGCACCGTCGGACTGCTGCTGGTCAGTGCGTTGATGGTGGTGCCGGTGGCCGCCGCGCGGAATCTGGTCCGCGGCTTCCTCGCCGGATTGGCCTGCGCGATCGTCGTCGGCCTCACGGTCTCGGTCGGGGGTGCGGTCGGCTCGTTCTATGCCGACGCGGCTCCCGGAGCCTTCATCGTGTTGCTGGCCATCGCGGTGTTCGCGCTCAGCATGCCCCTCGGCATGCTCTTACGCCGCGGCCGTCGTCCGGCTCCGGTGCTGCCGGCGTCCATCGATGACGATGAGCTGATCGCCCCGCACGTGATCACCGAGGGCCATCCGCATCAGCACGAGCCCGGCTGCGGTCATCCCGCGGTCCAGCACGGCGACCACACCGACTTCATCCACGAGGGGCATCGCCACGCCGCTCACGCCGACCACTACGACGAGCACTGAACGCCGTGAATGCTCCTGACCCGCGGGCACCCCAGCCTCGCCGCACCCGGCAACGGACCGCGGTGGACGACATCCTCGCCGGACGCCACGAGTTCCGGACCGCGCAGGAGATCCACGATGACCTTCGGCATCGCGGCGACCGGGTCGGACTGACCACGGTCTACCGGACTCTGCAGGCGATGACCGACGCCGGCGAGCTGGATGCCATCCGCACCAGCGAGGGCGAGACCGCGTACCGCCGATGCTCCACCGGCCACCATCACCATCTGGTGTGCCGGAGCTGCGGTCGAACGGTCGAGGTCTCCGGTCCAGCCGTGGAGACCTGGGCCAGCGCCGTCGCCGACCAGCACGGCTTCCGCGAGGTCAGCCACGACCTGGAGATCTTCGGGACGTGCGCGAACTGCTGACCTTCGACCCGGCCCGGACCTCGAAAAAGTGCCTTACTATGGGTAAGGAAAGGGGTCGCTGATGTCCAGCAGTACGGTGACGAGCAAGGGTCAGATCACGATCCCCGTCGAGGTTCGGCGGGCCCTCGGGTTGCGGCCCGGGACGCGGGTCGCGTTCGTCCGCAATGAATCGGGGTCCTTCGAGCTCCGGCTCGATGCCCATTCCGTGCGAGTCCTCAAGGGCATCGTGCCTCCACCGCCGACGCCGGTGACCCTCGATGACATGGATCGGGCTGTCGCCGAGGGCGCTGGGTGATCGGCCTCGACACGAATGTCATCATCCGATACCTCGTACAGGATGACCTGGCGCAGGCAGCGTCCGCCAATCATCTGATGGAGGGCCTCGACTCGGCGCACCGAGGCTTCGTCAGCCTCGTCACGCTGGTCGAGGTGTCCTGGGTTCTCAGCCGGGCCTATCGACTGGATCGGGCCACGGTTGCCGACATTCTGGCGGGGCTGCTGGCCTCCGTAGACCTGGTCGTCGAGCACATCGAACTCGCTGAGCAGGCCCTCCGCGCCGTGCGGAGTGGCGCCGACTTCGCCGACGCTGTCATCGGCCAAGCCGGACTGGCCGCCGGTTGCCACGTGACAGTGACCTTTGATCGACGCGCCGCCCAGCTACCCGGAATGCAATTGCTCAGCTGACCGGCGCGGCCTCGGGCTCACCGACCGGCATCTGGGCCGGCAGCACGTGGTCCTTGACCTTGTCGGTGCTGAGGCACAGCGAGCAGATCAACGAGTCGTGGGTCTCGCAGGCGGCCATGTCGGGGCGCTCGTAGTCGTGCCGGCAGACATGGCAGGTGAGCAGGACGTCGGAGGGATTGCCGTGCTCGTCGTACATCGGCAGATCGATGCCGTCGTCGGCACGCCGGAGGTAGTACCGGCCCTTCGTCGCCACAGCGATCGCCGGCGGCAGCACGAGGGCAAGACCGATGGCGACCAGCGGCGAATAGGGCTGGATCGCCAGGCCGAGCGCCCCGAAGAAGGCCAGGATGGAGACTCCGGCGGCGATGATCATCGAACCGAAGCCGACCGGATTGACCGCGTAGAGCATGCCGCGGCGGAACTCCGGCTTCTTGGGTGACAGCTTCAGCAGGTACTTGTTGAAGACGATGTCCGAGGCCACGGTGACGATCCAGGCCATCCCGCAGTTGGCGTAGAAGCCAAGGATCGTGTTCAGGAAGTCGAACATGTTCGCTTCCATCAGCACCAGCGCGATCAACAGGTTGAAGGCCAGGAAGACCAGCCGACCGGGATAGCGCTTGGTGATCCGGGTGAAGGAGTTGGTCCAGGCCAGCGATCCGGAGTACGCGTTGGTGACGTTGATCTTGACCTGGCTGATCACCACCAAGATCACCGCCAGGACAAGCGCGAGCCAGCCCGGCATGATGTCGCGGTAGATCTCCAGGAACTGGTGAACTGGCTGGTTGGCGACACTGGCGCCGTCGGTGATGTTGGAGATGATGTAGACGGCCAGGAACAGGCCGATCACCTGCTTGATGGCGCCGAAGATCACCCAGCCGGGACCGGCCAAGATCATCGCGCGCCACCAGCGGCGGGAGTTCTCCGGCGTACGCGCCGGCATGAACCGCAGATAGTCGATCTGCTCGGCGATCTGGGCGATGAGCGACAGGCAGACGCCGGCCGCCAGCATCACCGATCCGAGGTTGGGGGCGCCGTTACCGTTCTCGCCCCCGTAGGCGAAGAACGACGAGATCGACTCCGGGTGGCTGACGAGCAGGTACACGAACGGGATCACCATCAAGATCAACCACAAGGGCGTCGTCCACAACTGGAGCTTCGACAGCACCTTCATCCCGTAGATCACCAACGGGAAGATCACGATCGTCGAGGTGGCATAGCCGAGCCACAACGGAACTCCGAGCCCGAGACTGAGTCCCTGAGCCATGATCGAGCCCTCGAGGGCGAAGAAGATGAAGGTGAAGGTCGCGAAGATCACGTTGCTGACCACCGAGCCGTAGTAGCCGAAGCCACTGCCGCGAGTGATCAGGTCCAGATCGAGGTTGTAGCGCGCCGCGTAGTAGGCCAGCGGGAAACCGGTCAGGAAGATCACGACCGTGAAGACGGCGATCCCCCACAGGGCATTCGTGGTGCCGAAGGAGATGCCGATGTTCGCACCGATGGCGAAGTCGGCGAGATAGGCGATTCCCCCGAGGGCGGAGACGGCCACGACGCCGGTGGACCATTTGCGGTAGTGCCGCGGTGCGAACCGCAGCGTGTAGTCCTCCAGGGTTTCCTTGGTGGCCGCGCTCGCGTCTGCTTCAGGTAGCAGGCGCGCAGCGGATTCGGATGTCTGCTGAGCCATGGGCCATCTCCTCGACCGGTTCATGCGGATGGCGGCGCCAAGCCGCCAGGACCGACGAGGAAGTCATCCGTCGGATCCCTGAAAGAGACTCTCGAACGGATGTGATCAGCCGATATCAGCGATGTGTCGATCGTGTAGCGAACCAGCGGGTGAGCTCGGCGAAGCCTTCGTCGAGCGAGATCCGTGGTCGCCAGGCCAACACGGCCCGGGTCTTTCGCTGGTCGAACCAGTGCGCGGTGGACAACTGCTCGACCAGAAATCGGGTGAGCGGCGGATCCTCGTCCGGGCCGGGGCGGAGCGCCCAGATCCGTTCCGCGACTCGGCCGGCCGCCCTGGCCAGCGGAGCCGGGACCCGATGGCGCGGGCCGGGCAGGCCGGCCGCCGTACAGATCGAGACCAGCAGCTCGCGGATCGGCCGAGGCTCGCCGTTGGTCACCACGAGCGCCTGGCCATGGGCCTCCGGTGCGTGATCGAGCGCGGCGAGCAGCGCATCGACCGCGTTGTCCACGTACGTGGTGTCGACCAGCACGGCACCGGAGCCGATGACCGGGAGCCGCCCGTCCCTGGCCCGGGCGACGATCCGCGCGATGAGCTGGGGGTCGCCAGGCCCCCAGACCAGATGGGGGCGGATCGCGACCACGGCCAGCGCGGGCGAGTCGGCTGCCAAGGCGAACTGCTCGGCCTGGGCCTTGCTCCACGCGTACGGACTGCGGGCCCGTTCTGGGTCGGCCGGCGTGGCCCCGGCACCGATCAGCGAGCGGCCGGCGTGCGCGACCGACGGAGACGACACCTGAACCAGCCGTTCGACCCCGGAGGCCTGACAGGCGTCGATCACGGCGACGGTGCCGTCGATGTTCGTCCGCTGATACGCCGCCACCGGTCCGGTCACATTCACCTTGGCCGCCAGGTGGATCACCGCGTCGTGACCAGCGACCGCCGACCGGACCGCGGTGAGGTCGGCGACGTCGGCCAGCACCTCGGGCAGTCCGAGACCGGACGGTCTCCGCTGCAGCACCGTCACCTGGTCGCCGCGGGCGGCGAGCGCCCGGGCGGTGGCGCCGCCGAGCATTCCACTGGCCCCGGTGACCAGCACCCTCACAGCCGGGCCCGCTCCCCCGCGAGCAGCCGGTCGGCCCAGCGGGCAACCTGGGTCCGGTCGATCTTGGACTGGTGCCGGATATCGGTCGGGAGGGCGCGGACGACCAGCACCGCGGCCACCGGTGTCTTCGCCGCGGCTCGAACGGCCGCAGCCAACGAAGAATCGGCGAGCCCGTCCGACCGGGGCGTGGCCGTCGGGACGACGACGAGGACGAGTTGCTGGGTGCCGACCGGCCCGACCCCGACCGCTGCCGCCAGCCTCACCGCATCGAGATCCTCGACCCGCTGCTCGATCCCGACCGGGGTGACCGGCCCGTCGACCGCGGTGATCACGTGCACCAGCCGGCCCTCGATCCACAGCCGCCCGTCGCCGTCGACGTGCCCGACGTCGCCGGTCCGGTGCCAGCCCGGATCGCGCGAACTCAGCTGCTCCGTCGCCCACAGCCGGTCATAGCGGTCCTTCACGTGGCCCGCCGCGACCAGCACCTCACCGGTGACGTCCGCGGCGTCAGTGAGCGGTCCGTCAGCCCGGCCGGCGGCGTCGAGGGGACTGAACCGCACCGTCACCCCGGCCAGGGGCCGGCCGACACAGACTCCGTTTCCGGATCCGGCCGCCTCGATCTGGGCCAGCGAGATGTCGGCGACCGGGAGGGCCTCGGTCATCCCGTACGGGGTGTGCAGCTCCGCCTCCGGCAGCAAGGCCTGCACGGCGCGCAGCAGGCCGACCGGCACCGGGGCGCCCGCCGACATCAGCCGCCGGACCGAGCCGAGCGCCGATCGCTGCTTGTCGGTCAGTGCGGGACTGGTCGCCAAGACGTTGCGCAGCGCCGCCGGCGAGGCGAAGACCACCGTCGCCTCGACCGCGGCGACGGCGTCGGCCAGCGCGGCGGCCGTGAGCGTGCCCGGGGCGGTCACCTCCATGTCCGGCACCGCGGCGGCCACGCCCAGCGCCGGTCCGTAGAGGGCGAACGGAGCGAAGGCGGCGACCAGCCGGTCGTCGGGCCCGACCTCCATCACCGCGCGGACGGCGGCGAGTTGGGCGAGCAGCTGGCGGTGCCGGTAGACCACGCCTTTGGGCGGTCCGGTCGCCCCCGACGTGAAGAGCACGGCCGCCTCACCGTCGGCGTCGGGGATCTCGGGCAACGGCCGCCCATGACCGCGGAAGGCCAGCTCAGCCAGATCCGTGATCTGCCGACCGGGAACGCGTAGCAGCTTGGCCGCGACCAGCGCCCGGGCGATGCCGATCACGTGATCCGGGCCCGCGCTGCGCAGCGCGGCCGCCATCCGGCGCAGGCCAAGTCCGGCATCGGCCACGACGATCGTCGCGCCGACCCGCCAGCACGCGTACACCGCGACCATCAGGTCCACCCCGGGCGGGATGAGCACGGCGACCCGGTCGCCGGCGCGGACGCCGTCGAGGTGCAGGCCGGCAGCGAGATCGCGGACCCGGCCGTCGAGCTCGGCGAACGACACCCGCACGATCTGGTCGCGGTGCAGCTCGGCCACCGCCGTTTCCGGATCGGCCGCCCGAGCCGTCAACGCGTCCCACAGCCGACCGTGCACGGGCGCGGTCTCAGTCGCGGCCTCGGCCGTGGTCGACTTGCGTTCGACCCAGCGCCAGACCAGGTCGGCCGTTTCGGGGACCTCCTCGACCACCAGATGACTCGCTTCGGGGAACCACTGGACGTCGGCGTGCGGCAGCCGATCCAGCAGATCCTCCAGATAGCGGGGCGTGAAGACCGGGTCGCGCGCCCCCCAGACCAGCAGCACCGGCGTCTCGGCGAACATCACCAGACCGTCGGCGATCCGGTCCAGCGTCGACCGGCTCGGATGCCCGGTTTCCAGCGGGATGTCAGCGACGAAGTCGGCCACCGCCCGGCGTCGAGCCGGCCGGGCATAGGGCGAGGCGTACGCGCGCCGGATCGCCGCCGGCAGAGCCGGCCGCGACAGGGCCGTCGTACCGCGGACGAACGTCGGGGTCTGCACACAGACGAGATCGCGCAGGGCCGGCGACCGCGCGAGCCGGATCAGTGCGGGTGGCGCGGCTGACGCGGGCTGGTGGACCGCGGTGTTGGTGAGGACGATCCGGGTAACCTGATCGGCGTGCGCTTCGGCCCAGCCGAGGGCGATCGGCCCGCCCCAGTCGTGGGCAACCACGACGACGGGGCCGCTGACCTCCAGCGCCGCGGTCAGCCGGCCGAGGTCGTCGACCCGCTGGGCGAGGGTCCGGGGCGCGTGGGTCCGCTCCGACCACCCCATGCCGAGCTGATCGACCGCGATCACCCGCCAGCCGCGCGGTGCAGCCTCCAGCAGCCGCCGCCACAGGTAGGACCAGGTGGGATTCCCGTGCACGCAGAGCATCACCCCCGCGTACGCGGTATCCGAGGGTGGGGGGCCGGTGTCGAGCAGATGCCACCGGTGCGGGACACCATCCGCGTCGGGCACCGAGACCGTACGCGACCACGCCGGGTCGAGCCCCGGCAGCTGGGTGGAACTCGGGATCACCAGGCGATCTCGGCGTACGAGGTGTTCAGGCCCGAGCCGATGCCGAGCAGGATCACCTGCATCCCGGACCGCAGGCTGTCCACGTGCTGGGCCAGGGTGAACGGCACGGCGGCCGGGCCCATATTCCCGTAGCTCGGTAGGGTGAGCGGGAATCGGGAAGGGTCGACGCCGAGGGCCGTGGCCATGGCGCGGATGTGGACCACCGAGGTCTGGTGAGCGATGAAGTAGTCGGCATCGGCCCAGTCGAAATCGTGCTGCGCGTCTTCCCAGGTTGCGACGGCCAGCTCGAGGCCGGCTTCGAACAACCGCTTGGTGTCGGTGCGCATGAAGTCGAGGTCGCCGACGCACAGGTCGTGGTGCTCGGTGCCCGCCCGGCTGACCCCACCGATCACCCGGTGGCCCTCCGGGTGGCGGTCGGACCGGCCGAGGACCATGGCGGCCGAACCCGAACCGAGGGTCAGGGTCGCGAACTGCTCGCGAAGGTCGTCGGCGGTCGCCGTCGGGGCCGAGAGCCGGTCCAGCGCCTTTTCCTGGGTGTAGCGCGATCCCTCCGCGTCCACCAGCAGGGCGTAGTCGGCCTGGCCCGCGTCGATCATCGTGCCCGCAAGCTGGATGCCGTTGACGAAGCCGAGACAGGCATTGGCAAGATCGAAGTTGAGGCAGCCGGTGGACAGCCCGAGCTGATGATGCACCGCCACCGCGGACGACGGCTCGAGATAGGCCCGTGACACCGACGTGTTGATCATTACGCCGACCTCGGTCGGGTTGATGCCCGCTTCGGCCAACGCCTTCGCACCGGCCATGGCGGCTGCATCGGCGAAGGTCACATCTTCGGGCCACCAGCGCCGCTCCCGGACCCCGGCCAGCTGCTCCAGCATTCCGGAGCGCATGCCGACCCGCTCGTACGTCTCGGCCAGCCTCGCGTCGAAATCGGCCGAACTGGCGGTGACGGGGGCCTCGACGCCACCAACAGAAAGAATGCTGGTGTTGTTCAGCCGGTACGTCGCGTTGCGATCCATGTGTGCCCTCTGCCTTGATTCAGTGCGCCCGGCATCCCCGTGGGCGTCGAGAGCTTCGATCAGATCAAGCCTGATCCTTCCGCTCCCGCCCAACTGTGTCACGCACGATCAACCCGTGGACGGTGGCGAATCTGCTGAGGCCGGCCCATCGAGGGATGCGCGCGGGTCGACCTGATTCGGCACGGCGCCCCCGTACCGGCGATCCCGGTTCGCGTAGAGCTCCAGAGCGCGCCACAGATCCCGCCGGTCGAAGTCCGGCCAGAGCCGGTCCAGAAAGACCAGTTCCGCGTACGCGCTCTGCCAGAGCAGGAAGTTCGAGGTGCGCTGTTCGCCGCTTGATCGCACGAAGAGATCCACGTCGGGGATCTGCGGCTCGTCGAGGTACCGCCGGAACCGGTCCTCGGTCAGCTTGGCCGGGTCGAGCCGGCCGGCGGCCGCGAGCTCGGCGATCCGGCGGGCGGCGTCGACGATCTCGGCCCGGCCGCCGTAGTTGACGCAGAACTGCAGAGTGAGCACGTCGTTGCCGAGGGTGCGCTGCTCGGCGTCCTCGAGCTCGGCGATCACGCTGCGCCAGAGCCGCGGCCGGCGGCCGGCCCAACGCACCCGGACGCCGAGCGCATCGAGTTGGTTGCGCCGACGTCGGATCACGTCGCGGTTGAACCCCATCAGCCACCGCACCTCCTCCGGTGAACGACTCCAGTTCTCGGTGGAGAAGGCGTACGCCGACAGGTATTTCACGCCCACTTCGATCGCACCTTCGATCACGTCGAACAGCGACTCCTCGCCGCGGGCGTGGCCGTCGGTCCGTGGCAGGTGCCGCTGCTTGGCCCAGCGCCCGTTGCCGTCCATCACGATCGCCACGTGTTGCGGCAGCCGATCAGTGGGGATCTGCGGCGGACGAACCCCGCTGACGTGCGGCGTGGGGACCTGGGGGGCTGGACGCGTCGCGGTGCCCGCCGCGTCTCGCCGCTGCTTCCTTGGCATGTCAGTGTTTCCTTGGCATGTCAGGGAGACTACTGACATGCCGACGTACCGCGACGAAGCCGTAGTGCTCCGGACGCACAAGCTCGGCGAGGCGGACCGGATCATCACCTTCCTCAGCCGGCGACGCGGAAAGATCAGAGCGGTCGCCAAGGGCGTACGCCGGACATCGTCGAAGTTCGGTGCCCGGCTGGAGCCCTTCTCCCAGGTGGATCTGCAGTTTGCGGTCGGCCGCACCCTCGACGTGGTCACCCAGGTCGAGTCGATCGATGCCTTCGGGGAGCCGCTGGTCGGGAACTATCCGGCTTATACCGCCGGTCAGGTGATGTTGGAAACCGCCGACCGGTTGGCGGTGGAGGAAGGCGAGCCGGCGGTGCAGCAATATCTGCTCCTGGTCGGGGCCCTGAAGGTGCTGAACCGCGGCACCGCCGACGGGCCACGGCCGCCGACGGTGATCTTGGATTCCTATCTGTTGCGCGCGCTCGCCATCGCCGGCTACGCACCGTCGTTCCTCGACTGTGCCCGCTGCGGCCTGGCCGGTCCCCATCGGGCGTTCTCGCCGGCCGCGGGCGGCGTGGTCTGCGAAAACTGCCGGCCGCCCGGATCTTCGCGACCGGCCCCGGAGACCCTCGCGCTGCTCGGGGCCCTGCTCGAAGGACGCTGGACCGACACCCGCGACATCCGCCCCCCGGTGGCTCGGGAGGCCAGCGGGCTGACCGCCGCCTTCGTCGCCTGGCATCTGGACCGCAATCTCCGATCTCTGGCCCATGTCGAGCGTTGACCCGAACTGGCCGCCACCCCAGGAAGCGCCACCACCCCAGGAAGGGTGGCCGCCTCCGGTGCACCGGCCCTTCCGCGCCGCGTACGCGTTCGCGATCATCATGCCGCTGGTCTTGATCATCTTCGTCGCGGCGCCGCTCGCGGTGGTCTGGGGCTGGCCCCGGCTTCGGGGCACCGATGGTGCGACCACGCCGATCCCGCGTCCCGGCACGGCGACCGACGGCGGCGCCGGCCTCGGCGATCCCTACTATCCCAACGCCGGCAACAGCGGCTACGACGTGAGCCGCTACCAGATCATGATCAACTGGGATCCGCAGACCGCCAGCATGACGTCGACCACCGTGATCACCGCGCGAGCGACCCAGACCCTCCGCTCCTTCTACTTCGACCTCGCCCTGAAGACCGACCGGGTCAGCGTCAACGGGCAGCCGGCCACCTTTGCCCACAAGGGATTTGCCGAGGTGTTCGTGGAACCCGTCGGTGCGATCGAGGCGGGGTCGACCTTCGATGTGACGGTCGACTATTCGGGCCGCCCCGGCGACATCCAGCAAGGCCGGATCAAGCCGTGGTGGACGACCAACCAGGAATGGACGTCGGCCGGAGAGCCGGAGAGTGCCGCCTGGTGGTATCCCTCCAATGATCATCCGTCCGACCCGGCTCTGATGGACACCTCGATCCGGGTGCCGGCCGGGATGGAGGCGATCAGCACCGGCCGCCTGGAATCGGCCGACAGCGCCAAGGAGAAGGACTTCGACACCTGGCATTGGATCTCGCGGCAGCCGATGGCGAGCTTTCTCAACTTCATCTCGATCGGCCAGTACGAGCTCGAGCAGGGTGTTGATCATGGACTGCCGTATGTGTACGCGGTGACCGAGCAACTCTCGGCGAGCGATCGGGCCAAGGCCTTCGCGGCGCTGAGGACCTCAGCGGAACGGGTCCGGGTGCTGGAGGGCATGTTCGGTCCCTACCCGTTCACCGAGTTGGGTGGCGTGGTGCCCGCCCATGACCTGTGGTTCGACGGCCTCGAGACGCAGACCCGGCCGGTCTACAAGGCCGAGTCCATGCTCAATCCCGATTTCTCCTCCGAGTTGATCACCCACGAACTGGCCCACATGTGGTTCGGCGACAACGTCACCGTGCGGCAGTGGAACGACATCTTCAACTCGGAGGCGTACGCGTCGTGGGCGACCTGGGGGTACGACGAGCGGACCGGAGGCCGCTCGGCCAAGGACGCCCTCGATTCCGCCTACCAGCGGCGGGTCGACAATGCCGATTTCTGGCGGATCACCATGATCGATCCGAGCAAGGAGCATCTGTTCGATGCGGTCTACGCCCGCGGGCCGATGACCCTGCAGGCCCTGCGCCACGTCATCGGCGACGAGGCGTTCTTCAAGCTCGCCAGGAACTGGGCCCAGACGCCGGGCAGTCGATCCCTCGAGGAATGGATGACCATGGCCCAGCAGACGACGCCCGTTGACCTTGGTCCGTTCTTCCAGGCCTGGATCTACGCTCCCACCGCTCCGGCCCGCACGGCCGAGAACGGGTTGCGGTAGCCGGCCCGGTCAGTAGGTCAGGTGGCCCAGGCACGTTGCGGGATTGTTCCGATCACTGTTGGTGCCGTCCGGGCAGGTCGTGTTGCGCCACACGACCGCTCGAAGCGAAGCACCGTCCAGTCGGGCCGCCGTGAGATCCGCGTCGCTGAGATCGGCCCCGTCGAGCTTAACGCCGGTGAGATCGGCACCCCTGAGGTCGGCGTCGACCAGTGAGGTTTCAGCCAGGTCGGCCGTCGCGGGACTGGGATTGCTGGCCCAGGCGAACAGGGTGATCCCCAAGGCCGTGATCACGGTTGCCAACAGCAACTGGCGGAGCATTCCGGTGAATCGCCCCATCAGCCGTTGATTCTGGGCGGCGGCCAGGACCGAATCGACATCGGCGACGGCCTGATTCCAATCCGCTTTGGCCGCAGCCATCCGCTCTTTCGCGGACGCTTTCGACGCCTTGTCGGCCGTCAGCACGTCGTTCTCGGACTGCGCATAGGCGGTCCAGGTCTCGGTTCTGGACTGGATGAGTGCGGCGGGATCCCGGTTTCCGATCTGGCTCAGATTCCGACGGAAGTACCAGATCTCGGGAAAGCGGCGACTGAGTTTGCGTCGATACCACCACCAGTCCATCGGCCAGGTGCTCGTTTTACTCCAGCTGTCGTTCAGCTCGTCGATCGTGATCTCCACCGGAAGCAGGATCTGCACGGCTCGCCACATCACGTAGGCGATGCCGCCGAGCGCGATCGCGGCACCGACCAGAGCGAGCGGCAGCCGGAAGCAGGTTTCGGTGCGGGCCGCGCAGAGCGGCAGACTGCCGATGTTGGACAGCTGACTCCCGGCGATGAGTGCCGCACCCACGGCCGCCGACGCGCCGATCAACCACTTGCCCGCGTCCCGGATCCGATCGTTCGGCGCCGTCCCGGGTGACGGCGCGTCAGGCATGGCCCAGCCCTGCGGCGGCGACCGTCACCAGCGCCGGCTCATCCCGCGTAGGAATCAGCTCCGCCGTCCGCACCACCGTCAGCTCCGCCGTCCGCCGGACCCTCAGCGCCACCATCAGCACCGCTGTCGGCTCCACCATCGGCCCCACCATCGGAGACGCCAGGAACACTGTCGGCTCCGCCATCGGCGGTGCCTTCCTCCATCGGGTCGTACGGACCCAACGACGGCTTCGTGGGATAGATCGGTTCCGGCTTCTCTGGCTCACCCATCGCTGCTCCTTGTGCCACGGTTTCGGCTGACCACGGTTTCGGTCAGTCTGGCAGACCACGACCCGAGCGTGAAGCGTGTCGAAAGACCGAAACTCAGCGGGATCGGTTGACCGCCGAGGCGACGGCGCGGAGCGAGGCGGTGACGATGTTGGCGTCCATGCCTACACCCCAGACGACCGCGCTGGTCTCCCCGTCGCCCACCTCGCACTCGACGTACGCGGCCGCGAGAGCGTCGCCACCGGCCGACAGCGCGTGCTCGTGGTAATCCAGCACCCGGACCCGGAAGCCGAGCGGTGAGATGGCGTCGACGAAGGCCGACACCGGACCGTTGCCCTCGCCGCTGATCGTCTGCGGCTTGCCGTGGCAGATCACCTCGGCGGTGACCGAGAACGTCCCGGAACCGCCGGAGGCCGAGGAGACATCGACGAGCTTGAGCGGCGAATCGGGCTCCAGGTACTCGAAGGTGAAGATCTCCCACAGCCGGACCGGGCTGATCTCGCCGCCGTCGGTGTCGGTGTGTGCCTGCACGACCCGGGAGAATTCGATCTGCAGCCGGCGCGGGAGATCCAGGTTGTGCTCGGTCTTCATGATGTAGGCCACGCCGCCCTTGCCGGACTGCGAATTGACCCGGATGACCGCCTCGTACGAGCGGCCCACATCGAACGGATCGATCGGCAGGTACGGCGCCTCCCAGGCGATCTCCCGGACGGAGATCCCTTGGTCGGCGGCCTTCTGGTCGAGATCCTCCAGCCCCTTCTTGATCGCGTCCTGGTGACTGCCGGAGAATGCGGTGTAGACCAGATCGCCCGCGTACGGATGGCGCGGGTGGACCGGCAGGTTGGTGCAGTACTCCACGGTCCGACGGATCTCGTCGATGTCGGAGAAGTCGATCTTGGGGTCGATGCCCTGGGAGAACAGGTTCATTCCCAGGGTCACCAGATCCACGTTGCCGGTCCGCTCACCGTGACCGAACAGGCAACCCTCGACCCGGTCGGCGCCGGCCATCAGGGCCAGTTCGGTGGCGGCGGTCGCCGTGCCGCGGTCGTTGTGCGGGTGGAGCGAGATGGCGACATGCTCGCGATTCTTGACCTGCCGGGAGAACCACTCGATGTGGTCGGCGTAGGTGTTGGGCGTACCCATCTCGACCGTAGCCGGCAGGTTGAGGATGATCTCGCGGCCGACCGACGGCTGCCAGACGTCCATCACCGCATTGCAGACCTCGACGGCGAATTCCGGCTCGGTCGCGGTGAAGATTTCCGGTGAGTATTCATAGCCGAACTCCACCTCGCCCAGATGCTGTTCGGCGTACTTCATCACCAATTCGGTGCCTCGGGTCGCCAGCGCGACACACTCGGCCTTGTCGAGGTGGAAGACGACCCGGCGGAACAGCGGGGCGGTGGCGTTGTACAGGTGGATCGACCCCGTCCGGGCACCGACCAGTGACTCGGCCGTGCGCTCGATCAGATCCTCCCGTGCCTGGGTGAGCACCGAGATGGTCACATCGTCGGGGATCCGGCCCTCGGTGATCAACTGCCGGACGAAGTCGAAGTCGGTCTGGCTGGCCGAGGGGAAACCGACCTCGATCTCCTTGTAACCCATCCGGACCAGCAGGTCGAACATCTTGTGCTTGCGTGAGGGAGTCATCGGGTCGATCAGAGCCTGATTCCCGTCGCGCAGATCGGTCGACAGCCATCGTGGGGCCTTGGTGATCTGCATGTCCGGCCAGGTGCGGTCGGGCAAGGCGACGGACTGAAACGCGCGGTAGCGCTGGAACGGCATGGGGCTCGGCTGCTGATCGGGAACGGCTTGTGGCCGTGTGCCAAAACTCGGGGTGCTGCTGTCAGTCATGATGTCCTCGCTGCTGGAACGGTGGGCGGACCGGAACACGCCAGAACTCCGCAGCGAGGGCGCCGGCCCTTAGAGGGCCTCGCTGCGGCAGCCAAGGAGAAGCAACGCCCAACGGCGCTCGATGCCAGCCATAGCGACACTGTAACCCGACGGTCACGACCGAGGCAACGCGACACTCGAATCGATCTGGGTTGCGGGCGAGCGCGTCCCGGGACAAATTCACTGGCGGCGCACCCGCTCCTGGGGCAGGCTGAACAGATGCCTTTCGTCCGCGTTTCACCCGAGGATCCGATCCAGGTCGAGCAGGTGCACCGCATCCTCGAAGCGACTCGGCAGGCCGACGACCCTGATCAGTTCCCGACTCCGCTGCCGCTCCTCGCGGCGCAGATCCGCTACGGCTGGGACCTGGAGCCCGAGGAGTTCTACCTCTACGCCCCCGACGGCGCTGAGGAGCCAATCGGCGTCCTGGAACTGGACATGCCCAAACGCGACAATCGGCATCTCATCTGGGCTGGCGTGACCGTCCAGCCGGAGCACCGACGGCGTGGGCATGGCCGAGCCATGATCAACGAGGTACGGGCTCGGGCCGCCCAGCATGATCGCGACACCATCTGGGTCGGGATCGCCGAGGACGACCCCGGGTTGTGGGCCTTTGTCGAAGCGTTCGGATTCCACTATGCCAGCCATGATGCGCGGCGCCGTCAGGTGCTCGCCGACGTTGATCATGACGAGGTCTCGCGGCTCGCCGCCGTCGCTGAGGCGGCCGCCGCCGGCTATGAACTGGAACGCCTTCACCCGCCGATCTCCGACGAGATCCTCCAGCAGATGATCGAAGTGACCGCCGCGATCAACGACGCACCGATGGGCAAGTTGACCTACGAGGACGAGAAGTTCGATCTGCAACGGATGCAGGACATCGAAACGGCGCGCCGGGCATCGGGCTGGCGGGAGTATCGGATCGTCGCCCGTCACCGGGACACCGGCGAGATCGGCGGTCACACGGAGGTCACAGTCCATCCGTCCGAACCGACGATCGGCCATCAGAACGACACCGCCGTGGCGAAGCCGCATCGCGGACACCGGCTCGGGCTGCTGCTCAAGATCGACATGATGCGCTGGCTGGCCGAGGCCGAGCCCCAACTCGAGGTGATCGAGACCTGGAACAACGTCGACAACCACTACATGATCACGGTGAACGAGGACCTCGGCTATCGCCGGTCGCGGACCTTCGCCACCTTCGAGTTGCGGCTGCTCAAAAACCGAGGCGGTTCAGGTGCTTCGGGTCCCGCTGCCATTCCTTGAGGACCTTCACCCGCAGATCGAGGTAGACCGGAGTGCCCAGCAGCGCCTCGATCTGTCGACGAGACGCCGCACCGATCTCCCGAAGGCGTGATCCGCGGTGGCCGATGATGATGCCCTTCTGGGAATCCCGCTCGA
Organism: uncultured Actinomycetota bacterium; assembly: GCA_963731295.1. Lineage (GTDB taxonomy): Bacteria > Actinomycetota > Actinomycetes > Propionibacteriales > Propionibacteriaceae > Microlunatus. Next base: position 1,010,724 of record CAVSUP010000001.1, read on the forward strand.
CGATCATCGACGCGAAGATGTCCATCAGGGGTCGATCGGCGTCGCGGCCCTCGCGCAGCCCCATCTCCTCGATGGTGACGGTGATCGAGTGCGGCAGCTCATCGCGTACGCCTTCCAGCGCGGCTTCGCGGATCAGCTCCGCGATCAGCGTCTCCTCGGGCTCGTCGGTGATCTCGCCCTCGGGATAGAACGCCGGCCCCTCGGGCAACAGGCTGACCAGGGTGTCAGCCAGCACATCGAGCTGATCATCTTCGGTCGCCGAGACCGGAATGATGTGCGCCCAGCTGATGCCCAGTTGATCTTCGAGCGCGCTGATGCTCATCAGGTGTTCGGCCATCCGGGTGGGTGACACCAGATCCGACTTCGTGGCCACGGCCACCAGGGTCGGCCGCTTCGGCAGTGCGGCGATCTCACCGACCAGGTACGTGTCACCCGGTCCGACCCGCTGGTTGGCCGGCAGGCAGACCCCGACGACGTCGACCTCGGTCCAGGTGGTGCGGACCAGATCATTGAGTCGCTCGCCGAGCAGCGTCCGCGGCTTGTGCAGCCCCGGGGTGTCGATCAGCACCAGCTGGGAGTCCGGTCGGGTCACGATCCCGCGGATCGCGTGCCGGGTAGTCTGCGGCTTGGACGAGGCGATGGCCACCTTCTGGCCGACCAGCGCGTTGGTCAGCGTGGATTTCCCCGCATTGGGCCGACCGACGAAACACGCGAAGCCGGACCGGAAACCACGGTGGGCCGCAGCGTCGCTCATCAGAGCTCGATCATCGACTGGACCGCGCCGCGCGGGTCGGTGTGCCAGACCACGACGCCGCGGCCCGGGAGATCGCCGACGATCGCCAGATCGTCTTCGGTCGGTCCGTCCGCCCCCGCCAGCGCGACCGCCTCGACACCCGGGGCACCCGAGGACACCGCCATGGCCACGGCGACCGCGATCGCCGACAGCTTCAGGTGGGCCAACGCGACGCCGGCGGCCGCGTACGTGCGCCCGTCGGTGTCGCGGACACAGGCGCCCTGCCGGGCCCCGTTCGAGTCCGCCGCATTCCGGTCCGACCCGGCGCGGGCCAGCGCCGACCGGGCCAGCGTGATGATCTTCAGATCCTCGGGATCGGTCGGCTCGCTCATGACACGCGCACCTCGGGCTCGGGCGCCAGCCGGCTCGGGAGGTCGGCGCGTTCGTCGTCGTCGGTCTCGGTGGCGATCCGGGTGGCGATCACCGTGCCGATCCGGTTGCGGCGGCCGGTCGAACGTTCGGCGACCAACTCCAGGCCGTCGTACTTGACGACCGAGCCGGCGATCGGCACCTTGTTCAGTTGCTTGGCCATCAGGCCGCCCACCGTCTCGACGTCCTCGTCGTCGAGCTTGAGGCCGAACAGATCCCCCAACTCGTCGACCGGCAGCCGGGACGATACGCGGAATCGGCCTTCGCCGAGGGAGGTGATGTCGGTGTTCTCCTCGTCGTACTCATCAGTGATCTCACCGACGATCTCTTCGAGGATGTCCTCGATCGTGGCCATGCCGGCCGTGCCACCGAACTCGTCGACGACGATCACCAGATGCACCCGTTGGAGCTGCATCTCCTGCAGCAGTTCGTCGACCGGCTTGGAGTCGGGGCACCAGATCGGGGTCCGCATCATCGAGCCGACCCGCTCGGTGGACTGGGCGTCGGGTTTGTCGTAGACCCGCTTGATCACGTCCTTGAGGTAGAGCACCCCGACCACGTCGTCGAGCCCCTCGCGGATGACCGGAATCCGGCTGAAGCCGGAACGGAGCGCCAGGGAGACGGCCTGCCGGAGCGTCTTGTACTCCTCGATGAAGACCATGTCCGTACGCGGGACCATCACCTCGCGAACGATGGTGTTGCCCAGATCGAACACCGAATGGATCATCCGCCGCTCGCCGGACTCGATCACTTCACTGGCCTCGGCCAAGTCGACCAGCTCGCGCAGCTCGGCCTCCGTTGCGAACGGGCCGTCGCTGAAACCCTTGCCCGGGGTGAGCGCGTTGCCGATCAAGATCAACAACCGGGGGAACGGTCCGAGCACCGTGGTCAGGGCGACCAGGGGGCCGGCAAAGGCGCACGCGATCCGGTCGGCGTGCTGCCGGCCCATGGTGCGAGGGGCCACGCCCCAGAACACGTACGAGACGATGATCATCGAGCCGGCGGTGATCGCTCCGGCCTCCCAGGTCACCAGCCCCTGCGAGAAGACGACTTTGGCGACCAGGGTGATCGCCGAGATCTCGAGCATGGTCCGGAAGAACAGGGCGGTGTTCAGATAGCGCGGCGGATCGTCGATGATCTTGCGCACCCGGGTACCTCCCGGCCGGCCGTCCTCGAGCAGGCGATTGGCGCGGGCTTTGGAGAAGGAGGACAGCGCGGCCTCGCCCGCAGCGGTCAGGCCGGCGAAGATCACCAGGACCAGTGCGATGGCCAGTTGCAGCCAGTCGGTCGAGGTCATCAGGCTCTCCGAACCGCGTCGGGGCGCTGCTCGGCCCAGGCCGCGATGATCTTGTCCTTGAGCCCGAACATCTCGGACTTCTCATCGGGCTCAGCATGGTCGTAGCCGAGCAGGTGAAGGAGTCCGTGCACCAACAGGTACTCCGCCTCCGCGGCGCCGGTGCGCCCGTGCTCGAGGGCCTGTCGCTCGGTCACCGCGGGGCACAGGACGATGTCGCCCAACAGTCCCTCCGGCGGATCCTCGTCGTCGCGGGGCGGGCGCAGCTCGTCCATCGGGAAGCTGAGCACGTCCGTCGGACCCGGCTCGCCCAGGTACTTCTCGTGATAGGCGCTCATCGTGTCCTCGTCGACCAGGACGACCGACAGCTCCGCCATCGGATGGATTCGCAGTTGCTCGAGGGCGAAGGTGGCTAGCCGGACCAGGCCCGGACTGTCGACCTCCTGACCGGCCTCGTTGTTGATGTCGATCGGCATGCGGCGGCCCCTCTAGCGGCTGGCGCGAGGCGGGTCGTGCGCCTCGAACTGGTCATAGGCGGCGACAATGCGGCCGACGAGCTTGTGGCGTACGACGTCGTGGTTGGTCAGATGGCAGAACGCGATGTCGTCGACGTTGTCCAGGATTCCCTGGACCACGCGGAGTCCGCTTCGGGTGCCGCCCGGGAGATCGACCTGGGTGATGTCGCCGGTAACCACGATCTTGGACCCGAAGCCGAGCCGGGTCAGGAACATCTTCATCTGCTCCATCGAGGTGTTCTGCGCCTCGTCGAGAATGATGAAGGCGTCATTCAGCGTCCGACCACGCATGTATGCGAGGGGGGCGACCTCGATGGTGCCGGCGGTGAGCAGCCGGGGAATCGAATCCGGGTCGACCATGTCGTGCAGCGCGTCGTAGAGCGGCCGCACATACGGGTCGATCTTGTCGTTCAGCGTGCCCGGCAGGAAACCCAGATGCTCTCCGGCCTCGACCGCCGGCCGGGTCAGGATGATGCGGTTGACCTGCTTGCTCTGCAGCGCCTGGACGGCCTTGGCCACGGCGAGGTAGGTCTTGCCGGTGCCGGCCGGGCCGATACCGAAGACCACGGTGTGCTGATCGATCGCGTCGACGTAGCGCTTCTGGTTCAGGGTTTTGGCCCGGATGGTCCGGCCGCGTGACGACAAGATGTTGTGGGTCAGCACATCGGCTGGTCGGGCTTCTTCCCGCGCCGTGAGCATTGAGCAGATCCGCTCGACGGCGTCGCCGGTGAGGCCCTGGCCGGTGCGCAGGACGGTGACCAGTTCGGTGATCACGTCGACGGCCAGGTCGACGGCGACCGGCGACCCGGTCAGGCTGATTTCGTTGCCTCGCACGTGGATGCCCGCTTCGAGCTCGCGCTCGAGGATCCGCAGGAACTCATCCCGTGGGCCGAGCACATTGACCATCTCCACCGAGGCGGGAATCGTCACTCTTCGCAACTCCTCGATGCCCCCGCCGGTGGGACGCGCGGCGGGCACAGGGGTCGCTTGGGAAGCGCTGGCCGAGACTTCTGACCTACTCAGTTGGTTCCTCGCTGGATGGACGCCGCTCGGCGGCGGAAGAGATCGATGGGAATGAGTCAGCACTCATCTTAGTCAACCCGACCGACACTGCCCAACCGATAGCGATCGGTCGCTGCGACCAGGGCGTCGACGATCCCCGTTTCGGAGTAGGCGTGACCGGCCAGCGGAGCAATGCTGAAGTCCGCCTCCGGCCAGGCTTCGTGCAGGTCGTACGCGGTCACGGCCGGGGTGGCGACGTCGTAGCGGCCCTGGATGATGACGCCCGGGATGGCGCGGAGCAGGCCGGCGTTCGTGATCAGTTGGCCGTCGTCGAGCCAGCCGCCGTTGACGAAATAGTGGTTCTCGATCCGGGCGAAGGCCAGCGCGTACGCCGGCTCGCTGAACTCGGCGATCAGCTGGGCGTTCGGCTCCAGGGTGATGGTCGCGGCCTCCCAGCTGGTCCAGGCCACGCCGGCCGGACCGTGGATCGCCGGGTCGGGGTCGAACAGCAGCTCGTGGTAGGCCGCGATCGCGTCACCGCGGAAGGTGCGGCCGCCGAGTGGCGCGAGGAACATCGCGTACCGCTCGGGGAAGAGCTGGCCCGCGCCGCCGTTGTAGTAGAAGTCCAACTCGCGGCGACGGAGGGTGAAGATCCCGCGCAGCACCAGCTCGGTGACCCGATCGGGGTGGGTTTCGGCGTACGCGAGCGCGAGCGCACTCCCCCAGGATCCGCCGAACACCAGCCAGCGGTCGATACCCCGATCGAGGCGGAGCTTCTCCAGGTCACCCACCAGATGCCAGGTCGTGTTCGCGCTCAGGTCGGCGCCCCGCTCACTCGCGTGTGGCGTACTGCGGCCGCAGCCGCGTTGATCCAGCAAGATCAGCCGGTAGGCCTCGGGGTCGAACAGCCGGCGGACCGGCGGGGTCGAGCCACCGCCCGGTCCACCGTGCAGGAAGACCGCCGGCTTTCCCCGCGGATTGCCGCATTCCTCCCAGTAGACCTGCTGGCCGTCGCCGACCTCGAGCCGGCCGTGCGCGTACGGCTCGATCGGTGGGTAGAGGGTCACCGCCGTCGGGCGATCAGTACTGATCGTCGGGGACGATGTGCATCGCCGCCTCTTCGGCGCTGGCCGCCGCGCCGTCGATACCGACGTCGATGCCGACGAGGTCCTTGTCGGTGTCCGGCCCGATCCCTTCGTTGGGGTCGACCAGACGACCGGCCCGCTGATCGCCGACCTCACCGTCGTCCAGGTTCTCCAACTCGTCGCGGACGGTCAGATTGCCCTCGGGCTCCGGATCGGCGTAGGGATCGGTCTCGGGAATCTCCTCGGCCAGCCGCTCGTCGAGCGTCTCGTGCTCGCCCTCGCGAATCAGCGGGGAGTAGTTCTCCGGCGGCGAGTAACCCTCGTCCAGGATGTCGTCGACGCCGCGATCCTCCAGGGAATCCTGGGCCTGGATCTGATCCAGCTGCTCCGATTCATCCGGTGCCTCGTTGGTGTATTCGCTCATGGGCACAGCCTGCCATGGGGCACTAGAATCGCTCCACGTGACAGTGCGCGAAACGGCTCGACCCCCGGCCGCCACCGACCCCGCCTTTGCTACGGCCCCCAGCGGGATCTATGCCATCGTCGTTGCCCTCTTCTGTGGCCTGCTGCTGATCTCCAATGTTGCCGCGACCAAGACGATCACCGTGGTCGAGGGGCTGCCGGCCTGGCTCGGCGGCGGGGTCTTCACCGACGGCGGAGCGCTGTTGTTCCCGATGACCTACATCATCGGTGACGTGCTCGCGGAGGTCTACGGCCTGCGGCAGGCCCGACGGGCCATCTGGGTGGGGTTCGGGTTGGCGGCGTTGGCATCACTGACCTTCCTGGTCGTCGGTGCGGCGCCGCCCGGACCTGGGTATGAGAATCAGGACGCATTCGTTGCCGTGCTGGGATTCGTCAAGCGGATCGTGCTGGCCAGCCTCTGCGGCTATCTGGCCGGTCAGTTCCTCAACGCCTTCGTCCTGGTCAAGATCAAGCAGCGGACCAACGAGCGCCGGCTGTGGGTGCGGCTGGTCGGATCCACCGTGGTCGGCGAGTTCGCGGACACCGTGTTGTTCTGCTTCATCGCCTTCGTCGGCGTCTTTCCGACGTGGGGCTCGTTGATCAGCTACACGATCGCCGGGTACGTCTACAAGGTGGCGATCGAGGTGATCTTCCTGCCCATCACGTACGCGGTGATCAGGGCGATCAAGAAACGTGAGCCGGGCTATGCAACGCAACCATCGAGCCCGGCGGTGATCAAGCAGTTGCGGCTGGTCGTCGCGACCGAGGACTACGATCGGGCCGTGCGCTTCTATCGCGACGAGCTCGGTCTCGGCCAGGAGGCGACCTACCAGTCCGCGGAGGGTGCACAGGTGATGATCTTGGACGCCGGCCGGGCAACCCTGGAACTGTCCAATCCAGCACAGATCGAATTGATCGATCGCGCCGAAGTCGGCCGCACCGGGGTCAGCGGAAAATATCGGGTGGCGTTCGAGACCGACGACGCCTCCGCCGTCACCGAGCGACTCGTTGCTTCCGGCGCCGAGCTCATCGCTCCGCCCACCCGTACGCCGTGGAACTCCCTCAACGCCCGCTTGCTCGGCCCCGGTGATCTTCAGCTGACGATCTTCACCGAGCTCGACGAACGGGATCGCACATGAGCGCTGAACGATCATCGAGCGACGGGTTCTCCGCGCGAACCCTGAGCTTCTTCGACGAGCTCGAGGAGAACAACACGCGCGAGTTCTGGGCCGCGAATCTTGCGACCTTCGAGAGTCGGGTCAAGGCTCCGATGGCTGAACTGCTCGAGTCGCTACCGACGGCGTACCAACCGTTCCGGGTGTTCCGGATGAACCGTGACGTCCGCTTCAGCAAGGACAAGGCGCCGTACAAGACCCAGCACGGCGCGATCCACGAAGCCAACGGCACCGACCACTACGTGCACGTTGACGCCGGCGGGCTGCTCGCGGCCTGCGGGATCTACTGGATGGAGCCCGAGCAACTCCAGCGCTATCGGGCCGCCGTCGACGACAAGCGCTCGGGGGCCGCGCTGCAACGCGCGCTGGACCACGTTTCCGCCCAGTCGGTGTCGGTCGAGAATCTCGGCCTTCCACCCCTGAAGACCGCACCCCGGGGCTATCCCAAAGATCATCCGCGGATCGAACTCCTGCGCCGCAAAGGAGTGATCGCCCACCGCACCCTGACCGGCCCGCCCCTAGCCGATCGCCCGGCCGTCCGCGACTTCGTCGTCGAGACCTTCGAGATCTGCCAACCGCTGGTCAGCTGGCTCCGCCGACACGTCGGATCCGGACCCCCAACCTGACCGCTGCCGCCCCGCCCCGCCCTCCGCACCCTGCCCCCTCGAAGGGCCACCTCCAGCTGCGCATCGTGCGTGCCCTGAGCCTGTCGAAGGGCCAGCCGCACCTGCGTATCGGGAGTCCGCCGTTTCGTTCCCTGAGCCCTTCGACGAGCTCAGGAGAACCCTGTCGAAGGGCAAGCCGCACCTTCACATCGTGCGGTCCCTGAGCCTGTCGAAGGGCCCTCTCCACCGCGTATGGAGTCCGCTGTTTTCGTGCCCTGAGTCGAAAGGCCAGCCGCACCTGCGTGTCAGGCGTCGCGCCGTTTCGTTCCCTGAGCTTGTCGAAGGGCCAGCCCACCTGCGTATCGCGAGTCCGCCGACATTTTCGTTCCCTGAGCTTGTCGAAGGGCCAGCTCCTGCCCCGTTTGATGGCTCCAAGAATTGTCAGTGGTGCTGTTTAGAGTGAAAACATGATCGACGCGGACACCGACCTGGACAAGGTCCCGGGCCCCGACTTGGGTCTGTTGACCAGTGCCCAGCTGGCGGCGTCGATCAGCAGCAACCATCGTGAATTGCTGGCCCGGGAGACCCGACAGTTGGAGTTGGCGTGCGCCTGGGCCGATATCCATGACCTCGACTCGACAAGTGCGGATTATCAGCCGCTGATCCAACGGGCCTGTGTGTTCGGCGGGGCGGGCACCCCGGAGGTGGCGGAGCATTGCACGGTCGAGTTCGGCGCCCTGCAAGCCATGTCGGAATTTGCGGCGCGGCTGCTGATCGGTGACGCCCTGGATTTGCGGCACCGCCTGCCCACCCTGTGGGGACGGGTCCAGGCTGGTGGGGTGCGGGCCTGGGAGGCCCGGAAGGTTGCCCAGGCGACTCGGCAGCTGTCGTGGGAGGCGTGCCGTGACGTGGACCGGGCCTGCTCCGACACCCTCGGCATGATCTCCTGGAAACGGTTCGAGAAGATCCTGACCGCCACCATGCTCGACACCGACCCCACCCTCGCGCAGGAACGGACTAGGCGGGCGCGGGTCGAGCGGGACGTGTGGGCCACCACCGGCCCCGACGGACTGAAAATGCTGGTCGCGAAAGCCACCTCGGGGGATGTGGTGTGGTTCATGGCCACCCTCAACCGGATCGCCGACCTCCTCGCCCGCGACGGCGACGGTGATTCGGTCGGTGCCCGCCGGTCGAAAGCGCTCGGCATCCTCGCCCAACCCGCCCACGCCCTGCAGCTCCTCCTCGCCCACCAACACGATCCCGACCCCCGACCGAACCGGCCGAACCTGCCGATCCCGCCGATCGCCGATCCCGCCGGACGGCCGAGTGCGGACGAGTTCCTGTGGGACGACCAGGAGCCGGTTGAGCCCGGATTCGACGACGCCCCGGCCGACCCACTCGACAACCGCGAGCGGGTCACCGACGACCCTGGACCGGTCGGCGAACCGGCCACCCAGCCGGCGAGCTTCGACGAACCGGACAGCTTGAACGAAGCTCGGCGAGCCGTAGCTTCCCGGAGCGGGAGGGTGGGTCGGTTCGGCATCCGTTGCGGTTGCCGCCGATCCAGCTGACCGGGCGTCAGGTGGAGGCGTTGAAGCCGAAAGTCGTCCTCTACTACCACCTCTCCGATGCGGCGCTGACCGAAGCCGGCGGTCAGGTCCGCCCCGAACACGGCGACATGATCACCCTCGACCAACTGCGCGACTTCCTGGCCGACACCCACTGCCAGATCATCGTGAAACCCGTCATCGACCCGGCCGCCATCGCCCCCGTCGATGGGTATGAGATTCCCGACCGGATCCGCGAAGCCGCCCGACTCCGCCAGTTGGCTGATGTGTTCCCCTACGGCACCAACACCAGCCGCACCATGGATTTGGACCACACCGTGGCCTACGTACCACCCGATGAGGGTGGCCCGCCGGGGCAGACCGGCGTCGACAATGTGGGCCCGAAAGGTCGCCGCACCCACCGCACCAAAACCCACAGCTGCTACGGCCACCGACAACCCGACCCCGGCACCTATGTCACCCGCACCCCCAACGGATACCTGTTCCTGGTCACCAACCAAGGCACCCTCAACTTGGGCCGCACCCCCTTCAGCCACGCCATCTGGCAAGCCGCCTGCAGCAAGGATCAAGAGGGCACGAAAGCGGCTGACCGTTCCGCAGGGGCGTCGGAGGGTACGTCCGCTGAGCTTGTCGAAGCGCAACCCTAGTCGGAGGGTACGTCCGCTGAGCTTGTCGAAGCGCAACCCCTGGAACCATGTTGATCTTGCCCTTCGACGGGCTCAGGGCACGAAACACTCCGCGTCCCGGTTCGGTTGTCATTCGCGTACAAGTTGATCTCGGCGGCTGACCGTTCCGCGAGGGCGTCGGAGGGTACGTCCGCTGAGCTTGTCGAAGCGCAACCCCTGGAACCATGTTGATCTGGCCCTTCGACAAGCTCAGGGAACGAAACGGCTGCATCGCGATTCAGAGGTCGACTCGCTACAAGTTGATCTTAGCGGCTGACCGTTCCGCAGGGGCGTCGGAGGGTACGTCCGCTGAGCCTGTCGAAGCGCAACCCCTGGAACCATGTTGATCTGGCCCTTCGACAAGCTCAGGGCACGAACACTCCGCATCCCGATTCGAAGGTCGGCTCGCGTACAAGTTGATCTTGGCGGCTGACCGTTCCGCGAGGGTGTCGGAGGGTACGTCCGCTGAGCTTGTCGAAGCGCAACCCCTGGAACCATGTTGATCTGGCCCTTCGACAAGCTCAGGGAACGAAACGGCTGCATCCCGATTCGGAGGTCGACTCGCGTACAAGTTGATCTTGGCGGCTGACCGTTCCGCGAGGGCGTCGGAGGTTACGTCCGCTGAGCTTGTCGAAGCGCAGCTGCCAGACGCGTGTTGATGTTGCCCTTCGACAGGCTCAGGGCACGAACGGCTGACGCTTCCGCGGTGGGCGTTGGAGGCTACGTTCGCTGAGCTTGTCGAAGCGCACCCGCCGGTTGCATGTCGATGATGCCCTTCGACGGGCTCGGGGCACGAATCGCTCCGCATCCACATTCGGAGGTCGGCTCGGTGCCAAGTTGATCTGCCGGAGCCCGATTCGGAGGTCGGCTCGCGTACAAGTTGATCTTGGCCTTCGAGGGTCAGTGGACGAACGCTCCGGGTCCCGGTTCGGAGGTCGGCTCAGGGCGAGGGGGCGTCCTCGGCGATCACGATCATGGATTCGAGGAAGGGGGCACCGAAGGTGGTGGCCATGGCCACGTCGCCGGCGTCGCGGCCGCGACCGATCAGCACCCGCCCTTTGCGCCGCCCATTATTCCGCGGATCGAAGGTCCACCAGCGATCGCCGAGATAGACCTCCATCCAGGCCGCGAAGTCCATCGGCGCATCCTTTTTCTCGACCTCGATCTCTGGAAGGTAGCCGAACACGTACCGGGCCGGAATGTTGAGCGCTCGGCAGAAGGAGACGCCGAGGTGGGCGAAGTCGCGGCAGACGCCGTAGCCGGAGCTGTGCACGTCAGCGGCCGTGGTCCACGGACCCGACGTGCCGTAGGAGAACTCCAAGTGGTTGTGGACATAGTCGCAAATGGCCTGGATCCGTCGATATCCCTTGGGCAGGTGGCCGAAGGTGTTCCAAGCCTCGGCGCCCAGCACGTCCGGAAGGCAATAGCGGCTGGGCAGGGTGTAGATCAACACGTCGTCGGGAAGTTGGGCCGGCGGGATCTCGGGCGCGTCTTCGTCGGCATCCTCGACGGCGTCCGGCACCAGGACGGTGGCGTCATAACTGATCAGTGATCGCCCGGCGCTCACCGACAGCCGGCGGCACGGGTTGCCGTACAGATCGGCGTACGAGATTGTCGTGACGTCCGGCTCGAACGACCAGCGCGCATCGCTGACCTCGACCTTCTGGTCCGCCAGCGGTTCGACCTGGAAGACCGCGGGCACGTCGAACTGCGAGAAGTGGGTGAAGCGGCAGCCGATGCTGAGCTTCCGGGTGCCGGGTCCGTCGGTCACTGGTCGTTCGGGGCGTTGTGCTTGACCGAATCGGCCACTGAGGTTACGACGTCGGCCAGCGGCTCGGGCAGCTTGTCGGCCTTCTGCTTGGCCAGATCAGCGACCTTCGCCGCTGCCTCGCGGGCCTGGGGCGAGTGGGCCAGCTCACTCGCGCGGGCCTTTAGCTCGTCGAATTTCGCGCGCCCGGCTCGCGTGCCCAGTACATAGCCGATGCCGGCGGCGAACGCGGCCACCAGAACAGTCTTCATCTTCATGATGTCTCCCTTGCTGGCCGGTGTCTGGATGCCAGATTCGGGAGTTTACGGTCTAAACCGTGACCCCCGCACCCAGGTCCCGCACTGAAACCCGAAGGTAACCTGACTGGGCATTTTGATCGAGACCGTGAGAGGACGGTGGCATGGCGACAAGGCAGCTAGCGGTATCCGGCCCGGCCGACCCGACACTGGTCTGGGACCGCTTGAGCCGCTTCGCGTTATGGCCGACCTGGTCACCGCAAATCCGGGCTGTCGAGTCGGCTGACCAGCGGGTACGCCTCGGCGCCGCCGGTTCGGTGATCAGTTTCGCGGGACTACGCGTCCCGTTCACCGTCACCGAGATCGACGAAGCGGCCCGCATGTGGAGCTGGATCGTCCACCTGGGCCCCGTGGCCGTGACCATGCATCACAAGATCCAGACCAGGTGCGCCGGGAGTCGGGTGCTGCTGGTTCTGGACGGTCCGCGATGGGCGGTCTCGGCGTACGCGCCACTCACGATGGTCGCGCTGCACCGCCTGGTCCGCTGACCCACTCCGGCCCAACACGGTCAGTGACCGATCAGTCGTCGTTCCACCGGGGATCGTTGTCATAGGCATCGTTGCGCTCGTCGACCTTGTCCAACGCCCGCTCCGCCTCCTCACGCGAGGAGTAGGGACCGAGCCGGTCAGTCGCCTTCGCGTCGTTGTCGTCGGAGACGGCCGACTTACTCTTCAAGTCGAACCACCACTGGTCATCAGCCATGATCAACACCCTCCTGTGCGGACTCAGTCGAAGGCTACTCGTGCCACCGGGACACTACGATCGAGCACATGCCACCAGTCCTCCAGGCGGCCGTGAGCCCCGTCCGCGACGTCCCCCGTGCGATTCCCCGTCCGCCCTACGTCGGGCAGCCGGCCCCGACGCCGTATGCGGGCAGCCACGTGCAGTCCGCCGAGACGATCGAGCGGATGCGGATCGCGGGCCGGATCGCCGCGCAGGCAATGCACGCCGGAGCCGCCGTGATCGCGCCCGGAGTCACGACCGACGAGATCGACCAGGCCGTCCACGAGTTCCTCATCGATCAGCACGCGTACCCCTCGACGCTCGGCTACCGGGGATTCCCGAAGTCCTGCTGCACCTCGGTGAACGAGGTGATCTGCCACGGCATCCCCGACGCCCGTCCGCTCGAGGACGGTGACATCGTCAAGATCGACGTCACCGCCTATCTCGACGGCGTCCACGGTGACAACTGCGCCACGTTCTTCTGTGGTCAGGTGGATGAGGAGTCCCGGTTGCTCATCGAACGCACCCAAGAGGCGTTGAACCGGGCGATCAAGGCTGTTCGGCCCGGTCGACAGGTCAACATCTTGGGTCGGGTGATCGAGAGCTACGCCAAGCGTTTCGGGTACGGGGTGGTTCGCGACTACACCGGCCACGGTGTCCACTCGGCCTTTCATTCCGGCCTGGTGATCCCGCACTACGACGATCCGTTCCACGACACCGTGATCGAGCCCGGTATGACCTTCACGATCGAGCCGATGATTGCCCAGGGCTCCGGCGACAGCTACCTGTGGGACGACGACTGGACGGTGCTCACCGCCGATGGCCGTCGCTGCGCGCAGTTCGAACACACGTTGGTCGTCACCGATTCCGGCGCCGAGGTGCTCACGCTCCCTTGAGGCCGAGCCGTTCGACGATCTCGGTGGCCAGCTCGGCCGGCTTCTTGACCACGTCGACGACCAGACCGTCCTCGTCGTCGGCCAGCGGCTCGAAGGCATCGAACTGCGAGTCCAGCAACGCCGTCGGCATGAAGTGCCCGACCCGGGAGACCATCCGGTCGCCGATCAGATCCCGCGTGCCCCGCAGATGGATGAAGATCACTCCGTCCGCCCGCAGCACGTCCCGGTATTCCTTCTTCAGGGCGGAGCAGGTGATCACTCCGGGCCGGCCGGCCAGCACGTGCTCGAAGATCCACGAGGCGACCGTGTCCAGCCAGGGCCAGCGGTCCTCGTCGGTCAGCGCCTGCCCCGACGCCATCTTGGCGACGTTCTCCGCCGGATGCAGGATGTCGCCCTCCTCCAGATCCCAATTGAGCTGTCCGGCCAACAACCCGGCGACCGTGGACTTGCCCGAACCGGAGACACCCATGACCACCAGCACGGGTGGGTGGGACGGGTGGTGGTCAGTCATCACCATCGGACCATCGCCGCAACGACGACCGCGATCGTCGGGCGGGTGGCGGTGATCAGCGAGGCTGGTCTCGCCCGGGTTGCGGTTTTCATTTCTCTACCTGATCGGCCGGGCGAACTCTCGTCAAGTGGTCTGACGGCCTGGCGAGACGCGGTCCGTGGTCTACCCTGGTGCGCGGACGAGTCGGTCAGGCGATCGCGGCACCCGAAAGGGGGTCGAGGAAAGTCCGGACTCCACAGAGCATGGTGGTGGGTAACGCCCACCCGGGGTAACCCGCGGGACAGTGCCACAGAGAACAGACCGCCTCATAAAGAGGTAAGGGTGAAACGGTGGTGTAAGAGACCACCAGCACTCCAGGTGACTGGAGTGGCTCGGTAAACCCCACCCGGAGCAAGATCAAGAGGACGCGTACGCGCGTCTGCGGAAGCGCTCGAGGGCTGCTCGCCCGAGCTTCCGGGTAGATCGCACCAGGCCGTTGGCAACAGCGGTCGCAGATGGATGATCGCCCCTTGCCTCGCGGCGAGGACAGAATCCGGCTTATCGACCGACTCGTCCACCTCAACTCCAAGGCGGCACACAGCGACTCGGCAACTCGGCCACTCAGGTGACCTTCGCCTCCACGACCTCCAGACCGCCTCGGAGGTAGACGAAGCTCTTGGCGATCGAGCGGATGGGCCGGTCGAAGACCTTGACCACCGTTCCGGATTGCCCCGGCTCCAGTGAGACCTCCATGTCGGTTTGCAGCTTGATCAGCCGACGCCGGGCTGGATAGCCGCTCGGCTGATGCCAGCGCTCGATCACATCCTGCGCGGACACCGAGGTCGACCGACGGCCGGCACCGTCGACGAACTCGATCGAATCCAGCTCGGCCGCCTCCGACCCGGCGGCGTTGTCCACCGCGACCAGCACGTAGTAGAGGCGTTCGGCCTTGGCTCGGGTGCGCTCGGTCTCGATCCGCCGGACGAGTGAATCGGCCTTGGACGGCACGGTGAACGTCCCGCGCGCGCCTTCGGCGGTCGTAAAGCTCCAGAGCTGGCCCAGACCATTCCCGGTCGGAGTCGGAGACGGCGTCGGCGTTGATGTCGGCGTCGGCGTTGATGTCGGCGTCGGAGAGGGCGTGGCCGTCAGTGAGGGCGTCGGCCCTGGTGTCGGCGCGGGTGTCGGAGGGGCGGACGTGCAGCCGAGCAATGGAAGCAGCAGGACCAGTCCGATAGCTCGCCGCATCTGCTCTCCCGTCCCCGATGGTGGTGGCCAACCTAATGGTCACACTCGGAAGCTAGGCGAGACAGTGGTGATCCGCCCGTTCCGCCACCATCATCGTCGACTCTCCATGGCGACCGGCGTCGAGGCGGACGGCTGGTGCCGCGCGCGCCGGAAGACGACCGTCGACGCCAGGCCGACGCCCGCGCCGAACACCATGAAGACCGGCCGGGCACCGATGGCACTCGCGAGCACCGGCGCAATCATCGATCCCAGCATGGCGGCCGAGACCATGATCGAATCGGTCAGTCCGAGCGAGAAGGCTCGGACGTGATCGGGCACGGATTGTTGCAGAACGTCGGTGCAGACACATTCGACGGTCGTTCCCGCCGCGCCAGCAGCCGCGAGCGGCGCGACGGCGACGGTCACGGCGGGGGCGAGCCCCGCGATCGCGAAGCCGGTGCCGGTGATCGCCAGCGATCCGCGGAGCCGCACCAGACAGGCCAACAACGGCGCAGCGAGCGAGCCGAAACCAAATGCCGCCGTCGCGATGCCGAAGCCGCGGTCGCCGACCCCCCAGCGCTCGGCGTTGAGGTTGATCAACGCGACCGAGGCCCCGGCCTCGACGAAATTGGCCAGGGCGACCATCGCGATGGCCAGGGGTACGCCGGGCGAGGTCAGCACCGTCCGCAGCCGACCGCCGACGATCACCAGAGGCTCGACGCTCGGCCGCCCGGCGTCCAGCCGGTGCAGCAGTGGCCAGGCCACTGCCGCGCACGCGGCGGCCCCCCAGATCGACCACAACCCGTGCCCCAGACCGATGAGGAGGCCGCCGATGGCCGGGCCGACGACGAACGCGGTGACTTCGGCGGTGACCAGTAGATTGGTCAGCCGGCTCGCTCCACCGCGGACGCGTGATTGCGGGCCGACGAGTTGCGGCAGCCGAGCGACGGCGGCTGGGTACGCGGGCGTGCCCGCGGCCACGGTACAGACCGCCAGCACGACGGCCAGCTCAGTCGAGCCCGCGGCCATGACCGCACCGCAGCCCGCCAGCAGCACGGCCCGGACCGCTGTCGACCAGCGGATCACCGAGACCCTGGGCAACCGGTCGGCCAAGATGCCGGCGACGGCGGAGAGCACGACGTACGGCAGCATCCGCGAGGCACCCGCCAGACCCAACCAGGCATCGCTTCCGGTGTCGGCCCAGACTGCGGCCAGCAGCGCCGGCCAGGGCATCGACATCGCGGTGGCCGCGAGCGCGTGGGAGATCAGCAGTCGCACTCCGGGACGGGCCGGGGCCAGAGTCATGGCGACATTTCTCCTTCGCGTCTTCACGTTCAGGAGTGCCGCAGGGCGATTCTCGTACACCCGAACGTGATCTCGTCCGGGGTGGCGTACCGCGATCATCGCCTGGCGGCGTTTAGAGTGGGCGACAGACATTGCGCATGAAGGTGAGAATGACCAACCTGACGCGAGTCGAGCAGGCCGGGGGGCGCGCGACCGATTCGGCCCTTTCCGAGCCCACGACCCCGAGTCGCGGCTCGACGGAGTCACGTCCGGGTTCACGCCCACAATCGACCAGCACGGTCGACCGGCGGCGTGATGACCCCGAGCAGACGCTCCCGCGAGCCGGGCTGCTCCGCAACATCACCGACACCGCCGTGATCAATCGCGTCTTCGGGGTCGGCAAGATCACCCGCGCTGAGCTGGCCGCCGTCACCGGCATCAGCAAGCCGACGATCTCCGACGCCGTACGCCGGCTGTCCGAGCGGGGAATCCTCGTCGAAAGCGGAATGCAGACCGGCCGTCGCGGCCGGATCGCTACCTACTACGAGTTGGCCCAGACCTCCGGCTGGGTGCTGGCGATCGAATTGGATCCGGACGGGCTGAACACCTTGTCGTCGTCGCTGGCCGGTGAGGTGTTCGGCGAGTCCTATCGGCCGACTCCGCTCAGCGCTCCGTTGCTCGTCAAGACCCTGCAGGCGGCCGTCGACCGGGACCGCAGGGCTGCCCGGGGCCGCGGTCCGCTTCGCGTGCTCTCGGTATCGGTCGCCAACCCGGTCGACCCGGCCCACAACAACATCATCACGATGCCCAATTCGCCTTTCCCGGAAGGGCTCGTCAATCTCCGCAACGTTCTCGACGACCTCGGCGACACCACGATCATGCTGGAGAACGACGTCAATCTCGCGGCTCACGCCGAGCGGAATGTCGGCGTCGCTCGGAGCGTCTCCAGCTTCGGCTACCTTCACGTCGGCAGCGGGCTCGGGTTCGCGTTCCACTTCGGTGACCAGGTCATCCGCGGGTTCCATGGCCTCGCCGGCGAGATCGGCTTCCTGCCCACCGGATCCGCACCGGCGGCGACGGTCCTGGAGGCGTTGGTCCGGCAGGGCTTCGGCCGCCCGAACGGCGCCACCTTGGACGTCGCGGAAGTGCGTTCCGTCCTCGACGCCGCGATGGTCGGGGACCCGGCCGCCGCGCTGCGGATCGACGCGTTCTGCCGCACCCTGGTGACCGCCGTGGCGGCGGTGCACGCGGTGAACGACCCTGAGCTGCTCGTCCTCGGCGGCCCGCTCGGCCGGCATCCCTATCTGCTCGAACGGCTCCGCACGGTCGTCTCGGAGTCGTTCCCGCTGGCACCGACGATCACGGCCAGCTCGGTGGACGGATCCGCCGCGCTCCGCGGCGCCATGATGGGGGCCTTGGCTGACGGTCGCCGGCAACTGCTGAGCGACACCGCCTAAAGCGGACGAGGTTCAGACGACCTCGAAGACCACCGCACCCTTGGCCAGCTCGACGCTGACCAGCCGGACCTGGACCTCCGTGCCCAACGGGAGATCGCTGCCGTTGACCCGAGCTTCAACCGCCGGCTCACTGATCATCACCACGCCACGCCGTTTGGCCTTGTCGACCTCGATCACGGTCCCGGCGAAGATCTCGCCGACCCGATCCTGCAGCAGACAGGCCTCCATCAGGTCGATGATCGCCCGCTCGTACTTCTTGGCCCGCCGATCAGCGCCGGCCATCTCATCGGGCAGCGCATCGAGAGCACGCAGCACCCAGGACGGCACCGGCTCGCCGGCACACAGCGCCACGCAGATCTCACCGGCGTAGCGGTCGACCAACCGGCGTAGCGGAGCGGTGACGTGTGCGTAGTCGATGGCCAGCGCCGCGTGCTCGGCGTCGTCGGGAATCCCGCCGCTGAAGGCCCGATAGCCGGCTCCGCGGAACAGCAGGGTGCACGCGTTGATCATGGCGGCTTCCGCCGGCTTGCGAGGATCGAGGCTGCGGACGAATTCCGGATAGTCCAATTCGGCCGGCCAATCGATCTTCAGGGCCTTCGCGGTCTGCCGTAGCCGGCGCAACGACTCATGATCAGCGGGCGGCATGGTACGCAGGATCCCGACCTGGCCGTAGAGCATGATGTGCGCGGCCGCCATCCCGGTCAGCAGTGAGATCTGCGCGTTCCAACCCTCGGCCGGCAGCGGGGCCCGGAACCGGAGCTCCCAGCCATGATCATCGCCAGCCGGCACGATCTCCTGCTCAGGAATATTCAGGCTGACGCCACCTCGATCCTTCTCCCGCTGCTCTCGCCACTCACCGACCTCCTTGAGCAGGGCCAAGCGTCTCCCGGGGCGATCCAGCGTCGATCTCCGCCTGCGCTTGCTCGTAGGTGAGCTGCTCCCGGCTGCGTACCCGTGCTCGAACCACTTCGGCATCAGTCATCTGGCCCTGCGCATCGAGGCTGATCGTCCAGAGCAGCGCCGGGCGCAACTGGTCGGGCAGCAGGCTTGCCGGCGCCTTCACTGAACACCGGCGGGTGCAGCGGCGTGCGGTGATCGGGGGCATAGAGCGTCATCCCTCGGCGATGCGCTTCGAGATCGATCGGGTCACCCGGCCGGACGAACGCCGCGACGTCGGCGATGGCGTAGGAGATCAAATAGCCGGTCGCGGTACGGGCCAGGTTCATCGCCTGATCAAGATCACGCGATCCCGGCAGGATCAATGGTGATCAACTCCAGGTCGGTGCGATCAAGATCAGGAAGCACCACCGTGGTCGCGGCCTGTTCAGCTGCAGTGATCACAGCGGCGTCGAAATCACTCGCGCACATCTAGCGTCGTGCGGATGATGGCCAATCCATCGGCCAGACCTTCGGGCACATCGTTAGGCAGTCCGACCTTGCGTGCGGGCATGGGCCAGAGCCTACCGGCGCGGGACCGGCTCACCGTCGAGGGCGCGGTTGACCAGAGCGTCGGCCCGCTTGTTCAGCGCCCGGGGCACCCAGGTCCAGACCGCCTCGACCGGACGCAGTTTGCTGGCCTGCATGGCCAACGGCTTCATGTCGGGATGCTTGATCTTCCAGCGGCCGGCCATCTGTTCGATGACCAGCTTGGAGTCCATCCGGATCTCGACTCGGGCCCCGGGATCGATCTCCCGAGCCATTTCCAAGCCGGCGATCAGTCCGCGGTACTCGGCGACATTGTTGGTGGCCCGGCCGATCGCGAGGCCCTCGGACAGCAGGACCTCGTCGGTGGTGGCGTCGCAGACCAGGGCTCCGTACGCGGCTGGTCCGGGATTGCCGCGCGAGCCGCCGTCGGCCTCGACGATCAGCCGGCGATCGGTCCGCCGGACCGGTGCCGGTGTCGCATTCCCTTCCTCGCCCAAATCGCTGTCATACGGATCGCTCTCGTACGGGCCCGGATCGAACAGGCCGGAACCGTCCTGGACGTCGGTGGGCCTCCGGGCCATCACGCGATCATCGCCGTCACAGGCCCGACTGCGGCGTACGGATCAGGATCCGGCTGCACTCCTCGCAGCGCAGCACCTCATCGGCCGGCGCCGACGCGAACACCCGCAGGTCGGCGGCGTTGATATCCAGCTGACAACCGGTGCAGCGCCGGGCCCGCAGCTCGGCGGCACCGACCCCACCGTGACTCGTGCCGACCTTGGCGTAGAGCGTCAACAGCGCAGCCGGCACATCGGGAACGATCCCGGCGCGGACCGTACGGCGGTCAGCGATCTCGCCGTCGAGTTCGGCGAGCTGGCGGTCGCGCTTGGCCGACATCTCGGCCAGCTGGGCGTCGAGACCCTCGGCCCGCGCCCGCAGCGTCTCGCGCTGGGCCACCGCCGACTCCAGCAGCTCCATCACTTCCAGCTCCGCGTCCTCGAGGTCGCTGATTCGCTTCCGCAGATGTTCGACCTCGTCCACCATGGAGGAGAGCGCCTTCGGGTCGGCCACACTGCCATCGGCGATGCGCCGCCGGTTACGGGTCAGCCGCTCCCTCACCGGCTCCAGGTCGTTCTCGGCCCGAGTCTGCTCCCGCTCGAGATCCGAAACGGCCGTGTCGGCGCCGACCAGATCGGATTCGACGACGGCCCGATCGGAATTGAGAGCGGAGATCAGCGCGTGTTCCGGCAAGGTGCGGCGCCGATGATCGAGCTGGTGGAGTGCGGTGTCCACCGTTTGCAGATCGAGCAATCGCAGTTGTGCGGCCGCGTCGGCTTTGATCGGTCTCACCCTCCTCGAGCAGATATCGGGCCCACCCTACTGAGGACTGGAGAAAGCTGTCGCGCCGGGAATGAACGGCGCGAGTTGCTGGTTGGCCCAGACAAGGCGGTACTCGAGGAGCATGCCCCACCGAGACGCCACCTCACTTCACGCTTCGGCCACACTGCGGTGACCGTCAGGTTCCGTAGCTCACGGCAGGATGATCATGACCACACTGGCAGAGCCCACATTGCGCTCGCCCGAACCAGCACTCGCCGATCGTTTCGTCGGCGGTCGCTATGTGCGGCTGGTGCTGGTGCTCGGGCGCGCTCAGCGCCATCGGGCCGCTCACCGTCGACACGTATCTGCCCGCCCTGCCAGAACTGACGGCCCAGATGGGCGCCACCAGCTCCCAGGCCCAGCTGACCATCACCGGCCTGCTGCTCGGCCTCGGACTCGGCCAGCTCGTCATCGGACCCTGGTCGGACGTCGTCGGCCGGCGCAAGCCGCTGCTCATCGGGCTGACCGTCCATGCCCTGATGTCGGTGCTCTGCGCACTGGCCCCGTCGATCACCCTGTTGGCCGTCACCCGAACGGTGCAGGGCATCGGCGGAGCCGCGGTGGCCGTGGTCGCCATGGCCGTCGTCCGCGATCTCTTCAGCGGCATCCGGGCCGCTCAGCTGCTGTCCCGGCTGATCCTCGTGCTCGGGGTCGCGCCGATCCTGGCGCCCTCACTGGGTAGCGCCCTGCTCACCGTCACCTCGTGGCGCGGCATCTTCGTCGTGCTGGCGATCGTCGCCGTCGGGCTGTTCGTGCTCGCCATGGTCGCGTTGCCGGAAACGCTTCCGCCCAGCCGCCGCCAGCCAGGAACCATCCGCAGCTCACTTCGTGGCTACGCCAGGGTGCTCACCGACCGGCTGTTCGTGGTCATGGTGTTGGTGGCCGGCCTGATGTTCGCCACGCTGTTCGCTTACATCTCCGGCGCGCCGTTCATCCTCCAGGGGATGTACGAGCTGTCCGCGCAGCAGTTCGGCGTGGCCTTCAGCGCCAACGCGGTCGGCCTGATCCTGATGACCCAGATCAATCCGCTGCTGGTCAAGCGATTCAATCCGGTCCGGGTTCTTTCGGTGGCGGTGCTGATCGGACTCGGGTCCGCGCTCGCGTTGCTGGCCACGAGCATGACCGGCTTCGGCGGCCTGCTGGGCTTCATGATCCCGATCTTCTTCGTTGTCTCCTCGGCCGGCCTGGCCTTCCCGAACGCACCGGCGATCGCGCTCAACCGGCACGGCGAAACCGCCGGCACTGCTGCCGCGCTGCTCGGCGCGGCCCAGTTCCTGATCGGTGGGGCGATTGCCCCGCTGGTCGGCCTGTTCGACAACGGAACGGCGGTCCCGATGGCGGCGATCATCGTCGGCACCACCGGCGTGGCCGCGGTCTGTTCTGGTCGGCCCGCGCAAACCTGAACAGCATCTCCTACGAGTGAGCCTCAGGGGTCAGGGACGGGCGTTCCACCGCTGGATGGCGGGCTGAGCCTTCTCCTCGCCGAGAACCGAGACCGTGCTGGTATCCAGCGGGAAATGCACGCCGAGGGTCAGATCGAATCCCAGCCACCGCATGGCCAGTGCGCGGAGCGCGTGACCGTGCCCGAAGCAGATCGCCCGCTCCACGTTGCTCCCCCGGACCCGGTCGACCACCCGGTCCAGGCGTTCACCGACCTGCTTCGGGGTCTCTCCGCCGGGCGTCGGGTGGCTCCAGATGGTCCAGCCCGGCGCGGAGTCGTCAATCTCGTCGGTGGTCTTGCCCTCATAGTCGCCGTAGGCCCACTCGGCCAGATCGTCATCGACCTGAGGCTCGTACTCGGCCATGAACCCGGCCAGCTCGGCCGTCGCCCGGGCCCGACGCCGCGGGCTGCACAAGATCAGCCCGAACGCCGGCGGATCGAGGTGCCCGCGCAACGCTCTGGCCTGTTCCACGCCCTTCTCGGTCAGCTCCAGATCGGTGACCGACGTGTGCCGTCCGGACCTGCTCCACTCGGTCTCGCCGTGTCGGACGATGAACAGCCTGGTCATGGCGCCCACCTTCCCATGGGCACCGTTCCCGAACGGAGGTGCCAGTGCTCACCGGCCTCCCAGCGGTCGATGATCGCCCGCTGCAAGGTCGTGTCCCGCGGCAACGTGGCATGATCGACCGCCTTGCGCCGGGCGAACGTGAAGAACAGCGCGTCGCCGTCAGCGGGCTGCACCTCGTCGGTGAGTGTCCAGCGCTGCTGGAACCGGGACATGTTCGACGCGGCCGGAAGCGCGGCTGCCAGGTCCGGGTCGAGCAGCCAACTCTCGCACCAGAAGTTGGTGGCCGGACGGTCGGCGAAGTACCGGGGAAAGAAGGCCGCGGCCCGACTGAACGCGTCGTCCACCGAGGCGGGGCCGAGCGGCCGGTCTGCGGGATGTGAGTCGAGCACACCCAACGCTCTCGAGCCGCATGAGATTGAACTGCAGCCGACCCGAGCCAGTAGAGCGACCCGACCAGATCACCGGCATCCAGCCGTAGGTATGCAGACCGAAGTCACCGAACGTCGTCGATGGACCGCGACCTGTTGCCCGAGTTCGGTCAGGGTCTGCCGGGACACGTCGGCCGGAATCCCCCGGTCGCGATGGAAGCCGGCCAGGTCTTCGGCGGTCTCCACCAAGGCCAACAACGGCAGCACGCCGTCGCCGAGCGGATCGGCATCGGGTTGATACCCATCCATGGATCCGTCCCGCCCTCGCCCGGGAACCGACCCGATTCCGGCCCGAAGCCGGTCGGCGAAATGCTCGACGGCCATGCGAAGCTCCGACGCGGCTCGCGCCTGCGCGGGCGGCGTCGAGCGCGGCGTCGAGGTCGGGGCCCGCGATGCCCAACGCGAGCCCCGCTGGAGGTCGGGGCTTGATAGCGGTGAGGAAAGTGTTCATGCGGTCGCCGTCCATCGGCTTCCTCTTCCGAGCAAGGATCGGATCGTGAACCGAGTGTAAGAATGGCCGTATGAGCGATCGTCAGCCGTCCCTGCCGAACCGCCAGACTCCGTTCTCGGACGCGTTCAAGGCGTTCGTCCGGCAGGGCTGGGCTCCGTATCCGACCACGCTGCCCGATGAGGTGCCCGCTGCGGCGCCGGCGCGGGAGCGACGGGCTGATGTCAGTGCCCAATTCCCGGGCGAGCGGCTGGTCGTTCCGGCCGGAGGCCTGAAGGTGAGATCGAACGACACGGATTTCCCCTACCGTCCGCATTCGGCCTTTGCCCATCTCACCGGCCTCGGCGCCGATCATGAGCCGGACGCGGTGCTCGTGCTCGAGCCGACCGACTCCGGCCATGACGCCTGCCTGTACTTCACCCCGCGCGCCCCGCGTGATTCCGAGGAGTTCTACGCCAACGCCCGGTTCGGCGAGATGTGGGTCGGTCGCCGGCTGTCGCTGGAGGAACTCGGCGCGCTGTGCGGAATCACCTGCGCCGAATCGACAGGATCTGCCGGACCAGTTGCGGAAGAATGCCGAGGGTACGTCGATCAGGGTCATTCCCGGCGATCCTCGATGCCGAACTGGACGAGCTGATCAGCGAGCTTCGCGCGGCTCAGGCCGACAAAGATCGGGCGCAGGAGCAACCCACCGACACCGATTTCGCGGTCGCCCTGAGTGAGCTGCGGTTGATCAAGGACGAGTTCGAGATCGAGGAGATGCGTGCCGCCTGCCGACAGACGGCGGAGGCCTTCGCCGCTGTGGTGGCCGATCTTCCCGAGGCCGTACGCCGGGGTCGCGGCGAGCGCTGGGTCGAGGGGATCTTCGGACTCCACGCCCGGCATGCCGGCAATACGACCGGCTACGACACCATCGCTGCTTCGGGTGAGCACGCCTGCACCCTGCACTGGATCCGCAACGACGGCGATCTCCGCGCCGGCGACCTTTTGCTCATCGATGCCGGGGTGGAGCGGGACTCGCTCTACACCGCCGATGTGACGCGGACGTTGCCGATCAACGGCCGGTTCACCGACGCTCAACGCAAGATCTACGAAGCCGTGCTCGAGGCGCAGGAAGCAGGCATCGCGGCGGCGCAGCCCGGCGCGACGTTCTCCGATGTCCACCGGGCCGCCATCGCCGTCATCGCCCGGCACCTCGACCAATGGGGGCTGTTGCCGGTGACGGTCGCCGAGGCACTCTCGCTCAAGGGGGGTCAGCACCGGCGCTGGATGGTCCATGGCACGTCACACCACTTGGGTATCGACGTCCACGACTGCGCGCAGGCCCGCAACGAGAACTACCGCGAAGGCACCCTGCAGCCGGGCATGATCATCACCGTCGAACCTGGTCTCTACTTCAAGACTGATGATCTGCTGGTGCCCGCCGAGCTGCGCGGCATCGGCGTGCGGATCGAGGACGATGTCTTGATTACATTGACCGGCAATGAGAATCTGTCGGGGACGCTCCCGCGCAGCAGCACCGATGTCGAAGCCTGGATGGCCTCGATCTGGGCGGGTGCTGAATCTGCGGATCGGTAGGAGGCAGCGATGACGACCACCCCGCACCGTCGCTATTTGCCGACCTTCCGCTCGCTGAACAAGCGTGTCGTCACGCCGCATACTCCGCTCCCGGAGCCCCCGCCGAGTTCAGTGATCGCCTGGGCCTGGTATGTGAACGGCGTTCGCAAGCCGGCCGAAAGCATGGCCGCCGCTGCCCGTCTGGCCTGCGCGGGTGAAGGCTTCGTGTGGCTGGGCCTGAAGGATCCCAACGACGCCGACCTGTTGGCCCTGTCGTCGCAGTTCGACCTGCACCCCCTCGCGATCGAGGATGCGGTGCACGGGCACACCCGGTCGAAGCTGGAGATGTTCGGCGACGACTTGTTCATGGTGATCTCGACCGTCGCCTATGTCGATCATGAAGAACTCACCGACACCTCGGAAGTGGTGGCCACCGGCCAGGTGATGGTGTTCCTCGGCGATCATTTCGTGATCACCGTCCGCCGGGGTGAGCATGCCCAGCTGAGCGCGCTTCGGCGGTCGCTGGAGGCCGATCCCGCTCGTCTGGCCCGGGGCCCGTCGGAGGTGTTGTACGCGATCGCCGACAAGATCATCGACGACTATCTCGGCGTGGTGGCCGAGTTCGAGAAAGACGTCGACGAGATCGAGACTGCGGTCTTCTCCCGCGGCGGCTCGCACGAGGTCGACCGGGCCTACCAGCTCAAGCGGGAGTTGATCGAGTTCAAGCGCTGCGTGATGCCGCTCGGGGCTCCGCTGCTGCGGCTCGCGACCCGTGAGCTGCCGGTGGTGCCACCGGAGGCCAAGGCGTACTTCCGCGAACTCGCCGATCATCACACCGAGGCCCGCGAGGCCGTGGCGTCGTTCGACGAGGTGCTCAGCTCGATCATGCAGGCCGGTCTGGCCCGCGCATCGGTCGCCGACAACGAGGACATGCGCAAGATCTCCGCCTGGGTGGCGATCGTCGCCGTGCCGACCATGGTGGCGGGGATCTACGGGATGAATTTCATCAACATGCCGGAGACCCAGACGAAGTATGGCTATTTCGTGGTGCTCTTCGCCATGGCGGTGATCATGGTCGCGCTGTACGCCGGCTTCAAACGCAACCGCTGGCTCTAGGAGGGTGACGCGTCCCCCGTTGCCTCACTCGAACGCGCTGGCTCGGGTCCCCGGAAGCTGAGTGAGCATCTCCCGGGCCTGGGCGGCAACCTTGTGCTCACACAGCACCTCGTACTTGGTGGCCACGGTCTGGCTCACCGAGGTGAAGTCCCGTTTCCCGCGACTCATCGCGTACGCGGCGGCACTGAACCCGATGGCGAGGGTGATGCCGATCGCCAACGACACCAGGAGCAGGGCGAAATAGCTCGTCGGCTTGGTGAAGATCAACATCACCAGACCGACCAGCAGGCCGGTCGAGATCCCGGACTGCACGCCCTGGGTGATCACAGTCCCCCAGTTACGTCGACCGAGCACCCGCTCGACCGACTTCAACTCGGTGCCGACGATCGCGAGATTCTGCACCTCGAACTTCTCATCGGCCAGATAGTCGACCGCCTTCTGGGCATCGGCGTAGGTGTTGTAGATCCCCACCGACTGGGGAAACTGAAGCTCGAACAGCGAGCTCGGCTGCCGTCGCGGTAGAGACATGAGGCCCTCCAGGAGGATTCGATCGGGCCTTCAATCTACCTGCCGGACGCCCCGCCGATCAGTTTCGGCGGTCAATTCCAGCGGGCCAGCGCGACGACGAAGGTGTTCTCCACCGGACGCGGGGTCGAGCCGGAGTAGTTGCTGATCAGCGAATAGACGTAGTGGCGGCCGTCGTCACCGGTGACGTAGCCGCTCAGCGCGGTGACACCGGTGAGGCTGCCGGTCTTGCCCCGGGCGTTGTTCGCCGCCGCGGTGCCGTTCATCCGGTAACGCAGTGTGCCGCCGACCATCCGTTGGGTGTTTCCGGCGACCGGCAATGATCGGTAGAACGCCGGGTACCACGGCTCGGTCTGCACCTTCAGCAAGGTCGTGGCCAGGGCTCGCGGCGTGAGCCGGTTCAGCCGGGTCACCCCCGATCCGTCGGTCAGCGAGACGCCCGACATCGGCACCTGGAGACTCCTCAGATAGCCGGTGGTGACGGCGAGGCCGTCTTTCCAGTTTCCTGGTTTTCCTTGGGCCCGACCCATCTGCTTGGTCAAGGCCTCGGCGTGCATGTTGTTGGACAGCTTCATGAAGGGGATCAGCAGGTCAGACAGCGTCATCGACGTGTCGGTGCCGAGGACCCGGCGCTGCGAGGCGGGAGTGGTGTAGATCTTCGTCGGTCCGTCGACGGTGATCTTGAGCTTGGCCAGCTCGGCCCGGAAGACCGCACCCGCGTACAGCTCGGGCTTGTCGACGGTGATCAACCACCTGCCCGTCGAACGGCCCACCGGGACCCGACCGCTCACCGTGATGGTGTTCGATCCGTGGGCCCGGTACGCGGAGAACGTGGTCGAGCTGCCGCGCGCCGACGTCGTGGTGCGATTGACGATGTTGAGGTAGTTGGCGGCGGCGGCCGGATAGGTGGTGATCTTGGCCCTCTGGCCGGAGCTGCGCGGGGAGTACTTCAGATAGACCGTGCCGGCGTCGAAGTCGTCGTTCGGCGCAACGGTCAGCGCGGAGGTTTCGGCGGCGTAGTAGTCGGCCGCGTACGAGGTCCGCCATCCGGGGTTGTAGCGCTGATGGTCGAACCAGCTCGAATCGACGATCAGGCTGCCGCTGACCCGTTTGATGCCGGCGCTCTTGACCTTCGCCGCAAGCTTCGCGTAGTCCTGCTGGCGGGTGGTCGGATCGCCGTAGCCCTTCAGATACAACCGTCCCTGCAGGGTGCCGTTGACCACGGGGCCCCGCCTGATCACCTCGGTCTTGAACCGGAAGCTCGGCTTCAAGGTGTGCATCGCGGCCGCGGCGGTGACGATCTTGGTGTTCGAGGCCGGCATCACCGCGGTGTTGCCGTAACGGCTGTACAGCAACTCACCCGAGTCGGCGTCGAGCACCACCGCACCGGTGTGCGCCCGCTGGGTGCGCGAATCCGACAGCACGGAGTTGAGCTTGCGGACCAGCGCAGGATCGCCCGCCGCGTGCGCCGGGAGCGCGATCGAGGACACCACCAGAGCTGAGGTGATCATCGACATGATCATCCGCCGGAGGTGCACCGGGGACGAGGTCGGGGAAGGCATGGGAGATCAACTCCTTGATGAACGGCGATGCCGCTTGTCGTGAGGCCCCCGTGGCGGAAACAGGTTAATCGATGATCTTGTGAACGTCACCCCTCCATCGGCCCTTCGTGCACGGTCAACGGCGCCGACACTGTGATAATCGACCCGTGGCCTCGGCAACTGCGACTTCGGTGTTCATCTCGCGTATCCGCAGCCTGCCGGTCCTCGACAGCGCGGGCGACCAGGTGGGTAAGGTCCGTGACGTCGTCGTCCAGCGCCGGGTTGGTGGCCGCGCACCCCGGGTCAAGGGCCTGGTCGTGGAGTTGTTCGCCCGGCATCGGATCTTCATCGAGATGGCCCGGGTCCGCAGTATCGACGCCGTCCAGGTCGTCATCTCCGGCGTGGTCAACACCCGCCGGTTCGAGCGCCGGCACTCCGAAACCCTGGTGATCGACGATCTCTTCGACCTCACGGTGGAGCGGATCGACCATCCGGCTCCGTCGGTGGTCTTCGACGTCTCGATGCGGCCGGTGCGCTCCCATGACTGGGAGCTGTCCCAGGTGGCGCTGCGCGAGGCCGGCACCCGTAAGCGCTTCGGGCGCAAGGGCCACGTGACGATCGTCGAGTGGTCGATGATCAAGATGCTCGCGGTCGATCACAGTCAGGGCACCGAAGCGCTGCTGGCCCAGATGGAAGACATGAAGGCCGCCGACATCGCCCGCGAACTGCACGAGATGTCACCGGAGCGCCGTTCCGAGGTGGCGCTGGCGCTCGATGACGCGAAACTGGCCGGGGCGCTCGAGGAACTGCCCGAGGACGAGCAGGTGCAGTTGCTGTCCGAGCTCGACACCGACCGGGCGGCCGACGTGTTGGAGGAGATGGATCCCGACGACGCCGCGGACCTGATCGCCGAGCTGGCGCCGGAAATGGCCGAGGAACTCCTGCAGCGGATGGAGCCCGACGAGGCCAAGGACGTTCGTCGGCTGCTCAACTACGCCGAGTTCACCGCGGGCGGCATGATGACCCCCGAGCCGGTGATCCTGCCTCCGGACGCGACCGTGGCCGAGGCGCTGGCCCAGATCCGCGACTCCGAGCTGACTCCGGCGCTGGCCTGCATGGTCTACATCTGTCGCTCACCGCTGGAAACCCCGACCGGTCGTTTCCTCGGTGCCGTGCACTTCCAGCGGCTGCTCCGCGAACCGCCGTCGACCCTGGTCTCGGCCTTGATCGACAGCGAGTTGGAGACGCTGACCGACGACTCGACGTTGCACGAGGTCAGTCGGTACTTCGCCACCTACAACCTGGTCAACGCCCCGGTCATCGATGATGATCATCGACTGATCGGGGCGATTACGGTGGATGACGTGCTCGACCACGTCCTCCCGGAGGACTGGCGCGGCACCCAGCTCGACTCCCTCTCGGCTCAAGAGGTGAAAGCACTCGGCGGAGGTTCTCCTGATGGCTAAGGCGGAACGGGAGCCGACCCGGCTGAACACGCCGGGGCGCCGCAAGCGATCGACGCTGCCCACCTTCAAGTTCGACCGGGACGCTTTCGGTAAGTTCGCCGAAGGCTTCGCTCGGTTCATGGGGACGGCCCGCTTCCTGATGGGCATGACGGTCGTCATCGTGCTCTGGGTGGTGTGGAACTCCCCGTTCGGACCGCCACGACCGCAGTTCGACGGGTACCCGTTTATCTTCTTGACCCTGATCCTGTCCCTGCAGGCCTCGTACGCCGCCCCGCTGATCCTGTTGGCCCAGAATCGCCAGGAATCCCGCGACCGGGTCGATCGCGATCGCGACCGCGCCCAGGCGGCTCAGAGCCGCGCTGACATGGACTTCCTGGCCCGGGAGATCGCCAGCCTGCGGATGTCGGTCGGCGAACTGGCCACCCGTGACTACCTGCGCTCGGAACTCCGAACCGAGCTGCGCGCCATCCTGGTCGAGCTCGACGACGACGAACGGCCCTGAACGCGGCACAGAGCAGCACTAGGCTGGTCCGGTGCCCGACAACATCGTGACCGAACACCCGCTCGCCCCCAAGATCCGCGCGGCGCTGCACACGGTCAACGACCCCGAGATCCATCGGCCCATCACCGATCTTGGCATGGTCGACGACGTCACCGTCGATGCCGACAGCCGGGCGCGGGTCCGGGTGCTGCTGACCGTCAGCGGCTGCCCGATGCGCGACACCCTCACCCGTGACGTCACCTCGGCCGTGTCGGCGGTTCCCGGCGTCAGCGGGGTCGACGTCGAGCTCGGAGTGATGAGCGACGAGCAGCGGGTCGCACTCCGCAACATGCTCAAGGGCGGCCAGGCCGAGCGGGAGATCCCGTTCGCGCGGCCGGATTCGCTGACCACGGTTATCGCCGTGGCGTCGGGCAAGGGCGGCGTCGGCAAGTCGTCGGTGACGGTGAATCTCGCTCGGGCGCTCGCCGCCCAGGGGCGCTCGGTCGGAGTGTTGGACGCTGACGTCTACGGGCACTCCATTCCGGCCATGCTCGGGGTGGCCGACAGTCGGCCGACCTCGGTCGAAGACATGATCCTTCCGGTGCCGGCCGCCGGCCTCAAGGTCATCTCCATCGGCATGATGAAGCCGCGCCGCGACCAGGTGGTGGCCTGGCGTGGACCGATCCTCGATCGCGCGCTGACCCAGATGTTGGCTGACGTCTACTGGGGGGATCTGGACTTCTTGTTGCTCGACCTGCCGCCCGGCACCGGCGACGTCGCCATCTCGCTCGGGCAGAAGCTGCCCAACGCCGAGGTGCTGGTGGTCACCACGCCCCAGACGGCGGCCGCCGAAGTCGCCGAACGCGCGGGCACGATGGCCTCGATGATGAATCAGCGGGTGATCGGCGTGGTCGAGAACATGGCCTACCTGGAGCTGGCCTGCCCGCACTGCGGCGAATCGCACCGGCACGAGATCTTCGGCAGCGGCGGCGGCGCCGGCGTCGCCGCAACCCTGAGCACGCGGCTTGGCTATGCCATTCCGCTGCTGGCCCAGATTCCGCTGGATCCCGCGTTGCGGGCGGCCGGCGACGACGGAGTTCCGCTGGTGATCAGCGATCCGCAGCGGCCGGCCGCTGTAGCGCTGGCCGCAGTGGCCGAGACCTTGGCCAAGCGCGGCCGCGGACTCCTCGGTCGACAGCTGGGCCTCGCGCCCGCGGGCCGCTGATCAAGCGCAACTAGGTAGCCTCGGCGTCGAACGGGGTGAGGACCAGGGTCGGCGTCTCGTCATTCATCAGGTTGTGGGGTCCGCCCGGACTGATGTCCTTGGCTCCGTCGATGGCGGCGGCGACCTCGGACGACGACCCCCGGGCAATGCCCTTGACGTCGGAAATCTCGGATCTGACGTCGGCGATGATCGGCTCGACATCATCCAGCAGATGCTTCTGGACGAAGGCCCGGGGATTGAGGTCCCGGAAGTCGAGATTCTCGAACCCCGGTCCGAGCTCCTTGGTCAGTTGCTCTTGGGCCCCGCTCGCGGCGGTGCGGAGGTAACGGACGATCCGGGCGGCCTTGCGGGCAAGGTCTGGCAACCGCTCGGGCCCGAACAAGATCACCGCGAGGGCCAGCAGCAGGATGAACTCCGGGCCGTTGATGTCGAGAAGCATGGGGGTCATGGCTCAGCCGACCCTACTGCCGAGCGTGACCCGCGCTTCGCTGCGCCGGCTGCCGCGGGCAAAGTCGAGAGTGATCTGTTGACCGGGGCGTCGGGTCCGGACGTTGACGATGAGCTCCTCCATGGCGCTGACCCTGGTGCCCTCGACCCTGGTGATCAGATCGCCACGGCGCAGACCGGCCTTCGACGCCGGACCGCTGCGCTCGACCGACGTCACCTCGACCCCGCCGGAGGCGTTCTGGACATTGGCCCCGAGCACCGGATAGGTGGCGCGACCCTTCTTGATCAACTGGTTGCCGATCGCCTTGGCCTGGTCGATCGGGATGGCGAAGCCGAGGCCGATGTTTCCCGTCGGACCCTGACTCGAGCCCATGGTCAGGATCGCCGAGTTGACCCCGATGATCTTTGCGCTCCGATCGACCAGCGGACCGCCGGAGTTGCCGGGGTTGATCGGTGCATCGGTCTGGATGGCATCGATGTACGCGGTCGGCGCATCAGCATCGGTGCCGGCCTTGACCACCACGGGCCGATTGCGGGCCGACACGATGCCCTGGGTCACGGTGCCCGGCAGGCCGAGCGGAGAGCCCACCGCAAGCACCGACTCACCGACCTGGGTCCGCGAAGAGTTGCCGATGGTGACCGGCCGCAAGCGGCTCGAGGCCTTCACCTTGATCACCGCGATGTCGTAGCTGGGGCTGCGACCAACGAGCTTGGCCTTCTGCCGCCGGCCGTCGGCGAACTCCACCCGGATCGACGCGCCCCCGGCCACCCCGGCCACCACGTGGTTGTTGGTCATGATCCGACCTCGGCCATCGAGCACGAAGCCCGATCCGGTGCTCCGGCCGACCGTGATCATCACCGTGCTCGGCAGGACCCGCTTCGACACGCCGACGGCATCGATGCCGGAGCCGCTGGGCGCCTGAGTAGGTGGGTCGGACGGCTCGGTGGTCGGGTCGGTCGTCGACGGCCGGCCCTTCGTCGTCGACGACGCAGGCGGCGCGGCGGCATCGGGCTGCTGCGCCAGCCGGGCGCCTCCGTAGCCGGCGCCGCCGCCGATCAGCACGGCGGTGAGGGCGGCGATTCCGATGACCGCACCGGGACGGAGGGAGCGGTTTCGGGCCACGGCAACCGCCGGTTGACCCGCGGGAGTGGCCGGTCCGGCCAAGAACGGCGGGGCGAGCGCTTCCGGCGGGGGCTGGGGCACGAAGCTCGGCCCGACCTGCGGCGCCTCCCCCGGGTACGGCCCCAGGTAGCGATAGTCGTCTCCACCTCCGACATCACGGCCGTGAGGATCGTGCTGCTCCGCCAATTCCTAGCCCCTTATATCGGCCAGAATTTTCGCCCAGCCCGCTTTGACCTGCCCCATGGTAGACGGCACCTGGCTCCCCGCATGGGGAAGCACTTCGACCGCGCTCGCCAACAGTGATTCGGAGCCGTCGGTCACAACGGTGTAGACATTCGCGCCGGATTGCCAAGTTGCCGCCTCCGAAGCGCCGTGCCAGACGTAAGCACCGAGCTCGGAACTCCAGGTCGAACCTTCCGGAGCCTTGACCAGCCGCCCGCGTTGCTCGAAGACGCTGACCGTGGCCAGACCGTCGGTGTACGCGAGCTGCAGGGCCGATGGATCGTCACTGCTGTCGCTCCGCAATCGCATCAAGGACAGTCCGCCGATGTCGGCGGGGCAGCTCCATCCGTCGGCTTCCAACCGCGGCGCGTTGGACAGAGTCAGGGCAACATCGGCCGTGGGCACAGCGAGCCGGGGCGGAAGGTGGTCGAGGATGCCGTAGGCCGGATTGATGTCGATCTGGGTGAAGCCCACTGACAGCTCCGCCGAGCCGGACTGGTCGTAGGTCTCCCACCACAGCAGTACGCCGGTCGCGTCGTCGATCCACCAGCGGGCGGCGATCGTGCCGGCCTGCCTCGCGGTCACCTCCGTGGCCCCCCGACCGGCAACGGTGGCTCCGTGTCGTCCGGCCAGGCTGTAGTTGCGTTCGAGCAGATCCAGCAACTCCTCATCCACCACCCGGGAGCCGATGTCCGCCGGTGAGAAGCCTTCGACCACCGGCTGACCGGCTTGGTTGACAACGGTGATCTGATTGCCCTGGCCGGCGCGCGCCTCGATCTCGGCGTCGGCGCTCACGGCTTCTTCGCGGAACGCGGTGAATCGCTGTGTGCCGTCATAACTCACGCTGCCCGCGGCCATCGCCGCCTCCCGCATCGTCGCCAAGGCGGCATCGGCGTCCAGCGACGCACCGGTGGCCCGGGACGGTTCGACGGCCAGCACACTGGGGGTTGAGTTCAGCTCGTTGGAGTCCGCGAGGTTGACCGCACCCAGGACGTCGCTGGACAGCCGCGACAAGCCGAGGGTCGAGCTGAAGGCCGCGCGGGCCTCGCTCCCCGGATTGCTGATGTCGGCGAAGTTGGCGGCCGGGGCCGCGGCATAGCCGACGACTCCGGCGGCTCCGACCGCACCGCCGAGCGCGACCGCCGCGGCCGTGGCTCGGACCCGGATCATCCGGCGCCGTCGAGGCAGTCCAATCCGTGGCCGATGATCCGGCTGGCGGCGGAACGGCCGGCTCCACAACGGTTCGCCGGCTTCGTCACCGGCGATGGAGATCAGCCGCATTGACAGATCCATCGGCGTGGGCGTCCGCGGAGCCTCGGTTGGATTCAGCAATCGACGAACGGCGCGAACTTCGTCGATCTCGGCGCGGCAGTCCGAACACCCGGACAGATGGCGAAGCAGCCGTTCCCGCTGGGCGTCGTCGAGGGCGCCGTCCACGAAGGCCGAGTGGAACTCCGCCAGCTTGGCGCAGCCGGCGTCCTTCACGCCGACCTCGCCGGCTCCAGACCCGTCGACCGGGATTCGAGGGCGCGGGGAGCGTCACCCGGTTCGACGTCGACACCGAGATAGTGCAGGCGCTCACCGGTCGGCCGGCGATGCTGCAGGGCGGCGCGGAGTTGTGCTCGGCCCCGGTGGATCCGGCTGCGTACGGTGCCGATCTTGATGTCGAGCACCTCGCTGATCTCGTCGTACGTGAGGCCCTCGATGTCGCACAGCACGACGGCGGCGCGGAAGTCGGGGGTCAAGGCGGCCAGCGCGGCTGCGACATCATGATCGAGGTCGGCATCGGCCAGTTGATCCGACGGGGTGGGCCAGGCGCTCTTCAGTCGCTCATCCGCGCCCTCGGCGAAGCCGTCGAAGCGGATCTTCTGGCGGCGCCGCGCTCCGTCGAGGAACAGATTGGTGGTGATCCGGTGCAACCAGCCTTCGAAGGTGCCAGGCTGGAAGCGGTGCAAGGAGCGGAAGACCCGGACGAAGACATCCTGGGTGAGATCTTCGGCATCGTGCGGATTGCCGGTGAGCCGGTAGGCCAGTCGGTAGACCCGCGCGCTGTGATCACGAACGATCTCTTCCCAGGTGGGCGGGACCCACTCGATGGGCTCCGGTTGACCCGGCTCGGTGGGCGACGGGGATGAGAGATGGTCGGCGGCTGGGGCTCGCAGCGGGGCCGACGCAGACGTACCCATCATGGCCACCCGATCCACCTCCCTACAGAAGTCAGCGCGCAGGAGTGCCTGCGGTATTCCTGCCTCATTGTTTCGGGCGAGCCTGGCAATGCGCTGAACGAACCCTGGCAATTGGCTGTGCACGATGGTGTCCTCCCTCACACCGGAGCAACGAGGCAGACCGCCGAGCCGTTCCTCAGGGGCTGCCCCGCGGGAAGAGGTGCGCGGCTTCGAGGGCCCTCTGCAGGGCGTGCACCTGATCATCGGTGGCCACGACCAGCGGCAGCCGAACGCCGCCGACACTGCGGCCTTGCAGTTCCAAGCCCGCCTTGACCAGGATGCAGCCCTGGGTGGCGAAGATTCCGGTGTAGATCGGCAGGAGTTCGCGGTGCAGCCGGAGCGCGGTCGACACATCGCCCGCGGCGTACGCCTCGATCAACTCCTTGGTGCCCAGACCGCTGAAATGGGTCGAGGTGCCGACCACGCCGACCCCGCCGATCGAGAGCAGAGGCAGCGTCATCGCGTCATCGCCGGAGTAGTACGCCAGATCAGTCCGACTCAGCACTTCGGCCGAGGCGACCAGATCGCCCTTGGCGTCCTTGACCGCCACGATCCGCGGGTGCTCGGCCAGGTGCAGCATGGTCGAGGTGGCGATCGCCGTGCCGGAGCGTCCGGGGATGTCGTACAGCATGATCGGCAGGTCGGTCGCGTCGGCCACCCGGCGGAAGTGCTCGAGCAGACCGGTCTGCGGGGGTTTCGAATAGTACGGCGTCACGACCAGCAGGCCGTGAGCCCCGCCCTCGGCGGCCGCCTCGGCCAGCTTCACCGTGTGTTCGGTGCTGAACGTGCCCACCCCGGTCAACACCTTGGCCCGGTCGCCCACCGCGTTCAGCACGGCGCCCAACAGCTCGGACTTCTCAATGTCCGTGGTCGTCGGCGACTCGCCGGTCGTCCCACTGATCACCAGTCCGTCGTGTCCCAACTCGTCGACCAGATAGGTGGCCAGACTGGCGGCGCCGTCGAGGTCGAGCGCGCCGTCCGGCGCGAACGGGGTCACCATGGCCGTCAGCAGGCGGCCGAAAGGGGGGCAGACATCTCCGAACTCCTTCGGCTCACCGGTTGCTCGGCCGGATCACGACCAGCGGATCGCCGTCGTTGACCACGTCGCCGGCATCGACCACGATCTCGATCACCGCTCCGGCCACCTCGGCCAGCACCGGAATCTCCATCTTCATCGATTCCAAGATCACCACAGCGTCGTCGGCCGCGACTTCTTGGCCCACCTCGACCTCCACCTTCATCACGGCGGCGACGAGTTCGGCGACGACGGTATGGCTCATGTCGCCATCGTAGGGTTTGGTCCCGCCGGTCCGGGCGTGGGGCGATTAACGAAACACACCCGCCACGGCCCGGTCCCTCCCCCACACGCAGCCACTAGGCTGCTGCCGTGACCGCGCCAGCAAAGACCTCCCCCAAGTCAGCCCCCAAGCAGGCGTCGTGGGCGTTCGCCGAGGATTTCGTCGAAGAGTCGGCCTCGTCGGCCGAGGCCCGACAGCGGGCCGCCGAATTCGGCGCGATGCCGCTCGGCCGCGGGGCCGCAAGCCTGCTGACCTTCCTGGCTCGGACCGTCCAAGCCAAGGCCGTCGTCGAGATCGGCACCGGCGCCGGCGTGTCCGGGTTGGCTCTGTTCGCCGGGATGCAGCCGGACGGAATCTTGACCAGCGTCGACATCGAGACCGAACACCAGCAAGCCGCCCGCCGGGCCTTCCTCGCTGTCGGCATCCCGAGTCAGCGCTTCCGGCTGATCGCGGGCGCCGCCCTCAACGTGTTACCCAAGCTCAGCGACGGCGCGTACGACCTGGTCCTGGTGGACGCGGACAAGGTCGAGTACGCGGAGTACGTCGCCCAGGCCCTTCGGCTCCTCCGGCACGGCGGTGTGCTCGTGGTGGACAACGCGCTCTGGCACGACCGGGCCGCTGACCCGAGCCACACCGACGAGGAGACCGAGGCGATCCGCTCCGCACTGACCTCGGTTCAGGAGAACGAGGACCTGATCGCTGCTCTGCTGCCCGTCGGCGACGGGTTGCTGGTGGCGGTCAAGCGCTGAGTCCAGCACCAACCGCCACCAGCGCTGGCGTCAGCTGATCGTGATCTCGGTTCCCTTGCCGACCACCGTGATTCCGGCGTCGGACACGGTGAAGCCGCGGGCCAGATCGGCCGCATGATCAACACCCACCTCCGCGCCGTCGGGCACCACGACGTTCTTGTCCAAGATGGCCCGCCGGACGACGGCGTTGCGACCAATCGTCACGTTGGACAAGACCACCGAGTGGTCGACTTTGGCGCCCTCGTCGACCCGCACGTTGGGCGAGAGCACCGAGCTCTCGATCGACCCGCCTGAGACGATGCAGCCGGGGCTGACGATCGAATCGAGGGCCAGGCCGCGCAAGGTGAACTTGGCGCCCGGCATCTGCACCGGGTAGGTCCAGATCGGCCACTCCAGGTTGTACAAGTTGAAGACCGGGTCGATCGACACCAGATCCATGTGTGCTTCGTGATAAGCGTCGATGGTCCCGACGTCACGCCAATAGGCCTGGTCCCGGCCCGTCGATCCGGGGACGCTGTTGGCGGTGAAGTCGTAGACCGTACCCTCGCCGCGATCGACGAAGCTCGGGATGATGTCGCCACCCATGTCATGCCGCGAGTCGTCCATGGCGGCGTCGCTGTGCAGGGCGTCGATCAGCGCATCGGTGGTGAAGATGTAGTTGCCCATCGAGGCGAACGAGGCATCGGGATCATCGGGCAGCCCGGGCGGCTCGGCCGGCTTCTCCAGGAAGGCCTTGATCTTGTTGTCCTCGCCGGCATCGATCACGCCGAATGCGCTGGCCTGGGTCCGCGGTACTCGGATCCCGGCCACCGTGCAGCCCAGGCCGCCGTCGATGTGCGCGTCCAGCATCTGCTCGACATCCATCCGGTAGATGTTGTCGGCCCCGAACACCACGACGTAGTCCGGCTTCTCGTCCAGGACCAGGTTCATCGACTGGTAGATCGCGTCGGCGCTGCCCTGGTACCACCGCGGACCCAATCGCTGCTGCGCCGGCACCGGCGTCACATAGTTGCCGAGCATGGTCGACATCCGCCAGGTCAACGAGATGTGACGGTCGAGCGAATGTGACTTGTACTGGGTGAGCACCGCCATCTGCCGCATCCCGGCGTTGGCCAGGTTCGACAGGACGAAGTCGATCAAGCGATAGGTGCCACCGAAGGGCACAGCGGGTTTGGCGCGGTCAGCGGTCAGCGGCATCAACCGCTTCCCCTCCCCGCCGGCCAGGACGATTGCCAGGACTTTCGGTCGCACGGTCATGACCTGCAACCTATCTCTGCTCGTTGTGAGCGCGCTAGGCGAGTGTCACCCCTTCTCACCGCGCGTCCTGCTATGGAACGATGCGTTGCATGACGCCTGCCAACGAAGATCGGCTGTCCATCTCACTCCTGACCCGGGAATACCCGCCGTCGATCTACGGCGGAGCGGGTGTCCACGTCGCGCAACTCGTCCCGCAGCTCCGCAAGTTGATCGAGGTCGATGTGCAGTGCATGGGCGAGCCCCGCGACGGGGCCACCGCCCACGCCGAGACCTACCCGCCCGGAGCCAACGCCGCACTGCGGGTCTTCGGGGCCGACCTGTCGATGGCCGCCGCCGTGCCCGAGGTCGACCTGGTCCATTCGCACACCTGGTACGCGAACCTGGCCGGGCATCTGTCCGGCCTGCTGCACGGCATCCCCCACGTGGTCAGTGCCCATTCCCTCGAGCCGCACCGACCGTGGAAGGCCGAGCAGCTAGGCGGCGGCTATCAGCTGTCGTCGTGGGCGGAGCGGACCGCCTTCGAGGGCGCCGACGCGGTCATCGCCGTCAGTGAGGGGATGCGCACCGGCACGCTGGAGTCCTACACCAATCTCGATCCGGACAAGGTGCACGTGGTCAAGAACGGCATCGACCCGGACGAGTTCGCCCCTGACAGCAGCACCGACATCGTGACTGGTCTCGGGATGAGCCTCGACCACCCGACCGTCGTCTTCGTCGGCCGGATCACCCGCCAGAAGGGGCTGATCCACCTCGTTCGCGCCGCCGAGCAGCTCGACCCGCAGACCCAGCTCGTGCTGCTGGCGGGCGCACCGGACACCCCAGCCATCGCCCAAGAGTTCGACGAGGCGTTCGGCCACCTCCAGTCGACACGCGGCAACGTCATCTGGGTCCAGGAGATGTTGCCCCGGGCCTCGGTCCGTCAGGTGCTGTCCCATGCCACGGTGTTCGCCTGCCCCTCGGTGTACGAGCCCTTGGGGATCGTCAATCTGGAAGCCATGGCCTGCGAAACCGCCGTGGTCGCGTCCGCGGTCGGGGGCATCCCCGAGGTCGTCGTCGACGGAGACACCGGCTATCTGGTGCCGTACGACCCGGCCCAGGCCGACGATCCCGCGGCGATCGCCGCGTTCGAGGAGGATCTGGCGGCGAAGATCAACATGCTGACCGCGGACCCGGCCAAGGCCCGGGAGTTCGGCCTCGCCGGTCGCCGGCGATGCATCGACGAATTCAGCTGGGCCAAGATCGCCGGCGAAACCGTCGACGTCTACCGCCGAGCGATCGAGGTCCACAACAGCTGAGGGGTGGTGAGGCGACGTGCGGTACACGGACCGGTACGCGGCCGGCACGATCCTCGCCGATGATCTTCAACGTCTGGGGCCACCCGCCCCGGTGTTGATCTTGGCTCTGCCCCGTGGCGGCGTACCGGTGGCCGCGCCGATCGCCGACCGTCTCGACGTGGCACTCGAGTTGATCTTGGTCCGCAAGATCACCGCACCCGGATACGACGAGCTGGCGATCGGGGCGATCGCGATCATCGGTGATCGTTGCCGAATCGTCCGCAACGACGACATCATGGAGCGGCTCGCCATCAGCCCACGGTCGTTCGCGGTCGCGGAGGCGCGCGAAGAGACCGAAGTCCGGAAGCGGATGGCCCGCCTCGACCGTCCTACGCCGGCGGTCGAGGGCGCTACGGTGATCTTGGTCGACGACGGCCTCGCCACCGGTGCCACCATGTCCGCGGCCATTGCGGCCGTCGAGCAGGGGCAGCCCCGGTCGATCATCGTGGCCGTGCCGGTCGGCCCGCGGGGTGCCGTGCAGGCTCTGGCGGCCATCGTGGACCGGGTGATCTGTCCCTCGACTCCGAATCCGTTCGTCGCCGTGGGACTCGCGTACCAGGACTTCCATCAACTCACCGACGAGGAGATTGTCGGCCTCCTCGACGAGCGAACTCATCGGACTCACCAATGATGGGCGACGTCGATCACCACACGCTGGCCGGCACCAGGACCGGCCAGTCGCGTCACCCGCATGGGTAGGCGGGCGCGGACGCCGAGACCGATGGTGGTCTGGCCTTCGAAGCTGCCGGCGAACGCGACCTGGCGGAAGGTGCGGTAGCCGCTGACGTTCACGAGCTCGCTCGTATTCGCCGGTGAATAGGTCGGATTGCCGTCGTCGTCATAGGCCGGTGCCTTGATCACGATCTGCAGATCGGCTGCGCCCCGCAGCGGGACCGGATCTCCGGAGCCCTCCTCCGAGACCGAGGACATTGGTCAACTCCCGGGTGCTCATCGGCGTCGACTTCTTGGCGGTCGGACCCCAGCTGACCGAACAGCTGGCTGCGGCGGCCGAGCGCCTATCCCTTCCAAGAGCCGGAACCTCGGATCTGGATACACCGCGCTCAGTGCGCCACGACCATCTCGGTGCCCTTGGTCAACCGCACCAGATCCGGATAGCTGACGGGAAAGACCGCGTGGGGAATCCCGCCGGCCGCCCACAGCTCGTCGAAGTCGGCGAGCGCCACGTCCACGATGGTGCGGATGGGGCGGGGATGACCGATTGGCGCCACGCCACCGATCGGCTGGCCGGTATGGGTCCGGACGAAGTCTGCGGACGCTCGCTGGAGCTCCAGTCCGATCTCCACGCCGACCAGAGTCTGATCCACCCGATGCGCGCCGCTGGTCATGATCAACACCGGCGTGCCACCATCGGCGGAGAAGATCAGCGAGTTCGCGATCGCCCCGACCGGGCAGCCGACTTGCTCGGCCGCCGCCTTCGCCGTCGGTGCGGGCTCGGCGAGAATCTGGACCCGACCGGGCACTCCAGCCGCATCCAGGATGGCGTTCACAGCTCGGCAACTTGGATGCAGTGCGCTCACGCCCGGAAGTCTGGCAGCCGGCGCCAACGGGCATCGCTCCGGTCAACGAGAAGGACCCGATCGCCTAGGCGATCGGGTCCTCTGGGCTTGCTGTGTTCAATACTTCAGCCGACAACTTCCTTCAGTGCTCCCGCCAACTCGGCAGCCTCGGCGGCATTCAGCTCGACGACCAGCCGACCGCCCCCCTCGAGCGGAACTCGCATGACGATGCCGCGCCCCTCCTTGGTGACCTCCATGGGACCGTCACCCGTCCGCGGTTTCATAGCAGCCATCGCGCATCCTCATCTGTAGTCATCCGGTCACCTTCAGCGGCAATTATTCCGTATAGCCCGACCTCGCCAGCGTTGGGTCCAGCACCGCGCCGACGTCCACGAAGCAATCTCGGAGATGGTCATCGACCAATCCGACCGCCTGCATCATCGCGTACGCGGTCGTCGGCCCGAAGAAGCGGATGCCGCGCCGCTTCAACGCCTTGGCCATCGCCACCGACTCCGGCGAGGTCGCTCGCCAATCCTCGGCCCTCGGCCGCGTGCGGTCGGCCACTCGGAATCCAAGGATCAGGCGGGCGAATTCGTCGCCGAGCTCAGTGACGACCTGGGCATTGTTGATGGCCGCTTCGATCTTTGCCCGGTTGCGAACGATGCCGGCGTCATCCATCAGCCGCTCGACATCGTCGGCACCGAATTGTGCGACCACTTCGGGCTGAAAGCCGGCGAACGCCCGCCGGAAGTTCTCGCGCTTGCGCAAGATGGTGATCCACGAAAGACCGGACTGGAACGCCTCCAACGTCATGCGCTCGTACAGTCCGGGCCCGGTGGTGACCAGACGACCCCACTCCTCGTCGTGATAGGCGATGTACTCCGGGGCTGACAGCGCCCACGGGCAGCGAAGCTTGCCGTCTGGTCCCGGCGCCGCACCGCCACTCATGTGGCGGCAGCGACCGCGGCCAAGGTCTGCAGGCTCCGTTTGAAGCCCGCCCGAAGCACCGGCAGGGCGAGACGGCCCAGCAACTCACCGACCGGCCCGCCAGGGA
Source organism: uncultured Actinomycetota bacterium (assembly GCA_963731295.1). Lineage (GTDB taxonomy): Bacteria > Actinomycetota > Actinomycetes > Propionibacteriales > Propionibacteriaceae > Microlunatus. Next base: position 1,053,222 of record CAVSUP010000001.1, read on the forward strand.
TGCTGAATACCTCGACGCATTCGACCGTCGTGCCACCGGCCTGAGCCTGCAACGTGAAAACGCCCTCGCCGGTGAAATACGGACCGAGATGCAAGATCTCCAACTCGGCGCGAGGGCCGTCCGGGGGTGACCACCCGGTCACGATGAAGCGGTCCAGTAGCCCGAAGGGCCGACCGCCCAACCAGACGCCGGAGAGCGCGGCGGCGCGTACGCCGAGGCCGGTTCGCTGCGGACTGAGGACCCGCACCGTGGTCATCGGGATCCACCGGGACTGGCCCTCCCAGTCGGCCAGCACATGCCAGACGACGTCCAGCGGAGCCGCGATCTGCGTCGACACCTCGAGGCGAACGCTCATCTCAGCGGGCCTCGGTCGGCGCGTGGGCGGACACGGACTCCGGATCGAGCGCCTCCGGCTCCAGGAGGGCTGGAGCAGTGGGCGCGTCAGGCGGCGCGAAGTCCGCCCGGTCGATGGCGTCGTCGTCGCGCGGTGTAGCGGTCAGCTCAGCGATCCGCGCGTCGCGCTCGGCGATCTCCCGGGCGAGCCGGTCGAGCACATCGTCGACCTGGCCCATGGCGTACCCGCGGAACGCAATGCCGAAACGCAGCCGCCGGATGTCGTGCTCGATCAGCGGCGTCGTCGGCAGATCCTGTCGATAGGTGTCGTAGACCGGCTCCTTGCTCATCTGCCCCATGCCTCCTGCGGCGGCCATCGCTGCAACGCCGAGCGCGGCGACCGCAATGACGGCGATGAACCATTCCATGGGTAGATGCTTTCACGGCCGACCAACCCGGACACTTTGCTACTCCGGATGTCGGGGCGGCGTCAGTTGGGTCCGGTTGGCCAACATCCGCTCGACCGCGAGGTCGATGTCGTCGGTCACGGTGAACATCTCGAGGTCGGCAGGCGAGATCGAGCCATGCTCCAAGGCGGTGTGGCGGAGCCAGTCGATCATTCCGCTCCAGTAGTCGGTGCCGAACAAGACGACGGGGAACGACGTGACCTTTCCGGTCTGGACCAGCGTCAGCGCCTCGAAGAGTTCGTCGAGCGTGCCGAAGCCGCCCGGCAGCACGACGAAGCCTTGCGCGTACTTGACGAACATCGTCTTGCGGGCAAAGAAGTAGCGGAAGTTGATGCCGAGGTTGACGTACGGATTCAGTCCGGACTCGAAGGGCAGCTCGATGCCCAGTCCCACCGAAACGCCGCCGGCCTCGGCCGCACCCTTGTTCGCGGCCTCCATCAACCCGGGACCGCCACCGGTGATCACCGCCAGTCCGGCCCGGGCCAGCCGACCGGCCACCCTTTCGGCGGTGGCGTACAGCGAGTGGTCGCGCGCCGTCCGGGCCGAGCCGAACATGCTGACGGCCGGCCCGAGCTCGGCCAGCGTCCCGAAACCGTCGATGAACTCCGACTGGATCCGGAGCACCCGCCACGGGTCGGTATGCACCCAATCGGTGGGTCCGCGGCTGTCCAGCAGTCGCTGGTCGGTGGTGGAGGGTTCGGCGGTGCGATCACCGCGTACCACCCGGCCTTGGATCTGGCGTCGCTCGGGATCTGGCTCAGTCACCCGGTCAATCTAATAGTCCAGCGCTCGACCTGGACGCCGAGCCGCAGCTCCGATCACGCCAGCCAGCGGAGCAGCGCGGCCCGGCACGACACCACGTCGGAGGCTGGACAGAATTCGTCGTCGGCGTGAGCCTTGCTCGGATCACCCGGTCCGAAGTTCACCGCGGGGATCCCCATGGCGCTGAAGCGGGCGACGTCGGTCCAGCCGAATTTTGCGGTGGCTTCCCCGCCGACGGCAGCCAGAAACTGGGCCGCGGCCGGCTGGTCCAGGCCGGGGCGGGCGCCGGCGGCGACATCGGTGACGCGGACGACATATCCCTCGAGCACCGCGCGGGCGACCGCCTCGGCCTCAGCCGGTGACTTGTCGGGAGCGAACCGATAGTTGACCTCGATCTCGCAGCGATCCGGGATCACGTTGCCGGCGATCCCGCCACTGATCTGGACCGCGTTGAGTCCCTCGCGGTAGGTCAGGCCGTCAACCTCAACCTCCTGAGCCTCGTACGCGGCCAGCCGGCCCAGCACCGCGCCGGCATCATGGATCGCGTTGTGCCCCATCCAGGACCGGGCCGAGTGCGCAGCAACACCGGTCAGCTCCACCACCAGGCGCATCGTCCCCTGGCAGCCGCCCTCGATACCGGCCTTGGTCGGCTCGCACAGCACCGCGAAGTCGCCGGCCAGATAGTCCGGATGTTCGCGGGCGATCCGATTCAGCCCGTTCAGCTCCTCCTCGACCTCTTCGTTGTCGTAGAAGATCCAGGTGACGTCGCGGGCCGGCTCGGCGACGGCGGCGGCCACCGACAGCTGGACGGCGACCCCACCCTTCATGTCGCAGGCGCCGCGGCCCCAGATGATCTGATCGTCGTCCTGCTCGGTGACCCAGGAAGGCACGTTGTCGGCGATCGGCACCGTGTCCAGATGCCCGGCGATCACCACGCGCTCGGTCCGCCCGAGGTCGGTCCGGGCGATCACCACGTTGCCGTCCCGGATCACCTCGAGATGGTCGTACGGGCGCAGCGCCTGCTCGACCGCATCGGCGATCGGCGTCTCGTCCCCGCTGACCGACTCGATGTCGATCAACGCCCGCAACAGCGCAACGACGTCGGCTTCCAGGTCAAGGGGGACAGGCACGCGGGCACCTTACCCCGACGATCGAGTCGGATCCGGCACCTCACCAGCCCGGTAGGCTCTCGGGCATGACTGACGACACGTCCACCGCCAGCCGTAGCGCCTGGGGCTGGGGTCTGGCCGCCATCCATTCCTCGTCCGGTCAGGTCTTGGACACCTACTTCCCCGCACCCCGACTTGGCCCGGCCGAGGACACTGCCGCACCGGCCGGGCTGACCGCCGCCGAACAACTCGATGAGGTACGCGGGGTACGAACCGCAGCGGTGCGCGTCGAGATCGATCTCGATATCCCGCCGGCCAGCACCTCCGACGCCTACCTCCGACTGCACCTGCTCAGCCATCGGTTGGTGGCCCCGCGCACGATCAACGTCGACGGCATCTTCGGAATCCTGGCGAATGTGGTCTGGACCTCGGCCGGGCCGTGTGCGGTCGACGGTTTCGAGGATGTCCGGGTCCAACTGCGAGCCCGGACGGGTCATCTGACCGTCTTCGGCGTGGACAAGTTCCCAAGGATGGTCGACTACGTCCTGCCGTCCGGCGTCCGGATCGCCGACGCCGATCGGGTCCGCCTGGGCGCCCACCTGGCGGAGGGCACCACGGTGATGCACGAAGGCTTCGTCAACTACAACGCCGGGACGCTCGGCGTGTCGATGGTCGAGGGTCGGATCTCGGCGGGAGTCGTGGTCGGCCAGGATTCCGACATCGGCGGCGGCGCCTCGATCATGGGCACCCTCTCCGGGGGCGGCAAACAGGTCGTCTCGATCGGCGAGCGCTGCCTGCTGGGCGCGAACGCGGGGATCGGGATCTCGCTCGGCGACGACTGCATCGTCGAGGCCGGGCTCTACGTGACCGCCGGCACGAAGGTGACGATGCCCGGAGGCGAGGTGGTCAAGGCCGGCAGCCTGTCCGGCCAGTCGGGCCTGCTCTTCATTCGCAACTCGGTGTCCGGAGCCATCGAGGTCCGGGCCCGCCAAGGCCAGGGCGTCCAACTCAACGCCGCCCTGCACGCCAACTGAGCCGCCGCCTTGTCCGCTGATCCACCGATCGCCGGGAAAAGGGGTTCCACTGCTCTGGCCATCGGCTGCCTCGGCCTCGTCCTGGTGATCGTCATCGCGATCGGCGTCGGCGCGTTCTGGTGGCTGCGCAATCGCGGACTCACCGACCCGGTGCCCGGTCAGCAGCGTTGTGTGGCCACGGCCAGCGACCGATCGGTCGTACTCGACCTGGACCAGGCCCACTTCGCGTCCATCATCGTCGGGCTGTCGGTCCGGCGCGGGCTGCCCGCGCGGGCCGCTTCGATCGCCATGGCGACGGTCTATCAGGAGACCGGGATCCGCAACCTCGACTACGGCGATCGCGACTCGGTCGGGCTCTTCCAGCAGCGCCCCTCGCAGGGTTGGGGAAGCGAGAAGCAATTGATGAATCCCTACTACTCCACGGGCAAGTTCTACGATGCGCTGGTCAAGATCGACAACTGGCGCACCGACGACATCAACGACGTGGCGCAGAAGGTCCAGCGCAGCGGTTACCCCGAGGCCTATCGTGATCATGAAAGCGACGCCCGGGTGCTGGCCAGCACGCTGACCGGCAAGTCGGAGGCTGGGTTCAGCTGCCTGGACCGGACCGGCGCGCCAGGCGACCCGGACGGCTTGGCCACCTCGCTCCGCAAGACCTTCGGCACGACCAACTACTCCACCGACCGCGCCTCAGGCGCGGTGGTGATGACGGTGAAGGCGACCTCCTCCGATGGGGCGTGGGCCGTCGCGCATCACGCGGTGGCCAACGCCAAGTACTACGGCGTGGCCACGGTCAAGATCGGCGATCGGAGCTGGCAGAGTCAGGACTTCAATCTTCCCGAGTGGGCCGGTGCCACGCCGAAGGTCGCCACCCGACAGGTGGAGATCACTCTGCGTTGACGCCTGGTCTCACGGGATCAGTCGCGAAGCGGCCGCGGCGATCCGCTCGTCGGTGGCGGTCAGCGCCAGCCGTACGTGCCGGTGGGCGGCCACGCCGTAGAAGTCGCCCGGTGCGGCCAGGATTCCCTTGCTGGCCAGGAAATCGAGGGTCGAACGGGAATCCTCGCCACGGGTGGCCCACAGGTAGAGCGATCCTTGCGAATGATCGATCTGAAAACCGGCCGACTCCAGTGCCGGCCGCAGCCGCGAACGCCGAGCCAGATAACGCGCCCGTTGCCGCTCGACGTGCTCGTGATCACCGAGGACGTTGATCATGGTGGCCTGCACCGGACCGGGCATGATCATGCCGGCGTGCTTCCGCACCGCGAGCAGTTCGGCCACAAGTTGAGCATCGCCGGCAACGAAGCCCGCTCGGTAGCCGGCCAGATTCGACCGCTTCGACAATGAGTGCAGGGCCAGCAGGTGGTGGTAGTCGCCGCCGCTGATGTCGGGATGGAGCACCGACCTGGGCTCGGAGTCCCAACCGAATTCGCCGTAGCACTCGTCGGAGGCCACGATCGCGCCGCGTTCGCGGGCCGCCCGGACGCGCGCGGACAATACCGTCGGTTCCAGAATCTCACCGGTGGGGTTGGACGGGGAGTTGATCCAGACCAGGGCCGGCCGCTGATCACCGAGCTCGGCCAGATCGTCGCACGCGACCGCTCGGCAGCCGGCCATCGCCGCCCCGACCGCGTACGTGGGGTAGGCCATAGACGGGTAGACGACAAGATCATCGGGGCCGAGACCCAACAACGTCGGCATCCAGGCGACCAGTTCCTTGGTGCCGATCACCGGCAGCGTCGCATCGACCGCCAGGCGATCCGCACCCCATCGGGTCCGCAGGTACGCGGTCATCGCTTCGCGCAGGGCCCGGGTACCGGAGGTCAGCGGATAGCCCGGGCTGTCCGAGGCGTCGGACAACCCGCGCCGAGCAATGGTCGGAGTCGGATCGACGGGCGTCCCGATCGACAGATCGACAATGCCGTCGGGGTGGGCTTCCGCGACCGCCTTGGCCGCAGCCAGGGTGTCCCAGGGAAAGTCCGGAAGCTGCGTGGCCAGCCCCCGGCGACGCGACGTCGAGGGGGCCACGGTCGGGCGCGGTGAGGGGTCGGTCAGGCTCACTCGTCGTGCTCTTGAGGCGGCAACGCCTCGATCAACGGATGGTCCTTATCGATCACGCCGAGCTTGGCCGCGCCGCCGGGCGAGCCCAGGTCGGAGAAGAAGTCCACATTGGCGTTGTAGTACTCCTTCCACTCCTCAGGGGTGTCGTCCTCGTAGAAGATCGCCTCAACCGGGCAGACCGGCTCACAGGCGCCGCAGTCCACGCACTCGTCGGGGTGGATGTACAGCATCCGCTTGCCTTCGTAGATGCAGTCGACCGGACATTCCTCGACGCAGGCGCGGTCCTTGAGATCCACACATGGTTCGGCAATGACGTACGTCACGGAGGTCGCTCCTTGATCTGGTGCCGTGCTTGAAAGTGCTGCTGGAAATGTTGCTTGAATATTGTTCGAAGCTACTGCTCGAAGGTACTGCTCGGAAATGCTTGCGGACGCTGCGCTGGTGCGTTGACGAGCCGACAACGTCGCGTCTTCACCTAGTATCGCGCTTCGGCGGGGGTAGTGCTCACGCAGGTCCACCTACGGAAGGCAGGTTCGGCGATGGCCTCAGACCCGCTGGCTGATCCGGATCCGGGCGGGCGCTGGGTTGTCCGCCACCGGCTGGCCGACGGGTCCGCCACCGATGCGATCGGTTGGCTCGACGGTCTCGACGCGAACTCGGCCACGCTGACCCGGGCCAACGGCTCGAACGTCCGGATCGAACGGGCCGCGATCATTGCGGCTCGCCGCGCACCGGCCGCGCCCGGGGGCCCCGATCCGCGGCGGATTGCGGCCGACATTGTGGAACGTCGTGCGCTCACCGGCTGGCTGGCGTGGCATGAGCCACTCGGGGAGTGGACGCTGCGGGCCGGCGGCGGATTCACCGCCCGGGCCAACTCCTGCCTGGCCATCGGCGACCCCCGGCTGCCGGTTGCCGAGGCCGCCGAGCGGGTGCTGGCCTACAGCGTCGAGCACCGGATTGCGCCAATGGCCCAGGTGGTCACCGGGGCCGAGCCTGACCAGCAGCTCCGGGCGCTCGGTTGGGTCGACACCTACGTCCCCACCGAGGTGCTGAGCGTCCGGCTCGCCGACCTGCTGACCGACCGGCGACCCGATCCGCGGGTCGACGTAAGCGAGCAGCTGGATCAGCGCTGGTCGGACGCCTATCAACAGAGTCGGCCGAATGACGCCGACCCCCAGCTGCTGGCGAAGATTCTGGCCGGCCACCCGCCAACGGCCTTCGCTGCGGTGGTCGGCGACGACCGGGATCGCGGGCTGATGGCGATCGCCCGCGGCCACTGCAGCGCCGACTGGCTCGGGCTGGCTTCGATCTGGGTCCGGGACGACCATCGGCGACGCGGCTGGGCCACCCGCATGATCACCGCCCTCGGCCATTGGGCAGCCCGCCAGGGCGCCCGGTACGCCTACCTCCAGGTCGCCTCAGCCAACGAGCAGGCGATCACCGCGTACGAGCGCCTCGGCTTCGTCCGGCACCACCGCTATCACTACCTGAGACCGCTGTCAGCGCGTGCCACGTCTGGACCGGTAGCCGCATGCTGCGAGCGTCGCTAGGGGCGCGCTGCTGATCGTCGGCAGGATGAGCGGACAACGCACTTCCGTCCGCGAAGAGTGTCGACGATCAGTAGCCTCAGCGCCCCCGCGCGAGCAGCAAGCTCACACTAACGCGTACAGGTGACCCGATTGGTCGGTGCGTAGCGCCAATGGAACTTCTCGCGCTTCACGACCTGGCCATCACGGTAGAACAGCCGGGAGTAGTCGGCATCGAAGCCCTGGACCGGAGACATCGGCTCACAGCTGGCCGAATCGTCCTTCAGATCCTGACCGGTAGTGAAGTTCGACTTCACCGTATCCGTGGCGGTGATCTTGTCGTAGGTCTTCGTCGACCACATCTTGACCGTGATCGAGCCCTGCTTGCCCGGACCAGCCTTCACCAAGAAGGCCTGCACCAGGACTCCGTACTTGGTGTCGTTCTGGAACTTCAGGTCGAGGCTGGGCCAGGCGACGGTGGCCTCCCGGCCCGGCGGGTAGCGATCGATGTAGAGCGTGTGGGGCTGATGCTGGATGTCTTTGAGTCCGGCGAAGAACATCGCGTTGTAGGCCGTGGTGGCGCTCTGCGAGACACCGCCGCCGAGCTCCTTCTTGAACTTCCCGCCCTTGATGATGAAACCCTCGGTGAAACCGTTGGCCCGGGTGCGTTCGCCGACGATGCCATTCAGCGAGAAGGTGTCGCCCGGCTTCAGCACCGTGCCGTCGATCAGTTCCGCGGCCCGGCCGATGTTGACGTTGCGGTACTCGAGATAGGGGAACTGGGTGGTGAACTGCCCGGTCACCCGCTTGATGCCCAGCTTCTTGGCGTCAGCGGTGGAGAACTTGGCCTTGGCGCCCGACAACTCGACATTGACCGTGCGACCGGAGCCGGACTGGGTCAGGGCCGGCTCGACGGCCTTCTTCAGCCCGTCGGCGGTGACCGCAGTGCCGTTGACCGCGGCGATGACCTTCGGTTTGCCGTTCACCAGGCGTACGGTCGCGTTCCGCGGCTTCGTCAACTCGACGGTCTTGACCGCCGGAGCTGCGTTCGAGAGCAACGCGTCCGCGTCCAGCTTCGGCACCAGGGTGCCGCCCTCAGCGGCGAACGTGATCGACTTCGCGATCATCTCGCGGCTGATGGCGAACGAGCCGGCCCCACCCGCCTTGACCTTCACCTTCGCCGACACCGCCGGCTTGGCGAAGCTCTCGGCCACCTTCGTGGCCTCGTCGTCGGTGACCGCCGGTTCAGTAACGTCGGTCGGAAGCTCGACCGGGCCGGAGACGGTCAGGAAACTGTCCTGGATTTCGGTGGCGGCGTCCTCGACCTGCAGTCCGATCCCCTGCTGAGCCTTGGCCTGGCGCACCTTGGTGCCGGCGTAGGACAGGCCGGCATCGACAGGGGTCTGATCGACGCTGGCCGCGAGGTCGTCGACGGCGGCCTTCAGCTTGCCCTTGTCGACCTCGACCACCGCTTCGGTCGACCGGCCGCCGGTCAGCACGGTGACGATCTTGCGTGGATCGAAGCTTTTGCCGCCACCAGCGGCGTCCACGCTCTTGGCATAGTCGATCGCGAGGCCGGCGTCAGCGGGTTTGACCTTGGCATCCTTGTCGCCGGCCGTGACATCGATCGGCGCCACGGCCCGCGGACCCAGCTCGGCGGTGAGTCGCTCGATGGCATCGGCGCGGTCCAGACCACCGACGGCGACGCCCGAGATCTGTGCGTTCTTGGGCAGCTTGTCGCCGGCGAGGAGGTAGCCGGCCGCGTACGCGATGCCGAGCAGCACGACGACGGTGCCGATGACCGCCAGGATCACCGGTCGGCGTCTGGCTTGTTTCGGTGCGCGGTCGCGCGGCGGCCGCTCGACCAGCGGTTCAACGGACGGTCGAATGACCGTGTCATCGGGCCCGGTGGGGTTCCTGGGCGTCTGGGTGCTCACGAACTGGCCTACCTCGGGTCAGACGGGGATGAAGAATAAGTCCCCCGATAGTACGTCAACGGCGCCTTCTGGTCGCTTTCGTCGATCGGCGCCGGCTTGCTGGCCCGCATCACGCGGCCGACCACGATGGTGTGATCGCCGCCGTCATGATGCGCGTGGGTGACACAGTCCAGCCAACCGAGCGAGCCCGTCAGCCATGGAGCTCCACTCACCGGAGCCGGTTCGTGGGGCACCTCGTCGAACTGGGTGATCAGGTCGCGGCTCTTGTTCGAGAAGTGCCGGGCGATCGCCGCCTGATCGGCTGCGAGTAGCGACAGACACCACGATCCGGCCTCCTGGATCGCCTCGTGAAACCGACTGGTCTTGCTGACGCAGACCAGCACCAGCGGGGGCTCCAGACTGACCGAACACACGGCTGTGGCCGTCATCGCGTGACGCTCACCGGCGCGCAAGGCGGTCACGATCGTGACCCCTGAGGTGAAATGGCCCATGACCTGCCGGAGCGCGATCGGGCCGCCGGCTACCCCTCCGTCGAGCACTAATCCAGGCCGGCGAACAGGTCGTCGGACCAGCCTTCGGTGGCCGGAAAGGGGATCCCGTCCACGAACCGATAGTGCTCGTGAGCCCACATGCTGTCGCCGAGCACCTTGGTGCCGGCGAAGAACGGACCGTCCGGAGTGACCTGGGTGGCGTGGGCCCGGAGCGCGTCCATCTTCTGGTGTACCCACCGCACGCCGTCGATCATCGCGGCGATGTCCTCGTCCGGGGAGATCATCGGCATCAGGCCGCCGTCTGGATCGAAGCCTTTGAAGGTCTCGGAGTCGCCGGCGGCGCGGAGCGCTTTGATGCCTTCCGACATCCGGGTCTTGCTCATGGTGGTCCACAGCAGCCGCTGCACCTTCCAGGGCACTCCGAGATCCGGGCGATAGGTCGGAATCCCGGCCAACTGTGCGCCGTACATCGCCACCCGATGCGCCTGGATGTGGTCGGGGTGGCCGTAGCCGCCGAACTGGTTGTAGGTGATCAGCACCTGCGGGCGCCGATCGCGGATCAGCGGCACCAGCTCGTCGGCGGCACTCAACAGGTCAGTCGTCCAGAAGGTCCCCTCCCGCAGCACGTCCCGGGCGATGGCCCCGCCCTTGTCGTCGTACGCCATGCCGGAGTCGCGGAAGCGCCCGTCGCCACCGAGCCGAAGGTAGTCACTGACCCCGAGAATGGCCATGGCCGCATGGAGCTCACCCAGCCGATGCTGGCCCAACGCGTCGCTCTGCTCGGCCGAGAGGTGGGCCAGGTCATCGACCAGAACCTCGCCTTCTTCACCCAAGGTGCAGGTCACGAGGGTGACCGCCGCTCCCTCGGCCACGTATTTCGCCATGGTTGCCCCGTTGCCGATCGTTTCGTCATCAGGATGGGCATGCACCAACATCAGGCGCCGTGCAGGCAGGTTCTCCGAAGTCACGGGCCCTACCCTATTCGCGCAACCCAGTCCGGGCATCCTGGCGGACCGGACCACGGTCTGGGAGCGGGCCGAGCTGAATCATCGCCAAGGCGGCGTTGGTCGGCAACGACTCAGATCATGACCTTGGGTTCGGCGAAGTGACAGGCCGAGTCGTGCGCGGACTCGCCGTCCGAACGCTGGATCAGCTGGGGTTCCTCGACGCTGCAGATTTCCTGGGCTTTCCAGCAGCGGGTGTGGAACCGACAGCCGGAGGGCGGATTGGCCGGGCTGGGCACGTCGCCGGTGAGCACAATTTGCTCTCGGACGTTGCGCAGAGTCGGATCAGGCACGGGCACCGCCGACAGCAGAGCCTGCGTGTAGGGATGGGTAGGACGCGAGTAGATCTGGTCCTCGTCGCCGATCTCCACCAGTTTGCCGAGATACATCACCCCGACCCGATCGGAGATATGACGGACCACCGAGAGGTCGTGGGCAATGAAGATGTACGCCAGCCCGAGCTCTCCCTGGAGCTCCTTCAGGAGGTTGACCACCTGGGCCTGGACGGACACGTCGAGCGCGGAGACGGGTTCGTCGCAGATGATCACCTTCGGATTCAGCGCCACCCCGCGGGCGATCCCGATCCGCTGCCGCTGCCCGCCGGAGAACTGGTGGGGATAGCGGTTGATGTGCTCGGGGTTCAGACCCACCAGATCAAGCAACTCCTGGACCCGCCTACGCCGGCCCTCTTTGGGTACCGCGTCCGGATGAATCTCGAACGGCTCGCCGACGATCGCTCCGACCGTCTTTCGCGGGTTGAGCGACGTGTACGGATCCTGAAACACGATCTGGATGTCGCGGCGCAGCCGGCGCATCGCGGCGCCGCGCTGGGAGTAGACGTCCACCCCGTCGAACGTCAGTTTGCCGGCGGTCGGCTCTTCCAGCCGCATCAGTGTCCGGCCGAGGCTGGATTTGCCGCAACCGGACTCGCCGACGATACCCAGCGTCTCGCCCCGGTGGAGGTCGAAACTGACGCCGTCGACAGCTCGGACGTGGCCAACCGTCCGGCGCAGCACGCCGGCCTTGATCGGGTAGTGCTTGACCAGATTCTCGGCTCGAAGAATGACCTCAGTGTCCATCGCGCAGCTCCTGGGCGGTCTTGGCGGTGAGCACCGTCTCGGCGAAGTGACAGGCGCTCAACCGGCCGCGCGCCACCTCACGCAGGGGTGGCTCCGGATCGTGCCGGCAGAGATCCTCGGCGAACTCGCACCGCGGGTTGAATGAACAGCCGGGCGGGATCCGCATGAGATTGGGGGGTAGGCCCCCGATCGCGTCCAGGGTCTGGCCGCGTTGGTCGAGCCTGGGCACCGAATCGAGCAGGCCTTTGGTGTAGGGATGGGCCGGCCGGCGATAGAGGTCGAAGACATCGGCCTGCTCGACGATCCGGCCCGCATACATGACCGCAATCCGATCGGCGACGTCGGCCACCACCCCGAGGTCGTGAGTGATCAGGATGAGGCCCATCTTGCGCTCCTCCTGCAGCTCGCGGAGCAGGCCCATGATCTGCGCCTGCACGGTCACATCCAGCGCCGTGGTCGGCTCGTCGGCGATCAACACCGCCGGATCGAGCGAGATGGCCATCGCGATCATGATGCGTTGTCGCATGCCACCGGAGAACTGATGAGGATAGGCCTTCACCCGTTGAGCCGCGCCGGGGATCGACACCCGCTCCATCAGCCGCACGGCTTGAGCCAAGGCATCGGACCGGTTCATGTCACGGTGCTTGCGAAACATCTCCGCGATCTGCCAGCCCACCGGGAAGACCGGATTGAGCGAGGACAAGGCGTCCTGGAAGACCATGGAGATCTCGGGTCCACGGATCTTCCGGCGCCGCTCGTCCGGCATCGCCAGCATGTTCTCGCCGCAGTAGCGAACCTCTCCGCCGGTCACGAAGCCCGGTGGCGAATCGAGGATTCCCATGATGGCCTGGGCCGTGACCGATTTGCCCGATCCGGATTCGCCGAGGATGGCGAGCGTCTCCCCTTCCTTCAGATGGAAGGTAACGCCGTTGATCGCCTTGGCGACTCCGTCGCGCGTCCGGAACTCGACCTGCAGATCGTCCACTTCCAGCAGCATGCCGTCCGTGGGCTGCCAGTTGCTCCGGCTACCGAGGAGCTCGGCGTCGGGTCGAGACGACGGGGAATCCATGATCCGAGACATCGGGGCCGCCTCTCAACGCAGCTTCGGATCGAGGGCGTCGCGGACAGCATCACCGAGCATGATGAAGGCCAGGACGGTCAGCGACAGGAAGATGGATGGGAAGATCAGCATGTTGGGCGCGGCGCGGATGATCCCGATTCCCGACGCGTCAGAGATCGCGATGCCCCACGAGATCGCCGGTGGCTGCAGCCCGATGCCCAGGAAGGACAGCGTCGCCTCGACGGCGATGAAGACACCGAGGTTGATGGTGGACACCACGATCACCGGGGCCAACGAGTTCGGCAGCACGTGGGACACGATGATCCGCACGGGACTGGCGCCGAGGGCTCGCGCCGCCGATACGTAGTCGTTGGGCTTCACCTGCAACACGCTCGACCGCATCAGCCGGTGCAGGTTCGGCCAGCCCAGGATGGCGATGGCGAGCACGACCTTTCCGACGACGATCACAAACGGCGTTGTCGGATTGCTGGGGAAGGTGAAGAGCACCAGGATGCCGCCCAGCAGCAGCGGGATGGCGAAGAAGACGTCGGCGAGCCGGGAGAGCACCGCGTCCAGCCAGCCACCGACATAGCCGGCGATGATTCCGACCACGGATCCGACCAGCAAGGTCGCAGCCGTCGTCAAGACCCCGACCAGGATCGAAGCCCGGGCACCGTAGACGGTGCGGGCGTAGATGTCGTAACCCTGCCGATCCCGCCCGAACCAGGCGCTGCCCGACGGCTTCTCCAGGCTGCGCGACAGGTCGGCCACGTACGGGTCAGTCCTGGTGAAGAGTTGCGGCACGGCGGCCATCACCACGAAGAGCAGGATCAGGGCGGCCGAGATCCAAAAGAGCGGGTTGCGCCGCAGCTCCGACCAGACCTCGGTCCCCAGGGACCGGGCCTCACCGGCCGCCGACGCGTCGGCCGCCGGCACCAGGGCGCCCTGGGCGCCCGAGGTCTCCAGCTCTATCGGAGCCTGCCGGTCCGCGATCGGCTCAGTCATTGCTGATCCTCTCAGTCATTGCTGATCCTCGGGTCGAGTACGCCGTACAACAGGTCCACCAGGAGGTTCATCAGCAAGAAGACGATCACCAGGCACACGACGGCGCCGACGACCGAAACCCCGTCTTGTTGGTTGATGCTGCGGAAGATGAAGAAGCCCAGGCCGTTGATGTTGAAGATCCGCTCGGTGACCACCGCTCCGCCCATCAGTGCACCGAAATCGGCACCGACGAAGGTCACCACCGGGATCAACGAGTTGCGGAGCGTGTGGACGCTGATGATCCGCGTCGGCGTCAGCCCCTTGGCTTTGGCGGTCCGTACGTAGTCCGAACGGAGGTTCTCCACCAGGCTGGTCCGGGTCAGCCTGGACACGTAGGCGACCGAGACTGAACCGAGCACGAACCCGGGAAGTATCAGCTGACTCCAGTGTCCCTTGAGTGGCGGTCACCGGGAAAGATGCCCAGGCGGACCCCCAGGATCAGTTGCAGCACACCGCCGATGACGAAGATCGGGACGGAGATGACCACCAGCGTGCTGACGAGCACCAGGTTGTCGATGAACTTGCCCCTCCGGATGCCGGCGAGCACGCCAGCCGCGATGCCCACGATGATCTCGAAGGCGACCGCGATCACCGCCAGTTTCACGGTCGTCGGGTAGCGGAGCGCGAGCTCGTCGATGACGCGGTTGCCGTAGAAGTTAGTGCCGAGGTCTCCCTGCAGCAGCTTGCCGATGTATAAGGCGTACTGCACGACCAGCGGCTTGTCGAGGTTGTACTCGGCGTTGAAGGCGGCGACATAGGCCGCCGAGCACGGGCGCTCACCGCAGCGACCCTGCACCGGATCCCCGGGTAGTGCGAAGGTCAGCGCATAAAGCAGGAACGTGGATCCCAGGATGACCGGGATCATCTGCAGCAGGCGCCTGATGATGTACTTGCCCATCCGTTGCTCCATTCGGTCGAGACCGCCGGAGCTTCGGGCGTCTCGCAGTTGCAAGATCGTGGCGTGTTGGACACAAGATAGTGCCGGCCCGCCGGGTGGTTCCCGGCGGGCCGACAGCTAGGCAGACATGGAGTTTGATTCGCTCCGCGAGCTATCCGACCCGGTCCACGATCACTTGGTCTTGATCGAGGTCAGGTCCAACGTGCTGAACGGAGTGACCTTCACATCGGACACATTGCTCGACCAGCCGACCGGCGTGGTCTGAGTCCACAACGGCGCGACCGGGAAGTCTCCGGACAGGATCGTCTCGGCCTCCTGGTAGAGCGTGTTGGACTCGTCCGGGGTCTTGGCCGCGGCAGCCTCGGCCAGCTTCTTGTCGAACGCCGGGTTGTCGTAATTGGTGTCGTTCGAATCGGCGCCCTTGGCGTAGATCGGGGCCAGGAAGTTCTCGATGGACGGGTAGTCCATCTGCCAGCCGGCGCGGAACATGCCCTTCAGCTCGCCACCCTGGATCTGGTTGCGGAGGGTGCGGAAGTCCGGCGTGACGTTCACCTGGCAGTCGAGGCCGAGCGCGTTCTTGATCGAGTTGCAGGTGGCCTCGGACCACGCCTTGTGGCCGCCGTCACCGTTGACCGACAACCGGATGGTGCCCTTGTAGCCGCCGGCCTGCTCATAGAGGTCCTTGGCCTTGGTGGCATCGTAGAGGCACGGACTCGCCGCAGACACCCGCCTTGTAGCCGTCGACGACCGGTGAGACCCAGCTGGTGGCCGGGGTGCGGGTGCCGACGAAGATCTTGTCGGTGATCTCTTCGCGGTTGATGGCCATCGAGAGGGCCTTGCGGAGGTCCGCATTGCCCTTCAACTGGGGGTCGTCGTCGGAGAACGCCAAGGTCTGGATGATGCCCGTCTCCGGGTCGGCATTCCGTCCGTCGAGGTCGGTCTTCCAGGCATCCCCGACCAACTGGTCGGCCGGGATGATGTCGGTGAAGTCGAGCTGATTGGCGACGACGTCGTTGTAGGCCGCGTTGTCGTCGTTGTAGATCCGGAAGGTGACCTTGTCGACATTCGGCTTGTAGTCGCCGGAGTAGTCGGCGTACTTACTCAACTCCATCTCGGTGGCGTCTTTGCTGTCGAACTTGAACGGTCCGGCCCCGATCGGCTTGTCCCCGAAGGCCTTCGGGTCGGAGAAGAAGGAGTCGGGCAGCGGGCGCGAAGGCCGTGTAGCCCAGGCGGACGGCCAGGTTCGACACCGGTTCGGCGGTTTTGATGGTGAAGGTGGTGTCGTCGACCACCGCAAGACCGGACATCTTGTCGGTCTTGGGGCTTCTCCTTCTGACTCGGCGTCGGTCGGGCTGCAGGTCGCCGTAGCCTTCGATCGGCGCGAAGAAGTAGCTCTGTGGCTGGCCGTTGGGGAAGTAAGCCTCATAGTTCCAGGCATCGACGAAGTTCTTGGCCTTGACGTCGGTGCCGTCGTGGAACTTGTGGCCTGGCTTGAGCTTGACGGTGAAGGTCAAGTTGTCGTCGGTCTCGATGGACTCGGCGATGTCCATCTCCGGCGCCGCGGTGTCGGAGTTGTAGTGGACGAGCTTCGCCAGCACGGCGTCGAGCACGTTGCCACCGCAGACCTCCGACGTGCTGCCGGGCAGCAGCGGGTTCTGCGGCGTACACCCACGGATCGTGATCACGCCGCCGGTCTTGCCCGCTGCGTCCGCTGGCGTTCGGCGTCTGGCGTTCGCCACCGCCACCACAGGCCGACGACGAGCAGAGCAATCGAGGTGCAGTCGCGGCTGCGGCCATTGCGCGAGTTCGTAGCTCGCATCTAGTTCCTCCTCCAAGGGTGCGCCCCTGACAGGCGCATTTTGTGCGCGAACCTGAGAATCCGCACAATGAAACAGTTCTAGGCCACCAAACTAACAACCGCAAGTCTTGCGGCGATGTCCGGGGCGACACGCAACATGATTGTGATGTCGTCGAACCGCCGTCAGCCTAGCCGTCGAGACCGCCGATCATCCGGTGCCACGCCTCGCGAAGAGCCCCCGATCGCCGGTGGCGACATCCTTCATCTGGCCACGTGCTGGTGCAGCGAGTAGCCCGGCGAATCCTTGCCATTACCTGAGGATCGTCGCCGATGGCATCGCCAGAAGGGTGGACCGTGCTCGTCGATCAGCGCCCTGCTGCCGTTCAGCTCGGCCGAACGAGACAGGCTTCGGTTCATCGCCGGCCTCACTGCGCCCGGCGCTCGCTGATCAGCCGGCCGAGGATGGTCAGCGGCAGCGCGATGACCAGCATCGCCGTGCCGACCACGTTGATCTGCGGCGGCAGCGCCTTCTTGGCCGCGCCCCAGACGAACATCGGGAAGGTGACTTCGGAACCGGAGTTGAAGTTGGTGATGATGAAGTCGTCGAAGGACAGCGAGAACGACAGCATCGCGGCACCGACCACGCCCGGCATGATCAACGGCAGGGTGATCCGGCAGGAACGTCTGCGTCCGGTTGGCGTAGAGATCCTGAGCGGCCTGTTCGAGTCGGGGATCCATGCCGACCAGCCGGGCCTTGACCGTGACGACCACGAAGCTCAGGCAGAACACCGTGTGCGCGATCCAGATCGTCGTCTGGCCGAGCGGGAAGCCGAGGTTGACGAACAGCACCAGCAGCGACGAACCGGCGACCACCTCGGGGGTGGCCATCGGGACGAAGATCAAGATGTTGGCCAGGCCCTTGCCCGTGAAGTTGTGCCGGACCAGCCCGAAGGCGGCGATGGTGCCGATCACCGTCGCGGCCAGCGTGGACAGCACCGCGATCTTGAGGCTCAGCAGCACCGAAGCGCACATCCCCTCGACGGCGCAGGGATGCAGCCAGGCATCGAAGGAGAACTGGTTCCAGGTGTAGTTGAACGAGCCCTCGGGCTTGTTGAAGGAGAAGACGATCACCACGATGATCGGGATGAACATGTAGACCAGGGCCAGGATCCCGAAGAAGGTGACCAGGTGGTCCTTGACCCAGCGGCTCGGCCGGGTCCTTGGCGCCGCATCGGGCTGCCGGTGCCGCCGGCGGCCACCGTCTCGGTGCGGAGTGGTGACGGCCATCAGACCAGGTCCTCCGTTCCGGCGCGGCGTACGTAGAAGATCACCAGGGCGACGATCGCCGCCATCAGCGAGATCGACAGCGCCGCAGCGTGGTTGTAGTCGCTGACCCGCAGGAACAGCGCATCGATGACGTTGCCCGACATCGACTCCCGCATCGAGCCGAGGAAGGTGGCGTTGACGTAGTCACCGGCGGCCGGGATGAAGGTCAGCAGGGTGCCCGAGACCACGCCCGGGCAGCGACAGCGGCCAGGTGATCTTCCAGAAGCTGCTCCACGAGCTCGCGTACAGATCGCCGGCCGCCTGGACCAGCGATCGGTCCTGCTTCTCCAGCGAGCCGTAGAGCGGCAACGTCATGAAGGGCAGGAAGTTGTAGGTCAGGCCGAGGATCACCGCCAGCGGCGTGGCCAGCACCCGCCCGTCGCTGGTCAGCCCCACCAGATCGGTCACGCGCCAACAGCTTGATCGGCGCGGAAGACGCTGACCACCGGGCCGTCGTCGGCGAGCACCGTGGTCCAGGCCAGCGTCCTGATCAAGAAGCTGGTGAAGAACGGCGCGATGACCAGCACGAGCAGGATCGGCCGGATCCGGGCACTCACCTTGAAGGCGATCGTGTACGCGAGCGGGTAGGCGATCAGGATGGCCAGCACGGTGGCGAACGCCGCGTACACGAACGAGCGCAGGAACTGCGGCCAGTACTCGGTCCAGACATCCCAGTAGTTGCCGAACGCGAAGGTGAACGTGTAGCCCTTCTCCCGGCCGCCGCTGGTCAGCGAGCTGTTCAGCAGGGTGAGGATCGGCAGCACGAAGAAGATGATCAGCACCAGCCCCATGGGCAACAGCAGGAAGTACGGCGTCAGCTTCTTCGAGGTGCCCGGCTCGGGCGGCGGCGGCGCCGCCGTTCCCGCGGTGCGGCGACGTGCTCATCGGACCTCCGCAGCCGGCGAGACTCATGAAGCGACCTCGGCGGCTTCGGCTTCCTTCCAGGCGCCTTCGTGGAGTCCGAAGGTGTGCTCGGGATGCCAGTAGAGGCTGACCCGGTCACCGACCCGGCGCAGCTCGGTGGCGCTGTTCTGGCTGAAGACCGTGAGCTCCTCCTCAGGGTCGGCCAGCGAGCGCACCACGTACTGGGTCGAGACGCCGATGAACGAGGCGTCGATGATCATGCCGTCGATGCTGTTCATGGTGTCGGGCGACTGACCGAGGTCGGCGATCTGGATCTTCTCCGGGCGGACGCCGGCCTCGACCGCCGTGCCGCTGGCCGACATCCGCTTCGGTCGGCAGGGCCAGAGCGTGACGCCGTGGAAGTCGACCTTGATGATGTCGTCGTCCCGGCTCAGCACGTTGACCGACAGCAGGTTGGTCTGGCCGAGGAAGCCGGCGACGAACGCGGTCCGCGGATTCTCGTAGAGCTCGACCGGCGCGCCCATCTGCTCGACCTTGCCCTTGTTCAGCACGGCGATCGTGTCGGCCATGGTCATGGCCTCTTCCTGATCATGGGTGACGTGGATGAAGGTGATCCCGACCTCGGTCTGGATCCGCTTCAGCTCGAGCTGCATCTGCCGGCGCAGCTTGAGGTCCAGAGCGCCGAGCGGCTCGTCGAGCAGCAGCACCTTGGGCTTGTTGACCAGGGCCCGGACGACGGCGATCCGCTGCTGCTGACCGCCGGAGAGCTGGGTCGGCTTGCGCTTGGCCAGATGCTGCATCTCGACCAGCTCGAGCATCTCGTTCACCCGGCGGTCGATGTCGGATTCCTTGCGCCGCCGCAGGCCGAAGGCGACGTTCTCGAAGATCGTCATGTGCGGGAAGAGCGCATAGCTCTGGAAGACGGTGTTCACCGGCCGCTGGTAGGGCCGCTTGTGGGCGATGTCGTCGCCGCCGATCAGGATCTGACCGGCGGTCGGCTCCTCCAGTCCGGCGACCATCCGCAGCGTGGTCGTCTTGCCGCAGCCCGACGGGCCGAGCAGCGCGTAGAACCGGCCCTCGGGGACCGACAGCGAGATGTCGTCGACGGCCCGGAAGCTGCCGTAGTGCTTGTGCAGGCCGCGGATCTCCAGGCCGCTGGCGGCATCGGTCTCAGCCGGGCGTGTCGAGGTTCCGGCTGCGTCGTGCTGGTGGCAGTCATGGTCGGCTCACGCCCCTGTCAGTTTCGCGAAGGCTCGGTTGCAGTAGTTCTCTTCGTCCTCGGTCAGGCCCTTGAAGACCTTGGCCTTGGCGAAGGTCTCCTGTGTCGGGAAGACCAGCGGGTTCTCCAGCAGCGTCCGGATCGAGCTCCTCCATCGCCTTGGCCGTCGCCGTCGACCGGGGAGATGTAGTTGATGTAGTCCTCCGCCAGGGCCGCGATCTCCGGCTCGAAGTAGAAGTTGATCAAGGTCTCGGCGTTCTTCTTCCGCGGGCTGCGGATCGGGATCACGTAGTTGTCGCTCCAGATCGTGCATCCGGCGTCGGGCACGATGAACTCCAGATCCGGGGTGTCGGCCTGCAGGCTCACCACGTCGCCGGTCCAGCCGACGCACGCCGAGACATTGCCCTGCACGAGATCGGCGCCGTAGTCGTTGCCGGTGAAGCGGCGGATCTGACCGGAGTCGACGGCGTCCTGCAACATGGCGATGGCCTTGTCGAACTGGTCCATCGTGAAGTCGGCCGGATCGAAGCCGAGCTCCATCATGGTCAGCCCGACCGTGTCGCGCATCTCGGTCAGGCAGGTGACCTTGCCGCGAAGATCACGGTCGGTGAGCAACTGGCCCATCGAGGTGACCTTCCGGCCACCGAGGCTGGCCGGGTTGACCGCGATCCCGGCGAGGCCGGACTGCCAGGTCACCGAGTACTTGCGGCCCGGGTCGAAGCTCACTTCGCGCAGATCGGCGCGCAGGTTCTTGAGGTTGGGGATGTTGGCGTGATCGAGCGGTGCGCAGAAGCCGAGCCGGATAAGCTTGCCGACCATCCAGTCGGTGACGCAGAACACGTCGGCCGCGATCGGCCTGGCCGCCGGTGAGCTGCGGCTGGATCTTGGCGAAGTACTCGTCGTTGTCGTTGACGTCCTCGGTGTAGTTGACCTCGATCCCGGTCTTCTCGGTGAACTGCTCGAGCGTGGTCGGATCGGTCGATCCGTCCTCGGCCACGTCGATGTAGAACGGCCAGTTGGACCAGTTCAGCGGCTTGTCGGAGTCGGAGACGTCAGCCACCGGCTGATAGTCCGTCACCTTGATGCCCGGGTACGCCGCAGGCGCTGAGCGCCGCCGCCGTGCCGAGCAGTCCCGCGCCCGCCAGGAACGATCGACGGCCGAAACCTGGACCGACTGCGGGTCCCCCGAACGCCGCCGCCGCGGATCGCAATCCCCGATTCGATCCCTGAGCCTGTCGAAGGGCAGGCGCCCGGCCTGCACTGATGCGTAGCGTATCACGAACTCCCTCCACTAACGGACGCCCTGACGGCCCGGACGGGTGCTGCGGATCTCTGCGCGACTGCGGAACAGCCGCCGATACGTTTATCGCAGTCTGGCACCGATTTGGCAAGGTTTTCGGTGTTTCGGTCTTGTTTCCACAACTGATTCACTTGCCAAACTAGGCCGGACGCTGCGATTATCGGACCGTGTCCCAGCACGACAATGCCTCTACCAGTCACGTCCGTTGACGGAACGGTCAGAAGGCCGTGTCGGTCCGGACGCAGACGCAGTCGACGCCGCTCGATCGCATCTCGAAGGCGATCATCGAGCAGCTCCAGCAGGACGGGCGCCGGACGTACGCCAAGATCGGCGAGGCCGTCGGCCTGTCGGAAGCGGCCGTCCGGCAGCGGGTCAACCGGCTGGTCGACACCGGCGTCATGCAGATCGTCGCCGTGACCAATCCCCTGCAACTGGGATTCCGGCGTCAGGCGATGATCGGCATCAAGGCCGAAGGGTCACTGGACCCGATCGTCGATGCGCTCGCCGCGATGGACGAGGTCGACTATGTGGTGATCACCGCCGGCTCGTTCGACATCCTGGTCGAGGTCGTCTGCGAGGACGATGATCACCTGGTCATGCTGCTGAACAGCCAGATCCGCACCATTCCCGGCGTCCGCACCACCGAGTCGTTCGTCTACCTCAAGCTTTCGAAACAGTCCTACGAATGGGGAACCAGATGACCTCCACCACCACGGCACCCACCCAGCAGCCAACCAGTAACCCCGCCGACCACCTGTGGATGCACTTCACCCGGATGTCGACCTACGCCACCAACCCGGTGCCGACCATCGAGCGCGGCGAGGGCGCCTACATCTGGGACACCAACGGCAAGCGTTACCTCGACGCCTTGTCCGGACTCTTCGTGGTCCAGGCCGGCCACGGACGGGAGGAACTCGCCCAGGCTGCGGCCGCCCAGGCCCGGAAGCTGGCCTTCTTCCCGATCTGGTCCTACGCCCACCCGAAGGCCATCGAGCTGGCTGATCGACTCGCCGCCGAGGCGCCGGGCGACCTGAACAAGGTGTTCTTCTCCTCCGGCGGTGGCGAGTCGGTGGAGACGGCCTGGAAGGTGGCCAAGCAGTACTTCAAGCTGATCGGCAAGCCGTACAAGACCAAGGTCATCTCCCGCGCGATCGCGTACCACGGCACGACGCAGGGCGCGCTGTCGATCACCGGGGTGCCGGGCTTCAAGCACCCGTTCGAGCCCCTGGTCCCGGGCACCTTCCGGGTGCCGAACACCAACTTCTACCGGGCACCGGTGCAGTTCGAGCACGATGAGAAGCAGTTCGGGCTCTGGGCGGCCAATCGGATCGAGGAAGCCATCCTCGATGAAGGACCGGACTCGGTGGCCGCGGTCTTCGTCGAGCCGGTACAGAACGCCGGCGGTTGCTTCCCGCCGCCCCCCGGCTACTTCGAGCGGGTCCGAGAGATCTGCGACACCTACGACGTGCTGTTGGTGTCGGACGAGGTGATCTGCGCGTACGGCCGACTCGGCACGATGTTCGGGGCGCAGAAGTTCGACTACCAGCCCGACATCATCACCAGCGCCAAGGGGCTCACGTCGGGCTATTCGCCGCTGGGTGCGGCGATCATCTCCGACCGGGTTTTCGAGCCGTTCGGCCGGGGGGACGCCGTATTCCCGCACGGCTACACCTTCGGTGGCCATCCGGTGTCGTGTGCGGTGGCCTTGGCCAACCTGGACATCTTCGAGCGCGAGGACCTGCTCGGCAACGTTCTGCCGCAACGAGAATCCGTTCCGCCAGACGCTGGAGAAGCTCTACGATCTGCCGATCGTCGGCAACATCCGCGGCGACGGCTACTTCTACGGGATCGAACTGGTCCGCGACAAGCACACCAAGGAGACCTTCGACCGAGCCGATTCCGAGCGGATCCTGCGGGGCTACGTCTCGGGCGCACTGTTCGAGAACGGGCTGTATTGCCGGGCCGACGACCGCGGCGACGCCGTCGTCCAGGTCGCTCCCCCGCTGATCTGTGGTCAGGCGGAGTTCGACGAGATCGAGCGGATCCTCCGCCACGTGCTCACCGAAGCCTGGTCCTTGGTCTAAGAAACCTGATTTCGCAGCGCTGGTTAATGCCAGGCGCGCTGAGCACGGCGTGTCGTGATCACTGGCGTCGCAGAATCAGGTTTCGGATCGTCGCGATCATGACCTCGGGATGGTCCCGGACCATCTCCCAAGTGAACCGGATGACGCGCCAACCCGCGAGCACCAGCGCGTTCTGCCGCACTCGGTCGGACTGGAAGAGGTCTTCGATGGTCTCGTGGAGTCGTCCGTCTATCTCGATCGCCAGTCGCTGGGCTGGAAAGGCGATATCGATGAAATAGCGCAGCCCGTTGACCACGACCGGCCAGTTGGTATGCCATCCGGTGAGTCCAGCGGCCCGGACGGCTCGATGGGAGATTCGCTCCGCCGCCGACCAGGGCTCATGCCTGGAGTCGATCAGAAGCTTGCGCCGATCGATGTTGCCCGGCCGGTTGGGTGTGAGTCGAAGTGCTTCGTACATGCCGTCCAGCGTGGCGGTCCGCGTCCGCAAGGCGAGGTCGATCGCGTCGGCGCACTCGAACGTCGCCAGATCGATGGCGGTCAGTGCCGGGCAGCTGACCCGCAGTCCCCGGCCTTCGACCACCAGCTCGGGAGGCACCCGGCGGCGTGAGAATGTGATGCCAGGACGAGCAGGCACTGCCGTGGACACGGCAACGTCGATCGCGCCAAGAGGAATGTCCGGCCAATAGGTGGCTCGGGCGGCCGCGGCGCCGAGAATCACCGCATCCGGGTATCGGGCCATGGCCGCCCGCATCCGCACATCGGGATCGCCGGCGCGGTCCGGTGTGGCATAGACCCCGGGCAGGACCGCGACCAACTGGCCGCAGCGGATCAGGTGGTCGAGGCTCGTCCGCAGCTCAGGGTGGTGGCGGCGGGCGATAACTCCGCCCGAACGACGGAGGAGGGGCTCGATCCCGTTACGTGATTTCACGTCTGGAGTTTGCGGATGTCGGCGCGAATCGTCCGCTCGAATCGAGATCTGTGGATACCACTGCGGACGCTCCGGAAGCTGTGGATAAGTGAGGCACCCTGATTCCGCGACACGGGCTGCGCCAACGCGCGCTCCACGAGCCGCTGACCGTAACGAGTGTCGCGAAATCAGGTTGGGCTCGGTCAGCTGAAGCGGGTCAGCGAAGCGACGGCGCGACGCAGCTTGTCAGTCTCGTCGATCAGCGAACGTCGTACCGGTGGGGCGAGCTCATCTGACAGGGCCGCTTCGGCGAGCCGGAGCGTCTCGGCCGTCGCCGCATCGGCGGGGTAGGCGCGGGACGCCACTCCGCCCAGCACCCAGCCCGAGCGGAAACCTGCGGTCCCCTTGATCTCGGCGAAGTAGCGCGCCACGTACTCCGCGGTCAACGCCGACTGGGCCGGGTCGAAGAACCCCTCGGCGGTCGCATACAGCTCGTACGCGCTGAGTGCGGAGGGTTCCATCAGCAACCGCCATGCGGCTTCCTTGGCCTCCGGGGTGGGAATCGAGGCCCGCGCCCGCGCCGCGTGAGTCCGCCCGGCCGCACTTCGGTCCGCGAACAACGCCGCCTCGAGCAGCTCGCGGTCACCGGTCAGGCTCACGATGCGCCGCACCAGACCCCAGCGCAGCTCAGGATCCAGCAAGAGACCGTCGGGGAGCTCGTCGCCGGCGTACCAGCGACGCAGGAGTTGATCATCGACGCTGGCTCGGAGGCAGCTGCGGAAGGCTGTCAGCTGGCGATCGGACCCCGGTTCGCTCGTTTCCAGGATCGCCGTGCCAATGCCCATCACGGTGGCCAGCCGGAGTGCTCGGTCGGGCACAGCCGCGTACGGCCCGGCCAGCTGATCAGCCGCAAAGATCATCAGCTGCGTGAGAGTGACCTCCGAGGTCATGATCGGCAGGCTGACCGAGAGCAGCTCGAGCGCCTGGACCGGGTCGAGGTCGGCGTCGCGGACACTGTCCCGCAGAGCGTTGTGAATCACCACCAGAGCCGGTTCATCCGTGAGCCCGCCGAGCACCGCAGCAATCCGATCCCAGCCGTCGTCTCCGAACCTGATCTTCGCCCAGGTCGCATCGGTGACGTCGGGCAGGATCAACACCGAGTCCGGTTGCCCGGCCATGGCCACCGGTTCAGCCGCGATCGTCACCTCGTGCTTCGCGGCGATCGAACCGGCGCAGTCGACCTCGCCGACCGCGATCCGGTGCGGTCGATCCGGCGCATCGGGCCGAGAGCGCTTGTTGATCGTGAACTGTTGCGGCGAGCCCTTGACGTCGATGGTGTCCATCCCGGAGGTCCGCAGCCAGACATCGACCCAGCTCTGCAGATCGGCCGATCCCTGGTCACCGTCAGCGGTGGAAGCGACCGCCCAGTGCCGAATGAGATCGGCGAACTCGGCATTGCCATAGGCGAACTCGTCGAAATAGCTCCGGAGGCCGGTGAGGAACGCCTCGTCGCCGAGGAACTGGACGAGTTGCTTCAACACCGCGGCCCCTTTGGCGTAGGAGATCCCGTCGAAATCCTGCAGGGCCGACGCCGCATCGGGCGCCCCGTTGGCCGCCACCGGATGGGTGGACGGCGATTGGTCGGCGACCGATCCCCAGTCCTTGCGCACGATGCCGAATTCGGTCCAGGCCGGATACTCGGTCGCGTCGCTGCAGCAGCGCTGCGCCAGATACTCCGCGAACGACTCGTTCAACCACAGGTCATTCCACCAGCGCATGGTGACCAGGTCACCGAACCACATATGGGCCATCTCGTGGGCGATCACGCCCGCCCGCCTCGTCCGATCGGCTCGCGTCGCCCGACCTCGGAAGATCAACTGATCGCGCAGCGTCACGCAGCCCGGATTCTCCATGGCACCGGCGTTGAAGTCCGGCACGAAAGCCTGGTGGTATTCGTCGAACGGATAACGCATGCCGAACGCGGCCTGATAGTAGTCGAGGGCCTGCTTGGTGACCATGATCACGTCTTCGGCGGATTCCAGCAGTTGGTCATGAAGCGACGCGCGGGCGTGCAGGCCGAGCGGGATGCCTCGATGATCATCGCGGACCGAGACGTACGGGCCGGCCACGAGCGTGACGAAGTAGCTGGCCAGCCGCTTGTCCTGGCTGATCGTCCAGTGCCCGGGTGCGGTCGCCACACTCGGACCGTTGCCGAGGACGGTCCAGTGCTCCGGCGCCGACACGATGATCTCGTAGCTGCTCTTCAGATTCGGCTGATCGAAGCAGGCGAACCAGGTGGGGGCCGCGTCGAGGAACGACATCGCGTAGAGATAGGTCTGGCCGTCGGAGGGATCGACGTGCCGGTGCAGTCCTTCCCCACTGGAGGAGAAGGCCATCCGGCCAAGGACGATCAAGGTGTTCGACGACTCCAGGCCGCTGAGTCGGAGGCGTCCATGGTGCCAGCAGTCCGGCGACAGCAGGTGTCCGTTGAGCTCGACCGACAACAATTCCGCGCCCCGGAAGTCGCAGAACGTCTCCAGCCCCGAGCTGTCGAATCGGATGGTCGTCCGGGAACCGAAATGCTCGGCCGACGGATCGGTCAGATCCAGCTCGATGATCGTCTTCTCGATGACCAGCCGCGCTGCTCTGGTCTCTGCTTCGTCGTGTCGCAGACTGGTCCAGGCGGTCACCAAGTCAGCCGACGAGGTAGGTCTCGTAGGCATAATTGGTGAAGAACTGGGGCCATTGAGACACCAGGCAGGTCTCCTCGAAGACCTCTTTGCCTGCGGCGATCAGCGCTTTGGTCTGATCATCCGCATTCTCCGCCAACCGGGCGGACTCCTCGTCGAGGATCTGCTTGGCCAGCAGCAGGGTCACCGTCGTGCCGTCGTCGAGCGTCGCCCCGTGGCGAATCCACTGCCAGACCTGCATCCGGGAGATCTCCGCGGTCGCCGCGTCCTCCATCAGGTTGTCGATCGCCACGGCCCCGGCGCCCCCGATCCAGGCCGCCAGGTACTCCAAGCCCACCCGCACATTGGTCCGCATCCCGGCCAGGGTCACCGACCCCGGGGCGGTGCTGACGTCGATGAGTTCCTCGGCCGCGGCCACGACGTCGTCGCGCTGCTTGTCCAGCTGGTTGTCCCGCTCGCCGAGGACCCGGGTGAACGCCTCGATACAGGTCTGGACCAGCCCGGGGTGTGCGACCCACGAGCCGTCGAAACCGGCTTCTGCTTCGCGCGTCTTGTCGGCCGCGGTCTTCTCCAGAGCAGCCTTCGTCGCGTCAGGATTGCTCCGGCTGGGCACGAACGCTGCCATCCCGCCCATGGCGTGGGCGCCGCGAGCATGGCAGGTCTTTACCAGCAGGTTGGCGTACGCGGCCATGAACGGCGAGGTCATCGTCACCTGGCTGCGATCGGGCAGCAGATGATCTTCGTCTTCGGCGAAGTTCTTGATCATCGAGAAGATGTAGTCCCAGCGTCCGGCGTTAAGCCCGGCCGAGTGATCACGCAACTCGTAGAGGAACTCCTCCATCTCGAAGGCAGCCGACGTGGTCTCGATCAGGCAGGTGGCCCGGATCGTGCCGTACGGGATTTCCTGACGTTCCTGCGCGTAGCTGAAGACGTCGTTCCACAGCCGAGCCTCGAGGTGGGATTCCATCTTCGGCAGGTAGAAGTATGGGCCGACGCCGTTGTTGATCAGGGTCTGCGCGTTGTGGAAGAAGTACAGCCCGAAATCGACGAAGGCGCCCGGGACGGGCACCCCGTCCAGAGTCAGGTGATGCTCGTCGAGGTGCCAGCCGCGGGGTCGCACCATGATCGTCGGTGTGGTTTCGCCCACCTCGTACCGCTTGCCTCGCTCGTCAGTGAAGTCAATCTGGTGGCGAATGGCGTCATACAGGTTGATCTGACCGTCGACGACGTTGAACCAGTTCGGTGCGGTGGCGTCCTCGAAATCGGCCATCCAGGCCAGAGCACCCGAGTTGAGGGCGTTGATCACCATCTTGCGATTCGTCGGTCCGGTCATCTCGCATCGTCGATCCGCGAGCCCCGGACCCGGAGAGGCGACCCGCCAGCTCGGATCGTGGCGAATCTTCGCGGTGTCTTCGCGGAACGCCAGCTGGCGACCGGGGCTGCCGGTCGCATAGCGATCGGCGCGGGCCTGCAGCATCTCGGCCCGCCGGGCTCCGAAACGGCGGGTCAGGTCGGCCACGAAATCGAGTGCGTCCGCAGTCAGGATCTCGTCGAAGCGAGGCAGCAACTTGCCCTGGATCGAGAGTGCCGAGCCTCCGGCGGCGACGTCCTTGTCGATCATCGAGAAACAACCTGTCCCATCGTGTCAAGCGTGGCCCAGTCGGCCGAGCAGCGAGTCCGGCCAACTTATCCCGCGGCGTCGTCGGCGATTCCGGGTGGTGGCCATTCGGGCCGCTGCACCAAGACGACGGCAGTGGCGCTCGCTGCCTCCCCGGTCCCCTCGAGCCCGAGGCCGTCGTTGGACCGGGCCTTCACCGACACCCGGTCGACCGGCAGGCTCAACGCGTCGGCCACGTTGGCTCGCATCGCCGCCAAATGCGGCCGGAGCCGGACCGGACCGAGGACGACGAAGCTGTCGACCGACACCACCCGGTAACCCCGGTTCTGCAGGATCTCGGCAAAAGCCGCCACGAAGTCCAGGCTGCGCGCTTCGTCAGCGTCCGGGTCGTCCTCGGGGAAATGGGTGCCCAGATCACCGTCGGCGATCGCCCCGGCCATGGCGTCCACCAAGGCGTGGCTGAGCACGTCTCCGTCGGAATGGGTGTCGAAGCCCCGGTCGTACGGAATCGGCACGCCACCGAGCACCAGCCGCCCGCCGGGCACCAGCCGGTGGATGTCGTGCCCGATCCCGATTCGCATTCCCTCGGGCTCGATCACCCCCGCACTGTAGTGGGCGCGCGCGGCCGAGCGGCTCATTCAGCCGGGCATGCCCTCGGGTGCATGGGACACGGCCTCGACGTTGTTCCCATCGAGATCGCGGAAGAAGACCGCGTAGTAGCCCTCGTGATACTCCGGAAAGACCCGAGGTTCGTGCAAGATTTCGGCACCAGCCTCAACGGCCGCAACGTGTACGGCGTCAACGGCGGCGCGCGAGGGTGCGGTCAGCGCAAGGTGGATGGGCCGAACACCATGATCAACCGCAAGGCCGAGCCACAGGTGCGGGAACCCGTCCGGGCCGGCGAGCCCGACCGCCCGATCCTCCGGACCGCCCACCCGCATCGCTTCGGTGACCCCGATCGCGGCGAACACCCGGACATAGAACGCAGACGCGGCATCGACGTCCTCAACCTGCAAGCCGACGTGATCCATCACAGCCACGAGCCTAACGCCGAAACGGTGTTCGGTGACGCCGTTTCCAAGGAGATGCCGCTGGAGATGACGCCCGCTCTGCTGGCTCGCCGCTGACGGTCGTGCTCGGCCCCCTAATTACACAGCCATTTGGGCAATCCGTTGTGACCGAGCGTTGCGAACTAGACACACAGGTTCTGCCGGGCCGGCCGTCAATTGTCCTCCCGCAGGTCACGGTGGACAACCAGGGAGGTCCGACGACGATGACGCGAGCGAAGCAGCCGATCGGGGAGGCCGGAGCCGTCGAGATCTTGCTGAAGCGGATCTTGATCCTGCTGGCCGTGATCGCCGTATGCGTGGCGATCCCGCTTGTGATCAAGAACCACCGGGCGACCGTCGAGGCGAGCGCAGCACCGTCCACCATCTTCGAACGGCTCGAGTCCCCTGGGCCGCCGGCGGCGACCGAGGATCCTGGGCCAACCGCCGACTCAGTTCGTGAGCTGGCCGCAACCGTTTCTGGTGCGGACGGGCGTGGTTACGACATCCCCGTCTCGGCGAATGTCGGCAAGGTCAAGACCGTGCCCGGGCCCTATCAGAAGCTCGGTCGGATCACGATTCCGTCGGTCGGGTTGAGCGCGCAGTACGGCGAGGGCGTCTACGAGAAGACGTTGAACCGGGGACCCGGCCACTGGCCCGGCACCCCGATGCCTGGCAGTGAAGGAAACTCGGTGCTTTCTGGGCATCGCAACACCCACACGCAGCCCTTTAAGGAGCTCGACGAACTGCGGACCGGGGACAAGATCATCATCAGCTACGGCCACCGGTCGACGACCTACCAGGTGTTCAAGACCACCATCGTCCGGGAAGCAAAGTTCAAGGACTTCGTGGTGCGCCAACCCAACAAGGACGGTTCCCGGGAACTCACCTTGTTCGCCTGCCATCCGGAGGGAAACCCGATCTTCCGGATCGTCGTCCAGGCCAGGGCCGAACCGCTGAAGTAGGGCCCCTTGATTTACCCGTCTCACACGCCCCGAGGAAGGAGGACGACGCCAAGCACACGGAGCGAACCGTCAGTTCACAGCGAATGCCTCGACAGAAAGATGAAACATGAACGACACGGACCTTACGACGCCGAACGCGTCGGCCAACAACTCTCCGGCCGTCTTCGACGGCAAGCCGGTGATCAAGTTCCGGGACGAGAAGGCTCGCCGGAACTTCGTCAAGATGGCGGCCATCATCGGCGCCGGCACCACCCTGGCGGTCTCTACTCGCAAGGACCCCCGAGCCTTTGCGGACGCCTCACACAATGATCTGGAGATCTTGAACTACGCGTTGACGTTGGAGTACCTGGAGGCCGACTTCTACACCCAGGGCCTCAAGGGCGGCGTCCTGACCGGGCGGGCCCGCGAACTCGTCGAGCCCATCCGCGACCACGAGCAGGAGCACGTGACCGCAGTGACGAAGACGATCAAAGCCATGGGCGGGAAGCCTGTCAGCTCGCCGAAATTCCAGTACCCGGACGGCACCTTCACCAACAAAAAGAAGTTCCTGACGACGGCTTCGGCCTTCGAGGAACTGGGTGTCACGGCCTACCACGGTCAGGTGCCACGGATCGATGATCCGGACATCCTCAAGGCGGCAGCCGCCATCGCCGGGGTGGAGTCGCGGCACGCCGCCATCGTCGCCGATCTGTTGGGTGGTAACCCCTTCCCGTCGCCCTTCGAAAAGCACATGTCCATGAGCCAGGTGCTCAAGGCCGCCACGACGTTCATCAAGAAGTAAGGGAGGACGACGACAATGACTATTAATCGACGGGACCTGATCAAGGGAGCCGCTGCCGTGATTCCGGGCGCGATCGCTCTGGATATGCTCGGTGCCAAATGGGCGTATGCGGAAGGCAAAGACTTCGAGTCCCCGCTGGACGTCCTCAACTACGCGTTGACCCTGGAATACCTGGAGGCGGAGTTCTACCGCCAGGGCAACCGGGCCGGCAAAGTACACGGCAAGGCCGGACATTATCTGCGGGTGATCCAGAAAGACGAGGAGACCCACGTCTGGGCCCTCAAGGACACCATCGGCAAAGTCGGTGGAACCCCGGTTCCGGCTCCGCAGGTCGACTTCGGCAAGTCGTTCAAGACGGCCGACTCGTTCCTGGAGACGGCGTACGTCTTCGAGAACCTCGGCGTCCAGGCCTACCTGGGTGCTGCTCCTTCGCTGTTCAAGGAGAAGGCTCTGCTCGCGGCCGCGGCCAGCATCTTTGGCGTCGAAGCCCGGCATGCGGCCGTGATCGGCAACCTGCTGAAGAAGAAGGCCGAGGGTGGCGTCTACCAGGGCGCCTTCGAGACCCCGGCCTCCAAGGGGAAGGTGTTGCAGGCAGCTGCCCCGTTCATCGTGTCCACCCGTACGCTCTGACGACACGCCACGTCGGGTCGGGCTGTTCCGGCCCGGCGAGGCTCTCACTCCGGACGGCCCGTCCCTAGGGCAAGGCTTCGACCACCAACGGCTGTAAGCGTTGAACCTGAACACGACCGCATCGCGGCGCTGATCAACCGTCACGGTCGGGCGTGCTCACGCGGGCAGATTGGCTGAGACGTTGAGCTTGCCAGCTGCCTGGCGAAGTCTTCGGTCGCGCGTCCAGAGCCGATCGGATGGACTCAGGCGTAGTGCCGCCAGGAGGTGGGCGTCGACCAAGCTCAAGCCGATGCCGTAGAGGATCTTCGAATCCACGAAAGCGAGAACTTCCGCGTGCGTTGCCACTGGCGTACTCGGGAGATCAGCGAGCAACTCAAGGATCGTCGTGCGATCTCGCAGGGATCCGAGCGCCAACTCGCCGATGACCAACGGGTGAGCACACACCTGCGCCTCGTTCAGGAGCTCGGAGAGCGTGGCATCGGATCGATGCAGATGGTCGATCCAGATGGAGGTGTCGACCAGGATCATGCCGAAGGGCGATGGCGCGGCACCGACGTTGCCTGCGGATCACTGCCGCCGAGAGCGGCGAGGCGACGTGAACTCTCGCGCGTGATCAGCGCCTCGAGGCCAAGTCTCACCAGGGTGGCTCTTTCTGTGCTCCCGGTCAGCTCGGAGGCGCGGCGGAGGAGCTCATCATCAAGATTCAACGTCGTACGCATGCATCGACAATAGCATCATTTGATGGCGCTAACGATGCATCAGATCACTATTGAAGCGGAACGATCACGCCGGGTTCAGTGGTCGTTGGTGATCACGGAGCGCGTCGTGCTGGCCGGGACTATTGGTCGTCCGGAAGCCGTACGCCGCCAGCGGCGCCTCGCCCTTGTCGTGACAGGCGTCGTAGGCAATGCCGTATTTGGCGACGACACTGGAGAGCAGCGGCAGTTGGTCCAGGCGCTCCTCGGCCTGGCGCACGAACGAGGTCGCACGCGCGAGGTCTGCGGGCACGACATCGAGACGTCGCGCCTCGACCAGCGCCAGGACGGTCGCCTGCTGGACGCGGGTGAGCGGAGTCAGCGCCACGGCAGTTCCCCGATCACCGCGACCGCCGGGCCGCTGCGCACGTTGTGCAGGAAACCGGAGGAACCGCGAACTCCTCCGGGGCGAGGATCGTCGGGTTCACGGGACGGTGCACGGCGCCCCGACCCGGGTGCAGGCCTCGTAGACCGCGTCCACGTCGGGCTCACCAAGGACCATGACGTCGATGTCGTGCGGTGCCGGGCCGGCGCCCCGAGCATCCGCGCGGCGAACGAGCGGTAGAAGAACGCCGACTAGATCCCGTCGACGCGGCCAAGCTCCTCGGCCAGCATCACCACCGGGCCGGTCGCCACCGTGAGGATCTCGCGCAACGGGTCCACCAGTGGGCTCTCGACGTTAGCGCGGATCAGTCTGGTGCGGCCCACCTGCCGCTCGGTCAGGATGCCAGCGTCGACCAGGCGCGCGACCTCGCGGTGCACCGTCGGATAGGCCAGGCTGGCCCGCTTGGCCAGATCGGTGACACTCGGCTCGTCGCCGGTGAGCAACAGTGCGGAGAGCAGGCGCGCCTGACCATCCGACCGGAAGATCGGAGCGAGGAGCGGCGCCTCAGTTCTCATATAACTGGGATTATCCTCCACTATATCGACGGTCGACGAGCCGTTCGCTAACCCCAGAAGACCGGGTCGCCGCTGGTCTCGATGTGGTCGAGGAGCGCCTGGACATTCGTGGTCGGTCCCTTGCGCTTGTACTCATGGAACTTGAGGTTCCGATCGCGCCAGTAGATCGCCCACAGGCCGGTCGCCTTGGTGTAGCCCAACCGCGCGATCGGGAAGCGGGTGTGCTCGCGGCCGTTCCACGACGGCCGGACCTCGACGATGTCGACGTGGCGCTCGGAGACGTCGGCCTCGACCTTCAGGTCGTCCCAGAGGTGTTCGGGCACCCGCTCCCGCGCCCAGAGGCGGATGCGGTGCAGATCAGTCTCAGGAAGTGTCATCACAACCCAGCGTGCCACTGAGTGGACGAGGCGTATCCCTCACCGAAGGGCCGGAGCGTCTGCGCGCGTGCGGACTGTCTGCGGACCAGCTCGACCCCAGCAACCAGCAATCCTCAACGCCGACGAGCGAATCCGACGACCCTACACATTGAAGCGGAACTCGACCACATCGCCGTCGGCCATCACGTAGTCCTTGCCTTCGAGCCGCACCCGGCCTTTGGCCTTGGCGGCCTGCATCGAACCGGCAGCGACCAGATCCTCGAAGCCCACCACCTCCGCCTTGATGAAGCCCTTCTGGAAGTCGGTGTGGATCACCCCGGCCGCCTCGGGCGCCGTCGCTCCCTTGGGGATCGTCCACGCGCGCGACTCCTTCGGCCCGGCAGTCAGGTAGGTCTGGAGGCCGAGGGTGTCGAAGCCGACCCGGGCCAGCACGTCGAGGCCCGGCTCGTCGATGTCCATCTCGGCCAAGAACTCGCGGGCCTCGTCGGGCTCCATCTCCACGAGTTCGGACTCGATCTTGGCGTCCAGGAAGATCGCTTCGGCCGGGGCCACCAGCACCCGCAACCGATCCTTCAGCTCCTCGTCGGCCAGCTCATCGGTGTCGCAGTTGAAGACGAAGAGGAACGGCTTGGCGGTGAGCAGGAAGAGCTCCCGTAGCGGACCCCGATCGAGGCCGGCCGCGAAGATGCCGCGACCCTCGCTGAGCACCTCGTACGCCTCCTTGATCGCCGCCACCGCGGCCAGCTTGTCCTTGTTGATCCGGGATTCCTTCTCCAACCGCGGCAGGACCTTCTCGACGGTCTGCAGGTCGGCCAAGATCAACTCGGTGGCTATCGTCTCGATGTCGCTCGGCGGGTTGACGGCGCCGTCCACGTGCGTCACGTCGGGATCGGTGAACACCCGGGTGACCTGGCAGATCGCGTCAGCTTCGCGGATGTGGGAAAGGAACGCGTTGCCCATGCCCTCGCCGGTGCTCGCCCCGCGCACGATTCCGGCGATGTCGACGAAGCTGACCGTTGCCGGCACGATGCGTTCGGAGTGGAAGACCTCGGCGAGCGTGGCCAGCCGCGGATCAGGAACACCGACCACGCCGACGTTGGGCTCGATGGTGGCGAACGGATAGTTAGCCGCCAGCACATCGTTGCGGGTCAAGGCGTTGAACAGCGTCGATTTACCCGCGTTGGGAAGGCCGACGATCCCGATAGTGAGTGCCACGGGCGACAAGACTAGAGGACGAGGCCCCGCAAACCCCGAATCCGCTCAACCGCCGCTGAGGAAGGCGGCCATCGCCGACGAGAGCATCAGGGAATCCTCGGTGCCGGCGAGCTCGCGCGCCGAGTGCATGGACAGCAGCGGGATGCCGACATCCACCGTGGTGACCCCGAGGCGGGTCGCGGTCAGCGGGCCGATGGTCGAACCGCACGGCAACGCGTTGTTGGAAACGAATTCCTGCGTGGGTACGCCGGCCGTCCGACAGGCGCGCCGCCAGATGGCGGCGCCGTGGGAATCGGTGGCGTAGCGCTGATTGGCGTTGATCTTGAGCAGCGGCCCGGCGTTCAGCAGCGGATGGTTGGCCGGATCGTGGCGTCCGGGATAGTTCGGGTGGATCGCGTGACCGGCATCCGCAGACAGACAGATCGAGCCGGCCAGGGCCCGATGCCGTTGATCAAGACTGGCCCCCAGGCCGTTCGAGATTCTCGTGATCACGTCGGCCAGCAACGGCCCCGAGGCCCCGCTCCGCGACTCGCTCCCCAGCTCTTCGTGATCACACGCGATGATCAGCTCGACCGCCGGACCGCCGGCCGAGTTGATCATCGCGACCAGGCTCGCGTGCACGCTGCTGAGATTGTCGAGTCGGCTCGACGCGAGGAATTCCTGGTGCGGGCCGAAGACCTCCGGCCGCTGGGTGTCGTACGCCATCAGGTCGTAGCCGTCGATGTCGGCCGGGTCGGCGCCCACCACCTCCCCCAGATGATCGAGGACGCTCAGTCCGCGGCGTCCGACGCTCCAGACCGGAGCGGTGTGGGCCTGCTTGTCCAGCTTGAGTCCGTCGTCGTTGACCCCGCGGTCCAGATGCACCGCCAGCTGCGGGATCCGCATGATCGCCCCGGTCCGGACCAGCTCGGTTCGACCGTCGTTGAACGTGATCCGGCCGGCCAGTCCGAGCTCCCGGTCGAGCCAGGAGTTCAGCAGCGGTCCGCCGTAGACCTCGACCCCGAGTTGCTGCCAGCCGTAGCCGCCGATGTCTGGGCGCGGCTTGAGTTTGAAGGTCGGCGAGTCGGTGTGCGAGCCGACGATCCGGTACGCGGTTGCCGGGCCGGCCCCCTCCGGGATCCGCCACGCGACCAGCGCGCCGTCGCGGACCAGATAGTGCCCGCCGGCGCTGGAGTCCCAGGCGCTGGCCTCGTCCTGCTCGACGAAACCGGCCGCCGCCAGTCGACGGGCACCCTCGAACGCCGCGTGATACGACGACGGGGACGCCCGGACGAAGGCGATCAGATCAGCGATGTGTTTCAGGGCGGCCATGGGCCCAAACCTAATAGGCGTCCGCGCCGCTCTCCCGCGCGGCAACGGCGGGTTGTCAGTGCAGCCAGGCAAGATCGAGGGCATGGATGGAATGACAGTCGTCGCGCTGTTCGGCGGGTTGGTGGTCGGCGCGCTTGTCGGCGTGCTGGCGGGGATGCAGGTCGCTCGCGCCCGCACGGAGACCGACTCGGCCCGGATCGACGTCCAGCTGGCTCAGACCCGGACGGACCTGGCTCATTCCCAGACCCTGATCGCCCGGGCCCAGGGTGACGCCGCGACCGCACGGACCGAGGCGGCGGAGGCCCGCACCGACGCGGCCGACGCCCGATCAGCAATTGCCGAAGCCCGCGCCGAGGCCTCAGCGGCCCAGGCTGAGGCCGCCGAGGTGTCGGCGGAAGTGGCCAAGGCGGGCGCGGAGCGCAATGCGGCGGTGGCGCGGGCGAAGGAGATCGCCGACGACCGCGAGGCGCTACTGAATCACTTCAAGGTGCTCTCCGCCGAGACTCTCGATCGGCAGGGCAAGGCAGCTGACGTCCAGGCCGAGCTGCGGCTCAAGGCCACCGAGCAGTTGATGTCGCCGGTCAAGGAGAGCCTGGACAAGTTCAGCTCCCGGCTGACCGAGGTCGAGAAAGAACGCGCGACGATGTCGGCCGAGTTGCGGGTGCAGGTCAAAAACGTGCAGGACACCGGGGAGATCCTTCGGCGCGAGACCGCGGCGTTGGTGACCGCGCTCCGCAAGCCGCAGATCCGCGGCTCCTGGGGCGAGACCCAGCTCAAGCGGGTCGCCGAGCTGGCCGGCATGCTCGAGCGTTGCGACTTCGAGTTGCAGCACACCACCAAGGCCGACGATCGCATCATGCGCCCCGACATGCGGGTCAATCTGGCCGAGGGCAAGCATTTGTTCGTCGACTCCAAGGTCCCGCTCAACGGCTTCCTGGATGCCGCCGAGACCGAGGACGAGGGTCGCCGGGCGGAGGCGTTGACCCGCTACGCCAAGAACGTTCGCACCCACATCGACCAGCTGTCGTCCAAGCAGTACTGGAAGGCGGCGGAGACGCCGGAGTTCGTGGTGCTGTTCCTGCCGAGCGAGGCCTTCTTCGCGGTGGCCCTCGAACAGATCCCCGACCTGTATGACTATGCGGCGGCTCGGGACGTGGTGCTGGCTACGCCGACGACGTTGATCGGTCTGCTGCGCGCTGTCGCGTACGGCTGGAAGCAGGCCGCTCTCGCCGAAAGCGCCGCGGAAGTGTTCCGGCTGGGTCGGGAGTTGCACGAAAAGCTCGGGCTGATGGGCAATCGGCTCGACAAACTGGGCCGCGCACTGCGGAGCTCGGTCAACGCGTACAACGAGACCATCGCCACCGTCGAGGGCACCGTGCTGGTTCGAGCGCGGAAATTCCGCGACCTCAAGGTCAGTGACAAGGAGCTGCCCGGCCCGGCCCAGATCGACGAAGCGGTTCGCCAGATTCAGGCGGCGGAGTTGGTCGATGATGCGGTGCAGGTCGAGCCGATCGTCGGGCGCGGCAGTCGCCGCCGGTCACTGACCACGGGCGCGCCGTCCATTCCGGAGGCCGACCAGCTGATCCGCTCCGACCCCGACCTGCTGGATCTGCTCGAGGATGCGGCGATCATCCCGGTCCAGGACGCCGCGCAGTCATCGTGATCGCTCCGGCCTCAGGACATCGAGGTACGCCGACGTCCCGCCGCCACCAGCACGACGCCGCCGATCAACATGGCGATGCCTAGTCCGGCGATCAACCCGGACGGGCCGCCGGTTTCCGGCAACCGCTCAGGATCGTCGTCGTCACCGCCGGTCGGGCCGCTCGGTGGCTTCGGGCCGCTCGGTGGCTTCGGGGCTGGCTTGGCAACGGCCAGACGCACCGCGTCCTTGGCCACGACGTCGTCCGCCGAAAGCGACGGCACGCCGTAGGGCCGCTCGGCGCGTACCGACGTTTCGATGACTGCGCGACCGCGCGTGGCATCGGCCTTGCTGACTCGGTAGCTGCCCGAACAGGTGAGCTCCCCGCCCGGCGCCAGCGTCCGGCTCGTCTGCTCACAGCTCACCGCGGCGAGGTCGCCGACGACCTTCAACCGCTTCAGCGTGACATTGCCTTCGTTCTTCGCCGTGAAATCCACCGAAACCCGGTCACCCGCGCGTGCCTTCGCAGAAGTGAGGACGGCTGACAGCGTCAGGCTCGGCTCCTGCACGGCATCGACGGTGGTGTCGGCGATCGCCGAGATGTCGTCGGTGTCGTCGTCGGTGTCGCCGCCAGGAGCCTCCCCGGACACCCTCGCCACATTGCTGATCATGCCGAAGTCGAGATCGTCCTGGCTGACCGCTCGGGTCGCGGTGCAGACCAGCGTGTCGCCGGGCTGCAACTCCGCGGGCGCGCTCGGCTGGCAGCTCAGCTCGCTGAGGCCGACCAACTCGTCGGACATGGCGACGTTGCTCAGCGCGACATCGCCGGAGTTGGTCGCTTCGAGGGTGTAGGCCAGTTCCTCGCCGACCGCTCCGACCTTGGCCAGATCGACGGTCTTGCTGAGACTGAGTTCCGGACTGGCTTCCGGCTTCGGGTCGATGATCGATACCTGATAGTCCTCGACCTCACCGTCACTGCTCGCTCCGGTCGACTTGGACACGGAGGCCTCGTCACTGCCGATCCGCAGCCGGGCATAGCTCGTGCCGGCGGTCGTCGGTCGCGTCGTCCACTCCAGCTCGGCCGAGGCGGCGCCGGCGGCCAGTTCGACGCAGGCGCGCTCCACGTCGTCGAAGGTCCCGCTGAGGTCGAAGTCGACCCAGCCGCAGAGGTGGGCCGGTGCTGTCACCTCAGAAACGGACACCGTGGTCGTGAACGTATCCAACCGGCCGGTCGGATACGGATCGAAGCCGTCCACCCCGTCATCGCCAGCGTCCTGGTCAGCCGCTTCGGACGCGTTCACCGGATAACCAGACTCCGGTTCGATCTCGTCCGCGGTGACACTCTGACCGAGTCGCGGCCCGCCGAGCTGGGCTCGGGCCGGTCCGTCGGTGCTGTCGTCGTATTGAGTCGGTGCGTCACCGTAGTCGAAGCTCTCGGCGGCGAAGGCGGCCGGTGCGTATCCCAAGACCGCCAGACTTATTACGAGCCCGGTGGCCGCAGCGCCGAGAGCATGGATCGCGCGATGCCGCGCTAGGCGATCAGCGCACGGTCCAACGTGTAACAGCATGGATTTGCCCTTTAGTCGTGATCCCCCGCCCCCATTGGAGCCGACTCGACTCAGAAGGTATCAATCTCTCGACCACGACACCAATTCACCTTCGGGCGTCACATTTATGTTCGTCAGTCGTTGATGGCGCCCTTGCGAAGGTCACGGCGCAACTCCGGCGGCAACGCGAACACCAGCGACTCCTCAGTCAGCCGTTCCTCCCGCGCTGCGGGATATCCCTGCTGAACAAGGAAATCCAGGACGCCCTGGACCAGGTCGTCGGGAACCGATGCGCCGCTGGTCACCCCGACGGAATCGACGCCCTGCAACCAGGTCGGATCGATCTCGGTCGCATTGTCGATCCGATACGAAGCCTTGGCCCCGGCCTCGAGCGCCACCTCGACCAGCCGCACCGAATTTGAAGAATTGGCCGACCCGACGACGATCACGAGATCGCTGTTGACCGAGATCTGCTTGACCGCGAGCTGGCGGTTCTGGGTGGCGTAGCAGATGTCGTCACTCGGCGGATCCATCAGCAGAGGAAACTTCTCCCGCAACCGTCCGACCGTCTCCAGGGTCTCGTCCACACTGAGTGTCGTCTGGCTCAGCCAGGCGAGCCGCGACGGATCGGACACTTCAAGAGCATCGACGTCCTCGGGCGACTGGACGAGCGTGATGTGCTCGGGAGCCTCGCCGGTCGTCCCCTCCACTTCTTCGTGACCGGCATGACCGATGAGCAGTATCTCCAGGCCGTCGCGGGCGAAGCGGCGCGCCTCGTGGTGCACCTTGGTGACCAGCGGGCACGTCGCGTCGATCGCCTTCAGGCCGCGATCCTTCGCCTCGGTCTGCACGGCGGGCGATACTCCGTGAGCCGAAAACACCACGGTCGATCCGGTCGGCACCGCGTCCAGTTCGTCGACGAAAATAGCCCCGCGCTGTTCGAGATTCTCCACCACGTGCCGGTTGTGCACGATCTGCTTACGGACGTACACCGGCGCTCCATAGGTCTCGAGCGCCTTCTCGACGGTGATGACAGCGCGATCGACGCCGGCGCAATAGCCCCGCGGTGCCGCGACGACAACGCTCCGTTCGCGACCGCTCGATACTTGATCGCTCGATATTTGATCGCTCGGGGTGCGATCGCTGGGGGGGCAGTCGATCGTCGGGGAGTCGGGCAAAGCGCTGGTCATGCGGCCGAGTCTAATTGGCGGGAACCGGGCAGCCGGTGCGTCCGTCGACGGCTGACTGTCAGCGGTGCCCACTAACGTGGCGGCCATGGCCCTTGTGTCGTCACCTGAGCAGCCGCAGCCGTTGCGGGTGGTGGCGCACGCCGTGCGTGGCTACATCGACAAGCTCGGTCCGATCTGGGTCGAGGCCCAGCTGATCGAGATCAACCAGGGTTCGCGCAGTCGGCTGGTGTTCCTGACCCTGCGCGACACCCTCGCCGAGGTCTCGGTCTCGGTCTCGATCTCACCCCAGACCTACGATGCCGCCGGTCCGTTGACGAAGGGTCAGACGGTCATCGCCCGGCTCAAGCCGTCGTACTACACCCAGAGCGGTCGGCTCACCTTCGCGTGCGACTCGATCACCCCGTCCGGGGAGGGACGACTGCTCGCCCGCCTGGAGCAAACCAAGCGGCTCCTGCAGGCTGAGGGGCTGTTCGACGGATCGCTCAAGAAGCGCCTGCCCTTCCTGCCGCGAGCGGTCGGTCTGGTCACCGGTGCGGCCAGCGCGGCCGAACGCGACGTCATCGAGAACGCCCGTCGGCGCTGGCCGGCCGTGCAGATCGTCACCCGGTACGCCCTCGTCCAGGGCCCGCAGGCCGGCGAGCAGATCATCGCCGCTGTGCAACAACTTGATCGCCAGGACGGGGTGGACGTCATCATCATCGCCCGAGGCGGCGGTTCGCTCGAGGATCTGCTCCCGTTCTCCGACGAGGGACTGGTGCGGGCGGTCTTCGCGTGCCGGACGCCGGTGATCAGTGCGATCGGCCACGAGTCCGACAGCCCCATCCTGGATCTGGTGGCCGATGTCCGTGCCTCGACCCCGACCGACGCGGCCAAACGGGTGGTCCCGGACGTCATCGACGAGTCGGCCCGCATCGGCCAGGCCCGGGCCCGGCTCAACGCGGCGATCGTCGGGCGGGTGCAACGGGAGCAGGAGTGGCTGATCACCACCCGCTCCCGGCCCGTGCTGGCCGACCCCTCGGCGAGCTTCGCCGTTCGCTACGACCAGCTCGCCTCCATCCGAAGTCGAGCCGGCCGCGCCATCATCACCACGATCGACCGGGAACAGAGCTCGCTGGAGCATCAGCTGGCCCGGGTCCGCGCGATGTCGCCGAAGGCCACTCTGGAGCGGGGGTACGCGATCGTCATGGGACCGGACGGCACGGCGCTCGGGTCGACCGCGGAGGTGGATGTGGGAGACGATCTGCTCGCCCAGCTGGCTGACGGCCAGTTGGTCGTCGAAGTCCGTGACATTCGAGCCCAAGGAGCCGCATGACTGCTCAGCAACCCGACGCCGATCCGGGCCTCAGCTATGAGGCCGCCCGCGAGGAACTCATCCAGGTGGTGCAGCGCCTCGAGTCCGGCGGTGCGCCGCTCGAGGAATCACTGGCGCTCTGGGAGCGCGGCGAGAAGCTGGCCACAATCTGTCAGAGCTGGCTCGACGGGGCCAAGGCGAGAGTCGACGCAGCCCGCGCACCACAGACGTGATCAGGCGGTGATGGTCGATCAGGCGGTGATGGTCGATCAGGCGGTGAGCTCCAGCTCATCGTGGATCTCGCGCGGTCCGGTCGGCGGGCAGGCGAAGCGCCGCCGATAGTCGACGGGCGCGAGGCCGATCTCCCGCCGAAAGTGTTCCCGCATCACGACCGCCGAGTTGAAGCCCACCCGGGTCGCGATCTGCTCGACGCCCAGGTCGCTCTCCT
Organism: uncultured Actinomycetota bacterium; assembly: GCA_963731295.1. GTDB lineage: Bacteria > Actinomycetota > Actinomycetes > Propionibacteriales > Propionibacteriaceae > Microlunatus. The sequence continues at coordinate 1,095,928 of CAVSUP010000001.1, forward strand.
CCAGCAGGCTGCGCGCAGCCAGGATCCGCTGCTGGGTGAGCCATCTGTGGGGCGTGGTTCCGGTCTCGGCCGAGAACCGGCGGGCGAACGTCCGGTCGCTCATCATCGCGTGCTTGGCCAGTGAGGAGGCCGAGTGCGGCTCGGCCAGGTTCCCGAGCACCCAGGTCAGGACCGGAGCCAGACTGTCAGCGATGCATTCCGGGATCGGCATCTCGACGAACTGTTGCTGGCCGCCGTCGCGCTGCGGCGGCACGACCATCCGGCGGGCGATCTTGTTGGCGACCGCGGTGCCGAGCTCGCGACGCACCAGATGCAGGCAGGCGTCGATGCCGGCAGCCGTGCCGGCACTGGTCACGATGTTGCCATCGTCGACGAAGAGGGCCCGAGGATCGATCCGAGCCGACGGGTACGCCGACCGCATGTCGTCGACGTACTTCCAGTGCGTGGTACAGGCCCGATCGTCGAGGAGCCCGGCGGCACCCAGCACGAATGACCCCGAACAGAGACTGAGAAGAGTCGCGCCGGCGTCGTACGCGGCACGCAGGACCTGGAGCACTTCGGGCGGGTAGCCGCCAGATTCGCGGACCAGAGTGGCCGCGACGATCACCAGGTCGCTGCCGACGACCCCGTCCAGCCCATGAGTGGCGGTGATGGTGAACGGCGAGATGTTCTTGGTCGCCAACGGCGTACCCGGGGTGACCGAGCAGACCCGGAAGTCGAATGGCTGCACCCCGTCGTCGGATCGGTCCAGACCGAAGACCTCGACTGCTACCCCGAACTCGAAGACCGCGATCGGTTCGATCAGGATCACGCTCACACTGGACAACGGCATGCGGCCCAGCATAGTGGCAGAAATCTTGCCTACCTCACTCCGCTGCCAAATTCGCGCGAGACGGTCCGCCGGCGCTTCATCGAGACAGGCCGCCGGCGTTCCATCTAGCTCGTGGTGAGCGTGCTCGCGTACGCCTCGAGGGCCTCGTACGGCAGATCTCCGGCGACGATCGTGGTCACCGATGGCACTTGAGCGACCAGCGATCGGGTCCGCCCGTCGCTGCTGACCATGCGGGTCCAGGTCTGACCGCCGATGGTGGAATCCCCATCGGGCGACCCCTTGCGGGTCTGCTGATCGATCAGATCCGGCCCCTGGGCATCGCCCTGACTGAGGTCGATGAAGACGTTGTCCGGGGTGAGGAACCCGAGCTGCCAGAGATTGCGTGGACTCGGCTGCCCGTTGAGATAGGGGTCGCCCTGCTTCACCCAGTCCACCCGCGTCGCCCGCCAGTCCGGGGGCAGATTGGTCGGCGCGAGCACCTTGAACGGCGCCTCCCGTCGCGCTGTGGCCAGCACTGGCTGCCAATCCACGGTAGTGACCGGATGATCCCGGCCGGTGTTGGTGAACAGGATGGTGATGATCACCAGCGGGATCACGATCACCGCGAGCGACCGGATCAGGTCGGCCGAGGTACTCGGTCGCTTTGCACGCGCCACCCGCCCATCCTCACAGATGCCGACAAACGCCCCGACCGGATCGCGGCGGGAGACTGGACTCGGCCTCCCGCCCCCGTCGCGGGGGCGGGAGGCCTCGCCAGTAGCGGCTCCACCCCGCATCATGGGCACTGACGAATCAGGTTGCGCGCCGCATTCTCCGGGAACTCGTCATCATGCAAGCCCCAGCTGGCACGAGCGCTCCCGCAGTCTGTGTTCGTGAACCGGGCCACGCGCTCCCGGGTCGCGAATGTTCCTACGTCCGCTGCGACCTGGTCGCAGCGGCCCCCCGGCTCAGGCACGCTATCGCAACCGGAGAGTTCCGTCGCCGGCTCGGAATGCCTTCGCACACGATTGTCGCCGGATCGTTGCCGAAGCAGCCGCCAGCCGACCGGCCCAACAAGGGTCGAGGATGAGGAGATGGAGATCCTCGAGACGTTGGGCCGGTACGCGGGCCCGCGCGGTGAGGTCGTGCTGCGCCGCCGTACGGGATCGGGTCCGGTCGTCGATGAGCTGATCGTGAACGGCACGTTCGCCATGGACAGTAGCGAAATCGACTCCGAGCGGGAGCTGGGCGAGATGGCGCTGGACAACGCCGCCGCCGGGTCGGGCGTACGGCGCATGCTGATCGGCGGCCTTGGCCTCGGCTTCACAGTTCGAGAGATCCTCGACGGGGCCGATGACGCCATGATCGACGTCGAGCTCGACGTGGTGGAGATCGAAGAATGCCTGATCGGCTGGGCCCGCGAAGGGATCACCCCGACCCTCGGTCGCGTGGCTGCCGACCCGCGGGTGCGGTTGTACGCGGCCGACGTCCGCTCAGCGCTGGCCGGCCTCGAGCCGGGACCGCTAGGCCCGTGGGACGCAATCGTGCTCGACGTCGACAACGGCCCGGACTTCCTGATCCATGACGTGAACGCCGCGCTCTACACCGAGGTCAGTCTGTCGGCGGCCTACCAGCGGTTGGCCCCGGGTGGCACCCTGGCGATCTGGTGCCAGGGTCCATCGCCCGGATTGCTGACCTCCCTTCGCCGCTGCGCACCCAACGCTCGGGAGAGCACCTTCGTGGTGCGGCGGGGTGAGCGACGATTCGCGTACGTGATCTATGCGGTGACTCGGACCTGACAGACTGTGCGCCATGACACCTGAAGGCGATTTTCGGATCGAACGCGACACCATGGGCGAGGTCAAGGTCCCGGCTCAGGCGCTGTGGAAGGCCCAGACCCAGCGGGCCGTGGAGAACTTCCCGATCTCCGGGGTGCCGATCGATCCAGCCCTGATCTCCGCCCTCGGATTGATCAAGGGCGCCGCCGCCCAGACCAACGCCCGGCTCGGTGTGCTGTCGGCTGAGCGAGCCTCGGCGATCGACCAAGCGGCGGGCGAGGTGGCGGCCAATGATCATGATGCCGAGTTCCCGATCGACGTGTTCCAGACCGGGTCAGGGACCTCCAGCAACATGAACACCAACGAGGTCATCGCGTCGCTGGCTACCGACATTCTGGGCGAGGCGGTCCACCCGAATGATCATGTGAACGCGTCGCAGTCGAGCAACGACGTGTTCCCCAGTGCAATCCACATTGCGGCGACCGAAAACTTGATCAACACCCTGGTCCCCGCGTTGCGGCATCTCGAGGAATCTCTGCAGGCGAAGGCGACCGAGTTCGCCGCGGTGGTGAAGAGCGGTCGGACCCATCTGATGGATGCGACCCCCGTGACGCTCGGGCAGGAGTTCGGCGGCTACGCCGCGCAGGTGCGCTACGGCATCGAGCGGGTCCGGTCGGCGATCCCCCGGGTGGCCGAGCTGCCGCTCGGCGGCACAGCCGTGGGCACCGGCATCAACACCCCGCCTGGTTTCGCGGCCTCGGTGATCTCGATCATCGCCGACCACACGGGGCTTCCACTCACCGAAGCCCGTGATCATTTCGAGGCCCAAGGCGCCCGCGACGGGCTGGTCGAGGCCTCCGGCGCCCTGCGGACCATCGCGGTCAGCCTGAACAAGATCGCGAACGATCTGCGCTGGATGGGCTCCGGCCCGCGCGCCGGGCTCGGGGAAATCGCGCTTCCTGATCTTCAACCCGGCAGCTCGATCATGCCCGGCAAGGTCAATCCGGTGCTCTGCGAGGCCACCACCATGGTGTGTGCCCAGGTGATCGGCAACGATGCGGTCGTCGCCTTCGCCGGCGCCTCGGGCAACTTCGAGCTGAACGTGATGCTGCCGGTCATGGCCCGCAATCTGCTGGAGTCGATCCGCCTGCTGTCCAACGTCAGTCGCCTGTTGGCCGACCGCTGCGTTGACGGCATCGTGGCCAATGTCGAGCATTGCCGGACCCTGGCCGAGTCGTCGCCCTCGATCGTCACGCCGCTGAATCGCTACATCGGCTATGAGAACGCGGCCGCCGTGGCCAAGCAGGCGCTGAAGGAGGGCAAGACGATCCGCGAAGTGGTGATCGAGAAGGGCTTCGTCACCGACGGCAGTGTCACTGAGGATCAGCTCGACGCCGCCCTCGATGTGCTCTCGATGACCCGCGCCCCGGTCTGATCTACCTCGGGCCGCTCCCAGCTCAGGACCAGGCGTCAGTACCAGCCGTGGGAGCGCTTGAAGCTCCAGGCCGAGCATGGACTGCCGTAGCGATCCTTCATGTACTTGATACCCCAGATGATCTGGGTGGCAGGATTGGTGCGCCAGTCGCTGGCGACCGTGGCCATCTTGTTGCCGGGCAGCGCCTGCGGAATCCCGTACGCGCCCGAGCTCGGGTTCGTCGCGTTCACCTTCCACATGCTTTCGCGGATGATGATGTTGTTGAAGCAGGAGAACTGGTCGTCGCCGTAGTTGTACTTGTTCTTCATGATCTGGCGCGCGATCTCTTTGGGATCGGTGGTCCCCGGTGTGTAACCGCGATTGGCCAGCGCCTTGGCCTTGGCGGCCTCCGCGGCGGCGGCGTCAGCCTTCGCCTTGGCCAGCGCGGCGTCTCGTTCAGCCTTGAGCTTGGCCTGCTGCGCCTTGAGCTTGGCCTCCTGGGCCTTGAGCTTCGCCTGCTGTGCCGTGATGGACTTGCCCTGCTGACCCAGCGTGGCCGCCCGCTTGCGGGCCGCTTTGGCCGCGATCAGCTTGGTGCGCTCGGCGGCCCGACTGGCCCGTTCTGAGCGGGTGGCCGCTTCGGCGGCGAGCTCGGTGAGACTCGGGGACGGCGAAGCGGACGGAGACCCGTCTTCGGCCACCGGCTCCACCGCGACGCTGGTGACCGGTGCGGGCACGGCGATCGCCGTACCTTCCCCGACCGGGCTGCCGAGACCGGCAACCGCTGCGGTGGCGACGAGAGCAGAGAAGCCAACCCCGACGATGGCATGCTGAGCTAGTCGACGCACGCACCAACTTTGCCACACTGCGTTATCAAAATGAAATCATCGCGAGGCCCCGCCCGCCGCTCCTCGCGAAAGTGTCGGCAGACGGCAGAATTTCGCCACTTCCGCTGCAGTTTGCCGACAGTTTCGGAGAAGGGTGGGGCCGAAGGTTCGGTCAGAGCGAGACGTCCTCGAGCATCTCGGTGACCAGGGCCGCGATCGGCGAGCGCTCCGACCGGTGCAGGGTGACATGGGCAAATAGCGGGTGGCCCTTGAGCTTCTCGACCACCGCAACGACGCCGTCGTGCCGACCGACCCGCAGGTTGTCCCGCTGCGCCACGTCATGGGTCAGCACGACCCGGGATTCCTGACCGATCCGGCTGAGCACGGTGAGCAGCACGTTGCGCTCCAGCGACTGGGCTTCGTCGACGATCACGAATGCGTCGTGCAGCGACCGGCCGCGGATGTGGGTCAGCGGCAGCACTTCCAGAAGTCCGCGTTCCAGCACCTCATCGATGACCACCTTGGACGCCACCGCGCCGAGGGTGTCGAACACGGCCTGAGCCCAGGGCGCCATCTTCTCGCCCTCGGAGCCGGGCAGGTAGCCGAGATCCTGGCCACCGACGGCGTACAGCGGGCGGAAGACCACGACCTTGGCGTGCTGCCGCCGCTCCAGCACGGCCTCGAGGCCGGCACAGAGCGCCAAGGCGGACTTGCCGGTGCCGGCGCGACCGCCGAGCGAGACGATGCCGATGGACGGATCGAGCAGCAGATCCAGCGCAACCCGCTGTTCGGCCGAGCGACCGTGGATGCCGAACGCATCGCGGTCGGCCTTGATCAACTTCAGTTCCTTGTTGGGGGTCACCCGGGCCAGGGCCGACGCGCTGCCGCTCAGCAGCACCACCCCGGTGTGGCAGGGGAGGTTCCGGGCCTGCTCGAGATCCAGCAGTCCCCGGTCGTACAACTGATCCAGTTCGGCGCTGCCGACCTCGATCTCGGCCATCCCCGTCCACTCGGTTTCCACGGCGAGTTCGGCCCGGTACTCCTCGGCGGCCAGGCCGACGGCCGACGCCTTGACCCGCATCGGCAGATCCTTGGAGACCAGGGTGACGTCGCGCCCCTCGGCCGCGAAGTTGAGAGCCACCGCGAGGATCCGGGAGTCGTTGTCGCCGAGCCGGAAGCCGTCCGGGAGGGCGGAAGGGTCGGCATGGTTCAACTCGACGTGGATGGTGCCGCCGACGTCGTTGACCGGTACGGGGGCGTCGAGGCGTCCGTGGATGATCCGCAGATCGTCGAGATGACGGAGGGCCGTACGCGCGAAGTAGCCGAGCTCGTTGTGGTGACGTTTGGCTTCCAGTTCGGTGATCACCACGACCGGGAGCACGACATCGTGCTCGTCAAATCGGCGGAGGGCGTGCGGATCGCTCAGCAACACCGAGGTGTCGACGACGTAGGTGCGACGGCTGGATGACTCAGGCATGGGACTGCCTTTCTTGCTGGCCGTACGCGACCCGCACGTCCGGCGCAGGCGTTAAGTGATCGGCCGGGCGGATGGACGCGCGGCGGACGGGAACTTCTGCGTACCCGTCCAATGACCGCGCATACATCGCCTCCCAGGCGGTCCGCTTCCCCACGGTCCGCATACCGACGGTACGACGCCGACCGGTCCAGCCGGGAGAGCCACGCCGCGATCTTCATCCGATCGCAAACCACTGGTAATGAAGCTGACGCCGCGCGTACGGCCGATATCCACCCGCCGTAGTCGGATAGCTCACCTACGTACCTTCGGCTCGTCGTCTTCGGTAGTCGCTACCGATGCCGGGCCCGGGGCTCAGGGGCTGAACTGGACCTTGTCCACATCGCTTACCAGAAAGGAAAGTGCGATGATTCGCAAGTCTTCCGCCGTAGCCTCAGTGCTCGGCTCCGCCGCCCTGGCCGCCGTTGCTCTCACCACTCCCGCCTCCCAGGCCGCACCCACCACCGCCGCACCCGAAGCGGCACCCAAGATCTCGGCCGCGCTGGCCTATCCCGCCGGCAGCGCCACGATCGTCAAGACCAAGAAGCACGGCGAAGTCACCACCTCGTTCAAGCTGGTGCGCAGCACCGCATCGGTCACCGCGAACTGCCTCGTCCACGCCAAGGCCAAGGTCTCGGTCACCGCCAAGGGACCGGTCGAGGTGATGAAGGTCGACGTGTCCGGCCTGCCGAAGAAGACCGAATTCGACTTCTTCGTGCTCCAGGTGCCGGACTTCCCGTTCGGTCTGTCCTGGTACCAGGGCGATTTCGAGACCAACAGGTACGGCAAGGCGACCGCCAAGTTCGTCGGCCGCTTCAGCAAGGAGACCTTCACCATCGCTCCTGGGGTCGCGCCGGCTCCGGTCGTCCACACGTCGCCCACTGCCGATGCGAACACCAATCCGGTTACCCGGCCGGTGCACCAGTACCACCTCGGCTTCTGGTTCAACGATCCGGCCGATGCGACCGCCGCCGGCTGCGCCGGGGCGACCACGCCGTTCAACGGCGACCACAACGCCGGGGTCCAGGCCATGAGCACCGCTCAGTTCCCGGTCGGGGCCGGTCCGCTGAAGCACATCAAGTCCTGAACCGCCGGCCTGACCTCATCTGCGCCGCCCAGTTCACACTTCTGTGGTCGTCTGACAACGTTTCGCCCGTTTCCAGGGGGAATCCGCGTCGGATGACCACAGAAGGGCGTGCGCGGGCGGGCGAAGATCGCCCGGCGCTACTGCCCGAAACGACGCTCGCGTTCCCCGTACGAGCGGAGCGCGCGGATGAAGTCGACCTTGCGGAAGTCCGGCCACAAGGCCTCACAGAAGTAGAACTCGCTGTGCGCGGACTGCCACATCAAGAAGCCGGACAGCCGCTGTTCACCCGAGGTGCGGATGATCAGATCCGGATCCGGCTGACCCTTGGTGTAGAGGTGATCGGCGATGTGCTCGATGTCGAGGGTCTGGGCCAGGTCGGAGATCGAGGTGCCGTTCTTCGCGTGCTCAGCGAGCAGCGAGCGGACGGCGTCGCGCAGCTCGTGGCGGCCGCCGTAGGACACCGCGATGTTGACCTGCATCCCCTCGATGTCAGCCGTCGCGCGGTCGGCCGCCTTCAGCCGGCGGGCCGAACTGGCCGGGAGCATGTCCAGGGCCCCGACCGGGTGCACCCGCCAGCGGCCCGTCGCACTCAGCCCGGTGACCATGTTCTCGATCACTTCCAGGAGCGGGCCGATCTCCTCGGCACTGCTCCGGGAGAAGTTGTCGGTCGACAACACCCACAGGGTGACCACCGGGATCCCGAGCTCGTCACACCATTCGACGAAATCCTTCAGCCGGTCCGCTCCGGCCTGATAGCCCGCGACCAAGGGCTGACCCGGCGCGTTGGTCCGCGCCCAACGCCGGTTGCCGTCGGCCAGCACGGCGATGTGCCGCGGCAACCGACTGTGGTCGAGCTCGGCGATCAGCCGATGCTCGTAGGTCGAGTAGAGGAGGCCGGAGGGGTGCAGCCGGTCCACGAACTCTCGGATCCGGTCAAAGCGTGCCACGGTTTGCAGCGTATCGGGTGATCGCGATTTTGCCCGGCCGGATGACGGCACCTACCCTTACCTACGGGACCGTAGGTTACGGTCCCTCAAGGAGTACCGCGCTGGGAGGAGAATCCTTGTCAACCATGCACCTCGACCACGATCAGCAGCAGCCGGACGACCCCGCCACGCAGATCGTGGCCGCCGTGAAGCCCAGGCTGCGTGGTTGGTTGCACGCGGCCACGGCTCCGCTGGCCCTGGCCGCCGGCATCGTTCTGGTCTGCCTTGCTCCCACCCGAGCCGGTGTGCTCGGAGCAGCTTTCTTCCTCGCCGCATCAGTGCTGCTGTTCGGCACCAGCGGCATCTATCACCGCGGCACCTGGGGCCCCCGCGGGGAGGCGATCCTCCGCCGGCTCGACCACGCCAACATCTACGTCTTCATCGCCGCCTCGTACACACCGATGGCATTGATCCTGCTCCAGGGTGGCTCCCGGGTCGCCCTCCTCAGCCTGATCTGGTCGGCCGCTCTGGGGGGTCTGCTCTTCCGACTGTTCTGGCTCGGCGCCCCGCGCTGGCTCTACACCGCGCTGTACCTGCTGATGGGCTGGGCGGCGCTGGGTTGGCTGGCCGCGTTTTACCGGTCCGGGGGCCTCGCGGTGTTGATCCTGATCCTCGCCGGCGGGGTCTGCTATTCGCTCGGCGCCGTCGTCTACGGTCGCAAGCGCCCTAACCCGTCGCCGCAGTGGTTCGGCTTCCACGAGATCTTCCATGCCGGCACCATCGCCGGCTTCGTCTGCCACTACGTGGCGATCTCGATGATCATCTACCGCGCCAGCTGAGCCGCCAATGCGGCCGGCGAGGTCACCGGCAACCGGCAGACGAAATGCCGGCAGACGTACGCCGTGGGCCGGTCGTCGAGGGGGCTCCGGTCGGCGAGCAGGTCGAAGCCCGGCTGATCCGGCGCGCCCGCGATGATGACCGAGCCGGCCGGCGCCAGCCGATGCGCGGTGCGGACCAGCTCGGCCCGCCGCTCGTCGTCGGGGCCCACGATGGCCACCTGTACGGGCGTATGGGCCGAGGTGCGACTGACCGCGTCGGCGAGCAGCCAGCCGGCGAACCGCGGAGCCTGGGCGGCCAGCGCGCCCGCTCCGTGCGCCGCCTCTTCGGCCCGGGCCGCATACCGGCTCTCCCCCGTCAGCTCGCCCAGCAGCGCCAGCGCATGGATGGCCGCACTGAGCCCGGACGGCGTCGCATTGTCGGTCGGGTCCTGGGGTCGGGTGTAGAGCGGCTCGGCATCGGCGGCCGTGTCGAAGAATCCCGACCCGGCGTCGTCGAACTCGGTGATGATCACCTCGGCGAGCTGCCGGGCCCGCGTCAGCCACACCGTTTCGGCCCGTACGGCGGCCAGCCGGGTGTAGCACTGAGCCAGGGCTCCGTAGTCCTCAAGGATGCCCAGCGCCGAGCCGACGGCGCCGCCCCGCGAGGCTCGGCGCAACCGCCCATCGCGCCAGTGCAGCTGCCAGATCGCTTCCGCGGCCTCCGTGGCCGCGTCGAGCCAGTCACGCCGGTCGAAAATCATCGCCGCCCGGGTGAGGGAGTCGATCAGCCAGCCGTTCCAGGCGGCGATCACCTTGTCGTCGCGGGTCGGGCGGGCCCGCTCGGCCCGCGCGTCGAGCAGCTTCGCCCGCACCTGACTCAACCGCTGATGATCTGCATCGGCCCGCAGTTGCAGGGTCGAGCGGCCGGCCTCGAAGGTGCCAGCGACGCTCACCTCGTACGCGTGCGCCGCCCACCGGGCGTCCTGCTCACCGAGCACCGCGCGAAGCTGATCAAGGTCCCAGACGTAGAAGGCACCCTCGCTCGACACTCCATGATCATCGACCGAGTCGGCGTCCAGGCTGGCCGCAAAGGCGCCTTCCGCCGTTCGCATCTCCCGGAGCAGCCACTCGACGGTCTCGGCCACGACCCGCTCTCCGAGCGGATTCTGGGTCCGCCGCCACCAGTGCGCGTACACCCCGAGGAGCAGGGCGTTGTCGTAGAGCATCTTCTCGAAGTGCGGAACGATCCAGCCGGAGTCCACGCTGTAGCGGGCGAATCCGCCGCCTAGTTGGTCATAGATTCCCCCGCGGGCCATCGACTCCAGCGTCTGGTCGGCCATGATCATCGCCGGGTCGGAGCCGTCGCGCAGCAGCGCTTCGAGCACCATCGAAGGGGGAAACTTGGGCGCCCGCCCGAACCCGGCATCGACCGGATCGAACTCCCGCCGCAGGGTCGCCACTGCCGCGGCGCAATCGGCTTCGCTGAGCACCCCGGGCACCGCGGCCACCCGCCGTTCGGCCAGCTGCACCACGATCTGCGCAGCGCTCTCGCTGACCTCCGCCCGTCTATGGCGCCAGGCTTCGCTGATCGCCCCGAGGACCTGACCGAACGCCGGCATACCTTGGCGGGCCACGGGCGGGAAGTAGGTGCCGGCGTAGAACGGCCGGCGCTCGGGGGTGAGGAAGACGCTCATCGGCCAGCCGCCCTGACCGGTGAGCGCCTGGGTGGCGTGCATGTAGACCGCGTCGACGTCGGGCCGCTCCTCGCGGTCGACCTTGATCGGCACGAAGCCGGAGTTGATCATGGTCGCGGTCTGTTCGTCCTCGAAGGACTCATGCGCCATCACGTGACACCAGTGACAGGCCGCGTACCCGACCGACAAGAAGACCGGCACATTCCGGTCCGCCGCCTCGGCGAACGCCTCATCGCTCCACGGCCACCAGTCGACCGGATTGTCCGCGTGCTGGAGCAGATAGGGACTGGTCGCCGAGCCGAGCCGGTTCACCACCGTCTTTTCACCACGGTGCCGAGCATAGGCTCGCTGCCGTGGAGGCCAAGACCGAATACGGGGCAAGTTTTGTGCTGCACGAGCATCAGAAACCTCAACACCACTTCGACCTGCGGCTCGAGGCGGAGGGTGTGTTGAAGTCCTGGGCGTTGCCTCGCGGGTTGCCGACCAGCCCGGCCAAGAACCGGCTGGCCGTCCAGGTGCCGGACCATGATCTCGGGCACCTCACCTACACCGACCAGCACAAGTCGATCGCTGACATCGGGACCTGGCACGAGGAGGACCGCAACGAGCGGCGCTTCGTCTTCACGCTGCGCGGTCGCCACGACGTTCGCCGCTATGCCTTGATCAAGACCGATTCCGACTGGCTGCTGCACCTGACCAAGGACCAGCCCGGGTCATGACGGGGTGAGGCGATCCAGCGCGTCGACCTGATCGTCGGTCAATGACCACCCGGCGCCGGCCGCATTGTGCCGCGCCTGATCGGCATTCTTGGCCCCGGGGATCGGGACCGAGCCCTTGGCGATCAACCAGTTCAAGGCGACCTGCGCCGCGCTCCGGCCGGCGTGATCGGCCCCGATCTCTTGCAGCTGGTTGATCAGTGGCGGCAGTTGGTTGATCTGACGCCGCCGACGGAGTCCGCGGACCCCCGGCGGCGGCCGGCCCGGACCGTACTTGCCGGTCAGCAGGCCCTGGGCCAGCGGGCTGTAGGCGATCACGGTGACGTCGAGCTTGCGACAGAGCTCGATCACACCGGTGCGTTCGGGCTTGCGCTGCACCAAGCTGTACTCGATCTGATTCGTGGCCAGCGGTACGCCGCGGTCAGCGAGCAGCCGATGCGCGGCCTGGAGCTTCGACGGGCCGTAGTTCGAGACCCCGACCGCGCCGACCAGACCCCGGTCGACGGCATCGGCCAGATCGCGGAGCCACGCCGTGTCGCTGATCGGTCCCAGTGACCAATGGATCTGATAGAGCGCGACCTGCTCCAGTTGCAGTCGGGTCAGAGACGACTCAAGGGCCTGGATCAGCTGGCCGCGCCGGCCGATCCGCCACGGCAGCGCGCCGAACTTGGTGGCGACCACGGCCTTCTGCCGATCATCGTGCTCGCGCAGGAGTTGACCCAGCAGCCATTCGGAGGTGCCGTTGCCGTAGACCTCGGCCGTGTCGAACAGGGTCAGGCCCATGGCCCGACTCGCCGCGTACGCCGCGCCGATGTCTTCGCTGGTGTAGTCCCGGCCGTAACCCCAGTACCCCCGATCGCCCCAGGCCCAGGTGCCGACGCCGAGTGGCAGGCCGACCGGGCCGCCGGTCCAGAGCGCGCGTTCGAAGTCTCCGGGCTCGCTCATGGCGCGCGCGGGCTCAGCTGGTGCGGGTCGACGACGAGTCCGTGGCGAGTGGCTGATCGGACCCTGGCGGCGCTTCGGCATCGACCGTGGTCGACGCTTCCGGCGTGGTTTCGGTCTCCTCGGCCGCGCCCGACTCCGCCGGTGTGGGATCGGAATCCTCAGGCTCGACGGTGATCTTGCGGAACTGGCGCCGCATGCTCAGATAGAGCAACACCAACATCGCCGCGAGCGCCACGGTGATGATCAGCGGGGTCCAACCCGGCTTGACCACATTGGGGTCGAGGTCGAGGAGGAGCATGAGGCGACTCTACTCTGCGCTGTCGGCGGGCGGCTCCGCCGCTGAACCGTTCGCGGGCGGCTCCGCCGCTGAACCGTTCGCCGGCGGCTCCGCCGCTGAACCGTTCGCGGGCGGCTCCGCCGCAAGCCCGGCGAACAGATCGTCCTCCGGCAGCTCAGTCGGCACCAGGCTGCGGACCAACTGGTAGTCCTCGGTCGGCCAGGCCTGCTTGTGCACCTCCAACGGGACGGAGAACCACGGGCCCTCCGGATCGACCTGGGTGGCGTGGGCGAGCAAGGCCTGATCGCGAAGGTGGTAGTACGCGGCGGACTCGACCTTGGTGGTGATTCTCGCGGCCTGAGCCGGGTCCTCGGGCCACTCACGCAAACGCTCCGCGTAGGGCGATTCCAGCCGGCGTTCGGTCATGGCCCGGTCCAAGGCCACGAACCGCTCCCGATGGAAGGTGAACGAGTAGTAGAGCTTGGACGCCTGCCAGGCCGTTCCGAGGTCGGGATGCACCGATGGGTCCGCCGCCAGGTCGAACGCCGCGACGCTCACCTGATGGCACATGATGTGGTCCGGGTGCGGATAGCCACCGTTCTCGTCGTAGGTGGTGATCACGTGCGGCCGGAAATCTCGGATGATCTTGATCAGCGGCTGGACAGCGACGGCCACGCCGAGGGTCGCGAAGGAACCTTCGGGCAGTGGTGGCAGCGGGTCACCCTCGGGCAGCCCGGAATCCACGAAACCGAGCCACACCTGGCGGACACCGAGGATCTCCCGGGCCCGGTCCATCTCCTGGCGGCGTACCTCAGCAATGTTGGCCAGGATCTCCGCGCTGTCCATCGAGGGATTGAGGATCGAACCGCGCTCACCACCGGTACAGGTGGCGACGACCACCTCAACGCCCTCAGCGACGTACCGCGCCGTCGTCGCCGCGCCCTTGCTGGATTCGTCGTCGGGATGCGCGTGCACATGGAGCAACCGCAGTCGCTCGCCCCGGCTGTCCACCCGGAGCGGTCGCGCAAGCGGCGCGGTCCGGTCCCCGCTGTGTGGCATGCGGTCATGCTGCCACGACCGGATCGCTGAGAATGACCCTCCCGGCGTACGAGATGTAGCGCCGGGCCCGGGCAGAATGTCGAGGTGACCGATGCCGCCGAACGCTTGCGCCGCCGCTATCCGCAGCCCCGGGTGCCGCGGGCGGCCAAGATCGCGCTGATCGCCGTCGGCGCTGCGGTCGCCATGGCCTGGCTGATTTGGGCAGCCCTGGTCCACAGCCAGCCTGCGGTGGCCGCCCAGGTGTCAGCGTTCACCGTCGCATCCGATACCGCGATCAACGTGACCATCTCGATCGATCGCCGCGATCCGTCGGTGCCGGTGACCTGCCGGGTGATCGCGCAGGCCGCGGACTTCCAACCGGTCGCGGAGCAACAGGTGGCGATCGAAGCGAGCGTCGCGAAGGTTGTCGACAAGCGCATCGTGCTGACCACGATGCGCCGGGCCACCTCGGCCAGCGTCAAGGGCTGCGTGGTCAACTGAGCGCGATCCGCGAGCGAGAGCCTCACACGTTGATAGGCTCGCGGAATGTCTGAAAACTCGACGCAGGCGATCTGGCTGACCCAGGAGGCGTACGACAAGCTGCAATCCGAGCTTGACCACCTCTCCGGGCCCGGGCGGGCCGAAGTCACGGCCAAGATTGCGGCGGCGCGGGATGAGGGTGACCTCAAGGAGAACGGTGGCTACCACGCCGCCCGCGAGGAGCAGGGCAAGCAGGAGGCCCGGATCCGGCAGCTGGCTGACATGCTGCGCCGGGCCGAAGTCGGCGACACCCCGACGAATATCGATGAGGTCGCTCCCGGCACCCAGGTGACCATCGCCTTCGACGGCGACGCCACCGATACCGACACCTTCGTGCTCGGCTCCCGGGAGCTGCTCGGCCTCGATGATTCGGTCGACACCAACGTCTACAGCCCGCAGTCACCGCTCGGTGCGGCGATCCTCGGCAAGAAGAAAGGCGACGAAGCCACCTACGTCGCGCCCAACGGCCGGTCCATCAACGTCACGGTGATCAAGGTCGAAGCCTTCCACGGCTGACCTCCCGGCCGACGTGTCAGCGTGGGTCGTCGCCATGGCGACGACCCACGCTGACCACTGGGGTTCAGAGCTCGGCGATCCGGACCTGGGCCTCCGCCGGAGTCAGCGCACCGGAGGCGACCTCGGCCAAGATCTGATCCCGGGTGAGTACGGCGACCGGCTCCGGCTCGTCGCCGAGTCCGAGTTTGCCCAGAAGCTGGGAGAACTTGGCCCGGGCCGTCGGATAGGACACCCCGAGGTGCTTCTCGATCTCGCGCAGATTGCCGCGGGAGGCCAGGAACACGCGGAGCATCTCGGTCTCCCCCGGACTCAGCGCACAGAACTGGCACGGGGCGAAGACCCCGGCCAGCTCGGTGCCGCAGGACGCGCAGCCCAGCCGGGTGACCGCCAGCTGATCGCCGCACACCGGACAGTCGCTGGGGGCCCGGTGCTCGTGCACATCGGTCGAGCGGCGTACCCGATCAGTCACGAAGCGGCCGCTTCGGCGTGATCCGAGCCCGCCCGGACCTGCGCGTGGCCCATGACGACCTCGATGTCGAGGCGAGCGCTGCCATTGCCCATCACTACTTCGTCGATGTTGCCGCTGTGGCCCCCCGACCAGCTCACCTTGCCAAGCTGCGACTCGCCCTTGATCGTCACGTTCGAGTCGTCACCGAGGGTGATCGACAGCGAGCCGGATTCGGCCCGGATCCGGTTGCGACCAGTCTTGATCGCGCCCTTGATCGTGGCCTGGCCCGCCTGGATGAGGGCGTCGTTGATCTCGTTGACGTCCAGCAACTTGGCGCCACCGGCGGTGACCCGGACCTTGCCCAGATGCGGCACGCGTTCGGTGTGCAGGCTGCCGGCGGTCACTTCGACGTCGACGATGATGTTCGGGTTGACCTTGAGCAACAGCTCCTTGCCGAGACCGAGGGCACGGATGTCGTCGACATTGCGCGGAACTCCGCGCAGGATGCTGAATCCGTCGAGTGAGGCCCCGAGCTCTCCATCACTGGAGACCTCGAGCACCGAGCCGTTGCGCCGCAGCACGTGCGGACCGTCGGCCGACAAGGTGGCGACCGCCGTCTCGCCGAGAATGCGCACCCGGCGGCCGACCGCGCGGACCGAGATCCGCTGGACGCCGCTGGTGTTCACCGGCTTGTGGCGGACCGGCTCCGGGGTCGGCTCGGGATCGATCGGCTCCGAGTCGCCGGACTCGCCGGCGAAGCTCTCGGTGGGGTGACCGGCGAACTGGGGCCGGTCGGTGGCGGCTGCCCAGGGGTCGGCGCTGGCCGCTGCGGCCAAGTCCTCGTTGGTCGGCTCGGCCGGCTCCGGCTCCGGCGTTGGCTCCGCCTTGAGCGCGTCGATCCGGCGGGCGGCCTCGGCCGCATCGATCCGTCCAGCGGCCAAGTCTTCGAGGATGGAACTGATGTCAGGAGTTGTCATAGAACGAATGTAAAACGCAACCTCCCACATTGGAAGGATGCGTTTACATTTTCAGGGATAACCCCGAGCGCGAGGGTCCCGGTGACCCTCGTCAGGTGCCCTTGACGTTGACGAGCTGCCGCAGCGTGTGCCGGATGCGCACCAGGTCGGCGGCGTCGGCCATCACCTGGTCGATGTCCTTGTACGCGCCGGGAATCTCGTCCAGGAACGCGTCGCTGTCTCGGAATTCGATGCCGACCATCGCTGCACGCAGCTGCTCGTGGGTGAACGTCTTCCGGGCCTGTGTTCGTGAGTACGCCCGTCCGGCCCCGTGCGGCGCCGAGTTGAGCGCCACCGGATTGCCCTTGCCCTCGACCACGTACGAGGCCGTGCCCATCGAGCCCGGGATCAGCCCTGGCTGTCCGACCTTCGCCTCGATCGCGCCTTTCCGCGACACCCACACCGTGCGGCCGAAGTGCTCCTCCAGCTGGGTGAAGTTGTGGTGACAGTTGATCCGCTCCGCCTCCACGACCGCGACGCCGAGGAACGCCGACAGGCAGCCGACCGTTCGATCCATCATTTCCTCGCGGTTCAGCAGCGCGTACCGCTGAGCCCACCGGAGCTCGGCGATGTAGGCGGCAAACTCATCCGTCCCCTCGACCAGGTAGGCGAGATCGCGATCCGGGAGCGAGATCCAGTAGTGGTCCATCAACCGGCCCGCCACCTCGATGTGATGCTGAGCGATCTTGTTGCCCACGCCGCGCGAACCCGAGTGCAGGAACAGCCACACCCGATCGAGTTCGTCCAGGCTCACCTCGATGAAGTGGTTGCCCGAACCGAGCGAGCCCAGTTGAGCCTGCCAGTGGGCATGGCGCTCATCCGGGTCGAACGTGACCCCCTCCGCCAACTCCGCAACTCGCGCCGCCGCCGTTGCCGTGAGCCGCGGATTCCGGCCACCGGCAGAAACCGGCACCGCCTGCTCGATGGCGAGCCGGAGCTCGCCCAGCGAGCGACCGGTCAGTTGCTCGGCGACGAACTGGGTCCGAACCGCGATCATGCCGCAACCGATGTCCACCCCCACCGCCGCCGGCATCACCGCCCGCAACGTCGGAATCACCGACCCGACCGTCGCGCCGAGCCCCAGATGGGCATCGGGCATCAGGGCGAGGTGAGGAAAGATGAAGGGCATCGTCGAGGTCGTCACCGCCTGCTCCCGCGTGTTGTCCCCGAGAATCGTGGCCCAGTTGATGAGCTTCTCGTTGATCTTCTCCATCATCGACACCCCCTCGCTCAATCCGCGGCCGAGCCTCCACGGCACCCTCCCCAGCCTGCCCGACAGCCTGGCTCAGGTCACCCCTTTTTTCCGGCACCTACGCCCCGCGCAGCAGACGCTCCAACAAACTTGCGTGCAGCATGCAAGCAGATATATGGTTGCGGTATGCAAACATCGGCAATCGCGCGGACCACCGACGCCGTGGACCCGGGTGCTGCGGACGACCGGGCGCCGGTCGACGCGGTGATGCACGCGTTGCAGAGCATCGGCCGTCAGATGCGGCAGCCCGTCGCGGGCGACACCATCGAATCCGGCACCTTCTGGCTGCTGAAAAACCTGCACAGTCAGGGGTCGATGCGGGTCACCGAACTCGCCGCCTGCGCAAATCTGGACACCTCGACCGTCTCGCGCCATGTTGCCCAGCTGCAGCGCGCCGGCATGATCGAGCGCACCCCCGATCCGGACGATCGCCGGGCCCATCGGGTCAAGCTGACCCAGGTCGGGGAGGCGCAGCTGCGTGACGCGTACGCCCGTCGCCGTGCCCTGCTTCACGAAGGCATGTCCGGCTGGGCCTCCGACGACATCCAGCTCCTGAGCGACCTGCTCGCGCGATTCGTCAACAACCTCGAAACAGTAAATAAGGATTCGGAGCACGCATGACCAAGCACGTACCTCGGCGAGCGTTGATCGAGGACGAGTCCGCACCGCGGCACTCGGACCCGGCGTCCATCGAGCCGTCGGCCGCGGCCGCAACCGCGGACCCGAACGGATCAGACGGATCGAACGCGACCCCGAGCGGTGACTATCTGAGCCATCGGCAGATCCTCGTCGTCATGGGCGGCCTGATGGCCGGGATGTTCCTGGCCGCCCTCGACCAGAGCATCGTCGGTGTCGCACTGCCGAAGATCACCTCCGAGCTCGGCGGCCTGGACAAGCTGTCCTGGGTCGTCACCGCCTACCTGCTGACCTCCACTGCGGCCACTCCCCTGTGGGGCAAGATTTCCGACCTCCTCGGGCGCCGGCCCATCTTCCAGGCCGCGATCGTGGTGTTCCTGATCGGCTCGGTGATCTGCGGCTTCTCTAGTGAGATCGCCAGTTGGACGAACCTGCCCGGCATCGACATCATGATCGCCGGTCGCGCCGTCCAGGGTCTCGGCGGTGGCGGGCTGATGTCGCTGGCCCTCGCCGTGATCGGCGACGTCATTCCGCCGCGCGAACGCGGCAAGTACCAGGGCCTCTTCGGGGCCGTCTTCGGCGTTTCATCGGTCGCCGGTCCGCTGCTCGGTGGATTGTTCACCGACCACCTCGGCTGGGCCTGGATCTTCTTCATCAACATCCCGATCGGCATCGCCGCGCTGGTGATCACATCGATGGCGCTCAAGCTGCACCACGTACGCCGTCAGGCTTCGGTCGACTACCTTGGCGCCGCCACCATCGTCGGCTCGGTGACCAGCCTGGTGCTCTACCTCAGCTGGGGCGGTCCGGATGTGGGCTGGACGTCGGCCACGGGGCTCGGTCTGCTGGCCGCCACGGTGGTGCTGGCCGGCCTGTTCATCGTGGTCGAGCGGAAGGCCAAGGAGCCGATCATCCCGCTCGAACTGTTCGAGCACTGGACCTTCGTGTCCAACATCACCTTCGCAATGATCATGGGGGTCGGCATGTTCGGTGGCCTGATCTACCTGCCGGTCTATCTGCAGGCGGTGCAGGGCATGACGGCGACCGAGTCCGGCCTGGCCATGCTGCCGCTCGTGGTCGGGATTTTCTCGACCTCGATCAGTGGCGGCCAGATCATGGCCCGGACCGGCCGCTACAAGTGGATGCCGATCTCCGGCGCCATCCTGGTCGGCAGCGCGCTCTTCGCGTTCTCCAATCTGACCGTTGACACGCCGTACTGGATGATCGCGGTGATCATGTTCTTCTTCGGGGCCGGTCTGGGCCTGACCATGCAGGTCGTGGTGACCGCCGTCCAGAACAGCGTGGATCGCAAGCACATGGGTGTGGCGACCTCGTCGGTGACGTTCTTCCGGTCGATGGGCGGCGCGGTCGGCACCGCACTGTTCGGCGCGATCTTGAACACCCGGTTGCCCAAGTACCTGAAGGACGTGGTGCCGGCAGAGGCCCAGGGACAGCTCGGGGCCGCCGCCAACTCGATGAACGACGTGACCGCGATCCCGACCTTGCCGGAGCCGATCAAGGGCTGGGTCCTCGAAGCCTTCACCCGATCGATGGACGACGTCTTCCTGATCGCGGTGCCCTTCATGGCCGTGGCCCTGGTCATCGCCCTCACGATGCGGGAAAAGCCGCTCATCGGTCGCGGATCCACGCCGAACGCGGACCAGACCAGCGAGTCGTCCGAGGTCGAGCTCGTCTCGGTGGCACATTAGTTCAATAACGGAGTGACAACCTCCGACCAATCTGCCCCCGGCAGGCTGCAGGATGACAAATGTTCATCCGCCTGAATTAGGAATCAGCCTGAGTGGATGGCAGATTGGTCATGCGGGGGCGCAGGATAGACCGGTCGGTTAGATGCAGTGCAACCGGGACCGGGCGTCAAGCGTTGTGTAGTACGAGGGTGTCAACACGTCGCCCGCAACGACAAGCTTTCCGAGTAGAGGAATCTCATGCCGACCAGCCGAATGCATACGCTGACCGGGGCCGCCGGGACACTGCTTCTGGCGACAGCACTCGCCGCCTGTGGCGCCACGCCCAACAGTGTGGGGACCCAGAGCTCACCACAGCCGAGCGCTTCAGCGACCGGCGGATCGCAGCCGTCGTCGCCGTCCGGCACACCGACCAAACCTCAGGTCGCCCCGGTCAAGCTGAGCGCCAACGTCAAGGACGGCGCCGCCAACGTGACGGTGGACACGCTGGTCAAGGTGTCGGCCGACGCCGGCACGCTGACCCGGGTCAAGTTGACCTACACCGATCGCGACAAGCAGGGCGCCAAGCACCAGGGCTCCGTCGACGGCAAGCTCAGCAAAAACAAGGCGAGCTGGACCGCGGCCGGACGGCTCGAGCCGGCAGCCTCGTACACCTTGACCATGTCGGGCAAGAACGCCGACCGCGAGAAGGTCAAGTCGACTACGAAGTTCAAGACCCGCTCACTCACCTTGGCCCAGCAGACCTTCCCCACTCTGTATCCGCTGAAGGGTTCCGAGGTCGGCATCGGGATGCCGGTGGTGCTGAACTTCGATGTCGGCATCAAGGACAAGAAGGCGGTCGAGAAGAATCTTCACGTGACCTCGTCGCCGGCGCAGGCCGGCACTTGGCGCTGGTTCAGTGACAAGGAGGTTCGCTTCCGCCCGAAGAACTACTGGAAGCCGGGCACCAAGGTCACGGTGGACGCGAACGTCAACGGCGTGAACGCCGGGGGCGGAATCTACGGTCAGAATTCGACCAAGACCTCCTTCACGGTTGGTCGGTCGATGAAGATCAGGATCAATCTGGCCAGCGACGTGGCGAAGGTCTACAAGAACGGCAAGATGGTCCGCAAGATCTACGTCAGTGCCGGCAAGCCCGGCTGGCAGACCCGCAGTGGGGTCAAGTTGATCATGGGCAAGGAATACAACAAGAAGATGACCAACGAGATGATCGGCGCCAAGGAGAAATACAGCCTGATCGCCCAGTACGCGATGCGGATCACCAACTCGGGTGAGTTCCTGCACTCCGCGCCCTGGAACACTGGCAACTTCGGTGTGCGCAACGCCAGTCACGGTTGCACCGGCATGAGCAATGCCGACGCCGGCTGGCTCTACACCCATACGCTGGTCGGCGATCCGGTCATCACCACCGGAACCAGCCGAAACATGGAGCTGGGGAACGGCTATGGCGATTGGAATATCTCCTACGCCAGCTACAAGAAGGGCAGCGCGCTCTAGGAAGAGGCCGCCCGGGCCTGAGGCTCGAGACCCTGGCGGGCCCGCCGAGGTTCGGCAGGCGCTCATACCGGTCGGGCGCACCGGCCGGTTCAGAGGCCCTGCTGGCGCCACCAGACGGTGCCGCGGGTCAGGGCTTCGTCGAGCGGCGGCGCTTCCGGATGCCATTTGCGTTCGTACTCCAGGCTGTACCAGCCCGTGTAGCCAGTGCCTTCCAGCGCGCGAACGATGTCAGCAATCGGCACCTCACCGTCGCCGAGAAACATCGGGACCTGGCCCGGCCGCTCGTCCTTGATCTGCACGTGCGCGAGCTGGGGTCGCAGCCGCTCGAGGGTGGTCTGCCACCGTTCGCCGTCCTTCGGCGGGTGCGCCAGGTCCCAGATCACCCGCACCCTGGGGTCGTCGACCGCCGCCAGCACCCGGGCGACGGACTCCCCGGTGCGGTGCGAGTCGTGGGTCTCCAACCACAACTCGACGCCGTCCGGAAGTCGCTGGGTGGCCGCCGCGAGCCGGCGGATCATGGCTCGCTCCCGCTCCGCGTACGTCGCGGTGCCGGGTTGGGCATCGGCACCGGCCCCGGGGAACACCCGCACCGCGGTCGCGCCGAGGGCGAGCGCCAACGTCGCCTCCGCCAGCGCCGCCTCGACCACCTCATCGTCGCCTTGCTCGGCGGAGGCGAACCGCACGTAGGAGTTGGTGGCGATGATGGTGACCCCGGCGAGGTCCTGACGCGCCGCTTCGATCTTGTCCGGGCTCAGGCCGACATGCACCGGCTCGTCGTCTGCCGACCGAAGCTCGACCCCCAGCCAGCCCGTACGCCGGGCGAGATCGGCAACCTCAGCCAGGGGGGCACCTGAGATACCGAGGGTGGTGAAGGCCAGTCGGCCGTCCGTGGAGCTCACGGCAGCAACAGTGGCACCCCGACGCGGTGGCCGCGGAGCTGGGTCGGATCGAATCTGGTCGGAAGAATCAAGTCGGCCTATCGTCAGGCGAGCGTGTCGTAGTCCTCCGCGCGTACCTCATGCCGGAGCGGTTCACCGTTGACGTAGCGCTCGATTTCCTCGACCACGATCCGGCCCTGTTCCCGTCTGGAGTCCAGGGTTTGGGCGCCGATGTGTGGCGTGATGATGACGTTCGGCAGTGACCATAGCGGGCTGTCGGACGAGAGCGGTTCCTGATGGAAGACATCCAAGGCCGCCCGGATTCTGCCCGTGACCAGTTCTCGCTCAAGTGAGTGGTGGTCCAGGACAGCGGCGCGTGCCGTGTTGAGCAGTGCGCGTCCGTCTCGGATCAGGCTGAGTCGGCGCGCATCGATCAAACCGCGGGTTTCATCGGTGACCGGTGCATGCACCGCCACCACGTCGGACCGGGCCAACAAATCGTCGAGGTCGCACTGTTGGACCTGCAACCGGGCCGCATCGTCGACCGTCAGGTACGGGTCGTAGGCCATCACCTCGGCACCGAGAACTCGGACAAGTTCGATGTAGGAGCGTCCCACTTGACCGGCGCCGACGACCCCGATCCGGGCGCCGCGGACAGTGCGTCCGAGGGGCTGCCCGAACGCGGCCGCCCAGTCGTGATCCGCACTCATCGCGCGGTCGACCAGGTGCAGGTCGCGCAATAGCGCCAGCGTGTAGTACAGACACAGCTCGGCCACCGATCGTGCCATGCCGCTCGGCGCATGGCTGATCCGAAGCTTCGCGGTGATCATCGACTTCGGAATGAGGCCGCGGATCGAGCCGGCGCTGTGCACGATCAACTGTGGCCGGCCACGGACCGGTTCAGGCAGCCGTGGGCTGTCCCAACCCGTGACGACGATGTCGGCGCACTTGCGACCATCTACGGGCCACCCTGAGCGATGGACCCGCCCGAGGCGCTCGAGACGTATCAGCATGTCCGCATCGAACAGCTCGTTAGCGAGATTGGGTCGCCGGAGATCCAGCACGATGTCGTACTCGTTCACCGGCTGGCACCAGCTGGTGGTCCCACGGAGAGCAGGCCAGTGGAACGCGGCGAGTGGTCGGGCATCACCGTGGCCACCGGCTCCGGGGTCTTACGTCGTCGGGCTGGCCGTCGCCGGTGGCGTCCGACTTCGCCGGGCTCCAGGTGATGAGGGCCAAGTAGACGGGGATCGACAGCCCGACGAACGGCAGGATCGTGGGTAGGAGGAGGCAGGTCAGCAGGAATGCCGCGGAGATGGCGAGGCAAATGATCGATCTGAGCGGCCCGGCGAAGATGAGTCGAGCCGCGCCGCGCAGCCACTCGCGCGCCCCCTCGTCCGGGGTCAGGGTGGCCGCGGTCGGTATAGCCAGCAGGAAGAGTCCGGTGACAATGGCGACGGGAACGGTCGCGGCGGCGAGCACGAGGGCCAGCCCATTCGGGTCCGCGCTCAGCCTGGCCATGAGGAAGAGCGTGTCGACGGTAAGGACGGCCACGATGAGCAGTGCACCGGCTCCGAGGGCGATGGTTCTTCGCCAGGTCTGGGCGAACTCGCGGAAGGTGTTGGTGAACACGGCGTCATCCCCGTCGGTGCGCCATCGCGCCAGGGCCCGGGCGAGCGCTATGGCCGCCGGCAGGATGGTGATCAGAGGTAGGGCGACGAGGAATGCGGCGGCGCCGCCGAGGGCGATGTTCACCGGATAGGCGAGCAGCCCGAGCAGTTTCTGTTCCCAGCGTGCCGATCGAAGAGGCCTCATGGCAGCTTGCTTCGTCATGACGATCTGCGGGACCGTGCGGCGACGCCGTCGCTGGCCAGATCGGCATCGTGGAGGGCCGGGATCCCGTCACCGAGACCGATGGCCACCTCATCGACCTGGCCGCGCAGGGATATCCGCACGGTGACGACGTCCGCGTTGTCCGCCGCGGCGTTGATCCTGGTGGAGATCTGGGCTGCTTCGCTGTCGTTCCACGCGCGGGGTTCGAGCACGGTGACGAACCGTGCGGACTTGAGGTGCTGGGTGGTGCCCGTCAAGGTGTGTTGGAGTTTCTCGATCGCCAGGCTGGGGGTCGACGAGGTGGGATTCGCGTGAACGCGGGTGGGGACCACCTCCCACCGGGCCGCCTCGGTGAGGGCGGTGATCCGTAGATCTCCTTGTCCGGCTTCCGCAAGCCAGGTGGTGCGGTCCAATTGACGGGCCGGGTTCTGGGTCTGCAGGAGGAAGGTCCAGGCCCTGGGTTCGGACGCTTCGACGTCGTCGACCACCACAAGAGTGCCGTTCGGGCACATGACGAGGTGGCGTCGTACCTTCTGCACGCCGAGCGACCGGTCGTACATCGCTGCGGTTTCGCTCACGGCGTGGGTCCAACCCCGGAGCAGAGTTGTCTTCACGATGTGGGCACTGTATTCGTGATCGAGGTTCTCGAAGACGTGGTACCGGTTCTCGTTGACGAATCCGTGCCCGTCCACGAGGACCGAGTTGTGATGATGGGTGAGCTTGCGCGAGGAGTAACCCTCGTCGAGGGCGAGATACGACCCATGACCGAGCAGCACGAAACTTCCCGCGTCGGGGTGGTGATGTCCGGCGTTGAGCGTTGTCCAGCCCTTCTCCGCTTTGATCCGGTGGGATGTTTCCCATGCTTTGTGTCCGCCTCCGGGAGAGGCTTTGAACGAGACGAGCGTCGCATCGGCGGCCCAGGATGTCCGGCCGACGACGAGGCCGAGATCGGGGAAGTATCGACTGGTCGGCAGCTTCTCCGGGCCGTCTGCCGGCGCAGAGGGGTCGAACCAGAGCAGCTCCTGGTACGCCTCGGGCCGCACGCCGGGCTTGACCCCACTCTCATATGCTTCCCGCCAGAAGAACTTCTCGGCCACCAAGTCGGCGAGCCATTGCGCTTGCGGGATGCGGTACTCGGCGGCGAGCTTGTAGTACATCGCGACCGGATGCCCGCTGCGGCGATCGTGGCAGTCCCCGTGGTCGACGATACGCTCGAGATCGGGGGCGGCCTGGTACAGGCGGTACCAGAACGTTTCCCTGAGGTAGTCGCTGGTCGCGAACCAGTCCACCCCCTCGGCCTCCTTGAGCACGTCCAGGTAGCTCACCAGCCAAGGCACGCCGTAACGCCAGTAGACGACGCCTTCGTTGTTGGAGCCGTCCTCGGGAAGCATGGCCAGCACGGTGGCGAAGTTGTCCTTGGCCCGCTCGGTCCAGGCGGTCGCGGGAGCATGCTCGGCGCGGAGCACGTAGCCCGCGGTTGCCAGACCGGCGTAACAGATCCAGTTGTGGTTCTGCCAGTAGGAGGAGGACCACCAGCCGCCTTCGGTGGCGACCGCGTAGTCGTACAGCCGCTCGCCGTGGACGATCAGCTTGTCGCGCAGGGCGATCCGCTCCTGGTCGGGAAGCGCGTCGCCGGCCCAGGAGTAGGCCAGCGAGAGGCCGTGCAGCAGCCAGCCGGCATCGAGGTCGTGGTCGGGCAGGTTGGCTTTGCCCCAATGGGGGAAAGCCAGCGGCGGCGCGAGCCACCGTCGCAGCTCGGCCAGGTAGTGCGGTTGACCGGTGATGCGCCAGGCGAGGGCGAGGTTGGCCGCCGCTGGTCCGAAGTAGGTGATGGACGCGACGGGATGTTCGGTGGGCAGCACGATCTCCCGGTAGCGTTCGCATTCGTCGAGCAGCCGGCGGAACTGCGCGCTCCGCACGGTGGTCACCTCGCCGCGGAGCTGTTCTTCCCGGCCGGCGAGCAACAGCGGGCGGGTGGTCTGGACTAGGTTGGAGCTCATCGTGTCGCCTCGATCGTGATCGTGTCGTGGTGTCGGAGATGCAGGTGAACCGTGGGCGAACCGAGCTCGTCGAAGTGCACCTCCACCTTTTCGGGGTGGCTGGCCTCATCGAAGGAGAAGACGGAGACGAAGCTCACCTGGCGACCTCGGGCCTGCCAGTCGGCGACGGGCAGGACCACCGAGGGGTCGTCGGAGGGTCCTCGGCCCGGCCGAAGGGTCAGGTCTGACGTTGTTGACGCCTGGTGGAAGCCAACCAGGTCGACCCCGGTCTCGCCGGACCACACCGAGTGCGTGGCCTGGCCGGTGGTGCGAAGGGCGAGCCCGCCGGCCGGACGCAGTGCGAGGGTGATGTCGTGGTCGCCGCCGTCGCTCGCCGTGACGGTCATGATGTCGACCAGCTGGCCGTCGGTGAGCACCAGCTCGCGGCGCAGGGTGACCCCGGGGACGGCCTGCTCGGTGCTCGCGACCACCCGGCGGCCGTCGGAATCCCAGCTCTCGATCACCGCGGTCGCCTCGCACTGGTCACGGCCGTCGATCCGCACCGTCGGGTGGGCTGACGTGCGGGCGTAGTAGCCGCGGCGCAAGGGGCTGGCATAAGGCGGTACGCCCGGGGCCGGCTGCCACGGGGACTGGCCGTAGAGGTACAGGGCGAGCTTGTCGAAGTGTCCGTGGGAGCCGCCGTGCGGCCCGGCGTCGAGCACGACCTGGAACCGATCCTCGGGATCGCGCAGCACCGCGTACCCCACCGTGGGGAACAGCACCGACGCCCGAGTCGCTGGACGGGTGGCGACCGGCTCACCGGAGAACCATCCGGTCAGCAGGTCCTCGAGCTGGTCGTGGACGTCTCCGAGGCGACGACGCGCCCAAGCCTGAACGGTGTCGAGGCCAGTGGGCTGGAGCAGCTGGGCGGCGAGGGCAGCGACCTCGAGGACTTCCTGATGCAGACCTGTGCGGTCGTACGGACCGTCGTGCAGGGCCGGGAGACGTCCGTCCGGTGCTGCCAGCTCGGCCAACACCCGCACCATCGCGGCGATCCGTTCGGTGATGTCGGCCGGCAGTTCGGCCGGGTCGCCGCCTTTGAGGCCCAACAGGTAGGCGCGCAGGACGAACAGGTGGTAGTAGGTGGACCCTTCCCACTCCCACCCGTCCTCGCCGATGGCGAGCCGCAGGTGGGCATAGGCCCGTTCCGTCCATGGCTGGGGGTCCGCCGGTTCTCCGCACGCCTGGAGGGCGAGGTCGAGAAGTCGGCCGGCCGCGTTCAGCCAGGCGGTGTAGTTGTTGCGCTCGTCGTCGCGTTGGTCGACCAGGATGGTGCGGGCGGCCGTGATCGTCTCGAGCAGTCCCCGCAGCATCTCGACCACCGGACGATCCAGCCCGCCGTCGCGGTCCGCCCGGGAGTGGAGAGCGATGACCGTATCGGCGATCTGTGCCGCCCATTGCGCCTCGGTCAAGGCCTGAGCGAACAGTTTCCCCCGCAGCATCCAGCCCTCGCTGCTCTGGTTCCAGCCGGAGCGGGACACCTCGTGGTAGAGCGTGGCGTACGCGTCCAGGATGTCCACGGCGGCACCGCGATCCTCGGGCGATCCGGTGTGGCGGAAGCCATGCGCTCGGCGGCGCGCCTCCCGAGCGGCCCCTTGATGCTGGAAGACGAGCCAGGCTGCCGCGTACGGCTCACCGGTCAACTCGCAGCCGTACCGGCACGGGTAGACCCCGTCCACGGCCGGGTTGAGCTCGACCGCGTGGGTGGGGCAGACGTAGTCATGCCACCACCCACCGCGCCGGAGTGGTACGACATTCATCGGAAGTTCAGTCCCCCGTTGATGTCGATGACCTGACCCGTCACATAGCTGGAGAGATCGGAGGCCAGGAAGGCCGTCACCCCAGCCACATCGTCGACGGTTCCCGCCCGCCCCAAGGGCACCCCGGCGGCAATCGAGCGCTGGGCTTCGCTGGGGGTGAACGCGTCGTGGAACGGGGTGTCGCCGATGAAACCGGGCGCGAGCGCGTTGACCGTCACCTGCGCCGAGGCCAGTTCCTTCGCGAGTCCGCGGGTGAACCCGATCACGGCTGCTTTGGCGGTGGCGTAGGCGACCGAACCCTGTCCACCACCGTTCTCGGCCGCCAGCGACGCCATCATCACGACCCGGCCCGAGCCGGACTGGGTCAGATAGGGGATGGCGGCCCGGGTCACATTGAACCCGGTGGTCACGTTGACGGCGTGGACCTTCTCCCAATGCTGATCACTCATCTCGGCGATCGTCACCCGTCCGACCAGGTGGCCGGCGTTGTTCACCACGATGTCGAGGCCGCCGAGCTGGGTGGCCGCAGTTTCGACGACGTCGCGGGCGGTACCCGGATCGATGAGGTCGCCGCCGACGGCCACGGCCTCACCGCCGAGATCCTTGATCTGCTCGACCACCGACTGCGCGCCTTCCTTGCTGTGGGCGTAGTGAACGGCGACTGCGGCGCCAGCTCGGGCGAGCCCGAGGGCGATCGCCGTGCCGATTCCTTGTCCCGCTCCGGTGACGAGTGCTTTGCGTCCGGTGAGATCGATCTGCATGGTTCCTCTTTCGTGGTCGTGTGCTGTCGGGTGCCGGGTGTGGCCGGCCTGGATGATCAGGTGCTACTTGATGCCGGCGTTGGTGAAGCCCTGGATGAAGTACTTCTGCGCGAAAACGAACAGCAGCACCATGGGAACGGTCGCCATGGTCGTGGCGGCCATCAGGTAGTTCCAGGAGGTGTTGTCCAGCTGCTGGAAGACCGCGAGCCCCAGCTGGATCACCCGCAAGTCCTGTCGGGTCGTGACCAGCAGCGGCCACAGGAAGTTGTTCCAGCTCTCCTGGAAGGTGAGGAGGCCGACCGTGGCAATCGCCGGTTTGAGCAGGGGGGTGTAGATCTGGGCGTAGATGCGGAATTCCCCGAGTCCGTCCAGTCGGGCTGCCTCCTCGAGCTCCTTGGGTAGGGACAGGTAGAACTGTCGGAAGAGGAAGATGGCGGTGATGCTCAGGCCGCCGGGAATGATGAGCGCCCACCAGGTGTCGAGCCACCCCGAGCCGCCCTGCCCGAGGATGTCATTGCCGCCGAACAGCGGCATGAACTTCACGATCAGGAACTGGGGCACGATCTTGGTGTACGTCGGGATCATCAGCATCGCGACGAAGCCCAGGAAGATCACTTCCCGGCCCCGGAAGGGAAGCCGGGCCAGTGCATAGCCCGCCATCGACCCGAAGAGCAGCGTGATCGCCGTGTGGCCGACCGAGATGAGCACACTGTTGCGGAAGTACACCGCGAACGGCGCGGCGTCGAGCGCAGCCGCGTAGTTCTCCCAATGCCATTCGCGCGGGATGAAGGTGGGCGGGAACTGGGCGAACTCGGCTGGTGACTTGACCGAGGTGAAGATCATCCAGGCGAACGGCACGAGCATGACGATCGACGACGCCACCATCACCACGTTGAGGATGATCTTGCGCCGCAGATTCACGGCGGTCATGCCCTTACCCGTGCGTTGCTTCCTGTCGGACCGCCTCGGTTGGGCGGTCTGGATCTGTGTTGTCGTCATTTCAGTCGTCCTGTCTCGTGACGCGTCGGCTCACCAAGGTCATGACCAGCAGGAACGCGAACAAGACCACCGACTGGGCTGACGCGGCGCCCATCCGGAACTTCTGGAACGCTGAGCGGTAGATCTCGTAGGTCATCATCGTCGTGGAGTTCGCCGGCCCACCGTCGGTCAGCACGTAGATCTGGTCGAAGACCTGAAAGGCGCCGATGATGGAGATGACGAGCACGAAGAAGGTGGCCGGTTTGAGCACCGGCAGCGTGATCGCGAAGAACTTCCGCACCGTCGATGCCCCGTCCACCGACGCCGCCTCGTACAGGGTCGGGTCGATGTTCTGCAGAGCGGCCAGATAGATCAGCATCTTGATCCCGATGCCGTGCCATGCCCCGACCAAGATCACCGACGGCAGGGCCCAGTCGGGGTCGGCGAGCCAGGCCTGACCGGGAATGCCGAAGATCGACAAGAAACCGTTGAGCATGCCCTGCTGCGGATTGAAGATCAACAACCACACCATGGCGATCGCCACCGTGGCGGTGACATGGGGGATGAAGAACGCCGTGCGGTACCACTTCTGCAGCCGAAGCCCCTGGTTGAGAACCACGGCCACCACCAGCGCGATCCCCATCGCGACCGGCACCGTCCAGAACGTGTAGATGATGGTGTTCAGGGTGGCCTTGCGGAAGACGGGATCCTGGATGATCTCGATGTAGTTGTCGAGCCCGATCCACTTCGGTGCCGACAAGATGTCGTAGTCGGTCAGGCTCAGCGCGAAGGTCGCGACGACCGGAACCGCGGCCCACAGGGCAATGTGCAGGAGCGCCGGCAGCACCATCAGCCAGCCCGTGCGGCGGAGACCACGCTCGGTCTTGGAGCGTCCGCGACGAGACGGTTGGCGACCCGCGACGGGTCGCGATGGGGTGGTTCGGGAACCATCCGCGGTCACGCTTGCATCAATCGTTGTCATCCTGCCCTCCTTGGTGTGTGGTCGATCCGACCGGGTGGCCCGGTAACCGGGCCACCTTTCGGCCCGGCCAGCGCGTGAAGCTGACGCGATACCCCTTGCGTGTGCATGGCGTTACCGGCTCATCGCGTTCTGCGCCAACGCCGCCAGATCGTCGAGGGCCTGCTGCGGTGACTTCTGCTGGAGCAGGGCGGACTGGATGGCGGGGGTGAAGTCGCCGCGGAACTCGATCCACTGCGGCGGGCCGCCCTCGCGCTTGGCCACCTCGAGGTTCTCCATGGCAAATTGCACGAGCTTGTCGGACTTCACATAGTCGCTGGTCAGCAGCGAGGTCTGAGCGGGCACATTCCCGCGCTGCTTGTTCGCGGCCAACGCCGGGTCAGGGCTGGTCAAGAACTCCAGCAGGGCTTGGGCAGTCTTCGGGTTCCTCGACTTGGCCGACACCGTGGCGAGGGTGCCGCCGAAGTACATGCTCGGCGTCTCGCCCGGGATGAGGAACGGCTCGAGTTGGTCGAGGACGTCCGGCGCCGCGTCTTCAGCCTGGGTCCACAGGTTGTTGTGGGCGATGCCCATCGCGGCCCGTCCGTTGAGGAGCGGGTTGATGGTGGCGGTCGGCGAGGAGAAGCCGATGTCTTCGACCTTGTACTTGTTGACGAGGTCGCTCATCTGAGTCAAGGCCTTGACCCCGGCGGGCGCGTTGAACGCCGGTTTCGTTCCGCTCTCATCGAACAAGGTGCCACCGGCGGAGAACAGCATCGTGTCGAACGCCTGGCGTGGGTCGAGGGACATCATGTCGAACCCGGCCCGCTGGAGCTTGCCGCTTCCGTCGCGCACGGTCAAGGCCTTCGACATCGAGACCAGCTCGTCCCAGGTGGTCGGCGGGTGGTCGAAACCAGCCTTCTTCAGCAGATCCTTGCGAGCGACACCGAACCGGGCGTCCAGCATGATCGGCGCAGCGTAGACCTTGTCCTGCCACATGCCGGCCTTGACGATCTCGGCGTTGTAAGACTCGGTGAGCTTGGCCTGAGTGAGGCCGGTCTGGCTCAGATCGGCCAGGATTCCCTTCGCGGCGAAGGTCTCGACCCAGCCCACCCCCATCAACATCACATCGGGTGTGCGACCCGACGCGATGGACGTGGTGAGCTTCTCATTGAGCTTCCCGTACGTCGTGTAGTCGACATTGACCTTGACGTCGGGATATTTCTCGTAGAACTGGGGCAGCAGTTCGTCCTCCAGCAGCTTCTGGCCGGGGGTTCCTTCGAAGATTGGTGTCAGCAGGCTCACCTCGCCGCTGACTTCCTGGTTCGTCTTGCCTCCGCCGCCTGCTGTCGAGCAGGCCGACGCGGTGAGGGCGACCGCTATAACAGCGACTGCGCCCCTCACCCATCGAGAGTGCTTGAACATCTGTGTTCTCCTCGCCTGTCGTACCCGATTGGATCGACGCCGTCCGAACTGCTGCGGCCGCCGTCCTTCTGGAAGTTGTCAACACACCCACTGGTGTATCGATGCACCAAACTAGGCCGAGAGAGAGATGGATGTCAAGGGCCTATCTCAGCCGAAGGGGGGATCTGAGCGTGTCGATCCGCGCCATAGGTGACAGATACCTTGTAAATCCTTACACTGGATCTAGGCGCCTCGTCGAACGACGGGGCGAAAGGCAGGTGGCGCCATGGCACGAGTGACGATCCAAGACGTAGCGGCGACAGCCGGCGTGTCGCCGAGCACGGTCTCCAACTTCCTCAATGGGCGCCTGGACCGGATGGTCCCAGCCACCCGTACGCGCATCGAGGCGGCGATCGCCGAGCTCGGCTACCATCCCAACCCCGCCGCCCGCCAGCTCCGCACGGGCCGCACCCAGACCATCGGGTTGATCGTCCCGTCGGTGGCGAACCCGTTCTGGGGTGCCTTTGCCCACCAGCTGGAGGTCGCCGCCCTCGCGGCCGGTCGCAGTGTGTTGCTCTGCAACAGCGAGCGAGACGCCGATCGTGAGCTGCGCTACGTCCAAGAGCTCTGGCAGAACGGGGTACGAGGAATCGTGCTCTGCTCGTCCCTGCCCTCGCTTGATCACTTGGGCGATCTCATCGGCCGGGGCCTCCAGTTGGTGACCTTCGACCGGGTGGCCCAGCCCGACGATCCGGACTCGGTGGTGAGCGTCGGCATCGACAACGTCGCCGGCGGTTTCGCCGCCGCATCGCACCTGATCGACTTGGGCCATCGCCGGCTCAGCTACGTGTCCGGCTCCCGCCTCTCGGTGAATCGGACCGGACGCTACCGCGGATTCTGTGCGGCTTTGGAGGCGGCCGGGCTGGTCGTCGAGACCATGCCAAACTGGCCGACCCTCGGAACCGTGCCCTATGGCGACGTGGAACCGGCCGACATGGGCCGCCGAGCCGTCCACGACCTGTTCTCCGGCGAGCGGGAGCCTCCCACGGCAATCGTGGCCCTCAACGACATGACGGCGCTTGGCGTCTGCCGTGGCTTGCGTGACCTCGGAATTGCGGTCGGCGGCCAGGTTTCGGTGGTCGGCTTCGACGACATCGTCCTCGCCGACCTGTACGACCCGCCACTCACCACGATCCGCCAACCCATCGCCGAAATGGCCAAGCTGTCCGTCACGGCGGCAGCTTCGCGGGCCGGCGGCGTCGTCGAGGAAACCGGTCGCTCCGTGCTCTTTCGTCCCGAACTGATCATCCGCGCCTCCACGGCACCGCCGCCACTGGTCGGTGCGCTCGGGATCGACGGAGCAGCAGTCCGGGCCACCCGATGATCCTCCGATCCCTCGCCACTGTCCCGCCCTGCCTCACCTAACAGGAAGAACAAGCCCATGAACCTCAGCGTCACCACCGAGAGACCCCGCACCCCACCCTCAGAGCTGCTGTCCGCGGGGCGCATCGTCGCGGTGCTGCGAGCCGAGCACGCTCGCTCCTACCATGCCGTCGCCGAGTGTCTGGTCGAGAACGGCATCCACTCGATCGAGCTGACTCTCACCACTCCGGACACGCTCGAGGAACTCCCCGAGCTCCTGCGTGACCTCGGCACCGACGCCGAATTCGGCATCGGCACCGTCACCGACCAGTCCCAAGCTGAACACGCGATCAGCGCGGGCGCGCACTACTTGGTCACCCCCATCACCGATATCGAGATCATCGCCACCGCCCGGGCCGCCGGATGCCCGGTCTTTCCTGGTGCGCTCACCCCGACCGAGGTGCATGCCGCCTGGGCGGCCGGTGCGTCCGCGGTGAAGATCTTTCCCGCGCAAACGGTTGGACCCGCCTACGGCAGCCATCTGAGAGGCCCGTTCCCCGACCTCCAGTTCCTGCCCTCAGGAGGCGTGCGGCTCGACGACATCGCCCCCTGGCTGGCTGGCGGCGCACTCGCGGTCAGCCTCGGAAGTCCGCTCATCGGGGATGCCCTGGCTGGAGGATCGCTCAAGGCTCTCGCCGAACGGGCCCGAGCGGCCGTCGAAGCGGTGCGGAGCCGATGACCACACCGAGGGTCGTCACCATCGGCGAATCGATGATTCTGCTGTCCAGTACGCAGCACGAACCACTTCAACACAGCACGGTCATGTCCCTCGGTATCGGGGGCGCCGAGAGCAACGTGGCGATCGGATTGCAGCGCCTCGGCACCGACGCGACCTGGATCGGGCGCATCGGATGCGATTCCGCCGGCGATCGGATCGAGCGAGAGCTTCGAGCCGAAGGCGTCCACCCACTGTGCCTCCGCGACCCAGACGCAGCCACCTCACTGATGATCAAGGAACGCCGTTCCTCCATCGAGACCCGGGTGTGGTACTACCGGAAGCACAATGCCGGGTCGCGCCTCTGCGTCGACGACCTCGACCCCAGCGTCGTACAGACCGCATCGCTGCTCCATCTCACCGGAATCACCCCTGCGCTGTCCCCGACCGCACTTCAACTGACCCTGGAAGCAGTCCGGATCGCCCGAGCCGCCAATGTCCGGATCTCCTTCGACCTCAACTACCGCCGCAGCCTCTGGTCACCGGCCGCAGCAGCCGAGGTTTACCGACAGATCATCCCGTTCGCCGACCTGGTCTTCGCCGGTGAGGACGAAGCCGAAATCGCGGTCGGCGCAGCCGACTCCGCCGAAGATCTCGCATCCCGCCTCGTCGCGCTCGGCGCCGGCCAGGCCGTGATCAAACTGGGTGCCCGTGGCGCCATCACCTTCGCCGATGGTCAATCGGTCGCCCAGGACGCTCAACCCGTGGTCGTCCGCGATACGGTCGGCGCCGGCGACGCCTTCGTCGCCGGGTATCTGTCCGACCATCTCGGCGGCGAACCCGTCGAAACCTGCCTGGCGACCGCCGTCAAAGTTGCGGCCTACGTCTGCATGGCCGACGGCGACTGGGAAGGCCTCCCCCGCCGACACGAGCTAGACGCGCTCACCACAACCGAGCCGGTGAGACGCTAACGATCCTCGTTCGACCAGGTGCTGACTTGGGACCGGCCGATGGGCCGGCGGCCAGAATCCACCCAGGCGACGCCGCACATCAGCTTCGGCGGTGACCCGACGGCCAGCGGACCTTCGCCAACGGCGGATCGACAGCGCCGGCCAGGTACTGGATGAACGACTTGGAGAAGGCCAGCAACGGCACGGCCATCAGAGCCCCGACGATGCCGCCGACGATGATGCCGATCGCGATGGCCAGCAGGACAGCCAGTGGGTGTAGCTTGACCGCTCGGCCGAGGAGGAAGGGCTGCAGGATGTGACCCTCCACCTGCATCACCAGGATGATCCCGGCCAGCATGATCAAGGCCTTCACCAAGCCGAGCGCGACCAGCGCGACCAGGACAGCGACGAAGCCCGAGACCAGGGCACCGACCAGCGGGACGAACGCACCGATGAAGACCAGGGCGGCCAGCGCCGGCGCGACCGGCACGCCGAGGATGAGGGCGACGATCAGCACGCCGACCGCGTCGGACAGCGCGACCAGGATCGTCGCTCGCACGTAGGACGACAGTGATCGCCAGCCCTTGAGCGCGGCCTGGTCGACCCGCTCACGGGCCGCCGACGGGAAGAACTTCAGCAGGAACGTGAAGATGGTGCGGCCCTCGAACAGGAAGTAGAAGAGGGCGAAGATGGTGATGGCGAAGCCGGCGACGAAGTGACCGACCCGGGTGCCGATCTCGGCCGCGTACGTGGCGATCGCGCCGCTGCTGTCGGAGAGCAGCTGGGTGAGCTTGGTCGACCACTCACTCGAATTCAGCCAGTCCGTGGTGAGATGCAGGGGGCCGTTGCGCAGCCAGCTGACGAGCTGATTGAAGCCTTCGACGACGTTGGTCGACAGCTCGGCGCCCTGTGAGGCGATCTGGGTGCCAATCAGCGTCAGCGCACCGGCGATCAGAGCGAGGCCGCCCAGTACGGTGATCGCGGTGGCCGCACCGCGCGGCAGCCCCCAGTCGCTTAGCCGATTGGCGACCGGGGACAGCATCGCCGCGAGCAGCACGGCGAGGGCCAAGGGAATGACGACTTCGGACAGTTCGCGCACCAGCCAACCGAGACCCCAGAGGATGACGGCGACTAGGACCACCCGCCACGACCAGGCCGCCGCGATCTGCAGGCCCCGCGGCACCGCACGGTCGAATTCCGGGCTCGATGTCGTCGCGACCGCCACGTCCGGCTCCGGCGCCGTGGCCCGTTCGGGTTGCGCCGGCTCAGGATCACGCGCCGGAATCGCTGCCGACGACGGCAATGCCGGGCGCTCGCGTCGACGGGCCGCGCGGGCCCTGATCCTGTTGGGAAGTCCCACGCGTACTGCCTCCTGGTCTGGCGATCCCGATCGGCACAACCGTAGCCGACCCGACGACAGCGCCGTCATTGTCGCCGGGCGACGGATCGGCACTCAGCGGCCTCCTACACTGTGCCGGTGAACAGGCGGGCGGGATTGCGGGATCGGGTCCGGGCCAGCAGCGGATTGCCGCGCGAGGTGTACGTGCTGGGCCTGATCGCGGTCTGTGTCGCGGTCGGTTTCGGTGTCTTGGTGCCGGTGCTGCCGGTTTTCGCTCGGAGCTTCGGGGTCAGCAACCTGCAGGTCGGCGCCGTGATTTCCGCGTTCGCCCTGATGCGCCTGGTTTCCAGCCCCTTCTGCGGCCGGTTGATCACCGTCTTCGGTGAGCGCGTCGTCATGGCGGTCGGCATCTACATCGTGGCCATTTCCAGTGGATTGGCGGGGATCGCTCACAGCTACGAGCAGTTGCTGATCCTCCGCGGCATCGGCGGCATCGGGTCGGCCATGTTCACGGTCTCGGCCTTCACGCTGTTGTTGACCTCCGTCGATTCCGCCGTACGCGGCCGCGCGGCCGGCTTCTTCCAGGGTGGATTCCTGATCGGCGGGATGACCGGCCCCGCCATCGGCGGCGTGCTGTCGGCGATCTCGCTGACCGCGCCGTTCTTCTTCTACGCGGGGACGCTCGCAGTCGCCGGCACCGTCGGTCTGCTGATGCTCCGGCCCCGCACGGAGCGGTCCGAGGAGACCGTCGTCGTGCCGCACGTGCCGATGCGCTCCCTGATCCGGGACCCGCGTTACCAGGCGGCCTGCTTCACCAATCTCGCCCAGGGCTGGACCTCGTTCGGGGTCCGGTCGGCCCTGGTGCCGGTCCTGGTCGTCGAGGTGCTCCATCGTCCGACCTCGTGGACCGGGATCACCTTCGCCTGCGCGGCCGTCGTACAGACCATCGCCCTCGGTCCGGCCGGCCGGTTCGTCGACACCGTCGGTCGCCGACCGGCGATGATCATCGGCGGCACCCTGGCCGGATTGTCGATCATCGCCGTGCCGTTCGCCCCGAACGTCTGGGCACTGATCGCCGCGCTGAGCGTCTACGGCATCGCTTCGGCCTTCTTGGGCACGGCGCCCGCAGCGACCGTCGGGGATGCCGCCGGCGGTCGGACGGGGACGGCAGTGGCGGTGTTCTCGATGTGCTCCGACATCGGCGCGATCATCGGGCCGCTGGTCGCCGGCTGGCTCGCCGACACCTGGTCCTATCCGGCGGCCTTCGGAGTCGGGGCGGCCCTGATGCTCGGCGCGGCCCTGTTGTCGTGGCGGATGCCGCGGGTCCGGCCACCGGCCGCGTCGCCGGAACCGACGTCCGCAGCAGCCGAGGAGGAGGAAGCCAGTTGAGCCCGAAACCCTTACCTGAGCTGATCAGCCCGGACTGGGCCGAGGCGCTGGACCCGGTCGCGGGCACGATCGCCGCAATGGGCGACTTCCTCCGGGCCGAGCTGGCGGCCGGGCGGCAGTACCTGCCGGCCGGCCGGCAGGTACTGCGGGCCTTCAGCCGACCACTGAGCGCGGTGAAGATCCTCATCGTTGGGCAGGATCCCTATCCGACGCCCGGTCATCCGGTCGGGCTGTCGTTCTCGGTCGATCCCGGCGTACGCCCGATCCCCCGGTCCCTGCAGAACATCTACGCCGAGTTGCAGACCGATCTCGGCATTCCACCGGCCGACACCGGTGATCTGACGCCGTGGTTCGACCAGGGCGTGCTGCTGCTGAATCGCGTACTCACGGTCCAGCCGGGGCGATCGGGGTCGCACCGCGGCAAAGGCTGGGAGG
Organism: uncultured Actinomycetota bacterium; assembly: GCA_963731295.1. Lineage (GTDB taxonomy): Bacteria > Actinomycetota > Actinomycetes > Propionibacteriales > Propionibacteriaceae > Microlunatus. The sequence continues at coordinate 1,134,184 of CAVSUP010000001.1, forward strand.
AGGTGACCCAGTGCGCCATCGAAGCTCTCGTCGCCCGCGGTGGCCCCTTGGTCGCGATCTTGTGGGGCCGCGATGCGCAGTCGCTGGTCCCGATGCTCGGCGACGTACCCCACTTGGCGTCGGCTCACCCGTCGCCGCTGTCGGCTCGATCGGGCTTCTTCGGCTCCCGCCCCTTCAGCCGGGCCAATGACCTGCTGACCGCCGCGGGTGGCTCCCCCGTCGACTGGCAGCTCGAATAGCTCCGATAGCTCGGGTAGCTCAGGCTGAGAGCGCGTGTTCCAGGTCGGCGATCAGGTCATTGGCGTCCTCGATCCCGACACTGAGTCGGACCAGGTCGCCGGGAACTTCAAGCTGGGTCCCGGCCACCGAGGCGTGGGTCATCTTGGCCGGGTGTTCGATCAGGGACTCGACGCCGCCGAGGGACTCGCCGAGGGTGATGATCTTGGTCCGGGCGCACACGTCGAGGGCCGCCGCTTCGCCGCCCACCACCCGGAAGCTGATCATGCCGCCGAAGCGACGCATCTGCCGCTTGGCCAGATCATGACTCGGATGGGAGGTCAGGCCCGGGAAGTACACCTGCGCGACGCGCGGATGATCTTCGAGGAAGGCCGCGACCGCTTCGGCGTTGTCGCTGTGCCGTTCCATCCGTACGGCCAAGGTCCGCAACCCCCGCAGGACCAGCCAGGCATCGAACGGACCAGCGATGGCCCCGATCGCGTTCTGGTGGAAGCGGAGCTGCTCGGCCAGGTCGTCATCGTCGACCACGAGCGCGCCGCCGACGACGTCGGAATGCCCGCCGCAGTACTTGGTGGTCGAGTGAACGACGATGTCGGCCCCGAGGGCGAGCGGCTGCTGCAGATACGGCGTGGCGAAGGTATTGTCGACGATGACCAGCGCGCCGGCCTCGTGCGCCAGGTCAGCGATCGCAGAGATGTCGGCGATGTTAAGCAGCGGATTCGTCGGCGTCTCGATCCACACCCCCCGGGTCTCCCCCGGGACGATGGCCGCGGCCACTGAGTCAAGATCGGTCAGGTTGGCCGGATCGGCCTGTACCCCCCAGCGCTGGTGCACCTTGGCGAACAACCGGAACGTGCCGCCGTACGCATCCCCCGGCACCACGAAATGGCTGCCCGGTGAGGCAATCGTCCGCAACAACGTGTCCTCAGCGGCCAGGCCACTGGCGAAGGCAAAGCCATGCCTGCCGCCTTCGAGCGCGGCCAGGCACTCCTCGAGCGCGGTGCGGGTCGGGTTGGCCGAGCGCGAGTACTCATAGCCGCCACGGGTCGTGCCGACCCCGTCCTGGACGTAGGTCGAGGTGGCATAGATCGGCGGCACCACCGATCCGGTGGCACTGTCGGGCTCCTGACCGGCATGGATCGCGCGGGTGGAGAAGCCCTGGAGTTCAGTCATGGGATCGAGCCTAGCGACTGGCTGAGTCTGGATGGCCCGGAACAAGTCCAGTCGGCGTCGGCGTTGTGCAAGGGCACGCAGTCAGCGTTGTGCAAGCGCACAGGCATTGGGTATGCCCGCGCAGAGAGGCAGACTGATCCGTATGTTGTTCTCCCGCATGAAGTCGACCCTGGTCGAGCCCGAGCAGGCCCTACGCGGCCGCGCCTCGTCCGTGCTGGTCAATCCGACCTTCCACGACGTCTTCGGCATCCCGGTGCAGGCCGTTCCGGGTGGATCCGAGGTCGCGTACTTCGCCCTCGGCTGTTTCTGGGGGGCTGAGAAGCTCTTCTGGCGGACGCCGGGCGTCACCAACACCGCGGTCGGCTACGCCGGGGGCTACACCCCGAATCCGACCTACGACGAGGTGTGCAGCGCCCGCACCGGCCACACCGAGATCGTCAAGGTCAGCTATGACCCGACGAAGACCTCGTACGCAGCGCTGTTGAAGGTCTTCTTCGAGAATCACGACCCGACCCAAGGCATGCGGCAGGGCAACGACGTGGGCACCCAGTACCGGTCCGCGATCTACACGACCACTGCCGAGCAACTGGCCACCGCCGAGCGGGTCCGTGACGAGTTCCAGAGCGAGTTCGCCCGGTCCGGTTTCGGCCGGATCACCAGCGAGATCAAGCCGGTCCCGGATTTCTACTACGCCGAGGACTACCACCAGCAGTACCTCGACAAGAATCCGCGCGGCTACTGCCCGATCCATTCCACCGGCGTGACCTGCAACCCCAGTTGACCTCCGGCGGGGCGTCAGGCCCGGCCGCGAGTCAGGTGGTAGACCGCCCGGTACGGCAGCAGCCGCACCAGGGCGCCGATCACCTTGGCCTCGCGGCCGACCCCTTCGCGGGGCCGTGGCCGGTCGGCGGTCAGGGCGTGCCGAATGACCTCGGCGGGCACCCGGGGCGGGAGACCCGACCGGTTGCCACGGTCGGCCATCGCCGCTGATCCGGCCAACTGGCTGGCGTAGCGGGTGGCGATCTCGGGATTGGTGTCGTTGACCTCCTGGCCGGCGACCGCGCCGCGATCCCAGATCGGCGTGGCGATGGCGCCGGGCTCGATCAGGATGACCTTGATCTTGAACGGCGCCAGCTCGGCCCGCAGGGCGCCGGCGAGTCCGACCAGCCCGTGCTTGGCCGCCTGATATGCACCGAGAATGGGCCCGGCGATCCGCCCGCCGACCGAACCGATCATCACGATCCGCGCGTCGCCGCACTCCTCGGCCGAGCGACGCAGCGCCGGGAGCATCACCTGGGTGACGAGCAGTTGGCCGGTCAGATTGATCTCGATCTGCCGTCGGAAGGTCTCGATGGGCAGATACTCCAGCGGTCCGGGCAGTGCGGCGCCGGCGTTGTTCACCAGGCCGAACAGCGGTCCGGCCGCGCAGACCGAGGCGCCGGCCGCGCGGACCGAATCCTCGTCGAGCAGGTCCATGATCAGCGGGGTCACGGCCTCGCCGAACTCGCTGCGGAGGCTCGCGCTGTCCCCCTCGGTCCGGACCGAGGCATAGACCGCGAAGCCGTCCTCGACGAGCGCACCGACGGTCGCCCGGCCGATGCCGGTCGAGGCGCCGGTGACGACGACCGCACGACCGCGTACCGGCGCTGTGTTCACAGGGCCCCGGCGGCGAACGTGTCGCATGCGTTCGGATCGCCGGTGCTGAAGCCCTGACCGAGCCACTTCTGACGATTGGCGGCCGACCCATGGGTCCAGGTCTCCGGGGTCACCTGGCCTTGAGTCTTCTGCTGGATCCGGTCGTCGCCCACGGCTTGGGCCGCATCGACCGCCCGATCGAGATCATTCTGGCTGACCTCGGTGATCGGGCTGTTGGGGTCGGAGGTCGCGTGCTTGAACCACACGCCGGCGTAGCAGTCAGCCTGCAGTTCGAGGCGTACGCCCGGCGACTTCGGTCCGGTGCCCTGGCCGCCACCCTGCACCTTGCGCATCGTCCCGGTCAGGTCCTGGATGTGATGACCGAACTCATGAGCCAGCACGTACGCCTCGGCGGCATCGCCGCCCTCCGCGCCCAACTGTCCGGTGAGCTGGTCGAAGAACCCGAGGTCGAGATAGACCGACGTGTCGCCCGGGCAGTAGAACGGCCCGACCGCGGAGGTGGCGTTGCCGCAGGCGGTGTTGATGCTGCCGGTGAACGTCTCGACCTTGATCACCTGGTATCCGTCGACAGCCTGGCCCCAGTAGTCCTGGATCGAGTTCGTGTAGGCGACGAAGCGGCAGTCGCGGTCCTTGTCGATGTCGGAGCCCTTGGTGCACTGGGCGAAGGCGGTGGCGGCGCCCGACTGCTCCGGCCCGGCCGGTTGAGAGCCCAGGATGTCGCCAGGGTTGATTCCGAACAGCAAGGCCAGGACGACGACGATCAACCCGGCGCCGCCACCCACGGCGATCTTTCCGCCGTTACCGCGACCGCCGCCCATCTGGGACGGGTCGAGATTGGCTTGATCGTTGTACTTCACGCTGGCCCACCTTTCCGGGCTCACCCGTCAACCTTGCCGGGAAAGCATACTCACCGGCCGGGCGGTCGAGCGCCGATCCGTACCGTCGGGGTCAGAGGCCGGCGATCCGCAGAACCGGCTCGATCACGGCTGGCGCCCAAGCCTCCAGCAGCACCATGGTCAGCAGCACGCAGACCACCAGACCGGCGATCCGGAGCACCATGCCACCGACCAACTGGGCCGGCTTCGGCTCTGCTTCCGGTGGCTTCAAGGTCTGAGTCATGTCACGAAGAGGCCGCTGCGGTTCCGCGAGATACGCAACACCAGCGGCGGTCCCGGAATATCGGTCCGTCGTCGGCGGTTAAACTCAGCAGATAGTTGAATGCTCAACTTCTTGTGGATGTCAGGAGTCAGGGAATGCAGTTCGGAATCTTCAGCGTCGGCGACGTGACGATCGACCCCACCAACGGGCGTACGCCGACCGAGGCCGAGCGGATCAAGGCGATGGTCACCATCGCCCTCAAGGCCGAGGAGGTCGGGCTGGACGTCTTCGCCACCGGAGAGCATCACAACCCGCCGTTCGTGCCGTCCTCGCCGACCACGATGCTCGGTTACGTCGCGGCCCGGACGAGCAAGATCATCTTGTCGACCGCCACGACCTTGATCACCACGAATGACCCCGTGAAGATCGCCGAGGATTTCGCCATGCTGCAGCACCTCGCCGACGGACGGGTCGATCTGATGATGGGCCGCGGCAACACCGGTCCGGTCTACCCATGGTTCGGCAAGGACATCCGCGACGGGATCGCGCTCGCGGTGGAGAGCTATCACCTGCTGCATCGCCTGTGGCGTGAGGATGTCGTCGACTGGGAGGGCAAGTTCCGCACCCCGCTGCAGTCCTTCACCTCGACCCCCCGACCGTTGGACGGCGTGCCACCGTTCGTCTGGCATGGTTCGATCCGCAGTCCGGAGATCGCCGAGCAGGCCGCGTACTACGGCGACGGATTCTTCGCCAACCACATCTTCTGGCCGACCCATCATTTCCAGCAGCTGATCAACCTCTACCGCTCCCGGTTCGAGCACTACGGACATGGCAGCGCCGATCAGGCGATCGTCGGCCTCGGAGGCCAGGTCTTCATCCGGCCGAACTCGCAAGACGCGATCAAGGAGTTCCGGCCGTACTTCGACAATGCCCCGGTCTACGGCCACGGCCCGTCCCTGGAATCGTTCATGCGGGAAACCCCCCTGACCGTGGGCAGCCCGCAGGAGGTCATCGAGCGGACGCTCACCTTCCGCGAGAACTTCGGCGACTACCAGCGCCAGCTGTTCCTGGCTGACCACGCAGGGCTCCCGCTGAAGACCGTGCTGGAGCAGTTGGATCTGCTCGGAGAGCACGTGATCCCGGTGCTGCGCAAGGAATTCGAGGCGAAGCGGCCGGCCCGGGTGCCCGACGGTCCGACCCATCAGGAATTGTTGATCAAGGCCCAGCAGCACGACCTCGACCGCGAGGCTGCCGGCCTCGACACCCTGGAGAGCGTTCGATGACCAAGATCATCATCATCAGCGGCGGGCTCGGCCAGCCGTCGGCGACCCGGCTGCTTGGCGACCGAATCGGTACGGCGACCCTGGCCGCTCTCGGTATCGGCGGTGGGACGGCCGAGGTCGAGATGGTCGAGCTCCGGGAGTACGCGCAGGATCTCGCCAACAGCCTGGTCACCGGATTCCCCAGCGCCCGGCTCGGGCAATTGATCGACCGGGTCATCGCCGCTGACGGGCTCGTCGCGGTCACGCCGGTCTTCAGCGCCTCCTACAGCGGACTGTTCAAGCTGTTCTTCGATGTCCTGCAGCCCGAGGCGCTGGCCGGCAAGCCGGTGCTGATCGCCGCGACCGGTGGCACGGCCCGGCATTCGCTGATGCTGGAGCACGCGATGCGCCCACTGTTCGCCTATCTGCGGACCATCGTGGTGCCGACCGCCATCTTCGCGGCGACCGAGGACTTCGGGCGTGCCTCGGGCGCCGGCGCGTCGTTGGCCGAGCGGATCGAGCGGGCCGCCGGCGAGCTGGCCTCGATGATCGATCCGGCGCGGGGGCGGACTCCGAACCGGCCGGCCGCCGAAGCGGCGGTGACGCCGTTCGCTGATTTGCTCGGCCACACCCAGCGGCGGTGAGCATGAGCGAACGTCCGAAGATCACCGCGATGCCGATCGGCTCTGCAAACGCGCTGGGCGACTCGGCCACGTCGGCGACGTCACGGTGAACACGGTCTGGCAGGGTGTCGATCATGGACGTGGATCTGCATGATCATCAGACCGAGTTCCGCTACGAGGCGCGCAGCGGACGGCGGCTGGCCGGGACCGCGGCGTACGAGCTCGCCGATTCCATGATCATCTTTACCCACACGGTGGTCGCCGAGGGCTTCGAGGGACACGGGGTCGGTGGTGCGCTGGCCCGGTTCGCCCTTGACGATGCCCGAGCCCGCGGCCTGCGGGTCCGACCTGACTGTCCGTTCATCCGGGGCTGGATCGACCGCCATCCGGAGTACGCGAACCTGGTCGACTGAACGATTTCCCGAAGTTATCCCCAGATTCTGGGGATAACCCTACCGATGGGGTGCGCTTGGGCTAGCGATCACCGCACGCTGTCCGGCATGACTGACATTCCTGCTCTGCGGCCGCCCCACGAGACGCCCGCCATCGAAACCCTCCGCCACCTCACCGAGCACTGGCGAGCCCTGATGGGCCCGCTCGGCTTCAGCCACCACCGCTTGTGGGTGCTGATGCTCGACTCCGACGGCCGGCTCATCCCGAACGTGCTGACCATCGACGAGATCCCGGCTCGGGCCGATCCGGTGGGTTGCCGATCCTTGATGAGCATCGTCGATCACGCGCTGCCCCACGACGGCTCGCTGGCCATCTTGTTGAGTCGAGCCGGTCGCCATCCGATGAACGCCGACGATCGGAGCTGGGCGCGCCAGCTCATCGACGCCGCTGATCACCAGGACCTCCGCCTGTGGCCGGTGCATTTCGCCAATGACGCTCAGCTGAGGGTTTTCGCGCCCGATGATCTGTAGTGGTTTCAGTAGGCTGACGGCGTGGACTATGGGCACGAGTTGCAGTTCGGGACCTTCCTCACCCCCGTGAACGCCGAGCCCGAAACCGTGGTGGGGTTGGCCCAGCTGTCGGAGCAGCTGGGTCTTGACCTGGTGACCTTCCAGGACCACCCGTACCAGCCGTCCTTCCTGGACACCTGGACGTTGCTCGCGTACGTGGCGGCATCGACCGTGCAGATCCGGCTGGCCCCCAATGTGCTCAACCTCCCGTTGCGTCCGCCCGCCGTGGTGGCCCGGGCCGCCGCGAGTCTGGATCTGCTGAGTGGTGGGCGGATCGAGTTGGGCCTCGGCGCCGGGGCGTTCGGTGACGCCGTCGCGGCGATGGGCGGACCGCGTCGGGCGCCCGGGGCGGCGGTCGACGCGCTCGAGGAAGCGATCCTGATCATTCGCGATCTGTGGGACACCACGACCCGGGGCGGCGTAAGGCGGTCGGGCGAGCACTACGTGGTTGACGGCGCGAAGCGCGGCCCGGCGCCTGCCCATCCGATCGGGATCTGGCTCGGCGCGTACAAGCCGCGGATGCTTCGGCTGACCGGGCGGCTGGCCGACGGGTGGCTGCCCTCCGCCGGTTACCTGGGTCCCGAGAGGCTCGCCGAGGCGAATGCGATCATCGACGAAGCCGCGATCAAGGCCGGTCGCTCCCCCGGCGACATCCGCCGGCTCTACAACATCAGTGGATCGTTCGGTCGGTCCGATCAGGGCTTCCTCCAGGGACCGCCGAACGGCTGGGTGGAGCAACTGACGCACCTGGCGATCGACCACGGGATGGCGACCTTCATCCTGGGCTCGGACGACCCGCAGTTGATCACCACCTTCGCCCAGGAGGTGGTGCCGGGAGTCCGCGACGCGGTCGATCAGGGTCGGAGTGCCCCGGTCGATGATCATGACCAGATCGTGGTCGAGCCCGCTCGGGTCGAGGTGTCGGGCGAGCGCAGCCGCTTCACCGTCATCCCTACGCTGGACGACGGGACTCGAATCAGCCCGGTTTCACTCTGGGACGAGCGTGATCGGCCGACGGGGCCACCGCGCGATCCGGAACGCCGTTACTCCCGGGCCGAGCTCAGCGGGGCCCAGCATCTGATCGATATCCATGATCATCTGCGCAGCGAGCTGACCCAGGTCCGCGAGCTGATCGGGCAAGTGCTCGACGGATCAGTTCGGCCCGGGTCCGCCCGATCGGCCATCAACGAGATGACCATGCGGCAGAACAACTGGACCGTGGGCGCCTACTGTGCGGCCTACTGCCGGATTCTCACCACACACCATTCCGCCGAAGATCAGATGATCTTTCCGCGACTGCGGCGGCGCGATCCACGGCTGACGCCCGTGGTCGACCGGCTGGCCGCCGAGCACGTGGTCATCCACGGAGTGCTGGAGGGGTTGGACAAGTCCCTGGTCGAGTTCGTCGCCGGCCCCGCGTCCGGCGTGGCGGTGCAGCGAGCCATGGACGAGTTGTCCGACACCTTGCTGTCGCACCTGTCGTACGAGGAACGGGAGTTGGTCGAGCCGTTGGCCCGGCTCGACGTGCTGGTCTAGCGAAGACGCCATGCTTCAGGGCGCGGAGTCGCGGGTCCGGCGTAGCCAGAGCAACCCGAGGATCGGCAGGATGACTGGCACGAAGCCGTAGCCGATCCCGTAGATCGACCACACGGTCGCCCGCGGGAACGCAGCCGGATCGAGCAGGCTGAGGGTGCCGACGGCCAGCACCCCGACCAGTTCGGTGATCACCGCAACGATTGCGATCCCGCGTGAGCGCCGGGTGCCCCGACCGAGGGTCAAGGTCGCCAGGATGTAGACCGCCGCCGCGAAGGCCGAAAGCAGGTAGGCCAAGGGGGCCTCGGCGAAGCGGGTGGCCAGCTGGACCGCGGCCCGGGATGTCGCCGCCAAGGCGAAGATCCCGTACACCGCGACCAGGGCCCGCCCGGGCCCGCGGTTCGTCCGCTTGACCGGCCGGGCGTGCACGACCGGCTCGCTCATCCGGCAGGCACCCAGAGCACCAGCAGTCGCAGGGTCATGGCCAGGACCGAAACGGCCGCGACGGCCAGCACCACGCCAGAGAAGCGGGTGCGCTCGGCGTTGGCCCACAGCCAGGCGATCGGGATCAAGATCACGATGCCGATGAGATAGCCGATGGTCGTCGCCTGCTCGACCGGTCGGAAGCCACCGGCCATCCGGACGAACGCGATCACCGTCTGCCCGAGGACGACGACTTCGACACCTGCTGCAAAGAGCAGTTGGGCCTTGCCCGGCGGCTTGTCGGCGACCGCCGTGATCAGCCCCCAGAGGGCACCGACGCCAGTAAGGGCCAGGATCGCGTACGCCAAAGTGGTGATCATCAGCCGGCTCGTCGAGCCGGCACGCGGTCAGTCCAAACGCGAAGGGTCACGCCGCCCAACGTTACCGCGCGTTCGCCGAAGCTCCTGAGAGACTGGAGGCCCGGGGGCAATCGGACCGCGGGGTGGAGGAGGGGTGCGTGGTCGCCGCACGAAGTCCGAAGGCGGGTCGCCGACCGGGTAATCAGGACACTCGGGGCCAGATCCTCGGTGCGGCGCGCGATGCTTTCGCTGCCACGGGCTTCGCCGGCACCTCCATGCGGACCATCGCCTCCTCGGCCGGCGTGGATCCGGCCCTCATCCATCACTACTTCGACAGCAAGCAGCAACTGTTCCTGGCCACCGCACAGATCCCGCTGCCATTGGGCGATCTGGTCCAAGAACTCGCCGACGGTGGCATCGACGGCCTGGGCGAGCGACTGACCCGGACCATCCTCGAGGTGTGGGATTCGGATCTGCAGGCGACCCTGATCGTCGCGATCCGGACCGTCCTCACCGATCCGACCATGACCCGGTCGATCAGTGAATTCCTCACCCTGGAAGTGATCGGACGCATTCTGCAGTTGCTGAAGCTTCCGGAGGTCGAAGCGGAGCGGCGAGCCGCCCTCATGGCCTCACAGGTGCTCGGCCTGATCGTCGGACGCTATGTTCTGCAGCTCGGACCGCTGGTCGCCCAATCGTCGGAGTCCCTGGTCGCTGCGATCGGCCCGACCCTGCAGCGTTATCTTCAAGGCGAACTCCCCGAGGAGGCGTGATGGTCCAGCCGGTGTGGGATGACGAGCGGGTCGGCCGATGGCTTGGCAAGCTCGGTGAGCTCGAAGCGCAGATGGTCCCGGTATCGGACGCCTTGTTCGCTGCCGCCGGGCTGACCTCGGGCCTGTCCGTGCTCGATGTGGGCTGCGGCGCGGGATCGACCACTCGTCGGGCCGCGGACCTGGTCGGGCCGGACGGTTCGGCCACCGGCCTCGACATCGCTCCGGCCATGATCGCGACGGCCCGGCAGCAGGCCGGCAACCGCCGCATCCAGTGGCTGACCGCCGATCTCGTCAACGTCGAGCTTCCGGCGGCCGCGTACGACGTGATCATCTCGCGGTTCGGGGTGATGTTCTTCTCCGATCCTCCCGAGGCCTTCGGCCGGCTCGCGCGATCGGCCAGACCGGGCGGCCGGCTGTGCATGGCCGTCTGGCAGCCGGTGGGGCGATCGCCGTTCTTCGACGTCCCGTACGCGGTAGTCGCCGCCGCCCTTCGGACCAACAACATCACCTTCGTCGACCAGCCGTCGCCTGCGTCGAGTCTGGGTGATCCGCAGCGCACCGCGGAGCTGCTCGGTGCGGCCGGGTGGACCGACATCTCGTTCGAGGTGCACGACGAGTCGCTCTATCTCGCCGGGCCGGCTTCGCTGGCCGTCGGACTGGAGGCGGCCCTCGACCACGGCCCGGTGCGCACCATCCTGGAGGGGCAGCCGACGCCGGTGATCGAGCTGGCTCGGGCCGCGCTGGCGGCAGAGCTGACTCCGCGCCATGACGGCACCGGTATCCCACTCCCCGGCGGGTACCTGATCGTCTCCGCCAACCGGGGTTGATCATGGAAGTGGCGGGGATCGATGCTGACCAGACGGTCGTTTTCTCTGCGGCCCTGGAACACGGGCAGGATCCGGAAGTCCTGGCCTTCGACCACGGATACGTGATCGACCGGCCCATTGATGCGGTCCGCGGGGACGACCTCGACATTGTGCTGAGGGTGCGGGTCGAACCGCTGAACGGTCAGCCGCGCCCGGAGCCACGACTGCGCGGCCTGGACCGCGGGCTGGTGCTCGACGAGGTCGATCCGGTCGTCCGGCAACGGGTCGCCGCGTACGCGGTCGTGGTGTCAACACGGGGGCTGCTGGCGACCGAGTATTCCAACCAGACGGCGGTCTTCGAGCGCTGGGGCATGCCGGGCGGCGGCGTGGATGATCATGAGCAACCGGCCGATGCGGTGCTCCGCGAGGTGGCGGAGGAGACCTCCCAGACCGTCGTTCTCGGTGAGTTGATCAGGGTTCAGACCTCACACTGGATCGGCCGCAGCCCCCGGGCCGACATCGAAGACTTCCATGCGATCCGGCTGATCTATCGCGGGATCTGCAGCGATCCGACCGAACCGGTGGTCGTCGATCAGGGCGGCACCACCGAATCGGCCCGTTGGGTCCCGCTCAGCGAATGGCAGAGCTTCCGGTGGACGGTCAACTGGCAGCAGATTCTCGCCGAGTTGCTGGACTCCCGTCCCTGACCTCCCGGAAGCGCCGTACTCCACCCTTCGACAAGCTCAGGGATCGAAACCTCCGGATCCCCTCGACAGGCTCAGGGCACGAAATCCTCCCAATCCCTTCGACAGGCTCAGGAAACCAGAGATCTGGGTCGACTGGCTCAGGGAACGAAAGGTCCGGGTCAGCCGATGTCGCCGAGCAGGTCTTGGCGGGTGAGTACGCCGACCGGCTTGCCGTCGTCCAGGACCAGCAGGGCGTCGCCGTCGACCAGCAGCTCAACGGCCTTGGCCACTGCTTCGCTGGCGCCCAACATCGGCAGGGAATCCTCCATCACGGCGGCGACACGATCAGCGGGGCGTACGCGCTGGCCGAACAGGGCGTCGAGCAGGCCACGTTCGCTGACCGAGCCGACGACCTCGGCCGCCATCACCGGTGGTTCGGCCCGCACCACCGGCATCTGGCTGACGCCGTACTCCCGCAGGATGGCCACGGCCTCCGCGATGGTCTCGTTGGGATGGGTGTGGACCAGGGACGGCAACGTTCCCGACTTTTCGCGCAGCACGTCACCGACCACCCGCCCGGATTCGGTGGAGCGCGGCGCGAAGCCGTACCGGGTGAGCCACGCGTCGCTGAACACCTTGGTCAGATAGCCGCGGCCGGAGTCGGGCAGCAGCACCACGATGACCGCGTCGGGGTCGTCGAGTTCGTGGGCGAGTCGGATCGCTGCGGCGGCGGCCATGCCCGACGAGCCACCGACCAGCAACGCCTCTTCGCGAGCGAGCCGCCGCGTCATCGAGAACGAATCGGCATCGGAGACCTCGATGACGCGGTCGCAGACACTGGGGTCGTAGTTTTCCGGCCAGAAGTCCTCGCCGACTCCCTCGACCAGATATGGCCGGCCATCGCCGCCCGAATAGACCGAGCCAGACGGGTCGGCGCCGACGATCTGCACCTTTCCGCCCGACATCTCCTTCAGATAGCGCCCGGTTCCGGAGATGGTGCCGCCGGTCCCCATGCCCGTCACGAAGTGGGTGATCCGGCCGTCGGTCTGCTGCCAGATTTCCGGACCGGTGGTCTCGTAGTGGCTGGCCGGATTGTTCGGATTGCTGTACTGATCCGGCTTCCAGGCCCCCTCGATCTCGCGTACGAGCCGGTCGGAGGTGGAGTAGTAGGAATTCGGATGCTCGGGCTCGACCGCCGTCGGGCAGACGACCACCCGGGCGCCGTACGCGGCCAGCACGTTCCGCTTGTCCTCGCTCACCTTGTCGGGGCAGACGAACACGCAGGGATAGCCCTTGGCCTGCGCGACCATGGCCAGCCCGACGCCGGTGTTGCCGCTGGTCGGCTCGACGATCGTGCCGCCCGGCTTGAGTTTGCCCTCCCGCTCGGCGGCCTCGATCATCTTGACCGCGATCCGGTCCTTCACCGACCCACCCGGGTTCAGGTACTCGACCTTGGCCAGGATCAGCGGCTTGGCGCCGCCGGTCACCCGTGACAGCCTGAGCAGCGGGGTGTGACCGACCAGATCGATGAGCGATTCGACGTACTCCACGGGGCGACTCTAGGTCACGCCACCCGTGCCCCGAAACTGGCGAGGGCCGCTTCTCCCGGGGTGGGAGAGCGGCCCTCAAGTCAAGCTTCAGGCGGTGATTACCGGCGGAGATAGGACAGCAGGCGCAGGATCTCGATGTAGAGCCAGACCATGGTGACAGTCAGGCCGAATGCGCCGCGCCACGATTCCTTGGCCGGTGCGCCGACCGCGACGCCCTGCTCGATGTAGTCGAAGTCCAGCACCAGGTTGAAGACGGCGAGCACTGCACCGAGCAGCGAGATGCCGACGGCCAGCAGGCTGACCGGTCCGGTCCCACCGTCACGGAAGCCGAGGTTGAAACCGGCCAGCGACAACCCGAAGTTCAGCAGCATGGCGACGGCAAACCCGATCGTCGCGATGACCACGACCTTGCGGAACTTGGGGGTCACCCGGATGTTGAAGAACTTGTACGCCGCCAGCGTCACGCCCGCCGCAGCGAACGTGCCGAGGATCGCCTGGGCGACGATACCGTCGTACAGGCTCTCGAAGTACTTGCTGATCATGCCGATGAAGACGCCCTCGATGGCGGCGTAGACCAGCACCAGGGTCGGATTCACCACGCGGCGGAACGACACGACCAGGACGACGACGAAGCCCACCAGGCCTGACAGGATCAGCGCCGGGAACTGGAGCGTGTCCGGGATCGCGTACCAAGCGAGCGCCGCAGAAAGGATCAGGACCGCCATGGTGATTGCGGTCTTGGTGACCACGTCATCGAAGGTCATCCGGGCGCCGGACTCGGTCGGCGGCTGGTTGTAGCCGCCGCTGGTCTCGGGGACCTGGTGATAGCCGTAGGGCGACTGGCCGTAGCCGTTCGACCCGTACTGGGGAGCTGCGGGTGTGAACGCGTCCTTCTTGGAAAGGATCGGGTTCGAACTGCGCAACATTAATTGTCCTCCTGAATAGGGCACCCCACCGGTGCGCTGTCTACATTCTACTGAACGTAGACCGAAGACCTGTTGTTCCACACTTGGAATCGCCTAAGACTGCCGCCAGGCTGAGGAACGGCGTCGGTGAGCTTGGTGCGAGCCGATCGCGTACGCCGGGCTCGGGCAAACCGGCCGTAGACACGCAGGTGTCCGCAGCTTCTCATGCGCCGGGCGCCATCGGACTAGGATCGCACCGATCCGAGACGGCCCCCGTAGCCCAGCGGCAGAGGCAGGCGGCTTAAACCCGCTCCAGCATGGGTTCGAATCCCATCGGGGGCACCCGCTTCACGAAGCTGAGGTCCGGTGCCGTTTCGACGGCTGCGATGACAAACGCCCGCCCGGAGCCGCACCCCGCCGCCCGTTTCGACGGCTGCGATGACAAACGTACGGGGGTCCCGGGCGGAATGGGCGTCAGCGCGAGGGCTCGCCGCTCGGCGTGTCCGGGTCACTGGCCGGCGCCGGACTCGGCGAGGGCGAGGCGCCAAGTTTCACCCGGGTCTCCTCCGGGAGGAGGGAGAGGTCGCCGGTCGGGATCCGATCATCGATCACCACTGTGGCATCCGGCTTGAAGTGGACCGGTTGGACTCCGGTGATCAGCCCGGTCGCGTTGTCGCGGAAGTAGTAGTAGACATCGGCACTGATCAACGGCGGCGAGAACGGCGTGCTGAAGGAGGTCAGGGTCGGTTGCCGGACCCCGCCGGCGGTGCCCTGCTGCATGCCGACGGTCCACGAGCCGTCGTCGTGCGGGATCACGGTCGGACCGACTTGGGCGTGCATGTGTCCCCACAACACCAGCCGGGCCGGGATGTCCGGTGTGTCCATGATCACGCTCGCCGCTGCCGGCTGGTGGACCGTGATCACGTCGGTCGGCCGACCACGAGCGACATCGACCATCCGCTGACCGAGTTGTTCCTCGGTCTCCGGGCGATCCTTGGTGCGCTGGGTGGTGAACGGGATCTGGTGCTCGGGGTCGTCGTCACCGAGCACGTCGATCGCTCCGGACTGCACGACGGCACCGTCCAGCACCGTCATGCCGAAGCTCTTCATCTGGGCCTCCGTGATGTCGGAGTCGTGATTTCCGGTGGAGACCAGGAAGGGAATCGGCCCGGCGATCGCGGCTTCGCGCCGGATGCAACCACGCTCGACGGCCGAGCCGTTCACGGTGTCGTCCCCCGAGCCGATGATCAGCGAGGGCGACGTCGCGCCGACCAGGATCTTGATCAACTCGGTCGTCGCCCGGTTGCAGTGCAGATCGCTGAATCCCATGATCATGGTTTCACCGTCGTTCGGCTTCGGCCGGTACCGCTCCTGTCTGGCCAGGCTGTCGAGCGCATCACGGACGTAGGTGGCGACCGCCGCCTGCTGTCGCGACGTGAGCAGCCGGACGCCCTTGACGCCCCGGTCGAGCAGATCGGCCAGCACCACGCTGTCGACCTTGACCGCATCGAACCGGCTGCCGGCACCAAGATCAACCGGGATGCGTACGCCCTCAGGCGCCTTGGGCACCAGGATCGAGCCCAGGAGCACGATCAGCACGGCGGCGTACGCGACCAGGACCCGGCGCCTCGAGAGCTGACGGACCACCCACGGCGCCAGCAGTCGGCCGCGCAACCAGAACAGCGCGAAGGCCAGGATCAGCACCGTCTCGGCGATCAGCGCCTCCCGCAGCGCGTCGGCTTCCAGCCGTTCGACGATGGCTCCGATCGCCTCTTCCGGGTCGGCGTACAAGGCCGCGTAGGCGGACAACGTCTGAGGCGAGAGCAGGTCATTGAGACTGCCTGCGGCCGCCCCGACACCGCCGACGGTGATGGCGAGCCCGACCGGATTCACCGGGCTGGTCAGATAGGCATTGCCGATGGGGCCCAGATCGATCTCGAGCTCACCGGTGAAGTTGCTTGCAAAGTTCACCCGGTGCGGGCCGAGATAATCATCGACCGTGGCGTGGGCGATCCCCCAGACCGCCGCGAACGGTGCGGCCGCGATCACCGCCAGCATCGTGATCAGCAGGGCCCGAGCGAGGCTCGCGAGGAGGGTGCGCCAAGATCGGACCCGCGCGATGTGACGGGCGAGCACCGTGGGCAGCGTCCGGCGCCGAAGGGTTGGCGGTTCCTCCATAAGGCCGTCGACATTACCTGCTCGTCGACGTCCTCAGTCGAGATAGACCTTGCGGGCGTGCAGCGCGTGGGCTCCGGCCACCCGATCCAGGAACAACAGTCCGTCGCAGTGATCGATCTCGTGCTGCAGGGCTCGGGCCTCGAAGGCATCGGTGATGATCATCACTCGTTCACCGGTACCGGGCAGTTGGCCGGCCACGGTGATCTTGGTGGCTCGCTTGACGTCACCGGTCAGGTCGGGCACCGACATGCAGCCTTCCCGGCCCTTCTCGTTCCGGCTGGCCTCGACGACTTCGGCATTGACCAGGACGATCAGGCCGTGCTTGGTCCGCGCCTTCGGATGGTCCGAAACGTCGACACAGAAGGCTTTGGCGGCGACGCCGACCTGCGGGGCGGCCAGTCCGACGCAGCCCGGTGAGACCTGCATGGTCGCTATCAGGTCGGCGCAGAGCTGGACGATCTTGTCATCGTGCGGATCCACGTCGGGCCCGGCGACGGACAGGACCGCGTCCGGGGCGCGCATGACCTCGAGCACCCGGCCCTCCGGCAACTCGGGAAGGCTGAGGCTCACAGGTCGTCGTTCTCCAGCAGTCGCAGGCCGGTGTCCACGCCGAGCTCGGCAGACACCTGGGCGAGCCGGCCGCGCAAGGTCTCGACGTCGGCCGACGCCGGCAGATCCACCTCGGCCAGCAGCACGTACAGCGCACCGGACAGCCGGGTGGTCAGATCGGTGATGTTGCCGCCGGCCCGGGCAATCACGGTGGCCAGCTGGGCCACGATCCCGAGCCGGTCGGCGCCGTGCACGGTCACCAGATAGGTGGCGCTGGTCGGCGGTTGATCATGATCGTCCCGCACCTCGCGTACGGCCACGTCGAGCGTGCCGTTGGCCAGCGGCGCCAGGGCCTGCTCCACCTCGGCGGCCCGCGCCTCGCCGGCGCAGATCAGGGTCATCGCGAAGTGCCCGCGCAGCAGGGTCATCGAGGAGTCTTCGAGGTTCATCCCGCTGTCGGCCAGGATCTCTGCGGCCTGGGCGATGATGCCGGGCCGATCCTGACCGACGACGGTGATGGCGAGAAAGGTCACCTGGGCATTGTGCCAGCACTCCGGCCGCAAGCCGGTCAGCGAGCCAGCAACTCCAAGGCGATGCCGTCGAGGATGTCGGATTCGCTGATGATCAGCTCAGCGACCGGTGTGCGGGCGGCGATCCGTTCCGCGATCAGCGTTCCTCCGGTGATCACATCGGCGCGCTGTGGATGCATCGACGGCAGCCCCCGGATCTGCTCGGTGTCGAGCACGCGGAGCCGGGCGAGGAGATCGCCGATGCCCCGGCGCGGGATCGTCGCACCGTGCACCCGTTCGCGGTCGTAGTGCTCGAGTTCCAGATAGACCCCGGCCAAGGTCGTGGCGGTGCCGGCCACCCCGATCCAGGTGCGGACCGCACTGAAGTCGACGCCCGCGCGATCCAGTTGCTCATCGACGTACGCGGCCGCCTGGTCGAGATGGCTCGGTGGCGGCGGGCTGGTCTTCAGGAATCGCTCGGTCAACCGGACCGAGCCGATGTCGAGGGAGATCGCCGATCGAAGCTCTCCGTCGATCGTCCCGGTGATCAGCTCGGTCGATCCGCCGCCGATGTCCATCACCAGCACCGGCTCGCCGGTCGGACGTACCCGGCTGAGCGCACCGGCGAAGGACAGCCGCGCCTCCTTGTCGCCGGTGATCACATCGGGCATTACGCCCAGCCGCTGCTGGACTCCGTCGAAGAATTCGTCCCGGTTCCGGGCATCCCGCGCAGCCGACGTCGCCACGAAGTGCACCCGCTCGGGCCGCACCCCTGCATCGGCGATCAAGGCGGCGTACTGCTCGACCACGGCGAAGGTGCGCTTCAGGGCATCCGGATGGAACTCCCCAGCGGAGTCGACCCCTTGGCCGAGCCGGACGATCTCGGTGCGGCGATCGAGATCGGTCAGGCCGCCGGCGGGACCCGCGCTGCGCAATCAGCAGCCTGATCGAATTGGTGCCGCAGTCGATGGCGGCCACGGTCGTCATGAGGTCTCCTCCGGCGGTCCTTCGGCCAGACACGGCCGGGTCCAGAACTCCCCGATCAGCGCTCGGGCCTCGTCACCCAACGGGTTGACCCCGGGCCCGGCGGCCAGCGCGTGACCGACCAGCGCATGCAGGCACTTGACCCGGTCGGGCATGCCCCCGGCGCTCACCCCGGCAATCTGCGGCACCTCGCCGAGACGACGCCGGTCGGCGAGATAGGCCTGATGGGCCCGCTCGTACGCGCTCGCCAGACTGTCATCCGTGCCGAGTCGGGCGGCCATCGCGGCCATGGTGCCCTGCGATTCCAGCGTCGAGCAGGCGGCATTGGCCCGGGGGCAGGTCAGGTAGTACGTGGTCGGGAACGGCGTGCCGTCGGCCAACTGCGGCTCCGTGGCCACCACCGCGGGCTGGCCGCACGGACACCGGTACGCGACGCCGACCACCGACCGCGGCGGCCGGCCCAGCTGGGCAGTGATGACCGTCTCGTCCTGCTCGGTCATCGGCTCGATCACGCCGACCATCCTCGCAGTGATTCACTGAGCCCATGACCGGTGTCGGTGGAGTAGCGGTGGTTGGCAGCATCAGTGCGGATCTCACGGTCTTCGCGGATCCGTTGCCGAGGCCGGGTGAGACGGTGATCGGCGAATCGTTCGCGATGGTCCTCGGCGGCAAGGGCGCCAATCAGGCGATCGCCGCGGTCCGCGCCGGTGGACGGACGTTCATGATCGGCGCGGTCGGGAACGATCTCTATCGCGAGCTCACCCTCGACACGTTGACGGCCGAGGGCATCGACACGTCGGCGGTGCAGGTGCTGGAGGGTCACACCGGAATCGCCCACATCCGGGTGAACACCCGCACCGCGCAGAACGACATCGCCATCGTGGCGAATGCCAATCGTCGGCTCAGCCCCGACGTGGTCGAGCAGCAGCTCCGCTCCCTCCGTGGCGAAGTCGCCGTGGTGCTCGTGCAGCTGGAGATCCCGCTCGACGTGGTGGTCCGGGTCGCCGAGACCTGTCGCGCGCTGGGCCTCCAGCTGATCGTGGATCCGGCGCCGGCCCAGCCCCTGCCGGACGCCGTGTGGCCCGGGGTGTCGATCGTGGTCCCGAACGAGACCGAGGCCGAAGTTCTCAGCGGGATCGGCGCGGGTGATCAGGACTCGGCTGACCGGGCGGCCCGGTGGTTCCTCGATCGAGGCGTCGACACGGCGATGATCACCCTGGCCGAACGCGGGCTCGTGGTGAACGACCGCGACGGCAGCACGGCGTATCCGGCGTTCACCGTCGAGGCCGTGGACACCACCGCGGCCGGTGACGCCTTCGCCGGCATGCTCGGCGCCAGCCTCGCCGCCGGTCGGCCGATCGCCGAGTCGGTCCGGCGCGGCCTCGCCGCCGGGGCGCTGGCCGTCACCGTACGCGGCGCCAGCCCAAGCCTGCCGACAGCCGCCGCGGTTGAGGAGTTTCTCGCCGCGCAGGGGTGACGCTGAGCGGCTGACCCCCCACTTGTCCGGTCACCCCCCACCTATTGGTGGGGGGTCACCGGACAAGTGGGGGGTGAGCCGCAGGAGTTACCGGGCAGTCAGCGTGGCGTAGCCGACGGCGAGGGAGTCGGGCTCGAGGTGGAGTTGTTCGGCTTGGTCTGCGAGGTGATGGGCTTGGGCGCTTTGGCCTTCTGCTTGGCCGGCGCGGGCTTGTCGGCCGCCTCGACCGACCCCCAGAGCTTCGACCACCAGGCCGTGGGCGGCGGCTGCTCGGGCTTGGTCTCCGCGGTGATCTCGGCGCCACCGCCCAGCGGCTTGCCGTCGGCTCCGATCACCCGGTAGCCCGTCTCGCCCGGCACCACCCAGCCGAGACGTTCACGGGCCTGGGTCCGGACATACTCGGAATTCGCCCACCGCGCAAGCTCACCCTGCAGATCGTCGATGCGCTGCTGCCGGTCGGTGATCTCGGCCCTGGTTGCGGCGATCTCATGGGCCTGGGCGAAGTAGATCCGCAGCGAGGTCGCGTACGAGATGGTCAAGATCAACAAGACCACCGCGAGCGCGATCGCCCGCGCCGTCAGGCTGGTTCGCGGGCGGCTGGCCGGACGGGCGGCCGGCACCTCGTTCTCCACCGGAGGGGGTGGCGTACGCGGGGATGCGGCCGCCGGTGTTCGGGCCTGACTGCGGACACGCGGCTTCCCCCGCCCGGGGCCGGCGCCCGGGCGAGAGGAGGACCGCGGTCCGGAAGCCATCAGCCCGCGAACCTCGGGAAGGCCGAGGCGCCCGCGTAGCGCGCCGCGTCGTCGAGATCCTCTTCGATCCGCAGCAGCTGGTTGTATTTGGCGACCCGATCGGTTCGCGCCGGAGCACCCGACTTGATCTGGCCACAGTTGGTGGCCACCGCGAGGTCGGCGATCGTGGTGTCCTCGGTCTCGCCCGACCGGTGGCTCATCATGCAGCGGAATCCGGCGCGGTGGGCCAGGTCGACAGCATCGAGGGTTTCGGTCAGCGAGCCGATCTGATTGACCTTCACCAGCAGGGCACTGGCCGCCTTCTCATTGATGCCCCGCTGCAGCCGGGTGACGTTGGTGACGAACAGATCGTCGCCGACGACCTGCACCTTGCCGCCGATCTTGGCCATCAACCCACTCCAGCCGGCCCAATCGTCCTCGGCCAGCGGATCCTCGATGGAGACGATCGGGAAGTCGGTGATCCACTGCTCGTAGATCGCGGTCATCTCGTCGGCGGACTTGGTGCCGCCCTCCCAGCTGTAGAGCCCGGTCTTCTCGGAGAAGAACTCGGTGCTGGCCACATCCAGGGCCAGGGCGATGTCGGTGCCGAGCTCCAGGCCGGTCGACTCGATGGCGGTGGAGATGAGCTCCAGCGCGGCAACGTTGGCCGGCAGGTTGGGGGCGAAGCCGCCCTCGTCGCCGAGACCGGTCGAGAGGCCCTGCTTCTTCAGCACGGACTTGAGCGCGTGATAGACGGTCGCACCCTGCTCCAGGGCGTCGCGGAAGGTCGCCGCACCGATCGGGGCGATCATGAATTCCTGGACGTCGACGTCGGAGTCGGCGTGCGAGCCGCCGTTCACGATGTTCATCATCGGCACCGGCAGGACGTGGGCGTTCGGTCCGCCGACGTAGCGGTACAGCGGCAGATCGGCGGAGTTGGCGGCGGCGTGGGCCACGGCCAGCGAGACCCCGAGAATCGCGTTGGCGCCGAGCTTGCCCTTGTTGTCGGTGCCGTCCAGGTCGAGCATCGCCTGATCGATCAGCCGTTGCTCGCTGGCCTCATAGCCGATCAGCTCGGGGCCGAGGGTGTCGACGACGCCGAGCACGGCCTTGCTGACGCCCTTGCCGCCGTAGCGGGCTTCACCGTCGCGCAGCTCCATGGCCTCGAAGGCTCCGGTGGAGGCGCCGGACGGTACCGCTGCTCGGCCTTCGGAACCGTCGTCGAGGATGACCTCGACCTCGACGGTCGGGTTGCCGCGCGAGTCCAGGATTTCGCGCGCGCCGATGAACTCAATACTGGCCACGGGATGCTGCCTTTCCGCTGCTGCCCCGACCCGCCACGTTGCGAGCGTCCTGAGGCACGAGAGATCGAATAGTTCGGCCAGCCTATCGGCGGAGGGGCGCGCTGGCACTCAGGCGCTCCGCCGATGACACGCTACGGCGGTTCAGCGACCGGATCGGGGGATGTTCCGCCGTCGAACACCGAGCGCGTGGGCGACGTTGATGCCGATCATGCCGGTCCACGCGATCGCCATCCCCATCAGGTTGCCCGACTCCATCGCCCCGCGGCGATGCCGGTGATCGGCACTCCGAGGGAGAGGGAGACGATGGCCAGCGCGAACTGCCGGCCGCGGCCCGACTGCTCGCTGGCTTCCAGCCGCCGGTCCGCTTCCGCCTGGTTGCGCAGTTCGCCGGCCCGGAAGGCTGCGAGCTCCTCCACTCGTTGCGCAAGTCCGGCGGCGATGTGCTCTTCGTAATCCATCCCGAGCTCGAGCCGGGCGGCCCACGCGGCCTCCACGTCCCGGTGGGTCTCCGGACTGGGCATCGGCGGCCGATAGGGGCGCGGCGGCTGGTTCAGGTGCTGGGGAGGGGCCGGGTACTGGGGCTGGTTCGGGTACTGGCGTTGAGTGGGGTACTGGGCCGGGTACGGCGCCGGTCCCATGGGCGGCGGGCCCGGGCGAGGTGGCACCGCGGGCTGCGACATGTCCACACCTTAGCTCGGTCGGGTGTTGGTTTCAGCGAGATTCAGCCCGGCGAACGTCGGCTTCGAGCGACCGTACGGCGGTGCGCAGCGCCTGGTCGGGATCGATCCCGTGGGCCTGGGCCCGCGCCACCAGCGCGAGCAGTTCCGCGCCGATCCGCTCGGTGGTGATCGCGGCTTCCGGCAACTCGACCGGAATCCGTCGGGACCGGACCCGGGCGATGATCTTGTTCGCCCGGGCGAGCGCGGACAGCTGCTCCGGGATCCCGTCCAGCACCGAGGTCCGGCCCTTCTCGACGGCTTTGCGCTGTTCCCAGGTGTAGTTGAGATCCTCGGGAACGCCGGTCGATTCGAAGACGTGCGGGTGCCGCATGATCAACTTGTCGCTGATTCCCGCGGCGACGTCGCCGATGTCGAAGCCTGGCTCGGATTCCGAGGCGAGCTCGGCGTGGAACACGACCTGGAGCAGCAGGTCGCCGAGCTCTTCCCGAAGATGATCATGGTCACCGAGCTCGATGGCCTCGATCAGCTCGGCCGTCTCCTCGATCAGATACTGCACCAGCGACTCATGGGTCTGCTCGGCGTCCCAGGGGCACTCGCGGCGGAGCCTGGCCATCACTGCGATCAGCCGATCGACCTCGCCGGACGGCATGGGTCGGACTACGGGGACGGCTCGGGGATGACCGGCTCGGCCAACGAACCCGACTGGTCGGTGACGATCGTCTTCTGCGCGGGATCGAGCACGCCCATCCGGGGATTGAGCGTGACCTTCGCCTGACCGATCGCCTCCAGGTAGGCCGCGTCTCCCAGCTTCCGGGCCACCAGTTCCTGATCGGCCACGTCGTACGCCACCACGACGGCCTCGGGAACGCCCAGCAACGGGGCCAGGTTGCTGCCCTTGATCAGCCCGTCGCGCTCGGTGTCAGAGATGGTGATGTTGTTGGCAGCCGCGATGTCCTCGGCCAGGGCGCCGTGGATCAGCGCATTCGTGACCGCCTGCGGCGAGACCTGCTGACCGGCCAGGGCCACGCCCACGCCCTCGACGGCGTCGTCGAGCTCCTGCTGGGTGATCTTGGTGTCACCGACGTACGCGACCACGCCCGGCTCGGCCCCGCTGCAGCCCGACGCGAGCAGCGCCAACAGCGCCAGACCGGCCGCGCCGGCGGTGACGCGCGCCTGGCGGGCTGTCCGGTGGTTGTGATGCCTCATCGACCATCCTCATCTGCGACGACTAACGCAGGCGATCCTACGACAGTGCCGCTCCGCGTCATGCCTGGAAGTTGTCGGTGATCACTCGCGAGCACCAATCCAACAACTCGGTGTCCTTGACCGCCGGTCCACCGATGGTCGCGCTCATCGGCCGCGGCACCAGAATGTGATGAGCCGCCTCCTTGATCACGGTGCGCGGATAGAGCCGTTTCAGGCGCATGGCCTTGGAGTCGGGCAGCTCCGTCGGGCCGAACCGGATGAAGTTGCCCGATCCGACGATCTCGGTCAACCCGGCCGAACGGGCCAGGAGCCGGAATCGGGCCACGGCCAGCAAATTGGTCACTTCGGCCGGAGGCGCGCCGTAGCGGTCGTGCAGCTCGGCCTCGACCGCCTTGACGTCAGCTTCGGCCCGTACCTCGGCCAATCGCTTGTACATCTCCAGTCGTAGTCGCTCGGACTCGACGTAGTCGGTCGGCAGGTGGGCGTCGATCGGCAACTCGATCCGCACTTCGGGCTCGGGCTCGGTGTCCTGACCGCGGAACTCGGCGACGGCCTCGCCGACCAGGCGAATGTAGAGGTCGAAGCCGACGTCGGCGATGTGGCCGGACTGTTCGCCGCCGAGCAGGTTGCCGGCCCCCCGGATCTCCAGATCCTTCATGGCCACCGCCATCCCGGCCCCGAGGTCGGAATGGGCGGCAATCGTCGCCAGCCGGTCGTGCGCGGTTTCGGTCAGCGGCTTCTCCGGCGGATAGAGGAAGTAGGCGTAGCCGCGCTCCCGACCCCGTCCGACGCGACCGCGCAGCTGGTGCAGCTGGGACAGCCCGAGCAGGTCGGACCGCTCGATCAGCAACGTGTTGGCGGTCGAGATGTCCAACCCGGCTTCGACGATGGTGGTGCAGACCAGCACGTCGGCGCGGCGTTCCCAGAAGTCGACCATCACCTGTTCGAGACGATGCTCACCCATCTGCCCGTGGGCGGTGACCACTCGGGCCTCCGGCACCAGCTCGGCGATCCGGCGGGCCGTCTTGTCGATGCTCTGCACCCGGTTGTGTACGTAGAACACCTGGCCCTCGCGGAGCAACTCGCGGCGGATCGCTGCGGTGACCTGCGCCTCGTCGTACGGACCGGCGAAGGTGAGGACCGGATGGCGTTCCTCGGGTGGCGTGGCGATGGTGCTCATCTCGCGGATGCCGGTGATCGCCATCTCCAGGGTGCGCGGGATCGGGGTGGCCGACATGGCCAGCACGTCGACGTGGGTCCGCAGCCGCTTCAGCTGTTCCTTGTGCTCGACCCCGAACCGCTGCTCCTCGTCGATGATCACCAGACCAAGATCTTTGAAGGCGATCTCGCCGCCCAGCAGGCGATGGGTGCCGACGACGACATCGACCTTGCCGTCGGTGATGCCGGCCATGGTCACCCTGGTCTCGGCGTCGGTCTGGAACCGGCTGAGCGGCGCGACATTGATCGGGAAACCGGCATAGCGATCGGCGAACGTGGCGTGGTGCTGCTGGACCAGGAGCGTCGTCGGCACCAGGATCGCTACCTGCTTGCCGTCCTGAACGGCCTTGAACGCCGCCCGTACGGCGATCTCGGTCTTGCCGTACCCGACATCGCCGCAGATCAGACGATCCATGGGGATGATCTGCTCCATGTCCCGTTTGACCTCTTCGACCGCCGCGAGCTGGTCGGGCGTCTCGACGAAGTTGAAGGCGTCCTCCAGCTCTCGCTGCCAAGTGGTGTCCGGCGAGAAGGCGTGGCCGCGCGTCGCCTGCCGAGCCGCGTAGAGCTTGATCAACTCCGCGGCGATCTCCCGCACCGCTTTGCGGGCCCGGCCCTTGCGCTTGGCCCAGTCAGCGCCGCCCATCTTGTCCAGGGTCGGATTCTCACCGCCCACGTACCGGGTGACCTGGTCGAGAGAATCCATCGGCACGTAGAGCCGATCACCCGGTTGACCCCGCTTGGACGGCGCGTACTCGATCACCAGGTATTCCCGCACGGACCCGGCCACCGAGCGCTGGACCATCTCGACATAGCGGCCGACGCCGTGCTGGCCGTGAACGACCGCGTCACCGGCAGTGAGCTCCAGCGGATCAATCTGGTTCTTCCGGCGCGCCGGCATCTTGCGGCCGGACTTGTCGGCCGAGCGCTGACCGGACAGATCCGCCGTGGTGAAGACCGCGAGCTTGATGTCCTCGACCACGAAGCCATGGTCGAGCTCGCCGGTGACCACGGAGATGATGCCGGCGGCCGGCGGCTCCTTGAGACTGTCCAGCCGCCGGACCGGTAGCTCGTGTTCGGTGAGGACTTCGGCGAGGCGCTGGCCGGTGCCCCGGCCCTCGGCCACCACCGCCACCCGCCAGCCATCCCGCACCCTTGCGGCGAGGTCTCTGATCGCGGCTTCGGTGTCGCCGCGGTAGAGCTCGCCGAGGCTACCGGCAACCGTGCGGGAATCGACTCCGCGGCCACTGACCGCCGCGCTGAAATCGATGATCTCGCCGTCGTCGGTGCGGGTCACCTCAGCCCCCGCGCTGGTGGGAGCGCTGCTGAACGGCGACAGCGTCCACCAGGCCAGACCGCGGGCTAGGGCGGTCGCGCGGACATCGGCGAGCGGACGGTAGGAGGAAGCGCCCAGATCAATCGGCGCCTGTCCCCCACCCGCCGCCGCGGCCCACGAGGCCTGGAGGAACTCCTCGCTGGTCTTCACCAGGTCGATCGCCCGGCCGCGGACCAGCTCGGGATCGCAGACCAGCACGTGGGTGCCCTCGGGGACCAGCTCCACGAGGAGCTCCATGCCGTCGACGAGGGCCGGCGACAGGGCTTCCATCCCGTCGACCGCGTGGCCCTGGGCGATCTTGTCGAGCATCTCGATCAGCTCGGGATGCTCCTGCGACAGCTCGAAGGCCCGCGTCCGCACTGCGTCGGTGAGCAGCAGCTCGCGGCAGGGTGAGGCGATGACCTCCTTCAGCGACAGGTCAGTCGAGCGCTGGTCGGCCACCGAGAAGTAGTGGATCTCCTCCACCGTGTCGCCGAAGAAGTCGATCCGGACCGGGTGCTCCTCGGTCGGCGGAAAGATGTCGACGATGCCGCCGCGGACGGCGAACTCACCACGCCGCTCGACCAGATCGACCCGGGTGTACGCGGCGCCGACGAGCGCCACGGTGAGGTCGCCGAGATCGAAGTCGGCGCCGATGGTCAGCCGCACCGGCCGCAGGTCGGCCAGCCCCTTGACCTGCGGCTGCAGCACGCTGCGGACCGGGGCGACGATGACCTTCGGCGCCGGCTCGTCAGCGTGACCGGCCAGGCGGCGCAGCACGGCCAGGCGCCGGCCGACGGTGTCGGAACGCGGGCTCAGCCGCTCGTGCGGAAGCGTCTCCCACGCGGGGTAGTAGGCGACCTGGTCGGCGCCGATCAGCGACTCGAGCGCGGCCGTGACGCCTTCAGCTTCGCGAAAGGTGGAGGTGACGATCAACACCGGACGGCCGGCACCGCCGTCGCGCTGCGTGGCAGCAAGTGCGGCGGCGATGAAGGGTCGCATCGGCGGCGGCGAAGTCAGATCGAGCGCACTCGTACGCCCGACCCGAGCGTCGGCAAGGGTGCGAGCGATCGTGGGTTCGGTGCAGAAGTGGTCGACGAGTCCCGAAAGGGTCACCGGCACAAGGTACAGGGACCCTCCGACCGTTCGGCCCACCTCTCGGCGGCCCCGATCGAGAGGTCAGGAGTTGAAGTCGCTCTGGGTGGGCTCGAGGCCGCGGTAGATCAGTGACTCGACGGCATCGGCCGCACGGCTCACTTCAACCGCGACATCTTCGCGGGCCCCCGTCGGGAAGTTGCTCAGCAAGAAATCCGCGGGATCCTGCCGACCGGGCGGCCGACCGACGCCGACCCGGATCCGGTAATAGTCCCCGGCGCCGAGTGACTTCCGGATCGACTTCAGCCCGTTGTGCCCGTTGTCGCCGCCACCGAACTTCACCCGCAACTGACCCGGGTCGATGTCCAGCTCGTCATGCACGACGACCAGTTGGGCGGGCTCGGCCTTGTAGTAGGCCAGCAGTTTTGCCACGGGGCCACCGGTCTCGTTCATGAAGGTCCGAGACTTGACCAGGGCCACCCGGTGGGAATTCGGACCGATCGGACCGAGCCGACCTTCGGCGATCTCTGCCCGAATCGCGCGAGCCACGGTGAAGCGGGCCGAGATCCGGGTCGCCAGCTCTTCGACGACCTGGTAGCCGACGTTATGACGATGGAGTGCATAGGTCGGGCCCGGATTACCGAGCCCGACCACCAGCCATGGCTGCATTGCAGCCCGATCAGACGGTTATTCCTCGGACTCGGCAGGCGCCGCGTCCGAGCTGGCATCCTCATCGGACATGGTCGGCTCGATGCCGGCCTCGGCCTCAGCCTCAGCGAGCTCCGCCTCGGCCGCCTCGGCGGTCTGTGCCGCCGTGATGTTGACGATCAGGGTCTCCGGATCCAGGCCCAGCGTCGAGCCCTCGGGCAGGTCGAGGTCGCTGGCCAGGATCTGCGTACCGGCCCGGAGGCCTTCGATCGACACGATGATCTGCTGCGGGATGTGCGTGGCCTCGGCCTCGATCGGCACGCTGTTGTGATCGACGACGACCATGGTCTCGTCTGCGGCATCGCCCTCGATGCGGATCGCGATGTCGACCGTGACCTTCTCGCCGCTGCGGACGATCACCAGGTCGACGTGCTCGATGGTGTGCTTGATGGGATCGCGCTGGATCTGCTTGGGCAGGGCCAGTTGGGCCTTGCCGTCCACGTCGATCGACAGGAGCGCGTTGTTGGTGCGGAGCGCGAGCAGGGTCTCGTGACCCGGCAACGCGATATGAACAGGATCGGTTCCGTGGCCGTACAGGACGGCGGGCACCTTGTGGGCGCGGCGGATCCGGCGGGCGGCACCCTTGCCGAACTCCGTACGCAATTCAGCAGTGAGCTTGACCTCGGGCACGAACGAACTCCTCAAAACTCATGGTTGTTGATCTTGACTAAGCCAGAGCGAGGCAAGACGCAGATTCGTCCGACCTTGTCGATAACGGTCCTACGACCCTCGCCGAGGCAACCTGGCTACTCTAGCGGGATTTCGCCTGGTCTGCGAGTCCGCGCTGATGGCTCGCCGCCGACCAACTCAGGGCCCGCCGCATCTCCTGGTCCGACCCTTCGACCGGCTCAGGGCACGGCGGGCACTCCATCCGACTGCCGAAGATTCGCGGGTCGTAGCGCGATTGGCGAGAGCGAATAGGCCAAGATCAACTCTGCCCGCCGAAGAGGCTGGTGACCGAGCCGTCCTCGAAGACCTCGCGGATGGCGCGGGCGATGAGTGGGCCGATCGACAGCACAGTCAGGGATTCGAAGCGGCGCTCTTCGGGGATCGGCAAGGTGTTGGTGACGATGACCTCTTCGAACGCGGTGGCCTTCAGCCGATCGATGGCCGGTCCCGAAAGGACGGCGTGGGTCGCGGCGGCGATCACGGCCTTGGCGCCGCGAGCCTTGAGGGCTTCCGCCGCCTGACAGATGGTCCCGGCCGTGTCGATCATGTCGTCGACCAGCAGACAGACCCGGCCCTCGACATCGCCGACCACCTCGTGCACCACGACGGTGTTCGCCACGTCGGGGTCGCGACGCTTGTGGATGATCGCCAGCGAACAGTTGAGCTGATCGGTCCACATGTCCGCGAGCCGCACCCGACCGGCGTCCGGTGACACCACGGTCATCTCTGAGGTGTCGTACTTGTCCTGGACATAGCGCGAGAGCACGGGCAGCGCCCACAGGTGATCCACCGGACCATCGAAGAAGCCCTGGATCTGGGCGGCGTGCAGGTCGACCGACATCAGCCGATTCGCGCCGGCGACGCGGAACAGGTCGGCGATCAGCCGGGCCGAGATCGGTTCCCGGCCCCGGTGCTTCTTGTCCTGGCGCGCGTACGGATAGAACGGCGCGACCACGGTGATCCGCTTGGCCGAGGCTCGCTTCAGCGCGTCGACCATGATCAACTGCTCCATCACCCACTCGTTGACGGGGGCCGCGTGGCTCTGCAGGACGTACGCGTCGCAGCCGCGTACCGACTCCTCGAAGCGCACGTAGATCTCGGAGTTGGCATAGCTGATCGCCCGGGTCGGCACGATGTCGACCTCGAGCAGGGTGGCCACCTCGGCCGCGAGTTCGGGATACGCCCGTCCCGAGAACAGCATCAGATGCTTGACGTTGGGCCGCTTGAAGCCGGTCACTGGTGTGGGCCCTCTCGAGTGATCTGTTGATCGTGCAGTGGAGCGGCTTCGGCGGGTTGATCGTCAAGCGCGGCCTCACCGAGGGTGCCGGGATCGAGTGCGGCGGCAGCGGCCTGCGCAGTCTTGGTGCCGGCGCGCTTGCGCAGGACCCAGCCCGCGACGTTTCGTTGCCGGGCCCGGCTGACCGCCAACTCGCCCGCTCCGACGTCGGAGGTGATGATCGACCCGGCCGCCACGTACGCGCCATCGGCAATGGTCACCGGATGGACGAGGATGGAATCACTGCCCACAAAGGAATTGCGGCCGACCGTTGCTCGCGACTTCGTGACGCCGTCATAGTTGGCGAAGATCGTTCCGGCGCCGACGTTGGCGCCTTCGCCGATCTCGACATCCCCGGCGTAGGTGAGATGCGGGACCTTGGCCCCGGCGCCGATCTGGGCGTTCTTGGTCTCGACGAACGTGCCGATCTTGCCACCGGCACCGAGCGTGGTGCCGGGCCGGAGGTATGCGAACGGACCGACGCTCGCGCCGGCGCCGATCACCGACAAGGATCCATGGGTCCGGGTCACCGTGGCGTTCGCACCGATCTCGACGTCGACCAGCGTGGTGTCCGGTCCGATCGTCGCGCCGGGCGCCACCGAGGTGGCGCCCTGCAGCGACGTGCCGGGCAACAAGGTGACGTCGGACCCGAGGTCGACCGAGGAGTGCACCCAGGTGGTCGCGGGATCGATGATCGTCACCCCGGCGCGCATCCAGCCCTCGAGGATCCGCCGGTTGACTTCGGCGTTCATCCGGGACAGCTGTACGCGGTCGTTGACGCCCTCGGTCTGCCAGACGTCGTCGATCAGGTAGGCGCCGACCACCTGTCCGGCCTGCCGGGCAATGGTCACCACGTCGGTCAGATAGAGCTCGCCCTGGTCGTTGTTGGGGGCCAGCTGACCCAGGGCCGAGCGCAGTGCATCGGCGTCGAAGACGAACGTGCCGGAGTTGATCTCGTCGATCGCTCGCTCGGCGGCGTCGGCGTCACGGTGCTCGACGATGCCGGCGACCAGCCCGTCGGCGTCACGGACGATCCGTCCGTAGCCGGTCGGATCCGGGACCCGCGCGGTGAGCACGGTGACCGCGGCCTGCCGGCTCCGGTGGTCGTCGAGCAATTGGCCGAGGGTGTCGGCCGTGAGCATCGGGACATCGCCGAGGGTGACGATGACCTCACCGCGTACCTCGGCGAGTTGCTCCAGAGCCATCTGCACCGCGTGGCCGGTGCCACGCTGCTCCGCCTGGACCGCCGTATTGACGTGCGGGGCGATCTCGGCCAGGTGAGCTTCGATCTGGTCGCGCCCGTGGCCGACAACGACCACGATCTGCTCGGCTCGGACGTTGGTGGCCGCCGTGATCGCGTAGCTGAGCATCGAGTGGCCAGCGATCTCGTGGAGCAGCTTGGAGCGCGAAGACTTCATCCGCTTTCCCTCGCCTGCGGCAAGGATCACCACTGCGGCAACCGTCGCCGATGCTTGGTCGGAGTTCTCGGGCAACTACTTGCTCCTCTGCACACCGTTTGACGATCCGCTCCCCGGGTAGGAGTCGAACCTACGTCGCTAGTCCTGATTCAAAGTCAGGCGGGCCCTGCCGGCAGACCAACCGGGGAATGCAAGACGCCGACCATCCTTCCATGTCCGGCAACCGACTTGTCAGCGTACGGCGTCGTCCGGACGACGGCCCGCGCTGACAAGTCGGCGCCGGAGGACCCAGACTGAGGCCATGACCGCCGCGCGAAGCAGTGAGACCCGGGAACCGACCCGGGCGCGGCGCCGCGTCCGGATGTCCAGCGCCGACCGTCGGGAGCAGCTGATCACCATCGCCCGGTCGCGGTTCGCCGAGCGGGGGTTCGAGGGCACGTCGGTCGAGGAGATCGCCGCCCGCGCTCAGGTGAGCAAGCCGGTGGTCTACGAGCACTTCGGCGGCAAGGAGGGCCTGTACGCGGTGGTCATCGACCGCGAGGTGCGCACCCTGCTCGACGGGATTCGCAGTTCGCTGACCGACGGCGGCCCCCGCGAGCTGATCGAACAAGCCGCACTCGCCCTCCTGGACTACATCGAGAATCACACCGACGGCTTCCGGATCCTGGCCCGCGACTCCTCGGTCGGGAGCACCAGTGGCTCCTTTGCCACCATCCTCGGCGACGTCGCCTCGCAGGTCGAGGACATCTTGATGGCGGAGTTCAAGCAGCGGGGCCTGGACGCCAAGACCGCACCGCTGTACGCGCAAATGCTGGTCGGCATGGTCGCGTCCACCGGGCAGTGGTGGCTGGCGACGCGACGCCCGAAGAAGGCCGAGGTCGCCGCTCACCTGGTCAACCTGGCATGGAACGGTCTACAGAATCTCGAACCCAGACCCAAGTTGATCACCGGGGACGAGCGGCGGTGACGGCCACAGCCCTGGCCGCCCGGACTTCGTCCCAGGCGGTGATCATCTTGTTCGCCGTCAACGGCATGCTGCTCGGCGGCTTCGGTGGATCGCTGCCGTCGTTGCGGGCCAAGATCGGCATCGACTCGACCCACATTGCGATCATGCTCTTCTGCCAGGGCATGGCGGGCATCTTGTCGATGCAGGTCGGCGGCCGGCTGGCCGACTCGATCGGTGCTCGGCGAGTGACGTTGTCGGCCCTTCCCTTGCTTGTTGGGGCGGCGATCGCCATGTCGTTGGCCACGAGCTATCCGTTCGCGATCTTCGCCGCCGTGCTGATCGGCCTGGGCAACGGGGCGATGGACGTTGCCATGAACGCCTTGGGCGTACAGGTCGAGCGGGCTCGCCGCCGCCCGATCATGAGTCTGTTCCACGCCTGCTTCTCGATCGGCAACTTCATCGGCGCCGGCCTCGTCCTGCTGATGGCCACCGCCCTGGGCATCACCGGCGGCGGCATCGTCACGCCACTGATGATCACCCTGGCAGTGATCGCCACCCTGGTCCTGGTGCTGTCGATCAAGATCACGCCGGAAGCCGAGATCGTCCATCACGTGGTGGACGGGGTCCGGTCAAAAATCCCCCGGGCCGCGTGGATCCTCGGGATCATGGCGCTGGCCTTCGGTCTCTCGGAGGGCACCGCGGTCGATTGGTCGTCCCTGCACGTCACCGACGTGGCCAAGGTGGATTCGACCACCGGCGCCCTGGGGCTGATCGCCGTCAGCGCCTTCATGGTGATCATCCGCCTGCTCGGTGATCGACTGGTGTCGCGGTTCGGGCGCCGGGCCGTGGTCCGCTTCGGCGGAGGGTGTGCCGCCCTGGGCTATCTTGCGGTGACGCTGGTCGACGGGTTGCCCCCGTTGATCGCCGGTTGGGCCCTGGTCGGCTTCGGCGTCGGGATGATCGCCCCGCAGGTGTACGCGGTCGCCGGGCACCTGGGTGGCGGCCGGGTGCTCGCGGTGGTGGTGACGTTCGGGTACGCGGCGTTCCTGATGGGGCCGGCGGTGATCGGCGTCCTCGTCGATCGTCTGGGCATCCACCACGCGATGATCGTCCCGGCCATTCTCTGCGCCGGGATCATCGGGCTGGCCGCGACCATGCCGCGCAGCGACGACGACCTCCGGCCCGCGGAGCACTGACCCGCCTGGCTAGTGGTCACGCACTAGTGTCGTCACCGTGACCCAGCCCGGCGAACGTGACGAGGTGGACATCGTCGTCGAGGCCTGGCGCCGGGAACGACCCGACCTCGACGTCGTCCCGATGGAGGTGTTGTCGCGGGTGACCCGGCTGGCTCGGCATCTGGATCGGGAGCGGGCCGGAGCGTTCGCCCGGCACGGCCTGGACAGCTGGGAGTTCGACGTGCTGGCGGCGTTGCGCCGGGCCGGCGATCCCTATCAGCTGACGCCCGGCCAACTGGTGAAGGAAACATGGTCACCTCGGGCACGATGACCAATCGCATCGACCGGCTCGCGGCCCGGGCCTTCGTCCTCCGCGAGGATCATCCCGGCGATCGCCGCGGGGTCCTCGTGCGGCTGACCGCGAGCGGCAAACACGCGGTGGATGCCGCGATCGCCGACCTGCTGGAAGCCGAGCGGGCGCTGCTCGCCCCACTGGCGCCGGCCGACCAGGATCAACTGGCCGTGCTGCTCCGGGGACTCCTGTCGCCCTACCGCGACACCGCCACCGACTGAGTGCGCAAAGCGCCATAAAGGGCCTGCTCAGCCGATGATCCGGGCGCCCGGCACCGGCCCGGTGGCCCGCCGGACACTCCGGCACAGCCCGTCGGAGCTCAACGCCACGCTCAGGTCGACGGCGGCGGATTCACTGTCGACCAGGAAAGCGCAGGTCGGTCCGGAACCGGAGACGAGGGCCCCGAGCGCGTCGTACTCCATTCCGGTGTCCAGGAGGGTCCGCAGCCGAGGCTGCAGTTGGAGCGCCGCCGGCTGCAGATCGTTGCTCAGGGCGGCACCGAGAGCGCGGGGATCGCCGCTGCGCAGCGCGTTCATCAACTCCGGCGGGATCTCCGGTGCCACGGCTCCGGGGTTCAGCTCGTCAAAGCGCCGGTAGACGTCGGGCGTGGACAGTCCGTGGTGACCGAAGGCGAGCACCCAGTGGTAAGCGCCCCGGGCCAGCGCCGGCGCGACCTCTTCGCCGCGCCCGCTGCCGACCGCGGTGCCGCCGAGCAGCGCGAACGGCACGTCGCTGCCGAGCTCTGCGCCCAGGGCCCGGAGATTTTCGGCCGACACGTCGATGTCCCACAAGGCGGCACAGGCCAGCAGAGCCGCGGCGCCGTTGGCCGATCCGCCGGCCAGGCCGCCGGCCACCGGAATGGCCTTCTTGATCGACAGGGTGACCCCCAGCGAGTCGTTCGGTCCGTGGGTCCGGGCCAGCAGCCGCGCCGCCCGGATGGCCAGATTCGAGTCGTCCAGCGGGACCAGATCGGCGCCCTCACCGGTCACCTCGACCTCGAACTCGTCGGGATCGGCCCAGGCGGCATGCACCTCGTCGTAGAGCGACACGGCCTGGTAGACGGTGGCCAGCGGGTGGAACCCGTCCGGGCGCGGCGAGCCGACTTTCAGGGCGAGATTGATCTTGGCCGGTACGCGCACTCGGACGCCGACCGGACTCGGCGGGAGAGGTGAGGCCACGCCTTCGAGGCTATTGCCCCCTCGATCGGTTCATGCACCCGGTCTCAGGCGGCCGACCGGTTGAGCTGTTCGGCGATCCGCGCGAACGCGGTCACGTCGAGCATCTCGCCCCGAACCTGCGGATCGAGCCCGGCAGCGAGAATCGCGTCGCTGGCGGCGGTCGACGATCCGGCCAGACCGGACAGCGCGGACCGCAGCATCTTGCGTCGTTGACCGAAGGCGGCGTCGACCACGGCAAAGACCTCGGACCGGGTGGCGGTGGTCTCCGGCTGGGGTCGGCGCTTGATCGCGACCAGCCCGGACTCGACATTCGGGACCGGCCAGAACACCGTGGCCGGCACAGTGCCGACCCGGGCGGTGTCGGCGTACCAGGCCATCTTGACCGATGGCACGCCGTAGATCTTCGAGCCCGGTTTGGCCGCCAACCGGTCAGCGACCTCGGCCTGGACCATCACCAGTCCGCGCTGCCAGCTGTCGAACGTGGCGAGGAGATGCAGGAGCACCGGGACCGAGACGTTGTACGGCAGGTTGGCGACGACCGCAGTCGGGGCCAGCGGGAGCTCGGTCATCCGCAGTGCGTCGGCGGTGATGACGGTCAGGGCGGCGGCCCGTTCGGGCAGCCGCGCGGTCACGGTGGCCTCGAGCTCACCGGAGAGCAGCGGATCGATCTCCACCGCGATCACGTGCCGCACGGACTCCAGCAGGCCGAGGGTCAGCGAGCCGAGACCAGGTCCGATCTCCAGCACGACGTCGTCCGGCCCCACTGAGGAGGCGACGACGATCCGGCGGACGGTGTTCGCGTCAGTGACGAAATTCTGGCCGCGCTGTTTGCTGGGCCGGAGCCCCAACCGGCCCGCCAAGGCGCGGACCGAGCTGGGGTCGAGCAGGCCGGTCGGCTTGCCGCTAACGAAGACCCAACTTGCTGGTGCAGGCCGGCCAGGCGCCCCAGCCCTGGGCGGCCTGGACCTTCTTGGCCACCGCGATCTGAGTCGCCTTGCTGGCGTGGTGCGGCATCCCGGACCCGCCGTACGCGCGCCAGGTGCTCAGGGTGAACTGCAAGCCGCCGTAGAACCCGTTGCCGGTGTTGATCGACCAGTTGCCGCCGGACTCGCACGCGGCGATCTTGTCCCACACGCCACCCGAGCCCGCGCTGGCGCTCGAGCTCTTGCTCGATCCGCTGCTGGTGCTCTTGGCGACCTTGGGCGCTTTGGTGCCGACGACGACGATCTGGGCGACCGCCTTCTTGGTGATCGTTGAGCCGACCCGCTTCTTGCTGATCAGCTTGCCGTTGTGCCGGACGACCTTGTAGGTCAACACGCGAGTGCCGCTGACCCCGGCCTTGTCAATCTTGGTCACGCCCTTGGTGAGCGTGGCGGAATCCTTGCGCACGGTGCCGAAGGCGACCCGCTGCTTCTTGGTCACCTTGGACACGTCGACCCGGGTGTAGCTGAACTTTGCCCCGTCGACCAGGGTGGCGCCCTTGGCGACACTCAACTTGTCGTCGGCGTCGACCTTGATCTTGGCGTCGGCCAGGGCCTCGCCGACCGTGGTGGCGGTGGTGGTGACCGTTCGCTTCTTGCCGGCCACCGAGATCTTGATCTTCTTCTCGGTGGCGATGTCCACGTCGAGGCCTTGGCGCCCAATGCTGGAGCTGCGGCTGGTGGACAGCTCGGCGCCGTCGGTGTCGATCCCGAGGGCGTCGACGGCCTGGTTCACCGTCGTTGCGGTGGTCCAGATCGTCTGCGGCTTGCCGTCGACGGTGAAGGTGACCTCCCGGCCGAACTTGACGGCGATCCGCGAGCCCTCGCCGAGCTTGCTGGTCAGGCTGGGCGCGACGACGTCCCGATCCCCGACCACGATGCCTTTGCTCTTCAACAGATCGCCGACCGTGCCGGCCGTCGTCTGGACGTCGCTGGCCTGCCCGTCGACGGACAGGGTCACGGCCTTGTCGAGCGTCGTGTAGCCCACGGTGGCGCCGGCCGCGGCGATGGCCGTGGCTCCGGCGATGACAACAGGAATGATCTTGCGCAACGCGTCTCCCAAGTTCGTCCAGTCGGTAAGAGTGGACTTCGTCCAGTCGGTGAGAGTGGACTTGCTGGATGGCAGGGCAGACCGCAGCGTCAACCCGTAGAGTTACAAAATCATAACGTTGGGCGCGACACGCGCCAAAATGAGCGAGCGCCTACCACCGTCCGTGGTGGACGAGTTCGCCCCTCGGACGCCGCGGGCGGCGGGTCGGTGAACCCGAGGACTGCTCGTTCGATGCGGCATAGCCGAGACTGATGACCCCGACACTGGCCTGCCCGTCCGGCACCCCGAATGCGGCGCGGACGG
This sequence comes from uncultured Actinomycetota bacterium, assembly GCA_963731295.1. Classification (GTDB taxonomy): domain Bacteria; phylum Actinomycetota; class Actinomycetes; order Propionibacteriales; family Propionibacteriaceae; genus Microlunatus. The sequence continues at coordinate 1,171,532 of CAVSUP010000001.1, forward strand.
GGTCGATTCGCGCTGCAGGCACCCCGAAGAAGCAGGCACCGAGCTGGTGGTCTACCGCCGTCAGTAGGGCCGCCATCGCGGCCATCCCGGCGTCGACCCACCAGTAGGGCGCTGACCAGTGACCAAGATCACGATCGGTCCAGCCCTTGTCGGGCTCGGCGTAGCGGTCGAGATAGGCCCGCTGATCGGCCCAGACCAGCACCAGCACCGGCGCGGTCTGCATCCCTCGCGACCAGGACGATTCGGTGGGGGCCGTGATCGACCAGAAAGTCGCCCGCTGGTCGTCGGTCGACAAGACGAGGAACGAGGTGCCCTGGGTGAAACCGGCCGATGGTGCGCGGACGGCCGCCGCCAGCAGCAACTCGACCAGCTCGGCCGGGACCGGCCGGCTCGGGTCGTACGACCGGATCATCCGTCGACGCCGCACCGCGTCGGCGAGCTCCATCACCAACTCCCGCCGAAGGCGACCTCGGCGTTGCGGTCGAGGGCCTGGCACAGGCGGACGAGATCGAGGTCGAGGTTCTCGGCCATGAAGCGCGCGGTGTGGGGAATCAGGTACGAGGCATTCGGCCGGCCGCGGAGCGGCATCGGCGTCAGATAGGGCGCATCGGTCTCGATCAGCAGCCGATCGAGCGGCGTGGCGGCGAGGGCTTCGCGGAGCTGGTGGTTGGCCTTGAAGGTCACCGGACCGGCAAAGGACAGGTGGGCGCCACGATCCAGGCATTGCTGCGCGAAATCGGCGTCGCCGGAGAAGCAATGCATCACGATCCGGTCCGGCCGACCCTCGGCGTCCAGCACCCCCAGCACATCGGCATGGGCGTCTCGATCATGGATGACCAACGTCTTGTCGTACGCCTTGGCGAACCCGATGTGCGCGGCAAACACCGCGCGCTGGATCGCCTGAGCGTCGGCGGCGGTGGTCCGGAAATAGTCCAGGCCCGTCTCCCCCACGGCCCGGACCCGTGGATGCTGGGCGAGCTGGTCGATCACCGCCAGCCCGACACTCAGCTCCGACGCCCCCATCCGAGCGGCGTCGTTGGGATGGATGGCCACGCCGGCGATCACCGCCGGCCACCGTTCGGCGGCCTCGACCGCCCACCGGGAGCCGGCCGGATCGCAACCGATCTGCACGATCCGGGTGACCCCGACCGCTGCGGCGCGGGCGATCGCGTCGGCCGGTTCGAGGCCCGTGAGCTCGGCGGTCGAGTCGAGATGGCAGTGCGAATCCACGACCGGCGAGGGCAGCGGCTCGGGCGATTCGGGCAGGTCCACCCCGACAGTCTGTCGTCCGCAAGCCGCTGATTGGGTACCCCACCCCGCCCATCTCGGTAGTGGCTACCGATGCCGCGCACCCCGGGCCGAAGGCTGAATGAGGTCATGGCCGAACGACCCGCCGCACACCACGCCCGCCACGATGACCCTCGGAGGGGTTTCAGCGTTGGTCACAAGCGCCCCACCGGGGGGATCGGGACGGCGCGGACCGGGCCAGCCTGAGTCGGAACAGCCTGAATCAGAACGGGGCGGGACAGGTCAGTGGAGCGTGGCGTCGTAGAGCGAATTCTTGGCCATCCCGTACGCGGCCGCCACCTGCGCCACGGCCGGCTTGCGCTGCATCCCCTGGGTCATCAGCTCCCGCACCGCGGCCACGGCCGTGCCGAGATCTGCGACGACCCGTTCCGCACCAGCCACCACGATCGTCACCTCGCCGCGCACCTCGCCCGACGCCCACTCCGCTAGCTCTGCGAGCGGTCCGCGCAGGATCTCCTCATAGGTCTTGGTCAGCTCCCGACAGACCGCGGCCCGGCGGTCGGCGCCGAATCCCTCGGCCAGCGCGGCGAGCGCATCCGCCGTCCGGTGGGGTGCTTCGAAGAACACCATGGTCCGCGGCTCGGTGGCGAGCTCCGCGACACGGCGCGACCGTTCGCCGGCCTTGCGGGGTAGGAACCCCTCGAAGCAGAACCGGTCCACGGCCAGGCCGGACACCGCGAGCGCCGTCAGCACCGCCGAGGGTCCGGGCACCGCCGTGACCCGGATTCCGGCCTCGGCCGCGGCCAGCACCAGTCGATAGCCCGGGTCCGACACCGACGGCATGCCCGCGTCGGTCACCTGCACCACTCGGGCGCCCTCCAGCAACGCGGCGACCAGCTCCGGGGTGCGGGCGGCTTCGTTCCCCTCGAAGTAGGACACGATCCGGGCCACGGTCGAGATCTGCAGCCGATCCAGCAGTTTCCGCAGCCGCCGGGTGTCCTCCGCCGCGATCAGGTCGGCCCCGGTCAGCTCCGCCAGCAGTCGTGGTGAAGCGTCGGCGACATCGCCGATCGGGGTGGCGGCCACCACCAGCACTCCTGACCGTGCGAGATCACTCACCGGCCCAGCCTCCCAGATCATCCGATCCGCCTACTATTTCCACCTACTATTGCCCGGTGACGCGCGAGGTCCTGGAGGTCGACGACCGACTCGTGGACCCCGCAGATCCGCCATGGGCTCCCGAGCTCGGTCGCTCGCCCATGGTCGCTTCGGAACCACAACCGTCCACCCTTGAGCGTCTCCGCGTGCCCATGCCGACCGACAAGATCACCGGGTGGCTCGTCACCTTGGTGATCACCGGCATCGCCTTCGCGATGCGCGCGGTCAATCTCGGCTATCCCAACAAACTGGTGTTCGACGAGACCTACTACGCCAAGGACGCGTACTCGCTGTTGAAGTTCGGCTACGAGCGCAACTGGCCGAGCAACGCCAATGGCAAGGTCACCAGCGGGAATGTCGACGTGATGGAGAAGACCGCCTCTTTCATCGTGCATCCGCCCGTCGGCAAATGGCTGATCGCGGCCGGAGAACACTTCTTCGGCATGGACTCGTTCGGCTGGCGGGTCGGGCCGCTGGTCTTCGGCACGCTGTTGATCCTGGTGACCATCCGGCTCGTCCGGCGGGTTTCCCGGTCGACCTTGATCGGCGGCCTCGCCGGACTGTTGCTGACCCTGGACGGTCTCGAATTCGTGATGTCTCGGACCGCGTTGCTCGACATCTTTCTGGCGTTCTTCGTGATGGCTGGTGTGGCCTGTCTGGCCGCCGACCGGGATTGGTTCCGCTCCCGGCTCGCAGACCATCTGGAACGTCACGAGTTGCCCGATCTCGGTGGCCGATTCGGACCGGCTCTGTGGTTTCGACCCTGGCGGATCGCCGCGGGACTCAGTTTCGGGCTGGCGCTCGGGACCAAGTGGAATGCGCTGTATCTGCTGGCGGCGTTCGCGCTTCTCGGGCTGGCCTGGGATGTCGGGGCCCGCCGGCTGGCCGGTGCCGGCGTCCGCGCCAACTTCGCGGTGCTCCGCGACGGCATTCCGGCCTTCGTCTCGTTGGTGGTGCTCAGTGGAATCGTCTATCTGCTGAGCTGGTCGAGCTGGCTGGCGTCCAGCGGCGGCTATGACCGGAATTGGGGGGAGAAGCATCCGGACGCGCTCACCGTCAAGGTGCTCGGCCAGCCGCTGGCCTCATTCCTGCACTATCAGCGCGATATTTGGAACTTCCATACGGGCAGCTTCATCAATCACGCCGAGCATGCCTATCGAGCCAATCCGGCCGGTTGGCCTCTCGTCGCGCGACCGATCGGCATCGACGCCGTGAACGGCATCAAGCCCGGCACCGACGGTTGCGTGGGCCCGGACAACTGCATCCGGGTGATCAGCGGCATCGGCACGCCGGCCCTGTGGTGGGTGGCGGTCTTCGCGCTGATCGCCGCCGCGATCGTCTGGGTCGGCGGCCGCGACTGGCGGTTCGGGATTCCGGTCGTCGGTTTCCTCGCCGCCTGGATCCCGTGGTTCCAGTATGCGACCCGGCCGTTGTTCTTCTTCTATGCGATCGCCATGATCCCGTTCTCGGTGATGGCCATCGCGCTCTGCGTCGGCCGTCTTCTGGGTCATGCGCGAGATGGCGACCGGAGAATGATCGGCGCGATCGTCACGGGAGCATTCGTCGCTCTGGTCGCCGCCAATTTCGCCTATCTGTACCCGATCCTCACCGACGAGTTGCTGCCCTATCCAGCCTGGCTCTCGCGAATGTGGTTCAAGGGCTGGATCTGATCTGAGCTTCATCTCTCGGGATCATCGGGTTCGCCGCGCCGATTCCCAGAAGCCTTATGGCTAGAGCTTCCGGCCCAGGACCTCGGAGACGTACCAATAGCCGTCGGAATCCTGGTAGGCGCCGAGACCGATGACTCGGTGCCGGGAATTCAGCAAATTCTTCCGGTGGCCCGGAGAACTCATCCAGGCCTTGGTGACCGCCTTGCCGCTGGTGTAGCCGAACGCGACGTTCTCCCCGACCTGGCTGAGATGGCAGGCATCGAGAATGGGCTGCATCGGCTGATGGAACATGACCTGTCGAGCAGCCATCGCGCGGGCCTGTTTCTCAGCGAAGCGATCGAGGCATTTCGACTTCTTCAGCTTGACCCGATCGCGATCAGCGCGTTCGGCATTGCCGTATTTGATGGCGCTGTTCTCGTACGTGGCACTTTTCGATGCGGCGGCCGCCGGCTGGATCAGTGGACCCGCCATCAAAGACAACGCCGTGGCGAAGAGAAGTACGAACGTACGCATGCGATGGCTGGTCCGGCGGCGACTGGGCACCGAGGGCTCCTGGGGTCGACAATAAATGGGTCCCCCGAGCACCGAGTGAGGTCTTACCCTCGCTCACCGTCGGTGATCCCCCATATTCACCAGTGAAGGCATACGGAGGCTTACCGTTCGGTGTGTGGCCCATGCTAGCTGAAGGCCCCGGATACGAGAACCCTCTGGGAAAAGTCTCCCCGATTCGATCCGCCCTTGGCCGCCTCCGAGTGACCGGAGGCGTCAGGTTCGCCACAAACCTCGGGATGTCCGGCCGGAGAGCTTCTGTCGATTAGGGTTGAGATAGCCCGCGATGCGCGGCCTCCGAAATGTGCGGTCCACCTTTGGGCCGAGCACGGCAGACTAGAAGCAGGACGCCTGGCGGCGAAGGAGTGGCATGAAGCGGCACGATCGGCTGCGATTTTCGATCGTTGTTCCGGCCTACAACGAGGCCGGCTACCTGGGTTGCTCACTGACATCTCTGCAGCACCAGGACTTCGACGGCTCGTACGAGATCATCGTCGTCGACAACAACAGCACCGACGACACCGCGGCGGTTGCGGCGAGCTACGGCGTACGCGTGGTGCACGAGCCGGAGCAGGGCGTCTGTGCCGCCCGACAGCGCGGTGCCGAAGTCTCCCAGGGCGACATCATCGTGTCCGTAGACGCCGACACGGTGTACCCGCCGAACTGGCTGCGGACCATCGACGAGCGATTCGACGGCTCCGAGGACGTGATTGCCGTCGCGGGGCCGTGCCGCTACGAGAACCCGTCCTGGTGGGCCAAGACCTTCCCGGTCCTGATGTTCGGGGCGGTGGCCGGCATCTTCGCCGTCACCGGATTCGTCGGCTACGTCAGTGCGACGAATATCGCGGTTCGTCGATCGGCCTTCCCGGGCTACGACCTGCGACTGACCCAGGGCGGCGACGAGTTCGATCTGCTCCGGCGGCTCCGCCGACGCGGGAAGGTCGTCTGGGACCGACGCAACATCGTCGCCACGTCGGCCCGGCGGATGCAGCGCGGACTGCTCTACAACGTCTTCGTCTCCGGCTTCGTCTACTACTTCCTGGGCTACTTCCTGAACCGGATCTCCAGCCGCCGCACTATCGGGATGGCTCCTGCCTTCCGACCGGCCGCGGTGGCCGCCGCGCGCGACCTGCGGCCGCGTCGGCGTTTCCTGCTGGGCCTGGTCGTGGTCGTCGTCCTCACCTCGGTGGGCCTGGCGGTGTTCGCCGGACCGGCGGCGGCCAGCCTCATCGGGTTGTGGCACCGTCCGTGAGCGTGGCGGCCGCGGTCCGCTTATCAGCACTCGGCGTCTCGGCGATCGGCGCGGCCGCGTACTGGTCCGGTTTTCGGTCGACGTCACAGCTGTTCGGCGCCTTTCCGTTCCGGGGGACGGCCAGCGAGAAGGTCGTGGCGCTGAGCTTCGATGACGGTCCGAATGAGCCGTACACCTCGCGCCTCCTGGACACTCTGGGCGACCGCGGCGTACCGGCGACGTTCTTTCAGGTCGGGCGGTGTGCCCAGCGCTTTCCGGCAGCCACGCGTCGGGTGGTCGACGAGGGCCACGTGCTCGGCAACCACAGTTACAGCCACTCCTTCACCCGCTATCTCAGCCAGCCCCGGCAGCGGCGGGAGATCAGCCAGACCCAGGAAGTGCTCGAGTCGCTCACCGGACTGACACCGGCCCTCTACCGCCCGCCGTGGCTGTGCCACTGGCCCTGGGTGCTGCGCACCGTTCGCGACCACCGGCTGCAGGTGGTGTCGGGGACCTTCGCCCACCCGCTGGAGATCTTCCAGCCGCCCGCGGCGATGCTGGCCCGGGCCGCAGCCAGAATCACTCGACCCGGAACGATCTTGATCTTGCACGACGGGCGCGAGGCCCGGGGCGGACCGCGAGCCCAGAGCGTCGCCGCGGTCGGCCCGCTGATCGACCAGCTCCGTGATCAGGGATTCTCGTTCACCACCGTGGACCGCCTGCTCGGTGTGCCCGCGTACGCGGACTGGGGATCAAGATTCCACGTCGACGGTGGCAGCCACTGAGACCTCCGCGGCCACCGATCCTGTTCTGGAGCCCTCAGGGCTTGAGAACGATCTTGACCGCGCCGTCTTCCTTCTTCTGGAAGATCTCGTACGCGTGCGGCGCCTCGTCGAGCGACAACCGATGGGTGGCGAAGTCGTCGACGCCGAGCGGATCGTCGTCGATCAGCAGCGGCATGATGCCGTCCACCCACTTCTTGACGTTCGCCTGACCCATCCGCAGCTGGATCTGCTTGTCGAACAGCGTCATCATCGGCATCGGATCGGCCATCCCGCCATACACGCCGATCAACGAGATCGTGCCGCCGCGGCGGACGATGTCGATGGCGGAGTAGACGGCGGCCAGCCGGTCGACGCCGGCCTTCTTCATCAGCGGGCCGGCCACGAAATCCGGGAGATGGGCGGCGAATCGCTGCACCATCGACGCCGCCGGCGAGCCGTGCGCCTCCATCCCGACGGCGTCGATCACCGAATCGGGTCCACGCCCCCCGGTCAGCTCACGGATCACATCGCCGAGATCAGCTTCATGATCATTGAGGTCGATCACCTCGGCCCCCCGGTCCTTGGCCCGCTGCAGCCGCTCGGGCACCAGATCAACCGCGATCACCCGGTCGATGGTGCCGCGATGCTGAGCGATCCGCACCGCCATGTCCCCGATCGGTCCCAGACCCAGGACGACCAGCGTCCCGCCATCGGGCACGCTTGCGTACTCGACCGACTGCCAGGCCGTGGGCAACACGTCGGAGAGGTAGACGAAACGCTCGTCGGGTGGACCGTCCGGCACCGCGATGTGGGTGAACTGCGCCTGCGGGACGCGGAGATACTCGGCCTGCCCGCCGGGCACGGCGCCGTAGAGCCTGGAGAATCCGAACAGCGCGGCGCCGCTTCCCTGATCGCGGACCTGGGTGGTCTCGCATTGGGTGTAGAGCGTCTGATCACACATCCAGCAATGTCCGCAGGAGATCTGGAAGGGGATGACCACCCGGTCGCCGGGTTTGAGATCGGTGACGTCACGACCCACTTCTTCGACGATGCCCATCGGCTCGTGGCCCAAGATGTCACCGGGAGTCATGAAGGCGCCCAGGGTCTCGTACAGGTGGAGATCGGAGCCGCAGATGTTCGTGCTGGTGATCTTGATGATCGCGTCGGTCGGCTGCTCGATGATCGGATCGGGAACCGTGTCAACGCTGATCTTGCGACGGTCCTGCCACGTGACGGCCTTCATCCCTGACTCCTCGGGTGGAGTGAGGCGATGGTCTTCACCTGCCTAGGAGCATAACGGGTGGTCGACGACTCAGCTGAGCTCCCCCGCTTCGGTGAGCTGCAGCGCGATGGCGATCACCGGTCGGTTGTGTCGCTGGGAGTTCTTCGACAGCACGGCGAAGGCCTGGTCGGCGGTCAGTTTGTGACGTTCCATCAAGATGCCCTTGGCCTGTCCGATCACATCGCGATTGTGCATGGCCCGGCGAAGCTTCTCGGTCCGCTGGGCGTCGGACAGGGCCACCGCGGCGTGGGCGGCGAACAGTTGAGCCACCCGAGCATCGTGGGCGTGGAACGGAGCCGCTGACGAATAGAGACTCACCGATCCCAGGCGCTGATCGTCGACCCACAACGGGGCGCACAGCATGCCGACGACCCCCAGTTGGATGGCCAGCTCAGCGTACTGCGGCCAGCGGGACTCGGCCGACATCTGCGGGATCTCGATCATCGTCTGAGTGCGCGAAGCATCGATGCACGGACCCGTGCCGGTGGCCTGCTGCAACGCGTCCAACGCCCGTGGCGGATCACCGAAAATGGCTTGCGGCTGGAAGTGCCCTTTGATCAGCAGGTTGACCCCGGCGTAGTCGCATCCCGACACCGCCTCGGTCGCGATGGTGACGATGGTCTGCAGCGTGGCCCGGACGTCGGCTTCGGGAACGTGCAGATGTCGACCGAGACTTTCGAGCGCGGACCAGCCGCCCTCCTCCACGAGGTCCAGGCCGCGAAGGCCGGTGTCCTGCTCCATCTCCAGCGACACGTCGAATCCTCCTGGTCATTCAGCGATCGATCGGTCCGTTGGCGTCCAGCTGGTCGTCCTCCTGCAGTCTGTCACTGCCGACCACATCCGGGTCGGCCGACAGCCGGCGACTCGATTTCGGGCCGGGCTTTTGATCCGACTCATAGACTGCGCCGGAACCCTCAACAGTCCTCCGGATCCTCACGGACGTGCTGAGGCCGGTGGTTGAGAGCACAGCTGGCCGGTCGTACGACGGGTTCGAGGAGAGACGCCATGAGTGTCGTCCCGATGACTCGTCCGCTCGTCTTCGACCTGCCGATGGGGTTGCCGCGTCCGCGTGGTCCGGTCTCAGCGGCGTTGCTCGCCGAGCTGGCCCTGCCGCCGACTTCACGATCGTGTCTCGGCGCTGATCTGAACTGGTCGGGTTCGGTGGCTGATGCTCCGACCGACGACGACCTCCAATTGGCGCTGTTCCTCGCCTACGAACTGCACTATCGGGGACTGGCCGGCGTCGATCCGGAGTGGGAGTGGCAGCCGGAGCTGATCAGTGTGCGGTGGGATTGGGAACAAGCTGTGCTGGCCGGAATGGTTGCCGACGTGGAGATCCCGACCAATCCCGGCGCGCGTTCCGCGTTGGGCACGGCCGAGCAGTTGACGGCGCTGGCTGCCTCGGACACGGGCCCGTCGGCCTCGAAATTCTTGATGCAGTCGGCCTCGCGCGAGCAGTTCGAGGAATTCTTGATCCATCGGTCGATCTATCACCTCAAGGAGGCCGACCCGCACAGCTGGGCCATACCTCGGCTCTCCGGATCGGTGAAGGCGGCGCTGATCACCATCCAGGCCGACGAGTACGGCCTGGGCCGGCTGGATTCGATGCACGCCCAGCTCTTCCGCCGCCTGATGTTCGACTACGGGCTGGACACCCGGTACGGCCACTACCTGGATACCGTTCCCGGGGTCACCCTGCTGTCTAGCAACCTGATCACGCTGTTCGGCCTGCATCGCCGGTGGCGTGGTGCACTCGTCGGTCACCTGGCGATGTTCGAGATGACGTCGTCGGTGCCCAACGCCCGTTACGCCCGTGGGCACCGACGACTGGGCGGATCCGACCTCGGTGCGCGATTCTTCGATGAGCATGTGGTCGCTGACGCCGTGCACGAGCAGATCGCCGCGCACGAGCTCGCGGCCGGACTGGTGGCGCAGGAACCGCGGCTTGCCGGCGACGTGATCTTCGGCGCCCGGTGCGCGCAATGGGCTGACGAGCAGTTCGCCGCGTACGCCGTGCCGCGCTGGCAAGCCGGACTCACGACGTTGCGCAGCGAACCGTCATGATCAACAACGAACCGGGCATGATCGGCAACGAACAGGGCATGATCGGCAACGAACAGGGCATGATCAACAATGGCTCGACCATGATCACCGTCTGCCCGGACGGGCCGCTGCTGGTACGCGGAGAATTCGCCCTGCAGACTGCTGACGGCCAGCTGCTGCCTACCGAACGATCGGTGCTCGCGTTGTGTCGCTGCGGGCGCTCGCGGCTGAAGCCGTTGTGCGACGGCTCGCACAAGAGCGCCCGATTCGCCGACCGGGCGGACGCCGACGTGATCTCGACCATTCTGGCCACGGCTCAACGTCCGGTGACTGACGGCCGGTGAGCCTGCCCTTCCTCGCGCTCAGCCTCAGGGCACGAAAGCGTCGGTGTCACCGGTGGCCAGCAGGGAATCCTCAGGCCGGACCTCAGCGGGCCGGACCTCAGTGGGCCGGCGAATCAGCTCGGCCAGCACGTCCTCGTACGCCGCGACCATGATCGATGTGTCGAAGCGCAGGACGCTGTTCCGCACCTGACGCCGGTCCAGCAGCACGGCCCGTTCGATCGCTGCGGCAAGTGCGCTGGTCGAATCGTCGAGCGCTAGCACACCGCCGCGACTGTCGACGACTTCGGCGGCCGCACCGCGAGCCAGCGCGGCCACCGGGGTGCCGCAGGCCATCGCTTCCACCATGGCCAGGCCGAACGGCTCAGCCCAGTTCGGTGAGGAGACGAAGACCGACCCGCGAGCCAGGAAATCGGGCAGTTCCTGGTGATTGAGGTGACCGACGTAACGGATGTCGGCCGCCAGCAGGGGTCGGATCTCCTCATCGAAGTGCTGACGATCGGCAATCGGTCCGCCGAATTCCAGCTGCAGGCCGGCCGCACGACACGCGGCGATGGCCCGCGGCAGGCCCTTCTCCGGAGTGATCCGGGCCGCCCAGACCGCGAGGCCGACGACCGGCCGATGCCGACGGCGTGGCTTCCAGGACGCCAGGTCGATGCCGTTGGAGATGCAGCGCACCTCAGGCAGCATCGAACGCCAGTCCTGCGCGGTGAACTCCGAAACCGCCGCGTACGCGTGCCGGACCCCCGGCCGCCAATCAGGGTCCCGAAGCACCCGCTCGATGCGGTGCAGGGTGGCCGGCGTGTGCAGCAGGGTCAGCATGGGCTGATCGTCAAGATCTTCGTAGGGCACCGGATTTAGCGAGTTGTTGATCACCGCATCGAAGCCGCCGCCCCGGATGGCCGCCACCGCCAGCTGCATGCCGCGATCGACGATCAGCTCGGACTGATCGACTCCCCCCGGGCCGGCCGACTGACCGTGCTCGAAGCGTGCGTCCACCACCGGGTGGAGATCGGCCATCGTGACGCTTCCCGCTTTGGCGAACAGGGTGACCTGATGTCCGCGGAGCACCAGTTCGTTGACGACCAAGGCAGTGTGGGCCTCCAGACCGCCGTGGAACGGCTCGGCGATCGGATGGTGACAATGGGCCAGGACGGCGATCTTCACGATGGGCTGCCCTTTCTGCTCGCCGGGCCGGACGCCGCGGTGATCAGTTCGCGGTCAGATCGCACCCAGCCGCCACGGCCGTCGGGGTGCACCAGCTCGAGGTCCTCGAACGCCTGCAGCCAGCCCTCCATGGGCCAGGAGCCCCAGCGCTCGGCGAAGATCGCTCCGTTGCGGAGGATGTCTTCGAGGTGCTGGACCGGTGGCGACGAGGAGGGGTGCCACTGGTGAAAGGCCGCCGCTCCCCCCACCCAGACCAGCTCGACGCCGGCCTGATGGGCCATCTGGGCGAAGTCGGTGTCCTCGGCGCCGTAGCCGTCGTAGCGCTCGCAGAAGCCGCCGATCCTCGACCACACCGACGCGGTGATGGCGAAGGACAGCGACCAGAACAACCGATGATCACCACCGCGCCGCAGCTCCCCGGGCGCCGGTGCCGGCCGGGCGGGATGGAAGGGGTAGGTGTGCAGTCGGTCGAACTGATCATGATCATCATCAGCGACCGGTGGGAGGTAGGCGACCGGACCGGCGTAGAGCGCGCCGTGCCGGTCGCGATCGGCCGCGCGCTGATAGAAGTGCAGGAGGCGGGAGTCGGGCAGGCAGTCCACGTCGAGGAAGATCAACAACTCCGCGCCGTGATCGATGGCGGCAGCCGCACCGGCATTCCGTGCCGCCGCGAGTGGCAGCCCGTTCTCGGGGTCGGTGCGGTCGACCTCGACCACGATCGTCGTCGGCCGGACGATCTTGACCAGCTCCGGATCGTCCATGGCCACGACGATGCGCAGGTCGGGCGCCATCGCGTACACGAACTGTTCCTGCCGACGAAGATGATCATGGCGGGCGTGGGCGATGGTGATGATCGCGCTTCTCATGCCGAGATCCGGGCGTCGTCGGTCAGCGTGCTCCGCCGATCAAGATCTTCGAGGTACGCCGCGGCCCGGCTGACCCCGGCTCCGTCGTTCCAGACCGACCATCCCGAGCCGTCGAGGGCGGCGGCGCTGGCCAACAGATCCGGCCAGTCCGTGGCCGGCGGCCAGCGATCGAGCACGGTCGCGGGAATTCCGGGCAACGCGCTCAGTGCGGCGGCCAGCGCTCGCTGTTCATCGAACGGCCGATCCTGGGGAATCAGGATCGCTGGTCGCCGCGCCGCAGAGATCTCCGCCACGGCATTCTGGCCGCAGTGGCTGATGATCAACTCGGCCGAGCGCAGCAACGGCCAGGGGTCGTCGACCCAGGTGCCGGCCATCCGGTCCAAGATCACCCAATCCCAGTCCGGGGTCGCCGCGCTCGCTGCCCGGACGGCCGAGCCGAGGCTTGCGCCGCCCGTGCCGTTCAGCACCACGACCTGGCCCCGGTTCACCGGGGGTTGACTGTCGCACGGAGCGAACCGGCTCAGCGCACCCAGGTGGACCAGATCAGCGTCCCCCGCGGTGCGCCACACGCCGCGCGCCGCCGCGGGCCACGGCGCCAGGACGGCTGAGCTGATCCCGTAGCCCAGGGTGTGGGCCAGATCGATGCGGACCCCCGGTTGAGCCATGGCGACCACCGGCACGCCGTGCAGGCGGGCCAGCAGTGCCACCTCGACCGAGACGTCCACCACGATGGCGGAGGGATCGGTAGCCTCGATCCACTGCGACAAAGCCGCCATTCGCCCGCGTAGGCCGGCGTGCCGCTCCGGCACATAGTGCAGATACCCGCCCGCCGCCGGATCGGACGCCCGGCTGGCCAGCTTCGGCTCCGCGTCGTCGGCCAGCCGCAGCCAATCGCCCCGCCAGCCGCTCGGCCGCGCGCAACTGCTGATCCCGGTGATCTCGATCGAGGAATGCTGCTGGATGGCGAGCGCCCGGTGGAGATGGCCGCTGCCGTGATGGTGGATGTAGTAGCCGATCATGTTGCTCCCGACGGTCACGTTCACATGCGTTTACAGTGTAAACATAGCTAGCAGCTTACAGGGCTCGATGACCCCGTGAGTAACGGCGGGATTGCGGGCCCAAACTGAAGCTTTGCTGAAGATGACCGCGTAACTCCTGACGTCGACCGATGAAGCCTGACACTGAGCAGGTCACGTTTCTCCCCGAAGGGATCTCCGTGACGCTGCGGCAGGTGTACGCGGGGTTCCAGATGCACGAGGTGTTCGGTGATCGGGTCGAGCGACCACTGCGACGGAACAGCTGTCGCTGAATGACCACGCAGCGGAAAGCGGTGCCGACGGTGGAGTTGGCCGAGTCTTCGAGCTGCGGAAGGACCGCGGGCGGCCAGGTCCGCTGATCCGGGGGAGGGGGCCAGCCGCACACCGATCCGAGGCTGCCTAGCTTCAGCACTGATCAATGTCAGTGGGGTATGCCATCGTGATCGGTGTGCGGTTGCGTCGCGCGCCCACCTGGCGGCTGGAGGAACGATGAGCTTGATCATCAACGACGAGCGGGGTTACCCCCATGGTGTGCCGTGCTGGATTGATACCGAACAACCGGATCCCCGAGCAGCGGCGGGGTTCTACGGTGGACTGTTCGGCTGGACCTTTGAGGAGGCGATGCCGCCGGGCGCTCCGGGCTCGTATCTGATCGGAAAGCTCGACGGACACGACGTCGGTGCCGTGGCGCCGGGCGACGGTCTCGCCGTCTGGAACACCTACATCGCCTGTTCGGACGCCGACGCCTCGGCTGACGCCGTGGTCGCGGCCGGAGGGTCGATCGTGTCCGGACCAGCCGACGCTGGCCCAGGTGGGAGGGCGGCGACCTGTGCCGACCCCGTCGGGGCCGAGTTTCGACTGTGGCAGGCGCGCAAACGCCTAGGGGCCCAGTTGGTCAATGTCGCAGGTACGTGGAACTTCAGTGATCTGCTGACGCCGAACCGCGACCGGGCGCTGGCGTTCTACCGCGAGGTCTTCGGATGGCAGGTCGACGCTGACCTCGGCGCCGGGATGATCAGAGTGCCCGGCTACGGTGACTATCTTGCGTCGACCATCGATCCCCAGATCCACGAACGCCAGGCCTTCGCGCCCACCGGCTTCGCCGATGTCGTGGCGGGTCTGGAATCCACCGACGAAGCTCCGCGGTGGCACGTCCGCTTCACCGTTGCCGACCGGGACGCCAGTGTCGCCACGGCCGAGCGCCTCGGCGCCACGATTGTCTCCTCCGAGGACACGATGTGGACCCGCGAAGCGCTCATCCGGGACCCGCAGGGGGCCGAACTCACCCTGAGCCAGTTTGCTCCCTCGAGCTGATCGGTTGCCGACGCGACCGGTACGGCTCTCACACCGAGGCGCTGACAGACGAGTCTCGCTCACGCTCGTAACCGCTGTCGCTCCCGCGCGGCCCGAAATCGATCCGGCGGCCCCGGATCAGCAGCCAACCGATGAAGGCGACCTCACCGACGAAGGTGAATTGCCCGACGCTGATCACCGGCTCGCGAGCCAGGATGGCCAGGAATCCGTCGACGATGTAACCAGCCCCGGCGACCACGAGGAGGATGCCGAACACCCGGGCCATGAAGCCGGATCGATAGGCGAGATAGCCGATCGCCAGCAGATGGAATCCGAACAGGATCAGTCCGACGAGCCAGATCGCGCGGTAGGCGTCGATCGCCCGCAGCGCCGCTTCAGGATCGTCGAGCAGATCGACGGCGATCACCAACTGCAGGATGGCCACCAGATAGACCGCCGCATAAGCGACACGGAACCAGGCGGCCACGATCGCCAGCTGACGGTCGACCGGGCTGAACAGCGTGAGGAGAGCAGCAGCCACCACGATGTCGAGGATGACCACCACGATCACACCGGCGATCCCCCAGCGGAACTGCGCTTCACCCTCAGCGATGTTCTGCGCGATCTTCGCCGCATCATCGCCGGCGATGAGCGGTGAAATGGCTCCGAACACCGCGATGGCGGCGATCACCGCCATCAGGGCGAGACCGACGCCGGCAATCAGGCTGGCCGATCGCAACTGTCGGGTGTTCATCGGACGCTGACGACGAGCTTCCCTTGAGCTCGCCCTTCGCTGAGTTCGCGAACGGCCTGGACCGCTTGGCCCAGGGGGACGCTGTGGTCAATCACGGGCGTGACCTTGCTTGCCTCGACCAGTGCGGCGAGGAACTGCAGGCCCTCGGTCTTCGCGGTGGCAAAGATCATCCGGAGCCGCTGGGAGACGAACGGCGACAGCGCGACCGCGCGCAGTGACCGCAGCATCGCGCCGCCGACCCATCGACCGCCACCCTCGCCGCCGACCAGCACGAGCGTGCCGTCGGCGTTCAGGCTTCGCCGGAGCTGAGCGAGCGTGCGGTTGCCGCCCATGTCGAGAATCAGGTCGTAGCGCCGCCCGCTGGTCGTGAAATCTTCAGCGGTGTAGTCGATCACCTGATCAGCGCCGACAGCGCGGACGAGATCAACCTTGGCGGTGCTGCACACACCGGTTACCACGGCGCCGAAGGACTTGGCGATCTGCACCGCGTACAAGCCGATTCCACCCGACGCCCCGATGATCAAGACCTGCTGCCCGGCTCTTACTTCTCCGGCGTCGCGCACGGCCTGGAGGGCGGTGCAGGCCGAGGTGGGAATGGCTGCGGCCTGCTCGAACGTGAGGTTGACCGGCTTGTGGGCGAGCGTCACCGCCCGGGCCGTGGCGTACTCGGCGAGGGCTCCGTCGCAGGTGCCGAAGACCGCGTCGCCGAGCCTGAACTCAGTGACGTTCTTCCCGACCGCCTCGATCGTCCCGGCTACGTCGGTGCCGCGAACCCGATTCTTGGGGGCGCGAAGACCGAAGCCCATGATGCGCATCAGGTAGGGCTGGCCCATCATCAGGTGCCAGTCTCCGATGTGCAGGCTCGCGGCCCGTACGCCGATCAGCACATCGTCGTCACCGACGACCGGCACGCCGATCTCCGCCACCTCGAGCACGTCGGCCGAACCGTACAAGTCCTGCACGATCGCTTGCATGGTTGTGTCGGCCAGGTCGGTTGTGTCGGCCAGGTCGGTCGTGTCGGGCCCGGCCGTGTCGGCCGCTCCCGTCCCAGCAGGTTGCTTGCGAGATTCCATGATCACTTCTTTCCGCATCGATCGTGCGAGCGGTTTGTCGCACTTAGTACGAAACGGTATCGTACAATGTACGAAAGCGCCATACCGAGGAGTCAAGATGGTCGAAACCCGCCGGGCCAGATCTAACGAACGCCCGTTGATCAGTCGTGAGCTGGTCTTGCGAGGGGCCATCGCCGTTGCCGACACCGGCGGGGTGACCGCCCTGACGATCCGCACCCTTGCCGAGCATCTCGGCGTCAAACCGATGACCCTCTACTACTACGTCGCCAACAAGAGCGAGATCCTCGACGCGATCGTCGATGTCGTCTTCAGCGAGATCGACCTGCCAGCGGTCGGCGCTGACTGGCGATCGGAAGTCAGGCAGCGATCGACCTCGGCGCGTCAAGTGCTGCGCAGCCACTCCTGGGCGATCGGGCTCCTGGAGTCAAGGACCAGTCCGGGCCCAGCCACCCTCCGGCACCACGACGCCATGCTCGGCACCCTGCGCGGGGCCGGATTCTCCCTGGAGATGACCGGGCACGCGTACGCGCTGATCGACAGTTACGTCTACGGATTCGCCCTGCAAGAAGCCGCACTGCCCTTCGCCGGCCCCGAAACCGTGGCCGACGTGGCCGCACCGATGATGGACCAATTCGCTTCGGGGGCGTATCCGCACCTCGTCGAGTTCGCCAGTGACTACGTGCTGAAGCCCGGCTACGATTTCGGCCGCGAGTTCGACTTCGGGCTGAACCTGATCCTCGACGGACTTGCCCGGTCGCTCCCGCCCCAGTAGCACGACGACGTCGACGGGGCGGACTTCCAAGTGGTGGAGCTTAGGGGATTCGAACCCCTGACCTTCTCATTGCGAACGAGACGCGCTACCAACTGCGCCAAAGCCCCAGAGCGGTTCGAACAGGTCGAAACGCCTCAACGACTTTACCAGTCGATCGTCTGAAGGACTAACCCAGGACTAGGCCGATGCCGCTTGCTGGGCATCGCCGTCGTCGGCCTTGGGCCGGGACTCCTCCAAGGGCGCATCGGCGGTCACCGGCAATTGATGCCGGGCCGAGGACGTGACGCCGGGTCCGGAGAGATCGATCGTTCGGACCGTACGCGGGGCCAGCGGCTTGGACACATAAGTCGGCATGGTGATCGGCACCGGATCCCACAACGCGCCGGGCTTCTCCGACTCAGGTTTGATCTTGGTCGAACCGGCCGAGGCCAGAGTCGCTGCCACCTCCTTGCGGCTGAGGAAGATCGTCGTCTCGTCACTGCCCTGGACTGATGTCGGTGAACCTGACGTCAAGGCTACGGCGCATCATCCGGACGCTGAATCGCGCCGCAACGAAGAAGATCACCAACAAGCCGCCCGGGATCGCCGCGCTCCACCACGGGATCAGCTCGACCGCGCACACGCCGATGACCGCACTGATCACCGCCATCAGTGTGAGCAGCACCCGCCGACGGCGTCCGGCGGCAAGTTGCTCCAACCGGCGAAGATCATTGATCGCGGCCTGACGGGTGAGCGGCGTCGACACCTCGAACGCCTTGATCTCCTCAAGATCTTGATCAAGAAGCGGCGCGGTGCCGTGTCGGACGATCCGGACCGACTCGGCGAACCGCTCGGTCAGGTCGACCTCGTCGGGATCATCGACGCGTTCGTCGTCGCGGCGACGGACGAAATGGGGCACCAGGTACGCCAGCCAGGCAATTGCAATGGCCGCAAAGATCACACCGGTCGTCCCCACACCCAGACCGTATGCGGCCCGGGCGACCCGCCTGGTGATCTTGAGCGGCGTGTCTGCGACTTCTCGGGACTTCTGCGTTTCTCCGCACATGGTCCGGCCTGACGGCCAGATCGGCCCATTCCGGCGCCGTTTCTCCGCACAGGGTCTGAAATGACGGCCAGATCGGCCCATTCCGGCGCCGTTTCTCCGCACACGGTCTGAAATGACGGCCAGATCGGCCCATTCCGGCGCCGTTTCTCCGCACAGGGTCTGAAATGGCCCTGATAGGCGGGAACCACCAGTCAGCGGCGCAGATTGTCCCACCGCTGCAACAGGCCCTCAGGGACCTCTTCGGCGTTCAGCGCGAAGACCAGATGATCACGCCATTCGCCGTCGATGTGCAGATAGCGCGGCCGCAGCCCTTCGGGGCGGAAGCCGAGCTTGGCCACCACCCGCAGGCTGCGGACGTTCTCCGGTCTGATGGCGATCTCGATCCGGTGCAGCCGCATCGCCTGGAAGCAGTAGTCGACGGCGAGCGCGACCGCCGTCGGAATGATGCCGTGCCCTGCGAGGCGCTGATCCACCCAGTAGCCGACCTGGCCCCACGAGGCCGAGCCGCCGACGATGCCGCTGACCGTGAGCTGGCCGGCCAACCGCGTACCCGTGCCGGCCTGATCGTCGAAGAACACCAGCCACGGCAACATCCGGCCGTCGCGCGCCTGCTTGGTCAGGGTCCGGACGAGACCGGGGTAGGTCGTTGGTCCGGCCTCCGAACCGCTGGGCAAGGTGGCCTCCCACGGTCGCAGCCATTCCGCGTTGAGCTGCCGCACCCGCTCCCAGGACGCACGATCCCGATAGCGCAGCGGAGCCAGGGTCAGCGGGCCGTGCCGGAGGGTGACCGGCCAGTGGTGCTGGCCGAACATGCCGAAGCCCCGAGCGGCCGGGCGGTCCACGCTCTGCCCCATTTCAGTGGTCGCCACCCCGCAGCTGACTGACCGCGTGCCGGAGCACCGGAGCCAGGACCGCCATGCCGTCCCGCGCTCCCCCGCTGGAACCCGGCAGATTGATGATCAAGGATTCGCCGGCCGTTCCGGCGATGCCGCGGCTCAACACGGCGGTCGGCACACCATGATCGACTCCGTAGCGGGCGATGGCCGCGGCCAGTTGCGGGATCTCGTGCTCGATCACGGCCCGGGTTTGTTCCGGCGTGTGATCGTTGGGGTTCAGACCGGTTCCGCCGGTGGTGATCACCACCGCGTAGCCGTTGGCGATCGCGGCCCGCAACGCAACGCCCACATCATCGCCGTCGGGCACGACGAGCGGCTCGGCCACCTCGAAGCCGAGATCAGCGAGCGCGTCGACGATGATCGGGCCCGACTTGTCCGCGTACACCCCGGCCGCTGCACGGGTCGAGATGGTGATCACCAGTGCTGATCGCTCGCTCATCTCAGGTCCGCTTCCAGTCGCCTCGCCGGCCACCGGCTTTGGTCAACACCCGGACGTCGGTGATCATCGCCGCCCGATCGATCGCCTTGATCATGTCGATCACGGCGAGGCCGGCCACGCTGACCGCCGTCAAGGCTTCCATCTCCACCCCGGTCCGACCCGTGGTCTTCACCGTCGCCGTGATCTCGACCCCGTCGTCAACCACCTCGGTGACGACGTCGACCCCGGTCAGCGGCAACGGGTGACACAGCGGGATCAGGTCGGGAGTCTTCTTGGCCCCCTGGATGCCCGCGATCCGGGCGACCGCCAAGGCATCGCCCTTCGGCACCGACCCGTCTCGAAGCGCGGCCACACATTCAGCACTGAGCCGCACCCGGCCCGCCGCGGTCGCCGTCCGCACCGTGACGGCCTTGTCCGAGACGTCGACCATCCGCGCGTCGCCCGCGGCATTCAGATGCGGAAACTCAGCCATCGCTGCCGCTCACGCCGGTGCATCGTCCAGCAGCCAGACGTCGAGATGCTCGCCCGCTGCGACGAACTCGACCTCCTCGGGCAAGATCACCAGGGCGTTGGCCCGAGCAAGATCACCCAACAAGTGGGATCCGTGACCCCCGGCCAGCTCGACCTGACGACCACCACTGCCGGTCACGGTGACGATGCCGCGAGCAAGCTGGCGCCGGCCCTTGATCGAGGTCATGGCGTGCGCCGCCTGGCACTTGACCGCAGTTCGGACATACGGCCGCACGCCCATCAGCTTGCGGATCACCGGGCGGACGAACGCCTCGAAGGACACGAACGCACTGACCGGATTGCCCGGCAACATGATCATCGGGACTCGGTCGTCGCCGATCAGGCCGAAGCCTTGCGGCTTACCGGGCTGCATGGCGACCGATGCGAAGTCGCACTCCCCCATCTCAGGCATCACCGCCTTGACGATGTCGAAATCGCCTTGGCTGACGCCGCCGGTGGTCAGGATCAGATCGGCGCGGATCAACTGGTCGTTGATCACCTCCTTGAGTGCGTCGGCGTCGTCGCCCACCTCACCCACTCGGAAGACCTGGGCGCCCGCGGCTTTCGCCGCGGCGGCCAGCATGAAGGAGTTGGAGTCGAAGATCTGCTGTTCCTGGCGGAGCACCAGACCGGGCTCGACCAGCTCGGATCCGGTGGAGATCACCACGACCCTCGGCCGCGGCCGGACCAGCACCTTGTCGAGACCGATCCCGGCCAGTACGCCGATGTCGCGGGCGTTGAGTTGATCACCTTCGGCGAACAGCTGCGCTCCGGCCTCGATATCCTCCCCGACCCGGCGGATGTGCTGCCCGACCTCGCTCGACGCGATGATCTTCACATCATTCACACCCCGATCACTGTTCTCGTACGGGACGATCGCGTCGGCGTTGTCCGGCACCGGGGCGCCGGTCATGATCTTCATCGCCGTGCCGGGTGAGAGACGATGCGGCGAGGCCTGCCCGGCGGCGATCTCGCCGACCACCGGCAGGCTGATCGGCCGGTCCGGGCTCGCCCCGGCGACGTCTTGGGCCCGGACCGCGTACCCATCCATCGCCGAGTTGTCGAAGCGCGGCAGATTGATCGCTGAGCTGATGTCCTGGCAGACGGCAAGATCCAGCGCGTCCAGGATGTGCTGACCGAAGGCCGGCAGCTCGTCGACGCAACTCAACAGATAGTCACGATGCGCGTCCATCGAACGCATACCGTTTTGATCGGCTTCCGGGGGATCGGCGAGCGGCTTGCGCTCGGTGGGGATTGCGGCAGGTTCGTCAGGTTTCTTGCGGCCGAACAAAGGCATGCGCTCACCCTAATGCCGGAGCCGGTGCTCCCCGGGATATCACGCAGCCGCAGCTCCAGCGCGCGAGCGTCGGGGATCGCGCGCCCTCGTTCCGGACGGCCGAGCAACGCACGACACGCTTTTCCGTCGGGCGTTCGAGGCTGGGCGGAACGAGGTTAAGCGCGATGCGCGAGAGCGCCTGACCGGGACAGCGCGCGAGCGTCGGGGATCGCGCGCCCTCGTTCCGGACGGCCGAGCAACGCACGACACGCTTTTCCGTCGGGCGTTCGAGGCTGGGCGGAACGAGGTTAAGCGCGATGCGCGAGAGCGCCTGACCGAACAGCGCGCGAGCGTCGGGGATCGCGCGCCCTCGTCCCGGACGGCCGAGCAAGAGCCCGACACGCTTTTCCGTCGGGCGTTCGAGGCTGGGCGGAACGAGGTTAAGCGCGATGCGCGAGAGCGCCGGATGGGCCAGCGCGCGAGCGTCGGGGATCGCGCGCCCTCGTCCCGGACGGCCGAGAAGAGCCCGACACGCTTTTCCGTCGGGCGTTCGAGGCTGGGCGGAACGAGGTTAAGCGCGATGCGCGAGAGCGCCAACAAAGCGCGCGCGCCCGTTACTCGGTGAACCACACCGTGGTCTCGCCGGGCAGGAGGCCGTTCTCGATCGGCCCGCTGGTCAGCCGGACCAGCCCAGCGGGAAGGGCGACCGGCGTGCTCCCGAAGTTGGTGATGCAGTGCCACCCACCCGGGCGGACGAAGTGCAGGACCTGGGGATCTTCGGTCGGCACCCAGTCGAGCGTCTCGACGGTCTGCAGTTGCCGCCGGATGCGGAGGGCGTTGCGGTAGAGCTCGAGCGTCGAATCGGCCTGCCCGGACTGCGCGGCGACCGCCGTACGCGAGAAACCCACGGGCTGCGGCAGGTGTGATGGTCCGTCACCGAAGCCGTAGGAGTGACCGTCCAGCGTCCAGGGCAACGGCACCCGGCAGCCGTCGCGACCCTTCTTGGTGTTCAGCGTGCGCAGCCAGATCGGGTCCTGCAACGCCTCGGCCGGGAGGTCGGAAACCTCGTGCAGCCCGAGCTCCTCGCCCTGGTACAGGTACGCCGATCCGGGCAGGGCCAGCATCATCAACGTGGCCGCGCGAGCGCGACGCAGGCCGGCCGTCTCGTCGGCCGCCGGGCTCATCCCATCAGTCAGCAGCCACGCGTCGTAGTCGATCGCGTCCGGCAGTCCGTAGCGGGAGGTGTGCCGGACGACGTCGTGGTTGGAGAGCACCCAAGTCGACGACGAGCCGGTCTTCTCGGCTTCGTTCAGGCAGAAGGTGACCACGTCGTGGAACTCGGTCGCCGAGAAGTTGGCCTTCAGCAGGTCGAAGTTGAAGGCCTGGCCGAGACCGGTCGGCCGGGCGTACAGGGCGCGGCGCTCGGACGGCGCGTACGCCTCGGCGACCGCGGTCCGGGGCGGGTCATAGGAGTTGAACACCTCGCGCCACTCGGCGTAGATCTCGTGCACCTCGTTGCGGTCGTAGAGCGGGTCGCTGCCGTCGGTCGGCACGCCCTCGTCCTCCAACGTCGGCTTGCTGCGCAGCGGCTCGGAGAGATCCTTGGCTAGCGCGTGAGCCACGTCGACCCGATACCCGTCCACGCCGCGGTCGGCCCAGAACCGCAGCGTGTAGAGGAAGTCGTCGCGCACCTCGCGGTTGTCCCAGTTCAGGTCGGGCTGCTCGGGGGCGAACAGGTGGCAGTACCACTGCCCGTCGGCAACCCGGGTCCAGGCCGGTCCGCCGAAGTGGGAGATCCAGTCCGACGGCGGCTCGTCGCCGTTCTCGCCCAGACCGTCGCGGAAGATGTAGCGATTCCGAGCCGCGGAGCCGGGCGCGGACGCCAGCGCCTCCTGGAACCAGACGTGCAGATCAGAGGTGTGATTGGGGACGATGTCGACGATCACCTTCAGCTTGGCCGCATGCGCAGCGGTGACGAGCGCATCGAAGTCGTCGAGGGTGCCGAGCTCCGGAGCGACATTGCGATAGTCGGCGACGTCGTAGCCGCCGTCCGCCAGCGCCGACGGGTAGAACGGACTCAGCCAGACCGCGTCGATGCCCAGGGCGGCGAGATAGCCCATTCGCGACGTCACACCGGCGATGTCGCCGATGCCGTCGCCGTTGCTGTCGGCGAAACTCCGCGGATAAATCTGATACACCGTCGCCTGGCGCCACCAATCGGCGGTGAGGGCGGAGTCGTCGGCGAGCAAGACGGTGTCGGTCACGGGCACGGCAGTCCTTCAAGATGGAGTGGGTGAAAGTCGATGGTTGCTGTCGCAGTGTGACTCAATGACAGCGCTTGCAATAGTCTAGGAACCATGTCGCGCCCGAGTCAAAGAAGCTGTCGTCGCTGCACCGTAATTCCCATCACAATCGGCGATGACGGCGGTTGCAGGGCGGCCCTCCTTCAGCCCCGGGGTGCCGAACCGCTGGACACGGAAGGCGTAGACGTTTGAGCTCGAGCATGCAGGACGTCGCGCAGTTGGCCGGCGTTTCGATGTCCACCGTTTCGCGTGCGTTGCGCGGTTCGGCGCTGGTGTCGCCCGAGACGACGGCCCGCGTGCAGGCCGCGGCCGCCGAGCTGTCCTTCTCCATCTCCCGGGCGGCGTCGAGTCTGGCCACCGGCAAGCTGAATCGGGTCGCGGTCCTGGTCAGCGGATCGCTCGGGGCGTGGTTCAACGGCACCCTGCTCGACAGTGTGTACGCGACCCTGCACCAGGCCGGGCAGGAGATGCTGATCTATCGCACCCTCGATGCCGACCAGCGCGACGAGTTCTTCGCCGCACTCCCGGCGCGACGCAACGCCGACGCACTGATCGTCGCGTCGTTGGAACTGACCGCTGGGCAGCACCAGCGGCTGCACGAACTCGGCCTGCCCCTGGTCTATGTCAACCAGCGGGTCGAGGGCTCCGCCGCCGTGTCGATCGACGACGCGGCCGGCGCGGTCACCGCGACCCGCTATCTGATCAATCTCGGACATCGGCGGATTGCCTTCGTCGGCTGGCAACACACCGACGGCACGCACCTGAGCTCAGCGGATCGCCGATCGGGCTATCAGCAGGCCATGACCGGATGCGGCATCGCCGAATCCGAGCACCTGGTGATCACCGCGCGCCGCCCCGACGAAGGGAAGTTCGTGGTCGCGGAGCTCCTGGGATCGTCTCGACCGCCGACCGCGCTGGTCGTGGAATCCGACGAATTGGCTATGAGCGTGCTGGCATCGCTGGCCCAGGAGGGCGTACGCGTCCCGGACGGCGTCTCGGTGATCGGTTTCGACGGGCACGCACTATCCGACAAGTTCGGCCTCAGCACCATGGCCCAGCCGGTCGAAGAACTCGGGCGGCAGTCCGCCGAACTCGCCCTCGCGATGGTCGGCGACCAGCAGGACGGGGCGGCAGCGGTCGGGCGACCGACCAGGTTGCTCCCGACCCGACTGGTGCTCCGGACCAGTACCGGTCCGCCACTAAGCTGACGGGATGCCGCCAGCCGACCCGACCCAGGACGCGGTAGCGCAAGATGCGGTGGCCCCAGATGCCGTGGCCCAGGACGCGGTCGACGGCGCAGCGATCGAGGGCGCGAAGCGCACGCTGCGTAAGGCCATTCTCTTCCGACGTGACACCCGGACGGCTGACGAGCGCCGAGCGGCGGATCAGGCCCGGATGTCGATCATGGAACGCGCTTTGTTGGATCGGCTGCCGGACACGGTGGCGGCCTACCTGTCGGTCGGCGCGGAACCGGGCAGCCTGCAGCTGGTCGCCTGGCTCGCCGCCCACGACGTTCGCGTGCTGCTCCCGGTCCTCTCCCACCCGGTCGGCGGACGTCTGGACCAGCCGGCCTGGGCGCCGTACGAAGGTCCGGATGCGCTGCGCACCGGGCTCTTCTCGATCTTGGAACCGACCGGCGACCCGCTGCCCAGCGAACAGCTGCCGGAGGCCGAACTGATCGTCTGCCCCGGGCTGGCCGCCAACTTGCTGGGCGATCGCCTCGGACGCGGGGGCGGTTGGTACGACCGAGCTCTGCGGCACGCCTCGCAGAGTGCTCCGGTGTGGTTGCTGCTCAATGACGACGAGGTGCTGGACGCGATCCCGATCCAGCCCTGGGACCGCCGGGTGGACGTGATCGTCACCCCGACCCGGATGGTCACCTGCGAACCGCCGCTGATCCCGGCGGGCTGATCGGCATCGCCACCAACTGGCGGATCAACGCCGCCGGTGGCCTCGAAGCCGTCATTGTCGCGCGGATGCTCGCCTCGCACGCGGTGCCGGGCATCGAGGCCATCGATCAGGCCACCGGGCGCTACACCCGGGTCGTCGAGGGTCCGCGACACCCGTATCTCGTCGATCTGACCTTCGATGACGGCGGCCTCACGATCGACAGCCACGACGACGAACCCGACGAGCAACGCCGGCTGGACGCGCTTGTCCGCCACTGGTTCGATCTCGACTCCGACCTCGACCCGGTCAACCGCCATCTTGGGCAGGATCCGCTCCTGGGGCCGCTGATCGCCGCCCGGCCGGCGCTGCGGATCCTGCGCCACCCGATGCCGTTCGAGGCCGCGGTCGGTACGGTCCTCGGCCAGCAGGTGTCAGTCGCGGCCGCCCGGACGTTCGGCGGCCGACTGGTCGCCGCGTACGGGTCGGCCGGTCCTGAGGGCTGGCGACGATTCCCGACGCCGGCGACCATTCGCGACGCGGAGCCTGAAGAGCTGCGGGCGGCCGTGGGTCTCACCGCCGCCCGATCCCGGACCGTCCAGGCCGTGGCCGCCGCGTACGCGAGCTCGGGCGGGCAGCCGCTCGCTCGGGCCGAACTGCTGGCTCTGCCCGGCGTCGGACCCTGGACGGTCGACTACCTCGGGGTGCGCGCCGGCGACCCGGACGGATTCACTCCGGGCGACCTCGTGCTCCGGCGGGCCATGGGCAATCTGGACGCCCGAGCCGCCGTGCGGCGGGCCGAAGCCTGGCGACCGTTCCGTGCGTACGCCTTGTTCCATCTGTGGGTGGCCAGCGCCTACCGGTAGGCGGGAACGCCGGCCACGCGCCTTGAGCTCCGTGGGCGAGAACGATGACGCGCCCAAGCGAGAGCTCCGCGCGACCCGATCAGCCGACCCCGACCAGGCCGAGTTGGTCCGCCAGGTCTTCGATCCGTTGAGCGAAGAGCGCCTCGGCGGGCTCGAAGCCGCCCACGAAGTGGCCGCCGATCTCCAGGCTGATCAGTCCGATGATCTCGGCGAAAGCGCCCACGCCCCGCGCCGCCTGACCCGACTCCAGCGTCAGCTCGAGGCCCTCGGTCACCGCGGCGAGCTGTGACCGGAGCTCACGACTCCGCGGAGCGGGCGTCGCGGCCAACTGCCCGGCCTCGGCCGCTTCGCCGACCGGGCCGAGCAGCGCAACGATCACCCGGGCGGCCGGCGCCACCGTGTCTCGAGGCGCGCGGTAGCCCGGCACGGCCGAACCGTAGATGAGCTGGAACCGCGACGGATTCTTCATCCCCCACGCCCGGGTGGCTGTGGCCCGCGCGGCCCAGCGTTTCGCGAAGCGCGCGCGAGCCATCCCCGCGTCGGCCGCCTCGATGGCTGCGGCGAGATCGGAATAGGCGTCGACGATCAGCGCCGTCAGCAACTCGTCTCGACTTCCGTAGTAGCGATAGAGCGCCGAGGAGACGACACCCAGCTCGCGGGCGATGGCGCGCAGCGACAGCTGGGCCGCCCCCTCGCTCGCCAACTGGGCCAGGGCCTGGTGCTTGATCTCGGTGATCATCAAGTTGCGCGCCCGACCGCGCGCGGTGTTGGGTCCGGCCATGCCCGCAGCCTGCCACATCAAGAGAGCAGGGATCACTTGAGTGAGCACTGCTCTTGATTCTTTGGATGAATTCTGACAGGCTAAGTTTCAGAGATCACTGCTCACACAAGGGACCGATCGTGAACCTCGAACGACTGAGCTGGGCGGCGGCCGGAGCCGCCTTCATCGCCTACCCCGCGCTGCGTCCGTACGCCGACGAAACCGGCCTGGACGGTCTCGCGGCGATGGCGTCGAATCGCTGGTTGCTGGCGCATCTGTTGGGCATGGCCGCCTTTGCCTTCTTGACGGTCGGCATCCGCAGCCTCGGCCGCAAGACACTCACCGGCCGACCGGCCACGGTGGCTGGACCGTTGGCGATCGTGGCCGTCGCGCTGATCTTGCCCTACTACGGGGGTGAAGCGTTCGGCCTGCACGCGATCGGCCGATATGCGGTGCTGACCGGCGACGCCGGCCTGATCACCGCGGTCGACGCCTTCCGCTATCAGCCGGCGGCGATCACCCTGTTCGGCATCGGCCTGGTCCTGCTGGCGGTGGTTGGTGTGCTCCTCGCCATCGCCACCTGGTCCCGCGGCGGCCTCCTTCGCCTGGCCGGTGCGGTCTCCGGTCTCGGCCTGTTGCTTTATTTGCCCCAGTTCTACGGCACACCGACCATGCGCATCGCCCACGGCGTCCTGCTCGGGGTCGGATGCCTCATCCTCGCCATCAGCGCCCCGCCCGACCCGGCTAGTCGACCTGGCGGAGGCTACGTTCGCTGACGTTCCGCTGCTGGATTCGGAGGTGACGTTCGCTGAGCCTGTCGAAGCGCGGGCTCCGTTGGCATCTTGATCGGCCCTTCGACAGGCTCAGGGCACGAAAATCTCCGCCGCTGGATTCGGAGGTCACGTTCGCTGAGCTCGTCGAAGCGCGGGCTCCCGTCGCGTCGTGATCTGCCCTTCGACAGTGCTCAGGGCCCGAAAATCTCCGCCGCTAGATTCGGAGACCACGTTCGCTGAGCCGGTCGAAGCGCGGGCTCCCGTCGCGTCGTGATCTGCCCTTCGACAATGCTCAGGGCCCGAAAATCTCCGCATCTGGACTCGGAGGTTACGTTCGCTGAGCCGGTCGAAGCGCGGGCTCCGTTGGCATCATGATCGGCCCTTCGACAAGCTCAGGGCACGAAAATCTCCGCATCTGGATTCGGAGGCTACGTTCGCTGAGCCGGTCGAAGCGCGGGCTCCGTTGGCATCATGATCGGCCCTTCGACAGGCTCAGGGCACGAAAATCTCCGCTGCTGGACTCGGAGGTCACGTTCGCTGAGCTTGTCGAAGCGCGGGCTCCCGTCGCGTCGTGATCTGCCCTTCGACAATGCTCAGGGCCCGAAAATCTCCGCATCTGGACTCGGAGGCTACGTTCGCTGAGCCGGTCGAAGCGCGGGCTCCGTTGGCATCTTGATCGGCCCTTCGACAGTGCTCAGGGCACGAAAATCTCCGCATCTGGACTCGGAGGCTACGTTCGCTGAGCCGGTCGAAGCGCGGGCTCCCGTCGCGTCGTGATCTGCCCTTCGACAGGCTCAGGGCACGAAAATCTCCGCATGCTGGACTCGGAGGTCACGTTCGCTGAGCCGGTCGAAGCGCGGGCTCCGTTGGCATCTTGATCGGCCCTTCGACAGGCTCAGGGCCCGAAAATCTCCGCATCTGGACTCGGAGGCTACGTTCGCTGAGCCGGTCGAAGCGCGGGCTCCGTTGGCATCTTGATCGGCCCTTCGACAGGCTCAGGGCACGAAAATCTCCGCTGCTGGACTCGGAGGTCACGTTCGCTGAGCTTGTCGAAGCGCGGGCTCCGTTGCATCTTGATCGGCCCTTCGACAGGCTCAGGGCACGAAAATCTCCGCTGCTGGATTCGGAGGTCACGTTCGCTGAGCTTGTCGAAGCGCGGGCTCCCGTCGCGTCGTGATCTGCCCTTCGACAGTGCTCAGGGCACGAAGTCTCCCGCTCGATTCTCAAGCCAGCTCACAATGTCGGCCCCAATGTGGCCTCGGTCCACGGGCACGATCCGGGCCACCGGTGAGCCATGACTGGCGATGACGATGTCCTCGCCGGCCTGCGCATCCTTGATCAACTGCGACAGGTTGTCACGAGCTTGGCGAACGCTGACCTGGGCCATCGCCACACCCTCTGGTTCTGTAGCCACAAGCGTAGCCACCGCAGGTCACCGGGGCGAGACTCTTCGCAAATCGGCGATTCCGACCTGTTGCCCATCGCCGACGGGGAACAGGTGAAGCCCTGATTCGCCACCGGCTGCCACGCCATCGAAATCGA
This sequence comes from uncultured Actinomycetota bacterium, assembly GCA_963731295.1. GTDB lineage: Bacteria > Actinomycetota > Actinomycetes > Propionibacteriales > Propionibacteriaceae > Microlunatus. The sequence continues at coordinate 1,201,077 of CAVSUP010000001.1, forward strand.
TCGTCAGATCTTCAGTCAATGTCTCGCGGCGGATGAGGGCAGCATGGAGCTCGACGGCATCACGCACCTCAAGATCAACTCCGGTCAAGGTGAGGCCGATCCGATCGCTGATCTCCAGCCCGGCGTCGCGCCGCGCCTGCTGGACCGCGCGGACGACATCGCGGGCCAGGCCCTCGGCTGCGAGCTCCGGCGTCACCGCGGTGTCCAAGATCACGAACCCACCGCCGGGCAGCATGGCGACCGCGCGGTGATCATCCGGTTCGGCATCCGCGACGACTGTCTGCAACGCGTACTCCCCTTCCAGCAAGACGATCCCGCCCGAGGTCACGGACCCGGTATCGTCGACCGACCAGTCGCCGGACTTGCTGGCCTTGATCGCCATCTGGACCTGCTTACCCAGTCGTGGACCCGCTGCCCGGGCGTTGACCTGCAAGGTCTGGCGTACGCCGAATGCTCCCTGGTCGGCCGTGGACACATCGGTCAGCACCAGCGAGCGCACATTCAGTTCGTCGGTGATCAACTCCGCGAACGGCGCCAGGGCTTGCGAACCGTCGGCGACCACGGTGAGCGACGACAACGGCAGCCGTACGCGCAGCCGCTCGGCCTTGCGGAGGGCCGATCCGGTCGAACATACATCGCGGACCCGGTCCATCGCGCGGACCAACTCTTGCCCTTCGACAAGCTCAGGGAACGAAGTGGGGGGCTCAGAGGACCCTTCGACAGGCTCAGGGAACGAGGCAGTGGGCCAGTCGGTCAGGTGGACCGAGCGACCACCGGTGAGGCCGCGCCAGATCTCCTCGGTCGTCAACGGAAGCAGCGGGGCGAGCACCCGGGTGGTCGTCTCCAGCACCGTATAGAGCGTGTCGAAGGCGGCCAGGGATTCCGCGGATTCGCCGTCCCAGAAGCGATCCCGGGAGCGGCGGATGTACCAATTGGACAGCACCTCCAAGAATCCGCGGGCGGCATCGCAGGCACCCGCGACATTCAGCGCATCCAACTCGGTGGTCAGATCCTCGACGAACCCGTCCAGCTTGGCCACGATGTAGCGATCCAGCACGTCGTGGGAGTCGCGGTTGATCTTGGCCGGGTAGCCGGCGCCGTGCTGCGCCGCGTTGGCGTACAGGCTGAAGAAGTACCAGGCGTTCCACAGCGGGATCATCACCTGGCGTACGCCCTCGCGGATCCCCTGCTCGGTGACGACCAGGTTTCCGCCGCGCAGGATCGGTGAGGACATCAGGAACCAGCGCATGGCGTCGGCGCCGTCCCGATCGAAGACCTCGCGTACGTCGGGATAGTTGCGCAGCGACTTGCTCATCTTCTGCCCGTCGCTGCCCAGCACGATCCCGTGGCTGATGCAGTTGAGGAAGGCCGGCCGATCGAACAAGGCCGTCGCCAACACGTGCATCAGATAGAACCAGCCGCGGGTCTGCCCGATGTACTCGACGATGAAATCGCCCGGGTAGTGATGTTCGAACCATTCGGTGTTCTCGAACGGGTAGTGCACCTGGGCGTACGGCATCGACCCAGAATCGAACCAGACGTCGAAGATGTCCTCGATCCGGCGCATGGTCGATCGACCGGACGGGTCATCGGGATTGGGCCGGGTCAGCTCGTCGATGAATGGCCGGTGCAGATCGATCGCCGGGGCGCCTCCGAGCCCATCGCTCCGTTTCGCCAGCGCGCCGAAGTCGGCCTCCAGCTCGGCGATCGACCCGTAGACGTCGATCCGCGGGTAGGCCGGGTCGTCGGACCGCCAGATCGGGATCGGTGTCCCCCAGAAGCGGTTGCGGCTGATCGACCAGTCGCGGGCATTGGCCAGCCACTTGCCGAATTGGCCGTCCTTGACGTGCTCGGGCACCCAGTTGATCTGCTGGTTGAGCTCGCCCATCCGGTCTTTGATCTTGGTCACCTCGACGAACCAGCTCGAGACGGCCTTGTAGATCAGCGGATTCTTGCAGCGCCAACAATGCGGGTAGGGGTGGGCATAGCTCTCCTGGCGCAGCAGCACCGTGCCCGGAGTCACCGAGCCCCCGGCCGCGCCGCGGGTGACCGCCTTGAGGTCGTCGATGATCAACAAGTTCGCGTCGAACACCTGGATCCCGGCGTAATCGTCAACCGGCGCGGTGAACTTGCCGTCCGGACCGACCGGCAGCACGATCTCGATGTCGTTGGCATCGGTGACCTGCATGTCCTCCTCGCCGAAGCCACCGGCACTGTGCACGAGCCCGGTGCCGTCCTCGGTGGTGACAAAATCGGCTTCCAGGACGCGGTGCGCGTTGCGTCGGCCGACATAGTAGGAGAACGGCGGCGTGTACGAGCGACCGAGCAGGTCGGCACCGGTCAGCCGTTCGACGACGTGGGCGCGCCAGTCGGCCTGGGGATCGCCGAAGAGCTCGCGGGCATAACCGGCCACCCGGGCCTCGGCGAGCACGTAGCGCTCGGTGGTTCCGGTGAAGTCGGACTCGACCACCACGTAGTCGATGTCGGGGCGCACCATGATCGCGAGATTGCTCGGCAGGGTCCACGGGGTCGTGGTCCAGATGAGGGCCAGTTCGCCGGTCTCGAGCCGCAGGCCGACGGTGACCGCGGGATCGTTCCGGCTCTGGTAGACCTCGTCGTCCATCCGCAGCTCGTGGCTGGACAGCGGCGTTTCGTCGTTCCAGCAGTAGGGCAGCACCCGCTGACCCTCGTAGACCAATCCCTTGTCGTACAGGGATTTGAAGGCCCAGAGCACCGACTCCATGTAGTCAGGATCGAGCGTCTTGTACTCGTCGTCGAAATCGACCCAGCGGGCTTGGCGGGTGACGTAGTCCCGCCAGTCCTGCGTGTAGCGCAGCACCGATTCACGACAGGCCGTGTTGAACTTGTCGATCCCCAATTCTTCGATGTCGGCCTTGGTCTTGAAGCCGAGTTGCGACATCGCCTCCAGCTCGGCGGGCAGGCCGTGGCAGTCCCAGCCGAAGCGGCGCTCGACGTGCCGGCCCCGCATCGTCTGATAGCGCGGGACGATGTCCTTCACGTAGCCGGTGAGCAGATGTCCGTAGTGCGGCAGACCGTTGGCGAAGGGCGGGCCGTCGTAGAACACGAACTCGTTCGCCCCGTTCTCCCCCGCCGCGTTGCGTTCGACCGAGGCCGCGAATGTGTCATCGGACTTCCAGAACGCGAGCACCCGCTCTTCCAGCGCCGGAAAGCTCGGGGTCGAGGGGATCGCCCGCTCGTCCGGGTCCTCGGCGCGGTGCGAGGAGGCCTTGGGGTAGATCGTCATGGGGCTGGTCGCTCTCGTCTGGTCGGTCATCCGGCTACGGGGACGACGTCTCCGCCGCGGTACCACCCCGCTTGCCGAACTCCGCCACGAAGGCTTCTGTCCGACCGCTCGTGCAGGCTGTCACGGGCCCACCCGTCCGGTTCTACTGAGGGTCTGCCGGCGTCGAGCCGACCCTGTTCTTCCGGAGGCTCACCGGTGATTGCCGGATCGATGCCATCCGCTGAGGATCCTACCCGTTGGCCGCTTCGGGCGCCGGTGGATATTGCGCTCCGCCCTCCGACACCAGGCGCCGGACGACTTCGATCGTCGCGCGGACGTCGGCGGTCATGAAGACCTGACGCTCGCCGCGGCGGAAGGCGACACAGCGACGGGCAAGGTTGGCGTACTCCGGAAACTTGGTGGCGAGATAGTCACCGGCCGCTGTCTTCGAAATCAACGTCCCAGTCTCCAGGAAAGCCGTCAGCCGCGGTACGCCGAGCACGGTCCAGGCGATGACGTCGGGCTCGCGCAGGTCCTGCCAGCGCTTCATCCTTCGCGTCGCGAGCGCAAGCTCGGCGGCCACTCCGGCCCAATAGGTCTGCAGATGGTGTACGACGTAGGCGCGGGCCGCCGGTTCGTCGATCCGCAACTGGAGGTCTCGAATGGCCGGCCCGGCGATCCGGATGCCGCGCTCGAGAAACATCCAATTGATCGGATGGATCTCCCCCGAAGCTTCGCCCAGCACCAGGTGACCGTCCAGGCTGAAGGGCACCGACGGTGACGGTCCCGGCCACGGCGGCGCCGCCAGCCAGGCCTTAGGCACGTAGACCGTGTCGTAGCGAACGTCCGGAAAGGCGGCGTGGACGTCATCGTGGACGCCGCGCAGAAGTTGCTGATCGACCCGGTCGAGCGGGGCCTTGAGCACCGTAAACGTGTCGACGTCGCTAGTGGGCTGAAAATCGCCCAGAGCAGCGGAGCCGACCAGATATAGACCGACGGAGCGACCTGGGAGCAGCAGTTCGAGACTCTCCCAGTGCGCAGCGGCGATCTCCCCCGAGATCGTCATTGCTTCACTCTACGACTGCCGTAGCAAATCCGATCACCGGCACGGTGGGGCCGCACGGACGACGTCATTCAGCTGCTCGAGGTGAGCTCCAACCGATGCGTGGTCCGACTGTCGACCGCTGCTCGCGAGGACACGAACGGCCATAACTGACCACTGACCCAGAGGGCGGCCTGATCGTCGTAGTTGCGCTGATAGGCGTGCCCGGAGACCCCGCTCTGATTGACCCAGCGGGATCCGTCGAGATCGCCGAGATCGACCAGCATGCGCATCGTCGGCGCGCTGGTAACGGCGTATCCCGCGGTGTCGTCGTAGGCCATCGCGTTCACCACTGCCGGACCGCCACCGACCGGGAACGGTCCTCGGTTGAACAGCGCCTCGATGGGCGCGATGCCACTGATCCCGAGCGTCGAGTTGCGCAACGTCACCGTGTGCAACTTGCCCCACTGCCATTCATCGACGTCGCGGGCCATCAGCGAGGTGATCTCCCGGCGCGCGTTGACCATCGCGGCCAGCAGGATGTCGTCCCGGGTCTCGACCTTGTCCTTGGTGGTCACGTCGTCCCACCACGCGCTGCGCGGCTGCTTCATCAGCTCACCAAGGACCGCGTACCAGCGATCACCGCCGCCGGGCCAGAGATCCTCGGGCAACTCGTCGCGGAAGGTCAGCTTCAAGATGTTGTGCAGGACCACGTTGAAGTACGCGGCCGACGGGGAATTGGGCCGGGCAGTGTAGTCCCAGCCGACCAGTGTTCGCTGACCTTCGAGCACCCACGGATCGGTGACCTTGATCCTGAGCAGCCTGGGTACGAGGTCCGCCGCGACTCGAATGGTGTCGTCGGAGAAGATCTCCTGCGCGAGATCCATGGTCAGCGGGGGTGCATCCCGCAGCTGGTCGATGATCTCCTGACTACGCCAGCCGTAGGAGTAGGCCGAGCCGAGCGGATGGGGATACTGCGAGCCGATGACCTGTTGGTTGGCGGCGACGATGAAGCCGTCGGGTGGGTTGTAGACATAGGGAAGTTCGGCAAAGGGAACAGTGCCCTTCCAGTCGTAGGTGGAATCCCATCCCGGCGAGGGCAATTGACCGTTCCCACGGCCGCGCAACGGAGCGGTGCCCGGCAGCTGATAGCCGATATTGCCGTCAACATCGGCGTAGATCAGATTCTGCGAGGGCGCCGCGAGGAGCTCGGCCGCCGCCCTGAACTGGGTGAAGTTGGTCGCCTGATCGATGGCCAGCAGCGCATCCATGGTGCGACCGGGGGTGAGGGCGACCCAGCTCAGAGCCACCGAATAGGGTCCGGTACCCGGGTGCGGGGCACCGGCGGACACCTCGCGCAGTTGATCATCGACATCGGACAGCAGCGGACCGTGCTTGGACGACCTGATCCTGATCTTGCGCGGCTCATCCTCGCCGCGGACCCTGATCTGTTCCTCGATCACGTTCAGCGGTACGAAGGCCTCGCCCACGCGCACCGTGTCGTCCCGGACGTCTTCCAGATAAAGGTCCTGGACGTCCAGATAGCTGGTGGTCAGACCCCAGGCGATCTTGGTGTTCTTGCCGATCACCACTCCGGGTAGCGAAGCCATGCTGAATCCGCTGACATCAAAAGGGCACGCCGTCGACACGGTCCGGCAGTGCAAACCGACCTGGGCGAAGACCGAAGGGATCGACGTCTCCAGGTGGGGATCATTGGCGAGCATCGCCTTGCCGCTCACCGTACGCGAGCCGGACACGGCCCAGGAATTCGAGCCGGTCTCCGATCCGAGTTTGCGCGAACCGAGGACATCGGGGATCGCTGAGTTGATCTTGGCTGCCGACACCAGCGCCGACAGCGCCTGAGCGGATTGATCATGATCGAGATCGGCCGGCAGCGGACTCGCCGGCGCCCGCTTGCTGGTCGGATCGAACGCCTTCTTCACCACCGTGCCCTGGGTGACGATGGGCTCGAAGTCGTCGATCGGATAGTCGGGGAACAGGGTTGCTGCATGTTCGGAGCCCAGGGTCGCCGCGACGATCGCCCGTTCGGACTCCTCCTGGATGTTGGAACCGAGCTGCCACGCCATCACCTTCAGCCAGGACACCGAATCCGCCGCTGTCCAATCCTCCGGGGTGTAGTCAAGGCCCTGCACACCGAGCAGCGAATACTCCAGCGACAGGTCCTCGGCCGACCGGCCCTTGAGGTAACCGTTGACCCCGGAGGCGTAGGCGTCGAGGTAGCGGCGCGTAGACGGGGCGAGCAGGGCCAACTCCTGCTCGGCGACCCGACGCCAGCCGAGGGTGCGAACATAGGCATCGGTCTCGACCTGGGACTTTCCGTAGAGCTCCGAGAGCCGGCCGGCCGCCAGGTGCCGGCGGAAATCCATCTCGTAGAACCGGTCCTGAGCGTGGATGAAGCCCTGGGCCTCGAAGAGGTCCTCGGCATTGTCGGCATAGATCTGCGGCACCCCGTACGCGTCGCGCAGCACCTCGACCGACCCCGATAGCCCCGGCAGCGACACTCGTCCCTCCAATTGCGGGAACGACTGCCGGACCGTGCCGATGACCACGCTGGTCAGTCCACCCAGCGCCAGCACCAGGACCACAGCCGTGAACACCAGCCAACGAGGGATGCGATGCACCGACTCACTCTATAGTTGCGCGCCCCTCCCCTCCCCGAACCGGAGTTTCGCGCCGCCCTGAGTCGGTCGGGGCGCCGCAACCTTCAACCCACCCATTGACCCTTCGCACCCTGAGCCTGTCGAAGGGCACATCAAGACGCCAACAGAGCCCACGCTTCGACAAGCACAGCGGAGGTGGCGGTCGGCAAGCGGCTAACTGACCACTTAGCAGTCGGTATGCTTGAGTGCTAACGGCCGCCAACGAGAAAGAACCCGATGCCTACCTATCAGTACCGGTGCACTGAGTGTGGTCACGACCTCGAGGCCGTGCAGAAGTTCAGCGACGCGGCACTGACCGAGTGCACGAATTGCAGCGGCAGGCTGCGCAAGGTGTTCAACGCAGTCGGGGTGGTGTTCAAGGGCACGGGCTTCTACCGCACCGACAGCCGTAAGTCACAGGACGCGAGTGAGAGCTCAAGCAACGGCAGCGAGTCGAAGAACGGGGACTCGAAGGACGGCGGCAAGTCCGACAAGTCGAAGGAACCGGCCACGGCCGGCGCCAACTCGTCGAAGTCCGAGGGCAAATCCGAGGGCAAATCGGCGAGCCAATCCGACAGCGCCTCGACCTCGAAGAGCGCTTCGTCCACAACCTCGACAACGGCCTCAACCTGAGCCTGTGGATGACGCGGACGATTCGTCGGCGCGTCCTTAACCTCTGGGTGTGAAGAACCGGACCACCTCTCATCCCGGCGGACGATCGTCGGCTTCGGCCGGCCGGCCGCGTCGCCGCCCGCTGCAGAATTTTGCCCGCGCGGTCTCCTGGCATCGACGCAAGTTGGCCGTGATCGCTGCGCTCGCGGCTGTGCTCACCGGCATCGCGGCGGCGGCCCCCGAAGGACCACCCACCGTCGACGTCGTGCGAGCCGCGCGCCAACTGGTTGGCGGTGCGGTGCTGGCCGCCGCGGATCTCGAGGTTGATCGGGTCAGCGAAGCCGACGTGCCCGATGGCGCGGTGTCTGATCCGAGCACGCTGATCGGACGGACCCTGGCCGCGCCCGTCCCGCGTCGACAGGTGCTCACGACCCTGGCGCTGGTGACGACTCGGGTCGGAGTGGCCCGGGGCCACGTGCTGGCTCCGCTCCGTTTGGCCGACGCCGAGATCGTCAGCCTGCTGCGTCCTGGCGAGGTGGTCGATGTGGTGGCGGCCGACCCACAACGGGCGAAAGCCTCCGTGGTCGCGACCGCGGCCCGAATCGTCACCGTGCCCCAGGTCGGCGAGGACAGCGCGACCGCGGACAGCGGAGCCTTGGTGCTGATCGACGTTGACAGCGAAACCGCCGCCGCGCTGGCGCGGGCCGCCGTGTCCGCCACCTTGACCGTCATCTGGCGATGAACCAGGTGTTGCTAGCCTGCCGACTTCACGATTCCGGGCGGGCCCCGGAATCTCATCCTCAGATCAGGAGTAGGCATGCAGGGCTTCAAGGATTTTCTGCTGCGCGGGAATCTCATCGAACTGGCCGTGGCGTTCATCATGGGCACCGTGTTCGCGGCCGTGGTGACGGCGTTCACCAAGATCATCCTGGACGTTCTCGGGTTGCTGGTCAGCGTGCAGGGGCTCAGCGGGATCGCGATACGCGGCGTCAATGTCGGCGGCTTCCTTACGGCAACGATCACCTTCTTCCTGACGGCGCTCGTGGTCTATTTCGCCATCGTCGTGCCCTACAACCGGCTGAGCGCCATTCGGCAGACCGAGGAGCCCGAGAAGGCCGCTTCGACGGAGGATCTGCTCGCCGACATCCGCGACATCCTCCGGGCCAGGGACTGATCGATCAACTCAGACGCCGTGATGCGGCGGGACATCGTCCAGCAGTCGGCGCTCGTCAGCGGTCAGCGGACGGTCCGGTGTCGGCGCCGTGGGCACCCGACCGTCGGTGTGCAGGGCCGCGCGAAGTACCGCTAATGCGGCACCGAACTGGGCCGGCCCCAACCCGGTCCGCAGTTCGGGCGGAACAATCTGCACCGAAGGATCAGCGACCAGGTCAAGGTCGCCAGCCGCCAACCGCTGGCTCAGGATCGCGGCCAGCGCGGTCGTGTCGGGCCGGTCTTGCCGGCCGAGGCCGTCGAGGAGCCGGCCGGTCACGGCGTACGCCAGGGCTTGGTGCCAGCGCAGGTCGTCCGAGTCGCTCACCTGGTCATTGTCCCAGCCCGCAAGACGGCGTGAGACAGGTCACTGCATAGCCAAGGAATGTTCCAGCTAATTGATCGTTCAACTAGTATGACCCAACTGGATATCTCCCCCACCGACCTGGTTGACCTCGACTTCGATGTCGAGCCCGGTCTCGCCATCGATACGCACGCGGCCGACCTCCTGTTCCGCGACGCCCACACGGCGAACGCCTTCACCGACGAGCCGGTGACCGAACTGCAGCTGCAGGCGATCTACGACCTGGTCAAATGGGCCCCCACGGCGATGAACACCCAGCCGCTGCGCGTGGCGTTGATCCGTTCCGGCGAAGCCCGCGAGCGACTGGTCGCCCACATGGCCGAAGGCAATAAGGCCAAGACCCTCGCGGCGCCGCTGGTCGCCGTACTGGCCGCCGACCTCGACTTCCATGACGAGATGCACAAGACCTTCCCGATCAATCCGGGCGCCAAGGCGGCCTTCGCCGACGAGGGGAGCCGCGCTGAGGCAGCAACGCTCAACGGCTCACTGCAGGTTGGCTACTTCATCATCGGCGTACGGGCCGCGGGGCTCGCCGCCGGTCCGATGGGCGGGTTCGACGCCGACGGCGTCAGCCAGGAGTTCTTCCCTGACGATCGGCACCGCGCGCTACTCGTGGTGAACATCGGCCAGCCGTCCGACGAGGCTTACCGTCCCCGTCTGCCACGGCTCGACTACGCCGACGTCGTCAGCACTTTCTAGGTTTCGCGGGTCGCGAGACCTTTCAGTTTTGCTCCATCAGCGTTGACCCGGCGAGGATGCTCTGCGGAGTGCCCTCGTCCGGCAAGGTGACGTCGCCGATCACCGACACCCGGGCGCCGAAGCTCCAATCGCCGTTCACGGCCAGCCGCGTCGCCGCGCGGAGCGAGGGCGCGCCGCTCGGGAACCGCTGGTCGAAGGCACCGATGGTCTTGTAGTGCTTCCCGTCGAGCTCGACCAGCGGAGCCGGATCGGTGACCTTGATCAGCGTGCCGTCATCCGCGAGATCGTAGACGTCCGAGCGCAGCACCAGCAGATCGCTCGTCGTCTTGACCGGTAGAAAGCGTTCCCGTCCGACCCCGATCGCCGTCGCCCCTTCGAAGACCTCGACCGCAGCGCCCATCGCACTCTCGATCTGGATCACCTGAGGCGAGCTGGCATCGGCCGGGTCCACGGTCTTCGCGTTCTTGATCAACGGCAGGCCGAGCACCGAGTCGCGTTCCTTCAGGGTCTCCGCGAGGCGCCGCAGGTCGAACCACAGATTGTTGGTGTGGAAGTACGGATGGCGGAACTCGTCGGTGAAGTAGTGCATCTCCTCCTCCGACGTCTGCGCGGTGTCGCGCAGGATCAACTGCTGGTCGGCGCGCCGGATGGCCAGGTGGCCGCCCTTGCGGTCGGCTGCGGTGCGGCGACAGATCTCCGCCGCGTACGGGGCTCCGCTGGCGGCGAACCAGCCGGCGATCGTCCCGGACGGTGAGGCGCCGAGATTGTCGGAGTTGGAGACCGAGGCATACCGGTAGCCCAGGGAGATCAGGCGACCCAGGATGCCCGACGACGACAGTGCCGGGTAGAGATCGCCGTGTCCCGGCGGGCACCATTCCAGGCTCGGGTTGGCCGGCCACTCGACGGGCGTGAGGTTGTCGACCAGCAGCTTCGGCTCCTGGCTCTGCAGGAAGTCGAGACCGAGCCCGTCGACCTCGAGATCGTCGTAGTCGGCCAGCGCCGCGAGGGTGTCGTCCTGGGTGCGGAAGCTGTTCATGAAAAGCAACGGGAGCTTGACTCCGTACGCCTCCCGGGCGTGCCGGACCTGGGCGACGATCAGATCGAGGAAGGTCCGGCCGTCGCGTACCGGCAACAACGATTTCGCCTTCTCCATCCCCATGGACGTGCCCAGGCCGCCGTTGAGCTTGATGATCACCGTATCTGCCAGCGCCGCCGTGGCTGCTGCGGGCGAGATCGCGGTCTCGCTGAGCAGGTCCGGATCGGTCAGCGGCTCGATGCTGTCCTCGGCGATGAAGCCGGTGACGCCGTCCTCGAGCTGGTGGTAGTAGTGGCTGAAGACGTCGATGGCCTGCCGATTGATCCCGGCGGACGTCATCTTGGCCTGAGCCTGCTGAAGGCCGCGTTCACTCATGGCAAGCGAGCCTAGTGGTCGCGCCTACTTCTTCTTTTTCTTGGGCGGCGGGAGCGGGGTGAGCGAGGCGAGGAAGGTCCGGGTCGCCTTGGCAATCTCGGCTTGCTGGGCCGCTCGGTCGCCCGAGGGCGTCCCGTCGCCGGGTTGCGCGCCGTAGTCGCCGAACGTGGCATGCGAGGCGCCGTCGATCGCCACATAAGTGGTCGATGCCGGAAGGTCGGCCTTCGAGGCCTCGATCTTGGCGGGGGTGGACAGCCCATCGGCACTGCCCGAGACCGACAGCACCTTGAGGTCGCTCCGCTGGATCCGGCTGGACGGGTAGGAGCCGTAGAACACCAGTCCGTTCACCTGCTCGTTGGATTCGGCGAACGCGGCGGCGTTGACGCCGCCGAGTGAATGACCGCCGACCGCCCAGTACTTGATGTCGGGATGCAGCTCGAGCACGGTCTCGGCGTGGTCGGGTTGCACGATCGAGAGACCAAACGGCTCCTTCAGCACGACGACGAGATAGCCGGCCTTGGCCAGCGGCAGCAGGATGTGGGCGTAGGCGCGGGCGTCGACCTTGGCCCCGGGGATGAAGATCAACCCGGTGGTCGCCTTGAGCACCTTGCCGCTCTTGTCCTCCTTCACCGGATTCAGCTCGTACCAGCTCAGGCGCTCGTTGATCTGGACCCCGTCACCCGACTGGAGCGCGGCGGTGGCGACAGACGTGGCGACGAAGGGCCGCGTGTACGCGAGCCCACCGACCAGCAACAGGCAGATGATCAACGACGGCACGGCGACGACGATGCGTCGGCGGGATCGCCGCTCGAGCTGCGCGGGCGTACGCCGAGCCGGATGATCAGCATCGCCGTCCTTGTCCTGGCGACCACCGATGGCCAGGGTCGCGATCGACCAGGCCACGGCGACGAACCCCAGCAAACCGCAGACGATGGTCGAGACGAGCGTGATCGGGTGGCCACTCAGGATGGCCGGCCAACGGGTCCACCCCAACCAGGTCGGGACCGCGATCATGCCCAGTCCGAGAAGCAGCCAGATGACCGCCAGCACGACTCGACTGGGCGCTCCCGGCTGTGACATAGGCCCGAGTGTAAGGCGCCTGAGACGCCCGACCGACTCACGATCGCATTCGGCCGGTCAGGTGTTCGCGGCGGACCATCGTCGAATGATCATGATCGATCGACCAGATCGGCGACCGTAGCCGCGTACGCCCGGACCAGATCGTCGACGTCGAGGAAAGCGCTGAATCCGTGGGCGCCGGCGCCCATGGCAACCCGAACTCCGACGAGTGCTCGATCGACGAAGACCGGCCATTCGGGCTCGCTACCGATCGGGGTGATGGTGCCACGCTCGTAGCCGGTGGCCGCCAGCGCTTCGGCCGCATCGGGAAATTTCAGCTTGTTCACCCCGACCACGCCCCGGAGCTTCGGCGGCAGCCAGCATCCGCTGGACGCTCAGCTCTCGGCCAAGGCGATGTTGACCATCCACCGCACGCCGAACTTGTCGGTGCACTCGCCGAACTCGGCGCCCCACATCTGCTTCTCGAGCGGGACACCGACCGTTCCGCCCTCGGACAGCCTGGTCCAGTATTCGCGCAGGGTGTCGTCGTCGCCGCTCAGGCTGATGGTGATGGAGCTGCCTTCCTGGCGTTCCATGCCGGCCGGGGTGTCGGCGCCCATCAACGTGTAGCCGGCATCGGTCACCAACTGGCCGTGCATGATCTTGTCGGCGTCGTCCCCCTCGGCGCCGAACTCGCCGAAGGTGTTGAACACCAACTCGCCACCGAACACTTCCTGATAGAACTCCATCGCCGAGCGCGCGTTGTCGCTGAAGCTGATGTACGGGTTGAGCAGCGAAGCCATGAGCCGATCCTCCAGTCGTCGTCCCGATGTCATTTCGCAGGCTATCGCCGACCTGCCTGGCCGTCGACCGCGTGAGGCCCTTATCAGCCCTGGCTACGGCTTGCGCGTTGACCGATTGGCAGTTACGGTGACTAAACCGGTTTAAAGAGGGGGTGGGTGGGGTGACGACCAGACGTCCTACCATCGCCGATGTGGCTCGTCGGGTCGGGGTGAGCAAGAGCCTGGTCTCCTTCGTCTTCAACGATCGACCTGGTGTGGCGCCGCAGACGCGGGAACGCATCCTGGACACCGCGCGGGAGATGGGTTGGCGGCCACAGCCGAGCGCTCGAGCCCTGTCCATCCGCCGAAGCTTTGCGCTCGGACTCGTCGTCCGCCGCGATCCGTCGGTGATCGCCGGAGACTCGTTCTTCCCGGCCTTCATCTCCGGCGTCGAGACGATCCTGGCCGACGAGGGGCAGGTCCTGGTGCTCAGCCTGGTGGGCGATGCCGAGGCTGAAGCCCGGGCGTACCGGACGCTCGCCGAAGACCGGCGCATCGACGGCGCCTTCCTCACCGACCTGCGGCGCGATGATTCCCGGCTGGCTCTGCTCACCGAGCTCGGGTTACCGGCGGTCACGGTGGGCCGCCCGGAATCAGCCTCCCCGTTCCCGGCCGTGCACCTGGCCGATGAGCCCGGGACCCGGGACACCGTCGGCCATCTCCTCGCGCTTGGTCACCGACAGATCGCCTATGTAGCTGGTGACGTGACCATGCTGCACGGTCTCCGACGTCGCCAGTCGTTCGTGGCGGCGATGCACGACGCCGGGATGTCGACCGACTCGATCGAGGACACCGACTTCTCGCCCGCCCGATCGGTTTCGGCGACCCGGCGCCTGCTGCAGCGCAGTCCGCGCCCGACGGCGATCATCTACGCCAGCGATCCGATGGCGCTCGCCGGCCTCGGCACGCTGCAGGCGATGGGGCTACGCGCACCGGACGACGTATCGGTGGCCGGTTTCGACGGCACGGAGATGGCCAGATACGTCTACCCATCGCTGACCACCGTGGTCTCTGATCCGGTCGCCTGGGGCCGCGCCGCGGCCAGCACCCTGCTCCAACTCGTGGCCGAAGGTAAGGCCGACGATCTCGAACTCGAGGCCGCCCGCCTGCGGATCGCCAGGTCGACCGCACCGGCTCCCGAGCCCTGATGCCACCTCGATGACACCTCAGTCCATACCTATCCATTCGTCCTGAACCAGGAGACCACCGTGCACAGTCGCACTTTCAAAGCCCTGACCCTCACCGCCACCCTGACCGTGACCTTGTCTCTCGCCGCTTGCGGCGGTGACTCCGGGAGCGGCTCCGACACCGCCGCCGCGGCCAAGGGACCGATCACCATCTGGTATTCCAACAACGAGCAGGAAGTCGCCTGGGGCAAGGCCATGGTGTCCAGTTGGAACGCCGCGCACGCCGACGAGCAGGTCGAGGGCCAGGAGATCCCCGCGGGCAAGAGCAGCGAGGAGGTCATCGGCGCCGCCATCACCGCCGGCACCGCCCCCTGCCTGGTCTTCAACACCGCACCGGCGGCCGTTGGTCAGTTCCAGCGCCAGGGCGGTCTGGTGAATCTGTCGACCTTCCCCGACGGGGCCAGCTACGTCAGCGATCGATCGGGCCCGGTGGCTGACCAGTACAAGGCGGCCGATGGCGGCTTCTACCAGCTGCCCTGGAAGTCCAACCCGGTGATGATCTTCTACAACAAGACGCTGTTCAAGAAGGCCGGCCTCGACCCGGACAACCCCAAACTGTCGACGTACGCGGAATTCCTCGATGCGGCCCGCAAGATCAAGTCCTCGAAGGCCGCGCCGTACGGGATCTACCCGGCTCCGACGAGCCAGTTCTTCCAGTCCCAGTTCGACTTCATGCCGCTCTACGCTGCGGCGACCAAGGGTAAGTCGATCGTCACCGACGGCAAGGCGACCTTCGCCGACGCGGCCGGCATCGACGTCGCGACCTTCTGGAAGACCCTGTACGACGAGGGCCTGGCCGGCAAGGAGACCTACCAGGGCGATTCCTTCGCTGACAAGAAGGCCGCGATGGCCATCGTCGGCCCGTGGGCCATCTCGGTCTACAAGGGCAAGGTCGACTGGGGCTCCGTGCCGGTCCCGACCAAGGACGGCCTGACCGCGGCCGAGACCTACAGCTTCAGCGACGCCAAGAACGTCGGGCTCTTCGCCGCCTGCAAGAACCGGGGCACCGCCTGGGAGGTGCTGAAGTTCGCGACCAGCGTCGAGCAGGACGGCGCGCTGCTCGACAAGAC
Source organism: uncultured Actinomycetota bacterium (assembly GCA_963731295.1). GTDB lineage: Bacteria > Actinomycetota > Actinomycetes > Propionibacteriales > Propionibacteriaceae > Microlunatus. Next base: position 1,216,476 of record CAVSUP010000001.1, read on the forward strand.
CGGCCAGATGCCGCTGCGCAAGGACCTGCAGACCGCGTACCCGGACTATTTCAGCAAGAACAAGGCCTACCAGGCCTTCGGCGACCAGGCCGCTCGTACGGTCGAGGTGCCGGCCGGTCCGCACACGGTGGAGATGCTGCAAACGCTGCGCGACGCCTATTCCAAGGCGGTGATCAGCGGCGAGGGTGACCTGGCGGCCCAACTGGAGGCCGCGCAGACCAAGGTCACCGAGCTGGCCGGACAGAACTGACGATGAGCACCCTCACCCCTGATCGGACCGCGGGGCGGGCGGTCCCGCGGTCCCAGGGGTCGTCGCCCCACGGACTCGGCATCCGGATCCTCGGCAAGCACCCGCTGGGCTGGCTGTTCAGCGCGCCCTATCTGATCTTCGTCCTGGTGATCTTCGCCTATCCGTTGGTCTTCGCCGGCTACATGTCTTTCCGCGACTACTTCTTCGCCGCGCCCGGCGTTCAGGTCGACCGGCCGTTCGTCGGTCTGGAGAACTACCTGACCCTGTTCGGAGATGCGGCCGTCCGGCGGTCGTTCGTCAACGTCGGGATCTTCTTGATCATCAACGTTCCGCTGACCGTGATCATCTCGCTGGTGCTCGCCACCCTGCTGAATCGGGTCGTCCGGCTCAAGACCTTCCTGCGCGTGGCGTTCTACGTGCCGTACGTGACGGCCAGCGTCGCCGTCGTCGGCGTCTGGTTGTTCCTGTTCAGTGGTGGCGGTCTGGTCAATCAGCTGCTTGGTCCGCTCGCACCCGATCCCACCTGGCTGATCAACTCGACCTGGGCCATGCCGTCCATCGCGTTCTTCGTGACCTGGAAGGGGATGGGGCTCTACATCCTGCTCTACCTGGCCGCGTTGCAGAACGTGGGCCAGGAGCTGTACGAGTCGGCCGCCACGGACGGGGCGAGCCGGTTACAGAGCTTCTGGAACGTCACCGTGCCAGGCGTCCGGCCGGCCACCGTGCTGGTCCTGCTGGTGTCCACCGTGACCGGAGCGAACCTGTTCACCGAGCCCTACCTGCTGACCGCCGGTGGTGGTCCGAACGGGGCGTCCAGCTCGCCCGTGTTGATCATGTACCAGCAAGGGATCGAGCAGGGCAAACCGGGGTACGCGGCGGCGATCGGCATCGTGCTGGTGATCGGCACCCTGATCATCGCCGCCCTGCAGAATCGCTTCGCCGGAGGGAGAGACTGATGTCCAAAGCGTCCGGAGTGCTTCGCGGGATCGTGCTGGGGTTGGGCGCCGTCGCGTTCCTCTTCCCGTTCTACTACATGATCATCGGCTCGCTGCAGAAGACGCTCGACCCGTCGCTGGCGGGGGCGTTCCCGCGGCCGGGCAACCTCACCGGTGCGAACTTCGCCGCCATCGACTCCCGGATCGACCTGCTGACGGGGCTGGCCAACTCGGGGATCTTCACCGGCGGCGTGCTGCTCTGCACGGCGTTCTTCGGGGTGCTGGTCGGCTACGCCCTGGCGGTGCTGGAGTGGCGTGGCCGCTCGGCCACCTTCGCCCTCGCGTTGCTGGTCCAGGTGGTCCCGTTCCAGCTGCTGATTGTGCCCCTCTACGTGCTGATCGCTCGCAACTACGGCCTGGCCGACAACTATCTGGGGATGATCTTGCCGTTCGCGATCAACTCCACCGCAGTGATCATCTTCCGACAGTATTTCCTGCAGTTGCCCAAGGAGCTCTTCGAGGCGGCCCGGATCGACGGCGCCGGTGAATTCGGGCTGCTGACCCGGGTCGCGCTGCCGCTGGTCCGGCCCGCCCTGGTGACCGTCGTGTTGCTGACCTTCATCGGGCCGTGGAACGAATTCCTCTGGCCGTTCTTGATCACCAAACGAGCCGACATGCAGCCCCTCGCCGTCTCGTTGGCCAACTACATCAGCAATGTCGCTGCCACCGCGGCCAACCCGTTCGGCGCGATCCTGGCCGGCGCGGTCGTCCTGGCTGCACCAGCGGTGATCTTGTTCATCGTCTTCCAGCGCTACTTCGTCTCCAGCGACCTGGGATCAGGGGTGAAGGGCTGACCGGTGCGGGATCCAGCCCGCCAGCTCGCTCGACCATCCCGGCGTGACCACTAGCAAACGGAGCTGATCTGATGAATACAAGCCAAGCGGTGCCGTCGATCGACTTCGCCTACCGGCTTACGCGGGTCGGTGTGCTCATGACTCCCGAACCGGGCAACCCGCTCGAGGCCGAAGGCGTGTTGAATCCGGCTTCGGGCATCGGACCCGACGGTGAGGTCTATCTGCTGCCGCGCCTGGTCGCCACGGGCAACGTGTCCCGCGTCGGTCTGGCCAAGATCAACATCGTCGAGGGGGTGCCGACCTCGGTGACCCGTGAGGGCGTGGTGCTCGAGCCCGACCGGAGCTGGGAACGCGGGGCCAGCCATGCCGGGGTGGAAGATCCCCGGGTCACCTGGGTCCAGTCGCTCGGCGTGCATGTGATGACCTATGTCGCGTACGGACCGCTCGGGCCTCGCTCGGCCGTCGCCACGTCGACCGATCTACGGAAGTGGGCCCGTCACGGACCGGTGCAGTTCGCGTACGACGACAGCCTGGACTGCGACCTGAATCTGTTCCACAACAAGGACACGGTGTTCTTGGGCGAGCCCGTCGACGGGCCGGACGGGACGCGCTGCCTGGCCGTGCTGCACCGCCCGATGTGGAACCTCGACGAGATCCGGCCCGGTCAGGGAAAGCGGCCGCCGGCGGGCGTGCCCGACGACCGGGAAAGCATCTGGATGTCCTTCGTCCCACTGGCCGCGGTTGAAGCTGATCTTGGTGCGTTGACCCGGTGGTCGCAGCACCGCTACCTCGCCGGACCTCAGTTCGCCTACGAGGAACTGAAGATCGGCGGCGGCCCGGCTCCCGTGCGGGTGCCCGAGGGCTGGTTGCTGTTCCACCACGGGGTGACCGGCGAGCTGACGCCAGGGATCGCCCAGCAACAGCGCGTCAGTTACGCGGCCGGCGCGATGATCTTGGACGCCGAACGACCGTGGGAGGTCGTCAGCCGGACGACCACGCCGATGCTGGCCCCCGAGACCGCTGACGAGCGGTCCGGCATCGTCCCGAACGTCGTCTTCCCGACGGCCATCGAAGAGATCGATGGCACGCGTTACCTCTTCTACGGCATGGCCGATTCCAAGATCGGCGTGGCCCGGATCGATCGGAACTGGCCAGCAGCTTCCGAAGCCTCCACCGACAAGGACGTTCGATGACGATTTCTGCCCTGCTGCGCCGCCTGCTCATCGCGCTCACCGCCGCCAGCATCGTGCTCGGCGGTGTGCTGGCCGGGGTGCCGGCCCAGGCGCGAGCGAGTTCGCTCACCAATACTGCCCATCTGGATTTCTTGCTCGACCAGGTGACGGTGCCGAAGATCGCCGGGCACACCACGTATCGCTTGAGCAAGGAGCCTGCGGTGACCGTGCCGTGGACCTACGCCGACGCTCGGCCGGGCGGCACGTTCGAGCGGGTCGGCGGCGGGGTGTTCGACTCGGCGACCGGCGACTGGGGGCAGGGTGCGTTCAACGCCGACGACATCAGCCGGGCTGCCGTCGTCTACCTGCGGCACTGGCACCAGTTCGGCGACACGGCGAGCCGGGACAAGGCGTACGGACTCCTGCGCGGACTGGCCTATCTGCAGACCACGACCGGACCCAACCGGGGCAACGTCGTGCTGTGGATGCAGACCGACGGTGAGCTGAATCCCAGCGCGGACCCGGTCGACCTGCCGGATCCGTCGGATTCCGGACCGAGCTACTGGCTCGCCCGGACGATCTGGGCACTTGGCGAGGGGTACGCGGCCTTCGCCGACACCGACCCGCAGTTCGCACGGTTCCTCAAACAACGCCTCCACCTGTCGGTCGGCGCCGTTGAGCGCCAGGTCCTGACCCGCTACGGCGAGCACCGGGTCAGCGACGGGCGGCGGGTGCCGGCCTGGCTGATCATCAACGGGGCCGACGTCACGGCTGAGGCCACCCTCGGCCTGTCGGCCTATGTCCAGGCCGTGCCCCGGGATGCCCGGACCCGCCGCGTACTGACGCAATTGCTGGACGGCGTGGCCGAGATGGGCACGGACCGCGGGGGTTGGCCCTACGGCGCGATCCTGCCGTGGGCGGAGTCGCGGGCGATCTGGCACGCGTGGTCGTCGCAGATGAGCGGGGCGCTGGCCCGAGGGTCGGTGGCCCTCGATCTGCCGCAGTTGCTCCGGCCGGCCATCGCCGAAGCCGTCAGCTTCGATCCGACCTTGATCACCGCCGGCGGGCCGGACAATGCCTGGTATCCGACACCGATCGATCGGACCCAGATCGCGTACGGCATCGACTCCCGGGTGCAGAATCTGCTGACGATCGCCGATGCCGCCCACCGACCGGGGCTCAAGACCTTGGCGGCGATGAACGCGAGCTGGTTCTTCGGCGCCAACCGGGCCGGCGAACCGATGTACGACCCGGCCACCGGGATCACCTTCGACGGACTGGCCACCGACGGCACCGTCAATCACAACAGCGGTGCCGAGAGCACGATCCACGGTCTGCTGACCATGCTCGCGCTCGACGCTCACCCGGGTGTAGCCGCTCAGGCCGTCGCCTGGCCGCAGACGCCGGAACGCTCCGGTCTGACCACGGTCGAGGCTGAGAAGGCCGATCCGACCTCGGGTGAGGTCGTGACTCCCGAGTCGGCCTGGACCGGCGAGTCGCAATACGGCGGAGGCGCATTCCTGCGGCTCGATCGGGGCGAGAGTGCGACCCTCGAGCTCGGCTCCTCGACGCAGACCCGGGTGCTCGAGCCGGTCTCGTGGCGGCCGGAGGGCGGGAAGGCCGTGAGCCAGTGGACGATCGGCGACCGCACTGACCGGCTGCGCCATCGCGTCGGCCGCCAAGGCCTGTCGGCTGTCCCGGGTGCGCTGCTCCCCCAGCGTTTGCAGCCCGGGCTCCGAGCGGATCAGCACGCGGTGAAGGTGGCGGCGATCAAAGGTCAGGTCGATCTCGACGCGGTGATCGTGCGGCCTCTGGTCTCGCAGGCCGCCTTCGGAGTGGGGGCACACCGCACTCAGCTGCTGAGCTCGATCGCGGCTCGGCCGATCAGGTTTGCCGTCACCGTGGAGGGATCGGCGGTGGCTCGCAGCTATGACCGATCCGGGCGACTCGTTCGGCAAGCCGCCCTGTCAAGCTCCGGCTCGGCGTGGGTCGCGCCCGGGGGATTCACGGTCATCTCGGCCGGGAGCTGACGGCCCTCGGCGGGGTGTGACCCTGGTAGTCCACTGCGAGCAATCGAAGCTCCCAGGAGAATGCCTCCTCATGACCGCCGGCGGGTTTTGGGAGGATGGGGGCCGTGACTAAACGTGTGTCCTTCCTGAGCACCAATGGGCCTCGGCTGGCTGGCCTGATCGACGAGCCCGAAGGCACGGTCCGAGGTTGGGGCGTCTTCTCCCACGGCTTCACCCTCGGTAAGGACAGCCCGGCAGCGAGCCGGATCTGCAAGCGGCTGGCCCGAGATGGCATCGGCATGCTGCGCTTCGACAACCTCGGACTCGGTGAATCCGAGGGCGACTGGGGCGACGGTTCGTTCTCGCACAAGGTTGCCGACACCGCGCAGGCGGCGCGGTTCATGAACGACTCCGGTCACCCGGTCCGGCTCCTCGTGGGGCACTCCTTCGGCGGGGCCGCGGTGATTGCGGCGGCCCACGAGCTCGAGTCGGTCCGCGCCGTAGCCAGCATCGGTTCGCCCTACGAGCCGGGTCACGTGGAGCACAACTACGACGCGCTGGTGGACCGGATCCTCGCCGACGGTGAGGCGCCCTTCCTGATCGGCGGCAAGGCTCTGACTCTGCGGCGGCACTTCATCGAAGACGTACGCGCGGTCGACCTGCACGAGCAGATCCGCACGCTGCACCGAGCGCTGATGGTGATGCACTCCCCGACTGACAACACGGTCGGTGTCGTGAATGCGAGCAAGATCTTCCGCGCCGCTCGGCATCCGCGCAGTTTCGTGTCGCTGGAAGGCGCCGACCACCTCCTCACCGGTCGCAACCAGGCCCAACGAGCCGCCCGGATCATCAGCGCGTGGGCCGATCCCTATCTGGGCGATTGAGGTTTTTGCGGGGCTTGCGGGGTCCAGGGGTACGCGGAGCCCCCAGCTCCCGACCGCACAGCCGCAGGATGACCACCGCCGCGACCAGGGTGAACAGGAAACTGGTGGCAAAGATGATCAGGGCCAGCCAGCATGACCGTGTCGACCACGAGGATCCGCAGGTCCGTGAGCACCTGAGCATCCTGTTAGCTGTCAGTCTCAGGCCCCCGACTCCATATATTGGCCCCGATCGGCGCAAAACAGGCCCGAAAAGCCGGTTTTTGTCCCGATCGGGGCCGATATATGGAGTCGGCACTCACCCATAGGTGTCGCGCGGGCCCCGCTGGGCCAAGGTGATCGCTCTCGTGGTGCTCATGGCCGTGAGCCTCCGGGTGATCTGGCCGATCGCCCGATGGATATCGCAGAAGCCATAGTCGGGTGCAGAAGGGACAACCGACGAGGCCCAAGCGGGCCATGAGCGCTAGTCATAGGACGTATCCCTCGGCGCCCCCAGCAGGATTCGAACCTGCGACACAAGGTTTAGGAAACCTTTGCTCTATCCCCTGAGCTATGGGGGCCGGCAAGCCCGTAGCCCGCGCAGGGTCATCGAACCGCGCCACACAGGGTAGCGGCAACTGGCGTCTGGAAGCATGTTCAGCATGCCGATCCGGATCCTTCTCGACGTGGACACGGGCACCGACGACGCTCTTGCCCTGCTCTATGCGCTCAACCACCCTGACCTCGAGATCGTCGGGATCAGTTGCGTGGCCGGCAACGCCGAGGTCGGGCAGGTCGTGGACAACACGCTCCGGGTCCTCGATGTCGCTGGGGCCGGAGACATTTCGGTGGCCCGCGGAGCGAGCAGTCCGCTGGTCGAGAAGAACCGTCCCGAAAGTGCGTTTCACGGAGCGAACGGAATGGGCGGGATCGAGTTGCCGAGTACCCGGCGCGAACCAGCCCCGTTCACGGCCGTGGCCATGCTGGCCGAGCAGATCCTCGGCTCGACGGAGCCGCTCACTCTGGTCTGCCTCGCCCCCCAGACCAACATCGCCATGCTGTTGACGCAGCATCCAGAGGTCGCCGATCGGCTCGAGCGGATCGTCTTCATGGGCGGCTCGGCCAGCGTCGGCAACGTCACCGCGGTCGCCGAATTCAATGTTTGGCAGGATCCGGAGGCCGCGTTCTGCGTGACCGAATCAGGGATTCCCACCAGCATGTACGGCCTGGATGTGTTCAACCGGCTTGTCGTTGACCAGGCCACCGCTGACCGATTCTGCGCCCACCATCATCCGGCGATTCGGCTGGCCGGGGAGTTGCTCTATCGGCGTGGCGCCCGGTCCGATGGTTCGGCCGAGGACTACGTCGGGATCGTCGGAGACGCCGGGGCGCTCGTGCTGATCACTCATCCGGAGTTGTTCACCGTCGAGAGGCTTCCGGTGCGGGTCAGCCTCACCGGACTCGGCCGCGGTCAGACCTTGGTCGATCGGCGAACCGTCACCGAGGACCCCGGCCATCCGTTCGCGTCGGCCTGGCCGATGATCGACGTCACGCTGGACCTCGATCTGGTCCAAGCTGCGCAGGCGTTCGTCGAAGTGATCGACGGATTCGCCTGAAGCTGCCCTCCGACAGGCTCAGGGCGCGTGACGCTCATGATCCGAAGTGACTGCCCTTCGGGAGGCTCAGGGAACGTACGGCCCGGTTGCCCTTCGGCTCCGGGGCACGAAGGGCTCTCACCGGCCTGGTTCAGGTCGGTTTGTGCTCGGCGTTCAGCTTCGCGACCTGGGCATGGACTTCTTCCATGTCCAGGGCCTTGACGGCGTCGACGACCTGCTTGAGCGCGGGTGCGGGGAGGGCGCCGGCCTGGTTGAAGACCATCACACCCTCGCGGAAGGCCATCAGGGTCGGAATGCCCTCGATGCCCAGTTGGCCGGAAAGCTCCTGGTTGGCCTCGGTGTCGAGCTTCGCGAAGACGATGCCGTCGTACTCCTGGGACGTCTTCTCATAGATCGGCCCGAACCGCTTACACGGTCCACACCACTCGGCCCAGAAGTCCACCAACACGATGTCGTTGTCGGTGATGGTGTCTTCGAAGTCTCGAAGCGCTGATGTCGATCGTTGGCATGCACATGCTCCTCGTCACGGATGGGATCGCCGCGGTTCGCGGCGGCCACTTGGCACAACTCTGCTCCATTGCGCCGCTATTCCACGGGCTCTTCGGCGCCTACTTGATCGCCACGATCCGGCGCATCGGGATGGCCACCTCGACCACCTCACGCTTCTTCAGCCCGTCCTCCAGATATTCGATCGCCCGCTCCACCCGCGACCAGCGCGTGTTCGGCAGATAGAGCGCCGACATCACCAGTTCCGCGTCAGCCCGGGAGCGGATCGGGAAGCGATAGCGCTCGCGACTGATCCTCGACCCTTCGCAGACCCGTGCAGACGCCAGCGTCTTGTTGAAGCCGGCCAGCTCGACCGGCCCCGGGAACTGCGGTTTCGTCCGCAGCCGTCCGTTGATCCGGGTCAGCACCCGAACGTCTCGCGGACCGAGCGGCCGCAGCGCCGGCGCGATGCCGGCCAGCACCCCGCCCGGCCGCAACACCCGCGCCGCCTCCTCGAGACTGCGGTCAGGGGCGTCACCACGACCAGCCCCATCGAGCTGGTGATCACGTCGACGGATTCGTCGCGGAAGGGAAGCTTGAGCGCATCGCCGCGTACCCACGGGCCTGGGCCGCGCTCCGAAGCCAACGCCGAGCTCGTGCTCGGAGAGATCCAGGCCGATGACCGTACGCCCGGGCTGGGCCAGCTCCCGCGACATCGGGCCCGACCCGCAGGCGAGATCGACCACGATCGTGGCCTCGGCCGACACGGCTCGGGCGAGCCAACGGTAGGGCGAGTGGTCGCCGGCCAGCGCGCGGGACAGCACGGCCTCGGTGATCCCGGCCCGCTCGCGATGGAACTCGGCCAGATAGTTACGCCAGTTGACCTCATCGTCACTCACTCGGACCGCCTCCCTCGAACCCGGCCCGCGCGCTCGACTCCACGCCACTAAGGGCCTGGGCAACATCATCACCGATGTCTCGGAGCAACCGACCGGGCCCCACCGGAAGTCCCGCCACGGCCGACACCAACGCCGACATTCCTGGCAGCGCTTCATCCTTCGGCGCCCGGCTTTTCAGCTCGGGTTCAGCAGTGGATTGCTGCCGTCCTTCCACGGCTGGCTGAGCTTCTCCAAGTCGCCAGCCAGGCGGCTGAGATCTCCTGCACGGACGGCACACCAAAGAAATGGCCGACCGGGGCGTGATGCCGCAGCGCCACGAAGGGCGAGCCCACATAGATGATGGCCAGCCGGATGCGGGCGTCGAGGTCTTGTCGATGCGGCAGCGGCAGTTGCAGCATGAAGTCACACGGGTTGGGGCAGCTCTCCCCCACGTCTGGGCGTTGGCCGGGGTCGACGGTGGCGAAATTCATCGCGCATACGCCGAGGGCATCCCCGAGCCGGGAATGGAATCGGTCGAGATAGGCGGTATAGCCCGCCAGATCGCCGTTGCACGCATTCAGCGACCGCTTGGCCGTCGACGCGCAGCGCCGACGAATGCGGGCACTTCGGGTCGTCGGTGCCCCAGCGGCTGCCGCCGACGAACCGCTCCATCAGCATCGGGTCGCCGCCGTGCCCGATGGTGCTCTCCCAGGCCAGTTGCTGCAGGTATTCGCCGAGGATGTGCGCGGTGACCACCACCTGCAGCGGCTCCCGGCGCAGAGCCCGGACCTCCAGCACCTCCAGCATCAGCTCGTACAGCGGCACCAGCGACGCCAGGGCGCCGCGGATCGGATCGCGCGGCTCGGCCGGAAAGGAGGCCGCCGCCAAGCCGCGCGGCCCAGGGTTGGCGGTGCTTCCGGGCGATCGCGGTGAAGTCCTCGGCGTCCAAGATCGAGCACCCGCCGAGCGATCGCCGCGAGGTTGCGGGCCTCGATCAGCTCCGGGCTCGGGTCGCCCGCCCGGACCCCGTGCTCAGCAGCATGGCCTCGACCGCGTCGTACCAATAACCTTCGAGCAGTGACGGTACGGCCGCCACCTGCGGCGACAGGTGCGTGTGCCATCACCGGCTCAGACGCGGGACACGAACAGGTGGGTGGAGGCCTCGTTGTCGATCTCGCACCCGGGCGAACCTTCGGCCGTCAGCCGCACGCCGAGGCCGCCGGCCTCGACGCTGACCTCGGTGCCGGGCCGGATCCCGGCCTGGCGCAACGTGCCCATCATCTGGATGTCCTTCTGGATCTCTTCGCTCATCCGCTCGATGACCACGCGGATCATCGCGATCCGAGTCGCGGACCACGTCCTGCAGCTGCTCATTGCCGTGCCGGAACGGCTCCAGGTCGCCGGTGACCCCCAGCTCGTGCAGGCCCGGAATCGGATTGCCGTAGGGCGACAGGGTCGGGGTGTTCAGCAGCTCGACGAGCTTGCGCTCCACGTCCTCGGAGATCACGTGCTCCCATCGGCAGGCCTCGTCGTGCACCTTCTCCCAGTCCAACCCGATGACGTCGATCAGCAGTCGCTCGGCGAGCCGGTGCTTCCGCATCACCCGGGTGGCCCGGGCCCGACCCTCGTCGGTCAGCTCGAGATGCCGGTCACCCTGAACGTGGACGAGGTTGTCGCGTTCCATCCGGGCGACCGTCTGGGATACCGTCGGACCGCTTTGGTGCAACCGTTCGGCGATCCGCGCCCGAAGGGGAACGATGCCTTCTTCTTCCAATTCATAAATCGTCCGGAGGTACATCTCGGTGGTATCGATCAGGTCGCTCACGCAGTCATTCTCCCTGTCCAGCGGGGTAAAGCCCGACAGCCGCATCCCTGTCGCTGGCCCGAGGGCAAGATTAGACGATGCCTGACCCGACAAGCCCCACACTCTGGTGGGTACGCCGCGATTTCCGGCTCACCGATAACCCGGCCCTGCGCGCCGCGCTGGATGAGGGCGAAGCGGTGCTCCCGCTCTTCGTGCTCGACCCCGTGCTGTTGCGCTCGGCCGGCACCGGGCGGCGCGCTTGGCTGTTCGCCGCTCTCGCCGCGCTCGACGGTGACCTCCGTGACGCCGGCGGACCCGGTCTGAGCGTCGTACGCGGGAAGCCGGCCAACGCCGTGGTCCAGGTCGCGAAGGCCTGCGGGGCCCATCAGGTGCACGTGAGCGCTGATTTCGGACCGTATGGCCGGGCCCGCGACCAAGCGGTCGAGCAGGCTCTGAGCGGCGCGCAGATCGAGCTCCGTCGAACCGGTTCCCCGTACGCGGTCGCCCCCGGGACGCTGAAGAACGGCTCGGGCTCCCCGTACCAGGTGTTCACGCCCTTCCACCGGGCCTGGAGCGAGCATGGCGTGCACGACCCGGCACCGGGCGTACGGGCCAGCGCGGTCGGGTGGCTGGCGCGCCGAGGACCGGGCTCCGCTGGAGAAGCCGGACGCCGACCTGGTGAAGCTCGCCGGGGAGCGACCGGCTCGCAGCGCTTGGCACGCCTGGCTCAATGCTGACTCCGAAGGCGTCGGCGACTACGCGAAGCTGCACGACTTCCCCGGGCCGGACGCCACCTCGCACCTGTCGATCGCGTTGCGCTGGGGGCACCTGCACCCGCGTACGGTGCTCGCCGATCTGGGCCGGCGACGGTCCCAGGGAGCGGCGGCGTTCGCCCGGCAGATCGCCTGGCGCGACTTTTTCGCGGACGTCCTGTTCCACCGCCCGGACGCCGTGAGCCAGCCGATCCGGCCGGAATTCTCGGCCATGGTTTCCGACGAGCCGGAGCAGACCAAGCGGGCCGCTGAGCGGCTGAAGGCCTGGCAACAGGGCCGGACGGGCTTCCCACTCGTCGACGCCGGGATGCGTCAGCTGCTCGCTGAGGGGTGGATGCACAACCGGGTGCGGATGGTCGTTGCGTCGTTCCTGATCAAGGATCTGCACATCGGCTGGTGGCATGGCGCCGACTGGTTCATGGACCAGTTGCGTGACGGCGATATCGCCCAGAACCAGTTGAACTGGCAGTGGGTAGCCGGCTGCGGGACCGACGCATCGCCCTACTTCCGGGTCTTCAACCCGACCAGCCAGGCCAAGAAGTTCGACGGCGACGGCGACTACATCCGGCGCTACGTGCCCGAGCTCGCCGACGTGCCGATCAAGCACCTACATGCGCCCTGGGAGGCGCCCGACGGGGAGCCGGCTGGCTATCCGGCGCCGATCGTCGACCACGCTGAGGAACGCCTGGAGGCGTTGGACCGCTACGCGGCGATGCGGGGCTAGTCGGCCGACGCGGGGCTAGGAGGGTCCAGCCAGGCGCCGCGGGCCATCACCCGCAGCAATGCGCCATCGTCATCGACCACGCACAGGTCGGCCCGGCGCCCGGGCTCGAGCGCGCCGACCGTGGTGAGCCGCTGGGCCCGCGCGGGCGTCGTCGACGCCATCCGGGCCACCTGCTCGTGCGGCAACCCGAGACCGACCAACCGCTGGAAAGCGGCCGCCATGGTGAGGGTGGAACCGGCGATCGAGCCCAGTGCCCCGTCCGCCTCGACGACTCGGGCCCGGCCGTCCGCGACGTCGACCGACAGCCCGCCCAGCCGATAGCGCCCGTCCGGCATTCCGGTGGCCACGATCGCGTCGGTGATCAAGGCGACCCGGTCGGGACCAGCAGCGGCGACGGCCATCCGCAGCACGTCGTCGTGCAGGTGGACGCCGTCGGCGATCAGCTCGACGACCACCCGCGGATCGTCGAGTAACGCTGGCACCGGTCCCGGATCGCGGTGATGGATCGGTCGCATGGCGTTGAACAGATGCGTGGCGACGGTCGCCCCCCGATCGATCGCATACTTGATCATCTGGTGGTCGCCGTCGGTGTGCCCGACCGCCGCGGTCACTCCGCCGGCGGCCAATCGCGCGACGGCCTCCAGCCCGTGCGGCAGCTCCGGAGCGATGGTGATCATGGACACCGCGCCAGCCCCGGCCGTCAGGAGTTGATCAAGCAGGGCCGACTCGGGAGCGCGGAGCAGGCGCGGATCATGCGCTCCGCGCTTGGCCGGGGAGAGGAACGGGCCTTCCAGATGGATGCCGGCGAGCGCGCCGTCGACGACCAGCCGGGCCAGTGTCGCCACCTGTACCGCGAGGACGTCGAGCTCGTCGGCGACCAGGCTGGCCACGATCGACGTGCTTCCGTGGGCCCGGTGGAAGTCGCGCGCGCCGAGGGCCTCGTCGACACTCGTCGTAGCAAAGTCGTGGCCGCCCCCACCGTGGCAATGCGTGTCGACGAAGCCCGGGACAACCCAGCCGTTGACCCGCTCGGCCGAGGTGGAGGAATGATCATCGGTCATGATCTTGCTGATCACGTCGTCGGAGATGATCATGGTGGCCGAAGCCAGCACCCCTTGCGGCGTGACCAGTCGCTCGATCAGCAGCGGCCGGTCAGTCATGATCAAATTCTCCGCGTACGTGGCGCCAGCCGATCAGTCCCGCCCCGATGAGTCCGGCATCTGCGCCCAGCTGGGCCGGAGCGAGTCGCGGCATCCGCTGGATCGACAAGCGCGACGCCAGGTCGGCTTCCAGCGGATCCGCGAGCAGGTCGAAGGCACCCGACAGTCCGCCGCCGATGATCACCAGCTCCGGCCCGAGCAGGGTGACGGCGGCACCGAGCGCCTCAGCGAGGGCGCGTCGCGCGAGATCGAAAGCGCCGACCGCGGCCGCGTCCCCGGCCCGAGCCAGAGTGGCGACCTCGGCCGCGCCCGCCACCGACTGCCCACTGCGCTCGGCATAACTGCGGAGCACCCCGGACGCCGAAGCCACCGTCTCCAGGCAGCCGGGTCGACCGCAGGGACAGGCCCGGTCCCCCGCCGCCGGGGTGGCCAGATGACCGAGCTCACCCGCGTACCCATCGGCCTTGATGATCCGGCCGTCGGCGATCAGGGCGGCCGCGATGCCAGTGCCGAGGGCGACGAAGATCAACTGCGTGCTGCCGACTCCGGCGCCCAGCTGCCACTCGGCCAAGCCGGCCGAACGGACATCGTGGTCGACCGCGCCGATCAAGCCGGTCCCGCGGTCCAGCTCGGCCCGCAGGGGCAGGTCGGACCATCCGAGGTTGGAGGCCGCGCGGACGACACCGGCGGGGGTATCGATGACGCCGGGCACCACGGCTCCGTAGCCGAGACAGACATCGCCGGCGTCGGCTTCGGTGGCGATCTGGTCGACGAGCCAGCTGACCGACGCCTGCCGGCCGTCGAGCCGGGTGGGAATGCGGCGGACCCGATCCAGGCTGCCGTCCGCGTACGCCCGGCCTATTTTCGTCAGGGTGCCACCGAGATCGACGGCTACGACATATCCGGCCATGAGCCCGAGCGACCCTGCACGATCGCCACCCTTTCCGTCGACTGCCGCTGTTCTTTGGGGTGAGATATGCTCATTTGACTCCCAAATAAGCAGATATGAACATAGCATGCAACTTGTGGGATCTGAGGGCCGGATGGCGGGTGAGGACCAGCGATGACGCGGGCTGAGCGCCTCTCCGCCCTGTTGGAGCACCTGGTCACCAACGGCCGAATCGACGTCGACGAGTCGGCCGCGCAGTTCGAGGTGTCCGCGGCAACGATCCGGCGCGACCTCGACTATCTGGCCGACCAGCAGTTGCTCAGCCGCACCCACGGCGGGGCCGTGCCCAACACCACGAGCTACGACCTGCCGCTGCGCTACAAGTCCACCACCCGGGGCGAGGCCAAGGCCCGGATCGCGCAGCGGGCCGTCGAGATGCTGTGGCCCGGGTGCGCGGTCTCGTTGAACGGTGGCACCACCACGGTGGAGATCGCCCGGGCGATTCCGGCCTCCCGACCACTGCATCACGGCGTCACCGTGGTGACGAACGCGATCAACATCGCAACCGAGCTCACCGTGCGCCCGTTCATCAAGATCGTGGTCTGCGGCGGGGTGGCGCGACCGCAGAGCTATGAGTTGGTCGGCGCGATGGCCGCGGAGACCTTGAGCCAGCTCACCCCGGACATCTGTTTCCTCGGGGCCAGCGGGCTGGACCCGGTGGCCGGCGTGACGACCAAGGACGAGGCCGAGGCGGCGATCAATCGGGTGATGATGAAGCAGGCCAAGCGGACGATCGTGGTCATCGACGCCAGCAAGCTCGGCCAGGTCGGCTTCTCCAGGATCTGCTGGGTGAACGAGGTATCGGCGGTGCTCACCGACCGGTCGGCCGAGCCGGAGATGGTCGAGGCCTTGCGAGCGACCGGGGTCGAAGTGATCATCGCCTGACCTTCGGGCCGGTGTTTTCCTCGCCTCGCAGAACCGGAAAGCTCACAGGCAAAAGGCGTTGACCACTCGCGGAGGTGCGCATACGGTAATGGCACACGGAAAGGAGGTGGTCCAAAGAATGAGTGACTTTTGGACATGTGAGGTGACGGCCAGCTAGCCGCGCATCCTGACTGTGTCACTGACTGGTCGCGCGTGCGGCCGGCTAATCCACAGCCAACACCCGAACCCGTGAGCGCCGGAATTGTCCCCCGGCCGACGTAGGGCTCCGATTCCGGAGCGCGTCGACAAGCTCACGGGTTTGTTGGTTGCCGAGCACCTCGTCGAATACGTGATCAAGGAGCGCCGTGACCGACCGGATCGTCCGCGTGCCCGCCGAGCGACTCGCGGGCTGGCTGGACCGATTCGGCGCGCGTCACGGTGATCTCGAGGTGGTGGCTCAGCCGGCCGCGGTGCTGGCGAGCGCGGCCGATGGGGCTACGGCCGCCGTCTCGGTACCGTTTCCGCCCCTGCCGGAGCCCCGGCCGGAGGGCGCGGACCTGCTCTCGGCGCTGGTCGATCATGTAGGCCGCCCGCGGTCGATCGGTGCGATTCTCGTCCGTCGCGGCGGCTATGCAGTGGGCATCTTCGCCGGCGCCCAGCTGATCCGATCCAAGGTCGGCAGCTCGTACGTCCAAGGCAAGACCAAGGCCGGCGGCTGGTCGCAACAACGCTATGCCCGCCGGCGGGCGAATCAGGCCGCGCAGGCGTACGCCGAGGTCGCCGACGTCGCGACAACGCTGCTCGCCGCCGGCGTTGATGATCTCGATGCCGTCGTCGGTGGTGGTGACCGGGCCGGCGTGGAGGAAGTCCTCGGCGATCCGCGGCTCATCGCGGTCCGGGCGCGCTGGACGGGTGAGGTGTGGCCCACCGCCGACCCGCGGCTGCGGGTGCTGCAGGCGTTTCCCGAGCAATTCCGCGCGGTGTCGATCACCCTGAACGAGCTGGCCTGATCGGGCTCACACGTGACGGCCCCAGGCGATCGGGTCACGTGATCGGGTCCTCGATGGCCGGGCTGAGGGCGCGCACAGTGTCGATGCTGTCGGCCTCGGCCGCATCCTTGTCCGGCCGGTAGCGGAGGACCCGGGCGAAGCGCAGCGCCACCCCGCCGGGGTAGCGGGTCGAGGCTTGCAGACCGTCGACGGCGATCTCCACGACCAGCGACGGCTCGACATAGACTGTCCCGGCCGTCCGCCGGATCTCCAGCTCCAGGAACTTGGCCGTCTGCCAGGTCAGCAGCTCATCGGTGAGCCCCTTGAAGGTCTTGCCCAGCATGACCAACTCACCTGACGAGGGATCGCGGGCGGCGAGGTGCAGGTTGGAGAGCCAGCCCTGCCGGCGCCCGTGCCCCCACTCCGCGGCGATCACGATCAGGTCGAAGGTGTGCCGCGGTTTGACCTTGACCCAGGCCGAATCGCGGCGACCGGCCGCGTACGGAGCGGTGAGGCTCTTCACCACGACCCCTTCATAGCCGCTACCAACGGCCTCGGCGAACGTGCTCGCGACGTCCCCGCCGGTCGTACAGATCCGTCGTGGAACCGAGATTTCCGGCGGCAGCACGTCGGCCATCACCTGGAGTCGCTCCGCCAGCGGAGTGTCGAGCAGGTCGCGGCCGTCGACGTGCAGCAGGTCGAAGAAAAACACCTTGAGCGGGCTGGCCTGCACGAGGGCGGCAACGTCGACGCTGCTCATGGTGCGCGAGGCCACGACCTGGAAGGCCTCCGGCGTCCCGTCGCTGCGCAAGGAGAGCACCTCACCATCCAGCACCAGCTCGTGATGCGGGAGGGCCGAGACAATCGCGGCCACCTCGGGCAGGCGCGCGGTGATGTCGTCGAGGCTACGGGTGAAGATCCGCACCTGATCGCCCGATCGGTGCACCTGGAGCCGGATGCCGTCCAACTTGAAGTCGACCACGGCGGGCAGCCCGGATTTGGCCACGGCCGCGGCCGGGTCCGGCGCACTCGCCGCCAGCATCGGCTGGATGCCGACCCCCACCTGAAGCCCGACGGCCTCCAGCGCGGGCAGGCCCCCGGCGAGCAAGGTGGCCGCCGCACTGGTCGTCGACGAGGTCAGCATCGCCGCGCGCCGGACCGCGGAGACGGGCACCGCGAAGGCCGCCGCCAATCCCTCCTGGACCTGAGCCTCGAGCGCACCCTGCCGCAGGTCGCCGAAGACCAGGCCGCGCAGGAACTCCTGTTCGTCGGCGGTCGCTCGAGACAGCAGGGCCTGCACGGCGGCGGAGCGGGTCGCGGCCGATCCAGGTCCGGCCAGCTCCGCGATGCCGGCGAACGCCGCGTCGACCTCGCCCACCGTGAGGATCGGCTCGACCGCCGGCTCGGGCACCGTCTGCAAGGATTTCCAGCCCACGCCCGTACGCCGCTGGCGCAGGCTGCCGGACAGGTAGGACACGACGATCTCGACGTCGTCGGCCGAGGCGTCACGAAGGACCGCCGCGATCAGGTCACGCTTGGCATTGCGTGATCGGGTCGCGACGAGCGCGTGCCTGGTCTCGGCGAGCCGGCTAAGGAGCATGGGTCGATTGTGCCGGTCACCACTGACAGTCGCCGCACCACGCTGACGGCGGCCAGCACCGCCCCGGCGAACGCGACCATCGCCGCCAGCCGCAACGGCATGAGCGGCGCGTTGTCCAGATAGCTGAGGTAGGTGCTGATCGAGGCCACCTGAATCGCGGCCGCCACGACGATGAACCTTCGGTCGACGAACGCCGCGAGGACGCAGAGCACCTCGGCCAGATAGAAGTAGCGCTCGTGCATCTCGGGGAGCAGCAGCGGCACGACCAGGGTCGCCGTGGCCGCGACCAGCACGATGTCGGCGCCGGTGAGCTGACGGCGGCGGGCCAGCAGCCAGATGCCGAAGGCCAGGGCCACCACCGCCGCGAGCGCGAGGCCGGCGTACTTCCAGCTGGTCGACGCATCGCCGGAGAGCCAGGCGTACGGGGTGGGTGCATTGTTGGTGAAGCTTGAGGTCGCGGTCGCGCTGAAGCCTCCGCGCCCACCCGGCCCGCCGCCGCCCCCGGACGGGTTGGCGATCTGGGACGGATAGACCGACAGCTGGCTGAGCAGTGAACGGCCGGCGATCAGCGCAGGAGTCAGGCAGATCAGAAAGGCCAGCGGGGCGGCCAGCAGGGCCCGAAGCCGGTGTCGATTGACGATCATCACCACGACAAGCACCGGCAGGAAGAAGATGGCCTGCAACTTGAACGCGAAGGCGATGCCGAAGAAGGCCGCCGCCAGCCACGGCCGTCGCTTGATCAGGAAGTAGACGCTGCCGAGACAGAACGTGACATAGATGGCGTCGCACTGCGCCCACTGGCTGCCGTTCATGATCACCGTCGGCAACATGATCACCGCACCGAAGGCGAGGGTCGGCAGCCAGCGCGCGGTCGGCCTCAGGGCCCGAATGATGTGGTACGCGAACCCGGCCAGCGTCACGTCGAAGATCACCGAGATGGCCTTGATCGCCACGATCTCCGGCACCGGTAGATAGGTGGTGCCGGCCAGCAGGGCGAGGTAGGGCGTGTTGTAGTTGGAGAACGAGCCGTCCTGCAGCGCGGCGAAGCCACCGTTCTCCGCCAGGTAGGCGTACCAGCGATCGAGGAAGGCCCGGTAGTCGCCGGACTGGAAGTCCACGAACTGCCAGCGGATGACCAGCGCCACGATCAGAATGGCGGCCAGGGCGATGCGCGGTGGCGTGAGCAGCCGGAGTCGATTCACCCGGCTGACTCTGCCGATCGAGTCCTGTGCGGCGACTGTGCGGGAACCGTGCGCCATCTGCGGACTTCGCGGGCTGATCTGTGCGCGTCGGAATCGGATGCGCTGGAATCGGACGCGCTGGAATCGGGGCGCGCCGGAAACCGCGTACCCGCCCCTGGTGAAACTCATGTGTACGTGAGTTCCTCGCACTCTGCACACGTTGCAACCTGTGCAGAGTGAGTGCAAGCCGAGTACACATGAGTTTCATGCAGAGGCCGCCAGACGCAGAATCGGCGCCCATCCGCGAGGGTGGGCGCCGATCCGGCGTACGTGGGTCGAGCGGGCGGCTGGGAGGTCAGCCGGCCTTGGTGAAGCCTGCGGTCTCGGCGGCCTGCTCACTGTCGAACCACACCTCCGCCACGGTCTGGTCGTACCACTGCGACGCGGTCGTGTGGAACTTCATCGAGTCCTCGTTGCCCTTGATGTCGAAGCCCGTTGGCGGCTCCGCACCGCGGAACGAGCCCTCGCCGTACTGCTTGGCCTCTTCGTCAGAGGTGTCGTCGCTCGGCGCCTGCTGACCCTCAGTGCTCTCCTCGAGCTCCTCGGTGTCGCTGACCAGTTCCTCAGCGGGACTCTCCTCGGGGGCCGCCGAGGAACCCGGGGCGGCGGGCGCCGATGCAGCCCGCTTCGCCGCAGTCTTCTTGGCCGGCTCAACCGTCTTGGCGTTGGCCTTCTTGCTGTCCGCGACCGACTCGGTCACGATCTCGATGATCGCCATCGGCGCGTTATCGCCCTTCCGCGGGCCGACCTTGGTAATCCGGGTATACCCACCCTCGCGCTCGGCCAGGGTCGGCGCGATCTCGGTGAACAGCGCGTGCACCACACCCTTGTCCTTGACCGTGGTGAGCACCAGACGGCGGGAGTGGATGTCCCCTCGCTTGGCCTTGGTGATCAACTTCTCCGCCAGGGGGCGCAGCCGCTTGGCCTTGGTCTCGGTCGTGACGATCCGTCGGTGCTCGAACAGCTGGGTGGCCAGGTTCGCCAGAATGATCTTCTGGTGCGAGGCACTGCCGCCGAGGCGAGCGCCCTTGGTGGGTTTAGGCATTTGTCAGTTCTCCAGGTCTGCTAGCGGTCGTTCACGGGCTGCTGCCCTTGCTGCGCCGTGGGTCAACGACACGGCGCGGGGGTTCAAGGGGTCGCCCCCCTTGATCAACTATTCAGTTGTGCCCCCAACGCCGCGCGCCCGTGGGTCTTCGGCGCGGCGCGGGGGTTCAAGGGGGTCGCCCCCCTTGCGTTCAAAGGGTCAGTACTGCTCGGTCTCGGAGTAGTCGACGTCATCTTCGTCGAGGTCGTCATAGCGACCGATGGCGCTCAGCGGATCGAAGCCGGGAGCGCTGTCCTTGAGCGACAGGCCCATCTCGTGCAGCTTGAGCTTGACCTCGTCGATCGACTTGGAGCCGAAGTTGCGGATGTCCAGCAGATCCTGCTCACTGCGGGAAACCAGCTCCGAGACGGTGTGGATGCCCTCGCGCTTGAGGCAGTTGTAGGACCGGACCGTCAGGTTCAGGTCTTCGACCGGCAGGGCCAGATCAGCGGCGAGCTGCTCGTCGATCGGCGACGGGCCGATCTCGATGCCCTCGGCCTCGACGTTCAGTTCACGGGCCAGACCGAACAGCTCGACCAGGGTGCGACCGGCCGAAGCCACCGCATCGCGTGGCCGGATGGCCGACTTCGTCTCGACGTCGATGATCAACTTGTCGAAGTCGGTGCGCTGCTCGACTCGGGTCGCCTCGACCTTGTAGGTCACCTTGAGCACCGGCGAGTAGATCGAATCGACCGGGATCCGGCCGATTTCGGCGTCAGCCATCTTGTTCTGCACTGCGGACACGTAACCGCGGCCGCGTTCGACGACGAGCTCCATCTCCAGCTTGCCGGAGTCGTTCAGGGTGGCGATGTGCAGGTCAGAGTTGTGCACCTCGACTCCGGCGGGCGGAGCGATGTCGGCCGCGGTGACCGCGCCGGCGCCAGCCTTACGCAGGTACATGGTGACCGGCTCGTCCTCTTCCGACGAGACGACCAGACCCTTGAGGTTGAGGATGATCTCGGTGATGTCCTCGGTGACGCCCTCGATGGTGGAGAACTCGTGCAGGTTGCCATCGACCTTGATGCTGGTCACGGCCGCGCCCGGGATGGACGAGAGCAGCGTACGCCGCAGCGAGTTGCCGAGGGTGTAGCCGAAGCCCGGCTCCAGCGGCTCGATGGTGAACCGCGAGCGATCGTCGGAGACGACTTCCTCCGACAGGGACGGGCGCTGTGCGATGAGCATGTTCTTCTTTCCCCGCGCCACCCACTATTTGACGGCGCAGAACCGCACCCGCATCCGGCGGGCTCGGGCGGCCCCGGCGTACCAGGGCCCTTGCATTTCCCCGGGAAACTAGCGACTTACCTGCGAAGTTTCCTAGGTAAGTTGCCAGTTCCCCATGCAACATGGGGAACTGACAACCGGGGCGAGCGCTACTTCGAGTAGAGCTCGACGATCAGCTGTTCCTGGACGTCGATGACGATCTGCTGACGGGTCGGCAGCTTGTGGACCAGCACCCGGCCACGCTCGGGGAGCGCCTGGAGCCAGGCCGGGACGTCGCGCTCGCCGTGGGTCTCACGGTTGATGATGTGCGGCGTCTGCTCCTTCACCTTGTCGGCGAGGTCGACGATGTCGTGCTCGGAGACCCGGTACGACGGGATGTTCACCTTGTGGCCATTGACCAGGAAGTGGCCGTGCACCACGAACTGCCGAGCCTGCCGACGGGTCCGGGCCAGACCAGCGCGGTAGACCACGTTGTCCAGACGGGACTCGAGGATCGCGAGCAGGTTGTCACCGGTCTTGCCCTGCATCCGGTTGGCCTGCTCGTAGTACTTGCGGAACTGCTTCTCCAGCACGCCGTAGGAGAAGCGGGCCTTCTGCTTCTCGCGGAGCTGGAGCGAATATTCCGACTCCTTGGTGCGGCCGCGGCCGTGCACGCCGGGCGGGTAGGGGCGCTTCTCGAACGCCTTGTCGCCGCCGACCAGGTCAACACCCAGCCGACGCGACTTCTTGGTCATGGGACCGGTATAGCGAGCCATGTGAGTCTGTGTCCTTTGTGTTCGTTGGGTTAGACGCGCCGGCGCTTGGGCGGGCGGCAGCCGTTGTGCGGGATGGGGGTGACATCGGAGATCGCGCCGACCTCGAGGCCGACGGCCCCGAGCGAACGGATGGCGGTCTCCCGACCCGAGCCCGGACCCTTGACGAACACGTCGACCCGCTTCATGCCGTGCTCCATGGCGCGACGGCCAGCAGCCTCGGCCGCCATCTGCGCCGCGTACGGGGTCGACTTGCGGGAGCCCTTGAAGCCGACGGTGCCGGCGGAGGCCCACGCGATCACGGCACCGGTGGGATCGGTGATCGAGATGACGGTGTTGTTGAACGTGCTCTTGATGTGAGCGTGGCCAGCGACCACGTTCTTCTTTTCCTTCTTGCGCACCTTGGTGGTTCGGGTGTTGCGACCTGCAGTAGCCATGGTTACTTAGCCTTCTTCTTGCCGGCGACGGGTTTGCGAGCGCCCTTGCGGCCGCGGGCATTGGTACGCGTGCGCTGGCCCCGGACGGGCAAGCCACTGCGGTGACGACGGCCCTGGTAGGAGCCGATCTCGACCTTGCGACGGATGTCGGAGGCGACCTCGCGACGGAGGTCACCCTCGGTCTGGTAATTCGCTTCGATCCAGTCACGCAGCGCGACGAGATGGTCGTCGGTCAGCTGGTGGACCCGGAGATCGCCACTGATCTCAGTGGCTTCCAGGGTGGCCAGGGCGCGGGTGCGGCCCACACCGAAGATGTAGGTGAGAGCGACCTCGAGGCGCTTGTCGCGCGGGAGGTCAACCCCAATGAGGCGTGCCATCAGGCGGTACAACCTTTCGTTTGGTCGATGCGACCCTGATACCGAAACACGTCGGCGTCGGGCTGATGATGCATCGCGGAGGTCTGTGGCGTGATGCGTCCCTGGCTGCCTTCGAGAGACACTCGGGTCTCTCGCCAGGGCCTCGGCCTCCGACCGAGGGTGGATCCGGAACGAGTCCCGGAGTTGCGATCACACTGTTGGGTCCTGCGGTGGTGCTGGTCGTGCGGTGTTGCGGGTCGTGCTGTGTTGCGGGTCGTGCTGTATTGCGGGTCGTGCTGTGTTGCGTCGTACGTGGCTTGCGAGTCCTACAGCCGGAAAGCTGAGCAGGGACTCAGCCCTGCCGCTGCTTGTGCCGCGGGTTCTCGCAAATCACCATCACGCGACCGTGCCGGCGAATCACCTTGCACTTCTCGCAGATCCTCTTGACGCTCGGCTGAACCTTCATCGAGCTTCTCTCTGATGCACGCCACAACTCGCTGACGCGGATGTGGACGGTGGTGGATGGTTTGCGCTGGCTTACTTGTGCCGGTAGACGATGCGGCCGCGGGTCAGATCGTAGGCCGAAAGCTCGACGACCACCCGGTCGGCGGGGAGGATACGGATGTAGTGCTGCCGCATCTTGCCGCTGATCGTCGCGAGCACTTTGTGACCGTTGGCCAACTCAACGCGGAACATTGCGTTGGGCAAGGCCTCGACCACGGTGCCCTCGAGCTCGAGTGCGCCTTCTTTCTTCGCCATAAACTCTCAATCTGATCCGCGTACGAACATCTTCACCGGCCACAGATGGCCGACCGTGGAGTCTACGCGTTTCGGCCGTCCGACCCCAAATCGGCGCTGGGATCGGTGGCGGAGGTGCTCAGCCGATCGGCAGACCGTGGCCGAGCCGTTCGCGGTAGAGCTCGACGCTCTCCTTGAGGGCCTTGAGGATGTACGGCGGGAACTCCACGCCCTGCCGGTGCGCCCAGAGCAGCCGGTTCTCGACCCGGCCGACTTCGCGGGCGTAACCGGCAAGATCCTTGTCGATACCCAGGTCAACCGCGACGCCACCCATGTCGGCCTTGTATTCCTTCATGGCGTTGGTGCCGACCAGGTTGTAGCTCTTCTCCCGCAGCACCCGGGTCAGGAAAAGCTGCCATGGCTTGAGCATCTTGTCCTGGATCATCGCCGTCGCCGACATCTGATAGAAGGCGAAGTGCCCCGGCTCCTGCTGCTTGATCGGGGTGATGATGGTCTCGGTAATGGCGGACTCGCCCATCTCCTTGAGACCGGTGTTGATCTGGTTGTACGCGAGCACGGCCTGCCGCTCGGTGCTCGCGCCGGTGAGGAAGTAGAGCAGCTTCGCGATGTCCTGGATCGGCTTGAGGCTGGCCAGCGCACCGAGAATCTTGATCTTGAACGAGACGTCGAGATGCGGATCGGCCGGAGTGCGGCCGAGATCTTGCTGCAGCCGATCGAGGATCAGTCCGTGCTGAATCTCCTGCGGTTGCCAGACATCGGCGTAGAAGGTCTTGTTGGTGTCGTCGACATCGGGCAACAGGACCAGCAGCTCGAGCACGTTGCGGTCGACCTCGAGCTCGACCCGTGCGAGGTAGTCGATGACGTGGCCGAAGCGCTGAGCGACGAGCTGGGGATTGTTGATCGTCCGATCGACCGAAGCGAGCGGGATCGGCGGGTAGAGCTCACCCAGTCGCTGGACGTGCTCAGCGATCTTGGTGTGGGTGATGTGTTGCCTGGGCACGGTTGCCATTCTATGGATCGGTGAGTTGATCGAACAAAGATCTGCATTGTGGTTCTGCCCACAATTAGGTAAGGCAAGCCATATCTAGTTTGCCATCCTGTTCCTAGACCTGATTCGGTGCCGTCATCCAATGTGTTTGGTCGCCCTCCAGGTGCTGCACGCGGCGACGTCGGCGGCGTCAAAACCTCGCTGCACCCAGAACAGCTGCGAGGCGCTCTTCCCGTGGATCTTGTCCGCAACCTGGGTACGCCAGTCGACCATCTCCGCCCGGTCGGCCTTCGTGAGCTTGACGCTGCGCACCGAGCTCGAGGTGATGCCCATGTAGCAGTCCGCCTGGAGTTCGATGCGCCGGCTGATCTGCAGCTGATCCTCGTCGAGGGAGTAGGCCGCCTCGAGCACCCCGATCCGTTGCTGAACGTGGTGCGCGAACTCGTGGAAGACGATCCAGTAGCCGCCGAGCCGGAGCGTTTCGCCGTACTCGGCCGTCGAGCCGGCCGAGGAATAGACCGTTTCGTTGGCACCGCAGTAGAAGACCGGATAGCCCCTCAGGCCCTGGCCGCACGGGGTCTCCACCGTGCCGGAGTAGATGACCACGTCGGGCTGGGTCAGCGTGAAGCCCGCGACCTCCAACGAGCTGCCGTACGCGGCCAGCATGCAGCCGACCAGATTCTTCAGGTACCGCTGATCGGTCTTCTTGGTGGTCGGCAGCGGGCGCGGTGGTTGGGAGCAGTCCGACCGCGGAATCGTCTGGTCGTAGAGCGGATTGCGGACGAGATAGTCCTCAGGGGTCTTCGGCTGACTAGGCCGCTTGGTCGGCTTGGGGGTCGGTTTCGCCGCGGGGGTCGGTTTCGTCGTGGTCGGGGGTGTCGTGGTCGGGGGTGTCGCGGTCGGCTCGGTCGTGGGCTCGGTACGGGTCGGCGACTGGGTGCTGGGCTCGGTCGTGCTGGGCCGCGGTTGCGGTGGGGACGGTTGCGGTGGGGACGGTTGCGGTGTGGACGGTTGCGGTGGGGACGGTTGCGGTGTGGACGGGCGCGGGGTGGGCGGGCGGGGGTTCATCGTTGACGTCTGGGGCGGGGTGGCCGTGGGCTGGTCGGGGTGCTGCCCGAGCAGGACGCCCCCGATCACGACGACGACGAGAATGCCGACGAGCAGCACGATCAGCACCGCCACCAAGGGCCGGCGTCGAGGCCGCAACGGCGGGGATGGCGAGCCCCACTGACTCCAGCCCGGAGGAGGCGACGAGGCCGACACCGCAGCGTCAGAGAAGAATCAACAACAGCACGGAGATGACCACGAGCAGTCCCGCGACCACGGCAAGCACGACGAAGGCGGCCGCACGCGAGTCCCGACCGGGGGCCAGTTCGCCCGGTTGACCGCCCGTACTGGCCACGATCGAGGGACTGGCGTAGGTCTGGAGCGGCGGAAGACCGTCCACCACCGGCACGAGTTCACCGAGCCGTTGGGCGCCGAACAGGGTGTCGAGCCGCTGCCGGTAGTCGTCAGAGTCGATGCTGCCCTCGGTGAACGCGGCATTCAGCCGCCCGCTCAACTGCTCGCGCTCGGCCTCGGTCACGGGAGCGTCCGGCGTGCTCCGATACGGCGAGGAGATCGGCAGATTGCTGCTCACTGAGTCAGGCTACCTCGACCGCCGGCTCGCTTTCGGCGCAGGCGAGCGGCTTTTCGGGGTCGCGTCGAGCAGCGCACCGAGCCAATGGGCGTTGGTCGAATGATCGACAAGCAACGATTTGACCAGCAACGTCGCCGGGATGGCCAGGAGCGCACCGAGGGCACCCAGCAGGAAGGCCCAGAAGATCAACGACAGAAAGGCCACCGTCGCGGTGATGCCGACCGCGTCGCCGGTGAACCGCGGCTGGATCAGCGTTTGGATAATCACATTCACAGCGGTGTAGCAGATCACCACGGCGAGCGCCGGACCCGCACCCTCGCTCAGCAAGGCAATGAGCACCGGCGGGATCAGGCCGAGCAGGAAGCCGATGTTGGGGATGTAGTTGGTCACGAAGGCCAGCACACCCCAGGTCACGGCCAGCGGGACCCCGATGATCAGCAGGGCGATGACGTCGACGACGGCCACGATCAATCCGAAGATCGTGGTGACGCTCCAATACTTGCGGACGCTGAGGGCGAAGTCGGTGAGGGCGTTGGCCACGTGCGGGCGCTCGACCCGGATCAACCCGATCCGCTCGCCGATACCGGCCGCGTCGAAGGTGAGGAAGAAGACCATGGCGAGCAACAGGGCGAGGAGGGAGACCCCGCTGGTCACGGTGTTCAGCGCCGCCTGGGCGACGCCGCTCAAACTGGAGAGGTCGAACGAGTCGACCGCCTTACTCAGCGATTCGGTTTTGATGCCGAGCTTGGCCAGCTGGGCAAGAGCCTGGTCGAAGAGCTTGCTGAACGCGGCCGAGTACGTGGGCAACTCGGTGATGAGGCGGGTCAGTGACCAGACGGCCGAGCCGAGGACGGCGACCAGCAACGCGTAGACGCTGATCAGGACGACCGTGCTGGCCAGCGGCCGGGCCAGGCCGCGGCGGATCAGCACCGAGCGCAGCGGTTGCATGGTGATGACCAGGGTCAGCACCAAGAAGGTCGGAGCCACGATGGCCGCCACCGTACGCAGGCCGGCACAGATGATCACCAGGCCGGCCAGGACCAGGATCCCGTAGCCGGCGGTCCTGGCGGCCGGATCCGGCTCGGACAGTCGCGCAGCCGGTCGCTCGCGGGGCGGCTTTGCCGTCGCCACGGCGATCAGCCGTCGATCCTGGCCGGCAGCCCGAATCGCGGAAACAGATCGAGGTCGAAGAAGCACCCGACGTGGGTGACCCCGGCCGGGCCGATCGTCAACACCTGAAGCTGGAACGGCGCGTACGATCCGTCAAGTTGGCGCATATAGAGGCCGAAGGCCGGCTGGCCGTTCGCCCCGGTGGCCACCATCCGCTGATCGCCGGCCGCCTCGGCCGGGCAATGGGTCTTGATCAGCTGACCGATCGCGGCGGCACCCTCGTACCAGCCGACGAAGGGCGGCATCTCCCACACGGCGTCCTCGGCCAGCAGCCCGACGATCCGCTCGACGTCGTAGTCCTCGAAGGCCTTCACATAGTCGGCCAGCAGGGCCTTGGACCGCTCATCGTCCAGCGACTCATCGGCCCGGTCCGGGTCGAGCTTGTGCAACTGGGCCCGGGCCCGCTGCAAACTGCTGTTGACCGCGGCGACCGAGAGACCAAGCAACTCGGCGACCTCGCTGGCCTGCCAGCCGAGCACGTCGCGAAGGATGACGACGGCTCGCTGCGGCGGGGTCAGATGCTGCAACGCCGCCACGAACGCGAGCCGCACGCTCTCCCGACCGACCACGGCATCGGCCGGATCCGACGGCGCCCCACCCCACACCACCGCATCCGGCAACGGCTCGAGCCACATCACCTCCGTGCGCTGCTCGAGCGCGGAGTGCGGGTCGGTGCTCGGCTGCCCGAGGCCGGTCGGCATCGGGCGGCGCTGGCGTCCGTCGAGAGCGGTGAGGCAGACGTTGGTGGCGATCCGGTACATCCAGGTGCGGACCGACGACCGATTCTCGAACCGGCCGTACGCCCGCCAGGCCCGCAGGAAGGTCTCCTGCACCTGGTCCTCCGCCTCGTGGGCCGAGCCGAGCATCCGGTAGCAGTGAGCGGTCAACTCCCCGCGAAGCGGCTCGACCAGAGCAGCGAAGACGTCATCCTCGATGGCAATCGTCATGGCCAGAAACTACCGCGCCCCGCCGACAGTTCGAGTCGTCGGGACGTCCAGCCCGGTGTGCTGAGCGGCGAAGGCCAGCAGATCGGCCCACTCGGCCGCAACCAGCGCGCTCGGCTTGCCCACCCCGTGCCCGGTCGACACCTCGATCCGGGCCAGGACCGGACGATCCCCGGCCTGGGCGTGCTGCAGAGCCGCGGTGAACTTGAGGCTGTGCAGCGGCACGACGCGATCGTCGTGATCGCCGGTGAGCACCAACGTCGCCGGGTACTCCTGACCGATCGCCAGGTGATGCAACGGTGAGTACGCGAGTGCGATCTCGAACTGGTCGGCATCGTCCGGATTGCCGTAGTCCGACATCCAGGCCGCTCCGACGGTGAACTTGTGGAAGCGCAGCAGGTCGAGCACCCCGACGGCCGGAATGGCCGCCGCGAACAGCTCCGGACGCTGGGTCATCACGGCTCCGACCAGCAACCCGCCGTTGCTGCGGCCGTGGACGGCCAGCTGACGGGGTGAGGTGACGCCGGAATCACTGAGATGCTCGGCCACGGCGATGAAGTCGTCGAACACGTTCTGTTTACGGTCCAGCCGGCCGGCCTCGTACCACTCGGTGCCGAACTCACCCCCGCCCCGCAGATTGGCGATGGCCAGCAGTCCACCGGCCGCCAGCCAGCCGGACCAGCCCGGTCGATAGTCGGCGAAGATCGGGATGTTGAACCCGCCGTACCCCCACAAAAGCGTGGGCAAGGAACGGGAGAGATCGGCGTCGGCCGGCATGATCAAGAAGTACGGCACGGCCGTTCCGTCGGCGCTGGTCGCCCTCCGCCGCTCGATCCGGATCTCCGGTGGAGTGAAGTCAGACGCGGCAGCGGTGATCAACTCCGGCAACGCAACGATGTCCCCGGTGCCGGCATCGAGGCGGAAGCTCTGGGTCGGCGAGGTGACCGAGGAGAAGCCGATGAAGGCCTCGTCGTGATGGGCGTGCGCGTTCAGCCCAATCAGCGCTCCCCCGCTGACGTCGATCGGTCCGCGGACGGTGCCGTCCGGGCCGATCCGGGTCAGACGCGGCTGGGCATCAATCAGATGCATGACGATGAAGCCGTCACCCACGGCCACCACCTCGACCAGCGTGTGCTCCGACTCGGGCACAACTTCTTTCCAATCAACGGATCCCGTGAGATGCAGTTGATCAAGATCGAGACGGACCAGGCGGCTGCGGGCGGCATCGAGGTCGGTCCGCACGAACACCGTGGTGCCGTCGACGTGGACCGTGACGAACGAGGCGATCGGTTCGTCGATGATCTTGATCGGCTCCC
The DNA here is from genome assembly GCA_963731295.1 of uncultured Actinomycetota bacterium. Classification (GTDB taxonomy): domain Bacteria; phylum Actinomycetota; class Actinomycetes; order Propionibacteriales; family Propionibacteriaceae; genus Microlunatus. Next base: position 1,246,306 of record CAVSUP010000001.1, read on the forward strand.
CCAGCCGGCTGCGGCCGGAGTCGTCGACGATCGGATAGAGCCAGAGCCGGTTGCGGTGCTCGGTCCCCTCGATGATCGTCACCGCGACCCAGTGATCATCTTCGGTGACCTCGGCGGCGATGAACAGCTGGTCGTTCTCGGGAAATTCCAAGATCAACTCGTCATCGAGTTGATCATCACCGATCCGGTGGATCTTCAGCCGACCGCCGCCGAGGGCGGTCGTCTCGGTGCCTTCGGCGACCGAGCCCGGCTCGAAATGGGTGTAGAGATAGGAAGTCCCGTCCGGCAACCACTCCGCGGTCGAGAACTTGGTCCTGATCGCGGCGTCATCGATCGGGTGGCCGGATTCCAGCTCCACCAGGTGGAAGGTCTCCCAGTCACTGCCGGCGTCGCTGAGCCCGTACGCGGCCAGCCGGCCGTCGCCACTGACCGTGAGGCTGGTCAGGGCGGTCGTACCATCGGCGGCCAGGGTGTTCGGATCGATCAGCACGCGGCCGCCGGCCAGCAACTCCGACAGCGAAGCGGCAACGTAGGTGACGTCCTGGTTCTGGGTCCCATCGTTGCGAGTGACGAAATAGCGGTCACCTCGACTGAACGGCACGCCGGCTCGCGGTCGGCTGATCACGGCCTGCATCGTCTCGGCGAACCAGGCCCGCCCCGGAAGTTGCGACAGAGCCTGCTCGCTGAACTCGTTCTGCCGGCGTACCCAATCCCCCGTCTCGGTGCTGTCCGGATCTTCCAGCCAGCGGTAGGGATCGCCGATCGGGCGGCCGTGCAGGATCTCCAGGGTGTCGTCGCGACGGGTGGTGGGATAACTCGGCACGAGCACCCAGATTACCGCCTGACTTTCGGCTAGAACCGCAGCGCCGCCATGGACACAGCGGGTCCCGGTCGGGTCCGCTGGACCCAGGCAGGTTGATGGCATCTCGGTGGACGTCGTAAGGAGCCTCATGTCACGGATCCGGAACACGGTGGTCCTGGTCACTGCGCTCACGCTGGCCTCGGTGGCGGCGAGCGGGGCAAGCGCTGGAGGACCGCGAGCGGTGGCTTCATCACCGCCGCGAGCCGAAGCGGAACGGGTTGACACGATCCCGACACCGAAGCTGCATTGGCACACCTGCCAGCGGATCCATCGGTGCGCCCAGGTCCAGCTCCCGCTGGACTATGACGAGCCGGCGGGAGCCACCGTCACGGTGGCCCTGCTCAAGGTGCCGGCCCGAGATGCGTCTCACCGGATTGGCTCGCTGTTCCTCAATCCGGGCGGACCGGGCGGGTCGGGCAAGGACGTCGCCGTCCGAGCCGCCGAATTCCTGTCGCCGGCCGTCCTCGACCGCTTCGACCTGATCGGGATGGATCCCCGCGGCACCAATGACAGCTCCCGGGTCGAGTGCTATCCCGACGCTGAACATCAGGCGCACGACACCGACGTGCTGAGCATGATCTTCCCGAGCAGTCGGCACGAGGAGCGGGCGTACTCTCGCGCAGCCGGTCACCTCGCTGCGGCTTGCTCCGCCGCCGGTCAACCGCTCGCCTCCTCGATCTCGACCACCGAGGTCGCCCGCGACATGGACGTTCTCCGGCGGGCCGTCGGCGATCGGCAACTGACCTTCCTCGGGTGGTCGTACGGCACCTATCTCGGCCAGGTGTACGCGAATCTCTTCCCGGACCGCGTTCGCGCGCTCGCCATCGACGGGGTGCTCGATCCGGTGGCCTGGCGCGGTGACCGGAGCGTGGCTGACATCCCGATGACCATGCGCCTCGACTCGGCCGGCGGATCGTCCCGGGCCCTGACGACCCTGCTGGATCGCTGCCGACGGGCCGGACCGGAAGCGTGCCCGATCATGCCGGATCCAGCAGCAGCCTTCGCCTCGGTCGCTACAGCACTGCGGGCGAAACCACTGGCCTACACCGACGAGGACGGATCATCCGGCCAGATCACCTACGCCGACTTCGTCCATTCGGTGCTGCTCTCGCTGTATGTCCCTGAAGGCGTCGAGGACGTTCCAGCCATCGTCGCCCTGCTGCAGGAGATGCTCGCGCCGAAAGCCGGATCGGCGGCCCGGGCCCACGCTGCCACCCGCTACGGTCGCGTGCTGCACCGAACCGCGCTGGCCCGGGAGCGGGCCGGATTCGCGAACGAGCCGCTGGCCAACGACTTCGAGGTGAACGCCGCGGTGGCCTGCAGTGACAGTCGCAATCCCCGCGACCTGCGGCGCTGGAATGAGCTCGCCGACCGGGCCGATCGGCAGGCGCCCTACTTCGGCCGCTTCTGGCTGTGGACGTCGGCCACCTGTGCCAACTGGACGGCCCGGGACGAGGACGCTTACACCGGCCCGTTCGACCGGCGCACCTCGCATCCGGTGCTTGTCGTCGGGAATCTCTACGATCCGGCAACCAACTACGACTCGGCGGTCGCGGTCTCGCGTCGGCTGCCCAACAGCCGACTGCTGAGCAGCGACTCGTGGGGCCATACCGCGTACGGCACCTCCCGCTGCATCACTGGCGCCATGGACCGCTACCTGATCGATCTGGCCCTGCCGAAGGCTGGTCTCCGCTGCCGCGGAGACCACCAACCGTACGCCGGCTGAGAGCTTGCCGGCGTCCCGAGCGCACCCCCGAACGGGCCTACGGGCTTCGTGCCCCGAGCCTGTCGACGGGCAAGCTGCCCTATGGGGTACGGGGCTTCGTGCCCCGAGCCTGTCGAAGGGCAAGCTGCCCTATGGGTACGGGGCTTCGTGCCCTGAGCCTGTCGAAGGGCAAGATCAACATGCTTCCAGTGGCCGCCCTTCGACAAGCTCAGGGAACGTAGTCTCCGACGCCTTCGCGGGAAGAGTCGGCCTTTTTCGTGCCCTGAGCCTGTCGAAGGGCAAGATCAACATGCTTCCAGAGGCCGCCCTTCGACAAGCTCAGGGAACGTAGGCTCCGACGCCCTCGCGGGAAGAGTCGGCCTTTTTCGTGCCCTGAGCCTGTCGATGGGCAAGATCAACTCTCACCCGGAGCGACCCCCGTATCTGGAGGCGGGGCTTCGTGCCCTGAGCCTGTCGAAGGGCAAGTGCAACATGCTTCCAGAGGCCGCCCTTCGACAAGCTCAGGGAACGTAGTCTCCGACGCCCTCGCGGGAAGAGTCAGCCTTTTTCGTGCCCTGTGCCTGTCGAAGGGCAAGATCAACTCGCACCCAGAGCGACCTCCGTATCAGGAGGCGGGGTTTCGTGCCCTGAGCCTGTCGAAGGGCAAGATCAACATGCTTCCTGATGCCGCCCTTCGACAAGCTCAGATTCCGAGGGCGGCGCAGACCCAGTCGATCATGGCGTCTGGGTCCATCTCGAGGCCCCAGCAGTCGTGGGCTCCGTTCGGGTCGTACCACAGGCTTGCTTCGCCACCGAGGCCCCGGTAGGTGAGGAACCACTTGAGGCCCTGGCGCGGATTGACGCGGACATCCTTGGCCGCGACGACGACCAGCGCCCGGGCGCCGCCGGCGGTGTTCAGATTGGCGACCGGTGAAACGGCTTCCAGGGTCTGGAGGTCGTTGACGCTGTCGAACGGGTTGCCCCACTCATCCTGGTCGCTGGCGATAGTCGTTGTGTCGCGGCGCACCAGACTGGTCAACGGATCGACGAAGCCGTTGACGATGACACACGCGTCGATCTCGTCCGGGCAGGTGTTGAGGGTCGTCGCGGCCAGGAAGCCGCCGGCGCTGGCCCCGAGGACGGCCAGTCGGGATGCCCGGACGACCCCCTCCCCGGCACGCAGCCAGCGCACCGCCGACCGCAGATCGGCGAGCGAGCGGTCGCGGTTGGCCCGGCAACCGGCCAGATGGCGGGACGCCTGTCCACCGCCCCGGACGTGCGGGGTGCCGACCGCGAAGCCGCGATCGAGCCAGTGGCCCAGATTGTGGTCGGCATCCAGGTCGATGTCCATGCCGTAGGCGCCGTAGACCATCAGCAGGACCGGACCCTCGAAGCGGTCCGGGTCGCCCCGCCATCTGAGGTCGACGTCGATGACATACCCGTCGTCGGAGGTGACGCGCTCGATCCGCCGGTGGCTGTTCGATGCGGCCCGATCGGCCCGGTCGGCCGGGTCGTTCAGCACCTGACCGGTGTTGTCCCAGAACCAGACGTACGGCTCACTGCCGCCGTTCAGTTCGACGGCAGCGAAACCGGCCGCGGGGGTGACCGAATTGAGGCCGAGACTGAACAGGCCGGTCGACGAGCCCAGAGCGGTCGGGGCCCGCGTGGAAAATCCGGCCAGGGGCACCCGCATGATCGTCTCAGCAATTCTCACGCCCTGGTCGTCGGTGGGCGTCACGAGCGGCGCGGGCCGCACGCGGAGCAGGGCGACCCCGTCACCGGAGCTGACCTCAACGGCGGTTCCGGGCCCGGTCGCCGCGCGCCAGCTCTGCAGGATCTCATCGTCCTCGATCAGGCTCACCACGAGTTCCCAGTGGTCGTCGGCATTGACCGCCTGGACCAGCACCATCGCGCCATCGAGGAGCGCCACGTCGAACAACTGAGGATCGCTCGGAACTCCGGGGACCGTGATCAGCGTGGGCCGGGAGGCGCGGACGTCGACCACGTCCCACACGCGGAGCGTCCGGACGCCGTGGCTGAGCTTCACAAAGCGCCGGACCGAGCACGGCCGCACTCCGATCCCTCCGTTGGCGCTGCGGCTGAGTTCCATCCGAGCCCGGTCGAAGTTGTCACCTACCGGCGCCACCACCGCCCGTGTGGTGCCCCGGACGTCGCGGTCCGGCTCGACGAACGCGATCACCGACGCATCGTCGTCACACAAGGTGATGTCGGGATAGACCCCTGCGACCACCTGTCGTCGGACCGCTCCGTCGGGGCCCGGCTCGTAGATGAGGGCCGCGTACGCCTCGCGCTCGGGCCGTCGGAGCACCGTGATCCAACGCCGGCAGGAGCCGTCCAGATCCGACCGGGCCCGCACCCAGCCGTCCAAGTCATCGGCGCCGGCTTCGTCGAACAGGATCGGTAGGCGCCCGTCCACCACGTCCGGCCGAGTCGGATCGACGATCCACCGTCCCTCCATCCGGCCGACGGAATCGACACCGATGCGGAGCCAACCGTCGCGCATCGGCACGATGTCGTAGCCATCGGAGGGATCAGGCCGCGGATCGCCGGCGGTGGGCGGCATGGCGTTCACATCGACGCCGTGCTCGCTCAGCACCGCCAACAGGTCCTCGACGCTCAGGTCGTCGACCCATCCCATGCCCTCTCCGGCGGACACACCCGCTCCTATTGGGCAATCAACGAACGGAAGAGGGAGGACCGTCGCTGAACATCGGAGGGGTGACCAGCCTCGACGAGCCGCCCGCTGTCGAGCACCAGGACCAGATCAGCCCCGTCGATCCCGAACCGGCCGTGGGCCGACGCGATCGTGGTGATGCCGGCCGCCGAGTTGCGGATCAGCGACATGATCTGTCCGCGGTTCAGGATGTCCAACCCGGACGTGACCTCGTCCAACAACAGCATCCGTGGACGGCCGAGCAACGTACGCGCGATGGCCAGCCGCTGGCGTTCACCACCGGAGAAGGCGTACGCGGACTCGCCCACCGGGGCCTCCAGGCCCTCCGGCCGAGCCGAGATGGTTTCGGCCAGCCCGACCTTCGCGATCATGTCCCAACACTGGTCGTCGTCGATGCCGGCGCGACCGAGTAGCAAGTTGTCCCGGACCGTGCCGCTGAACAACGGGCAGGCCTGCTCGATGTAGCCGACCTGGGAGCGGTAGATGTCGTCGTCACGCTGGCCCAAGGGAATGCCGTCGACCAACACCAGGCCCCGGCTCGGCACCACGAACTTCTCCAGCAGCGAGAGCATGGTGCTCTTGCCCGACCCCGACGACCCGATCAGGGCCACCCACGAGCCACGGGGCACGTCGAAGGACACGTCCTGCAGGGCGAACTCGCGCGTACCGCCCTGGTGGTACCGGACCGACACGTTGCGGAAGCTGACGGCACCGTGAACGACGTCGGGGTCTCCCTTCGGCTCGGACTCGTCGGCGAAGATCGAGAGTTCGTCGGCGACGACCTCGACCTCGACTGAGGGGGTGACCACCGTGCGCAGATCGAGGATCCGCTGCAGCGCGCCGAGCGTCTCCGCCATCAGCATGACCGTTTCGGCACTCCCGGCGATCGGGCCGATCATCATCATGGTGAACATGAAGAAGGCGACGAGCTGCTCGATCGGCAGCTGACCGTGCTGCACGCGCAACACCGCGACGCAGACGATCACCAAGAGAGTGGCCTGGATCGCGATGGTGACCAGGGGTCCCATGAAGGCATTGGCCTTGGCGGCCCGATTGGAGGCGTCTTCCAGCCGTTTGCTGGAGGTCGCAAGCCGACGAATGGCGAAGAGGTCGGCAACGAACGCCCGCAGGGTCAGCACCGAGCCGAGCGCGCGCGTGCATTCGGCGACGTAGGCCCCCTGGGCCTCCTGGCGGTCGTAGGAGATGCCGGTCAGCCGGCGGGACGCGATCAGCATCACCCCGAGACAGCCGATGGTGAGCCCGAGGGCGGAGGCGGTCAGGAGCGGATCGATGATGGCCATCTGGACCAGAGCGCCGGCAACGAGCACGATGCCGCCGAGGGCCTGGATGGGCCCCTGCGTAAAGACCTCGCCGAGGCGCTCCGAGTCGATGCTGCACCGGGCCACCAGATCGGCCGTCGGATGATCGACCAGCTTCTCGGCCGGCACCCGCAGCGCGATCGTCGCCGCTTCGTCGCGGAAGGCGCGCACCGTTCGGTTGCCGGCGCGGGCGGCAATCAGGTTGACGATGGCGGTCACGCCCGAAGCGACGAGGGCCAGACCGATCAGCGTCAATCCCGCCGGAATCGCGGCGGTGAACTGGCCCCCTCGGAGGCCGCCGACCAGCCGGCCCGCCAGGAGCGGTTGGGCGAGGGAGACCAGCGAGGCGGCAACCGTGCCGGCGAAGGCCAGCACCATCGCTCTCCGGTTGTAGCGCAGGATGGCCAACAGCCGCTTGACGGGGTTGGCGGGCGGGTGGTTGAGGAAATCGCCGATCCGGACGCTGTCGCCCAGGCCGGCGTCCGGGGTGCGGACGTGCGTCGTCGCTGTCATCGGCTTCTGTCTCTCGTCGGGTTAGAATCACTATCGATGGAAGATCCGACCGGATAGGCGCCGGCCGGAGCTTGGTGGCCGGCCCGGTCTCGTACGAGCGGGCCGGCCACGTTGCGTATTGCGAGCTGACAGGTCAGATAGGCGCTGACCTGGCCGCTCTCACCTCACCCAGCAGGCAGCGATGCTCTTGCGGCTGTTGTGGCAGAGCGCCAGGCTGACCCACGATCCCTTCTCCTCACTCGGAGTATCGGGCTCGGATTCCTGCAGATTCAGGACTTCGGACATATCGGTGACACCTCCTTTCCTCACGTCGTGGCGGGCCGGGGTTCAGCAGAAGACGCGGCTCTTGTTGCTCTGGTTCGACCCGCCGCAGAAGACCCAACTCGAGTTGGAGGCCTTCTCCTCGCCGGGAATCTCGGGAGAATCGCCCTGCAGATTCAATACTTCAGCCATGCTGTTCACCCCCTTCCTTGACTGGGTTCCTTCGTAGTCATCCATGAATTCGCTAGGGGCGAATGCAGAGGAGCTGGCTCGTCCGCGAATTCCGGCACACGCTGTAGCTCACACTCGACCGTTTCTGCTCACCCGGAGTCTCGGGTTCATCGGTGTCTTGCATGCCCAACACGTCGGCCATTTCCTTCACCTTTCTCGTAGCCGTGGACAGGTCGAGACCTGATCACTTCAGGAAGCACAGCACGACGGAGACATACGAGTTCCGGCACACCTTCCAACTCACCTTCGACGCCTTCTCGGGGTCTGGGGTTTCCTCCGGCTCCTGATCTTGCAGCTCGAGGATTTCAGCCATGTGATTCACCTCCTTCCGATCAATCGTTTCGGCATTTTCGACGCTCAACAGACGAGGCTGTGAGCGCTGGTCAGGATGCACGCGTAGACGCTGTTGGTGGAGCGGTAGATGTCGGCCTGGGTCTCGACATCGACGTCCAGGTCCTGCAACGTGAGGATGGCGGCCATGACGCTCACCCCACCGCGGCTAGAGCGTCGGGGGCGACCGATCCGGGCCCGCGCGCAGCCGGGTCGTCGGACGGGGTCGCGTTGGGCAGGGTTCGTCGGCTCAGCCCCTGGGCGGTCGATCGGGCGACGGGCAGCGCGAGGTATGGCTCGCCGGAGAGGTAGCTGTGCAGGGCGAGGGCGACGCCGGCGGCCCCGGTCCCCAGATCGGAGCTGAGTCGGAGGAGTCCGTCACCGATACTGAAGGCCATGCCGTCGCGTTCAAACAGGCTCTCGCGCAACAGTCGAGACTGCCGCGCCGCCTCCGCGGCGTAGGCCTCGCCCCCGGCCGCCAGGGTGGTGAGGATGCCCGCGCGACCATGGTCGAGGCTCGGGTAGATGTAGAACTCGCTCGAGCAGCCCAGCGCGAAGCCGGCGCGTTCGGCGTCGCTGAGCAGCGACTGTCCGGACAGCCGTTCGGCCACGGTGATCAGCATCCAGATGCCGGCGGACCCCCATTCCAGGTAGGGCAGCACTCGGTTGTTGTCGGTGTCGCGCACCATCAACTCGCCGGTGCTGATCGTCGTGCAGGCCTCGACCTCGTTGCGCAACCGGTCGATCGCCCGGCCGAGGAGCCGAGACTCCTCAGTGGCCAGGTACGCGGCGATATCGGTCAGCGCCAGGCCCGCCAACCCCCAGAAGTAGCCACGCCGGCGCGTCAGTGCGGTCCACGCCGAGGTGTCGGGCTGAACGCAGCGGTGCAGCCGCTCGTACGCGGCCAGTCCGGCCGTCAGCAAGGCCTCATCACCGACCGTCCGGCCGACCTCCAGCGCGGCGAGGATGGTCCCGGCCTGGCCCCCGAACAGATCGAGCCGGCGCCGGGCCAGCGACGATTCCAGAGCCTGGTGGGCCGCCCGGACCGCTGGCTCTTGGTGGCCGGACTCGCCGATGACCAACGCGAGCCCGGCGAGTCCGGAGTACAGGCCCGGGCTTTCCGCGGGATTCCAGGACGCGGCGACCGCGACCAGGGCCGTCAGGTCAGCATCCGGCACCGGGTGACCCAACCGCTGTCGAGCGAGGGTGATGCCCGCCCGGCCGCTGGTCAGGATCTCGTGCGAGTAGCTGCCCGGCTGCGAAGGGTCGCCGGGATAGCTGGCCTGCGAGCCGAACTGCCTGGACCAGTCGACCCCGACCATGAGGGCATCGACGGCCGTCTGCTCCGCCGGCGGCCTGGCGTACACCCCGACGGTCACTCCGCTGGCCAAGGCCGAGCGTGCGGCGCTCGGGTAGCGGCGCTCGACCGCGGCCAACTGGTCGGCGGCCTGTTCGCCGTAGACCCGACGCACCTTCGCCGTGGCGGCCGACCAGAATGCCGGAGCCACGGCCTCGACCTCCCAGTCCGACACGTAGATCAACATCAACGAACGAGCGACGGCGAACCAGTCGGCCTCCTCGGCCGACAGGTCTTCGGTGGCGCAGTACTCGAAGACCCGGAAGCCGATCGCCCGCGGCTCGTCCAGGCGGGTTGCGTCCTCGAGGTCGAGCACCGTCACGCCATCGTCTTCGCCGACCAGGATGTTGCCCGTGTGGAGGTCACCCAGCGCCCAACCGTGCGCGTGGATTCGTTCGACGATGTCGATCAGCTGAGCGCCGATCCGCACGGCCCGACGCGCGTACTCGCCCGGATCGTCTTCCTGCAGGTGGATGTTCCGCACCACCCAGGCGGTCAGGGTGCCGCCTTCGACGTAGTCCAGTTCGAGATAGCGGTGCTCCCAGGCCGTGAAGCTGCCGACCAGGTGCTGGACGCCGGACTCGCCGGCCAGCTCGGTCAAGACGCGCTCCTCGACGATCTGCCGCTCGACCGCGCAGCGCTGGCGACCGTCAAGGCCGGCGTGCGGACGTGCCTCGCGGAGCACCCGGACGGATCCCTCGGGCAGGGTCGCCTTGTAGACCCCGCCCGCATTGCTGAACTGCATGGGGCGGATGCTGCTGAAGTCGTTCAGCCTGGAGACCGACCGCTCCCGTGAGCGCTCGTACGCGGGACGCAGGATGTCGGGCAGTTCGACCCCGTCGGGAATGACGAACCGGGGTGCCCGCCGATCGGGGACCAACGTCAACGTGCCGGCCGCGGCAATCGACGCGACCGGTCGGTCATCGAGGTCGGGCGCGTCCATGGCCATGATTCCGCCGTACCGAGCGAACAGTGGTACGTCGCCGATCCGCAGGTCGGACAGAATGTAGGGCCCCTGCTGCCCGTCGAGGGCATCAACGAGCTCGGTGACCAGGACAGCGAACTGATCGTCGTCATCGGGATAGATCGTGACGAATTTTCCGCTGCTTCCGCGGTCACCTTGCTTGCTCGAGGAGTCGACCAGCTCGTCAAGGGTCGGGAGGAACTTGAACGCGACCTGGTGGCGAATACAGATCTCGGTGGTGACGGCGAGCGTGCGGGCCGCACACTGCGGGTTGGCCGACAGGTGCAGCTTCCAGCCCTGAAGCCGAGGATGCCAGTCGCGCGGCGTCCACCCCTCCCAGCCGGACCAGCACTGGATCAGCCAGCCGGCGGGCAAATCCTCGAGCTGCAGGCGGCGATCCGAATCGACCTCTGAATTGACCGGGGATTTGCCTGATACTCGCGAGAGATCATAGTAGGGCGAATCGTGACCTGCTGTGGTGTAATACTCCGCGCGAACCGGCATGAGACCTGCACCCCCATCGGCTAAGAATAGGTCCTGCGGAGATCTTTCCCTCAGGACTGGTAATACGTTGATCCTCCATTCACCGTCTCGTGAGATCAACAGTTCACCGAGCCGGTTGGCCGAAAGGTCGGTGCCGTTGACCAGAAGTTACTGTTCGGACGTGTTTTGGTGCCGGAAAACTACACGACCGATCACGCACTTCTGTCGCCATACGACGTCGAATTCGGGCAGCAAACTCCGAATTGAACGTCGTATGACGACAGATTGACAACCAGCGCCGGACGTGCGCGCATGAAGAGACCAAATGGCGACTATTCGGCGACCAATCGGGCAATGACTTTCGGCTCGGCCAGCCGCAGCGAGCGCAAGGTCGGCAGCAGGGTGGCGACCACGGTGATCAGGGTGGTCACCCCCAAGGTGGCCAGGAACATCGCATAGTTGGGTGAGAAGGCGAAGACGAAGCCAGCGGCCGGCGCCCCGATTGACAAGAAGCCGATCGAGATCGCCACCATGGCCAGGCCCAGAAGCGTGCCGGTCACCGTGATGATCAAGGCTTCCATGATCGGCATGGCCACGCGCTGCGCGGGTGTTGTCCCAACGATGCCCGACAAGGCCAGCTCGGCGTCGCGCTGTTTGGACATCATGATCAGCGACCCGACGCCACTGGAGAGCGAGATGAGCAGGGGAAGGAAGAGCGTGACCAGCAGGGTGGCTGCTCCGGAGCTCGACAGCTTGTTGTCATAGCCGTTGGCAGCCAGGGTCGCCAACAACGTGTCGAAGATGGCCAGCATGCCGAAGAGCAGACCGATCGTCATCATCACCGGTACGACGGACTTCACCAGTCGCGGTGCCTTGATCACGGCCGTGCTGCGGGCCAGACCCCAGCTCGGGTCGAATGGCGGAATGAGGGCGGTCCAGACCCGAGTCAGCGGCCCGACCACCAACGGAGCAACGCAGGACAGGAAAGCCGCCGCCACGATGAGCAGGATCATGCTCCCGGTGAGCAGGTTGCTGAACGTCTCCTTCGTCCGGTGCGCGGTCAGCGCCGGGACGGCCGAATAGGCGCCGATGATCAGCAGGGCCCAGAAGCCGGTGCCGATCCAGCGGCCGACGGTCATGCGGACCCTCTGGCCGCTCTGCGCCTGACGCAAGGCCTCGACCGGCGGAATCCGGCTCGCGCGTCGCGCCTGTTTCCAACCACCGAGCATGGCCACGCCCACCGCGAGCACGTTGGCCGCTACGGCCGGATACACCGCGTACACGGCGGCCGGGGTCGGCAGCCCACCCTCCCGCTCACCGGCCAGGTAGGCCAGCGTGGGCTCCAGGAGCGCGAAGGCGAGGATGTCGCCGACGACCGAGCAGGCCACACTGACCACGGCCAGCTGAGCCATCACCGTCGACGTCACCTGACCGGGCGTTGCTCCCGAGAGCGCCAGCCGGGCCAGGGATCCACGCCGGGAGTCCAGCACCAGACTGGTCGCCGTACTGATCGCGATCGCGCCGATGATCGTGCAGAAGAACAGGTTCTCGGCCGGGTTGATCACCAGGGCGGTCGAGTCGTATTTCGCGAAGAGCCCCGACTGGAGGGCCCGGTACGACGAGAGCAGGGTGAGCGCGGACAGGGTGAGACTGAAGTTGGTCGCAACGAAGGTCAGGCACACGCCGAGCCAGGCGGTCCACGAGTCCCGCAGCTCGGCCAGGTGAAGCTTGCGCACGGCTAATCCTCCCGCCCGGCTGACAGCGCGGCCAGGACTGCGGCCACCTCATCCACTCCCGACGGGCGCAGCTCATGGACGAGCCGGCCGTCGCGCATGAAGATCACCCGGTCGCACTGCGCGGCCACGGCGGGGTCGTGCGTGACCACCAGCACGGTTTGCTGCGGGTGATGGGCGATCCGTTGCAACTCGGCCAGCACCAGCTTTCCCGACCGGGTGTCCAGCGCGCCGGTCGGCTCGTCAGCGAACACGATCCGGGGCCGCTGTGCGAGCACCCGGGCCAGCGCGGCCCGCTGCTGCTCTCCGCCGGACATCGACGGTGGCCGAGCCTTGCTCCGCTCCGACAAGCCCACCCCGGCCAGTGTCTCCTCGATCAGCTCCACCGGCGGCTTCTGGCGCTGCAGACGGTACGGGAGGGCCACGTTCTCGTACACCGTCAACGTCGGGATCAAGTTGTAGGACTGGAAGACGAATCCGACCTCGGAGCGCCGCATGCGGGCCAGGTCGGCCCGGCTGCAGGACGACAGATCGCGGCCGCTGAGCGTCACGGTCCCGGTGGAGACGTCCTCCAAACCAGCGAGACAGTAGAGCAGCGTTGACTTGCCCGAACCGGAGGGGCCCATCACGGCGACCATTTCTCCGTAGCTCACGCTCAGCGAGACGCCATGCAAGATCTCCAGCGACTCCTTGCCGACTCGATAGGACTTGGTCACGGCGTCGGCACCGATTGCGGTTGTGGATTCGGCGACCGCCGGTTGGGATTCCGTACGGACGGCTACAAAATTTGCCATGACGCTATCGCTCCTTTTCGCCGATCGGGTTCGTGTCGGTTCGGCGATCATGAGACCCCAATCGTGATCATCAATTCGAGCCTCGCCAATATGGCCACTCTGGCTCTGGCTGAGACGCCGGTCAACGAGGCATCGAATTGTCTGGGCGAAAGTTAGCCCTCAGTCAATTAGTTGGCTGCTTTGCTCAGGCTTCGGCTCAGCCGCGGACGGCCGGCAGTGCGTGCGGGTCGACCAGATTGAGTTGCACGGCGCGGATGAGAATGCCGGTCCGCGATCGGACGTCGAGCTTGCGGCCGATCTGCAGCAGATACTGCTTCACCGACCCTTCCGAGACATACATCTGGGCGCCGATCTGATGATTGGTCAGACCTTGGGCAAGCCAGCCGAGAAGCTCGAGCTCGCGCGGCGTAAGTCCGATGTCGGGGACTTCCTGCGCTACGGGTCGATCTTCGACCACCGACGACACGAGTTCGCGACGAACGGCACTGGACAGTGGCATGTCGCCGGCCAAGGCCTGTCGGAGCGCGGCGACCAGAGCCGGCCCGCCGACATCCTTCAGCAGATAACCGGAGGCCCCGGCGCGCAAGGCCGCGACCACGTATTCGCTCGTGCCGAAGGTCGTCATCGCCACCACACAGGCGTCGGGCCAGCGTGCACAGATCTGCCGGGTGGCCTCGATTCCGGAGATGCCGGGCATCTGCAGATCCATCAGCACCAGGTCGGGCACCAACGTCGCGTACGCCTCGACGCCTTCGGCGCCATTGCGCGCCTCGCCGGCGATTTCGTACTCGCCGAGTTGGCCGAAGAAGGTGCGGTACGCGTCCCGCACCACAGGATCATCGTCGACGACAAGAATGCGGTGCGGATCGGTCATGACTGTCACCTTAGAGCCGGCCTTCCGCGATCTGTCCGATCGGCAACCGACATGTGGCCATTCGTCAGTAGAGACCCGCGCTCCGATCAGGCACGGTGATGCCACGACACGTTGTCAACCAAGGGGACTGAGATGAAGAGAACCGCAGGAATACTCGCCGTAGCCGCATTCCTCCTGGCGTCGGTAGGCCCACCGGCCTCCGCCGCCTCGTTGGCGACGCCGTCGTCCGGCTTCAACATCTACTGCATCCTGTTCCCGAAGAAGTGCCAATAGCCGTGTCCTTGTCAGCGCGGGAGGGCGCCGGGCTGTACCTCGTCCGAAGGGCTCGTACGCTCACGGCCCCACACCAGGTGCGTCTTGTCGTCACGGCCTTTCTCGCGGTGTTGGTCGTTGACCTCGTCCGGATCTATCTCGTCCGGCTCGGATCGGCCGATGGCGTGGCGTTGGTGGTGGTCGGCTGCGAAGCACTCACCTATCTTGCGGTCGCCCTGGTGTTGTGGCACCCCGTCGGCGGACTCGCCCTGGCTGGGGTCGCCCTCCTCGCCGGGCAAGCCGTCGGCGGCACCGGACTCGAACCTGCGCTGTTGATGATCATGGGCACGTCCGCCGGTCTCAGGTCGAGGGCGCCCGTCACGCGCGGGTTCCTCATTGGCCTGCTCGGCGTCATCGGGTTCAGCGTGATGATGCGGGTCGATCATGCCGCCTTTGTCATCGGCTGGTTTGTCGGCGCCGCGCTGGCCGGACTGGCCTTCGGCGCAGGACTACGCCGGCTGAACCGGCGACGCACGCTCGACCAGCGTGACCAGGCCGACGTGGTGACCGAGGACGCGCGGATCCGGGCCGACGAGCGCCGGGTGCTGGCGCGGGAGTTGCACGATGTCGTCACCCACCATCTGGCCAATGCGTCGCTCCAACTGATGAGTCGCGCCGACGCCACTGATGCCGAGAGCCTGCGCAAGACCCTCCGCCGGGTGGCCGGGTCGGTGAGTTCGGCCCAGACCGAACTGCGTTTGCTGGTCAAGGTGCTGAGGGACGACCCCGCTACCGCGGCCGGAGCCAACGAGGTCAATGAGCTCTCCCAACGGCTCCCCCCGACCGAGGCCGCGGCATCCTGGGCCAGACGGCTCGCCGAGGCCGGATTCGATCCGGCGATAGACGTTCCGGCCATCGCCGATCACCTCCAGCTGACGGTTCAGAACACGATTGCCCGGACCGTCGCCGTCGCCTGCGGGAACATCGTGGCCCACGCACCCGACCGCGCGACCTGCTGCCTCTCAGTCAGCGTCAACGACTCTCTGGTCGTCGTCCGCGCAGCCAACTCGGTCGATCCGGTCACGGAGACCACACGGCTCGGTTGGGGTCTGCGCGAATTGCGCGAACGCGCTGACCTCACCGGCGGGACCTTCAGTGCTGGACGATCGAGCGACGCCGAGCTCCAGTGGGTCGTCGTCGTGACGATACCGCGCGATTGAGACGGAGGTCACAGCTCATTCGGACGCCGGAAGATAGGGTACTGGGCCAGGACCAGTTGGCTGGCGTTGCTGGATGCAAAGGTGAGGGGGTACCGATGGTGGCCTTGGACCGGCACTCGTCGAAGACGCCTGACGACCGCGTTTCCACCGGGCTCCAGGCGCTCCGGCTGGTCGTGGTTTTTGCCATCCTCCTCGACATCGTCATCAGCGTGATCGCCCAGGCCCATGGCGACACCCGGCTGGGGCCGCGCGGCCCGCTGACGATTGTCGAGATGATCCTCGTCGTCGCGGCCGCGATTGCTGTCCTCTGGCAGCGCCACCGATTGGCGATCGCTTTCTCCTCGGCCTGTGCCGTCCTCTTCTGCTTGGTGGCGAGCGGCGCGGACGTCTGGCTCCTGATCATCATTCCGGTGATGGCCGGCGCCACCGCCCGACCAAGGCGACTCGCCATGGTGATCGGTGCACTGGCGGCGTACGTGGTCGCCTTCGGCCTCGGCGCCGAATATCGCCATCCCGGCGGGGGCTGGTCAGCGGCTCTGAACAGTCTCGGTCTGGCCGCCGGCGGTCTCGGCACCGGACTGATCGCGCGCGCGCTCCTGAAGGCCCACAGCGCGCGGATGGCCCGGCTGACCGCCTACGGACAGCAGAACGGTGAGATCCGGGCCGTGGAGCGGGCACGACTGGCAGACGAGCTCCAAACCATCGTGACCGACGGCATCGCGACCGTACAACACCAGATCGACAGCACGCCGCCGGCGGCCACGGCGGCCGAGCTGCGCCAGCTCCTGACGAGCGTGGACCAGCAGAGCCGCGGCCTACTCACCGAGCTACGAGCCTTGCTCGACCTGTTGCGACGAGAACCAGTCGCCGAGCCCGCTCCATCGACGGAACGGAGATCCTCTTCCCGGTGGAGGATCGAACCACTGACCACCCGGCACGTGCGCATCGCTGGGGCCACCATCCTGGTGCTCCTCGCTGGTCGCGACATCCTCGAGCATTTTGGTGGTGTCGCCGATGCCGACCTGATGGTTCGCGCCCTCGGCCTCCTGGCCTGCGCCGTGGCCATCTGGCGACCGACGATCGGTGCGATCGTTGCCTCAGCGACCCTCGCCCTCGCGGTGGTCCAGCATCCCGACCGACCCTGGGATGGGATCGCGGTCGCCCTGCTCGGTCTGGTCGGCACCGCCCGGGTCGGGGCCCGCCGCATCTATCTCGTCCTGGGACCCCTGGTCGGCTACGGACTGATCGTGACGGTTGCCGGACGGCCCGATCCGGTCACCCTCGTCACCCTCGGCTACGCGATCATCATCTCGGTGGCCCTCGGGCTCGCCGCGCGGCACTTCCACCAGGACCGGATGATCGCTGACCGGCAGCTCGGCACCCTGGTCGACGAACGCGAACGGATCGGGGCCGACGAGCGGGCCGCGGTCGCCCGGGAACTGCACGACGTCGTCGCTCATCAGCTCTCGCTGTCGACCCTGCACATCATGGCCACCTCGCTGAGTGGGGATGCAACCACGCTGGCCGCAACGGCGGCGAAGGTACGCCTGAGCACGATCGCGGCCCGGGACGAACTGACGACCCTGCTGCACGCGATGCGGCGGCCGGAGTCCGACCGGGAGCGTCCCGCCCCGCTGGTCACCCCGACCGTCTGTGCCACGGCTCTCACCGGCCAGCTGGCCGAGAACGGATTCCGGCTGATGGTCGACATCGACCCGGCGGCGGACCGGCTCGACGCCGCCACACAGCGCACGCTGACCCGGATCATGCAGGAAGCCTCGACCAACATCCTGCGCTACGCTCCGGCCGGAGCCACCGGCCGGTGCACGATCGCTCTTGACCCCAACCGGGTCTCGATGACCATCAGCAGCCCGCTCGGCAATGCCGAATCGCGCAGTGACCTCTCGTTGGGTTGGGGGCTTCGGGGCATCCGCGAGCGGGTCGACCTCACCCACGGGACCTTCACCGCCGGACCGCGACGCGGTCAGTGGGCTATCCAGGTCACCCTGCCGCAGACCGCCGTTCGCTCCGAAGCGGCCATGGTGGCTAGTAGCCCACTCGTCCGGCGACCCCCCACCTTGTCGATGGGGGGCGCCCGACCTGGTCGGGGTGAGTGACGGCGTAATTCATCAACTGTTGAATTCTGATCGGAAGCGCTCTATCGTCGATCCATGAACCAGCTGTTGCAGTTTGCGGAGATCGACTCCTCGATGATCGACGTGGTGGGTGGCAAGGCGCTCAATCTGGGCGTCATGAGTATGGCCGGGCTTCCGGTGCCGGATGGCTTCTGCCTAGGCACGGTCGCGTACCGGCAGGTAGTCGGCGACGGACTCCGCGACGTGCTGACCGAACTGGACGTGGCGCAAGATCAGGAAGCGGTGGCCGGACTGGCCGCCGAGGCGCGCCGACGGATCCTGGCGCTGCCGGTCCCCGACGCGCTCTCGGCGGCGATCAGCGAGCACTATCAGGCTCTCGGCGACGACGTGCCGGTGGCCGTCCGCTCGTCGGCGACCGCCGAGGATCTGGCGTACGCGAGCTTCGCCGGGCAACAGGACACCTATCTGAACATCGTTGGTACCGCGGCGCTGATCGACGCGATCCGCCACTGCTGGGCGTCGCTATGGACCGATCGCGCGGTCAGCTATCGCCGGACGAACGGCATCGATCAACGCACGGTCGCGCTAGCCGTCGTGGTGCAGCAGATGATTCAGGCCACGACCGCCGGCGTGATGTTCACCGCGAATCCGGTGACCGGGGCGCGGCACGAGACCGTGATCGATGCCAGCCCCGGGCTTGGTGAGGCGGTCGTCTCGGGCGCGGTCAACCCCGACCACTTCGTCATCGATACCGGGACAGGCACCATCCGGGAACGCCGGCTGGGTGACAAGAAGATCATGATCACCTCGGTGACCGGTGGTGGCACCCGGGAGGTGGCCCTCGAGGCCGGAGACGACAAGCCGTGCCTGACCGATGATCAACTCGCCGACCTCGTGGCCCTCGGTCAACGGGTTCACGATCACTACGGAGCTCCCCAGGACACCGAGTGGGCGATCGACGACCAGGGGCGGCCCTGGCTGACCCAGGCCCGGCCGATCACCACGCTCTATCCCCAGCTGACCAGTGAGCTGCCGGACCCCCGGGTCTTCATGTGCCTGACCCTGGCCCAGGGATTGACCCGGCCGATCACGCCGATGGGGCTGGCCGCCTTCCGGCTGATCGGCGCTTCGGTCGCCCGGGCCGCGGGCCGACCGGTCGACGAACCGAGGAACGGTCCGCGACTGTTCGCGACCGCCGGACAGCGCGTTTTCCTGGACCTGACGCCGTTGATCACCCATGCGCTCGGCCGCCGATTGTTGATCACCGCCTTCGGCGTGATGGAGGCCCGGGCGTCGACGGTGCTCCGGGCTCTCGCCGACGATCCCCGATTCCCGATTGGCCGTCAGTCGCCGGCAGCGGTCCTGGCACCGATCGTCAAGATCGCGGTCATCAAGGGAAAGGCCCCGCTACGGATGCTCACCGCCTTGATTCGACCGACCGCGGCGCCGAAGATCATCGACCGGTTCGAGCGGCGCATCCGAAGCTCGTTGAGCCTGCCCGCCAACGCGACACCCGAGCAGCGGCTGGATCTGGTCGAGGGGCGATTGGGGGCGGACGTCTTCTTGATCATGCCGACCACGTTCGCTTACCCGGCCGTTGGATTGTTCCTGCTCAACCGCGCGAAGCGACTGCTTGGTGATCTTGCTCGGCCCGATGAGTTGCAGACCGTGCTCCGCGGGCTGCCACACAATGTCACGACCGAGATGGATCTGGAGCTGTGGCGCCTGACCACCCGCATTCGCCACGATCAGGCGTCGGCCGACGCCATCGGCGGCGGGTCGACGGCCGAGCTCACGGCCCGGTACCGGAATCGCACGCTGCCGCCCGTCGCCCAGCAGGGGGTCACCGCATTCCTCCGGCGCTACGGGCATCGAGCCGTCGGCGAGATCGATCTGGGCCTGCCGCGGTGGTCGGACGACCCGAGCCACATCCTCGGCGTGATCGCCAACTATCTCCGGCTCGACGATCCCGACCTGGCGCCGGAGCGGCAGTTCCTCGCCGGAATGGCCGCGGCCGAGTCGATGATCACCGAGCTGGTCGGTCGGGCCGCCGAGCACCACCGGCTCAAGGCCCGGCTCATCGACTTCGCGCTGCATCGCGCGCGCGAACTGGCTGGTCTCCGGGAAAGCCCGAAGTATCTGTTGGTGGTCACCCTCGGCCTGCTGCGTGCGCAGCTGATGAAAGTCGGCGAGGTGCTCGTCGACGGCGGAGCGATCGAGGTGTCTGACGACGTGTTCTTCCTGGACTTCGCCGAGGTCCGCCGGGGATTGACGGGTCAGTCGATGCGTTTGTTGGTCGACGACCGGCGTACGGCGTACGCGACCGAGCTGCGCCGCCGGCACATTCCCCGGCTCCTGTTGTCCGATGGTACGGAACTAGAAGCGCTCGCTGGTCTGGCCGAACGCCCTGACGGCGCGCTCGCGGGCAGCCCGGCCTCGCCGGGCATCGTGACCGGTCGGGCCCGCGTGGTGCTCGATCCGGTCGGGGCGCAGCTGGAGCCGGGCGAGATCTTGATCGCACCATCGACCGACCCGGGGTGGACGCCACTGTTCCTGACCGCCGGCGGCCTGGTCATGGAGATGGGTGGCTCGAACAGCCACGGTGCAGTCGTCGCCCGCGAATACGGCATCCCCGCCGTCGTCGGCGTACCTGATGCCACCCAGAAGATCGAGACCGGGCAACTGGTCACCGTCGACGGCGCCAACGGCCTGGTCAGCGTCGTGCCCGAAACCGGCCCCTCACCCGGGGCACCAGGCGAAAACGTTCCCTGAGCTTGTCGAAGGGTTAGCGGGCGGCCAGTGCGGCGAAGACCCGGTCGGAGACCTCGTCGATGTCGCCGAGGCCATCGACCTCGACAAGCAGGCCGCGCTCGCGGTAGACCTCGAGCAGTGGAGCCGTCTGGTCGGCGTAAACCTGCTGCCGGATCCGGATGGTCTCCTCGTTGTCGTCGGACCGCCCGGAGACCTCGGCGCGCTTCAGCAGCCGGGTCACGACCTCGTCGGTGTCGGCCAGCAGCGACACGACCGCATCGAGCGGCCTGCCGCCCTCGGCCAGCGCGGCGTCGAGGGTCTCGACCTGGGCCAGCGTCCGCGGATACCCGTCCAGCAGGAAGCCCGGGTCGCAGTCGGATTCGGCGAGTCGATCGGCCACGATCTGGTTGGTGATCTCGTCGCTGACGTAGCCGCCGGACGCCATGATCTCGCGCACCTGCTGGGCTAGCGGGGTCTCGGCGGACTGCAGGGCCCGGAAGATGTCGCCGGTCGAGATGGCCGGGATGCCGTAGCGCTCGCCGATGCGGGCCGCCTGGGTGCCCTTGCCGGCCCCCGGTGGGCCCATGATCAAAAGTCGCATCAGCGGAGGAACCCTTCGTAGTTGCGCTGCTGGAGCTGGCTCTCGATCTGCTTGACGGTGTCCAGACCGACGCCGACGATGATCAGGATCGATGTGCCCCCGAAGGGGAAGTTCTGATTCGCGTTCAAGAAGATGAAGGCGATCGAAGGGAGCAGGGCGATCAGTCCGAGGTACATGGCTCCCGGGAAGGTCAGTCGGGACAGCACGAACGCGAGGTAGTTCTCCGTCGGCTTGCCTGCCCTGATGCCCGGGATGAAGCCTCCGTACTTCTTCATGTTGTCGGCCACCTCTTCGGGATTGAAGGTGATGGCGACGTAGAAGTAGGCGAAGAAGACGATCAGCAGGAAGAAGGCCGCCATGTAGACGGGGTGATCGCCCTTGATGAAGTTCGTCTGGATCCAGCTTGAGAACCGATCCTCCGGCCGGAACTGGGAATAAAGGGCTGGCAGATAGAGCAGGGACGAGGCGAAGATCACGGGGATGACGCCAGCCTGGTTGACCTTGATCGGGATGTAGGTCGTGGTGCCGCCGAACATCCGTCGGCCGACCATCCGCTTCGCGTACTGCACCGGGATCCGGCGCTGAGATTGCTCGATGAAGATGACGCCGGCCATCACGACGAGACCGAGAGCGATCACCAAGAGGAAGACGACCCAACCCTGCGAGCCCGGGCGGGCGACCTTCAGACTCCACAGAGCGGTCGGGAAGGTCGCGGCGATCTGGGTGAAGATCATCACCGACATGCCGTTCCCGACACCGCGTTCGGTGATCAGCTCGCCCATCCACATGATGACGCTGGTGCCCGCGGTCATGGTCAGGATCATCGTCACGACCGCGAAGATGCCCTTGTCGTGGACGAGCCCGGGGCACCCGGTGAACAAGCGGTCATTGACCGCAACGGTGACGAACGCCGTCGAGTTGAGGACGGCGAGCACCAACGTCAGGTAACGGGTGTACTGGGTGATCTTCGTCTGACCGGACTGGCCTTCCTTCTTCAGGGCCTCCAGTCGCGGAATCACCACCGTGAGCAGCTGCAAGATGATGCTCGAGGTGATGTACGGCATGATGCCGAGCGCGAAGATCGCCAGCTGGAGCAGCGCGCCGCCGGAGAACAGATTGATCAGCGAGTAGAGACCCTGCTGATCACCACTCGTGGCCTGCTTCAGGCAGAAGTCGACCTGCTTCACGTTCACGTTGGGGGTCGGAATGATCGAACCCAGCCGGAACACGGCCAAAATCGCGAGCGTGAAGAAGATCTTCTTGCGTAGGTCCGGAGTCCGGAATGCATTGGCAAACGCGGTGAGCACTCCTGCCCTCCCTTTCGGTTGACCGTCCTGGCATGTCGCTGACGACTGATGCGCAGGACCTCGCGACTTTATCAAGAACCGGGCGCGAACCCCGCATCTGTCCGCGTGGCCCGGTTGCCCCTAGGGTGAGACGCATGAAGATTCTCGTCGGATACATCCCTACCCGGGAGGGCCTCGCCGCCCTCGATTGGGCTACGCAGCACGCTGCGACGACCGGAGCCGACCTGATCGTGCTCAACACCGGAAAAAACGGCGACTACTCCGACGCAATCTACGCGTCAGCCCAAGACATCGATGCGGTCGAGTCGGATCTGGCCAAGCGAGGCATCAGCTACAGCGTGGTCCGGCCCACCGACGGCGTTCCCGCCTCCGAAAGCTTGGTCGTCACAGCCCGGGAGACTGCCGCCGACCTCCTGGTCATCGGGTTGCGTCGGCGCTCACCGGTCGGCAAGCTGATCACCGGAAGCTCGGCGCAGGCCATCCTTTTGGACTCGCCCTGCCCGGTGGTGGCGGTGAAGGCCAAGCACTGAGTTCCGCCCCCCGGAGCCGCCTTCAGCCTTTCGGCGCGTGGTCGTCCCGGACCCGCCGGCCGCCTCGGTCGAGTCTGGTCAGGATGGTGCTGGTCGCGTCGGAGGCCACCACACTGGCCGACTGATCGTCGCGCTCCGGCGCCACCCGCACGACGACCCGCGACACCGATTGGCTGGCCAACGCGGCTCGGATCTCGGCTAACAGCGCCCGGTTGACCGCCGGCGTGGTCGGCGAAGTTCTGCTGTCGACGAAGGTGATCGACACACCGCGTCGCCGCGCGCGCTCGGTGAGCTCAGCGAGCTCCTCCGTCATCAGGTTGCGGGCAAGCAGCGATTCGCGCAGAGTGGCCTCCAAGAGCAGACATTCGGCCCTGATCTCGGCGCCGAGCGGCGGGTCGGCGCTCGCGATCAGCTGCAGCAGAGCCGAGGCATTCGAGCGGAGATCGTCGATCCACAACGCCCGCTGGACCAGACCGACGTGGCGGCGGGCCGCCTGACGGACCGCCGCGGCCTCCTGCTGCCGCAGCAGAGCCTGTCGCCGGGAGATGCGGAGCAGCGCGCGGTTGACGAACCAGGCCGTGATCGCGAAGGATCCGGGACCGGTCAGCACTGTGCCCACAGCCATCGAGACGTAGGTGGTCTGGACCGCCCAGATCAGCAGCGGCGTGCTCGACCCGACGAACACCCCGAGCGCGACCCAGCCTCGCTGGCGCAGCACGAGGATGACGATGATCAGCTGGAGCAAGAACGGCATCCAGAAGGCATAGCCGGGCCAGACCGACTGGGGCAGGGCTAGCGCCTGCAGCGCGGCCGCCGCAATGGTCAGGGCGGCAACGATGGCGGTGTTCTTCGCGGACAGCCGAAGCGCCCGACCGCCATGCAGCAGGATAGCGATCGCCGCCCCGACCGAGACGATGCCGAGGACCGAAGGAAGCGCGAGGGGCAGGCCTCGAACGTAAAAGATGCCCTGACCGAGCTGGACCGTCGCCGCGACCCAGGCGAGAGCAATGAGCTGAGTAGTCGGAAACTCGGCTGGCAGCGTGACCTCACCGCTCAGCTCCTCCTTGACCGGCTCGACGGCCCTCGCCGCGAAGACGGACAAGGACACCATCGACCCGAGGCCTGGCGCCGACTCAATCGTGACCGACCCCCCGAGGCCCTCGACCCGCTCCCGGATCGACAGCCGGATGCCGAGCCGACTGGGGTCGACGGCCTCGGGCACGAAGCCGCAGCCGTTGTCCGCGACGGTGAAGACCAGCTCCGCGTTCCCCGGCCCGGCGCTCCGCTCACCCGACACCTGGATGACCGACGCACCAGAGTGCCGGACCGCGTTCCGTACGGCCTCCCGGAGCGCGGCCAGCAGGCCCTCGGCCTGCGCGGAAGGCAGGTTGAGCGTTGACGGTCCCGGATCCGCGACGAACTCGACGATGGGACTCACCCGTCGCACGGTTTCGTCGGCAAGCCGGATCAGCACGTCCCAGGGAAGAAGACCGCTGGTGGAGTCGACCGGCAGCTCGTCGACCTTGGCCAAGGTGGCGACCGCCAACTCCCGGGCCGCAGCAACAGTGGGGACATCCTCGGCGTGGGCCGCGGCGATCAGCGTGGTCAGGACATCGTCGTGGATCAGCCGATCGAGCCGGGAACGCTCCTCCTCCAAGGCCCGGTTCAGCTCCTCGTCCAGTCCTTGTCGCGCGACCTGGGCGGCGAGATCATCGGCGGCTGCACCCGAGCGGATCATCCCCAGGGCCGTGAACGCGATCGGCAGGCCCGCGACAACCAGATAGAGGCCATCGGAAACCGCGATCTCCACGACTGATCCGCCGAAGGACGGCAGGGTCCGGAGGGCGGCGTAGACGATGGCGAGCACCACCGCGTACCCGACGGCAAAAGCAGCACCGGCGGCGACGCCTGACGCCACGATGGCTCCACCGAGGGTCCACCACAGCCAGGACGCGGCGCCGCCGGGCCGCGAACCGAAGCTCCAGTTGCCGGTGATCAGCGCCATGAGGCACACCACGGAGTAGACGCCGGCCAGCACGCGGATCGACCGCCGCCTAACCGCCTGCACCAGCATCGCCACCGAGATCCCCCAGATGGCCGGCACGAAGCTGATCACCCACCACAGCTTGGTGTTCGGCAGCTGGGAAGCCGCCGCCATCGAACCGGCGATCAGCTCGAAGACGCAGTAGCCGGCCAGCGCGCGGTGGACGACCACGGTTACCGACGAGGTCACCGGACGCGACGGCGCGTTCGCACCTCGAAGCGGCCCGGCGACCTTCATGGGGTCACTGTGCCTTCCCCGGCGTCGGCAGCGGGCACTGGTCGCGAGTCGGGGTCAGCCCTTGGCGATCGACGCGCGAACCGCGGCCGGGGTGACCCTCGTGCTGGCCCCGAGCTTCACTGTCATCGAGCTCTTGGCCTGTTTGGTCACCTTCAGGGTGACGCCGACGCCGGGGGTCTTGACCCCGGTGTACGGATCATCGGCGAACCAGTAGGTGCGAGTGTCGTCGAACACAGGCTCAGCCGCTTGACCCCGGATGTAGCTCGCCTGGCTCGCGTTGTGCAGGGTGAACGAATCGGCCTTCTGCCGTCCGAAGGTCGCGTCGTACAGATTCACCCGACCACGCCAGGGCAGACCGTCCAGCCGGTAGATCGGCCGCGGATGGGCGTCGATCGGCAGGATCTGGCCCTGACCCGGGTGGTCGGTGGTGGTGTTGTCGGGCTGCGAGTTGTCCCAGTACGAGACCAACAGGCCGTTCTGGTAGGGGAAGTGCTCGATGTAGTCCGGCCGGGTGTTCGCGAAGCCGAAGTTGTACGGCCCCGACTTCAGGTAACGGTCGTAGGAGACGTACGCCCGGTACGAGGCAATGTAGTAGTTGTCGTACAGCAGCGTGCGGGTCGCCCCGTTCGAGGAGAACCCCTTGAGGGCCCAGCCGTTCGGAGACGTCTCGGCGCCGTCGGAGAACAGCGTCGCCCCCCCGTTGGTGATGGTCAGGTCATCGATGAAGATGCCGTGGGGCAGCGACGGATCGTTGCCCTGCGCGGCGCCATCGGTGAGATAGCGGACCCGCAGGCCGACCGTCTTGCCCGCGTACGCGGACAGATCGAAGCTGGCCGGGACCCAACCATCGGTGGTGCCGTCGATTCCGTTGCCTTCACCGGCCGTGGTGATGTTGCCGGCAATGGGCTTCCAGCCCGTCCCGTCGTCGACCTCGACATAGGCGTAGTCGCACGCATCGGAACCGCAGTCCTCGATGTCGTACTGGGTCTGGAAGGCCAGCGTGGACGAGCCTGCCGGCAAAGCGATCGAGCGACTCATGCTGTTGTCAAGATCATCACCGGTACCGCTCCACCAGCTTTTCGCTCCGGCGTACGGGGTCGCCAGGGTCTGCACCACCTGCTTCTTGGGCAGCACCACGACCAGGCCCTGGGCTTTGCGCGAGTTGTACTCGTGCGGCCCGAGCTTGTAGGTGCGCTGCTGTCCGGCGAGGGCGACCTCGTAATCAAGCCAACCGAGTTGCAGCTTCTCCCAGGCGCCGAGGTCGCCGGCCCGGGTGCCGATGCCCACGTCGTCCTTGGCCGACAACCGGCTCTGACCCATCAGGCTCCAGAAGGCCACCGCATCGCGTTGGCCGTACCCGGACGTGTCGTACAGGTCCGGCAGTCCGAGATCGTGCGCGTATTCGTGGGCGAACACCGACCGGCCGCCGTTCTCGGGCTGGATGGTGTAGTCGGAGATCCAGAGGCCGGTGGACCCGATCTGAAATCCGCCGAGCTTGACGGTGTCGGGGCCGCTGGTCTGATTGACGAACGCCCTGGACCGATGCGACCAGATCGCATCCTCGCCCTGAGAGGGATCACCGTCGGCCTGATCGCCGCCCGCGTGCACCACCTGGAAGTGGTCGAGGTAGCCGTCCGGCTCGTTGAAGTTGCCATCACCGTCGTAGTCGTAGCGATCCCATACGTCGTACGTGCTGAGTTTGGCCTTGATCTGGGCGGCGGTCTGACCCGCGTTCTGCTGCTCGATCACCCATTGAGCGACCGCATCCTGGAGCAGATTCGAGGTGTTGGAGCACACATTGGCCGCGCACGGGAAGCCGTTGCTCCGGCCGTAACGGGCTTCGTTGTACCGGACCTTCACCCAATCGGTGACCATTCCGTCGACCGAATAGCGACCCGACGACTGCGCCTCGTAGAAGGTCTTGAGGGACTGCACGCCGGACTTGGTCCCGAAGTAGAGCTGGCGGAAGTACTCCGCGCTGTAGTCGGGCTGCCAGATGGTGCTGTTGTCAGTGGTCCGATCCGGCTGCGGAATGGCATTGTGCAGCGGACCCTCGAAAGTCGCCGGCCCGGGGGTGTTCGGATCGGTGTCCTGGTCGGGGTAGCTGGGGTGTCGCTCGTTGCCGAACTCGGCCAGCACCACGAAGATCTTGTCGGTCCGCTCGCGCGACACCTCGACGTACTGGTCGACCAACTTCGCCTTGACATGCTGGCCCGCCCGCACCTTGGCTCGTTGCGCCGCCGTGAGCGGCGCTCGCTGCTGGCCGACCTTGACCACCCGCGAGCCATTGATCGTCTGGACCTTGCGCTGGCCGTTCAGCACCATCCGGATCGCCCGCTCGCGCAACGCCCGGCGCTTGTCCTCCTGGGGGCCAGCGGTGTCGTCGCTGACGGGGGCTGGGGCCGCCGCTTTCGGCACCGGCTTGGACGCACCGTCGTCGGGATTTGCGTGCGCCGATCCACCTCCCGCAGCGGTCAATCCGATCGCCAGACCGAACCCAAGTAGAGCAATGGCTGTCCTGCGCACGATGAAACTCCTCAGTGGCCGGTGCCACGCGACCGCGGACGCGGACGGTGATCTCCCGGCACCCTAGGGGAGTTTCTTCCGAGGTGACAAGAGTCAGACACCAATTACGCCCGGAATCAGCCCAATACACTGATCGCCAGAGAGGCCAGAACCCAGCCGACCTCAAGGTCAGCTGGGTCCTGAACAGTACGTTCGAGTCGACTCAGAGCTCGGTAACGCTCCCACCGGCGGCGGCGATCTTGGCCTTGGCCGACGCGGAGAACGCGTCAACGCTCACCTGGACCGGAACCGAGATGTCACCGGTGCCCAGGATCTTGACCGGCAGTCCGGCGCGGACCGCACCGGCCCCGACGAGATCCTCGACGCCCACCGTCCCGCCCTGCGGGAAGAGCTCCCCCAGCTTGGACAGGTTGACGACCTGGTACTCGACGCGGAACGGGTTCTTGAAGCCACGCAGCTTCGGGACCCGCATGTGCATCGGCATCTGGCCACCCTCGAAATTCTCGGGAGTGTTCTTCCGTGCGCCCGTGCCCTTGGTGCCGCGGCCGGCGGTCTTGCCGCGCTTGCCACCTTCACCACGGCCGACCCGGGTCTTTGCGGTTTTGGCGCCAGGCGCCGGCCGCAGATGATGAACCTTCAGTGCCATGTCAGTCGACCTCCTCCACGGTCACCAAGTGGGAGACCGTGTTGATCATGCCGCGTACCTCAGGACGATCCTCGCGAAGCGACTCGTCGCCGATCCGCTTCAGACCGAGGGTCCGCAGCGTGTCCCGCTGATTCTGCTTGCCGCCCACACCACTTTTGATCTGGCGGACCTTGAGCTGGACCATCAGGAAGCCACCTCCGCGCGAGCCCGCAGGATCGCGGCCGGGGTGACATCCTCGACGGACTTGCCACGACGCTTCGCGACCTGCTCCGGCTGCTCGAGTCCCTGCAGCGCAGCCACCGTGGCGTGCACCACGTTGATCGCGTTGGTCGAGCCGAGCGACTTGGCCAGCACGTCGTGTACGCCGGCACACTCCAGCACCGCGCGGGCCGAGCCACCGGCGATGACGCCGGTACCCGGGGACGCCGGGCGCAACATGACCACGCCGGCCGCCTTCTCACCCTGGACCGGGTGTGGGATGGTGCCCTGGATCCGTGGCACGGCGAAGAAGTGCTTCTTCGCCTCCTCGACCCCCTTGGCGATCGCCGCGGGCACCTCCTTGGCCTTCCCGTAGCCGACGCCTACCGTGCCGTCGCCGTCGCCGACGACCACGAGCGCGGTGAAGCTGAACCGCCGGCCACCCTTGACGACCTTGGCCACCCGGTTGATCGCGACGACCCGCTCGATGTAGTTGCTCTTCTCCGCCTGCTGGCCACGACGATCGTCACGGCCGCGACGGTCACCACCGGCACCGCCACCGCGGCGCTGGTTTCCACTCATATCGCTTCCTATCTCTCGTCGTGCTTTTAGAAACTCAGGCCCGCATCGCGGGCCCCGTCGGCCAGTGAGGCGATCCGGCCGTGGTACTTGTTGCCTGCGCGGTCGAAGACCACGCTCTCCACGCCCGCCGCCTTGGCCCGCTCGGCGACCAGGCCGCCGACCTGCTTGGCCTTCTCGGACTTGTCGCCCGACGCGGTGCGGAGGTCGCCCTCCATCGTGGAGGCCGAGGCCAACGTGCGGCCGGCGACGTCGTCGATCACCTGAGCGCTGATGTGCCGCGCCGACCGGGTGATGACCAGCCGCGGACGCTCCGTGCTGCCGAAGATCTTCTTCCGGCCACGCAGCTGACGCCGCAGCCGCGAGCGGGTCTTGGCCGCTGTGCCCTTGTGCGATGACAGTGAGACACCCATATCACTTACCAGCCTTTCCGACCTTGCGACGGACGCGCTCGCCCGCGTACCGAACTCCCTTGCCCTTGTACGGCTCGGGCTTGCGGATCTTGCGGATGTTGGCCGCAACTTCACCGACCCGCTGTTTGTCGATGCCGATCACCGAGAACCGGGTCGGCGCTTCGACGTTGAATGTGATGCCCTCGGGGGCGGTCACCTTCACCGGGTGACTGAAGCCGAGCGCGAACTCGAGCTCCGTCGGCCCCTTGGAGATGACGCGGTACCCGACGCCGACGATCTCGAGCTTCTTCTCATAGCCATCGGTGACGCCGGTGACCATGTTGGCCACCAACGTCCGGGTCAGGCCGTGCAGCGACTTGCTGACGCGCTCGTCGTTCGGGCGCGACACCTCGAGCTCGCCGCTGTCGGCGCGCCCCACGGTGATCGGTTCCTTGACGATGTGCTGCAGCGTGCCCTTCGGACCCTTGACGGAGACCTGCTGGCCATCGAGGCTGACCTCGACGCCGGACGGGACCGCGACAGGGAGCCTGCCAATGCGTGACATGTTCTCTACCTCTCTGGAGTCTCGCCGGTCACCAGACGTACGCGACGACTTCGCCGCCCACGCCCGTCCGGTGTGCCATCTTGTCGGTCAACAGACCCTGGGACGTCGAGATGATCGCGATGCCGAGGCCGCCGAGCACCTTGGGCAGGCCGGTCGACTTCGCGTACACCCGAAGGCCGGGCTTGGAGATGCGGCGGACGCCGGCGATCGAGCGCTCCCGGTTCTGGCCGTACTTGAGGTTGATCGCCAAGGTCTTGCCGACCTCACCCTCAGCCGGCTCGTTCACCGCGAATGAGGCGATGTAGCCCTCGTCGACCAAGATCTCGGCGATGCCAACCTTGATCTTGCTGTGCGGCATGACGGCAGTGTCGTGGTACGCCTGATTGGCGTTTCGCACCCGCGTCAACATGTCCGCAATCGGATCTGTCATGGTCATGAATGGAACTTCTCTCTCGAAGTGGTTTCCGTCTCCGGACCTACTCCGTTATTCAGATGATCCTCGAGCGGCTGGCGCCGCCGAGACGACAGTTGTGGGTTGATCATCGGAATTGCGTCGGAGGGGTGCCGCCGAGCGTGGATGGGCCTGGCGGGAGCCCGAGCCTGCGAGGGCGGATGGTTGCGAGGAGGTGCCCCTCATCGCGGTTCCGATGATCAACGCGTCACCAGCTGGACTTGGTAATGCCGGGGAGCTCGCCCTTGTGAGCCATGTCCCGAAGGCACACGCGGCACAGCCCGAACTTGCGGTAGACGGCCTTGGGCCGACCGCACTTCTGGCACCGGGTGTACGCGCGTACGGCGAACTTGGGCTTGCGGGCCTGCTTGACCTTGAGCGCTGTCTTTGCCATGTCTGTTCTGCCTCTCTCAGTTCGCCCGGAACGGGAAGCCCAGGTGGCGCAACAGCGCCCGGCCCTCGTCGTCGGTCGTGGCCGTGGTCACGAACGTGATGTCCATGCCGCGTACCCGGTCAATCCGGTCCTGGTCGATCTCGTGGAACATGACCTGCTCGTTGAGACCGAACGTGTAGTTCCCGTTGCCGTCGAACTGCTTCGGCGACAGGCCGCGGAAGTCACGGATGCGGGGCAGCGCGAGAGTCAGCAACCGGTCGGCGAACTCCCACATCCGGTCGCCGCGCAGCGTCACGTGACAGCCGATGGGCATGCCCTCGCGCAGCTTGAACTGGGCGATCGACTTCCGCGCCTTGGTCGTCTGCGGCTTCTGACCAGTGATGGTGGTCAGGTCGCGAACGGCCCCGTCGATCACCTTGGAGTCGCGGGCAGCGTCGCCGACACCCATGTTCACCACGATCTTGGTCAGACCGGGGATTTGCATGACGTTGGGGATCTTGAACTCGTCCTGCAACGCCTTCACGATCTCTTCGCGGTAGCGCTGCTTGAGCCGCGGCAGAGCGCGGGGCTCGGTCGTGGTCGCCGTCATCAGATTTCCTCTCCGGTGACCCGGGCGATACGCACGCTGCGGGTCGAGCTGTACTCAGAGCCGTCGGGCCGGCGCTTGGTGACCTCGGCCCGGTCGTAGCCGATGCGGGTCACCACCTCGGCGCCCTGGTCGTTCTTCACCACGAGCTGGACGTTCGACGCATGGATCGGCGCTTCGGAGGAGACGATGCCGCCCTTGGTGGTCTGACGGGCCTGCGGCTGGGCCGCGCTGTCCTTCAGGTGCCGCTTGACGATGTTGACGCCGGCGACCGTCACCTTGTTGCGCTCGGGATGGACGGCGATGACCTCACCGACGACACCCTTGTCCTTGCCCGCGATCACCTTCACGCGGTCGCCCTTGCGGACGTGCAGCTTGTTCTGTGTTGTCTTGTTCTGGGTTGTCTTGGTAACCATGACTCTCAAATCACCTCTGGTGCGAGCGAGATGATGCGCATGAAGCGCTTCTCGCGGAGCTCGCGACCCACTGGGCCGAAGATACGGGTGCCACGCGGCTCGCCGTCGCTCTTCAAGATCACCGCAGCGTTCTCGTCGAACTTGATGTAGGAACCGTCGGCGCGACGCCGCTCCTTGACGGTGCGGACGATGACCGCCTTGACGACCTCGCCCTTCTTGACATTGCCGCCCGGGATGGCGTCCTTGACGGTGGCGACAATGACGTCACCGATGCCGGCGTAACGACGACCGGAACCGCCGAGCACCCGGATGCACAAGATCTCCTTGGCACCCGTGTTGTCGGCGACCTTCAGCCGCGACTCCTGCTGAATCATCTGAAGCTCTTTCTCTCTGACTTGTCAGCGTGGGTCGTCGCCCTGGCGACGACCTCCGCTGACAACTCGGCGTTGTTACTTGGCCTTTTCGAGGATCTCGACGAGCCGCCAGCGCTTGGTGGCGCTGAGCGGGCGGGTCTCCATCACGCGTACGCGATCGCCGACTCCGGCGCTGTTGTTCTCGTCGTGCACCTTCAGGCGCGCGGTCTGTCGGAGCACCTTGCCGTACAGCCGGTGCTTGACCCGATCCTCGACCGCGACGACGACGGTCTTGTCCATCTTGTCGCCGACCACATAACCCTCGCGGACCTTGCGGCGACCGCGCTCGGGATCGTGAGTCTCTGGCGACTCGTTGACAGTTTCACTCATCAGTTGACTTCCTCTGCGTCAGGATCGTCCACGATGCCGAGCTCACGCTCGGTGAGCACCGTGTAGATCCGGGCGATGTCCTTGCGTACGGCGCGGAGCCGACCGTGCGACTCCAGCTGACCGGTGGCCGCGGAGAAGCGGAGCGTGAACAGCTCCTCCTTCAACTCGGTCACCTTGGTGTTGAGCTCGTCGCGGGTCAGGCCGCGCAGCTCGGCGGCGGTTGCAACCTTGGCCATCAGATCTCACCTGTATCGCGCTTGATGAAGCGCGCCTTCATCGGCAGCTTGTGAATTGCCAACCGCATCGCCTCGCGGGCGACGGTCTCGTCCACACCGGAGAGCTCGAAGAGCACCCGGCCCGGCTTGATGTTGGCGATCCACCACTCCGGCGAACCCTTGCCGGAACCCATCCGGGTCTCGGCCGGCTTCTTGGTCAGCGGGCGGTCGGGGTAGACGTTGATCCACACCTTGCCGCCACGCTTGATGTGACGGGTCATCGCGATACGGGCCGACTCGATCTGACGGTTGGTCAGGTAGGTCGCCTCGAGCGCCTGGATACCGAAATCACCGAACGCCAACGCGGTGCCGCCCTTGGCCGCACCGGTCCGCTTGGGGTGGTGCTGCTTACGGAACTTGACCTTGCGAGGTACGAGCATGATCAGGCCTCCTGACCCGACTCGACGGGAGCGGCCGCAGCCACCGGAGTCACGACGGGCGCGTCGGCTCCTTCGGCGCGCACCAAATCCGGCGCCGCCGACTCGGGTGCAGCCGACTCGGGTGCCGCGAACTCGGGCGCACCGTCGGTGCGAACCGACTCGGGCGCACCGTCGGTGCGACGCCGTCCACCGCGCTCGGGACGATCGCCCCGCTGCGGACGGTCGCCACGACCCGGACGGTCACCACGACCCGGACGGGAGCGGCCACCGGCCGCGTTGCGCGCCGCCTTCTGCGCCGCCCGCTCGGTCCGGGTGCCGGAGACGTCACCCTTGTAGATCCAGACCTTCACGCCGATCCGGCCGAAGG
This sequence comes from uncultured Actinomycetota bacterium, assembly GCA_963731295.1. Taxonomy (GTDB): domain Bacteria; phylum Actinomycetota; class Actinomycetes; order Propionibacteriales; family Propionibacteriaceae; genus Microlunatus. The sequence goes on from CAVSUP010000001.1 coordinate 1,279,983, forward strand.
TCGTCTTGGCCTCGTAGAAGCCGTAGTCGATGTCGGCCCGCAGCGTGTGCAGCGGGACCCGACCCTCGCGGTAGAACTCCGAACGGCTCATCTCGGCGCCGCCGAGACGACCGGAGCACTGGATCCGGATGCCCTGGGCGCCGCCGCGCATCGCGCTCTGCTGCGCCTTGCGCATGGCCCGCCGGAACTGCACGCGTGAGGCGAGCTGCTCAGCCACACCCTGGGCGACGAGCTGCGAGTCGATCTCGGGGTTCTTGACCTCGAGGATGTTCAGCTGGACCTGCTTGCCGGTCAGCTTCTCCAGTTCGCCGCGGACGCGCTCGGCCTCGGCGCCGTTACGGCCGATCACGATGCCCGGACGGGCGGTGTAGATGTCGACGCGGACCCGATCGCGGGTGCGCTCGATCTCCACCGACGAGATGCCGGCCCGTTCGAGGCCCTTGACCAGCAGCTTGCGGATCTTGACGTCCTCGCCGATGTAGCTCGAGTACAGCTTGTCGGCGTACCAACGACTCTTGTGGTCGGTGCTGATGCCGAGACGGAAGCCGTACGGGTTGATCTTTTGACCCATGTCAGTTCTCCCTGGGCTCGACGACGACGGTGATGTGGCTGGACCGCTTGAGGATCCGGCTTGCGCTGCCCTTGGCCCGCGGGCGGATCCGGCGCATGGTGACGCCCTCGTCCACGAAGGCCTGCGAGATGTACAGGTCGTCGCGTCGGAGGTTGTCAGTCTGCCCGGCGTTCGCCACGGCACTGGCAATCACCTTGTAGAGCGGCTCGGCCGCGGCCTGCGGCGCGAACTGACACGTGTTCAGGGCGTCGGCGACGTTCATCCCGCGGACCAGATCCAGCACCCGCCGCACCTTCGTCGGCGAGATCCGGACCTGTCGCGCAATGGCGTACGAACCGGGACGGTCGCCGAGCAACGCCTTGCGGCGGCTGGGACGCGAGTCCTTGTCCTTGCTCATCTGTTTCAGCTTCCTTTGTCTGCTTCGCCCCGCCTCAGCGGCGGCGCGACTTCCGGTCGTCCTTGATGTGGCCCCTGAAGGTCCGCGTGGGAGCGAACTCTCCGAGCTTGTGGCCCACCATCGAGTCGGTCACGAAGACCGGCACGTGCTTGCGGCCGTCGTGCACCGCGATGGTGTGGCCGATCATGTCGGGCACAATCATCGAGCGGCGTGACCAGGTCTTGATCACAGTTTTGGTACCGGCCCCGTTCTGGACTGCGACCTTCTTTGCCAGATGGTCGTCGACGAACGGGCCCTTCTTCAGGCTGCGTGGCATATCTCAGTGCTTCCTCTTCAAGGCTTTCGACTCAGCGCTTCTTGCCGGACTTGCGGCGGCGGATGATCATCCGAGAGCTCGCCTTGTTCTTGTCGCGGGTCCGGCCCTCAGGCTGGCCCCACGGCGAGACCGGGTGACGTCCACCGGACGTCTTGCCCTCACCGCCACCGTGCGGGTGGTCGATGGGGTTCATGGCCACACCGCGGACGGTCGGGCGACGACCCTTCCAGCGGTTACGGCCGGCCTTGCCCCAGTTGATGTTGGACTGCTCGGCGTTGCCGACCTCGCCGATCGTGGCGCGGCAGCGAACGTCGACCATCCGCATCTCCCCGGACGGCATCCGCAGCGTGGCGTTCTTGCCCTCGCGGGCGACCAGCTGGATGCTCGCCCCGGCCGAGCGGCCGAGCTTGGCTCCGCCACCCGGACGCAGCTCCACGGCGTGGATCGTCGTGCCGACCGGGATGTTGCGCAGCGGCAGGTTGTTGCCGAACTTGATGTCGGCGCCCTCCCCGGCCTCGACGGCCGAGCCCTGGCGAAGACCCTCGGGGGCGATGATGTAGCGCTTCTCCCCGTCGGCGTAGTGCAGCAACGCGATGCGCGCGGTGCGGTTCGGGTCGTACTCGATGTGCGCGACCTTGGCCGGCACCCCGTCCTTGTCGTACCGCTTGAAGTCGACGAGCCGGTAAGCCTGCTTGTGACCGCCACCGATGTGCCGGGTGGTGATCCGGCCGGTGTTGTTGCGGCCGCCGGTCTTCGGGCTCGGGACGAGCAGCGACTTCTCCGGCGTGGAGCGGGTGATCTCAGCGAAGTCGGCCACGCTCGAGCCACGACGGCCCGGGGTAGTCGGCTTGTACTTACGGATTGCCATGTTCAATCAGTCCTTGGTCATCAAGTCTGGGTTCATCAAGTCTGGGTTGATCGCTGTCTCAGCCGGCTGGTGCGGAGAAGATGTCGATGCGCTCACCGTCGGCGACGGTCACGATGGCCCGCTTGGTGTCGGGACGCTTCCCGAAGCCCGAGCGCGTACGCCGCTTCTTGCCCTGCCGATTGAGCGTGTTCACCCCAGTGACCTTGACCTTGAACACCGTCTCGACGGCAATCTTGATCTCGGTCTTGTTGGCCTCGGGGGCCACCAGGAACGTGTACTTGTTCTCGTCCAGCAGCGCGTACGACTTCTCGCTCACCACGGGGGCGAGCAGGATGTCGCGGTGGTCGCGGATCTTGATCGTGCTCATTTGGCAACCTCGCTGTGCTCGGTGGGGCTCACTTCGCGTCACTCTCCTCGGCGCCCTCGTCGCCTTGGGCGCTCTCGAATCCAGCGGCCTCGGCCGACTCGACGGAGTCGAACCAGACCTCGGCGACGGTGCGGCTGTAATACGGCGACTCGGGCGAATGGAACTTCATCGAGTCCTCGTTGCCCTTGATCTCGAAGCCGGCGGGCGGCTCCTCGCCCCGGAACGACCCGGCGTATTCGCCCGTCTCGACCTCATCGGTCTCGACCTCATCGGTGTCCACCTCGGCTTCGGCCGGCTCGGTGATCGTGGCGATCGTGGCGATCGACGAAGCGGTGGCCTCGACCTCGGCGATGCTCGGCTCGGCGGATTCCCCCACCGACTCGGCTGCCAGCTCTTCGTTGCTCGGCTCGGCGAAGGTCTCCGACTCGAGGGCGACGGCCTTGACCGACTTCCCACTGGTCGGGCCGGCCACGTACGCGTTGAGCGCGGTGGCGGTGAACACGACCTCGTCGTTGACCAGCACGTCGTACGCGTTGAGCTGGTCGACGGCGATAGCGTGCACGGAGATCGCGTTGCGCAGGCTCAGCCAGGCCAGATCCTCATCGCGGTGGATGACGACCAGCACCTTCTCGGAGGTGGCGACGGCCTTGAGCGCCGCGAGCGCGGTCCTCGTCGACGGGGCATCACCGAAGGTCAGATCGCTGATCACGTGTACGCGGCCGTCGCGAGCCCGGTCCGACAGCGCGCCGCGCAGTGCGGCGGCAATCATCTTCTTGGGCGTGCGCTGGGCGTACCCGTGCGGGTGCGGGCCGTGGGCGATACCGCCGCCGGCGAACTGCGGCGACCGGATCGAACCCTGACGGGCGCGGCCGGTGCCCTTCTGCCGGTACGGCTTCTTGCCACCGCCGCGGACGTCGCCCCGGGTCTTGGTGGAGTGGGTGCCCTGACGGGCCGCGGCCAGCTGGGCCACCACGACCTGGTGGATCAGCGGGATGTTGGCGGTGACGTCGAACAGCTCGGCCGGCAACTCGGCGGTGCCGGTCGTCTTACCGGAAGCGTCATAGATGTCGATGGTGCTCACGCAGGGTCTCCCTTCTTGGCCGCGCTGCGCAGGATGACCAGGCCACCCTTGTTGCCCGGAATCGCGCCCTTGATCAAGATCAGTCCGCGCTCGACGTCGACGGCGTGCACGGTCAGGTTCTGCACCGTGACCCGGTCGACACCCATCCGGCCCGCCATCTTGAGGCCCTTGAACACCCGCCCGGGGGTGGCGCAGCCACCGATGGAGCCCGGCGAGCGGTGCTTGCGGTGCACACCGTGGCTGGCGCGCAGACCATGGAAGCCGTGCCGCTTCATGACGCCGGCGGTCCCCTTGCCCTTGCTCACGCCGGTCACGTCGACGATCTCCTCGGCAGCGAAGACCTCGGCGGTCAGCTCCTGCCCGAGGGTGAACTCGCTGGCGTCGTTGGTGCGGATCTCGACGAGATGCTTGCGCGGGGTGACCCCGGCCCTTTCGAAGTGACCGGCGTCCGGCTTGGTGACCTGCTTGGCCTTCACCCCGCCGAAGCCCAACTGGACCGCGGAGTAGCCGTCGGAAGCCGGCGTCCGGACCTGGGTCACGACACAGGGGCCGGCCTGCACGACGGTCACCGGGACGACGCGGTTGTTCGCATCCCAGAGCTGGGTCATGCCGAGCTTGGTGCCCAGCAGTCCCTTCACTTTGCGTTCAATCTTGGTGGCGCTCATTGTTCTTTCGTCCTCAGAGCTTGATCTCGATGTCGACACCGGCCGGGAGGTCGAGGCGCATCAAGGAGTCAACGGTCTTGGGGGTCGGGTCGATGATGTCGATCAGCCGCTTGTGCGTTCGCATCTCGAAGTGCTCCCGGCTGTCCTTGTACTTGTGCGGAGAGCGGATCACGCAGAACACGTTCTTCTCCGTGGGCAACGGCACCGGGCCGGCAACCTTCGCACCAGTCCGGGTCACCGTGTCGACGATCTTGCGCGCCGACGAGTCGATGACCTCGTGGTCGTAGGCCTTGAGCCTGATGCGGATCTTTTGTCCCGCCACAGTTCGTCCTCTTCTACGTCTGGATACTTCTTGGTTTCTACGTCTGGTCTGCTGTTTCGTGCTCGTTGCTCCGACCCCCGAGGTCGGGCGTGTCGGATACCTCGCGGCACGGCACGCACGCACCAAACCACGACACACGTGTGCTGTGAGGAGGTGGCCCAGCCCTCGTGAACCAGGTGTCCAGACGAGCCGAGCGATGGAGTCTCACGGTGCGACCTGCTGCGCGTGTACTACGCAGCAAATCCCGGCGACCCCGTCGGAGCAACCTGACGATTCTGTCAGAGACGACCGAGCGGATCAAGTCGAGGGGTTCCCAGCACTCCGCCGACCCCTTGGTCGCCTCACGGCCGACCCTCTGGAGCGTACGTTCGTCATCGCAGCCGTCCAAACCGTGGCTCGCACGGCCGATCGGCGCGCGTTTCCCATCGCAGGTGGCGAAACGTTCGAAAGGCCGGGACGGACAAACCCCCGCCTGCCGTCCTGAGACGGCGAGCGGGGGTCAATGACCGGGCGGAAGGGGCGGCCTATTGGGCCGAGGGCGGACCCTGCGGTGGGTACGCCTGACCCTGGCCGGGTGGGGGCGGGTACTGCTGGCCCTGCGGCGGATACGCCTGACCCTGGCCGGATTGCGGCGGATACTGCTGACCCTGGCCGGGTTGCTGCGGGTACTGCTGACCCTGTCCCGGCTGCAGCGGCTGGCCTTGACCGGGCGGTTGCCCCTGACCCGCGGGCTGCTGCGGCTGCCAGCCTTGGCTGCCGTACTGCTGCGGCTGATAGCCCGCGGGAGACGGTGGCGGCTGATATCCCTGACCGGGCGGCGGGGGCGGGGGCGCGTACTGCTGCTGGTTCGGGTAGTTCGGCGGCTGGCCGGCGCCGTACGGTCCCGCGGTCAGGGCCGGTGTCTTCTTGCCCATCTTGAGACCGACGATGCCGCCGATCAGCATCAGCGCCCCGACGATCAGGCAGGCGATGCCGCCGATCCGGAGTCCCGAACCGATGTCGTCAAGCGTGCCCGCTCCCGGGATGGCGGCGATCACCGCGACGCTCGGATCGTCCTTCTGGTAGTACACCGAGACCTTGTCGCCGACCGCGGACGCGCTGGGCAGCGAGCTGTAGGCCTGCGCCGACTGCTCGGCGCCCTGGTCATCGGTGAAGGTGACCGAGTAGATCTTGTTCGTGGGATCCACGATGTCGGTGACGGTTCCCTGTGCCGGACCGGACAGGCCCTGCTTGGCCATCTGCTCGGAAATCAGGTCATTGCCCTTGCCGGCCAGGGCCGAGCCGGCGAGCAGCGCTCCGCCGGTCAACAACAAGATGATGCCGAACACGATCCCGAGAATCTTCAGGGCCTTCACGTGGACTCCCCATCTCCGTTGCCATTTTGCCGATCCCCGAGGGTGCATCCGCACGCTATCGCTGTTCAGGAGTGCGTGACAGGCGATTCGGATACGTGGCGCGACCGTGATCTTCTCCGGGAACCAGGCCGCTCGCCGCAAACCCGCTGCCGACCCCGACGCCGAATCTCCCGAACCTTCAGCTGAGCCAGCCGTTCTCGGTCGCCATCCGGACCGCCTCGGCCCGGGTGGCCGCACCGAGCTTGCCCATCGCCGAGGACAGGTGGTTGCGCACCGTGCCCTCGGACAGATAGACCTTGGCCGCGATCACCCCGGTCGAGCCGCCCCGGGCCGCCGCGGCCAGCACCTCGGTCTCCCGGTCGGTCAACGGCGAGGCGCCGAGACTGAGACTGTCGGCCGCCAGGGCGGGATCGACCACCCGCAAGCCGCGATGAACCCGCCGGATGCCCTCGATCAACTGATCCGCCGGCGCGTCCTTCACCATGAAGCCCACCGCACCGGCCTCCATGGCCCGACGCAGATACCCGGGCCGCCCGAACGTGGTCAGGATGATCACCCGGACGCCGGGCGACGTCGAGATGATCTTGCCGGTGGCGGCAATCCCGTCGCCCAGCGATCCACCACCGCTGGGCATCTGGACGTCCATCAACACCACGTCCGGCCGTGCCTCCTGGGCCAGATCCACCACTGCCGCGCAGGTTGCCGCCTGACCGACGACCTCGAGATCGGGTTCGAGCTGCAGCAGGGCGGCGAAGGCCTCGCGGATCAAGGCTTGATCATCGGCGAGCAACACCCTGATCATGCGCGCACCGCCTCGACCGCCGGTCGCGATCCGCTTGCCGACACCGGAGCCCGCACGGTGATCACGGTGCCTGCTCCCGGCGTCGAGGTGACCTCCAAGGTGCCTCCCGCGGCCGTGATCCGTTCGTCCAGCCCGACCAGTCCGGAGCGTCGGCGCGACCGGGAGAAGCCGCGCCCGTCGTCAGCGACCCTGACCTGGGCGCGATCGACGGTGATCGTGCAGGTCGTCGCCTCGCTGTGCCGGACGACATTGGTCACGGCCTCACGGATCACGTAGCCGAAGAGCTCGCTGAGCTGATCCGACATCGGCTCGATGGCTGTCGGCACCTCCGCTTCGATGCCGGCCGCCAGCAGCACCGACCGGGAGCTGGCCAACTCCGCGGCCACCCGCACCTGGCGGAATCCCGATGCGGTCGCCCGCACATCGGCGAGGGCCTGGCGGGCCACGGCGGAGACCTCGCTCAGTTGTTCCTTGGCCGCCTCCGGATCGTGATCAACGAGCTTCGCGGCCAGGCCGGACTTGATCGAGATGGCGGTCAGCGAGTGCCCGAGGATGTCGTGGAGATCGCGGCCGATGCGCTCCCGCTCGGCGGCCAGGGCGAGCACCGACACCCGTTGCTCGGCCCGGGCCAATTTGTGGGCCACCCGCCCCGATTCGATGCCGGTGGCCGTGGCCAAGCCGACGCCGACACCGATCACCGCGATGTAGACCGGGGACAGATTGCCGCTGATCCCCGCCACGGCGGCGAGGAAGATCCCAAGCACCGGAATGGCCACCCGCGACTGCCGCCAGGGGATCAACGTGGCGAGCATGATCGCCAGATAGACACCGTTGTTGGCGAAACTCCAACCCCAGACGACAGCCGTCGAGCCGAGCAGCGCGGCGAAGCCGAGGACGTACGCCCAGCGCACCCGGATCGACCCGTCGCACACCCAAGCGCTGAACACGTACGCGATCGCGATCAGCGCGATCTGCACGCCGCCGATCACGGTGTGGCGGGCGTCGACCTCGCCGTCCAGCAGGCTGACCACCGAGAAGACCAGGAAGACCAGGCCGGACACATAGATCCACAACAGGTTCTGCCGGCCGCGTCGGACCGTCCACGGCGGCTGGGCGGCCGGCCCCTTGGCGGCGCCCGGCGCGGCGTACGGGTCCTCACACTCGTCGAAGCTCGCCCGCGGCGTACGCGCCGGTCCGGCCCTGCCGATCACCTTCGGCTCCTTCCGTCAGCGCTTGCTGGTGGCAGCAGCCCGACGATAGCCCAGCGCGCCGACCACCGTCAGGACCGCGCTCCAGCCGACCAACACCCAGATTCCGGTCCACGGGAAGGCGCCTGCGGGAAGGAAGGGATACCGCCCGAGCTCGGCCACCCAGTACGAGGGCAACGCATGCGCCACCGTCTGCATCACCGGCGGCATGATCTGCACCGGGAACCACAATCCGCCGAGCATGGAGAGCAGCAGGAGCAGTAGCGTGGTCAGTCCCTGGACGACCTCGGCCTTGACCCAGACGCCGATCACGATGCCCAGCACCGCCAGCGGCACCAGGGACAGCCACATCAATCCGAGCGAGGCGAGCCAGTCGACCAACGGTGCGCGGACCCCGCCGATCAGGTAGCCCGCGCTGAAGACCAGGATCAGCGCCGGGAGGACGATCAGCATGATCACGGCCGCTTTCGCCCACAGGAACGACCGCGGGGGCAACGACGTGATGCTGAGCTGGCGGAACCATCCGGAGCGCCGTTCCACCGCCAGCTGCGCGCCGCCGCTCATGGCCGCCCCGAGGGACCCGTAGGCCGCCATCGAGACCATGATCACCGCCGACCAGTTGATCCCACTGTCATCGGTGGCCGCTCCGTACATCCGGGAGAACACCACGTACAAGATCACCGGCATGGCGAGCGAGAAGATCACGAAGCCGAAGTTCTTCGCGGTCAGCAACGTACTGCGGACGGTGTAGTGCACGGCCGGGGACAGTCGCGGGCCGACGGTGGGACGGTCGATCGTGGTGCTGCTCATGATCACTCCTGGCCGGCGCGAGCGCCGCGGTCGCTAAGGGTGGTGGGTGTGGCGGGGGTGGCCGGCGCCGCTGCGGTGAGGGCGAGGAAGGCGTCCTCGAGCTTGGCCGAGGTCACCTCGACGTCGCGGGCGTGGGGCGAGCGCTGCAGGAGGGCTCGCAACGCCGCATCGGAATCACTGGCATGAATGAGGAGCCGGGCTCCGAGCTCGCTGATCTTGACGAGGCCGGGGAGCTGGTCGAGCTCACTGCGGGAGACACTGTCGGCGTCGACACTGATCGTTCGACCCGCGACCCGTGCCTTGATCTCCGCTCCCGTGCCGTCGGCCACCAGCCGGCCGTTGGCGAGCACCACGATGCGATCGGCGACCGCGTCGGCCTCGTCGAGATAGTGCGTGGCGAACAACACCGTCCGGCCGTTGGCGGTGAAGTCCCGCATCGACCGCCAGAACGACCGGCGGATCTCCACGTCCATCCCGACCGTGGGTTCGTCCAAGATCAACAATTCCGGGTCGGGCATGATCGCGAGCGCATAGCGCAGCCGCTGGGCCTGACCGCCGGAGAGCTTGTCGGTCTTGGTGGTCAGGAACCCGGCCAGATCGGCGCGCTCGATGATCTCGTCCATGGCCAACGGATGGGCGTGCAGTCCCCGCATCAGCCGGAGCACGTCGCGCACGGTGGCGTCGTGCAGCAACGCTCCCGCCTGCAGCATGGCGCCGACCCGGCCCTGGCGTACGGCCTCGATCGGATCGTGGCCGAACACTTTGACCCGGCCCGCGTCCGGCCGCACCATGCCCAAGATCATTTCGTTGGTGGTGGACTTGCCGGCGCCGTTCGGGCCGAGCATGGCGACGATCTCGCCCGGCGCGATGCTCAGATCGAGCCCCCGGACCGCTCGCACTTCCTGGTAGGACTTGCTCAGCGCCGAGAGCACGATGGCCGGCGCCGTGGCCTGGTCCGCGTGGTCCACGGCTGGGCTGAATGGCATCGCGACGTGGTTCGTGGTCATGGATCCAGCGTGCGCCCGGGCGTCGTGATCGGGCGATAGCTGCTGTCACGATGCGCCGATGACAACTGTCACGGCCGCGTCGACCGGTCCGGGTCGACTGCGGTTCGACCCCGGCGGGCGTCAAACCCATCCTCCTAGACTGTGGCCGGTGAAGATCCCACCCGGCGTCGCCGCCGGACACCGCTCGACCGCGCAGGCCGGCGCCGAAGTGCTCGCCCGCGGTGGGAACGCGGTCGATGCGGCGGTTGCGATGATGCTCGTGAGCTGTGCCGCCGAGACGATCTTCACCGGACTGGCCGGCGGCGGGTTCGCCACCTTGTACGACGCCGCGTCGCGCCAGGTGCGCTGTGTGGACTTCTTCGTCAGCGTGCCGGGTGTCGGAGGCGAGCAGGCCGGGCCGGGCACCGCGATCGAGGTGATCTTCGTCGGGCAGCGGGTGCCGTACGAGATCGGTCCGGGGACCGTGGCCGTGCCCGGAGTGCCGGCCGGGGCCCATCATCTGTGGCGGAACTGGGGTCGGCTGCCCTGGGCCGACGTCGTCGCCCCGGGCCTGGAGGCGTCCTACGGTACGCCGTTCTCGCCGGCCCACGCCGCGCTGTTGCCGGCAGTCACAGCGGCGATGTGCGTCGGGCAGGGCACGCAGGTCTACCAGCGGGCCGACGGATCACTGCTCCAGGCCGGAGATCCCTTGCGGCACGTCGATCACCATCGCGCGTACGAGCTGTTGATCACCGATCCCGGCGCCTTCTATCACGGCGTGTACGCGGATGCGCTGGTCGCCGCGGTCGCCGACGGCGGGGCGCTGAGCCAGGCGGATCTCGATGCCTACACGGTGATCGAATCGGTCCCGACGGCGGTCCGGGTCGACGGCTACACGGTGCACGCCCGTGGTGATGATCTTGATGACGTGCTCGGCACCCTGCAGGACGCGGCCGCGGGGATGAGCGGCGATCCGCTGACCGATCCGGCCTCGGCCCTGGCCTTGATCGCGGCGCTGCGGGCGCCGGACCGGCGAGCGGAGACGACCAACGTGGTCGCCGTCGATGATCAAGGCGACGGCTGCGTGATCACCACCAGTCTCGGGCTGGGCTCGGGGGTCTGGGTGCCCGGATACGGGGTGCACCTCAACTCGATGATCGGCGAGGGCGAGCTGGTTCGGGGCCTGCTCGATCCGACCATGCGGATGGGTTCGATGATGTCGCCGATGATCGCGCTCGACGACCACGGCGCGCTGGCGGCGCTGGCCGGGGCCGCTGGTGGCAGCCGGATCCGGCCGGCCCTGGTGCAGAGCATGCTCCGTATCCTGCGGGGCGCGACCCCGCAGGGGGCGATCGACGCCCCGCGACTCAATGCCCTCCCCGGTCTGGTGCGGATGGAGCCGGGGTTCAGCGAGCCGGTGATCGCTGCGGTCGAGGAAGCTGGTGATCGGGTCGCCGTGGCTCACGGTGTGGATCCGTATTTCGGCGGCGTCTCGGCCATGTCCCACCTCGGTGGCGGCGCCGATCCGCGGCGCAGCGGATTCGTCGTGCTGATCTGAGGTTGCGGCTCATGACAGTCCGGGCCAATCGCGGTCCGGGCCAATCGCCTCCGGGCCAATCGCGGTCCGGGCCAATCGCGGTCTGGGCCGGCCGGTCGTTGTCTATAGGGTCGAGGAGTGACCATCCCCAGCTCCACCTATCGCCTGCAGATCACCCGCGACTTCACCCTGACCGACGCAGCCGAGCTCACCGGCTATCTCCGCGACCTCGGGGTCGGGGCGGTCTATCTGTCGCCGGTGCTGCAGTCGACCATCGGTTCCGACCACGGCTATGACACCACCGACCCGACGCAGATCGACCGTGATCGCGGCGGCCAGGCTGGCCTGCAGCAGCTGCTCACCGCTGCCCGCGGCGCCGGGCTGGGGACGGTGATCGACATCGTGCCGAATCATCTGGGCATCTCGGTGCCGGCCGAGAATCCGGCCTGGTGGGACGTGCTGCGATTCGGGCGGGATTCGGCGTACGCGGGGTGGTTCGACATCGACTGGAGCCGGGACCGGATCATCGTCCCGGTGCTCGGTGACGATCAGACCTTGAAGGTGGTCGGCGACGAGCTGCACTACTTCGACCACCGGTTCCCGTTGGCGCCCGGCAGCTCGGGTGACGGTGACGATCCGTCGGAGGTGCACGCTCGCCAGCACTACGAGCTGGTGCACTGGACGCGCGGAAACGAGGAGTTGAGCTATCGGCGGTTCTTCGCGGTGACGACCCTGGCCGGCATCCGGGTGGAGGATCCCGACGTGCTGGAAGCCACCCACGCCGTGGTCGCGCGCTGGGCCGGGGCCGGTGTCACCGGGCTGCGCATCGATCATCCCGACGGGCTCGTCGATCCCGGCGAGTATCTGCGGCGGTTGCGGGCCATGGCTCCTGAGCAGTGGATCACCGTGGAGAAGATCCTCGAGCCGGGTGAGCGGCTGCCCGCCGACTGGCCGGTCGAGGGCACCACCGGTTACGACGCCATGCGCGAGGTGGGCGGGCTGTTCATCGATCGCGCCCACGAGTCCGACTTCACCGACCTCTATCAGCGGATGACCGGCGATCAGCGGTCGATCGCGGAGCACATCGAGGTCGGCAAGCAGCTCGTGGTGCGGGAACTCCTGCCCGCGGAGCTGCACCGGATGGCCCGCCTGGTTCCCGACGTCGTCGGCGCCGAAGCCGCGCTGGCCGAAGTGGCCGTGGCGTTCGAGGTCTACCGTTCCTATCTGCCCGAGGGCGCCGACGATCTTGATCGGGCCCTGGCGCTCGCCGCCGAGCGGCGACCCGAAGTCGCGGCCACCCTGGATCAGCTGAGCCCTCGTCTGCATGATCATCATGATGAGCTCGCCCGCCGGCTGCAGCAGCTCAGTGGAGCGACGATGGCGAAAGGGGTCGAGGACACCGCCTACTACCGCTACTCCCGATTCATCGCCCTCAATGAGGTCGGTGGCAATCCGGACGAGTTCGGCGTCACGCCGGAGGAGTTCCATCAGCTCCAGGTTGAGCGTCAATCCCGGCAACCGCAGTCGATGACCGCGCTGTCCACCCACGACACCAAACGCGGAGAGGACATTCGCGCGCGGCTGGCCGTGCTCTCGGAGATTCCCGATCGCTGGGGCGCCTTCGCCGAGCATTTCCTGTCGACGACGTCGGTGCCGAATCTCGCCTTCGGCTATTTGCTCGCCCAGACCGTCGTCGGGGCCGGACCGATCGAGCGCGAACGGATGCACGCATACGCGGAGAAGGCGATGCGCGAAGCCAGTGACGGGACCACCTGGACGGTGCCGGACGAGCCCTTCGAGCGGGCTGTCCACGCAGCGGTTGACCTGGCCTACGACGATCCCCGGTTGCGGGCGGCCTGGGACGAGTTGGATGCGGCGATCACCGCGCCCGGGTGGTCCAACTCCGTGGGCCAGAAGCTGGTCCAGCTGACCATGCCGGGCGTACCGGACGTCTATCAGGGCACCGAGCTGTGGGAGGACTCGCTCGTCGATCCGGACAACCGGCGTCCGGTCGACTTCGGGCACCGGTCGGCGCTACTCGCAGGACTCGCGGGGCTTACGAGGCTCGCGGGGCTCGCCGGGTCGCGGCCGGCGCTCGATGCCTCCGGTGTGGCGAAGCTCTGGGTGACCCGACAGGCATTGTGGGCCCGGCGGGAGCATCCCGACTTCTTCAGCGGGTACGCCGCACTGACCGCCACCGGTCCGGCCGCAGCGCACCTGGTGGCCTTCGACCGGGGAGGTGCCCTCACGCTGGCCACCCGCCTGCCCGTCGGGCTGCAGAACTCCGGCGGTTGGGGTACAACGACGCTCCGGCTGCCCGGCCGCGTACGCAACGTCCTCACCGACCAGCAACTGGCGGGAGATGTCGCCCTGGCCGAAGTGCTCGCCGACCAACCGGTCGCCCTGCTCCTCGCCGACTAAGGCCGATCAGCTCAACCGGACGGTCGTCTGGCGACCGACGACCCGAAATCCGAGCTGATCGCCCAGCGCCCGTGAGGCCACGTTGTCCTCCCGCGCGCGCCACTGCGGGATCAATCCGCGGTCGAGCGCCTCGTTGGTGCCGAGCAGCGCGGCCGCCCGGCCGTAGCCCTGCCGACGCCAGGGACGGCTGGTCAGCACACTCAACTGACCGACCAGGCCCTCCCACTCGGTGAGCCCGACGCCGGCCAACGGCACATCGAGCTCGTCCAGCAGCACCAGCGTCGTGCCGGCCTCGGACAGCCCGGCCTCGTTCACCTCGTCCGGAGCGCAACGGCGCTCGAGGTCGAGGGCGGCGGACCGGTCCGGACTGACCGGTAGCGTGGTGTGCGTGGTCCCGGGCACGTACGCGTCGCAGTAGCTGAGGACGGCCGAGCCGAGCAGCCGGCCGACGAAGCCCGTCGACATCGCCAACAACCGGCCGGGATCGTCGAGCTCCGCGTCGGTCAGCTCAGTGGATCGATCGAGGAACCAACGCGGTCCGCACAGAATCCGCTGCCCGAACAAGAGGATCGATGAGATGACCGAGGCGTCGGGGACGAGTGCCCGCGCGTCCGATCCTTGGATCAACGCGTCGTCGGGCAACCCGAGCCGGCGCGCCCAGGCCAGCTGGATGATCGCCCGCGTGTTGAGTTCCACCGCGTGAGTGTAGTGCCCGGCGCGTGGGCGCGAGGCTGCTGGCGCAGACGACAGTTCGGCCCCGGACTCACCAGGAGTCCGGGGCCGATCGGTCGATCAACAAGTGAGCTGATCGTGCGACGACGTCGCCTTGCTAGCGTGCGACTGCTTCGCCCTACTTGAGGATCTTCGTGACGCGACCCGCGCCGACCGTACGACCACCCTCACGGATGGCGAACTTGAGCTCTTCCTCCATGGCGATCGGCTGGATGAGCTGCACGGACATGTCGGTGTTGTCACCAGGCATGACCATGTCGGTGCCCTCCGGCAGGTTCACGACGCCGGTGACGTCGGTCGTCCGGAAGTAGAACTGCGGGCGGTAGTTGTTGAAGAACGGCGTATGACGGCCACCCTCCTCCTTGGACAGGATGTAGACCCGCGCCTCGAAGTCGGTGTGCGGGGTGGTCGTGCCCGGCTTGATCACGACCATGCCGCGCTCGACGTCCTCACGCTTGGTGCCACGCAACAGCAGGCCGACGTTCTCGCCCGCACGACCCTCGTCGAGGAGCTTGCGGAACATCTCGACACCGGTGACCGTGGTGGTCTGCTTGGTGTCGCGGATGCCGATCAGGTCAACCGTCTCGTTGACCTTGACGATGCCCCGCTCGATCCGGCCGGTGATGACCGTGCCGCGACCGGTGATGGTGAAGACATCCTCGACCGGCATCAGGAAGGGCTTGTCGATCTCGCGCTCCGGCTGCGGGATGTGCTCGTCGACGGCAGTCATCAACTCCATGATCGCCTCGCCCCACTTCGCGTCGCCGTTCAGCGCCGGGAAGGCCGCGACCTGGACCACGGGGATCTCGTCGCCGTCGTACTCGTACTCGCTGAGCAGCTCACGGACCTCGAGCTCGACGAGCTCCAGGATCTCATCGTCGTCGACCATGTCGCACTTGTTCAGTGCGACGACGATTGCCGGCACACCGACCTGACGGGCGAGCAAGACGTGCTCGCGGGTCTGCGGCATCGGGCCGTCGGTAGCGGCGACCACGAGGATCGCGCCGTCCATCTGGGCCGCGCCGGTGATCATGTTCTTGATGTAGTCGGCGTGACCCGGGCAGTCGACGTGCGCGTAGTGCCGCGCCTCGGTCTGATACTCGACGTGCGCGATCGAGATGGTGATGCCGCGCTGACGCTCCTCCGGAGCCTTGTCGATCTGATCGAAGGCCGAGGCCTCGTTCAGGGTGGGGTACTTGTCGTGCAGCACCTTGGTGATCGCCGCGGTCAGCGTGGTCTTGCCGTGGTCGATGTGCCCGATGGTGCCGATGTTGACGTGCGGCTTTGTCCGCTCGAACTTGGCCTTTGCCACTGAGGCTCCTTCTGGATGTTCGCCACGCGGTCGCGGGGCGTTCTTGGTGGTATTTCTGGATTGTGATCAGCCGGGTTTTTGCCCGGCCTAAGTGTTCCTGCCCGTCGGGTCTAGGTCAAACCCAAACCCACGGGCGGGTGGGTCATTCCCCGCGAGCCTTCTGGATGATCTCGTCGGAGACGGCCTTCGGGGTTTCGGCGTAGGAGTTGAACTCCATCGAATAGTTCGCCTGTCCGGACGTCTTGGACCGCAGGTCGCCGACATAGCCGAACATCTCCGACAGCGGCACCAAGGCCTCGATCACCTTGTTGCCGTGCATGTCGTTCATCGACTGCACCTGCCCGCGACGCGAGTTGAGATCGCCGATGACCGTGCCGAGGTAGTCCTCCGGGGTGGTCACCTCGACGGCCATCACCGGCTCCAGCAGCGCTGGGTCGGCCCGACGGGCGGCTTCCTTGAAGACCATCGAACCGGCGATCTTGAAGGCGAGCTCGGAGGAGTCGACATCGTGGTACGCGCCGTCCTGCAGCGTGACCTTGATGTCTTCGACCGAATAGCCGGCCAGCACGCCGAACTGCATGGCGTCCTGGATACCGGCATCCACCGCGGGGATGTATTCCTTGGGGATGCGTCCTCCGGTCACGGCGTTGACGAACTCATAGCCCGACCCAGCCGGCAGCGGCTCGAGATCGATGATCACCTTGGCGTACTGGCCGGAGCCACCGGACTGCTTCTTGTGGACGTAGTCGACCTTCTGCACCGCGCGGCGCAGGGTCTCCCGGTAGGCGACCTGCGGCTTGCCGATGTTGGCTTCGACCTTGAACTCGCGCTTCATCCGGTCGATCAGGATCTCCAGGTGGAGCTCGCCCATGCCGGCGATGATGGTCTGCCCGGTCTCGTCGTCGGTGTGCACCCGGAAGGTCGGATCCTCCTCGGCCAACCGCTGGATGGCGATGCCGAGCTTCTCCTGGTCGGACTTGGTCTTGGGCTCGATGGCCTGCTCGATGACCGGCGCCGGAAAGTCCATCGACTCCAGCTGGACCGGCTTGGAGATGTCGGACAGCGTCTCGCCGGTGGTGGTGTCCTTCAGACCCATCACGGCGACGATCTGGCCGGCGCCGACCGACGCGATCTCCTGCCGCTTGTTGGCGTGCATCTGGTAGATCTTGCCGATCCGCTCCTTGCGACCCTTGGTCGAATTGAGGACCGTGGAGCCCGCCTCGAGCTTGCCCGAGTAGAGCCGGATGTAGGTGAGTCGACCGAGGTGCGGATCGGCGGCAATCTTGTAGGCCAGTGCCGAGAACGGGTCGGACTCGGTGGGATGACGCTCAATCTTCACCGACTCGTCGCCCGGCTTGAAGCCGTCGATGGCCGGAATGTCCAGCGGGGACGGCAGGTACGCGATGACCGCGTCGAGCAACGGCTGGACGCCCTTGTTCTTGAAGGCGCTGCCGCAGAGGACGGCGGTGATCTGCGACGACAGGACGGCACGTCGGATCGCACCCTGCAGCACGTCGGCGTCGATCGACTCCTCGTCGGTGAGATAGGCCTCCATCAGGCTGTCGTCGTAATCGGCCACCAGTTCGACCAGCTCGTGATGGGCCGCCTGGGCCTTCTCGAGCATGTCGGCCGGGATGTCCTCGACGGTGTAGTCCTCACCGATCGTGGTTTCGCCGCGCCAGGTGAGAGCCCGCATCTTGACCAGGTCGATGACTCCGAGGAAGCCGCCCTCGGAGCCGATGGGCAACTGCAGGATCGCCGGAATGGCGTTCAGCCGCTGCTTGATCGTGGTCACACAGAAGTCGAAGTTGGCCCCGGTCCGGTCCAGCTTGTTGATGAAGCAGATCCGCGGCACCTTGTAGCGGTCGGCCTGGCGCCACACGGTCTGGCTCTGCGGCTCGACACCAGCCACGCCGTCGAAGACCGCGACCGCGCCGTCGAGCACCCGCAGGGAACGCTCGACCTCGACGGTGAAGTCGACGTGACCCGGGGTGTCGATGATGTTGATCTGGTGGTCTTTCCAGTGACAGGTCGTCGCGGCCGACGTGATCGTGATGCCGCGCTCCTGCTCCTGCTCCATCCAGTCCATGGTCGCCGCGCCCTCGTGTACTTCACCGATCTTGTAGTTGATGCCGGTGTAGAACAGGATGCGCTCGGTCGTCGTGGTCTTGCCCGCGTCGATGTGGGCCATGATCCCGATGTTGCGAACCAGGGACAGGTCGGTCTTGATGTCGACAGCCATGTGGCGGCTTCAACCTCTCATCTGTTGCTGAGTTGTCAGCGTCAGTCGTCGCGATAGCGACGACAGAAGCTGACAACTCGGGGTAAAAGTGTGATCTACCAGCGGTAGTGGGCGAAAGCCTTGTTGGCCTCGGCCATCTTGTGGGTGTCCTCGCGACGCTTCACGGCGGCGCCCAGACCGTTCGACGCGTCGAGCAGCTCGTTCATCAGGCGCTCGGACATCGTCTTCTCGCGGCGCTGCCGGGCGAAGCTGACCAACCAGCGCATCGCCAGGGTGGTGGCGCGGGCCGGCTTGACCTCGATCGGCACCTGGTACGTGGCACCACCGACGCGACGGCTCTTGACCTCCAGCGCCGGGCGAACGTTGTCCAGTGCGCGCTTCAGCGTCTGGACCGGATCGATGCCGGTCTTCGTCCGCGTACCCTCCATCGCCGTGTAGACGATGCCCTGGGCGATGGTCTTCTTGCCGTCCATGAGGATCTTGCTGACCAACTGGCTGACGAGTGGCGAACCGTAGACCGGATCGGCCGGCAGCGGCCGCTTCGGTGCGGGGCCCTTGCGAGGCATTACTTCTCCTTCTTCGCGCCGTAGCGGCTGCGAGCCTGCTTGCGGTTCTTCACGCCCTGGGTGTCGAGCGAGCCGCGGATGATCTTGTAACGCACTCCGGGCAGGTCCTTCACTCGACCGCCGCGAACGAGCACCATCGAGTGCTCCTGCAGGTTGTGGCCGACACCGGGGATATAGGCGGTGACCTCGACCTGCGAAGACAGCCGGACACGAGCGACCTTGCGCAGCGCCGAGTTAGGCTTCTTCGGCGTCGTCGTGTACACCCGGGTGCACACGCCGCGACGCTGAGGAGATCCCTTGAGCGCAGGCGTCTTGGTCTTGCTCACCTTGTCCTGGCGGCCCTTGCGGACCAACTGATTAATTGTGGGCACCGCGTAGTTCTTCTTTCTGTCTGTTGAATGGCTGTGGCTCTTGCGAATACCTCCGAAAGAGACCACCGTGCGAACACCACCAGCACGAAGACATTTGCGGCACGCACAAGGCGTCGGGCAAGCCCGAACACAAGGGTCTAGGTTACCCCGCCCGGACAGGCGGGTCAAAGTCGCGAGGAACGTGCTCGATGGCGAACGCACCGAACCTACCCGCTCGGTCGGCCGCCGACGACTGCTGATCGGATTCGGGTCGGGTATTAATTGCCGGGCTCGGGGTCGATGATGACCAGGGTGCGCCGCAACGCCGACTCGCGCAACTCCGGATCGAGATCCTCGCCGGCCGCGAGCAGCGTGGCCAGCAGGTCGCGTTCGGTCGTCACCGCTCGGAAGGCCATGCCCATGGTGATCCGGTGGTCAGGTCGATGGACGATCTCGATCGGATCTCCGGCGGCGACGAAGCCGGGCTCGAGCACGCTGAGATAGGCACCGGTCCGGCCGACCTCGGCGAAGGTCTTGGCCCACCCCACCTCGCCCATCCAACCCCGGAACGTCACGCAGGGAATCCGGGGCGTCGTCACCTGCAGCAGGACGCCCGCACCGATCCGCCACCGCTCCCCCAGCCGCGCCTCGTTGAGGTCGAGGCCGAGCGTGGTGAGATTCTCGCCGAAATGGCCGTTCGGCAGGAGGCGCCCGAGCCGGTCCTGCCAGTAGTCCAGGTCCTCACGCTGGAAGGCGTACACCGCCTGACTGTTGCCGCCATGGTGCTTGCCGTCTCCGATGTAGTCCCCGACCAGACCGCTGCCCAGTCCACCCTGCTTGGGTCCGGGGGCCCGCACCTCGACCGGACCGTTCACCGGACGCTTGCCGATGCCGGTCGACTTGTGCCCCTTCCAGGGATCGACCTGCGGATGCGCGACGTTCACGCTGTCGAGGGTGGCCATCGGCACAGAATAGGCCTCAGCCAACCTGTGCGTCTTCTGTGAGCTGCTATGCCGCGCGTATGAAGGTGACGATTTGGTCGGATTCCATGATCGACCACTTTTAGGCTTGAGGCAACGTCAAGCAAACAAGGCAATCTAGCCGGGATGAGAGTTGATCATGATGCGCGTCAATCACCGTGAAACCGATCTCGAGAACCATGATCGCGGTCTCGACTACGACCTGCCGCGGCTGCTGCGTCGACGCGGCATGCTGAAGCTCGTCGCCGGCGCGGGACTGGCCGGCACCGGCCTGATCACCCTCGCCGCCTGTGCCGAGGGGTCCACCACGGAGGCAACCGGCACCGCGCCGAGCAGCGGACCGGGCGGCGGCGGGCCGCCGGCCGAGAGCGGCGAGACCAGCGACACCGCCAACGGCGAGTTGCCCGAGGAGACGTCCGGGCCCTACCCCGGGGACGGCTCCAACGGCGCCAATGTGCTGACCGAGAGCGGCATCGTCCGGAGCGACATCACGACCAGCTTCGGCTCCAGCACCACTCGGGCCGAGGGCATCCCGCTGAAGATCACCATGACGATCAACGACTTCTCCGAGGACACGAAGCCGCTCGCCGGTGGGGCGGTCTACCTGTGGCACTGCACGCGCGACGGGGCGTACTCGCTCTATTCCCCAGGCATCACCGGCGAGAACTATCTCCGCGGCGTCCAGGAGACCAACGCCAAGGGTCAGGTCACGTTCACCTCCATCCTGCCCGCGTGCTACGACGGTCGCTGGCCGCACATCCACTTCGAGGTCTACCCGAGCCTCGCGAAGGCGACGAACAGCACGAACAAGATCGCCACCTCGCAGCTGGCCCTTCCCGAAGACGTAGTCAAGGTCGCGTACTCGGCTGCTGGCTACGAGCAGAGCGTGACCAACCTGAGCAAGGTGAGTCTGGCCAGCGACAACGTTTTCGGCGACGGCTACGACCTGCAGATCCCGACGATGACGGGCAGCCCGACCGCCGGCTACCAGCTGACCTTCGCCTGCGCGGTCTGATTGACCCGAGCGGAGTGATCTGGGCCGGCGTGATCGGCGCGCTTGGTGCTGCCACTGCTTGTATGAAACCCATGTGTACGTGAGTTGCCCTCACTCTGCACACGTTGCAACCTGTGCAGACTGCGAGGAAGTCACGTACACATGAGTTTCCTGCAGCCGGAGGCCGACGCGCCGAACCGGGCTGCCGCTCCGCGCCGTGCTGGGCAGTGTTGAGCCGCTCCTAGTGGGCGGAGATGCGGCGATAGGCGCCGACCAGGAACTGGCTGAAGTCGGGATCGTCGCCGAGGCGGACCTCGATCCGGTAGTGGAGCTTCTCGTCGTCGATCGAGAAGGTGTGCCGCGCGATTCCGCGCGACGTCTGCTTCTCCATGATCAACTGGTCATTCTGCCAGCCGCCGGTGGCGAGCTCGGGTGGTTGCCCGGAGGAGTCGAAGAGCCACCAGCCGACCTGCACCAGGCCATCGATGATCATGAAGACCCCGTGTCCGGAGAACTCGGCGCCATCGGCGCGGACCTGCCGGTAGTCCTGCACCACAACGGTTCCCGCCACATCGAGCTTGAAGACGATCATGGCCCGGGCGCTGGCCGCCGGTGCCCACGGCGACGCGGCCTGTTCCTCCAGACCGGTCCAGTGGCCGAGCAGCGGTCCGAAGAGCTCGATCATGGTCACGCGTTCACCGTAGGCGATCATCGCCGGCCGCACGTGGATAGACCTCGACCTCGGAAGCCTTGACCGAAGCCCAGATCTCCCGACCGGGCAGCAGCCCGAATTCGGCGACGGCCGCCTCCGTGACTTCGGCCAGAATGTTGGACCGCCGGTCAGGCACCTCACCGATCTCGACCCGTACGCCGTGGCCGTGCGGCTCGAGGGTCGCGATCCGGCCCCACCAGACGTTGCGCGGCGAGCCGGACGGGCGCTCGATGAAGATCGACACGGCAGCCGGCCGAAAGGCGACATAGACCTCACCGTCGACCGGTGACGCCACCTGCACGACCCCGCCTCCGGGCAGCAGCACCCGCCGCTCGCCTGCGGTCCCGGACCCGGCCAGCAGGTTGAGGCCGACGAGCCGAGCGACGTAGTCGGTCTGGGGCCGTCGCGCGACCTCCATCGGGTGGCCCTGCTGGACGAGCCGACCGTCCTCGATCACCACCAGGCGATCGGCGAGCACCGAGGCGTCGATCGGGTCATGGGTGACGACCAGGGCGGCCCCGGGGAAGTCCGCCAGGTGCCGGCGGAGTTCGCCGCGGACCAGCAGGCGGGTCCGGGCGTCCAGGGCGGCCAGCGGCTCGTCGAGCAGCAGCAACTCGGGCTCGGTGGCCAGCGCCCGGGCCAGCGCCACCCGTTGAGCCTGACCACCAGAAATCACCCGCGGCTTGGCCGCGGCCAGCTCGGCGATGCCCATCCGCTCGAGCCAGCGGGCCGCGCGCTCGCGGGCCGCGGCCTTGGAGACCCCGCGCGCCAGCGGGCCGAAAGCGACGTTGTCCGCCACGCTCAGATGCGGGAACAGCAGATAGTCCTGGAAGACCACGCCGATCGGCCGTTGATGCGGCGGCCGGTGAAGTCCGGTCGCCGTGTCGGCCATCGACCGCTCCCCCAGCGTGACCGCGCCCGCGTCCAACTGCAGGAGACCGGCGAGGATCCGCAGTGCCGTGGATTTCCCAGCGCCGTTGGGCCCGAGCAGCGCCACCACCTCACCCGGCGCCACGTCCAAAGCCAGATCGAGGGCGAACGACGCCCGCCGCAGACCGAGGACCGAGGTCAGCCCACTCACCAACGGTTCACCCAGCGATCGCGAAGCAGCACCAGCACCCCGACCGACACGGCCAACAGGAGCACCGAGAGCAGCAGGGCCGACCCCGGGTCGGTCTCCAGCGCCAGATAGACCTCGAGCGGCATGGTTCGGGTGGTCCCCGGGAAGTTGCCCGCGAAGGTGATCGTCGCCCCGAATTCACCCAACGCTCGGGCCCAGGCCAAGACGGCACCGGCGGCGATGCCCGGTCCGACCAGCGGCAGCGTGACGCGACGAAAGACCGTGAGTGGACGGGCGCCGAGCGTCGCGGCCGCATCTTCGAACCGTCGATCCGTGGCCCGCAAGGCACCCTCGACCGACAGCACCAGATAGGGCAGGGCCACGAAGACCTGGGCCAGGATCACCGCGTACGGGGTGAACGGAAAGGCGAAGCCGGTCAGCTGATACAACGGACGGCCGAAGATCCCCGATCGGCCGAGAACCGTGAACAGCGCGACGCCACCGACAACGGGCGGCAACACCAGGGGCACGGTGATCAGGGCCCGGAGCACGGAGGCACCGCGCAGACCGGGCCGGGCCAGCAGCCAGGCCAGGGGTACGCCGAGCGCCATGGCGATGATCATGGACACCGTGGCCGTGATCATGGACAGCCGGAGGGCCTGCAGCGCGCCGGCATCGGTCAGCACCGAGGCGGCGTCACCCCACGGGGCCTTGATCAACAGTCCAGCAAGCGGCAGCAGGAGGAACAGCAATCCCAGCACCGCGGGCAGGCCGAGCAGGATCGGCACCCGTCCGCGCCACAAGCCATTCCGGCCGCTGGCAACGTCGGCGCCTCGCGGGCTGCTCCGCCAAAGCGTCACGGCTTGGCGAAGCCGATTTCGGTCAGAACGGCCTGACCCTCGGGGGACAACACGTAGTCGACGAAGGCCTGGGCGGTGTCGGGGTCCTTCGATTCCTTCAACGTGGCGATCGGATATTCATTCGCGGCTTGGGTCGACTCCGGGAAGGTGATGCCCTCGACCTCGTTCGGTGAGGTGATCACATCGGTCTTGTAGACGAGGGCAGCGTCCACCTCGTCGGAGGAAACCTTCTGCAGGGTGGCTTTCACGTCCTGCTCGAGGGTGTCCGGCTTCGGGCTGATCTGGGCGGCCGCGAAGACCTTCACCGCGGCCGCCCCGCACGGCACCTCCGGCGCGCAGATGGCGATCCGGCGCTTCTCGTCGGCGAAGTCGGCCAGCCCGGTGATCTGGTGCGGATTGCCCGCGGGCACAGCGATCTCCAGGGTGTTGGCGGCGAAGTTGGTCGGGGGCGCAGCCGCCCCGGCGTCAGTCACCGTCTTCATCGTCGCCGGGCTCGCGGCCGCGAAGACGTCGGCCGGCGCGCCTTGGGTGATCTGGATGGCCAGCGTCGCGCTCGAACCGAAGCTGAACGCGACCTTCCGGCCGGAATTCTTGGCCTCGAAGTCCTGGCCGATCTGGGTGAACGCTTCGGTCAGCGAGGCCGCCGCCAGCACGGTCACGCGATGGGACGTCACCGCGCTCGACGAGGACGAACCCGGCGACGCAGCGGTGCCGCAGCCCGCGGCGACCACGGACAGCGTGGCGGTCGCGACCAGCACGACGACTGTGCTTCGTGGCTTCACGTCTCAGGTCTCCGGGATCTCGACCACGACATGGGTGGACTTCACCGACGCGACCGCAAGGACGCCCGGTTCGAGTTTGAGTTCGTTCGCGGCCTCGGTCGACATCAGCGACACCACCCGGAACGGTCCGCACTGCAGGTCGACCTGGGCCATCACCGTGTCCTTCACCACGCGGGTGACCAGACCGGTGAACCGATTCCGAGCGCTTTCGACGACCGGCGAACCCAGCTCGGGCGCCGAGGCGATCTCCTGGGCGTGGGCGGCGAGCGCCGCACCGTCGATGGTCGTCGGGCCGGTGGTCGTCGAGGCCGGTAACCGACCGGAGTCGATCCAGCGGCGTACGGTGTCGTCCGAGACACCGAGCAGCGCAGCGGCTTGAGCGATCCGATATTGCGGCATGAGGGCAGTATACGTGCCGCAGATGCGGAGAAGCCCGAATTACCCTACTCCGGCCAGCTCCCTGCTTTTCTGGCGTCGCACCACGTGGCATTCGCCCGTTGGCGCGATTTTTTGCGTCGTATGACGACAAAAGTTCCACCCGACAAGGGAAAACTGGGCCGACACTTTCAAGATTTGTGGCATCTCCTACTGGTCGGCCGTCCTTTCAACCAGCAGAATCGACTCGTGACGACTTCTCGGGGGAGAGTCATTGTGATCACCGGCGCTATGGCAGCCGGCAAATCCACAGTGGCGGAATTGCTGGCGCGTCGACTGCCGAGGTCGGTGCATATCCGCGGCGACATCTTTCGGACCATGATCGTCAATGGTCGCGAGGAGATGACCCCGAGCCCCACGCCGGCTGCTACTTCCCAACTGCACCTGCGTTACGAGCTGGCCGTCTTGACCGCCGACCGGTATGCCGAGGAGGGCTTCGACGCGATTCTGCAGGACGTGATCATCGGCTCCGAACTGGCCGACTTCGTCAAGCGGGTGGGCTCGCCTGATCGCTATCTGGTGGTGCTCTCCCCCAGCGTCTCGGTGATCGAGTGGCGCGAGGAACAACGCGCGAAGGCTGGCTATGTGCATTTCTCGGCCGGCGCCCTCGACGAGGTCCTGCGCCGCGAAACAGCGCAGATCGGCTACTGGCTCGACTCCAGCGCCCAAACCCCCGCCGAAACGGTCGACGACATCCTGACGAACCTGAACAAGGCCGCCGTCTGATTTGACGCGTACGACGGCCCCAGGAACGGTGTATTGACGGGGAAGGCCATTCACCTCGGTGTTGTCCGTTTGCGGAGTTGTCCACAGATCTGCCGTCGGCATCTGGTGGCGCACGGGGCGACTGTGATCCCGTGCGGTCATGGACAAGATCATTTTGACCGGCGAGCTGCGTCGGACCGGGAGTTCCTCTGATGAGATCGACCGGCTGGTGCGCTCGGGAGCGATGACCCGCATTCGGCGGGGGGCCTACCATTCCGGTCCGGAACCCGCCGAGCCCGACATCCGGATCGCTCATCGCCGGCTGATCGAGGCCACCGTCGCTCAGACCGGACCGGGCTTGATTGTCTCCCACATGTCTGCCGCCGTCGTTCACGGCCTACCGCTGTGGAGTTCCCACCTCGACCGCGTCCACTTCATCCGGCCGAGCGACGGCGGCGGGACCACCCGACGCCTCGTCCGGATCCACGGCCTACCGCTCGCCAACGACGAGATCGTGGTTGTCGACGGCATTGCGGTGACGAGCCTGGCCCGGACCGTGCTCGACCTCGCCTGCCGGCTCCCGATGGATCAGGCGGTCGCCATCGGCGATGCCGCGCTGCGATTGGGGGTACGCGACGCGGACTTCGTCGCACTGGTCGAGCGAGCGGGACGCCGGCACGGAATCGGCGCCGCCCGCCGAGCCATCGCGTTCCTCGATGCGCGAGCCGAGACGGTCGGCGAGTCTCGCAGCCGGGTCATGTTTCACGCCAACGGCGTACCCCAACCCGATCTTCAGTTCCGCGTCTCCGACGTCAGTGGCCGGTTCGTCGCGCGAACCGATTTCGCCTGGGAATCCCTGCGGACGGTGGGCGAGTTCGACGGTCGGGTGAAGTACCAGCGCAAGCTGAGACCCGGACACGATCCAGAGGCTGAGCTCTTCCGTGAGAAGCGCCGGGAAGATTCGGTCCGCGACCTCCGCTTCGAGGTGGTCCGCTGGGTCAACGCCGACATCGATCGACCCGCCGACCTCCTGAACCGCCTCCACCGCGCGTTCGAGCGAGGCCGCCGCTACCTCTAACTCGCGTTCGCGATGGCTACTCGGCTTTGCGATGCCTGCAGGCGTCGCAAAGCCGGCAAGGCATCGCGAACAGCCGAAAGGGCGGGCCCGGATTGCTCCGGACCCGCCCTGTCTACAGCTCTGACTACCGGTAGTCGCCGAGGTCGAACTCTTCCAGCGGCACGGCCGCGCCCGAGCCTTGACCGAAGTCGTAGTCGAACGAGTCGTAGCCGACCATCGAGTACGCGGCCGCCTTGGCTTCCGCGGTCGCCTCGACCCGGATGTTGCGATACCGGTCCAGACCGGTGCCGGCCGGGATCAGCTTGCCCAAGATGACGTTCTCCTTGAGGCCGACCAGGCTGTCGGACTTGCCGTGGATCGCCGCGTCAGTGAGCACCTTGGTCGTCTCCTGGAAGGAGGCCGCCGACAGCCACGACTCGGTGGCCAGCGACGCCTTGGTGATACCCATCAACACCGCGCGACCCGACGCCGGCGTACCGCCCTCGGCGACGACCTTGCGGTTCGCCCCCTCGTAGGACAGCCGGTCCACCAGGTCACCGGCGAGCAGGTCGGAGTCACCCGACTCGATCACCGTCACCCGGCGGAGCATCTGCCGGATGATGATCTCGATGTGCTTGTCGTGGATCGGGGCGCCCTGGGTCCGGTAGACCGACTGCACCTCGTCCACCAGGTGCTCCTGCACCCGGCGCACACCCAGCACCCGCAGCACGTCGTGCGGATCCGGCGTACCAGCGGTCAACTGCTGACCGACCTGCACGTGATCGCCGTCCTCCACCAGCAGGCGGGCGCGACGGCTCACCGAGAACTCGGTGGCCTCCGAACCGTCGTCCGGGGTGATGGTGATCTTCTTCAGCCGGTCGCTGTCCTCGATCGCAACCCGCCCGGTGGATTCGGAGATCGGCGACTTGCCCTTCGGCTGCCGAGCCTCGAACAACTCCACCACACGCGGCAGACCCTGGGTGATGTCGTCACCGGCCACACCACCGGTGTGGAAGGTCCGCATCGTCAGCTGCGTGCCGGGCTCACCGATCGACTGGGCCGCGACGATGCCGACGGCCTCGCCGACGTCGACGAGCTTGCCGCTGGCCAGCGAACGGCCGTAGCACATCGCGCAGGTGCCGGTCACGGCCTCACAGGTGAGGACGCTGCGGACCCGAACGGTGGTGACACCGGCGTCGATCAACGTCTTGATGTTGACGTCGCCGAGATCGACTCCCGCGGCGAGCAGCACGTCCCCGTCGGCACCGAGCACGTCGGTGGCGAGGGTACGGGCGTACACCGCGGTCTCCACGTGCTCGTCCAGCGCCAGCTTGTCCTTCTCGGTGCCGGTGCCGGCCGCGATCGCGATGATCTTGGTCAGGCCACGCTCGGTGCCGCAATCCTCCTCGCGGATGATCACGTCCTGGCTGACGTCGACCAGACGACGGGTCAGGTAGCCCGAGTCCGCCGTACGCAATGCGGTGTCGGCCTGGCCCTTTCGTCCACCGTGGGTGGAGATGAAGTACTCCAGGACCGAGAGGCCCTCACGGAAGTTGGACTTGATCGGCCGGGCGATGATCTCGCCCTTCGGGTTCACCACGAGACCGCGCATGGCGGCGATCTGGCGCATCTGCACCATGTTTCCGCGGGCCCCTGAGTGCACCATCATGTAGATCGGGTTGGTCTTGGAGAAGTTGGCCTCCATCGCCGCACCGAGCTTGGACGTGGCGTCGGTCCAGATCTCGATCAGTTCCTGACGACGCTCGTCCTCGGTGATCAGACCGCGCTCGTACTGCTTGTCGATCTTGGTCGCGCGATCTTCGTAGCCGGCCAGCAGCTCGGCCTTGTTGGCCGGGGTGGTGACGTCGCCGATGGACACCGTGACCCCGGATCGGGTCGCCCAGTGGAAGCCCAGATCCTTCAGGGCGTCCAGGCAGAAGGCCACCTCGACCTTCGGGTAGCGCTCGGCCAGGTCGTTCACGATCTGACCCAGCTGCTTCTTGCCGACCTCGTAGTCCGCGTACGGATAGTCCGACGGCAGGGCCTCGTTGAACAGGGCCCGACCCAGCGTCGTCTCCAGCAGCAACGCACCGCCCGTACGGGCCTCGAACCCCACCGGCGGCACGACGTCGGTCAGCCGCAGCTTGATCTTGGCCTGGACGGAGAGCTCCTTGTGGTCGAACGCCATCAGCGCCTCGGCCACCGAACCGAAGGACCGACCCTCACCGGCTGCTCCGTCGACCTGCATGGTCAAGAAGTAGTGGCCGATGATCATGTCCTGGGTCGGCATGGTGACGGGGCGACCGTCGGCCGGCTTGAGGATGTTGTTGGTCGACAGCATGAGGATCCGGGCCTCAGCCTGCGCCTCGGCGGACAGCGGGAGGTGCACGGCCATCTGGTCACCGTCGAAGTCGGCGTTGAACGCCGTGCAGACGAGCGGGTGGATCTGGATGGCCTTGCCCTCGATCAGCTGCGGCTCGAAGGCCTGGATGCCGAGGCGGTGCAAGGTCGGTGCCCGGTTCAGCAGCACCGGGTGCTCGGAGATGACCTCTTCGAGAACGTCCCAGACGACCGGGCGCTGCCGCTCGACCATCCGCTTGGCGGACTTGATGTTCTGCGCATGGTTCAGGTCGTCGAGCCGCTTCATCACGAACGGCTTGAACAACTCCAACGCCATCGCCTTGGGCAGGCCGCACTGGTGGAGCTTGAGCTGCGGTCCGACCACGATGACCGAACGGCCGGAGTAGTCGACACGCTTGCCCAGCAGGTTCTGCCGGAAACGACCCTGCTTGCCCTTGAGCATGTCCGAGATGGACTTCAGCGGCCGGTTGCCCGGTCCGGTGACCGGACGACCACGACGGCCGTTGTCGAACAGCGAGTCCACAGCCTCCTGCAGCATCCGCTTCTCGTTGTTGACGATGATCTCGGGCGCGCCGAGATCGAGCAGCCGCTTGAGGCGGTTGTTGCGGTTGATCACCCGGCGGTAGAGGTCGTTCAGGTCCGAGGTCGCGAAACGGCCACCGTCGAGCTGGACCATCGGGCGCAGGTCCGGCGGGATGACCGGGACGCAGTCCAAGACCATGCCGGCCGGGGAGTTGCCCGTGGTCAGGAACGCGGAGACAACCTTGAGTCGCTTCAGAGCGCGGGTCTTGCGCTGACCCTTGCCGGTCTGGATGGTCTCCCGCAGCGAAGTCGCTTCGGCGTCCAGATCGAAGGACTTCAGCCGCTTCTGGATCGCGTCCGCGCCCATCGAGCCGGCGAAGTACTTGCCGAACCGGTTCTTCATCTCGCGGTAGAGCACTTCGTCGCCCTCGAGGTCTTGCACCTTGAGGTTCTTGAAGCGGGTCCAGACGGCGTCCAGGCGATCGAGCTCGCGCTGCGCACGGTCGCGCAACTGCTTGACCTCACGCTCCGCACCCTCGCGGACCTTGCGCTTGGCATCGGCCTTGGCGCCCTCGGCCTCCAGGGCCGCGGTGTCTTCTTCGAGCTTCTTCATCCGGTTCTCGATGTCGGAGTCCCGGCGACCTTCGAGCAGCTTGCGCTCGACGTCGATCTTGGCCTCGAGCGAGGAAAGGTCGCGGTGCCGCGCCTCATCGTCGACCGCGGTGATCATGTACGCCGCGAAGTAGATGACCTTCTCCAGGTCCTTCGGCGCGATGTCGAGCAGGTAGCCCAGGCGTGACGGCACGCCCTTGAAGTACCAGATGTGGGTGACCGGGGCGGCGAGCTCGATGTGGCCCATCCGCTCACGGCGGACCTTCGAGCGGGTCACCTCGACGCCGCAGCGCTCGCAGATGATGCCCTTGAACCGGACCCGCTTGTATTTGCCGCAGTAGCACTCCCAGTCCCGGGTGGGACCGAAGATCTTCTCGCAGAACAGGCCGTCACGCTCGGGCTTGAGCGTGCGGTAGTTGATCGTCTCCGGCTTCTTCACTTCACCGTGTGACCACGCCCGGATCTCGTCGGCCGTGGCCAGGCTGATCCGAATCTCGTCGAAGAAGTTCACGTCGAGCACGTTTTGCATCTCTCTTCTTTAGTTACGCGATATCAGGTTGTGCGACCGATCCCGAAACCCCTACCGCCCGACAAGGCACGCGTGTGTCGTCGCCATGGCGACGACGCACGCTGACAAGTCGGGAGGGTAGGGATGAGGGATCAGACTTCTTCGACTCCGCCGAGCGAATCACCCGGACGGCGGGAGAGGTCGATACCGAAGTCCTCGCTGGACCGGTAGTCGTCCTCGGAGTCCCGCAACTCCACCTCGGTGCCGTCGGAGGAGAGCACCTCGACGTTCAGGCAGAGAGACTTCATCTCCTTGACCAGCACCTTGAAGGACTCGGGGATCCCCGGCTCGGGAATGTTCTCGCCCTTGACGATCGCCTCGTACACCTTGACCCGGCCCGGCACATCGTCGGACTTGATGGTCAACAGCTCCTGCAGAGCCCAGGCGGCGCCGTACGCCTCCAGGGCCCACACCTCCATCTCGCCGAACCGCTGGCCACCGAACTGGGCCTTACCGCCCAGGGGCTGCTGCGTGATCATCGAGTAAGGACCGGTCGAACGCGCGTGGATCTTGTCGTCGACCAGGTGGTGGAGCTTCAGCATGTAGATGTAACCGACACCGACCGGCTGCGGGAACGGCTCGCCGGAGCGGCCGTCGAACAGATTGGCCTTGCCGTCGGCATTGACCAGTCGCTCGCCGTCACGGGTCTTCAGGGTGTTGCCGAGCAGCCCAGTGATCTCTTCCTCGGTCGCGCCGTCGAAGACGGGCGTGGCCAGGTTGGTGTCACCGTCGACATGACCGAGACCCACCGTACGCAGGCGCTCGGCCCACGCACCTTCGACGCCCTCCAGATCCCAACCCTGCTTGGCCACCCACCCGAGGTGGGTCTCCAGGACCTGACCGACATTCATCCGGCTCGGCACGCCGAGCGGATTGAGCACGATGTCGACGGGGGTGCCGTCCTCCATGAACGGCATATCCTCGATCGGCAGGATCTTGGAGATGACGCCCTTGTTGCCGTGGCGTCCGGCGAGCTTGTCACCGTCCTGGATCTTCCGCTTCTGGGCCACATAGACCCGAACCAGTTGGTTGACCCCGGGCGGCAGCTCGTCGTCGGAGTCGCGGTCGAAGACGCGTACGCCGATGACCGTGCCCGACTCGCCGTGCGGCACCTTCAACGAGGTGTCGCGGACCTCACGGGCCTTCTCACCGAAGATCGCACGGAGCAGTCGCTCCTCCGGAGTCAGCTCGGTCTCACCCTTCGGGGTGACCTTGCCGACCAGGATGTCGCCGGTCGAAACCTCGGCCCCGATCCGGATGATCCCGCGCTCGTCGAGGTCGGCCAGCATCTCCTCGGAGACGTTGGGGATGTCCCGGGTGATCTCCTCGGCACCGAGCTTGGTGTCCCGGGCGTCGACCTCATGCTCCTCGATGTGAATCGAGGTGAGGATGTCGTCTTGGACCACGCGCTGGCTGAGGATGATCGCGTCCTCGTAGTTGTGACCCTCCCAGGGCATGAACGCCACCAGCAGGTTGCGGCCCAGAGCCATCTCGGCCTCGTCGGTGCAGGGACCGTCGGCGAGCGGCGTGCCCTTCTCGACCCGCTGCCCCGCCTTCACCAGCGGACGCTGGTTGATGCAGGTGCCCTGATTCGAGCGTCGGAACTTGCTCAACCGGTAGGTCTTGTAGGTGCCGTCGTCATGAGCGATCTCGACCAGGTCGGCGCTCACCGAGGTGACCGCACCGGGCTGGATGGCCACCGTCACGTCGCCGGCGTCCACCGCACCGCGGTACTCCATGCCGGTGCCCACGAACGGGGACTCCGACCGGATCAGCGGAACGGCCTGGCGCTGCATGTTCGAGCCCATCAAGGCCCGCGACGCGTCGTCGTGCTCCAGGAACGGGATCATCGCGGTCGCTACCGACACCATCTGGCGCGGCGAGACGTCCATGTACTGGATGGAATCGCCGGGGACCGTGTCCGGATCGCCGTGCCGGCGCCGAGACAGCACGCGCTCTTCGACGAACTTGCCCTTCGCGTCGAGCTTGGCGTTGGCCTGGGCGATCGTGTAGCGATCCTCCACGTCAGCGGTGAGGTAGTCGATCTGGTCGGTGACCACACCGTTCTCCACCTTGCGGTACGGCGTCTCGACGAACCCGAACGCGTTCACCCGGGCGAACGAGGCGAGCGAGCCGATCAGGCCGATGTTCGGGCCCTCCGGGGTCTCGATCGGACACATCCGGCCGTAGTGCGAGGGGTGGACGTCACGGACCTCCATGCCGGCCCGGTCGCGGGACAGGCCGCCCGGGCCGAGCGCGGACAGGCGCCGCTTGTGGGTCAGACCGGCGATCGGGTTGGTCTGGTCCATGAACTGGCTGAGCTGCGAGGTGCCGAAGAATTCCTTCAGCGCCGCGACGACCGGCCGGATGTTGATCAAGGTCTGCG
Source organism: uncultured Actinomycetota bacterium (assembly GCA_963731295.1). Taxonomy (GTDB): domain Bacteria; phylum Actinomycetota; class Actinomycetes; order Propionibacteriales; family Propionibacteriaceae; genus Microlunatus. The sequence goes on from CAVSUP010000001.1 coordinate 1,312,925, forward strand.
GCGTGATCGCCTCGACGTCCTGGGTCGTCATCCGGTCCCGGACCACGCGCTCCATCCGGCCGAGACCGGTGCGCAGCTGATTCTGGATCAGCTCGCCCACCGTACGCAGGCGGCGGTTGCCGAAGTGGTCGATGTCGTCCTCTTCGACGAGCAGCTCGCCGCGCGGGGAGTCCAGGGTCTCCTTGCCCTCGTGCAGCGCAACCACGAAGCGAATCGCCGCGACGACGTCTTCGATGGTCAGCACCTGACGATCGAACGGCAGTTCGAGGCCCAGCTTCTTGTTGATCTTGTAGCGACCGACCTTGGCCAGGTCGTAGCGCTTCGGGTTGAAGTAGTAGTTCTCCAACAGCGCCTGCGCGGCCTCACGCGTCGGCGGCTCGCCCGGACGCAGCTTGCGGTAGATGTCGAGCAGCGCCTCGTCCTGGGTGGTGGTGTGGTCCTTCTCCAGGGTGAGCCGCATCGACTCGTACTCGCCGAACTCCTCGAGGATCTGCGCGTCGGTCCAGCCGAGCGCCTTGAGCAGCACGGTGACGTTCTGCTTGCGCTTGCGGTCCAGGCGCACGCCGACCATGTCGCGCTTGTCGATCTCGAACTCCAGCCAAGCGCCCCGGCTCGGGATCATCTTGCAGGTGAAGATGTCCTTGTCGGAGGTCTTGTCGGTGGTCTGCTCGAAATAGACACCCGGCGACCGGACCAGCTGCGACACCACGACACGCTCGGTGCCGTTGATCACGAACGTGCCCTTGTCGGTCATCAGCGGGAAGTCGCCCATGAACACGGTCTGGCTCTTGATCTCGCCAGTCTCGTTGTTCATGAACTCCGCGGTGACGAACAGCGGGGCGGCGTACGTGACGTCGCGGTCCTTGCACTCGTCGACGGTGTTCTTCGGCGGCTCGAACCGGTGATCGCGGAACGACAGCGACATCGTGCCGCTGAAGTCCTCGATCGGGGAGATCTCTTCGAAAATCTCCTCCAGCCCGGACTTGGTGTTGATGTCGGTGCGGCCCGCGTCCAACGCGGCGGCCACACGGGTGCGCCACGCGTCGTTGCCGACGAGCCAATCAAACGAATCGATCTGCAGATCCAGCAGATCGGGGACCTCCATCGGTTCGGCGATCTTGGCGAACGAGATCCGACCAGTGGTGGAAACAACCCGATTTTGCAGGGCGGTGGGGTTCTTCGGGGCGGTGCGCGAGGCGGCCAACTCCTGTGTCCTTCCGAGGGCTCAGGTGGGTGATGCGAAATTTCCGCGCATGCTGAACGGCCCGAGTCAAATTGAAACGGGTCGTCAGGTTTGCGTGGGCAAACCCCAAATATAGATGCCGCCATCGAATCCGTCAAGCCCCGGAGCGCAGCAAGAAGTAAGGCAGTCAAATCGTCCCGACTGTCTTGGCGAGAAGCATACTCACAATGAGTGCTGTGACAAGGCCTAACGGCGGCGGCAGGCTTTCCCGGCCCGGAGGTACGGCGTCCGAGGGGTCACCGGCTGGTGGTCACCTTGACCGCCGAGCTCGACGATGCTCCGGCCGCGTTCACCGCCCGCACGGACACCCGGTAGCGGGTGCTGCGCTTGAGATCGGTGAACGTGTACGAGCGGGCCGACGAGGCGACGCTGGTCCGGCTGAACGCGTGGCCGCCGGCGTCCCGGCCACTGCGGGTGACCTGGTACCGGGTCACCGCCCAGGTGGCGAACCCGTACGGCGCGCTCCACTTGACCGTGATCTTCCGGCTGCTGTGACTGGTCACCACGGCGACCGGTGCGCCGGTCACATTCCGGCGCAGATACAGCAGCCGGTTCGGCGAGCCTTCGAGGTTGCGCAACGCGTTCCGGCTGGAATCGCCGACGAGCGCCGCACGCACCTGGGCCGGCGTCGCCTTCGGATGAGCCTGGAGGTAGCGCGCGATCCCACCCGAGACGTGCGGCGCAGCCATCGAGGTCCCACTCAGCCGTACGGTCGCGGTCGAGGAGTTGGCCGCGGCCGACAGCACGTCGTTGCCCGGAGCGAAGATGTCGATCAGGGAGCCGTAGTTGGAAAAGCCGGCCCGGTTTCCGGCTTTGGTCGAGGCCGCGACGGTGATTGCCGCGGGCACCCGGGCCGGGCTCGCGTACTTCGCATCGACGGTGTCGTTTCCGGCGGCGACCACGACGGGAATGCCGGCGTCGATCACGGCCTTGGTCGGCCTCGTCGAGCTCCGGGCTGGACTGACCGACCAGGCTCATGTTCACCACGGCCGGACCGGCCGGTCGGTGCTCGCGGACGTACTGGAGGGCACTGAGCACGTCGCTCTCGTAGCCGCGGCCGTCACAGTCCAGTGCGCGGATCGCCACCAGCTTGGCCAACTTGGCGACGCCGTACGTCGAGCCCGCGATGGTCGCGGCGACGTGGGTGCCGTGGCCGTTGCAGTCGCTCGCATCGGTGTCGAGATCCGCGAAGTCGTAGCCGCTGACCGCCCGGCCCCCGAACTGTCGGTGGTCCAGCCGGATTCCGGAGTCGATGGTGAACACGGTGACCCCCGCGCCGGTGGTCTGGTAGCCGTAGTCACCGTTGAGCTTGGTGCTGCGCTGATCGATCCGGTCGAGACCCCAGGTGGGGTTGTGCTGTTCGGTGGCGATGCTGACCACCCGGTCCGGGACCACCGAGCGAACGCGCGGATCATGGCGCAGGGTCGCCAACTGGTCGTCGGTCAACGGCGCGGCGAAGCCATGGAGTGCGCCGCGATAGCTGTGGGTGGGTCGGACCCCGGTCCGGCGGACCTTGCTGACCGCCCGGTCGCGGCCATCGGCAGTCCACGTGGTGACGATGTAGCGCGCTGTGCGCGGAGTCGCCGATACGGGTGTGGCGGCCAACGCGGGGATGGCGAGAGCGAGAGCGACGACAGCAAAGACAGCCGTCACCCGGCGGCGAGCGATGATCACTGGACAGACTCCCGAGGTACGGGCACCCGAATCCGGTCCCGCCACGAACGGCTCCCTGTCGCCGCTTCCCCAGAGGCTAATCGGCGCGGTCCATCTACGCGAACCGTTGTCGACACAAGGATGTAACGAATGTGTCGCCCAATGGGCATCCAGGACCCCTGGTCAATTTTCGCCGAGAAGCGGAAGATAGAGGTTGAGCCCAGCCGCAATGAGGAGCTGATCATGGCCATCGTACGAACCTCGCGATCCGTCGAGCCAGCTAGCCGCAGGATGTCGAACCGCGAGTGCCGCGACTGGCTGAGCAGCCATCACGAGGGCCGGCTCGGCTACGACTCCGGTCGTGGTCCGCGCTCACTCGTGGTCAGCTATGCGATCGCCGACGACGCGATCATGATGCGGCTGCCTGACTACAACGACGCGGTGCACTATGCCCCCGGCGCCGAGGTACGACTCGATGTCGACGGCCCGGCGCCCGACGGCCGGGACGCAGTCCGAGTGATCGGCACGGCCATCCGGACCGACGACGACCTCAGCGCACCGAACCCCTTCGCCGAAGAGTGGCCCCAAGGGGTCGCCACCTCGGTGGTTCGAGTGCCGATGACCCGGGTCGAAGGCCTCGAACGCCGCTGAGGCTCGGCGTCACTTCCTGGCTTCTCGCTTTTAGCTCACCTGGTCGCCGCAAACCCAGACCTGGGCCACGTCGCCGGGGTTGCCCAGCGCGAAGATCTTGGCCAAGGCGTCGTTCGCGTCGGCGGCGTGATCGAGAACCGTGGCCAGCGTGCTGCCTTCGCGGGGGCGCAGCCAGACAGCGTCGAATTCCTTGCCGACCCGGAGATCACCGATCCGGTCGTCGAGACCGAGGGCCTGGGCGCCGGCGCGGGTGCACAGATAGAGCAGATGGGCCGGGGTCAGGGGCTGCCCCTCGGACCCGAGCAATTGCTGCATGAAGTAGGCCTGCAGGCCCTCCTTCAGCATGGAGAATCCGGTGCCGGCACCGACGTCGGAACCCATGGCGACCCGGGCTCCGTGTTCCAGGTGCCGGCGGAGCGGGAACAGTCCGCTGCCGAGAGCGGCATTGCTGGTCGGGCAGTGGGAGGCCCACGCGCCGGTGGCGCTCAGCCGGTCGAGTTCGTCGTCGCCGGCGTGCACGTTGTGGGCGAAGATGCTGCGCTCGGTCACCAGCTGGTGCCGGTCGTAGCTGTCCAGGTAGGAGCGGCTGCCGGGGAACAGCTGGAGCACCTCGGCGACCTCGGCCGTGTTCTCGTTGATGTGCGAGGTGAAGTAGAGATCGTCGGCACTCTGCAGTAGCTCCGCACAGCTGTCCAGCATCGCGTCCGTCGTCGACAGCGAGAAGCGCGGGGTGACCGCGTACCGGAGCCGGTTCTTGTTGTGCCAACGCCCGACGAGCCCGCGCGCCTCGGCCAGTGCGACCTCGGGCGTGGTGAGCAGGTCCGGACGCAGGATGCGGTCACTGACCACCAGGCCGCTGGTGATCCGCAGGCCGCTGGCGTCGGCGGCGTCGAACAGCACGTCCATCGCCGAGGCGAAGTGCGCGCCGAAGACCAGGGCGGTGGTGGTGCCGGCCCCGGTCAACGCCGCCAGGAACTCCCCGGCCACCACGTGCGCGTACGCGTCGTCGGCGAGCCGGGCCTCCTCGGGCAGCGCGCACCGTTCCAGCCAGTCCAACAACGGCATGCCGAGCCCGGCGAGCGCTCGGATCTGGGGAAAGTGCACATGAGTGTCGACCAGGCCCGGCAACAAAACGCCGCCCCGCAGGTCGACGACCTCATCTTGATCATGGTCGCCGACGACCTCGGCGTACGCGCCGCGCGCGGTGATCACCCCGTCGTGGACCACGATCGCCGCGTCGGTGTCCGTGGTGAGCGCCGCGGATTCGGTGAACGGATTGCGCTGGGTGTCCATCACGGTGGCGCGGTAGAGCGTCATCGAAAAGCCTCGCTAGGTCTGGTGGATTGATGGGTGTTATGAGCGCCGGGCGGGGCCGGCCATCGGCTGTGCGTCGACCGAGCCGGTCCGGTCCCGGTCGATCGGCTCCGGGCGCGAGGCGGGGAACATCGCCATGATCAACTTCGCGGCGACTCCGACGGCGATCACCGTCGGCTCCTTCCCGGCCAGCTCGGGCAGCCCGATCGGCGAGGTGATCATCGAGATCGACGCGTCCGAATGCCCGGCCTCCCTGAGGTTCTTGCGGAACCGTGACCATTTCGCCGTGGAGCCGATCAACCCGATCGAGGCCAACCGATCGGAGCGGATCGCGGCATCGCACAGCGCGAAGTCCTCGGCATGATCATGGGTCATGATCAGCACGTGAGCACCGACCGGCAGTCGCTCCAGGACGAGCTCGCCGAGCACGGCCCGGTGCACGGTGACATCGGCCGGCCCGCTCGTGATGTCGGCCAACCGGAGCTGGTCGAGCTGTTCGGTCCGTGAGTCGACCAGCTGGAGCTGGATCTCAAGCCTGGAAAGGATCCGGGCCAGTTCGAAGCCGACGTGCCCGACGCCGAAGATGGCCACCGTCGGGCGGGTCAGGAACGGCTCCAGAAGCAGTCGGACCTCGCCGCCACAGCACTGCCGACCATGATCGTTTCGTGCGTGCTCGGTCAACCGCGAGACCAGCACCTCGGTGCTCCGGACCCCCGACTCGATCAGCTCCCGGGCCCGGCGTACCGCGGTCTCCTCGAGGTTTCCGCCGCCCACGGTCCCCCACGACTGCTCGGTGCCGATGAGCATCTTGGCGCCCGGGTCTCGCGGTGCGTGACCCCGCACGTCGACGACGGTCACCAGCACTCCGGGAGCGCCGTCCCGGCGAAGCTGCTGGAGGGCTTCCAACCAGTCCAAGTCAGACTCCCGCGAGGGCTTCCGACTCGGCGACCGACCCCTGCTGTTCGACACCGGCGGCGCGGGCCGACTCGACCGCCCAGAAGACGGCTTCAGGGGTGGCCGGGCTGCCGAGGTCGACGCTGTGGCCCGCCGGACCGAACGCCGCAACCGCCTGCCGCAGCGCCTCACGCACGCTGAACGCGTGCATCAGCGGCGGTTCGCCGACCGCCTTGGAGCCGTATACCACGCCGGACTCGGTGGCCTTCTCGTACAGGTGCACATTGAAGACCTCGGGCATCTCGGAGAAGCTCGGAATCTTGTACGTGCTCGCCGCCTGGGTGCTCAACCGGCCACGATGCGGCCCGTCGCTCTCGTCCCAGGTCAGCTCCTCCAGCGTCAGCCAGCCGGCCCCCTGGACGAAGCCGCCCTCGATCTGACCGAGGTCGATCAGCGGCGACAGGCTGTCCCCGACGTCATGCACGATGTCGACGCGGCGCAAACGGTAGGCGCCGGTGAACCCGTCGACCTCGACCTCGGACAACGACGCCCCGTAGGCGAAGTACTTGAACGGTTCGCCCTGCATGCGGTCGGCGTTCCAGTGCAGACCCGCGGTCCGGTAGAAGCCGGCGGCCCAGAGCTGGACCCGCATGAAATACGCGTCGTGCACCAGCTTCTTCCACTCGATGTGCTGATCATGGAAGCCGATCCCGGTCACCGTGCCGTCGACGAAGCGGACGTCGTCAGGGTGGATGCCGAGCTTGCCGGCCGCCACGACGTTGAGCCGGGCGCGGATCTGATCACAGGCGTCCTTGACGGCACCGCCGTTGATGTCGGCGCCAGAGCTCGCCGCGGTGGCCGAGGTGTTCGGCACCTTGTCGGTCCGGGTCGGAGCCAGCCGGACGTAGTCCAACGGGACGCCGAGCGCGGTCGCAGCCACCTGGATCATCTTGGTGTGCAGGCCCTGGCCCATCTCCGAGCCGCCGTGGTTGATCAACACCGAGCCGTCCTTGTAGACATGGACGAGCGCGCCGGCCTGGTTGAAGGACGTCAGGTTGAAGGAGATGCCGAATTTGACCGGAGTGATGGCCAGCGCCCGCTTGGTGTCGGGATGAGCCAGGTTGAACGCGGCCACCTCCGCCTTCCGCTTGGCCAGGTCGCCACGCTCGCTGAGGATCGACCAGATGTCGGCCAGTCGGTCGGCGTGCCGGACCGGCTGGCCGTAGGGGGTCTGCTGGCCGGGCGAGTAGAAGTTGCGGCGCCGCAACTCGTCGGGCTCGACCCCGAGCAGCGGGGCGCAACGGCCGAGGATGTCCTCGATGACGATCATGCCCTGCGGACCGCCGAACCCGCGGAAGGCCGTATTGGACTGTCGGTTCGTCTTGGCGATCCGGCCGTGCACGTGGATGTTGGGAATCCAGTACGCGTTGTCGATGTGGCACAGGGCCCGGGCCAGCACCGGCTCGGACAGGTCGAGACTCCAGCCGCCGTTGCTGGTCAGATTCGCGCGCAACGCGTTGATCCGCAGATCCTCATCGAAGCCGACCTCCCAGGTGGCCAGGAACGGGTGCCGCTTGCCGGTCATCGTGATGTCCTGGGTGCGGTTCAGGGCCAGCACCACGGGGCGTCCGGTGATCACTGCGCCCAGTGCAGCCACCGCGGCCAGGCCGTGCGGCTGGAACTCCTTGCCACCGAACCCGCCGCCCATCCGCAGGCATTGCACGGTCACCAGGTGGGCGCTCACCCCGAGCACATGGGCCACGATGTCCTGGGTCTCGCTCGGATGCTGCGTGCTGGACTGCACGAAGATCTGGCCGTTCTCGTCGACCAAGGCCAGCGCGGCGTTGCATTCCAGATAGAAGTGCTCCTGGCCGCCGAACTCGAGCTCACCCTCGAAGCGATGCGTCGATTCGCGCAGACCGGCGTCCGCGTCGCCACGGCTGACCGTCCGCTGATGTCCCTGGAAGCTGTCGGCCTTGATGGCGTCCCTGATGCTGACCAACGAGGACAGCGGCTCGTAGTCGACTTCGATCGCCTCGGACCCCTTGCGCGCGATGTCAGCGGTCTCACCGAGCACCCAGCAGACCGCGTGCCCGTAGAACATCACCTCATCCGGGAACAGCGGCTCGTCGTGCTTCTCGCCCGCGTCGTTGACGCCCGGCACGTCCTCGGCGGTCAGCACCCGGACCACTCCCGGCACGTCGTAGGCCTTGGCCACGTCGAGCCTGGTGATCTTGGCGTGCGCGTGCGGGGCCTGCAGTGGCCAGGCATGCAGGGTGTCTTTGGTCCGATTGACCAGATCCTGGGTGTAAAGGGCTCGCCCGGTGACGTGCAAGGGCGCGCTCTCGTGGGAGATCTCCAAGCCGACTTTGGGATTGATCGGCCGATCCGCCAACGGACCGTGGGCTCTACTCATGACAATCGACCTCCGGTCGTGTGGCCGCTCATGCGTTGACCTCCGCCTGAGCCGCCGGCTGGGCGGCGTGGAATTTCAACAACGATGTGCGCAGCATGGCCGCGCGATAGTTGGCGCTCGCCCGATGATCACTCAGCGGGGTGCCTTCGCGGCCGAGGATCGCCGCGGCTTCGCGTACGGTCTGACGGTTCCATTCCTGGCCCAGCAGGGCTTCCTCGGTGGCCGCGGCTCGGAGCGGGGTCGCGGCCACGCCGCCGAGTCCGATCATGATCGACTTCACCACGTCGCCATCGAGCTCCATCGCGTACGCGACCGCAACACTGGAGATGTCGTCGAAGCGCCGCTTGGCGATCTTGTGGAACGCGCTCAGCGGCGCCACCGGCGTCGGGATCCGGATGATCTTGATCAACTCGTTCGGCCGCTTGACGGTCTGCCGGTAGCCGGTGAAGTACTCCGACAGCTTCACTTCGCGCTCCCCGTCCTGCGAGGCCAGGATCACCGAACAATCCAGGGCTAGCAGCGCCGGCGGACAGTCACCGATCGGCGACCCGGTGCCGAGATTGCCGCCGAGCGTGGCGCCGTTGCGGATCAGTCGGGAGGCGAACTGCGGAAAGAGCTCCGCCAGCAGGGGCACCGAGCCGGACAGGCCGCGCTCGATCTCGGTCAACGTCAGCGCCCCGCCGATGTCGATGGTGGTGTCGCGAACCTCGAGCACCCGCAGCTCGTCGAGCCGGTCAAGGCCGATGCTCAGCCGGGCCCGCGCATGACGGATGTTCAGCTCGACCCCCCAGTCGGTGGAACCGGCCACCAACCGGGCGTCGGGATGCTCGGCCAGCAACTCGAGGGCTTCAGCGAGCCGTAGCGGGCGGACATAGTCGCCGTCACTACTGGTGATCTTGGTTGCGACGGGGGCTCGGGCCGGCTGTTCGCGGCGGGTCCACAACGGATCGGCGGCGTCGGGCGCCTCCAGCGCGTACGCGGAATCCCGGATCGGCCGATAGCCCGTACACCGACAGAGATTGCCGCTCAGCGCGTGGAGATCGAAGCCGTTGGGACCGTGCTCGTGGTCGGGGGCCTGGCCGGGCGCGGTCGGGTCCGCCTGGCCGTTGCCGGAGCTTCGCTCGGCCGCACCGCCGTCGGTGCCCGGCTCGGCTTCGGCGGCCCGTTCGGTGTGGCCGGCGGCGGTCCGGTCGGGCCGGTAGAACTCACCAGCCATCGAGCAGATGAAACCGGGGGTGCAGTAGCCGCACTGAGAGCCCCCGCGGTCGGCCATCTCCTGTTGGACGGGATGCAGGTGGTCGACCGTCCCGAAGCCCTCGGCGGTCAGCACCTCCTGCCCCTCGAACCCGGCGGCCGGCACCAGACAGGCGTTGATCGCCGTCCAGCGGCTGCGGCCATCGGCCTCCGGTCGGTTGACCAGCACGGCACAGGCCCCGCACTCGCCCTCGGCGCAGCCTTCCTTGCACCCGGTCAGGCCGTCTTCGCGCAGCCAGTCGAGGAGAGTCACGTGGCCACCGACGTCTCCAAGTGCACGATTCGATCCATTGACTGTCAGTTGAGGTTCCATCAAAAGACGCTCCCGTCGACCACCCCGACCATCCTGCCGCCCGGTCGGATCGACCCTGGGCACCGCGCAGTGATGGCGACTCGCAGGTGAGATCAGTCTCACCCACGAAGATGGCTTGATCGTAACGGAGCAGGCTCGATTCATCAACGATTTTGGAATAAGTTTTCCGCATTGCGGAGTTTCTGCTGCTCGCGCCTGAACCTTCCCGACTTGTCAGAGGGTTGGGTGCAACCTTCGGGCAGAGTGCAGCGTGTACGAGGTGCGACGGTCGGAGTGGAGGCGCTGATGAGCGATCGCGCGGGTGACCCGCCGACCGCCGATTGCACCCTCGGCTTCGAGGAGTGGGCGGACGGCGCGGGACCGGACCCGATGCGCTTCGCCCTGGCGCTCACCGGCAGCACCCACGATGCTGCAGACGCCGTCCACGACGCGACCTCGCGCGTTGCCACGGGAACCTGGCAACTTACCTGCGAAGTTTCGTGGGTAAGTTGCGGGTTCCCCATGCAACATGGGGAACTGACCGCCCGGGGAAAGACTCCTGACCGCTCGCGGGAAACCCGGGGCGGGGCGCAGGAACACCGAAGGGCCGCCACCCCCGGAATCGGGGGCGACGGCCCATCGAGAAGAGATCGACTAGCGAGCGATCACTTGTACGAGACGGTGGCGCCGGCGGCCTCGAGGGCTGCCTTGGCCTTGTCCGCGGTCTCCTTGGTGACCTTCTCCAGGACGGCCTTGGGGGCGGCCTCGACCAGATCCTTGGCCTCCTTGAGTCCGAGGCTGGTGAGGGAACGCACCTCCTTGATGACCTGGATCTTCTTCTCGCCGGCTGCCTCGAGGATCACGTCGACCTCGTCAGAGGCCTCCTCTTCCTCGACCGCAGCAGCGCCGCCGCCACCGGCCGGGGCGGCAGCAGCCACCGGGGCCGCAGCGGTCACGCCGAAGGTGGTCTCGAATTCCTTCACGAACTCACTGAGCTCGATCAGGGTCAGCTCCTTGAAGGCGTCAAGGAGCTCTGCAGTGCTGAGCTTCGCCATGATGGGCGTTCCTTCCTAGTTGTCGTCCGCAGCGGGCGCTGCATCTTGTGCGGCAGCGGGCGCTGCTGTTTCGTCCTGGCTCGGCTCGGCGGAGTCCTCCGCGTCGACGGCCAGCTCGGCATTGGTCGGCTCGGAGGTGTCCTCCGCGTCGACCGCCACTTCTTCGTTGGTCGGTTCTGGTTGATCAGCCTCGGCGCTGCTCTGAGCCGGCGAACCAGCACCGGCAATGAGCGACGGATTCTCCTTGGCCGCGTCTTCCAGGGCGGCCAGCAAGCGGGCCGCCTGGGAGAGCGGGGCGGAGACGAGGGAGATGGCCTGCTGCAGAACACCCTGCAGGCCACCGGCGACCTTGGCGAGCAGCACTTCGCGCGACTCGAGATCGGCCAGCTTCTTGACCTCGTCGGAGCTCAGGAACTTGCCGTCCAGAACTCCGCCCTTGATCACCAGTTGGGGATTGGTACGTGCGAAGTCGCGCAGACCCTTGGCGACGACGACCGGGTCGCCGTCGATGAAGGCGATCGCGGTGGGGCCGACGAGGTGCTCTTCGATCCCGTCGACACCGGCCTCACGGGCCGCGATCGTGGTCAGCGTGTTCTTCGACACGGCGTAGGTGGCGTTCTCACCCAGTGAACGGCGCAGTTCCTTGATCGCCTTCACGGTGAGTCCGCGGTACTCGGTCAGCACGATGCCCGCGGAGCTGGTGAACTTGCCACTCAGCTCGGCGACCGCGGCTGCCTTGTCCGGCCTCGCCATAGTCTCCTCCACTTCTTCACGCGCTACGGGTGTAGCGCTTCCGAAGGACTCTGGCTCGGGCAACAAAAAAGCCCTCTGCGCGCTCAGGCGACAAAGGGCAACCGCGGTCGGCGTCAGCCAACACGAGGAAACACGTTCTCACCTGCGCGGGCTCCCCGGTACGGGGTCTTCGGGTCGGGCTTGTCAGGGCTCGACCAACCAGCGGTCTTCGGCGGAGTGAACCTTACCCGGTGGACGGAACCCGGCCAAATTCATTCCGCCACCCGCTGTTCCGCAGAGCCGGCCGGATCCAGCATCGTTCCTCGTACGTGGCCTTGCTCACCTTTTCGTGATCAATCTGCCGAAAGCTTGGCGGTGAATGTCTCGGTTTGATAACGTGCGTCAGCCGGTCGCTTCGACACCGTTGTCGAGCTCACCGAGGCTGGCGACGCCAACTCCTGAGGAGTCAACGTATGCACAGAATGATCAAACGGGCGGCTGCGCTCGTGGCCGGCTTGGCCCTTGCGGCATCCACCGTGGTGGCCGCCGAGCTTCCAGCAGCCGCTGCCACCGAATGCAGCACCTCGTTCAGCACATACCCCTCGATCCGCAAGGGCTCGACGGGCGCCAAGGCCAAGGCTATGGAGTGCCTGCTGGCCAAGGCCGGCTTCACGACCACGGTCAACGGCAAGTTCTCCGCTGCCGACGCGACCGCCCTGGCCAAGTTCCGCAAGTCCATCGGCCTCTCCCCGCTCAAGGTCGGCGGTCGAAAGGCTTGGACCGCGCTCCTGTCGCAGGGTGCGACCACGACGCTGAAGCCCGGCGCGAAGAGTGCCGACGTCACCCGACTCCAGTACGCGCTGCGTGCTGCCGGGTACCACAAGGTGCCGACCTCCGGCTCGCTCGACAAGGCGACCGTCACCATCGTCAAGATCGCTCAGAAGCGGCGTGGCCTGAAGCAGACCGGAGTCGTGAATTCCGCGTTCTGGAAGGCTCTGCAGCGGGGCCGGATCACCGCAGCCGCGGTCAAGAAGGCTCCGGCGGTGAAGAAGCCGGTCAAGAAGAAGTCGGCCAAGAAGTCGGCCAGCAAGAGCAAGGGTGAGCGCGCGCTGGCCTTTGCCCGCAAGCAGCTCGGCGACCGTTACCGCTACGGCGGCACCGGCCCGAATGCCTGGGACTGCTCCGGCCTGACCGGCGGCGCCTGGAAGAGCGTCGGCGTCAAGCTCCCGCGCACGTCGCAGAGCCAGTACCGCGTCGGCAAGAAGGTCACCAAGTCCAATCTGCGCAAGGGCGACCTGGTGTTCTTCTACTCCGGCATCAGCCACGTGGCGATCTACGCCGGCAGCGGCAAGGTCATCCACGCCTCGCGGCCCGGCAAGCCGGTCGAATACATCAAGATGAAGTACATGCCGTACGCGGGTGCCCGCCGTCCCGGCTGATCGGCCCTCCAGCTGATTGAGGACCTGCGCCACCACTGACGCCCACGTCGCTTCAAGCGACGTGGGCGTCGTGCTGCTTGGCGCCCAGCTGCTTGCGCCCTGCCGGATGGCGCCCGCTGGTTGGCGTTCTGCTGGCTGGCGGGACCTTTGCCAGGATGGTCACATGCACCCAGCCGTACGCGAAGCTCGAGAGTCAGACGTCGAGCGGATCCACCAACTCGTCGTCGACCTCGCCACGTACGAGCGGGCCGCCGATCAGGTCAAGGCCAGCCCCGACCAGCTCCAGCGGGCCCTGTTCGGATTGCGGCCGGCCGCCTACGCATTGGTCGCTGAGGACGCTGACCGCCAAGTCGTCGGCTTCGCCCTCTATTTCCTGAACTTCTCGACCTGGGAGGGCGTCCACGGCATCTATCTGGAGGATCTCTACGTGATGCCGGACCAACGCGGCGCCGGCCTCGGCAAGGCGCTGCTCGGCGCTCTCGCCGAGATCGCGGTCAGCCGCGGCTATGCCCGGGTCGAGTGGTGGGTGCTCGACTGGAACCAGCCGTCCATCGACTTCTACCACCGGATCGGTGCCGTGCCGATGGACGAGTGGACGGTGTTCCGACTCACCGGTGACGCCCTCGAAACGGCCGCCGGCTGACACCAGACCAGTCCGGCGCTCAGACCGCTCCGGCCCGCTGAGGGTCGGACAAGTGGGCTTCGGCGAATCGCATCAAGGCGACGGTTCCGCCGATGGCCAGCGCGAAGCCGAGCGCGGCGAACGGTGCGGTGCCGCGCTGGACGGTGTCCCCGAAGAGCAGCAGCCCGAGAGCCGACGGGATGATCATTTCCAGCACGAAGGTCATGGCCGTGACCGAGGTGACGGAGCCGCGTTGCAGAGCAAGCGCGAAGAACGCCGCTCCGACCACGCCCTGGACGACGATCGTCCAGAAAAGGGGCTGAGTCAGGAGCGCGAGGTCGATCCGGCCGGCACTGATTCCGCGCGAGGCGACGGCGACCCCGGTCCAGGCCAGGCCGGCGGCCGCCGCCAGCACCAGGGCGGACGATCGGTTGCGGAGCCGGAGACCGGCCACGCCGACGGCGATCGGGACCACGACGCTGCTCAGGATGACCCACTGGGAGGTGGCGGACACGCGGACCGCGCTCGCGGGATTGGCGGTCAGCGTCAGCATCACCAGCCCAGCACCGAGGATGCCCAGGGACAGCCAGTCCGGCCACCGCAGCCGCTCGCCCCGGATGCTGGCGATGATCGCGGTCACCCCGACACTGGCGGTGACCACCGACTGGACGAGGAACAGCGGGAGTCGCTGGAGGGCGACGACGTTGGCCAGGAAGGCCACCACGTCACAGGCCAGGCCGAGCAGGTACGGAAGCTGAACCACGATCAGCGCCGCTCCGGTCACCCCGACGACATGAGCCGTACGCCGGGCGCCGATGGACTGCAGCACCGAGCCGACGCCATAGCCCAGGCAGGCGACCACGGCCGCCGCCCAGCTCAGCTCCAGCACGGCGCGAACGCGAGGCCGAGGTTACTCGGCGTCCGGCCGCGTCTTGCTCGTGTCGACCGGGATGCCGGGACCCATCGTGGTCGACAGGGTGATCTTCCGCAGATAGCGACCCTTCGACGCCGACGGCTTGAGCCGCAGGATCTCATCCATCGCGGCGAAGTAGTTCTCCGACAACTTCTCGGAGCTGAAGGATGCCTTGCCGATGATGAAGTGCAGGTTCGCGTGCCGGTCGACGCGGAACTCGATCTTGCCGCCCTTGATCTCGGTCACGGCCTTGGCCACGTCGACGGTCACGGTACCGGTCTTCGGGTTGGGCATCAGGCCACGCGGCCCGAGGACCCGGCCGAGCCGGCCGACCTTGCCCATCAGGTCCGGGGTAGCGACGACCGCGTCGAAGTCGAGATAGCCCTTGGCGACCTTGTCGATCAGTTCATCCGATCCGACCTCGTCGGCCCCAGCGGCCTCGGCCGCCGCCGCGCGGTCACCGGTGGCGAAGACGAGGACCCGGGCCGTCTTGCCGGTGCCGTTGGGCAGATTGACCGTGCCACGGACCATCTGGTCCGCCTTACGCGGATCGACGCCGAGCCGGACCGAGACGTCGACCGTCTCGTCGAACTTGGCCTTGGTGTTCGCCTTCGCGAAATCCACGGCCTCGACCGGGGCGTAGAACTTCTCTTCGTCGACCTTGCCGGCGACCTCGTTGTATGCCTTGCTGCGCTTCATCAGCCTGATCCTTTCACTGGTCAGTTCTGGTACGAGCCGCGCTCGGCTCTCCCAGGGTTCGGTACTTCTCGGCGGCCCCGTTCGATCAGCGACCGCCAGCGATACGCGCTATTTGGAAATCGTGACGCCCATGCTGCGGGCCGTGCCTTCGACGATCTTCATCGCGGCCTCGACGTCGTTGGCGTTGAGGTCGGGAAGCTTGGTGTTGGCGATCTCGCGCACCTGATCGCGGGTGATCTTGCCGACCTTGTCCCGCTGCGGCACACCAGACCCCTTGGTGACGCCGGCCGCCTTCTTGATCAGCTCGGCGGCGGGTGGGGTCTTGGTGATGAAGGTGAACGAGCGGTCTTCGTAGATCGTGATCTCGACCGGGATCACGGTGCCCCGCATGGACTCCGTGGCGGCGTTGTAGGCCTTCACGAACTCCATGATGTTGACCCCGTGCGGACCGAGTGCGGTGCCGACGGGCGGGGCGGGCGTGGCGGACGCCGCGTTCAAGGCAACCTTGACGAGCGCCGCGACCTTCTTCTTGGGAGGCATTTCTTCGGGTCCTTCTCACTTGTTGCTGCGAGCCTCGAGCCCGCAGCGTGACTAATCGTCGTGCCCTGCGCGACACGACCGGGTGTGCAGGTGCTGGGCCTTCCTCAGACCTTCTGAATCTGGGGGAAGGTGAGATCGACGGGCGTCTCACGGCCCAGGATCTCCACCAGCGCCTTGAGCCGCTGGTTGTTCACGTTGATCTCGGTGATCGTCGCATGGACGCCCGCGAACGGACCATCCACCACCATGACCGAATCGCCCACCGTGAAGTCGGCGACCTCGACCTTCTTCTTGCGCTTCGTCGCCCCCTCGATGCCCGCGGTGGCGGCGGCGACGACGGCCGGAGCCAGCATCTTCTCGACCTCGTCGAGGCTGAGGGCGACCGGTGAATTGGAATGTCCGACGAAGCCGGTCACCGACGGGGTGTGCCGAACGGTCGACCACGACTCGTCGGTGAGATCCATCCGGACCAGCACATAGCCGGGGAGCACCGTACGCCTGACCTGCTTGCGCTGGCCGTTGCGGATCTCGGTCACTTCCTCGGTCGGCACCACGATCTCGAAGATGAAGTCCTCCATGTTGAGCGAGGACACCCGGTTCTCGAGGTTCTGCAGGACGCGGTTCTCCATACCGGAGTAGGTGTGCACCACGTACCAGTCGCCCAGCTTGCCGCGCAGCTCCGAACGGAACGCCTCCAGCGCGGCAGTACCGACGTCGCTTTCCTCGTCATCCTCTTCGGGCTCGTCTGCTTCCGGCTCCGGCTCCTCGCCGAAGTTCAGATTCAGCTCATCCTCGGGCTCCGGCTCCTCGGTGCTCGCGCCACCGAAGTCCAGATTGATGTCCAGATCGTCGGTGTCCGACGCCGTGTAGGTGCCGAGGTCGACATCGAAGTCGACCGCTGAGTCGGACGCGCCAGACGACTCGGACGACTCGGACGCATCGCTGGGGCTGATCTCGGGATGTGAATCAGTGGCGCCTTCCAGCGGTTCCGCATGCTGCGGGTCGGCGGCTGAAAAGGTGTCGGGCACGTCGATATCTCCGTTACTGGGCCCTTGACCGGCGAGGTGCAGGCCGGTGGGCTCGTTAGTGGTCATCAGCTGAAAACTTTGAAGATCGCCGCGCCGAGGCCCAAGTCGAGCAGGCTGACGTAGGCGATCACGAAGAGCACGAAGACCAGCACCACAACGAAGTAGTTGATCAACTGCTGGCCGGTCGGATACACGACCTTGCGCAGCTCCCCCACGGATTGACGGACGAACTTGACCGGAGTGGTCCGCTCGGGCTTCTCCACCTGGTCACGTTTGTTGGTGGGTGCGCCCTTGGGCGCCCGGGCCAGGCCCTTGCCCCGGTTGGACGGTGCCGCCGTGGCGGCACCGACCCCGGCCGGCTCGAGCACCAAGCCGTCGTCATCGCCGTCGTCGCGATCCTCGCCGAAGTGGGGCTCGGGGTCATCGACACCGCTGTTGCGAACAATCTCGTCGAACTGGGCGTCGTCGTCGCGATCGACGTCGTCGTCGATCAGATCAGGCCGTCCTCGTCGGCGTTGTCCAGGTCGGCAAGCTCGTCATCGCTCTCCGGATCGCGATCGTCAGCGCCCGTGAGGTCTGCGGGTGTGAGGTCCTCGGGGGACGACGGATCGGCAGCGCTCGACTCGTCGGTCGGCTCCACCTCGTCCTTGTCTGCCACGTTGACCTCTCCTACTGCTGACTAGCCGGGATGCCCGCAGCATGGACTGCGGACTTCGCAGGGCAAGAGGGACTTGAACCCACAACCTTCGGTTTTGGAGACCGATGCTCTGCCAATTGAGCTATTGCCCTTCAGTGGATGGACCCCGCCTCCGCTCCGCCAGGGCGCACGAAAACAATGGTGTTCCAGCCACCAAGAGGTCGAGTGTAGTGGGGTTTGCACCCAGAGTCGAACCCGAAACGGGTACTCCGTGAGCGGTCGAATTAATCGATTGCCCCGCCGTCGCCTCTGTCACCAAGCTACCCCCATGACGGCGCCCGCGACCACGTGATCAGCGACCTGGTGGCCGGGGTGCTGGCCGGGTTGGCCGTCGCGATGCCGATCGGAGCCATCGGCACCTATCTGGTCGGGCTGGCCGCCCGCGAGCGGTTCGTCGTCGCGGCCGGCGCCGCCCTGGGCGTTGCCTCGGTCGACGGTGGGTACGCGGTGATCGCCGCGATCGGCGGGGCCGGACTGCAGTCGTTCGTCCAGCGGGTCGCGGGCGCTCTGACCGTGGCCGCGGCTTCGGTCCTGGTTGTCGTCGCACTGCGGACCTTGCACCGGGCCATAGGTCGCTATCGGAACGCAACCGCGGACCGGATCGCGGTCGGCGCCCGGCTGAGCCCGCTGCGCGCGTACGCCACCCTCGTCGCGATGACCGCGGTCAACCCGGCGACGGTGATCACCTTCGCCGCCGTGGTGCTCGGGCGCAGTGCTGGCGATCCGACGGGCGCCGACTGGCGGATGGTCGTCCTCTTCGCGGTCGGCGCCTTCGCGGCGTCCACCGCCTGGCAGCTGCTGCTGGCCGGCGGCGGCTCCCTGCTCGGCCGGCTGCTGATGGGACGCCGCGGTCAGCTCGCCATCTCGCTCGGTTCGGCCGGAATCATGCTGGCCCTCGCCGCTGCGGTCCTGGTCCGCTGACGAGCCCTCGGGCTGCGCCGAGGGCCGCGTCAGCCGAGCAGCTTCTCCGTCGCGGCCAACAGGACGCAGGTGGACAGGCCCTCGATCGCTGCGGTCACATCAGCCGAAGACGGGAAACTCGGTGCGATCCGGATATTGCGGTCCCGCGGGTCCTTGCCGTACGGGAACGCCGCGCCGGCGCCGGTCATCGAGATCCCCGCCGCCTTGGCCAGGCCAACGACGCGGGTGGCGGTGCCGTCAGCGACATCCAGGCTGATGAAGTACCCGCCTAGTGGGGAGGTCCAGGTGGCGGCCTCGTGGGGGCCCAGCCGTTCGGCCAGGAGCGCGGTGACCTGGGCGAACTTCGGAGCGAGGATCTCGCGGTGCTTGCGCATCAGCGCCCGGACCCCGTCCGCGCTCTGCAGATACCGCGCGTGGCGCAAGTGATTGATCTTGTCCGGGCCGATGGTCCGCTTGCTGATCTGGTGGAGATACCAAGCGACATTGGCCGGCGAGCTGGCGAAGAATGACACCCCCGCCCCGGCGAAGGTGATCTTCGAGGTGGACGCGAAGAGGAACGGCCGGTTCGGGTGGCCGGCCGCTTCGGCCAGACCGAGGATGTCGAGCGCGGGGATCTCGTCATCGGTCAGGTGATGGACCGCGTACGCGTTGTCCCAGAAGAGCCGGAAGTCCGGTGCCGCGGTAGGCATCTCGACCAGCGCCCGGGTCACCTCTTCGGTGTAGACCGATCCGGTCGGGTTCGCGTACGTCGGCACGATCCACATGCCCTTGACGGCCGGGTCGTTCGCCACCAGGGCGCGGACCGCGTCCAGATCAGGGCCGTGGTCGCCCATCGGCACCGGCAGCATCTCGATGCCGAACTGCTCGCACAACGCGAAGTGGCGGTCGTACCCGGGAACCGGGCAGATGAACTTGATCGGGCTGCTCACCCACGGCTGGTCCGAATCCACCGTCCCCTTCAGCAGGGCGAAAACGATGGTGTCATGCATGATCGACAGGCTGGCATTGTCCCCGGCGACCAGTCGGTCGACGGGCACGTTGAGCAGCGGAGCGAAGATCTCCCGGAGCTCCGGCAGCCCGCTGGTCCCCCCGTAGTTCCGGCAGTCGGTGCCCGCGGCATCGGTGAAGTTCCCGGCGCCGGGCAGGGTCAGCAAGACGTTGGAGAGCTCGAGCTGCGCCGCCGACGGTTTACCGCGGGTCATGTCCAGCTTGAGGCCCTGGGCCACCAAGGCGTCGTACGCGGTGGTCTGCTCGGCGTGCAGGGCGGTCAGTTCGTCGCGACTCAGATCGGCGAGGGGCATGATGCGTCCACTTCAGCTGGGAAATTGGGCCGTTGGGAGTCTAACGACACCGGGCAGCATGACATCCTGCGGTCATGTCCGTCGTCGCCCTGATCCTGGTGGCGCTCGTCGCCCTCATCCATCTCTCTATCGTCGTCCTGGAGATGGCGCTGTGGACCACCTCGCGCGGCCGCGCCGCCTTCGGACTGACTCCGGAGTTCGCCCAGGCGACCAAGGCCCTCGCGGCCAACCAGGGGCTCTACAACGGGTTCCTGGCGGCCGGCCTCATCTGGGGCCTGTTCGCCCCCGAACACCTGCGGCAGCCCGTGCTGATCTTCTTCACGACCTGCGTCGTGGTGGCCGGCGTCTTCGGCGCGGTCACCGCCAGTCGCAAGATTCTGTTCATCCAGGCGATCCCGGGCGCCCTGGCCCTGGTGGCGGTCCTGCTCGCCGGGTGAGCCGCCGCCGGTGACCGCTCCAGCTCGATCAGGTGAATTGAGCGGGCGCGAATAGAGTCGGTCCATGACAGCGCAGTCGAACCCCGCCGCTCAGTCAAATATCGCCGCTTGGGTCACCGACCGGGCGACAAGCGACCCGGACCTGCCCGCGATCAAGCAGGGCGACACCGTCCTGAGCTACGGCGCTCTCGACGGCGCGGCGGCCCGGATGGCCACGATGCTCGCCGGACGCGGGGTGAGCGCCGGGGACCGGGTCGCCATGCTGATGCCGAACGTCGCCTACTTCCCGGTCGTCTACTACGCGATCCTCCGGCTCGGCGCGATCGTGGTGCCGATGAACCCCCTCCTCAAGTCCGGCGAGATCGCCTACGCGTGGGACGATTCCGGCGCCCGGGTGGCGGTGGTGTTCCCCTTGTTCGCCGCGGAGGCGACCAAGGCCGCAAGCGTCAGCGGCGTCGACGTGATCATCGTCGAGCCGGGCGAATTCGACGCCCAGCTGGCTGAGCTCGACCCGTACGAGAAAGTCGAGACCCGGACCGCGTCCGACACCGCGGTGATCCTGTACACCTCCGGCACCACCGGACAGCCCAAGGGCGCCGAGCTCACCCACGCCAACCTGACCAGCAACGTGCTCGCGACGATCGAGACCCTGATGCCGATGGCCCCCGGAGATGTGGTGTTCGGTGGGCTCCCGCTCTTCCATTCGTTCGGCCAGACTGTCGGCCTGAATTCGGCCATGGCGGGCGGCGCCTGCCTGACCCTGCTCCCGAAGTTCGACGGCGAACAGGCGCTCTCCATCGTCGACCACGATCGGGTGACGGTGTTCCTCGGCGTGCCGACGATGTACATGGGATTGCTGGCGGTCAAGGACAGGGGACGCTTCGACACCACGACGCTCCGGATCGCCGCCTCCGGCGGGGCGTCGTTGCCGTTGGAGGTGCTGCGCGGCGTCGAGGAGGCGTTCGAGGTCACGCTGCTGGAGGGCTACGGACTGTCGGAAACCTCGCCGGTCGCCTCGTTCAACCATCCCGATCGGCCGACGAAGCCCGGCTCGGTCGGTGTCCCGATCCGCGGCGTGCAGTTCGGGCTGCGGGACGTCGATGATCATGAAGTGGGGTTCGGCGAGATCGGCGAGATCGTCATCCGCGGCGAGAACCTCATGAAAGGCTATTGGCAGCGTCCGGACGCCACCGACGAAGCGATTCGCGACGGCTGGTTCCACTCCGGCGATCTGGCCACCCGGGACGAGGACGGCTTCTACTTCATCGTCGACCGCGTCAAGGACATGATCATCCGCAACGGCTTCAACGTCTACCCGCGGGAAGTCGAAGAAGTGCTCTACCGGCACCCGTCGGTGGCCGAGGTCGCCGTGTTCGGCGTACCCGACGCCGCGCACGGCGAAGAAGTCGCCGCATTGGTCACCCTCAAGGAGGGTGCGTCCGCCACCGACCAGGAGCTCACCGACTTCGTGAAGGCGGAGATCGCCGCCTACAAGTACCCGCGGATCATCCGCTTCGGCCCGATCCCCAAGGGCCCGACCGGCAAGATCTTGAAGCGCGAGATCAAGTTCGACTGACGGCCTAACGCGGAAAGGACCGCGAACAGTCGGCGACCAGCGCACTGTGCGGGCCAAGGCGTACGGTCTCGCCGTCGATCTCGGTCTGACCGATCTCGAACACCGGAGCCGCGAGCCGGCCGATCTCCACCTCGGTCGGATGTTCGTAAAAGTTGACGACCATGATCATCTTGCCGCGCTCGACCAGCAGCCAGCCGGCCTCGTCGTCGGAGGTGGCATGACCTTGATCGAAGCGCGGATCGGTGAAGTCTGGATAGGTGTGCCGGATCTCGATCAGTCGAGTGGTCACGTCCAGCAGCCGGGTGTGTTCCGGCTGCTCCAGCTCGGACCAGTCGAGCTTGGCCGCGGCGAAGGTCTGCGGATCCTGTGGGTCGGGTACGACACTGGTATCCCAGTCCATCTGGGCGAATTCCTCCAGCCGGCCACTTCGGATGGCTTCGGCAAGTTCCGGCTCAGGATGAGCGCTGAAGAACGTCCACGGCGTATCGGCACCCCACTCCTCACCCATGAAGATCATCGGCGTGAACGGGCTGAGCAGGGTGACCATCGCCGCGATCTCCTGCTGCTGACGGCTGATCTTGGTCGACAACCGCTCCCCGGCGGCCCGGTTACCGATCTGATCATGGTTGTCCGAGCACACCACCAGCCGCCAGGTCTGGGTCCGGAAGGTGTCGATCGGCTGACCGTGGCCGCGGCCGCGGAAGCTCGACCGGGTGCCGTCGTGGAAGAAGCCGTTCTCGAACACCTTGCCCAACGCAGCCAGCGAATCGAAGTCGGCGTAGTAGCCGCTGGTGTCACCGGTCAGGCTCACGTAGAGCGCATGGTGGAAGTCGTCGTTCCACTGGGCATTCAGCCCATAGCCACCGGCCGGTCGTGGGCTGATCAGCCGCGGGTCGTTCAGATCCGATTCGGCGATCAACGGCAGGGGGCGGCCGAGGAACGCGCTCCGGGCGTCGACGTCGATCGCCATCTCCTCGAGCAGATGGGTGGCCCGGGTGTCGTGCAACGCGTGCACGGCATCGAGCCGCAGACCGTCCACGTGGTAGTCGGTGAGGAACATCAGCGCGCAGTCGATGATGTAGCGGCGCACCTCGTCGGAGTCTTCGCCGTCGAGGTTCGGCGACTCGCCCCAGGTGTTCACGCCCCCCGCATTCAGATAGGGGCCGAACATCGGCAGGTAGTTCCCGCTCGGGCCGAGGTGGTTGTAGACGACGTCCTGGATGACGCCGAGTCCCGCCGCGTGGCAGGCGTCCACGAACGCCTGGTAGCCCTCGCGGCCCGCCGTACGCCTCGTGCACGGCATACCAGAGGACGCCGTCGTAGCCCCAGTTGTAATCGCCGTTGAACGCGTTGACCGGCATCAGTTCGACGAAGTCGACGCCGAGCGCGACCAGATGCTCCAGTCGCTCGGCCGCGGCCGCGAAGGTGCCCTCGGTGGTGAACGTGCCGACATGCAACTCGTAGATGATCCCCCCGGCCAGCTGCCGGCCGTTCCACTTCTGGTCGGTCCAGCGGAAGGCGTCCGGGTCGAAGCTGCGGGACCAGCCGTGCACCCCGTCGGGTTGCCGGCGGGATCGCGGGTCGGCGATCACCTTCTCGGACTCGTCGAGCAGGAAGCCGTAGTCGAACTCGCCCACTCCGTCACCGGGCGAACGGCTCGGCGGGATGCCACCAGCCCTCGTCATTGCGGGCCATGGAAATCCTGGTCGGCTCGCGATCACCCGGTTTCTTGATCATCAGCGCGACCGAGGAGGGCGACGGCGCCCAGACGACGAAGGGGTCCAGACTCACAGCGCACACTCGATCACAGGGCACACTCGATCACAGGGCACATCCGATCAGTACGGGCTCGGGCACCAGGTCGATGCCGAAGGTGGCGCGTACGCCGGTGCGGATCTCGGCGGCCAGCCTCACCAGGTCCGCAGCTCGGGCCGTGCCGGTGTTGGTCAGCGCCAGGGTGTGCTTGCTCGAAAGCCGGGCCGGACCGTCGCCGTAGCCCTTGCCGAAGCCGGCGTGGTCGATCAGCCACGCGGCACTCAGTCTTGAGTAGACCGTCGGGTTGAGCGAAGCGCGGCGCGTTGGCCGGGAGCCCCTCGGCGGCGGCGGCGGCGACGATCGGATTGGTGAAGAACGACCCCGCACTCCAGGTGTCATGATCATCCTCGTCCAGCACCATGCCCTTGGATCGGCGGAGAGCCAGCACGGCGTCGCGGGTCGCCGCGGCCGGTGCCCGCTCCCCCACGGCAACGCCCAGGGCCTGGGCCAGCTCCGGGTAGCGGATCGGTGCCGACAGCGACCCGAGCCGGAGCTGGAAGGTCACCGACAAGACGACGTGCCGACCCGGATGGGTCTTGAAGACCGACGAGCGGTAGCCGAAGCCGCAATCGATCGGGAAGAACGTCCGCAGCTGGCCGGTGCTCCGGTCCAGGGTGCGGACGGTCGAGATCAGCTGGCTGACCTCAGCCCCATACGCGCCGACGTTCTGGATCGGCGTCGCCCCGACCAGACCAGGGATGCCGGACATCGCTTCCAGCCCGCTCCACTCCCGGTCCACCGCATCCGCCACCAGGTCGTCCCAGACCTCGCCGGCCGCCACGGTCAGCACCGCCCCCGAGCACGTCTCGACGTCCTCGGCCATGCCCCGGCTGGCGATCTTGATCACCGTGCCGTCGAAGCCCTCGTCGCCGATCAACACATTCGATCCGCCGCCCAAGATCAACAGCGGTTCGCCGGCGGCATCAAGATCACGGACGGCGGTCGATCAACTCCGCCTCGGTCGTGACGACGATCAACCGGCGCGCCGGACCGCCGACCCGTAGCGTCGTGTAGTCGGCCAGCGACTCGGAGACGCGGGTGGCCCCGGTGGCCTGCTCGGTCATCTCATGCCTCGAGCTCGACGTCGGCGCGCGCGGCCCCGAGGACCTTCTGGCCGGCGCAGATCGCCTCGATGCCGATGGTCAGCGACCTTCCCGAGATCGCCGAAACGGTGGCCGTGAAGGTGACCTGGGCCCCCGCCTCGTCATCGGGGACGACCACCGGCTTGGTGAAGCGGACGAAGGAGGATGTGACGGTGCCGCGATCGCCGAGCCAGTCGGTCACCACCCGCAGGGCTGTGCCCATGGTCAACATGCCGTGAGCGATGACCCCCGGCAGCCCGACCTTGCTCGCGTAGTGGTCGGAGTAGTGGATCGGATTGAAGTCGGTGGAAGCCCCGGCGTAGCGGACCAGCTGCTGGCGGGTGAAGTGCACGACCAGCGATCCCAGCACCGAACCGACCTCGAGCTGGTCACTCACCGACGCGCTCACAAGGCCTCTCCCCGGGTGTGGAAGAAGGTGGCCTGGGCGGTACAGACCGGATCACCATCGACGGTGGTGACCTCGACCGAGGCGGAGATGATGTCCGCTGCTCCGCGCACCCGCACCTTGTCGATCCGCAGGGTGCCAGTCACCACGTCGCCGGCGCGCATCGGACGGTGATAGGTGAACCGCTGATCTCCGTGCACGATCCGGTGCAGGGCGAGCTCGAGCTCGGGGTCGTCGAACATGAGTCCCCAGGCCGGGGAGGAGATGACCGAGACGAACGTCGGCGGCGCGATCGGCCGGTCGCCACGATAGCTCGGGGAGTCGTCGCCCAGCGCCGTGGCGAACTCGGCGATCTTGGCCGACGGACACCTCGTACGGGACGGTCGCCGGATAGGTCCGGCCGACGTGCGTCTCGGTGATGGCCATGGGGTCAACGCTAACCGAGGTCGTCCGGCGGCTGCGCGGACGTGCACCGGCGGAGGACGATAGCGGCGGCGCGCGGCCCGATCGGCTCGATCAGCGTCCAGCCGCGATCGGCGGCCAGAGCGCGCAGCGGGTCGAGCAGCAGGCCGTCGGCCAAGAAGAGCGGCAGCAGGGCGACCGGCGCCCGCAGCTGGTCGAGCACGGCGGCCGGACGCGGATCGGTGGTACCGAACGCTGCGCGTACCCCGCCGGGTCGGTTCTCACCCAACCGGGCCGCCAGGTCGGCTACCGCAGCGTTGGCGGCCGGTCTGGACGAACCGACGGCAAACAGCAGGACCGAATCACTCTCGGGTACGCCGGCCTCGTCCAGGCCGGCGGCCAGCAGGGCAGCGACGTCGTCGCCGGTGCCGAGGATGTCCGCGACCCGGAGCTGCAGCCCCGACGACTCGGCGGCCCGGCGTACGGCGTCGGGGGCATCGATGGTGGCGTGGAACGCCGCGGTGAACAGCAAGGGCACGACGACCGCGGCCCGGTGGCCGGCCGCCGCGAGTTCGTGGGCGACCGTCTCCAGATCCGGCTGCGCAAGGTCGAGAAAGGCAGCCCTCGCCTCGAGCCCGCTCAGCTGACCGACCGCAGTCATCAAGCCCTCGATGGCCACGCCACCCCCCGGATGGCGGCTGCCGTGGGCCAGACCGATCACTGGCAGAAGACAACGAGCCGCCCGCATCAGCGGACGGCTCGTCGGCGGGTCGAGGACCCATGGCGTCGGTGGCGCTCAGCGGGTTTCGCGGTGCGCGGTGTGGCTGTGGCAGCGCGGGCAGAACTTCTTCAGCTCGAGACGATCGGGATCGTTGCGCCGATTCTTCTTGGTGATGTAGTTCCGCTCCTTGCACTCGGTGCAAGCGAGGGTGATCTTCGGCCGGACATCGGAGGACTTGGCCATGACGGACTTCCATTCTGTTGACGATGCTCGGACCGACTGGGTGATGCCCGAGCGCTGACCTCGAGAGGCCCACGTGCTGCTACTGCTGGATCGACTGGTCGTGCTGGATGAAGCCGTAGCGGGAGCGGGACTCGAACCCGCGACACAGCGATTATGAGCCGCTTGCTCTACCGCCTGAGCTATCCCGCTGTGGTCATCGCTACCGGAGCTGATCCGGTCGGTCAACGCGCCTCGAAGGCCCGCTATTCCGCCGGTGCGCGGCCGCACCGGAGACGACGTCCGAGCCCCCATGCGGAATCGAACCGCAGACCTTCTCCTTACCATGGAGACGCTCTGCCTACTGAGCTATAGGGGCCTTCCGCTGTCGCATGCCTCGTCCACACTTGCCCATGAGGCCCGCTCCACCGACGGACAAAGATACACACTCGGAGCGGACCGAGGCCAATCGGAATCGGAGGATCCATGGGTCGGGAAACAACTCAGGTCCCGACCGCGTAGGCGATGGGGACCCTCGGTGTGGCAGGTGTTGGGTTCGAACCAACGTAGGCGAAGCCGGCAGATTTACAGTCTGCTCCCTTTGGCCACTCGGGCAACCTGCCATGCCGCGGACTCGGCATCCGCGGCGGGGAGAAACAATAGCAACATAGAGGCACACGGAGAAACGGAGTAAGCCATGGCATCGGAGAGCTCGTTCGACATCGTCAGCAAGGTTGACCGGCAGGAGGTCGACAACGCGCTGAACCAAGCCGCCAAGGAGGTCCGCCAGCGCTTCGACTTCAAGAACACCGACGCCACGATCGGCTGGTCGGGCGAGGCGATCGAGATGGAGGCCAACTCCGAGGAGCGGGTGAAGGCGGTGCTCGACGTCTTCCAGTCCAAACTGGTGAAACGGGGCGTCAGCCTGAAGTCGCTCGACGCGGGCGATCCGCGGTCGTCGGGCAAGATCTACAAGATCACCGCGACGACGAGCGAAGGCATCACGCAGGAGAATGCGAAGAAGATCAGCAAGCTGGTCCGCGACGAGGGTCCGCGCGGCGTCAAGGCGCTGATCCAGGGCGACGAGCTCCGGGTGAGCAGCAAGAGCCGCGACGACCTGCAGGCCGTCCAGGCGCTGATCAAGGAGCAGGACTACGACTTCGCGGTGCAGTACACGAATTATCGCTGACCCGCCTGGGGCTGACGCCGGTCAGACCTGGCGTACGGGCCGGGTTCGGGTGCACCCGGCCTGTGCCGGCCGGATCTCCCGACCTCTACGATTGTGACGACCCACACACTCGTGCTGGGCCGGGCGAACAGAAGGAACAGACCATGGGTTTCCTGGATGAACTGAAGGACAAGGCCGAGGAGTTCGGGGAGAAGGCCAAGGAAGGCTTCGAAGCCGCGAAGGACAAGGCGTCGGACCTGATCGAGGACGTCAAGGACAAGCTCGACGGCGACGACGACACCCCCGCCGACTCGGTCGACACCGTCGCTGACCCGGTCGACACCGTCGCTGACCCGGTCGACACCGTCGCTGACCCGATCGACGCCCCCGCTGACCCGATCGACGCCCCCGCTGACCCGATCGACGCCCCCGCCGACCCCGATCGATACCCCCGCCGACCCGATCGACACCGGCGCTGGTTACTCGACCGACGCCGTCGATGATGCCGCCCAGGGCATCAACGAGACCGTCGACGGTGCGGCCGAGCCCACGCCGACCCCGGCCGAGGAGTTCGCGGCCGATTCCGATTCGGCCTAGCACCGACCCTGATCAACGCCACCGTGGCGTCGCTCTTTCCGGAGCGGCGCCATGATCACTCTTGAGGCGCTCACCGATGACTGATCCAGCTGCCGCCGAGGCTCGAGCGGCCGCGTTGCTGCCACCGCACGTTCGGGACTATTTTGCGGCCGGGGCGGGCTCCGAGGCCGCCCTGCGGGAGTCGGTCAACGCCTGGTCGGCCGTCCGCTTCCGTCCGAAGGTGCTCACTGATGTCAGCGTGATCGACACGACGACCTCCCTGCTCGGGACGCCGGTCCAGACGCCGATCATGATTGCCCCGATGGCCCAGCAGCTGGCCGCACATCCAGACGGCGAGCGAGCCATGGCCATCGGCGCGGCGGCCGCCGGGTCCCTGATCGGCGTTTCGACTCACACGGCGGTGCGGTTCGCCGACATTGCCGAGACCGGCTGTCCATGGTGGTTCCAGGTCTATGTGATGCGGGACCGCAGCCTGACCGAGCTTCTGGTCCGCCGCGCGGTCGCCCAGGGGGCCCGAGCGATCATCCTCACCGTCGACATGGTCGCGCTGTTGCCGAGCGCGGTGAATCCGCGCGACTGGCCCGACGGTCCGGGCAAGGCGCGCCACGCGAACCTGACTGCAGCGGAACGACGAAGTGCCGGTCAACGCGGCCTCGAGACCGACCCGTCGATCGGCTTCGAGTCGATCAGCTGGCTCCGCGAGATCAGCGGTCTGCCGGTGCTGGTCAAAGGCGTGCTGCGGGCCGACGACGCAATCCGGTGCGTTGATGCCGGGGCCGATGGCCTCATCGTGTCGACCCATGGCGGCCGACGGATGGGGCCTTCGGTCAGTTCGGCCGCAGCCTTGCCCGAGATTGTCGCCGCGGTGGCCGAACGAGTGGAAATCTATGCCGACAGCGGCCTCCGGTCGGCCGAGCACGTCGCCGCAGCTTTGGCTCTGGGCGCCAAGGGGGTCTTCCTCGGTCGTCTCGCCTTGTGGACACTCATATCCGATGGACCCCTCGGCATCGAACACCTGATGACCGGGCTGACGGCCGAGCTACGTCACGTGATGATGCAACTGGGCGTCGCCACGTTGACACAGTTCCGACCCGATCTCCTTGTGTGTCAACCTGGCAACAAAAACCGCGCTCAGTCCCTGAGGTCATCCAGCGAATCTCCATAGCCGGATCATGAAAGCGGCGAGAGCCAATCTTCGGAGTTTCCCGACGACACGCCGCAATGTGACGTACATTACTTTCAGTGGGTTCGCTACCGCGCTGCCGGATTAGTTAACCTTCTTCACACGACGCAGTTCTGTGTCAGCTCGGGCATTCGGGGAAACCACTCGGGGAACTACTCGGGGTTGTTCATATCGCCCATACCCAGCCCGTTCCCTGAGGAGCTGTTCGTGCCCCCGTCTTCCCTCCCTGCCCCCCGTTTGCCTGCCCCCCGTTTGCCTGCCCCCCGACTGCCTGCCCCCCGACTGCTGGTCGCCCTGCTAGCCGCTCTCACCACTGTTGCCGCCTTGATCGCGGCACCGATCCCCGCGTCGGCCAGCGTCGCCACGCCGAGCAAGATCTCCACCGTCACCGCGGTGGCCGGACCGCTCGCCGGTGAGCTCACCTTCACCTGGAAGCAAGATGGCAAGAACACCACCAGTTACGAGCTCGAGACCGCGTTGAGCCTGTTCAGCAAGAGCACGAGTTCGTCGTTGCCGCGGGAGGGCCGGCACCGCCGGGTCTTCTCGATCGGGCCGTCCCGGCGTTCACTGACCCTCACCGCCGATCAGGTGCGCGAAGCTGGCGCTGGTGTCGGATCCGGTGCGCATCTGCTCTTCCGGTTCGCCGCGATCAATCGCCTCTCGGCCGGCGAGACGATCCGTCGCTATCCCTACCTCCAAGCCATCCAGCCCGAGCTGGACGCCGGCGTAGCCGGCGTAGCCGGCGCTGACGCCGAAGCCGAAGCCGAAGCCGACAGCAGTATCACTCTGCGGGTCGCCAGCTTCAACGTCCGGACTGCCAAAGCCACCAGCGACGCCCGCCCGTGGCTGAAGCGTCGCGCCGATGTCGCCGAGCAGATCTACGCGCGCCATCCAGACATCGTGACGCTCCAGGAGATCGGCCCGGGTCGCGCGGACGGCCAGTCCGGAAGCACGACCGGCACCATGCGCCAGACGACCAGTCTGCTCGATTCGCTGGCCCACCTCGATGCCCAGAACTACAAAATGGTCCGCACCACGCCCTACGTCGCGCCGGGGGTGACGCACGGTTCGCAGGGCACCCGGATGATCTATGACAACGACAAGGTGCTCCTGGTCAGTGACTGTCCCGAGGCCACCGGCAAGTCGAACTACTCGCCCTCCTGCTCGATCGAGCTGCCGATCCTCAGCGGCGAGTCCGAGTCCAACCGGCGCAGTGTCGCGTACGCGAAGTTTGCCGACCGGGACACCCATCGGCAGTTCTACGTCGTCTCGGCTCATCTCGACTACCGGCACAGCACGTCGAAAACCAAAGAAGCCGTCTACAACGCGCTCCGCGGCCGGCAGATGCAGGCGATCTTCGATGAGCTGGACAAGATCAACACCAGTCACCTCCCGGTGATCTTGGGCGGCGATCTGAACTCGTACCAGAACCTCACCGTCGGCGACGCCCCGCACGAGGCGCTGTACGAGGAGGGTTTTATCGACTCGGCTTCCGCCCGGTTGCGGGCCAACATCCAGTACTCCACCTACAACGGTTTCGCGACGACCCAGACGGCCAGCGGCATGGGCTACGGCTCACGACTGGACGGAATCTTCATCCAGGGTGGGTACGGAAAGACCTTCGAGAACGTCACCAAGGTCAAGGATTCCGCCCGGCCCTCGGATCACAACATGGTGCTGTCGACCGTGGTCCTCAACTACTGAACGTTGTCCCTACGCTTGGGCAGCATGCAGCTGCTGCCCAAGCCATGGACGGTCGTCCTTCCGGCGGAACCCCCTTTCGTCCTCGATGCTGATCTCGCGATCAGTGGCGATCCGCTGGCGGCCGCGGTCATCCGCCGGCTCCTGTCCCCCGGTACCGGTTGGTCGCTGCCCGACTCCCCCAGCGGACGGATCGCCATCGTCGACGCGCCTGACCTGCCACCGGAGGCCTATCGGTTGGAGACGACCGCCGATCGGATCATGATCATGGCCGGAGACCTGGCCGGGGTGAACTGGGCCGGCCAGACGCTCCGCCAGATGCTGCCGGACAGCGTGCTGCGTCGCGCTCCCGACGGCCGCCCGCTGACCGTGCCCGCAGCGACGATCACCGATCGGCCCCGGTTCGCCTGGCGCGGTATCCACCTCGACGTCGCCCGGCACTTCATGCCGCTGGCGGAGCTGATGCACATCGTCGATCTCCTGG
This sequence comes from uncultured Actinomycetota bacterium, assembly GCA_963731295.1. Taxonomy (GTDB): domain Bacteria; phylum Actinomycetota; class Actinomycetes; order Propionibacteriales; family Propionibacteriaceae; genus Microlunatus. The sequence continues at coordinate 1,344,380 of CAVSUP010000001.1, forward strand.
CTCTGCACAAGTTCAACCGGCTGCAGCTGCACCTCAATGATGATCAAGGGTGGCGCTTCGAGTGCCGGTCGCATCCGCGGCTGCACGAGATCGGCAGCTGGCGGTCCGAGACGCGCCGGCCCGGCGATGATCAAGGAGACGGCACGCCGCACGGTGGCTTCTATCGTCAAGATCAACTTCGGAGCCTGGTCGCGTACGCCAACCAGCGCGGAGTGATGATCGTCCCCGAGATCGACCTTCCGGGCCATGCCCTGGCCATGCTGGCCGCCTATCCGGAGCTGGGCAACAATCCGGACGCCGGCTATACCACCGCCACGACCTTCGGAGTGTTCGATGCCGTGCTGAACGTCTCCGACCAGACCATGGCGGTGGTCTTCGACGTGTACACCGAGCTCCTCGAATGCTTCGACAGCCCCTATGTCCATGTCGGCGGTGACGAATGTCCCCGCACGGAATGGCGGGCGAGTGCTGAGGCTGGTCAGCGTGCCCACGAGCGCGGACTGGGCGGACCTGATCAACTGCAGCGCTGGTTCACCGAGCAACTCCGGTCGTGGCTGGCCGAGCGCGGCCGGACCATGGTCGGCTGGGACGAGATCTGCGACGACGGTCCGATGCCCGGCGCCGTGGTGATGGTCTGGCGGGAGGCCGGCTTCGGAGCGGCCGCAGCCGAGGCTGGCCATGACGTGATCATGGCTCCGGCCAGCCACCTGTACCTCGACTACTACCCGGGGCCGGGCGCTGACGAGCCGTACGCGATCGGCGGATTGGTGACCACCGAGCTGGTCTTCGGCTTCGATCCGCTGGCCGGTGTGCCTGGACCGGCGCAGGACCGGGTGATCGGCGTTCAGGGTCAGGTGTGGACGGAGTATCTGCCGACGTCACGGCGGGTCGAGTACGCGTTGTTCCCCCGCGCGTGTGCCCTCAGCGAGGTCGCCTGGTCTGATGATCATGACCGGGACTGGGCTGAGTTCCAGCCCCGGTTGGCTGGTCACTTGTCCCGGCTCGACGCGCTGGGCGTCAACTACCGCCCCGAATCCGGGCCGCTGCCCTGGCAGCGGGGCGGCACCGGGGTCCTGCGCCGACCAGCCGGTTAGCCGCTGCCGAGTGGCCGGTGGCGGCGCCACGAACTCCTCGATCAGCACCCGGCCGGACGGCGTGGACGTCGCGTCCCAGGTCAGGGCGTCGAACGGACATTCGTCGACGCAGATCCCGCAGTACATGCAGAGCGACCAGTCGATGGCGAACCGGTCGAGTACGTTGTGGGTGCGTTCCCGCGCCCCCGCCGGTCCGTCCGGGATCGGCTCGGTGTGCGAGTCGATGGTGATGCACCAGCTCGGACACTCGCGGGCGCAGATCATGCACGAGGTGCAGGCCGCTTCGATCAACCGGATCGTGCCGTGGCCGCCACTGATCCCCGGCGTGACGTTCATTGCGGTCGCCGGCGGACCCGGCCCCCGACCGTCGACGCCGCCACCTCCTCCGCCTCGGCCGCAGAGGTCAGCGGGTCCCGGTCACCCCAGACCGCGTCGTCCGGCACACCGGGTGGCACCATCCGGCGACGGCTGGGCGACGCCGCCGCTTCACCCGGTTCCTTGGCGCCCGGCCAGCTCAGCCCGGTTCGGGCCGCCAACACCGCGTCCTTGCGCATCGGGGTGCCGTCGAAGTCGGCGGACAGCAACAGCCGGCGATGATCGCCGCCGACAAACTCCACGCCGAAGAGTTCGGCCACCTCCCGTTCGGGCCAGGACGCACCGGCGTACAGGTCCCGGATGCTGTCCAGGCGTGGGTCCTCGCGCGGCACGTCCGTGCTCAGCAGCTGCGGCTGGTCGGAGGTGTCGAGGTGGCGCAGACCGACGATCACCCGGAGCCCGCCACGACCGATCTCGTCGACGCAGCCGAGCCACTCGAAGAACCGATAGCCGTCCGCCCGGACCGCGCTGACCGCCGTACGCCAGCCGGAACGCTCGACCATGATCATCGGGGGCCACGCCCGGTGAGCTGGTCGAGGACCGCCTGCAACGCCTCCGGTGGCGGCGGACATCCCGGCACGTAGACGTCGACGGGAACCAACTGATCGATGCCCTTGGTCACCGCGTACGAGTCCCAGTAGGGGCCGCCGGACGAGGCACATGCCCCGAGCGAGACCACCGTCGGTGGCCGGCGGGTGCCGGCCCCGGCCGCGTCGACCATGGCGACCACCGCGGGCGCGAGCCGATCAGTCACCGTGCCCGAGACGACGACCGCCCGCGGAGCATCGATCGGCAGAGCATCGATCGGCGGCTCATCGGTCGTCGAGGGCACCGCCGAGCGGGCCGCAGCGAACTCCAGGGCACAGCAGGCCAGCGCGATTTCGGTCACATACAGCGATCCATCGCCGTACCAATCGAGCCATCGCATGGCCTCACGGTAGTGCCGGGTTGGGCGAGACGGGAATACCGCCTATTAGGACCGCCTTATCATGGACGAGCCTCAGGTGCCCGCGTTCGGAGAATCCGCGACGCCGTCATCGAAGGCCCACCCCTGACACCATTGGTCCTGACACCATTGGCGGGGGACGACCACGCCTCGTCAACACGGACGGCGGCGTCAAGTGAGGAAGAAGGCTAGTCCGGGTGAAACAGGTCCAGACCCTCGACCGGGTGGTCATCCGTTTTGCCGGTGACTCCGGCGACGGGATGCAACTGACCGGCGACCGGTTCACCGCCGATTCGGCCGTCTTCGGCAACGACATCTCGACCCTGCCAAATTTTCCGGCCGAGATCCGCGCGCCGGCCGGCACCCTGCCGGGCGTCTCGAGTTTCCAGCTGCACTTCGCCAACTACGACATCATGACGCCGGGCGACCGGCCGGATGTGCTGGTGGCGATGAATCCGGCTGCGCTCAAGGCGAACATCGATGACCTGCCGCGCGGCGGCGTGATCATCGCCGACACCGCGGACTTCACCAAGCGCAACCTGGCCAAGGTCGGCTACGACGCCAATCCGCTGGAGGACGACTCGCTCGAGGGCTACCAGGTGCACCCGCTCGACCTGACCGGGATGACGGTCGAGGCCGTGAAGCAGTTCGGCCTCTCCCGCAAGGACGCGTCGCGGGCCAAGAACATGTTCGCCCTCGGCCTGCTGTCCTGGCTGTATCACCGGCCGACCGAAGGCACGATCAACTTCCTGTCCGGGAAGTTCGCCAGCAAGCCCGCTATCCGTGATGCCAACATCACCGCGTTCAAGACCGGGTACGCGTTCGGCGAGACGACCGAAGTGTTTGCCGTGACCTACGAGGTGGCGCCGGCCCCGATGCCGGCCGGGCGGTACCGCCAGATCTCGGGCAACCTGGCTTTGGCCTACGGGCTGATCACCGCAGCCCAGAAGGCGGGACTGCCGCTCTTCCTCGGCTCCTATCCGATCACTCCGGCCTCCGACGTGCTGCACGAACTCAGCAAGCACAAGCGGTTCGGGGTGACCACCTTCCAGGCCGAGGACGAGATCGCCGGAGTCGGTGCCGCACTCGGCGCCAGCTTCGCCGGCCACCTCGGCGTGACCACCACGTCAGGCCCCGGCGTTGCCCTCAAGGCCGAGACCATCGGCCTCGGGGTGATGACCGAGCTGCCGCTGGTCGTCGTCGACGTCCAACGCGCCGGTCCGAGCACCGGCATGCCGACCAAGACCGAGCAGGCGGACCTGTTGCAGGTGATGTTCGGCCGCAACGGCGAGTCACCGGTGCCGGTGATCGCCGCCCAGTCCCCGGCCGACTGCTTCGATACCGCGATCGAGGGCGTCCGGATGGCGGTGAAGTACCGCACCCCGGTGGTCATCTTGTCCGATGGCTACATCGCCAACGGGGCCGAGCCGTGGCACGTCCCCGACGTCAGCGCCATCGAGCCGATCGACCCGAATTTCGCGACCGAGCCGAATGCCACCGACAAGGCGGGCCAGCCGGTCTTCCTGCCCTACCGCCGCGATCCGTTGACCCTGGCCCGGCCGTGGGCGATTCCCGGCACGGATGGTTTGCAGCACCGGATCGGCGGGATCGAGAAGGCCCGCGACACCGGCGCCGTCTCCTACGATCCGGCCAACCACGAGGAGATGGTGCGGCTCCGGCAGGCGAAGATCGACGGGATCGTCCGCGACATCCCCGATCTGGTTGTCGACGATCCGGCCGGTCCGGACGGCAAGCATGCGCGAGTCTTGGTGCTCGGCTGGGGCTCGACCTACGGACCGATCGTCGCGGCCGTCCGCCGGGTCCGCAAGGGCGAGCGACAGGTCGCGTACACGCATTTGCGTCATCTCAATCCGTTCCCGGCCAATCTCGGGGCCATCCTGCGCAGCTATGACCGGGTGATCGTGCCGGAGATGAATCTCGGCCAGCTGGCGATGCTCCTGCGGGCCAAGTTCCTGATCGACATTCACAGCTATTCCCGGGTCCGCGGACTGCCGATCTCGCTGAGCGAGCTGGCCCGTGACCTGGAGTTCGAGATCGACCAACTTGAAGGGGTTTCTCTGTGACCGCGCTCGACGAGGGCACGAAGACGGCGACCAGCTATCGCGGCATCGCCGGGGTGCCGCTGGCGCTCGAACCGTTGACCCGCAAGGACTTCACGAGTGATCAAGAAGTCCGTTGGTGCCCCGGCTGCGGCGACTATGCCGTGCTCGCCGCGTTCCAGGGTTTCATGCCCGAGCTCGGGATCAAACGCGAGAACACCGTGATCGTCTCGGGCATCGGGTGCTCGTCGCGCTTCCCGTACTACGTCGACTCCTATGGCATGCACTCGATCCACGGTCGGGCCACAGCCATCGCGACCGGTGTCGCCACGGCGCGCGAAGACACCGCGGTGTTTGTGATCACCGGCGACGGTGACGCGCTGTCGATCGGCGGCAACCATCTGATCCATGTGCTGCGCCGCAACGTCAATCTGACCATCCTGCTCTTCAACAACCGGATCTACGGCCTGACCAAGGGTCAATACTCCCCGACCTCGGAGATCGGCAAGATCACCAAGTCGACGCCGATGGGATCACTGGACAACCCGTTCAACCCGTTGTCGCTGGCGCTGGGCGCCGAGGCGACCTTTGTCGCCCGCACGATCGACTCCGATCGCAAGCACCTCACGTCGGTGCTGAGGGCCGCCGCTGATCACCGTGGCACCTCGTTCGTGGAGATCTACCAGAACTGCCCGATCTTCAACGACGACGCTTTCGCCGCGATGAAGGATCCGCAGACCTCCGCCGACGCGATCATCCCGCTGACCCACGGCGAGCCGATCCGGTTCGGTGCGGACGGGCACCTCGGAGTGGTGCGCGATCCGCGCACCGGCGCCTTCTCGGTCGTCGAGGTCGCGGACGTCGGCGTTGAGGCGCTCGCCGTGCACGACGCGCACCTGGAGGATCCGTCGTTCGCCTTCGGACTGTCGCGACTGACCGATGCCGGGGTTCTCCATCGGGCCCCCATCGGCATCTTCCGCGACGTCGACGCCCCGGCGTACGACGATCTTGCTCGCGAGCAGGTCACCCTGGCGGTCGGCGACGGCACGGACGAAGCGGCGCTGCAGGCCGTGATCAACGGCGGCGACACCTGGCAGGTCCGCTGATGCGCACCGAGCCGTCCGGGCAGTGACTGATGATCGTGGAAGTCGACGACGTCGCGGGATCGGCTACGGCCTAGCCGCGTACGGACTGTGGGGTGCGGTGCCCCTGTTCTGGCCGCTGGTCGCGCGGGCCGGCGCCTTGGAGCTCCTGGCCCATCGGGTGATCTGGTCGTTGGTCATCTGCGCGATCCTGCTGCTGACCGTGGTGCCCACGGGCTGGTGGCAGCGGATCGCCACCCGCCGCAATCTGATCATGCTCGCTGCGGCGGCCACCGTGGTTTCGGTCAATTGGGGCACCTACATCTGGGCCGTGAACCACGGACACGTCGTCGAGACCTCGCTCGGCTACTACATCAACCCGATCTTCTCGATCCTGGTCGGCGTGATCGTCCTCGGCGAACGGATGGCTCCGCTGCAGTGGGTGTGCGTCGGGATCGCGGTCGCCGCGGTGGTGGTGTTGACCATCGACTACGGACACCTGCCGTGGATCGCCTTGGTCCTCGCGGTGTCCTTCGGCATCTATGGGGTGATCAAGAAGCAGCTGAACGCCGGTGCTGTGGAGACGCTGACGATCGAGTCGGGTCTCCTGACGCCGATCGCCATCGGCTATCTGATCTTCCTGCAGGCCCGCGGTGAGTTGACCTTCGGACACCTCGGCTGGGGCCACAGTCTGCTCCTCGTCGCGACCGGGCTGGTGACCGTCGTCCCCCTACTTCTGTTCGCCTCGGCGGCCACTCGGCTGCCGCTGAGCACCCTGGGTCTGCTGCAGTACGTGGCACCGACCCTGCAGTTCCTGCTGGGAGTGTCGTACTTCGGGGAGTCGATGTCCCCGGGCCGGTGGATCGGCTTCGGTCTGGTCTGGCTGGCGCTGGTGATCTTGGCCGGTCATGGCGTGGGTCGGGCACGCCAGCGGCCCAATGTCGCGGCCGATCCGGTCAGCGAGCCGGTCTGACCGGTCCGGCCTCGACCGGAACCAACCGGGCGCACCGAAGCCGTGACAATTCCTCACAATCGGGCCATATCTGGCCGGATCGCTGGTTAGAGTTCGGTGCATCAAGCGCGCTCCAGGAGACACGATGAGTTCAAACAACCCGTACGGCGGGCCCTATCCTCCGCAACCAGGTCAGGGACCTAATCCAGGACCGGGTGGGCCCCCGTCCGGACCGCCCACCGGGCCCTACGGACCGCCGTACGGGTATCCGCAGCAACCTCCGCCATCCGGCGGCTACGGGTTCGGACCCTTCGCCGGCCAACCGGGTGTCCCGCAGCAGGGTGGCCCGCAGGGCCCGTACGGAGGCCCGCAGGGGCCGTACGGAGGTCCGCCTCCGGGATATCCGCAAGGTCCGGGTCAGCCGGGCGGCCCGCCACCGAAGAAGTCGAAGGCCAAGGTCGGCATCATCGCGGGTGCGGCCGCGCTGGTCCTCGCCGTCGGCACCACCGGCATCGTTTTGGCCAACCGGGACGACACCCCGGCCGTCGCCAGCCGCCCGTCGGCAACCCAAAGCCAGGCCCAACCGTCGAGCGGCCCGACGAACGACCCGCCCACCGAGCCGACGAATCCCCCGCCCAGTGGTGGGACTGCCTCTGACGCGGTCAAGGGCTACCTGCAGTCGCTGGCCGACGGAAATGCCGATGCGGCGATTGCGTATTCAGCCGACCCGCTGAGCAAGGGTGGGGCGCTGACCGATGCAGTGCTTGCCCGGTCCAACAAGCGTGCTCCGTTGACCAATATCCAGGTGCCGGTCGTCGACGACGAGAACGCCCTGACCGTGGATGCCACGTACAAGATCGGTAGCAAGTCGGTGTCGGAGACCTTCGACGTGGTCAAGTCCGGCGACGACTGGAAGCTGTCCCGGGTGGTGGCTGACCTCAATGTGGGCGGATCTCTCTACAAGGGCGTCACTATGCGGATCAACGGGGCGAAGGTCACCCGCAGCATCGTTTCGGTCTTCCCCGGCTCGTACACGTTCAGTTCCGGCAAGAAGGCGCTCACGTACGGCTCGAAGGTCGTTCTGGTGAAGGGCCCGAGCGATACACCGAGCACCAGCGGCGTACGGATCGCGTTGACCTCAGACGGGAAGAAGTCAGTGAGCCGCGCGGCCAAGCGTAGCTACTCCAGCTGCCTTCGGCAGCACGCACTCGCCCCGAAAGGTTGCCCGTTCGGTTTTACGAGTGGCAGCTTCCGCTACAACAAGAGCAGCATCCGGTGGACCGAGAACGGCTCCAAGGACCCGTTCCGATCAAGCAAAGTGACGATGCTGGGGCTCTATGCGAGGGTGAGCGCCAAGATCGACGTGCAGATGAACGCCAGCTGCACCAGCTCGGGCCGAGCCTCGACCTGTTCAGGTGATGTCACGCGCACGGCGTACGCGTATGTGTCGGCGACCAAACCGAGCGACAAAGTGCGCTGGGCGACCATCTGAGCGTGACCGGATAGCGGGGGTCGGCGTCAGTACCATGGCCGGGTGACTGACTCCGACCCCGTTCCGGCGCTCGACTTCTCCACCTTCGATCACCGGATCCGGGTGCAGGACGACCTCTATCGCCACGTCAACGGGCATTGGCTGGCCCATGCCGAGATCGCGGCCGACAAGCCGATGGCGGGAGCCTTCGTCGAGTTGCGCGACAACGCCGAAGCAGCGGTCCGCGACATCATCACCACCATCGAGCCGGGCGACGCTTCAGCTGACTCAACCAAGATCGCCAACCTCTACGCGAGCTTTATGGACGAGGACACGATCGAGGCGGCTGGAGCGGAGCCACTGAGGCCGCTGCTCGCCGCGGTCGACGCGGTCACGACACCCGCAGAGCTGATGAAGCTACTCGGCAGCTTCGCCCGATCGGCGGTTTCCGGGCTGATCGACGTGGACACCGAGTCCGACCCGGGCAACCCCAACCGGTATGTGATCTTCGTCGGCCAGGGCGGTCTCGGACTGCCGGACGAGGAGTACTACCGGCTGGACAGCTACGCCGAGATCCGTGATCAGTACCGCAAACACATCGCCGCCTCCTTCGAGTTGGCCGGCATCAAGGATGCGGTCGCGCAGGCCGAACGCGTCCTCGAGCTCGAGACCTTGATCGCCGCCCTGCACTGGGACAAGGTCCGCTGCCGTGATCTTCGGGAGATGTACAACCTGGTCTCGCTGACCGATTTCGTTGCGAGCACCCCGGATCTGCATTGGCGCGAGTTCCTCGCCGGGGCGCGGATCGACGCGGCGACGATGGGCGAGCTCGTGGTGATGCAGCCCTCCTTCTTCAGTGAGGTGGCGGGGTTGATCACCGCAGAACGTCTTTCCTTGTGGCAGATCTGGGCCAAGTGGCGCGTGATCCATTCGCTCGTCTCCTACCTGTCGAGCGCCTTCGTCGACGGCAACTTCGCCTTCTACGGAACGGTGTTGTCGGGTACGCCGGAGCTTCGGCAGCGCTGGAAGCGCGGCGTTGCCTTGGTCGAGGGCTCACTCGGCGAAGCCGTGGGGAAGGCGTACGTCGAACGGCACTTCACGCCCGTGGCCAAAGAACGGATGGACCAACTGGTCGGCCATCTGATCGAGGCCTATCGGCAGTCGATCACCGATCTCGACTGGATGACCGCCGAAACCAAGGACGAGGCGCTGGCCAAGCTGGCGAAGTTCCGACCACACATCGGATTTCCGACCAAGTGGCGGGACTACTCGGCGTTGGAGATCTCCGCCGACGACCTGATCGGCAACGTCATGCGGGTGGCCAGCTTCGAACTCGACCGCTCGCTCACCAAGATCGGCCAGCCCATCGATCGCGAGGAATGGCTGATGACCCCGCAGACGGTCAATGCCTATTACCATCCGCTGAAGAACGAGATCGTCTTTCCGGCCGCAATCCTGCAGCCCCCGTTCTTCAACGAGCATGCCGATGACGCGGTCAACTACGGCGGGATCGGTGCGGTGATCGGCCACGAGATCGGCCACGGTTTCGATGATCAGGGTTCGACCTGCGATGGCGACGGCGCACTGCGGGACTGGTGGACCGAGAAGGATCGGGCGGCGTTCGAGGAGCGCGCGGCCGCCCTGATCGAGCAGTACGACGTCCTGGAGCCCGAGCAGGCGCCCGGCCATCGGGTCAACGGGAAGCTCACCATCGGTGAGAACATCGGCGATCTGGGCGGGCTTTCCATTGCCGCCAAGGCGTATCGGATGGCCCGCGGTGATGATCATGAGCACGAACGCGACGGCTACAGTCCGGTGCAGCGGATGTTCCTGAGCTGGGGAGCCATCTGGCAGACCAAGATCCGCACCGAGATGTTGGTGACCCGGCTGGCCACCGATCCGCACTCGCCGGCCGAATTCCGCTGCAATCAGATCGTCTCCAACATCGACGAGTTCTACGATGCCTTTGGAGTAGGTCCCGACGACGCGCTATGGCTGGATGCCGATCGGCGGGTCCAGATCTGGTGAACCTCCGCTGGCATGCGATTCCGCTCAACGATCTTGTCCGGCGGATCACCAGTCGATCGGCGCGGCAGCCGATGATCATCGCGGTGAACGGTCACAGCTCGAGCGGCAAGACGACGTTGTCGCGTCGACTGCGGGCCGCGCTGCCGGGATCGGACGTGCTGCACACCGACGACATCGCTTGGCACCAAGGGGTTTTCGGCTGGGATGTGCTGTTGATCAACGACGTGCTTCCGGTCATCCGATCCGGTCGGCCCCTGCACTATCGACCGCCCGCCTGGGCGGCCCGAGGTCGTGAGGGAGCCGTCGAAATATGCGGTGACCTCGACTACTTGATCATCGAAGGGGTCGGAGCCAGCCAGCTGTCCGTCCGCGCTGAACTCGACGCGGTGATCTGGGTCGAGACCGACGAACCGACCCGGGCCGCCCGCACCCGGCGTCGGATCACCGATGGCGAGGATTCACCGTCTGGCTATCTGGGCTGGATGGCCGAGGAGAATCCGCACGTGGTCGAGTACGAGCCGTGGCAGGACGCCGACTTCGTGATCGACGGCGGCGACTCGGTTGATCATGATCGCGAAACTGAAGTGGTGCTCGCCGCTCACGACTTCGGCCTTTCCCCGGCCGACTGGACGAGCCTCGAGGGACTCGGACGGATTCGCGAACTGATCACGTCCCGGATCGCCGGCTGGGTCGCGCCCGTGGCCTGGACAGTCGTCGGCAACGACGCGGACCCGGTGCTCAACCGGTCCGGTGGCCGCCACGGACTGGCGTCGGCAGCCCTGGCTTCGGTCATCGGCCACAACGGGACAACCGCGACGGTGGCGATCTCGCAAGCTCAGCTGGTCGCGGCGATCGCCCTGCTGAGCCAGGCCGAGGCATGCCCAGGCATCGAACACCCGAATCTGATCGCCTGGCGTGTCCTCCTGTCTTCGGGTCGCCCGACCTTCCACGCTGTCTTCATCTCTGACTCCGACAGCCCACCCACCTCACCCCACGACGAACACTTCCGCCGCCTCCTGGCCCCCTGAGCCTGCCAAAGGGCCGCCTCTGCGCCGACTCGTGCCCTGAGCCTGTCGAAGGGCAAGCTCCAGCCCCCCGATTTGGTGATCCAAGAATTGTCAGTGGTGCTGTTTAGAGTAAAAACATGATCGACGTCGACACCGACCTGGACCAGGTCCCCGGCCCCGATTTGGGTCTGTTGACCAGTGCCCAGCTGGCCGCGTCGATCAGCAGTAATCATCGTGAATTGCTGTCCCGGGAGAACCGACAGTTGGAGTTGGCGTGCGCCTGGGCCGATATTCATGACCTCGACTCGAAAAGTGAGGATTATCAGCCGCTGATCCAACGGGCCTGTCTGTTCGGCGGTCCGGGTACGCCGGCGGTGGCGGAGCATTGCACGGTCGAGTTCGGCGCCCTACAAGCCCTGTCGGAGTTTGCGGCGCGGCTCCTGATCGGCGACGCCCTGGATTTGCGGCACCGGCTCCCCACCCTGTGGGGACGGGTCCAGACCGGTGGGGTGCGGGCCTGGGAGGCGCGCAAAGTCGCCCAAGCCACCCGCATGTTGTCCTATGAGGCGTGCCGTGACGTGGACCGGGCCGTCGCGGACACCCTCGGCATGATCTCCTGGAAGCGGTTCGAAAGAATCCTGACCGCCACCATCCTCGACACCGACCCCACCCTCGCCCAGGAACGCACTAGGCGGGCGCGGGTCGAGCGGGACGTGTGGGCCACCACCGGCCCCGACGGACTGAAGATTCTGGTCGCGAAAGCCACCGCCGGGGATGTGGTGTGGTTCATGGCCACCCTTAACCGCATCGCCGACCTCCTCGCCCGCGACGGCGACGGGGATTCGGTCGGTGCCCGCCGGTCGAAAGCGCTCGGCATCCTCGCCCAACCCGCCCACGCGTTGCAGTTCCTCCTCGCCCACCAACATGATCCCGACCTACCGGATGAGCCGACCGCCCAGGCCGAACCTGACGACACTGACGATCACGAGCCCGAGCCGCCGGAGCCACCGAGACGACCGAGTCGCGGATCGGTTCTGTGGGACGACCAGGAGCCGGTTGAGCCCGGATTCGACGACGCCCCGGCTGATCCACTCGACAACCGCGAGCGGGTCAGCGACGACCCCGGACCGGTCGGCGAACCGGCCACCCAGCCGTCGAGCTTCGACGGACCGGTGAGCTACGACGAGCGGGAGGATGGGTCGGTTCGGCATCCGTTGCGGTTGCCGCCGATCCAGCTGACCGGCCGCCAGGTTGAGGCGTTGAAGCCGAAAGTCGTCCTCTACTTCCACCTGTCTGATGCGGCGCTGACCGAAGCCGGCGGTCAGGTCCGCCCCGAACACGGCGACATGATCACCGTCGACCAGCTACGCGACTTCCTGGCCGACACCCACTGCCAGGTGATTGTGAAACCCGTCATCGACCCCGCCGCCGTCGCCCCCGTCGACGGCTACGAAATTCCCGACCGGATCCGCGAAGCCGCCCGCCTCCGCCAGTTGGCTGATGTGTTCCCCTACGGCACCGGCATGAGCCGCACCATGGATTTGGACCACACCATCCCGTTCCAGCCACCCGATGAGGGTGGCCCGCCCGGCCAAACCGGCGTCGACAATGTGGGCCCCAAAGGCCGCCGCACCCACCGCACCAAAACCCACAGCTGCTACGGCCACCGACAACCCGACCCCGGCACGTATGTGACCCGGACCCCGAACGGGTATCTGTTCCTCGTCACCAACCACGGCACCCTGAACCTTGGCCGCACCGCATTCAGCCACGCCATCTGGCAAGCCGCCTGCGCCGACGACACGGATGACCCTTCCCGCGAGGGCGCCGCAGCCCACGTTCCCTGAGCCGGTCGAAGGCAGGAGCTGGAAGCATGTTGATCTTGCCCTTCGACAAGCTCAGGGAACGAAACGGCTGACCGTTCCGCGAAGGGTGTCGGAGGTACGTCCGCTGAGCTTGTCGAAGCGCAGCTCCAGACACATGTTGATCTTGCCCTTCGACAGGCTCCGGGCACGAAACGGCTGGCCTCTCCGCGAGGGCGTCGGAGACTACGGTCGCTGAGCTTGTCGAAGCGCAAGCCGCCAGACATATGTTGATCTTGCCCTTCGACAGGCTCCGGGCACGAAACGGCTGGCCTCTCCGCGAGGGCGTCGGAGACTACGGTCGCTGAGCTTGTCGAAGCGCAAGCCGCCAGACACATGTTGATCTTGCCCTTCGACAGGCTCAGGGGGCGAAACGGCTGGACCCATCCGCTAAGGCGTCGGAGGCTACGTCCGCTGAGCTTGTCGAAGCGCACCCGCCAGACGCGAGTTGATCTTGCCCTTCGACAGGCTCAGGGAACGAAACGGCTGGACCCATCCGCTAAGGCGTCGGAGGCTACGTCCGCTGAGCTTGTCGAAGCGCACCCGCCAGACGCGAGTTGATCTTGCCCTTCGACAGGCTCAGGGAACGACCACTCCACAGCCCGATTCGGAGGCTGGCTCGGGTACAAGTTGATCTTGCCGGCTGGCCCATCCGCGACGGTATCGGAGGGTACGAACACTCCGCAGCTCCATACAGAGGTTGGCTCGCGTACATGTTGATCTCCCGGATCCCCATACGGAGATCGGCTCGGGGTTCAACGTGATCTTGTCCTTCGGCTGTCCAGCTCAGGGGGTGGGGGCGGTCGAGCGCATGGGGGCACCGTCGCGGCCGTGGGAGAAGGCGACGATCTCGGCTAGCACGGAGAGGGCGATCTCCGCGGGATGCTTGCCGCCGATATTGAGCCCGGCGGGCACGCGCAGCTTGGCGACGGTGTCGGCGGGCAGTTCGGCGGCGAGTTGATCGAAGGTCTGCCGGGCTCGGGTGCGGTTGCCCAGCATGGCCACGTACCCCGTGGCTCCGGTCAGGGCGACCTTCAGCAGCTGATCCCGCTCCGGATGATCATGGTCGCAGAGCACGACCGCGTCCTCGGCGGTCAGCTCGGCGGTCTGCAGCTCGGTGAGGGCCGAAGGGTCGGCCAGCACCCGCACAGTCCGTCCGACGGTGGCTCCGAGGTCAGCGAGCGCTTGGCTGATCGGGTTCTCGGTGACGACGAGGATCCGTCCGTACGCGATCGGTTCGTCGGTCCACGGCTGCTCACTCATGAGAACAGCCCGCTGCCGAGTCCGTCGCGCGGGCTCTCCGATGGAGTGCGGGCGGCAACCCATTGGGTGAACGCCTCCGGATTGCGGGACTGCAACAAGACCCGGCCAGGTCCGGTGAAGTCGAAGACCCATCCCTCCCCGGACTTCATCGACTGGATGGACCGTCCTTCGACTGCCCGCCGCATCCGGAACTGGATGCTCAGGTCGTACGCGACGACATGCCCGGTGTCGATGGTGACCACGTCGCCGGCGGCGAGATCCATGATGTCGACGGCACCGTAGACCGACGTGAGCACCTCGCCCTCTCCATGCGCGCGGAAGCCGAAGCCGCCCTCACCCCCGAACAGGTTGGCCATGCCGCCCCACTGGGTGTCGACCTGAACGCCGTGGCTGTTGGCGATCCAGCAGCCGCGGGTGATGAAGAAGGGCCGCTCAGGGGCGACGGTGATCGGCACTGTGTCCCCCGGCAGCACACCGGCCACGTCGACCCAACCGCCCTGGGCCGGCGCGGTGTAGGTAGTGACGAAGAACGAGCCGCCGCCGAGCACACTGCGCTTCAGACCGGCCATCAGCCCGCCCTGCGCCTGAGCCTGGAGTTTCACCCCGGCGGAGTGCGCGAGCATCGCGCCTCCCTCCACCCGGAGGGGCTCCCCCGGAGCCAGGAAGCATCGAGCGACCGTGAAGGCCGGAGCGTGGCGAAGGTGTACCTGCATGGGCGAACGCTACCTAACCGCGGGTCAGGTGGAGCGAGTGACCACCGTGTCGCAGAGCTCCTCCAGGGCCGCGCGCGCGGGACCCAGGGGCAATGGGCCGAGGAGCGCGCGGGCGACGTCAGCGCGACGTCGGACCTCGATCCGGGCCTGGTCGATGGAGCGGTGCGCGCGGAGCAGAGCCAGCACCTCGGCCAACGCGTCGTCGGAGCGCAGGTCCGAATCGAGCAGTTCGAGCAACCTGGCGTCGGCGGGATCGGTGGACCGCCGCGCGAGCAGGGTCGGCAGAGTCGGGATGCCCTCGCGGAGGTCGGTGCCGGGGGTCTTGCCGGTGACATCACTGGTGATGTCGATGATGTCGTCGCTGAGTTGGAACACGACGCCGATCTGCTCGCCGAACTCTGCCATGACCCGCTGCACCTGGGGCTCGGCCGCCGACAACTTGGACCCGAACAGGGCCGAGGTGGCGATCAACGACCCCGTCTTGTCCGCGACGACCTGCAGGTAGTGGGCCAGCAGATCCTCACCGGGAGCCGGCCCGAGGGTCTCGGCGATCTGGCCCTGGACGAGCCGGGAGAAGGTCCGGGCCTGCAGCCGGACGAACTCCGGTCCGAGGTCGGAGACGATGTCGGAGGCCCGGGCGAAGAGTAGGTCGCCGACCAGGATCGCGACCGTGTTTCCCCAGCGGGCGTTGGCGCTGTCGGAGCCTCGGCGCAACGCCGCCTCGTCCATCACATCGTCGTGATAGAGGCTGGCGACGTGGGTGAGCTCCACCACAACGGCGGCCTTGACCACGTCTTCATCGACCGCGGCCGGCCCGAGATGGGAGCCGATCACCACCAGCAACGGCCGGAACCGCTTACCACCGGCCGCAATGATGTGCTGGGCGGCTTCGGTGACGATGGCGGAGTTTGCCTCGGCAGCGCTCAGCAGAGCCGACTCGATCTCCCCGAGCCGCGCGCGCACGGAATCGGCGAACACGTCGTCCCGTGTCTGTTCTGCCAGCATCTTCTCCACCTTGCCTGAGCCGGGCTGCTACCGGATGAATTCCCCGGCCTGCTGAGCCAAATCCAGCAGCGGTCCGGGAAAGACTCCGAAAGCTACCGTAGCCACCGCTCCAACTCCGACCGCTGCGAGCGTGGTCCAGCCCGGCCGAACGATCTGGGTCTCAGCCCCGCTCGGCTCGGAGAAGAACATCAGCACGATGACTCTCACGTAGAAGAACGCCGCGATGACGCTGATCACCACGGCCACGACGACGAGCCAGTGCGCACCGCCACTCCACGCGGCCGCGAAGACGGCCCACTTGCCGATGAAGCCGCTGGTCAGCGGGATCCCGGCGAAGCTGAGCATGAAGATGGAGAAGATCACGGCCGCCAGTGGCGATCGCCGGCCCAACCCGACCCAGTTGGCGAGCAGGGTCGCCTCGCCACTCGCATCACGGATCATGGTGACCATGGCGAAGGCCCCGAGCGTCGCAGCCCCGTACGCGACCAGGTAGAACATCACCGACGAGACGCTGGTCAGCGCTCCCGCCTTGCTGCCGGTCGCCGCCTGGGATGCCCCGACGAACGCCGTCATGATGAAGCCGGCGTGAGCGATCGAGGAGTACGCGAGCATCCGCTTCACGTCGGTCTGGGTGATCGCCAGGATCGAGCCCAGCGCCATGGTCGCGATCGCGATGATCGCCATCGCCGGCTGCCAGTCCCAACGGTCCGCGCCCAGACCCACGTAGAACACCCGGAGCAACGCACCGATCGCCGCGATCTTGGTGCACGCGGCCATGAAGCCGGTGACCGCGGTGGGCGCGCCCGAATAGACGTCCGGGGTCCAGGAGTGGAACGGCACCGCGCCGAACTTGAACAGCAGCCCGACACCGAGCAGGGCCATGCCGGCGAGCAACAGGCCCGGTTCCTGCGGGCTGTCGCGGAGGGCGTCATCGATGGCCGAGAGGGTGAACGAGCCGGCGTAGCCGTAGAGCAACGCCGCACCGTAGATGTAGAACGCCGACGACAGGGCACCCAGCAGGAAGTACTTGAGGGCAGCCTCTTGCGACAGCAGCCGACGTCGCCGGGCCAGACCGCAGAGCAGGTAGAGCGGCAGCGACAAGATCTCCAAGGCCACGAACATGGTGATCAGGTCGTTCGACGCCGGAAAGATCATCATTCCGCAGAGCGCGAACAGCGCCAGCGGGAACACCTCGGTGTGCTCGGCCCGGGCGGCAATGGCCTCCCGCTCGGCGGCGGTGCCCGGGACCGCCGAAGCCGACGCGGCGAAGGCACTCGACTCGTTCTCGATCTTGCGCTCCGCAAAGATCATGATCGAGACTGCACCGAACACCAGCAGGATGGTCCACATGAAGTAGGTGGGACCGTCGAGCGCCAGCGATCCGACCGCACTGATCGTGTCGTTCTCGGTGGCCCAGTTCCACAACGTCGCGACGAGCGCCGCGCCGATCGAGACGAAGGTCAGGCCCAACTGCCCGATCCGGCGATATTCCCGGGGGGCTACGGCCTCGATCAGCACGCCGACGCAAGCCGCACCAAAGATGATCAGGATCGGCACCAGGAACCGGTAGTGGATGATCGGCGCGCTGAGATCCAGCGGCAACAGCAACGTGGTCATCAGCGTCCTCCCTCCGCGCTCACCCGCGGTTGCGGATCAGTGACGCCGACGTGCTCCATGGCGGCCTTGATGGATGGCTCGATGACCGACAGCATCGGCTTCGGGAAGACCCCGAGAGCGACGATGAGTACGACCAGCGGCACCATGGCCCACCGTTCCCGCCCGTTCACGTCGGTCATGGTCGCCTCGACCTCCGGCGTCAGCGGACCGGTCATCATGCGCTGGTACATGATCAAGATGTAGAGCGCGGCAAGGACGATCGCGATGGTGGAGACCGCCGCGTACGCGGGATGCCGGCTGAACGTGCCGGCCAGCACCATGAATTCCGAGACGAAGCTCGACAACCCGGGGAGCGACAGCGTCGACAACCCGGCGAACAGCATCAGTCCGGCCAGCACCGGCGCAGCCTTCTGCACCCCGCCGAAGGAATTCATGTCCCGCGACCCGCGACGCTTGATCAGATAGCCGGCCGCGACGAACAGCGCCGCCGTCGACAGTCCGTGGTTGAGCATGTAGAGCGTCGATCCGACCAGGCTCTGCGAGGTGAACGCGAAGATGCCCAGCACGATGAAGCCGAAGTGGCTGATCGAGGTGTAGGCGATGAAGCGCATCAGATCGCGGCTGCCGATAGCCAGCACGGCGCCGTAGATGATCGAGATGGTGGCCAAGATCAACACCGCCGGCGTCGCCCACTGGCTGGCTTCGGGGAAGAGTCCGAGACAGAACCGGATCATCCCGAAGGTGCCGATCTTGTCCATCACGCCGACCATCATGGTCGCGCCA
Source organism: uncultured Actinomycetota bacterium (assembly GCA_963731295.1). GTDB lineage: Bacteria > Actinomycetota > Actinomycetes > Propionibacteriales > Propionibacteriaceae > Microlunatus. Next base: position 1,362,638 of record CAVSUP010000001.1, read on the forward strand.
CCCGGGCTCGATTCCTGAGCGGCATCGGGCAGCCAGGTGTGCAGCGGCACCAGCGGAGCCTTGATCGCAAACGCGAACATGAAGCCGAGGAACAGCCAGCGCGCCGTGTTGGTGCCCAGGTCGAGCTCACTGAGACTGCTCAGCAGGTAGCTCGGCTCACCGACCTTGGCCGACTGGACGTAGAGACCGATGATCGAGGCCAACATCACGAAGCCACCGAGGAGGCCGAAGATCAAGAACTTCGCCGCAGCATACGTGCGGCGCGGACCGGGACCGAAGCCGCCGATCAAGAAGTACATCGGGATCAGGATGACTTCGAAGAACACGTAGAACAAGAAGACGTCGGTGGACAGGAAGAGGAACAGCGCGCTGGTTTCGACCGCGAGTACGAGGGCGAAGAAGACGTTGCTGCTGTACTTCGGCAGCACGTGGGCGCCGTCGGCGTCTACCACCTCGACGGTCTGGTCGGTCGAGTCGAAATCGCTCCAGGAGGCGATGATCACCACCGGGGTGACGATCACGACCAGCAGCACCAACGTGAGCCCGATGCCGTCCAGTCCGAGCGCGTAATAGGCACCGAGCGGCTTGATCCAGCGCACCTGCTCGCCGAACTGCATGCCGCCACCGGGACTGAACTGCACGGCGATGATCACGGCGAGGACGAAGGTGATCACCGAGACGCCGAGCGCAACCTGCTTGGCCAGCGGCCGGCCGACCAGCACCACCGCCACGGCGCCGAGCGCGGGCAGGACGGCGAGGGCCGTCAACCAGGGGAAAGTCATGATCGTCTCCGTCCCCTCAGCCGAGCCGGCCGAGAACGATGACGGCGCCGACGATGGCGGCACCGACCATCATGGTCAGCGCGTACGAGCGGACGAAGCCGTTCTGTACGCGGCGTAGTCGGGCCGACACGCCGCTGATCACGGCCCCGGTCCCGTTGACCGTCCCGTCGATGCCCGAGTCCTCCAGGCGGAGCAGGCCGGCGGTGAACCGCTGACCCGGTCGCATCAGCACGGTCTCGTTGAAGGCGTCACCGTAAAGGTCGTTGCGGCCGGCCAGGACGAAGGGCGACCGGGTTTCCGGCTGGACGTCCGGGATGTCCTTCTTCGGACCGAACAGGTAGACGCTGACGGCCACGCCCGCAGCCACGACGACCAGCGTCACGACCCCGATCACCGAGACGTGCAGGAGGCCCGTCGCCTCGCCTCCATGCGCACCACCGACGGCCGGCTCCAGCCAGTCACCGATCCAGTTGTTCAGCACCAGTCCGCCGACCACCGACGCCGCGCCGAGAATGATCAACGGAACCGTCATCACCAGCGGCGATTCGTGCGGGTGTACGCCGCGGCGCCAGCGCTTCTCGCCGAGGAAGGTCATCAGCATCAGCCGGGTCATGTAGAAGGCCGTCACACCGGCGCCCACCAGGGCGAAGGCGCCCACCACCGGATTGTGCTCGAAGGCCGCCTCGATGATGTGGTCCTTGGAGTAGTAGCCGGCCAGGAACGGGAAGCCGATGATGGCCAGGTAGCCGGCGGCGAAGGTGTAGAAGGTGATCGGCATGGCCCGGGACAGTCCGCCGTAGTGCCGTAGATTCACGTCGTCTTTCATGCCATGCATCACCGAGCCGGCCCCGAGGAACATGTTCGCCTTGAAGAAGCCGTGGGTGAGCAGGTGGAAGATCGCGAATGGGTACCCGGCCGGACCGATGCCGGCGGCCAGCATCATGTAGCCGATCTGGGACATCGTCGAGCCGGCGAGCACCTTCTTGATGTCGTCCTTGGCGCAGCCGATCCAGGCGCCGAACAACAGGGTGACCGTGCCGACGACGACGACGGCGGTGCTGGCGGCCTCGGTGTGGGTGAAGATCTCGTGACTGCGGGTGACCAGGTAGACCCCGGCGGTGACCATGGTCGCCGCGTGGATCAGCGCGGAGACCGGAGTCGGGCCCTCCATCGCGTCCAACAACCAGGACTGGAGGGGCACCTGAGCGGACTTGCCACACGCGGCCAGCAACAGCAGCAGCCCGAGCAGGGTCGCGGTCGTGCCGCCGGCCCGCTCCATGCCCGCGTTGATGTCGATGAAGGCCGACGAACCGAAGGTCGCCAGCATCGCCATGATGGCGACCGACATGCCCAGGTCACCGACCCGGTTGACGACGAACGCCTTCTTGGCCGCGGTGGCCGCGGTCGGCTTGTGCTGCCAGAAACCGATCAGGAGGTACGAGGCCAGTCCGACCCCCTCCCAGCCCACGAACAGCACCAGGTAGTTGTCGGCCAGCACCAGCAGCAGCATGGAGGCGACGAACAGGTTGAGGAAGCCGAAGAACCGCCGGCGCCGCTCGTCGTGGGCCATGTAACCGATGGAGTAGACGTGGATCAGGCTGCCGACCCCGGTGATCAACAGGACGAAGACGATGGACAGCTGATCGATCAACAGCCCGGCGCTGATGTGCCAGCGCCCGGTGGAGATCCAGTCGTAGAGCTGGACCGAGACGGCCCGTGATCCGTCCTCCCGGCCGAGCAGTTGGACGAAGTAGCAGACCCCGACCGCGAAGGAGGCAATCGGCGCCAGCGTGCCGAGGTAGTGTCCCCAGCGGTCGCCGGCCCGGCCGATCAACAGCAGCACCGCGGCCGACGCAGCCGGGATGAGAACCAGGAGCCAGGCCAAGGTGAAGAAGCCGGTCGCGGGCGCGGGTGTGACGATCTCAAAGGGCAACATCGATGTCCTCTAAAACTTCAACAGGTTCGCGTCGTCGACCGAGGCCGAACGTCGGGTACGGAAGATGGTGACGATGATCGCCAGACCCACGACGACCTCCGCCGCGGCCACCACCATGACGAAGAACGCGGCCACCTGGCCGTCCAGCTGGCCGTGCATCTTGGAGAAGGTCACCAGCGCGAGATTCGAGGCGTTCAACATCAACTCCACGCACATGAAGGCCACGATGGCGTTCCGCCTGGTCATGAAGCCGACAGAGCCGATGGTGAACAGGATCGCCGACAAGATGATGTAGTGGTTCGGATTCACGCTTCCCCCTCCGTCTCCGACGGTTCGGGAGCGACAGCCTCGACCGTCTTGTCGATCGGCTTCACCAGGTCCTTGCTGTCCAGGATCGTGCCGCGCGCCCGCAGGGTGGCCGACACCGATCGTTCCGAGACCGACCCGTCCGGCAGCAATGCCGGGGTGTCGACGGCGTTGTGCCGGGCGAAGACGCCGGGAGTCGGCAGCGGGCCGGGGTGCTCGCCGGTCTCCGCGTACTTCCGCATCCGCTCCAGGGCCAGATCGGCCTGGCCCTTCTTCTTGGTCAGGTTCTCCCGATGGGCGAGGACCATGGCCCCGACCGCAGCGGTGATCAACAGCGCCGACGTGGCCTCGAAGGCGAACACATAGCGGTTGAACACCAGGGCGGCGATGCCGGGCACGTTGCCGCCGAACTCGTTGTTGGCCGCTTCCAGGCCCGGGCTGGGGCTGACGATCTTCTGACCCACAGCGAAGACCAGCAGCGAGCCGAAGCCAACGCCGGCCAGCACCGCCAGCGGCCGTTGGCCCTTGATCGTCTCGACCAGGGAGTCGGCCGAGTCGACGCCGACCAGCATCAGCACGAACAAGAACAGCATCAAGATCGCGCCGGTGTAGACGATGATCTGCACGGCGAACAGGAACGGTGCTTCGAGGGCCGCATACTGAACGGCCAGAGAGATCATCACCGTTGCCAGGCAGAGCGCCGAATGCACCGGCTTGCGCGCCAGGATCATGCCCAAGGCGCCCAGGATCATCACCGGTGCGAGCAGCCAGAAGGCCACCGAAGCACCTGTCACCAGAGGGATCATGATCATCACCGGTTCCCGGCGTGTTTGCGTTTGTTGATGTAGCCCTGATTCGGCACGACCGGCGGGACCCCGCTGATGTCACCGGCCCGGTCATCGGGACGTCCGCTGGACGGGAGCCCCAGGAAGTAGGCCTGCTCGTCGTTGCCGAGCCGGCGATCGTGCGGCGGCAACTCCATGCCTGGCAACAGTGGCGCCAGCAGCCGATCCTTCTCATAGATCAGACTGCTGCGCGAGTCGTCGGCCAGCTCGAATTCGTTCGTCATGGTCAGCGCCCGGGTGGGGCAGGCCTCGATGCAGAGTCCGCAGAGGATGCAGCGCAGATAGTTGATCTGGTAGACGCGGCCATAGCGCTCACCGGGCGAGTACCGCCCGTCCTCGGTGTTCTGCGCCCCCTCCACATAGATCGCGTCGGCCGGGCAGGCCCAGGCGCACAGCTCGCAGCCGACGCACTTCTCCAAACCGTCCGGCCACCGGTTCAGCTGGTGCCGACCGTGGAACCGCGGCGCGGTGACCCGCGGCGCCTTCGGATAGTCGATGGTGAAGGTCTTTCGGAACATCGTCTTGAACGTGACGCCGAAGCCGGCGATCGGATCGAGCAGCCCCATCAGGAACGAGCCTCCTTCGTGGTGTCCATGACTTCGACGGGCGGTCCGCCGTCGTCTTCATGGGTGAGGATCGTGTCGAATTCCGGCAACACCTGATCGCCCATCGGCGGCACAGGATAGCCGCCGGCGAAGGCATCGAACGGACCGGGCCGCACGGGCTTCACTTCCTCCTCGTCCTTACCCCCACCGAAGAACGTGAGACCGATGAGGACGACGAAAACTCCGATCGCCGCCACCCAGAAGCCGGTGCCGCTGAACCAGCCTTCCTTCTGGCCGACCCGCAGGACCGCGATCATGACGGTCCACAGCAAGGAGATCGGGATCAACCACCGCCAGCCGAACCGCATGAACTGGTCGTAGCGCAACCGGGGCAGGGTGCCACGCAGCCAGACGAAGAGGAACAGCATGACCAGCACCTTGAGGATGAACCACAGCACACCCCAGTAGCCCTGGTCCAGGCCCGGGATCAGGTTGAACGGCAGCGGTGCGTGATAGCCGCCGAGGAACAGGGTGACAGCCAGTGCCGAGACGGTGATCATGTTCATGTACTCGGCCATGAAGAACATGGCGAAGCGCATCGACGAGTACTCGGTATGGAAGCCGCCGACGAGCTCGCCCTCGGCCTCGGGCAGGTCGAACGGCGCCCGGTTGGTCTCCCCCACCATCGAGATCAGGTAGATCACGAACGAAGGGAAGAGCTGCACCGCGAACCACAGGGGTACGCCGAAGACGGTGGCCGGCTCAGCCTGCTTCGCGACGATTTCCGAGGTGGACAGCGAGCCCGCGTACAAGAACACGGCGACCAGGGAGAGGCCCATAGCGACCTCGTAGCTGATCACCTGGGCGCTGGACCGCAAGGCGCCGAGCAGCGCGTAGGTGGACCCCGAGGACCAGCCGGCCAGCACGATCCCGTAGACGCCGACGGACGCGATCGCCACGATGAACAGCACCGACACCGGGAGATCGGTGACCTGCAGGTTGGTGGTGATGTCGGTGAAGGGGACCTTGACCTCGCCGGCGATCGGGATCACCGCGAACGCTGTGATGGCCGGGATCGCCACCACGAACGGCGCGACCATGAAGACCAGCTTGTCGGCGGCGGTGGGGGTGAAGTCTTCCTTGAACATCAGCTTCATGCCGTCGGCGAGCGACTGCAGGAGACCGAAGGGGCCGTTCATGTTCGGTCCCTTGCGGTGCTGCATGAAGGCGACCACGCGGCGCTCGTACCAGATGGTGAAGAGCGTCATCACCAACAGCACGACGAACGCGAACAGCGCCTTGAGCAGCACGACCCACCAACGGTCGTTCATGAAGACGGCGAGATCGAGTGTCGTCATGATGAGGCCTCCCTCTCCGGGTTGAGCTCGTCCGGATCCAGCGGGGCGATGGCGATGCAGTCGCCGCCGGCTGCGGCCAGCGTGGGCCCCACCCACTTCTGCGGCCAGTGGCTGGCCACCCAGACGACATCGTCGACCATCGTCGGATCGACCCGCACCGGGAAGTCCAGCGACCCGCGATCAGTGGTCAGCTTGACGTGCAGGCCAAGTCGCTCGGCCGTGGCCGGACTCACCCGAGCATGCGGCGGGCGCATGGTGGCCCGAAGATTCGGTTCGCCGTCCAGCGCCCGGCTGTCGTCCAGCGACAGTCGCCAGCTGGCCAGCACCGCCTCGCCTTCGGCTGGCTGGGTGGCCCGGGCGGCCGCGTAATCGGGCGCCTTGGCCCGCTCGCCCTCCCAGGCGCCCAGCTCCTCGAGCTCGGCCCGGGCCTGAGCCGCGGTCCGGAAGCCCAGATCGAGCCCGAAGCCGTCGGCGAGCGCGGCGAGCACCCGGAGATCCGACATCGCGGTCGGCGCGCTGATCACGGCCGGGAACGGCCGGACGCGACCCTCCCAGCTCACGAAGCTGCCGGCCCGCTCGTGGATCAGCGACACCGGGAAGACCACGTCGGCCCGTTGGGTGACCGACGAGGCCCGGGTTTCCAGGCTGATCACGAACTGCACCGACTCCAGACCCTCGATCACCACCTGCGGATCGGCGAAGTCGTTCGGATCGACCCCGGCCACGATCAACGCCGCGAGCTCGCCGTCGGCGGCGGAGATCATCATCTCGTCGCCGTCCCGGCCCTCAAGGCCGGGCAGGGAGTCGACGCCCCAGGTCGCCTGGGTGTCCACCCGAGCCGCCGGGTCGGCCACGGGACGTCCGCCGGGCAGGAGATTGGGCAGGCAGCCGGCGTCGACCGCCCCCCGGTCACCGGCGCGCCGCGGGACCCAGGCCAGCCGGGCACCGGTCCGAGCGGCCAACCGGACGCAGGCGCTGAGCGTGCCGGACAGCCCGGCTGCGCGCTCACCGACCATGATCACCGAATGGGCATCGAGGGCGATGTCGGCGGGCAGCCCGTCGAGCTGGCCGGCTTCGGCACCGGGCACGGTCGGCACCAACCGGGCGCCGAGCTTGCGGGCCCCGTTGCTGAGGTACGGGGCCAGGGTCCAACTCTTCAGGCCCGTTTTGCGGTTGGCCTTGCGGAGCCGCAGGAAGACCGCTCCGGCCTCCTCCTCGGGCTCGAAGCAGACCAGCAGCACCGAGGAAGCAGTCTCGAGGTCGGCGAAGGTCACGCCGCGACCGGAGCCGGCCACGACGTGGGCCAGGAAGTCGGCCTCCTCGTCGGAGTGCTGTCGGGCTCGGAAGTCGATGTTGTTGGTGCCCAGCACGACCCGCGCGAACTTGGAGTACGCGTACGCGTCCTCCAACGTCAGCCGGCCGCCGGTCAAGATGCCGGCCGAGCTCCCGGCCGCCTTCAGTCCTTCGACCGCCACATCGATGGCCTCGGGCCACGACGCCGGGCGCAGCACGCCGTCCTCACGGATGAGCGGTCGGGTCAGTCGGTCGTCCGAGCGGCCGTAGGCGAACGCGAAGCGGTCCTTGTCGGTGATCCACTCCTCGTTGACCTCAGGATCGTCACCGGCGAGCCGGCGCATCACGGTGCCGCGGCGGTGATCGACCCGGATCGCGGAGCCACAGGCGTCATGCTCGGCCACCGAGGGGGTGCTGACCAGGTCGAAGGGCCGGGACCGGAAGCGGTACGCGGCGCTGGTCAGCGCCCCGACCGGGCAGATCTGGATCGTGTTGCCCGAGAAGTAGGACTCGAAGGGCTCCTTCTCATAGATTCCCACCTGCTGCAGGGCCCCCCGCTCGATCAGCGCGATGAACGGGTCACCGGCCACCTGCTCGGAGAACCGGGTGCAACGGGCGCACAGGACACAGCGTTCGCGGTCGAGCAGCACGTTGGCGGAGATGTTGATCGGCTTGGGGTAGGTCCGCTTGATGTCGGTGAACCGGCTCTCGGCGTACCCGTGGGACAGCGCCTGATTCTGCAGCGGGCACTCGCCGCCCTTGTCGCAGATCGGGCAGTCGAGCGGGTGGTTGACCAGCAGCATCTCCATCACGCCGTGCTGCGCCTTCGCGGCCACCGGGGAGCTGAGCTGGGTCTTGATCTTCATCCCCGGCGCGACCTCGAGGGTGCAGGAGGCTTGCGGCTTGGGGATCGGGCGGCCGTTGCCCCCGTCGGGCACCTCGACCAGGCACTGGCGGCAGGCGCCGACCGGCTCGAGCAGCGGGTGATCGCAGAATCGCGGCACCTCGACGCCGATCAGCTCGGCCGCCCGGATCGCCAGCGTGCCCTTCGGCACCGAGACCTCGACGTCGTCGATGGTGCAGGTGATCAGGTCGTCCCGCTTCTTAAGATTGCTTTGCGCGGTGGTGCTGACGGTCATCGGCAAACTCCGGTCATGCGCTGGCTCCTTCGCGGACGAAGATCGTGCTGCGCTCGTAGGGAAACAGCTCCCAGGCAGGGGTGTGCATGGCGTCCTCGAACTCGCTGCGGAAGTACTGGATCGCCGAACTGATCGGTGAGGTGGCGCCGTCACCGAGCGCACAGAACGACCGGCCGAGGATGTTCTCGCAGAGATCGAGCAGCTTTTCGATGTCGCCCTGCTCGCCGCGCCCGGCTTCCATCCGCTTGAGGATCTGCACCAGCCACCAGGTGCCTTCTCGGCATGGCGTGCACTTGCCGCAGGACTCGTGCTTGTAGAACTCCGTCCAGCGGAGCACCGTGCGGACCACCGAGGTCGTCTCGTCGAAACACTGGAGGGCCTTGGTGCCGAGCATCGACTTCACGCTCGCCACGCCCTCGTAATCGAGTGGCACGTCGAGGTGATCGGCGGTGAGCATCGGGGTGGAGGACCCGCCCGGAGTCCAGAACTTGAGCTGGTGCCCGTCGCGGATGCCCCCGGCCAGGTCGAGCAGTTGGCGCAGGGTGATGCCGAGCGGCGCCTCGAACTGACCCGGGTTGGAGACGTGTCCAGACAGCGAGTAGATCGTCATGCCCTTGGACTTCTCGGTGCCCATCGAGGAGAACCAGTCGGCCCCGTTGGTGATGATGCACGGCACCGAGGCGATCGACTCGACGTTGTTGATCACGGTCGGGCTGGCGTACAGGCCGGCGATCGCGGGGAACGGCGGCCGGAGCCGCGGCTGCCCCCGACGGCCTTCGAGGGAGTCCAGCAACGCGGTTTCCTCGCCGCAGATGTACGCACCCGCACCGGCGTGCACGATGATCTCCAGGTTGTAGCCGGTGCCGAGAATGTTGTTCCCGGCATAGCCCGCGGAGTAGGCCTCGCGGACTGCCTGCTGGAGCCGGCGGACCACGTGCAGCACCTCGCCGCGGATGTAGATGAACGCGTAGTTGGCGCGGATCGCGTACGCGGAGATGATCACGCCCTCGACCAGGGTGTGCGGTGTCGCCATCATCAGTGGGATGTCTTTGCAGGTGCCCGGCTCGGACTCGTCGGCGTTGACGACCAGGTACTTCGGCTTGGGGTTGTCCTGCGGGATGAAGCTCCACTTCATGCCGGTCGGGAATCCGGCGCCGCCGCGTCCACGGAGACCGGAATCCTTGACCAGGGTGACCACGTCGGCCGGCGCCATGCCCAGCGCGGACCGCAGCGCCTGGTAGCCGCCGCGGTGCTCGTAGTTGGTCAGTTTCCAGGCCCGCTCGTCGCCCCAGTTGTCGGTGAGCACCGGCGTCAAGAGGTCAGGCATCGGCGTCCCCTTCAGCATCATGATCAGCACGCTCGGGGCGGGGCGGCGCGCTCCAACCCTTCTCCCGGGCGATCTTCAAGCCCAGCAGGGATTGCGGGGCCGACGTCGGACCTTGATCAGCCCGGTCGTCGGGGAAGCCGGCGAGCACCCGCTCGGCTTCCTGCCAGGTCACGACCTCGGCACCACGGGTCGCCTGGATCGTGGTGCCGGCCCGGATCTCATCGACGATCTGACAGGCACGCTGCGGCGTGGTGTTGTCGAAGAACTCCCAGTTGACCATCATCACCGGCGCAAAATCGCACGCGGCGTTGCACTCCAGGTGTTCCAGGGTGATCTTGCCGTCCGCTGTCGTCTCGTCGTTGCCGATCCCGAGATGATCTTGGAGCTTCGCGTACACCTCGTCGCCGCCCATGATCGCGCAGAGCGCGGTGGTGCAGACGCCGACGTGATATTCCCCGACCGGACGCCGCTTGTACATGGTGTAGAAGGTGGCCACCCCGCTGACATCGGCGGCGGTGATACCGAGAATGTCCGCGCACACCTCGATGCCCGTCGGCGTTACCCGGCCCTCGACGCTCTGCACCAGGTGCAACATCGGCAACAACGCCGACCGCGCCTGCGGATACCGGGCCGCGATCGACCGCAGCTCCGCCATCGTCGTCTTGGTGATCTTGGTCTCGGTCACATTGAAATCGATGCTCGGCTCGTCGAAATGCGTCTTGAAATGACCGTGCGGCGCTTCATGATCACTGGTCAGCCGCCCCAGCAGTTCTTCACTTCCCGTGTCGCCACCCGCGTGGCCGTTGGTAGCCGGAACCCCGGGCTCGATGAGCTCCGCCATCAGACCGCCGCCCCTTCGCTCGATCCGTTGGGGATTGCCCTGCTGCAGCCGAAGTGAGTCGCGTGGGCGACGTCGTACTCCGGACGTGGATGGGTCTGGCGGGAGTCCGAGCCTGCGAGGGCGGATGGTTGTCCGGAGTGCGATGACGCCCACGCGACGAACGACGACGTCATCAGCGATCAACCCCGCCCATGACCGGATCGAGCGAAGCCACGGCGACCACCACATCGGAGACCATCGCGCCCTCACACATCACGGGCATGGCCTGCAGGTTGACGAAGCTCGGATCGCGGAAGTGCGCGCGGAACGGCCGGGTGCCACCATCGGAGACGACGTGCGCGCCGAGTTCACCGCGTGGGCTCTCGATCGGCACGTACGCCTGGCCGGGCGGCACCTTGAAGCCCTCGGTCACCAGCTTGAAGTGGTGGATGAGCGCTTCCATCGACTCGCCCATGATGTGCTTGATGTGCTCGTTGGAGTTGCCCATGCCGTCCGAGCCGATGGACAGCTGCGCCGGCCAGGCAATCTTGGCGTCGGCGATCATGATCGGCGCACCCTTCATCTTCTCCAGCCGCTCGACGCACTGCTCGACGATCTTCAGGCTCTCCCACATCTCGTTGAGCCGGATCCGGAACCGCCCGTACGCGTCCATCGTGTCCCAGGTCTGGACCTCGAAGTCGTAGGTCTCGTACCCGCAGTAGGGCTGCCGCTTGCGCAGATCCCAGTCGTAGCCGGTGGCCCGGAGCGGTGGGCCGGAAATGCCGAGAGCCAGGCAGCCGGCGAGGTCGAGATAGCCGACACCACTGAGGCGGCCTTTGAAGATCGGGTTCTCGTTGCAGAAGTCCGCGTACTCGGGCAGGTGCTTCTTCATCCAGGCGACGAGCTCCTTGACGTGATCAAGGGCCGTGTCCGGGAGATCCTGGGCCACGCCACCCGGACGGATGTACGCGTGGTTCATCCGTAGACCGGTGATCAACTCGAAGGCGTCGAGCACCTTCTCGCGCTCGCGGAAACCGATGGTCATCACGGTCAGCGCGCCGATCTCCATGCCCCCGGTCGCGATACAGACCAGGTGCGAGGAGATCCGGTTCAGCTCGAGCATCATCACCCGGATGACGCTGGCCTTCTCCGGGATCTCGGCCTCGATGTCCAGCAGTCGCTCGACGCCCAGGCAGTAGGTGGTCTCCTGCGACAACGGCGACAGGTAGTCCATCCGGGTGCAGAAAGTCACGCCCTGGGTCCAGGAGCGGAACTCCATGTTCTTCTCGATGCCGGTGTGCAGATAGCCGATCCCGCACCGGGCTTCGTGGACCGACTCGCCTTCCATCTCCAGGATCAACCGGAGCACTCCGTGGGTCGAGGGATGCTGCGGACCCATGTTGACCACGATCCGCTCGTCACCGCGCTCGGCCTGCTCGGAGACGATCGAGTCCCAATCCTGACCGGTGACGGTGTAAACGGTGCCCTCGGCGGCATCGGCCGCCGCGCCGTACGGATCGTCGAGGCCCGCGTCGTCGACCCCGGTTCCGGTGGCAGTCATCAGTTGTAGCTCCTTCGCTGGTCAGGCGGCGGAATGGTGGCGCCCTTGTATTCGACCGGAATGCCCCCCAGCGGATAGTCCTTGCGCTGCGGGTGGCCCGGCCAGTCGTCCGGCATCAGGATCCGGGTGAGCGCCGGATGCCCGTCGAAGACGATCCCGAACATGTCGTACGCCTCGCGCTCGTGCCAGTCGGCCGTCGGGTAGGTCGGCACGACGGACGGGATGTGCGGGTCGGAGTCGGGCACTGACACCTCGAGCCGGATCCGGCGGTTGTGGGTCATCGACTGCAATTGGTAGACCGCGTGCAGTTCGCGACCCTGATCGGCCGGGTAGTGCACACCGGACACACTGCTGCAGAACTCGAACCGGAGCTGGGCGTCGTCCCGCAGGTGCCGGACCAGCCCGGCCAGGTGCGGTGCCGCGACGTGGAAGGTGATCTCTCCGCGGTAGATGACGACCTTGGTGATCACCTCGGAGTAGTTCGCCACCAGTTCGCCGATCCGGTCGTACACCTGGTCCCACCAGCCGCCGAACGGCTGCTCGGCGGGGCCGGGGAACTCGATCACCCGGGTGAGCCCGCCGTACCCGGAGGTGTCGCCGGTCCCGGAGATGCCGAACATGCCCTTCCGGACCTCGAGCACCTCGGTCTGCTGGGTCGGCACCGCGAGCTCAGCCGCCCGGTCGTGAGCCACATCGGCTTCGGCTTCGGTCGCGGCTGATCCGACCTCTGGAGCGGATCCGGCCTGCTGTTCGGCCTTGGTGCCGGCGTCCGGTGCGGATTCGCCCTGCGGGTCGCCGCCCTTGATCGGGGCGTTGGCGTCGGATTCCTCGTTCAGGCCAGTTTTGTCGTCGGTCAACGCAGGAGCCCCTTCTGCTCGGTCAGCGCCGGCGCCTCGAGCTGACGCTGCTCGGCCGCCTGGGCGGCGAGCGTGGCGTTGATACCGATCGGGGTATGGGCCACCTTCTCCCGCAGCTTGAACATCGCGTCGATCAGCATCTCCGGACGGGGCGGGCAACCAGGCAGGTACATGTCGACCGGCACCACGTGGTCAACCCCCTGGACGATCGCGTAGTTGTTGAACATCCCGCCGGTGCTGGCGCAGACACCCATGGCGAGGACCCACTTCGGGTTCGGCATCTGATCGTAGATCTGGCGCAGCACGGGAGCCATCTTCTGGCTGACCCGACCGGCGACGATCATCAGGTCGGCCTGCCGCGGTGAGGCCCGGAAGACCTCCTGGCCCCAGCGGCCCGAGTCGTAGCGCGGGGCGCCGTAAGTCATCATCTCGATCGCGCAGCAGGCCAGACCGAACGTGGCCGGCCAGAAGGCCGCGCTCCGCATGTAGCCGAACAACCCTTCGAGCGTGGTCAGCAGGACCCCGCTCGGCAGCTTCTCTTCAACGCCCATGGTTCAGCCCTCAGTCCCATTCGAGTCCGCCGCGACGCAGCACGTAGAAGTAGGCCACGAACACCGTGGCGATGAAGAGCACCATCTCGACCAGGGCGAACGTGCCCATCTGGTCGAAGCTGACCGCCCAGGGATAGAGGAAGACGATCTCGATGTCGAAGACGATGAAGAGCATCGCGGTGATGTAGTACTTCACCGGGAATCGGCCGCCGCCGACCGGTTGCGGGGTCGGCTCGATGCCGCACTCGTACGAGTCGTACTTGGCCCGGTTATAGCGGCCCGGCCCGACCAGAATGCTCGTGACGATCGTCAGCGTCACGAAGCCCGAGGCGATCGCGAGCAGGATCACGATGCCGAGATAGGGACTCACGTTTTGGCCCTCCATGTCGTTCGTGAATTCGTTCACTAAGTCCGCGGAACACTCTACGACCATCGGTGCCGAACACCGAGCGGGACCCAACCTGCGGCCGACTAGGCGAAACGCACCGAATTACGCAACGATCTCGGTGCGAAATCACTGCTCACCACCCCGGTGGAACAATCGCGTCCGTGGCTGACGGCGCGGGATCGCAATCAACTGACGCCGAGACCGAAGTCCTGGTGGTCGGCGCTGGTCCGGCCGGCGCGGCGGCGGCGGCCTGGGCGGCGCGTGCGGGCCGTCAGGTGCTGCTCGCCGACGCGGCGACCTTCCCGCGCGACAAAACGTGTGGTGACGGATTGACCCCCCGCGCGGTGGCCGAGTTGGACCGGCTCGGGCTGGGTGAGTGGACCCGGTCGCACGTCACCAACCGCGGGTTACGGGCCCACGGCTTCGGATCGGTGTGGGAACTGCCCTGGCCCGGTGGCTCGCTGCCCGACCACGGGTCCGCGGTGCCGCGGACCGATCTCGACGCCAAGATCCGGGAGAGCGCCCTGGATGCGGGTGCCACGCCCCTGACCGCAGCGCGGGCGATCGACGTCGTGCGCAGCGGTGAGCGGGTGTCGGGCGTGGTGTTCCGGATCGACGGCGAGGTGCGTACGGTGCGCTGCCGCCAACTGGTCGTCGCCGACGGCGTTCGCTCCCCCGTCGGGCGACTGCTCGGCCGGACCTGGCATCGCGACACCGCGTACGGCGTGGCCGCCCGTTGCTATCTGGACACCGATCGTGAGGACCCGTGGATCTCCTCACACCTGGAACTGCGCGGCGAACAGGGCGAGCTGTTATCAGGCTACGGCTGGATCTTTCCGCTCGGCGGCGGCCAGGTGAATCTCGGGGTCGGCACCCTGGCCACCGCACGCCGTCCGGCCGACGTGGCGCTCCGACCCCTGATGGCCTACTACGCGGACCAGCGGCGCGATGAGTGGCAGCTGGGCCGCGACCTGCGGATGCCGACCTCCGCCCTGCTGCCCATGGGTGGCGCCGTCAGCGGCGTGGCCGGGCCGAATTGGGCGCTGGTCGGCGATGCGGCCGCCTGCGTGAACCCGTTGAACGGCGAGGGCATCGACTACGGCCTGGAAACCGGCCGCCTGCTGTCGGAGCTGCTGGCCGAAGATGATCTTGGTACGGCGTGGCCGGCCCTGCTCCGCGCGCATTACGGCCGGCCGTTCAGTATCGCCCGGCGACTCGCCGGCCTGATCACCGTGCCCGGACTCCTGGCCCGGATGGGGCCGATCGGCATGCGTTCCCGCGGTCTGATGACGGTCGCCCTCCGGGTGATGGGCAATCTGATCACCGAGGAGGATCACGACCTCGTGGCCCGAGCCTGGCGAACGGCCGGACGGGTCAGTCAGCGGGTCGACCACCGCCCGCCGTTCAGTTAGGGCTGCGGGAGGTCGGTGGGAAAGTTGACTCCGTCGCTTCGATCCCTGAGCTTGTCGAAGGGTGGGATCACGGCGCGGTCGCGTCACTCCTCGTGACGGGTGCGGAGCCAGACGGCGAGTTGATCATGGTCGTCGATGTCGAAGGTGGCGGCTGGTTCGAGCGGCACCCGGATGGCCGGCGGATGCAGCGTGTTGACCAGAGCTCGAGCGGATTGTCCGGCGCCACGATTCGGGCCGGCGGCTTCGACCAACTGCTCGGCCGCCAGTCGGCCGAGGGCCAACTGCAGCGGTTGTTCGCGACCGCCGCCATCGACGCCGATCATGGCCCCCGCGGCGGAAACCAGCTGCAGTTGATCAAGGAGCAGCCCGGCGGCCACGGCCGATCCGGGCGCATCTGCGGGCAGCACGCCGATCAGGTCGGCGCCCGCGTCGAGCGCGGCGGCCAATCCGCACACCAGGCCGGCCGTCGGACCGCCACCCGGCGGATCCTCCCGGACCATGATGACCGATCGGTCGGTCGGCCGCTCCGGCCCGACCATGATGATCACCGCTTCGTCCGGCAGACCGGCCATGGTGTGCGCCAGCAACGGCCGACCATCGATCTCGTACGCGAGCTTGTCCGAGCCGAACCGGCGGGACGCCCCACCGGCGAGCACGACGTACGCGGTGAGCACGCCCGGCTCAGTCCCCCAGCGCGTCACGCATCGGGATGAGCTTCGCGTTGGATTCGGCGAGCTCGGCGACCGGGTCTGAGCCGGCGACGATCCCGCACCCGGCGAAGAGCCGGATCTGCCGCGGATCGGTCTCGCTGAGCTGACCGCAGCGGAGGGCGATCGCCCACTCGCCGTCACCGTGCGCGTCGATCCACCCGACCGGCCCGGCGTACCGCTCGCGGTCCAGGTGCTCGAGCTCGGCGATCAGGGCGCGCGCCGCTTCGGTCGGCGTGCCGCACACGGCGGCGCTCGGATGCAGGGCGGCGGCCAGCCGCAAGGCACTGACGCCAGGGTCGGCCACGGCCGTCACATCGGTGGCCAGATGCAACACGTTCGGCAACTCGAGCACATACGGCGCCTCGGGGACATGCATGCCCGAACAGAAGCCGGCGAGCGCCTGGGCGACCGAGCTCACCGCGTACTCGTGCTCCTCGAGATCCTTGCTGGATTGGGAAAGCGCGGCCGCGAGATTGAGGTCATGATCATCGTCGCCGGTCCGGCGGATCGTTCCGGCCAGCACGCGTGACGTGGCCAGGCCGGATTCCAGCCGGACCAGCATCTCCGGTGTGGCGCCGATCAGACCGTCGACCAGATACGTCCAGCACTGGGGATAGTCCTTGACCAGGCGTCCGGCCAGCCAACGCGGATCGATGTCGGTGTCTGCGTAGGCCAGCAGATCACGGGCCAGCACCACCTTGTCGAGATCGCCGCGACCGATCCTGGTCACCGCCCCGGCGACTGCGGTCTCCCACTCCAGAGCGGTGAGCGCCCCGTCCACGAAGCTGACATTGCGCGGTGGCTGCGGCGGATCGGGCAGGCTGGCCAGCGGGTCGTCCTCCGCCGGCCCGATCGTGGTCAACCAGGAACGACCGTTGCGGCGACCGACCACGACCTTGGGCACGACGAGCGTCGACCGGCCGGCGGTCACCGACGGGTCGAAGGTGAAGCTGCCGAAGGCCATGAAGCCGGCGCCGGCCGGCGCCCGGTCCAACACAGCGTCGATCTGAAGATGCGCGACGAGATCGGTCAGCCATTCCGCTGCCTCGTCGATGCTGTTGGGCTTGTGCCGAGCGGCTTCGCCCCAGCCGACCATGCCGTCGCCGTGCCGGACCCACGCGTACGCCTCCTGCGGCGGGAGCAGGGCGAGCAGTGAACCGGGATCGGTGATCTCGACCGTCCGGACGCGCAAGCGTGGCGCGGTCAGATCCTCCGGCGGGGTCACCTCGTCAGCCTAGCCGCGCCGCACGAGCAATTCGGCATCTGCAGGTGCGACCAATCTCACGGAGGTCGCGCGACGAACTGAAGGTATGAACACTTCGGAGTCAGCCGTCCGCACGCCGGCCCAGCCGCGGCCGGTCCTGCGCGCACTCGCCGGGGTGATCGCCGCGCTGGCCGCGGTGGGCGTCGGCCATGGCGTGGCCGCGCTGATGAATCCTCAGGCCTCGCCGATCATTGCCGTCGGCTCGGTGCTGATCGATGCCGCACCCACCCCGGCCAAGGAATTCGCGGTCAAGACCTTCGGCACCTACGACAAACCGATCTTGATCGGCAGCATCGGCGTCGTGCTGTTGATCTTCGCCGCCGTCCTCGGCTTGATCGCTTGGCGCCGTCGACCCATTTCCTTGATCGGAATCTCGTTGCTCGGCGTGGCGGGCATCGCTGCTGCCGTCTCCCGCGGTCGGACTCTCGACGCCGTGCCGTCCATGGTGGCCGGGGCGGTCGGCGTACTGGCCCTGTTGATCATGACCCGCACACCAGCCGACGCCGAGGACGGGCAACCCGCGCCATCGCGTCGGAGGTTCCTGGCCACGATGGGTGGCGTCGGCCTGCTCGCGGCGATCGGCGGCGGAGGCGGCCTGGTCCTGGAGCGGGTCCGCCAAGCGGGTTCCGCGGCCCGCCGGATGGTGGGACTCCCGGCCCCGGCCTCAGCCGCGAAGGCCATTCCGGCCGGCGCTCAACTCGAAGGCATGACGCCGTTCGTCACGACCAACGACAAGTTCTACCGGGTCGACATCAGTCTGGTGACACCGCGCATCGAGGTGGAGGGCTGGAGCCTGACCATCGACGGCATGGTGGACAACCCCGTCACGTTGACCTACGACGATCTGCTGAAGCTGCCGATGATCGAGCGCAACATCACCCTCACCTGCGTCTCCAACGAGGTCGGCGGCCCCTACGTGAGCACCTCGAAATGGCTGGGGGTGCCGTTCTCGGAGATCATCAAGCTCGTCGGCGTCAAGCCGGGCGTGGAACAGGTCTATTCGTACTCCTCCGACTCCGGCTACACCTGCTCGACCCCGTTCCAGGCGGTCAACGACGGCCGGGACGCGATGATCGTGGTCGGTATGAACGGCGAGCCGCTGCCCGACGCCCACGGCTTCCCGGCCCGGATGCTCGTGCCCGGGCTGTTCGGCTTCGTGTCGGCCACCAAGTGGTTGAAGCGGATCGAGTTCACCACCTACGCCGAGCGCACCGCGTACTGGACCGAACGCAAATGGGCCATCGACGCGCCGATTCTGGTCCAGAGCCGGATCGACGTGCCCAAGTCACTCAGCACCGTTCCCAAGAACAAGGCCGTGCTCGCCGGCGTCGCCTGGGCCCAGCATCGCGGCATCGACAAGGTCGAGATCAAGATCGACGAGGAGGACTGGAAGGATGTCAAGCTCGCCGAGAGTGCCGGCATCGATCTGTGGCGACAGTGGTCCTTCGTCTACGACGGCCCGACCGGTTTGCACACCGCGCAGGTCCGGGCGACCGACAAGAACGGCGAGATCCAGCCCGAGAAGCGGACCAAGGTCTTCCCCGACGGCGCGCGCGGCTGGCATCAGATCCAGTTCACGACCGAGTAGGGCACGTCCCGGGCGCCGGGGAGCCCGCTCGGGGAAACAGCTACCGCTTGCGCTGGGCCATCTCGGCCGCGCGTTGCTTCTTCTGGGCTTCCAGAAGCTTCCGCTGGTCGGCCTGTTGGGCCCGGAGCGACTCGGCGTCCATCGAGTTGAGCAGGATTCCGGCGACGATGGCGGCGATGGCCAGTGACCACAGCGGCGAGCCGCCGAGCACCATCGGAGCGGTGGCGATCAGGCAGACATCGAAACCGCGGAACAGGTTGAGGAACAGACCGGGCGGGAAGGCTCCCGCGCCGCTGGACACCATGGGTACGCCGTAGTCGACGCCCTTGGCCGTGGTCCAGCGGACCGCACCGAGCAGACCGATGGCCGCGGTCGCCACCCCCATCAGCGAGGCGTCGAACAGGTTGCGCTGAGTGGAGCTCCCGAAGCCGACGAAAGCGGTGCTCACCAAGACCGCCCAGACGGCCGCCAGTCCGGCCGGCACGGCGATCGAGGCCAACTTCAGCCGGGACAAGGAGAACGGGAAGCAGCGGGCCAGGCCACCGGTCCGGGTCAGCACCCGGAGGCCGCCGAGCAGCGGAACCATGGCGCCGAACAGCGCGAGCGCACCGAAGACCGGGGTCAGGACGGCCATCCCCAGCGCGTCGGCGGCGTACGGGACCACGATCGTCCCGGCGAGCACCACCAAGGGCTGCGGGAATCGACGGATCCGTTGCCATTCACGCCAGATGATCGCTTCGAGCCCCAGACCCCGGCCACGCTTCGGCTTCACGTGACCGACTTCTTGGGCGTGACGTTCGACGACGATGTCGCGGGCCAGCCCGATGTCCAGCGCGTAGAAGGCCCCGGAAAGGCCGCTCACCAGCGCGCCGCCGCTGACCAGCCGGGTACGCCGGATCCGGCCGAGCCGGATCCGGGCCAGCACGACACTGGTGACCAGCACCAGGAGCGAGAATCCGATCATGATCGCCCCGAGCTCGACCCCGAGATCACGGCTCAGCCCGAGCGCGAACCAGCCGGCCGAGATGCCGACCACCGTCGTCAGCGCGCCGACGCCGAGCAGGCCGAAGACGTAGGTGGTGAAGTGGGTCAGTCGATGCCGATCGGCGCCTTGCTGGGCCGCAGCGAAAGCGACCGAGGCCGCCGCGGACAGCGCGGTCGCGGCGGCCCAGACGAGTACGCCGCGAGCGGTCGACCCGGTCAACGCCGAGATCAGCGCGCCGATCACCCCGCCGGCGACGAACGCGGCCACGATGGCGGCCACCAGCCGTGACTGCAGCAGCTTGGCGCGGGAAATCGGCGCATCGAGCAGCCAGAAGCCCTCGGCCGCCGAGGCCAACACTGGCCCGAACAACCGGCTCGCGGTCAGCGCGATGGCGACGGCGGCGGCGAACGCGGCCAGCGGCAGGATGGTGCGGGCCGACAGGCAGGACACGGTGCTGCATTCGGCGACCGTGTTCTGCGCCTTCAACACGACATTGATGACCATGGCGCCGATCATCAAGGCGCCGATCAATGCGACATAGGCGTCACTGATCGCCTGCAGCACGTTGCGGGTCGCCCGTCCGGAACGCCAGTCCTTGATCATCCCCTTCAGCTCGCGCGGCGTGGCGGGGACCAGCGGCTCGCCCTCCGGCGGCTGCTCCCAGGTCAGATCATCGGCATCGACGGTGCTCATCCGCGGGGCGCTCCCAGCTCGACCACCCGGGTCGCGACGGTTTCCACCAAAGACGGTTCGTGACTGGCAAAGATGATCGCCAAACCCTGCTGGCGCTCAGTCTTCAACCGGGCGGCGAGCCAGCTGACCCCTTCGGTGTCCAGCCGCTGCTCGGGCTCGTCCAGGATCAACAACTTGCGCGGGCGGACGAACGCGGTGGCCAACGCCAGCCGCCGCCGTTGACCCGAGGACAACGTCCCCGGGAGCTGACCGGATTGCGGGACCAACTGCACCTCTTCCAGCACCTCGTCGACCAGCGCGTCCGGATCGGCAATGCCGTGCGCACGGGCCAGGAGGTCGAGATGCTCGACGACACTCAGATCAGGGAAGAAGTCCAGGTCGTCGATCACGGTGGCGACATCGCGCCTGATCTCCGGCGACGTCTCGGACATCTTGTTACCGCAGACCTCGATGGTGCCGTCATCTGGCCGGTCGGCACCGACCAGGCAGCGCAGCAGGGTGGACTTCCCGGCACCGTTGCGGCCGGTCAACGCGATCGCCTCGCCGGTACGCACCTCGAGGTTGAACTTGTCGATGATCGTGTTCGGTCCGAAGGCGCGCCGGAGCCCGGACACCTTCAGGATGGTGGTGCGTTTGGCCATGGGGGCGATTCTGCCCTGTTTTTTTCCAGGCGTGACCACTCGCTCGCGCGCGGCCCCTCCGAGCCCGTGACCCTCGTCACCGTAGGGCACGCGCTCGGCAGGTCGGCGCCGAAAAAGGCATCCAAATGAGCGGTGGCAGCGGAAAAGATAACGAATCGATTCGAAAACCAATCCCTGAGGCCATACCGCGCCGAAACATTGACGAGCGACGGGCAGGAAGCCCGTCAACCGCATGGGATCCCGCTCACCCGGAACCATCCATCCTCGAAGGAGCAACATCCATGTTCGCCACCAAGTCTCGCGCCGCGAAGTTCGCCGCGCTGACCGCCGCCATCGCCTTCCCGCTCGCACTCGCTGCCTGCGGCGGCGGCGGAGCGACCGCAGCACCCGGCGCCTCATCGGCGCCCAGCTCGGCCGCCGCCCCGTCGTCGGCCGCGTCCAGCGCCCCGGCGGAATCCCCGTCGGCCAGCGAGTCGATGTCCACCGAGCCGTTCGGTGCCGCGTGCTCCGCCGTGCCGAAGAGTCGGCAAGGGCTCGTTCGACGGCATGTCGAGCGATCCGGTCGCCACGGCGGCCAGCAACAACCCGCTGCTCAGCACCCTGGTCACCGCGGTCAAGAAGGCCGGCCTCGTCGACACGCTCAATGGCGCCGAAGACATCACCGTCTTCGCCCCGACCAACGACGCTTTCGCCAAGATCGACAAGAAGACCCTCGACAAGGTCCTGGCCGACAAGGCCACCCTCACCGCCATCCTGACCGAGCATGTCGTGCCCGGTCGACTGTCCCCGGACATGGTTGCCGGCGAGCACGACAGCCTGAACAAGAAGCAGGGTGTCAGCGTCGAAGGCTCCGGCGAGGAGTTCACCGTGAACGGCAGCGCCAAGGTCCTGTGCGGCAACGTGCAGACCGCGAACGCGACCGTGTACATCATCGACAGCGTGTTGCTGCCGAAGTCCTGAGAATCACCAGGATCCTGTGAGAGCGTCCAACTCATGAACGTCTCATCCGTACCGTCCGGGCCGGGAGGCCAGTCCTCCCGGCCCGGGCAGTCGGCGGGCCGGGAGCGGGACGCGGCTCACCTTATCGATCTGATGTCTCGCTCAGCCCGCGGGCACGAAGACGCATTCGCCGAGCTCTACGACCTCACGTCGAACCGGATCTACTCGGTTGCCCTGCGAGTGCTTCGCTCGCCGGATCATGCGGCCGAAGTCACGCAGGAGATCTACGTCGAGGTCTGGCGGCAATCAGCCCGCTACGCCTCGACCAAGGGCAGCGTGCTCGCCTGGATGACGACCATGGCCCATCGACGGGCTGTGGATCGCGTGCGATCGGTTTCCAGTGAGACCGCACGCGACGAGAAGTACGCGCTGGCCAGCGCTGATCGCGAAGTCGATCACGTATGGGACGGCGTCGAACAACGATTAGATGTAGAAAGAGTTCGTAAAGGTATGACTTCGTTGACGGCCATTCAGCGTGAGGCGTTGACGTTGGCTTACTTCGGCGGATATTCCCAGAGCCAGGTGGCGGAGCTTTTGAAACTCCCGCTCGGCACGGTGAAGACCCGCATACGTGATGGACTGATCGGGCTTAGAGATGCATTGGGGGTAGAAGCATGAGCGAGATTCATGGGGCTGTCGGCTCGTACGTCGTCAATGCCTTGGATCCGTCGGAGTTGGACGAATTCGAAGCTCACCTCGCCGTCTGCCCGACCTGCAGCCGGGAAGTCATCGAGTTCTGTGAGACGGCCGCCGAGCTGTCGTTGCTCGCCACGGTGTCCGCGCCGCCGCCGGCGCTGCGCAGCTCGATCCTGTCGGCCATCTCAGAAGTCCGGGTGTTGCCGCCGATCCTGCCCCCACTGTCGAACGACGCCGAAGAGACCGCGCCACGACGGGCATCGATCAAGCCGATCGCGGCGACCGTGTCGCCGGCACCGGTGGACGAACTCGCTCTGCGTCGCCAGCGTCGCCGCACCCGCGTGCTGTCCCTGGCCGTCGCCGCCGTCATGGTCGTGGCGCTCAGCCTCGGTGGTTGGGTGTTCTCGCTGGTCCGCGACCAGCAGTCGCAGGTGGCCGATCAGGCCGCCGAGACCCAGCTGTTCGCCGCCCAGGATGTCAAGGTCTTCACCTCGACGATGAAGAACGGCGGAAAGATCTCCTTCGTCGTCTCCAAGGGCTTGAACAAAGCACTGTTCGTCGGCGACAACCTGCCGACGACCGGCCCTGATCAGACCTACCAGTTGTGGACCCTGCAGGGCCAGGCCGCAACGCCCGACAGCCTCGTCGCCGGTGGCGCCAGCCGCAAGCAGTGGTTCACCGGCCAGGTTCAGGATTCGACCGGCCTGGCCGTCACCATCGAGCCCGAGGCCGGGTCGAAGACGCCGACCACACCGATCCAGGCCGCTGCACAGATCTAGGAGGGTGCACGGTCAGACCGGCGCACAGCTCGAGAAACTGTCTGAGGCTCGTGACAGGCTGTCGCTGTGCCTGATCATGAAGCCAGCGCCGGCCCGGCTCGCGCCACTCTCGACAAACGCCGTGGCGAGGTGGCTGCCATGTTTGACCGGGTGGCCGCTCGCTACGACCTGGCCAACGACGTCTTGTCGCTCGGCCAGGACCGCGCTTGGCGCAAGCTCGTGGTCGAAGCGGTCGATCCGCAACCGGACCAGCTGATCCTCGACCTGGCGGCCGGCACCGGCACCTCGAGTGAGCCGTTCGCGCACGCGGGCGCCATCGTCGTCCCGACCGATCTGTCACTCGGCATGCTGCAGGTGGGCAAGGGGCGCAAGCCGGAGCTGAGCTTCGTGGCCGCCGACGCCGTGCAGCTGCCGTATGCGGATGGCAGCTTCGACGCCGTCACCATCTCGTTCGGGCTGCGCAATGTGGAGGACACCGCCGCCACCCTCACCGAAATGCTGCGGGTGACGCGGCCGGGCGGCACGTTGGTGGTGTGTGAATTCTCCACCCCGACCCGCAGCGTTCTTCCGCACGGTCTATACGAATTACCTCGTCGCCGCGATCCCGAAGCTGGCCTCGCTGGTGTCGTCCAATCCGCTGGCCTATGAGTATCTGGCGGAATCTATCCAGGCCTGGCCCGACCAGCAGGTGCTGGCCGAGCTGATCGGTGCCGCCGGCTGGCACCAGGTCGAGTGGCGCAATCTGTCCGGCGGGGTGGTCGCCCTGCATCGAGCCCGGGCGCCGAGATGACCACCACCACGGAGCCGATCACGAAGGCCCCGGCGATCCTGCTGGGCGCGTACGCCGCCCGCAGCTGCCCGGTGAAAACCCAGAACTCGTTCGACCCCACAGTGGCGCTGCCCGTGGGCGAGCCCAGCGATGCGCTGGCCGAGCTCTTCGACGGCGGAGCGCAAGTTCGAGGCGGTGGTGCTGGAAAAGCTGATCACCTCGGTGGTTGGTCAGCGTCGTCGACCTGCGGCTGTTGTCCGCCGAGCCCCGATCCGCTCAGATCAAGGCCTGTGTCCAGGCCATGGCTTCGGGTGCGACAGTGATCATCGGAGGCTGCCTGCCGGCCGACCTCTCCGGCCACCGCGTGGGCTATCCGGATCTGCTCATCCGCGGTGCGGACCGCCCGGCCGGCGTGCCCGCCTATCACCCGGCCGAGGTGAAGTGGCACAAGATCATCGAACGGGTCCGGCGTCCGGCTGGGGACCGTGAACCGGCGCCGGGGGTTCGCTGTTCCTCGCTCGAGCAGCCCGCGCCGGAGGACGCGAAAGAGTTGCTCGGCCACGGCCTACGGATCAGCAGTCGGTCGGCCGACCTGTTGCAGCTGGCGCACTACCACCGAATGCTCGAGAGCTGCGGGTTTGCCGCCGGCCCGCTGGGGGCGATCATCGGCACCGACACCGTGACCGCCGCTCCTGTGCTCGCCTGGGCATCACTGGACGAGCCCCAGCTGCGCACCTTCTCGCGGACCAGTCCGGAGGGCTGGCGGCTGCGCAGTCCGCTCGAGCGCTATGACCACGAGCACGCCTTCCGGGTGGACATCGCGGCCGTGGCCCAGCAACAGACCGGCGATCCGGGCGCCGGTCCGACGCTGCTCGTCGAGCCGATCGTGAATCGCGAATGCAGCCGTTGCCAATGGTGGGAGCGCTGCCGACCGCAGCTCGATCCCCAGGACGTCAGCCTGCGGATCGACAAGGGGCCGCTCGACATGCGCGAGATCGCCACGCTGCGCCAGCACGGCATCTCGACCATCACCGATCTGGTCGGCGCCGATCTCGAGGAGTTGCTCGGTTGGTACCTGCCCGAAGTCACCCACCGGCCGGGAGCGGAAGGGCGATTGCGGGTGGCGGCGAGACGGGCCCGCATGCTGCTGGACGGCCAAGCGTTCTCCCGCGAGAGCAGCGGTCCGATCGCGGTGCCGGGGGCTGCGGTAGAGATCGACCTGGACATCGAGAGCTCGGCCGACGGCCGCGTCTACCTCTGGGGCTTCCTGGTGCACACGGCGCCCGGCGTCGACGGGATCTATCACGAGTTCAGCCGCTTCGATGATCTTGACGACGAGACCGAGACCGCGCTGGCCGTCGACGCGTTCAGCTGGCTCCGCAGCATGATCGACACGCACACCTCGGTCGTGGTCTACCACTACAGCGGGTACGAGGTGGCCAAGATCAGGGCACTCGCCGATCGCGAGCCCGCACCGATCCTGCACTGGGCCGCCGGCTACGCCGAGGAGCACTACGTCGATCTGCTGGAGATCGTCAAGGCGCACTTCTTCGGCGTCAGTGGGTTGGGGCTGAAGCTGATCGCTCAGCAGGCGGGCTTCAGTTGGCGCGACGACGATCCGGGCGGTCTCAATTCACAGCTCTGGTTCGCCGAAGCCGTCCACGGGGTGACCGCGGAGGTTCGCGCCCAGGCCCGGATCAGGGTGCTCGAATACAACGAGGACGACGTCGCCGCCACGAGCCGGCTCAGATCATGGTTGCGAGCGCAGTGATCGCCGAATTCAGGGTGCGGCGTTGCGTGCGGTCGACGACTGCCTCGACCAGGTCGATGCCGATCGGTGGTTGAGCGAGTATCTCGGCGAGCCCGTCGGCGCCGGTCACCTGGTGATAGTCCGCGCCGACCGCCTCGGCCAGCGCCGCGAATCGAGCCCGGTGCGGAGTGCCGAAGATCCGCTCGAAGGCGCGCTGGTGGATGGGGTCGCCGTGCTCCAAGGTGGCGAAGATGCTGCCGCCGTCGTCGTTGGCCACCACGACGCGAAGATCCGGTCGTGGTTCGTCGGGCCCGATGATCAAGCCCGTGAGATCGTGCAAAGCGGTGACGTCGCCGAGCAGAGCGTGGGTCGGCCGCTCAGCCGCCAATCCGATGCCGATCGCCGTCGACATGGTGCCGTCGATACCCGCGAGCCCCCGGTTCGCATACACGAAGGGCGGGGCCGTGGAGATCGGGGCCAGGTCCAGGTCGCGGATGGGGTTGGACGAGCCGACAAACAGGTGGTCGTGTTGGTCGAGGGCAGCCCACAGAGCGGCGGCGAGCGCCGGGCCGCTGAAGCCCGGCTGGGCGCTGAGCAACGCGTCGAGCCCGGCGCGCACGACGGCGTCCGCCGATTGCCAGGACGCCAGCCAATCGGGATCGCCCGGCTCAGCGAAGCTGACCGCGTCGACGACCCGGGTCACCGCCAGACCCGGATCGATCCAATCCGGATAGGACGTGACCATGATCAACTCCAGCTCCCGGCGGCTGAGCAATCGGGACACCGGCCGCGACAGGGTCGGATGCCCGACGATCACGATGCGTTCGATCCGCTCGGCCAGAGCCGAGCCCGCCAGCAGTCGCTGGGTGCCCAGGGCGGCCGATCCGCGGCGCGCGTTGCTCGACGGCTCGGCCAGCAGGGGCACGCCGGCCCGATCGGCGCGGATCGCCAGCTCGCGGCCCGCTGCGGGAGGGAGGTCGCCGGCGATGATCACTGTTTGCGGACCGTCGACGAGAGCCTCGACCGACGGCGGACGACGCGTCTCGGCAATGGTCAGCGGCGGTAGAGAGGTAGGCGCAATCGCTTCGGGCGCGGGCGCCAATGGTTCGCTGAGCTCGACATTGAGCTGCACCGGACCGGGCTCCCCCGTGCGGACGCCGGTGGCCGCGCTGATCAGTCGAGCCAGCTCGAAGCGCCAGGACCACGGCTCGGCGACCTGATCGGCGAGGGTGGCAGAGCCACGGCTGTGGCGGCCGAAAAAGTGATCTTGGTCGGTGGTCTGATTGCCTCCGGTGTTGATCATGGTCCGCGGCCGGCTGGCGGTGATCATGATCAACGGCAGGTGAGCATGCCAGGCCTCGAGCACGGCCGGATGCAGATTGGCCACCGCGGTGCCCGAGGTGGTGACGACGGCGACCGGACGGCCGGACTGCTTGGCCAGACCGAGGGCGAGGAAGCCGGCCGTCCGTTCGTCAATCCGGACGTGCAGCCGGAGCAGCCCGATCCGGTCGGCGTCAAACAACTCATAGGCCAGAGGTGCACTGCGGGACCCCGGAGCGAGGACGAAGTCGGTCAGCCCGCGACCGATCAACTCCTCGACGATCACCCGGGCGAGCCTGGTCGCCTCACCCACGGAGTAGCTCAGTCATCGAGTTTCCGGGCATCGGCGAGTTTCCGGGTCTGCATGAGCCGAGCCTGCCAGAAGGACGAGCGCTCGGGGTTCGCTTCCCGCCGCCGCAGGCGGTCGTCAGTGATGACGAGCTCTTCCACGGGCAGTCGGCCGTCGACGGCGACGAGCGGCGTCGCGACCAGATCGTCGGTCAAGAGCCGGACCGTGTTCAGCCCGCAGGCGTACGGCAGTTCGGGCAGCGCGGCCGCGAGAGCCAGGCCGGCGCGGATCCCGATCGAGGTCTCCAAGGCACTGGAGACCACCACCGGCAGACCGATCCGCTCGGCAATCTCCAGGCACGCCCGCACTCCGCCCAGCGGCTGGACCTTCAGCACCGCGATATCGGCGGCCTCGAGCTCGACGACCCGATACGGATCCTCGACGCGCCGGATCGATTCGTCGGCGGCGATCAGCACCTCGACGCCTCGACGGGCCAACCGGAGCCGGAGTTCGGCGAGCTCCTCGACCGTGCGGCAGGGCTGTTCCGCGTACTCCAGCTCGAAACGGCTGAGCGCACCGATGGCCCGCTCGGCCTGGTCGACATTCCAACCGCCATTGGCATCGACCCTGATCCGGCCCGACGGTCCGAGCGCCGCGCGTACGGCTTCCACGCGGGCCAGGTCGTCGCCGAGTGCCTGGCCCGGTTCCGCCACCTTGACCTTCGCGGTCCGGCAGCCGGCCGTCGTCGCAAGCTCGGCGGCCGGCTCGGGTCCGACGGCCGGGATCGTGGCGTTGACCGGCACCTCCGTGCGGACCGGATCGGGCCAGCCGATCTCCGCTGCTTCGTCGGCGGCCCGCAGCCAGGGAACCAACTCGGGGCCGGCGTAATCCAGGAACGGGCTCCATTCCGCCCAGCCGGCCGAGCCCCGCCACACCATGCCCTCGCGGACGGTGATGCCGCGGAATCGGGTGCGCAGGCTGATCGCGTACACGCATCGTCTAGTCGGCACCCTGTCATTGTGGTCATAGTCTCGGGGCCATTGTGGCCATACTCTTGGGCCCTGTGAGTCTGACCGAGCTTCGTACGGCCGAACCGGCCCAGGTGCCGGCCGCCCTGACCGAGGCCCTGACCGGTGGGCCGGCGGTCGCGCCGTTGCCGGTCGATCCGGTCGAGCGCGGTCGCGCCCTCGCGATGCTGCGCCCCGAGCGACCGGTCGAGGAGCCCGATGCGGCAGCCATCGTCGCCACCTCGGGATCCACCGGCGTGCCGAAGGGCGTCGTGCTGTCGCGTGGCGCGATCCGGGCGTCGGCCGAGGCCACTCACGACCGGCTCGGCGGTCCCGGTGATTGGGCCCTCGCGCTGCCAACGCACTACGTCGCCGGACTGATGGTGCTCGCCCGGGCCGCGGTGGCCGGAACGGCCGTGGTGCCCGTTCGCCGCGATCTGGCGGATCTGCCGGCGGCCACCGCCGCGATGTCGAGGCGCCGCTATCTGTCCCTGGTGCCGACCCAGCTGACCCGGGCCCTGAGCGATCCGGCGATCTGCGCGGCGTTGGCCCGCTTCGAGGCCGTGCTGGTTGGCGGCGGACCGGTGGCCGCCGACGTGCTTGACCTGGCCCGAAGCCGAGACATCAGCGTCGTCACCACCTACGGACTCAGCGAAACGTGCGGCGGCTGTGTCTACGACGGCCGGCCGTTGGCCGGCACCTGGATCGAGCTGGACCGCCGTGATGACCGGATCGTGATCGAGAGCACCGCGCGATTCTCCGGCTACCGGCTGCAACCCCGACGCACGCAGTCGGTGCTCACCAACGGCCTGCTCCGCACCGAAGATCGTGGCCGGTGGGAGGGTGACCGGCTTGATCGTGCTCGGCCGGCTGGACGATCTGATCATCGTCGGCGGTCGCAAGATCGATCTCGCCGAGGTGGCGCAGTTGGTCGGGCGGTGGGCCGCCGCTCGGGGTGGCGAGGGACTGGCGGTGGCGATCCCCGATCCCGATTGGGGCAGCTCGATCACGGCGGTCTGCGACGTGGCCGGCACTCTCGACGACGTGCACCATCAGCTGCGCTCGCTGCTCCCGGCCCACGCCCTGCCCAGGACGCTGGTCCGGCTCGACCCGCTGCCCAGGCTGTCCAGCGGCAAACCGGACCGGTTGCGGATCCAGCAGTCCATCATCGCGTCGCGTACGGCGGGAGTGGCTCAGTGAGCACCGCAGATCTTCGCCGGCCCACGGCGAGCCAGTGGGTGGCCGGAGCCCGCCCGCGGACCCTGCCGGCGGCCCTGGCCCCGGTGATTGCCGCGAGCGGCATCGCCTGCGTTCGACGGTGGCTTCGCCGGACCGGCCGCGCTGTTGGCTTTGGTGGTCAGCGTGGCCCTCCAGATCGGGGTCAACTTCGCCAACGACTACTCCGACGGCGTACGCGGCACCGACGCGGTTCGGGTCGGGCCGCTCCGGCTGGTCGGCTCCGGGCTCGCCGAGCCGGCGCGTGGTGAAGCGGGCGGCATTCGCCAGCTTCGGACTCGGCGCACTGGCCGGCTTGGCGCTGGTGATCATCACCGGGCACTGGTGGCTGCTGGCCGTCGGCGCCGCCAGCGTGCTCGCCGCGCTGGTACTACACCGGCGGTAAGCGGCCGTACGGGTACGCCGGCCTCGGCGAGGTCTTCGTGTTCGTGTTCTTCGGCCTGGTGGCCGTGTGCGGCACCGCGTACGTGCAGACCGGGACGGTCACCCGGGCCACGCTGTTCACCGCGGTCGCAATCGGCGCCCTGGCCTGCGCGATTCTGGTCGCCAACAATCTGCGGGACATCCCCGGTGACACGGTCGCCGGCAAGCGCACCCTGGCCACCCGGCTCGGCGACCGGCGGACCCGGATGCTGTACGTGGGCTTGATCGGACTCGCCGCGGCTGATGATCATCGCGGTTGCCGCGGCCACTTCCTGGTGGGCGTTGTTCGGCCTCCTCGGCATCCTGATCGGCCTCCCGTCGATTATCGCCGTGCTCGGCGGCGCGGTCGGTCCGGCCCTGATCCCGGTCCTGAAGTCGACAGGTCTGGCCGAGCTCACCACGGCCGTCGGCCTCCTGGTCGGCCTGGTCATCGGCTCGCCCTAGGAGGGTGCTAACTCGGCCACTCCCCATCGACCATGAAGGCGTCCAGGGTGGCCGTGGGGGGATCGAGATCCCAGCCCTGTTCGGCGACCCAGCGGTCGCTGTAGTAGGTCTCGGCGTACCGGCGGCCGTCGTCGCAGAGCAGGGTGACGACACTCCCCGTGAGCGCCTGCGCCTTGAGTTCGGCGATCAACTGCAGCGCGCCCCAGATGTTCGTGCCGGTCGATCCCCCGACCCAGCGATCCAGTTGCCGCGTACACCAGCGCATCGCGGCGATGGATGCCGCGTCGGGCACCGTGATCATCCGGTCGACCACGGACCCGACGAAGCTCGGCTCGACCCGCGGTCGACCGATGCCCTCGATCCGCGAACCCGTCGCCGTCACGGTCGGGTCCCGCTCGAGCCAGCCTCGGGCAAAGGCGGAATTCTCCGGATCGACCACGCACAACCTTGTCGGGTGCTTGCACAACCGCAGGTAGCGGCCGATCGTCGCGCTCGTTCCGCCGGTCCCGGCACCGACGACGACCCAGGCCGGTATCGGGTGGGGCTCCCGGCTGAGCTGGGCGAACATCGACTCGGCGATGTTGTTGTTGCCGCGCCAGTCGGTCGCCCGTTCGGCGAAGGTGAACTGATCCAGATAGTGACCCTGGGCGTTCGCCGCCAGGTCGGCGGCGACCTGGTAGATCTCGCCCGGATCCGTGACCAGATGACAGCGACCGCCGTAGAACTCGATCAGCGTGCACTTCTCCTTGACCGTGGACGCCGGCATCACGGCCACGAACGGCAGGCCGAGCAACCGCGCGAAGTAGGCCTCGCTGACCGCGGTGGAGCCCGATGACGCCTCGACCAGCGTCGTGGCCTCGGTGATCTGGTTGTTGCACAGGCCGTAGAGCACGAGTGACCGCGCGAGCCGGTGCTTCAGGCTGCCGGTGGGGTGGACCGACTCGTCCTTCAGATAGAGGTTGATGCCCCAATCCGGGGGCAACGGAAAGGGATGCAGATGCGTGTCGGCGCTGCGGTTGGCGTCAGCCTCCACCTGCGCGATCGCCCATTCAGACCATGCCCGACCGGTCAACATGTCCTCAGGCTAAGCGCTAGAGGATCGGCGGGTGCCCGGCCTTGGTCATCCGCCAGACCGTACGCCAGCTCATCGGCCGCCGTTCGCCCGCCGGCTCCCGGAGACCGATCCGGTAGCCGCGGAGCGTCTCAGCGACGGCTTCCTTCGAACGGAGCCGGACCCCGCCCACCCCGGCCCAGGCCGCGACGTACAGCAGCCCGACGGGCGCCGGCAGGTTGCGCCGGGCCAACCACACCCGGTTGCGGGCCTGGAAGCGATAGAACTCCGCGATGGCGCGTGGGCTGGATCGCCGGATGGTGCACCTCGATGGTTCCTTCATAGCGAACATGCCAGCCCCCGTCCCAGACCCGCCACGCCAGCTCGATTCCCTCGTGGGCGTACCAGAACGGCTCGGGCCAGCCGCCGGCAAAGTCGAAGGCGGCGCGGCGGATGGCCACGGCGCCCTCCCAGACATTCATCGCCGGGCTGCTCCGCCCGGGATCGCCCACCCGGATGCGCGGGGTCCAGCGGCGTGGCGCCTCCCGGCCTTCCGGGTCGACGACGCGCGGTTGGATCAGGCCGAGCTGTGGATCCGCCGCGAACTGGGCGGCCATCGTGGCCAGAAGATCGCGAGTCGGCAGCGCGGCATCATCGTCAAGGAAGAACAACAGCTCACCGGACACCAGCGGTACGCCGGCGTTGCGCCCGGCCGGGATCCCCAGATTCTCCGGCAGCCCATGAGCCTTGACTCCCTCGGGCAGGCCGGTCGGCCGCCACCCATTGCCCACCACCACGACGTCGAGTTCGACATCACGCTGGTCCAGCAGGGACCGCAACCCGTGGGCCAGCTCGCCCGGTCGGCCCCCCATGGTCAACACCACGACGCCGTAGCGAGGCCGACTCGCCGTCATCGCAACCTCGATGAGCCGATCACGGCGGCCAGATGGCCGACCACCGTGATGCCGGCCGAGATCAGCAGACCGGTCAACAAGGCCTTGGTCGCCAGGCCGGCGGTGAACAGGTCGGCGACGGCCGCCACCAGAACGAGAATCGACAACTCCACGGAATGGAAGACCCGATGGAACGGAATGAAGCGGGCCACCCGGCGGGCCGTTCGCAACGCGCCCCGCTGGGGCACCTTGACCTCCTCGGCGTCCCGGACCTGCGGCATCCCCGCATAGTGCCGCGCGACGTGGACCAGATCGTTCTCCACCTTGTTCAGCGCGACCAGCAGGCCCAACAACAGACCGGCACTGATCCACACCCCGCTGAGCTGTGGTCCGCCGGACGCCCGCACACCCAGGGCCACCGCGATGCCGCACTCGGCGACGTAGTGACCGACCCGGTCGAGGTACACCCCGAGCGGCGACGAGGTCTGCCGCCAGCGGGCGACCTCGCCGTCACTACAGTCGATCAGCATCTGCAGCTGGACCAGGATCACCACGCCGATCGCCCCGAAGATCGACGGCCAGCCGGTGGCGACCGCAGCGAGTGCGGCCGCCGCGATCATCAGCCAGGTGACCCCGTTCGCGGAGAAGCCGGCCTTGAGCAGAACCCGGGTGAGATAGGGCGAAAGATCGCGGAGGTAGGCGTGAGCAACCCAGTGCTCGGCCCCGGCTCGGGTCCGCACGCTTGGCGGCTGCGTGATCTCACGGAGCTGAGCAATGGTGGGATGGGCGATGGTGGGCTTGGCGGGGGTCGGATTGCCGGGCCGCCCCGGATCAGGCATCCCGACAGCCTAGGGGCTCCGAAGGACGCATATTGTCTCGACTCGCGTCGGGACGCATACTCTTGGATTATGGGCCGGTATATGCCGATCATCATCGTGGCCTTGCTGATGATCTATTGCGTCGTCGAGGTCGCTCAGGCACCTCCGTACGCGGTGCGGCGGATGCCCCGTTGGCTGTGGGCCACCGCCGTCATCTGCCTGCCGCTGGCCGGCGCGGTGGGCTGGCTCTTCCTCGGTCGACCGAACGCCGAATCGCTCGGCACCAGGAAACGAACCGAGTTGCCACCGCGGGCGCCTGACGACGACGTCGATTTCCTCCGCGGGCTATAGCCGCCGCACCCACGATCGTCCGCGCGGGCCTGAAACCGGAGCGGATCACAGGAGTTCATCGACGGCAGCGGCGAAGCGCGCGCTGCTCGCCTGATCGCGGGTGTCGCCGAAGTAGTAGTCGCCCAGCCGCCTGAGGTCGGCACTCCCGGTCGCGTCGGCGTCTCCCAGGGCGCGTTCCCGGAGCCAGCCGACGATCTCGGCGGCGCTGAAGGCCGGCAGCAGGGGCATACCGTCCAGCAGCGGTGAGGCCGGTCGATAGGCCCGACGTTCGGCCGGGTCGGTGACGACCAAGGGCTTGCCGGTGGCCAACCAGTCGTAGGCCACCGCCGAGATGTCGGTGACGCAGGCATCGGCGAAGGCCCACTGCCAGCCGTAGCCGCCGTGGTCGACGAGATGTCGGCCTTCGCTCCGCTTGAGCAGTTCACGGATCTGACGGTCGGCGGCGGCATGCTCGGGCGAGGCGGTGCCGGTCCGCGGATGGGGGCGGTAGATGACGCGGAGGTTCGGGTCCGCCATCAGGGCCTCTACCAGCTCCACGCCGTGGCTGACCAGCGAGCCGTAGGCGATGCTGCTCCGGTCCCCCTCCCAGGTGGGGGCGTACCAGACCCGAAGCCCGGAGTCGCGTGGCCAGTCCGGCGCTCCGGGGTAGGTATGGTCGAGTTGGGGCCGGCCCACCTGAACGGTCCGAGCCTGCTGGTCGAAGCCGCGAAGGGCGGCACCCAACCGGTCGCTGCCGGCGGCGCCACCGACGTAGGTAAGGTCGTAGGCCTTGTGCTGGTTGGAGACACTCCCCGCCTTGTCGCTCTCCCCGTGCCCGATCTGGACATGAACCGGAGCGGCGAAGCGCAGCATCCGGAAGTTGGCCTCGACCTGGTTGACGTAGAACACGACCCGGACGTCTCGTTCGCCGACGAGGTCTTCCAGCGCCCCACTGCCCCGGGCGAACGTCACCGGCAGGCTGCTGGCCGCCAGCACCAGATCTCCGGTGTCGGGTCGATCGACGATGACGAAGACCGGGCGCCGCTCAGCCAGCCGCTCCAGCGGCCGGCGCCACTGCTCGAACTGGTAGAAGTTCTCCGGACCGGTGGCGAAGAACAGCGCGACGCCGCCATTGGGCACCATGCCGTTCGCCCCCACCCGGTCCGCGAACGCCGGCGCGCCGGCCTCGTTGCGCAATCGGGTGGTGACCGACCGTAGATTGCGCGCGGCCCGCGCGCCCACCCGGGTCAACCGTGCGGGACCGCCCGTCATGTGGAGGTTTCGGGTGCCTTCTCGGCCTCTTTGGGCTCGACGACCGCCTTCTTGAACTCCTGGCCGACCTCGGTCTCGCTGCGGTCGGCGCTCCACTCGGTGTGGAAGGAGCCGTCCTTGTCCACCCGTCGGTAGGTGTGAGCACCGAAGTAGTCGCGCTGGGCCTGGATCAGCGCCGCCGGCAGTCGCTCGGAGCGGATGCCGTCGTAGTAGGCCAGCGACGAGGAGAAGGCCGGAGTGGGGATGCCGTTCTGGGCGGCACCTGCCACCACGCGACGCCAGGCCGCCAAGCAGTCGCCCACGGCGTCGGCGAAGTAGTCATCGGCGAGCAACAGCGCAAGATCAGCCTCGCGTTCGTACGCCTCGGTGATCCGGTTCAGGAAGCGGGCCCGGATGATGCAGCCGCCGCGCCAGATGCGCGCCATGGCCCCTCGATCGATGTTCCAGCCGAACTCCTCGCTGGCGGCGGCGATCTGATCGAAGCCTTGGGAGTACGCGACGACCTTGGACGCGTACAACGCCTGCCGCACGTCTTCGACGAACGCCTCGCGGTCCTTGACCTGCCACTCGCCGCTGTTGGCGACCAGCCTGGCCCGACCGGCTGCCCGCTGCGGGACCGAGCCGGACAGCGCCCGGGCGAACGTCGCCTCGGCGATCCCGGTGATCGGTACACCAAGATCAAGAGCGTTCTGCACCGTCCAGCGTCCGGTGCCCTTCTGCTCCGCTTGGTCCAGAACCACGTCCACAAAGGCGTTTCCGGTCTCGGCATCGACCTGGCCGAGGACCTCGGCGGTGATCTCGATCAAGAAGGATTCAAGATCACCTTCGTTCCAGGTCTTGAAGATCTCACCGATCTCGGCGGCACTCGCCCCGGTCGCCTGCTTGATCAGGTCGTACGCCTCGGCGATCAGCTGCATGTCGGCGTACTCAATGCCGTTGTGCACCATCTTCACGAAATGCCCGGCGCCGTCAGGTCCGACGTAGGTGCAGCAGGGCGTACCGTCCACCTTCGCAGAAATGCTTTCCAGCAACGGGCCGAGCGACTCGTACGACTCGCGCGAACCACCGGGCATGATCGACGGTCCGTTGAGCGCACCCTCCTCACCACCGGAGACACCGGTGCCGACGAAGTGCAGCCCGTGCTCCTTCAGCTTGGCCTCCCGCCGGATCGTGTCCGGGAAGTGTGCGTTGCCGGCATCGATGACGATGTCACCCTCCTCCAGCAGCGGGATCAGCTCATCGATGACCGCATCAGTGCCGGGGCCGGCCTTGACCATGATCAGGACCCGTCGGGGCCGTTCCAGGGAGGCGACGAACTCGGCCATCGACTCGGACGGGATGAAAGTGCCCTCGGTGCTCGCGTCCGCGAACAGCGACTCGGTGCGCGCGAAGCTGCGGTTGTGGATCGCCACCCGATGCCCGTGACGAGCGAAATTTCGGGCCAGGTTCCGCCCCATGACAGCGAGGCCGGTGACGCCGATCTGAGCGAGTTCAGTCATCCTTCGAAACTCCTTGAGCCGTTGTGAGACGATCCTGGGGCGAGCAGACGCTGCGCGTTGCCTCAGCGTATCGGTTCGGCTTCTCGACACCTTCTCGTCGATACTGACATCAGTCGACACCAGGACAGGGGGAACCCGATGCTGCAGCCGCTCGGCATCAGTGCTGAAGCCGAGACGCTCTACATCGCCCTCGGACCCGTCAACTCCGCGTCGACGGCCGAGTTGGCCAAGCTCACCTCGATGCCGGAAAGCGTCTGCGAGCAGGCCATCCAAGAGTTGCAAAGGTTGGGGCTGGCGGCCAACCCGGAGCTGGGCCGATGGCGTACGCTCCCGTTGCTCGACGTGGTCAATCAGCTGAAGAGCCAGCGGCTGTCGGAGATCGAGTTGGCGAGCGTCGCCGCGGAATCGCTGGAGAGCCACCTGCTGGCGGCCGCTGAGGATCAGGAGGATGGCGTTCGCATCCTGATCGGCCGGGATGCGATCGTCGCCGCGCATCAGGAGCTCTTCGATTCGGCGCGCAAGGAAGTGTGCGCCTTCGACAAGCCGCCGTACGCGCAGGCCCGGGCCGACATCACCCCTGATGCCCTCGATGGCGAGCCGGAATGGGAGGCCCTGGGCCGTCACGTGCGGCTCCGCTGCGTCTATCACCCGGGCTTCGACACCGATCGGCTGAACGAGCTCGCGCTGTTCGCCGAGCGGGGCGAGCAGTCGCGTACCGCGCCGGTCCCGATGAAGCTGATCCTGTTCGACCATCAGGTGGCGCTGATCCCCTCGATGCGCTCGTACACCCCAGGACACGAACTCCGGGCCTCCGTGGTCCGTCACAGCCTGCTGGTCGAAGCGCTGCAGTGGCTGTTCGAGGCCGTTTGGGACGCATCGGTGCCGATTCGCAAATCGTTCTCCGCGGACAACGACCCGCGCCGTCAGATGCTGATCTCGCTGCTGATGACCGGCTCGACCGATAGCGCGATCGCCAACACCCTCGATCTGAACGTGCGATCGGTCCGCCGCTGGATCTCGGAGTTGATGGACGAACTTGGTGTGACCACAAGGCTTCAACTCGGAGCCGCCCTGGTCCGGGCGGAAGACCTGCATCCAGGCCGATCCCGCCGCGACCGGCCCATCGCCATGTAACGGCCATCGCCATGTAACGGTGGGCCACCGGGTGCGGCCCCGAAAGCGATCAACCCTGGAAGATAAAGCTACGCCCGCGGTCCAGTTGAACCGCGGGCGTCGCCCAGGGGGAGGATCCGCGCAGAACTTCGGGGAAAGCCCTACACGGCCTTGCCGTCGGTGACGCTCACATCGTCAACCGACTTACCGGGAACGTCAGGTATCCCGGCTTCCTTACGGAAGACTCATTGGATGGTCCGCCTGACGTAGACACTAGCGAATCCCGCACGATTTAACTACCGTCCGCGGCGTTTTCTCGGACTGAATTCATCGCTTCGCCAGCTCGAGGCACCGGACACAACCCCCCAAGAGCGTCCGGTGGAAGTTACAGACTGTGTGCGGTACTGATCAGAAGCGTGCGGTCGATCATCACAGGGTGTGGGCCTTCGACTGGCTGAGCGTATGCGCCTGCGGCTGCGAAAGGGTGTGGGCCTTCGTCTGGCTGAGCGTGTGCGCCTTCGATTGCGAGAGCGTGTGCGCCGCGCCAGCGCTCGTCGGAACCATCAGCACCACGGAAGCGCTTGCGGCGACGGCGACGGCGGCGAAACCGCCGACAATGCGGCGGGAGAGCGTGGAGTTGCGCATGAGAATTTTCCCTTCTTGTGTCCCACCGCGCCGCTTCTTGCGGAAGTCGGGGGGAACCCTGACGTTTCAAGAAGGAACCTACGCAGACGCTGTGCTCAAGTCACGCGAAACCCGCAGCAGCAATAGGACATGTCCTAAAGCGGACACACCAAAATCGCGTTAGGTGCCTGCCTGGCTCTCCAACGCGTCAGTCGCGGGCGTCAAATTGGTCTACGCGTCCCGGTCCCTGGCCCCCGTGGCCACAGAATCGCCCCCAATGCTGGGTGGCCGTTACCGATTGCGCGTCATCAATCGACCCACAGAACAGGTTAGTCCGCTTTTTGCGGTTTGGAACCCGCCCATCGGCCAGCCTGGCCCGTTGTCGCCCGACCGTCAAGACGCCTAACCGAATAGGACACCGGTTAATCATTGTTGAAACCGAAATGTGATCGATGTCAGTCGATCGCACTACGGTCGAACTACCGCCGACAATTGAGGCTGCGCGATCAGGGTCGGCACCAATGATCGCTCGTATGAAAGGTGCACGATGAGCTGCCAATTCGTCCCTCCCTACCTGCTTCGGCACGTCGCGAAGCAGGCCCAGGACCCACGGACGTCTGCGTCCAGCGAGGTCACCCTGGCGGTCGACCGCCGATTGCGGTCGAAGCGGGAGACCGAACCGTCGCCGGCCCGGGCGGTCCGGGCGGCAAGTGACGTCACCCGCCGGGTACATGATGCGGGCCACGCCGAAGCGCTTCCCGGCCGCCTCGTGCGATCCGATGGGGATCCGGTCAGTGGTGACACGGCCGTCGATGAGGCATTCGACTCCTCGGGGCAGGTCCTAGACCTGTTCGCCAGCGAGTTCAGCCGGCGATCGGCCGACGGGAGCGGGAGCCCGTTGTCCATCA
Source organism: uncultured Actinomycetota bacterium (assembly GCA_963731295.1). GTDB lineage: Bacteria > Actinomycetota > Actinomycetes > Propionibacteriales > Propionibacteriaceae > Microlunatus. The sequence goes on from CAVSUP010000001.1 coordinate 1,401,799, forward strand.
CTGTCCACTACGGGCGCGACTATGACAATGCGTTCTGGGACGGAACCCAACTGGTCTTCGGCGACGGCGACCGCCAGATCTTCGAGCGGTTCACCAAGCCGATGGATGTGATGGCCCATGAGTTCACCCACGCCGTGACCCAGTTCACCGCCGGGCTCGTCTACGACGGGCAGTCCGGTGCCCTGAACGAGAGCGTGAGTGACGCGTTCGCCGCGATGGTCAGGCAACGATCCCTGGGCCAGGGGGCAGCCGAGGCCGACTGGCTGATTGGTCAAGGAATCTTTCTTCCGGGAGTCAAGGCAAAAGCCCTGCGATCGATGCTCGAACCCGGCACGGCCTACGACGATCCCCAGATCGGCAAAGATCCGCAGGTCGGTTCGATGGCGGACTATGTCCACACCACCGAGGACAACGGCGGCGTCCACCTCAACTCCGGTATCCCCAACCGCGCGTTTGCCCTGCTGGCGGTGGATCTGGGTGGTTCGAGCTGGGAGCGGGCCGGCCAGGTCTGGTACGACGCCCTGACCTCGGGCGAGGTAGCCCCGCGCGCCGATTTCGCGGCCTTCGCCCGCGCCACGGTCAACTCCGCCCACCGGATCTACGCCGGCGACGGATCAGTGGCGACCAAGGTCGAGGCAGCCTGGATGACAGTCGGCGTCCTCGGCGCGCCCGCACCCGTGGTCGGTCCGCCGAGCGCGACCGATCAGATCGCCCCATCGACCGCGCCGCCAGAGACCGTAGCCGTTCGGCGCAGCGGCGGGGTCACCGGCCGCACCCGTACCGGCGAGCTGGACCTCACCGACGACCCGGACGGCGAGCAGGTCCGCCACCTGTTGATGCGCGTGGAGCTCCAGCAGTTCTCGATTGCCGACCCGTCCCCCGATCGCTTCGTCTACACCGTGGTCTACGGCGACTGGCAGCTGACCGTGGCCGAGCAGAACCTCACGCCCGAGCTGACCCAGGTCGTGCAGATCGTTCTCGCTCGAGGCCACTGACCCGCGACGCAGAGGCCAGACGCGACTCCTGCGGTTCCAGTGAACGCCAAACTCGATCGGCCACCGGGGTGAACACCGTTCGATACAGTGAACGGGTGTCTACGGGGCGGACTGCGGAGGTGGGCTATCCGCGCGCAGTGGGCGTTCTCGGTGATCATTTGCATAGTGACGTGGTGCTGCGGCGCTTGCTCGACGCACTTCCCGAGGCCGTCCACCTGTCGACCTACATCTCCGATCCCGAGGCGATGGACAGCGACCTCAGGGCCGCGGTGCCCCGAGCCGCGAGCCCGGCCGACCTTGCCGCCCGCAGCGAGATCGTGCTGGCCCTGCCGGATGACCTCGCCAGTATCGAGGCCCGGCTGGCCGGACCGAGCGGACTGCGGGCCGGCGTCCACAGCCCGACGATCTTGATCATCGGCTCGGTTGTCGCACCCGAGGCCCTGCGCGAGTTGGCCGACCAACTGACCAAACAGACCGCTGGCTTGCTCCAGGTTGTCGATGCTCCGGTGATCGGATCTTCGGAGGCGATCCGTATGGGCCGGTACCCCATGATCATGGGATCGGCGCCGGAGGTGTATCAATCGGTGCGACTGTTCCTGGAGCTCTTCGGGCCCTGCATCCGGACCGGTGGGATCGGAACGGCCCAGATCGCCAAGGCTGGTGAACAGTTCGTCCTGACGGCGACCACACTCGCACTCGCGGAAACGAGGATCATCGCGGCCCGCGCCGGCATCGACTTCAACGCCCTGCCGGGTTGGGGATCGTCGAGGACCGAAGATGATCGCCCGGGTGTCCGCCAATCGCCCTTCGAGCGTGGCCTCGGAGCTTCACTGTCCAGCCTGCGGTCCGCGCTGGAGGTGATCGACGACGAGGCCGTACGCGGCAAGATCAGGACCCCGATGCTCACCGAGGTCCGCACGTCGCTGGAGTTGTTGATCAAGAACGGACTCGGCGATGCGGACCTGCACACCGTAGGCGGGACCCTGAGGGCCCGCGACCTCGCCGGGACGACGGGCCATGATCAGGCTGCCGTCCCGGCGCTTCGATCAGGTGAGTTGCATGATCACGATGACCAAAATGATGACCACCAATACACCGATGATGGTGCCGATAATTCCCCTGTTCATGAGTTGCCCTCCTCTCCTGCTCCTGACGCCGGTTCTGCGTGAGCTCAGATCCAGTTCATGATCCACCAGTAGTTTACAGCGTAAACATAACAGCTTCTCGGATGATGTCGAGTCGGGCACACTTTCTCCCGCTTCGAGGGTGCCGAGTGGGGGTGCGACGCGCGCGGAATTGACACTCGGCTGAGCACCGTTTGCCATAGGTGATCAGGGCGGCGGAAGTTACGCTGCGCGCAGTTGTTATCTCTTCCCCTTCAGAGAGGCCACCCCCATGGCGAAGTTCGAGTTGTACACCAGCCCCAACGGCGAGTTCCGCTGGCGCCTCAAGGCGACGAACGGTCAGGTCATTGCGACAGGGGGTGAGGGTTACTCGAGCAAAGCGTCGGCGAAGGCCGGCATCGCATCGGTTCGACGCAATGCGCCGGACGCGAAGCTTGAGGAGGTCTGACCAGACTCCGACGCCGGTTCTCGCTCATCGGGGGGGAGCGAGCCCCGGGTGGCCAGTTCTCCGGCGTGCCGTCAGATAGAGCCGATGCGCGGTGATGACCGCCGAAAGCCACGCCAGCCCGAGCAGCCAACCGAACATCACGTCGGTCAGCCAGTGGTGTCCGAGAAAGACCCGGCTCAGTCCGATGGCGACCGCCCACCCCAGCGCCGCAACGACGACCAGGATCCGGGCCAGCATCGAGACCAGCCGACGGACGACGAGATAAGCCACCAGACCGGCAATCACGGTGCTGTTCAGGGCATGGCCACTCGGGAACGACGGGCTGGATTCGTACGGCGGAACCGCATCCACGAGCGGTGGCCGCGCTCGGCCGAAGACCGTCTTGCCGACCACGGTGATCAACAACGATCCGGCGACCGCGATGATCATCAAGATCAACGGGGTACGCGATCGCCAGCGCCAGACCATCAGCATCATGATCAACGACGCGAGGATCGTCATACCGATCGGCCCGCCGAGATGAGTGAACCAGGTGAGCAGCTGATCCAATCGCGCCGATCGTCGGAGGATCGCTGCGTCCAACACCGGACGATCGAATCCGGCCACTCCGTCCTCCTCGCTGACCGCGTCGTAGACCCCAGAACTGGCGATCGCGAGTCCGGTCACCAGGGCGGCCCCCGCGGCTGCGGTGATGGCCAGCACCGCATTGGCCGACAGCACGCGAGCCAACGCGACCGCGAGCTGAGCCAGCCAGCGGCCGAGCCGAGACGGCCAGTGGGTCAGATCACGATCACCGATCCGTTGCTCCAGCGGAGTGTCGTCGCGCAGCACCATGGCCCTAGCCTGGCCGATCGGTCCAACCCGTTCGCGCGTACCTTGGCCATTGCCGGCGGAGCACGGCGGAGGGAGCGGAATGGGCTATCAGCAGGACCCTCGGGTGGATGCCTACCTGCAACGGCTGCCGGAGTGGCAACGAGCGGTCGGCCAACAGGTGCGGGATCTGCTGCACGCGGTCGATTCCGACGTGGTTGAAACCATCAAGCGGACCGTGCAACCGTACTTCGTGCTCGAGGGCAACGTTGCCGCATTGCTCGGCACCAAAGACCATCTGAACGTCTTCCTCTACGACGGCGGAATTGTGCCGGACCCAGCTGGGATCATCACCGCCGGGCATGACAACGCGACGGCCCGGACGGTCGCCTTCTGGGCCGGCGACGTGGTCGACGAAGCGGCGCTCGGCGAGATGTTCCGGCAGATCATCGCCAACAATCGGGCCGGCGGGTGGCGCAAGATCAAGAACGTCTGAGCCCACTGCGCGCGGTCACGGCTTCAGCATGATCTTGACGGCACCGTCGGCCTTCCGCCGGAAGATGTCGTACGCGTGCGCAGCCTGGTCGAGCGGCAGCCGGTGGGTGGCGAACTCATCGACGCCGAGCGGGTCGTCGTCGATGAGCAACGGCATGATCGAGGGGACCCATTTCTTCACATTGGCCTGTCCCATCCGGAGCTGGATCTGCTTGTCGAACAGGGCCGTCATCGGCATCGGGTCGAGCATTCCGCCGTAGGCCCCGATCAGGGAGACGGTGCCACCCCGGCGTACCAAATCGACCGCGGTATGGACCGCGGCCAGCCGATCGACGCCGGCCTGGGAGATCATCGGACCGGCCCCCATATCCGGCCGCTGGGGGGTCGGCTCCTGCATCATCGAGGCGCCCAGCGAGCTGTGCGCCTCCATCCCGACCGCATCGATCACCGCATCCGGACCCCGGCCGCCGGTGAGTTCGCGGATCACCTCGGCGAGATCGCCCGCGTGCTCCCGGAGATCGACCACGTCGATCCCGCGAGCCCGGGCTCTCGACAGCCGTTCGTCGACCACATCGGCGGCGATCACCGTGCTGATCGGGCGCAGCCGGGCGACCCGGCAGGCCATGTCGCCGATCGGCCCGAGGCCCAGCACGACGAGCGTGCCGCCTCGCGGCACCTCGGCGTACTCCACGGCCTGCCAGGCAGTCGGCAGCACGTCGGAGAGGTAACTGAAGCGGTCGTCCGGCGGACCGAACGGCACCTTGATGTGTGTGAACTGGGCCTGCGGCACGCGGAGGTATTCCGCTTGCCCGCCCGGCACCCGGCCATACAGTCTGGAGTGGCCGAACAGGGCCGCACCGCTGCCGGAATGGCGAACCTGGGTCGTCTCGCACTGGGTGTAAAGGGTGTGCTCGCACATCCAGCAGTGCCCACAGGCGATCTGAAACGGGATGACCACGCGATCCCCCGGCCTGATGGCCGACACCCCGGTGCCGACCTCCAGGACAACGCCCATCGACTCGTGGCCGAGCACATCGCCAAGCGACATGCAGGCACCGAGGGTCTCGGAAAGATGCAGATCCGAGCCGCAGATGTTGGTGCTGGTGATCTTGATGATCGCGTCGGTCGGATGCTCGATCCGCGGGTCAGGCACCTCCTGCACGGCGACTTCGCGTCGGCCCTGCCAGGTCACGGCTCGCATCGACTAACACCTCACCCCTGTGGAAAGCTAGACTGAGTTTACAACGTAAATTCGCGAACAACTGCAGGCCGTGAGGTTTGAGTCGGGCGGTGATGAGTGACCCACATTCCTGATTTCGATGCGCTCTACCGCGCTGATCGCGATCCCTGGGGAGTGCGCAGCAGTTGGTACGAACAGCGCAAACTCGACCTCGTCCTGGGTTGCCTCAACCGCTCCTCGTACGCGCGGGCGTGGGATCCGAGTTGTGGTGTCGGCGAACTGGCCATCCGGCTCGCCGATCGGGCCGAACTGGTGCTCGCCACCGACGCCTCCCTGGAGGCGGTCCAGCTCACCGGCGATCGCTGTCGCCAGCTTCCGCACGTCGATGTGGGTCACCTCCGCTTGCCCGAGCCGCCCCCGGTCACCGGTTTCGACTTGGTCGTGTTGAGCGAATTCGGCTACTACCTCGAAGCCGCCGACCGGCGACAGATGATGACCATGATCAACCGCGTGACCGCCGCGGACGCGGAGGTCGTGTCGGTGCACTGGCGCTTCAAGCCGCACGACGGCTGGCTGAGTGGCGAGCACGTTCAGCGCGAGATCTCCGCCGCACTCCGCCGGACCGGCTGGGCGCAGACCACCCGCCACCTCGATGACAACTTCATCCTCGACGTCCACCAGAGAAGGTCCACGTGACCCCGGCGCAGGCCGACGTCGCGGTGGTGACGGGACCTGGCAACGATCCGAGCGTTTGGCGGAACGCGGTTGACGATGCCCCGCGGATCTCGGTCGCTGATCTCGCCCGCGGCCTGGGGGTGCCGGCCCATCGGCCTGACGCCGATCGTGGCCCGAGCCTGCTGATCGTCGGCGCCCACCCCGACGACGAGACCATCGGCGCCGGCCGGCTGGCCGCGGCCTGGGCCGCCCACTTGGGTCCGGTCTTCGGCTTGCTGGCCTCGGCGGGCGAGGCCTGCGTCGATCAGGTGGCGACCCGACCGGCCGGTCTCGCGGTCCGTCGGCTCGAGGAATGGCGTACGGCGACCCTGCGGCTGGGTTTCACCGACGCGGCCTTCCTTGCCCTGCCCGACGGGCGACTCGATGAGCACGAGGCGGCGATCACGGAGGGCCTCCGGGCGCTGATCATCGAGATCGGAGCCGACCGCCCCGTCGTGCTGGCCGCTCCCTGGCGCCGCGATCCGCACCCCGATCATCGCGCGGTCGGCCGGTCCACCGAGGCGCTGGCTTCCGAGCTCGGCCTACCGATGATCGAGTTCGGGATCTGGATGACCTACTGGTCCGAGCCGGCCGAGCTCGCCGCGACCGGCGATCGGCTGCTGGTCCTGGACCATGATCAACCCACCGAGGATGCCTATCAGCACGCCTGCCGGGCGTTTGTCAGCCAACTCGAACCCTTGGCCCCCGGACTGACGGCGGTGGTCCCGCCGGCCATGCTTGCGCAGCATCGATCCGGCTTGATCATCGCCTCGGCCGACGCGGCGAGCACCATGATCGATCCACTCCCAGGCAGGAATCTCGCCATGTCCCATCCAGGATTGTCCGTCCTCGCCCCCATCCCTGCGCCCACGCCGCTGCCCGGGGGCTACCTCCGCCACCAGCCCGATAATGATCAGCTGCGGACGGCGATTCATGGGCTTGCGGCCGCCCACGACTGGGCCGAGCTCAGCTGGACCGAACTGATCGGGGGGTTGCTCGGGATTGGACGAACCGACATCCCCCTGGGTCGGCTGGTCGAGGGGCACATCGATGCGATGCGAATCTGCCACCAGGCCGGCGCCCCGCTCACGTCCGACGCGATCTACGGAGTCTGGGCATCGAAGTCCGGGGCGACAGGCGCCCGGGCCACGGCGGTCGAGGGCGGGTTCCGGATCGACGGGATGATCAAGTTCGCCTCTGGGGCCGGGCTGCTCGATCGAGCCCTCGTCCCGGTCAGCGGGAGCCATGATCACCAGCTACTGCTCGACCTCCCGGTCAGCGGGTTGCCGGTCGATGCGTCAGCCTGGCAGACCTCGGCCATGACCGTGAGTCGGACCCACAGCGTCGAGCTCACCGGTCTGGAGGTGAGCTCGGATTCGGTCGTCGGTCCGGCCGACTTCTATCTCGGCCGCCTCGGCTTCTTCCCGGGTGGAGTCGGCGTGGCTGCGGTCTGGGCCGGTGGCCTGGCCCGAGTCGCTGACCTGTTGCTCGGCTGGCTCGACGGCCGCCGGAGTCCCCTCCTGGAAGCCCGACTCGGTGCCGTCCGTCTGGCTGTGGCCACGGCGGCCGCAGCCGTCGGTCAGGCCGGCCAGCGACTTGATCAACTCTTGACCGCCGACGGCCAGGCCCGGGTCGAAATGGAGGCCGAGCGCCTTCCGCAACTGGCCGGTGAAGCCCGGGCCATCGTCGGGTATGCCGTACGGGCCGGCCTCGAGCAAGCCCGGCTGATCGCCGGCCCAGCGGGTCTGGCGTTCGATCTGGACCTCACGCGGGCCATCGACGATCTGGGCCTCTACGTGCTCCAGCAGAACCGGGACGGTGACGCAGTAGGACTCGGACGGACGTTCGGGGCCGAGCGGTGAGCGCAGTCGACGTCCTGGTCGCCATCCCGGCTCACAACGAGGCCTCGACGATCGCGGCTTGTGTGGACAGTGTCGGCCGAGCGGTCACCGCGGCCCAGCGTCGAGCCGACGTCGGTCGCGCCCGGGTGGCGATCGGCCTCCATCGCTGCACTGACGAGACCGAGGCGAAGGCGCGGTGGGCGCTGGCCGCGTACCCATCGATTCAATCGGTGTTCGTGACTGAGCACGAACCGATGGCGGTCGGCCTGATCCGGACCCGGCTGATCGACGGGGCCGCGGCGGCCGCACGGGCGCTGAAACCCGAATCCAGCTGGATCTTCAGCACCGACGCCGACACCGTGGTCCCCGAGGACTGGATCGTGAGCACGCTCGCCCAGCAGCGCGCCGGTTCGGCCGAGCTGATTTTGGGTCTCGCCGACATCGTGGACTGGGACGCCGACGAGCCCGCGCGCCGGGCCTATCGCGACCTTATCGAGGCGGGGCTCACCGGACATGGCCATCGTCACGTGTACGCCGCCAACCTGGCGATCCGGTTGGCTGCCTTTCAACAGGTCGGTGGCTTTCCGGGACTACCGCACGGCGAGGAACACGGTCTGGCCGCCGCTGTGCGCAAAGCCGGTCTGGGGGTCCTGACCACCCTGGCTCCGCAGGTCCGGACCTCAGCCCGGATGCCCGGTCGCGCTAGTCAAGGACTCGGGGCCCTGCTCGCCGGCTTGGCCGCGGCCGGGCAGCCGAGCTGGACCGCCTCGAGTCCAGCTGCGCAAACGTCATCCGGTCTGGATAGCACGGCTATACGTTGATCCGTCCGTTATCCGATTTTCGTTTCCGGGCCGTGGTCGTTGCAGTTGAATTGCGCCCGGCGCTTTACCGGTGATTCGTCCTTACGCTGAAAGGAATCGCGCGGTAAAGGGGGATCTGCCATGAACGTCAGCACTCTGAGTGATCATCGGCAGCGACCGGGGCTTCGCGCGCCATGGCTAGCTGCGGCATCGTTGACCGTGCTGCTGCTCGGTGCGGTCATCGCGGACCGTCGACCGGCCGCGGCGGCGCCACCAGCGTGTTGGGACGGCGTGTTCAGTGATGTCGATGGCGGTGGCCCCGACGCGGTGATCGGCATGCCGTCGTTCGACCTGCCCGGCAAGCCGGATGCCGGGGCGATCGTCGTCTTCTCCAATGTGGCCGCTCGGGGAAGTGCCGATCCTCGGCCTCCGAGTGGCCGGACCTTGCTCACCGCCGACGACTTCCCCGGCCTCAGCTCGCAATCCGGCGGTCGGTTCGGGGCCGCGGTTTCGGTCTGGGGTGATCAACTCGATGATCCCGATCACTGCGCCGATCTCCTGGTCGGTGCTCCCGGTCAGACCGTGGGTGGCCAGGTCGGGGCGGGTCAGCTCTATCGGCTGCGGGGGGCCGCGGGTGGACTTGACTCCGTCGTCGACACCTTCGACGAGTCCGGCGTGAGCGGAGGTGCTCAGGCCGGTGCCGGATTCGGCACCGCGCTCGGGGTGTTGACCTCGAGTTTGATCGCCGTCGGAGCGCCCGGACGAGACATCGGCCGGGCTACTGATGCCGGACGGGTGATCTTGTTCGACTACGAGCTTCCGGGCCATCCGGTTTCGGTCCTCCAGCAAGGCGATGACGGCGCCGGCAGTCCCGAATCCGGGGACCGGTTTGGCGAGACTTTCGATGTCGCCGGCAGCGGCGAAGGACCGATCCTGGCCGTCGGCGTACCCCATGAAGACATAGGGTCTCTCGCGGATGCCGGCGCGGTGGCGCTGAAGACCGGCCAGCACGGACCCTTGACGATGATCAGTCAGAACTCGCCTGGAGCGGGCGGCGTCGCCGAAGCTGGCGACCGCTACGGATCCTCGGTCGACCTCTACGACGCGTACACCGACGTTCCAGTCATCGCGATGGCGATCGGCGTGCCGGGCGAGGACGTCGGAAGGGTGAAGGACGCCGGCTCGGTCGCCTTCGGTTACGCCGATCTCGGCGACGTGGGCGATCCGGCCGACACCACCGGGCTGATCGGTCAGGCCCGCACCCTCACCCAGAACTCACCCGGTATCACCGGAACCGCCGAAGCGGGCGATCTGTTCGGCAACACCGTGCTGGCCGGCGAATTCGGCCACGAAAGCGGGCATGTCGATCTCGTCGTGACCGCGCCGCTGGAGGACTTGAACGGTGAACAGAACGCGGGATCGATCTCGATGGCGGAGTACGACGCCTACGGTGTGCTGTTGCCGGACAATCGCCCGGCGTCCTGGTCACAGGACTCACCGCAGGTCGCCGGTGCCGCCGAGCGCGGCGACCGCTTCGCGACCGATGCCAGCGCGGTCATTCTCACGCGGATGGAAGACGATGACGATTCCGTCTGGTTCCAGAACCTGGTCACGGTTCCGCGCGAGGACGTCGGCGGCGTCGTCGATGCCGGAATGGCGTACCTCGGTTTCGCGCCCGGGGCTAAGTCGGTGGCCCTCACCCCACCAGTCAGCCAGCGCGGGGCGGGACTCGACATGGCACCGATGAGGTTGGGCCAGGGCTAAGGGTCAGTGGGGCATGATCGGCGGCACGATGCCGTCCTCGATCGCGCGGCGCAGCAGGTCGACCTTGTTGGGGGCCGGCCGGGCCGCCTCGCTGTACTTGGTGCGAATCCGCCGCAGGTACTCTTTGGCGCTGTTCTCGGTGATGAACAGCTGATGGGAGATCTGCGGGACTTCGAGGCCGGAGACGTAGAGCACGAGCACCTCCCGCTCCCGCTGGCTGAGTTTGGCCTCCACGAAGGTTGCGTCCCGGTCGATCACCGCCAGAATCTCCTGGGACACCAGGACGTGTCCGTCGGCGACCAGTCGGATCTTCTCCAGCGTGGCTTCGATCGGTTCGGACTTCCGGCTGAGACCCTGAGCGCCGGCGGCCAGCGTGCGGCCGACTTGCCGGCTGTCGTCGGCGATCGAATAGACCAGCACCCGGTAGCCGCGGTCCACCAGACCGGTCACCGTGGCCGCCGGATCGGAGCCGTCGCCCAACGCCAGGTCGAGGACCACCACATCGCACGGCTGATCCGCGAGGACCGCCTCCAGTTCGTCAGCCGTACGCGCTTGCCCAACCAGCTCGATACCCGTCTCCCGCCGCACCCCTCGCAGGGCACTGGCCAATCCGACCCGGACCACATCATGATCATCGAGAATGATCATCCGGATCGCCGGGCTCGCCACGCCGGTCACACCGGGCCGGCGGGCTGACGGATTGATCGCCGGAGCAGGGACACAGCGATCATCCAGATCGAGCATCCGACCCAGGCCCCTGCGAAGACGCCGCCGATGGCCTCCCGGGTGATCGGAGGACGCGCTGAGGTCAGGTTTGGGCTGAACTGAGTCATCACTCGATCATTCCGCGAGGTCCGGTCCTTTGACCAGCACTAATGAGTTTCCCGAACCGCTGACAGTCGCGGCGCGTAAGGTCAACCCATGACTGGTCTGGTGCCGGCACTGGTCCTCGCCATCGGAGGTGTGCTGATCCTGGCTGGCTTCGTCTGGCTCGCCGGTTGCGTCCGACGTCGTCACGCGGCCGGAGCGACCATGAACATCGTGGACGAGATTTTCCATCCGGCCGATCATCAACCGCGCATCGAGGTGCGTGCGCAATTCGAACGCAAGGCGCCGATCCCGTCGCCGGGTGATCCGGCGTGGGCCCGCCGATACGGCCGCTGACCCTGCTGCGAGTTTCTATCGCGCGGGGCCCGTTGCCACGGCACTTCTGGCCCGCCTACCCGGCGAGCCCGGGCTTCCCCCGGAGACCCGAGCCCACCGGCTCCTGGCCATCGACGTCAGGTGCAATAGCTCAGGTCAAGGTTGACGTGTTCGATGGTAGGCGGCAACTGTGCGCAACATCGGCCGCAACCCGTCGCGGCCATAAGTCGAATACTTGTGAAACAACTCCCGAAGTGGCACTGGGCGACATAATTAACTGAAAGCGGCGTTTATGCGGCATCTCAGGACCCCAGTCTGGCTGTCTCTACAGCGCCTTCATGTTAAACCACGGATGTAAAAATCGGAACATCTTCCGCGAACCCATGATCTGCTGCGAGGCGGCCGTATACTGAGCGGGCATCGAGGTCAATGGCGCGGAGCCTGAGTCGAGTCCGGCCTCGATCGTCGTGCCTGGCGTCCTGTCGGTCCGATTCTGGCCAACGATCTGCGTTCGGGCCGCTCACGGAGTCCACTCATGGACCATCCGGTCGACCCGTTCACGGTGATCGAGGTGATGTTGCGTCGCTCGGGACTCGATGGGGCCGGGCTACAGGATCAGACAGCCGACTTGGCCTGGGCGCTCGGCAACGCGATCCCGTCGCTGCTCGGGTTCACCATTTCGCTGGGAATCGACGGCACGCCCGTCATCGTTCAGGTGGCGACGCGGTCCGACGAATCGTCTGCTGCCGGCTCGTCCCTGCACCTACCGTTGGCCTGGATGCCCGACCACGCCGGGAGCAGCCTGACCTTCTATGCCAGTACACCCGGCGCTTTCGTCGACCTGGCGGCCGATCTCGCTTTCGCGATCGGACCGCGACACGGCATCGTGTTGGACGGGAACCTGGATGCGCTTCCGCGGGCACCCGCAGTGTTCGGGTTGGCCGGATTGAGCGTCGTCAATCGAGCGGTCGGAATGCTGATCGAGCGTGGTCTTGAACCGGACACCGCCATGGCGGAACTCGAACACCGCTCAGCTCACGAGAATCTGACGGTGCCCGAAGCGGCGGCCGAACTGATCGCCCGCTCCGGCCCGGACCCGAGCGCGCCCGATGGGAAGCCGGGATAGCCCGTCCGACTCACTACCCAGAAATTGCATACGATGGCAGTAGCAAAACGCATGAGAAGGAGAAGGGCACTTACGATGGATCCCGCTGACGACGGTCGAGCCGAACCCTCCCCACCAGCGTCGTCCGACGAGGAGATCGATGGCAACCTCGGTCACAGCCTGGTTGAATTGGCCGGATTGGCGAACCGGCACCATGATCTCGAGGAGCTGTTGACCAGTGTGGCCGTGCTCGCGGTGCGCGCGATTCCGGGGGCTGAGGGTGCCGGTCTCACCCTGCTGGAGTCCGGGCGTTCCCAGACGATCGTGGCCACCAACTCCTTCGTGAGCGCGGTCGACGACATCCAGTACAACCTCGGCCAGGGCCCATGCATCACCGCAGCCGACACGGCCTTGACCGTGACCTCAGGCTCGCTCGGAGCAGACCGACGATGGACCCGCTTCGGCGCCCAGGTAGCCCGGCTCGGCGTCCACAGCGTGTTGTCCCTGCCGCTGCTGACTCCAGACGGGGTCGTCGGCGCGATGAACGTCTACGCCCATCGGAAGCATGCCTTCAGCGATTCAGCGGCGCGGATCGGCGAACTATTTTCGGCTCCGGCTGCTATTGCTGTACAAAATGCCCAGGTTCTTGAGGAGACGAAAAGGCTTGTCGCACGCCTTCAGGCCACTCTCAACTCCCGCGCTGCTATCGACCGGGCGATCGGCATTTTGATGAGTCGCAGCGGAATTTCCGAGCACGAGGCGCTCGAACGGCTCCGAGTGCTCAGCCAGCGTGATCATCAAAAGCTTGCGGCGATTGCCGAACGGATTGTCGATGGTGCCGTTCGACGCGCCCGAGCTCGCCAGATTGACGAGAACCGGTAGAAGTTTCCCCACCAAGAGGGATTTTTTAGGCGCTTTCGCACCTACGATAAGGTTGCACGCTACGGGGGCAGACGCGAATCACAGCCGACCGACGCTCGGAGGGAGTGGCTATCGTCCAAATATCGCCCGAACGCTCCCGGCAGAGCTACCGGCATGAAGCATTCGTCTGGCATGACGCCGACGAGTTCCTGGCCGGGCTCGTGCCGTTCGTGCTGGAGGGCCTCGATGCCGGCGAGCCGATCATGGTGGCGCTGGTTCCGGAGCACAACGCGTGGTTGCGAGAAACCCTGGGTTCGCGGGCGGATGAGGTCGAATTTGCGGACATGGCCGAGTTGGGCCGCAATCCGGCTCGGATCATTCCTGCCTGGCAGAGCTTCATCGAGCCCTACATCGCCGATCAGCGGCCGGTACGCGGGATCGGCGAGCCGATCTGGGCCGGCCGCCGCAGGGAAGAGTTGGTCGAGTGCCAGTTGCACGAGGCATTGTTGAACGTCGCCATCGACCCTGAGCTGCCGTTCTGGCTGATCTGCCCCTACGACGCGACCACGCTCAGTCCCGACGTGGTGGAGGAGGCTGAACGCAGCCACCCGGTGATCGTCGACCCGAGCTCCTACCACGGCAGCGTCCGCTACGGCGGGCGGGCGCACGTGGAAACGCTTTTCGCCCTCCCCCTTCCCGAACCGGTACGCGTGCCCATCAGCACCCCCTTCAGCGGCCAGGACGTCGAGCGGCTCTTCTCCTATCTCAAGCTTGAGTTCTACGTCGCGGGCCTCTCGGCGAAGAAAGCCTCCGACCTGGCCGCGGCGACCCAGCGACTGGCCCAGGGCAGTTTGCACCGCGGGGCCAAGGGCGGCGCCATTCGAATCTGGCACGAAGCCCAGTCGTTGGTCTGCGAGATCGCCGACAGCACGCAGATCGACGATGTTCTCCTGGGTCGAAGGGCGCCGTTCGACCACGACCATGACGGGCTCTGGCTGGCCAACCAGCTCTGCGACCTGGTTCAGCTGCGGTCGACGTCGACCGGGACCATCGTGCGCGTACACACCTGGCGGTGAGCGGTCGGCACAGCTGACCCGCGCCACACGGTCTTCGCCGTTGTGTCGTCCAGACGATAGATCAGGTGGCTGATCCGGGCGACACTCATCACGACGAGCACGACGCCAAGCCACCAGGAGGAACCCATGGGCGCCAGCCCTACCGATCCCAAGTTCACCGACGAGCCCGAAGGGCTTTTGGCCCGGAACGCCGAGGGTTTCGGCGGCCAACGCAATGCCGGCGCTGAAGGAATGCAGGCCCGGAACGCCGACGACACCGAGGGGCACCTGGCAGGGGACGCCGATTCCGAGGCGCCGGCGGAGAATGCCGATCTGTCCTCGCCCGTGCCGAACACCGGCGACGATGACGACACCGAAGGACACATGCAGGCCCGCTGAACGCCTGGGCTACGCGGGCTGAGCCCTGACTAGGTGGCCGGGGCAGAGTTGTCGGCGAGGGCGCGGAGGATTGTCTTGACCTCCGCGACCGTCACGCTGGGCTGGTGAGCGACGATCCGGGCGACAAGCCCGGCAATGTGCGGAGCCGCGAAGCTGTTGCCGGTGGCCACGATCGTCCCGCTGTGCTCCCAGGCGACCTCGAGGTCGATGCCCGGTGCGCCGAACTCCACCGGAGGCGCCGGGTTGACCACAAAACGCTCCGGATCGCGACCGGCGTACGCGGCCACCGAGAACACCCCGGCGAACAGCGACGGATAGCTGGGGGCCGGCACATTGTTCACCGCTGAGACCAGCATGACGTTGTGGAAGACCGCCTGATCGACCAGCTCGTAGAAGACCTCCAAGTTCAGCCGGCTCCGCGTACTCAGGCTGAGGTTGACCACCTGGATGTCGTGCTCGATCGCCCAACGAAGACCCGCGGCGAAGACCCCGCTGCGGCCTTTGAGGGAGGCTCCGAGCACCCGGATGCTGTAGAGCTCGCACTGCGGGGCCAACTGGCGGATGATGCCGGCGCAGGCGGTGCCGTGGCCGTAGAGATCCTCGTGCGGGCCCTCGGTCAGCGAGATCCCGCCCGCCGCGTGCTCATCCGGCTCGACGACGACGCCACCGGCCACTCCGCGGACCCGCGGATGATCGTGCTGGATACCACTGTCGATCACCGCGACCCGGACTCCGCTGCCGGTGCCAGCCCCCCAGGCCAGCTCGCGAGTCAGCGGAATCGCGAGGCGCATCGACTGAATGGTCTCCAGCCGATGGGCGTCGAAGGCCTCCGACCAGGCGGGCCTACTGATTTCGGTCATCCGGTCTCGTCGAGAGCAGCCGCGAGCAACCGGACCGCGAGCCGTCGATCCTGGGAGCTCCGGTGACCGAGTCGCGCGACCAGCCCGAGCAATTCGGCGAGCTCAGGATCACCAAGCTCCGCGTCGAGTGCGGATCGGGCCTCGGAGAGTTGCCGGGTCAGGGCCACCTGCCGGGATGCCGCTCCGGCCACCTCGAGATCGTGCGGCGCCGCCGTCCGGTCCAGCACCTCGAGCACCCCGATCGGGCCGTCCACGCCCTCGATCGGTACGGCGAGGATCGTCGTCGGCAGATAGCCGGTCAGCTCCGCGGTCTCTCGGTCGAAGCGCTGATCACGCAACACGTCGGACACCGCGATGCCCTGACCCGAAGCCACGGCGTAGCCGGCGATACCCCGGCCCACGGGGATGCGGAGACCAAGCACCTCCTCGGCCCCGGCGCCGCTGGCCGCGACGAAGATCAACTCGGTGCCGTCGAGCAACGCGATCGAACACGCCGCTGCGCCCAATCGCTCAGCGAGCGAGCTGGTGATCGACGTCATCAGCTCGAGCTCGTCGGGGGCGGTGATCATCCGACCGTGTCGATCATGTGGCGAGTATCGCGCGTTTCAACAGTCACGGTGGGGATTTTCACACCGGTGACCCTTTCACACAAGGGACCTAGCACCATCGACGGCAGCCTTGCGCGCGCTTAGCATCAACCGATATGACCGTCTGGCCCGTGTTGGCGAGCCTGCCGGCGCCGGAGATCGAGAAGTTGCTCAGCGTTGGCCGCCGTCAACGATTCGTCAAGGGCGAATTCATCATGCGCTACGGCGATCCGCCCGCGTGTCTGCACTTGGTGGACCGGGGTCAGGCGACGATTCGGGTGCGTACTCCACACGGAGATCAAGCCATTCTCAGAATTCTCGGACCGGGCGCGACCTGCGGTGAACTGGCCTTGATCAACGCCCGGGTGCTGCACACCGCGACGGTCACCGCCATCCGGTCCTGCGAAACGATCGCCGTGCACCGCGCGCATTTCGAGCGGCTGCGCACCGACTATCCGGGGCTCGATCGGTCGCTGCTCCAGTCGTTGTCGGCCCAGGTCGACCAGCTGTCGCAGCAGTTGCTCGACGTGTTGTTCATGCCGACATCGGAACGGGTCCTGCGCCGGGTGATCAGCCTGGTCGACGACTTCGGCTGTGTCATTCCGTTGACCCAGGAAGACCTGGCCCTGATGTCGGGGACGACCCGCCCCACGGTCAACGAGGCGCTCCGAGCGATCGAGCGCGCCGGTGCGATCCGGATCGGCCGGGGTCATATCCACGTCCTCGATCGTGAGCTGTTGGCCGGTGGTCTCGCGCAGGCCGAAGCCCGGCGACGGGCCGCCAGCTGAGTCGGCGCCTGATCGGGCGGTCGGTCAGACGACGGGCACCTCGACCAGGAGTCGAGTGCCCTGACGCGGCAAGCTATCCATCTGGACCCGGCCGCCCAGCACGTCGACCCGGTCGGCCATGCCGCGCAGACCGGCACCGATGCCCGGCGTCGCCCCACCGACGCCGTCGTCGGTGATCCGGATCGTCAGCAACGATCCGTCGCGGTCCAGCTGGACCTCGAGCCGGGTGGCCTGGGAATGCTTGACGGCATTGGTCAGTCCTTCGGAGATCGCGAAGTAGGCCGTGCTCTGCACACCGGCCGGCAGACCATGATCATCACCGGCGAGCTCCAGGCCGGTCGGAATCGGCATCCGATCGATCAAGTCCTCGGTCGCCGCGTACAGACCACGCTCGATCAGCAACGCCGGCATCACCCCGTGCACGAGCCGTCGCAACTCACCGGCGGTGGCGTCCAGCCCGATCCGCAGCTTGGCGGCCGCTTCGTGCACGCTCGGCGAAGCGGTCGGATCGTCACCGACCGCGTACGCCTCGAGGGCCAGCATCACCAGTTGGACCTGGATCCCGTCGTGCAGATCCTGGGCGATCCGCCGCCGCTCGGTATCGGCCGCCTCGACGATCCGCGCTCGCGACCGGCGCAGCTCCTCGCGGCTGGCCATCACTTCTGCGCTGAGCCGTTCATGATCAACAGCGATCGCGACCACCCGACCGGCGGTTCGGACGAGCTCGGCATCGGCGATCAGGGTCGCGTCGTACGCGATGGCTCCGACTCGGCGACCGGAGAGCTCGATCTCCACCAAGGCCCGCCGCGATTCCGTCACCGAGAGGTCGACCGGCCGACCCGCGCCGTCGACGTAAAGGCTGCGTTCCGGCACCCAGAACATCAGTTCCAGACTCGGGTCTCCGAGGGTCTGGGCGAGTGTCTCCCCCAACGCCGGGCGACCGCCATGCGCGGTGCCCAACCAGGAGCCGAGCTCCTGGATCTCTCCGGTCCGGCGAAACCCGCCCCGGAGGACCCCCAGCGCGAAGGCGATCGGTACGCCACCGAGCACGGCCAACTGCAGGGCGACCCGGAGCAGGACGTCCATCCCCAGCAGGCGTTCCAGCACATTGGCGCTGAATGACACGAACAGCACCGTGAGCACGCCGTACAGGTAGAGCGGCCCGAGGATGCGTCGCTGATCCGGTTCGGCTCGCCGGAGCCGCCCGAGCAAGATCACCGTGGTCGCGATCATCACCAACGATCCGGAGATTCCCTGGACGGAGCGCGCCAGCGCGGTCAGGTCGGGTCGGTCGGCGATGGCCAGAACGCCTTCCGGGCCGGGGATTGGATGGAACAGGTAGAGCGGTACCTGGAGGATCAGGGTGACCAGGTAGACGGCCGCCACGGTGATCCGGGAGGCCCGGTCCGGCAACCGTCCGGACGGGAAGGCATGCAGCAGATGGACGACGATGGCGATCGGCAAGGTGGCGACGATGACTCCGATCGCGACCAGGGGTGTGACGGCAGTGTTGGACAGGGACGCGACGAGCCAGGCGAAGCCACCCGCCATCATCAGCGCGCCGAGTCCGTTGCTCGGCCGGCGGCGCCAGGCCAACATTCCGGCCGAGGCGTAGGAAAGGGCCACGACGACGAACAACATCAACAGCCAGGTCGGCTCGTTGGGCGAGGCCACCAGCAGGATCGTCACCATCATGGCCAGCAGGGCGAAGCTGACTCCGACGTGGGTCAGGGCCGACTGCAGGGACGGCGACGAGGTCAACCGGCGACGGAGCGGGACAGGCATGGCTCAGCATCGCAGAGCCGGATCACGGTGTCAGCAGCAGAAACTGGTCCATTCAGCCTGGCCGGCTAAGCGTTGGCCATCAGCGGTGGGCGGAAGCTCAATCGGCTGATTCCCCGATCGAAGATGTTGATCTTGGACAGGGTGGCCAGCAGCAGCCAGCCGAGAACGGCGCCGAGGGTGTTGGCGATCAGGTCGTTGACGTCGGCCAACCGTCCGCTGCTGAACATCGCATTCCCACCGAACTGCAGGACTTCGATCGTCAGGCTGACGGCGAGGCCGAAGCGAGCAGCCTCCCGGGCCGAGGTGAGCCGGAAGATCAACGGGGCCAGGATGCCGAGCGGGATCGTCATGATCACGTTCAACCAGAAGCTGCCCGGGTCGATGGTCAGGATGGGGATCCAGTTGATCTTGTGATACCAGGCGACCTGGTTGGCGTACCCACCGAGCGCGACCCGGATGGGGAACAGGGTCAGCGCGATCAGGGCGGCGGTATAGGTGCCGGCGGCCAGCACGGTGGCGAGTCGTCCGGTCGTCAGCCGATCGTGATGCTGGAGCCTGGTGACGACGATCACCAGGCCGCTGAACAACAGGGGCAGCAGCACCAGCGCGGCCGGGATGTCGAACTGGATGTCGGGCATCGAAGGTCCTCCTCTGCGCAGGTGGTCCCCGCGTCAGATCCAGGATTCCCGGCGACGACCCGGCCGACATCGACCTCAGGTCTTGCTGCAGCACCGTCCGCTGCCACCATGGTCGCAGGGTCGGCTTCGCTGCCGGCCCTGAGTGACGCGCCCGGCGATGGCCGACGTAGCGGTGACCACGAGAGGCGGGCGGGTGCACGACAAGAGCTTGATGATCCTCGATCGGTTACGGCGGATTTTGGTGGAGCGGCTCCGGCCGCGCATCCATGTCCCCGTAGCCGAGCTCTCGGTCAGCGTCTGGCACGTGGGCGGCGGGCAGGGTGAACCGGTTCCTGCCGCCGAGGCCCTACGGGCTGACTACCAGGCGTTCCCGATCGGTGAGGCGTGGGGACCAGCGTGGGGCACGAGTTGGTTTCGGCTGACCGGGACCATCCCGGACGCCGCTGCCGGTCAGGTGGTCGAGGCCATCGTCGACCTGGGCTGGGTGGACAACCAGGCCGGCTTCCAGGCCGAGGGCTTGGTCCATCGGCCCGACGGGAGCGTGGTGAAGGGGCTCAATCCGCTCAACGGGTGGATCCCGCTCGCCGAGCCGGCCCGGGGTGGCGAAACCGTCGACCTCTTCGTGGAGGCGGCCGCCAACCCGGTCATCCAGGAGCCGTACCTGTTCCGGCCGACCCCGCTGGGTGACAAGTCGACAGCCGGCGGCCAACCGCGCTATCGGCTCGTGCGGGCCGACATCGCGATCCGCCACGTCGACGTCTGGGAGCTGGTTGCCGATCTCGACGTGCTGGACGGCCTCGTCCGCAGCCTGTCCGACGGCGATCCGCAGCGCTTCGTGCTCGTGTACGCGATCGAACGCGCCCTCGACCGGATCGAGCTCGACGACGTCGAAGGGTCCGCCGCCGCCGCGCGCGGCGAACTCACGGCGGTGCTGAGCAGCCCGGCGGCGGCGTCGGCCCATCAGCTGAGTGCGATCGGCCATTCGCATATCGATTCCGCCTGGCTCTGGCCCATTCGGGAGACCATCCGCAAAGTGGCGCGGACGACGTCGAACGTCGTGCACCTGCTCGATACCCATCCCGATCTGATCTACGCGATGTCGTCAGCACAGCAGTACGCGTGGCTTGAGGAGCATCGTCCGGAGTTGTTCGCGAAGATCACCGAGCACGTGAAAGCGGGGCGTTTCGTCCCGGTCGGCGGCATGTGGGTGGAATCGGACACGAACATGGTCGGCGGCGAGGCCATGGCCCGCCAGTTCGTTCACGGGCAGCGTTATTTCATCGACCGTTTCGGGATTGAATGTCCGGAAGTGTGGCTGCCTGATTCGTTCGGCTATTCCGCGGCGCTGCCCCAGATCGTCTCCCTGGCCGGGTGCCGCTGGCTGTTGACCCAGAAGATCTCCTGGAACACCGTGAATGTCTTTCCCCATCACACCTTCTGGTGGGAGGGCATCGACGGCACCAGGGTCTTCACCCATTTCCCGCCGGTGGACACCTACAATTCCGATCTCTCGGGCGCGGAGCTCGCGCACGCCGTAGCGAACTTCCGGGACAAGGGTGGCGCCGATCGCTCGCTGGTCCCGTTCGGTTGGGGCGACGGTGGCGGCGGACCGACCCGGGAGATGATCGCCCGCGCCCGGCGTACCGCAGATCTCGAAGGTTCGCCGAAGGTCGTCATCCAGGCGCCGTCGGACTTCTTCGCCGCCGCCGAGGCCGAGTATCCCGACGCCCCCACCTGGGTCGGCGAGCTCTATCTGGAGATCCACCGCGGCACGTACACCTCCCAGGCCAAGACCAAACAGGGCAATCGCCGCAGCGAACACCTGCTCCGGGAGGCTGAGCTGTGGTCGGCGACCGCGGCGGCGCGAGGCCTGCTCGACTACCCCTACGACGCTTTGGACCGGATCTGGAAGCTCGTCCTGCTCCAGCAGTTCCACGACATCCTGCCGGGCAGCTCGATCGCCTGGGTTCATCGCGAAGCGGTCGCCAACTATGCGGTGATCGGCGCCGAGCTCGAGGAATTGATCGGTGCGGCGATCAGCGCCCTGGCCGGCGCGGATGGCGGTGCTCAGGTCGAATTCAATGCCACACCGTTCGAGATCAACGGGGTGCCGGCGCTCGGTGCGGCGATTCCCACCGAACTGGACCAGGTGGTCGGTGTTTCCCGATCCGAGGGTTTCGCCGCCAACGGCGAGATCGAGCTCGACAACGGGCTCCTGCGGGTCGTCGTCGACGGACGCGGCCTGCTCACCTCGATCATCGATCTGGTGGCTGGGCGGGAGATCGTCCCGCCCGGCTCCGCTGCCAATCTGCTGCAACTGCACCGCGATTTCCCCAACCAATGGGATGCCTGGGACATCGACGAGCACTACCGGAACACCGTCGCCGACGTGGTCGAGGTCGACGCGATCGATCTGGGGACGGGGCACGACGGCGGCGTCACCGTCCGGATCACCCGGACCTTCCGGAATTCGACGTGCGTGCAGGTGGTGACGCTGGCCCCCGGTCGGCGGCAGCTCGACTGCGCCATCGAGGTGGACTGGCACGAACGGGAGACGCTGCTCAAACTAGCCTTCCCCGTCGACCTGCACACCGACCACGCGGCGTATGAGATCCAGTTCGGCCATCTCACCCGGCCGACCCACCAGAACACCAGCTGGGACGCGGCCCGCTTCGAGGTGTGCGCGCACCGCTGGGTGCAGGTCGGCGAACCGGGCTACGGCATCGCCGTGGTCAACGATGCGACCTACGGCCACGACATCACGCGTCAGGCCCGGCCCGGCGGTGGGACCACGTCGACGGTGCGACTGTCCCTGTTGAGGGCGCCGCGCTATCCCGATCCGGAGACCGACCAGGGTGCTCACGTCCTGCACTACGGACTGGTCGCCGGGGCCGGGATCCTCGAGGCGGCGGCGGCCGGCTACGCGATCAACCTGCCACCGCGACGGGTGGCCGGCCACGAGCCGGTCGAACCGCTGGTCCGCGTCACCGGACCCGGCCCGGCGGTGATCGAGGCGGTCAAGCTGGCCGACGACCGATCCGGCGACGTGATCGTCCGGCTGTACGAGCCCCACGGAGCCCGGACCGAGTTCGGTCTCGCGACCTCTTGGCCCGTAGCCAGCGCCCGTATCGTCGATCTCCTGGAGCGGCCGCTCGAATCCGAGGCACTGGCGGCGCACGACGGCGAGTTGCGGCTGAGCCTGCGGCCCTTCCAGATCGTCACGCTGCGGCTGACCTGAGGCTGAGCGCGGCCGCGTTGCTACGGTGTCGGCAGGAGCTGATCATGACCCCAGATGCCAACGCCGACAACGGCGTACGCAGGCCGATCGTGATGCCCGGATACGCCGATCCGACGATCTACGACGTCGCCCGCGTGGCCGGTGTCGCTCCGTCGACGGTGTCGCGAGCCCTGTCCAAGCCGGGCCGGGTCAGCTTCAAGACCGCCGAGCACGTACGCCAGGTGGCCGAGCAACTGGGTTACCGGTCGGCCCGGATCGAACGGACCATCCCCGAGCGCGGCAGCGGAATGCTGGCGATCCTGGTGGCCGACATCGCCAACCCGGTGTTCTTCGGCCTGATCCGGGGGGCCGAGCAGACGGCCACCGAGCTCGGCTTCACCACCTTGATCGTCGAGACCCAGGAATCCGAGCCGGCGGAGCGCTCGGCCCTGGACCGGTTGATCCCGGTCGTCGACGGCGCGATCCTCAGCTCATCGCGGATGCCCGATGCCGCCATCCGTTCGGCCGCCAAGCGCAAGCCGCTGGTGATGATCAACCGCGTGGTCAGCGAAGTCCCGTCGGTGATCAGTGACAACGTGCACGCGATCAAGAAGGCCGCCGAGCATCTGGTCGGGTTGGGCCATACCTCGATCTGCTATCTCGCCGGACCCGAGGCGTCGTGGGCCGACGGCGTGCGCTGGCGAGGGCTGCGCGAGGCGGCCATTGATCTTGATCTTCACGCACGTCGCTTGGGGCCGTTTCTGCCGACCATGCGGGGCGGCGCCGCGGCCGCGGAACAGTGGCTGTTGCGCCCCACCACCGGCGTGATCGCGTACAACGACCTGGTGGCGATCGGATTCATCCAAGCGGTGACTTCCGCCGGCCGGGCGGTGCCGCGCGACGTCAGCGTGGTCGGCTTCGACAACATCGTCGACTCCACGCTGGTCGAGCCGAATCTGACCACGATCGCCGCTCCCCTAGTCAGTCTGGGATCGGCCGCGGTGTCGCATTTCGTCAAGCGGAGCAAGGATCCGCTCGGGGTAGCCTCCGAGCCGGTGATGCTGCCGGCCCGCCTGGTCGTACGCGACTCGACCGGCCCACGCGCGGCCGGAACCGGCCACGGCTGAACACCTAGGAGGTGGCCGGTTCCCGCTCGTCGGCCGACAACTCGACGTCGGCTACCGCCGACTGGGTGGTGGTGAAGATCTTCTCGATCGTGACTGCCAGGTTCCGGGCTCGAGCACGGTCAAAATGATGTGTCCGGGCGGCGGGAGCCGTAGGCGGTAGCGTCCGTCGGCGTCGGTCGTCGTGCCGGACCGGAACTCACCGGTGTGGGCACTGAGGGTGATCACGGCGCCGGCCAACGGTTCGTCTCCACGCCGCACCTGACCGGTGAGCATCAGCCGTTCGGTCAGCCGGATGCTCTCGATGCTCGACGTCTCGGCGAAGTCGACGACAGCCGATCGTAGTGTCCAGCCGTCCGCATTGGCGATGAGCAGGTAGCGCCCCGGCCCGGGCAGGGCCAGTGAGAACGCGCCGGTGTTGTCCGCGCGGCTCCAGTCCAGCGGATCGCCGGTCAAGCTGACCGCGGTCACCAAGGCTTGCGGAATCGGTGCGTTGTCGAGTTGGACGACGCGGCCACGAATCACGATTTCGGCGTTCTCGCCGGCGTGGATCACCGGGCGAGCGATCGCGCCGGCACTGTCGCCGGAGATCACCTCGGCCCGCGCCCGCTTGGGCACGAACCAGACCACGCCGCACGCGAGCAGGCAGGCCAGCGCGGCGATCCAGAAGACGTCGCGGAACGCCTCCGCCGTCGGCAGCTCGACCGGCCCCACCCGCGCGGTGACCGTGGACAGCAGGTCGGCGATCGTCGCGCTGGCCGATGAGGTCCCCAAGGCCCGCAGCGGGGCATTGAGGCCGTTGGCCGAGGCGGTCTCGGTGATCGGCCCATTGACCATGATCAGGCTGGGCATCGCCGCGTACGCGACCGCCGACCCGACACTGACCACCGTGGAGCCGACCACCACGGCGGAGACGCTGCCGTCGTAGAAGACCCGGCCGACATAGCCCACCGCCATGATCATGGCGCCGGCCAGCAACGTCACCCGACCCCCGAACTTGTTGATCATGGCGCCGGAGACGGGCGAGAAGGCCACCATGGCCAGCCCGGACGGCACCATGGCCAGACCGGCCGCCACCGCGGTCAGTCCGAAACCGGCCGCTGCCAACGGTTGTTGGAGTTGCTGGGCACTGATCAGCATGTTGGCCATCAGGGCGAAGCCGACCATGATCGACGCCAGGTTGGTGAGCAGGATCGGTCGGCGGGCGGAAGTGCGCAGATCGACCAGAGGCTGATTGACCCGGAGCGAGTAGGGAAACCCAGCCGAACCGCTGGAACAAGATGCTCCCGAGGGGCAGGCCGAGCGCCCCGCCACAGACGATCATCATCAGCCGCTTGCCGTAACTGTCGGCCAGCCGCGCGACGACGGGGGTAGCCACGGCGGAGGTCAGCAGGGTTGCCGTGACCAGCCACGACACGGTGTCGGTCGAGACCTCGAGCAACCGGGCGAATCCGGGCAGCAGGGGCACGACCATAGTGTGCTGCAGCGACACGGTCGTACCGGCCAGGCCGAGGACGGCGACCACCATCCCGGTCGGTCTGGGGCGGGCAGTGGTCCGACCGGACATCGACTCTCCTCTGGACTGGCATTCCTCTGGGCTGGCTCCCCGGTGGGCTGACTCCTCCGGCCAGTCTCACACTCGCGCCTCAGCCGGCGACGAAGCTCAGTGCCTCCTGGGCCCAGGCGTACGACATCTGGTGCGATTCATAGCGCGACTCAACACTTGGCTCGTCGATCTCGATCATGTAGTCGCCGTCGTAGTGCGCAGGCAGCGCGGCCAGCACGGCGTCGAAGTCGACGACCCCGAGACCAGGCTCGGCCCAGAGCCGCTTGGTGGCGGTGACCTGGTTATAGGTCATCCCCTGGCGGCTCGCCGGATCGAGATAGTCGGCGAAGCAGTCCTTGATGTGGATGCCGCCGATCCGGTCGGCGTAGCGAGCGATCAACGTCGCGGGTTCAATGCCGGCCCACCGCAGATGACCGGTGTCCGGGCCGAAACCGATGATGTCGGGCCCAAGGGTGTCCAGCAACCGGGTGATTTCGGCCTCGGTCTCGAACACCCCGCCGATATGGGAGTGGTGCAGCGGACGCAGCCCCTCGCTCTGCAGCACCCGGCAGACGATCCCGACGTTCTCGATCGCCAGGGCGAGCCGGTCGGCGTCGAAGTCGGCACCCACGGCGGGCTCGGCCAGCCGGGCCGGCAGGGCCATCGAGGAGATCATGGTCCGGTCCAGGCCCAACGCGACCTGGTCGGCGGCGAATCGCTTGGCCCGTTCGGCCTCGTCCCTGATGTCGATCGTCTCGTCGAACGGCGAGCTGAACAGGCTGAGCGATGCCGACAGACCGTAGCCGCTGATCCAGGTCGCGTAGTCGGTCGCCGTCATGCCCTCGGGCACGTCGGCCTTGACGGCGGTGAAGCCGATGTCGGCGAAGTCGGCGAAGGCCTGGTCGAACACGGCCTTGGACTTGTCCACATAACCGTCGCGGGCCCAGTAAGGAATGGGATTGGCGGCCACTTTGGGCGTACGCCGGGTCTGATCGGACGTGGACGCCGCGGTCTTGGTCACGCGTACGCGATCTGCTCGGCCTGCAGGAGGTCGGTGAAGGCCTTCCAGGCCTCGGTGAACAACTCCGGCCCGGAGAAGCCGCCGAGGGCATGGGTCAGGTTCAGGTGGGGTTCGAGGGAGAAGAAGCCGTCGAAGCCGTCGGCGCGGAGCGCGCGGAGCGTCTCCACCATCTCGCCGTCGCCGCGCCCGGACGTGACGACCTCACCGGTCGCGAGGACAGCGTCCTTGATCTGCATGTACTCCAGATGGGGTCGTAAGAGTGCATAGCCTTCGGTGAAGGGCCGGACGCCGACCTGAACGAAGTTCGCGGCATCCCAAGCCAGCTTGAGATGGGGTGAGTCGACCGAGGTGACGATGTCGAGGCAGCGACGCGGGATGTCGCCGAAGATCTCCTTCTCGTTCTCGTGCAGCAAGATCAGATCGGCCTCCTCGGCCACGGCGGTCAGCGCCCGCATCCGCCGAATCACCTCGTCGCGATGATCATCAGGATCGGCTCCGTCGCGGATGAAGAACGAGAAGATCCGGATGTACGGCGCGCCGAGCAGCTGAGCGACCTCGGCGGCGTGCCGCATGCGGTCGAGGTGCGGCTCGAAATCCTCGTCGATGAAGATCTTGCCGATCGGTGAACCGATGCTCGAGACCCGCAGCTGGTGAGCGTCCAGCGTCTTCTGGGCCAACGCAAGCTGCTCGGCATCCAGATCGAGCACATTCACCTCCCACGCACTCCGAAACTCCAGATGCGTGAGCCCGAGCTTCGTCACCAGCGCGCACTGCGTCTCGAAGTCGGCTGAGATCTCGTCGGAAAATCCGGACAGCGTCCACATGGCAGCCTCCTGGTCGGTTCGATTTTCTCCATTCACCCACTCTCGCGCCAGTCCCTACCAGTTGTTGCCACTTGTTGCTCCCGCTCGGGAAGCCGTGACAACTAACGGCAACTGGTTGGCCGGGGGACGGCGGGCTGATCAGGATGGGGCATGATCTCGACACCGCTGTTGGAGCTCCATCCCGACCGGCTGCTGCCGGCCGACCCGGGCGTCCGGTCCATCGCGCGCCGGCTCTACGAGTCGACGGCCGAGCTGCCAATCATCTCCCCGCACGGCCACGTACCGGCCCAATGGCTGGCCGACGACACGCCGTTCACCGATCCGACCTCGCTGTTGATCACGCCCGACCACTACGTCAATCGGCTGCTGCACGCTCACGGCGTGGCGCTGTCCGATCTCGGCGTCGGTCAGGGACCGCTCACCGAGCCGCAGTCGCGGGAGGCCTTCCGGATCGTCTGCGGGCGGTGGCCGGCCTATCGCGGCACTCCGGTGCGATTCTGGCTCGACGCCCAGCTCGCCGACATCTTCGGCGTCAAACTGCGACCCACCGCCGAGACCGCCGATCAGATCTACGATCAGATCGCCGAGTGTCTGGCGGCGGCGGAGTTCCGGCCGCGATCGCTGTACGACCGCTTCGGCATCGAGGTGCTGGCCACCACCGACGATCCCTGCGACGATCTGGCCGCCCACGATTTCCTCAACCATGATCCGACCTGGAACGGGCGGGTGATCCCCACCTTCCGGCCGGACCGATACCTTGAGCCGGCCCGACCGACCTGGAAGGCCGACCTCGATCGTCTGGCCGAGGCAGCGGCCACCGAGACCGGTGACTATGCCGGCTTCATCGCGGCGCTCGAAGCGCGCCGCCGGTACTTCCGCGAGCACGGAGCGGTCTCCACCGATCACAGTCACGTGGATGCCCGCACCGACCACCTCGACGACGGCGAGGCCGCCCGATTGTTCAGCCTCGCCCGTCACGACGACATCAGCGAGGAAGAGGGCACGGCTTTGCGCCGACACCTCGTCTCGGAGATGGCCCGGATGTCCTGCGACGACGGTCTGGTGATGACCCTGCACCCCGGCGTACGCCGCAATCATCACCAGCCGACCTACGAGGAGTACGGAGCCGACGTCGGCACCGACATCCCGGTCCGGGTCGAATTCACCGATGCCCTGCGGCCGATGCTCAACCGCTACGGCACGCACCCCAACTTCCAAGTGATCATCTTCACCCTCGATGAGAGCACCTTCTCCACTGAGATCGCCCCGCTGGCGGGGTTCTATCCGTCGGTATTCGCCGGTGCGCCCTGGTGGTTCATCGACGCTCCGGAAGCGATCCGCCGCTATCGCGGTGCGGTGACCGAGTCCGCCGGCTTTGCCAAGACGTCCGGCTTCATCGATGACACACGCGCCTTCTGCTCGATCCCGGCCCGGCACGACATGTCCCGCCGCCTCGACGCCGGCTACGTGGCCCAACTTGTCGCCGAGCACCGGCTCGACGAGGACGAGGCCGTGGCCACCGTGCATGATCTTGTCGTGGCCAACCCCCGAAGGGCGTTCAAGCTGTGAGCGACGCCGTCACCGACACCACCGTGATCAACACCGGCGTCGCCGAAGCCGCACTTCCCCGGCTCACCCGGGCGCAGGCCGGCGCATCCGCGGCACCGCCGGTCCGGATCGTCCATCTCGGGGTCGGCAACTTCCACCGCGCCCACCAGGCCTGGTACACCGCCCACGCCCCCGACGCCGATCAGTGGGGCATCGCCGCATTCACCGGCCGCCGGCCCGAGATGGCCGAGGCCCTCGCACCCCAGGACGGTCTCTACACCTTGATCACCCGGCGATCGGACGGGGACGCGTTCGAGGTGATCGGTTCCCTGGTCGCGGTGCATGCCGCGTCCGATCATGATCAATATCTCGACTACCTCGGCCGGCCCGAGCTGGCCATCGTCACCATCACCGTCACCGAAGCCGGCTACGTCCAGGGGCCCGACCGCGGCCTCGACGCCGGCCGCGACATCATCGTGGCTGACGTGGCCGCCTTGCGCGCGGACGCGCGGTCGGGCGTCACCTCGCTGCCGGCCAAGCTCGTCGCCGGCCTGCTGGCTCGGCGGGCCGCCGGCGCCGCCGCAATCACGCTGTTGTCCTGTGACAACCTCCCGGAGAACGGCGCCGTCACCCGGACCGTCGTCCTCGATCTGGCCGACCTCGTCGACGACACGCTCGGGCAATGGATCGACCAGCACGTCGACTTCGCGACCTCCATGGTGGACCGGATCACGCCGGCGACCACCGAGGCGGACCGGTCGATCGTGGCCCAGTCCCAGGGCTACATCGACGCCTACCCCGTGCCGACCGAGCCGTTCAGCGAATGGGTGGTCGCCGGCGCCTTTCCGGCCGGTCGGCCCCGCTGGGAGGACGCGGGGGCCCAGATCGTCGAGGACGTCGTCCCCTTCGAGCAACGCAAGCTCCGATTGCTCAACGCCTCCCACTCGCTCCTCGCGTACGCGGCCAGTGTTCGCGGCCACGAGACCATCGACGAGGCGATTGCCGACCCCGACTGCCGCGGCTGGGTCGAAGCGTTGTGGGACGAGGCCGGACGCCACCTGCCGCTGCCCGCTGACGCCGTGACCGACTACCGCGCAGCCCTGCTGAGCCGCTACACGAATCAGCGGGTCCGGCACCGGCTGGCCCAGATCGCCGGCGACGGTTCCATCAAGCTGCCGGTACGGATCCTGCCCACCCTGAACGCCGAACGGGACGCCGGCCGCATCCCGCTCGGCTGTGCCATCACCCTCGCCGCCTGGGTGTTGCACCTTCGCGGCGCCGGGGCTCCCCTCAATGATCCGGGAGCCGATGCCGCGGTGCAGGCAGCCACCGCGGGAGACCTGAGCGAGGCCATTCCCGCCGTACTGAACCTCATCCAGCCCGGGCTCGGCGATGACACCGCATTCGTGACCGCGGTCATCGCCGGCGCCGAAGAAGTCCGCCGAACCGCAGCAACAGGAGAAACGACATGACCACGAAAATACGGCTCGGCATTCTCGGCCTCGGTACCCAGGGATCGACGTACGCGAACTACATCTCCGAAGGCCTCGTGCCCAATACCGAGATCGGAGCGATCTGCGACACCAACTCCGCAAAGGCAGACTTGGTCGCCAGCAGCTATCCGGGCGTGCCGTTCTATGACGACTACCTGACCATGCTGGACAGTGGTGACATCGACGCGGTCGTCACCTGCGTGCCCCACTATCTCCATCCCCAAGCCGGCATCGATGCCCTGCAGCGCGGGATCCACGCTCTGGTGGAGAAGCCGGCGGGTGTTTACACCAAGCAGGTCGCCGAGCTCAACGCGTACGCGGCCGGCAAGCCCGAGCTGACCTTCGCCATCATGTTCAATCAGCGCAACAACCCGCTCTATCGGGCGATCAAGGAGATCGTCGAACGGGGTGACATTGGCGCGATCCGCCACACCAGCTGGATCATCACCACCTGGTGGCGGCCCCAGGGCTACTACGACCAGAGTGCCTGGCGGGCCACGTGGGGCGGCGAAGGTGGTGGCGTGCTGGTCAACCAGGCCCCGCACCAACTCGACCTGTGGCAGTGGATCTGCGGAGTCCCCCGCTCGGTGTTCGCGAAGGTCGCCTACGGCTTCCGGCGGAACATCGCCGTCGAGGACGAGGTCAGCGTGACCGTCGACTACGGAAACGGGGCGACCGGCGTCTTCGTGACGGCGACCCACGACCTGATCGGCACCGACCGCTTCGAGATCCTCGGCGACTCCGGCAAGATCGTCGTGGAGAACAGCCAGCGCGCGACCGTGACCCGGCTGACCAAGCCCGAACGGGAGCTGAGCGAGTCGATGGGGATGGACGACGTGCGCAAGCTGTTCTCCGGGCAGCTCGACCTGAAGTCCTTCGCCACCACCGAGGTGCTCGAATTCGAGTCGGCCTGGGGCGTCCAGCATGCCGGCGTCCTGGAGAACTTCGCCGCGAACATCCTCGACGGCACCCCGCTGATCGCTCCGGGCTCGGACGGCATCAACGGCGTGCGGCTGGCCAACGCCATCCACCTCTCGAGCTGGACCGGCCGCGAGGTGCCGCTCGACTTCGACGAGAATGACTATCTGAACGAGCTGAACAAGCGAATCCGCGAGGAAGGCCTGTTCGGGGAACGCGCGTGATCAGGGCCGCCATCGTCGGCTGCGGAGACATCTCGGCCGTTCACGCAGCCGCCATCGCCCAGCTGCCCGAGGCCAGGCTGGTCGCGGTGTGCGACCGCGATCCCGAACGACTGGCCGCCGCGGTCGACGCGTACGCGGTGCCCGGTTTTGCCGATCACCGGACGCTGCTGGACGAGGTCAACCCCGAGGTCGTGCACGTCTGCACCTCGCACGACCAACACGTGGTGGTTGCCCTCGCCTGCCTTGATCGCGGGATCAACGTGATCATGGAAAAGCCGTTGGCCCACACGCTGGCCGAGGGTCGCCGCCTCGTGGCCGCGGCTGAACAGAGCTCGGCCAAGATCGCCGTCTGCTTCCAGAACCGCTACAACACGGCGGCCGAAGCCATGCATGATCGGCTGATCTCGGGCGAACTCGGCCGGGTGCGCGGCGCGTCCGCGACCGTCTGCTGGCACCGCACCGCCGACTACTACCGATCCCGCCCCTGGCGGGGGACCTGGGCCGGCGGCGGGGGCGGGCTGTTGATGAATCAGGCGATCCACACCATCGACCTGCTGCTGTGGGTGCTGGGCGATGTGACCTCGCTGCAAGGACACACCTCGACGCGTGCGTTGGCTGAGGTGATCGAGGTTGAGGACACGGCCGAGATGGTGCTCGAACACGTTGGCGGAGCCCGCAGCGTGCTCTACGCCACCTTGGCCCATGTGGCGAACGCTCCGGTCACCCTCGACGTGGTGACCGAGCGGGCCAACCTCTCCCTGCGTGGCGACCTGACCATCAGCCATGCCGACGGTGTCGTCGAGATCATCGCCGAGCGTCAGGCTGCCAACGGCGGACGCAGCTATTGGGGGGTCTCGCATGAGCTCTTGATCGGTGACTTCTACGACTCCCTCATCGACGATGAGCCGTTCTGGATCGGCCCCGCCGAAGCCGAAAAATCCCTTCGCATCGTCAAGGACGTCTACCGTCAGACCTACGGCGAGGACCCGCGCGTTTCTTGACGTTCGCTCACGAGCGGAAGTCTTTTGACACTCGACGATGACCCATCCTGAGGAGGACAGTGAACTCATGACCACGACACTGGAAACCGGCGCCCGGGCGATGATCGGCGGCGTCGGTGAGCACGTGGATCCCGAGGCGGTGCGCGCCTTCGTCGTCGAACAACTGCGCGCGGCCGACCTGGACGGCAAACGCGTGTGCCTCGTCGTCCCGGACGGCACCCGGACCTGTCCCCTGCCGCTGCTCTTGCAGGCCGCGTACGAGGCGATCGCCGACCGCGTGGCCGCAGTGACCGTGCTGATCGCGCTGGGGACGCATCAGGGCATGGACGAAGATCATCTTGCTCGACACCTCGGCTACCGGCCGGGCGCCGCCGAGCAGACCTACCCGGGCTGGCAGATTCTCAACCACGAATCCTGGCGGCCGGAGACGTTTACCACCCTGGGCACGATCGGCGCCGTCCGGCTGAGCGAACTGACCGACGGGCTGATGACCGACACCTCGGTCGCGGTGCGGATCAATCGGCACGTGGCCGAAGCTGACGTGGCGATCGTGGTCGGGCCGGTTTTCCCGCACGAGGTCGTGGGATTCTCCGGCGGCAACAAGTACTTCTTCCCCGGGGTGTCCGGTCAGGAGCTGATCGACCTCTCGCACTGGGTCGGTGCGCTGATCACCAGCGCCGAGATGATCGGCACCCGCGGCATCACCCCGGTCCGCGCGCTTGGTCAACGAGGCCGCGGCGATGATCCCGGCCGACCGGCTTGCCCTCTGTCTGGTCGTGGCCTCCGGGACCGAGACCCTGCACGCTGCGGCCTTCGGCACCCCCGAAGACGCCTGGGCCGCCTGTGCTGCGGTCTCCGCCGAGACCCACGTGAGCTATCGCGACGCACCGGTCAACCGGGTGTTGTCGATCATGCCGACCAAGTACGAGGACATCTGGACCGCTGCCAAGGGCTTCTACAAGCTGGAGCCGATCGTCGCCGACGGCGGCGAAGTGATCATCTACGCCCCGCACATCACCGAGGTCTCGGTCATGCATCCGCAGATCGCCGAGATCGGCTACCACAACCGCGACTACTTCCTCGGTCAGTGGGAGCAGTTCAAGGACCAGCCGTGGGGCGACCTCGCTCACTCCACCCACCTGCGCGGTCAGGGCACCTGGGACCTCGAACACGGTGAACGCAATCGGGTCACGGTCACCTTGGCCACGGGGATTCCCGAGGCCGTCGTCCGCTCGGTAAACCTCAACTATCTCGACCCCGCCTCGGTCGACGTTGCCGCGTACGAGGCCGATCCGGACACCTTCGTCGAACCGCATGCCGGTGAGGTGCTCTATCGTCTGCGCCCCACTGCGACGACATGATCGACATGCCGTCAAAGATCATGATCGTCGTGATGGGCGTCTCGGATGGGTCAACACGTTCTCGTGCCCTGAGCCTGTCGAAAGGCAAGATCAACACGCGTCTGGCGGGAGTGTTCGTGCCCTGAGCCTGACGAAGGGCAAGATCAACACGCATCTGACGGATGCGCTTCGACAAGCTCAGCGGACGTAGCCTCCGACACCCTCGCGAAGGAGTCAGCCGCTTTCGTGCCCTGAGCCTGTCGAAGGGCAAGATCAACATGTACGCGAGTCGACCTCCGAACCGGGATGCGGAGTGTTCGTGCCCTGAGCCTGTCGAAGGGCAAGATCAACTTGTACGCGAGCCGACCTCCGAATCGGGATGCGGAGTGTTCGTGCCCTGAGCCTGTCGAAGGGCAAGATCAACTTGTACGCGAGCCGACCTCCGAATCGGGATGCGGAGTGTTCGTGCCCTGAGCCTGTCGAAGGGCAAGATCAACTTGTACGCGAGCCGACCTCCGAATCGGGATGCGGAGTGTTCGTGCCCTGAGCCTGTCGAAGGGCAAGATCAACTTGTACGCGAGCCGACCTCCGAATCGGGATGCGGAGTGTTCGTTCCCTGAGCCTGTCGAAGGGCCACATCATCACGCGTCTGGCAGGGGTTGCGCTTCGACAGGCTCAGCGGACGTACCCTCCGACGCCCCTGCGGAACGGTCAGCCGCTTTCGTGCCCTCTCGATCCTTGCTGCAGGCGGCTTGCCAGATGGCGTGGCTGAATGGGGTGCGGCCCAAGTTCAGGGTGCCTTGGTTGGTGACGAGGAACAGGTATCCGTTGGGGGTGCGGGTGACGTAGGTGCCGGGGTCGGGTTGTCGGTGGCCGTAGCAGCTGTGGGTTTTGGTGCGGTGGGTGCGGCGACCTTTGGGGCCCAAATTGTCGACACCGGTCTGCCCCGGCGGGCCGCCCTCATCGGGTGGTATCCAGGCCACGGTGTGGTCCAAATCCATGGTGCGGCTGGTGCTGGTGCCGTAGGGGAACACATCAGCCAACTGGCGGAGGCGGGCGGCTTCGCGGATCCGGTCGGGAATCTCATACCCGTCGACTGGGGCGATGGCGGCCGGGTCGATGACGGGTTTCACGATGATCTGGCAGTGGGTGTCGGTGAGGAAGTCGCGTAGTTGGTCGAGGGTGATCATGTCGCCGTGTTCGGGGCGGACCTGACCGCCGGCTTCGGTCAGCGCCGCATCGGAGAGGTGGAAGTAGAGGACGACTTTCGGCTTCAACGCCTCCACCTGACGCCCGGTCAGCTGGATCGGCGGCAACCGCAACGGATGCCGAACCAACCCACCCTCCCGCTCGGCGTAGCTCTCTGGTTCGTTCAAGCTGTCCGGTTCGTCGAAGCCCGCCGGCTGGGTGGCCGGTTCGCCGACCGGTCCAGGGTCGTCGGTGACCCGCTCGCGGTTGTCGAGTGGATCAGCCGGGGCGTCGTCGAATCCGGGCTCAACCGGCTCCTGGTCGTCCCACAGGAACGCGTCCGCCAGCTCGGCCGTTTCGGCCGGCACCGGCGGCTCGGGCTCATGATCGGCGGGATCGGCAGGTTCGGCCTGGGGATCGGGATCATGTTCATGGGGGTCGGGATCATGTTGGTGGGCGAGGAGTAACTGCAGCGCGTGGGCGGGTTGGGCGAGGATGCCGAGCGCTTTCGACCGGCGGGCACCGACCGAATCCCCGTCACCGTCGCGGGCGAGGAGGTCGGCGATCCGGTTGAGGGTGGCCATGAACCACACCACATCCCCCGAAGTGGCTTTCGCAACCAGCATCTTCAGCCCGTCGGGGCCGGTGGTGGCCCACACGTCCCGCTCGACCCGCGCCCGCCTGGTCCGCTCCTGCGCGAGGGTGGGGTCGGTGTCGAGCATGGTGGCGGTCAGGATCTTCTCGAACCGTTTCCAGGAGATCATCCCGAGGGTGTCGGAGCAGGCCCGGTCCACGTCACGGCACGCCTCCCACGACAGCTGCCGAGTCGCCTGGGCAACCTTCCGGGCCTCCCAGGCCCGCACCCCACCCGCCTGGACCCGTCCCCACAGGGTGGGCAGGCGGTGCCGCAAATCCAGGGCGTCACCGATCAGCAGCCGCGCCGCAAATTCCGACATGGCTTGCAGGGCGCCGAACTCGACCGTGCAATGCTCCGCCACCTCCGGGGTGCCCGCCCCGCCGAACAGACACGCCCGTTGGATCAGCGGCTGATAATCCGCACTTTTCGAGTCGAGGTCATGAACATCGGCCCAGGCGCACGCCAACTCCAACTGTCGGTTCTCCCGGGCCAGCAACTCACGATGGTTACTGCTGATCGACGCCGCCAGCTGGGCACTGGTCAACAGACCCAAATCGGGGCCGGGGACCTTGTCCAGGTCGGTGTCAACGTCGATCATGTTTTCACTCTAAACAGCACCACTGACAATTCTTGGAGCCACCAAACGGGGCAGGAGCTGGCCCTTCGACAAGCTCAGGGCACGAAAACGGCGCGACTCCCGATACGCAGGGTGGATCTTGCCCTTCGACAGGGTTCTCCTGAGCTCGTCGAAGGGCTCAGAGCACGAAACGGCGGACTCTTCCGCGAGGGCGTCGGAGACTACGTCCGCTGAGCTTGTCGAAGCGCACCCAGCAGTTGCGAGTTGATCTTGCCCTTCGACAAGCTCAGGGCACGAAAACGGCGAACTCGCGATACGCAGGTGCGGCTGGCCCTTCGACAGGGTTCTCCTGAGCTCGTCGAAGGGCTCAGGGCACGAATGATGTGAAGGTCGGGCTGGCCCTTCGACAAGCTCAGGGCACGAAAACGGCAGACTCCCATACGCAGGTGCGGCTGGCCCTTCGACAGGGTTCTCCTGAGCTTGTCGAAGGACTCAGGGCGCGAAAACGGCGGTTGGTCGATACGCAGGGTGCGGCTTGCCCTTCGACAGGGTTCTCCTGAGCTTGTCGAAGGGACTCAGGGACGGAAACGACGTACGGGAAAACGGATTTTGATCATGGTGGCTGACGGACTGAGCGAGCGCGCATTCCAATGCTCGTAAGGAAGTTGGTGGGTCAGAATGGGGTCGACAGGGAACTGAGCGTGCCGATCTTGGTCTCGCGGTTCCAGCGGGTGATATAGATCGTCGCGCCGTCGGGACTGACGTCGACACCGGTTACCAGACTCCCGTCCGCGAGCCCGACCGCCGTCTCGCGTCCGATCAGCGTGTTGCTGACCAGGTCAACCAGGCTGAGCGACGAGTCATGATCATCCAGGAGCGCCGTATGGTTGGCGACCAGCAGCCGCGATCCGCCAGGCAGCATGCACGCGCGGGCCGGATCGCAGTTGATCACGATGGGCGGTCGGACCGCCTTCTGGGTCCGCAGGTCGATGGGCACGACCGTGCACCCCTCGGTGACCCCGTAGAGGAAGTTGCCGTCACGGGTGATCGAGATGTCGAAGCAGCCGCTGTGGTCGGTGTCCAGATCGGGAAAGATGGCGACCAGGGACTCCAGCTCGACCGGCTGCACCGACGGCGTCTGCGGATCGGCCAGATAGGCGTGCCTTCCGTCGGGACTGATGGCGACACCCATCGGGGAACCGGCCATGATGGGTCCGCTGAGCCGCTGTTCGGTCACCGTCCCGGTGGCCACATCGATCACTCGCAGCCCGCCCTCGATAATGCCGACCACGTACGCGCGCCGCCCGTCGGGCGCGAAGGCGACGCAGAACGGTATGGCGTTGTCGATCACCGACGGTTCGCCGTTCGGCACCTCGATGGTGCCGACGACCGCGAGCCTCGGCAGGTCGACCACGCTGATCGTGCCTGACGAAGCGTTCGGCACGTAGCCGATCAAGCCATCCGGGCTGACGGCGATCCCGGTCGGCTGCGAGCCGACCTGCACGCTGCCGGTGAACGCGAGAGCCACGCTCTGGATCCTTCCACTGCTGGAGCGTTCCGTCACCCCCGGTCGGCGCACCGCATGGGGCGAGCAAGAGGTCGGCCGGAGGATCAGCTGGGGTCGGG
This sequence comes from uncultured Actinomycetota bacterium, assembly GCA_963731295.1. Taxonomy (GTDB): domain Bacteria; phylum Actinomycetota; class Actinomycetes; order Propionibacteriales; family Propionibacteriaceae; genus Microlunatus. The sequence continues at coordinate 1,439,475 of CAVSUP010000001.1, forward strand.
CGACGCCCAGGCCTCCGTGGGAACGTAGAGCGCAACATTGTCCATCCGGCGTTGGATAGCGGAGATCTCCCGGACCGCCTGGGCGATCACCGAACGGTCGATCGGCGATACCTGGTCCATCACCAAGACGTCGGAGGGCTTCTCACCGCTCTGCACCTGCAGCAGTTGATAGCGCAACCGAAGCCGCTGCAGCACGTCGAACACCTCGATCAGGGTCCGCGCCGCACCGTCGGGCAACATGGCTGATCCGGCGGCCAGGCGCAGCCGCTCGGCGGTCGGCAGCACCGCCGAGCCGACACTGAGCGCTGCCCATCGGGCGATGTTCACAATCGGTACGAGGGCGTGCACCTTGATGTCGAACGTGTCGGAGCGCCGGGTCAGCACATCGCGCATCGAGCGGAGCTTGGCCCGATAGGACAGCGACTCCTGCAGCAGCAGCCGCATGGTGCCGGGGTGCCGGCGCAGATCGCTGAACACCCTGATCACGGCCGGCAGCCCGGGATCGCCGTGGATCGGGCGACCGTCCACCAGCAGAGAGGCCATCATCGCCCCGTTCTTCTCCGCCGGGTCCGACAGCCACCGCTGGCCCGCTTCCCGCCACTCGGCCTGGGTCCGGGAGAACACCGGACGCTGCGCGGTTGCACCATGATCATCACTACTAAGGCCGGCCTGGGCAAGGACCTGGTTGACCTCGGCGAATGCGTCTCGGTAACGATCCACCAACTCCAGCGGAACGCCGTTGTCGAAGGCCACGGCCGAGTCCACATCTGAGCTCAGCACCGCTTCGCGACGCCCGTTGCTGCCCAGCGACATCCAGGTGAAGGCATCACCCGACAGCTCCGGATGCGTCTCGAAGATCAACGTGATCGCCCGACGCACGATGGTGTCGAGCGTCGCCGAATAGGTCGCGATCACCCGGCCCGACACCAGGTCGCGGGACAGCAGGTCACCCAACATGGCCGGCACCCGACGAGCCCGGGTTTGCAGTTCCTCGATCGTCGCCGCCCGCCGGAGTTGCTCGTGCAACGAGACGTCCGCCGTCGTCGAGGAGACGGCGAAATCCCGAGGGGCGATCGCCCCGCCCAACTCACCCGCCCGATCGGTCACCAGCAGGAACTCCGCGTCGTGGTCGAGCATCATGATCAACGCCTCGGAAGCAGAGTCGTCCCGGGTCACCGTGAGCGCCGGCTCCATCACCTCACCCACGGGAGTGGAGGGACTGAGCCCCTCGACCAGAATCCGGCGGCGCAGCACGGAGTCGGTGACCAGCCCGAAGCGATGCTCGTCGAGCCGCACCGCGGCGTACGGGGCTCCGCTATCGGTCATCCGGCGAGCGACCTCGCGCACCGGTGTCGACGGCTGAACCAGCAACGGCGGGTGGACGATCAACTCGTCGACGGTGCTGTACGTGGGAGTCCCGACGGGCCGCGCTCCGACCGACGACAGGCGCTCGGCGAGAAACTGCGCGCCACGCCGCGAGGCGAAGGCCGGAGCGACGGCGGCCGCTGGGATCCGGGCCACGGTCACATCGGTGACGGCAACCGCCCGTGGTCCGATCGAGCGTTCGGTGAGCATCGCGGAGAAGCCGAACACCTCGCCGACGTCCAGCGATTCATCGGCGGACTTGCCGATGTGGTCCGAATCGCTCCACAGATCGACCCGGCCGGTGATCACCACGAACAACTCGACCGTGCGGTCGCTGAACGCGTCGAGGATCAGGGCACCCCGGTCGAAGTGCTGCACCCGCGCCTCGTCAGCGATCCGCTTTCGGGCACCCGCATCGAGGGAATCGAAGGGCGGGCATCCGGCCAGGAAGGCAGCGAGGGTCGGAGATTCCACGGCCGTCATGCTGTCATGACGACCAGCCCGCTGCCCGCCACGGGTGACCCCCTCGAAAACGTTTCCCATCGCTGCGATGGAGAACGTAGGCCGGGGGCCGCGTCCGCCCGCTCGTTTTCACGGCTGCGATGGAGAACGCACGCCGGGGGCCGCGTCCGCCCGCTCGTTTTTGCAACAGCCCATGGGCCGGAAGGGGTCGAGCTAGCTTTGCTCACTCACGAGCCGGGCTTCGGGGGCTTCGGAATGTCATAGCCGGACGGCCCGACGGTGGACTCGATGGCCCGTTTCCACGAGCCGTCAGCCACGTACTGCTTGAGCGCCGCGTTCACCTTGGTGACCATCTCGGTGTCACCCTTCTTGATGCCCACGCCGTAGTTCTCATCGGAGAATCCGTCGCCGACGACCTTGAGCAGGCCTTTGTACTCCGGCTGTGCGGCATATCCGGCCAGGATCACGTCGTCGGTCGTCACCGCGTCGATGTCACCCTTGGCCAGCGCATCCACACAGTCGGAAAACTTCGGGAACTCCTGCAGGTCGATTTTGCCCTTGTACCGCTGTTTCACGAGGGCGGCCGAGGTGGTGCCGGTCACCGAGCAGAGACGCTTGCCACCGAGTGTCTTGGGCCCGGTGATCTCGACGTCATTGCGCCGGATCAGCAGATCTTGATGGGCGACGAAGTACGGCCCGGCGAAGTCGACCTTCTGTTTGCGCTCAGCGGTGATCGAGTAGGTCGAGAAGACCAGGTCGACCTGACCGTCGATCAGCAACTGCTCACGATCGGCGGGGTCGGCTTCCTTCCAGGTGATGTTGGCGTCGGGTACGCCCAGGGCCTTGGCCACGTAGATGGCCGTGTCGACATCGAAGCCGGTGTAGCCGCTGCCCTCCTTCAGACCGAGGCCGGGCTGATCGAACGAGATGCCGATCGTCAGTCTCCCGTTACTCGAGGCGCCCGGGACCAAGGACGGCTCACCGATTGGCCCACTGCCCGACCCGCAGGCCGTCAAGGCGCTGGCGGCGAGTCCGACCACGGCTGCCGCAATCACCATCCGTCGGCGGATGTTCTGCATGTGTGTTCTCCTGATTTCGTCTGCGAGTGTGGGGGTCGAACCGGCGAACTGGTCAGGTCAGACGACGGCATTCTCGTCGGGATCAAGATCATCAGCATTGACGTCGTTGCCGTAGGTGGGACCGGTGTTCGACCACACGGCCTTGATCCGGCCGCCGGTGTTCTCGATGACCTTGGGCTTGACGACCCGCCACCCGATCTCTAGAGCCAGGGCCAGGATGGGAATGCCGAAGACCACGACCAGGAAGGTCGTCTTGTGCAGGAAGTACGGCGACGACTGCCAGCCGGAGATCGCCATGCCGATGAGGACCAGGACCAGGAAGACCAGGCCGATGATGCTTGTATAGGGGTGTCCGGGCATCTGGAACGGGCTGACCGGGATCACGCCCCGGTTGACCAGTGACCGCAGGCGAAGCTGGCACAAAAAGATCGTGGACCAGGTGAACAACACGCCGATGGCCGCCGCTTCCAGGGCGATCTCGAAGGCGTTCTCGTTGAAGTAGTTCAACAGGGAACCGAGAACGAACACCGCTGAGGTCATGACAATGCCGGCCCACGGCACACCCTGCTTGCTCATCTTCAGGGTGAACGCCGGGGCCTGCTTGGACATGCCAAGGCTGCGCAGCACCCGGCCGGTCGAGTAGAGGCCGGAATTCAGGCTGGACAACGCGGCAACGATCAGCACCATCTGGATCAGCGCGCCCATCCAGCCGAGACCCAGCTGCTGGAAGACGGTGACGAACGGGCTGATGCCCGATTTGTAGTCGCTGGTCGGCAGCATCGAAACGAGCAGCAGGATCGAGCCGCAGTAGAAGATGGCGATCCGGAAGATCACCGCGTTGACCGCTTTCGGCACCTCGGTCTGGGCGTCCTGCATCTCTCCGGCAGCCACCCCGACCATCTCGATCGCCGCGTACGCGAAGACCACACCGGACATGACCAGGATCGGGCCGTACCAAGCGAAATCGCCGGTATGCGGCCAGAAGCCGCCCGGATTGCTCCACAGGTTCTGGAATCCGGCCTTGTGGCCGCCGATGGTGAAGCCACCGATCACCACGACCAGACCGACGATCAGGAAGACGACGATCGCGCCGACCTTGGCGATGGAGGCCCAGAACTCGAATTCACCGAACGCCCGAGCCGACAGCAGATTGACCACCAGCACGACGGCGAGGGCGATCAGCACGGTGATCCAGGTAGCCAGCGTCGGGAACCAGTACTGCATATAGAGTCCGACCGCCGAAAGCTCGGCGATGCCGGTCAACGCCCAGTTGAGCCAGTAGAGCCAGCCGGTGATGAAGGCGGCCCGCTCGCCGAAGAACTCACGCATGTAGGAGACGAAGGCGCCCGACGTCGCGCGGTGCAGCACGAGTTCGCCCAGCGCCCGCATCAAGAAGTAGGCGATCATGCCGACAAAGGCGTAGCTGAAGAGCAGTGCGGGACCGGTGTTGTGCAGCCGCGAGGCCGAACCGAGAAACAGACCGGTGCCGATGGCCCCGCCGATGGCGATCATCTGGACGTGCCGGCGGCCGAGAGTCTGCTTGTAGCCGACTTGCTCGGCGTCCAGCGAGTTCTGGTGACTATTTTGAGTCTGAGTCATGACACCTTCCGGGGCGTGCTCGAGGTGAAGAGATTCGAGGTCAGCTGCCGCCTTCGGCAACTGCGGGGGACGATCTCGGACGGCCTGCCCACGGGGAGCTCGACCGGTCTAGCTGTCTACCTGTCTGACAAATAACAAGTGCATACTCGCGCTAAGCGGTCAGGCTTGGCAAGGGCTCGGCGTTAAAATTGCGAGTCGAAAGTCCGCGTTCTGGAGTTGGGCAATGACGCTGAATTGCGAGGGTGTAACCCATGAACCTGTCTGACGTCTGGACGAGCCGGCCTGTGACCGGTCAGCGGATGAGTGCGGTCGATTACATGCTGCGCGACCTGCGGGACGCTATTGATTCCGGCGTGATCCAGATCGGCGAACGGCTGCCGTCGGAGGCGGCGCTGGCTGCGCGCTATTCGGTCAGCCGAGCCGTCGTACGCGAGGTCCTCAGGTCGTGCGAGGCGCGGGGGCTGACGGTCACCCGTGTCGGGCGCGGCACGTTCGTGGTCGCCAGGCACCCGGCCGATCTGATCTTCGAGGGCTATTCCGCGGCGCATCTGCTGGAGGCTCGTCCCGGGATCGAGGTGCCGGGCGCTGCCCTGGCTGCGCTGCGGCGGACCGAGGACCAACTCGAGACCCTGCAGCAGCTCATCGAGGGCATGGAACGCGAGACCGACGACGCGATCTGGACCCGGCTGGACGCATCTTTCCACCTGACGGTCGCCCAGGCTTCGGGCAATCCGGTCTTCGCCGACGTGCTCTTGAGCATCGCATCGGCGCTGACCGAGCAGTCGGAGATGCTGAACGCGCAGACTGACCGGCGGGCGGCCTCGATGGCCGAACACCGGGCGATCGCCTCCGCCATCGCTCGCGGCTCGTCGGTGGAGGCCGAGGACGCCATGCGCTATCACCTGGAAGAGGTGCGCGACGCCGTAGCCGTCTCGATGACGTCACCGCCGTGAACGGGCCGGTAAGGTCACCGGCAACGCCGACGCCCAGCACCCCAGGAGAGTCCATGCCGGCCGAACTCGAAGAACCCGATCTGACCTTCTTACGCCGAGCGATCGAGCTGGCCGCGTACGCCCGGAGTATCGGCGAGCAGCCCTACGGCTCGCTCCTGGTCAGCGGCACCGGCGAGATCTTGGCCGAGGCGTACAACACGGCTACGAGCGACGGCGACATCACCGCTCATCCGGAGCTCAAGCTCGGCCGGTTCGCTGGTCAATTGCCCACCGATCAGGCTCGCGCAAGCACCCTCTACACCAGCTGCCAGCCGTGCTCGATGTGCTTGGGAGCCTTGCTGCGCGGCCAGGTCGGCCACATCGTGTACGCACTGTCGGAGGAGCAGTTGCAGTCGCTGCAGACCGTCTCGGAGCATGGCGCCGGTCCAACGCTCCACGGTCCTGCCCTCTTCGACGAGGCGGCCGCGGCCGTCGGCGACTTCTACGCCTGAGCCGCGAACCGGCCACGCCACGCCACGCCACCGAAAGGACCTCCATGACCGTGCGGCCCGAAGGCCGGATGCTCGTGGCCGGAGCAACCGGGACCCTCGGCAGCGCCGTCGTCCGCCGTCTCGACCGCCTCGGAGCCGATCACCTGCTCCTGACTCGGAGACCCGGACCGAATCGTCGGGTGGCCGACCTGCAGACCGGGGCCGGCCTGAGCGCCGCGTTGAACGGCATTGATGTCGTCATCAATTGTGCTTCCAGCGCCGGTCACGACGAGGCGATCGTCCACCGGCTCCTTACCGAGGCCCAGACTGCGGGCATCGGCCATATCGTGCACATCTCAATTGTCGGGATCGACCGTGTTCCGCTTCGCTACTACCGGGAGAAACTGGCCGTCGAGACGCTGCTGGCCGGCTCATCGATGCCGTCGACCATCCTCCGGGCGACGCAGTTCCACACCCTCCTGGACTTCCTGTTCAGCAAGCTCGCCAAGGCCCCGATCGTTCTGTTGCCCCGCGGCATCCCGTTACAGCCGGTCGCAGTCGAGGACGTCGCGGCCCGGATGGTCGAGCTGGCGGCGGGAACGCCTCTCGGGCGGGTCGATGATTTCGGCGGGCCGGACATCGGCAGCGCCACCGACTTCGCCCGGTTGTGGCTGGAGTCCACGGGACTGCAGCGACGAATCGCGGAGCTACCGGCGTTCGGCCGACTGGCCGCGGCCGTCCGGGCCGGCGGGCTGCTCACGGCCGAGCATGCAGCGGGCACGACGACCTTCGCCGACCATCTTGCCGACAACGGGGATGAGTCCGGGTGATGACCAGCGTGACGACGATAGAGCCTTAGGAGGAATTGTCCGCCTCGCGGGGTCGTCGCGTAGAATTCCTCCGCGACTGACACCCGCATCAACCATCGATTGCGTACGCCGAAGATCCAGACAACGACATTTTGACGAAAGCAGTCCGTGGCCAACTGCTCGGGGGTTCAGGCGGCCACGGACTATGGACAGTCTTGCTCTCATTTCCCCGAATAGCAACGATTTTTGCCCTCTGAAAGCTAATAGTTTCCTGGCAGGTTCCGATAATTGTTTGGTGGAATTTTGCACTGAACCGGACCTAAAGCCGCCGCGGTGCCGTTCTCGATCATTCAACCGCTTAGAAGTCGTCCTCCATTGACGATCTGGAGATTCACATTCCTTTAATACGGTACTCGCAATTTATCGCGCGGTTGCCGCCCAGACCGCCGCCCGCCCTGGGGGTGCATCGGTCGCCGAGCGTCTCCGTTTAGCTGCGGGCAACGCGTACGCGTTCGGACCGGGCGCGATGTCCAGGTCGATCCGGTATCGGCCTGGCTGAGCAACCGACCCGGTGGCTCCGACGGCCTCCGTCAGCTACCGCGCGGGTGCGGGGTTGCCCACCCTCGCTCAGGGGGTTTCTTCTTGAAGATTTTCGAGATATATTTATCACGCTGTCCATAGCAGCCGTTTTGGGAGTGATAGTGCCGCGCTGACGCCGCACGTCACCTGCGCTCGAGCGCACGCCCAGATAACATTTCGAAACATCCTGTTCGCCGCTGACGCGGGGCTGCCACGCACCTCGTTCGATGGCGGCTGCAATGAAGTCCGCCGGGGTACTCCGGCATGGTTGACCGGTGGAATTGACGCCACCTTCCACGTCTCACAGCAATCGTCGCTACGCCGATTTCTGTGGCCGTGACCTCGAGCCGTGGGGGAGCTCGGGGTCACGAAACACTCTTCCAAACGGGTGCAGGGTGCACACTGCCATGCGGGGCAGATCAAGGAGACCCATGAGTACCCAGATCAGATTTGACCTCGACGGGCTCACTCGGGCCATCGAGGCCGGCGATGCCGGCTATCAGGCCGCCTTGTACGCCGAGAATGCCGAGGTCCACGTCATCAACTCCGATCGTCCGACCGAAAATCCGATGATCCTCCTCGGCAAGCCGGCCATCGCTGACTGGATAGAAGCGGGATTCGCCCATGACGGCACCCATCACATCCTGAGCGTCACGACGACGGCGGGCGGGATAGCCCTCGTCGAAGAGCGGCGCATCCCTGACGGTGATCACTTCCGTTGCAGCTGGTCGGCCGCCTTGAGCCGAGGCCAGATCACTCGTGAAACGGCATTCGTGACCGGCCCTCATCCGGCCTCACTGATGCGCCATTTCCCGCCCGTCAGCCCACGGAACCCGTCGTCGACCGACCGCTTCGCTCGGTCGATGAGTCGGGCAGCGTCTCGAGACACGACCAATCATCGCTGGGTGCCTGGCAACTACCTCGGCTGACCAAATAGTCGAAGTTGCCTCAGCTATTGCCTAATCGTGCTATTTTGCCGCCAGAGGATGGCCTTACTAGATTGAGAGCAATCTAACAAAGTTTTATAGCCGAATTTGATCGGCGCTCTCATTCTCGAGATCGGTTTCCGATGGTGTCGAAACAGCAGATAAAACGCTGGGCGACGATAGCTTGACTATACGTTCCGGACCCACTGGGCCCGTGATCGTGTTGGATTCGAGAACCCTGCCCTGGCACCATTCTTCACCCTTTAATCGGAGGGCCGCGGCCGTGGGTGACGGCCGCGTTGAGAGGATTCCGCACGGCAAATTCGGATGAAATTGAAACCGGCCTCGTGGAGGATATTGGCTCACCGGCGACTTTCCGGGTGCGATACGTTTCGACCATGAAGGCTGTCGTGATGACCAGGGCCGGTGGACCCGAGGTGTTCCAGGTGCTCGACCGACCTGACCCGATCGCCGGTCCCGGCGAGATCCGGATTTCCGTCCACGCGGCGGGCCTCAACTTCGCCGACACGATGGCGCGCGTGAGGCTCTACCTGGCCGCACCGAAGCCTCCCTGTGTTCTGGGCTACGAGGTGGCCGGTGTGATCGAGACGATCGGCGATGGCGTTTCAGGCTGGACCGTCGGTCAGCGGGTGATGGCCGGCACCCAGTTCGGCGGCCAGGCCGAATTGGCCGTGGCTCGGGCGCGGGATGTGCTCCCCCTGCCGGACCATTTCAGCGACGCCGAAGGCGCCGCGTTCTGCGTGAACTACGCCACCGCGTACGCGGCCCTGATCATCATGGGTGGCCTGCGGGATCGGGATCGGGTGCTCATCCACGGTGCGGCCGGCGGCGTCGGCATCGCGGCCACCCAGATCGCCCGGAACGTCGGGGCGGAGATCTTCGGCACCGCCTCGGCGGCCAAACACGAAGCCATCAAGGCCCAAGGGGTGAAGCACGCGATCGACTATCGCAGCCAGGACTTCCAGGCCGAAGTCCGCCGGCTGACCAACGGTGAGGGGGTCGACGTGATCATGGACGCGCTCGGACCCACGTCGTTCCGGACGGACTATCGCACCCTGCGACCGGGCGGCCGGTTGATCATGTACGGCATGTCGGAGGCCCTCGACGAACGTGGTCGCAACCTGCGGGCCACCATTTCCAGCCTGCTCCGGATCCCCACCTCGACCATGCCCTGGTGGCACGCCGGCCGACTACTGAACCAGAACCGCGGAGTCTTCGGTCTCAACCTGCTCAGCTGGTGGCGCCGCGAGGGCGGTATGGATCGGATCACCGCTCCGTTGCTGGATGATCTCGCACACCAGCGTCTGCGTCCGGTGATTGCGAAATCCTTCCGCTTCGACGAGGCGGGCGACGCCCATCGCTATCTGGCCGAGCGGCGCAACATCGGCAAGGTCGTGCTCACTCCACGTTAGCCGGGCAAGGCTCTTGTCATGGGGGTCAAACCGTCCCGCCGAAGTGCTGGCGGTGGCTGCCCGGCGTCGTGTTCAAGCGTCGGCGGAAGGTCCGATTCATGGTCTCCGGGTTGCCGAAGCCGCAGGTCCGGGCAATCTGCTCGATCGGCGAGCGCGTGGTCTCGAGCAGTCGGCAAGCGGCCTCGGTGCGGACGGCCTCGATGTGATCGGCCGGGGTGGTGCCGACCTCGGCCCGAAAGACCCGGCTGAACTGGCGTTCCGACAGATGCGACTGATGGGCGAGGCCGGCCACGGATAGATCGTCACCGAGATGGTCGGGCAGCCAGGACAGCAGATCGCGGATGGGTTCGGTCTCGGCGGATTGCGCGGCGAGCAGGCTGGAGAACTGGGCCTGGCCGCCAGAACGGCGCAGGTAGACCACCAGTTGGCGGGCCACCCGGGAAGCGGCTTGTCGCCCATGGTCGTCCGCGACCAGGGCCAACGCGAGATCGATCCCAGCCGTGACCCCGGCCGAGGTCCAGACATTCCCGTCGCGTACGTAGATGGCGTCGAGATCGACATCGACCGACGGGTAACCGCCGCGCAGCAGGCCACACTCGGCCCAGTGCGTCGTCGCTCGGCGGCCGTCGAGCAACCCGGCCGCCGCCAGCACGAACGCTCCGGAGCAGACCGAGGTGATCCGTCGGGCCTCGCCGGCGAGACGCCGGACGTGGAAAATCAGTTCGGCGTCGGCCACCGCGGCGTCCATGTCCCGGCCGCCCGCGACGACGAGCGTGTCGATCGGGCCCTGGCACTCGGCCAGCACCGCTGAAGCGAAAGCCAGTCCGCTGCTGGACATCACCATCCCGCCCGGTGGGCTGACGACCTCGGTGGCGTACGCGACGGCCGGGACGAAGCGGGAGGCGGTCGAGAAGACCTCGAGAGGTCCGGTGACGTCGAGGATCTGGGCGGTGTCGAAGGCGACCAGGACGATGCGCTGCTGGCTCATGAGCAATCACTCCCCGCCATGGCTCAGTGTAGAACCGGTCGATGGCCGGGATCGTCAACCCGGTGTCCTTCGCGGCCATGGTCGCCCCGACCGGATCGGAGGATGGTCGAGACGTGACCATCACCGCAGTCAGAGGCGCCCGTCCCGTCGCTTCTACCGAGCTCGGACCACGGCCCGGCGACAACCGACCTGAGCGCTGGCGTACGGGGCCCGGCGCTGTGCTCGCGGGCACCTGGATCAGCCTGACCTGGCTGCTGGACCTGCCCCCGGTCGGCTATGTCCTGCTTGGAGTGCCCTTGATCGTCTTCGTTCAGCTACTGGTCCGGCGCCGGTCGCCGATCGAGTTGTGGCTGAGCAGCCGAGCATGCGCTCCGATCCGGTCCCGACACCGACTGATCCGCGTGGCTCTCGTTGCCGCGGTCGGCGGCTCGCTGCTGCTTCGCGGCTTGCTCGTCGCTCAAGCGTGGCCGGACACCGCCTTGACCCTCGGGATCGGCGCCGTGATCTTGGGGGTCGGGGTCCCGCTGATCGGGAGACCGTTCGTGATCTTGGTGCTAACCGCCGCCCTGTTGGCCGCTGCGATGTTCGCCCTGGCCCCGCGACTGGCCGCCGATCGGACCGGAGATCCGGAGTTGCTCTCCGAGCTGGCCGGGGTCGTGGGTTACCACAACCTCGGCGTTGCCGTGGTCGACCTGAACGCCCGGCAACCCGTACGGCTGGCCGGCTTTGGCAGCACTGAGACGACCCGGTTCGAGGCCGGATCGATCACCAAAGCCATGACAGGACTTGTTGTCGCCGACGCGGTGGCCCGAGGAGAGCTGCGCCTCGACGACCCGGTGTCGGCGTATCTCCCCCTGACCGGAGCGCCAGTGGGTTCGGTCACCATCCGGGAACTGGTGACCCACACCTCCGGTCTCCCCCGCGACAGCTCCGCCGTGGTGCGCGGCGCGATCTGGCGCCAACCCCTTGGTCTCAATCCGCTCAACCGGGGTCTGGATCAGTTGCTCGACGACGCCCGGATGTCGCCGCTGACCACCCGCGGCACCGTCTCGTACTCCAACGTGGGCGCCGCCCTCGCCGGCCAGGCCGTGGCCGTCGCCGCCCGCATGCCGTACGCGGACCTGATGCATAACCGGCTCTTCCAGCCGCTCGGGATGACCGATACAGCGATTCAGACGAGCCGACTGGTCGCCCGCGGGCACGCCCCATCCGGTCGACCGGTCGAGCCGTGGATCTTGAGCGGGTACGCCCCGGCGGGGGGCGCCGTCACGACCGCCCGGGATCTGTCCCGGTTGGCCACCGCGCTCCTCGACGGCAGTGCTCCAGGGATCAAGGCGCTGGACGCGCTGACTCCGCTGATCGCGGCCCAACCCGGTCGAGACGGCAAGCAGACCGCGATGTTCTGGCAGCTCAACTACTGGGCGGACGGCCGGGTCGTCACCTGGCACGACGGCATGAGCGCGGGCTACGGAGCACTGATCTACCTGGATCGCCCACACCAGCGAGCATCGATCGTGTTGTCCGACGTCGCGGTCAGTGCAAGCGACCTCGGGAATCGGCTGCTGGTCGCGGGTTGACTTCGCGGACGAGGGTCAGGCATGGGTTCGCGCACCAGCGAGCTCGACGCCCGGTGCCGAACCGACCTTCAGCCACGGAAGCACTAAGTCGCTCCAGCGCTCCGTCATGGTGGCCAGCACATCGTCGGCCGGAGCGGCCCAGATGTCGGCGTTGAAGATCTCGACCTCGACCGGCCCGTCATAGCCGGTCTCGTCGACCAGCCGGGTGATCGTGGCGAAGTCGATCACCCCGTCGCCCATCATCCCGCGAGAGAGCAGCGGGTCGGCTGCGATCGGCAGGTTGAAGTCGCAGACTTGATAGCTGGCCAGCCGACCCTCGCGTCCCGCCCGCGCGACCTGGCCGGCCAGGTCGGGGTCCCACCAGACGTGGAAGGTATCGACCACCACACCGACCGAGCTCACCGGGTGCGGTGCGGCCAGATCCAGGGCCTGGCCGAGAGTCGACAGCACCGCCCGGTCCGCCGCGTACATCGGGTGCAGGGGCTCCAGCACCAGTCGAACGTCGTGCTCGGCCGCGTACGGGATCAGGTCGGCCAGCCGGTCGGCGACCCGCGCTCGCGCCCCGACCAGATCCCGGTCGCCGTCGGGCAGGCCCCCGACGACCATGATCAGCTCCCGGGTCCCCAGGGCGGCGGCTTCCTCGATCGCCGCTCGGTTGTCGGCCAGCGCCGCCCGCTGACCGGCCGCGTCGGCTGCGGTCAGAAAGCCGCCCCGGCAGAGCGAGCTCACCCGCAGCCCGGCGTCGTTGATGATCCGGGCGGCCTCGCCGACCCCGATTTCGGCGACGCGGTCGCGCCAGAGCCCGATCCAGCCGAGGCCGGCTCGGGTCGCGGCCTCGACGGCCTCAGGCAGGCTGAGCGCCTTCGTCGTGGCGGTGTTCAGGGACAGTCGGCTGAGGTCACCCATGTCAGGCAGCAATTCCGTGGACGGCGAGCAGGGCGTTCATCCGATGGGCCGCCAGTGGCGGATCCAGCAGCAGCCCGGCGCGATCGGCGAGCCGGAAGGTCTGGGCGAGATGCGGGATCGACCGACCCGATTGCAGTCCGCCGACCATGCTGAAGCCCGCCTGAGCGCCGTTGAGCCAGGACAGGAACGCCACCCCGACCTTGTAGTAGAGGGTCGGGGCGCTGAAGATGTGCCGGCCGAGCTCCTGGGTCGAGTCGAGGATGGCCCGGCCCCGCGCGTCGTCACCGGCATCGTAGGCCTGCAGCGCAGTGGACGCGGCCGGGTAGATCGCGGCGAAGATCCCCAGCAAGGCATCGGAGTGGCGCTCGCCGTCGCCGTCGATCAGCTCGGGATAGTTGAAGTCATCCCCGGTGTACATCCGGACCGGGTCACCCAGCGCGGCCAGGGTGGCCCGCAATGACACCTCGTGGGCCGCGTCGAGCAGGGAGACCTTGACGCCCTCGATCTGGCCCGGATGGGCCTTGATCAGGTCGACGAAGGTCTGGGTCGCCGTGCTCACGTCATCACTGCCCCAGTAACCGGTCAGGGCCGGGTCGAACATCGGGCCGAGCCAGTGCAGAATGACCGGTCGGTCCACTTCGTCGAGCACGGTGTCGTACACGGTGAGGTAGTCCTCGACCGATCGGGCCGTGGCCGCCAGGGCGCGCGACGCCATCACGATCACGTTGGCGCCCGCACCGGCCACCGTGTCGATCTGCTCGCGATAGGCATCGATGACGACTCGTAGGCCGGCCTCCCCCGCCGGTACGGCCGCCGGATCGAGTTGGTCGGTGCCGGCTCCGCAGGCGAGCGCGCCGCCGACGGAAGCCGCTTCGGTTGCCGATCGCTTGATCAACTCCTGGGTGGCCGGCCAGTCCAGGCCCATGCCGCGCTGCGCGGTGTCCATCGCGTCGGCCACCCCGAGTCCGTACGACCAGAGCTCGTGCCGGTAGGCCAGCGTGGTCTCCCAGTCGATCACCGCCGGCGCACCCGGGGTGTTGTCGGCCAGCGCCTCCGGCACCACGTGCGCCGCCGCGTACGCGATCCGTGAGCCGATGGGCGCGCTCGGCCGGGTCCACGCGCCGGGCTCGGCAAGGTCGTACCGTTCGAGCGAACCGGTCGCTCCCGGGAGGAGAAGGTCGGTCACAGCACAATCTCCGGGATGTCGATCGTCCGGCGCTCGGCCGACGATTGCAGGCCCAGCTCGGCCAGCTGGACCCCGCGGGCGGCCGACAGCAGGCCGAACCGGTGTTCGCGCCCGGCGACGACATCGACCAGGAACTCTTCCCACTGGAGCTTGAAGCCGTTGTCGAGCTCGGCGTTGGCCGGGACGTCCAGCCACTGCGACCGGAAGGACTCGGTCACCGGTAGGTCGGGATTCCAGACCGGCTTCGGGGTGTGGCTGCGGTGCTGGGCGACGCACCGGTTCAGCCCGGCCACGGCGGAACCGTGGGTGCCGTCGACCTGGAACTCGACCAGCTCGTCGCGATACACCCGCACCGCCCACGAGGAATTGATCTGGGCCACCACGCTGTCGCCCTGCGGCGTCTCGCACTCGAAGATCCCGTACGAGGCATCGTCCGCGGTGGCCGCGTACGGACTGTCCGCCTCGTCCCAGCGGGTCGGAATATGGGTCACGGCCTTCGCGGTGACGGAACGGACCGGGCCTAGCACATTCTCGAGCACGTAGTTCCAGTGGCAGAACATGTCGGTGGTCATCCCGCCACCGTCTTCCTTGCGGTAGTTCCAGGAGGGGCGCTGGGCGGTCTGGCCGTCCCCTTCGAAGACCCAATAGCCGAACTCGCCCCGCAGCGAGAGGATCCGGCCGAAGAAGCCCTCGTCGACCAGGCGGCGCAGCTTGACGAGCCCGGGCAGATAGAGCTTGTCGTGCACCACGCCGGCGGTGATGCCCGCCTCGCGGGCCAGTCGGGCCAACTCGACCGCCTCATCCAGGGTCTCCGCGGTCGGCTTCTCGGTGAAGACGTGCTTGCCGGCGGCAATCGCCGTCCGCAGGGTGGCCGCCCGCAGGTTCGTCATCGAAGCGTCGAAGACGATGTCGACCGACGGATCAGCGAGCACGCTATCGAGATCGGTGCTCCAGTGCTCCACCTTGTGCCGCTCAGCGAGCTCGGTGATCTTGGCCTCGTTGCGGCCGACCAGGATGGGCTCGACCTGGATCCGGCGGCCGTCGGCCAAGGTGATGCCGCCCTGGTCGCGGATCGGCAGGATCGAGCGGACGAGGTGCTGGCGATAGCCCATCCGACCGGTCACCCCGTTCATGGCGATCCGCAGCACTGCGGGTGAACGTGAACTGCTGATGGTCATGACCGATCTCCTCCTGGGTAAGCGCTTTCTCCCATAAGAGTAGGCGAGCGCTGAGAAAGATGTCAAGGGTCGTTCAGATAACCGCAATCGTCGGGTACGCTGTGCCGGAAGACGCATTCCACGCTGGTTTCGGATGGTGGCCAGCGGATCGCTGACGCTGGACCCTTCCATTCGCCGATCTGGAAAGGGGGTCCGAATCCGGTGAGTCCCGAACGCAGCTCGGGCGCGTCCACGCTCGAAGAGGTCGCTCGTGCGGCCGGAGTGTCCCTGGCGACCGCATCCCGCGCGCTGAACGGGAGCACCCGCAAGGTGAACCCGGAGTACCGCGAGCGGGTGTTCGCTGCGGCCCGGACCCTCAACTACACCCCGAATCTGGCCGCCCAGGCCGTCGCCCGGGGCGGCACGTCGACGGTGGCCCTGGTGGTCGCCGACATCTCCGACCCCTACTTCTCGAGCATCGCGTCCGGCGTCATGCGCGCCGCCGAGGAGCGCGGGCTGATCGTGACCGTCGGCTCGACCGAACGCCGCCACGACCGGGAGGCGGCGCTGGTCCGGGTGTTGCGCGGCCAGCGACCGCGCAGCGTGATCATGGTCGGCTCGCGTTGGGCGACCGATGAAGCGGGCCAAGAACTCGGTGAAGAGCTGCGGATGTTCGAGCGGACGGGCGGCCGGGTCACCATGGTCTCCCAGCCCGTCATGCCCTTTCGCACGGTCGACATCCGCAACCGGGAGGCCGCGGCCGCGCTCGGCGCCCGGCTGATCAAGCACGGCTACCGCTCGGCGGCGATTCTGACCGGACCGCCGGATCTGATTACCGCGAGCGACCGGGCCGCCGGATTCGCGGAGGCCTTTGCCGAACACGGACACCCGATCGATGACCGCTGGCTGGTCTCCGGCGACTTCACCCGCGACGGCGGCTTCCTCGGCGCCGCCGAGTTGCTCCGGCGAGGGCTGGGTGAGATCGAGGTGATCTTCGCCGTGAACGACATCATGGCCGTCGGCGCCATGGCATATCTGCGCAGCGCCGGCGTACGCCTCCCGCAGGATGTGGCCGTCGCCGGATTCGACGACATTTCCAGCCTCCGCGACATCACCCCGGCCCTGACCACGGTCTCGCTGCCGCTCGAGCAGATCGGCCGGATGGCCATCGAGCTCGCGCTCGACGACGACCTGGGCTCCGACACCCAGGTAGCCGTCCACGGGATCCCCGTGCTCCGAGAAAGCACCCCGCTGATCGTTCGGGTCGACCACTAGCGCAGGAGCACGTCCGGCCGGAGGCGGCCACCCACCTCGACCACCGGCCAGGCCGGATCGACGGTCAGCGGCTCGAGGCCGGAGTCGCCCAGCAGCAGGGTGTCCTCGACCTTGGCCCCGGGCACCCACGGATTCCAGGCGAAGGCCTGACCGACGCTGATCTGGTGATCGGTGCCGGGACTCGCCCGCGGGTCGCGACCTGCGTAACCGGCGACGCCGCCCTGATGGTGGCCCTGCCAGTGGTCGGCGCCGAAGCCGGCGGTCTGGTACGCGTTGTCGATCGTGGCCAGCACGTCGGCGAGGCGGGCCCCCGGCGTCGTGGCGTCCAGCGCCTGCTGCTCGACGTAGAGGATCGCGTCCTGGCGGGACCGCTCGGCGTCCGGACGCGGACCGAAGGCCACCAGCCGACTCAGGTTGGCGATCAGCCCGTGTCGGCGAGCACACACGACGACCAGCGCGCGGTCCCCGATCCGGGCCGAGGTCGGCAGCGGGTGCGGCAGGGTCGATCGGCTCGCCCCGCCGACCAGCACGACCAGAGCGTCGGCGCCGCAAGCCACGAGTCCCCGGGTGACGTCCGCCGCCACCCGGCGCTCGGTCCAGGCCGGCTCAGCCGTCATCAGGACCGCGGTGATGGCTGCCGCGGCGTCAGCGCCGAGCGCCCGGAAGGTCGCCGTCTCGCTCGGCAGCAGCGGCCAGCGTGCGGCCCAGAGCTCGCGCTCCAGGTCGGCCTCAGACCAGCCGTCGAGTGCCGGAAGCGCCTCGTACCAGCGTCGTCCACGGATGACGACATCAGGCGGCAGCTCTTCGGCGAGCAGCCGGGGCGCCTCGTTCGAGGTCAGCCACACCTCGTCGCCGTCCGGGGCAACCCGGACCGCCAGCACCGGATCGGCGGCCAGGCTGACGTGGGTCCGCGCACCGCCGAGGTACCAGTTGAGGGTGGTGGCGCTGGTGAGGACCACCGCATCGGCGCCCCGACGCTCCAGGATGGCGAGCACTCGCCGGCGCTTCTGCTCGCGATCGGCGTCCGCGGTCATCGCTCCGCCAGCGCGGCGGTGACGCCGTCGAGATCGAGCCGACCGTCGATCACCAGGATGCTGAAGCTCCGGGCGAGGGTCTCCCCCGCGGCCAGGTCCACCGGCGTATCCCAGGCAAGCGCCGAGCCGAGTCCTGGATAGCCATCCACCCGGACGAACCAGGGATCGCCGTGCTCAGCCGCCTCAGCGGACGTGATGATGACGGTGGCCGGTCCGCTCGTCCCCGGACCCGCGCCGAAGTCGGCCGACCAGGCGACCCAGGGGGCGACCGTGCCGTGCACCCCCTCTTCCCCCCGCGCCGACGCCGTGAAGACGTCCACGTCTTCGCAACGCGGGAAGCGCCAGAAGAATCCGCCGTAGCCGCCGCCGACCCGGCCCTTGCTGCCGGGCGAGCCGAGGCGGACCGGGTGATCGGCGGCGATCGAACTGGCGAATCGCAGCTCCCATCGGTGCGGGCCGCACTCGGACCAGGAGACCGGCGCGCTGCTCGACCAGCTCGCGCCGACCGTCGGACCCGACCCAGTCGAGCTGCTGCCGGAAGCCGGCGTCCTCGCGATCCACCGGTCCACCGATGACGACGCCATGGTCGTTCTCGATTGCGTAGCCGCGGCCGTGGACATAGGTCCCGCCACCCCAGAAGTTGGTGCCGTTGACGTCCGGAATGGCCATCCCGACCCCGGTGTGCCAGTCGTGGTCGGCCGGATGGGTCGCCGAGACGACGACACCGCTGCGGGTCCGCACCGGGTGCAGGTAGGGGCGCGGGGTCGAGGTGGCGATCGTGCCCAGCCCATCGACGTACGCGAGCACCTCGTCCTCGCCGACCTGTCCGCGCACGACGACCGTGTCGCGGCCGCGGTGGGTCCAGGGCAGTTCCAGTTCGGTGAACGTCGAATCGGACTCCGCGGCACTGAGCAGGGCTTCCTCGATACCGGGGATCACCGGCGTACGGTCGGGTCCCTCGCCCGACCAGGTGATCACCCGCGGATCGACCCGCACCGGTTCGCCGGCCTGGGCCACCGCGTCGAGCACCCGCATGAAGGCGCCGGTGCTGGCCAGGGGCACGAGGAGCGCGGCCGCGCCCCGCCGGAACGCGATCAGGTTCTCCAGCAGATCCTCGCGATCGACGCTAACCGTCTTTGACTGCCCGTCGATGCTCAGGTCGAGCCGATCGACGGTGTAGCTGTAATCGGCGGTGCCGCGCGTTCCCTCGAGGTGGATCACGGCTTCCTGCTGGACCGCGGCACACACCGTGAATGCGCAGGTCACCGTCATACCGGATGCCGTGTGGATCCGGACCACCGACGTGTCATCGCTGTCGATCGCGTTCGCCCGATAGAGGTCGGTGTCCACGCTCAGCACGTCAGCGGCAGCGCGGCAACTCGCCACCGCGAGGGCCGTCGCACTGGCGTGAGCCAGGGGGTTGGTGACCACGCCGTCGACCACTGGTTGGCCGGCCAGGTTGCGTCGGCCGGCCCACGGCGACCGACTCCAGTAGTTGACCGCTCGCGACCACGCGCCCGTCGCGCTCACCTTGACGATCTGGCCGAGCCCGAAGGCGTCGGCCCGGAGGAGATCGGGCCCGCGCGAGCCAAGACTCTGGAATCCGACCTGGACCACCCGGCCGGTGCGCTGCTCGGCCTCGAGGAGCCGGAGGAAGTCCGCGTACGCGGCGACCGGGGGCTTCTCCAGATAGACGTCGGCGCCGCCGTCCATGGCCAGCTCGGCCAACCGGACGTGCTCGCCGATCGGGGCCGCGATGACCACGATGTCCACCGATCCGACCGCCGCCAAGGCTTGGGGCAGGTCGGGGTACATGGCGGTTCCCGCGATGGTGGCGGGAGGTTGGTCGAGGATCGGGTCGACCGCTGCCACCAGCTCGACGGTGCCGCCGGCGTGCAACCGGCCGATCCGTTCGGCGTGGATCCGACCGTAGCCGCCAACCCCGACCAGGATCAGCCGGGCCGGGTCTTCGGTGTGCCGGTCGCTCATGGCCGGAGCTCCAGACCGAGGCCGATGGTGCCGGTGGAGCGCATCCGAGCGCCGTCGATCACCACGGGCGACGGGCCGGAGAGCAGGCCGAGCGCCTCGAACGATGCATCCTCGACGTCTTCCACCATGGCCGGCGGGTCAAGCGTGAGGGCGACTTGGCCGGAGATCTCCGGTAGGAGATGCGGATGCAGGGTGATCTCGCGTTCGGCGGCCAGGGCGGCGATCCGGAGGAAGGGAGTGATGCCGCCGACGCGGACCACATTCGGCTGGATGATGTCGCAGGCGCCGACGTCGATCGCGTCCCGGAACCGGTAGACCGTGTGCAGGTTTTCCCCCAGGGCGATCGGGGTCTGGATGCGGTGTCGGAGCTCGGCGTGACCGGCCAGGTCGTCGGCCAGCAACGGTTCCTCGATCCAGGCCGGATCGAATTCCTCCAATGCCGTCATGGCCGTGGTCGCCTGGTCGAGGTCCCAGCGCTGGTTGGCGTCGATCATCAGGGCAGTGTTCGGTCCGATCGCCGCCCGGACGGCGGCGACCCGCTCGCAGTCCTCAGCCAGATCGGGCTTCCCGACTTTGATCTTGATCGCCGGGAATCCGGCGGCCAGCCAGCGCTGCACCTGGGCCAGAAGTTCATCGATCGAATAGTGCAGGTTGACCCCGCTGCCGTAGACGGTGACCTCGTCGCGGCGCCGGCCGATCAGGTTCGTTACCGAGAGCCCGCGGCGGCGTCCCGCGAGATCCCACAGCGCCAGGTCGAGGCCGCTCATCGCGATGGTGGTCAGGCCGCCCGATCCGGCTTCGTGCAGTCGGTGCCACAGCCGGGGCCAGACGACCTCCGGATCCACCGGCCCGCCGAGCACCGCGTCGGAGATGTCGTGGTCGAGCAACGCGCGGACGGCGTGGGCGCCGATGGTCGGCGTCCAGGAGAGGCCCGTGCCCACGGCGCCGGTGCTGTCGGTGACCTGGACCCCGACCACGTGAATGGTCGTCACGTCGGCGGCCCACGGACGGGCCAACGCGAGCTCGTGCCAGGACGTCCGAAGCTCGGCCAGCTGAACCGCGGCGCCCTCCGCCGGCCCGCTCACCGGCTCACCTGCGGGGCGACGGCCGCGGCCTCGTGGTCGTCGGTGATCACTAGTTCGTCCCGCCAGGTGTGCTCGGGAGACCAGCCGAGCAGCCGCCTGGCCTTGGCGTTGGAGAAGGCTGGCGAGGTGCCGGTCAACGCAGCGGCAGCCGGCCCGGTGCCCGGGTGATAGTGCGGCATCAGCTCGGCCAGTGGCTGTTCGGCCAAGGCGTCATCGGCGCCAACGATGAAGGTCTCGCCATTGGGGATGGCGTCCATCCGGTCCAGCAGCCGGAGGATGAAGGACGCGGCGTCGCGCGCGTCGAGATAGTTGAACAGGGCCGGTGCGGACAGCGCAGGATCGGCCAGTCGCGCGGCGACCGTGTGGCCCTGTTGGGTGAGCGCACCGCGCCACTCTTCCGGAGCGATCACGAAACACGGCCGGAAGGCGGCGAGCCGGACCTGGTCACCGAGCTGGGCGGCGAACATCGCCATGACGTTCTCGGCCCCGAGCTTGGACAGTGAGTACGCGTTCCACGGTCGGGTCGGCGAGGTCTCGTCGAGGGGCAACGACTCCGGCACCCAACCCGCCGGTGACCCGTAGCCGTAGACGGTTGGACTGCTGGCCACGATCACCCGGCCGATGCCGGCTTCGATCGCGGCCTGGACGACGGTGTACGCGAGCATCGTGTTGGTCTTCAGGATGGTCGGCTCGGGAGCGCTGAACGGGGTGGCGATGGCGGCCAGGTGAATCAACGCGTCGGCCGCGCTCCGGGTGAACACGGCTCGCGCCGCCTCGGCGTCCAGCAGATCGGCCTGCGCACTGTCCGGGTCGGCGGCATCGGCCTGGCGATCGACCGAGATGACCGTGTGCCCGGCCTCGCGGAGACCGGCCACGACGCTGCGTCCGAGTCGGCCGCCGCCTCCGGTCACCACGATGCGAATGGGGCTCTGGACGGCGGCGTCAGATTCAGACATGGTCTGGGCATTCCTTCGGCATTTCTAGGACCAGGGAAAGCGTCGAGAAAGCGCTTTCTCACACCATACACGATACGATCCGGTCGAAGGCAACCTCGGGGACGGGAGTGATCGATGAGCGAGGCCGGACCAGAGCGCGACCCGAATCCGATCGCCGGCTACGAGGACTGGCCGGCCTTCGTCCGCGATGGACCGCCGTTCGAGGGGCCGACGGCGGAGATGACCGCGCTCGGCCGACTGCTCGGGGTCATCGGTCCGCAGTCGACTCCGGTGATCACCGAGGTCGATCGCCAACTGTGTGACGAGGTGGAGATCCGTCAGTTGCGTTGGTCGGTCGGACTCGGTCCGGAGACGACGGCCTGGCTGTTGCGACCGGTCGGGCTGACCGGAGATCTTCCCGGTGTGGTGGGTATGCACTGCCACGGCGGGGTGCGATCGGTCGGCGGTGAACAGCTTGTCGATCTTGGTGATCGGGCCCGTCCACAGGCCCGCCGGCTGCGGGCTCAGTGGTATTCCGGGCATTCGCCGGCCAACGAACTGGCCAGGCGCGGCTTCGCCGTCCTGGTGCACGACACGTTCTCCTGGGGCAGCCGACGCTTTGACCTCAGCCGCCCCACGTCTCGGCTGGCCGGGCTCCTGGAGGCGTATGAGGCTCTGTGGCGTGAGCAAGGGGTAATCCCGGATGAGGACGAGCGCTTCGATCTCGCGTCCGGCCTGCACGAGGACACGATCGCCAAGGCCGCCGGCACTCTTGGGCAGACGCTTACCGGAGCGGTGCTGACCGATGATCTGGTCGCACTCGACGTTCTCGCGACCATTGACGGCGTCGATCCCGACCGGCTTTCGACCTTCGGCTTCTCCGGTGGCGGCGGGCGCAGCCTGCTGCTGGCCGCGCTCGACCATCGGATCAGGGCATGTGTGGTCGCGTGCATGATGGCGACCTTCGACTCCCTCGTCCCGTCGTTATTGGACAGTCACTCCTGGCTGCTGAATGCCCCCGGCTTACGGTCCTTCTCCGACTGGCCCGACCTCACCCGGCTGGCCCGAGCCTCGTTCCTGGTCCAGTACCGCCGCGATGACCCACTCTTTCCCATCGAGGGCATGGAGGCCGCCCACCGCCGGTTGCTGGCTCTGCACCCCGAACCAGGTCGCTACCGCGGCTCCTTCACCCCCGGTGACCACGCCTTCGATCGCCCGATGCAAGAGGAGGCCTTCGACTTCCTGACCGCCACCTTTACCCCCTGGGCCCGCGAAACCGCGCCCTGCGCCTGCCCTTCGACAAGCTCAGGGAACGAAAACCTCCGCCGCACCCACCAAAAAGAGCCGACCGGCGAAACCGCGCCCTGAGCCTGTCGAAGGGCAAGCTCAGGGAACGAAAAGCTCCGCCGCACCCATCGAAAAGAGCAGACCGCGAAACCGCGCCCTGAGCCTGTCGAAGGGCAAGCTCAGGGAACGAAAACCTCCGCCGCACCCACCGAAAAGAGCCGACCGCGAAACCGCGCCCTGAGCCTGCCCTTCGACAAGCTCAGGGAACGAAAACCTCCGCCGCACCCACCAAAAAGAGCAGACCGCGAAACCGCGCTGAGCCTGTCGAAGGGCAAGCTCAGGGAACGAAAAGCTCCGCCACACCGAACGCGACGTGGGCAGACCGCGAAACCGCGCCTTGAGCCTGTCGAAGGGCAAGATCAACACGCCAACCCCAGCCACCCTTCGACAAGCTCAGGGAACGAAAAGCTCCGCCGCACCGAACGAAACGGGCAGACCGCGAAACCGCGCCCTGAGCCTGTCCTTCGACAAGCTCAGGGAACGAAAAGCTCCGCCGCACCACCAAAAAGAGCAGACCGCGAAATCGCGCCCTGAGCCTGTCGAAGGGCAAGCTCAGGGAACGAAAAGCTCCGCCGCACCCATCGAAACGAGCCGACCGGCAAACCGCGCCCTGAGCCTGTCGAAGGGCAAGCTCAGGGAACGAAAAGCTCCGCCGCACCCATCGAAACGAGCCGACCGGCAAACCGCGCCTTGAGCCTGCCCTTCGACAAGCTCAGGGAACGAAAACCTCCGCCGCACCCACCGAAAAGAGCCGACCGGCGAAACCGCGCCCTGAGCCTGCCCTTCGACAAGCTCAGGGAACGAAAAGCTTTGCCGCACCCATCGAAACGAGCCGACCGGCAAACCGCGCCCTGAGCCTGCCCTTCGACAAGCTCAGGGAACGAAAAGCTCCGCCACCTCACCCGACAGGATCGGCGGACGAAACTTCCACCGGCCCCTGGAGACAGGAGGCCCTTCGACGGGTCCAAGGGATGACACTCAGCATCGTTGGGCCCGTCGAAGGGCAAGATCACCTTCGGGTCAGCGCGTCAGATCGACCCCGAGCTCGAGGTCGGCGACCTTGATCGGCAGGCCCGTCCGCAGCGATTCGTTGCCGGCCATGCCGACCGCGATCGAGCGGATGCCGTCGACCCAGTTCGACGGCCGCTCCAGCCAGTCGTCGCTCGGGCCGACGAAGACGTCGGCGAGCAGCAGGGCGTCTCCCCCGCCGTGACCGCCGGCGCCCTCCTCGATCTTGATGTCCTGCGCCGACTCCCAATGGCGCTGGAGGGTTAGCCGCTGACCACCCGTGCGGATCGACGACTCCGGATGCGCACTCGGATCGAGCACGACGTTGCCCCGGTCGTCGGTCAGCACGGCGGCCCGTTCGATCACTTCGAGCTCGGCCCGCCCCTCGGTGCCGTTGACGTAGATCCGGTAGCCCTCCCACGGGGAGTGGGCGTTCAGTGAGTAGCTGAGGGTCGCTCCGGACTGATAGTCGACGATCACCGCGAGGTTGTCCTCGGTCGTGACACCGGGCCCGAAAACATCCTGGTCGCGGCGGTAGCCGTCATAGGCCTCGTTGTCGAGGTAAAGCTCCTTGAGCTGGGGGTCCTGACTCAGGTCCAGTTCCCACGGCGTGTGCGGACCGTCGTGGGTCCCGCGCTCGGGACGGTCGGGCAGCCCACGAGCGGCGGCGTTCTCCGCACCGTAGAACCGCACCCCGCCCCGCGCGTACACCTGGGTCGGTGCATCGCTGAGCAGCCAGTTGATCAAGTCGAAGTGGTGCGAGGCCTTGTGGATCAAGAGCCCGCCCGAGTTGATCTTGTCCCGGTGCCAGCGCCGGAAGTAGTCGGCACCGTGCGCGGTGTCGAGCACCCATTCGAAGGTGACCGAGAGCGGCGTGCCGACTGCCCCGCTCTTGATCAACTCCTTCAGGCCCGAGTTTCGTGGCGAGTAGCGATAGTTGTGCGTCACCACGACCTGCCGACCGGAACGGGTCACCGCCTCGGCGATCCGGCGCGTACTCTCCGGGTCGATCGTGAGCGGCTTCTCGACCACCACGTCCGCCCCAGCGTCCAGGCTCCGGACGATCAGCCCGGCGTGGGTGAAATCGGGCGAGGTGATGATCACCCGGTCGGCCTGGGTGTCGGCGATCACCCGCTCCAGGTCGTCCGGATGCCCGGTCTCGAGCCGGCTGACATCGAGGCCGTCCTCGGTCAGCCGGTGCACGTGCACCGCCAGCCGACCGGGGTTGGGCTCGAGCAGGCCGACCAGTTCGGCGTCGTCGCGGTGCGCGCCGACCATGGCATCGAGATACATCCGAACTCGATTGCCGGTGCCGACCACGACGTAGCGTCGTTGGGAACTCACGGGTGGTGCCTTTCGCGATTGATGACGATCGGCCCACGGAGTGGACCGAGCTGGCGCACTACTTGCCGCCGGTGGTGGCGATCCCCTTGACCAGGAATCGTTGGCCGAACAGGAAGGCCAGGAAGATCGGGATCAGGGACAGGATCGACATGGCGAACATCGCTCCCCAGTTGCTGCCGGCGGTGGCGTCCAAGAACGAGCGGAGCGCGACCGGGACGGTGTAGGCGATCGGATCTGTCAAGTAGATCAACGGGGTGAAGAAGTCGCTCCAGGTCCAGATGAAGGTGAAGATCGCCGTGGTGGCGATGGCCGGGCCCATCAGCGGGAGCATCACCCGCGTGAAGATCCGCCAGTGACCGCAGCCGTCGATGACGGCGGCCTCGTCCAGCTCGCGGGGGATGCCGCGGATGAACTGAACCATCAAGAAGACGAAGAACGCTTCGGTCGCGAGGAACTTGGGCAGGATCAGCGGGACGAACGTGTTCACGAAGCCCAGCTTGTTGAAGATGATGTACTGCGGCACCACGACGACGTGGATGGGCAGCATGATCGACATCAACATGATCGCGAACCACAGCGTCTTCAGCCGGAACTTGAGCCGGGCGAAGGCGTAGGCCGCCAACGAGCAGGAGAACAGGTTCCCTGCGATCGCTCCGATCACCACAATGGCCGAGTTGATCATGTAGTGGCCGAAGGGGCTTTCCAGTGCGAAGAAGCCCTCGGTGTAGTTCTTGACGAAGACGTCGTTGAGCCAGAGGCCGGGAGTGCGGAAGATGACATCGGTCGGGCGCAATGAGCTGACCAACATCCACAGCACCGGATAGATCATCAGGAGGCTGGCGGCGATCAGCAGCACGTGCTTGATGATCGAACGGCCTCGGTCCGACCAGCTGGGACCACGCTGGACCTGCTTCTCGGGCGTGGGGCCGGCGATCGCGGCCGGCGCGCTGTTGGCGGGAATCTGGAGATCAGTCACCGTAGAACACCCAATACTTTGAGGCGAAAAAGTTGACCGCGGTGAAGGCCGCGATGATGATGACCAGCAGCCAGGCCATGGCCGCGGCGTAGCCCATCTGGAACTGCCCGAAGCCCTTCTGGTACAGGTACACCGTGTAGAACATGGTCGAGTCCGAGGGGCCTCCGGTCCCACCCGAGACTACGAACGCCTGGGTGAAAGCCTGGAAGGCGCCGATGATCTGCAGCACCAGGTTGAAGAAGATGATCGGCGACAGCAGCGGCAGCGTGATCTTGGTGAAGATGGTCCTTCTTGTCGCCCCGTCGCAGGCCGCCGCCTCGTAGTACATACCCGGGATCTGCCGCAGACCGGCCAAGAAGATCACCATCGGTGAGCCGAACGTCCAGACGTGCAACAAGATGATCGTCGACAGGGCGTACTTCGGGTCGGAGACCCAGCCGGTGTTGGCGTCCACGCCGACGAGCCGGAGGATTTGATTCACCAGTCCCTCGGTGCCGAAGATCTGCCGCCACAGCAAAGCGATGGCCACCGAACTGCCGAGCATCGACGGCAGATAGAAGATCGACCGGTAGAACGGCAGACCCTTCATGCCTTCGTTCAGCAGCATGGCAACGGCTAGCGCGAGGATCAATTGCAGCGGAGTGGACACGAAGACGTAGATGAACGTGACCTTGAGCGCATTGTGCAGCCGGTCGTCGCCGAGCATCCGGACGTAGTTCTCCAGACCAATCCACTTCGGGGCCTGGATCAGGCTGTAGTCGGTGAACGACAGATACAACGAGGCCAGCAACGGCCCAATGGTGATCACGACCAGCCCGATCAGCCAGGGCAGCAAGAACAGATAGCCGGCCTTGTTGTCGCGGCCCGTCTCCTTCCGACGGGCCGCGCGCTCTTCTGGAGTCTTGGCCTTACTGACCTTCAGATGAGACAGCTCAGAGATGGCGCTCATCGGTCACACCTTGATGTTCGACTTGAGCTCGTCGACGAACTTCTTGGCGGCGTCGGCCACGCTCGACCGCCCGAAGAGGACATCGGTCTGGTTGCGGAACATGACCTCGACCAACGTGCCACCGCCGGGCGGCGGAGCGATGGGGGTCGCGGCCAGCTCGGGCTTGATGTCGACGATGAACTTCGACACCGTCTGCTGGGCGGGGGACAACATGGGCTGGATATGGGTCTGGAGCTCGGAGTTCGCCGGGATGCCCCGCTCCGCCTTATCGATGTCGACGGCCTCGGTGGAGTTGACCCACCAGTTGACCCAGGCGATCGCGGCCTCCGGGTTCTTCGACTTGGCCGACACGGACCACAGCATGCTCGCCTTGTACCAAGCCTTGCGGTCGGTCGCCTTGCCGGTGAGGCTGGGTGCCCGCAGCATCTTCATCGATTTCCCCGATGCCGCATTGATCGCTTCCAACTGGTTGGTGTTGGAGGCCTGCATGGCGGCCTTCCCGATGACGATCGCGCTCTGGTCCAGCGGCTTGGCCGATGGGCCCTGCCCTTCCTCGCTGATCTGCTGAGCCGATCCGATGGCCTTGGCCTTCTCGAACTTGACCATCATGTCGAACCACGCCTCGGCGTCGGAGATCTCGAACCCCGGGCCGTCCGCGGTGAACAGTTCCTTGCCGTTCTGCCGGAGCCACGTGCCGAACATCGCGTCCGAGCCGAAGATCTGGGCCACACCGAACGGCACGCCCGCTTTGGCGGCCACCTCGGTGGACACCGCCATCATCTCGTCCCAGGTCCAGGTGGTGTCGTCCGGGATGTCCATCTTGGCTTTCTCGAAGACGGCCGGGTTGGCATCGAGGATGAAGCTGTTGATGCCGGCATTGATTCCCACGAGCTTGCCGTCGATCTTGCCGGAGTCGACGGTGCCCTCGACGAACTTCGACACGTCGACCTTACCCAGATCGAGCAGCGCGCCCCGAGCGCCGTACTCGGCGATGTAGGCCATGTCCATCTGGATGATGTCCGGAGCGGTGCCGCCTGCCGTCTGGGTCGCCAGCTTCTCCCAGTAGCTGGCGAAATCGCCCGGCTGCGGCTGGATCTTCACCGTGGGATTGGCCTTCAGGTAGGCATCGATCTCCGCCTGGGTGTTCTTGTTCCGCGTCGGGTTCCCCCACCACGCCAAGGCCAGGTTCGTACCATCACCACCGCTCTTCGAACCGCCACCCGAACCGGGGGCACACGCTGCCAGCCCACCACTGGTGGCCGCCGCCGCCAAACCGGCTCCAATCAGAAATTGTCTACGGGTTACTGCCATGGTCTTTCCCTTCGCCTTTGAGTGTGAAAGCGTTTTCCGAAACGATAAATCAGGTGAGGTTTGGTGTCAACAGGCTCGACCGTCCGATGCGGCTGGTACGGTCACCCCAGGTCGGGTTCGACGAGGGAGGATCGCCGTAGTGTTGGGTGCAGCCGGGTCTCCGGGCGGAGAATCCGTCGAGCCGACCGACGGCGGCGGCGTACGCGAGGTGAAGTCCGCCGCCCGCACCGTCGAGCTGCTCGAGCTGTTGGCCGCACGCCGCCACCAGTCGATGCGCTTGCGTGAGCTGAGCGACGCCCTGAAGGCTCCGCGAAGTAGCGTCTACGCGTTGATCAAGACCTTGGTCGACCGCGGTTGGGTGCGCACCGATCCCACCGGAACCCTCTACAGCATTGGGATTCAAGCCTTGCTCGCGGGCACCACCTATCTCGACGTTGACCCGATCCTGCGCATCGTGCAGCCGCAGATCGGGCTGCTCAGCAGCCAGCTGGACGAGACCATCCACTACGGCCGCCTCCAGGGCACCGACGTCGTCTATCTCGCCACCCACGAGTCCAGCCAGTACCTGCGCGCTTTCAGCCGGGTGGGCCGTCGACTGCCCGCGTTCACGACGGCGTTGGGTAAAGCCCTGCTCGCCGAGCAGCTCCGGACCGGCGGCGAGACGGCGCTGGCTGACCACCTCCCCGCGACACTGGCGCCCCTGACCCCGCATACGGTGATCGACCTCGATGAGCTGCGGTCGCAACTGGAGGAAGCTCGGGTCACCGGCTACGCCATGGATCGCGAGGAAAACGTGCTGGGGACGGTGTGCTTCGCCGTCGCCCTGCAATTTGGCGGCGTCTACCTGGATGCGATCAGTTGCTCGGTCCCGGTCTCCCGATTGCCGGAGGGTCGGGCGGAGGAAATCCTGGAGACCCTGCGCAGCGCCAAACACACGCTGGAACTGATGGCGCCCGTCGGATCTCAGCACCACTACCCCAGCCTCTGACTGCGGCGGGTCGATGGGCAATTGGCTTTCATACCGTCACCTTGACACATGTGTAGACGTCTGCCAAGTAGGGATCAGCTGTACATATCTGTAGCGCTCAGGTTAGAGTTGAGCATCCCCAGCCCCTGCATCTGACGAAGGAGAGCTAACTTCGTGAATGACGTTCTTGAGGCCCTGGCCCCGAATCCGGTGATCGCGATTCTGCGGGCGCCGAACGCGGATGCGTTCGTCCCGGTGTCGGAGATCCTCTACAAAGCGGGCTTTCGCTGTGTCGAATTCACCCTGACGACGGCTGGCGCGATCGAGGCCATGAAAGACGTTCTCGCCTTGCTCCCCGACGACCTACTGGTCGGAATCGGCACCGTCCGCACAATGGAGCAGGTCGAGGAAGCGATCGATGCCGGCGCGCATTTCCTGGTCAGTCAGGTCTTTCGTCCGCCGCTGGTCGCCGCAGCCACGAAGCGCGGGATTCCGTTCATCCCTGGGGCCCTGACTCCGACCGAGATTCTCGATGCCTGGGACGGCGGAGTGCCCGCTGTCAAGGTGTCACCGATCGGACCGGTCGGCGGTCTCGACTACTTCGACAACGTTCGCGGACCCCTGCCGGACATCCCCCTGATGCCCACCGGCGGGGTCGAGCTGAATGAGGTTAGCGCTTACCTGGACCGGGGTGCGGTGGCTGTCGGCTTGAGTGGTGCGCTGGTGGTCGACGCGCTCCTTCCGGGCGCCGATCTGACCGCCTTGTCCGATCGCGCCGACCTCGCCATCGCCGGCGTACGCGGACGGAGCCAACGGTGACCATTCTCCAATCCCGCCCCATGGTCGTGACGGCCGACCGGATCCGCCACGTCAGGCTGTCCACCCTCACTCTCCCCCTGTCGACGCCGATCAGCGACGCCAAGGTGTTGACCGGCCGGCAGAAGCCGATGACCGAGATCGTCTTCCTGTTCGCCGAGATCACCACCGAGGACGGGCACCACGGTCTCGGGTTCAGCTACTCCAAGCGCGCCGGCGGACCGGCCCAGTACGCCCACGCCCGGGAGGTCGCCGACGGCCTGCTCGGTGAAGATCCCAATGACATCGGCCGGGTCTACCAGAAGCTCCTGTGGGCCGGCGCATCAGTCGGCCGGAGCGGAGTGGCGACTCAGGCCATCGCTGCCCTCGACATCGCGCTGTACGACCTGAAAGCCAAGCGGGCGGGCCTGCCGCTGGCCAAGCTGCTCGGCGCCTATCGCGACTCCGTGCCGACCTACAACACCTCGGGCGGCTTCCTGCAGGCCTCGATCGAGGAGGTGAAGGAGCGGGCCAGCCAGTCGCTGGCCGAGGGCATCGGCGGCATCAAGATCAAGGTCGGCCAGCCTGACAGCCGGATCGACCTGACCCGGGTTACGGCCATCCGTGAACACCTGGGCGACGACGTGCCGCTGATGGTCGACGCCAACCAGCAATGGGATCGCCCCACGGCCATGCGCTTCGGCCGGGTGCTCGAACAGTTCGGTCTGGTCTGGATCGAGGAGCCACTCGACGCGTACGACGCCGAAGGTCACGCCCAACTCGCGGTGGCGCTCGACACCTCGATCGCCACCGGCGAGATGCTGTCCAGCGTCGCCGAGCACATCAACCTGATCGACCACCGCTCCGTCGACATCATCCAGCCCGACGCGCCCCGGATCGGCGGCATCACACCATTCCTGCGGCTGGCGCACCTGGCCGATCAGGCTGGGCTGCAGCTCGCTCCGCACTTCGCGATGGAGATCCATCTCCATCTTGCGGCCGCGTACCCCCGCGAGCCGTGGGTCGAGCACTTTGAGTGGCTCAATCCCCTGTTCAACGAGCGACTGGAGACGCGCGACGGGCGGATGTTCGTGCCCAACCGGCCGGGACTCGGCTTCACGCTCAGCGAACAGGCCCTGGCCTGGGTCACCGACTCCGTCGAATTCGGCACCGCCTGACGCGTTGGCTGCGGCTAGATTGGACGATGCCGGTCCCAGCGACGGGAGGTGATCGTCATGTACGAGAACGTGATCGGGCTGACCCTGGTCGGCACGCTCATCGCGCTGCGTGCCCTCCTCGCCATCCCGCCCTTTCGGCGCCTCGCCCTTCGTCACCTACGCCGCTGGCAGGCGTGGGCGGTGGAGCGCCTCGACCAACCCTCCGAGCTCGACGAACTGGTAGAGCAAATGCGTCAGGTGGCTCGGCGCGAAAAGCTCCGAGACGACGTCCGCCGCGTCCAGCGGCTGCTGCTGACCGACATGTCGATGACCGGAACGCGACAGATCGGCAACCGGATCGCGTACGACTGGCTGCTGCGCGATCTCGAACGATGCTCCCGCGAGGTTTCCCAGCTGCTGCTCCCAGATGATTGGAGCGTTGCCGCCAGCCCCGCGGTGACCAGATGTTTCACCCCGACCATCCACCAGCCTCGGGTCCCGCAGGTCGAGATCCTCGAAATCGGCTGGAAGTCCTGACCGAACGTGACCCGACACTGACCGAACCTCATACGAGGTTTAAGGTATCTGCTGGCCGCGGTCGCCCCTCCCTTGGTTCATGACCCGTGAAACCGTCCTGAAGACGCTCCGTGCCGGAGAGCGTTTAACCAAAGACATCGGACTGGCGTCCGCCGGCAACGACGCCCAGCTGCAGGTCGGACAAGGCAGCCTGGCCATCCGTACGAGCTTCCACGAGCTTCGCCATGAAGTCCGCACCGCCCCGGCCAACGGGGTCGCATACGTGCTGATGCAGCGCGACGGCAATCTGGTCGCCTACACCGAGGATCGACATCGGGTCTGGGCCTCGCAGACCGCGGGTCAGCCGGGCGCGTTCGCGGTCATGTCCGACTCCGGCGACCTGGTGATCAGATCGTCAACGGGTCAGGATCTCTGGACCTCCGCTGCCGCGATGGACTGGCGGACCGTCAAGACCACCGATGCCCGCGGCTACCACTTCGACGGAACCTCTCCGGGCTGGGACAAGGCGTGCGAGTCGCTGCCCTGCTTCGAGAATCTGGCGTGGCCGGGCTACCGCACCGAGGTCATCGAACGCCAGGTGCGCGGCCAGGATGTGGTCATCCAGCTCTGGAAGGGGCGGTGTCAGCGGTTCCTCGGCCTGGACGACTTCCCCGGCGGTATCGGGGCCGAGGTGGGTGTCTACAAGCGCCGCGACAACGTCCCGTTGCCCCGACGCCTCGATCTCGGCAATCCCTTCCTCAACGCGTGGATGCTGGCCAACCTGAGATTTCGCGCGGGCGATGACGTGTGGTGGGCCGCACCTGAGATGGAGGCCAAGATCGTCTTCGAATTCATCAATCCGATCACCGGGGAGGTCATCTTCGGTGCGGAGAAGGAAAACACGTACTGGTTGAACAAGTGGATGTACCCCGAGGACTACGGCCGCTATGGCGAGGCGGCGGGTCGAAACAACATGCCGCAGTCGTCCAGCCACTGCCTGATGAGGTACAGCATCGATGACGAGCCCATGCAGTACTGGCCTGGCGACGATCCGAACGCCGCCTACAACCCGGCGCCGGTCGAGATGATGGCCTCAGTCAGCCGCCAGATGGTCCACTGATCGAATCTCCACGTCACCGTTCTCCCAAGGGACCGCAATGTTCACCCCTCGAAAGGCCGAGATCAAGCTCAATTTCGTGGCGAGTCAGATCGCTATTGCCCTGGCGGTGCTCGAGCTCGACCCGTCGCCCAGCGGATCGACGTACTTCCTGGAGGATTCCCTCGTTGGCGCAGAGCCGAGGCATCCGCTGCTCGACGCCGGCGTCGTCCTTCGGGTACGCGTCAAAGGGGGCAAGCGCTCAGACATCACGGTCAAGTTCCGTCCCTGCCGGCTTTCGCAGCTGCCTGACGCCTGGTCCGAGCCCTTCTCGCGGGACGACACGAAGCTCAAGATCGAACAGGACTGGTCCGGCGCCCGGCACGCCGTGGCCGCCTCATTGGTGGTCGACCTTCCGACCGCAGAACTGGCGAGCCGAGTGGCCGACGGGACCCTCCACCAGGCATTCTCATCGGTTCAACGCGACTTCCTCCGCGACTGTGCCCCCATCCGGATCAACCTGTCCGAGCTGACGACTTTCGGGCCCATCGAGGTCGATCGCTGGCCGAATGTCGCCCACGGGGATCTGTCGCTCAACGTCGAACGCTGGCGGGCCGGCAATCTGGACACGCTGGAGATCTCGGTCCTGAGCGACCTCGACACCGCAACCGCGGCCCAGCACCGGCTGATGAAGGCGGTCGAGGACGCCGGCATCACCCCCGATACCTCGAAGCTGAACAAAACCGAGCTGTTCGTCTCGATGCTGGGCGCCGCCGACGGCTCTCACCCGGACACTCTCGTGTCGGCGATCTGACGCTCACTGTGTCGTCTGCACGACAGCTAAGGCGGCCCGAAATCGGCAGACTGAGACCACTCGAACTCGGCAGGAGTTCTCCCCACTCAGGAGGTTGGCCCCATGAACAACATCGATCCCGCCCCGTCGGACTTGATCGACAGCGACGAGCTGCGGAACGCCGACGACACCGAAGGCCACCTCGGCGCCGGTCTAACCGAAGACGCGGAGCCGGAGGGTTTCAAGGCGATGCTTCACGACGGTGAAGACGACACCGAAGGTCACCTCGGCGCTGGCGTCAGCGACGACACCGAGCCTGAGGGTGTCATGGCGATGAACCACGGCGGCGAAGACGACACCGAAGGGCACCGTGTGTTCGACTCCGTGAGCGACGACGCCGCGCCAGAGGGGCTCCGCGCAGCCGACTTCGACGGTGAAGAGGACACTGAAGGCCACCTCCGGTCTTATGCGGTCGAGGAAGACGCCGAGCCAGTCGGGATCCGCACACCAAACTTCGACGGTGGGGACGACACCGAAGGCCACGTAAGTCTGGTGAGCCCCGGTCCGGGAACCGATGACGGTCCGGCCGGCCTCGGCGCTGGATTCACCGAAGACGGTCCTCCCAGTATGGCCGCTATGCTCACCGACGACAGCACCGATGAGTTGCGTCTCTGAGCGGCGAGATCTGACCACCCGCCGCGCATGATGGATCCTGGTCCATTGCCCTCAGTCTTGATCACGGCCACAATGCGGGCATGAGTGCGCGGCGGCCGTCTTCCCACCCATCCGAGATCGGCTGTGGATGGGCTTCGAAGGATCGGATCGGTGACTGATGTCGGTGGTCAGTTCAGCAGTCAAGGAGACCGCTACAGCCACCCGGGTGGTCTTTGCCAATCACAATCTGCGCCGGGTCAACCTGGCGCTCGCCGGTTCGATGATCGGCGACACCGCGTACGCCACCGCGGTCACCGTCTTCGCCTTCAAGTTCGGCGGTCCGACCGCGGTCGGAGCGTACGTGGGGATCCGGTTAGCCCTCAAGGCATTGTTGCTGCCGACGCTGTCGGTGATCGTCGATCGCGTACCCCGCAAGCAGTTCATGGTGGCCACCGACTTGATCCGGGTGGTGCTCGTGCTGCTCGGAACGGTGATCATCTGGACCAGCGGGCCGGCCCTGGTCGTGCTGATCATCTCGATCGTCGCGGCGATCGTCGGGGCGCCGTTCCGGCCGGCCCAGATGGCCTTGTTGCCGTCGCTGGCCGAGACGCCGCAGGAACTCACCGCCGGCAACGGGATCAGCAGCACGTTGGAGAGCCTGGCGATCTTCATCGGGCCGGCGCTGGCCGGTGTGCTGCTCAGCGTCGCCGACGTGTCGGTGGTCTTCGTTCTGAATGCGGCCACCTTTTTGTGGTCAGCGGTCATGATCTCCCGCATCCGGGTGGTGACCGAGCCGCCGCAAGGTGATCCTGAACCCGGCGACGTAGTCAAGCGGGCCGGGTTGCTGAGCGAATCGGTCGCCGGCTTCCGCGTCCTCGGTCAAGACCGCCGACTCGTACTGATCACCGCCCTGTGCTGCGCTCAGACCCTGGTCACGGGAGCGTCGACCGTCTTCACCGTGGTCGTCGCGGTCGACATCGTCAAGATCGGTCCGGAGGGGGTGGGCTATCTCGACTCGGTGATGGGCATCGGTGCGATCATCGGCGGCCTGCTGGCCATCAGCCGGGCCGCTCGAGGCACCCTGGCCGGCGACTTCGGCATCGGCGTCTTGCTGTGGGCCCTCCCCCCGCTGTTCGTGGCCGCGGTCCCGTCGCCGATCGTCGCCTTCCTTGCGTTCGCGGTGATCGGTCTGGCCAATCCGCTGGTCGACGTCAATGCCTTCACGCTGATTCAACGGCTCGCCCCCGAAGCGCTGCTCGGCCGGGTGTTCGGGGCCCTCGAGAGTCTATTTATCGGATCGATGGCGATCGGCGCCGTGCTGATGCCGCTGCTGATCGGTCTGGTCGGCCTCCGCTGGGCTCTGGTCATCGTCTCGCTGCCGATCGTCATCGCCGTGCTGCTGCGCATCCCCGCGCTGCGTCGGATGGACAAGTCGGTCACACCGCCCGAACATCTGGCACTGATCAACTCGCTGCCGCTGTTCGCGCCGCTCACCCCAGCCATCCAGGAGGGCCTCGCGCGCAATCTGATCCCCGTCGCCGTCACGGCTGGAGAAACGGTGATCCGGCAGGGCGAGTCCGGCGACCTCTTCTACCTGATCGAGAGCGGCGAGCTCGACGCCCTCCAGGGCGATCGGGTGCTCAGCCACATGTCCGCCGGTGACTGCTTCGGCGAGATCGCGCTGCTGCGCGACGTACCGCGTACGGCAACCGTCATCGCCACCACCGACGCAATGCTGTACTCGCTCAGCCAGGACGACTTCCTCGCCGCCGTCGGCGCCGACCCCGAGGCCCGCAGCCAGGCTGATGGGCTCGTCAATCTTCGGCTCTCCCGCTGAGCGCTGCGGATCGTTAGGCTGTTGCCTTCCGCCCCGTGACCGAAGGGCCCGCGACCGAAGGCCCGTGACCGAAGGGACTGCCGATGCCCGTCGGCAACGCCTGGCACCTACCCACCCAATCCGAGCCGCGCGGTCGCAGCGCGATGCGCGATCCCGTCGGCCCAGTGCCGGCCGGCAGCCGGTGCACCGTCATCTCCGGCAATCAGTACGCCGGCGACGGCGGCGACCCGGGCAATCAGCTCCAGGACGGCAGCGCGGTGCTGGTGCGGCGAACCGTCGATCCGGACTGGACCGAGGTGCCGCTCGTCTTCCAGGTCGCTGAGGGGACGAACAAGTTCTTCGGGGGCCAACTCCCGGCTTTTGCCGCCGGCGACCAGGTTCGCTATTACCTGCGAATCGCGTACGACGACCACGATCTGACGTTCGTGCATGCCCTCGGCGATGGCTCGGGGACCACCGTCGACGAGGCCGTCGCCCAGACCCAGGCCTTCGCCTTCACCGTGGCCGATCCGGCGACCACCGGCCGCTGGGGTCCGATCATCGCACTGCCCAACGTGGGAATCCACGCCAGCCTGCTGCCGAGTGGGGACGTCTTGATGTGGGGTCGGCGGATGCCCGGCAACCCCGATCTGGACGTACTGGCCAGCGCGCCGTTCCTCTGGAATCCGCGCAACGGTCAGATCACCGACACTCCACCGCCCAAGGACCTCAATCAGGAACCGGTGAACCTGTTCTGCGCCGGGCATACCTTCCTCGCCGACGGTCGGCTGCTGGTGCTCGGCGGGCACGAGACGGACGGCGGTGGGATCGACCAGGCCTGCCTGTACGACCACGTGAGCAACACTTGGACCCCGACCGCGCGGATGAACAACGGCCGCTGGTATCCGACTGCGACCATCCTTCCGGATGGGCGGGTCCTTGTGCTGTCGGGCAGCTTCAAGCCGCCGGGTCAGGGCGCGGAGAACAACCGGGAGCCGCAGATCTGGTCCGATGGTGCCTGGACCCCCTTCCCGCCGCTCCCGCAGACGGCTCCCTTCGAGCTGTATCCGCGCATGCACGTGGTCAGCGGAGCACGCCTGGTCATGTCTGGCCCACTGAAGCAGACCTGGGCGGTCGGGGTGGCCGGCGGGCCATGGACCGGGATCGCCGCGCGGGAGATGAATCAGCGCGACTACTGCCCGGCCCTGACCTACGCCCCCGGACGCATCCTCTACATCGGTGGGGGCAACAACGGCAACGATTCGCAACCCACCGCGGCCGTCGAGAAGCTCGACCTGAACCAGCCAGCGCCCGCGTGGAGCTTCGCGCCGCCGATGGCCATGGCCCGCCAGCAGCACAACGCGACGTTCCTGGCCGACGGCACGATCCTGGTCACCGGCGGCACTTCCGGCCCTGGCTTCAACAACTTGGGGGCCGGTCAACCGGTGCACGTCGCCGAGATCTTCGATCCCGAGGCCGACAACGGCGCCGGGACGTGGACCACGGTCGCCGCGGAGGAGATGGACCGTTGCTACCACTCGACCGCGGTGCTGCTGCCCGATGGGACCGTGCTCAGCGCCGGCGGTGGCGAGTACAAGCCGGGGCCGGGTGTGGAGCCGAATGCGCCCCAGGACAGCCATGCCGACGCCCAGGTGTTCTCTCCGCCCTATCTCTTCCGGGGCGGGCAGCCGGTGATCACTGAGGCGCCACCCAGCGTGTCGTTGGGCGAGACCTTCGAGATCGGCACCGACCAGCCGAACCAGATCACGAAGGTGACGTGGATCCGGCTGTCGTCGGTGACCCATTCACTGAACGCGAGCCAGCATCTGGAGGTGTTGGTGCCCCAGGTGGTGGCGGGTCGACTGCGACTCACCGCACCGGATCCAGTCGGAGGGTGTCCACCGGGTCACTATCTGATGTTCGCGGTCAACGCGGCGGGCGTGCCGTCCGAAGCGCGCGTGCTGCAGGTGCTCGTCGGAGAACAGGTGGTCGACAACGCGCCGCCTGCGCAGCCCGCACAGCCCGTCATGATGGCGCAGCTGGTCCCGACCCGGCCAACTGGCACCGAGGTCGTCGTGCACCTGAGCGGATTGTGCCCGTACGGCATCGGCGCCTGCTGGGGTGGCGCGTACGAGGCGCTCCAGACCCTCGAACGTGTCGCCTGGGTCGACCCGGTGCCTGACGCGGAACGCTCCACGGCCACCGTTATCCTGGCCGATACTGGGATCCCGCCGATCGAGCGCTGGCACGAGGAGTTCGCCCGCGTGGTCAACGGCCGCTACACGCTGCATGGCTTCGACCTCCGCCAGCCCCCGACAAGTTGATCTTCCCGTCCAAGCCGACCTCCGGATCTGGATGCGGAAGTGTTCGTGCCGTGAGGCAACATGTAACAGGCGAAAGCTATTCGTGCCCTGAGCCCATCGAAGGGCAAGATCAACAAGCAACAGGCGGATGCGCTTCGACAAGCTCAGCGAACGTAGCCGTTTCGTGCCCTGAGCCTGTCGAAGGGCAAGATCAACATCCAACAGGGCGGGTGCGCTTCGACAAGCTCAGCGAACGTAACCCCCGATCCCATCCGCGAAGAGCCAGCCGTTTCGTGCCCTGAGCCCGTCGAAGGGCAAGATCAACATCCAACAGGGCGGGTGCGCTTCGACAAGCTCAGCGAACGTAACCCCCGATCCCCATCCGCGGAAGAGCCAGCCGTTTCGTGCCCTGAGCCCGTCGAAGGGCAAGATCAACATCCAACAGGGCGGGTGCGCTTCGACAAGCTCAGCGAACGTAACCCCCGATCCCCATCCGCGGAAGAGCCAGCCGTTTCGTGCCCTGAGCTTGTCGAAGGGCAAGATCAACATGCTTCACCCGTCGACCTTCGAATCAGGAGGCGGAGTGTACGTGCCCTGAGCTTGTCGAAGGGCAAGATCAACATCCAACAGGGCGGGTGCGCTTCGACAAGCTCAGCGAACGTAGCCGCGTTCGTGCCCTGAGCCCTCGAAGGGCAACATATTCGACCAGCTCAGCGGACGGAGCCTCTGACTCCCTCGCGGAGGCCGACGGGCGGGCCCGGCCTGCTCTGGCAGTATCGGAGCATGCCCATCACTCCCACGGCCTTCGCCCACGTGCGCTTGACGGTGACCGACATCGCTCGATCTCGCGCCTTCTACGACAGCGTTTTCGGCCTCCCGGTGGCCTTCGAAGTCCCTGCGGACGCCGATGAGGCCACCCGCGAGCAGCTCGCGTTCCTCTACGGGGGTGTGATCTACAAGCTCGGCGACTCCCTGTTCGGGCTCCGACCGGCGGCTGACGACAGCTTCAGCGAGGACCGTGTCGGACTGGACCACGTCAGTTTCATCGTCTCGAACCGCGACGAACTCGACGCCGCCGCTACACAGCTCGACGAGCAGGGCATCGGGCACGCCGGCGTGAAGGACATCGGCGTGGGTTACATCCTCGAATTCCGCGACCCGGACAACATTGCCCTGGAGCTCTTCGCGGCGAAGGCCTGAATTCCTGCTCCATCAGCTGGGCGAGGAAAGTCCTCACCGCTGCCACCTTCGACCGTGTGCGGAGATATGTTCGGGGATTCGGGCAGTTCGGCCGCTATTTGCGACCGTGTGCGGACAAACGCGAAAAATCGGTCCCAAGGCGAACGCGTCGATGAGGCGTGGCGGCCGGTAGCGTGAGCGTCGGTCAGCACCGTGGTGCCGGCTCAGGAATGGGGATGGTGTGGCGCGTCCGTTGATGGCAACGAAGCTGTACGCACCGAAGCTTCGGCGTGGTCTGGTGGCCCGGCCACGACTGCTCGAGCGACTGCACCAGCGAGCAGACGCGAAACTGACGCTGCTCTCCGCCCCCGCCGGATTCGGCAAGACCACCCTCCTGGCCGAGTGGCTCGCGGGCACCGCTGAGGCCGACCGTTCCGTGGCGTGGCTGTCGCTCGATGCGTCGGACAACGAACCGGCGTCGTTCTGGGCGTACGTGGTGACCGCACTCCAGGGCACCGCGCCCGGCCTTGCCAGCACGGCATTGGAGCACCTGGAATCATCGCCCGAGGCGACGGTGCTGATGCTCACGGGGCTGCTGAACGAACTTGCCGAGGCACCCGGCCGGCTCTGGCTGGTCCTCGACGACTACCACCTGGTGCGGAACCAGCAGGTCGGCGAGGCTTTGACCTTCTTCCTGGAGAACCTCCCGGCGCACGTGCACGTGGTGGTCAGCACCCGCGCCGACCCTGATCTGCCACTGGCTCGTTGGCGCGTACGCGGCGAGCTGGTCGAGATCCGCGCCGCCGACCTGCGGTTCACGACCGAGGAGGCCGACGCCTACCTCAACGCGATGTCAGGTCTGGGCCTGGCCGCTACTGACGTGGCCGTCCTCGAGGAGCGGACCGAGGGCTGGATCGCCGCTCTACAACTCGCCGCCCTCTCGCTCCAGGGACGTGCGGACGTCAGCGGTTTCATCGCCGAGTTTGCGGGCGACGACCGCTACATCGTCGATTACCTGATCGAGGAGGTGCTGCGGCACCAACCTGATGCGGTACGCCGC
Organism: uncultured Actinomycetota bacterium; assembly: GCA_963731295.1. Classification (GTDB taxonomy): domain Bacteria; phylum Actinomycetota; class Actinomycetes; order Propionibacteriales; family Propionibacteriaceae; genus Microlunatus. Next base: position 1,480,553 of record CAVSUP010000001.1, read on the forward strand.
TTCCTGGTGCAGACCGCGGTTCTCGACCGGTTGACGGGCCCCCTGTGCGACGCGGTCACCGGGCGCGAGGACGGGAGCGACATGCTCCGAGCGCTCGAACGCGCGAACCTCTTCATCGTCGCGCTGGACGATCGGCGGGAGTGGTACCGCTACCACCACCTCTTCTCCGACGTGCTGCGGGCGCGGATGCTCAGCGAGCAGCCGGCCGAGGTCCCCGGGCTGCATCAGCGCGCCAGCCAGTGGTACGAGAGCCGCGATCTGACCGAGGAGTCGATCAAACACGCGCTGGAGGCCTGCGACTTCGCGCGTACGGCCCACCTCATCGAGCTGGCGATGCCGATGATCCGACGTCATCGGCAGGAAGCCACGTTGTACGGCTGGCTCAAGGCGCTGCCCGACTTCGCGGTCCGGGGCAGCCCGGTGCTCAGTGTCTTCTTCGGCTCGATGCTCTTGGTCTCCGGTGACCTCGACGCCGTCGAACCTCGACTCGACGACGCCGAACGGGCGCTGGCCGGCGCACCCGCTGGACAGGCTCCGCCCTGGGCCGATACGGACGAACTCCACACCTTGCCGGCGACCATCGCCATCTATCGGGCCGCGCTCGCCCAGGCCCGCGGCGATGTCCCCGGCACGGCCGAACACGCCCGGCACGCCCTCGACCTGGCCAGCCCGACCGACCATCTCGCGCGCGGCGGCGCCGCCGGATTCCTCGGCCTGGCCGCCTGGGCGCGGGGCGATGTCTCCACCGCGCTGGCGACGTTCACCCAGGCGGTGACGAGCCTGCACGCGGCCGGCAACCTCATCGACGAGTTGAGTGGGACGGTCGTCCTCGCTGACCTGTGGCTCGCGGCCGGCCGGCCGAGTCGGTCACGCCGGTTGTACGAGCGGGCGCTGGAGTCAGCCGAAGCCCACGGCGCCCCCGTCGCGCGCGCCACGGCGGAGTTACACGTCGGGCTGAGCGAGCTCGATGTCGAAGCCGGCGATCTCGAGAGCGCGAAGCGGCACCTCGAGACGGCTGCTGCCATCGCCCACCGTGCGGCCATGACCGAAAGCAGTTTCCGCTGGTCGGTCGCGATGGGACGGCTGACCCAGACCGCCGGCGAACCAGCCGCAGCGATAGAGTTCCTCGACCAGGCGGAGCGGCTGTACCGGCCCGGCTTCTTTCCCGACGTCCGACCCATCGCGGCCCTCAGAGCCCGGATCTGGATTGCCCAGGGCAACCTTTCCCAGGCCGCCGACTGGGCCCGGGACCGCGAGTTGGCCGCCACCGACGACCCCGACTTTCTCCGGGAGTTCGACCACCTCACGTTGGTGCGGCTACTGATCGCGCAGGGTTGGCGACACCCCGGCGCCGACACGATCGACCAGGCCATGGGTCTGCTGGACCGGTTGCTCGGCGCCGCCGAGCCCGCTGGCCGCGATGGAAGTCTGCTGGAGATCCGGATGCTTCAGGCGCAGGCCCAGGACGGGTCCGGACACCGACAACGGGCCCGGGACCTGCTCGGGCAAGCCCTGGCCCTGGCCCCCGAGCCCGATGGCTACCTCCGTCTCTTCCTGGACGAGGGGCCGGGGATGGTCGAGTTGCTGCGGGAGACCCGGCAGCCCCGCGACCCAGCTGGCCTCGGCGCTGACTCACGGCGGCACCTGGCGCCATCGATCGATCTGAGCGACCGAGAACGGCAGGTCCTCCGGCTGCTCGACAGCGAGCTGACCGGGCCGCAGATCGCGCGCGAACTCTTCGTCTCGCACAACACCCTGCGCAGCCACACCAAGCACATCTACACCAAGCTCGACGTCACCAGTCGCCGGGCGGCCGTGCGCCGCGCCCGCGAACGCGGACTCCTGTAAGCCGTCTTCCCGCTCGACATCTCACCCAGTCAGTCACATCGTTGGGGGACGCCCGCTCACCCACGCCGTCCTTAGGTTCGACTCATCACCCGCGGCACCCGCCTCGGACCCAAACTACGGGAGTCGACATGACCGTCACCACCAGCAAGTTGACCCGAGCGGCCGGCCTGTCCGCCATCGTCGGGGGCCTGCTGTTCATCGCCGTCCAGATCAAGCATCCCCACCTGGATGCCACCTTCGTCAACACGACTGAGTACGCGGTCCGCGAAACGGCGAAGATCTTCATGGCCGTCTTCTCGCTGATCGGCATCACCGGCATGTACCTGCGGCAGGTCCGTCAGATCGGAGTGCTCGGCCTGATCGGGTTCGTCGTACTCGGCGTCGGCTACCTCACCCTGTTGGGCGTCCAGCTCGTCGCCCTGTTCGTCCTCCCCGACCTCGCAGTCGGCCAACCGGGGTACGTCAACGACGTCCTCGCCGTGGCCATCAGCCGCGCTCCGATCGGCGACGTCGGCGGGATCCAGACCCTCAGCCGCATCGGCGCCACCTACATCGTCGGCGGTGTCATCTTCGGCATCGCCCTCTATCGAGCCAATGTCCTCGCCCGCTGGGCCGCCGTGCTCCTCTCGGTCGGCGCCATGGCGACCGTCGCCACCGCGGTGCTCCCGGAGCTCACCCAGCGGCTGTTCGCCATTCCGGTCAGTGTCGCCCTCATCGGCCTCGGCTACTCCCTCTGGCGCGAGCAGCGCACTCAAACCACAACCGCGCCGATGGCCATCCCGGTCGATTCATCCCTGCATCCGACCGGCGCCAAATGACCGCCCAGGCGCCAGCCCGGGTCAGGACGAACCGGGCCCAAACCAACCCGACCCAGACCAACCGGGCCCAGACGAACCGGTGGGTTCCGTACGCGCTGATCAGTCTGGTCCTGATCCCCGCGTTCTTTGGCACCCTACGGCTCATCGAGTTGGCCGGCGGTCCGCACCTGATGCCGGCCAACCCCCGGCTCAGCGCCTCGCCGATCCCGGTGGCCGTCCACATCATCAGCGCGATCGCGTACGCGGTCCTCGGGGCCTTTCAGTTCTCGGTGACGTTGCGGCGCCGCCACCCCGGCTGGCACCGGGTGGCCGGACGGGTTCTGGTGATGCTCGGGTTGGCCGTGGCCGTTTCGGCGCTATGGATGACCCTGTTCTATCCGCGCCAGCCGGGAACGGGTGCGCTCGCGTACGTCTTCCGACTGGCCTTCGGGTCGGGCCTGGCCGCCAGCATCGTGCTCGGCTTCGCCGCCATCCGGCACGGAGACGTCACCCACCACCGGGCCTGGATGACCCGCGCGTACGCCCTGGCTCTGGGGGCCGGGACGCAGGTGTTCACCCTCCCGATCGGACGCGCGGTCTTCGGCCCGGGCGAACTAATCACCGATCTGAGCCTCGGCGCGGCCTGGGTGATCAACCTGATCGTGGCCGAGGTCGCCATCCGTCGCGGCGCCGTTGCGCAGGTCCGATCATCATGACGGGCTATAGGTTTCGGGTTGACGGCCACCTCGACCAGCACTGGGCGCGCTGGTTCGGTGAGCTCAGCCTGACCCTCGACGACGACGGCACAACGAGCCTGTCCGGCGACATCGCCGACCAGGCGGAGCTGCACGGGATCCTCGCCAAGATCCGCGACCTCGGCGTCACCCTGATCTCGGTGGGCGCCGTTGACCCGAGCGTGCCGGGCCCACATCCTCACGTGGACGACGACCAGCACCGCGACGGTCCGCCGGTCCGCTACCGTCAAGCTCGATGACATCGCTCACGCTGGCCGCGTCCACTCGCTGGGGGGTCCCGATCGAGCTGGGCGAACGCCGCGTCCTCCAGCCCGGACGGCGGCGCTGGCTGCGGGCGATCGGTTGGTTCGTCGCGCTGTTCTTCCTCACAGCGGCGGCCCTCGGGCTCCCTTTGCAGGCAGCCGTTGACTTGTTGCCGCCAGGAAACGCGGCTCTCGGCCTGGTCGGGCTGCTGGTCGCCTGTGCTGCGGCCCTCGGCTGCTACGCCCTCGGCGTCCGGCTGGGCGAGGGACGCGGCGCCCGCGAGCTCGCACTCCGGCCGGCGGTACCCGGGATCCTCATCGGGGCCGGCCTCGGTCTAGCGATGATGGCGATCTTGATGGGCGTCATGGCGGTCACCGGTCTCTACTCCATCAGCCTGATCGGTGCCCGGCCGGCGTGGACGGGGATCGGGCTGGCCCTGCAGGCGGCAGTCACCGAAGAGCTGTGGATGCGCGCATTGCTGCTCCGGCTGCTCTGGCGGGCGTTCGGGCCGGCGCCGGCCTTCGCCGTCGCGGCCGTCGTCTTCGGCGCCCTGCACCTGGCCAACCCGGGCGCCACGGTCCTCGCCGACGTCACCGTGACCATGGCCGGCCTGATGTTCTGCGCCCTCTACGCACTGACCGGGCGACTCTGGGTGCCCATCGGTCTGCACTTCGCCTGGAACTTCGCCCAGGGCTATCTCTTCGGTACGGCGGTTTCCGGCCTCGACCTCGGCGGCTCGATCGCCGTCAGCACCGCCCGCCCCAGTGCGGCCGCGTGGCTGACCGGGGGGACCTTCGGCCCCGAGGCCTCGATCTTCGCTCTGGTCCTGGTCGGTGTGGTGACGGGGGTCGCATTGGGGCTGGCCCGGAAGTCAGGTCGTTTCACATCCGCGGCGAAGCCCCGTCTCCTCGGCATTCCCGGCAGCCGAGGCGCACGCTGACGGTGGTGTCAGGTCGGGTCGGCTCATTCGACCATCAGCCGGTCAGGCGCGGCGCCCGAACCCGGTTCCACCACAACGAAAGCCCGAACGCGATCGCCACCAGCAATCCCCCGGCCCCGGCAAACCAGGACGCGATGTCGACGTGTTTCTTCGCCACCGTCACCTGGCTGGGCAGGTCACCCAGCGCCTCCTGCAACTGGTCGGCGCTCTCGGCCCGGTAGTACTGACCGCCCGTCGTGTCGGCAACGGACTGCAGGCTGTCTTCGTCGATGACCAGCGGGCTGCGTCCTCCGCGCCCCCCAAAGCCGCCGCCTCCGCCGCCGGCCCATCCCCCGGCCTGCTGGCCGGTGCAGGCCATCCGCGTCGGGGTGGTGGTGCCGAAGCCGATGGTGAAGACGCGGACCCCGCGGACGGCCGCCGCGTCAGCCGCCTCCTCCGGCTCGACGCCCTGGGTGTTGGCGCCGTCGGTCAGCACGACAATCACGTCGGGCGCAAACCCTGACCGCTGGGCCGACTCGGCGTCGACACCGCTGGGCGCCACGGTCGGGTCGATCGCGGCAATCCCGTCGATCGAAGTGAGGATCGCCGAGCCGATCGCCGTACCGCGGGCCGTGGAGAAGTTGTTGATCGCCTCGATCAGCTTGGCCGAGTCGGTGGTCGGCGGCACCTGAAGTCCGGCCACCCCGGCAAAGACGACAAGCCCGATTTTGGCCCCGCCCTCCTGGGACTCGATGAACGCGATCGCCGCCTGCTGCGCGACCGTGATCCGGTTGGGTTCGACGTCGGTCGAGCACATGGACCCGGACACGTCCATCGCCAACATGATCGTCGTGGAGTTGGACGCCACCGGAACGGTCGCCTGCGGCCGCGCCGCCCCGATCGCCAGCGTCGCGAAGCCGAGCAGCAGCAGCAGGGTCGGGATGAGCCGAGTCCACCGCGTACGCCCAGGGAGTGCCGCCCGTACGAGGGCGATCGAGGTCACCCGCACCGCGGTCCGCCGCCGGTGGCGGCGCAACAACCAGGTGACGCCCCAGACGATCGGGATGATCAACAGCGACAGCAGCGCCCACGGCCAGGTGAGAGACACGACTAGACCAACTTCCCGGTGCGGACGCCGGTCAGGAGGGCTCCGACCGCCAGCAGGGCCAGCGCCAACCCGATGAATCCGCCGGCCAGCGGCACGTCCTGGTTGGCCACCGTCAGCCGGAGATCGATGCCGGACGCGATTCCGTTGAGCTGGGCCGCGTCGGATGCGGGGTGGTAGTTGCCGCCGGTGTTCTCCGCGAGGGCGGTCAACTGTTCGGTATCGAGCGCCGTGTGCACCCGGTAGTCGTCAACCTTGACCGTCGCCCCATCGGCCGTCCCGACGCCGACCGCCTCGATGTGCACGCCGGCGTTCTGGGCCACCGTCGCTGCCGCGGTCAGCGCGGCGCCGTCGCCGCTCTGGTCCTCGCCGTCGGAGATCAGCACGATGGTCGCCGACGCCCAGTAGCCGAGGTCGGGCAGGGCGCCGTCCCGGCCGATCGTGACCGTCTTGCCGGTGATCGCACTCAGCGAGCCGAGAATCGCCGAGGCGAGCGTCGTCCCGCCGGAGGTCCGCAGATTCTGCACCGCCGCCTTCGCCGCGGCCCGATCGGCGCTGGGCAGTGACGTGGTCAGCGCACCCTGATCGAAGCCGACGACGCCGATGTCGACCGTGTCGGGCTGGGCGTCGATGAAGGCGAGGGCGACCTGTTGGGCGGCTGCCAGCCGACTGGGAGCGACGTCGTCGGCACTCATGCTGTTCGAGACATCCATGGCCAGGATGACCGTTCCGGCACTCCGGCCGACCGGCAGCGCGGCCGCGGGCCCGGCCACCGCAAACGCCAGCACCATGACGCCGCCGACGAAGAACCACGGCGCGTACGCGCGACCCCGCCGGCCGGTGACCGAGATCCCCGCCGCCGCGAGAGCGGCGGACCGACGGCGTCCGAGCAGCACGACCCCGACACCCAACGCGGCCGCGACGAGGAGACCGAGGGCGAGCAGCGGTGGGTAGGCGAGGCTCATCGGCGGATCCCTGAGCCGGTCGAACGGCGCCGCCGCGTTTCGTCGACGATCGCCAGGAGCGACTCGACCAGATCGCCGCTCGTCTCGACGCGATGCAGCGGCACTCCGGCCCTGCGCATGCCCGACCGGAGCGCGGCCTCCCGCTCGTCCACTCCGTTGCGGAACCGGGCGCGGAACCAGGGGTCGCCGGAATCGACGAGCACCTGCTCGCCGGTCTCCGCGTCCTCGACCACGATCAGGCCGGCCTCGGGCAGCGCGTCGTCCGCGCCGTCGACGACCCGTAACGCGACGACCTCGTTGCGATGCGCGAGCCGGATCAGTGGGCGTTCCCACTCGCCGGTGCCGATGAAGTCCGAGATGACCACGACCAGCGATCGCCGGGCGAGCGGCGTGACGGTGTCGAGCATGGCGGCGAGGTCGGTCGTTGCTGCCGCCGGAAAGTCGACCGGGCGGTCGAGCTCCCGTCCGATCCGCAGCGCGTGGCCGCGTCCGGTGCCGAGCGGCACCATGCGCGCCGTGCCGTCGTACAGAACGGCACCGACCCGATTGCCGTTCCGGCCGAGCAGCCGGGCCAGCAGGAGGGCGAGCTCGCCGAGCACGTCGTGCTTCCCGCGGCCCTGACCCCCGACCACCATCGAGGCCGACCGATCGAGGACCAGCCAGGACGTCAACTCACGATCCTCGTTGAACTCGCGGACCTGGGGCTCGTCGAGGCGGGCGGTGACATTCCAGTCGATGTGCCGGGCGTCGTCGCCTTCGACGTAGGGCCGCAGCCCGGCGAAGTCGAGGCCGCTCCCCCGCCGCGGGGTGCGGTAGCCGCCCTGGACGCGCCCGTCGAGCCGCCGCACGATTTGCCACTCGAGGCGGTGCAGCAACCGGTCGGGCGCCGTGATCATCGCGTGCTCGTCACGGCTGGAGCACGACGTCGGGCACCAGGACGGCACGGAGTACGCGGGTGAGGATCGTGTCGGCATCGAGGTCGTCGGCCAGCGCCTCGTACGAGAGCACGATGCGGTGGCGCAGCACGTCGAGGGCGAGCTCGTCGATGTCGTACGGCAGCACGTAGTCCCGGCCGCGCAAGAACGCCAGCGCCCGACCGCCGAGGACCAGGGCGATCGTGGCCCGCGGACTCGCCCCGTAGGTGACATAGCGATCAAGATCGCCGAGTCCGACCGCTCCCGGCGAACGGGTGGCCGCAACGAGTCGTACGGCGTAGTCGGTGATCGCCGGGTCGACGTACACCTGCTCGACCTGCGCCCGCATCGCCATCAGGCTCTCCGGTGTCAGCATCACCTGCGGCATTCCGGCCGCGTACAGGGAACGCTCGACGATCGCGTGTTCCTCGGCCGACGTCGGATAGCCGACGACCACCTTCATCATGAAACGGTCGACCTGCGCCTCGGGCAGCGGATAGGTGCCGTCGGACTCGATCGGATTCTGGGTCGCCATCACCAGGAACGGCTCCGGAACGGCGAAGGTCTCGCGCCCGATGGTCACCTGGCGTTCCTGCATGACCTCCAGGAGGGCACTCTGCACCTTGGCCGGGGCGCGGTTGATCTCGTCGGCCAGGAGCAAGTTGGTGAACACGGGACCCAGCGACACCTCGAATTCGCCGGATCGCTGGTGATAGACCCGCGTCCCGACGAGGTCGGCCGGCACCAGATCGGGGGTGAACTGGATCCGCTGGAACTGACCGCCGATCGCGCCGGCGAGCGACTTGACCGCGAGGGTCTTGGCCAATCCGGGCACGCCTTCGACGAGCAGGTGCCCGCCGGCCAACATGGCGATCGCCATGCGCTCGAGCAGCAGATCTTGGCCGACGATCGTGCGCTTGACCTCGAACAGCACCGGCTCGAGCGGATTCGTCGTCATGCCATCTCCTTCGTCGGTGGATCTGTCGTTCCCTAAACTGACCGCAGGCGGGTTCCCTGAGAGTGTCGATGGGCCTGAGCCTGGCCTGTCCTACAGCTGCGGACCCCCGCCCGGACCCGGGCCGGAGCCTCCGCCACCGAGGGCGGTGCCGATGGGTACGGCGAACCCGATCCCGGCGAACGCTTCGTCCTTCCCGGGGTTTGCGATCGAGACGACGACCCCGACCACCAGCCCTTGCGAGTTCAGCAGCGGACCGCCCGAGCTGCCCGGATTCACCGCCGCGTCGAACTGGATCAGCCCGGACAAGGAGCCCACCTTGGTTTTGGTCGTCCGGTCCAGACCGGAAACGACGCCGGTGGTCGTACTGTCCCGCAGCCCGAGCGGGTTGCCGATGGCGACCACGTCGGCGCCGACAGCCACGCCGCCGCCGAGAGTCGCCGGAACCACCACCTCGGGCAGCTTCTGCGGCGTCAGGATGGCCGTGTCGGTCGTCAGGTTGGCCGACGCGACCGTCGCCGCCGCCTTGGTGCCGTCGGCGAACACGATAGAGATCTTGCCGCCGCCGGAGACGACGTGGTTGGCGGTCAGCACCGTCCCCGTGTCGGTGACGATCGCGCCGGACCCGAGCGAGCCCTTCGAGGTGGTGACCACAACGACCGATGGGACGACCAGGCGGTAGAGCTCGGTGACCGGCAGTGCGGTCGGCGTCGCGGCCGGGGTCGGGGATGGGCCCGTGGACGGCTCGTCGGATGATGCGGCCGACCTCGACCCGAGCTTGAAGGCGAGGGCGACGACGATGATCAGGGCCATGACGAGTACGCCGATGCCCGCCGCCCGGATCCACCGCCGATCAAGCGGCCGGCGCCGGTGGGTCGGCGATCCGAGGTCGAGTGTCTCGGGCTGGGTGTGGACTTCTGGTGGGGCCTCGGGTTCGACCACGGCCGTGGTGGGCGCACGGAATCCGCGTACTCGGCCAGCCCCGGTGGGGTCCATGCGGACAGCCTAAGGACCGTACCTAGGAACAAGCTGTGAGTCTGGTGGTCCGGCCGTGACGCCCCGACGGCTCCAGGGGCGTTCGCAGGGGTCAATCGCCGCGGGCGCAGGCGAGGAGTTCGCGTCGACTGTTCATCGAGGTCTTGGCGAACACTGATTTGAGGTGATCTTGGACGGTGTGTTCGGAGAGCTGGAGTCGGGTGGCCAGGGCATGCGTGTCGTCGCCTTCGGCCAGGCAGATCACGACCTGGGTCTCGCGATTGCTGAGTCCATGGGCGCGGCAGAAGAGCATCCACCGCTCTCGCTGCGCTATCGAGGCGATGGTTACCGCGATGTCCTCGCCGAGCCGCGCCGCCTGCACGCTGATCCAATGACCGGGCGCCGCCGTGGTCCTCGCCATCGGGCGGTGGTCGTCGAGGCCGGCCTCCACGGCCAGGAGTTGGGCAGCAACGTTGTACGCCGCGGCCGGGACCGGACGACGACTCTCCTCGGTCGGCAGCAGGGCCCGGAGCTCCGACTCGGCCTGCGTGGTTTGGACGCGCACGGTGAGGTCTGGTTCAAGCAGCAGCAGCACGGCCTGCCCTGACGAGGCCGGTTGCCCGGCTCGGTCGCGGACCGGGAAGGTGGCGGCGCGGGCTCGTCGGAGAGCCGTCGTCACCGGCTCGGTGAGCAGCCCGATCAGCTCGGCCTCGGGCCCGCTGAAATGACCTCCCTCCCGCCAGAGATCGAGGAACGCCCAACAGCCGAAGCGATCCGCGAACGTGATCGAGAGCACGTCGTAGGTCCCGTACGCGGTGAGGAACTGCGCGAACTCCGATCCGGGCACCACCGGACGGTACGGGACGCCCGGGGGTCCGGCGGTCCACCGACGCGCCGCGGTGTAGCGGAGCGCAATCGCTTGAGGGAGCCGGTCCAGGCAAGGGACTTCGGCGAGCGGTGCCGTCCCGACCGTCGTTTCCGGATCGGTCAACAACCACGCGAAGGCGTCGAACGGCACCGTACGCCGGATCTGCTCGACTACGGCGCGCCGCAGAATCCGATCGTCATCGATGCGGACCAGCGAACGGCGTACGCCCTCCAGGAACGTGCCACGGGACACCTGCTCAGCGTAGGGGTCCGCTGCTCAGACCCCCCAGAAACTTGGGATTCCGGGCCATCCTCCCGCGGAGAACGATGGGGTCATGATCGCAACCCTGCACATCGAGCACCAGATCGCCGACTACCCGACGTGGAAGGCGGCCTTCGACCGCTTCGCCGACGCCCGCACCAAAGGTGGAGTCATCGCGCACCGGGTTCGGCTGAACGAGGACGACGACCGCCATCTCGTGCTCGACCTCGACTTCGACTCGACCCAACGGGCACACGCGTTCTCCGAGTTCCTGCACAACACGGTCTGGGGCACCGGCAACGCACCCGCGCTCGTGGGCGCGCCGACGACGCGCGTCCTGGTCGAGGCGGCCGGCTGACCGCTCCTGGTCATGCCACACATCGAGCTGATCCTGTTGGCCATGATCGACGTCCTCGAGCGCCGGGTCGGCGAGGCCGCCGTCGCGGGTCGTTTCCCGGTGATCTACGGAGGCGACTGTACGACGCTGCTGGGCTCCCCTGCCCGGTCTGCGCACCGCCGCTCACCGGAAGGGGACTCGGCTGCATGACCAGCCCAGCTCACCTCCTACGCCGCGTTCCGACGCCGAACGGCACGCCCGGCTCAGGACGAGATGCCGGCGCGGTGGGCGAGCATCACCAGCTGGGCGCGGTCGCGGGCGTCGAGCTTGGTCAGCAGATGGCTGACGTGGGTCTTGACCGTGGAGTAGCTGACCACGAGCCGGTCGGCGATCTCCAGGTTCGAGTAGCCGTCGGCCACCGCGATCAGGACGTCGTGCTCCCGAGCGGTCAGCTCCGGCAGCACGATCGGACTCTCGGCCCGCCGGTCCACCGGATCGACCCGGACGAAGCGATCGATCATCCGCAACGTGACCGCTGGAGCCAGCAGTGCGTCGCCGGCCGCGACCACGGTGACGCCGCGGATCAGCTCGTCCGGTGGGGTGTCCTTCAGCAGAAACCCGCTGGCCCCCGCCCGCAGCGCCTCGACCACGTACTCGTCCTCGTCGAACGTCGTCACCACCAGCACGCGCACGCCGGCCAGCGCCGGGTCGGACGTGATGCGTCGGGTCGCCTCGATGCCGTCCATCACGGGCATCCGGATGTCCATCAGCACCACGTCGGGCCGGTGCTGCCGCGCGGCCGCCACCGCTTGCGCGCCGTCGGCCGCTTGGGCGACCACATCGAGCCCCGGGTCTGATGCCCAGGATCAGGGCGAAGCCGGTCCGGACCAGCTCCTGGTCGTCCACCACCACGACCGTGATCACCGGCCGCCACCCTCGAGCGGTGACGCGACGGCCGGTGTCGGCCCAGCCGGGACAGGCTCAACCGGAATCGGCCCAGTAGGAATCGGGCCAGTAGGAATCGGCCGACATGCCCGGAATCGGAACGTGCGCCTCCACATGGAATCCGCCGTGCCCACCCGGCCCGGTCTCGAGCCGACCCCCGTACGCGGTCACCCGTTCCCGCATGCCGGTCAGGCCATGGCCGGCGTGCGGGTCGGAGGCGGGTCGGTTGCGGCCGTCATCGTCGACATCCACCCGCAGCTCGTCGTGGCCATAGGTCACGACCACCGTCGCGTGGGTCGCCGACGCGTGCTTGAGGCAGTTCGTCAACGACTCCTGGATGATCCGGTACGCGGCGAGCTCCACCCCCGGCGGCAGCGGTCGGGCCGTCCCTGCCACGGTCAGGGTTACCGCGAGTCCGGCGGCGTCCCGGACCCGAGAGATCAGCGCCGGGACCTCGGCCAGTCCGGGCATCGGCTCCCGGGGCAGCGCATCGGCCGGGCCCTCATCGTTGCGGAGCGCGTGCAGCACCTGGCGCATCTCGGCGAGCGACGTACGACCGGTCGTGCCGATCCGGGCGACCGCCGCCCGGGCCTCGTCCGGGTTGGTGTCGAGCAGCCGCTCCGCCACCCCCGCCTGCACCACCATCACGCCCATCGCGTGGCTGATGATGTCGTGCAGGTCGCGGGTGATCCGCAACCGCTCGTCGGCCAGCCCGCGCGCCGCTCGTTCACGGCTCGCCGCCGCGTCGGCCTCGAAGCGCTCCCGCCGGTTCCGGACCCCGAGACCGAGCACCCCGGCGACCCCGAAGAGACCCACGGTCGACACGGCACCGCCGGTGCTCAGATCGACCGGCCGCATCGCCAGACCGATGGTCACGGCCGCCGCCATGACCCCGACCGCGATGCGCATGTTCCGTCGCGACCCGGCCCCGACCGCGGTGTAGAAGGCGATTGAGCAGCCCAGGGTCGCGATGCCGACGGTGTTGCGGGTGGCCACCAGCAGGAGCAGACCGACCAGGGTGAGTACGAGGACCGGGAGCGGGAAGATCCGCCGAACGACCACCGGGCCAACCGCCACGATCGTCAGCACCACCGACACCCAGCTGGGCTCGAGATTGAGCTCGACCGCCTCGGTGCCGCCGAGGTGTACGGCGATGGCGACCCCGAGACAGGCGCAGCCGAGTCCGACGTCCCACAGGATCTGGCGGAGCGATAGGGGCTCGCGGACTTGCACGTGGGGCCTCTCGGAGTGGACCGGCGCTGTTGGTCCTCTGAACCTAGTGCCCAAGGCGTCGCGACTCATCGGTCTGGAGAGTGAGATCTCCGCCGGCTCTCCCTCTCGGGAGCCGGTCGAAGTAGGGCCGCCAGACCGTCGCGCCGGACCCCACCCGCAGCCAAGAGTTGGTGGTACGCCGATACCGGCCCCGCACATCCTCAGGAGCTCAGACATGATCAGCCCAGCCCACCTCGTACGCCGCTATCCGATCCTCAGTTTCGCGGCGCTCGCCTGCCTCTTCGGCTGGTCGAACTACCTCGCCGCCGCGTTCGGTCTGGGCCAGAATCCCGAGAACAACCCGCTGGGCCCGGTGGTCGCCGCGCTGGTGGTGCTCGGGTGTCAGGGGCGGTCCAGCCTGGCCGCCTGGTGGAAGCGGATCCGCAGCGTGCGGGCCGCACCGGGTTGGTACGCCCTGGCGTTCCTGACGCCGGCCCTGGTCCACGTCGTCAACGTGCTGATCAACCACGGCCTCGGCGCCCCACTGCCCACGGCGCCTCAGCTGTCGGCCTGGACCGAGATCCCCGTCACCTTCCTGGCCATGCTCGTCCTTGTCGGGCTCGGTGAGGAAGCCGGCTGGACCGCCTTCGCCGCGCCCGTCCTGCTGCGGCGGCACGGTCTGCTCGGCGCCTGGGCCCTCATGTCCGCCCTGCGGATCTTCTGGCACCTGCCGCTGATGATCGGCGGTCAGCTGCCGTGGACCATCGGCATCGTCGGCAACGCCGGCTTCCAGCTGATCGTGCTGGTGATCATGTCGGCCAGCGGCGGCCGGTGGTCCCTCGCCGCGGTGTGGCACGCAACGCTCAACGCATTCGGCGGGGCCTTCTTCTTCACCATGGTCACCGGGGCCGATCAGGTCCGACTCGGGGTGCTGCTGTCGATCGCGTACGCAGTGCTGGCCCTCGCCGCCCTCGTCTGGAGCCGTCGCCTGAAGAGCACGCCCGAACTGGCCGAGACTGCCGCTTCGGGCTCCCCCGCACCGTCTGCGCTCAGCGACCGGACCTGACGCGCCTTGCGGCCGGAGCCGGCCGATGTCACAAGCAGCGGGGAAGCGGCGTCTACATGGAGACACCGAAAGAACCGACGGAGGGAAAGTCAAATGAGTACAGCGTCACGCGTACCCAAAGCTGCGTTGACCGGCTTCCAGGGGCGCCTGCTCAAAATCGTGGTGCGGAGGAAAATGGGGCGCGTGCCCGAGAGTCTCGAGGTGATGTGGAACCACCCCCGCGTCCTCAAGGACCTGGCCAAGCTGGGCAGCAAAACAGAGAAGTGGGGCCGACTGGACGACAGCCTGGGGGCGTTCGCGGTGATGGCCACCGCAGCGCAAATCGGCTGCGGCTTCTGTCTCGACCTGAACTACTTCACCGCCCACACCAAGGGACTGGACGTCGTCAAGGCTCGGGAGGTGTCGCGGTGGCGGCACTCGACGGCCTTCACTCCGTTGGAGCGACGGGTCATGGAGTACGCCGAGGCCGTGAGCGCGACCCCGCCCGCGGTGACCGACGAGCTGTCCGCGGCCTTGCTCGAAGACCTCGGCGCCGACGGGCTGATCGAGCTCACGTCCAGAATCGGCTACATGAACCTCGCCGCCCGCTCCAATGTGGCCCTCGGGATCACCTCGGAGCACTTCGCCGACTCCTGCGGGCTCCCGCCGATGGAGGCTCGGTCCGAAGTGGAGGTCTCGACGGCGTGAGCAACGAGCCGTTCGTCGCCCACCGGGGCCTGCTGTTCACCGTCGCGTACGAGATGCTGGGGTCCGCGGCAGACGCCGAAGACGTGCTGCAGGAGTCCTGGCTGAAGTGGTCGCGCGTCGACCAGAGCGAGGTCAAGGACCCGCGGGCGTATTTGGTCCGGATCGTCACCCGGGCGTCGCTCGACCGGCTGCGCGTTCTGGCGCGCCGACGCGAGGACTACATCGGTCCGTGGCTGCCGGAGCCCCTGCTGACCGCACCCGACGTGGCCGAGGACGCCGAGCTGGCGGACAGCCTTTCGACGGCGATGCTGCTGATCCTGGAGACGCTGACGCCGACCGAGCGCGCCGTGTTCCTCCTGCGCGACGTCTTCGAGCTCGACTACGACGAGCTGGCGCAAGCCGTGGGCAAGACCGAAGCGGCGGTCAGGCAGATCGCCAGCCGCGCCCGGGCCCACGTCGCCTCCCGGCGGCCGCGGGGGTCAGCATCGCAACAGGACAGCCGCCGGGCGCTCGAGGCGTTCATGACGGCCCTCGAGACCGGGGACCTCCAGCCGCTGGTCGACATCCTCGCGCCCGACGTCGTGGCACTCGGCGACGGAGGCGGCATCAAGCAGGCCCTGGCCCGCCCGGTGATGGGTGCCGACAAGGTGGGCCGGCTCATGCGCGCCGGCGTGAAGACCTCGCGCGAGCTCGGCATGACCGCCCAACTGGTCGCAGTCAACGGTTGGCCGGCGCTGGTGCTGCGCGTCGACGGGGAGATCGACTCGGTGCTGTCAGTTCGCGTCGACGAGGGACTGGTTTCTGGCCTCTACACCGTACGCAATCCTGAGAAGCTTTCCCGGCTGGTGCAGGCAGCCACCGTCGCCCGCTGACCCTGAGATCGGAGAATGACTCCAATATCTGCGCGTCCGGCGGAGCCGTTCCTGGGTGCACTTCCAACCGCCTGGCCCGGTGCGAATCCCCCAGGGAAGTTGAAGCGATGTCGGTCCCGAGGGTCGGGATGCCGCGCAAGCGATCGGGCTCGGACTCATCGACGCGTCCCACAGCGCAATCCCATCGTCATCGGTGATGGAACACACTTCCTCCCGCCGGTCGGCGACGCCGTTCAAGGGACAGCGCGACGGGCGGCACTATTCGGGACGTCCTGGTGGGCCCCGTGGGACTCGAACCCACAACCCGCGGATTAAAAGTCCGCTGCTCTGCCAATTGAGCTAGAGGCCCCGCATGTCTTGCATCACCGGTCAAAATGCGCTTCTGACGAGGAGCGATACCGCCATGTAGCAGAGACGCCGAGATCAACGCCCGTCAATGCTAGTCGACCTTTGGACTGCTGTCCGGGAGTCAAGCCGGAGAAGATGATCATGCCCCGCTCCCAGACTTCGATCAGTACTACAGGCCGCCTCCGAACCTATCGCACCCCTTCGGGGTGGCGAGCCCGCACGAGCTACCGGGACTACGACGGGGTGACCCGCGAGCTTGAGAAGCACGCCCGGACCAAAGCGTCCGTCGAGCGGCTGTTGGCCGTGGCGGTGCGCGACCGCGCTTAGTCGGTGGCGGCGCCGAACTCAGCCCGAACTCGCGGGTGTCGGCGCTGGCCGAGGCCTGGTATCCCGAGGTCGAGAGCCGTGATCTCAGCCCGTCGACCCTGTCGGCCTACCGACACCAACTCGACCGGCTCATCCTGGTCCCACTCGGTGACGTCCGGGTGCGCGAGCTGACTGTCGGCGTGGTGGATCGACACCTGCACGCCATCACCGCCAAGCACGGCAACGCGGTGGCCAAGACCTGCCGGAGCGTACTCAGCGGGATGTGCAGCTTCGCCTGCCGCCGCGACCTGATGGATCACAACCCGGTCCGCGAGGTGTCCCGGATCTCGGTCAAACCGCAGAAGGCGACCGTGCACATGGACGTCGAGACGATCATCCGGCTGCGCAAGTGGCTGGTCGAGGACAAGCAGTCCATCGCTCGCGATCTGCCGGACCTGATCTCGTTCCTGGCGGCCACGGGGTGCCGGATCGGCGAGGCCCTGGCTTTGCGCTGGAACGATGTTGATCTTGATCAACACACGATCGAGGTCCGCGGCACGGTGCTGCGGATCAAGGGCGGCGGCTTGATCATCAAGTCCTCACCGAAGACCGCCGCCGGCCAACGGCTCGTCGAACTCCCGTCCTGGGCGATCACCATGCTCCGCAACCGCCGCGACCTGGCGGTCGCGGCCGGCGCCGATGTGGTCGACGATCTTCAGGTCTTCCCCGCCCCGCAGGCCGGCGGTCTCCGCGATCCCAGCAACACGCAGAAGGTGCTGCGTTCGACCTTCGAACGCGCCGGCTTCCCCGGCCTGACCTCACACGCCTTCCGCGCCGCCCTCGGCACCCTGATGGACCAGTCCGGCCGGACGGCTCGCAACGTCGCCGATCAACTCGGCCACTCCAAGCCGTCGTTCTCCCAGGACCGCTACATGCTCCGCAAGCTCCGCGACACTGGCGCCGCCCAATTGCTTGAGCAACTCGGCGGCGTCTGAGCCGATCGATGCAAATATGTGCTCTAATTACACTTCACGCGAAAGTGTAAGTATGGGTAGGCTGGTGATGTCAGAAACACCGCAACCGATTCGAACCGCAGTCAGTACGCACACAAGTGGTGATCGAAGCGAGGCGGCTTGCGCCGTGCCACCAGTCGGGCACCACGCCGAATATTGGGTCGCGGAGAACGACGGCCGAGCGTCCAGGTCGGCGATGGCCGCGGCCTCAGGCCCGTACGAGTCGACGGTGCCAGCGAAACTCGCAGATCTGTCGATCCAGCTGCCGGCCGGCCTGGCCGCCGATGCCGAGGAAGCCGCGGCTGAACTGGCGCGATTCGACGTGTACGCACGGGCGAGGCTCGGCATCGACAACCCGGCGCTTGGACCGATGAGTGCGATCCTGCTACGCACTGAGTCCGCCTCTTCCTCGCAGATCGAGAACCTGACGGCCGGCGCTCGCCAGCTCGCCTTGGCGGAGATCGGCCAGTCGACGTCGACGAATGCGGCGATCGTCACCGCCAACGTACGGACCATGGAAGCGGCACTGCGCCTGGCCAGTGACCTGGACGAACAAGCCATTCTGGCCATGCAACGCGAACTCCTGTTGGCCCAGCCCGGCTGGGCCGAGCACGCTGGTCGATACCGCACCAAGCTGGTTTGGGTCGGCACCAGCGCCATCACCCCCGGGGGGCAGCGCATATCGGTCCGCCGGCTGAGTTAATTGCCGAGGCGATGGCCGACCTCGTCGCCTTCGTCCAGCGCGAGGATCTGCAGGTCATCGCCCAGGCTGCAATCGCCCACGCTCAATTCGAGACAATCCACCCGTTCGCCGACGGCAACGGCCGCACCGGTCGCGCAATCGTCCACGCGATGGTCCGATCCAAGGGCCTGGTCCGATCAACGACGGCGCCGATCTCCGCCGGACTGTTGATCAACACCACCGGCTACACCGACGCCCTCGGCGCCTACCGCGCCGGCGATGCGGGCCCGATCATCGAACGGTTCGCCGAAGCCTCAAGGTACGCCGCCCAATCCGGAACCAGGCTGGTCGACCAATTGGCCGAGCAGATCGACGAAGGGGCCGCCGCCCTCGGCGCTGCCCAGCTGCGCCCCCAGGCCGTCGCCTGGCGCGTCCTCCCACATCTGATCGCCCACCCCGTCGTCAACGCACACTTCCTCACCGACACGACTCGGCCTGAACGCCGTCGGTGCCCAACGGGCACTTGCCCAGCTCACCGACGCCGGCGTGCTCAGCGAACGCACCGGCCTGAAGCGCGACCGGATCTGGCAGCACGCCGGCATCCTCACCGTGCTCGACGCGTACGCGGCCGGACTTCGGCGTCGCTAGCGTCGGCCCGCGCAGGGACCGGTGTGACGAGCGAAACGGGGGCTGCGTGGGCCGCGGCAAGACTCGATTTGGCGCGATCGTGGCGGGTCGGGGCGGAACTACAGTGAGCTTCTGTAGCGGATACAGGATCACACTATAAATCCATAGCGGCTGGGTGATCTCCGAGCGGATCGTGGCCTTGGGTCGCCGGCCGGCGCGGGTCAGCCTTCCGGGTGAACTTCGGAATCGCCAGTTCTCAGGGTCGACCGATCTCTGACCCAGCCGACCGATGCGCTGGCTCCCAACTGCACAGGCAGGAGTGACTACGAGTGGCATCCCGACTGGGACTAGCCTGGGACGAGCCTTGGCCTAGGACTAGCCTCCGTCTTTCGGTAAGCGTCTAAATGATCATGGTCTGTGGGTTCGGTGACGGTTCGGAGTTGATCTTGTCCGGGTGGGCAGGCTGATCGGCCGGCCTGGTGTCCGGTGCTCCTGGTTTCCTCGGGTGGTGATGGACGATGGGCGTGTCGGTCAGACGCGTAGTGGTGGTCGGATCTGGGCGAGGCGGTTGAACGCGGCGGCGAGCTGGGTGGCCCATGGCCAGCTGACGTCGATTTTGATGTAGACCTGGCGTTGGCCGTGGACGATCCGGGCGGCGGTGTGCAGCAGTTGATAGCGCAGCTTCTTCGGTTCGGCGGCGGACAGGGCGCCGTGCCGGAGGATGGTCTGGGTCCATCTGCGCCGGCTGCGCGACGAACAAGGCCTTTGACCTGTCGTTCTCGGGTCAGCCATTCCTTGGTGGCGCCGGCGCCGTCGCATCCTGACCCGGGCCGACTCCGCCGGCGCGTCGCATCCGGGCTGGACCGGCTCACCGAACAGGGTCAGGTCCGCGGTCGGACGGTGGAGTACTCGATCGGATTCCCCATCCACAAAAGGATCCAGGTCCACGACGCGATCCGCACCCTGCCTGAACCGGCCTGGACGGTCGCGGTCGACGCCGACGGTGAGGTCCGTGACGGCGCCCAGGTCGCCGAGCTCACCGGGTTGCTGGACCTGCGGAATGGCCGGCCGGAATGCGGGTCATCGTCAGACGCGAGAAGCCTCACCCCGGCGCCAGGCCACCGAGACTACGGAGGCCAGGCAGTCATATGATTGCTCAGCCATTCATATGACTGCTAGGTTGATCACATGTTCTTCGGTGAACCGTTCGGCGGGCTGGTCCCCGGCGCCCAGGGATCCGTGCTGTCCACTCTGCTGCGCACCGACGCAGCTCTCACGGGTCGACAGGTCCACGCCACCCTTAGCCACACCCTCAGTCTCTGGTCGGTCCAGCAGGCACTGAAGACGCTTGATCAACTCGGGCTCGTGACGTCGGTGACAGTCGGCCGAGCGGGAGTACACACCATCAACGAGAAGCACGCAGCGATCGCTCCACTTCGCGCCCTCGTCGACCCGCTGGCCACGCTGACCGCCACCGTCGAACACGCCGTCGACCATGATGTCCAAGCCGTGCTGCTCTTCGGCTCGATCGCCCGAGGGGAAGCGACCGCGAACAGCGACATCGACCTCGCCGTGATCGCCGGCCCCGGATGGGACGGGCAGGTCGCACTCGAGGACACCATCCGCCAGCAACTCGGCAACAGCTGCGATGTCCTGGTGTTCACTTTCGCCGAGTTCAGTCGAGCGGGCCCGGGCCGGTGAGCCGGTGGTCGCTGACATCCTGCGCGATGGCTTCGCTCTGGTGGGCAGCAAACCGCAGGTTCGGCGTGGTGCCGCCTGATGGCAACTGCGGAGCAGCGCAACCACGCGCGAGCTTTCCTGACGAAGGCTGAGGTGTACCTGGCGACGGCCGAAGACAGCTTCGCCGCCAAACGTCATACTCCGGCCGCCGGCAACGCGATCCATGCCGGCATCAGCGCAAAAGATGCGATCATCACCGCACTCACCGGCTCGACCGGACAGGGCAAAGACCATGCGACAGCGGCAAGCGAACTGCGAACCGCGTTGGGCAAGCGAGACACCGCTGCAGCGGCCGAGAAGGCGCTCCGTGAGCTGATGTCCGCCAAGAGCGCGGTCGAGTATGGCAGCGCCCCGATCACCGCCGCCAAGGCCGAGCCGCTGGTCCGCCGAGCCCGGACCCTGGTCGAGCTTGCCCTGGGGATCGTCCGTCTCGGACGCTGAGGCACGTGGCTTCCGGCTCGGCGTCGCGTCGCGATCCCAGCCACTGAGCAGGACCGCTACAGCTCCGGAACCCTCGCGACACCGGAACCGACACTGCTGCTTGCTCGAACAAGCTCGGCGACCCTGAGCCGACCATGATCGCGCCTCGACGACCGCAGTGACATCGGCTTCTTGGAAGTGTGATTGGTGGTGCCGCTGATTTCCGATAGGCCGGAGGATCTCCAGAGCAGATCTGGCGAAGGTGCTGGCGACGACCGGAGCACGCTCCTGCCCCGTTCCACCGGTCGATTCACAGGTGGGCTGCGTGGATTTGCCGAGAACAACGCCCAGACATCCAGCGCGGCCAGAGACAATTCGAGATCAAGCAAGAAGGACCGAATGTCCACGACTGGCAGCAGCGGCCCTGGCATAGCAAGATTGCGGACAAGTTGGCTCGCCTTACCTCAGCACTCCAATAGACCTTCCTCTACTCTCCTGCATCCCGGGATTGATCGCCCCAGCTCATTGCAGATCCGCAGGTTAGGGCACGGCGGAGCCGGTGCGTGGCCGGGTGGCGACAGCAAGTTGGCGGTCGCGGGTCGGGAAGAAGACGCACCGGGCCATCAGGTACAGGCCGTGGGCAGCTAAACCGATTGCCACCACGCCCAACAGGACGCTTCCTGAGGGAAGAGTGGCCAAGTACTTCAAAGCGCCGTCCAAGCCACCCGCCGCCCGGTCCGTCACGATCGCGGTGACGAGAAGCGCACCCACGACCCCGTACGCCAATCCCTTGGCCACATAGCCGGTCACGCCGAGCACATCAACAGCGTGCCGCACCCGAGGTCTAGACCGTTCCGTATCGATCTCCTCACGGAAATGTCGGGACAGCCCTCGGAAGACGGCCGCGGCGCCGACACCAACCACTGCACCCCCGACAATCAAGAGAACGACCTTGCCGCCGGTCGTGGTCAATAACGCTTCGGTCAGCACCGCCATGCCCTCGCGGTCGCCTAACTGGTAGCCGAGAGCAAAAGCTAACGTAATCAAACTCGTGGCTGAGAACCCGATTGACTTGCAAAGCGGGACCAGCAGCCGAAAGAAGCGGCGGATACCCTTCGTCCCTCGGACCCACACCGCCTCAGTCCACTGCCACAGCGCCAGGCCCCACAGGCCTCCGGTCGCTACCCACAACAGGACCGAACCGATCCGCGTCGTGGCAATGGCCGACAACGCTCCCGACTGGCTGGCGCGCCCGCCCGCACCGACCACGATGCTCACCGCGATCCCAGCGATGACCAGAAAGACAAGGCCCTTCATCGCCAGACCGATCCGGGCGACCACTCGAATCGTCGTGAGTTGGTTGACCCGCCGAGCGGTGGCGCGGAACCTGGCACGGCGGTGGAGCAGTCGGGTTATCTCCACCGTGCCCACCGAACGTGAGCTCCGCCGATCATCTGCGGGCGCTGCATCGAACTTCGAGACCAGCCGATGGGACAGAACCACCAGATGTCCATGTGGATCTGCCTTTCGAGGTTCGATCGGAGACGCGGCGATGCACGGAATGTTGCTGCGCAGTCAGCTCATTGGCACGTAGATTTCACCTACGCACCCGGGGTCTCCATTGCGTCGCCCCCAGCCTACGTTCCCTGATGACCAGCCTGAGGGGATGCCACGACGCCAATTCGGGCCGCCGGGTCGAGAGCCCATAGACATCCATAATCGTGGCGGTTGACAGAGGCTTAGCGACGATAGACGAGTCGACGATCAATTGGTCGAGGAACTGATGGTTGAGCAAGAGTTTCCGTACCCGGACCGGTCGGGCAGCCAGCTGCCGGTCGGTCGTTACTCATCGTGACGTCAGCCCGGCCCGTCGTGGCTGCGGATCGAATCGCGGCCCCGCTTGTCGTTCAACCGCTCGAACTTGCTGCTCAGCAGACTGACGAGCTTGTCCAAGGCGCCGCTCAGGGCATTCTCGACAGTGTCGGCATGTTCGGTCACGATGACGGGGTCCATGCCGGCTGGTCGCGCCTCGATTAGGCAGCGGTGGTCGTCTGAACTGTGCCGTCCCGCGCTGTCGTCGCGCAGGTGAATCTCGATCCGAGTCAGTCGATCCTCGAATCGCGCGAGGGCGTTCGCTGCCTCGGCCTGGAACCAGCTGGCCGGCCCATCGCTCCCGTCGACGTTGCTGTCGGTGTTGACATAAATCTGCATCATCCTCGCCTTTCTAGGGTGGGGTCGTCGGAGAAATCGAGTCTTACGAAGGCCGACATTCTGGGATCTCTGGCCAGAATGGGTGGCCTGAGGTAGATCCAGCGATTCCGTGGCGGGTTCCCATCCGGCGAAAGCAGTTGGCTTCATGGCGCCCGCCGAACTCCACATGGGCTGCCGTCTGATCCGTAAGGTTGGTCCCGTTCTCCGGCATGGTCTCCGTCGGGCTCTGTTCCGGGGTCAGCGGTGTCCTGGACGCCATGGACGCTGGACGCCTTGGACGCCTTGGACGCCTGGTAACGCTGCACCATGGCGGGAACATCGACCTGGTGCAATCCGTACAGGTCACGCATGTTCATCAGCCGGGCACCCCTCTCCTCGGAGGCGTGCGCGAGCATTCCATCTTCGGCAAAACGCAGCGTGCAGGCCGCCGCCAGCCTGATCGGACGGCTGATGGGGCGGATCCCAGATCAGCATCTGCCCCCGCCAGTCGGGTCAGCCCGATGGCTTCAAAGTATCCGCCCATCCGTTCGACTAATTCCTTCACCGGGGCGCAGCTCTCACGACGGATCGAGCTTGACCCATCGTCGGATCGCATGAGTTCAAAATATGCTGAAAATAGTCAAATGCAAGGCTACTAACACCTGCAGCGGCATATCGCAATCGACGCGGCCAGTCAGTTCGGCCCGGACGGCGTCGCCCGAACGACATTGGTGCGGCGCTCGTGTGATTGACAGCGGGGACAGGCTGGGCTGTACTGGACGAAGTTGTTTCCAGCAGCTGTCCCAGACCGGTTCGCCGTTATCAACCGCGATCCATAGCATCCGCTACACCTGGGAATCCCCTTTTCGAACACACTGCCCCCCCCATTCCGGCTGTCGCGATAACGCATTGGCCGCCAGCCCAGCACGCCCTCACGGGCCGCGAGCCATGCCAGTTCGACGGATCAGCAAGCGCTCATAAGCAAACAGAGGACGCCAGCATGGAAGCCAGGCCAGAGCCGGTGACGGCACCAGTGACCCGGATCAATCCAGCGACCCGGACCAGCCCAGCGACCCGGACAAACATCGAGCTAGCCCGGACACGGCAGAGCTATCGGCACGAGGCGTACCTGTGGAGTGGCCCTTCGGAGTTCACCAGCGGTCTGGTGTCCTTCGTCGAGGAAGGCCTCGATGCGGACGAGCCCATCCTGGTTGCCGTGAGCCCGCTGCACGCCGAATGGTTGCAGAAGGCGTTGGGGCGGTTGTCGAGTCACGTCGCGTTCGTGGACCTAGCGAGGTCGGGTGGCAACCCGGCCCGACTCATTCCGCTGTGGCAAGCGTTTCTCGATGCCCGGGAGGATCGGCTGCAACCGGCGCGCGGCGTCGGGGAGGCCGTCTGGCCGGGCCAGCGCCCGGCTGAGCGAGTCGAGTGTCAGTTGCATGAAGCGTTGCTGAACGTCGCGATCGACCCCGACCTTCCTCTCTGGCTGATCTGTCCGTACGAGGTGGACTCGCTCAGCCCGGAGTTGGCTGACGACGTGTCTCGAAGTCACCCGGCGATCGCCGATCCCATGGGCTACCGCGGAAGCGTCAGCTATGGGGGCCGCGAGCATGCCGGCTCGATGTTCGCCGCCGACCTCCCCGCGCCGGCCGGGCCGCCGGTTACGGCCAGGTTCTCCGACGACAACCTCCGTGTGCTCGCGCGCTATCTCACCCTCGAGCTGTACGTGGCCGGCCTGTCGAGCGGTCAAGCCGCAAGGCTGGCGAGCGTCGCCCACCAACTGGCGGCCGGCAGTCTCAGCCGCGGGGCCGTCGGCGGCACCGTCAGCATTTGGTGCGAACCGGGCGCGGTGATCTGCGAGCTGACTGATCCCACCCGGATGAACGACGCACTGGCCGGCCGCAGTTCGCCCATCAACGGTGAGAACCCCGGTTTGTGGGGCGCCAACCAGCTCTGCGATCTGGTCCAGCTCCGGTCGGGATTGAGTGGAACCCAAGTTCGCCTCCACACTTGGACCCGGTGAACCCTCCCCTGAGGATCAGTCACCGCGAACTGACCTGGACGCGCACTTCGGGATAGGTTCCTGGTTGTCGTTGTGAAGCATTCCGTCGCGCTCCGGGGCACGCTCGAGCTGGAAGGTGGCGCCGAAACACGTCACGCGGAGATGCGGACAGCAAAGCCCTCGTATGTGGTGACGACGCCGTCGGCGTCCACGTCCAGGACAAAGGCTCCGTGAGCGGGATCGCTGTACTCCCAGCGGTGCTCTGTCACTCGCCGGTACGTCTGGTCAACCCGTAGCACTCGAAGCGTAGGTACTTCCACCCACGCAATCGGAGTCGTTCGGCTTTCACCCAGCGCCACGGTGGCGAAGCGACGGATCGGAAAGGTGTTGGTCAGCGGCGTCGCGGCAACGTCGAAGTCGACGCAGCCGTCCAGGTCTGGTCGGGGCTGTCCGTCGACGGTCCACTGGCGCTCGGCGTCAGCCTTCAGCGCGAGGCTCATCTCGCCGAGGTCTGAGATCGTCCGTACGTCTGCGCTGCGAGTGACCCAGGTGTGATCCAGGTCGACCCGGAACCAACAGGCGAGGGTGTTGGGTCCGATCAGCACCTCCGTCCCGTGAGCTGTCCAACCCGAGTTGGTGGCCGTCAGCGATGCCACGCTGTGGCCACTATTTTCATCGTCTCGACGCCAGGCGTACACCCGGGCAGCGTAAACCCGGCGCTTCAGGGCAAGCGATAATTCTGACCGGTCGGCCTCATTGATGCGCTGTCAGGCACCGCCACGCCGTCGAGATGGCGGTCTTGGACAGACCCTCGGCGACCAGGGCCAGGAACTCGCGCAAACGGGGCTGAGCGGGCCGTTACGTCGGGTGGGCGGCATCAGCGCCTCGACGATCATCGGTCGAGGGCGGAATCGCCGGCGGCTATACGGCGGGCGGCGTCGATGAAGTCGTCGACGCGCAGCACCGGTCCTTGAGCGCATAGCCGAATGCGTCCGACGGCGCCAGACCTCCCGGTCTGCTCAGACCAGCTCGCCGCGCCTTCGGCTCAGGTAGGCGCACTCGGCGGAGTTCTGCGTAGCGTCGATCGCGGCGTCGTACGCCTCCTTCGCCTCGGCGCTTCGACCGAGCCGGCGGAGCAGCTCGGCGCGGGCGGCGTGCCAGGCGTGGTAGCCCGTGAGGGGCAGCCGGTCGATCAGGGTGAGGGCGACCTCCGGGCCGTCCAGCTCCGCGATCGCAACCGCGCGGTTGAGCGCGACGATCGGCGACGGATCGAGCCGGGTCAGCTGGTCGTAAAGCGCGACCACCTGCGACCAATCCGTGTCCGGTGCCGCGGGGGCGTCGGTGTGGACGGCGTTGATCGCGGCCAGGATCTGGTAGCGGCCGGGTCGATTGATCGCGAGGCACTCGCGGACCAAGTCGTGGCCCTCGGCGATCAGCGCGCGGTCCCAGCCGGCGCGGTCCTGCTCGGCGAGCGGCACCAGCTGACCGTTCCGTACGCGGGCTTCACGCCGCGCCTCGATCAGGAGCAGCTGCCCGAGCAGGCCGGCCACCTCCGGCTCTTCGGGGAGCAGCCGGCGGAGGATCCGGGTCAACCGGATGGCCTCGCCCGTGAGCTCGGCGCGAATCGGGTCGCCGTCACCGGCGGCGAGGTACCCCTCGTTGAAGACGAGGAACAGCACCGCCAGCACGCCGCCGAGCCGCTCGGGAAGGTCGGCGGATTCGGGCACCCGGTAGGGCACCTTGGCCGCCCCGATCTTCTTCTTCGCCCGAGTGATCCGCTGCCCCATCGTGGTCTCGGACACGAGGAACGCCTGCGCGATCTCGGCCACGGTCAGCCCTCCGAGGAGGCGGAGGGTGAGCGCGATCCGCGCCTCCGGTGCGAGGGCTGGGTGGCAGCAGGTGAAGACCAGGCGCAGCCGATCGTCCTCGATGGGCCCGGTGGACTCGTGGGGGGTGTCGTCGTGGTCCATCATGGCCGCCCGGTGTTTGGCGTCGCGCTGCTTCTCGCGGCGGATCCGATCGATCGCGCGGTTGCCAGCGGTGGTGGTGAGCCAGCCGCCGGGGTTGGGCGGCACGCCTGACTCCGGCCACCTCTCCAGCGCGGCCACGAGGGCCTCACTCGCCGCCTCCTCCGCGATGTCGATGTCACCGAAGCGCCGGACGAGTGAGGCGATCAAGCGGCCGTATTCCTCCCGAAAGACCCGCTCGGCGGCCGCCGTGTCGCGCTTCATCGATCAGTCAAGCGAGACCGTCGAAGGGACGGACCTCGACCTTGCCGCGGCACGCCTTGGATCCCTCGGCTGCGAGCTTGAGCGCCACGTCGAGGTCGGGTGCGTCGATGACCCAGAAGCCCCCGATGACCTCCTTGGTCTCGAGGTAGGGGCCGTCGGTCATCACCGGAGTGTCACCCTGGCCATCGACAACGGTGGCCGTCGCCGCCGGCTGGAGCCCACCGGCGAAGACCCAGTAGCCGTCGGCGCGAAGCCGTTCGTTGAATGCTCCGGTCGCGGCGAACGCCTCCTCCATCTCCTCTTTCGACCCGTAGTTGCCGAATTCGTCCCTCTCGGCTGGACCGTGCACGCTCAACAGGTAGTGCGTCATGGCGCTCTCCTCCAGTTCCAGGCGGTCCGGATGACCGCCCTCCACCTTCACTACGAATAGCATCGCGCCGATCCGACAACCGGCCACTTCTTCTTGCGAGCTGTCGGATCGTCAGTAGCCCATTCGTGGAGAGGGTATGAGCGGGTCGCACCGGGCGACCGCCGAGGAACGGAGTCCGATATGTCCACCACCACTCAGGTCCCCAACCGTCACACCGCCAACGCGCCGGCTGTAACGGCCCGACGGTCGGTGTGGAAGCACGGCGTTGCTGCGGCCGTCGTTGCTTCAGTCGCCACGACCGTTCTCGCGGCGGTCGCCTCCGCCGCCGGAGTCTCGTTCGCCGACCGCACGGGCGCGAACATCCCCATCGCCGGGTTCGCGCAGCTGACGCTGGTCTTTGCCCTCGTCGGCGTCGGCATTGCCGCCGTCATGGCGCGGAAGGCGCGCCGGCCGCGCGGTTTGTTCGTGCGAACGGCAGTCGCGCTGACCGCCTTGTCGTACGTCCCGGACCTCACGTTCGGCTTTGATACCGGCTCCGCCGTCACCCTGATCACGCTGCATACCGTCGCGGCGGCAATCGTGGTGCCGACCCTGGCGGGCCGGCTCGCGCGTACGCGTTGACCAGCCTCGGCTGTGCCCTGATGACCGGGAGTGGTGTAGCGCTTTGTAGCGTTTCGTAGCAAAACCAGGTATTCTCGTTCAGGTGACTCGAGAGATCAGCCAGCGCGAGTTGCGCAACGACAGCGGCGCCATCCTCCGCGCGGTGGAGTCCGGCCAATCGTTCGTCGTCACGCGCAACGGGACCCCGCTGGCTGAACTACGTCCGCTGCAGCGTCGACGTTTCGTGGCCAAGGCCGAGCTCTTGGCGGCCGCTCGGCAGTTGACGCCAATCGATTCCGCTGCCTTTCGTGCCGATGTCGACGAATGCCTGGACCAGAGCCTCGAGCGTGACCTCTGATGGCGGAAGCCGGCATCCTGGACACCTCGGTCGTGATGGACCTGCCCGGAATCGACGACGATCGCTTACCGGCTGAATCAGCGATCACCGCCGTCACCCTCGCCGAACTCGCCGCCGGATCCCACGCGTCGGCCGACGCGATCCAGCGATCGATCCGGCAGGAGCGACTTCAGTGGGCCGAAGCGACCTTCGACGCCCTACCGTTCGACATCGCCGCAGCGCGGAGCTACGGCCGCGTCTACGTGCTGTTCCGTGCTGCCCGACCCCAGCATCGCGGTCGTCTCGCGGACCTCATGATTGCCTCCGTCGCCGCAGCAAACCAACTGCCGCTCTACACCCGCAACCCCTCGGACTTCGCCGGGCTCGATTCACTGATCACGGTAGTCGCGGTCTGATCCTCGCGGAGGTCATTGGCCGCCGGCCCGCGGCGACGACCGCGATGGCCGGATCCGCGCAGAGATTGCCTTGTCGGCCGGTACGCCGGCGATCCCGTAGGTTCCTGAAGTACCTGGGCTCACGGGCGCGACCGCGGAGGTTCTGCGCCGCAGCGGTGAGGGCTTAGACGGTAGAGGGCTGCCACGGCTCGTGTTGATGCGCCAGCCAGACCAGCGCCGGGTCGAGGGCGCGTACCCGCAGCTGTCCTACGGTCTGCGGCTCGTCGAGCTCGCCGAACGTGACCGCCAGATCGCCGACGACCACGACCGGGCGCGCGCCGGTCTCGACGACAACCATCTGTGAGCCTCGCGTGTGGCCCGGACCGGGAACGAGCCGGATCCCGGGAAGCAGCTCGAACTCGCCGACCACCGGCACGTACCGCAGGCCGGGCGCGTCGACCCATTCGCGAATGGTGTAGTCATTCTCGCTCAGTGCGTCGTCGAGCTCTTGACGTTGGACGTAGATCGGCTTGCCGGCGAAAAGATGGTTGCCGCCGCAGTGGTCGAAGTGCAGGTGGGTGTTGACGACGATGTCGATGCTGGCGGGGTCGAAGTCCCACTTGCTCGGTGGACGGAGTCGTGGATCCATGTCGGCCACCAGCGGGTGCAATCTCGTCATACCGGTATCGACCAGCACGCGCGCATCGGGATGGTCGATGACGTGCACATAAACCGGCATCAGCTCACCCTCAGCCAGCAGATCGGCAACATGGACCGGCGTGACAGTGATCGAGGTGGGGGCGGTCATCGCCTACCACGCCTCGCACTGGGCTCGCCGCCACTATCGGTCATCGCCATCGTGTGCCCCTCCTGACCGCGCTCATTGCTCGCTCGGACGGGCGGAGACGGCAGCCTTGATTCAGGCAGATCTGATTCAGGGGGATCGCCCGCGGGGGCGGAGTGCACGACCACGGCGTTGCCCCGCAGGAAGTTGGTCTCGTGGATCAGCCCGCCGTCGGCGATGTGACTCAGCACGAGCTTGACTCGCTGACATCGCGGATGGCGTAGCGGTGCATCGTGACGCCTGATCCGAACGATCGGTGCTCAAGCAGATCGAGCTCGACCGGCAGGTCGTAGTCGTCGAAGAGCGGCCTGCCGAAGCCGAGGATCGAGGGATGGGTGTAGAGCAGCAGTTCGTCGAGCAGGCCCGCCCGGAGTAGCTGGGTGGCCAGCGCAGCGCCGCCCACGCCGATGCTGCCGTCGGTGCGGGCGCGCAGGGCGGCGAGCTGCTCGATCGCGTCGTCCCCGCCGATGATCTCGGTGTGGTGATCGGCGCTGTGGCGAGTGCGGGAAACGAGCACCTTGGGCTTGCTCGTCCAGATCTCCCCGTATTCCCGCAGGACGTCAGGCAGCGAGGCGTCCTCGCGCGACCGCGGCCAGTATTCCTCCATGACCTCGTAGACGACCCGGCCCTGGACGAGGACCGCGAGAGCGCGCGCCTCCGCGTTGAAGTCGCGGTGCAGTTCCTCGTCGATGCGCAACCACTCGCCAGCACCGTTATCCCCTGGGACCTGCTCGATCCGCAGGTCGAGGGACACGTTCATCCAGTAGATAAACCGGCCCATTGTCTGCTCCGCCTCCTAGTGGTTGCACTTCGCAATCACTATATTGGGTGCTCACCGACTGTCAAGGAGGAACCGTGGAACCGCGCTCCGGGTGTCCGATCAACGCCGCGGTTGAACTGCTCGGAGATCGCTGGTCGTTGCTCGTGCTACGCGATGTCATCTTCAGCGACCGCCGCTATTTCCGCGCGCTGCTCACCGGATCGATCGAGGGCATCGCTTCCAACATCCTCGCCGATCGCCTCGTGCGGCTCGTCGACGCCGGGATCCTCACCCGCGGCACGGCCGCCCGGGGACAGCGCGCTCGCTACAGCCTCACCGAAGCCGGCATCCAGACCCTGCCCATCATCTATGCCCTCGGCAACTGGGGTCTCCACTGGCGACCAGGCAGCGAAGATCTCCGAAGCCGGCAGCAGCTCATGCACGATGAGGGTCCTTCGTTCATGGAGGAGCTGATGGACGAGCTCCGCGCCCACCACCTCGGCGCCCCGCCGAAGCCGTACGACGGTCCGGGCCCGCTCGAGCGTCTCGAGGCCAGCATCCGCGACCTCGACCCGGACACCAGCGAGAGTCACCCTTGAGAAGGCGATCAGCACAGCGCGGGTCCAAATGATTGCCTTCGGTATCTCGGATGACAGGCCGCCATCCCGGCCTTCGCAACTTGTCGCCGCCCTGGCCATCGCGGCATCGCCGACGACCGGTTCCCCGAGAACCTGCATTCGGCTCCCTGATCATGGTCGCCGCTGGGGTCGGGCCCGATGACATAGGTTGACGAGTGCCATGTCGACGTACCTGCTTCTTGCGACGCCGATCCACGGGCATGTCGCACCCATGCTCACCATTGGCCGCCGCTTGGTCGGTCGCGGGCACCAGGTCACTGTCCTCACCGGTCGCAAGTACGCGCCGGCGGCCGGGGCGGCGGGACTCGGATTCAGTGCCCTACCGGCGGAGATTGACTATGACGACGCCGACCTCGACGCCTGGTTGCCCAACCGGGCCCGCTACCGCGGCCTCGCCGCCGGTCGACACGACATCATCGAGATGTTCATCCGCCCGATGATCAAGCAGCACACCGCCCTCGAAGATCTGCTCGAGGCTCGCTCGTTCGACGGCGTGGTCGCCGAATCCGCCTTTCTTGGCGCGCTTCCTTTGCTGCTGAGGAAACCGCCTTCGGGCCGGCTCCCGGTGGTCGGAATCTCGGTCACCCCGTTGGCCCTCCGCAGCGTCGACTGCGCTCCTTTCGGCTCCGGTCTCGCCCCGGGCCGCACCGCCCGGACCCGGCGCCGCAACCGGCGCATCGATTTCCTGCTCCACCACGGCCCGCTCCGCCCGGTGCAGCGCGCCCTCGACGGCGCCCTGTCCGAAGTCGGACTCGGGCCGTCCATGATCAACTATTTTGATCATGTCGGCGCGTTCGATCTGACCTTCCAGCTGGGCGTGCGCGGCTTCGAGTATCCGCGGCGCGAACTGCCATCGACGGTCCGGTTCGTCGGCCCGCTGTGGAGTGACCCCGCGCTGCCCGACCCGGCGGACACCACCTGGCTCGCCGAGCTCGACCGATCCCGACCCGTCGTCCATGTCACGCAAGGCACGATGGCCAATCTCGACCCCAGTCAATTGCTGGCACCGACCATCCGTGCCCTCGCCGATGAAGACGTCACCGTCGTGGCCTCGACCGGCGGACGCCCCACCTCCGCCCTGCTGGCTCAGGTCGGTGGTCAGCTCCCCGCCAACGCCCGGGCGGTGGAATTCTTGTCCTACGACCGACTGCTGCCACGAGTCGATCTCATGATCACCAACGGCGGCTACGGCGGGGTTCAACAGGCCCTCGCGTACGGGTTGCCGATCGTCGTGGCCGGCACCACCGAAGACAAGCCCGAGGTCGCAGCGCGCGTGGCCTGGACCGGCGCCGGGATCAATCTGAAACGCGATCGTCCGTCGCCGGCCCGGATCCGGCGGGCCGTACGCGCGGCCCTGACTCAGCCGTCCTACCGTCACGCTGCCCGGGATCTGCAACGGGAGATCGTCGAGCAGCACGATCCGGCCACCCGGATCGCGGAAGAGCTTGAAGCGCTGGTCGGCGGTTCGACTAGTGAGTCGCCCGCCAATCAGCCACGGCCTGCTCGACATCGACGAGCTTGATGATCACCGGTGGTCCTTCGAGGCGACGCCGATGGGAGTCGACGATCCGCTGATTCAGAGCAGTGACGATCGCCCGGACGACCTGCTCGTCGCGGACGTCGGCCAGCGTCGTCGCCAGGTCGGCCACTTCGCGGCGCAGGGCGAGCGAAGGCGGCAGGGGCATCGGTAGCTTCTCCCGCTCGAGGAAGCCCTTCACCCACCAGTTCTCGTCGTCCTTCCCGGTGAGTCCGGGGATCGGCTGACCCGCGCCGGGGAGACCGTCGAATTCGCCGCGCTCGGTCGCTTCGCGGATCTGCCGCTCGACCCAGGTCTCGAATCGCGGCCCGTCTGGTCTCGGAATCGCCACCCGCAAAGCCTAAACCGGGCCGGCATAGGGGTCGCGAGTTCAGCAACCCTGGGCCGTCCTTTCGGTGAGGCACCGTCGAGGTCGGTGCGGGCACCGGCAAGGCCATACCAGCCCAACCGAGCCCAGCACGGCCGACGACCTTCCGCGTGGCAGGCTGTCGGGATGGAGCCGTGGGTCATCGGATTGATCGCGGTCTTTGTCGTCGGGGTCGGCGTGATCATTTTCGGCGCGGTCCGTGATCGGACCCTCAACCGGCGTCGGGCGGCCGAGATGCTCGCTCCCCCGTCCCGGACCATCCCGCATTTCGACGCCACGGCGCCGGCCCCGCACTACTTGTCCGATCTGCAGGCCCGTCGCATACCGGAGCGAACACCGTCGACCGAGCTGACGGCCACCGAGCGTCAGGTGATCACCGGTCAACTCGCCGCTGCGGATACGGTAACCATCCGCTCGGGCTTCGCCTCCAAGGATTTCGTCACCGATAAGGTCTCCGGCTGGGCGGTGCTCGACGAGCCGCGCATCCTGGTCTGCGCCGATCCGGTGACCAGCATCCGGGAGCTGCTCGGGGTGATCGAGAAGTTGATCTTCAGTCACACCGCGCTGGTGCTGGCCGCTCCGGAGATCGCCGCCGACGTCCGGGCCACCCTCGAGGTCAACAAGATCAAACAGCTGGTGCAGGTGATCGTGGTGACCGCTCCGGCGGCCGATCTGACGACCATCGCCGACGCGACCCACGCCTCACCGGTCGACCGCACGGACCGACAGGCCGGCTACGTCGACCAGGAACGTCTCGGCCGGTGCGCCCGCTGGGTCAGTACGGCGAAATCGAGCCACATGATCATCGCCGCGCGCCTCGAGCAATCGCGGTGAGCGACGACCACGTCAGTCGAGTCGGCTACCTCGCTGCCCTCGCTCCGATGATCTTCGGCACGACGTACCTGCTGACAAGCAACTTCCTGCCCCCGGACCGGCCCTTGCTCGCGGGTCTGATGCGCGCGCTGCCCACCGGTCTGGTGTTGATCATCGGCACCCGGATCCCGACCCGTCCATGGATGCTGCGATTCTTCGTGCTGTCGGTGCTCTATTGCTCCGCCCTGTTCCCACTGCTGTTCATCGCCGCGTACCGGCTGCCGGGCGGGGTGGCCGCCGTGATCAACTCGCTCAGTCCGTTGCTCGTGGTGTTGATCTCGGTCCCGCTGCTCGGCACCAAGATCAGATCACTGCAGATCATCGCCGGGCTGCTGGGCATCGGCGGGGTGGCTCTGCTGGTGCTGCGGTCGAACGCCCAGCTCGACGGCTGGGGGCTGCTGGCCATGCTCGGCACCGTCACGATGATGGGGGTCGCGACGGTGCTGACCAAGCGCTGGGGACTGCCGGACGGGATGAATTCGATCGGCGTGACCGGCTGGACCTTCCTGCTCGGCGGCCTCACCCTGCTGCCGTTCACGTTGATCTTCGAGGGTCTGCCGCGTGCGCTGACGGCGCGCAACATCGGTGGGTTGATCTATCTCGTGTTGATCAGCGGGATCCTCGCGTACGCGCTGTGGTTCTGGGGTCTGCAGCGGCTGGCCGCGAGCTCGGTGACCTTCCTCAGTCTGCTCAACCCGGTCGTGGCCGCCTTCCTCGGCTGGATCGTGCTGAGCCAGCGCCTCAATCACTGGCAGATCGTCGGCGCGATCGTCGTCCTGATCTCGGTGGTCCTCGGCCAGCCGTTGCGGTTCCGCCGCCGTCGCCACCGACAATCGGCGTTAGCATCACGCGTGTGAGCCCCTCAGATCCGGGTCGGCGCTGGCCGCGGAGTGTCTATGGCGTCGGCACCGAGCCGGATCCGCGGTTCAGCTTTGCCAACGAGCGCACGTTCCTGGCCTGGATCCGCACCGGACTGGGTTTCCTGGCCGCCGGAGTGGCGATCGCCGCCGTGGCCCGGCTGACCGCCCGGCTCGGCGTCGAGGTCCGGATCGCCTCGATCATCTTGATCATCTGCGGCATGGTCTGTGGGATCAGTGCGCTGTTGCGCTGGACGGCCAACGAGCGGGCGATGCGACTCGGTCAACCGCTCCCGTCGTCGCCGCTGCTGCTGGTGCTCACCGGCATCGTCACCGGCGTCGGCATCATTGCCTTGATCGCTGTGAGCCTCGGTTGACGGGCGGACCGTGGGATCCCGGACTGCAGAACGAGCGGACCGGGTTGGCCTGGCAGCGGACGATGCTCGCCGGGCTCACCTGCAGCCTGCTGGTCGCCCGGTTGCTGGCCGGGATCTCGGTCACCTACGCGGTGTTCCTCGGACTCATGGCCACGCTCTGCACTGCCGCCCTCGGCTGGATCGCCATTGCCCGGTTCCGTCGCCACGATGCCGCGATTCGGGCCGGCCGGCCGATCGGCGACGGTCGCGCCAACCTGCTGCTCAGCGGCCTGGTCATCATCACCGCGGCCGGAGCGCTGCTCTATGTGCTGATCGCCTGACCGCTCAGCCGTAGCCGAGCTCGTGCAGCCGTTCGTCGTCGATGCCGAAATGGTGCGCGATCTCATGCACGACAGTGATCCGGATCTCCTCGACCACTTCGTCGTGGGTCAGACACATGGTCAGGATGGGGTATCTGAAGATCAAAATGTGGTCGGGCAGACCGGTGTAGAACTCGCCGCGTTCGGTGAGGGGAGTGCCGCTGTAGAGACCGAGGGTGTCCGGCAGCACGTCGGGCGGTGGGTAGTCCTCGACCAGGATCACGCAGTTGTCGATCAGTTCGGCGAGGGCGTCGGGGATCTGGTCGAGCGCTTCGGCGACATGCATCTCGAACTCTTCGGTCGACATCTCCAGGCGAGGCGTGTTCAACGCTCGGGCAGCTTTCGATCCCCCAGCCAGAGCAGCGCCGACCCGGCGAAGATCAACGCGGCAATGCCCAGCGACGCGATCGCCACCGTCCCACCGCCCACCTGGTCGATGTCGAGGAACGGATACGGATACCAGCCGCGGAGGCCGCCCATGATCAAGGTGACGACGAGCCAGGCGAAGGGCCAGATGAGCGCAAGCAGGATCACTCTGCGGGTCACCCGGGGCCGCGGACCGAAGATCAGCCATCCGACCACGCCGAGGAGCGGCACGACCACGTGAAGCAGTTTGTCGACCGCGTACGACCAGCCTGTGAGGTTGAGCAACGGCCGGAGGAAGAACCAGTGCACGATGCCGGTCACGGCGATTCCGAGCACGGCGTCGAATCGGAGCACCCGCCATAGTTGACCGTCGCGCTGCGGATTGCGGGCCAGACCCAGCGTGGCGAGCAGCACCAACGTGTTGGCCTGGATCGTGAAGTAGCTGACGAACCGGAGCAGCCGTTCGGCCAGGCCCGGCGGGCTCTCGGCGACGAGCACCGAGTCGCCGCGGACGACCAGGAGCAGTTGAACGACCAAGCCGAACGCCGCGACGACGGCCGTGACACCGTGCCAGATTCGGGAGGCCCGCATACCGGCGAGCGTAGTGGTCGTGACTCATGGCCCCTGAATAACATCCATGAAATTCTCCTCATGTAATCCGCGTGTCGACTTGCATTTCTGACCAAAAGCACACTCACCTACTTGCAGCGACGCCTGTGGCGAGATTAGAGTCCTGGGCAGTTTGGGGTTGTTGTTGCTGATGTGACTCAGGGGACTGACGAGCAATCGACCTTCGCTTCGTCAGTCGAAAACAGGACCTACCGGTCCGTCAGGAGGACCACGTGCACACCACCACGAACCGCCCGATCCTCGGGCGATCGTCGCTTCGCCGCGTCGCGGGCGTCCGGCGGGTGCGTGCGCTGGCCCTGCTGCTCGGCGTGCTCCTCAGCGCCGGCCTACTGGCGCCGCAGACCGCGAGCGCCGCGAACATCCAGGTCACGGCAAACGAGAACGTGAACGTCCGCGTCAAGCCCAGCACCACGGCCAAGATCGCCGGGGCGCTCTATCGCGGGCAAACCGTGACCGCGGTCAGCCGGTCAGCGGACTGGACCAAGATCACGT
Organism: uncultured Actinomycetota bacterium; assembly: GCA_963731295.1. Classification (GTDB taxonomy): domain Bacteria; phylum Actinomycetota; class Actinomycetes; order Propionibacteriales; family Propionibacteriaceae; genus Microlunatus. The sequence goes on from CAVSUP010000001.1 coordinate 1,517,638, forward strand.
TCAAGGGCAAGGCCGCGTACGTGGTCAGTCGCTATCTCAGCGGCGGCACCGATCTGCCCGACGAATCCAAGGTCGGCGCCGGCACCGTCAAGATCACCACGGCGCAACTCAACCTGCGCAAAGGTCCCGGACTCTCGTACGCGGTGATCAAGGTCTTGAAGAAGGGGTCGACGGTCACCCTGACCGGTAAGACCGCCCGCGGCTTCGCCGAAGTGATCAACGGCAGCTCGACCGGCTGGGTCAGCACCCAATACCTGGCCAACTCCGCGACCGGCCTGCCCGCGATCATCGGCATCCGGATCGCCACCGCCGATCTGGACATCCGGACGACCAGCGGCGCGGACTCCAAGACCGTCGCCGAGGTGAAGAAGGGGACCAAGCTGTCGGTCACCGGCGCGACGCAGAACGGCCGCGCCCAGATCATCTACAAGGCGCAGATCCGTTGGGTGACGGCGAAGTACCTGAAGAACCCGACGACCACGCTGCCAGCGCCGCCCAATCTGCCCAAGATCACCGGCACCCGCTATGCCACGGCGGCGCTGAACATCCGCTCCACCTATACCGACGACTACACGCTGATCGGTGAGGTGCCCGCCGGGACGGCGCTCAGCATCACCGGCGTCGTCAAACAAGCTCGGATGCAGATCGTCTACAACAGCGCGGTGCGCTGGGTGACGGCGAAATACCTGTCCAAAACCAAGCCGGACACCAGCACGGGCGGTGGCGCGTACAAGGTGGAGAAGGGCCTCAAGCCGAACGCGATCAAGGTGCACCGTGCAATCTTGAAAGAGTTCCCGGAGATCGTCACCTTCTACGGCGTACGCTCCGACCCGATCCCCGACCACCCGACCGGGCGCGCCCTGGACTGCATGGTCCCCAACTACAAATCAGCCCACGGCAAGCAGCTCGGCTACGACCTGTCCCGCTGGGCGCGGCGCAACGCCGACACGCTCGGCATCAACTACGTGATCTGGGACCAGCACATCTGGAACAAAGGACGCGACAGCGAAGGCTGGCGAGCCATGGGCAACCGCGGCGGCGACTCCGCCAACCACAAGAACCACGTACACATCACCGTGTACGCGGCAGGGTACGCACCGGTCTAGCACCGAGCCCGACGAGGTCGACCCGGCCTCGGCGGCCGGTCCTTGAGGAAGGGACCGGTGCGACCCCGGCAAGTCCGGCTATAGTGCTAGCTCGTCTGGTCCCCATCGTCTAGCGGCCTAGGACACCGCCCTTTCAAGGCGGCAGCGCGGGTTCGAATCCCGTTGGGGATACCACTGTAAATGGCCTGTGACCAGGCAAGATGCTGATGTGCGCTGGTTCGGATCCCCTTTGACCCGTCGCCGGGGAGCAATGAGGGAGCAAGATATACCGCCGGTTGGGCGGACTGGTCGCGACGGCAGGATGGCTCTACGGCACCGCGGGAAGCGTTCCGGGCGGGGTGTCGCGTCGGCGACAGCCGCGTCCCGCTGCACGGCTCGCGACCGATCTGGACACATCTGAACGCCGAAGGCAGCTCGCTTCCTTTGGGCGGCAAAGCTCGGCCGACTCACCGAGCGAGAGGTGCTGCATCTGCTGGTCCG
>CAVSUP010000002.1:0-407195 GCA_963731295.1 uncultured Actinomycetota bacterium
GCCGGAGGTGGTGGATCGTCAGGTCGGGACGACCGGCTGCCTTGCGGGCCGGCCTATAGCGGTCCATCAAGTAGCGCACGCTCATGTGATCGGTGCGGTCGCCCGGGAAGAGCAGTCCTCGACGGGCCGGCCGCCGCGTGCTCGAGTAGGTGCTTCTGCATCGTCGGCAGGAATGGCGGCGGTAAGTGGACGGTCCGGACGCCGCTCGCCGTCTTCGGCGCGCTGAAGACGCGGCCGCAGTGGGGCAGGCGGCGCGGCACCTGCGACCAAGTCCTTGTCGACCTTGCGGCTGACCTTGATCCGGCCGGTGACCCCGTCGACGTCGGAGCGTCGCAGCTCGAGCAGCTCACCCTTGCGCGGCCCCACGAACGCAGCCAGGACGATGAGGAGCCGCAGGCGTTCGGGCATGGATCGGTGATGATCGCGATCTCGTCGAGGGTGGCCGGCACGGCGACGCGCCGGACCGGCGCAGAGCCCGCGCCGCGGATCTTCGGCGGCGCGCGGTCGATCAGCTCCTCCTCCTCGGCGGCCTGGAGCAGGGAGCGCAGCAGTCGGTAGGCGGCGGCGTTAGTCGCCTCGGTCTTGGGGTTGAGCGATGCCCGCCACGCCTTGATCTCCGAGAGCGTGACGTTCTTGAGCGGCATCTCGGCGAAGTACGGGTTGATCCTGGTGGCCAGGAGCCCTTGGTAGTTGTGCACCGTGGTGGGGCGTAGTCCGCGCTCCTTCAGGTAGCGCTCGGCGAAGGTCTTGACCGTGTTGTACGAGGCTTCGCGGACCCACTTCGCCTCCACGATCTTGCGTTGCGGCGGCGGCATCCACCTGTCGCGGTCGATCAGCGACCGCTCGGTGGCCAGCCAGGCCTCGGCGTCCATCCGTGTCGCGAGGGTGCGAGAGAAACGAGACCCGTCCGGCATCGCGTACCGGGCCCGGTAGGTCACCGTCTTGTTGGCCGCGACCCGCCGCTCGACCTCGCCGAATCCTCTTCTCCAAGCCATCTCTCAACCCTTCCGTGCCCATCGCAGCCGCGTGGGGAAGCCGCCCCCTGACCCCCTACTTGCGCCAGCTGCGCAGGTAGGGGGTTAGGCCGTGAAGATCAACCCCCTGCTTGGTCAGCAGGGTCTGGGGGATCCCTCTGTGGGGGAAGGAAAGCCTTTTCTGGCCGTTCCTGTCCGGAACTGTCCCAACGTTTCCCCCGCGTCAGAGGCACTTTCGCTGATACATGAGCGGAATGGCACGGCGAGTACAGCAACGAAGTACAGCAACGGTTGCGTGCCGAGATTGCGTGCCGAGGCTGTGCTGCCGCCGGCGCTTGCTTGCTTGCGTGTGCCCTCCAATGTCCGTCGCTGCCTCTTCCTGCCTGTCGCCTAACTTGTGTCACTTTCCTGATCCGGTGTCATAAGGTTGTCGCTTCTTCTGATGACTTGTCACTTGTGACCGGTCCTGCGGTTGGCGTTGTCTCGCTGGAGGACGCCAAGTGCGCCGGGGAGCACGTCGGCTGGGCCTCCCCCGGAACGGCTGGTCGCCCAAGGACGATGAGCCGCTTCCAACTGGGCTGGTCGAGGTAGCCATCGACGGCGCGTTGCACTCTCCCCTGACCATCAACGACTGATCGACACCAGGCTCGCCCAGCCGCCGGACAAGGTTGTTGCGTCACAGCGGCAGGTCGGCCCGGATGTCACCGAGTCCGCGGGCGACGAGCAGACGGCCACCGGCGAGGGGCTCGCCCCAGCGACCGGCGTGGCGGTCCCAGCGGCGCCACAGGCGGGCGTCGGTGCTGACGTCGACGGTGGTGGAGGCTCCGGTGGCTACCTGGGCGGTCGCCCATCCGACCAGGCGGATCGGCTGGTTGTCAGTTTGCGGCTCGTAGTAGACCTGCACGACCTCCCGGCTGTCCCGTTCGCCGGTGTTGGTGAGCCGGACCCGTACGGCGGGGCTCGCCGCGCCGGGCAGGAGCTCGGCCTCGGTGTAGTCCCAGGTGCTGTAGCCGAGGCCCTCACCAAGCCAAAAGGCGGGGGCGGGCGCCTGCTGTGCGTAGTGCCCGCGGTACCCGATGAACGTGCCCTCTTCGTAGCGAAGGTCGCCGTCGGTTGGCACCACCTCCCAAGCGGGCGCCGCCCCGTCCGCGGCGGGGAAGGTGGTGACGAGCCGGCCGGCCGGCTCGATCACCCCGAGCAGGGCGGCGGCCACAGCGTGGCCGCCCTCCTGGCCCGGCAGCCCGGCCACGAGGATGGCGTCCACCTCGTCGGCCCAGGGCATCAGCACTGGGGTGGCCGCGTTGACCACGACGACCGTTCGTCGGGCCGCGGCCGCGACGGCCCGGACCAGGGCGTCCTGCTCCCCGGGCAGCGCGATCGTGGCCTTGTCCACCGCCTCCGTTTCCTGCTCCTCGGTCAGTCCGACCACCACGATCGCTACGTCGGCCCCGGCCGCCGCCGCCCGCGCCGCGTAGAGCACCTCCTCGACCGGCGGGGCGACCGGTCGGACGACCAGGGAGAACAGGCCCACCCCGCCCAGCGGGTTGTCAACGGTCTTGGCCCCGAGCTCGATCACCGCCTCTACGAGGTCGGCGTCGTCGCTCAGCTCGGAGCGCGTTCACCTGGGCGGGCGGGGACAGCATCTCGGCGCCGATGCCGCCGCTGCTCGTCAGCTCGAAGCTGTTGCTCGTCCCGCCGGCCGTGACCGTCCAGCGCCCTACGCCAATGCCGCCGACCTCGACGGGCCCGCGTAGGCTGGTGCGGGCGCGGAAGACGACCCGGGCCGCCGGCTGCGGCAGCTCGTCGTCGAAGCCGACCATCGTCTGGGCCAGGCCACCGGACCGGCTCTCGAGCAGCGTGCCGTCCGCGGCGAAGATGTCGATCGCCGCCCCGGGCTTCCCCGTCTTGGGATGGGTGAGGATCTTCTCGGCCGCCGGGGCGGGCCGGGTCGCGCACCTCTACCCCGTCGAACACGGTCAACCGCTCCCCGAAGTGCGCTTCCAGGCCCTCCGCCACCGACACCTGGTACGGCGGGTTGACCTGGGCTGAGCCGCCGCCCATGTTCGTCGTCTCTACGGCGTGCCGGCCGATCAGCGCCACAGTCTGGTCGCTGGTCAGCGGCAGAACGCCGTCGTTGGTCGAGCACGGTCATGCCGGCGGCAGCCAGCCGGGTGAGCTGCTCGCGGCGGATCGCCGAGTCTGGCGCCGGGAGATCGGTCGGCAAGGTCGCGCGGCGCGCCGAGCGCCCCGACCCGCTGCGCCAGCCGGAGGATCCGGATGAGGTGGTCGTCGACCACCGACGCGTCACCTCACCAGCCTCGACGGCCGCAACCAGCGCCTCGCCCCACGGACCGTCCGGGCCTGGCATCACCAGGTCGAGACCGCCGTTGGCCGACGCTGCGGTGGTTTTGGTGGCGAACCAGTCGGACATCAGCAGGCCGTCGTAGCCCCACTCGCCCTTGACCACCTCGAGGTTGACGTGCATGCTGCTCGGTCGCGGCCTGCCCGTTGACGTCGTTGTACGCCGCCATCAGCGACCACGGGTTCGACTCCTCGATCGCGATCTCGAACGGCAGCAGGTACAGCTCGCGCAGGGTCGCCTCGTCGACGACGGAGTTCATCGAGTTCCGGTCCGTCTCGGACTCGTTGGCTACCAGGTGCTTCAGGCAGGCGCCGATCCCGGCGCTCTGCAGCCCCTCGACGTACGCCGCCGCCAGCACGCCGGTGAGCAGCGGGTCCTCGGAGTAGGCCTCGAAGAGCCGACCCCCCAGCACCGAGCGGTGCAGGTTGATCGTCGGTCCGAGGACCACGTGGATGTCCTGGGCCTGCGCCTCCTCCGCGAGCATGCCGCCCCACCTCGCGAGCGGCGTCTGTGCTCCATGATGAGGAGAGCAGGGTGGCGTTCGGGAACAGCGTGACGGCGCGGCCGCCGGAGAACTTCAGGCCGCGGACGCCCGTCGGGCCGTCGGAGAGGTTATCGGCGTGAGGCCGATGCCGGCGTGCCCGGCCATGGTGAACACCGACGCCCCGGTCAGCAGGGTGACCTTCTCCGGCAGCGAGAGCGTGGCGGTCAGGTCGGCGTAGTCGTTAGGGGTCTGTTCGGTGGTGGCGGTCATGGTCGGGCGTCGACTCCTTGCTAGGGGGCGTTCGTCGGCACAGCGGCTCTCACGACCTGGACGGAGGTGCCGCGCCAACCGAGCGGAAACGGATTTTCTCCCACCCGGCTGGCAGCCACGGTTGAAGGTCATCTGCTGGTGGCGGACTCGGAAGCCGCCAAAGCCGTTGACCAGGATATGCCAGGGGCCGCCCGCCGAGGCCATGTGGATGCCTTCTTCGGTGTTGCCCTGGTTGTTGGTCAGGTCGACCAGCGCACGACGTCGGGCTGCTGGAGTAGCTGCGTGTCCTCGCAATCGTGGTGGTGGCAGCCCTGCGGATAGCGCGGCACCCGGAAGGGTGAGCAACCGAGACGCGAGACACTGAAGACCTTCCCGTACGCCTCGTCCAGCTGCTGGCTGGTCCCCCCGAGCGGCAGACACGCCGCCAGCTCGGTCCCCGAGCAGCGCTGGGCCCCCATCGCGTGGCCGTAGCGGGCAGCCTGTACGAAGTCCTGGGTCATCAGGTAGCCCAAGCTCATGCTGGCGGCGAACGAGTCGCCGCAGCCGGTGGTGTCGACCACGTGCTGGACGGTCAGCCGGTCGACCAGGTCCTCCTGCATGACCCCGTTCGCGTCGCGGTAGTAGACCGCGCAGCCACTCTCGTCGTCACGCAGACTGCCTTGACTCCGCGGTTGAGGCAGTGCTCGGCTAACAACGGCAAGGTCCTCCTCGGCCAGCGGGTCGGCGGTCGTGGTGGTCGGCGACGCACCGCGGGGGAACCAGCTGCAGCCCGCCTCCTCGACTATCAGGTCAGCCAGGACACGCGGCGCTACATCAAGCAGGCGAGCGCTCACCGACCTTCTCGGCTTCGCCGACGAGATCAGCCAGTACGTGACCTCACTCGGCGAGCAGAACTTCTACAGCCATCGGCCAACCCAGTTGATCGCCGAGGCCCTCCTGCACCGGATCGGGGAAGCGGTCTCACGCCTGCAAGACGGTTTTGTTGCGGAGCACCCGGCAGTCGAGTGGCAAAAATTGAAGGGAATGCGGCACGTCGTAGCTCACCAGCACGGCTTCATCGACTACCCCATCGTCTGGCGCGCCCTCAGCGGCGTGCTTCCGAAGGATGTGGCATCGATTGAGCGCATCTCGAACAGGATTGAAGAGGGGGGCGGGAACATGGAGGCGTCGCCCTTGCTCGCCGCCTTCGCGATGTAGGCACTACATGACGGGGAGGGCCACCGAGGACTGCGCCGCGTTACGCCTCAACAACGAGGCGCACGGCCTCAGCGGTCTACCGCTCTCGTGAACACCCGCCTCCGGCGTCACTCTCGACGCGAAGGGGCGATATCCGCTGGAGGCGATGTGCGCGCCCCAGAAGTGGGTGCGGGAACACGGCAAGGGATGCCTTGAGGGCCCCGGTTGACCGAGATCCCACGGTGGAATGAGCGGCCAGTGGTCAGCATGCCAAGGGCTGCTTCCGGTGACGTCTTGCGGGCTCAACCGCGGCCCAGGACCAGGCAGCCGCCCGGCAAAGGCACGACCTTGAAGCCGTCGAAGGCCGAGAACTCCCCGTCGGGGTCAACCCGGTCAAGGTCGGCCGGAGTCGGCAGGGTGCGCAGGTCGCGCCGACTCGGGGTGGGCGGGACCGGAGGTGCCGTCGGTCTGAGCATGCTCGGCGGCTGGGCCAGATCATGAGTGATCGTGATCATGAATTCAGTCCACGTCCTGCTTGCTCGGATTCGCGACGCCGACCTTCAGGGCGCCGGGCACAATTTCGGCGACGAGGGTCGTGCAGGTGCCGATGACGTCGCCATCGAGCTGGTAATTGTCGGCACCATCGATACGGATCGTCACGATCTTGCCGGTGTGCTGGTCGACCCGGTCGTCCTTCTTCGGTCTGCGGGTGATCAGCCGCAGCACCAGCTTGAGCCAGTGCCGGAGCTTGCGCGGGGAGGCCACGTACACATCGAGCAGCCCGTCGTCGGGCTTCGCCCCTGGGATCAAGCTGACGTTCCCGCGGAGATCGCTGACATTGCCGATTACACACAACATGGCGTGACGCCTCATCGGTCGGTGCTCGTCGATCTGGATCGTCATCTCGATCGGGAGTCGTCCGACCGCTTTGCCGGCAGCCAGAAAGTAGGCGGCCGACCCTATCTTGTCCTTCAGGGTGTCATCGGCTTCTTCCATGATCACCGCGTCCATCCCGATCCCGGCCATCACGGTGAAGTGCTCCGGCTCACCGTCGTCAACGGTGATCTTGATCAGATCGATGGACCGCTTCTGGGCGCCGAACGCGACCTCGATCGCGGCCACCTCGTCCTGCGGCAGATCGAGATTGCGCGCTAGGAGGTTCCCGGTGCCCGCGGGGATCAATCCCATCGGGATGCCGGTCCCGGCCAGCTCGTCGGCGACGCTCCGGACTGTGCCATCGCCGCCGGCACAGACCACCAGGTCGACCTGCGCCGACACGGCCTGCTGAGTCATCGCCCGTCCCGGATCGTCCTCGGAGGTTTCCAGCCACAACGTGTCGACCCAGCCGTCGCGCTGCAACGTCTTCTCCACGAGGTCGCGGAACTGGTCGCTGATCTTTGCGGGGTTGTACACCACCGCACACCTTGCCCCACTGGGACGGAACGAGGCAGTCATGACAGACACTCCTGTGGGACGGTGTGGATCGGGAGCAGATGTTGCCTTCCCACGCCCAAACCCGCGGGGGTGGGTCGGGGCGTGGGAAGACGTCGAGATCAGGCGTCGCGGTGCTCGCGACTGCCCGACTTGGAGAGGCCGCGGCTGATCATGTAGCCGATCGTCAGCAAGGTGACGTAGAGCCAGGCGCTGCGCGCGCCGAAGGCCTGGTTGTCACCGCTGCGGTCGGTCACGGCCGAAGCCACGAAAACGCCGATCACGGCGAGGACGTAGACGATCAGCTCGGTGGTCTTGAACGCTGATTTGGTCTCGGTGACCAGGCGACGGGCCGGCTGGTCGGAGTAAGTGGATTCGGTACGCGAGGTGGTGCTGGTCATGAGATTCTCCTGGGAATTGCAGTGACACGAGGGTCACCAGTGGGCGGTTGCCATGTGCGGCTTCATCGCCACGCTGTAAAGCGAGTCTGTCGGTTTACGTTGTAAACGTTATCGTGAAGTACCCGCATTAGCCAAAATCTTGCGCTCGGCTCTGGCGGGTCCCCGGCTCCAAACCCGCGCAGTGATCGACATGACCGCGGCGAAATCGAGATCGACGATATTTCTCTGGTTTACGATGTAAACGATAACCCAGGTACCGTCACCGGGCCACCGCATCCCGAACCGGTAGGTCGAGGGCGCCCTCACGCGCTACATTGAGGGGGTGGAGTCCGAGCGACCGGCTCTGTGATCGCCGAGGTCGCAGCAGGAGGCTCCATGCATTCCCAGCTTCGTTCGCCCCTGGCCCATTCGATGGCCATGGCGGCTGGCACCCTGGACGGCCCAGTCGAAGTCGATGAGTTGCTTCAGTTCATCTGCGTGGCGGCGATCGACACGGTGCGAGGCGCCGACTACGCCGGGATCACCCTGGCCGATCGTCACGGCAAGCTGGAGACGCGTGCGGCATCGCACCCGCTCGTGCACGAGGTCGACGCGCTCCAGTATGAATTGCGCCAGGGCCCGTGTGTCGATGCCGTCCAAGGGCACTGGCAGGCCCGCTCGGACGACCTCCGTGTCGATGTCCGGTGGCGCAAGTACGGGCCGCGGGCCGCGGAGCTCGGCATCGTCTCGCAGATGGGGATCGAGCTCTTCGACGAACCGGGCATCATCGCCGGACTGAATCTGTACTCCTCGTCAGTCGGCGCATTCGACGACGACACTGTTGAGGCGGCCATGTTGTTCGCCATCCAGGCCACCCACACCCTGGGCCGCGTGATGACCCAAAAGCAGCTCACCGACGCCATGTCCACCAGCACCACCATCGGCCGGGCGACCGGTGTCATCATGCAACAGTTCCAGCTCAGTGCGGATCGAGCGTTCGAACTCATCACTCGCGTCTCACGAATCCACAACGTGACGCTGGAAGCGCTGTGCGCCCAGGTCCTCGACGAGGTCACGAACCCGCCCAGCCGGTCCGATGACGAGCCGAGTAGGTCGTGGTCCTCGCTAGAAGTTGCGGGCTGAGCGGCCCGGAGAAGCCCTGCTTCGGACTGATCCGGACCCACCGAGGGAACAGCCGGGGCCCGCGTACCGACAGAAGCTCGATGCGACGTCCGCGGGTCAGCAGCACGCCCGCACTCGATGACGGCTCAGTGCTGGTTGTCGGTGGTGGTGATCTGCAGCGTCCCGTCCAGCTTCCAGGTGGCGCGCGGGGCGTCCGAACCGGTGTCCCGGGGGACCTCGACGGTCATGTCGATCAGCCGGTAGTTGATGGCGGCACCGCGACCGGTGAGGTAGGCCCACATCTCCTTACCCAGCTGGGTCCAGGACTGCGGCTCCTGGCCGCCCGGGGCATCGGTGGCAACCTGATCGCTCATGGATATCTCCTCGTGGTGTGAGCTGAATCTGTCTAGGTAGACGCCCTCAGTTCGCGGTCACCGTCGCATTCAGATGCAGAGACCGCCCAGGTCATGCCCGCCGGCGTCCCAGTAGCTTGGCTCCCGAGAACTCAGTCGCGAAAGAAGGTAGGGATATGCCAACCGTGGTCGTCACCGGCGGGGCCGGCAAACTGGGCCGGGCCTGCGTCACCGATCTAGCCGAGAACGGCTGGGATGTCGTGGTCTTCGACCGGGCGCGCCCGGCGGTGGGCATCGCGTACGTGCCGGTCGATCTCACCGACTACGGCCAAGTCCTCGACGCCATGCTGGGGGTCGAGGAGCGCTACCAGGCCGTGGACGCCGTCGTTCATCTCGCGGCCATCCCGGCACCGGGCCTCATGCCTAATCACAGCACGTTCGCCAACAACATGAACGCGTCCTGGAATGTGGCCAGCGCGGCCCGGCGGGCCGGGATCAAGAACATCGTCTGGGCCTCGAGCGAGACCGTGCTCGGCCTGCCGTTCGACACGCCGCCGCCGTACGTTCCGGTCGACGAGGAATACCCACCCCGGCCGGAGTCGACGTACTCGCTGGTCAAGACGATGGAGGAGGCGATGGCGGCTCAGCTCTGCCGCTGGGACCCCGCCCAGAAGATGTTCCTGCTGCGCTTCTCGAACGTGATGGCGCCCGAGGACTACGCCGCGTTTCCAGGCTTCCAGCAGGACGCTGCGTTGCGGAAGTGGAATCTCTGGGGCTACATCGACGCCCGGGACGGCGCCCAGGCCGTACGACGCGCGCTCGAGTCCGACCTCACCGGCTGTGAGATCTTCGTGATCGCCAACGCCGATACGGTGATGACGCGCCCGAACGCCGAGTTGCTGGCCGAGTGCTTCCCCGGCGTGGAGATCCGCGGCACCGTCGGGCCGAACGACACCCTGCTGTCGATCGCCAAGGCCCGTCGGATGCTGGGTTACGAACCGCAGCACAGTTGGCGCGAGGAGACCACCCGTTCGGCGTGAGCAAAATCGTGCTGGTGCAGCTGCCCCGGATCACCAGCAGGTGAAACCGCCGTCCACGAGCAGATCCACGCCGGTGCAGAAACTTGCCGCTTCGCTGAGCAGGAAAATGGCCGGCCCGACCAGTTCGTCGACCGTGGCCATCCGCCCGAGCGGGGTCTCGGATTCGAACTGGCGGACCTGGTCCGCGACCTCGGGTCGGGTGTTCATCGGGGTGGCGGTGTAGCCCGGACTGATGGCATTGACCCGGACCCCACGGGTGCACCACTCCATGGCCAGGCTGCGGCTGAGGTGGACGACGCCGGCTTTGGACGCGTTGTAATGCGCCTGGAGCAGCCCGCGGTTGACGATCGTCCCGGACATGGAGGCGATGTTGACGATCGAGCCCCGGCCGTGCTCCAGCATCGCCCGGCTCTCGGCCTGGCAGGACAGGAAGACGCCGGTGAGGTTGATGTCGATGACCCGCTGCCACTGGTCGAGCCCCATCTCCTCAGCCGGCGCCGCGTTGGCGATGCCGGCGCAGTTCACCGCCAGGGTGAGCGGGCCCAGCGCGCTCTGCGTCTGCTGAACCGCGGCCGCCAGGCTCGCCGCGTCGGTGACATCGCCCGGCAGGGCAACCGCCCGTCGGCCCATGGCCTGGATCTCCGCACTGACCACGTCCAGCCCCGCACCGGGTAGGTCGAGGCAGCCCACGTCGGCCCCCGCGTCGGCCAGCCCGAGGGCGATCCGGCGGCCGATTCCGCTGGCTGCGCCGGTGACCAGCGCGACGCGACCGTCGAGGCGAAAACTCGGATTCGTCATGCTAGAGCGGGAGATGCGGCGGGACCGGTGAGCGGCCCTGGAAAGACAGAATCCGCGGGTTGACGATCACCCCGTCGCGGATCTCGATCGCCCGCCGGATGGTCTCGTCGGCGTCCCAGGCGGCTGGACCGGCGGCAACGGTCGGGAGGTACTCCAGGAGGGCTTCGCTGTTCTCCCAGGTGGTGGAGTTCCACAGGTAGGACGGGCTGTGATCGACGGCGTAGTAGTGCAGCCCAGCACCCACGGTGATCATCGGGTCGGCGAAGGTGGTCGGCCGGGCCCACGAGAAGCCCATCCCCTCATCGCAGGAGACGTCGACGACGAGGGTGCCCGACCGGAAAGTCGGCAGCTCCGTCCTCGGTCACGAACATCAACGGGTTGTCGGTGTCCTGCAGGATGCAGTTCACGACGACGTCGTACTCGGCCAGCAACTCCGCCATCGGCCGGGACTCCTCGCCCTCGTACACCAGCATCTCGCCCGGTTGGTCGGGATCGGGGCCGAACTGCAGCATCTGGGCGAACGCGAACGGCGACGCGACGGAGGTGACGCTGCGCTGGGTCAGCACGGTCACGTCGCTGATCCCGAGCGCGGCCAGGCCGCGAACGGCTCCTCGCGCGGTCGCGCCGAAGCTGATCACCACCGCCCGCAGTCGTCGGCCGTAGTCGCCGGTGCTGCCGCGCAGCGCCATGGCATGCAGCACGGAGCAGTAGCCCGCCAGCTCGTTGTTCTTGTGGAAGACGTGCACGCTGAACGCACCTTCGCTGGTCCAGTGGTTCATCGCCTCCCAGGCGATCAGGGTCAGCCCGCGGTCGATCGCCAGCTGGGTCAGCGCTCGATCCTGGACGCAGTGCGGCCAGCCCCAGACGATCTGCCCGGCCCGGAGCCCGCGCAGATCGTCGGCCACCGGCTTGGGCAGCACGATCACGTCGCACTGATCCAGTAGTTCGTCCCGCGTACGCAGCCCGGCCACCAGCTCGGCCAGATCATCGTCGGTTGCCCCGAACCGCTCGCCGTAGCCGCGCTCCAGATACAGCCGGGCGCGCACCTCCGGATCGATCCGCTCGAGATGGTCGGGGTGGATCGCCAGTCGTCGCTCGTCCAGCTTGCGCGACGTCGCGACGATGCCGAGGGTGAGGGGCGTCACGGGGTGGAGTCTAGATCGTCCGGTCTGCGCCATCGTCGGCGCTCGATCGCGCCTCACGGCTGTCGGGTCGATCGGCCCTTAGGGTGAGGGAGGCCCGCTGCTCGATCAAGCCCCGCTGGAGTCGGGCCTGCCCCAGCCGACAACAGTTGGGAATGCGCGTGGTCCTCATGGCGTTGAGCGCGAAGCAGCGGCTCGCAGTCGCGACCGGTGGCGCCCTTTGCGTTCTGCTCGGTGGCTGTGCCGGGCCGGAGCCTGGACCGGTCGAGGCAACGTCGAGTCCGCCGCTGTCGACGGTCGCTCCGACACCCAGCCCATCGCCGTCCGCGCCGGGATCGAGCCCGACCGACGACGACAGCGATGCGGCGGAATACTTCCGCTTGCTGGCGACGAACGATCCCGAATCCCTGGCCGAAGCGGCCGCGCTGGCTGCTCCCGGGTCATTGGCGGCCGCGTACGCCACCCATCGCGCGGCGCTGTTCGGCGCGAGCCTCGATCGAGGGACCGCCGATCCGCCCGGCTCCGTCGAGCGCGATGGGGATGGATACAAGTACTGCCAGGACTCGTCGGAGGAGGAAGGGGAATCCTGCGCCAGTTTCGGACACCTCGAGAGTGAGCAGGGCCGGATCGCCGCGTTCACCATCAACGATCAGTCGGTCGAGGGCCGGATCACCCTCGGTCAGGGCGCCCGGGTCCGGGCGGGATCACTGGGCACGGTCGAGGTCGTCAGCACCTACCGATCGGTCACCAACGAGACGCTTTCGGTGAATGTGGTCATTCGATCGGGCCCTCGGAAGATCACGCTCGACCCCTACGGCTCGACCTACCGCGAGCCAGGTGGTCGGGCGGCCGAGGCCAGTGATGCGGTGGGCCGCACAGAAATTGGGTCGAGACGCGCACACCCGGGTGGCTGTCTTCTTCGAGAAGGCCGCGCCGGGCGGGACGCTCATCGTGAAGCTCAGCGATGCCAAGACCGAGCGGGTGGCCACGGCCAAGGTCGCCATCGGCTGATCCGACGGCTGATCCGACCCTGAGGGCTCCGCGGTCAGTGCGATTCGCGGGACACCTGGTGGCCGCTGGCGCCGCGGAGGAAATCCAGGTCCGCGCCGGTGTCGGCCTGCAGGACGTGGTCGACATACAGCCGCTCCCAACCGCGATGCGGGGCAGCAAACCCCGCCACCGTGGCCTGATTGGGGACCCGTCGGCCGAGCTCGTCGTCCGGCACGTCGATCGACAGCCGACGGTTCGCGACATCGAGCACGATGGGGTCGCCGGTCTGCACGATGGCCAGCGGACCGCCGGCGGCGGCTTCGGGCGTCACGTGCAGGACCACCGTCCCGTACGCGGTGCCGCTCATCCGGCCGTCGCAGATCCGGACCATGTCGCGTACGCCCTGGGCGAGCAGCTTCTTGGGCAGGGGCAGGTTGGCGACTCCGGCATGCCGGGGTAGCCGCGGGGGCCGCAGCCGCGCAGCACCAGGACCGAGCTCGCGTCGACCGCCAGGTCGGGATCGTCGATCCGGTGGTGCAGGTCCTCGACGTTGTCGAAGACCACGGCCGGGCCGCGGTGCTGCAGCAACTCCGGCGAGGCGGCCGCCGGTTTGATGATCGCGCCCCCCGGAGCGAGATTGCCGTAGAGCACGGCGATCCCGGCGCTGGGCTGCAGCGGCGCCGCTCGCCGGGTGATCACCTCGGGATCCCAGATCTCCGCGTCGTCGAGGTAGTCGACCAGCGGTCGCCCGGTCACCGTGAGGGCCGTGGGATCGAGCAGGTCGCGCACCTTGCGGAGCGGGACGCCGGATCCGATCTGGTCGAAGTCGTCGAGGGTCAGCGGGATGCCGAGCCGCCCGGCGATCGCCAGCAGGTGGACGACAGCATTGGTCGAGCCGCCGATCGCGGCCAGGGCCACGATCGCGTTGCGGAAGGACTCGTGAGTCAGGAAGGTCGAGGGCCGCCGGCCCGCGGCGATCAACTCGACGATGAGCCGGCCGGTCTCGTGGGAGCGTTCGAGGAGCCGGCTGTCCGGCGCCGGCGTACCGGCCAATCCCGGCAGGATCGTGCCGAGGGCCTCGGCCACCAGCGCCATGGTGGAGGCCGTCCCCATGGTGTTGCAGTGACCGCGACCGCGGATCATCGACGACTCGGACCGGAGGAACTGCTGCTCCGACAGCGTGCCGCCGCGGACCTCGTCGCTGAGCCGCCACACGTCGGTGCCACAGCCAAGGGCCTGGCCCCGGAAGGTGCCGGTGAGCATCGGGCCGCCCGGGATCACGATCGCCGGCAGATCGACCGAGGCCGCCGCCATCAGCAGGGACGGGATGGTCTTGTCGCAGCCGCCGAGCAGCACGACACCGTCGATCGGGTTGGCCCGGAGCATCTCCTCGGTCGCCATCGCCGCCAGGTTGCGCCAGAGCATGGCGGTCGGCCGGAGCGGGGTCTCCCCGAGCGAGACCACCGGGAGGTTGTGCGGGATGCCGCCGGCCGCGTAGACCCCCTGCTTGACGCTGTCGGCGACCTCGTTGAGATGGGCGTTGCACGGGGTGAGGTCGGACGCGGTGTTGGCGATCGCGATGTGGGGTCGCCCGTCGAACGCATCCACCGGGAGTCCGCGGCGCATCCAGGCCCGATGGATGTAGCCGTTGCGATCCGTGCCCGCGTCACTGGGCCGGGGGGTGGCTGGGGTCGAGGACGTCGATCCACCGGTCGCGTCCGCCGGTCAGGTGGTGGTCGACGTCGAGCGGGTCGGGGTCTGCGGGACGGAGTCGATCCGGGCTGGGTCGGACAGCGGGTCACCGGCGACACCATGCTCGGGTGTGGGGTCTGTCGCCGGTGCCGCCGGGGCTTGCAGCACGTATGCGAATCGCGCTTCGAGGTCGGGATCCGGGCGACCGGGCGCTGGTCCTCGGGCCGGGCACCATCGGTCTGCTGGTCGCGATGTTCGCGCGGGCGCAAGGCTCTGAGGTGCATCTGCTGGGGCAGGAGCCGCGATCCCTCGACTATGCCCGGACCCTCGGCTTCGACGGGGTCTGGACGGCAGCGGATCTGCCGGCGCTCGCGTACGACGCGGTGATCGATGCGTCCAATGCGCCGTCGCTCCCCGCCCGGGCCCTTGAGCTCGTCGAGCCGGGCAAGCGGGTCGCCTACATCGGCCTCGCCGGGAGCCCGAGCCTAGTCGACACCCGGACCATCGCCCTCAGGGACGTGACGGCCGTCGGCATCCTCAGCGCCTCGCCCGGTCTGGTCGGCACGATCGAGGCGTACTCATCAGGCGCGCCGTCGATCCGCGGCCGCTCGTCGCCGCCACTGTCGGTCTCGATCACGTGGCCATCGTGCTGGCCGGCGGCCGACCAGCCGGCGCTGGACTTGGACCCAAGATCCACGTCGATCCGCGGCCTGCGGGCTAGGGCATCCTGCGGGCTCGGGCGGCGGACGTTTTCCATCGCAGCCGTCACAACGACGCGTTCGGCGGGCTTCGGGCGGACGTTTTCCATCGCAGCCGTCACAACGACGCGTTCGGCGGGCTTCGGGCGGACGTTTTCCATCGCAGCCGTCACAACGACGCGTTCGGCGGGCTTCGGGCGGACGTTTTCCATCGCAGCCGTCAAAACGACTCCAGCGGCACCTGGGAACAGCAGTCGCCTACCAGCCCAGGGCTCAGGTCGCCGATCGGGCGACCCGCCAGGCCCACCACACCAACGGGATCTGCAGCGGGAGCCGGAGCAGGGTGACTCGCTTCGCGCGAGGTGAACGGGCGGTGCGGGCCATGTGCAGGTTGCCGGGAAAGACCGCGACGAACAGCGCGGCGGCGGCGTAACCACCGATCCGGCGGGAAGGCGGATAGGCGATCAGCCCGGCGCAGGCGAGCTCGGCGAAACCCGAGCCGATCTCCCAGTCCAGCTTGCGACCCGGGAGCCAGTCGGGGACGGCCGCGTCGAAGGTGTGCGGCTTCACGAAGTGCACCGCCGTGGTCGTCGCCAGCAAGGCGGCCAGCCCCAAGGCGGTCGGGCTCCAGGGGTTGACCTCGGCGCCGCTCTCCATCGTGGACCCGCGTCAGAGCGGGTAGGTCACTTCGGTCAGTTCCTCCGAGGCGGTCCACAAGGCCGCCGCGACCTTCGCGTCGCTCGCTTCCGCTGTCCGCCCGACCAGCGTCGGATTCCCGCGGATCTCGCCGCGTCCCTCGGGCCCGGCATAGCTGCCGCCGGGCAGTTCCTGAGTGGCCGCGTAGACGGTGGGCAGGGCGCCCATCTCCTGGCTCTGGGCAATGACCCGGTTACTGATCCGCATCATCCGGTCCATGATCGCGTGGCCCGAATGGGACTGCAGGTTGGTCGCGGAGTAGCCCGGATGCGCGGCGTACGCGCGGACCTTCGAGCCGGTCGCCGTCAGCCGCTTCTGCAACTCCAGGATGAACAGCAGGTTGGCCAGCTTGGACTGCCCGTACGCCGGCCAGCGCTGATAGCTCTTCCGGCCCCAGTTGAGATCGTCGAAGTCGATGTGGCCTTGCCGGTGCGCGCCGGACGAGACCGAGACCACCCGGTCGGTGATCATCGGCAGCAGCAGATTGGTCAGCGCGAAATGGCCGAGATGGTTGACGCCGAACTGAGTCTCGAAACCCTGCGCTGTCCGGCCGAGCGGCACGGCCATCACCCCGGCGTTGTTGATCAAGACATCGATCGGTTCGGTGGTCTCCGCCGCGAACGCGCGGACCGAGTCCAGGTCCGACAGATCCAGGAGGCGGACCTGGGTGTCGCCGCCGATCTTCTGCGCCGCCGCGGCTCCCCTGGCTTGGTCGCGCACGGCGATGATCACGCTTGCGCCGGCGCCGGCCAGCGCTCGCGCCGCCTCCAGCCCGATGCCGCTGTTGCCGCCGGTGATCACGAAGCGGCGGCCCCGCTGATTGGCGAGGTCGGCTGCGGTCCAACTCTGATACGTCACAGGTCCCAACGTAGTCACCACTCCGCAGGCTGGTGGATAGCGGGACTCTCCGTCGTCCTCAGCGCCTTGGCGGCAACAAGGGACGCAGTTCTGCCGGGTACTCACGGCAGAACTGCGTCCGTTATCGCCGGCCCCCCGGAAAAGCGTTCCCGCGGGAACGCTTGTGGGTGAAGGGCGGCCTATCGCGCAGGCTGGCTGATCATGCCGCCGTCTTACGAAACTCCTCGAAGCGAATCGCCAGCCGGTTGCGGTCGGGAGCGGCGGCGCGCTGCCGCGGAATGCTCAACCGCTGCCCATCCAGCGCCTGGATGCCGTGCTTGAGCATCGGCCCGTCGATCTCCTCGAGGATGTCGCGGCGGACGGCGATCCGCAGGTCGGGGCTCACGCCGATGATGTTCTGGTCGAAG
The DNA here is from genome assembly GCA_963731295.1 of uncultured Actinomycetota bacterium. Taxonomy (GTDB): domain Bacteria; phylum Actinomycetota; class Actinomycetes; order Propionibacteriales; family Propionibacteriaceae; genus Microlunatus. The sequence goes on from CAVSUP010000002.1 coordinate 16,874, forward strand.
CCAGCATGGTGAATTTTGCAGAGCGCGAGACCGTTCGGCACCACCGGCAAGCCGCCTTCGTGTCGGTCGGTCAGGATGTGGCTGGCATCGAGCAGGGTGACATGCCGCAGCTGGCACATGGCGCACCGTCGCTCGTATGCCTCCAAGACTCGGGCCCGGAAGAGCGGCTGGTGGAGCCGCCGCTGGGTGATCGCTTCGGCGTAACGGCGATCGTCCGGCTCGACCTGCCCTTCCGGCGAGACTGCGAGGTGTCGCTGTGCTTGATCAAGGGCAGCAGCGCCAGGTCAGGAGGTCACCCAGGCGCGGGCCGGCCGCCCAGCCGACCAGGGTCGAGTCTCAGCCCAGCGTGATGCGATTCAGGGCTGGGGGCGAGACCGGAGAGTTGGCGGTCAGATAGGCGGCGAAGGCCACGAGGTCGTCCGAGCCGTTGACGACATTGGTGCCGTCGCGGAAGCCGGTGAAGCCGTCGCCACCACCGCCCAGGAAGTTGTTCACCGTCACCCGGTAGTCGGTGCCCGGATCGACCGGGACGCCATCGATCGTGATGTTGGAGACCTGGTCACCGAAGGCGTTGGACGGGGTGATGGTGAAGTGGAGATTCGCCGAAACCTGCAGGGTGATCGAGCGAGCGGCGGTCCGCTGCTGCTCGAGCACGGCGTCCAGCTGCGCCCCGGTCAGGGTCATCGTCTGCAAGATGTTGCTGAACGGCTGCACGGAGAACGCCTCCCCGTAGGTGACCACGCCGTCGCCTTCGCCGGCCGGCGATCCGGCGTAGGTGATGTCGGTGCGGATCCCGCCGGGATTGGTCATGGCGATCTGCGCGCCGGATGCCGAAGTCGCGGCGAGCTGGGCGTCGGCGATCACGTCACCCAGGGCGGTCTCGCCCGAAGGAGCGGCGATCCGGTTGAGGTCGGCGGTGACGGTGCCGATCGGCCGGTTGGCCACCGGCGCGATCCGCTCCTTGGCGTCCTCCACCAACGCAGCCATGGCCGGGTCTGGGGTGATCGTCCGGGTCACGACGACGTTGTTGGCCTTGGTTTCCGAACGGACGACATCGCGCGTCCGCGGGTTGATGGTGAGGTCGACCACCGAGAGCACGCGTCCGAACGAACTGGCCTGGACGATCGGACGGGGGTTCCCGTTCGGGTCGTTGACCGAGCAGTTGTACTGCTGATGGCTATGACCGGCGAAGAACGCATCCACCTTCGGCGTCGCGGCCTGGGCGATCGTCTGCGCGATCCCCGGCACGACTCGGCAGCTGTTCGGCGGGCTGCCCGGCGCGATGGAATCGCCTTGATGCATGACGACGATCTGAGCCTTGATGCCGAACCGGTCCAGCAGATTGGCGGTGCGGTTGATCGCCTGCACCTCGTCGCCGAACTTGAGGCTCGCGATGCCTTCGGCCGTCACCACGGACGGGAGGTCTTCGAGGGTGATGCCGATGATGCCGATCGGTACGCCGTTGACGGTCTTGATCGTGAAGGGCAGCACCGCGGGCAGACCGTTCCGTTTCAGCGTGATGTTCGCGCCCAAAAAGGGAAACCTGGCCCCCTTGTACGGCGTCACGTACTGGCAGCCGTCGACCGGATGACAACCGCCGAGCTGGATGCGCTTCAGCTCGGTGTAGCCCTCGTCGAGCTCGTGGTTACCCACGGCCGAAGCGGTCAGTCCGAGCTGGTTGAGCGCGGCGATGGTCGGCTCGTCATGGAAGGCGGCCGAGATCAACGGAGAGGCACCGATGTTGTCGCCGGCCGAGACCACGAAGGAGTCGGCCGCGGCCGCGCGCTGCTGCTTGAGATGAGCCGCGAGGTAGGCGATACCACCGGCATCCACCGTGGCGCCCGTGTCGTCGATGGTGCGACCCGACGATCCGGTCGGGGGCTCGAGGTTGCCGTGCAGGTCGTTGAAGCTGATCACCCGGACCGGGAAGGGCTTGCCTGACGGATGAGCGGAGCCCGGAGTAGCGAAGGCGGCCGGCGCGTGGATCAGGCCCAGAAGCCCGACGGCCATCGCGGTGGCGATGATCCGGAGCCGGATCGTCCGTCGAGGTGTGCGGTGCTGTCCCGAAGTGAGCATGGAATCGCCTTCCCGAAGATCGTGGCCCCAGTGTGTCCTCCGGAAGGCGGCTTCGTCCATAGTCCTGGGTCGACGCGATCAGCGCGGTCAGGGATTCCCGCCGCGGGGGATAACGACCGGATGCGAGCCGAGCCCCGGCGACGCGGGAGGCTTGTTGCAGCTCGCGCCGGCACAGCTCGCGAGGCCGTACATCCGGAAGTACAGGATCGTGAACAGTCCCGCGTACCGCTCCCGGCCGGCGGCGGTGGACAGCACATTGGTCAGCTCGTACGGGTCGGTGGCCAGGTCGTACAGCTCGAACTCGGGCTGGCAGCAGCCCGGCAGCGAGGCGGGCCAATCGACATAGTCCTCCTTGTCCCACCACTGGATGAGCTTGAAGCGGGTGGTGCGGACCGCCCGCCAGTCCGGGGCGTTCCAGTAGATCCCCCCGTGGCGATAGTCGTTCGGGTCGATGGCCAGCGTGTCGACCATGTACTGGGCCAGGAAGGAGTCCCGCCAGTCGGGTGGATCCTCACCACGCAGCAAGGGCACCAGCGAACGCCCGTCCACGTCGGCGGGAACCGGCACGCCCGCGAGCTCGAGCATCGTGGGGAGCAGGTCGATCTGCAGGGCCAGGTGGACGTCGGAGCCGACGGTGACGCCGGGACCGCTGACCACCAGCGGCGCCTGGATCGCTTCCTCGTACGGAGTGTTCTTGCCAAAGATGTGGTGGGCGCCGAGGGTGTAGCCGTGGTCGGAGGTGAAGATGATCATGGTCTGGTCGAGCTGGCCATGGGCCTGCAGGCTGTCCAGTGACGCAGCGATCAGATCGTCCACGGCCAGCAGCGAGCCCATCCGGTGCTGATAGTCGAGGTTCATGTACGGCTTCCACGTGGCCCGGGTGCCCACTGATGCCCGGAGCCAGGAGGCCTTGTCGCTGACGTCCGGCTCGTAATAGTTGGGCCGCTTGGGGACGAGCGCGTCCTTCCACGGGTGGTTCGCGTGCCGCGGCGCCGGCTCGAGCGGAACATGCGGCGACGTCGGGTTCAGATACATCAGGAACGGCTCGTCGGGATGCTCAGTCGTCGTCCGGGTGATGAAGTCGGTCGAGATTCCGCTGATCACATCGGTGAGGTAGTCGGCGGTGCTCGACCCGTACGTGCGGTGCTCGCCGTTGACGTTCAACGGATAGCCGTAGCCGGTGTACATCTCGAAGCCGTCGGTGCCGTACCACTCGTCCCAGCCGGGCGGGATCGGGTCGGAGAGCGGCAGGTAGTCGGGAATGTACTTGCCGGCGTGCATGGTCCGATAGCCGGCGTCGTCGAGATACTTCGCGAAGGTCCGGTCGCTGTTCCCGTCGGCCACGAAGGCCGGGTACGCGCCCCACGGGCCGTGATTGGTGAGCACGTGATTGTTGTGGCCGTACTGGCCGGTGAGGATGCCGGCCCGGGCCGGAGCCGAGAGCGGCGCCGAGGAGAAGTTGTTGACGAACGTCCGGCCCCGGTCGCGGATCCGCGCGCGGGTCTTCGGCATCACGTCCCAATACGGCATCGTCAACGCATCAAGATCGTCGAGCATGAACACCACGATGTTCGGCCGCGGCGGGAGCGGCACCGCGGCCGCGGGTCGCGCGTCGACCAGACCGCCGGCCACCAGCACGACCGCCACGAGCGCGACCACGGCTCGGCTGATCCCATTCGGCATGACTGGACCTCGTCCTCTCCTCGCCAGAAGCTTGGGCGACGTCACGCATCGACAGTCCGCATCGACAGCGCCACCCCGGAGGACGTGTTCCCGCATCATCACACGCGCTGCCGCCGCGGCCGCGTTCGCTCCCCTTGTTCGGCCTCGCGGCGTCCATTGCGGCCGCGAAGTTGAACAAAGGGAGCAAACAGGGCCCAGGCCCGCGTTTACAGGGACCAGCAGACCTGGGGCATCAGGATTTCGTCGTTCGGCGACTCGACGATCACCGAGGTGATGCCGGCGCCGCTCAGCACGAGGGTTTCCGGGATCTGCATGCCCACCGTCATCGTGGCGGTGGCGACCACGGCGCCGCCGGCGTCGAACGCGGTCGCGGTGGCCAGTGAGGCGAAGCGCACCAGCGTGACCTCGACCTGCGACACCGGCTGGGCGAAGCTGATGGTCGAGGAGAACCACAGATGCAACCCGGTCGTGGCGCCCCAGGTGACGACGGACGTCTGCGCCGTCGGACCGTTGGGATCGCGCGTTTCCACCGTGACCAGTCCGACCGTCCGCGGGTTGACATCGACACCAGCGACGTCGAAGGTGACGCATTCCTTCGCCGGTGCGCAGTTTCGGACCACCAGACCCTCGATGGTGCCCTGGAGCTCGCCGTCTCCGCCCTTCTCGTTGGGCTTGAAGGCGAACCGGTACGCCGCGGTCACCTGGGCGCCGACCAGCGATCGGTCGGTGGCGCGGACGAGCCGTCCGCACAGCCGACCCTCCATCACGCCCAGTTCGCCGCATTCCTGACAGCCCTTGAAGGCGGGCTCGCGATGAGTGCCCTCGTTGGTCATGCCGGACATCCGCCCCTGCACGATGCCGACCGACGTACGCCAGACAAAGGTCCCGGTATGCATGCCGCGGCGCATCCCGGTGCCGTCGACGAAGACCGTGGTCAGGTCCCGGCTGGTGAAGCGGCCGTCGAACTGCTGGCCCAGCTTCGAATCGCACTGATGCGAACCGAGCTCGGCCCGGAGCACGTGTTGGACCGTGAGGGTCCGGCACTCCAGCTCACGACACTCGTGCCGCTCGGCCTCGACGATCATCAGATCACCCTTGACGTCCTTGGACAGCTCGTCGAGGCAGAGGACCGCCTTCTCCAGCTCCGCCGGTCGTCCGTCACACGCGTTGTACGCCATCTCGCCACTCCTTCGCCGGGTCCCCGCCGTCGGCGACCATCACCGAAGAGGAGGCAGCACGGGCGCGGCGAAATACGCTCACTCGCGGGCGGCCCCGCCCGGAGCAGGCGTGCGCACTCCGAGGTCGAAGCGCTCGGAGTAGTCGGCGTACCGTTCGGCGACCGCGGCCGGATCCAGGCCGAACCACTCCGGGCGATAGCGGTGCGGGCGGCTCCGCTGACCGGCCTCAACCCGCGCGTCGAGTGCGCCGGGCTCGAGGGGCTCCGGGTCGTCGACGAGCTGCCGACGGATCCGGTCGACGACCGCGCCAGGCTGCGCGACCAGCTCCCGATAGTCAACGTCGAGGAAGGTGGCCGTCGCCGGCGCGTCGGCCCGGGCGGCGAGCGAATCCTCCAGGCCGCGGGCCCACCACTCCATCCACCGCGGGCCGAGCCCGGCGAGGTCCACGTCGGTCGAGTTCGCTTGCCGGAGGGTGGCCGCCAGGCTGCAGAACGAGGTGAGCGCGGCGAGCGGCTCTCGATGCAACTGCACGATCAGGGCGTCCGGAAAGACGTCGAGAATGGCCCGGGTGGCGAACAGATGCGCCGGCGTACGCAGCACCCAGGTCCGGGACTCCTCCGCCTCGCCCTGGATCAACTGGACCTGCGCCCGGAGCAGCCGGTAGGCGGGACGAAGATCAGCCGAGATCACGTGCTCGGTGTAGGTCGGGACGTCATAGATGCAGCCCAGATCCAACGCCATGAACGACCGGGCCAGCAACGGCGTGCACTCCTCCGGCTCGCCCGCCTCCATCGGATGGAGCTCCCCGTAGGTCGGTACGAGGTGGTCGACCACCCGATAGCGCCGGAGGGTCCGCTGTCGGGCCGCGGCCACCCGCCCGGCGGTGCCGGCGCCCGCGACGACCGGGTCCGCGATCTCCCACGGCCACAGGGACCGCGTCTCGGGCACCCGGGCGAGCAGAAACTGCAGCAAGGTCGAACCGCAGCGGGGCAGGTTGATCATCACGATCGGCCGGTTGACTGGGCGCTGCAACACCTCCGGCTGACGCTTCAACGCCTCGACGATCCGGAGCCGGGTGGCGGCGTCCTCCACCAGCTGGCGGTGGGCGAATCGCCGCCCGACGGGAGTCAGCCGGGCCTCCTCGTCGAGCGAGCGAGCCAAGATCTGGAACGCCTCGTCCGGCCAGTCCGGGCCTGGATCGGTGAGCTGGACCCGGCGCATTGCCCGGCCGAGCAGGTCTTCGGGAGCGAGGCTGTAGAGGGGTTGACCGGCGACGGCCTCGGCCGTGCTCCCCAGCGCGTTGGCCAGGCGCGCGGGCCACCACAGCCGCGTCGGCTGGAAGTCGTCATCACCCCGAGGGTTATCGACCCTCGTCATGAGAGGCATCCTGTCAGACAACTCGATCGGTCCCGCGACCGGCCGTTGATCAGGGCCCGCCGTGCCAATGCTCGATGCGGTGCTTGTCGGGCGCGAATCCGTTGTTCACGCCCCACAGCACGGCCTGCGTACGGCTGGCGACATCGATCTTGCGATAGATCGTCCGGATGTAGGACTTCACGGTGTTCGGGCTGAGATAGGTGAGGGTGGCAATGTCGGCGTTGCTCTTGCCCTGGGTGATCAGGGCGAGAATCTCCGACTCCCGATCGGTCAGCCCCTCGGATCGGCCCGGCCAGTTGAGCCCGTTGACCGATCGGGCGCGGCGCGGTGAGTCGCTGACCACCAACGTGCCGCTGTGCACCGCCTCCAAGGCGGCGACGAGCTCCCGGGCGGGCAGCGCCTTCGAGAGGTAACCGTGGACCCCCTGCCGGCGCGCACTGGCGATCAGGTCGGGGTGGAAATTCCAGGTGTAGACCACGACTCGTCGCGCCCGCGGGTTCTTGACCAGGACGCGGAGCTCGCTGTGGTCGGACTCGGGCTGGGCGAACGAGTCGTAGAGCACGATGTCGACCTCGTCGACGACCCCCAGATTGGTGTCCAGCTCGGCGATCACCACGCGGTCGCGGTACTGATCGAGGATGTTTGCCACGCCGAGCACCACGACGTCGTAGTCGTCGACGAGCGCAACCGTGATGGGACGGCGGTCCGGCTGCGCGCACATAACAGCGACATTAACCTACCTAGGGGTGTATTACATCCGCCCTAGGGGTAGTTTATTAGTACCTGAGCAGGTCCGCTCAGCCAGTCCGCAACGGGCTGAAAATCGGCGTACGCGCAGGCGTACACGAACGAAAGGCACATCATGCTCGGTCTCATCATCAGCATCATCGTCATCGGCCTGATCGCCGGCGCGCTGGCCCGACTTGTCGTGCCCGGCAAGCAGGATATGTCGATCGCGATGACCATCATCATCGGCGTGATCGGCTCGTTCGTCGGTGGCTTCCTGGGCTATCTGATCTTCGGCAAGGATTCCGGCAGCGGCTTCTTCCAGCCCGCCGGCATCATCGGCTCCATCATCGGCGCGATCATCGTGCTGTTGATCTGGATCCGCGTCGGCGGCCGGCGCAGCGTCCGGGCCTGACTCGAGCTCGGGGGAGCTCCCGGTCATCCGCGGATGGCCGGGAGTCCCCGCAATCCGGAACGACTGCCGAGGGGCGGGTCGATCTGAGAAGATGCCGAAATGAGGACCAGCGGGATCGCCCGGCGGGCGCCGTGTGCGGTGCCGCGATCGCGCGTGGTCAATCGTCCGGCCGACCGACATCCGGTGCTCGATCTGCAGGCTATCGCCGGCAACCACGCGGTGACCCAGCTCGTGCAGCGGCGCGTGGTGATGCCGCCCGGTGGTCCGGTGTCCGACATCCAGTTCACGGTCGGCCAGGAGATCTCGAAGGTGCTGGCCCAGCAGGCCAAGGCGGCCGCGGCCGGTGGCATCACCAGCGCCGAGGTCGGCGCACTCCGGACGACGGCGCTGGGCGACGGCACCGTCACCGATGACGAACGGATGTTCCTGGCCGGGTTGTTGGACGGCCCCAATGCGGCCGCCACCGCCACGATGGCCGTGACGCCAGGATCGGCGGTCACCTTCACGGCCGCCAGCATTCGCCCCCACCTGGCGGGCATCCGCGACCTGGGCCGGGTGGCCCCGGACGCCGAAGTGGTCAAGGAACTGATCGCGGCCCGCAACGAGTACGCCACCAGCTTCAACTCGCACATGCGCGTGGCCCAGGCCGCGGCGATCAAGCAGATCCACCGGCTGATCCCGAGCGGACCGTGGCGGGCGAAGGTCGACATCTTGATCGACCACGCGACCATGTGGACCGGCGAAGTGCTCAAGGCCATGCTGGCCGGCGCTTCGGACAGCACCCCCGGCGACATGGTGCTCGCCGGCGTCGTCTACCTCGTCGCCTCGCAGGCGAACCATCCGCTGGCTGGTGATCTGCAGGCCGGGAGAATCAAGATCGACCAGCTGCCGGGCAACCCACCTCCCGGGCAGTTCGCGTCGTACTCCGCCTTCGGGACCGGCGCGGACAAGGGCGACACGATCTACGTCTACAGCAACCTCGACCTCCGGAATCTCGCCCATCGACGGGCGATCATCCACGAGCTGGAACACGGTCTCGATGACAAGTCGACCACGGCCGGGCACTTCCGGCCGTCGCAACGCGATGACGCGGAGGTACGCGCCTACCGGGCCGGATCGCGCTACACGTTGGAGCGTCTGCACCGGCTGTCCGACGACGCGCGGTGGTCGGCGCGCAACGGCGACGCCACCGAGCGGCGACGGACCGCACGCGCGTACCAAACTGCGGTGGCCGACCTGGCGGGCCAGGCTCATCCGATCCACCTGGTCGGTCTGGCCCTGGAGGCCCATCGAGACCTGACCCGGTTCCAGATGCTGGTGATCGATGTGAACTCGGCCTTCCCGGCGCCCAAGCGCGCACCGTCCGGGGTGATCACGGCGCTGCTCAACAACAGCGACGCGGTGGTCGAAACCGAACTTCGGCAGCGCATCCAGCAGGAGATCGGGGTGCTCGACGCCAGCGGCAACCTCGATCCCGCGAAGAATCTGGGCCGCTTCGACGCCCTCTCCGGTGAGAGCGTCCTGGACACAGTGGATCTGCCGAAGCAATGAAGAATCAATTCGTCCGTGACCGGAACGTTATGGAACCCCTAATCAGCACGGGTTTTGAGCGGCTGAGGGACGCTGCCGCGACTTGGCCAGGGACACACTTGTATGTAAGAATTTGCGCCACGGGGGCCCTGGTAATCACCTGGACCTAAGGACTGCGGTATGACCGTACAGAATCCACTTTCGGCGTCACCTCTCGGTGGACGTTCAACCACCCGATCGAGCCTCACGGCCCGCCGATCACTTCTTGCCCTCACCGCGGCTGCGGCTCTGGTCGGTGCGGGTTCGATTCCCGCCTTCGCGGCTCCCGGTGACACCTCAAGTGACACCACGGTGGCCAATGTCGAGGTGACCTCAGCGATCAGCCTCACCGGACTCACTCCGAGTTTCACCCTGGTCGGACTCCCCGGCGCCACCGTGTCGAGTGACGGCGCGGTGACGTTCAACGTGGAGACGAACAACCAGGGCGGGTACGGCGTAACCGTGCAGGCCGAGGACGCTGTCCTGTCGCCTGCGCAGGCCACCAATCCGGACACCATTCCGATCGGGGCGCTCGGGGTTCGCGAGACCGGCGGCGGTGCCTACACCGCGGTGACGGATGTGGCCCCGGTGACGGTGCACAGCCAAACGACCCGATCCGCCTCCGGTGGAGATTCACTGAGCAACGACTACCAGGTGCTCATCCCGTTCGTGGCCAGTGACACCTACTCGGTGACCCTGGACTACGTCGCGACCGCACTCTAGAGCGGGTCGCCGTTCAGGTGGATCGATCACGCAGCCGAGTCATCTGCGGCTGCCTGACCGGACTGTTCCTCCTCTTCGCCGCGGGGGCCATTGGTCCGGTGCCGGCAGTCGCCGATCCGACCACGCAGCCCGCGCCGAATTCGTCGACGTCCTACCGTCTCGGCCCGTCCGAGTTCTCCCTCCTGGTCAGCCCGGCGCGGCTCGCGTTAACCGAAGCCGACCTCCACTCCACCCAGCAGGTGACCGTGGTCAATCGGGGCCAGGAGGCCCTGACGCTGGTCGTGCAGAAGCGCAACTTCACCGCGGCGGCCGACGGCACGCCGAGGTTCGACCCGGACGCTCCCTACGCGGCGGCCGCGTGGCTCAGCGTTGACCCGGAGCGGTTCAGCCTCGCCCCAGGCGCCAGCCGGATCGTGTCGATGACGATCAAGGCACCCGAGCATCCCGACGCCGGAGACCACCAGGTCGCGCTGGTCTTCCTGGCTCCCAGCCAGGGTCCCGAAGGCAATATCAGGCTCAACCGCGGCGTGGCCGTGCCGATCTACATCACCGCGCCCGGACCAGTGGACGACAGCGTGCAACTGGTCGGGCTGAACGGCACCAAGCTGTCGGTCGGCGGCAACGTCGCCGTCACCGCGACCCTGCAGAACACCGGCAACACCCACCGGGATTTCCGCGGCAGCAATGCCCTCACGGTCATCAGCGCCGGACACGATGCCCGCTTCGGCGACTTCACCGTGCCCCGCGGCGCCCATCGGGTGATCATGACCCCGTGGCGACCGCCATTGCTCTGTGTCTGCCGGCCAACCGTGACCTTCACCAACCGCGGCGGCGCGGTCCAGACCGCCAGCATGCAGGTCGTCGTCTTCCCGTGGTGGCTGGCTGCGGCCCTCGTCCTCGGCCTGGCCATCGGTGGCGTGCTGCTGATCCGGTCACGGCATCATCGATCCCGACCGGCCCGGGCGGCTGTCGGCGTGAGCCCTCCCGCACCGGTCGATGCCCGCGGCGACGGCTGAGCAGCGCGGGGGCTCGACCAACCGACCCGCGCTCTTCCGCCTCCGGACCCTCGTCCTGCTGATCAACCTCGCGGTGATCAGCACCTTGTTGGGCTCGGTCGTGGCACCGACCCCGGCGTACGCCGCGGGCACGGTGCTGTTCGACAACGACTTCAAGAACCGCACGGTGGACGGCACCGGGACGGTCACCGTGCCGACCTCGCCCAGCGGGAGCAACGTCGCCTGCCTCACGGCGCGCTCGAACAGTACGACCGGTCCGCTGTTGAGTTGTGCCGGCAACATCGACAACCAAAGCAACGGCAAGCTCCGGCTGACCGACGCGTCGGCGAACCAGATCGGCGGCATCTATGGGGCCACGAGCCTCCCGACCTCGAACGGCCTGGACGTCACGTTCAACACCTACCAGTACGGCGGCACTGCGGGCGACGGGATGTCCTTCGTGCTCGCCGCGGTCGATCCGACCGACCCGGCCCCGCCGGCCGGGATCGGTCAGCGCGATGGCTCCCTCGGCTACTCCCCCCACAGCGGCGTGGCCGGGCTGGCCAACGGCTATCTCGGAGTGGGCCTCGACGTCTTCGGCAACTACAGCAGCCCGTCGTACCAGGGCACCGGCTGCGGCACCAACAGCAACATCAACGCCCAGACGGCCGGGGCGGTGGTGGTCCGGGGACCGGGCAACGGCCAGGTCGGCTACTGCGGGCTGAGCACCACGTACACGGGTGTCGCCGCCTCGAAGGTCACCCTGCGGGCCACGACCAGAACCGCGTCGGTCGTCCCGGTCCAGGTGCTGGTCAACCCGGGCAGCTCGTCCTTCACCTCCGACACCGGGGTCTCGGTCGCGGCCGGCACCTACAAGGTGGTCGCTACCCCGGTCGGGGGCACCGCGAAGACGCTGACCGGACCACTGCCCGTGGTCCCCAGCTCGCTCTACTCGTCGAGCAGCTATCTGAACGCCAGCGGCTATCCCAAGCAGCTCGCGTTCGGCATCATCGGGTCCACCAGCAGCGCGACCGACGTGCACGAGGCCGGCAACGTCAAGGTCGTCACCTTCGATGTCGTGCCGAAGCTGGCGGTCACCGCGACCAGCTACGTGGCGGCCAGTCCGGCCCTCGGGGCGCCGGTCAACTACGTGGTCACGCCGAGCGTGCTGGCCGGGCCGGACGTCAACAAAGCCATCTCGATGACCGAGACGATGCCCACCGGCGTGACCCCGGCCGGCGCCTTCGGCAGCGGCTGGAACTGCGGCGCCCCGTCGGGCCAGACCATCAGCTGCACGACGACCGCGACCTCCTTCACCCCCGGGACCACCCTGCCCGCCATCAACGTGGTGGGCATCGTCACCGGGTCCGGCGTGACCTCGACCACGGTGCAGCAAGGCTCGACTTCGGCCGTCTCGTCGGAGAGCGCGAATCCGGCCAGCGACAGCGTGACGACTGTCGGCAAGCTGCCCACGACGCCGTCCGGGGTGACCGTGACGCCGACCATCGGACCGATCGCCGGGGGTGGCTCGGTCACCATCAGCGGTAGCAACATCACCGCCGCCACGGCGATCGAGATCGGCACGACCAGCGAACAGCAGGGGGGTACGCCGGTCGTCGTGCTGCCGTGTTCGACGCTGATCACCAGCAACTGCTTCACCGTCAGCGGGAGCAACCTGGTCGTCTCCGCCTGGCCGGCCCGAAGCAGCAACGCGGCGGTGAACGTCACCGTGGTCACCCTCGGGGTGGCCAACTCGGCGGCCTACACCTACGTGTCGGCGCCGGCCACGCCGGCCGCGCCGACCGCCACCGCCGGGATCACCAGCGCGACCGTCGCCTGGACCGCACCGGCGGCCAACGGCAGCGCCATCACCGGCTATGTCGTCACGCCCTTTCTCGAGGGGGTGGCCCAGACCCCGATCAGCTACGACGCCAGCACGACCACCCGCACCCTGACCGGCCTCACCGCCGGCGGCAACTACACGTTCCGGGTGGCTGCGGTCAACGCGTACGGCACCTCGTCGGCCAGTCCGCCGTCCAACTCGGTGGTGCCGTACGCCGTCCCCGGCGCGCCGATCTTCACCAGTGTCGCCCCGGGTGATCTCGTGGCGACGCTGACCTGGGCCGCGCCGACGAGCAACGGGGGCAGCGCGATCACCGGCTACGTCGTGACTCCCTATCTCGGGGCCGTGGCCCAGACCCCGATCAGCTACACCGGCACCGCGACCACCCGGACCGTCACCGGCCTGACCGCGGGCACCGCCTACACGTTCACGGTCGCGGCGGTCAACCTGGCCGGCACCGGTCCACCCTCGGCCCGCTCCGCCGCGGTCACCCCGAACGCCCTGCCGACCCTGACCTTCCCGGCCCCACCGCCCGGCGAGGTCGGCGTCGCCTACAGCCGCCAGCTCACGGTGAACGACGGCACCTCGCCGTACGCCTGGTCAGTGAGCAGCGGATCGCTCCCGGCCGGGCTGACCCTCAATGCCGGCACCGGACTGCTCAGTGGTACGCCGACGGCGTCGGGCTCGTTCACCTTCACCGTCCAGGTGACCGACGCCAGCGGGCCGAGCGCCACCCGGTCGGTGACCCTGGTGATCGCCGCCGCTCCGGCGGTGACCTTCGCCCCGGCCGCCGGCGAGGTCGGCGTCGCCTACAGCCAGCAGCCGACGGTGACCGGCGGCACCGCCCCGTTCACCTGGTCGATCACCGCCGGCTCGTTGCCGGCCGGAATCACGCTGAACCCGGCCACCGGTCTGGTCAGCGGTACGCCGTCGGTTTCGGGCACGTTCTCGGTGACCATCGGCGCGACCGACGCCTTCAGCGCCACGGCGACCAAGACGGCGGGCATCGTCATCGCGGCCCAGCCGACCTTCACCTTCGCCACGCCCGCCGCCGGGCAGGTCGCCGTCGCGTACAGCACGACCTTCGAGGTCTCGGGCGGCACCACGCCGTTGACCTGGTCGATCACCGCCGGCAGCCTGCCGCCGGGCCTGAGTCTGAACCCGGGCACCGGCGTCCTGTCCGGCATCCCGACTGCCGCCGGGAGCTATCCGGTCACGATCTCGGTCGTCGACGCCTTCAACCAGAGCACGACCCGGGCCGTCACGCTGATCATCAATCCGGGGCCGATCGTGATCACCAAGACGGCCAATGCCTCGTCCACCGTGCCCGGCGGCACGGTCGCGTACACGATCACCGTGGCCAACACCGGCGGATTGCCGCTGATCGGGCTGAACTTCAGCGATCCGCTGACCGGGGTGCTCGACGACGCCGCCTACAACGCCAATGCCACCGCAAGCACCGGCACCGTGAGCTACGCCGCCAACACCGTGAGCTGGTCGGGCAACCTGGCCGCCGGGGCGACCGCGACCATCACCTACTCGGTCGCCGTGGCCAATCCGGTCACCGGCAACAAGGTGCTGACCAACACCGTGACGTCGACGACCCTGGGCACCAACTGCCCGAACGGCAGCAGCGACACCCGCTGCGTCGCGACCGTGACCGTCTCGGGGCTGAACATCGTCAAGACCGCGGACGTGGCCACCACCACACCGGGCAACACCGTGCGCTTCACGGTCTCGGTGACCAACTCGGGCCAGACGCCGTACACCGGCGCGACCCTGACCGACACGCTGGCCGACGTCCTCGACGACGCCACCTACGACGGGAACGCGACCGCAACCTCGGGCAGCGTGGTCTACGCGAGCCCGCTGCTCACCTGGACCGGCAACCTCGCCGTCGGCGCCACCGCCACCATCACCTACACGGTGACCGTGCTCAACCCGGATCCCGGCAACCGTTCGCTGACCGGCACCGTCGTCTCACCGACGGCCGGCAGTGTCTGCCCGAGCGGCAATCCGGCCACCAGTTGCACGGCGACGGTCACCGTCCTGGTGCCCGCCCTGTCGATCAACAACTCCAGTTCGCTGGCCACCACCACCCCGGGCAGCGCGGTGCCGTACACGGTGACCATCGCCAACACCGGCCAGACGCCCTACACCGGAGCCAGTGTGACCATCGCGCTGCCCGCCGCCCTGGACGACGCGACCTACGCGGGCAACGCCGCCGCGACGACGGGCACCGTAGCGTACGCGGCCGGCACCGGCGCGCTGACCTGGACCGGCAACCTGGCGGTGGGGGCCACGGCCACCGTCACCTTCTCCATGACGGTGCTCAATCCGGACCCCGGAGACCGCATCCTGACCACGGTGGCCAGTTCGTCCGCTGCCGGCAGCACCTGTCCGGTGGGCAGTGCCAACGCCGCCTGCACCAGCACGGTGCGGGTGCTGATCCCGGCCCTGACCATCGTCAAGTCGAGCGACGTCAGCTCGACCACACCCGGTTCGGTGGTTCGCTACACAGTCACGGTGACCAACAGCGGGCAGACCGCGTACACCGCAGCGGCCTTCAACGATGCGTTAGCCGGGGTCCTGGACGATGCGACCGCCAACAACGACGTGACCGCCAGCTCGGGCACGGCCGGCTTCGCCGGCTCGACGGTCAGCTGGGTCGGCGACCTGGCCGTCGGCGCGAGCGCCACCATCACCTACTCGGTGACCGTCCGCGATCCCGACTCCGGCGACCGGTCGCTGGCCAGCACCGTGACCTCGTCCACCCCGTTCACCAACTGCCCCTCGGGCAGCAGCGACCCCCGCTGCACGAGCACCGTGCCGGTGCTGATTCCCGGCCTCACGCTCAGCATCGTCAGCGATGTGGCGACCACGACCCCCGGCAGCACGGTCCGCTACACCGTCACCGCCGTGAACAGCGGCCAGACCGCGTACGCGGGGACGACGGTGAACCTCAATCAGCTCGCCGTGCTCGACGACGCCCACTACAACGCCGACGCCGTCGCGAGCACCGGAACGCTCGCGGTGGCCGGCGACGGCAACATCTCCTGGACCCTCGGCCTCACGGTCGGCGCGACGGCCACGGTCACCTTCACCGTATTGGTGGACGACCCGGACGGTGGCGACCAGTCGTTGGTCGCCATCGTCAGCTCGGGCGCTCCCGGCAGCACCTGCCCGGTCAGCCCGGTGTTCTCGGCCTGCCGGTCGGCCGTAGCGGTATTACTGCCGGGCCTGCAGATCACCAAGACCGCCGGCGCGACGACGGTCCAGCCGGGCGGCACGGTGAGCTACACGATCACGGTGCTGAACAATGGTCAGACCCCGCAAACGAACGCCTCGATCAGCGATGGCCTCAGCCAGGTGCTGACCGACGCCGTCTACAACGGTGACGCCACGAGCACGATCGGCACGGTCGCGTACGCCGCCCCCAACCTGAGCTGGACCGGCACGTTGGCCGTGGGCGCCAGCGCCGTGATCAGCTACTCGGTCACGGTGCGCGATCCCGACCCCGGTGACAAGCGGCTGATGAACACCGTGACCTCGACGGCGCCCGGCAACAACTGTCCCAGTGGCAGCACCGACGCCCGGTGCACGGCGACCGTCAACGTGCTGGTCCCGGCGCTGACCATCGTCAAGACGGCGAGCCTGACCCACGCCGCTCCGGGCGAGGTCGTCGGCTACACGATCAAGGTCACCAACTCCGGGGCGACCAGCTACCCCGCGGCGACCTTCGCCGACTCGCTCGCCGGGGTGCTGGACGACGGGACCTACGGGGCCGACGCGGCCGCGACCTCGGGAACGGTCAGCTACGCCGGGTCGACGCTGACGTGGACGGGGGCGCTGGCCGTCGGCGCGAGCGCGACCATCACCTACTCGGCGACAGTCGCGCAGTCCGCCACCGGGAACAATCTGCTCCAGAACGCGGTCACCTCGACGAGCTCAGGAAGCAACTGCGCCTCGGGGTCGACCGATCCGCGGTGTGTGTCGTCGGTGCCGATCGCCCGCTTGCTGCTGCAGCAGTCCTACACCGAAACCAGCACCACCCCCGGCTCGCTGGTCCACCTCTCCGCCACCTTCACCAACACCGGCCAATACCCCTACACCGGCATCACCGTCACCAGCCCCACCGCCGACACCATCGACGACGCCACCCCCACCGGCGACCAAACCGCCACCTCCGGCACCCTCAACCTCACCGCCACCGCCATCACCTGGACCGGCAACATCCCCATCGGCGCCACCATCACCATCACCGGCACCCTCACCGTCCAGAACCCCGACACCGGCAACCAACTCCTCACCGGCACCCTCAACTCCACCGCCCCCGGCAACAACTGCCCCACCAACACCACCGACCCCCGCTGCACCGCCAACCTGCCCGTCCTCACCCCCCAACTCACCATCACCAAAACCGCCAACACCACCTTCGTCGTCCCCGGCGGCACCGCCACCTACACCATCACCATCACCAACACCGGCCAAACCCCCTACACCCCCCAAAGCCCCACCGGCCCCGCCACCATCACCGACAACCTCATCGGCGTCCTCGACGACGCCACCTACAACAACAACGCCACCGCCACCACCGGCACCCTCAGCTACACCAACCCCGTCCTCACCTGGACCGGCAACCTCACCGTCGGCGCCACCACCACCATCACCTACACCGCCACCGCCGCCACCCCCGGAACCGGCGACAAAACCATGGTCAACCCCGCCACCTCCACCACCACCGGCTCCACCTGCCCCCCCGCCACCAACAACCCCGCCTGCCGCACCACCGTCGCCGTCCTCACCCCCGCCCTCACCATCACCAAGACCGCGAACGTGCCCAACGCGACCCTGGGCAGCGCGGTGAACTACACGATCACGGTGACCAACTCCGGCCAGACCCCGTACGCGAGCGCAGCGTTCAGCGACCCGCTCACCGACGTGCTGGACGACGCCACCTTCAACGGGACGGTGAGCGCGACCACCGGCACGGCCTCGTACGCCGCGAGCACCATCAGCTGGTCCGGGGCCCTGGCCGTCGGGCAGGTGGCCACGATCACCTACACCGTCGCGGTCCGGAATCCCGATCCGGGCAACAAGTCCATGATCAACACGGTCTCCTCGAGCAGCGTCGGCAGCAACTGCGCCTCGGGCAGCGGCGACCCGCGGTGTACGGCGACGGTCGCGGTGGTCAACACGACAACGGTCACCTTCACCAAGACCGCCGACGTCGACTTCGCCGCACCCGGGCAGAAGGTCACGTACACCATCAAGATCGCCAACGCCGGAATCGGCTTGACCACCAGCTTCAGTGACCCGCTGGCCGACGTCCTCGACGACGCGACCTACAACAACGACCTGTCGGCAACCGGTGGCACCGCCTCCTACAGCAATTCGACGGTGAACTGGTCGATGCTGCTGGGACTCGGCAACACCGCGACGGTGACCTACTCGGTGACGGTCAAGAGCGCGATCAGCGGCAACCAGATCCTGACCAACAAGCTGACCTCGACCAACGCCCTGACCTCCCACAACTGCGCTTCGGGGTCGACCGATCCGCGGTGTGTGTCGTCGGTGCCGATCGCCCGCTTGCTGCTGCAGCAGTCCTACACCGAAACCAGCACCACCCCCGGCTCGCTGGTCCACCTCTCCGCCACCTTCACCAACACCGGCCAATACCCCTACACCGGCATCACCGTCACCAGCCCCACCGCCGACACCATCGACGACGCCACCCCCACCGGCGACCAAACCGCCACCTCCGGCACCCTCAACCTCACCGCCACCGCCATCACCTGGACCGGCAACATCCCCATCGGCGCCACCATCACCATCACCGGCACCCTCACCGTCCAGAACCCCGACACCGGCAACCAACTCCTCACCGGCACCCTCAACTCCACCGCCCCCGGCAACAACTGCCCCACCAACACCACCGACCCCCGCTGCACCGCCAACCTGCCCGTCCTCACCCCCCAACTCACCATCACCAAAACCGCCAACACCACCTTCGTCGTCCCCGGCGGCACCGCCACCTACACCATCACCATCACCAACACCGGCCAAACCCCCTACACCCCCCAAAGCCCCACCGGCCCCGCCACCATCACCGACAACCTCATCGGCGTCCTCGACGACGCCACCTACAACAACAACGCCACCGCCACCACCGGCACCCTCAGCTACACCAACCCCGTCCTCACCTGGACCGGCAACCTCACCGTCGGCGCCACCACCACCATCACCTACACCGCCACCGCCGCCACCCCCGGAACCGGCGACAAAACCATGGTCAACCCCGCCACCTCCACCACCACCGGCTCCACCTGCCCCCCCGCCACCAACAACCCCGCCTGCCGCACCACCGTCGCCGTCCTCACCCCCGCCCTCACCATCAGCTCGACGACCAGCCAGACCACCGCGCTGCCGGGCGACGCGATCACCTACACCGTGATCGCCACCAATACCGGCCAGGTGCCGTACGCCGCCGCGACCTTCAGCGCCCCGCTGGCCGGGATCACCGACGACGCGACCGTCAACGGCAACGCCTCGGCTACCACCGGCACGGTCGGCGTGGCCGGACAGACCCTGACCTGGACCGGGGCGCTGGCCATCGGAGCGAGCGCGACCATCACGTACTCGGTCACGGTGAAGGATCCGGTCACCGGCGACTTCAGCCTCGACCAGACGATCACCTCGACCACGCCGGGCAGCATCTGCGCCAGTGGCAGCGGTGATCCCCGCTGCACCACCCGGGTGCTGATCGCCGGCCTGCGGATCGTCAACACTGCCGACGTGAGCGAGACGCTGCCGACCGGGGTAGTCCGCTACACCGGCACCTTCACCAACACCGGCAAGATCCCCTACGTCGGCATCAGCGTGAGCGACAGCTTCGTCGACGCCCTCGACGACGCGGCCTACAACGGCGACGCGGCCGCGACCTCGGGCAGCCTGATCATCGTCGTCGGCTCGGGCCGGATCGTCTGGACCGGCGACATCCCCGTCGGCGCGACCGTCACCATCACCGGCTCGGTCACGGTGAACAATCCCGACACCGGCAACCAGGTGCTGCGGACCGCGATCACCACCGACGCCGCCGCCAGCAACTGCCCGGTGGGCGGCAGCGACTCGCGGTGCGTGACCAGCGTCGCCGTCCGCACGCCGGCACTGACCATCACCAAGGCGGCGAACAGCCCGACCACGACCCCGGGCGGCGTCGTCGGCTACACGATCACCGTGAGCAATCCGGGTGAGACGGTCTACACCGCGGCCTCGGTCTACGACACCCTCGACGGCGGACTCGACGACGCCACCTACAACAACGACCTGAGCGCGACCAGCGGCGCGGTCGGCGTGACGGGGTCGACGCTGAGCTGGACCGGCAATCTCGCCCGGGGCCAGACCGTGACCATCACCTACAGCATCACGATCAAGAACCCCGATCCCGGCGACAAGGTGGTGCTCAACTCGGTCTACTCCGACGAGCTGGGCAGCACCTGCCCGACCGGGTCCGACAATCCTGCGTGTACGACGCGGGTCGCGGTCCTCATCCCGGCCCTCGACATCGCCATCACCGCCGACACCACCTCGACGACCCCGGGATCGACCGTCGGCTACACGCTGGTGGTCAGCAACACCGGCCAGACGCCGTATCTCGGCGCGAGCGTCACCGCCTCCCTGTCCGGCGTCCTCGACGACGCCGCGTACGCCGGGAACGCGGTGGCGTCGTCCGGCAGCGTCGGGTACGCGGCCCCGGAACTGACCTGGACCGGGGATCTGGCCATCGGCGGCAGCGCCACCATCACGTACAGCGTGATCGTCGGCGATCCGGATCCGGGCAACCGGCGGCTGACCACGACGGTGTCGTCGCCGGCGCCCGGCTCGACCTGCCCGGCCGGCAGCCCCTGCGTCAACAACGTCACCGTGCTGATCCCGGCGCTCTCGATCGCCACCACCGCCGATCGGAGCACCGCCACCCCCGGTGATCGGGTGCGGTTCACCATCACCCTGACCAACACCGGCGAGACCCCGTACGCGAACGCCTCGGTCGCGACCTCGCTGGCCGACGTGCTCGACGACGCCACGTTCGACGGGACCATCAGCGCCTCCAGCGGAATGGCCGGCTACGCCGCCCCGAACCTGACCTGGACCGGCGGCATCCCGATCGGGGGCACGGTGAGCATCAGCTATGAGGTGGTGATCAAGGCCCAGGGCTTCGGCAATCGCCAACTGACCTCGACGGTCTCCTCGACCGCGCCGGGGAACAGCTGCCCGAGCGGCAGCGGGAATGCCGCCTGCACGGCAACGGTGACCGTCCTGCTGCCCCGGCTGACCATCGCCAAGTCGGCCGACCGGGCCACCACCGTGCCGGGCGGCGTGGTCGCGTACACGATCGTGATCACCAACGACGGCGAGGTCGCGCAAACCGCGGTGACTGTCGACGACTCCTTGAGCGGCGTGCTCCCCGATGCGCTCTACAACAACGATGCGGTGGTGACGGGCGGCGGCGTGCTCGGCTATTCGGCGCCCACCCTGCGTTGGACCGGCAGCCTACCGATCGGTGCCTCGGCCACCATCACCTACTCGGTCACCGTCCGAAGCCCCGATCCGGGCGACAAGCGGCTGATCAACCAGGTCAGCTCGGCGGCTCCGGGCAGCACCTGTCCGGTGGGCGGCACCGCACCGGCCTGCACGAGCACCGTCCAGGTCCTGGTGCCCGCGCTGGAGATCGACAAGTCGGCCAGCACCACGACGGTCATCGCCGGCAGCCCGGTGCAGTACACGGTGACCGTCGTCAACACCGGCGAGACCCCGTACGCGCCGGCGGTGGTGACCGACGACCTGGCCGATGTCCTCGACGACGCGACCTACGCCGGGGGCGCCGCCGTCAGCAGCGGCACGGTCGAGCTGATCAATGGCACCCTGGTCTGGACGGCGCCGCTGGCTATCGGCGCATCAGCCACGATGACCTACTCCGTGCTCACCACGTACCCGGCCGCGGGAGATCGCGCCCTGCGCAACGCGGCGGTCTCGGCGTCGGACGGGTCGAATTGCCCGCCGGGCGGCGCCGTTGCTCGCTGCCGCGCCGACGTGGCGGTCCAGGTCCCCCAGTTGTCGTTCAGCAAGACCGCCGACACGACCCAGGTCGTGGCCGGCGGCACGGTCGCGTACACGATCGAAGCCACCAATACCGGCGAGGCCGACTATGCGGCGGCGGCCTTCAGCGATTCGCTGACCGACCTGCTCGACGACGCCACGTACAACCAGAATGCGACGGCCAGTGCGGGGACGGTCGGCTATGCCGACGGGTCGCTGACCTGGTCCGGCCCTCTGGCCCGCGGCGCGACCGTGGTGGTCACCTTCTCGATCAGGGTCAACCCGACGATCACCGGCGACGCCCAGCTGCGCAACCGGGTCGTCTCCACGACCGTCGGCAGCCAGTGCCTCCCCGGCTCGACGAATCCGGGCTGCACGACGACGATCGGGGTCGAGCCGAGCATGATCACCCTGACCGACCTGACCCCCTCGTTCACGTTGAGCGGGGCGCCCAACAGCACGGTCGAGCTGGACAACGCGGTGACCATGACGGTGACCACCAACAACGTCGCGGGTTACACGGTGTCCGTCCGGGCGACCGACGACGCCCTCCGCTCGCCCGGCACCGCGGACACGATTCCCGTCGGCGGGCTGAGCGTCCGGCCGAGCGACGGCGCGCTGTTCACGCGGTTGAGCACGGATCTGCTGACCGTGCACAGCCAGGATCGCCCCTCCGGCCCGGGCGGTGACGCGGTCAGCAACGACTACCAGGTGGAGATTCCCTACGTGTCGTCCGGCACCTACTCAACGACCCTCGAATACATCGCCACCAGCCAATGACCCGCATCGCCGATCGACGCCGAACCAGGAGAACGATGACTCTCGAAGCGGACGTTTCCACGCCGACCGACCCGACCGCGCCCGATTCCGCGAGATTCAAAGGCTGTTTGCGCGCACAGTGGGCTGTTGCAAAAACGCGCCGCCACACCCCGCCCCCGCGGACGTTCTCCATCGCAGCCGTCAAAACGAGCCGCCACACCCCGCCCCCGCGGACGTTCCCCATCGCAGCCGTCAAAACGAGCCGCCACACCCCGCCCCCGCGGACGTTCTCCATCGCAGCCGTCAAAACGAGCCGCCACACCCCGCCCCCGCGGACGTTTCTCCATCACACAACGGACAAAACGGCCCGAGCGAGCGCGGGCGGTGATCAGGATGGCGGCGATCAGGATGGCGGCGATCATGATGATGCTGATCGTGTCGGGCTTGACCTGGTCGCTGCCCGTCAGCGCCCACGCCGCGGCGCCGCCAGCGCTGAGCATCACCATCGACGACGGCCAGACGTCGGCCAAGCCGAAGGACCAGTTGGACTACACGATCATCCTGACCAATCTCGGGGGTCGGAAGATCCGCGGGCTGCTGATCACCCAGCAGATCCCCGACGGAGCCGAGCTGATCTCCGCCGACCCGCGCGGGAAGGAGCGCTCCGGCACGGTGACGTGGGAGGTGGACGTCGCCGCGGGCCAGCCGGTCACCGTGCGGTCCAAGCTCCGCGTCGATGCCAGCCCACCCGCGGAGCTGTTGCGCCTGGCCGCCGTCGCCTGCGCGCGCACCGAGGCCAAAGGGCACCCGGTTGTGTGTGCCTCCGACTCGGACCAACTGCCGGCGGGGGCCGCACTCGACCAGCGTCAGCCGGACGCCGAGCCTCCGGACGCCGCGGATCGGCCGTCCTGGACGGTGTCCGCGGCGATCGCGGCCGGAGCAGCGGGCCTGCTCGCGCTGGTCGTCCTCAGCGCCGTGGCGATCAGTCGCCGTCGTCGCACCCAGGCGTTGAACCGGGCCGACCGCGCCGAGGATGAACACCAGGAACTGGTGTCGCGCTAGCGGTGCTCCCGCAAGAACCGGCGGTGACCGGCGGTGAGCGCTGACGGCCTGCGGAAACGAAGAGAGTCGGTGACTACCTGCTCGGGGGTTCAGGTAGTCACCGACTCGCCCACACCATCGCTCAAGTCCGGGGATTAGTTACGGTCCCTGACGGGTTGCAACCTGAGCGTTATAAACGCGTCGGTGGGCCCGATGATTTCACCCGGCCAGGAAGCTGATCAAGGCCTGATTGAACTCGGCCGGATGCGTGGCGTTGAGCCCGTGCGGGCCACCCTCGACGAGCACCAGCGAGCTGCCGCTGATCGCCTCGTGGCTGCGCTTGCCGCTCACCTCGAACGGCACGATCTGGTCCGAATCACCGTGGATGATCAGGGTGGGCACCTCGACGGCGGCCACATCAGCCCGGAAGTCGGTCCGCCCGAAGGCGGCGATGCAATCCAGCGTTCCCTTGGGGGAGGCAAAGGCTGCGATCTCGCGGTGATAAAGCCGATTGGCCTCACTGATCAGCGGCGAGTCGCCGGAGCCGGTGAAGAACTGGTTGGTGAAGCCGTCGAGGAACGCGATCCGGTCGCCCTTCACCCCGCCCTCGAACTGCGCGATGGTCGCGTCGTCCAACCCGCCGTCGGGGTTGTCATCGGACTGGTAGAGAAACGGCGGCACCGCACAAGCGAGCACCGCCTTGGCGATCCGGGCCGAGCCGTAGCGGCTCAGGTAGCGCACGACTTCCCCGCCACCCATCGAGAATCCGACCAGCGCCGCCTCGGTGACGTCGAGGTGTTCGAGCAGCGCGTGCAGATCGGCGGCGAAGGTGTCGTAGTCGTAGCCGGTCCACGGTTGGGAGGACTGGCCGAAACCGCGGCGGTCATAGGTGATCACCCGATGGCCGGCCTCGATCAGCGGGGCGAGCTGTTGCTCCCAGGATCGCGAGCTGAGCGGCCACCCGTGGATCAGCACCACCGGCTGCCCGGCTCCGACATCTTCGTAGTGCAACTCGATCGGGGTGCCGTTCTCCGCACCCACAGCCAGCAACGCCATCAGGACTCCTCACGAGATTTGATCAGGGTTTCACCGACCAACGTAGGAGACCGGTCCGGACGCGTCGAGCCCGGGCGGGGCCGGAACTAGAGGATGGGTGGGCGGAGGGCCGCGAGGCGCTGGGCCAGATAGGCCCGGTCGGCATCGTTACCGACTGACTCCAGGGCCAGCCGGTAGGCGGCCACCGCCTCGCCGGTCCGGCCGAGGCGGCGGAGCAGGTCGGCCCGCGCGGCCGGCAGCGGATGATAGCCGCGCAGTTCGTCCGCCTCGGCCAACGCGTCCAGCAGCGGCAGGCCGGCGGCCGGTCCGTCCCGCATGGCGACGGCGACGGCCCGGTTGAGGGCGATCAGCGGAGACGGGTTCAGGCCGAGCAGCACGTCGTACAGCGCGACGATCTGCGGCCAGTCGGTGGTTGTGACGTCGGCTGCCTCGACGTGCAGCGCGGCGATCGCGGCCTGCACCGCGTACTCGCCGACCCCGGGTCCGGCCAGCGCCAGCAGCACGAGTTGCCGCCCCTCGGTGATCTGGTCGGCATCCCACTCGCTGCGGTCCTGGTCCTCCAGCGACACGGGGACGCCGGCGGCATCGGTGCGCGCGGCCCGGCGGGCGTCGATCAGCAGCATCAGCGCGAGCAAGCCGGTCACCTCGCGTTCGGCCGGCAGCAGGCGATGCAGGATCCGGGCGAAGCGGATCGCGTCCTCGGTCAGATCGGCCCGGACCAGCTCATCACCTTCGCTGGCCGCGTACCCCTCGGTGAAGATCAGATAGACCACCCGGAGCACGCCGGGGAGGCGGCTCGGCAGCTCCTCGGCGTCCGGCACCCGGAACGGGATCCGCGCCGCGCGAATCTTGCGTTTGGCCCGGACGATCCGCTGGGCCATGGTCGCCGGCGGCACCCGGAACGCCCGGGCGACCTCGGGCGTCGACAATCCGGCCAGACAGCGCAGCGTGAGACCGATCTGGGCCTCCAGAGCCAGCGCCGGGTGGCAGCAGGTGAAGAACAACTGCAACCGTTCGTCCGGGATGTCATCGCTCAGCTCGGCCGCCGGCACCGGCCCGGCCCGGTCCGCCTCGACCCGGAGCACGGCCAGGCGGTCGGCGTAGGTCCGGTCCCGACGGATCCGGTCGATCGCCTTGCGCCGCGCTGTGGTCACGAGCCAGGCGAGTGGTTTGTCGGGCACGCCGTCCAGCGGCCAGCGTTCGAGCGCGACCTCGATCGCCTCGGATGCGACCTCCTCGGCCAGGTCCAGGTCACCGAAGCGGGCGGCCAGCATGGCGAGCAACCGGCCCCGTTCCTCCCGGAAGACCGCTTCGACCGAGTCGGTCGCTCGCGCCCCGCCGCCGGGCTGCTCGTCGGACATGGCTGATCAGAAGTTCGCGACGGGTCGCACTTCGATCCGGCCGAAGCGGGCGCCGGGACAGCGGACCGCCCACTCGATCGCCGAGTCGAGGTCGGGTACGTCGATCAGGTAGTACCCGCCCAGGTACTCCCGGGTCTCGGCGAACGGCCCGTCGGTCACGACGCGCTCGCCGTCGGGGCGGACCTGGACCGTGGTGGCGATGTCGACGCCCTCCAGCGCGTGACTCTCGACGACCACGCCGGCGGCGCTGATCAGTTGGTCGTACTCCATGAAGGCTTCGACGCCCGGACCCTCGTCCGATCCCGCGGCGGACGGGTCGACGGTGGTGTCCGGGTGGAAGCCGATGATCAACAGCATGTACTGCATGGTGTTTCCCTTCTGTTCGGGTCAGTCTGTCCTGACACCCCTATGACGAACGGGCGCCGGGGCGATCGACAGAGCCGGCAAATTCTTCCACCGCGACCCTGGCGGGACCGATCGACGGCCCGCGTCCCGAACAGCACCCGGACAACGGATGACGGTCTCTCCGGATCTCACCCTGACCGACTCGGGGATGCCTAGGATGAAACGATCGTGCCGACCCTGACCGGCACTTGTGAGCGTCCGGAGCCCGGCATGACGAAGGCCTTGATGGGTGTTGCGCACCAACCCGCCGAACCGCGGCGAGCTCCCACCTGACTTGGCTCCCGCCGTATCAGGACGTCGATCCGCGCCTCTGGACTGCTATGACCAGCAGTGTGCGCCGGCCCCCGCTCTTCGTTGATCTTCACCCGTAGCGATCAGGGCAGACGTTCTCCGCATTTCCCTCGTCAGCACAGAAGCGATCCCGTGGACCCAGTCATCTTTCTGGAGAAGGTACGCCGGCCGACGCTGCGCGGACTCGTCCGTGAGCGACTCGATCGGCGCACCGCCTCCCTGGCCGGACTGGAATCGGATTCGGTGACCTTGGCCTTGGTGCTCGGTCCGCCCGGATCCGGCAAGACCACCCTGCTCAGTCACATCGCCGAAGCGGCCCCGGACGCGGCGGCCTGGTATCGGGTGGGCACCGAGGACGACGACGAGGTCGCCCTGACCCGGCACCTCGGGCATGCGCTCGGCGCCGCGCTGGGCGAGCTCGGGGTCGTCGAAGCGGCGGCGCCGGGCCGGATCGCCGGACTCGTCCGCGCGCTCGACGACGCGGCGATCGGCTCGGGCCAGTTGATCATCGACGACCTGCACGAGATCGCCGGTACGCCGGCCGAGCGGGCGCTGGAGAGCTTCTTGTCCCTCCGACCGCGGAAGATCCGGATCACCCTGGGCAGCCGCCGGCCGCCGTTGATCAACACCTCGCGGATGCTGGTCTCCGGCGAGTTGACCCAGCTCGACGGTGAGGATCTGCGCTTCCGCTCCTGGGAGGTCGAACAGCTCTTCCGGGCCGTGTACGCGGCGCCGCTCTCGCCCGAGGCGGCCGCGGCGCTCACCCGGCGGACCGGCGGCTGGGCGGCCGGGCTCCAGCTCTTCCATCTGGCCACCGCGCAACTGTCCCGCGCCGAACGGGAGCGCGCGGTCGACGAACTCAGCGGCCGCTCCCGGCTGATCCGCTCCTACCTCGCCCGCAACGTCCTGGACGGTCTCGATCCGGATCGCCGCCGGTTCCTGTTGCTGACCTCGACCCTCGGCGTACTCACCGGTGATCTGGGCGACGACCTGCTGGGCACGACCGGCAGCGCGGCGGTCCTGTCGGAGCTCGAACGCGAACAGTTCTTCACCACCAGCACCGACGGCGGGCTCACGTACCACTATCACCAGGTGCTGCAGACCCACCTCGAGGTGTTGCTGGTCGACGAGCTCGGCGGCCGCGCGGCTCGCGAGCTGTACTCCCGCAGCGGCATCCTGCTGGAGGAGGCCGGCCGGATTGCCGCCGCGATCCGGGCCCACGCCCGGGCGGAGGACTGGGGGTCGGTCGCCCGGCTACTGAAGCCGGACAGCCCGCCGGTCAGCGGGGACGACGCGTTGTGGGGCATGCTGTCGCTGCCCGGGGCGCCGACCGATGATCCGGGCCTCGTGCTCGCCGGAGCCCGGCGGCTGGCCCGACACGGCCAGATCGCCGAAGCGGTCACCGCCTTCCGGCAGGCCGAGGGCTTGCTCGACGATCCGGCCTTCCGCCTGCGGTGCACGGTGGAGCGTACGGCGGCCGCCGTGTGGTTGCCGCAAGGGTCGATGCCTCCGCTACCCGCGGGCCATGAAAACGATCCCCACTCGGCGGTGCTCCGGCTCTCCCTGGACCTGCGGGTGACGAGTCGCCAGGTCCGCAAGCCCGGTTCGTCGGATCGTCCACTCGTCCGCGGGATCGCCCATCTGCTCGCCGGCGATCTCGACCAGGCGACCCGCGAGCTGGCCGGCGACGACCCCTCCACGGCCAGTGCCGTCTGGGAGCCGCTCGCGGTCCGCCTCACGGCCCGGATCGTTGACCTGCTGATCGAACCCGACGAGGTCGCGGCCGGGCAACTTGAAGAAGTGATGCTGAGCGCCGACGTCGCCGGCTGGCCGTGGTTGTCGCGGATCGCCCGCGGCCTGCAAGCCGCCATGCTGCTCGCCGCCGCACCCGCGCCCTGGCGGATCTCCTCGGCCTCGGAACTGCTCGACGACCTCGAACGCCGCGGCGATCGCTGGTCGGTGTGCGTGACTGCGCTGGCGATCGGCGCGGTCTACGCCCGGCTCGACCGGCCCGAACTGGCCGGACCGATCCTCCGGCAGGCCGAGACCGTGGCCGCTGAGCTCGGCGCTCCGGTGCTGGGCGGCTGGGCCGCTGTCCTGCGGTGCGCGCTCGCCGTACGAGCCGATGCCCCCGGCGCCGAGCCGGAAGCCGCCGCCGCGCTCCGGGTAGCCGCCGGGATCGGCCTGACCGGAGCTCGATCCGCGCTCGAAGCCGTGCTGCAGGTCTCCCACTCTTCGCCTCCTGAGCCCCCGCTTTCGCACCCTTCCCGCCCTGATCCCCCGCTTTTCCGCCCTGAGCCCCACCCTTCGCACCCTGAGCCCCACTCTTCACGCCCTGAGCCCCACTCTTCGCGCCCTGAGCCCCACTCTTCACGCCCTGAGCCCCACTCTTCGCGCCCTGAGCCCCACTCTTCGCGCCCCGAGCCCCACTCTTCGCGCCCTGAGCCTGTCGAAGGGCAACCCGCACCCCCCACCCAGCTCACCCTGCGCAGCCTGGGCGGTTTCTCCCTCGCCGTAGCCGGAGCCGAGCTGCCCTGGCGCGAACTGCGGCCGCGCGTACGAGCGCTGCTGATGTTGCTGGCCATCAACCACGGCCGCCAGGTGCACCGCGAACAGCTCGTCGATGCGCTCTGGCCGGACGCCACCCTCGCGTCCGGCATCCGCTGCCTGCAGGTAGCGGTGTCGAGCATCCGGCAATGTCTCGCGGCCAGTGGCGTGACCGAGGACGCGCTCCGGCGCGCGGGCGACACGTACGCCCTGCGACTCCCAGACGTCACCGACCAGCTGGCCGACTTCGAGCGTCTGGCTCAGGCCGCGGCCCATCAGCCGCCCGAGATCGCCCTGGCGTCCCGGCTCGCCGCGCTCGAGCTCTACGTCGGAGACCTACTGCCCGAGATCGGGCCGGCGGAGTGGGTCGTCGAGGAGCGGAGCCGGCTCCGCCACCTCGCGGCCTCCGTCGCTTCCGAGGCCGCCCGCGACGCCCTGGACGCCGGGCATTTCCGGATCGCCCTGGGCGCGGCCCACCGCTCGGTCGCGCTCGACGCGTACCACGATTCGTCTTGGCAACTGGTGGTCGAGATCAACGAGCGGCTCGGCGATCACGCCGGCGCCGCCGTCGCCCGCCGCGAACAGGCCCTGATCTGGGCCGACCTCGGCCTGGTCGCCCGAAACTCCTAGAAGCTTGCGCGCTTCTATCGCAGCGTCCAGAAGGGGCGGGTGATCTGCTTCGCCTTGAGGCCGAGCGGGTCCAGCACCTCCTTGTCACTGACGCGGGTGAGCCAGAGGTCGTAGGTCTTGCCCGGTCCACCGAACGCCGACTTCCGGTTCGAGATGATCAGCAGGTTCTTGTTGTCCGGCGACCAGATCGGCTTGAAGTCCCGGGCGGGGGTCTCGGCCACCGGACGTTCGCCGCTGCCGTCGGAATTCATCACATAGACGTTCTCGTCGCCGCGCTCGGTGCCGTCGGGAATCGTGCGACGGAAGGCGATCATCGTCGAATCCGGCGACCAGGCGGGGTCCGCATCCTCGCCGTCAGCCGAGTCGGTCAGCTGCTTCGGCGAGCCGGTGCCGATCAGCGGCAGCGTGAACAGCGAACCGCCGTCGAGATTCGGGTTGTCGCTGGCCCAGTAGAGGACGGTCTGCCCGTCCGGCGAGATTCCGAAGTCGCCGATCACCTTCTTGCCGATGTCGAGCCGGCGGATAAGCCGACCGTTCAGGTCGATCACCAGGAAAGTCTGCTTGGTCTTGCTGACCTGGCAGCTGATCAGCATCACGTTCGGATCGACCAGGCTCCACGACGCGTGCAGAATCTTCTTGCAGCCCGCCGGATCGCGGTCGAACAGTTTGCGATCACCCGACCCGTCGGTCCCCATGACCCGCATCTCGCCATCGTGGAGATAGATGATCGTGTCGCGGCTCTCCTGCATCATCGGGTTCGAGTTGAGACCCTCCGGCGACGCCAGCTTGACCCGCGCGATCTTGCCTTCGGAGTCGACCAGATAGAGCGGACGGTTGCTGCCCCCGCCGCGCCGCATCGGCACGATGACGACTGATTCCGGGATGGCCGCGGCCTTGGGCAACGCCTGGACGTTCGGTGAGGTCGTCGAAGTCGAGGACGCGGACGCGGACGGGCTGGCGTTCGGTGACGCCGACGGGCTGGCGGTCGGCGAGCCCGTCTCGGCCGGCGTCGGAGTCGGCGAGGTCGACCCGACCACCGTGGTCGGGGACGGGGTGGCGACCGGATTGTCCGGCCGGGTCACCAGATAGCCCACGCCGATCGCCGCCGCGACCAGCACCACGACGCCGGCGATGATCAAGATCAGTCGACGCGAACCGGACCCGCCGGACCCCATGCCGCCGGGACCCGGCGGATAGCCGCCGGGACCACCCGGTCCGCCGCGACCCCCGTACGGCTGGGTCGGCGGCGGGCCGTAGCCCGGTGGCGGACCGCTCGGCCGGCCCTGCGGGCGCTGACCCGGCGGCCGTTGTCCCTGCTGCGGATACTGCTGCTGCGGATACTGCTGGGGCGGGTACTGCCCGGGCGGGTACGGCCCGGGCCGTTGCGGCGGCGAACCTGGCCCGTTCGGTGGGCGGTAGCCGGGCGGATGCGGACTGGACGCCATCGACGGCTGGTACGCGGCGGAGGGCGGTGACCCGATCGACGCAGCCGCCTGGGCCCAGGTCGGCGGCGGCGCCCCGGCACCCACCGGCATCGGCGGCGCGCCCGCGCGTCCGGCGTACGCGGCCTGATCCGGCTGACTCAGCTCGGACTCGGGAGCGGGGGTGAAGTAGTCGAAGATCAGGTGCTCAGGCATCGTCTGTTCCGGGTTGGGGGCGGATGGGTCGGGACCTCGTCCGGGTGCAGACCGGTCGGCGGCGCCCGGCGAGAGCGTGGCCGGCTCGTCGTCGTCGGCCGCCGCGGCCGGCATCCAGATGATGGGTGCGGGCGACAACTGCGTGGCGCCTTCGGCCGGATCCTCGGCGGGCGGGGGTCCGTCGTCGACCGGAGCCGGTTCGGGCGCCGACCCGTCTTCGGGCGGGCTTTCCTCGAGCAGACTTTGCTCGGGTGGCGGGGTTTCCTCGGGAGGCGGGGTTTCCGCTGGATACGCGCTTGCCTCCGGTGGCGGGCTTGCCTCCGGTGGCGGGCTTGCCTCCGGTGGCGGGCTCCGGCGGCGGCTCGGGTGGCGGGCTGGCGTTCGGGATCGTGGTTGAGCCCGGAACGGTG
The DNA here is from genome assembly GCA_963731295.1 of uncultured Actinomycetota bacterium. Taxonomy (GTDB): domain Bacteria; phylum Actinomycetota; class Actinomycetes; order Propionibacteriales; family Propionibacteriaceae; genus Microlunatus. Next base: position 48,692 of record CAVSUP010000002.1, read on the forward strand.
ATGTCTCCTGGTGGCGCGCTCGCGCCCGCGAGCGAACCGCTGAGCAGCGCTCCGACGGCGACGTCGTACTCCGGATGGGGGCTGAGGGCGAGGGGTACGTCGTACTCGCGCTGCAGGAGATCGGCGACGATCGGTATCCGGCAACTCCCGCCGACCAGCACGATCGCGACCAGGTCGGAGGCCGCGACGCCGGCGCCCGCCAACACCCGGGTGGTCACGGCGATGCTCTCCCGCAACGCCGGTCGGATCAGCGATTCGAACTCCGGGCGGCCGAGGCGCACCGTCGTCGTGTAGCCGGGCAGCGACACGTGCAGCGTCGCCTCGGGATCGCTGGACAGATCCTCCTTCGCCTGGGTGCACGCACGGCGCAGCTCGGCGAGATGGGCGCGGGTGTTCGGATCGTCGGATTTGAGATCGCGGCCGCGGTCGCCCAGGCCGCCGAGGGCCAGCCGGAAGACGGCCTCGTCGAAGTCGGCGCCGGACGGATGATCCGAGCCCTCATGACCGCCGAGTGCGCGTACCCCGGTCGGTGTCTTCTCCAGCACGGTGACCTCGAACGAACCGCCGCCCAGGTCGTACGCGACCAGTTGGCTCCGACCGGGAGCGGGTGGCCCGCGGCGTAGGTGGCTGCGGCCGCTTCGGCCTCCGAACACCTGCGGACGTGGCCGAGCTCGGCGAGGTCGATCGCCCGGTCGAGGCAGTCGAGCTGATACTCGTTCCAGTGCGCGGGGTAGGTGACCACGGTTTCGACCGGGGCCCCGCCCTGCTGCGCGGTCGCCCGGTCACGGACGAACCCGAGGACGGCGGCGGTCGCCTGTTCGGGGGTGAGCTCCGCGCCGTCGATCTCGACCGGAAGGTCGGTCCCGAGCCGGCGGCGGGGGTCGAGGATCATCCGCGCCGCGTCGGCCGACCCCCGGGCCACGGCCGAATCGCCGACCAGCAGCCGACCGTCGTCGCCGATGAACAGCACCGATCGCATCGCCGGCGTGTTGACGCCGAGCCCGACCATTTCCACGGCGCGGCCGTCGACGGCCACGGTCGCGACCGTGTTGGTCGTGCCGATGTCGATGCCTAGTCGATAAGCCATGCACGCATCCTCAAAGGTGAGCACCAGGTCGGCCTCATCGTAGAACCCGCATGCACTGAGGAGGCGATTCGTGACCAGACAGATACGGGGTGATCACCGGTCGCCGCCACGAACCCACGGGAAACTGGCCCTTTGCCCAGGAAGTTTCGTGGGTAAGTTGCCAGTTCCCCATGTTGCATGGGGAACTGGCCGGCGCGGGGGCGCGGGGGGCTCGAGCCCGGCGGGGGGCGAGGGTGCGGGCCGGCGCGAGGGGCGCAAGGGCGGCCGGCGCGGGGGGAGCGGCGGCTGATCAAGCCGGCTGCACCGAGACGAGGTGGCGTACGTGGGCCGGCTTCACCGATCGCACGAGCGCGTCCAGCCGGTCGGTGTCGACTTCGACCCCGGCGGGCGGGTGGACCACGACGCTCAGCGTCGCATCGGGCTCACCGGGCAGCGAACCGCCCGGGCTCGGCGACCAGCGCGCCCCACCGGACTCGGAGACCTCGACCGGGATGCCGAGGGCGTTCGCCAGCACCAACTCGATGCTCCGGCGGGTGCCGCGGGTGATGTTGAGCGAGCCGGCGATCTGCAGCTCGTGGCGCTGCCGGGCCTGTTCGACGCCGGTGTCCACGCCGAGCCCGAGCCACTGCGCCGAGCCAGGGGATCATGTCGTCGGGGGTCGTGGTCGGATCGAGATAGTCCCCGAACGTGTCCAGGGTCAGCAGCACCGGCGCCAACAACTCGTCGAAGCTGTCGCACAGGCTCTGGGCGAACGGGTCCTCCCGCAGCATCGACGGCAGGGTCGTCGACAGCGGATGCGGGCTGGGCAGCTCCGCGATCATTCCCCTCATGTCTTTGATCCTGCGGGTTCGCGCCCGGTCGGGCTCATCTGGTCACCCGCACTTGATGGTCGAAGGAGTAGACCAGCCCGGTATCGGGAAGATCCATCCGGTCGACGGCGGCAGAGCGGCGTCCGGTGTCGGCCTCAGCCGGGAAGAGGGCCACCCGGACCTCCCGCGACATGTCGACCCCAGGAATCCGCGCCAGCGCCGCATGCACCTCGTGGGACTGCACCGAGCGCCCGAACGGCCAGCCGGTGCCGTCCGGCCCGCCGACCAGCGGGTGATAGAGCCGGTAGAGCGCCCGCAGCACCTCGGTCCGCACCTCGCCCGGATCGAACCGCGGCCGCGAGCTCAGGCTGACCACGGCGGTCAGCCACAGGAAGTCCGGCGGCTGCACCAGCAGCCGGGTGCCGACCAGCCGCCGCTCGTCGAGGCTGTTGCTGATCCGCTCCAGGATCTGCCACGGCGGGTCGAGGTCGGCGCGCTCGATCCGGCCGACCTCATCGCTCGCGACATGGGGGACCACCAGCACCCGTACGCCGGACGTCGCCCCTTCCTCGGGCACGCATTTCACCCGCGCCGCGTCGGGGGCGACGTCGCGAGCCAGCTCCTCGAAGTCCTCCGACGTCACGGCCCGGCCGCGAGACCGCAGCAGCAGGGGCCCGCGCGCCTTGGCGTCGGCGAGCGTCTCGGCCTCGGCGCCGCCGATCGCCGGCGACCGGTTCTCCACCCGCGACACGTACGGGATGCTCGTCTTCAGCACCCGGACCTGGCCGCGGGCGACGTTGCCGGCCTGGCCGCCGCCGGTCCGGTAGCCGTCGAGCCGCAGCACCGATCCGGTCGCCGGCACGGCACCGTGCAGCAGCAGCCCGCCGCCGATACTGCGGATCGCCGGCCCGAACTGCACCTCGCCGGCGAACGCGTCGATCCGGAAGTGCCGGTCCTCGGGTCCGGACAGCGCGAAGTGCGGCACCTCGGTCCAGATCTCCTGGTCTTCGCCGGAGATCGAGGTCAGGGTCAGCGGCGAATCGGAGGCGACCACCGGTCGCCGCTGCAGGGCGAAGCGTTGCGCCGGCGTACCGTCGGATCGGCCCAGGATCTCCCCGTGCACCACCTCGGCGTTGATCGTCGGCGCCGTGCCGCCGATCGTGTGGGCTTCGAGGCCGATCACCGTCGGCGACTCGCGATAGGTCGGCTGCCCCTCGACGGCCTGGATCAGCCGGCAGCGCAACCAGCCGGCGCGCTCCCGGGCGATGACCGAGGTCTGGTGGTTGTCGGGCACGTGGACGATGACGTCACCCGGCTTGTTCAGGCCGCCGGTGTCGTCCGAGCCCAGATCGCACGCGGCCCAGCCCTCGTCGGTCCAGGCCTCCCAGATCACCGGCGGATTGCGCGGGTCGACGCCTTCGCCCGACACCGGGCAGTCCAGCCGGAGCAGGACGGCGCAGGACGGGACCGCCTCGGAGAGACCGATCAGCAGCGCGTCGCCGACGACCGGCACAGCGCTGAACGTCCGGAATCCCCCGCGGCCCAACGTCATCGTGGTGTCGATCGGTGCGGACTGGTAGGGCTGGGTGGCCGAGTGGGCGAACGTGCACGGGATGATCGCCAGTTCGCGGGTGGTGCTGAAGACGACCGGATCGGAGATGTCGGTACGCGGGGTCGCGACCTGGCTCTCATTGCGGACCAGCACCGTCTGCGGCTGCGGCGCCGACAGCCAGAGTGTCGACGGCCCCGTGCGCAGCGGCCGGCGAGCGAAGTTCGACGCCGATCAGCTCGAGGAACTTGATGTAGTTGAGGTCCGGCACCCGATTGAGCCGGTAGATCAGCTGATCGACCATCTGGGCCACGGCCTCGATCAGCGTGACGCCCGGGTCGGAGACGTTGTGGTCGGTCCAGGTCGGGCACCGCTGCTGGACCAGCCGCTTGGCGTCATCGACGAGATCCTGGAAGTGCCGGTCGTCGAGGTTGGGTGCGGGCAGCATGTCAGGAAGTCCCTCCGAGAAGAACCGGCCGGGTGGTCGGAGCATTGAACGCCGCCGCGGCGAGCGCGGCCGCCGGGATCGCGGCCGGCAGCGAATTCGCCGGCTCGTCGTGGCTGGGGATGACGTAGAACGGGAAGACCAGGTTGCGCGGGTCGTTCAGGCCGCGGACCTCGTAGGCGATGTCGACGTAGAGCACGCCGGACTCCATCTCGTCGAAGCTGATCCCGACGTCTCGGACCTCGATCCGCGGCTCCCAGCGTTCGAGGGCCTGGCGGACGTCGTACGCGATCTGTCCGGCGGTCGAGGAGCGTGGCCGGGTTGAACACGTGGTCGTGGATCCGGCAGCCGAACTCGGGGCGCATCGGGCGCTCACCGCAGGCGGTGCCGAGGATCAGCCGGATCGCCTGCTCGAGCTCGCGGTCGCGATTGACCAGGGCGACCCCGCCGGTCGCGTCGGTGCCGAGCGGATAGGACCAGCCGGCGCCGATGAAGTCGACGGACTGGCTGCCGCCGTGGGCCGGGGTCGGGCATCCGTCAGCCGCCGATCATCACGGTCGGAGCGCCCATGACGATCGGGGCGCCGCAGGCCGACATGTCACCCATCCGCGCCGCCGGCATGCCGCCGATCAGCACGGTGGGGCAGCACGGCGGGATGATCGCGGTCGGCGGGTGCACCGCGGGCGGCGGGAAGCTGCAGATGTGCGGCGTACCCACGGTCGCCGCCGGCATCCCGGCGATGAGCACCGTCGGCACCCCGGGCGGCCCGATCACCCCCGGGTGGCCGGTCGGATCACCGACCCTGGCTGCTGGCGGCATCGCCGGTCACCCCCTCTGCTTGACGCTGGCTCTGATTGACGCTGACTCTGTTTGGCCCTGACTCTCCTTGAGCCTGGGCCGACCCACTCAGTTGATCTTGACCATCGCCGCTTGGATCGAGCACATCGCACCTCCCTTGACCTCGGTGGTGCCACTGCCTTCGAGCTTGGCGCTGACGCCGGTCAGGTTCAGGGCGGCGCCGGCCTTCACGTCGACCGCACCGCCCCCGCCGTCGACCGTGACCCCGCTGGTGGCCTTGAGCGAGATCTGGTTGCCCTTCAGGTCGATGTTGGCCCCGGCGGAGTCGATGGTGATGCCCTGCGAGCCCTCGATGACCACCTTGCCGTCGGCGTGCAGGGTGATCGTGGTCCCGGTGTGGTCCATGATCAACTTCAGCTTCTCGTCGGTCGTCGCGACGCGTACGCCCTCCTGGCCCGACGCGTCGACCAGGTCGATCCGGTGGCCGAGCCGCGACACCATCGAGCGCCGGTTGATCCGCCCGGTGCCCCCGTCGACCAGATCCATCGGTCCCTGCGGCATGGTGTCGACGCCGTTGAACAGGCCACCGACGACCATGGGCCGGCCGAAGTCTCCCTGCTCGAACGCGACCAGCACCTCGTCGCCAACCTCGGGCAGCACCTGCCAGCCGCGGTCCTTGCCGGCTCCGGCCTGCACCGTACGCGCCCAGTCGCTGACGTAGTCGTCGGACAGCCACGGGAAGGTCAGCTTCACCCGGCCGGCCTTCTCCGGATCCGCCGCATCGCTGACCTGGCCGATGACGATGCCGGCCGGCGCCGGGCCGCGGCCGCCCGACGTCAGTCCGAGCATGGTCCGATCGCGCCGGCCGGTCACCGAGAACGCCGTCGTGTAGCCGGTGGTCGGGTCGAAGCGGTGCCGGGAGGTGGTGATCGTGTACTTCCCGTCGAAGGGCTCACCCAGACCGTCGATGCTGACCGCCGCCCCGGCCCGCAGCTTCGGGTTTCCCCGCGCTGTTCCCTCGAATTCGGCGAACGAACTGGCCAGTTCGTCAGCCAGCACCTTGGCGGCCTCGTCGACCTCGGCCTGGGTCCGATAGGGCACATCGGCGGACACGTGGGTCGGATCGCCGAAGGTCTTCGCCAGATTCTGCGGGCGTAACCGTGGGGAGCTCGATCCGCTCGGTCTTGGCGTCCTCGGTCGCGGTCAGCGCCTGCTTGGTCGCCACGTCCCAACCCCGCGCCTCGACCTTGCCGACCTGCCCGGCCGAGGTCAGGATCGAGCGGAAGCGCAGCAGATCCTGGCCGAGGGCCAGCACCAGCGGGTCGGTGCTCGCGACTCCCGCCGGCGGCCGGGGCGGCGCTGGCCACGGCCGGCTTCGAGAAGGCGAACTTGCCCTCGCGTACGGCGACCTCGAGATTGTTGGCCCGGGCCAGCGCTGAAGCACCTCCCAGTCGGTCTGACCGGCCTGGCTGTAGTGGTCGAAGACGGTGGTCGTCGAGGTCACCTCGCCGACCTGCAGACTGGGCCCGCTGAGCGATCTTGGTCGCGATGTCGGACGCGGTCATCTGCTGGTAGCTGACCGTCCGCCGTCCCCGGAAGAATCGATGCGTCTGGTCATAGCCGCGGATCACGGTGAAGGTGCCGCCCAGTGTCGTACTCGGCCTCCAAAGCGGTAATCTCCCCGGCGATCAGCGGCTCGGGCTGCGGGCCCTCGGCGAGCTGAACGCTGACCTTGATCAACGACCCGATCTTGGCGCCGGTCTTCGACAGCACCATCCGGCTCGGGTCGCGGAACCGGAGGACGAACGTGTCCGGCAGTTGCTGGCTGTCGTCCACGTACGCCGACACCAGCAAGGTGGCGATGTCCTCCGGCAAGGCCTTGGCGTCGATCTCGACCAGGCAGGTGCTGGTGATGCTGGCGCTCACGGTGCGCCGACCCCGGTCATGGCCCCGGCCCGGGCCGCCAACCGCGCCGCGCCCAGCTCATCGGGCGAGGGCAGCATCAGGACCGTGCCGGTCGGCACCCGCAACGGATCGTCGATCCCGTTGAAGGCGGCCAGCGGGCGCCAGGCCGTCGGGCTCCCGTACTCGTTGAACGCCACCGAAGCCAGGCTGTCGCCGGCCACCGTCCGGTGTACGCGGCGTACGTCATAGCTTCCCGAGGTCGGGTTCTGCTTGCGGAACTCCTCCCCGGGCATCTCCTCCATGGTGACGCTGCAGACCGCGCGGATCGGCGTACCGGCGGAGCTGAACAGGGTGAATTTCGCGCTCACCGACGTCACCAACGCGGGAAAGCTGGAGATCGCGCCCCAGTGCAGGACAACGATGGGTGGGGTCGCCTTCTTCTTCCCGTGGCTCTCCTCGTGGGTACGCAGCAGGCCAGCAGGGCCTCGACGGCGGTGACCACCGAACCGTCCTGCGCGGCCGTGGCGTCGAAGAACATCTCCAGCGTCATCTTCGAGGGGTCCGCGCCGGGAAACTGGACCGGCGATGCCGTCTTGGCCTGCTTGCTCGGTTTGCGTTCCCATTTGGCCGACTTCGAGATGGTGACTTCCTTGGGGTTGAACTGGAACACCACCTCGCCGAGCTTCTTACCGGCGTCCCCACCGCTCTCAGCCGCGGCGTCGTAGAGGCTGAGCTGCGCCTTGTCCATCTGCGGCCGGACGTTGGCCTGCTTGGTCGGCTTCTCCGGACTGGTCGGCTTGGCCGGCCGGTCCGACGTCATGAGGGCAATGGGCTTGGACATCAGCGCTCGCTACACCTTGTCGTTGAAGAAGCCGTGGTGGGCCAGCTCGAGGGTCTCGGTCGCGACCTTCGGGCTGTCGGAATTGAGGCTGGGCCCCGACCAGCGGACCGGGATCACGCCGTTGAGATTCCAGGTCGCCACGACGTCCCGGTCGCCGGTCATCGCGCAGATGGTCGCGGTCTGCCGCTTGACGCCGTTGGCGAAGCTGCAGAGCCAGGCGGTCAGCTTCGCGCTGTCCTTGCCGACGGGGCGGGTGAGCTTGACGTTGCTGTACTTGACCCGGGTCGGCAATTGCCAGACGAACCCGTTGTTGCCGCCCTCCTCGCGCTGCTCGAGCACGACCTCCAGCCCTAACCCCTCGCAGGAGTTGAACCAGCCCAGCTCGGTGCTGTCGATCTGGACGTAGAAGCAGACGCTCACCGCCGGATCGTTGTTGTCAGCCATGGGCTCTCCTCAGTGGACGTCTTTCCGCACAAGGTCGAAGGTGGCGGCCGCTGGGGCCGATCTGGGGTGCGTTTCTCCGCACACGGTCGAAGACGTACGCGGTTCCGAGGGCATGCGCAGAGCCGAACGTGGTACCCGGAGCCCGGGGTCAGGCCGTCAGCCATCGCTCATCACGCCCGCTCGTTCGCGGTCGAGCCACAACTCGGCCCGCAGCCGCGCCGACAGGGGCTCGTAGAGCCGACGGGCCATCTCGTCGAGATCGGTCGGCGCCGCGCCCGCGGGTGCTGCCGGTGCTGCGGCTGGCGGAGCGGCCGAGGTGGGCGGAGTCCCGCTGGTGTCGGCGGCTGGTTCACTCGGCTCCGGGCTGCCGTCCGCGGCCTGGAGTTGGACGCTGGTGAACCCGTCGTCGGCCGCTGGTGACGTCCCGCCCGACGGGAGGCCCACCGTCTCCAGGCCGCTGAACATGCTCGCGAACGACCTTCCGCCGCCGCGACCCTGGCCACTGGCGGGTGCGTTTCCCGCCGCGGGCCGGGAAACGACCAGCGGCGCCGGAGCCGTGGGCGTGCTCCCGGGCGCCTCGGTCTGGTGGGCCGCGGAGCGTTGGACCGGCATCGCCGGCCCGATGGTCACCGCCGGGCGCACCGCGTGCGAGGTCGGACGGGTGGGCTGATCGACGCTCACCGAGCTTGGCTCAGACGAGAATGAACTGACCGGATCGGACGCGCTGAGCCGGGCAGCGACCGCCAGCGGGCCGGCCTCCGGATCGACCGGGTCGGGGCTCGCATCGAGCGGACTTCGCTGGAGGCTCGGCGTCGGGAGGCTCGGTGTCGGGAGGCTCGGCGTCGGGAGGGTCTCAGTTGGGAAGCGCGGCGTCGGGAGGCTCGCGGTCTGGTCAGCGCGGCTGCGGCTGACGATGACCGGCGCCATCGCGTCCAAGCTGGCCGGACTCGGATTGCTGGGGCTCGGGCTCGTCGGACTTGGGCTGACCGGGCTCGGGCTCGGGCTGGCCGGGCTCGGGCTCGGGCTGGCCGGGCTCGGGCTCGGGTGGCCCAGACGCGGGCTGGTCGGACTCGGGCGGATGACGGTCGTGCGGGACACGGTGGGTTCGGCGGCAGCCGGCCGATCCGGGCTCGAGTCGCTCGATCCGGCCGCACCCCCTCCCGAGTGGTCAGCGTGCGTCGTCGCTCTAGCGACGGTGGACGCTGACCCGTCGGGCCTGGAGGGGCGGGAGGGCGTGACGGGTGCGGCCATCGGCGACAGGAACTCCACCCGCTGCACCGGCGGATCCGTGGGTGCGACCACGCGCTCGGTGATCGCCGCCCGCTGCACGAGCAAGGGTGACGCCGCCACGCGGGGCCCCAGGGTCGGCAGGTCGGCGCTGCGCTGGAGCGTCGGCTTCTCGGGCCGGGTAACGCGGGAGGCGACCTCGCCGATGATCCGGGACACCACCGGAAGCGGAGTCGCAGACCCCCGGTCGAGGGTCGTGACCGTCTGGGCGGCGGCGACCGGCGCGGGAGTCGCCTGGCCGGAGGGGCGGCCGGGCACGCGGCCAGACCCTCTGCCGTCGATCCCGGAACCTCCGGCTCCTCTGAGGAATCGAGACGCTGGACGGGCGCGATCAGTGGGGCATCGGACGGCGTCCATCGTTGGACGAGCGGTGCCGGTTGCGGGACTGCCAGCGGCGGTTCGTGGGCCGGCGGACCGTTGAGCGACCAGTCATCGACCTTCTCAACCGGCACGGGCGCGTCGGTCGCCCCAGTCACCTCAGTCGCCCCAGTCACCTCGGTCGCCCCAGTCACCTCAGCCGCCCCGATCGCCTCGGCCGGCGCTTCTCCCGCCGAGCCGAGCGTGTTGATCGCCTGGGCAAAGCCACTGAGCGGGGGCCGACCACGCCGCCTGATTCGGCCGCGGGAACCGCGGCGCGACTGACCACGGGCCGGTTTGCAGCCGGAGTCGCGGTCGGCTCTGACATAGCGGACGAAGTTTTGCCGCGTACTCCCGGCAAGATCCCATCGGTTAGCGACACCACCGGCAATTCGAAGGCTGGTAGCCCGGCCGGCGTGCGCTGCACGGGGAGAGTCGCGGGCGGCGCGACGGAGAGTCGCGGGCGGGCGCGTCACCGGTGCGAGAGTCGCGGGCGGGAGAGTCCCAGGCGATTCGGAGCGCGCCACCGACCGCTGAGCGGTTGGCGGTGGCGCGGTGACGGCCGTGGGACTCGGCACCGGCGTCTCGACCCCAGCGGTCGGTCCGACAGATTCCCGATCAGGCAGCGAGAGCTCGGGCGCGACCGGCGTCGCAACCGCTTCGGGCTCGGGGGTCATCAGTCCGGGCAGCTCCCAGTTGACCGTCGACAGTTCGGTGTTGTCACTCCAATTCGCCAAGCTGCGCTGCAGGCGTGGTGCCGCGGGCGTCACCGCTCGCGGCGGGACGGCCAGCTCGGCGGCACCCGGATGGGTGTGCGGGTGACCGGGCGCCACCAGGCCATCGACCAGGCCGCCGGTCAGCGGCTCGACCTGGTGGCTCAGCGGAGCCAGGAAACTCGGATCGGTGTACGCGGCCAGCGATCGGCGGAAGCCGTCGCCCACCGCCACCGGCGCGAACGACTCAGCCAGGGTGCGCTGGAGAGCGGGGAGATCCCGCCAGGCGTCCCCTTCGACAGGCTCAGGGAACGAAGAGGTCGGCTCAGGGGGCGAAGGGGGCGAGGGGGTCGGCACCGAAGGCGACGGCGCGGCGTCGGAGGCCGGCTGATGCCGGTGCCGACCCAACGGCCACCACGCCATGCTCGTTGCCTCTCTCGATTCGGGATCTCAGCCCTGCTGGATCCGGGTGTTCAATGCGCCGATCTGCGCCACGAACCGTGACCGCTCCAGGTGGTCGAGATCGAGGATCTCGTCGCGCGACCAGTGCAGGTAGTAGGCGACGTACGCGACCTCCTCGTACAGCCGATCGGTCGCGTACGTCTCTATTCCCCCAGGCGCCCACCCGAGACGTCGATGGCAAACCGGTGCTCGCACGACGGGCAGGTGACCGCGGCCCGGGTGTGGCCTTCGGTATTGACCCGACGGTAGAGGTCCTGCAGGAAGGCCAGGTCGGCGGCGAACAGGTTCTCCACCACCCCGGCATGAATGTCGGTGACGGAGCCGATCCGGGTGATCACCCGGGCGAGCAACACCACGGTGAGGTAAGCCGAATTCTCGCGTACCCGGTCGTCGCGCAGTGGGATCAGCTCATCCCGCGCCGTGGCGAGCCGCATCACCCCTTCGCGATGCACCGCGCCGGAGCCGTCCACGTAGCCGCGCGGCAGCACAAACGCGAATTCGGTGGTCAGCGGCTCCGGGCGCGGTGCGGGCTCCAGCTCGGAGGCGCGGCCGTCGACCCCCTCGGGCAGCATCTCGGCCAACGACCCGCGTCGCATTACTCGACCTCGATGCTCTCGCAGGTCAGGACCAGCTTCTCCGACAGGTACGAGGTGTCGCCGGCCTTGAGGCTGCCGATCTCCAGGCTCTTCGGCCAGGCGTTGGTCAGCTTGTAGCGCTTGACCGCCGTGCCCTCGAAGTCGAAGACGATGATCGCGCCGCCCTTGCGGACATCGGTCATCTTGCCGAAGCGACTGTCCTTGACCCATTTCTCGAAGCTGTTGTCGGAGGTGAGACCGCGGGTCAGCGTGATGTCGGGCGCCTTCGGCCGGCCGGGCAGCCGGCGGATCTGATACTTGCCGTCCGGCCCGTTCTCCTTGTATTCAACGACGTCCTGCTCCATCTTGAGCCCGCTGACCTCGGTGATCGCCTTGATCGTGATGCCGTCGAATTCCAGCCCGAAGGAATGCCCGACGCTGCTGTCGCCATCTGGAAGTGCCATGAAACTGCCTCTCTGATTACTGACTGGTCAGCGTGGGTCGTCGCTATGGCGACGGTGCACGCTGACAAGTCGGGGGTTGGGGTGGGCGCGCTACTCGCTGACGAGGCTGGTGCCGCCGGAGAATTGGGCGAGCCGGAAGATCACGAACTCCGCCGGCTTCACCGGAGCGACCCCGATCTCGCAGACAACCTGGCCGGCGTCGATGCCTTCGCTGGGGTTGGTCTCGGAGTCGCACTTGACGTAGAAGGCATCGTCAGGCGTGCTGCCGAAGAGCGCTCCGGCCCGCCATTCCATGACCAAGAAGGCGGCGATCGTCCTTCTGATCTTGGCCCAGAGGGCCTCGTCGTTCGGCTCGAAGACGACCCAGTTGGTGCCGTTCAAGATCGACTCCTCCAGGTAGTTGAAGAGCCGCCGCACGTTCAGATAGCGCCAAGCCGGATCGGAGGAGAGGGTCCGCGCACCCCAGACCCGGATGCCCCGTCCGGGGAAGGCCCGGATGCAGTTGATCCCCTCCGGATTCAGCAGGTCGTGCTCATTGCGGGTGATGTTGATCTCAAGATCAACTGCACCGCGGACGACCTCGTTGGCCGGAGCCTTGTGGACCCCGCGGGTGTCGTCGTTGCGCCCCCAGATGCCGGCGATGTGACCCGACGGCGGCATGTACGACAGCAGCCCGGTCGACGGGTTCATGGTCTGGACCCATGGCCAGTAGAGGGTCGCGTACATGGAGTCGTAGCGGGCCTTGTCGACGCGCCATTCCTTGATCTGTTGGGCATTGAACCCGGGCGGTGGGTCCAAGATCGCGACCCGGTCCCCCATCAGCTCGCAGTGGGCAATCATCGAGGTCTGCACGGCCTGGACGGTGTCAAGATCAATAGCACCCTGCTGGTACGCGCTCATCAGATCCGGCACGCAGAGCATGGTGACCTCTTCGACCGCCTCCAGTCCGGCGAAGCCGGTGCGCTCGGCGACGTCGCCGACGTAGTCGTCGGCACTCAGCCGGGTGGATGGCAAGGCGGCCGCGGCGGGTGGTGCCGCCAGCGCAGTTTCACTGCTGGGCAGTCGCTCCACCGCACCGCTGGACGTCTCCTCGAGGTTGATCAACTTCGAGCCGGCGTTGACCATGGTGACGACGTTCTGCTTGCCCTTGCCGAGGGTTGCATGATCAAACTCCTCAGCGACCTGGCCGCCGCGCTTGACCACCACCTTGAACATGTCTGCGCCCGGGCTGTCACCGCCCGGATCGGTGATCTGCACGCTCACCTCGCCCGGTTGCACCGCCGGGTCGATCACCGACGCCCTGAGTCGGCCGATCTGGGCGGACGGGGCGGCGGCGAGCTCCTTGGCCCGCGCGCTCCGTGGGGCCGGTCCGCTCGGGGCAGGATCCTGGCCGATCCGAACGACGTAACAGTTTCCGCCGCCGTTCATGAAGTAGCCGTAGATCGACTGGGCCAGGTAACTGCCGGCCACGAACCCGCCGAACGTGTTGGTGAACTGGGTCCAGTTGCTGACCAGCGTCGGCCGGTTGAACGGCCCCGCCTCAGCCAGACCGACGAAGGCGGCGATGGCGGTCCCCACCCCGGCAAGCGGGCGGGCACCCGCGGCGACTTCCTCGACGTACACCCCTGGCGACTGGTAGGTCGGCATGCTAGATCTCCTTGTAGAGGCTTGTGCTTGACGCAAGCGTCTACCGAAGGGGGCGTACGCGACACGACCGGCCGGACGCATCCGGGGGCAGCTCTTCTTGCCCGACCGGGCAGCACAGGCCCGGAAAGCCGTAACCCATTGGCACCGCGCGGCTGTTCAGCGGCCAAGTTGATACGGACCGGGGTTGGCCGGGTCGCCCTGCATCGGCGTCGGCCTGACCCCTTCGAGGAGCACCAGTGCGTGCAGCCCCCACTCCCGGTTGACCGCAGCGCTCTGGGATTTGAGGTAGTCCCGGAGTTTCAGTTTGCCGGTGCCCGCCAGATAGTTTCCGGTCGCCGCCGAGGTCACCGCACCCATCGGTTGGTTGAACCATCGCCCCAATTCGCCGTTCAGGACGCGCGAGATGAGCACGAGGTTGTCCACCGAATTCGGGCCGTTACTGGACTGTTCGTGGATGTGATGCCACTGCAGCTCGCTCGGGTTGCGGTCATTGCCGTGATGCCGTCGGTTGAGTACCTGCCGCGCGTCGTCAAAGCCCGACCACACGTTCAGGTGGGCGATGGCCTCGTACGCGGCTCCCCGGGCGTCGACCGGAACGGTGCCCGCCAGCCGCCAACTCTTCCCCTTCTGCGACAGAGGCTTGACGCCTGTCCCGGCCGTCACGGGACTGTACGGCGCCTTGTCCCAATGGATGCCCACATCGGTCCCGCCCAGGACCGGATCGGCCGGAACGACCTCGGTGACCATCGCGAGGGGCCACTTCTCCACGTCGTCAGTCATTTCCTTGCGCGTCACCCCCTTGAGTCTGATCGAGCTGTTGACCGCCGGCGCGCCGGCTATGGTCGGCGCGATCGGTGCAGCGGGTTTGGCGCCTCCTTGGAGATCTTTCACGTGGTACTTCTTGCCGTATTCGCGCAGCAGCAGAGCCAGCTCCCGGATGGCCACATCCAGGTCTGCTTCGTGCTTGTTTCGCAGCGAAGTCGCCTGGGCGGCCGCCACCAGGTCGCCATGCTTCTCCACCTCGTCTGCTTTCACCTGTATCGCTTGGAGCGACGCGATCTCTGAGGTCGCGGTGGGCGCGCTCCCGCGCAGGGCGGTGATCCGGTCCGCCAACCGATCGCGCAACGGGGCAGGCACCGAGGCGATCTTCAGCCGCGCCGGCGGACCGGCGATCGAGAGCGTGTGGGCTTTCCCGTCCATCTCCAGGTTGGCGCTCTTGCCGGCGAAGATCTGCTTGAGCTTCGCTCCGACGGTGTCGGCCTTGCCCTTCACCCACGCCTTCCCGCTGGCCACCTTGGCCTTCACCTTCTCGCTGACGCCTCGTACGCCGCGGATGATCGGGCCGGCCATCTTCAACCCGGCCTTGATCACGACATCCAGCGCGGCATTCACCGGCTTCTGCAGCTTCGTGATGATCTCCCTGACCTTCTGGCCGATCCCGTCCAGGCCGACCAGACTGGCCAGGAAGCCGATCATCACCGGGACCAGCTGGCCGAGGACGTCGTTGATCTTGTTCGCGACCGCGGAGGCGTTCCCCCGGACCATGTCGGCGACCGAGTCCAGGATCGTGTCGAGCAGCTTCCCGATCCGGTCCTTGTTGTCGACGAAGAACATCACGATGCTGTAGATCATCTTGCAGGCTTTGACGAACGCCGCGGCCGGATTCAGCATGCTCAGCAGCATGCCGATGCCGGCACTGATCAGCCGATCCTGGACGAAGCTCTTGACCGCGTTGAAGATCATGCCCTTCACGTCGCCGAGGTGGGTGAGCAGCTTCTGCCACAGGCCGCCGACCCCCTCCGGGCCGGCCAGGATCGTGAAGATCTCCACGCCCTTCTCGACCGCGGCCATCGCCGGCTCGCCGATGTCGCGGACGAGGCGCTTGCGGATCTTGTCCCAGGTCAGACCGAAGATCGAGGCCAGCAACGTGACGATGCTCTGCGGGTCGATGCCCGCCGGCACGTCGACGCCGCCCTCGGCCAGCGCGCCGAACAGCCAGCGCATCAACCCCTTGCGAAGATGATCAAGGAACCGTTCCTTGAACATCAGGAAGCCATCCTTCACGCCGCTGACCAGCGTGCTGAGGAAGCGGATCGGATGGGCGATGATGTCGCCGATCAGGCTGGCGGCCCGGAGCAGCACGTTGACGAGCATCGACACCAGCGCCCGGATGGTGTTGATCACGGCCTTGATCGCGCCGATGGCCTTGTCGATCAGCCCCCGGTTCTCCGCCTGGAGCTCCTCGATCCGGGCGTCCAGACCCTTGCGGGCCTCGACGTACTTGGTGGCCAAGGTGTCGACGAGCGCGTCCTGCTTGGCGTCGACATCGCTCTCCAGCTGCTCGAACCGCTCGCCGATGTCCTTGGTCGCCTCCCCGCCGATCTTCTTCAGATCCTTCGGCAGGCTGGCCACGTACGTGGCGATCTCGCCCTGGCCCTTGGCGATCCGGAGCTTCGCCGCGCCGAGTTGGCGACCGACGATGTCGGCAACCTGGGCGATCACCTTGTCCATCTGCTTGAGGTAAAGCTCGCGCCCGGCGACGTAGAACTCGTTGACCTTGGGCGGCATCCCGCGGATCTTGTCCCGGACCCAGCGCAGCGGACCGAGCCAACCGCCGTAGCGGTCCTCCTTGTACGCCGCCATCTTTCCCGCGACGTAGTTCTCGAACAGCATCCGGGCGATCACCTCGCCGGCATTGAAGACGCTCTCCACCAGGGGGTCGATGCCGTCGAGGATCTGCTTCACGTCGGCCTCGGTCGCGTCGAAGATCGACGTGACCTTGGTCGTCACTTCGGCCCGCTTGGCCTCGTCCTTGGTCTTGGTCTTTCCCTTGTCCGCCACGAGTTTCGCCAGGGCCGCACCGCGCGCGCCCTGCATTCCGTCGGCACCCTTCGCGGTCTCCGCGCCGGCCTCGGCCTTGCCCTGAGCGATGACCTGGGCCTCCTGCTGCCGGAATTCGCCGGGCGCGGTGTCGGCATGCGCGGCGGCGGACTTCTTGTCGGCCAGCGCGCCCTCGAACTCCGGCTCATTGGACTCGGCCAGTTGTTGCTCGCTGATCCCACCCTCGGCCATCTCGGTGTCGGCTTCGTGTTTGCCGGCCGCGAGGTTGAGCTGGTCGGCGGGCGCCGGTTTGGGCACCGCGCCGGTGGCCGGGATGATCGCGGCCTGACCCGGCGGCTCAGGACCCATCGGCGTCACTGGCTTCGGCACCGCCTTGGACTGATCCGGGGCCGCCTCGGTCGCCGCCTTGATGTCGACCGCTTGACCTTCCTTGCCCTGGGTGACCAGAGCCTTGACCTCGCCCTTGACCTCGCCCGTCTGGCCCGACTTCTTGACGTTGTCGGCCTCTTTCAGTGTCTTCGGGGAACGCGCCTCGATCGCCGCCTTGACCGCAGCGATGAACGCCTGCTTGTCGAAGCTGCCCGGCCGTTGGGCCTCCATGGTGTCGGCCTTGGCCGCCTTGGCCTGCGAACCGATGTCACCCGACGGCGGCAGTGCCGCGTCCTGGGCCTCCTTGGCCTTCGACGCCGCCGGTGGGTGCGCCCGCTTCTGCTTACTGGTGGCCTTGACCGCGCCGGTGACCTTGGTGAACGCCGGATCCTGCTCCGGGCGTACGAGGCTAGGCCTGACCGGCGGCTGCAACAACAGGTCACCCGACAGGGCTTCCGTCACTGGGGCCTCCGGCCCCGTGCCTCCGGTCGGAGCGGCCCTCGCTTTCTCGCCTCCGGTACGAGGGCCGGCCGCTCGCTTGGCTCCGGCCCGGCCGAGCGGGCTGATCGCTGGAGTCTTCTTCGGCGGCGGCACCGGCTTCTTGGCCGCTACCGAGCCCGGTCCGAAGCCGGTCGTGGTCACCGCAAGAGCGGAGGCCGGGGGGCGGATCCCTTCGAGATCGACGGGTACGCCGAGCGCCTTGGCCGCCTTCAGGCCCTTCTCGACCGGACCGATCGCTGGTTCGTCACGATGGAGTTCGCGGATCCCCCCGTCGAGATCGGCCGCGCTTTGCTTGCTGGGAAAGCGCATCCGGCCGGCGATCAGCGCGTTCATCGGCTCGAGTCCCCCGCTGCGCTGCACGGGGACGGGCGGCGGCGCGGCGGAGGGACCGTCGGCCCCAGTCTCGGCCGTCGACGCCGGAGCGGCGAGGGTCTCGGCGGGGGCCTCGGCTTGGGCCGATCGGCCGGCGAGGAGCGCAGCCACGGCCCCGTTTCCGGCGCTGCGCTGGAGCATCGCCATCGCCCGCGGATTCGCCAGGACCGCTGACCGACGCACCAGGGGGGTCGGCGGCCGTCGTCCGGGCGCGCCGAGCGCAGGGCCGGCGGTCTGGTCCTGCGGTCTCGATCGCTCGACCCTGGAGGTCATCGCTCGCCAGATGGAGTCACGAACACTCCTTCTCATCGGAGAGTAGATCCGGCTGAACCACGATCCTGGTGCGAGTCGCCCGCCGAGGGAAGCACCGGGCGGACGCCGCTGGGTGCAGCGCCGACTTCCCCAATGGGCAACCGGCGACTTGATCTCACCCCTTCGACAGTGCTGGGCACGAAACCGATGAATCCGCCCGCCCGAAACGGGAGCCGGAGGCAACGCTCGCTGAGCCTGCCGAAGCGTGGAGTCGGCGTTTCGGGCCCTCCTGTGATGGAGAACGTACGCCGGTGCGGGATGTGGCAGCGCGTTTTGACGGCTGCGATGAACAACGTACGCCGGTGCGGGGTCCGGCTGCTCGTTTTGACGGCTGCGATGGAGAACGTACGCCGGGGCGGGGGCAGGATGTGGCGGCTCGTTTTGGCCACAGCTCCCTATGCGTGTTAAGCCGTGCCCTGAGCCTGTCGAAGGGCGGACCGACCCGCAACCAGGGCCAACCCTTCGACAGGCTCAGGGCACGAAACGTCGACTCCGCCCTTCGACAGGCTCAGGGCACGACTCGACAGGCTCAGGGCACGACTCGACAGGCTCAGGGCACGAATCCAGACCGGCTCGGGGGACGATCAGGCGGGAGCTTCCTCTTCCTCTTCCTCGCCCACGCGTTGCACGAAGAGGCCCTGGACGGGCTCCTCCTCTTCCTCCTCGCCCTCGCGCTGGACGAAGTCGCCCTGCACGGGCGCCTCCTCATCCTCCGCGTGCCGCTGCACGGCCGGCGCGTCGACCGCTGAGGTCTGCACCGGCGCGGGGGCGGACATGACGCGTTCGGCGTTGGCCGAGGCCTCACGCTCGAAGCGGTCCGACGGGTCGGAGACCTTGATCCCACCGGGTGCGGAGCTGCCGTCGACCGGACCGGAACGTTGCTGCACGACGTGGGTCAGCTCATGGGCGAGCGTGGTCTTGCCCTCCTGGCTCGACGGGTCGTACTTGTCCCGCTGGAAGACCACGTTCGAACCGACGGTGTACGCGTGGGCGTTGACCGCGCTCGCCGAAGCCGCGGCCGCCGAGTCGTCGTGCACCCGGACGTCGGAGAAGTCGTGGCCGAGCCGCGACTCCATGTCACCGCGGACCTCGGGCTCCAGGGGTCGGCCGCCCGAACTGATCACGTCGTGGACCGGCGAGCGTTCGTCTTCCATCAGTTGCGCGACCGCACCATTTCCGGCCGCCCGCTGCAACCCCAGCACGGCATCCGGGTCGAGGACGTCGTGGCGCCCGTGCGCCGCGGCATGGCCGGCATGGCCACCCAGATCGGCATCGATCCGGGACCCCTTGGGACGCAGGGAATCGATCCGCTCGTCGCTTTGATGATCATGCACGGTCGGCACCTCCACACTTGGCCAGTCTCCCTTCAGACTGTGCCACTTCGGCGGGCGATCCGATAGAGCATCCAGCGCACCCACCGCTTCCCGATCGGGCAGCTCCTCACGGCCGAATCGTGGTGCGCGGCCCCGCCTACAGTTGGCGCCATGAGAGCGCGCTGGGTGATCGTGTTCACCGTGGCCGCCTCGTTGATCGTCGTTCCCCTCGCCTTCCAGGGACGGACGCCGGCCGAATCCAGCCTATCGGCGACCGAGCTCGGCGCCCGGGTCCAGAGCTCGGGCCACCGCGCCTGGTCGGGATTCGTGCAGAGCTCGGGTGGTCTGCAGGTGCCCGACACCGACTCGTTCGCCAACCTGGCCCAACTGCTCGGCGAGAACAACGAGTTGCGGGTCTGGTGGCGCAGCCCGAGCGACTGGCGCGTGGATCGGATACGGAGCACGGGTGAGACCGACCTGTTCCGGTCGGGCGATACGGCGGTGCGCTGGGTGTTCGAGTCCGAGACGGCCACCGTCACCCCGACGTCCACCGTCCGACTTCCCGACGCTTCCGATCTGCTGCCGCCGACGCTAGGGCGGACCGTGCTCCAAGGCGCGCACGACGCCGAGCTCTCCCGGTTGCCGGCGCGCCGGGTGGCCGGGATCTCGGCGCCCGGGTTGCGCCTGCTTCCCGACGACCAAGGGTCGACCGTCGCCCGAGCTGATCTGTGGATCGACCCCGACACCGGGCTGGCGCTGCGGGTCGAGTTGTACGCGGCCGGCAACCAGCAGCCGGTGCTCACCACCGCCCTCCGCCACTTCGACCGGGACACCCCCGACCCCGCCCTTACTCGGTTCCGACCGGCCGCGGGGGTGGAGGTCAACTTCGACCAGTCCGTCGACGTCGCGGCGGCGGCCAATGCCTTTGCCCCGTACGACCTCCCACCGTCGCTCGGCGGCCTCCCGTCGCGGGCGGCCACCGATCCCGGCGCGGTGGGCGTCTACGGACGCGGCCCGACGACCTTGATCGTCCTGCCCCTGCGCCGCCAGGTGGCCGAGCCGCTCCGGTCGCGGCTGCGGGAGAGCGCGGCCGTACGCGAGATCACCGCGGGCACCCTCCTCCCGGTCGGGCTGGTCAGCGTGCTGGTCACCCGGCGCGGGTTCGCCACCCAGGGCGGGGAGGGATCCGGCACGTTCCTGCTGACCGGGACGGTCGACCAGCCGACCCTGGAGCGCGCGGCGGCCGACCTCGGAGCATCGGGGTGACGCCGGCGATCACGACCCACGCGCTGACCAAGCGGTACGGCGAGCTGCGGGCGGTCGACGGCGTCGGGCTGACGGTCTCCGAAGGCGACATCTACGGCTTCCTCGGCGCGAACGGCTCCGGCAAGACGACCACGATCCGGATGCTGCTCGGGCTGGTGCTGCCCACCTCCGGCCAGGCCGAAGTGCTGGGCCGCCCGATCCCGGCTGCCCGCAGCGTCGTGCTGCCGATGGTGGGGGCGCTGGTCGAGGGTCCGGGCGCGTACCCCCATCTGTCGGGCCGGGCCAACCTCGCCCTGCTCGAGTCGGCGGCCCCCGGCGGCCACCCGCGCAAGACCCGGCACGCCCGCTTCGACGAGGTGCTGGATCTGGTGGGGCTCGATCCGCGGGATCGGCGGCCGACCCGGGCGTACTCCCTCGGCATGCGGCAGCGGCTCGGCCTCGCCGCGGCCCTGGTCCGCCGGCCGCGCCTGCTGGTGCTCGACGAGCCGACCAACGGGCTGGACCCGCAGGGCATCCAGGAGATCCGCCGGTTGTTGCTCGAGCTCAACCGGGGTGGGACGACCATCTTCTTGTCCAGTCACCTGCTGTCCGAGATCGAACAGCTGTGCACCCGGGTGGGAGTGCTGGACCGGGGTCGCCTGGTGGTTGAGGAACCGCTGGCGACGTTGCTGCGCCCCTCGGGTCTGATCGCGCTGCGCACGCTCGACGTCCAGGCCTGCCTGGCCCTGCTCGGTTCGGCGGTGGTCTCGGTCGACGGCGAGCGGTTGCTGATCCGCGCCGACGACGCGGCCGGCCTGAACGCGGTCCTGGTCGCGAGCCGGCGTACGGGTCGCCGAGATCGGCGCGCACCGGCGCGGCCTGGAGCAGGTCGTTCTCGATGCGGCGGCCTCGGCATGATCGGCGTCGAGCTGATCAAGCTGGTCCGAAGGCCGCGAACCTGGGTGATCATCGGGATGCTGCTGGCCCTGCCGACGCTGGTGGCCATCCTGCTGGCGATCACCGACCTCGGCCCGCGGCCCGGCACCGGGCCGCCCTTCCTGTCCGCCGTCCTGAGCGATGGCACGCTGTTCCCGCTCGCCGCGCTCGGGGTGGTGCTGCCGCTCTTCCTGCCGATCGCGGTGGCCGTGCTGGGCGGCGACGCGATTGCCGGCGAAACCCAGACCGGGACCTTGCGCTACCTCCTCCTGCGCCCGGTCAGCCGGACCCGGCTGCTGGTGGCCAAGCTGATCAGCGTGGTGGCGTTCGTCGTCATCGCCGTCCTGGCCGTCGCCGCGGTCACGGCCGTCGAGGGTCGGCTGTTGCTCGGTAGGGCGGAGACGGTCGGGACCGTCAGTCTGAGCGGGTCGTCCCTGAGCCAGGAGCAGATCGCGGGCCGGACCGCGATGGCGCTCGGCTACGTGATCATCTCGATGCTCGGCGTCGCCGCCGTTGCGCTGTTCTTCTCCACGGTCACCAGCTCCGCCATCGCCGCGGCGCTCGGCACCGTCGGGCTGCTGATCGCCTCCACCGTGCTGCTCGGGTTGGATGCGGCGCAGGCCCTTCATCCGTTCCTGCCCACCCGCTACTGGCTGTCGTTCGTCGACCTGTTCCGGGACCCGATCCTGTGGGACGGCGTGGTCCGCGGGCTGGTGGTCCAGCTGGGCTATCTGCTGGTGTTCTCGCTGGCCGCGTGGGCCAACTTCCTCAGCAAGGACATCGACGAGTAGGTCGGGCTCAGCACGTGACGTCGGTCGGGCGCCCGCGGCAGGGCGACGCCGAGCACCGAGGACAGCGCGGCCCGGGTCACCGGATCGCCCGGCAGGTCACCGTGGGCGGCGGTCGAGGCCGGGCACACGTCCTGGACCACGATGTTGAGCGCCCCGTCCAGCGCGGCCGATCCGGTCGGGGTCACGACTTGGTCGAAGGTCGAGCGGATCGTCGCCCACTGCGGCCCGTCCGGGGTTTCGTCGCCGGCGTTCAGGCTTCGGAGCAGGTCGCTGTCGGGCATGAGCTGCGTGCAGGCCAGCGAACAGCCCCCGGCGAGTTCACCGCCGAGAGCCGCCTGGCTCGTCCCGTGCTGGGGTGATCCGAGGGTCAGCACCCGGCGAACCGACCCGGCGGCTCCCTGGCCGTCGCGGACCCACAGACGGGCGACCACGCCGCCGGCCGAATAGCCGATCAGGTCGACCGACGGGGCGCCGGTCTCGCGGAGTTCCTGCTCGACGACAACCCCGAGCTGGTCGGCCTCGGCCCGCAGATCTCCAGTCCCGTCGCCGATCGGCGGCACGACCGTCGCCCGCCGGCCGGACGAGCGCAGGGCGTCGGCCAGCGGGGCCAGCGAATCGAGATTGCCGCCGTAGCCGGGCACGAGCAGCACCGGTCCCGGCTCGGACTGCGGCGCCGCGCCGGTGCCGGGCGCGCCCGAGCGGACCACCGCCACGATGACCACGGTCACGATCACCGCCAGCAGCAATGCTCCGGAGGCCAGCACCAGCCGCCGACGCTGGGGGGACAGCGCGTCGAACATCAGCCCTCCCTCGGGTGCGCGGCGGCACCCCCGGCGCTCAGCGGATCTCCAACTCGACGACGACGCCCGCATGGTCCGACGGCCACAAGCCGGTGGCCGGGTCGCGATCGGCCAGGGCATCGCCGGTGACCTCACCGCGTACCGGTTGCACGGTGGTGCCCCGGGCCGCCCGGGCGAGCACCAGGTCGAGACGGCGGGTCGAACCCGGCCGGGGTCGCGTCGTTGACGAGCTCGCCCAGACCGAAGGTCGGGTCCAGGCTGACCGGTGGTCGAAGGTCGTCGAACTGGTCGACGAAACCGCCGCTGTGCAGGCGGTTGTACGCGGCCGAATCGGGCACCGCGGATCCGGCCCGGATCCGATCACCCGCCGGATCGGAGTTGAAGTCGCCGACGATCACCGTGGTCAACGCCCGGTTGTCGGCGGCCGCGAGCAGCAGATCCTGCGCCTGGGCCAGAGCCACCTCGGCGCTCTGTGATTCGAGCTGGGTCGTGACGAAGCGGAATCGCGCGTCGCCGGCCTCGAGGTCGGTCCACGCGTACCCGCGCCGGAACGCGAAGGGCAGGCCGCCGAGCTCGACGTCGACCCGGTGATCGAACGACGCCACCGCCCGAACCGACGACCGAAAGGGCGGCGTCGGTGCGGACGAGGACCACATCCCGGATGGTCAGCCGGATGTCGCGACCCGCGGACGCCGGATCGGCCACCGGGTCCGCCACCGGGTTGCCGGCGAACGCCGGCGCTTCGACGTCGGACTCCTGCTGCACCGCGCCGAGCGAGTAGCGGACTCCGCGGGCGGCGAGCTCGGCCAGCAGCATGGTCAGGAAATCCTGGTCCACTTCGGTGGCGTCGAGCCGACCGAGCTGGTCGAGTTGCAGCGGACCGTGCCGCCACAACGCCACCTCCTGCAGGCCGAGCAGATCAGGTTTCGCCGAGGCGATCTCGGCGGCCAGCAGGCGACTCCGGACCTCGAAGTCGGTC
This sequence comes from uncultured Actinomycetota bacterium, assembly GCA_963731295.1. Taxonomy (GTDB): domain Bacteria; phylum Actinomycetota; class Actinomycetes; order Propionibacteriales; family Propionibacteriaceae; genus Microlunatus. Next base: position 72,534 of record CAVSUP010000002.1, read on the forward strand.
TGGTCGACGATCGCGCGCAGTTCCTGATTGGCGTGGCCCAGGGCCAGCAGCGCCTCGGGGCCGGTCCGGCCCTGCGCCGCGCGTACCGGACGGGTGATGTCACCACCGAGATAGAGATTGCGGGTCATCACGGTGACCCGGACCGGGGGGCCCGATCGGTTGACGACGACCGCGATCCCGACCGCCAGCGCCGCGACCACGACGGCCACCGCCACGACAAGCCTCCGGCTGCGCCGCACCTGACCTCCGACTCCGTCGCGCGTGGTCGCAGCCTACGTGGCGGCTCCGGATGCCCAGGCTTTCGTGGTCAGCCGAGCGCGGCGTAGAACTGGCCGAACTCGCGTTCCAGGACGAGGCGGCCGAGCTTGCGATATTCCTGTTCGACGGCGGTAACGACGTGGGTCATGGTGACGGCGGTGCCGGCGGCGGCGGCGAGATAGGCCGCGGTGGTCGAGGCCGAGCGGATGTTGCCGCCCGCCATCTCGAACGAGGCCGCGAGATAGTCCAGATCAAGATCATCAGCCAGCGGCAGCGGCGGGGCGAGGCAGCGCACCCACAAGGACCGCCGGAGCTCCGGGGTCGGAGCGGGGAAGTCGACGATCGAGTCGAGCCGTCGGGTGAAGGCGTCATCGATGTTGGCCCGCAGGTTGGTGGCCAGCACGGCCAGCCCGTCGAAGGTCTCCAGCCGCTGCAGCAGATAGGCGCTCTCGATGTTGGCGTAGCGGTCGTGCGCGTCCTTCACATCACTGCGCTTGCCGAAGATCGCGTCGGCCTCGTCGAAGAACAGCACCGCGTTCACCCCGCCGGCTTCGGCGAAGATCCGCTCCAGGTTCTTCTCGGTCTCCCCGATGTACTTGTCCACCACCGTGGCGAGATTGACCGTGTAGAGGTCGAGCGACAGGTCCGCCGCGATCACCTCGGCCGACATGGTCTTGCCGGTGCCCGAGTCGCCCGCGAACAGCGCCGTCACCCCGCGGCCGCGGCCGCCGCCCCGGCGCATCCGCCATTCCGACAGCACCCGGTCACGGTGCCGGGCCCGGGCGGACAGATCGGTCAGCGCCCGCCGGACGGTCGGAGCGAGCACCAGGTCGTCCCAGGTGACCTCGGGCTCGATCCGCCGGGCGAGCCGTTCCAGGCCGGCGGCATTCTGGGCGCGTACGCCACGGCGCAGGTCGTCGGCAGTCATCCGGCCGTCCCGCAACTGGGCCGAGATCCGGGCCGCATCAACCGCGCGTCGCACCTGGGCCGGGCCGAGCGCGAGGTGGCCGGCCAGCCCGCCGGCGTCGAGCCCGGCCACGGCCTCGGGCTCGATCGCCGCCAGCTCACGGGTCCACAGCTCGACCCGGTTGCCGACCGACAGCACCGGTGCGTCGACGGCCAGTGGATTGCGGGTGGACCACTGCGGATCCCAGGTCGATGCCCCGTAGAGCAGCAGGGGCACCTCGGCTTCGGTCAGCCAGCGGACGACGTCGGCGTGCCCCGCGGCCACGTGTTCGACCGGTCCGGCGACCAGCCCGGCGCCGGTCAGCAGGGCCTCGCGGACAGCCATCAGGGCCGCCGCCCGGGGGTCGGCCGCGTCGGCGAAGCGGTCCAGATCCAGCACCACCGCCCCGTGCCCGGAGTCGGCCAGCGCGGCCACCGCCGTGGCCGCCCCGCTGCCCGCGACCCGCTCCTTCAGATGCATCAGTCGTACGCCGACCCGCAGGGCATGCGCCAGCTGGGTCGACAGCTCGGTCCGGTAGCCGCCGACGTCGACGATCAGGCCGGCCAGCGCCGCATCGGCCACGTCGTCGCCGAGCAGGTGGGCCGCAACCCGGTCCGGGACCCGCAGCGAGCGGGTCAACACCGGTCGGTCGCCGTCCTCGACGATGATCAGACCCTGCCGGACCAGCGGGCGACTCGGCTCGAGCCGGGCCCGGGCTCTCGCGTCCAGCCCGGATGCGCCGGCCAGTTGCAGCGCCAGACCGACCGAGGCGCGCCGCCGGGTGACGTCGTCGTTCAGATAGCCGTACAACCGCTCGAAGCGTGAGTCCAGATCGGGGAGCAAGGCGATCAACAGCAGCTCGACGTCGAGCGCGGACAGGGCGGCGTCCCGGGCCAGCCGTCGCAGTCGGAGGTCGGCCCCGTCGGCCTCGGCCGCACCGGCCCGGGCGTCCAGCTCGGCGAGCGGCTCGACGTCGATATCCACCGCCTCGGCGGCCGTGTCGTCGAGCAGGCGATCGACCGTTTCGTCGGTCAGGTAGAGCCCGCGGAACGGGTCGTCCGGATGGGGATCGCCGGCCCGGCGATCGACGACGAGCGCGCGTACCCGCTGCTCGACCAGGGTGGCCCGCCCGAGGAGATAGGCCAGCGAGTCGGCGGCTCCGGCAGAACCATCGCTCACGAGGTCTTCTTGATGGTTAGGCGTCGCCGCCGCATGGAGACCCGATACGGGTCGGCCGGACGCCCCGGTGCGCTCGCGCCGACCGCGCCGCTGCCCGCTCCCCCGGGTCCACCGCCGGGTCCTCCGGAACTGCCGCCGGGTCCCCGGATGGTCTGCGGCTCCTTGCCGGCTCGGAGGGGCTGACCGTCCGGACCAAGGACGACCGCGCCAGCCACCTCGCTGGCCTCGCCGGCCTTGGCGCCCTCGCCGGCCTTGGCGCCCTCGCCGGCCTTGGCGCCCTTGGCGGCCTTCGCCGGCGCCTTGCCCGTCTTCGAGGCCCCGGAGGCCGCCGGCTCCTCGCCGAGCACCATGCCGGTCTGCTCCGAGGTCGGCCAGCCGCCCGAGCCGCCGAAGCTGAACAGCGGCGGATTGGTCACGGCCGGACCGACGTGGAACTGCTGACCGGTGTCCACCGGGGCACTGACCACGACGTCGATGGACGGCTTCAGCTCGCCGCCGAGGGCCGACCAGACGTCGGCGAAGCCCCGGTCCTCCGGCGGCGGGAGGCCGACGGTGAGCGGCACCGGCAGCTTGAGCTCGGCCAGCGGACCTTCGAGGAGTTCCGCGGGCAGCGCCTCGAACTTCAGAAAGGCCAGCAGGAGCGCCGACAGCAGCCGGTGCTCGTCCTCAGGCCGCTGCGTCCAGGCGGTGACCAGATAGGACAGCTTGAAGTGCCGCGGCGGCAGATGCCGACCGACGATCCGGGTCTCCTCCGAGTTGTACTCGTTGATCATGCCGCGCTCGCGCCGGCGCAGATCCTCGCGGATGTCGTACAGATAGACATCGATCGTCGGCACCGTACGCCGGCCGGCCCAGTCTCTGGTAGGCGCGTCGAAGACGACCTCGACATCGCGGATGCCGGTTTCGCGTTCGATCAGTGCGCGCAGCGCAGAGTCCACCTCGTGGATCACACCGTCAGTCTGGGCCCGGCCGGCGGCCCCAACCAGCCGTCGCGGACCCGTCGTACGGGCACCTCCACCTGCCCCATCGGGCACACCCCCGACTGGTCAGCGTGGATCGTCGTCCTGGCGACGACCTACGCGGACCAGTCGGTCATAGGATCCACACATGGCGGACCCGCTGATCAGCCTGGACACCGAGCATGCCTCCGCGCAGCCCGGGGGTCAGGCACGGGTGACGGTCACGGTGACCAATCCCGGGACGGTGGTCGAGGGCTATCGACTGCAGGTGCTCGGGCCGACGGCACCGTGGGCCGAAGTGGTGCCGCCCGAGGTCTCGGTCTATCCGCAGCAAGAGATCACGGCGGCGGTAGTCTTCTCGCCGCCCACCGGGACCAGCGCCCCCGGCGGTCTGCAACCCTTCGGCGTCATCGCGCGGTCGACGCTCAATCCCCAGATCAGCGCGGTCGCCGAGGGTGACGTCGAGATCGGCGCGGTCTACGGCCTGCAGGCCAAGATCATTCCGGTCACCTCGACCGGCCGCTGGCACGGTCGCCACGTCATCCAGCTCAGCAACTGGGGCAATGCGCCGGCCCAGTTGCGGATGACCGCCTCCGACCCCGATGCCGCCCTCGGCTTCTATCTCAGCCCCGAGATCGTCAACCTGCCGCCCGGCGGCCAGGCTGCGGTCCGCCTCTCGGCCCGGACCAAACATCCTTTCCTGCGGGGTACGCCGGTGCGGCTCCCCTTCCAGGTGGTCGGCGAGCGGCTCGACGCCGGCGCCGGACCACCCCCCGGACCGGGCATGGGGTACGGCGACCCTTCCCGTCCAGTGGTCGATGCGGCCCTGAGCCAGAAGCCGATCCTGTCGAAGGGCTTCGTCACGCTGATGGTGATGCTGCTCGTCGGGCTGATCGCCCTGATCGCCTACCTCCAGTTGCGGCCGGTCGTCCCCGAGGAGGACCTGGCGGATCGCGGCGCGCCGCCGAGACCGCAGCTGCGGATCACCTCGGTCGGCCCGGACAACGTCGGCATCGCCTGGGATCCGGTCGATCTCGCCGAGAGCTACGACCTCCAGCATGTCGACGCGAAGACCGATGGGGTGACGGCGGTCGACAAGTTGGACGGGGCGGTGAGCATCGCCACGGTGGCCGGGCTGACCCCGGAGACCGATGTCTGCTTCCGACTCCGAGTGATGCGGGCCGGACTACTCGGCCCGCCGTCGGACAAGGTGTGCACCAAGACCGCGCCGCCGGTGCCCACGCCGACGCCCACTCCGTCCGACACCCCGACCCCCACCCCGACGCCGACTCCCACGCCCACGCCGCCCGAGCCTTCGGCCACGCCCACCCCGACGGGCACCTTCAGTCCAGGTGATCCGAACACCGACGAGGTGATGAAGCAGCGCTGGATCGCCGTGGCGTCGCAGATCCCCCAGGCCGGCCATTTCGAGGCCGAGGCCCGGGCCGAGACGGAGAACCTCAAGGAAGACTCCGGGCTGCCGGCCAAGTATCTCGACTCGCGCTTCTACACCCGCCTGCTGATTGCCGGGCCGACGCCGCCGCCCGCCCTGCTGCCGGAGCCCGCCTTCCTGATCTTCGTCGGCCCCTTCAACACCCAGCCCGAAGCCGAAAGCTCCTGCGTCAGTGTCACCGACGCGACCGGGCTCCCCTGTTTCGCCGCCCAGCCCGACCCACCGCAGTAGGTCGCCGGACGCGGTGCGCCGAGCGGATCAGCTCGGGAAGGACTTCAAGATGATCTCGGTGATGCTGATCGCGGCCTGACCATCTGCTCCGGCGGGGAAGGCCGAACCGATGCCAATCTTGAGCTGGGTCACCGGCGTCTTGCTGTCCAGGTCGAATTTCACCCGGCCGGCCGCATTCTTTTTCAGCGCGATCGGGTGACAGGTCGGATCGTCGCCGAAGACGACGCCGAGGTCCTTGGGCTTCGGCTGGAGGTCGCGCTGGGGATTGCTCGGATCCAGTCCCGGAAAGATCTGCAACTGCCGGATCCGGGTCTCCGGAAAGGTCAGGACGATGACGCCGGTGTTGGCGGCCGGTCCACACGCCGACACCGAGCCGGGCTCCCACTTCATCGTCCACTCCTGCCGCGAGCCATCGACCAGGCTGGCCGGGTCGGACTTAGCCGCCGTTGCGTCGGCCGGTTCGACGCTCGCCCGTACGGACTCCACCGGCTGATAGTCCTTCTTCAGCCGGTGCCACCCGCTCGTGACGATCCCGACCGGATCCCGGCCCAGCCCGACGACCGCAGCCCCTCCGAGCACGAGCACCAGGACGGCGATGATCACCCGACGCCAGCGGTAGAGCGGGGGCAGCGACCGCCGGTACTCCCGCCGAGCGGCCCGGTCCTGCGCCGCCTGACTGGCCGCGCCCCACGATCCGCTCCCCGCGTACGGGTCCGCAACCTCGCTGGAGACGAAGCTGTAGCCGCACCGTGAGCAGTAGCGTCGGGTGCCCGGATTGACCCGACCGCAGGTCGGACAGCTCTGATCCGCGTACGCACCCGGCTGCGGGGGCGGCCCCTGCTGGTAGTACCCCTGGTCGTCATAGCCCTGGGCGTACCCCTGGTCGTCGTACCCCTGGTCGTAGTAGCCCTGGTCATATCCCTGGTCGGCGTACCCCTGGTCGGCGTACCCCTGATCTGGATAGCCCTGATCCGGATAACCCGGATCGACCGACGTCTGATCGGGATAGCCCTGGTCGTAGCCGGCGGGCGGATACTGCGCGGTCGGATTCTGGGCGGTCGGCGCCTCACCCCAGTCGTGCGGGACCGGCCCGACGCCCGGAGTCGGGTAGGTCGCCGGGCCCGGCGGAAGGGGTGGAGCCGGCCGCGGGGGCGCCGGCTTGGCGCCGCCCGGGGGCTTGATCAGCACGGAGCGATCCCAGGCCAGGAAGCTGTTGCAGTTGCGGCAGAACTCAGTACCCGGGGGGTTCGGTTCGCCGCAGGCCTCGCAGACCAGATCGATCGTGATCACCTCCAGGTGCGCTGGTGTCCGGGCTCCGCCCCCAATCATTCACCCATCGGTGGACCGATCGGTCGCATTCACCTCAGATCAGACCTTCGCGGACGGCGTACGCGACCGCATGGGTGCGATTTCGGAGTTGCAACCGGGTCGTCAGGTCGTGCAGCACGTTCTTCACGGTCCGCTCGCTGTAGCACATCCGTAGGGCGATCTCGCCGGTGTCGAGCCCCTCGGCGACCAGCCGCAACACCTCGGTTTCGCGGGGGGTCAGGCCGGTGAAGGTCAGTCCGCGGGGGGCGAGCACCTGCCGCTGCAGTCGACCGACCTGCTCCAGCAACCGGCCGAGCAGATCCGGCGGCACCTCACCTTCACCGGACGCGACCTTCACGATGGTCCGGACGAGGGTGTCCGCGTTCGCGTCGCAGCGCCGCAGCAGTCCGGCGACCCCCGCTTCGGCGGCGGCCACCAGGGCCGCGTCGTCGACGATGGTCGCCACCAGCATCAGGCGGGGGTGGCCGTCCTTGCGCAGCGCCCGCAACTCACGGGTGGTGACCTCGTCGACGGTGTCGGCGATCATCACCGCGACGCTGGACTGGGGCGCCGTTTCGACCACCCGGATCTCCGGTCGCATCCGGAGCTGAGCGACGACGCCGGCCTGCGAAATCGGGTCGCGCGCGTGAACGAAGGTGGGTACGGCGGTGCTGGGCATGGGACTCGCTTCCAGACGGCGGATCGAGGCGAACCGGGATGTCCACCAGCATCCACAGCCGGCTCACGGGCCGCTCAACAGGCGCTCATCGAGCGCTCATCGAGGATCGTGGTTCGAGACGTTGGCAAAGACCTCTACGCTGTCACCGACGCGTAGTATGGGCTTCGTCCCTTGCCCCGGACCCCGGCCGGTGATGAAGCCCAGCAGTTCGAGGTGAAAAGGGGTTCACAATGAGCACTCTCGCGATTTCAGGTCGGGTCAGCGATGGTGGCCGGCCCAAGCGCGCCGGGCAGCAGACCGCCTTCAGTGACCTCACCGCCAAGGTTCAGGCGGCCGGCCTGATGAAGCGTCGATATGGCTTCTACTGGTCCTGGATGGGCGCGTCGGTGCTGGCCCTTGCGGGCATCTTCGTCGGCATGCTCCTGCTCGGCGACAGCTGGCTGCAACTCCTGCTCGCCGGCGCCCTCGGTCTGGTCATGTCCCAGCTCGGCTTCCTGGGTCACGAGGCCGCGCACCGCCAGATGTTCCGGTCTCCGCACTGGAACGAATGGGCGGCCCGCGTGCTCTCGACCTTGCTCGTCGGCTTGAGCTACGGCTGGTGGATGAACAAGCACAACCGGCACCACGGCAACCCGAACCGGCTCGGCAAAGATCCCGACATCGACGCCCAGGTCGTGGTCTTCACCGCCGATGCGGCCAACGCGCGGCCGCGCTGGCTGGCCAGGCTCACGCCCATCCAGGGGTACTTCTTCCTGCCTTTGCTGTTCCTCGAGGGTCTCAGCCTGCACACCTCGTCCATCCGCTACCTGAGCACGGCGCGCGGCATCAAGCGGCGCCCGGTGGAGATCGCCTTTCTGGCCATCCGGGTGTTCGGCTATCTCGGGGTGATCTTCTGGCTGCTGCCGTTCGGCATGGCCGCGGCTTTCGTCGGCGTGCAGCTCGCTGTCTTCGGTTTCCTGCTCGGCGGCGCCTTTGCCCCGAATCACATCGCGATGCCCATCGTGCCCCGGGACGGGCGGATCGATTTTCTTCGTCGCCAGGTGCTGATGTCCCGCAACATCCGCGGCGGCCCGATCGTCCGCTTCTTCATGGGCGGTCTGGAGAATCAGGTCGAACACCATCTCTTCCCGATGATGGCCCGACCCAACCTCAAACGGGCCCAGGCCATCGTCCGCGAGCACTGTCGCGAACACCAGATCACCTACACCGAGACCACGCTCTGGCGCTCGTACCAGGTGATCCTGCGCCATCTCAACGAGGTCGGCCTGAAGAATCGGGCCGGTTTTGAATGTCCCATCGCCCAGCTGTATCGGGTGTGAGGCCGCTTTAGAGAGGTCCGCGGGTTCGCGCTCGGTCGCACCATCGACCAAAACGACTGGGGGCTCAGTGACCCGGGGTGCTGAGCTGAGCGAAGTCGAGCCTGCCCTCGATCACCTGCTGGGCCACAGTCGACAGGGTCTGACGCGTGGTCCGGGCGTGGCGGCGTAACAGTCCGAAGGTCTCGGCCGGGGTCAGCCCGCTCCGCTCGGCCAACACGCCCTTCGCCTGTTCGACGAGGATCCGGCTGTCCAGCGCCGTCTGCAGCTGGGCCGCCAGGATGGACTGCTCGTGAATCGCCCGCTGCTGCAGCAGTCCGATCGTGGCCACGTCGGCCAGGGCCTGACCCAGGCTGAGGTCAGGCTCGGAGAGCACCTGGTTGGCGGTCGAGAAGAGGTTCATCGCACCGATCACCTGACCGCGTAACCGCAGCGGCAGCGCATTCGTCGAACGCATATCGGCGGCGAGCGCGGCCGCGGTGAAGCGGGGCCAGCGGTCCTGAGCGTCGGCAAGGTCGATGTTGACCACCGGTTGCCCGGTGTGGAAGGTGTCGAGGCACGGCCCTTCGTCGGTCTGCAACTCGAAGAGCTCGAGATCTCGAATCTCCTCCGGCGACCACGCGATCAGCCGGAGGCCACCCTGCCGATTGGCCAGCATCAGTCCGGCGGCGTCGACCCCGAGCAACTCGATGCAGGCCTCGGCCAGCGAGTGCATGAAGTCGACGACATCGAAGTCGTCGATCAAGGTGTCGGCGAGCGTGACGAACAACTCGCTGATGCGCGCTTCCCGGGCGAGCGCCATCGGCCTACCTCCCACCGTCGTCGTCGAAGCGGAGCGAGCGGGTCACCACGTCATGGGCGACGGCCAGCATGGTGCGGGTCGACGCGAAAGCGCGCGCCCGCAGGACGGTCAGCGCATCGGCCACTGGGATCCCGAGCTGGACCGAGATCATCCCCGTCGCCTGATGAACCTCGGTCCGATCCGACATGCTGTCGGCGAAGTCGCGGTGGAGGTCGTTGGGTCGGGCCTCGGCCTGGAGCTGAAGCAGGACGGCCGTGGCCGCTTCGGCGTAGGCCAGCGCCTCGCTCAGATCGGCCTCGGCCAACGGACCGGCCCGATCGCGGTACAGATCGAAGACCCCCATCCGTACGGCGCCCACCCGGAGCGGGAACGCGAAGATCGCCGCGATTCCCGCCTTCAGCGCGAGCGGGCCGAAGGCCGGCCACAGGCGCGCGGCCGTTTGAGCCAGGTCGGCCTGGAAGACCGGCCATCCCGAACGAGAACTGTCCAGGCACGGGCCCTCGCCCAAGGCGAATTGCAGCTCCTCCATCGACCGCGCCGAACCGTCGGTCGCCGCCAAGATGGCGCCGGGGCTCCGGTCGGTCATCCACGACAGGCCTACCCCGGTGATCGGTAGGGCATCGCGGGTGGCGATCACCAGCCGGGCCGCCACGTTGTCGTCGCTGTCCCGGCCCGATTCGTGCAGGTCGGCGAGGATCTGCGCCACTCTCGTCCGCTGACCCATGTCCGGTCCTCCCGCGACGAATGCCTCGATCGCCACCACTCCATCATGGCAGCGACCGGGCAAGTCGGCTCAGCGAGAGCGGGTACGGCGGCTGAAGCCGGCGGCACTGTGCGTGCCGCCCGAGGCCGAAGCCGAGGTGGACCGACCGGCTGCCGGGCGGCTGCCGGTCGAACGGCCACCGGCGGAGCGTCCGCCGTTTGAGCGGCCACCGCTCGTCCGGGCACCGGTCGGCCGGCTGTCGCCGGATCCGCGACCACTGACCGGACCGCGACTGCCACCGGAGCGCTCGGTCTGCGGACCGCGACTGCGGCGACCCCCACCGTTCCGGGATCGGCCGCCGTCGCCGGCGTAACGCTGTTCGGTCGCCACCTTCTCGGGACCGAAACCGCCCTGCACCAGCACTCGATCACCGGGCGCCAGCTGGCGGAGCATCGGATGATCAGCGGAACTGATCTTGGTCGTCGTCGGCTGGATGCCGGCCGCCCGGGTCAGCGACCGGACGTCGCGGACCTGGTCATCGGTCATCAAGGTGATCACCGTGCCGTCGTTGCCGGCCCGCGCCGTACGTCCGGAGCGGTGCAGGTAGGCCTTGTGCTCGACCGGCGGATCAGCGTGGACGACGAGCGCGATGTCGTCGACGTGGATGCCGCGGGCCGCGATGTCGGTGGCGACCATCGTGCTCGCCGCACCGGACTGGAACGCGTCGAGACTGCGGGTCCGCGCGCCCTGGCTCAGGTTGCCGTGCAACTCGACCGTCGGCACCCCGCGAGAATTCAGCTGCCGGGCCAGGGCCTTGGCGCCGTGCTTGGTGCGGGTGAAGACGATGGTGCGGCCCGGCGCGCTGGTCAGATCGGTCAGCACCGGGACCCGCTGGTCCCGGGCCACGTGCAGCACGTGGTGGGTCATGGTGGAGATCGGCGACTGGGCCGAGTCGGCCTCGTGGGTGGCCGGGTTGCTCAGGAACCGCTTGACCAGACCGGCGACCGCATTGTCCAGGGTCGCGGAGAACAGCATCCGCTGACCGCCGCGGCGGGTCTGCTCGAGCAGCCGCTGGACCGCCGGCAGGAAGCCGAGGTCAGCCATGTGGTCGGCCTCGTCGAGGACGGTGATCTCCACCTCGCCGAGCCGGCAAGCCCCCTGCTTGATCAGATCTTCGAGCCGACCGGGGCAGGCGACGACGATGTCGACGCCGTTGCGAAGGCCGGAGACCTGCGGGCCCTGGCCGACGCCGCCGTAGATGGTGAGGGTCTTGAGGCCGTACGCCTTGGCCAGCGGGACGAGCGAAGCCATGATCTGGCCGACCAACTCGCGGGTCGGCGCGAGGATGAGTGCGCGGGGCATCTTGGTGTGAGCCGTACGCGATTGCTCATTCAGCCGGATGACCAGCGGCAGCAGGAAGGCGTAGGTCTTGCCCGAGCCGGTGCGGCCCCGGCCGAGCACGTCGCGGCCGGCGATCGAGTCGCCGAGGGTGGCCGCCTGGATGGGAGTGGGTGTCTCGATGCCCTGAGCCGCAAGAATGCGGGTCAAGGTTTCGGGCACACCGAAGTCAGCGAACCCAGAGTTGGAGTGAGGGCCAGAGCTGGAGTGCGGGAACGCAGGGTTGGATTGAGCGCGTGCAGACAAAATGAATCGAAATCCTTGATGTCTCACCAAGAGGGCTTGAACGTCATCGCGGGTTCGACCCAGGCGATGAAGGGACTGGCTTCCGCCAGGAGCTAGGAGCTCAAGTAAGCAATAGCCCGAGGTAAGACTGGACGGACTACTGCGAGCAAGGCTAGCAGGTCTGGCCTCTCTCGCTCGACGCTCACGCTGGGGACCGCTCGTGGGGCCGTGTTCGCGCCCAACGAACGAACGGCCGCGACGGATTGGCGCTTTTATTCCCGCCGTCGGCCCATTGTGGGCTGCCGCACAGAAGTCTCGTTTCTGGCCGCCACTCACGTAGGCTGAAAGCATCTGCGTGAGCATCCTCGGACCATCGACCCGCTGCTTGCATCCTGACTGGGAAGTCGATGACGAGAGGGAGTGTCTATCTCCAGTCTAGAATTGCCGCGTCTGTCCTCTGCTGATCGGGCCGCCGCTCGGCTGGCCGGAAATCCGCTGACCCATAGCTTCACTACGCTCGCCGCCGCAGCCCGGGACAAGGGCCTGCAGGGTCGACGCCGTGGGTTCTACGTCATCGTCTTCGCCGCCCTGATCCTGGCGCTGGCCGGGACGAGCGCCGGTGTCATCCTGCTCGGCCACTCCTGGCTGCAGCTGTTGATGGCCGGCGCTCTCGGCCTCATCTTCACCCAGTTCGCCTTCCTCGGCCACGAGGCCTCGCACCGGCAGATCCTGACCTCAGGTCCGGCCAACGATCGTGCGGGCCGACTGCTGGCGACCCTCTTCGTTGGCATCAGCTACTCGTGGTGGATGAACAAGCACACCCGGCATCACGCCAATCCCAACCAGGTCGGCAAGGACCCGGACATCGAGCCGGACACGATCTCGTTCATGCCGGAAACCGCGGCGACCCGGACGGGCTTCCTGGCCTGGATCACCCGGCGCCAGGGGTATCTGTTCTTCCCGCTGCTCACTCTCGAGGGCATCAACCTGCACCTCAAGTCCATCCAGTCGTTGATCACCCGCTCCAAGGTCGACGGCCGCTGGTTCGAGCTCACGATGATCGGGCTCCGGTTCGCCGTCTACCTCGGACTGGTCTTCTGGCTCCTGCCCTTCGGCATGGCGGCGGCGTTCATCGGCGTTCAGCTTGCGGTGTTCGGCATCTACATGGGCGCCAGCTTCGCGCCGAACCACAAGGGCATGCCGATCGTTCCGGCCGGCACCAAGATGGACTTCTTCAGCAAGCAGGTCCGCACCTCGCGCAACGTGTCCGGCGGCTGGTGGGCGACGGCGCTGATGGGCGGTCTGAATTACCAGATCGAGCATCACCTGTTCCCGAGCATGCCGCGGCCGAATCTGCGGGCCGCACGCCTGCTGGTCATGGAGCACTGCCGGACGCTGGATGTTCCTTACACCGAGACGACGCTCATCCGCTCGTACGGGATCGTCATCGAGTACCTGAATCGCGTCGGACTTTCGGCCCGGGACCCCTTCGACTGCCCCTTGGCCGGTCAGATGGGTCGCGGCTGACTCGTTCGATCTCCGACTGACGCACTCAGCGCGGTCGATCTTTCCGGGAGTACCCGGTCAGATCGACCGCGTTGTTTCGTTGACGGCGTTGATTTTCTCGGCGTCGTTGCGGCTTCAGCCGCCGAAGCGGGCGACCGGATCCGTCGCTTCGGCCCACAGCTCCGCGTCGAGACCCTGCTGGCGCTTGCGGCGAGCCATCCAGAGTGCTCCGCCCGCCAGGGCCCCGACTGCCGCGATGAGTTTCCACTTCACCGCTCCACCATAGTGGCCCGGCCGGGAGTGGCCCGCCGAGCGCGGCTCCCGGCTACGGTTGGCTCCCATGACACCCGCCGCTGGATCGCCACCGGATGCTTGCTGCTGTCCGTGACCGGCTGCGCCGAACACCGGTCGCTCCGACCGTCCACGCACGCCCGTCACATCGACCCCGAGCCGAGCAGACTTCGACCCCGACGGCGACACCGACCCCGACGCCGACCCCCAGCCCGACCACTCCGCCACTCCGAGCTAGCCGGACGATGCAGCGGTTCACCCTGGACGACGCCGCGGAGTACGACGACGGGCTGATGGTGGAGATCGCCGGCAGCGTGGCCCAGAAGGCCAAGAAGACCGACAAGGGCGCGGAGGCAACCCAGGGGCAGATCGTCATCGCGTCGGTGCGCATCGAGAACGGCAGCAACCGCCTACGACGCCGGCCCGGTCGAGATCACCGCGACCTACGGCGACGGCCAGGACGCGCCGATCATCATCGACAAGACCAACGAACTGCAGCGCGGGTTCCCGGGCACGATCAAACCGCGGCAGGAGAGTGTCGCCAGTATCGGCTTCGCCGTCCCGTTCAGCCAGCTGGCCCGGGTCACCTTCATCATCGAGCCGAACGACGATGAGCACGACCCGATCAGCTTCACCGGCAAAGTCGAGCGGCTGCCCTGATCGAACCGGCCGGTCCGACCGCGTCCGCCCATTTTCAGACCCCGGTCCGATGCCGTCCGCGGCGCGCCAGCCTAGGCTGAACGGGCTATGACCGCACCCGATCCCTTCATCCGCGACCGCAGCTGGGCGAGCGATTTCGTCTATGGCGCCATCGTCACGATGATCGCGGTCATCCCTTACCGCAATGCGGCGCTGGAGTCGACGCTGGTGTTGAGCGCGCTGCTCGGGTTGTCGGTGATGTTCCGCCGCCGTCAGGTGGTGCTCGGGCTCACCATCGGCGCCCTCGCCTGCCTGGGCCAGCTCCTGCTGGTCGACGAACCGACCACCAGCCTGATCGCGGTCCCGATCCTGATCTACAGCATCGCCCGCTGGAGCGACGGACTGATCTGCCGGATCACCCTCTGGCTCGGACTGATCGGCTCGGTGCTCGGACCGTTGCGCTGGTCGCTCACCTACGGCATCCAGGGCCGGACCGGCATCTACGGCGTCGCGATGATCATGGCCTGCATGGCCGGTGTCGCCGCCCTGTACGTGATCGGTCGTCGCCGCCGGGAAGCGGTCGAGAACTCCCAGCACCGCCGGCAATCCGAAGCCGAGCGGCAGCGGCTGATGCTGGCCGAGCAGCAACAACGGGCCCGCAGCGTCACCGTCGAGGAGCGCAACCGGATCGCCCGGGAGCTGCACGACATCGTCGCCCACTCGCTGTCGGTGATCGTCGTCCAGGCCGAGGGCGGCCGGGCGCTGGCGGCCAAGCGACCGGAGAAGGCCGGCGAGGTGCTGGGCACGATCGCCGAGACCAGCCGCGAAGCCCTGGAGGAGATGCGCCGGATGGTGTCGCTGCTCCGCAGTGGCGGTCCCGAGCCCGAGAATGCGGCGTACGTGCCGACCCCTGGTCTGGAGGACATCCCCGATCTGGTCCGCAAGACCAGCGCCACCGCCCAGCTGAGCACCTTCGGCCCGATGCCGCGGGTCAGTCAGGCGCTCGGGCTGAGCGCGTACCGGATCGTTCAGGAGTCGCTCACCAACGTGCTGAAACACGCGGGCCGGACCGCGGTCGCGCGGGTCAGCGTCGCGTACACCCCGGATTCGATCGAACTGGAGGTCAGCGACGACGGCGACGGCTCGGACGCCCCGTCCGACGGTCTCGGCCACGGCCTTCAGGGGATGCGCGAGCGGGTGGCGCTGCACGGCGGGACGCTGACGACCGAAGCGCGCTCCCCGGGCTTCGTGGTCCGGGCTTCTCTGCCGTACGGTCCGGAAACCAGCATCCGGATGCGCGTCGATCAAGGACGACTGCACGAGGTCTGGGGATGATCAAGGTCTTTCTCGTCGACGACCAGGCCCTGGTCCGCGGCGGCTTTCGGATGTTGATCGAGGCCGAGGACGACATGGAGGTCGTCGGCGAGGCGCCGGACGGTGTCGTCGCCCTCTCCGAGCTGGCCCGGGTGCCGGCCGACGTGGTGCTGATGGACATCCGGATGCCGCGGATGGATGGCGTGGAGGCCACCGCCCGGCTGGCCGCCGCGGGCAACGCCGCACGCGTCCTGGTGCTGACCACCTTCGATCTCGACGAGTACGTGTTCGCCGCGCTCAAGGCCGGCGCCAGCGGATTCCTGCTCAAGGACGCGCGGCCGGACGAGTTGCTGACCGCCATCCGGAATGTCGCCGCCGGTGACGCCGTCGTCGCGCCGAGCGCGACCCGCCGACTGCTGACCCACGTTTTGCCCTCGCTGCCCTCCAGGCCGAGCGACACCGCACCCGACAGCCGGCTCGACGCGCTCACCGCGCGGGAGCTGGAAGTGCTCGCCGAGATCGCCGCCGGAGCCACGAACAGCGAGATCGGCGGCAAGCTCTACATGGCCGAGGGCACGGTCAAGACCCACATCGGCCGACTGCTGTCCAAGCTGCAGATCCGCGACCGCGTCGGGCTGGTGTTGTTCGCGTACGAGACCGGGCTGGCCGAGCGCTGATCGGGTCCGGGTCATACCTAGGTAGTACGGCGAAGCCCGCCGTCGGGCTGATGTGGGAACCCCCCAACTCTTCGTAGGTTCGAGGTACTCGAACGACACGAAAGGCTGGCCATGCAAACCTCTCTCGAAGCCACTCCCCACCGGCTCGGCACCGTCGCGGTCAGCGCCCTCAATCTGACCAAGACCTTCGGGCGCGGCGCCAGCACCGTGTGTGCCCTCAACGGCATCAGCGTCAATCTGCGACGGGCCGAGCTGACCGTCGTCGGTGGTCCGGCGGGCGCCGGCAAGACCACCCTGCTGCACTGCCTGTCCGGGCTCGACCGGGTCAGTGGTGGCCGGGTATTCCTCGGTGGACAGGAGATTTCGCAGCTCAAGGGCCGCGCACTGTTCCGGGCGACGTCTGGTCGGGTGGCGATGGTGGCGACCCCGCCACGGCTGCTGCCGGAGTGGAGCGCCTTGCAGAATATCCTGCTGCCGCTGGACTTGACCGACGGCCGAGCCGACCATGATCAACTGCGTCGGGTGGTGGCCGCGTTGGACCTCGAGGATCTGCTGGCCAGGCCCGCGCGAGAGCTGAACGGGATCCAACAGCAGCGGATCTCCATCGCCCGAGCCGCCATCATCGCCCCGGAGATGATCTTCGTGGACACGATGTGCGGCACTCAGGACGCGGCCACCCATCACGACCTGCCGGTCGCCCTGCGAGCGATCTGCCGGGAGCTCGGCCAGACCGTCATCCTGGCCGCCCGCCGCCCGAGTCCCTTCGCCGACCGGGTCCTGATGCTCGACCACGGCCTGCTGATCGACGACATCTCCTGAGCTCCCCGAGCGAGCTCCCCACTCCGCGCCCCTCTAGCGCAAAGGCTTCGGGAGCCTACGTTCGCTGAGCCTGTCGAAGCGCGACCCCAGACGCGTGTTGATCTTGCCCTTCGACAAGCTCAGGGCACGAACCGCCAGACTCCCTCCGCACACGGCTTCGGAAGCCTACGTTCGCTGAGCCTGTCGAAGCGCAGCCCCAGACGCATGTCGATCGCCAGACTCCCTCCGCACACGGCTTCGGAGACAACGTTCGCTGAGCCCGTCGAAGCGCAGCCCCAGATACATGTTGATCGCCGGACCCCTCCGCACAGGGGCTTCGGAGACAACGTTCGCTGAGCCTGTCGAAGCGCGGCCCCAGATCCATGTCGATCGCCAGACTCCCTCCGCACACGGCTTCGGAGACAACGTTCGCTGAGCCCGTCGAAGCGCAGCCCCAGAGACATGTTGATCTTGCCCTTCGACAAGCTCAGGGCACGAACCGCCGAGACCCCCGACGCGCGCTAGGGCGCCAGACGCATGTTGATCTTGCCCGTTCGACAAGCTCAGGGCACGAAGCGCCAGACCTGCCCTCCGCACTCGACGGCTTCAGGAACGCCGCGACTGCCGACGCGGATGGGGCGCCAGACCATGTTGATCTTGCCCTTCGACAAGCTCAGGGCACGAACCGCCAGACTCCCTCCGCACACGGCTTCGGAAGCCTACGTTCGCTGAGCCTGTCGAAGCGCAGCCCCAGACGACAGTTGATCTTGCCCTTCGACAAGCTCAGGGCACGAACCGCCAGACTGCCGACGCGGATGGGGCGCCAGACGCATGTTGATCTTGCCCTTCGACAAGCTCAGGGCACGAACCGCCAGACCCCTTCGCACAGGGCTTCGGAGACTACGTTCGCTGATTCCCCCTGGGGGTTCAGGCGCTGCGGTCGCTGATCATCCCGGCGCGATAAGCGAGCGCAGCGGCTTCGCCGCGACTGCCCACGGCGAGCTTGGCCAGGATGTTGGAGACGTGCACGCTGGCCGTCTTCGTGCTGATGAACAGGGTCGCCCCGATCTCGCCGTTCGAGCGCCCGGCCGCGACCAACTCCAGCACCTCGACCTCCCGGGGGGTCAAGCCACTGATCGGGCTCTGGCCCGACGCGCCGGCCGCTGCGAGCCCGGCCCGCTGGGCCAGCACCGCCAGCCGCTCGACGAGCAGGGCGGCCCCGAGCGCCGTCGCTTCGTCGGTGGCCGACGCCAGCACCGACTTGGCCTCGGCGCGGTCCCGGGTGTCCGCCAGGTGCAGGGCCAGCCGGAGACCCGCGTACGGCCGTAGGTGGGCCGGTCCACTCAGCTCGCGCAGCCGGGTGAGCGCCGATCGCCAGCCGTCGGCGGTGTCGACCAGCTCCGCTTCGATCACCGGGATCCAGAACGCACTGATGCTGATCGGGCGGGTGCGCTGGTCGAGCAACTCCCGGATCCGATCGGCCCGCGCGGTGCCACCGTCGCGTTGATCAAGCACATGCGCCGCCGCCCCGCCGTCGGCGAGCATCGGATAGGTGTAGGAGTGGTGGTAGGTGTCCCAGTGATCAAGAAAGACCGAGACCGAGCGCCAGGCCCGCTCATGATCACCGACCGCCAAGGCATGCTCCACCTCGGCGCGGATCACGTAAGCGACGTACTGCGGAGACGGCTGGACGTCCGCGATCAGGTGCCGGAAGTCCATCAAGATGGCATCCGCCTCATCCAGCTCACCCCGCCAGACGTGGATCCAGGCGCTCAACAGGCGGAGGTGCGCTTGATGATGAGCCGGCGGATCGAGCTCCAACGCCCGTTCCACCATCGCGCTGGCCCGGCTCCAGTCACCCAGAGCGACCAACGGTTCGGCGGCATTGCCGGCCAACATCGAGCCGAGCGAGCGCTGCAGACCAAGATCACCAGCCACCTCGATCCCGGCCAGCGCCTGGTCCAGAGCCGCCTCGTACCGCCCGGCCAGGTTCAGCCCATCGGAGTAGTTGATCGAGAAGCGCAGCGCGGTCTTGGTGTTCCCGTACGCGAGCGCGCCCGATCTTTCGAACTCAGCCAGTCCCTCGGCTTCCTCGCCAATCGCGATGAGCCCGGTCGCCAAGGTGTTGCGGGCATTGGATTCCACCGATCGCGAGCCGGCCTCGGCGGCGGCAGTGATGGCCTTCCGCGCAGCCGCCAGTCCGTCGGCGATGTGCCCGGTCAGCATCAACCGATTGGCGAGTTGATCAAGGAGGCTGGCCCGGAGTCGCGGAGACACGGTCTCGTCGGCGAGCTCGATCGCCTGTTGTAGCGGGACGACGGATCCGGGGCGCATCAGGCCGGCCAGCATCCGGGACTTGAGGATCAACGACTCGATCCGCTCGCTGGCATCCTGCTCGGTGTCGCTGTCGGCCAGTGCGGCGGTGACGAGGGCCAGCGACCGTTCGATCTCACCCGCGTCCGCGGCGACCATGGCCGCTTGCCGCAGCACCGCGCACCGGGGCCCCGCGACCGCTACCGGATCGTCCGCGCGGTCCCATAGCTCGAGCGCTCGCTCGTACATCTTCAAGGCTTCGTGGTAGGCGGCCGTTCCCGCGTTGGCGGCGGTGATCGACCAGCGGAAGGCCTTGTTGACCTCGTGGGCCGCGGACCAGTGATGGGCGATCTCCAGCGCTGCCGTCTCAGCCGGGACGAGCTCCCCGTGCTCTTCCAGGAGGGCGGCGAACCGGGCATGCAGCCGGGCGTGCTGACCGGGGAGCAGGTCGTCGTGGATCACCTCGCGCAACAGTGCGTGCCGGAACAGATAGCCGGTGTCGTCGGCGGTCAGCACGGCGGCGTCGATCGCCTCGCGCAACCCGATCTCCAGATCGTCGGGCGTATCGGCCGAGACGGCCTCCAGCAGCTCATGATCAATGCGGTTGCCGGCGACCGCCGCGTACTGCAAGGTGCGTTGAGCTTGGTCGGAGAGGTGCTGGACGCGGACGTTCAGCGCATCGCGCAACGTGTCGGGCATGTCGATGCAGCCGCGCGAGGCCGAGCGGGTCAGCTCCTCGACGAAGTAGGGGATGCCTTCACTGCGGCTGAAGACGAGGTCGGTCACCACGTTGCTCGGCGGGTGATCCAGCAGTTGGGTCAGCAGTTCGGCCACCTGGCTGCGATCGAGATTGGGCAGCTCGATGCGGACGGTGCCGATCAGCCGTCCGGTCTCGGCCAGGAACGGGCGCAGCGGATGGCGCCGGGTCAACTCGTCGGTCCGGTAGGTGGCGATGATCATCACCGGGGCGTCGGTCAGGGCCCGGGCGAGGAAGCGCAGCAGGTGGCGGGTGGACTCGTCGGCCCAGTGGATGTCTTCGATGATCACCACCAGCGGTCCGCGATCACTGGCCCGTTCGAGCAGCATGGTGATCGCCTCGAAGAGCTGCAGCCGGAGCGAATCGCCGGTGGCCGGCAGGGCGGCGAAGTCCGGCAACAGGGCACCCAGCGCGGGCGCGCCGGCGCCGGCCCACTCGATCAGCTGATCACGACCGTGCTGGCTGATCAGGTCGCGCAGGGCCCCGACGATCGGTGCGTACGGCAGACCGTCGCCACCCAGCGGTACGCACTGTCCGCGGATCAGTTGCGCCCCGCGATCGGCGAGCGAGCTGGACAGCTCGGCGGCGAAGGCCTCGACGACGGTGGTCTTTCCCGAGCCGGCGTCGCCGCCCATGATCACGAAGCGGCTGCCGTCGGCGACCACGTCGTCGAGGACCTGGCGCAGTTGAGCGCGTTGGTCGGCGCGCCCGACGATCCGGCCGGCGCGGACGCCGGCCGCCGCGCGGGCCGCCCTGACCATGTGCACTATCGTGCCACTCCCACTCCCACTCCCACTCCCACCGCCGGTTGGCGCTGCTCAGTGGACCTGGGCGGGCCGCGAGGTGTGGGTCCGGGTGGCCGGACGGTCGTGATGGAAGGCGCCGAGAACCCGCTGGCGCCAGCCGACCCGCCCACTACGGGCGATCTTGATCAGTCGATCGTTCGCGGCTTCGGCGACGAAGTCGTCGCGACGCTGCTGAGCGAGGAACTGGACGGTGTAATCGTTGGTGATGCTCATGATGCTCTGCCTCCCACGGCACTGGATCTTTCGCTTGTATCCATGGTGTTTCTAAGCCGTGGTGCGGCACATGGTGCAAGTTGCTGATCTTGGCCGGGACCTGCCTCTGAGGTACCTCAGGCGGCCACGCGGGCGACGAGCGCGTCGAGGGCCTGCCCCGCCGTCGGCGTACTCAGGTAGCGGTCCCGGAGTGCTCGGGCGGCGTTCGCGTAGCCGGGAATGGCCAGCGTGTCGGCCAAGGCCCGGCGGACGGCGCCCGGCTGGAGCTGGGTCGGGCTGACGCCGATGGCGGCCCCGGCCCGGACGAGCGTGGCGGCGTTGCCCCGTTGGTCGGCCCCCCGCGGCAGGATCACCTGGGGCAGTCCGTACGCGACGGCCGCCGTGGTCACCGTGGAACTGCCGTGGTTGATGACCGCCGCGCACAGCGGCAGGGCCAAGGACAGGGGAATCTCGCGGGCTGCGGCCACCTGGGCGGGCAGCGGGCCGAGCTGACCGACCTCGACTGGGCCGGTCTCCAGCAGCACGTTGACCGGAATCGGCCGGAGCGCACTGAGCACCGTCGCGAGCAGCTCGGCCCCGCCGCCGAGGGTGATCAGCACCGTCCGGTCCAGGGTGAAGCGCTGGGCCCGCAGGGGGAGGCGAGCGCCGGGCCGCGGCGCCTCCAACTCGGGCCGGATGGGGCGTACATCGGGAAAGACCAGGCTGGTCGGGAGTGAGCGGAGGCTCGGCATCGTCGGATCCAGGTAGGGGGATCCGACGATCTCAGCGAACCGGTCCGGGGTGCCCAGAGCGGCCGCGAACTCCGCGGTGATCAGCGGCAGCATCGGGAACTGCCGGTAGCCCTGGGCGCCGATCCCGTGCACGATGTGATCGGCCCCCAGCAGCGCCGCCGCCTCGGCTCCCGCCAGCTCCGACGCGTCGTGGATGACCACCTCGGGGAGCCAACGGGTCGCTCGCGGCAGCATCGCCTGGGCCCGTTGGATCGCCGGCCGACCGAACAGCACCGAGGCTGACCGGGCCAGCTGATCGCTGGTCGAGGCGGGCGGCGGTGCGAGGTTGAGCTCGGCCCAGGCCTCGCGGGCGCTCGGGCCTATCGACCAGGTCTGGTAGCCGCGCCGCTGCAGGTCGTCGATCAGGTCAGGACCGGTCGCCACCACCAGGTCGTGGCCGGCGGCGGCCGCGGCCCGGATCGTCGGCAGCATCGCGCGGAGGTGGGAGGCGAGGGGGCTGAGGGTGAACAGGATCTTCATGTCGACCAGTCAGCCAGCGCACTGACGCCCCGGCATCGGCAATGACTACTGAACTCCCACTCCGGCGACTACGCAGGGGCCGCCTCGCGGAAACCTATGTGTACGTGAGTTCCTCGCACTCTGCACAGGTTGCAACGTGTGCGAAGTGGCAGGAACTCACGTACACATGAGTTTCCTCGACCGGGCCGCGGGACCCGCGACCGGATTCAGTCCTCGAACTCCGATTCTTGATCGTCACGCTCGGATTCGACCGGATCAGGCGCGTCCGGGGACGCATCGATCTCGTTGACTTCTTCCTGGGCGGCCTGGCTCGTTTCGGACGCGAATTCGCTCATGTTTACACTGTAATCTCGATTGCGGGCGTCGGAAAGGCGGACTGAGCTATGCCGAGGTTGCGCACGGTCTCGCCGAAGGATCCGGGCTGGACCCGTCGCCGGGCGGGCCGGGGTTTCGTCTATCTGGACCAGCTGGGCCAGCGCCTCGCGGCCGAGGAATCCGAACGGTGCAAGCTCCTGGTCATTCCCCCGGCCTGGGAACAGGTGTGGATCTGCCCGGCGCCGAACGGTCACCTGCAGGCCGTCGGCACCGATGACGCCGGTCGACGACAGTACCTCTACCACGAGCAGTGGCGGATCAACCGGGACAAGTCCAAGCATGATCGGGTGCTCACCGTCGCGGAGCGGCTGCCCCTGGCCCGACGCCGGGTCGCCAAGGATCTGAGACTGGACGGGATGCCGTACGAGCGGGCCCTGGCCACCGCGTTCCGGCTGCTTGATCTCGGCTTCTTCCGGATCGGCGGTGAGGCGTACGCGGAAGCCAACAACAGCTACGGACTGGCCACCGTCCGCAAGGAGCACGTCACCATGGAGGGCGGCTCGGTGATCTTCGATTACACGGCCAAGTCGGGCCAGGAGCGCTACGTCGCGCTCGCTGATGATCTGGTCCTGGCGTCAGTCCGCGATCTGCTGCGCCGTCGCGGTGGAGGCTCGGAACTGCTGGCCTACAAGGACGGTACGCGGTGGCGGGATGTCAGTTCGACCGACATCAACGCCTACATCAAGGCCAAGGTCGGCGACGATGTGTCGGCCAAGGACTTCCGCACCTGGCACGGCACGGTGATCGCCGCGGTCGCCTTGGCCGGCGCCAATGAGCAGGCCCGGACGGTCGCGGCCCGCAAGCGCTCGGTATCGACCGCGATGAAGCAGGTGTCGGCCTATCTTGGCAACACGCCGTCGGTGGCCCGCAAGTCCTACGTCGATCCGCGGGTGATCGACCTGTTCAACGACGGAGCGACGATCTCACCCAAGCTGGCCTCGCTGGATGCTGACCTCTCGGACGGCGTCACCCACGGCAAGATCGAACGCGCCGTTCTCAATCTGCTGCAGACCCCGAAGTCGGAACTCCGGGCCGCAGCCGCGTCCTAGCCTCCTTGGAGGGGGGTCAGACCCGATCGGGTTCGTTGTCACCCTTGTTCGCATCCGCCGCATCTCGCAGCGCGTCGACCACGCTCTCGGTCTCCTGCTTGGCCTTGCCGGACATTTCCTCGACCTTGCCCTCCGCCTCCATCTGGCGATTGTCGGTCGCATCACCGACGGCCGCCTTCAGCTTGCCCTTGAGTTCTTCTGCCTTGTCACCAATTCCCATGGGCCCGACGCTAGCACCGGCGCCCACCTCGCCCACCCCCCACTTGTCCGGGGCCCCCCCAGCAATAGGTGGGGGGTCCCCGGACAAGTGGGGGGCGAAGGGGGCGCGGCTACGGTTGAGCGCATGCCCTCGCTGCCTGGACATCGATCTGCCCTCTTGCTCGAACTCGACCTGAGCGAGGTGCCGGTCGATCCGGAGCCGAATGATCCGCTCGGCCGCCTGCGGTCGCGCGGTCGGCGACTCCTCCGGCCCACCCTGCGGGCCCTGCACGAGGCGGGGGACGATCCGCAGGTGGCCGGGCTGATCGTCAAGGTCGGGCGGTCGCTGCCCTGGTCGCTCATGCAGGAACTGCGGATCGGGGTCAGGGCGTTCGCCGCCAGCGGCAAACCGGCCGTGGCCTGGGCCGAGGCGTTCGGCGAGGAGTCCGGCGGGCTGCCTGCGTACGTGCTGGCCACCGCCTTCGACGAGATCTGGCTGCAACCCGGGGGCGGGGTCGGCATGCTCGGCGTCGGGATCGAGACCACCTTCCTGCGTGGCGCCCTCGACAAGCTCGGCGTCGAGCCGCAGTTCGAGCAGCGCTACGAATACAAGAACGCGGCCGACCGGTTCATGACGAGCGAGTTCACCCCGCCGCACCGCGAGGCCCTCGAGCGGCTCACGGCATCGATCTTCGACGAGGCGGTCGGGTCCATCGCCGCCGGTCGCCGCCTCGATGCCGAACGGATCCGAGAGCTGGTCGATACCGGTCCACGCACGGCCGCGGAAGCCCTCGAGGTCGGTCTGGTCGACCGGCTCGGCTATCGGGACGAGGTGTACGCGGCGCTCCGGACCCGGCTCGGCGCTGGGGTGGAGCTGCTGTTCGCCGACCGCTGGCAGCCGAAGCGGCGACCCTCGCTCCCGGCCCGCCGCAAGGGCCATGTCGCCCTGGTCGAGATTCGCGGTGGCATCGGGTCGGGTCGGAGCCGCCGCGGACCGATGGGTCGCCAGGTCGGCAGTGACTCGGTCGGCCATGAGCTGCGCGCGGCCGGCGCGGACGACCGGGTCCGCGCGGTGGTGCTCCGAGTCGACTCGCCGGGTGGCTCGGCGGTGGCGTCGGACAGCATCTGGCGTGAAGTCTGCCGGGTCCGCGAGGCCGGCAAGCCGGTGGTCGTCTCGATGGGGGACGCGGCCGCGTCCGGCGGCTACTACGTGGCCTGCCCGGCCGATGTCATCGTCGCGCTGCCCGCCACCCTGACCGGCTCGATCGGGGTATTCGGCGGCAAGTTCGTGGTCCGTGAGCTGTTGGAGCGGGCGGGCTTGACCACCGGATCGGTCGGGCAGGGCGACCGCGCGCTGATGTACTCGGCCCGGCGCGGCTTCACCGACGAGGAGCGCGAACGGCTGAGCGCCGGGATCGACGAGATCTACGCCGATTTCGTCGGCAAGGTCGCGGCCGGGCGTGGGCGTCCGGTCGCCGAGATCGAAGGGCTGGCTCGCGGTCGGGTGTGGACCGGCGCCGACGCCCGGGACAACGGCCTGGTCGACGAATTGGGTAGCTTGCGCGACGCCGTACGGATCGCCCGGAAGCGCGGCGGGCTGGCCAAGGATGCGCCGGTGCTGCCCGCGATCCACGTCCCACCCCTGGCTCGGCTCAGCCGTCCGAAGAACAGCGAGGATCCGAGAGCGCTGGTGACCAGCGCGCTGCCCGACCTGTCGGAACTGGCCACCCTGCTCGGGCTGTCGGCCGGCACCGAGCTCCGGATGCCCTCGCTCCGCCTGCGCTGACGGGTCGATCTCCCGGGGACCCTGATTTTGGGACACCAGTGCGTGCGATATGCCGAATTTCGGCTCGGCGGACGCACTGGCGCTGCGAAATCAGGGAAGCGTGGCCGCGACCCGTTCGGTCGAGCCGCGGACGACGAGCTCGGTGGCAAGCTCGACGTGGTGGGAGTCGAGCTCCTCGCCGGCCGCCAGCTTCAACACGGTCCGCAGGGCCACCCGACCCATCTCGCGGAGCGGCTGGCGGACCGTGGTCAGGGGTGGCGAGAGCAGCCGGGCGATGGCGGTGTCGTCGAAACCGACGATGCTGAGGTCCTCGGGAACGTGCAGGCCTCGGGCGCGAGCCGCCTCGATCAGGCCGGCCGCGCTCTCGTCGGTGGCCGCGAAGACGGCCGTCGGTGGCTGCTCGAGGTCGAGGAGCATCCGCCCTCCGGACAGGCCGGCGTCGTAGTCGTACCCGATATTGAGGATGTACGCGTCCGGCACGGTGACGGCGGCGGCCTCCAGAGCCGCCCGGTAGCCGTGCATTCGCGCCTGGTTGTAGGCGACACCGGGCACCGAGCCCAAGTACGCGATCCGGCGATGGCCGAGGCCCAGCAGGTGTTCGGTGGCGGCGAGACCGCCGGAGAAGTTCGTCGTTCCGATGCTGGTGACCCGCGGGGTCGGGCGGCTAAGCGGATCGATGACGACGAGCGGGAGGCCGGCCCCGGCCAGTGCGCCGAGGTCGCCGTCACGGACGTCGTCGACCACGTCGATGACGGCAGCTGGGCGCCGGTTCGCGAGTTCGCGGACCCAGGCGTCGGGCGCCCGGCCGCTCCCGGCCTTCCCGGTGCGTGGGCGCACGACAACGGCAACGCCGAGTCCGGCCTCGGTAGCGGCCTCGAGGGCGCCTTGCAGGATCTCCAGGCTGTAGCTGGACAGCGAAGGGCCGTGGAAGACGAGCTCGACGGTCCCGTGCTCAGCCGACCGCGGGGACAACTGCGCTCGCCGTTGGACGTAGTGGTGCTCCGCGAGGAGGACTTCCACCCGGGCGCGAGTGGTGGCGCCGACGTCGGCGCGTCCGTTGACCACCTTCGAGACTGTCGCCACGGAGACGCCGGCCGACGCGGCAACCGTGGCCAATGTGGGCACTCCGTCCTTGGACGGCACGACCTTCTCCTTACGCTCTGAGTGGGGATTCAACTGGGCAGAACTTTACTGGCGTCACGAGCCGACGATCGTGTCCCACGACGCGCACCGCGCCGGTGAGGCGTACGCGGCCCTGGCTCGGCAGGTCTGTGGCCGAGGTACCGACCAGCACATCCAGCTCGCCGGGCTCGACGATGCGCTGGAGATCGTGGCCGGTAAAGGCGGTCCGGTCGGCGTGCACCGAGAACGAGACCTGCCTGCTCTCGCCGGGCTCGAGGCCGACCCGGGCGAAGCCGGTCAGCTGCTTGACCGGGCGGGCCACCGAGGCGACGACGTCGTGCAGATAGAGCTGGACGACCTCCTCCCCGGGGCGCGATCCGGTGTTGCGGACGCGGACCGAGACGGCGAACTCACCGTCGGTGGGAATCTCGGACGCGCTGAGCTGCAGGTCGTCGACGACAAAACTTGTGTACGAGTGGCCGTGGCCGAACGGAAACAGCGGGGTCGGATCGAGGTTGGTGGTGCCGCCGTGCTCGACGCCGAGAGGTGGCTGGAGATAGGTCCCGGGCTGGCCACCCGCGGACCGGGGGATCTGCACCGGAAGCCGACCACCCGGCTCGATCCGTCCCGACAGGACGCCCGCGATAGCGGGGCCGCCCTCCTCGCCGGGCATGAACGCCTGGATGAGGCCCGCGGCTCGCCCGTGCACGCCGCCCAGGGCGTACGGGCGCCCGGAGACCACGACGATCACGACCGGGGTGCCGGTGTCCAGCAGTTCGTCGAGCAGGTCCGCCTGCAGGCCGGGCAGCCGGAGGTCCTCGGCATCGCAGCCCTCACCGGACGTGCCGTGGCCGAAGAGGCCGGCCAGGTCGCCGACGAAGGCCACGCACAGGTCGGCCCCTTCGGCCGCCGTGCGAGCCGCGGCGAACCGGGACCGGTCGTCCCCCACGATCTGGCAGCCGACTTCGTGGACGACGTCGACGTCCGGCAACTCGGCGCGGAGCGCGTCGAGTGCGCTCGGCACGTCGATGCCCAGCCCGAGGCCGGGGTGCCGAGGCAGGACGTGGTTGGGGAAGGCGTAGCAGCCCATGAATGTGCGCGGATCGGCCGCGCAGGGACCGACGACCGCCACCCGTCGTAAGACTGGCCGGTCGGGCCCGAGCAACGGCAGCGCAGATCCAGGGTCGAGAAGGACCAGGGATCGCTCGGCCATCTCGCGGGCCAGGGCGCGGTTCGCGGGCGAGTCGAGGTCGACCGCGTCGGCCCCGGCCACCGAGCGTTCCGGGGTCCAGTCGTGATCGAGCAGCCCGAGCTCGACCTTCTGCCGGAGGTGCCGACGGGCGGCGCGGTCGACGAGCTCCTCCGACAGCTCGCCGCGACGCACCTGGTCGACCAGCCCGGGTCCGAAACCGATGGTGTCCGGCAGCTCGACATCGAGGCCCGCCGCCAGCGCGATGGCACCGGCCTTGTCGAAATCGGCTGCGACCCGATGCATCGTGGCCAGGAAGGGCACGGCCCAGTAGTCCGAGACAACCGTGCCGTCGAACCCCCACTCATCGCGCAACAGCTCGGTCAGCAACCAGCGGTCCGCCCCGGCTGGCACGCCGTCCACATCCGCGTACGAGTTCATCACCGAAGCGGCTCCGGCGCCGGCGATCGCCATCTCGAAGGGCGGCAGGATCACGTCCAGCAGCTCGCGGCGACCCATCGGCACCGGCCCGTGGTTGCGGGCGCCGCGCGAGGCGGAGTAGCCGGCGAAATGTTTAAGCGTGGCCAGCACGCCGGCGCTCTGCAGTCCGCGGACGTAGGCGGCGCCGAGCATCGACACCAGGTACGGATCTTCGCCGAGGGTCTCCTCGACCCGACCCCAGCGGTAGTCCCGGACGACATCGAGCACCGGCGAAAGCCCCTGGTGGATGCCCAGCGCGGCCATATCCCGCCCGATCGAGGCGGCCATCCGCTCCACCAGGTCCGGATCGAAGGTCGCGCCCCAGGCGATCGCGGCCGGGTACACCGTCGCCCCGTACGCGGTGAAACCGGTCAGGCACTCCTCGTGGACGAGGGCGGGAATCCGCAGCCGGGAGGACTCGAGGACGATTCGTTGCTGCCGGACCAGCTCCGCGGCACCGTCAGCGGGGTTGATCGGTGCGCT
This sequence comes from uncultured Actinomycetota bacterium, assembly GCA_963731295.1. GTDB lineage: Bacteria > Actinomycetota > Actinomycetes > Propionibacteriales > Propionibacteriaceae > Microlunatus. The sequence goes on from CAVSUP010000002.1 coordinate 101,237, forward strand.
GCCGTAGATGCGGGTCAGCTGACCGAGGCCGGAGCGACTGGCCTCCGCCAAGGACGCTGAGCCGACCGCGGCGAACACGTCCTGCATGGGCGCAACGTTCATCGTCTCGTCGCCATCGGCCCCCTGAGCGCTCAGGGCGTCGCCGCCGTCGGGCTCGTCGTTGCCGACCCAGCGGCTACCGAGCTGGCCGACCTTCTCCTCCAACGTCATCTCGCCTAGGAGCAGCTCGACCCGCTCCGCAGCCGAGAGCTGAGGATCCAACCAGCTGTAGGGCGCTGATCCGTGCATCGTCCTCGGCCCGCTCGTCGTCATCGGCAACCTCCACTTCACGCAACAATGCCCCCCGGTTGCTCGAAACTCTCCTTAAGTTTCGACACCTCCTTGGCCGGACACTACCGTGCCAAACGCGCCACGTCACGCACGAGTTTTGCTCGGGCTCAACGAGAGTTCCGCAGACCCTTGACACCGAACTTGTCGAGAACTTACGTTACCGGGAGTCGGTCAATGACGAAAGGTCTCTCGATGCTTTCGCATGACGCCCGTATGCAGAGGCCGAGGCAGCGCCGACACCAATACGAGGAGGAGTCATGACCCCAACCCCCACCCGCGAGGACAAGTTCAGCTTCGGTCTGTGGACGGTGGGCTGGCAGGCCCGTGACCTGTTCGGGGAAGCGACCAGGCCCGTGCTGGCCGGGGTCGAGGCGGTGCACAAGCTGGCCGAGCTCGGCGCGTACGGGATCACCTTCCACGACGACGATCTCGTGCCGCCCGACTCGAGCGCCAGTACGCGGGGCCGGATCATCAACGAGTTCAAGGCGGCGTTGGCCGAGACCGGTCTGGTGGTGCCCATGGTGACCACGAACCTGTTCGGGGACCCGGTGTTCAAGGACGGCGGGTTCACCAGCAACGACCGGTCGGTCCGTCGCTACGCCCTGCGCAAAGTCATGCGGAATATGGATCTGGCGGCCGAGCTCGGCGCGGAGATCTATGTGTTCTGGGGCGGCCGGGAAGGCTCGGAGGTCGACTTCGCCAAGGACGTCCGGGCCGCGCTCGACCGGTACCGCGAGGGCATCGACCTGCTCGCCCAATATTCGATCGACCAGGGCTACAACATGCGGTTCGCCATCGAGCCGAAACCGAACGAGCCCCGCGGCGACATCCTGCTGCCGACCATCGGGCACGCGTTGGCGTTCATCTCCCAGCTCGAGCACCACGACATGGTCGGCATCAACCCCGAAACCGGGCACGAGCAGATGGCCAGCCTCAACTACACCCACGGCATCGCCCAGGCGCTGTGGCAGAACAAGCTGTTCCACATCGACCTCAACGGGCAGAAGGGCCCCCGCTACGACCAGGACCTGGTCTTCGGCTACGGCGACCTCCTGCAGGCCTTCTCCACCGTCGACCTGCTCGAGAACGGCGCCCCGGGCGGCGGCCCGACCTACACCGGTGACCGGCACTTCGACTACAAGCCGCTCCGCACCGAGAACATGGACGGCGTCTGGGAGTCCGCGCTGGCCAACATGGAGCTCTACATCACCCTGCGCGAACGGTCCCACGCGTTCCGCGCCGATCCGCGGGTGCAAGAGGCGCTGGCCGAATCCGGGGTCGCCGACCTCAACCTGCCCACCCTGGAGCCGGGCGAGGACTACGCCACCCTGCTCGCCGACCGCAGCAGCTTCGAGGACTACGACCTCGACACCGCCCGGACCAAGGGCTACGGCTTCGCCCGAATCCAGCGCTACGCCATCGAGCACCTCCTCGGGGTGCGCTGATCGGCGATCCCCGGCTCAGGCGGTCGAGGAACTCAGCTCGTCCTCGATGTGCACCCGGATGATCTCCTCGAACGAGCTCTCGGCCACGAAGCCGAGTTCGCGCGCCCGATTCGCCTCGAACCCGGGGGCCCAGGCCTCGACGATCTTCATGATCGCCTCATCGGGCTCGCGCCTGATCAGCTTGACGGCGTCCTCGCCGGCCACCGCCCGGAGGGCCTCGATCTGGTCGGCCACGGTGGCGCTCAGTCCGGGCATGATCAGGATCCGGTTGGATCCGACCAGCTCGCCGTCGAGCGCGGCCGCGTGCAGCAGGAATCCCACCGCCGCGCGCGGGGACGCGAACCAGTGCCGGAGGGTGTCGCGTACGGGCAGCACGGCTTCCAGACCGACCAGCGGCTCCCGCAGGATGCTGGAGAAGAATCCGGACGCGGCCTGGTTCGGCTTGCCGGGCCGGATGCAGATGGTCGGCAGCCGGACTCCGATCCCGTCGACGAAGCCGAGCCGGGTGTAGTCGTTCAGCAGCAGCTCACCCATGGCCTTCTGCGCGCCATAACTGGTGAGCGGCGTGACATGAAAATCGTCCGGGATGGGATTCGGGAACGGCGCCCCGTACACCGCGAGGGAGGACGTGAACACCAGCCGCGGCCGGTAGCCGTCGACCGCATGGGCGGCGCGGATCGCCTCCAACAGCGCCCGGGTGCCGTCGAGGTTGACCCGATAGCCCTTCTCGAAGTTCGTCTCGGCCTCGCCCGACACGACCGCCGCCAAATGGAAGATCACGTCCGGGCGTCCCTGCAGCAGCTCTTCGGGGGAGCCGGCCACGGAGAGGTCCGCCGTGGCGAGCTGCAACGACCCGCTCCAGCCGACCGGGGCCGGCGGCGTGATCACGTCCACCAGGGTGAGCTTGTCGATGGCGGACTCCCCCACCCGAGCCGTCGGCGACCATCCGATCCGTCAGCTTGCGTCCGATCATCCCGGCGGCACCGATCACCCCAACATGCATGGCGGTACGACTCCTTCGTCATCGTTCAGCATCGCCGGCAGCCGAATTGGCAGCGGCGGTAGATCATCACCGTATTGCTCACCGGATCTGTGCGGCCGACCAGGCTACCCAGTGGCGCGTCTTCGAAGTCTCGTTACGTTTCGCGACGCCCAGGCACGCACCTCGCTGCGTTCTCCTCGGTCGAGATACGACCCGGTATCCCTCCCTCGTCGGCCTGGCGATGCACGCACCTGAACGCCGCCAAACGTAACGGAACTTCAAAGACACCCCACTAGGTGGTGGCATCGAGCCGCGCCGCGACCTCAGCCGGGAAGCCGCCGGTGGCGATCGGTCCCCAGCGAGTCGGCGTAATCCGCAGCAGGGACTTGTTCTGCACCACCATCGCCGCGCGATAGTCGTCCCAGTTCGGGTGCTCGCCGGAGATCGACCGAAAGTAGTCGACGAGACCTTCCAAGGCCTCGGGCATGTGCAGGACCTCGGCATCGCCGTCGACTTGCACCCAGGGACCGTTGAATTCGTCCGACAGCACCAGCACCGACACCTCCGGCCGCTTCTCGGCATTGCGGGTCTTGGCTCGGCCGGGGTAGGTGGAGATCACGATGCGTCCGTCGGCGTCGACCCCGCCACTGACCGGCGAGATCTGCGGGCGGCCGTCGCGGCGGGTCGTCGCGACCAGCAGTTGATGACGGGGTCGGATGAAGTCCAGCAACTCGTCCAGGCTTGCCGAAGTGTTGGTAGCGATCGATCGGGCCATGCCCCAGACGTTACTCATCCGGCGCGTACGCGGACGCCAGGCCCCGCTTGCCGCGGTGGGCCGATAAGTCCTTAACTTGGCCTCATGGCCTTGAGTTGGAAGCTCGTCATCGACAGCCGGAACGCTCCTGCCCTCGCGGACTTCTGGGCGGCCGCCCTGGAGTACGAGGTGGAGGACCCCAGTCCGCTCATCGAGCAACTGCTGGCCGCGGGCCACCTCGCGCCCGAGGCGGTCGGCGACCATCACGGCCGCAAGATCTTCGGCGGGTACGCCGCGATCCGCCACCCCGACGACCCGTTCGACCAGACCAGCGGCATCGGCCGCGGTCGGCGGTTGCTGTTCCAGGACGTGCCCGAGGGCAAGGCCGGCAAGAACCGCCTGCACCTCGACGTCCACGGTGAGCCCGGCGCCCTCGACCACCTGGTGGCCCGGCTCGAGGAGCTCGGAGCTACCCGCACCCGCGAGGTCGACAAGGGACCAGCCGGCCACTGGTGGATCATGCAGGATCCCGAGGGCAACGAGTTCTGCGCGACCTAGGAGCAGCGCCGCCCAGGCGCCTCGGTCGTCAGACGATTCCGGTTCGCCGTGACATCCCAGCCGGCGGTGATCTCGGTGCCCGGTTCGCCATCCGCCGCCATCGGCACGAAGCCGAGCTTGATCCGGCCGTACCCCATGGAGAACTGCAGTCTCGGATCATTGGAAGGATCGTCGCCGATCTCGAACGCCGTGACGAGGATGTCCTCCATCGTCACCTTGAAGCCGAGCGGCTCACCGCCCGCCGAGATCCCGCTCAGGCGCGCCGATCTGAGGTGTGTCCCGGCGGCGCAGGCCAGGAACAGCGCCGGCGACGCGGCACCTCCTTCGCTCCGGAAGCGGACGTCCTGAAAGACCGCCCTTCCAGCGCCGCCACCCGCACCGCCGCGGCCGACCGTGGCGGTGTTGCTCACGCCCCAGGACCACGACTCCAGCTCGATCTCGCCTTCGTGATCACTCTCGGTGGAGTCACCCTTGATGCCATCGATCTTCACAAACCAGCGCTCGCTCGTCATTCCCTCAGATTGGCCCGACCGCTGGCGACTGGCAAGGAAACGAGTTCAGCGCGCCTTGGTCAGGTGCTGGAGCGGGAGCTCGAACATGAACTGGCTCCCGCGCTCGGTGACACTCACGTAGTTTCCGCGCCGATAGTCGATGTAGATCGATTGGCCGTTCCCGTGCGGCATCCGGAACCGTCCGACGACCTTGCCGCCCTTGAGCACCACCGCCGCGTCACCCTTGCGCCCGTTGACCCGCATCGACGATGAGTTGGCGAAACCGTAGGCGCCCACGCTGGCCACGCCCTGGAAGCTGCCGCCCGAGATGACCATGGAACTGGCACTGTGCACCGCCGGGCCCCGTTGCCCGAAACTGTTGGTCAGGGCCAGGTCCTGCGCGGCGCCGCCACTGTTCGCGGCCAGCAGGCCGGTCTCGGCGAGGTCGAAACTCTGGATGTACGCGTGGCCGGCCTTGGAGTAGTTGATGCTCCGCAGGCGGTTCGGGTTGGTCGACCGATCGATGGAGATGCTCGACAGGCCTCCGGTGCCGTGGACGGTCCACCGGGCGACGGCCGGGAGCACGTACCGACCGTTGATCTTGAGGATGTCGTCGGCGTTGTACATCCACAGCTCGGATTTGCTCGATGAGTAGATGTACTGCCCGGCCCACACCAAGCCGCTGCCGTGCGAGTCGATATTGCGCAGGCCCCGGGAGCCGCTGGGCCGGACCAGCTCGACGCTGTTGTAGCGACGCTTGTCCATGTCCATGACCACCAGACGGGTCTTGCTGCCGCCGCGGGCGGTCGAGTACCAGCTGGTCAGGATGAGATTGCGGTCGGCCGCCGGCTGGTTACCGATCCAGTAGCCCTCGGTCGTGGCCGATCCGCCGACCCCTTGCGGTCGAAAGCTCGGACCCAGACCCGGCAGGGCGTTCAGGCAGAGGTAGCGGGCCGAGCTCCAGTCGATCCGGCTGTCCCGTCCCGACTTGCGCCAGCTGCGGGCGCAACTGGCGCTGATGCCGGGCAACGACCGGCCGGAGTTGACGACCGTGTCCCAGCCGACGCGCGTCGCGTTCCGCCGATAGCGGTCGGCGATGTGGAGGGAGCGGTCGGGCAGCGGGGTGACCTGCGGAACCGTGCGCGGTACCGGGGTCAGCGTGGCCGGATCGAACGGCTCGGGCGCCCGTACGGCCGGGCTGGCGGACTTGGTGGGTGTCGGAGTTGCTCGGCCTGACGCCGCCTTGACCGACGCGGGATGGGTCGGCGACGGCGACGGCGACTTCGGCGGCGGAATGGCCGGCGTCGGGGTCGGGGCCAGGATGGTTGTCGGTGTCGCGGCCGGCGTGGGGGCCAAGGTCGGCGTCGGGTCCGGCGTCCTACCGGCCGACGCCGCTGGACCGGGCGTCAGCACGGCGCTGGCCGCTGGGACCGACGGAACGGCGATCTGCGACTCGGGCGCATACTCGGCTCGGACGATCCCGCCCGCGACGACGGCAATGCCGGCGGTTAGCGCGACGACAACCGCCCAGCTGCGCGTAAACCTGGTCACTTGCCGCCTTCGGGATGCCGGAATCCCGGCATGATCGATCACTCGAAGGCAAGTATGGTCCGTCGGCGGGCATCTCCGCCACGAATCCACGGTTCGTTATTGAGCTGACGTAGGTCTCAGGTCGACCAGAGCGTGAGGCAGAACGGGTGACCGGCCGGATCGAGCAGCACCCGCCACCGATCGCCACCGGGTTGGAAGTCGGGTCGCGTAGCGCCGAGCGCGAGGCTGGCCTGCTCGGCGGCTGGGATGTCGGCGACCTTGAGATCGAGATGGAACTGCTTGTCGCAGTTGTCGTCGGGCCACGGTGGCGGCGTGTAGTTGGGCTCGCCGCCGAAGCCGAGGGCCGGGCCGTTGGGTCCGGTGAGCATCGCGACGTTGTCGTCGGAATAGGCCAGCTCCATCCCGAGCAGGCTGGCGTAGAACGCCGCCAGCACGTTGGCGTCGAGACAGTCGATCGTGAACATCGCGATGGTGCCGACGGGTTCCACTGCTGCAGTTTCGGTCATAGGGCTGACCTTAGTGAGCAGCACTGACACCGAGCCGGACGGTTCGGGGCAGGCCGACGGGCCCGGCGACTTCGTCAGGTAGATCGCCGGGCCCATCGTGTTGGGACTCCGAGGTCTTGATCAGCAACTCCCCGACCTGCTGAGTTCGACTTCCGGACACCAGAAGCCTCTCGCTGATCGGTCCGCGGTTCCGTCGGCTCGGCGACGCTGCTTGTATCGACCTGACGACACAACGCGCAGGACGGATGGCCTGATGAATGTCCAGCGCGAATCGACCGAGGCCTGGTTGGCCTGGCCAGACAGTCCGGCCGCCCGCGCGACGGCGACGCTGGCCCCATAAAGTACGCCCCATCGGGTACCTGACCCGGGTAGGTGACCAACTTGTCCCAAAGGAGCGACGTGACCGAGCTAGATCAGCGTGAGGACAGCGCCCGTTCGGCCCTTCAGGCTCGGGTCGAGGAGCTGCTGGGCTCCATGAGCCTGGCCGAGAAGGCGGGCCAGCTCACCCAGTACTTCTACCTCGGTTCGCCCGACGCGACCGTCGGAGCGACCCCGCAACGACCCGGCGAGGTCGAGGATGCGCTGGCGCGCGGCGAGGTCGGGTCGCTGCTGTTCATGACCGACCCGGTCGAGATCAATCGGTTGCAGCGCCAGGCGATCGAGGGCAGCCGCCAGGGCATTCCCGCGCTGTTCGGGTTCGACGTCATCCACGGGCTGCGGACCGTCTTCCCGGTGCCGATCGCGCTTAGCGGCCTCCTGGGATCTCGAGACGATCGAGCGCGGGCAGGCGGTCGCCGCCCGCGAGGCTCGGGCGGTCGGCATCCACTGGACGTTCGCGCCGATGGTCGACATCGCCCGCGATCCGCGGTGGGGCCGGATCATCGAGGGCGCCGGCGAGGACCCCTATCTGGGTGCCGCGGTCGCCGCCGCTCAGGTGCGGGGCTTCCAGGGCGATCGGCTCGGGGCCGAAGGACACGTCATCGCCGGGGTCCAAACACTTCGCCGGGTACGGCGCCGCGCTCGGCGGTCGGGACTACGACGAGGTGAACCTGTCCGACGCCGAGCTGTGGAACGTCTACTTCCCGCCCTTCCAGGCCGCGCTCGCGGCCGGCGCTGGCAATGTGATGTCGGCATACATGAGCCTCAATGGCATCCCGGCGTCCGGGAACCGCTGGCTGTTCACCGAGGTGCTTCGCGAGCAATGGGGCTTCGAGGGCTTCGTGGTCAGCGACGCGAACGCGATTCGCAACCTCGTGACGCACGGCTTCGCAGCCGACCTGGCCGACGCGGCCGCCCGCGGCGTGGGCGTCGGTGTCGACCTCGAAATGGCCATGAGCGACCCCGCGTACGCCCACCTGCCTGAGGCGGTGGAGAGTGGCGCGCTGAGCGTCGAGGCGCTCGACGCCAGCGTCCGCCGAATTCTGGAGATCAAGCTCCGGCTCGGCCTGTTCGACGAGCCGTATGTCGACGAGGATCAGGCCCGCGCGATCCTGGCCGATCCGGCCCACCGAGACATCGCCCGGGTGGCCGCGGAGCGGTCGGCGGTCCTGCTGCGCAACGAGGGCGACCTCCTTCCCCTTGACCCGGCCCGGCTGAGCTCGGTCGCCGTGATCGGGGCGCTGGCCGATTCCCCACGGGACACCCTGGGGCCGTGGATCTTCGATTTCGATCTCGCCGAGACCGTAACCGTGTTCGAAGGGCTCCGCAACCGGCTCAGCGCCACGACCGAGATCGCGTACGCGCCGGGCACCCGTCCGGCGCAGCGCCTGTTTCCGTCGATGTTCGACATGTTCCCCGGCAACACGCCCGATGACCCCGAGGATTTCGACGACGACGCTGAGCTGCAGCGGGCCGTGGACCTGGCCCGCGAGTCCGACCTGGCCGTGGTGGTGGTCGGTGAGTGGCAGCAGATGATCGGCGAAGCCGCCTCCCGGTCATCGTTGGATCTCCCTGGCCGCCAACTCGAACTGCTGCAGGCCGTGGTGGCCACCGGGACGCCGGTCGTTCTTCTGGTGATGAACGGGCGGCCGCTCGACCTCCGCTGGGCGGCCGAGAACGTGCCCGCAATCCTGGACATCTGGTATCCCGGATCCCAGGGCGGCGCGGCCGTGGCCAACCTGCTGCTCGGCGAGGTCACGCCGGGCGGCAAGCTGCCGTTCTCCTGGCCGCGGACCGTCGGGCAGGTGCCGATGATCTATGCCCGCACCACCTCCCACGAGCCGGAGAATCAGGCGCGGCGGTATTGGGACGAGGCAAGCACCCCACTGTTCCCCTTCGGCTACGGGTTGAGCTATGCCGCGGTGACCTACTCCGACCTGGTCCTCGACCCGCCAGAGCTGAAGACCGGCGAGAGCCTGACCGCCACGGTGACCGTCACCAACGCCCAGGACCGCGACGCCGAGGAAGTTGTGCAGCTTTACCTGCACCAGCGACACGGCACGGCAGCCCGCCCGGTACGCGAGCTCAAAGGCTTCCGGCGAATCCACCTCGAGGCCGGCGCCTCGCAAACCGTCGATTTCACCCTCGGACCCCCCGAGCTGCGCTATTGGAACGCCGGTGTCCGCGACCTGGTCGAAGACGCCTCCACCTTCGACGTCTGGGTCGGTGGCGACTCAACCGCCGAACTCTCGGCTACCTTCACGACCACGCTCGAGTAGCCCCGGACGGACCTGGCCCACCTCCGCACCGTTCCCCCTGAGCTGTCGAAGGGCAAGCCCCACCTGCGTATCGCGAGTCCGCCGTTTTCGTGCCCTGAGTCCTTCGACAAGCTCAGGAGAACCCTGCCGAAGGGCAGGCCGCACCTCCGCATAATTCGGTCCCTGAGCCTGTCGAAGGGCCACCTTCACCTCCGCATCATTCGGTCCCTGAGCTTGTCGAAGGGCCAGCTCCTGCCCCGTTTGATGGCTCCAAGAATTGTCAGTGGTGCTGTTTAGAGTGAAAACATGATCGACGTTGACACCGACCTGGACAAGGTCCCGGGCCCCGATTTGGGTCTGTTGACCAGTGCCCAGCTGGCGGCGTCGATCAGCAGCAACCATCGTGAGTTGCTGGCCCGGGAGAACCGACAGTTGGAGTTGGCGTGCGCCTGGGCCGATATTCATGACCTCGACTCGAAAAGTGCGGATTATCAGCCGCTGATCCAACGGGCCTGTCTGTTCGGCGGGGCGGGCACCCCGGAGGTGGCGGAGCATTGCACGGTCGAGTTCGGCGCTTTGCAGGCCATGTCGGAATTTGCGGCGCGGCTGCTGATCGGTGACGCCCTGGATTTGCGGCATCGGCTGCCCACCTTGTGGGGACGGGTCCAGGCTGGTGGGGTGCGGGCCTGGGAGGCCCGGAAGGTTGCCCAGGCGACTCGGCAGCTGTCGTGGGAGGCGTGCCGTGACGTGGACCGGGCCTGCTCCGACACCCTCGGGATGATCTCCTGGAAACGGTTCGAAAAAATCCTGACCGCCACCATGCTGGACGCCGACCCGGCCCTGGCGGCGGAGCGGACGAAACGGGCGCGGGTTGAGCGGGACGTGTGGGCCACCACCGGCCCCGACGGGCTGAAGGTGCTGGTCGCGAAAGCATCTTCGGGGGATGTGGTGTGGTTCATGGCCACCCTCAACCGGATCGCCGACCTCCTCGCCCGCGACGGCGACCGGGATTCGGTCGGTGCCCGCCGGTCGAAAGCGCTCGGCATCCTCGCCCAACCCGCCCACGCGTTGCAGCTCCTCCTCGCCCACCAACATGATCCCGACCCCCAGGATGATCCCGACCCCAGGCCGAACCGGCCGATCCCGCCGATCATGAGCCCGAGCCGCCGATACCGGCCGAAACGGCCGAGCTGGCGGACGCGTTCCTGTGGGACGACCTGGAGCCGGTTGAGCCCGGATTCGACGACGCCCCGGCTGATCCACTCGACAACCGCGAGCGGGTCACCGATGATCCTGGACCGGTCGGCGAACCGGCCACCCAGCCGGCGGGCTTCGACGAACCAGACAGCTTGAACGAACCAGAGAGCTTCGGCGAGCGTCAGCTTCCGAGCAGGAGGGTCGGTCGGTTCGGCATCCGTTGCGGTTGCCGCCGATCCAGCTGACCGGCCGCCAGGTGGAGGCGTTGAAGCCGAAAGTCGTCCTCTACTTCCACCTGTCCGATGCGGCGCTGACCGAAGCCGGCGGTCAGGTCCGCCCCGAACACGGCGACATGATCACCCTCGACCAACTGCGCGACTTCCTCACCGACACCCACTGCCAGATCATCGTGAAGCCCGTCATCGACCCGGCCGCCGTCGCCCCCGTCGATGGCTACGAAATCCCCGACCGGATCCGCGAAGCCGCCAGACTCCGCCAACTCGCCGACGTGTTCCCCTACGGCACCAACACCAGCCGCACCATGGATTTGGACCACACCGTGGCCTGGATACCACCCGACGAGGGTGGCCCGCCGGGGCAGACCGGTGTCGACAATTTGGGCCCCAAAGGTCGCCGCACCCACCGCACCAAAACCCACAGCTGCTACGGCCACCGACAACCCGACCCCGGCACCTATGTCACCCGCACCCCCAACGGATACCTGTTCCTCGTCACCAACCAAGGCACCCTGAACTTGGGCCGCACCGCCTTCAGCCACGCCATCTGGCAAGCCGCCTGCAGCAAGGATCAAGAGGGCACGAAAGCGGCTGACCGTTCCGCAGGGGCGTCGGAGGGTACGTCCGCTGAGCTTGTCGAAGCGCAACCCCTGGAACCATGTTGATCTTGCCCTTCGACAGGCTCAGGGCACGAAACGGCTGACCCTTTCGCGAGGGTGTCGGAGGCTACGTTCGCTGAGCTTGTCGAAGCGCACCCGCCAGACGCATGTTGATCTTGCCCTTCGACAGGCTCAGGGCACGAAACGGCTGACCCTTTCGCAAGGGTGTCGGAGACTACGTCCGCTGAGCTTGTCGAAGCGCAACCCCTAGACCCATGTTGATCTTGCCCTTCGACAGGCTCAGGGCACGAAACGGCTGACCGTTCCGCAGCGGCGTCGGAGGCTACGTCCGCTGAGCTTGTCGAAGCGCAACCCCTAGAACCATGTTGATCTTGCCCTTCGACAGGCTCAGGGCACGAAACGGCTGACCTTCCGCAGGGGCGTCGGAGGGTACGTCCGCTGAGCTTGTCGAAGCGCAACCCCTAGACCATGTTGATCTTGCCCTTCGACAGGCTCAGGGCACGAAACGGCTGACCGTTCCGCAGGGGCGTCGGAGGGTACGTCCGCTGAGCTTGTCGAAGCGCATCCGTCAGATGCGTGTTGATCTTGCCCTTCGACAGGCTCAGGGCACGAACACTCCGTATCACGATTCGGAGGTCGACTCGCGTGTTGATCTTGCCCTTCGACAGGCTCAGGGCTCGAACACTCCGCATCCCTATTCGGAGATCAACTCGGCGTACAAGTTGATCTTGCCCTTCGACAGGCTCAGGGCACGAACACTCGGGGTGATTTCTCAGGGTGTCAGCCTTTCAGGCCGCTCGTGGCTACTCCTTCGATGATGTAGCGCTGGAGGACGATGTAGAGGATAAGGACGGGGACGGAGGCGATGGTCGCACCGGCCATGATCACCGGATAGTCGGTGGCGAAGGCGCCCTGCAGCGTCGAGAGTCCAGCCGGCAGGGTCAGTCTTTCCGGCGAGAACAGCACGAAGATCGGCCACAGGAAGTCGTTCCAGTTGGCCAGGAACGACAGCACGGCGAGAGTGACCAGCGCCGACCTGGACAGCGGCAGGATGATCTTGGTCAGGATCGTCCAGGTGTTCGCCCCGTCGATCAGCGCACTCTCCTCCAGCTCCCGCGGGATACCGATGAAGAACTGGCGGAGGAAGAACACCCCGAAGGCACCGGCGGCTCCGGGCACGATCAGCGCCAGCAGCGTGTCCAGCCACCCGAGCTTGTCCATCAGCAGATAGTTCGGCATCAGGAAGATGAAGTGCGGGACGAAGAGCGTCCCGATGATCACCCCGAAGATCAACCCGCGTCCCTTGAACTGCATCCGGGCCAGGGCGTACGCGGCCATGGACGAGACCAGGAGCACGAGCAGCGAGTGCAACGTCGCCGCGGCAAAGGAGTTGAGCGCCCACAGCAGAACCGGGTTCTGGGTCTCGGAGAAGATGAACCTGAAGGCTCGGAGCGTGACCTCGTCCGGAACCAGGCTCAAGGGCACCCGGCGTGAGTCCGACAGCGAGCGGAAGGACGTCAGATACATCCACAGGATCGGCACCACGAAGATGGCCGCCAGGACCACCATGCCGACCCAGAAGAGGGGTCCGTTGCGGTGACGACTGCTCCGTCGGCGGCGCGGAGCCTGGACTTGCGCGGTTGCTTGACTCATGACTTCTTCTCCCGCATCAGCACGAAGTTGATGATGGAAATGACGGCCAGGCACAGAGCCAGTACATAGCTCATCGCCGAGGCGATCCCCATCTTGAACTGGCGGAGACCCACTTCGGTCATCACCATGATGGCTGTCCGGGTGCTGTCTCCCGGCCCGCCTTTCGTGACCAGGTACGACTGGCCGAACATGTTGGCGCTGGCCAGGATCGTCGTGGTGACCACGAACACCAACACCGTCCGGAGACCCGGGAGAGTGACGTAGCGGAACTTGCCGAAAGCGCCTGCTCCGTCCAACTCGGCGGCCTCGTACTGGTCGGCCGGGATGTTGCCCAGACCGGCCAGGTAGATCACCGTGTTGAAGCCGAGCGTCCACCAGACCGTCATCCCGACCAGGGCCACCCACGCCCAGGGCTGGGTCTGCGACCAGCCGATGGGGTCCACTCCGACAAAGCCCAGGAGCCAGTTGATCAACCCGAACTGCGCGTCGAGGAGGTAGTTGAACAACACGCCGATGACCGCGATGCCCAGCACGAACGGGGCGAAGATCATCGCCCGGAAGAACGTGCGCCCCGGAAAGTGCCGATTGAGCAGGATGGCGACCAGCAGCGGAATCACGATCAGGAACGGGACGCTCGCCACCACGAAGATCGCGGTCGATCGCATGCCGTTCCAGAACAGCTCGAAGCTCACCGACTCGCTGTCGAAGAGATCCCGATAGTTCTGCAGGCCGATGAACGGCTTCGCCGGCAGCAGGAAGTCCCAGTCGTGCAGGCTGACCCAGACTCCGAACAGGGCAGGCCCAAGGACGAAGGTCGCCAGCAACAGCAGGTACGGCAGGCACAGCAGGTACGGGGTGGCCGCGTGGTGGTGTCGGAGTCGGCCCCGCCTTTGCGGTGGAGTCTTGGTCGCCGCCGCCGGTGTCGCCACCGGCGTCGGCGTCGTCGTGGTGCTCATCCCCCGTACTTCTTCGCGTTCGCGGCGAGGATCTTGTTGGCCTTCTCGGCGCCCTCGCCCAGTGCGGTGGCGATGTCCTTCTTACCGAGCACGGCTTCGCTGACCGCGGCATTGCGCACCTGGTCGATGTCCTGGATGCCCGGCACGGCGGGGACGAAGTTCACGTAGTCCAGTTCCTTGGCGAACTGGGTGACCGCACCCAGCTGGGCGAATTCCGGCGACTCCCGGACACTCTTGCGCGCCGGGACCATGCCCGCGGTCGCCCAGGTGAGGGACTGCTTGGACATCCAGTTGACGAACACCCGGCTGGCGATCGCCTTGTTCTGGTCCGGCTGGGTCTGGCGCGGCAGCACGAAGTGGTGAGCGCCCGACCAGGTCTGGAGGGAGTCCCCGATCTGCGGGACGGGCGCGGCGCCCCACTTGAGCTTCTTGTTGTCGTTCAGCGGAGTGGTCATCCATGGGCCGTTGATCATGAACACGGCCTTGTCGTTGTTGAACGACACGTAGTTGCCGTCAGCCGCGGCGTTCTTCGGACTGTGGCCCTCTTCGATGAGGTTCTTCCACCAGGTGAGGGCCTTGATGCCGGCCTCGTCACCGAATCCGGCGGTCAGCCCGTCATCGTTGACCATCCGGCCGCCGTACTGGTAGACGAGGGTCTGCCATTCCAGGCCGTAGACGCTGAGCGCCGACGTCCACATGCCCTGGATGCCCTTGGACTTGGCCTTGTCCAGGATCGCCATCAGCTCGTCGCCGGTGGTCGGTGCCTTCTCCGGATCCTCACCGAGCTTCTCCAGGACGGTCTTGTTGTAGTACAACCCGGCCGGATGGAGGTCCAGCGGCAGGCCGTACCGTACGGGGGCCTGATCCTTCGGACCCTTGTACAGGCCGGCGCCCCAGACGATCGGGGAGAAATCGTCTTCCTTCATGTCCAAGGCGGTGGCCACGTCGTCGAGCGGCTGGAGCACCTGCCGGGCCGCGTTGGTGGCCAGCGAGTATTCGTGCATGATGCCGATGTCTGGGCCCTTGCCATTGCTCACCGCGGCCGGCAGCTTCTGGTAGTAGTCAGCCCAGGCGATGGCGGTCATGCTGACCTTGATGTTGGGATGCTCGCTGTTGAACTTCTGCATCATCTTCTTCATGATCGGCCCGTCACCGCCGGTCAGACCGTTCCAGTAGGCCAGCTCGACCGGGGGTCCGTCGTACCCCTGGGCACCGCCCGCGCCCGGCGCCGATGCGGCCTGACCGGGCTTGCCCGCCGAACCGGGGCTGCAGGCCGCGAGACCGAGGCCGGCCGCGACGCCGATTGCGCCACCGAGGAGGCCTCGCCGGCTGATACTTCGGTCCCGGGTGAAGGACAATCCGGGGGCAGTTACTGGGGACAGGTCGGTCATGACAGCTCCTTGGTGGGGTGATGCGGTGGATGGCGAAGATCGATGAACAGCTCGGCGGCAGCCCGTGCCGCCAAGTTCTTGCTGGACCTGGTCGTCAACTCTGATCAGTCGCGGTTGGCTTCGAAGGAGAAGACGGTCCACGAGAGCGGCGGCAGGTTCACCTTGAGCTGGCCCCCGTCGAGCACGAAGTCGTCGAACGTCTTGGGTCGGACGGCGTCGTGTCGGTGTTGGTTCGTGGTGGATCGGTCCTGATCGTCCTTGGCGTGGAGCGTCGTCGCGCTCAGCACCTGAGTGACCCCCAGGCCGCGAAGGTCGGCTTCGAGGGTCGAGAACTCGTCGAGGCTGCGGTTCGCCACGAAGAGCGCAGCACGACCGGTGGCCTCGTCCCAGGTGGCGGTGGCGTCGACCACCGGGACATCGGTGTACGTCGGTGAATCGAACCGGTCTCCGCTGGCCACGACCTGGATGATCTGGCCTTGGGCGAGCTGACGCATCTGTTCGAACGGGTACGCGATCGTCTGCTTCCAGGCGGGGCCGCCCTTCTCGGACCGCAGCAGGCCGATGACATTGACCAGCTGCGCCTGATTGGCCACGGTCACCCGGTCCCCGTGCCGGAGGAGCGAGTTGAGGAACGTGCCGACGACGACCGCATCGGTGATGGAGTACTCGTCCTCGATCAGCGGCGGATTCGGCTCCCAGAGCTCGCTGTTGGCCTTGGGCCCGTCTCCGCTGAACTGGTGGATGTACCAGACATTCCATTCGTCGAAGGAGAGGTTGATCCGCTTCTTGTGGCGACCGCGAGCGCGTACGGCGTCGGCCGTGGCGATGACGTCTTCGATGAAGTGGTCCATGTTGACCGCGGAAGCGAGGAAGGTGAGCGGATCGGAATCCTTCTCCTCGTAGTAGGCGTGCAGGGAGATGTAGTCCACCGTGTCGTAGGTCATCTCGAGGACCGTGGACTCCCACTCCCCGAAGGTCGGCATCGCGGAGTTCGACGAGCCGCAGGCGACCAACTCGATCTCGGAGTCGATCAGCCGCATGGCCTTGCCGGTCTCGTTGGCGAGCCGGCCGTACTCCGCCGCCGTCTTGTGGCCGACCTGCCAGGGCCCGTCCATCTCGTTGCCCAGGCACCAGAGCTTGTAGTTGAACGGCTCGGCCGCTCCGTTGGCGATGCGCCGGTCGGACCAGTAGGTGCCGCCGGGATGGTTGGTGTACTCAAGCAGATCACACGCCTCCTGCAGCCCCCGCGTACCGAGATTGACCGCCATCATCACCTCGGTGTCGACCTTCTTGGCCCAGTCGTCGAACTCGTGCAGTCCGAACTGGTTCGTCTCGATGGAATGCCACGCAAGATCCAGCCGGGTCGGGCGCTGGTCCTTCGGCCCGACGCCGTCCTCCCAGCGATAGTTGGAGACGAAGTTTCCGCCGGGGTAGCGGACCACGGTCGGTCCGATCTCCTTGGTCAGGGCCAGCACGTCGCCGCGGAGCCCGTTCTCGTCGGCGGTGGGGTGACCGGGCTCGTAGATGCCGGTGTACACGCACCGCCCCATGTGCTCAACGAAGGAGCCGAAGAGCCGCCGAGGTACGGGGGCGATGGTGAACGCTGCATCGAGGATCAGCCTGGCTGAAGGCATACGGGCTCCTGAGGTGGGGATGGACGAACGAGCCAACTGGTCGATCGGTGAGGAACTCGACCCAAGTTCTCGGCGCCGAGTACATCGTTGTAAGAATGTACATCGATGTAATGACGCTTGACAAGTAGCCAGTGCAAATGAATTTCACGCGATTCAGCGGCGTACGCGGGTGCTGCGCCGACGAACGATCGCGTACGGGACCATCACGCTGGAAACGGGTTTGTCCCCGTCATCGATGCGTTGCCGCAGCAGGGAGAGGGCCGTTTCGGCGAGGGCCTGCTTGTCGAACTGCACCGTCGTCAGCGGTGGCACCGAATAGGCGCTTTCCATGATGTCGTCGTAGCCCACGACCGAGACGTCGTCGGGCACCCGGAAGCCGTCGGCCCACAGCGCACTGAGGACACCGATCGCCATCGCGTCGGTGAAGCAGAAGATCGCCTCCGGCAGCTCATGGGTCTGCAGATACCGCCGGATCCCCTCGGCTCCCCCGGACGGATTCCAGCTCTCGACGGCGATGAGCAGCTCCGGAGGCACCGGAAGCTGGGCTGCGTCCATGGCCTCGCAATAGCCCCCCAATCGCAGCCGCGAGGTCGCGGAATCCATCACGCCCAGGACCGCGATCCGCCGATGGCCCTCGCCGATCAGCAGTGCGGTCATCTCGCGCGAGGCCGAGACGTTGTCGTGCCAGACATGGTCGGCCAGCGGCTGGTCCACCTCGCCGATCAGGACCACCGGCGGCAGCGACACCCCGCGCTGGATGGCCGACGTGCTGACGAGGACCGGATTGAGGATCAGCCCGTCGATCAGCTGAGCCCGCGCGCGTTGCACGAGTTCGCGTTCGCGCTCGGCTTCGCCGGCGCTCTCCTCGATCTGCACGCTCAAACCCGACCGGGCCGCCGCCACGACGAAGTGGTGCGCCAACTCGGCCGAATAGGACGTGGCCAGATCGGGCAGGGCGAGGGCGATCACTCCGGTACGACCGTTGCGCAGGCCGCGGGCCGAGAGGTTCGGCACGTAGTCCAACTCCGTCATGGCCGCTTCGACCCGAATCCGGGTATGCGGACTGACCGGAAACGTCCCGTTCACCACGTTCGAGACCGTCTTGGGTGAGACGCCCGCTCGTCGCGCCACATCCTTCACCGTCGCCCGCACAGTCTCAAGCTAACGGCTCGCGCGCCTCAGGTCAACGTTGTAATTCGGTCTGGGGCGGCGTGCCACTAACTTGACGCGGGATTTCCCGACATGATGCTGCCTGACAGCACACGGACCACGCGGACGGGAGGACTGCCGATGGGCCGAATCGGCCGCCGGGCAGCCCTGTTAGGCGTCGTCGGCGCCGCAGTCGCCGCGTGTTCGAAGCCGAAACCATCGTCGACGTTTCCCACCACCACCCCCACACCCGCGCCAGAGCCGATTCCCAGCTCGACGCCGACGCCGAGCCCTACGCCGCCCGTCGACACCCGGCCGCGGTGGCCGCTGACCGGCCGGCTCCTGAAGGACACCAGCAAGGCCCGGCACGCTGCGGTCGCGGTCAAGGTCCCCGACAACCAGGTCGAACATCCGCAGCGCGGCATCACCGAGGCCGACATCGTCTTCGTCGAGCTGGAGGGTTATCGCGACCCCTCGGGTTACAGCGGCACCCGGCTCGTACCGGTGTACCACTCCCGGATGCCGGAAACGGTGCTGCCGGTGCGCTCGATCCGGCCGGTCGACATCCCGCTGCTGAGCCCGATGGACGCGCTGATCGGCAACACCGGTGCGGCACCGTGGGTGGTCAACTACGTCAAGCACTTCCGCGCCCATCTCGAGGGCACGCTCTCCTACCTGAACACGATCGGCACCGGCTCGTACGGCACCGATCCGTCGCGGATCTACCGCTACAACGGTCAGACCTTCTACGACCGGGCGACCACCTGCCATCCGAAGATCCTGGCCAAGCAGACCAGGCGGTTCCGGGCCGGACCGCAGCACGGGTATTTCCCCTGGGCCTCGAGCAGCACCGAGGTCAGCGCCGTGCGCGGCCGGCGCGCCAAGTCGATCAAGGTCCCCTACAAGGGCGACGGCTATTTCATGGGCTACGCGTACGACGAGAAGACCAAGCGCTATCTGCGCAGCATGCCCTGGGGTCCCCATGTGATGGCCGACGGCAAGCGGGTGTCGACCGACAACGTGCTGGTGATCATGGCCAAGCAGCACTACGGGAAGATCTTCCGCGGCCGCGGTCATGACGAGCCGCTGCACGACATCATCGACACCTCGGGCACTTTCTACTACTTCAATCGCGGTCGCTACGTGACCGGCACCTGGCAGAAGGGCAAGATCGCGTCACCCTTCGCGTTCAGCCTGGCCGACGGCAGCCCGTTCAAGATGGCCCCCGGTCAGACCTTCGTCGAGCTCCCCGACACCCGGGCCAAGATCCGCATCAAGGCTTGACCCCGAGGTACGCGCCCCGGCCTCACCCCCCACTTGTCCGGTCGCCCCCCACCTATTGGTGGGGGGCGACCGGACAAGTGGGGGGCGGCGGCGGGGCGTCAGAGCTGATCGAGCAGCAGGGTGTGGGCGCCGCGCCAGGCCTTGGTCGCCAGATAGCCCGCGTTGGATTCGGAGAGATGGACGCCGGTCGGCACGCGGGCGGCGACCTCGATCCCGAGCCGGGCCAGCTGCGCCGACTTGTCGGGGTTGTTGCTCAGCAGGTCCACCGTGAGCACGTCCAAGGCCGTCAGCATCTGCGCGGCAACCGTGTAGTCGCGTTCGTCCTCGGCGTGACCGAGCGCGAGATTCGCCTCGTACGTGTCGAGGCCGGCGTCCTGCAGCAGATAGGCATCGAGCTTGCGATAGAGGCCGATGCCGCGACCTTCCTGCCGCAGATAGAGCAGATAGCCGCCGGCGCCGGCGATCCGCTCGACGGCCTCGCGGAGCTGCGCGCCACAGTCGCAGCGCTGACTGCCGAAGACGTCGCCGGTCAGACACTCGCTGTGCGGCCGAACCAGGGGCACGGAGACGGACCGATGGCCCGCCGACTCGGCGTAGCGGCCGAGACCCAGGGCGAGGTGCTCGAGGCCGTCGACCAGGCCGTCGAAGGTCAGCACCCGCGCGGTCGTGGCGTAGCCGTCGCCAAACCGCAACGGGATCATGACTTCCCGACGAAGGCTCGCGCCGGGCAACATAGGCGGCATCAGTCCTCCTCGGACGGGTCGGCGCGAAACCTCGATGACAGGGCGTAGCGGAGCAGCACGACGTCATCGAGCTGCCGCACCTCGGCCAGCGCGGCGCGCCGGCTCGAATTCCACGGGTACGCCCCATCGCTGACGAATCGCGGAGCCGAGGAGTCGCCGACGAACAACGGGGCGACGACCAGCTGCAGCTCGTCGGCGAGTTCGCCGACGAGAAATTGGCTGTGGATCGACCGGCCGCCCTCGACCAGCAGCCGGCGTACGCCGCGGCGGTGCAGGTCTTCAGTGATCCGCCGCAGCTCGACCGGCTGACCGCCGTCGACCACCGTGGACGTCGAGCCGAGCCGGGTCCGCGCTTCGTCGACGGCCGGGCTGGCGCAATAGACCAGCGGGTCGGCGGCGTCGGGCGTGAAGAAGCTCGCCGCGGGATCCAGCCCACCTCCGGCGGTGATCGTCACCCGCCTCGGCGACGGTGCCGAGCCACGGGCCGACCGCCGATCACGGCGCGCGGCCGAGCGGACCAGCAGCCGTGGGTTGTCACTGCGGAGGGTCCCGGCTCCGACTAGGATGGCGTCACAGCCGGCGCGTACGGCGTCGACCCGGTCGAAGTCGGCCGGGCTCGACAGGCCCAGCGGCCGACCACCCGGTCCGGCGATGAAGCCGTCGATCGACATGGCGCAACTCAGCACGGTGTAGGGCCGCTCAGCCACGGCCGCCCCCCTCGGACCGGGCCGCCGCGCGGAGCACCTGGGCCAGGCGGTCAACGGTCGTCGCCCAGCCCGCCAGCGTCGATCGGCGCTCCTGCGCGGCGGCTCGGAGCGACCGGCGGAGGTCGGGGTCGGTCAGCCATCCGCGCAACGCGCCCGCCAGCGCGGTGCTGTTACCGGGTGACACCAGGAGCCCGGGGCGGCGGCCGTCGCCGGAATGGCCGATCGCGTCCGGCAGCCCGCCGACCGCGGACGCCACCACCGGCAGTCCGCGGGCCAGGGCCTCGGTGCACACCATGCCGTAGGTCTCGGCCCGAGAGGCGTGGACCAGCAGGTCGGCCGCCGCGTACGCCCGGTCCAGATCGTCGCCGGTCCGCGGTCCCGGGAAGCAGACCCGATCGGCGATGCCGGCGGCGGCAGCCTGCTCCCGCAGGGCGCGGACGTAAGCCGGGTCGAGGTCGAGCGCGCCGATGCAGACGCACCGCCACGACCGGTCGGCGATCGCCGACAGCGCCGCGACCAGGGCGTCCTGCCCCTTGTGCGGCGCGACCGCGCCGACCGCCAACAGCTCGCCGCCGAGCTCGGTGCCCGCAGCGAGCAGTGCCGGGTCGACGCCCGGCTCGACCACGGAGAGCTTCTCGGGAACCAGCCCGTAGCGGGCGACCAGCTGGTCCCGGGTCCAGGCGCTGGTGGTCACGACGTGCTGGGCGGCGGCGAGTACGGCGGCCTCCCGCGGCTGCGCGTCGGGGAGCGAGCCATCGCCGAGCGGCCGGTGGACGAGGACGATCACCGTCAGCCGATCCGCCGCGGGCACCAAGATCTCGGGCAACGCGGAGGCGATCAGACCGTCGATCAGCACCACGGTCCCCTCGGCGAGACCGGCGAGGTGCCGGGCCAGCGCAGCCGTCGCCGAGGGTTCGGGCCGCGGCCAGGCCCCGGCGGCCGCGTACTCGACCACGGTCCAGCCGGCGTCGCCGAGCCCCTGGCAGATCCGGCGGTCGTAGACGTTGCCGCCGCTCGGTCGCGCCGGGTCGTCAATGCCGGCCGGCACCACCACGTGCACCGGTTTCACAGCGGTCGTTCGTACGTGGCCCAGGCGACGGGCGACTCATGCAGGGTCACCGAGATCGCAGCCAGCGCCCGGGCTCCGTCGCCGAAACCGCCCGCGTGCACCCGGTCGGCCAACCGGTCGGCCACGACTCGAGCCAGCACCTCGGTGGTCGTGGTCACCCCGGCGAGGTCCGGCTCGTCGTCGAGATTGCGATAGGTCAGTGCGGTCAGCAGCGCGTGCAGTTCCTCGGCGGCCCGGCCGATGTCGACGACGATGCTGTCGGCGTCGAGGGCGGCGCGCCGGAAGGTGGCCTCGACGACGTAGGTCGCGCCGTGCAGTCGCTGAGCCGGTCCGAAGACGGCGCCGGACAGGCTGTGGGCGATCATCATGTGGTCGCGGATCGTCACACTGAACACGGCGGTCCCTCGTCGTCGTAGGTGATCACGTGGCAGAGCGCGGGCAGGGCGCCCGAGGCCAGCCGGGGCAGCACCGCCGGCAGCTCATCGAAGCGGGAGACCCCGGTGATCAGCGCATCGAAGGCGGGGTCCGCCAGCAGCTGGAGGGCAAGCGCCAGTCGCTCGGTCGTCGTCCGGGACCGGCGGCGGGCGGGGGCGACGACGCCCACCTGACTGGCCCGGATCGCGAGCCGACGGGAGTGGAACCCACCCCCGAGCGACAGGGTGACCTCGGCATCGCCGTACCAGCTGAGCTCGATCACCGTGCCCTCCGGCCGCAGCAGCTCCAGCGATCGCTGCAGCCCGGCCGACGTGGCGCTCGCGTGCAGCACCAGATCTTGCTCGCCGGTCGCGGCGGGCGGAAGGGCGAAGTCGACCCCGAGGGCCTCGGCGGCGGCGGCGCGGCCGGGGTCGACGTCCACAAGGGTCACCCGGACGCCCGGCATCCCGGCCAGCAGCCGGGCGAGGCAGCAGCCGACCATGCCGCCGCCGACGACGGTCGCCCGATCGCCGATCAGCGGCGCGGCATCCCACAGCGCGTTGACCGCGGTCTCCACCGTGCCGGCGAGCACGGCGCGCTCGACCGGGACCCCTTCAGGCACCACGACCACCGAGCGGGCCGGGACGACATAGCCGGTCTGGTGTGGATAGAGGCAGAAGACCGTACGCCCGAGCAGCTCCGGCGGCCCGTGCTCCACCACCCCGACGCTGAGGTAGCCGTACTTCACCGGCCCGGGGAAATCGCCCTCCTGGAACGGCGCCCGCATGGCCGCGTACTGGTTGGCCGGCACGCCGCCCCGGTACACCAGCGTCTCGGTCCCCCGGCTGATCCCGGACCGCAACGCGCGCACGACCACATCGTCCGGACCGGGTGGGGGCACGGCTACGGACCGGATCTCCCCGATCCCGGGCGCGCTCAACCAGAATGCGCGTGCCCGCTGGCTCCGACCTTCGTCCGCCCCCGGACCTGAGGTGAACCACACCGTCGCATCTCCCGTTCTCGTGATGTACACATTAGGAGACGGGGGTGGTGATGCGAACGGTTCAGACGGGCCCGATCATCGGCCTGATCGGGCAATTCGCAGTGCTCGTCGTGCTGGCCGGAACGACCGGACTCGGGTCAGCCGGCTGGCTGGTCGGGATCGCCGGTGGGCTGACCACGGCCGGCTTCCTGTCCTCCGCCATGACCCGGGCCGGCCGGGTCGCGCTCGGCGCGGCCAACCGGGTGACGCTCGCCCGGGCCACGCTGGTCGGCGGGGTGACCGCGCTCGTCGCCGACGCGCTGAACGGTCTGACGGCACCCACCGCCGTGCTGATCGGCCTCGCCGTCGTCGCCCTCATCCTGGACGGCGTGGACGGACGGGTGGCCCGGCGTACCGGCACCGTGTCGGCGCTCGGCGCCCGTTTCGACATGGAGGTCGACGCGTTCTTGATCTTGGTCCTGAGCGTGTACGTGGCCCCCTCGGTCGGACCGTGGGTGCTGACGATCGGCGCGGCCCGCTACGCGGTGTGGGCTGCCGCCGTGGTCGTGCCGTGGATGCGGAAACCGGTGCCGCCGCGCTACTGGCGCAAGCCCGTCGCCGCGATCCAGGGCATCGTGCTGACCGCGGCCGCATCCGACTGGTTTCCCCCGACCATGATCACCGTGGCGATCGCCACGGCGATGATCTTGCTTGCCGAATCCTTCGGCCGCGACGTGATCTGGCAGTGGAGACAGCGATCCATGGCCAGCGCCGTTCATGATCTTGCCGCGGGATCGTGACACCCGACACCGGGCCACTGCTCCTCCGGGCGGTGAGCCTTTCGCTCGGCAAGATCAACAACGCTCAGCATGCCGACCACCGTCGGGCCGAGAAGTCGCGGACCGGCAAGATCAACTTCGCCGCCATCGTGATCATCTGGTTCGCGTTGATCTTCCCCGATCAGCTCAGCCACCTGACTCCCGGCGCCCTGGTCCGGCTGCCGATCGAGGCGCTGCTCCTGGTCGCCCTTGCGCTGCTCCTGCCCTGGCGGTCGCGCCGGACCCTCGCCGTCATCGCCGGTATCCTGCTCGGCCTGGTGGCGGTGCTCAAGATCATCAACCTGGCCTTCTTCGCCGTGCTCGGTCAGCCGTTCAACCCGCTTACCGACCTGGGCTATCTGGGGTCGGCGGTCGGGCTGCTCCGGGACTCGACCGGACCGGTCCGGGCGGTCGGGGCGGTCACCGTCGGCATCCTCGGCCTGGTCGGCATGCTCCTGCTCGTCCTCTGGTCGACCCTCCGGCTGACCAGCTTCAGCGCCCGGCACCGTACGCGCTCCGCCTGGACGGTGATCACCCTCGCGGTCGGCTGGCTGCTCTGCGCCGCGCTCGGCGTCCAGTTCGCCGGCGGGCCGGTGGCCGCCACCGTCACCTCCGTCCTGACCCCGACCGACTCCGACGCCGGGCCCGTCGCTCCTGACCCGTTCGCGGCGACGTCCGACCGAGATCTGCTCATCGGGCTCCGCGGCCGGGACGTGTTGATCGTCTTCGTCGAGAGCTACGGCCGGGTGGCGATCGAGGACCCGGTCGTCGCGCCCGGCGTGAGCCAGGTACTCGACCGGGGGACCGCCTCATTGCGGGCGGCAGGCTTCTCCTCCCGCAGCGCCTATCTGACCTCGCCCACGTACGCCGGAATAAGCTGGCTCGCTCACGGCACGCTGCAATCAGGGCTGTGGATCGACAATCAGCGACGCTACGACCGGCTCCTGCAAGGCGACCGGCTCACGGTGAGCGCAGCCTTCCAGCGGGCAGGTTGGCGGACCGTCGCCGCGGTCCCAGCGAACGGCGAGGACTGGCCGCAGGGCTCGGCCTTCTACGGCTACGACACGATCTACGACCGGCGTAACGTCGGGTACGCGGGCCCCAGTTTCGGCTACGCCTCGATGCCCGATCAATACACCCTGGCCGCCCTGCAGCGGAATGAGCTGACCCGGCCCGACCGCTCCCCGGTCATGGCCGAGGTCGATCTGGTCTCCTCGCACGGCCCGTGGGCCCCATTGCCGCGGATGGTCGACTGGGCGGCCGTCGGCGACGGCTCGGTGTTCGCCGGGATGCCGGCCGAGGGGCAGTCGCCCGAGCAACTAGCCGGGCGTCCGGAGCTGATCAAGGCCGCGTACGGACAGTCGATCCAGTATTCGCTGACCGCCCTGATCTCGTTCGTGGAGCACCTCGACAACGACAATCTCGTGGTCATTGCCGTCGGCGATCACCAGCCGGCCGCGGTAGTCAGCGGACCCGATGCCGGTCGCGACGTGCCGATCACCGTCATCGCCCACGACCCGGCGGTGCTAGCCGCGATCGGGTCCTGGGGCTGGTCACCCGGGCTCCGCCCCGGTCCGGGCGCTCCGGTCTGGCCGATGGACGCCTTCCGCGACCGCTTCCTGACCGCGTACGGCCCCCGCTGACTTGCGGACCTGCCTGCTCACCGCGATCCCCTCGGAAACTGTCCGGATATTGCTCTGAAAGTGGCGGAAATCCGTCGTTTCCCGACACTTTCGGAGCGACTGGGCTACTACGCCTTCCGGATCGCGCGCTACCGGTCGCCGGATCCGGCGCTAGCGAGCGGCGGCGGCGGATCGTCCCCCTTGGCCGGCGGTGGCAGCGGAACAGTCGGCGACGCCGTCGAGGCGGTCGGACTGCCGATTGGGCTTGGCGGCGGGCTTGGCGGCGGGCTGTCGGGTTTGAGCTCGCAGCCGGCGAGGGCCAGACCGGCCACGACGGCAACGATCCACCTCCGGCGCATGGTCCCATCTTTGCAGTCATCCGCAAGGCCCGACCGGACTTCTCCGACGTTCGTCGCCCGCCGGGGTACGCGCGTCCTTGATCGCTACCGGGATCCGCCGGTGAACAACAGCCGGTTCGGCGACCCGTGCCGGTTTCCGCGCACCACCCCGGGCGTGGCGTTGTCCACCAGCCAGGCGCGGACCTCGGCCGGGGGTGCGTCCGGGTGGACAGACAGATACAGCGCGGCAGTGCCGCTGACCAGTGGAGCGGCCCAGGACGTGGCCGCGCTTTCGCTGGTGGCCAGCCGGGTCGGACTCAGCTCAGGGTCGACGACCGAGGTGATCCCCTCGCCCGGGGCGAACAGGTCGACACACTTTCCGTAGTTCAACCCGGCGTTCTTGTCGGTCTTGGTCGACGCGGTCACGGTGATCACCCCGGGCAGCCCGGCCGGCGGGTGTTGACAGGCGTCTTCGCCGCCATTGCCTGCGGAGGCGACGACCGTGAGCCCGGCCCGGACGAGTCGTCGGACCGCCGCCCTGATCGTGGGTGCCGGCGCGTCCGCGTTGAGCGAAAGATTCACCACTGCGGGCGTACGCGCGTTCTTGGCCACCCAGTCGAGTGCGCGAACGATGCGGGTGGTCGCCTTGGCGTCGTCCCCGCCGAACCCCTCGCACCCGTTGCTCGACCCGACCAGGACGATCTTCGCCTGCTTGGCGACCCCGGTCCGGCGGCCGCCGACCAGACCGGCGACGAAGAGCCCGTGGTTGATGCCGTCCTCCAAACTGCACGTCCTTCCGCTCTTCAGGCCCATCGAGGCCCGGCCGCCGAACTCCGCGTTGGTGACGTCGAAGAGCCCGTCGACGACGTACACCGTGACCCCTTGTCCTTGGCCGGCGGTGGTGAACCGCTGATCGAGGGGCAGCCGACGCTGGTCGATGCGATCCAGGGCCCATCCGGGCCGTCGCTGGGTGACCTCCGCCGGGCTCGACGCCGACAGGCTCGGCGAGGGACTTGCGGTGGGCGAAGCGGTGGGCGTGGGCGAAGCGGTGGGCGTGGGCGAAGCGATGGAGGTCGGGGTCGACGCCGATGGGCTCGCTGCGGCCGAGCCACTTGTCGGCGGCGGGGATCCGGCCGGCGAACAACCGCTGATCGCGACGACCAGCGCGGCGCAGGCGATCACGACGATGCTGCGCCCCGGGCGCGGAGCCAAGATCATGTTCCTACGGTAGGGGTGCGAGGGCCCCAAGGCACTCCGGCACCGGCGAATCGCCACCGGAATCCTCGGCTGAGTGGCATCGTAGTCATCGACGAGTGGGGGCGTGCGATGCAGCTGAACCAGCTCTGCGACATGGAATGGCGCTACGACCTGGCCGAGTCGATCCAGCCATCGGCGGTCGGCGACGGTCGCCTGTACGGCCAGGGATCGGGAACGCTGACCGGACGGCTGTCGGGGCAGGCGACCTGGGCCAACTTCCCGCGGCTACGTGGACAGTTGGCCTATCCGGATGCTCGGGGCGTGGTGACGCTCGACCAGGGCGGCTTGGTCTTCTTCACGCTCCGTGGGCTGTCAACGCTCAGCGACGGGCGCGGCGTCCACGTACTGACGTTCGAGACCGAGGATGCCGATCACCTCTGGCTGAACGAGGTGATCGCCATCGGCGAGGGCACCATCGACCTGGAGCATGCGGTGCTGGTCATGCGCTACTACGAATGCGTCGTCGACTACCTGCCTGAGCTCCCCGCCTGATCGACGAGCCAGCGACGCGGACTTGCCGCTAGGACCGGACGTTGCGGAGCACCGCGTTGATCTCGTCGGCATCGAACCGGGCCGGATCGTACGCGCGGAGCTGTGCCGCGGTGATGCCTAAGGTCTCAGCGGCCCAGTCCAAGACTTCCGCCTCGGCGTGCTCCGGATCGCCGATGGCGCCGAGCAGTTCCTGGTAGCCGTAGATGCCGCCGCAGTCCTCCGGGGGCGCGGCGCGCCGGCCCGCGGTGCAGCGCACGCCGCCCACCCCGACACCCACCGGTAGCCGCTTCTCGAATTCGATCGTGTGCCGCCAGTCGTCACCGAAGTCGTAGACGTAGCTGAACCGTTCGCCGACGGCAACGAGCCGACCGAGCCGGGTCTTTTCGGATCGAAAGTCGGCCCACTCGCCGGTGGGGCCGTACTCCTCACCGTCGATCTCGAACGCGTGCAGATGGGAGTCGGTCCAGCCGAAGGCGATCTGGATCGTGTCGTGCAACCGCTCCAGGGTGATCGACTCCGGGACGGTCAGACGCCGCCAGATGGGTGGCTTCGACCGGGTCAGGGTCACCTTGAGCTGGAGTGCGGCGGGGACCTTGCCCCGGGACGAGGCCGTCTTTTTGGCGGCGGGCCGGCGCCCGGCAGGGGTCGGCGCTGGCGTCGGCGCTGGCGTCGGCGCCGAATCGCCGAAGAGGTCGTCCTGATCGGGTGGTGCCGCAGCGGCCTTTCGCGCGCGCTGGCCAGCCGGCTGCCAGGACTCACCACCGAGCACCGCCACCCGCCGGTGCAACAGGGGCAGATTGGCCGCGGTGTCGCTCACCTGGTCGTCACCCTCGGCGCAGATCGGTCGGCTCATCGCCGCGCTGAGAATCCGCTCGGCCCGGGGCCAATCGATGGGACCTGCTTCGACCATCGGATCAAGGGCGGCCCTGGCCATGATCTGCTGCCGGATGAGTTGGGGTTGATCGGTCACCCAGCAGTCCTTGATTCCGCCGCCCAGTTCGTGGTCGATCAACACCGACATCGCGTGCTCAGCCCGGCCATAGGCGAATCCGGCGATCAGCGACTCCTGGCTGCCATCGATGTTCCCGTAGCGGAGGCAGTCCGTCGGCTTGAGCTGGCCGATTTTCGCAACCCAGGCCCGGTCGGGTACGCCGGAGGCGGCGAGTTCGCCGGCGACCGCGTCGGCCACCTCGGCGGCCGGCGTACCCGAGGCCAGGCTGAGGGCGCGAAGCACGGCCAGCGCCGCTGGTGTCGCGTGTCGATGAGCAGTGTCGATCAGGGCGCCGAGGAACCCGGCGAGCGCGTGGTCAGCTTCGTCGGCCGGCACCCCGGACATGACCAGCTGCGTGGTCATGCCCAGCCAATCGGCGATGCCACACTCGATCGCCAGCGGAGCGCGCGCCTGACCGACGTCGCGCGCGAGGCTCGCATAGATCGACTCGATCAGATCTGTCGGATCGAGATCGAAGACGGCCTCGATCTCCTCAGGTGCAGGGGGCACGGGTTGGAGATGCTGCGGCCGGTTGCGTCCCTTGTTCACCACGGGCCAATTCTTGCTCAACCTCCCGGAGCTCATCCAACAAGTGGCGGCAAACGACCGCTTTCCGCCACTTTCCTCGCAACTTCCGGACAGTTTCGCCAGGAGCCGGGGCCAGGATCAGGGGGTCAGGACCCCGCCAGGTAGCCGCAGAGGTGATCGACCACCTCGCGGGCATCGTCGGCGATCCCGTGGATGAAGGTCGACTTACGGCGCCGGAGCACGGGCAGCCCCAGCGCGTACATCCCGGGGCTGTCGACCGTGCCGCCCTCGTGGCGGAGCCGGCCCTTGGCGTCCAGCACCGGCACGTGGAGCCAGCCGTAGTCGGGCCGGGAACCGGTGGCCCAGATGATCGTGCTGATTTCACCTGCGCGCAGGTCGAGCTGCCACCGCGCTGACGCGGGCACCGTGGTCGGCGCCAGGCGCTCGGGCCCGATGTCGGCGGCGGGCCCGTTGAGCTCAGCCCAGGCGTCGAAGGAGTCCAGCAGGCGTCCGAGCTTCAGGTCGGCCAGGGAGAACACGTTGCGCAGCCCACCGGAGAACAGGGCGGTGCCGCCGCGTACGGCCGCCCACCGGCCGACCAACTCCACGCCCAGCGCCGTGAGCGCGTTGAGATCGAGTGTCGTCCGAGCGGGGGTGCCGACGAGCTGGGGCGAGGGAAGCCCCCGTGCTCGTCCTAGGTCGTCGACCTCGTCGTAGCGCTCGTCCCACAGCCCCGTCCGGTCCATCCACCACAGCACGTCGCGGCCGCGATAGGTCCGCGGCATCCGCACGTGCTCGCCGACCGACAGGGTGACCGGCCGACCCGAGCGAGCCAGCTCGGCGGCGAGTTGGACGCCGGTCGCCGACGCGCCGACCACCAGGACGCCGCCGTCGGGAAGTTGGTCCGGATTGCGGTAGTCGAAGGGAGTCAACTGACCGACGGAGGTCGGCACCGCCGCGCCGAACGCCGGCACGACCGGCCGATTGAAGGCCCCGCTCGCGACGACCACCGTGCGGCACTCGAGCTCACCGGCGCTGGTCGTCACCCGATAGCCGTCGTCGGTACGCCGTACCGACGTCACATTGCACCCGGTCCGCATCGGTGCCTGCACGACACCGGCGAAGCGGTCGATGAAGTCGACCACTTCGCCCATGGTCATGTAGCCGTCGGGATCCGGTCCGTCGTAGCCGTGGTTGGGCAGCCGGCTCAGCCAGTTGGGCGTGAGTAGGCGCAGCGAGTCCCACCGTTCGGTCCGCCAGGAGTTCGCCACCTCGCCCCGTTCGAGGACGATGTGATCGATCGACCGCGCGTTGAGGTGCTGGCTGGCCGCAAGGCCAGCGTGCCCCGCCCCGATGACGACCGTCGTGAAGCGGTCGGCGATGACGTGGCCCCTCAGGCGACGTCGACGGTGACGTTCGTCGGGTTGGTCAGCGCGTCGAAGACGGCCGAGCGCTTCTGCGACTGGGCCACGAGGGCTTCGATCTCCTGCCTCGACGCGTCGGCGTCGATGGTGAAGGTCACCTTGATGTCGTTGAAGCCGTTACGGACGTCGGAGTCGGCGCCGAGGATGCCCCGGATGTCGTGCTCCCCCTCGACCGTCGCCTCGACCGAGCGCAACTGGATGCCGCGATTCTGCGCGACCGAGGCGACGCCGGCGGTCAGGCAGCCCGCCAGACCCACGAGCAGGAACTCGACCGGCGTGACGCCGTTGTCCTCGGCAGCGAACACCGCCGGGTGATCGAGGTCGAACACCGTCTCGGTCTTGTGGCTCTGCTCCTGGCCGAGACCGAAATAGTTCTGAATGGTTGACGTGCTGTGCACGCCGTGCTGCCAGGTCGACGTTGCTCGCCAGGTGAATTGGGCCGCCTCGGGCGCTCCCTTGAGCACCTCACGGGCGTCCAGCAGTGCCTGGACGTTGACGCCGTTCTCGGCCGGCTTGCTGTCAGTGGTTGTCATGTTCCGTTGCCCCTTTTAGCCTTCTCCACACTCCCCCTCGGGATAGCTGAGATTACACCCGGAGCCTTGAGTTACGCTCCCCTCTATGGCTTCGTCCAGGCTCGCCGCCGAGTCGGTCGGCCCCGCTACGGTCCCGCTTGGCCCCGCGGGCAGCTCGGTGGGAACCGTCGAAACTCGGTTCCTGGAGCTGCCGGAACCGCTGCTCCTGGAATGCGGCCGCGCCCTGCACCCGGTCCGGATCGCGTACGAGACCTACGGCACGCTGACCGCCGCCCGCGACAACGTCATCCTGGTCTGTCATGCCCTCAGCGGTGACGCCCACGCGGCTGGGGTCGCCCTCACGCCGCCGGTCGAAAGCACCCGCGACGGGTTCGCGGCCGATGACCGGGACGGCGTACGCGCCAAGGGGCTCGGCTGGTGGGACGGGATGATCGGCCCGGGCAAGGCGTTCGACACCGACCGGTTCTTCGTCGTCTCGACCAACCTGCTCGGCGGCTGCCGGGGCACGACGGGGCCGTCGTCGATCGATCCGGTGAGCGGTCGGCCGTACGGTTCGGACTTTCCGGTGATCACCGTGGCCGACATGGTCCGCGCGGAGCGGGCGTTCCTGGACGAGCTCGGCATCGAGCGCCTCGCGGCGGTGGCCGGCGGCTCCCTCGGCGGCATGCAGGCGCTGGAGTGGGCGGTCCGGTATCCCGATCAGGTCGATGCCATCGTGCCGATCGCCAGCACCCACGCCCTTCAGCCCCAAGGCATGGCCTGGAACGCGATCGCCCGGGAGTCGATCCTCCGCGACCCCGGCTGGCAGCGCGGGCACTATTACGGCACCGGGCGTACGGCGGACGCCGGGATGGGCGTCGCGCGGATGGTCGGTCACGTCACCTACCTGTCCGGCCCGGCGCTGGCCGACAAGTTCGGCCGGCGGCTGCAGGCGAGCGACGATGCTTCGACGGGCTCAGCACCCCGTCTCAGCTACACCATTACCGAACCGGAATTCGCGGTCGAGAGCTATCTGCGGCACCAGGCCGACTCGTTCGTCAAGCGTTTCGACGCCAACACCTACCTCTATACCTCGCGCGCACTGACCTACTTCGACCTCGCCCGGCAGTACGGCGGCGGATCGCTGGTCCGCGCGCTCGAAGCCGTCTCCGCCCGGACGCTGCTCATCGCGTTCAGCTCCGACTGGCTCTACCCGCCTGCGGCCTCCAAGGAGATCCACGATGCCCTGTCCGCCCTCGACAAACCGGTCGAATTCCACGTGATCGACGCACCGTACGGGCACGACTGCTTCCTGCTCGAGGAAGCGCGACAGACGCCCATCATCCGCCGGTTCTTGACTGGACCGAGCCGGGGAGCGCCGTCATGACCAGGGTCGAACAGCCTCACGGGTTCGGCTTCGAGACCCGGCAACTGCACGCCGGCCAGCGTCCGGACCCGAACACCGGCGCCCGGGCCGTGCCGATCTTCCAGACCACGAGCTACGTCTTCGAGGATCCGGAATCGGCGGCGGCCTACTTCAATCTGCAGGAGTACGGGAACACGTACTCGCGGATCATGAACCCGACCGTCGCCGTGTTCGAAGAACGGGTGGCGAATCTTGAGGGCGGTTCCGGTGGGGTGGCGTTTTCCAGCGGAATCGCCGCTCAGGCCGCGGCCCTGTTCACGCTGCTCCAGCCCGGCGACCACGTGGTGTCGTCCGCGGCGCTCTACGGCGGCACGGTGAACCAGTTCAAGCACCTGCTGCGCAAGATGAGCGTCGAGCTGACCTGGGTGGATCCCGACGACCCGGACGCCTGGCGCCGGGCGGTCGGCCCGAACACCAAAGCGTTCTTCGGCGAGACCATCGGCAACCCCGGCGGGAACGTGCTGGATCTCGAAACCGTCGCGTCCATCGCCCACGAGCACGACCTCCCGCTGATCGTCGACAACACCTTCGCGACGCCGTACCTGTGCCGCCCGATCGAGTGGGGCGCCGACATCGTGATCCACTCGGCGACCAAGTTCATCGGCGGTCACGGCACGAGCATCGGTGGGGTCGTGGTCGAGGCAGGCACATTCAACTGGTCCAACGGGCGGTTCCCCGTCGTCGCGGATCCCTCGCCGGCGTACCACGGTCTGCAGTTCCACGAGACCTTCGGGGAATACGGCTACCTGATGAAGCTGCGGGCCGAGACCCTGCGCGATTTGGGCGGGACCCTCGCTCCGTTCAACGCGTTCCTGTTCCTGCAGGGGCTGGAGACGCTGTCGCTGCGGATGGACCGGCACGTCGCCAACGCGCGTTCGGTGGCGGAATTCCTGGAGGCACACGAGCTGGCCAGCAATGTCACGTACGCCGGGCTCCCGACCAGCCGGTACGCGGGCCTGATCGAGAAGTATCTGCCCCGCGGGGCCGGGGCGGTGTTCTCGTTCGACTGCGCGGGCGGGCGCGACGGCGGGCAGGACCTCATCCGGGCCGTGACCCTGTGGTCCCATCTGGCCAATGTGGGCGACGCGAAGAGCCTGATCATCCACCCCGCCAGCACCACCCACCGCCAGCTCAGCGACGACGAGCTCCGAGCGGCCGGAGTCGGCCCCGGGACCGTGCGGCTGTCGGTCGGCCTCGAATCGGTCGAGGACCTGATCTGGGACCTGGAGCAGGCCTTCGCCTCGGTCGCTGCCGCGCAAGGGAAGGGGTAACTCCATGGCTGATTCGGTTGCGGCGTACCAGGACCCGTTGGAGATTCAGCGGGTGCTGCACGCCGCGAAGACCATCGCCATCGTGGGTCTGTCGAAGAATGAGTTGCGGGCCAGCTTCTTCGTCGGCTACTACCTGAAGCGACACGGCTACCGGGTGATCCCGGTGAACCCCCGCGAAACGGAGATCCTGGGCGAAAGGAGCTATCCGAGCCTCGCGGAGGTCCCCGACAAGATCGACATCGTCAACGTCTTCCGGGCGCCGGACGCGCTCCCGGGGATCGCGACGGAAACGGTCGCGATCGGTGCGGACGCCCTGTGGTGCCAGTTCGGCGTGATCAACGCCGAGGGCGCGCGGATCGCGACCGAAGGCGGCGTCACGGTGATCATGGATCGCTGCCTCAAGGTCGAGCACGCGCGCTACGTCGGCCGGATGCACTGGCTCGGTTTCAACACCCAGCGGATCACCGCCGTACGGGGTGGCATCCAATAGCGCTGGCGGCCGTCTCACGACTCACGGCTCTGACGCGCGTTTTGCCGGCTGCGATGGAAGACGTACGCCCGGGGCCGGGTCCGGCGGCGCGTTCCGGCTGCGATGGAAGACGTCCGCCCGGGCCGGGGCCGGCCGCGCGTTTTGACGGCTGCGATGGAGAACGTCCGACCGGGCCCGGGGCCGGCCGCGCGTTTTGACGGCTGCGATGGAGAACGTCCGCCGGGCCCGGGGCCGACCGCGCGTTTTGACGGCTGCGATGGAGAACGTCCGCCGGGGCCGGGGCCGACCGCGCGGTTTGACGGCTGCGATGGAAGACGTCCGCCCGGGCCCGGGGCCGACCGCGCGTTTTGACGGCTGCGATGGAAGACGTACGCCGGTGCGAGCTCCGGCCGCGCACGGCCGGAGGTGGAAAGAGGCGCGGCCCGAAGGGCGCAGCCGCCGCACACCCTGGGTGGTCGTTCGGCCGGTGTGGTGCGGCTCCTCGCTGATGCCGTCGTGGTCGATCGGGTGCCCCGGGCGATGATCGACGACGTCCTGCGCGGACGGGCGCCGTCGTCCGGGCCGATCCCGGAGTCGCTCGCCGCACTCCGCGCCCAACTGGAGGCGGTGTCGGACTGGCTGGACCTCGACCGGATGCACCGCGGTTGTGAGGCCTATCTCGGCATCGGGGCCACCTGGATGCAGTTGCTGCTCGGCCCGGGATCGTTGATCAACACCTATCGGTCACCAGCCATCGCCCGTGTGCTGATCGCCAGCGGGCGGCTCGACACCGCGGCCGCGGCCCGCCGGATCTCCGAGACGGGCGCCTGGCTCGGCGCCGCAGTGCAGCCCGGCTACCTCCGGGTCGGAGCGCCCGGCTATGTGGCCACGGTTCAGGTGCGACTGTTGCACGCCCACGTCCGTCACTGGCCCGGCTGATCGAGCGCGCCGTTCCGGCCGCCCGCCGCCGCGCCGTACGCCGGACGATCCAGGCGATTCGCGATCTCGAGGGCACCCTCGACGGCGGCACGCTGTACGCGGCCGGGTCCTGACCAGCGCGTAGGGCCACTGCGCGCCCTCGTTGCGCGTTCCCGGCGCCAACCGCCGTTCCCGCGATACCGTTCGGACGTGGGCACTCCGGGCGCCCGGCCCTTGCTGACGGCCAAGCTGATCGTGCCTCCGCCGCGTCCGGGCTCGGTGCTCCGGCCTCGGCTGCATCACCAGCTGGACGCGAGTCCCGGCTGCCGGCTGACCGTGGTCGTCGCGCCCGCCGGTTGGGGCAAGACCACGCTGCTGAGCGCCTGGGCCCATGATCCGGTTCGGGCGAACCGGGTCGCGTGGCTGTCGATCGACGAAGCCGACGACGAGCCGGTCCGGTTCTGGACCTACCTGCTCTCGGCGGTGGCCGCGGTGGCGCCCGAGCTGACCACGGACGCGTTGAGCGCGCTGCGCGCTCCGGGCCTGGATCCGGTCAGCATCGCGGTCGAGGCCCTGCTCAACGCGGCGACCACGTGGGATGCTGCGAACACGCACCAGGACGCGTACGTACTGGTGCTCGACGACTATCACCTGCTTCGCGATCCGGGCATTCACGAGAGCGTGGAGTTCCTCCTCGCCTATCTCCCGGCGGCCCTGCACCTGGTCATCGCCACCCGGGCCGACCCGGACCTGTCGCTCCCCCGGATGCGGGCCCGGGGCGTCCTGGCCGAGGTGCGGGTCGACCAGCTGCGGTGTACTCCGGACGAAGCCGTCGCGGTCATCGCCGGCGTGGCCGAGGTCAGCCCGGCCGCCGCGCGATCAGTCGCCGAACGGACGGAGGGCTGGCCCGCCGGTCTTCAGTTAGCGGCCCTGACCTTGCGGGCCTCGCCCGATCCCCGCGCGGCCGCCGCCCGGATCAGCGGACGGTGAACGCCACCTGCTCGACTACTTCTCGACCGAGGTGCTGGCCGGCCTCGACGCCGACCAGCGGGAGCTGCTGGTCCGCGACCTCGGTCCTCGAACGACTTTCGGGTCCGCTCTGCGACGCGGTCCTGCAGCGCACGGGGTCGGGGGCTGTGCTCGAAGCCTTGGCCCGGGCGGACCTGTTCATCACGCCGCTGGACGCCCAGTGGTATCGCTGTCACCGGCTCTTTCGTGACGTCCTGCGCCGCGAACTGGCGGATGCGGCCCCGGATACGCCGTCGATGCTGCTGGGGCGAGCCGCCGACTGGTTCCTGGCCCAAGGCCAGGTCGAACAGGCCGTCGAGCACCGGATCGCGGCCGGCGACGCCGCCGCAGCGCTGGCCCTGCTGCGCGACAACACCCGCTGGTTCCTCGATCGCGGCGCGATGGGCGCGCTGCTGCGGCTCAGCAGGGGCCTGCCCGGCGCCGAGTCCGATCCGCATCTCTGTCTCGATCTGGCCTTGGCCGCGGGGCTGTCCGGCCAGGCCGATCGAGCCCTGGACTGGCTCGCCGCGGCCGAGCCGCACATCGACAGTGACCCGGACCCGGTTCCCGGCTGGCGCACGATGCGCGCGTACGCGGACTTCATCTGGGCGGTCTACGGCACCACCGGCGATGTCGAGGCCGCCCTGGTTCATGCCCGCCGCGCCGTCGCCCTGGAGACCGATCCGCAGCTGTGGGGCCATGTCGTCGCCCTGACGTCGCTGGGCGGCGAGCTGCTCGGGGCCGGCCGCGTCGCCGAAGCGGCAGCGGTGCTGCAGCAGGCGTGGCAGGTGCCCGCGCGGCGAAACCTGCCGCCCCTGATGGTCCTCCAGGCGGCCGGCCTACTCGCCCTCGCCCTGATCGAGCTCGGGCTGCCCGATCGGGCGGAAGCCGTGTGCGCCGACGTGCGCGAGCTGGCCAGTCACACGGAGCAGACGTGGGGCGACGGGTCAGCCGCAGCGCTGGCGATGCTGCGCTTCGCCGAGGCCCAGTTGGCCGCCGCCCACGATCCCGCGGCGGCGCTGGCGCTCCTGGACCGCGCGGTCCAGCTGGCCCGGCACTGGGGCCAGACTTCGGTGCTGGTGGGTGGGTTGACCAACCTGGCCGCCGCTCAATGGGCGACCGGTGATCGGTCGGGCGCCCGACGCTCGCTCGATCAGGCCCATGAGGCGAGTGCCGCCGAGCCCGCCCATCCACGGACGGTCGAATTGCTGGCCGAGCTGGACGCGCGCATCGGCCGGGACGCCGTCCGGCTGGCGCAGGGCCGCCGGCTGCTGGTCGACGACCTCACCGACCGGGAACTGGCCATCCTGCGCGCATTGCGGGGGCCGCTCTCCGCCCGGGAGATCGGGGTCGAGCTCCAGCTGTCGATCAACACCGTCAAGGGCTACACCAAGAGCCTCTACCGGAAGCTCGACGTGGTCACCCGTGCGCAGGCCGTACGCAAGGGACACGACCTCGGTCTGATCTGATCGGCTCCCGGCCGTCCACCCCGGGTGGTCCTCGACGCGGGGTGGTGTGCGACCACCCAGCTGAGCCCGATGGTCCTTCCATGGCTCTCATCCGACGAGGGTCCGAGGAGGGTCGAATGACTGACATCGGAGCCCAGGCCCAGCGGGCGTCGAGCGGGTTGACCGCCCGGGTCACCGTGGCCGGTCCGCTCAGCGCGGCCGCCACGAGTTCCGTCCTGGCCCAGTACGACGTCGTGGCGACCCACCGCCTCGACGGCGACACCGTGATCGACCTGGACGGCCTCGACCAGCCCGCGATCCGCGGGCTGCTGACGCTGCTCTGGGACTTCGGGCACGACGTCATCGCCGTATCCCACCAACCGAAGGAGTACACGCCGTGAACATCCACCCGATCCGCATCATCCGTAAGCATCCCCTGCTGAGCTTTGTCGCCCTGGCCTGCCTCTTCGGCTGGTCAAGCTACATCGTCGCGGCGTCCGGCCTAGGTTCTGATCCCGGCAATAACCCGCTCGGTCCTGGCGTGGCCGCGCTGGTCGTCGTCGCGGTCCAGGGACGCGTCAGCCTGGGTCGATGGTGGAAGCGGCTCCGTACGTGGCGGGCCGCCCCGGGCTGGTACGCCCTGGCCCTGGTCGTACCGACCGTCGTCCACGTGATCA
This sequence comes from uncultured Actinomycetota bacterium, assembly GCA_963731295.1. GTDB lineage: Bacteria > Actinomycetota > Actinomycetes > Propionibacteriales > Propionibacteriaceae > Microlunatus. The sequence continues at coordinate 139,724 of CAVSUP010000002.1, forward strand.
ACGTGCTGATCAATCACGGTCTCGGCGCGCCGCTGCCGACCGCCGCTCAGCTCGGTCAGTGGCCGGGGGTCCCGGTCACCTTCGCCGTGCTGCTCGTCCTGGTCGGGATCGGCGAGGAGAGCGGGTGGACCGCCTTCGCGACGCCGCTGTTGCTGCAGCGGCACGGCTTGTTTCAAGCCTGGGCGATCCTGTCCGCCATCCGGATCTTCTGGCACCTGCCGCTGATGATCAGCGGCGACCTGCCGTGGGTGATGGGCCTCGTCGGCAACGCGGCCTTCCAGCTGGTCATGCTGCAGATCTTCCGGCTGAGCGGTGGTCGGTGGTCGTTGGCGGCCGTCTGGCACGCGGCCCTCAACACCTTCGGCGGCTCCTTCTTCTTCACCATGGTCAGTGGTCCCGACCAGGCCCGGCTCGGGTTGCTGTTGTCCGGCGCGTACGTGGTGCTCGCGATCGCCGCGATCATGCTCGGTCGCCGATTCGTCCAGACGGCGCCGCCCGAACCAGCTCGGGTGTCCGAACCAGCTGGGGTGTCCGAACCAGCTGGGGTGTCCGGGGCGGCCGAGACGGTCAGCGGCGTCTAGCTCAGACCGACATGATGGCGTTCTCGCCCGGCGTCTTGGCCTTGTCAAGGACGTCGCCGGCGCGCTGATCGACGAAGCGGGTGATGACCTGCTGTCCGGCCCCGAAGATGATCGCGTAAGCGGCCAGCGAATGATCCGGAACGGCACTCACCGACGGGATGAGCTCGGCCTGCAACAAGATGACGCCCACCAGTCCGGTCCACGCGCCCGTCGGGATCTTCACGGCCAACTGGGCCAGTTGCAGTCCGACCGGACTGCTGCTGCCGCGGATCTTCCACATCGCCGGGATCGCCCCGATCAACCCGCCCACCATCCCCCACAACTCCAGCGTGACGAGCGGGGCGATGTCCAGTGGTGACCTTTCGGTGGCTGCCGCCGGTGGCGACTCCGTTGCTGTTGAAGTCGGGGCGGACGGGGTCGGGGCGGTGGTGGCAGTCGGGGCGGCGGTGGAAGTCGGGGCGGCGGTAGGAGTCGGGGCGGCGGTGGAAGTGGGCGAGCCGGTGGCGGCCGGCGTAGCGGAGGGTTGGGCCGACGCCGACACGACTCCGGTGACCCGGAGCAGCGAGCGGTCCGTCCCGGCGGCGGCCAGGGTGAAGAACAGCGCGCCGGCGGAGAGGCAGACGGTGGCCACGACCAGAATCGTCCGAAACGTCCGGGCCGCATTCTGCGCGGCGAGTTGCGCATCGAAGACGCCGGTCACGATGGCGTGCAGCTGATCGATGTCTGCCTGCGGAAGCTCAGCCTGTAGAGGCTCTGGGGGCACGGCGGCCATCACGGTTTACCCCTCTGCTCGGCGTTCGGATCGGTGGCTCCGGGGACCGTCGCCGCGTCGGACTTCTGCTCCCGTTGCCGCAGATTCTCCAGATAGGTCAGGTAGACCTCGCGTCTGGTGTCGTTCGGCCCGATGTAGTTCCGGACCGCCGCCGCCAGTCCGGGCAGCTTGCTGAGCAACGTCTCGCGCGATTGGCAGTAGACCAGTTCCTCGGCGGCGGTCTGCAGCCGAGCGAGGGCGGCGGCGTAATGCGCACTGGACGTGACCCAGCGGGACAGGGCGTTCCGCTCCCGATAGGCCCGAAGCAGTTGCTCAGCCTCGTCCAACGCCTCTTTGGCCGAAGCGCGATGTCGAGACCGGTTGCTCAGAGACGTCGCGTTTTGGTCGGACACGTCATGGATCGCCCGCAGTCGGAGGAGGTCCTGGTCCACCCGGACCACCCAGGGAGTGTGGCCGCGGGTGATATCTCTGCTTTGCGTGACCGAGCGCAAGCTGCTCATCTGATCCTCGCCCCCCTCGTATTTCGACGCTCGGTCAATCGACGAAGACCGCGCAGACGGTCTGGCCGTGGTGAGCGCCCGAGGTCAGCGCGATCCAGAAGAGATAGCGGCCGAGCTGCCAGTGTCCGGCGGGGATCGGAACGATCTCGACCAGGTACGTGCCCGGGTGCGGCTCGATCATCCGATCGATCGTCACCTTGGCGCCGCCCGGGGCCACGATGATCGGATCGACCTGCACGTTCGCCGCCGTCAGCCCGGTGACGGGCAGCCCGGTGCTCCGGGTCACCGACACCACCAAGTACAACGGCAACTGATTGCCGGGCTTCGCCACCCCCGACGACGCTCCGGTTCCACCGGTGCCCTCGGCTTCCACCACCAACCTGGCCATCTGCTGCTCCCTCGCTCCGCGTACGACTTCGATGCCGTACGAAGGAAGAGAGCGTTGAACGCCTCCGGAAATACCGGCCCGCCTCATCGGGGATGGGTTCCAGCCGGCTGCTCTCGGCTGGTGGGGGTCTGTCCGGCCTGCGGAAACGCCCGTTCAGTCAGTGCCGCTAGCGGACGGCGTCACGTACTCTTGCCCGTGCATTGTCCTATTCGCTTCGGTCACCGCCCTGACTCCTGCTACGGAATGAGCCACCGTTCATGATCGAGTTCCGGTCCGTGAGCAAGAAGTTTCCCGATGGCACGGTCGCCGTTGACGATTTCAGCTTCGTTCTCCCGTCGCACAAGACCACCGTCCTGGTCGGCTCCTCGGGCTGCGGGAAGACCACGCTGCTGCGGATGATCAACCGGATGGTCGAGCCGACGTCCGGCCAGATCCTCATCGACGACGTCGACGTCGCGAGCCAGGACAAGGTCCAGCTCCGGCGAAGCATCGGCTATGTCCTCCAAGCGGCCGGCCTCCTCCCGCATCGCAAGGTGGTCGACAACGTCGCGACCGTGCCGATCCTGAAGGGCGTGGGCAAGGCCGAGGCCCGAGCGTCGGCGCTGGAGCTGCTCGACAAGGTGGGGCTCGACCGCGCCCTGGCCAACCGCTATCCGCGCCAGCTCTCCGGTGGCCAGCAGCAGCGGGTCGGAGTGGCCCGGGCCCTGGCCAGCGACCCCAACATCTTGCTGATGGACGAGCCGTTCGGGGCGGTGGACCCCATCGTCCGGGCTGACCTGCAGATCGAGCTCAACCGGCTGCAGCGTGAGCTCGGCAAGACGATCGTGTTCGTCACCCACGACATCGACGAGGCGTTCACCCTCGCGGATCAGGTCGTCATCTTCAAGAAGGGTGGCGTGATCGCCCAGGCAGGTACGCCGGCGGAGATTCTCGCCGACCCGGCGGACGACTTCGTGGCCAGCTTCATCGGAGCTGACAAGGGCGGCCGCGACCTGTTCCTGCAGCAGCGGGAGGGCGATCGAGGCCTGACCCTGGTCGTCGACGGCGAAGGCCGGCCGGTCGGCATCCTGGAAGGCGAGTCCGTCCAGTCGGCCGACCCGCTCAGTGCCGGAGGTAGCGCCACGTGAGGTGGACGTTCGCCAACCTCGATCTGATCCGCGATCTGACCATCAACCACGTGCAGCTGTCCGTCATCCCGATCGTGGCCAGCTTCTTCCTGTCGATCCCGTTGGGCTGGCTCGCGAACCGTAACCGGACCCTGCGGACAATCGTCATCACCGGCGGCAGCCTGCTGTTCACGATCCCGTCGCTGCCGCTGTTCGTCATCCTGCCGCTGATCATTCCCACCCGCGTCCTGGACGAGACGAATCTGGTGGTCGCGCTGACCATCTACGGCGTGGCGATCATGGCCCGTTCCGCCGCGGATGCCCTCGCCTCGGTGGAGACTCCGACCCTCGACGCGTCCACCGCGATCGGCTTCTCCCCCGGCGCCCGGTTCTTCCGGGTCGAGCTCCCGCTGGCCGGTCCGGTGCTCCTCGCCGGGATCCGGGTGGTCTCGGTCAGCACCATCGCCCTGGTCTCGGTCGGGGTGATCATCGGCTCGGCCAACCTCGGCTACCTGTTCCAGAACGGCAAGCAGCGCGGCATCCTCGAGGAAGTCGTGGTGGGCATCCTGGTCAGCCTGCTGCTGGCCCTGATCTTCGACCTGATCATCGTGGCCATCGGTCGAGTGGTGATGCCCTGGAACCGTGGCGCCGGCCGCCGCGACCGCGCGGCCGAGGGTTCGCGTACGCCGGCCCGGTCCGACGCGGTCACCGCCGACGCCTCGGCATCGAACGGCGGTGCCCGATGAGGCTGCTGCTCGACGCGCTGGCCTGGATCTTCGATCCGACGCACTGGATCTCGGGCAGCCAGAGTCCGCTGCCGATCCAGGACCGGCTGCTCGAGCACCTCGCGTACACCGGAATCGCGGTGGTGATTGCCGCCCTGATCGCGCTGCCGCTCGGCTTCTTCATCGGGCACACCGGCCGGGGCCGGCAGTTCGTGATCGGGTTCACCGGCGCGATGCGGGCGCTGCCGACCCTGGGACTGCTGTTCTTCCTGCTGATGGTGTTCGGCTACTTCTTGTCCTATGACCGGGCGCCGATCGTCGGGGCCACCATCGCCTTCGTCGTGCTGGCGATTCCGTCGATGCTGGCCGGGGCGTACTCCGGTCTGGAGTCGGTCGACCGGCAGACCATCGACGCCGCCCGGGCCAACGGGATGACCGAATGGCAGATCCTCACCCAGGTGGAGATTCCCCTGGCCCTGCCGCTGATCGTCGGCGGGATCCGCGCGGCCGTCCTCCAAGTCGTCGCTACCGTGACCATCGCCTCGTACGCGGGGCTGGGCGGCCTCGGTCGCATCATCACCAGTGGGATCGGGCTCAACGACTACGATCTGATCCTGGGCGGTGCCGTACTGGTCACTGCCCTCGCTCTCGTACTCGACGGGATCTTCGCCCTGATCCAACGGGCCACGGCCACGAAGGGGCTGACCGACAGCACCGCCGTACGACGTCCTCGCATCATTCGCTCTCCGAGAACCAGCACGCGCACCCCCGCGTGAGACGAAGGGAAAACCACGTCATGTCACTCCTCCAACGCCCTACCCCCCACCGCGCGACCCTCCACCGGCCGACCGCGGGGCAGCTGGCCAGAATCGCGGCCGGCACGATCGCGTTCGCCCTGGTCACCACCCTCGCGGCCTGCGGCTCCAGTGACCCCACCGCGGCTCCGCCCGCCTCTTCGGCGCCCGCCGGCAAGATCGTGGTCGGGTCGTTCGCCTTTCCCGAGAGCGAGATCCTCGGCGAGATCTACGCCCAGGCCCTCACGGCCAAGGGCAACCAGGTCGAGACCAAATTCAACATCGGACCGCGGCAGCAGACCATCCCCGCCCTCCGCGACGGCTCGATCAACCTGATCCCGGAGTACAACGGGAATCTCCTGGCGTTCTACAACCCCAAGTACACCGAGCGGACGACCGCGGACGTCGACAAGTCCCTCGTGGACGCCGTGGCCAAGGACAAGCTTCGGGTCCTCAATTCGGCCGCCGCCGAGGACAAGGACGCGTACGTGGTCAAGAAGAAGACCGCGGACGACAAGGGGCTCACCTCGATCGGTGACCTGAGCAAGATCGTCCCGTTCAAGCTCGGCGCGAACCCGCAGTTCGGTGAGCTCGGCTACGGCATCCCCGGCCTGAAGGACATCTACGGGGTCGGCACGAAGAGCAAGGAGGTCACGTTCGTCCCCATCGAGGACTTCGGCGGACCGGACACCGTCAAGGCGCTCGTCGACGACACGGTGCAGGTGGCCGACATCTACACCACCTCGCCGGCCCTGGTCGCCAACAACCTCGTGGTGCTCGAAGATCCCAAGAACATGATCTCCTCGCAGAACGTCGCTACCGCTCATCGCTGACTCGGTCTACACCGACGCCCTGGGCGAGACCCTCAACAACGTTTCCGCCCAGCTCACCACCGAAGACCTCATCGCGCTCCGCGATCGGGTCGAAGGCAAGGAGAAGGCCTCGGCCAGCACCGCCGCCAAGGACTGGCTCACCGAGAAGGGCCTCGTCTAAACCCCGGCTCGGGTCTCACCCCGGCTCCGGCTCCTGTTTGCTCCGTTTGTTCAGCCTTGCTCCCGCTATTGCGGCCGCGAGCCTGAGCAAACGGAGCAAACGGGCGAGCAAACGGAGCAAACGGAGCAAACAGGCCTAGACGACGGGCCTGGGTGCTGGCTCGAGGGTGTCGGCATCGCGACAGGGCGCGCCGTGCTGATCGACGTAGGTGATGGTCGGCCGATCATCGCCGTGAAAGTCCAAGACGGCAAAGCCGCACACGCGCCAGAGCTCACCATCCGGATCTGGCGGTCGGGTCTGCCGGAATTCCCATTCGGTGCCGCCGGCCAGCGCCTTTCCCTCTTCCTGCGGCATCGCACCATTTCCGATACAGGCGCCATAGCTCAAGCCGGCGAGATCGGGATCCGGGAAACTGATGCAGCGATGTTCATGTCCCCAAAACCAGGCCGCCACCCCGCGGTCCAAGGCTCCGCGGGCCTCGGCCGCCAGATTCTTTTCCGGGGTGACCAGAGCGGGATAGGGGAGCGTACGCGAAAAGGGCTGATGGTGAGAGAGCAAGATCGTCTCGGGTCCGTCCGCCGCTCGATGGGCCAGCCATGGCGATTGCCACCCGCCGAGCGCCCCGTGCATATTTCCGGGATCCGCGAGGTGAAACTTCCACGCCGTGTCCAGACCGAGGATCTGCCATTTCGGATTTACGAGCCTGAAGAGTGAGGTGGCCTCGTTCGGTCCTGCGACGGTGTGCTGCCGCTGGAAGCGCTTGTCCTTCAGCGTGACCTCGAACAAACCCTCACCCGCCGCATACATGTCGTGGTTCCCGTTCAGCGACCACGAGAAGTAGCGATCGGCCTCGCCCGCCCTCACCGGCCACGGCGTCAGGAAGCGATGTTCGGCCTCCCATTTCGTCCCGGCGTAATAGACGTCACCCAGATGGATCACATGACACTGCCGGTCGCCGGCGGCCAGCATCCACGAGCGGACCGCGTTCGCGACCGCGACGGCGGCGGCGGCCCCGGTGCCCCAGTCGCCGACCAAGATCACCCGGGCGTGCGGATCAAGGTTGAAGCTTTCCGGCTCCCGTTCCGGAATCGAGAATTTCCGTCGTTTCCCGAGATAACGAACGACCTCCCAGCTGACCTTCGCCCACCACTTCGGGTCCCGAGGTTCAAACGCGTCGACATCCCGTTGCCGCAGCCCGTCGTCCCGCCCGCGAACGAGTTCTCTGGTCACCAGGGGCGAGGTGTCGCCCTCCGGCGCCCTGAGCCGCACGCGATCCCGGGTTGACCGGCTTCGCGCCGCACCGATAGGGCTGCCTTCGTGCACCCTTTGGTCGACGATCGCCTGAATCAGGCTCAGCTGGGGGTGTGACGGAACAAAAGCCACGCGGTCGTTCGGGCTGAGCCTCGAACTGGGCACTTGAGCTGCGCCTTGAAGCGCGAAGACCACGTCGCGAACGCTCTGGTCGTCAGGGTCGGCATCCTGCGTCAGTGCAGAAACCACCTCGGTCCCATAGCTCATGACCAGATCACGATTGAGCAGCTCAGCGAGCATCGAATGTCCTCCACTCGCCCCGATTGTGGGTCGGAACCAAGAGTCGCGTCAAGAGGCCGCGGAGCAGCGCCGGCCCGGTGCCGACTCCGGTTCGATGGCCGCATCCGCTAGCGTTCGGCGTGTGTCCGAACCGTCGGTTGATTTGAGCTTCTCGCTGAAGAACAAGGTCGCGGTGGTGACGGGCGGCGCCTCGGGTATCGGGCAAGCAATCGTCGACGCGTACGCGCGCCAGGGTGCGACCGTTGTCGTGTTCGACCGCGAGATTAGTGCTGCTCAGGGCCGGGTCGAGGCGGGCGTGGTGGCGGCCGCGATGGCCTGCGACGTGACCGACGACGGTGGGGTCGCCAGCGCCGTCGGGGAAGTGGTCGCCCGCTTCGGGCGCATCGACGTCCTGGTGAACTGCGCCGGGCTGGCCGTTCTCGGTCCGGCTGAGGACCTCACCAGCGCCCAGTGGGATACCACCATCGCGGTGAATTTGACCGGTGCCTTCACCGTGAGTCAACACGCCGGCCGCGTCATGCTGGCGCAAGGCCACGGCACGGTCATCAGCCTGGCTTCCCAGGCGGCCACCGTGGCGCTGGCGGGACATGTCGCGTACTGCGCCTCGAAGTTCGGGCTGGTCGGGATGACGAAGGTGCTGGCGCTGGAGTGGGCCGGGCGTGGAGTCACCGCCAACACCATCAGCCCGACGGTCGTGCTCACTGCGCTCGGACGGGAGTTCTGGGACAACCCCGACGGCGATGCTCTGAAGGCGCAGATTCCGACCGGGCGGTTCGCGCGGCCTGACGAGATCGCCGCCGCTGCCGTGTTCCTGGCCAGCGACGGCGCTCGGATGATCAACGGGGCCGACCTGCTGGTCGACGGCGGGTACACCATCCGGTGAAGAAGTCGCGAGAGTGCCGGATAGTTGCCGGTCTGCCCCATCAGGGGCGGCAACTATCCGGCACTCGTCGCAGCGGCTACCGCAGGTCGAAGCGGTCCAGCTCCATCACCTTGGTCCAGGCGGCGGCGAAGTCGCTGACGAACTTCGCCGCGGCATCGTCGGAGGCGTAGACCTCGGCGACGGCCCGGAGCTCGGAGTTGGAGCCGAAGACCAGATCGTTGCGAGTGCCGGTCCAGACCACGGAGCCGTCGACGCGACCCTCGAAGGTGTCGGCCCCCTCGCCGGTCCCCGACCACAGGACGTCGGTGTCGAGGATGTTGACGAAGAAGTCATTGGTCAGTACGCCCACGCGCTCGGTGAGCACGCCGTGCGTCGAGCCGCCCTGATTGGCCCCGAGGACCCGGAGGCCGCCGACCAGCACGGTGAGCTCCGGTGCGCTCAGGGTCAGCAGGTTGGCCCGATCGACCAGCAGATATTCGGCTGGAAGCCGGGAACCCTTGCCCGCGTAGTTGCGGAAGCCGTCGATCGTGGGCTCCAGGGCGGCGAACGAGTCGATGTCGGTCTGCTCGGCCGTGGCATCCGTACGACCGGGGGTGAAGCCGACCGTGACCGGGTGTCCACCGTCGGCGGCGGCCTTCTCCACCGCGGCGGAGCCGGCGAGCACGATCAGATCGGCGAGTGAGACCCGCCTGCCGCCGGTCTGCCCGTCGTTGAACGACGTCGCGATCCCCTCCAGGACGCGGAGGACGCCGGCCAGCTCGCCCGGGTCGTTGACCGCCCAGCCGGACTGCGGCGCGAGCCGGATCCGGGCCCCGTTGGCGCCGCCCCGCTTGTCACTACCGCGGAAGGTCGAGGCCGAGGCCCAGGCGGTCGAGACCAGCTGAGGCACGGTCAGGCCCGAGCCGAGGATCGACTGCTTGAGCGCGGCGACGTCGGCCTCGTCGATCAGGTCGTGGTCCACCGCCGGTACGCGGTCCTGCCAGATCAGCTCCTCGGCCGGCACCTCCGGGCCGAGGTAGCGCTGGATCGGGCCCATGTCGCGGTGGGTCAGCTTGAACCAGGCCCGGCGGAACGCGTCGGCGAACTCCTCCGGATTCTCGTGGAAGTGCTTCGAGATCGGCCCGTAGATCGGGTCGAGGCGCAACGCGAGGTCGGTGGTCAACATGGTGGGTACGCGGCGAGGCGAGGCAGCCTCCGGACCGGGCACCGCGTCGACCCCGGCGCCGTCCTTGGGCTGCCACTGGTGGGCGCCGGCCGGGCTGGTCATCAGCTCCCACTCGTAGCCGAACAGGTTGTCGAAGAAGCCGTTGTCCCACTGGGTCGGCGTGGCCGTCCAGGTCACCTCGAGCCCGCTGGTGATCGCGTCGGCGCCCTTGCCGGTGCCGTACGTGCTGGACCAGCCGAGGCCCATCTCGTTCAGGTCGGCACCCTCGGGCTCCGGGCCGAGATGCTCGGCCGGTCCGGCCCCGTGGGTCTTGCCGAAGGTGTGGCCGCCGGCGATCAGCGCCACGGTCTCTTCGTCGTTCATGGCCATCCGGGCGAAGGTCTCGCGGATGTCGATCGCGGACCCTAGCGGGTCGGGCTCGCCGTTCGGGCCCTCCGGGTTGACGTAGATCAGACCCATCTGCACCGCGGCCAACGGGGATTCCAGCTCCCGATCGCCGGTGTAGCGCTCGTCGCCGAGCCAGGCCTGCTCCGGGCCCCAGTAGACGTCCTCATCCGGCTCCCAGGCGTCGGGGCGACCGCCCGCGTACCCGAAGGTCTCGAAGCCCATGGTTTCGAGCGCGACGTTGCCGGTCAGGATGAACAGGTCGGCCCAGGACAGCGACCGGCCGTACTTCTTCTTGACCGGCCAGATCAGCCGCCGCGCCTTGTCGAGGTTGCCGTTGTCCGGCCAGCTGTTGAGCGGGGCGAAGCGCTGCTGGCCCGCACCCGCTCCGCCGCGGCCGTCGGCGATCCGGTAGGTGCCGGCACTGTGCCAGGCCATCCGGATCATCAGCGGACCGTAGTGACCGAAGTCGGCCGGCCACCAGTCCTGTGAGGTGGTCAGCACCGCGGCGATGTCGGCCTTGACCGCGGCCAGGTCGAGGGTGGAGAACGCGGCAGCGTAGTCGAAGTCCGCGCCCATCGGGTCGGCAACCGCCGGGTTCTTGGCCAGGATCTTGAGATTCAGCCGGTCGGGCCACCACCCACGGTTGGCGTCACCCTGGGTCGGGTGCGTGGCCCGGCCGTGAGCCACCGGACAGGCACCGGACTCGGGCTGCGGCTCGTTGATCTCGCCGACGACGGCGTCCGGCTGGTCGGACGTGTGGTGTTGGGTGCCGGTCTCGTCGACCGGGAGTTGGTCCGTCATGCGCATCCTTGTCAGTGAATTCGGTGTGGGCGGTTGTCGGGAGTGGTCAGGCACTGGAGGCGCAGGTCGCACAGCGACCCCAGTAGATGATCTCGGCCTCATCGATCGCGAAGCCGTGGTCGGCCGATGCGGTCAGGCACGGAGCCGAACCGACGGCGCAATCGACATCGGCAATGGCGCCGCACGAGCGGCAGACGACGTGGTGATGGTTGTCGCCAACCCGGGACTCGTACCGGACGACATGCCCTTCCGGCTGAATCCGGCGGATCATCCCCGCGGCGGTGAGGGCCCGGAGGCAGTCGTAGACGGCCTGATGAGACACGTCCGGCAGGGCGACGCGTACGGCACTCGTCACGGTGTCGGTGTCGGTGTGCGGGATCTCGCGGACCGCCCTCAGCACCGCCATCCGAGGCTGGGTGGCGCGCAGGCCGACGGCGCGGAGCTCATGCGCCAGACCGGTGAGTTCCATAGAACCATCCTGGCCCCTAATCTTGAATGAGTCAAGAAAGACCCTGGAGGGGTCAGCCGCGGCGTACCCCATCCAGCCAGATGATCCGCACCTCGCGTCCTTGGTCGCGGGCGTATTCCACGACGTCGGCCGTGCCACCGAGACCGCGGGAGGGTTCACCGTCCCAGACGGCGATCAGCAGGTCGCAGCGGTCGACCACGGCGACCCCGCCGGCCATGAACGCTTCTTCGCTCGGTTCGGCGTACGCGAGCCGGATGACTGATCGGGCGCGGCCGAGCAACTCCTCGAAGCCGGCGCGGCCGGCCGCGTCGAAGGTCGACTCATAGTCCGCGGAAGGGATCAGCACCCGGAGGGCGAAGTCGTGGGCCAGCGCGATCGTCACGAAGAGCTGATCGGCACCGGCGGCGAGGCTGCTGACGACCTCCCCGCCGCGATGGGCCTCGGCCACCTCGGTGAGTACGGACACGATGTGGTCCCGGGCCTCGTCCGGGATCGCCTGGTGCCCGGTGATCCCGACGGTGTACATCACAGCTGTTCTTTGGTGGCCAGGGTCCAGTAGTGCCGGCCGAGCGGGGTCAGCGCGCAGGATTTCGACCGGATGGCCGCGTAGTAGAGGTGGTCCTCGCCCACCGGTACGACGAGTTTGGCCGCGCGGCAGCGCTGCAGCTGGGCGAAGATCTTCTCGTGCTCGGAATGGGCCGGATCGGCATCCGGCTCGTACGAGGGGTCGAGGGCGTAGTGGTCGGTCGGAGCGGGGAACCACTCGGGAAACTTGCGCAGCGTGTCGAGCGAGACGACCGGCAGGCACTCCCGGATGGGCTGGAGCCGCTCGATATTGGCCTTGAACGTCGGCCGCTGCTCCCAGGCGTCGAACGATTCCGAGATGTAGGAGTAGAGGCCGGACACGTTGACACTGCCGAGAACGTCGGCGGCGCCGCCTTCGAGCCCACCCTCGACGATGACCGAGAACGATCCGCGGCCGCTGGTCTCGTGCGAGATCTGGTCGCTCCGGCTCGCGGTCAAGATCGCGACGCCGTGGCGGACGACGGCGGAGTCGGTCGTCAGAGCAGCGATCGTGCCGGCTCCACCGGCGAAGCAGCAGTCCAGCAGCACGACGATCTCGTCGACTTCGGAGCGGGCGATGAGGTCCGCGATCTCGCTGAACGCGACCCCCGGCGTCGTCGGCGTCCCTTCGGACGTGACCAGCCGGACGTCGCTTCCGTCGCCGGTGCCGTGGCCCGCGAAGTACAGCAGGGCGAAGTCGGCGCCCGGCCGTAACAGTGACTTGACCCCGCCGAGCACCTGCTCCCGATTGATGGCGGTAACGCTGTGGCTGCCTCCGGTCATCAGGCGTACGTCGAAATTCCGTTCTCCGTTCTCGTGTCGCTTGAGCAGTGGGCTGAGGGCCTTGACGTCGTTGACGCACCCCCGGAGGGGCGGGAAGTTCCGGTAGGAATCGATGCCGATCAGCAGTGCCCGCTTCATGGCCTCACCCTTCCCGTGGCGCGGTCATCGCGCGGTCCACGCCGGCGCGCTGTCGGCTCCCGGGTGCTCAGTCACGTTCTGGAGACCGGTGCCGTTCAGATCGGCGATAAACGGATCGGTTTCGGCTGCGGTGCCGCGCTTGAACACCAGGCGCGATCCGTCGGGAGAAAAGGACGGATCCTGATCCCGGAGACCGCTGGTGGTGATGCCTATGTCGAGGCCCGACTTGAGGTCGAGCGTCCGGAGTCCCATGCTGCCGTCGCTATTTGCGTGCCGGTAGACGATCTGGTCAGCCACCGGCGAACTGTCCGGCTCGGCGTCTTCACCGTCGACCCCCTGGGTCAGCCGTCGCGGCGGCGCCGATCCGTCCGCGGCGACGGAATAGAGCGCTCCGCCACCGTCTTTCGTCATTGTCTTCGCACGCCAATAGATGACGCTGCGCCCGTCCCGGGTAAACGTCGGATCACCGATCACTCCCGTATCGAGCACCCGGATCAAGCGTCCGTCGAGACTCATCGCATTCAGGGATGAGGATCCCGTCGCGTCGGGCCCGCAGGCCATGGCGATGGTCCCGCGCATTGCCCCAGGCGGGACGCCGGACGGTGGGGCACGTCTCGCTCGCTGTGAACAGCAGGACGTCGTTCGCTCCATCGGCGCTGATGGCGTGCAGTGCCGACGCGGTGGTGTCGCGATGGACGTAGAACACCGTCCGACGGTCCGGGGAAAGAGTCGGGCCAATATTCCCCGGGCCGGTGACGATTGTCTTGCCGAGCTTTCCGCTGACCTCGAGCAGGCCGATTTCGGTGAGCTTCGGTCGCACTTCGTAACGCCACACCATCGTCCCGTCCGGCAGTGGCTTCGCGGAGCGCGGGAGCGTGACACTGTCGTTCCACGGAACGAGCACCGCTACCGAGCCACCGATCAGCGTGAGCAGCACCGCGGCGAGGATGACGATGAACCGGCCGCGCCGGGACATCCGCCGCCGACCTCCCGTCGATCTGGCCTCGGATGGCGGTTCTGGATCGGGATTCGACCAGACCACCTCATGCATGGCCGGGGAGACCGACCAGATCGGCCCGGGGTGTGCGACTGGTGAAGTCGGTGAGGTCGGACGGGGCGACGGCGCGGGAGAAACGGGCGGCGCCGGCGTGTGCTCCTCGATTCTCGTGGCGATCAGATCCTCTCGGGCGGCGAGTTCGCCAAGGATCTCGCGAATACGCGTGACCAGGCCGTCCACATCACGACTGGCGTGCGTCGAACCGAGGTCGTACGCCTGGATCTCGACCAGCGGCGCCAGACTCTCCGGGAGTTCCTCGACCAGCGGCATGCGTGCGTCATCGACCAGGATCGGAATGACCACGAGGGAACGGGCCAATGCGGTCTCGATCTCGATGCGCACGAAATCCCGAGGATTATCGAGTCGAGGTCGTCGGTCGCTATTGACGACACTGGTCCATTCCGGGTCGATGACCGCGAGCAGTATCTCGCTGCGACTGACCTCCGCGGTCATCCGTTTGACGAAATTTTCGCCCGCGCGGATGCTATCGACATCCTTGAAGATCATCGACTCGCCGAATTCGTGACAGAGCCGGTCGTAGACGAGCGCAGCCGGGTACGCGGCGGCTTCGCGGCGATAGCAGACAAACATCCGTCCGGGAATGGAAATTTCCGCAGTCTTCACGTCTGTCCCGAGTCTTCGCGCCCGCCGAGTATTTGCCGAAGACCGATGCCCCCGCATTCGGGTCCGCGTGACCAATAACTCTAGCGTTCTGCCAATCATCTGCCAACGCGATTTGCGTGTCCTGGAATCGGGCCCTCCCGGCAGTCACCCGCAATGTGGAATGAGTCAAGAAAAAACGGCCGGAAGCGGGTCAGTCCGTGGTCGCGGGCAAAGGCTCTAATCGCGGGCATAGGCTCTAAAGACGAGATGGGTGTGACATGCGAAAGCGAATACTCAGCACGCTCGGTGTCGCGGGGCTCCTGCTGGTCCAGTGCGGTTTGTCTGGTTGCACGTCGGTCTCGCTCAGCTCGAACGTGATCGAGGGGATCCGATCCGACCCAGATCACCAGGGCTTGGTCGTCAGCTATGTCGGCGGTCTGTGCGACGGCTCCGCGCGGTTGGTCATCAATGAGACGCCGACACGGATCGACGCGACGGTGATTGTCCGGCTCCGCCGCAGCGATTGCCCAGGGGTGGGTATTCCGTCGACGGTTGCCGCCCGGCTGGGCCGGCCGATCGGTGACCGCACGATTTGGGCCGGCGGCCGCCAGCAGATTCCCTTCGACGGCGCCCGCCTGTTGGTGCCGTCGTTGCCGGCCGACTACACCGGTTTGTCGGAGACGGGCTCCTCGGTGGGATCTGGGTCGACCCCCGCCGACGTCGGTGTCACCACCACCTGGGACACGACACGCTTTGTACTTCGGCCGAATACCAAACCGGACAGCTGCGAACCGAGGCCCAGCTCGGTCCAGATCCGCCTCGGACCGGCCACCTCCGACCGCTTTCACCCCGAAGCCAGGATCCGGAGCGTTGCCATCGGCTCGGCAACGGCCAACCTGTACCGCATCGGCAGGAGCAAGAAGGCATCCGGCTGGGCCTATGTCTGGACCGTCGACGAGCACAGCATCGAATTGACGACCGGCACCAGCTGCGACGGAGACCAGCTCCTCAGCCCGGCCGAGTTGCTCCACATTGCCGAATCCCTGCGCCCGGCCTGAGCTGTCGATCCCGAATGGTTGGCTTCTCGATCAGCGCACTGGTTGTGCGGTCTCGTCCCTGAGCGGTGCTCAAGCCGTCCGGAAGCTCCATCCGGCCATCTGGGCTGGGGGTCACGCACGTTCCCGCGGGAACGTTTCAGGCCCGCCCAGCCAACTGGGCGTTGGCACGGCGGCCAAGTTCGGATCGTAGATTCCGGCGAAATCGACCTGCGCAATTGCCCCGAGCGGTCGCGCCTACGAGAGATTTGACGGTTCCAGAAATGACCGGGTCGTCGTTGAGTCAAAGACTGCCCACTATTGATCCCCTTCACCGATACAGCTCCGCCGATTCGCACCGTGCAGAGTGGTGGGCATTTTGATCACACCGGTGCGATACAGACGCGTATCAACTGAGCATCAAGACCTCACCGACGTGCGGGACGGCTGGTGAGATCGGACGACTCGGTGAAACCGGATGGGCGGCGGGAGCGTTCCCGACTGACGTTGAACGCGAACGGTTAGCGCCGGACGGCTCGGAGGTGGCCGCCGGTTCGGCCAAGATCAGCATCACCGTCGCGGCACCGGTCAAGCTGGTGAAGTACAAGAACTGCAAGGCGTTGAACAAGGTGCACCGGCACGGCGTGGGACGACCCGGCGCGGTCGACCACGTCAGCGGCAGCACCGAGCCGGTCACGAATTTCCTGCGCCACAAAAAGTTGTACACGTTGAACAAGGCGCGTGACCGTGACAAGGACGGGGTCGCCTGCGAGAGACGCTGAATCGTTCGTTGATTCAGCGCCACGGTGACCGTGGCGGTCAGTCAGCCCTGGGTGTACTTGATCAATTCCGACCGGCCGCCGACGCCGTCGAGATGGACGCTCAGCACCGGACCGACGCCGGGGGCGAAGAATTTGAGCTCCTGCACCTTCGGTTCGAGCGGGACCAGGTCGCGGGTCATCAACACGTTCTTGTCGAAGAAACCGAACGGCACCTGGACCTGCTCCAGCCCGACGCTGCCCACCGCACCACGGTCCTCAGCCACGCCGGCCAGGTACTCCTGGCGGTAGCTCATTCCCGCCACCGGGTTGGCCGGCATGGCGATGCCCGGCTGGGCCCCGTCGACGCCGGCTTCGAACGATCCCGCGGTCTTCGACACCTTGCCGTTCTGGTATTCGGCCGTGGCTTCGCCGAGATACCAGATGTTGCCGATCTGGTCCTGGGCGTACCAGTCGTCGGTGGCCTCGGTCAGCTCGCCGTTCGCGCGAGCCTCGTCGCGGATCACGCGAGCGGTGATCCCGTTCGCGATCTTCTTGGTCTTGGTGGTGACCGTCACCGTCACCTCCTCGCGGCTGCCTTCGGTATTGGTCTCGACGTACTCCCAGACGCTGCCCGGGGTCATCGGCCAGTAGGGATTGGTGATGTCGGTGGTGAAGTTCGCCGGGTCCAAGGTCACCGGCTCACTGCCCTGCGGAAGATCACCACCGCCGGCCGCGGAAGGCGTGGGACCAGCGGTCACCGGCACAGGGGTTCCGGGAATAGCGGTCACGGGCGCGGTCGGGCCACCGGCGGCGGCTGGGTCGACGGCCGAGCCGATGCCGCAGGAGGCGGCGGCGAGGGTCAGCCCCAGCGCGGTCAGGACCGTTGCGGGCCGCCGTACGCGAGCGGCAGGAGCAGGAATGGACATGATGATCTCCGTTCGTGGGCGGACCGGCGGATTCCGGTCCTGTCGCTCAACGAACACCCGAGCGGGTGAGAAATCGGTGAGACCGCCCTTCTCATCGCGCTCTCATCGATCGGCTGGCAGCATGGGCAGATGCGGGTCATGATCGTCGAGGACGAGGCCAAGCTCGCTGCGCTGCTCCGCCGGGGGCTGACCGCCTACGGGTTCGCCGCCGACATCGCCCCGACCGGTCAGGATGCGCTGTGGATGGCCGACGCCGTCGCGTACGACCTGGTCGTCTTGGACGTGATGCTGCCCGACATCAGCGGCCTGCAGGTATGTCAGGAGCTGCGGGACGCGGGCAGCCCGGTCCCGATCCTGATGCTCACCGCCCTCGGCACGGTCGCCGATCGGATCAACGGCCTCGACGGTGGGGCCGACGACTACCTGCCGAAGCCGTTCGAATTCGCGGAGCTGGTGGCCCGGCTGCACGCCCTCGCCCGCCGAGGTGCGGTCAGCCGGCCGACCGTGCTCGCGGTCGGCGATCTGGCCCTCGACCCGGCCGCCCGCACCGTCTGCCGCGGCGACGTCGGCATCGAGTTGACGACGACGGAGTTCGCGCTGCTCGAGACGCTGATGCGCCGCCCCGGACAGGCGATGACCCGCTTTCAGCTCCTCGAATCGGTCTGGGACCAGGCCTACGAGAACCGGTCGAACATCGTTGACGTCTACGTGCGCTACCTCCGGCACAAGATCGACAAGCCGTTCGGCACCGCCAGCCTGCAGACGGTACGCGGGGTCGGCTACCGGATCGAGGCCGGTGGGCGGGGATGAGGAGGCTGCCGATCCGGTGGCGGGTGACCGCAGCCTTCGCGGCGGCCTCGGCCGTGGTTCTGGCCGCGGTCGGAATCTTCCTCAACTTGCAGTTCGAGGCCAAGTTGGATCGGGCGATGGAGCACGGGCTCTGGGCGAGATCGGCCGAGATCGTGCCGCTGGCCGCGCAGACCGAGGCCTCGTTGTCCGGCCCGCCCGATCCCAATCTGGAAGCCGACGAGAGCATGGCCCAGATCCTCACCGCCGACGGCACGGTGCTCGCCGCCAGCGCGTACGCGAATGTCCGGCTGCTGACCGATGATCAACTGCGGGCGGCGCGCCGCGGTCCCGTGCTGGAGGACCGGCGCGGGGACGAAGCGCTCGACGAGTCGATCCGGCTGCTGGCGTTCCCGGTACCGCACGGTGACGGGGTCCGGATCGTGGTCGTCGGGACGTCGCTCGACGAGCGGAACGAGGCCCTCTCGGCTCTCCGCACGCTGGAGATCGTCGGCTTCACCTTGGCCCTGGCCAGCTCCAGCGTGGTCGGCTACTGGGTGACCGGATTGGCCTTGCGTCCGGTCGAAGTGTTGCGCCGGCGCGCGGAGTCGATCACCGCCGACGAGCTCGCGCTGCTCGACGACGACAAACTCGCGCTGCTCGGCCACGCGGCGCTGCCGGAGTCGCCCGTCGACGACGAGCTCGGGCGGCTCGGAGCCACGCTGAACTCCATGCTGCAACGGATTCGCAGCGCGCAGCTGACCGAGCGCCGGGCGATCGAGCGGGATCGGGCGTTCGTGGCCGACGCGAGCCACCAGCTGCGTACGCCGCTGACCATCATCAAGAGCGAGATCGAGCTGGCCCTGCTGACTCCTGACGATCGGGAAAGTTTGCGGGTCGCCCTGCTGTCCGCCGGCCAGGAGGCCGATCGGCTGACCAAGTTGGTCAACGACCTGTTGATCCTGGCCGCGGCCGACGAAGATCAACTCACGCTCCACCGGGAAGCCCTCGACGGCGCCGAGGTCCTGGCCTCGGTGGCGGCCCGCTCCGCACCCCGGATCGCGGCGGCCGGCCGCACCATCTCGGTGCACCGACCGCCCCCCACGGCCATGTCACCGCAGCAGTTGATGATCGACGCCGACCGATCCCGGTTGGATCTGGCCCTGACCAACCTGATCGACAACGCCCTCGTGCACGGCGAGGGGGCCATCGAGGTGACCGCTGAGGGGGGAGTTGATCAGGTCCACGTCTCGGTCCGCGACCACGGCCCAGGTTTCCCCGACGGGTTCGGCGATCACGCATTCGAGCGCTTCCGGCGCGGCCCGGCGGGTCCGGCCGGCACCGGTCTCGGGCTCGCGATCGTCAAGGCCATCGTGGAAACCCACGGCGGCCGGGTCGAAGCCCGCTGCGCCGACCCCGGAGCGGTCGTGAGTTTCACCCTCCCCAGACACCAGCAGGATTGATGCGACCGGTCAGGGTTGGACGACGATGGCCGAGCCGGTCGCCGTGATCGCCAAGGCATCCGGGCCGGCGGCCACCTGGGTCAGGTCGTGCCCGAACGGGAGGGTGC
Organism: uncultured Actinomycetota bacterium; assembly: GCA_963731295.1. Taxonomy (GTDB): domain Bacteria; phylum Actinomycetota; class Actinomycetes; order Propionibacteriales; family Propionibacteriaceae; genus Microlunatus. The sequence goes on from CAVSUP010000002.1 coordinate 159,061, forward strand.
CGAGCGGGACCGACAGGGTGAGGCGTTGGGCCAGCAGCGCCCGACCGGCCGCGCCGAGCGTGACGCCGGCCGTGTCGATCGTCTGCGGCGTCAGCCGAAGGTCCCCGTCGGCAACCGACAGCAGGACATCGGTGCGGACGGTGAGGTGGCGGTTCAACACGTCGACCGAGCCGGTGACCTCGACCAGCCCGCCGTCTGCCGGTGCGAGCGAGATCTGCCGTCCGGTGCCGCTGAAATAGGCGTTCAGGTCGTCGTACCGCAGGGTCACTCGCTCGACCGATCGGCCGATGCCGATCCGCCGGATGTCGCGGACCAGGACGTCGTGGAACGGCACCCGGACATCGGTCAGCTGGGACTCGACCCGCTCCACTCGTAACGGTCCGCTGGTCAGCCCGACGGTCACGACGTCGACCTCGCGGTAGGCGCCCCGGATCACCTGGGGCAAGAAGAAGGCCCCCCTGACCACCACCTGCGGTGGGCTCTCGGCTCCGGTGGCGCCCTGTACGACGCGGGCGACCTGTGACTCCGCCCCCAAGCGGGCCAGCGCGTCAGCCCCCCACAAGAACGCCACGACCGCCAGGATCACGGCCGCCACCGGGAGGACGCGCCGTCGGCGCCCTCCGGACCGGGTGCGGCGGGTCCGCCTCGTCGAGTCAGTCATCCGAACTCCTTGTCGACCGACTCGGCGGACCGGGGGGTGGTGGTGATGCGGTGGCTCGGCCAGCTTGCGGCCCGACCCAGGAGCGTGAGCACGGCGGGGGTGAGGATCGGCCGAATGAGCAACGTGTCCAGCAACAGCCCGACGGTCATCGCGAAGGCGATCTGCCGGAAGGTCGCCAACGGGATGATGGCCACCAGGGCGAAGGTCGCGGCCAGGATGAGCCCGGCGGTGGTGATGGCTTTGGACGTATGTGGCACCGCTATCTCCAGAGCTTCGGCCAGCGGACGCCGGGACGCCTCGGACCAGATCGAGCCGACCGCGAACACGTTGTAGTCCGAGCCCAGGGCGATCAGGAGAACGGCCGCTGAGAACGGCGCGTAGAAGGTGAGGCCCTGGCCACCCAGGATGCCTTGGAACAGCAACGTCGTCAGCCCGATGGCCGCCGCCACGCTGAGCGCGCTGGCGGCCAACAGGACCAAGGGCGCGACCACCGCGCGGAGGTAGAGGATGAGAATGGCCAGCTCCACGATCAGCGCGGTCAGCAGCGTTGCGGTGAGGCTCGATCGGGTGAGCTCGGCGACCTCGGACGCGATCAACGTCTGGCCGGTGGCCGAGACCGCGGCGTCGGGGAGGCCGGCCTCGCGCGCCAGCCGGGGCAGGTCGGCCTCCAGAGTCCGGACGTTGCTGATCGCCTGGGCGGCCAGCGGGTCGCTGTCGTAGACCACGATGTAGCGCGCCGCGTCCCCGCCTTGCGACAGCACGAGCCCCTGGGCCTTCCGCAGCGGCGTATCGGCCGGTCCGAGGACGCGCACCACCCCGGGCTCTCGACTGATGAGCTCCTCGAGGCGGAGCAGCCCGGGCAGCTGCGAAGTCACCCCCGGCTGCTCCACGAGCACCTCGGTCGGCGCCGAGATCCCGCGCAGGCCGGCATCGGCGAGCAACTGAGCGCCCTCGGCCACCTCGTCATCGGCCGGGAGCCCGGCGGTGAAGGACAGGTCGAGGCGCACCTGAGCCATCGGCACGGCGGCCAGGCCCAACAGCACGACCACGGCGATCAGGGCCAGCAGGGCCGGTCCGCGCTGGGTGAGCAGGTGGATGCCCCGGGTCATCTGCCGCCTGACCTCCTCCGGCCGGGCTCCTTCCAGAACAGTGACCGCCTGGATCGTGGAGCCCCGGACGGGGAGCACGGTGAAGAGCCGCCAGCCCAGGATGGTCATCAGCGCGGGCGTCAGCGTGAGACAGACGGCGAGACCGACGAGCACCGTCAGGGCCAGGGCGGGGCCCAGTCCCTGGAAGATGGCGAACGGCGCGGCGAGCAGGGAGATGGTGCCGCCGGCCACGGTGAGGCCGGCCACTGCGATCACCGACCCGTTGCGCTTCAGCGCGAGCTTGGTGGCGGCGCGTTGGTCCGGCTCGGTTTCGAGGTGGTGCCGCAGATCGGAGAAGAACAGCACGCAGTAGTCGGTCACGACGCCGAGGAGCAGGGCCAGCAGCAGCGGTTCGAGCTGGCTCGGTACGTCGAAGTTCAGCCCTGCGGCCAACCGGGAGAGCAACGGAAAGTAGACCAGATAGCCGATGGCGGCCATGCCGACCACGACGAGCGGTGCGAGCAGCGAACGGAAGGCCAGGGCCACGACGGTCAGGATCAATACCAGGCTGGCGATCTCGAACAGGCCGAGCCGTGCGCTCAGGTAGTGGCTCTGGGACACCTGGGCCGGGACGAAGCCGGTCACATAGGCCCGGGCGGAGGGTTGGTTGTGGAAGTGCGCGGCGTACTCGTTGGCCAACCGCACGGTGTTGTGCAGGCCGGTCCCGTCGGAAACGTAGACGTAGGTGGCCATGGTGTCGGCTCGCCCGGTGGGCACCGGGATGGCGGCGATGATCTGTCCCGGTTGCGGGGGCGCCGGCGCGTCCAGCACGTTCTGGGTCGTCGCCAGGGCCCACAGGACCGAGTCGACCCGGGTGAGGGCGCTCAGTCCGTTCTCCTCGTGCAGCACGACCGTCGTCCCGGACAGGACCGGTACGCGGAAGTCCCGCAGGATCCGTTCCTCGACCTGGAGCACTCGACTGTCGGCGGGCAGGAGGTCCCCGAAGCCGCCACCGCCGCCACCGCTCCCCGGCGTCACGACATTGACCAGGACGGCCGCCGCGACCCAGATCACGACGATCACCCAGCGGCCGGCCGTGACCGCCGAGCGGTAGGCCCGGCCTCCAGCCCCCAGCACTCTGGACACGCCTGATCCCAGGCGCCGGAACCCTGCGGAGACACCCACGAGGGCCTCCTTCCGAGGGTCGCTTACGGCAGGATAACCCGGGCCTATGCTGGACCCGCTCGGCCTATGCCGACCCGAGGAGGCTGCATGACCGCTCGTGGTGGTGAGCCGTCGCCGACGACCGGCTCAGCGTCCGCCGCTAGGACCGGCGGATGGCGTACGCGATGGTGGTTCACCGCGCTCATCTTCGGCGGCGGCATCGTGGTCGGCGTCCTCGCCGTGGGCCTCCTCAACCTCACCACGCCGGACTTCGACACCGGCGGTGAGGACCCAGGCAACCCGTCGTCGCGAGCGAGCTTCCGGATCGCGGCCGAGGCGAGGGTCAATGCCGCCTGCCTCCGCGTCATCAACGAGGCCCAGGACGTGTACGAGGTGTTGGGGGATGTCGGTGAGGCGGCCAGCGATGTCGATCTGCAGCGCCTCGACGATCTCGTCCGCCGCTTGCAGCCGGTCGAGCCACGGCTGAAGGAGGACCTGGCCAACTGCAGTGTCGACACCAGCATCTCCGAGCCGCTCCCCGGATCGTCCTCCCCGACCCCCTCCACCCCCACGCCCACGGCTTCGCCGACCCGGTGAACGGCCAACCCGAGTGCTGAGCGCGCTGGGTTGGGGCGGGCTCGCGGCGGCGTCCCTGATCCTCGGGGCCGTGCTGGCTCTCGTCCGGAACTGGCGTCCCCGGCTGATCGGTGCCGTTCTGGCCTTCGGGGCCGGAGCGCTGATCTCGAGTGTGGCGTTCGAGCTCGCCCAGGAAGGCCTGCGGATCGGCAGTCCCTGGTCGGTGGCGATCGGCATCGCCGCCGGCGCCCTGGCTTTCTACGCCGCCGACCGAGGGGTCGACAAGCTCGGCGGCCGGGGCGGAGGCGGGTCGAGCGGGCTTCCGCTGGCCGTCGGCGCGTTGCTCGACGGAATTCCCGAACAGGCGGTGCTGGGCATCGGCCTGGCCAGCGGCCAGGGGGTCAGCATCGCCTTGCTGATCGCCATCTTCGTCTCGAACCTGCCCGAGTCGATCGGGTCAGCCAGCGACATGCGCTCGAGCGGCAAGTCCAAGCGGCTGGTCCTCGGCCTGTGGGCGGGGGTTTCGGTGGTGTGCGCGCTGGCCACGCTCGGGGGCTACGCCATCGCCGACGTGGCCGGCGGCGAGCTCAAGGCGGGAATCGACGCCTTCGCCGCTGGTGCTTTGCTGGTGATGCTGGTGGATTCGATGATTCCGGAAGCCAAGCAGAAGGCCGGCAACCTCGCAGGCCTGGCCACGGTCCTCGGGTTCGCCGTCGCGGCGGCCCTGTCGAATCTCACCTGAGCCGCATCAGCCGGTCAATCCGCTCGGGCCACGATCACCGCGTACGAGCCGACTCCGAGCAGCCGGTCACCGGCGACCGACTCGTCGGTGAGCAGGAGCGCGATCACCGTGCCCGTGTCGGGGTCGAACTCCACGTCCACGACCTTGCCCAGCTCGAACCCGTCCTCGGTCAGGACTCGCTTGGACTTCAGCTCGTGATCCTTCCCGAGCAGGTTGTCCACCGACGGATCCTCGACTCGGATCGCGCTCGCTTCCGCGACGGTGACGGCGTCGGGACCGAAGGCGGTCAGCTCCGACCACAGGAGCAGTTCACCGTCCCCCTCGGTCTTCTTCAGCAGCACGGCCACGACTTGCGCACTCTTGGGGTCAACGACGAGGGACTTCACCTTGCCGACCGCTACGGCGGCCGACGTCGAGACCACCGACCGACCGATCACCTCGGTGAATCTCATGACTGGACCTCCGGATCGTCAGCGGCGATTTCGGACTGCCGGAGCCGGGCCCGGAAGGCCTCGACCGACGCGCCGAAACCAGCCAGGTCGTCCGCGACGAATTCCACCGCCGCCGCCGGGACGATCAGCGATTCGCCGGAGACGGCGAGGGTGTCGGGCAGCGGGATGAGCACCTTCCGGCGATCCCGGCCCAGCGCTTCGGTGGAATCGATCTCGTAGCCCACGACGTCGGCACTCTGGTCCACCTCGACAATCACCTCGCTCACCACCCCGAGATCGACGCCGGTGTCGGTCAGCACCCGCGAGCCCATGACATCGCCTCCCGCGCCCCCGCCCTCGGCTGGCTCCACCAGGCTTTCGGGTTCGCCCAGGTCATCGGCACTGGCAATCATCACGGCGTCGGCACCGAGCCCGTGCACGCTGGTCCAGGCGAGCACCTGCTTGAGCGGACCGGCAAACAGGCCGCGCCCGTTGAGCGTGAAGCCGACGACCGCCCCGCGCCGTCCGGCGTACACGATGTCCTTGATCTGGGCGACGTCCTCGCCGGCCAGGGTGACCACCGGCCGCTTGATCAGCTCGGTCGCCCGCATCAACGTGCTCACTGGTCCGCCCCGCGCTTGTCGGCTTTCCGGTTGCTGATCACTCCGCCACGACGACGCCTCACTTGCACCACGAGGATCGAGCCGATCACCAGGATCACCACGACGACCGCAATGATCACCCACATCCACCAGTCCATCAGATGTTCCGTCCTCGCTCCATCGGCCGACCTGGCGCCGGAACCAATTCGATCGTCTCACACGAGAAAGGGGGCAGCGAGATCGCGACCCGCTGCCGGATCGATCGAAGCGCACCGGCCGGTTGCGGAGTTGACCTTGCCCTTCGACAGGCTCAGGGCGCGAAACGCCTCTTCCGCGGGGGCGTCGGAGGTTACGTTCGCTGAGCCTGTCGAAGCGCACCGGCCCGGTTGCGAGTTGACCTTGCCCTTCGACAGGCTCAGGGCGCGAGACTCCTTTCCTGGGTCGAAGGTACTTCGTGAGCATACGTTGATCTTGCCCTTCGACAGGCTCAGGGCGCGAAACGCCTCTTCCGCGGGGGCGTCGGAGGTTACGTTCGCTGAGCCTGTCGAAGCGCACCGGCCGGTTGCGGAGTTGACCTTGCCCTTCGACAGGCTCGGGCGCGTGCACTCCTTATCCTGGTCGAAGGTTACTTCGTTGAAGCTATGTTGATCTTGCCCTTCGACAGGCTCAGGGCGCGAAACGCCTCTTCCGCGGGGGCGTCGGAGGTTACGTTCGCTGAGCCTGTCGAAGCGCACCGGCCGGTTGCGGAGTTGACCTTGCCCTTCGACAGGCTCAGGGCGCGAAACGTCTTCCGCGGGGGCGTCGGAGGTTACGTTCGCTGAGCCTGTCGAAGCGCACCGGCCCGGTTGCAGAGTTGACCTTGCGAAACGCCTCTTCCGCGGGGGCGTCGGAGGTTACGTTCGCTGAGCCTGTCGAAGCGCACCGGCCCGGTTGCGGAGTTGATCTTGCCCTTCGACAGGCTCAGGGCGCGAAACGCCTCTTCCGCGGGGGCGTCGGAGGTTACGTTCGCTGAGCCTGTCGAAGCGCACCGGCCCGGTTGCGGAGTTGACCTTGCCCTTCGACAGGCTCAGGGCGCGTGCACTCCGTATCCTGGTTCGAAGGTTGACTTCGTTGAAGCATGTTGATCTTGCCCTTCGACAGGCTCAGGGCGCGAAACGCCTCTTCCGCGGGGGCGTCGGAGGTTACGTTCGCTGAGCCTGTCGAAGCGCACCGGCCGGGTTGCGGAGTTGACCTTGCCCTTCGACAGGCTCAGGGCGCGTGCACTCCGTATCCTGGTTCGAAGGTTGACTTCGTTGAAGCATGTTGATCTTGCCCTTCGACAGGCTCAGGGCGCGAAACGCCTCTTCCGCGGGGGCGTCGGAGGTTACGTTCGCTGAGCCTGTCGAAGCGCACCGGCCCGGTTGCGGAGTTGACCTTGCCCTTCGACAGGCTCAGGGCGCGAAACGTCTCTTCCGCGGGGGCGTCGGAGGTTACGTTCGCTGAGCCTGTCGAAGCGCACCGGCCGGGTTGCGGAGTTGACCTTGCCCTTCGACAGGCTCAGGGCGCGTGCACTCCGTATCCTGCGGGGTTCGAAGGTTGACGTTCGCTGGCCTGTCGAAGCGCACCGGCCGGTTCGGAGTTGATCTTGCCCTTCGACAGGCTCAGGGCGCGTGCACTCCGTATCCTGGTTCGAAGGTTGACTTCGTTGAAGCATGTTGATCTTGCCCTTCGACAGGCTCAGGGCGCGAACGTCTTCCGCGGGGGCGTCGGAGGTTACGTTCGCTGAGCCTGTCGAAGCGTCACCGGCTCGGTTGCAGAGTTGACCTTGCCCTTCGACAGGCTCAGGGCGCGTGCACTCCGTATCCTGGTTCGAAGGTTGACTTCGTTGAAGCATGTTGATCTTGCCCTTCGACAGGCTCAGGGCGCGAAATGGCCGCCTCTTCCACATTCGTGATCAGCGCGTCATGCGGTGCCGCTCTCGCTCGTCCGGCAGTCCCGCGATGTCCTCGACCTTGAACAGTCGCGCGACCGGTACGTCGGTGCTCGAATGCGCGACGATGCTGAGTCCGATGCAGACCGCGACCAGTTCGTAGGCCTCCTGGGCCTGCGGGATTCCCGAATGGAGCACCAGGAGTCCGTAGACCACTGAGGCGAAACCCTTGGGGCCGAACCACGCGGCCGCATACAACTCCTTGGGCTCCAGGCCACTGCTGCCGGTCAGCGACAAGATCAGCGACAGCGGACGCACCAGGACCAGCGAGAGCACGGCGACGATCCAGCCTCCCACTCCGACGCTGGCGAACAGGTTCGGGGTCAGCAGGGCACCGAACACCAGCAGCGCCGCGAACTTGGCCAACTCGGCCAGTTGCTCTCCGAGGTGTGAGAACGCCTCCTGGGCCGCCGGGTTCAACCGGGCGAGGGTCGCGCCGCCGGCGAACGCGGCCAGGTACGGATTGGCCTCGGTGAGGTGGGCGATCGCGTACAGCAGCACAGCGATGGCCAGCGGTCCGAGAGGCTGAAGCTTCGGCTCGGCCCCCAGGCCGGGAATGCGCAGGATCAGGTGGGCCAGAAGCGGCAGCAGGACGCCGATGGCCAGGCCTGCGAGAAGTTCGAGACCGACCACGCCGAGACTCGGGTGCTCCGAGCCGGCCCGACCGGCCGCCGACACCAGGATCAGCACGACCGGCAGGGCCAGCCCGTCGTTCAGCCCGCTCTCGACACTCAACAGTCGACGGAGCCGGGCCGGCACATCCACGCGGCCGACGATCGCCGAGGCGAACACCGGGTCCGTCGGAGCCAGGACCGCTCCGACCAGCATGGCGGTGATCCAGTCGAACCCGGCGACGTAGTGGGCGAGGACGGCGACCCCACCGAACGCCAGCGGCATCCCGATGCCAAGCGCCCGGGCGGGCTGCTTCCACGAGCCCTCACCGCGCAGGTTGCGCAGCCCGGTCCCATCGACGAACAGCACCGTGAACAGCGCGAGGTCGGCCAGATCGCCGACGATGGGGCTGTCCGGGGTCAGCGACACGAGGCTGAACCCGCCCTGGCCGATCAACGCGCCGGCCAGCAGGAAGAGCAACGACGTGGACAGCACCGTACGCGCGGCGACGCCGGACACCATGACGGCCACCAGCAAACAGACGCCGAAGACCAGGACGAGAGTCACACCGCATCCTCTCAGGACGGGGTTGGAAAACCGGACCGACGCGTTAGACTGGTGGTCTAACCATCAGTCTGGATACGACAATCGGAGGCAGGTATGAAGGTTCTGATCGTGGGTGCCGGCATCGCCGGCCCGACACTGGCGTACTGGCTGCTGCGGGCGGGGCACGAGCCGACCCTGGTCGAGCGGGCACCGGAGCTTCGCCGGGGTGGCTATCTGGTCGATTTCTGGGGCGCGGGCTTCGACGTGGCCGAGCGGATGGGCATCGTTCCCGAGCTGCGGCGTCGGGGCTACTGTGTTCACCGAGGCGCGGGCGGTCGACCGCGACGGGCACCGGGTCGCCTCGATGAAGCCGTCGGCGATCATGGGGTCGACGCGAGCGGTATGTGAGCATCGCCCGGTCGGACCTGGCCGCCGTGATCTACGACGCGCTCGACGGTGCGGCCGAGTTGATCCTGGACGACACCGTGCGAGGCGCTTGGTGGACGACGGGGATCGGGTGCGGGTCGACGTTCGAGAGCGGGCGGGCCCGTGACTTCGATCTGGTCGTGGGTGCCGACGGCCTGCACTCCCGGGTGCGGCGGCTGGCGTTCGGCCCGGACGAGCCGTTCGAGAAGTATCTGGGCATCGTGGTCGCGGCGTTCGAGGCTGAGGGCTACCGCCCGCGCGACGAACTGATCGCCATGATGCACGCCGAGGTCGGCTTCCAGGCGGTCCGGCTCTCCCTTCCGCGACGACCGCACGCTGTTCCTGTTCAGCGTTCGCCACGACGGCCCGGTGCCCGCTCGATGACCGGGCCGCGCAGCAGGCACTGCTGCGGAACCGACTCGCCGGTGCCGGGGTGGGAGACGCCGGCCATCATGGACCTGATGCCGCGGGCGAAGACCTTCTATTTCGACGCGGTGAGCCAGATCCGCATGCCGTCGTGGACGCGCGGTCGGTGTGGCCTTGGTGGGTGACGCCGCGGCTTGCCCGTCGTTCCTGGCCGGGCAGGGGTCCGCGCTGGCGATGGTGGAGGCCTACACCCTGGCCGCGGAGCTGGCCCGGTGCAGCGATCACCGCGAGGCGTTCGCCCGCTACCAGGAGCGGCTCGCCCCGTTGCTGCGGTCCAAGCAGGATGCGGCGATGGGCCTCGGCGCGGCGTTCGCGCCGAAGGAGTCCGGCTCCAGCTTCTCGTCCGGAACACGGTGATGAGACTGATGGGACTGCCCAAGGTTGCGGATCTCGCCATGGGCCGGAGCTTCCACGACGCCGTCGAGCTCCCGCCCTTCGTCGCGGCCTGAATCGCCGTCCGCTCCATGGTCCGACCTCGGTTCGCCAAGCTCCCCGCCGCGCAGCAGCAGGCGATCCTGCAGGCCGCGCCTGGACGAGTTCGCCGCCCACGGCTTCCACGACGCCTCGCTCAACCGGGTGATCGAGGCGGCCGGCATCTCCAAGGGGTCGCTGTACTACTACTTCGACGGCAAGGTCGACCTGTACGCGCACGTCGCCCAGCGGGAGCTGGAGCGGCTGTTCGAACGGGTCGGGCCCTTTCCGATACCGGACGCCCGTGACCCGGAGGACATTCTGGTCGGCCTTGGAGGACTACTACCTCCGGCTGATGACCGCCCTCTCCACCGCCCCCGCAGCTGGCCGCGCTGATCCGAGGCTGGCTCAGCGCGTCGGCGAACCCGAGCCTGCAGCAGGCGCAACAGGAGATGGAGCAGGCGATCCTGCCCTGGATGGAACAGACACTGGCGGCGGGCCAGCGGTGCGGCGCGGTGCGGACCGACCTGCCGCCCGGCCTGTTGATCGCCGTCGTCAGCGGCATGGGCCAGGCCATGGACACCTGGCTGATCACCCAGCCACCCGAGGCTGAGTCGCTGCCGCCGCTCATCGGTGTCCTCGTCGGCATGATCCGCGGCGCCCTGCAGCCCTGAACGAACGGGCCGCCGCACTCCATTCGATCCATGATTCGATAGGCAAAGGTCAAGGAGCCGAGGAGGATCGACCATCGAGGAGTCAGGGACCGCCGTTTCGCGCCGGACCCTGCTGGCCGCCGCCGTGGCGGCCACCGCCGGCCTCGTCGGGGGCTGCACGACGAAGGCCGGTGACGCCGGCTCGGCTGGCGCCCCGCCCACTCCCGCTGACTCGGCACCCGGTACGGCCGGACCCAGTTCCGGCGCACCCAGTTCCGGCGCACCCAGTTCCGGCGCACCCAGCACCGCTCGCGGTTCCGTCGCACCCAGCACCACCCGGCCCCGAGCGGAGCGGACCCCGAGCCGCCGGCCGGCGACGGCCCGCCAGATCATCCGGCGGGCCACGGTGCCGGTGCTGTGCTATCACCAGCTCCGCAACTGGCGGAGCGGTGACAGCGCGTACAACCGGCAAAATCTCATCTGTCCGCCAGCCCGTTTTCGGGCTCACCTGGATGCGATCGCCGAGCACGGCTGGACCACGATCAGCCCGGACGAGTACCTGGCCCACCTGACCACAGGGGCCACGCTGCCGGCCAAGCCGGTCATCCTCAGCTTCGACGACGCCAGCGCCGGCCAGGCGCGCGTGGGCCTGCCGGCGTTGGTCAAGCGCGGGATGACGGCGACCTTCTTCGTCATGACGGTCGTCCTGGACAAGCCCGACTGGCTCCGCACCGGCGATGTCAAACGGGCCGCCGACGCCGGCATGACGATCGGCGCCCACACCTGGGACCACCAGCCCGTCAACTCGTTGTCCGGTCGCGGCTGGTCGGTCCAACTCGACCAGCCGCGCGAGACGCTGCGCAAGGCCAGCGGCCAGCCGGTTCGCCACTTCGCCTACCCGTACGGGGTCGTCAGCAACCGGGCGTACGCGCACCTTGAGCGCGCGGGCTACCGGACCGCTTTCCAGTTGGTGGAACAGCCCATGGACAAGCGGGCCCCCCTGCTCACCCTGCGCCGGATCCTGGTGGACTCGACCTGGGCCGGGACCACTGTGGTCAGGCGGTTGGCCAAACCGGCGTGACGATTGCCTTCGGCGAGCTGGTTACCGATCACTAACGCCGAGTCTCGAAATATTCCGATCGGGATTCCGCACTGACAGGCTCAGTCGAGCACGGACTCCTCCCGGCCAACCCGAAGGGAACCACCATGGCCGCTCGTCTGGATGCCTCGACCTGGCGCCCGATCCACACCCGCATCGCCATCGCGCTGGGCCTGGGTTGGATGCTCGACGCGTTCGAGGTGCAGATCATCGGCTCGGTCATCCCGGGCATCCAGCAGGAGTTCTCGCTCAACAGCGTCCAGTCGGTGTGGATCAACGTGGTGTGGTTCGCCGGCATCGCCCTCGGCGCGCTCGGCTTCGGCTACCTCGCGGACCGGATCGGCCGGAAGCGGCTCTTCGTCGCCACCTTGATCCTCTACTCCGTCTTCGCCATCGCGACCGCCACGGCACCGAACTACGCGCTGTTCATCGTGTTCCGGTTCATCACCGCCCTCGGTGTCGGCGGGGAATACTCGGCGGTCACCTCCGCAATCGCCGAGTTCACCCCGGCCAAGAATCGTGGGCGCAGCAACGGGCTGGTGATGTCGTTCTGGGCGGTCGGCGGCATCCTCGCCAGCCTGGTCTCCATCGTGGTCATCTCCACCCTGGGTCTCACCTGGCGCTACACCCTGCTGTTCGGGGTGTTCAGCGCGGGTTACGGGCTGATCGCGCGCCGGTTGATCCCCGAATCGCCCCGCTGGCTGGCTTCCCGCGGGCGGCTGGAGGAGGCGGACCGGGTGGTCACCGAGATCACCGGGGTCCATAGTGCTCAGGGCTACGTCGACCCGGTCGGGGCGCACGGCACGGGCTCGCGACTGCGCGAGCTCTGGACCCACTACCGCGGCCGGCTCTTCCTCGGGATGAGTCTCGACTTCTCTGAAGCGGCCGGCTACTACGGCCTGTTCACCGCGATGAGCATCCTCGTCTTCTCCGCCTCGACCGGAGCCGTGCCGATCTCGGCGGGCGTACTGCCCTACTACTTCCTGATCGCCAACGTGGGCGCCCTCGCCGGGGGCGTTCTGGTGTCCTTCGCGCTCGATCGGCTCGGCCGCAAGATGACCGTGACCTTCTCGTACACCGCCGCGGCCCTGAGCATGCTGGGCTGCGCCGCCGCGGCCAGCACCGGCTCGGCGGCGGTGGTCCTGGTCGCGTTCACCGTCGCCGCGTTCTTCGCCACCTGCGCCTGGGTCTCGGCCTATCCGACCTTCTCCGAGCTGTTCCCGACCAGGCTGCGCGCGACCGGGATCGGGGCCAGTGTGGGCGTCGGCCGGATCGGCGCGATCCTGGGTCAGGTCGTGCTCGCGGTCGCCGCCACGAGCCTCAGCATCGCCGCGATGTTCACCGTGCTGGCCATCTTCTGGCTGATCGGGGCGGTCGCCGGGGCCGTGTGGTGGCGCTTCGGCGTTGAGGCCCGGGGGGTCACACTGGAGACGCTCACCCGTCCGCGTGAACGCTCGACGACGTAGCCGCTGCCCCGATCCCATCCGCCTGCCGACCTAAGGACCTCTGCCGATGAACCTCGACCCGACCGATCTGACTGCGCGCCTCGACCCCGTGCTCGCCGTGGCCGGCCAGCATGCCTATGACGTGGACGCCGAGGCCCGGTTTCCCGAGGAGACGGTCGCCGCGCTGCGGGAGTCCGGCCTGCTCGGGCTGACCCTGCCGGCCGAGGTGGGCGGTCTCGGCGGCGGACCGCACGACCTGGTCCACGTGATCGGATCCCTGGCCGGGGTCTGCGGCTCCACCGCGATGATCTATCTGATGCACGTCAGTGCGGCCATGCCGGTCGCCGCGGCGCCGCCGACCGGACTGCCGGAGTTGGTGCCCGGGCTGGCCAGCGGCCAGACCCTGGGCTCCCTGGCCTTCTCCGAAGCCGGGTCGCGTTCCCACTTCTGGGCCCCGGTGTCGCAGGCCACGGCCGCCGGCGACGGGGTGCGGCTCGACGCCAAGAAGAGCTGGGTCACCTCGGCCGGTCACGCTGACGTCTACATCGCCTCGACGCTCAGCCCGGACGGCGCCGGCGGGGTGGACCTGTACGCGGTGCCCGCCGGTACGGCGGGGGTCGAGATCACCGGCGCCTGGTCGGGCCTCGGCTATCGCGGCAACGCGTCGAACCCGATGAAGTTCGCCTCCGACGTACCCGACAGCTATCGGCTCGGCCCGGCCGGCGGCGGGCTCGACCTCATGTTGCAGGTCGTCCTGCCCTGGTTCAACCTCGGCAACGCGTCGGTGTCGCTCGGACTGTCCCGCGCAGCGGTCGAGGCGGCGGTGCGCCACTGCACGGCGGCGCGGCTGGAGCACCTGGACCAGAGCCTGTCGGCGCTGCCCACCATCCGCGCCCAACTCGCCAAGATGTCGATTGCCCTGGCCACCCAGTGGGCCTATCTCCACCAGGCCGCGCAGCGACTCGTCGAACCCCAGGAGGACACCATGCTGCACGTGCTCGGAGTGAAGGCCGCGGCGAACGACGCGGCATTGGCGATCACCGATTCCGCCATGCGGGTGTGCGGCGGGGCGGCGTTCTCGAAGCACCTGGCGATCGAACGGTATTTCCGGGACGCCCGGGCCGGTCACGTGATGGCCCCTACCGCGGATGTCCTGTACGACTTCTACGGCAAGGCCATCACCGGCCAGCCGCTGTTCGAGGCCGCCTCGTGAGCGCCCCGCTGATCGTCGGGTCGGTCGCGTACACCCCGAACGTCGTGACGATCTGGGAAGGGATCCGCGAGTACTTCGCCGGCACCGAGTCCGAGATGGACTTCGTCCTGTTCTCCAACTACGGGCGCCAGGTCGACGCATTGATCGCCGGCACGATCGACCTCGCCTGGAACACCAATCTGGCCTGGGTCCGGACGGTCGGCCAGACCGAAGGCGCCTGCCGCGCGCTGGCCCAGCGCGACACCGACACCGTCTTCCAGACCATGTTCGTGACGCGGTCCGGCAGCCAGTGGGACGGCCTGGCCGCGCTGAAGGGTCGGCGGTTGGCGCTCGGGTCGAAGGATTCGGCGCAGGCGGCCATCCTGCCGGTGCACTATCTCGGCCAGGCCGGGCTCGGCGAGAGCGAGGTCGAGTTGCTGCGGATCAACAGTGACGTCGGCAAGCACGGTGACACCGGGCGGAGCGAGTTGGACGCGCTGCGCGCCGTGCTCGACGACCGGGCCGACGCCGCCGCGATCGGCAGCAACACCTGGGCCGCGATCGGCCGCGGCGAGCTGATGCCCGGGGTGTTCGAGGTGTTCTGGGAGTCCCCCACGTACAGCCACTGCAACTTCACCGCGATGCCCAGCCTGTCCGACGAGCGGGCCGACCCCTGGGTCGAGCGGCTGCTGGCCATGGACTGGGACAACCCCGTACACCGCCCGATCCTGGAGATGGAAGGCCTCCAGCAGTGGGTACGCCCGCGCCTGGACGGCTACAAATCGTTGTTCGCGGCGGTCAAGGCGCAGGAGATCAGTGATCGGTGGTGAACTACGGCGCGGTCCTGGATCTGGTCGAGCGACTCGGGTCGGTGGCCAACGGGAGCACGGTCACCGTGCCCCTCGGCAGCGACGACGCGGCGATCGCCGACCTGGTCGCCCGGTGGTGTGACCGCTCCGGCAACGAGTTGGTGCAGATCAGCGACCAGGTGGCCACGGTCCGCCGCGGACGCCGCCCGGACCCGCTGGCCGACCTCGAGCCGTCACAGCGACCCGGGGCCCGGCTGTGGATGTACACCAACTTCGACTGCAACCTGGCCTGCGACTATTGCTGTGTCCGGTCCTCGCCCCAGACCGCGCGCCGGGCGCTGGGCGTGGACCGCGTACGCCAACTGGCAGCCGAAGCCGTTGCGGCCGGGGTCAGCGAGCTGATCCTGACCGGCGGCGAGCCGTTCCTGTTGCCGGACCTCGACGACGTCGTCGGGGCCTGCACCGCCGTGCTGCCGACCACCCTGTTGACCAACGGGATGCTCTTCCACGGCCGTCGGCTGGAGCGGCTGCGGCGGATGGATCGGGACCGGCTCACCCTGCAGATCAGCCTCGACTCCGCCACGCCGGAACAGCACGACCGACACCGCGGCTCCGGATCGTGGCAGCGAGCGGTCGCCGGCATCCACACCGCCCAGGCCGAAGGGTTCCGGGTACGCGTGGCGGCCACCCTGCCCCCGGACCAGGCCGCCGAACTCGGACCGTTTCACGCTTTCCTCGACACCTTGGGCATCGCCGGTGAGGATCAGGTGATCCGCGCCCTGGCCCACCGTGGCGTCGCCGAAGAAGGCCTGGAGCTGACCGTCGAATCACTGATTCCCGAGGTCACCATCACCGCCGACGGCGTCTATTGGCACCCCGTCGCGGCCGACCACGACGACCAGTTCGTCACCCGGGACATCTTCCCCCTCGCCGCCGCGATCGCGGAGGTGCGCCGCCGCTTCGCCGAGCATCGCGCCCGCACCGACACCGCCGCCGAGTGGTTTCCCTGTTCGTGAGGTCCTCAGGAGGGTGGGGTCGTACGACCGGCGCGGCGTTGCTGGGCCAGCACCAGCATCTCCCGCGCCACCATCGGTGCGGCGTTCTGGTTCTGCCCAGTCACCAGGTTGTCGTCGACCACCCAGTGGTTGGCCAGCACGTCCAACAGGCCCCGGTGTGACTCGTACCGCGACCGCTGGCCGCGGAGCTCGACCTCGGGATGTTGCGGGGTCGAGGTGATCCGCAACTCGCGGATCTGCCGGTTGGACACGCCGGTGACCCGTCGGCCCTCGAGGCAGCGGTCGCCCGTCCGGCGTGGTCGCGTTGATCAACCCCAGCGGGCCGTGGCAGACACCACCGATGATCGCTCCCGCGGCGTCGGCCTGGCTCATCGCGGCCGCCAGCGGCTCGGAGAAGCCGAAGTCGTACGCCGCGCCCCAGCCGCCGGCGAGATAGACGATGTCGTACGCGGTGATGTCGAGATCGCCCACGGCGGTCGAGTCGGTGACCTTGGCCCGCAGGACCGGGTCGCCCAGGAACCGATCGTCGGACGGGGTGCGGATCACCGCCATCCGCGACAGCGGGTCGACCGGGATCAGGCCACCGGACGGGCTGGCCACGTCGACCTCCATCCCGGCGTCGAGGAAGTGGTAGTACGCGACGGTCAGCTCGGAGGCGAAGACCCCCGTCGGTCGGCCGATGTCGAGCCAGCCGTGGTTGGTGGCCACCACCAGTGCTCGCCCGCCGCGGACCATGACCGGTTCGCGCGGGTCCTCCGGATGCAGCCCGATCGCCCGGAACAGGCGTCGGACCCCACGAGCGGGGAAGGCCGGACGGTGCGCCATGGTGTCCTCTCTTCCTCGGTCGAGCTCGGTTCAGCCCCCAGCGGTCTGAAGGAGATGTGCCGTAGCGGCACGGCCTGGGAGGGCCGACCCCAACCTAGGCGGACCGGCCAAGGCCCGCGGACTGAGGACCGCCGACCGGCCGACCGAAGTCCACGTCGACGATGTCGCCCGCATTCACTGGGGGGTGGGGTCTAAGCCATGGTCTAAGCCGGGCCGTCGGACTTGGCCTGACCGCCGCAGTCGCTCGGGGGATTTCTGCCGCAAATCTTGAGCAGTTCCCGGTCTGGCCTCGCGGTCAGCACAAGGTCGACCAGAGGCGCATCTTCGATGCTTGACCCAAGATGAAACTTCGGGGCTGAGCAGAAGGAAAAGACGTGGCCACGACCTACCAGGCCAACTGGGCCCCGGCGGCACGGTGCGCCGGGACCAAAGACATCCTCTTCGCCGAGGTGACGGGACAGCGACGAGCGAGCCAGATCTGCCAGGGCTGTCCGGTGTGGCGAGAATGCCTGGCCGAGGCACTCGACGGCGGGATGCAGTGGGGCGTTTGGGGCGGGCTGACCGAGCGGCAGCGCCGCAAGCTCGTTCGAGGTCGCCCCGACGTCACATCGTGGCGCGCCTTCCTCTTCGACGAGCCGGAGTTGGCTTAAGGCGGTGGTCGGGCGGAAGTGCTGCGACCGAAGCGGGTGGTCACCCCGGCCGAGTACAGCACCGAGTCCGGTGGTCGGTTGGCGACGCCAGGCAGTCCGGCGGCCGCGACGAGTTGGTCGTCGACGTGGAGTAGTTCGGCTCCGCGGAGCGCCCAGGGCTCGTGCGTGTTGGCCAGGAAGGTCGTGCGCCCGAGATGTCGGGTGTGCAAACCCCAACGCGCGGTCAGGAACTGCGACAGCGGGTCGTCACTCAGGTCGTCGGGGCCAACCCGAGCCTCGATGTCGGTCCGCGCACCGCTGGGCCCGGGCCACCGTCGACGGCTGCGATAGCGCCAACGGTCACCCTCATGGTCGATCGACATCGACGCCCAGGTGTACGGGATTCCCAGCGCCGCCCGGGCCCCAAGAGTGAAGAGCAGACGTTCGCTCTCCAGCGAGGCGAACACGACGCCGCGGCGACCATCATCATCGACGCTGTAGAAGCGCACATTGGTCTCGGCGAACGATCCGACCCAGGGCAGCGGCGGGCTCGGGCCGAGCCAAGCGTCAGTCAACCGGAAGGCGATCAGCCCGACCCAGGTCGAGCCGTCGAAGACATCGGGGTGGGTGCCCGCCGGCAGCAGCGGGGCGACCCTGGCCGGATCCACCCGCCAGTGCAGGAAGGTGAGGTTGCGCCAGCGTTGGCCGAGGAGCGCGCGACCACCCAGCTGCGGGGCAACAACGGCGATCGGATCCATTCAGCGAGTCTGACACCCGGGACATCAACGGCGTCAGTGACGGTTGCTGGACACCCGGGGCACGCGTGCGTGCTCAGTAGTGGAGGAGCTGGTTGTCTTGCGGGTACGCGGTGACCACGTCGAGACGGTCGTTGGCGATCAGCGCGTCGATGGCAGCCATCTGAGCGCCTAGCCCTGCCCAGTGCGGATTGACGTCTCGAGCAAGGTCGGCCGGCCACACAAGGCTGGTGGGGCGATCGTCGCCCCACCCGAGCAGCCGAAGTCATCCGCGAACGAATCGATTCCGCGCAGCGGCCCCCGGAACAGTGCGTAGCGCCGGTGCGGCAGCACCACCATCGAGGCCGCTGTCACCTCCGCCGGTAGCCGCACGTCGGAGTAGCCCTCCCAGACGCAGAAGAAGCAGTCGTGTGGGGTGCTGGTGAAACGCTCGAGCTGATGGAGGGCAAGTTGCACCTGGTGAAGCTCATGGAGGTGACCTTCTCCCACCTCGGCGTCTGCTTCATCTTGTCCGGGACCCGTCGGATCCGGAATGAAGCGCAGCCGGGCGAACGCCTCGAACACATCCGGACCGAACATGATCAACTGGTCGAACGGGGTAGTTGAATCGACGATCCATCGAGCCGGAGCAGGGTCGGAGCAGACCGCAAGATGTTCCACGACTCATCCTCTCCTTACTGCTGCCACCGTCAACACTGACCACTCAGCCGGTCGAGGGTGGTGACGCCGAGGGTGCCGCCATGCCGGCAGCGGTGTGGAGTCATGTCTGGACTGGAGTTTTTTGAGTGAGCGCCACACTTCTTTGCGAGGACAGATTTGAGGAAATGATGTCGTGAACGGTCTTGAGATGGCCACCGCCGAGCGGACAGACCTGGCCGATCTGCTGGCGACTCTCACGCCAGAGCAGTGGGAGACGCCGTCGCTGTGTGAGGGCTGGCGCGTCCGGGATGTGGTCGCTCACGTGATGAGCTTCGACGGCGTCAGCCTGCTGGGCATGTTCCGCCGCGCCATCCGCGCTCGGTTCGTCCACATCAACCAGGTGGGCGTTGACGAACTCGCATCGCTCAGTACCGAACAGCTCCTGCACCGGCTGCGGGCTCAGCTGCGGCCACAAGGGCTGGCCACCACCTTCGGGGGCCGGCTCGCCCTGCTCGACGTCACGATCCATCACCAGGACATCCGCCGCCCGCTTGGTCTGCCACGCCAGATCCCGGCTGAACGGCTGCGGGCGGTCTTGGCCGACAGCGTGCGAAGCCCTGAGCTGCCGGGGTGGCGCCTCGCCCGCGGCGTACGCCTCGCCCCGACCGACCTGGACTGGAGCCACGGCTCGGGACCGGAGGTGACCGGACCGGCGGAAGCCGTGCTGATGGCGATCACCGGTCGGGCAAGTGCCATCGGCGAGCTGGCTGGTCCAGGGCAGCCGGTGGTGGCCTCCCGGCTCCCCCGCTGACGGCACTGGTGCACCAACCCGAAGCGCTTCAACGGGTCGTAGCCCGACACCAAGGACAGGTCGGAACCTCCATTAGATGAGCCAGAGGGGTGGCAGCTCGATCTCGGCGCAGACCCGGTCGACGATCCCGTCGAGGATCTGCTCCTGGCCGGGGACGTGGTGGTCGATCGTCATCGGCTTCACGTCGAGGGCTGCGGCGAGCTTCCGCATGGGCGCTGATGGCTGCGCCGTCATCGTGCTCAGTCCGTCGAAGCCGATTGCGTTGTCGTACAACGTACGATAGCGTCAGGTCCAATCACTCGTACAAAGTACGACACGCGAGCGACTGACGGAGGTCAGCACGATGAACACCTCGACCGACCGACCAACGACCGGCCGGACCCCCCGGGGCACCGGTGCTACCGGATCACCCACCGGCACGATGCGTGCGATCGTCCAGCACGCGTACGGCCCGCCCGAGACCTTGCCGACAGCCGAGACCGACATCCCCTCGACCGCCGCAGACGAGGTACTCGCCGAGGGGGCAGCCGCCGGGCTGGACCGCGGCGTCTGGCCCCTCGTGACCGGGAAGCCGTACCTGGTGCGGCTGGCTTTGAGCCGGTGGCTCGGACCGACCCTTTGCTCGACGGAGGCCTGACGTGCCCCCGTCGGCACTGCGGCTCGGAGGTCCCCGAGGAGTGCGCACCAGACGCCGATGGCCCACCGTCCTCGCAGCGGTGCTGGCTCTCCTGGCCGCCGTGGTGGCGATCGTGGCCTTCGGCGTCCGCGCCACGCCGGCCCCTGCCCGCGGAGGATCGATCGAGGAGCTCGTCGACCGCGAGCTCTCGGCATCCGGCGCGCCCGGCGTGGCCTACGCCGTCGTCACCGACGGTGAGATCGCGTACGTGGGAGCGCAGGGGGTGGCCGAGGTCGGGAGTAGCAGAGAGGTCACCCCGGACACGCCTTTCGTGACTGGCTCGATCTCGAAGAGCTTCACCGCGCTGGCCGTCATGCAGCTGGTCGAGGCGGGGAAGGTCGACCTGGACACCCAGGTCTCCCGCTACCTCGGGGGTTTCTCGGGCCAGCCCGCCGCGGCCGTCACGATCCGCCAGCTGCTCAGCCACACGAGCGGATTCTCCACCCTGCAAGGGAACACCTCCGCTACCGGCACCAACGCCAAGGATGACCTCGCCCGCCGGGTCGATCTGCTGGCCGAGGTGACTCCAGCCGGCGAACCGGACGACAGGTGGGCGTACTCGAACGCGAACTACGAGATCCTCGGTCGCCTGATCGAGGTCGTCAGCGGACAGGACTACCAGACCTATGTGGCCACCCACATCGTGAAGCCGATCGGCATGGACAGCAGCTTCGTCGCCGACGGGCAGTTCCATGAGTCGATGGCCACCGGTCACCGGCCGTGGTTCGGCACCAAGAGACCGATTCCCGCGACCACGACCGACCGCGGGACCGCTCCCCAAGGTGGGGTGATCGCCAGCGCTCGCGATCTGGCGCGCTATGCGCAGGTGATGATGAACGGCGAGGACGATGTGCTGAGCGCCGACGGAAAGGCGCAGATGATGCGCCCGGCGAGCGCGGCAACGCCCTTCTACGGCTTCGGGTGGTTCCTGGACCCCGGCGACGGCACCGTCTCGCACTCCGGGACGAGTCCCGGTTTCGAGACGCTCGCGACGATGGTCCCGGCCGACAAGAAGGCGGTCATCGTGCTGGTCAACGCGGGCAGCGGGCTGGGCTTCGCCGAGACCACCCAGCTCCGCAACGCCGTCACCGCCAAGGCACTCGACCTCGAGTACGCGGGCGAGGGGTCCCGCTGGTCCCAGAAGGTCTTGTTCGTGGGCCTGGTGCTGCTGCCGATCGGATACGTCGGTGCCATGATCTGGGCGTGGCGGCACCGGACCCAGGTGCGCGCCAAGTCCCGGGGCGGCCTGTTCGGTCTGTTCAGCCTGTGGTTCCCGCTGCTCACCACGCTCGTCGCGGCTTGGGTCATCCTCGCTCTGGTGCCGATCCTGGGGGGCGCGCCGGTCGCCACGATCCGACTGTTCGCGCCCGACTTCGGTCTGGCGCTGATCGCATCTGCGGTGACCGGTGTGCTGTGGGCGGTGGTCAGGCTCGGGGTCGCCTACACCGGTCGACCCCGCCCAGCCTGAGCGTCGCAACCGGCGTTTGAGCGAAGCAGCGGCCCCGATTGGGCCGTTGTGGGCGGGGCGCGGCGATCAGCCCCTGGCTCGTCGGTTGTTGCCGCCACTCCAACGAGACAGCCCGGTTCCATGCGGTTCGGTGGCAGGTGATGGCAGGCTCGATCATGTTCGTCGCGGAGCTCGTGTTCCTGATGACCGAGCCGACCGCCACCAGGGACGCGCACTGAAACGGTGAACCGAGCCTGCCGCCCG
Organism: uncultured Actinomycetota bacterium; assembly: GCA_963731295.1. GTDB lineage: Bacteria > Actinomycetota > Actinomycetes > Propionibacteriales > Propionibacteriaceae > Microlunatus. Next base: position 180,975 of record CAVSUP010000002.1, read on the forward strand.
GAAGGTGGTCGTGGCAGGTGCCGCGGAGGCCCGGTAGCGATTCTTCGCTGCCAAGGTATGTCCGGGGCAACACTGGGGGCCCTTGAGGGGCCTACTTCACGCGGCCCGTTTCGTAGGCCCAGATGGCCAGTTCGACCCGGTTCCGGGCGCCGAGCTTGGTCATCAGGCTGGCGAGGTGGAATTTGACGGTGCTGATGCTGATGTGGAGGTCTTGGCCGATCTCGGTGTTCGTCTTGCCTCGGGCGACGGTGAGGAGGACCGCTTCCTCGCGTGCGGTGAGGGGGTCGAGGGGCTGTGCGGGTGCGGTAGTGGCGCGGTTGGCGAAGCTGGTGAGGAGCCGAGCGGTGACCCCGGGGTCGATGAGCGCGTCACCGTTGACCGCGGCGTGGACTGCTTGGATCAGCTGGTCGGGTGGCGCTCCCTTGAGGAGGAACCCTCGGGCGCCGGCTTTGAGGGCGCCGTGAACGTACTCGTCGGTGTCGAAGGTGGTGATGACCACGACGGGGATGGGATCTGCGACGTCGGGTCCGGCAAGAAGGCGGGTGGCTTCGATGCCGTCCAGGTTCGGCATCCGGATGTCGAACAAACACACGTCCGGGCGCAGCCTGCGAGCGAGGGCGACCGCCTCGCGTCCGTCGGCGGCCGCCCCGACCACGTCGATGTCGGGTTGGGCGTCCAGGATGGTGGCTAGCCCGGTCCGCACGATGGTCTGGTCGTCGGCGATGAGCACCCGGATCGTCATGTCGCGCGCCTCGGGCGAGGAAGTACGGCGCGGACGCACCACCCGCGATCCGGTGCCGGTCCGGCCTCCAGCGTTCCGCCGAGCATGTTGGCCCGTTCGGTCATGCCGATCAGCCCGTAGCCGGGCGGATTCGGGCTCGTGGTTGGCGCACCGTCGTCGACGACGGTCAGCTGCACGTCCGTGGCGTTGCCGGTCACGGTGACCTCGACTCGGGTGGCGGATTGTGCGTGGCGTTGAGCGTTGGTGACCGATTCTTGCGCCACCCGGTAGAGGGCCGCCTCCAGGGCCTGCGGGAGCTCGGTCAGGTCACCGCGCTGCTCGACCTCGACGCGCAGCGAGTTGGTGCCGGTGGCGGCCAGTCGTTCGATATCGACCAGGCGATGGCCCGGCGTGACTGGGGTTACTTCATGGCGGTTGCTACGCAGAGCGCCCACCATCGCGCGCATCTCGGTGAGCGTTGTGGCGGCTTCGCGGTCGATCACCTCCAGCGCTTCGGTGGCCCCGCTCGACGATGGGGACCGGGCGAGGACGAGGCCGGCCTGGGCCTGAATCGCGATGGCGGAGACGTGGTGGGCGATGGTGTCGTGCAGCTCCCTGGCCAGCTGCGCACGCTCGTGGAGTTTCACCTGTTCGACCAGCTGCTTCCGTGCGATGGCGCGGTAGCGGAACGCCACGCCCAATGCCATCGTGAACAGCAGGACGGCGCCGCCGCCGATTGCCTCGTCGGGCCCGTTGACATCATTGACCAGGCTGTCGATGTACGCGAGGGCGACGATGCCGGTCCCGACGACGAGGTCGCGGCCGGCGCCCCAGCGAAACAGCGAGTACACCAGCACCAGCACGACCAGACTGGCGTAGAGCATCGCCAGGTGGGCCCCGAGGGCGGCCGCCGCCACATCGACGACGACGATCGCGCCGAAGGCCAGGGCCACGGCGGCGAGTCCGTGGGTTCGTCGTACCAGGACGGCGACCGCGAGGACGAAGCCGAGGACGACGGCTGCTGGTCGCCAGGCCAGATCGGGTCGGAGGATCACCTCGAACGCGACCGCCAGCAACACGGTCAAGGCGAGGACTTTGTCCAGCCGGCCGTCCTGGGGCGGACGCGTGACAGCGGGCTCGGCCCACACCGACCTGACGACACCCCTCACGGTTCCTACCGTAGGGGGCCTTCCGCAGCCATGGAACGGCTCAACGGCCAGTCCCGACCTGACCGAACGGCGAGGTCAGGTTTGGCCGGATGACCGGTGTGTCAGCTGTGGCTGCCAGCGCCATCGTGGAACTCATACCGGCAACATCCATGAAGGTGGAAGCACCCACCCAATCAAGCCAAGGAGCCCTGTGATGAGAACGCCTCAATCCCCCACTGCACGAAAGAATCCACCATCGCGCAGCGCGCTGGAACATCTGCGCATGCCCGTGCAGGCCAAGATCGCTGCCGCATGGACGAGCTTGATGTTCTTCGTCATCTACCTCGACTATTTCCACCTTTATCAACCCGGCGCCATCGACCAAATCCGGGATGGCGGCATCTTTGAGTTCGACATCACCCCGTCGCTGATGACCATATTCGTCGTGGTCATAGGGATCCCGGCCCTGATGGTGATGCTCTCCATGACGCTGCCCGCCCGGGTGAACCGCGCCACGAACCTCGTCGTGGCATCGCTCTACATCCCCGTCATGGTGTTCAACGCGGCAGGGGCGTCCAGGGACTGGGCCTTCTACTACGGCCTCTCCATCGGACTCGAGGTGCTGCTCCTGGCCTTCATCCTGCGCTCCGCCTGGACCTGGCCCCGCCACACCGCATCACCGGCGACCAGCCCGGACACGGAGTCGCTCCGCACACCGCAGCAGGCGTGACTGCCCGCCCCGTACCCGACCATCCTTCGCTCTCCCCACCCGCGGGCACAGTCACCTGTCTCAGCGTTCGCTGGTCTGGCGTCGAGCGCGATGCTGACGGGCTGGTCGAGGGCGATGCGCCCTCGCCCTGGTGGCTCTCTCTGGTGTCGTGGGAGCCAGCGGAGTAAGCCTTGTCGCAGCGGGACTGTGCACCGTCAACTACTGCGTCATCGCTCGCCGCACGCGCCACTGATAGACACTCGAGGATGGACAGACTCCCCAACCCGGTCAAGCAGAAACGCCAGTTCCGCGGGATCTAGGTCTATGGCATCACGGGTGACGGACTCCCTAGAGTCTGGCCAGGGCCCCGACCAGAGGGCCTCGTGAGACCAGGGGTGAGTCAGATGAGTGGTCCAGCCAACGTCAGCCCCCGCCACCAGCGCCGGTCCTTCCGTGCCGTCGTCGTCCTGCTCCTGACAGCGCTGGGACTCGCTCTGGTGGGCACCGGCCTGGTCGCTCCTGGTCCAGCGACCGCGGCGCCGGTCCCGGCGGGCCTGCGGATCGGCTCCTGGAACGTCGACCTCCGGCCCTGGCTAGATACGCAGGCAGGCGTGATCGACACCATCGCGGCCCAGGACCTCGACGTGCTCGCCCTGCAGGGGGTCTGGAGCGAGGAGGCGAAGAACGCGATCCTGTCGGATCCCCGGATCGCCGCGCGGTACGCGTACTCGTACGCCCCTCAGGCGCAGCCACTCCTTTCGTCCTGCCCCGCCTCCGTGCCGGTCCCGTTCCAGACCGACTTCATCAACTCCGCCCTGGCCAACGGCATCGACACCCGGACGCTCGCGGAACCCGGGGTGGCCGTCCCGGGGCAGGTCGACATGTTCTCCCTCAACCTCGCGCTGGTGTCCCAGCCGTGCCACGAGGCCCTCTTGGCGACCCTGCAGACCGTTGGTGACGGTGATGCCGCCTACGAGGCGATCACCCGGGCCCAGGCGGGCACCGCGGCCAAGGTCGTCCACGGAGGCAGCACGGGACAGCTGATCCTCAGCAGGCGCCCGCTGGAGAACATCTCGACAACCTCCTACCAACGGTTAACCTTTCTGACCCACAGGGCTCGTGTCAGCGCGACCGTTGACGGCATCCGGATCGGCTTCGCTGACTGGCCGCGCAACGTACTGAAGGACGTCAACCCGCTGCTCGAACCGTTTCAGCAAGGTCTGCTCCAGCGGGACTTAGCGCTGGACGTGACCCTCGAACACGTCGACGTGCTGGTGGGATCGCTCAACTCCGAACCCGACTACCAGCCCGACGGCGTCAATTTTCTGCGGCTAAACGGCTTCGACGCGGTGTTCGACGAGCCCACCTTCTGCCCGGCCGCCAGCCACGCCGACTTCCCGCTCTGCGCGCAGATCGTGGCCGCAGGCTTCGCCTTCCCGCCGCGCTCGACGGGGCTGGACAACATTCTGGTGCGGGAGACGGCGCGGTGTACGGCGCCGAGCACGTTCGCGACGACCCCCAAGACGTACCACATCGGCCTCGCGGCGGTCTGCGCCAAGAACACGGCGCCGACCGTGCAGAGCGACACGTATTCCGTCGACACGGGCGCGTCCCTCACCGTTCCCGCACCGGGCGTGCTCGGCAACGACTCCGACGCGCAGAGCGACCCGCTTGCAGTCAGCCTGGTCAGCGGTCCTGCCCACGCGTCGTCCTTCACCCTCGCGCCGGACGGCTCCTTCACCTATGTCCCAGACGACGGGTTCGTCGGAACCGACACCTTCACCTACACCGTCAGTGACGGGGACCTGACCTCGAGCACCTCCACCGTGACGATCACCGTCCGGCCGCTCTTCCCGCGGACCTCCGTGCTGGACACGTTCAACCGGGGTAACGGCGCCGTGGGTGCCAGCTGGTCAGGCACCAGCGGCACCGCCTTCTACAAGATCGCCGGCAACCGCCTGGACGTCCAGGCGGGGGGACCGCTGCTGTGGAGGCCGACGTCCTTCGGCCCGACCCAGGAGGCGTACCTCACACTGCGGACCATCGACCCGAAGGGGCCGACCCAGGGTGTCCTGCTCAAGGTGCAGAGCGCGACCGTGGCCGACGCCGGCGCGATCACCGCGGTCTACGACGCCAAGGCCAGGGTCGTCCGGGTCTCCGCGCTCCGGCTCGGGGCGAAGACCTGGACGGTGTACCCGACCCGAGCGGTCACCTTCGCGGCCGGTGACGTGATCGGCGCCCGCGCCTCGGCCGACGGGACCGTCGCGGTCTTCCGCAATGGCGAGCTCCTGAGCACGGTCACGCTTAACGCCGCCGACAAAGCCTTCTTCGCCGGCAAGGGCGGCCGGATCGGCGTGTGGACACTCGCCTCGCCGGCCGCGGTCCTGGATGACTTCGGCGGCGGCTCCAGCAGCTGAGGCATCGGCTGAGGTCAGCGACTGCCACACACCGGCCAGCGCGTTCTCGAACGCGCCCCAGCCAGACTCAGCGCCGGCCAAGGTCAGCCTCGATCTCCTTCGACGAAGGTCATCGATTACGTACGTAAGCATGGGGATGACGAAGGGATGTCGACGATGACATTGGAGGCATCGCAAACGGAGCTGGACGACGTAGTGGACCGGTCGGGGGCAAGCCCGCCGACGTGCAGCGGGCGACTGTCATCGAGGTGGCGCTGGCCGCCGGCGTGAGCACCGCCACGGTGACCCGCGCTCTGCAAGAGTCACCGCTGGTGGTCGAGGCCTGGTGACCAGCGGGTTCACTAACATCTTCCAGGCTGCGGTTGCGGCCGGCGCCGCGTCCGTGCTGCGTGCGGCGGGACTGGAGCTGCTAATCGGCTCGACCGACGACGACGCCACCCGCGAGCCCGAGCTGGCGCGGACCATGATTGACCGCTGGGTGAGCGCCCTGCTGATGATGCCGGACGGGAACGAGCGAGACTATCTGGAGCCCGAGAACACGTTCGGGACCCCGGTCGTCCTCGTCGGCCGGCCCGCTCACGGGCTGAGCGTGGACGTGGTGATGACCAACGACGACTTGGCCGTGGAAGAAGCGACCGGGCAGTTGCTGACCTTCGGTCATCGGCGGATCGCGGCGCTGGCTGGTCGTGGTGACTCATTCCGGGCCGCGCAGCGGCTGGACGGGTTCCACAAAGCCACTGCGCGAAACGGTGTCACGTCTGATCCCGACCTGATCAGGACCGGGCTCATCACGGCCGAGGACGCCCGCACGGCCATGGAACAGATGATGAGCCTGCCCGAGCCACCAACCGCAGTTCTCGCTCTCAACCTCGGCATCAGCACCGGCGTGCTCCTGGACCGGATCGCCAACCACCGCGATCTAGCCGTCGTCGCCCTCCAGCGAGAATGTCGGGGCAGGCGGCCGGAGCAATCTAAGCCTAGACGCCGTAGAGCCGGAAACGCCCGGCGGCCTGGAGCAGACCCATCAGATGCAGCAGGCTGTCGTAGTAGCGGTAGAGCCCAGTAGGCACCTCCTGGTCATATAGGTGCCTGGTGAACGCTCGGGCGGTCTTGTCGGCGGTGCGAGCCATGCCGGCTGAGGCGACCATCGCGACGTGACCGGCCTGGTGGTACGGGGTGATCTGTTCGCCCGGCAGGGTGTACTCCGAGCCGAACGCCTCGATACCCTGGCGGGCGAAGAACGCCTGGATGCCGTCGGACTGGCCGATCTGCCACCGGTCCTTCTTCCAGATCTGCCAGTCCATGGCCGCGTTCATATGGGTCCGTCGCGCGTCGTAGCTGTAGGTGCCCGATGCGGGATTCCAGGAGACGGCCTTCGGCGAGCCGTCGAAGTTGGCGTAGTCAGGCATCAAGCAGGTCTGCGGATGCACGGTGGTGTGCAGGAACCGCCGCGAGGCCCCGGCGGCGCGGCGCCAGAAGTCGCGGTCGTGGCTGGCGTGGCGGGCCCACAGCTCCAGGAAGGCCGGCGTCATGTAGGACGGGTCGGTGAAGGTGTTCTGATCGCCGGTGGGCCCGGCTTCGGTGACGAATCGGACCAAGGCGGTATCGGGGTCGAAGAGGTCGTGGATTCCGGTGGTCGACGCCGTTGCCTCCTTGCTGCGGCCGGCTGTGAGGATGGCTTGGGCCTGGCGGCCGTAGGCGAAGATCCCGCCGTGCCCACCCCAGCGGCTCTCAGCCATGAACAGTGCTGTCGCCAGCCAGATCTCGCCGTCGCTCGCGTTGTTCTCGTTGATCTTCGTGCCGTCGCGACGGCAGTGCCAGGCGAAGTAGCCGCGGCGAGGACCATCGGCGTGCCGCATGAACCGGTGCGTCCACGCCCACAACCGGTCGAACTCACGCTGCTGGTTGAGCTGCAGGGCGATCATCATCCCGTAGGACTGACCCTCGCTGCGCACGTCATCGGTGTCCGGTGCATAGATGTAGGCCATCGAGCGGCCGACCTCGAAGTAGATGCGCTCGTTCTCCAGATCAGCACTGCAGAATAGTTGCCGCCAGGTTGCCGCGATCTTGGCCCCGGAGTCGTGTCGACGGATCCCGGCCTCCCAGAACAGGTCCCGGTAGTGGCCGGTGACTGCGGCCCCGGCACCGCCGGGCACGGGCCGGCGAGTACCGGCGGACGCGGTGAGCGAGGAGCCGGCGCCGAGGAGCGGGGCTGCGGCGATTCCGGCGAGGATCGTACGGCGGCTGACAGAGTTCGATGACATGGCCTGGCCTTTCGTAGGTGAGGAGGAACCGGTCATCGGTTGCCTCCGAGATGATCATGGGTTCGATTCGGGTAGTCCAAGCCGACCCTTTGGTGGGGCGGCGATGCGAGGCACGGCGGAGAAGGCCTATCGCGGACTCGCTGCGCAGGTCTGGTCATGACGGCCTGCCGAGAGGTCACTAGAGCCGGCACCGCGGCGTAGCGGCGGGCCTCGACCAGGACGCGGGCGCGATCTGTCGAACGGCCTTCGGCGGTGCGCCGCCGGCGGAGGATCGGATGGAGATGGGCTGGCGTGCGGCGCCAGGGCACACAGCGTGCTGTTGGGGTGAGCTGACCCGCCGCTACACCTTGGCTCACCCGTCTCGGCCTTGCCCAGGACGACGATCGTGCCCGACCGTGTCGAGCAGTCGATCCCGGCGACGACACCCACGCTGGTCTCCTTCGGTCATGCCGGGCAGGGTCAACGGGCGCCGAGGAGGTGTTGCACGGCGAGCCGCTGGAGGTGGGCGTAGCCATAGCCGTGCGTGCGCGCGGGTTCGAGGTCGTAGTCCTCGAAGCTGGACGCATCAGCCAGCAACTGCTGGTGCGTCTCCCCGTCGCTTAGAGTGGGCTGTCGCAGTTCGGCGACCCGGGCGGCGGCGAGCGCCTCCTGGACCTCCGGGTCGGCCCGGAACGCCTGCGAGCGTTCCTTCAGCATCAGATAGAGCTCCATGTTGGCGCGGGCGGATTCCCAGACACCGTTGATGTCTTCGGTGCGCAGCGGCTTGTAGTCGAAGTGTCGGTAGCCGGTGTAGGTGGGGCCGCCGCCGGGTGCACCGCTTTCCAGCAGGTCGACGGTGGAGAAGGCCTGCAGCAGGTCGCCATGGCCGAAGACCAGGTCCTGGTCGAACCGGGGTCCCTTTTGGCCGTTGAGGTCGATGTGGAACAGCTTGCCGGCCCACAGGGCCTGGGCGATGCCATGGGTGTAGTTGAGGCTGGCCATCTGCTCGTGGCCGGTCTCGGGGTTGATGCCGACCATGTCGGCATGGTCGAGGGAGTTGATGAACGCCAGGGCGTGGCCGATAGTGGGCAGCAGGATGTCCCCGCGTGGCTCGTTGGGCTTGGGCTCGATGGCGAACCTCAGGTTGTAGCCGGAGTCGATTGAGTACTGGGCGAGCAGGTCGAGACCTTCGCGGTACCGGTCGAGGGCGGCCTGGATGTCTTTGGCGAAGTCGACCTCGGAGCCTTCCCGGCCGCCCCAGAAGACGTAGATCTCCGCTCCCAGCTCGGCGGCCAGATCCATGTTCCGCATCACCTTCCGCAACGCGTACCGGCGGACCGAGCGGTCGTTGCTGGTGAACCCGCCGTCCTTGAACACCGGATCGGAGAACAGGTTGGTGGTGAGCATGGGCACCGCGAGGCCGGTGTCGGCCAGGGCGATCTTGAACCGGTCGATGATGGCCTGCCGTTCGGCGGTGCTGCTGCCGGCCGGGATCAGGTCGTCGTCGTGGAAGGTGATGCCGTAGGCGCCGAGCTCGGTGAGCCGTTCGACGGCCTCGACCGGGTCGAGGACGGGCCGGGTGCCGTCGCCGAACATGTCGCGGGCCTGCCAGCCGATCGTCCATAGGCCGAAGCTGAACTTGTCCTCGCGGGTGGGTGTGGGTGCCATGGTGCTGGATTCCTTTCGAATCAGGGTGGGTGTGCGGGATGGGCGGGGATGAGACCCCTGCTCCAACGGGCAGATCAGGAACGGTCCGGGGAAGCAGGGACGGGTGAGGGCTACCAGATGTGGATGCGGCAGGTACCGGAGGTGAGGCCGGTCAGCGGACCGGCGGGGTAGGAACGGCCGGCGGTCTTGCTGACTCCGAGCAGGTCGGTGGCCAGCACGGCGGGGGTGCCGTCGGGCTCGTCGAACTCGGCGTCGACGAACCGTACGGGCGGCAGGTCAGCGCCGCTGGTGACGTCGAGGCGGGCGTTGTCGAACGCCGCGGGCAGGGTGGTGTCCAGGTAGACGCGGTTGCCGTCTTCGACGATGGTGGCAGTGACCTCGCCGCCGTGCAGCACAACGGCGCCCTTCTCGGCCTCGTAGGGTTTGGCGCCGGCGGCGTAGACGTTGTCGTGGATGTAGACGGGCTGCTTGATGTTTTCGAAGCGCTGGTGGTCGCCGCGAGTGGGGTCGGCCACAAGCTCGAGGTAGGCCTCCAGCGAGGCCGGGTGTCCGTCGTAACCGGCTGTACCGCAGTCGGTCGTTCCCTGATGCAGCTGTCGGTTCGGTCCGTACGCCTGGGTCGGGTCGCCGCCCACGAAGAGGTTGCCGATGTGGCGGTCGTCGCCGCCGTGGATGGCGGCGTAGCCGGCGACCTGGGTGCTGTGCGCCACGTGGTACGGGGTGGGGCGTTCGAGGACGGGCGCCAGTGACACGGTGCCGCAGATCAGGTTGTGCACGAACGCGCCGCCTTGGCTGAACAGCTCCAGGGAGGCCGGCGAGGCGAAGATGTTGTGCTCGACGAGGTACGGGCCGTGGCTGACCTCGATGAACAGGTCGCGACTGTTGCCGTACAGCAGGTTCCGCGCCACCCGGGTGCCTTGGGTCTGCCAGTCCAGCCAGATGCCCAAGGAGCAGTCGTGGATGCGGTTGTGGCGGATGCTCACGTCGAGGGCGGCGTGCAGCTTGATGCCGGCGATCTCGTAGCCGTAGAACTCGCGTTTGATCGCGATGTTGTAGATGTGGTTGTCCTCGATGGTGGAGAACACGCAGCCGAGGTGTCCGACGATGCCGTTCTGGCCGCAGTCGAAGATGGTGTTGCGGCGGATGATGTGGGAGCCGACGTGTTCGCGGTCCCAGCCGATCTGGCGGGCGGAGAACACCGACTCGAGCTGGTACTGGTAGCCGGGCTTGTCACGGCGGATGGTGGCCAGGTTGTGGCCGGTCGAGATCTCCTTGCCGATCGAGACCGCCGAGCACTTGGCGTCGTGGATGACGTTGTCCTCGATGATCCAGCCCTTGGCCCAGTTCGGTCCGATCAGTCCGGGCTGGTCGGCGGTCGGCGGCGCCCACGGTGTGGCGGCGTGGGCGAGTTCGAAGCCGCGGACGGTGATGTAGTCCAGGTGGTGCTCGGTCGGGTAGAAGACCGAGCGGCGGACGTTGATCTCGACCAGTTCGGCGTTCGGGTCCGCACCGGCGAAGTTCGCCCAGATGGTGGTGTGGTCGTGGCCCACCTCGGCGTACCAGACCAGGCGGGTCTGGTCGGGGTCGCGGACCGCATCGGCGGCGCCGGTCCAGTCGTCGATCGCCTCGGTCCGCCGCGGCGGGTCGCTCACGTCGGCGCGGGCGGCGACCTCGTAGAAGCTGGTGCCGTTGAGGTACACCTCGGCGAGGTGCTTCTTCGGGGCGGATTGATCGGGGTAGACGATCCAGTCGCCGTCGATCTCCTCCGCGAACGGGTTGAACGTCCCGAACAGGCTGTTCGGTACCGTGGCGCCCCAGACGCTTCCACTCACCAGGTCCCAGCCGGTGACGGGCTCGGAGCCCTTGATGACGACGTGCTCGCCGGGGGCGGCGGTGTAGGTGATGCGGCGTTGATCACTGATGCCGCCGCGGCGAGGCTGCACCCACTCGCGGTACTCGCCGGCGTGGACGAGCACTGTGTCGCCGGGTTGGGCGAGCGCGGCGGCCCGATTGATGCTGCGGATCGGTGTCTGGTCGGAGCCGTCGGCGTGATCGGATCCGGTGGTGGCGACGTGGAGCGTGGATGGCATGTGGGTGTCGACCCTTTCAGTTCGTCGGGGCAGGGCAGCAGAACAAGATGCGGGGAGTTCAGTCGGAGGAAGCCCGCAGCGGTGTGGTCACTGACGTGGGTCAGCCGGCACCGGCTGGTGGTGAGGTAGTTGCGGTCGTGCCCGCGAACAGGTCGGGGCTCATCCACTTCTCCAGGACCAGCCAGTTGCCGAGGTTGACACCGTTGATCATGACCTCTCCTCCCGTGGGCATGTCTGTCGTAGACCTCAATGGGCCGGGGTTTCGTGGTGGACCGGTGGGCGCACGGCCCCCCGGTCCACCACGGGGGCCGCCGGTCCACCACACAGGGTGGCGGGCTACTTGCCGAAGCCAGCGGTGAGTCCGCTGAGGAGCTGGCGGCGGCCAACCACGTAGAGCACCAGGATCGGCACGGTGGACAGCACCACGGCGGCCAGGACCGCCGGGATGTTCACGCTGTACTGGCCTTGGAAGGCCCACAGCGCCAGCGGCAGCACACGCTTGTCGGGGCTTTGGGTCAAGATCAGCGGGAACAGGAAGCCGTTCCACACGTTCAGGCCGGTGTAGATGCTGACGGTGACGATCGCCGGTCTGGTCAACGGGAAGGCAAGCCGCCACGCCATCTGCCATTCCGTGCAGCCGTCCATCCGCATCGACTCGAACAGCTCCTTCGGTACGTCACGCAGGAAGGTGCTCAAGATCAACACCGTGAGTGGGAGGCCGAAAGCGATCGACGGCAGGACCAGTGCACCCAGGGTGTCGTACATGTTGAGTCGGGTGATGATCAGGTAGATCGGGATGATGGTGGCCTGCGCCGGGATGGCCAGGCCGAACAGGAACAGCCCTCGGCTCAGCCGGAGGAACCGGCTCTGGCCGCGCACGATCGCGTAGGAGGCCAGGAATCCGAACAGGACGACCGGGATGACGGCTCCGACGGTGACGATCACCGAGTTGAGGAAGTAGCGCCCGAGCCCTGCCTCGAGGACCTGCTGGTAGGCGGCCACGGTCGGCGGGATCGGCAGCGACAGTGGGTTGGAGGTGAAGTAGGCGCCCTGGTTCTTGAGGCTGGTGACGACGATGTAGTAGATCGGCAAGATGATGATCGCGAGCCAGATCCAGCCGAACAGGCCGCCGAGATAGTTGTTGCGGCCCTTGACCCGGGTGCGACCGGTGGGGGCGGATTCTGAGGTGACGGCAGTGGTCATGTCACATTCCTTCCATCTGACTGGCCGAGAGATCGCGGCCCCCGAGCCGTTGGATGCCGTAGGTCAGTCCGAGTCCGAAGACGACGAGGAGCAACGCGATGACGCTGGCCGCGCCCATCTGGTTAGCCTGGAAACCGGTGATGTACATGTCCAGGGCGAGGATCCGGGTGGCGTCGCCCGGTCCGCCTCCGGTGAGGACGAAGATCAGGTCGAAGTAGGTCAGCGAGCCGACCAGCATCAGCGTGGAGGACGTGATGATCGTGTACTTCAGCTGCGGGATGGTGATGGAGAAGAACTGTCGGACCCGGCCGGCCCCGTCGATCTGTGCGGCCTCATAGATCGAGCCTGGGATCTGACGGACGCCGCCTTGGTAGATCAGGGTGTGGAACGGGATGAACTGCCAGGCGATGACGAACACCACGGTGGCGAAGGCCAGGGTGGGGTTGCCCAGCCAGTCCTGGGCGAGGACCGGCAGGTGCAGCCCGGCGGCAAGACCGAAGTTGGGGTCGAGCAGCGACTTGTAGGCGATCGCCACCGCGGCCGAGGACAGCAGCAGCGGAAGGAAGTACAGCACCGCCAGTGCCGCTCGGTAGCGCTGGTGGCCGGCGGCGAACGTGCCGAGCAGGATGCTGATCGGGGTCTGCACCGCCCAGGTGATGATCATCAGGGCGAGGGTCCGCCAGAGGGCGCTGTAGGTGCCGGGGTCGGTGAAGATCTGGTACCAGCTCTGGAGACCGGCGAATGTGATCGGGCTGATCCCGTCCCAGTCGGTGAAGGACAGTACCAGCACCCCGATCATCGGGATGAAGGCGAAGGCGATGAAGAAGATCAGCGCCGGCAGGGCGAGCAGGCCGAGCCGGGTCTGCGCCCCCGGAGCGGCCCGGCTGACCGGCGGTCCTGGATCGGCCGCTACCGCGGCGGTGACAGGTGTGGTGGTGGCCATGTCACTTCCCGATCGTCGCGTTCATGGTGGTCGCGAACTGCTCGGGGCTGCTCTTGAGCAGAAAGAGCAGGTCGATGCTGTTCAGCAGCTCCTCGGCCTGGGCCGGGCTGAGCGCCTGGTCCCAGGACTGCTGGAAGTTCGGGGCCTTGGACACCAGGTCGTAGACGAGCTGCAGGAACTTCGGATCGCCCGACCCGGACAGCTTGGACTCCACCGATGAGGCGACCGGCACCTGGCCGGAGTCGATCCACGCCTGGACCTCGGTGTCGGTGAACAGACCTTCGGCGAGGTAGGCCTTCGCGACCTCCTTCTCCGCGTCGCTGGCCTTGGCGGAGATGGAGTTGTAGTTGGCCGGGTTGCCGACGACGTTGGCGGGATCACCCTTGCCGCCGGACACCGACGGGAAGTTGCCGAACTCCAGGCTGTTGGAGACGAAGTCGGGGTTGTCCGCCTTCATCGACCCGTATACCCAGGAGCCGTGCAGCATCATCGCTGCCTTGCCCGTGTAGAGCAGCGCCTGGTCGGAGTTGGTGTCGGCCGCGACCGAGGAGAAGCCCTTGATGAACCCGTTCGCCTTCACCAGGTCCTGGAGCTTGGTGCAGGTCTCGATCACCGCCGGATCCGACCATGCGTCCGCCTTGTTGGCGAAGATCGCGTCGAACACGTCCGGACCGCCAACCCGGTCCAGCATGTACTCCAGCCACATCATCGACGTCCACTTCGACTGGCCAGCCAGCGAGAACGGCGCGACCCCCTGGCCGTTGAAGACGCCGACCAGGTTCATCACGTCGTCCCAACTCTGCGGCAGCTGTGCGCCGGCCTTCTCGAACAGGGCCTTGTTGTAGTACATCAAGATCGGCTGGGTGGTCCCGATCGGCACTGCGTAGATCTTCTTGTCGAACGTCGCCGCGCCCCACGTCGAGGGCAGGAACTTGTCCTTCAACCCCGGGGTCGCCTCGATCCAGCTCGTCAGGTCCTCGACCTGGTTCGCGTCGGCGTAGGACTTCAAGATCCCGCCGCCCCAGCCGAAGATCAGCGTCGGCGCCTGCCCGGCGCCGACAGCAGTGCGGATCTTGGCCTTGTACGGGTCATTCTGGAAGAAAGTCACATCGATGGAGCCCTTGCCGAGCTCACCGAACGCGTCGACCGCGTTCGTGACGATGCTCTCGCCCGGCTGGCCGGTCAATCCCCACATCGTGGCGTTGCCCCCACCGGCGCCACCGCCGGTCGAGCCACCCGGTTGCGCCGGGCCCGACGAGCCACACGCGGCCAAGCCCATCGCGCCCAAAGTCGACGCGGCAGCCAAGCCGAGGAACGAGCGGCGGTTGGTGATCGGAAACGTCATTGGTCCTCCACAGATTCGGACCGAAACCTTTCGGTATGTTTCGGTAAGATATCGGAAAGGTACCGGTATATTCGGACGGTGTCAACAGCCAGTATCGGTCGACTTCTCGAGATCGCGCCCGATGTCGCTCTGGCGCTCGCCTGAGACTGTGATACTGTGACCGAAATCTTTCGCAGAAGGTTGACCTATGACGCGTGAGCGACCCACCCTGGCCGAAGTGGCCTTGGCCGCGGGGGTGTCCGTGGCCACCGTCTCCAAGGTGCTCAACGACCGTGAAGACGTCGCCCCTTCCACCCGCCGCCGCGTCCAGGAGCATCTCCGTGACGCTGCCTACCGGCCGGTCAACCGCGTCGCTCGCAATTCGGGCCAGATCGAGGTCGCCCTCCCCGGCTGGCAGGACGCCTACATGACCACCGTTCTCCATGGCGTCAACGCCGCGGCACAGGCCGACGGCTACGAGATCGTCATCGGACCACCTATGCACGGCGACCGAGTCGACCTCGACCTGCAGCGGCTCCGCGCCGCCGACCGCGCCGGCGCTATTCTGATCACCGTCGATGCGTCCCTGCCCTCGATCCGACGTACTGTCGACGCCGGCTTCCCCCTGGTCGTCATCGACCCCGTCCGAGTCGGCGACACCAACTGCGTCACCATCGGTGCCACCAGCTACACCGGCGGCGTCACCGCCACCGAGCATCTGCTCGGCCTCGGGCATCGCCGCATCGCCCACGCTGGCGGTCCCACCACCGCCGACGTCAGCCAGGCCCGCCTCGCCGGCTACCTCAGCGCACTCAGAACCGGCGGCGCGCAGATCGACGACTCGCTCATCACCCATTGCGAGTTCAACTACGACGCCGGCCGCGCCATCGCCCACACCCTCCTCGATCGACCCGACCGACCCACCGCCGTCTTCGCCGCCGGCGACGAGATCGCCCAAGGTCTGATCGAGGAGGCTCGACGGCGCTCCATCCGCGTACCGCAGGACCTCAGCGTGGTCGGCTTCGACAACAGCTACATGGCCGGCAGAACCACACCGCCGCTGACCACCATCGCGCAGCCCCTCGTGGAGATGGGCCAAGTGGCCACCCGATCACTCACCCAGCTGATCAACGACACCATCGTCGGCACCCGCCACATCGAGCTGTCCACCCATCTGGTCGTGCGCGACTCCACCGCCGCTCCCCCCCGCAGCTGACCCACCGTCTTGCATCACCGAGGCGGATGCTGCTCGTGGGTCTTGTTCAGGCGAGCGTTCGGTCGGAGTAGAAGTTCTCGAGCAGGGGGCCGTCGCGGGCTACCTGGTCTGAGCCAGAACGTGCTGACACAGCGGCTGCGAGAGCTCGAACAGTCCGGGGTGTTGACCCGACGCCGTGCCCTCCCGCCAGTCTCCGGCCTGGTTTACGAGCTGACCGAACGCGGACAAGCGCTCCACCCCGTCTTGTTGGCTCTGGGCCGCTGGGGCAGTCCACGAGCGCCCGCCCCCGGATCGGCAAGCGAACTCAGCCCGGACGCTTTGATGGTGGCGCTTCAAACCACGTTCGATCCGATCACGGCCGGGGACCTCAGTGGCACCGTCCAACTGCGGTTTCCGCGTGACGCGTTCCACGTCGCCGTGGATGGCGGCAGCCTTGAGGTCCACCGAGGTGAAGCCGACACTGACGCTGTCCTGACCAGCACCGTACGCACGATCCAAGACCTGATTTTCGACCGTCGCGATCTCCGCGACGCTATCCGCGCCGGCGACGCTCAGGTTCAGGGCGACACAGCACTCCTGCGACGCTTCCTCAAAATCTTCGAGGACCATCGCTGAGCTCAGTAAGGCTCCTTCGTCTCGTCCGTGCTCGCGCAGCAGCTTCGCGTCGGTTAGCCGGTCCTCGATGCTCATCGACTTACCGTCCCCAGTGGCGTCGTCCGAGTCGCATCCGTGTCCTGATTCCCCTGTGCGAGGTAGACGACTACTGTAGGGAGCCGCCGATCTTGTCGTGGCGAGTGTTCTCTCACTAGGTCGACGACAAGATGGCCGGGCTCAGCGATTCTCATCATTTTGTCGATTTCCTCAGTTCGGCCTCGCTCCTCGTGCACGGTCACGAGGGTGAGACCCACTGCGCAGCTACCGTCGATCCATGGCTCGCCAGCGCCTAAGGGGCGCATCAGGTTCGGAGTTGCGGGCTCCCAGGCCATTGACTGCGGAGTTGGCGGACGGCTGCCCGGTCGCAGCGTTCGACGAGGGCAGGGAATTAATCATCGTGATCATCTCTGGTGGCGGCCTGGACGATGGGAGTGGATACTTCCGGCTTGCCGCGCAGCTGAGCGAGACCTGCCGGGTGCTGCGACTCACCCGGCGTCAGTACCGAGTGGACGTCAATCGGTGGCGCCCGGTGAACATTGCGGACGAGGCGTCGGACGTGGTGGCTCTGGCACGGGCATCGGGTCGACCCTGCTATCTCTCCGGGCATTCCGCCTGTGGTGCCGTCGCCTTGGTGGCCGCTCTCGCTGCTCCGGAGTGTTTCGAGGCCGTCTGACGAAGGCCGCTGGCAGCGGCCCGTCGCTCGGCTTCCACACCCGACGGGTGTGGGCGGTGGGCAGCACCTCGGCGCGCAGGTCGTCGTATGCGCCGGCAGGACGCCACGCGGCCGAGAGGGGCGACTTCATGGGCCCGGAAACACCTGCCGCAAATGGTTGAGCGCTTCGCCGTTCTGGATCGGCGGGCGTGTGGTGCCGGGTCCAGGCGGCCGTAGACGAGGCGGGCGAACGCCTCCGCCGGCAGCTCCACGTTCAGCCGCGGACAGCCGGTTCGCCGGCACCCGCCGGGCGGCCGGCGCCACCGGTGTCGTCTCGCGACGGGTCGCGGTGGAGCGCGGCAGACCGGTCAGCTCGGCCGCGTCCTGGGGTGGTCACCCCGGCCTGGGTGAGCTCGGTGTAGGTGGCCATCAACGCTTCGCGGACCGGTCGTCGTGCTCCGCGCTCTCGGAGATCTGCTCCAAGGGCGGCTTGCATGTGCTTTTCCCATGATCATCAACGCCGTCTCCGTCGTCGCCAACCCACGTTCGGCCCGGTCCAGGTCCCGCTTCAGCCGAGCGATCTGGGCCTGCTCCGCTGACGGCTTCGGGACCCGTTCACCCGGTTGCTTCCCGGTCAGGACGCCGGCGTCGCGGGAGCTTGCGCCTCTACCAGATCTGGGAGAGAACAGCCCCTCTGACCGTAGATACGCCCCGCTCTGGTTGGTCTGGCTGGCCGCTTCGTAAGCCGCGACATGCTCGACCTTCTGCGCCGGAGTGAACGAGCGCCGCAACGGCCGGTCCGACCGCGGCCGCCGATCAGTGCTAGCTCAGCGCACGTCGGGTTTTGGGACCCCAGTCGGGATAGCTGTCGTAGAGGACGGTCCGGGTAAGGGATCGGATGTGGCTGCCGTCGGATCGCATAATGAAGATATCGGCGTTCACCCCGCCGGTGGCCGGGCGGCGGCCGACGACGATGAAGCAGCCGTCCGGTGAGTACGACGAGCCGAGATAGTTCACGGTGCCGCCCTGTTCGAAGGTCAGCTGCTTGAGACCCCGGCCGTTCGGCTTCACGGTGTAGAGGTTCGCGGAGACGTTACTGTCGCCTCCCTGGTTGGAGTGGAAGAGGATTCGTCTGCCGTCCGGCGACCAGTCGGGGGTGTCGCCGCCGCGCAGCTCGTACGGGGTGATCCGGCGCTCCCGCCCGGTGCGGAGATTGAGCACCCAGAGCGCGATCCCATCGACGGGCTGGGCGGCGCGCACATTGCGCCGCTCGAAGACAACTCTGCGGCCGTCCGGTGAGACCTGCGGGTCGGTGTCCTCACCGAGCCGCGGCGTGGTCCGCTGGGTCAGCTGCCGCATGTGAGACCCGTCGGCTCGCATGACGAACAGGGCCTGGAGTTCCTGGTAGCCGTCCAGGACGGACCCGCGCCCGCTCCTGAACACGATGTGGCGTCCGTCCGGCGTCCACGCCGGCGAACCGCTGCAGGTGCCGCTGGTCTCGAAGCAGAAGTCAGCCGGGCCGTGGCGGGTCAGCCAGGTGAGGTTCGACCCGTCGGCATCGACCACGAACACCTCCTGGTATTCGGGCCCTTCGCGTTCGAAGGCGATCCTTCTGCCGTCGGGGGAGATGTCGGGGTTGCGGTCGACGAAGCCTTCTTCGGGGAAGGTGATCTGGCGTTCGCCGGAGCCGTTGGGTTTGATGGTGAAGACCGCACCCCAGCTGCGATCTTCGTTCAGGAAACGGCGGAAGGCGATCCGGCCGTTCTGGTCAGGAACCGTCGCCTGAGCCGGGATGGCGGGTAGCGCCAGCAAGAGGGCGACGACAAGCAGCACGAGCGAGGATATTCTCCGCATCGAAGTTCCCTTTCGGGGTTGGGCGGAGGCGGAAATGTCATGAGCGAACGACGCGTCGAATCATGATTTCTCGTGCGTGTCGGACCTGTGGTTGCGAGTTTGAGCTCAAGTGCTGAGCTTCTTGTTCTCAAGGAGTTCAGGGTGGTACGAGGTGGACGTAGGTCTTGATTTCTTGGAACGCCGCGAGACCACGGGGGCCGCGCAGTCGGCCGACCCCGCTCTGTTTGAATCCGCCTTCTTCGAAGCCGTCGTTGATCGCAAGCCACGTGTTGGTCCAGACCGTTCCGGCGTCGATCTGATGACTCACCCGGCGCGCGCGGTCGACATCGCGAGTGAAAACGGCGGCCGCCAACCCGAACTCGGTCGCGTTGGCGCGATGGATCGCGTCCGGCTCGTCGTCGAAGATCTCGAAGCTCGCGACGGGCCCGAAGATCTCCTGTTGGACGATCGGTGCATTCAGGTCCTCGACTTCGATCAGACTGGGCCGATAGAACGCACCGGAGGCGAGAGGTCCCGTCGTTACCGGGCCGCCGCGAACCACTGCGGTGGCGTAGCCGGCTGATTCCTCGACGATTCGATCAACGCGAGCCACGGCAGCGCCGTCGATGAGTGGACCCATCTCCGTGGCCTCCGCTTCGCCGGGACCGACCTCGACCCGGGTGAGACGCTGCCGCAACTGTTCGCGCACGTGGTCGGCGATACCCCGCTGAACCAGAATCCGTGAGCCCGCCATGCAGAACTGCCCGGCGAAGGTGGTCACTGCGGCGACCAGCAGCGGGAGGGCAGCAGCGACGGATGCGTCGTCGAACACGATCATCGGCGTCTTGCCGCCGAGTTCCAGGTTCAGGCGCTTCAGCGTCGCGGCACCGGCGGCCGCGATCTGCCGGCCGACCCTGGTGCTGCCGGTGAAGCTGACCATGCCGATCGCGGCGGACTGGACGAGGAAGGACGCGCCGCTGCTGCCCGACTCGGTGAACATGTTCACGACCCCGTTGGGCAGCGACTTCGCTTGGGACACGACGTCGGCGATGAGCGCGTTGGTGAGCCCGGTCTGGCCGGGCAGTTTGACTGCGACGGTATTTCCCGCGGCGAGCGCCGGGCCTAGGGAACGGATGAGCAACGCGACCGGTGCATTCCACGGCACGATGATCGCGACGACGCCGATGGGCTCGGCCAGACTGCTGAAGGAGAGTCCTGCCGCAACCTCGGCCGCCGTACCGACGTCGGTCAAGGCTTGAGCGGCGCAGTGCCGCAACGATGCGGCCACATCGACCTCTTGCCTCGATTCCGCCAGGGTCTTGCCATTCTCCCGAGTGAGCAGCAGCGCCAGCTCTGGAGCGCGGGCTTCGAAACGGTCGGCCAGTTCCAACAGCACCCGCGAACGCAACGCCCGGTCGCGACCCCAAGCCGTGCCGACGAAGGCCCGCCGAGCGGCGTCAACCGCTGCCCGCGCCTCAGCCTCACCGCCGTCGGCGAAGCGGCCCAGAAGCTCCCCGGTTGCCGGGTTGTACGAGTCGGCGACCGAGCCCGAATCAAGCCACACGCCGTCGATCCAATGGCGGGCATTGCCAGTCACGCCAGGCTCCCGTCCGCCGCCCAGAGCGAACCCGACATCGCCTCAGTGTCAAGACACGCGAGCCGCAACAGACTGCATAAAGTCAAACTGCATTGATCCAGTGATACTGTATCGAAGTGGCGGATGTCAACAGCCAAAACGGTTCTCGTACCCGAAGAGTCGTCAAAGCCGAGCAGACCCGGCAAGCGATCCTGCGTTCCGCGTCCGAGCTCTTCGCTGAGCAGGGCTTCACGGCAACGACCATCAGCGGGATTGCCGCCGGGGCCGACGTCGCGGTGGAGACCGTCTACTCGCGGTTCGGCTCCAAACTCACGCTGCTGTCCGAGATACTCGAGTCAGCCATAGTCGGGAACGCCCCCAGGGTCGACGTCCTCGACCTGCCCGAAATTGAGGCGATACGGGCCATCGACGATCAGCGCACTCAGCTGGTGAGGTTGGCCAAGCATTCCCGAGGCATCCTGGAGCGCACGGCGCGCGGGCATCTGATCCTGCGAAATTCCGGCACCGCCGATCCCGCCCTCGCGGAGTTCGTGACTAAGGATCGCGCACGTCGCCACCGTCATCAGGGTGCCTACATGGTCATGCTGCTCGAGAACGGACCGCTCAGAGACGGAATGAGCGCGGCCCAGGCCGCTGCCACCTACGGCGCACTGGCCAACCCCGCCACGTACGCCGAACTCACCAGCCATCGAGGATGGAGCCCCGAACAATACGAGAAGTGGCTCGGCGACACCCTGACGCTGCTGCTGCTACCCGACCGAACCTCTGCCTGACGGAACCTCTGCCGTTTTTCTCGCTGACCGCCGAGCCGAGCAGGTTGTTCGATTCTAAGGTCTGGACGTGAGGTGGTGTGAGGCCGCTATGCGACGCTCGTCAACCTTGCCGAAGGCGCGTGCCTCACCCTGCAATGTGACCCTCCTCACCGAGGCCTACGCCAAGCCAATGACAAGAAACCGAGAAAAGTGACACGTCGGTGACAAGAACCCACTAAGCGACAAGTTAGACGAGAACCTACAACTACACCGATCATGGCCGCTACCGGCTCCGACGTTTAGGCTCCAGTCCTCCGCTTGCGCTCCGTGTGGAGCCTATTCCGCAATCGGTGGTGGATCGGAACTGAGGGGCTACTCCCCCCGATCGTCAAGAGAACGCGGTCGACGGGAGCCATCGATGCTTGACGGTTCTCTCGATGAGTTCCAGCGCTCAGTGCAGTCAGAGTCCTATGACCCAAGATCAGAATCGTATGACCAAGACAACGCGATTGCTAAGTGTGTCGCTTCCGGTGGCCGATCAAGACGCGGCCCTGAAGTTCTACACCCAGGTCCTCGGCTGCGAGCTTCGCACTGATGTCGAGGTGTGGCCAGGTGCTCGCCTCGTCGAGGTCGTGCCGCCCGGATCCGACGTGGCCCTGGTTTTGTTGCCGCCCGACAGCGAGATCCCCATGGCCGTACGTCTGGGCACCCCCGACGCGGCAGCCGCCCACGCGCGCATCACCGGTTCCGGCACGACCGTCCACAACGACGAACTCGTGCTCCTTGACGGCGTGCCACCCATGTTCGCCTTCACCGACCCTGACGGCAATGAGCTGGTCTACATCGAGGACGCCGGCGACACCGCGAACTAGTGCTGTGGTGTCGCGCTGACCAGGGGGTTTGCGTCGATGGCGCCGTAGGACCCAATTGGCTGGCCAGGCCTGAACGTTCCCGCGGGAACGCGCTGAACGTTCCCGCGGGAACGCCCGGATCCGAGCTGAGGATGACCTGGTCGGCTCCGTGCTCACCCGGCTGCCCCCTCGGCAACCACCCCTGTGCTCAACTGGGCCAGTGACCACCTCGCCGCCCAGCCCTGACGCCGGCCAACACCTGTCCGAGCCTCACCGGGCGGGCACGGCGCAGCGACTGAACTGGCTGCGCGCGGGAGTCCTCGGAGCTAATGACGGCATCGTCTCGGTGGCCGCAGTTGTCGTCGGAGTCGCCGGAGCCACCACCGCGACGGCCCCCATCCTCACCGCCGGCGTTGCGGCCCTGGTCGGCGGGGCCGTGTCCATGGCGCTCGGCGAGTACGTGTCGGTGAGCAGCCAGAGCGACAGCGAGCACGCGCTGATCGAGAAGGAGAGGCAGGAGCTCACCGATGATCCGCAGGCCGAGCTCGCCGAGCTGGCCGGCCTCTATCAGGCGAAGGGCCTGAGCGCGGCCACCGCTCAGCAGGTCGCGGTCGAGCTCACGGCCCACGACCCGCTGTCGGCGCACCTTTCCGCCGAGCTGAACATCGACGAGGACGACGTCGTCAGCCCGTGGTCCGCAGCCGGCGCGTCGGCTCTGGCCTTTGTCGTCGGGGCCGCCCTCCCCCTGCTCGTGATCCTGCTGACCCCACCCTCAGCACGCGTCATCGCCACCTTTGCCGCAGTACTGGTGGCCCTGGCCGCCACCGGAGCCCTTGGCGCTCATCTCGGCGGCAGCAGCAAGCGCGTTGCGTCATTCCGGGTCGTCATCGGCGGCGCGCTCGCCCTCGCCGCGACCTATGCGATCGGAAGTCTGCTCGGTGCCTCAGGCGTGGTCTGACTGCTCGCGTTCGAGGAGGCGCTTGAGGTTGTCCAGATCCTTGCGGTTGGCGCGACGCATGCTCGCGGCCATCAGGCCGGAGCCGACCGCGGCAAAGCCGGACGGCTCACCGTGGTTGCGGAGTCGCATCCGGGTCTGGTCCCCGACGGCTTCCCAGGTGTACGTGGTGCTCATCGGAAACGGCCCCTCCGCGGTCCGCATGGTCAGCCGCTCGCCGGCGACCCACTCGATCACCTCATAGGTGTACGCGAGCGTGCGACCCAGGAAGCGGGCCACGAAGTCCATCCGCGAGCCGACCCGGAGCGGCGGCGCGGTCCGCCAGGTCACGGTCGCGATGTTGGCGTACCAGCGCGGTGCATTCTCGGGGTCGCTGGCAAAATCGGCTACCACCTGACGTGAGCAGCTGATCATGACCTCGGTGGTGACATCGACCGGCACGGAAACCCCCTCTCGGGAGTATCCCACCGCCGCCGTCGGGCAGCGGTCGCGCACATCGGGGCCAATTGGTCGCTCACGGCTATATTTCCGGTGTGTCGATGTCGTTCGTGCTGACCCTGGTGGCGGTGGTGGTTGTGCTGCTCATCCTGCGGCTGACCGTCCGTGCCCTCCCTCTTGCGTGGGCGCGTTCGATCCGGCCGCGGGATGCCGTGGCCGCCGGGCTCGGGGTGATCGGCCTTGTCCTGCACTGCGTGGCCATGTTCAACCGGCCGCTGATCGATGGCCTGCCCGGCGCTGATCCCTACATCGTCGCGGTGAACGGGATGGGCGGCGCCAGCATCGCCCTTTACGTCGTGCCCGCGGTCCTGGTCCTCGTTGGGCTCCACGCGCAACGCCTCCCCTGGCTGGTGCTGCTGGCCGCCGCCCTGCTCGCGGTCGGGATCACGATGTACGACGGCGGCTCGCTGGCGGTCCACCTGACCAGCATCTTCGTCGCCGTGGTCCTGCTGGCCCTCACCAGCACGTTCATGATCACCCGGGTGGGCGGAGCAGTTCGGGCCGGCGCGCGCTAGCGGGCAGTGCCCGGCTATCCGGTCGAGTACCGGCGTACGCGGGCTGGGTCGAGGATGGTGAGGCGTCCGCGGGCCAGGCTGACCAGACCTTGGCCGGCGAACTCGTTCAGGATCCTGGTGGTGGTTTCGCGCGAGGTTCCGGCGAGGGCGGCGATCTGTTCGTGGGTGAGTTTGATCTGAATCCCGCGGCCGAAGGGTCGGCTGCTCTGCGTTTGGGCGAGGACGGCGAGGGTGCTGGCGATCCGTTCGGGGACGCTCTTGAAGATCGCGTCGGCCAGCCGCAACTCGATCTCGCCGAGCCTCCGGCCCAGGGTCTCCGAGATCCGGGCGGCAATGCGGGCGTCGCGGAGGAGCAGCCGCCGGACGTCGGTCGTGGTCATGACACAGACGACGACGTCGTCGAGCGCCTCGGCGAAGCTGTCGTGCATCTGCTGCCCGACGATGACCATCTCTCCGAAGATCGTGCCGGGCTCGATGATCGCGGTGGTGAGCGCACGACCGTCGGGTGACACCCGGAAGATCCGGATTCGGCCCCGCTTGAGGATGAACAGCGTCTCCAGCGGCTGGTGCGGGGAGTAGACGAGGTCGCCGATGCCGTAGGTCTTCATCGGCGCCGCGGCAGCCATCGCGTCCATCTCGCGGTCGTCGAGGTCGCAGAAGATGTCGACCTCGGACATGCACCAGACGCGATCGTCGGGGCTGGCTGCCGCCCGCTCGATGTCCACGTCTTCCTCTCGCGTACCGGGGGCCCAGGGGCAGGACCGACCGGCCAGGGTGTCGAGTCGTGCACGGGTGAGGCAAGCCGGCGGCTCAGTGTCCATACTGACACCCTGACTTTCGGCTGGTTTGTGGAAACCTGGTTGCGCCGGAGACTCCGGGTCTCGGTCTGCGTCGACTGCGCGGTCCCTCAGTGGGCGTGGACGGTGGTTGGAGCCTCGACGGGAGCGCGCGTGCGGCCCAAGAAGCCCAGCAGGACACCAAGCGTGAGGCCGTAGAGCAGGTGCTCGACGAGGAACGTGCCCCATCCGGCCATCGCGGCCATGTTCTTGATCGGGTCACCGGCGCCGAAGATCGCCGCGGCCAGCGGGAGCGCCAGGAAGGCGCTCAGGGCGAACACGAGAGCTCCGTAGGCGATGCCGGCCACGGCGAGCACGGGAAAGCTGACGTTGAGCCGCGAGACGATGAGTCCGAACAACGCGCCGTACATGGCCCCGGTCATCATGTGGATCAGCGCGCCCAGGACGGCGGTCCCGAGGACGAACCGAAAGTTGCTGCCAGTCGTGGCCGCCTGCATCGAGG
Source organism: uncultured Actinomycetota bacterium (assembly GCA_963731295.1). GTDB lineage: Bacteria > Actinomycetota > Actinomycetes > Propionibacteriales > Propionibacteriaceae > Microlunatus. The sequence continues at coordinate 206,263 of CAVSUP010000002.1, forward strand.
TCATCATGGCGTCCCCCGAGCCCGCGATCGACGCGATGTGGTAGAGCGGGGTGAAGAAGCCGGTTCCCTTCGCCCAAGCGGCGATCATGGCGAACATCGCCATGACCAGTGACGCGACGACTCCGGCGCCGGCGCCGAACGCGATGGTTCGAAGGGGACTGCGTGTGGTGGTCATCGATCCTCCTGAGAGTGGGTGGTGCTGCCACTCTGCGCCGATCAGGTGGGTGGAGTCGGTGACCACGCTCACACAGGCCCGCCATCCGGGTCGAGGCGCTCACGCCCATGAACGTCCGAAGGCCGCACAAAGGTAGGCGCCGTCACAGACTGCGGCCCGCGAGCGATGCATGCTTGCCCTATGGTCACCCCGTCGTCCAGCGAACGAGCGCAGACATCCACCCGCAGTGCGCTGCCGTCGGCCCGGATCGGACTGGCCGCTGGCCTCACCGGCATGCTGTGCTGCGTCGGTCCGACGGTGCTGGCCCTGATCGGCGCGGTCAGCGCCGGCACGGCCTTCCTGTGGGCCACCGACCTGTACGACCGCTACGCCTGGCTGTTCCGCGTCGCCGCGTTGCTCCTGCTGGTGGGCCTGGTCGTCTGGTCGCTGAGGCGACGCCAGCAGTGCAGTCTGGCCGGGGCTCGCCGGGTCTGGCCGCGGCTGGTCCTCGCCGTCGGAATTGCCGTCGGCACGTACGCGGGCCTCTATGCCCTGACCACCTGGCTCGGCACCTTCGCCTGACCCGATCGGACCCGACTCAACTCTCTGTCAGGCGGCCGACGTTGCCTGGGGCGGCGCCGGCGAGCGCAGCCTCCGGCTCTTGCCGAAGCGCAGATAGAGCGACGGGAGGACGAAGAGGTTGAGGAGGGTCGAGGTGACCAGTCCACCCAGAATCACCACCGCCATCGGGTGCTCGATCTCGTGTCCGGGGATGGTGCCGGCGACGACCAACGGGACCAGAGCCAAGCCGGTGGCCAGCGCCGTCATCATGATCGGCGCCAACCGCTGCTGCGCGCCCGAGCTTGACCAGGTCCGGACCGAAGGCGTGGCCCTCACCTTCGAGCCGGTGGAAATGGCTGACCATCAAGATGCCGTTCCGCGCGGCGATCCCGAACACCGCCAGGAATCCGACCAGCGAGCCGAGGGAGAGCACTCCGTCGCTCAGCCGGACGGCAATGACTCCACCGACGAGAGCGGTCGGCAGCAGCAGGAAGGTCAGCACCGCGGGTCGGAAGCTGCCGAACGCCGCCTGCAGCAGCAAGAAGATGGCCAGGCCGGCCGCAACGCCGAAGAGCAGCAGCCGACTTCGCGCCTCGTCCAGCTCCGCCGCCTCGCCCAGCACCTCGGCGTGGTAGCCGAGCGGGAAGACGACCCCATCGACGCGGTCCTCGACGACGTCGACGACTGCGGCCAGGTCGCCGCTCTCGACGTTGGCGCTGACATCGATGTAGCGCGACTGCTTCTCCCGCTGAATCGCATTGGGGGTGGGCGCGACCCGGACATCAGCGACGTCCTTCAGCTTGATCCGGCGCCCGTCCGGGGTGTCGAGCAGCAGGTTCTTCACGTCGGAGACGCTGTCTCGGGCCGATGGGATCGCCGTCACGTGCACGTCGTACGCGCGCCCTCCGGTGAACATGTCGCTGACCTCTTCGCTGGCGATCAGCGTCGATGCCTGCCGGCGGATGTCACCGGGCTTCAGGCCGTACTTCCGCGCCTTGGCCAGGTCCGGCTCGACCTCGATGTGGGCGAGGTCGGTCTGGAAGGCCGCGTGCGCATCGACGACCCCGGGTACGTCGGCGATCCGCGCCTCGACCTCCTTGGCCAGGGATCGCAGACCGGCCAGGTCGGAGCCGTAGATCCGCACCACGACGGCCTCGCTCGACCCGGTCAGCACCTCCTTGATCCGTTCCCGGAGATAGGTCTGCACATCCCGGTAGAGGCCGGGGTAGTACTCGACCGTCTGCTGCACCTTGTCGAGGGTCTCGTCGTAGTCGACCTCCTTGCTGACACTGATCCAGTTCTCTCCGAAGTCGACGCCGTACACTTCGTCGGCCAGAAAGGCTTGGCCGATGTGCGAACCGCAGTTGCGTACGCCCGGGATCTTGCGCAGGTCCCGGCAGGCCAGGGCGGAGATCCGGGTTTCCTCGGCCAGCGAGGTGCCCGGCTGGGTCAGCCAGTGCATCAAGAAGTCCCGTTCCTTGAAATTGGGCAGCAACTGGTTGCCCAACGTGGGAAGGGCGAGTCCGGCCCCCAGTAACAGCACCAAGGCGGCCACCACCGCCGGCAGCGGCCTTTTGATCAGCGGCGACAAGAGCGTGAGATAGCCCTTCTTCAGCACCCGCATCAGCGGCGACTCGCGCCCGACGAGCTTGCCACGGGACAGCAGCAACAGGCACAGGGCCGGCGTCACGGTGAGGGCCACGACCATCGACACCAGCACGGCCAGTCCGTACGACAGGACCAGCGGCCGGAAGAATGATCCGGACAATCCCCCCAGGAACAGCACGGGGATCACGGCGATGACGTTGATCAGCGTCGCGTAGGTGATCGCCGAGCGCACCTCGACCGAAGCGTCCAGCACGACGCGAAAGGTCGATTGGGGGCTGCCGAGGGCATGGGCCTCCCGGAGTCTTCGGACGATGTTCTCGACGTCGATGATGGCGTCGTCGACCACGACTCCGATGGCCACCACCAAACCGGCGAGCACCATCACGTTCAGCGTGACGCCGGCGGCGTCGAGCACGAGTACGGCCGCCACCAGCGACAGCGGGATGGCGATCAGGCTGATGAAGGCCGTGCGCCATTCGAAGAGGAACGCGACGATGATCAACGTCACCAGCAAGACACCGAGCAGCAATGCCCGGGTCAGGTTGTCCAGGGATTGCTCGATGAAGGTCGCCGGCCGGAAGATCGTCGTGTCGACCTCGATCCCGGGGAGCCCGGGCGCCATCTCGGCCATGGCCTGCTCGACGCCGCGCGTGACGTCGACGGTATTCGCGCCCCGGTACTTCTGGACGACCAGGAGTAGCCCGGGGCCGTCGTTGACCACGGCGTCCCCGATCAGCGGTCCCGAATCGACGAGCGTGGTGCCCAGGTCCTTCAACCGCAGCATCTTCCCGTCGCGCTCCGCGACGGGCACCTCACCGAGTTGCTCAGGGCCGGTGATGGGCTGCACGTGGCGGATGTTGAGTCGCTGCCCTTCGGTCTCGACGAAGCCGCCGGTGCCGACAACGGCGCCGTCGGAATACTGCAGCAGGCCGCTTTCGAGGGCGTCAGCCGCCACATCCATGACCTGCTGGAGCGGGATGCCGTGCTCGGTCAGCTTCGCCGGGTCGACCTGGACGTGCCGCTGGGGCAACCGCTCGCCCCAGATCGCGACCTGGGCCACGCCGGGGACCCGGAGCAATCGGGACCGGATCTTCCAGTAGGCCGTGGTCGACATGTCGATCAGACCGACCGAATCGGAGGTGAGCCCGATCTTCATGATCCGGCTGGTGGCCGACAGCGCCGGCATCATGAACGGCGGACTGGCCCAGGTGGGCAAGGTCGGCGTGATCTGAGAGAGGCGCTCGGCCACCAACTGCCGGGCCCGGAGCTCGTCGGTGCCGCGGTCGAAGATCAGCCGGATCGACGACAATTGCGCCACCGACTTCGACCGGAGGTCGCTGAGCCCCTCGATGCCGTTCAGCTGGTCCTCGATCGGCACCGTGATCAGCTGCTCGACCTCATTGGAGGAGTTGCCGAGCGCGATGGTCTGGATCTCGACCTGCGGAGGCGCGAACTCGGGAAACACGTCGACCTTGGTCTCGGGAATCTGCACGAAGCCCAGGGCCAGCGTGGCCGCGGCCAGGAAGAGGACCAGCCAACGAAATCGCAGGCTCCTCGAAACGATGCGGCGCATCACAGATCCACTCCCCGCATCATCAGTGCTTCCCCGAGATTCCGAGCTCTTCGCCGTAGACCTGGGCGGCCCCGACAGTAACGACCGCGGTCCCGACAACCGGCCCCGCAGTCAGGAAGACCCGACCTTGATCGGCTGCGGCGACCGTGACTTCGGCCCGAAGGTAGGTCAGCGATTTGGGAACCGCGTACACCCAAGCACCTCCCGTACTGTCATAGATGAGCGCGGCGTGGTCGACGACCAGGCGACCGTCGGCCTCGGCCACAGTGCTCAGCTCGAGCCCGATCCGGCGAGCACCTTCAGCAGTGAAGGTCACCGGTTTCACCCCGGCCGCCGTGGCCGCACCGACCTTGGCCGGCTCGTAGGGGACTCGAGGGGTCGCGGTGTCGCTACACCCGGAGAGCCCCCCGACAACGCCAACGTGAGGAGTCCGGTCGCGGACGCCAGACCTCGCCACGAATGTCGACGGCGCGTACTCATCGCGAGACATCCGCATCGTCGGAACCGACTCGGACCGGCTGGGCGGCAACGGAACGGCCGGGCGACGTCGCCGGGGCCACCGGCCGCGGCGACGCAAAGGCGCCGTACAGGGCGGGCATCACGAACAGGGTGACGACGGCAGTCGTGGCCAGCCCGCCGAGCAGCACCAGGGCCAGCGGGTGCAGGATCTCCAACCCCGGACGGCCACCGAGGATGACCGTCGGCAGGAAGAACACGGCCAGCGCCGCCGACGACGCGACGATCGGTCTGAGCCGCTGCCGAGCCGCCTGCTGGATGACGAACCCGAGGTCCTGATCGCCTTGGGACCCGGCGATGGCTTGCGCAGTGCTGACCAGCAGGACATTGAATCGAGCGGCCAATCCCACGACCGCAAGCAGGCCGAGGATGGCTCCGAGTGAGAGCTCGGCGTCGGCGAACAGCACCATCACGAAACCACCCGCGAGCGACAGGGGTAGGCAGGCGAAGGCGAGCACGGCCAATCGCCAGCTCCGGAAGGCCGCCTGGAACAGCAGGAAGGCGGCGATGCCGGCTCCGATGGCAACGCCGATGACTCGGGCGCTGCCGACCTCCTCGGCGGTGCTGCCCTGTAGCACCTCGGCGTGGTACTCCATCGGGAAGTCGACCTTGGACAGTGCGGTCTGAAGGTCGGCCGCGACGTCGGCCACGCTGCGACCGTTGACTTCGGTCACCAGGTCCAGTCGTCGTGACACGGCCTCCCGTTGGATGCTCGCGGCAGCGTCGGCGATCCGCACGTCCGCGACCTGGCCCAGTCGGACGTGGCCGCCGCCTGGCCGGTCGATCAGGAGATTACGGATGTCCTCGATGCTGCGACGGGTCTCCGGCGCGCCCTGAACGATGACGTCGAACACCTTCTGCTGTTCGAACACACTGCCCACCTGGATCCCCTGGAGCAGGGTGGCCTCCGCGCGCCGGACGTCTCCCGGGCTGACCCCGAAACGCTGGGCCTTCTCCAGATCGACCTCGATCTCGACACTTGGCTGGGTCGGTTGGGGTCTGGACCCGAGGCTCGACGACCCCGTCGATCCCGGCCATCAGCTCTTTGATCCGGTCACCCTGCTGGGCGAGGATCGCCGGATCCTGTCCGTAAAGACGCACCGCGATCGGCGTACTCAACCCGGTCAGGAGATCGAGGCCATCCGTCGTGACCGGGTTCGCTCCCCGATTCAGGGCGCCCACGTCCCGGAGCTTCTTCGCGGTGTACGGCGTTACCTGGGCGGTCACCCCCGGCACCGAGACCGCGGCCCGCTGGATCAGTTCGAGGGTGTCCTCGTAGTCGACCCCGGGATCCACCGAGACCCACACGTCGCCGGAGTTCACATTGACCACCCGGTCGCCGGTCACCGCCCGTCCGACGTGCGCTCCGACATTCGCCACGCCGGGCAGGTCGGTCACCAGGCGGCTCATCTGGGTGGCGTGCTCGGTCATCAACTGGTTGGAGGTGCCGGGCGGTCCCACGAGGCGAATCAGCACGTTCCGGTCCTGGAAACTGGGCGTCAGGGACGTGGTCAGGAACGGGATGGTCGCGACCACGATGACGACGCACGCGCCGGCGACGACGAGCGCCGGGGCCAGGCCCCGGCGGAACCGCTGCAGCATGAGCTCGTACCGGTCGCCGGCTCGGTGCAGCCAGGTGTTCTTGCCGTTGGACCGCGAGCCTTTGAACAGCAGCGAGGTCAGGGCCGGAGTCACCGTCATCGCGACCACCATGGCCGCTACCGCGGCCAGCCCGTACGCCAGAACCAGGGGGCGGAAGAACAATCCCGGCCGGCCGTCGAGCACTGCGAGCGGCACGATGGCGAGCAACGCGACCGCCGTCGCGTAGATCAGCGGGACACGGACGGCAGCCGAGCTGATCTGGGTCACTGACGCCAGCGAATCAGCGGGTGACCTTCCACGAAGCCGGCGGGTCAGCTCGCCGGCGGGCGCGACGGCCTCATCCACCACGATGGCTCCGGCGGCCGCCAAGCCGGCGAAGACGAGCGCGTTCAGGCCTTCACCGAGCAGCCGGAGGACCAGGCCGGCCGCCAACAGGGACAGCGGGATGGTGACGACCGCGATCACCAGCGTGCGCCAGTTCAGGCCGAGGACGAACAGGGCCAGCAGCAGCAAGCCGCCCCCGACGAGCAGGGCGATGCCGAGGTTGCGCTGGGCCGAGTCGACGTAGTCGGCCGGGCGAAACAGCGACGTGTCGATGTTGATCCCCGACAGACCGGGCCCGAGGGTGTCGAGGGCCTTCTCGACTCCCTCGGTCACCCCGGGAGTGCTCACGCCGGGAAACTTCTCTACCACCAGCATCAGCCCCGGTGCACCGCCGACCACCGCGTCACCGATTAACGGCTGGTGGCCCACCTTGACGTCGGACACGTCCCCCAGGTTCAACCGGCCACCGGTGCCCTCGACGGGAACCTTGGCCAGCTCGGCGGGATCTGCGAGCTTTTCCAGCAGATGGCGAACCTGGAGCCGCTGCTGCGGTGTCTCGATGAACCCACCGGTGCCCGGGGTCGACGCCTCGAGGAAGCTCAATTGAGAGACGACCTGCGCGTTCCCGGTGGTGTTGATCACCTGCGCAAGGGTTACTTTCTGATCCCGCAGCTTCTCGGGGTCGACCTGGACCTGGAGCTGCTGGTCGCGCATCCCCCAGATCGAGACGTTGGCCACCCCGGGCACGCCCATCAATCTCGGGCGGATGGTCCAGCGCGCGATCACCGACTGCTCGATCGGCGTGAGCTCGGTGGTCGACAGGCCGATCATCAGGACCCGACTGGAGGACGACAGCGGCGCGAGCAGCGTGGGCGGCTTGGAGACGTTGGGCAGGGCGTGCGCCTGGGTCAGTCGCTCTTCGACCAGTTGGCGGGCCCGATAGACGTCGGTGTCGCTCTGGAAAACCAGCACGATCGACGACAGACCGGGCACGGACTCGGAGCGGATGACGTCGACTCCCTCGACGCCGTTCAACAGGTCCGCCTCGAGCGGCACGGTGATGAGCTGCTCGACCTCGTCGGCGGACAGGCCCAGCGCTTCGGTCTGAATCTCCGCGTACGGCGGCGTGAATTCCGGCAGCACGTCCACCGGCGCTTGGCGGATCTGCACGAATCCGATCGCCATTATCGCGGCGGCCGCAGCCAAGATCAATAGGCGAAAGCGGATCGCCCCCGCGAAGAATCCTAACATTTCGATAACTCCTGAATAATAGTCGGGAGTAGCTCAAGAGACAGCAATACCGGCACGTGAGCCTTTCGCAACGCCCGCGTATCGGTTTGCCAATACAGACTCTAGCGGCGATATCGAAGCATTGTGAGACATTTTTTGATGACTTTTTATATTGATAGGCAATGAATGTAATTTCCGCCCTTGTGATCGCCCGCCGGGGTGGTTGCGTGATGTTCGCCGAGTCGGTCCTCGGTCGGTTGCGTTGGCCGGGCCCGGACAAAGCCACCAGCGATCACGACGACCTCGTGAACGAATCGGGAAGAACGGACCGCGATCGCGCTGAGGCGCATTTAAGCGCGACCGGCAAGGCATGTTTTGAGCGAAATGAAATGACCTTCCACGACAAATCGATTGCGACTTGCACCCCGATGTATCAAGATCGTCGCCACCGCCTCTAAAGGAATGGGCCCTTTCATGAGCATCATGCTCTTCCATGTGCATCACGCCACCACCCTCGCAGTGGCGGTCGGTTTGACGTTCTGGTGCGTGGCGATCAAGATGCAGTCAAAACAGCCGGTGGATCGTTCACCCCTGACTCCGTCGGGTACGGTTCAGGCCCTTACCGAAAGACTGAATTCAGTGCCCTGACGATGGGCTTCGACCACAGATGTTCGGGGTTGGAGGTGTCGACGTGGTAGCGCCACTCCTCGGTCTCCCAGCGGTGCTGAACGCCGCTGAAGGCGGCGGGCCTCATCGCCGACCTGCTGTGTCCCGTGTCACCAGAGCCTTCGGCTGGCCCTGATCGAGCAGGATGAACCGGGACACGCCGGTCTGCTTGTCGTGGTAGCGGTCGTCCTGGCGCTCGACGACCAACGTAGAGGAGGTTTGGGGCTCAATCTCATCAGCCTCGCCCATGACCCGCCCAGGGCATCGCTCCTCGGTGGACTGCTCGAAGCGGTCGAACCCAGAAAGGTCATCCATCGACATCCCTCTCCCGCTGCGTCGGTGGGCCGCAGAACCTGCTGCTCGGCCCTCGCCAGCAGTCCGCGTTGGGCTCGGCGGCGTGGCGCTCGGTCAGCTGCCCGGCAACCACGGCCCGCGGACCGTTTTGACGGCTGCGATGGAAGACGCACGCCGAAGCGGGGTCCCGCAGCGCGTTTTGACGGCTGCGATGGAAGACGCACGCCGAAGCGGCGTCCGGGAGCGCGTTTTGACGGCTGCGATGGAAGACGCACGCCGAAGCAGGCACCGGCCGCGCGTTTTGACGGCTGCGATGGAAGACGCACGCCGAAGCGGCGTCCGGCAGCGCGTTTTGACGGCTGCGATGGAAGACGCACGCCGAAGCGGCGTCCGGGAGCGCGTTTTGACGGCTGCGATGGAAGACGTACGCCGAAGCGGGGTCCCGCAGCGCGTTTTGACGGCTGCGATGGAAGACATACGCCGAAGCGGGGTCCCGCAGCGCGTTTTGACGGCTGCGATGGAAGACATACGCCGAAGCGGGCGTCCGGCAGCGCGTTTTGACGGCTGCGATGGAAGACGCACGCCGGAGCGGCGTCCGGCAGCAGGCGTTGGCCGCGAGGTGCGTGTCTGGGCGTCGCCAGACGTCACGAGACCTCGAAGACGCGGCGCTAGCCGGCGAGCACGAAGTAGCGCAGCCAGAGGTAGGGTGCGGCGAGCGCGATCGTCACGGCGGTCACGATGGCGCCTTTCCGGGTGAACTCCCAGAAGGAGATCGGCGAGCCCGACCGGGCGGCGATGCCGAGGACGACGACGTTGGCGCTCGCGCCGATGGCCGTCAGGTTGCCGCCGAAGTCGGCGCCGCTGGCCAGGGCCCACCACAGGGCGTCGGCCTGGGTCGGATCGGCGACACCCTCGGTGAGCCGGGACACGATCGGACTCATGGCTGCGGTGTAGGGGATGTTGTCGACGACGCCGCTGAGCACGGCCGAGACGACCAGGATCAGCATGGTGGCGAGCAACGCGTCCCCACCCGTCGCCTCGGCGGCCGACTCGGCCAACTGTCCGATGACACCGGTCTTGACCAGCGCACCGACCATGATGAACAACCCGACGAAGAACAACAGGGTCTCCCACTCCACACTCGGCATGAAGTCACGTGGCTTGCTCCGGGACAGCAGGACGAGCAGCCCGGCACCGATCAGCGCGACGATCGACGGCTCGATGTGCAGGGCGGTGTGGGCGATGAACCCGACGAACACCACGGTCAGCACGGCCCCACAGATGATCAGCAGGCGGCGGTCGGTGATGGCTTCTCGTTCGTCCAGGGCCATCACGTCCGCGACCCGTTCCGGATCGGCGTGGAAGGAGCCGCGGAACAGCAGCGGCAGCATCAGCAGCAAAACCACGATGCCCAGGGCCGCCAGTGGCGCCATGTTCACCAGGAAGTCGTTGAAGGTGAGGCCGGAGCGGCTGGCGATGATGATGTTCGGCGGGTCACCGATCAACGTCGCCGCACCGCCGATGTTGGAGGCCAGCACCTCGGCGATCAGGAACGGCACCGCAGAGACGGCCAGCCGCTCACAGACCAGCAACGTCACCGGGGCGATCAGCAGCACTGTCGTCACGTTGTCGAGCAGTGCCGAGGCCAGGGCGGTGATCAGCACCAGCAGCACCATCACCCGCAACGGTGAGCCTTTGGCGCGTTTGGCGGCCCAGATGGCGACGTACTCGAACACTCCGGTACGACGCACCACCCCGACGATGATCATCATCCCGAGCAGCAGGAAGATGACGTCCCAGTCGATGCCGGTGTCATGGGAGTAGAACACGTCCTCCGACGTCGTGACCCCCAGGGCGACCACGATCGCGGCACCGGTCAGCGCGGTCACCGTTTTCGGCACCCGCTCGGTGGCAATCAGGACGTAGGCGGCCGCGAAGACGACCACGGCGATGATGCCCGTCATCGGACTGGCTCCCCGAGGAAGGTGGTGTCGAACGGCGTCCGGGTCAGCGCTTCGGCAGCGCCAACTCCAGCAATCGGGACGCGGTGATCACCCCGATCAGCTTCCCGTCTTCCATCACCGCCACCAATGGGCAGCGCAGCCGGGCCATGATCGCCGCCACCTCGATGATCGTGTCGTCGTCGTTGACCGAGGCCAGCTCCTGGCGGTCCCGCGGCAACAGATCGCGGACCTGCTTGGAGCCCAGCTTCTCCCCGGCCCGATCGGCGATGCTCTCGCCCATCACCCGGGCCAGCGACGGATCGTCCTGCACATAGCCGGGCACCAGGAACCGGACGACCTGGGAGGCCGGCAAGATCGCGTACGGCGAGCCATCGCGGTCGGTCACGACCAGCGCCGGCAACCGGCGTTCGGCCAGCAGCTGTGCTGCCTCCAATGCGCTGGTATCCAGGCTGACCAGCGGGGCGTCCTCGGCCATCTGCTCGGCATGCACGGCCCCAGCGTACGCCCGGGCCTCGCACTACCGACCGGGGTGCGCGCACCAGGAACGACTTCGAGAAATTGGGCACAGGTCCGCCCCTTCGTCGTGATGACCCAGCGCAGCGGTCGCCGAACTGAGTGCCGACCAGACTTCCCGGCGCACCGAACATCCGCCTCACCGGCGGGTCGCCAGACTAGCGGAGGCCCCGGACCACGGCCACACTGTCCACCCCGGCGGGCTCCTCTGGGCCTCGCCCTCAGCGGCCTCCGCTCACGACCTGCTCCAGCACGCGAACCGCGTTCCCGATGCCGTCCTCGCCGAGCATCCGCTCTTGCAGCACCACGGAGCGCTGGCGGAACCGCTGCTTCGACACCAGTTGCACCAGCAGCGGGGTCAGCTTCCGGGCCGTGAGCTTGCGGGCCGGCAGCGGGGCCGGGCCGGCGCCGAGGTCACGGACGCGCTCCCCCCAGAACCCTTGGTCACCAAGCACGGGACAGACGAGGGTGGGCCGGCCGGCGCGGAGGCCGGCAGCGGTGGTGCCGGATCCACCGTGGTGCACGACGGCCGCCGTCCGCGGGAACAGCCAGTCGTGGCGGACCTCGTCGAGGACGTGCACGTCGGCGCCCGACGAGTCGATGGCCAGACCACCCCACCCGGTAGCCACCACAGCCCGGACGCCGGCCGCCTCGACGGCCTCGACGACGGCCCGGCCACGGGCAGCCGCGTGCTTGCCGAACCCCATGCTGCCGAAGCCGACGTAGATCGGCGGTTCGCCTGCGGCCAGAAAGTCGACCAGCTCAGTCGTCGGCCGCCAGGGCTGCGGGTCCGGCCGCACCCAGCATCCGGTCACGTGCGCATGGTCGGGGTAGTCCGGCGGCACCGGCACCACGGCCGGGCTGAAGCCGTAGAGCACGGGCACCGGCCGGCCGTCCGCCGCCCGAAGATAGTCGCTCCAGCGGCTCAGCGGAGAAAGGCCCAGCGTCCGACGCCGGAAGCTGTTGATCATCCCGCCGTACGCCACCGCGGTGAACCGGTTGAACTGGTAGGTCCATCGGTTGGCCGTGCCCCCGAGGGGCCACCGACCGATGAACGGGATCGGGAACGCCTGGGTCGGGGTGAAGAACGGCAGCGGCAGTGACGCCACCGCAGGCACGCCGAGGCGTTCGGCGATGTGCAATCCGCCAAGCGCCTTGGGGTGATAGACCACCACGTCGGGGGCGAAGCTCTGGGCCGCCCGCCACTGATCCAGCAGTGAAGCCCGCATCGCCGCCGTCATCCGACCGATCAGCCGGAGGGCATCGCGCGGTCCACCCATGGTGGGCATGCCGGTCTGCAGCAACTCCAACATGTCGTTGCTCATCTGCAGGTACGGCACCCCGGCCTCGGTGACCAGGCCGCGGTAACCCTCCGCCGTGCACACCCCCGCCTCGTGGCCGGCCGCCAACAGTCCGCGAGCCAGTTCCGCGTACGGTTCGACATCGCCTCGGGAGCCAAACGTCATGATCATTACCCGCACGGTCGCCGCTCCCGGGCCCGTCGCTCGTCCCCGCCGTTGGGGGGAGGCCGCGGCCACACAGCGAGCGTAGGGCGTTAGCGGCCGGTAAGCCTGCAGCGCCTCGCGTCGGAGGCCGGTCGACCTAGGCTCGGGTGATGGTCACCGAATGGCAGGTGCTCCACTGTGCCTAGATTCCTCCACTGGCTCGTCGCGCCGGCAACCGACGACGTGCCGCGCCCCCAGGCGATCGGCGCGGCCGCCCTGCGCATCCTGGCCGGCCTCCTCTGGTTGCTGAACGTGGGCTGGAAGGCCGCGCCCGACTTCGGCCGGACCAACGACGGCGGGCTGTACAAATTCACCTCGTACGCGGTGAGCGAGCCGGTGTTCCCGCCCTACGCCTGGGTGGTGGAGAACCTGGTGCTGCCCCACTTCACTCCGTTCGGCTGGGGGGTGCTGATCGCCGAGACCACGCTGGCCGTGCTGCTGCTGACCGGATCTTTCGTCCGCCTGGCCGCCGCCCTCGGCGTCGCCCAATCCCTGGCCATCGGCCTGTCCGTCGCGTACGCGCCCGGGGAATGGCCCTGGTCGTACCTGCTGATGGTGGGCGTCCACGGGCTGCTGCTGGTCAGCTCGGCCGGCCGCCTGCTCGCCGTGGACGCCGTTCGGGCCCGGCTGAGCTCGGGCCGCACGCTCGCCCGGGTCTGGGGTGTCCTGGCGGTGACCATGGGAGTGGTCGCCGGGTTGTTGTCGCTGGGCAACCCACTGGCGCCGCGCGGGCCGGGCCTGGAGTTGGTCAAGCTGGAGGTCGGACTCGGCCAGTACAACGTGATCGGCGGCCTGGCCCTGGTGCTGGCCGGTGGCCTGCTGCTCGCGGCGGCCCAGACCGGCCGGCGTCCTCTCGCCCTCGTGGCGGCCGGGGTTGCGATCGTCGCCGCCCTTTCGTTGTACGCCCAGCTCGGCTTCAGTGATCCGTTGTTGGGTGGCACGCCGAGCTCCGCCGCCTTCTTCCTCGCCCTGGCCGTGGTCGCCGCCGGCGCTCTGGGCACCGGTTTGCGCCGGGGCCGAGCGCACCGCGACCCGCACCCCGATCGCGAGCCAGGACGGCCAGAAGGTCTCGTGACCCACCCCCGGCGTACGCGCCCCTAAGGACCAAGGCTCTCGAGTCGGTCAGCCACGCAGGTCGCGGCGCGTGAAGCCGAGCAATCCGACCACGCCGAGCGCACCGGCCACCAGCACCATCCCCGCCGCACCGACCCAGTCGACGGTCTCGTACGGGACGGCGTTGAGATGCCGGTACGGCGAGAGTCGGCCGATCCACGCGGGCCACCGCAGAGTCTCGGCCAGCACTTGGAGCAGGAAGCCGCCGACGGCCGGGATCGCGCCGATGGACAGCACGGCCCGCGGCCACCACCCCAGCGCCACCAGAGCGGCGCCGAGGCTGAGCCAGGCCACCGGCAGGACGTTCATCGCCCCGGCCAGGCACGCGCCGAGCGACACCTCGACGCCGACCGCCGAGGCCCCGGCCCAGCTGGCCACGGCGGCGCCCGCCGCCAGCACGGCGGTGCCGGCCACGGCGGCGGCCGTGTCGACCAGATACCACCGCCGGCGGGAGACGGGGCCGCTGAACACCATGGTCAGTCGCCGAGCCTCCTCGTCGGCTGCGGTGGCGCTGATCCGCCCCGCGGCGTAGAGACCGAGCGGGATGGCCAGGAGGGAGAACAGGGACGCGAGGTAGCCCGTCACGGTGGTCAGCGCCCCGAATCCGGCCTGCGCCGCCATCTCGGCGAAGACCGCGTTCTCGGCCAGGAAGGTGATCACTGAGGACGCGAGCAGACCGATCACCACGAAGTACGCCCAGATGGCGGTCCCCCAGGCCAGCACCGGTCCGCGGCCGCGGCGGACGGCGAAGCCCGGCAACGACCGCAGCAGCGCCAGGTGCGGTCGGTGGCGGTCGCGGACCGGAATAACGCCAGCGTGCAGGTCGCGCCGTCGACCGGCGAGCGCCGCGGCCGCGCCGAGCCCCACAGCCGCGGAGACCAACACCGCGAGCGGCGCCAGCCGGTTCCGGGCGAAGGGCTCGGCCAGACTGAGCAGCCCGAACGGGGTCACCCAGTGCAGCCAGGCCAGTGCGTCGACCCCGTCAGCGACCATCCGGGCCAGCAGGCCGACGCCGATCCCGGCGGCCCCCAGGGTTGCCGCTCGTCGACGGTCCCCCGCCAGGTGCCCGACCAGCGCGCCCCAGGCCGCCGCCCCGATCCCGACCAGGGCCAATGTCGTGCCGTAGAGCACCGACCCGCCGACGTCGGCACCGGCCAGCACCACGCCGACGCTGACCGCGAGGCCGGCGGCGAGCGCCAGGCCGGCCACCACGCCGGTGTGCAGTCCGACCAACCGGCCGAGCCGTTGGCGCCCGGCCAACAACCCGTCCCACCGCCCGGCTTCCTCCTCGCCCCGCGTGATCCGGATGACCGAGAGCATGGCCCAGACGGCCAGCAGGACCGCGAGCGGCGTACCGGTCCGCCAGACCGTGAAGCCGCCCGGATCGGCCAGGGCGAGCGGCCGACCGAACATGATGCGGATGGCCGGATTCTCGGCCAGGGCCGCCAGCGACGCCGCGTCGGAGGGGTTCTCGAACAGGCGCTGATGCTGCTGCACGACGAGCGCCGACATCCCGGCCGAGACCGCGATGACGATCACCGCCCCCCGCCGGGTCAGCCGCGCGGCGTGCCGAAGGAGCGCGCCGGTGAGCCCGGAAGCAGCCGGACGCACGACCGAGGCCGGAACCGCGACGCTCACGACCCGGATCCGTAGTACTCCAGGAAGATCTCCTCCAGCGACGGCTCGCGGACGACCAGCGTGGACAGCTCGGCATCGGCGAGCACCCGCAGCGCCGGACCCAGCTCACCACTCATCTGCAGGACCAGGCGTCCCTCGCCGAGCGACCGGACCTCGGCTACGCCGGGCAGGTTCCGGAGGGTTGCGAGCTCCGGGCCCGGCGCCCTGACCCGGGCGTCGATCTCCACCCGGCGCAGTCGGCGCAGCTCACTCAGCCCGGCCACCTCGACCAGCCGACCGGAGCGCAGGATGCCCACCCGGTCACAGATCGCCTCCACCTCGCTCAACTGGTGCGAGCTCAAGAAGACGGTCTGACCCCGATCACGGGCCTCCACGATCGACGCCCGGAACGCTCGCTCCATCAACGGATCGAGCCCGCTGGTCGGCTCGTCCAGGATCAGCACCGGCGCGCGGGTCGCGAACGCCGCCACCAGCGCGACCTTCTGCCGGTTCCCGGTCGAGTACGTCCGGGCCCGCTGGCCCAGATCGAGATCGAACCGCGTGACCAGCTCGGCGCGGTAGGCGACATCGGGCTGCGGCCCCAGATGTCCCGTCAGCTCCAGCACCTCGTGGCCGGTCAGATTCGGCCACAGCGCCACCTCGGCCGGCACGTACGCCACGTGGCGGTGGGCCTGGTCTACGTCCTCGGCCCGGTGACCGGCGAGCCACGCTTCCCCGGTCGTAGGCCGCGCCATACCCAACAGCATGCGGATCGTCGTCGACTTGCCAGCACCGTTGGGCCCCAGGAAGCCGAAGACCTCGCCGGGCCGCACCACGAGATCGAGGTCGCGGACGGCCCATCGATCCCCGTAACGCTTGCCCAGACCCCGGGTCCGGATCAGGTCGGCCGATTGGGGCGCGTCAGGAGCAGCCATGGTGTGCCTTTCGCGAGTGCGAGTACGACGCCGACCAGGCTTCCCGGCACCCCGGATCTCACGCTACTCCTGCCCCCGGCAACGCCGTCCTGCGCCGGTCGGCTCCGCGTTCGGCCGGCGCGTCCGCCGTGACGGTTCGCGGCCGGCAGCCGGCCCACGCTGTTGACATCGACCGTTTGGCGACGTACGAATGGGAGTAGCTGATCGTCTCAGCCGATCCAAGGCCTGAACCCGCCGCCATGAGCCGCGGTGGAGGGCACCACCCTCCTAGAGCCCATCCAGGACTTCACTACTGACCCGCCGCTCCAGCCGGGCACAAATTCGACCGATCGCCCAGACACCCCATGATCGAGGAGATCAATCGCCATGCCCACTTTCAGCAACCACCGCCGCCTGCTGGCCACCTTGGCGGTCACCGCCACGCTTCCGCTCAGCATCACCGCCTGCACCAGCTCTGATTCCGGAGGCGGAGCCTCCACGAGCTCAGCCCCCAGCTCCGAGGTGGCCTCGCCGGTTTCCAGTCCGTCCGAGGCCGTAACCTCGTCCGCGCCGCCGAGTGAAAGCCCCTCGACCGCGGCCGACGCGACCTTCGGCAGCGGCTGTGCCTCCGTCCCGACCTCGGGGAAGGGCTCGTTCGACGGGATGTCCAAGGACGCCGTCGCGACGGCGGCGAGCAACAACCCCCTCCTGTCGACCCTGGTCACGGCCGTGAAGAAGGCCGGTCTGGTCGACACCTTGAACACCACCGACGACATCACGGTGTTTGCCCCGGACAACGGCGCCTTCAAAAGGCTCAACCAGAAGACCTTGACCAAAACTCTGGCCAGCAAGTCCAAGCTCACCGGCGTTTTGACCCTGCACGTGGTGAAGGGCCGGATCGCCCCGGCGGACCTGGCGGGCAAGCACAAGACGCTCAACGGACAGTCGATCACCGTCACCGGCTCGGGCGAGGATTTCACCGTCAACGGGAACGCCAAGATTGTCTGCGGCAACGTGCAGACCTCGAACGCCACCGTCTACATCATCGACCACGTGCTGATGCCCAGCTGATCGCGACAACCGGGGGCGATGCACGCGGTCGCTGCGGCCGGGCTCAGTGTCCAGGTGATCTCGCGACGTGACGTTTTCGCGCACCATCGACTAGATTCCAGTGATGCCATCCGCCCGCGAAACCCCGGGCGCGAACCAGGAGTTGCCCCTCCGGGGCGGTCGGCCCCGGTTGTTCGGCCCGGCAGAGTGGCGGGGCCTCCTCGTCCTCCTGGTGCCGGTGGTGGCGTACGTGGTCGCCTTGAAGGTCGTGCGGATCCTGACCCAGGCCGAGGTCCCCGGCGTCGTGGGCTTCATCGAGCAGGTGCGCTCCGACGTGCTGGCCAATGTCGGGTTCGCGGTGTTGTGGGTCGGGGTGGCTGCGGTCGTTCGGCGCCGCTGGACACGCCGGATCACCCTGGTCGCGATGCACGGATCGGCCTTCGTCGTCATCGTCTGGGCGACTCTGGCCCACCTGTTCTTCGTGAAGACGGGTTCGCCCCTCAACCTGTCGTTGGTGAAGTTCGCCTGGCGGACGCGGGACGAGATCGACGGTGTGGTCGGAGCCGAGCTCTCACCCTGGTACGCGCTGTGGCTGGCCCTGCTGGTCGGGCACATCGTCGGCAGCCGCTGGGCGGTCAGCCGGCTGGTCCGGCGGCCCCGAGACCGGGCCGATGATCCGGGTCGATCGCCCGTACTCCGCCGCTGGCCCCTGCCGGTCGCGGCGAGCCTCTCGGCGGGACTCGTGCTGCTGGCCGCGGTCCCCGGTGCCGACCGGGTCGGCTTCTCCACCGACTCGATGCTGAATCTCGTGCTGGGTCCGCTGGAGGCCCGGAAGTTTGCCCGCCCGTCGCAGGTCGTGGTGCCGACCCCGGACCAGCTCCCGATCCATACGTCGTTCGTGCCGGCCGCCGGCGCCAACGCCCAGACGAAGGCTCAGGCCAAGCCGCGCAACGTGGTGATGGTCTTCTTAGAATCGGTCCGCGCGCAGTCGACCTCGCTCGACAGCGACGCGCTGCCGACGACCCCCTATCTGGCCGAGCTGGCCAAGACCAGCCTGGTCGCCGAGAACGCGTACACGGTCGTTCCGCACACGTCGAAGGCGCTGACGGCGGCGCATTGTGGAGTGGCCCCACCGCTCGACATGCTGGTCACCGAGTCCAAACCGCAGAGCATCTCTGCCCGGTGCCTGCCTGAGCTGCTCGGTCAGCAGGGCTATCGCAGCGCCTTCTTCCAGTCCGCGGTCCGAGACTACGACGACCGCCCGGACCTGATCTCCCATCTGGGCTACGACGACTTCTTCCCGGTCGACGACCTCCCGAAGGGGGGATACGTCGAAGCCAACTATTTCGGCTGGGAGGACGACATCATGCTCGACCCGAGCCGCGACTGGCTCGAACAGGCCCCGGATCGGCCCTTCCTGGCCAGCTATCTCACGGTGACCAGCCATCACGACTACACGGTCCCGGCTGGCTTCCCCATCCGGCATCTGTCCGACGACCCCGAGCTCAACCGCTATCTGAACACGATCCGCTACCAGGACCGGTTCGTGAAGCGCCTGATCGAGCAGTACAAGCGGATGGGTCTCTACGAGAACACCGTGTTCGTGATCATGGCCGACCACGGTGAGGGGTTCGGCGAGCACGGCCGCCGGCAGCACGACAACACCATCTACAACGAGGGTGTGAAGATTCCCCTGCTCATCCACGACCCCGCCAACCCGCGACCGCGCCGGGTCAAGACCCCGGTGCAGCCGACGGCCGTGCTGGCCACCGTGGCCGACCTGCTCGGCTATCGGATCGAAGGCGGCGAGTACGCTGCACCGTCACTGCTGGCGCCGACCAGCCAACCTGCGCGGATCGCCTGCTACGTCGACGACCAGTGCCTGGCCTCGATCAGCGGCACCGGGAAGTACATCTTCCACTTCGGCCAGCGGCCCGACGAGTATTTCGACCTGGCCAACGATCCGGGTGAAACCACCAATGTGCTCGGCAAGCAGGACCGCACCAGGATCGCCGCCCTGCGCGAGGATCTGTTGCGCTGGCGCGCCGAGGTCCGGTCGATGACGGCCGTCCGCCGCGCAGCCGGCCCAGTCGAAGGCCCTGGCGTCACCGTTCACCGATGACCGTCGCCGGCTGATTCGGAAGGGCGCGGCCGGCCGCTCCCGCCACCTCGGCGAAATGGTCGGACAGCCGGCGGACGCCGCCGGCCGGCGCCACGAAGGCGTTGGTCAGCGCGCGCGAGGCGAAGTCGGTGACTTCGCTCAGCCGTGGGTGCACCGGCCGCAACAGCGCTGATCCGGCCAGCAGCGCGGTGCGGGGCAGATGAAGGATGCGGGGCTTCGTGCCGACCGCGCGGAAGGCCAACTCGACGATCTCCTGCCGGGTGAGGATCTCCGGACCGCCGACCATCAGCGAGTCGACCTCCGCCCGATTCAGGACGTCCAGGCAGGCCTGCGCCACCTCGTACGGATGGACGGGGTTGGTTTGAGCCTGCCCGTCGCCGGGAATCCAGGCGAGGCCCCGGCGGGCCATGGCCAGGAACGGGTCGAAAATCGGGAACATGCCGGTCGGCCGGACTACGCCGTACGACAGGCCGGACTCGGCGAGCCGTTCGACCACCTCTTCGTGGGCCCGGGCGTAGGCGGTCTCGGCCCAGCTCGGCCGCACAAGGAGCGAGACATAGACGAACCGGCGTACGCCGGCCGCTTGGGCCGCCCGGATCAGGTGGAGATTCGCCACGGTGTCCAGCTCGCGGAAGCTGCGCCGGTCGCCCGTGGTGAAGGCCATCGGTGCGCCGAGGCAGGAGATGACGGCGTCGACCCCGGCGAAGGCGCCGCGCAGGCTGTCGGGTCGGGTGGCATCGCCGAGCACCACGGTGTCGGCGATGCCGCGGAGCGCCTCCGCGCGAACCGGATCCCGGGACAGGCTGGTCACCCTGTCCCCGCTGCGGTGCAGGGCGGCCGCGACCGCGCGGCCGAGCATTCCGGTGGCCCCGGCGACCAACACCGTACGCGGGTTGGTTGGGGTGGGCTTCGAGTCGGGCCAGGAATTCATTGGAGGGCTCCTTCTTGGGTGGGATTGAGGTGGTGGGCGGCGCGGCCGAGCACGGCGCGGACGACGAGCGGATGGACGGCGCGGACCAGCGCGGAGTAGGCCCGGCCGCGCCGGTTGTGCACCTGGACGACCGTGCTGAGGACGACCCGGTCGGCGCTGACCAGGACCGAGGACCGAAAGCTCAGATGGCGCTCGTCGGTGCCGAGCAGGACCTCGTCCCGGGTGCGGGCGACGGTGTCGAAGGTGGTCGGCCGGCCGCGGTCGATGCCGACCAGTCCGACGGTCGCCTGCCGGACCGCCAGCAGTCGGCGCACCCAGCGCGGCGCCCGGTGGAAGATCGCGTCGGACCAGACCTGGGGGTCGCCTGGCGCCGCGAGCGGACGCGCCACCGCGTACGCGTCGGACCAGTCGATCCGCGGCAACACCCCGGCGAGCAGTCCGGTCGTCGGGACCGGCACTGCGCGTACGCCGATCGTTGGCCTGGACCGGGACTCGCTCGTCGCCGTGCCGGCTCGAGCACCGATGTTGATCATGGTGATCCTCCCGTCTGCCCTCGGATCGGTGAGGGCTCTGGAAGGACTGTGGGGCCGAGCCGGGTGGTCGCGCACCACACCGCCTCGCGTACCACCCGGGGTGGATGCTCACTTCGGCGAACGGTCTGGTCGGTGACGGTCAGATCAGGTAGAGGAAGTGTGCGTTCAACCTTCGAGGCTCGAGACCGGACACCGGGATTCGGGCGGTCATGATGTGCCGCTGGCCGGGTCGTTCGCTGGCTGACGGTTTGATGCCAGTCACGGGCCGGCTCAGTCGGAGGTCGAAGGAGCGCGGGATCGCCTGGCTGCGAGTTCTTCGCTGCCGCCGTGGCGTACGACGAACTCAGCCAGCACGGCGCGAAATTCGTCAACCGGTCCCTCGCCGAACTTCGCCCGCAACTCGTCCTCCATCAGGCGACTTTCGGTTAGCGCTTCGTTGCGGACCGCAGTGCCCAGCGCGGTCAATCGGAGCGGCGTCCGGCGCCGGTCGGTGGGATCATCGCCGCGTTCCAGGAAGCCGGCCGACACCATGTCGTCGACCGTGCGACTGGCAGCCTGTTTGCTGACATCCAGGAGCTCGGCTAATCGCGACACCGTTGGCTGCTCGGCGGCCACCGCCCGAAGAACGAACCCGAAGGAGGGTCGCATCGTGCCGCCGCTGGTCGTCGAGACGGCCGCCATCAGTCGGTCGGTGACGCACCGATTTGCCGCCGTCAACAAGATGGCGAAGTCGGGCTCGATCATTCCGCCCAGGGTGGCACGAAGCTCACGCCGTCCGGCAGCATCGTCGCCCGCCCACCGGCGGTCATGCAGGCCACCGCACCGAAGGGTCCGTCCGCTCCCGCAGTGAGGGTGAACGCAGTCGCCGGCGCCACGATCAGACAGTCACCAGGCTTGAGTGTGGTCGAGATTCCGTCGACCGTCGCCACGGCCTCACCTTCCAGACAGAGGAAGACCTCCTCGACGTCCATCTGGTGAAGCGGGCTGCTGGTGGTGGGGGCCATCTCGATGCGCCAGAGGCTCACCTCGGTGGCGCCTCGCGATGGCGCTGCGTAGCCGAGCACCGTCGTTCCACCCGCCTCGTACGGCGGAGCTGCTGATCCAGAAATGTAGGTCATGGTCCATAGTAAGGTCAATAAGTGTTGATAGTCAATACTAGTTGACGATTCACGGCTCATTCACGATTGCGAGGCGATCATCGCCGCTCGACTTTCTCGAGGACCGTGCTGCCGCCGAGTGCCTGCTCGGTTCCTGGCCCGACTCGTCCGCTGTCGGTGCCGCCACCTAGCGTTGGGTGGCATGCGGCGGTTCGTGGAGGAAGATCTCACGGGTGCGGAGTTCAGGGAGTGCGAGCTCGACGGGGCCCGGTTCGTGGGAGTCGTCATGCAAAACGTCGAGATCGACGGCCTCGTCACCGACCTCGTCGTCAACGGCGTCGAAGTGACCGGGTACGTCAACACGGAGCTCGACCGGCACTATCCCGTGCGCCTGCTGATCCGTTCCGACGAGCCCGGCGACCTCCGCGATGCCTGGCGGCAGCTCAATGCCGACTGGGCGACGACAATCGCGGGGATGCGCCAAACACCCGGCGCCGAGCACGAAAGCGTGAACGGCGAATGGTCGGCCGTGCAGACACTGCGCCACCTCGTCTTCGTCCACGACTCATGGTTCCGCCGCTGCTGCCTCGGCTCGAGCGACCTGTTCACCCCGATGGGCATCGGGCCGTCGGTCGAGCCCTACCGGCAGGCGCACGGTCTCGACCTGTCTCTCGAGCCGAGCCTCGACGAGGTGGCGACAGTGCGCACGGCGCAGGCCGCCGAACTGGACTCGTGGCTCGAGTCAGTCACGCTGGAGCAGCTCGCCGCAACAGCACCCGTTCCTGACGACGATGTCTGGCCGCCCTACGCCCGAGGTCGCACAGTGCGGCAGTGCCTGGGCACTGTCCTTAACGAGCAGTGGGAGCACCACAGATTCACGATCCGCGATCTGTTCCTCATCTCCGGCCGCATCACCTCGGCCCTTTGACCGACCGGCAGTACCGCCGTCGATCCACGCGCTTCGGCGTGCTTCCACAACGGTCCGCCGCTTCGCACGAAGGGGCGTCTCTCGGCACCAGCCAGCGGTGGACTGTAGACGCTTCGATTCTCCGTACGAGAGGTTGGCGGCCATGGAATCCCCTTGATGAGCGATCCGGCGGACGGCGGAATTGATCCGGGCAAGATCAACCTCCGAATCGAGACGCCGCCGCATCCGTGCCCTGAGCCTGTCGAAGGGCAAGATCAACACACGTCCGGGGCTGCGCTTCGACAAGCTCAGCGAACGTAACCTCCGAATCGGGATGCGGAACGTTGATCAACACGCATCAGACCTCTGCGCTTCGACAAGCTCAGCGAACGTCACCTCCGACGCCCTCGCAGAACAGTCAGCCGTTTCGTGCCCTGAGCCTGTCGAAGGGCAAGATCAATACACGTCCGGGGCTGCGCTTCGACAAGCTCAGCGAACGTCACCTCCGAATCGGGATGCGGAACGTTGATCAACACGCATCAGACCTCTGCGCTTCGACAGGCTCAGCGAACGTCACCTCCGACGCCCTCGCAGAACAGTCAGCCGTTTCGTGCCCTGAGCCTGTCGAAGGGCAAGATCAATACACGTCCGGGGCTGCGCTTCGACAGGCTCAGCGAACGTCACCTCCGAATCGGGATGCGGAACGTTGATCAACACGCACCGGGCCTCTGCGCTTCGACAAGCTCAGCAAACGTCACCTCCGAGACGGGAGCGGAGCCGTTTCGTGCCCTGAGCCTGTCGAAGGGCAAGATCAACACACGTCCGGGGCTGCGCTTCGACAAGCTCAGCAAACGTCACCTCCGAATCGGGATGCGGAACGTTGATCAACACGCACCGGGCCTCTGCGCTTCGACAAGCTCAGCAAACGTCACCTCCGAAGCCCTCGCAGAGCGGTCAGCCGTTTCGTGCCCTGAGCCTGTCGAAGGGCAAGATCAACACACGTCCGGGGCTGCGCTTCGACAAGCTCAGCAAACGTCACCTCCGAATCGGGATGCGGAACGTTGATCAACACGCACCGGGCCTCTGCGCTTCGACAAGCTCAGCGAACGTCACCTCCGAAACGGGATGCGGAGGCTTTCGTGCCCTGAGCCTGTCGAAGGGCAAGATCAACACACGTCCGGGGCTGCGCTTCGACAAGCTCAGCAAACGTCACCTCCGAATCGGGATGCGGAACGTTGATCAACATGCACCGGGCGTCTGTGCTTCGACAGGCTCAGCGAACGTACCTCCGACGCCCTCGCAGAACCGTCAGCCGTTTCGTGCCCTGAGCCTGTCGAAGGGCTGGGCAGGTCAGCGACAGACTTGCGTTCGGTCCGAGAGCATTGCAAGCGCGTCGGCTACTGCGTGCCGTTCAATCGCCTGGGTCAGGGATCAGGAGCTTTCCGTCGGTGGCCTGGCCGACTTCGCGTACACCGCGATTCGGGCTGCGTCGGATCTCGTCCCCCAGGGCAGAGCCGCGTAGAGCAGCGGCGGGAGATCGGCGGCCTCGCAGGCTGCATGCAACCACGAGTACCGTCGAGGAAAACGCTGGGCCAGCTCGGCTAGCGCATGATCAACCTTGGTGATCGCCTCCGGGTGCCGGGCGAGGTCGTACCTTCCCAGTGGCCACGAGTCCACCGCCGCGAGAGCGGCGGAGTCGTGCCAGCCTCGGAGGAGCTTCTTGAAACCAGCGCGGCTCACGGTCGACGGATCGAGCAGCCAGTCACAATGGGCGTCGGCCTTCGCGTCAGCCTTCTCGAACAGCTTCTGGGCCATCCGTCGGGCCGCACCGGATTCGTCCGTGGCCAGATCCAGCATCCCGGCCCGCAGTGACCGGCTCTCGTCGAGCTCATCGACGGCGAAGTCGACCAGCTCACCCGCCCGCCGATCCTTCACGACCGGCTTCCCACGAGCCGCGGCATCATCACCGCGACCACCGCCTCGTCACCGTTCACCCCATCAGTCCGTGTCCGCCGGCGACTCAGGCGGGTAGGCCGACCACGACAACTCTGCACCCTCGGCCACCATCCGCGCTCGTTCGTTGTACTCCGCCTCCTCCTCGTCGGCCAACGCAGTGAACGCTGCAGCGGCCTCAGGGCTGGTCGGCGGGCGATCAGAGCGCGCCTTGCCACCATCGCCCTGGATCACGAACGCGCTCCCCAGAGCCTCGGCCACTCGACGGGCAAGCTCGACGCCCCGGGCCGCGTGAGCCTTCTCCAGGTCGCGTGAACGCCACCCCATCTCATCGTCAAGGCCGTCGTCGTACGACGCCTCCCATGCCTCGAGGTCGGCAACCAACCCGGCCGGAAGATGAGCGTCCTCGTAGTCAACCGGGCCACCGCCGTACCAAAGGACCGTGCCGGCATAGTCAGGGAACATCCGCACCACCTCGCTCCGCTTGAACGGAGCCATCCGGCGAACGATGCCCTTACGACGGAACCACTCCCAAAACGCACCCATATACCCATGGTCCGGGCCGCCCAGGCATAGAACAACACCTATTTGAGCAAGCGCGCGTACGCCCTTCGGGCGTGACCGCGTGTTGCTGAGCAGCAGCCAGGAATCCTGCATCGGCGGGCTCCGACGAGAGGTCCGGGTCGGCACTACCGCTGTTCATCACGGGGGACTTCTCCACACCCTGGCCGCGCAGTCGTCGTCGGCGGTTAGCACGTCTCGTCGGGCGGCCACTGACGGTGCGGCACCGTGGTCGACTATATGGCGCATCCCGCGTGACGGTGGTCAACCGGCCTTCGGTGTGGTTTGGCCAATGAACTTCTCCGTACCGTGTTGACCTGTACGCCAAGTGCCGACTCACGGGAGGCTGACGCCATGCGGAAACTGACCTTTGCCATGAACCTGAGCCTGGACGGCTATATCGCCGCGCCCGGCGACGACCTCGGCTGGAGCGTGCCGAGCGACGAGCTGTTCCAGTGGTGGTCCGACCGGGTGGGGACGACGGGCTTGGCGCTGTACGGACGCAGACTGTGGGAGACGATGAGCTCCCACTGGCCGACCGCCGACCAGCAGCCGGGCGCCACACCGGCACAGATCGAGTTCGCCCACCGCTGGCGGGACATGCCGAAGGTGGTGTTCTCCTCGACGACCAGCGCGGTCGACTGGAACGCCCGCCTGGTCACCGGCGACGCCGTCACCGAGATCACCCGGCTCAAGACTGAGGATGGCGGTTCCATGGACGTCGGCGGCGCCACCCTTGCCGCGGCGGCCATGCGGGCCGGGTTGATCGACGAATACGCGATCGTCACCCACCCGGTCCTGGTGGGCGGCGGCACGCCGTTCTTCACGGCCCTGGACAACTGGGTGACCCTGAGCCTGGTGGAGACCCGGCGGTTTCCCGACGGCGTGCTCCTGTCCAGGTACGAGACCAGTCCCTGAATACCCGACCTCAGACCGGCGCGGGCGCGGGCGCAGCGTGTCCGGCGGGGGACGCGGGACGGGTTGGCGGTTGTCCCGTTCCGGGTTCGAACCCGGTCGGGTGCCAGCGTGCTTGTTCGCGGGCTCCGGATGCCTTACCCGGGTCTTGATGGCTGCCCGCCGAGCTGGAGCCACGACGCTTCAGCCCGGTGCTCTCAGATGTCGAGCCCGAGCGGACGAGCGGTGGCAGCAAGGGACTCGAAGCCTGCCTCGACCCAGCCCTCAGCCAGTGATGCGGTGCCCTGGAACGCTGGCTTGCCGATGAGATGGAAGTGGAGGTTATCGATGATGTTCATGATGCGTAGCCAGGGCAGGGCCTCCAGCTCGACAGGTGGTAGTGGTCGGACGGCGGTATAGCCAGCCAGGAACGCATCGGCGAAGCCGGTCGACAAGGCTGGGGTGAGGTCCTCGACCTGCCAACCCGGCCCGGCGAGATCCAGATCGTAGAAGTGCAGCCCCGAGTCGCTGACATGGATGTTGTCCAGCGAGGGGTCGCCATGTCGAATCCCCCAGTGCAGGCCCTGATCGGCAAGCCGGGCGAGTTGTCGCTGCGCCTCCGCGCCAGCTCCCTTGACCAGACGCCGGCGGGAGGAGTCGATGTCGAGCACATCGCTCACCTCACGGATTTCGTGACCCGTCCGGACGGTGCGCCGCGGACGGCTGCTGCGGAAGTGGTCGGCGGCTCCGTGGAACTGAGCCAGCGACTTCCCGACGTCCCCATAGAGGTTGTCGGTTCCCGGCGGCTGGGGCTTCTCGCCAGGGATCCAATCCGCCATGGCAACGGGGCGTTCTCCCTCGGGCGCGGCCAGGATCCCGACGGTGTCGCCGTTGGATAACGGCACGTCGGCGGCGATCGCGAAGCCCGAGCTGGCGAGGTGTCGCGCCAGCTGCTGTTCCCACCGCACCTCGTCGAGGGTCCATCGTCCTGCCCTGTAAACCTTCAAGGCGTACGAGCGCACAGCGGTGTCCACCCGGTAGACGTCGTTGTTGAACGACCGCACCAGCACGGCTTCGGTGACAGCAAACCTGTACTCAGTCTCAACGAGGCGGCTCACAGCGGCGACGCTCGGCACAGACCTCACCCAATCCCGCGCGTCGTGAGGGCTGTCCACCCTGGCACCCTAGCCACGTCATCCACCCACGAGCAGCGACGGGCAGCCAATCCACGCTCGACGCTGGAGGGCAGCGGTAGGGTGCGTCGTCCGTCCGGCGCGACGGCTGCCTGGCACCTCTATCCCATTTCGCCCAGCCGGCGTGATCATTGCTGATCGCGCTCGGGCTGATTTTGGATCTATCGATCCGCCTGCGTCTGTTCGACAGAAGGCGAAGACTGGTCGCGGTGGAGTTGCTATGGCCATGTCGGGCGAAATGCCTCGCACGCCAATGACCTGGGCATAAAATGCGAGCGTGACCAAAAGAGTCTACGCCGGGCTGACGTTGGGAATTGTCGCGTGCATCGCACTCGTCGGCTTCATCGTCTTCGCGGGAATGCTCACAGGTGAGTACTGGTGCGAAGACCGCTCGCCTTGGTGGGGGCCGCCGAAGGACTCGACCTCGACCTGTAGCGGACACTGGTGGGCAAGTAGGCATCCCGGCGAGTACCCAGGGACACCGCCGAAGTAGAGCGGTGATCGGTCGGCCAAATGACGCGTCCCCCCATGAGGGTCGTCTACTACGAGGGTCAAACCGGCGCGGCATGAATCAGAAGATCAAGCTCGGCGAAGTCATCTGCGTTGCCCGTGTAGAGGTCGAGCTGATTCGCGTGCACGGTGGCTGTCGGCCGCCTGACACCGGCACTTTGGAGACGCCAGCTCCGGCGAGAACCTCCGTTGAAACAACGGAGGCGACAGGATCACCCCGCGTACTGGACAATCTTGTTCGTGATTCGCTTGGAGCTGATCTTCGGGCTGATCGTTCTCGCCTTATGGATTTTCTGTTTGGTGGAGGTCATCAGCAGCGACGAAGGGGCCATCCGTAACCTCCCCAAGATGGCGTGGCTGCTGATCGTGCTGTTCTTTCCGTTGGCGGGCTCGATCGCCTGGTTCGCGGCGGGCCGACCGGCTGGCTCGAAGCCGCGGCCGCGCTTCGAGCGCGAGATCCCGCAATACCCGGAGTACGACCGACCGGGCCGCGCCGCCGCCGCGAGTCCCGAGGCCGACGAGGAATTCCTGCGCAAAGTGCGCGAGCGCGCCGAGGAGCAGCGCCGCGCCTATCGCGAGCAGCAGTTGCGCCGCGAGCGCGAAGAACGTGGCGAGCCCGACTCCACCGAATGATTCAGTGAGTGATCCGCGCGCCGCGACCGCCGGCAAATCAGTCGGCGTGTCCCAATGCACCGGCCGTACAAGGCCCCTATGCTACGGTCCGGCCGCCTTAATTCACACCCTGCGTCAGGTGTTGACCCGGGTGGGGACGGCCTTCGACAATCACGAGTTCAGAGAAGGGGAATGCACGTGAAGAGATTGAAGGTCGCAGCGGCTGCGGTCGGTTTGGGAGTGGTGACGGCGGGATTTGTGGCGCCGGTTTCCGCCCAGGCCGCGTCCTCATGTTCGGGAGCCTCGGGGTACTGGACCTGCTACTCAACGACCGGTTCGAAGACCTATTCGGAGAAGGTCATCCGCAGCTGGGTGCTCCGCAACTCCTCGTCGCAGAAGGTGACGGCGAGGTGCACGGTGACCTCGAGCGCGTCGTACTCCTCCAGCAGTAGCCAGAGCGTCACGGCGAGTGCGAAGGCATCGCTGTTCTCGGTGGCCGAGGTGACGGTGAGTGGCACCCAAACGTTCACCGACACGCTGACGGTGAACGAGGCCACCGCGTTGGAGTTCTCGTTCACGCTGAATCCGGGTCAGTCCCGGACCTGCCACCTGATTCATGGGTACTACAAGGTCGGCACGAAGTACGAGCATTGGAACAACTACAAGGTGGTCGAGAGCAAGACCGGGACGACCACGGTTCCCTTCCAGTGGGGGCTTGAGCTGGCCTGACCCATTCAGCCGGTCGCCCCCTCGGGCATCAGGCCGACACGTCGAGGAGGCTAGTAGCCCGTTGCGCCTAATACTTGTGTTTCGCAACCCCCAGGCACGCACCTCGCGGCGTTCTCCTCGGTCGCGTTGCGACTCGGCAGCCCTCCCTCGTCGGCCTGGCGATGCACGCACCCGGACGCCGCCAAACCACAAGAATTAGGCGCAACGAGCTACTAGTAGGTCAGCAGCCGGGCGAGCTCGGTGAGCGAGGCGACCTCGATGTCGGCCCGTTCGAAGTAGGCCGGGTACGGAGCACCCGTGCGGTTGAGCCAGGCAGTGGCCAGTCCAGCACGGTGCGCGCCGTCGATATCCCACGGATGAACGGCCACGAGCATGGCGGCAGCCGGCGCGACCTGGCACTGCTCCAGGGCGTACGCGTACGAGCCAGGCGCCGGCTTCCACACGCCAGCGTCCTCGACCGAGAGCAGCTGCTCGAAGTTGTCCCGAATCCCGGCCCGCTCGAACAGGCCCGCGGCCACGCTGGCCGCTCCATTGGTCAGGGTCACCAGGCGGAGACCCGAGTCGCGCAGCGCCACGACCCCGGGCGCAACATCCGGGTGCAGAGCGAGACTGCCGAAGCCCGCCATGATGTACGCGACCGCCTCGTCCACCCCTCGGTTCAGGTCCGCGCTGGTCAGCACCACACGCAACAGACCCGACCCCAACTCCGCGAAGGGCGGGCACGTGCCCGCCGCGGTCAGCGCGAAGCCGTCCCGAAGCAGCCCGGCGAACCAGATCGTCGCGAGGTGTTGTGGGGCCCCGACGTCGACGAACCGCTGACCCATCGGCGACAGATCGGACAGGGTCTCATTGACGTCGAACACCACCACCTCGGGTCGCCGCACGGCTCGATCACTCGGCTGGTCGGCGCTGGTTCCTGCCGCATCGGTCACGATTCACTCCTCGGGTCGGCCGTTCTCACCCGACCACTCTGCCCTACCGGGGCCGGCCGTGCCGTTACGGCCGTGGCTCAGGAGTCGGTGCGCGCTCGGCGACCGCCCGCGGCATGGCGTCGATCAGCTCCCGAGTCTGCTCGCAACCCAGATCGCGCGGGTCGGTCCTCAACAGGTCGACCCGACCGGTCCATGCCTCGCTCATGTCACGCGCCCCACTGCAAGCGCGCGGTCGGCGACCCGTTCGCGGGCCGTCGCTCAACCGTCGCTGACCGCTTCACGCGACGACGCACGCGCTTCGGCGTCGGCGAGGGCCTGGGCGGCGTTGACCAGCTCTCCGCCCGGTCCGCGCCAGCGGGTCTGCAAGACGAGACCGGGCTCGCGATAGCACCAGGCCGCGGTGAATCCCTCGTCGGCCGGACCGGGCTGGAAGTGACCGGCGTCCGGATCGAGCAGCCGGCCGAAGACTGCCGGCCCGTCGATCCGCGGCCAGCAGAGCCAGTCCACCGAGCCGACAGCCGTCACCAGGGCGACCGATCGACAGTCCGACAGCAGTGCGTGGTCGACCAGCGGGGTGTCACTCATGAGGGGGCGGTGCCGATCTCGGTTTCCGACGCCGAGCTCGCCGGCTGACCGTCGACGGTGATCGCGGTCCGCTCGTTGTAGAACGCGATCAGATTCGCGATCGGCGTCAACGCCCGGGTCGGAAAGTCGTAGGTCCAGGCGACGTCCTCGACGACGGTGTCTTCCCGGTCGCCGGGGACCCGAGCTGTCCAGTAGCCGGTGGTCCGCCCCTTGTACGGGCATTCGGTCACCGTGCCCGACGGCTTCAACAGGCTGAAGTCCACCGCCGGCCGTTCGAAGTAGTAGCGCGTTGGCAGCCCCGTCTCGAAGACCATGACCGTCGCGACCGATTCGGCGAGGACGTGTCCGGCCAGGTCCACGCGGACGTATCGGCTGGAGCGGAGGGCGTCGACCCGGGTGTACGGGTTGCGAGGATGCACGAAGACCTGCTCGTCCTCCTCGAACCAGGCGTCGAGCGCGGCCCATTCCACCCGAGCGAGGCCGACCACTTCGGGATCGGCGTCCTCGGCGTACGCGCGTACCACGCCGGGCCGGACCGTGTCACCGACCTCAAGGCTGTAGCTCCGGGTCGGACCGCGGCGAAGCCTGCGCTGGCGATCGTCGTCAGTGAGCAGGCGGTGATCGAAATCGGCCAGCGGAAGGTAGTAGGCCGGGTATTTCGGTGAGTCCCACACGTAGACCGCCCGGGTGCTGTCGAACACCTTCGCACCGCCGAGGTACCCGCGGAGCCGCCGCGGCACGGGCTCGACGGCCCCGGTGTGGTCGGTCATCGCTGGGTAGTCCCGCATCGGACGTTCCTTTCTGGTGCGAACGGATCAGCTGGCGCGCATCGGCGAATCCCCAACCCAGTCAGCCGGGCGAACTGCGGCGGCGATGCCGTCCGTACCTTCATGCGCTCGCCCGGCCGCCCGAAGATGCTGAGGATCTCGGCCGGCTCGTCGCCGGTGCTGCCGAACCAATGCATCACGTCGGTGTCGAACTCGACGACTTCACCCGGGCCGAGCACCCAGTCCTGGTCACCGAGCACCAAGCGCAAGTGACCCGTGAGCACGTAGATCCATTCGTAGCCTTCGTGAGCCCGCGGCTCGGGGGTGACCTTGCTGGTCGGGATGACGATCTTCCACGCCTGCATGGCATCGAGCTGGCGGGTCAGCGGGATCACCGTCCGGCCTTTGACGTGGCCCGGTTTCAGCCGGATGCGCGGGTCGCCGACCTCGGGGGCGCCCACCAGATCGTCCAGCGGCACCCGATAGGTCCCCGAGAGGACCAGGAGAAGCTCCAGGGTCGGACGCCGTTGCCCGTTCTCCAGCCGGGACAGCGTGCTCTTGGAGATCCCGGTGGTGCCCGCGACTCCGGTGAGGGTGAGTCGACGCCGGGTGCGAACCCGCTTGAGCCGTGGCCCGATCTGGTCGAGCGCGGCGTCGATCGCCGCTGAGCTGCCGTCCACACCGACCATCACACGCCAGATTCCCAGGAACAGCAACGTTTCTAGGCCCGCCGAGCGCGCGGGTCGAGGCTTGAACCATGAGTCAATATGACGTAGCGATCATCGGTGGCGGCCCCGCGGGGCTGTCGGCAGCATTGGTCCTGGCCCGCGCCCGCCGCTCCGTGGTCGTCATCGACGCCGGTACGCCGCGCAACGCTCCCGCCGCGCACCTGCACGGCTACCTGTCCCGCGACGGCCTCGTACCGTCCGAACTGGGTGCCATCGGCCGACGGGAGGTCACCGCGTACGGGGGGGCCATCGTCCCCGGCACCGCCATCGACCTCGTCCCGGACGGCCGCAGCGGGTTCTGGGTCCTGCTGGCCGACGGTCGTCGGATCTCGGCCCGGCGGCTGCTCGTCACCACCGGCTTGCGGGACGAGCTGCCGAACATCCCGGCGCTTCGCGACCGGTGGGCCCGTGACGTCCTCCACTGCCCCTACTGCCACGGCTACGAGGTCCGCGACCGCCCGCTCGGCGTCATCGGGGGGACGGCGGATGCTGTCCGGTACGCCCAGATCGTCCGCCAGTGGACCCACGACCTCGTCTACTTCACGCCTCCCGGCATCCTCTCCACCACCGACCGGGAGGGCCTGATCGCCCGGGCCATCGGGATCGTCGAAGGCCGGATCGAGCGGCTCGTGATCAATGACGACCGGCTGAGCGGCGTACAGCTGGACGGCGACCGGATCGTGCCGCGTGAAGCCCTGTTCGTTCCCCCGCGCTTCGTCGCGAATGACCAGATCCTGGTCCGACTCGGCACTGACACCGACGACCGGGGCTGGGTCGTCGTCGACCCGACCGGACGGACCAGCGTCGCCGGGGTCTGGGCCGCGGGCAATGTCGTCGATCCGCGCGCCCAGGTGATCACCGCCGCCGGCGCCGGCTCCGCCGCCGCGATCGCCCTCAACGCCGACCTCGTCGACGACGACATCGGCCGCGCCATCAACGACTACAACCGGCACGGCTTCCTGCCGTGACCCTCCACCAACCGCTCAAAGGAGTCACCATGACCACCCCCACCCAGGTCGCGCCGGCAAAGCCCATCGCTCTCGGACCTCCCACCAAGCACCAGCTGGCCCTGATGATCTGGCTGGCCGTGTTTCCGACCCTGACCGTCCTCAATCTCACGCTCGGTGACTGGCTGGTCACGCTGAGCCCGGTGCTGCGCACCCTCGTGCTCGCCACCATCGCGGTACCCATCGTCATCTACGGGCTGATGCCTCAGCTGCACCGGCTTCGCGGCCTCCTGCTGGGCCGCCTCACTCGCGGACAGGTCTCGGACCCCACGTGATCATCACCACGACCAAGCGACATCAGCTCGTCCGCGAGTCGGTGCCGAACCGGGCCGCGGAGGGTTCGCGCCCTGAGCCCGTCGAAGGGCGAGACGACGAGCTCCACCTCAGCGGAATTCGCGGGCGCTGGTCGCGTGCTGGCGGAACATCGCGGCTCACCCGTATCGTCAGCTTGGTACGTCGCGCCGTCAGGGGGTGTGGTGAGGATGGCGAAGCAACACATCGAAAAGCCGTCCGGTCAGCGCCGGCGGAGCATCGGCACCAGCACACGGCCGGCACGTTCTCCCCTGGGTTCCGCGGCCGTGATCCGGCAATCGCCAGGGTCGGCGATCGCTGACCCGGCCGTACCGTTCCCGCACCGTCTGGTCGTGGCGCGCGGCCAGTTCGAGCACCTGCCCGAGGCCGGGCGCCGCCTGTTCGCACTTGGGTTGGCCCAAGCGGTCCAACGGCGGACGACGTCGGAGGCCGACGGCCCCACCCTGCAGCGCAAGCCGAACGCGCTGCAGATCCGGGCCACAACCGTCCTGACCCAGTTGCGCGCGCTCATCGCGGGCGCGGACTGGCCGACGATCCGCAAGCGGGTCTATCCGCAGCAGTCGGCCGCCGGCATCGCGCGGGCCAAGGACCGCAAGGCCGGCAAGGCGACCGACCTCACCGGACTCGGGCGGGTCGCGTCGCTGGACCGCTTCGCGGCCGCGATGAGGGGGATCCAGGCCGACTGGCCGACGAAGTCGATCCGGGAACGGCTCGAAGCCATCGGAGCGGCGGCGAACGCCGAGCTGACCCAGGCCGGCGTTCCGAAATTCATGCTCGTCGACAAGATGGCCATGTCAGCGAAGGGGATGTTCATGGGCAGCGCGTGGGCCTTCTACCTCAACGAAGATCTGGTCTCGAGCCGCGCCCTGGACGCCGCCGCTGCCGGCCAGGTGGCCAACGCAGCCATGCACGAGAGCCGGCACGCCGAGCAGCACTTTCTGGCGGCTCGATACTCCGCCGGAATGAACAAGACCGACCAGGCCGGGCTGGTCGCGGAGCAGGACCTTCCTGACCCGATCGCCCAGGAGGCGGTCAAGCAGAAGTTCAACGCGGCGAGCGACATGGCCGTCGCCGCGCTCGGGCAACGCATGTTCAAGGCGTTCGTGACCGATGATGCGACGGTGCGGCCGGTGGCCGGGGGTCTCGACCCGGCTCGTGACGACATGAACGACAAGCGGACGAAGGCCGCGACGGCCCGGTCAGCGCTCACAAGGACCGTCTCGTCGGCCGCGGTCGCGACGGCCGAAAGGGCGCGTGACGCGTTGAGCGCGTCGATCGCCGCCGTAGAGAAGGCCTACGCGGCCTACCGGGGTGTGCCGTACGAGGCCGACGCCCACGAGGTCGGCGATGCCGCCGAACAGGCCTTCAAGGGCTGGCCGTGACACCACCCGATGACGCCGGCGGACCCACCGACAGGGCCGACGGCGCCGCCGCCGGCTTCGTCGCCGTGGTGGCGGGGCTGACCGATTTCCTTTCAGCCGACGTCACGCTCGATCAGATCGCGGCGCGGGTCGGAGCGTGGGCGCCGGGGCATCCCGGCGACAGCCAGACTCTGGTCCCGGCGGAGCTGGTGGCCTCGTCGCCGTACGTT
This sequence comes from uncultured Actinomycetota bacterium, assembly GCA_963731295.1. Taxonomy (GTDB): domain Bacteria; phylum Actinomycetota; class Actinomycetes; order Propionibacteriales; family Propionibacteriaceae; genus Microlunatus. The sequence continues at coordinate 241,431 of CAVSUP010000002.1, forward strand.
GCTCGCTCAGGCGTCGCCCGTTTCCCCGACTCTGAAGTGGCGTACGCGGTGACCCTCGTCCCGATGGATCGCGCCCGCCCCCTGGTGGCCGCGATGCGCACCGCCTTCGGCGAGCCCAGAGTCGGCACCGCCGGCCCGGACATGCCCACTGAACTGCAGTTCGCGCCGATGGGGTCGAGCAGTGGCTGGCGCATCATCATCCTGGCCTGGGCCCTGAAACGCGGCCCCGACCTCGACCGTGCGGTGCTGACCCATCTCGTGCTTCGACGCGATCGCCTCACCTGACGCGCTGCCGCACCCGACGGCCACCTCAGACCGCGGGCGGCCCCTGCCGAAACCTATGTGTACGTCAGTTCCTCGCGGTCTGCACATGTTGCAACGTATGCAGAGTGCAAGGAACTCGCGTACACATGAGTTTCTCCGCCCGAGCGAGGACTAGCGCGATCGAGCCCTGGGGCGCCGGCCGATCTGAGTTTGCGGTTGACGTCTTGGCTGTATCAAAAGGCCCCGTCTCGGGTCTGTATAGGCGTCGACCGGTGGCGCGGCGTCCCTACAGACGAGAGCGCCGAGGACCGTCCTTCAGTACCCGAAGGACGGTGAGTTGGTCTATCAGAATTCCAGACACCTCTTCGACAACCCGTGAGTCTGGTGTGGGTCTGCATTCGACGAGGTCTCGACACTTTGCCGGACACGTACGAGGATGTTTTCAGCCAGAAGGAGGCAAGTTGTGGCTTTACCCACGACACCCGACCAGCCGCCGCCGGTGGCTCTCTTCGGCATGCTGGCTGGAATGTGGCAGGCCAAAGCCATCTACACGGCGGCCGAACTTGGTATTGCCGAGGCAGTTGCTGATCGCCCGCGACCCTTGGCCGAGTTGGCAGAGCTCACCGGATCGCACCCGCGCTCGTTGTATCGACTGCTCCGTGCGCTGGCGCAGATCGGCATCTTCGAAGAACTCCCGGGCCCGGCTTTTGCGAACTCGAAGGTGTCCCACTATCTCCGGCCCGACGTTCCCGGCACCATGTACGCGATGGCCATGGGTTGCGCCGACTGGGGGTGGCGTAGCTGGGGTGATCTCACGACCAGCATCCGCACGGGCGATGCAGCGTTCGACCGCGTTCACGGAATGCCGATGTGGGACTACTTCAAGGATCACAACCAAACCGCCGGACGGCTGTTCAACGAATCGATGACCGGGTTCTCAGCCGCAGTCGATGATCCGGTTGCGGCCGCAGCCGAGCTTGACGGGGTGCGGTCGATCGTCGACGTGGGCGGCGGTCAGGGTCGACTCCTTCGCACAATCTTGGATGCCCACCCGCAGATTGAGCGAGCGGTCTTGTTCGATCAGCCTCAGGTACTGGTGGAGGCGCAGCCGGTCATCGCAGGCTCGGAGGAGAACGGGCGGCTCGAATTGGTCGGCGGCGACTTCTTCACCGACGTGCCGGCGGGCGCCGACGTCTACCTCATGAAGATGATCTTGCACGACTGGACTGATGATGAATGCGTGAAGATCCTTCAGAACTGTCGACGCGCAATGAACCCCGGCGGCCGAGTGCTGGCCGCCGAGATAGTCCTCGATCCGACTTCCAGCGACTGGTTCCCGTACTTCCTCGACCTGCAAATTCTGGTGTGCCTCTCCGGCGGCGAACGGACCCAGGAGGAGTTCGATCAGATCTACCGTTCAGCCGGGCTCCGACTGACCCGAATCCTCAGCACCGGATCCATGTTTTCGCTCATTGAAGGCGTCGCCGTTGAACGCAACGCGTTATAACCCCCTTTGGCTGACCGCATAGCGGTGGGTTGCGCAGGGGGTCGGCTGTTCCTGCGATCGGGATCGGTGCTTGCCGTTTGGTGACCGGTAGTCCTATCGTCGGAGAAGCACGGCTTCGGGCACGGGCGGAGGGCTGGGCATGACGGTGTTGAAGGTGCCGGACGAGTTGGTCAGTAGTTTCAATGGATTCTTCGTCAATCCGGATGATGTCGGGTTTGACGAGGCCCGGGCCGTCCACAACGGCCTCATTGATCGTCGCCCGGGGCTGATTGCCCGATGCCGCAACGTCGCCGACATCAGGGATGCGGTGGCGTTCGGCCGCGGCGAAGGGCTGGAGTTGTCGGTTCGTGGCGGTGGACACAATGTGGCCGGTCGGGCCGTCACCCACGGTGGGCTGATGATCGACCTGTCCCTGATGCGAGGCGTTGACGTCGACCCGGGTCGCGGTCGGGCTCGGGCCCAGGGTGGCGTGACCTGGAATGAGTACAACCGGGTCACCCACGCTTACGGGCAGGCCACGACCGGTGGCGTCATCTCAACGACCGGTGTCGCCGGTCTGACGCTCGGGGGAGGTCTGGGCTGGCTGATGGGCAAGTACGGCATGTCCATCGACAACCTCACCGCCATCGAACTCGTCACTCCCGACGGGTCGGTGCGCATGGTCGACGAAGAGCACGATCCGGACCTCTTCTGGGCGCTGCGCGGCGGCGGAGGAAATTTCGGGGTTGCGGCGTCCCTGGAGTTCGTCACCCACCCGTTGGACACCATCCTCGGTGGCCTGGTGGCTCACCCGCTCGATGCTGCCGGCGACGTGATGGGGATGTATCGGCAGTTCGTCTCCGACATGTCGGACGACGCATCGGTCTTCTGCGCCCTGACCCACGCGCCGGACGGTAGCGGGATGAAGTTGTGCGCTCTTCCGCTATGCCATGCCGGCACGATTGCCCAGGCCGAAGCCGAGTTGGCGCCGTTGCGTGCGTTCGGCCCGCCCGCACTCGACATGGTGGCCACGATGCCCTATCCAGCGGTCAACACGATGTTGGACGGCGGGTTTCCGCGCGGCGCGCTGAACTACTGGCGATCGGCGTTCTTCACCGACCTCAACGACGCAGCCGTCCAAACGTTGGTCGAGGCATACGACGCCGTGCCATCCCCGATGACGGCCATCGTCATCGAGCATTTCCACGGAGCCGCCTGCCGGGTCGACCCAACCGCGACGGCCTTCCCGCACCGTGAACCCGGCTTCAATCTGGTATTGGCCGGCCAATGGGCCGATCCGGCCGACACCGAAGTCAACCTCCGCTGGGTTCGAGACACCCTCGCCGCCCTCGAGCCGTACACGGGACCGCGGACCTACATGAACTATGCCGCCGACGACGAGGCCGACCGGCTCGACGCCTCCTACGGGCCCAACCTGGCTCGGCTGCGCGACATCAAGCGCCGGTACGACCCCGACAACCTGTTCCACCTGAACCAGAACATTCCCCCGTCGTAGAACCGCGCCCGTTAGCGGGTCGGCTGAGCAGACTCCGACATCCCGGTCGACCGCCGCCGTCGATGCGTTCCCTCGGTGCCGGGAATGCCAACGCTGCTGCTCAGCTTGACCTGCTGCCGGTGAGTCAGACCGCGCGAACTTGGGCGAGTCTCTCCCTCGCGTGGTCGTCGTCCCAGCAGACGGCGGCCTCCCATGCCGCGGACGCTTGCGCAGCGATGTCGTACGCGCCTTCGACGAGATCGGCGGCGTTGTGGGGCAGCGCGAGGTCGAGGTCTGGGACGTCGACGTGCGACTCGTCCCAGTCGATCGTCGCGACCCGGTCCGTGGCCATCCGGATGTTGCCCGGATTGGGATCTCCGTGGATGACGCACATCTCGCGCCCGGCGAGCCGCGCCCAGGCCGCTCGACATCGCGCAACAGCCTCCGGTGGCATCGCACCCAGGCCGACCTTCGTGCCGGCCTTCGCGGACAGCAGGTCAGTCGACGAACGCCAGCCCGGGCGCTGCGGCCAACGCCGCGTCAGCCGGTGCAGCCGGCGCAGCAGGTCGGTCTCCCACGCGAGATCAGCGTTGCTCCGAGCGCCCAGTCGACCGACCGCGAGTTGTCCGTTGACGCGCACACTCCACACCTGGTTGGCGACTCCGCCAGCGAGTGGTTCCACTCGGGTGACATCGCCACCCCACTGCTTGAGTGCCTCCCATCCCATGGGTGACATTCTAAAATCGCCACGAGCTGGCGTCTGGAGCGGCGGGGTGGGCGTTGAAGAAGATGATCCCGTCGCAGCAGCCCGGCAGGTTCGACGTCGGCACGGGCACGCCAACTGGACGATCCAGGCGACCAACTGGGGTCACGCGCGTTCCCGCGGGAACGTCGGGCCCACCGAGCCCACCGAGCCCACCCAGCCCACCGAGCCTGACTTGATGAACGCTCGACACAGCACTCACACCCGTTCCTTGCGGTGAGATCACCACCGGGCTCTGAAACCAGCGGCACGAGCATCAGGAGTTCCCCGGCGTACGGTTCCCCAAGCATTTCCACAAGCAGGTTGGGAACGAGGCGTTCGATGCTCGCACCCCCGGCTACCGGCGCACCTTGGCGGAACGCCGGATCGCCTCCTCGTCGTACGGAACTTCGCAGACTGCCGCGAGCTTCCGTAGATTCCTCAGCTCGTTGACGTTGATCTTCCCGTCGATACCGGCAGCGACCACCGCCGCGTCATAGAGCGCCTTCGTGTCACCGCTGGCTGAGGCGAGCATTGACCACACCATGTCGTGATCGACGTCGATCGTTGACTTCAGACTCGCCAGCGCTGCGAGTTCGCTATCCAGGTCGGCCACCAGCGCGGTGACATGCTTCAGCAACAGCCGCTCGTTCTCGTGGATCAGCGCGTCAGACTTGATGATCAGCCACAGCACCCAGAGCAGCTCAGCGTGGTGCACCGTCCGTTCGGTCATCCGGCGCGCGGCTTCGACGATCCTGGCCTCCTCACGGAACACGCGGATGGCGTGGCCTCCGGCCGTGGTGGTTGACCAATAGTTGATCGCTACCGACAAGGGGACCCCGACCGCCGGGATCGCGAACTTGATCAGGTTCCGCTGCAGGAGATACTTCCCGACCACCGGGAGGCTCTTGACCGCAGCGAGCGCGCCGCCACTGAAGATCTTCTTCACGATCGGTCGGACAACGACGGGTACGCCCTTCGCGATGACGTCCCGGCCGACCTCGCCACTCTTGATGGCGAACGCCACGCGGATGAGTTTCCAGAGGTCCTCGGGATCGTGCAGATCCAGCGGCACCCGATAGAGGACCGAGATGTCGTGGGCCATGCGTAGCTGCAGCTGTGACGTGTATACCAAATCGACGACGAAGGTGGCGCCGGCCGCCGGCAAGGTCAGCGGCGACGCGCCTCCCCCCGAGCCGATGGTGGCCGCAATCGCCCCGGTGTAGGCACTCGCGCTGAGTCCTCCCTCGATGCCGGCGTACCGAGCCGCAATCTTGATGCGCGCCTGGACCACCGCGTCCGCCGGCAAACCTGGGTACTTTGCCGTGAGGTAGGCGGCATCCACGGTGGTGATGTACTGGTCGAGGGAGAACTTGAGCAGTTTCGCGAACCAGGCGCCTTCGTGAAGGTCGTCGAGGGACAGTTCGCGGACGAACCCGCGCACCCGGTTCAGCTCGCGGCGGACCGCGCCCTCGTCCGAGGTGTCTCCATCGGCTCGGTCCTCGTCGCGCGGTGCCTCATCATGCTCAGCGTGGTCGCCTGGCTGCGTGTCCTCCATATGCCGGTCCTTCCGGGTGGTTGTTCTTCGTCCCCACGATCAGGCCTGATTACCCCTCAAGTGTGAGGGTCAATCGAAATGCGCCACTGACACACTCGTGACCAGGAGATGTCAACCGTGGAGGGGCCTGCGGCGAGTGAAGCAGTGATGGACGCGCACGGAGCAACTGCTGCTGGCGGCGCCACCTCCGATCGGTGGCCGCGGCCGGCTCTCGCTGCGGTCGATTCGACGATCGACGCCGACGACACGGCTGGCGCTGGCCCGGACGCTGACGGGACCGATGGCCCTCCTCGCATTTCGGTGTCCTTCGACGACTTCTACCGGCAGGAATACCGCCCCATCTTCGGACTGGCGTACGTCCTGACCGGAAACGCGTCGGTGGCCGAGGACCTCACCCAGGATGCGTTCACCGCGGCGTACCGGCAATGGGCGGCGATCGGCAGCTACGACTCGCCGGCCGCCTGGGTTCGCCGAGTCACCTGCCATCGGGCGGCGTCGGCGGTCCGGCGCCGGGTGCGCGAGGCGAAGGCGATCGTTCGGCTCGCGTACCGAACGCCGACCCACATCGAGCTCGACGAGGGCGATGCGGAGTTCTGGCGGTCAGTGCGCGCCCTGCCACCTCGGCAGGCCCAGGCGGTCGCCCTGTTCTATCTGGACGATTACAGCGTGCGTGACATCGCCGCGGTCCTCGACTGCAGCGAGGGCACCGTGAAGACCCACTTGAGTAGAGCGCGTACCGCGGTCGCGCGCCGGTTGCGCCTGGAGCGCGTGGAGGATGGCCATGAGTGACGCCAAGATGAACCACCCGGAGCTGAGTGACGCCGGCCGCAACAGCTTTGAGGCGCGCGCGCGCCGGGCGTCCGAGTCCGTCCGGCAGCAGCTGGCGGCGGAGGAACCGGGCGAGGAGCTCGGCCTGAAGCGGACCCGCCGACCGGTCCGGCGGATGGTCCTTCCGCGAGTCGCGGCCGCCGCGGCACTCGTCGCTGGGGTCGCGGTTCTCGGGCCGCAGCTCGTCGGACGTGACGGCAGCGGGTCGGCGGGCCTCGGTGGAGCCGTGGCGTACGCCGCAGGGCCCCTGAAGGCGTTCGGGGACTGTGGCGCGGTGCTGGGCTACTTCAAGGAAAACGCCCCGGACTATCTGATCGAACGGGCGAGCAGGATGTCGACGGTAGCCCTCGCGACCGGTGGCGCCGAGCCCGCGCCTCGGCCGCAAGCGGCGCGTGCGGCCGACAGCGCCGCCGAGTTGGCTGGCGCGACCCCGGATCATTCGACTACCAATGTCGCCGAAGCGGGCGTCGACGAACCCGATCTGGTCAAGACCGATGGGAAGATCATCGTCGCCGTCGCCCGCGGTCGGGTGCACCTGATCAGCGCCCACAACGGCCGGCTGTCGAAGCTGGCGACCCTGCCCGACACCGACGTACGCGATGTCTTCCTCGCCGGTACTCGCGTGCTGGTGTTCAGCGGGCAGCGGCTGGAAGAGTTCGGACCCGGACCCCGGTCGGCGGCGCAGCGGCAGCTCCTCACCACGTACGACATCGCGACGCTCCGCACGCCGAAGCTGGTCGCGACCCTCGCCGTCGACGGCAACGTTCTGGACGCCCGGCTGGTCGGGACCCAGGTGCGCGTCGCCACTGCCTTCTCGCCGGACCTCGACATCCCGTCGCCGTTCTACGGGCGCGAGGGCGGGATCGCCGAGGAATCCAAGCAACAACTCCGCGACGCGGTCGCGAAGTCGACGGTGGACGACTGGCTCCCGGCGTACACCCTGACGAATGGATCCGGTGCCCAAGTGAGCAGCGGACGCCTGGTGGACTGTCCCAATCTCTCCAGACCCGAGAAGTTCTCCGGCATCGACACGGTGGCCGTCTCGTCGTTCGACATCACGAAAGCACTCCAGGACCGCCGCACCGTGGGCGTGGTCGCCGGCGGGGAGCAGCTCTATGCCACCGACACCGCCACCTACATCACGACAACCCAGTGGAGCCGCGACGATTCGGCACCGACCACGAACCTCCATAAGTTCGTCACGGCCCCATCCGGCGCAACCGCGTACCGCGGATCCGGTGAGGTACCGGGGAACCTGCTGAACCAGTACGCGATGTCGGAGTTCGACGGCGTGCTGCGGGTAGCCACGACAGTGTCCGGACGCCGCGGCTGGGTGAATTCGCGGATGGTCAACGAGGGTGTGGTGAGCATGCTGCGCGAACAGGACGGCGCGCTGAAGCAGATCGGACAGGTCGGCGGGCTCGGCCGCAAGGACAACGAATCGATCCGCGCTGTCCGGTTCATCGGTAACAAGGGCTACGTGGTGACGTTCCGCCAGACCGACCCGCTCTACGTGCTCGATCTGCGTAACCCCGCCGCACCAAAGATCACCGGCGAGCTGAAGATCCCCGGCTACTCCGGCTATCTGCACCCGCTGGGTGAAGATCTGCTGCTCGGCGTCGGACAGAGCGGGAAGGGCAAGATCCAGTTCTCGTTGTTCAACATCAGCGACCCCGCGTCACCCCGGCGGATCGACACCCAGGCCTACGGCTGGGGAAACGCCGCCACCGAATTCGACCCGAAGGCCTTCCTCTCGTGGGAGCCGCGCAATCTGGTGATGGCCCCGGTCACCTCGTACGGCCGCGACAAGCTTGGCTTCAGCGGGCTCGTCCTGCTGCGCGCCGACGGCCGCGGCCTGCGCGAAGTCGCCCGGATCGCCCCGCCCAGGTCGGCCGGACAGGCCGTTCGATCCCTGGTCATCGGCGACGACATCTATCTGTTGTCCGAGCGCGCCCTTCAATCCAACCGCCTCGACGGCTACCGCATGGTCGACCGGCTGAAGCTCTGAACCAGCCTCATCGACCCAAAGTCAACGGGACCGGGGTGAGACTGCCATGCGTCCTGCACGCAGGTTGCGCATCTGGGCAGGGCCCTCACCGAGAAGATTCTTTAGCCCCTGACAACCAAAGGACACCTCGTGAGCGTCACGCCTGCCAATCGACCGTCCGAGCTGGATAGAGCAGCGCACAAGTCTTGGACCGATCTTGGTGTGGACTTCTGGTCCTACCTGACCGGACGCGGAGCCACGATCAACTACACCTTCGTCGACATGGCCGTCGAAGTCCCGCAGGACACCGGAGCCGGCGCCGCGCATGCGATCTGGACGCTGAACGGGACCGTAAGTGTCGCGAGTGGCAGCGACGAGGTCCAGACGCTGACCATGCTCGGGTTGTCCATCCGCTCCGACCTGCAGTTCGTCATCGAGCTGCCACCGGTCGGTAAGACCACAGCTCGTCGGATCCGCGGCACACTCGTAGGCGAGGGCGGCGTTCTCGACCTGGTGCTCGACGAACTGCCCGCACTCGACCGAAAGAGCGGAGGTGCAGCGCTGCGCAAGCTGGCCCGGCAAGTCTCCGCGGCCGGCCTCAAGGTCACCATCAGGGACGGTTCCAGGCTCTTGGCCACGGTGGGGGCGGTGCGGCCGAACCTCTTCGGACTCCTATTGGCGCAGTCCCGATACGTCCGGCTCGGGCCGCTGCGCACCGTGGCAAGGTCCCTGCAGCGACGGGGCCGACCGACCTTGGCGCTGAGTGAGCTGCTGCCGCCGGCCACCGTGATGCCGATCATCCCGACCCTCCGGCGCCAGTCGCGACGCGTCACGACCACCCACGACCCTGACGGTGGAGGACGGCCGCGGTTCTACTTCTCCGGCCAGCTGAACCGGCTCCCCGGCTCCCGGACGCGAGAATTCTTCCTCCGTGTCGGTCAGGTCACCACCATCGGCAGCGATCCGAGCTGCCACCTCCAGCTCGACGGCCTCGAGCCCTTCGAGGCTGAGGTCCGCCGCGACGAGTGGGACGAGTATTGGGTGGTCAGCACCGGAACCACCCCGGTGCGGGTCAACGGTGCGCCGGTGACAAGCGCCCGCATGCGAACCGGCACGAAGGTGCAGATTGGGCGCTGGATCATGAGCTACTTCCGGGCCGAACACGCCGACCACGGTCGCCCGCATGGAGGTCGCATCGGCGGCGAAGCCGGACACCAGATACCGCAGGACATGCCCGTCTATCGGCAGCCCCGCTCACGCAGCTGAGCCAACCACCATGGAATCGCGCGTTTCGCCCTGAGCCTGTCGAAGGGCCAGATCAAGATGCGGCTGGAGCTGCGCTGCGTTTAGGGGGTCCGGCGTTTCGCGCCCTGAGCTTGTCGAAGGGCAAGATCAACATGCGGCTGGAGCTGCGCTTCGACAAGCTCAGCGAACGTGGCTCCGAAGCCCTGCGCGGAGGGGATCGCGCGTTTCGTGCCCTGAGCTTGTCGAAGGGCAAGATCAACCTGCGACTGGAGGCCCTTTGCGCTTAGAGGGTCCAGCGTTTCGTGCCCTGAGCCTGTCGAAGGGCAAGATCAACATGCGGCTGGAGCTGCGCTTCGACAAGCTCAGCGAACGTGGCTCCGAAGCCCTGCGCGGAGGGGATCGCGCGGTTCGCGCCCTGAGCCTGTCGAAGGGCAAGATCAACCTGCGACTGGACGCCCTATGCGCTTAGAGGGTCCAGCGTTTCGTGCCCTGAGCCTGTCGAAGGGCAAGATCAACATGCGGCTGGAGCTGCGCTTCGACAAGCTCAGCGAACGTGCAGCCTCCGAAGCCCTGCGCGGAGGGAGATCGCGCGCGGTTCGCGCCCCTGAGCCTGTCGAAGGGCAAGATCAACATGCGTCTGGAGCTGCGCTTCGACAAGCTCAGCGAACGTGGCTCCGAAGCCCTGCGCGGAGGGGATCGCGCGGTTCGCGCCCCTGAGCCTGTCGAAGGGCCAGATCAACATGCGTCTGGAGCTGCGCTTCGACAAGCTCAGCGAACGTGGCTCCGAAGCCCTGCGCGGAGGGAATCGCGCGGTTCGCGCCCCTGAGCCTGTCGAAGAGCAAGATCAACATGCGGGTGGAGCTGCGCTTCGACAAGCTCAGCGAACGTGGCTCCGAAGCCCTGCGCGGAGGGAATCGCGCGGTTCGTGCCCTGAGCCTGTCGAAGGGCCAGATCAACATACGTCTGGAGGCCCTTTGCGCTTAGGGGGTCCGGCGTTTCGCGCCCTGAGCCTGTCGAAGGGCAAGATCAACATGCGGCTGGAGCTACGCTTCGACAAGCTCAGCGAACGTCACCTCCGAAGCCCTGCGCGGAGGGAATCGCCCGTTTCGTGCCCTGAGCCTGTCGAAGGGCAAGATCAACATGCGGCTGGAGCGCTGCGCTTCGACAGGCTCAGCGAACTTAGCCCCTGAGATCTGCGTTTCGTGCCTTGAGCTTGTCGAAGGGCAAGATCAACATGCGGCTGGAGACGCTTTTGACGCTTAGGGGAGTCCGGCGTTTCGTGCCCTGAGCCTGTCGAAGGGCAAGATCAACATGCGGCTGGAGACCTTTTGCCGCTTAGGGGGTCCGGCGTTTCGTGCCCTGAGCCTGTCGAAGGGCAAGATCAACATGCGGCTGGAGGACTGCGCTTCGACAGGCTCAGCGAACGTAGCCCCTGAGATCTGCGTTTCGTGCCTTGAGCTTGTCGAAGGGCAAGATCAACATGCGGCTGGAGCTGCGCTTCCGACAGGCTCAGCGAACGTCACCTCCGAAGCCCTGCGCGGAGGGAATCGCGCCTGGAGCTGCGCTTCGACGCAGGCGTCTGCGATCAGCTTTCGGTCAGCGGAAGGTCGCCACTGCGGCCGTAGGTCACGGAGGCCGAGCCCCGGACGTACCACTTGGCGGTGGACGGTCGCCAGACGGCGATGTCGGCGTCACCGTCGCCGTCGTAGTCAGCCGGCACCGGCCGGTCCGTGGACGCGCCAAGGGTCGCCGCACTCATCCCCCGGACGTACCACGTCCCAGTCGAGGGTCGCCAGACGGCGATGTCGGCGTCACCGTCGCCGTCGTAGTCAGCCGGCACCGGCCGGTCCGTGGACGCGCCAAGGGTCGTCGCACTCATCCCCCGGACGTACCACGTCCCAGTCGACGGTCGCCAGACGGCGATGTCGGCGTCACCGTCACCGTCGTAGTCAGCCGGCATGGGAATGTCCCCGGCGACCCCCCAGGTGAGGGCCGATCGCCCGTGGATGTACCACTTCCCGGTGGACGGTCGCCATACAGCGACATCGGCCGTGCCGTTCCCGTCGTAGTCGGCGGGAACCGGTTTGTCGCTCGACTTTCCGAGGGTCGTCGTACTCATCCCCCGGACGTACCACGTCCCGGTGGAGGGTCGCCACACGGCGATGTCGGTCTTCCCGTCACCGTTGTAGTCGGCGGGAACCGGTTTGTCGGTCGACTTGCCATAGGTCGTCGTAGTGAGCCCGCGGATGTACCACTTCGCCGTTGACGGTCGCCACACGGCGATGTCGGCGTCGCCGTCGCCGTCGAAGTCGCCACTGTTTCGGCTCGCGCCCGCCCGATGCAGGCTCGGGTCGAGCCTGATGATGTTCGCGATGGAGGGAACACCGTCACCATTGGTGATGAAGAGCATGTAGTAGCCGGGTGGCGCGATGTTGGGTGCGGATGGCGCCCTGGCGGTCAGCACGGATCCCGACGCGGTGAACGACAGCGGAACATAGCGCTGCCCCTGATCATCGCCATGGGTCGGCGCGCCGAGCCGGACGAGGCCGACCTTGCCGATCGATCCGGCCTGGAGGGAGGAGATCGCGAACGTCTGGGCATACCCGCTCGCCGCCGATGCGCTGTCGATCACCGGGCGGCTCGCGAGGTCCCCGGTGCCATCCTTCTTGAACAAGTAGGGCGGACTGAAGTATTCGACGTTCTTCTCCAGGTAGCCCTTGGACACACACGTACCGCAGATGCCTCCCCCGCCGGTCATCACGCGGCCGTCCGGGAGCAAGGCGGCTGACGAGTGGTACTGCCGGACTCGGCTGGCGCTCGACAGCACGGTCCAGGACTCCGATTCAGGGTCCCACCGTTCGGCGGCGAAGACCGGGTTGTCGAGGTCGACCAAACCGTTCGCCGACTTGCTCATCCCGCCGGTCGCCAAGGCGCTACCGTCCGCCAGGAGGGTGAGGTTCAGCATTCGCCGTCCGACCGACATCGGGTTCGTAGAGCGCACCTGAGTCCCCGAGCCCGTGACGTCCACCACCGAGGCCGTCCGGGTGGGCACCGCCGTCTGACCGTCCTCGGTCAGGTTGCCGCCCCCGGCGATCAGCACCTTGCCGATGCCGTAGGTGGCAAAGCTCCCGTAGGTACGGTCGATGCCGTCCCGTGTGCGGCTGGCCGTCAGAGCCCCCGCGCCGGTGGTGCTCATGGTGTCCATGCGGTTGTACGGGCCGACCAGCTCCACCTTTCCATCGGGCCGGGGCACGAGGAACGGATAGGTGCGCTTGGCATAGCTGGTGAACCCGGTCAGTCGCCGCAGCGTGCCGTTGACCTGGAAAACCTCTGCCGTCGTGGATTCACCGCCGACGATCAGTGCCTCTCCATTGCCGAGCGCAGCCACCGACGGGTACCAACGCTCGGAACGCATATCGGGGCCCCTCGACCAGGTCTCGGTGCGCCAGTCGAAGATGTGGGTCTGGACGATGCCCTCTTCCGCCGCATTCTTGTTGCCACCGGCGACGAGTACGCGCCCATCGGGCAATTGCGTAAATCCGGCACAAAAGATGTTGTAGCCGGAGACATTCACCTCGTGGTACGTGTCGTACTGGGGGTCCCAGACGGCGGCCCGGGTGAAATTGTGATTCGGGTAGCTGCCCAACGCCTGGTCGCCCACCGAGTCCCACATCAACACCTTCCCGTTCGGCAGCACCGCCTGAAAGACCGGCACGACCGGCGTGTCCAGGACTGCGCTCCACCGTCCGCCCTGACCGGGGTCGGCTGACGCCTGGGTCGAGACCCCGTCGTTGGCGACTCGTTGCGCTGCCGTACGACGACCAGGCGTTGCACCGGTGGCCTTCTTGATCTTGGTGGCCCGAGTGCGGGTCGTCCGCTCGATCTCTCCCATGGGTACGCCGGCCAGGTCCTCGGCGGCGTGTTGCGCGTCGGCGCCATGGTCATCGCCTGGATGGGCCTCGGCCTGACCCGCCCCGATCCCTGCCCCGACCAGCAAAACGGTAATGATGCTGCCAATGCCGATCGATGTGACGGCATGCAGAAGCCCTGACTTCACTTTTTGTCTCCCCCCGAGACATCAGCAATATCGGCAGTTGTGAGTGCCGATAGCCGATCTTTCTTCGGTCAAGCGTAACCCCGGCGACATATCGTGGAAGGCAAATCGACAATCATTTCGAGCGTCATCGACCTGTCCGGAATCAGCTGGTCGAGGATCGCCAACGCGTGCGTCCCGCAAGAAGGGACGATCGGGTCTGAACGTAGGGTTCGTCCATGGCATGCCGGATCAGTGAACTTGTGCTCGATTGCCGCGACCCCGAGGCGCTGGCGCGGTTCTGGTGCGAGGTCCTGGACTTCACGGTGCTCGATCGCGAAGCGGACGGCAGCCTTGAGATCGGGCCGCGCGCTGGATTCGGCGGGTCCCAGCCGACGATCATCCTCAGCCACACAGACGAGCCGGAGCGGGGAAAGCCCCGGCTGCACATCGACGTCAACGCGACCGATCGCGATCAGGACGCCGAGCTCGAACGGCTGCTTAAGCTGGGGGCGCGCCCGGCCGACATCGGCCAGACCGGCGAGGAGCCCTGGCACGTTCTCGCCGACCCCGAAGGCAACGAGTTCTGCCTGCTCAGGGCCCGCCTCAACCCGCTCTGAAGGCTCCGGCTCCTCGATCAGACCCTGAAGTCAGAGCGGCTGCTGATCAGCGGGCGAGGTAGCCGCCGTCCACGGCGTAGTACGCGGCCAAATGTCGAGACAACCTCCTCCATCGCGGCGTCGACCCGGGCCGAGTCGCCGACATCGACCAGGGTGCGGCGGATCCGCCGACCGTGGTCCTGAACCGCCCGTCGCCGTCTCGTCCAGACCCGCGTCGCTCAGGTCCCATAGCGACACGTCGGCGCCGGAACGAGCCATGGCCTCCGCACACCCCCGGCCGATTCCCGAACCGGCGCCGGTGACTACGGCCACCTTGCCGTCCAACTCGTAGTTGATCATCGTCACATTGGCTCCGGCGGGGGCGACCTGCGCTACCAGCGCGAGCGGGGGCCGTGGCAGCGTCGCGGCAATGCCCGAAAGGGCGACATCGACTGCCTCTCGTGTTGCGCGTCCAGGCACCTCACGTAGTCGTTCGCACTGTCACGATCGGGTGGAACACGAGTGAGAGGTCCGTTGTGCGCACTGACCCGCTGCGGGAGTCGACGCCGGTGGTGGTGCGCGGGCCGGTCCAGCGGATTGGACATCCGTGGACCGAGTCACCGGCCAGCCCTCCGCGTACGGCGCCGGGCGGGACGCCGGCCTTCCTGCCGGGCGCTGCGGCGTCGTACGCGGGAATCATGCAGTTGCAGCGGTCGGTCGGCAACGCGGCGGTATCGCGTCGCTTCGGCTCCACCGCCGCGAAGAACGAGACCGTTGTGCAGCGCTGTGGATCGATCCCGCCCGACCAGTGCCCGTGCCACGACGACGATTCGGCATCGGCTGAGGTGGCCGCCCCCACCGCTCAGCGCGACGGACCCGACCCCTCGAGCAGTGCCGCAACCGCGCCCCCGCCGGCCGCGTCAACCCGAGCTGGGAACGTCAGCCCCGCCGACGCCGATCGCGAGCGGACCCTCGCCGAGGTCAAGCCGCTGGTCGACGAGGCCATCGCGGGCTTGGGTCCCGCGGCCCAGACCGTGATTCCCGTGCCGCCGTCGTCGACGCCGGTGGCTCAAGCGCTGCAGCGCACCACGCCCCTTGCGGTGCAGCGCGACGGAGGCGGGGCCGCGGCCTACCACCCGGAGGGCGGCGTGGTTGCCTCCGTCCAGCTCTGTTATGACCTGATGAACGGCGACATCTCGCTGACCGGTTGGATCTGGGGCGGGGCCGGATACAAGACCCCGTTCGGGTGGTACGGCGGCTACATGTTCGCCGAGGGCACCTGGAACATCATGAATGTCGGCGGCATCGTCACCCCGGGAGTCTGCGAGACGCCGCACGAACACGGAAGGGTTTCGGGGTCCGTGGGCGGCGGAGTCGCGCCGTTCCCCGTGGTGATCACGCCGGGCAAGCGTGCGGTGTTCGCCAAGGGCGGCATCGAGCTCGGAGTGCTGTTCACCGTGCACCCGCTGGACCGTACGGCGGACGTGGAGATCATCGGCCTGGTCGACGTCAAGAAATACCTCGGTCCCTTCGGTGTGGCCGCTGCCGCCGCCGAGGCCGCCGCGCAACGGATCGCAGCCGGTCTCGGCCAGCGGACGGAGTGTGGCGCCGGCTTCGACCTGAGTCTCAGCGCCCACCTGTGCAAGGCCGCCGACCCGTCGACCGGGATCCTTGGCTACACGGCCAACAGCCTGAAGCTCTGCGGCGGGGGATTCATCGGGTGCAACATCAACCTCTCGAAGAACCGCGCCGCGTTGCCCGGCGGCGGTCACTGAGGACGACCGTGGACGCCACCCGGCTGAACACGGCCCGAAGCCTTCGGGTCGGCGTGTCCGATGGGGCACTCGTCGATGAGGCGCTCGTGGCCATGCTGTCTCGTCAGGCGTTCAGGGGCTGGCGGTGATGAGGCGGATGGCGCCTAGACGTTCCGACTGCTCCCGCAAGTGCCCGTACGCGCGATCCCAGGCCCCGCTGGCCAGGTCGTCCCTGAGACGGTCGAGGCCGCGCTGCACTGCACCCGCATCGGTGAGGACCAGGCCCGACGTCGCGGCCATGACCTCCGGACGGAGGAAGGCCTCGGGCCGCGCGTAGAACGCCTCGCCGAACCCGTCGGTGCAATCTCGAGGCACGGGCACCACGTCGACGCGGACCTCGGCGCTGCCCTGGCCGAGGGCGGCGGTCACCTGGTCGATCGTCGGGAACCGCGCCTGCTCGATGGCGACGACCTCGGGAATGTAATCGGCCAACCAGAACTGCTGCAGCGCCGGGGCGTCGAGGGTCAGCACGACGACCGGCCCGCGGCTCACCCGTCGCAGCTCGTGCAGACCCTGATCGACATCGACCCACTGGTGCACGGTCATCGTGGCCATCGCTGCGTCGAAGCTGTCGTCGTCGAAGGGCAGGTGCTCCGCGGCCGCGTCAACGGCGGGCGCCGCGCCGGCTGGACGCTGCGCCCGCATTGAGGCCGAGGGCTCCACAGCCAGCAGGTACCGGTCGGCGGGCTCGTAGGACCCAGCCCCGGCGCCGACGTTGAGCACCGTTCGGCTGGTCCCGAGCGCCGCGTGCACCCGAGCCGCGATCCGCGGATCGGCTTGGCGGACGGACGCGTACCCCGGCCCATGCCGTTCGTAGTCGAAGTCACCGGCCGGACGTTCGCGGGGCGTCATTGACCCATGGAACCACCGACCGTCACCGTCGCGCCGAGCCTTCTCCCTCCGGTACGGATCTGCGGCCCATCGAGTCTCCTGTCGATCACCAAGCCAAGCGAAGGCTGACCGCAGATCAGCCAGCAGCTCAGCGGCGTCCTCGAGCGTCGGCCACGCGATGCCGCCAGAGGGTGTTGCTGCCCAGGTCGACCTTCGTTCCGGTCTGGGCAGCCAGCAGGTCAGTCGAGGAATGCCAGCCCGGGCGCTGCCGCCAAACCTGCGTCAACCGATGAAGCCGGCGCAGCATCTCGGCTACTCGACGCCAGTCGGACTCCGTCTCGGGCGGTCCGCCCTCAACGCCAGTCATCACCACCAGACCGTCAGCAAACGGTCGACCATCCGTCGTCGCGATCGGCACCGGCACCGGCAGGGCCACACCGTCGAGGTATCGCAGCAGATCGGTCTCCCACGCGAGATCAGCAGCGCTCCGGGCGCCCAGACGAGCGAACGCGAGCTGCCCGTTCACGCGCACACTCCACACCTGGTTAGCGACTCCACCAGCACGTGGTTCCACCCGCATGACATCGTCACCCCACCGCGTGAGTGCCTCCCATCCCCCGGGGTGATCCTTCCAGATCTTGCCCGTCGCTTCCCCGAGATTCCCCCAGCCCGATCTGTCCCGTTGACCGCTCGGCCTACTGCCGTGCGCCCCATGAGGGTCGGATACTGCCATGCGTCCCGCATGAGGGCCGGCTACTGCGTGCTCCGCACGAGGGTGGCTATACGTGCGTCCCGCACGACAGTGTCGTTGGGGGTTGGGGCGCAACTGATCGAACCTCGACGGTCTTGGGCATCGTGGGTCAGCCGATGCTCTCGCCGGGGTCGCGTGGCGGCCGGGTCCGACGCCAGGTGATCCGGTTCGTTCTCCTTCGTCCTATTGACGATCCTGCGCGCCTGTTCGGATCTGTCCACGTGGGGGTGGGTCAGGCCCGCCTCGCCGTGGGACGCTTCCTCATGGGGCCGAAGGAGAGAAGGAGTGGGATATGGCAGCATCCGGTTTTGAGGTCATCCAGCAGATGGTCGAGCGGACCAATGCCCACGACCTCGACGGCATGGCGGCGTTGATGCACGAGGACTACCAGAGCGAGCAGCCCTTCCACCCAGCCCGCGGCTTCGGCGGCCGGGCGCAGATGAAGGCGAATTGGGGCGCGTTGCTCACGGGGGTCCCCAACCTGCGCGCCGAGGTGCCGGCATCGGTGCAGGACGGTGACGTGATGTGGAGCGAGTGGCACTGGTGGGGCACGACCGAGCAGGCAGAGCCCTTCGAGATGCGCGCAATCACCCAGTTCACGGTGCGGGACGGGCTCGTCGTCAGCGGCCGGCTCTTCGCGGAACTCGTCGAGCAGGGCGGCGCCGACATCAACGACTTTGTCCAGGCCGAGTCAGGCCACCGCCCTCAGCTCGAGGATTGAGTCGTTCGGCCCGGACGCGCACCACCATCCCGGTAGACGGTCGGCCAC
Organism: uncultured Actinomycetota bacterium; assembly: GCA_963731295.1. Classification (GTDB taxonomy): domain Bacteria; phylum Actinomycetota; class Actinomycetes; order Propionibacteriales; family Propionibacteriaceae; genus Microlunatus. The sequence continues at coordinate 259,833 of CAVSUP010000002.1, forward strand.
CGACGTGCTCCGCACGAGGGTCCGCTTGCTGCGCCGCCTAGTTGTCCTTACGGGCCCGACGGCGGCGTACGAAACGGCGTCCACGGGTCAGGCGCTCGCGAAAGGTTTGGCTTCGCGAGCGCCACCAGGAGCAGTGTCTTTGGTTACCCGGCGGGAGCGTCCGGACGGATGTTCTGGTTGATCGCGAACATGTTGGTCGGGTCCCAGCGCTGTTTGAGGTCGACCAGCCGCTGGTACTTCTGCGATCCGAAGGTTGCGCGGACTCGTGCGTCGGTGATGTCGTTCATGAAGTTGAGCGCCATCCCGGGCATGGTCCAGGGCCGCAGTGCTTCTTCGGTAGCCCGAGCCCAGGCGATGTGCCGGGTGTCGTTGGGTTCGGTCCAGACGGCGTTGCAGTGGAACAGCCACTCGGCCGACCGTCCTCCGAGTGCCGTCGCGTTGTCCGGAACGTCGCCGAAGGCGCCGCCGAGTCGACCAAGGATGAGGCTGCTCGTCGATGACGTCGCCTCGGCTGCGCACGCGATGAAGGCGTCGAGCAGCTCATCGGGCGCGTCGGGCAGCAACTCCGAGCGCCAGTAGTTGCGCCGACCCGGAGGGTTGCCTGGGTCGGTGATCGCCTGAAAGTTCAGGTACGTCGTCGGACCCATCAAGTCGACAGCCGGAACTAACTGCTTCAGCGGCGCCAGGGCCTTCGCACCTTCGTCGACACCGCCCCAATAGGCCGCGAGCACGGTCACAACTGGGGCGCCCTGCAGCTCGGCTGGGACGAACGGCGCCGCCGGGGCGTTCATGCAGAGCATGCCGCCGCAGACCTCCCGCGGCGCACCGTTGAGGAAGTCGCGCACCCGGCGCAGCACCTCCGGCGCCTGGTGCCGCGGGAACATCAGCAGGCCGCCGTAGGCCTCGGGTGCGACGGGGTGCAGCCGGAAGGTGAACTCGGTGACGATGCCGAAGTTGCCGCCGCCGCCGCGCAGGCCCCAAAGCAGGTCCGGGTGCTCGGACTCGCTTGCGGTGACCACGGTCCCGGAGGCGGTGACGACCTCCGCGGCGAGCAGGTTGTCACACGCCGATCCGTACAGCCGCTCGAGCCAGCCACTGCCGCTGCCCAGGGTGAAGCCGGCGACGCCCGTCGTGGTCATCCGCCCGCCGGTGGTGGCCAGCCCGTGCGCCTGGGTCGCCCGATCCAGCTCGCCCCAGACCACTCCGGGCTGCACCCGAGCTACCCGCGCTTTCGGGTTGACGTGAATGGCCTTCATCGGCCCCAGGTCCAGGAGCAGGCCACCCTCGATCGTGGAATAGCCGGCGACCGAGTGGCCGCCGCCGCGGACAGCGACGGCCAGGTCAGCGGCTCGAGCGAAGTTGAGCGCGTGCACGACGTCGGCGGTGCACGTCGCCCGGGCGAGTGCCGCCGGCCGGCGATCGAACAGGCCGTTGAAGGCCATCCGTGCGACGTCGTACGCCTTCCCGTCCCCGGCTGTGAGAATCTGGCCGCTGAAGCCGCTGCGCAGCGGCCCCAGGTCGAGACCGGCGGCTGACGGAGACAGAAGACTCGATAGCTGGTTCATAGGCACAAGGCTGCGCCGCGGCACCGGCCGGGAGCAGTGCTGTACGTCACAGGGTGCCCTGCGTTGATGCAGCCAGGGCACCAAGGTCGTGCACGACGAAGTGCCTGCCGTGCTGGCTGATCACGCCGTCGGCGACCAGCGGTGCGAGGGCACGGTTAACGTTTTCCCGCGAGGCGGCCACCAGCGCGGCCAGGGTGCGTTGGGACAACTCGAGCCGGATCCGCACGCCGTCGGGCACCGGCTCGCCGAACTCTTCCGCGAGCGCCAGCAGGGTCCGCGCCGCCCGGCGCCGGATGTCGTCAAAGGCCATACCGGTGAAGGAGTACGCCGCCTGGACCGTCACGCTCGTGACCTCCTCGAACAGCCGCTCCATCGCGATCGGATGTTGACTGAGAAAGTCCACCAGCCGCCTGCGGCGCAGCAACAGGCAGCGGCTCGACACCACCGCGGTCACGTTGACCTGACGCTTTCCACTCGGGTGGAACAGGCCCACCTGGCCGACGATGTCGATGGCCGCGTCAAAGTTGAGGATGACGTCACCACCGTCGCGGCTCAGCCGGTGCGATTTCAGCGTGCCTTCTGCCAGGACGTAAAGCGCATCCGCGGAATCACCCTCCACCCACACCGTCTGCCCGGCGTCGTACCGCCGCTCACCCAGATGAGGCACGATCTCCTCGACGTCGCGTCGGGTCAGATCACGAAAGATCGGCGTCTGCAAAAGGACCCCAGCTCGGTCCATGTCACGAATCTAGCCCGCGAACAGGATTCCAGTGTCGAGAACCGGCGAGACGGGCCCGACGATCCTGGCCCATCTCTCCGAGTTCGACCATTCCGTAGATCGGAGGTCCACTGCGTGCGTCCCACACGTCCAACGTCGCCCCGGGGATCGCGTAACGGCCAGACGCTGGATGTTGATCGGCCAACCTCAAGCATCGACCCTAATGGTCGCGGCGGCGTCGAGTCCCGCAGCCAGCTGTCCGCGAACAGCCACCGTGTGCTCTGGTTGGTCAGCTATCCGCCGGTCGACGCACGGGTCGACCGCAAGACGCTCAACTAGAGCTGCGTGCGTTCCCGCACAAGGGGTCCCATTGCGTCCTCCGCACGAAGGTCGCTTTGCGTGCTCCGCACGAGGGGTCGCTTTGCGTGCTCCGCACGAGGGGTCGCTTTGCGTGCTCCGCACGAGGGGTCGCTTTGCGTGCGCCGCATTAGGGTCGGCTACAGCGTGCATCCCGCACCACGGTCGGCAGTAAGCCCTCTGAGAGCGCAGACCAATGATCAGCATCCCGCCAACGTAGTAGCGCGTTCCACATCTCGACGGCATCGCTGGACGCTGTGAGCGTCGAAGAGACGGGCATCGCTGTCTGAACCCCCACGGCTGTCGGCGATCCGTCCGCGACGGACCAGCGACACGGTCAATGCTGGCCAGCTCGCTGCACCTACCGCGTCGCCGATCACAGGGTGGTGGTCAGCATGGCTTCGACGAGCCGGAGGGTACCCTTGTCACACCGGCCGGCGCTCCTCAACTACCCGACCAGACAACTCGAGGACAACCCCCACGCGGCTGCGACACCGCAGCGGTGACGAGTTGTCCAGCATCGACGCCACACCTCGATGCCAAACGCTTACGGATACGTTCCGGCATCCGACCATGATCAACAGCCGACGCAAAAGTTCGGGTTAGTTAGAACCAATACCGGCGACCAAACACGGGGCGGTTCAGCGCGCCTAGGATCAACAAGATAACCCCAATGACGAGAACGACGATGCCGATCGTGACGAGGATCGAGATGTTCAACAACCATCCCAAGATCAGCAGGATCAGACCCAGAACAACCATCACTAGCCTCCCGAGTAGCTCCGAACAGGCTATTGCCTGTGCCTCAATGGTATGTCGACGAGGTCGAGCCGGATGCTCAAACTCAACAACGTGTCTGCAATTCAAGGTGCTCGCCCAGCCGCCGGGACCTACCTCGCACGGGAGCGACACCAACTTCGACGCGACCGGTCGCGTCGCACCCTGCCCCAGCAGACGGATTGCCTCCTACGCCCCCCCCCCCCCCGCCAGGGACCAATGCGGATCCCAGCCGTCGATCTCGACCCCCTCTCGGTCATCGGTCGCTACCGCGTCGTCGACATGCGTGCGTCCGGCACGACGGTCGGCTACTGCGTGCGTCCCGCACGACAGTGAGGCTGCTGGCGTGCTCCCCACGACGGTCCACCTACGGCATGCGCGGCGTCACACCAGCCGCCGGCTAACCCCATAGTCTTTCGATATCTCCATCCCCGCAGCTGGCGCCATTGGCCTCGCCCATCTCCCATGCGTCGACGATGAGGCGTGAGAAATCCCGAACGACCTTCCCCTTGGCCCCGCTCCACCGATCAGGCCCGTCCCCTTCGGGTTGGCCTCGAGGTCACCTGGCCAGCCGGGTCCCGCGTCCCGGAGCTAACGGTTGTGGAGCTGGATCGGCATTGCCCCGGTGGGCAGCAAGGTGATGGCGGCGTGGACCGGCAGTGCGGTCAGACGTGTCGTGATCGCGTAGGACTGCAGGATGGTGGCGATGAGGATCTGCACTTCCAAGGTGGCGATCGGCATCCCGATGCAGGCCCGAGGTCCGCTCCCGAACGGGAACCACGCGTACCGGTGACCGCCAGGGAACTCCCCCGGTGGTACGTCGAATCGGCGGGGGTCGAACCGGTCGGGGTCAGTCCACACGGCGGGTGAGTGATGCACGCCCCAGGCTGATACCTCGATCCAGGACCCGGCCGGAATGCGGTAGCCGTCGAGGACCTCGTCCCCGAGCGTGCTGCGAGCCATCCCATGCGCGGCGGGATAGAGCCGCATGATCTCCCGGACGACGCGACCGGTCCACGGCAGTCGATCAACATCAGTGGCGGTGGGCGGCCGCCCGCCGAGCGTCGTGTCGATTTCTTCGTGGAGGATCGCTTGCCACTCGGGTGAGAGGGCAAGTTGAAGGAGGGTGCAGGCCAGGGTGACGGACGTCGTGTCGTGTCCCGCGAGGAGGAAGAGCATGGCTTGATCGGCGACTTCGGAGTCGCTCAGCCGATCGGCGACGTCCTCGGCGTCACGAGCGGCCAATAACAATCCGAGCATGTCATCGGTGGCCGGCGATGACCGCTGGGCGCGACGCTCGCTGATGAGATCGCCGACGATCTGCCGCACTTCGCCCAGTCCAGCGTTCAATCGTCGGTTGGCCGGTGTCGGCACCCAGGTGGGTAGCGGATGCGGGGTCACGGCCCGCCGAAGCAGTTGGTCATTGATCCGCCGGAAGCGCTTGAGCAGCTCGAAGGCCTTCGTCATATCGGCGCCGAACAGGATCCGGCCGCTGATCCTCGACGCCACTTCGATCATCGCGAAATAGGCGTCCACGCTCGTTGCGGCGGCGGCCGGGTCGCGCCAGCGCTCCACCAGCCGCTCCGCCTCGGCGACCATCACGGTGGCATAGCTCGCCATGATCCGGCGGCGGGTGAAGATCGAGGCCAGGAACCGCCGTTGCCGATGCCACTCCTCGTCCTCGCTGGTCAGCAGGTTGTTGCCGATGCGCGAGGCGGAGCTCGCGATACCCGGGCGCCTGTTTGCGGTATCGGTCCGGCCGGCTGAGAATCTCGCTGGCCAGCTCCGGGGAGGAGACGCTGTACAAGGTCACCCGCCATCCGGGCGGACCAGCCACGATCCGGGCCAGGCCCCCGACCTCGCGGGCCGCACGGGAGATCGTGCCGAGATAGTCACGACGAATCTCGCCCAGAGACCCGATCAAAGGGCTGCCCGCCAAGGTTGGGACGGGAAGGCCATCACCTCGTGTGACCACACTTCATGCTAATCGCGCGTCGCAGCTACAACTTGTGCTTTTCGCGGTAGAAATATGGCAATCGTGCTCCCCTGCGGAAAGGATGCGGTGATGCCCCGACCGAAGGCCCACGTCGTGGAGTTGTCCGCGCCCGATCGTGCCGCATTGACCACGCTGGTGACCACGAGCAGCAGCCGGTCGGACCGGATGATCAGGCGGGCGCGGGTGCTGTTGGAGTTGGACGTCCGTCAGGGCCCGGTGGCCGATCGGGCGGTGATCGCGGACCGGGTCGGGCTGTCGGGCGAGTCGGTCCGATTGATCGCGCAGCGGTTCGTGGAGACCGGCGGTGATGTCGAGGCCACGATCACCCGCCGGCCGCGGCTGACACCGCCGATGCCGTCGGTGGTCACCGGCGAGGTCGAGGCCCGGCTGATCGCGTTGGCCTGCTCGTCGCCGCCGGCCGGACACGCCCGGTGGTCGTTGCGGCTGCTGGAGAAGCACGTCGCCCTGGTGGAGGATGTGCCGAGCCTGGACCACGCCACCATCGGTCGGGTCTTGAACAGGCGGAACTTCATCCTCATCTGACCGCAGGGCTGGACATCCCGCCGCCGGCACATGCCGAGTCAGCCGATGCCACCGTTCTCCGGTCGGCGGATAGGAAAGGTGGTCAGGCCCTGGCCGTCGCCATGGTGCGCTCCGCGGTCGGTCGGCTGGGGCCGCGGCCGAGCGTGACGACCAGCAGCACGAGGGCGAGCAGGGCAACCATCGCCACGGTGAGGTAGCCGGACCCAGGTGGGGCGTCCCAGTTGGCGTCGCTGACCCACACCATCACGGCGTACTCGGCGATAGCAGGCACGAGGCCGACCGCCGTTGACGCGCCCAGCACGAGACTCACCTGCGACATCACGGCTGCGCCGGGCTCCTCCCGAAGGCCAATGGCGACGAAAGCCACGACGGCGAGCACGTTCGGAGCGAGGAGCAGTGCGGTGCCGATGAGTCCGAGCGTTTCGGCGACGCCGCCCACGTTCAGCACAAGGGTCGAGGCCGTGGCCACCGCAGGCAGTAGCGCCAGCAGTCTGGTCCTCGGCGTCCAGCCGCTGGCGACGACCACGGTCGTCCAGGAAAGGGCGAGAAGCACAACGGCGATCGTTCCGAAGACGAGCTCAGCCGACCATTGGCCTGCGGTGGCCGAGCCGACGAACCCGAATCCGCTGTCCATCGCCTTCAGGCACGACTTGCTGAAATCCCGACCGTACGCGTAGCCGTGCAGCACGCTGCCGCTCAGCATCGACCCGCGGCAGGGGAGCCAGTGCTGCCGGATGGCTCCCGCGGCGGCCAGCGCACCACCCAACAGCAGCAGCGACGCCAAGATCCAGGGACGGCGGGTGCTCGCTCTCATGGTGAAAGGCTAAGGTCGCTGCCGTCGCGGCGGAGACATCAGGAGAAATTCTTGCCGCGTACGACTTGACCGCCTGGATGACCACGCTCGATGAGTGGGTGAAGGCGTCGCCGGGCATGATCCGCACCGAACATCACTCTACGAGCCCGACGGCCCCGCGCCGTGCGGAGCGATGTCAGTGAGGCGTCGTAGGCTCATTGGCGTGAACCGACGATGAGCAAGCTCGATGCCCAGAGGGCGATGCGTGAGGCCAAGTACGCCCGGAACAGTGCCAGCGGCCCCACCCGTCGCGAGGCAGCCGCCGCCGGAGGAACATCCCTGACCCCGGCCGCTCGTCCGCCGAGCACCAAGCCGACTCCCGTTGCCAAAGCTGCTTCGGGTGCCGCCGAGCCCGAAACTGACCGCTGTGGGCACAAATCCATGAACGGCCGGGCGTGCACCCGCGCGGCGGGTCACCCCGAGAAAAGTCACCGCTACGGCTGACGGAACAACCCGAATCCCACGGCGCACGACGCTGAGCGCCGACAGTGGCATTTCCGCCCGCAGGCACCCGGTCCTGGTGATCTGAAGGCGGCTGGGGAAGGCGACCGGTCGTCGCGGCCCTTCGCGACCGGCCTGCTGAACAGCCGACCGCGATGAATCGGACTGCTCAGACCGCGGCGGGACGGCGCCTGATCGGCCGAAATCGCGTTGCGCGGCGGTCGACGGGAGACGTCTAATGAGCTGTCCTGACCGCAAACACACCGACCCGAACAAACACACCGACCCGAAGGAGACGGACATGCCAATTCAGCATTAACGCCTACCGAGAGATCCACCATGCCCAACCGCTACTACACCCGCCGCTTTCTCAACCGGCGCGGCCACCACGCCGGTGGCTACATCCTGGCCTTCGTCGAAGACACCTCGAAGCGCACGCCTGAGATTGAGTGGACCGACATCGCGTTCACCCTCGCCGACTGCAACCGCCAGATCAGCCTGAGCTTCGAGGTCGACCCCGAAAGTCTCGCCAACTCCCTTCACAAGGTCGACGTACTCATCGACACCCTCACCAAGTTCCGGGTCGCCCTCGTCGAAGAAGGACGCCTCTCGGCTGAGCGCGCCGGCCGCACCAACTCGGAGCACTGAACGTCCGCAACGCCAGGGTCAGCTTCCTCGCTCATGACCTTCGAACGGTGATCGCGAGTTTCGAGTGATGAGAGAACGAGCGAACTCAGTTCCTTGGGTCCTCGCGGCGTAGCGGTCGCGCAGCGCCCTGATGAGCGCCTCAACGACCGCGACACGCCGTCATTGCCGGCTGCGGAGCGGGTCGCGACCGATGAAGGCGAGCATCCGGGTCTGCACGTCGGCGTCGTCGGGCACCGGCACCCGGGGTCCGTACTGCCCCGAGGACCGCAGCAGTTCCTCGATCGGCTCCATCCCGGCGAGCAGGTCGGCGCAGGTCTGCGGGTCGAGCCGCTCGTCTTGGCCCGTAGCCCGGGCCAGATCCCAGGTGTGCATGAACACGTCAGTGGTGTAGAACCGGTCGACCGCTTCCGGGAGCGGCATCTCCCCCACCATCGGATGCCGGAAGGGGGTGGCCGCCTCCGGCCCGTCGAGCAGCCGCTGCACCGCGTCGGTGTGCACCTGCCAGGCGGCGACCGGGTCCTCCTCCGGCGACGGACCGCAGTCGAGCACCACGTCGGTTGCGGTCTTCAAGAACTCCGGGAACCACCCGACCAGGTGACCGACCACGTCCCGGGCGCGCCACCCGGCGACTGGGGCGGGCGCGTCCCAGTCGGAGGCGGCGCGCACCCGAGCGGTGAACTCGGCGGTCACCGCGCGATGGCGCTCGGCCGGGGCTGCGGGCAGCGTCATGCCTGCGCTCCTTCGATGGTGCCGGCGATTTCGATGGTGCCGGCGATCTCACCGGCGGCAAGCAGGGCGTCCAGCTTGGCGTAGCCCTGGTTGACGCCGACCTCCATGCCGCTGCGCAGCCAGGCGTCCCGGCCCTCGAAGCTGTCGCACAGCGACTGGGTACGTAGCCGGGTGCGCCCGTCACCGAGGTCTTCGAAGTTGAGAGTCTCCAGCGCGACTCCGTCCGGGTCGCCTTCCCAGGTGAAGGTCTGCACGATCCGGTTCGGCCGGACCTCATGGAAGCAGCCGTGGAAGCCGAACTCCATCCCGTCGCGGACGGCGACGTAACGCCAGCTGCCGCCAGTGGTCGCCGCCCAGCGGTCCAGGGTGGTGGTCATCCCGTCCGGGCCGACCCACCGAGCGAACAGCTCGGGGTCGGTGTGGGCTCGGAACAACTGGGCCGGGGTGGCCGCGAAGTCCCGGGTGATGCGGATGATCGGGACGGTCGGATCCGCCTCGATTGCCGCGCTCGTCATCGTGCCGTTCATGCCGTCTCCTCACGGGCCGGGCGGTTCCCGGCCTCCTCGTCGTCCATCTCCGCCAGTACGGCATCCAGCCGCTGGTACCGGGCCTCGGCCCGCTGCCGGTACCGCTCGATCCACTTCGTCATCAGGTCGAAGACCTCCGCCTCCAGGTGCACCGGGCTGCGATGCCCCTCCGCGGTGCGGCTGACCAGGCCGGCCTGCTCGAGCACCTGAAGATGCTTCGAGATGGCCTGCACACTGACCTGATACGGGGCCGCCAGCTGCCCCACGGTGGCGTCGCCGTCGGTCAGCCGCGCTACCAGGTCGCGCCTGGTCGGATCGGCCAGGGCCGCGAACGCTTGCGACAGCGGGTCACTCATGTCAACCCCAACCTCAACTACTTGGTTGACGACCATCGTAAGCTCAGGCCTGAAAGATGTCAACCGAATGATTGACGATCACGCGCGGTCGGCCGCAAGCACCCATTGCCATGGCCCGGTAGTCTCAGGCGTTGGCCGCACCGGTAGCGGTCGGCGTCAGGAGATCACGTGCAGCGTTTCGGACAGGTCATCCGCCTTCAGGATGACGCGGTGGCGCGTTACAAGGAGCTGCATGCTTCGGTCTGGCCTGAGGTGCTGGCGATGATCAGTGCCTGTCACCTGACCAACTACACGATCTTTCTGCGCGAGCCTGAGAACCTGTTGTTCGCCTACTTCGAGTACGTCGGCGAGGACTACGCGGCCGATATGGCCAAAATGGCGGCCGACCCGGTCACCCAGAAGTGGTGGGGGATCGCCATGCCGCTGCAGGAACCGCTGGAAACCCGGGCCGAGGGCGAATGGTGGGCGGAGACCCACGAAGTCTTTCACCACGACTAATGGCATGTCGCACGAGCGGCGGCTGACCGTCATCGAGTGGTCCAGGCAATGCAGTTCTGCCTGAAGCAGTAACCGCTTAGACGAAATGAGTACGACTGACGCCCGAGCTTCTGTCGTCATACGGCGCCGAATTCTGACCGAAAGTCTCGAATTGCCGTCGTATGACGACAGAAGCGTACGGAGCGCAGGAGGCCCCCGAGCTCACTCGAGGTACGGCGGGGAGCGTTCCCTACGGTGGCGTTCGTCGGCAACCGTCTCACCCGTGAGTCGCTGCCGAGACCCTGGCCGCTCCGCGCGGCTCGGTGGGTCCGACCGGGCGGGGAGTCCGGTGGGCCTCGCCGGTGGGACGGGTGGCTCGATGTCCCAGTTCGCGGAGATGATCGCGAAGAACTCGGCGTCGATCCAGGCTGGGTCGTCGAATCCTCCGCCCTCGAACGGGGTCAGGAACGAGTCGATCTCGACCGGGGCTGCCGGGCTCCCCACGCTGGCGTTCATCGGATTGCTCGATGGCTGGGCCGCTAGGCGTTGATGACCTTTTGGTCATCGGCGGACCTGACCGCAATCTTCCGGGGCTTCGCCTTCTCGGCGACGGCGATCTCGAGCCGGAGCACCCCGTTCTGGTAGCTCGCGGTGAGACCGTCCGTGTCCAGATTGTCGCCGAGGATGAGCTGGCGGCTGAAGACCCCCCGCGGGCGCTCCGCTGCGACGAGCTCTTCGATGCCCTCGCGGGCCGGCCGGTCGGCGCGAACGGTCAGCACGTTGCGTTCGACGTCCAGGTCGATCGAGTCGGCGTCGATTCCAGGAAGGTCGAACTCGACGACGAACTGATCGTGGTCGCGCCAGGCGTCCATCGACATGATGGCGGGTCGGGCTGCGGTGCCGAATACCTGCTGAGTGAGACGGTCGAGGTCTCGGAACGGATCGGTGCGCATCAACATGGGTTACCACCTCCATTGATCGTGTTGATTAGTCGGTGCGCTCAACCACTATCTGTAGTGGCTGATATAGGTTATATATAGCACTTGAGCAGGATATCCTGCAAGGGTGAACGAGAGAAAAGTTCCGGTCGAACGTCGCCGGGTGCGCAGCGCCCAAGGCGTGTTCGGCATCTCGGTGACCGCGGACCTGGTGGGCACCGGGGTGCAGAACCTTCGGTTGTACGAGCGCAAGGGCCTGCTCGAGCCGTCGCGGTCAGCGGGGGGAACGCGGCTCTACAGTGCTGACGACATCGACCGGCTGAACCGGATCACCGAACTGCTTGCCGCCGGACTGAACCTGGCCGGGATCGCCATGGTCTTGGTCTTGGAAGCCGAGAACACCGAACTCCGCGAAGATCACCAGAGGCTCCTCGACGAACGCGAGGCCTGAGCCAGTCCGTCGCCGTCACCGGGCGCCGGCCTTGGACCGGTCGCGCAGGGTGCCCCGGTCGATGCAGGACCGGGAAGGTGATGCCTTCCCCGGTGCGGATCGGCTCGTCGCGTCGGGCCAGTTGGGTGGGGCCCGTCAGGGGAGGTGGTAGTCGGGGGCGATGCCCTCTCGAGCCGCTGACTCGTACGCCGCATCCACCAGGGCCATGGTCTTGTAGACGTCCTCGACGCTGGTCGGCAGCGTGTCGATGCTGCCTTCCAGATAGCGGTGCACGACTCCCATCGAGCCGATGAAGGCGTCGGGAAACCAGGAGCCGGCAAAGGGCAGCGTCGTCCAGACCCGCTCGGCGTCGACCTCGGCGGCGTCGGCGTCCAGCTGATACTCCAGGAGGTCCGGACCGCCGATGGGATAGCTCATATTCAGACCCATCTGGGCCCGCACGGCCCCCCGCGTGCCCTCCCACTTCACATAGCTGTCCTGATAGGCGGGGCCGAAATGATGGTCATGGTTGGTCGAGACGACCACCCGGAGCGGGCGGTCGCGATAGCGCAGCAAGATCACCGACCGCGAGTTGGCGTGGGTCTTCCCCGGGTGGCGCTCGCTCACCGCCGACACCGACTCAGGGTCGCCGAGGAACGATCGGACCAGGTCGAGGTAGTGGACGCTGTGCATGTTGATCTCGAGGCGGTCCAACGTCAGCACCTGGGGGAACAGCTCCCACGGTGTCTTCACGTTCACGTGCACCTCGAGGTCGTACAGCTCACCGATGGCGCCGGACGCGATCAAGGCCCGGGCGGCCGCGATGTAGGGCGCGAAGCGCAGCTGGGTGTTGACGGCCGCGACCAGCTGCTTGCGCCGGCAGATCGTCAGCAGCTCCCGAGCCTCGGCCAGGTTCTGACCGAACGGCTTCTGGATCAGCACGCCCGAACCGTCCGGGATCGCCTCGAGAGCGGCGCTGAACTGGTCCGGCATCAGGGCGATGTCGAACACCGCACCCTCGGGCGCCGCTGCAACCGCCTCGGCCAGCTCGGTGTGCACCGCAGCGATCCCGTACGCCGAGGCCAGTTCCTCGGCTCGGGCGCGGTGCGGCGCCCAGGTGTAGAGCGAAGTGACCGGAAAACCGGCCTTCGCGTACGCCGGCAGATGGGCGTCGCGAACGATGCCGCCCGCCCCCAGGATGACGATCGGGCGCGGACGAGCCGGCAGCCCGCTGTCGTAGCCGGCCTGCGGGTTGAGCTCGGGTCGCGAGGTTGTCGTCACCGGTCCATCCTCATCCCTTGACCGCACCCACCGTCTGGCCGCGCATCAAGAACCGCTGCGCGCCGAGGAACACGATCAGCAGCGGCAACATGCTGATGAAGGTCGCCAGGGCCAGTTGAGGCATGTAGAGCTTCACATTGAGACCGGCCGCCACGGTCGGATTGAACAATGGGCTCGCTCCGATCAGCTCCTGAAGGCCGATGGAAACCGTCTTGGCCGCCTGGTTCGAGCTCAGCAGGGCCAGCGGGAGGAAGAAGTTCGTCCAGTTCGCCACGAAGGAGAAGAACGCGACCAGAGCCACCGCCTGCTTGGAGATCGGCGTCGCGACCCGGAAGAAGATCGCCACCTCCCCCAACCCGTCGATCCGGGCCGCCTCCACGAGCTCCTTGGGCAGGGTGGTCATGAAGTGGATGTAGGCCAGGTAGGTGCCGAAGGGGAAGAAGCCCATGATCACGACCACCGGCCACAGCTGGCCCACCGCACCGATCGCCGAGACCTCGAGGAAGAGCGGAATGACCAGGACCGTGTTGGGCATCACCATGGCCAGCAGCGTGATGAACAGCACCACCCGGCGAAACCGGAACCGCAGCCGGGCCATGGCATAGCCGGCCGGCAGGGCGGCGACCACCGCGAGCAGCCCGCCGCCGACGGCCAGGATCACCGAGTTGAGCATCCAGCGGGTGAACAGCCCGCCGTCACCGGGACCGAAGCCGTTGACCTGGGACCAGGAGAAGGCGGCGTGGGTCAGCGACATGCCACCGAGACCGAGGAAGCCTCCCTCGCCCGCTGCCACCTCGTTGGCGTCGCGGAAGGACATGGCCACGAACCCGATGATCGGGAAGATGAAGATCGCGGCCACGAAGAGCATGGTCGCGATCCGGGCCAGCCGGCCGGCCGACATCGGCTTTCCCCCAGCGGGGCGCAAGGTGGGCGTTTCAGCGGTGGCAACAGCCATCACTCCTCCTCTCCGAACAGTCCACTGCGGAAGACGATCAGCAAGCCGATGCCCAAGGTGATGGCAAGCAGGATGAGCGACATGGCGGCCGCCGCCGGGAAGTTGTAGTTGGAGAAGGCGAACGCGTAACCGAGCTGGCTGGGCGAATACTGGTCCGGCAACGCGTTGGAGGCCACCTGGTCGAGCAACTGAGGCTCGAGGAAGAGCTGGAACCCGTACGCGAGATTCATCAACGCGGCATAGCCGACCCACGGCCGGATGATGGGCAGTTTGATGTTCCAGGCCACCCGCCAGGCGTTCGCCCCGTCGATCTCCGCGGCCTCGATGACCTCGTCCGGAATGCCGTTGAGGCCACCGTTGACGATCACGATCCAGGTGCCGATGCCCTGGAAGAACAACATGCCGGCCAGGATCACCGGCAGGTTGGAGTCGGAGGCGACCACGGCCTTGATGGTGGTCAGGTCCAGCGCATTGAGCAGGGCGCCGATCGGCGACTGGGACGGGTTGAGCAGATAGACCCAGAGCACGAAGTTGGCCACCCCGGCCAAGGCACCGGGCAGGTAGTAGACGAAGCGCATCAAGGAGCCGAAGCGGCCGGGGCTGGCGTGGATCAGCAGCGCCAGGCCGACGATGCCGATCATCATCACCGGCAGCCAGACCACCAGCACCGCGAAGATGTTGCCGAAGGTGCGCAGGAAGCGGAAGTCGGTGACCACGGTGATGAAGCTCTGGGCCCCGCCGAAGCCGACCGCCGGGTTGAGCGGGGTGGGCGGGGTCTGCAAGGCGGTCACCACGGCGTACCCGATCGGAATGAGCCCCGCCACCAACAACAAGATCACGTATGGCGTCAGCAGGATCGCCGCCCCGCGGACCTCGGCCCGCTGGACGCTGCCCGACCGTCCCCGGCGGCGGACCGGCGCGGCACCGGCCAGCTCACCGGGGGGGCTCACCACCGAGGCGCTCACTGGCTGGTCTTGACCTCGTAGCCCTGCGACTTGGCCTGGTTGACCAGCTCGCTGCTGAAGGTGGTCCAGGCGCTGTCGAAGCTGTCGCCGGCCACCAGAGCCTTGGTCACGGTCTCGGTCCAGATGCCGCCGGTGTTGTACAGGGTGTACGCGTGGTCGCCGGGCACGTACTTCGTCGCATCCTTGAAGGCGGCAAAGGTCGTGTCGTCGTCGGCGAAGTACTTCGCCGACTTCTGCTTGGCGATCCACTGGTCCTGCACCGGTCCGTAGGCGGGCAGTCCGGTGGTCAGCTCGACCTGCCATTTCGGGTCGGAGGCGACGAAGGTGGCGAATTTCAGGGTGTTCTCCAGCTGCTTGCCGCTGATGTGGCTCGACACGCCCCACAGGCCGCCGCCCTCATTGCCCGTGGAGGGCTGCGACTCGCCCTGCCAGCTCAGCGGAGCCGTGGCGGTCATCGTGCCGGCGTCGATCTTCCAGGTCTGCCGGAAGAGGTAGTCACCCCACCACAGCGCTCCGGGACTCATGACCAGGTCCTTGCCGACCTTCGCCGCGTCGGCGTCGAAGATGCCCAGGTTGGACACCGCCTTGCCCGTGGTGAGCTCGGCTGAGCAGCTTCTTGGCGCGCTGGCACTTCGGATCATCGAGGTTGATCAGCACGGCCGACTCACTCAGCCGATGGTTCGTCGGGCAGGCGCTGGCCCACAGATAGCGGTCCGGGGCGTACGCGTCGCCGAGGAACCCGCTGACCTTGTCCGGATGGTCCGCGGCGATCTTGACGGCGAGCTGGCCGTACTCCTCCCACGTCTTGGGCGGGGTGTAGTTGTTGGCGTCGAAGAACTTCTGGTTGTACCAGAAGACGTCCGGGGCCGCATCGTTGCGCAGGCAACGGATCTTGCCGTCGATGTTGCACGGTGCCAGCACCGCGGGGTCGTAGCCCTTGATGATGTCGGGCAGTTGGCTGGTCAGGTCGGCGGCGTAGTTGATCTGCGCGCCGGCGGCCCAGGCGATGTCGTCGTTGGACGGGAAGAACAGCGCGTCCGGCCAGCCCTTCTTGGCCTGGTTGAACTGCGCGAACTGCTGGGACAGCGCCTTGCTGCCCACCGTCCCGTCGATCTGGTTGATCGTGGTCGGGATGTCCGGGTTGGCCTTCTTCCAGGCTTCGGCCGCCGGTACGCGGGGCGGATCGACCCAGACGGTGATGGCACCGCCCGAATCGGTCTGCTCCGGCGCGGCCCCGGCCGGCGTACCGCCGCCACCCCACCGCAGGCCGTCACGACCGAAAGCATGAGCGCCGCTCCGGCGAGCGCCAGCGTGCGTGGGCGCCGGAAAAATTCTGTCCTCATTGACACTCCCCTTGTGGATGTTCCCTCAGCGCAACCTGTGCCCCGGGCGTCTTGCGCAAACGTTAGCTCAAAACTGTCGATTAGATCAATCGTTTGCGCACATTTGCCCAAAACTCGTTGCTGCGGATGATCGCGGGTCAGCCGAGGGCGGCGAGTCGGGTCGGGGAGATCCGGTAGAACTCGATCGCCGTCCCGGCCAGCACCGCGCTGCGGTCGGACTCCCCCAGCTCGTCGAAGAGCGGGCGGAGTCCGGCCCACACGAGGTCGTAGTCGCCGGCGAGGACCGAGATCGGCCAGTCCCCCCCGTACATCAGGCGATCGGCGCCGAAGACATCCAGCGCGCGGGCCACGTACGGCCGGATCGTCTCGGTCGACCAGTCGGTCAGGTCGTGGCCGGGGTAGAGCCCGGAGACCTTGGCGAAGACGTTCGGGTAGGCGGCCGCACGTTCGATCAGGGTCCACCAGGGCTCGTGGTCGGCCAGTCCGATCGGTGGCTTGGACAGGTGATCGATGACCATCCGCAGCTCGGGGTGACGTTCGGCGAGCACCGGCACGTGCTCGAGATGGCGGGGCAGCACCGACACCACGTCGTACGCGAGCCCGGCTTCGCCGATCAGGGCCAGGCTCTCGTTCACGTCATCCCGCAGCAGGAAGTCGGCGTCCGCCCGGTCGTGGATGAGGTTGCGGATGCCCACGACCAGCGGGTTTTCGGCTAGCTCCGCGAGCCGGTCCGCGGTGGCGGCCGGATCCTCCAGCGGCACGTACCCGACGACAGCGACCACCTCCGGATACTGCTCGGCGGTGGCCAGCATGTAGTCGGTGTCCTCGCGGTTGTCGGCCGACTGCACCAAGACGACGCCGTCGACCCCCGCGCCACGGAGCCGGGGTAACGCCTCGGCCTGGGTGATGGTCCGGTTGATCGGCCCCAGGGCCGGACCGAGCCAGTCGTACCGGGCCCGGCTGAGATCCCAGACGTGCTGATGAGCATCGATGATCATCGCGTTCCTCCTCAGGAGGCGGCCGGTGGTTGGGTGGACAGCCGACGGATCAGCTGCGGGGCGGGCTTGCTGACGACGTGCTCGTACACCGAATCGCCGTTGAGCCGGGCGGCCAGGCCGGCCACCGCAGCGCGACCTAGCTGGTACATCGGCATCTTCACCGTGGTCAGCGGCGGCCAGGTGTTCTCGGCCGTCCAGGCGTCGTGGACCGAGATCAGCGACAGATCCTCGGGTACGCGTAGACCGAGCTCACGCGCCTCGCTCAGCGCGCCGATGGCGGCGTTGATGTTGGCGATCACCAGCGCGGTGGGCGGCCGGAGCTGGCTCATCAGCTGGCGGACAGCAGCCCGACCCTCCTTGGGGTAGTAGCCGAGCCGGGTGACCGCACCGGACGGCACCGGCAGCTTGGCCGCCGCCATGGCCGCCAGGAAACCGGTCACCCGGCGCTGCGCGGTGTAGGACTGCGGAAGTCCGCCGACCATGCCGATGTGACGGTGGCCGAGATCGATCAGGTGCTGGGTGGCCAGCATCGCGCCGCGCTCATCCTGCAGCACCACGCCGCTGCGGCTGTCGGCCTGCACCGAATTGATGAACACGATCGGATAGTTGGCCGCGATCAGCTCCTCGATGTCGGCCTCACTGCTCTGGTCGGCGGCCTGCACGAGCATCCCGTCGACCCGGCCCTCGCCGATCAGCCGGCTGATCATCTCCCCACCCGGCTTGAGGTCCTCGGTGCGTCCCAGCAACACCATGTAGTCGCGTTCCCGCGCCTCGTCCTCGACCCCCAGCATCAGTTCGGTGACGAACGCGTTCGTGAGGTCCGGTACGACCAGGGCGATCACGTTGGTCCGGGAAAACTTGAGCGCGCGGCCGGCGAAATTGGGTCGGTAGCTGAGCTCGGCCGCCGCCTCCTTGATGCGCTCCCGGGTCTGCTGGCTGACCCGGGCCCCCGGCGCGTCGCTGAGCACACGGGAGACCGCGGAGATGGAGACCCCCGCGAGCTTGGCCACGTCGCTCAGGGTCGCCACCGCGCCATCCTAGGCGGAATCAGTCGGGCGCTTGTTGGTCAAGTAGAGGTGGGTCAGGACCATGACCAGCTGCCCGCGCTGATTGGTGACACTCACCAGCTCGTGGACATACCCCAGCTCCGCCGGCCGTTTGCGGTGGTCGGAGATCTCGCTGATCTCGGCCGTGACGGTGATGGTGTCGTTGATGAAGACCGGTGCGATGAATCTGATCTTGTCGTAGCCGTAGCTCATCGCCTGCGGGTTGATGTCGCCCGCGGTCATCCCGACGGCCACCGACACGATCAGGGTGCCGTGGGCGATCCGCTGCCCGAACGGCTGGGTCGCGCACCAGTCGGCGTCCATATGGTGCGGGAAGAAGTCGCCGGTCTGCCCGGCGTGCAGGACGATGTCGGTTTCGGTGATCGTCCGGCCGGTGCTGACCCGGCGCTCGCCGATCTCGTAGTCCTCAAGCCAGCGGTCAATGGTCTGCACGGGTCGGCTTCTCCTTGAGGTTCACAAACACGGGCCGGATCATCTTCACGGGTGGACCAGCAGTCGCTCGGCCAGCTCGGTCAGCCTGACCAGCAGGGCGGCGTCGCCCAGTTCGCGGCGCAGGGCGGCGTTGATCAGTGGGGCTGCGGTGTCCTGGAACTCGATGAAACCGGGCAGCCGCGGCCGGACGTACGCGCCCTCCAAGGTGGCCCGGGTGCCGGTGAAGAAGTCGAGGGTCTCGGCGTTCAGCCGCTCGTCCTCCCACGCCGCGGCGTTGCCCGGCTGTCCACCGTCGTCGAAGTAGACACCGCGCTGGACGTCGGCCGAGGCGAGCCAGAGGGCGAAGGCCCGGGCAGCGTCGAGATCCACCGCAGTGGCCGAAACGGCGATACCGGCACCGCCCAGCAGCGAGCCGGTCACCCCCGAGCCGCTGGACGGCATGTCGACGTAGGTCAGCCGCCCGGGCCGGAAGCCGACGCGGGAGTAGTTGGTGTAGCCGAACAGCAGCGGCGCGTACCACCAGTCATCGCTGGTGCTCAGCTGCTCGGCGACCTGGATCGGGTTGTCGGCGAGATTCCGTTCCGGCACGTACGCGGTGAGCCGGTGCAGCAGGTCGAGGGCGGCCAGCGCGTCGTCCTCGGCCAGGAACACGCCCGACTCGGCGTTGGCCGGCGCGCCGGCGTTGGCGGCCACGGTGACGAGACTGCTGAAGGCGTCGATCGGCTTCGCCGGCCAGAGCACCCGCCCGGCGGCAGCGAGCTCGAGCACGTCGTCCCAGGTCCGGGGGGGCTCGGCCAGCAGGTCCGCGCGATGGACCGCGACCTGGGCGGCGGCGTCGCTGGCCAGCCCGTACTGGTGGCCGTTGTGGGCGTAGCTGTGATGGGAGGCGCCGACACTCTGCTCGGCGAGCCGGGCGAGCTCGTCATCGAAGCCGGCGTCATCGAGCGGCGCCAGCAGCCCGGCCTCGGCGGCGAGCGGGACGTGGGGATGGTCGATGATCATCAAGTCGTAGTCGGCCGACAGCTGGGCGATCGGGGCGTCGGCAAACGCCTGCAGCGACCGGTACTCCCACTGCACCTCGACGTCCGGCACGATCGCGGCGTACGCCGTGGCCGCCCCGACGACGCAGTCGTAGCCGCGGGGGTGCTCCCAGGTGATGCCGCGCAGGATGGTCAACTCGCCGCCGCCGTGTCGAGGAACTCCGGCCAGACGCTCCCATTGTGCTCACCCAGCTTGGGCGCCGCCCGGTCGCTGGTCAGCCGCTGCCCGTCGATCCGGATCGGGCTGCGGGTGGTCTGCAGCCGCAGCCCGGCCCGGTCGTTCGTGACCGCCGATCCGCGGCCGACCTCCTGGGTCATCGCGATGGCGGCAAATCCGTCGTGCTCGACCAGCTGCTCCAGCGTGAGCACCGGGGCGCACCACACGTCGGCGGCGTCGAGGACCGCGAGCCACTCGTCGGTGGTCCGGGTGGCGAAGCGGGCCGCCAGCAGTTCCTCGATCTCGGCCTGGGAATCCCACCAGGCCTGCGGATCGGTCAGTCCGGCCAGATAGGGGTCGTCGAGCAGGGTGCCGATCCGGTCGATCGGATTCATGGCCAGGGCCAGGTAGCCGTCGCTGGTCGGATAGGTCCCGTACGGGGCCGGCAGGAAGGCGTGGGCGGAGTGCTGACCGCCGCGGGAGACGGTGACGCTGGCGTCGTTGAGGTGGGTGGACAACAGCTCGAACTGGAGATCCAGCATGGCCTCCAGCAGGCTGGTCTGCACCAGACCGCCGACCCCGGTGCGCGCCTTGCGGACCAGCAGCGCCGTGATGCCCTGCGCGAGATGGCAGCTGGTCAGGTGGTCGGCGATGGACAGGCCGACCGGCACCGGTCCGGCGTCGCGCCCACCGCTCAGCCAGGGCAGACCGGAGACGGACTGGGCCAGCAGATCCTGGCCCGGACGGTCCCGCCACGGCCCGGAATCCCCGTACCCGCTGGCGCTGCCGTAGATGAGGCCCGGGTTGATCGCCTTGACCGACGCGTAGTCCAGGCCGATGCGTTCCATCACGCCGGGCCGGAAGTTCTGGATCAGGACGTCGGCCTGGGCGATCAGCGCTTTGACGCGTACGAGGTCGTCGGCATTCTTGAGGTCGGCGGTGACGCCCTCCTTGTTGCGGTTCATCGCGTGGAAGGAGATGGTGTCGCCGTCGGCCATCCGCCCGGCGAAGGCCAACTGCCGGCCGATGTCGCCGCCGCCAGGACGCTCGATCTTGATCACCCGGGCCCCGAGATCGGCCAACCGCATGGCCGCGACCGGACCAGCCAGGAACTGGCTGAAGTCCAGCACGAGCACGCCGTCGAGCGGTCTCACGTGTTCATCCACGTTGTTTGCTCCTGTCGATCCAGCTGCCTCGATGGTCGCCGTTGGCTCAGGGTAACGACACTGGACGCCATTGCGCAATCGTTTGTTCAGGCCATAGGCTGGCGGCGCGGCCGGTGACTGATCGGCCGACGAGAGACCAAGGGAGGTCGCGGGTGCCCACCATCATCGCGGTGAACGTGGTGGACGTCCGTTTTCCGACGTCGCTCACCGCCGACGGATCCGACGCCATGAACAAGGACGGCGACTACTCCGCGGCGTACGTGATCCTGACGACCGACGACCCCAACCTGGCGGGTTTCGGGTTGACCTTCACCATCGGCCGAGGCAACGACCTGTGCGCGGTGGCGGCACAGCAACGAGCCCAGGGCCTGGTCGGCTGCGACGTCGACGCGCTGGCCGCCGATCTGGGCGGGACCTATCGACGGATGCAGTCGGATTCGCAGCTGCGCTGGCTCGGACCGGAGAAGGGCGTCGTCCACCTGGCTCTGGCGGCCGTGATGAACGCCGCCTGGGACCTGGCTGCCCGCCGGGCCGGGAAGCCGTTGTGGCAGTTCGTCACCGAGCTGCCGGTCGAGGATCTGGTCGACACCCTTGACCTGAGCTATCTGAGCGACGCGTTGACCCGGGACGAGGCCGTGGCGATGATCGCCGGTCTGGCGGCGACCAAGGACGAGCGGCTGGCGGTGCTGGGCGAGTCCGGCTATCCGTGCTACACCACGTCGGCGGGGTGGCTCGGCTATTCCGATGACAAGCTGCGCCGGCTCTGCCAGGAGGCGGTCGACGCGGGCTACACCTACATCAAGCTCAAGGTCGGGGCTGATCTGGACGACGACCGGCGTCGCTGCGGCATCGCGCGGGAGGTCCTCGGCCCGGACCTCAACCTGATGATCGACGCCAATCAGGTCTGGGATGTCAGTACGGCGATCGACTGGGTCGGTGAGCTGGCGTCGTTCCGGCCGTTGTGGATCGAGGAGCCGACCAGTCCCGACGATGTGCTCGGCCATGCCACGATCCGGCGGGCGGTCGCCCCGATCGGGGTTGCGACCGGTGAGCACGGGATGAACCGGGTGTTGTTCAAGCAGCTGTTCCAGGCCGAGGCGATCGACTTCTGCCAGATCGATTCGTGCCGGCTGGGCAGTGTGAATGAGATCCTGCCGGTGATGCTGATGGCCGCGAAATTCGGGATTCCGGTGTGCCCGCATGCCGGGGGGGTCGGGCTGTGCGAGTTGGTCCAGCACCTGTCGATCATCGACTTCCTGATCATCTCCGGCAGCACCGAAGGCCGGGTCGCTGAATACGTCGACCATCTGCACGAGCATTTCGTCGACCCGTGCCTGGTGCGGGATGCCGCGTACGTGGTGCCCCGCCGGCCGGGTTACAGCGCTGAGATGCTGGAGTCGTCGGTGGCGGCGTACGCCTATCCGGACGGTAGTTATTGGCAATCGACGAAACTGGAGGTGCTGAGATGAAACTGGCCCGCGTGGGACCCCGAGGTGCGGAACGGCCGGTGGTGATCACCGACGAAGCGACCTATGACCTCTCCGCTTTGACCCCGGATCTGACCGGTGACTTCTGGGCCTCGGATGGGGTGGGCCGGGTCCGCGCCGCGCTCGCCGCCGGGGAGTTGCCGGAGCTGGACGTCACCGGCTTACGCGTCGGAGCACCGATTCCGCGCCCCAGCTCGGTGCTGTGTATCGGCATGAACTACGCCGCCCACGCCGCCGAGTCGGGATCGGCCCCGCCGGCCCTGCCGGTGCTGTTCTTGAAGACCGCCAACACCGTCAGCGGACCCGACGACCAGGTGCAGATCCCGCGCGACAGCCTCAAGACCGACTGGGAGGTCGAGCTGGCGGTGGTGATCGGGCGCCAGGCCGCCTACCTGGACTCCCCCGACCAGAGCATCGACTACATCGCCGGGTTCACCGTCTGCGACGACCTGTCCGAACGGGCCTTCCAACTCGAGGTCTCCGGGGGCCAGTGGAGCAAGGGCAAATCCTGCGCCGGTTTCACCCCGACCGGTCCCTGGCTGGTCACCCCCGACGACGTCGACTACCGCAACCTCCAGCTCCGCAGCTGGGTCAACGGTGAGCCGCGCCAGGACTCCAACACCGCCGATCTGATCTTCGGCGTCGACGTCATCATCCACCACCTCAGCCAGTACCTGGTCCTCGAACCGGGCGACCTGGTGCTCACCGGCACTCCCGAAGGGGTGGCCCTGTCCGGCCGCTTCCCCTACCTGACCGCCGGCGACATCGTCGAGATCGAGATCGACGGCCTCGGCCGGCAACGGCACGCGTTCGTCGAGTGGTCCAGGGAAGAGGCATGAGCGGGGAGTTCGACGGGCTCGTCGCCATGGTGACGGGTGGGGCGTCCGGCATCGGCGCGGCGATTGCGTCGGCCCTGTCGGACGCCGGGGCGAAGGTCGCGGTGCTCGACCTGAATACCGACACGGTGCCGGAGGGCATGCTCGCCGTGCGGACCGACATCGCCGACGACGAGTCCGTCCGCTCAGCGGTCGCCGAGGTCGGCGACCGCCTCGGCGGCATCGACATCGTCATCAACAACGCCGGAATCGGCGCCGCCGGCACCATCGCCGACCACACCGACGACGAATGGCGCCGCGTCTTCGAGATCAACGTCCTCGGCATCGTCCGGGTCACCCGGGCCGCGCTTCCCTGGCTCGTCGAATCGACCGCCGCCGCCGTGGTCAACACCGCCTCCATCGCCGCCAGCGCCGGACTCCAGCAACGCGCGATCTACAGCGCCTCCAAAGGCGCCGTCGTCGCCCTCACCCGAGCAATGGCGGCGGACCACCTGGCCGAAGGAATCCGCGTCAACTGCGTCAACCCCGGCACCGCCGATACGCCTTGGGTGCAACGCCTCCTGGCTGCGGCCGACGATCCAGCGGCTGAGCGGACTGCCCTCGAAGCTCGGCAGCCTCACGGTCGGCTGGTTTCGGCCGATGAAGTGGCGGGCGCGGTGCTGTACCTGGCCAGCCCGCGCTCACGGTCGACCACGGGTACGGCGTTGGCCGTCGACGGCGGCATGCAAGACCTCCGGGTGCGACCACGGCCCGCACCCTGAACCTCGCCGAGGCTCTCAGCCCGATTGTTGGTGGTGGGTGTCGTTCACGGTCGACCCATCTCGGAATGCTCGATCTGGAAGATTCTCAGAATGTCGCCCCAGTTGCTGAGGATGAGTCCGTGACCGGCGTCCGGAAAGAACTCAAGCTGGCTGTCCGGCAGCTTCGCGGCCAGGCTGTGGGCTTGTGAGGTCGGGCACCGACCCGTCCTGGTCACCCTGGAAGATCCACACCTGTGCGCTGAGCTCGTCGAGGGCGAAGCCCCAGGGTCGACGCTCCAGTGCACAGTCCCAGCCGTACGCGTCGACTCCCTGAGTGACCGCCTCCCGGATCGTCCGGACGAACATGCTGCGAATGTCCGGATCCGCCAGCAGCCGTTGATCCGGTTCCGGCCGGGGCAGGTCGAGAAAGCGCTCCGGTGTCTCGACCAGCCAAGCCGCGGATCGCGCGATCTCCTCCGCCGCTCGCCCAAGATCCTGCCGGGCGAGTCGGGTCAGCTTCTCGTCCTCTTCGTCAGCCCGATCGGATGGTGGCTCGCCATAGGGCGCGCTGCAGCTGATCAAGGCCACCCGCTTGACCCGCCCGGGAAACCGGGAGGCGCAGGCCAGCGCGTACGATCCGCCGGAAGAGTGCCCGGCGACGTCGAACTCGTCGATGCCGAGTGCGGCGGCCAGCTCTTCGACGTCGGACGGCCAATCCAGGATCTGCCGGCCGGGCTTGGGGTCAGATCGTCCGTAGCCGGGCCGGTCCACCGTGATGAGCCGGACGCCGGCCGCGGCGGTCGTCGTCGAGTCGGGACCGAAAACGCGCGACCCCGGCGCGCCGTGACACAAGAAGATCGGTCGCCCGTCCGGGAGTCCCCACTCGCAGTACGCGACCCGGCGACCGTCCCGCAGCGTGACAGCAGCGTCGACCTCACCTTCGTACGCCATGACCCCACGATCCTCCGACGTCCCAGTGGCGGCAACCGATCGCGTCCGGATTCCTTCCCCGGCCGTGGAAGCAGCAGATCGATGCGGAGGTAACACGGGTCGTGGCTGGGCCGCGAGATTCGCCCAAAGCCCACCGGGGCGGAGTGGTCTCGCTACGCTGAGCGTGACGTGGGCGGACGGGGGGTCCGGTGACCGAGCAGGTGGAGTTGGAGGTGGGCGAGCCCGAGGGCTTTCGCGTGGGCCAGCGGATCACCCGTTCCCGGCGCTGGTGGGCCGTTGTGGCGGCGTCAGCGGTGCTCACGCTCGGCCTTGCGTATGAGTTCATACGCTTCCGCCACTCGGTCGTTGGCCACCTGCCGGCCCTGGTCGTCGCGGTGCTGCTCGCGATCGCGGTGGTCGTGGTGGTGGCTGACCCGGGCCGGAGCCGCATCGGTCGAGCGCTGCTCGGCGGCCTGCTCGCGCTCGGACTCCAGTTCGCCGTCAGCCAGCTGCGCATCGCCACCGATGGCGACCCGCTGGTCGGGGACTGGACGGCCAGCTTCCAGGGCATGCCGCCGACGACGGTCACCATCACCAAGTCCGCCGTCGGCTACACCTTGATGGCCGAGACGCCGGCTCGGCTGCCGGGCCATCGGTGTGATCTGCCGGTGGGCACCGTGCTCGCGACCTTCGACGGTTCGGCCAGCCACAGTGGCTGGCAGCTGCTGGCACACCCGATCGACTGTCGGCTGGAGGGGTGGGAACCCGCCACCTTCGACCTCGTCGGAGCGCGCAGCCTCCAGGAGAAGGTTCCGAGCCAGCACAATCTCCTGTTGACCAAGATCGGCTGAGACCAGGCGATGGCCAAACCCTTGACGCGCACACGTAGTTCCGCCGCTCGGCTTCGGCGCTGGTGGCCCGACCTCGCTGTCGTAGCCGTGCTCGCCGTCGGACTCGGCTACGAGTTCCTCGGTTACGACCACGCCATCGCCGGTCACCTGCTGGCAGTGGTCGCGGCCGGGCTGCTCGGCGTCGGGGTCGTCGTCGTGCTCGCCGACCGGGGCCTGAGCCGGGTCGGCCGCGGGGTGATCGGTCTCGCCGTCTCGGTTGGCGTCCTGTTCGCCGTGGCGCAGCTGCGACCGGCGCCGGATCCGCTGCTCGGCGACTGGGACGTCACCATCGGTCCGGCCGCCGTCGTCACGATCACCAGAGGGGCGGACGGCTACATCGTGACGACGAAGACCACCACGGGAGCGCTCAACAGCACCTGCGCTGCGCCGCCCGGCCGGGTGGCGGCGACCCTCTCCGGCACCGGCCCCAGCTACCCCGCGCAGCACGCCTTGGTGAACCCGCGAACCTGCACGTTCGTGCAATGGGTGCCGGCGACCTACACCCTCGGCGATCGGACCATCGACATCGACTTCGCCGATCATTGGCGCTTCATCATGACCAAGGTCAGCTAGTGAACGGACTCACGCTTCACCCTCACCATCCGGCGCAGTCGGGCATCTGGTGTGGCCGGCCAAACGGGAGCCGGCGCCGGTGACTCTTCGCTAGGCTCTGGATTGTGAGGGCGCGTTCGGTGGCAGTCTCCGGATCGGCCACCGCGGCCGCGGCCGTGCTGGGCAATCTTTTCGTCGGCAAGGAAGCTCTGGCGTGGTTCCGAGGCCTGCGGGCTCCGCGCGGCCAGTTGCCGATGCCAGGATTCCTGGGCGTGGCCGCTGCCTACTACCTGATCATGGGCTACGTCTTGGCCAGGGCCGTCGATCGACGGGACCCGACGGCGATCAAGTGGGCGGCGACGGTGCTGATCGGGAACGAGGCCTGGAATGGGTTGCTGTTTGGACTGCGGAGTCCTCGTGCCGCCTATTTCGGGTTGCTGGCCTTCTTGATTCCGCTGGCCACCCTGCAGCGATTGGTCTGGTCGGACCAGCGCTCGCGCTGGGTCTTGTTGCCGTACACGGCCTACGTGACCGTCTACGACGTCGCCTGGGCGTACCGGTTGTGGCGGCTCAATCCTTCGTCGCTGGAATTGTCTCGATCGACGGCAGTTGGGCGCGACGCCTGACCCCCGGACCGTTTCGTCGATTGTGCGGGGAAACAGCGGAGGATCGATTAGACCTCGGTGGCCGATCGCGCCCTGGCCCAACGGCCGACCCAGCAGGTGCGCCAGCGGAAAGAGTGGGCGTCCCCCTCACCATCGTGGCGACAATCGTTGGATGCACATCGACGTCGAGGTCACCGGCGGCTGCGTCCGCGGCGAGACGGACGCGGATCTGGTGGTCTTTCGCGGTATTCCGTACGCGGCGCCGCCGTTGCGGTTCGGTCCGCCGCAGCCGGTTCACGCCGGGCCCGGCGTGCGGGAGGCCACGAGGTTCGGGCCGCCACCTCCACAGCCCGGGGCCTTCGGCATGGACGCCTTGGCCGAAGAGGGCGACGACTGGTTGACCGTCAACGTGTGGTCCTCCGACCTCAGCGGCCAGCTTCCGGTGATGGTGTGGATTACGACACCGGATCGACGCGGCTGTTCGACGTCGAGCCGATGGTCACCCCGTACCCCGAGCAAGTGTCTCGCGAGATCTGGAGCGACTACCCGCGGGTGCTCGACCTGGTTGAAGCGCGCTGACCGGCCGCTCGCCGCCGTCATCCTTGTTCGCCGTCAATCCGACCTCACGACCCTGTCAGGAGGTGAGCGAAGGCGGCATGACGATGTCGGTGGGGTCTCGCGGCGCAACCGTGGCAGCAGCTCGGGCCGTCATCGCAATACGCCAGACCTGACGCGGCGGCTCGCCGGCAGTACGCGGTCGCTCGCTTCCTCGGGTCGTGTGCTGACTCTGCTCAAGCCGATCTTGTGGCGGATTCGCGCGCTGCTTGCCAAACGCTGTCCCAGCGGGGTGCGAGTTGGGCGGCCCGTTGGCAGGAGAGGACAAGGCTCGCTTCGCGGGCGATGCCCTTGCCGGCGATGTCAAAGGCGGTACCGTGATCGACCGAGACTCGTACGACGGGAAGTCCGATGGTGATGTTGACACCGTCGTCGCCGTAGACCGCTTTGAACGGCGCATGTCCCTGGTCGTGGTAGCAGGCGACAACGACCTTCCACTGGCCGCGTACGGCGGCGGGAATCAATGCGTCGGCTGGGATCGGGCCATGGGCGTTGATCCCGCGCTCGCGAGCCCGTTCGACCGCCGGGGCAAGAATGTCGGCGTCTTGGTCGCCGAAGATTCGGTTCTCTCCCGCATGAGGGTTGAGGCCGGCGACGCCGATGGCCTCGTCTGGGTTTCCGAGGGCACGGACAAAGGCTCCGGCGAGGGTGAGCACGTCGTCCGCCCGCTCGGGCGTGCAGTTCGCGATCGCCTGCTGGAGGGAGACGTGCGTGGTGAGATGGAAGATATAGAGGTCTCCGGCGGAGAGTACGAGGCTGAAGTTCTGGACACCGAACTCGTGCGCCAGCAGCTCCGTATGCCCGGGCCAGTTGTGCCCGCCGGCGTGCATGGCCGCCTTGTTGAGCGGAGCGGTCACGATTGCGTCGACCGCGCCATCACGGGCCTGTCGGCAGGCCTCGACGACGAATCGGTACGCCCCATCCCCGGCGCGCGGGTCGAGCTGGCCGACGGGCACGTCAGCCAATGAGCCGCCGACCTGCACCAGCTCGATCAGATTCGGGTTGTTGGTGGCTGTTCGGGGGTCTGTGATGCCCCGCACCGTGTCGGGATCCAGCCCGGCTCGAACGGCACCGACGCGCATGGCGTCCTCGTCGCCGATGACCACCGGTACGCAGATTTCGCGCAGCTCGCGATGTAGCAACATGGTCTTCGCAGTGATCTCTGGGCCGATCCCGGCGACGTCACCGAGCGTCAGAGCGAGTACGGGTCGAGTCGACGTACCGGTGGTCACGGGATCTCCTTCTGTTGTGGACCCGCGGGAACCGAACGGTCCCCGATGAGTCGCGTGCGCAAGGGGTGGGTCATCAGCCGGTGCACGATGGTGATCAGGGCGTCTGAGCCGCCGAACCCTCCGGACTTGGTGACGATTCGCAGTCCGTGGGCGGGTCCACCGATGACCCGTCCATCGGCAGTTCCTGGCAAGATTGACGAGTTGATCGCAATCCGTTCGACACCGAGGCTGTCGAACACCGCGCCGGCCCCATCCCCACCGACCAGGACGATGGCATCGAAGCCGCCCCCCTCCAACGTCTGGGCGACGCGCTCGCCGAATCTGGTGGCGATAGCGGCGGCGTGCTGACCGTCTTCCCGCTGGCTAGGGGTCATGATCAACTCCGCGGCGGATTCGAACTGGATTGTTGCCTGTAACCGCTTGGCCTGCGCCAGCGCTGCCGGGTGCAACGAGCTGACCGCGACGAGCACCCGCGTGGATCGAGCGATGGCCGGTTGGACATCGGCGCTCGTGTCCGGGTGCGGCCACGATCGGGCCGTGGCAGCGGCCAGCCCGGCTGATCCAACCGCGATGGCTCGGGGGCCGATCCGCAGCAACGCCGCGGCGAGCCCATCAAGGTCGTCGTTGCTCTCGGCGTCGCAGATCAGCCGGCCGCCGCACCTCGATTCCAGTTCGTCGACGTTGGCCCGGATCGCTCCCTTGATGATCCGATCCAGTCGGCTCCGCGTCATGGGTGTGACCGGGTCAACTCGGGCCACTGACTGGTGCACCGGCCGGCCTTCGACGAGGATCTGGCCATCACGCACCGTGCGGCCAAGATCAGGGAAGGCCGGGCAGATCACGGCGACTGCGTCTGGGTGATCGACCCGCCAAGCGGCCAACGCCCCAGTGACCTGCCCCTCGATGGAGCCGCGTGCGGCCGAGTCGATCTTGAGGAACAGCCGATCGACCGATCCGCAAAGGAAGTCGACCGTTTGGGCAGTCGCGGCGGCCGCCTGTTCTCGGTCTGCCGCCCGGATGCCAGTTGCGACCGCCAGGACCGTGGACGGTGCGGTATTCGTCAGATCGATCATCGTCGTCGAGCGGACCAACTGGACGGGCCAGCCGGCCTCGGCGAACTGGACGGCCGAATCGGCGGCTCCGGTGAGGTCGTCGGCGACCAAGCCGATCCGCGTGGTCCGTTGGCCGGCGGTCAGAGCCACGCTCCCCCCTCCGTCACCAGATGTTGGCCGGCGATCGATCCGCCTACCGTACGCAGGAGGAAGGTACGGCGGTGGTAGCTCCACCAGGGTCGGTCAGCAACCGGGCAGCCCCGCGGTGCCGTTCGGCGCCCGATGTCACAGGTCGCGTTCGGCGGCGGCCGGTGCTCACTGACCGGCGAGCGAACCGCCGATCCCACCCACACTGAAGTACCGGTTCAGTGCCGCGAACAAGATCACCGGCGGCAACATCATCATCACCGCCACCGCCATCACCAGGCCCCAGTTCGTCGCGTTCTGCTGGAAGAAGCTCTGCAGACCCACCGGGAACGTGAAGTTGAAATTGGACCGGAGGAAGACGAGGGCGACCAGATAGTCGTTCCACGCCAACAAGAAGGCAAAGATGGATGTGGACAGGATGCCGGGCAGTGAGTTCCGCAGGACGACTCGGAAGAAGCTGCCGAAGACCGAGCAGCCGTCCATCCATGCCGCTTCTTCGAGATTGATGGGGATCGAGTCGTAGTAGGCCGCCATCATCCAGATCGCCACCGACATGGTCGAGCCGACGTAGATGATCATGAGGCCGGTCAGGGTATCGACCAGGCCGAACTGGGCGAACAGGATGAACAGGGGGATCACTGCCGTGACGATGGGCAGCGACTGCACCACGAACAACACCAACGAGAACCCGGAGACCAACCGGCTCCGCCCCCGTGACAACACGTACCCGGCCGGCGCCGCCACGGCAACCGACACCAGGACGGTCACCACGGTCACGGTCATGCTGTTGCGCAGCCACGTCAAGACGTCAGTCTGGCTGAAGATACTGACAAAATTCTCCAGGGTGAACTTTCCCGTGCTCGTGCTGCCCAGCGAAGGCTGCAGGGAGAGTCCGACCACCGCCAGGATCGGGACGAGTACGACAGCGGTGATCACGAAGATGGCGACGAACCTCCCCCACCTGCCGCGCGATTCCGGATCGGGCTTGGGGTCAAGGGCCGTGACGCGCGGGTCAGTCGCGTCGGCGCTTTCCGAGATTGCTGCTGTGCTCATAGGATCTGCACCTTCCTGATCTGCCGGTACAAGACGACGGAGATCACTATCAGGACGATCGTCATCAAGAAGGCGACCGCCACCCCGGTGCCGGTCTCGAAGTTCTGGAAGACCGTGACGTAGGCGAGCACCACGAGCGACTGCGTGGCGTTCACCGGTCCGCCGCCGGTCAGCAGGAAGATCGTGGGGAAGTCGTTCACACAGAAGATCGTCATCAGAATCCAGCTGATGTAGGTCGATCGCGAGATCATCGGCAAGGTGATGTTCGTCAGTGTGTTCCACTTACTCGCACCATCGACTCTGGCCGCCTCATAGACGTTGTTGTCCACCGACTCGAGAGCGGCCGACATCATCATCATCATGAACGGGAAGCTGATCCAGACCTTGAAGACGCAGACCGTCACCTGCGCCAGCACCGGATCGGCCAGGAAGAGGACGTTACCTAGTCCCAGCGCCTGGGCCAGGATGGGGAGCGGGCTCTGGGGAGTGGCCACCAGCCAGTTCCACGAGGTCGCGGACACCACGACCGGTACTACCCACGGCAACAGGAGCAGAACTTTGAAGACTCCCTTGCCCGGGATGCTGGTCTTCAACAGGAGGGCGAGTCCGAGGCCGACCAGCCAACTGCCGAACACACCCACCAAGGTGAAGATCAGCGTGAAGCGGGCTGCGGCCCAGAAGGAGCTCTGGGTCAGCACCTTCCCGTAGTTTTCCAGGCCGACGAAGTCGCCGACCGAGATCAAACTGCCATCCCGCAGACTCTGGTACCCCGCGTAGATCACCGGATAGAGATTGATGAGCAACAGCAGGAACAGCGCGGGCGCGGCGAAGACGAGCAGCGTCCAAGGACTTGCCCCCGGTCGCCGACCTTTGCCCTGCTTCAGCGGTGACCCAGAGCCCCGGACCGCGACTCCGGCTCGCGCTTGGGTCACGCGCTGGGCGGTGCTTGAAGATGACACTTTTGCCTCACATCCTTGGCTGCGGGTGCGACTCGACGACGGCCATCAGTGCGCATCGCTCACGTGGTGAACCATCATGATCGGCTGGCTTGGCACGTCAGGACTTCATGTTGGCTTTGACCGCTTCCTGGAGCTTCGTCAGGGCCGACTTGGAGTCGGTCGATCCGCCAAGGATCGACTGGGTGAAGACGTTCATCGCGGGCGTCGCGTCGACCGTCGTGACGTTCAGGAAGTTGGCCCCACCGCCCGGCGCAGCCCACGTCTTGGCAATAGGCTGCCACTCGTCGATGATCCGCACCTTGTTCTTGTCGGCTTGAAACTCAGGGGTCTTGCTGATCGACTTGAGCGGCGGCAGTCCGATGCCGGTGTTCTGGGTCCAGAGCGGCGCCATATTCTGGTAGTAGTACGTGAGGAACGCCTCGGTGCCTTTGATGCTCGGATTGTTCTTGTAGATCATGATGTTGTTCGGGAAGTAGAGGGCGCCTTTCTTCCCCGAGGGTGACGTGAGTGGGCTGATGACCGTCAGGTCTTTTGCGACGGCCCCGCCGATGTTGTCCGCCAGGCCGCCCGTGTCGTAACCGAGTGCGAACTTCTTCGCTTTCCACTGGCTCTGCACGTTGGCCGAGGTATAGGTGGCGCTGGCCGGGTCGACGTAGCCCTTCTTCACCATCTCGAGGACGAAGTCCACGGCTTCGATGTTCTCCGGCGTGACACAGTTCGGCTGCTTCTGATCGTCGAAGAGCCCACCGCCGTTGTTGATCATCCAGCAGACGATCGCGTGCTGCCCGGTGAAAGCTCCGGCGCCGGAGCCCGTCCCGTACCCATAGACGTTGTTCTTTTTCAGCGCGGCGGCCGTGTCCATGTACGACTGCCAGTCCGTGGGCACCTTGGTCCCCGCCTCATCGAGGAGGGCCTTATTGGCCCAGATCACCCGCATATCGAGGTTGTACGGGATGGCTGCGTATCCCTTGTCCACCTTCAGGGTGTCGATCAGACCCGGCAGGAAGTCGTCGTACAGTCCGTTCTCCTTCCAGGTGGCGTACAGCTCATCCGCGTACGAGAGACCGCCCTGATCCTCGAACTGGAAGGCTTGGGTTCCGCCTCCGGAACTGACCGCGGGATTGGTCCGTGAGGCAACCGCCGAGGCGAAGGTCTGGGTGAAGTTCGCCCACTGGATGACCTGGTAGGTCACGGGGGGCATACCGCCTTCGGGCTTGTAGGACGTGGTGATCTTCTCGTCCAAGGGATTGAACGTCGTCTGTCCCCAAGGCATGTTCCAGAACTTGAGCGGTTCGGAGCTGCCACCACCTCCGGCACCTCCGCCGCCACTGCCACTCTTCGAGCATCCGCTCAGTACAGCCGGCGCGGCGACCGCGGCCGCGCTCAGCGCCAAGAAGGATCGACGTGTCAAACCTGAATTGCTTGCCATCAAAGGGCCCCTTTGCTCAAGACAGTTGTAAACGTTTGGAGGTGTTGCTGACGTGTCCTCAAGCGGGGTCATCGCGTCTTCGGCCACGTAGCCTGCAGGCTGCTTGGCGATCGGCCAGGACGGCTCCAACTTGAGCGAAAGCCGGGCGGCGGCTTCAGTGCCCCCGTCGAGAGGTTTTCGGTAGAATACGAAACTTCCGTTCCAGAAGCACAATAGGCCTCTACCCTCCGCGGGTCAACGCATTCTGGCAAAGTACTTGACAGGCATCGTGGAAGAGGCTTCCCTTGGTCGTATCCGGCTCAAGCTGCTGGTGCGATCGCCCCTCGAAATGTTTCGAGGTGTGTTCGACCAGGCTTCGAGGTGTTCGACCAGGCTTCGAGGTGTTCGACCAGGCTTCGAGTTGTTCGACAAGGCAATGGGCTTGCGCTCGTCCAGGGAGCCGCCGCCACCGAAAAGGAGCGGAGCAGTGACCAAAGACGCCCGACCCACCCTGGGCACCGTCGCGACCGCCGCCGGGGTGTCGCTGGCGACCGTGTCCAAGGTGCTGAACGACCGAGTCGATGTCTCGGCCGCGACACGAGCACGGGTGCAGCGGCTACTGGTCCAGTACCGGTACGTCCCACCTGGCCGGCCCATGGCCGGTCGGTTCGCCGGGGGGCGCCGGCTGATCGACCTGATCTTCACCGCGTTGGACAGCCCGTACTCTGTGGAGATCCTGCGGGGGGTCACGTCGAGTCCCATGGATGTCGTGGTGTCGTCGATGCCGGACCCTTCCAGCTCGCGTCCGTGGTCCAGTGGACTCGGCTCGGCCGGGCGGGCCGGGGCCATCATCGTCGCTTCCGAACTGACCCCGGTCGATCAACGCATCCTGGCCGATGCTCACGTTCCTTACGTGTTGATCGATCCGGCCGCCGAACTACCCCAGCCTGACGTCGCCACCGTAGGCGCGACGAACTGGGCCGGCGGGCTCTCAGCAGCACGGCATCTCCTCGAGCTCGGTCACCGGCGAATCGCGGTGATCAGTGGACCGCCCGCGATGCTGTGCAGTCGGGCCCGCATCGACGGGTACCGCGCAGGACTCGAGTCCGCGGGCATCGAGATCGACCCGGCTCTGATCCGTAAAGGCAACTTCCACCACATCGCGGGTTATCAGGCTGCTCGCGAGCTGTTCGAGCTGCCCGATCCGCCTACCGCCATCTTTGCCGGTAGCGACGAACAGGCGTTTGGCGTCGCCGAAGGAGCGCGGGTCACCGGCCGGCGCGTGCCCGAGGACCTCAGTATCGTGGGGTTCGACGACCTGCCGATCTCTCGTTGGGTGTCGCCCCCGCTCACAACCGTCCGCCAGCCCCTCGCGGAGATGGGGCGCACCGCAGCGGAGATGCTGTTGACGATGATCGACCGGCACGAGCTCTACGGCCGCCAGGTGGAGCTGGCCACCGAACTCATCATCCGCGCCTCGACCGCCCCGCCGCCCCCACAGTCGAGCGATTCTCCGAGTCACGCCACCCTGGCTCGAGGTCTTCGTTGATCAAGACAACCGGGTTCGCGATGGACACCGCGACTGCGGGACGCGGATTAGGCGGCGCCGGACCCGAGCGAGCGGAGTACTGTCCGGGCTGACAGGGCCTCCGGGGCGCCGGGGACTCCGGGGTGACGACATGGGGAGGGACCACGTGCCTGACGCTGAAGGCGTGTCTGGTGCACAGCAACGGTGGCTCGAGGTCACCGGATCGGCCGAGCTGCGGGCGGCGGTCGACCGGGTCATCCCGGCCGACGAATGGCCCGGGGGCTGGGAGGGTGGGGTCGGCGAGTATCTGGCCGCGAGCGACGCCGAGCTGCACTGGGCTCTGGATGCCATGGAACGGCTGGTCGAGGAGCTCCGGCGGCGGTGGCTTTGCTGCGGCGGAGCCTGACGAGCAAGACCGAATTCTGCGGGAGACCTCCGAGCACCTCGGAGCCGAATTCGCTGGACTGCTCCGACTGTGCTGGGAAGGCTTCTACGCGACCCGGCACAGCGCAGCCGCTCGGGATCACGACCGAATCGTGGCCGGCCGGCCTCTCCATGATCGGCTTTCGTGACGTTCCCGACGGAGTGACCCCGGTCGAGTTGGAGTTGCCGTCGATGACCCCGCCGAGTCGTCTCCGCCCCCACTACGACGCAATCGTGATCGGCTCCGGTCCCGGCGGCGGTGTGGCAGCGCAGACCCTGGCCTTGGCCGGACACAGCGTGCTGGTCGTCGAGCGCGCCCGGGCCCGGTCGAATGCCAGCCTGCGGGGTGATCATCTGCACGGGAAGCGCAACGCGGTTTACGCCTCCGTGGCTGGTCCGGGACCAGGCCACCCGCGGATCGCGGCGCAGGACGCTGATCAAGATCATCAAGATGAGCGGGTCGTGGATGGTGACGGAGATGCCTGGGCGTACGGGTTGAACGCGTACGCCTTCGGCGGCGGCACCCGCCTCTGGCAAGGGATGGCCTGGCGCTTCTTCCCCGAAGACTTCGCGATGGCCCGCGTGTACGGCAATCCAGAGGGAGCGACGCTGGCCGACTGGCCGATCGACTACGACGAGCTGGAGCCCTACTACACCCGCGCCGAATGGGAGCTCGGGGTCGCTGGTGAGGAGGGTGCCCTGACCGCGCGGACGCCCCGATCGACGGGCTACCCGATGCCCGCGATGGCTACCGAGCCTGCCCGCGAGCTGCTGGCGAACGCTGCGGAGCGGCTCGGATGGACCTGGGGCGCGATCCCGTTGGCGATCAACAGCGTGCCCGCTGCCGGTCGTGCCGCTTGCGTGCGCTGCTCGTCCTGCGTCGGACACGCCTGCCCGGTGGACGCCAAGAATGGCGCCCACAACACCTTCCTCCCGCGGGCGATGGCCACCGGAAACGCCGAGATCGCCTTCGACGCCGAGGCCATCGTCGTTCGTGATGAGCCGGGCGGAGCCTCGGTCGAGGTGATGACCGACTGCTCCGGAGAACCGGTGCTGCACACGCTCCGGGCCGACGTTGTCGTCGTCGCCGCCGGAGCGGTCGAGTCGGCGCGGCTGCTGCTCGCCAGCGGACTCGGCAATGATCAACTCGGCCGGAATCTTCACGATCATCGGTTCGTCAGCCTCCGCTGCGAGGTCGACCAACCAGTGAAGGACGGATTGGGCCCGGGCCATTCAATTGCCACCCTCGACCACGTGCATGCGGGCTCGATCCCCTGGGGAGGCGGCGTGATCGTCGACCTCATGAGTGTGCTCCCGCTGACTTCGGCCACCGAACCTTCCAGCCGCGTTCCTCGCTGGGGTGCCGCCCACAAGCAATGGATGCGAGTCCGACGGCCGTACGCCTTCGGTGTGTTCGGCATGGGTCAAGAGATCCCCAGCGCGGCCTCTGCTGTCACCCTGGCCCGGGTTTCCGACCGATGGGGAAAGCC
Organism: uncultured Actinomycetota bacterium; assembly: GCA_963731295.1. Taxonomy (GTDB): domain Bacteria; phylum Actinomycetota; class Actinomycetes; order Propionibacteriales; family Propionibacteriaceae; genus Microlunatus. The sequence goes on from CAVSUP010000002.1 coordinate 296,539, forward strand.
CGGAGCCCGCCTCCTTAAGAGCGTCCACCCGGCGTCACTCCAGGTCGAGGCGGGCCTGGCCGACTACGGAACTCGCTGGCTCCGCGCCGCGGGCGCACGAGACATCGACCGTCAGCGCGGTGGGGCAAGCGCTTCAGCGGCGGGCGAGCATTCCTGCGGCACCGCACGCATGAGTGACGACCCGGCCACCGGCGCCACCGACCGCTACGGACGGCTGTGGGGCACCAGCCGGGTGGTGGTCTGCGACTCCTCCTTGCATCCCACCAACGGCAGCGTGAACCCGACCCTGACGATTGTGGCGAACGCGATCCGAGTCGCCGAGCATCTCGTAGCGGACTGGCCGCGATGACCGGAATGCCTCGTGGCTCGTGCGACCTTGATGAGATTTAGTCCGGGGCCACTTCGCGGCTACCTCGATTGGAGCCCCGCGCCCGAGGGTGAAACGCTACCGAGATCGGCGGCTAACCGTGACGGCACCCAACTTCGCCGGCTGGCACATCGCTGATGCGTAGGCCGGCGCCGCCCGGCGAAACCTGATGGATCTGGTCAGCGAGCAATCGCTCTACAACCTGATCGTCCGCGACATCGAACTCGAGGTCGCGGAGGCCGTAGAACACTGAGGCCTGGGGATCCCATCACTGGTCACCGCTGCTGGGATGCCTGCTCGGCGGAGTGATCAAGATGGAGACGCCGGCGTCTGCCGACTCGAGGGTCGCGCAGCCGAGGGTCTCGCCGAGCACCGGGTCCAGATCCAGGCGTACGAGGACGGTCAGCTATCCCTCGGTCGCCATCGCCTACTGCGGGGCGAACTCGTTGAACGCCTCGTGGCCCGCGCGCAGAGACCCGTCGGCCTCGATGAAGTGCAGCCACTCCGGGGAACCGACCGGGCCCCACTCGTCGCAGTGCAGGTCGGCCACCAGGCTGTGGTGCAGGGCGTGCACCGTGAACCCGATGCCGCGCTGGGTCAGCTGCGTCAAGGTGTAGCGCATGACCTCCACGTGCGTGGCGTCGTCGCGAGCACCCCAGACGGTCTCGTTGGCGATCAGCTCCTTTCCGGCGCGTTCGGCGATCGCCAGGCAGTCGTCCAGGTAGCCCTCGAAGCCATCCTTGGACTTGGTCTGCAGCTGATCTCCACTGCCGTTCCACATGAAGTACGGGTGGAAGCTGAGGATGTCGCTGATCGGCTCGGTCAGCTCCAGCGCCTTGACGTTGGGGTAGTTGCCGATGGTCAGCGGCTGTTGGGCACCGAGGTCCTTGCAGACCCGGTAGCACCAGGTCAGCCAGGTCAGCTCCGCCTTGCGGATCGGGCTGTTCTCGTCGTCGACGTAACTGCCCATCAGGGGCTCGTTGCACAGGTCCCAGGCGTAAATCCGCTCGTCATCCGGGTGCGCGCCCACCAGATCCGCCAGATAGTGGTGGAAGAGTCCCTGCACGGGCGCAGCGACTGCATCCCCTGCATCGGGGTTGACGAACAGGTCGTCCGCGTTCGTCCACGCGCTGTGGTGGGGGATCAGGTGGTCCAGAGGCACGCCGCCGAAGTCGCACACCGGGTCACGCCACCGGTTGAAAAGCACCGGCATGACCAGGATGCCGTGCTGGGCGAAGACCCCCAGCCCGGCTTCGAAGTTTGCCAGGAATCGCTGCGGATCCCGCTGATAGGCCTCATGGGACAGCCACCAGCGCGCGACGTTCCAGCCCGGGAAGTACTCCTTGCCCCGGGCGATCTCCACCGCCATCTTCCCGTGGTCGTGGTGCTGCCACAGGTCCAGGCCGCTGGTCCCCCAGGACCCGTCGTAGTTGAACCCGTGGACGTCCTTGCTCTTCACGCGTCGCTCCTTGTCGTCGTGGCGTCGTGCTCCTGCTCGTCCCGACCGGCTGCTGCGGGAGGACGAGGACCTTGCCGGTGCCCGGTCGCGCATGGTGCTGAGGGCCTCGCCGACCCCCCAGCACGACGTAAGACCTCCCTGGCCCCGGCCCCGCGTACGCCCGCGCCGCCGATCGCTCCATGCGATCGAGGTCATGATCATCTACGTCAGTTCGACCATATCGGTGGCGATCCGGATGATGGCGGTCTACTACGACTCGATCCCCATCAATCTCGAAGGAGCGGCATGGATCTTGTTGGCGTGGAACGACTATCTGGTCGCCCTCGTCTCCCTCCGGTCCAATTTCAACTTCACGTTCCTGGTGGGTTTGCAGAGCTTCTTCCAGCAGAACGCGACGAACTGGGGCCTGGTGATGGCGGTGGCGGTGGCGGTGGCGGTGATGATGATGTTGCCGCCGGTGATCTTGTTCGCGGCACTGAACCGGTACTTCAGTGTGGGTGGGATCGGCGGTTCGCTGGCCGGCCAATGAACACCGGGCCAGCACTCTCCGGGGCAACGGGCGACTCAGCGGGGCGCTCACCGAACAACCCGCACTGGCAACGCTCTCACCCCGTGCACGAACTCGCTGAAGACAAACTCAGGTTGGCCGACCTCCAACTGCGGCATCCGCCGGAAAATCTCGCGGAACAGCGACCTCAACTGAGCTTTCGCCACGGCGTTCCCCAAGCAGAAGTGGACGCCGCCTCCACCGAACGCGACGTGTTGGACACGTCGTCGTCGCAGGTCGAAGGCCTCCGGGGCAGTGAACACGGTTGCGTCTCGGTTACCAGAACAATAGAAGAACGCGACCTTGTCGCCGGCAGCGATCGAAACACCGTGGAGCTTGGTCTCGACGCTGGCCGTCCGGGCAAAGACGATGACCGGTGAGGCGTATCGGATGAACTCCTCCAGGGCGTCGTCGATTCGCCCCTCGAAATCTTCGCTGAGCCAATCGCGTTCGGCCGGGTTGTCGTGAAGCGCGAGCAGGCTCAGCGTGGTGGCTTGCTTGGTCGTGTCGTCGCCAGCGACGACGAGCAACAGCATCGTCGAGAGGATCTCGTCATCGCTGAGGGGGCGGCCGTGGAGCTCCGCGTTCACCAGACATGTCACCAAGTCCTCGGCAGGTACCCGCCGTCGGTAGCGGGCGAGCGCTGTGCAGAGGTTCCTCAAATACGCGACCTGGGCCTCGTAGAACGCTTGCATCGTGGTACCCGCCGGGAGCTTACCGGGAAAGCCTGACCCAACGTAGGCGTCGGCGGCGACAACGAAGGTGTCATGTTCGCTCGGCGGCAACCCGAAGAGATCGGCGATCGTCCGCAGCGGAAGCTGAGCCGCGACGAGGCGTACGAAGTCGAACTCGCCCTGCGCGGCGGCCCAAGCGACGATCTGTTTGGATCGCCGCTCTATCGTGCGCTCGAGCCGTGTTACGGCCTTGGGTGTGAAGGCGGCGCTGACCACCCGTCGGAGGCTGTCGTGAGCAGGTGGGTCCAGGACCAGCATGTTCGGGTCCACCCGGAACGGGGCGGGGCGTAGGTTGACCTGCCCGAGTTCTGAGCTGAACAACTCGTGATGACGACTCGCATAGGTGATGTCCTCCGCAGTGGTCACCGCCCAGAAGCCCGCTTCGTGGTGCTTGCTCTTCGGGTAGCCGGGCGTTTCCAGCGCGGGGTGCCAGCTCACGGGCCGCTCGGCGCGTAGCCGGCCAAAAGCCACATCGCGAAGGTGAAAGGGCTGACGCCAGAATGCGACACTCGAGATGTCAACGTCGGTGTCGACCCGGTGTTCGGTTCTGAACAGGCGTGCCATCAGTCCTCTCTTCACCGCACCCGACGTAGGCGCTCCAGACCCGGCGAACTGGCTCCAGCTCAGTCAGACCAGGATTCCAGAGCGGCCTTAGTTCAGACCACACGTCGTCAGGATGGTGGTGCCTCCATGCCCTCGGCTGCGACCGCCGCACGAGTGGTAGGCGCCATTTGGCCGGTCGCCCGCGAATTGGCTGACTGAGTGCGCCAGGTGTAGGTCGGGGTCCAACCGAACAGTGCTTTCATCTTGGCGCAGTCGAAGGCTGACCGTGGATCCTGGTAATCGCTCGCGAAGTGGTCGTAGCCATCGTAGAACTCCGCCATCAGTTCGCGCAGTCCGCGCTTCGCCCGGGTGTCGGCCGCGGCGATCAGACAGACCTCATGACCACTGCTCGTCCCTTCCAGCGCAGCACGGTAGGCCGTGCCGACGTCGCGCGCGTCGATGTAGCTCCAGAAGTTTCCCTTGCTGCGGCCCGGGTCATGCCATTCGTCGGCGAATCGGCCGTATTCGTCGGGCGGGATGACATTGTTGATGCGCAGCCCCACCCAGGCCGTCTGCGGGTAGCGCACCGCGAGGGAGTCGGCGATCACCTCGCTGATGTACTTGCTCAAAGCGTACGCATTCGGGGACGGGTACCGCTCGGTCTCGTCGAACGGGATCCGCTTCGGAACTGTGCTCTCGGTGAGCAGGCCGGTTGCCATTTCACTCGAGGCGTACACGACCCGGGAGACCCCAACGTCGCCTGCCGCCTGCATGAGGTTGTGGGCACTCAGGACGTTGTTGTCGAAGACGTCGATCTGGGCCTGCCCGCTCGGTGCCGGGTTCGCCGCGAGGTGACAGATTCCGTCGGGGCGGAACTGGAAAAGCGCATCGTAGACCTTCCCGGCGTCGGCGAGGTCGACCCGGCAGAACTCACCGGGGAGCTCTAACTCTGGTCGATTGGCGACGTCGAAGTTCACGACCTCGTGGCCGGCCTCGGCCAGGAGACGAACAACCCACCGTCCGGCGCGTCCCGTTCCTCCGGTCACAACAACTCGCATGTGGAGTACTTCCGTCCCGTTGATGTGCGGTTCTAGCTGGACAGACCCGTCAAGGCGGCCGACGAGACTTCCGGATCAAGATTGGCGAGGCCGGTTCTTCGCTTGACGCCAGTCGCGTGAGACCGTAGCTTAGCAGACGAAACTCTCGCAAAACAGCGCGAAAGTTTCTGCGACCAGGAGGTCAGATGGCTACGACTAATTCGGTGATAGGGACTTCTGGATCCTCGTTCATCGGCCCCGACGGACAACCGCTGATTTTGCGCGGCGTGTGCCTCGGCGGCTGGCTCAATATGGAGAACTTCATCACCGGGTATTCCGGAAACGAGTCACTGATGAGACGCGAGGTCCGTCGGGTTATCGGTGACGACCGGGCCGAGCGCTTCTTCGACCGGCTCCTCTCCCGCTTCTTCGACGAGGCCGACGCTGCATTCTTGAGCGAAGGCGGCTTCAACCTGGTGCGCATCGCCGTCGGCTACAAGCACCTCGAGGACGACGCGCGGCCGTTCGAGATCAAGGCCGACGGCTTCCGCCACCTCGACCGAGTCATCGGGGCGCTCGCCCAGCACGGCGTGTACTCGATCGTCGATCTGCACTCCCTGCCCGGCTCCCAGAACCAGCACTGGCATTCCGACAACCCCACGCACATCCCGGCGTTCTGGCAGCACCGGCACTTCCAGGATCGGGTCGTGCACCTCTGGGAAGCCATCGCCGAGCACTACCGCGGGAACCCCTGGGTGGCGGGATACAACCTGCTGAACGAACCGGCCGACGAGTCCCGGAAGGTCGTCGGGCCCTTCTACCGTCGGCTCGTCGCGGCGATTCGCGCGGTGGACCCCGACCACACCGTCTTCCTCGACGGCAACACGTACGCGACCGAATTCGACGTCTTCGACGAGCCCTTCGAGAACGCTGTCTACACACTCCACGACTACGTACCCGCGGGCCTCGGCCGCAGTCCCCACTACAGCCGCGAGGAGGCGGAGCAGAAGTTTCTCGAGCGATCGGCGTACGCGCGCTCGACCGGCACCCCCATTCTGGTCGGCGAGTTCGGACCGATTTACACCGGAGACGAGGCCCAGGACGCCCGGCTGCGCGGGATTCTGGCCGATCAACTCGACCTCTACCAACGGCATCAGGCCAGTTGGGCGCTATGGATGTACAAGGACATCGGTCGCCAAGGACTCGTCTCGGTGCGCCCGGAGACCTCGTACCGGCAGCGGTTCGACGACTTCGTCGCGAAGAAGAACCGGCTCGCCGCCGACCAATGGGGCAGCGACGGGATCGGTGTCGCTGAGGTGACCCAGCCCGTCCAGGACCTGATCGCCCGCGAGTTCCCCGACTTCGACCCCTACCCCTGGGGGCGGTTCGACTGGGTGCGCACCCTGCTGCTCAACATCACTATCGCCCAGCCCCTCGCCCACGACTACGCCAGCCGGTTCCGCGGTCTCGATGACAGCGAACTCGACGCGCTGGCCGACTCGTTCGCGTTCGACTCTTGCGAGGTGCGCAAGCCCCTGCTGGCCAGCCTCCAGGACGGCCTCGCCGGGGGGCCCACTCGATGAGAGCCGCGGTGCTGCGGCAAACCGGGGCGCCGCTCCAACTCGAGGACGTCGAGCTCGATGAGCCGATGGCCGGGGAGGTTCTCGTCCGGATCGAAGCCGCCGGCGTCTGCCACAGCGACCTCCACTACATGCTCGGCGACCTGCCGGCGAAGCTGCCCATCGTCGTGGGCCATGAGGGTGCCGGGATCGTCGAAGCCGTGGGACCGGGGTCGCGCAGTGGCGTGTCGGTCGGCGACCGGGTGGCCCTGCTGTGGCGGCCTCGGTGTGGCGAGTGCGACGCGTGCGTGGCCGGCAACCCCGTGCTGTGCCGGTACGGCCGGGTGTTGGCCGGCAGCAACGGGCTGATGGACGGCACTACCCGACTGCACCAGGGCGAAGAGCGCATCCACCACTTGATGGGCGTCTCCTGCTTCGCCGAACAGGTCGTGGTCTCCGAGACCAGCGTGCTGCCGGTGCCCGCGGGGGTGCCGCCGGAGATCGCAGCTATCGCGGCCTGCGCGGTGATCACCGGGGTCGGAGCCGTGCTCAACGCCGTCGAACGGTCGGCCGGCCGGCCGCTGCTGGTGCTCGGCGCCGGTGGGGTCGGGCTCGCCGCGGTGATGGGCGCTGCCCTCACCGGCGCGAACCCGGTGATCGCGGTCGACGTCGACCCCGCCAAGCTGAGGCTCGCCGCCCAGGTCGGCGCCACCGCGGTGTTGGACGCCCGAGAGGGAGACGTCGGGCAGCGCGTGCTGGACCTGACCGACGGCATCGGGGTGTCGTGGGCGGTCGACGCGGTGGGCAGCCCGGAGACCATGCGGCAGAGCATCGCCGCCCTCGCCCCGGCCGGCACGTTGGTGGCCCTCGGCCTCAGCCGGGCCGACGCCACCGTTGCGGTGCCGATCAACGACCTCGTCCAGCGGCAGAAGCGGATCGTCGGCTCGCTGTACGGGTCGAGCAACCCGCGGATCGACCTGCCCCGGATCTTCGGTCTCTACCTTTCCGGACGGCTGCCGCTCGACCTGCTGGTCGGCGGCCACCGCCCGCTGGCCGAAGTCAACGAGGCTTACGCCGACCTGCGCCAGGGCGGCGTAGGCCGGACGATCCTGGTGCCCTGACGCCCAACCTGGTGCTGACTCTGCGGCTCACCCCGCGAAAGCGTGCTGGACGGCACCGCGTACGCCGGCTTCATAGCAGAAGACGGCGCCGGCCTCGGGTTGCTCGCCGGCCTCGACCCCCTGCCGCGAGGTCGTGACGAACAGCGTGCGGAGGTCGTCACCGCCGAAGGTGCAGGCGGTGACCTGCGAAACCGGCAGCTCGACGACGAGGTCCAGGCGGCCGGCGGCGTCGTAGCGGTGCACGGCGCTGCCGCCCCACAGGGCCACCCAGATGCCGTCCTCCACATCGATGGCCATGCCGTCAGGGTGCCCGCGGCCCTCGATCTCGGTGAAGGTGTGCTGGTCGGTGAAGGCGCCGGACGCCGGGTCGAAGTCGAAGCGGTCGATCCGACCCGTGGGTGTGTCGGCATAGAACACGGTGTCACCGGCCCGGTTCCACTGCAGCCCGTTGGAGATGGTGACGTCCCGAAGGGTCACCTCGACGCTGCCGTCGGGATGGAGGCGGTACAGAGTCCCGGCTCCCGGGGTCTCGGCGTAGGCCATGGTGCCGCAGTAGAAGCGGCCCTGTGGATCGCAGCCGCCGTCATTCATCCGGATGAGCGGGTCGGTGAAAACCGGCGGCAGCTTCCTCTCCTCCGCCAGGTCGGGCCCCAGGAGAACGAACCGGTTCTCCGTGGCCAGCACGTAACCGCCGTCGCGGCGGGCCCGCAGTGCGGCCGCGACCGAGGCGAGCTTCCGGCGTCCGGTACGACCCTCCCGGTCGACGTCCACCACCGCCCCGGCCAGCAGGTCGACCAGCAGCAGCCGGTCGCGGCCGGCGTCCCAGAAAGGGCCCTCGCCGTGGACGGTGCACGGATCGGTGAAGCGTTCGGCGCGCTCGCTCACAGCCAACCCCCGTCCACGACCCACTTCTGCGCGGTGCAGGAGCGCGAGTCGTCGGCGGCCAGCCAGAGCAGCAGCCGCGCCACGTCGTCGGGGTAGAGCTTGTCAGGCAGGCACTGGTTCCGGGCGATCGACTGCTCGGCCTCCGGGGTCACCCACTCGGTGAGCTGCTTTTCCGTCATGATCCATCCCGGGATGATGCAGTTCACCCGGATGAGCCAGGGTCCGTACTCCCGGGCCAGCGTTCGGGTCAGCCCTTCGACCCCCGCCTTTGCGGTGATGTAGCCGGGCAGGTCCATCAGGTCGATGTGTGCGCTGATCGAGCCGAGGCAGATCATCGAGCCTCCTCCGGCGTCGCGCATCATCGGCGCGACGGCCTGGGCGGCGAAGAAGTGGTGCCGGACATTCACCGCGATCCGGTCGTCCCAGAGCGCGGCGTCCATCTCCGCCACCCGGTCCCGGTGGTCGTTGGCTGCGTTGTTCACCAGTACGCGGACCGGTCCGAGCCGGTCGGCCGTCGTCTGCACGGCCTGCTGCAGGGCCGGCACGTCGCGCACGTCACAGGGCTGGAACAGCACCTCGGCGCCGGCGTCGCGCAGCGTCTGTTCCAGCGCCCGACCCCGGTCCCCGTCAAGGTCGACGAAGCCGACCCGGGCCCCCTGACCGGCAAGCTGGGTGACGAACTCGGCGCCGAGCCCGGAGGCGCCGCCGCTGACGAACGCGGTGCGCCCCCGCAGGCTCGGGTAGGTCGCGAACAGGGGTGGGGCGGCTGGCGAGACGGTCATCCGACTCCTTCTTCCGGTGAGAGTTTCTGGAGGTGACGCGATAGTTTCTGCGAGCCTAGACTCGTGCGGTGACGCCAACCATCGTCCAGGCGGTCGACCGTCGTCGTCGTGGGGTCCGTGCCCGGTTCAGTCCAGCCAGAGTCCGCGCGCGGGAGTGTGCTGTTCCAGCTCCGACCAGAGGTCGTCGGGGATGGTGACGGCGGCCAGCTCCAGCGTCTGCGCGATCCGTTCGGGCGACGACATTCCGACCACGGTTGAGGTGATGACCTCTGACCGCAGGGAGAACTGGAGGGCGGCCGCCGCGAGCGGAACGTCGTAGCGCCAGCAGGCCGCCGCCATTTCCACAGCCGCCTCCCGGATGCGGTCGTCGCGGGATCCGTAGGCGTACGTGGGCTGCACGCCCGGTCCCTTGGACAGCATGCCGCCGCCGTACGGGGCCGCGTTGAGCACCCCGATCCCACTCCCGGCCGCCGAACGAAAAAGCGCCTCGGCGGAGCGATCGAGCAGCGTGTAGCGGTTGTGGCTGAGCACCACCTCGAACTCGCCGGTGTCGAGGTAGCGCTGGAGAAGTCCGACCGGCCCCCCGGCGACGCCGAGATGGCCGACGAGCCCCCGCTCGCGGAGGTCAACCATGGCCTCCACCGGACCACCCGGAGCGACCCCGGCCTCGAACGTGATCCGCTCGGGATCATGCAGATGGAGGAGGGGGATCCGATCGACGCCCAGCCGCTCCATCGACTCCTCGACCGAGGCGCGCACCCGATCGCCGGAGAAGTCCCCGGTCCGGGGATCCGGGTCGACCTTGGTCGCGAGCACGACGTCGGGCGGGAGCCCCCCGGTCCGCCGGATCGCCGCGCCGATCCGTCGCTCGGAGCTGCCGTCCTCGCCGTAGCCGTTCGAGGTATCCAGAAAGTTGATGGGACTGTCGAAGGCCGCCCGGACGGTTGCGATGGCCCGTTCCTCGTCCACCGCGTACCCGTAGAGCTTCGCCATGCTCGCCAGCGGGCTGGTGCCGAAGCAGATCGGGGAGACGGCGAGCCCGGTCCGGCCCAACTGTCGAGAAGAGCCAAACTGCTGAGACGACCCAAACTGCCGCTGAGTCAGGGGCGGGCGGCTCAACGGCCGACTCCAACCGGCTGCGGAGCGTGATCAGCGAAGACCTTCCACGCCTCGTGGTAAGCGGCGACGACGCGGTCCAGGACGGCATCGGTCGCCTCGTCCCGGCCGGTCGTCTCCGGGTGGTCGGCCCGCCACTGGATCATGCGCTGCGCCGCTCGATGGAAGGTGAACCGGGGCGCGAAGCCGGGCACGAAGCGTCGGATCTTGGCCAGGTCGAAGACGGCGCTGTGACCGATGTCGCCGAGCATCTCACCGGACCAGAACCAGTCGGGAGCGACGACCGGGAACAGCTCAGACGCGACGTGCACGAGTCGTGCCTCGACACCGAGCGCGTCCGCGACGATGGCGTAGATCTGATCCCAGGTGTAGACGTCCTCACCGGTGATGTTGAAGACCTCGCCGATGGTCCGGGGGTTTCCGAGCAGGCCGACGAGGCCTTGCGCGAAATCCTCGGAGTGGGTCAGCGTCCACAGCGACGTGCCGTCCCCGTGCACGGGAATCTCGGCTCCGCGCGCGATCCGGTCCACGATCGTCCACCCGCCGGGCAGCGGCGGGTTCGCATCGTCGTAGGTATGCGAGGGCCGGACGATCGTGACGGGGAATCCTTCGTCGGTCAGGGCTCGCTGCAACGCGAGCTCCGCCCGCCACTTGGCCGTGGCGTACTCGAGCGCGGCGTTCGGCGCGATGGGCGTGGACTCGCTGATGGGCGACTGCTGGACCGGCCGCGCGTAGATGGAGCCCGAGCTGATGTGCACATACTGCTTGGTCCGGCTGGCGAAGATGTCCACCATGCGGCGCACGTCATCCGCGTCGTAGGACAAGAAGTTCACGACCGTGTCGAACTGTTGATCGCCGATCGCCTCGAGCAGGGACCGGTCGTCGGTCACATCACCGGTCAGCCACGTCACCCCCTCGGGCGGCTGCCGAGCCGCGCTGTTGAAGCCCCGGTTCAGCACGCTGACCGACATACCACTCTCCACGGAGAGGCGTACACACGAGGCACTGATCGTGCCCGTTCCACCGATATAGAGCACGCGGAGCGCCGCGCCGTCGTATTGCATCATGTCGAGAAGTCCTGATTCTGTTGTGGTTTGCCAGGTCTCATCTGGTCTGGTCTGGTCGTCAGAGCCGCCCTGCGTACCAGTCTTCGAAGCCGTTCTCGACCACCGCGATCAAGATGTCCTCGGCCCGTACGCCCGCCTCGCCGAGCCGCTCGACGATCGAGGAGAACAAGCGCTGCTTCATCGCCACGCTGTACATGTGCACCATGGTGATCCGAAGCAGGACGAGCCGTTGCCGGTCGACTCCGTTGTAGGAGGGGTCGAAGCGGAGCTCCCCGGGACCGTGCGGGGTGAAGACCTGGAACAGGTCGTCGGACGGGATGTCGAGGGCGTCGAGCTGGGCCTGGTGGACCGCGGCGCTCAACTCCTCGCCGAGCGAGTCGAACAGGTCACGGTCGAGGTCGATCTGGATCAGTGGCACGGTGCTCCTTGGTTACGGGGCGGAACGGACTGCGGGCTCGGCGGACTACTTGATGGCCCCAGCGGCCAGTCCGCGTTCGAACAGGCGCTGCAGGCACAGATAGGCGATGACCTCCGGGATGGCGGTGAGGACCGCCGAGGCGAGAATCTTGGTCTGGTCGTTACTGAATTGGCCGACGAAGAACTGCGGTACGAGGGTGATCGTCTGCATCTCGGTGGACTGCAGGAACACCAGCGGGAACAGGTAGTTGTTCCAGGCCCCGATCAAGGTGAAGATCAAGATCGCGGCGGCGATGGGGCGGGTCAGCGGGATCACCAGGTGGCGGAAGCCCCGGATCGAGTTTGCGCCATCGACCCGGGCGGCCTCGAAGAGCTCGTCGGGGATGCCCTGGACGAAGTTGCGAGCCAGGAGCACCGCGAACGGCACTTGCAGCGCGGCCAGCGGCATGATCACCGCCCAGTAGGTGTCGAAGAAACCGAGCGTCTGGGCGGTGGTGAACAGTGGGGCGAGGAGCACGACCTCGGGCAACGTGAGGCAGGCGAGGAGAAGCCAGAAGTAGACCTCGCGTCCCCGAAGGTGCAGCTTCCCGAAGCCGTAGGCGGCGAGCATGGTGACAACGTAAACAATGGCGATCACGCCGGCCGCGATGACCACGGTGTTCAGAAAGAATCGCCACAGGCCCGGAACCGCGAGGACCGCGGCATAGTTTCCCCACCCATCGCCGGCCAGTGACCCCTGCACCATGGCGAAGAGCGGGAAGACGAAGGGCAGGACCAGCAGCGTGACGACGGCCTGCAGCAGGATGCGGCCCCAGCGGCTCCGTACATCAAACATCAGCGCTTCCCTTCCCGTTCTCTTCCACGGACCTGCAGGACGATCGCCATGACCAGCGCGAGAACGAGCAGGATGATGGACAGTGCAGCGCCGTAGCCCACATGGGACTGCGGGATGGTCTTCCGGTAGATGTAGGTGCCGAGGAACTCGGTGGCGTAGTTCGGGCCACCCACCGTGACGAGGTAGGGCACGTCGAAGGTCTTGAGCGCGCCGATGGCACTCAGGATCGCCATGGCCAGCGTCGTCCCTCGCACCCCCGGCCAGATGATGCTGATCAGGGTGCGGATGTTGCTCGCGCCGTCCATCCGGGCCGCCTCGAGCACGGACTGGTCGATCTGGCCCATGGCCGCGAAATAGAGGACGAAAGTGAGACCCGTCCACTGCCACACGGTGATGGCCATGATCACCGGCAGTGCGGTGCTCTCCTGCCCGAGCCACGGCTGGGCCAGCGAGCCGAGACCGATGTGCTCAAGCAACCAGTTGAACTGGCCATCAGGCGCGTACATCCGTCGGAAGACCGGCGCCGTGATCGCCGGGGCCAGGACGACGGGAATGAAGATGAGCACCTTGTACAGCACGGCGAGCTTCACCTTCGAGTGCAGGAGCACGGCGAACACCAGGCCGAGGACGGTCTGCACGACGAAGGTGATGATGAAGAACACGACCGTGTGCCGGATGGCACCCCAGAAGATGGGGTCGGCGAAGATGCGCACATAGTTGCGCACTCCCACCTTGTCCGGCGCGGGATCGATCCCGTCCCAGTTCCAGGTGGAGATGACCGCGGTGTACGCGATGCAGTAGTACAGAAGCCCGACACACAGGACGAGGGCCGGCAGGATCCAGGGCAGGCCGTGCGCCCGCAGGCGACGACGACGCCTGACGACGACGCCGCCGGCCGCCGGTCGGGCTCTCCTGGATCCGACGCCGCGTTCCTCAATCGTTGTTTCCGCCATCAGCCGCACTCCTTCTCGCACCGCTCGAGTCGTCGTCGGAAGGGATGCACTACTGGGCCGCCGCCTCCGCCGCCTTCTGCAGCGTGTCCGCCGCCTCCTGCGGGGTGGCCTTCCCGGTGGCCGTCGACGTCGCCGCCGCGAAGAACGCGTCCTGGAGATCCTGGTTCAACAGCGCGAACCGCGGTTGGGTGACGGTGCCGACCTTGGCCAGCAGCTCCTTCACCGGCGCCTCCTGCAGCGCGGGGTCGACGAACTTGATCTTGTCGAAGTTGGGCTCGACCCCTTTCAACGCCGGGACGTCGTTCAACTGGTCAGCGACTGCCTGCTGGCCGACCTTCGAAGTGGCGAGCCAGGTGGCGAACGTCGTGGCGGCGGCTTTGTTCTTCGACTTCTTCGAGACCGCGAGGCCGTAGTCCGCGTCCCCGAACATCTCCCCGACATTCCCCGCCTGGGCGACGTCTGGGAACTGAATGGGCAGGATGGGGAACGGCTTGGCGCCCGAGACGCCGGCGGCCTTCAGCGCTGCTGTCATCGCCTTGTCGGTCGAGTACTGGGTGTACCAGGTTCCCATCATGACCATGGCGTACTTGCCGGTGAGGAAGTCGTTGTTGGCGTCCGGGTACTGCTGGTAGCCGACTGCGCCATCCTGCATGATGCCCCGCTTGAACAGCTGCTGCCAGATGTCCAGCGTCTTCACGATTCCGGGTTCGTTCCACTTCGCCTCACCTTTCGAAGCGCGGGTCCACAGGCCCGGCTCGACGGAGTTCGCGATCGCTTGCAAGGTGTCCTGGTCGAAGCCGGCGCCGGCCGCGCCCTGGACGAAGCAACCCTGCTTGTGCGACTTGAAGTCCTGGCAGACCTTGTCCCACTCGTCCAGCGTCGTCGGTGCCTTGAGGTTGTACTTGTCGAACAGACCCTGGTTGATCCACACGGTGCCGGAGTACACGGCGCCGACCGACAGGGCGACCAGCTTGTCGTCCGCGGTGAGCCCGCTGACACCCGCCGGTGCGACCTTCGACTGCCAGTCGTCGCCCAGCGCCTTCGCCATCGCCGGCGTCAGGTCCTCGGTGAAGGACTTGTACTTGGTGACGTACGAGCCCGGTTGCATGTCGAAGACGTCCGGACCATTGTCCGACCGCAGGGCCGGGGTCAATGCAGCCTGCCAGTCCGGGATCGACACCAGCTTGTAGTTGACCTTGATGTCGGGAAATTCCTGGTTGAACGCGGCGATGTAGTTGTCGGCGGTGGCCACGTCGGTGGGCGTCCAGCCCCACCAGTTCACCGTGCCCGCCGTCGCCGATCCGGCCTGGTCCTCGGTGGTCCCTTGGCCGCTGTTTCCTGAGCCACAGGCGCCGAGCGTCAAAGCGAGAGCGGCGGAGACCAGGACGGCGAGCGACTTGAGCTGCGCCTTCGGTCGGGGGGTGAAATTCATCGTGAGATCCTCTTTGATCTGCGGGACGCCTAGGCGGCACCCGAACATTTTTGTCGGGCCGATGCAGCTCGACATCACCGATACAGCGCGCAGTGCCACAGCCTTCTACGCCCGCACCGCTTGTTCGACGCGGCGGCGACCCTCCACGACCCTGGATCCGCTAGGCCATCAGTGGTGAACACCGCTGTCCAACAACGTCAGCGCTAAACCCGCGCTGATGCGTTCACGATACTTGCGCGGGTTTTGTCTGTCAACTTTCAAGGAGGATGACGAAAGTTTCGTCGTCCGAACGCCGCTGGCGGCGGGTCTAGCTCGGTGGAGGTGCCGTGCTGTCTCGGACGACGAGCGTGGTTGCCATATCCATGCGCCCGAGCGCCGGTGTGCGCTCCGGCGAGAGGCCGAGGACCATCTGGGCGGCCCGCTCGGCCATTTCGGCGATCGGGACGCGGACCGTCGTCAGGGCGGGTCCCGCCCATCGGGCGATCTTGAGGTCATCGAAGCCGACCACGGAAAGATCCGCCGGGATGGCAACCCCCAGCGCCCGCGCCGACTCGTACACGCCGAGCGCCTGGACGTCGGAGGACGCGAAGATCGCGGACGGCGGCGTGGGCAGGGAGAGGAGCGCCCGCCCCTCGCTGACTCCATCACTGTGGTGGAACTCGCCCCGGCGCACGTACTCGCGAGGCAACGGAACACGAGCAGCATCGAGGGCAGCGGTGAAGCCCGACAGCCGAGCGATCGCCGCCATCATGTCGTCGGGCCCGGTGATGATCGCGATCGCGCGGTGGCCCAGATCGATCAAGTGTTTGGTGCCGGCGTACGCGCCACTCCAGTCAGCCGAGCCGATCGATGGCGCGTCGGCGACCGGTTCGCCAGCGGGATCCAAGGTGACGAAGGGGATGCTTCGGGAATGGAGCTGATGCCTTTGCGCGGCGGGCAGGTCCGCGACGATGAGAATGACGCCGAGCGGCCGGCGGTTGATGACTCCCTCGATCCACGCCAGGTCTGGCCTGTAGCGGTCGTTGGTTCCCGAGACGACGAGGCCGACGCCATGTTCGCGCACCACCCGCTCGATCGCAGCGATGGCTTCGGTCGCCCATAGGCTGTCGATCTCGAAGCACAGGACCTCGATCAGGGGAGCGTGATTCGGGCCCGGACTGCGCCGGTTGTACTGGTGGTTCTGCAGGAGTGCCTCGACGCGAGCTCTCGTCGTCTCCGAGACCCCGTTGCGACCGTTAAGCACCTTGGACACCGTCGATATCGATACGTCGGCCAAGGCAGCGACTTCGGCCAGAGTCGCTCGGGGCGACGGCTCCCCGGGTGCGGATTCCCCGGGTGGCGCAGTGGCAGACATGCCCGCAGCCTACTTCTCGGCCGGAGGTTGACTACTGCGCGCCGACGCTTGTCCTCGCTGTTCGGCAAGATGGAGCACGGACGACAGCCGACCGCCGACAGCCGACCCGCCGAAGGCCGACCGCGGGTCGATCTGCTGTCCTTGATCATCAGCGTTCTCACACCGACGACGAAGAAGGGTCGATACGCCATGCCAGGAGAACTCCACGTCGCACCGTCCGGATCTGACCGGGCCGACGGATCCGATCTCAACCCGTTCCAGACCATCAGCCGCGCCGCGGACCTGGCCCAGCCCGGAGACACGGTCGTGGTCCATGGCGGCGTCTACCGGGAGTGGGTCCGCCCCCGTCACTCCGGGCTCAGCGACCAGCGGCGCATCACCTACACCGCCGCGTCCGACGAGCAGGTCGTCATCAAGGGCTCCGAGCCGGTGACCGGGTGGCAGCAGCTGCATTCAACGGTGTGGCGGGTCGCGGTACCCAACGCGATCTTCGGGTCTTTCAACCCGTTCGCTGAGGAGATCGACGGCGACTGGATTGTGTATGCGGATCAAACCAGCCCGAAGAAGCATCTCGGCGACGTCTATCTCAATGGCACGAGCTTCTACGAGGTGGCGTCGGTGACCGAGGTGGCGAATCCGCGGCGCCGCACCGAGACGATCGACCAGTGGACCGAATTGCCTGCCCAACTCCGCGACCCCGACCAGACGCAACTCGTCTGGTTTGCCGAGGTCGGAACCGACCAGACGACGATCTGGGCGAACTTCCAGGGCGCGGACCCCAACGACGAACTCGTCGAGATCAACGTCCGGCGTTCGGTCTTCTTCCCCGCCGAGCACCATATTGACTACATCACGGTTCGCGGATTCGAACTGGCCCAGGCCGCTACCCCGTGGGCCCCTCCGACGGCCGACCAGCCGGGACTCATCGGGCCGAACTGGGCCAAGGGCTGGATCATCGAGGACAACGTCATCCACGACGCCAAATGCTCAGCCATCTCCATTGGCAAGGAGCGTTCTACCGGCCACAACTACGCGACGGTCCGGGGTGACAAACCGGGCTACCAGTATCAGCTTGAGTCGGTTTTCAGCGCTCGCCACCTCGGCTGGGACAAGGAGCACATCGGATCTCACATCATCCGCCGCAACACCATCTTCGACTGCGGCCAGAACGGCATCGTCGGACACCTCGGCTGCGTGTTCTCCACCATCGAGGACAACCACATCTACAACATCGCGATCAAACGCGAGTTCTACGGCTACGAGATCGCCGGCATCAAACTTCATGCCGCGATCGACGTCGTCATCCGCCACAACCGTATCCACGATTGCACCCTCGGCACCTGGCTGGACTGGCAGACCCAGGGCACGCGGATATCTCGCAACCTCTTCTACGCGAACACCCGGGACTTCTTCGTCGAGGTGAGTCACGGACCGTATCTCATCGACCACAACGTCTTCGGGTCCGAGGCCGCGCTGGAATCGTTCAGCCAGGGGGGCGCGTACGTCAACAATCTCGTGTGCGGGACGGTCCTGTTGCGGTCCGTCCTCGAGCGCCCCACCCCGTACCACGCCCCCCACAGCACCCTGGTGGCCGGCTATGCGGCGATTCACGGCGGCGATGATCGCTACATCGGGAATGTCTTTCTCGGCGGCGATGCCGGTCTGGCGTACGGTCCGACGTTCGACCGCGGTCACAGCACCGGATACGGAACGGCCGGCTACAACGGCCACCCGGCTTCGATGCACGAATACCGCGCGCTGATCGCCGATCCCACCCGAGGCGACCACGAGCGGTTCCAGGACGTGAAGCAGCCGGTCCACATCCGCGACAACGTCTACCTGGGCGGCGCGGAACCGTTCGAAGCCGAGCAGGGTGCGATCGTTCTCGACCCGGACGGCGTCAGGGTCCGGGTGATCGACGAAGGCAGTCAGGTCTATTTGGAAACTCAGCTGCCCGACGCGTTCAACGACGCGGTGACCGGCGTGATCACCGGGGCGGAGCTGGAACCGGTGCGCTTCGTCGACGCCGACTTCGAGGATCCAGACGGATCCCCGGTCACCGCCGACACCGACCTCACCGGCGAGGGAAAGACCAGTGGACAGACTTACCCGGCCGGACCCGTCGCCACCCTGCGGGCCGGCTCAGGTCGTACTCGGGTCTGGTGAACGGAAGCCGGATCGCCCGCCCGGCCTGGTGGATGGCGTCGCGGCCGGTGCGGGTGGCGGCCGTCACCCAGGAAGAAATGCCGCCACGTCGGCGGCGATCTGCTCCGGGTACTCCCCGTTGATGGCGTGTGAGGCGCCGGCGTAGACCTCGACCTGGCCGTTGCGGAGCGCGGCACGGGCCCCATCGGCCACGGCAGCGGCGTTGTGCATGGGTGAGCGGCCGGCCACGATGACCAGTACCGGCATCTTCAAGGCCCGCAACTGGTTTGGGCTGAGGCGGTTGGGCGCCGGAAGCCTGAGCGCGTAGGTCTGCATGCCGGTCGCGATCATGTTCGCGACCGGATCGTGTTCGACCGGGGCGCCGTTGGCGGTCCAACTGGTGAAGGCGTCCCGGCACACCCGTGGTAACCACCAGACGCTGGCCGGGATGGACCGAATGATGGCCTGGGTGGACATTCCAGCGAACACGAAGACCGGATCCAGCAGCGTCAGCGAAGCGACCTTCGCCGGTTCGCGAACGGCGAGGTTGGCGGCGGTCCAGCCGCCGATGGAGACGCCGAGCAGGTGGACCAGCGGTTCGGGCAACTGCAGGAGGACCTCATGCATCCAGGCAGCCTGGTCAGCCGCGTTCCTGATGGGCCGGGTTTGCACGCTGAGCCCGGGCTCGCCTAGCAGGTCCACGGTGTAGACGGGTGCGACTTGCACCAAGCTGGGGAGGTTCGCTGCCCACACCGGTGAGGCGGAACTGCGGCCCGGCAGGAGAACCAGCGGTTTCCGGTCCTGGTGCGGACCGTCGAACCGGTAACAGCGCACCACGCCAAAGGTGGTCGGTAGATCCAGGACGGCATCAGCGCTGGGCAGACGAGACATCGCGTGCGCGTACGCGGCCCGGAACCGGATGCGACCAGCCGATGAGGTGAAATGCCCGACAGGAGTGCGCATCTGAGCTACTCCGGCCGATTGCTCTCGAGGTCGTGCTCCGGCTGTTGCCCGTTGGTCGTCGTCAGCCCGGGCTGCACCGTTTGCCGGGGCAGGACGGTGTTGAGCAGCCAGTCGGCAGCGATCCGAACGCGATTGCCGGGCACGGCAGCCAGGTGATACCCGCGGGTCATGACCTTGGCCGCCGGTCCTGACACGGCGACACCGGCCGGGTCGGCGGTGCCCTGGAAGCCACCCAGGTCAACGGCGAAGCCGAGGTCGTGGTGGCGGTAGGGGCGTTGTCGGCCCAAGCCCAGTGACGCGGCCACGTTGCCGGCGGCCCGTCGGCCCTGGCGGACAGCGTGCTGAGCGGTCATCGCCGTGATCCGGCCCGGTCGGGTGAGGTCGGGCACGGCGGCGGCATCACCGCACGCGAAGATCTCGGGATGTCCGGGTACGGCGAGGCAGGCGTCGACGGCGAGTCGTCCGGAGGCCGTGGCCAGGCCCAGGGCCGCAACGAGCGGGTCGGGTCGTACCCCGACGCACCAGATCAGCGATCGGGTCGGCACGAACTCCCCGTCGGACAACCGGACTCCGTCGTTGCACGCCTCCTCGATGGTGGTCCGGGTACGAATCTCCACGCCCCGTTGCGACAGGACCCGGTGGGCGGGCCGGGACAGCGACGGGGACAGCTCGGGCAGGATCCGCGGTGCCCGGTCGATGAGCATCCAGCGGACCGGCTGCTCGTGGAGGCTCGGGTGGCTCCGGGCCAGCGCGCGGGTGAGCAGTTGGCCCTGGGCCACCACCTCGGTGCCCGTGTAGCCGGCGCCGACCACGACGAAGGTGCACCGGGCCGCCTGTTCGTGCTCGCTCCCGGCAGCGACGCCGCCGACAACGGTGGCGGCGCGGTCGAGCTCGTCGACGAGGTGGTCCCGCAGCCGGACGGCCTCAGCGATGCTGCGGTAGGGGTACGCGAGCCTCTGGACGCCCGGGATGGGCAGCAGTCGGTTGACGCTGCCGACGGTCAGCAACAGCCGGTCGTAGGACATCACGGCGGCGCGGCCGTCGCCGTCGACGACACCCACCTCGCGGCGGTCGACATCGACCCGGTTCACCGAGCCGAGGACGAGCCGGACGCCAGGCTCCAGCATGGTCAGTGGTATGCAGACGCGTCGGGGATCCAAGATCCCGGCGGTCACCTCGGGCAGCAGCGGCAAGTACAAGAAGTAGTCGGTCGGGTTGATCAGCACCACCTCAACCGCGCGATGTCCTGGGTCGGCCGCCCGGCGACCGAGCAGCCGGGACACACGCCGAGCAGCATGAAAGCCGGCAAAGCCGCCGCCCACGATCACCACCCTCTGCTGGGTGAGCTCTGGCGTCGTCATCGACGCACCCCCTTCATCGCGTCAGACCCGGCGGGTTCGCTGGGCGGAGTTGGCAAACACCGAGTCCCTGGGAGATCCATGTCGCCGGAGCTCGGCCCTCCTCCATGCTGGTGAGGAAGCGTTTGAGCTCGGTGAGGGAGCGGTCGGCCCGCGACGCGAGGGCGGTCTTCATGCGGGCGCCCCGATCGTCTGAGAGAAGAGAGGCCGCGTACGCCGCGGGTGCCGGCGGTGGTCGCCACCAGATACCGGGTCACCTGGCGGTCGGCGACCCCGTCGTCGAACTGGGCCCTCAGCTTCGATTGGCGGTGACCCGAAGCAGTGCTGGGTCCTCGACCTGCTCCGACTTCAACCATGCTGCTCAACTCCCCCCAGGTCGATGGGCGTCGAATTGCCCGTCGGGGTATTGGGCTGCCGGTGCGTCGAGCAGCGGGGCCGGCATCCCCTTGAGGTGACGGTCGAAGAACGCAAGGCCGTAGCTGTTGACGATGCGATGCACCCGATCAGCGTCGACCGGGCCGAACAAACCCACGGCCCGGCCCACCGGTGGAGAGATCAGCAGCGGAACATCGGTCAGGTTGAGGTGGAACATCCCCGGCAGCTGGACGAAGTAGCCCTGGCCCGGCAGTCCCTCGAACACGGCCCGCATGGTCTGGTGTTGCCTGACATCGCGGTCCGACCAACCCTGGCGGCGCCAGGTGTCGGCATCGCTGGTGATCCACATCGTCGGCTGCCGCAAGCCGGACGTGACCACGTCGGCCGGCATCGGGGCCTCCATCACCAGGCAGGCCCGGAAACGCGGCTCCAGGTGGCAGGCTTCGGGGCTGACGATGCCGCCTAAGGAGATGCCGAAGATGCCGGCGCGATGCACATCCAGATGCCCGGTCAGCACGCCGGTGGGATCGGATTGGTTGAGCCGGTCGAGCTGGTGCAAGGTGAAGACCGCATCCTGGGCCAGGTAGGGAATGATGCCGTCGGGCAAGGTCCGCCCATTCAGGATCGGCGCCTTCGTGACCGGGTTGATGCTCTGTTGGAGCAAGGTATTCAGCTGGTCCTTCGACAGTCCATCGACCTGCCGTCCATCGGGGTAGACCACCTCGGCGGCGGTGAAGGGCTGGTCGATGGCCGCAACGGCGTAGCCGTGCGACACCAGCTCCTCGACCTGGAAGGTGTTCATCTGGCGCAGGCCGTTCAGTCCTTCCAAGAAGATCAGCACCGGATAGCTGGGCTCGTCCGCCGCCACGGGCGCTCCGCCCACGGCGTTGGTGTTGATGGAGGTCAAGTGGGTGAAGGGGAACCGAGGGACCGTGATCTTCGAGCCGGGGGAGAGCCGGTCGACGCTTGCCTGCGCCAACCGGGCCAGCCCTGGCGCGAGCGCCGCCGAGTCCGCAACGTAGGGAGCGCCTGGTGCCGACCGGTCGGCGCGAGCGGGATACCAGACCTGCACTATCAGCTCGCGATGGTCGTTCGGATCGGCGGTGAAGACCTCGGGCCGGCTCGCATCGACCCAGTGGTAGGTGACGG
The DNA here is from genome assembly GCA_963731295.1 of uncultured Actinomycetota bacterium. Lineage (GTDB taxonomy): Bacteria > Actinomycetota > Actinomycetes > Propionibacteriales > Propionibacteriaceae > Microlunatus. Next base: position 318,737 of record CAVSUP010000002.1, read on the forward strand.
TGCCGATCGCGTACGGCCCGCCCGGACGCGGGAAGCGAAACACGGGAATCGCGATCGGCAGGGCAGCCGAGATCAACAGCGCCACGGTGCCCAAGCTGACGCCCAACCCGACGCCCAGTCGGTTGACCGGTCTGCCTGCCGGTCCGGCTCGGCGCACCAGCCCGACGAGGAAGAGCAGCCAGACCAGGAAGAGCAGGCCGGTCAGCACATACGCCGGGACCATCTGCCAGCGAGGCCCTTCGACGATCAACTGGGCGCCGGCAAGCAGGAGCCCCAGGAACGCCACGTAACCCGTCCAGCGCACTGCACGGAGCCGCGGCACCGCCCAGACGACCAACGTCAGCAGATTGACGAGCACCAGCGAGAGCTCAAGTGGTCGCATCTTCGACCCTCTTCTTAGCCCCGGCCGCTTTGGGCTGGACCATCTCGGCTCGCCACGACCGGATCCGGGGCTGCCAGCCGAGCACCCGACTAGCCCGGGAGTTGTCCGCTCCGCGCAGCCCGCCGAGATAGGCGGCTCCCCAGGCGCCGGCTGCAAGCCGGACGAGCGGGCGCGGCAGTCGTCGTGGCGGCGGTGCTCCGAGCACCTCGGCGAGCTCGGGCAGCCATTCCCCGATCGGGGTCGGGTGGTCGTCGACGATGTTCAGTACGCCGGGCACCGGGTGGTCCAGGGTGGCGACGATGGCGGACGCGACATCGGCGACGTGAATGAACGAAAACACCGAGGCACCAGAACCGGCAATGGGCACCTTGCCGGCGCGGACGTCCTCGGTGAAAGACCCATCGGGAGCGAACGTCGTGCCGGGGCCGTACAAGTGGCCTAGTCGGAGCACGGTGCCGCGCGCTGCCCTGGTCATCGCCTCCAGCTCATGCAACGCGGCCAGATTGGGGCCGAACTCGGCGGGCGCCCGCCGCCACAGCGGTGTCTGTTCGTCGGCCAATCCGTCGCCGGGTTGGTAGGGGAACGCGAGCCCTTGGGTGATCATGCGACGCGCTCCGCTCTCCCGGGCGGCGTCGAGCAGATTTGCGGTCCCCTCGGTGCGCAACCGGTTGGTGAGGGCGAAATCGTCTCTCGTCCGTCGGGGGTTCAGCCGGGCGGGGATCGCGGTCAGCATGTTGACGACGGCGTCCGGGGCAACATCTCTGACTGCGTCGCCGACGGCGCGCCGGTCGAGCGCGTCCACCGCCAGCGTGGCGAGTGGGGACGCCGTACGGGCGAGTCCGACGACCTCATGGCCGGCCGCCACCAGCTGGGGGACGAGCTGGCGTCCGATTGCCCCGCTCGCACCCGCGACCAGTACCTTCATGGTTCCTCCTGTGGTTGCTCATGAATCGAGATGAGCGGCAGCCCGAGGTCGCGGATCTTGGTCAGCAGCCCGTGCAGCGCCGCCTGGTCGGCCACCGGCCCGGTGATCACGCTTTCGCCCGGCTGGTCGCTGCGAATGCTCATGCCTTCGAACCACGACGACCAGGCGGGGTCCAGGGCTCCCCGTACGCGGATCGCGTATTCGGTCGTTGCCATCCGCAGTCCCCTTCCTCGTCTCGGTGCTCGACTCGGTTGTCGTCTTGAGGCCAGACGCTAGGCGCCGGGGACGGGCAGGACATCCCGCGAAAGTGGGACAGGCGGTGGGATCCGATCGGTGGCAGAATTCGACTGGAGGCGACCTTGGCGGAGTCAGCGACAGCGGACCCGGCGCGCGATCTGCTCTTGGCGACCAAGTTGGCCGTTCCGGCAGCCCGTCCGGGACGGGTGGCCCGCCCTCGGCTGCTGCGGCAGTTGCAGGCCGCTACGTGGCATGAGCTGGTCCTGGTCTGCGCCCCCGCCGGATTCGGTAAGTCGACCCTCCTCGCGGACTGGGCGCGCGACGACGGCCGGGCGGTGGCCTGGCTCTCGCTCGACGAAGCGGACAACGACCCCGTACGGTTCTGGCGCCACCTGACCGCCGCCCTTGACGATGCTCGTCCCGGGGTGGCGGAGCGGGCGGGCGTGCTGGTCGGCGGTATGGGATGGACGTCGGTCATGGCGGCCGTCACGGCATTGATCAACGGCTTGGCCGGTGCCGACCAGGACGTGGTCCTGGTGATGGACGACTACCACCTGATCGAGACCCCCGATGTGCACCGGTCCGTCGCGTTCCTGCTCGATCACCTGCCCAGATCCCTGCGCCTGATCCTGTCCAGCCGCAGCGACCCGCCGTTGCCGCTGGCGCGGTTGCGCGCTCGGGGCCAGCTGGCCGAGGTGCGGGCGGCGGACCTGCGTTTCACAGCCGCCGAGGCGGCCGAGCTGCTGAGTGCCGCGGTTGCGGATTTGCCCGACACCGCGCTGGCGGCGCTGGGCGAGCGGACGGAGGGCTGGGCCGCCGGCCTCCAGCTGGCCGCACTCTCGTTACACGGGCGCACCGACGTCAGCCGGTTCGTCGCCGACTTCTCCGGCAGCGACCGCTATGTCTTGGACTACCTCACCGAGGAGGTGCTGGACGGCCAGCCGCCCGAACTTGTGACGTTTCTGCTCGAATCGTCGGTCCTCGACCGGCTGTCTGGCTCGCTGTGCGACGCCGTGCTGGGACGCACAGACAGCCAGAGGATGCTGGAATCGGTTGAGCGGGCGAACTTGTTCCTGCTGCCACTGGACTCGGAGCGTCGGTGGTGGCGCTATCACCGCCTGTTCGCCGACCTGTTGCGGGCCCGCCTGCCGCGTACCAATCCCGATCGGGTGCCCGTGCTCCACCGCGCCGCCGCCACCTGGCACGAACAGCACGGCCTGCCCGACGAGGCCATCCGCCACGCCCTCGCGGGCGGCGACGCCGACGGCGCGGCCAGGATCGTCGAGGAGCATCTGGAGAACCAGTTGTGGCGTCGCAACGAGGCTGCCACCTTGGCGCGGTGGCTCACCGCCCTGCCGGCCGAGGCATTGCGGCGCCGGCCGCGACTCGTGTTCGGCCAGGCGATCCTCGGGGTTCTCGGGGGCCGCTGGGACGACGTCGAGTCGTTGCTGGTCGGGGTCGAGATGGCCGGTCCGGCGCCACAGTATCGGCCTTCGGTCGGGCGGCGGAGCAGCATCCTGGCCAACCTGCCCGCCGGTGTGGCGTTGTGTCGCGCCGACCTGGCTCGGGCCCGCGGCGACCTGCAGCTTGCGGCGGAGTTCGCCCACCTGGCACTGACCCGTTCGGGTGATGCCGACGAGCTGCTGCGCACCATGTGCCGAGTGATCTTGGCCGAGTCAGATTGGTTGGCGGGTCAGGTGGTCGAGTCCGAGCGGGCCTTCGCGGGGATCCTCGGCCAATGGTCGTCGTCGGACGAGTGGCTCGTGCTGCAGCGCGTCGGCTACGACCTCGGCAGCGTCCAGCTCGCCCAGGGTCGGTTGGGAGCAGCGCTGCGCACCTACCGCTCTCTCGGCGTCCGGGGCGATGCCGCAGCGCCTGACCTCGCGGGCATGTCGCAGGTGGGCGCCGCCAGGGTGCTCTTCGAACGCAACGAGCTGGCCGAAGCGGCCGCGGAGGCGACCGCGGGCGTCGAACGGTGCCGCCGGCTCGCGTACGCACGCCCCTTGGTCGGCGGGCTGGTCGTGCTGGCCCGGATCCGGCTGGCGGAGGGCGACCCAGCTGGCGCGCTGACGGCGATCGACGAGGCCGCGACGGTGCTGCCCGAGGCGGGCGGCTTGCGTATCCCGCTGGGCGTACAACGAGCCGAGCTGGCGCTTGCCCTGGGCGACCTGGGCGCGGCAGCGGCCTGGGTCCAGGAGCGCGAGCTGGCCGTCCAGGACACCCCGGCCTATCCCCGTGACAGCGAGTATCGGATGCTGGCCCGGGTGCTGATCGCCGAGGGTGACCCGCAGCCGACGGTGCCGATGCTGGACCGGTGGCGGGCGCTGGCCGTCGCCCAAGGCCGCACCGGCGACATCATCGCGACGCAGGTGCTGGCCGCGCTGGCTCACGCCGCCTGCGGCGACGAGAGTCACGCGCAGGCGGCGCTGTCCGAGGCGCTCATCCTGGCCGCACCCGAACGTCACCTGCGGGTCTTTCTCGCCGAGGGCGCCGCGCTGGCGACGCTGCTCCGCCCGCTGCTCGCCGGCCGGCGGTTGGAGGCGCTGGCCGGAACGGCCGGGATGTCGCGAGCGTTCCTCAGCGATCTGGCCGCCGGGTTCGACCGGCAGGGTACGCCCGTCCTGCCGGTCTCGCGGTCCGGCACCGTCGCGGTGCCGGGGCTGCTCGAGCCGTTGAGCTCTCGGGAACTGGAAGTGCTGGGTCTGGTCGCCGCGGGGCGGCCGAACCGGGCGATCGCCGAGGAACTGTTCATCGGTGTGGACACCGTCAAGCGGCATGTCAGCCACCTGTTCGCCAAGCTCGGCGTCGCGAACCGCACCGAGGCGGTCGCCCAGGCCCGCGCCCTGGGCCTCCTGCACTGATTTCCGCCGGTCATTCCCACCGTCGCTGCCACTTCAGTGGGACGCCCCCGGGTCCCCGCCGTCCTACCGTGACGAGGAGGAGAACGAACGCGAGGAGGGACAGATCAATGGGTCCACAGGTGAGCGGGCACGCGGATGTCGTGGTGGTCGGCGCAGGGCCCACCGGGCTCCTGCTGGCCGGGGATCTCGCCGAGGCCGGCGTACGCGTCGTGCTGCTTGAGCGGCGGCTGAAAGACTCGAACCTGGCCCGGGCGTTCGCCGTACACGCCCGGACCATGGAACAGCTGGAGATCCGCGGCGTGGCCGACGAGCTGGCAGCGACCGGCACGACGATCAGCAAGCTGGAGCTCTACGGCCGGGCCGCGATCGACCTCTCGCAGCTGCCCAGCCGATACCCGTCACTGCTCATCACACCGCAGTCCCGGACCGAGGAGGTCCTCACCCGTCGTCTCCGTCGGCTCGGTGTCTCGATCACCGGTGGCAGCGAGGTGACGGGACTGAGCCAGGACTCGACCGGCGTGGAGGTGCGGGTGCGCACCGCCGACGGCGCTGGGCGCTGCTACCGCGCGTCGTATGTGGTGGGTGCGGACGGCGTACGCAGCGTTGTCCGGGGTGCCCTCGGGCTCCCCTACCCGGGTCGGTCGGTGGTGCGCTCGCTGATGCTGGCCGATGTGCGCCTGTCTGACCCACCGGCCGACGTCCTGGCCGTGAACGGGGTCGGCGATGCCTTCGCCTTCATCGCCCCGTTCGGAGATGGCTGGTACCGCGTCTTCGCCTGGAACCGCCAGCACCAGGTCGAGGATTCCGCGCCGGTCGAGCTGGCCGAAGTGCGCGAAGCCACTCGCCGGGCGCTGGGCACCGACTTCGGGATGCACGATCCCCGTTTCCTCTCCCGGTTCCACAGCGATGAGCGGCAGGTCCCGACGTACCGGGTGGGACGGGTGTTCCTGGCCGGGGATGCAGCACACTGCCACTCCCCGGCCGGCGGACAGGGCATGAACACCGGCATCCAGGATGCGGCCAACCTCGGCTGGAAGCTCGCGGCCGCGGTGGCCGGCTGGGGCGGCGAGGAGTTGCTGGATTCCTACAATTCCGAGCGTCACCCCGTGGGCCGGCAAGTGCTGCGCAGCAGCGGACTCCTGGTCCGGCTGGCCCTGGTCCAGCACCGCTGGGCCCGGACGGCCCGCAACACTGTGTCGGCGGCGTTGCTGGGGATTCCGCCGATCGCCACCCGGATCGCCGACACGATCTCCGGGATCGGCGTGCGCTATCCCGCACCTCCAGGCTCGGATCCGCGAGTCGGCACCCGCGCCTCGAACCTCGAACTGCAGGACGGGCGCACGCTCGCCGACGCACTCCGGGGAGGCCGCTTCGTCCTGCTCGGACGCGTTCCCGCAGCGCTCCCCGACCCGGTCGATGCGGCGCAGCCGCGGGCCGACGGGAATCCCGGCCGGCTCACCCTGGTCCGGCCCGACGGCTACGTCGGCTGGACCGGCGCCGCTGACGCCTTCCCCGCCTGGGCGGCCGGCTACTTCCGGAAGCAGACCTCTTCGCTCGGCCGTGGGAGCTCGACCACCAAAGCGGCGCGGTCCGGGACGCGGAGCGCTCGATGATCACCGACCGGTTCGACGGCCAACGGGTCCGCTCGGCCCCGTACTCGAACTTGCGGCCCGGCCCACCCACCAGTTCGGCGGCACCCGGTTCGAGCAGGGCGCGCTGCTGGTGATGGACGCGGCCCTCCTTGACCTCAGCGGTGGTTCGCCCGAGACCTACCCGGCCATGCAACGCCAACCTGCAGTGACGCCGCGAGCCCCTGCCACCAGACGCAGGTCCACGATTCCGCACATCGAAGGGAGAACCACGCATGACATCGATCCACGACGCCGGACCGTCCCGGCCGACCCTGACCCCGGTTGAGGCCAGTCTCTACCTGACCCAGAGCGGCCGCGCGCTCGACAACCGCAGCCCGCGCCCGTTCCTGGGCGACCCGACCGCCGGCGAGATCTTGACGAGAATCGGCTATGACGCCTCAAACTTCCCCATGCCGGCAAGCTCGGTGAGCGATATCGCGCTGAGGGCCAAGAAGCTCGACACCATCGTGAGGAACTTCGTCGCCCGGCACCCTGACGCCGTCGTGCTGGACCTCGGCGCCGGCCTGGACTCGCGGATCTCCCGCGTGGCGTCGCCTCCCGGGGTCGACTGGTACAGCATCGACCTTCCTGAGGTCGTTGCGCTGCGCGCCGAGGCGATCGGACAGACGACCCGGGCCCATGACATCGCCGCGGACCTGGCCGACCCCGGCTGGCTCGACGCTGTCCCCACCGGCCGGCCCGCCGTGATCGTCGCCGACGGCCTGATTGCCTTCCTCGCCCAGGACTCGTTCGAAACCCTGCTGCACCGGCTCGTCGACCACTTCCCGAGCGGCGAGATCGCGTTCAACGGCTACACGCGATTTCACGTGTGGGTGCTGAAGCGATACCGCGGCACCGCCTCGATCGCGGACGTCGTCGCCAATCCCGGATTCGACGACCCCCACGATCCGGAGCGCTGGGAGCCCCGGTTGAGGCTGGCGCAGGAGATCCTCCTGACTCGCGAGCCGGAGGTCGCGGCCTACCCGGCGGCCCTTCGGCTGATCACCCGACTGGCCGCCCACAGCACCGCCATCTCCCGGCGGGGCACGAGCGTGCTGCGCTATCGGTTCCCGGCGTCACCGAACGCGGATTACCCGTGAGCAGCGCCGCAAGCAGCCTCCGGGCCAGCCGTCCCGTCGTCCTTTTCGCCGGGATCGGGCTGCTGCTCATGGCGCTGTTCACGATGTCCTGGGCGCTCTGGTCCCTGGTCGGGCTGCCGATCGGGATCGGCGTCGGGGCGGTGATTGTTTTCGGCGCCTTGGCGACCATCTACCTCATGAGGGGCATAGGGCTCGTGTGGTCCTCCGGGACCTTTCCCGCGGCGTCATCGGACGACCGTACGCACCGCCGGCGCACCCTGCAGCTCGGGTATGGCATCACCTTCGGCTCGGAAGGTCTGGTGATCGGCGCGGTTTCCGGGCTGTTGATCGCCAACGACGCCGCCGCGTACCTGCAGCCTTCGATCGCGCTCATCGTCGGACTGCATTTCGTCCCCTTCGGGTTCCTCTTCCGCCGGAGGATCGACTTCTCCGTCGCCGGCTGGGTGGTGACCTGCGCCGTGCTCGGAATCTGGTCGATCAGCTCGCGGGTGATCCCCGCCGAACTGGCGGGAGCCCTGGTGTCGCTGGCCACCGCGGGCGGCACTGCGACCTACGGCCTCTACCTGCTGCACCTCAGGAAGGTGATGACCGTCGAAGCACGATGACGTGACGCAAGATCAGCCGGATCGCCGCCCCCGCGTACGTCTTCCATCGCACCCGTCCAAACGAGCGGCCACACCCGGCACCCGCGTACGTCTTCCATCGCAGCCGTCAAAACGAGCCGCTAGACGCCGCCCCCGCGTACGTTCTCCATCGCAGCCATCAAAACGACCCGCCAGACGCCGCCCCCGCGCACGTTCTCCATCGCAGCCGTCCAAACGAGCCGCTAGACGCCGCCCCCGCGTACGTTCTCCATCGCAGCCGTCAAAACGAGCCGCCACACCCCGCACCCGCGTACGTTCTCCATCGCAGCCGTCAAAACGAGCCACCACACCCCACACGCCACCCCCGCGCACGTTCTCCATCGCACCCGTCAAAACGAGCGGCCACACCACCCCGCACGGAACCGGGAGCTGTCCGCGGAGCTGCTGGCGGCGGTCAGCCGAGAGACTCGCCCACTGGACGGATACGGCGGACAAGCCATCGCGGTCGACGCGAGCCTCCAGCCCCTGCGGGCCCGAGGCACTACCGCGGCTTGACCGCGTTCGCGATGCGCGACCGAACGGCCCCGAACCGCGACTCGAAGAGGCCCCGCGGGCGTACGAGCGGATTGAGTGGAGGCCATGGGCGGTGCACGCCGTCCGTGACCTCCCCGGCGTCGCCGATCGCTGGCGTACCCGCGCGGACCAGCTCGCCGAGCTGAATGAGCTGGGGAACGTCGGGTCAGGAGGTTGGTACGGCGCCTTCTCGACCGACCTGCGGAAGGCGCAGGGTGAAGGTCGAACCGCCGCCGGGGGTTGAGTGGACGCTGACCGATCCATGATGCTCGTCGGCGATCTGTCGGGTGAGGGCCAGGCCGAGACCGGCCCCGCTGTGGTCGTCGCGGACTCGGGACGGGTCGGTCCGATAGAAGGGCAAGAAGATCCTCTGCTGCTCAGCCTCGTCGATCCCGGCGCCGTGGTCGATCACGCTCATCGCGAGCACCGACGTCGTCGACTCGATCAGGATGGCGATCGGCGTGGATGCGTCGGTGTGGGTGCAGGCGTTGACGCCGAGATTGAGGATGGCCTGGTGAACCCGGGCGGGATCGCCAACCACCGAGGTGTCGCGTACGTCACCGATCTGGAGGTCGATCTGACGTTCCGGGTACGCCGCCTGCAGGTCGTCGAGCACCGCCCGCACCACCTGAGCCACGTCGACGTCCACCTCGATATGGGGTCGGGTCCTGCCGTCGCGCGCCAGCTCCAGCATCGAGTTCACCAGGCTGTGCAGCCGGACGCTCTCGCTGCCGACGCGCGACATGGCGCGGTCCAACGCACCCGGTTCCGCCAGCATCCCTCCCTCGTAGAGGTCGCTGTACCCCTTGAGTGCGGCCAGCGGCGTGCGGATCTCGTGGGAGACGTCGGCGAGGAAGCGCTGCATGTCGTCGCGGGCCTGGGTCGCCACGGCCGCGGACCCTTCGCTCTCGGCCAGAGCGGCCCGCAGGCGGGCGACCATCCGCTCGATGTCGATGGACAAGTCGACGACCTCGCGGGAACCGCCGGCGCGCCGCACCTCGGTATCGAGCGCGCCGCCGGCGATCTGGTTCGCCGTGGCCGCCATCGTCGCCAGGGGCCGGACCAGCCGCCCCGCCAGCCACCATGCCACCGCGGACTCGAGCACCGCGATGACCAAGCCGCCGAGGACCAGGTTCTGCCGCAGGGCGCCGGTCGCGGCGCGGTAACCCGCGAGGGACAGGGCAGTGACCCGGACCTGCCCGTCGGGTTGTGGCGACACCAGGATCCGGTACTCCCCAACTTCGGTGGTGGTGCGCACGTCGGTGGAGGCCAGGGCGGCGAGGGTGTCGCGGGAGAACGGGTTCGCACTGCCCCGCGCGGCCGTGACGTCGCCCTCGGACGAGAGGGTGAGCTGTACGGGCGGGTCCACCCCCACGGTGGGGCTGGGCCCGGAGGTCGGTGGTGTCGTCACGTTCGGTGGACCGGCGGGTGGGGCCAGCTCGGCGCGTTCGGCGCGAGCGAGCTCCCGGTCGATCGCGGCCAGCCCGGTCGCGCGATCGCTCTGGTCGATGTAGATCGCGAACACGACGAAGCCGACGGTGATCGTGGCCAGGAGCGGCAGGAGGATCGTCCAGCGCAGCGAGAGGCGGCTCATCGAGGTTCTTCACGCAGGACGTAGCCGAGGCCGCGTCGGGTGTGGATCAACTGAGGGTGACCGTCGTCAAGCTTGCGCCTCAGGTAGCCCACGTACAGCTCGACGACGTTCTCCGTGCCGTCGTAGTCCTGACCCCAGACACTCGCGAGGATCTGGGCCTTCGACACCACGACGCCTCGGTTGATCATGAGGTGCTCGAGCAACTTGTGCTCGGTCGCCGAGAGGTCGACGAGAACACCGGCCCGGCGCACCTCGCGGCCCGCGGGGTCGAGGGTCAAGGTCCCGACCTGCAGCAGACCGGGAGGCTCACCGGCCCCGCTGCGACGCAGGATCGCCCTCACCCGCATGACCAGCTCGTCGACGCTGAAGGGTTTCGTGAGGTAGTCGTCCCCGCCGGTGGCGAAGCCACGGATACGGTTCTCGGTCTCGTCCCGCGCGGTCAGGAAGAGGATCGGTGCGTCCGACCCCGCCTCGCGCAGGCGGCGACACAGCTCGAAGCCGTCGAGGCCCGGGAGCATGACGTCCAGTACGAGGAGGTCGAGCCCGCCCGCCAGTGCGAGCTCTAGGCCTGCCCGCCCGTCGGCGGTCTGGGTGACCGAATGGCCTTGGAACCGGAGTGCGGTGGCCACGACGTCGTTGATCGACGGGTTGTCCTCGACAACCAGGATCCGGCGGGGGATCGCCGGGGTCACAGCAGAGCGCATCGGTGCCATCCAAGGTGAGCAACCTGTGGTGAGGCTGTGAACGGCTCCACAGAGCCGTCACAGTGGTCACCACCATGCTTCGATCATGGACCACGAACTTCATGGCGGCACGGGAGCGTTCCGATCAATCCGACGATTCCCACTGCTGGTGGCACCACTGATCGGCGTACTCCTGCTGGGCTCCTGCAGCGACTCCGGGTCCGGATCCGGATCCACATCCGGAACCGCATCCGGTACGCCCACGACGACGGCCGGTCTCGACACCAGCCGGTTCCTCGAAGGTGCCCTGGCCAAGGATCCGACGACCGAGGACTGCACCCTCAGTGGCGGGGCCGAGACGACCTGCTACCGGATCACGGTCTCCGGCTACCCCGTCGACCACGAGGTGGGCCCCTTCTGCCCGAACACGATCACCGATAGCGCCGACCAGGGCGGCATCTGGTTCGACGGCAAGAATCAGTACGACCTCGACGGGGCGTTCATCAAGGGCCTCGCCGAGACGTACAGCGACGACGGCTGGAAGATGTACGACGACGAGGGCAAGGTGCTGGTCACCGAGACCCAGGCCGAGTTCGAGGCGGCCGCCCGCCCCGACGTCGACCCCGCCCTGGCGAATCACTGCATCGAGGGAAAGGTCGCGTGGCTCGAGAACGGTGAGCCCATCACCAGTGAAGTGCTCATCCCCACGACGCCGGTAGCGGCGGAAAAGTCAGCGAGCGCGCAAGCAATCCTGGGAGTCACCCTCGACGGGGTGCGCATCGACGCGTCGGCGCCGGTGGAGCAGATCCTCGGCGCCTACACGATTGCCGCGTTCGACGACTGCGGCGGCCATTTCAATCCGAACGAGGGCTACCACCTGCACGGGGCGGTCGGCTGCTCCGAGGTCGGGGAGGCCGCCGAAGGCGACACCGCGCAGTTCGGCTACGCGCTCGACGGCTACGCCGTGCACAGTCCGTTCGAGGAGGCTGAGACACCCGACGACCTCGACGAGTGCAACGGGCACACCACCGAGGCCGACGGCTACCACTACCACGCCAACCCCGCGGCCAAGAATCAGGTGATCGCCTGCCTGGTCGGCCAGACCGTCGAGTCCGAGGACGCAGCGGGAGGCCCGCCCGGCGGCGGCGCGCGCCGGTGATGCATCCGGAAGCACCGCCGGCTCCCCCGCGACCGCCGACCCCCAGCCCTGACCGAGGAGTGGCCACGCCAGTCCGCACCCGACACGTGCTCGTAGGCCTGGTGGCGACGCTGGTGCTGACCGCAGCCTGTGGGTCGAGCTCGACCGGACCCTCCGGCGCCACCTCGGGAACCGCCGCCCGCCAAAGCACCGCGGTCCTCAGCTCGCTTTTTGCCGACGGCGCCCTGACCTCGGAGGCGAAGACGGTGGACTGCACGCTGGAGAACGGCAGCGAGACCACGTGCTACCAGCTGGAGGTCGCCAGTCTGGCCTCAACCGCTGACACCGACGGAACGTACTGCCCAGCGACCACCAGCGAGGTCGGCGGCATCTGGGTGTGGGACGGGGACCAGCCAGGGCTCTACGCCCTCGACGGCGACTTCTGGGACCTGATGACGTCCCAGGGCTATGAGTTCGCCGACGCTGACGGAAACATCACCATCACCGACCCGGCGAAGGGCGCTGCCTCCTCCTCGACCACGGCGAACTCGTGCCTGGAGGCCACGGCCGACGACTCGTTCCATCTGCAGGTCTTGATCCCGACTAGTCCCGAAAAGCTCGACGCGGCCACCGACCTCGCCACGATCTCGCAGGTTGGGCTGGCCCTCGACGGGGTGACGATCTTCGGCGACGCGCCTTCGGTGGCTGACCGAGGCGGGCTGCCGGCCCTCGACGCCTGCGGCGGTCACATCGACCCGTCCGGCTACTACCACTGGCACTTCGGCGCCGAGTCCATCCAGGCCAATCTCGACCAGGCCAACGCCGGCGTGACCTGCTCGGTCGACCAGGACGCCGAGGCGCTGGTCGGCTTCGCGTACGACGGGTACGGCATCTACGGCCCCGAGGAGGACCAAGCCATCCCCGACGACCTCGACAAGTGCTCCGGGCACACCTCCGAGACCGCCGAGTTCGGCAACACCTACCACTACCACCTCACCTACGACTCCCCGAACCTGCCGACCTGCCGGGTGGGCGCGACGGCCGAATCCAGGCTGACCAGCCCCGACAACTCCGAGGCCGCCCTTCCCGGTGGCGAGGGACCGGATGGCGGGGGGTCCGGCGGTGGGGGACCGGATGGCGGGGGGCCCGGCGGCGGGGCGTCGAGCGGCGGCGCTCGGCCGCCCGGAGGCTGACCGGTGTCGCAGATGCGTACTCGCTGGCTCAGAGCGACCCTGGTCGTCCTCGGATGCGCCGCCTTGAACCTGATGGGCGCGGCCTCCGCCTCGGCCCACGACAACACCGGCGACGCCATCGCCTTGACCGTGACCGATCGCCGCGTCCTCGGCACGGCACCGGTGCTCTTCACCGAGATCGGCTACGAGGACACCTCCGGCGACGGTCTCCTCGACGCCGAAGAGCTGCGGGCGCAGAAGAGCGCGGTCACCGCGAGCCTCGTCAACACCCTGCGTGATCACGTACGCGTCGAGGTCGACGGCCGGGAGGCCGTCATCATCGGGGCCGGGCCGGGGCCGGCCGGTAACGGCCAGGACGCAGCGTCGAAGTACGTGGAGGTGCTGTTCGCGACGGGGCCCCATGACGGCGCCGTCTCGCGCGTGGACGTGGCGTGGTCCTTGACGTCGCCGAAGGGGGACGTGCTGGTGTCCGGGCCCGAGGGGACGGTCGCCGGTCGGCTCGGGGACGACGGCGCGGCATCGATCTCACTCAACCTCGCTGCGACCGCCCGGTCATTCTTCGTCACCGGCGTCGACCACGTACGCCTCGGCCCGGACCACCTGCTCTTCCTGGTGGTGCTCACGTTCGCCGTGGTGGGCTCTACGGTGACCCGGGCCACCATCGGGCGCGTGGTCCGGCTCGTCACCGCGTTCACCATCGGCCACGCAACGAGCCTCTGCCTCGCCTACTTCGCGGTCGTCTCGGTCCCGGCGGAATGGGTGGAGCCGGCGATCACCCTTTCCATCGTCGCCGCCGCGGTGCTGGCCGTCCGCGGGAAGGGCGACGGCATCCGGCCCTGGATCGCCGCGCTGGTCGGGCTGGTGCACGGTCTCGGGTTCGCCAGCAGCCTGGGTGGCCTCGGCCTTTCCACCGCCCACCACGTGGGTGCGCTGGCGGCGTTCAACGTCGGCATCGACGCCGCCCAGACGATCGTCGTGTTGCTGGTCACCGCGGTGATCTGGGTCTTGGGCCGGGTGCTGGCCGAACGCCAGGCTGTGGTGCGAACCGCGGTCTGTGCGAGCGCCGGACTCATCGGCCTGACCTGGACCGCCTTCCGGCTGGCCTTTTGACCCAAGCCCGCCAAAGGCCCACCGGTGTCGGAGTGCGCCCACTCCGATCAGTGCGGTCCATGGTGGCGCTCCGGCCGGCGACCACGGTGGGCAGGCCGTCGCGCTCCGGGGGTGCCCAGGCGCCCACCCCTCAAACTCGCCGGTCAAACTCGCCGGTCAAACTCGCCGGTCAAGCTCGCCGCTCAAGGGCGCAGTAGCGCGTTGAGCCGCGCCGCCTGCCGCGTGAGGTGGTCCCGTTCGGGGAGGCTGGGCGCTGATCGGGCGGCTTCGGCGTAGAGCCGGGCCGCCGTCACCGGGTCGTCGTCACGCTCGTGCAGGTACGCCGCGGCGGCGGTGTGGCGGGGCAGTGCGGGGTCGAGTTCGGCCAGCGCGGCCAGACCGGCCCGCGGACCGTCGGCCTCGCCGAGCGCGACGGCCCGGTTGAGGCGGACCACCGGGTTGTCGGTGAGCCGCACCAGTTCGTCGTACCACTCGACGATCTGCACCCAGTCGGTCTCCTCGGCCGTCCGGGCGTCGGCGTGCAGCGCGGCGATGGCGGCTTGGGCCTGGAACTCCCCCAACCGGTCGCGGGCGAGGGCTGCCTGGAGCACGTCGACGCCGTCGGCGATCAGCCGGGTGTCCCACAGTCTGCGGTCCTGCTCGGTGAGGGGCACCAGGCTGCCGTCGGTGCGGGTCCGGGCCCGGCGCCGAGCGTGGTGGAGCAGCATGAGCGCAAGCAGGCCCGAGACCTCCACGTCCTGGGACTTCGCCGCCAGCTGGCGGGTGAGCCGGATCGCCTCGGCGGCGAGGTCCACGGCGCCGGAGTAACCCTCGTTGAAGACCAGATAGAGCACGCGAAGCACCGTGGCGACCTCCCCGGGTTGGTTGAAGCGGACGCCCGAGACGGTCCGTTTGGCCCGGCTGATCCGCTGGGCCATGGTCGCCTCCGGCACGAGGTAGGCCTGGGCGATCTGACGCGTGGTCAGGCCGCCGACCGCGCGTAGCGTGAGCGCGACGGCCGAGGCCGGGGTCAGGGACGGGTGCGCGCACAGGAAGTACAGCTGGAGCGTGTCGTCCACCGCCCCGACCGGTCCGGGCCCGGGCTCGCCCTCGATACGCACCTCGCGCCGGCGCCGTGAGGTGTCGGCGCGGGCGGCGTCGAGGAACTTGCGCCAAGCGACGGTGATCAACCAGCCCTTGGGGTCTCGCGGCGGATCATCCGGCCAGCCCTGGGCGGCCTCGACCAGGGCGTCCTGCACGGCGTCCTCCGCCCGCGCGAAGTCGGCCCCGCGCCGGACGAGGGCGCCGATCACCACGGGTACGAGGTCGCGCAGCAGCGCCTCGTTCACTCGGTGACCGTGGGCGGGTCGGCCAGGAACGGCCGAACCTCCAGCCATTCGTGGATCGGCGTGCCGCCGGGCCCTGGAGCCGCCGACAGCTCCCCCGCCAGCTGTACCGCCCGGTCCCACGACTCCACGTCGATGACGTACCACCCGGCGATCAGGTCCTTGGTCTCGACGAACGGTCCGTCGGTCACCGGTGGCCGCCCCGCGCCGTCGTACCGCACGAACGCACCGTCGGGCGCCAGCGCCTGGGCGTCGACGAACTCACCCGTCTCCTCCAGCCGGGCCGCGAAGGCGACCATGAACTGGTGGTGCGCGTCCCATTCCTCCGGAATCCACTGGTCCGCCGGAGCAATGTCGACGAGGGGGGCCGGGCCACCCCGGTAGTGCTTCAGCAGCAGGTATTTGGCCATCATTTTCTCCTTCGCTGTACGGCCCAGTGTGGCCGTGTTCATTCCGGGGACGGATCCGCGGGCGGATACTCGACATCGCGCCGGGAACCTTCCCGGCAGACCTTCACCGACTCCGCGTACCGCGACCAGGTTGAGGGCTGGATGGTTGAGACGTGGATGATCCGCCGTGCCGACGCTCCTCGCGCTGCCGGACCAGTTCCTCGACCGCGCTCGGCAGCGTGGTCTCGAAGTCGATCAGCTTCGCCCAGGTCGGGGTGACGACGATCCGGACCATGCCGTCGTGGTAGAGCGAACGCACCTCGGCCTCCCACTCGACCCGCTGCTCGGGCGTCATCACGTAGGTGCTGGTCGCCCGGAGATACTCCTCCGGGATCCCATCGACGAAGTCCAGCTCCGCCCGCCCGCGGATGAGCAGGATCTTGGGTGGGTGCACCTCGGTGTCGATCGTCAGGGCAACCGTCGGGTTGTGGCGGAGTGCGGGGAGCTTCGGCGCGTTCTTCGTCGTACACATGACGATCTCCGAACCGTTCCAGGTGAACGCGATCGGGACATTGCGGGGGGTGCCGTCCTTCGCGACATAGGCCAACCGGGTCAGGTCGCGGGCCAACAGCTCCCGGCTGATCGGTCGGCTCAGAACCTCGATGATCTCGTTCGGTTGCACCGTCATCCTCCTAATCGTTTCTGGGTCGCGCAGCGGATCGTTCGGGTCGGTCGTGGGCCATCCGCTGACTCGTCATGGTGGTTCGCCTTCTTCGTCGTCGGGCCTCACCTGGCCACTGGTGTACCGAGGACGGAGCCGGTGCCACATTCTCGACACCCGGAGATCGGAGCCCGCCCAGAGGGGTGTCGCCGCTATACATTGCGGTATCTGCGGCAGGGGGTGCACCCGGCGGAACGAGATGGTGGCGATGCCTCGACCGAAGGCGCACGTGGTGCAGTGCAGTTGTCTGCTGCGGATCGTTCGGCACTGAACAAAGTCGTGACCACCAGTAGCCGCCCGGTCCGGATGATCATGCGGGTGAAGGTCCTGCTGGAGCTGGATGAGCGGGTTGGGCCGGTCGCTGAGCGTTCGGTGATCGCGGAACAGGTCGGATTGTCGGGAGAATCGGTCCGGCTGATCGCGAAACGGTTCGTTGAGACCGGTGGTGATGTCCAGGCCACGATCGGCCGGAAACAACGGCTGAGCCCGCCGGTGCCACCGACGGTGACGGGCGAGGTCGAGACTCGGCTGATCACGCTGGCCTGCTCGGCACCGCCGCCCGGGTATCTCCGGTGGTCGCTGCGGCTGCTGGAGCAGCACGTCGCCTTGTTGGAGGATGTGCCGGACCTGGACCACTCCACCATCGGCCGGGTGTTGAAGAGGCAAAACGTCGTAATCATCTGAAGCAGCTTTGAGCATCCCACCCTTCCAGATGGCCTCAGCTCATCGTCGGGTCGAAGCCGTCATTCGGGAAGCGGGAGCCCACCGGGGGTCTTGGTGTAGCCGAGCTGCTCGATCACGCGACCCCCGCTGACCCGGGTCACGTTGACGCCGAGAGCGGACTCGGCGTCGGTGGGCCCGAAGCGGTATCGCCATCACACCGCAGCCCATTCGCCCTCTGAGAAGACGTGCTCGACCTCGAAGGTCGTCACCTGTCATCCATCAGCTCGGCCCAGAACGCCACGCAGGCCTCTTTCCCCACGTAAGCGAGGTCACGACCCCTGATCGGCGGCCGACCCTGATTTTGCGACGCCAGTGATCACGACCGGCGTGCCTAGCTCACCTGCCGTCAACCAGCGTTGCGAAATCAGGGTTCTGCCGGGTAACCAGTGCGGAGCACGTCACGGACGGGGCGCGTAAGCCATGATGCCGTTGTCCAGGCGGGTCAGGTTGGTCAGCCGCCGTGCTCCCGCCTTGATGTGTCCGAACAGCCCGTCGTTGACGCCGCCGACGGACAGCGGATGGATCCACAGCCGGATCTCGTCAACGCAGGTGTCGCGGCGGGACTCACGGCCACGGATGGCCCGAGCCACCGCGACCATCCTGATCGGGTCGTGTTCGCTCCGCCGTGGGGGCTGTGGTTCACGTTGCCATTCGGCGGTTGGTCCGAGGCTGCGGCCACGGTCTACCCGAGGCGTTCGGTCCCGCCTTCTGGATCTCGTTCTCGCTGCAGGGGGTCGTGGCCGAGTTCTGGCTGCGCGCGCGGCCGTTGCCGCCGGACTGATCGACCGTCCGAGCTGAGCCCCGGGTTGCGAGCCGGCCCAGCCCGCAGCAGTGTGGACTCTGACGCGACGAGGATCTTTCCGCGCAAGCGATGGGTTGCGGCCGCACGGACGTACCGGACCGACGAGGAGAAGTCACGCATGGTTGACCGCGAGCGAAGGGGGGCCGGGTCGTCCTCGCCGGACCGCTACGTGCTCGATCTGGGGGTGATCGACCACAGGCAGGTGGCCAGCGTCGGGGGCAAGGGCGCTCACCTCGGAGAGCTCTCGCGGATCGCTGGCATCCACGTGCCGGCCGGCTTCTGCGTCACGACCGACGCCTTCCGTCTGGTCCGGGCGGAGGCGGCGATCGAGGATCGGCTCGATCGACTGGCGCGGCTGCACCCGGAGGATCGAGACGCGGTCCGCACGCTCAGCGCGGACCTCCGCAGCCGCATCGAGGGGGTCGCCGTCCCGGAAGCCATCGTTGCGGCGGTCACCGACGCACTCGTCCGGCTCGGTGAGCACGCCGCCTACGCCGTCCGATCCAGCGCGACGGCGGAGGATCTGCCATCGGCCTCCTTCGCCGGACAGCAGGACACCTACCTGAACATCGTGGGCGCGTCGGCGATCCTTCAGCACGTCAGCCGGTGCTGGGCCTCGCTGTTCACCGAGCGAGCCGTGACCTATCGCGTACGGAACGGCTTCGATCACCGGAAGATCGACCTGGCCGTGGTCGTGCAGCAGATGGTGTTCCCCCAGGCGGCCGGCGTCTTGTTCACCGCCGATCCGGTCACGGGCAACCGGAAGGTGGCGAGCGTGGAGGCCTGCTTCGGCCTCGGCGAGGCGCTGGTTTCCGGCCGGGTGAACGCGGACGCGTATCAGGTGCGGAACGGCGAGATCATCACCAAGGCGGTCGCCGCCAAGCAGGTGGCTGTCCACGCCTTACCGGCCGGCGGGACACACGAACAGGCGGTCGACCCGGCGCAGCAGGAGCGGCCGGCGCTCACCGACGCACAGGTCGTGGAATTGACCCAGCTCGGCCGGCGGATCGAAGCGCATTTCGACCGTCCTCAAGACATCGAATGGTGCCTGGTCGGCGACAGTTTCCGGTTCGTCCAGAGCCGGCCGATCACCACGCTGTTCCCCATTCCGGCGGTCGACGACGGGGAAAATCACGTCTATCTCTCCGTCGGGCATCAGCAGATGATGACCGACGCCATGAAGCCGCTGGGACTCTCGGTCTGGCAGCTGACGGCCCTCGCGCCGATGTGCGAGGCCGGCGGGAGACTGTTCGTCGACGCCACCCCGCGGCTGGCGTCGCCGTCGAGCCGAGCCGCCCTCCTGGAGCTCATCGGGAAAGCCGATCCGCTGACCAGGGACGCGCTGCAGACCATCCTCGACCGCCGTGACTTCATCCGGTCGCTCCCGGATCAGGGTCCAGCCGATCCGCCCCATGGCCGCGCGCCCGCCCCCCTGGCGACCGATCCGGCCATCGTCACCGACCTGATCGAAACGAGCCAGGCGTCGATCGCCACCTTGCGCCGCGAACATCCAAGCGGAATCCGGACCAGCGCTGTTCGACTTCCTCCTCACGGCCTTCCAGGAGCACCAGCGGGTCCTGCGCGACCCGCGAAGCATGCAGGTGATCATGGCCGGGATGGAGGCCACCTGGTGGCTCAACGAGCAGTTGCAGGCGTGGCTGGGCGAGAAGAACGCGGCCGACACCCTCACGTTGTCCGCCCCCACCAACGTCACGTCGGAGATGGGGCTCGCCCTGCTCGACGTGGCCGACGTCATCCGGCCGCATCCGGAGGTGGTGGCCTTCCTCGGCAGCGTCGATGACGAGGGCTTCCTGGCCGAGCTGCCCAAGGTCGCCGGCGGGCCGGAAGCACATGACGCCATCCAGGCCTACCTGGAGGAATACGGCATGCGCTGCGTCGGCGAAATCGACATCACCCGACCGCGCTGGAGCGAACGCCCCACCACCCTGGTGCCCGTCATCCTCGACCACGTCAAGAACTTCGAGCCGGGCGCTCGTCAGCGGCGCTTCGAGCAAGGGCGCCGAAGGGCGGAGCAGAAGGAAGTGGACGTGCTGAAGCGTCTGCGGGTCCTGCCGGACGGTGAGCGCAAAGCCGAAGAAACCAAGCAGATGATCGACCGGGTCCGGACCTTCATCGGATACCGCGAGTATCCGAAATACGCGATCGTCAACCGGTCCTTCATCTACAAGCAAGCCCTGCTGAAGGAGGCCGAGCAGCTCGTACGCGCGCACGTGCTCTCTGAGAAGGAAGACATCTTCTACCTGACGTTCCACGAGCTCCACGACCTCGTCCGCACCCACCAGCTCGACGACCAACTCCTCCGCCGGCGCAAGGACGACTTCACCGCGCATCAGGCGCTCACGCCACCCCGGGTGCTCACCTCGGACGGAGAGGTCATCGCCGGGGCGTACCGACGCGACGACGCGCCGGCCGGGGCCCTGGTCGGACTGCCGGTTTCCGCCGGGACCGTCGAAGGGCGGGCTCGCGTGATCCTGGACATGGCCGACGCCGATCTCCGGGCAGGCGACATCCTGGTCACCGCCTACACCGATCCCAGCTGGTCACCCCTGTTCGTGACGATCAGTGGTCTCGTAACTGAGGTCGGAGGGTTGATGACCCACGGCGCGGTGATCGCCCGGGAGTACGGCTTGCCGGCCGTCGTGGCCGTGGAGCAGGCCACCCGGCTCATCCAGGATGGGCAGCTGATCCGGGTGAACGCAACGGACGGGTACATCGAGATCCTGCATTCATCAAAGGGACCAGGCGGCCGCGAGTAGCCTGTCTGGCAGCGCCGCGGTGTTGCATCATTGGCGTTCCGCGGTTCTGCGTCTACGCTTTCTCGGCGCAGCTCGAACTGACCGAACGCGCGGACGGGTCCCCCGAGTTGAGAGCTGCTCTGCCGATCCCGGCCGATCAGCGTTGGTTTTGGACCGAGCGCTGGCAGGAGCGCGAACCTGAAGTCGACGCCCATGACGAGGCCGGGCACGTGCTCGAAGAGAAGTTCGCGCCAGCTTGCGACGCACACGCAACCGATCCAACGGCGGGCTGGCCAGCCGCCTTAGGTCTTCAAAGAGCCGTAACCGTGCTTTACCCGGTGTAGAACCGCGACAGGAATGGCCCGAGGACTCGTGGATCAGCGACGTGTCCGGCGACTTCGATGGTGAGTCGGTGTGCGTCCGGCAAGCAGGCGGCGGCCGAGTCGGCCGCGGCGCCGAAGAAGTCGACCGGCAGTCCGGCCGAGTGTGGATCCAGCGCCGCGCCGGTGCTCAGCAGCACCGGCTGAGCCACCTTCGCCAGCCGACCTGCGGGTGGTGGACCCTCGCCGACGCAAGCAGCGTCGTATCGCAGCGTCGGTGCGAGCGACACGAGCGCCGGCCACACCGGAGCGGCTTCAGCTCCCGCGATGTCTTGCTCGGAGGAACCGGCCAACTTCATGAACAGCCGAAGCGCCTGGTCGCGGTCATCGGCGTCCAAGGCGACGGCGAGGTCGTCGACGTAGGACCGCCAGCCCGCAACCAGTTCGTCGCCGAGGAGATACGGCACCTCGTGAGCAGCGATTCTGTCGATCGGCACGCCAGCGGCCGCTGCCTCCAGCGCGAGCGCGCCGCCGGACGACGCACCGAACAGGTGGGCCCGGCCACCGACCGCCTCGATTACAGCCGCGAGGTCCTCGATCTCGCGTTCCACCGCGTACGGCGGCGTGTCGCCGCTGTCTCCACGACCGCGGCGCCGGTAGTTGACCACGGAGAACGTGCTGGCCAGCCACTCACCCAGCGGGACATTCTCGGTGCCGTCGTCGAGACCGCCGCCAACCAGTATCAGCGCGGGCCCGTCATCACTGAGGCGGTCGTATCCGATCGTCGTGCCATCGGCTGACATCACTGAGGTCACGTGCGGCATGATCATCCCTCTCAGATTCGACCCAGTCGCGGCCGGCGACCTTTGCGGCTCCGTTCAGCTTCTGCCACCCGGCGCGTCGGTCCGGATTCGGCGGGCGGCCCAGCTGAATGCTGGTGGCCATCTCCCACTATCTTCCGGCACCATTCACCGTCTTACGGATCGAAGTGGAGGAGCTCAGCCGCGCGGCGGCGGACCTCGTCGTCGGAGATGGGGCTGGAGTTGAGTTCGGCGATCACGGCGGTGTAGATGTCGTTGGGGGCTTGGAATTCCAAGGCGATGCCATCAGGGTCCTTGAAGTTCAAGTGGTAGCCCAGGGCCATGTCCTGGATCGGCGTGTGCGGCACACCAGCCGCCTGCAGCCGCTGCTCCCATTGCACGAGTTCATCGCGTGAGGCGGCGGCTAGGCCCAGGTGATCGAGTCCGGTGCGCAGCGGAGTGAACTCGGTGCCGTCGGCGCCGTCGGGATGCAGCAGCGCGATGCTGAAACCGCTCGGCCGGTGGAGACAGAGGCGGCCATAGCCAAGATCCAGCACGAGCATGAAGCCCAGCAGGTCGCAGTAGAAGCGTTGGCTGACGTCGAGATCGCGAACGGTGAGAGCGAAGTGGTTGATCCCGCTGAACTGTGGCACGGCACTCCCGTCGTAGCGGCGTACGAACGATATTTGCGTATTTCGCCGGTGACTGATCGATTCTTGCGCTTCGTAAGATAGTGATCGCGCAGCTTTTCGTACAGGCTCGAAGGTCGGCCGCTCACGATGCGGCAGGGGGCCTGCGGTTGATTGTGAGGCTATCGTCCGAACGGGACCCGTACGCGTCGCCCGCAGTTCAGCGCGACTCCACCAGGTCGAGCATCGACAGCGACCAACGGTGGACATCGGCGAGCCTGGCCGCGAACGCCGGGTTGATCTGCGCGGTGCCGGTGTACCAGAGGTCGAAGGCGACCTGCCGCACCGCGATGAAGTCATCCAGGTGCGTGACGTCGACCTCGCGCACCGCGCCGTAGCCGACTCAGCAGCGCCTCCCGGAACACCGGAAAGCCCGGCTTGTCCCGGAGCTCCCAGAGCGCCACGGCGAGGTCGTAGAGGCGGGGGCCGGTGCCGCAATCGTCGAAGTCGATGAGTTTCACGCCGTCGCCGCGGAACACCGCATTGCCGAGGTGCAGGTCGGCGTGAATCAGCCCGACGTCGCTGCCGAGCCCCATGATGGCCATCCGGGCCGCGACCGCCTCGAAACGAGTGCGGACACCCGTCGGCAGGAGCGCCCAGCACGCGGCGGCCGACGAGACCCCGTACACCATGACGTCCCCGAAGAACGTCTCGTGGTCCCACCGGATGCGAACGAAATCAGGAGGCGGCTGCCATGCATCGGCCTGGTCGTGGAGGCGGGCCATGGCCTCGCCCAACCTGCTCAGATGAACCGGACGAGGGGACGCCTCATGGATGCGCCCGTCCATCCAGCGCAGCACCGAGCAGACTCGGGTCTCACCAGCCGCGGATACGTCAACCGTCGATGAGCCGTCGCTGGCCAACAAGGGCTCGGGGACGGCCAGGTCGGTGTCCGCGCGGATGGCGTTGAGCCAGGCAAGCTCGGAACGGATGGCGGCCGCAGAGTCGACGTCGCGCCCATGCCGTTGCGGCCGGTGCACTCGGACCAGGTGACGGCCGGCCGCGCTGTCGTGTCGGAATGTGGTGTTCTCGCCGTGCGTGACGAATGTCAGCCGACCGTCCGGCAACCGATAGCGGCCGACCGCAGCCTTCGCCACCTGACCAAGCCGCAACAGCTGCGACCGTCTCGTCGACATCTCCACACTGTGCGGCAGACGCACCGATGCGGGCAACCGCATATCCCTGGAAGTCCGGGGATCTGACGGCCCCGGTGTGACTGACCCTCGGCAGCCGGGCGAAATCTCAGAGGTCTGTCGGTGGCTCAGGCCCCGGCGAGGGCGAGCATGTAGAGAACATGCGGACGCGACGGATCCCCGGAGGGGACGTTCGGATGATCGAAGTTGCGGACGAAGCCCAGCCCCAATCGCCGCATCACGGCTTGAGAGCGTTGATTGCCGACCGAGGTGAACGACCAGATCGACCGGGCCTCGATGTGCCGGGCGACGTCGATGGCGGCTCGACCGGCCTCGGTGGCGTAGCCGTGTCCCCAGGCGTGGCGGGCCAAACGCCATCCGATCTCAAGCCCCTCGCCGGCGATGATGCCCGGCGGGACGGGATTCAGACCCGCCATTCCGAGCAGCGCGCCGTCCTCAACCCGCTCCACGGCCCACAGTCCGAAGCCCTGGCGCTCGATCTTTTCCTCCCAGGAGGTGATCATGGACGCGGTTGCCGCCCGGTCATAGGTCGACGGAAAGTGCTGCATCACCTCGGGGTCCGCATTCAAAGCGGCGAACGAGTCAAGGTCACCCGGAAGCCATCGCCGCAGGACGAGGCGGGGCGTCATCACCTGGTCGAATCGCATCATGCAAGTCCGTTCCTGAGTGGCGATGGGCTGAGCACGATCATGACCAACCTAACCAGTGGGTAGACGGGTTGGCTCGGCTCGCCTTCTCTTCATGGCGATCGCGGTCGACAGCTGCGCGCAGCCAAGGACCACCCAGGTGACCCACATCAGCGCGATCACCAATCCGATCGGGCCGAACAGGACGATGATCGGGAGCTCGATCGCCAACGGTGCCGCTCCGCAGAGCAGTGGCGTTACTCGCTCCCAACCAGGCCAGATGCCGGCTCGGAGCACGACGATGCCAACAGCGGTCATGCCGAGCGCCAACATCGGCACGAGGATGGGGTGGGCGAGCTCGCCGATGGTCGGCTCGTCTCGAGTCGCGAACTCGACGACAGCGAAGGCGAGCAGGGCAACCAATGTCACCGAGAGTCCGACGAGCCCGATCCGACTGCGCCCGAGGACGCCGAGCCGCCAGACACCGACCACGGTGATCATCAACAAGAGGAACGCGATCACGTTGTAGGTGTTGAAGGCGAGGAATCCAGGCTGGTCCCGGTCCGGGGTCGGGAACATGAGCGTTGCTCCGCCGAGGACCCCGGCCAGCCCGGTCACCACAGTCGATCTTGATGCCATCACGTCAGCGCGCCCGTGATCAGACATGTGCTCGTCAACTCCTTCGTGTCGGTATTCCGGGCTCCGCGCGCTCGGCGAGCGGGGTTGCTGCAGGCCACATCCGGGAGGGCCGCCTCGGGGCGTACGCGTCGCAGCACCAGCGTCTTAAGTTTCGATGAACGGGCACGCAGCCACTCGGCGGGTCAGGCGGTCTTCGTGTCGACCACTTCATAGACTTCGACCCGGTCCGGGCCGGGCAGCAGGGCGGGATCTTCGCCGGGCAGCAACTCGGTGGAACTGACCAGGTCGGAGCCGCGTTTCAGGGCGTCCATCGTCGTCACGAGGGTGACTACGACCTCGCCGCCGTCCGGCTGGCGCAGAACGTAGTAGGCGACAAGCTCGCGCATCAGCCCCGGGTCGCGGCGCAGGGCCGGCCAGAGTCGCTCGTTGCTGGCTCGTTCGGCTGCTGCCAGTTGCTCTGCCGTCCGTGGACCGTTGAAGTATCCGAGCTGCGCATACATCGCTGCCTCCTGTGGCGTCGTTGATTGGATACAGCCCAGCCTCGCCGCAGGCGAGGGGTCTGGTCATCGGTGGTACCGCTGAGTGCTGTACTGAACCGGGCGTACGCCTGCGTTGGCGCGCCCAGGCGTCGCCGGGCCGGAAGTCGGACGTGCGTACCGGGTCCACCCGGTGGTAGACCTTGCTCATGTCCGTGCCGGTCGGCGGCGTGCGGTGATGATCACGCCGACGGTGATGAGCGCCCGGGAACGCGAGACCGAGATCATCCGCGCCGCCGTGGCCGACGTGCTGCGCACCGGGCGTGGACAGCTCCTGGTAGTCACCGGCGAACCCGGTATCGGCAAGACCGCGCTGGCCCACTGGGCGGCCGGACACGCCGCCGCGCACGGCTTGGTGGTCGCCCGGGGATCCGCCGTGGACGATCCCGGGGCACCGGCCCGGTGGCCGTGGATCGGCGCCGCCCGTGAACTTCCGGGGGTCGCGGCGGCGCTGCGGCTGCCGGACGGTGATGACGCGGGTGCCGCGGCGCGCTTCGCGATGCAGGTGGCCGTGGCCGACGCCATTCGGGACGCCGCACGACCCGCCGGTCTGCTCCTCGTGCTCGAGGATCTGCACTGGGCCGACGCGGGCTCGCTCGCGATGCTCCGGCACATCGCCCGCGAGCTGGCGGAGATGCCGGTGCTGGTCCTGGCCACCGCGCGTACCGGAGCGGGGTTCGACCTCTCCGTTCTGGCCGATGGTCTGGACAGCACCGTGGTTCCGCTGTTCGGGCTGGACCGAGACGGCGTGATCAGCTGGCTTCGACGGACGCCGGGAACGTCGGTGTGGGTGCCACAGGCCGACTCGCTGGTCGAGCTGACCGGTGGGAACCCGCTCTACCTCCGGCTGCTGGTGGATCACCTGCCCTGGACCGATACACCTTCGTCCGACCAAGTGCAGCAGTTGCTCGCCGATCGGCCCGACCTGCGCAGCCTGGTCCTCGCCCGGTTCGTACGCCTGCCCTCCGACGTACGCGAGCTGCTGGAGCCGGCGAGCCTGCAGGCCGAGAAGCTCGACCTGACCACCCTCGCCGCCGCCACGGGTCGGCCGGTCGCCGAGGTGACCCGGCTGCTGGACGCCGCGGTGTCGGCCGGTGTCCTCCGTATCGAGTCGGATGCCCACTACTTCCGGCATGCGCTCGTCCGAGACGCGGTCTGCGGCGGACTGTCGACGGCCAAGAGGCGAACGCTCCACGGCCGAATCGCCGGCGCGCTCGCCTCGGAGCAGGAGTCAGGCTCGGGCTCGGGCTCGGGCTCGGCAGGCATGCTCGCCGGGACCATTGCCGAACACTGGAGTCGCGCCGGTGGCGCTTCGGCCGAATTGTTGCGCTGGTCCCACCGAGCATCCCTCGAGGCCCGGGCCGCCTTCGCGTACGAGGAAGCTGCGCGGTTTGCTGGGCAAGCCGCAGCATGTGCCGCCGACCTCGCCCGACCAAAGGCGGAGCGGGCCGAGCTGGTCATCGATCGGGCGGCGGCTCTGTTCGCCGCGGGCTGTGTTGCGGAGTCCATCGAGGCCGCCGTCGAGGCCGCCGACCTCGCCGAGTCCGCCGGTCGGCCTGATCTGATCGGCAAAGCCGCCCTGGTCCCGTCCGGGATGGGGACCCCCGAGATCCATCGGCAGGTCGCCGCACTCTGCACTCGAGCGCTCACCGCAGTGGCAGACGAACCGGACGGCTGGCGCCCGCTCCGCGCCCGGCTGCTCGCCCAGCTGGCCGTCGCCAGCGCCGAGGACGGCGATGGGATGGTTGCCGCCGATCAGGCCGCCGAAGCGCTGACCTTGGCCGAGGCGTCCGGTGTCGCCGAGGCGATCCTCGATGCGGTCGCCGCCCGGCACTACACGATCGCGGTGCCCGGCACGGTGATCGAACGGATCGCTCTCGCCGAGCGGGCCATCGGATTGGCGTCAAGGAGCAACCGGCTGATGCCGGCCCTGTGGGGGCATCTGTGGCGGATCGACGCCGCATTCCAACTTGGTGACCTCGGCGTCGGTGGATCGGCAGCTCAGCGCGGTCGACCTGCTTGCTCGTCGGCATCGTGCGCCCTTGGCTCGCTGGCACTACGAGCGCCTCCTGATCGCCAGGGCCGGACTGGTCGGCGACTTCGCCGGGGTTCGCGAGCACAACGATCGCGCCCGGGACCTGTCCGAACACATGGACGACAGCTCCCTGAGCACGATGTACTACGCCTGCCGTTGCCTGCTGGCACAGATCTGTGGCGACCCGTTCGAGCTCGACGCCAAGATGCTCGCGCTGGTCGCGTCGTCCCTGCCGCAGCCACTGATCCAGATCGGCCGGACGACGATCGCGATTGTGGCCGGAGATCTGGCGGCCGGGGCGGCCGCCTTCGACGAGCTCCGCGACCTCCCGCGGCGCTTACCCGTTGGCAACCGATGGGCTTCGACCCTCGGTCAGATCGGGACGCTCGCCGCCATGCTCGGCGACGCCCAGGTGGCCGGTGAGGTCTTCGAGCTCCTGCTGCCCACAGCCGGGTACTGCAACGGGGAAGGGTCGGGCGCGATCTTTGGCATGGGGTCCAACGCCAGGTTGCTCGGCGACCTCGCGGTGACCGCTGGCCGGCCGACCGAGGCGATCCGGCTCTACCAGGACGCCATTGCCGTGAATACGCGGATCGGCGCCCGACCCTACATCGCCCTCAGCCGACTGGGCTGGGCCCAGGCGTTGCTGGATCTGGCTCGCCCGATGGGGAGCGGCCAGCTGGGGAGCGGCCAGAGCGGAGCCGATGATCTGCACACGTCCCGCGACCTGGTCCGGCGGTCAGCCGACGAGTTCCGGCGGCTCGGTATGCCCGGTCCGCTGAAGCGGGCGTTCGCGCTCGAGAGCCGGATCCGCGAGCAGATCTCGAAGCACAATCCCCTGAGCGCCCGCGAGAACGAAGTCGCCCTCTTGGTTGCGGGCGGCCTGACCAACCGAGAGATTGCTGTACGCCTCGTCCTGTCGGAGCGAACCGTGGAATCGCACGTCCGCGCCATGCTGACCAAGCTCGGCGTCCGCAGCCGAACCGACATCGCCACCTGGGCCATCCGGGCGGAAACAGACCAGACGACGGCAGAGTCTGACCGAACTACTACCCATCCGCAGAACTCAACCTGAGACCCAAGGGGCAAGGGCGACAGGCTAATCGGGGCGTACGCCGTCGGACTTGGCTCATCCGCAGGCGCCCGCCCGGTCAAGATCTATCCAGTAGCGCTTCTTGCCGCTCATGGTGGTCTCGAAAACTCCGCCCTGGCCTTCGATCGTGCGGGCAGAGCCGAGATTGTCGACGTCGCACGTCAGCAGCAGTCGGTTGAGCCCGAGCTGCCGGGCGCGGGCAAGCCCCAGACCGAGTGCTCGAGATGCGTGGCCTTGGCGGCGGTAGGACGGCCGAATGCTGTATCCGACGTGGCCGCCCGCCGTGCGGAGGAACCCGTTGTCGATCGAGTGTCGAACGGCGAGAAAGCCGATCATCGTGGTCTCGGCGAACACCCAGAAGTAGTCGCTGTGGACGCGGCCAAGCGACAGCGAACTGGTCGGGTCGGACTCAACCTGGATCCGCTCGAGCAGAGTGTCGAACGACCTGCGGTTGGGGGCGAAGTCGGGAACCTGCCAGTCGCCGGAGCCGTCCATCGGGCCGCCCCCGAAGTCTTCGACGCATTCCAACCAGCTGTCGTACAGGTCGGTCGACGGCTGAACAATCCTGGTCACGACACTATTCGATCACTCCATCGCCGACCGTCGCCAAAGCGATGCGCAAGCTCGGCCTGCGACGGGCGCGAGGCCGCATGCGTCGGGGAAATGAACGGCGCCAGTCGACATCATCGGCGTTTGGGCCGCCGGGGGCGAGGACTCCGAGGGTCGCGGCTGCTGGTGGCGTACTCGGTGAATCGGCCGAGCACCATGGACCAGGCGACCGTGAGGAACTCGGCTTGCTCGGCGCCCTCGGCTCGCTGGTGCAGCTCGACCCGGCAACCGGGATCGGTCGGGAAGAACCGCAGGTAGCCCACCAACTGTGCGCCGGGCAATGGAACATCGTCGTCCTCGAAATCCCAACGCATCGCGATCAGCTCGGGGTGCGCGACGACCTCGTAATGCCCCCGAACGCGAGTGCCCCACTCGAGCTCCGCCGCAAAGCGACGGCCCTCGATGGTGACCGGTACGCCGAGCCACTCCGAGTATCGCTCGCCGGACACGAAGCAGTCGAAGGCGTCCTCCCGGCTCAACGGCACCTGGGTCGACACCGTGACCCAGCGC
Organism: uncultured Actinomycetota bacterium; assembly: GCA_963731295.1. GTDB lineage: Bacteria > Actinomycetota > Actinomycetes > Propionibacteriales > Propionibacteriaceae > Microlunatus. The sequence continues at coordinate 348,475 of CAVSUP010000002.1, forward strand.
CCGTCGGCGACGGTGGTCAAGTCACGCTCAGGAAGGTCATCGGCCACCGTCCACTTGGTGTCCGCAACGACCAGGAGGGGAAGGACGGCGGCCATCGCCGCTCGGTTGGCCCGGTAGCGGCGAAAGGTGCCGTCACGCCGCATGTCGACGAGGCCGGCCTCGCGCAGCGCCGCGAGATGAGTCGAGATGGTGCCGGCCGACAGACGGAACGCGGCCGCGATCTCGCCGGCCGGCAGCTCGGCGTCCCAGACTAGCCAGAGGATCTCACGCCGGACTGGCGAGGCAAGCGCTTCAATCGTCCTCTGCAGAGCTGCGTCGAAGGCCGGGGAAGACGCAGCGGACTCGGTCGGGCTAGCCATCAAAGCCATCCTTGCAGCAATCCCGCTCAGGGGAGTAGTTTGATCGTAGTCAAAATAGTCGCCGCGTTCGGGGAGGATCGCCATGACCACATACCTGTTGCTGTACCGCTCGCCAGTCTCGGCCCGCCAGCAGATGGCCGCCGCAACGCCGGAGCAGGCCCAGGCCGGGATGGATGCCTGGATGGCCTGGGCCGGCACGGCGGGATCGGCGATCAGCGACCTCGGGAGCCCGCTCGCCCTGGCCGACACCGTCGGTGCGACCAGCTCCGACGACACCATCGGGGGCTACTCGATGATGGAGGCCGCCTCGGTCGAGGAGCTCCGCGGAATCCTCGAAGGACATCCGCACCTCCAGCAAGACGGCACTTCGATCGACATCCTCGAGGTGCTGAGCATGCCTGGCACGTAGGCGCGTGTGTCCCCGCGCGACAGTCCCTGCGTGTCCTTTCCGGTGTCAGGCGTTCCCGCGGGAACGCCTCTGGAGCCGGCGAACGCACCCTGTTGCCCCACGTCAGTGGGTTTTGTAGAAGTCGATCCAGACTTGTGCGCGGCGGTACACCTCGGGGATCTGATTGATGAAGTGGTTGGTCGGGCAGGTTTTACCGAAGGAGCTCGACCACACTGCGCCCGTCTGCTTGCGGCACCACGTCGTGCGGTTGTTGGCGTTGTACGTGCCGAAGTTGCCATCGATGCCGAGACGATGCCAGGCAAGACCTCTGGTGTTGTCCACGGTGGCGATGCGGTTGGGCACGCCGCTGAACACGTGAGCCCATGCGAAGACCTTGGCGAGCTCCTCCAACTGACTGTTGGTCATGGAGTCCCCGGGCATGCCTTGGTGCTCGACGGAGATCGTTGTCCCGTTGCCGTTCAGGTCGGCCGCGGCTTGTCGATTCAGTGTCTGGTGCTGGCGAATCCGGGCTGATCGCGGGTTGTAGAAATGCGCGTACGAGCCGCCCGGCCCCTTGTTGGGGCCGTAGAGGTCCGCGCTGTTACTGACCGCGATGTGCATGGTCACCCGTCGCGCGGTGAGCGCTGCCGTCGACCTGTCGGTGATCGGATCCCAGATCGCGAAGTCCACAGCAGCCTCAGCCGGCAAGACTCCCAAACCAGTGGTAGCTGCGGCTGCAGTAGCAGCTGAGGCTGCGAGGAGTGTCCGGCGCGCGACGCGTGGTCGATCGGTCATTCTCGGAACTGTAGCCGCCCCGAAGATGCCGCGGTCAACGACCTGGTCCAGGCGGCGATCCAGCGCGCCGGGACTGTTGTCACAGCAGTTGCCCGAGGCCATTGCCTTCGCCGCCCACGAGTTCATCGTCAGGGCCGTTGTCGGACAGCCCGCAGCGAGTGGGCAAGACGAACCAGCCAGGTCGTCGCAAGTCGTTCGCTTACGGCACCGGCGGAATGACGCCTCGTACACCGAGGTAGTGAGCCAGAGCGAGCTCGACTTCGGCGAACTCGTCTCGATTGAGGAAGTCGACGGGGTCGCCTACGACGTGATTGACATCGATCGACCGGATCTGGTCGATCAGCATCCGCGTCGACTCGACCCTCGATCTCCAGCTCGGGGCGGTGGATCGATGGCCCAGCCGAGCTCGAGATGGGGATGACCGTCACGACTGAGAGCGGCGAGTCCGATGGTGACACGATCAGCCCCAGGCGTCGGCCGCCTTGCTCGTGACCTCGTGGCCGTCCAAGGTCGATGCGATAGACGGCCCCGCGGATCACCAGGCATCGGCTTCCGCGTTGAGGTTTTCATCCTTCAGTGCCTCCGCGTCCGCGCGGAACTGCTCCAGCCATCGGTCGTGATCCAGCAGCCGCAGCGCTCGACGCAGCGTTTCCGACGTAGTCTCGCCTGGCCGTGCGGCCTCACGGAGAATCCGTTCGTCGTCGGGTGTCGGGCGGAAACCGATGCTCGTGGCCACGTCAGCCATGCTAACGCGTGTTCGACAGATGTTAAACGCAGCGCTCGCCCAGCCGCCCAGGAGCCAGTTCCAGCTCGGAGGGGCGCGGTGTCGTCAGATCCGCTCGTAGGTCACTCGGTGATTCGGTCTGAGGCGCGGCGGGTCCTCTTCGCAGGAGGTACGAGAGGTTGGGTTGGCGATACGCCGTCGAGGGGGCGTCTGTCGGGCCGGCAGTTCTGGTTCAGCGGGAGTGGACCCGCTCAGTCGGTCGAGGCCGACCCGGCCGTGGTGGATGGCTGATTTGGTCCGTCGCCGGCGCGGTGCGCAAAGGCTGCGGGTTCTAGGAGGGCGGTGAGCTGATCAAGCTGCGCTTGCTCGAGCTCGACGTCGGTGGCGCTGGCGTTCGCCCGGAGCTCGTCGACGGTTTCGGCGCCGACGATGACGGAGGCGACAGCGGGGCGGGACAGCAGCCAAGCCAGCGAAACCTGGTATGGCTTCAGACCCCATTCCTGGCTGAGACGGTCGACCTCGCGGGCGATGGCGATCTCGGCGTCGCTGAACCCCGCCGCCCCGAAGCGCTGATCGCCGGAGACCTCACGGTCGAGTACACCCAGGTCGGCGAGCAAGCCGCCGTGCAACGGCGCATACGGGACGATCGACAGCCCGAACCGTTCGCTAGCCGGGCCGAGCTCCCGCTCTGCGGCCCGGTCGAGAAGGCTGTACTTCACCTGGGCGGCCACGGGCGCCTGTAGCCGGCGGTCGTCAGCGATCCACAGGGCCTGGGTGACCTGCCAGGCGGGATGGTTAGAGAGGCCGACGTAGCGGATCTTGCCCTGCCGGATCAGATCGTCATACACCGAGAGGGTCTGCTCCAACGGCGTGTCCGGGTCGGGATCGTGGGCGTAGTAGAGGTCGATGTAGTCGGTCTCCAAACGGCGCAGGCTCGTCTCAACCTGGCGGATGATGTGGCGACGGGACAGGCCTCGGTCGTTGACGTTGTGCCCGACGATGCCGTTGGACTTGGTGGCGAGCACCATGTCGTCGCGGCGGCCGCGGAGGGCGCGGCCCAGGATCTGCTCGGCGGGTTCACGTTCGGCAGCGGCCGGGGCGCCGGGCCGGTCGAACACCGGCATGTTGCCATACACGTCAGCGGTGTCGACAAAGTTGATACCCAGGTCGATCGCGGCGCCGACGACCCCGTCAGCGTCCTGCGCAGTTGGGGCGACTCCGAAGGTCGCGGTGCCCAGACAGATCTGGGACACCTTCACACCGGTTGTGCCGAGGACGGAGTACTGCATCAAGACACTCCTTGCTTCAGAGGTGGTGGGCGGGCTGCCCTACGGTCGCAGCTGACCTGCTTGGCCACTCATGTTGAACACTAACCGAATGGTAGTTTTTCGTCAAAGCGAGCGTGCGAAGATGAAACCGTGACGAGCAGCACCGAGGCCGGCGCCCGGGGTCCGTACCGGACCGGAATCCGGCGGCGGAAGCAGATCATCGCGGTAGCGATCGAGGTCTTTGGTGAGTACGGCTACGCGGGCGGCTCGATCCGCGCCATCGCCGAGCGGGTCGGGGTCTCCCACGCCACACTGCTACAGCACTTCGGCAGCAAGGAAGGGCTGCTGACCGCCGTCCTGCAGGAGTGGGATCGCCAGACGGTCGAGAAGAGCCTCAAGGGATTCGTCGGGCTCGACTACTTCCGCCGTCTGCCCCAGGTGATGACCGCACACCTGGCCAACCGAGGCCTGCTCGAGCTGTTCACAACCATCGCGGCAGAAGCCTCGAGCCCGGCGCACCCAGCCCACGCCTTCATCCAGCACCGCTACGTGACGAACCTCGCCACCCTCGGCGCCCACCTGCAGCAGGCTGTCGACACCGGAGACGTCGCATTGCTCACCCCGGCCGAAATCAAGATAGAGGTACGCCTAGTCACCGCAGTGCTGGACGGCATCAGCCTGCAGTGGCTGCTCGACCCCTCCACCGACGTCACCACGAGCGTCGAGACCTACATCGGGCGAACCATCACGTCTTGGCGCGACGGGTGTTAGGAGCACTAGAGCAGGCGCCAGAAGTTGTCACCTGTAGTCGTTCCCGAGACCTCCGACTCGAGCAGTCAGCCCCAGAGCGGCGCCCATGACCACCCGAGCGAGCTCGCCGTATAGCCCACCGGTCACCGGGCATTTGTAGCGACCCTAGTTAATGCGGCAGTCGCACCTGAGACGTCCTACGGCTCCATCCCTGGACCCTGCCAGAAGCCTCATGGCCCCTCCGGACCGACGTCGAAGGCGTTCCACTCTTCGGTCGTTCACTGAACGTGCTCCGCACGACGGTCCCTTGCGGTTAAGGCTCAAAGGGTCCGACAGCTCGCTGGATCTGCTCGACCACTCGGGTGGCTGAACGGCGAGTGCTGGCTTTTCCCTATCGTTCTCTTCGTGACTGGGATCGCGGGCAAGCTCAATGCGAGCCTTGTCCGTGAGGTGCTTCGGGACCAGCACCCGGACCTGGCCGAGCTACCCCTTCGCGAGGTGGAGGGCGGCTGGGGCAACCAGATGTGGCGTCTCGGCGACGAGCTGGCCGTCCGGGTTCAGCACATGGACACCGAACCCGACCACCAGTTCAACGAACGCCGGTGGCTCCCACTTCTCGCCCCACGCCTCCCGCTGCCGATCCCTGTCCCAGTCCGTGCTGGCGCGCCGTCGGAGCGGCTGCCGAAGATCTGGACGGTCGTGACGTGGGTGCCCGGCCTGCCTCTGGACCGCGGGTCGATTACCCGTCCAGAGCACGCGGCCGACACGCTGGCGGCGTTCCTCCGGGCTTTACACGTGTCGGCACCTGCCGACGCACCGGCCGACACCGGCCGCGGCGCCCATCCGAAGGACTGCCAGGACGGCTTCGACTGGTTCCTCAGTTCGATCGATCGTGGGGCTATCGGTGCTGATGCCACCGCCCTCCGCGAGGTGTGGGCCGACGCCAGCACCGCTCCCGGCTGGCAAGGGCCGCACGTCTGGGTGCACGGCGACCTCCATCCAGCGAACGTCGTCGTCTCTGGAGGGACGCTGGCAGGCGTTGTCGACTTCGGCGACATGTTCGTAGGTGACCCAGCGCTCGACCTGGCGGCTGCCTGGGTACTGCTCCCAGCGGGAGGGGCTGACCGCTTCTTCGCCTCCTACGTCACCGCCGATGAAGCGTCGATCCGGCGAGCCCGCGGGTTGGCCGTGCTGAAGAGCCTTTTCCTGATGCTTATGGGCCAGAACGGCGACCGTGGCCTACCCGGTGGCAAGTCGGGGTGGGGTCCGGCTGGACGGATGGCTCTCGAGCGGACCCTGAGCGACGTTTGACCCTTCGGGTCGAAGGTCGGGGTATCTCTGCGGGAGCCCCTCACCTCTGCGCGCGTCTCGCTCAACGGTCGTGTTGCGGTCTCCGCCGGCACCCTCTAGTTCCTCACAACGGCCCGACGGCGAGCCTCCTGCAGGACCTTGTCGACGGTCTGCTCTGTGCTGAGGTTGGAGGTATCGAACCACTAGCCGAGATCTCCGAAGCCATCGATGCGGGGTTCACCCCCGTCGTTGATCTAGTCGTGCCCGACGCCGAGCATGCCGGGCCGCCTCATCAGCTGGCTCGCCCACGGTCGGCTACAGCGTGCGTCCCACATGACGGGTCGGTGCCCGGTCACGGTTCGGCTTGCGGGGTGGGATCCGCAGGAGGCCGTCCTGGTCCTCGGTCGCGACCCTCAGCGCACGCCGCGAACATTCACGATTCCAACGATGCTCAGGTTCGACCTCGAAGCCCACCCACTCCGTACGAGTGGCTCCACGTGACCACCTGGGATCGGCGAAGGGTGACCGCTGGGGGGTCGGCGTGAGCGTGTCGATTCGACGGGCGCCTCGGTCAGGTCAGCGTGGCTGAGGCGTGTCTGGGCCAGCCTCTGCGAGGCCGATCAGGGCCCAGTCGAGGAATGCCTCGACGCCGGCGGCCACCGTTCGGGAACGCACCGAGGCGAAGAGGTCGAAGCTGTGTTGAGCTTGCGGTAGTTCGACGAAGACGACTGGACTGCGGGACGCTCGGCGGATGACCGCGGCCACCGCCTGCGCGCTGCTGACCGGAATTGCGGTGTCGTTGCCGCCATGGACGATCAGCATGGGCGGCGCGTCGGGTCTGGCAAGCAGAGCGGGTGAACTCGACTGGTCCGGTCCGCGGGGACCAAGGTAGCCGTAGCAGACGATCACGCCGGCGACGCCGGTCTCGGCCGCCTCGAAACCGGCCTGAAGCTCGGCCACGTTGGGGGTGAGTGCGGCACTGAGCGCGAGGTGGCCGCCGGCGGAGCATCCGGCGAGGAAGACCTGGGACGGGTCGGCGCCGAGCTCGTCGGAGTTCTCCCGTGTCCAGGCGATCAGTCTCTTGGTGTCGACGAGCGGGTTGGGGTGTTGGCCGTCGGCTCGGAGGCGGTAGTTGGCACTCAGACACAGCCAGCCGTGCGCAGCCAGTCGGTTGAGCATGGCGACGCTTTCGCGGCTCTTGCTTCCCGACCTGAATCCGCCGCCGTGGAGGTGGATCAGCACCGGACGAGTGGCGCTGGTTCCTGGTCCGCGGTAGAGGTCCGCACGGTGGGCGGGGTCCGAGCCATATTCCAGATTCATCACTCTCGCTACCCCCTTGGTGCGGCGCTGGAAGGGCAGGAGGACCCCCCGCCACCACGGCGTGGGCGGGACGCGTCCGGATCTCCCGTCGCCGTGCGGCGCGGACCGCCATTCCTGGCCCAGCTCCTGGTCCAGTCCGACCTCCAGCGCGTTCCGCGCGGTACGAGCCCGCACCTGCAGCCAGATCAGACCCGTAACCGTGGCGCCCACCAAGACCACACTGACCCATGACCACAGCAACCCGACCGGGCGGCCTGAGAAACCCAGCGAAACGACGAACACGGCCAGCAGGACCAGAGGGATCTCGTTGAACGTCATGGTCAACACGAACATGGCGAAGCCGAGCCGGCCGCGCCGGAAGGGCGGCCGCAGGGTCGCGACGACGAACAGCAGCCAGATCGCGACAGTCGTCACCATGGGCCCATCCTGTCCGAGACGATCACCGGTCAACGATCCGCAGTCGGGCACCGCCCTGAGTCGCGCTGCCGCAGGCCCGGGGGCCTTCTTCAGGTCAGATCGCCGCCAGCAACCCCTGCTAGCATTGACAGCAGGGAGGTGGTCACGATGGCTGCTGTCAGTGTCCGGGACCTCGATGAGTCTGTCCGGGAACGGCTCCGTATCCGGGCCGCTCAGCATGGCCGTTCGATGGAGGCTGAGATCCGGGCGATCCTTACCGACGCCGTCTTCCCGCCCACCGATCCTCGAGGGCTGGCTCAGACACTCCTCGCGCGCTTCAGCGACCTCGGAGGCGTCGACCTCGACGTTCCGCAACGCCTCGAGGCGCCCCGGGCGCCGGACCTGTCCGAGTGAGGACCGACCCGACCACACCGTCCGGCATCGTTGTCCTGGACACAAACGTCATCTCGGAACTGATGCGGCCAATACCAGACAGGCGAGTCCAGGATTGGGTCCGCGAGGTCTCGCCTGCCCTCGTCTACACGACCGCGGTGACGTTGGCCGAGATCAGATTCGGCATCGGACGTCTACCGGCAGGACGTCGACGAACCCTGTTGTCTGAGGGTGCGGACGACGTGTTCGACACGTTCGCGGACCGCGTCCTGCCCTTCGACACCGCCGCGGCCAGCCAGTACGGCGGCATCGTCGTCGAGCGTGAACAGGCCGGCGCGCCGATCTCCGGCTTCGATGCCCAGATCGCGGCGATCTGCAGATGTCGTCGGGCGACCCTCGCCACCCGAAACACCGACGACTTCAGTCGTCTGGACCTGGAGCTGATCAACCCCTGGGTCAAGACACCTCAGTAGACAGGCCCGGTCAGCCCCAGTTGACGCGAGTGACAGGCACAGCGCGGTTCTCGCTAGACGGTCGGCACTAGCGTGCGTCCCGCACGACAGTGAGGGACGCATCCCCGGCTGCATCGAATCGAACACCCGAGGTCGTCCAGTCCCGAGAAACCGACAAACAACAAGAAGGGAGGCGCCAGAGCATCTTGTCGTCGGCCTGGCCAGAGCAAGATCGCCACGACAAGATGATCGAGTTTCTACAGTCGCCGACGACGCGAATGACATCGATCGACCGGATCTGGTCGATCAGCATCCGCGTCGCTCGACCCCCGATCTCCAGCTCGGGCAGTGGATCGATGGCCCAGCCGAGCTCGAGGTGGGATGACCGTCACGACTGCGAGCGGCAAGTCCGATGGCGGCACGATCAGCCCGAGGCGCCGGCCGCCTTGCTCGTGACCCCGTGGCCGCCCCAGATCGATGCGATAGACGGCTCCGCGGATCACCAGACATCGGCTTCTGCGTCGAGGGCTGGTCGCTCAGCGTGCGTCCCGCCCACGATTGACCGCGCTCTTATTTCGCGTTAACGTAACTAACGTGAAAGTTACACGGCCGTACACCATGCACGCTCGAGCCGACTCTGCCGCCGCGACCCGGCAACGCATCATGGATGCGGCAGCTGAGGCCATGCGCCGCCAGTTCCGTCCGGACGTGCGACTCGACGCGGTGGCGGCGGAGGCCGGCGTCTCGGTGCAGACGGTGCTCCGCATCTTCGGTTCCCGGCGCCGGCTCCTCGACGAGGTCGCCGAGATCGCCGTCACTGACGTCGTGGCCGAGTTCGCCAGCGTCCGACCCGGTGACGTGACGGGCATCGTCCACGCGTACGTCAACCATTACGAAAAGGTCGGCGACCTCGTCGTCCGGAACATCCAGGACGAGCAGGACCCGGAGATCCACGCGTTTGTCGAACGAGGCCGATCAGGGCACCGTGCCGGCTGTGAGGCACGGTTCGCGACTCACCTGGATGCATTGGCACCGGCGCAGAAACGGCGCGCGGCCGACGCCTTGATCGTCGCCCTGGACGTCTACACCTGGAAACTGTTGCGCCGCGACATCGGCCGCTCACGACGCGACACCGAGAAAACCATCCACACGTTAGTCAGCGCGATTCTGGAGGCTGTCACATGAGCAAGATCGTCTTCTTCACCTGGCCCGGAGGCGGGAATCAACCGCCGGCGATCGGGCTCGCCCAGCAGTTGCGCCGCGGCGGGCACGAAACCATCATCACCGGCTATGCCGACCAGGCGACCCGCTTCGAGGCTCTCGATCTCGAGTTCGCGACCCTCACCCGCTCCGGAGCGGCGTGGGAGGAATTCGACCCGGCCGACCTCATGCCACTCCTGGTCGACCGCATCTGGGCGTGCCCGCACCACGTCGCTGACACCGCCGAAATCCTCGACCGCTATCAACCCGATCTGGTCGTGGTCGACTGCCTCATGGGGGCCGTCCTCGCCGCCCTGGAAACCAGCCACTTCCCCACCCTCGTCTTGGTGCACAGTGCGCCCGGCGCGCTGGCGCCACCACGCGGCCCGATCGACGCCATGGTCATCCCCGCGCTCAACCGCACCCGATCTGCCCTGCACCTGAGCCCCGTCGACAGCTATTGGCAGGCCTGGCAACGCCACCGGGTGATCTGCGCAAGCATTCCTGAACTGGATCCCCTGGGTGCCGGTTCCCTGCATCCGATCACCTGGATCGGCCCCGTCTTCGAAGACCTCACTCGAACAGATTGGACTTCAGACGAGCAGGCCGACACGCCATTGGTACTCGTCAGTTTCTCCAGCGGCGGCGCGTGGGATCAGACCAGCCGGATCCAGCGCACCATCGACGGCCTCGCCGGCGCCGACCTACGCGTCATCGTCACCACGGGCGCGGTCGACCCGACCCAACTGCAGATCTCGTCGACATCGATCACGGCAGTGCCGCACATCCCGCACGCCGCCGTTCTTCCCCACGCCGCAGCCGTCGTCACCCACGCCGGGCATGGCACGCTCACGGCCGCACTGGCCCACGGCCTCCCGATCGTGGCGATACCGAACCTAGCCGCCGACCAGCCCGCCCTCGCCGAACAAACGGCACACCTCGGCGCCGGGATCCACCTCCACGACCACGAGGCCACGCCGACCGATATCGCCCAGGCGGTCCGGACTGTCATCGATAACCCGACCTACGCCACCAACGCCCGAGCCCTCGCCGACCGGATCGACGCCTACCTCGACCAGCCGTTCACCGCCATCGACAATGAACTTCAGAACCCGGTGCGCGCGAACTTCCGAGAACGAGAACGAGTGTGACTGCTGGAGCTCAGCGGGCGGCTACCGCCTCGATCTCGACGCGCAGGTCGGGGGAGGCCAGACCGTTCACGATGAGCAAGGTGGTGGCTGGCGGGGGGTCCGGCAGGGTGCCGGCGACGGCGCCCATGAACGGTTCCACATCGGCCCCGTCGGTCAGGTAGATGGTGAGTTTGACCAGGTCGGCGGGGGTTAGTCCGGCCTCGCCCAGGACGGCGTTGAGGTTGGCCACCGACTGCGCAGCCTGCGCCCCGATCCCCTCCAGAACGTCGCCGTCAGTCGTCATTCCCACCTGACCGGACACGAAAACCAGGCGGCTTGCATCACGGCTTTCGATACCTTGGCTGTAGAACGGGGAGGTCGGGATGGTGGCGGGATTGAGCGCGGTGCTCGTCATGATCTGTGCTCCTTCTGTTGGTGGAGTGCGGCGAACTCGTGTCGGATCGCGTCCTGGTGGGTTGATGTGAGCAGGCCCGCTCGACTGAGCACCAGAACACCCTCGTAGATCAACACCAATCGAGCGGCTTGAGCCTCGGCTGCCGCGGCCCCGAGCTCGCGGCGTACGACGGCTTCGACGTGGCGATGCAGGAGACCCGTCCCGAACCGAACACCGTCGGTGGCGATCGACTCGCCGCTGCCGAACTCGGCGGTGGAATTGACCAGCAAGCAGCCGTACCCGTCGTCGAAGGGGGCGTGGAACAGGGTGAGGAACAGCTGCTCCAAGTCATCGAGGGTGGCCTGGTCTCCGGCGTACGCCGCCAACCGAGGTGCGACCAGGGACGCGATGTAGTGGTCGAGGGCTCGGCGGAAGAGGCCGGCCTTGTCGCCGAACGCGTGGTAAAGGCTGCTGGTGCTCAGGCCGGTTGCTGACTCAAGGTCGGCCACCGAGATGTGCGCGTAGCCCTCCCGACGGAAAGCATGCATGGCGGACGTGAGCACCTTCTGTTCGTCGTACGCGCGGGGCCTGGCCATAGGGTAATTGTGGAGTAATTGCTACAAAACCGCAAGCACCCGACCTCCCGCTCGGTAAAGTACGTCGCCGCCGTATCGATCACGGCCAGTGCAGCAGGTGTCGACCGGGCAGAGGTGTTCCTCACCACCAAGCTGTGGGGTGAGGTCACCGCCATCAGCGGGCGAATCCGCGATCGGCAGGACAGCGGTCGACACCGCCTCATCACCCTCGCTCTGCAGAACGCCGAGCCCCAGAGCGGGGATGTCAAATTTCGTTGTTCAGTCTCAGCCACATGGCGTTGTTCACAGCCGGATCGGCAGCTTCAACCGGTAGGCCTCGGCGATGTCGCTCAGCGGCAGCTCGCGGTCGAAGACCTGGCCGGGTTCGATGGTTCCGTCGAGGACCTGCGGGATCGCCGCTTCCACGTAGGCCCGCACGGTGAATGGGACGCCGGTGAGGGTGGCGTTCTTGCCGAACAGTGACCTGAACCCGACGGGGCTTCTTCGTACTGCGGCACACCGACCCCGGAGATGGTCTGACCGGGTGAGGAGGTCACCACTCTGAAGCCGGGCGACACGGTGATCGGGCCGTTCGCCTGGTCCGACGGCACCTGCGCCTTCTGCCGCGACGGCATCGTTGATGCCGTCGCTGCTGACGCTGTCCGACGTCTACCTCACCGGCTATCACGCCGCCCGTCAGGGCCAGGTGTGGCCGGGCAAGACCGTGACCGTGATCGGTGACAACGCGGTCGGGCTTTCGGCGGTGCTCGAGTCGAAGGAGCTGGGTGCCGAGACGATCATCTTGATGGGCCGGCACAAAGACCGCACCGACCTCGGCCGCGAGTTCGGCGCCACCTATGTCGTCGCCGAGCGTTGCGCGGGGGGCGTGGCGAAGGTCATGGAGCTCACCGGCGGCAAGGGCTCGCACGTCGTCCTGGAGGCCGTCGGTCACATGCCCGCCTATGAGCAGGCGTACGGCATCGTCCGGTGACGACTCCGATGGCCTCGTGGCCGGCTTGCCTCTTCCGCTAGGGGTGTGTGGGTTCGGGTGGTACGGGGGCTGGCGGTTGCGGTGGCGTCAGCCGCCGAAGACCTGCCTGGCGACGGCGATGGCTGTCATGGCCTTGGGCCAGCCGGCGTAGAAGGCGAGGTGGGTGATGGCCTCGATGAGCTCGGTCTCGGTCAAGCCGTTCTTCCTGGCGTGGTCGAGGTGAAAGGTCAGCTGGGCAGCGTCGCCGCTGGCGACCAGCGCTGCGACGGTGATGAGGCTGCGATCACGGGCCGCGAGCCCAGGGCGGTTCCAGACGTCGTCGAAGAGGACGTCGTCGGTCAGCTCGGCGAGCTTGGGGGCGATGTCGTTGATGGCTCGGCGGCCGCCGCCCACTTGCCGTGGCTGCCGGGGCTGCCGGTTCTGGTCGGTCATGATTGGCTCTTCCTTGGTCTGGGTCGGTGCCGGACGGCGCCGGCACCTCCGGCGCAGCGTCGAGACGATGGCGTGGCCGGTGGCCTGAGCGGCTGCCAACGAGTGAGAAGGGCCAGGTCGTTGGCTGACGGGGGCCTGATGCCACGACTGTCGGCTGGCGCCTCGGGCCGGCTTCCACCCACGCTGCTATTCCCTAGCCTGGTCGCGCGATGCGCAGTTGCTCAGAGGTTGGTCTGGGCTTCCAGGGCGTCGGGGTATCGGCCGCCTTGGATGCCGATCTTTGAGGACAGTTCGTCGAGTTCGGCCAGTTCGGAGTCGGTGAGGACGACGTCGCTGGCGGCGAGGTTTTCCTCAAGACGGTGGGCTTTGGTGGTGCCGGGGATGGGCACGATCCACGGCTGCTGGGCCAGTAGCCAGGCCAGCGCAATTTGACCTGGGGTGGTTCCGTTCTGGGTGGCGATCTTCTTCACTTCGTCGACCAGGGCCAGGTTGTGCTCCAGAGCTTCGCCGGAGAATCGCGGGATCTGTGCCCGGAGGTCGTTGTCGGCGAAGGAGGTCGAGGTGTCGACGGCGCCGGTCAGGAAGCCCTTGCCGAGAGGACTGAACGGCACGAACCCGATGCCGAGCTCGGCGCAGACGCCGAGGACGTCCGTTTCGGGCCGGCGCCACCACAAGTTGTACTCGCTCTGGACTGCGGTGACCGGCTGCACGGCATGGGCTCGGCGGATGGTGTCGGACGCCGCCTCGGACATCCCGAACTGGCGGATCTTTCCGGCGTCAATGAGGTCCTTCACCGCCCCGGCGATCTCCTCGATCGGCACGTCGGGGTTGACGCGGTGCTGGTAGTAGAGGTCGATGACGTCCAACCGGAGCCGCCGCAGCGATCCCTCCACGGCACCGGCGATGTCCGCCGGACCCAGCATCCGGCCCCGAGGCCTGCGATGGTCCGGGTCAATGTCCTGCGCAAACTTGGTAGCGATCACCACCTGATCGGCGTACGGGGCAAGGGCCTCGCCGACGAGCTCCTCGTTGATGTGCGGCCCGTAGATCTCGGCCGTATCGAAGAACGTGACACCAAGGTCGACGGCATGGTGCAGCAGGGCGATCATGTCCTGCCGATCCGGGGTGGTGCTGTAGCCGCCGGTCATGGTCATGCAGCCCAAGCCGATAGCTGAGACTTCCAGACCGCCGCTTCCCAGCATGCGTTTGTCCATGTGCTCTCCCTTTGGCGTGTCAGACGATGTTTCGCGCTCGTGAATAGGTGAATCTAGGAGCGCCGCGAGGTCAGGAACTCGCGCACCTTGGCTCGGGGTCCATGACTTGGATCGTAAAGGGAAAGCACCACGGCTGGGATGCCCTGTCAGTACACGTCTCCATCAATGCACGCCTCTTTGTGCCCCGTGGATCGCTGACGAACTTGTCATTGTTGGGTAAGGCCAAGTTGAACTGTGTACTCCGGGTACACCCCCCAGCAGAGACTTCCTCAGCCCCGTTGGGCACTCCTACGGTCAGAGTCATGACCACCACTCGCGCCCGCCGCGCACCGCGCCCCTGGAGTTGGACGCTGCCGCTGGTCCTGGCCGCGCTCACCACCGCCGCATCCTGCTCGGTTGACCCCCCTCCAGAAGCACAGCCCACCGGCGCCACCGCAGCCCCAAGCCCCAGCCAATCCAGTCCGGCCGCCGCTTCGACGTCCTCGAGCTCGGCGCCTGCCCAGACCTCGGCCCAGACGTCCACACCACCGGCAACGTCGGGCGTGACGCCGGTCCGGGTCACCGTCGGCGGCCGCACTTTCAACGCTGAGTTGTACGACAACCCGACCGCGCACGACCTGGCCGACCACCTACCGGTAACCGTGACCATGGACGACCTCCACGGGACGGAGAAGACCGGGGCACTGCCCCGCGCGCTGACCACCGAGGGCGTCCCCTCCGGCTCCGACCCCGACGTCAATGAGATCGGATACTACGTGCCCGGCCGTGACCTGGTCCTCTACTACGGCGACCAAGGTTACTTCGACGGCATCGTCCGGATCGGGCGCTTCGACGGGGACATCGCCAGCCTGGCCGACCAGCCCGACGGGGTCTCTGTCACCGTCGAGCGGGCCTGAGAAGGTGGCTGATCACGTCAAGGCGACGAACACGGCCCCGCGGGAAACCGCTGATCCTTCGTCGGACGCCGTCTCGGCTGGCCGGTTCCCGCTCCGAGCGTTGCTGGTGTTTGCATTGCTGGGCTTTCTGCTCATCTCCACCGAGACCATGCCCGCCGGGGTCCTGCCCCAGATCGCCGCCGGGCTGCGCACCTCGGAGGGGATGGCCGGCCAGCTCGTCACCGCCTACGCACTCGGCACCGTCCTGGTCACCATCCCTGCGATC
The DNA here is from genome assembly GCA_963731295.1 of uncultured Actinomycetota bacterium. Lineage (GTDB taxonomy): Bacteria > Actinomycetota > Actinomycetes > Propionibacteriales > Propionibacteriaceae > Microlunatus. Next base: position 363,707 of record CAVSUP010000002.1, read on the forward strand.
GTCCTCACCCGTGGGTTCCGCCGCAAGCCGCTGTTCCTCGTCGGGATCATCTGCTTCCTCCTGGCGAACACCGTCACCGCGGTGTCGCCCTACGTCACCCTCTCTCTCGCCGCCCGGTTCGTGGCGGGGGGCCTGTCCGGGATGCTGTGGGGGATGCTGGCCGGCTACACCGTCAAGATCACGCCGCCGGCGTTGACCGGGCGTGCTTTGTCCCTCGTCGCCGGTGGGGCACCGGTCGGGATCGCGTTCGGCACACCACTGGGGACATGGCTCGGTGTGACGTTCGGCTGGCGCTGGTCCTTCGGCGGCCTGGGCATTCTGACCGCTGTCGTGCTGGTGCTCGCGCTGTTTCTGGTCCCCGACGCACCCGGCCAGCAGGCGACCGCACGACTACCCCTGGGCCGTGTCTTCCGGATCCCCGGCGTCGCGCCGATCCTTTTCGTGATCTTTGCCTGGATGCTCGGCAACAGCACCACCTACACCTACATCGCCCCGTTCCTCAACGCCGCCGGGTCAGGGGTGTCCATCGAGGTCCTCCTCGTGGTCTTCGGCATCGCCTCCATCGGCGGCATCGCCCTCACCGCCGCCCTCGTCGACCGCCGTCCACGCACCCTGGTCGTCGGATGCCTCGCCGGCTTCGCCGTCTCTGGGGTAGTCCTCTTCGTGGGCCACGAGTCACCCGTCGCCGTCTACGCCGCGATGGCGCTGTGGGGGCTCACGTTCGGCGGGGCGTCACCGCAGTTGCAACGACCGCTGAGCGCGGTCAGCGGTGAAGACGCTGACGTTGCCAACTCGTTCCTCCCCGTCGCCTTCAACCTCGCAATCTTCGCCGCCGGCATCCTCGGCGCCGTCGTGCTCGACACCGCCGGTGCACTCGCCCTGCCGCTCACTATCAGCGCCTTCGGCATCGTCGGTCTGCTCGTCATCGTCGGGTTCCGCGGCTCCGTCTATCCGACGAGGCCGTAAGCACCCACGACCCCTGTCGACGACCCCTTTCCCCCCGGATTTCCGCCGGTCCGCCATCCACCCACCTGAATGAGGGTGAACATGATCACCACCATGAAGAGGACTTCGCTCGTTCTCCTGCTCACCCTCGCCCTCAGCAACCTTCAGCCGGTCCCCTACTCCGGCGAGATCAGCTTCACCAAAGCCGGGACCGTGTTGGTCCAGGCCATGAACCCGGACCCCGACGCTGCGGACACCCCCTGCACGCGCAACGGCTACGAGGCCTACTACGGGACTGTCGACGTGAACCGGCGGGCCGGGACGTTCGTCATGACCGTGCAGTCGGCCCTCGTCCGAGACCTCATCGGTCGGCAGCTCCACGCGCCTACCAGGTGACGCGAACCACGCTCATCCTCACACCGACCGACCCCGCAGGCGGCTTCCGCGCCGCCTATGAGCGGATCTGATCCCCACACCGAGCAGGCCGCGACCCGCCCCGGTCGCGCGCCGCCAAGGGAGCCGTGGTCATCACCAACACCCCCGCAGGAGCAGCCCGTCGAGACAGTTCCCTGCTCATCGAGCAGGGCGGAGCAAGGCAACCCGGGCCATGCTCGTGCCGTCAGAGGCGATGACCTGGGGGCCCTCACTCGGCTTCGTCGGCTGAAGAATCCGATCCGATAAGGAGAACGATGGGCGCCACCGATCTTCTCGTCCGCCCTTGTCAGAGGCAGTTCGAGCGACAAGACGGTCGACTTCCTCCACCTGCCCCCATTCTTCGTCCTCGCTATGGAGCGGTGCAGGTGTCGTCGATCTGCAGCCGGTTGGGCCGGGAGGCTGTCCACGGCGAGGCCCTCCCCGACACCCTGATCCTCCCCGGCGCGATCACCCTCCGATCGGTGACCCCGGTCGCTGAGCTCCTCAACGCGCCCTGAGCCAGTCGTAGGGCCGAGCTCTTGAGCACTCCTTAGTTGATGGGCTTTTGAATCAGCCCAGGTGGTCCTTCGACGAGCTCAGGGAACGTCAGGCAGCCAGGTCGGCCTTGGTGACGTGCACCGCGGCGGGGTCGTAGCCCGACTGCCGGATCACTGTCATGGCGGTCAGGACGGAAGTCCAGACGTCGGTGCCGGGGACGGTGAGCTCGATCTCTGCCCGGCCGGCGGCGTTGGTGGTCACTTGGGGCAGGAAGTCGAACAGCCGGTGGCCGGGGTTGCCGGAGATGTCGACGAGGACGTCGTCCCCGGCGATGTAGTGGGCGAACTCGACCCGGACGGAGAATGCTCGAGCCAGCGGCATGGCCGGGCTGATCGGGACCGAACCGTCCACCGACCGGTGGACGTCGCGACGGTCGTGGTCCGGTGCAGTCACGAGGGCAGCTCCGTGACGGGCTGCGCGGTGCTGACCATGGCCTTGAGCGAGTGGCGGTCCGTGCGGCCGATGGTCAGCGCCTGCTCGGTGTCTTCCAGCGCGAACCGGTGGGTGATCACGTCGTCGACGTTGACCGCTCCGCTGCGGATCAGCTGCAGCGCCAGTGGGTAGGTGTTGGCGTAGCGGAAGACCCCGGTGATCGACAGCTCACGGCCCTGGACGAGCGGGACGTCCAGCGGGACGCTGTCGGCCCCCATCCCGACCAGGGCCACCCGGCCGGCCGGGGCGAGGGCTCGCATCCCGGCGGTCAGGGCGGCCGGGGCCCCGGAGCACTCGAGCAGCACGTCGAACTCCTCGGTCAGCGGGGCGTCCGCCCGGGCCGTACGCAGGCCCAGGGCTTCGGCGCGCTGGAGCCGGAAGTCGCTCACGTCGGTGATGACCGGGGTGTCGGCGCCGAGGGCGGCGGCCACTTGGCCGGCGAGCAGCCCGATCGGTCCGGCGCCGGTGACCAGGACCCGGTCTCCCCCGGTCACTTCGCACTTGAGCGCTGCCCAGATGCCGACCGACACCGGCTCGGCCATGGCTGCCTGCTCGGCGGTCAGACCGGCTGGGACGGGATGGGCGAAGGTCGCGTCGAAGGCGACGAAGCGGCTGATCGAGCCGTCGACCGGCGGGGTGGCGAAGAAGACCACGGACGGGCAGAGGTTGTAGCGGCCGCGGAGGCACTGCGTGCAGTGCCGGCAGGGCACCCCGGGCTCCAGAGCGACCAGCTCGCCGACCCGGGCGGGGTCCACGCCCGGACCGACCTCGACGACGGTCCCGGCCGACTCGTGGCCGATCACCATCGGTTCGCGGACCACGTAGTCACCGATCCGCCCGTGCTCGAAGTAGTGCACGTCCGAACCGCAGATCCCCACGGCCGCAATCTCGACCAGGACCTGGCCCACGGTCGGAACCGGCACCGGCCGGTCCTCGATCCGGACGTCGTGCGGGCCGTACAACACTGCGCTGGCGTTCAACATCTTGTCTCCTTCGACGCGGTTGGGGCGGGATGCTGACCCGCCTGCCCCGCAGCCTAAGAAGGATTGAGCGACCCATCTAGCGACCCAGAAAGCCGATACTGATACTTTCTTGCGCGTGGTGGAGCGCGTCAGCGCTGCCGAGGCCGTTGGGAGACCAGTATGAAAGCTCCACTTGCGGATCAGGCGGTCGGGCAGGCGCGCCGGCTGATCGGGCGACCCGCAGCCCGCGAGCTCGTCCCCACCACCCCCGGCGCGTCGGCCCGTTGGCACACCCACGACTTCCCCGGCCCCTACTGCCGCTGGAACTACCACGCCGAATACGAGATCCACCTGATCCAGCACGGCACCGGCCGGGCCATCGTCGGGGATCACATCGGCCGCTTCCGGGCCGGCCACCTCGTGCTCGTCGGCTCCAACCTGCCCCACCACTGGATCAGCGACCTCGAGCCCGGTCAGCTGATCGTCGACCGGGACGTGGTCTTCCAGTTCCACCCGCAGTGGTTCTCGGCCTGCCAGCAGCTGATGCCCGAATTGGGTTCGGTAGCGGCTCTGTTGGCCCGGGCGGGCCGGGGCATCGAGTTCACCGGCAGCGCGGCGGCGACTGCGGCGACCGAGCTGGTCGCAATCGGCCACACCGACGGGCTGCCCCGCCTGCAGCACATCCTGGCCTTGCTCGCCGCCCTCGACGCCGCCCCCAGCCACGAGACCCGGCTGCTGGCCAGCCCGTGGACCCCCCCGGCCGACGGGCGGGCCGACCAGGTGGACAACATCCTCGACTACATCTTCACCCACCTCGAGGGTGAGGTCCGGATGGCCGATGCGGCCGCTCGGGTGGGGCTCTCCGAGTCTGGATTCTCCCGCTACTTTCGCCGGGCCAGCGGCCAGAGCTTCACCGACACCGTACGCAAGCTGCGCCTCGCGCACGCCTGCCAGCTGTTGGAGCACTCCGACACCCCGGTCGCGGCCATCTGCCGCCGGGTCGGCTATCACAACCTGTCCAACTTCAACCGGCAGTTCCTCCGCGAGCACCACCTGACCCCCCGCGACTACCGCCGGGCCCATCAGCAGGCTGACCCCACCTAGGAGGGTGGTGGAGTCCGCCGCCACGCCCGCGATCGTGCAGACCCGGCTTGCAGGGAATGGTCGGTTGGGTCGGCCGGGTGGGGACACCCCGAGCCCCGTGCGTCGTCCGGCTCTTCAGGCTGGAGACGAGGGGCCAACGTCCAGGGCCGGTTCCGCGAGGCGGTCGTTGGCGGTCGGCTTGTGGCGCAGGCCGTCCGGTCTGGGACGCGCCGGATGGAAAGGGTCGTGAGGATGCCTGGACCTAAACCGCCGACCGACGCCTGACCTACCGTTTGCGGAGGCGCCAGACCTGCTCGGACGGAAAACGCCTGGCCCAGTCGGCCGAGACCGTTCCATTCGTGCCGGTCGCCGAATCGGGCGCCCTGATCTCGACGTAGTCGATCACGTCAAATCCGGTGTCGTCGAACAGCCGCATCCACGACGAGATCGGCAGGTTGAACTCAATGCCGCCCGGCTCGTCGACCGCATCGCGCCAGTCAAGCCGCCCGAGCCCGAAATAGTCCCGCTCGAGATGATCGGTCACGGGGAGCGAACCGTCCAACGGTGCGCACACCATCGCCAGCGGATGGTTGCCGAGGAACACCAGCTCGCCACCGGAACGCAGAAGGCGATGCGCTTCAGCGATCCAGGTCGAGGGCTCACACCAGATCGCCGCGCCATACTCGCTGATCGCGAAGTCGAACGACCCGTCCGGCTGATCGACCGTTTCTGCATTGCCATGGACCCATTCGACGTTGTCGAGCCCGTAGAGGTCGCTCAGCCGCCGCGCCGTCGCCAATTGGGCCTCGGAGTTGTCGATGGCGTACACCGACGCACCGCGACGCCGCATCCATGCCGATACGTAGCCGGTCCCGCACCCGAGCTCGATCGCCCGCTTCCCGTGCATCACCTCGGGCAGCAGCGGCAACTCCGCGTTCGAGATCGCCCACGTCCCCCAGCGCGCCTCCCCCGCCCACGCCCGCTCGCCAAGGACAACCCAATCGGGGGCCATCCCATCCCAGTAGCGGCGGTTCTCCGCCACATGTTCGGACAAGATCTCGCTCATCTGGCGAGCGTAAGCCAGTGGTTCCTTGCGGTGCGGCCGGATTGGCCGAGAGTGCGTCGGCGTTTACCTCGACCTCGGAATCGACTGGATCGAAGTGCAGCGAACTCCTCGGAGGCGTACGGCACCGTCGCACCCAAGAATCTGGCTTCCCTCGTGCGTTGACACGGTCGCTTCAGTCAGGCCTCGACGCTTGCCACGATCCAGCTACCCATCCTCAGTGAGACGAGTCGATGGTCTGGGACTTGGAATCAGGTACGACGGTGACGTGCCGCTTACGTGCGGCCCCGGCTAGGGCGTCATCAAAGGTGGCCAGGGCGGACTCGGTGACCAGGGCAGTATCCAGTGCGCAGCAGTCGGGCAGCTTGAGCCCACACTCCACGCTCAGGTTGGCCAGCCGCAGCGGCTCGCCCTCAGGCCGGTCGGCGACGCGGAGACCGATGGCGTGGAGATCGGAGAGCATCTCCTGACCGCGTCCCGCCCTGACCCCGCCAATCAGAACCTCGGCCAGGTTCAGCGAGTGGATGACCAATCGCTCGCCCGCCGAGTCCCGCAGATAGGACGTGGCCGCGTCATGATGGGGGTCGCGGGGGTTCAGGTGCGCGATCAGCAGGCTTGCGTCGAGGGTGATCACTCGGGCCAGCCCTGACGCAACTCGGCCAGGTAGTCGTCGGCGAACACGTCGGCGTACTTTCCGCTGGAGGCATCGATCGCCGCCAACCGGCTGCGACTGGCCTCGCTGTGTTCCTGCTCCAGGGCGGCGCTGCCGTTACGGATGAGGCGCAGCAGCAGCTTGGAACGGGGCTCGCGAGGCCATCGCCGCGCCGCGAGGTCCAGGGCGTGTGCCACCTCTGGAGTCTCCGTGATCTGGTGGCGCGGTCGAGCAGTCGGCATGCCGAGAGTGTACCACCAGGCGTCTAGGTGGTACACCTACTTGGTAGACTCACTGACCCGCGGCCGAAGATTGTGCGCGATCAAGCAGTCGAATCTGCCCGGACGGCCACCCCGCCGACGGTTGTCGCTGAGCGCGCAACCGAGGACCGTCGAGGAGAGCGAAAGAGAGCGGGATGCACACGTTGCCGGCTTCGGCACCCAGCCGACTTCCCGATCGTTGGGTACGCCTCGGGCGGACCGGCCGCTGGGCGGGCTTCACCCTGTGCGGGTTGATCGGCCTGGTGCTCGGCTTCGGTTGGACGATGACTCTGGCCGTCACGACCGGGCACCCGGCCTGGCTGGTGCCGCTGCTGGCGGCCACGATGGTGACCGCGCTCGTCGTGACGGCCGAGCTCGAGGTGTTGGTCACCGGCCGGCCGCGATTGGTGTGCTTCCACAGCGAGGCGGCCGCGCTCGCCGCGGCGGCCGGAGGGGTGGCGCTCGCCGGCCAACCGGTGCTCTCGGCGTTGGACATCGCCGCTCCGGGACTGGCCGCCTTCCTCGCCTGTGGACGGATCGGCTGCCTGATCGCGGGCTGTTGCCACGGTCGCCCGGTGGCTCGCGGGATTCGGTACGGCCAACGCCACGTGAAGGAGGGCCTCGCACCCGCGTACGCCGGCGTTCCCCTGCGGCCCGTGGCCGCGATCGAGGCCGTCGGGCTCCTGGTGCTGGCGGTGATCACCACCCTTGTCGTCTTGACGGCGGCCGCGCCCGGAACCGCGCTGGCCGGCTACCTCCTGCTGCACGTCGGCCTGCGGTTCTGGCTGGAATTCCTGCGCGGAGACGCTGGGCGTCCGCGGTTCGGAGGGCTGATCCGAGGCCCAGTGGACGGCGCTGGGGGTGACGGGTGGTGTGGTGTGGGCCGTGACCGGCGGCTGGACCGGGCTGCCACTCTGGCTGCCGCTCAGCCTTGCGGCCACCCTGGTGACCGGCGTCGTCCTGACCGCAGCGCCCCGTCCGCAGCTGGCCAGGCTCGACGCAGATGGTCGGGCCTAGCCGTGGGCGAGCTGCGGGAGAACGCGCGCCCTGATCGCGACGGTCCAGCCCAGCGATCGACGCAACCAGCCAAGACCGGGGTGAGTTCGCGGGCCGCGCTGGTAACTCAGTTGCAGAGAACGGCCGGCAACCGTGCCGTCCAGCGCATGCTCGCCGCCCCCGTCGTGAGCCGCGACGCCGCGGCGGCCGAAGCTCCATCGGGCCCGATCGTCGACGACGGCGCTGCGCCTGCGGACGGCCAGCAGCGGCGTACGCCGTTCCTCGCCGCGCTGCGGAGCGAGGTCGAGGGGGCGCTGAGCTCCGGTGGCCCGCTCGCTCAGGCGGACACCCGGGCCAACTTCCCCACGGCTTTCGCCGAACTTGCCGGCCAGGACAGCGCCGGCATCACCCGGTCCCTGCAGCAGAACCTGCCGGGCGTCGAAGGCCCCGATGCGCAGCGATACCTCACCGCCGCCGGAGCCGCCGCGCGCGCCCGGGCCGCCGGCGATGCCGTCGCGGCACCGATCGGCGTCGTCGGGCGCGTCCTGTCGAGTGTCGGCAGCTTGGTCAGTGCCCTGTTCAAGGCCCGCGACACGGCGTCGACGCCCGAGGACACCCGACTGGTACGCGGGCAGCTCGGTGCCGGCCAGGCCTTGGACGGCGGCGTACGCGCGCCGATGGAGAGCGCGTACGGACAGGACTTCTCCGGCGTCCGCGTGCACACCGACACCGCGGCGGGTTCGCTGTCGGAGCGGATGGGGGCTCGGGCCTTCACCGCCGGCCGCGACATTGCCTTCTCCGCGGGCGAGTATCAACCGGACACCCTCGAAGGGGGCGCGCTGATCGCGCACGAGCTCGCGCATGTCGGGCAACAGGGCGAGGGTGGCGAGTCGTCGACGGCGGCACTCGAGGAGGACGCGGACCGGTCTGCGGTGGCTGCCGTGGTGTCGCGCTGGGCCGGGACCGACTCTGGCCAGATCGAGGGCGTCATGCCTCGGCTACGCGCCGGACTCCGACTGCAGCGCTGCGCCGGACCAGCGACTCAGGTGCGGCCGGTCGGACCGACCATCGCCAACCTGACCCCCGAGCAGTGGCGGGCGGCGGTCGAGGCGGCGCAGGCGCTGAGTGGTGCCGCCCGCGCCGCGGCGCTGACCCGGCTGGCCCAGCAGGCGGTGGCCGACCTCGGGATCTCGGTGCAGGCGGCGGGCACCTCGCACGCGGACGCGGTCCATCCAGACGACTATGCGCCGATCCCCGTGCTCAACTTCGACGCCGCGTTGAACGGTAAGAACCGCTGGCGACCCGGCAGCCGAGACGCCGTCCCGGTCGGGGAGAACGCCGGCTACAACTTCCGGGCGGGCGCGCGGCGCTTCGCGATGATCGGGCCCAACGCGATCAACCCCAACACCTGGCTGACCACCCGGCAGTTCGCCCAGCACGAGCTGGCGCTCGTGGTCGCCGACCAGCCCGCCGGACGCACCTCGGACGACCTCGAGCTGACCCGCTGGACCGAGGACTTCCGCGGCTACTTCCACCAGTACCTGGCCCTGCCCATCCCGCAGCGTCCCAACTGGCAGCGGCTCGTCGGCTACTACGACCGCGCCGCGCCCGACGTGCGCCAGGCGGCGTTGCGCCGCTTGGTCGACTACTACACCAACCCGCCGGTGAGCGGCCCGGAAGCCGATCGCGTACGCCGGCAGTTCCGTTCGTGGCTGCGCCGGATGAGCGGCACCCTGATCACCGATCTAAACGCGGCCCTGCCGGCATCGTGAGGCCTCGAAGCACATCGCAGGCTGAGGCCTGTCGGAGGCGACCCGGCGAGGGCGCTGCGACCGGCTCAGCGAACCGGGTGAGCGCAGCGGAGCCTCGGCGGGCCCGGAAACCGCGGGCACTCCGGGCTGGCGCTCGTCTTCCATCGCAGCCGTCAAAACGAGCCCCCAAACGCCACGCTCGCGCACGTCTTCCATCGCAGCCGTCAAAACGAGCCCCCAAACGCCGCCCCCGCGTACGTCTTCCATCGCAGCCGTCAAAACGAGCCCTCAACGCCACGCTCACCACCACTGAAGCGCTACCCTGCCTCGACGACCGACCCCAATCGGCGCGGCTGAGGTGGGACAATGCCGAGTGATGACCACCTCGACGGATCCGCGCATCAGGATGACCCGCATTGCGGTATGCCAGGTCCGGGTCGATATCGATGACCTGGCCGGCAACGCATCACGAGTGGACGAGGCCGTCCGTGAAGCCGTCGCCGGTGGCGCAGACGTCGTGATCCTGCCGGAGCTGGTCGGCACCGGATATGTCTTCGCTGACCGCGCCGAGGCGCTCGCCATCGCGGAGGAGCCGGACGGACCCACGGTGCAGCGCTATCTCGCCCTGTCGGCGGAGCACCAGATGGTCATCGTCGCTGGATTCTGTGAGCGGGCTCCGGCCGAGGAGGAATCACCGGGCCCCTACAACAGCGCCGTGTTGGCCGACTGCGGCACGCTCCGCGCGGTCTACCGCAAGACCCACCTCTGGGACGCCGAGAAGCTCGTCTTCCTCGCGGGCGACTACCCCGCCCCGGTCGTCCAGACCTCGGTGGGTCGGATCGCGATCATGGTCTGCTACGACCTGGAGTTCCCCGAGATGACGCGGGACGTCTCGGTTCGCGGCGCGCAGCTGATCGCCGCACCGGTCAACTGGCCTGCGGGCCCGACCCCTCTTGGGGAACGACCGATCGAGGTGGTCAAGACGCAGGCCGCGGCGGCGGTCAACCGCGTGGCCGTGGCGGTCGCTGACCGGTGCGGTCCCGAGCGCGGCGTGGACTGGCACGGGGCGAGCCTGGTGTGCGACGCGCACGGCTATCCGGTGGCCGGCCCGGCCGGAACTGATCCCTGCGTGCTGTTCGCCGACCTCGATCTCGCGGCCGCCGACGACAAACGCCTCGGACCCCACAACGACGCCCTGGCCGACGTCCGTCAGCTCTGGTGACCTTCAGTCGTCCTCGGTGGCGGTGACCATGACGGCCACGGGGGCCAGATAGCCGTTGGGGTCGAGCATCCAGCCGTTGTCGAATGCGCCGTTGACAATCTCCGGCGCCCATTCCAGCCGCACCCGGCCGTCGCCGGAGTTGACCACCACCAGCTCGCCGGTGCCCTCGCTGAGGGCGTCTGGGCCAGCCTCGACCAGCTCGAAGGAGCGCCAGCTGCCGGCGGGCACGGAGAGCTGATCCTGAGCCTCCAGCCGTACGGTCTGCTCGTCGCTGCCGGTGTTCAGCGTCACCTGCCAGCTGCCCGACTTGACGATGAGCACCTGGGTCTCGTGGTGGCGATGCCGCAGCAACCCCTCACCCGGAACGGCACGAAGCCAAGCCAGGTTGAACGAATGCGGCTCGTGCAGGCGCGGCGCCGCCCGCCGGTCCTCGGTCATCCCGTAGCCGATGCCCAGGCTGAGCTCGGCGCCACCCCCGGGCAGTGCGGCGCACAGCAACGACCGCTCCCGATAGACCCGGTCGTCCGGCTGGATGACCCGTTGGCGCATCTCATCGAGCGTGAAGGTCGTCAACTCGTCGATATAGCGCTGCTTCATGGGCTTGATCAGTGGGACGTCGGTCGGCACCGTGTCGCCGGCGACGGTGTCGATGAGCCGGTTGTCGGCCGTCAGATGCAGGCCGTACGACTCCGCCTCCTTCAGCACTGAGGGGCCCCAGATGATGCCGCCGGTCACGTCATGGCCGAGGACAGTCAGCAGGATGCCGTCATCTGCTCCTTCGTTGGTGAACCCGCGGAAGATCCAGCTCGGAACCGAGATGACATCCCCGTCGTGGCTCACGTACTCGCCCTGCTTGCCGTCCACACCCCAGCGGATCCGGAAAGTCCCGCCGAAGTTGATGAACACCTCGGCCGTAAAGTGCAGGTGCAGGTTGTTGCTGACCCCGTTCGGCATGCCCGCGGCACCGAGGTTGTAGCCGTGCGGCTCGCTCAGGTTGATGAATTGCTTGGCATTCTGCGACACGCCCGGGCCGATGAAGGCGTAGTTGGACTTGCGGTCAGAGCCTGGCGTGCGGCAGTCGATGAAGGCCGCATTCTCCGCGACCCAGTCGGAACGGCGGATCGTGCGGCGTTCCAGCTCGGAGGCCGGAACGAGTACTTCGGACATGGGACTTCCTCACTAGGTGAAAGGGGATCAGTAGATATTGGTGCTGGCGAAGGGCAGGTCGCCGCGACGAGCCGCAATCTGGGTTCGCAGGGCGATCTCGTCGTAGATCCGGATTTCGCGGACGATCCGGCCGGACTGCACGAGGAATTGGGACACACCCAGGATGTCGACCGGGGAGTCGGTCAGCGGGCCAAAGTCTGACGCGCCGTTGTAGCGTCCACTGAACTTCCAGGCCACCGCGATGCGCAGGCCGGCGTAGCGGTTGTCGTGGTTCGTGGCCACGTCGCGAACCTGGAACTGTCCCGCCGGGAAGGGCCGGATCATTCGCAGCAGCGCGCGACGATAACCCTCCGGGCGGAGGATCGTGCGATAGCCGACGGTGTGCAACACCAGGTCGCGGACCATGAAGTTTTCGATCTTCTCCAGCCCCCGCAGGTTCCACACCTCCTCAATCATCTCGAGCACCATCTCGACCTCGGGCCGGTGCTCGTCGGGCCGCGGCCCGCTGTCGCCGACCGCGATGACATCGGCGGGCGCCGGCTGGGTCATGCTGCCCGTGTAGCCCGGAAAGGCTTTCTGACGGGCCACCTCATCAGGGTCCTGACCGAGCTGCAGGGCAATGCCCAGCGCGTCGCGTACGACCCACTCCTCCACCATCCGGCCACGGCGATAGAGGCAGTTCGCGATCGTCCGGCTGAGGAAATCGTTGTTCCAGTCCGCGGAGAGAACCAGGTGGGAGCTGAGGAAGGCGTCCTCACCGCGCGCCTCCCAGATGATGTCCTCGGCCTGCCCGATCCGGTCCGGGGTGTCCGCGATCCGCATCAGGCTGCCTTCGATGACCTCGTCCCTCCCGGTCGAGGTGCCGTACCCGCCGTGCACGATCGAATCGGGCTCGTAGTTCTCCCGGATGTAGCCGATGGCCCGGTTGACCCAGATGAGGTCGGTGACCTCGCGGATGAAGTCATCAGGGTCGGCGTAGGGCTGGTAGGCGACGGGATCAAGCGGCATGACAGGAGTGTATGCGTATGCACAGCGAGGGCGCAAGAGTGAGGGTCGGCCGGGCAGTCGGGCGTACCAGGGGTGCTACCGGGCTGCGGCGAGGGTGCCTCGCTGGATCAGTCGGCTGCGAAAGACCGCGTGCTCGAACGGGGTATCCGACCCGTTCTCGATCCGACTGACCAGCAGGCTGGCGGCGCGACGGGCCATGCCGTCGAGGTCGAAAGCGACCGTGGTGAGCTGGATCAGCGGCCACTGCGCCGTCGGCAGGTTGTCGAAGCCGACGATGGAGACGTCCTGAGGCACCCCAACGTCAAGATCGCGCGCCGCATTCAGCGCGCCCAGCGCGACCACGTCGTTACCGCAGACGATGACCGTCGGTCGGGGCTCGCGGGCCAGCAGATACTTCGTGCCGGCGTATCCGGTGTCGAAGTCGAACGGTCCACGATACGCGTACGCCGAGCCGATGGTGACTCCGCCGGCTTCGAGGCCGCCGCGAAGTGCGACCTCCCGCTGCGCAGCCGTGCTGGTGTTGCTCGGCCCGAAGATCGCACCCACCCGCCGATGTCCGTACGCGAGGATGGCCGCGGCCGTCTCTTGCAGACCGGGAACGGGATCGACGGTGGCCGAGTCGGCATCCATCGCGTCCGAGATGCGGTTGAAGTACACGAAGGGGACATTGCGGTCGCGGAGGCGGACCGGAATGACCGAGTTCAGCGTGGTCGTGGCCAGCAGAACCCCGTCGACCGCGTTGGCGATCAATCGTTCGGCGACGGTGGCCGTGTCGGTGGTCTCGGTCTGCAGCATCAGCTGATAGCCCAGCATCTCGAGCTCGTCGTGCATCGGGGCGATCACGTGGGGATAGAACTGGTTGGTCAGGTCGGTGAGCAGCAACCCGATCCGGTGCGTCCGCCCGCTGGACAGGGCCCGCCCGGTTTCGCTGGGCACATAGCCCAGAGCCCGCGCCGCTTGCCGTACTCGGGTCTTGGTGTCCTCGGACACCTTGGCGCTGTCCCGCAGGGCCCGGGAGACCGTAGGTTGCGACACCCCGGCCAGTCGAGCGACGTCGTGGCTGGTCACCATGAGTTGATCTTCTCCCGCTCGGGTGGATTGGCAGCCTATCGGGCATCTTGACGTTCACTCAACTATCGGCTTGAATTGACACATACGTATGTAATGGACGTTTCCCGGTGACCCGGACGGCGGGTGCGGTCGAGACGCCCCTGAGGAGGAGATCCCACGTGTCCATCCGGCTCAAGACGGCCCAGACCAAGTCATTCGCTGATACCGCTCAGGCAGACATCAGTGATCGCGTGCACGGCATCATCACTGACATCCGGCAGGACGGCGAGTCGGCGGTTCGGCGCTATGCCGAGACCTTCGATCGTTGGGCACCGGAAAGCTTCCGGCTCAGCGACGCCGAGGTCGCCGAGATCATGGACGGCCTTCCGCAGCAGGTGATCGACGACATCGCCTTCGTCCAGGCGCAGGTCCGTCGATTCGCGCAGGCTCAGCGCGACTCGATGACCGACATCGAGATCGAGACGTTGCCGGGCGTACGCCTCGGCCACCGCCACATCCCGGTGCAGGCGGCCGGGTCCTACATTCCCGGCGGGAAGTATCCGCTCACTGCCTCGGCGCACATGACGATCGTGACTGCCAAGGTGGCCGGTGTCCCTCGCGTGGTGGCGTGTACCCCGCCGATCAAGGGGGAGATCCCGGCGGCCACGGTCGCGGCCATGAGCCTGGCGGGCGCGGACGAGATCTACATCCTCGGGGGCGTCCAGGCCGTCGCCTCGATGGCCCTGGGCACTGAGTTCATGGACAAGGTCGACCTCATCGCCGGCCCGGGCAACGCGTACGTGGCCGAGGCGAAGCGTCAGCTCTACGGCGAGGTCGGGATCGACCTGTTCGCCGGTCCGACCGAGATCTTGGTGATCGCCGACGACAAGGCGGACCCGTTCGTGGTAGCGGTGGACCTGCTGTCTCAGGCCGAGCATGGCCCGGAGTCTCCCGCGATCCTGGTCACCACGAGCGAGGTGCTGGGCAAGCAGGTGATGGAGCACATTGAGCGCATCCTGCCCGGGATGCCGACCCGGGACTACGCCGAGCCGGCCTGGCGCGACTTCGGGCAGGTCATTGTCGTCGACGACCTGGACGAGGCCTACCGCGTGGCCGATGGCTTTGCCGCCGAGCACGTCCAGGTGCTGACCCGCGATCCCCGGGTTGCTCTGGAGAAGATGCACGACTTCGGCGCGCTGTTCCTGGGCGAGAACACCTGCGTTTCCTACGGTGACAAGGTGATCGGAACCAACCACGTGCTTCCAACGCTCGGGGCGGCTCGCTACACCGGTGGTTTATGGGTCGGCAAGTATCTGAAGACCGTGACCTATCAGGAGATCGCCGACGACGCCTCCAGCGCCGAGCTTGGCCGCGTGTGCGGCCGCGCCGCCCGGGTGGAGCTGTTCGAGGGGCACGCTCGGAGCGGCGACGTACGCGTCTGGCGGCATCTCGGTGAGCCGTTCCCCTGGATCGACACGGCTCTGGGGGCCGACCTGGAAGCCGCAGGACAGACGCCGTGACCCGAGCACGGAGCGCGGCGTGACGCTCGCTGGTCGAACCGCCCTGGTGACCGGGGGCGGCACCGGGCTCGGTCGGGCCATCGCCCGAGCCCTGCACGCCGAGGGCGCGGAGGTGGTCGTCGCGGGCCGACGGGCCGAGCCGTTGGCAGGACTCTGCGCCGAGCTTCGTGATCGCGCGGTCTGGCGGACCTGTGACGTGGCCGACCCGGAGTCGGTGCAGCAGTTGGCGGACTCGCTGGCGGGGTTCGAACTCTCGATCGTGGTCAACAACGCCGGCGTCGCCGGTCCGGTGGCGCCGTTGGTCGACATCGACGTGACCGACTGGGACGAGGTATTCGACATCAACGTGCGCGGGATCTTTCTCGTCTGCAAGGCGTTTCTCCCGGCGATGGTGGCCCGGGGAGGTGGCGATGTGATCAACCTCGCCTCGGTCTCGGGAAAGCGTCCGTTGATCCGGCGGACGCCCTACTGCGCGTCGAAGATGGCGGTGATCGGCCTGACCTCGACGCTGGCCTTCGAGGTCGGGCCGGCCGGGGTGAAGGTGAACAGCCTGTCCCCAGGGCCCGTGGACGGTCCGCGGATGGACCGGAACTTTCGGCTCGAGGCCGAACGCTCGGGGTCGACCTACGCTGCGGCAATGGAGACCTTCGTGTCGCGGGCGGCGCTCGGTCGGATGGTCACCGAGGCCGAGGTCGGAGCGGCCGTGGTGGCGATGTTGGCGATGCCCGGTCTCTGCGGCGCCGATATCGACCTTTCGGCCGGGATGGTGGCCTGATGGCCGCCAGTCTCAAGTCGCGGCTGGCAGCCGGCGAGCAGCTGGTCGGCGTCCTGGTGCGGATGCCGGCCGAAGAGCTGGTCGAGATGGTCGCCGTCAGCGGCTTCGACTTCATCGTGATCGACTGCGAGCACGGTCCGGCCGACGTCAGCGCGCTCCGCAGCCATCTTGCGCTCGCGGCCTGCCACCACGTCGACGTCCTGGTCCGGGTGGGATCGGCGGAGCCCGCCCTGGTGCTGCGCGCCCTCGACCAGGGTGCCGCCGGGATCATCGCGCCGCACATCGACAGTGTCGCCGACGCCCAGGCGCTGGTGGACTCAGTGCACTACCCCCCGCTCGGTCACCGCGGCTTCGCCACCTACTCGCGTGCAGGGCGCTTCGGCCTGGTTGACCCGCAGGAGCACCTCGAGGCTCAGCTCGAGCAGACCCTGGTGATCGGCATGATCGAGTCTCCAGCCGGGGTGGCTTGCGCCGCGGAGATCCTCGGCGTTCCCGGCATCGACGGCACGATGATCGGCGCGGCTGACCTCCGGGCTTCCCGGACCGACTCCGACCCGGATCTGGTCGACCTGATCGCATCAGTGCATCACGCCCTAGCGACGTCGCCGTCCCGGCGGATGGACATCGTTCCCGGTCTCGAGTCGGCGGCGCGCGCCCTGGCTGACGGGGCCGACCTGGTCGTCTACAACCTGGCCCATACCCTGATGGCTCACCTGGCCGACCTCCGCTCCGTCGGTGCGGGACGGGTCAGGCCCGGTCAAGCCAGCTGACCAGGGCGGCGGTGACCCGGTCCGGCTGTTCCAGGGGCGAGAGGTGGGCGCAGTGTTCGATCACCACGAGGTCGGCCCCGGGTACCAGGGCGGCGATCTCCACGTGCCGCTCAACCGGGCACAACACGTCGTCCCGGGCCGCCACGACCAGGGTGGGACACCGCACGGCCGCGAGACCGGCCCGTTCGTCGATGCGGCTGGCCTGCAGCCGGAGCTGGCAGTCGAGCGCGTCTGAACCGACGTCGTCCGCCATGGCCAGGGTCTGTTCGACCAGCTCAGGGCGCCGGCGCACCACCTCGGCCGACAACAACACGGGGAGCAGCTCGTGCTGCAGGTCCCGAGCCGAAGCGCCGCCGGCCAGCCTGTCGCGCTGCCGCTGCCAGGCCAAGCGCTGTGAGTCGGTGGGGGCGTGCGGGTTGGCCGACATCAGACACAGCCGGGCCACCCGGTCGGGGGCTCGTCGGACGATTGCCATCGCCACTATGGCCCCCAACGACAGCCCGGCCAGCGCGAACCGCGCCGGCAGTTCGTGCAGCAGACGGTCGACCTGGGCCACGAGGTCGGGCTGGGTCAGCATGGGAGTAATCGCCGGACCGACGGCCAACCCGGCCCACAATCGCGGTGAGCAGTTCGAGCCCGCCAGCAGTACCAGCGGCCCAGCGTTCGGCCCGGGCAGTGTGGCTCAGCCCTTCACAGCCCCGGCCGCCAGCCCCGCCACCAGATACTTCTGAGCGATGAAGGCGATGGCGACGACCGGCAGGGTGAGGAGCATCGCTGCGGCACCGGCCTGCTGCAGCATGGGCAGGGTCTGGCCCAGCTGGGTCGCGATGAACACCGGGACCGTCTTGGCGTTCACGTCGGTCAGGATCAGCGCGGTCAGATACTCCTGGAAGGCGAACAGGAAGACGAAGATGCCGGCGGTCAGGATTCCCGGTCCCATCAGCGGGATCATCACCCGGCGCAGCACCTTGAAGCGGGTGCAGCCGTCGATCATCGCCGCCTCGTCCAGAGTGACGGGAATCTCGGCGAAGAAGTTACGCAGCAGCCAGATGCTGAAGGGCTGGTTGATGGCGATCAGGGCCAAGGCCAGCGCGTACGTGGTGTCGTAGATGCCGATCGACTTGGTGATCTCATACATCGGCAGCACGACGGCAAACCGCGGCAGCGCCCGAAAGATCAGGGCCAGCACCAGCAGCAGCCCGGACACCCAGCCGGGGAATCGGGACAGCGCATAGGCGGCCGGCAGTCCGATCAGCAAGGCGACCACCGTGCAGATCACCGCGATGATCACCGTGTTGGTCAGATAGCGGTAGAAGTCCGTGGTCTGCCACAGGTCCACGAACGCGGCCAGCGTCGGCTGGTACGCGAAAACCGGCGGATTGACGAAGGCCAC
This sequence comes from uncultured Actinomycetota bacterium, assembly GCA_963731295.1. Lineage (GTDB taxonomy): Bacteria > Actinomycetota > Actinomycetes > Propionibacteriales > Propionibacteriaceae > Microlunatus. The sequence goes on from CAVSUP010000002.1 coordinate 381,728, forward strand.
GTCGGTCGGCTTGGTCACCGACATGACGGTCCAGATGAACGGGCTCAGCATCATCAGGCAGGTGACCCCTAGGAACAAGCCGGCCAGCACCAGGAACCTGCGGCGACCAGACCGAGGGCGCGGGGCGGGGCTGGTGGTCCTGACACCGGGGCCGGCGACCGTAGCGGCCGTCTTCCCCACATCGAGATTGGTCATCGGGCTTTCGCCTCCCGGAAGACGTCGCGGACAAAGGGAGAGAGCATGATCAGGATCAAGATGATGGTGAGCACGCTGACGGCACTTCCGAGCCCGAGGTTCTGGTCCCCTTCGCGGAACGCCTCGTTGAAGATGTAGAGCATGATCGACTCGTTCCCGATCGGGACGGCCTGGGGGGCCAGCGGAATCAGGTTGTCGAAGATCCGCAGGATGTCCATGATCGAGATCAGCGTGGCGAAGCCGATGACTCCTCGGATGCTGGGGATGATCACGTGCAGATGCCGCTGCAGGGTGTTCACCCCGTCGATCTCGGCCGCCTCGATCACCTCTTCCGGGACGCCCTGCAGACCCGCCAGGATGATCAACATCGCGAACGGAAGCTGCGACCAGACGACGTTCATCGCGATCATCGCCCGGTTGGGCCAGGCGTCGGTGAACCACAAGATCTCGTTGCCGGTCAGCGAGCTGAGCGCATAGTTGACCACGCCGCCGAAGTTGCTGTCGAAGAGCCAGGAAAAGGCGGCTGCGCCGACCACGTGGGGCAGCACGTACGAGATCAGCATGATGCCGAGCACGATGGGGCGGAACTTCCCGATCTGGTTCATCAGGTTGGCGATGATGTAGCCGAAGACCAGCAGCGTCGCGGTCGTGACCAGGGTCAGACTTACGGTGAACACCACCGCTCGACCGAAGCGGGCGTCGGTCAACGCACTCGTGTAGTTCGCCAGCCCGATGAACCGCCCGGGACTTCCGTAGGCGACGGACTCGAAGCTCCATTTGATCGTCCGATAGAGCGGGACGACCAGGAACCCGAACATGATGATCACACTGGGGGCGATCAGTGCGGCATACTCACGTCTGCGCATGTGCGGGCTCCTTAGGTCGTCTCAGCTCTCTTCCGGGTGGCCTACTGCTTGGCCAGGATGTCCTCGGCGGCCTGCTGCATCTGCTTGGTGCCATCGGAGACGGACTGGCCGCCGGTAACCACCTTGGCCACGATCGGGGTGATCGCGCCGCCGATGGCGGGGATATAGGGATAGGGCTGCAACGGCGGGGCGTTCTTGATCGACTCGTCGGCCGCCGCGGCGTACGGGGTGTTCTCTGGTGTCGCCATGCCGATTCGCGCCGGGTACGCCGCGGGAACCGCCGCCTTGGACGCGTCCTCGCTGACCGACGCGGCGATCAGCTGGAACAACAGGTCGGGCGAGACGCTGGTGTTCTTGGGCAGCGACCAGCCGTCGATGGAGAGGGCACCGTATTCCTTGGGGCTGTCCTGAAACACCTTGGGCGGCGCGGCGAAGGCGAAGTCCGCGGAGAACTTCGAGTTCTTCGCCAGCGTCAGATCGATCATCCGGCCGGAGAACATGATGCCCATCGCGGCCGAGCCGTTGAACAGCTGCTGCTGGACCTTCGGCTGGTCGAACGTGGTGACCTGCGGGTCCATGTAGGGCAACAGGGACTTCATCTGCTCCAGCGACTTCACCGCAGCGTCGGAGTCGAGGTTCGCCTTCTGGTTGGCGTCATCGACATACATCGTCCCCTGCGAGCCCATCGATGCCCCGAAGCCGGTGACGATGTCGGCGTTGGCGAGCCACGGAAGGGCGATCGGATACTTGATGTCACCGGCGCCCTGGATCTTCTTCGCGGCCGTCCGCATCTCCTCGAAGGTCTTCGGCGGAGTAAGACCCAGCTTGTCGAAAACGTCCTTGCGGTAGGCCAGGATGAGCGTCTGCGCCTGCATCGGAAGGCCGTAGAGTTTTCCGTTATAGCTCATCCCCTCGCGCATCTCGGGGCTGAGGTCATTGAGCTTGTACTTCTCGGCGTACTTGGCGAACAGGTCGTCCAACGGCTGGAGCTTGCCCTGGGCCGCGTAGGTCGCAATCACGAAACTGTAGGTCTCGATCACGTCGTAGGATCCCTTGTCACCCGACAAGGAGGCGACGGTCTTCTGCACCTGGCCGCCGAAGTCGATCGGATCGTGCTTGACCGTGACGTTGTCGTGCGAACAGCTCTTCACCATGGTGTTGGTGAAGGGGTCGACGGCAGAGGAGTTATAGGCCAAGACGTTGACCGTCGTGGCCTCAGCCGGCTTGTCGAAGTCACAGGCGACCGCGGTGGCCGTCTGCGCGCCGGTGCGCGAGCCCGCACCGCAAGCGGTCACGACCAGCAGCGACGCAGAAAGCAGGCCGACGGCAATCAGTCGGAACGGATGTGGGGTGTGCATAGGAGCCTCTTCTCAAGGGTTGGGGTCTAGCGCAGAGCGGTCATACAGGTGTACGTCTCTGGGAGCGGAGTCCATAGCTGGTCAGATCGAGGCGCTGATCAGATCGGAGCGCTGGTCAGATCGAGGCGCAGCTGAGCGCTGTCGCGGTGGCCCGGCATGCCTTCAAAGTCGGCGATGGTGACCACGGGGCCGGCCTGCGACTCCGTCGACTCGCGGGTGGCCCGCTGGTAGGTCAGCTGCTTGAGATAGCCGGTTACCGAGAGGCCAGCGGTGTAGCGGGCGCCCCGTGCGGTTGGCAGCACGTGGTTCGTTCCGGACATCCCCTTGTCGGCGTACGCGACGGTAGACCACTCGCCGAGGAACAGCGACCCATAGTTGCGCAGGTTCTCGAGATAGAAGTCGGTGTCGGCGGCCAGGATCTCCAGATGCTCGGGGGCCAGCAGGTCCATGATCTCGATCGCGGTCTTGGCGGAGTCGGCCACGTAGATCGACCCCCAGTCACGCCAGGCCGCGCCGGCGATGTCGCGGGTGGCCAGACCGGCGAGCTGGCGTTCGATCTCCACCTCCACCTGGGCGGCCAACGCCGCCGACGTGGTGACCAGACAGGCCGGCGAGCTCGGCCCATGCTCGGCCTGGGCCAGCAGATCCGCGGCCACCATCACGGCGCTCGCGGTCTCGTCGGCGATCACGGCTACCTCCGAAGGCCCAGCGAGTACGTCGATGCCGACCTTCCCGTACAGCTGGCGCTTTGCTTCGGCCACGAACGCGTTTCCGGCACCGACGACCATGTCGGCGGGCACGCCGTCCAACAGTCCGAAGGCCATGGCCGCCAACGCCTGCACGCCACCGATGGCGAAGATCCGCTCGGCCCCGGAGGCCCGGGCGGCGTAGAGGACGGCGGGGTGCGCGGTGCCGTTCTTCGAGGGCGGGGTGGCCGACACGATGTTCGGTACGCCGGCGGCCCGGGCTACCCCGATGGTCATGAAGGCACTCGCGAGCAGCGGAAACCGGCCAGCCGGGAGATAGGCGCCGACATTGTTGACCGGGATGTACTTCTGACCGCAAACCACTCCGGGGATGACCTCGTCCTCGAAGTCGTGCAGGTGAGCCCGCTGCATCTGGGCGAACCGGTAGGTCCGCTCGGCACCTGCGTCCAAGGCCGCGCGCAGCTCCTCGGGCAGCTCGTCGGTCAGCGCGCCGATGGCGTCCTGTTGGATCTCGAAGTCCTCGCCTCCGGTCCAGCCGTCGAGCTGTTCGGCATAGCGGCGTACGGCCGGTCTGCCGTGTTGTTCGATGTCGAGGAGCATCGTCGACACCGTCTGGATGACCTCGGGGTTGGACTGGGCCGCGACATCAGCCCGGCCGGGCTCACGTACCGCCGTGAACGTGCCCGTGATCTGGATCTTGTCGCGCGCTGTCAAGTGCATACGTATAACATAAGCGCCCGATGAGCGAGTTGGCAAGGGGATGAGCGGGTTGGCAAGGGTCGACCGGGGCATCGAAGCCGCGAAGCACTGGGAGGTCGAGGTCTCACCGGTGAGGACGTCGACACACCGTCACGGCGGTGATCGGCAGCCCAACCCCGAGCGCGTACTGTCGGTCACATCCGAAGCCCAGGTCATGGTGTCGGATATCTCGAGGACGTCGTCGAAGGTTTGCCTGGGTGAGGACAAAGGCGATCCGCAGCCTCGGTGCTGCGCGAGGAGATGTCGACGCCCCCAAGGAGTCGGACCTTTTGCGGGCCACGAAGGTCGGGAAACCCAGGTCCTCGATCGCGTCCGCATCCCGGGTGTACGCATCGGCTCCGATGCCCGCCGCCAGCCCGTTTGGTGGGGGTCGCTCGCCCAGTAGGCACTCTACTTCTTTCTGAAACTTCTAGCATACGTATAACCTGTTCACGCCTTGCACGAGGGCGTGGTCTGAAACGTCCACCCGCAGGGAGGGATGCACTCCTGGAGGTGAGCTATTGCTGGCTTCGTGAGTCGTAGTGGGCCGTAACCGCGACTCAGCGGGCGTGAACGCTGGTATGTGGCCGCCAGCGACGCCTCGCTCTGAGCATGAGTCAGTGTTCGGACGCCGTGCTATCCCACGGATTGAGGAAACGGACGCCGAGGGGTTCACAATGTTTGGTGTTCCTCGTGACGACGGCCATCTCTGCCGACTCGAGGCGGTAGGAGCCGTCGAGGGTCACCAACGGCGCGCAATGCTGCAGTTGACGGCGACGCGACCAGGCGTGAGCCGGATGGGACGCCCCGCACCGCTACTTGGAGTCTTGGCCACGATCGTCAAGACCCTCGATCTCGCGGATCAGTTCGAGGATCCCCCTGAGATGTTCCATGCCCTTGGGGCTGATCCCCTGAGCCCTCAGCATCAGACTCCTTGCCTCGCTGTCCCTCAATGCGGCCAGCGCGCCCAGTTCGGCATTGAGCTTGTCCTCCATGGTTGGATCGAAGAAGTAGCCGATCGGCACACCGAAGAGTTCAGCAAGCCCTGCTAACAGCCGAGCCGAAGGATTGTCCCGTCGCCCCGTCCGGAGGTGCGAAATGTGCGTGCCGGTCACGGTAATCCCCCGCTCGGCGAGAGCCGCGGCCGCTGAGTCGTTGGAATACAGCCCACGGCGGGTGGGTGCAGCGACGGTCAGGAACAGATGGTTCAGCTTCTCGGCCAACCCCGCGATGCCCTCTTCGTCGCCCACGCCCGCACCTTCCGATGGTCCAACGTCTGTCTGAGAGAGATGGATCTGGCCACGAGCCTTCCACACCGGTGCCGGCACCGAGGTCATCGCGCTCGCTATTGTTCCTTCCCATCGGCTTGGATCCGCTGCTGTCCTGACCCAAGATCCAGCGAAACTCATCGGCATCGTCGGCGAGCCTGTCCGCCCGCGGATCGTCGACCGGCCGCGCCGCCTCGGCCGGACGGAAGCGGTGGCAGCAGCCGCACGGAATCCCGGGCATCAGCCCGGGCCATCGGGATGGGCGCGGTCGTAGGCCCGGGAGAGCTTCTCGGGGACGACCATGCGCCACGCGTCCACAACGAACTCTCGAGCCTCGGTCGGGTCCAAGGCCGCGAGGTTTGCGTGGACCCAGTTGAAGCGCAGGTCCGACTCGGTCGGCAGCTGAAACTTGTGCGGCTCACCGGCGACCAGCGCCGCCCGCTCCTCCTTGGGGAAGGCGAAGCCCATCTCGGTCTGGTCGAGCGAGAATGCGACGTACACGATCTGCTTGACCCGGAACTTCAACCGGCCGCGCACATAGACCGGGTACGAGCGCTCCAGGTCCGTGCCCAGGAAGCGCACATCTTCGACGACCGCCATGCTCATGCCCGGTCGAGCGCCGCGGCGGCCAACGTCGTGCCGGCCCCGCTCGTGTGCATCAGGCGCCGGTAGCGTGCCGGGGGCAGCCCATAGTGGTGGACGAAGGCCTGGCGCAGCGTTTCGGTCGTTCCGAAGCCGCATTGGTGTGCGATGTCGGCCATCGGCAGGTCCGAGGTGCTCAGCAGCCGGGCCGCCGCTTCGGTTCGGAGGCGGCGGACGTAGCGTCCGGGAGCCAAGCCGGTGCGGGTCAGGAACAGTCGGTTGAGTTGTCGTTCACTCACGCTGAACCGTTCGGCCAGGGTGGCCGTGTCGAGAGCGCCGGCGACGTTGGTGGTGATGTGCTTGACCGCATCATTGACGAGCCGGTGGTCGGGGGGGTCGGCTGCGGTGAACATGCTGACCTGGGCTTGGTTTCCGGGGCGGTGGAGGTAGGTCACGAGTCCGCGGGCCACGTCGCGGCTCAGGCTGACGCCGTAGTCCTCGGAGATGAAGGACAAGGTGAGGTCGAGGGCGCTGGTGATGCCGGCGGAAGTGGACATCTTCCCTTCGCGGACGTAGATCGGGTCGGGGTCGACGCGAACCTGGGGGTAGCTGTGGGCGAGCAGGCTTGCGTAGGCCCAGTGTGTGGTGGCTCGGTGTCCGTCCAGCAGCCCGGTCGCGGCCAGCACGGTCGCGCCGGTACACACGGAGGCGACCCTTCGGCTGATCTGGGCAAGCCGGCGTACGTGCGCGACCAGGATCGTGTCGGCCGCGGCGATCTCGTGGCCGTCCCCGCCGGAGACGACCAGGGTGTCGATGGCGCCGGTGGTCTTCTGAAGGGAGCCGTTGCAGCGCAGGGCGGTGCCGCCGGCGCAGGCGACGTGACCTCCACCGACCGCGACCACCTCGACGCGGTACAGCTCCCGTCGGGTGATCCGGTTCGCGCACTCCAGGGTGGACGTGACGCTGGCGATGTCGAGCAGCTCGGCGCCTTCGTAGCCGACGACTACGACTCGACGCGGTTCCATACTGACCAGCGTAGGGCGGCGGGACCAGCGCGGGACCAGGCTCATTTGCCAGGTGTCCCAAGTTTTCGGCCATGGTCCCGTGGCAGTCTTCACACCGTGCGCGGGCTTGCCGATGCTCGGTACATGAACAGCAAGTTCTGGTGGCGGTCAGGGCGTCTGGGCACCCTCCGATGGTGGCCGATACTGCTCGGTGCGGGTTCCGCGGTGGGTATCGGCCTCGGGCTCGGCCGGGGATTCGCCGCCATCGTGATGGTGTGCGCGGTGATCTACCTGTTCGCGGCGGTCGCCGCCCGGCCGGGCTCTGCGTGGCTAGCGTTCTTGGGCACCGGTCCCATCGTCGGGATCGGAGCGGCACTGCGATCGGAGTGGCTTTCGCTCATGATCATCGGCAGCCTCGCGCTCCTTCTGATCATGGTCGGGATCGCCCTCGGCACCTGGCGGATCCCGATCAACCGGTGGCAGATCGGGGCGACCGTCGTCTTCAGCGCGATCGCCGTCGCCGGGTATCTCGCCGCACCGCAGACCGCCGGAATCCTCATCGCTGCGGGCTTGGTTGCTCACGGGAGCTGGGACATCGTGCATCACCTCCGACGCGTGGTGGTGAGCCGGCCGTACGCGGAGTTCTGTGCAGCCTTGGACCTTGTGCTCGCCGCCGTCGTGCTCCTGGTGACGCTGTGAGCCGCGCGCTCGAGCGCTGTCAGGTGCCGGCGCGGCAGCCCGGCCGCGCATATCCGCGCCTATTTGAGTCAGCTCGGTTCAGGCACCCCAGCCGGTGGAGTCGGTGTGTGGTCGCGCGGCTGGGTGGCGAAGGTGGCGAGGCCGTCGGCGAGCAGGTCGAATGCCTCGGCGCTAGCAGCGAGCATGCGTCGGCTGAGCCGGTCGGCGGGTTCGCGACCGAGCAGCCCCTCGCGGTAGCCGGCGATCACGGCCTGGTGCACGGCTACGAGGGCCTCTGCTGCGACGGCGGGACGCAGATCGCCTGCCCTCGCGCCGAGTTCGAGAGCAAGGTGGTTGCGGAGGTCGACTGCGTAGCGGGCGAAAATGTCCCGCTCGCGGACACGGAGTGCGGGGCTAGCCGCGATGAGTGCAGCCATCGTGACCGCCCGGCCCCGGGCGGCAGGATCGCCCGGATACCGGGAGTAGGTCTGCAGGAGGAACGCACGGAGGGCCTCGAGCACCGAGGTGCCGGGAGGCCGCAAACGAACCGCATCCAGCAGCGCGGTCTCGAACTCCTGATCGTGGGAGTAGACCAGATCTTCCTTGGTCGCGAAGTGGTTGAAGACGGTCTTCTCGGTGACGCCGGCACTGACGGCGATCTCGGACACAGAGACCCGATCGAACCCGCGTTCGGCGAACAGCTCCATCGCCGCAGCGGTGATCCGCGCCCGAGTCGCGTCCTTCTGCTGTTGACGCAGACCAGGCACACGCGGGCTTTCGCCCCTGTTCGATTTGACTACAGTCACTGTACGATCCTAGGTCAATTTGAGTATAGTCACTGTAGTAGGCCAGACGCACATGAGCACACGGGCTCATCGAATCCCCCGATGGAGCAAGCAGATCTGAGCCTGAGGAGGCAGACATGAGCAAGGTCACCGGAAACCAATCCATCTCGGCCGACGGCTACTCGGCCGGACACAACCAGACCGAGCAGCGCCCGTTCGGCGACGACGGCGGCGATGGCTGGGGCAACAGGCTGCACGCCTGGATGTTCGACAACCCTGAGGAGAACCGCGCCGAGGTCGAGGAGTTGGCCGGCGCCAAAGCGATGATCATGGGACGAAACATGTTCGGCCCGGTACGTGGTGAGTGGGATCGGCCGTGGAAGGGCTGGTGGGGTGACGACCCGCCGTTCCACGGCCCGGTCTTCGTGCTCACCCACCATCCACGTGACCCGCAGCCGATGGACGGCGGCACCACCTACTACTTCGTCACCGACGGGATCGAGTCCGCGCTGGCCCGGGCCAGCGAGGCTGCCCGGGGCGGTGACATCTCGATCATGGGCGGAGCGACCACCATCAATCAATTTCTCGCCGCCGGCCTGATCGACGAGCTGCGGCTGCACATCGTGCCGCTCACCCTCGGCGCCGGCACCCGGCTCTTCGAGGCAGTCCCACCCCTGAAGCTCGAGCAGGTGTACGCGCGGGCAGCTACCTCGGTCACACACATCACTTATCGCGTGCTGTCCTGAACCGGAAACCGGCAGTCGCTGAGCACGTGGCAGTCGAAGGTCGACATCGACAGCCGTTCCGCAAGCGACGCAACCTCCCGGAAACGCGCCCAGTGGGCAAAATCCCCTGGCCGTTGACACCCTGAGCCTGTCGAAGGGCCCGCACTGCCCGCCCGCCGCAAGAACTCCGACGAAATCGATCACGGAGGAAGGCGGGTGGACCCCCCACCCGGTGACCCCGCATCAGCTTGTCAGCTCGCTACTCGGTCGGGGCCAGGCGGTCCGTCGAGCACGGTCGGCACGTACTCCAGCAGCTGGATCCCGCCGTCAAAGGTCCGGCTCTCGACCAGTTTCAGGGCGACATCGGGGTAACCGTCGTAGATCCGCTCGGCGCCGGTGGCACCGGTCACGACCGGGAAGACGACCACGCGGAAGCGGTCGACCAAGCCGGCCGCGATCAACGCCCGGCACAGACTCAAGCTGCCCAGGGTGCTCAGCTCAGGGCCGTCTTCCTCCTTCATCGCCTGCACGGCCTCGACGGCAGCCCCGGTGACCAGTCGGGTGTTGGCCCATGACAGCGGCGCCTGAAGTGTGGAGGAGAAGACGACCTTGGACACTTGGGTCAGTTGATCGACACCCTCCGCGCACAGCGGTCGGTCACTGACGTGCTCCGCACAGCGGTCGGTCACTGACGTGCTCCGCACAGCGGTCGGTCACTGACGTGCTCCGCACAGCGGTCGGTCACTGACGTGCTCCGCATTAGGGTCGGCTACTGACGTGCATCCCGGACGAAGGTGGATCTGCGTGTCCCACACCACGGTCGCTCAGGGGCGGTAGACGTCGCTGCGATGGGCCACCCTCACGACCTCGATCAGCACCTGCTGGTCGATTATCCGGTACGTGACCCAGTAGGGCCCGCGCGCTGCCTTGTGCTGGCCCTCAAACGGCGCGTGGAGTGGTGCACCGACCCGCTGCGGGTTCTGCGCTAGAGCACCGTAGATGAAGGCCAGAGCGACGTCCCTGACCTTCTCGGGAAGATGCCCCAGGTCGCGCTTGGCGGCTCGGCTGAGGCGGATCTCGTAGTTGCTCATGCAGGAGAAGTGGGGCGGGCGCTGCGTTCTACTCGCCTCACTCGTAGTCCTTCGCGCGCTCGCGCACGTTCGCGTCGGGGTGGGCGAGTAGATCGGCGCGGATCGCGGCGCGGGCCGCGTCGTACGCCTCGCGGCCCATCCGCTGGATCAGGCGCTGCTCGGACTCCTCGTCGCTGTAGGCGCGCTGACCGTTCCACACCTCGTCGGAGGCGTAGTACAAACCGTGCTTGCTGCTGATCTTCGACTCCTCAAGGTTGGCGAGGGCGTCGGGGTCGGACAGCAGTTCCACGGTCGCCAGGATGGAGTGGAGGTCGTCGTAGCTGATGAGGACCGCTGCAGGTTTACCGTTCTTGGTGATTGTGGTGCGCTCGTGCGTGTCCTCGGCGGCCTTGACGTAGTCACTGAGGTGGACCTTGGCGTCGGACAGGCTCGTGGTCGTCATGACCTTAATTGTAGTCCTGGAAGGTTGCTTGGCGCACTCTCATCCAGAAGAGGTCGAGGGCTCCAGGTGCGGCTTGACCTTGAGGAACCAACTAGGTCGAGTTGTCCGGTGCGGCCGAAGGACAAGGTCCCCCTGTTCGCAGGCTCCGACCGCCATGATGTCGTTGAAGTGAGCCAGGGTCCGGGGGAGGGGGGGTGCGGAGCATCATCAGCGTGGGTTACGTCGGCGAGTTTCGGTACGCCTTCCACTCCAGATTCTCGACCCGCGCGACCTGCTCCTCGTCTCCTACCTGCAGTTCGACGAAGTACATCTTGCCGCCGAGTGGTTGGACGGTGGAGGCGGTGCGGGCGAGAAGTCCGTTGGCACCGTGGGCTCGGGGCCGAAGGTGAAGATCAGCGAGTGGTCGGCCTTCGCCGCGGCTTCGAATGCCGCCAGCCAGAACAGGTCGCGGAGCTGGACGAACTCTTCGCTGCCGAACGGGAAGACGCTGAGGACCGTGTCGACAACCAGGTGGCTGTGGAACAACGGCAGACCGGTCAGAGCGGCGAGCTCCCCCGCGGTAGTGAGCTTGCCCGAGGCAACCGGGCCGAAGATGATGATCAGCTGCAAAGTATTCCTTTCCGGTGGCGCGCTGTCAGGTTAGGCAGCGACGTGGACGGGTTCCGGTTCGGGCTGGAGGACAGTGTTGGCGTTGCCGCCGACGAGCACGTTGTTGCTGCCGCCGCCGACGAGCACGTTGTTGCTGCCGCCGCCGGTCAAGGTGTCATTGCCACCAGCCCGAGCAGCAGATCAGCATCGATGCCACCGGGCAGCGTGTCCGCACCACCGGAGCCGGCTTTTCACGACCAGCTTGGTGCCCTTGCCCAGACCGTCCGCGTCGGTCGCGACCATAGTCAAGGTGGCTGTGCCGGGCCGGGCCTGCAGATCGCTGGAGGCGAGGTGGCGGTGGTGCCGCAGCAGACCGCAAGCTTTCTGCAGGTCGTCGGACCCACCATCAGAACGGCATCGACGGCGGTGCGCGTCCACCAACACAGGCGGTGCTTGAGGTCTGTAGAGCACGCAGGGTCGGCCACGGCCCGCGGCCGCTGCAGCGAGTGCCCTGCGCCAGGACACTAGTGGCCTGTTGCGCCTAATCCTTGTGGTTTGGCGGCGTCCAGGTGCGTGCATCGCCAGGCCGACGAGGGAGGGATACCGCGTCGTATCACGACCGAGGAGAACGCCGCGAGGTGCGTGCCTGGGCGTCGCGAAACGCAAGGATTAGGCGCAACAGGCCACTAGTCGGGGCAGACTCGGTTTGCCGGCCCACCGGGCTGAACGAGATAGGCGTCGGTGGCGGCCCGTGCGCATGGCGATGAGTGGTACGAGGTGTGTCCATCCCCAGTCCTGGTCAGCACCTGGCTTCCGTCGATCTGGGCTGCAAGGCCGTGAGCCCAGGCGTAGGACACCGACGGGTCATGTACGGCGTGCACGATCAGAGTCGGCACGCCGCGAACATCGAGGGGCCGGGGCGGGTTGGTCGGGGGAATCGGCCAACCCGCGCACAGCAGCCCCTGCCAAGTCTCCGACGCCCCTTGGAGGTGGGGAGCCAGTTGTCGTCCCATCTCGATGCGTTGCTGCATCTCGGCCCACGTCCCGACCTGCACCACGTAGTCCAGGCAAGCATTGCCGAGCAGGCTGTAGGCGCCGTACTGCGTGGCGCCGGCCCGGCCCACCGCGAACGCCGATGCATCACCTGTCAGTGCGCTGTCAAGCGCCCGGGACAGCCCGGCCCAAGACAGTTGCGGTCCGTAGATCGCCGCCTCCTTGAAGCGCAACAGACCCTTGGTGCCCATGCGGATGTCTGCCCCGGTGACCGGGCGGATGGCACCTTCGACAGGGATCGGGTTGCGGTCGGCGTCGGCAACCAGACGGTCGAACACGGCGGCGACATCTTGTCCGTTCAATGCACACTCGGGACTGGTCGGACACCAGGCCGCGAACCGGTTGAAGGAGTCCTCCGCCGCCAGAGTCTCGCCCGCGACCTGTTCCACCTCCGACAAGCTGTGGTCCAGAGCCGCATCCAACACCATCGCCCGAGTCCGGTGTGGGTACAGATCGGCGAAGTTGCCGGCAACCTGAGTGCCGTACGAAAGGCCGAGCCAGCTGACCTGATCGACGCGCAGTGCGATCCTCAGCGCCTCGTGGTCCCGGGCGACGTTCACCGTGTCGGTGTGTCGCAGCAGTTTGCCGGTGTCGCGCAGGCACGCCAGGCCCACCGCACGGTTGTTGGCCAGCACAGCGTTGAACTCCGCTTCCGTGCGCGGCCACAGGTTGGTCTCCGGCCGAATGATCGGCCGGTCCTCACAAGAGATCTGGTTGCTGCCCTGGACGCCGCGCGGGTCCATCCCGACGACGTCGAACCGGGCGAGCAGGGTCGAGGAGAAGAAGGCTTCCGCTTCAGCTATGTAGGCCACAGCCCCATCGCCTGGGCCGCCAGGGTTGTAGAACAACGTGCCGATGCGTTTGCTCGGGTCGCTCGCTGGTCGACGAGCCACAGCCAAGGAGACCCTCTGGCCCCGCGGTTTTGACCAGTTGATCGGCACGTTCAGGGTGCCGCACTGGGTCTGCGGCGATTGCTCGCACGGGGCCCAGTCGATGCGATGACGGGAGCCATCTGGACCTTCTGCGCTTGCGGTGGGAACCACTCCTACGAGTAAGGCCAGCAGCGCGAGGGCCGCGACAAGAATGAGTGACGGACGCACCGTTGTACGGATCATGACTTCTCCTGACCTAGAGACCACTCCCCCACCTTCGCGGTCGCGCCCGACGCGAGCCAGGGGGTGTACCCGCCGATCGGGGGGCGGGTTTCTGGTGTGCCTCGCCGGCAGGAGCCCAGAAAGTGGCGATGCCGACCCGACGGAGCTCGAGACGGGCGGAGGGTTGCCGAGCTTGAAGACGCTGGACACATCCGGCTGGCGTTTGTCGAGTGAGATGCGACGGGCGCCAGGCGGTGGCGGGCAACAGCGGATCACCAGCAGCGTGCCGGACGTCATGCCTGGGGACGCACCAACGGAAAGGCGATGGTCTGTCGGATGCTGGTGTTGGTGAGCATCATGACCAGCCGTCGACGCCCATCCCGAGACCGCCCGAGGGCGGCATCGCGTACTCCAGGGCGGTAAGGAAATCCTCGTCAAGTTGCATCGCCTCGCGGTCACCACCGGCCGCCTGCAGTGACTGCGCGGTCAGCCGGGCGCGCTGCTCTACCGGATCGACCAGTTCGGAGTAGGCGGTGCCGATCTCGGCGCCGAACCAGACTAGTAACCCGCGCTCGGCCAGTCGCGGGTCGACGCGATGCTGCCGGGTCAGCGGGGATACCTCGGCCGGAAAGTCACAGGAGAAGGTCGGGGTGTCGGTGGGATGCTCGCAGAGGTGCTCGTAGAGCTCAAGCACGATATTGCCCCGGGTCCAGCTGCCGTCGACGTCGACCTGAAGCGAGTCGGCCAGCCGGACCAGGGCTACTTTGCCGGTGTCGGCGGTGATCTCCACGCCGGCCGCTGCGGAGATGGCGTCGTTCACCGTCGTCACCCGGAACGGCTCGCTCAGGTCGACTTCGTGCAGCACGCCGTGCGCGTCGGCACCGCGTACGACCGTGCTCCCGTTCGCCACCATTGCCGCGTTGCGGATGATGTCCTGCGCCACGGCGCACTTGGTGTTGTAGTCGCCGTAAGCCTCGTAGGCCTCCAGCATGGTGAACTCCGGGTTGTGGGTGGCGTCGGCACCCTCGTTGCGAAAGTTGCGGCCGATCTCGAACACCCGGTCGATCCCGCCCACCATCGGGCGGGTACAGCTCGGGCGCTCGGTCGAGATGCGACCCGGTATCCCTCCCTCGTCGGCCTGGCGATGCACGCACCTGAACGCCGCCAAACGTAACTGAACTTCAAAGGCACACCACGAGGGTCAGACAGCGGTTCAGTTCACCACCACTCACGCATCCGTCGCGGATGCTCCGTCCGCTGTTGTCCCGCACCGGTCGAGAGCCCAGTTCGCGGTCTCCACCACGAGCGGATCCGCATCGTGCACCCACGGCCCGACGAATGTCGCGCAGTGCGGTCCGAGGGCGGCCGGTGCCGCGTACAGCGCGCAGATCCGCGACCACGGCTGCTGCCAGCGCCGCCCGGTGTCGTGCACCAGGTCGCTCAGCCAGGACGGTGCGTCGGCCGGCTCGGGCGCATAAGCCGACAGCCGGTCGCGGCGGTCGCCGTCGTCGAGCGCCGGATCGAACAGCGCTAACGCCAGCCGGGCACTGCGCCGGTCCAGGCTCGTCTCGATCATCTCCAGCGCGAGCGCGCGCTGGGCCGGGTCGTGCCCGCGCAACGCGTGGACCGCGCGCGCCGCCGCCCGAGCACCGACCGCAAGTCCCACGAGCGCGGCCGACTGCGCTGCCGTGTCGGCCAGCTCGTCGCGCAGCGCGCGACGCAGCGGGGTCAGCCCGTCGACGTCATCGGGCAGCTCCGCCACCACAGCCAGCGCCCGCGCCGCGCGTTCGGCCTCGGACTCCAGCAGGTCTCCCACCTCGCCCGGCCCGAGCACGGCGATGTTGCCCAGCGCCCGGGCCGCCGCCGCGCGGATATCCGGGTCGGCGTCGCGCAGCGCGGCGACGAGTGCCGCCCTGGCCGCCGGGCTGCCCGCCACGCCGACCGCCCGGATCAGTCGCTCGCGGGCCAGGCGCGGTACGGCCACCAGGTCAAGCACCGACGTGAGGTAGTCGGCATGCGCTTCGAGGGCGTCGACGACTCCGGCCGGTTCGACCGGGTGCGCTGCGAGGTCGAGCAGGTCGGCGAGGAACTGCTCGTTCGGTGCGCGAGCTGCGGCGTCCACGGCCGCGGCGACGAGGTTGTCATCGCCACTGCGCGCGGCATCCTTCCAGAGTTCCAGCGCTCGATCTCCCTGGTCACCGGGTGTGCCGACGAGCGCAGCGGCGGCGGCGATCCGCACGGCGGGCACGGGGTCGGTGAGCATCGGTGCCAGCTGTGCGACCGCGTGCGGTCCCGACCCGGCGACGGCCGCGACGGCGACCCGGATGTCACGGAGGTCGGGGCTCGACAGCAACCGCTCGACAGCCGCCTGCGACGCGTCGTCAGAGACGACCAGCTGTTGCGGATCCCACGCGCGTCGGGCGAACTGCGCGCGCAGGCTCGTCCCGTACTCCCGAATCGACCACCGGCTCAACACCAGCCAGGCCACCGTGATCACCACGGCGATGACGCCGACGACGAGAACGCCCAGTCCGAGCGCACGCAGGAGCAGCAGCAACGCGCCGACGAAGCCGAGCGCGAGCGCGATTCCCGCGCCCTCGACGCTCGTCTGCGCGCGCAGCCGCGCGTCCGGTGCCAGCGCCTGATAGCTGGCGTTGACCGAGGTGCGAGTCATCCCGTCGGTCAGCGTCAGGTCGACGACCTGCGCCGCGCAGACGAACAGGAAGAACACCAGGCTGGCGCGTCCTTCGACGACGCCGAACAGCAGGCCGAGCCCGAGTACGACAAGGACACCGCCGGGGTTCGCGACCAGGCCTACCCCGAGCCCGAATCGGCTGAGCAGCGGGCCGGCGAGCAGTGCGACAAACGCGAGCGACAGGGCGTCGACGGCAAGGGTCAACAGCCCTTGGAACCGGGCCAGCTCCGTCGGGTCGGAATAGCGTGCTGCCGCCCGCTCCCAGACCATGAAGTCCAGCAGCAGTGTCACAGTGGCCGACAGGAACTGGTAGCTGAAGATCGCTTGTACGAGCCGGTCGCGCCGCAGCACTGCAACGACCGACGCTCCCGTGGCGGTAGGGGGCAGAGCCGACGGCGCCGGGCGAGTGTCGAGCTGGCCCCGGAACTGGAGCGCGGTCACCCGCAGCAGGACTACCCACAATGCGGCGGCGCCGACATCGAAGGCGAGCAGGTGCTCAGGCCCGCCGATGATCCCCACGAGCCAGGCGGCCACCAGCCCGCCGAACCCGAAGCCCGCCGGGAATCCCGCCAGCACGGCGGGGAAGTGCGCCTTCATCTGCCGCACGTCGAGCAGCCGACCGCCCTGCGCGCCGATGAGAACGAAGCCGATGGGGATGCTCAGCCAGAACAGCACGACCAGCGGGAAGGTGACCCACAACCCGCCGCCGATGACGATGATCAGCCAGGCGGCGGTGAGCACAGCGAGCAGCACGAGAAGCACCCACGTCGCGAGGGTCGCGAGCGACACCCTCGCCTGGGCGCGACGCATCGCCGCCGAAACCGCTAGCCCGGCGACCGCAACGACGAGATACACGTACGGCAGGTTGCGCGAGCCGTACCGGTCGAGGAACAGGGCACTGGCCGGCACAAGGAGGAACGCGCACACCAAGCCGAACGCGACGGCCTGTGCCGCGAGCAGACCGAGCTTGGCCCTCATGCCGAGACGGGTGGCTCGTGCGCCTCGCGGAGTCGCCGGACCAGTTCGGCGATCACGCTGCGCGCGATCTCGGGGCGGGCGGCGAGCGCCTCATCGAACGCCGCCTTACGCAGCCGGAACGCGAGTGTCGGCACGAGCGCGGTCACAGTGGCTGACCGGGCCTGCGGATCGAGGACGGCAAGTTCGCCGACGACGGCCCCAGGGCCGAGGCGTACGACGCGATCCGGACGAGTGACCTCGACCTCGCCGCTGACGACGATGTAGAGCCAGTCCTCCACCGCACCGGTCTGCATGAGCTGCTCGCCGGCCGCGAAGTCCACCTCGTCGAGGGCCACGGCCAGGCCGGCCAGCACGCGGTCAGGGGTGTCGGCGAACAAGGCACTGTGGCGCAGGTGGGCCACCCGCTCGACGATCACCAGCACAGCGTTACCCTAAGCCCGGGCCGGGAGGATCCGTAAGCATGGAGTGTCAGGTAGTTCGTCGTGCCTAGCGAGACGCGCGCCGGACGCGTTGTCCGCGATCCAGTGCACGGCTACGTCGAGGTGCCCGACGAATTGGACCAGCTGGTGCGCTGCGCGGCGGTGCAGCGGTTGCGCAACATCAGCCAAAATTCCTTGGCGCAGGCGGCGTTTCCGTCGATGACCGGCACTCGGTACGAGCACGCGCTCGGCACGATGCACCTGGCTCGGCGCGCTTGGCACCACAGTTGGCGCAACGCCGTCGCGCCGCGTGGCACCAAGCAGGCGCAGGTGCACGAAGCGTTCCGGCTCGCGGTGATCGACGACCTGCGCAGTTCAGTCGCGGACGACCCGGACGTCGACAGCTGCACCGCGGCGCTTGTCGCGGGGCCGTCCGCGGCCGAGACCCCGTTGTGGGCCGACTTCGAGCACTGCATCGGTGTCGTCGTCGCCGCGATCGGGCTGGTGCACGACCTCGGGCATCCGCCGTACTCGCACACGATGGAGCCCTTCTACGAGCAGCACATCGACGAGATCTTTGGCCCCGAGGCGAGGTCGGAGTTCGACAGCTACCGTGCCGGGTCGGCGAGTCACGCGCAGTTCCACGAATGGGCCGGACTGCAGCTGTTCGACACGATCCCGGACGCGGTGTTCACGCGCGTACCCCGCACGCTCGTCCGCACAGTGCTCGCCGACCGCTCCGCGTCCGGCTGGGCCCACTGCCTGCACGCGATCATCGATGGCCAGTTCGATGTCGACCGGCTCGATTACCTCATGCGCGATGCGCTCAACTCCGGCACCGAGTACGGCAGCATCGACGCGACCCGCCTGCTGCACAGTCTCGAGCTGCACCGCGTCGGACCGCACGATGGGGACGGCGACCGGTGGCGCATCGGCCTCGGCGCACGTGCGGTGTCGTCGTTCGAGACGCTGCTGATCCAGCGGGCCCAGCACTACCGCTGGGTGGTGCACCACGCCTCGGTTGTCGCCGCCGAACTCTCGCTCCAGCGCTGCGCGGCGATGCTGCTGGCACTGTGCCGGCGCGAGGACATCTCGAGGCTGCCGCCAATGCCGGACCTCGACTACCTCGCTGCGTCGAAGACCGACAGTGCACAGGCTTGCGTGGACGACCACGGTTTCCTGATGTGGCTGCGCAGCGCTCGTCCTGCGCTCGATGCCCACCTAGCCGATCATCCGGACGAGGGGATCCGGAAGTGCCTCACCCTGCTCGACGTGCTTGACACCTTCGAGGTCACGCCCGTCCCGGCCTGGCGCAACTACCAGGAGTACCAGGCGCGCGCAGAGCAGAACGACGTCGCAGTGCAGTCGTTGATCCGCGAGCTGCCGGTCGCGCCGATCCCTGACTACGTCAGCAACCGGGCGAGCACCGAAGCGGTCACCGTGCTCGCCGCCGACGTCCCGGCGCGGCTGAACGCGGCGATCGACCGCATCCTCCGGCGGGTTGCCGACAACGGCGGACTGCCGGCGGTCGAGGCTCGCCTCACCCGTGAGGTGCCGGTGGTGCCGAGCTGCGGGTCGGGGTTCTGGCTGGTCGCGGAGGTCCCGTTTCGCGGGATGAAGGAGGACGTGGCCAACATCTGGCGCGGTTCCGAGCAGGCGCTGTTGAGCGATGTCAGCCCGTATCCGATCGCCTTGGCCGCGATCGAGATCATGCGCCCGCGCTATCAGGTGTTCTTCGTGCCGTTCGCGGCGAAGCCGGGCGAGGCCTCGACGCAGCAACGACGCGAGGTCGGCCGCCTCTTTCTCGAACAGATCGCGTCGTGGCACGACGTCTGAATCGAGACGCCTAGCCTCACAGATGCGCTCGGTCGGGCGTTGTGGCCCCGTGTCTTCTGCCCACGCGCACACGACCGCTGACCGATCGGTTCATCTAGGGACCACCACCAGGGTTAGGACAGACGGACTACTGCGCGTCCGTGTCCTCCGCGCGTGCTCGCTCTGCTGCCCTCCGCGCTCCCGCTCTGCTCGGCGAGCTCCCCAGAGGAGGCAGCGGCGAAGAAGCGGGCAGCGCTCCAGCGGCGGGTCCGTCGGGCGGAGCCTGACGCGGCGGCGCTACGGGCGGAGCTGGAGAACCTAGCCGACTAGTCGGGCGTCGTGCCCTCGGGACGACACAGGCGAATGAGCTCCCGTCAGACCAGCCGGCGCCGGATCCGACCGAGCTCATCGAGCGCAATGTCCACAGCATCGGTGAGCCGGCGGACGGCTTCGGACATGTCGGCACCTGTCTCGGCCACGATCACCTCCGCGGTCCCGTCCCCGATGCCGGGGATGGTGCAGATCAGGTCAGCGAAGGAGCAAAAGGACTCCATCACCACCTCAATCCGTGCGTTCAGGTCGGACTCGCGGCTGCCCGGACAGGTGCCGGCCCAGGACGCGAAGTGGGCGGCGGTCGCTGGACGGGTGCAACAAAAGGAATCTTCGCGTCAGAAGGGTGGGCCTAAGTGGACTTGAACCACTGACCTCTGCCTTATCAGGTCCGGCACGCACGCCCAAAGAGAATCTTTCACGCTCAGCGAATGTCCACGAACGTCCACCATGGTCCACTGTCAAGCGCCCCCGTTGTCACACAGTTAGTCACTCACCTCCAGGTTCACTCAAGAAATCGACGTCCTGGTCCACCCTTAACTGTAGTTAAATTCATCGCACGACGGAAGGGTGCCTTCCGGACTGCGTCCCGTCCGTCACGGTCAGGGATTCTTTTGGTCCCAAGTCTGGCGGATTGGGTTCCAGCGAGCCCGATCAGGTAGAACGTCCTCCAGTACCGGGTCAGTCAACGCTGCGACGACCCTGAGGGTGTCGGCAAATTGCTCGGGTAGCTTGCTGGCGTGGGCTTGGCGGCGCCGCCAGGTCATCCATTTCGCTTGGGCCGTCTCGGGCATCGCGGCCAGCGCGGGCAGGAGTGGACGCAGCGTCGCCTCACGGTAGGTCGCGACTGCCTTCAAGGCCCCGGCGAGTTCGTCACCCAAGATCTCGTGGACGCTGCTGATGGTGATGAGGTCGGCGAAGTCGCGCCAACGAGTGTTCGCTGCGCCGCGTTCGATAGCGGTCACCGTCTTTTCCGCGATGACCATAGGGAGTGGATAGCCGAGGATGTGGACAGGCTGCTGACCGATCTGCACCAGACGGGGCAAGGCAATCTCGGCGGGGGGCGGCGAAATCGGGTCGCCAAAGTTCACATCGATCCCGACCGGTAGGCGCGATTGACCGAGCATCGCGAGTAGCCGAACCCGAACACCTCCGTAGACGTCATCCTCACGGATCGTGTGCGCGGTGATCGCGGCGGCGTCGAAGATCAGCCCGTCATCGACGTCGATCCCAGCAATCTCTCGCACCCGTTCCATCACATCGTCGGCGTCGTTGGCGATCCCGGTGGCTTGCAGATCGATGTCCCTCGTCGGCCGACGCAGGCTGAAAGCCGCGAGCAGCACGCCGCCCTTGAGGACAAAGTCCTCGCGATAGCTTGACGCAGCGACGCGGGCGAGGAGGCCCTCCAGCGCGTAAAACGTCAGTAATTCCTGCACATCCCCGCCAGTGCCGCGGGCTAGCTTCTGGACGGCCAGGAACGCGTCGCCGGCCGGTGTGCCATGACGCGGAGCCGGGCTCACAGCAGGATCTCCAACGTTGAGCGCAGGGCTGGCAGCGCCTGGGGAAACGATCCCGCCAACTCCAGCAGCGCCGCCGGCGTACTGCTGCGTTGGCTGAGCCACCGCTTCAATGCTTCGTTCGCAACGTCGGCACCAATCTCATGTCGCAGACGGAAGACATCGATGATCGTCCGTTCCTGCGAGTACAGCCCGATCGTCAGGCCGTCGCGGCTCAACGGATGCTCTGCCCGGCCCAGGTCGAACGTCGCTCGGTCAAAGGAATGCCACCGGATCCGCGCGAACCGGGTCGCCAACGCCCGCTCGCCCCGACGAAGCGCGATGTCGGTCTCCCGCGGTATCTCGTCAGTCAAGTCATGGAGCGCTAGCGCACTGAGCAAGCAGATCGTCGCCGACGGTTTCCGCAGACTGATCGACGCCCAAGCCGCCGTGGTGTCATCCAGGTCGCCCGGCCGGGCATAGAAGCCCGGCGCGATCTGCTCCAACTCACCGGCCCGCACCATCGCGTACAACCAATGCCGCGACAGGCCAAGCCCGGCCAGATCACCACGGCCGATGATCGACGGCAACTTCGCAGTGCTCATGGCTCCGTCTCGACGAATTGCTTACACCAGCATCCTACCTGTCAACAATTCGTTTGCCCAAAACGCGCCAACTCTGGCCACGAGGACGCCCGAGACGTCCATGCAAGGCTTGCAAACCGCTCGGAGCCGGGCCCCTCCACCCCTAGGCTTCGTGGACGGGAGCATCGCCTGGACAACTCGATTGGCGAGTCCCGTTAAATACCGTGCGAGGGGTCACGTCCTCACTCCTGTCAGTTTGAGCCTCCCGGATCCAGCGCAGGTCAGCAGCATCCTCAGCACGGGCATGCTCCTCGCGTTCGAACAGGGTTGGCAGCTTGGTCAGGACGAGGGTGTACGGGCGCCCCGCTCGCCGGGTCTGATGGCGTACGGGAAGCTCGTGCAGGTCGATCCGATGGTGGACATGGCGGCGGCTCGCCTCCTTCAGCGGCCAGTCCCATCGCTGGCGCTTCGGGTCGGTGAGAAACCCGTTCAGGGCGACGCAGAGCGCGCAGTCACACCCGCTCGGAGCATCGATGGACCAGTCGTCAGAGCCTCTCGACGGCTGGCCCAGCCGAATCTCCAGCCACTCGCCCGCGTGCCGGGCCAGCACCTCGAATCCCGGCCAGTCTTCGTGCTCAGGAGCCACGGCGGCGATCCTCCGCAGCACTCCGACCACACATCGCACCAAGGAATCGTCCGCACACAAGGAGGCGACAGCAGTCTCGGTCGACGCGGGCACCTCACCAATCACTGCGCCGATGAGCAGGCCCGCGATCGGATCCACCAGCTCATCGAGCTGCCGCGTCCGGAGTGATGGCTGGGGGTGCGACTGAGCCTGCTCGATCGCCGCGCCCAGCCAGTTCCAGCACGTGCTCAATACCGGAGGCACGACGGCGTTTCCGCCGCACCGAACCAAGGCGGCGCAGAGCTCCGTAAGGGTCGCGAGCCAGGCATGACGGTCGGTGGCGGTCGCGTACGTTCCGCGTCGACCGGTGTCCCATCCGGCGAGCAGCCCCATCAGCCATTCATCGCCGTAGCGCTCGACGACTGCGGTGAGAGCGGGCGCATCTGCGGGTGTCAGCTGGTCGAGACCGAACGGGCCGAGCAGCATCGCCGCTAGCCTCGCATCGTCCAGACCGTCTGCCACTGACAACGCCTGGCCGAGGCTCGGCCGGGTCGGCGTGCCGTTAGCCGGGCCCGGGAAGACGTACGGGCTCAGCAAGTCCGTCCAGAACGTCGCGACCGAGCCAACCAACTCACGGGCGCGCATGACCTCACCGTCACGCAGCGCAGTCTCGACCGTATCGAGGGCCCAGATGGGTGACGCTTGCGCGCGGACGACGAAGTCGAGCCGGCGCGGCCAGAGGACCACGGCACCACGCCGATACCACCGGTCCATGGTGTTGCCGTAGTTGCCCATGTAGCCCTCATACGCGCTGTCGTACGGAGTGAAGGCCGATGTCGGCGTCGTCGCACACACCTCCGCGTCGCTGACCCCGCTGGCGACGGGTTGTGCGGGTTGACCCGACTGGTCGATCCAGGTATCCAGGCTGATGCTGCCGTCCAGAAGCTCACCGAGCTCGAGTCCGGAAGGGTCGGATTCGTCCTCCGGCCCCTCCTCGTCCTCGTTGTCCCAGTAGCGATCGCGATAGGGCTCCTCGCAGCTCCAGGTCTCCTGGACCTCGGCGAGGGCGAGGACCATCTCGCAGTCGGCTGCTCGGGCCGCCGCGCTCAGTGCCGCCACCCGTACGGCGTCGGCGCCCTTGAGTCGCGACCAGTGCAGGCCGCGAGGGGTGTACTGGTGATCGAGGAGGTAGACCAGCCGGTGCTCCTGGTTGAAGTGCTCCGTCCAGGCAGCGGCCCAGCTCGTCAATGACGGGCGGCGCGACTGACGCGGCCGCGCCGGTGAGGTCCCCGGCGAGCATCAGGTTGTAGGTGAGGACGACGCGGTAGCCGCTCCGCACGGGCCGCACCTCATGCCGGCAGTCGGCATAGAACGCCGCAAACGTCAGCAGCTTGTCGGACGGCCGGTAGGTCACCTTGGAGCCCGCATGCTCGATCACCAGCGCGCCGCCCTTTGAAGAGCCGGGGAGGATCACGCTCAGCGTGCCAACCATCGTGTCGGACTTCTCGGAGTCCTGGTGGGGGACGAAGAACTGGCCGGGAGCGTAGACCAGCACGGAATGCAGCTCCGCCTTGAGCCGGCAACCCTCGGGCAGGCCCAGATCGGCGCGGAGCACGGCAAGCATCGGCGTCAGCGTCTGGTTTCGCCACTGCTTGTCGATCGTCACCCGGCTCTTGGGCACCTCCCAGGTATGCCGCACTCGCGCGTCGGTGAGCGTCTGCTCGCCGAGCCCGTACTGTGCCGGTCGTGCGATGGCGATCAGTTGCCTGGCCTGCGCCGCGGAGACCGGGACCGACAGAGTCCCGACGCCGGCAACGTCGATGCGCAGGCCATCCGGGGCCGCCGTCCGTCGAGCACTGAACGCATTGCGCTGGCTCGTCGTACCCAGAACAATCGCGAGCCGCTGGCGCGGTTCTCCTGCCACCCGGCCACCGTAGCGCCGGTGCCGCCGTTACCGACGGTGCAGGCGGACCTGTTGCGGTCGCGAGGATCAACGCACCGCCCGCCACCGCCCCCTGATGCCGGATTTCAAGATCATCTTCTGACCGTTCGAAAGGAGAACGTAGATGTCCGAGGTACGAGGAACTGGCCCTGACCCACTTCCGGGCGTTAAACGAGCGAGACTTCAGCGACGTTTCGCAGACCCACAGTCCGGACCTGGTCACGATTGAGCCAGGGTCAGGGGACGATCGAAGGCATCGAGGCCTTCATGGCACACACTCGCGGTTTCCTCACCGCCTTCCCGATGTGCGGCTGAGATCGTCTCCGTCACCGAGGACGGGGAGCGCGTCGTCATCGAGGGGCGTGTTCGCGGGTCGAACACTGGCGCCCTGGAAGCCGGCCGGCCAGGAGCTCCGGATGATGCGCCAGCATTACCGCGACGTCAGCCGACCGGTGGACCTCGGATTATGGAACCGCTGACTGTGGCCGGGCCGCTACGTCGGCAACGTTTATGCGGCTGAGGGTCCGCCTGGCTGTAGCCCCGACCCTCAGACGGGCAACCGATGTAGGGCCTCGTACGCCCGCCGGGTCCGGGGCGAGCGGTCAGCGAAGCGCTCAGCCGCTCCAATCGGCCGCGCGTTTGGCTCGACAGGGTCGAGGAGACCGGAGGCGGCCGCGCCGGAGCTTCTCGACCGACGCGGTGTTCGGGTCGAGTGCCGCACCGAATCCGCGGCTTCGAGCGGCCGCTGCGCCGGCGAACTGGTCGGTCGAGAAGGGCAGCAGGAGCAGCGGAACGGCCGCGGTCATCGCCTCCGTCACGCTGTTGTTCCCGCCGTGGGAGACGGCGAGCGCGGCGTGGTCGAGCAGGGTGACCTGGGGCAGGAAGTCGCGCACCAACCAGGAGGCTGGGCAGCTCGCCGAGCTCGTGTGGAAGGAGTCGAGCCGGTCGCGATGGCCGCGCGTACGTCGAGGCCGCGCAGGGCCGCGACCACCCGAGCCAGCACGTCACCGCGTACTGAGAGGAAGCTGCCGAAGCTGACGTAGACGACGGGCCGGCGTCGCGGAGAGCCAGGACTGCACCTCCTCGTCGACCGGTTCCTCTCGGACGGCGGAACCGAGGAAGGCGTGCGGCGGGAGCAGCCGGGTTCGGCTCCGGGTCGTGTAGGGCGGGCTCGGGTAGTTGAGCAGCAGCACGTCGCCGGTCTCGGCGAATGTGTCCGTACTCGGGGTCGCGGTCGGGTCGAGCTTGGGAGCGCGTCGTTCCATTGGCTGGTGAAGCTCGTCCCGAACCTGTTCGCAGAGCTGCCTCAAGGCGGCCAGGTCGTCCCGGTCGGGAGTGAAGGCGGGCGGCCACCCGGTCGGGTAGCCGTACACCTCGTGGCCGACCGACAGGGCTGACGGGTGCCCCAGG
>CAVSUP010000003.1:0-1757572 GCA_963731295.1 uncultured Actinomycetota bacterium
TGGGGGCTTCGCGTCAGAGGGCATTTTGGGCGCGCCTGCAGGAGCCGATCCGATGCGGATGGGCCCGATGGCAGCCAATGCTGGCAGCCTGAAGTCAACAGGCAGTTCCGACATGGAGGTGTCCTTTCCGAAGGTGTTGCGAGGTTGGACCGGCCAGGAGCCGCGATCTCATCGCTTCTCGGACTCGATCGCCTACCCGGTCGCGATCGGAGAAGTTTCGTGTTCGGTCGCCACGCTGCGGCGTGGCCGGATGTTCTGGTTGAGGTGGAAGACGTTGTCCGGGTCGAGGGCGTCCTTGAGCGCGGTCAGCCGGGCCAGCACGGCCGTCGGGTAGGCGCGGGTCACGCCGGACTTCGCCGTCGTCGCTGAGCGCGTTGACGTAGGCCCCGCGGGCGAACGGCTCGATCCGGCCGGCGCACCGCCGGACGGTCGCCATCCGGTCCGCGTCCTCCGTGGGGTCGGTCCAGCGTGCGGCACCCAGGTACTCGAAGGCCGTCCCGCGGTGCCCGAAGGCCGTCGCGTCCGCCGGCACGTCGGCGATCGCCCCGCCGTGGGTCTGCAGGCTCGCCCCCATCGACGGATCGTGGGCCAGCAGCGCCTCGATCGCCGCGTCGGGCAGCGCGGGGAGATAGTGGCCCTTCCAGTAGCGCCGGAGAGCGTGGCCCTGCGGCGTGTCAGCACAGCGCTGGAGGTCGACGTACGTCCGCTCGATCACGCGCCGCTCAACCGGTGCGCCGAGGACGTCGAGACTCCGGGCGTGCTCTCGGCCCGCGTCCGGATCGCCGACCCAGACGAAGCCCAGGGTCGCGATGCCGCCCGAGATCGAGGCCTCGTACGTCGCTCGGCGCGGTGCGACCAGGGCCAGATCCCGCCAGGACGCCAGCGCCGGAGCGGCGTCGGCGGTCGGGAAGTCCAGCTCGACGGTCAGGGTCTGGGTGCCGGTGGCGTGCAGTTGGAACTCGAACTCCGTCACCACGCCGAAGTTGCCGCCCCCTCCGCGCAGACCCCAGAAGAGCTCGGGGTTCTCGGTCGCCGAAGCGCGGACGACGTCGCCGGCCGCGGTGACGACCTCGAAGGACAGCACGTTGTCGCAGGCCAATCCGTACTGGCGGGCGAGCCAGCCCATGCCGCCGCCCAAGGTGAGACCGCCGACGCCGGTGTGCGAGACGTTGCCGGCCGTCGTGGCCAGCCCGTACTGCTGGCTGGCCGCGTCCAGCGCGCCCAGCAGGGCGCCGCCCTGCACCCAGGCCCGCCGCCGATCCGGGTCGATCCGGACCTCGCCCATCGGGGTCAGGTCGATCATCAGTCCGCCCTCTGGCACTGCGTGCCCGGCCACGCTGTGGCCGCCGCACCGGACGCCGATCTCGAGGCCGTCGCGCCGGGCCAGGGCGATCGCGGCGACCACGTCGGCCGTCTCATGACAGCGGGCGATGAGTGCCGGGCGTCGATCGATCATCGCGTTCCAGACCCGGCGCGCGTCGTCGTAGGCCGGATCACCCGGTCGCAAAGTCAACATGCTTCCTCCCATGTTCCGCTCTTCCGCTCGTTGCACAATGAACAGAGAGACTGATCGTCGACGCTGAACTCATCGGCCCCGCCGCAGGCATGGTCGGGCTCGATCGGGTCGAGCATCAGGTTCGATCCAGCCTGGCCGCGGCCGGCCTCGCCCCGCCGACCGGGCGACGAGCCCCGTGACGGAGCTCTCCCGTGGGCCCGTCGATTCGGCTCAGTCCAGCGGCGCGTAGCCCTGGGCAACAAGGACCTTGGCAATGTGACGTTGCCTTGGTCGGAGGGGTGGGTGTAGTCCTTGGGCAGGCGATCACCTGAGACCTGTCTCCTGGGACGCGGTTGAAAGCATGGTAGACGTCGGAGCAGTCGAACGAGTGCTTCTCGGCGAGAAGGTCGGGCAGCGTCAGGTTGTTGTGCTCGGACAGGTTCACGACCTCGACCGAGCGGTTCGTCGCTCGGCCGGGGCTTTCGGCGTACCGGTCGACGAAACCGGTACAGCCGGATCATCACGGGCGGGGCGGCTTCCGTCCAGGAGATCCGGTTCGCACGGATAATCTTTTGACGGCATTTTCGCCGGAGGCAAGCTTGCGGCCACCCGAAGACCTCATGACCCTCACGGCGCACGCCTGGGCTCGCCGGGGTCTCCGTCGTGCTTCCGCCGGGGTGGGCCGACCGACTCCCGGACCACCGGCGGACACGACAGCCGGTGAATCTTGCCGTCGCCATAGTGGCCGTCCAAAACCAGCTCGGCGCATTTTGCGCCCATCTCGAAATGGGGGAGCTGTACGGTCGTGAGCGGTGGTGACAGGAATTCTGCCAGTCCGACTTGATTGTCGTAGCCGACGACCGAGATGTCATCCGGGATCGTCAGTCCGCGCTCGAGAATGGCGAAATAGGCGCCGACAGCCATTCGATCGTTTGCGCAGAAAAGGGCCGTCGGCGGATCGGTGAGATCCAATAGTTCTGCGGCATAGAGGTGGCCGCTGTCCGACTCGTAACTGCCGTAGCGAATGAGCGAGGGATCGAATGGCAAACCGGCATGAGCGAGTGCATCCGCGAATCCGCGTTCGCGCTCTCGGGCGGCGTAGGTCGACTGAACTCCGTTGATGAATCCAATCCGGCGATGCCCCGCCTCGACCAACAATGCCGTTGCCGCCAGCCCCCCGCTGTGATCATCAGGTAGAACCGAGGTGAACGACCGTCCGGGAACATAGCAATCCAAGAGCACCGTCGGTAAACGGTCGAGATTGTCGGGGACTGTTATCGGTCGAGTCCACGAGGTGCCCAGGATGATCGCGTCCAACTGACGGTCGAGTGCCATCTCGACCGAGGCATTTTCCCATTCGCGCTCGCCCCCGGTGTGCAAGACGGCCAGCATGTGCCCCCGTTCCCAAGCCACCGAGGCAGCACCGCGGATGGCGCCACCACCGAACGGTCCGGCGGCGATCTCGTCGGTGATGAAGCCGAGGGTGTCCGAGCGTTGGTTCCGGAGCCGGCGCGCCGCGTGATTGGGCCGATAGTCGAGCGCGCGGATCGCCTCACGGACCCGGTCCTGAGTCGCCGCGGTGATGGTGGGGAGTCGTGAATCGTCGTTGACCACGAAGGAGACGGTGGTCGGCGACACCCCCGCCCGCCGAGCAACGTCGGCCATGGTGACCTTGCGCGGCGGCGACTCCATGTGATGCCTCCAGCAAATCGAATCTTGCGCGATGCCGGTCACCGACGATGACTCGCGGCTGGTCGATTGGCGTTCGGCCAGTGTTCCACGAACTTCCGGTGATCGATCCCGTTGACATCGGTGCCAAGGGGCGCAACACTCTACTAAATCGTCACACTAGCGGGTGGGCGGGTCGGAAGGTCCTCGCGAGCGGTCTGCTCCCACCCGAAGTCGCCACACCGATGGGCGGCAGAAAGTGAGTGCGCCATGAGCTCGACACTGCTCCGATCGGCGCGGCCCGCAGCGGGTCACCGTGGGGCCATCGCCCGGCCGCGTGACCCAGTGGATGTGTGGGGCGACATGGTCGAGCGGCTGCCGGCGGCTGACGCCGTGTTTCTGGTCGACGAACTGAATGACGCGAGTCGGCTGCTGATCCTGGCCGAACGCGTCGTCGTCGCCGCCGGCGCCAGCGGCCGGTTCGCCGCCGATGACGTGGCGCACCGATTGCTCCGTCTGGGACTGTCGGTCCAGCGAGCCCATACGCCAGAGGACGTATCGATCGAGGCGACCGACACGGTGCTGGTGATCACCGACCACGATGACGCGCCCACGTTGCCGGGTCTCGACGTTGATCTCTCCCTGCGGCCCGTCGTGATCGTGATCACGTCGGCGCGTCGGCCTTGCTCGGTGAACGCTTGGGCTGATGTCGGCCTGCGATTGCCGGATTTCGGTCCCACCTCCGAGAGCGATGCATGGGCAGCTCGTCGGCTGAGCTTTGCGACCCGTAGTTGGGCGTGTACGGAGGCTTTGGTGCGCAATATCGAGGCACGACTTTCCACCTGAGCTTTCACCTTTTGTCAAACCAGATTCACTGTCGCTGCACCCCGCTCAACGCGGTCCGCTCTTCGATGAAGTGAGGTTGCTCGATCCATGATTCCCATCACTCGTTTGGCCAAGCGGGGCACGCGCGCAGCCGCTGCGATCGTCCTGGCCGCCGGCCTCGCCGTCACCGGCCTCCAACCGGCCTTAGCCGATGCCGATCAATCGGCCGCACAGCAATACCGCCCGTACGTCCATTTCTCCCCTGAGAAGAACTGGATGAACGACCCGAACGGTCTCGTCTATTACAAAGGTCTTTACCATCTCTACTTCCAGCACAATCCCCAGGGCACCCGCTGGGGGAACATGAGCTGGGGCCACGCCACCTCGAAGGACCTGGTCCACTGGGTGCAGCAGCCGCTGGCCATTCCCCAGACCTTCAACGCTGAAGGGGTGCCCACCGAGGATATCTTCTCCGGCTCGGTAGTCGTCGACAAGTTCAACACCTCCGGTCTCGGGACCACCGCCAATCCGCCGTTGGTGGCCATCTACACCAGCGCGTACACCCCGGCCCACCCCACGTACGCGGGTCTGCAGGCCCAGTCGCTGGCCTACAGCCTCGACGACGGCCAGAGCTGGACCAAGTACAGCGGCAACCCGGTGCTGAACCGCAACTCGGCCAATCACCGCGACCCCAAGGTGTTCTGGTACGACAAGCCCGGTGGTGGCGGCTATTGGGTCATGGTGACCGTCGAGGCCACCGAGCACCGCGTGCTGCTCTACAAGAGCAGCAATCTCAAGAACTGGACCGAACTCAGCGACTTCGGGCCGGCCAACTCGACCGCGGGCATCTGGGAATGCCCGGACCTGTTCCCGTTGAAGGTCGAGGGCACCGGTGAGACCAAGTGGGTGATGATCGTCAACCTCAACCCGGGCGCCGTCGCCGGGGGCAGCGGTGGACAGTACTTCGTCGGGGACTTCGACGGGACCACCTTCACCTCGGAGAGCTCGGTCAGCGCCGAACTGCCGCCGGGGACCACGTTCGCCGGCTTCGACAACGGCACCTACGACGGGTGGACGGTCAACAACGAACCCGGCAACCGGTTCAACGGCCCGTGGACCGATGCCCCCGCGACCGGCGCCATGGCCGGTCAGAGCCCGGTCACCGGTTTCGTCGGAAACGGCCTGATCAATGGATTCGCCGACGCCGACTGGCCGATGGGGACCATCGAGTCCCCGACCTTCACCGCCACCAAGCCCTACCTGAACTTCCTGGTCGGCGGCGGCAACCATCCCCACCTCGACGGCAGCCAGACCGGCAACGCGGCACCGGCCGGTCAGCTGCTGTTCGACGGGTTCGAGTACCCGGGCAGCGAGCAGGTCACCGCGCACGGCTGGACCGTGACCGGCGACTTCGAACTCGGCCAGAATCCGTCCACTAGCGGTGGCGAGTTCTACCTCGGTGACAAGCGGATCAACACCTACGATGGCGGGCCGAACGGCGACGACAACGTCGGCACCCTGACCTCCTCGGAGTTCACCATCGACGACGACTACCTGAGCTTCCTGGTCGGTGGCGGTCGACGGAGCGATGGCAGCCTGGCCGTACAGTTGCTGGTGGGCGACGACGTCGTCCGCACCGTCAGCGGTGACGAGAACGGCCGACTGAACTGGAAGCACTTCGACGTCTCCGACCTCCGCGGCCAGACCGCGCGATTGCGGATCAACGATCAGGCGACCGGTGGCTGGGGCCATCTGACCTTCGACCACCCGGTCCTCGGCCCGGAGCCGGCCCAGGTGCGGAGTGAGGAGACCTCGGTCAATCTGGTCGTCGACGGCAAGATCGTCCGCTCAGCCACCGGGTCCGACTCGGAAACCTTGGACTGGGCGAGCTGGGATCTGCGGCCGTACGCCGGCCAGCAGGCCAAGATCGTGGTGATCGACCAGAACCGCTGGGGCTGGGGACACATCCTGGCCGATCAATTCATGTTCTCCGACGAGTCAGCCCCCACCCGGTTGGAGGGTTACGACTGGCTCGACTGGGGTCGTGACTACTACGCAACCGTGTCCTTCGGCAACGTGCCGGACGGCAAGCGACTCACCATCGGCTGGATGAACAACTGGCAGTACGCCGAGGCCATCCCGACCTCGACCTGGCGCAGTTCGATGACCCTGCCGCGTGAACTCGGCCTCGTCGAGACGGCCAAGGGGCCGCGTTTGATCCAGCACGCCGTCGACCAGGTGGCGAGCCTGTACAAGACCCCGTCGTTGAAGCTGGGAGCGCAGCGGGTCAGCGGTGCGAAAGAGCTGGCGGTCAAGGGTGACGTGGTGCAGATCGACGCGACGTTCGCCCCCGGTTCGGCGGACACGTTCGGCTTGTCGGTCTTCGGCAAGGGCGACAGCAAGACGCTGATCGGCTACGACACCGAGAGCAAGCGGCTGTATCTCGATCGCCGGAACTCCGGCAACGTCGACTTCCATCCCGCGTTCGCCTCGATCGAGGATGCCCCGGTCGCGTTGCGGAACGGCAAGCTCAAGTTGCGGCTTTTCCTGGACCGGGCCTCCGTCGAGGTGTTCGCCCAGGACGGCCGTACGACGATCACCGATCAGGTATTTCCGCTGGATGGGGCCAAGGACCTGGGGTTGTTCGCTGAGGGAGGTACGGCTCGGCTGGAAAGTTTGAAGGTGACCCCGCTGTGGCGGATCCTCGACGACACGAACCCGACGGTGACCTGTGACGTCGCAGCCCCCGGCCCGCAACTGGCAGCGGGCAGTCGCGCCCGGATCAGCGCGTCGGTCAGTGACGCCGAGTCCGGGCCGGCCAGGAGATCGGTGTCGGCCACGGCCGACACCACGTCGCTGGGGGCGAAGACGGTGAACCTTACTGGTGCCGATCGCGCCGGACACACCACGACCATCGCCTGCCCCTATACCGTCGTGGCCGGGGCGCCGAAATTGATCGCTGTCGTGTCAGGCTCGGGCCAGTCGGCGGCAGCCGGTTCGGCGTTCGCCCAGCCGCTGCAGGTCAAGGTGACCGATGCCCGGGGCAACCCGGTGACCGGCACGACCGTGACCTTCTCGGCGCCCACCTCCGGGGCATCAGGCTCGTTCCTCAGCGGGCCGACCGTGCTGACCGATGCGTCCGGCCTGGCCGCCGTCAATGTGGCAGCCAACACCAGGGTCGGCAGTTGGAAGGCCACGGCCAACGTCGCCGGGGTCCGCTCGACGGCCGGCTTCAGGCTGAGCAACACCCCGGCCCCGGCCGAGAAAGCCGATCTCGGACTCGAGCTGAGCGGACCGTCCAGCCTGAAGAAGGGGGAGAGCGGCACCTTCACGGTCAAGGTCTCCAACCTCGGCCCGGACACCGCCGCCGACGTGGTCACCACGGCGGCACTGCCCAGCAGCGGTTTCAAGATCACCAAGGTGTCCGGGAGCAGCCTCCGGATCGGCGGACTGGTGGTCTGGTCGAAGGTGGCGACGCTGCCCAAGGGCCAGGCGCAGACCTACACCGTGACCGTCACGGCGACGGGCAAGGGCACCTGGTCGACCGCCGCCGGCACCGGCTCAGTGAAGACCGCTGATCCCAAGCCGCGCAACAACGTCGTCGTCCGAACGGTCACGGTGAGGTAGCCGGCATCGCACCACCTCTTCCCCACACAGTCGGGGCGGCCCTTCATCATGGGCGGCAGCATTTCGCGGTTCGAGCGACACGCCGCCGACGATGGATTCGGGTCTGGAGTGGGCCTGGAAGGCCGAACTCCTTCGGGCCAGAGGTCTTCCGTCCGGGCCGAACTCGGCCACTGCCTTCGGAGGGATGATCACACGACCAGGGAGCCGGGACCGACAGTCATTCTCGCATTGCATAACGTGTTACGTTTTGTCATATGACTACGCTGACGATTCGCACTGATCCCGAGGTGGAGCGCGCCTTGGAGGTCCTGACCCGCGATGGTCTGTCACGTTCGGAAGCGGCCAGGACCGCGATCCTCGACGCTGAACGAGCGAGCCGCCGGGCGCGACTTCGGGCCGAGGCCGAGTCGTTGCGAAACGATCCCGAGGATGTCGCCGCTTCGCGTGAACTTGCAGCGGAGATGGACGCCGTCCGTGCGTGGTGACCTCTACCGCCTCCGAGCACCTAAAGACGTCCGTGGACACGAGCAGGCTGGGCCGAGGTTCGTTGTGGTGGTGCAGTCTGACGACCTCCCGTTGTCCACGTGGGTCGTGGTCCCGACGTCCACCGGGAGGCGCGAGGCAACCTTTCGACCCGAGATCGAGATTGACGGCGTGAGAACCCGGGTCATGGCCGAGCAGCTCACGGTCGTCGATCCCGAGACGCGGTTGGGCGAGTTCGCCGGGCGACTCAACGCCGCCGAGCTGCATGCCGTCGACGCAGCGCTGTTGGCGGTAGTGGGCCTGGACTGACCACGCGCCCGGCGTGACTCAGGCGGAAACGGCCTCGAAGTCAGTGACCGCATCGAAGGGCACAGGGTTCGAACAGTCCAAGGTCAGGTCGACGCGCATCAGCATGATGCGCACAATCGACGAGCACCGACAACCGTCCCGCCGTCGACAGCTCCGGCCATGGACGGCCCGATCGGCGGGGTGCTCGGATTTGAATGGTGCCGTCGCAGACAGGTCGCCGTCGCAGACAGGTCGCACCAACGTTCCGGCGGCCGACTTCCCTCCGCGACGTCGAAGGCACTCCATTCCGGACAAGGCATCTCGTCGTGACAATCGCTGAAGAGCTCGCCCGCCTGCCCACCCGATGTGATCTCACACGAGGCGGTGCTCGTAGGCATAGGCCGCTGCGGCCGTGCGGCTGCCGACGTCAAGCTTGGCGAAGATGTTCGAAAGGTGACGAGCGATGGTCTTCTCACTCAGCACCAGCTCCCCGGCGATCTGGGTGTTGCTCCGTCCAGAAGCGACCAGACGCAACACCTCGATCTCGCGCCCCGACAGACCGCCAGGATGGTCGGCCGGCCGCAACAGGCGCTCGGCCTCCTGGACGGCCGGTTTCGCGCCCAGGTTGCGGAAGGTGTCGCACGCGGCCTCCAGCTCACGCCGGGCCGACTCCCTGTCGCCGAGCGCGATCATGGTGCGAGCACTCAGCAGGCGCACCCGCGCGCCTTCATAGGGCCACTTCGCGTGGGCCCAGAGCAGCCGGGCCTTCCGGAGGTAGGGGAGCGCACCGGCTGCGTCTCCGGAAGCGAGTTCCACGGCTCCGGACGCGTAAGCCGCGTACGCTTGCAGCGTCTCGGTGCCGATCTTGGTGGCTATGTCGTCCAGCCGGTCGGCAACTGCGCGGGCCTCGTCGAGGTGGCCGGCAGACACCAGAATGTCGACCGCTGCCGGCAGCAGCCGACATTCGGCAGCCGGTGCGGAGACCTCAGCAACCAGCCGTCGGACGGCGGCCACCGCCGCATCGTCCTCCCCGCGCGCGAGCCATAACAGCGCCAGCCCCGGCTGCGGGTCGTAGCCGTGCTCACTTGATCGTTGGTACGCCGCCTCGGCCGCCGCGAACTGGCCACACTGGCGCAACACGTCGCCCCGCTCGCACTCGGCGAGACCCATCGCGGGCGCCGAGTCGGCTAGGCGGTAGCGCTCGAGGGCCAGCCCGAACTCCTCCAACGCCGCCGGCCACGCGCCGTGCACCCGCATCAGCTGACCCCGGTGCACGGAGCACTGTCCCGTGAAGGCCACCAGGCCCGGATGAGCGATACACCAGCGATGGAGCGCCGATGTCCACTCCCCCACACGGCTGTAGTCGCCGATCTCCTGACATCCCTCGATGGACGCGCAGTAGACGTCGCCGAAGACGACCGGCGTGACCTCGCCCGCCGCCACACCCGCCATTGCTTCATCCAGGAGCCGCAGTCCGTCGGTGATGCTGCCTGAGTAGATGGCGAGCCTGCCCTGCGAGGACAGGCCGAGGGCCAGCAGGTCCGGGTCGCCGTGCTTCCTTCCCGCTGCTGTCGCCCGCGCCGCTGCCGCCGACGCGGCCGGCAGGTCGCCGGCCGCCAGATGGCCATGCATGTGCAGGACCGAGACGTAGCCCCGTTCGGCCGTGTCGTCGGCCAGGTCCTCGAGGAGTCGGTCGGCGCGCGCCGTCCAGCCCTGGGCCAGCGCCGCCTCATCGTTGGTGCCGAAGACCATCGCGAGGTGAAAACAGCAACGGATCGCCCCCGTCAGGTCACCCGCTTCCTGGCACGCGGCGAAGGCCCGCTGCTCGTAAGTCCACCGAGGCGCCTCGACGACCAAGCAGGTAAGCCGCGACTCCGGCGTTGTGCAGGTCGTCAGATGTCATGCCGGAGAGATCGACATCCGACCAGGTGTCGAGGGCTGCAGTCCAGTCGCCGTGCTCGTAGTCCGTGCGCGCCTGCGCCAGGTCGTCGATCACGCCCACGGGGGCCACCTCCCCGTCGGACGATACTCCCGGCGGAGAGCTCGGGTCGGCGACCGGGTCAGGCGGCCTGACGGTCACGGCTCGGCCTGCGTTTGGTGATCTGGTGTGCGATGTGCTCCGCGTCCCGGCCGGCGCCGGCCAGCAGCATCGACGAGTGCGCGTACTGGAATGACAGGCCGCAGAAGTACAGCCCAGGCACGTCGACGGCCACGCCACGGTCCTCCCGCGGCCACCCGTCGGCGCCGAGGATGGGCAGATCGATCCAGTCGAAGGTCTGGCGGAAGCCGGTCGCCCAGATGATGTTGGCCGTTTCCACGGTCGTCCCGTCGGCCAGCAGCGGCAGCCCGGCGCGGACCCCCTGGACCCGTGCCTCGTTCCGGACCACTCCGCGCTCGTCGAGATCGGACTGCTTGACCCTCAGCATGGGCCCGCCGTGGAAACGGATCGCCGTCAGCTCTGCGCGGCCCATCGGTGTGCGGCGGGTCAGCACGTGGCGCCACGCGAACATCAACACGGGAAAGACAAGGGGGAACAGTCCCGACTCGAGGCGGATCGGGATCTCACCGCAGTTGCGTCCGACGAGGGTGGTTGACCGGGTGGGGGCGAGCTCGTAGGCAATGTCGGTGCCCGAGTGCGAAGCGCCGACCACGAGGACGGGCCCGTCCTGGAGCTGCCCGGGTCGCCGGTACTCGCTGGAGTGCAGCTGCAAGATCGACTGGTCCAGGTCGGTCGCGTAGTCGGGGATCGCGGCTGTCTTCCCAAAGGTGCCAGTCGCGACCACCACGTTGGTGCAATGGATCGGTCCGGCGTCGGTGTCCGTGGTGACGACGAAGCCGTCGCCCGTGTCCTGGGCGAGCCCGACGACGCGGGTGCCCGGTCGGACTGGGAGGTCCCAACGGGCGGCGTACTCCTCAAGGTAGGTGGCCACGTCATCCTTGGTCGGGAAGGACCACGGGTCCGCGGGGAACTTCATACCGGGTAGTCCGTCGAACTTTGCCGGCGTGTAGAGCCGCAGGCTGTCCCACTGCTGTCGCCAGCCGTCCCCGACCCGCCGGTGATGGTCGAGGACCACGCAGTCTCGGCCCCGCTCCCGCAGGCGCTGGGCGGTGGCCAGGCCGGCCTGCCCGGCCCCGACGATCACGGTCTCGATGGTTTCCATGGCACCTCCTGGCGGGTGGGAGCACCACGTTACGAATCAAGGTCATGGCGGCGCGTCGGTCGCACTACCCATCCTCGGTCCGACCGGTTTGGGCAATTCGTCCGATGCGCACCCACTGGTCCCCTGCCTAGCCTCGGTCGCAACCGATGTCCCCGAAAGGACAAGCAGATGCCACTGTTCCTCGACGTCCACTCGCTGGACGGCGCCGTCACTCTTCACGATGCGACGCGAGCCCATGACGCCGATCTGCGCACCCAAGGACCACACGTCAACTACCTACGCTTTTGGGTGGACGAGGCGGCGGGCAAGATCTTCTGCCTCGTCGACGCGCCCTCCGCCAACGTGGCGGCCGACGTGCACCGCGAGGCGCACGGTCTGGTCGCCCAGGAGATCTACCAGGTCACCGAAGGAGGCCATTGAGATGAGCGTCGACCACGAGACCTCGCCTACAGAGCACGCGGAGTACGCGCCGCCCCAGGCGTGGGACGCGATCGCTGCCGGGTACGCCGAACTCGTTGCTCCGGGCGAGCAGTCGCTTTCGGTCGCGGCTCTTCGCCTGGTCGAACTGAGTCCCGGTGAGACGTTCCTCGACGTCGCTGCCGGACCGGGCGGTCTTGGACTGGCCGCGGCACGCCTGGGGGCCACGGTGCTGGCGACCGACTGGGCGCCGCAGATGGTGGCCCAGTTCGACCTCCGAGCGCGCTCGGAGGGTCTGACCGGCGTGTCGGCACGGGTGATGGACGCTCACGCCCTCGATCTCGAGGACGAGCGCTTCGACGTGACGGGGTCGCAGTTCGGGGTGATGCTCGTTCCGGACCAGGCGTTGGCCCTGCGTGAGATGGTGCGGGTGACCAAGCCCGGGGGGCGGGTGCTGCTCGTCGCCTACGGCTCGCCCGAGGAGTTCGAAGCGTTGCAGTTCTTCATCGCTGCTCTGCAGACCGTGGCCCCCGGCTTCGATGGATTGCCGGACCCACCACCGTTGGATTTCCAGGTCAGCGACCCCGGCGTGCTGTGCGAGCGCCTGGTCGCCGCGGGCCTGCAGGACGTCGAGGTAGATACCACGCAGCAGGAGCGACTCGAGTTGCGCACGGGTCAACAGCTCTGGGACTGGATGCTCTTCAGCAACCCGATCACCGCAATGATCTTGGACGACGTCGGCGTCAGCGAAGCTGATCGGAGGAGGATGCGTTCATTGCTGGACGAGATGGTCCACCAGCGCGCGGGCGATGCCGATGCCGCCGTCCTCACCGCCCCGCTCAACATCGGCTGGGGACGCACGGAGGGCGGCCGGTGACCGGTTCCGGTTCCGGTCCGCATCCTCGGCGGGGGATCGCGGTGCGAGCCCTGGCCTTGGGAGGCGTCCGCGATCCGGCGCCGGCCAGCGGCGTACCCGTGAGACGACGGGAACAGCGCAACGGGTGCCGACGGTGGTGCGAGTCAGACAACCCGAGGACAATGCTCAGACATGAGTGACAACGTGTATCGCCTAACAGAGATCGTCGGCACCTCGACCGAGGGAATCGATGCGGCCATCCGCAATGCGGTCAACCGGGCATCGCAGACCCTGCGCGGGCTCGACTGGTTCGAGGTGACTGACATCCGCGGCCACATCGCCGACGACCAGATCGCCCACTTCCAGGTCGCGCTCAAGCTCGGCTTCCGACTCGAAGAGACGCCCGGCCCAGCAGCTGAGTAACCGTTGGTCTGGGGCCCGCTCGCGCCGAGCTCAAATCGACGGACTGCGATGGAGAACGTACGCCGGTGCGGGGTGTGTCGGCTCACTCCCGGCTTCTGCCTTTCCCGTCTCGAGCTGGCAAACGAGTGCCTCAAGTCGCGATCCGACACCCCTTTGCCATCTCAGCGAGGGAGAACGTGCGCCGGGCGGGGTCCGGCGGCTCGTTTTGACAACAGCCCCACTGGTCGGCAGAAGACTCTGGTGCAGCACGCGGAATCGGGAAGGGCACGGACCTGTCCGCGGGCCTGACCCGCACCGAGGCGATCCTTGGAGCCTTCGGCGACCCGCCCCTTCCTGCAGGGTCTCAGTCAACCCACCTCGGCGGACAGGTCGTCTCCCAGCTCATGGCCGATCCGGATCGAGCCTCCTTCACCGGCCGTACGATCACTCTCGATCAGCTCGCTGCGCACGACGGCATCGAGGACGAACCAGCCACCGAAGGGATACGCATCTCGTGAGCACGCTGTCATCGCGACTGGCTGAGATCGTCGACGCGCTCCCGCTCGAGCCAGGCATGCGCATCCTTGAGATCGGCGGAGCTCCGGGAGCCGCTGCGCGGGCCGTCTGCGAACGCGTCGCCCCGACCGGTCACATCCTCGTGATCGACCGCTCCGCGAAAGGGATCGGACTCATCGAACGCAACGCCCGGACTGAGATCGCGGCAGGTCTTCTCAGCGTCCGGCACGTCGCGGCCGAGGACTTCACGCTCGCCCCGGGACAGGAGCCGTTCGACCTCGCGTTCGGCATCCGTGTCGGTGCGCTCGACGGACGCCACCCCACGGCGGGGATTGCGGCGCGCGCACGGATCCGTGACGCGCTACGACCGGGAGGACGCCTCTACATCGACGGTGGTTCGCCGCTGCGCATCATCTCGCTCGATTGACGAGCGCTGATTCAAGGGTCACGTTCAGGTCCCGCTCATGTCGCCGCCGTTCCAACGGCGGTAAGAATGAACGGCGGGCCGGCCGGCTCACCGCGTAGACCGATCAGGGCAGTGATTGGTGCCAGCAGGAGGAGTGAAACAAGGATGTAGTTGAGGCCGAGGCCAATCTCGGCGATCCTTACTCACTGTTGCGCTGATCTTTTCAGTCGCCCACAGAATTGCGCGGCTGAGTGGCGGTTGCTGGGGCGCCGCGGGCGCGATGGGCGACAGGTCAAGGCCGGACTCGGCCAGATCTCGCGCAGGCGACCCGGGAGGCTCTCGGCGGTGGAGCACTCCGCCTGTCTGGTGACGTTCGCGCTCCACAGGTACCGCTTCTTTCGGCTGCCGGGTGCTTGTCAGACTAGGCGTCGCTGCGTCGGTTGGATACCCCTGTCCGACCAGCGCGGAGTCTGCCCATGGTCGGTAAACGCCGGAGAATGCGTGAAGGACTGTCCGGAGCATTGTGGGAGTATCCGGACGGTCTGCTTCACAACATCGAGCACGGGACCCGGCTTCAGGCGATCGTTTCGACGCCTTCCGCGTCGACCGGCGCCGAAGGTTGGACCGGCAGCGGGTGGTCGCTCACGGGCGTGATCTTCGCGGTGCAGACCTTCATGCCGGGCAGCAGGAACAGGTTGAGCGCTTCGACGTCAGACGCTTCGACGATCAGGTAGATCACGTGCTCCATGAAGGAGCCGTACATGGCCATAAGCCGGACCCCGGCAACGGTGGCGTCATGCAGCGACGACGAACCGCCATGTCCATACGGACAGTCAACTGGTCGATGGGTTTGCTCGATGTGGAACAGCACCTCTGGATCCTCCTTTGGATCAGTGCGCGGCCATCGCGTACGTGGATTTTTTCACACCCACACGATGGGCGCATCGATTGCGAGCCGAAGGTAGGGCCGAGACCCCTCACAGCACTGCCGGCTTTGCGCCCCTGAGTGGGTTGGGCCCATCAGTGCGGTGTCAGGGGCAGGCCGATGCGGAGCACCGTGGCACCCGGTTGCGAGGTGATGCTGATCGTGCCGCCGTGTCGTTCGACAACGATCCGGCGGGCGATGTCGAGACCGAGCCCGGTCCCTTTCCCGACCTCCTTGGTGGTGTAGAAGGTCTCGAAGGCCCGGGTGATGGTCTCTGGGGTCATCCCGACCCCTGAGTCGGCGATCTCGACCACGACCTCGCCGGCCTCGAACCGAGTGGAGATTCGCAGATCGCCACGGCCGTCCATGGCGTCGACGGCGTTGTCGATCACATTGGTCCACACCTGGTTGAGTTCGCCGGCGTACGCGTTGATGGGGGGCACCTCGGACGCGAAGTCCTTGACGACACGGACGTCGCCGAGCTTGTGGCTCAACATCACCAGCGTGCTGATCAGCCCCTCGGTGATGTCGATGCGCTGGACCGACCCACGGTCGAGCTGTGAGTACGAGCGAACGGCGGCCACCAGTTCGGATATCCGCCGCGTCGACTCCTTGACCTCGCCGAGCAGGGCGGCGACCGAGAACGTGCCCGCCACCCAATCGAGCGCCGGCGGCAAGCCGCGCCCCTTCAGCGCCTCATTCACGCGTTCACACCAGGACGGGTCGGCGCCGGCCGCCACCAGAAGAGGAGCGAGCCGCCAGGGCTCGCCGACCCCATGAGCGGTGAGCCAGGCAGTCAGCTCCTGTTCTTCGTCCGCTCGGTCCAGCGGGTCGAGACCGGCTGGTGCTCGCAGGTCCACCCGGAGCCGGTCCAGATCCGTGAAGTGCTGCGCCGTGATGCCCTCGGAGGCCAGCCGTCCGAGCGAGGAGAGCAGCGACTCGCTGGCCAACTCGAGCGACTCGACGGCGCGGGCCGCCGCCGCCGCCGGATTGTTGATCTCGTGGGCGAGCCCGGCCGCGAGGGTGCCCAGGGTGACCAGGGATTCGCGCTGCCGAACGGTCGACTCGATGGATCGGGCGGTGTGGTACAGCCCGCGGATCAAGTGTCCGCCGAACGGGAACCAGGCGGCGATCCAGTCTCGCAGCGCCGCAGCGGGAACCCGGAACACGCGTCCCGATCGGGAACCCCGACCGGTGGCGAGATAGGTGCCGTGCTCGTCCCACGCTCGGAACCCGCCGGCCCATCGACCCGGTTCGTCCATCCGGGCGACGACGGTGTCCTCGCGCCCGACCCGGCGGCTGAGCTCGATCTCCCCGTCGACGAGCACCCACCAGAAGTCGGCCGCTGCACCCTCCCGAAACAGCTCGACGCCTGGTTCGACGGCGATCTCGCTGCCGCCGGCCATGAGATCGTCGAGCTGCGCAGCGCTGAGCCCGTCGAAAATCGGAACGGCCTGCAGATCGGCGACCCTCATCAGATCGTCGCCAAATAGCGGTGCACCAGGTAGATCGACATCGAT
This sequence comes from uncultured Actinomycetota bacterium, assembly GCA_963731295.1. Classification (GTDB taxonomy): domain Bacteria; phylum Actinomycetota; class Actinomycetes; order Propionibacteriales; family Propionibacteriaceae; genus Microlunatus. The sequence continues at coordinate 16,590 of CAVSUP010000003.1, forward strand.
CCTTCGCCCACGGCCGAGGCCACCCGTTTCATCGAATCCAGCCGAACGTCCCCGGCCGCGAAGACACCGGGCAGGCTGGTCTCGAGCGCGTACGGTGGTCGTTCCAACGGCCACAGCCGTTCCGTCGGGGTGATCAGCAGGTCGTGGCCGGTCAGCACGAAGCCGGCGCGGTCGCGGACGACATCCGCGCCCAGCCACTCGGTCCGCGGTGAGGCGCCGATGAAGATGAAGAGCCAGCTCGCGGGCGCCTCGATCGTCGCACCGGAGGTCCGGTCGAGCAGGGTCAGCTGCTCCAGATGTCCGGCTCCGGACGCTGCGGCCACCTCGGTGCGGCAGCGCACCTCGATATTGGGTGCCGCGGTGATCCGGCTGACCAGGTACTCCGACATGGTGCTCAGCAGGGTCTCACCGCGGACCACCAGCACCACGCGTCGGGCGTGCCGGGCCAGATTCAACGCCGCCTGCCCCGCCGAGTTCGCGGCACCGACGATGTAGACGTCATCCCCCTCGCACTGGCTCGCCTCGCTGGCGTCGGCGCCGTAGTAGACCCCACGTCCAGTGAGGGCCTCCAGACCGGCGGCCGCGAGCTTGCGGTAGGAGACTCCGGTCGCGGCGATCAGCGACCGGGCTTCGATTTCGCCACCGCCGTCGAACAAGGCCGCGCGGACGGGTCCGCGGCGCTCCAGGCCGACGACGTCTTGAGCCAAGACCATCTCGGCACCGAAGCGATACACCTGGGCGATGGCGCGGTGAGCAAGATCGGAGCCACTCAGGCCCTTGGGGAAACCGAGATAGTTCTCGATCGCCGCGCTCTGGCCGGCCTGACCCCCTGGCGCTTGGCGCTCGACGATGACCGTGCTCAGTCCCTCCGACGCCGCGTAGACGGCGGCGGCGAGACCGGCTGGGCCGCCCCCGACGATGCAGACGTCGTAGACCTTCTGCTGAGCGGTGGTGCGCAACCCGAGCGCCGAAGCCACGTCGAGCGTTCGTGGTGCGCGGAGAGTGCTACCACTCGGAAGCAGCACCAGCGGCAGTTCAAGCGGCGCCGCCTGGGCCAGGTCGACGAGTCGTTGGCCCTCCGGGTCTCGCTCGACGTCGTACCACCGGTACGCGACATGGTTGCGAGCCAGGAACATCTTGAGCTCATGGCTGCGCTCCGACCAGCGGTGGCCGACGACCCGTACCTCGGACGTGTGGTCTGGATGGGCCTGCTGCCAATCGTCCAAGAGATCATCCAGGACGGGAAAGAGTCGCTCAGCCGGCGGGTCCCACGGCTTCATCAGGTAATAGTCGAGGCCGATCTCGTTGATCGACCTGATCGCCACGTCGGTGTCGGCGTACGCGGTGAGCAGGAGCAGCTTGGCGGTCGGCGCAGGCACCCGAGCCTGATCCAACAGCTCGATCCCGGTCATCTGGGGCATCCGTTGGTCGGCGAGGATCAGCGCCACCGGCTCGCTGCGCAGGGCAATCCTCGACAACACCGAAAGGGCCTGGGCTCCGGATCCAGCGCTGATGACCCGATACTCACCGCCGTACCGGCTGGTCAGGTCTCGGGTGATCGCGGCCAGCACCTGGGCGTCGTCGTCGACGGCCAGAATCGTCGGTCTGCTCATCGCAGGCTCATTCCCGATCCGGCGGTCACCGTATCAGCCCCGACGTCACCCACCACGTCAACATAACGGCTGCGGCGGGCGTCTGTGACCTGTGGCGGCTGATCACTGGGGCAATCCTCGGGCGCGGCTGACCGCCGGTCATCATGGCGTCGACATTCGGAGTGAGCGAGCGTTCCCGATTCGTCGATCGCCTGGCTCAGCGGACCCAATCGTGTTGACCATGACCTCGACGGGACCGAGATCAAGAACGGTGGCCAGACCATCGGCCTGGTCATCGACGGAGTGTGAGAGGAGATCGACCTCGGACCGAAGAACGCGAGCAAGCTGCACGACGATCTCATCCGGGCCAGCACCACGAACTGCGATTCCGTTGGCGGTCCGAGACTGGCGCCTTCCTACCCCGGGGGAAGCTCGGCGAGCCGTTGGTCGCAGGTTGGGCAGGTGGGCAGCTTGTCGTGGTCTTGCGTCGGTACGAAGAAGGTGCCGCACAGGGCGCGGACAGCGATGCCGTCGATAGTTCGTCCGGCGAGGTGTTCGCGGTGGGCGTAGTGACTGGTCGTTCCGGGCTCAGCAGCTGTCGAAACGCGCTGCCGCCCCCCGCTTCGGCGTACGTCTTTCATCGCAGCCGTTAAAACGAGCTGCCGGCCCCCGCTTCGGCGTACGTCTTTCATCGCAGCCGTCAAAACGCGCTGCCGGCCCCCGCTTCGGCGTACGTCTTTCATCGCAGCCGTCAAAACGCGCTGCCGGCCCCCGCTCCGGCGTAGGTCTTTCATCGCAGCCGTCCAAACGGGCTGCAGGCCCCGCTTCGGCGTGCGTTCTCCATCGCAGAGACGACCAATTGGCTTCGTCAAGTGCTGCCAGGGCGGCGACCCGTCGCGTCCAGGCTCCAGGTTCGCCGATGTTGCCGGCAACGGGGACGCCGGATCGATTGGCACGATCCTCCGACGCCCACCTCGCATCAAGCCAAGCGGTCGGTCGGTCGGCAGAAGTTCTTCTCCACCACGCCTGGTCGGATCGCCTCTCCCACGTCTCTGGAGAATTCTGGCGCCGCGACGGCGGCTCGAGCCGGACCCAAGCGCGGCTCAAAAGTACGCGGGCACGGCGCTCACATGACCACCACCCAGTTCGCCGACATTCTTCACCACCACCATGCCGCCGAGGACGACTACTACTGGCCGGCGCTGATGGCCGCCGTGCAGATACGCGGCACGGCGGACGACCGCCGTCTGGTGGCGGCGATGGAGGACGAGCACGCTGGCATCGACCCGGCTCAGGCCGCGTGCGCGGCCGGTTTCGCCGAGGTGCTCGCGCATCCCTGCGAATCTCATCGGACCGCGCTGGAGGTCCGGATCGTCAGTTTCCGGGCGGCGCTCGACGAGCACGTGGCGCACGAGGAGGGGGAGACCCTGCCCCTCGTCCAGCAGGTGATGACCGCGGCGGAGTTCGCGGCTTCGGAGAAGGCGATCGAGCGGCATGCCTATCCCGCGCGGATGATCCCGGTCGTGCTGCCCTGGGCGGGGCACCGCCTGACTTCGCGTCGAGGTCGCCCAGCTCCCGGGCCACGGCCAGCTCCTGCTCGACCAGCGACGACGCGCCAAGACGTGTTCGGAACGCCACAGCGCGATCGACGCGCTGCGAGCGGTCAAGCGGCTCAGCTCGGTGTGGTCCAGTTGCTGGGCCATGGCCAAGCCGTGATCCGCCAACGCCTCGGGTGGCGATCAGCGGGTCCGGAGCAGTCGGCCGCGGTAGACGCCATGAAGGGTGCGGGTTGCGACGATGGCCCAGGCGGCGAGCAGGCCCACGTAGAGCACCACGGCGACGATGCTGAACAACTGGAGGCTCGTGGCTGCGGCCAGGCCCGACGTGCCGGTCACCACGGTCCCGACGGGGAAGGTGAACGACCACCAGGTGAGGCTGAAGGGGAGTCCTTGGCGGGCGGTGCGGACGGTGACGGCGAGGGCGATGGCGAGCCAGAGCATCGCGAACCCCCACATCGGGACTCCGTAGACCAGGCCGAGGGCGTGGAACGCCGTCCCGTACGGGGCGGGCAGGAGTTGTGGCGCCCGCTCGCCCAGGTTGTGCGCGGCGGTGATCGACTGTCCGAGCGGGCCGAGGACGATCCATAGCGTGGGGACGGCTGCTGAAGCGCCGATCTTGTGCTGGACGAGACGGTTCCAGATCAAGGTGATGAGCACCAGGCTGGCGACCAGAGTCAGTCCGAACATGGCGTAACACGCGTACAGCATGGTGAGGCGGGGCTGACCGGGCGGCAGGTGGGAGATCAGCAACGCCCCGGTGGCGGCACTCACCATCGGCGGGACGACCGGCATCAGCCAGCCGCCGAACGCCGACTCGGGCTTGACGTCGTGGTCGGTGAAGGCACGCAGGGGAACCGCGATCGCGGTCCACAGACCCAGCACGGTGCCGGCAGCCCACAGGATCGCGTCGAGCATCAGGGCGGGGCCGGTACCGATGACCGTCTGGCCGACGAGCAGCGCTCCGGCTCCGACCGTCATCAGCGCCATGGCCGGTGCACCGTAGAAGTGGGACATGATCGGGTTCGCCAGATGGCTGCGCGCCTGGTCCGGGTGCCGCTTCCAGTGCACCGCGGTGGCGGTCAGGACCGCCACGAGCAACAGCACGTCGATGACCCAGACCGCGCGGGCGAAGGCCAGCAGGCCCGGCACCTGGAGCGGCAGGGTGGCGGCGGCGTTGGCCACGATCCCGGTCCCCATCACCGATGCGAACCAGTTGGGCCCGATGTTGCCCGATGCCGGCTGCCCCTCGAGATCGCGCAGGAAGCCGCGTCGACGGGGTCGGACCCGACTGGGAGGTGCCGTGCTGCGGAAGGTGGAGGTGGCGGTGGTCACGGAACGAGCCTGTCGTGGGTACGAGCGGTCCGGTAGTCCCCGCTTTCCTGTCTATCCACAGGTTCGACCTGTGGCTCCGATATGGTCGTCGGGTGCCCCTCAGCAGTCGTCTACCCGATCTGGCGGCGATGATCCTGCTGGTGGAGGTGGCCCGGTGCGGCAGTATCGGCGCTGCGGCCCGAAGTGTCGGGATCAGCCAGCAGTCGGCGTCCGAGCGGCTGCGGGCGGTCGAGCGTCAGGTCGGGGTGCCGTTGCTGCGCCGGGCCGCGCGCGGCTCTGAGCTGACCGAGGCGGGCACCGTGGTCGTGGAGTGGTCCGCGCGGTTGTTGGCGGTCGCGGACGAAGTCGACGCCGCCATCGCGGCGCTCCGCACGACGCGGGACCAGGAATTGCACGTCGTCGCGAGCATGACCATCGCCGAGCATCTCCTGCCCCGCTGGCTCGTGGCTCTGCGCCAGCGGAATCCGGAGCGGGCAACGTCGATCAGCCTGACGGCCACGAACAGCCGTGCTGTGGTGCTCGCGGTGACGGAAGGGACGGCCGATGTCGGGTTCGTCGAGGGGGCCGAAACGCCGGCCCACCTGTCGATCCGGGACATCATGTCCGACGAGCTCGTCCTGATCGCCAGCCCCGACGATCCCTTGGCGCGGCGGCGACGGCCACTCCGCCCCGATCAGGTCGCCCGTCTCGGCCTGACTAGCCGAGAGATCGGGTCGGGGACCCGTGAGGTGGTCGACCGAGCCCTGGCCGCCCATGGGCTCGTCGCCGCGCCACCAGCGGTGGAGGTCACTACGTCCACCGGTGCGCGAGAGGCGGTCCGCGCCGGCGGCGGCCCGGCGTTCCTGAGCCCCCTCACCGTCGAGGCCGACCTGGCCTCCGGATCTCTCGTCGCCGTCCCGACCACGGGACTCGCGTTGTCCCGCGTCTTCCGCGCCGTCTGGGTCGGGGGGACTGAGCCACCCGCTGGACCGGTCGGCGACCTCATCGCGGTGGCGACCCGCCCGCCGCGCCCGGCCCGTCCGAGCCGCCGACGCTCATGGTGACCTGCTCCAGGCCCTGGTGACCGGTGGGAGTCCGGTCCGGTCCGGTCTGAGCGGGCGAACCGTGCGCACCCGACCGGTCAGGGGTGACTTCGAGCGTAGGCGAGACTGCCGGTCAGATCGATGGCACCGAAATGAACGGGGTTTCCGCGTAGGGCCCGAGCGCTGTGCTGAATTGCCTCCTCGACCTTGTTCTGCCGAATTGACGGCTGTTGGCCGATGATCAGCGCCGCCTGTCCGGCCACCACGGGTGCGGCGATCGAGGTCCCGGACCAGGTGGCAAAGCCTCCGCCTGGCATCGGGCCGACGATCTGATCGCCGGGAGCGGCCACGTCGATCCAGCCGCCGTAGTCGGAAAACGACGCCAGATTTGCACCGTCGGCGGACAGGGCCGCCACACTGACGACCTCAGCTTGCGCAGCCGGCCAGTGCGGCTGGTTGTTCGCGTCGTTGCCAGCCGCCGCAACGACGGTCACGCCCGCCTTGTCCGCCTCATCGATGGCATCCTTGAGTAACTGAGACGACTTCAGATTGGTTGTTCCGAAGCTCAGGTTGATCACCTTCGCCCCGACGTCGATCGAATCGTCGATCGCTTGCGCGGCACCAAACAGGGTGCCCCTTCCATCACCGTCCAACACCCGCAGAGGGACGATTCGCGCCTCTGGCGCCACTAACGCGACCATCCCGGAAACAAACGTGCCGTGCCCGACTGCGGAGGAACCACCGGCGTCCGGCACATCGGACGTGTTCGCCGTGTCACTGACGTAGTTCCAACCGGGATCGAGGTGCCCGGCCAACAGCGGCTGAGACGCATCGGCGCCGGTGTCGAGGACAGCCACGGTCACCCCACGGCCCCGACTCACGCTGTGCGCAGCGAGGAGGTTGAGCTGGTCGAGCGTCGGCTGATTGAGCCAGTTCAGAGCGGATGAGGTCAGAGGCAAACCAGAGGGCCAGGCGTGCAACTGGGTATCCACAAGTTGTACGTCGATATTCGGCTCGGCGTAGACGATGCCGGTCCGACCCGCGATCTGGTTGGCGAGGTCATGGATGGCCTGAGCGTCCGGTGGCGGGTCGGGTCGGTGCTGTGCAGCAGGTAGACGCCACGGGAGGCCAGTCCCCCGTCATCGAGCGCGAGGGAGAAGTCGTTCGTGAGCTGTTGGACGGTGTAGCGACTCCGGTCGATCTTGACGACAAGTTGTCCGCCCGTCGCGGACGGCGAGGTCGCCGGCGGTGAGGGAGCGCCCGGACCGGCGATGGCCCGCACACTCGCCGTTCCGCTCCAGCCACCAGCCGGCCCCCCAGGGGTGGAGTAATGCCATCGCAGCTGAATCGGGAAGCTGGGGGCGCTGGAGGCGACGGTCGCGCTGAAGACCCCTCCGAGGCGAAGCGAAACGGCGGCACCGAAACACAGGTCCGGAACAGGTGTCGTGCCTTGATAGGTGAGCATGCTGTTCTGGTCGTCGCTGGGTATCCAGCTCGACACGCCGCTGTCGATCGTGTAGAGGCCTTCAGCCATCCGGACCGACAGCAACCCCACGCTCGCGCCCGATGGACAGGAGGCACTGAAGTCCACCTGGGCGTCGGTCACCGCGACCTTCATGGCGGGATGCGCGCCCGGAACGTTAAGGGTGTATCCGACGCGCAGGATCGCTCCTGGTGATATCCGCAGGTCGCCGCCCATAGCCTGGCGAGCAAGCACCAGCTGCCCGGTGGCCGCCAAAGCCGGAGAAGCCGCGACGCCCGACATCACGGTCATCAGGAGGATGGCAACGGTGCCGATCAACCAGCGCTGACCTGCCATGTCAACTCCAACGAGTCAGCGTCTCGCCGGTCAGGGTCGACGAGACAAAGGTGAATGACGCCCAATAATAGGGGTGTTGTCGCTCCGCCGCGACCGATTGCTGCGCTTGCCGCAAGGCAAGGCGTGGTGGCACTCCACTAGCCAACCGGTCGTACAGGTGGGCGGTCAGGTCGGCAGCGGCCGCGTCGTCGAGCTGCCACTGACTGACGATGACACCGCTCGCGCCGGCGGCAAGAAACGCCCAAGCCAATCCGACGGGTTCGGCGCCATGGGTGGACACCCGACCTGAATCACATGCGCTCAGGACCACGAGGCTGCCACGCAGGTCCAGTTCGCTGAACTCCAGAGCCGTCATCCACCGGTCACCGAGCTGAAGAGCCGAGAACAGGGGATTTGCTCGGCGGTAGAGCCCGTGGCAGGCCACATGCAGGACACCGCGCCCGGGGGCGGCCTCGCGGACCGCTTCGACGGTCGCTGCTCCATCTTGCAGGACGACAAGGTCCGGATGGCTCCGGCGGAGCGAAGCAAGTTCGAGGTCGATCGCCGGGGCCCGTTCGTCGCTCACGGCCACGGCCAGGATTCCTGCGTCAAGCCCGCGCCAGATTGACGTCTCCTGGTGCCGGTCCAGCGTCGGGGCCACCGTCACTGACAACCGCTCGTTGAGATAGTGCTCCCCGTCGTGAAGAGCGTGGAACGGGACTGCGTGTAGGTGACGATGGGGTACGACGAGCAGTTCGGTGACCGACGATGCAGCCGCCAAGCCGATGGGCCTGATCAGAAGGTCGTAGAGAGCGGTCAACGTGGCCCGGGTCGTCTCCAGCAGAACCGTCGCGTTCCGCGCAACGAACTCCGGTCCGAGGCGGAAGTGCCGAAAATCGTTGCCCAGGATGCCGAGCAATTCTCCTGTGGCCGCGGCGGCCCCTCGGAGCTGGTGAACGGTCGTCTGCCCGTCCCGAACGACGAAGACCGAGATGTCGACGCCATCGACTTGGTAGAGGACGGTCACCCGGCGGGTCGGACGCGCAGGTGCACCTTGCGCGATCGGGCGGAGGACGGTGCTGGGCGCTCGCGGTCGGCTGACGCTGTCGCGGAGCCGAATCATCCGAATCTCGCGCGACAGTGCGTCAGCCCGTCGGTGCATTGCCATGCGCCAAGCGTGCGCCGGATCGCTCAGCATGGCGGTGTAGGTGGCTGAGAGATCGGCGTGCAGCCGGTCGAGCTCGGTTCCCGATGGAGCCGTCGCCCGGGCCGGCTGTCCCGACCCGGCCCGGAGCAGGTGCATCAGCGTCATCGCGCGACTTTCGTCGGCGAGGCGACAGGCCTCGCTGACGTCGAACGGTCCTGAGCGAGCGATCAGGAAGCGGATCAAGGCTTCGTGGGCGCTTTGCATCTGGGCTCGACTGTCGACGCGAGTAGCCGGATCATCCAGGTCGTCGCCCCAATGTGTGGCTATCGCGACCGCCTCGCGCAAAGCGCTCTCGGCACCGGCGTCACCGCCATCTTGCATCCGAAGTCGAGCGACGCGAAGCAGATATTCGTATCGCAGCGGAGGAAGTTCGAGAACGTCCTCACAGGCCGCGGCATCGAGGAGACAGTCCGCCCCGCCGGCTGGGTCGAGGTCGAACATCAGCAGACTCGCACGCACGCGCAGCACGGACCAGCCGCACACGATCGCCTCTGCATGGGCGGCGGTAGCGAGGCTGCGCGATTCGTCTGCGCGTCCGCATCGTGCGGCAATGGCCGCATGCTCGAGTTGGGACACTGCCGCAAATTGACGGTCTGCGACGGTGTCAAAGAGTTTGGTGGCTTGGGCGAGGGTTTGTGCCGCCGTGTTGAGGTCGTCACCTCTGGCCGCCTGAACTCGGGACAGGGCGAGGAGGGCGAAACCCAAGTCGTGCGACATTCCGAGTTCGTGCGCGGTGGTGGCCACCGCCTCCGCTTCCGTTGCGGCTTCATCCAGCATTCCGGCAGCATGGTAGGCGGTCGCGAGGGTCAGCTTGAGTCGGATTGCCTCAGCCGTCGCACCGAGCTCGCCGAGGAGTGCGACGGCAGGGTGCAACACCCGGATCGCCGCAGCGATATCGCCCAGCAGTAGGTGAGCGCGGGCCGTATCAGAGGCGAGCTTCGACTGCCAGATTCGATCTCCCTCGGCGGCAAGGACCGCAGCGGCAGCTTCGAGTGCGGAGAGTGCCTCCTGCGCCCGACCGAGGGCCAGGAGCTCGGTTCCGCGGTTGGCCAGCGGTCGGGCCGTCTCGGAGATCATGCCGAGGCTCAGGTATACCGCCTCAGCCTCCTCGTAGGCGGCCAGGGCGCGCGCGTGCTCACCGACGAAACTCAGCGCGACGCCGGTGTTGTCCAGCGCGGCGGCTCGAAGCCAGGCGACCGGCGGCCCGTCGGCCGGGGCAGGAATTCCGGCAGCCGACAGCTCCGCAATGGCCGCCAGGAGTCGAGTGCCGACGTCGGCGGCTTCGTGGTGCCGACCCAGGTCGTCGAGAATTTGCATCCGACCCAGGTCGGTCCGAAGAGCTGAGAAGGGATGACCGCTGGCCCGCCAGGTCGAGCGGGCAGAGTCCAGCAGCTCCAACGCTCGGGAGTACTCTCCTTGTTCGGTGGCGATCCGGGCGCGCAAATACCGGGAGCGCGCCTGTCTCGGCAACGTGCCCGCACTCTGATCAAAGCCCTCACAGGCTATTGCCAGACGCTCCGCGCTGTCCGGCCGGTCGTGCACCAGTCGTTCAGCGACGCTGAGAAGTTGATCAAGACCGCTGCTCGTGTTCAGACCGAGGCGCACGATCTGTTCGGATTGATCGTCGGCCTCGATCACCCGATGTACCGTCTCGTCCACGGTCGGGGATCTGGCGAGGTCGGTCACCGGTACGGGCCACTGAGATCGACCTGCACCCGAAGTTCGACGCGACCGTTCGTCACCGACAGCTCGCCCGCCGCGCGCGGAACCTTCAGCAGATGGAATCGTCCGTGGGCGTCGCCATCGACGTCACGGACAACCACGTCAGGAAAATTCGCCCGCGCCTCGAAGACTGCTGCTTCCTCCCGCCCGCGCACCAGCACCTGCCCGTCGATGCGCAGCATGGTGCCAGCCATCGGCGCGATGTCGAGCACCAGATCCGCCGTCGGCGAAGCGTAGGCAAGGCGCCTGTGCCCACCATCCTCATCCTCCCCCCGTACGCCGCCCTGAACCGGCTCGCGGTGGCTGTCGTAGACAAGTCGCGTCTCCGGTCGATCGACCGATGGCCTTCTCCCCAGGGATCCCATCGAATTGGCGCGGACAAAGTCCTGCAACACCGACTGCTGCAGGATTGCCGGAGGATCGTAGAGTGCGGCTCGGCGGGCGTCGGTCATGAACGTGCGCAGCCACTTCACCGTGTCGGCGAGTTCAGGGTCGCCCCGGACGACCTGCTCCTGGATTTGGACCGCACTGGCCGCCGTCAGGAGGCCGTCGAGCCAGTCGACCAGCGTCTCGAAATCCGGGGGGACTTGTTCGTCATCGATCATGTCGCGTGACCGTCCTCGAGCAACTTCCGTAGTCGGCGCAGGCAGCGGGCGCGAGCTGGTCCGATGGTTCCGATGGCCCAACCGCGAGCCCGCGCGACATCGGCATAAGATCGGTGCTCGTTGTCGAAATAGAGTGCTTCAAGCAGTTCTCGACAATTGTTCCCGAGCTGATGCAACGCCTGGTGCAGGGCCAACTCGCGGTGCCATCGTTCGACAGCCGGGTCATCGGCCGGCTCGAGACGGGTCAATTCATCGACTGCCGAGCGTTCGTGGTCCGAGGCTCGTCGATGGGCCCATGACTGTCGGCGAGCCACCGTCATCAACCACGATGCGAGCCGCTCGTCGTTCCGGATGTCGGCAATGCTGGTCAAGAGCACACTGAAGGTCATCTGACTCACATCCCGAGCATCCTCGCGCCGCAGGCCGTTGCGAATCGCCACGGAGAACACCAGCCTCTCGTAGCGCGTCACCAGGTGCTTCCAAGCGGTCGCATCGCCCGCGCGACACCGGTCAAGCAGATCTGCGTCGGACCGTTCCACGTCATCGTCAAGCTGTCGGGATTCCGGCACACCGGGAGCATTCCATTCCTCTGACATCTCAGCTCCCAACGATACGGTCGGTGCCCTGCGACCGCCGACGCGGCGGCCATGACCCTGGGGAAAGGTGCGTGCGGCCCGCAGTATTCGCGGACCGCACAACCTGCACCTTCATGGCGACGTGTCGATCTTCAGCTTGATCGGATCTGTCGGACATGACCCATCGGCGAAGCTGCCATCACGACTTTTTCACCTCGATGTAGAACTTGCCGTCTCCGGCCCCGCCGGCCGGCACGGTGACGCTCTGGCTGGCTGATCCTCCGTTGAGGGTGACGCCGGACTGGCCGCAGGCCACGAAGGTCTGCCCCGACGGCGCGGACGCGGTCATGGTGTAGGTGCCGGCCGCCACCGGGGACGGAGCCAGCGGGTTGGCGCTGGACAGTCCGGCCGATGGGACCGCGACCGTGCCCCCGGACACCAGAGTGGTCGACGGCTGCCCGTTCACGCACTTGTAGATCTCACCCTGAATGGTCTGGGTGATGGTGCGTGACGTAGAACTTGCCGTCTCCGGCCCCGCCGGCTGGCACGGTGACGCTCTGGCTGGCTGATCCTCCGTTGAGGGTGACGCCGGACTGGCCGCAGGCCACGAAGGTCTGCCCCGACGGCGCGGACGCGGTCATGGTGTAGGTGCCGGCCGCCACCGGGGACGGAGCCAGCGGGTTGGCGCTGGACAGTCCGGCCGATGGGACCGCGACCGTGCCCCCGGACACCAGAGTGGTCGACGGCTGCCCGTTCACGCACTTGTAGATCTCACCCTGAATGGTCTGGGTGATGGTGGTCTGACGTAGAACTTGCCGTCTCCGGCCCCGCCGGCTGGCACGGTGACGCTCTGGCTGGCTGATCCTCCGTTGAGGGTGACGCCGGACTGGCCGCAGGCCACGAAGGTCTGCCCCGACGGCGCGGACGCGGTCATGGTGTAGGTGCCGGCCGCCACCGGGGACGGAGCCAGCGGGTTGGCGCTGGACAGTCCGGCCGATGGGACCGCGACCGTGCCCCCGGACACCAGAGTGGTCGACGGCTGCCCGTTCACGCACTTGTAGATCTCACCCTGAATGGTCTGGGTGATGGCGGTCGTGACCACCGATTGGGTGCTGCTCCAGGAGCCCGACGCATTGTTGTTGACATCGTGGAATCGATAGTTCAGCTTGATGCCCGAGGGGCTTGAGTAGACATCACCGGTGAACACGGCGATCTTGTTCTGATGCATCGTTCCGCCGTTGCCGCAGGCGTCCGGCGCGGTGATCGAGCCCTGGTAGACGGCGGGATCGTGCTGGTCGCCGCTGGGGTACCACTGTGAGTCGGAGACGGTCACGGTGTAGTCGGGCATCGGGATCACGAACGATCCAGACGATCCCGACGGACAGGTGAAGTTCACTGTCGCCTTGAGGTTCCTGAACTGGACCGTTACCGGCTGCTTGTTGCCCGGAATCGTGAAATCGTAGCCCACTCGAAAGTTGTCACCCGGATGGATGTTGAACGACTCGCCTCCGCCAGGTGGGGTCAGGGGCGTCGCCATGGCGGTGGCCGCGCCACCAAAAGTCAACCCGAAGGCCGCCAGCACGACCAGCACAACCAACGACGCAAATCCCCCACGTCGTCGTGGTCGCTTCGCCTTGAGATCCATGCCGCCCCCTTGTTCTGCAGTGCCGCGTTGCGCAGGCCCTGTCCACCACCGCTAGTGTCCGAATCGGGCTATTTGATGCATGTTGTTCGACGTGTCGCGCTGACGCGCCCGAAGGTCTCAGCCCGAGGGCTCCGTGCGTTCGCCGAAGGGATGGCTGTCGCCGCCGGATGGTATCCAGGTCATCCGCAGAGCGATGAACTGCTGCTCCGTGCTCATGTCGCCCTGGCCACCACATTGGGCACCAGCGTGCTCGGGTCAACAGCCCCTACCCCGGCCTGGGGATCGGTTCGCTGAACGGACCTGGGCGAACGTCAGTCGAGCCGACCGGCCAGCGCCTCACCCAGAGCTCGGCCCGACAGGTAGGCCGACTCAACCCGGGGCTTGTCCGACCAGGCGTCCCCGCACAGGCCGACCCGAGCTTCGCCGAGGTGGAACCGCTCGGTCCGGCTGCCGGTCGGCTTGGCGAAGGTCCAGCGGTGGAGGTGGGTGCTCACCGGTTCGGTGTCGAGCTGCAGAATGTCGCGGACGGCTTGGGCCAGCGTGGGTGCGGCCTCCTCGGGGGCGTCGAGGTGGGCCGCGGCGAACTCGGGGGTGGAGTGGGCGACGAGCACCGGGGCGCCGTCCCCGCGGCGTCGACCGTCGTCGGCGATCCAGGAGATCAGCGGGCTTCCGCTCACGAACACCCCGTCGACGTCGGGCCAGGTCCGGCTGGCCCAGCGGGTCGTCAGGGCCAGGACCGGGTCGAACGGGTCGTCCAGCGCAGCGATCTCGGCCGCGTACCCGGGGTCGAGGAGCCGCAGCGCCTGCGGGTCGGGCATGGCCAGGACGACGGCCGCAGCCTTGAGACCGTCGACGTCGAGCCCGGGCCCGATGTGGTCCACCGTCTGTTCCTGAACTTCCAACCCGGTCGCCAGGTCCTCGACCAGGCTCCGCAGACCGGCCGGGGCGGCCCAGCGCATCGGTCCCGGCTTGTCCCGGAACTCCCCGTCGGCGGCGACGGCGAAGGTGTCGGTCCACGGCCGGGCCAGGCCCCGGGCCCGCCAGTCCTCGACCACCGCCTCGAAGAGGGGGTCAGAAACCGTGAAGTACGAGGCCCCGGTGTCCACCGGGCGTCCCTCGGTCTGGCGGCTGGCCAGCCGGCCGCCGATCGCCCGTCCCCGGTCGACCACGACGACGCTCCGACCGGCCGCAACCAGGGCCTGCGCGGCCGCCACCCCGGAGATCCCAGCACCGACGACCACCACAGGCTTCACGCGGTCATCGTGCCACCGCCGGCCAACCCCACACCGGTGCGTACGACCCGCCATCGCCTTCGATCGGGCGAAGCCGAACAGGGGAAGTCAGGAGCTGGGGGCGGCTGGCATTCTCGGTGCGGTGGGCATGCTGGGGGTGTGATGACCCCGGCCGATGCGCCCTTCCCCGACTGGTTCTTCGACCGCGACGACCCGGGTGACGACAGCGATTTCTATGGTCCGGCCCGGTTGGTCACCCACCTCGACGCCGCGGCGGTTGCGGCGGTGGGTGACCTCTACGCCGAGCTGGGGCTCGACGGTTCCGCGGCAGAGCCGCGCCGGATCCTCGACCTGATGTCATCCTGGGTGTCGCACCTGCAGACCCCGCCCGACGAGCTGGTCGTGCTCGGCATGAACGCCGCCGAGCTTGCCGCGAACCCGATGGCCACCGAGCGGGTGGTCCAGGATCTCAACACCGACCCGAAGCTGCCGTTCGCCGACGCGAGCTTCGACGCGGCCGTGTGCTGCGTCTCGGTCGACTACCTGATCCGGCCCGTCGAGGTGCTGGCCGAGGCGGCCCGGGTGCTGCGGGCCGGCGCACCCCTCGTACTCACCTTCAGCAACCGGTGCTTCCCGACCAAGGCCGTGCACGGCTGGCTCAGCACCGATGACGCGGGTCGCTGCGCGATCCTTGCCGAGTACGTGCGGCGCGCCGGCGGGTTCGACGAGCCCGAGGTGTCGCTGCGGACCCCGACCGGCCGCTATCGCGGAGACCCCCTCTATGCGGTGGTGGCCCGGCGCGCGCCCGGCCGGTCCTGAGCCATCCCACCGGCCGGCCATCGTCGCCAGATCACCTCGCCTCGCCCCACCTCGCCTCGCTCGTCAACCCGGTAGTACCGCAGTAGCATAAAGGTATGAAACTGAGTGTCAGCCTGCCGGACGCGGACGTGGCCATCCTTGACGAATTCGCCCGCGCCGCCGGCCTTACGTCCAGGTCGGCTGCGCTCCAGCACGCGGTACGGATGCTGCGCCTGCCCGAGCTCGATCACGATTACGAGGCTGCCTGGGCGGAGTGGGAGAGTTCGGAGGATCAACAGGCATGGGAGGCCACCGCTGACGATGGGCTGGCCGATGCTGCGCGGTGAAATTCGCCTGGTCGACTTGGAGCCCGTCCGTGGGAGTGAAGCGAACAAGCGACGGCCCGCGGTCATCGTGAGCAACGACCGAGCGAACGCGGCCGCAGCACGGCTCAAGCGCGGAGTTGTCACGATCGTCCCGATCACCAGCAACACCGCGCGGATCTACCCGTTCCAGGCCCTGCTTCCTGCTCGTTCGACCGGCCTCCGGCAGGACTCCAAGGCCCAGGCGGAGCAGGTGCGCTCGATCACGGTCGAGCGGCTTGGCGCCGTGCTCGGCCAGGTCCCCGCGGCCGTCATGGCCGAGGTCGACGCCGCGTTGGGTCTCCACTTGCAGCTGTAGGTCCGGCGCGGCACGCCAACTTCGCTGTTTCGTTCGCTGAGCTTGTCGAAATGCGGGCTCCTGGGGTTGGTTGATCTTGCCCTTCGACAGGCTCAGGGCGCGAAAACCGCCGGCCGCGTGCCTTTGACAAGCTCAGGGCGCGTGATGGGTCCGACCTCGGCCGACTAAGAGTTGTTGATCAACAATTCTCCGGCACGGAGGTGTGGAGCACATTGCCGGTCAGGGTGATCACGTAGGCGTCGCCGCCGACAAGCTCGAACGATGTCGGTCGGTCAAGACCACCAACGACACGGACGAGCCGACCGTGCTGGAGGCAAAAGAGACCAACCCGTGTTGGGCGAGGCAGGGAGCCCGGCATTGTCCGGCGTGTTCGGGTGATTCCACTCGCCTTGGGACAGCACCCAGACGGTCCGCCTCGAGCCGACCTCCACATCGACCAGGAGGGGAGCGCCGGACGTGATGAGGCGTGGTGCCTGGTGTCCACGCCAGGTGAGAACCCTCCCGGTCTCAGGCCGGTGCGGAACTGGACCGGCTTGTGCCATCAACACCTGCATGCCGACCACGTCGAGGCCGGTGGGAACGGAGTTGTCGAAGGCCTGGACCGCCGAGATCCGCCCGTCGGTGGTCACGTACAGGACCCGGTTTTGATGCCCGTCGGTCACCAGGAATCCATCCTGGTACGGCTGCATGGCGTACTGGACTCCACTGGCGACGCTGACCAGTACATATGGAGTGTGGCCCCGGAATGCGACGTCCATCGGCCCGACGGTTCCAACGGCGGGAAGCTACATCGCGAGGTCGGACGTGACCGTACGGACGGCGCCGGTCCGCTGATCGACCCGCAACAGCCGGCCTCCGGGACCGTCGGTCACGTAGAGCGCGCCGTCAGGTCCGACTGTGCTGCCCGAACCGCACCGGGCGGTGCAGTCCGCGGCGGCGAACCTGACGAACTTACGTACCCGATGGTTGGCGATCGCCGACGCCGGCCAGATCGGCGCATCGAGCAGCAGGAACATCAAGAACAACGTGCTCAGTGCCTTCCGCCGCCGCGGGCTGGACGAAGACGTGGGCGCCAGCACCGATCCGCATCGATCAGCCGTTGCCGGAAACCCGGCCCTCGCGCTCGTTGGCGTTCGGTTCGTGGGTGGCGGTCACGGGCACCCGGCCTTCGCGTTCGTTGGCGTTCGGTTCGTGGGTGGCGGTCACGGGCACCCGGCCTTCGCGTTCGTTGGCGTTCGGTTCGTGGGTGGCGGTCACGGGCACCCGGCCTTCGCGTTCGTCGGCGTTCGGCTCCTGCGTGGCGACGTGGACAGGTACAGGGGGGTTGGTCACGTACGCCACCACAGCCACTCCGATGAACCCGGCGATGGCCATCGCCAGGAGCAGCGCAATCGGCCCCACGATCTGAAGCGGCTTTCGGTCGGCGCCACGCTCGGCGTTGATCTGGTGGTCGGGTCGGTGGTGGGTCTGAGCGGTCATGATCGGTTCCTTTGGTGGAGCGGGTGTTTCCCGCCGACCATCGGCACGTTGCTCGCCAGGGACCGCAGCCCGGCTGTGGTCAAACTGCAGGTGGACTGCAGGCGCCCTACCCCGAAGCCGGACCCGCTCAGGTGCGCACTGGCTCAGGTACAGGCTGGGTCGTACGGCCGGGCCGGGAGGACCTCCTCGAACTCGGCGCGGGTCAGCGTCCGGTTCGCCTCGCGGCAGGCTCGCGCCAGCCATTCGTCCGGATTGATCGTGAACGATCGGATCCTCGAGCCGCTGGTCACGAAGAGGCGCCCGTCCGGGGCGAACCGGGCGCGCGCATCGACGCCATTCACGTCCACCGGCAGCGGGCCGGCGACTTGGCGGAAGGTCCGGGTGTCCCAGACGGTCAGCCTGGGGGGTTGGCCGGCGGTCGCGATATAGCGGCCGTCGGGACTGATCGAGACGTTGATCACCGGGCCGTCGTTGGCCTGCAGCGGAGGCGCGAGCCGGCGGCCGTCCTTGGCGTCCAGGATCAACAGCGTCCCAACGGTTGTGGCGACCGCGAGGTAGCGGCCGGTGGGATCGGCCGCCGCCTCCGCGGGAAGGGCTGCGTCCAGCGGCACTTGCAGGGTGATCTTGCCGCTGGTGGCGTCGACGACCAACAGGTCGGCGGTCGTGGTCGAGAGCTGCCGGGAGATCAGGATGGAACGGCCGTCCGGCGTCCAGCCCTGGACGCTTACTTCGAGCTCGGGCGTAAGGGGCGGTGGCAGGGGCTCGAACTGCCGAACGACGTGGCGCGTGTGGGTGTCGAAGATGATGAGCCCGTTGGCGTTGCGGATGGTCGCCGCCAATCTGCCGCCCGGCGAGACTTCCGTAGCAACCGCGTACGGCCCCGATGCCTCGGGCAGGTCGACCGAGCCGAGCCACGCCCGACTTGGAAGATCCCAGACCGCCGTACCTCCGTGGTAGTCGGCGGTAACCACCAGGTCTCCTGACCGCCCGGTCCGGACGCTGTCGACGGCGTACGGGCCGTGCGGCCATCCTTCGGCGGGAACGATGGTGCCGTCGACCGGGTCGACGAACAGCACCCCACCGTTGACCTGGCCGACCAGGATCGACTGCGATGTCGCCCACAGGTTCGTCGTCCGGGCATCGAGGTCATTGGTGAGAACGGCGCCGACCCGACGCCGGTCGGTCATGTCCAACAGCACCACAGCGCCGTCGCGTCCCAAGGTGGCCACCGTCGAACCGTCTGCCGACCACTCCGCCGACACGACCCGCCCGCCGTGCACCTCGTGACGCTCCGGGAGCCCGCTCCCATCGGTACGCCAGATCAGCACGCTCGCATAGTCTCCCGCGACGATCCGGCTCCCGTCCGGGGAGAACGCCAGCGCGTGCAGGTCGCGGGAGGCGCCGGTGAGTTCGCGGATAACGCGACCGGTCCGGGCGTCCAGGATGCGGAGCCTTCCGGCGAGCGAGACCATCGCGAGCGTCTGGCCGTCGGGGCTGGCAACGAGCCGTTCGGCGATCTCCGGTTGCTTCGGGTCTACCGTGTCCCGGGGCAGCGGTATCCGTTGCTCGACGGTGGCGTCCGACAGTCGGATCCGGACCAGCTGACGGGCGGTCAGCACGCAAGCGGTGTCCGGACCGCACATCGCGATTCGGATCGGCTCGCCCCCGACTCGGATGAAGTCTGGCGTCCGCCGCGCCCAGCCGCCAGATCAGCACGTCGGGACTCGGCGCGGCGATGCTGCCCGCTGCCGCCACGACGATCGTACGGTCCTGCGCCAGGGCCCAGCCCACGGTGACGTTCGCCGGCACCTCCTGGAGAACTTTGGCGGTGTCGGCCTCGAGTAGCTGCAGGCTGGACTCACCGGGTTGCGAGGAGACGCCGACGACGATCTGGCTGTCGAGCGCGACCGCGATCTGGGCTCCGACGCCCAGGACGCCGTTGTACGAGAACTCCCCCGGGATCTGCGCGAGGCGCGACAGGAGGACGCCGGGCCCGCCTCCTACCGGCCAGCGAATGAGGTCGCCGGAGGTGGTCACGGTGACAATCGATTGGGCGTCCGGGGTGAAGGCGATCGCCTGCGCCTGATGGGATGCCCGCATGGTGCCTACCACCGCGTCGCCGTGCAGCAGGGTAGCGAAAAGGTCGCTCTCGGTCGCGGGCGACCGGTCGAGCTTCACCGCTTGGGCTGCGAGCAGCAGCGATCGGTCGTACGGGCCGCCGGCACGGGCCAGCGCGCCGAGCCGTCCCGCGTCGGCCGTGTCGGCTGCTCGAGCAGCTCGGCGCTGCTGGGTGATCGCGTAACCGCCGGCTGACGCCGCGAACGCCAAGACCACGGCCAGCAACCCGGCGACCAGGCTCGCCCGTCGGCGACCGCGAGCCTCGCGGTCGGCCCGGGCTCGCTGGTCGGCGAGCTGGCGTTCCGCCTCGTCGGCCGACTCGGCGAGGAAGTGCCGCTCCAGCGGGGTCAGGTCGTCCGGGCTGGCGGCGGCGACATCGAGCGCAGCCTGCAGCCGGATGCCGTGATGGAGCTCAACCGGGTCACGATCGGCCTCCTCCCACGTCGTTGCCGCCGCCGCCAGCCGCTCGCGGACCTCGGCGCGGGCGCGGCCGTCCTCCAGCCAGCCGTGCAGCCGGGGCCAGCCGCTGAGCAAGGCCTCGTGGGCGATCCCCACGTCGTCGGTCCGCGCCACGACCAGGCGCCGCGCGGTGAGGACCGCGAGAGCAGCCGCGGCGGCTGGGTCATCGGCCCGCAGGAGCTCGGCCCGCCGCGCCCACCGGCGTACCCAGGAACCGTTCTCGTTCGCCGCCAGCCGGAGCATCAATCGCCGGCACGCCGCCCGCTGCGCATCGTTGTCAAGCGCCGCCCACGCATCCTCACCGACCCGGTTCAGCGCCGCTCCACCCCGCCACTGACCTGGTACGCGGCGACGGACAAGAGGTCGCCGTCGCGCTGCTCCCAGGTGCGGACCAAGGCGGTGGACAGGACCGGCAGCGCGCCGGGACGATCGCGGACCTCGGCCACCACGAGATCGACCAGGGCCGGTTCGACCCGCAGTCCCACCCGGGATGCCGGCTCGGTGATGATGCGGCGTAGCTCCCGCTCGTCCGGTGGCCCGACCAACACCGCAGCCGGGCCGGCACGGCGGGCGAGGGCGGAGTGTTCAGCCAGCAGGCCGAAGAAGTCGGACCGCAGCACGAGCACGACGCGGGTGTCATGAGCAACCGCCACCAGCAGACCGTCGCCGAACGGGGTGAGGTGCGCCCCGTCATCGGCCAGTAGCGCCTCTTCGGCCTGGTCGATGACCAGGACTCCAGGTCGGTCGGCGAGCGCGGCGGTCAGGGCCGTCGCCGGTTGGTCACGCGGCACTATCACGGCGACCGGCCAGGCTTCCGATCCCGGCAGCGCCCCGGCGGCCAGGGCCGGTACCAGACCCGCCCGTACGAGGGAGGACTTGCCGGCACCTGACGGGCCGACGATGACCAGGAGACGCTCGTCGACCAGCCGGGCGACCAGTTCGTCCACCAATCGCTCCCGGCCCACGAACAGATCGGCGTCTGCGGCGTCGTAGCGGGCCAGACCCTTGTACGGGCACGGCTTCCGGGTCTGTGTCAACTCCAGCAGCCCTGGATCCTGGGCCAGAACGCGACCTTCGAGCTCGCGCAGCCGTGGTCCAGGATCCACGCCGAGCCCGCCAGTGAGCTCGGTCCGGGCCCGGCGGTAGGCCTCAAGCGCATCACCCTGTCGCCCCTGCCGGTACAGCGCGAGCATCAGCAGCTCCCACAGCCGTTCCCGGTAGGGGTCGTCGCGCAGTTGGGCCTCCGCTTCGGCCGCGGCGGCGATCAGGTCGCTCCCGTCGAGGTAGGCGTTGACCAGGGCTTCACCGGCGGAGCCGTGCAACTCGTTCAGCCTCGCGGCTTCGGCGGACGGGTATGCCGTGTCCTGCAGATCGGCGTACGGGCCCGGCGGGCGCCAGAGCGCGAGAGCCTCCCGGAGCACAATTACGGCCTCGACCGGAGTCATGTTCTCGACCGTCCGGAGGCACTGTTCGAACCGGACCGCGTCAACGTCATCAGACTCGACCACCAACCGGTAGCCGCCGCGTCCCCGCTCGAGCCTCGGGGTGGCCGATCCTCCGCCGCCGGAGAGAGCCTCCCGGAGCCGAGTGAGATGGCTGACCAAAGTCCGCTCGGCACTGGGCGGGGGATTCTCACCCCACGCGGCACCGATCAGACGGTCGACCGGCACCACGTCGCCCGGCCGGACCAGAAGCGCGCAGAGGATCCGGCGAGGAACTGGTCCGCCGACCGACACGGGGCCGTCCGGGCCGACCACCTCCAGCGGGCCCAGGACCCTGAGCATCATTCGTTCACTGTAGGACCATCACTGTCGAAACCGAGTCGCCCGACCGGAGCCCGTTCCTACAAACCCAACCACCCGTTGACACGAAAGAGGCGGCTCGGCCATTGGGTAAACCAAGTCTCCGAACGGCAGTGTCGGCCAGAGTTGCTGAAACTGGCCCCGTCCGGCACCACGCGCAAGCACGCCGGCGCGATTGAGGGAGGTGCTCCTCAAGAACCCCGCCTGACAAGGACGCTGACATCGTCGGCCTGGACCTGCCTGACCAGAACCCGCGCGAGGCGCTCACTCGCGTGCGGTGCAGCGGATCAGATGACTCAGCCGGGCTCAACGGGCGTGGGGGCGTCCTCCAGGCTTCGACGATGCTCGGCCAACGCCTCGGCCACCGACCTCAGGAAGCCTTCGATGAGCTCCAACTGCTCCTCGTCGTAGAGCGCCATGGTGGCGTTGAGCCGGCCGCCCAATGGGCCGAAGAACTCTCCGCCCAACCGCCGGCCACCCGCGGCTTGGTGCAGTCGTACCTGGCGGCGGTCGTGCGCGTCGGGTTCGCGGCGGACGTGGCCCGCCCGGACGAGCCGGTCGACCGCGCCGGTGACCGCCCCCGACGTGAGGTTGAGCGCCTGCCGCAGAGTGCCCGGCGTCACGGCCTGGCCCTGACGCTCGCCGTTCAGGATGAGCACGAGCGCCTGCAGGTCGGTCGGGTGCATGCTGTGCGTCTTGGCAAAGACGTCGACCACCCGACTGGCCTCGGCTCCGTAGCGGCGAAGGTGGTCGATGACGAGCGCCCGTAGGCGATCCCGCCGGTCGGCATCGGTCATCGACCCTCCTGGTAGTTGCGTGCCCGCCATTCAGGGCTAGTCTCTTAGTCGCTAAGAATATCCCCGAATGAGAGAAACCACCGCTGTGCATCGTCTCTGGGCCGGAATTGCCGGACTCGTCACCGGCCGACGATCCGTGTGGGCGGTGTTGGTCTTGGCCGTGGCGGCAAGTGGTCTGGCCATCGGGTTCAGTCCCGGCCTGAAGGTGAGCGATGACCAGACGGCGGGGCTGCCGGCCTCAGCGCAGTCGACCGAGGTGACCAAGCTGCAGAAGCAACTGCCGTCCGGGCAGCTCAACCCGGCCCTCGTGGTTTACAGCCGTCCGGGCGGCACGCTGAGCGAGACCGACGTCGCCGCCATCGCCGCACAAGGCGAGCGGCTCGGCGCGCTGGCCCTGGACGGCCGGGCCTCGCCACCGCAGCTGTCGCCGGACCGGACCGCCGCCCTGGTCGCCGTTCCGCTGTCTGGAGAAGTCACGGGGGACGAGAACAGCGAGCGCATTGCGGCCATCCGCGATGTCGTCCGGTCCGGGCTACCCGACGGGGTGGTCGGTCAGGTGACCGGCGGGGCCGGCTTCGCCGCCGACATCGCCGGCGCCTTCGCCGGGGCGGACATCAAGCTGCTGGCGACCACGGCGTCCGTCGTCGCGCTCTTGCTACTGCTGACCTACCGCAGCCCGGTGCTGTGGATCATCCCGCTGGCGGCCGTCGGCACGGCGGACCGGGTCGTCGCCTCCCTGGTGGCGCTGGTCTCTCAGGGCGGCAGCATCCCGTTCGACGAGTCCACGACCGGCATCGTCTCGGTCCTCGTCTTCGGCGCGGGGACTGACTACGCCCTGCTGCTGATCGCCCGCTACCGAGAGGAGCTCAAGCGGACCGAGGACCGGCGACAGGCCATGCGCGACGCCGTCATGGGCGCCGGCCCGGCTATCGGCGCTTCCGGCACCACGGTCGTCCTCGCACTGCTAACCCTGCTTGCCGCCGCCTTCGGCGGTACCCGGGCCATCGGCGTGGCTGGGGCGATCGGCATCGTCGTCGCCCTGATCTTCGGACTCATCGTGCTGCCCGCCGCGCTCGTCGTCTGCCCGCGCGGCCTGTTCTGGCCGCTGATCCCCCGGGTCGACCTCGCGCGGGCGCCCGCGGCCACCGGAGGGCGCTGGCGCCGGATCGGCAACGCGACCGCCCGGCGACCCTGGCCCATCATCGTCGGCTCGGTGCTGCTGCTGGCCGGGCTGAGTGCCGGCACTCTCAGCACCGGCTACGGCCTCAGCCAAGAGGACACCTTTCGCACCCGGGCCGAGTCGGTGGACGGGCTCCGGACACTGTCGGCAGCGTTCCCGGCCGGCACCGTGTCGCCGGTGGTGATCATGACCAGCCCGGCCGATGCCGACGCCGTGGCCCGCGCGGCCGAGGCGCTGCCGGGCGTCGCCCAGGTCAGCCGGGGTGAGTCGACCAGCACCCTGGCTGAGATCGACGTGGTCATCGAGGCAGCGCCGGACACCGAAGCCAGCTACGAGACGGTCCGGGCCCTGCGGGACGAGGTCGTTCAGGTCGACCCTGATGCCGTCGTCGGCGGCGCGGTGGCCGCGAACCTCGACGCCCGCGACGCCTCGATCCGCGACCTGGTCCTGATCAGCCCGCTCATCCTCTTCGTGGTGGTCCTGGTCCTCATTGCCTTGCTCCGGGCCTTGGTGGCGCCTCTGGTCCTGATTCTGACGGTTGTTCTCAGCTTCTTCGCCGCGCTCGGAGCCGGCAGCCTCGCCTTCACCTACATCTTCGACTTCCCGGCGCTCGACTACCAGGTGCCCCTCCTGGCCTTCCTATTCCTGGTGGCCCTGGGCGTGGACTACAACATCTTCCTGGTCTCACGCGCCCAGGAGGAGTCGGTCCGGCACGGCACCCGGCGGGGGATCATCGAGGCCCTGGCTGTGACCGGCGGCGTCATCACCAGCGCCGGCATCCTGCTGGCCGCGGTGTTCACCGTGCTCGGCGTCCTGCCGGTGATCGTGCTGACCGAGATCGGCATCATCGTCGGGCTCGGGGTGCTGCTGGACACGCTGCTGGTCCGGACCGTGCTGGTGCCGGCCCTGGTCCACGTCCTCGACGACCGGTTCTGGTGGCCACGGCGTCTGCCCCGCCACGTCGACACCGACGCGCCCATGGTCGACGAGCGCGAAACCGTCGAGCCGCGGCGGGCGCTCGTCTAGGCCCGGACGGGGTCGGCTTTCCCCCAAGTCGTCGCGGACAGCAGCGCAGCGAGCGCCGGACGATCTTTGCGAGCGCCGCTTCTGGGCCGATCACTACACACCGAGCCAGCTCGTACGGCACAGGTCAAGGGTCCACCTCTCTCAAGCACGCCAGAACGCACAGGTCACTCGCCGTCGTGCGTAGGGAACCGGCAGATAGAACTCGACTGTTTCCGAACCGAACCCCTGCTGTGCAATGAGGTCGCACGCCAGACGTCAGAAATCCAACCCGACGCGGTTGCGGATGGCCCACTGGGCGAGGGCGTGACGTAAAGCCTCGACGGCTTGCGGGTTGTCTTCACCGAGCAGCCCGGGTACGCCTTGGGCGGCCAGCCTTTCCCGGGTGTCCTTAAGCACGTTGCGCACATAGTTCGGTCGCAGGTCGAGACTTTCCGCGATTTCGCGGGCGGTTGCCGAGCGCGCCTCCCCAGCGAGCAGCGGCGCGCACAGGGCGCCGAGCACCCGCCGTTGGCCGGGCGTCAGGTCGTATCGCGTGAACAGCACCGTCCCCGCCCCACCGTGCGGGCGTTCTTCCACCTCTCGCTCGACCAAGGAACTCGCGTCGACGTCGAGGTCGTAGGTGACGCCGTACTCCCCGATCACACAGACCCGGAACTTCCGGAGCGGATCGCAGGTGATCGCTTCTCCGGGGGAGATCTCGCGGGTCACGGCACCATCCGCCGTGAGGGTGAGCAGACCGCGAGAAGACGCGTTCGTGATCAGTACGGTGTCGATCAGGTGCCGCAACGTGCCGGTGTGCCGGGACACGCGCAAATCCGGGGGGTCGTGGGCCAGCTTGATGTCCACATCCAAGCCGCGACCGAACGTCAGCGTTCGGCCGCTGACCAGGCGCCAGGTGCGCCCGTCGTGGCTGACCAGCACCGGGCAGGCGGATCCGCTGTCACTACTGGTCGAAGCCGGGCTGGTCATGGCTAAAAACGATGATTGCACCAAGCTGTGCCACGCGCCAGTGACTGTCCTCGTGAGGTGACGGCGACGCCAAAATGCGAAGCGGCAAACCGTGGCCGACCGGTTGTCTCCCAGCCGGCAAATTGCACCGAAGCGGGTTGACCCCTCCACCCAGAAACACCACCCATGGGGGTATCGCCGATTTATCGGACGCCCGCCAAGGCTGTCTCCTCTCCCCGGCTGTGCGATCAATGGGTGAACGATCGGTGTGGTTGGTCAAAGATCAGCGGTTTACCCCTCAATGGGTTTACCCCACCATCGGTTGGGGACATCACGGGTTTATGGCAAAACGGGTTCGGCTCTCCACTATTAGGCGCGATCCGACCTCCATAACCTCAGCAGAAGTAGGGCCAATTCATGGTTCTCATTCTCGCAGAGGATGTCGAAATGTTAATTGCCTGGGCCGCCACCGCACTGGTTTCTACCACTCTTGTCGCCGCCAATATCGGGATGCCCGCCGGGCCGGACGACATTCCGCTCTCCGCCTGCTCATTCCGGGTTATCGGTCACCGCGGTACCGACGCTGGAGTCGCCCGCAACAACACGGTGGATGCCCTCCGGCAGGCCGTCGCCTACGGGGCTGACGTTGTCGAGATGGACATCCGCCAAACGGCGCCCGACGATCACGGCCACCGCACCTGGGTCGTAAACCACGACGCGACCATCGGAGGTCGCCGAATCAGCCGCACGACCTTCCCCGCCCTCAAGGACCGGCA
Organism: uncultured Actinomycetota bacterium; assembly: GCA_963731295.1. Taxonomy (GTDB): domain Bacteria; phylum Actinomycetota; class Actinomycetes; order Propionibacteriales; family Propionibacteriaceae; genus Microlunatus. The sequence continues at coordinate 42,943 of CAVSUP010000003.1, forward strand.
ACCCGATCTGGCCACCTTCAGCGACGCGGCCCAGGTCGCCGCTGACGCAGGGGTCGGCATCGAGGTAGAACTCAAGCCGAACCGAGTCTCCGCCGACGGCCTGCGTGAGGTCCTTGGTGTGCTGACCACGAAGCAATTGCGCGAGAACGCGGTCCTGACGTCCAGACATAGCTCGGTGCTAGCTCGGCTCAAGCCGGTCGCGGGTCCGACTCGACTCGGAGTCATCGTCGGCGAGCCCGCAGACCCGGAGTCGGTGAAGAAGTTCGCCGACCGCGTACTGATCCGACACACCGCGATCACAGCTGAGTACGTGGCCGCCGCCCACGCGCATGAGCTGTTGGTCGAGGTGTGGACCGTCGATGACGCGGACGGCTGGCGCGCCTTCAGTCGCTATGGTGTGGACGGCGTCATTACCGACAAGGCCGACGCGGCGATCGCGTGGTGTGCCCGCGAGTACTCCAGTGCCACCGACAGTGTGATTGCGCAGCCGACCGTGTGATTGCGCTGCCGACAGTGTGATTGCGCTGCCGACAGGGAATGTCGACCGTCTGGCCGTGGCTCAGCGACCTGCCGCGCTGGTCGCGGCCATGATGACGACCCGGGTCGCTGCGTGAGTAGCCTAGGATTTGTCCACATGGGGCTTGAAGCTCGGTGGAAAAAAATCGTGGTTGCCCATGCGGAAAAGCGGCATCGATTTCGGGACGCGATCTTCGTGCTGACCGGCCAGATGACCTAACTGGGCTGCCATGACGTTTCCCGGATCGCCACCACCGCGACGCCCCCCGGTCGGCGTGCTGCCGATCGCCGTTCTGGCTGGCGCCTTGGTGCTCGGAACGGCCACCGGCTTCGTCTTTCACCAGGTCGGCGAGGTCGCCGCCTCTCCCGCATCGGCCGGCAGTACGACCCCGGTCCCACAATCGCCGAGCTGGTCGGTGGCTCCGGCCGATCCGTCGAATAGCCCGGCTGAGAGTCCGGGTCCGACCGAGACTCCGTCGACCGGCACGCCGCCGGATCTGCCCCGGAGCGCTCCGTTGGATGACGCCCAGTTCGTCGTTCCGCGCGGTCCGACCGAGGCCCAGCGGCTCGATGTCGCCTGGCTGAACGGGCCAACCGCCACGAAGCGACTGAAGACGCCGAAGGGTCACCGGGTCAACAGTCCGACCCTCTCGGTGGACCGGCGGACCATCATCTACATCGATCGGACCGCCAACCGGCTGCGGACCGCCGCCGCCAACGGGTCCGGCGATCGCGTGCTTTTCAATAAGCATCCGTCCGGCTGCGCCACCATCGGCCACGTCTCGTGGAACCGCGCCGACCAGAACCAACTGGTGATGCGATGTGCCGACGAAGCCGGGCGCGCGAGACTCTTCGTCGTCACGGTCCAGGGCCAACTGGTCCGGCGGTTGAACATCGGCAACGTTCGGATGGACGATCCAGCCATCTCGCCCGACGGCAAGCTGGTCGCCTTCTGGATGGCTGATACCACCAAACGGGCCAACGGTGGCGGCATCTTCACCATGCCCCTCGTCGGCTCGGCCCAACCGACCTCGCTGACCCCGGACCGGTCAGGCCGGGACGCCGACCCGGCCTGGTCGCCGGACGGCAAGCGGATCGCCTTCCGCCGATCGACGGTGAACAGCGGCTTCGACGTCTACGTGATGAACGCCAACGGATCGAAGGTCAAGCGGTTGGTGGGCGGCCCGGCCACGGATGAGAAGCCGGCCTGGTCACCCGACGGCTCACGGCTGCTGACGGTGTCCGACCGCATCGATCCGGGGAAGCTTCAGGGTCTCTACGTGGTCAATTCCTCCGGCGGCAACTCCAAGGCCGTCGGCGTCGTCGCCGAAGTCGTCACCACCCCCGTCTGGGCAAGTCGCTGAGCCTGAGAGTTCGAGATGGTTTCCAAGGCCACCGAGAAGATCGCGCGGCGCTGGCCGCCCAGAGCTGGTTGAACAGAAAGTCCGAGGTCGTGTTGCACTCGATACCTTCTCATCGCAGCCACCGCTCACGCCCACTCAGCGAGGCTCTGTACGGGCAACGCCGCTGACCTTGCCGGACTCGAAGCACTGGTCGAGATCGTGCCCGGTCTGACGGCCGGCTCCCGGGCAGCGACCGGCAACGAGGCCTTACCAGATCCGGTCCTCCTCACCTGAACCAGCCGTGGGCCTGGCCTCGGCTCTCCCTCTGGCCGGCTGCGGCTCAACCATCGCGTCGGCCGTTCGTGGCGCCAAGGCGTCAGTCAGCCACCTCAAAGAGGCTCCCCATCGTGCCCGCTCGCTGAACGTGTCGACCAATCCGGCGGTGGCCCCATCTTGGCTCATCGCAGAGCCCGACCTCGGTCCGACCCGCTTTGGGTACGCGCCGAAGCGGCAACGACAACTTGAGTAAGGTCGTCGGTCCTTGTCAGGCTGGATGTGACCGGAATCAGAGCTGTTTCAGTAGCCGCAGGCCAGCAGCTTCGGGTCCTCGCCGGGAGTTGGCGAGCACCACAGTGCCGGTACCGCGTCTCGGGTCGAACCCGGCGAAGGAAGCGAAGCCGCCGGTTCCGCCGTTGTGCCAGAGGATCGGGTGGTTCGGCGAGCCCATGATGATCCAGCCGAGCGCGATCCCGAAGCCGCGGGTGTGGTGACGTTCCTGGTGGCTGAGGGCGACAGCTTCGGCGAGTGGCGTGGATTCCGGCTCTAGCTGGGCGGCGAGGAACCTCAGCATGTCATTGCCGCTGGACAGCAGCGCCCCCGCACCGGCGAGACCGGTCAGCGACCAGTGGTCGATGGGCCGGCCTCGTTGGTAGCCCACCGCCAACCGGTCCGGGTCGATGTTCTCCAGCACGTCGGTGTCAGCCATGCCGAGTGGGCCGCAAATGCGGCTGCGAACGAGCTCGGCGTAGCTGCCCGCCCGGGCAGCGTTGGCCAGCGCGAGTCCGAGCAGTCCGACGCCCAGGTTCGAGTAGGCGATCCGGCCGGTGCCTGGTGTCCGCCGAAGCCGGGAGTGGGCGACGGCGTCGAGTACCCGGTCCGGGCTCAGGTCCCGGTAGGGGTTGGCCCGGTCGATGAGCACGGTGCGGGCTTCGGCGACCGTCCCGAGGGGTGAGCGGGGCAGCCCGGAGCGGTGGGTGGTCAGATGCAGCACGCTGATCGGCACGCCATGCTTGCCCGGGAGGGTGGCGCCGCCGGGGAGAAGTTCTTGGACTGGCGTGTCCAGGCTCAGCTCGCCTCGGAGGACAGCGACGGCAAGCAGCAGCCCGGTGAACACCTTGGTGATGGAGCCGATTTCGAACACGGTGTCGGGTGTGGGTGGAGGCCCGTCGGGCAAGCGACTATGGCCTGCGCCGACCGATGCTCGTTGCCCTGACCGGCTATCGATGGCGCCGACGACCACACCCGGATGCCTGGACGCCTCAGCGCGCGCAGCGAGCGCCACCAGCTCGTCCAAGGATCGATCGGTCATCCGAGCCGGCCCGGCTGGAGAGGTGATGCGGCGGCAGATGTTCTGCGTTGCCGACCGTGGGACGGTGCCGCGAATCCGGTGGCCGACGGTCTGAAGCCTTTGACGAGCAGCCAGACGGCCAGGACCATTTCCTGGATGGCGATCGGCAGGATCCGGAGGGTAAAGCCCGTCACGGGACGGTTCTTGACCAGCGCCAGCAGGCAGGCGGTCAGGATGAGGCAGATGGCGCCGATGCCCCAACCCGACAGCCATCTCGGCCCGAGTCGTGATCGGTAGAAGAGGCTGTAATACATCAGCGCGCCCACGCTGAACGCGAAGATCGCGGCCATATTGGAGTGGTCGCGCAGGCTGACCAGTGCGTCGGCCATTGGCTGACTCGGCGCTCGGCTTTCGGCCGGTCCGGCGGCGATAGCCTGGCTGAGCGATCCGATCGTCAGCAGGCTCACGACCGCCGCGATGTAGAAGACCGCTTCGATGGTCCTGAAGACGACGGATCCCAGCGCCAATGCGGTGCTGATTCCTTTCAGCAGTGGATACAGGGCAATCGCGATCCCGACGCTGGTGCCAGCTGCGATCAGGTAGAGAAGTGCGGCGGCGGCCAACCGATGGGGATGGTCGGCGACGCCCGTCAGGTAGTCCGAGCCGGTGAGTGCCGGTGCGAGCGAACCTGCGGCGAGCACCGCGATCGTCGCGGTGATGAGCAAGGCTCCGGTGACGATCGACGTTCTTCGAATTGAATCCATGATTCTCCGTTCTTGGGAAATGAGGAAAGCGGTGGTGAACCTCGCCCGGCCGGGTGGGTCTACCCATTGGCAGCCGGCCAGGCAGCCGGCATCGCTGGCCGGCTGGCCCACGGAGGGCGTGTCGGGGTGGTTGCCTTGGCGGTGGGGATGGGGTCGAAAGGCTGGAAGTCCTGACGGCAGGCGGTGCCGGGCATTGGGGTGGTGCCGGTGAGGAGATAGCGAGCGGTCACCTCATGCGCGCACGAGCTGACCGCCAGGCCACCGTGGCCGACGCCGTCTACGGTCAGCAGCGCACTGTTCGGCAGCAGCCGGTGAACTTTCACGGCGTTGCGGTACGGGGTTGCCGGGTCATAGCGGGTGTTGATCAGCAGCACCGGCTGGGCCGTCTTTGTGGTCCAGGGACCGGCATAGCGCTCCGTAGACCGACCCGGCCAAGCTGCGCAGACCAGGGCGAAGTTGGCCCAACGCGACCCGAAGTAGGGGGCGACCCGGTCCTGAAGACGACCCACGCGGCTGTACTGGTGGGGGTTGCTCGGGTTGTCGGTGTCGGCGCAGGCGATGGCGGCGCTGATCGAGGTGTAGTTCTCGAACCCAGGCGGGAGGGACCCGCTCAGGTCGGTGAGGGCACGAGCCGCGCGCGGGAGGTCCTCGACGTACAGCGCTTGCAGCAGTTCGCCGAGGCTGACCCAGGTGAAGCTGCTGTACAGCCCGCTGGCGGACGCGAGCCCGCTGACCAGCTCGGAGTAGCCCAACACCACGGCACCGCTCGACCGGGGGACACGCAGTGGTGCCTTCCGGAGCCGGCCGGCGAGGGTGGCGAACTTCCGCTCCGGGTCGCCGCCGGCGAAAGCGCAGCGCTGCGGTCCGGCTTGGTGGCACAGCTCGAAGAAGCGGCGCAGGGTCTCCCAGCTGCCGCGGTCTGCGTGCTCGCGGACCCAGCTGACGGTGTCGGGGGAGCCGGTCCCCCAGGCGGGGTCAACCACTCCGTCCAGGATCACCGCTCCGACCCGGCTGGGGAAGGTGTTGGCCACCACTTGGCCGAGGTACGTCCCGTAGGACATGCCGAAAAGGTTGATCCGTCGGTCACCTGTGGCGGCTCGCAGCACATCGAGGTCGCGGGCGAACTGCAGCGTACCGACGTGATCGAGCAGGTCCCCGTTGCGTTCCCCGCATACCTGGGCGAACTGACGAGTCTGCCGTATTGCCTGCCGGGTCTCGGACCGAGTCACCGGCATGCGGGCGCTGACGTAGGGAAACTGTGGGATCTGCTCGTCCGGGACGCAGCGCACCGGTTGGCTCTGCCCGGCCCCGCGAGGGTCGACCCCGACCACGTCATACCGCGCCAGGACCTCCGGAAGCAGGAGGTACCGGCCGAACTCGCGGATCTGGATGGCGGCGGGGGCACCTGGTCCCCCGAAGTTGACGAACAAAGTGCCGATCTTGTGCGCGGGGTCGCGGGCTGGCAGGCGGACCAGGTGCAGCCGGAAAGTCCGACCCTGCAGGTCGGCGTAGTCGTACGGCACCGCCGCGTCGGTCTGCTGGTACCCGTCGCCCGCGTCCGCCCAGTGCGGGGCGGGCACCCGGACGCCGGGCACGCCAGGCCAACAATGAGGGCCGAGGCAGCGGCGCGTCGCCGTGACCGGCCCGCTCTGGCCGGACTCCCACCCCTGTGAAGGACTCGGTGCGGCACGGTTGTCGTGAGACTAGGTGGCCTCTCCTGGTGGTTGATCATGGGTGGTTTTCCTTCATGCTGTGGCGTTGGTCAGGGCGAGCGACCGTGTGGACCTGTCCGGTGTGCCGCACTGCGTGCGCGCTCGCTCAGCGGCCGGGCCATCGGAAATTCACTGGGCCGCGGCGCCTAGGAAAGAGTCTTTCGCTTCCATGCTCGACGCGGCAGTAGCGGGCGTCACCAATGCGAGCAGCTGAATCCACGGACGGCCCGTGAGAAATGTCACGGCCACCGGGCCCGGGGTACGAACGGGAGCAGACCCGAGGAGCGCCAGGACCGACACCGCGGCCAACATGCTGGTCTTCACGCCCTCCATGAGGGGCCAGGACGGGTCGTGGCGGAGCAGCGTCGGCCACTGGGTCGCCAGGATGCCGCCGGCGACGAAGAGGTAGCCGGTGCGCAGCAGGTAGAGCCGCCAGAGCGGCACCGTGAGCGCGCGCGCTCGACGACGATCATCGGCGTCGTCAGGTGCTGCGTGGCGGATCGGCGTGCTGCAGGAGGGTTCCATCGAAGATTTCCTGAGTTGGGTGAGCGGCCCCCAGGGCAGCACCGCGGGATAGGAGCGGTCAGATCCAGCCGTACCGGCGGGCGATTGCCGCTGCTTCGTGCCGGTTGGCGGCGCCGAGTTTTGCGGCTGCGGCGGACAGGTAGTTGCGGACGGTGCCGGGGCTGAGGTGGGCTTGGGTCGCGATGTCGTCGATGCTGGCGCCGTCTCCCGCGAGTTCGAGCACGTCGGTCTCCCGAGGGGTGAGCGGGGACTCCCCGGTGCTGATGGCTTCGGCGGCGAGCTGGGGATCCACGTAGCGCCCGCCGGCGTGCACCTGCCGAACCACGTCGGCCAGGACGTGGGCGGACACGGTTTTAGGCAGGAAGGCAGCGACTCCGGCAGCGAGGGCCTTCTTGAGGTATCCGGGCCGGCCGAAGCTCGTGACGATGATGCTGCGGCACCCGGGGATGGCAACGGTCAGCTGGCGGGCCGTCTGGATGCCGTCCAGCCCGGGCATCTGGAGGTCGAGCACCGCGACGTCGGGGGAGTGCCTGCGCGCTGCCGCAACGGCTTCGGCGCCGGAGGCAGCGGACGCGACGACCTTCAGGTCGTCGTGCAGGTTGAGCAGACCGACAAGGGCGTCGCGGACCAGATTCTCGTCGTCGGCCAGCAGAATGCGGATCATCGATGCTTCCCGTTCCGGGTGATGGCTGATCGGTCGGTCGAGGGCAGGGGGACACTCGCTTCAACGGTGAACCGGCCAGCGTTCAGCCGGGTCGACAGTGTTCCTTCGAGTTCAGCGAGCCGTTCGGCCAGGCCGGTCAGGCCGGAGCCGCCGGTCGAGCCGCCGACAGTGGGTACGCCGTCGTTGGTGATGCTCAGCCGCGCGTGGGCTCGGTCGCGGCTGCCGGGCGGACCTGACAAGGGGTTCGGGCCGGGCTCGGCGTCATCCACGGCCAGGTCGATGGTGCAGTGGGTGGCGTGGGCATGTCGAAGGACGTTGGTGACGGCCTCGCGCACCACCCAGGCCAACACCTGCTGCACGTGTTCCGGCAAGTTCGTGGCCTCGACCAGGAGACGGGTCGAAACGTCGGCGGAGCGAAGTACCGACCGGGCGCCGTCCAGCTCGGCGGTGAGGTTGGCGCTTCGATAGCCCACCACAACACCACGCATCTCCTGCAGCGAGTCCTGGGCGAGTTGTCGGACCTCCTGCATCTGCGCGACGGCGCCTTCGTGTTGGCGGCCGGCCAGTTCGGCGGCTAGCTCACTCTTCACCGCGATGGCGGACAGGGTACGTCCCACGGTGTCGTGCAGGTCACGCGCGAAACGCAGGCGCTCTTCGGCGACGGCGAGCCTGCTCTGCACCCCTCGGGCCTCATCCAGCTCCCAGGCGACGCCGAGCATCCAGGCTGATACTCGGCCGGTTACGGCGATAGCGGCCACCATGATCAGGATCGACAACGACGAGATGATGGCATGGCCCGGCGAGTCGCGCCCGAACTCGACAAAGCCGACCGCGGCCGCGACCAACAGACAGGCGACCGCGATGGTGGTGCGGCGCAGTTGCGGCACGAGGCTGAACAGTGCGATGCCGAGGTTGGTCGTCACAGCGATGCTGGCGATCGATAGCCCCGGGGTGTCGGCCTGTACCGGCAAAGCCGCGACGCACAGGAGCGTGGCCAATGTCGCGGCCGCGAGGCAGACGAGTGGGATCGGGCGGGCTCGACCCCGACCGAGGGCATGATCCAAAGTTCCGCGCATGACGGCGATGGCTGCGGCCGTCTGGAGGACGGTTGCGGCCAGGTAGATCCAGGCAAGTGCCGGGGCGACGGGCTGGAGATTGCCCGGCACCGCGAGCAGGGCGAGCAGGGGGGCGACACCGAGGATGCTGTACAGCGACCAGCGCATGTACGCGTCGAACCACTCCAGCTTGGAACGCCGTCGCCTTGAGGTGAGAGCTTTGGCCATCCGGGTCAACTTTCGTTCGAGGTCGTCCGTTCTGTTCCAGTGTCTAGCGGCGCGGTTCCCAACGCATCCAGCGCTTGGCCGCCAGCGCGGCCACGACCAGCCACAGCGTCAGGCAGACCAACGGCTGCGCGACGTCCTGCAGTCCGCCGGAACGGACGACGCCGTCCAGGCCGACGGTTCCCCACCCGTGTTGGAACAGGGCGACGACGGGATACATGGGGGTCCACTGCGCGACGGCGCCCAGTGCCTGCGGGAAGACGCTCACCGGCATGAAGCCGTTGGACAACAGCATCGACCCGAGCAGGAGCGGTGTGGTGGTCCACTGGGCGGCCTCGACACTGCGGGTCAGCCCGGAGCTCACCACAGCCAACAGGACGAAGAGCACCGTCCCTGCGACCAGCGCGAGGGCCAGCCACAGCCCATTGCTCGGAACGGGAAGGGTCAGCCAGATGGACGCGACGACCGCGACGAGGGTGAACTGGGCCCACATCACGAGCACAGTAGGGACCGAGCAGGCGACGATGAGCTCTCGGCGGGAGGCCTCCCCGGTGAGGAGCCCTTTGAGCACGAGCTGCTCGCGCCGAGCCACGAGTGTCGTCGTGAGGTTGTAGTACACGACGAACGGCAGGGCTACCACGAGGAATGACGTCAGCAAGATGACCGCGTACGAGGTCGATCCAAGGCCCTGGCTGAGGTCGATGGTCGACGTGGCCACCACGGACACGGCCAGCGGCGGGACGACGATCGAGTTGAACAGGGTGATTCGGCTGCGGAGCAGGAGCAGGAGCTCGGCGCGGGCCAGGGACCTGATCCGGCGGAGCGGGCCGTTGGTGGCGATCGTCGAGCTGGTTGGCGGGTTTTGATTGACAGCATTGACAGCGGTAGTGGTCATGAGTGTTTCTCTCCTTTGGCGGCTAGTGCGGGCTCAGGCCGCGTGAGCGTTCGGGACGCCCGGGTGGTTGTTTGCGCCCTGGGCGATGGTGAGGAAGGTCTGCTCGAGTGAGGCCGGGCTGGCGTCGAGGCTCGTCAGAACGGCGTCGGCGTCGTGAGCTCGGTGCAGGAGCGCGTTGAGGGTGGCCTGGAGGTCTGTGGTCGCGAGCTCGACGCCGGTGGCGTCGGATCGTGAACCGGCGGTGAGCGCGGGCAGAGTGGCGAGGGCATCCAAGTTCGCCAAGACCGTGCTGGTGGTGCGGTAGCGGATGCGGGCGGGCTCCGAGGCCACGATCTCCGAGACGGTGCCCATCCGGGCGATCTGGCCGGCATGCATGATCGCGAGCCGGTCCGCGAGCTGCTCGGCTTCCTCCAGATAGTGAGTGGTCAGCACGATGGTGGTGCCGTGGTCGAGGAGGCGTCGGATCAACTCCCAGACCAGGTGGCGTGACTGCGGGTCCAGCCCCGCCGTTGGCTCGTCCAAGAACAGCAGCTCGGGTTGTCCCATCAACGCCAGAGCCAGGTCGAGTCGTCGGCGTTCGCCGCCCGAGAGGGACTTCACGGCAACGTTTTGGCGGTGCGTCAGGTCGACCAGGCTGAGGCACTCGGGGACCGGCAGGGGATGGGTCAAGGTGCCGTGCCACATGCGCGCGGTTTCGATGGCAGTCAGGCCCGATGGCAGCGCTGACTCCTGCAGCACGATCCCGGTACGCCGGCGAACCTCCCGTCGCCTTCGGTGCGGATCGACCCCGAAAACCCGGACCCGCCCGGCGCTCGGGCGCGCCATGCCCTCGATCACCTCGAGCAGCGACGTCTTACCCGCACCGTTGGTGCCCAGCAGAGCGAAGAGCTCGCCTCGCCGGACATGGAGGTCGATGCCGCGCACGGCCTCGAACGCCGACGCGCCCGATCCGTACGCTCGATGGAGCGACGCGACGTTGATGGCGAGAGCGGCGGAAACATTCAAGGAGTTCATGAATCTAGGCTCCATCCCAACCTGGACATCCGGCAGTGCGCACGATCACCAGTTCCGATGGAAGACGCATAGCTTTCCCCGTGCGAAATGTCACGATGCCGGCACCCTCTGGGTTTCTGAAGTCACGATTGACGCGGTTCGTCGTGGGCGCCACAGTCCGTCGAAGGTCGCCAGCGTGTCGATCCGGCCGAGGGCGACCGACGGCCGAGACGGCGGGGGTCATTGTGAGGATCAGACCGAACCCGCCACTGGTCATGCCGACGTCCATCGCTGCCGGCGAAAAGCCTTGCCGGCCTCACAGCACGCCACTAAGCGGCGGCTGCGGTGAGAACGCGAGACCGGCATGGACGCGGCCGGCCAACCGACCTCCGGCCCCGTCGACGACGCGCTCCAGCGGGTCCTCTCCGCGAGCTGGCAACCGGTCGCGCGACATATCAGGCTGACCGAAGCCATAGCCCGCACCCTGGGTGTACGCGCGGCGACACTTCACGCCCCCGGTTGAGCAGCGCCTGGGCGACGCCGGCGTCGCGGGCGCCGTGACGCAGTCGGCCGATCATGTACCAATCAGGTGTTGATGTTGAGGGAGAGAGGCCGCGTATTGGTCGGGGCTCCCTCAACCCAGCCCAGCACCCGGGCACCGGTCATTCGGCCGGAATCTCGGCGAACGTGATGACGTTTCCGGCGGGATCGCTGACTTGGGTGACTTTGGAGATCACCCCTTCGACAACGTCGCTGGCGCTGATTCCGCGGGAGGCCAGGTCGGCACGAGTGGCATTGGACTCTGACACCAGCAGCGTGACCATGGCATGACCAGCGTGTTCGGCAGCCTCCACCACCTGGAGTCCGCCGGCCGGGGAGAAGTCCCATTGCGCCAACGTAGGCATGGGTTCAATGCCGGGCCCGGCGGCCGAGCGGCCGGGATAGAACACTTTCGCGGCCGAGAGATCGGTGCGGTCACTTTGGCCAACGCAGCTTTCCAGGCTATGCCAGATTCGACACCCAGCTGTCGGGAAACGACCCCGACTTCGCGGGCTAAAGGGGTCGTCTCGCACGGCGGTGTGAGATTGCGTAGAACGTTCGCGGGGGCCGGGATGCCGGCGGCTGCCTTTTGCGGCTGCGATGGAGAGGCGTACGCCGATGCCGGGTCCGGCGGCTCGTTTTGACGGCTGCGATAGGAAGACGTCGCGGGGCGGTCATTTTTGCAACAGCCCCCAGGACGCCGAAACTCATCGCAGGCCGGTACGAGACTGCGGTGTACGCGCGGCCCGTCCGTCACGTCGTGTAGCAGTTGCCGCACGGGATGCCGCGGTTCCGGAAGGAGAGCGACCGGCCCGATTGGAGGCCGTGGCCGATCGGCCGGCGCCGCTGCGCAGGACGGCCACGACGATCCAGATCGCGGCCGCAACTGCCGCGCCAACGATCCCGAGGGCCAATTCAATCGGCGCCACCACGACACCGAGGACGGTCATGCCCACTTTCCCCGCGGTTGAGAGTCGAAGCCAGCCGGTAGCGATACGCCAGATCACATACGCCTGGATTCCGAGCGCAACCGTCGCCTGGATGGCGATGACGACGAGTTCGGCGGTTTGGGTGTGGTCGACGACGATTGACAGGGCGGCGGCGATCACCCACAAGACCGCGAGCCCGTTCAGACCCAGGGCAAGGAAGCGGCCGAAGGCAGCTCCGGCTGGGCGCCCATCCGAAGCCGCCATGGTCCCAGCCACCCCCGTGTCGATTCGGCCTGGACGCAGACCTCGCCGGTCAGGGTCCTCCACGTCATCCTGACGGCGGCTTCGCCGCACGACAAGGGGGCTGCGCGCGTTCTCGTCTGAGTGTGGCGACGTCCTTCGAGAGGTGATCAGTTCTGGGTCCACGTCGACGTCGTAGAGCGGCCAGGAGTCGTTCGCGTACGGCGTCAATCGGTCGAGGTGGTCCGGTCGGTGTCGGCGAGCGTCTGGAGGAGAAGCGCCCGCGCCGAGTCGCGCATCAGGTCCGCGGCCTCCGCGCGGGTGAGCTCGGCGACATCGGTGAGCCAAACGAGTGACTCGATGCCGACGGCGCTGCGGACCGAGAGTGCGAGACGGTGGATCACGGGGTCAGTGATCCGCGGCCGCAGGGGGGCGAGGGCCTCCTCGAACCAGGTAATGGCCCGGCCCTGCCGCAGCGGCAGGGACTCGTTCGTGATCTCTGGATCCAGCGAGAGTCGCAACATGGTTCGCTGCTGGTGCTCGGTGTCCACGACGATCCGGATGAAGGCGTCGACGGCACCCAAGAGGCGGGCCTCGGGATCAGCGCCGGCGTCATCGGGCACGAGGCTGCTCGTTGTGGTCTCCGGATGCGCGGCGACCAGCAGGGCCTTCTGTGTGGGGAAATAGCGGTACGCGGTCGTCCGCGAGACGGACGCGAGCTCCGCTGCTGCCTCGACGGTCGGCACCGCACCGCCTTGAGCGACCAAGTGGCGTGCGGCCGCAACCAACGCGTCCCGGGTCCGCTGCTTTTGCCGGCTCCGGCCGGTGAGCTCGTACGGTGTTGACATGTTCTTCACGGTACTCTAGTGTCTTTATGGGACTTGAGTACCATAAAGGAGAGATCATGGCGATGTTGGAGTCGACGGTGCGGGCGCACGGATCGGGTGAGCGTCGCTGGTTCTGCGGCGGAGGAGTCCACACCTGGCTGGCGACGGAGGCCGAGACGAGCGGCGCATACCTGCTCTTCGAAGACGCGTTGGACGCGGGCAAAGTGACCCCGCTGCACCAGCATCCGGAGGCGGACGAGACGTTCTACATGCTCGAAGGAGAGGTACGGCTGCACCTGGCCGGTGCCGAGGAGACCCTTTCAGCAGGTGGTATCGCGATCATCCCGCGCGGCGTACCCCACGCCTTCATGGTGACCTCGTCGACCGCACGAATGCTCTGTCTCCAGACGCCAGGTGGCGGGGAGGCGTTCTACCGGCACGCGAGCGAACCGGCCGGCACCGGAGAGCCGCCGACGCCTGACCTTGGGCGGGTTCGCGCGGCGGCCGCGGCCACCGGTGCGATCGAGATCCTCGGCCCACCGCCGTTCTGACCCGCACCGCCGGGCGCAAACCCCGCGGTGCGGCAGGTAGCTGAGCCCACTGCTGCGCCAACCGAAACACCGAGGCCCGGCCTTGACCAGGATGAGGACCACTTGATTCGACCTGTCCGACCTGTCCGCACCCGTACGCCCGCGTGAGTCGACCGACGCGCCGCCAGCGTCTTCAGTTTCGAAGCCTGAGGCGGGTCCAGCCGCTGATCGCCGTCCGATAGTGGCGACGGATCGGCAAATTGTTGCGTCAGGACCTACTTGGAAATCTTGACGTGGCGGGTGATTTGACCGTTGCTTTCCCAATAGGTCACTTTACTGGCCAGGAAAGGGTCCTCAGGTGCCGGCTGAACGTTACCGTCGGTATCGAAGGCGCGAGAAGTGATCGTGTGTTCACCGACGGTGGGTTGACCCCAGTCCAGACGCCAGAATGTCCAGGAATGATTCCTCGACACCTTCCGACGCCTGGGCTGGCGCACAAGTTTGGCCAATTTCCAGGGACCGTCGTCGATCTTCACTTCAACCCGGCCGATCGGCGCCCCCCACGCTGCTCCCATAATTGCGTAGCGATCGCGTCGTCGGGTGATTTTGGCGGGCGCAGACTTTAGCCGGTTGCGACCGACTGAGGTGAATGTCCAGACCGGTTCTCCGTCGCGCGCTTCCTCACGAATGGTCACGTAGTCCCGGGCCATGAATCGACCCTGGTGGCGACTGCCGCGGACTTCGATGTTGCTCAGCCATTTCACATTGGCCACCCCGTACCAACCGGGCGCGATCAGTCGCACCGGGAAACCGTGCTCAGGGAGAAGCGGCGTACCATTCATCTCGTAACACAGAATGTTTTCGGGATTCAGCGCCTCCTTGAGCGTCATGCTGCGGGCGAAGCGCTCGGTGATGGTCAGGTCCAGTCCGCCGCTGGCATCCGGGCTGGCTGTGCCCGTGGTACCGGCCCCGAGGACTCCCGAGTTGTCGCGGATGGTGACCTCGCCGGCATCCTCGCCCCAGAACACCACCTCTCGGCCTTCCTCCGAAATTCCTGCGCGCCTCAGCAATGGCGCGAGTTGTGCGCCGGTCCAGCGAGCGTTGCCGATGCCGCCGGTGAAAAATGGCAATCCGGTGTTGCCCGAACACTCCAGAGTGAAGTCCACTTCCTGACGGACGCCGGCCTTGAGATCAGCCAGTGTCAGCGCGTACGGGCGCGACGCCAGACCACCAATCTTTAGTTGCCAGTCGCGGCCCGTGAGCGCCGGCTGGTTGTAGTGACTGACCACGAAGAAGTTATCGGCTGGTGTGTACCACGAGTCCAGATCCTCCCAAACCAGCTGATTCGGCAGCACTGCGCCAGGCGGGGGCTCCGTGCGCTGGTCCAGCCACGGAATGACCTCCTCAGGCTCCTCACCAGGCAGCTGGGGCATGGCCTGGGCGGGGCCGGCCACTTGCCACACTGTCACCCCCGCCAACGCCGCACCCCCACCCTTCAATACGGCGCGACGAGAAACATCTTGAGCTTCCCCCATTTGAGTTTTCACAATCTGTTTCCCGCGAGCCATTTCTTTCCCCCAAGCCATCGAATTGTCGGCGCATGACGAAGCCATGGTCCGAAGAGCCGCCACACCGGAAAAGGAGTTTCGCAGCCGCCGTCCGTGCGGCAGGCAGTTTCAGATCTGTGTTCCGTCCTACACCCGATCGCATGCTGACCGCAACGTCCGGCCCAACCGGCCCATCAGCTATTGGGGAGTTCGAGGGAATGCTCTCTGGCGTCGATTTGCGGGGGCCTTAATCGAGGTAAGCGAAGACAGCGTGACCGGACCCTTTTACGGGCTCTGGACGGCACGGCTCCGGCCCACCGGGTCCCCGCCGCCACGGCCACGAAACCAGTCAACCCGCACGAAACTGGAGCCCGCGATCGCTGAGCCTGTCGAAGCGCCGGCCCGAAACACGAGCCGACGGAGCCCACGTCCGCTGAGCCTGTCGAAGCGCCGGCCCGACACACAGGAACCGGAGCCCACGTCCGCTGAGCGTGTCGAAGCGCCGGCCCGAAACACAGGACCGGAGCCCAATGTCCGCTGAGCCTGTCGAAGCGCCGGCCCCGACACACAGGAACCGGAGCCCATGTCCGCTGAGCCTGTCGAAGCGCAACCGCAAGCAGCGACCTGAATCCCACCCTTCGGCAAGCTCGGGAGGCTGGCTGGTCGCCGAATCGTCCCGCTCGATCGATCCCGCATGATGACCTGACCGTCAACTCGGGCCGCTCCGAGGCCGAGGGTTCGGGCAAGCGGTCGGCCCCACTTGACAGAGGCCGAGCCTCCCTGCGGTCAGCTCGAACGGTCGACGCGCGCGAGCCATTCGGCGAGAAGGGCACGCAGCAGTTCTGGTTGCTCGTGGGGGAGGGCGTGTCCCGCGGCATCGACCACGGCGAGCGAGGCATGCGGGTAGTAGTCGAGGAGGTCCCTCGCGGCGGCGTACCCGACCGTCGAGTCCATTCGGGCCGCCACAACCACGGTCGGACCTGCGTAGGGCGGGGAATGGTCGGCGGTGAGCGTCCATCGTTCGCCAATGCGCTCGAGGGCCGCCGCGTCGATGAGCGCGGCGGCCGGGGCGACGTAGCGCTCGTACCGGTCGAGCATGTCCGGGGTTTGGATGACGAAGTAGCCCCGGAAAACGTCGTCCCCGAGGTCACCGCATCCGGTGACGACGTGGTGCTCGGGAATGTCGCGAAGCTCTGGCAACAGGGGACATACCAGCGCCAGACCAGCGACCTGTGTCGGCCGCCTCGCGGCAATCGCCTGGGCGTAGTAGGCGCCCGCCGAATGACCGATCAGCAGGTATGGAGTGCCGCCCCCGACCCCGTGAGCGAAGCCGAGGAGCGTGCCAAGGACGTCGTCGGCACTGCGCAGCGTTGCGGGAGCAATGGTCCGGCCCATTCCTGGCAGGTCCGGATAGATCCGTCGCAGGCCGGCAACGCCGTCAAGAACCGGTTCGAAGCACGCCTCAGCTTCCCGGTGGTCGACCCCGGCACCGTGCAAGACCAGCACGGGTCGACCGGTCCCATGCTCCACGTAATGGACCACCACCTGGCCTACTCGGATCTCCACCCTCTGCAGGCTAACCGCACCGGCGTCGCAACAGAATGCTGCTTCTACTTCGAATGCGCGGTCCCTGGTCGCGGGACGGCAAGACTTCAGCGCCGCCACTCCCACAGTCCGAGCTGTCCCTTCGCTGAAACCGGGCGTGTGTAGAGCTTCGGTTCACGGAGGACCCAATGCCAATAGCCCGACATAGCCCAGCGTGAACGGCTGTCCTGGAGGCAATCGACGAGTTCGACCGTCCCGATCACTTGCCCTGGATGACCGTGCCGCTCCCATGCTTGCTGAATCGGCTTGCGCAGCCGCACCGGCATCAGGTCAAGGCCCAGGTCGTCGGGGTCGGCGCGACGAAGGCCGACGTGAATGGCGAAACGTCCCCGGAAGGAGGTCCGACGGCTGCGGTTCTCGACATCCTTGAGGCCAATCATGATCAACTCGGCCCACGGTTGTTTCACTGTCAATGCCTTCATGGGCTCATCTTCTCCGACGGCCGTTCGATCCGAGGCGTCGCGCTTCGTCGAGACCTCGAGTGAGGTCTGGGACTGCACGCCGTTAGCGTGGCATGAGACCGTCCGGCACCTCCAAGATCAAATGAACAACGCGCGGCCTCAGCGGAAGGGCCTGCCAGACAATTTCTGGTCGGAGCAAATACCTATTGCCACGTCCGGCGCCTCGCATTCCCGGTATTGCTCAAATCCCCAGGAAATTGGTATGCTGTCGTATTTGTATGGGAAAACAAAAGAGCCCCGAATTACTTGGGCTCATTTAAAGAATAACCCCAGACGGACACGTTCGTCAAGACCTACCGTCCAATACGTCAGGAGAGCACATGACCGAGAGCCTGCTGCAACACGAGATCGCCGAAGAGCAAGGCTATGTGACCAAGTTGTACGAGGTGCTGGACCGCGCCCGTGATCGCGCGACGGCCGACCTGCGGCAGGCGCACCGGGGTCCGACGACCGGCACCGACCAGGCGGCGACCGAACGCGAGTC
The DNA here is from genome assembly GCA_963731295.1 of uncultured Actinomycetota bacterium. GTDB lineage: Bacteria > Actinomycetota > Actinomycetes > Propionibacteriales > Propionibacteriaceae > Microlunatus. Next base: position 60,365 of record CAVSUP010000003.1, read on the forward strand.
GTTCGCCCGGACGTACGCGGGTCGCTCGAATCAATTGCTGACCGTCGAACGCGGATTGTGTTTCGGCCGGATCGACCCGGTCGACGGAGCGACGTTCTACATCGGAAGGATCGGCCTGTTCGACGACGACTACGATCCGCTGCTCATCGACTGGCGCGCGCCGGTGGCGCAACCCTTCTATCGGGCGACCCTCGCGGACCCGATCGGGGTGTTCCGGCGGCGCCACATCCGGCTGACCGGGCGGACCGTCGCTGCCGTGGACGACGACATCCTCGATTTGGCGGCGCTCGACGACCATGATCACGAAGGCGTGGTCGGAGAGGGCGCGCTCTTCGCCGCGCTGTCCGCCGATCGCACCGGCCGGATGTCGGAGATCGTGGCCACCATCCAGTCCGAGCAGGACGCGATCATCCGTTCCGGGTTGCCCGGAGTCATCGTCGTCCAGGGCGGCCCCGGCACCGGCAAGACCGTCGTCGCCCTGCATCGCGCCGCGTACCTGCTCTACACCCACCGCGAGGTGCTCGCCCGCCGCGGAGTGCTGGTGGTTGGCCCGAACGCAACCTTCATCCGCTATATCGAGCAGGTCCTGCCCTCGCTCGGCGAAAACGAGGTGGTGCTGTCCACCGTCGGCCAGTTGCTGCCCGGCGTGGTCGGAACCGCGCCCGAATCCCCGGCCGCGACCCGGATCAAGGGCAGCCTCGACATGGTCGGAGTCATCGCCAGAGCGGTCAAGGCGGTGCGGCGCGAACGGTCGCGGAAGGACGTCACCGCCGAGCGCCTGCTCACCATGCTCTGGTCGTCGCCGGATCGGCTCGCCGCCGCCGCTCCGAAACTCACCGCGGCCGAGCGCGAGGCGCTGTACCGCCAGTCGGGGGAGCCCTGGACCCGGACCGACGTGGCGCTGCTCGACGAGGCGGCCGAGTTGCTCGGCGACACCGAGGCCGTGGTCCGCCAGCGACGGGCGGCGGCCGCCCAACGGGCCGCCGAGGATGCCGAGCACCTCGCGTACACCCAAGAGGTCGTGCACAGCGGACTCGCCGCCGGCTCGCTGACCATCGATCCCCTCGATGTCGCCCCCTTCATCGAGCTGATGGCAGAGCGCACCCGGCACCGCGCCGCGCCGGGCACGATCGCCGAACGCGCCGCGGCCGACCGCACCTGGCAGTTCGGGCATGTGATCGTCGACGAGGCGCAGGAGCTGTCGCCGATGGAGTGGCGGATGCTGATGCGCCGCTGCCACCGCCGGTCGATGACGCTGGTCGGTGATCTGGCCCAGGCCGGCAGTGACGGGGGAGTGCGGTCGTGGGCGGAGTTGCTCGATCAGTATGCGCCCGGCCGCTGGCGGACCGCGGAACTGACCGTGAACTACCGGACGCCGGCCGAGATCATGGCCGTCGCCGGCGACGTGCTGGCGGCGATCGACCCGGCGGCCGTGCCCCCGGTTTCGGCGCGGTCCACCGGGGTGGTCCCGTGGAGCCGATCTGTGCCCGCCGACCGCTTCGGCCAGACGTTGGTCGACGCCGTGGCGGCCGAGCAGGCGACGATCGGTGACGGCCGCCTCGCCGTCATCGTGCCGGGATCGCGGTACGCCGAGCTCGCCGCTCTGGTGACGGCCGCCTTGCCCGAGGTTGCCGACGGCTCGGACCCGGGCGTGCTCGACGCCGCCACCGCGATCCTCGCCGTGGACCAGACGAAGGGGTTGGAGTTCGATTCGGTCCTGATCGCCGACCCGGGCACGATCCTGCGGGACTCATCGCGGGGCGGATCGGACCTCTATGTCGCGGTGACCCGGGCGACCAGACGACTCGGCGTGGTCGCGGATGGCCCGCTGCCGCCCGTCCTGCACGGTCTGGGATCCGGAGCTGGTGAGGATCCGTTGTGAGTTGTCGCCGGAGGCTCCGAGTCAGGTCAGATCGGGGTTGTCCGCGATCACTTGGTCGAGGTCGGACAACCGGTCGAGGCTGCTCTATGTCGCGGTGACCCGGGCGACCAGACGACTCGGCGTGGTCGCGGATGGCCCGCTGCCGCCCGTCCTGCACGGTCTGGGATCCGGAGCTGGTGAGGATCCGTTGTGAGTTGTCGCCGGAGGCTCCGAGTCAGGTCAGATCGGGGTTGTCCGCGATCACTTGGTCGAGGTCGGACAACCGGTCGAGGCTGCTCAGCGAGCGAGACATCCGGTGATTGCCGCGAAGCCGCTCGCGATTGCGGTGCAGGAACATCCAGTAGCCCGCCGTGAACGGGCACGCCTGCTCGCCGACCCGCACCTTGGGGTCGTAGACGCAGTCGCCGCAATGGTCGCTCATGGTGTTGATGTAGTTCCCGCCGCCGGCGTACGGCTTGGTTGCCAGTACGCCGCCGTCGGCGTGTTGGGACATGCCGACGACGTTCGGCACCATGACCCAGTCGTAGCCGTCGACAAACGACCGGTGGAACCAGTCGGTGAGTTGCTGAGGATTCCAGCCGCGCTGCAGGGCGTAGTTGCCGAGCACCATCAGCCGCGGGATGTGATGGGCCCAGCCCGACTCGCGTACCGAAGTCAAGGCCCACGACAGGCACGCGGCGTCGGTTCCGGTCGGATCGAGGGCGGTGAACCACGGCGGCAGGTCGACGACCGCATGCAGGGCGTTCTCCGCCCGGTAGTCCTCGCCGAGATGCCAGTAGAGGTGCCAGATGTAGTCCCGCCAGCCGATCACCTGGCGGACGAACCCTTCGACGGCGGCGATCGGAGCAGTGCCGTCGTGGTACGCCTCGACGGCAGCAGCGACCGCCTCCAGCGGGTCGAGCAGGCCGAGATTCAGCGGCGCCGAGAGCAGCGAGTGGGCCATCCAGCGATCATCGGTGAGGATCGCGTCCTCGTAGCGGCCGAAGCTCGGCAGTCGGTGCTCGACGAAGTCGTCCAGGGCGGCCAAGGCCTCGGTCCGGGTCACCGCGAAGGTCCGCGGGCCATCCTCGCCGACGAACTGGACGCCGTCGCGCTCCAGCCGGTCGAGATCGTCCCGCACCTCGGCGTCGAGGTCGTCCTCGGTGGGCCACCACGGCTCTGCCAGCCCCAGGGTCGCGGTCTTCGGCGGCCGTTCGCGGTTGTCAGCATCGAAGTTCCAACGGCCTTCGACGGGATCGGCGCCGTCCATCAGCACGTCCAGCCGCCGCCGCGCGTCGCGGTAGAAGTCCTCCATCAACAGCCGCTTCCCGCCGCGGCCCTCGGCCCAGATCGCGAAGTCGGCCCGCGAGGTCGCGTACCCGCGAGCTGGCTGACGCTCGATGTCGCGCTCATCAGCCAGCCGATCGACCAGGTGGAGCGCCGACCACGACGTCGGCTGGATGACGCTCAGCGGGTCGTCGACCTGGGCCAGCCCCTCGCGGTAGGTCTCGGTCGTGAGATAGCGGACGCGCTCCCCCAACTCGGCCGCGCGGTGCCGCATCGCCGACAGCACCAGATGCGCCTTCTGCCGGTGGAACGCCCGGCGGCGCAGCACGCCGTGGGCCTCGATCATGAGGACCGGCTGGTCCGGGGCGTCCAGAAAGCCGAGACCGAGTTGGTCCCCGAACAGCCACCGGCGTCGCACGGGTTGACGCTACCCGGCCGACCTCGGCCGAGACCGGCGGAGCGGCTCAGATCTCGCCCCACAGTTCCGCCTTGCGCGCCTCGAACTCGTCGGCGGTGATCTCTCCGCGGTCGCGGAGCGCGCGCAACTCGGCCAGGACGGTGAGGGGGTCTTGCGGCGGTCGGGAGTCACCCCGAAGGGCGGCCAGCGCGTCGGCGGCGAGCAGTTCGCCCTGGATGCCGAGAATGTCGTCAACCACGAAGGATCCGTCGGGGGAGACCACGCGTACGGTGCCCACGACTTTGTGAGTGGACCCTTCGATCGTCTCCACGTCGGCCAACCGGACGTTGAAGGCCACTGGCCCGCCGCTATGGCGCGACCGGAAGAACACCCGCTCATCGGTCAGCACCAAGAGACCGCGCTCATGGCCGTGGCGGCCATCCATCATCCGGAGCACCGTTTCGGTGTCGGTCAGCGACGACTCCAGGGCGGCGATCTGGGCGTCGCTCCTCCGGTCGGAAACCATCACCCGAGCCGCGGCGACCGTGTCCGGACGCAGGTTGAATTTGGACAGCCGCTCCGCGGTCGTCGGCTTGCGCAACCACTGCTTGAATCCAGACATTGATGCCTCCCCGCCTGCGATCATGCCACCGCCAATGCTGGATCCCTCAGGACGGCCGCCCCCGGCGTACGCGCTGCTGGAGTGCCTGAGTTCGCGGTGGAGCTGTCATTTTCGACCGTGTGCGGAGATACGGCCGCGGATTCGGGGCAATCGGGCGATATCTCGGACCGTGTGCGGAGATATGGCAGCGGATTCGGCAGGGGACCGGGCCGACGCATCCCCCGGCCCGAACCCGCGCACCTCCCTACACTGACCCCGTGGACACCCCCGCCCGCACCTCGCACGAGCGGATCCTCGGTGCGGCGAAGCAGGTGTTCGCCGCGCACGGCTATCGCGGGGGGAGCCTGAACGACGTGGCCACCGCGGCCGGCTACACCCGGGCCGGACTCCTACATCACTTCCCCAGCAAGCAGGCCGTGCTGCTCGCGCTCCTGGATCTGCGGGATGAGCAGTTGCAGACCCGGACCGCGGTCGTCGAGGAGGAGTCGATCTTCACCACGATCGATGCGCTGCCGGACCTGGTCCGCCGCATTCTCGAGGACCGGGTGCTGATCCAGCTGGCCCACGCCCTTACCGCGGAGGCCTCTGAGCCCGGTCATCCGGCCCACGATTGGGCCGCGGTCCGCCATGATCAGCTGCGGCAGCGACTCGCCGCATCGATCACTCACTCCGCCAACCTCGGCGAGCTGCCGACCTCGGTGGATCCGCGATCATTGGCCGCCGTGATCCTGGCCGTGGTGGAGGGTCTCGAAGCCCAGTGGCTGATCGATGATTCGGTCGATCCGGTCGAGGGCATCCGCGCGCTCCAACAACTCCTCGCCGCCATCCGACTGACGTAGTCAGCAACCCCTCGCGCGGACCTACCAACTAGTAGGTCCATTGTGATACGTTTCAGAACCGGCCGCTAGAAGCCTCCGTGCAGCCCGCCCATCGCGTTCGAAGGAGAACCCTCAATGGCCCTGGACGATCTCGTCAAGCTGATCAAGAACCCCGCCATCGAGTACCGGCCCGAATTGCGCTGGTGGCTCGCCGAGGGACTCCACACCGATGAGACCCTGCGGTTCGAGATCGACGCCGCGCATCGGCTCGGCTTCGGCGGCATGGAGTTCCTGGCCATGGACGAGGGCGCCATCGACCATGCCCGCTACGGCTGGGGGGCCGAGGAGTGGGTCCACGACTCGCAGATCGTGGCCGAGGAGACGACCAAGCGGAACATGTCGGTCAGCTTCACCTCCGGCACCAACTGGTCGAACGCCAACCTGCCGACCATCGACGCCGACCACCCGGCGGCCGCCAAGGAGCTCGACGTGGTGGTCGAGGATCTCGCGGCCGGCGGCTCCCGCACCGGCCCGCTGACCCGCATCGATCTGGCGGCCGAGCTGGCCCCGGGCCACCACCTGCCCGGCGTACGCGGTGAGATCCGCGACCAGGTGCTGGTCGCGGTGATCGCCATCCGGGCTCTCGAGGAGACCGCGACCGGCGCCATTCTGGACGTCGACTCGGTCGTCGACCTCACCGGTCAGGTCACCAACGAGGCCTTGGACTGGACCGCGCCGGACGACGGGTCGTGGCGCCTGTTCACCTATTGGATGCACGGCACCGGGCAGACCGCGTCCCCGTCGGCCTCGGTCAACTACACCGTCAGCTACGTCGACCCCGACGGCGCGCAGGCCGTGATCGACTACTGGGACTCGGTCGTGCTCACCCCCGGCGCTCCGGGAGCAGATCGCCCAGAACCCCCGCGCTCAGATGTATATGGACTCGCTCGAGCTGTCGACCTACGGCGCCGGCGGCCTGTTCTGGGGCCGCACGGTGGCCGAGGAGTTCCGAAATCGGCGCGGCTACGACATCGCGCCGTGGCTGCCCTTCCTCACCCGGACGGTGATGATGATGGCGGTCGACACCACCTATCACCACGAGCCCCGAGGAAGTGCATCGGATCACGGTCGAAAAGGTCCGCTTCGACTACGTACGCACCCTCACCGATCTCTACATCGAGAACATGCTGCGCCCGTTCGCCGGCTTCCTGCACGACAACGGCCTGACGTTGCGCTCCGAGATCAGCTACGGTCTGCCGTTCGAGCTGACCCGGCCCGGCCCGGAGGTCGACGGCATCGAGACCGAGTCCCTCGAATTCGCCGCCCAGATCGATGCCTACCGGCTGCTGGCCGGTCCGGCGCACCTGTTCGGCAAGCAGTACTCCTCCGAGACCGGCGCGACCACCCGCAACCACATGCTCGACCACCGGTTCTACGACCAGATCATCGCCACCCAGCTGGCCGCCGGGATCACCAAGACCGTCCTGCACGGCTGGGCCAGCGTCGCCGGGGCCGAAGGGGTCACCGAATGGCCGGGACACGAGGGGATGTGGTCGATGTTCTCCGAGCGGTTCGACATCAGACAGCCCGGTTCGGAGTTCTACCCGCTGTGGAATGACGCCATCGGCCGCTACCAGTGTGTCCTCCGCCAGGGAAAACCCCGCATCGACGTCGGGATCCTCCGCACCGACCACTTCACCGACAACATGTCGGGCATCGGGTTCATCGGCGCCGACGGCATCCGCATACCGGACGAGGACGCGTACGGGCAGCTCTGGATGCGCAACCGCGAGAACCACTGGTGGCAGGACCTCGGCATGCAGGACGCCGGCTGGACGTATGAATTCTTCGACGGATCGCTGCTGATGCGCGATGAGGTGTCCTTCGCCGACGACCTCGTCCAGCCCGACGGACCCGGCTACCAGGCGCTGATCATTTATCAGAGCGAGCTCGACCCCGACGTCGCCGCCTACCTGCTGGGCTGGGCCCGCCAGGGCCTGAAGGATCCTCGTCGTCCACGGCGCCCGCGAGCTCAAGCTGCTGATCCGCGACCTGCACACGCACCACGATCAAGCAGCTGCTCGTACGCCGGGCCTGGACGGCCGGGACGACGAACTCGCGGCCACCATGGCGGAACTGCTCGCCCTCCCCACCGTGACCGCGATTGACGACCCGGCCCAGACCGTGGCCGCCCTGCGCGACCTCGGGGTGGTCGGCCGGGCCGAGTTCACCCACGACAACCGCAGTGTGCTGACCCACCTGCGCGAAGACGGCGACCGGCTGCACCTCTACCTGTACAACTTCCTCTACGAGACCGGCGAGGCGTCGGAGGTCCAGGTGGCCCTCCCCGGGATCGGCGCCGTCCACCGGATCGACGGCTGGAGCGGAGTCGTTCGGCCCCATTCGGACGCGACGACCGCAGGCGATCGCACCCTGGTGACGCTGACCCTGGCGCCGGGCGAGACCGCGTTGCTCACCCTCGACCGGTCGGCGGCCCCGGCTCCCGCCGCTCCCGTCGAGCCGGAGCTGATCACCGAGCTCCGCGAATGGGCGATCACCGTCGAGAGCTGGAACGCCGGCGAGCTCCAACTGATCACCGAGGACCGGGGACTCGGCTACGAGACCCGCGAGGTCCGCCCGCTGACGGCGGTCACCCGGATCGACGCCGGCACCGGACCGCTCCGCCCGTGGCAGGACCTCGCCGAGGTCGGTCCCGAGGTCTCCGGGGTGGCCGAATACGCCGCCCGGCTCTCGCTTGACGACGCGCCACCGGAGGGATCTCGATATGTCCTCGACCTCGGCTCCACCAGTGGCGGGCTCGGTTCCGTCCGCGTCAACGACGGAGAGGCCAAGGGGTTCGACACCTCGGCCCCGACCGTCGACGTGACCGAGGACCTGCGGCCCGGCGACAACGCAGTGACCATCCGGGTGTCGAGCTCCCTGAACAACCGGCTGCTCGCCCGCGGCTACTACGACCAGGTGCCCGACATCTTGACGCAGATCGGCGGCACCGAGCCGCGGATGCAGACCACCGAGGTCCACGATCACGGCCTGCTCGGGCCGGTGCGGCTGGTCCGAGAGGTCATCAAACAGTAACGGGCCGACATCGGCCGGATGACCAAAGTCCTGTTGGCCGGGGACTTTTGCTCCGTAGACCCGTCCGTCCCGCGCCTGAAGAGTGGGGGAAGGACAATCTAGGGAGACCACGATCATGGCCACAACCGACGTCAACGCACCCGTCGAGAATCCGCCGCCCACGCCGGGCCCAGCCAAGACCCATGCCGTGCGGTACGCGGTGCTGGTTGCCGTCGGAGTGCTGTTGTCACTGTTCGGACTGACCCTGACCGGGGCGACGGCGCCGCTCGGCGCTGCTCTCTTCCAGCAGCGGAACGGCGGCTATGTCACGACTCCGGTCGAGCGCTATGCGGTCGACACGTACGCCATCACGTCCCAGCAGTTCGACGTCGTCATCGATCAGGGCCTGCCGGGTCAAACCAGTTCAGCGGCCAGTTTCCTGCTGAAAGCGACGGGGGCCACGCCCGGTGCGGACATCTTCATCGGGGTGGGACCGCAGGCCGATGTCGCCACGTATCTGGCCACGGTCGAGCACTCCGAGCTGACCCAGATCCGCTTCAACCCGTTCGCCGCCAGCTATCGCACCGTGGCCGGATCCGATCCGCCGGCGCCCCCGGCCACGCAGGACTTCTGGGCCGTCTCGGCTCAGGGACCGGGCAGCCAACAGATCAAGTCGGACCTGCGGAACGGCAACTGGGCCATGGTGATCATGAACGCGGACGGCACTCGACCGGTCGCGGTCGACCTGCAAGCGGGAGTACGGTCTGAGTTGCTGGCTCCGGTCACGCTGGGGACCCTCATGGCCGGCCTGCTGCTCCTCGCCCTTGGCGTTTTGCTTTTGGTCGCGAGCGCTTCCGGGCTGGGTCGGCCTCACCGGAATACCGCACTGGTGTCCGCCCCGAACGACCTGGCCCGGACGAGGACTCCGGTACTGACCGCGCTGACGACAGCGGTCTATCCCGCCCGGCTGAGCGGCGAACTGGACCCGCAGCTCTCCCGCTGGATGTGGCTGGTCAAGTGGTTCCTGGCCATTCCGCACTTCATCGTGCTGGCGTTCCTGTGGTTCGCGTTCGTCGTGACCACGGTGTTCGCCGGTTTCGCGATCCTCTTCACCGGCCGCTACCCGCGATCGATCTTCGACTTCAATGTCGGCGTCCTGCGGTGGAGCTGGCGGGTCGCCTTCTACTCGTACGCCGTGGTTGGCACCGATCGCTATCCGCCGTTCACGCTGGCCCGGACCGACTATCCGGCGGACTTCACCGTCGACTACCCCGAACACCTGTCCCGTGGTCTGGTGTTGATCAAGTCGTGGTTGCTGGCCATCCCGCACCTGCTGATCATCGGCGTGGTCACCACCAACCTGCCCGCGTGGTGGACGACGAGGGACGATCTGGCCGCCGGCGCTCAGACCACGGCGGGATTCTCGATCCTCGGGCTGCTGGTCTTCGTGGCCGCCTGCGTCCTCCTGATCACCCGGCACTATCCTCGGACGCTCTTCGACCTCATCCTCGGTATGAACCGCTGGGGCTACCGCGTCATCACCTACGTCGCGTGCCTGCGGGACGAGTACCCACCCTTCCGGCTCGACCAAGGCGCGCACGATCCGGGCGATCCGGGGACCGGGAACATAGCCAGCGCGCCGGAGCCGATGAACACGGCCGTCTGAGATGGCGGTGCGGGAAACGGAAACGACCGTCGCCGGAGGAGGCATCCAGACCGGTGATCGGGTACTCGCCGCGGCCCTGGCCTCGCTCGGCGGGCTTGTGGTCGCGTACGCGGTCCTCGGCCCGCTGGTGCTCGGGGCGATCCACTTCCGAACGTCGGCCTCCGGTCTCAATCAGATCCGCGGCGGAGACCTGGCCGCATTGGTCTTCGTCGCCCCCAGCTGTGTCGCGATCGCCTGGCTGGCCTGGCGGGGACATCCGGCGGCGCCGGTGCTGGCGCTGGCCCCCGGAATGTTCGCGATGTACATGTACTCGCAGCTCATTTTGGGCAACGAGTATCTGTACCGACCGGGCAATGTCGAACGCTTCTTTCCCCTGCTGCTGGCCCTGTTCATCCTGGCTGCGGTCGTGGTGCTGCGCTGCTGGGGCCGCGCTCGAGCCGATGACCTGCCGTCGTCGAACCCTCGCCTCGAGCGAGGGAGCGGCATTCTGCTGGTCGTCATCGCCGCCTTCGTCGTGCTGGGCCTCCACCTCCCCACCTTGGTCGACGCGCTCCGCGATCAGCCGACCGGGGCGGCGTACCTCGCGACGCCGACGACTTTCTGGGTGGTCAAGTTCTACGACCTCGGCATGGTCGCCCCGGCGGCGCTGGCGGTCGGCATCGGCCTGCTGCGGCGTCGATCGTGGGCGCGCAAGCCGGCGTACGGGATCCTCGGCGGCTACGTCCTTCTCGCCTGGTCGGTCGCCGGGATGGGCTGGAACATGGTCCTCAATGGCGATCCGGACGCCTCGGCCGGGGTTGCCATCGCGATGACGGGCTTCGCTTCGGCCGGGTCGATCTTCGCGTACTTCCTCTACCGCCCGCTCTTCCGGCGGTTGGCGCCGATGTCGTGGTCTGGGCCCCGCTCCCCGTTGCCGCAGGACGGGTGAGCCGCCGTGCCCACCGACCTGAACGCAGCGGTCGCCAGCGGCGATCCGTCACTGCTCGACGTCACGGTGCTCGCAACCCGTCTTGGCACTGATCTCGAGGCCGGGCTGACCAGCTCGGACGCGGCACGTCGGCTCGTCGAGGGCGGTCCGAACGAGCTGCGGGCCGAGCCACCGATCGCGGCCTGGCGCAAGGTGCTCGGCCAGTTCAAGGATCCGCTGATCTACCTGCTGCTCGGTGCGGTCGCGGTTTCCCTGATCGTCTGGCTGGTCGAGGGGGGCGTAGGCACCCCCATCGATGCGGTCGTGATCAGTGCGGTGATCATGCTCAATGCCGCCCTCGGTTATCTGCAGGAGGCCCGGGCTGAGCGAGCCGTCGCGGCCTTGCAGAAAATGTCCGCCGTGACCTCTGCGGTGATCAGGGACGGCCGGGTGACGCGAGTGCCCAGCGAGCAGTTGGTCCGCGGCGACCTCCTGGCGCTGAGTGAGGGCGATGCGGTGGGCGCGGATGCTCGATTGACCGCATCGGCCGCGCTGCACCTCCAGGAGGCTTCGCTCACCGGCGAAAGCGAAGCGGTGCTCAAGGAGGTGGTCACGATGACCGGGCCGGCGGCGCTGGGCGATCAGCGGGGCATGGTCTTCAAGGGGACGGCAGTCGCCCAGGGCACCGCTCGCGCGCTGATCACCGCCACCGGGATGGACACCGAGATGGGCGCCATCGCCGCGATGCTGGAGGCGACGAAAGAGGACCAGACGCCGCTGCAGCGGGAGATCGGCCGGATCGGGCGCATGCTGGGCATTGCGGTCGTGATCATCGCGGTCGTCGTGGTCGGCACCGTATTTCTCATCTCCGACATCCAGGCTCCCGGTGACGCGGTGACCGTGCTGCTGCTCGGCGTCTCGCTGGCCGTGGCGGCGGTCCCCGAAGGATTGCCGGCCATCTTGTCGGTCGTCCTCGCTCTGGGCGTGCAACGGATGGCCAAACATCGAGCGATCGTCAAACGCCTGTCCTCGGTCGAGACGCTGGGCTCGGCGTCAGTCATCGCCTCCGACAAGACGGGCACCCTCACCAAGTCGGAGATGACCATCCAGCGGGTCGTCACCGCCTCCGGATCGACCCGGGTGACCGGGGTGGGCTACGCGCCGGTCGGAACGGTCGAGCACGAGGGCCGCGCGATGGGCGATGGGAAGGTGATGGGTGAGCAGATCGCGGTGCTCAGCGGCGGGAGTCTGGCCAACAACTCCGCTTTGGTGCAGGTCGACGACCACTGGGACATCCAGGGCGACGCGACCGAGGCGGCCTTCCTGGTGGCCGAACAGAAGCTTGGCGTCGACCAACGCCGCCGGCGGCGCTTCTCGCGGATCGCCGAGGTCCCCTTCACCTCTGATCGCAAGCTGATGTCCACCGTCGAGATCGATCATGAACACGCCGATCAACGCATCATCGTCACCAAGGGCGCACCGGATCTGCTCCTCGGTCTGTGCCGACGGGTCCGGATCGGCGCCCGGGTGATGCCGCTGACCGACGCACTCCGGGGTCAGCTCATCGCGGGCGTGAACGCACTCGCCGACGACGCTCTGCGGGCACTGTCGGTCGCCTACCGGCCGCTCTCCTCGAGCGAGCACGACATCTCGGAGACCCTTGAGCGGGACCTCATCTTCCTCGGCACGGTGGGGATGATCGATCCACCCCGCCCCGAGGCTAAGGTCGCCATCGCGGTCGCCCGCCGCGCCGGCCTCCGAGTCCTGATGATCACTGGTGATCATCCGCGGACCGCGGTACGGATTGCCACCGATCTCGGGATTGTCGAAGAGGGTGGGTCCGTGCTGACCGGACTGGAGCTGGACGATCTTGATCCGGAGGCCTTCGCCGAAGCGGTCCGGCAGACCTCGGTGTACGCCCGGGTCGCACCGAAGCACAAGTTGAAGATCGTTGATTCCCTGCAGGCCGACGGAAACATCGTCGCGATGACCGGCGACGGCGTGAACGACGCGCCCGCGTTGAAGTCGGCCGACATCGGCATCGCGATGGGCCTGACCGGCACCGAGGTGACCAAGGAGGCGGCGAAGATGATCTTGGCCGACGACAACTTCGCCACCATCGTCGATGCCGTCCGCGAAGGTCGCGGGATCTTCGACAACATCCAGAAGTTCTTGCGCTACTTGCTGTCCTCCAACATGGGTGAGGTGCTGACCGTCTTCCTGGGGGTCGTGCTCGCGGGGACGATCGGGCTGAGCGGCCATGGGGAGGTCGTCGTGTTGCCGTTACTCGCCACCCAGATCCTGTGGATCAACCTGATCACCGATACCGCGCCCGCTCTGGCCATGGGCGTCGATCCGGAGACCGAGGACGTGATGGCTCGCCCGCCACGCGCCCTGACGGAACGGGTCATCGACGGGCAGATGTGGATCGGTGTCCTCCTGACCGGAGCGGTGATGGCGGTGGTTACCTTGCTGACCATCGATCTCTTTCTCCCCGGTGGATTCTTCGAGGGCACTGATGATCTGACGAGTGCCCGCACCGCGGGCTTCACCGTGCTGGTCCTGGCTCAGTTGATCAACTGTTTGAACTGCCGCTCCGAGACCATGAGCGCCTTTCACCACCTGTTCATCAATCCATGGTTGTGGGGCGCGATTGGTCTGTCGACCCTCCTGCAGGTCGCGGTGGTCAATCTCGGGTTCTTGAACACGGCCTTCGGCACCGCGCCGCTGAGCTGGCTGCAGTGGCTGACCTGTCTCGGCCATGGCCAGCGCCGTGCTGTGGTTCGGCGAGCTCCGCAAACTGGTCCAGCGAGCGAGGATCCGGCGACGATTCGGGCCTGAGCTGGTCAATGGCTCCACCGTCCGCTCGTTCGCCAACGCCAGCGCGGTCGATCTGACCGGGAGTACCCGGTCAGATCGACCGCGCTGAGCAAGCATCGATCGGCCTATTCTGCTGAGGTGACGCAATTCACCGGCTATCTGACCGAAGAAGTCGTCGAGGACTACTCCGATGGCCTCATCACCCGGCGGGAAGCGCTCCGCCGGCTGGGCCTCCTCGGGGTCGTGGTGGCGGTCGCCGTGCCGCTGCTGGCCGCGTGCGACGCCGCGCGACCGGGTCTCGCCCCATCCGAACCGCCGAAAGCCGGCGCGGCCACGCCGGCCGGGCCGCCACCGCTCCCGACCGAGGCGATTACCTTCGACGGTCCCGACGGCCGCGAGCTGCAGGGTGCCTGGTCAGCGGCGGGGGACCCACGTGGCGCGGTCCTCGTCGTCCATGAGAATCGCGGTTTGACCGACCACATCCGCTCCGTCGCGGGTCGGCTGGCCGCCAGCGGCTATTCCGCCCTCGCGGTCGATCTGCTGTCCGAGGAGGGCGGCACGGGATCGTTCCCGGGCGAAGCGGAGGTCACCGCAGCACTCAACGCCATCCCGGACACGCGCTTCGTGGCCGACCTGAAGGCGGCCGTCGCCGAGCTGGGCCGGCGTGCCCCGAAGTCCAAGATCGGCGCGATCGGATTCTGCTTCGGCGGCGGCATGGTCTGGTCGCTGCTGGCCTCCGGAGAGCCGCGGCTGGCCGCCGCCGCCCCGTTCTACGGGCCACTGCCTGCCGGCGCCGACTTCGGCGGCTCACCCAACGCCGCTGTCCTCGGCGTCTACGGCGACCAGGACGAACGGGTGAACGCGACCCGGGACGCGGCGAAGGAGGCGCTCGAGAAGGCCGGTCTGACGCACGAACTCGTCACCTTCCCGAACGCCGGCCACGCCTTCTTCAACGACACCGGCCAGCGGTACAACCCGACCGCCGCCGCGGCGGCGTACGAGCAAGTCACCGCGTGGTTCGGTCAGCATCTCGGTTGATCGCTCCCGGCTTCAGAGCGGAACGCGGCTGATCCAGTAGTCGAGCGTCGTCGGGTCGGGGGTGCCGAAGCGGGCATTGGGCAGGAACAGGTTGCCCTTGTAGTAGGCGACCGTGGTCGGCACGCTGAAGCTGGTCCCCGGCGCGAGATCGGCGCTGGTCAGGGTGTCGACCAACTGGCCGTGCCGGCCGCGGCGATCGAGGTGGACGACGGCGATCTGGTTGAGCCGGTTCTGCACGGCGTAGAGGGTACGGCCGCGGACCAGGAGTCCGTCGCCGTTGGTCAGCTCGGCTCCGCCGAGGTCGACCGGTCGTGCGACGCCCGTTCGGGGGTTGACCCGGAAGAGCAGGCCGGTGCTCGACTGCACCACCAGCAGCGAACGCCCGTCGGGGCTGACGGCGATCCCGTTGGCGTTGTTTCCGGGCGTTTGCTTCCAGTCGCCGGTCAGCGGCAGGGTGGTGACTTTCGCCTTGGCGGCGTTCCGGCTGCGGGTGACCCGGTAGAGATTGGCTTGGGCCGAGTCGGTGAACCAGGCGTACTTCTTGGTCAGCACGACGTCGTTGACGAAGCTGTCGGCCGTCGTGAAGGCGTAGCTGGCCAGGATCGCTCCGGTCCGCGTGCTCACGACCCGCCCATCACCGCCCGACCCTCCGGCGACGTAGATCCGGCCGTCATCGACCTTCAGGCCGACCGATGGAGATTCGGGCCCCGGCCCTTGGCTGAAGACCCCGCCTTGGCCGGTACGGAGGTCGACCGCATAGATGTCCCCGTCGGCGCGGGAGCCCAGATAGGCCACCGGACCACGGTCGACGGCGATGCCCTCAGGCAGGAAGCCTTTGGGCAGGTCGATCTGGGCCGGCAGATTAGCGTGGCCCCCGCCGTGCCGCGGGTGCGCGGCGGCCGGTCCAGCCAACGTGACCGTCAACGCGGCGCTGGTCAGCGCAGCGGCGAGCAGGATAAGTCGTGAACGCTTCGGCATCGATGGTCCCCTTTGGTCGGTGCGCAACCTGTCGGTCGCGACGAGAAGTGTCTGCCTGTGCCTACGAAGCCCAGACCTAGAAGGTTCACCCATACGCCAAATATCGGATGCAGACCCCGGTCGGGCGAAGGTTCCGTCGCGGGGCTTCGTATCGGTTCGGGCGCGGAACCTTCGTTCCCCGAGCTTGTCGAAGGGGCAAGATTAACGTAAGGGCCGCGCGTGGCGCTTCGTGCCCCGAACCTATCGAGCGGCTTCGAGCCCTGAGCCTGTCGAAGGGCAGAAATGTCCACTCACTCCGCGCCGTCGGCCGGCACATTGTCGGGGGTTTCCGGCACGGCGTCGGCGCCACCGCCTGAGGTCTCGGCGTTCATCGATCCAGAGGGACCTTCCGAGAGCTGGCCGCCCTTCACGTCCGGGTCGGTCGCGTCGTCCTTGGGCTGGCCGTTCAGCGTTTCAGTCATGGGCCTGTCTTACCTCATGGATCCCAATCGGCGATCGGGGCTCCCCGTTCAATGACCACGGCTCCCCGGCTGTGCTTTTGTGGTCATCCGACGCTCACCTCGGCTAATCGGACCGGATTCCGCGTCGTCTGACGACAGAAGCAAGAATGGGCCCGGCGTAGCGACCGCTGATCTGCGGGTTGAGATCCGCGCGACCGTGCGAGCCGCTCAGTGTCCCGCTCGGAGGCCCCCGTCACGAGCAGGACGATCGGCGTGGTAACTCTGAACCGTGCCTTCCGCATCCGCCAGTTCCGGCCGAAGTCTGGCCATCTACGTGCGCAACCATGAAGCGGCGGCCGGGGGTGGAGTGGAGCTCTTCCGACGCGCGGCGCGGCAGCAGCGGAGCCGTCCGTGGTCGGCCGAGGTGGATCGCCTTCGCGCGGAGGTCGAAGAAGATCACCGCCGGCTGCGGCTGCTGATGAGGGAGCTCGACATTCAACCTGACATCGTCCTTAGAACCGCGGTCCGGATCGGCGAACGCTTCGCCCGGCTCAAACCCAACGGGCGGCTGGTGCGGCGATCGCCGCTCAGCGATCTGATCGAGGTCGAGGGCCTGCTCGATGCCGTACGCGCCAAGGCGGCGGGCTGGCAGGCGCTCCTCGCAGTCGATGATCCTCGGCTCGACGAACACGTCCCGCCGCTGGCCGCGCGGGCGGACGCCCAGATCCATCAGCTGGCTGAGCTGCACCGGCGGGTCGCCCGGACTGTGCTCGGTTAGCGCAGCAGCCGCGCGCCCTGAACCAGGGTCACCGACAGCTCATGATCATCAGAAACTCGTGATCATCAGCAGCCGAGGATCACCGCAGCGCAAGCTTCGGTTCAGTCCGGAGGCAGGTGCCGGGCAAGGAGGCTGAGATCGGCCGGTCCAAGACGGCCCTTGTTGCCGTTGGCCTGATGCCAGTAGGGATAGAGCAGCGGGACACCGCTGACGACCTCGAGCCGCTCCAGTTCCTCGGCGGTCAGCTTCAGGTCAGCGGCAGCCAGGTTGTCCCGAAGTTGATCTTCGGTCCGGGCGCCGATGATCACCGACGTGACGGCGGGCTTGGCCAGCGTGTACGCGAGGGCCACCTGCGCGGCGGACACGCCGTGGGTGTCGCCGATCTCGACCAGCGTGTCGATGGTGGCGTAGAGCCGGTCCTCGTCGTTGACCGGCGGCTCGGTCCAACCCTCGAAACGGCGGGTGCCTTCGGGGGCGTCCTGGCCGCGCCGGTACTTGCCCGACAACAGCCCGCCGGCGATCGGGCTCCAGACGAGGATGCCGAGACCCTGGTCGATGGCGATCGGGACGAGTTCGTTCTCGGCGTCGCGGGCCTGCAGCGAGTAGTAGATCTGCTCGCTGACGAACGACTCGTAACCGTGTCGCTCTGCGGTCCAGAGCGCCTTCATCAGCTGCCACCCGGTGTAGTTCGACGAGCCGACGTAGCGGACCTTGCCTGACGACACCAGGGCATCGAGCGCGGAGAGCGTCTCGTCGAGCGGGGTCAGGCCGTCCCACTCGTGGATCTGGTAGAGGTCGATGTGGTCGGTCTTCAGCCGTCGGAGACTGGCTTCGGCGGCTTCGATGATGTGATAGCGAGAGAGGCCGCCGTCGTTCGGTCCCGGGCCCATGTCGCCGCGTACTTTCGTGGCGATCAGCACCTGGTCACGGTCGTCGCCGAGGGCCTCGCCGAGGATCTCCTCCGACAGCCCGTCGGAATAGATGTCAGCCGTGTCGATGAGGTTGACGCCGGCCTCCAGGCAGATGTCGATCTGTCGGCGGGCGGCGGCGACGTCGAGGTGGCCGACCGCGCTGGCCCACCCGGTTCCGCCGAATCCCATGGTGCCGAGCGTCACCGTCGAGACGCGCAGGCCGGAGCGTCCGAGCTGTCGATATTCCATGGGAGCACGGTAGTGGTCGGCGATCGTGTCCCGCGCCGGGGCGTTCAGCCGAGCAGCGAGGCGGCATTCGTGTAGGCCAAGCCGTGGGCCTCCGCGACCGGCTCGCTGACCAGCTGACCGTCCACCGTGGTCAGTCCGGCGGCGAGCGGGGCCGAGCCCTTCGCGGCGTCGATCACGCCGTGCCGGGCCACGATCAGCACGTACGGGAGGGTGGCCGAGGTGAGCGCGAGGGTCGAGGTCCGGGCCACCGCGCCGGGAATGTTGGCGACGCAGTAGTGCACGACGCCCTCTTCGACGTAGGTCGGGTCGGAGTGGGTGGTCGCGTGACTGGTCTCGAAGCAACCGCCCTGATCGATGGCGATATCCACCGCGACGCTACCGGGCCGCATCGAGGCGATCATCTCGCGGCTGACCAGTTTGGGCGCCTTGGTGCCGGGCACCAGAACCGCGCCGATCAGCACATCGGAGTCGGCGATGTAGGAGGCGAGGCGGGCGCGGTTCGGGACCACCAGATCCAGCCGGCCCTCGAAGACGTCCGACAGGTATGCGAGCCGAGCGGGATTGGTGTCGAAGACCCGGACGATCGCCCGCATGCCGACGGCGATCTTCGCGGCCTCGGTGCCGGCGACGCCGCCGCCGATGATGGTGACCTTGGCGGCCGGGGTGCCGGGCACGCCGCCGAGCAACACCCCCGATCCGCCGCGAGGGCTCTCCAGGTGATGGGCTGCAGCCTGGACCGCCAGCCGTCCGGCGACCTCGCTCATCGGGGTCAGCAGGGGCAGCTTGCGATCGGTGGTCTGGACGGTCTCGTACGCGATCGAGTTGATCTTTTTCTCGAGCAGGAATTCGGTCAGTGGCTTGTCAGCGGCCAGGTGGAGATAGGTGAAGAGTTGCTGGCCCTCGCGGAAGCGGTGGTATTCGGCGGGGATCGGCTCCTTGACCTTGAGGATCAGATCGGCACCTGCGAAGACCTCGTCCGCGCTGGCGACGACGGTCGCTCCGGCGGCGGTGAACTCGGCGTCGGAGAACCGTGAACCGTCGCCGGCCCCGGCCTGGACGAGCACCTGGTGGCCCGCGTAGACGAGCTCGGCGGCTCCGTCGGGCTGCAGCGCGATGCGATTCTCGTTGTCCTTGATCTCTGCCGGTACCCCGACGACCAACGTCATGACTGACCTTCCTGTTTGGACTCCCGACCTGGAGCGGCCGGATTGGTCCAACGTACGCCGAACGGGGCCACCGCTGCTCGGGTCCGGTCGTCTTGCCCGCCGCCCCGGCTGGCAGCGCCGCGCCTTAGTCCTCGATCAACTCCGAGCCTCTCGAGATCGCGCCACCGGCTGATCGGGCCGTTTGTCCGCACACGGTCCGATATTTCGGCCGATTTGGCCGATTTGGCCGCCAGATCAGACCGTGTGCGGAGAAACGCACCAACCAGCGGGGGATTCAGTCCGCAAAGGAGCTGGTCAAGCGGCGGCCGGCGCTGTCCATGTGTTGACTCATGGCCGCGGCGGCGCCCTCGGCATCGCGCTCGCGGAGGGCGTCCAAGATCAGCCGGTGCTCGTTACAGGTGATCTGCGCGTGTTCGGAGTCGTTCAGGGCGCGCTCGACCCAGACCCGGATCAACGACCGCACGCTCTGCAGGATCTCGTCCAGCAATGTGTTGTCGGCACTGGCCGCCAGGGTCTGGTGAAACTTCATATCGGCGCTGACGAACGTGTCGAAGTTGCTCTGGTTGGATTCCATGATCACCAGTTGCTCGGTCATCTCCTCCAGCGCCTCCGCCGTGATCACCGGCGCGGCCAGACGCGCCGCCTGCACCTCGAGCCCATGGCGTACGCCGATCAGTTCCCTGGTCTTCGGCTCGCCGAGCAACATGCCCCAGGACAGCGTCTGGGGCAGCAACTCGGAGATGCGGCCGCGCAGGTACGTGCCCGACCCGGGCCGTACGTCGACGATGCCCAGCACCTCGAGCGCCGCCAGGGCTTCGCGGATCGCGGACCGACCCACGCCCATCGACTGAGCGAGCTGGCGTTCCGGCGGGAGCCGCTGTCCCGGCTGGATGCTCCCGCTGGTGAAGAAGTCGAGCAGCCGACGGGTGACCTCGGAGACGGCCGTGCTGCTGCTGATACTGCCGCCGAGGGCTTCGCTGAGCGCGGCCGCGTTCGTGGCGGGGTAGGCAGGCACGGGGCCAGGCTACAAGAGACCGGCCCGCTTCGAGCCATGCACTCAACCGGTTGACCAATATTGGTCAACCGGTTGACAGGTGGACCGCTTGGCGGGCATGATTTAGCCACCAGCAAAGGACTGGGCCATCCTCACTCCGGGAGTCACAGTGGACACCAGCACGACGACCGCCCCCCTGACGGGCGCAGTGGAGAAGTCCGCCATCCGAAAGGTCGCCATCCGGCTCGTACCTTTCGTGGCGTTGATGTTCTTCATCAACTACCTTGACCGCACCGCGATCGGGTTCGCCGCGCCGAACGGCATGAACGCCAGCCTCGGCCTTTCCGCCGCTCAGTTCGGCTTCGCCTCGGGCGTGTTCTTCATCGGCTACATCTTGTTGGAGGTGCCGAGCAATCTCGCCCTCCACCGCTTCGGAGCCCGCCGCTGGCTGGCTCGCATCATGATCACCTGGGGCATCGTGGCGGTGCTGTTCACCTGGGTCGGATCCTTTACCCAGTTGAGCATCCTGCGCTTCCTGCTCGGGGTGGCCGAGGCCGGCTTCTTCCCGGGCGCGATCTTGTTCCTCAGCTTGTGGGTGCCCTCGCGCTACCGCAGCCGGGTGCTCGGCCTGTTCTATCTGGCTCAGCCGCTGACGACGGTGATCGGCGCTCCGTTCGCCGGCTGGCTGATCAGCCACGACGGCTTGATCTTCGGCCTCGATGGCTGGCGGCTGATGTTCCTCGGGGTCGGTCTGCCGGCGATCATCATCGGCGTCATCGCCTGGTTCTATCTCGCAGACTCTCCGGCCAAGGCCAAGTGGCTGACCGCCGACGAGAAGACCTGGCTGACCAAGGAACTCGAGGTCGAGCACTCCTCCAAGACCAACGCCGGCGCCAAGCACCCCAGCATCCGTTCCGCCTTCGGCAACCCGCGGGTCTGGGTCCTCGGCCTCATCTACTTCGGCTTCATCTACGGTCTCTACACGCTGGCCTTCTTCCTGCCGACGATCATCTCCGGCTTCCAGACCGCCGCCGGAGTCAAGTTCGACTACATCGACAAGGGCCTCATCACGGCGATCCCGTATCTCCCGGCCGCCGCCGCGCTGTTCTTGACCACCCGCCACGCCACCAAGCACGGCGTCAAGACCGGTCACATCGCGATCCCCGCTTTCGTCGGAGCCGTGAGCATCCCGCTGGCCTTGTTCGCCGGCTCACCGGTGGTCACCATCGCGATCATCACCGTCACGGCCTGCGCGATCTTCTCGGCCCTGCCGAACTTCTGGACCGTGCCGACCCAGTTCCTCACCGGCATCGCGGCGGCCGCAGGCATCGCCTTGATCAACACCATGGGCAACATCGCGGGCTTCTCGGCCCCCTACCTCACCGGCTACCTGCACGACTGGACCGGTGACTACAAGGTGTCGATGTTCGTGGTCGGAGGCTTCATGGCCCTCTCCGGCATCTTGATGGTCCTGATGAGCCGGCGTACGCCGAAGGTCGAGGTCGATCCCAACCTCGAAATTCCGGTCGGTCACTGATCATTCAGAAGGGGGCGACCCTCTTGGACCCCCAGGTGCGAATCCCTTGAGCGCCGAAGTGGTTGAGTTTCCCCATGACGAAAGTGAGCCTTCGATGATCACCAAGACCGAGTGGATCACGGTACCGGTCGATCTGGGCCGGGCGGACCAAGATCAACGGCCGGGAGCGTCGGCGTGAGCGTGTCGATCGGCATCAGCCTCAAGCTCTATTTCGGGTACGCCGAGACGCTCCGCTGGTGCCACCAGGTCGCCGAGATCGCCGCCGACCACCGCAGCGTCAACTCCGGCGCGGTCGAGTTGTTCGTGCTGCCCAGTTTCCCAGCCATTCCCGCAGCGGCCGGGATCTTCGCGGGCACACCGATCGGCGTCGGTGCGCAAGACCTGTGGTCGGTCGATCAGGGCGCATTCACCGGCGAGGTCAGCGGGTCCACCCTGGCGGAGATCGGCTGCCGCTATGTCGAGGTCGGGCACGCCGAACGCCGGACGATCTTCGGCGAGAGTCCCGCCCTGGTCGCCGACAAGACCGCGGCGGCGCTGCGCAACGGACTGGTTCCCGTCCTCTGCCTGGGCGAGGCTGAACGGGCGCCGATCGAGGCGGCGGCGGTGGCCTGTGAGGACGAGCTGACCAGTGCATTGACCGTGGCCAAGGCATCGGGTCTAGGCGGGAAGATCGTGGTCGCCTACGAGCCGCACTGGGCGATCGGTGCGGCCGAGCCGGCCGCTGATGATCACATTCTCGGGGTCTGCGCAGCGCTCCGGTCGGCGCTGGCCGAGATTTCCGATCATCCAGGCAGTCAGGTGATCTACGGCGGCAGTGCGGGACCCGGCCTGCTCTCCCGGCTCGCGGGAGGCGTGGACGGCCTCTTCCTCGGCCGGTTCGCGCACGATCCGGCCGCCCTCGCGGCCATTCTCGACGAAGCCCAGTCGCTCACCCCGGATCAACCGCGGACAACGAATGAGGGTGCCAAGCCATGAGCATCGGACTCAGCACGTACGCGTTCTTCTGGCAGTGGCACGCGACCGCCGATCGACCCCGGTCGCTGATCGAGCTGATCGACAAGACCGCCGACTGGGCCGTTGATCTCTTCCAGATCTGTGACTACCCGGCCATCGAATCCTTCACCGATGATCAACTCGACCAGCTTGCTGATCATGCTCGGGCTCGCGGAGTGGATCTGGAGCTGGGCACTCGCGGGGTGACTCCGGACCAGCTCGGCCGCTATCTCGAGATCGCCCAACGGCTCGGCGTCACCCTGGTCCGCAGCATGTTCAACCGGGTCGAACACGAACCGACCGAGGACGAGGCGGTCGAGTTGCTCAAGCAGATCGTGCCGGCGTACGAGCAGGCCGGTGTGACGATCGCCCTCGAGACCTATGAGCAGGTCCCGGTGCAGACCTTGATCAACACGGTCGAACGGGTCGACTCGGACCGCCTCGGGATCTGTCTGGACCCGGCCAACTGCGTCGCGGCCCTGGAACATCCGATCGCCACGATCGACCGCACCGCGCCCTACGTGCGCAACCTGCACGTGAAGGATTTCGGCTTCAGCCGCAAAGACGGCTGGGTCGGTTTTACCCTGGCCGGCACGCCGCTAGGTGAAGGCCTGCTCGACTACGACCACCTGATCGAGACCGTGCGCCCCGATGAGCGCGGCATCAGCAAGATCATCGAGCACTGGCTGCCCTGGCAGGGCGACAGTGCCACCACCATCGCCATCGAAGACCAGTGGACCCTCCACAACCTGAGCTATCTAAGGAGCAAGGAATCATGACCGAACAGCAGCTGACCATCGCGGTGATCGGCGCCGGCGGAAAGATGGGCATGCGGGTGTCGAACAACCTGCAGCGCAGCAACCACACGGTGTTCTACAGCGAGAACTCTCCGGCTGGGCAGCAGCGCACCGTGGACGCCGGCCGGGTGGTGACCGCGACCGAGGACGCCGTGGCCGAGGCCGATGTCGTGATCCTGGCCGTGCCGGACGTGGCTCTGGCTCCGGTGTCGGCGGCCGTCGTGCCGCAACTGAAGTCGGGCACCGTCGTGCTCACCCTCGACCCGGCCGCCGCGTACGCGAACCTGCTCTTCCAGCGCAGCGACGTGGAATACGCCGTGGCTCATCCGTGCCATCCCTCGGTGTTCCTGCAGCGCAAGACCGAGGCCGAGCTGAACGACACCTTTGGCGGAATCGCCGCACCCCAGGAAGTCGTGGCGGCGCTGGAGTCGGGCAACCAGGACAAGATCACGATCGCCGAAGCGGTCATCCGGTTGATGTACGCCCCGGTAGTCGACGTGCACTGGGTCACGGTCAAGCAGCTCGCCTACCTCGAGCCGACGCTCGTCGAGGTCGTGGCCTGCATGATCGGCGATCTGCTCAACGAGGCCTTGCAGGAGACCGTCCACACGGTGGGGGTGCCGGAGCCCGCAGCCCGGGCAATGCTCATGGGTCATGTGCAGGTCGCGCTGGCCAACGGACTTCGCGGCGACAATCCGTTCTCCGACGCCTGTCTGATCGCCATGGACTACGGCCGCGACAAGATCATCAAGGACGACTGGAAGTCGATCTTCAACGATGACGAACTGGACCACGTGCTGAAGGAGATGCTCCATCTGGAGCACATCCACCGGTAGCGCCGGCCACTTTCCAGGCGGGGTACCACTTTCCAGGCGGGGTGCCACTTTCCCGGCTGGGTGCCACTTTCCAGGCTGGGTGCTGGCCGGTCGTCACGGCCCTGGTCATTTAGTGCGGTCGATCTGACCGGGACTACCCGGTCAGATCGACCACGGAAAGCACCACTCGCGGCCCGGAGCGACCGGCAGTGACCCAGGCGTCAGCGCAGTCAGCCAGCGGGATCACCCGGTGCTCGACCGAGGCCGCCCCGCGCGCGGCCAGAGCGAGCACGTGAGTGAGCGCGTCGGCCCGTTGCTCAGCGGAGATGGCGTTGTTGGTGTAACCGAGGATGCCGATGCTCCGGCCGCGCAACACCGCCGATGAGAACTCAGCGAGATCGTGGGCGGCGGCGCCGATGTTGACCAGACGACCCCAGGGTCCCAGAGCCATCGCCGCCGCGGCGGCGGGTTCGCCGAACACCGGGTCGATCACCACGTCGACCGGTCCGCCGGCGGCATCGGTCAGCCGCGCCGTCAGCCCGGCGCGAGCTTCATCGGAGCGCAACACGACGACCTCGTCGGCTCCGGCCGTGCGCGCCTGGTCGCCGGCGGCGTCGGAGCGGCACACCGCCACCACTCGCGCGGCACCAAGCTCGTGGGCCACCGACAGCGCGACCTGGCCGACGGCGCCGCTGGCTCCCAACACAACCACCCGCTCGCCGGGCTGCAGGGCGGCCCGCCAGCTCACCGACATCCAGGCGGCGATGCCGGAGGTGCCCAAGGCCGCGACCGCCGCATCATCGAGATCAACGGTGACCGGCACCAGATCGGCGGGCGGAACCGCGCACCGCTCCGCGAAGCTGCCGTCGCCTGGCTTCAGCCCTGCCGAGGTCGCGAACCAGACCCGGCTCCCCACCGGTAGCTCCGGCGAGCTGATCACGGTTCCGACGCCCTGCACGCCCGGCACATAGGGCAGTGGCTGCTTCCCGAAGTAGGACGCGCCCGACGCGCACAGCCGGTCGAGCGGAACGATCGGCGCCGCCGTGACCTGGACGAGGGTCTCGCCGGGCTTCGGCGCGGGATCGGGATGCTCGCCATGTGCGGGTGCGGCGCCGAAGGTGTGGAGCAGGGCGGCTCGCATGATCAGGTGCTGATGTCGGGGTAGGGGAGCTGGAGGTGGGCCATGGCCTTACCGTAAGCGATCTGATATTCCAGTGGTCCGTGATCGCGTTCGAACATGGCGATGAAGAGCGTCAACGTGAGGAACGGATGAGCTCCCATCGAGAACAGCGTCACATGATCATGGTCGCGAAGCGCCCGCCGCTCGTCCTCGTTGAAGGCCGGCCAGGTACTTCGTTCGTCGTCGATGCAGTTCAAGATCTTTCCGGCCATCTCCTCCTCCCACCAGGCCACCGTGCCGTGAGGATCGCTGCGATAGCGCTCGACCAGGACCGGATCGCGGTCGATCGTGTAGAGGAATTTGTTCAACAGATACTTGCTCATCGCGCGCTGCCCTTCGGATACCAGGTGAAGTAGGCCTCCATGGTGTGGAAGAGGTCGAGGGTGTCCACATGATCAGCCGTGACTCCATCACCGGCCACCCCCATCATCAACATGAAATCCATGAATCCGTGCGTCGCGTTTCCGGGAGCGTGCAGGCTGTCCAGGGTGACCTCGGCCAAGCACCCGTCGAGATTGCTGGTGGCGATCCACTCCACCGCGCGGCGGTCGAAGTCCGGATCCGGACCGTGGGGGCCGAACTGCCTCGGACCGCCCAGCTCCAGCGACAGATGGCCGGTGCCGATGATCGCGACCCGAAGCTCGGACGGCCAGCTCTCGACCATCTCCCGGATCGCCCGTCCGAGCTCGACGAACCGTCGCGGCTGCGGCATCGGCGGCGCGAAGATGTTGGTGTAGATCGGCACGATCGGTAGGTCCGCCTCCGGCCGCAGCGTGATGATCGGGCAGGTGATGCTGTGGTCGATGCGCAGTTCGTTGCTGAAGGCCAGGTCGAAGCTCTGGTCGAGCCCGTTGCGCAGGATGTGGGCCGCCAGATCCTCCTGTCCGCGCAGCGTCATCCTCGGCAGTCCGAATTCGCGTTCCTCGTTGTAGAAGTTGGCGTCGAAGAACGGCGCCTTGCCGACGAGGAACTGCGGCATGTTGTCCAGCCAGAACTGGTGGAAGTGGTCGCTGCCCACCATCACCAGCACATCGGGCCTGGCCCGGGTCAGCGTGGTCCGGAAGCGCTCGATCTTCTCGATCCACTCATCGGCGAAGGGCGGGCGATCGGCGCCGGTCGCCCTACTGGCCCGGTAGTAGAACGGGTGGTGGGTCGACGCGATCACTGCGGCGATGGTGGCCATCAGCGCTCCTCCTCGTCCAGCTCCTGGTGCGGGTCGACATAGGTGGCGTTGCCGTCGACTGCGCGGTAGATGTCCATGCCGATAGGCCTTCGTCGTTCCTCGGCGAGCTGACCGAGAAGTCCGGCCGCGCGGGCCAACAGCGCGAAGCCGCGAAGCAGCTCGACCGGCAGTCCAAGATCAGCGAGGGCCGCACCGCAGACGCCGGCCCCGTTCAGCGGCAGGCGTCGGCCGAGCACCTGATCATGGACCCGGCCGATCGCTTCGAACAGCTGCAGGTGCGGTCCGTGCAGCTTCTCCTCGGTGGCGATCTTGATCAACACCGGCGTCCGCGGATCGGTGATCTTGTGCACGGGATGACCGAGTCCGGGGACCAGCCGGCCGGCCGCGCGGGTGGCGCGGACCGTGGCGAGGGCCAGCGTATCCCAGCCCGATTCATCGACCGGCAGGTCATTGCCGTGACCGGCAAGGGCCTCGTGGAGATAGCTGCCGCAGTCCTCGGTCACGCCGAGAAAGCGGGATCCGCCGCCCAGCAGTCCGGCGGCCAGGGCGCCCTGCAAGGAGTCTGGCGCCGACAGGTAGGTCAGCCGGGCGGCGATGGCGGTCGGGGTGAATCCATGATCAGCCAGGGCCACCAGCACCGCCTCGAACACCCGGACCTCCGACGGTGACGGTCGGCGCAGCGCCACCAGCCAGAAGGCCAGTTCGCCGAAGCCGACCTGTCCCATCAGGTCCTCGGCCACGTCGAGGCCGAGCAGCCGGATGTGCTCGGCATCCGACGTGCCGAGCGAGGTCGGAAACTCCAGGTGCGGATCGGTCATCAGTTCTCCGGACTTCCCAGCCAGGAACGGATCGCTGCCCCGTGCTCATCCAATCCGGGCGGTGGATAGCGGTAGTCCGCGGGGGTCTCGGACAGGGTGATCGGATTGCGGATCGACGGGACCGATCGACCGGGGCCGGCCACCTCGATCACCGGATCGAGACCGATCTCCTCGGCGAAGGCCACACCGCCGTCCAGGGTGTTGATCGGTCCGCATGGCACGCCGGCGGCGATGATCTCGCGGAACCACTCGGCCTTGGTCCGGGTCGCCAACCGTGCCACCAGCAGCGGGCGAAGTTGATCACGATTGGCCGTCCGGTCCTGATTATGGGCGAACCGCGCATCCTCGCTCAGTTCGGGCAGTCCGAGCACCTCGCAGAGCTTGCGGAACTGACCGTCATTCCCGGCGGTGATGATCAAGTCACCGTCGGCGCAGGGGAGCGGCTCGTACGGGAACAGGCTCGGATGGCTGTTGCCCATCCGATAGGGCACAACGCCGCCGGCGACCACCGCGCTGGCGTGATTGACCAGGCCGGACAGGGCCGAGGAGAGCAGATTCACCTCGACGTGTTGACCGTGGCCGGTCTCGTGTCGCTTGTGCAGCGCGGACAGGACGCCGATGGTGGCGTGCAGACCAGCCATCACGTCGAAGACCGAGATGCCCGCCCGGTACGGCGGCCCGTCCGGGTCGCCGGTCAGACTCATCAGACCCGAGATGGCCTGGACAATGAGGTCGTAGCCCGGCAGCGCTGCTCCCTTCTCCGTCGTACCGAAGCCGCTGATGGAGGCGTAGATGATCTTGGCGTTGACTGCGGCAACCGTGTCGTAGTCGAGGCCGAAGCGGGTGAGCCCGCCGGGTCGAAAGTTCTCGATGACCACGTCGGCGCGGCGAGCCAGCTCGCGGGCGACCACCGCATCATCCGGGTCGGCGAAGTCGAGCACGATCGAGCGTTTGTTGCGGTTGATCCCCAGGTAGTAGGTCGCCACCCCGTCCCGGACCGGGGGTTGCCAGGTGCGGGTGTCGTCGCCTCGTGGGCCCTCGACCTTGATTACGTCGGCGCCGAGATCACCGAGCAGCATCGTCGCGTAGGGGCCGGCGAGGATGCGGGAGAAGTCGGCGACCAGCAGACCGGCTAACGGTCCGCTTGGCGTCTCGTTCGCCACGATCACCACCCAGTTGTGTCCACTCAACGGACGATCATCCGTTTTCGCTTTTTGAGTGTCACTCGCCCGCCAGGTCATGTCAAGAAGGCATGGACAGTCAAGAAGGCATGGACAGGGCCGAACGGGGGGCGTAGCTTTTGGTGAGGTTCTACGGGCCGACCGTATTGCGGACGCCCGTCCGGGGGTTGAACACCGAGGAGGGTGTGTGTCTGAGAACAAATCGGATCGGCCGAGCGACCCGGGGACAGTGCTTCGGCACGGGACGGTGCTCACCATGAATACCAGCAGTCAGGTGCTGGTCGATGCTGACGTGTTGGTGATCGGCGACCAGATCGCCGCCGTCGGGGTCAATCTGGAGGCGCCGCCCGGAGCCGTCGAGATTGATGCGTCCGGAGGCGTCGTGATGCCCGGGATGATCGACACGCATCGGCACCTCTGGCAGACCGCGATGCGTGGCTACGGTGCCGACTGGACCCTGACCCAATACTTCGTCTGGTACTACCTGGAGCACGGTCGCAAGTTCCGGCCCGAGGACATCTACGCGGGGAATCTGCTCGGTGCCTTGGAGGCGATCGACGCCGGCGTTACGACCACGGTCGACTGGTCCCACGGACTGCAGTCAGTTGATCATGCGGCGGCAGCGGTCGAGGCCCTCGAAGAAGTTCCGGCCCGGTTCGTGCTCGCGTACGGGAATATCCAGGCCGGTCCGTGGGAGTGGACCGCGCAACCGGAGGTGCGACGCTTCCTCGAAGATCGCAAGAGCAAGACCACCGACCGGATGGGCGTCCAGCTGGCCTTCGACGTCACCGGCGATCCGACCTTCCCGGAGCGGGCCGCCTTCGAGGTGGCGCGCGAGCTCGAGCTGCCGGTCACCACGCATGCCGGGGTCTGGGGCGCCACCAACGATGACGGCATCCGGCTGATGCATGAGAACGGCTTCGCCACCCCGGAAACGGTTTTCGTCCACGCTGCCACCCTCAGCGCCGATTCCTACCAGCGGATCGCGGCCAGCGGCGGCTCCGTCTCCGTGTCGACCGAGTCGGAGCAGAGCGCGGGTCAGGGCTATCCACCCACTTGGCAGGTCCGTCGCTATGACATTCCGGTGTCGTTGTCGATGGACACCAGCGTCTGGTGGAGCGGTGACCTCTTCTCCGCGATGCGCAGCACGCTCAGCGCCGATCGCGCCCGCGAGCATCTCGAAGCCCATGTCGCCGGCGACACCGTGACCAGTGCGCATCTGCGGGCCGAGCATGTCGTCAACTGGGCGACCCGCGGGGGCGCGCAAGCGCTCAACCGGGACGACATCGGCAGTCTCGAACCCGGCAAGAAGGCCGATCTGATCTTGATCAAGAACGACGCCTCACCGGTCTCGTTCCCGTTGCTCAATCCGTACGGGCATGTGGTCTTCCAGGCCCAGCGGGCCGATGTCCACACGGTGATCATCGGCGGCACGATCGTCAAGCAAGATCATCAGTTGGTCGGGGTCGATCTGGCCAAGGCGCGGACGGCGGTCGAAGCCACTGTTGATCATCTCCGTTCCGCAATGGGTGAGGAGGTCTGGCAGGCGGGGATGCATCCCGAGCTGCCCGCCGACGACAAGGTCCTGGACAATCCGTACACCTACACCGACTACCGGTCGGCTTCGACGCGAGAGGCACGGGAGTCGATCTTCGGGGAGGCGAAGGACTGAAGCCGGAGCGGCATACCGGCCGGTCCGGTCTGGGCGATTGAGAGGTGGAATATGGCCGGACGCGGCAGGGGGCCGGACTTCGTCGAGGCGCTGGCGCGCGGCCTCGACATCCTGACCTGCTTCGACGCCAACCACCCGTCGATGACACTGAGCGAGGTCGCCGTGGCCGCCGGGCTGGCCCGGCCGACCGCTCGCCGATTGCTGCTGACGCTGGCCGAGCTCGGCTACGTCCGCATCACCGGTCACGCGTACGCGCTGACGCCCAAGGTGATGAGCCTTGGCATTGCCTACATCGCCTCGCTCGGGCTCTGGGAGCTCGCGCGCCCGCACCTGGAAGCGCTGGTCGCCCGGACCGGCGAATCGTCATCGATGGCGCAGCTCGACGGCTCGGACATCGTCTACGTCGCCCGGGTCTCGGTGCCCAAGATCATCGCGCTGCGGGTCGAGATCGGCACCCGCTTCCCGGCCGCGCGCACCTCCCAGGGCAAGGTGCTGCTGGCCGGCCTGACCGAGGCCGATCTCGTCGCCGCCCGGTCCGAGCCGAGCCGCTCGGGCCTGCCGGCGGCCCCTGAACGGGCCGAGGCCGATCTTCGGCGCGAGTTGATCCGGATCCGCGCGCAGGGCTGGGCGCTGGCCGACGAGGAACTGGCGCCGGGCGTACGATCGATCGCCGCGCCGGTCCGGGACAGCTCGGGCACCGTCCGCGCGGCTCTGAACATCACCGTGCACGCGGCGGAGACCTCGACCGAGAAGCTGCTTCACGACTATCTGCCCCTGCTGCTCGACGCCGCCGGCCGGGTGAGCGGGGACTGGGCCCTCTGGGAATCCCGACCCCATGTGCAGCAGGCCCGGATCAGCTGACGTCGCGGTCGCGACGCCGGGCGATCAGGTCACGGAACTGAGGCAGAAGGGCGGCATCGATCTGGTGACCGCCGGCGTGGGGGAGCGTCGTCACCTCAGCCCCACGGTCCCGGAACTGCGCGGCCAGCGTCGCGGTCATCGACGGCGGGATCATCGAATCGCGGTCGCCGTTGGAGATGATCACCGGAGTGCCGGTGAGATCGGCGGTAGGCGGTTCGGCGTACGGGATCATCGCCGCGAGCAGCACCGCTCCAGCCAGCACCTTCGGGTGGCCCAGCAGCAGGGCCGAGGCGATATTGGCGCCGTTGGAGAAGCCGACGGCCACCAGCGATCCGGCCTCGATCGCGTACGCGGTGCTCGCGATGGCGAGGAACTCGACCAACTCGTCGGTCCGCTGACGAAGATCATCTTCGTCGAAGACCCCCTCGCGCAGTCGGCGGAAGAAGCGCGGCAGTCCGTTCTCCAGAACGGTTCCGCGCACCGACAGGACAGCCGCACCGGGCGACAGTTGATCACCGAGCGGCAGCAGATCATGCTCGTCGCCACCGGTGCCGTGCAACAACAGCAGCGGCGGGCCGGCGGGCTCGCCGGTCGCCGGCCGGAAGACGTGGGGCCGCTCCAGGTCTGCGGTCACGGGACGTCGACGTCGAGGTGGAGCGTCGGTAGGGCGGCGGCGATCTGAGCGCGGTCCGGTTCGAGCCACGGTGGCAGCTTGAGGTGCCGGCCGAGCTCGAGCAACGGCTCGTCGACGTCGAAACCGGGTGCGTCGGTGGCGATCTCGAACAGCACCCCACCGGGCTCGCGGAAGTAGATCGACTTGAAGTACTGCCGATCGAGGATCTGGGTGACGGAGACGCCGCGCGAGATCAGCTCCTGCTGCCACAGCGTCATGGTCTCCAGATCGGGCGCGCGGAAGGCGACGTGATGCACAGTCCCGCCGGCCTGCAGACCCGGATCGTTGACCCCCGCGCGCACGTCGACCAGGGCGCCCGTCCCACCACCGGCCATGCCGAACCGCGTGCGATCGCCGTCCTCCCCGGTCACGCTCATCCCGAGCAGGTCGGTGAGCATGGTGGCCGACGGGTCGAGCTGCTTCTCCGACAAGGTGATGGCGTGCAGGCCGCGGACGGCGTGCTCGGCGGGGATGTCGGAGACCCCGTCCCAGCCGGAGCGTTGATCGCCGTCGGAGGCGACCAGATCGATCACGATGCCATCCGGATCGCGAAAGGTCAGCACCTCGTCGGTGTCCCGGCTGCGGGGGGCCTCGACGTCGAGTTCCAGGGCCTTCATCCGCTCGTGCCACCAGCCGAGGGACGAGCCGGGCACGCTGAAGGCCGTAGCCGTCGTCATCCCCGCGCCCTGTTTGCCGGGCCGCAGACCGGGCCACGGGAAGAAGGTCAACAGGCTCGACGGAGTCCCCTGCTCGTCGCCGTAGTAGAGGTGGTAGGTCTCGGGGGCATCGAAATTCACGGTCTGCTTCACCAGGCGCAGGCCGAGTGCGCGGGTATAGAAGTCGACGTTGGCCTGGGGGTCGGTGGCGATTGCGGTCACGTGGTGCAGCCCGTGCGGATTCACTGCGGTCATGATGGTCGGCTCCTTGGTGGGTTCAGCTGCTGTCTCGGCGACCAGATTCAGTCGACGAGGCGATTCAAGTGTTGCGCTGCGGATCCGCGCCCGCCCAGGCAGCCTGCAGGAGCTGCCGCAGCCGGTCGGCGTCGACCGGAGTGGGATTGTTCGGCGGCACGGTGGGCAGGATCAACTCGACGGCCCGATCGAGGTCGGACTCCAGCAGTCCGTAGTCGCGGAGGGCGCGTGGTGCGTCGAGCCGCGTCCGCAGCGCGGCCAGCCCAGCATCGGCGCTGTCGGCGTCGAGAGCGGCCGCGATCCGTTGCTCGGCTTCGGGCATCGACGGCGCGTTGAGCGCCAGCACGTACGGCAACACGACGGCGTGGGTCTGGGCGTGCGGGAGGTTGAAGGCCCCGCCGAGCGCGTGGCAGATCTTGTGATGGAGCCCCGATCCCGCCGACGCGAAGGCCACGGCCGCCGCGTACGCGCCATAGAGAGTGGATTCGCGACTGGACCGGTCGTCGGGGTCGGCCACGATGCCCGGGAGGCCGATCCGCAGGGCCCGAATGCCTTCGCCGGCGAAGGTCCGGTCGATCGGGTCGGCCTGCGGTCCCCACATCGAGTCGATGCCGTGGGCGAGGGCGTTCAACCCCGACGCCACGCTCAGCGCGGCCGGCAGGGATCGGGTGAGGTCGGCGTCGTACACGATCGAGCGGGGCAGCACGCGCGGATCCACCCCGGTTGACTTCCGGCCGTCGTCGGTCAGACCCCAGACGTTGGTCGCCTCAGAGCCGGCGTACGTGGTGGGCACGGCAATGATCGGCAGCCCGGTGTCGAGGGCGATCGCTTTGGCCAGGCCGGTGGTCGAGCCGCCGCCGATGCTGATCAGGGCGTCGACGGCGTGCTCGCGGGCGACTGCTCGGGCCCGCCCGGCCACCGCGACCGGCACGTGCATCGCGACCTCGTCATGCCGGACCACCACCCCGAGGTCGGCGGTGATCCGGTCGGCCGTCGACCGAGCGCTGCCGCCGGCGATGATCATCAACCGACTGGCGGCCAGCCGCTCGACCTCGGCCCGGACGCTCTCCGCGGCCCGACCGGTGGCGAAGATCACCCGCTGCGCCAGGATCTCGTGCTCGAACTGCATCGGGTGGGCCAGCCGGTCTCGGCCTTAGACCTCGCGGGTCTTCGGTGAGCTCTCCTCGGTCTTCCGCGGGTCGCGTTCGACCCCGGTGTCCAGCACGTCGTCGATCTTGGTCAGCAGCTCGGCCGGCAGCTTGACCCCCGCCGCCTTGACGTTGTCGTGGACCTGTTCGGGTCGGGAGGCGCCGATGATCGCCGTGGCCACGTTGTCGTTCTGCAACACCCAGGCGACCGCGAGCTGAGCCATCGACAGGTCGGCTTCCTCGGCCAACGGGCGGAGTTGTTGCACCCGCTCCAGGACCTCGTCGGCCATCCAGCGCTTGATCATGTCGGCGCCGCCCTTTTCGTCGGTGGCCCGCGAGCCCTCCGGCGGCTGCTCGCCGGGTCGGTACTTCCCGGTCAGGACGCCCTGGGCGATCGGTGACCAGACGACCTGGGAGATGCCGAGCTCCTGCGAGGTCGGCACGACCTCTTCCTCGATGACCCGCCACAACATCGAATACTGCGGCTGGTTGGAGATCAACTGGATGCCGAGCTCCTGGGCCAGCGCGTGACCGGCCCGCAGCTGTTCTGCTGTCCACTCGCTGACGCCGACGTAGAGGACCGCGCCCATCCGGACCAGGTCGGCGAACGCCTGCATGGTCTCTTCCAGCGGCGTCTCGTAGTCGTAGCGATGCGCCTGGTAGAGGTCGATGTAGTCGGTCTGCAGTCGCTTCAGCGAGGCGCGGGCCGACTCCATGATGTGCTTGCGGGAGAGCCCGACGTCGTTGTGGCCCTTCGGCCCGGTCGGCCCGAAGACCTTGGTGAAGATCTCCAGGGACTCGCGGCGCTCGCCCTTGAGCGCTTCACCGAGCACGGTTTCGGCCATGGTGTTCGCGTACACGTCCGCGGTGTCGAAGGTGGTGATCCCGGCGTCGAGGGAGGCGCGTACGCAGGCGGTCGCCTGGTCGTTCTCCAACTGCGAGCCGTGGGTGAGCCAGTTGCCGTAGGTGATTTCTGAGATCTTGAGGCCCGAATGGCCCAGGTAGCGGAAGTCCATCCGGCCAACTTAGTCAGGGGCTCCGAATCCTCGCCGCCGGGTTGTCAGTTCCCCATGTTGCATGGGGAACTGGCAATCTGCCTCCGAAACTTCGTGGGTAAGTCGCTGGTTGTCTCGTGTTGCGCGAGGCTGGGCGCCCGCGCGGGTAGTGTCCGGGCCATGACGGCGGAGCAGGCAGTCGGGGCCGAGGATGGCGACGAGTTGCTCAGCCGGCTGGAGACCTACTGCGACGCTGTGGCCCGGGTGGGCGCCCGAGCTGAGGACGTCGGGCCATGCACGCTCTTCGTCGCCGGCTCGGGGATGCCCAGGTACGCGCGGCCCCGACCCGGTCAGCCGGCTCCCATCACGACCGATGACGCCGACGTGATCGAGGTTCTGCGGTCCGGGTCAGGTGCGGTTCGCGGCCGCGTACTCGTCCGAGGGCGGCGCCGGTCTGGTGGGCGGCGGCACCCACACGCCGATCGGCGGCACCTCGGAGATCACCGGGGTCGGCGTACTCCCGGCGTTCCGGAGGCGTGGGCTGGCCGCCTCGCTGACCTACGTTTTGGCGATGGACGCCCTCGCGCGCGGCCCTCGTACGGTCTTCTGTTCCGCCGAAGACGACGATGTCGCGAGGGTCTATGGCCGAATCGGAGTTCGACGGGTCGGCACGGCCTGCATCGCCGAGCAATCCTGATCACGGATCATCGAGGTTTCGAACCATGCCCCTCCTTCAACCGGCCGATGATGCGCCGCCGCCCATCGCAACCGCCCTCATCGTGCCGGTGCCGGAGCTGGAGCGGGTGGTCGGAAAGCATCGTCGAGCCCTCGATCAGTCGGCTCCGTGGGGTGTGCCCGCCCACGTCACCGTGCTCTTCCCGTTCGTGGAACCGGCGGGCATCGATGAGGAGGTGTTGCGGCGATTGCGCGAGGCGATCTGCCCGATCGGCTCGTTCGGCTGCCGGTTTGAACAAACCCAGTGGTTCGGAGATGACGTTCTCTGGCTCGCCCCGAATCCGTCCGGGCCGTTCCGCCGGTTGACCGCCGCGGTCTGGCAGGCGTTCCCGGGCTACCCGCCCTATGCGGGCGCACACCCGGACGTCATCCCGCACCTCACCGTCGCCGAGCGGGTCGTCGGCGGCCTGGAAGCCGTCCGGGCGGCCGAGCGGGCGGTGCAACCGATGCTGCCGGTGACCGCAGCGATCGACCAGGTGCTCCTGATCGCCGGCACCTGGTCGAACGACTCCTGGCGCGTGCTGCACGAATTGCCGCTCGGTGACGCCTGACGGCCGTGTATGAAACTCATGTGTACGTGAGTTCCTGACGGTCTGCACACGTTGCAACCTGTGCAGGGTGAGGGAAACTCACGTACACATGAGTTTCATCGAGCGGGGTGGCGGACCCGACGGGCATGGGATGCTCGGTGCCGTGGGCCTCAATCCGCCGGACCTGATCGGCCGTTGGCGGCTGGAGCGGATCATCGACGACCGGTTGCTCCGAGCAACGGGCCATGCTCGGGGCACGGCCACGTTCGAGCCGGACGGTGAGGGGCTTCGCTGGTACGAGTCCGGCGAGTTGGATTGGGCCGGCGCGACCAGGCCGTTCAGCCGTACTCTGTTGCTTCGCTTCGACGGGGGCGCGTGGCGGGTGCGGTTCGACGACGGTCGACCGTTCTTCGACTGGGCGCTCGGAGTCCCGGCCACGCACGACTGCGCACCCGATGTCTACCGGGGACTGGTAGCCGAGGCGTCCCCTGGGTTCATGATCACCTGGCACGTCACCGGTCCACACAAGGACTACACCTCGACGACCTCCTACCGAGCAGACGGCCGGGGCCGGAGTTGATCTTGCCCCCGTGAGGGTGCTACGTCCGCTGAGCTTGTTCAAGCGCACGCGCCGGTAGGGGAGTTGATCTTGCCCTTCGACAGGCTCAGGGCGCGACAGGGTGTGCTTCTTCCGCGAGGGCATCAGAGGTTACGTCGGCTGAGCTTGTCGAAGCGCACCTCTGGTTGCGGAGTTGATCTTGCACGGCGATCGTTGTGATCATGGTCGGGCGACGCCATCGACCGCCTCGAGGAAGTAGAGCAACGCGTGTTCCGGATCGATCTGCGCGGCGGCCACCCCCAAGGTCGACAGGGCAGCGCCGGTCAGCTCGACCTGGGGAGGCGGCCCGTCGACCAGTGGATTGGCCACCACGCCGGCGATCGCCGGTTCGAAGTGGTCCGGCATCGTGACGCCCCACCACGCCGGGGGGCGCAGACCACTCGGCGCCACGGCCAGCATCAACGGGGTCACCCGGTAGCGGCGGTCCGGATCCAGGCCGGGGAAACGGAGCCGTCCGAGCGAAACCACTTCGGAGCGCGCCACCGAGGCGAAGCTGAACAGGGCCGAGCTCTGGTCGGTGGCGACGACGCCACCCGCGACCTGGGCCGGGTCGGGATGGTCGATCCGGACGAGGTCGCCGCTGAGCAGCAGACTGCGGTGCATTCGATAGAGCGCGATCCAGTCGGCCAGCTCGGCCAGCTCGGCCGGGCTCGCCTTGGTCAGGTCCCACTCGATCCCCAAGTGACCGAAGATCGCGGTCGACGCGCGGAAGTCGAGATCGTGCACCCGACCCGTGGTGTGGGATCGTCCGGAGGCGATATGCGAGCCCATGAGCTCCGGTGGGATCAGCTGCGTGGTCCAGCGATGCATGATCTGGCGCTCCAGCGGATCGATGCAGTCCGAGACCCACACCCGGTCGGTCCGCTCGAGGACGCCGAGATCGACCCGCGCGCCGCCGGAAGAACAAGACTCGATCTCGAGTTCCGGGTGCGCGGCCTTCAACTCGTCGACCATCCGATAGAAGGCGAGCGTCTGTTCGTGGACTCCGGGCCGACCCGACGGTTGGGTGCCCGCGTCGATGAGGTCGCGGTTATGGTCCCACTTGAGGTAGCTGATGGCGTACTCGTCGAGGATGGCCAGGATCGCGTCGCGCACGTAGGTGTAGCACTCCGGGATGCCCAAGTTGATCACCTGTTGCCTCCGGGATTCGATCGGCAACCGGTCTCCGGTCGCCATCACCCATTCCGGATGCGCCCGGGCGGTATCGGAGTCGATGTTGATCATCTCGGGCTCGAACCATAGGCCGAACTCCAGGCCCAGTGAGGTGACCCGGTCGACCAGTGGATGCAGTCCATGGGGCCAGACGTCGTTGGACACGGTCCAGTCACCGAGTCCGGAATGATCATCGCGGCGAGAGCCGAACCAGCCATCGTCGAGCACATACCGCTCAACTCCCAGTGCGGCCGCCGCCTCGGCCAACGCCACCAGCTTGTCCAGATCGTGGTGGAAATAGACCGCTTCCCAGACGTTGATCGTCACCGGTCGATCGACCGACGGATGGTTCTCCCGGGATCGCAGGAAGCGATGGAAGCGCCGGGCGACAGCGTCCAGACCGACACCGTACGAGCCGTAGATCCACGGCGTCGTGTAGCTCGCGCCACGGTCCAGGATCACCTCGTCGGGCAGCAGCAACTCACCGCCACCGATGACCTGTTCGCCGGTCGACAGCCGTTCGGCATAGTGGGTGTGGTTACCGCTCCATCCGGTGTGCACGGCCCACACTTCGCCGTCAGCGAAGGAAAAGCCGGGTACGCCGAGATGCAGCAGGGTGGCCGCGTCCGCTCCGGTACGGCCCTTGCGGCCCTCGCGCAGATGGACCCCGACCGGCAATACGCCGCGCTGCGGGGTGCGCTCCTTCCCCCATCGTCCGGCGAAATCCAGGATCTCGCGGGCCGTCTGAGGGACCGGGTACGCGACGACACAGTCGTGCACGGTGTAGCGACCGCCGAGGTTGCGGAGCTCCAGCTGGGAGCGGATCAGGCCGCCGATCAGCACGTCGAAGCGGAAGGTGAGCTTCAGTTCGGCGGCCAGGTCCTCGGCGTCGACCTCGATCGAGGTCGGACCGTCGATGGACAACAGTCGATTCGCCGGATCTCCGGGCACCGCTCTGCCGTCGACGCGCAGCGCCGTCGTGGTGAATTTCGGCGACCACGCCTGCCCGTTGCGAGCGCCACTGATGCCTGGCCGGCCGACCCAACCGGTCCAGTGCTCGGGCAGCAGGGAGAGGCGGATCGGTTCGTCGACCAAATTGGCGGCGACCGGATCCTGACCAGCCAAAACGATCGCGGCCGCATCGGCGGTGCTGATCGGTCCGAGATTGCTGCCCCAGTGCACCATGGCGGGCAGCCGTCCGTCGGTCAGATCGAGCACGACACAGACATCCGCCTCGTGCACGGTGACGTTGAGGCTGACGGCGGGGGTCATGGGGCTCCTTCGGACAGAATGAAATGGACGACCCGGAGAGCCGGGCCTGGCAGATATCGACACGTGTCGCAGCCCGTCCGGATCGGTGGTCGAGCAGGGTCTCGCGCCCCACCAGACTCAGGATGGCGGACCAATTTACACCGGATGATCATGGCGAACCCTGGCACCCGCAGGATTCCCGGAGGACCAGTTCGGTGTCGAACGAGCGGTGGGTGAGCTCGGGCGGGTCCGGGCCGATAACGGTCGACACGGCAGCTTCGGCCATCGCCTGGATCGGCTGCCGAACGACCGTCAGCGGCGGCCAGCTGTACTCCGATTCCGAGGTCCCGTCGAACGAGATCAGCGCGATGTCTTCCGGACAGCGGAGCCCGGCCCGACGGATGGCGGTCAGGGTGCTACTGGCTTGCTGGTCCGACGCGACGAAGATGCCGGCCGGCCGGGTCGACCAGGACAGGATCTGCTGGGCCGCTTCGTAGCCGCCGAACCGGTTGAAGCTCGTGCGGACGATCGGTCCGGGGGGGAGGTCGTGCGCCCGGAAGGCTGCCGTCCAGCCGCGCTCGCGGGGCTCCGGCACGCTGTCGCTCGATTTGCCCATGATCAACGCGACGGATGCCAGCTGATGGACAGTGATCGGGTGGTCCACCGCTCTCCGCGCGCCGGCCTCGGACGACGGTCCCAAGGACGGATGGCCAGGGACCGGTGACGCGGAGTTGATCAAGATGGTCGGGCGACTTAGATGCTCGGGATTGGCCAGTTCCGAGGGTGAGCACACCGGGCAGAGCATCAACCATCGACGTGTCGGCCGCTCAGGTCAGCCACGATCTGTCGCTCGGTGGCGACGTCGGCGTTGGTGTTGGCCACCACGAGCAGATAGCCCTGCGCGGCGGCGGTCAACTCGATCGCCAGCGCGTACTCGGCAAAAGAACGGGTTGCTGATGTCGGGGAGCACGAGGCCGAGCATCTCCGTGGTCCCCTTGCGCAGCGCGCGGGCATTGGCGTTCGCGCGGTAACGCAGGGCGTCGTGGGCTGCTCGGACCCGGGCCGCGGTCTCCGGCGCGACCGGGCGTGGACCGCCGTTCATCACATAGCTGACCACGGCCGTACTCACCCCGGCGCGCCGGGCGACGTCGGTGCGGGTGGGGGGCGGATCGAGCTCCGGGGTCGACGACATCGGCCGAACCCGTGACCTCGGAGGCATTCATCAGGTCCTGCGAGGCCGTCCGGCCGTGCGCAGAGCTGTGACCCAAGGCCCTCCAGATCTTCGGCCCTGCATGCCGAGGTGCTCCCATACGCGTCGTCGCCAATAGGTCGGGGGTCAATCTACTGCCGTAGATGATCGTTGACGATCCTTCTCTCAGGATTGGAAGTTCTGAAGGTGGGATGGCGCCGCGCGGCGTCGCGCAAGGCGGCTCGCCAGCATGGGATCTCGCCAGAGGGTCTGCCGACAAATCCCCCTGGCGTGATGGTTGCCACACGAAACCCGATTCCTGTGGCCTTTGGGGGCTGTCCGAGCGTTACCGGGCACCAGTGACCGAACGAGACCCGCCACCGCCGACGTGGAGGCTCTGGCCGGGTCCGCGGTGATCGCGCGCCGAGACGATCACTTAACAAAACCCGCAGAACCCCTTGCGGAGCTTCTATCTACTGGTGTAACTCCCAGCGCGGCGTGATGGTGCGCGCATCTCGTGTTGGTGAGCCGGTGCATCAGCACCGCGATGGCGACCGCGAGGATGGTCTGGAAGACGATGTCGAAGTACACGGATTCCAGCGTCGACTGGACGGCGGGTCCGGCAGCGAAGTCGGCCAGACCCAGTGGAGCATGTACACCGGCTCCAACGGCTTCCTGTACACCGACAAGAACCCCTGGGGCACTCATTACGACTCCGACAACGCCAATTTCCAGGCAACGATCGGCTGGTTCTACTCGATGGTCGAGAAGGGCTACATGCCTTCGGTCGCGGCCGTGACCGGTCAGAGCTCCGCCGACCTCTACGGCGCCGGCAAATACGCCATGATCACCAACGGCTCGTGGATGATCAACACCACGTTCGGCTACAAGGGCGTGGAGACCACGCTGGCTCCGCCCCCCGTCGGGCCGTCGAGCATGCGGGCGAGCCTATACAACGGTCTGGCGGACTCGGTCTACATCGGCTCGCAGAACAAGGCGGCGGCCGTCGAGTGGGTCGAGTGCCTTGGGTCGCCCGACTGCCGGAACATCGTCGGCGAGAACTGGATCGTCTTCCCGGCAATTCCGGCGTCGACCGACAAGGCGGAGGCGGCCTTTCAAGGCCGAGAAGATCGACGTCTCCACGTTCACCGCGCACATCAAGGACAAGACCACCTTCTTTTCCCGACACCGACCATGCATTGCAGATCGACGGCATCATGGCGCCGGCGATGGACGCCGTGGCCAACCGCAAGTCCGAGCCCTCTTCGCTGACTGAGGCCAACAACGAGGTCAATCAGCTGTTCCAGTAGGCTCCACCGGAGAGGCGCATCCCAGGGATCCACCTTCTGGAAGGCGCCTCTTTCGCTTCCACTGAAGGGCTTCTCGTGACTGAAGATGTCGTCTTCGACGTCGATCTCAAGCCCGTGCTGCAGTTGCGAGCCAATGGCGTCAGCGTGGTGATCGATCTGTCGAAACGGCGCTTGCCCACCGTCCGGCACTGGGGGGCCGACCTCGGTGAACTGGACGAAGATCAACTGGGCCAGTTGATGCTCGCGGTCCGCCCGCCGCTCGGGGACAGCCCGATGGATATCGCGGACCAGATCACGGTGCTTCCTGAACATGCCGCGGCCTGGCTCGGCCGACCCGGTCTCGAGGGCGGACGGGTGGGACGGGACTGGTCGACCGCCTTCCGCGTGCAGACCGCTCGCCTCGGCGCGATCGACGGTGCCCAGAGGCTGACCGTCGAGGCCACCGATCAGACGGCCCGACTGTCGTTGGCTATCGAGCTCCAGCTCACCGACTCCGGCTTGCTGCGGCTGCAGGGTGTACTCCGCAACGACGGGGCGGAGCCCTATTCGGTCGGAGTCCTACGCCTGGTGCTGCCGGTCCCCTCGAGAGCGGTCGAATTGTTCGACTTCTCCGGGCGGCACACGATGGAGCGGATTCCGCAGCGCCAGCCCTTCGGCATTGGGGTGCATTCGCGGGAATCGCGACTCGGTCGGCCGGGCCTGGATTCGGCGTACCTATTGATGGCCGGGACGGCCGGTTTCGGTCACCAGCACGGCGAGGTCTGGGGCATCCATCTCGGCTGGAGCGGCAACCACAACATGTATGCGGAGCGGCTGCACAACGGGGCTCGGGTGCTCGGCTCAGCCGAATTGCTGGAGCGGGACGAGGTCATTCTGGCCGAAGGCCAGACCTACCGCACTCCGTGGACGTACGCGAGCTACGGCGAAGGCCTCGACCAGCTGGCCGGGCGGTTTCACCAATATCTGCGGGGCAGGTCGATCCATCCGGTATCACCCCGGCCTGTCCTGCTGAACACCTGGGAGGCGGTCTACTTCCAGCAGAACCTGGGCAAGCTGCGCGCACTGGCGGACAAGGCGGCCGCAATCGGCGTGGAGCGCTTCGTTCTCGACGACGGCTGGTTCGCCGGCCGGCGTGACGACACGTCGAGTCTGGGCGACTGGTACGTGTCCGACGCGGTCTGGCCGGACGGACTGGCGCCGTTGGTCGACCACGTGCGGTCGCTCGGCCTGCAGTTCGGCCTCTGGGTCGAGCCGGAAATGATCAACCTCGACTCCGAACTCGCGCGGACCCACCCGGAATGGATTTTCAGCGCCGGCGGCCGGGTCGGTCTGGCCTCGCGGAACCAGCATGTGCTGGACCTCGGGCACGAGGG
This sequence comes from uncultured Actinomycetota bacterium, assembly GCA_963731295.1. Taxonomy (GTDB): domain Bacteria; phylum Actinomycetota; class Actinomycetes; order Propionibacteriales; family Propionibacteriaceae; genus Microlunatus. The sequence goes on from CAVSUP010000003.1 coordinate 103,295, forward strand.
TGCCTACGAGCACGTCCTGAACAGCCTCAACCGGCTGCTCGACACCTACGACATCAGCTATCTGAAGTGGGATCACAACCGCAACTTGAACGATGCCGGGCACACCCCGCACGGGACGCCCGGCGTTCACGACCACACCCTGGCCGTCTATCGGCTGCTCGACGAGTTGCGAGCGGCCCATCCGGGGTTGGAGATCGAGACCTGCGCCGGCGGTGGGGGCCGGATCGATCTCGGCATCCTGGAACGGACCGATCGGGTGTGGGCCAGCGACTGCATCGACGCCCTCGAACGGCAACAGATCCAGCGCTACAGCCAGGTGCTGCTGCCGCCCGAGCTGATCGGCACGCATATCGGCTCGCCACAGGCCCACACGACGCTGCGCCGCCACGATCTGGCCTTCCGGGCGATGACCGGGATCTGGGGGCACTTCGGCATCGAGTGGGATCTCACCGAAATCACCGACGGAGAACTCGCAGCGCTCGCCGACTGGGTGGCCCTGCACAAGCGGAACCGCGACCTGCTGCACTCGGGCACGGTCGTCAACCTCGATCATCCGGATCCGGCGATCTGGGTCAGTGGGGTCGTGTCGACCGATCGCCGCGAAGCACTCTTCGGGGTGACCACGCTGCAGCGCAGTCACACCTGGCCGCCGGGACGGGTGACATTCGCCGGTTTGGATCCGGACCTCGCGTACGCGGTGGCGCTGGAGCATCCGGTCGATCCACATGATCTGACCACGACCTCGCCCCCGTGGACGCGCGAAGGGCTCACCCTGAGCGGTCGGGTCCTGGCCCATTCAGGCCTCGAGTTGCTGCCGATCCACCCGGAGCATTCCTATCTGGTGAAGCTGACCGCGACCTGATAGCGGATGGTCCACCGGCGACGAACGGTCAACGCTCGCGGGCCATCTCGGTGAGGCGTTGGATCAGGCAGTCGGCGACCTCCTGGCGGACCGCCGGCTTGCTGACGTCGTCGGCGTAGGTCCAGGTCAGCGTGTTGGCACGGCGCCGGACGTAGAACTCGTAGCGCCGGTTGCCGGCGTGTGTGGCATCACCCCCGCCCATCCGGCCCGTTTGCTCGCGGTGACGCGGTGACGCGGTGACGCGGTGACGCGGTGACGCGGTGACGCCCAAGATGCCGGCGACTCAGGGGCGGCAGGTACTAGGTTTTTGACCATGGCGCATCGAGGGCTGGACCATGACCTTCCCGACGTCGGTCTCCGGTGACCGTCGTCAGCCGGCTGTACGGCGAGCTCCGCACCGGTGAGCCGATCAGCGCGCATCTGATCACCGGGCCGAGCGCCGGCGGCCCGACACTCGAAATCCTCGACCTGGGTGCGGTGGTCCGGACCTTGACGGTGCCCGATCGCGCCGGCCGGCCGGTGAATGTTGTGCTGGGCTACGGCGACCTGGACCACTACGTCACCGGGGATGCGTACTTCGGGGCCGTCGTCGGACGGTACGCCAATCGGATCGCGGAGGGGCGATTCGAGCTCGACGGACAGACGTATGTGGTGCCGGCGAACGAGGGGAGCACCGCGCTGCACGGCGGGCCGGACGGCTTCCACGCGCGGCGCTGGTCGACCATCGCGGTAGGGGAGACGAGCCTCACCCTGGGTCTGGTCAGCGCAGATGGCGACCAGGGGTTCCCGGGTCGGCTCGACGCCACCGTGACCTACACGGTGGAGCGCGACACGGTCCGGGTCGAGTACGTCGCAACCACCGATCGGCCGACCATCGTCAACCTGACCAATCACACCTATTTCAATCTGTCCGGCGAAGAGGCCGGCACAACCGACGATCACGTGCTTACCGGCGAAGCGGACTCCTTCACGCCAGTCGATTCGGCATCGATCCCCACCGGTGAGCTCCAGCCGGTTGCCGGTACGCCGTTCGACTTCCAGCGGTCGGTGGTGATCGGCCCACGGGTTCGCGTACCCCATCCCCAGCTGATGCTGACTCGGGGTGTCGACCATAACTTCGTCATCCGCGGGGCGGGGGAGCGACGCCATGCCACGCTGACCTCGCCGGTCTCGGGCATCCGCCTCGAGGTGTTCAGCGACGAGCCGGGCATCCAGATCTATACGGGCAACTTTCTGGACGGCAGCATCGTCGGGACCACTGGCCGCACCTACCGCCAAGGCGCCGGCATCGCCCTGGAGACCCAGCACTACCCGGATTCGCCCAACCAGCCGTCGTTCCCGTCGACGGAGCTGCGGCCCGGCGAGGAGTACCGGTCGACGACGAGCTGGCGGTTTTCGGTGGTGGAGCAAGCCGTCTGAGCTCGAGGATCGGCGAGGGTCGACAGTCGGCGTCACCGCCGGGCGTCCGGTCGGTCGGGCTCCGGACACCCGGGCGGTGCGTCGTTTTTGACAGGTCACGCTTGTCGCGGAGCGCTGTCGGGCTGACCGTCGCGGTCAGTGTTGCTGGACCGCATCCTTGGCGTCGACGGCCTGGCTCTGGACGTCCCGCCTGGCGGCGTCGCCTTCGTCCTGGACATTGCTGATGGCGTCGGTCGCGGTGGCTTTGACCGACTCGGCCGCCTGCTGAGCCGGCTCTCGGAGATTCTCCGCGATCTCCTTGGCCGCCTCGGTGGCCTTCTCCTTCAGCGGCTCAAGGTTCTCTTGCAGCGTCGAGACCGCCCGCCGTTCCTTCTGCGACGAAGGGATCAGCGAGGAGATCAACAACCCCGCACCGAAAGCGATCAGGCCAGCGGCCATGGGGTTGCCTCGGGCCCGCTGCTTGAGCTGGGCCGGCGCATCGGAGACGGCGTCCCCGACGGCGGCGGCCCGGTCCTGCACCGCGTTTCGAGCGTCACCGACCGCGCCGCCGTCATAGGGATCGTCCGGCGCACCCATCACCTTCTCCTTGAGGCCGCGCGCGCTGTCCTTGACCTTGTCGACCTGGCGATTGGCGATGTGCTTCGGGTTGGCGGTATCGGTCAGAACGTCGACGTTGGAGCTCAGTTCGGCGCGGGTGCGCTCGATGTCGGCGCGGATCTCGTCCGGGTCCTGGCTGGTGGTGCTCATCGGTTCTCCTCTTCGTTGCCCTTGACGGCATTCGGTACTTTGCTCAGGGTTTCCGTGGTCTGTGCGAGACCGCGGATCCGCTCGAATTCCTTCTTGCCCGCGAGCGCCAACACTCCGGCGACGATGGCCCAAACCGCCGCAACGACGAGTCCTGACCACTCGTTGCCGATGATCTTCCCGAGTCCCCACCAGGCGCTGACGGAGAGGAAGACCAAGAACAACAGGCCGCCGATGGCAGCGCCCACGAACAGCCCGGCGCCCTTGCCGGCCCGAGTGCCCGACTGACGGACCTCGGCCTTGGCCAGCGCGAGTTCCTGCTGCATCAGGGTCGACAGGTTGCTGGTCACATCACCGAGGAGTGCGCCGATGCTGCGGCCGTCCTCGGACTCGAAGGCCGACCGCTTGGCCTGATAGGTGTCCTGGGCCCCGGGCGGTGAGGTGGCGGGAGCGCTGGTCGCGTACTCGCTCATCGCATCGCATCCGATCGGCCGGCGGCCGGATCTTGACCGAAGCCGGGGGACGGGTCGAGGTCGGCGTCGCTGGCCCAGCTGTCCTCGTAGGTGGTCGGCAGCTCTTCGACCATCGAAGCGGGAGCGCCGACGGGGGCTGGGGCCGCCGGCGCTGCCGCCAGATCATGCGCTTCGTACGTGGGCACGCTGGCCAGCGGCTGGCGCCCGCCGGGGTAATCGGCTGCCGCCGGCGAAGGCGAGGGCGAGTCGACGTCGGTGTTGGCCGCCACGGCGCCGCGGGTGATCCGGCCGGCGACGACCCCGGCCAGGCCGCAGAGGGCGAGGAACATCACCGGTCGGCGGCGGGCGAAGGAGGTCACCTCGGCCAACACATCGGCAGGCTTTCGGCTCTCCAAGAAGTTCGCGATGTCACCGCCCTTGCGGGCCGCCTGGTGAGCCAGATCGGTGAGCGGTCCGGACTCGGTCGAGCCCGACGCCATACCACTCAGTTCCTTCGACATCGAGTGCACGGCGCTCGCAATCTTTTGTTGCTGGGTGCCCGCTTGCTGTTGGACCTCGCTGGTCACCGAACTGATCAGGCTCTTGGCCTGTTCCTTGGTCTCGGCGGCCACATTGGTCGCTTCGTCCTTGGCCGTGGCGGCGACATTCTTGCCGGCCTCGACCGCGGTGTCCTTCACGTTGGCGGCTTCGCCTCTGGCGACGTCGGTCGTGGAGGTCCCAGAGCCGTAAGGCTCTTCGGATGGATAGGTCATTGCACGTTTCCCTTCTCGGGGATCGTTCTGTGGGTCAGACTTAGCGCATCGCCCATGGCGGTTTACGGTGTAAGCCTCTGTTGTTTACAGTGTAAACGGTACAGCCTTACAACGTAAGGCTGGGGGTCTTCATTCGGGTCCCGGAACTATTCACGAGGAGGTCGCGCCATTCCAGCTCACGGATCGACGGCCGACAATGGAGGGTCCGGGAAGAACCTGGACCGAGAAGTGATCGTGTCCGCGGCGCTGATCTACATCGACGGGCACGGTGCCCAAGGCCTGACCATGCGGGGTTTGGGCCAGCAGTTGCAGGTGGAGGCGATGTCGCTCTACCGCTATGTCACCGGGCGAGAGGATCTGCTCGAAGCCGTGGTCAGTGAACTGATGGAGGGTTTGCACGCTGATCTGGACGAGCAGCTGGGCGAGTCCTGGCAGGGCTATCTGCAGACCCTGGCCCATGCGGTGCGACGAATCGCCGTCGATCATCCAGCCGCGTTCCCATTGGTGGCGACCCGACACCCCTCAACGCCCTGGCTCCGACCGCCGTTGCGGAGCATCGGACTGGTCGAGGACTTCTTGTCGACCCTCTCGCGCCACGGCTTCACCGACCAGCAGGTCGTCGACACCTATCGCTCGTTCAGCAGCTTTCTGCTCGGGCATCTGCTGCTCGAGGCGGCTGGCCGGGAGGCAGCGACCTCGCCGGTCGGGTTGGCCTTGGACGAGGGAGACGCTCAGATCCCCAACGAAGACGGCCAAGTCGATCTGAGCCAGAGTCCGACCATCGTCCGGCTCCGGGACAAGCTCAGCGAAGACCGGAGCGCCGAGGAGTTCGAAGTTTCGCTCGAGGCCATGCTCGATCGGTTGGAGCTGACGCTCACACAGTGATGCGAACCTCCTCGTCCTTGCTGGCGCGATCTCGTGCCCAGTGCGATCAGGTGGATTGACCGGCTTCGTTCCCTGAGCTGTCGAAGGGTCGGATCGAGTCCCGGACCGCTGGATTTCGGCAACCAGCCAACGATCCCTGAGCTTGTCGAAGGGTCGGATCCAGGTGCCACTTTCGCGTGCGCTTCGACAGGCTCAGCGAACGTAGCCCCGGCTCCGGTTTCGGGCGGGCAAGATCAAGTCGCTGCTCGCCCTTGCGCTTCGACAGGCTCAGCGAGCGTTACCTCCGGCTCAGGGAGTGGAGTCGCTGAGGGTCTTGGCCAGGGCCTTGGCCTCCTTGGCGGGAGCGCGTGAACCCCAGACGTCCCCGCTCCGGAAGCGGGCGCTGGAGAGTTCTTCCAGGGCTACCTGCAGGCGCAGACCGTACGCCGACAGGTCTACCCCTGCGCGGGGTCGGAGCAGCTCGACCAGCCGTTCGAGCGCAGCCCGGGCCGCCCGCCGGTCTCCCCGGCTCTTGGCGTCGCGCCAATCCTGCTCAGCCACGGTGACCTCGTCCAACGGCTCGATCGTCTCGGGCGCGACCAGGTCAGGTTCTGGCTCAGGCCCAACCAGCTCTGGCTCCGGCTCAACCGGCTCCGGCTCAACCGGCTCGGGCTCAACCGCCTCAGGCTCAACCGCCTCAGGCTCATGGGCGACCGTCTCGGGTTCTGGCTCGGGCTCCGGCGCGGGTTCTGGCTCGACCGGCTCGAACGCAACCGGCTCGGGCTCAACCACGTCGGGCGCAACAGGCTCCCGCTCGGCGGGCTCCTCGTCGACGTCCAGTTCCTCGTCGGAGTGCGGCGTCAGAGCGCGGTCGGCTTCGGCCTGCTCGGCAGCGCGACGTTCCATCTCCAGACGATGCTCCTCCAGGCGCTCCTCCCGCCGACGCTTGCGCTCCTCGCGTTCGGCTTGTTCGGCGGCCGCTTGACGCTCGGCCTCGAGCTTCCGCTCGGCCTCGATTCGCGTCTGTTCGGCGGCGGCCTTCTCGGCCGCGAGCCGTTCGGCTTCGAGCCGCGCCGTCTCGCGCTGCTCGGCTTCGCGCCGAGCCTGCACCTCGCGTTCCTGCTCCAGCCGGTGTGCTTCGGCCCGCTCGGCGGCGAGCCACGCGGCCGTCTCGCGCTGCCGGGCTGTCTCCAACTCGGCCGAATCCGAATCGCCGCCATCCGTCGACGCCGTGGCCAACGCATAGGAGTCGTCCGTCGAGACGGATGCCCAGCTGATCGCCGACCGACCCCGCGCGACGACCCCGCGGGCCAGATCCTGCACGGCCGCCGGCTGGTCGTCGGCGTCGAGCTCAGTGCCCACCAGCTCAGCAGCCAGCGTCGCGTACGCCTCCCTGGCCGACGCCGACCCCTCGAGATCACCGTCCGCACGGAGGACCTCACCCAGCGCCAGCAGACCCACAGCGCGACCGGCCGAGGCCGGCGCAGTCGGTTCGGGCAAGATCCGCTTAAGCAACGTCGCCGCCTCAGCACTTCGCCCCGTCCGGGCGAGCAGGCGGGCCCGGCTGGCCCCGATCAGCAGGCCGGCGGACCCATCGAGGCCGAGACCCCATGCTTCGCTCGTGGCGGCGTCCGCCTCCTCGACGCGATCGGCCCGCAGCAGGTCATCGGCCAGATCGGACCAGGCCAGACCGAGCTGGACCGGGGCGCGCCCGCCGAGCCTCCCGGCCAGATCGCGCAGGAGATCGACCAGGGCTCGCCGGGTGACCAGACCGAGATCAACGTCGCCGTGCGCGGCCAGCCGGTCGGCCATGTCCCGATACAGGCCGAAAAGCGGATCGGCGAGTCGTTCGAGCAGGGCCGGACTCAGCCGGCCGGGCTCGCGGAGCCGGACGACGGCCGCTTCGTCGTACCGATCCTTGGCGCCGTGCAGATAGCCGAGCGCCTCGTCGAGTCGCCCGCCCGCCCAGCGACAGTCCGACAGCAACCGGTCGACATCCAGCGGCAGATAGCCGACGTCTGGGTCATCACGCAACCCGGATTCGTTCAGCCGGGCCAGCGCGGCATCCGCGTACGCATTCGCCCCACCGGCATCACCTGAGGCCAGAGCAGCGCGCGCCCGGGCCGCGAGGGCCCAGATGGCCGTTTGGGGCTCGACCTTGGCGTCCAGCTGATGGGTCCGGAGCTGCTTATGCAGGTCCTGAACGGCGTCCATGGTCCGACCGGCCGCGTCCGGGAGTCCGAGACCGACCTGGACCGCAGCCAGCTGGATGACGGCGGTGAGATAGCGCACCGCATCGTCGACCGAGGTGTACGGGCCGATGGGCCCCTTGGCGCCGAGTGCATCCGCAGCTCGGCGGACCGCGTCCTGGGCGTCCGCCACGCCAGCCGCGTACCCATGACCGAGCAGCCGATGCGCGGTGAGCTCGAGGAGCGCGTCAGCGAGTTCGGCATTGCGCGACGGATCCGAGCCGGCCCAGCCCTGGAGTCGCTTCACCGATGAGGCCAGCGTCTTGCCGCGTTGGGCGTACGGATCCTGCGGTTGTTTCGGCCCCTTCTGCTGTGATGTCTTCTGCTGGGGAGCCTTCTGCGGTTGGACCACGGGGTGCCTTCCGGTGCGGTCGAGGAAGTCCAATTCTGTCGGTCAGCGCGGCCGCGATCGAACTGAGCCCGCGATGCGGCCGTAGGCTCTCGATTGTCGGCGACCCATCCGATCAGGAGCAATGCATGCCTGAGAGCTTCACCGTCGGCGTTCTCGGCGCCGGGCAGATCGCCCAGTCCGCCCATTTCCTGGCGGCTCGGAAGGCGGTCGGGGTCGACCTCTACGCGATCTGCGACGCGGCGGACGATCTGCGCGAACGGATGGCGCTGATCCATCGACCGACCACCACCTTCGCCGATTACGACGCCATGCTCGCTGACAAGGGTCTCGATGCGGTGATCGTCGCCGTGTCCGACCAGTTCCACGTCCCCCTGGCGATCAAGGCGCTGGAGGCCGGCAAGCACGTGCTGGTCGAGAAGCCGATGGCCACCACGGTCGAGGATGCCGAGGCCCTGGTCGCTGCCGCCGAACGTCACCAGCGCATCGTGCTGGTCGGCCACGAGAAACGGTACGACCCGGGGGTGGCCTTCGCGCGCGATTTCATCCGCGACGAGATCGGCGAGCTGATCGGCCTGAAGCACTGGTACTGCGACTCCAGCTATCGCTACTCCATCACCGACACCCTGCAGCCGATCATCGAGACCAGTGCCGCGGCCAAGCGCCCGCCGGGCAATCCCAAGGCTGATCGGGAGCGCTACCTCGTCCTCGGCCACGGCAGTCACCTGCTCGACACCGCGCGCTATCTCGGCGGACCGATGACCGCGATCCGGGCTCGGCTCTCGACCAAGGCCGGCGTGTACTGCTGGTTCCTCGAAGCAGAGTTCGCCAACGGATGCCTCGGTCAGCTCGACCTCACGGTCGCCGTCCGGATGGACTGGTGGGAGGGCTTCCAGGTGTACGGCAGCGCGGGCAGCGTGGTCGGCAAGCTCTTCAACCCCTGGTATCTGAGGTCGGCCGAAGTGCAGGCGTTCTCGACCAGGAACGATCAGTACCACCAGCCGGTCGGCGCCGACGCCAACGTCTTCCGGCTGCAGATCGAGGATCTCGCCCGGTCAGCCAGTAGCGGCTCAACTCCCCGTGGGGCCACCGCGGTCGACGGGCTGGCGAGTGTACGCGGCATGGTCGCGATCGCCCGTTCGGTGGAGTCCGGGGACTGGGTGCGCCTGGCTGAGGTGACCGGAGGTCTGTGATGGAGCTCGGCATCTTTGCCAAGACCTTCGACCGCTCCTCAGTCCGCGGGTGCCTCGCCGCCGTGGCCGACGCCGGAATCTCGGCCGTCCAGTTCAACTTCTCGCTCGCCGGCCTCGATACCGTGCCGAGCCGGATCCCACCGAGGGTGATCAGCGCGGTCCGGGCCGCCGCCGAGGCGTACGACCTCACCCTCGCTGCGGTCTCCGGGACCTTCAATGCCGCCCATCCGGAGCCGACCTACCGGGCTGAGTACGTCCGGCGGTTTCCCGTATTGGCTGCGGCGGCCGCTGAGCTCGGCATTCCGGTGGTCACGCTGAGCAGCGGCTCCCGCGACCCGGCCGGTCTGTGGCGCCATCATCCCGACAACGACACCGACGCGGCCTGGTCCGATGCCCGGCAGACACTGACCGCGCTCGCCGCGATCGCCGCCGACCAGGGCATCGTGGTGGCCTTCGAACCCGAACACGCCAACGTCGTCTCGACCGCCGCCCGCGGCGTACGGATGCTCGCCGAGGTCGGTTCGCCGCAGCTGGGCGTGGTCTTCGACGCGGCCAATCTGATCACCCGCCCGGACGCGCCGGCCGTGGAGATCGAGTCGACCATCGCCGAGGCGATCGATGCGCTCGGCCCACGCATCGTGCTGGCACACGCCAAGGAGCTGACCGCCGATCGCGCGGCGGTGCCGGCGGGAGCCGGAGTGCTGCCGTGGGCGTTCATCGCCGCCCGGCTCGAGGCGGCCGGATTCTCCGGTGCTCTGGTGATCCACGGGCTCCGCGAGATCGACGTGCCCCGGGCCGTCGACACCCTGCGCGGTGCCCTCGATGCCGCGGGACCAAAGGCCTAGCGATCGGTGACCTAGGGCGGTGTGACGGCGTCGTACGGCCCGACAGACTTCAACCAGGTTCGCTCAGGTCCGGTCCCAGCCGCCGCCGACGGATCCCTTTACCCCGTCACCACCATGGGCACACCAGCCCGGCGAAGGAGAGCTGATGAATAGCTCGGACGAGAACATCGTGGTCGAAGCCCAGCACATCGTCGTCGGAGTCGACGGCTCTCCCGCCTCGATCGACGCCCTCCGCTGGGCGATCGGCCAGGGCGAGCTCAGCCATCGCACCGTCGATGCTGTGATCAGCTGGGAGCTGCCGACCCAGTACGGCACCGACTTCTATGGCGGCCAGTTCGACTGGGCCGACATGGCGCGAGGGACGCTGCAGACCGCGCTCAACGAGATCGGCGACAGCGGTCCGATCAACGGCCGGGCCATCGTCGTCGAGGGCCATCCGGCGTACGCACTGGTCGAGGCATCCAAGGATGCCGAGCTGCTGGTGGTCGGCTCCCGCGGCCACGGCGGCTTCGTCGGGATGCTGCTGGGCTCGGTCAGCGAGTACGTGATCGCGCACGCTCACTGCCCCGTGCTGGTGGTGCGTCACCATGAGCAGTGAGCCGAGCGGCCAGAAGCCGCTGACCGGAGCGACCCGGCCGACCCGGGACGAGTTGACGCTCATCGATCGCTACTGGCGGGCGGCGAACTACCTGTCGGTCGGCCAGATCTACCTGCTCGACAATCCGCTGCTGCGGGAGCCGCTGAAAGCCGAGCACGTGAAGCCGCGGCTGCTGGGCCACTGGGGCACGACGCCGGGCCTCAACCTGCTGTACGCGCACCTCAACCGGGTGATCAAGGAGCGGGATCTGAACGCGCTCTACGTGACCGGGCCCGGCCACGGCGGTCCCGGGCTGGTCGCCAACGCGTACCTCGAGGGGACGTACAGCGAGGTCTACGCCTCGATCGGCCAGGACGAGGAGGGCATGCGGGCGCTGTTTCGCCAGTTCTCTTTCCCGGGCGGCATTCCCAGCCACGTCGCGCCCGAGACGCCGGGATCGATCCACGAGGGCGGCGAGCTCGGCTACGCCCTGGTCCACGCGTACGGTGCGGCCTTCGACAACCCCGACCTGCTGGTGCTCTGCGTGGTCGGTGATGGCGAGGCCGAGACCGGACCGCTGGCCGCAAGCTGGCACTCCAACAAGTTCCTCAACCCGGTGACCGACGGGGCGGTGCTGCCCGTGCTGCACCTCAACGGCTACAAGATCGCCAATCCGACGGTGCTGGCCCGGATCCCCGAGGACGAGTTGGCGTCGCTGATGCGGGGCTACGGCTACACGCCGCACTTCGTCACCGGTAGCGAACCGATGGCGGTCCACGAGCAGCTGGCGACCACCTTGGACGTCGTGCTCGACGACATCGCGAGCTTCCAGCACGAGGCGCGCGAGGATGCCCTGCTCGGTCGTACGCGAACCCGGGCCCGCCCGGCCTGGCCAATGATCGTGCTGCGGACGCCGAAGGGGTGGACCGGCCCGAAAGAGGTTGACGGGCTGACGGTCGAGGGCACATTCCGATCCCACCAGGTGCCGCTTGCGGCCACCCGGACCAACCCGGAGCACCGGGCGATGCTCGAGACGTGGATGCGGAGCTATCACCCCGAGGAGCTGTTCGACGCGACCGGTCGACTGATCCCGGAGCTGCAGGCCCTCGCCCCGCAGGGCGACCGTCGGATGAGCGCGAATCCGCACGCCAACGGCGGTCGGCTGCTGCGTGACCTGTCGATGCCGGACTTCCGCGCCTACGCGGTGCCGGTCGAGCATCCAGCGACCGAGCTGAGCGAGGCGACCAAGGTAATGGGCGCGTTCCTGCGCGACATCATCGTGCGCAACCCGGACCAGTTCCGGATCATGGGACCGGACGAGACGGCTTCCAACCGCCTGCAGCTGGTCTTCGAGGCGACCGACCGAGCCTGGAACGCCGACGTGCTTCCCGGCGATGATCACCTGGCCCCCGACGGCCGCGTCATGGAGGTGCTGTCGGAGCACCTGTGCCAGGGCTGGCTCGAGGGCTATCTGCTGACCGGGCGGCACGGGCTGTTCAACTGCTACGAGGCGTTCATCCACATCATCGATTCGATGTTCAACCAGCACGCGAAGTGGCTGAAGACGACCCGGCACATCCCGTGGCGGGCACCGATCGCCTCGCTGAACTACCTGCTGTCCTCCCACGTCTGGCGCCAGGATCACAACGGTCTGTCGCACCAGGACCCGGGATTCATCGACCATGTGGTGAACAAGAAGTCCGAGGTCGTCCGGGTCTATCTGCCGCCGGACACCAACACCCTGCTATCGGTCACCGACCACTGCCTGCGCAGCCGGCATTATGTGAACGTCATCGTGGCCGGCAAGCAACCCGCGCTGACCTACCTGAGCATGGACGAAGCCGTCGCGCACTGCACCCGCGGTCTGGGCATCTGGCCTTGGGCCGGCACCGGTGACGGCGAACCGGACGTGGTCCTCGCCTGCGCGGGCGATACCCCGACGCTGGAGACGCTGGCCGCCGCCGAGCTGCTCCGGGACAACCTGCCGGAGCTGAAGGTGCGAGTGATCAACGTGGTCGACCTGATGCGGCTCGAACCGGAGACCGAGCATCCGCACGGCCTGTCCGACCGCGATTACGACGCGTTGTTCACCACCGACAAGCCGGTGATCTTCGCGTACCACGGCTATCCGTCGCTGATTCACCGACTGACCTACCGCCGCACCGGGCACGACCACCTGCACGTCCGCGGCTACCGGGAGGAGGGCACGACCACCACGCCCTTCGACATGGTGATGATGAATGACCTCGACCGCTTCCACCTGGTGATGGACGTGATCGATCGGGTGCCGTCTCTGGGCAGCCGGGCCGCGAATTTCCGTCAGCAGATGTCCGACGCGCGGCTCGCCGCCCGGGCGTACACCCGCGCACACGGTGAGGACGATCCGGCCATCAGCGGCTGGACCTGGCCGGAAGTCGATCGCGGCTGACCCGATGGCGGTGTTGATCAAACCACCGCGTGCGCCTGCGGTGGACATCATGGCGGCGGCCCAACAGCCGACGGTCGAGATCGAACGCGCACTCGGGGTCGATCGGGCGGGCTTGAGCGCGGAGCTGGTGGTGCGACGGCAGCAGGAGTTCGGGCCGAATGCGGTCGCTTCGCACCGGGCCCGGCCGTGGGCCGTGCTCTGGCATCAGGTGCGGTCGCCGCTGCTCGGGTTGTTGCTCGTCGCGGCGGTCGCCTCGTGGTTTGTCGGCGAGCAGCAGGACGCGGTGATCATCGGGATCATCCTCGCGGTGTCGGTCGGGTTGGGATTCGTGAACGAGTACCGCGCCGAGAAGGCCGCCGAAGCCCTGCACGCCCAGATCCACCACGAGACCATCGTCCGCCGGGACGGCCGCGCCCAGCGGGTGGATGTCACGACCCTGGTGCCCGGGGACCTGGTCGAGGTCCGGCTCGGCGACATCGTGCCCGCCGACCTCCGGCTGGGGACGGCGGTCGGTCTGGAGTGCGACGAGTCCATGCTCACCGGAGAATCGCTTCCGGTCGACAAGGGCGTCGCTGCGGTCGCCGCCGGCACGCCGCTGGCCGAGCTGTCCGGCTGCGCCCTGATGGGCACCGTCGTGCATGCCGGCCAAGCCCAGGGTGTGGTGGTCTCGACCGGGTCGCGTACCGAATTCGGCAAGATCGCGGCTGGCCTCAGCACCCATCAACTCGACACCCAGTTCCAGGTCGGACTGCGCCGATTCTCCTTGCTCCTGGTCTATGTGGCCGGTGCGCTGACCCTTTCGATCTTCGTGATCAACGTCGTCCTGGACAAGCCGGTCCTCGACGCGTTGCTGTTCTCACTGGCCATCGCTGTTGGCATCACTCCCCAACTGCTGCCGGCGGTGGTCTCGACCAGCCTCGCCGCCGGCTCCCGGCGGATGAGCCGGCGGAAGGTGCTGGTCAAGCGGCTGGTCTGCATCGAGGATCTCGGTGATGTCGACCTGTTGTTCACCGACAAGACCGGCACCTTGACCGAGGGCAAGATCACCTTCGTCCGTGCGGTGCCGGCGGATGATCAAGAGCCCGGAGCCGTGGTGCGGTGGGGACTGCTGGGCACCGAGAACGCGCAGCCGGACGGGCCGGCGGTCGGCGGCAATCCCCTGGATCAGGCCCTGTGGGCTGCCCATCCGGGGCTTGCCGGGTCCGATCTCAGCGGGTACGAGCGCCTAGGGGTGCTGCCCTTCGACCATGAACGGCGCATGGTGTCGGTCCTGGTCCGCGACCCCGCCGGAACGAGCGTCCTCGTCTGCAAGGGAGCACCCGAGACCGTGCTCGACCGCTGCCTCGGCGTGCCCGACAGTGCCCGGACGGCGCTGCAGAGCGAATTCGACGCCGGCAGCCGGGTGGTCGCGGTGGCCACCCGACCCGCGGCCGGATCGGTCGCGCCGCGAGCCGAGGACGAGCACGGGCTGCAGCTCGTCGGGTTCCTGATCTTCCTGGATCCGCCGAAGGTGGGTGCGGCGGCGGCCCTGGCTCGGCTCTCGGCCCTCGGGGTGCAGGTCAAGGTGGTCACCGGCGACAACGCGACCGTCGCGGTGAAGGTTTGCCGTGATCTGGGTCTGGAGGCCGGGGCCGCTCTGACCGGCACCGAGCTGGACGCCCTCGAGGACGATCAGCTCGCGCGGATGATCGACCAGACGACCGTTTTTGCGCGCGTCAGTCCCGAGCACAAGGCCCGGATCGTCCGGGTGCAACGCCTCAGTGGCGGCGGCGTCGCGTTCCTCGGGGACGGCGTGAACGACGCGCTGGCTCTGCATGCGGCCGACGTCGGCATCTCGGTCGATTCGGCCACCGATGTTGCCAAGGACGCCGCCGACGTGATCTTGCTCGAGAAGGATCTGAACGTGCTCGCGGATGGCGTCACCGAAGGCCGGCGGATCTTCGCCAACACCATGAAGTACGTGCTGATGGGCACCTCGAGCAACTTCGGCAACATGTTCTCCGCGGCCGGCGCCTCCCTGTTCTTGTCGTTCCTGCCGATGCTGCCGTCACAGATCCTGCTGAACAACCTGCTGTACGACGCTAGCCAGCTGGCCATTCCGACCGACAATGTCGACGAGGCACAGTTGCGACGGCCCTCGCACTGGGACATCGCCTTCATCCGCCGGTTCATGATCTTCTTCGGTCCGCTCAGCTCGGTCTTCGACTTCGCCACCTTCGGGGTCATGCTGTGGGTCTTCCATTCCGGGCCGGAGCAGTTCCGGACCGGTTGGTTCGTCGAGTCATTGGCGACACAGACCTTGATCATCTTCGCTATCCGGACCCGCAAGATTCCGTTCTTTCGCAGTCATCCGAGCCTGCCGATCATCATGGCTGCGCTCAGCGTAGTGACGATCGGCGCGTTGCTGCCGGCCACACCTCTGGCTCACGCGCTCGGTTTCGTCCCGCTACCGGTCGCCTTCTTCGCCGCTCTGCTGGCCATGATCATCGGCTACCTGATCTTGGTCGAGGTCGGCAAGCGGATCTTCTACGGCACCGCCCAGCGCCCGCCGACCACCCGCAATCCACCCAGTGAGCAACGTCATCAACGGCGCCGGGCGGCCTATTTCGCCACCGCAGACGGTGGCCGATGACGGCCCCGGTCATCGATCGGGTCAGTGCGGACGACCTGATGTCGCTGGTCGCCGGCGACGTGCTGCCGCCCCTCCAGGTGGGTGCGGTGCTGATGATCGATCTCGCTGGGCGAGGTCTGCCGGACGAGACCGGGTTGCCGGAGATCGGCCGGCGGCTGATGACAATCCCGCGGCTGCGGCAGAAGCTCGTACCGGCGGGAAGGGGTGCTGGCCGACCGGTGTGGGTCGACGATCCCGATTTCTTGATCACCGAACACTTGACGAGCGTCGGCGGCACCCATGATCACGACTCCGTGCTGGCCATCGCATCCACCCTGCTGACGATGCCGCTGTCGCGGGAGCATCCCTTGTGGGTGGCCCGGTTGGTGACTGGGGTCGCGGGCGACCGGGTGGCCCTCATCGTCGTGTTCCACCACGGGCTCGCGGACGGGATCGGCGGCCTGGCCCTCCTCGCCGGATTGGTCGACGGCGCACCGGAGCAGCCAACGCGCTGCTTTCCGCAACCCTCGCTGTCCCACCGACAGCTGGTCGTCGATGCCGCACACGAGCGCTGGCAGACCGTGCGACGCCTGCCGGGGATCGCCCGCCGGCTGGCCAGCGGGCTCGGTCAGCTCGGTCCCGCTCTGTCCACGGACGCCATCAGCTGCTCACTGAACCGGCGCACCGGACCGCGTCGGAGCATTGTCGTCGTCCGGGCCCAGCTGCGCCCGCTCCGTGATCTGGCTCATCGCTCTCACTCCGGGGTCAACGATCTGCTCCTCGCAGTGATCACCGGCGGCTTGCATCAACTGCTCCTCGGGCGGGGTGAGCAGGTGAACGCGTTTGTCGTCTCGGTGCCCTTCGCCGCCCGTTCGACGAACGAGCCGAGCAGTCTGGGCAACCGTACGGGGGTCGTGCCGATACTGCTCCCGGCCACCGGATCGTTGACCGAGCGGCTGACCGCCATCACCCGGATCACCACGAGCGCCAAGCGCTCGAAACGCGGGGCCTCGACCGCGTTGCTCAGTCCGCTGTTCCGGCTGCTGGCGGCGTTCGGTCTGTACGGCCGCTTCATCAACCGGCAACGGCGGATCCACACCGTGGCCAGCTTGGTCCGAGGTCCGGAGGTTGCCGTTCGGGTACTCGGTTGCCCGGTGACCGAGCTGATCCCGCTCAGTGCGGCCCCGGGAAACCTCACGGTCGTCTTCGAGGCGTTGTCGTACGCCGGACGCCTCACTCTCAGCATCAGCGTCGACCCACAGACCTGTCCGGACGCCGCCGAACTCCAAGCCCTCCTCCAGCAATCCTTCGACGAGATCACCGAATCCACCTGAGACGTTTGCGGAGCTCGTCGAGGGCCAAGATCACATTGAGGGTCACGTGCTTCGGTCCCTGAGCTTGCCGAGGGTCAAGGTCGCATCACGTGATTCGGTCCCTGAGCTTGTCGAAGGGCAAGATCAACGACGCAATCCGCTGCTGCTTCGGTCCCTGAGCTTGTCGAAGGGCAAGATCAACGACGCAATCCGCTGCTGCTTCGGTCCCTGAGCTTGTCGAAGGGCAAGATCAACGACGCAATCCGCTGCTGCTTCGGTCCCTGAGCTTGTCGAAGGGCAAGATCAACGACGCAATCCGCTGCTGCTTCGGTCCCTGAGCTTGTCGAAGGGCAAGATCAACGACGCTATCTGCCGCTGCTGCTTCGGTCCCTGAGCTTGTCGAAGGGCAAGATCAACGACGCTATCTGCCGCTACGCTTCGACAGCTCAGCGAACGTAGGCTCCGAATCTCCTGTCGGGCGAATGTAGGCTCTGAATCTCGTATCGGGCGAGCAAGATCAATTGGAGCAAGCCCACGAGGGTCAGGCGAGGGCGAAGGTCCGGCCGGTGACCGTTCGGGGAACGATCGAGATGAAGACGTTGCGGGTGCCGGGAGCCCAGGGGACGACGTCGTCCCTGGTCCACAACTCGGTGAGTTCAGTCTCGTCGACGACGGCTTGGGCGCGACCGCGGACCAGCACACTCCAGCCCGTTCCTAGGGCGTCATTGATCTCGTCCACCTCGAAGGCCGCCTCGGTCGCGGAGCGGAGCCCGGCGAGCACGCCATAGGGCGAGGTGCGGACGACGATGTTTCCGTGCTGCACGAGATAGCTGACCGGCAGCAGTTGCGGGCCGTCCGGGGCGAGCCACGCCACCCGGCCGATGTGGTGGTCGCGGAGCAGTTGATCACAGCGTGGCCGGGGAATCTGGCTGGCGCGATCGGCGGACCTGCGGTGCGGCCGGCCGCGGGTCGTCAGCTGCATCATCGGGTCCATGGGGGCGCCTTCCTGCCGAATGTCTGGATCCCAGTGTCACCTCGACTCTGCGCCATCCCCAGCGGCAAAAGGCCTGACCACGAGGGACTTTGGTCCTGGCTCGGGTGGGACATGGTGCCCTGTCGTGACCAGCGCGGATGGGGGAGGGTGAGCACAGTGGAGAGGACAGTGGAGAGGACAGCCATGAGCCAGACGGGCCGCCCAGGACTGATCGTCGTCGGGGTCGACGGGTCCTCCGAAGCCACCGAGGCGGCACGGTACGCCGCGCACGCCGCGGAAAAGCGAGGAATGCGGCTGTTGCTGGTCCACGCCTACCAGCTCACTGGCCCCGGTTCGCCTTCGTCGGCGAAGGAGTTCGACGAACCGCGCGATGCCACGCACCGGCTGCTCGCCGATGTCTTGTCGAAGATCGTCATTCCGGCGTCCCTGTCGGTCGAGACGCTCGAGGCGGTGGCGACGGCCGATGCGCTGCTGCGGGAAGCCGCCCGCGGCGCATCGGTGGTCGTCATCGGCGCCCATCACTTCAACCTGGTCGACCAGCTGTTGGCGGGTCCGACCGGCGCCTCCGCGGCGGCAACGCTCCCGTGCCCGGTGGTCGTCGTGCCTCGACGATGGAGCCGGCTGAAGACCGGCCGGCGGCCGGTCATCGTGGCTCTCGACGGCGACACGGCGGCCTACGGGGCCCTGCGGTTGGCGTTCGACGAGGCCGAGATGCATCAGGTGCGGCTGCTGGCCCTGCACGCCAGCCCCCTTGACCTCCTACCGATCGACAGCGAGGAACAGGCCAATCTCGAAGAGTTGATCGCCGGTCAACGCCAAGATCATCCCGACGTCGACGTCAGCACCGTTCTCCTGCCCGGCGACCCTGCCCAGGCGATCATCGACGCATCGGCTGGTGCTCGCCTGGTCGTGGTCGGGCGGCCCCGCGAGGTGCATCGCTCGAGGATGTGGAACCGATCGGTGGCCAATGCGGTGCTGGCTCACTGCCGGAGCCCCCTGATGATCGTGCCGCCTGATCTGACTCCGGACAGCGCCCTGTTCGCGCCTGAGTTGGCCAACCACAATTGACCCTGACCCCAATTCACCCTGACCCCAGGTCACCCTGACCCCAGGTCACCCTGACCCCAGTCACCCTGGCTCCAGTTCAGGCTGGCCGATGATCGAAGCCGATCAGGAACTGGGTCGGCGGACCTCGGCGCCGAAGACTGCCGCCTGCGTACGACGCTGCATGTTGAGCTTCGACAGCAGCGCGGACACGTAGTTCTTCACCGTCTTCTCGGCCAGGAACAGCCGTTCGCCGATCTGCTTGTTGGAAAGGCCTTCGGCGATCAGGTCGAGGATCTCCCGTTCCCGGGTGGTCAGTGCCGTGAGCCGGGCGTCGGCGACCGCCGGATGGCGCAGTCGCTCGAGCAGCCTCCCGGTCACCGCGGGATCCAGCAGCGAGCGGCCCGCCGCCACATCGCGAATCGCATCGATCAACGATCGCCCGCCGATCTGCTTCAACAGATAGCCCGAAGCGCCGGCCATCACCGCCGCGAAGAGCGCCTCGTCGTCGTCGTACGAGGTCAGGATGAGGCAGTTGATCGCCGGATGAGCCGACCGGATCTCCCGACAGACGTCAATGCCGCTCCCGTCGGGCAGCCGCCCGTCCAAGATCGCGACATCCGGCCGGGCTGCGGGAATCCGGCTCAGCGCGTCGGCCGCGGTGCCGGCCTCGCCGACCACACAGAGGTCGTCGGTCGTACTGATCAGTTCGGCGAGCCCACGCCGGACGATCTCATGATCATCGAGCAGGAAGACCCGGATCGGTTGGCTCACCATGGCGTCGGAATCCTCCACTGCAGTCGGGTCCCTCCAGTGGGCGGCGAATCGATGACCAGGGCGCCGTCGAGATCCTCGGCCCGCCGGCGCAGGTTGTCCAGACCGCTGCGGCGCTCCACCGAGCCGATTCCGATGCCGTCGTCGACCACCTCGACCGACAGGTGCTGCTCGTCGGCGCGGACGTGCAAGGTCACCTGACCGGCCTGGGCGTGCTTGGACACATTGGTCAGCCCCTCGCGGACGACGGCTTCGATGTCGCCGATCACGGGGCCACGGATCAGCGTGTCCGTCGGCCCGGAGAATCGGACGATCGGGGCGAAGTCCAGCGACGGCGCCACCTGCTGAACGATGGCCAGGACGGCCGACCGGAGCCCCGGATCGGAGGCCTCAACGCCGCGTAGCTGGAAGATCGACGTGCGGATCTGACCGATTGTCTCGTCGACATCCTCGACCACTCGACTGAGCCGCGGTCCGAAGCCGTCCTTGCCCAGCACCGTCGCCATGCTCTGAAGGCTGAGACCGGCCGCGAACAGCCGCTGGATGACGTGGTCGTGCAGGTCCCGGGCGATCCGGTCACGATCCTCCAGCACAGCCAGGCGCTGTTGGTCGGACCGCGCCTCGACGAGCTCGCGGGCCAGCGCCGCGTGATTGGCGAATGACTCCGCCATGGCGAGGTCCGCCGCGGAGAAGTTCCGCCGACCGGGCCGTCGACCGGCGACGATCGCGCCTTGGGGCCCGGCTTGTCCCGAGAGCGGCACGGCCATGACAGCTCCCACCTCGACGAACCGGGTGAGGTGCACAGCGTAGCGAGTGGACTCATCGGCCGAATTGAGCCGAACCCCGTTCCCGGTCGCCATGGCCAGCCCGACCAGGGTGTCCTGTTCGGCGTAGCGGACCCCGCGCAGCTCGGCGGCACCCTCGCCGGCGGCAACCACCACGCCGAGGACAGCGGCGTCGATCGGCAGGACCAGGGTGACGACATCGGCGTCCGCCAGGCGGAGCACATGGTCGACAATCAGCTGGAGCGGTTCGCTGTCCTCGGCCGGCGAGAGCAGCAGGCCGCTGATCTCGGCTGAGGCGAGCAGCCAGCGCTGCCGGCGACCAGACTCCTCATAGAGTCGGGCATTCTCGATGGCGATGCCAGCGGTTGCGGCCAGCGCCAGGAGGAGATCTTCGTCGTCATCGCTGAACTCCTCGCCGCCGCGGCCCGTCAGATAGAGGTTGCCGAACACTTCGTTGCGGGAGCGGATCGGCACCCCGAGGAAGCTGTCCATCGGGGGGTGGTCAGGCGGAAAACCGGAAGATCGGGGGTCGTCGCTGATCAGCGGAAGCCGAATCGGCTCGGGATCCTCGATGAGCGCGCCGAGCAGTCCGCGCCCTTTGGGCAGCTCACCGATCCTGGCCACCGTGTGGTCGTCCATCCCGACGTGAACGAATTGCTCGAGGAGGCCGTCGTCACCGATCACGCCCAGCGCGGCGTAGCGGGCTCCGACGAGATCCCGGGCCGCCTCGACGATCAGCCGCAGCACGGTCGGCAGGGAGAGCTCGCTGACGATGGCGCGATTGGACCGCAGCAGGAGTCGCAGCCGCTTCTGGTCGGTGACCTCGGCGGCATTGGCTGGTTCTTCGGGCAGGCTTCCGTGCGCGGATCCCGTCACACCAAGCGAGCCTATGCCTTGCTTTCGCCGGTGCAGCCCGAGCACGCGGTACGCGAGGCCCGGGGCCTTGCGCACCGCGTGCGACGGTGGCGGCGGGGAGGGTCATGCGAGCCAGGGCAGGCGCTTCACCAGGGTGGTCGACTCCCAGCGCCGACCGAGGCCCCAGGTCCGCCCGGCGGCGGTCAGAGCACAGACAATCGCCGTCAGCGCGTACACCAGGTGGTAGTCGACGAGGGGGTTCGTCGAACCGCTCGGCTGCCCCTCGAAAGTCCCGGTGGACAGCGGCCACTCGGCGACCCACATCGCCAGCAAGATGACCGTGCCGGCGACGGCAGCGATCCGCATCCCGACACCGAGGATCAACGCGACACCCACGGTCAGCATCCCGAGCATGAAGAGGGCATCGACGACTGGTGACCCGGCCAGTCCGGTGAAGAAGGTGCGGAACGGACCGACGTCGACGTGTCCGAGGAATCCTGAGGTGGGCGACCCCCCGTTGACCCAGGCCCTGGCCGCCGTCGTGCTGTAGCCCAGTCCGAAGGTCTTGTCGAAGAAGGCCCACAAGAAGATGAAGCCGATCGCGATCCGCGAGACAGCCAGCCAGTGCCGGGCCGGGTTTGGGACAACGTCGGTCACGGCGTGGCCGACCGGTGGGGCCGGTTGGGCGAGAGTTGCGGTCATGGTGAGTTCTCTCGGTGAGGGTGGGTCTACGGGTGGGAGCAGTGCGAGAGGCCGCTCGTCGCATCGCTCGGCGCGCCGGTTGGCGTCGCCGAGGGTCAGACGCTGGTCGGCATCCGCTCGGCGAGGAGCTCGTCGGCCACCTGGTCGGTCCAGTCCCGGATCTGGTCCCAGTCGCGGAAGTCTCCGGCCAGATCGCCCTTGGCCACCAGCCGAGCCAGCCAGCGCTTGGCCCGCCGAGGATCGAGGTTGCCTCCGAAGGTCATCGGCGGCTTCACCCCGATCTCGAAGCAGATTTGGGAGATCGCGTGCGGCACACCGGTCTCCGCAACCGGAGCTTCGGGATCGCAGGGTCCGCTCTGGAACAGCCAGGTCGGACGCTCGGCCAGATCAGGGGCCTGGGAGTGCAGATAGCGGAGAGCATCCTTGTCCCAGTGCCGCAGATAGATGGCGCTGCCGACGATGACCGCGCGGTAGTGCCCGGCGTTTTCGGCGACGGCGGCGGGCTGGACATCCACCTCGAATCCGCGACGGGTCAGCTGGTCGCCAATCGCGACCGCGATCTCCTTGGTCGACCCCATCCGTGACGCGTACGCCACAAGTATCTTGTCCATGTCGAACTCCCTGGTCAGCAAGTAGGTGAACTTCTGACTTGAGTCTGTCCGCAACGGACTCGTTCGACCTGAGGCCTATGTCCTCATTCGGAAAGGACTTTCGTCACCCACGCGACAGTTGGCTCTCGGCGGGTCGGCCGTTTCGTGCCCTGAGCCTGTCGAAGGGCAACATCTACGGGCGTGTGGCGGGTCAGCCGCCTTCGTGCCCTGAGCCTGTCGAAGGGCGACCTCTACCTGCGTATGGCGGGTCGGCCGTTTCGTGCCCTGAGCCTGTCGAAGGGCAACATCAACACGCAACTGAAGGTGCGCTTCGACAAGCTCAGCGAACGTAGCCTCCGACGACCTAGCCGACGGGTCAGCTAGATTCGAGAACCGAGATCGATCTGGTCACTCCTCTGTCCCGGCCGCGGATCAGCTGAGGTCGCGGATGCGGATGATCCGATCCGCCCGGTGTCGAAAGCTCGAGACGAGGTCGGCATTGCGTTCATCGGAGCCGAGCGAGCGCCCGCGAGCCTGTTCCGCCGTACGGCCATACCGGACGTGCCGATCGATCAGCTGGCTGAGCCGACGGTCGTCGCCGGGATCGACGTACCAGCACTCATCCAGCAACGCGCAGATCGGGCTCCAGCGCCCTTCGTCAACGAGGAGGTAGTTGCCTTCGGTGATGATCAAGGACGTCTCGGCCGGCACCGGGATCGCCGAGCCGATCGATTCCTCGAGACTGCGGTCGAAATAGGGCGCGTAGACCACCGGCTCGTCGCGGGCCCGCAGCCGTCGCAGCAGGTGCACGTAGCCGTCGGCATCGAACGTGTCCTCGGCGCCCTTGCGGTCGCTCCGGCCGAGCCGCTTCAGCTCGGTGTCAGACAGATGGAAGCCGTCCATGCTGATCAGGATCGCTTCGTCGGGCAGCGCCGCGGCGATGGCCTCGGCCAGGGTGGACTTGCCTGCTCCGGGCGGGCCGGTGATCCCGAGGAAGTACCGCTGACCAGACTTCGCGTACGTCCGCGCCGTGGCAATGAGGTCGGCCAGCTCGTCGTACGCGGTCTCGGCCGGCGAAGCGATGGGCGGATCCCGGTGATCTTCGGTCATGGCCAGTCATTCTCGCCCATCCTGGCGCGGCGCGTCAGCCGACCGGCCGAGAGAGCCCAACCCCTCCTCGCCAGGTCGCGACGAGGGCGGGACACTGTGACAACACCCCCGGCGCTGGAGGTTCGTGACTCGATGCTGACCGACTCCGCCTGGCGCCGCATCGGCTGGCGACGCCTGGCAAATCTCGCTTGGCCGGGCCATCCGACCAGGTGGCGCGACGTTCCCGGTCGCCTGCGCCCGACCGCCGTGTCGACCTTCCGGCTGACGTTGGCGGCCGTGGTGTCCTACCTGATCACCCATGCCCTGACCAAGGGCGCCGTCGATCTGACTGGCTCGCTCACCGCATTGCTGGTGATGCAGGCCTCCGCGTACTCCACGGTCAAGATGAGCGCCGTTCGGGTCGGGTCGGTGTTGACCGGAGTGCTCATCGCCACCTTGCTGTCGACCTGGATCGGACTCACCTGGTGGAGTTTGGGGGCGGCGATCGCCGCTTCCCTCATCCTGGCCAAGGTCTTGCGGCTGGGCGAACAGGCGCTGGAAACGCCAATCAGCGCGATGCTTATCCTGGCTGTCACCGACCCCAATATCGCGGCCGAGATCAGGGTGCTCAACACCTTGATCGGCGCCGGCGTCGGGGTGGCCTTCAACCTCCTCTATCCGCCGGCGATGCCCACCCGGCCCGCCGGGCGCGCGGTGGTCCGGGTGGCTCAGGCGACGGCCGAACCACTCGACACTGCCGCGTACGCGCTGACCAACGGACCGGTTTCCCGGCAGCAGGTCGAGGAATGGCTCGACACCGTGCGCACCGCCGGACGACGGGTCGCCGAGGCCACCGAAGCCGTGGCCTCGCTGAAGGACAGTCGGCGGCTGAATCCCCGGGCACTCGGCACGACCGACGTCGAACCGGTGCTGGCCAGTGGGCTCCGCACACTCGAGGAATGCCTCCTGGCGATCCGGGCGCTGTTCGGCGTGCTGCTCGCCGAGATCCCCGAGGGCGAGCAGCCGGACGACCCGTACGGCGAATCATTGCGGTCAGCCTTCGCTGTCGTACTGCACGACCTGGCCGATTGCCTGCGGGCCTTCGGCGGGCTGGTCATCGCCGAAGCCGAGGACCGCGAGGAGGAGACTGAGCGGGCCCTGGACGAGAGCCTCGAGGTGCTCCGCGAGACTCAGGCGATCTTGACCGAGTTGATGATGGTCGATGCTCAAGACAGCAAGTCGTCGTGGTTGCTCCGCGGCTCGATCCTCGCGGGCGTGGAGCAGGTCCTCGATCAGCTCAACCTCAAGGACCGCGCCCGCGCCCGGCAACGCTGGAAGGAGAAACAACTCAACAATCCGATGGCCCATCTGCCGCCCATCGTGAAAGCGGCCCTTCCGCACCCCGATCGGCCGACTTTGCGCGGACTGCCACCCGGCTCGAACTGGCTTCGCCCCGCTCCCAAGCCGACCCGCACCGAGACAGGTCTCGACGACCCGGATGCCGCGAACTGACCAGGGCGCTGCGCCGAGCTAGGGATTTAACAGCTAGCCGAATGGACAACATGGAGTGGTTTCGGACAACACTGAACTGTTGATATCGAACACCCGTTCGACAAGAATGGCGTCATGGTCATCGAGTGCACCGCCGGGGTGGAGACGCCGGCCGGGCGGGTCCTCGAGGCCATGTCGAGGCAGCTCGACGAGCTGATCGAGGTCCTCGACGGCGGCGCTGGGGGGTTGTTCGACCAAGGGTCGGTGGTGGAGTTCCTGCAGCGGTTCGAAAGGTTCCGGAATCGGTTGTCGCTCGTCGATCATCGGCTGATCGCCTGGGCTGAGCGGCTGGAAGTGGCGACCTTCATGGGCCAGAACAACCTGCGGCGCGTGTTGACGTCGTTGTTGAGCATCTCTCGGGGTGAAGCGACCCGGCGGGTGAAATCGGCAGAGGCGGTCGGCCCCCGGTCGTCGCTGCTGGGTGAGCCGCTGGCAGCGGTACGGCCTCAGCTGGCGTCGGCGCAGCGGGCGGGGGCGGTGAGCGCGGAGAAGGTCGATCTGATCGTCCGGGCGGTCGGCTCGGTCGATCGGCCGGGGTTTGACTCGGCCGACATCGACGCCGCTGAGGCGCTGCTGGTGGAGCAGGCCGCCGTGTTTCCGCCGGAAGATCTGCGCCAGATCGCGAAACATCTCATCGACGCCGTCGACCCCGACGGCACCCTCCCGAGCGACCAGTTGAATGCAGATCGGCGGCATCTGGACATCGGGGCCACCCGCGACGGCGCCTACGCCGGGGAATTCCGGCTGACCGGCCGTTGCGGGGCCAAACTGAAAGCGTTGCTGGATCCGCTGGCCAAGGTGCGGGTGGATGAGTCGGGTGAGGTGGATGTTCGGACGTTCGGGCAGCGCCTGCACGACGCCCTCGAGGAGGTTTGCGACCGGCAGCTCCGGGCCGGGGATGTGGTGGAGGCGGGAGGGGTGCCGGCCACGGTGGTGGTGACGATCGGTGCCGATGATCTGGTGGATGGGCTCGGCTACGGCCGCACCAGTGACGGCACGTTGATCCCGACCGCGACCTTGCTGGCTTTGGCCGACCAGGCCGACATCATTCCGACGGTGTTGAACGCCTCCGGGGCCGTGCTGGATTTGGGCCGGACCCGACGCATCGCGTCCCGCTCGCAAACGCTGGCGTTGGTGGCCCGGGACGGCGGCTGCTCATTCCCCGGGTGTGCGCATCCGCCGCAGTACTGCGAACGCCACCATGTCCGCGACTGGATCTTGGGCGGGTTGACCGACCTCAACAATTTGACGTTGCTCTGTCGCTATCACCACCACAACTTCCTCAGTCGCGGTTGGACGGTCCGCATCAACTCCGACGGCCTGCCCGAATGGATTCCGCCGTACTGGGTCGACCGCGATCACCGGCCCATGATCAACACCCGCATCCGGGCCGCCCTCCTGACCCGGACCCACGCCCAACGGAACCGACCCGACACCAGCTGAGCTGGATCATGGCCAGACCTGCGCTTCGACGGCGCAGCGAACCCGCATGCAAACCCCGGCTGAGGAGTGGGCGCCGGAGCATCCTCGTTGACCGGCCACTGATGTGACCATGGTGCGGTGATCAGGCGATGGTTAGGTCTGCTCCTCGCCGTCCTCTTCGCGATCGTCGGTGGCCGGGTCGCCTGGGTCGGGTACGCCCCACGCAACGAGTTGAGCGTCGCCGGACGGCAGGTGAGGTTCCTGGACCAGTCGCTGGCCGACGGGGGTGCCGAGCGGATGCAGGGCCTGTTCCCCGAAGGGTCCTACTTCCTCCGCGCGCTGACCGCCTCGGCGGCCGCCCGCACCGGCACCGACCTGACCACCGCCCGCGGGCTTCGGGACGGACTCGATGCGGCCGATTCGGTCGCCGTCTTCGGCTCGGGAATGGTGCCGGAGCACGGGATCTTCCAGGCCGGATGGGCGCTGATGGTTGCGGTCGACCTCGCCGAAGCCAGCCAGACGGCCGCTGACCGGGACGACGTACGCCGCCGGGCCACCGCCATCGATGCGGCGCTTCGGACCAGCCGGACCGGCTTCCTGGCGGGCTATCCGCAGCAGTACTGGCCATGTGACACCGTGGTCGCCGCCGGCTCCTTGGCCCGCGCGGCTGCACTCCTCGATGAGCCCCGTTGGCTGACCACGCTCGGCACCTGGCGGGCGACGATCTCCGGATCGATCGACCATCGGACCGGTCTGCTCCCACACCGCGTCGATGTCGACGGTCGGGCTCTCGACGGTCCCCGCGGATCGTCTCAATCGATCATCCAGGCGTTCTGGCCAGACGTCTCCCGCGCCCTCGACGGCGGTGTGGACCTTGCGACCTGGGCTCGGTTCCGCGAGGCCTTCGTCGTCCGGAAGGTGGGCCTGGTCGGCGTACGCGAGTTCCCGCGGGGCTCCTCCGGACAGGGAGACGTCGACTCGGGTCCGCTGATCTTCGGTGTGAGCGCGAGTGCCAGCGCCGTCAGCCTGGCGGCGGCTCGAGCGGTCGGTGACGAGCATCTGGCCGACGACCTCGTCCGCGAGGCGGACCTTCTCGGGCTGCCCCTGAGCTGGGCCGGTCAGCGGCGTTACGGCTTCGGCGTCCTGCCGGTCGGTGATGCGTTTCTCGCCTGGGCGCGGAGCACCCGCTTGGCGGAACCCGTCGGCATCCAGACCGCCGAGCAGGTGCTCGGCCGTCCGCTCTGGCCGGCCTTCATCGCCGGCTGGTTGCTGCTGGCGGCGATCCCGATCACCCTGCTCGCCCGGACTCGACGCACACGCTCGACCCGAACACCGGTCGCGGGCGATGTGAGCCAGCGGTAACCGTCCTCGGGGCCCGATCCCGTATCGCTTCCTGGCCGCTTCGGCGAGGCTGATGATCATGCTTCGAGAGCGTCCCCGCTGGTGGCCGAGATTCAGCAGCACCCTGCGATCCACCGCTGTCACGGCCCGGATAGGCCGAGCCCTGGGCATCGCCATCGCGGTGTTGTTCGTCACGGGGCTGCTCAGCCACTATCAGTACCAGCCGTGGAGTTGGCTGCCCGCGCCGGCGAAGCCCATCTGGGGTTACCGGCTGACTCAGGGCCTCCACGTGGCCACCGGCACGGCCACGATCCCGCTGCTGCTGGTCAAGCTGTGGAGCGTCTATCCCAACCTCTTCCGCTTCCCGCCGGTGCGCTCGATCAAGCACGCCGTCGAGCGGGTCAGTGTCGCAGTGCTCGTGGGGTCCGCCCTGGTCCAGGTGACGACCGGATTCTTCAACGTCCTGAATTGGTATCCCTTCCCCTGGTACTTCACCACGGTGCACCGATTCCTCGGGTACGTGCTGGTCGGCTCGGTCCTGTTGCACGTCGGCATCAAGCTGCCCGACATCGTTTACGGGCTCAAGGCCAAGGTCGCCGAGGCGGACGTGCTGACCGAGACGGCCGTGGGACGAGAATCCCGACTCGCACAGCAACGCCGGCACCTTGGCCGACCCGCCGACGCCGGGCATCTCCCGCCGCGGCATGCTGGTCGCCGCCGGAGCGGGTGTTGGCGTCGTGGTCGTCACCTCCGTCGGCCAGACCGTCACGCCGCTCGAGCCGCTCGGCCTGCTGGCCGTCCGCCAATGGACGAAAGGACCGCAGCGCGTGCCGGTCAACCGAACCGCCGAACAGGCCAAGGTGCTTGACCTCGCCGCCGCACCCGACTGGACTCTGCAGGTCAGCGGACCTCGCCCGTACGCGCTCTCGCTGGCCGATCTCGACCCGCGAGCCGAGCACGAGGCGCGGCTGCCGATCAACTGCGTGGAGGGCTGGAGCGTCGGGGCGAGATGGCGCGGGCTGTCCCTGCTGGAGGTCGTCGAACAGGGCCGGCGGTACGGCCGACTCCCGGGTCCAGCTGATCTCCCTGGAGCCGGAGGGCGGCTTCAACCACTCGTTCGTCGAGGGTCCGCAGCTCGCGGCCGCGCTGCTGGCCACCCATCTGAACGGCGAGCGGTTGGATATCGACCACGGCTATCCGCTGCGGCTGATCGCGCCCAACCGGGCCGGGCGTGCTTCAACACCAAGTGGCTGAGCCGGATCGAGGTGCTGTCGTGAAGGCCTGGCGCATCATCTTCGCGGTCGCCGGAATCGGGCTCCTGGCTGTTCGGCGTCTTCCGGCTGGCCACCGAGATCCCGCTGCCCAACCTGGTGTGGCTGGCCATCTGGCTGGTCGCGGCGATCGCCATCCACGACGGCGTGCTGTCGCCCGCTGGTGATCGGCATCGGCTGGCTGCTGCGCCGGCTGGTGCCGGACCGCGCCCGCCGCTATCTGCAGCTCGCGCCTGATCATCGGCGGTCTGGTCACGGTGATCGCCATCCCGATGATCTACCTGCGCGGCAGCCAACCGGCGGTCAAGGCCATGCTGTTGCGCAACTACGGCGCCAACCTCAGCCTGCTGATCGGGATCATCGCCGTGGTCAGCCTGGTCCTGTACGCCGTACGGGTGGCCCGCGACCGGTCGCCCCCGCAACGCCGGACCACCGCCGAGTCGCCACCGAAAGCCTGAGCCTTGGCGACCGACCTGCCGACCTTCCCGGACCGTCCGCTCCGGCCTGGCGCCGGGGCGATCCGGTGCGCTCTGGCGTCGGCGCTGGCCTTGATCGCGGTGGCGGCCGTGGTCGGCCACGAGCTGAACCGGCGCGGGCCTGCCGATCGTGCTGCCGAGCCCACCGCTGCTCGCCTTCTGGCATCCGCACCTCGGCTGGGGCACGCCCGCTGGCCCTCGCCTGCTCGTGCTCGGTCTGCGGCTGCAACGGCTGGCCGCCCGCCTGCCGCTGCGCCGACTGCTGCATCGCCGGCTGGCTGCTCAACCTGGCCTGGATGTGCTCGCTGACACTGATCGACGGGCTGCGCACGGGCTGGATCGACGTGCTGCTCAACCCCAACGAGTACCTGCACGACCTGCCCCGGATCAACAGCCCCGAGCACGTTCGTGTCGACGTTCACCGGCTTCATCGCCTTCAGCGACCAGGTCGACGGGACCCAGGTCTGGACCACCCACGTGGCCGGCCATCCGCCGCTGGTCACGCTGGTCTTCTGGCTGCTCGACCGGGTGGGCCTCGGCGGCGGCTTCTGGGCCGGAGCGCTCTGCATCCTCGTCGGGTCGACGGTGAGCGTCGCCCTGCCGATCATCCTGCGCGAGCTCGGCGCCCCGGCCGCGGCTCGCCGGCTGGTCCCGTTCATGGCCCTGTTCCCGGGTGCGGTCTGGATGGCCGTCTCCGCCGACGGGCTGTTCGCCGGGGTGGCGATCAGCGGACTGGCGCTGACCTGCCTCGGCGCCGTACGCCGCCGGCATCGTCTCGAGCCTGGCCGGCGGTCTGCTGCTCGGGGCGGCCGTGTTCCTGTCGTACGGACTGGTGCTCTTCGGGCTGGTCGTCGTGCTGGTCGATGATCTGACCGTGCGACGCCACGGATTGCGACCGGTCGCAGGCCCCTGGGCCGTGGCCACGCTGGGCGTCGGTGTCGTGGTGGCGGTGCATCTCGCGTACGGGTTCAACTGGCTGACCGGGCTGGCCCAGCTGCGGATCCGTTACTACCAAGGGATCGCCAGCGATCGGCCCTTCTCCTACTTCGTGTACGCGAACGTTGCCGCCTGGTTGATCAGTTGCTCACCCCTGCTGGCCGTCGGCGTCGTCCGGTCGCTCGCGGCCGTGACCTCCCGGAGCCCGTGGAGCCAGGATCGGGTGGTGGCGCTCCTGGCGCTCTCCGGCGTGCTCATCGCGGTGCTGGCCGATCTGAGCGCGCTGTCCAAGGCCGAGACCGAGCGCATCTGGCTGACGTTCGGGGCTGTCGCGTTCTCCGGGCTCGCTCTGCTTCGCGGCCGCCATGCCGCGTGGGCGCTGGCCGCCTGCGGATGCTCGGCGCTGCTGGTCAACCACCTGTTCGACACCGGTTGGTGACGCTCAGACGCTGCGCCGCAGGGTGACGAAGACCCGGTCGTCGGCCGACCACTCCTCGACAACGAGCAGGTCCAGTCGGGCCGCGATCCGGGCCAGCGTCCGCGCGCCGAACCGTCCCCAGGGCAGCGGTGTGGACGTCACCCCGGCGCCGGTCATCACCACCTGCTGCACCTCGTGCCGGTCCGGTGAGGGATCGACCTCGCAGATGATCAGGCCGCCCGCACCGACCAGGTCGCAGCAGCGGCGCAGCAGTCCCTCGAGGTCACCGCCCATGCCGACATTGCTGTCAATCAACAACACCGTGCCCCACCGGCCTTCGGCCGGCAGTCGATCAGCCACCTTCCGGTGCAGCGCCAGGGCGCCCCGGCTCAGACTGGTGGCCACGGCCACCGCCGACATGTCGATGCCGAGCGCCGGTCGACCCGACTGGTTGAGGGCAACCAGCATCCGGCCCGGGCCGCAGCCGAGGTCGACCACCGGCGGCTCACAGCGGGCGACCACCATCAGATCCACCGGATCGGCCTCGCCGCACCAGCGGGCGAGATCCAGATCCAGCGACGGCCCACCCGAACAGACCTCGGTGGCCGCTCCGCTGAACACGCGATCGAAGAGCCGGTCCGCCGGCTGCTCCGACCGCTCATCGACCAGTTCGCGATGGCGGCGGGCGAATTGCAGCCACGGATAGCGCCGGGCGACCGCGTCGGCATCGGCCGGCAGATCGACATCGCGCAGTGGGGGCAGCAGCCGCACCTGAAGGTCGAGGTCGGCCAGCCGGGCCAGCTGGGCCGCGCCGGTGCGGTCGGTCGACATCGGGATGCCCTGGAAGACCGCGTACGGGTCGGCTGATCGGAGCCCGATCGCCCAGAAGCCGCCGTCCTCGCTCAACCCGAGAACGGCGTCCGCGCCACCCCAGTCGACGTCGAGTTGGGCTGGAGTGACCTGGGGGGTGTCCATTCCGATCAGCAGGGCCGGTCCGGTGCCGGAGACCGCGGCGAACGCCGCGATCAGACGGTCGTTCAGCGTGCCCTCGGGCTGGGCGATGACTTCGAACTCGAGGTCCCACGGGTGCGGATCACCCTCCCAGGCCAGCACCTTTCGGGCGGCCTGCCACGCGCGTACGGCGTTGATCGTGTCGGCGATCGCGCAAGCGGCGAGGCTCGCGGCTTCGTCGGGCGAGAACGCGGACTGCAGTCGGGTCTTGGCCCGTCCGGGCCGCGGCTCCTTGGCCAGCAGGATTATCGTCGCGGCCCGATCGCCGCTCACTGGTCTGGCGCTCATCGACCGATCGCCGCACTCATGTCGCGCACGGCGTGCCAGACGCCGATCGGGGTGCCGGTCACCTTGGACCGCCCCTGCCGCGGGAAATAGTCGACGTCCACCTCGGCGATCCGACCGCCGGCGTCCGCTGCCCGGACCACGGTCTCAGCCGGATACCCCGAACGCCGGTCGGTC
Organism: uncultured Actinomycetota bacterium; assembly: GCA_963731295.1. Taxonomy (GTDB): domain Bacteria; phylum Actinomycetota; class Actinomycetes; order Propionibacteriales; family Propionibacteriaceae; genus Microlunatus. The sequence continues at coordinate 135,695 of CAVSUP010000003.1, forward strand.
AGCTGCAGCCCGAGCAAGAACTCCCGCCGGGCAGCTCGCATCGGTCCGAGGTCGCGCAGCCGGATTCCGGTCCGGCGGTAGATCCGCGCGGCCAGGGCGTGGTTGGCCACCCGGAGCTGCCACGGGAACGCGCCTCGCGCCGGGCGCCGGCGACCCACCATCAGGTCGGCCTCCCCGGCGAGGACCGGCTCGACCACCCGATCGAGTTGCCGAGGGTCGAGGCTGGCATCGGCGTCCATCACAGCGACCAGGGGAGCCGTCGCGGCGAGCAGGCCGGCATGGCACGCGGCGCCGTACCCCCGCTGGGTGGCCTCGATCACCCGGACCCCGAACGTCGCCGCCAGCTCGGCCGAGCCGTCGTCGGATCCGTTGTCGACGACGATCGCCGACATTCCTTCCGGTATCCGGCCCAGCACCCAGCCCAAGGCCTGCACCTCGTTCAGGCAGGGGAGGATCACCTCGACGCTGGGCGGTGCGCTCATAGGTCCGACGTTAGGTGGCCGGTCCGCCCCGCGGCAGTCCGCAACGCTTTCGGCTCGCTTACGCCGCTCCGCGCAACCGGCCGGGTGGTCGCACCGGGACTCCTGCGTGCCTAGGCTGCCGACATGACCGCGCGCATTCTCGTCGTCGAGGACGACCGGACCGTCGCCGAGGTGCTGATCGCCTACCTGAGCAAGGCCGGCTACCAGGTCGAATGGACCGGCGACGGCACCGAGGCGCTGCAGCTGTGGCAGCGGTCCACCCCCGATGTGGTGATCCTCGACCTGATGTTGCCGGGATTCTCCGGATTGGAGATCCTCCGGCGCCGGCGGCGGACCGGGGACGATGCGGCGGTGATCGTGCTGTCGGCGCGCGGTGAGGAGGAGGACCGGCTGGTCGGTCTGGAAACCGGCGCGGACGACTATCTGGTCAAGCCCTTCTCGCCGCGCGAGGTCGTGTTGCGGGTGGCCGCGCTGCTCCGGCGTACCGAACGGCTGGCCGGATCCCAACTGCTCAACCAGCAGGTTCGGATCGGCGATCTGCACGTCGATGTCGCCGCCCGCGCGGCCGAGATCCGCAGGCCGGGGCACGGCCGCCGCACTCTGCCGCTGACGACTCGGGAGTTTGATCTGCTCGCGTTCCTTGCCGTGCATCCGGGTCAGACCTTCAACAAGGAGGAGCTGCTGAAGCGGGTCTGGGGCTGGGATTTCGGTGACACGTCGACGGTGACCGTGCACGTCCGCCGATTGCGGGAGAAGCTCGAGCTGGATCCGTCCGACCCGAAAATCGTGCTCACCGTCGGCCGTTCCGGCTACCGGATGGTCCGCGCTGAGGAGATCTCATGACCGACATCGTGACGATCCTCGGCCTCACGCTGGCCGGCTGTCTCGGCCGTCGGCCTGGTCGGCGGTTGGTTGCTGCACGCCTTGCGCCGCGGATCCTTCCGGCACCTGCTGACGATCGCCACGTTGATTCCGGTGATCGCGGTCGTCGCTCACCGTGCTGATCAACGTGCAGTTCATGTTCTTGTCCACCCATGACTCGGTCGTCGTGCTGGTGGCCCTGGGCGCCTCGTTGCTGCTCGCGGTGTTGACGGCGTACGTGGTGACCCGCCGGCTGCTCCAGGCGTCGAATCAGGTAGGCGCGGGCCTGCAGCAACTGGTCCAGGACACGACCTCCACCCCGACCCTCACGGCCGACGAGATGCCGGTGCGCGCACGATCCGCCCGCGCTGCCGCAGGAACTCGCCCGGGTGCTGGCCGATCTGGCCGACACCAGGCGCACCCTGGCCGAGTCCCGGGACCGGGAGCGCGCGGCTGAGCAGGCCCGGCGCGAATTGGTGAGCTTCATGTCCCACGATCTGCGTACGCCGCTGGCTGGACTCCGCGCGCTGGCCGAGGGACTCGAGGACGAGGTGATCGCCGACCCGAAACGCGCCCTGGTCCAGATGCGCGGCACGGTCGACCGGATGACCGGGCTCGTCGATGATCTCTTCGCACTGTCGCGGGTGCAGGGTCCGCCGCAGGCCAAGCCCGGGACGCTGGTGTCGGTGACCGAGTTGATCACCGACGTCGCGACCGAGCTGACCGCGTCGGCCGCAGCCCACGATGTCGATCTGCAACTCGACGTGCCGAGCGATGACCGGCTGGCGATCGTCGGGGCACCGGACGATCTGACCCGGGCGCTGACCAATCTCGTCGCCAATGCGATCCGGCACACCGAGCCCGGGTCGCGGGTGGAGTTGCTCGGCCGGCGTACCGCGGGTGGTGGGGTGCAGGTCGCCGTCGTCGACGGGTGCGGTGGCATCCCGGAGGCCAGCCTGCGCCGGGTCTTCGACACCGGGTGGCGAGGCACCCCTTCGCGGAGCGGCGACGACGGTGGCGCCGGTCTCGGGCTGGCCATCGCCCGGGGCGTCGTCCAGTCGCATGCCGGGGAGATCGCGGTGCACAACGTCGAGGGCGGCTGCCGCTTCGAAGTCGACCTGCCGGCGCTGTCCGAGCAATCCGCGTGAAGCTGCTGGTCACCGGCGGTGCCGGCTTCATCGGATCCGTTGTCGGCCGCGAGTTGACTGCTCGCGGGCACGAGGTGGTGATCTTCGACCGCGCCCGCGATCCTCGCGAGGACATCGGTGATCTTGCTCGGGTTCGTGCCGCGGTTGACGGGGCCGAGGTCGTCGTCCATCTGGCGGCCAAGGTGGGCCTCGGTGTTGATCTGGACGACATCGACGACTACGTACGCCAGAACGATCTCGGCACCGCCGTGGTCCTCCGCGCGGCAGCGGCGGCCGGGGTCGGCCGCCTCGTCTATGCCTCGTCGATGGTCGTCTACGGCGAGGGTGCGTACGCCTGTGCCGAGCACGGGTCGATGGCACCGCCGCCGCGGCGACCGGCCGATCTTGGTCAAGGAATCTTCGATCCCCGCTGCCGGGACTGCGGCCGCGTGCTGACCCCCGGTCTCGTGCCCGAGTCCGCACCGATGGATCCGCGCAATGTCTACGCCGCGACGAAAGCCCATGGCGAGCAACTCCTGGCGATCTGGTGTCGGGAGACCGGCGGACGGGCGGTCGCGAGTCGTTTCCACAATGTCTACGGACCGGGCATGCCCCGCAACACCCCGTACGCCGGCGTCGCCTCGCTCTTCCGCTCCAGTCTCGAGCGCGGTGAGCCGCCCCAGGTCTTCGAGGACGGCCGGCAGCGCCGGAACTTCATCCACGTCGACGATGTCGCCCGGTCCGTGGTCGCGGCCTGCAGCGCGGACCTCCCGGACGGCCTGACCGCGGTCAACATCGGCTCGCCCGCCATCACCACCATCGGCGAGATGGCCGCTGAGCTGTCCGCCGCCCTCGACGGCCCTGATCCGGTGATCACCGGTCGTTACCGTCTGGGCGATGTCCGCCACATCACCGCGGATTGCTCCGCCGCTGAGTCCATGCTCGGCTGGCGGGCTGAGATCGACCTCACCCAAGGCATCGCCAGCATCTTGTCGGAGCCGAGCTCAGCGCGGTCGATCTGACCGGGTGTTCCCGGTCAGATCGACCACGTTAACTGCCTGGGACAGCCAGCCGTTTGCGGTTCCGCGTTAGTTTCATAGCTGTGCCGGAGCCCGACGAGATCCGCCGCCGCAAGCAGCGGTCCACCCGAACCGTGCTCGGCGGCGCCGGCCTGATCACCGTCGGAATGCTCATGAGCGTGCTGGAGATCGTCACGCCACTCACCAGCACCGCCATCGCGCTCGCCGGCTTCGTGATGATCTTGTACGGCGTCCACCTCGGTTGGGTGGTCTTCTACGAGCGCGAACCCGACGGTCCGTCGAGCTGAAAGCTGGCTTGAATCCAGCTCTCCGAGCCGCTCGCCGGACCGTCGAGACCGAGGGTCAGTCCTCTTCGAGGGTCATCCCTGTTCGAGGGTCATCCCTGTTCGAGGGTCAGTCCTCTTCCAGCTTCAGGGCGATGCCGAGGGCGAAGAACGTGGGCGCCCAATGCCCGATGAAGATTCCCCAGCGGTCGGACTGGGCCTTGTCGTCGCCCTTCTTGGCCCGGCTGGCGAAATAGCTCGCGTACGAGAGAACGATCGAGGCAAAGCCGCCGATGTAGGCGTACTCGCTCTTGACGCCCCATTCGTGCAATTGCTTGATCATGATTGCTCCATCCAGATTGAATCGGTTGATGAGTCAGATGTGGTTAAGGCTGCACCTGCTCGTTCTTCTGGGCGGCGGCGCCCCCTGGACGCGCCTCCTGATGCTGAACTTCTCGCGGGCGGTGGGTTGTCGTGGGCAGGAAAGCGCGATCCAGTCCCTCAGGACTTCTGGTAGCCACTTTCGTCAGGCCCCGGGCCACTCCACCGTGACCCAGCGGCAGTTGGCCCGGGCTGACAGGATCGGCAGGTGAGTCTCCAACACCTCCGAACGCTCGGCCGCTCCGGCCTGCCGATCAGTCCGTTGACGCTGGGCACGATGACCATGGGCAATCAGGAGTGGGGATCCTCGGCTGACGACTCGGCGGCGATCTTCAACGCTTACGTCGACGCCGGTGGCAACGCGATCGATACCGCCGACGTCTATTCCGGCGGGCGCAGTGAGGAACTGGTCGGCCGCTTCATCGCGGAGCGCAAACTCCGCGACCGCGTCGTCCTGGCCACGAAATACGGATTCCTGGCCGAGCCGGGCAACGCGCTGGCCGGCGGCGCGAGCCGGAAGAACCTGGGCCGGGCGATCGACGGATCGTTGCGTCGACTGCAGACCGACTACCTCGATCTCTACTGGCTGCACGTCTGGGATCGGGTGACTCCGGCCGAGGAAGTCGTGCAGAGTCTCGGCGATCTCGTGCGCGCCGGCAAGATCCGCTACTTCGGCTTCTCCGACCTGCCGGCCTGGTTCGCGACCCGGGCGGCGACGCTGGCCGAAGGATCCGGGACACCCGGGCCGATTGCCATGCAGTTGGAGTATTCGCTGGTCGAGCGCAGCATCGAGCGCGAGCACGTGCCGGCGGGACGCGCGCTCGGTCTGGGAATCGTGCCATGGAGTCCGTTGGCCGGCGGATTCCTGGCCGGCAAGTACACCCGCGAGAGCTCGGGCTCGAGCGGCGACGGTCGATTGAGCGGCAACAACCCCTTTGGGGACACGAAATTCAGCGATCGCAATTGGGGGATCCTCGCTACGCTCCGGGAGATCGCGGCCGAGATCGACCGATCGGTCAGCCAGGTCGCGCTGGCCTGGACCCTGCGCAGACCCGGCGTGGCCACGATCGTGATCGGGGCGCGCACCGAGCAGCAGCTGCACGATAACCTCGGCTCGGTCGACGTCGAACTGGAGCCCGACGCGCTCCGCCGGCTGGACGCGGTGAGCGCCCTCGAACCCACCTTCCCGTACGGCATCTTCACCGACGAGATCATCCAGGCGTCGGTATCCAGTTCCCGGGTAGCGGGCTGGAACAGCTGACCGTCGACGCTCAGACCCGGGCCCAGGCGCTCACGAGCAACGGTGCCCGCAACCGGCGTCGACCTCGGCGCCCACCGTCCGCAACCGCTCTTCCAGAGTCTCGATCTCCATCTCGGCCGCCGTGGCGATGCCGGAGCCGATCATGACCGGGAGCAAGGTGCGGGTGATGCCGACGAGCAGCGCGTAGGCCGTCGCGTCGCGGCCGTCCTCCCAGCGCCCGTCGATCGACATTGTCGGCCGACCTAGTCCCGCACCGCGGAAGAGCCGGCCGAGGCCGTAGCCGAGATCGGTGGGTGCACCAGCAACCCGGAAGGCGGCCAGGACGTGATTCAAGGTCTGCCGGAACAAGGGTGTCTCCGGCTCCTGGGTCGACGCCGACATGGCGAATTCCTGCAACAGCACGACCCCGCCCGGTCGGACGAACCGCGCCAGCGCGGCGATCGAGCCGGACGCATCCGGCAGGTACATGGTGATCAAGCGCCCGGTGATCGCGTCGAAGCGCTGTGACGTGGTCCAGGTGGTCAGGTCGGCCTGGGCGAACCGGACCTGGTCCAGACCCAGTCGAGCAGCATTCTCGGTGGCCGAACGCACGGGAAGTAGATCGCCGCGGAGATACCCGAGGTGACGAAACTCGTTACTGTGCGGCCATGACCGTGCGACGGCTGGCCTGGCGAGCCTGCTACGAATTGCTCGCTGCCCGGGTCAGGACGCCCGCTTGGACCTTCATGAACTATGGGTACGCGGCTGGGCCGGCGGAACGGCCCCTGGTGCTGGACGAGGCGGACGAAGCCAATCGGCTCTGCATCCAGCTGTACGCGCGGGCTTTGGCCGGAGTCGAGTTGACCGACGCCGACGTCCTGGAGGTCGGATCGGGCCGGGGCGGCGGGTGCTCCTTCGTCCACCGCTACCGCAGCCCGCGTTCGACGACCGGTCTCGACTTCTCCCGGCAGGCGGTCGATCTGTCATCCAGGACCCTGGGGGAGGAAAAGTTGATCTTCGTTCGCGGGGATGCCCTGTCCATGCCGTTCCCGGATGCCAGCTTCGATGCAGTGATCAACATCGAGTCCTCGCACTGCTACGACTCGATGCCCACCTTCTTGACCGAGGTGGCCCGCGTCCTCCGACCCGCCGGAACTCTGGCGTTGGCCGACTTCCGCAGCCGGGCCGGCCTCGAGCAACTTCGCCGGGAGCTGAGCGACGGTCCGCTGCAACTGATCGCCGAATCCGAGATCACGTCGAATGTCCTCGCCGCACTGGAAATCGACGACGAGCGCAAGCGGTCCTTGATCAACTCGCTGATCCCGCGCCCGTTCCGTCGACCCTTCCGTCGCTTCGCCGGGATGCGGGGATCGACAACGTACGAGCGATTCGCTGATGGCAGCAGCGGCTACCTCGCCGCGAACTTGATCTTGATCGGGTCACCCGTGTCCACTGTGCTTCGGTAGTTGCGCCGGACCCCTGCGGAGTACGACGGCGCCGATGGCCGCGAAGCCCACCGCTTGCAGCACGGCACCGGTCACCTCGAACACCTCACTGCCGACGACCAGGCCGATGACATGCAGGGGAGGCCAGGCCAGGATCAGGATCGCGGCCCAGGCCGGAACGGTCTTGCTGCGCCACAAGCCGAGGGCAAAGATCAGTGTGCCGAGCAGATTGCCCGCCACGAAGAGCAGGAACACCCACGAGGTCGTCGGGTCCGCTTGGCCGGCGTCGATCGCGGCGCCGAAATCGGCTACCGGCCCGCCCCGCTCGGCCATCGCGATGATGATCATGTTGGAGAGCAACACACCGAAATAGCAGACGTAACCAGCGACCATCAACGACCCACCGATGAAGGCCAGCCACGAGCGCTGAGCCAGCCGCATCGCGGTGACGACCGCCGGAACGAACAACACGCAGCCGAGTAGTCCGGCCACCACGATCAACCGCATGAGATCAGGCTGGGGCGCGGTCAGCGCCAGCGCCGCGTCCCCGCTCTCGTCGCTTCCGCCGTTGCGGGTGGCCCAGGTGTAACCGGCATTGGCCACCACGAATCCCCACGGGGCAACGAATGCGGTGGCCGCAGCGGTCACTCGCCGGATCTGAACCAGTCGGGTGTCAGGCGTCTCGACGAGCTTCTCGACCTGCTGATCGACGGCGGTCATCGGGCGCTCACCGGAGTGAGGTGGCGGACACCCGACAAGACGAACACCGACGCGATCAGGGCCAACGCGATGGTGACGCCGGCCAAGACCATCGGCACCGCCGGCACCCCTGGCGTCGTGAACGCCGGCACCGCCGTCAGGGCCGAGAGGAGCCGGATCACGACCAGGGCGATCGCGGCGGGCGTACGACCGCGCCAGGCCAGGATCATCAGGGCCAGGCTGAGCACCCCGAGAGCGGCGCCGATCAGGGCGATGAACATGGGTGGATGCTGACCATCGGTCAGCAGGGGAGCGGCGCAGTCGCCGAGGGACAGGACGCCGAAGATGATCAATCCGGCGCGAGAAGAGCGTGACATTTCTGGACCTTTCAGGTCGTCGGCCGATCCTCGTGATCGGCACCCATCGAGCGTGTGGCCGATCCACACCCGACTGCCTGGGTCGAGAGCGATAGGACGACGGGAGATTGCCCGGTTGATCCGGGAGTCCTTCCTAGAGACTTCGGGAGCAATGTCAGCGGAGACTAGGACCATGGACGATCCGCCGCGCCACCTCCGCGCCGTACGCGGCTTGGCCGGCGGTCTCAACGTCCTTGCGGTCCTCGAGGTGGCCGCGGCGACCATCCTGGCCATCCGGATCGGTTGGTCCTGGAGCGACGCCCTGGAAGCCTTCGTGGTCAGCAACGCGACGATGGGCGTGGCCTTCGCCGGCTGTGGGGCCCTGCTGGCCCGGCACCGGGCCAGGAATCCGATCGGTTGGCTATTCCTGGCCGGTGGGTCGGCCCAGACCACGGCGGCTCTGGCCGCGCCGCTCGGTCAATATCTGGTGGCGCAATCCGCACCAGCGCCGTTGCTCCGGCTCGTGGCCACGATCTTCGCCTGGTCCTGGCCGCTCGCCATCGGTCTCGGCATTCCGCTGGCCCTGCTGCTCTTTCCCGACGGCCGTCCGCCCTCCTCGCGCTGGCGCCCGGTGATCATCGCGGTGATCGTCACGGCGCCGCTGTTCAGTCTGGAGATGGGGGCCGAGAACCGCCCGCTGCGGGACGGGCTGCCCGTCGGCTATCTGACCCTGTCGTTCTACGACGCCCTGCAGCCACTCTGGCGGGTCGCCGAGGTCCGAGGCCTGATCGCCCTCCTGCTCGGCTTCGTCGCGCTCGTGGTCCGCTACCGGCGCGGCAACGACACGGTCCGGCGCCAGCTCTTGTGGCTCATCCTCGCCGTGTTGATCGTCTTCGGGGCCACCGTCCTCTGGGGTCTCGTCGACGGCACGCCGATCGCGGTCCTGCTGGCGATCACCCTCATCCCGATTGCGGTCACCGTCGCCATCATCCGACACCAGCTGCTGGACATCCGGCTCGTCGTCTCCCGGGCCCTGGCCTGGGTGTTGCTGTCCCTGGGCGTGCTGGTGGCCTACGTCGCGGTTGTCGCTCTGCTGGATCGAGTCGTCGCCGCCCAACTGGGTCGATCAGCCCTGGTCACCGTGGTCCTGGCCCTGCTGGCCGCACCGGTGCTGCCGAGGCTGCAGCGGCTGGTCGACCGGGCGATGTACGGGGAACGGGACAATGCGGCGAGTGTGGCCTCGAAGGTGGGGACGAAACTTGCCACCGCCGATGCCGACCTCGGCGAGGTGCTCGGCGCGGTGCGCCTGGCCCTTCGCCTCCCGTACGCCGCCCTCGAACGCTGGGGCGAGGTGCTGGCCGCCCACGGTGCGCGGCCGGAGCGCGTCGAAGCAGTGCCCCTGGCCTACGGTGGTCGGGTCGTCGGATCGCTCCATGTCGGGCTGCGTCCCGGCGAACGCGCGCTGAGCGCGGCCGACCGCACTGCGTTAGGCGTGGTCGCCGCCCCGATGGCGGTCGCCCTCGAAGCCATGGCGATGTCGGCCGAGCGGCAGCAGTCAAGGGAACACATCGTCGCGGCCACGGCGGATGAGCGTCGACGGTTGCGCCGCGAGTTGCACGACGGACTTGGTCCGACCCTGACCGGCATCGCGTTCACCGCGGATGCGGCGGCGAATCTGGTCGACAGCGAGCCGGCCCGGTCGTTGGAGTTGCTGACCGCGCTGCGCCGCGACAGCCGGGTGGCACTGGCCGACGTACGCCGGATCATCGATGACCTGAGGCCGCCGATTCTCGACGAGCTCGGTCTGGTCGGAGCGCTCCGGCAGCGGGCCGACCAGCTGGCCTGGCGCGCCGACGGCACGCCCGTCCAGGTCCGCGTGGAGGCCCCGTGTCCGGTGCCGGTGTTGCCGCCGGCGGTCGAGGTCGCGGCGTACCGGATCGCCACCGAGGCCCTGACCAACATCGCCCGGCACTCCCGGGCCACGACCGCGCTGATCACCCTGGAATGCGACGAACGGCTCGACGTGTCGATCACCGACGACGGGATCGCGGCCGGCAGCTGGACGCCGGGCGTGGGTCTGACCGCCATGCGCGAGCGGGCTGTCGAGCTCGGCGGCTCACTGTCGGCCGGACCATCGCCGATGGGCGGCCGGGTGGCGGTCTGGTTCCCCTTGCCGGTGAGTCCGTGACCAGCGAGCAGCGCGGAATCCGCCTCGTGCTCGCGGATGATCATCCGGTCGTCCGGGCCGGACTGTCGGCTCTGCTCGGTTCGCTGCCTGACATCGAGGTGGTCGCGGTGGCCGCCGACGGTCATGCCGCGGTCAAAGAGGTCGTGCTGCATCGACCGGACGTGGTGATCGTGGATCTGCAGATGCCGGGGCAGGACGGCTTCGCTGCCACCCGGGAGATCCGCCGGGTCGCTCCCGATGCGGCCGTCTTGGTCCTGACGATGTCCGACGACGACGAATCGGTCTTCGCAGCGATGCGGGCCGGTGCTCGCGGATACCTGGTGAAGGGCGCCGAGCAGGAGGAGATCGGACGAGCCGTCCGCGCGGTGGCCTCGGGCGAAGCGATCTTCGGACCGGGCGTCGCCCAACGGGTGCTGCGTTTCTTCGCGGCCCCACCGGTCGTCGTGGACCCGTTTCCGCAGCTGACGGGCCGCGAACGGGAGATCCTCGACCTGCTGGCCTCCGGCCTGGCCAACGCCGCTATCGCCGTGCGGCTCGGGCTCTCGCCGAAGACCGTGGCCAACCATCTGTCCTCGATCTTCACCAAGCTCCAGGTCGGCGATCGGGCCCAGGCCGTGGTCCGGGCCCGCGAAGCCGGCCTGGGCTCGGCAGCCGGCTGACGACCTCGTCATATCCTCGTTCAATGCCAACACTCCTGAAACGACTGGAGCGCATCGACGCGTCGAGCCTGGCCGACGCCGACAAAGCACTGCGGGTGCTGCCGAACACGATCCGGCCGGTCGCCCGGGGTCGCCGGCTGCTCGGCCGGGCCGTCACCGCCGACGCTCAGGCGGATCTGATGGCGGTGATCGCCGCCTTGCAGTTGGCCGGTCCCGGTGACGTGCTGGTGGTGGCCGCCGGCAGCGACCAGCATGCGGTGGCGGGCGAGCTGTTCGCCACGGAGGCGATCCGGCGCGGGGTGACCGGCATCGTGATCGACGGGCTGTGCCGCGACAGTCGGACCCTCGCCACCCTCGACCTGCCGGTGTACGCGCGGGGTGTGGCGCCGAGCGCCTGTCCGGCCCGGGCCCTGCCGGTGACGCAGGTCCCACTGCTGATCGGCGGGGTCGAAGTCCGACCTGGCGACATCCTGCTCGGCGACGATGACGGGATCGTCGTGGCGACTGACGCCGAGCTGAGCGCGGCGATCGAGCTGGCCGAGACCATCCAGACCCGTGAGGAAGCGCTGCGTGAAGCGATCAGTGCCGGGGCCTCCCTGTTCGACGCCTTCAACTACGACGAGCACGTTGCTAACCTGCGCGCCGGCGTACCAAGTGCACTGGCCTTCGGCTGATCATGAACATCCCGTACGCGAACCGGATGAGCCGGGTCCAGCCGTCCGCGATCCGCGAGCTCTTGCGGCTCGGTGACGATCCGGAGATCATCTCCTTCGGCGGCGGCTATCCCGATCCGCGGCTGTTTCCGATCAAGGAACTGCACGAGATCTTCGACGCCATCCTGGTCGAAGACAACGCGAATGCCTTGCAGTACACGGCATCCAACGGACTGCCGAAGCTCCGGGCCCAGATCGCGGACCGGCTGAGCCGTAGTGGCACGCCGTGCACCGCCGAGGATGTGTTGATCATCCAGGGCGCCCAGCAGGGCCTCGATCTGGCGGCCAAGCTGGTCGTCGATCCCGGCGATGTGATCATCACCGAGAACCCGACGTTCCTCGGCGCGCTGATCGCGTTCAACCCGTGCGAGCCCGCGTACGCGGCTGTCGCCATGGACGAGGACGGGATGGACACCGACGATCTGGAGCGCACGCTGCATGATCATCCGAACGCCACGATGATCTACACCGTGCCGGATTTCCAGAACCCGACCGGCATCACCATGAGCCTGCCCCGCCGCCGGCGGCTGATCGAATTGGCCAACGCATACGAACTGCTGGTGGTCGAGGACTCGCCCTATCGCGAGCTGCGCTACGCCGGCGAACACCTGCCGACGCTGAAAAGTCTCGACACCGAAGGCCGGGTGATCCACCTCGGCAGCTTCTCCAAGATTCTGGCCCCCGGTCTACGACTCGGCTGGGCTGTGGCCAGTCCGGAGATCCTGGACAAGCTCACCCTGCTCAAACTGGCGGCCGATACCCAGAGCAGCACCCTGAACATGGCGGCGACGTCGGCCTACCTGAGCGATTACGACGTCGACGCGCACATCGCGCAGGCCCGGCCGGTCTACCGGCACAAACGGGATCTGATGCTGGCGACCATGGCCGACACCTTTCCCGACGACATCGGCTTCACCGAGCCGGACGGCGGCCTGTTCACCTGGTTGACCTTCCCCGCCGGATTCGACGCCGCCGACTTCATGCAAGATCAACTCCTGCCGGCGGCCCGGGTGGCCTTCGTCCCGGGTGCGACCTTCTTTCCCGTGGTCCAGGAGCCGAACCATGCCCGGCTGAGTTACTCCGGCGTGGCTGACGACCGGTTGGTGCGCGGCATCACCGCGATGGGGAATCTGCTCCACGGGGAGTCCCGTGGGCCACGCCGAGGAGGGTGATGGACAACGCGGAGGAACGCAGCCTGGACCTGGTCCAACGGTTAATCATTTCTGCGCTTATCGCCGTGGTGTTCGGTGCGCCGACCGTCGCGTTGGCCGGCTATGCCGCCTTCGGCGACCAGGTGCGGCCGAGCACCGCGATCGGTCTCTGCGTGCTCAGCGGGGTGATGGGCCTGCTCACCGTCGGGGCGATCCACGTCATCAATCGGCGCCAATGGTATTTCCCGACCCTGGTGATCGGCCTCGTACCGGCGGCTCTCGCGGCGTACCGGGTGTTCTTCGCCGGAACGTGAGCTGCTTCTCGGCGGGGCGACGGGCGCCGTCGCCGGCAGATGTGAAAATCGGAGAATGTCTCCCCAGATGCGTTTTCGAGCGGCCACCACGGGCGCCGCCTTCCTCCTGGTCACCGGCGGGCTGACCGTCGCCGCAACCCTGCCGGCCGCGGCGCTCGTCTGCAGTTCCGGAGTACGCGGCGATGTCGACGGCGACGGATATGCCGAGGCGGTCGTCGGCGAAGCCGGCCTCCGGAGCCACGGTGCGGTCGTCAAGGGTGCGGTGCACGTGTTCTACGGCCGACCGGCCGGGCTGAGCGCCGGCCAGCAGGGCTCGGCGCGCAATGACCAGCGCTTCACCCAGAGCTCGGCCGGGGTGCCCGGGACTGAGGAGTACTTCGACGGCTTCGGTGAGGATGCCGCGTTCGGGGATTTCAACGGTGACGGCTGTGCTGACCTGGCCGTCGGCTCACCCGGTGAGAACGACGACACCGGCCTGGTCATCGTCGTCTACGGATCGCCGTCGGGGATCAAGGGCGCGGGCGCGCAGAGCTTCACCGTCGGTTCGCTGTTCGGTGCCGCCAAGAGCTTCAGCGGCCAGCGGTTCGGCACCGCTCTGGCGGTCGGTGACCTGGATGGCGACGGCGTCGACGACCTTGCCGCCGGGGCCCCGAGAAACAATGCTGGCGGTCACCGGTCTGCCGGTGCGGTGGCGTTGATCTTCGGCGGCGAGTCGGGGCTGAACAAGGGCCGGACTGACGCCGTGTTGCTGACTCAGGACACCGAAGGCGTGCCGGATGCGCCCGAGGCGGGCGATGCCTTCGGCACTGCCTTGGCCGTCGGTGACTTCGACGGCGACGGCACCAACGCAATCGCCGTCGGGGTTCCGGGAGAGAACGGCAGTGGGCGGGTCGAAACCCTGGAGGGCGGCCCCGGCGGATTCGGGCCGATCGCTGCGGTATCGATCGACCAGAACACCGCAGGCGTGCCCGGCAGCAGCGAGAACGGCGACCGGTTCGGCGCCGCGCTCGCGGCCGGCGACGTCACCTTCGACGGGAAATCCGACCTGGCGATCGGGACGCCCGGTGAGAACAGCGGGCGCGGCGCGGTCACCCTGGTCCTCGGCACGGACGCCGGTGTGACCGGTGCGGGCAGCCAGTGGTGGTCGCGTGGTTCGGCCGGGGTCGGCGGCTCGTCGGCCGTCAAGAGTGGCTTCGGCTCGGCCCTGGCGATGGGGCCGTTGAACGAGGGCTCGCACGCCGACCTCGCCATCGGGGCACCGAACGACACCGTCGGCACCGCGACGAGGGCCGGTTCGGTGACCCTGCTGCTGGGCAGCGCAGATGGCCTGACCACCGACGGCCGGGGCGGCGAACGGTTGACCCAGAGCACGCCGGGCATCGCGGGTCGGGCCGCGAAGGGCGATCTGTTCGGCTACAGCGTGGCCGCCGCCTTGGTCCAGAGCGCCGATCAGGCCAGCCTGCTCATCGGGGCACCGGCCGACAGCGTCGGCAGTGTCGAGGACGGCCTGTTCGTCCAGTTGTCGCTCAGCGACACCGGCCCGGAGGCGGTCGGCAGCCGGACCTTCAAGCTGGACAGCCGCGGCGTCAAGGGGAAGTCCGTGCCTCACGCGGGCCTCGGCGTCACCGTCGGCGGATGAGCTCCCGGATCAGCCACACCGGCGATCGACAGCCGGCGCGCGTACGCGCAGTCGGTGTGGTGGGGCGACGTGCTCGGCTTCGGTGAGGATCCGGAGGACCCCAACGAACCTGGCCATGACGAGTGCAAGATCGTCGAGGTGCCCGAATCCAAGCAGGTCATGAACCGGATCCACTTTGATCTGCGGCCACTGAACAACCGCGAGTCGGAGGTGGAACGGCTCCGTGCCCTCGGCGCGACTCTGGTGGCTGACCGTCGCCGCCCGGACGGGTCCGGATGGGTCACGCTGGCCGACCCGGAGGGCAACGAGTTCTGCGTGCTGCGGGGCGACGCCGAATTCCCGATCCCTACGGGCGCCTGGACCAGGCGTAAACGCAGCCTGGCCCCCGCGAACAAGTCGCGGGGGCCAGGGCGGCGTCGGTCGAGCTAGCTTTCTCGCGACCCGAGGAAGCTAGCGGTCGAAGTCGACGTCACCGTTCGCCGGCAGGTCGAAGTCGAAGTCCTCGGAGTTGGCCGAATCGAGCTTGGCCGCCGTGCGGTTGGCGGTCGAGACCTGAGCGGAATTGAAGTATCCCGGAACCCGCTTGATCCGGCCCTTGGTGTAGTGGTCGCGGACGTAGTTCAGGTTGCGCACGTACTTGTCCAGGGTCGAGTTGTCGTTGATCCGCAGGATCAGCTCGTTGTTGACGCGGTTGCCCTCGTCGGTGAAGTTCTGCGACCCGGTCCAGATGAGCTTGGAGGCGCCGTTGCCGGCGTAGTTGCCGTTGATGGTGAGCAACTTCTGGTGCATGTAGAGCTCGGCGGCGCCGTTGTGGTTCTTGTCGTACCAGGCGTCGTAGACCCGCATCACGCCATGCTTGGAGCTGCGCTTCAGCAGGGCCTGATAGACCTTCTCGCCGACCCGCTTGCTGTTCAGCACGACGTAGACGTTGCAGCCCTGGTTGTGCAGCGTCCACAGGCGGCGGGCGACGTCGGTCCGCCACTTGGTCCAGCCCCACATGGCCACCCGGATGGTGGTCCGACCGTTCAGGCCGTAGCCGCTCTTGACTCCGGTGCACTTGACCCGCTTGAGGGCTTCGAGCTGCGGCACGCCGGACTGGCCGGCCTTGGGCGTACGCGGGAAGAAATAGAGCGCGTACTTACCGCTGGTGGTCGTCCGGTAGTAGTTGTAGTTGGTCTTGTCCTTCAGCATGTCGGCGAAGTACCGGTTGAGCGAGTTGTAGATGGTCGCGTTGTCGAGGATCGTGTGGATGTCGTTCCAGCTCTTCGACGTGTTGCCCGTGTACGGGTTGGCCGAGCTGACCATCGAGATGTTCGACGCGTTCCCGACCTGGCTGAAGAGGTAGAACTTCGCGTGCATGACCGAGCGGACACTCGACATGCAGCCCCGCTTGCAGCTGAAGACGTAGCTGTCCTTGGTCTTGTTCGTGCCGAGCGCCTTCTTGACGCGCTTCACCGCATTGGAGTTCTCGCCGTCGTCGACCAGCACCTGCACATGAACGCCGCGCTTGTCGGCGGCGATCAACGAATCAGCCACCGCCTCGAGGTCGAAGAGGTACTGCGCGGTGCGGATGGTCGAACCGGCGAGCGACCCGTCGATCGCCCGGTCGATCTCGGTGATGATGGCCCGCTTCTTGGCCGTCGATCCACGCGGGTTGTTGAAGACCGTGCCGGCTTTGGGGGTGTACGGCGCCTCGATGGCCGCCTTCACCTCCGCGGCCTTCACGTCCGCGGGACTCCCGCCGGGCGCCGCCTGGGCGCCATTGGTCGGCGCGCTCACCAGAACGGTTGTCGCCAGCACCGCCATCGACAGCAGCTGCAGGCCGAGGCCCCGTGCCCGGCGTCTGGTATTTCGAAATTCGGTCACGGTCGTGTCCCCTCGGAGTTGCTTGTCGCGCGGTCACCGTCATTGGGCTGCCCACCCACGGGCGCCACGCCGTCGGCAAGTTTCACCCCATACCGACTGCCGCAGTCTGCCTCACGGCCTACCCGGTCTCAAAATGTCCGGCAAGCTCATTGTCGGAGATGAGCGAGGACCATGCGGGCCTGATACGCAAATGTGATAGTCGGCGACGAAATCCGGTCACATCACGGTTTGGTAACGGTGGCCTCGAGCCTGCCTCGGTGCGGCACGAGAGCCGTCCAGTCCGTGTTGGCGCAGCAACATCTTGGCTCGCCGTGCGAGATCGGCGGCGTACGAGCGGGTCACGTACGCGCCACCGCGGTAGAGCTCGGCGTACGGACCGACGAACTGGGGATAGCGCTCGATGAGGTAGCGATGGAACCATTCGCGGGCGCCGGGCCGGAGGTGCAGCGCGAAGACCGTCGCGCTCCCCGCGCCGGCGGCGGCGATCTGGGCGAGAAGCTGATCCAGGTGGGCGTCGCTGTCGGTGATCATCGGGAGGACCGGCGCCACCAGGACCTGGCAGGCGAGCCCGGCGTCGCTGATCGCGCGGATCAGGTCCAGCCGCGCCCGTGGCGTCGGCGTCCCCGGTTCGAGCGCTTCGTGGATGGTTTCGTCCAGCAGGGCGAGGGAGACGCCCATCGACACCGGCACGCGTTCAGCGACCGCGGCCAACATCGGGAGGTCGCGGCGGGCCGTGGTCCCTTTGGTCAGGATGGAGAACGGCGTCCCGGAGTCGGCCAGCGCCTCGATCACTCCGGGCATCAATCGGTAGCGCCCCTCGGCGCGTTGATAGGGATCGGTGTTGGTGCCGAGGGCCACCGATTCGTGGGTCCAGGAGGATCGGCGCAGTTCGCGGGCCAGCACCTCGGCGACGTTGATCTTGACGACGATCTGACTGTCGAAATCGCGACCGGCGTCCAGATCGAGGTAGGTGTGGGTCTGCCGGGCGAAGCAGTAGACGCAGGCGTGAGTGCAGCCGCGATAGGGGTTCACCGTCCACTCGAACGGCACCTTCGACGCCCCGGGCACCCGATTGAGCGCCGACTTGGCCAGCACCTCATGGAAGGTGATCCCCTGGAATTCGGGCGTGCGGACGGTCCGGACCAGATTCGACAGCTGTCCGAAGCCCGGCAGCGCGTTCGGATCCTCAGCCCCCTCGATAACTTCTTGCCCGGCCCACCGCATGGCTTATTCAAACACACGTTCGTTAAAGCGGCTCAGGTCAGCTTGCCCAAGATCGACACGATCGGCCCAGGCTTCCTATAGTCGAAGGGTGAGCTTCGACGTCGCGGCGGGGGCGTACGACCGATTCATGGGCCGGTTCTCCCAGCCGCTAGCCGGCCATTTCGCCGAGGCCGCCGCGGTCGTCCCGGAACAGCTCGCGCTCGACGTCGGGTGCGGGCCGGGGGCCTTGACCGCAGAGCTCGTCCGGCGACTTGGCGCGGCGAACGTGTCGGCCGTCGATCCCTCGACCAGCTTCGTCGCCGCGGCCAGAGAGCGCCTGCCTGATGTCGAGGTACGCCAGGGATCAGCCGAGCATCTACCGTTTGCCGACGCCACCTTCGATGTCTGCCTCGCGCAGCTGGTCGTCCATTTCATGGCCGACCCGGTCGCCGGGTTGGCCGAGATGAAGCGGGTCACCCGGCCCGGTGGGGTCGTCGGCGCCTGCGTCTGGGACCACGCCGGCGACGCCGGACCGCTGTCGCTCTTCTGGCGGGCGGTGCGTGATCGTGATCCGGCCACGCCTGGCGAGGCGAGGTTGGCCGGGACCGGTCCCGGCCAACTGGTCGAGTTGAGTCGGGCGGCCGGGCTGACCGAGCCGATCGAGTCCCGGCTGACCGTCACCCTGGAACTCGCGACGTTCGAGGACTGGTGGGTGCCGTTCACCCTGGGTGTCGGGCCGGCCGGCGCCTACGTCGCCGGTCTCAGCCCCGCAATGCGGGCGGCGCTGCGCGATCACTGCCGGGAGCTGTTGCCGCCGGCCCCGTTCCGGGTCGACGCGTCAGCCTGGTGCGTGATGGCAAGCTCTACAAGCGAGTCCGCATGGGGCGACACGCCACGAAGCTCAGGGTCCACAGCAGCCACGATCGCAGGCCGCGGCTCATCGAGACACCGCGGAAGTAGTAGTCGTGAGGATCATCGAGCGCGCTGGGCGGCGGACCAGGAGCAGGACCGCGAACGTGAGCAGCCAGACGCTCCACAAGACGTAGCCGGCGAAGTTGGCGAGGTCGATGAGCGGCAGATCGAGCGGGGAGAGGATTCCGGCGACGATCAGCACCGCGGACGCGGCACCGAGCGCGGTGAACCACCGACCGGCCAGTACGCGGCTCAGGGCCTGGAGCACCAGCAAGGTCCAGGCGGCGGTGAACAGATAGCCGAACGTCTCGCCGATCAGGTTGCCGAGGAGGTGATGGGCGCTGAGGAACGCCTGGACACCCGCCTCCGCCACGGTCGGATCGGAGCTCGCGGCGGCCACAGCGTAGCCAGGCACGAGGATCGGCCAGCGCGAGAGACCGACGACCTGGACCACCGCCGCGGCCATCCCGACCGGCACGGCGATCCGCATCGACCGGCGTGACGACAGTCGGCCGACACCGACGGCAATCGGCGCGAACAGACCGGCCGACAGCGCCATCACGGCGAACCAGGCGCTGATCGCCGGCTGATTCTCGCGGAAGGTGGCGAGGATCTCGAGGGGCGGCTTCTTCAGCACATCGGGGTAGTCGAAGACCGAGCCGAGCACGGTGAAGGCAGCGTTGGTCAGCACAGCGGCGGTGATCAGTAGCCCGGCGGTGAGTGTGCGGTTCATGATCGGTTCCTTTCGGTGGTGAATTGGGTGTTGGCGGCGATCGAGGCGACGAGCAGGCTTCCGGGGAAGTCGGCGAGGTGCTCTCGGGCGAGCACGTCGACCCGGAACCGGTCACCCGCCAGGTACGCGTGGGCGATCGCCACGAGCTGGCGATCCCGCGTCGTCTCGGCCAGTTCCGTGGCCCGGTCCAGCAGCGCAGTCGCGGTGGGCATCGACAGTGCGGCGCCGACCAGCTGCTGGATCAGGCTCTCGGTGGGAGTTCGGGTCATGGCAGCAGCGTCGTCCCGTGCGCTGACGCTCCGCTGACACTGCCCTGACGGGCCCTGACACTGTCCTGACGGGCCCTGACACTGCCCTGACGGGGCTCGCGGCCCTATGCTCACTGACGTGCTGACCGTGGCCGTGCTGGGTCCGGTCGCGGTGCGCCGCGACGGCGTACCGGTGCCGGTTCCGGGTGGGAAACCGACCGAGCTGCTGGTCCGGTTGGCCCTCGAGGCCGGAGTCCGGGTGAGCACTGAACGGCTGATCGAGGAGCTGTGGTCGGAGAGCGGGGTGCCGGTCGCGCGCAACACGCTGCAGTCGAAGGTCTCCAAGCTGCGGCGAGCACTCGGTGATCCCGCTCTGCTGACCGCCGATGGCGCGGGCTACACGCTGAACGTCGAGCCCGCGGCCATCGATGCTCTCGAAGTCGCGCGGCTCGCCGGATCCGGTGCGACCGCTGATCGCGATCGAGCGCTCGCGATGTTCGCCGGCGAGCTGCTGCCCGGGGGCGGATCGGCTCGCTGGACCGAGCCGTACCGATCCCGACTCGAGGAGACGCGGCTGGCGCTGACCGAAGCTCGGCTGGCCGATCGACTCCGGCACGGCGCGGCCGCTGAGCTGATCACCGAGCTGCGCCACCTGGTCGATGATCATCCGTTGCGCGAGGGCCTCTGGGTGTTGCTGATCACTGCGCTCTACCGTTCGGACCGACAGGCCGAAGCGCTCGCTGCCTATCGCTTCGTGCATCGGGTGTTGGCCGACGAACTGGGGCTCGATCCCGGACCGGAGCTGCAAGCACTCGAGCGGCGGGTGTTGCGCCAAGATCCTGGCCTTGAGTCGCCCAAGGCTCGACCGGGCAACCTGCCCGGGCTCGCGGGCTCGCTGATCGGGCGGAAAGATGATCTTGTCGCAGTCCGCGGGTTGATTCATGATCATCGACTGGTCACCGTGACCGGGACCGCCGGCGTCGGCAAGACCCGGCTCGCCGTCGGGGTCGCTCGCGACGAGGTGGCCGCGGATGGCAATTGGCTGGTCCGGTTGGAGCATGCCCGAACCGAACGGGGCGCGTGGCAAGCGGTGGGCGAGGTGTTCCAGTTGCCGGGCGCAACCGAAGCCATGGTCATCGACCGGCTCCTCGGGCTCGACGTGCTGGTCGTGCTGGACAACTGCGAGCAGTTGGTCGAGGTGCTGCCGGGGATGGTCGATCGGCTGCTGGGTGCGCTGCCCGCACTGCGGGTGCTGGTCACCAGCCAGGTGCGGCTGGGCCTGGACGGTGAGACCGCGTACGCGCTGGAACCGTTGTCCATCGAGGATTCCGTCGCGCTGTTCACCGAACGGGCCCGCCAGCAGCGGAGGACGGCGATATCCGGGCCGGAGACCGAACGGCTGATCGAGTTGGTGTGTCGCTCGCTCGACGGCCTGCCGCTCGCCATCGAGCTCGCCGCGTCCCGGGTCAAGGCCTTGTCGGTGGCCGAGATCGCGCGCCGGCTCGATGATCGATTCACCGTGCTCGGTGATCCCACGGGACAGCGGCCCGCGCGGCAGCGGACCCTGCAGGCCGCGCTGGCGTGGAGTTACGACCTGCTGTTCCCCGATGATCAGCGCGGACTGTGGGCCTTGGCGTGCTTCGCCGGTGGTGGGCCGTTGGAGGCGGTCGAGCAGGTCCTCGCCGCGCTCGGCGTTCCCGGCCCGGCGGCGCTCGACGTGGTGGGTCGGCTCGTCGATCGCTCGCTGGTCGATCTTGACGTCGATCCCACCGGCGGCGTCCGCTACCGGCTGTTGGACAGTGTCCAGGCGTTCAGCAGTGACCGGCTGCAGGAGGCCGGACTGGCCGATGTCGCCTGCGGTGCCCATGCGCGCTGGCTCGCGGAGGCGGCCGGTCGGGCCGAGAGCGGCGTACGCGGTCCCGAACAGGCGGCACAGCTTGAGTTGGTCCGCTCGGAGCGGGCCAACATCGACGCCGCCCTGGCCTGGACGGCCTTGCATGATCGGTTGCTCGGCGTGCGGATTGTCCGCGGCTTCGGCTGGGCCTGGGTGGTGATCGGGGACGGGGTGGACGGCGCCGGTCGGATTCGGCAGGCACTCGACGCTGCCGGCTCCGCTCGTACCGGACCATGATCACGCGTACTGCCTGCTGCTCAGCGGCTGGCTCGAAGCATCGGCCGGTGATCTTGATCGCGCGACGGATGATCTTGAAGCTGGGCTGGCGTCGGCGGACGTCGTCATGACGGCCATCGGGCAGTTGCATCTGTCCTTCGTCCGCAGCCAGCAGGGCCGGGCCCCCGAGGCGTTGATCTTGCTCGAGCTGAGCCGGGAGGTCTTCGTGCGGCACGAGATGCGCTGGGAGGAGGCGGCGACCTGGGTGCTGACCGCCTGGGCCCAGATCGCCCTCGGACGACTGGCGGAAGCGGGTACGGCTTGTGCGCTGGGGTTGCGGCTGATCGAGCCGATCGGTGACAGCTGGGGACGGATCCACGCCGAGGCCATGCTGTGTGGTCTGGCCCAGGCCGAACAGCGCTTTGCCGATGCGGCGGTGCACCTGTCGGCCGCCGCGAACGCCGCGCACCGTCTCGGCCTGCGGGCGGCCGAAGCTCACCATCTGACCAGCCTGGGCCGGGTCCATGATCAACTCGGCCAGCCGCAGCAAGCGATCGACACCCTGCAGCGGGCCATCGACGTCGGCCGGTCGACGGGTGATCTACGGACCGTCGCGATGGCCCGGGTCCGCCTCGGTCGGGTGCTGCGAGCCGTCGGGCAGCCGGCGGAGGCCCGGACGGAGCTGGAGTTGGCCCACCGGTGGTACGCCCGGGCCGGGGGTGGCGACGGGGCGGCGCTCGCCGAATGCCTGCTGGCCGTGATCGATCTGACCGAGGGCGTCCGCGGTGCTGAACCGCGGCTCGACGGAGTCATCGATCGGGCTCGCGCGGCCAGCGATCTCGAGGTCGAGGTGCTGGGCCTCGACGGCCTGGCCGCCGGATCGGCCTTGCAGGGCAGGGATGCGCAGGCTCGGCAGGCGCTGGATCGAGCCGATGGTCTGCTGCGGCACGCCCGACACCTGATCGGCGATGGCGACCGGATCGACCGCGATCGTGCCGTCGAATCATACTGGCCCGATCGGACGACGGGCTGAGACGATGGTCGGGTGCGTGTGTTGTTCGCCACCACCGCCGGCGCCGGTCACTTCGGACCGTTGATCCCGGTCGCTCAGGCCTGTGTCGCCCGGGGCTGGGCCGTCGCGGTCGCCGCGTCGAGCGGTTTCGCGGATGCGGTGCGTTCGGCCGGCCTCGACCATCTGCCGTTTGGGGCACCGTCGGAGGATCAGCTGGGTGCGGTCTTTGGCCGGCTGGGCGCACTCACCCCGGAACTTTCCGACCGAACGGTCCTGGTCGAGATCTTCGGTCGACTGGATGCCCAGGCGGCGCTGCCGGGTCTGATGACGATCATGACGGCATGGAGTCCGGATCTCGTCCTGCGGGACCCGGCCGAGTTGGGCTCCCTGGCCGCGGCCGCATGGGCAGGCATTGCGCAGGCCCAGGTGGCCATCGGGATGGCCCGGACGAGTGCCGCTTCGATCAACTTGCTCGAAGAACCGTTGGCCGAGTTGGAGTCAGCCGCCGCATTGCCCGCCGGGTGCCTGGCCGAACTGCTGTCGGAAATGGCCACCCTGACTTCGGTTCCACCATCGATGGACGCCTCGGACGTTGGCCTCCTGACCCGGCGGTACGGCCTGCCGGTGGCAGCTGATGCGTCGCCCGCCTTGAGATATCGGACGGTGGCGGGCCAGTCGGTGCGGTTGCCGCCGGACTGGGGGGACCGGGCCGCGCCACTGGTCTACGTGACCTTCGGCTCGGTACTGGCCAGCTTCAGTCAGTTTCGCTCGCTCTACGGCGACGTCATCGCTGCGCTGGCCGACCAGCCTGTGCGGGTGCTGATGACGACCGGTGCCCACTTCGATGTCGAATCCCTCGGCCGAGTGCCGGCCAACACCCGGGTCGAGCGCTGGTGGCCGCAGGCCGAGGTGATGCCGGGTGCGGCAGCGGTGATCGGCCACGGGGGGTTCGGTACGACGATGGCCGCTCTCGTCGCCGGGGTGCCTCAGGTCGTGCTCCCGTTGTTCGCCGGTGATCAACATCTCCACGCGGCTCAGGTGGCGGCCACCGGCGTGGGCCTGAAGCTGACCGGAGCGGACGCTGTGGCAGGAGTGGCCGCCGCACTCGATCAGGTGCTGACCGGCCGGTCGTTCGCCGAACGGGCCGCCCAGGTTGCGCAGGAGATGGCCGAGTTGCCCGACCTGGCGAGCGGCCTCAGCTTGCTGAGTCGGGGAGGCGCTGGCGGCTCGCGTACGGCCGGGTGATCAGCCGGCGGGCACCGGGCGGGGCACGGCCGCGAAGACCGAAGGCGGGAACCAAGCCGGCACAGCTCGCCGCAGCTGCTCGGGACCGGTGAGCTCGACCGCCCCCGCTCGCAGCGCCGCCGACCAACCGAGGTCGCCGCGCCAGATCTCGACCATGCTGCGCAGGCTACCGGTCACCGAGACGGCGACTTCGTAGCCAGGATCGAAGTCGCAAACGTCGACCGACGTGGGCATCAGCACCAACCACCAGTGGCGCTGCTTGGCCGGCACGTCGGAGAACCGAAAGGTGACGACTGTACGACCGGGCGGCACCAGAGCCGGGTCGACATGCCTGTGCAGATCCCACAGCAGCAGTTTGGGATCAAGATCGCTGTCGCCGATCTCGCCGACCCAGCGCACTCCCCAGGCGCCGAGGGAGTCGACCACGGGTCGGAGCTCTTCGCCGGCCGTGGTCAGCCGATAGACGACCTCGTGGCCGTCGTCCTCGCGCTCGACGATGCCGGCGTGCATGAGCTGGTGCAGGCGCTTGGACAGCAACGTTGGTGACATCTTCGGCACCCCTCGACGGAGCTCGTTGAAGTGCGTGCTTCCGGAGAGCATTTCGCGGATGACGAGCATCGTCCAGCGCTCGTCGAGCAGTTCCATCGCCTTGGCGACGGGGCAGAACTGTTGGTAGCTGAGACCCATAACCTCACCGTAGGAGCTTCCGATATTGCCCACCAGTACAGATTCGGTACTAGCTGCGGCCCTTCGCGGTTCCTACGGTGGTGCACATGACACAGACTCAGGAAGACCTGACCCCAGACCAGGCTCTCAAAGCCAAACATCGCGCTATGTGGGCGTTCGGAAACTACCCGGCCGTGGTCACCGATCTGATCGAACCGCTGGGTCCGGTGCTCGTCGAGGCGGCGAGGATCGGACCGGGCGACCGGGTGCTCGATGTCGCGGCCGGATCGGGGAATGTCGCGATTCCCGCCGCTCGGATCGGAGCCTCGGTAGTGGCCTCGGATCTCACCCCGGAGCTGCTCGAGGTGGGGCGCGGGCTCGCCGCAACCGCCCGTGCCGACCTGGAATGGGACGTCGCGGATGCCGAGGCCCTGCCGTACGCGGACGGCGAGTTCGATGCCGTGCTGTCGTGTGTGGGCGTGATGTTCGCGCCGAATCACCAGGTCGCGGCCGATGAACTGGTCCGGGTGGTCCGACCCGGCGGCGCCGTCGGCTTGATCGCCTGGACGCCGGAGGGCTTCATCGGCCAGATGTTCGCAGCGATGAAGCCCTACGCTCCGGCTCCACCGCCCGGTGCCTCACCGCCTCCGCTGTGGGGCAACGAGGATCACGTACGCGAGTTGCTCGGCGATCGGGTGAGCGACCTGCGGGCCGAGAAGCGGACGCTGCGGGTCACCCACTTCGCCTCTCCCGAGGACTTCCGGGACTATTTCAAGCTCAACTACGGTCCGACCATCGCCGTCTATCGGGCGATCGCCGACGACGCCGACAAGGTCGCCAGCCTCGACCAAGCGCTAGTTGATCTTGGTCGGCGATTTGATCAAGGAACCGGCAGCACCGAGCTGACGTGGGAATACCTCCTGATCATCGCCCGCCGGACCTAGGTTCAGTCCGCAAAGGTGTCAGCAGTTACGTTCGCTGAGCTTGTCGAAGCGCAACCCGCCAGACGCGTGTTGATCTTGCCCTTCGACAGGCTCAGGGCGCGAACGCTCCGTATTCCCTCTCGGAGGTCGGGTCGCGTACGAGTCGATGTTGCCCTTCGACGGGCTCGGGGCGCGAAAGCGGCTGCCGCTTCCGCTGAGGGCGTCGAATGCTACGTTCGCTGAGCTTGTCGAAGCGCACCCGCCAGCCGCGTGTTGATCTTGCCCTTCGACAGGCTCAGGGCACGAGAGCGGCTGCCGCTTCCGCTGAGGGCGTCGAATGCTACGTTCGCTGAGCTTGTCGAAGCGCACCCGCCAGACGCGTGTTGATCTTGCCCTTCGACAGGCTCAGGGCACGAGAGCGGCTGCCGCTTCCGCTGAGGGCGTCGAATGCTACGTTCGCTGAGCTTGTCGAAGCGCAACCCGCCAGACGCGTGTTGATCTTGCCCTTCGACAGGCTCAGGGCACGAACGCTCCGTATCCCGTTTCGGAGTCGTCGGGTGTCGCGTACGAGTTGATGTTGCCCTTCGACAGGCTCAGGGCACGAAAGCGGCTGCCGCTTCCGCTGAGGGCGTCGAATGCTACGTTCGCTGAGCTTGTCGAAGCGCAACCCGCCAGACGCGTGTTGATCTTGCCCTTCGACAGGCTCAGGGCACGAACGCTCCGTATCCCGTTTCGGAGGTCAGGTCGCGTACGAGTTGATGTTGCCCTCCGACGGGCTCAGGGCACGAACACTCCTGTATCCACATTCGGAGGTCGGGTCGCGTACGAGTTGATGTTGCCCTTCGACAGGCTCAGGGCACGAAAGCGGCTGACGCTTCCGCTGAGGGCGTCGAATGCTACGTTCGCTGAGCTTGTCGAAGCGCAACCCGCCAGACGCGTGTTGATCTTGCCCTTCGACAGGCTCAGGGCCCGAACGCTCCGTATCCCGTTTCGGAGGTCAGGTCGCGTACGAGTTGATGTTGCCCTCCGACAGGCTCAGGGCACGAAACGTAGTCCAGCGACTGGGCCGGCTCTGCCGCTGCGCTGGCGATCTTGGGCATCAGGAGGGTGCCGGCCAACATTCATGATCGACTTCCGACACCGGGTTCGGCGGTCAACCACCAGACCTCGGGCTCGGCGGCCAGATGCTGCGACCGCTCGGCGAGGAACCGCTGGGTGTGCGCGGTCTGCTCGTGGGCCAGGAAGGCCTCACGATCGTCATAGGCCTCGTAGAACACGCGTTCGTAGCGATGATGCGCCCGTTGATGGTTGAGGTAGATGACCGTGCCGGGCTCGTACGCCGCAATCCCCTCGATGGTCTGAGCTACCAGTGCGTCGAACGCCTGGAGATGATCTTCGAGCACCGTGAACCTGACGACCAGCGCGAACATGGCGACCTCTCTCTTGGCCCAACCCTCGTTCTACACGAGGAAACTGGCAACCTACCTGCGAAGTTTCCTAGGTAAGTTGCCGGTTCCCCATGCAACATGGGGAACTGACACCAGCGGCGGGGGAAACCTGACTGACACCAGCGGCGGGGGAAACCTGACTGACACCAGCGGCGGAGGAAACTGACGGCACCGGCGGCAGGCGAACTGGCATCTGGCGGCAGGGGGGTTACTCGCGCCAGCGATACCAGGCGGCTTGGCGGCTGACTCCGGCGACACCTGCGACGGTGGACCAGGAGCCGTGCTCGGCCAGGATGCGGGCGGATTCGCCGAGGGCGACGCCGACGGCCTCGGACAGGCCCAGGAGCTCGCCGAAGGCGGCCTGGTCGGGGAGTTGGCTTAGCTGGAGGATGGCTTGCCGGGCTTGCGCACCCAACTCGGCGGCGAGGGCGGCGTCGGGAGTGTCGGCGGAGGATGAGTCGGCGGGGGAGCCGTCGGGCGCTCCGGGTGATCCCAGGGTCACGGTCTTGACCTCCTCCGGTGAGTCGAAGGATCGCAGCCAGCGATCCTGCGGCCAACGGTATTCCACGCATTGTTCCTCCGGCCGGTAGATCGCGGTGTAGACGGTGCCGAAGGCTTGGTCGTACGCCGCGCTGTAGAGCGGCGGGTGCAGGAACCGGGTGATCAACTCCTGCGTCCGAGGGACCGGCGTCGAGCACCGAGTTCAGCAGCCGCTGTCGCTCGACACTCCGGAAGCGCTGCGCGTGCTCGGGGTACTCCGGGGTCTCGCCGCGGTGATTGGTGGCCACCCGGGCGGCGGAGTACTCCGGTGGCTGCCCCGGGGCCAGGAACGCGGTCGTCACCGCGCAGGTGGTGTCCACCATGGTGAAGTTGTACGACATCGCCATCGGCAGCCGGTTCAAGATCATTTTGGCCTCGGCGACCGAGCCGGCGGTCTCGAGCAGATAGCGGAGCACCAGGGGCGCGGCGAATCCCGGGGCCGATCCGGGGCGTCCACCGAAGGCCAGCGAGACCACGAGGCCGCTCTCGTTCATCCCATCGAGCAGCCCCCACAGGCAGTCGCCGGTGCCGATCACCTTCTGCTGGAACTCGCTGGAGTAGACGACCTGCTCGAACAGGTCGGGGCTGTAGTCGTAGTTGCGGACCAGGATCGGCGCCCCGCCGCGACTGCCCTCGTCGAGCAGCACCGCCTGGGAGCATCCGGGAAGGAACTTCGGCGGATCCCACAAGGTCAGCATGGTCGCCGCGAGCTCGTCACCGGCCAGCTCAGCCAGCGATTCCCAGGTCGGCACCAGCTCCGGCAGGTGCCGGCGGAGCTGCCGCTCGGCCGTGGCCAGCGAGGGTCGGGCCGACCGGCCCTCGCTGAGGTACCAGGCCCGGTAGCCGGGCCACACCGCGTCGAAGAGTGCCTTCCAGCGTGGTCCCGGCCGAGACTCGTTGATGCCGTACATGGTGATCGATGTGGGGTTGGACATGTGTCAACAGTATGTTGACGAAACACCCCGCGTCAACTTTTTGTTGACGACGACCCGCCGTTGACACCGCTTCGAACGGTGGCAGCATGGGTTCATTCAGCGCCTCTCGTGAAGGGTTCACTGTGCATCCACTTGATCCGCTGGCCGCGGACGAGTTCCAATCAACGGCGGCGATCCTGCGTCGCGACCAGGGGATCGGCGATTCCTGGCGGTTCGCGTCGATCGAGCTCCAAGAGCCACCGAAGACCGAGGTCAAGGCGTGGAGCGCCGGTGACGACGTGCCGCGCCGTTCGCTGTCGGTGCTGTGGGATCGGACGACCAATCAGACGTACGAGGCGGTGGTCGATCTGATCGGCGACCGGGTCGATTCGTGGACCCACATTCCCGATGTGTGTCCGAACTTCACCGTCGACGAGTACCACGATGTCGATCATGCGTTACACGCCCACGCCGGCGTGATCGCGGCCCTGGCCAAACGCGGCATCACCGATCCGTCGCTGGTGCTCTTCGACGTCTGGACCTACGGCCGCGAAGTGATGCCCGAGCAGTGGCGCGATCGCCGGCTCGGCTGGTGCGACCTCTGGCTGCGCGAGACCCCGACGGGCAATCCGTACGCGCACCCGGTGTCCGGGCTCAAGATCATCGTCGACATGAACACGCTCGAGGTGCTCGACATCGAAGATCATCACGACTACGGGCTCCCCGCGGTCGACGCCGAATACGACCCGGCGGTGACCGGAAAACCGCCCCGAACCGATCTCCAGCCCTTGGACATCGTCCAGCCCGAAGGGGTGTCGTTCACCCTCGACGGCAACGAGCTGCGGTGGCAGAACTGGTCGATGCGGCTCGGCTTCAACTTCCGCGAGGGCCCGGTGATCTATCAGGTCGCCTTCGATGATCCCTCGGCCGACAACGGGCAGGGGGCGCAGCGCGACGTCGCGTACCGGATGTCGTTCGCCGAGATGGTGGTGCCCTACCGCGACCCCGGTTTCGATCACTACCGGCGGACCGCGTTCGACATCGGCGAGTGGGGCCTCGGCTACATGACGACCTCGCTGGAGCTGGGTTGCGACTGCCTCGGCGAGATCGTCTACGTCGACGCGGTGGTGCCGAACAGCAAGGGCGAGCCGCAGGTGATCAAACAGGCCATCTGCCTCCACGAGGAGGACAGCGCCGTGCTGTGGAAGCACGTCGATCCCGACACCGGAGCGCAGGTCCGCCGGATGCGCCGGATGGTCGTGTCGATCCACGCGACCGTGGCGAACTATGAGTACCTCATCTATTGGCGCTTCTATCAGGACGGCAACATCGAGTGCGAGGTGCGGGCCACCGGTCTGATGGTCACCACGCCGCTGGAGCTGGAGACCGACACCTCCCCGACCGGAACGCGCGTCGACACCCGCACGTACGCGCCGTTCCACCAGCATTTCCTGGTCGCGAAGCTCGACCTGGACGTCGACGGCACCGAGAACACCGTGACCGAGGTCGACTCGGTCGCCGCGCCCATCGATGCCCACAACCCACACGGTCTGGCTGTCCACACGCGGTCGACGACGATCATCTCGGAGAAGGAGTCGGCCCGCGACTACCGGTGGGAAACCCAACGGGCCTGGAAGGTGTCGAACCCGAACCGGCGGAACCGGCACGGCACCAACACCGCCTACAAGATCGTTCCGGGGGCGGCCATCCCACCGCTGATGGCCGAGTCGTCGCCGGTCTACCAGCGGGCGCCGGTGATCGGTCACACGCTCTGGGTGACGGCGTACGACGATGCCGAGCGCTGGCCGGCCGGGGACTACCCGACGCAATCCATCGGCGGTGCGGGCATCACCCAGTGGATCACTGAGGACGCGCCGCTGGAAAACACTGATGTGGTGCTCTGGTACGTCTTCGGCATCCACCACGTCACCCGGGTCGAGGACTGGCCGATCATGCCGGCTGACACGATCTCGTTCTGGCTCAAGCCGTTCGGCTTCTTCGACCAGAACCCGTCCATGGACGCGCCGCTGACCGGCGGCGCCCACGGCGATCACTGTCAGAGCGGAAAGTGAGGGCTGAGATGAGTGGCACAGCTGTTGATCATGGAAGCGCAGCCATGGAGAAGGGGCTGTCCAAAGACTCGGTCGGCCTGATCGGCAGCACCATCCTGAGCATCTCCTCGGTGGCGCCGGCGTACGCGCTGACCGCCACACTCGGAATCCTGGCCGTCAGTGCCGGGGCCAAGATGCCGGTGGTGATCATCGCCGGCTTCCTGCCGATGTTCTTCGCGGCGTACGCGTACCGGGAGTTCAACCGGGTGCTGCCGGATTGCGGCACCTCATTCACCTGGACCAGCAAGGCGTTCGGGCCGTACGTGGGCTGGCTCGGTGGTTGGGCCGCCGTGCTGGCTACGATCATCGTGCTGTCCAATCTGGCCGGGGTCGCGGTGCAGTTCCTCTACCAGTTCATCGGCAGCGCCGTCGACAGCCAGACGATCTCTGATCTCTGGAGCACCAGCAAACCGCTCAACGTGATCACCTGTCTTGCGCTGCTGGCGATCGCGACCTTGATCACCTATCGCGGGATCGAAGCCACCGAGAAGCTGCAGATGGTGCTGGTCAGCTTCCAGTTGATCATCCTGGTGATCTTCTCCGTCGTCGCTATCGTCCGGGCCCAGGGCTCCGGTGAGCATCTGGCCTTCAGCTGGTCGTGGTTCTCCCCGGCCGGTCTCGGCTTGTCGGCCTTCGTCGCCGGGCTCTCCGGATCGATCTTCGCTTTCTGGGGTTGGGATACGAGCCTGACGGTCAACGAGGAGTCCAAGGACTCGGCCAAGATCCCCGGGCTGGCGGCCCTGCTCTGCGTGACCTCGATCCTGCTGACCTATCTGCTGGTCGGCGTGGCCACCCAGATGTACGCGGGCCTCGGTGAGTCCGGTCTCGGGCTGCGCAACGAGGAGGTCTCGGACAACGTGTTCGGCAATCTGGCCGAACCGATCCTCGGTCATCCGCTGGACCTCGCGCTCTATCTGGCGGTGCTGGTGTCCGCGGCCTCGAGCTTGATCACCACCTTCCTGCCGACCTCACGCACGCTGCTCGCGATGGCGTCCTATAAGGCGATCCCGGCCCGGTTCGCCCGGCTGCATCCCAAGCACAAGACCCCGATGGTGGCCACGGTCGCGGCCGGCCTGGGTGCCGGCATCTTCTACTCGGTGCTCACCTTCCTTAGCGACCGGGTGCTCACCGACACGATCTTGTCGCTCGGAATCATGATCTGCTTCTACTACGGGCTGACGGCCTTCGGTTGTATCTGGTTCTTCCGGAGGGATCTGTTCACCAGCGCCCCGAACTTCATCTTCAAGTTCCTCTTTCCGCTGCTCGGCGGGCTGGGGCTGTTTCTGGTGTTGATCATCACCCTGAAGGACAGCGCCAGCCCGGACTACGGGTCAGGGGCCAGCATCGGCGGTGTCGGCCTGGTGCTGATCCTCGGTCTCGGTCTGATCGTCTTCGGGGTCGCGCTGATGGCCGTCCAGCGGGTCCGGCATCCGGCATTCTTCCGGGGGGAGACGCTGAACGACAGCGCCGTGGCCGAGAAGCTCGCCGCGGCGGACAAGGAGCTGGGCGGATGAGCCGGATCGGCAATCTCTACGGACCGGACTTCACCTTCCTCGGGGTGCCGACGTGCGACCTGGATGACCCGCAGAGCTACGCCGACGCCGATGTGGTGATCATCGGCGCACCGTTCGACGGTGGCACCTCCTACCGCTCCGGCGCGCGTTTCGGCCCGCAGGCGATCCGGGCCACCGACTACCTGCCCCACGACGGCTCACGGCCGTCACTGGCCCTGCGCACCGACGGCCTCCGGGACCTCAAGGTGTACGACGCCGGTGACCTGGAGATGTACTCCGGGGACATCGAACGATCCCTGCCCACCCTGGAAGCCGCGGTGGAGAAGGTCTCCCGGTCGGGAGCCATCCCGATCTCGCTCGGCGGTGATCACTCGATCGCCTACCCCGACGCCAAGGGCTGTGCGAACGTGCTCGGCCACGGCCGGGTGTCGATGATCCACTTCGACGCCCACGCCGACACCGGGGACATCGAGTTCGGCTCGCTGTGGGGGCACGGGCAGCCGATGCGCCGGTTGATCGAATCGGGGGCCTTGCGCGGTGACCGTTTCCTGCAGATCGGGCTACGGGGCTACTGGCCGCCACCGGAAACGCTGGACTGGATGGCCGACCAGGGGATGCGGTCCTACGAGATGACCGAGATCGTCCAACGCGGCCTCACCGAGTGCCTGACCGAGGCGTTCGCCATCGCCACTGACGAGTGTGAGGGGGTCTTCTTGTCGGTGGACATCGACGTCTGCGATCCCGGCCACGCCCCGGGCACCGGCACCCCGGAGCCCGGCGGTCTGTCGGCCCGGGAACTGCTCGACGCCGTACGCCGGATCTGCCTCGAACTGCCGGTGGTCGGGCTCGACGTCGTCGAGGTCAGTCCGCCGTACGACCATGCCGACATCACCGCGGCGCTGGCCAACCGCGTGGTCCTGGAGGCGCTGTCGGCGATCGCCCGCAAACGGCTGGATGAGCGCACGGGGATCCGGTGGGATCCGTCACGGCCCTTGCTGAGCGAGCGATCGGCCCCGATTCCGCACGGCACCGTGCCCGGGCACCACCACACCCACCAGACCAACACCGCTGATCAAACCAACACTGCCGATCAGACCAATACCGCAGACGAGGAATGAGCCGATGCCCCGTAGCCCCGCCACGCAGGCCCTCACGCCCCCGACCACGGTCGGCACGGATGCCGCGTACGCCTCCGGCGCCGGTCGGCGGAGTCGACCGTTGCGCAACATCTCCGAGGTGCGGCACTTCTTCCGCACCAACGAGGTGCCGATCTATTTCGTCGGGGCCACACCGTTCAACCTGCTCGGTCTTGATCGGTGGGTGCGCAACTTCTCCTACATCGCCTATTACGACGGCTGGGACGGCGCGCATCCCCGGGTGTTCACCCCGAAACACAAGCCGTACACGGAATTCGAGAGTGGCGAGGAGATCAACAACTGGCTGCTGGTCAATCCAGAGGTGCGCGCCCACATGGCGAGCGCGGCCGCGCCGGGGATCCGGCCGAAGATCGCGATGGTCTTCTTCGACGCCGAGACCGAACGCATCTGCGAGGAGCTCGGCTACGACCTGATCCTGCCCTCCGCGGCGCTGCGCCAGCACCTGGATTCCAAGCTGGTCACCACTCGGCTCGGCAACGACGTCGGCGCGGCCAGCGTGCCGAACATCATGATCACCATCGCCGAGTACGACGAGTTGATCAAGGCGTCCGGCGAGGCCGGGCTCGGCACCGACCTGGTCGTGCAGACCGCGTACGGCGACTCAGGGAAGACGACGTTCTTCATCGACGACGAATCCGGTTGGAAGAAGCACCGCAAGGAGATCATCGGCACCGAGGTGAAGGTGATGCGCCGGATCAACAACCGGCCGATCGCCGTCGAGGCGGTGCTGACCAGCAGCGGAACGATCGTCGGCCCGTTCATGACCGAGCTGACCGGGCACGCCAAGCTCACCCCGTACCGCGGCGGCTGGTGCGGCAATGAGATGTTCCCCGACGTGCTCAGCGACGATCTGCGGCTGCGGGCCGGCGAGCTGGTCCGCAAGCTGGGCGACCGGCTCGGTGTCGAGGGGTACCGCGGCTTCTTCGAAGTCGATGTGCTGGTCGACACCGACAGCGACGAGGTCTATCTCGGCGAGCTGAATCCGCGGATCAGCGGCGCTTCGGCGATCACCAACGTGACAGCCGGCGCGTACGCGGACATCCCGCTGTTCGCCTTCCATCTGCTCGAATTCATGGAGGTAGAGTTCGACCTCGACGTGGACGAGATCAACGAACGCTGGCGCGACCTGGCCGCGGCGGATCTGTGGAGCCACATGATCATCAAGGAGACCTCGCCTATCGTGCAGTTGCTCACCGCCGCCGCGCCGACGGGTCAGTATTTCCTGGATACCTCCGGCGCTCTGGTGTTCCGGCGCCAGGCGTTGGACTGGCATCAGCTGCAGAACGAATCCGAGGCGTTCTTCCTGCGGATCTACGGCGCCGGCGACTATCGCTGGAAGGGTGCTGATCTTGGTGTGCTGGTGACCAAGGGTCGGCTGCAACGGCGCACCGACAGCGGCACCGACACCCTGACCATCCGGGCCAAGCACCTGATCGATTCGATCCGCCAGCAGTACGTCGGCACGTCGCTGACTCCGCCGGCGGCGCCGGTCGCGCCATCGGCCGCCAAGTGACCCGCAGACCGTTGATCGGCCCGTGATCGGATCGACGGCGAGCCGGCCACCCTTTCCGGTCACCCTGGACAACTGGCAGCAGGCCGGTCAGATCGGCTGGACCTTCCAGCACATTGCCGAGATCTTCCCGACCGCGGTGATCAGCCGCGGATCCGCACCCCCGGCTCGCCTCCCGACGTCGCCGACGGCGCTCGGCGAGGTGTCGCTGCTCGCGTACGACGGCTCGACCTGGACCGTCGGGGACGTGCTGGCGATCACCGAGACCGACGGCTGGATGTTCGTCCGGGACGGCGTCGTGCTCGCCGAGCACTACGGAGCGGTCGCCGGCGGGGCCGCGATGGAGGCCAGCACCCGGCATCTGCTGATGTCGGTGAGCAAGTCCATCGTCGGTTGCGCGGTCGGCGCCTTGGTCGGGGCCGGGGTGATCGAGGTCGAGGCGCCGATCACCTACTACATCCCCGAGATCGCGACCAGCGGGTACGCCGGCGCGACCGTCCGGAATCTGCTGGACATGCGCTCCGGCATCCGGTTCTCCGAGAATTATCTCAACCCGTACGCCGAGGTCCGGGTGCTCGAACAGGCCTTCGGCTGGGCTCCACGGCGGTCGCCCGATGTGCCCGGTACGTTGCGGGGTTTCCTGCTCGGTCTAGAGCAGGCCGGCCCCCACGGTGGACCGTTCGACTATCGCAGTTGTGAGACCGATGTCCTCGGCTGGCTCTGCGAGGCGGTCACGGGTCGGCATTTTCCCGAGCTGGTCGCCGAGCTCGTCTGGTCCAAGATCGGCGCGGAGTTTGACGCCGACATCGGGGTCGATGCCGAGGGCAGTGGGATGTTCGACGGTGGCATCTCGGCCGCGCTGGGGGACCTGGTCCGGTTCGGGATGATGATCTTGAACGGCGGCAGCTCGCTGACCGGTCGGCCGGTCGTGTCGGAGAGCTGGATCGAGGACAGCTTTGCCGGCGGGCCGGACTCCCGCGAGGCGTTCGCGGCCGGTCCGGGGGACAACCGGATGCCGGGCGGGATGTACCGCAATCAGTTCTGGTTCCCGTATCCGGACCGCGAGGTCCTGCTCTGCCTCGGCATCCACGGCCAGCTGATCTATGTGAACCGGGCCGCTCGTACCGTGGGCGTGAAGCTGTCCAGCTGGCCGACGCCGCAGGATGCGTGGAAGCTGTTCAGCACCGTGTCCGCGTTCGACGCGATCAGCGCGGCGGTGGGCTGATCGGCCGCCATGCGCAGCTGAACGAGTCGAAGCTGCCGCTCATCGTGTAGCTGATCTCGAGGTGCCCGAGCTGATCGACGTCGAAGCCCGCGGGCGGACTGACCGGCACGATCTTGGTCCCGTTGAGCGCCGGGGATTGACCGAACGGACCGAAGCCGGGCAGCTCGATGGTGCCGGTGATCTTGATGGCGTTGAGTTGGCACCCGACCCCGGTCGCCGGAACGATGGTCTTGACCGCCGGATCGATCGGTTCGCCGTTGAGCTGACCACTCCAGACCGGCACGGGTGGCGCGAGTTCCATCACTCGGCTCGCCGCCCAGGCTTGTTGATCATGGTCGTAGAAAGGCCAGTCGTGGCGGACCGCCTCGACCTGGAAGCCGAAGAAGTCGTTGTCGGTCCGGACCAGCTGCACGGAGGTGGCGTATCCGTCGGGAATGGCGCGGGTCTTCGGGGTCACCGCGCCGGTGGAGATCAGCTGGTTGTAGACCTCGATCATCGATTCCTCGATCAGCCCGGTCTCCACCATCTCGATGATCAACACCGAGACCGGGGTGGCGAAGTTCCGGACGTCATCCTCGACCACCTCGATGATCTTGTCGTAGCCGTTGATCACCACGGTCCGGCGGAGGTAGCGGCAGAGCACCGGATCGGCCTCGACGGCGTAAACCTTGGCCGCGCCGGCGCGGGCCGCCATCAGGGACAGGATGCCCGTGCCGGCCCCTGCGTCAAGCACCACGTCGCCGGGTCGGACCACGTGATCAATCGCGGCCTGCAGGGCTTCGGTGCGGGCCCGATCGCGCAGACAGGTGTAGGGAAAGTCGGTCGATGACCACGGCGAAGTCACGGTGCTGAAGTTTACGTCCGGGCCCCGCTTCCCGGTCAGCCGACGTGCACCAACTTGGCGCTCGAGGGTGCGCCCGAGGCCGAGAGCCCGTAGAGCCAGTAGTAGCCGGGTGGCGCGACGTGGGCGTTGGCGGGCGCACCGACGATGCTCAGCCGGGCCCCTTGATCATTGCTGTAGGTCTTGGCGATCGGCAGCTGTACTTCGCGTTGGCTCAGGTCGAACGAGTGCGTCATCGAGCCGAGACCGAGCAGCAGCAACTCGCTCGACTCGGGCCCGACCGCGCTGACCTGGAAGACCGAGCCGTAGTCGAGCTGCGGCGGTGTCGCCACCAGGCTCGGCGCGGCGCCGGTCGGGTAGTCGGGTTGATAGATCTGCCAGGTCGGCTTCTCCCGGCTGGTCTCGGTGACCTGGTCGCGTCCGCCACCGACGAACACCCGCCCGTCGGGCAGCAGCACCGCCACCGAGTGATAGCCGCGGACCACCCCGGAGGGGGTCGCGCCGGTCGTCACCGCCCAGTGGTTGCGGGGATCGATGTACTGGGCCCGCTGGACACCGAGGTCCCCCATCAT
The DNA here is from genome assembly GCA_963731295.1 of uncultured Actinomycetota bacterium. GTDB lineage: Bacteria > Actinomycetota > Actinomycetes > Propionibacteriales > Propionibacteriaceae > Microlunatus. The sequence continues at coordinate 173,003 of CAVSUP010000003.1, forward strand.
GTCGTGCCCGTTGATCACCAGCACCCGACCGTCGGGCAACAGCACGGTGCTCGGATGGTGTCGCGGCGTGGTCAGCTCGATCCGGGGTGATCGCCAGGCGCCGGTCAGCACATCGAAGACGTCGCCGCTGTGCACGTTCGGGGTGTCCATGGTGCCGCTGACGGTGAGCACCGACCCATTGCGGTAGCCCCACTGGTTGTCGATCGTCCGCATCGGCAGCTGCACGGTGGACGCACCGTAGTTCGGGCTCGGGTCGGACCCGCCGGGCCGTGGCCGCGGCAGGGTGGCATAGGAGCCCGGAGTGGTGGACTTCCCGACGACCGGTCGGCCGGATTCGCCGATGATCAGCAGATCCTTGGCGGCCTGCGGGTAGGGCAGCACGAAGCTGTGGGCGTAGTCCCGGGCGTGGATCTCCGGTGGCGTCTGGGTGCGGGTCGACACCAGCTCCTGGGCGCCGGTTACCGGATCGTAGGTTTCGAGGGTGGTGTTGAAGGTTGCGGAGGGCTTGGCCGGATCGAGCTTGTTGATCATCTCCAGGCCGCCGATGATCAAGATCTTGCCGCTCGGCAGCCGGGTCGCCGTCGGATACCACCGGCTGGGCTTGCCGTAGGTCCCGTGGCCCAGCAGTTGTTTGGTGCGGACCCAGCCGGCCTGGTCGTACCGGGTGAGGTAGGGCAGCCCGAAGACCACGTAGGTGCCGGTCTTGAGATTGGTGAACGATCGGGTGCCGCCGGCGGTGATCAGCCGGCCCTGGGCGTCGAGCACCTGGGCGGCGCAGATCAGATCGTCGCTGACGACCGAGGTGCCGTCGTTGACGTCGGTGTATTCGGCCGGCTGGGCCAGCTCGTCGATCGTCGTGCTGGCCGGGATCGGGGCACCGGCCGCTGGCGGGTCGAAGAGCCAGGACACCCGGCGCAACCGGGTCGTCGGCGTGGCCGGGTCGGCCTGGTACGCGATGCCGATGAAGAGGATCTTCCCGCTGGGGAGCACCGACGCATGGACCGGACTCGCGTACCAACCGTCGGCGGTGCGGAACGTGCCGACCGCACTCCAACTGTCGGCGACCGGGTCCTTCGCCGCGGCCGCGGGGGTCGGGATGGAGGCACCGAGCAGGACGGCGATGGCGACAGTGATGCGGACGAACACGGAGGTCCTCCTGGGGGTCAGCGCAAGCTATACGACCCCCGAGGTACGCCACCCATGATGGAGCACGCCGCCGACGCGCGGGAGGCCACCCGGCATGCGTCAGCGGCCGGAGAGGGACCGGCTCCGTTGGCCGGCGCCCAGATCGCCGTACGGATAGTCGGTTGCGTCCAGATCGCTGGCGGCATCGAGGGCCGCGACCTCCTCGACCGACAGGGTCAGATCGGCCGAGGACAGATTCGACTCGAGCTGTTCCATCGTCCGGCAGCCGAGGATCGTCGAGGTCACACCGGGTCGGTCGGTGACCCAGGCCAGCGCCACCTCGGCCATGGAGGCCCCACAGGCTTCGGCGACCTCCTGGACGGCGTCGATGATCTTCCAGGTGCGGTCGGTGCCGCGCCGGTCGTACGCCTCCATCCCGCGTTCGGGGTTGTCGCCGAGCCGGGTGTCGCCGGTCGGACGCTGGTCGCGTCGGTACTTGCCGGAGAGCCAGCCGCCGCCCAGCGGGCTCCACGGCAGCAGCCCCATGCCGGCATCGAGGACGGCCGGCACGATCTCCCATTCGATCTCGCGGACGATCAGGCTGTACTGCGGCTGCAGGGTGACCGGTGCGGCCAGCCCGAGTCGTTCGGCCAGCTGCACGGCCTTGGTCAGCTGCCAGCCGGTGAAGTTGGACAATCCGTAGTAGTTGATCTTGCCCGCCCGGATGAAGCCGTCCAGGGTCCGCAGCGTCTCCTCCAGCGGGGTGAACGGATCGTACGCGTGGACCTGGTAGAGATCGACCATCTCGAGGCCGAGCCGACCGAGCGAGGCATCCAGTGCCCGGGTCAGATGGCGGGTCGACAATCCGGCGGAATTCGGCTCGTCGCCCAACGGGAAACGACCCTTGGTGGCCAGGACGACCCGATCGGTCACGTCGGCGGGCCGATCGGCGAACCAGCGCCCGATGATCTCCTCCGAGACGCCTGCGGAATAGACATCGGCGGTGTCGACGAGGGTGCCGCCGGCCTCGACGAAGCGGTCGAGCTGGGTATGGGAGCCGGATTCGTCGGTTTCGGCGCCGAAGGTCATGGTGCCGAGACAGAGCTTGGAGACGGCGCATCCGCTGCGCCCGAGAGTGCGATAGTCCACGTCTCCCTTCTATCACTGCGGCACGCCGGCACCGTGATCGAAGTGGGCCCGGCGCGCAGACTCGCGCCAGACTTGGGCCATGTTCGAAGGGTTCACCGACAACTTGATCACCGTTGGGGAGGTCCGGCTCCGGGTCCGGTACGCCGGCGAAGGCCCACCGGTGCTGCTCATCCACGGGCACCCGCGCACCGGGGCGACCTGGCATCGGGTGGCCCCGCTGCTCGTCGCGGCCGGCTTCGCCGTGGTCTGCCCGGATATGCGCGGCTACGGACGGTCGAGCAAGGTGGCGGTGCGTGTTGATCATGGTCAGCAGTCCAAGCGGGCGGTTGCCGATGATCTTGCTCAGCTGATGACAGTGCTCGGGCACCAGAGCTTCGCCGTGGCCGGCCATGATCGGGGTTCCTACGTCGCGTCGCGGCTGGCCCTGGACCATCCGGATCGGGTCAGCCGGCTCACGGTGATGGACGGCGTACCCATCGTCGAGGCGATCGAGCGCTGCGACGCCCAGTTCGCTCGGCTCTGGTACCACTGGTTTTTCTTCGCCCAAGCCGATAAGCCCGAGCGGGCCATCGGGGTCGATCCGATCCGGTGGTACGGACCGGACGCGGCGTCGATGGGCGCGGAGAACTACGCCGAAGTGGTCGAAGCGATGAACGATCCGCAGGTCGTCCGGGCGATGCTCGAGGATTATCGCGCCGGACTGACCGTCGATCTCGAAGCCGATCGGGCTGATCGGCTCGCCGGTCGGACGATCTCCTGCCCGACCCAACTCCTGTGGTCCAGCGACGATGATCTCGAGACGCTCTACGGCGATCCGCTGGCCATCTGGCGTCTCTGGGCCCCGGATCTGCAGGGCCACGCGGTCTCCTCGGGCCATCACCTGGCCGAGGAGAATCCGCGTGACCTGGCCGCGAGCCTGATCAGCTTTCTCAGGCTCGGACCCGCCTGGTCGGTCAGCGGGAGACGAGCTTCTCCTGCCGATGGACGGACTGCTTCCCGGCCACCGAGGCCCGGCGGCTGCCGTCGGGGTACAACCCGGTCTTGGACATGGCCAGGGTCAGCGTCGCGTGGGCGGCGGCGTCACCCATCTCGTACAAGGCCTTGGTGTTCAGGTTGGTGATGGTGTCGCAGGCCTGGTGATAGCAGGCGTCGTACGCCACTCCGGCGGTGCCGCCGTAGATGGCTGCCTCCTCCGGGGACTTCACGTCCTCCGCGCCGCTGAACAGCCCGCCGGCCGGGATGCCGACCTCGATGAAGGCCCCGTAGTCGGAGCGGCCATCGAAGGCCGTCGGCTTCGACGCCAGCCCCTGAGCGGCGAAGTAATCGGTGAAGATCCTCTCGATCGCGTCCGATCCGGGCGGGCCGGCATCGGGGGTATCCGAACCGTCACCGTCGTAGACCATCCGGACGTAGTTCGGCGAGCCGAGCATGTCGAAGTTCAGGTTGGCGTAGATCTTCGACCGCTGGTTGTCGGTCAAGCTGTCGACGTAGTGCTCCGAGCCGAGGGTGCCGTTCTCCTCGGCGCCCCAGAAGGCGAAGCGGACCTGGCGCTGCAGCTTCTTGGTGTACTTCAGGGCCTTCAGCTGCTCGGCGATCTCCAGGATTGTCGCGCTGCCACTGCCGTTGTCGTTGATGCCCGGACCCGCGGTCACCGAGTCGAGATGGGCGCCGACCAGAACCGTCTGGCCTTTGATCTTGCCCTTGGGCGAGTCGGCGATGATGTTGACCGTCGTGCGGGCGGGATCATTCTCGTTCGAGGACGTGGCGTGCATGACGACCGGGCCGGCCTGGGTCTGGCTGTAGAGCGACGCCCCGTCGGCAAAGCTGAGCCCCAGCACCGGGATCGGTGAGATGTTGCCACCGAGGGTGCCGTCCAGTAGGTCGACCCGACCGGGCTGACCCTCGTTGAAGATCAACGCGGCCTCGTAACCGGCCGCCGCCGCATTGGCCGCCTTGACGGTGAAGTCGCACGTGCCGCGCTGGATCAACGCGATGGCCGGCCCGGCGGGGGCCGCGGGAAAGTCGGCCGGCTCGCAACCGGAGCTGCTGCTCGGTGTGGGAGTCGGCGGGATGATGATGTCATTGGTCGGCACGAGCTGACCGGTGACGTCCCCGCTGCCGGAGTAGGTGAAGTTCACCGTCTCCACCTCGGCCGGATTCGGGCTGACCCGCGCCAGCGTGGGTGCGGCAAGCTCCTGGAAGAAGGGGAAGACGAACTTCTGCTGGTGCACCGTGTAGCCGGCCTTACGCAGCTTCTTGGTCACGTATCTCGCTGACGCGTCGAATCCGGGCGTACCCGAGGCGCGAATCCCGTCATTCTGATTGGCAATGCGTTGCAGGGCTCGCTCGTGTTGCAGTATCCCGTTCACGGTGACGGCGTCGCGGAGCTTCTTGCTGTTGACGTTGTCGACCGCGAAGGCTTGCGTCGGTGCCAACAGACCGGTGGCCATCAAGATGGCCGCCGCCCCGAGTGCTGTTCGTCGCATGCGTGACTCCCTTCGGTGGTGGTTTCGGCCGAGTCTTCCATCTGCGGGTAGTCGGTGGGAAGGGCTGCCTCTTGGTCACTTGCCCGTCATTTGTGCGGTCGCCTGCCGATTTCTGAATAATTCTTCCGGTTGGCCGTTGCTCCCTGTGTTCAGCCTTGCGGCCGCCACAGCGGGAGCGAAGCTGAACAAAGGGAGCAAACGGCCGTCGGCGGCCGGCCGTCAGGAGCGACCGCGTTCGCCGATCTCGCGGACGGCGGCGGCGACGGCCGGGGCGACCGAGGCGTCGAAGACGCTCGGGATGATGTAGCTCGCGTTCAGCTCGGAGTCGGCGACCTGGTGGGCGATGGCGTTCGCGGCGGCCGACAGCATCTCGTCGGTGATATCGCGGATGTTTCCGTCGAGCAGTCCGCGGAAGAAGCCGGGGAACGCGAGCACATTGTTGATCTGGTTGGGGAAGTCGCTCCGGCCGGTGGCGACCACCGCGGCATGCTGCTGGGCCTCGATCGGGTCGACCTCGGGGATCGGGTTGGCCAGGCCGAAGACGATCGCGCCGGGCGCCATCTTCTGGATGTCGGATCCGTCGAGGATGTTGGGGGCGGAGACCCCGACGAAGACGTCGGCGCCGGGCAGCACCTCCTTGAGGCTGCCGGACCGTTTGTCGTGATTGGTGTTCTCCACCAGCCAGCGGCGCATCGCCGAGGAGCCCTCGGGGGCATCGTGGACGGCGCCCTTGCTGTCACAGCCGATGATCTTGGTCGCACCCTGTCGCTTGAGCAGTCGGATGATCGCGGAGCCGGCCGCGCCGACGCCGGAGACCACGATCTGCACGTCGGCGATGTCCTTGTTCACCACCCGCAGCGCGTTGATCAACGCCGCGAGCACCACGATCGCCGTGCCGTGTTGATCATCATGGAAGACCGGGATGTCGAGCTCGGCCCGCAATCGCTCCTCGATCTCGAAGCACCGGGGCGCGGAGATGTCCTCCAGATTGACCCCGCCGTACACGGGGGCGATGGCCTTGACGATCATCACGATCTCGTCGGAATCCTGGGTGTCCAGGCAGACCGGCCAGGCGTCGACACCGGCGAACCGTTTGAACAGGGCTGCCTTGCCCTCCATCACGGGCAAGGCGGCGGCCGGCCCGATGTTGCCGAGGCCGAGCACGGCCGAGCCGTCGGTGACCACGGCCACCGTGTTGCGCTTGATGGTCAGTCGCCGGGCGTCGGCCGGATTCTCCGCGATCGCGAGACAGACCCGAGCCACGCCGGGGGTGTACGCGCGGGAAAGGTCATCGCGATGCTTCAGGGCGACCTTCGGGGTGACCTCGATCTTGCCGCCGAGGTGGAGCAGGAAGGTCCGGTCCGACACCTTGCGGACGGTGAATCCTTCGACCCCGTCGATAGCGGCGGTGATCGATGCGGAATGGGCGACGTCGCTGGCATTGCAACTGACGTCGATCACCAGCTTGGTGGGGTGCGACTCCACCACGTCCAGGGCGGTGATCGCACCACCCGCCTCGGCGACGATGCTCGAGAGCCGGGCGGTGGCCGCCGGGTCGGTCGGAGCTTCGACGCGTACGGTGATCGAATAGCCGGGGCTCGGTGTCGCCATGGTCACGTCCTCGTGATGAGTGGGTTCCGCCATACGGACCCTAGGGACTGGAGAGCCATGGCCGCAAGGCGTACCCGCCGATCGAACGACCGAGTGGAAAGGTGAGTCTGTGGACTACGTGAATCTGGGGGCGACCGGGCTAGAGGTGTCGAGAATCGTGCTCGGGTGCATGAGCTTCGGCGACGCGGCCAGCGGCACTCACGCCTGGACCCTGGGCGAGGAACAGAGCCGACCGTTGATCAAGCAGGCCCTGGAGGCCGGCATCAACTTCTTCGACACCGCCAACGTCTATTCCGCCGGAACCAGCGAGGAGATTGTCGGGCGGGCCCTCGCCGATTTCGGCCGGCGCGACGAGCTGGTCGTGGCGACCAAGGTGCACGGTCGGATGCACGACGGGCCGAATGGGCAGGGTCTGTCGCGCAAGGCGATCATGACCCAGATCGATGCCAGTCTGACCCGGCTCCGCATGGACTACGTCGATCTGTACCAGATCCATCGGTGGGACCCGAACACCCCGATCGAGGAGACGTTGGCGGCCCTGCACGACGTGGTCAAGGCCGGGAAGGCCCGCTATCTGGGCGCCTCGTCGATGTGGGCGTGGCAGTTCGCGAAGGCGCTCTATCTAGCCGAGATCAACGGCTGGACGCCGTTCGTCTCCATGCAGAACCACTACAACCTGCTGAACCGTGAGGAAGAACGGGAGATGCTTCCGCTCTGCATCGACCGGGGGATCGGCGTGATCCCGTGGAGCCCGCTGGCGCGCGGCAAGTTGACCCGCGACTGGGACGCGCAGACCGCTCGCAGCGAGACCGACGAATTCGGCAAGGCCCTGTATCGCGATTCCGATCAGGCGATCGCTGATGCGGTCGCCGAGGTCGCCGGCGAACGGGGGGTGCCGCGCGCTCAGGTAGCACTCGCCTGGGTCGCCCACCAACCGGCCGTCACCGCGCCGATCATCGGGGCTACCAAGGCCGCTCACATCTCGGACGCGGTCGCGGCCCTGGAGCTCGACCTCACCGCTGACGAACTGGCCCGGCTCGAGGCCGCGTACGAGGTTCACGAGGTGGCCGGCTTCTCGTGAGCCTGGCGCGACGTCGGCCGCGCCGATGTCGCGCCACATGCCCGGACCGGTGCGTAGACGTTCTTAATCCGCGCCTAGAAAATTTTGGGGTGCGGCGCTGGATTGTGACCCGGCCGCGCCGGCCACCTTGGCGCCGACGGACACGTTGACCTGCACGGCGACCTATGCGGCGACCCAGGCCGACATCGATGCCGGGTCGATCGTCAACCTCGGCAGCGTCACGGGTTCGAACGCGACCGTGGTCACCGACGACGACGACGCCATCGTCAGCGCGACGCCGACGCCGGGCATCGCGATCGTCAAGACCGCTGATCCTTCGACCGTGAACGCCGCTGGGGTGTGGTGACCTACTCGTTCGTGGCCACCAATACCGGCAATGTGACGCTGTCCGGCGTCGCTATCACCGACCAGCTCGACGGTCTCTGGGCGCTGGATTGCAACCCGGCCACGGCGGCCACCTTGGCGCCGACCGACACGTTGACCTGCACCGCGACTTATGCGGCGACCCAGGCCGATGTCGATGCCGGCACGATCCTCAACCTGGCGACCGTCACCGGCACGCCGCCGACCGGCGCCGCGGTCTCTGATGAGGATGGAGCGACTGTAACAATCGGGGCGGCACCGGCCATCGACCTGGTCAAGACAGCGTCCCCCCGCAACGGGGGTGCGGTTGGCGACCTGATCACCTACACGCTCGTCGCGACCAACGCCGGCAACGGGTGGTTGACCGGCGTGCAGATCACCGATCCGCTGGCCGGGCTCTCCGATCTGACTTGCGATCAGTCGGCCCCGGTGGCTCTGGCTTCGACCGAGGCGCTGACCTGCACCGCCACGTACCGACTGACCCAGGCCGACCTCGACCATGGTGAGCTGGTCAACACGGCGACCGTTTCCGGCAATCCGCCCGGGGACGCCACGCCGGTCAGCAGCTCGGACACCCAGGTGCTGTCGATCCAGCAGCACCAAGCGATCGACTTCACCAAGACCGCGAACACCGATCGGGTGAAGGCCGGTGACGTGATCACTTACACGATGACCGGCGCCAACACCGGCGACGTCACCTTGACCGACGTCCGGGTCGACGATCCGATGAACGGCCTGTCCGACTTCGCCCGTACGCCGACCCAACCGGCCGTCCTCGCCCCGGGGCGAAGTGCTCACCTGCACCGCGTCGTACACCACGACCGCGGCGGACAAGCCGTCGCCGACGAAAGGCAACTTCATGATGCAGCGCTTCCGAATCGGAATCGCCGTGCTCGGGGGGACGGCTGTCCTCGGCTCGACGCTGACCGGGTGCAGCGGGGGTGATCCGAAGGTCCCTGACCCGACGACGCCCGCCACCGCGGCCGGTCGCACTCCATCCCCACTGCCGTCGGTCGCCAAGCCGAAAGGCGTCCAGAAGGACATCAAGATCGAAAAATGCGATCTCGAGGCCGGACCGGCCACGGCGTCGAGCACGTTGACGAACACCAGCAAGAAGGCGGCCGACTTCGCGAGCACCATCGCCTGGATGCCGAACAACTCGAGCGATCCGGTGGACGTCCAGTCGACGACGGTGAAGGACGTGCCCGGCGAGGGTGAAGCCACCTGGTCGGTCGCCGCGACCCTGACCGGCAAGGCCGACCGCTGTGCCGGCGGGGGACCATCGGCTGAATCGGCGGCACCCCATGCGTGGCTGAGTCGGCCATTAGGCTGCGGACATGGCGCTGCTGATTCCGGTCGGCCGAGAGGCCCCGCAGCTGGGCCGGCTTGATCGCCGGCTGTTGATCGTCGCGCTCAGCCTCCTGGTGCTGGTCGGGGCCGGCGGCTCGGGGCTGTTGCTCCAGCGCACCTGGCCTCAGATCGGCCTGCACCAGTCCGGGGTGGCGCTGGGCGCCGGCGGCCTGGTCATCGAGATCAGCGCCGGGGAGGCGTTGGTCCCGGGCACCCGGGTGCTGGACGGCACGCCGGACAGTGCCCGACTGGCCGCCGAACAACTCAGCTGGCTGGCCGCCGGTTCGGTTCCACAGGTTGACGGCGTCGACCCGTCGATGGTCAGCGGTGCGCTGCTCGATCTGCACGTGTTGAGCCGCACGCACGGGGTGCCGGTGGCCGGTCAGAGTGCGGCCTGGCGGTACGTCTGGCCCCGGGATTCCGCCCTCGTTGCGGTCGCCTTCTCCCGGACCGGGCATTTCGCTGACGCCGAACGGGTGTTGGACTTCCTCCAGCGGGTGCAGCCGGCGAGTGGCGTCTTCGAGGCGCGTTATCGGCCGGACGGCTCGGGCGTGCCGGACGGCCGGGGGGTCCAGCTGGACGGCGCGGGCTGGGCGCTCTGGGCGCTGGTCGAGCTGGTGAACGACTGGCCGGCGAGCGAGCGGCCGGCCCTGCTGGCTCGTCATCGGCCGTTGCTCGACCGCTCGGCGCAGGCGTTGCTGGCCGCGGTCGACAACCACGACCACCTGCCGGCACCTTCGTCGGACTACTGGGAGGTCCGCGAGCAGCGGCGCACCCTGTCCACGGCCGCCCTGGTCCGGGCGGGCCTGGAGGCAGCGGGGACGCTCTACGCGTCCGTAGGCGAGACTGGTGCCGCCCAGACCACGGAGGGCGCTGAACGGCGGGTCGCCGCCGCCATCAGGACCGACTTCGGCCGCGACGGCTATCCGCGGCACGAGGGTGGCCGGAGCGACAGCGTCGACCTCGGCGCCGCCTTCCTCTTGCCGCCTTTCGGCCGGGCCGCCCCGGACGTCGTCGCGGCCTGGCGGCACGGAAGTGTGCTGATGCGTCGACCGGCCGGTGGACTGGCTCCGGGTGGGTCCTGGCGCCGCGACGGCGTCAGCTGGACCAACGCCACTGCGAGCTATGCGATGACCGCGGCCGCCCTCGGCGACGATCCCGAAGCCGTCCGCTGGCTGGGCTGGCTGGCCGCCCACCGGACGCCGACCGGCGCACTCCCGGAAAAGGTGCTGGCCGATGGCTCGCCGGCCTTTGTCGCCCCGCTCGCCTGGACCGCCGCTGCCGTCATCATCGCCACCACGGACCTCGCGCGCTAGCGCCTCGTGCCTCGAGCCCGTCGAAGGGTGGTGTGTGCCCTGAGCCTCTCCAAGCGTGAAGGGTAACGGCTGATGGCGGGTTGGGGCCGCGTTTTGGCGGCTGCGATGGCAAACGTACGGCCGGTGGCGGGTTGGGGCCGCGTTTTGACGGCTGCGATGGCAAACGTACGGCGGGTGGCGGGTTGGGGCCGCGTTTTGGCGGCTGCGATGGCAAACGTACGGCCGGTGGCGGGTTGGGGCCGCGTTTTGGCGGCTGCGATGGCAAACGTACGGCGGTGGCGGGTTGGGGCGCGTTTTGACGGCTGCGATGGCGTGGCGGTGGGCCACGTTCTACGGAAGCGTAGGGCGCATCCGCTTCCCTGATGTCGGCCAGGGCGTCGAACTTGCTGAGTGACGTCATTCGTGGTGTTGCCGCTGCGCGAGCCCTGCGCCCGTGACGCCGGGCGACCCCTTCGAACTCGTCCTGACGCCGTCGGCAGTCCGCGCCATCCGCTCCGGTCTTCCCGAAGCGGTAGCGACCGCGGTCCTTGAGTTCGTCACCGGCGCCCCTCGGGAGAATCCACATCGCGTGGGAAAGCAGCTGCTTGGATGCCTCGTCGGCGTGCGCGCGCTGCTCGACGCGGGACCGACCGCGTGCTCTACCGCACAATGCTGCTGACGGCGAGGTGGCCGCCCTTCGCATCGAGCACGGGCGAGACGCCTACCGATCCAGGTGAAGGCATGAGAGCCGGCACACTCCTCTGCGCCGGTGCCGATACCGACCGTTGTGCGGACACGGATTTGCCGACCGTCGCGCGGACGCTCGCAGTAGCCGACCGGCGTTCCGGACGGCCAGCGAGGAGCGGGCAGCGTCGACCTGCTGGGTTACCCATCGCTGTCGAAGGGTGGAGCGTTCGCCCCCAGAGCTTGTCGGCGGGTGGCCCGTTGTTCGTCCCCTGAGCCTGTCGAAGGGCGGCGGGTTGATCAGGTCTGGCGGAGCGACCGGTTCAAGGGCCATCTCGGCTACCTCGCATGCGAACTGGAACCATCCGGCGAGCGTCGGGTATCGCGCGCGGCCTTCGTCGGATGAAGGCGGCTCCCAGCGCGATGCGCGAGCCGGACAGAAGGGGTGTAGCGGCGGCCCCACCCCCGATTGGTTAGACCGCCGCCACGACTTGGAAGCCCCCCGGCCCTCCTCGTGCCCCTCAGCTGACCTGTCGGGTCAAGGTCAACGGATCATAGAAACACGTGTCGCGAGCCGCCAGTATTGCACCGTTCACGACTCTCGGCACGCTTTGTTCGACAGCAACCACCGTCGTCGCCGAAAAGGCGGCGATATCTACCCTTCCGGCGATGCGTTCCTCGATCACCGGAAGCAGGTACGGGCTCAGCGTTCCCAGGAAACCGCCGAGCACGACGGCGTGCGGATTGACCAGTCCGATCACTCCGTCGATGGCCCGTCCCAGCGCCGCACCCGCGGCTCGCAGGACGTCGCGAACCTGGTCGGTCTCTGCGGCATCCGCCAGCAGCTGAACGGCCCCCAAAGGGTCGGAATTGACCAGCACGGTCGCCTCCTCGCTCGACTTCAGCCCACTGGCGGACAACAAGCGCTCGAGGCCGACGAGCGATTCCAGGCACCCGCTCCGGCCACACCAGCATTCCGGACCGCTGGGATCGACGATCACATGGCCGAAGTCCCCGGCGCCGCCGTCGGCGCCCCGGAAGATCTCGCCGTCGATGATCAAGCCGCTGCCCAGCGCGCGATTACCGCCGAGGTAGGCGAGAATGCCGGAGACCGGGAGGGTGAGCTCCTGGCGCGCGGCGTGCAGGGCGGCGAGATGACAGTCATTGCTGACCCCCACGTACGCGCCGGTGATGTTGCATTCGGCGAGCAGCTCGACGATCGCGGTGTGCAGTGGCACGTCCCGCCAGTCCAACGCAGCCGACCAGCTGACCGTCCCGCGGTCCCGGGCCACGTAGCCCGGAAGCCCGATCTCGACCGCGATCAGCGTGGTGTTGTCGGGGATCCGGTCGAGCTGATCGCGCAGCAGGCTCTGCACTGTGGCCAGCCCCTCGGCGTGGCCGACCTGGTCGAGGGTGGCGGCGACGCCTTCCTTCCACAGCTCCCGACCGCCGACGGTCGTCAGGCCGAACTGGATCTGGTCGATCTGGAGATTGACCCCGAGGACGCACCAGGGCTCCCCATCGAACGCGATGGGTCGGGTCGGCCGACCGGCGCCCGGTCGGCGAATCGGGTCAAGTTCCTTGACGAGTCGACGGGCGCGCAGCTCGCCGATGAGGTCGGTCATGGTGGAGATGCCGAGCCCACAACCGTGGGCGATGTCATGGCGACTGCTGGGTCCGTGATCGCGAACGAAGCGGAGGATCTGGGTCAGATTACCGTGCCGCAAATCCCCCGAGCCTCCACTTCGGCGTACTCCAAAATCGGAGGAAAGGCCAGGTGGCATGCTGCCGATGCTAGCCCTTTCGGTCGAGGCCGGACGGTGAAAAGCAAGGAATTAAGTAGATCCTGAGCCGCGGTCCTGCGGGTAGTTGATAACTTGAGTTGTTCCCGAGCGCGCACTATTAGCAGCGGGGAGTCGGACACGGATCAGACAGAAGGAGTGGACAACAGATGGGCGGGCGTCAGGACTACCGGCAGGCGAGATTGCCTTGTCTGGTTGGAAAGCGCACCACCGGTCCGGTTGACCCCCGCCTGAGACCGCCGGCTCTGGGCCTGCGTGGCCGAGGAATTTGCCGGCCGGGCAGGCTTGCTGGATGAGGACCTTCGACCAGTTCCAGTACCTGCTGCTGATGGCCGGCTGCTTGTTGATCACCCTGCCGTTGGAGTTCGTGCTCGGCGCTCGGGTCTACCGGCGGGCCCGCGGACTGCTGTTCGCGCTCGTGCCGGTGGTGATCATCTTCTCGATCTGGGACATCGCCGGCATCCTTCGTGATCACTGGTCCTACAACCCGAAGTTCGTCACCGGGTGGCGGCTGATGTTCGCGATGCCGATCGAGGAGTTGGTCTTCTTCATCGTGGTACCGATCTGCGGGCTGCTGACCTACGGTGCGGTCGGTACCGTGCTCCGTCGGCTCGGGCTCGACCAGGTCCGGCCCGGCCGGGTCGGTCGTCGGCGTTCCGCCGGCGGATCCATCGAGGATCTCGATGCCTGAATACACCGCACTGACGGTGCTGGCCATCGTTGGCGTCGTCGTGGCCGAGCTGGCCTGGTTCAAGACCGGGGTCTTCGCCACCCTGCAGTACTGGTGCACGATGATCATCGTCTTCGCATTCCAGATTCCCGTCGACGGCTGGCTGACCAAGCTGTCGGATCCGATCGTGATCTACAACCCGGATCAGATCCTCGGCCTCCGGGCGCCGTGGGACATTCCGGTCGAGGACTTCGGGTTCGGCTTCGCGATGGTGACACTCGCTATCCTTCTCTGGCGTCGATGGAACTCTTCGGCCGAGCCTGGGCGGCAAACCCGTCCCGCTGATGTGGACCGAAAGGACGGATCGCACAGGTGATCACCACCCAGAATGTCTCCGAGGCGTTCGACGAGGCCGCGCCTCGCTACGACCTGATGGTGGCTCTCAACCCGGGCTATCACCGGCACCTGCGGTCGGCGACCGATGGGCTGGTCCAGGGCCTGGGTCAGCCCCGGAGCCGGTCGTCTCAGGGTGGGATCGCCGATGTCGTTGACCTTGGTTGCGGGTCCGGAGCGTCTACTCGCGCGCTGCAGAGGTCGATCCAGGCCGCCGGGCTGACTCCCGATATCGTCGGCATCGACGCGTCGGCGGGCATGCTCGACCAGGCGCGTGCCAAGTCGTGGCCGTCGGGAATCCGGTTCGAGATCGGGATGGCCGAGGAGCTCGTGTCGGCCCGTGAGCAATGGGGACTGCTGGCTCCGCGGTCCGGCGCCTTTGCCGCCTACTTGTTCCGCAACGTCTCCGAGCGGGACAAGGTGCTGGCCGAGGTCTACGACCAGTTAGGTGATGACGGCGTGCTGGTCGTCCAGGAGTATTCGGTCGCCGGCTCCCGTCCCACCGTCCTGATCTGGTCGCTGGTCTGCTGGCTGGTGGTCATCCCGCTCAGCTGGCTGACCCAGCGGCAGACCCGGCTCTACCGCTACCTGTGGCGTAGCGTGCTGGAGTTCGACTCGGTCCAGACCTTCGTCGATCGGTTGTACGGTGCGGGTTTCTCCGACGTCGAGGTGCGCACCGCACCGGGCTGGCAGCGCGGCATCCTGCACACGTTCCGGGCCCGCAAGATCGAAGCGCCCGAGCCTTCATGATCATCAAGGGTGCGCGCGCCGCGCGGGACTGGCATCCGGGCCGAGATCGACACGCCGTACGCCAACCCGGTCCGACCGGCGTGCACCGGGTCGATCCGACGCTGCAGCCGGTGGTGGTGGCCGGCGGCGGGATCGCCGGGCTCGCAGCCGCCGCCGGGCTCGCCGAGCGCGGGGCCCGGGTGATCTTGGTCGAGGCGCAGCCCCAGTTGGGTGGCCGCGTCCGGGCCTGGCCGGTTGATCATGGTGATGATCACGTCACCATGAGCCGTGGCTTCCACGCCTTCTTCCGGCAGTACTACAACCTGCGATCACTGCTTCGCCGAGCCGATCCTGGTCTGCATTCCTTGATCGGCATCGACGACTACCCGTTGGTGCTGGCCGGCGGCCATGCCGACTCGTTCGCGTCGATTCCGCGTACGCCGCCGCTGAACCTGCTCGCGTTCGTGGCCCAGAGCCCGGCCTTCGGGATTCGTGATCTTGCTGCGGTCGATGTCGCCGCGGCCATGGAGCTGCTGGACGTCGAGTTTCCCGGCACCTTCTCCGCGTACGACGGGGAGAGCGCGGCAGGATTCCTTGATCGACTGCGATTCCCCGACGGTGCTCGCCATCTGGCCCTGGAGGTCTTCGCGCGCAGCTTCTTCGCCGAGCCGGAGGAGTTCTCGGCCGGCGAGCTGGTGGCGATGTTCCACACCTACTTCCTCGGCTCGGCCGAGGGTCTGCTGTTCGACGTTCCGCGGGACGACTACGACACCGTGCTGTGGGCGCCGCTCGGTCGCTATCTGGTCGAGCTGGGGGTAGAGATCCGTACCGGGCAACGGGTTTCGGCGATCGATCTCTCCGATCCGGACTCGGTCCAGGTGCGTTGTGGCGATGATCAACTAGCCGCCTCCGCGGTCGTGCTGGCGACCGACGCCGCGACCACCCGCGGTCTGCTGCTCGACACCGGGGTCGGAGATGATCACTGGCGCCAGCGGGTCTCCGCCCTCCGCATGGCACCCCCTTTCGCGGTCTGGCGCCTCTGGCTGGATCAGCCGGTCGATGCTGCGCGGCCGCCCTTCCTGGGCACCAGTGGCTTCGGCCCGCTGGACAACATCACGGTGCTGGAACGCTTCGAGGCCGGCGCCGCACGGTGGGCCGGCCAGCACGGGGGATCGGTGGTCGAGCTGCACGCGTACGCGTTGACCGGTGAGCTCGACGAGCAGGCGGTCCGTGACCGGCTCTGGCTGGAGCTGGTCCGCATCTATCCCGAGCTGGTCGACGCGACGGCGAAGGCCGCGGAGTGGGTGCTGAGCGAGGACTGCCCGCTGGCCGGCACCGGACCGTGGGTCGATCGGCTGACCGTGGACACCCCGGACCCCCGGCTCAAGCTGGCCGGGGACGGCATCCGCTGCGACTATCCGGTGGCCTTGATGGAGCGCGCCGCGACCACCGGCTTCCTGGCCGCCAACCAGTTGCTCGGTGATCATGGTGTCGCCGGGCACGATCTGTGGACCGTGCCGATGCGTTCGCGGCACCGGGTGGCGGCTCCGCTGCACCAGATGATGATCAAGGGCAGATAGCTCAGCCGGGAAACTCCCCGCGCTGCCGGAGCTCGTAGCGGCGCTGGGCGTAGGCAAGATCATCAACCCAGAGCTGACGGGCGGTCCGCCGGATGCCCGGCTTGAGCAGTGGGGCCATCCAGCGGGCCACTCGGAAGCCCGCTCGTTCGGAGTAGGCGATCGTGGCCTCGGTGACCATGGTCAGCGGCCGGCCTTCGGCGTCCAGCCCGAGCGGGGTGGCGTGGGTCTCGACCACGCTTCCGGTGCCCTCACCGTCGACGATGTGCATGACGATCGTCCGACTGTCCGGGCAGCTGAACTCGGCCCGCACGGGTACACCCCAGGTGCGGCTCAACCGGAAGGTCACGTCCACCACCAGCACGTGCTCATCGGAGGCCTGGTCGTCGACCACCAGATGACTGAACGCGTACGGGTGGAACCAACTGCCGTGCCAGGGATCCAGCCGGTTCGCAATCACATCCTGCGGCTCGCAGATCCCGGGATGGGCGATCACCGCGCTGACCGCCTCGCTCATCGGCGGTCGCGCCGGCAGCGACGGTCGCTCGGTGGCCGGCTCGCCGACGGTCGGCAACCCGACCCAGATCAGCACACCGTCGTCATAGGCCCGGTAGGGGCTCCAGCCGGCGTCGCCGCCGGGCGTGAACTCCAAACCGTGCCAGCGGCAGTACATCGTGCCGTCGAAGACCGGGCATCGGTCGAGGAGCGCGCCCAGATGCGGGCAGGCGCCCGGCCCGGCGACCAGCGACCCGTCAGCCGCCCGCCAGAAGACCACCTCACGACCGGCGATCGTCCGGGCCACGGATTCCTTGCGGCCGACATGCTCACTCTGGCCGGCGACGAACCAGCCGCCGGAATTCTGCGCCTGGGCGACCTTCAGGGCCCCGGCGATCCGCCCTGGCTTGGCCAGCCGCCAGGTCGAGGGCATCCGGTCCTCACGCGGCTGCGGGACCCGGGAGATCGGGATGTGCGGCTTGTCCGGCCGGATCGGCTGTGGGTTATCGCGGGTCCGAAGCGACACGGTCGGTCCTCTCGTTCAGGGTGTCGCTGCCACCCGAGGTCAAGGGGGTCGTTCCCTCTGCCTTTCGCGCCCTCCCCGGCCCAGTGATCATGATCTTGGCGGCGATGACGGCTTTGCGCCAGGTCGGCACCCGGACGCGGGACGAGAAGACGTCGTAGTCGGCGGCCTCGATCCGGTCCAGGATCTTTGCGTACAGCACCCGGGCGGCCCCGACGCAGCGGGCCGAACGCGGCGGCAGGAAAGCGAGGCCGGTATCGGCGTAGGTGTAGAGCTCCCGGTTGCGCTCGATCTCGTACGCGAGGAAGGCCCTGAACTCGGGCGTCACCGTACGTGCTTCAAGATCAACTCCGAAGCGGCTCAGATCATCAGCCGGCAGGTAGACCCGATGGCGATCAAGATCCTCGTCGATGTCGCGAAGGAAGTTGGTCAGCTGGAAGGCCAGACCGAGAACCCGCGCCGGCTCGTACGCGGCGGGGCTCGTCGGCTCGAGCACCGGGAGCATCATCTCGCCGATCACCGCGGCCGAGCCCTCCATATAGCCGCAGAGGTCGTCCCAGGTCTGGTAGCTGCTGGTGGTCAGGTCCATGGCCATGGCGCCGAAGAAGCGGTCGAAGCATTCCGGCTCGATGCCGCACTCGATCACCGTGTGCACCACCGCGGCGAGCACCGGATCGTCGCTGTCGCGCTCGATCAGGGCGACCCGGAAGGTGTCGGCGAAGGCCGCCAGTCGATCGGCGACCCCGACGGCGCCGGGCTCCGCGGGCAGGTCGACGATGTCATCGGCCAGCCGGCACAGCGCGTAGACCGCGTACACGTGCTTGCGCTGGCGGCGCGGCAACAGGGCGGCGCCCCAGAAGTACGTGGTGCCGTACTGCCAGGTCAGCCGGCCGCAACGACGGTAGCCGGCCCGCAGCTTGGGGCTGGTCATGCCGGTCCGGGGAGATAGTCCTTGACCCGCTGGGCGGCGAGCTTGCCGGAGATCAGCACCATCGGCACGCCGACCCCGGGCACCGTGCCCGAACCGGCGAAGAACATCCCCGGCAGCCGCCGCTCGACATTGCCGGGCCGGAACGGACCGGTCTGGGCAAACGTGTGGGCGAGGGCGAAGGGGGTGCCGGCGGCCATGCCCTGATCTTGCCAGTCCAGCGGCGTGACGAGCTGCTCGGTGACCACATCGCTCGGGTAGCCCTGCGCCGCCAGGAAGCCGTGCAGGCGGTCGCGCATCGGTCCGGACTCGCTGCGCCAGTCGACGACGCCGTGCAGATTGGGCACCGGCTCCAAGACGTAATAGGTCGAGCAGCCGTCCGGGGCCAGTCCGGGCTCGTCCAGCGACGGCACGGTGACTAGCCGCGACGGGTCGGGCATCAGCCGGCCCTGCTTGAGAAGCGCGTCGAAGGCCGTGCCCCACTGCTCGCCGAAATGGATGTTGTGGTGGGCGGCGGGCCGTTCGGGCACCCCGCGGACACCGACGTGCCAGACCACGGCCGACGGCGAATACTGGCCGCGCCGCACCGCCCGCGGCGGGCGGAGATCACCGAGAAAGGTCTCGTACGCGACTGGCAGGTCGAGGGTGCAGACGACGGCATCAGCCCGCAGGCTGGTGCCACCGGCGGTCCGGACGCCGGCCACCCGACCGGTGGGGGAACGCAGCACGGCTTCGACCGTCTCGCCGTAGCGGAAGGTGGCGCCGGCCTTCTCGGCCGCCTGGGCCATGGCGACCGGCACCGCGTGCATCCCGCCGTCGGGGAAGTAGACACCCTCGATGCTGTCCATATAGGTGATCACCGCGTAGAGCGCGAGGGCAGCGTCGGGGGCCAGCCCGGCGTACATCGCCTGGAAGGAGAACAGCCGGTGCAGCCGGGGATCGCGGAACCGTCGCTTGACCTCCGCCCCGAGGCGGCCGAATGCCCGGAGCTGCAGCAACCGGGCGACGGCCTTCGGCGAGGCCACCAGCCCGAGCGGTGAGTCGAAGTTCTGGTCGATGAAGTTGGGCATCTCGACCAGATAGAGCTTGCGCAGCCAGGCGACGAACTCCTCGAACGCTGCCGCGTCCACGCTGCCGCAGGTCCGGGCGATCTCCTCGCGCATCGCCTCCACACCGTGGCGCACGTGGATGGTGCTGCCGTCGGCGAAGCACGCCCGGTACGCGGGGTCCAGGCGCCGCATCGGCAGCACCGACTCCAGGTCGGTGTCCACCGCCCGGAGCGCCTCGGCGATCAGATCGGGCATGGTGAGCACCGTCGGGCCGGTGTCGAACGTGAAACCGTCGAGTTGCAGCAGCCCAGCGCGACCACCGGGCACCGCCTCCCGCTCGACGACGGTCACTTCATGGCCTTGGCCGGTCAGATGGCATGCGGCGGCCAGACCGGCCAGGCCGGCGCCGATCACGATGACGTTGCTCATAGATTGCTGCCTTGCTCGATGGGCGCCGGCGCGGTTCGCCGGCGGGTGGGTTCTGGGCCGTCTGGCCCGTTGTGCGCGGAACCGCGCGGGGCGGTGGGGCGCGCCGACGTTCGCCTCAACGGTCTCGCCAGGCGATGCGGTGGGCCATCTGGGCCAGGCCCTCGGTGCCGTCGGCATCAAGCTCGGGATGATCCAGGGCCGACAGGGCGGCATCCACGTGACCGGTAATCCGGCCCTCGACGGCCTGCTGGACCCCGCTGGCCCGCAGCGCGTCCTGCAGCGTGCTGACATCGGCCGGGCTGAGGTCGGGGGTGCCGACCCGGCCGAGGATGCGCTTCGCAGCGCCGTGCAGCGCCCGATCGCCGAGCGACATGATGACGGTGGGCTTGCCGGACAGCAGGTCATCCCCGGCGGGCTTGCCGGTCCGGGACGGGTCGCCCCAGACGCCGAGCAGATCGTCGCGCAGGGCGAACGCTTCGCCGAGCTCCGCCCCGTAGCGGCTCAGCGCCCCGACGGCCGGCTCACCCGCCCCGGCGGCGGCCGCACCCAGCTGCAACGGTCGCAGCACCGTATAGCTGCCCGATTTCATCCGGGCCACCTGGCGTGCGTGGCTGAGGTCGCGGCGGCCGGCGGCCGTGCCGATGATGTCGCGGCTCTGCCCGTGCACCAGCTCGATCACCAGCAGTCGCCAGATCCGACGCATCGAGGCTGGCAGCTCGGTGACCAGATGATCGGCCTCGGCATGGGCCAGGTCGCCGACCAGCACCGCGATGCTCTCGCCGAACCGGCGCGCATCACCGAGGGCGCGGGAGTGCAGGTGAAGCTGAGCGGCCAGCGTGTGCACCGAGGGTTGACCGCGGCGCGAGGCGGATTCGTCCATCACGTCGTCGTGGATCAGCGCAAAAATATGAAGGAGCTCCAGGGCGGCCGCAGCCTGCACGATCGCGTCATGACCCGACTCGGAACGCTCCCCCCGGCGGCCGCCGGCCGAGACCCAGCCCCAGAAGCACATGCTCGGCCGGATGCGCTTGCCGCCGGTGACCGACAGGGCGCGCAGCAGTTCGGGCAAATCCCGATCGTAGAGAATGTCCGGTTCGCGGCCGCTGCCGCCCGCCGCACGCAGTTCGGGGCCGAGCTCGACCCGCCACGTGTGATCGAGGCGCCGGGCGGCCTCAGCCAGGCGGGCGTCAGCCGCCTGCAAGAAATCAGCATTCTGCTCGCTCGTCCGAGCGGCTGCCAGCGAGATGATGCCGGCCCCACGCCCGTCGACTGCCTGCGGTTGGTTCATCGGTTCCTCTCCCCGTTCGTTGTCACAGGGGGGATTCGGCGGTGACCCGAGGCCTGGATGCAGGGCTGAACCATACGCGAACTCTAACGAGTGTCGCCGAAGAGCTGGATGAGGCGAAGATCTGAAAGGCGCGGCGCGGCGAACGGCGGCAATCATTGTGATATCGGCCGCAATACAGGCCAGCGTTTCGCGCGAGATGCGTCATCTGGGTTAGTCTGCGTCGATGTCCGAAGGCGGGCGGGGCCTTCGCGACGACGGGATTTCCGAGTTGAAGCTGATCATGAGTGAGCTGTGATGACGCACGTGTCGTCAGGAGAGACAGTGGCCGAGTCTGGATTTGTCGAGGCCTACAACCGGTTGAGACAGGCCCAAAAGGCGGGTAAAGGCGCACCGCCGTACTCGCTGTACATCAACCGACCCCTCGGCCGGGTCTTCGCAGCGGCCGCCTACCAGGTCGGCATCACGCCCAACCAGGTCACCTACCTCAGCGCGGCGTTCACCTTCGCCGGCATCGCGTTGATCGCCCTCGGGCCGTCGAACCTGCTGTCCGGGCTGCTGATCGGCGCCGTGCTCATGATCGGCTATGCGCTGGACGCCGCTGACGGTCAACTGGCCCGGTTGCGCGGCGGCGGCAGCATGGTGGGCGAGTGGCTGGACCACATGATCGACTCGGCCAAGATCGCCTGTCTGCATCTCGGGGTGTTGATCGGTCTGTGGCGGACCTTCGAGCTGCACCCGGCCTGGCTCCTGGTCCCCCTGGTGTTCTGCGCCAGTTCGTGCGTGCATTTCTTCGGCATGATCCTGGTCGATCTGTTGGCCCGGGTCGAACGGGCGAGGACGGGCGCGGCGGCGCCCATGCAGCCGGCGAACAAGATCAAGACACTGATGAAACTGCCGATGGACTACGGCGTACTGTGCCTGGCTTTTTTCTTTCTGGGTTGGCATCTGGGCTTTTTCGTGCTTTATACGTTTCTGGCCGTCGGGTCGACCGGTTACCTGTTGCTCGTCGTTCGCAAGTGGCGCGATGATGTTGTCGCGCTCGACGGAGCCGGTAGCCGATGACCGACCATGACGCCCCGATGATGGGCCGCCCGACCGTGCTCATCGCGAATCCTTCACCCGATGTGTACGGGTCGGATCTGCAGATGCTGGAAAGCGTGAGCGCGCTGGTCGGGGCCGGCCGCCGAGTCGTCGTGGCGCTCCCCGGCGACGGACCCCTGGTGCCGATGCTGATCGAGCGCGGGGCCGAGGTGGAGTTCGTCAACTTCCCGGTGTTGCGTCGGGCCAACCAATCGGTGACGGCGTTCGCCGGCATGCTCTGGTCGGCGGTGGCCTCCGTGCCTCGGCTGATCCGCTACGTCCGACACGTCCGGCCGGCGGCGATCTATGTGAACACCGTGACGCTGCCCTGGTGGCTGCTGGTCTCCCGGTTGACCCGGACGCCGACGCTGCTCCACCTGCACGAGGCCGAGAACACCGACTCCGGTCTGGTCCGGCGGGCCTTGATCATGCCGTTGCGGCTGGCCCATGGAGTGATCGTGATCAGCCGCGCGGCGATGACGGCGATGGTCGAGTCCGATCCGGGTTTGGCGAAGAAGGGGCACCTCATCTACAACGGAGTGCCGCAGCCGCCGGACGACCCGAAGCCAGCCGCTCGCCGCTCGCCGTTCAAGCTGGTGGTCGTCGGCCGGTTGTCGCCGCGCAAGGCGCCGCACCTCGCACTGGAGGCGGTCGGGCGCTTGCGGGCGCAAGGCTATGACGTTGAACTCGAACTGGCCGGCTCGCCGTTCCCTGGCTACGAGTGGTACGTGGCTGAGCTCGAGGAGCGGGCCTCGCGCCCGGATCTCGCCGGTGCCGTGCACCTCGCCGGCTACTGCAAGCCGATCTGGCCGCACCTGGCGGCCGCCGACATCGTGGTGGCCCCCTCGTTGCGCGAGCCGTTCGGCAATGCCGTCGTCGAGGCCCAGCTGGCCTTGCGACCGGTTGTCGCCACCGCGGCGCTCGGCCACCTGGAGAGCATCACCGACGGCGAGACCGGACTGCTGGTCCCATCCGAGGACGTCGCCGCCATGGCAGCGGCGATCGCCCGGCTGGTCGACGAGCCGGAACTGGCCGGTGCCATCGCGAAGCGGGCGCGAGAGAACGCGATCGCTCGCTTCTCGACCGACCGGTACGAGCGGGAGATCGTCGACCTGGTCGACTCCCTGATCTCGACCGAGGCCCGGGTCAGGGAGCCCGCATGAGCTCAGCGACCAGGACCGTGCGGATCCTCGGCACCCACGGCGTACCGGCCAATTACGGCGGCTTCGAGACTGCGGCCGAGCAGGTCGGGCTGTTCCTGCGCGACCAGGGCTGGCGGGTGGTCGTCTACTGCCAGTCCGACGGTCCGAAGCTCTCGCGGAAGTCCGCGGGGAGCGGCGTAGCCGGACCCGACCAGCTGGAGCAGGCCAGGGCGGGCGAGCCGGTCACCGACACCTGGCACGGCCTGGAGCGGGTGACCATCCCGGTCGATCGCGAGGGGTGGCTCGGCACCTCGCAGTTCGACCTGAGGTCGATCCGGCACGCCGTCAAGCACCGCGACCTCTGCCTGACCTTCGGCTACAACACCGCGATCTTCAACGTCGCCCAGCGGGTGCTCGGCATCCCGAACGTGATCAACATGGACGGCATCGAGTGGTCACGGGCCCGCTGGGGATTCCTGCGGCAGGCCATCCTCTACGTCAACGAACGGATCGCCTGCTTCGTCGGCAACGAACTGATCGCCGATCATCCAGAGATCGAGACCTATTTGCGCTCCCGGGCGCCGGCCCGGAAGATCACCACCATCACCTACGGTGGCCCGATCGTCAGCGCTGCGCCGACCGAGGTGCTCGAGGAGTACGGGCTGATCCCGGGCCGCTACCTGACCCTGATCGCGCGGCCGATCCCGGAGAATTCCATCCTGGAGATCGTCCGGGGCTTCTCCCGCCGGGACCGCGACATCGATCTGGTGGTGCTCGGGGACTACAGACCTGACACCGACCCGTTCCACGCCGAGGTGCTGGCGGCGGCGGGTGACCGGGTCAAGTTCCTCGGCGGCATCTACGAACCGGAACGGGTGCAGGCCCTCCGCTTCCACGCCATGGGCTATCTGCACGGGCACACGGTCGGCGGCACCAATCCGTCCCTGGTCGAGGCCCTCGGGGCCGGCAATCCGGTGCTCGCGCACGACAATCCGTACAACCGCTGGGTCGCCGCTGATGCCGGCCGCTATTTCACCACCGCGGAGGACGTGGACGCCCTGGTCAGCGCGCTGACCGAGGATCCGGGGCTGGTCACCCAGCTCGGCGCCGCCGCCCGCCTCCGGCATGCCTCGGAGTTCACCTGGCAGCACGTCGCGGGCCAGTACGAGCGACTGCTCGTCAAGGCCCAAAGCAAAAAACTTCTCCGGCGGACGTCCCGCCGCGGGATCGGCCGGAGCCGGCCGCGTACGGATGGAACGGAGCTCGCATGATCAGAGTCGGCGTCGTCGGACTCGGCAAGATGGGGTTGTCCCACCTGTCGATGTTCAATGCCCATCCGGACCTGGAGGTCGCGGGGATCTGCGATCCCACGGGATACCTGCTGTCCATCCTCGGCAAGTACACCGGGCTCACAACCTATTCCGACATGGGCACCATGCTGGACAAGGCGAACCTGGACGCCGTGGTGATCTCCACCCCGTCGGTCATGCACGGCCCGATGGTGCGCCAGGCACTGGAGCGCGGGCTTCACGTGTTCTGCGAGAAGCCGTTCTGTCTCGACCCGGCCGAGTCGGCCGAGCTGACCGCGATGGCCGAGACCAAGGGCCTGGTCACCCAGGTCGGCTACCACTACCGGTTCGTGGGTGCCTTTCAGGAGGTCAAGTGGTTGCTGGACGCCGGAGCCATCGGTCGGGTCACCCACGTGCTCGCCGAGGCGTACGGCCCGGTCGTGCTCAAGACGCATGGCGCCACCTGGCGGAGCAAGAAGAACGAGGGCGGCGGCAGCCTGTACGACTATGCCGCGCACCCGCTCAACCTGGTCAACTGGTACCTCGGGGAGCCGGTGAAGGTTGCGGGCACCGTCCTGAATCCGGTGTTCTCCCGGGAGACCGACGACGAGGTGTACGGAACGCTGTACTTCCCGAACAACGTCACCGCCTCGATGTCGGTCAACTGGAGCGACGAGTCGCAGCGCAAGATGACGACCAAGATGACCATCTGGGGCACCCAGGGCCGGATCTTCGCCGACCGCCAGGAGGTGCAGGTTTTCCTGCGCGACAGCGCGGACATCCCGGCGGGCTACGAGGCCGGCTGGAATGTGCGGAACACCACCGAGCTGACCGAGGACGTGTGGTTCTACGTCCGCGGCGAGGAGTACAGCGCCCAGGTCGACGCATTCGCGAGGCGGATCGCCACCAGCGATCTGAAAGGCGTCAACTCCTTCGCCAGCGCGACCGAGACCGACCGGTCGCTGGCCATGCTGGTCGACGACGCCGCCGGGATCACGCCGGCCGACCGGACGCCCGTCTCGACCCGGACCACCGGCCGCAAGCGCCTCCGGCTCCGGCTGCCGTTCTACCGATCCTGACGATTCCGACGATCCCGACGATCCCGACGATCGGCACCGGGCTCACTGTCCTTTCTCCCTGCACCACAACGATTTCTGGAGTTTGATCATGGACCGCTTGCTCTTCGGCGACAACCAGTTCTTCGGCGTGAACCACATGTCGGAGGAGAAGGCGCGCGCCCAGGCGATGAGGTTCCAAGACATCAGCGCCGTGCAGTCGGTGCTGGATGCCGCGTACGACGAGGGCGTGACGACCTTCATGTGCACCACCCATGAGCGCATCGCCATGGTGGCTGATCATGTGCGCAACGACCCGCAGCGCTATCCGGACATGACGTTCATGCCGTGCATGCCGTACGCGCACAAGTACGCCAACGCGATGACCGAGGACGGACCGATCGGTGCACTGAAGCGCTTCCTGCCCGACGAGGGTTTCCTGGATGCGGCGATGCGGGGCACCCGATCGCTGGCCAAGAAGGACATCGAGGGCATCACGACGTTGCTGATCGACTCCGAGATGAAGATGTTCGCCGGGCTGCACACGCCGGTGATCTTCCTGCAGAACGTCGTCGTCGACCTGCTGCTCGGGCTGAACTTCGTCGAAGCGTTCCGGATCTTTCATGATCACGTACGCGCCCGCTACGGTGCCGAGCCCGGCTTCATCACCATGAACACCCCGCGCCTGCTCGACGTGCTCGACCAGGTCGGCATCGAGAACCCGATCGTCTGCTCCAACATGAACAAAGTCGGTTTCCGGATGAGCGGCGGCATGGAGGCGTACCGCAAGATGCTGGCTGAGCGGCAGTTCCGGGCGATCGCCATGTCGGTGTTCGCATCCGGCGCCATCCCGCCGCGGGAGGCCATCCAGTGGGTCTGCGAGCAGCCGAACATCGAGTCGATCGTCTTCGGTGCCTCGAGCCGCGGCAACATCCGCTCCACCCGCGAGCTGGTCGACGAGTTCTGGAAGACCCCGGTCGGCTGACCGCCGGTCGCGAACAGCCGCACCACCCAGCCGGACGAAGGGCACGCATCCGGCTACTGCCAGCCGCTGGTCCGGGCCACGAACCGGGCCGGGTTGCCGGCCACGATGGTGCCGGGCTCGACGTCCTTGCTGACCACGGCGCCGGCCGCGACGATCGCCCCGTCCCCGACGGTGACGCCCTTGAGGATGGTCGCGCCGACCCCGATCAGCACTTTCTTACCGATCACGATGGGTCGGGTCATCACGCGCGGCTTTCCGTGCTCGTCGAAGATCTGATGGAAGTCGGTGTCCAGGATCTGGCAGTTCCAGGACATCTCGGTGCCTTCGCCGATGGCCAGTCCACTGGCGACATTGATGGTGGCGCGAATGCCGAGGATCGACCCACGGCCGACGCTCAAGGTCGCTCCCGGACCGACCCAGATCCGGGCTCCGGTCCTGATCCGCGCTCCGGGGGCCAGGGCGTACGTGCCTGGTCCGGTCAACCGGACGTCGGCGGCGACCCGGACGCCGGCCAGCGAGTGCCGTTGACCGCGGACCCGCTCGGCCACCTTGGTCAAGGCCTGGGGCCGGAGCAGGGCGCGGACCCGGCCGACGGGGGAGTCGTGGTTCATCGTGGTCTCCTCATCGGGCAGCTCGGTCGAATTCGATCACCTGGTCCAGGGGACCACGCCAGCGGCGCCCGGGCGTGAACCCGGCGGCGGCGAGAGTCCCGTCGTCCAGCGCACCGTACGCGTAGTCGTGCCGCCGGATCACCCAGACGTGGTCGACCGCGGCCAGCTCGGAGGTGGCGTCGACGAGCAGTCGCGACGTACCGACCAGATTGTCGTCCTCGACCGGGGTGCGGATCAGCGTCAGGTCGGCCAGACCGGCAAAGGCTTCGGGGTAGGCGACCCGGATGCCGCGCGCGGTCGGCCCCACCGTGGTGGCGCCGGCGGGGATCGGGAACCGCGGGCTGAAGTAGACCCCCGACGCACCGCCTTTGTGCTCGGCCACGAACGCGGCGGCCCGGGACCAGTCCGTGCCGTTCTTGCCGTACACCTGGCGTTGGGACACGTAGATCGGCGCGATCAGTAGGACGCCCACCACGAGCAGCGCGACGAGCGGTCGGCCCGCGCGGAAGCGGCCGGCCGCCCGACGCCCGCCGGCCAGGCGTTCGGCGATCCGTTCGACGCCCAGACCGATCAGCAGGGCCAGGCCGCCGGTCGCGAACGCGAGATAGCGGGCGTTGTAGACGTCATGAATGAGCAGCGAATAGCCGCCGATGACGATGGTGGGCACCACGATCCAGGGGGCGGCCCACGCGGCGACCCGCGCTGTTTCGATCTCGGCTACGCGCGCTGTTTCGGTCTCGGCTACGCCGGCGGCGCGGCGACCGAGCAACAGGCCGGCGATCACCACGCTCCAGCCGACCAGGGCCAGGCCGACCGACGCGATTCGCCAGGCCGACCCTCCGCCCGAGCTGGCGCCGGTGGTCAGCGTCGGCGTTTCCCCGAGGAACCACTGGTTGATCACCACGCCGCGTACCCAGCTGACCGGGTTCAAACCACCGTTGCCGAGCTGACCGGTCTGGTGCAGCACCGTCCACACGACGGCGCCGGCCAGGCCGATCCCGACGACCCCGGCGGCCAGCCAGCCGAAGCGGGTCCGCCAGGAAAGCCGTCGGGACAGCAGCAGGCTGACCCCGTGTGCGCCGACCATCAACGCCACGTAGAGGTTGACCGCGACGCCCAGGCCGATCAGCCCGGCGTACGCGGCGGCCCAGACCGCCGTCCGTCGGCCGCTGCGGGGTTCCTCTACGGTCCGGTCGACCCCGGCCAACAGCACGGCGGTGGCCGCGATGGCGAGCAGTGAGCTGAACGCGTACGAGCGAGCCTCGATGCCCATCCAGGTGGTGCGGGGCAGCACGGCGAAGACGATGCTGCTGACCAGCGCCAGCCGAGGGCCACCGAGTCGATGGGCCATCAGATAGAGGACGACGGTCGACAGACCGACGGCCACCGCGCTCGGCAGTCGAAGCCAGAAGGCGTCGGCCGGAAACGCCAGGAGCCAAACGTGCATGAAGAGGTAGTACGCGCTGTGCACGGCGTCGATGGTGCCGGCCATCGCGAACAGCTCGGAGACGCTGCGTCGGGCGGCGGAGATGGTCGCCGCCTCATCGGTCCACAGCGACGGACGCCAGCTGGCGATGATGGCCACGACAGCGGCGATCAGCCCCACGGAAGCGGCGCGGGTCCGCGGTGCGCGGGGCGGCCCAACGGTCTGCCGGTCGGTCATCAGATCTTCCTTGTGTCCGGTTGTCGATGTCAGCAGGGCTGGCTCAACAGTGCGACACGCCCACGGGCGAACCGAGTGTATCGGCTGGCACGCTTCGGCCTCCTCGAGGTGTACGCGGCCTGATGTGATGTGCGGCTCATGTCCGGCGACGAATCTCCATCTCGGGGATTGTTGCGATAGCATCAAAAAACCGAAGTTGACCGATGCGGGTCGGTTCGGTGCTTTGGTTTTCATTCAAGCTTTCGGGGGAAGCTTCATGACTGTAGGTTATTTGGCTGACGTTTTTGATCTGCTCAATGTGCGCGATCTGGACGTCATTGCCCAAGCGGACGCGAGATGCTCGCGGCTGGTAGTTGGCGTGTACACCGACGAGTATGCCGAGGATGTCTTCGGTCGCCGTCCGGTGGTGCCGCTCGCTGAGCGGATCGCCCTGCTGACCCACGTCCGTGGTGTCCACCGGGTCGTCGTGCATCAGGCCGACGATCAAATCAGCGCGACCGGTCCGGTGTTCGTCGCCGCCGATCGGGACGCGGAGCTGACCGAACGGACCCAGCTGATCACGCCGCGCTGGCACACGGCGAGCGCGGTGCTGCGCAATGCGCTGCACCCGGTCGACCGTGAAGCAGTCGCGTGACGGGCCGGAAGTCGCGGCACCCGGTCATTGGCTACGTGCCGGGGGCCTGGGACATGTTTCACGTCGGGCACCTCAACATCTTGTTGCGCGCGCGCGAGCGCTGCGACCGGCTGGTCGTCGGCGTCGTCACCGATGACGCGCTGTATGCCGCGAAGTCCAAGAACCCGATGGTGCCGTTCGAGGAGCGGATGGAGATCGTCCGCCATCTCGACATGGTCGACGAGGTGACCACCGACTTCTCCAGCAACAAGCTCGAGGTCTGGAGCCGGGTCGGTTTCGACGTGCTCTTCAAGGGTGACGACTGGCGCGGGACGCCCAAGGGCGAACGACTGGAGCAGGACATGGCCTCGGTGGGGGTTCGCGTCTGCTACTTCCCCTACACCGCCCATACGTCCAGCACGCTACTGCGTTCCATCCTCAGCGACCGCTGACCGGTTCCTTCAACCCTCCGTACCGATCGACACGCGCCGTTCCGGGTCAGCTGGGACCGGCGCCGCGGAAGGCGACGACCGGAGTCTTCACCGAGTAGTCGACCGTGATCAAGATCGTGGCCCGGCCGTCCTTCGGGACGTTGAACACGAAGCGTCCGCCGGCCTTGGCGCCGGCCGGGAGCGAGGTCGGCAGCGACTTGACGCCTGGTCCGCTGAGCAGCGAGGCCGGTCTCTCGTCCTTCCCGTAGTACAGGTTGACCACCGTATTGGACAGGTCGAGCTTGCGGTCGGAGTTGTTGATCAGCTCCAGGGTGACCCGAATTGACGGGCCGCCGGTCTCGCCGGGACCGCTGCCCTTACCCTCCACCGACTCCAGCCGGCTGACCCCTGCGGTCAAGCTGGGGTTGATCTTGGACTTCTTGTCGATCGGCACCGGCGATTTGGTGGTGACCTTAGGCTGCGGCGTCGGTGTGGGCGCCTCCGTGGGCGGTTGTTCGGCCTTGGTCTTGGTCGGCGCCGGCGTCGGCGTCGGCTTTTTGGTCTTCGACGGGCTGGGTGACTCGGCGGTCGGACTGGCGCTGGTCGGTTCCGGGCTGGAGGCCAGCGACGTGGGGGTCGGCTCGCCCGCGGTGGCGCTGACGCTGGGCGATCCACCAGCGGTCGGCGTACGCCGCTGCAGAGCAATGACGGTGACGACGACGGCCACGACCAGCACGACGGCGGCCAGGATCAACCAGGGCGAGAAACGCCGCCGTTGCGCCGGAGGAGTGGGGCTAGCCATGGATAGGGACGTTACACGAGCCGATGTCGTCTACGGGGGTCTCGACTTGGTCCGCGTATAACGTCTTGGCCTCACCGTCGACCTCAAGGTGTTAACGTCGGTCGACGTCGGCACAGGGGCTTCGCCGACCTGTCGACATGGGGAGAAGTACGTGGTGCGGGGAGTGACGCGCGACTGGTCGAGGCGCACCGTGGCCATCGTGATGGGGGGCACGGTGATCGTGCTGGCCATCGCCTTGATCATCGGCTTCACGGCCACTCATCGGCCGTCGGGGGTCCCGGCCCCGGACCACGCCGACCGGGTCCTGGTCTCCGACCGCTTCAGCCGGACCGTGGCCAATGACTGGGGGAAACCGGACAAAGGCGCCGGGTACGTCGTGAACGCACCGGCCGATTTCGATGTCGCCGACGGTAGCGGGACGATTCGACTCCCACCGGGCGCCGCCCGGACGGCCATGCTCGACGCGGCCCGCCCGCAGAATCTGATGATCATGGTCGATCTTGAAGCGCCGGTCCTGCCGAAATCCGGTGGTGGGCTGTACGTGGCCCTGATGCTGCGCTCGGACGGCCTGTACTTCTACCGGGCAACGCTGCGCTTCGCGCCGGACAAGAAGGTCTATCTTTCGGTGACCCGCTTCGATGGCGCTGACTCGCGGGTGGTCACGCTGAAGTCCAAGATCGTCGGGAAGAATGTGCCCGCCGGACGCCCGCTGACTTTCCGCTTCCAAGCGACCGGAACGTCGCCGGTGGCTCTCGCCGCGTCCATGTCACCGACCGCCGACCAGGACTCCAGTTGGCAGCTGGAAGTCGACGACGACACCGCCTCCCGACTGGTGCCGGGCGGGTCCACCTCGCTGTGGTGCTATCTCTCGGGCAGCTCCGATTCCGCCGAGACGATAAAGTTCGACAACCTCGAGTTGGGTCAGCTCAGCTAAAGGGCGTCAGGCTACTGGTCCCCCACTGAGCTGGTGATGGCGGGCTTGCGGCCGTTCTCGGAGAACCCGCGGTCGGCCGCCCGACCGGCGCTGTAGGAGTAGCCGGTCGTCGCCGGGAGGGCACTCTCGGCCACGTCGTTCATGATCACGCCGAGCACCTTCAGACCGGCGAGATCGGCACTCTGTAGGGCGCCTTCGACCTGTTCGCGGCGGACCTTCCGACTGTGCACTACGAACAGCGCGCCGTCGACGTGGCGGTGCAGCGCGGCAGCGTCGCCGACGGCCAGCACCGGCGGGGTGTCGATGATCACGAACTCGTAGTGCTGCCGCAGCTGGGCGATCGTGGTACCCAGCGTCTCTGAGGCCAGCAGCGGTGTGGGGTTGGCGTCCTGGCCGCCGGCGTTGACCACGTCGAACGAGCCGGAGACCGAGGTCTGGACGACGTCGCTCAGGACCGCCGAGGACTGGAGCAGGCCGAGCAGCCCGGTCTGGCCGTCGGTGCTGGTCACGCCGGCCTGGGCCGGAGCCCGGAAGTCGGCGTCCAGCAGGATGGTCCGTCGACCGGCCTCACCCAGCGCGGCCGCGAGGTTGGCCGCGACGGTCGACCGCCCCTCGGCGCGGATCGAGGAGGTGACGGCGATGACCAGGCGAGCGCGGGGGCCGGCGTGCTGTTCGACGAAGGCGCGGATCCGGCGGAAGTCTTCCGAGCTGGCGCTGCGCGGATCCCGGATGACCGCGAGCCCGCGGTTCTGCAGGTTGGTCGCGTGCCGGATGCTACCGACCAGTCGTCGCGTGGTGACCTGGGCCAGGGCCTCGGGCGAGCGCACCGAATTGTCGAAGCGGTAACGCAGGATGATGGCGGCGCAGCCGAGGATGAAGCCGATCAGCAGTCCGGCGGCGGTGTTCCGCTTGGTATTCGGCGAGGACTGGAACTGCGGGCTGAGCGCGGACTGGATGGACCGCAGCGCCACAGCCGACTTCCCGTTCGGTCGTTTGGGGGCGACGACATCGACCGCAACGGACAGTTGAGTGCCGACGGCGTTGGCGATGGCGGCTGCCCGATCGGCTGAGGTGTTGGCGACCGAGATCTGGATGATCACCGTGTTCCGGGGGGTGCTGACCGCGATGCTGCGGCTCAGATCCTTGGCGGAGATGTCCAGCCCGAGATCGTCGATGACCGGATTGAGCACCAGAGCGGAGGTGGCGAGAGCCCCGAAGGAGGCCATCTGGCCCTGCACATAGTTCGAGCCCTGGGCCAGCTCGGCGGTCGACGAGCCGCCGGTCAGCCCCACGTACTGCACCGTGGTGGCGGTGTAGAGGGGGACGCGGCTCTTCGAGACGGCAAACACGCCGGCGCCCACGATCAGGGTGACGGCGCCGATGATGAGCCAGTGTCGGAGCAGCAGTCGGATGACTTGGGTGAACTTCATAGCGGACGAGCCTCTCGAACTAACGGTTTGGCAAGGGCATTCAGGGTGAGCGGGGTGACGGCGTGGTCCGGAGCGAGGCGCTTCGCCGAGCGGGCGACATTCACGGCGAGCTGAGTGCTGACCGCCAGGCCGGCGGCGAACCAGACCAATGAGGCGTACTGGGTGATCAGCGCGACGGTGACGAAGGCCGGGAGTTGGGCGACGATGGCGATCACGGCCGGCGTACAGCGTCGTCGAACCATCGCGATCAGGCCGGCCAGCATCGCCACGCCCAGCAGGACGAGCGGCAGCCAGCCGTAGATCAGGCCGAACAGCAGGGCGGCATTGTCGATCGACGCGAACGAACCGATCGAGACATCCTGCGTGGTCGAGACGCCGTAGTTCGACGCGAGGCCAAGCGGGCGCATGTAGCGGATCAGTTCCAGGAGATCGCTCCGATAAAGAGCGCTGCCTTCGGCCTCGTCGGAGTTGGCGAACACGTCGCGGACGAAGCCGAACGCGAATAGTCCACCAATTGCGGTCAGACTCAGCATGATGGTGCGGAACACCGGCTTGATCCCCTGGCGCTGGAAGACGCAGGCCAAGACGATGGCCAAGCCGGCCGTGACCATTCCGGTCCGGCTGAACGTCACCACGGCTGCCGCGGCCATCACCCCGACCATGCTGACCTTCAACCAGGTCCGGAAGTCCGCGCCCATGGTGAACGCGACGGCGATCCCGAGCGAACTCCCGAGGGCGATCGCGTGGCCGAACGATCCCTCGGCCCGGAGCACGCCACCGCGCGGCTGCAGGCCGCCCCAGACGTCGAAGCTCCGGGTGTTGTTGGCCAGATGGTTGATGAACAGGTTGCTCGCGGTCAGGAATTCGAACAGCGCGAGCACCGCGACGATGGTGAAACAGATCGCGAACGCGCGATAGATCCACCGGGGATCGACCACCTGGACGATGATCCGGCCCAGCAGGAACGCGGGTAGCCAGATGGCGAAGACGTCGAAGATCGCGCCGCGGGTGGTCGATCGGGTGGCGGCCTCGATGACCATGAAGATCAGCACCGTGCCGAAGACCAGATCGATCACCGACCAACGGATGCGCAACGGGAACAGGCTCACCGCAGTGAGCAGGGAGATGATGATGTTGGCCGACAAGAAGGCGTAGGCGTTGACCCCGATCCAAACCGGGATGAAACAGACCGTGAGGATCCAAGCGATCATGGCCAGCTTGGGCGAAGTGCGCAGACCGACGAACACGATGAGGAGCAGCAGCACCCCCGCGACCAGGCGCACCAGGGAGTCGAGCTCAGTTCCCGAGATGATGACCACCCGCCCTCGGCCGGACGTCGAAGACGGCCATGGTAGCTTCACTGTCCTTGTCGATAGATAGGTCAGGAGCGGCCAGCGACGCGCTTCCCCGTGCGCGTCGGGTCACCACGTCAAGCCGCCGACCCCCGATCCGTCCGATACTGTAGTCGATCAGGCTGGCCGCTGGCGACGCTGAGCCGGGGCCTCGACCGCTCTCGCGCGGGTTCTGTGCGCAGGTCGCGCCCCGACGCAGAGCGCGCGTGAGACCCAAATCACCACAGGAGACCACCGTGAACGACGCCGCTGCCGCCACGTCGATCCGCATCGCGGTCCTGACCTACCGCCGGATCGAGGGCCTGACCGCGCTGCTCCCCCTGCTGGTGCAACAGGCCGAACAGCTCGATGCCGGGGGTGGTCAGCGACACCGGCATCGTCGTGGTGGACAACGACGCCGGCGGCTCCGCGCGCGACGTCGCCGAGGCCTTCGGCACCCGGGTGCGCTACGTGCACGAGCCGGTTCCGGGCATCGCCGCCGGTCGCGCCCGTGCCGTGGCGGAGACGGTCGGCGCGGACGCGCTGATCTTCATCGATGACGACGAGGAGCCACGACCGGGCTGGCTAGCTGCCCTGCTGGGCACCTGGGAGGCGCACGGCCGACCCGCCGGCGTGGTCGGCCGGGTGTCGCCCACGTACGCCGGCGACATCGATCCCTGGATCCAGGCCGGCGGCTTCTTCGTCCGCAAGGGCCATCCAACCGGTACGCCGGTGTCGGCCGCGCTCCTCGGCCAACCTGCTCCTGGATCGCCGGCTGCTCGCCGAGCTCGGGCTGACCTTCGACGCGGGCCTGGGGATGCGCGGCGGCGAGGACACGCTGCTCACCGAGACCTTGACCCGGACCGGGCATCAGCTCATCTGGTGCGACGAGGCCGAGGTCATCGACCACATCCCGCCGGACCGGATGGACCGGGGTTGGGTGTTGCGTCGCGCGTTCAGCCACGGATCCGTCCGCAGTCGGGTCGAGCTCGGTCTGGCGGGCCACGCCGGTCGGGTCCGCGGCCCGGCTGGCGGCCGGAGGGTTGGCCCGGATCGTCGGCGGGGCGGCGCGTGGCCGGGGTCGGCACACTCACCCGGCACCCCCGGCGGCAGGCTCGGGGTCTGCGGCTGGTCTATCGGGGAGCCGGGTTGTTCAGCGGTGCGCTCGGCCGGGGACGGGCGGAGTACGCGCGGAGTCCGTCGGTCACCTGAGTGATCCATAGCCTGGGGTAGGTAATTACAACGATTTGGACTCGGGTCCCTTCGTAATTCGCCCGCCCAATTGAAATTTCATAAACTGACGCGGCGATGGCACCCACGGGGGGTGGGTGCCAGTTCACGATCCCGGGGAATCTCACATGGCATTTTTGCCGAACCGTTTTGCGCGCGCATTTGTCACTGCACTGGCCGCATCGCTGACCGTTGCGGGCGTCGGCCTGGCGAGTTCAGCGCCCGCCGAAGCCGCTGTGGCCGCCGCACCCGCCTACAACGTGGTGGACCGTCCGTCCACCGGCGTGACGGCCGATGTGCTGCCGACCGTGCAGATTGACGGTGTGGTCTGGGACCAGGTCATCGTCGGTGACACCGTCTACTCGGGTGGGCAGTTCACCAACGCCCGTCCGGCCGGTGCTGCCGTCGGCACCAACCAGACGCCGCGCGGCAACGTATTGTCGTTCAACCTTCGTACCGGGGTGTTGAACGCCGGCTTTGCCCCGTCGGTCAACGCCCGCATCCGGGCCATGGCCGTCTCTCCGGACAAGTCCCGGGTCTACATCGTCGGCTCGTTCACCGCGGTCAACGGGGTGACGCGGAACCGGGTCGCAGCCTTCAACACCTCCGACGGCTCGCTGGTCACCAGCTTCGCACCCAACGTGAACTCCGAAGTCTTCTCGATCGCGGTCAGCAACAGTGCGGTCTACCTCGGCGGCTGGTTCACCGCTGTGAACGGCGTGGGTCGGACCAAGATCGCCGCCGTCAGCCCGACCAACGGTGCCACCCTCGCGTGGGCCCCCACCGCGGACAGCACCGTCAACACCATGGCGCTCAGTCCGGACAAGACCCGACTGATCGTCGGGGGGATCTTCGCCAACCTGAACGGCTCGCCGGCGCTCGGTCTCGGATCGCTCGACGCCGCCACCGGCGCGCTCTACCCGTTCGCGGCCAACCAGATCATCCAGAACCGCGGCAACTCCGCCGGCATCTACAGCCTGAAGTCCGACGGGAGCAACATCTACGGCACGGGCTACTGGTTCGGCGGCACCGGCAACTTCGAAGGCCTGTTCGTCGCCGATCCGTACACCGGAGCGATCAAGTGGATGGCGGACTGCCATGGTGACACCTACGACGCGTCGGTCGTCGGCACCACGGTCTACAGCGTGAGTCACCACCACGACTGCTCGAACATCAATGCCTTCCCCGACACCAACCCCCGCTCCCGTTGGCAGCGGGCCAACGCCTTCACCCTCAACGCCACCACCACGGTCGGGCACAACACCCAGGGCGGCTACTACGACTTCTTCGGTCAGCCCGCCCCCTCGGTCGTCAACTGGTTCCCCGATGTGCCTGCAGGGAGCTTCACCGGCCAGAGTCAGGCCGGTTGGACCAGCGAGTCCACGGACGAGTACCTCGTGCAGGGTGGCGAGTTCACTTCGGTCAACAACGTCGCCCAGCAGGGTCTCGTACGGTTCGCCGTGCCGTCCATCGCCGCCAACAAGAACGGGACCCCGGGCCACGGCCGCCGACAGCGCACCGACCCTGCGCGGGATCTCGGGCAGCAGCGTGCGCGTCTCCTGGAAGTCGAACTACGACCGCGACGACCAGGTCCTGACCTACAAGCTCTACCGGACCAACACACCGGCCACGCCGCTGCTCACCCAGGCGGCGACCTCGCAGTTCTGGAACCGGCCGACGCAGACCTTCACCGACGCCGGCCTCACCCCGAACACCGCGTACGGCTACTACGTGACGGCAACGGACGCGAACGGCAACACGCTCAAGAGCAGTACCACCACGATCACCACCGGCACTACGGTGGTCGACGACAGCAATTACTCCAAGGCCGTGATCAACGACGGCGCCGCCCACTACTGGCGGCTGAACGAGTCGGCCGGCGCCACCTCGTCCACCGACTGGGTCAACGGCAACGACCTGGTCCTCGGCACCGGCGTCGCCAACGGCGCGCCCGGGGCCATCGTCGGCTCGCCCGACACTGCGGCGACCTTCGACGGCACGTCGAACGGCACCTCGGGCCAGACCTCGACCGAGACCGGCACCGACAACTTCACCGCCGAGGCGTGGTTCAAGACCACGACGACCAGCGGTGGCAAGATCCTCGGCTTCGGCGACAGCCAACTCGGCACCAGCAGCAGCTACGACCGACACGTCTATCTGGACAACGCCGGCCACCTGACGTTCGGCGTCTACCCCGGCGGCGTCCGTACGGTGACCACGGCCGACACCTATAACGACGGCAAGTACCACCAGGTCGTCGCCACACTGTCGTCAGTCGGCATGCGGCTCTATGTGGACGGTCTGCTGGAGGGCACCGATGAGGCCACCACCAGCGCCCAGGGCTACACCGGCTACTGGCGGGTCGGTGGCGACAACTTCGGCGGCTGGCCCAATACCGGGTCAAGCCAGAACTTCGCCGGCACCATCGACGACGTGTCGATCTACCCGACGGCCCTGACCCCGACCCAGGTGCGCAGCCACTACACGGTCAGCGGCCGCACGGTGAATCTGCCGACCTCGCCGCCCGACGCCTACGGCGCTCAGGTGTACGCGGACTCACCCACCTTCTTCTGGCGGCTCGACGAGAGCGCGGGGACCACTGCGGTCGCCGACGCCTCGCAGGGACGCACCCCGGGCACGGCCTACAACGGCGTGACGTTCGGATCGGCCTCGACCGTCGCGCCCGGCACCGCGGGATCGTTCAACGGCTCGGACGGCACGCTGTCCACCAACAAGGCGTTCACCAATCCGCGGAACTACTCCGAGGAGATCTGGTTCAACACCACGACCAATCGTGGCGGGAAGCTGATGGGCTTCGGCAATCAGCGGAGCGGGTTCTCCAGCAACTACGACCGGCACATCTACATGGAGGACTCCGGCCAGCTGACGTACGGCGTCTACACCGGATTCACCAACACCATCACGTCACCGCAGAGCTACAACGATGGCAAGTGGCACCACCTGGTGGCGACCCAGACGACCAGCGAGGGCATGAAGCTCTACGTCGACGGCGGGCTGGTCGGCACCAACGGTCAGAGCGACGCCCAGAGCTACACCGGCTACTGGCGGGTCGGCGGGGACACCGCCTGGGGCGGCAGCAGCTACTTCTTCAACGGCCAACTCGACGAGGCCGCGGTCTACCCGTTCGCCTTGTCGATCGACCAGGTGAAGAACCACTACTTCGCCTCGGAGGCTTCGGTCAACGCCGCTCCGGTCGCTGACTTCACCTCCAGCTGCGATCACCTGGCCTGCTACTTCGACGGCTCGGCGAGCGTCGATCCGGACGGCATGATCAAAAGTTGGGCCTGGGACTTCGGTGACGGGCACACCGACACCGGCGTCACGGTGCCGCACAACTACACCGCGGCCGGCACCTACACCGTGACCTTGACGGTCAAGGACAACCTGAACAAGACCACGACCACGACCCGCCCGGTGACAGTCACCGCGCCTCCGCCTAACGAGCTTCCGACCGCGTCCTTCGAATCCACCTGCGCCGAGCTCGTCTGCAGCTTCGACAGCTCGTCGAGCGTCGATCCCGACGGCACGATCGACGGCCACCGCTGGGACTTCGGCGACGGCACGGTCTCGGTCGAGGCTTCACCGCAGCACACCTACGCCGAGGACGGCACGTACGCGGTCAAGCTGACGGTGAACGACAACGTCGGTGCGTCCAGCACGACGACCAAGAGCGTGACGGTGAAGGCGAAGGTGCCGCCGACGGCGGAGTTCACATCGGCCTGCACCAATCTGAGCTGCACCTTCGACGGGTCGACCTCGGCCGATCCGGACGGCACCATCACCGGCTACGCGTGGAATTTCGGCGACTCGACGCCCCCGGCCACCGGCGCGGCCAGCAGTCACGCCTATGCGCTGCCGGGCACCTACTCCATCACCCTGACGGTGACCGACAACGACGGAAAGACCGGCACGGTCACCCATCCGGTCACCGTCCAGACCGCCAACCAGTCGCCGGTGGCGGTGTTCACCTCCACGACGACGAATCTGAAGGCCAGCTTCAACGCGAGCGGTTCGTCCGATCCGGACGGCACGATCAGCTCGTACGCCTGGACCTTCGGTGACAGCACCACCGGCACCGGAGCCAGCCCGATCCCACACCTACGCGACGCCAGGCGACTACGACGTCACCCTGACCGTCACCGACAATCGAGGCGGCACCAATCAGATCACCCACCCGGTGACGGTGACAGCGCCCGCTAACGTCAAGCCGACGGCTGACTTCAGCGTGACGAAGGCCGAGCTGCGGGTCGACGTCGACGCGGGCAACTCCAGCGACAGCGACGGCCACATCGTCAGCTACGCCTGGACCTACGGCGACGGCGCCACCGGCACCGGACCGACCGACTGGCACACCTACAGCACGGCCGGCACCTACTCGGTCAAGCTGGTCGTCACCGACGACGGTGGCCTGACTGACAGCCTGACCAAGTCGGTCACCGTGACCGCGGCTCCGCCGGCCAACGTCAAGCCGACCGCGGCGTTCACCTCGACCACCGCCGATCTGTTGGTCTCGGTCAACGGCGGCGATTCCTCCGACGCCGACGGCACGATCGCGTCGTATGCCTGGACCTACGGCGACGGCGGCACCGGCTCGGGTGCGACCGACAGCCACACCTATGCGGCCGCTGGCACGTACTCGGTGAAGCTGACGGTGACCGACAACGGTGGCCTGACCGACACGATCACCAAGTCGGTCACGGTGACCGCTCCGGTCAGCAACGTGGTCGCCAAGGACAACTTCGGCCGCACCACGTCCAAGTGGGGCGCTGCCGACACCGGTGGCACCTGGACCGACTCGGGGGCGAGCTACTTCGCCACCAATGGCGGCCAGGGCCTGATCACCATTCCGAGGGCCGGCTCGGGTCCCGACCGCGTCGCTCAATTCGGTGTCGGTGCAGAACAGCAGCACGCTGCTCGACTTCTCGGCGAACAAGATGGCCACGGGGGGCGGCACGTACCTGCACATCGCGTCCCGCAAGGTCGGCACCTCCGAGTACCGGCTGACCGTTCGGATGATGTCGGACGGCTCGGTACGAGTGGCGACGGCGACCCTGGTCAACGGCACGGCGACCTCCTCGGCCGAGAAGGTGGTGACCGGCTTGACCTATGCCGCCGGTGACACGCTGCGGGTCCGCTTCGATGTGACCGGCAACGGCACAACGACGATCGCCGGCAAGATCTGGAAGGCGTCGGCGAACGAGCCGGCGGTGGCCCAGATCAGCAACACCAACTCCGAGGCCAGCCTGCAGGCTGCCGGCGCGGTGGCCTTGGTCGGTTACCTCTCCGGCAGCTCGACCAATGCCCCGGTCGTGCTCACGGTCGACAACTACTCGGTCACCAAGAGCTGAGCCGAGCTCGACCGCTGATCGCCAACCAGCCGTCGGACGTCCGGCCACTGACCTGTGGCCGGGATCGGCCGCCGGATGGCAGGATGTCGGCACAGTCTCGGGAGATCCGCCGATCCGGCCACGCCGGACCGCGTTGAGGAGTAGACCGCGTTGAGGAAAGAGTCATGACCGGACTGGGCATCACCGTAATCCGCTACGGCCGTCGATGGATCGTCGCCGGCGCCATCGCCTTGGCGCTGGTCGGCTGCACCGACGCGGGCAACGACCCGGCTCCTGGCCGGGCCTCCGATCCGACCACCACGTCCCGGACCGATACAAAAGATCCGACCAATCCCGCGGACCCGACCAATCCCGCAGGTCCGACCGGGACGGCGGCACCAACCCCGGCCAGCACCCCGGTCGCCCCGCCGACGCCGGGGACGACGAAGTCCACCGTGAAGGACCAGCCCGTACGCGAGCGCAAGCCCGTCGGGCTGAAGAAGGCGTCCGCGGTGACTGATGGCGTGACCGTCAAGCTGACCGCAGTGAAGGCGGTGGACGCGAAGGGTAAGGGGCCAGGGGAGGTGTCCGGTCCGGCTCTCGCACTCACCGTCGCGGTGGCGAACTCGACCAAGCAGCCGGTCGACCTCGCCGGTGCGGTGGTGACGTTGACCGATGAGGACGACGCCCCGGGCGCCCTGATGACGGGCCCGCCGGCGGCACCGCTGCCAGCATCGGTCGGTGCCGGAAAGCAGGCGAGTGGCGTCTATGTCTTCAGCGTGGCGTCCGGCAAGCGGGATCCGATCGTGGTCAAGGTGCAGGTCGACCCGCGACTGCCGGTCCTGGTTTTCCGAGGAAAGGGCGAGGTCTGACCCTCAGAGGTGAGTGACGTCACCTTAAAGTCTCGAACGGGCTGCGGGCAGGAGATCGCTGAGTTACACTCGGCCAAGAACGTTCCGACTAGGGGGATTGCTTAGCATCCGGGGTCGGGGTTAGCCAGATTGATTGGTTGAAAAAGTAATGCGGAGGGTTTGGTAAGGCATCCATCCCTATGCAAGACTCTCTCAGCAACGATTTCACAACAATTTCTGAGCCCGCCCCCTGCCCCAGGAGCTACCACTCATGCCCTCGTTCCCTACCCTAGCGCGATCGAAATTTAGGCCACTGATCGCCGGAGTCGCCACGGGGGCGACTTTCCTCACAGTCTTCGCCGCAGCGGGTGTCGCCGACGCCGCTGACACCACCGTAGCCTCCGACGGATTCGACCGGTCCACTGCATCAGGTTGGGGCAAGACTCCCGCCGGCGCGGCGTGGACGGTCAGGGGCGGCAGCGGTTCGTCCACCGGCTCGAGTGCGGCCACCATCGCCGGCATCAATCCGGGCGGGGTCGGAACCGCGTTCCTGTCCGGAGTATCGGCCAGTGACGTCGTCGTCCGGGCCGCTTTCGTCGTACCGAGCGCGTCCACGAACTTCTACTTCGGCGTTGACGGCCGTCGCCAGAGCGACGGCTCGGCCTATCGCAGCCGGGTCAAGATCGACTCCGCTCGCAAGCTGACGGTCGAGCTGGTCCGGGCCAATGGGGGCGCCGAGACCTGGCTGGGCTCGAAGGCCACCAGCACCACGGTGAGCGCCGGTCAGAATGTGACCGTCGAGCTCGCGGTGAGCGGCAGCAGCACGGTCAAGGTGCAGGGCAAGGCCTATGTGTCCGGCTCGTCCGTCCCTGACTGGCAAGCGGTGAAGACCGACTCCTCCGGCACCCGGGTCACCGGCGCCGGCACGGTCGGGCTGCGGACCTACGTGTCCACCACCGGCGCAACCACCTCGGTGAAGACCCAGGCGTTCTCGGCCTTGAGCAGCTCGGGCGCGGTGACCCCGCCGGCGCCGACTCCGGCTCCGGTGCCCAATCCCACGACCCCGCCGCCGACCGCGCCGCCCACCCCCGCGCCGAATCCGGCTCCGTCGGGCTCCCGCGGTTCGGTTGCCGTCGGCTCGACCAAGTATCCGGTGCCGAGCGGGGCGATCTTCGTCGCCACCAACGGCAGCGACAGCAACGCCGGCACCCAGTCGGCCCCGGTCAAGACTGTGACCAAGGCGATCACCAAGGTCCCGGGTGGCGGCACCATCGTCATCCGCGGTGGCACGTACCACGAATACTTCATCGTCCCGCCGGGCAAGAACATCTTCATCCAGTCCTACCCGTCCGAAGCAGTCTGGTTTGACGGAGCAAGCTCGGTCAGCGGCTTCACCCAGTCCGGGAACGCCTGGAAGGTCGACAACTGGACGACCCAGTTCGACTCCAGCCCGACCTACGTCAAGGGCGCGGCCGACTACACCACCCCGGGTTGGCAGTTCGTCAATCCGAACTACCCGATGGCGGCGCGACCCGACCAGGTCTGGCTCGGCGGCGTCGAGCAGACTCAGGTCGGCAGCCTCAGCGGTCTCAAGGCGGGCACCTTCTTCGTCGACTACGCGGCGAAGCGGCTGTATCTCGGCTCGAACCCCTCAGGTAAGTCCGTCGAGGCCAGCACCCTGGCCCAGGCCGTCTCGCTGCGCGCTCCTGGCACCACCTTGCGTGGCCTCGGTTTCCGGCGCTACGCCGACTCCGTCTGGATGCAGGGCGTGATCACCAGCTACTACAAGAACATGACGCTGGAGAACATCGAGGTCCGAGACAGCGCGACCGCGGGTATCGGCATCTACGCCACCGACTCCAAGCTGAACGGCGTGACCATCGTCGGCAGCGGCCAGATCGGCTTCCAGTCGGGGGCCGCCGACAATCTGACCCTCAACAACATGTCGGTCCGCGACAGCAATGACCAGCACTTCAACCCGGCCCCGAGTGCGGGCGGCTTCAAGCTGCACAACACCCGCGGCGTGTCGTTGACCAACAGCGAGATCCTGAACTCCGACGGCAACCAGTTCTGGACCGATACGTCGACCTACGACATCACGCTGGCCAACAACAACATCATCAACGGGTCCCGCTACGGCATCGTGCTCGAGATCTCCTCGACCGCGACGGTGGTGAACAATGTCGTGGCCAACAACGCCAAGAACGGCATCATCATCTCCGACACCGACAAGGTGAGCGTCTGGAACAACACCCTGGTCAACAACGGCGAAACCCCGCTCGCGCTGGTCCAGGACACGCGACGCATCACTGACCTCTCGGTCTACGGTCACGACAACCGCCGGCCGCAGCCGGACATGTCGATGCCATGGATCACCCGAGGCACCTCGATCGGCAACAACATCTACAGCGTGCCGGTCAGCACGAACTCCATCTTCCAGGCCGAAAGCTGGGACAAGGCGTTCAACGGCAGCGACATGGTCAGCTCGGCGAACGGCAACGTCTTCG
This sequence comes from uncultured Actinomycetota bacterium, assembly GCA_963731295.1. Classification (GTDB taxonomy): domain Bacteria; phylum Actinomycetota; class Actinomycetes; order Propionibacteriales; family Propionibacteriaceae; genus Microlunatus. The sequence continues at coordinate 217,332 of CAVSUP010000003.1, forward strand.
CTCAGCCCGCCGGCGCGCCGCCCGTCGCAGTGCGCTGGGGCAAGAAGGGCACGTACGCCACGCAGCACAAGACGCTCGCCGCGTACGTCGCCGCCACCGGCTACGACAAGAACAGCGCGAACCTGATGGGCGCGGCGGTGAACGGCAGCTACCAGCCGACCTCCGCGGTCACCAACCTGGTCGGTTCCGTCGCCCAGTCGCTCCCGGCTGGTGTCGCCACCAAGGCCGGTAAGGCCGCCGGCACCAAGTACCTGGGCGCCTGGCGCTGACCTAGGTCACCCGTCGACAGGCGGCCCTCCTCCCTCACCGGAGCAGGGCCGCCTTTCGCGTTGTCCGGTCAAGGATCCCTCCCCTAAGGGCACCTCCCGGTCGTGCGTTCGCCCCTGACCCCGTCGAAGGGCACCTCCCGGTCATGCGTTAGTGCCCTGAGCCTGTCGAAGGGCACCTCCCGGTCGTGCGTTAGTGCCCTGAGCCTGTCGAAGGGCACCTCCCGGTCGTGCGTTAGTGCCCTGAGCCTGTCGAAGGGCACCTCCTGGTTCGTAGGTGCCGCCCGCGTTCGATCCCTGAGCTTGTCGAAGGGCAAGATCAACACGCGAACCGCTGGTGCGTTTCGACAGGCTCAGCAAACGTAACGCCTTACCCTCGAAGGGTGGAAGTTGATCAACATGAACGCCCGGTGTGCTTCGGGCGTTCGTGCCCTGAGCCTGTCGAAGGGCAGCTCCTGGTTCGTAGGTGCCGCGCGCGTTCGATCCCTGAGCTTGTCGAAGGGCAAGATCAACACGCGTACCGCCTGGTGCGCTTCGACAGGCTCAGCGAACGTAACGCCTTACCCTCGAAGGGTGGAAGTTGATCAACATGAACGCCCGGTGCGCTTCGGGCGTTCGTGCCCTGAGCCTGTCGAAGGGCAGCTCCTGGTTCGTAGGTGCCGCGCGCGTTCGATCCCTGAGCTTGTCGAAGGGCAAGATCAACACGCATACCGCTGGTGCGCTTCGACAGGCTCAGCGAACGTAACGCCTTACCCTCGAAGGTGGAAGTTGATCAACACGAACCCCGGTGCGCTTCGGGCGTTCGTGCCCTGAGCTTGTCGAAGGGTAGCTCCTGGTTCGTAGGTGCCGAGCGCGTTCGATCCCTGAGCTTGTCGAAGGGCAAGATCAGCACGCAGACCATCGGTGCGCTTCGACAGGCTCAGCGAACGTAACGCCTTACCCTCGAAGGTGGAAGTTGATCAACACGCGTACCCGTGGTGCGCTTCGGGCGTTCGTGCCCTGAGCCTGTCGAAGGGCAGCTCCAGGTTCGTAGGTGCCGCGCGTTCGATCCCTGAGCTTGTCGAAGGGCAAGATCAACACGCGAACCGCTGGTGCGTTTCGACAGGCTCAGCGAACGTAGCGCCGCACCCTCGAAGGGTGGAAGTTGATCAACATGAACGCCCGGTGCGCTTCGCGCGTTCGTTCCCTGAGCTTGTCGAAGGGCAAGATCAACACGCGTACCCCTGATGCGCTTCGACAGGCTCAGCGAACGTAACGCCTTACCCTCGAAGGTGGAAGTTGATCAACACGCGTACCCCTGGTGCCCTTCGAGCGTTCGATCCCTGAGCTTGTCAAAGGGCAAGATCAACACGCGTACCGCCGGTGCGCTTCGACAGGCTCAGCGAACGTATCGCCGCACCCTCGAAGGTGGAAGTTGATCAGTACGCGTACCCGTGGAGCGCTTCGCGCGTTCGATCCCGAGCTGGTCGAAGGGCAGCTCCTGGTTCGTAGGTGCCGCCGCGTTCGATCCCTGAGCTTGTCGAAGGGCAAGATCAACACGCGTACATCAGCTGCGCTTCGACAGGCTCAGCGAACGTAACGCCGCACCCTCGAAGGTGGAAGTTGATCAGTACGCGTACCCGTGGAGCGCTTCGCGCGTTCGATCCCTGAGCTTGTCGAAGGGCAAGATCAACACGCGTACCCCTGATGCGCTTCGACAGGCTCAGCGAACGTAACGCCTTACCCTCGAAGGGTGGAAGTTGATCAACATGAACGCCCGGTGCGCTTCGGGCGTTCGTGCCCTGAGCCTGTCGAAGGGCAGCTCCTGGTTCGTAGGTGCCGCGCGTGTTCGTGCCCTGAGCCTGTCGAAGGGCAGCTCCTGGTTCGTAAGTGCCGCCCGCGTTCGATCCCTGAGCTTGTCGAAGGGCAAGATCAACACGCGAACATCAGCTGCGCTTCGACAGGCTCAGCGAACGTAACGCCGCACCCTCGAAGGTGGAAGTTGATCAGTACGCGTACCCGTGGAGCGCTTCGCGCGTTCGATCCCTGAGCTTGTCGAAGGGCAAGATCAACACGCGAACATCAGCTGCGCTTCGACAGGCTCAGCGGACGTAACGCCTTACCGCTCGACGGTAGAAGTTGATCAACACGCGTACCTGTGGAGCGCTTCGCGCGTTCGATCCCTGAGCTTGTCGAAGGGCAAGATCAACACGCGTACCGCTGGTGCGCTTCGACAGGCTCAGCGAACGAGACGTCGGGACCGAGGGGGTTGGAGATTCGGGACTCAGGGGCGACGGGTCAGGCGGATGGCGCGGCGGTAGGCCTGGACGTGGCCGGAGGCGGCGCGGGGCCAGTCGCGGGCCGACAGATCCGGAGCGGGGGTCTGGTCGGCGATGGCGCGACGCGTTTCGAGGGCTTCGAACAGGTGCTCGGCGGCCAGCGGTGGGGCGTAGCGGAAGACCCAGCCCGCGCCGACCTCGTCGGACAGCATCCGGTTCACCTCGTTGTCAGGGACCAGCACCGGCCGGTCCAGGGAGAGGGCGGCGAGCACTCCACCGGAGTTGTGCATCTCGCGATAGGGGAGCACGACCAGCTCGGCGGCCGAGGCCGCGGCCACCAACTCGGCATCGGTCAGGAATTCCAGCTGGGTCGTCACCCGGTCGTCGGCGGCGGCCAGTCCGATCAGCTCGCTGCGCAGATCGGGCGTCGACGGCTTGCCGCCGACGAACAAGGTGAGCTCCGGCGCCTGCTCGGCTGTCGCGCCGAAGGCGGTCAGCAGGGTGTCCACCGCCTTGTAGCGGCGGATCAGACCGAAGTAGGCCAGCCGCCCCGGCTGCGGCGTGCTCCGCGGAAACGACGCGAACCAATCCCGATAGTGCCCATGGACGACCGTCTCGTACGCCCGGTCTCCGAGCTCGGTCATGCTGTTGATCCGGATCAGCAGCGTGGTCCAGCGCTGGAACAGTCGGAGCAGCAGGATCTCCCGCCGGCTGATGCCCTGCGGCAGCTCGAGGTTGTGCAGCGTCCGGACGATCGCCGTGCGGTTCAGCCGGAGCCGGACCAGCAGCACGGCGAACAGCAGCTGGCGGGCGGTCTTCTTCAGTGGCGTCGCCCCGTCGACCAGGATCTCGGGCCAGTGGGCATGGAAGACGTCGTAGCGTCCGGTGAGGGCCCGCCGCCAGCTGAAGGTCTCGAGTTGTACGTCAGGGCGCTGGTCGAGACACTCCCGGAGCATCCAGATGTAGGGATTGGTCGTGGCTCGGGGGTCGGGGAACGACTGCAGCACGCGCAAGGGCCTAGCGGCCCCCTCGTCGGCCCGCTCGTCGGCCCCGTCGTCGACGCCGTCGTCGGCCGACTTCCGCAGCGCCGCCGACGACCGCCGGGCGGAGCGGGCCAGCCGCAGGCCGTCGACGGTGCCGGTGATCGCGGCGCGCCACGGCGCCCAGGCGCCGATCAGCTGGCGGCGACCACCCCGGAGCAGGATGTCGTACGCCTCGGGTCCGGCGGTCAGCATCCAGCGCCGGCGATCGGCCGGACTCAGGTGCAGCGCAGCGAACAGCAGCCGGTTGCGAATGTTGTAGTAGTAATAGGTGGCCGACTTGGCTCGGCTGCCCGATTCCTGCTGGGTGCCGCCCTCGTCATGCACGGAGGTCGCGTCGCGAACGACCTGCAGGGTGGCCCCGGCCTCCCGGGCCCGCCAGCTCAGGTCGACGTCCTCCCAATACAGGAAATAGCGCTCGTCGAAGCCGTCGATCCGTTCCCACAACACGCGGCTGACCACCAGACAGGCCCCGCTCAGCCACATCTCCGCCCGGGCGCCTTCGGCTCGCTTGCGGGTCGCCCGCATCCGGCCGCGGTCCAGGTAGAGGTCGGTGCCGTCGGCCCAGATTCTCCCGTCGACGGTCTCGACCACCGGAGCGGCCATGATCATCGGGTCGGCCGCAACCACCTCGCGCAGCCGACGCAGGCTCTCCGCGTCGATCCGGGCGTCCGGATTCAGGAGCAACAGTTGCTCGGCTCCCGCTTCCAGGGCGGCCGTTGCCCCGAGATTCATGCCGACCCCGAAACCGACGTTGGTCGGAGACGCGAGGAGGCGCCAGCCGTGCCGGTCGCTCAGCGCGGTGATCGCGCTCAGCTCGTCGGCGCTGGTGAAGTTGTCGACGACCACGACCAGCACGTCGGGGCAGTCAGCGGTCAGCTGCGCGAGATTGGCCTCGAGCAGCTGATGCGACCCGTAATTGACCGTGATGGCGGCGATCATCGGCAACGGGGGCCCCGACTTCAGCTCTTCGGGGCTCATCGGCGCCGCAATCCGTGGCCGACGATCTGCCAAACGCCCAGCACGTCCCGCCGGATGGGACGGACAACGAGCACCAGCAGCGCGTACGCGATCGCCCCACCGAGCACCGCTCCACCAAGCTGGAGCCAGCGGCCGAAATCGTGGGTCAGCTCGCTGGCCCCGTACGAGCCCAGCGCCACCGCCGCGGTCACGCTCATCACCCGGAAGGCCCCGAGGAACAGCGGCCGGACACTCACCGGCGACTTGCGGGACAGCCACCAGAACGACATCGGCCAGGCCAGCGCGGGGGCGATCGCGTAGCCCCAGGCCACCCCGATCAGACCACCCGTACTGCCGATCAGGATGCAGGCCACCTTCACCGACGTCGAGATCAGCGTGTACTGAAAGAGCTGCTTGGTCAGTCCGTGGGAGAGATAGATCCACAGACCCACGTACGCGAGGGTCTGGAAGACCCCGGCCGCGGCCAGCAGCCGCAGGATCGGTTCGACGGTGAGCCACTGGCGACCCAGGAAGACCGCCGTCACCGGCTCCGCGCCGCCGATGATGAGGCCGAGTCCGGCCACCAGCGTCAGGCCGAGGGCCAGCTGACCGCGCTGCAGAAAGCGGTTCGAGCCGTCGAGGTCCTCGCGCAACCGGGAGAGCACCGGCAGCGCGACCTGGGTGGTCGGCTGCCGGAGCTGGCCGAGCGGGGTCATCAGCAGCTGGAAACCCCGGTTGTAGAGGCCGAGCGGCGTGGCGCCGAAGCGGATACCGATGGTCAGCGAGTCCACGTTGTTGCCGAGGTAGCCGACGAACAGCGAGCCAGCCAGCTGCCAGCCGAAGCTCAGCAGGTCGCCCATCGGCTCGCGTCGCCTGGGCATTCCGGGCAGCCAGCGCGACCCGATGCTCAAGATCACCAGCAAGATCACCGAGGTGGCCAGTTGCTGCACCGCCAGCGCCCAGAAGCCCGCGCCGTTCAGGGCCAGCAGGATCGCGGCGACCAACGCGAAGAACGGCGCGCAGATGTCGGCAAGGGCGAGCACCGAGAAGCGCATCGAGCGGTTGAGACTGGCCCGGTACTGGGTGGTCATGCCGTTGATCACGAAGACGAAGGACAGCGCGCGGCTGAGGTCGACCAGCTCGGGATGGCCGTAGACGAGAGCGATCAGCGGCGCGCCGAGGAACACCAGCAGGGTGAGGACGGCGCCCGCCGCGGTGTTGATCCAGAACAGGTTGTTCCGTTGCCCGGTGCTCAGCGTCTTGGCCTGGACGGCTGCGGCCGACAGCCCGAAGTCCCGGAAGATCTCGGCCACCCCGATGATCGCGGTGACCATGGCGATGAGGCCGTAGTCGCCAGGCGTCAGCAGCCGGGCCAGCACCACCACGCCGGCCACCTGGATCAAGATCTTGACGCCCTGCGCACCGACGGTGAACAGGGCCCCTCGAGCCGCCCGGCGACCGAGAGCGCCACGGTTGGCCGCGGGGTCGGGCGGGAGGTGGAGCGGATCGACGACGGGCGGCGGCTCGACCGGGCCGCTCATGTCGTTCGCTGCCTGCGGACGCGCCGGAAACTGCCCTTGGCCGTGCTGTACGAGGGTCGCGGGTTCCCCGCCGTCAGCCGGGTCAGCCCGAAGCCGGTGTAGCGCGGGATGCGCCGCCCCGCCAGCACGGTGCCGATCAGTCGGCCCAGCAGGGTACGGCGGCGGGTCACCTGCAGCGGCTGGACGGCCGCCAGCCGATCGAGCTCCAGCGGACGACCAACCAGCACGCCCTCGGCGAACGCGCGCACGAGCACCTCCTGGCCGCGCGCCGTCCGACCCAGCACGGCACTGCAGCCGTCGCCCTCGTCGAACGACGGATAACCGCGCTCGTCGGTGTGCCAGAAGTCGGCGGCACTGATGTCGGCGCTCTCGCCGACCCCGTCCGGGCAGATCTTGCAGCGCCACTGGGTGGCCTTGCCGAGATGCTGGCCCCAGGAATCGTCGTACGTGGTGCGCACCGGTTCGCCGCTCGTCGGCACGGCGGTGAAATGGCCCGGCCAGCCGCGCCCGCGGTACCAGAGGTCGGCCAACTGGGCGTCGGCCGGCAACCCCAGCTCCGTGACCAGCGCGTCGGTGGCCAGCTGACTGGGGGTGCCGGCACAGAAGAAGGAGAGGAGCAGCGGTTGCTGCTCGGCGCCGCTGCCGCTGCCGGCGCCGCTGCCAGGTGCCAGTGCCAGGACCGGGGGTCCGGTCCAGCAGCGCTCGTGCCGCGGTGATCTCGCACGGCTTGCCGACGAGTCCGCGGCCGCCCGCCAGGGCTGCGGGCTGTTCCAGCACCGACACCGGCGCATAGCGCGAACCGGCGGCGGCGAGGGCCTGCTCCTTGGTCGTGATGGTCACCGGCACCGTACGGCGGGGCTGTTGGTCGTCTCGACCGGCGCTGGTCACCGCGTCCAGCTGACCGGTGTCGACCAGCCAGGTGGTGAGCGCCGTCAGGGCGCCGCCGCTGCTCCCGCGATGGCGGATCTCCGGGTCGCCGGCCCAGGCTTCCCAGGCGCTGACCACAGGGCCCATGGTGGGGTGCACCGCAGCCCCGGCCGGACGCGGCGAGCGGACCCGGCGGCCCGGACAGATCTCCGCAAAGGTCCGCCGGGCGCCCGGCGCCGCGGTCGATGGACCGACCCGAGTCGGCCGCCGGTAGCCGGCGTCGTCCAGGGTCATCGCCAGTCCGGCGTCGAGCTGGGTGCAGGCACCGCAGCCCGAGCAGTTCTGAGCGGCCACCACCGAGGCGACGGCACGGTCCAGCGGGGTGTTTCCCTTCATCGAGCTGGGCGCCCCGGGGTGGTCGGCCTGGTCGGTGTGTTGCCGGCCGGGACCTGGGCGGCGAGCGCTTCGCGGGCCAGATCGAGGGTGGCGTACGCCCGCTTCCGCACCGCGGCCACCTCGGCGGCGAGGCTCGGCCCCTCGGCCAGCGCAGCCACCCGGTCGGCCGCCCCGACCGACTCCGTGCGCAGATCGATGACGTGCGGCCAGCCCAGATCGGCCATCAGGGGCGCAAACTTGCGCGAATAGGCCAGCGGGATCGCCGGCGTACCGACCGACAAGGCGTTCAGGCAGGCGTGCATCCGGGATCCGATGACCAGCTCCGCGCCCGCGAGCATCTCTCGGACGTCGTCCAGCGAGGTGGGCTGCAGGATCTCGGCCTCCGGCGCGTGGGTGCGCTGGAACTCCTGGACGGCCGGGATGTCGTCGTCGGGATTGTCCGACGGCAGCACGTGGGCGAGCAGGGCGACGGTCCGGCCCTGGGCGGTCAGCGTGTCGTAGACGGCGGTCACCGTGGCCCGATAGGCCGCGGAGCCGACGTGCGGTCCGGGGTGCCAGAGCAGCCCGGAGACGTTCAGCACGACGTCGCGCGCACCGGTCGCCTCGGGTACGTCGAGGGCGAAGACCACGTCGGTGGTCAGCACGTCGACCGGCTGGCCGAGCTTGGCCGACGCCTGGGCGCTCTCGCTGTCGCGGGCCATCACCACCGACGCCGTCTTGAGTGACCGCCGGGCCATCGCCGTGGCGAGCCTGGAGTTGAACGGCCCGATGGTCTGCGGGGTCAGGACGACCGGCACCCCCGCCCGGCGGGCGTACTCGGTGGCCGCGCACATCGAGGCCAGCCGCGGCAGACCGTAGATGTCGGCGAACGAATCCCCGGCCCGGGTGTCGAGGATGATGTCGAACTGGCTGAACCAGCGGCCGAGGCCATGACGGCGGGTGAGGGCCTCCTTGGCGATCTCGCGGAAGGACCCCAGGCGCACCGGAGCAGTTCGCGCGCCGTAGTTGTAGAAGGTGAACTCGGCGTCGGGCCAGGCCTGCCGGGCGAGTGCCTCGGTGCCGGCGCCGAGCACCCGCACGCCGAGGTTGGGGGAGCGGTCGTCGGCCCAGAGGACCAGAACTCTCACGTCGTGAACATCCATTTCGTGGCAGAGATTGAGCAAACTGTACGGGTTGTGGCCATAGCGGAGCGGGGCGACGCACTTTCGTGCGCCGCCCCGTCCGCCAGCGGGTTACGTGGCGAGGACCACTCAGTTGCCGGTCGGCTTGGCAACCAGGCTGCTCACCTGCAACGAAACCGGCGCGTTCGCGGCGCTGCCCGAGAGGTAGCCCCGGATCGCCACCCCGCCGGCCGTCTGCAGCGCAGCGGTGGTGTCGGTGGTGCTGACCGACCAGGTCGATGGCTCGTTGGCGTCGGCCTTCCACATCCGGGCCCGCAGGTTGGTAGTGCCGGAGCCCCACGCCTGGACCCGGATCGTGTACGCGGTGTTGGCCGCGTACGTGGTGGTCAGCACCTTGCTCCCCAGATCGGTCTCCGTGCCGGCGACCACCTTGGACAGGTACAGCACCATCGTGCCGTCCGCCTTGGCCCAGACCCGGCCGATGTACCCGTTGGTGGCATCGCCACGGACCACCGCCCGGACGAACTGACCGCCGCCGGTCGCGGCCTTGTCGAACGAGAAGGTCATGTTCAGGTCGGTGTCGGTCGACGCGATCGGCAGCCGGGCCGCCGGACCCGAACCGGCGGCCAGCTTCATCGTCGCCGTGTTGTTCGCGACGGCGAAGAGGCTGGTGCTGCCCGTGTAGGCCCAGGCGCCGCCGATGTCGGCACTGCCCCAACCCGTCGCCACCGTCCGCGCGAAGGTGTCCTTGGCCAGCGGCCCGGTGATGGTCACCGGCTTGGTGAGCGTGTCGGTCGCCCCGTCGTTGTCGGTCACGGTCAGCTTCACCTGATAGGTGCCGTTGGTCGCGAAGCTGTGCGTGGTCGTCGCTCCGGACCCGTCCGCGGTGCCATCCCCGAAGTCCCAGGCGTAGCTGGCGATGGTGCCGTCAGGGTCGGTCGAGGTGCCCGCGTTCAGGCTCGCCACGTTCTCCGTGGTCGAGCTGGTGAACGCCGCCGTCGGTTTGACGTTGGCTGCCTTCACCGTGACCGGGCCGGTCTTGGTGTCGGTCGCGCCGCCGTCGTCGGTCACCGTCAGGCTGACCGTGTAGGTGCCGGCCGTGGTGTAGGCGTGGGACGGGCTGGCTCCGGTGCCGGTCGTCCCGTCCCCGAAGGCCCAGGCGTAGCTCGCCACCGTGCCGTCCGGATCGCTCGATCCGGTGCCGTCGAAGTCGACCGTCAGATCGGTCGGCGTCGAGGTGAACGATGCCTTCGGGCTGGCGTTGGCCACCGTGACATCGTGGCTGACCGCGTTCGTCACGCCCGCGTTGTCGGTCACCGTCAGCGTCGCGGTATAGGTGCCGGCGGCCGCGTACGTGTGGTTCGGCGTGGGGTCGGCGCTGCCTTGCCCGTCCCCGAAGTCCCAGGCGTAGCTGGCCACGGTGCCGTCCGGATCGCTCGATCCGGTGCCGTCGAAGGCGACCTTCAGACCGGCCGGCACCGAGGTGAACGCCGCCACCGGAGGCAGCGTGTTGGTCACGGTCACCGTGTGGGAGAGCGTGCCCGTGCCACCGGAGTTGTCGGTCACGGTCAGCGCGATCGTGTACGTGCCCGGTGTGCTGTAGGTGTGCGACGCGGTACTGCCGGTGCCGGTCGTGCCGTCACCGAAGTCCCAGCCGTACGAGGCGATGGTGCCGTCGGTGTCGGCGGAGTTCGTGCCGTCGACGTTCACGGTCATGAAGTCCGTCGTCGTGGCGTAGTCCGCGGTCGGCAGGCCGTTGGTCACCGAGATGGCCTGGGTCGCCGCGGCGCTGGTCCCGTCGTTGTCGGTCACGGTCAGGGTCACCTGGTAGGTGCCGCTCGCCGCGTACTGATGATTGGCGGTCGGGGTGGTGACCGCCGCGCTGCCGTCGCCGAAGTTCCACGAGTAGGACACGATCGAACCGTCGGAGTCAGTGGAACCGACGCCGCTGAAGCTGGCGTTCAGACCGCCGGTCACCGACTGGGTGAAGCTTGGTGCCGGTGCCGCGTTGGGCACCGTGCCACCGCCCTTGCGGAAGCGGGCCTTGATCTCGGCCAGTGACAGGGCTCGGCTGTAGACCGCCGCCTCGTCGATGGAGCCGTTGATCGAATAGTTGGTGTTGCCGCCCCAGCTCCCGTCGTAGCCGACGCGCCAGAAGCCGGTCGTGGCCGAGCTGTTGGAGTTCGGGTCCGAGGCCACCGCGACGCCGTCGACGAAGAGTTGCATGCCCAACGGCGACTGGCTGGCGACCATGTAGTGCCACTTGTTGTCGTTGTAGGACAGGGGCGAGTCGACGGTGACCTTGGTGGCACCGTTCAGCGCGCCGAAGCGGACCTTTCCGGCGTTGGTCAGGGTGACCGTGCGGTCGATCGCGGTGTTGACGCCGGTCGCCGCGTTGCCCCAGCCGATCAGCTTGCCACCGAGCGTGGTGTTGGTCTTGAACCACAACTCCTCGGAGTAGGTCCCGGGCGCCAGGAAGTTCGACGTCGAGCTCACATAGGTCGCCGAGTTCGGGAACGTCATCGCCGGGTCGGACGCGGTGGTCAGCGCGCCAGCGGCGTTGTAGCCGGGACTACCGGTGATCAGGCCCCGGTTGTCGGCCGCGCCGCGGTCGTTGGCCACCACGCCGCTGGTCTCGTTGAGCCGCCAGTAGACATCCGGCGAGCCATTGAAGACATCCGCACCGTAGGGGTCGCTCGGAGCGGTGGTCGGGGCGGTCGGCGTGCGGCCGCTCTTGGTGTAGTGGTCATTGATCTGAGCCGGCGTGAGCACGGTGGGGTAGGTGGCCACGTCGTCGATGGTGGCGTCGAGGTAGCCGCTGGTGCCCGAGTTCGCCCAGGTGCCGACGGTGTCACCGCCGATCCGCCAGTAGCCATTGAACGCCTGGGCCCCGGTGACCGTACGATCCTGGCCGACCAGCCGGCCGTCGACGTAGAGCGCCATCCCGGCCGAACCCAGCAGGCTGGTGAACATGTGCCACTGGCCATCGTTGTAGCCGGTCGCCGAGGTGACGACCTTCGTGCCCCCCGGGTTGACCCCGAAGCTCAGCTTGCCGGCGTTGTTCATATAGACCTGCCGGTCGTAGCTCGAGCTGTTCCCGGTTTTGGCGGTGCCGAAGTTGATCAGTTTGCCGCCGCTGGTCGACGTGGTCTTGAACCAGCCTTCGCTGGTGAAGGTCTGCGGTCCGGCGCCCGTCGTCGTGCCGAGGGCGACGTAGCCGCTGGTGGTTCCACTGAACGTCGACGCCTTGTCGGAGCTCCCGGCGATAGCACCGGTCGCCCCGCGGGTGATGCCGCTGTTGGCGGTGCCGTCCATGTCGGCGATGGAGTCATAGACCGTGGTCCCCGAATCGCCGAGCCGCCAGAAGTGGTCCGCACCGTCGATGGTGACCTGCGCGGCGTACGGGCTGGCCGTGGTGGTCGCCGAGACGGTCTCCGACACGGGGCTCAGCAACTCGTTGCCGAACGGATCGGTGATCCGTACCTGGTAGGTGTGGTCGCCGGACGGCACTCCGGTGTCGGTCAGCGTCTGGTTGGGCAGCGTCCAGAAGTTGGTGTCGATCTGACTGGTCTTGAGCAGCTTCTCCGCGGCCGTACCGCGGTCGCGGTAGACCTGGTACTTCAGCCGCTGGTTGTCCGGGTCCCAGGCCGTGCCGTAGCCGACCCGGACCGTGCCGGGGGAGATGGAGACGGCCGTCGTGGCCGGGATGGCCGACCGCACCGGGACGGTGTCGGTGTACTTCGGCCCGATCTTGTTGGTCGCGGTGCCCTTCAAGGCGTAACGGACGAGACCTTGCTGCTTGGCCCCGTCGGCCTTCGGGAACTCGCCGCCGTAGGCGACGTAACCACTGCCGCTGACGATCGACCAGGCGGACTGCGACTGGCCGCTGGCCGTGCCGATCATCAGGTCGGGATACCAGTGCAGCATGGTCGGCGCCGGCTGGTTCTTGTAGTTCCAGCCGTAGTTGTCCGGGCCGTTGTTCACCCCGGTCGGATAGCTGGTGTAGGCGTTCGCGTGCTGCCACCGGGTTCGCGGGACGGTGTCGGGGAACATCCCGATCATCGAGCAGTTGTGCGCGTGACCGGTGGTGTAGACCACGTCGCCGACCGGCTCGATGTCATAGGTGTCACCGAGACAGTCGACCATCCAGCGGATGCTGCCGTCGGCCGGGTTGAGGGCGAACGAGCCTTCGAAGTAGCCACCGGTGCCGAAGGCGTACGCGGCGCCGTAGATATAGGTGCCGTCGGTGGTCAACGAGTCGATCGCACCCTTGTTGGAGTCCTTGATCACCGCGTTGGCTGCCCACGGAAGGCTGGCCCCGGTCACCGGGTCGAGGGCACCCATGCCGTTCACCGTGGCCCCGTTGAGGGTCGAGAACTGGCCGCCGGCGACGACCTTCGACTGGTCCGGGGTCATGGTCAACGCCCAGACGTAGCCGTTGTCGGCCGTCGGGGCCCAGCTGTTGAGTTGCCCGTTCGTGGTCGAGATCGACGCGAGGAACTTCCGCGCGCTGCCGGCCACGCTGGCGAACGCGCCGCCGACGTAGAGGGTCGAGTTGGTGGCGGTCATCGCCTTGACCTGGCCGTTGACGTACGGCGCGAAGCTGGTGACCAGGGCACCGGTCATCGTGTCGAAGGCCGCGACGTGCTGCCGGACCTGGCCGTCGACCGCGGTGAAGTCGCCGCCGACGTAGACCCGTGAGCCGTCGGGCGACGCGGTGATGGCGAGCCCCTGCGCGTTCAGCGTGTGATTGAAGGAGGCCACCCGATCACCGGTGGTGATGTTGTAGGCGAAGATGTGCGCAACGTCGATCTCCAGGGGACCGCCGCCCCACATGCCCGGCGGCCGGGCCTTGGTGAAGTTGCCGGTCGCATAGACGATGTCGCCGACCACAACCTGGCTCCAGACCACGCCGGTGAGCTGCCAGGTGGGCAGCGGATCGGCGGAGACGGTCTCGGGCACGCCCGCCGAGATCGGCGTGGTGTCGGCGTGGGCGGTCTGCGGAACGGTGACCAACCCGAAGGTGATCAACGCCGCGACGCAACCGGCCAACAGGGCGCGGGCGACGCGAGCGGTGGTGTGGCGGCGTAGAGGCCAGAACCGGAGGTTCAGCACGGTCGTCACGGGTCTTCTCCTGGGTGTTTCGGCGGAACGGGCGGCATCCAGGTCGGATCCCACTGAGGCTGCCGCTTCCTCAGCGGCTCGGTGCTTACGGGTCGGCGGCATCATCGGGCCGACCCGGTGAATCGGGCCAGGTCGTGCTTGGCGTCGAGATCGACGGTCAACGACACGTCGGTCAGTCGCTTCTTCGGAATCGAGAACGCGTACGTGGCCGTGGCATTGCTCTTGGCCTTGATGCGGCGGTCAAAATCACTCGTCGCGGTGCTGTACACCGCGGTGGCCAGCCGGTTGGCCTTGCCGTCGGCATACGTCGCGGTCACCACGACCGCGCGGGCATCGACGGTCTTGGTCGAGTCGTTGGTCAGCTCCAGGGCGAAGGTGGTCTGCGGGAGACCGGGTTGGACGCCGGCGCCCTTACCGGTTGTCTTGTCCTGACGGAGGGCGACGATCTCCAGCCGGACACCGTCGGACCAGGTGACCGCCTTGCGGAAGGTCCCCTTGGTGGCCGACACCCGCTTCTTCACCGGGTCCTGGCGACCCAGCGGGGTCGGTGTGGCCGGAGCCGTCGGATCGGGCGCCTTGGAGGCGGCGGTGCTGGGGGTCTGATCCCCGTCGGCCGGCGCGCTCTGGTCGTCGCTTGGCAACGTTGTCGGTCGCATGCTGGAAGGGCCGGAGGTCGACACATCGGGCTGCGGGACCGGTGCGTCCGAAGCGCCCGAGCAACCGGTTGCGGCCGCGAGGATCACCAGGGTCAAGCCGGTCCCGATCCTGCGCTTGGAGCGCAGGCCGGAGTGAAGTGGAGGAAAAGTCCCCATGAAAGGTCTGTTGGTCTCTCTAGAAGGCGCCGCGCTTCGCCACGACAGCGAAGAACGTCTTCCACATGATCAGTAGATCAAGGGTGAGCGTCCAGTTCTCCACGTAACGAAGATCGAGGCGTACGGTTTCTTCCCAGCTCAACAGTGAGCGGCCGCTGACCTGCCACAACCCGGTGAGTCCGGGAGTGACCAGCAGGCGACGGCGGGCATCGTCTTCATAAACGTCGACCTCGGACTGCAGCGGGGGCCGCGGTCCGACGAGCGACATGGTGCCCGTGAGCACGTTGAAGAGTTGGGGCAACTCATCCAGGGAGAACTTGCGCAGGAACTTACCGACGCCGGTGATGCGCGGGTCGTCCTCCATCTTGAACAGCACGCCAAGGTGAGGATTCTTGGCCCGGAGCTCCGCAAGCTTGGCTTCGGCGTCGACATGCATCGAGCGGAACTTGAGCATGGTGAAGGTCGTGCCGTCCAGGCCGACCCGGGTCTGCCGGAAGATGACCGGTCCACGGTCGTTGATCTTGATGGCCAACGCGATCGCGGCGAGCACCGGGGAGATGACCACCACGCCGACCGCGGTGAGGAAGAGATCGGCGGCGCGCTTGATGAACCGGCGCCACCCGGTGAAGTGCGGCTGCTCGACGTGCAGCAGCGGCAGGCCGACGTAGGGCCGGATATGCATCCGCGGACCGGCGACCTCGATCAGGCCGGGGTGCACGAGCAGCTCGACACCGGCACCTTCGAGGGCCCAGGACAGTTCACGGAGATAGTTGTGCCGGGTCGCGTCGCTCCCGGTCACGGCAACGGCGTCCACACCGTAGGCCCGGATCAGCTCGGGCACCTCGTCGAGATCGCCGAGCACCAGCAGGCCGGCCTCGCGCGCCCGGCTGACGTCGGTCTGGGGAACGCAAGCACCCATCACCGTCATCCCGCAGTGATGTTCGCGGGTCAGCACGTCGGCCAGATCGGCGGCCGCGAACGCACTGCCGACAATGATGACCCGGCGGACGTTCTTGCCGACCCGTTGTTGGCGGTGCAGGTGCTTCCGGGCCCCGAAGCGGGCGGCCAGGCTGGCCAGGGCAGCCACCGGCGTCGCGAGGACACAGAGTGCGAGGACGCCGTACCGGTTGGTCAAGGCGCACGGCACCGCCCCAACGGCAATGGCGAGGATCATCGATCGGAAGACGGCGCGCATCTCGTCGCTGCCGACCCCGATATGGCTGCGCTCGTAGCCGCGCGAGATCGCCAAGGCGATCGGCCAGGCCACGGAGGCGCCGAGCGCGAGCACGAGGGCCTTGACTCCGACGCCGGCCAGGGCAGTTGATCTGATCGGCTGCCAGGCAGCCATGGAAACCAGGACGGCGAGCGCTCCGATCAGGCCGTCCATCAGGATCAGGGTCACCGCATAGCGCTTGGTCCACGAGGACAGCGTCGCGGTCCGGGACGGTCCCGGGGTGGCAGGCCGGATTGCCGCCGGCTCCCCGGTCGACTCGGCCGCCGTGTCGGGACGCGGCGGCAGAACGGCAATCGGTGGGGTGTCCGGACTGAGGTCGGTGCTCGAGGTCGCCGGCTCGTCACGGCCGTCCCGGGCTCGCGAAGGCGCGTAGCGGTCGCGTACAGCCATGACGTCGGTCAAGGTTTCGTTCGCCGCATCCACTTGAGTGGATGCAGCAGCCAGCCCACGTTGCATCATGCTCGACTTCCCCCGAATAGTCCTGCCGCCCCCGGACAGGACCCAGTTCCGCAATGACCACAGTTACGGAGACCCATGCTGAACAGCAGGGAGCAACTGCTCGCTCAATTAGCGGCGAGGAGCCCCCCAAGACTCAACCTGTGCGTGCTGTGAACACCAGGAGACTGCAGGCTATCAATGAATCCGAAGGCGGTCCCCTCGCCGAGACCCAATCGTGATATAACGCTCGTCACATTCAGTCGTGGCGCGTGTAAATAATCTCAGCCCGTGGGCAGCAGCTCGGCTATGTCCGAGGTCATCAGCCCGTTCACGCCCAGTTGGAGCGCCCGTTCCCGCTGGGCCGCTGAGCTGATCGGCCAAGCAATGGTCTTCTTTCCGACCCGCCCCGCTGCTGCGACCACCCGAGTGATGAAGTCGTCGGACTCCTCGATTCCGGCGCCGAGCAGATCGATGCCCGGATGGGCGGCCCAGCGATCGACAGCGTCGATATGACTCGGTTGGTTGAGCAAGTAGCCCCAGGTGCCGAAGCCGTTGCGCTTGGCGGTGTCCCAGTGCGGGGATGTGACGTACTGCTTCCAGACGACCCGTTCGGGCGCTTTCATGGCGACCAGCTTGGCCATCAGGGCATCGGCAGCCTCGGGCACCTTCGGCTCGACGAAGACGACGAATCGGTCGAGATAGCGCTCGACGACCTCGTCGAACCGGGTCAGCGGTTGCGCCGGCTGATTCGGGTCGTTGGTCGTCGACGCGTTCACCTTGAGCTGGGAGAGCACGGACCACGGCTGCTCGCCGATCGTCAGATCGACGCCCGTGGTACGCAGCGTCGAGGGATCGTGGCTGCAGACCAGGACGCCGTCGGCGCTGACGCAGACGGAGATCTCGAGCGCTTTGAGCGTCTTGAGCTTCGCTGCCTGCTCGTACGCGTACCCGGTCATTTCCGGCCAATCACCACCTCCGCCACGGTGGGCGATGGAGAACGGCTGCTCAGCGATCAGTGAGGTGACCGTCGGTGCTGGCCCGCGGCCACAGCTCGTGGTGCCCAGCGTGACGCCCAGTGCCGCCGCGGCCAAAGTGCCGCGCAGCAGCGTACGACGGCTGAGCGCCGGCGCGCTCGTCCCGCGGTGTTGCCCCATGTCTCAGCTACCTCCCAGCCCCTGCCCCAAGCGCCGGGCCAAGTCTAGGAACGTTCTCGCAACTGCCGCACGAAGCGATGGTCTCGATTCGATAAGCCGTGGTGAATTTCGTCACCGGATGCGACAGGCTCCGGTCGGTCGTGATGTCCTTGACCCAGCGCCGACCACCGCTGGTGCGTCTGCAGGCCTTCCAACCCGTCCAGCGACCGGGTCTCGACTCTGGAGTTCGTCCGTCTGATGACCGCAGCAGTGCCACCGCAGGCCCGACGGGCCCTCCCGGCCACGCTCGGCGCCGGGTTCGATCCTCGCAACAATGCGCTCAATGCCATCCGGCTCGTACTCGCACTGCTGGTCATCGTCTGGCACTCGTTTCCGCTGTCGGGGCACGAAGTCAGCTTCGCGCCGATTCGTCAGGTGCTCGGCCGGATCAGCGTCGACGCGTTCTTTGCGATCTCGGGATATCTGATCGTCGCGAGCTGGGTGCGGACTCCGAAGTTCTGGCCGTTCCTGCGGGCCCGGTTGCTGCGCATCTTCCCCGCATTCTGGGTGAGTCTGATCATCACGGCCGTGGTCATCGCCCCCATTTCGGTGCTCATTCGCGGTGCACAGCCAGACCCGGCCTTCTGGTCCGGGGCGGCCAGATACGTCATCAACAATGCGGCCCTCTGGGTCGATCACTTTGATATTGCCGGTACGCCGGTGGACGTGGCTTATCCGGCGGTCTGGAACGGCTCGATGTGGACGCTCGCCTGGGAATTCCTTTGCTACCTGGGCGTTCTCGTGCTCGGCCTGCTGGGGTTGTTCCGCCGCCGCTGGGTCGTCCCGCTGTTGTTCGGCCTGGCGCTGGCCGGCGTGCTGGCGACCTCGTACGGACCGGTGCATAACTTCTGGCTCAACAATGGATCTCACTTCGGGGTGATGTTCCTCGCCGGAACGATCATCTACCAGTTCCAGGACCGCATCCCACTCAACAACCGGCTCATCATCCTCGCCGTCGCCTTGCTCATCGGGTCGGCCTGGCTGCCCGACTATCGGGTGGTCGCGGCGCTCCCCATCGCCTACTTGATGATCGCGGCGGGTGCCCGGGGCACCCATCCCCGGCTTCAGGTGCGGAACGACTTCTCCTATGGCACCTATATCTTCGCGTTTCCCTTGCAACAGTTGCTGGCCACGGCCGGGGCGGCCTCCTTCGGTGTCCCATTGTTCTGCCTGGCCGGGATTGCCGTCACCCTGCCGCTGGCCGCACTGAGCTGGTTCTGGGTGGAGAAGCCGGCCTTGCGCCTCAAGCGGATCCGCAAACCCGTGACGGCCCAGGAGTTGGCCGTCGCCAAACGCGCCTGAGCTTGCTCAGCGCCCGATCTGCACGGCGCCTGAGCTTGCTCAGCGCCCGATCTGCACGGTGACCAGCCGACTGGCACCGACCGCGGACCAGTCACCCTCGAAGGTCAGCCGGGCGATCGTCGCCGGCGGGAAGCGCGATTCGATGGCTGCGAACGCAGCGGGATCAGAGGTGGCCTGATCAGACAACTCGTAGACCAGCCCGGGCACGGCCGGCGCATGGCCCACGATCAGCGCGGCCCGCCGGTCCTCGGGCAGCGCGACGATGGCCTCGAGCAGCGTGTCGGTCCCGGCGCTGTAGTAGCGGTCTGACACCTCAACTGGGACGGCGCTCGGCAGCGCGAGCAGGTCGAGGGTGCGGAGGGTTCGAGCGGCGCTCGAACACAGCACCGTGTCGACCTCGATGCCCTGCTTGACGAAAAAGGCCCCGGCCTCGATGGCTTGCTGCTCGCCGTGTTCGGTGAGCTGGCGCTCCAGGTCGCGCCCGCCCGGCCGGGTGTCTTCGGTCTGAGCGTGCCGCATGAGGACCAGGGTGCGCGAGATCTCCATAGCCGGTCAGCCTACGAGGAGGCGTGGCTCTAGACTCGCGGTCCATGGCGATGTTCGATCTCGATCTCGAGGCTCTGGCGATCTATCGACCGGAGGTCTTCGAGCCCACAGACTTCGACGGGTTCTGGAGCTCGACGGTCGAGCAGGCTCGGGCGCTGGACCTCGACCTGGCGTCCGCGCCGATCGACAACAAACTCGCGTTGATCGACACCTACGACCTGAGCTACGCCGGTTTCGACGGAGCGCGGATCAACGCCTGGCTCCACGTGCCGCGGGGGAGCGACGGGCCGTTGCCGACCGTCGTGCAGTATCTCGGTTACTCCGGGGGACGGGGCTTCCCGTTCGCCTCGACCGTGTGGGCGCAGGCCGGCTACGCCCAGCTCATCATGGATACGCGCGGGCAGGGCTGGGCCGTCGGCGGCTTCAGTGCCACCGCTGATGCCGGTCCGGACGCCGGCCTGCCGCACGCCCCGGGGTTCATGACCGTCGGGATCCTGGATCCGCACACCTATTACTACCGCCGGGTCTTCGTGGATGCCGTGCGACTCCTGGAGGTCGCCGCCAGCCATCCGCTCGTGGATCCGGACCGGATCATCATCACCGGCGGCAGCCAGGGCGGCGGGATCACCCTCGCCGTCGCGGGCCTAGCCGCGTACGCCGGGGTCAAGCTCGTCGGCGTGGCCCCGGACGTGCCGTTCCTCTGTCACTTCCGGCGGGCCGTCGAGCTCACCGACGAGCACCCGTACGGCGAGATCACCCGCTATCTGGCCGGCTGGCGGGACCACGCCGATGCCGCGTACCGGACTCTCGGCTACTTCGACGGGGTGAACTTTGCCCGCCGGAGCACCGCCCCGGCGCTGTTTTCGGTGGGGCTGATGGATGACATCTGCCCGCCGTCGACCGTCTACGCCGCCTACAACCACTACGCCGGTGCCGACAAGCAGATCGTCGTCCACCCGCACAACAAGCACGAGGGCGGTCAGGACCACCAGCTCAACACCCAACTCGATTGGTTCGCCACCCTCTTCGCCTCCTGAGCCCGTCGATCCCTGCGCCTGTCGATCCCTGAGCCTGTCGAAGGGTCGCTCTGCGTCTCAGGGCAACGATCCCTGAGCCTGTCGAAGGGTCGATCGTGTCCGTCTCAGACCATCGATCCCTGAGCCTGTCGAAGGGTCGATCGTGTCCGTCTCAGGCCATCGATCCCGAGCCTGTCGAAAGGTCGAATCCTGCGGCCGACCTTGCTCGGCCAGCTCAGTCGAGCTCAGCCGCGCGGCCAAGCAGTAGCGCGCGCTCGCGCTCATTGCGGGTCAGCCCGGCCGCCCGCCGGAATTCGGCGCGCGCCTCATCAGGCCGGCCGAGCCGCGCCAACAAATCGCCCCGGACGCCGGGCAGCAGGTGATAGTCGCGGAGCACGGGAAGGTCGACCAGCTGATCCAGCAACGTCAGCCCCGCCTCCGGCCCGTACGCCATGCCCAGGGCAACCGCTCGATTGACCTCGACCACGGCGGAGCCGGTGAGCCGAGCCAACTGCTCGTACGCCGAGGCAATCCGCACCCAGTCGGTGTCGGCCGTCGACCGGGCCCGGGCATGGCAGGCGGCGATCTCGGCCTGCAGCGCATACGGTCCGGCCGTCTCGGCCAGTTCGGTCGCCCGGACCAGCGCGGTGAAGCCGCGCATCAACTGCGCCGGGTCCCAGCGCCGGCGATCCTGATCGGCCAGCAGCACCGGGGAGCCGTCGGGCCCGATCCGGGCGGCCAAGCGCGAGGACTGGAGCTCCAACAGCGCCCGCAACCCGTGCACTTCCGGTTCGTCCGGCACCAACGTCGTCAGGATCCGGCAGATCCGCACCGCCTCGCGGCACAGCTCCGGCCGGGTCCAGTCGTTCCCCGCGGTCGCTGAGTAGCCCTCGTTGAACAGCAGATAGATCACCCCAAGCACGGCGGAGATGCGGGTCGAGCGTTCCCGCGCGTCCGGTTCTTCGATCGCCGCCGCGGTCTCGGTCAGGGTCCGCTTGGCCCGCACCACCCGCTGGGCGATGGTCGCCTCCGGCGTCAGAAAGGCTCGGGCGATCTCCTTGGTGGTCAGGCCACCGACCAATTTGAGCGTGAGCGTGGTCTGGGCTTCGGGGCTGAGCGTCGGGTGGCAGCACAAGAACATCAACCGCAGCACGTCGTCATCGACATGATCGACGGGGAGAGTCATGTTGTCGGCTCCGATCTCCAAGAACTGGCCCCGGGCCAGCTCGGCATGGACCTCGGCGTGTCGTTGCCCGCTCCGGAAATGATCGATCGCCCGGCGCTTGGCCGTGGTCATCAGCCAGGCCGCCGGGTTGTCGGGGACGCCGCTGGCGGGCCATTGGCGGAGCGCAGCGATCAGCGCATCCTGGGCCACGTCCTCGGCGAGCCCGACATCGCGTACGACGCGGACGAGTCCGGCGATCAGCCGTGTCGACTCCAATCGCCAGACCGCCTCGATGACCCGGGCGGTGGAGGCGGCCTCCCCGCTTGTCTCGTCGGTCACATCGCTTCGAAGACCTCCATCTCGCGGACCTCGCAGGTGAAGGTGAACTCCGGCCAGTGATCGGCGTGGATCTGCACCAGTCGGCGGGTGAGCTCGATCGCCTCCTCCTTACTGTGCACCTCGACGATTCCGAAGCCGCCGACGAGCTCCTTGGCCTCGGTGAAGGGACCGTCGACCACTTTGATCGACCCGTCTACCAACGAGACGATCGAGGCCGCGTCGCTGCCCTTCAAGGCGCCCTGGAAGACCAGCGTGCCGTTGCGGGCCCCTTCCTGGGCGTACGCGCCCATTGCCTCGGACAGGGCCGCCGGCGGGTCGCCGATGTCCTGGTTCTCCACCGACCTGATCATGGTCATGAACTGCATGGTGCACTCCTGTCCTCGTGCGGCGGACTTGCTGCCCGGCCGTCATTGATGCGTCGTCCGGCCGCACCCGTTCTCGACATCGACCCGGAACTTTTCTCGGAGGAATCTCCCGGGCGCGACCGCCAGCCGATCACCCGGGCTTCACGGCAATCAGGATGTCCCGGTGGATCGAGGAGTCGACCCGGTGACCGAACTGCCGGTAGGCGCCATGATCGAGCGGTTCCAGTCCAGCATCGCGGGCCACCCCGAGCAACCGCTCCCGCGCCAATCCATGGGTGTTCCACGAGAGACCGAGCGCGCCACCGGCCTTGAGTTGGCCGGCCCACACCGGGAGGGCCTCGCCGATCAGGCCGGCCGCCGAACGGTCGCGCTGGTGGCTGGCACCCCGGACGTCGGTCTGGCTTCCGTGCACCACCCCGTACGGCGCGTCCGCCACCACCGCGTCGAATCGTCGCTTGCCGAACAGCGCCGCCGACTGCCGCGTGTCACCGGAGAACGCGGTCAACCGCAGTGGGGGACCACCTTGTTCGGGGCGGATCTCCGCATCCAGTCGGCGACCCAAGCTCCGTCCTTCGCGGCGCACCGGGTGCAACTCGGCGGTGTGTTTGAGCCGCTTACGCCGCAGATAGGTGCGCAGGTAGGCCGCGTACGCCTCCAACGCCTTGAGATCGGCGTCGACGCCGGCCACGTCGTGACCGAGGATCAGCCCGGTGCTCAGCGTGGTGCCCCGGCCACACAGCGGATCCAGGATCGACATCGGACCAGCCCGTCGTTGCACCGACGCCAGCGTGACGTTGATCAACAAGCGGGTGAACTGCTCATTGGTCTTCCCCGGATACTTCGGGATCGTCACCAGGTCGTCGTCGAAGATATCCCGCCGCGGTACCTCGATCGGCCGCAGCTGATCAAGGTCCCGCGCGTACGCGGCGAAGAAGCCGGACAGCTTCGCCAAGGCACCCAACACGCGGTCGTTGGGCTCGACCTCCAGTTGCAGATAACCGATTCCGGCCAAGGTTGTCGGCTCGATCAGCAGTTGATCATCGCCCAGCAGGATCTGCAGCTCGGCGGCGACCAGCTGGTCGGCCGATCCGGCATAGACCCGGTTGGCCGAGGGAGCCAGCAAGATCAACAGCTGGGTCATGGCGTGCTCGGCGGGTTCCGCGGGCGGACCGCCAGATCGTTGATCACGCCATCAGCCGGCAGCAGTAACGCGGTCATGATCAACTCGGCGACCGTGCCTGCCTTGAGGTAGTCGTCGGCCCGATAGTCGGCCTGTTCCAGGTCTCGCACTTCCTGCTGCATCTGGGTGGCCACCCGACCGGGATAGACCGAGCTGACCCGGATCGCCGGCTCCTCCATCCGCAGGGTGTCCGCGTACGAGCGGAGTGCGAACTTCGATGCCCCGTAGGCCCCGAGCGGTGTCCGCGGGACGAGACCAGACATCGAGTTGAGCAGCACCACAGTGCCACCGGCCGTGCGCAGCCCGGGCAGCAAGATCCGGGTCAGCTCGGCCACGGCGGTGACATTCACCGCGAACTGCTCGGTGAAATCGGCCGGCGACGTCTGGGCCAGCGTCGAGCCGCGGACGATACCGGCGCTGTGCACCAGGCCATCGATCGGTCCAAGATCATCGGCGAAGCCACGGATCGCCTCTTCCAGTTCGTCCGGTCGGGCGAGGTCGGCCTCGACCCGCCCGGCGAGCCCGTCGATCAGAGCGCTCCCGCGACGGACCACCCCGTACACCTGGTGGCCCGCATCGCGCAGCCGGACCGCGACTTCGGCGCCGATGCCTCGGGACACGCCACTGATCACGTATCGCCCACTGCCCGTCGATCGCACCGGGTCACTGTAACCAGGGGGGCCGGCCTTCGTAGGGTAAGAGCCGTCATGGAATCCGCCGCCGCTGATCTCCCCGGGCCGGTCGACCCGGACCCGGACCGGATCCTTGGACCCGTGTTCGGGCAGCCGAGCGCGATCCTTTTCGTCTTCGCCGGCGGCACCCTCGGCACCGGCACCCGCTATCTGATCTCGCTGGTGCCGCCTCACCCCTCTCCGCTGCCCCTGGCCATTTTCTTGATCAACATCTGCGGAGCCTTCCTCCTCGGCCTGCTGCTCGAGCGGATCGCCCGGGTCGGCGACGACCGCGGACCACGTCTTCGGCTTCGGCTCGTGGCCGGTACCGGATTCCTCGGCGGCTTCACCACCTACAGCGCCCTGGCCATGGATTCAGTGAGCCTGCTTGCCTCCGGGCGTCCGGCGGCCGGTCTGGGCTACGCGCTTGCCACCTTGGTTCTCGGTGGCCTGGCCAGCTGGCTCGGTATCCGTTGGGGCCAGCCCGGCCGATCGGTCAGCCGGTCATGATCATCGGTCTGTGGATCGCCCTGGCCGGTGGGCTCGGCGCCGCGACCCGGCTGATCACCGACGGCGTGATCACCTCACGATTGTCCCGACCTGACCACCCGACGCGCGGCCGCACCTTCCCGATCGGCACCTTCGTGATCAACGTCTTGGGCTCGTTCCTGCTCGGCCTGACCTTCGGCCTGACCCAACAGCGAGTCGTCGGTCAGTCGGCGGAGTTGATCATCGGCACGGGCTTCCTCGGCGGGTTCACCACGTTCAGTGCCGCAAGTGTGGAAACGGTGCGACTGCTCGGCGGCCGCCGCTGGCGCGCGGCGGTCGTCTGTGGCGCCGGCATGCTGGTCGCGGCGATCGGGGCGGCCGCCCTGGGCTTCGTGATCGCGAGCTGAGCAGCCGCAGCCTGGGTCATCGAGCACCACCCGCTCGCCCGTCTCCCACCCCTTCGGAGCACACCCTGCCCGGCGTACGCGGATCCCGGCTCGGTGCCTATCTCCGCACATGGTCGAATGCGCAGGCGGATCGAGCCGAATCTGGCTCCCTATCTCCGCACACGGTCGAAGAGCCGGCGTTTTCCCTCGCACCCGTGAAGTCGGTGACGTGTGGCGTCGTCCGGCGGGCGTTGTCCATCGCACCCGTGAAAACGGTGACGTGTGGCGTCGTCCGGCGGGCGTTGTCCATCGCACCCGTGAAGACGGTGACGTGTGGCGTCGTCCGGCGGACGTTGTCCATCGCACCCGTGAAGACGGTCACGCGTCGCCGCGTCCGGGCGCGCGTTCTCCTCGCACCCGCCAAGGGTCGGATGTGGCGAATCCGGCTCCATAGGTACGCCCACGGTCGATCCCGCCGGATCCAGCTCCGTATCTCCGCACACGGTCGAAGGTGGGGGGAATCCAGCCGAATCCGGGTTCGTTTCTCCGCACACGGTCGAATGCGGACGCGAATCGAGCGAATATTATTAAAGTCGAGCGGAGCGATCGGGGCAACTCGGGCGCGGTCGGTTCCCCAGGTTTGCCTTTGGGGACCCCTCAGAATGCGGGTGGCTTACCGCGTCAGGATTTTAGTGGCTTTGGACCTTGGCCCGCTCGAAGCTGGCTTGCACTTCGGCCTCGGCCTCGGCGGCGCCGGTCCAGGTGGCTCCCTCCACCGACTTCCCCGGCTCGAGGTCCTTGTAGACGGTGAAGAAGTGCTCGATCTCGAGCAGCAGATAGTCGCGGACGTCGTCGATGTCGCGCAGGTGATCGCGCCGATGGTCGGATTGGGGAACGCACAACACCTTGTCGTCGCCGCCGGCCTCGTCGGTCATCCGGAACATCGCGATGGCCCGGCACTTGATCAGACAACCGGGAAAGGTCGGTTCCGACACCAGGACGAGGGCGTCGAGGGGGTCGCCGTCCTGGCCGAGCGTGCCCTCGATGAACCCGTAGTCGGCCGGGTACGCGGTGGAGGTGAACAGAGTGCGGTCCAGCCGGATCCGGCCGGACTCGTGGTCGACCTCGTACTTGTTCTTGTTGCCCTTCGGGATTTCGACCGTGACGTCGAAAACCAGACCACTGAACGGCGTCTGCTGGGTGTCAGCATTGGGTGCGGTCACGAAAGCTCCTTAGGATGGGCCTCGCTCGCAGATCTGTGGAGCGTCGATGGGCCGTGATGAGCCTAGCGTGGAGAGGTGGCTGGCGCGTTTTGAGTCCCAAGCGGATCGCCATCGCCGCCGGTTCCATGATCTTGGTGATCGGTGTGGTGCTTGGCCTGGTCACCGGAGTCCTGGGCTCGGTGGCCCGCAGCGGCCTGTACGCCTCCGGCCTCTGGAGCACCAACGGACCGTCGACCTTGCCACCCGGCGCGCTCGACCCGTCGGCGCAAAGCACGCCGAACGCGACCAAGGAGCCGACTCCGGCGGCGTCGTCGTCCGCGCCGGTCGCCGATCTGCCCCCGGACGTGCTGGCCCCGGCCGAATCCGAGCACCGGGTCGACGGAGCCAAGCTGCGGGCCAAGATCAGGGCGGTCAAGGTGAAGGACGCGACCGGGTCGTACTCGGGCTCGGTCATGGACATCGGCACCGGTCGGGTGCTGTTCAACCACGATGCCGAAGAGCCGCGCATTCCGGCCTCGACCATGAAGCTGCTCACCTCGACGGCGGCGTTGTCGATACTGGGGCCCGAGCACACCTTCACCACCTCGGTGGTCAGCCCGAAGCCCGGTCAGCTCATCCTGGTCGGCGGCGGGGACCCCTACCTGGCCAAGAAGACCGTGGCCTCGCGCTTTCCGAAACGGGCGTCGGTCGCGGACCTGGCCAACGACGCCGCGACCGTGTTGAAGAAGCAGAAGATCAAGAAGGTGCAGCTCGGCTATGACGCCTCGCTGTTCACCGGCCCGGCCTGGAACCCGATCTGGCCCAGCTTCTACCGCGATCAGGTGACGCCGACGTCGGCGCTCTGGGTCGACGAAGGCCGTGCGAACGGTGGATCGCCCGGACCGCGCACCAGCAACCCGTCCCGCGAGGCGGCGGAGGTGTTCGCGGCCGCGCTGCGCAAGCGTGGCATCTCGGTGACGACCGTCGACACCGCGCGCGCGCACCGTTCGGCGACCCGGATCGCCAGCGTGACCTCGATGCCCCTGAAACGGATCGTCGAGCAACTGCTCCTGGTCAGCGACAACGATGCGGCCGAGGTCGTCTTCCGGCAGGCCGCGGTCGGTGCCGGTAAGCCGGGCTCCATCGTCGCGGCCGACAAGGTTGTCCGCGCCCGGCTCACGAAGCTGGGCATCTGGGACTCCGGCACCAGGATCAACGACGGCAGCGGACTGGCCCGGGAGACCAAGGTGCCGGCCGACACCATGGTGAAGGTGCTGCGGACCGCAGCGGACGACAAGCACCCCGAGTTGCGCGCGGTGCTGACCGGACTGCCCGTCGCCGGCGTCGAAGGCAGTCTGCGCAGCCGCTACTTCGACGACGAGAGCCTGGCCGGCCGCGGCCTGGTCCGAGCCAAGACCGGCACCCTCAACAAGGTGCACACCCTGGCCGGCTTCGTCCGCAGTCGTGACGGCTCGCTGCTCGCCTTCGCCTTCTTGATCAACAACCCGAAGAATTCTTACGCCGCCCGGGTCTGGCTCGATCGCGTGACCGCTGCCATCAGCACCTGCGGCTGCCGCTGACCCCCGGCCGGAGTCGACTGGATTGGCCCGCGTCTTCGACCCTGTGCGGAGATATGCAGCCCGATTCGGCCAGATTCCCTCTCGTCTTCGACCTTGTGCGGAGATACGCAACGAGCAGGGCCCCGCGTACGCCGCTCGCTTGGCTCCACCGGTCCGCTCGCCTCACGGGTCTCAAGTTCCCCAGGCAACATGGGGAACTGACAACACCCCGCGCCCCGATCGCCCGTCTTCGACCCTGTGCGGAGATACGCAGCCCGAATCGGCCAAACCCGCCTCCGTCTTCGACCTTGTGCGGAGATACGCACCAAGCAGAGTCCCGCGTACGCCGCCGGAACTTCCCGCGAAGCCCAGCCGGCACCGCTCGGGCCGGGGGGCGTGCCCACCCGGGCACTACGCTCGATCCATGTCAACTTCGATGGTCGACTGGAACGTCGCCTTCAGCACTGCGACCAAGCTGGTCAAGCCGGGTCCGGAGATTTCTCCTGAAGGGGCGGCGACCGCGGTCGCCGAGTTGCGCGAGTGCGCGACGCGGGCCGAGGCGTACGTCACCGAGGTCACCGGTCTGCACACGCCGAGTGGCACGGCGCCGGTCCTGGTCGTCGATCGACCCAGCTGGATCCAGGCCAACCTCGACGGCTTCCGGCAGATCCTCAGTCCGCTGAATGCCAAGGCGGCCGAGAAGCTGAAGGACGCCAACGCGGCGATGGCCGGCATGGGCCCCCGGATCACGGGCATGGAGGTCGGCGCCCTGCTCAGCTATCTTGCCCCGAAGGTGCTCGGCCAGTTCGATCCGTTCTTTCCAGGCTCCGGGTCGGCTGACGAGCCGGGCGGGCGCCTGCTGCTCGTCGCGCCGAACATTGTGGCCATCGAACGCGAGCTCGGGGTCGAGCCCGCCGACTTCCGGCTCTGGGTCTGCCTGCACGAGGAGACCCACCGCGTGCAGTTCACGGCGGTGCCCTGGCTGCGCGGCTATCTGAACACCCAGATCGAGCAGGTGGTCGACTCCGCCGAGCTGGATCCGGCCGTGGTGGCCCAGATGCTCCGGGACGGACTGAAGCGGGTCCTCGAAGGACTGAGCGGGAACGACGAGATCTCGATCATCGACCTGGTGCAGACGCCGGCTCAGAAGGAGACCGTCGATCGGATCACCGCCGTGATGTCGCTCCTCGAAGGCCACGCCGATGTGGTGATGGACGGCGTCGGACCCGAGGTCATCCCCTCGGTGGAAGCGATCCGGCAGAAGTTCACCGTACGCCGCCAGGGCCAGGGCTTCGACAAGATCATTCGCAAGCTGCTCGGGCTGGACGCCAAGATGCGGCAGTACCGCGATGGCGCCGCGTTCTGCCGTCAGGTGATCGAGGCGGTCGGCATGCGCGGTCTCAATCACGTCTGGATGTCCCCGGAATCCCTGCCGACCAAGGCCGAGATCGCCGATCCGAGCCAGTGGCTGACCCGCCTCCATCCGGCCTCAACCGCCGTCTGACCGAGCCGTACCGTGGCTCGCCATGAGCTCGGCCCGGCCACCCTGACGCTGGTCCAGGCGGTCCGATCGGCCCTGGCCGACGGCGACCGTTCGCTGCTCGTCGCCTGCTCCGGCGGTCCGGACTCACTCGCCCTGGCCTACGCGGTCCAGCACGTGGCCGCAAAGGCCCAGCTCCCGTACGCGGCCATGATCATCGACCATCACCTGCAGACCGGGTCTGCCGCCGTCGCCGCCCGGGCCGGCGAGGCGCTCGCCGCCATCGGCTATGCCGAGGTGGTGATCAGCGCCGTCACCGTCGACCTCACCGCCGGGGGACCGGAGGCCGCCGCTCGGGACGCGCGGTACGCCGCCCTGGGCGGTGAGGCCCAGAAGCGTCAAGCCACCGTGCTCCTCGGCCACACCCTCGATGACCAGGCCGAATCCGTGCTCCTCGGCCTGGCCCGCGGCTCCGGCAATCGATCCCTCGCGGGCATGGCGCCGCGAGCCGGCACGCTGCTGCGCCCGTTGCTCGGCGTGCGGCGGGCCACCACCGAGGCGGCCTGCCGCGAGCTCGGGCTCGAGCCTTGGCACGATCCACACAACACCGACCACCGCTATACCCGGGTCCGAGTCCGCGAGACGGCGCTACCGACGCTGGAGACCGCGTTGGGTCCGGGAGTGGCCGAAGCCCTGGCCCGGACCGCCGCGCTGGTCCGCGACGACGCCGATCTGCTGGATTCCCTGGCGGCACAGGCGTTTCACGGCACCGACACCCTCGACTGCGGCGAGCTCCAGGCCCAGCCGCCGGCCATCCGGAGGCGCGTTATCCGCCGCTGGCTGCTCGGCCACGGACTCGGCAACCTGTCCTGGCAAAACCTCACCGCGGTCGAACACCTGGTCACCGATTGGCACGGCCAGCAGCGGATTGAGGTGCCCGGCGCATGGGTGAGTCGGGTGTCTGGTCACCTGCACGTCAGCTGATGCTGGGCACTCCGGACCCGGCCCGCGGGCAGCAGATCTCTGTGGCAGGCTGTGCCGCGTGGACGACAGCCAGCTGAGCGAGGACCTGACGCACGTGCTGTTCACCAAGGAGCAGCTCCAGGCGCGGATCGAGGAGCTGGCCGCGCAGATCGACAGCGACTACGAGGGCAAGGATCTCCTTCTCGTCGGAGTGCTCAACGGCGCGGTGATGGTGATGGCCGATCTGTCCCGGGCTCTCAACATCCACTGCCGGATGGACTGGATGGCCGTGTCCTCGTACGGGTCGGGCACGCAATCCTCCGGCGTCGTCCGGATCCTCAAAGACCTCAGCACCGACATCACCGGGGTTCACGTGCTGGTGGTCGAGGACATCATCGACACCGGTCTCACCCTCAGTTACCTGGTCAGCAACCTCCTGTCGCGCGGTCCGGCGAGCCTGGAGATCATGACCGCCTTTCGCAAGCCGGAGGCTGCGCAGAACACCGTCGCGGTCAACTACATCGGCTTCGACATTCCGAACGAATTCGTCGTCGGCTACGGACTGGACTACAACGGCCGCTACCGCAACCTGACCTCGGTCGGCACGCTGTCACCCCACATCTACTCCTGATCACTCGACCGAGGGTGGCTTCGGGCCTTCGGCTGAGCGGAGGTTTGAGGGCGCTCGCGCCACGAGCGACGCGAGACGAAGGCTGCCCGTCTTGGTCGCGAACGATAGCCTTAGCGGTGGATCCGAGCTCAGATTCGGCAATTGTCTTAGGCAGGTCATGAACTTCAAACGCATCCTTCGCTCTCCGTTGGCGTGGATCGTCCTCGCGGTGATCGCGGTCGGTCTCCTCATCGACTTCGGCCAGCGCGTGAGTAGCGGCTACAAAGAAGCCCCCACCTCTCAGGTCGTGGCGATCATCAACGGCAACGAACCGCTCTCCGAGGTCATCCTCATCGACAAGGAGCAGGAGATCCGCGTCACGCTGAAAGACGCGACCAAGACCGGCTTCAAGGCGACCTGGGTCGGCAACCAGAGTGACCAGTTGCTGCAGCGGCTCGACGAGCGGGTGGCCGCCAAGACGCTCGACAGCTGGAAGGCCGAAAACCCCACCCCCGGGTTCTTCTCCTCGCTGCTCGGCACCCTGATCCCGTTCGTCATCATCGGCGTCCTCTTCTTCTTCCTGCTGAACTCGGTGCAGGGCGGTGGCAGCCGGGTCATGCAGTTCGGCAAGTCCAAGGCCAAGATTGCCAACAAGGACACGCCGAAGACCACCTTCCGCGACGTCGCCGGCTGTGAAGAGGCGATCGAAGAGCTCGAAGAGATCAAGGAGTTCCTGGCCGAGCCGGCGAAGTTCCAGGCCGTCGGCGCCAAGATCCCCAAGGGCGTCTTGTTGTACGGGCCGCCCGGCACCGGCAAGACGTTGCTGGCCCGCGCGGTGGCGGGCGAGGCTGGCGTGCCCTTCTTCTCCATCTCCGGCTCCGATTTCGTCGAGATGTTCGTCGGCGTCGGCGCCTCGCGCGTCCGCGACCTGTTCGAACAGGCCAAGGAGAACGCCCCAGCCATCGTCTTCATCGACGAGATCGACGCGGTCGGCCGGCACCGTGGCGCAGGCATGGGCGGCGGCCACGATGAGCGCGAGCAGACCCTCAATCAGCTGTTGGTCGAGATGGACGGCTTTGACGTCCGCGGCGGGGTGATCCTGATCGCCGCCACCAACCGGCCCGACGTGCTCGACCCCGCGCTGCTCCGGCCGGGGCGTTTCGACCGGCAGATCGCCGTCGACGCTCCTGACCTTCGGGGCCGCTTCCAGATCCTCAAGGTGCACGCCGAGGGCAAGCCGATGGCGCCGGGCGTCGACCTCGAAGGCGTCGCGCGGCGTACGCCGGGCTTCACCGGGGCCGATCTGGCCAATGTGTTGAACGAGGCGGCGCTGCTGACCGCCCGGCAGAACGCGAAGGTGATCACCGACGCCTATCTGGACGAGGCCATCGACCGGGTGATCGCCGGACCGCAGAAGCGCAGCCGACTGATGAACGAGAAGGAAAAGCTGGTCACCGCGTACCACGAGGGTGGTCACGCCCTGGTCGCCGCTGCGCTGCCGGGCACCGATCCCGTCCAGAAGGTGACGATCCTGCCGCGCGGCCGGGCTCTCGGCTACACGATGGTGCTGCCGGAGAACGACAAGTACTCCAACACTCGCGCAGAGCTTCTCGATCAGCTCGCGTACATGATGGGTGGCCGGGCGGCGGAGGAGCTGGTCTTCCACGACCCGACGACCGGCGCCAGCAATGACATCGAGAAGGCCACGAACGTGGCCAAGGCCATGGTCACCCAGTACGGCATGACCGAGCGACTCGGCGCGGTCAAGCTCGGCTCCGGGGACGCCGAGCCGTTCCTCGGCCGCGACATCGGGCATGGTCGCGACTACTCCGAAGAGGTGGCGGCGATCGTCGACGAGGAGGTGGCCAAGCTGATCAGCACCGCTCATCAGGAGGCCTTCGACATCCTCACCGAGAACCGCGACGTGCTCGACGACCTGGTGCGGGCGCTGTTCGAGCGGGAAACCCTGGACCGCGGCGAGGTCGCCGAGGTCTTCAAGCCGCTGCGGCTCTGGCCCAAGCGTCCCGCCTGGACCGGCTCTGACGAGCGGATCCCCTCGACGCTGCCGCCGGTCACCCCGCCGCCATCCACCCTGAACGGCCAGAACGGGCTCAACGGGCACGGACCCAACGGACAGTTGCCGCCCGGTGACCACGTCCCGGCCGGTGGCATTCCGTTGCCTCCCGGGCAGCCCGGCAGCCCGCCGCAGCTGCCCGGCGGCTCCGGCGATCCGGTCTACGGGGATCCCGGCGCGCTGCCCCCCCGTGGTCCGGACTATCGGTGAGTGGACCCGCGGCCGTAGGCAAGTTCGACCACGACAGAATCGTCGCCGCCGTCCGCGAGATCCTCATCGGGATCGGCGAGGACCCCAATCGGGACGGTCTGCTCAAGACCCCTGACCGAGTCGCCCGCGCGTACGCGGAGATGTTCCAAGGCCTGCACCAGCAGCCGGAGGACGTGCTGGCGACGGTGTTCGACCTCGGCCACGACGAGTTCGTGCTGGTCAAGGACATCGAGGTCTGGAGCTGTTGCGAGCACCATCTGGTGCCGTTCACCGGCGTCGCCCATGTCGGCTACATCCCGAGTCGCGACGGCCGGATCACCGGTTTGAGCAAGCTCGCCCGACTGGTCGACCTGTACGCGAAGCGGCCGCAGGTCCAGGAGCGACTGACCACCCAGATCGCTGACGCCATGGAGGACCTGCTCGATCCTCGCGGCGTCATCGTGGTCGTCGAGTGCGAGCATCTCTGCATGACCATGCGCGGTGTCCGCAAACCCGGTTCCAAGACCATCACCAGCGCCGTACGCGGCCAGCTCCGCAACGCCGCCACCCGCGCCGAAGCGATGCAGCTGATCACCAGCTGACCTAACTCCCTCTCCCAGCCGAGTCCCCCGGAAACTGTCGGCAAACTGCCCTCCGCCGACAGTTTCAGCGCAGTTTGCGCACAGTTTCTGCTCGAAGCGGCCGGAGGTTCGACCTCAGCGGACGGATTTCGCTTTAGCCTTCCAGGTGTTGCAGCGGCTGAAGTCGGCGGTGTCCAGCCCGCGTTCCAGCCAGCGGATCTGAGCCGCGCTGCTGCCGTGATCGGGCCTCCGGCTCGTGGGCGGATCCTCGTCGCCGGTGTAGCTGTGCCAGCTCCGGAGCTGATAGCGGTCGTCCCCGGTGACGATCAGCTCGCGATCGGCCACCGACAAGAAGACCCCTTCGAAGCACTGGGCCTGCAGTTCCAGCCGGCGACTCAACTGGTCGCGCTTCTTCTTCGAGCTCGATTCGGCGTAGCGCTCGCCGTACTCGCCGAGCATCCCGGTCGTCGCCTGCAGATGGTGGCCGTATTCGTGGGCCAGGAGCCCGACGTACCCGAGTCGGGCGAAGGTGTACGCCTCGCTGCCGTCATCACTCGAGGTCGGCCAGTAGATGGTCTGGGTCGACGAGCAGTAGTACGCGGGCGCATCGCGCTGACCGAACTTGCCGCAGGGCGTCTCGAGCGTCTTCCGGTAGGTCTTGATCTTCGGTGTTTCGAGGGTGAAGCCCTCGACGGCCAACGGCTTGGCGAACGCCTTGGTCAGGCACCGGGCGATACTGCGCAGGTAGGGGGCGAGGGCCGCATCCGCCACCGGCGGCTTCGGTCCGCGTACCCGGAGCGAACAGCGCACACTCTGGGCGCTCAGATCGATCGAGTAGGCGCTGTTGCTGGCCAGCGATTGATCGGGGGCCGATTCAGGCCCGGCGGGAGTGGGCTCGGCAGGGGTGGGTTCGGTGGGGGTGGGACGCGCGGTCGGTCGGCCGATCGTCGGCGAGTTGGAGGCAGCCGGCGTGCCCACCGATCGCGGCGCCCGGCCCGGCGCGGCTTCCGGGGTCGGTGCCGCCACCCGATAGACCGCGATAGCGCCGACGGCGAGCAGCATCATCATCGCGAGAGTGCTGATCACAGCCCGTCGTTGCGGCACGCAGGAGAGCATAAGGTGGTCAGGGTGATTTCGCCGTACGCCGTCGCCGGGCTGCCGCAGCCAGGCCGCACCTTGGTGATGGGCGTGGTGAACGTGACTCCGGATTCCTTCTCCGACGGGGGCCGCTGGTTCGATCCCGAGATCGCGGTCGGGCACGGGCTCCAGTTGCTGGCCGAGGGTGCCGACATCATCGATGTGGGCGGCGAATCGACCCGTCCTGGCGCCATCCGTCCGGCCCTGGACGAGGAGCTGCGCCGGGTCATCCCGGTGATCGGGCCGCTGGTCGCTGCCGGCGCCTGCGTCAGTGTCGACACCATGCGGACCGAAGTCGTCGCCGAGGCGGTGGCGGCCGGGGCCCGACTGGTCAACGACGTCTCCGGCGGCCAGGCCGATGCCCGGATGTTCGCCACCGTCGCCGCGCTCGGGGTGCCCTATGTCTGCATGCACTGGCGCGGCCACTCCGCCGACATGGCGACCAGGGCCTCGTACGCGGATGTGGTGACCGACGTCGTCGCCGAGCTGCAGCAGCAGACCGCCACGGCTCTCGCTGCCGGCATCGAGCCGGCCCGGCTCATCCTGGATCCCGGATTCGGCTTCGCCAAGACCGGCGAACACAACTGGCAACTGCTGCAACGTTTCGAGGAGCTGGGCGCACTGTCCCAGCCCCTGCTCGTCGGGGTGTCGCGCAAGGCCTTCCTGGGCACCCTGCTGGCCGATGGGCGCGGCAACCCACGCCCGGCTGACGGCCGCGACGACGCCACCACTGCCCTGACGGCACTGCTGGCCGATCGCGGCGTCTGGGGCGTCCGGGTGCATTCGGTCCGAGCCAATCGAGACGCCGTCGCCACGGTCCAGCGACTCGGAAAGAGGTAGCCTCGGCCGCCGGATCTCGCGCCTCACGCACGCTGTTCGCCCATTGCCGAGGTCGGATAGGGTCGCATCGTCAGGAGGTGTCCATGGCTTCATCAGCGCCTGAGTTCGTCCAGTCCAGCCTGGACCGTATTGCCCTGACCGGAATCGCCGCGGTCGGCCATCATGGTGTGTTCGATTTCGAACGGGCCGACGGCCAGCAGTTCGTGGTTGATCTGATCTGCGAACTCGACCTGTCCAGCGCCGCGGCGAGCGACGATCTCCACCAGACCATCGACTATGGTGCGTTGGCCCAATCCGTTGTGGCCGACATCGAACGGGATCCTCTGAATCTCATCGAGGCCCTCGCCGACCGCATTGCCCAGACCTGCCTGAACCACGACGCAGTCGACCGCGTCCACGTCACCGTGCACAAGCCGCAAGCCCCGATGCCGGTGCCAGTCGCCGACGTTGCGGTCACCCTGACCAGAAGAAGGACACTATGACGAGCCCCAATCCCCACGCCATCGATGCCGACACCCTCAGCGGGATGAAGCCCTTGCGCAAGGTCGTTTACTCGATCGGATCGAATCTCGGCGACCGGCTGGGCAACCTGCAGGGCGCGATCGACGCGCTGAGCGATACCCCGGACATCATCGTGGTCGACGTTTCCTCGGTCTACGAGACCGAACCGATCGGGGGGCCGGAGGACAATCCGCAGTTCCTCAACATGGTCATGGTCGCCGAGACGACCCTGCAGCCGCGCACCCTGCTGGAGCGAGCGTTCGCGATCGAGGACGCCTTCGGGCGGACCCGCGAAGGCGAGCAGTGGGGACCACGCACCCTCGACGTGGATCTGATCATGGTCGGTGACGCCGTGGTGGACAAGGCCGACCTGAAGCTGCCGCACCCGCTCGCCCACGAGCGGGCGTTCGTCCTCGTGCCGTGGTACGAGATCGACCCGACCGGTGAAGTGATCGGCAAGGGTGCCATCGGCGATCTGGTCGACACCGTCGACGTGTCCGGCGTCGTCAAGCGCGATGATCTTGTGATCGATCACGACTGATCCGGCCGCCCAGCTCACGTCCTCGTGCCCCGTCAACAACCCTCTGGGTCGGTCGACCTGACCCCGCGCCGCGCGCTCGCGGTGGGGGCGATGTTCGGTGCGCTCGCCGGCTGGCTGATCGTGATCACCGCCAACGCCCTCGACCTGACGCCACCGACCGTTCCGTGGACGGCCCCGGCCGGACTTGCGCTGGTCGCCGGACTGGTCGGCGGGCTCGCGTACTCGACCCATCAGCGGATCCAGGTCCGCCGGGAGCGGATGGAATCCCAACGGGCGGTGGCTTTCCTGGTGTTGGGAAAGGCGTCGGCCCTCGGCGGCGCGGTGGTCGCCGGCGGATATCTGGCCTATGCGCTGCTGTTCGTAGCCCGGTTGGAGGCTGCCGGACCTCGGGATCGGGTGATCGGCGCGGGCTTCGCGGCCCTGGCCGGCCTCGCCTTGATGATCACGGGTCTGTTACTGGAACGCGCCTGCAAGGTGCCCGGCGATCCCGATGACGACCTGGCGAATGACCTTGATAACGACTTGGATGCAGACACTCGCGACTGAGCACTGAAATCCGAGTTGATCACAGCGGTTCGGCATAGGGTGACGAGCGTGACTTCCCCAGTGACAGCCAACCGCACAGCAGCGGTGTCCCCACTCCGGCGTACGTCGGAGATCGTTCTGGTCGCGGGCACCGTGATCGCCCTGATCGCGGCCTTCGGCCCGACGTGGGCGGTACGGATCGGTATCGCCGTGGCAATCTGTGCCGCCGTCGTCGCCTGCATCTTCGCCTGGCGGGAGCTGTTCACGGCTCGACGCGAGCATGCCCGCGAGCTGTTGACCGCCTCTCGTGATCATGGTCGGACGCTCACCGAGGAACGCACCCGGAATGCCGCTGTGGTGGACACCTTGCGCGGCCGGATCTCCGACGCGGGTGTGCTGATCGAGAAGCAGCGGGTCACCATCGCGGAGTTGAAGGTGCGGATCTCCGGTCTCCGGGGCGACAAGGCTTATCTCCGAGACGAGGTCGATCATCGGGAGACCGTGATCTCCTCGCTGCGCGACACCGTACGCGCCCGCGAGGCCGAGCTGATCGCGCTGCGCGATGAGCCCGGAGCCGAGGTGCACACCATGCCGCGCCGGGTGCTCGCCGAGCACGAGTCGGTCTGGGACGAGGTCCCGGCGGCTGACGAGCTGTGGACCGACGGATCCCACCCGACCATCGTCGACCTGAAGATGATCGACTTCGCCATGGTGTTGCCCAATTACGAAGAAGACCGTCGCGTCGGCTAACCGCCCCGCTCGCGGCGTTCGCTACCGGTCGATGTCCCCGACCACGTAGCCGATCGACGCCAGGGTGGCCTCGATCGCGTCGACGGGTACGCCGACCAGGATCGCCTCCAGCGCCGACACGTTGCTGAATGACGGCGTCCGCAGCTTCAACCGCCACGGCGTCTTCTCGCCTCGCGACACCACGAAGACTCCGGCGATGCCGAGGGGTGCCTCGATCGCCACGTACGCCTCACCTTCCGGCAGCCGGACGATCTTGCCCAGCTTGACCGAAACCGGGCCCGGCAGCTCGGCGAGCTGGTCGATACAGGCCTCGATCAGTCCGGCGCTGATGATCAACTCCTCGGCCAGCACGGACAGCCGCGCCTGGGCATCGCCGCGGTTCGCGTACGCCGGGGTGATCAGGGTCGCCAACTCGCGGTAGGCCAGATAGGGATCGCGGCTCCGGAGATCAAGATCGATCCCGCTGGCCCGGGCGGCCGGTCCACTCACGCCGTACTGCTCGATCACCGTCCGATCCAGCCGGGCCACCCCGTCCGTCCGCCCGCGCCAACGCTCGGAGTTGATCATGGTCAACAGTCGCTCGCCGATCGCCCGGGCCTGACCGCAGATCCGCCGCTCGGCCGCCAGCCAGTGATCATCGGCGTCGGCCGCCAGCCCGCCGACGCGATTGATCATCCAGTGGATCCGGTTGCCGCTGAGCGCGCGAGCCTGTTCGCGCAACTGCTCACGCAGCTCGATCACCCTGATCGGGGCTCACGTAGCTCAGGAACGCCGCGTGGCTGAGAATCCGGGTGTGCTCGGCCAACAGCGTCCGCAGCCAGACCGCGCGGACCGGCACGGTGAGGCCGAGCAACTGTTCGCAGGCCAGCGCGATCAACAACTCACCGGAGAAGGGGGCATGCCAGTCGTGTCGGTCCGCAAGCATCAGGATCTGCCGATAGTCGCGAACCTCGAAGAGCTTCTCCGCCCCACGATGCATGGCACCGACCACCACATCGGCCCGGGTGATGACGCCGTCCTCGGTCCACAACCGCAACTCGATCAGCCCGGCGTGACTGGGATGCTCAGCTCCGAGGTCGAGCAGCACCGTGCCCTTCGGGGGTTGATCGTCGCGGGCCGAGGGCAGCGCCCCGCGACCGAGGTTTCCGACCAGCACCCGCAGGGGCTCATGCATCGACGACCTCCACCGCTGGTGCTTCCTGGAGCAGCCACCAGTGCGAACCCCAGACGTGCTGCGACGTCAGCGCGGCCCACTCGCTCCGCCGGCTGAGGTCGCTGAGCTGATCATGGTCGGAGCCATGATCAACAGCGCCGGCTTCGGTCCGGCCCCGGAGCAGGGGGATCGCCTCGCTCTGCAGGCAGCAGTGGGTGGTCGTCGCGCCGCTCTGCTCGCCCGCCGCCCGGACCGCATCGACGGCGACATGCGCGGTGAGGTTGAGTCGTGGCCCCGGCACCGGATCGACGGCCCGGCCCTCCCGGTAACCGGCCAGGGAACCATGGGCCGGCCGAGCCACCGCGAGATGGCCGTAGTCGATCATCAGAGCGCACCCGCCGCGCCGGAGCACGGCCGCGATCAGCGCCGACCACGCGTGATCACGGTTCAGCCCGATCTCCGCCCGGCCGCCCTCGGCCCACCATCGATCCGCCCAGGCCAGCCGTTCGCCTTCCAGCCGCGGTCCGACCTGCTCTGCGCCGGACTCGTCGATCACCACCTCGCGCCAGCCGTCGGCCTGCCAGGCGACGACCGGACAGGGCAGATCGTCCAGCCACTCGGCGCAGATGATCATGACCGGTTGGTCCGCGCCGAGGACGGCATCGGCGGCTCCGCCGGTCCACCGCGCGTAGCGCACATCCCAGAGGTCCTGCACCCAGCCGATCCGATCGGGCAGGCCGGACGGCCGCGGACGAAGATCGATTCCAGTCAGGTCGGCGGGGCACTGTCCGGCGAGTCGGTGGAGCAATCGGCCGTCGCCGGCACCGATGTCGACGACGTGCTCGATGTGCGGCCGGGTCGCCAGCAGTCCGGCCACCAGTTCCCCGATCAGGGCCGTGTCGGACGACGCCGTCCGAAAGTGCTCGGACGGGTGGTTGTGCGGCCAGAAGCCCTCGATCCCGTACGCGGATTCGACCCAGGCTTCGAAGAAGGGTCGAAAGTAGGGGAGCATGGCCCCCATGGTGCCCGAACCGGCAATGCCGCCGCTCCCGCAACTCCCGGTCCTGCCGCAGAAGTTGGCGGCGGAGGGGCCCGGTTGGGTGCGGGAGGTCGACGTCGTGGTCATCGGCTCCGGCATCGCCGGGCTGACCGCCGCGCTCGAGTGCAGCGACCTCGGCACGGTCATGGTGGTCACCAAGGACGTGGTCGCAGCGGGTTCCACCAACTGGGCGCAGGGTGGGATCGCCTCGGTACAGGCCGAAGGGGACACGGTCGAGCAGCACATCGACGACACGTTGACCGCCGGTGCCGGGTTGTGTATCGAGGAGGCCGTCCGGGTCCTGATCAGCGAAGGACCCGAGGAGGTGGCCAAGCTGATCGCCCGCGGGGCCGAATTCGACCGGGACGCCGCCGGCGCCTTGGAGCTGACCCGCGAAGGCGGGCATCATCGCAATCGGATCGCCCATGCGGGCGGCGACGCCACCGGCGCGGAGATCGAACGGGCGCTGATCGCTACGGTGACCGCCAATCCGGCCATCGAGATCGTCGAGCATGCCCTGGTGCTCGACCTCATCCCGGCCGAGGTCGGACCGGAGGAAGCTCCGGCCGTTGCCGGCGTCACGTTGCACGTGCTGGGTGAGGGCACTCGGGGCGGCGTCGGTGCCGTCCATGCCCGCGCGGTGATCCTGGCCACCGGGGGGATCGGCCAGATCTATGCGGTGACCACCAATCCACCGGTGTCGACCGGCGACGGGATCGCGGCCGCGCTGCGGGCCGGCGCCCGGCTGCGGGACATCGAATTCATCCAGTTCCATCCGACCGTGCTCTTTCTCGGTGCCGGCGCCCGCGGGCAGGTACCGCTGGTCAGCGAGGCCGTACGCGGCGAGGGCGGCCTGCTGATCAACTCCAGCGGCGAGCGCTTCATGGTCGGGCAGCACGAGCTCGCGGAGCTTGCCCCCCGCGACGTCGTGGCCAAGGGCATCATGAAGGAGATGGCCAAGGAGGGCTCGGATCATGTCTGGGTCGACGGCCGGATGCTGGGTGAGGAAACCTGGCGGGTGCGATTCCCGACGATCCTGCACAGCTGCCGCCGCGCCGGCATCAATCCCGCCACCGACCTGATTCCCGTCGCCCCCGCCTGTCACTACTTCTGCGGCGGCGTACAGACCGATCTCGACGGCGCCACCAATCTCGTCGGCCTCTACGCCTGCGGCGAGGTGGCTTCGTCGGGCGTCCACGGCGCCAATCGCCTCGCGTCGAATTCGCTTCTCGAGGGCTTGGTCTTCGCCCGGCGGATTGCCGCCCAACTACACGGATCGCTGCCCGTCCGCCGGACCCCCGCCCTTGACCACCGCACCCCGGGCCTCATCTCGCCGGCGGTCATTCCCGAGATGCAACAGGCGATGAGCCGGCACGCCGCCGGTCTTCGCCAGGCTGCCGGACTCGACCAGGCGGCCACCGAGCTGGCTGGGCTCGCGGCCCGCAACGGTGTCCAGCCCGGCCTCGCGGCCTGGGAAGCGACGAACCTGATGACCGTGGCGACCGCCGTCGTCGCCTCCGCCCGGCTCCGCGACGAGTCTCGCGGCGCGCACTGGCGTGCGGACTTCGAAGATCGACGCGATGCCTGGCGCGGTCATCTGATCGTCGAGCGCGATCCGGATCACGGACTTCGACACACGTTCGTGCCGGCTGAACAGACCGAACCTGACTCCAGTTCTCACGGAGCGCCCGCGTGAACTACACCAGCGTGACCGAGGTCGAAGCGCTGCTCGATGCGGCCGGTCTGGATCGCGACGTGGTGGCGCTGATCGTCGCCGAGGCGCTCGACGAGGACCTCGGCGGTCGTGGCGTGTTGAAGGGCGGCCCCCCAACGTCGAACGTGACCGGGGTGGACGTCACCTCGGTCGCCACGATCCCGGCAGATGATCTCGCCCAAGGTGAGTTCATCGCCCGACAACCGGGCGTGCTGGCCGGCGTGGCCGTGGCCGCGTACGTGATCGCGGTGGTCTGTGGTCCGGCCGGCGATCTTCAGATCACCGTGCACCGGGCGGACGGCGCGCAGGTCGTCCGCGGAGACGTCCTGATGAGCGTTTCCGGAAATACCCGGGGTTTGCTGCGGGCCGAACGCGTGGCCCTCAATCTGCTCACCTTGATGTCCGGGGTCGCGACGGCCACCCACGCCTGGGTGCAGGCCCTGGCCGGTACGTCGACCCGGGTCCGCGATTCCCGGAAGACCACTCCAGGCCTTCGGATGCTGCAGAAATACGCGGTACGGGTGGGCGGGGGAATCAATCATCGAATGTCGCTGGCCGATGCCGCACTCATCAAGGACAACCACGTGATCGCTGCTGGAGGGGTGGTGCCCGCCTATCGCGCGGTCCGCCAAGCATTCCCCGATATAGCAGTCGAGGTCGAGGTGACCACCATCGAGCAGGCCCGTGCGGTGATTGACGCCGGAGCGACTGACATCCTGCTGGATAACATGACGGTTGAGCAGTTGTCGGAAGTGATCGCCGAGTTGGGTGGGCGTGCGACGTTTGAGGCCAGTGGCGGATTGACCTTAGCCGAGGCGGCAGTTGTCGCGACCACGGGTGTCGATTTTGTCGCGATCGGCGCGATTACCCATTCGGCGAGGATTCTTGATATCGCCCTCGATCTGCGTACTTTTATCTGAATTTGCGGTCAAGAACCGCCCATCGATGAGAAGATCGGGTAACGTTCTTCCTGTCAGGTAGTCAATTAACAGGAGGCAGCGCATGGCACAGCGCGTACAGATCATTCTCGAGGATGATTACGACGGTGGTACGGCCGACGAGACCGTGAGTTTTGCAATGGATGGCGCCGAGTACGAGATCGACCTCTCGTCGGCGAACGCGACCGGATTGCGGGACGCATTGGCGCCGTGGTTGGCCCATGCCCGCAAGACCGGCGGTCGCCGAAAGCGAGCCGGTAAGTCGGCGAGTTCGTCCAGCACGAGTGACATCAGGGCTTGGGCTCAAGCCAATGGTCACGACGTGAGCAGTCGCGGACGGGTTTCGGCCGAAGTACGAGACGCCTACGAGAAGGCTCACGCCTGAGGTGATTCGTCGACTCGGAGCTCGTTGACGGGTCGAACCAGAATCGAGATTGCGCCCTGGGCGAACACATCGTTCGCCCAGGGCTCCTTGTTGTCTGTCGGTAGCCGGTCGTTGCCCAAACGCAACGTGGATGGGCCACCATGGATGTCAGCTCAGCCGGGTTGCGGACCCTCGTCGATCGAGTGGCCGCGTGACGGGCCGACTAGAGTGTGAGGCGTCGATGCGGGTCCGACCAACCAGGGCCGGAGTCGCATCACCAGCGAGGAGCAATCAATATGTTTGAGCGGTTTACTGACCGGGCCCGACGTGTCGTCGTATTGGCACAAGAAGAAGCCCGCATGTTGAACCATAACTACATTGGCACCGAGCACATCCTGCTCGGGTTGATCCACGAGGGCGAGGGCGTGGCGGCGAAAGCCCTCGAATCATTGGGCATTTCGCTGGAAGCGGTGCGCCAGAAGGTTGAGGAGATCATTGGGCACGGGCAGCAGTCGCCCAGTGGCCACATTCCCTTCACGCCGCGCGCCAAGAAGGTCCTCGAGCTCAGCCTGCGCGAGGCGCTGCAGATCAATCACTCCTACATCGGCACCGAGCACATCCTCCTCGGGCTGATTCGCGAGGGTGAGGGAGTTGCCGCCCAGGTCTTGGTCAAGCTCGGTGCCGACCTCAATCGGGTCCGCAATCAGGTGCTGCAATTGCTCAGCGGCTTTCAGGGGAAGGAGGCGGCGACCTCCGGTGCCCCGGAGCAAGGCAATACGCCGTCGTCGTCGATGGTCCTCGACCAGTTCGGTCGCAATCTGACCCAGGCCGCGCGCGAGAACAAGCTGGATCCCGTGATCGGTCGAGAAACCGAGATCGAACGGGTCATGACCGTGTTGTCGCGCCGGACCAAGAACAATCCGGTATTGATCGGCGAGCCGGGTGTCGGCAAGACCGCCGTCGTCGAGGGGCTGTCGCAGGCGATCGTTCGAGGCGATGTCCCCGAGACGCTGCGCGATAAGCAGATCTACACCCTCGACCTTGGTGCACTGGTGGCCGGCAGCCGCTATCGCGGTGACTTCGAGGAGCGGCTGAAGAAGGTGCTCA
Source organism: uncultured Actinomycetota bacterium (assembly GCA_963731295.1). GTDB lineage: Bacteria > Actinomycetota > Actinomycetes > Propionibacteriales > Propionibacteriaceae > Microlunatus. Next base: position 261,308 of record CAVSUP010000003.1, read on the forward strand.
AGGAGATCAAGACCCGCGGCGATGTCGTGTTGTTCATCGACGAGATCCACACGCTGGTCGGCGCCGGTGCGGCCGAGGGCGCCATCGATGCCGCCAGCATCCTCAAGCCGATGCTGGCCCGCGGCGAGCTGCAGACGATCGGTGCGACCACGCTCGACGAATACCGGAAGTATGTCGAGAAGGACGCCGCGTTGGAGCGTCGTTTCCAGCCCATCCAGGTGGCCGAGCCGTCCATCGCTCACACCATCGACATCCTTCGCGGACTGCGTGACCGGTACGAAGCTCACCACCGGGTCACCATTACCGACCAGGCCCTGGTGGCAGCGGCCCAGATGGCCGACCGCTACATCTCCGACCGCTTCCTGCCCGATAAGGCCATCGATCTGATCGACGAGGCCGGAGCCCGACTGCGGATTCGCCGGATGACCGCTCCGCCGGACCTGCGGGAATTCGACGAGAAGATCGCGGCGGTGCGACTGGAGAAAGAAGCCGCCATCGACGCGCAAGATTTCGAGCGCGCCGCCGGCCTCCGCGACGACGAGAAGAAGCTGCTCAATGCGCGGGCTGAGCGCGAAGCGCAGTGGAAGTCGGGCGATCTCGATGTGGTGGCCGAGGTCGACGAAGACATCATCGCCGAGGTGCTGTCCACGGCGACGGGCATTCCGGTGTTCAAGCTGACCGAAGAGGAATCGGCCCGCCTGCTCAGGATGGAGGACGAGCTCGGCAAGCGCTATATCGGTCAGCACGACGCGGTCCGGGCGCTGTCCCGCTCGATCCGGCGTACCCGTGCGGGTCTGAAAGATCCCAAGCGGCCGAGCGGCTCGTTCATCTTCGCCGGCCCTTCGGGCGTCGGTAAGACCGAGTTGACCAAGGCGCTCACCGAGTTCCTGTTCGGCGACGAGGACGCGCTCATCCAGTTGGACATGAGCGAATACTCCGAGAAGCACACCGCCTCGCGGTTGTTCGGTTCGCCGCCCGGCTATGTCGGCTACGAAGAGGGCGGCCAGCTCACCGAGAAGGTGCGTCGCAAGCCGTTCAGCGTGGTGCTGTTCGACGAGGTGGAGAAGGCGCACCCGGACATCTTCAACTCGCTGCTGCAGATCCTGGACGAGGGTCGGTTGACCGATGCCCAGGGCCGCGTGGTCGATTTCAAGAACACCGTGATCGTCATGACGACCAACCTCGGTACGCGCGACATTGCCAAGAGCGTGTCGCTCGGCTTCAGCGGCGCCGGCGACACCGAGGGCTCGTACGAGAAGATGAAGGCCAAGGTTGCTGACGAACTGAAGCAGCACTTCCGGCCCGAATTCTTGAACCGGGTCGACGAGATCGTGGTCTTCCGCCAGCTCACCCAGGAAGACATCGAGCGCATCGTCGACCTGATGGTGGCTCAGATCGAGCTCCGGCTCAAGGACCGGAACATGGGGATCGAGTTGACCCCGGCCGCCAAGACGTTGATCGCGAAGCGCGGTTACGATCCGGTGCTCGGTGCGCGTCCGCTGCGGCGGGCCTTGCAGCGCGATATCGAGGATCTGCTGGCGGAGAAGATCTTGTTCTCCGAGCTCAAGGCCGGTGAGATCGTCGTCGTCGACGTAGCCGACCCCGGCTCGGAGAATGCCTTCACCTTCGTGGGTACGCCGCGCTCCGAGGCGCCCGATGCGCCGCCGGTGGAATTCGGTGGCATCGTCGACGGTTTCGGCGAGTCTCCCGAAGCAGTTTCCGACAACTGATCACCTCCGACTGACCTCCGCGCTTTCTGTCGTCATACGGCGTCGAATTCGGGCCGTAAGTCCTGATGTGCCGTCGTATGACGATGGAAGCGCAATGGGCGCCGGAGTCAGCTGTCCTGGGCGGCGGACTCGGCGGCCTCGGCGTGGGTGGTCTTGCCGCGGGCGATGGTCTCGTCGTCGTTGGTGACGATCCCCACGACCTCCTCGACCCGGCCGGCGAGTGATTTGGCGACCTCTCCGGGGTCGCCAACCGGCTTGATTGCGTGCTCGTGCGAAGCCACGCGGATGACGTCGTCGTCCGGCTCTTCTCGACGAGCGTGGTGCAGGCAGAGGCGAGCGACATCCTCGGCATTTCCGTGCATGACCGAGTGGGCGGCGTCGGGGATCTGCCAGACCTGGGCGTTCGGCAGCAGGTCGGCGATCTGCCGCACCCAGGGCAGTGGACACAGGGCGTCCCGTTCGCCGGTGATGACAAGCACGCTCGAGGTGATCTTGGGCAAGACGTCCTCGATCCGATACCGCATCAGCACCGGGAGCATCCGAGAGAACCAGCGCGGCCCGCACAGGAGATACGCGTACAAACAGACCAGCACGATTCTCGGCTGCTCGTGCACGCTGGATTGGATGAACCGGACGAGCGCCGTACGCCGCCCGCGCTCCTGCGGATTCACGACTGGGCTCATCAACACGACGTCGGTGAACCTCGACCGGCTGGCCAGCTCGGCCACGATCTGCGCGCCCATCGAGTGGCCGATCACGATCGGGTCGTCAAGCTCGAGCTCGCCGATCACCGTGCCGACCAGGTCGGCGTAGTCGCTGATCGACATCCGGCGGTGCCGCGGGTGCGGCACACCGCCGAAGCCGGGCAGGTCCAGGGCCATCACCGGGCCGAATTCGTTCAGCTGGAAGGCCAGCCGTTCGAAATAGTTCGCCGAGACCCCGATCCCGGGGATCAGAACGAAGGCCCGCTCGCCAACCTTGCCGACGGTGCTGACCCGCGCATATGTATCCCCGGACTCGATCCGCTGCACGCTGACGTCACTGCTCTTCCGCCTCCGCACTGCCCTCCTTTGGCTGGACTCCGATCTTCCTCCATGATCGTCCGCCGGGGCGGTCTGACACAGTGTCTCGGTGCCGATCCGCCGACTTCCCGCCATCTGGCTGGTGCTGGGCTCGATCGCATCGCTGCAGTTTGGCGCCTCGCTGGCCAAGCAGTTGTTCGGCACGGTCACCCCGACGACGCTGGTCTGGTTCCGGCTGGTCACCTCAGCGGTCGTGCTGCTGGTCGTTGTGCGGTTCGGCCTCCGTGGGCACGGCCGGCGGGACTGGTTGATTGCGCTGACCTTCGGCGTCTGCCTGGTGTCGATGAACTGGTCGATCTACAACGCCTTTGCCCGGATTCCCCTCGGCATCGCCGTCACCATCGAATTCCTCGGACCGCTGGCCGTCGCGGTGATCGGCTCGAAACGGCTCGGTGATCTGATCTGGGTGGCTCTGGCCGGACTCGGCGTCGCGCTGCTTGGTGTCTCCCGAGCCCGGCTCGACCCGATCGGAGTGGCCTTCGCGCTGCTCGCCGGGCTGCTCTGGGCCGGTTACATCCTGCTCAGCCGACAGACCGGCCGCCGCTGGCCCGGCATCTCCGGTCTGGCCGTGGCCAGTCTGGTGGGAGCGATCATCATCGCTCCGGCCGCCATCGTCCAGGCCGGGGATCGACTCCTCGATCCGCGCATCGTGCTCTTCGGCGTCGCCATCGGACTGCTCAGCTCGGTCGTCCCCTACAGCCTCGAGCTGATCGCCCTCCGCTCGATGCCGCCACGAGTCTTCGGCATCCTGATGAGTCTGGAGCCGGCGGCGGCGGCACTGGCCGCGCTGATCGTGCTCCGCGAAGTCCTCAGCCCGATCCAGTGGCTGGCCATGGGCTGCGTGGTCGGCGCCAGCATCGGCGCCGCGCGATCCGATCGGGCCATCCAGGAACCCGCGCCGGACTGAAACAGCACGACGTGTCGTACCGTGTGCCGGTGGCAACTCTCACCTCCGCCGACGGCACCACGATCACCTACGACCGACTGGGCGACGGCCCGCCGCTGATCATCGTCCCGGGGGCGATGTGCACGCGCGGGATCACCGCGCCCGTGGCCGCGTTGCTGGCGGAGCGGTGCACCGTGTTCAATGTCGATCGGCGCGCCCGCGGCGACAGCGATGACCAGAGCGGTGCCCCGTACGCGACCGAGCGCGAGATCGAGGACCTGGCCGCACTGATCGACGCGGCCGGCGGACATGCCGCGTTGTACGGCCATTCCTCCGGCGCGGCGGTGGCCCTGCGAGCCACCGCGGCCGGTCTGCCGGTGGATCGGTTGATCATCCACGACGCGCCGTACCAGCTGGACCCCGACGATGCGGAGCGGACCTACCACGAGACACTGCAGCAGGTCCTGGCCGACGGGGACCCGGGCGCGGCGGTGGTCGCCTTCTTCACCCGGGTCGGCATGCCGGCCGAGGTGATCGACGGCATGAAATCCGGACCGGGCTGGTCGTCCATGGCCGGCGCCGGTTACAGCCTGGCCTACGACTCGGCGGCCATGGGCGATCCGGCGGGTGGTGGCGTGCCCCACGACTTGCTGTCGCGGGTCGCCGTCCCGACGCTGGTGCTGGCCGGCGGAGCGACGTACCCCTTCATGATCGACAGCGCAAAGGCCCTCCATGCGGGCATCGAAGGCTCGACGTACGCCGAACTGCCCGGCGCCGGGCACGACGCCACGGCTGAGCAGATCGCCCCGCCAGTCTTGGAGTTCCTGACCGGTCAGTGACCGAATTCGTCTGAGTCGGTCACCTCGGACTCGCCGCGGTCCAGGTCGGAGATGCTCGCCACCTCGGCGTCGGACAGCTCGAAGTCGAAGACGTCGATGTTCTCGGCGATCCGTCCGGGGTCGGCCGACTTGGGAATGGCGACCAGACCTTCCTGCACATGCCAGCGCAGCACCACCTGAGTGGCCGATTTCCCATGCTGGTCGGCGATCGCGGTGATCACCGGATCGTTGCGGAGCTCGTTGCTGGAGGCGCCGATCGGACTCCACGACTCGGTGATGATCCGATGCTCGACGGCGTATTCGCGGGTCGCCTGCCGGGTCGTGTACGGGCTCAGCTGGATCTGATTCACGTCCGGCTCGATCCCCGACTCGTCGAGCACCCGTTGCAGGTGGGCCGGTTTGAAGTTGGACGTACCGATGGCCCGGAGCAGCCCGGCGTCGAGCAAGGCCTGCAGTCCGCGGAGCGCATCGACGTAGTGATCCTGATCCGGATTCGGCCAGTGCACGAGCAACAGATCGAGGTAGTCGACGCCGAGCCGCTTGAGGCTGGCCTGGTACGTGGCGCGTACGCCGTCCACGCTGTGCCATTCACGGTTGAACTTGGTGGTCAGGAAGATCTCGCCCCGGTCGATGCCGGAGTCGCGGATGCCTTGACCGACCCCCTCCTCGTTGCGGTAGTTCTCGGCCGTATCGATCAGTCGGTAGCCGGCCTCGATGGCCGTGCGCACCTGAGCGGCGGACTCGGCTCCGCGCAGCGGCCAGGTGCCGAGGCCAATGACGGGGATGGCGGCGCCGTTGCGCAACGCCAGGGTCGGGGCAAGGTGATCAGACATGGGATCAGCCTCTCAGGCGGGCAGCGCCCAGCGTTCGCCCACCCGGACGGCGAGTCCGTCGGCCAGCAAGGACGCGACGCAGCGCTCGCGCTGGAGCTCGTCCGGCCAGACCGCCACCAACGCGGCATCGTCGACCGGCTCGTCGGTCGATCGCAACACCGCGAGGAGCGCTCCGCGGCACTGTCGGTCGGTGCCGTCATAACTCTGGCCGCGGCGCGGTGGCCCGTCCCAGCGCGGATAGCCGGCCTGTCGCCACGCGCAGCCATCGGCCACCGGGCACAGTGCGCACTTCGGCGTACGAGCGGTGCAGACCAAGGCGCCCAGTTCCATCGACGCCGCGGCCCACCGGGCCGCCCGGGCTGGATCGGCCGGCGCGAGTTCCTCGGCGATCGCGCTTTCCTGGCGGGTGGGCGCCGCGGCAGGGTAGGCCACCCCGATCACCACTCGGGCGAGCACTCGCCGGACGTTGGTGTCGAGCACGATCTCCCTTCGTCCGAAAGCAAAGCTGGCCACGGCCGCCGCGGTATAGCTGCCCACGCCAGGCAGGCTGAGCAGGGACTCCCGCTCGGCCGGCACCTGGCCGTCGAAGTGGTCGGTGATCATGGTCGCGGCCTGGTGCAGACGCAGCGCACGGCGCGGGTACCCGAGCCGGCCCCAGGCCCGGACGGCCTCGCCGACCGGGGCCGCCGCCAGCGCGGCCGGCGTCGGCCACCGTTCCAGCCAGAGCTGCCAGGGGCCGCGTACCCGCTCGACCGGTGTCTGCTGCAGCATGAATTCGCTCACCATGATCGCCCACGGACCGGCGTCGGGCCGTCGCCACGGCAGGTCGCGGGCCTGAGTGGAATACCAGCGGAGAATCCGGCTGACGAGAGCGGGCCGGGACTGCACGCGGCTACCGTACCCGCGCGCGGCGTGGCAGCCGCCGATCACCGCCGCCGATGTCTAGGCTCACGCTATGAGCAGCGTGCTGCACCCGATGGGCCCGGAAGCCCCGCAAACGTACTGGGTCCGGCGCGCCGTCGTGATCGCCGCGGCGATCATGGTGCTCGCGGTCGTGGTCGCCCTGATCATCAACGGAACGAGCAGTGGTTCGGCGGCCGTGCAGCCGCCGGCGCCGGCGCCGACTCCGGTCGTCGCTGACAGCGCCAGTCCGAGTCCGATGAGCACCGCGATGCGTACGCCGACCTCGCTGACGCCCTCGGAATCCTCGTCGGCCTCAACCAAAGCCTCGACCAAGCCGTCCGCCAAGGCTTCGACCAAGCCGTCCGCGAAGGCCTCGAGCAAAACGTCGAGCAAGCCGAGCGCGTCGCCGAGTGTGACGGCCAAGCCCGGTCTGGCGGCGTGCCCGGCTGATCAACTGCGGGTGACGCTGACCGGTAAGCAGCGGCTCAAGGTCAAGAAGTCGAATGTCTTCCAGTTATCGGTGATCAACGGCTCCGGCCAGACCTGCATGGCCTCGATCACCGGAACGAATTTCGAGCTGAAGATCTACTCCGGCACCGACCGGATCTGGAGCACCAATGACTGCGCCACGGCCGTGAAGACGATCAAGAAGAAGCTGCTCGCGGAGCGTGTGGCCGCCTGGTCGATGAGTTGGAACGGCCGTCGTTCGCTCGACGGCTGCAAGAACCGGCCCGAGATTCCCCGCGCTGGGACCTATTTCGCGACGGCCCAGCTCGATGGGGCCAAGCCCGTGCAGTTGCGGATGATCCTGCACGGCTGACCGCCGGCTGATCCGGGCGCCCTCGAGCGCGCGACTGCTATTCCAGGCGTTCGACGTACGCGGACTCGGCGAGCCGGACCAATCCGTCGCGAATCACCCGGGCCCGGCTTTCGCCGACCCCCTCGACTGCTTGCAGTTCCAGACTGCTGGCGCCGAAGAGCGCCTGCAGGTTTCCGAAGTGTTCGATCAATCGCTCGCCGAGCACCGTCGGCAGCCGGTTGATCATGGACATCTGCCGATATCCCCGGCTGGCGATCCGGGTGTCCAGGTGCTCGCCGTGGGTGAAGCCGGCGGCTCGGGCGACGGTGAGTGGATCGAGCAGCTCGGTGGTGCTCAACGACTCCAGCCCGCCGAAACCAAAACCCTCGGACTCATCAGGTTGGTAGTCCTTCTCCAGCAGCCTCCGCAGGTCACTCATGCCGACGCCGAGCTCGTGCAACTGCAGGGTCAGCAGCCGACCGTCGGTGCCGAGCGCGACGACATAGCTGTTCAGCTCGAGCTCGAGCCGGCGGACCATCTCCAGCCGCTGGGCCACGACCGCGAATTCCTTGACGCTGACCTGATCCTGCACCTCCAGCGACGACAGCCGGTTGGTCATCTGCCACAGCCGGCTCCGATAGCGTTCCAGCGTCTGCAGCGCCTGATTGGCTCGGGACAGGATCTGATCGGAGTGCTCGAGGACGTGCCGCGACGCGTCCAGATAGAGCGAGATGGTCGCCATCGACGCCGAGATCGAAATCACCGGCAGGCCTGATTGCTGCGCGACCCGGTCAGCCGTGCGGTGCCGGGTGCCGGTCTCGATGGTGTCGATGCCGGCGTCGGGCATCAGCTGTACGCCCGCGCGGACGATCCTCGGCTCTGACCGGGCCCGGTCGATGTCCCAGTCCAGGACGATCGCTCCGTCCATCTTCGCCAGCTCACGCAAGGCCGTTGCCGTGTAGCCGACGTCCAGGGAAAAGCCACCGGTCGAGATCTGATTGATGATCTTGTTCTGGCCGAGCACCACGAGCGCACCGGTGCGACCGCGCAAAATCCGCTCGAACCCCTCGCGCAGCGGCGTACCGGGGGCGACCAGGGCCAGGTAGTCGAGCAGGCGGCGACCATGGTCGATCTCGTGCGCCACGATCCGTCTCCGATCCGTCACCTTCAGGCCTACGGCGACCGTATCAAGTTCGCGATCCTTCCCGGTCGTCGTCACCTCCCATGTCGGCGCCCTCCCGGGGGCGCGGCACCAGACCGACGGTGTCGAGCGCCTGCTGGACGGTCGAGACCGCGTGCACGAGCATCCCCGCGTGCACGGTCATCACCTGGTCGCGAGCGTTGCGGGACGGCGCCGGGATCACGGCCTCGGTGAAGCCCAGCCGCGCCGCCTCGGTCAGCCGCCGATCCGTGCCCGGCACCCGGCGAAGCTCGCCGGCCAGCCCCACCTCACCGATGGCCACCAGGCGCTGCGGCACCATGGTGCCCAGGGCGGCCGAGGCGATGGACATCGCGGCGGCGAGGTCCGCCGACGGATCGTTGACCTTGGCCCCGCCGACGCTCGAGACATAGACGTCGCGGTTGTAGAGGCGCACTCGGCACCGCCGTTCCAGCACGGCCAGCACCATGGCCAGCCGGCCGGAGTCGACGCCGTGCATCGTGCGCCGCGGCTGCGGGAGGGCTGACGGCGCGACGAGGGCTTGCAGCTCGGCGAGCAGCGGTCTCCGACCCTCCATGGTGACCGTGATGCAGGTGCCGGGCACCGGCTCGTTGTGCTCGGAGGTGAACAGTCCGGACGGGTCCGGCACCTCGACGATGCCGCTCTCGGCCATTTCGAAGCAGCCGACCTCATCAGCCGGACCGAACCGGTTCTTGGTCGCCCGCACCATCCGGAAACCCGAGTGTCGGTCGCCCTCGAAGGCGAGGACCACGTCGACCAGGTGCTCCAGCAGCCGAGGGCCGGCGATCGCTCCGTCCTTGGTGACGTGGCCGACGATGATCACCGCCATGCCCCGCCGCTTGGCCACCCGGACCAGCGCGGCCGTCACTTCGCGGACCTGGGTCACCCCCCCGGGCGACCCATCGGCCTCGGCCGTGCCGATGGTCTGGACCGAATCGAGCACCATCAGCGAGGGCTGCACCTCCTCGATGTGGCCCAGCACGGTGCCGAGATCGGTCTCCGCGGCCAGATACAGCTGGTCCGCGACCGCGTCGGTGCGTCCGGCCCGGAGCCGCACTTGCGCGGCCGACTCCTCACCGGTGACATACAGCGTGGTCCGGCCGGCCTTCGCCCAGCGCGCCGCCACCTCCAGCAGCAGCGTCGACTTCCCGACGCCCGGCTCGCCGGCGAGCAGCACGACGACGCCGGGAACCAAGCCGTCGCCGAGCACCCGATCGAGCTCACCGATCCCGGTCAGCGCCCGGGTCGCCAGATCCGCACTGATCTGGCTGATCGGAACGGCCTTGGACACCGGCACCGACGACTTGACCTGGGTGAGTTTCGCCGCGCCTGCCTCGGTGACGCTGCCCCAGGTCTGACACTCGCCGCAGCGCCCGACCCACCGGACGGTCGTCCAACCGCATTCGGTGCAGGTGTGGGTCGGTCGGGTGCTCGTCTTCGCCATAGCCGAGACGTTAATCGCTCATACCGACAATTCCGGGGCGCCACTCCCTCACCCCCCACTTGTCCGGGGACCCCCCACCTATTGAGGGGGGGTCCCCGGACAAGTGGGGGGTGGAGGCCGGCGCGGGGGGGTGGAGGCCGGCGCGGCGGGGGCGGAAGTCAGCGCGGGGGACGACGTCAGCGGGGGAGGGAGGCCGCGACGCCGAGGACCCGGGCGTTGGCCTCTGGCTCGCCGACGGTGATCCGGAGGCCGTCACCGGGTTCGCCCGCCGCGTACGGCCGAACGATCAGCCCGGCGGCGGCGAAGGCCGCACCGTACTCGGCGGTCCGCGGGCCCGCCGGCAGCCAGACGAAGTTGCCCTGGGCATCGGGGATGTCGAAGCCGCGCTCACGCAGTCCAGCCGCCAGCGGCTCACGAGCCTCGACCAACGCGGCGACCCGATCGAAGAGCGCATCCTCGGCCTCCAGCGAAGCGAGCACGGCCGCTTGAGCGGCGATCGAGATGCCGAAGGGCAGGGTCACCGCGCGAACCGCTGCCGTCACCTCCGGCGCGGCAACCGAATAGCCGACGCGGAAGCCGGCCAGCCCGTACGCCTTGGAGAACGTTCGCAGCACCACGACGTTCGGTCGCCCGTCGAGCACCGCCAACCCCCGAACGGCTCCGCGCCGGCGGACGAACTCGACGTACGCCTCGTCAATGATGATCATGATGTGGTCGGGCACGGTGTCGATCATGGACAGCAAGGCTTCATGATCGACCGCTGGGCCGGTCGGATTGTTCGGCGTACACATCATGATCACTTTGGTGGCCTCGGTGATCGCTGCTCGCATGGCGTCGAGATCATGCACCGCGCCCGACCCGAGCGCCACCCGAATCCCGGTCGCCCCGGTCAGCTGCACCGCGATCGGATAGGCCTCGAAACTCCGCCAGGCATAGATCACTTCGTCGCCGGGCTCACAGACCGCCTGCAGTAACTGATAAAGCAGGGCGACGGACCCGGTGCCGAAGGCGAGTTGATCTTGGTCGACCCCTAATCGAGCCGCGAGTGCCTCGGTGATCGCCGCATTGGCCATGTCCGGGTAACGGTTCATCTGGCCAACGGCGCGTACGGTGGCCGCCAAGACCCCGGGCAGCGGGGGATAGGGATTTTCGTTGCTGGACAGCTTGTAATTCGTCACGCCGGGGGTCTCGGGCGCTGGCTGGCCCGGCCGATAGACCGGCAACCCGGCCACCGCCGGGCGGATACGGATCGGCACTGCGGTCAGATCCTGACCTCACCGCGCGGCGTGCTGAACACCGCGCCTACCAGTCCGGGCTCACCTTCGGGCTGGGTCCAGTCGACATCGACGTCGGACAGCACCGAGCCGGCTTGACCGCCGAGCCATTCGTCGATCCGGCCATGATCACCGGCGATCTCGATCTTCAGCAGCTCGACCTCGTGGCCTCCAGCCGAAGGGTGGACCGACGGGTCACTGCGCCACTTGACGAAGAACGGCAACTGGCGATCGCCGATCAGGTCCTTGACGCCGATCTGGTCCCACTCGAGCAGCACGCCGTCCGGCCGGTAGCGGTGACCTTCGACGGACTGGCGTCCGATCCGGTCCTCCAGCGGAGCAAGATCATCGGTGGCGACGACCCAGCCGAGCCAGCCGCCGCCCGCAAGCGAACGGGCGCGAACGGCCTGGCCGAACGGGGCCTTGTCGGCCGCTGGGTGGTCGAGGACCGCGACGACCTCGATGTAGTGACCATCGGTCAGCGGCAGGATTTGATTGCGGGTGCCGAAACGGGGATGAAATCCCCCGTCACGAAATCTTGCTCCCAGCAACTCCCCGAGTCGATGCGCGGTGTGATCAAGGCCCTCAGGCCCAGCCGCGTAGGACAGGTGATCCAGGTGCATGCCTCATTGTGGACCGGGGGCGGTCAGTCCGGGTCAGCGGGATGGCGCAGCAGCCCGCCGCGGCGCGATTCGAACTCCTCGCACAGGCCCGTGAGCACCGCGTACGCGTCCGCACCCATCAAGGCGATCAGCTCGGCGCGGTTCTCGCGGTAGACCGGCTGTTTCCCGTGGTGGGCTTCGGTATTGGAGGTGCAGTACCAATCCAGGTCGTGGCCGCCCGGACCCCAGCCGTCGCGGCCGTACTCGCCAATGCTGACCTCGGTGTAGGTGGACTCGTCAGTCCGCGTCACCGACCGGAACTGCCGGCGGATCGGCAGCTGCCAGCAGACGTCCGGCTTGGTCTCCACGAAGGAGCGATTCTGGGCCAGGGCCAGGACGTGCAGCGCGCAGCCCGCCCCACCGGCGAAGCCGGGGCGGTTGAGAAAGATGCAGGCGCCGTCGACGATCCTGGTCTTGCGTCCGGGCAGGTCGCCCTCGGCCACGTGGTCGGGATGCTCGAGCTCGACCCAACCACCGGCCTTGCCGTCGCCCTTGTATTGCCATTGCGACGCCTTGAGTTGCTTGACCGCCCGGCCGACCCGCTTCTCGTCGTCCTCATCGGCGAAGTGGGCGCCGAGCGAACAGCAGCCGTCATCGGGACGATCGGCGTAGATGCCCTGGCAGCCGTCGCCGAAGATGCAGGCCCAGCGTGACGTCAGCCAGGTGAGGTCGCAACGGAAGATCTGGTCCGGATCGGCCGGGTCGGTGAACTCCACCGAGGCCCGCGGAAATCCGATCATGACTTCTGGCACCCGCGCAGTCTAAGGGAGCCCGACCTTGACCGATTGGACGCGAGGGGGGCTCAAGGGGGTCGCCCCGTTCCTCACCGTTCAGTGGGGCGTGTCCGTTGGTTGTTGGGTCGGTCGGGGTGGGTCACGCCCGCGGGGGTTCAAGGGGGTCGCCCCCTTGGAAACAACCGGTCTAGGCTGATGGGGTGCCTGATGACAACGATCCGCCCACCGATCCGGGCGGGGAGCTGATCAAGGTGGCGAAGGCCAAGGTCGGCCTGTCCACCTCGTCGGTCTATCCCGAGACCACCTCCAGCGGTTTCGAGTTGGGTCGTCGACTCGGCTACGACGGCGTCGAGGTGATGGTGGGCATCGATCCGGTCGCCGCGGACATCGACGCCGTGGAAAAGCTCCGTGACTATCACCAGATTCCGGTGCTGGCGATCCATTCTCCGTGCTTGTTGATCACCCAACGGGTGTGGGGCACCGATCCGTGGGCGAAGTTGCAGCGCTCGGCCGAGGCGGCTCAGCGGCTTGATGCCGATGTCGTTGTCGTGCATCCGCCGTTTCGCTGGCAGCGCGACTATGCGCGGGGCTTTGTCGATGGCGTACGCCGGCTGTCCGAGGAGACCGGAATCTTGTTCTGCGTGGAGAACATGTATCCGTGGCGGACGCCGGGCGGCGAGCTCAAGGCGTACATGCCCGGCTGGGATCCGACCAACCTCGATTACGCCGATCTCACGCTGGATTTCTCCCACGCCTCGACGGCGAACCAGCAGTCACTCGATCTGGCCCGGTCGTGGGGCTCGCGGCTGCGGCACGTCCACCTCACCGACGGCTCGGGTTCGGTCAAGGACGAGCACCTCGTCCCCGGCCGCGGGGACCAGCAGGCCGGCAAGGTGTTGCAGTACCTCGCCGAATCCGACTTCACCGGACATGTGGTGCTCGAGGTCAATTCACGCAAGAGCGGCACCCGGGCTCAGCGCGAGGCTGATCTCGCCGAGTCGTTGGCCTTTGCCCGGCTGCACCTGGCCGCTCCGGTCCATCCGTCCTACGCCGTCGACGGCGGGGGAGTCGCCAACGCGCTCTGAGGGTAGGCCCAGCCGGGACCGAAGGACGAACCCCTCTCGCTGCACTCCTGCCGGCCGCCCAAGCGGCGACTTCAGAGCCAGTCGACGTACGGCGCGACCAGGGCATAGCCGACGAAGGCGGCGATGTCGAGCAGCGTGTGCGCGATGATCAGCGGGGCGACGCGCTTCCACTTCAGATAGATCAGCCCGAAGATCGCCCCCATGATCAGGTTGCCGACGAAGCCGCCGAAGCCCTGATAGAGGTGGTACGACCCACGGATCACCGCGCTGATCACGATGATGACCGGCAGTCGCCAGGCGAGTTGGCGGAAGCGAGCGAACAGATAGCCGATCATGATCACTTCCTCGAGGGCCGCATTCTGGAACGCCGACAGGATGAGCACCGGAATGGTCCACCAGTTGTCGGCCAGACCCGAGGCCTGCACCGCGGTGTTGAAACCGAGGGCCCGGGCGCCGAGGTACAAGCCCAGTCCGGGTACGCCGATGCCCAGGGCGATCACTGCGCCGAAGGCGAGGTCGAAACGCGGCCGCCGCAGGTCGAGGCCGATCAGTCGGCCGGCCGGTCGGTTGGTCAGGTTGAGCAGATAAAGGGCGAGCAGTACCGGCACCAACGCGAACGCGATGCCCACCAGTTGATAACTCAGATCCAGCCAGGGACGGTCCGGTGTCGCGGAGGCATTCAGCGTCGAGGTCTGCTGGCCCAGCGGCTCCGGTCGGGTCAGGCGTTCGATGATCCGCAGCACGGAGTAGATGCCGGACTGCCCGAGCGACAGTCCGAGCAGGATGATGATCTCCAGCCCGAGCCGACTCCGATCCAGGGGCGGCCTGAGGGATGTCACGCCGACCATCCTCCCTGGTCGCACCACCCTGCTGGCCACGGCCGTCACCCACTGGTGAGTGCGTCGGCCCTGGCCACGCTGCTGCTTGCCGAACCGCAGAGGTGCCCGACGGTGATTCCAGCCTGGAGGGTGGCGCCCATCTCGGCTGATCGCGCCCGCGAGTGCGCCCGGCAGTCGCCCGGTCCAGAGATGGTGCATCGGATCATCGGGCTGTCCACGCCAACTCCTTCGGTTTTCCCAGCTGATGCCGGGCCTTACTCGACTGTGGTCGAATGTCCGCGCTTTTTCGTCCGCGTTCAGGATGAACTTCGCTCTCCACCCGTCTCGGGTTCGGCGGGCCCTCAGCGGCGGCTAAGGGCGAAAAGAATGGTGATAGGTGGGCGGGGTGTGTCATCGCCACGAGGGTCAAATGCAGCCAGGTCCACCGCCAGGCGGAGGGTCGATCTCCACCCCCCGGGTGATGTGCTCGCTCCGCTACCTCGGTTGGATTGACGGAAGCGGCTACCCGCAGAAGAATTCAATCCATGGCCGCTGCCTGACGGGAGCCCGAAATGCGTTCTTTGGCCATCGAAGATGAACCGTTCGAACAGAAACGATCCGGGAGCGCGCTCCCGGCTCGCGGTCGATATGTGGCCGACGACGGCCGCTGGAATGTGCAAGTGCGCGTGGAGAATGGCGCGCCACCGAGCGTGCGCGGATCCGATATCGACCACCTGGACGACGGCTCCGACTACGCGCTCGCCACGATCGCGGCGGCCCTGATCGACGAGGCTTCGCTTGAACATGACCGGCGGCCGGGGTCGGTGATCGCGGCGGCCGTGGCCCGGGCCGCGGTCGAAACCCTCAGCGCGGACCTCCAATGGCGAACTTCGTCGGGTACGACCGACTTCTATCTGAGGACCCGTCCCCAGCTACCGTTCTCGGTCGCCGAGTCCGGGGCCGCCACCGCACCCGCGATCTGGTTGGCGGCCTCGGGCGACACCGCGACCGGCTCGGTGACGCTCCGCACCCTCGATGATGTTGAAGGCGTCGTCGAGGTGACCTTCACGCTCGACGATCCCCTCGACACCCTCGACGCGGGATTCCGGCTGACCATGCACACGGTCCAGGAGAGCACCACCCTGCGCGAGATGACCCTGGAGATCGCCTGCGAAGCCGAGCTCAACCCGCCCATCGTCCAGCTCGCCATCGGCGCGCTCGAGATCGCCGACGTTCTCGAGGCGCACGGCATTGATCTTCACCCAATGCTGATCGAGGAAAGGATTTCCGCTCCCGCGGGAGGAACGTGGGGTGGCTCGGACATCTTCACCCAGCTCAATGATCAGTTGGGCCGGGCGGCACAAACTCCGCTGTCCGGCGCTGCCTGGAAGCTCCACCTGATGCTCTTGTCCCGGACGGACCGGGAGGGCCTGATCGGCGTCATGTTCGACTTCGCCGACGAGTTCCCCCGTCAGGGTGCGGCAGTTTTCCTGGGCGAGGTCGCTCGCCGCTACGACCAGTCCGAATTTGCCCGCCGAGTCCTCACGGCTGCGGTGCACGAGCTCGGACATTCGATGAATCTGACTCACCGCTTCCTCCCGGAGGTCGGACAGACCAACTCGCTGTCGTTCATGAATTACGACTGGATGTTTGAAGGCGGCGCCGTGAGCGAATTCTGGAAGCGCTTCCGGTATCGCTTCGATCGCGACGAATTGGATTTTCTCCTGCACGGGCCACGGTCCCAGGTCATTCCGGGCGGTGATCCGTTCGGGTCGGCGCGCTACTGGATCACCGGTGATCGGCCGCCACCCACCGCGCCCCCAGTCCCCGATCTGCGCCTTCAGCTCACTCCGCCGGAGGCCGGCACCACGTACGGATATGGCCAGCCGATCTATCTTCAGGTGTCGCTGCGCAATGTCGGACGGCAGCGGTATTGCGTGCCGCGGCACATCCTCGACGCCAAGGCGGGCATGTTGTCGGTGTTGATCCAGCGCCCGACGGGCCCGACCGGCCCGGGCGGTGCAGGGGGCTCGGGCGAGAGCTTCGCCCCGTTCATGCGGCGTTGCTTCGACGTTGCTGACCCTGAACGGATCGCGCTCTCCCCCGGAGAGGCGTTGCACGACAATCTGAACCTGACCTTCGGTGCGTCGGGATTCCCGTTCGCCGAGCCCGGCGACTATGTCGTGACTCCGGAGGTCACCCTCTACAACGCGACCGGTGACACGCCGATCGGCGTCGTCCGCGGGGCGAGCCTGCCCATCACCGTGTCCGCCGGCAGCGCGGCCGAACGCCGGGATGCAGATGTGATGTTCCAGGCCGATGCCGGGATGGCGCTGGCCCTCGGCGGCGCCAGCTGCCTGGATCAGGCCGTCGGTCAGCTGGCCGAGATCGCCGAGCGGCGGGCCCACGAGTCCACCGGTCGGGCCGACGGACTGGTCGCGGCGACCCTGCGAATGCAGGGCATCCAGGCGCTCCGGCTCGAGGAGAAGGGCGAGGCTCGCACGTTCCTGCGCGCGGCCCTCAGCCCCGAACTGGCGTCAACGTTCGACCCCCACACCCGCGAGCACACCGAACGGCTGGCCGACTCACTCGAGCCGCCGCGCCGCGCTGAGACCTCGGTGGCCTACCTCGATCTGAGTGTGCGCGACGACCGGCCGCGATCGATTCCCGGCGTGCTGCTCTCGCGTACGGCCGAGAAGGCTGTGGTCGACGACGAGGCGGTGGTCGGCGAAGGAATCGGCGTCCTGGTCCGGGCCGGCAGCATCAGTTCGTACGAGGGCGTCGTCGCGGCGAGCGTGAAGGTCTGGGCCGCCGATGGTTTGACCGAGCAGGTAGCGGTGACCAGCATTCAGCGATTCGCCAGTGGCGCAGACGACCCCGACGCCGTCGCTCTGGCCATGCTTGCGCGTCCCGTTCCGACCACGGCTCCCACGGTGCTCCGGATGGGCCGGGTTTCGAAGCTGTTGGCCAGGGGCGCGCCGGTCGCTGCCGACGACGTCTACCAGATGCTCGCGGACAACGACATCTCGCTGCCTGAGGAATTGCCGCACCCGGTCGCGGACATGTCGATACCCGGGGTGCCCATGGTCGAGGTCGCGGCCGGCGGCTGGGATCAGGTGGCCTTCAAATGGTGCCGCCTGTTCGGCGGCTGTCAGGAACCCCCGCCCGCGTCGAGCGAGGACGGACCGATCGCCGGTCCCCACCGGGGTTGCTGGTCGCAGCACGTCGCCCCGCCGGCGGCCATCCTCGACCCCACCACCTTGCTCCGGGCGTCCGGGCCCGACGCTCCATGAGCGGTTCGGCGTCGGGAGAGTTGCGCCGCCTCACGGCCGGGACCTTCCGACCGCCGTTGCGGGAGTTCGGGCTCATGGCGGTCGTCGCGATCGTGGACCTCCTGCTGTTCAGCGGCGTCCTGAACCCCTGGCCCGGCCTGCCGATCGTCCTGTACGCGAGCGCGGGATTCCTCCCGCTCCCATGGCGCACCATCAAGCCGGTCCCGGTCTTCTGCCTGATCTGGCTCCACATCGTGATCGGAGCCCTGTTCCTGCCGCAGTTGCGCCCGACCCTCGGGCTGCTGGTCGCCCAGTACACGGTCGCCAGTCGGTGCGAGCGCAGGACCTCGATCATCGCGCTGACGCTGGCGATGCTCCTCAGCCCAGCGGTGGCCATCCAGGGCGAGATCCGGCAGTCCCCCGGGTCGAGCGCCTGGGCCATCGCCTTGACGGTCGGGCTGTTCAACGTGGCCCTCACGTTCGGCGCCTGGGGGCTGGGTCGTGGGGTACGGCGGAGTCGTCACCGGATCGAGGACCTGGAGATCAGCCGGGCGGCCGCCGCGGCCAAGGCCCGCGCGGACGAACGCCACCTGATCGCGCTGGAGCTGCACGACATCGTGTCGCATTCGGTCAGCGTCATGGTGCTGCAGGCCGACGGGGCTCGAGCGGTCCTCGAGTCCGATCCCCGGCAGGCGGATCAGGCCCTCGAGCACATCGGGGACGTCGGGCGGGAGTCGGTCGGTGAGCTCCGCCGCCTGCTCGGCGTGATGGCCGACGGTTCCCTGGCGCCATCACCCGACCGGCAACGGCAGCCGGGACTCAACGACCTCGCGCACGTCATCGACGACGTCCGCCGGGCGGGCCTCGAGGTGACGCTCGACGTCAGTGGCTGCGTCCCCCCGCTCCCGCAGAGCTTCGAGCGATCCGTCCACCGCATTGTGAAGGAGTCCCTGACCAACAGCCTCAAACACAGCGGGTCCGGCACGGCGGCGCGGGTGCGATTCGTCTGGAGCGCCGAGTTGTTGATCTTGGAGATCGTCGACGACGGTTCGGGTGGCGTCGACGACCACGCCCTCTCCATCGGGTATGGGCTCCCGGGACTGCGGGAGCGGGCGGCGGCCTTGGACGGGCGGCTGGACGCGGGGGTCGGGGCCAACGGCCAGGGCTACGTGGTGACCGCGACCCTGCCCATCCCGCCGTCCACCGCAACGATCAGCACCGCCGTCGGCATCGGGTGAGGCCGGTGAGCGTTCGCGTACTGATCGTCGACGACCAGCCCCTCGTCCGAACCGGATTGAAGATGCAGTTGGACGCCCAACCCGCGATCACCGTGGTCGGCGAGGCGGGCGACGGCGAGCACGCCGTACGCCTGGCCATGGAGCTCCTGCCGGACATCGTCTTGATGGATGTCCGGATGGCCGGGATGGACGGGGTCGAGGCCACCCGGCGGCTGACCACCGCCCACCTGACCGACCCGGACCATCTGATCCGGGTGATCATCTTGACGACCTTTCACGACGACGGCGCGGTCTATGCCGCCTTGCGGGCCGGGGCGTCCGGATTCTGGCTGAAGGACGCCCGGCCGGCCGCGCTCTTCGCCGCCATCCACGACGTCGCGTCCGGAGGTGCCGCGATCGATCCGCCGGTCGCGCGCCGACTGCTCAGCGACTTCGCCGCCCGGCCGGACAGCGGCATTCCGCCGCCGATGGCCGTCGAGCAGCTCACCCAACGGGAGCGCGAGGTGCTCGTGCTGATCGCCCACGGTCTGTCCAACAGCGAGATCGCCCGCCACCTGGTCGTCGGCCCCGCGACCGTGAAGACCCACATCGGCCGCATCCTGATGAAACTCGGTCTTCGCGACCGCGCCCAGGCGGTCTCAATGGCCTTCCAGTGCGGACTGGTCCGGCCCGGGGACCAGCCCCCGCCCCCCGCCCACTGAGGTCGGGGCCAAAGGTGACCGGGTCGGCCAGCGACGGTTGACCGCAATACTTCCGGTACGCCGGTGATCGATCGACCCCTAGCGACAGATTCCACGGTTTGGAAACCATGGGAGACCTCACCGCCAGGACTTAGGCTGACCCCATGCGCGTAGGGGTATTTGGAGCCACCGGACAGGTAGGCGGGGTGATGCGGAGGCTGCTCGCGGAGCGCGACTTTCCCGCCTCCGAGATCCGATTCTTCGCTTCTGCACGGTCCGCCGGGACCCGGCTGCCGTGGCAGGACGGGGAGATCACCGTCGAGGACACCGACACCGCCGACTTCACTGGCCTCGACCTGGCGCTGTTCTCCAATGGCAAGTCGGCCTCACTCGCCACTGCACCCAAGGTCGCCGCGGCCGGCGCGATCGTCATCGACAACTCTTCGGCCTGGCGGATGGACCCCGAGGTCCCCCTGGTCGTTTCCGAGGTCAATCCGGAGGATGCGATCCGACCGCCGAAAGGCATCATCGCCAATCCCAACTGCACCACGATGGCCGCCATGCCGGTGCTCGCCCCCCTGCACCGGGCCGCCGGACTTCGTCGGTTGCTGGTCGCGACCTACCAGGCCGTGTCCGGATCCGGCGGCGCCGGGGTTGCCGAGCTGGACACCCAGGTGCGCGCGGTCGCCGAACGCGCGTCCGGTCTCGCGTTCAGCGGCACCGCCGTCGACTTCCCGGCCCCTCGCCAGTACGTGAAGCCCATCGCGTACAACGTCCTGCCGCTGGCCGGGTCGATCATGGCCGACGGATCGGGCGAGACCGACGAGGAGCAGAAGCTCCGCAACGAGTCGCGCAAGATCCTCCATCTCCCTGATCTGCTGGTCGCCGGCACCTGCGTACGGGTCCCGGTCTTCACGGGTCACTCGCTGGCCATCCACGCCGAGTTCGCCGACGACCTGAGCCCGGAGCGAGCCACTGAGCTGTTGGCCGCCGCGCCCGGGGTCGCCCTCATCGAGGTGCCGACCCCATTGGATGCGGCCGGGCAGGATCCGAGCTTCGTCGGCCGGATCCGGGCGGATCAGTCGGCCCCGGCCGGTAAGGGCCTGGTGCTGTTCATCGCCAACGACAACCTGCGGAAGGGTGCCGCGCTGAACGCGGTCCAGATCGCCGAACTGGTGGCGGGCCGGCTCGTCGCCGGCCGGTAGGTTGACCTCGTGACGTCCTCCACCACCGCTCGCCTGGCCATCCTCGGCGCTGGGGTGATGGGCGAGACGGTGCTGTCGGGTCTGCTCCGGGCCGGTTGGGACGCCGACCAGATCGTGGCGACCGACCGACGCCCCGAACGACAGCACGAGCTGACCGCGAAATACGGCATCCGGATGCTGGAGAACGTCGAGGCGGCGCGCGACGCCGAGACCGTGATCCTGGTGGTCAAGCCTCAGGACATCCGCGATCTGCTCGAAGAGCTCTCCGGGGTGATCACTCCGGGCACGCTCGTCGTCTCACTAGTCGCCGGGGTCGACACCAAGTCGATCGAGTCGGCTTTGGCTGACGGGGTGCCGGTGGTCCGGGTAATGCCCAATACCCCGGCCCAGGTCGACGAGGGGATGGCGGCGATCTCCCCGGGCCGGCACAGCAGCCAGGACCATCTGGACCGGGTGAGCACGATCCTGTCCGCCACCGGCCGGGTGGTCACGGTCCCCGAGCGCTACCAGGACGCCGTCACCGCCATCTCCGGCTCGGGTCCGGCCTATCTGTTCTTCGTCGTCGAGGCGATGATCGAGGCCGGCGTCCACCTCGGACTGCCGCGCGACATCGCCACCGAGCTCGTCGTCCAGACCATGCTCGGCTCGGCTAAGCTGCTGCGCGAGACCGGCGAGCATCCGACGGTGCTGCGCGAGCGGGTCACCTCGCCGGGTGGCACTACGGCGGCCGCCGTACGCCAGTTGGAGGACCACAAGGTCCGCGCGGCGTTCATGGGGGCCATCGAGGCGGCGCGCGACCGGAGTCGCGAGTTGGCCGCCGCAGCTCGGGACCCCCAGAGCCCGCGCGGATGAGCGGCCTGCTCGTCTTCTCGGAGGAACTCACCAAATACGACTTCGGGCCCGACCACCCCATGGGCCCCGGCCGGGTCAAGAACACCATCTCGCTTGCGCGCCAGCTCGGCGTGCTCGACCGGCTGACCGTCGTGCCGCCGCCCGAAGTCGACCTCGGTCAGCTCGAGACCGTGCACACCCGCGACTACATCGAGGCCGTCCGACGGGGCGAGCCGAGCCCGCGACACGGGTTGGGGACGAGTGACAACCCGATCTTCCCCGGCATGCACGAGATCTCGGCCCGGGTGACCATGGCCAGTGTCGAAGCCGCTCGCCGGGTGTGGAGCGGCGAGGTGCTGCGGGCCAGCAACGTGAGCGGTGGGCTGCATCACGCCATGCCCGATCGCACCAGTGGCTTCTGTGTCTACAACGACATCGCCGTCGCCATCCGCTGGCTGTTGGACAACGGCTGTGACCGCGTCGGCTACGTCGACGTGGACGTCCACCACGGCGACGGGGTCCAGGCGATCTTCTACGACGATCCGCGGGTCATGACGGTGAGCCTGCACGAGACGCCCGCCTGCTTGTTCCCGGGCACCGGCTTCCCCCATGAAACCGGCGGACCCGGGGCGGAGGGGACCGCGGTCAACGTGGCCCTGCCGCCCGGGACCACTGATGCCGGCTGGCTGCGGGCCTTCCACGCCGTGGTGCCGGACGTGCTGCGGGCCCATCGCCCGACCGTGCTGATCACCCAGCACGGTTGCGACTCGCATACGCACGATCCGCTGGCCGACCTCGACTTGTCCGTCGACGGGCAGCGGGCCTCCTACCTGGCCCTGGCCGCGCTGGCCGACGAAGTCTGCGCGGGCCGCTGGATCTCCACCGGTGGGGGCGGGTACGCGGTGCTGAACGTCGTGCCCCGGGCCTGGACCCATCTGCTCGGTATCGTCAGCGGCCAGCCGATCGACCCGAGCACCCGCGTTCCCGAGGCGTGGCGACAGGAGTTGGGGGAGACGGCGCCCCGCACGATGTCGGACGGCGCCGACGCCAGTTTCATCCCGTTCGACCAGGGCATCTCGCCGGAGAGTCGGGTCGATCAGGCCATCCTGGCCACCCGTCAAGCGGTCTACCCCGAGCTCGGGCTGGATCCCGGCGTCTGAGCCGAAGTCTGCGCACGCGAATTGCAGCGGCGTAGTTTAGGCAAGTTTCGCATGCGGTCAACAACCTGGTCGGCATGTCGCCGGGATTACCTGTGGATCTGCTGTACCAACTGCATCGGTTGCCACTACTCTCACTCCTGTACCACACGACGCCGGAGGGGAAGCCGGCGCTGGGCGGGTGCGGAAATGGGTGTTACGTCGATGAACGACAAGTCAGGGTCGACCAGTTCTGGGTCGGCTGAATCCGGTGCCGGGGGCGTCACACGGTTGGGCGGTGGACTGCCGACAGGCAAGTTCTTGACCGTCGCCGAGGTGGCAGCGACGGTGCGACTGTCCAAGATGTCGGTCTACCGGCTCATTCACTCCGGGCAGCTGGAAGCGGTCCAGTTCGGACGCAGTTTCCGGATCTCGGAGCAGGCTCTGGACGAGTATCTCGCCCGGGCTTACTACGACGTCGGCTGAGTCAACCGCAACGCGAATGCCCGGGCCCGCGGCCAGAGCGCGTGCTGGGGCAACACGTCGAATCCGCACGCCCGTGAGCCCACGCCGTGCACCGCGTCGTCGATGAACAGGTAGCTGTGCCCGCTGTCGGTCAGTTGGTGCGGGTGCGGTGCGGCATCGAGCTGGTGGGGCGTGTGTCGGGTCAGGGTGAATCCCGGCCGATGGCGGCTCGGACTGGGCATCGTCTCGACGCGCAGCCTTGCTTGCTGCTGGTCGGCGAGCTCCAGCCAGCGCAGCTCCGGCCGATGACCGGTCTCCTGCGGACGGGAGTAGGCGACGTTCAGCTCGTCGATCGCCGCGCTGAAGCGGCCGACCCGGGCGGCTCGTCGGGTGTCGGGATACGACTCCAGGGGACCGGTACCAAACCAGCTCGCCCGCTGAATCGAGCCCGGGAGATCGAACCGTACGCCGACCCGCGGCCAGCTGCAGTCCCAGCCGCTCGAGGGCACCACCTGGACCAGCAGTCGCAGTTGATCAAGGTCGTGTTGATCATGCTCGAACCACCAGCGGTAACTCGTCTCGACCGACTGCCCGCTGTTCGCAGCCGAGCTCCGCACCCGGACCGACAGCCCGTATTGATCATGCGTCAGGCCGGTGACCCGATGCACCAGTCGGTCGAGCCCGCGGGCCCGCCAGCGACTCTCCGACGACGCTCCGGGAACACCCTCACCATCAGTATCCTCGGGAGCCCCCAGCTCGTACGACCCGCGCTGGTCGCTCCGGTCGTTGTCGGTCGGCGCTCGCCACAACTCCAGCCGCGGTCCATCGACCTCCATCCCGAACAGTGACGTCAGCCGCCCGGTCGCGGAATCGAAGGAGTACGCCTTACCCGGACCTATTGTTCCCTGAGCCTGTCGATGGGCCTCCACCCCCTGAGCCTGTCGAAGGGCCTGAGCGGACCCCTTCGTGCCCTGAGCCTGTCGAAGTCCCTGACCCGGCCCCTCCGTGCCCTGAGCCTGTCGAAGTCCCTGACCCGGCCCCTCCGTGCCCTGAGCCTGTCGAAGGGCGAACTGCTGCCAGGCCACGACATGCCCGGCCGGAGCCCACGGAGCGTCCGCCCCCAGCGAGGCGCGGACGGTCAGCCAGGTCTCGCCGTCATCGGCAATCTCCCACACCTCGTGCGGCAGCGAGACGTCGATCTGTTCGCCGGCCGGGATCGATGGCACCTCGATCCCGACCTGGTGCACCGGCCGCCCGTCGACCTCGCTGATCGCCTCGAACCTGAGATGATCACTCGCCAGCGAGTGGTAACGGTTGCGAACGGTCAGAGCTGAGCCGCGGAGGGTGAAGATCATCGGCGCGTTGACGGCGGCGAACTCGGCCAGGCTGGGCATCGGCGTGTCGTCGGGCAGGATCATCCCGTCCATCACGAAATTGCCGTCGTGCACGATCTCGCCGAAGTCGCCGCCGTAGCCGTAGAAGGCCGTGCCATCCGGTGCGTGGGTCAGCAGACCATGATCACGCCACTCCCAGATGAAGCCCCCGTGCAGCCGGGGATAGCGGTCGGCCAGTTCGTCGTACTCGCTCAATCCGCCGGGGCCGTTGCCCATGGCGTGCGCATACTCGCAGAGCAGGAAAGGCTTGCTGCGGACCCGGACCGCCTCGGCCGGGGCCGCGAGGTAGGAGATGCGGCCCGAGTCGGAGCCGATCGCTTCGGTCTCGGTCAGATTGGGATACATCCGGGAGTAGATGTCGGTGTACGCGCCGACGTAGTCGCCTTCGTAGTGCACCGGTCGTTCATGATCACGAGCCCGCACCCAGGTCGCCATCTGAGCCAGATTCGCTCCGGTGCCCGACTCGTTGCCGAGCGACCAGATGACGATGCTGGGATGGTTCTTGTCGCGCTCGACGGTCCGCTCGATCCGGTCGAGGTAGGCCGCTTCCCAGCGCGGATCATCGCTCGGATTCCCCTGCCAGCCAAGGAAAACGAAGCCGTGTGTCTCGAGATCGCACTCGTCGATCACCCACAAGCCGAGCTCGTCGGCCAGGTCGAGGACCCGTGGATGCGGAGGATAGTGACTGGTCCGGATGGCGTTGACGCCGTGCTGCTTCATCATGATCAAATCAGCTCGCGCGTGATCGAGGTCGAACACCCGTCCGCGGACCGGGTGGGTCTCGTGCCGGTTCATCCCGCGAAAGGTCAGCGATCGGCCGTTGATCAACAACCGGTCGCCGTCGATCGCCACACTGCGGAATCCCAAGCGCAGCGTGACCACCTCGCCGGCCGAGCGGACCGACGCCTCGTACAGCCGCGGCGACTCCGCACTCCACGACTCCACCTCGCCGACCTCGTACGCGGTCACCTCGGCCGGGCTGGCAAAGGTCCGCGACGAATTGAGTTCCGGCACATCAATGGTGATCGGAAAGGCGAGGTCGCTGGCGATCAACTCCGGATCGACGGATCCATTACCGTCCGCGTACCCGGTCCGGAGCCAGACGTCGTCGATGGCTCCCGCCGGACGGGCGAGCAGCGTGATGTCGCGGAAGATTCCCGGCAGCCACCACTGATCTTGATCTTCCAGATAGCTCATCGAGCACCATTGGTGGACCCGGACCATGATCACGTTCTGACCGGGCCGGACCAGTTCGGTGACGTCGAACTCCTGCACAAGCCGGCTGCCCTTGCCGATTCCGACCTCCGTTCCGTTCAGCCAGACGCGATAGATCGACTCCACGCCGTCGAACCGGAGGAGCAGTCGCTCGTAGTCCCAGTCGGGCAATGTGAAGCGGCGTCGATGATCACCGGTCGGATTCTCGTCGGGCACGTACGGCGGATCGATCGGGAACGGGTACTGCACGTTGGTGTAGATCGGTTGGCCGTAGGGGCCACCGGGTGGCAGCACCCAATGCTGGGGGAGGGTGACGCAGTCCCAGCCGGTGTCGTCGAAGGTTGGATCGGCGGCGTCGTCGGTGAGCGCGATCGCGCTCGGTGACCAGCGGAACTTCCAGTCTCCGTTGAGACTCAGCTGGGGGGCGTCCGATGTCAGCCACGCCCGGGCTGGGCTGCGCCGACCGGCGCCAGGGAGGAAATCCTCGAGATAGGACAGCACCCGGCTCAGCGTAGCGGTGCCACCGGTGACGACCTCGGGGTCACCAACGACGCAAGGGGCCGGCGGTGCAGCCGACGGATCGCGGCGACGGTGCCGCTCGCGAGGCCGATCATCAGCAGCAACAGGGCCGCGCAATGACCGGTCGGCAGATGGATCATCGCGCCGAACATGGACATGGTTTGGAGTAGTTGGTGGAGGGCAGGTCCGAGCATGGCTTCAGCCTCGTCCGCACCGACCCCGCGCGTAATGAGGTAGACCACCCGTTCCCATGGGGGGTAGCCCTACCCCTCCCCGGGGGTGACCGCCGTCCCGGCGTGGTCAGGACTCGCATCCACCCTCGCTTGACGGGTAACATGCCCTGTTGTCCGGCGACACGCGTCGGCATTCTAAGCACGTCCGGGACCAGTAAGCCGTCTCGGGATCGAGAGGTTACATCGTGGGTTCGGTCATCAAGAAGCGCCGCAAGCGGATGGCAAAGAAGAAGCACCGCAAGCTGCTGAAGCGCACTCGCATCCAGCGCCGTCGCGCTGGCAAGTAGCGCTCAGACCAGGCGTCTTGGTGGCCGCCGAGCGGGTTGTCCTCGTCACCGGGGTCTCACGTGACCTCGGCGCCCGATTCGCTCGCTCGCTCGCCGCCGACGACGGAGTCACCGTCGTCGGCGTCGACGTCACCCCCCCGCGGCACGATCTCGGTGAGGTGTCCTTCGTCCGCGCCGACATCCGCAATCCGGTCATCGCCAAGGTGATCGCGAGCCGGGAGGTCGACACCGTCGTCCATATGGCGATGGTGGCCACCCCGGGCAGTGCCGGCGGCCGGTCGTCGATGAAAGAGATCAACGTCATCGGCACCATGCAACTGCTGGCGGCCTGCCAGAAGGCGCCGAGCTTCGCGAAGTTGGTGGTCCAGAGCTCGGTCTCGGTCTACGGCGCCTCGCCGCGTGACCCGGCCAAGTTCACCGAGGACATGTCGCCACGGGTCCAGCCGCGTACCGGCTTCGGCAAGGACTCGGTCGAGATCGAGAGCTATGTCCGCGGTCTCGCCCGCCGGCGGCCCGACGTCGTGGTCACCACCTTGCGGCTGGCGAATCTGATGGGCGCCGGGGTCGACAGCCATGTCACTCGCTACCTGTCGATGCCGGTCGTGCCACGGGTCATGGGCTTCGACGCTCGCCTGCAGTTCCTCCACCCCACCGACGCCATCGAAGCGCTCCTGCGGGTCACCCGTAACGACCTCCCGGGGACCTTCAACGTCGCCGCCTCCGATGTGGTCACGCTGACCCAGGCGTTGCGGAAGCTGGGCCGCCCGTCGGTGGGCATCCTGCAGCAGGCCGCCCCGACGGTCGCCGCGCTGGTCCGGCAGGCCCGGCTGATGGATTTCTCGATCGACCAGATCGATGCGCTGACCTACGGTCGGGGGATGGACACGTCCCGGTTCTTCGAGGCAGCCGGATTCGAACCGCACTACAGCAGTCGGGCAGCGCTGGAGGAGTTCGCGGCGGTGGCCGCCCCTGGACTGATCAGCCGCGAGCGGGTCGAGTCCGGTCTGGCGGCGGTGAGCCGGCTGGTCGGCGTACGAGCGGGCAACGATGGCTGACGCGGACATCATCGACTTCGGCCGACGCGGGCGCCGGGCCGGCCCGGATCCGGACCCGCCGCCCGACACCGACCCGGCCGACGAGCCACCCGCGACGCCGTCGCTCGGAGCGGTGTTCGGCGAGCTGGCCGACCTGTTGCGCCAGGGTCTGCACGGGCTGCGGACGCTCCCGGTCGAGCGCCTCCGCGGCCTGGCCGACGATCCGCTCCGCACCGTGGTCGACGCCGCCCGATCGCTCGGCGTGGACTGGCAGGGGTCGACCGAGGACATCGTCGCCTTCATTCGCAGCCGGTTGAGTGGTGACTACGCCATCGACGAATTCGGCTTCGACCCCGACTTCACCACCAAGATCTTTCTGCCGGCCCTGCGACCCCTGGTCCGATCATGGTTCCGGGTCGAGGTGCGGGGGGTCGAGAATCTACCGACCGACGGCTCTGCACTTCTGGTCTCCAACCATGCCGGCACGATGCCGCTCGACGGGATGATCCTGCACGCGGTCGTCTACGACGAGATCGCCCGCCACGTCCGGATGCTCGGCGCCGATCTGATCTTCAAGACCCCTTATTCACATGACTTCGCGCGCAAGATCGGCACCACCCTGGCCTGCCAGGAGGACGCCGAGCGGCTGCTGGCCTCGAATCAGATCGTCGCCGTCTACCCCGAAGGCTTCAAAGGCCTCGGCAAGCCGTACGCGGACCGCTACAAGCTGCAGCGCTTCGGCCGCGGCGGCTTCGTCTCGGCGGCGATCCGGGCCCAGGTGCCGATCATCCCGGTCTCGATCGTCGGCTCGGAGGAGATCTATCCGCTGATCTCCACCGCCCCGACCCTCGCCCGGGCCCTCGGCGTGCCGTACTTTCCGGTGACGCCGTTGTTCCCTTGGCTTGGGGTGCTCGGGATGATCCCGTTGCCCAGCAAATGGATCATCCAGTTCGGCGAAGTGATCACCACCGACGAGCTCCCGACCGGAGCCGCCGAAGACCCCATGGTCGTCTTCAACATCACCGACCAGGTGCGCGAAACCATCCAGCACACCCTCTACGCGCTGCTGACCCACCGGCGCAGCGCCTTCTTCTGACGCGTCCCTTCGCCGTTCACTCGCGACGCCCCTCGCCCGCGGCCCCACCCGTACACCGCGTGCCTCTGACGCCCTGTGCTCCGACGCGGCCGGATCCCGGTGAAGAAACTCATGTGTACATGAGTTCCTCTCACTCTGCACACGTTGCAACCTGTGCAGACCGTCAGCAACTCACGTACACATGAGTTTCCTCAGAGGCCCCAGGGCTCGGCCGGGCGCTAGCCTGAACGGGTGTTCTGGGCGCTGGCGGTGATCTTGATGGCGTTCGCGGTGTTCAGCGTGCTGGTGATCCGGCGACGCCGGCCCCGGGCGCCGCAACCCAGTGCCGGATTCGACGCCGAGCAGCTCAAGGGATTCGTCTACGTCGGGGCGGCGGTCCTGGTGCTGGTCAGCGTCGGGGTGATCATCCTAGGCCTGGTCAACCCGACCAGCGGACGGGCCGAAGCCATTGCCGTGTTGGGATTTTTCGGGTACGCGCTGTACCTCCTCGCGTCGGCCGGGGCGCTCTACCTGATGGCCCGGTACGAGAGCCGCACCTGAGCTCAGCGCTTGAGGAAGCGGCGCACAGCCAGCCCAGTCGCCACGGCCCCGGCGGCGGCACCGAGCGCTCCGGCGCCCAGCAGTCCGACCCGCGCCGCCTTGCGGCCGGTGCGATAGTCACGGATCTGCCAGTCCTGCTCCTCGGCGTGGGCGAGCAGTCGACGGTCCGGGTTGATCGCGCACGGGTGCCCGACCAGCGACAGCATCGGCAGGTCGTTGTACGAGTCGGAGTAGGCGAAGCACCGAGCGAGATCGAATCCGTGCTCGTACGCGAGCGCGCGAATCGACTCCGCCTTCGCCGGGCCGTGCACCAGATCGCCCTTCAACCGGCCGGTGTAGACCCCGTCGACGTGCTCGGCGGTGGTCGCGAGCGCTCCGGTCAGTCCCATCCGGGCGGCGATGATCCCGGCGACCTCGACCGGGGCGGCGGTGACCAACCAGACCTGCTGGCCGACGTCGAGATGCATTTGGGCGATAGCTCTGGTGCCGGGCCAGATCCGGTCCGCGATCGACTCGTCGTAGACCTCATTGCCGATCTGGGTCACTTCCTCGACGGTGTGACCTTCGATAAAGCCGAGCGATGCGTGCCGCGCATTCTCGATGTGACCGGCATTCTCCCGACCGGCGATCCGGAAGTAGACCTGGAACCACAGGCCCTTGACGATGACGCTGGTCGGGAAGAACCCCCGCCGATAGAGCGCCTTGCCCAGGTGGAAGAGCGAGGCTCCCTGGATGACGGTGTTGTCGAGATCGAAGAAGGCGGCCGCCCGGACGTCCGCCCGGATCACCGGATCAAGGACCACCTCGGACGCGCCGGTCCCTGGGACCGGTTCGACCAGGTCCGGATCGATAGGCCCCGGCCCGGACGTCGGCTTCTCCGGTGCGGTCACGCCCGTCAGCCTAACGCCGGTGACTCTGGGCACCGGTGAGGAATCCGTCCCGACGGACGCCAGGTCAGGGACATTAGAATCGCCCGCGTGACCGAGTCCACTCCGCTGCCGCCGCTGGCGCGCGCCGGCGGCGCCTTCACCAACCTCGCGGAGCTGATCTCGGTCCACTCGGCCGCCCGACCGGACGCGGTCGCCGTCGTCGAACCGAGATCGGCCCGCTCCGGAGGTCATCAGCCCCAGCCGGTACGCCGCAGCAAGACCTGGGCCGAGCTCGACGACGAGATCGACGCGCTGGCCGCCGGACTGGCCGCCCAGGGGCTCGTCGCCGGGCAGCGGGTCGGCATCAGCGGACCCAACAGCATCGAGTTCGTGGTGGCGTACTTCGCCGCGCTGCGGGCCGGCATCGTCGCGGTCCCGATCAATCCGCAACTCAGCGCGACCGAGCTTGCACGGTTGGCCACCGACAGCGGCCTGCGGGTGCTATTGACCGCATCCGACGTGGAGCTGCCCGGCATCCGCCGGATCCCGTTGTCGGCCGAGGGTCTGAGCTCGGTCTCGTCTCGGGACGCCGCACCGGTCGACTCACCCCGGGACCGCGAATCGTTGGCTGTGCTGCTCTACACGGCCGGCACCTCGGGTGCGCCGAAGGCGGCAATGCTGACCCATCGGGCTCTGCTCAGTCACCTTGACCAGGTGGCGCCGTTCGAATTGATCACCACCGAAACCGTGGCCTTGGCCATGTTGCCGCTGTTCCACGTCTTCGGCCTCAACGCGGTGCTCGGGGGCTGGGCGCTGGCCGGTGCCCGGTTGGTGATCATGAACGGTCTGGACGAATTCTTCGAGGTCATCGCCGCCGAACGGGTGACCAACGTCCCGTTGGCGCCCGCCGTGCTGAGCAAGATCATTTCCGACGACCGGTGCCGCCAGCTGCACGACACCGTGACCACGGTCGTCTCCGGCGCCGCGCCGCTGACCGCGGAGCTGCGGGCCGCGTTCATTGCGCGGACCGGCCTGCGGATCGAGCAAGGTTACGGACTGACCGAGGCGGCGCCTGGCGTTTCGGTCACCTTCGCGACCAAGGATCACCCGACCGCCGATCATCTGGAGCACGGCCACGTCGGTCGTCCGCTACCGGGGGTCGAGGTGCGCATCGCCGACGGAAGCGACCCCGCCGAGCCGGGCGAGATCTTCATCCGGGGCGCGAATCTCTTCTCCGGGTACTGGCCCGATGGGCACGGTGGGCCGGACGATGATGGCTGGTTCGGCACCGGCGACATCGGCTACCTCCGCTCCGGTGAGCTCTATCTCGTCGATCGGGCCCGCGAGTTGATCATCGTCAACGGCTTCAACGTCTATCCGGCCGAGGTCGAAGAGGCGATCGGTGAGCTGCCCGGCGTCGACGCCGTTGCCGTGGTCGGGAGGGCCGATCCGCGTACGGGTGAACAGGTCGTCGCCTTTGTCACCGGCACCATCACTGCGGAGCTGATCATGGAGCATTGCGCCGGGCGGCTGGCCAAATTCAAGCGGCCGGCGGTGGTCCGGGTGGTCGACCGGCTGCCGCGGGGCGCGACCGGCAAGGTCCAGAAGGGCGCGCTGCGCAACGTGCTCACCGAGCTGGAGATCTGACCTTGGCGGAGGCTAACGAGGCCCGCGTCCTGGTGCTCAGCCGGGACGGCTGCCACCTCTGCGAGGACGCGATCCAGACGGTGGCCGCGGTCTGCGCCGAGACCGGCAACCAGTACGCCGTACGGGACGTGGACACCGATCCGGAGTTGCAGCGGCTCTACAGCGATCAGGTGCCGGTGACCTTCGTCGACGGCGTCCAGCACGATTTCTGGCGCGTGGACCCGGAGCGGTTGACCGCGGCCCTCAAGCGAAAGCCGACGACGAAGCCAGAGCCGACGACGAAGCGGAAGCCGACGACCCCGAGATGATGTTCAACGCGCCGACCCTCAACGGGCTGATCGATGGTCGGGTGCACTGCACATTTCGCCGCTGGAGCACGGTGCGACCGAAGGTCGGTTCGCGATTCACCACCCGCGGCGTGATCGTCCAGGTGACCTCGATCGAGCCGGTCGCCGAAGCCGAGCTGACCGACAGTGACGCGTACGAGGCGGGCTTCGCCTCCCGCGAGGCCCTGCTGCGCTGGACCAGCGCCAAGGGCAACGGCGACGACCTCTACCGGATCGGCATCGAGCTCGCCGGACCCGATCCGCGGATCGCGCTCCGGGCGAGCAGCGCGCTGTCCGACGACGAACTGGCGGCCCTGACGTTCAAGCTGGATCGGATGGATCGGGTCGCCGACCACCCGTGGACCTGGCGGACGCTCCGGCAGATCGGCGACAACCCGGGCGTGGTCTCGACCGAATTGGCCGCCGCCGTCGGCGAGGATCGCGCCCACTACAAGATTCGCGTCCGCCGACTCAAGGCCCTCGGCCTGACCGAGTCCCTCGAGGTCGGCTATCTGCTCTCCCCGCGCGGCGAACGCCTCCTGGCCGCCCACGACCTCCACTTTGTGCATCACTTCACAAGCGAGGATTAGAGTGAGAATGTTTGGCCCCCAAGCCGAGGAGACCTGTGTCGCACACCTTGCCGGATGATCCGGTTCGGCCTTCGGCGACCCTCAAAGGGATCCCCGATGCGACGGTCGCGCGACTTCCGGTCTATCTGCGGGCCCTCAACCAGCTGGCCGATCAGGAGATCGACACCGTCAGCAGCGGCGCGCTGGCCGAAGCAGCGGGCGTCAACTCCGCCCAGTTGCGCAAGGACCTGTCCTATCTCGGCTCGTACGGCACCCGGGGCGTCGGCTACGACGTTGAGTACCTGCGGTTCCAGATCGGTCGGGAGGTGGGCTCGGCGCACGACTGGCCGGTGATCATCGTCGGGCTCGGCAACCTGGGCACGGCGCTGGCCAACTACTCCGGCTTCTACAACCGCGGCTTCCGGGTGGTCGGCCTGATCGACCCATCACCCGACCTGGTCGGCAACCGGATCCACGGTCTGGAGATCTCCGATCTGGTCGACCTGGAGAGCGTCGTCTCGCGGACCGGTGCCGCCATCGCGGTGATCGCCACCCCGTCGGACGCTGCGCAGGGCGTGGCTGACCGATTGGTGTATCTGGGTGTCACGAGCATCCTCAACTTTGCTGCCACGGTTCTTGTGGTGCCCGATCACGTGAATGTCCGCAAGGTCGACCTCGGTCAGGAACTGCAGATCCTCGCGTACCACGAACAACGCAAGACCGAATTCGCGCCGACCGGCCGGTCGGCCGCGAGCGAGCCGAACGAACTGATGGGCCGAAAGCTGGTTCCGAGCAGGGGGAGCAGGGCATGAGCATTCTGGTGGTCAGCGTGTCGCACAAGTCGACGTCGGTGACCCAACTCGCGCAGCTCGCCCTGGACGCGGCGTCGTCGGCCAAGCTCGCCGACCAGCTCGTGTCGTCGGAGCACATTGACGAGGCCGTCGTGCTTTCGACCTGCAACCGCACCGAGTTGTACGTGGCGGTCAGCCGTTTCCATGGCGCCCTCGACGACGCCACCGAAGCCCTCGCCGATTTCACCGGTCTGGGTGTGGTCGAGGTGCGATCGATGTGTGGGGTCTACTTCGACGAGGGGGCTGTCGCCCACACCTTCTCGGTCGCCAGCGGGCTCGACTCGGTCGTGGTCGGGGAGAACCAGATCCTCGGTCAGGTAAAGAACGCGCTGACCCTGTGTCAGACCCACGGCACCGTCGGCACGGTGCTCAATTCGCTGTTCCAGCAGGCGATCCGGGTCGGCAAACGGGTGCAGAGCGAGACCGGCGTCGGCTCGGCCGGTCGCTCGCTGGTCAGTGCCGCGTACGAGCTGCTCACCGCCGACCTCGGTGACCTCGCCGGCCGCCGGGTGCTGGTCGTCGGCGCCGGTGCCATGGCCGGTCTGGCGGCGCGCACCGCCGCCGCCGCCGGGGCGCAGCTCACCTGTGCCAACCGCACCCTGCCCCGGGCCGAGCGGCTGGCCGACACGGTCGGTGGGCGGGCGATCGCGCTGTCGGAGCTGCCGGCCGCGTTCGCCGAGACCGACGTCCTGGTGACCTGCACCGGAGCCCGCTCGATGACCATCGGCGTCGCCGACCTGGCCGGTACGCCGGTCCGCGGGGTCGTCGACCTGGCCCTGCCCGCCGACGTGTCGCCGGACATCGCCGACCTCGGCATCACGCTGGTCAATCTCGATCGGCTTGTCGACGAGCAACTCGATCCGGCCAGCACCGCTGAGGTCGAGGCCGCCCGCCGGCTGGTCCGGACCGAGGTCTCCGGGTTCCTCGGACTCCGCCGGGCGGCGCAGGTCGCGCCCACCGTGGTGGCCCTGCGCACCATGGCCTCCGACGTGGTCACCGCCGAGTTGCGGCGGCTCGACAGCCGGCTCCCTGATCTCGATGATCAACAACGGGCCCAGATCCAGCAGTCCGTGCACCGCGTGGTCGAGAAGCTGCTGCACGCTCCGACCGTCCGGGTGCAGGAGTTGGCGTCCGATCCCGACGCCGTCGACTACGCGGCCGCCCTGCGTGAGTTGTTCGCGCTCGACCCGCAGGCCGTGGCCGCCGTCATGTCCCCGGAGGTCAGCGCCTAGTGGGCCGCGGCCAGGGCACCCACCCGATCCGGCTGGGCGCGCGAAGGTCGCCCCTCGCCCGAGCACAGGTCGAGCTGATCGCCGGTCTGCTGGCCGAGCGGGGCATCGCCTCGACCTTCGTCGGGGTCACGACCACCGGCGACGTCGACCAGCGTCAGCTGACCGAAATCGGTGGCACCGGGGTGTTCGCCGGCGCGGTCCGCGACGCGTTACGCAACGGCATGATCGACGTCGCCGTGCACTCGCTCAAGGACCTGCCGACCGCATCCGAGCCCGGGCTCGAGGTGATCGCCATCCCCACTCGTGAAGACACCCGGGACGTGCTGATCGGCCGCCGGCTGGAGGAGCTCTCCGGATCCGTCCGGATCGGCACCGGTGCCCCGCGGCGCGGCGTACAGCTCCTCGACTGGGCTGATCGCGAACGCCTGGGGGGCCGAGATCTGCAGCTGGAGATCGTGCCGGTTCGCGGGAACGTGGACACCCGGATCGGCCTCGCTCGCTCGGGCACGGTGGACGCGGTGGTGCTGGCCGCCGCCGGCCTCCAGCGGCTCGGTCTGGTGGATCTCCACGCCGGCGCGGCGGGGGGCCCGAATGTAGACATCGTTGTCAGTAACCTACAAGCACAAATCCTTGATCACCAGGTGGTACTCCCAGCTCCTGGACAGGGTGCTTTGGCGCTGGAAATTCATTCTTCTCTCAGTCCCGATCTCCGGGCCCTGCTAGCGACCCTCGACAACCCCGTCGCGCGGGCGGAATCCCTTGTGGAGCGTGGATTCCTGGCTCGGCTCGAGGCCGGTTGCACGGCACCGGTCGGTGCCCACAGCCTTGTCAAATCGGTCCGTGGTACAAGTCTCGATTTGACTCTTGCCGCTGTAATTGGGAGAACGTTACTGAGCAACTTGTCAGAACCGACCAAAGCGGGTGATCATCGTCGGTGCGAGTCGGGTCCTCCATTGGGAGGCTCACGACTCGACGGACGATCCGGAGCAGTTCGGGATCAACCAAGCAGGCGAAGTGCTGTCGGAGTTGCGGGACCCACAAGGCCCTAGCCGTTGATGAACCAGCGGCAGGCTTCACAACAGAACGTGAGACGTCAGTGAGCACATCCTCGGCTCGTAAGCCCCGGACCCAGACCTCGACCGCTACTCCTGCCGCGCCCGTGACCCGCGGGCGAGTGATCTTCGTGGGCACCGGGCCGGGTGATCCCGATCTGTTGACCCTCGGCGCGATCGCCGCGCTCGCGGATGCCAGCTCGGTGATCTTGGACAACGACCGACAACGCGACATCCTGCAACCACCCGGCGATCACCCTGAGCGAGGGCGCCGAGGTGAGCACCATCGGCCTCACCGAGAGCACAAGGCCGCTGACGCCGTCGGCCCGCGCCAAGATCGTGCTGAAGCACGCCTCGGCGGGCGCGCGGGTCGTCCGACTGGTCACCGGCGATCCGTTCCTGGACAACGCCGTGGCCGACGAAGCCGCGGCCTGCGTACGGGGTGGCATCGACTTCGAGGTCGTCCCCGGCGTCTCCAGCCTGACTGCCGTGCCCGAGTACGCGGGCATCGATCTGATCCACGCCGGCGGCGGTGCAGTTCGCCTCGGTCACCGACGGCAAGTTCACCAAGGCGAACACCGCGCAGTGGGGCTCGGCCGACGACCATCGTGGTCAGCACGCTGGTCTCGATGGTCGGCAACCTGGTCGAGGCGGCGAAGTCGGCCGGTCGCCCCGGAGATGATCATGTGATCGTCACCCTGCACGGCGGCAGTACCGAGCAGATCACCCTGCCGACGACCCTGGACGGTCTGGTGGCATCGGTGAAATCGGTCAAGCCACCGTCGGCCGATCCGGTGCACGTGATCATGGGCGATCGCGGCGGAACAACGCCACGAACTGAGCTGGTACGAGACCAAGCCGCTGTTCGGTTGGAAGGTCCTCGTGCCGCGGACGAAGGATCAGGCAGCGCCGATGGTGGCCCGGTTGCGGACCTACGGTGCGCACAGCGAGGAGGTGCCGACCATCTCGGTCGAGCCGCCGCGCAGCCCGCTGCAGATGGACAAGGCGATCCGCGGTCTGGTCGAGGGGCGCTACGAGTGGGTGGCCTTCACCTCGGTGAATGCGGTCAAGGCGGTCCGCGAGAAGTTCGAGGACTACGGCCTGGACGCCCGCGCGTTCTCCGGTCTGAAGGTCGCCGCCGTCGGCGAGGTGACCGCAAAGTCCTTGCAGGCTTGGGGAATCGAGCCGGATCTGACGCCGCAGGGCGAGCAGTCGGCGGCCGGGCTGGCCGCGGAGTTCCCGCCCTACGACGACGTCCTGGACCCGATCAACCGGGTGTTCCTGCCGCGGGCCGACATCGCCACCGAGACCTTGGCCGAGGGTCTGATGGAGCTCGGCTGGGAGGTCGAGGACGTCACCGCGTACCGCACCGTGCGGGCCACCCCGCCGCCGGCGACGGTCCGCGAGGCGATCAAGACGGGCAAGTTCGATGCGGTCGTCTTCACCTCGTCCTCGACCGTGCGCAACCTGGTCGGCATCGCCGGCAAGCCGCACACCTCGACGATCATCGCGGTGATCGGCCCGGCCACGGCGCGGACCTGCGAGGAGCACGGCCTGCGCGTCGACGTGATTGCGTCCAAGCCCTCGGTGGTCGAGTTGGCCGACGCGTTGGCCAGCTTTGCTGCCGACCGTCGCGATTCCTTCACCGAAGCCGGCGAGCCCGTTCTTCGCCCGTCCCAGAAGAAGCCCTCCACCCGCCGGCGGGTCTGAGTGCCCGCTGCCCGTCGCGCACAACCGACCACACGGCCCTCCGGCGTGAGGCCAGTCATCCGGCCCCGACGGCTGCGGACCTCATCGGTCATCCGGGCCATGGTGGCCGAGACCGGGGTCGAGCCGCGGCAGTTGATCTTGCCGATGTTCGTGGCCGAGGGGCGGAGCGAGCCGCGGTCGATCAGCTCCATGCCCGGGCGTCGTCCAGCACACCCTGGACACGCTCCGCCGGGGGGCGGCGGAGGCCGCCGCCGCGGGGCTGGCCGGCGTCATGCTCTTCGGCATCCCTGAGCGCAAGGACGCTCAGGGGTCGGGAGCGCTGGATCCGGACGGCATCCTGAATGTCGCGATCCGGGCGGTCCGCGACGAGGTCGGGGACGACTGCCTGGTCATGTCCGATGTCTGCCTCGACGAGTTCACCGAGCACGGCCACTGCGGAGTGCTGACCGCCTCCGGGACGGTCGACAACGACGCCACGGTGGAGATCTACGCGCAGATGGCGGTGCTGCACGCCGAAGCCGGGGCCCACGTCGTCGGACCCAGCGGGATGATGGACGGTCAGGTCGGCGCGATCCGCTCGGCCCTCGACACGGCCGGAGCCCTGGACACCGTGATCATGGCCTACTCCGCCAAGTACTCCTCGGCGTTCTACGGCCCCTTCCGTGAGGCCGTGGCGTCGACGCTCCGCGGTGATCGCCAGACCTACCAGCAGGATCCGGCCAACGTGCGCGAAGCGCTGCGCGAGGTGGCGCTGGACCTGGTCGAGGGCGCCGACATCGTCATGGTGAAGCCGGCCCTCGGTTACCTGGACGTCCTGCGGGCGATCCGAGAAGCAGTTGACGTGCCGGTGGCCGCGTACAACGTCTCGGGTGAGTACGCGATGGTCGAGGCGGCCGCGGCCAACGGGTGGATCAATCGGGAGCCGGCGATCAACGAGACGCTGCTGTCGATCCGTCGCGCCGGTGCCGACCTGATCTTGTCCTACTGGGCTCTCGAATGGACGCTCCGGCAGGCGCGCCGATGACCCTCAGCGACCAGGCCTTCGACCGGGCCAAGCGGGTCACTCCGGGCGGGGTCAACTCGCCGGTCCGCGCCTTCCTGTCGGTCGGGGGTACGCCGCGGTTCATCGCCCGCGCGCACGGCCCGTACCTCTACGACCTGGACGGCAACGAACTGGTCGATCTCATCTGCTCATGGGGTCCGATGCTGCTCGGCCACGCCCATCCTGAGGTGATCGCCGCGGTCACCCAGGCCGCCGAGCGCGGCACGTCCTACGGCGCCCCGACGATTGCCGAGGTCGAGCTGGCCGAGGCGATCATCGATCGGACCCCGGTCGAGCAGGTGCGGCTCGTCAGCTCCGGCACCGAGGCGACGATGAGCGTGCTCCGGCTGGCCCGTGGTATCACCGGCCGCGACAAGATCATCAAGTTCGCGGGCTGCTATCACGGCCACGTCGACTCCCTGCTGGTTGCGGCCGGCAGCGGCGTCGCGACGCTCAGCCATGGCTCCGGCGCTCGGGTCGCCGGTGGGGCTATTCCCGGCAGCCCCGGCGTCACCGAGGCGACGACCGCCGACACCATCGTCGTCCAATACAACGACCGGGCCGGCGTACGCGAGGCCTTCGAGGCCTTCGGTGACCAGATCGCCTGCGTGATCACCGAAGCGGCCGCCGGCAACATGGGCGTGGTGCCGCCCGGGGTCGAGGACGGCGTCGGTTTCAACACGTTTCTGGCCGAGATCAGCCGCCGGCACGGTGCCCTGTTCATCTCCGACGAGGTGATGACGGGCTTCCGGGTCACCCGGTCCGGCCAGTACGGACTGGACGGGGTCGAGCCCGACCTGATGACCTTCGGCAAGGTGATGGGCGGGGGATTCCCGGCCGCAGCGTTCGGCGGTCGCGCCGAGCTGATGGAGAGCCTGGCCCCGATCGGAGGGGTCTACCAGGCGGGCACGCTGTCGGGCAATCCGATCGCGACCGCGGCCGGCCTCGCCACCCTGCGGCTGGCCACTGCGGAGGTCTACGCCCACGTCGATCGAGTGTCCGAGCAACTGCGCGCCGAGGTCGGGGCCGCGCTGGGTGCCGCGGGGGTGCCGCACGTGATCCAGCGGGCCGGGAACTTGTTCAGCGTGTTCTTCGTGGGCGAGGGCGTGACCG
This sequence comes from uncultured Actinomycetota bacterium, assembly GCA_963731295.1. Taxonomy (GTDB): domain Bacteria; phylum Actinomycetota; class Actinomycetes; order Propionibacteriales; family Propionibacteriaceae; genus Microlunatus. Next base: position 301,133 of record CAVSUP010000003.1, read on the forward strand.
CCGTTCCGAATTTCGCCATCGCCGGGACCCAGTCGGCGGCGGCGTACGCGGCGTTCTTCCATTCGATGCTGGATTCCGGCGTGTATCTGCCGCCGAGCGCCTTCGAGGGTTGGTTTTTGTCGGCCGCGCATGATGATGGTGCTATGGACAGGATTGTCAGCGCATTGCCGGCCGCGGCCGGGGCCGCGGCCACGTTAGGAGGTCTTGCATGAGCAGCCGGACGATCGTGCACCTGGTCCGTCACGGCGAGGTAGAGAATCCCGACGGCGTGCTCTACGGCCGACTCCCGGACTATCACCTGTCCGAGCTCGGCCGGGAGATGGCTCAACGGGTGGCCGAGGACCTTCGCGGCCACGACATCGTGCACCTGCGGTGTTCGCCGCTGGAGCGGGCCCAGGAGACGATGGCGCCGCTCGCCGACGCGCTCGGGCTGCCGGTGACCACCGACGGCCGGGTAATCGAGGCCGGGAACCTGCTCGAGGGTCGGCAGGTCACCCCACTCAACCTGCTGAAGGGCGGACCGAAGAGCTGGTGGCTGTTCCGCAACGCCCTGAAGCCGACCTGGGGTGAGGCCTACGCGGAGATCGTCCAGCGGATGCGACTGGCGATGAAGGATGCGGCCGAGGCCGGCGATGGCCACGAGGCCGTGATCGTCTCGCATCAGCTGCCGATCTGGATGGCCCGCTGCGACGCCGAGGGGCGGCGGCTTGCCCACGATCCGCGCAAGCGGGAGTGCACGCTGGCCAGCATCACGTCCTTCACCTACATCGACGGCCGGGTCACCTCGATCAGCTATCGCGAACCCGCCGCTGACCTGTTGCGTCCGCACCAGACCAAGAAGTTCGTCGCGGGCGCTTAATGCGTGGCGCAGGTACGCCGCAGGGCGGTCGTTGGCGGTCGTCGCGATCGTCGGCCTGCTGCTGTCCGGGTGCTCCGCGGACGGGGCCGACGAGCCGACCCGAAGTGCCGGACAGCAGGGCTATACCAGCGGCAGCGGCCGGGTGACCCATCATCGAGCCGGCCAACCGCAAGCCGTTGCCGGTGGTCTCGGGACCGGCGCTCGGTGGCGACCGAGACGGTCGTCGACGCGCCGACTATGCCGGCAAGGTGATCGTGCTCAACATCTGGGGATCGTGGTGCCCGCCCTGCCGGGCCGAGGCGCCGGCGCTGCAGGCGGCCAGCGAGGAGACCAAGGGCAAGGCCCAGTTCATCGGCATCACCGTCAGGGACAATGCCCCGGCCCAGGCCGAGGCGTTCGTCCGTGGCCCAGAGGATCAGCTATCCGAGCATCTTCGACCCGACCGGCAAGGTGCTGCTGCCGCTGGCGGGGGAGTGGCCGCCGAGCGCGATCCCGTCGACCTTGATCATCGACAGCCAGGGGCGACTGGCGGTCCGGGTGCTGGCCGAGGTTTCCCAGATCACCCTGGTCGACATGATCGACGACGTCGCGGCCGGCAAATAGATGATCACTCTCGATCTCGCCACCTGGGCCGAGTCCGCCGTCGGCGGCTCGATGGCGCTGGCGCTGCCGGTGGCCCTGCTGGCCGGGCTGGTCTCGTTCTTCTCACCCTGCGTCGTGCCGCTGCTGCCCGGCTATCTCTCCTACGCCACCGGTCTGGGTGCCGCGGAGGTCGTCGAGGGATCAAGCCGGCGCGGCCGGATGCTGGCGGGCGCCTCGCTGTTCGTGCTGGGTTTCGCGGTGATCTTCGTGATCACCGGCGTGGTCGCTGGTTCGGCCGGGCGGTTGCTGGCCGAGCACCGGGTGCTGATCAGCCGGGTGCTCGGCGTCGTGGTGATCATCCTCGGGTTGATCTTCGCCGGTGTGTTGCGGATCGGCCAACGTGATCTTCGGCTGCACCGGGTTCCTGCGGTCGGGCGTGGCGGCGGCGCCGCTGCTGGGGGTGGTGTTCGCCCTGGGCTGGACACCGTGCCTGTCGCCGACGCTCGGCGTGGTGATCAATCTCGGCTTCACCGAGGGCACTGCCCTGCGCGGCGGCCTGCTGGGTTTCGTGTACGCGCTCGGGCTCGGCATCCCGTTTGTGCTGGCCGGTCTGGCCTTCACCAAGATGGCGCGGGCGGTGGCCTTCCTGCGCCGGCGGCAGCAGTTGATCATGCGGATCGGCGGCGTCATGCTGGTCGTCGTCGGACTGTTGTTGATCACCGGGGCCTGGGACACCCTGACGGCGGTGCTGCGGCAGTGGGCGGCCTCGTTCGAGACGGTGATCTGATGACCCAGACCCCGACCCGCGCGGCCCCGGCCGCGCCCCAAGGGCCCGACCCGACGCTGCCCGCGGCTCGGGCTGCTCGGCGGCCTGCGGTTCCTCTGGACCCAGCTCAGCTCGATGCGGACCGCCCTGGTGCTGCTCTTCGCGCTGGCGCTGGCCGCGATCCCGGGCTCCTTGGTGCCGCAGCGCAAGATCTCGCCGGTCCGGGTGTCGGAGTTCATCGCCGCGCACCCCACACTGGGGCCGATCTACGACCAGATCGGCATGTTCCACGTCTACACCTCGCCGTGGTTCTCCGCCATCTATCTGTTGCTGTTCATCTCCCTGGTCGGTTGCATCATTCCGCGGGTCGCCGTCTACGGTCGCGCCCTTCGCGCCCGGCCGCCGCAGACCCCGCGGAACCTGTCCCGGTTGCCCGCGTACGCGACGGCGACGATCACCGAGCATTCCGCGGTGCTGGATCGGGCGACTGAGCTGCTCAAGGCGGCCCACTATCGGGTGGACCGGCACGAAGGCAGTGTCGCGGCCGAGCGCGGCTATCTGCGCGAGGCCGGCAACCTGGTCTTCCACATCAGCCTGCTGTTCGTGCTGCTCGGCGCAGCTCTCGGTGGCCTGTGGGGCTTCCGCGGCACCAGCGTGGTGATCGTCGGCCAGGGTTTCGCCAACAACCTCACCCAGTACGACGACTTCGCCTCCGGCGCCGAGTTCACCGACTCGGATCTGACCCCGTTCAGTGTGGTGGTGAAGAGCTTCGACGTGAAGTTCGAAACCGGGTCGGTGCAGCGTGGCGCGGCCAGGCTGTTCAAGGCCGAGGTCGACGTCACCGATCGCCCGGGCGCGCAGCCGCACGCCGAAACGCTCGAGGTCAACAAGCCGTTGAACATCGACGGCACCACCGTGCACCTGATCGGCCACGGCTACGCGCCGATCGTCACGGTCAAAGACGCGAACGACAATGTGGCCTTCTCCGGTCCGGTGGTGATGCTGCCCCAGGACGGCAACTTCACCTCCATCTCGGCGATCAAGGTGCCGGACGCCCGCCCCGAGCGGTTGGCGTTCGAGGCATTCTTCTATCCGACCGCGGTGTCCGATCCGATCAACGGTCCGAGCTCGGCCTTCCCCGACGCACTGAATCCGGCCCTGTTCCTGAACGCCTGGGCCGGCCCGCCCAAGGTGGAGACCGGTCGGCCGGAGAACGTCTACTCCCTCGATCCGGCCGGCCTCACCCAGCTGCGGGACAAGGACGGCAAGCCGATCAGCTATGCGCTGAACGTCGGCGACGGCGTGAAACTCCCCGACGGCAAGGGCACGATCCAGCTCGACGGCTGGACCCGCTGGGTCAAACTGCAGATCGGCGACGCCCCCGGGGTGCCGATCTCCATCGGTGCCATCGGGTTCGCGGTGGCCGGCTTGTGCCTCTCGCTGTTCATCCGGCCGCGGCGGGTCTGGGTGACGGTTCGCGAGCTTGAGGATGGATCTAGGCTGGTGGAGGTTGGCGGCCTTGACCGCGCTGACGCCCGTGCAGGACTCACCGACGACGTCGACGAGTTGGCCCAGCAACTGTCCCAGCCCAGCTCGACCAGCGAGTCGAGCTCGATCAGTCCGAGTTCGATCAGTCCGGGTGCGACAAACGAGGATGTGAGCAAGACGTGAACTACGAGTACTACTCGAGCCTCGCGCTGGTGACGTCGGTGGTGGTCTACATGATCGCGATGTTCGCCCACGCGGCCGAGTGGGCCGCGGCGCGCCGGGTGCCGGCTGACGCCGAGGCGCCGGTGGCCGCGTTGGTCGGAGCCGGCGCCGCCGGACTATCCAGTGCCGCCCTCCGGCCATCTGATCCGGGACTGGCGTCGACCACTCACCGGGCGGAGTCAGCCGAGGGGCGGGCCGCGGAGGCCAATGCCCGGGTCGACCAGTTCGGTCGGATCGGCATCGCGCTGACGGTGATCGGCTTCCTGCTCAGCCTGTGCGGGGTGCTGATGCGGGGCCTGGCCGCGGGTCGGGCGCCGTGGGGCAACATGTTCGAGTTCACGACCAGCGCCATGATCTTCGTTGTCGCCGCGTACCTGGTCATGGTCTGGCGGGCAGGTCTGCGTTGGCTCGGTCTGCCGGTTGCGCTGCTCGCCGCGGTGGGCAATGGGCTGGCCGTCACGGTGTTCTACGTCGCCGTGGCTCCGCTGGTGCCGGCCCTGCATTCGGTCTGGTTCCTGATCCACATCATTGCCGCGGCCATCGCCGGGGCCGCTTTCAACATCGGCGGGCTGATGTCGATCATCTATCTGATCAAGAAGCGCGCCGAGAGTCGCGGAAGGACCGGCGGCTACCTCGCCCGCATCCCGAACGCCCGCCGGATCGACCTGATCACCTACCGGTTCCATGCCTTCGCGTTCCCGCTGTGGACCTTTGCGGTGGCGGCCGGAGCGATCTGGGCCCAATACGCCTGGGGCCGGTACTGGGGCTGGGATCCCAAAGAGACCTGGGCCCTGGTCACCTGGGTGATCTACGCGTGTTACCTGCACGCCCGTTCGACGGCGGGCTGGCGCGGCACCCGCGCCGCCGTGATTGCGATCGTCGGACTGGCCTCGTTCTGGTTCAACTTTGTGGGCATCAACCTCCTGGTCTCCGGCCTCCACAGTTATGCCGGGGTCTGACCCCGCTCTCGGCTAGTGGGGGTGTCTTTGAAGTTCCGTAACGAGACTTCGAAGAAGCGTCACTAGAAGTCGATCCTCACCACGACACGACGGAGCGTCGGGCGGCTCACCTCGGTGAACCCGGCGTTGGCGAACACCTCGCGAATACCGACGTGGAGTTCTTCGGCAATCACGTTCGTCGTCGTGATCGGATAGCCCTCCACGGCCCGAGCGCCGCGCTGACGGGCGAAATCGACAGCCGCTATCACCAGGGCCTGGCTCACCCCGCGCCGACGGAAGCCGGCTCGAGTGAAGATGCAGGTGACGGCCCAGACACTGTCGTCGGACTTGTCCTCAGCGCGATCCGCCCACGGCACCCGGTTGTTGCGCAGCAGACCCTGGTAGGCCGGACGCGGCTCGATCGCGCACCAGCCGACAGGTTCGTCGCCGAGAAACGCGACGAGCCCGCTGGTCGAGGCCGACTCCGGGTGGTCACAGTCGGTCTGCTCGCGCAGCCGGTGGGCCCGCTCCTCGACGGGAAACGCCCCGAACGACTCTCCGCGATTCAGCTTGTACCGCTGGCACTGACATCTCGCCGCACTTCCGCGGCGCCCGAATACGGCTTGGAGTTCGTCCCAGGCCGTTTCGTTGGCCGGCATGACCGAGATTGTCGGGTCATTCGCCGCTGCGCCACCATCCATGGACTTATGGAAGCACTCCTGCCGCGAGTACCCGGCAGAAGTGCGTCCGTTGTCAAGCGTTCTTGCTCGAGATGGCCGCGCCATCACGTCGAGCAGGTAGTCAGTTGCGGCCTGACAGCTCAGCCGGCGACCGCTCGCTGAGCGGTGGTAAACATGTCCACCACGGCCGCACCGCCGCCCCAGAAGATCCGGGCCTGTGCTGGGGTGAGCCTCGATGGCCGCCCCCGCGCCGATTCCAGCACTTGTTGGTTGGTCTTGCGACCGGTGCTGACCGTGGTGGCTGGCGGACTGAGAACGCTCACCGGTTCAGTCCGACCAGCTGGGAATTGGGCAAATGTAGCAGTTCCCTGCGCTCGGTGCACGCGGGCATCTCACCGCGGAGTTGGCGGTCCGGACCGGCCGACGGAGTGCCCTCCCCTCCGTCGGCCGCGGCAAAGGCTTCCGGCAATCCCTCGTCTCACTTCAGCAGGTAGAGGGTGTGGCATCGTGATCTTGTGGGCGACCTGCAGCACGACCTGCAAAATTTGGCCGATCCAGCGACCGCGGTCACATTGACGCGGTTCTTCCAGGTCCGTCCCGACGGTTACGGGGCCGGTGACGTCTTCATCGGGATCAAGCTCAGTGACCTTCGATCCGTCGCCAAGCCCTATCTGCTGGAGCCCTACGAGCCCGATCCGTGGCTGCCGCTCCTGCGCAGTCCGGTCCATGAACATCGGCTGTTCGCCCTGGTGGTGATGAGCGAACGGGCCCGCCGGGCGGCGAAGCGTCCCGACGGCGCTGGGGAGCTCAGTCGGATCTACGGCGACTATCTGGATCACACCCGCTTCGTGAACAACTGGGATCTGGTCGATCTCAGCGCCGGGCCGATCGTCGGCGGCCAACTCCTCGACCAGGATCGCTCGGCGCTGTTCGAGCTCGCCCGATCGGAACTGCTATGGGAGCGACGGATCGCCATGGTGGCCTGCCAGCACTTCCTGCGCTCCGGAGATTCCGCCGACCTCTACCGCGTCGCCCGCATGCTGCTCGGCGACCGCCACGACCTGATGCACAAGGCGGTCGGCTGGTCCCTGCGCGAAGCCGGCAGACGGGTCGATCGTGACGAGTTGCGCCGATTTCTCGACCAGCACGCCGCGACCATGCCACGGACTGCCCTCCGCTATGCGATCGAGCGCTTCGACGCGACCGAGCGGCAGCACTATCTCCGGCTCAAGGCCTGATCCCGAATCGGGATCTGGGTTCGTGCCCTGAGCCTCTCGAAGGGCAAGCTCCCCGAATCGTTCGTGCCCTGAGCCTGTCGAAGGCAAGCTCCCCGAATCGGATTCGACGCCCTGAGCCTGTCGAAGGGCAACAGTCAGACTCGTACGCCGAGCCGCCGCCCCGAATCGGGATGTGGAGTGTTCGTGCCCTGAGCCTGTCGAAGGGCAAGATCAACACGCAACTGGAGGTGTGCTTCGACAAGCTCAGCGATCGTCGCCTCCGACGCCTGTCGAAGAGGTCAACCGTTTCGCGCCCTCAGCCTGTCGAAGGGCAAGCTCCTCGAATCGGGATGTGGAGTGTTCGCGCTCTGAGCCTGTCGAAGGGCAAGATCAACTCGCTCCTGGAGGTGCGCTTCGACAAGCTCAGCGAACGTAGCCTCCGAATGCCTCGTGCCCTGAGCCTGTCGAAGGACATCAACTCCTACGCCGAGCCGACCCCCCGAATCGGGATGTGGAGTGTTCGCGCCCTGAGCCTGTCGAAGGGCAAGATCAACTTGCTACTGGAGGTGCGCTTCGACAAGCTCAGCGATCGTCGCCTCCGACGCCTGTCGAAGAGGTCAGCCGTTTCGCGCCCTCAGCCTGTCGAAGGGCAAGCTCCTCGAATCGGGATGTGGAGTGTTCGCGCCCTGAGCCTGTCGAAGGGCAAGATCAACTCGCTCCTGGAGGTGCGCTTCGACAAGCTCAGCGAACGTAAGTCTCCGAATGCCTTCGCGCCCTGAGTCTGTCGAAGGTCGAGATCAACTGCTGATCCGGATGCTCGACGCATGGGCAGTTAGCGGCGTTTGCGGGTGCCGGGCGACATGACGGTCGAGAGGTCGGGCGCGCTCAGGAAGTGCCGGTGCTCGGCCGCGAACGCGGCCAGGATGCCCTTCTTGTTCCGGGTCCGCCCCGGGTGCGGGACGTCGTGGAACTTCTCGTTGAACTGGATGGCCGCCTCGGTGGCCCGGTCCTTGAAGCCCCGGAGACTGCTGGCCTCGACGTGCAGCATCTCCGCGACCAGGGCCATGTCACCGGCAGCGTCCCGCAAGGCCCGCCAGATCCGCACCCAGGCGGCGTCGGCGAGCAGGTTGTCGATCAGGTGGGACCACTGGAGCCGCCGCTGCCACGGGGTCGGGGTCGGATTGATTCCGGCGCAGATGGACTCGCGATAGCGCACCAAGGTGCCCGGATCGTTCTTCGTCTTGTCCATCAGCGCCGCGGCATTGAACCAGTGCCGAGCCGCGGCGGCGTAGAGCGTGCGACCACTTTCGGTGAACTGGCTGTAGGTGACGATCTTGGTCTGCGGCCGCTCCAGGTGCAGCCGCAGCAGGGCGGTCAGGCCGGTGCTCGTGTCCGAGCTGAGATTGAAGTCGACGAAAGCCAAATCCCAGGTGGTGCGGTGGCGCAGATGGTCGTTCAGGGCGTCGATCGACGGCGCGACGGTCAGTCCGTGACCGAAGGCCTGCTCGAAATTGGCGCGCTCGCCGGGCACGTCATCAACTAAGAGCACCTGCCTGGGCGTCATCGCCATCGTCCCCACTCTGCTCACTCATGCTCTGGCACCCAGCGGGCCGTGATCGTCTTGCTCTCAGCCTGCTGGACCGAGGTCAGTGAGCCGGAGAGTTCGGCGAGGCGAAGCTCCAGCCGGGCCGAGCTCGTATCGGGAGTCTTCCACACCGCCGGAGCCATCGGCGGAGCGTCATCGGTAACTGAGATCGATACGTGGGCGCCCTCCTGGGCGATGGTGACGCGCACTTCGCTCGCCCCGGCGTTCAGCGCGTTGCCCACCACGTCATTGAGCACCAACCGGGCGAGGTCGCGGTCGGCGGCGTCCAACTGACCAATCCTCACGTCGACGACTGCCTTCGCCCCCACCGCCCGGGCCAGGGTCAAGACCGGCGCCTCGAGATTCTGGACCGTGGCCGAGCTGTCCCGGCCCAGTTGGGAAAGCGTCAGAGTCTCGCGCAGCCGGCTGTTCGCCGACACCGCCAGCTCGTACAGCGACGGCGCGAGATGGCGGATCTCCTTGGCCTGTTGTTCGAGCAGCCGCAGATGCGTCGACAGCGCGCCGTGGGTCTCGCTGATCACCAACTCGCGGCCGGCGTGGGACTCTTCCTGGACCAGGCCCGGCAGTGTCTTCAAGATCAGGTCGGTGTCGGAGAGCCGCAGACTGATCGTCAACGGGACCAGTGATATCGCCAGGGCGGCGAACCAGCCGTCGACACCCCAGTTCGCGGGTAGGGCGACCGCACCCACGATCAAGGACACGATCGGCCCGGCGAGCAGCCGGAAGATCTCGTGCCAGGCCGGTGGATTCGGCTCGTCGGGATTGAACCAGGTGTGGTCGTTGAAGATCAACAGCGCGGTGCTGACCATGAACGCCATCGCCGCGGCCAGCATGATCAACCGCGCCCAGAGTGGATCATCGACCGCGATCCAGGACGGGATCGCGATCAGGATCAGCGCCTCGGGAATCTCGATGTACGAGCCGAGTCCGAGTCGATGACGGCCATCGGTGGAGATCATGTTGCGCAGGTAGATCTTGGACAACCAGAATCGCGGTTGGGTGCCCAGGCGGAGGTGACGTTCGTTGGTCCACAGGAGATAGCTGCCCAGCGAGGCGACCACGCACAGCGCGACGGCCGGGACGCTGTGACGACTGCCGACCGAGCAGGCCGCAATGATGACCAGGGCTCCGACCCGCAGGGCCCAGGCGCGCAGCGTGTAACTGCTCGACCGCCGGAGCAACGCGAGATACGCGATCCGGTGGCGTCGACGCCGGCTCAGCCTGCCGCCCAGGCTTCCGCCGCTCATTCGGCCCATGCTGCCCCGGAAAGCCCTACTGCGGCAAGCCCGCCGACCACATGCGGCCGTGAGTTGTCCCGATGAGCGAGGATCGGCTGCATGCGTCACTTCGATCTCTGCATCATCGGTTCGGGATCCGGCAACTCCATCGTCGACCGGCGCTTCGCCGGCCTGAGCGTCGCCCTGGTGGAAGGGGGGACCTTCGGCGGCACCTGCGTGAATGTGGGGTGCATTCCGACCAAGATGCTGGTCTATCCGGCTGATCTGGCCCGCAAGCCGAAGCAGGCGGCCCGGCTCGGCGTTGACCTCCAGCTCGGCGGGGTGCACTGGCCGGAGATCCGGGACCGCATCTTCGGGCGGATCGACCCGATTTCGGCGAGTGGTCGGGCCTACCGGGAGCAGAGCGCGACGATCACGCTGTTCAGCGAACGGGCCCGCTTCGTCGGCCCGAAGATGCTAGAGCTGGCCGAATCCGGGACGATCACCGCCGACCGCTTCGTGATCGCCGCCGGCGGTCGTCCGGTGATCCCTCCGCTGCCCGGATTGGACACCGTCGACTACCACACGTCCGACACCGTGATGCGGCTGCCGAAGCTCCCATCGTCGATGGTGATCATGGGCGGCGGCTACATTTCCGCCGAATTCGCGCACATCTTCTCCGCGTACGGCACCGCCGTGACGGTCGTCAACCGTTCCTCCCGACTGCTGCGCAAGGAGGACGACGACATCTCCGCCCGGTTCACCGAGCTGATGTCTGACCGGGTCGATGTCCGGCCCGACACCAAGATCACCGCCGTCGAGCCGGGCGAGGACGGGCGGATCCGGGCTCAGCTGAGTGGAGCCACGAGCGAGGTCGTCGAAGCCGAGGTCCTGCTGATTGCCACCGGCCGGGAGCCCAACGGGGACACCCTCGATCTGCCCGCCACCGGGGTGGAGGTCGACGCCGACGGCTATATCGTGGTCGATGATCATCAGCAGACCGTCGTGCCGGGGATCTTCGCGCTCGGTGATGTCTCTTCCCATCAACAGCTGAAGCACGTGGCCAATCATGAAGCCCGGGTCGTCCAGCACAATCTCCTCCATCCGGCGCAGATGATCACCAGTGATCATCGCTTCGTCCCGCATGCCGTCTTCTCCTGGCCGCAGGTGGCTGCGGTCGGAATCACCGAGCGTGAGGCCCGAGAGCGCGGAATTGCTTACCGGGTAGGACTTCAGGACTACGGTGACACCGCGTACGGCTGGGCCATGGAAGACACCCAGCACTTCGTCAAGATCATCGTCGACGCCGGATCGGGTCTCATTCTCGGTGCCCACCTGATCGGACCGGAGGCGTCGTCACTGATTCAGCCGCTGACCCAGGCGATGAGCTTCGGTCAGACCGCGTACGACATCGCGCGCGGTCAGTACTGGGTCCATCCGGCCATGGCCGAGGTCGTCGAGAATGCCCTGCTGGCCGCCTCGGATGACGCGGCCTGAATCCGGCCGAGGTCGCTGGCGACCCGAGATGCGACGACTCCCGCGGGCTGCACCCACGGGAGTCGTCGTCGAGCTGCGAACTACTTGTAGGTGACTCCGGCATTGGCCACGCCCACCGAGAGGACGGTGCCGGCCGCCACTCCGTCGACGTCGGTGGTGAGCTTGAGCTGAACCGCGTACACGGTGACCCCGGTCGAGGTCTTCACCGCACGCCGCAGGTAGAGCTTGCCGATGCCGGCCACGTTCACGGTCGTGTTTTCCTTGATGTTGATCGTGACTGGGTGACCGAGGACCTTGAGGCCGACCAGGCTGGTCCCCGATGAGGACATCGAGACCTTCTTGCCCTTCCGGGTGACCGCGGCCTTCGCGGTGATGGCGTCAAGGGTGACCGCGCCGCTGAGCAGGTCGACGTGAGCCGTCTTGGCCGTCGTGGTGGCCGTGGTCTTGCTCGAGCTGTCGGTGCTCTTGGCGGTGGTCTTCAGGGCAGCCGCGTTGATGATGCCGCTCAGGTTGCCGGACGCGGCGCTGTTGGTCCGCGTCTTGCTGTCGGAACCGCCACACGGGATATAGACCGCTGCAGTCGGGCCGGAGTTGAGGGCACCGCCGAGGCTGACCTTGGAGCCGTACGCGAAGCCGTAAGGACGATTGTGAATGGGCTTGTGGATCGAGGCGCGTGCGGCTCCGACGACGATGGTGCCTTCGCCCAGGTCGAGCGGATTTCCGGGCAGCAGCGTGACCCGGAGGCCTACCACGTTGATGGTGTGATTGCCGTAGCTGGTGGAAGTCGCTTGTCCGTTCAGCTTGATGTTGGCGATCCCGGGAATGGTGGTGATGGTGTTCTTGCCCGGTGTCACCGAGAACGGAATGCCGAGGATCTTCAGCCCGACCAGGGTCGTCTTACCGCTCGTGCTGTACGCGGTGTTCTTGCGGGTCGCCGTCGCTTCGGTCTTGATCGCCGATGCGGTGATCAGTCCGCCGAGGAGATTGGCTCCTGCAGTCTCGGTGGTGGTGATCGACTTGCGGGTCTTGCCGCTGGCGCTCTTGTAGCTGCGCACCTTGCTGGTCACGGCGCCGACCGTCGCTACGCCGGCGAGATTGAGACCGGCGGCGTTCGCGGTGCGCGTCACCGGAGTCTTCGTCGTGCAGAGCGTCACGTAGGAGGACTTACCCGCATTGACTGAGCCCACGGCGACGTAGGATCCGTAGGCGGATCCGTCGTAGGCACTGGGGAGAGTTGCGGCCTCAGCCGCCAGAGGCGTACCGAGCGCCATGGCGGCAGCGATACTGCTGGACACCGTCGCGACCAGGGCGCGACGAACAAGAGGTGTGGACACGGGGGTGTGTGCTCCGATCGAGGAATGGGACTAATGCGAGTGGTGCCTGATTCCCCGAGTGGAAGTCGGTCCCCGAACCGGTAAAGCAAACAGAACGTACGTCGTAAACCCTGCGCACGGCAAGTCAGTTCGGCAGGACGAGACCTAACCGTTTCCTTGGCGGCGCCTCGAGAGCCGACGGGCCGACTGTTGCGTCGTCGGTCACAATCGGTTAGTCAGGACTGACGACGGTTGTTGATCAACCGCCAGGCGCCGGGGAGCAGTCCGGCCGCCACGATGATCTTGAGCGCGTCGAAGACCAGGAACGGGAGCACCCCGGCGGCGAGCGCGCTGCCGAAGGACATCGGCTTCCCGAATAGACTCGGCACCAGGAGCATCAGACCGGCCACGCCGATCACGTAGATGATCGCGTTGCCCAGCACCATCATCCCCATGGTCGGCAGCACCTTGCGGTCCGCACGGCGCTCGGCCAGCAGACCCACGACATAGGCGGCGACGACGAATCCGATGATGTAGCCGAAGGATCCGAAGGCCCAGCCGCTGCGGTGCTCGCTGAACCACGGCGCACCGGCCAGGCCGGCCACCAGATAGAGCCCGAGGGACAGGGCACCGCGCTTACTGCCGAGCACGGCGCCGACCAGCAGCACCGACAGCGTTTGCAGAGTCAGCGGCACCGGAGTGAACGGGAGATGGAAGGACGCCTGGGCGCTCAGGCCGACCAGGCACGATCCGCCGACGACGAGGGCGACGCTGCGGACCAGCCCGCCGGGGATCACGTCGGCTAGCGTGCGGGGGCTTACGCTGGTGATGCTCGACATAGGTTGTCCTCCAACCGATTCAAGGCCCAGATATGCGTCCGGGACCGCTCGGCCCAACCCTAATGTTCATCCCCGTGGCCTCGCCAGCAGGCTCAGGCGATGGAATCAACAAATCCCTGAGTGAGGTCAGATGCGCCCGTCTCGTGCCCGCCGGGCCGCGCTGCTGTCGGCGGTCGGCTGTCTGGCGCTGGCTTCCTGTGGCACCGGGACCGGCGCAGCGCTGACGCCAAGTCCCGCGGTCTCCCGGACGACGCCGCGGGCCACCACGAACGCGACGGCCACACCCTCGGAGCGACCCACCGTGACGCCAAAGCCCCAACCCTCGAAGAACACGCCGTCGCAGAGCGTGCCGACGAAGGACACCCCGAGCCCGACGACCTCGTGCGCCGACCTGGTGGCGAAGCTGAGTTTGGCCGACCGGGTGGGCCAGTTGCTGATGGTCGGGATCAACTCAGGCGGTGCCACCGCAGCAGAACGCGACATCTTGAACCGCACGCGCACCGGCAGCGTGATCTTGCTCGGCAATTCGACAGCCGGAGCGGCTCGCATCCGAAACGTGGTCGCCGACGTCCGGGCGGCGACGAAGCATCCCCACAAGATCAAGACCCTTCTGGCGGCTGATCAGGAAGGGGGTCTGGTGCAGCGACTGAAGGGGCCGGGGTTCGTCACCATCCCGGCGGCAGTCGACCAGGTCGACCTGTCCGACCGGCAGCTGCGGCGGTCGGCGGAGCGCTGGGGCGAACAACTCGCGGCCGCCGGCATCGATGCCGATCTGGCCCCCGTCGCCGATGTCGTACCCGCCGACCTGCTGGAGGTCAACGAGCCGATCGGTCTCCTGCGGCGCGGCTACGGCAGCTCACCGAAGGTCGTGGGCGCGAAGGTCGCGGCGTTCACCGAAGGCATGGACGCGGCCGGCATCGCGACCGCCACCAAACACTTCCCCGGACTCGGCCGGGTCCGCGGCAACACCGACTTCGCCAGCCGCGTGGTCGACCGCACCACGGTTCGCCACGACCCCGCCCTGGCCGGCTTCCAGTCGGCGGTCGACGCGGGCGTCGACATGGTGATGCTGTCGTCCGCGTACTACAGCAAGATCGACCCCGATCATCGAGCCGCCTTCTCGAGCAAGATCATCTCCAAGATGGTCCGCAAGGATCTGGGCTTTGCCGGCGTGGTGATCTCCGACGACCTGGCGGCCGCGGCCATGCGGGATCTGTCGCCGGGGGAGCGGGCACTGCGCTTCGTACGCGCGGGTGGCGACCTGCTGATCGTCGGCGATGCCCGGCTCGCCACCGCCATGACCACGGCCCTCAAGGCCGAGGCCGAGGCCGATCCAGACTTCGCCGAACAGGTAACCCGCAGTGCGACCCGGGTGGTCACCCTGAAGGCCAAACGCGGCCTCGCCCCCTGCTGAGCTCTTCCGCTTTCGCACCCTTCGTCCCCTGAGCCTGTCGAAGGGTGCTATCCGCTTTCGTGCGCTGAGCTATCTGCTTTCGTGCCCTGAGCTGTCTGCTTCGTGCCGTGAGCTAACTGCTTTCGTTCCCTGAGCTAACTGCTTTCGTTCCCTGAGCCAACTGCTTTCGTCCCTGAGCACTGCTTTCGTTCCCTGAGCTTGTCGAAGGGTCAGCTGTCGACCGTAAGATCAGCAAGGGCCTGGCGAGCGGGTTTCACCAGCTCCGGGACCGTGTCGGGAATCGAGGCGTAATAGAGCCCGGCCCGCGTGTCGGTGGCCACGATGGCCACGATCAACAGCTCGCCCTTGGTCTTCAGGCCCTTGATGTCGAACGACAGCTGCGACTCGACGATCCAGGCATCGTGTCCGTCGATCGTCGCCTTCTCGTTGCGCTTGACGGCGCTCTCCACTGGATTGTTGCCGTAGAACCGGCCGAGGATGCATTTCACGACGATCTGCGAGCCCTGTTCGGGGGTGAAGAATCCATCGCCCGCGTGCAACTCACCGACCAGCACCGACGCCACCCATGAATTGCCTGGCTGATAGCCCGACTCGACTGTGTACTCCTGCGAGTACACGCCGTCGCCGAAGGGCACCCGGAATTCGGGCCGGGGTGAACCGAAGGGCGAGCCCAACATCGGGTAGGACAACGGTCCACCATGGACTCGGCCGTCGGCTGGCTGACTGCTGGGATCGGGGGTGACCGAGGGCTCGGCCGGGCAGACGTCCTGCGACGGCTGGCCGGCGGTCGGTCCGCCGAGCACACTGCCGCCGCTGTTCACCGCTCGGATCGCGATCACGGCGACGATGATGATCACCACCACGATGGCCGCGCCGGCGATCCACCAACCGACGGGCGACTTCTTCTTCTGGGTCTGTTGATAGTTCGCGTACGCCGAAACCCCGCCGTAGCCCGTGCTTCCGCCCAATGGCCCGGACGCCTGGCTCGGGGTGGTCGAGGTCGCGCCACCGACCAGACCCTGCGCTGGTGGTGCACCGTTGGGGTGGGGCGAGGTCGCCGCGGACCATGCCTTGCCGTCCCAATAGCGATAGAGCCCCTGCCCGCCTCCGGGATCGGGATACCAACCAGATTGTGCTGCCACGGGGAGAGCTTATGTCGCCTCCGGGCCTCCCCAGCGATCATCGCCAAGCCAATCCCGTCTGTTCGCTCCTGACCCGGGCTCGGCGCAGAAACTCATGTGTACGTGAGTTCCTCGCACTCTGCACACGTTGCAACCTGTGCAGACCGCAAGGAACTGAAGTACACACAGGTTTCCGCAGCGGGCCGCCTGGAGCTGCGACCGGATCAGCCGAAGCGGCCGGTGATGTAGTCCTCGGTGGCCTTCTGGTCGGGATTGGAGAAGATCTTCTCGGTCGAACCGACCTCGATCAGCTTCCCGGGCTTGCCCTGAGCGGCGAGGTTGAAGAACGCGGTCTGATCACTGACCCGAGCCGCCTGTTGCATGTTGTGGGTGACGATCACCACGGTGTACTGCTCCTTGAGCTCGCCGATCAGATCCTCGATCGCGAGGGTGGAGATCGGGTCGAGGGCGGAGCACGGCTCGTCCATCAGCAGCACCTGGGGCTCGACGGCGATGGCCCTCGCGATGCACAGCCGCTGTTGCTGACCACCCGACAGACCGATGCCGGCCTTGCCCAGCCGATCCTTGACCTCGTTCCACAGGTTGGCGGCAGTCAGCGACCGTTCGACGGCTTCGGTGAGCACCTTCTTGTTCTTCACGCCGTTCAGCCGCAGGCCCGAGGCGACGTTGTCGAAGATCGACATCGCTGGGAAGGGATTGGGTCGCTGGAACACCATGCCGACCACCCGGCGGACGGCGACCGGGTCGACGCCGGGGCCGTAGAGATCGGTTCCGTCCAGTTCGACCCGGCCCTTCACATGGGCCCCGGGAATGACCTCGTGCATCCGGTTCAGGGTGCGGAGGAAGGTCGATTTGCCGCACCCGGACGGGCCGATGAAGGCCGTCACCGTGCGCGGCTGGACAGTCATCGAGACGTTCTGCACGGCGTGGAAGCTGCCGTAGTAGATATCCAGATCGGCGACGTCGATGCGTTTGGCCATGGCGGTTCACTTCTCCTTGAGCTTGCTGGCCCGGGCGATGGCCCGGGCGAGCAGGTTGAGCAACATCACGATGATGATCAAGGTCAGGGCGGCGGCCCAGACCCGTTCATAGCCGGGGAAGGTGGGGGCCTGATCGCGACCAGAGTTGATCATGGTCGGCAGCGCGCCCATGGTGTCGCTGGTCGGTGAGAAGTTGATGCCCACCGCGTACGAGACCAAGATCAGCAGCGGTGCCGTCTCACCCATCACCCGGGCCAGGCCGAGCACCACGCCGGTCGAGATGCCGCCGAAGGCCGTCGGGATGACGACCTTGAGGACCGTCTTCCACCGCGGGACACCCAGCGCGTACGAGGCCTCGCGCAGCGAGTCCGGCACCAGTTTCAGCATCTCCTCGGTCGAGCGCAGCACGGTGGGCAGCATCAGCAGGACCAGGGCGCAGGAGACCGCGACCGCTGATCGACCGAATCCGAAGATGGTGATGAACAGCGCGTAGATGAACAGCGCGGCGACGATCGACGGGATGCCGCTGAGGATGTCGACCGCGAAACTCACGACCCGCGAGACCTTCGTGCCCCGGGCGTACTCGATCAGGAAGATCGCGCCCAGCACACCGAGCGGCACGGCGATCACCGCGCAGATCAGGCCGATCTCGATCGTGCCGACGATCGCGTGGTAGGCACCGCCGCCTTCGCGCCGCGGCGTGACGCCTCGCTGGCTCTGCAGCCACCAGGTCGAGGTGAAGACCAGGCGGGCCCCCTTGCTGATCACCGTGTAGAGCACCCAGACCAGGGGAATGATGGCCAGGATCGTCGCGATGGCGACATAGACCGTAGCCAAGGCGTTCTTGACCGTACGCGGACCGCTGGGCCGCTTGAAGGAGAGCGGCTGGTCGGTGGTCGTGGCGCTCATGCCTTGGCCGCCCCTCGATCGGCGATCACTCGGGCCAACGCGTTCACCGCGAAGGTCACCACGAACAGCACCAGGCCGGCCGCGATGTAGGCACCGGTCTTCGACGGGCTGTCGAACTCAGCGGCGTTGTTGGCGATCTTGCTGGCGAACGTCTCACCACCGGCGAAGATCGATGGGGAGAACGGCGCGCCCGCGGCGGGAGTGGACAAGATGATCATCACTGCGATCGTCTCGCCGAGAGCCCGACCGAGGCCGAGCATGGACGCGCTGATCACCCCGGATCGCCCGTACGGAAGAACTGCGGTGCGGATGACTTCCCAACGGGTTGCCCCCAGGGCCAGCGCCGCTTCGGTCTGATCGCGTGGGGTCGTGGCGAAGATGTCGCGCGAGATAGCGGTGACGATCGGCAAGATCATGATCGCCAGGACGACCGACGCGACGAACACCGAGCTCTTGCCCGCGCCCGGTGCGAACAGGGGGATGAAGCCGAGTCGGTCACCGACCCAGGTGATCGCGTCGGAGAGGAAGGGCCCGAGCACGGTGAGGCCCCAGAGCCCGAAGATGATCGAGGGGACCGCGGCCAGCAGGTCGACGACGAAGGAGACCGGCCCGGAGACCTTCTGGTGCAGATACTGCGTGAGGCAGAGGGCGACGCCGATGGCGACCGGGACCGCCATCACCATGGCCAGGATCGCCGACAGCACCGTGGTCCACAGCAACCCCGCGATACCGAACTGCAGTTTCGCGCCCGACACCACCCAGTTGCGCGAGCTGAGGAAGCTGTCCTGGTTGGCCAGCAAACTGGGCAGGGCCAGCGCCAGCAAGAAGATGCCGACAAAGGCGACCAGCGCCACGATCAGCAATCCGGACCCGCCGGCCATGCCGCGAAACACCCGGTCGCCGGTCTTGCTGATCTTGGCCAGCCGTACGCCGCGGGACTCGCGGGCCGGTGGTTCTGGCGTCGCGGGTGCGGCCTGGTGATGGATCACTCGAGGGACGGGCGAATGCGCGCTCACCGGGCTATCGTCCACCACCGGCGACAGACGGGGGTCCTCCGCTGCGTGTGGTTCGCGTTTGATGTCGCGACTGGCATCGGTGTTGGTCACTGACACGGCTCTTCCTGCTGAGGTCTGGATGCGGTCCGACACTCCGAGCCCCGGATGGCCCGCAGGCCATCCGGGGTGGATCCACCTACTGGATGGAAGCGACTGCCGCCTTGACCTTGGTCTGGAGCTCGGCCGGCAGCGGCGCATAGCCCAATTCCTCCAGGCCCGACTGGGTCTCGCTGGCGGAGAAGTAGGTCAGGAAGTCCTTGACGATCGCGGTCTTGTCCGCGTCGAGGCCCTTGCTGCAGACGATCTCGTAGGTGACGAGCAGGGCCGGATAGGCGCCCTCGACGTTGTCGGCGTACTTGAGATCAAGGCTGAGGTCGCTGCCCGTGCCCTTGACCTTGGCCTCGGCGACCGCCTTGGCGACGGCCTCGCCACTCAGCTCGACCGCACCGTTGCCACTGTCGAGCTGGGCGGTGCTGAGCTTGTTGTCCTTGGCGTAGCTCCACTCCATGTAGGAGATGGAATTCTTGGTGCTGGTCACGGCCTCGGCGACACCGGAGGACTTGTTCTTGCCGTCGCCGACTCCGGTCCATGCCTTGGCCGGCTCGGACTTCCAGGCGCCGTTCCCGGCCTTGGACAGGAACTTGGTGGCGTTCTCGGTGGTGCCGGACTCGTCGGAGCGGAAGAAGACGCCGATTGGCGCGCTCGGCAGCTTGGCACCGGAGTTCAGCTTGGCGATCTTCGGGTCGTCCCAGGTCTTGACGGTGCCGTTGAAGATCTCGGCCAGCACTTCGGCATTCAGCACGAGCTTGTCCAGACCGTCGACGTTGTAGGCGAACGCGATCGGGCCGACGACCATCGGGAGATTCCACGCCGGGTTGCCCTGGCAGCGTTCCTTGGCCTTGTCGGCCTCGATGACGCCGTCCTTCTCTTCGGTCTTCAGCGCCGAGTCGGAGCCGGCGAAGTCGACCAGGCCGTTGTAGAACGACTTGATGCCCGCGCCGGAGCCGGTCGGGTTGTACTCGATGGTCGCCTTGTCGCCGCACTCGGCGTTGTAGTTGGCAATCACCTCGGTGATCGCATTGCCTTGGGCGCTGGAGCCTTCAGCACCGAGTTTGCCCTCGGGGCAGGCGAGGCCGGAAGCGTTGCTGGACGATCCGCCTTCGCCCGGCCCGCTGGAGCTGGCGATGGGATCGCTGCCACAGGCAGCGAGGGCGAGGGTGGCCAGAGCGGCCACTGAGGCCAGCTGGATACCGCGGACGGTCAGGAGCTTCGTCGGCCGCGCCGCAGAAGTTCGGAGGGTCATGCGTGTCCTTCTGGAACTGAGGGGAATCGGTTCCCCTGAGGTGAACCCGGGGGCACGCTGCCTCCCGAGCGCGTCGAAGGTCGTGTTCCACGCCCTGCCGACGTCGGAAACGTAGACAAACCACGTGTCCTGATGGACCGCGCTCGGTGAACGGCGGGTGAACAGTTGAGGTTTGGACTATCTGCCCAATCGCGTGCCTCGAAGGGCGCCTGACCCCGGCTGCATGGGGCCGCACCCTGATTTTGCAGCACCAGTCGTGACTACAGGCGGCATTCACGGCCTCCAGGGCCAACCAGTGTCGCGAAATCAGGGTCCTGGTCGCTACAACCGCGGGATCTCGCCCCAATGCGACCGCCGGGGACGACTCAGACGCGGATGATCTTCACACCCGGGAAGTCGGCGAGCGCGTCGAAGTCGTCATCTTGGGTGACGATGGCGAGGCTCTGCGAGAGCGCGATCGCGGCGATCCAGAGATCATTGACATTGACGCGCCGTCCGGTCGTCGCCACATGGACGCGTAGCTGCGCCCAGGCCTCGGCCGCCGAGGCATCGACGTCGAGCAAGGTCAGGGTCGCGCTCTGCGTCAGGGTTCGCAGCCGCCGTGCTCGCGATCGTTCATCGGGTGCGGCCAGGACCCCTGCGTGCAACTCGGCCCAGGTGATCACTGTGGTGACAGCTTCATCGGGGAGCATTTCGGTGCTCAGCGGTCGTCCACTCTCGTTGGCGATGAAGACGGACGTGTCATAGACGGCTCGCACCGGGCGTTCGTAGCCTTCGCTCACCGAATCGGACCGAGATCGTCGGTCGTCTCACCGCTGAGCCGAGCCAGGTCGTCGCGTAAACCCGGGTCGGCCTGGCTGGTGCGCAGAAACTCGATTATCTCCGCCCGAGTGAACGGATGTCGGGTCGCCTCTCGGCGCGCCACCAGATCGGCAACCGGACGCCCATGCACGGTGATCGTGATCTGTTCACCAGACTGCGCTCGCCGCAGCACGTCTGCCGTGTGATTGCGCAAGTCGCGAACAGCGATGTCGGTCATGCTACGAGTGTAGGCTTTTGTAGCGCATGCCGGCGATGCGAACCTACCTAAGGACGCGGCACGCTTGACTCTGTGGCTCTCTTGCTTGGCAAACAGCTGATCTGATCCTTGTTGAGGTCCGCCGCCGATCCGCTGGGCGAGTCAGCTCACGGCTTTGCCGAACGTGCTTCCCTGGATCGAGGTGCCCTTCACGCCCGCGCTGTTGAGGTGCAGCGTGACACTGCCGGCACCCTTCGGGCCGCTGGACGAGATTGACAGCTGATGGAACTGACCGGCGTATTTCACCGTGCCGATGGTCTCCTGCTCGGCGCCGATGACGAGGCTGCCCTGGGTCTTGCTCTGCACGTTCGCGATGGCCAGCGTGCGGCCGAAGGCGTCGCCGTTCTCGGCGGAGCCGGCGATCCCAGCCACGTCCTGATGGAATCGGGAACCGCCCGCACCGGCCGTCGTCAGGCCGCTTGCACTGCCCAACAACACCGTCACGGTGCCGACCTTCGCCTTGGCGCCGACCCAGTCCCAGGGCGTCCCGATGGCCAGGTCGTCGGTCGTTCCGGCATCGAGCCGGCCCATGGCCAGGGATTCGCCGAATCCGTCGTCCTCGGCGGCCACCCCGTCGACACCCGCGGTGCCCTGATTGAAGGTCTGCAGACCCGAAGCGGTCAGACCGGCTGTCGAGCCCTTCACCAGCACGACCGCGCCGGCCCACGACGGCTGACCGGGGCACGACGTGCACCGCAGGCTCGGCATCCCGACGGCCAGGTCGTCGCGGCCGTCAGCATTCACGTCACCCGCCGCCATCACGTTGCCGAAGACCCGCTGGTCTTCCTCGCCGTCATCGCCGACCACCAGGTCGTCCACCCCGAGGCCAGGTCCGGTGAGCGGCTGGGCTTGCGCGGGGGTGAATCCGCTCGACGTCCCCTCGACGATCGGCACGACCCCGGTGTATTGGATGCTGATCGCCAGCTCACCCCGACCGTTCCCGTTGAAGTCGCCGAAGGCCAGCGCCTGACCGAAGAGCCCTGCCTCCTCGGCAACGCCGGCGGTGTCGCGATCGACCACGGCTCGCGATGATGTGGTCAAGCCGGCGCTCCCGCCGAACAGCACGGCGACCGCACCCAGGAGCTGGTCGTCGCCGACCCGTCGGTAGCTTGCGCCGACCGCGAGGTCAGTGACGCCGTCGTCGTTCAGGTCGCCAGCCACGAGCGCGCCGCCGAAGGCATCGTCGTGACCGCTCTCCGAGCCGAAGGCTTGGGCGCTGGTGATCCGCTTGCTGCCGGTCGTCTTCAGGCCGGACTTCGAGCCGTAGAAGACGTACACGCTGCCCGCGAGATGATCACCGACGGCACCGACCGCGAGATCCGCGCACCCGTCGTCATTGAAATCGCCGAAGGTGGTGACCGTCCCGAAGTCGTCGTAGTCCGCGCCACCGCCCGGCACGCCCGGCTGGTCCTGGTCGAGGTACTGGTCGTTCAGCGCCTGACCCGAGGCGCTCGCCGCCAGACCTTTGGCCCGCCCGTAGAAGACGTGCACGGCGCCCTCGCCGTACTTCGGCCCGGTTTCGCTGACCGCGACTTCGGCGTACCCATCGCCGTTCACATCGCCGTCGACGCCGGAGGTGCAGGTGGCGGCCGCCGCGGGCAGTGCCGTGAGGACACTGATGCCCGCACTGGCGAGCAGCACGAGGGCCGACCCGGTGGCCGCCCATCGGATACGCCGGTTGTGTGACATCTGGGTACTCCTTTGGCGAGAGGACTCGCGGAACGTGGGTGCGAACCCGGTGGTGAGATCGGGGTGACCTGGCGGGAAGTGAGCCCGGGAGCCCGATCACATCGCGGATTGCGGCGCTGGGGAAGTGGAGGGGTCAACCTCGGCCACCCCAGCAGCGAATTGGTGCGCTGTTCGCCGGGCGTTCAGGTGTCCATCCGCGCCTGGAAATCTCGGCTTCCTACCGTCGTGATCATGAACAAGACGACATGGTTTCTCGACATCCCGGTCCGGACGGCCGGAGAGCGCCTGATCGGCGCAGGACTCCCGGTCTACGTCACCGGTGAAATCGGTATCAACCACAACGGCGAGCTGGCCAACGCCCTCGCACTGATTGATGCGGCCGCCGAGGCGGGCTGCGACGCGGTCAAGTTCCAGAAGCGCACGCCCGAGGTCTGCACGCCCCGGGAGCAGTGGGACATCGAGCGCGACACGCCCTGGGGGCGGATGACCTACATCGACTACCGGCATCGGGTCGAATTCGGTTTCGAGGAGTACGCGGCGATCGACGAGCACGCGAGGCGACGCGGCATCGCCTGGTTCGCCTCCCCCTGGGACGTCGAGTCCGTCGACTTTCTCGAGGAGTTCGAGGTGCCGGCCCACAAGGTGGCCTCGGCCAGCCTGACCGACGACGAGTTGCTGCGCCGACTGCGGGCCACCGGCAAGACGATCATCCTCTCGACCGGCATGTCGACGATGGTCCAGATCCGGCACGCGGTCGAGGTGCTCGGCAGCAACAACATCGTGCTCTGCCATGCGACCAGCACCTACCCGGCCAAGGCCGAGGAGCTGAACCTGCGGATGATCGACACCCTGCAGGGCGAGTTTCCGAATGTGCCCATCGGTTACTCCGGTCACGAGACCGGCCTGCAGACCACGCTGGCGGCCGTCGCGATCGGGGCGGTCTTCGTCGAGCGGCACATCACGCTCGACCGGGCGATGTGGGGATCGGATCAGTCGGCCTCGATCGAGCCCCAGGGCCTCACTCGACTGGTCCGCGACATCCGGGTCATCTCCGACGCGATGGGCGATGGGGTGAAGAAGATCTACGACGGCGAGCGGGTGGCGATGAAGAAGCTGCGCCGGGTCGCCGGCGAGCTCGCCGAGGACACCCGCCTGGTGGGGTTGTGACCGGCACCGGAGCCCTCGCGCTGGTGGAGAGCCCAGCGCAACTGCTGAATGTCATCGAGCTCGGGCAGCACGATGTCGAGCTCCGCGCCGTGCCGATCGCCGTGCTGGCCCCGACCGCCGGGCCGACCCGGAACCAGCTCCGGGCCGTCCTGGCGCTGGCCCGGGAGGCCGGTCATCCCGTCTCCTGGCACGAGCCTCGGCTGGGCGGGGCCAGCGTCGCTCGTACGGTGCGAGCGCTGGCCGGCGAACTGACCGGGGTGGAACGCCTGGTGATCGGGGACCCGTTCTCGGGGGTGATGCAGGTGATCATCAGCGTGACCCGGGTCGCCCAGGTGACCATCGTCGACGACGGCACGGCCACGATCGAATTCGCCCGTCAGTGGGCGGCGGGTGAGCACCTCTCGCGCTGGCACCAGGTCGCCACGCCGCGCCAGCGCCGGCATATCGCCGATCTGGCCCGCGACCAGGTGGCCGGCACGGTACGGCGCCGACTCTCGCCCGCGCTCGGCACCGAACTCCGGCTCTTCACCTGCATGCCGGTCGATCTGGCCCGGGTGGAGGTCGTGCGCAACGACTACACGTGGGTACGCGATCGATGCGGCGTACCGGAAGTGCTGCCCGGACCCGACCTGGTCGGCAGTTCGCTGGTCGAGTCAGGGGTCGTCCGGGCGGAGGGTTACCTGGCCGGGGTCGAATCATTGATCGAGAGCCAGGGGGTACGCCGCTATTTCGCGCACCGCAAGGAAGCGGATTGGAAGCTCGACCTGATCGGCCGGATGGACGTTGAGGTGATCCGCCCCGATCTTCCGTTGGAGCTGGTGGCTCGCCGCGGGCCGATCGGGCGCCGCATTGTCAGCTTCCCGTCGACGGTGGTGCACTCGCTGCCGGTGGTCCTCGCCGGCACCGGGGTCGAGGTCGCGGTCTGCGAGATCGACGCCGACTGGTTCGCCCCGCACGTCAATCTGCACGCCGATCGGTTCCTCGGTTCGGTCAGCACCTCGGCCCGCCGCCACCACGGACTCGCGGCGGTGGCCTGTTGATCACCGCGATCATCCCGGCCCGGGGCGGTTCGAAAGGCGTGCCGGGCAAGAATCTCCGCCGGGTCGGCGGCCGGAGCCTGGTGGCCCGGGCCGTCGAGGCCTGCCTGCGAACCCGGTCGATCGACGCGGTCTATGTGACCACTGATGATCATCAGATCGCCGCCGAAGCCGAGGCCGCCGGTGCCCGGGTGATCATCCGACCGGCCGTGCTGGCCGGCGACACGGCCTCCTCGGAGGCGGCGCTGCTGCACGCACTGGATGAGCTGGCTGCGGTGCACCTCGAGCCGGACGTGCTGGTCTTCGTCCAGTGCACCAGCCCTTTCATCAGCGCGGTCGACCTGGATCGCGCGGTTGATCTTGTCGTCAATCGTCGCGCGGAATCGGTCTTTTCCGCGGTGGAGACCTACGAGTTCCTCTGGCGCGGCGACGGCTTCTCCACGGTCGTCGGACAGAACCACGACGCAGCCGTCCGGCCACGCCGGCAGGACCGCGCTCCGGACTATCGCGAGACCGGCGCGTTCTACGCGCTGGACACTCGGGGCTTCGTCGCCGCCGGGCACCGCTTCTTCGGCCGCACCGCGGCCGTTGTCGTCGATGAACTGACGGCGGTCGACATCGATCGCGAGGCCGATCTGGTGCTCGCCCAGGCGCTGTCTCCGGTGCTCGATCCGCCCAGTCGGGTCGACATCGACGTGCTGATCACCGACTTCGACGGCGTACACACCGATGATCACGCCTACGTCGACGAGCACGGCCACGAAGCTGTCCGGGTCAGTCGCACGGACGGGTTCGGGATCGAACGCCTCCAGCGAGCCGGCGTGCCGGTCCTGATCGTCTCGAAGGAGACCAACCCGGTCGTCCGGGCGCGGGCCGCGAAGCTCGGGGTCGAGGTGCTGCCCGGCGTGGAGCACAAGGCCGAGGTCGTCCGCGACTGGTTGGCCGCCAGGGGGATCCCGGCCCATCGAGCCGGCTACCTCGGCAACGACCTCAACGATCTCGGACCGATGTCAGTCGTCGGCTGGCCGATCGCCGTGGCCGACGCCCAGCCCGCCGTCCGCAGCGCGGCCCGGCTGGTGCTGTCCCGCCGTGGCGGCGACGGCGCCGTCCGTGAACTCTGCGAGCTGATCCTGCTCTCCCGCCCCGTGGCCGTCGACAGCCAAGATCAACTTCGCGCCCGGGCTGCGCTTCGACAGGCTCAGCGAACGTAACCTCCGCCCCTCCGCGCAGGTTCAGCGCGTCAGCCCCTTCGTGCCTCTGACCCCTTCGTGCCTTGGGTTTCAGTCCTTCGTGCCCTGAGCTTGTCGAAGGGCCGAAGAGCCCGTGGTAGGAGGAGCCGGACTCGCCGTCGGGCTCGAGTCTTGAAAGATCCGGGCGGAGGATGGCGGGGGAGACCGGCGCCTGAACCCCGTTGGCCCAGCAACGCCTCGAGCTTGATCAGCCAATCGTTCTCCGCTCGAGGGTGGAAGTAGTTCTCGGCCATCCAGGCCGGATCGGCCCGCTGCAGCCGGCCGTGACGCAGATCGTCCAAGGTGCCGACGCAGCCGGAGCCGGCGAAGACGGTGTTGATCATCGCCTCCGACAGGCCGAAGTCGGAGATGATCAAGGTCGGGAGGTCCAGGGCCATCGCCTCCAGTGCCGCAGTCGACGACACGGTGGCGAAGGCCGAGGCCCGAGCCAACGCTGACCTCATCGAGCCGGCCGAGATCCGCACCGCGTTGGGTTCGATGCGCTGCTGATCAACGAGTCCGGTCAGCAATCCCCATAGGGCAGGGGCTCGTAGTGAGTCTGGAGCTCGCCGTCCGTCGCTCGCAGCTTCACGACCGCCGAGCCGTGGTCGGCCAGGGCAAGGAGGATCTGCTCGCGCTCGAACCGCTCGCGCGGGACCAGGGCCTGGGCGGCGAAGATCAGCTCCGACGGCTGCCCATGATCAGATGATCATGGGCGGAGTGGCGATTAGCCAGATACGGCAGGGAAGCCAGCCCGAAGATCAAGTCCGGTGCCAGCACACGCGCCTGAGCGGCGAACTGCTCGATCTCTCGACGGCTGTGCACGAGGAACAGGTCACATCCGGACCGGGCCGTCACCGCGCGACTGCTCGCCGGGATGCTGATCCCGGGCATGCCAGTGATCAGAACCGGTCGGTCGGGCCTCCGGAAGACTCGGCTCGCACCGAGTGTCGCGACCATCGGACCGGTGCCGGCCAGCAGCACAGCGTCCGGTCGCTGGGTCCGAATCCGATCGACGATTGCTCGGTACGACAGCACGTCGACGGGCCCACCCGCCGCCGCGCTGATCTGGGCGGGCGACGGGCGGACGGGATTGTCGACCACCAACTGGACCGTCTGCCAGCCGGTCGGCATCGCCCTCAAGGTCGCCGCGCTCCACTTCAGGTAGGAGTCGGAGTCAGCGATCGCGAGGACCTTCACGAGCCGATGATCATTCGGCCAGTGTGCGTCGGGTCTTCGTCAGCCGCGGCTGGCAGGCCTTCATCCGGCTCCTCGCTCTCGAGGACCTCGCCCATGTGAGGTCGGTCTATTTCACTCCGGCCGGATGAACAACCGGGGTGACCTCGGTAACGCGCCGCGTCCGGCGGCAGGATTTTCGACCGTGTGCGGAGAAACGCCGGCCATTCCGCCCGATTCCACCCGCACATGCGACCGTGTGCGGAGAAACGCACGCCGCCGGAGGAAGTCAAGGGCCGGCGGACGTCAGGCGAAAGGGCGATGCCGCTCGACGGCATGGACCTCGCCGTCGACCGTCAGGTGGGCGACCAGGAACTCACCGGTCACCAAGGTGGTGGGCGCCAGATCGAGGGCATCGAGGATGTGCGGAAGCACCGGCCGATGGACGCAGATGGCCGTGGGCTGCCCGCTGTCCAACACGCCCGCTCGGACCTTCCTCATCAATCGGGCGACACCCTTGGGATCGTCCGCACCGACCTCCTCGGTCAGCTGGCCGTACGACTCGACGGGCATGGTCTGGGCCCGCGCGTACGGCTCGACGGTGCTCAGGCACCGGGTCGAAGTCGAGCTGATCAGCCGCTGCACGCCGAACGCAGACAGCATCGGCACCAACAGCTGGGCTTGCCGCCGCCCACGGGAGTTGATCGGCCGGGCCGAGTCCTTCCGCGTCCAGTCCTTGCGATCCATCGCCTTCGCGTGCCGGACGATGATCAACGGCGTGGTCTCCGGTTGATCCAGGAACTGCCGGACCAGGAAATGATCTTGGGCGTACGTGAGCTTGGCCATCGCGGTCCGCACCGGGAACCAGCCGACCTCGTCCACCTCGGAATCCGGGGGTCGCGGCACCGACGACAGCAGCTGGCCCGACCACCAGCTCACCTGCTTGCGGCCGGCCTTGCCGGCTTCGTAGCTGATGGTGTCCAGCGGTACGCCGAGCCGGATGGTCACCCCCGTCTCCTCCAGCACCTCCCGCACGGCGGCGACCGGAATCGACTCACCGGCTTCGAGCTTGCCCTTGGGCAACGTCCAGTCGCTGTATCGCCCGCGATGGATCAACACGATCTCGGTGCCGCGGACCGGATCTTCCCGAGACACCACGGCGCCGCCGGCCAGCACCGGACGGGCCCGCGTACCGGCGGTGGGTCTCGTCAACATCTTGACCGACATGGCCATCCGCTATTTCGTGCCAGCCCGGCGCCGGCTCTTGACGTTGATCAGATACTCCTGCATGTCGAGCAGCGGGCGACCTTGATCATCTTGGGTGAAGGCGATCCAGCGGCCGTCCGGTTGGAGCTTCCAGGACGCCGTGCCCTTGTCGAAGGCGACCTCGAAGAGCTCGGTGATCTCGGTGATATGGGCGGGGTTGGTGATCGAGGCGAGCACCTCGACCCGACGATCGAGGTTGCGGTGCATCAGATCGGCCGACCCGATCCCCACCGTGGGCTGACCGCCGTTGGCGAAGCAGAAGAGCCGACTGTGCTCGAGGAACCGGCCGAGGATGCTGCGGACCCGGATGTTCTCGCTCAGCCCGGGCATACCCGGGCGGATCGTACAGATGCCGCGAACCCACAGATCGACCGAGACGCCGGCCAGCGACGCGCGGTAGAGCGCATCGCTGATCGTCTCGTCGACGAGGGAGTTGACTTTGATCTTGATCGCCGCGGGCCGGCCGGCCGCATGATGGGCGATCTCGCCCTCGATCCGATCCAGCAAACCGGCGCGCACGCCGTGCGGCGCGACCAGCAGCCGCCGGTACTGGGTTTCCTGCGACATCCCGGACAGATGGTTGAACAACCGGCCGACATCCTCGGTGATCACCGGATTCGCCGTCAGCAGCCCCATGTCCTCGTACAACCGGGCGGTCTTCGGGTTGTAGTTCCCGGTGCCGATGTGGGCGTACCGGCGCAGCCCGTCGGGCTCGTCGCGGACCACCATCGACAGCTTGCAATGGGTCTTCAACCCGAGCAGTCCGTAGACGACATGGCAGCCGTGGCGCTCGAGCCGGCGGGCCCAGGCGATGTTGGCCTGCTCGTCGAAGCGCGCCTTGATCTCGACCAGCGCAAGCACCTGCTTGCCGGCCTCGGCCGCCTCGATCAGGGCGTCCACGATCGGTGAATCGCCCGAGGTTCGATAGAGGGTCTGCTTGATCGCCAGCACCTGCGGGTCATCGGCGGCCTGCTCGATGAAGCGCTGCACGCTGGTGGCGAACGAGTCGTACGGGTGGTGCAGCAAGACGTCCCGCTGTTTGAGCGCGGCGAACATGTCGGCCGGTTGCGCGGTTTCGACCTCGGCCAGGTGCGGATGGGTCGAGGGCAGGAAGGCCGGGTATTTGAGCTCGGCCCGGTCGATCTCGGCGAGGGAGAAGAGTCCGCGCAGGTCGAGCGGGCCGGGCACCTTGAACACCTCGCGCGCGTTGATGTCGAGCTCGCTGACCAACAGCTCGAGCATCTTCGGATCGATGTCGTCGGTCACCTCCAGGCGCACCGGTGGACGTCCGACCTTGCGTCGCAGCAGCTCCTTTTCCAACGCCAGCAGCAAATTCTCGGCGTCGTCCTCCTCCAC
Organism: uncultured Actinomycetota bacterium; assembly: GCA_963731295.1. Lineage (GTDB taxonomy): Bacteria > Actinomycetota > Actinomycetes > Propionibacteriales > Propionibacteriaceae > Microlunatus. The sequence continues at coordinate 331,158 of CAVSUP010000003.1, forward strand.
CTCGACGTCCTCGTTGCGGGTGACCCGGAACGAGTGGTGCTGGACGACCTGCATGCCGCTGAAGAGTTGATCAAGGTGGCGGGCGATCACTTCTTCGAGCGCGACGTAGCGACCTTCGGCCAGCGGCAGGAACCGGGACAAGACGCTGGGCACCTTGACCCGGGCGAACTGGCGTACGCCGGTCTCGGGATTGCGGACCAGCACGGCCAGGTTGATCGAGAGCCCGGAGATGTAGGGGAACGGGTGGGACGGATCGACCGCGAGCGGGGTCAGCACGGGGAAGATCCGCTCGGCGAACAGCTCGTCCATCCGGTCCTGCTCGTCTGCGGTCAGCTCTTCCCAACGCAGGATCTCCACGCCCTCGGCGGCGAGCTCGGGACGAATCTCTTCGTTGAATACCCGGGCCTGCTCGGTGACCAACTCGCGCGTGCGGGTGAGGATCGCCGAATGGACCTCGCGGGGCATCATCCCGCTGACCGTCGGCACGGCGACCCCGGCCGCGATGCGGCGCTTGAGCCCGGCGACCCGGACCATGTAGAACTCGTCGAGGTTGGACGCGAAGATGGCAAGAAACTTCGCCCGCTCCAGCAGGGGGACCCGCAGCTTGTCCTTGGCCAGGTCGAGCACGCGATCGTTGAACGCCAGCCACGACAGCTCGCGATCGAGGAATCGGTCGCCGGGTAACTCAGGCAGCGTGACCGGGTCTTCGGTCACGGCCCGGTCGACCTCGGCTGTGTCGACTGCTTCCATCGCCTGCTCCTGCGGTGCGCGTTTGCGCGTCTGGTGATTCACGGTACGGGTGGTGCGGCCGACCACATCAGGCTGCCGCGTACATCACATCACGGCTGACCGGGGCGAAGCCATAGGCCCGGTACAGGCCGACGGCGGCGGGGTTGTCCGCCTCTACGTACAACTCCACCATGGTGTTTCCGGCGCCGCGAAGATAGTGGAGGCCGGTGAGCAGCAAGGCCTTGCCCAGCCCCTGGCCAGCGGCCTCGGGGGCGATGCCGAGCACGTAGACCTCGCCGAGATGATCTTGATGCTGCTTCGTCCAATGGAAGCCCACGATGGCCTCGTCGACGGTCGCCACGAAGAAGCCGCCGGCGTCGAACCAGGGCTCGGCCATGCGTTGGGCAAGATCATCTTCGGTCATCGAGCCCTGCTCGGGATGATCGGCAAACGCGGATGCATTCACGGCCAACCACGCCTTCTCGTCCTGGCCGGGCACGAAGCTCCTGATCGTCACCGGTGGCCTGGGTGTTGCCTCGGGGATCGTGCCGTCGAGGCGGCGTTGCATGATCAACAGCTCTCGCTGCGGGGTCAGTCCGGCCTTTCGTGCGAGGGCCTGCGCGGCCGGCGAGTCGCCGACCGCCCATACCTGCAACGGATGCTCCGCGTATTCGATCAGCTGCTCGACGAGCGCGCGGCCAACGCCCCGCCGACGATGGCCGGGGTGCACGATCAGCTGCCCGACCGACGCGGTGCCGTTGTTCAGCTGGGCGTAGCCGACGAGTGCTGCCTCGTCATGGGCCAGCAAGTGCGTGACTCCGGTCCGGCCCTGGTGGACCTGGAGCAAGGCCGCCTCGTTCAGCGGTTCGGTGCCGTCGGCCTCAGCGGCGGTCGCGGCGAGGCGGCGTACGGCGTCCGCTTGGTCGCTCGACAGCACGGTGAGTATTTCGACAGGCACGGTGGACATGCGCACCACGCTAACGAACGCCGCTCGCCGGGTGGCCGCTTCTATGCTGGTGAGCATGCGTGATGCGGATTATCAGTCGGAGCAGATTGCGGCCTACGGAGCGACGGAGCAGCCGGCGATCGCAGCGCGAATGGCGCCGCATCTGCGGATGGTCGTCATCGGCTCGGTCGGCGCGCTGGCCGCGGTGATCGCGACCGCGGTGGCGGTCGTCCGGTTTCCGACCTTCTCCGCGGGCGATCCCGGTGTGGGCTGGGCCATCACGTCGTTGGTCGCCGCCGTCTTGATGTTGGCAATCTGCGTCATCCAGATCCAGGTCTGGCGCCGGGCGATGGCGTCCTGGCGCGGCCAGTTGATCCAGGATCTGCACGGCGAGGCCCGACTGTCCTGGATCGCTCACGTCATCTCGTACCCGGTGGCCTTGGTTGCGTTGTTCGGTTGCATGACCGCGAGCGCCGATGCCGGCTGGTCCTCGACGGCTGCCGTTCTGCTCGGGGTGGGACTGGTGTTGATCCTCGCCGCTCAGGTGCTGGCGGGCGTGCAGTATCTGCGACCGAGCGGCCCTCCCGGAACGCTGCCCTCACACATGCGCCGGCTGATCGAGCGCAGCCGGGAGAACAAGGACTAGGAAACGCGGGCGTTTGCGTCCTCGACTGGCGTCACGAAGCGGTAGCCGACGTTGCGCACGGTGCCGATGACCGACTCGTACTCGGGTCCGAGCTTGGCCCGGAGCCGTCGGACATGGACGTCGACCGTCCGCGTGCCGCCGTAGTAGTCGTAGCCCCAGACGTCGCTCAGCAGCTGCTGGCGGCTGAACACCCGGCCCGGGTGCTGGGCGAGGTACTTGAGCAGTTCGAACTCGGTGTAGGTGAGGTCGAGTTGGGCCCCATTGAGCTTCGCGCTGTAGCCGGCCTCATCGATCACGATGTTGCCGGTCTGGATCAGCGGATCGACGTTGGTCGGATGCGACGGTGTCATCGCAAGTCGGATCCGTGCATCGACCTCGGCCGGTCCCGCCGTAGCCAGCAGCAGATCGTCGAAGCCCCAGTCGGAGGACAGCGCCGCGAGCCCGCCCTCGCTCGCGATGACCAGGAGCGGGGCTTCCTTGCCGGTCGTCTCCATCAGCCGGCACAGGGATCGAGCGCCGACCAGGTCGCGGCGGGCGTCCAAGAGGATCACGTCCGCGGCCGGTGCGTCGAGCAGCGCTGTCGCCTCGGCCTGCGCAACTTTCACTTGATGCGGCAGCAGTTCGAGGGCGGGCAGGATCTCTGCTGACGCGTGCATGTCATTGGTGAGGAGCAGCAAGGTGGCCATCTCGGTCTCCTTAGAGCCTTCGGGGCGGGTGGCGCGGTGCTCCTCCGGCCCAGCTGAGAGTGGGCTGAAGGTATGGACGAGACTACTGCAATGGTCTCGGTTTCTCTTCATTACTGGGCGGGCGCCAAGGCTGCGGCGGCCGTCGAGGAGGAGGCGGTCGAAGCCGATACGGTGCAGGCCGCTCTGCGCCTGGCCATCCGGATCCATGACGATCCCCACTTCGAGCGGGTGGTCGCGGCAAGTTCCCTACTCATCGACGGTTTGACCGTACATCCGGACGATCTTGACCGACTGCTGGACGGACCGGTCCGGGTCGAAATCCTGCCCCCGTTCGCCGGCGGGGCATAGCGTTCTTTCCCGCACAATCGCCGTCAAACGCGCACGTGTGAGCACGTCGACTGTCGCCCTCGGGGTGCCGATGCAACCTTTTCGTGTGGCCAAGGTCACGAGGCTGCGGCTGACTTCTCGCTCAACTGCTGGCCCCTGGGCTTGCGTCCATCATGTGGACAGAGGTCTCGTCATTTGAGACCGAGGGTTGGGCTGGGGTGCATGGCGCGTTTAGTCTTTCCGCGTGACACTTCCGCATGCGTGGGCGACGCCGCTCGTTCGCCGTCGCGCGGTCGATCACGGCCGTATGCGGTCGTCCTTGTGTCCGGTGACCGACTGCGGTCGCCCGGGCGCTTCACCTCGAATGTCGTGAGGCGTCCGCTCGATCGGGTTCAGCCCCTGCGTTCGACCACGACACCCCGCTGACCGAAGCGGGTCGACCCGGCCGTACGCGCCCCATGGCTCGGCTGACGAGCCACAACCACACCACAGGAGTATCCAGAACATGAGCAGGCAAGAAGTACTCGTCGACGCCGACTGGGTTGCCGAGCACAGCGCTGACGACAACATCGTTCTCATCGAGGTCGACGAGGACACCACCGCGTACGACGGCGGCCACATCGAGGGCGCCATCAAGCTGGACTGGAAGACCGATCTGCAGGATCCGGTCCGGCGCGACTTCGTCAACAAGGAGCAGTTCGAGAAGCTGCTCTCCGAGCGTGGCGTCGCCAGCGACGACACGGTCGTCCTCTACGGCGGCAACAACAACTGGTTCGCGGCGTACGCGTACTGGTACTTCAAGCTGTATGGCCATGAGAAGGCCCTGCTGCTCGACGGTGGACGGAAGAAGTGGGAGCTCGATGCTCGAGAGCTGAGCAGCGAGACCGTCACCCGCCCGGCGACGAGCTACACGGCTCAGGAGCCCGATCTGAACATCCGGGCCTTCCGCGACGAGGTCGTGAACGCCATCGGGACCAAGAGCCTGGTCGACGTGCGCAGCCCCGATGAGTTCGCCGGCCGGCTGTTGGCCCCGGCCCACCTGCCGCAGGAGCAGGCACAGCGTGGCGGCCACATCCCTACCGCCATCAGCGTGCCGTGGAGCAAGGCTGCCAACGACGACGGCACCTTCAAGACCGATGACGACCTCAAGGTGCTCTACGGCGATGCCGGCCTCGACTGGGAGCGCGAGATCATCGCCTACTGCCGGATCGGTGAGCGCAGCGCGCACACCTGGTTCGTGCTGCACGAGATTCTCGACCAGACCAACGTCAAGAACTACGACGGGTCGTGGACCGAATACGGCTCGCTCGTCGGCGTCCCCGTCGCGGTCGGCGACGAGCCCGGCGAAGCCTGAACGGCCCGAGCACTCTCGAGACCCCGAGCACTCAAGCGAAAGAGAAGACCATGTGCGGAGCAACTAAAGGCGGCCTCAGCGTCGCCGGCATTGATGTCAACAAGGAGGCCGTGATCCAGGGCCGCGTGCTGCGCGGCGGCGAACCGGTCGCGACGGCCTACGTTCGCCTGCTGGACTCGACCGGCGAGTTCACCGCCGAGGTGCCCACCTCGGCGACCGGGCACTTCCGGTTCTTCGCCGGCGACGGTGACTGGACCTTGCGGACCCTGGCGCCAGGTGCGTCGGTGGATCGCAGTGTGACCGCCGCGCGCGGCAGCGTCGTCGAGATCGACGTCGACCTCGAAGCGGCCTGATCACCGGACTTTCCGGATCGCCCGTCGGAGGGCAGGAGAGCGGACGCTGATCCGCTCTCCTGCCGTCTCCCGATGAACGAATCTGCGCTAGCCCTATTAACCTGAAGGATCATGTCCCAACCGCCCGGTAAGAACGTCGATCACGGCACCGACCCCGGCCGGCCCCATCCGTACGAGTCGCTCTATCGAGCCCCGGTCGGGGACACGGAGCCACCGTTGCGTCCGACTCCCCGGCACTTCGAGCCGGCCTTGTCGCCGCCTGAAGGGGCCGACACGGGATTCGGCTGGCTGTTCCGGTCCGAGCCGCCCGCGCCCGCGGGAGAGGTCCGACCCGCGGCGGACATCACGACGACCGAGCGCCCGGTCGTCCCGCCCGTGGGCGCGTCACCTGAGGCCGTCTCGCCGAAGGCGGTCCCGCCGGAGGCCGTCCCGCCGAAGCGCCGGCGGGTCAGGTTCGTTGTGCTGATGATCGTGCTGCTCAGCGTGATCGCCGGAATTGCGGTCGGCGCCTTCGTCCTGCGCGATCGCTCCCGGACCGATGCGGCTCCGACGACGTCGGCGTCGAGCGACGCTCCCAGCCCGGACGGCCCGTACGCCGGAAGGGTCGGCGCCGTCGCGGCCGATCAGGCCAGGGCTGATTGCCAGGCCCCCGCGGCGAGCGACGACGGGGGCAACGTGGTCAGCTATCTGCCGGCCGACATGATCGACGACAACGCGTCGACCGCCTGGCGCTGCAACGGCTCGGCGGTCGACCAGACGGCGACCTTCACCTTGCCGGCGGATACCAGGATCGCCGAGCTCGGACTGATCAACGGGTACGCGAAAACCGACCCGACGAGCGGGGCGGCCCGCTACGGCGAATACCGCCGCATCACCGAGGTGCGCTGGACGTTCGACGACGGCAGCGTGGTGCCGCAGAAGTTGACCGACGGCGAGCCGGGCATCCAGCGGGTTCGCATTCTCCCGACCGTCTCTCGTCAGGTCGGGCTGACCATCGTGTCGACCACCGACCCGGGCTCGAAGCTCACCAGCCGCGATGCGACGTTGATCTCCGAGGTCACCTTCGCCGCCGTCGCCTAACGGACGAACTCTTGCCGGGTACTCACGGCAGAAGTGCGTCCCTTGTTCCTCCGATGGATCGTCCAGCCCGATGAGCCGTTCAGCCCGAAGAAATCGGGCAGCCCGATGAGCCGTTCAGCCCGATGAATCGAGAATCATCGTCACCGGGCCGTCGTTGGTCGACGAGACCTTCATCTCCGCCCCGAAAACCCCGGTCGCCACCTCGGCCCCGAGGCTCCGCAGAGCAGTCACGAAGGCGTTGACCAGCGGCTCGCTCACAGGTCGCGGCGCCGCGGCGCTCCACGACGGGCGCCGCCCCTTCCGGGTGTCGGCGTACAGGGTGAACTGGCTGACCACCAGGAGCGGCGCGTGCTCCTGCTCGCACGAACGCTCGCCCGCCAGGATGCGCAGCGTCCACACCTTCTGAGCGAGTTGGCCGGCGATCGCTTCGGTGTCGTCGTGGGTCACCCCGACCAGGATCAACAGGCCGGGCCGGTCGATCGCGCCGACGATCTGCTGGTCGACCTCGACCCGGGCCGCCGACACCCGCTGGACGACGAGCCGCATCAGCCGAGCGGGTCAGGAAGCAGGATCAGACAGAACGGGTGACCCACTGGGTCGGCAAAGATCCGGGAGCTTTCGGTACCGCCCGCCAGCCGAGTCGCGCCGATGGCCAGCGCCTCAGTTTCGGCGATATCCAGATCCTCGACCCGGATTTCGAAGTGCCGATACTGCGGCCGCTCCCCGTCCGGCCAGGTCGTCGGGCGGTAGCTCGCGACCCGGGCGAAGGCGATACCGGGCCGGTCAGCGGAGTCGCCGATGATGATCCAGTCGCCGTCGTCCTGGACGCGTTCCATGCCGAGCAGGTGTTGGTAGAAGTGGGCGATCGGGTCGGGGTCGGCGCAGTCGATGACGATGCCGTGCAGCTTTCCGATCCCCTGGCCCGGCTGTGCGATCACGAGACCCATTCTGGCATCGCCGGCGAGGAAGGCCTCGACCTCACCCGCCTCTGCGACAATGGCCGCCATGTCCACCGGAATCCGGCCGCTCGTCATCAAGATCACCTGCGGAGCGGAGGCCGCCGAACGGGCCAATCAGGCGTGGACGGTGGCGGCGTTGGGCGTCGCCGCGGGTTCCCGGGTCACGGTATGGCTGACCGGCGAGGCGGTCTGGTTCGCGGTGCCGTCGCAGCAGCCTGATCTCGGGCTGGAATTCGCCACCCCGGTCGTGGACCTGGTCGAGACCGTACGGGCTGGAGGTCGGATCGTGGTGTGCACCCAGTGCGCCGCGCGCCGTGACCTCACCGTCGAGGATCTGGTGCCCTTCGCCAGCATCGCCGGGGCCGCGACCTTCGTCGAGGCGGCGCTGGCTCCGGACACCCAGGCCCTCGTCTACTGACCCCCTCGTCTACTGACCCCCACTTGTACTGACCCCCACTTGTACTGACCCCCCACTTGTACTGACCCCTTGTCCCTCCCACTCGCTCCACCCCCCACTTGTCCGGTGCACCCCCACCTATAGGTGGGGGATCACCGGACAAGTGGGGGGTCAGCGGTGGAGCAGGTTGGCGAGTTCGTCGGCCTTCAGGTCACCGGGCTGCGCGCCGGTGCTGCTGGCCTGCCGGGCCAACTGGGCGAGACGTGCGTTGATCGGGGCGTCGAGGCCGATCTGGTGGGCGATCCTGGCCACCTCACCGTTCAGATAGTCGGTCTCGATGTTGCCGGTGCCTCGAGTCAGCGACTGCCACGTCGAACCGCCGACGAACTCATCGACCCCGGGCACCGCCTTCATGGTGAAGCCGGCCGCCCGGGCCGCGGCCTCTTCTTCCTCGCTCGTGTAGGCGATCCCGGCGGCGTCCAGGATCCGACGAGCCTCGGCCTCAGCCTCGGCCACCAGGGGTCGCCAGTCACCGTTACGCGCGACCAGGGCTTGGAAGACGTTGCCGAGGTTGCTGATCAACTTGCGATATTTCCAGGCCATCACGTCATCGGGCAGCGGTGCGTCGAAGTTCGCGGTCTGGAAGTCGGCGGCCACCGACGCGAGCAGCCGGCGATCACGATCATGATCGCCGGCCGGCACGGGCACCCGACCCAGGTGCAGCATGCCTGAGCGCGGCGTACTCCGGATGATCACTTCACCCGGGACCAGATGCACCACGGGCATCCAGACGCAGATGCCGAACACCCGACGGAAGTAGCGCTGGGCCATGCCCTCGGCGGCGACGCCATTCATCGCCAACATGATCGGCAACCGGTCACCGGCCGTGCCGTCCGGCTGACCCTCGATGATCACCGGTGCGTCGGCCCACTCGAGCAGGGCCTGGTTGGCCTGTTGGGTTTTCGTCGCCAGCACCAGGACGTCGTCGATCTCGAGTCGGACCTCATCGGGGGTGGCTACCGCCGTCACCGGCTGGCGCACGTCCTCATCGGGCGTCCGCAGCCGGAGCCCGTTCTCCTGCATCGCGCGAAGATGATCGCCGCGCGCCACCAGCACGGCCTCCTGGCCGCTCAGGGCGAGTCGACCGCCCAGTGCTCCGCCGACTGCACCGGCGCCGATGATGATGTAGCGGGCCACGCGACCAACCTAACGTCATGGCCTCAGCCGGCGCGGGCGAGCCGCCGGGCGGGTGATCGGTGCGGCACTAAACTGCTCGGCATGTCGGTGTCGTTCATATTCGCGGTGTTACTCGCCGGCGGGGTCGGTCTGCTCGGGCTGCTGGTGGTGGTCGCGCTGGTGATGCTCATCGTGCGGTCGTCCTCGCCCCGGATGGACGGCTGACCGCCATGGCGTTCGAGATCCCGGACGACCTCGACCGTTCCCTGATGGGCCTGGCTTGGATGATCGGCCGCTGGGAAGGCACCGGCAAAGGCACCTATCCCGGCACCGAGGACTTCGACTTCGGCCAGCAGATCGACTTCTCGCACAACGGCGGGGACTATCTCCACTATTTGTCCCAGACCTTCGCGGTCGACGAGGAGGGACTCGCCGTTCGACCGTTGAGCATGGAGACCGGATTCTGGCGACCGCAGGCCGACAGCACCCTCGAAGTCGTGATGTGTCATCCGTCGGGGTACGCCGAGGTCTGGTACGGCAAGATCACCGGGGCCCGGATCGAGCTGGCCACCGATGCGGTGGTGCGGACGTCGTCGGCAGCGGAGTACAGCGCCGGCCAGCGGCTCTACGGCAATGTCGAGGGCGAGATGTTGTGGACCTTCGACAAGGCCGAGGGCGGAAACGAGTTGCAGTCGCATCTCTGGGCCCGCCTCCGACGGGCCTGATGGCGACGCCCGTGGTGGGGTGGCGGGAAGAAATCGACCGTCCCTCGTGCTGTGCCTGATATGACCTCGATCGTGATCAACGAAGGGATCGATGCCGGCGCGGCCTGGCACTACGGAGATCCGCTCCGCGAACAGCGGGCTTTGGAATCAGGCGGAGCTGCCGTGGACCTCTCCCATCGCGGCATCCTGACCATCACCGGACCCGATCGCCTGTCCTGGCTGCATTCGCTCACCACCCAGTTCCTCGACCGGCTCGAGCCGGGGGTCGGAGTCACCACGCTGGTGCTGTCCCCCCAGGGCCACATCGAGCAGGTGATGTACGGCGTCGATGACGGTACGACGCTCTGGGCGCACACCGAGCCGGCTGCGGCCCCGGCCCTGGTGGCCTGGCTGGACAAGATGCGGTTCATGATGCGCGTCGAGGTTGCGGACCGCAGCGGTGACTACGGCCTGGTCTGGTCCCGCGAGTTGGCCGTCGACGGCGCGCCTGTCCGGGGCGGACTGGACTCGCTCGGCGGCCACGAGGTCTTCGTCTCCCGTGCTCAGCTGCCCGAGGTGCTGGGCCGGCAACCGCTGGCCGGGCTGTGGGCGTACGAGGCCCGCCGGATTGCCGCCGGGGTGCCGCGGATCGGCGCGGACACCGATCATCGGACCATCCCCAATGAGATCGGCCTGCTCGGAGTGGCCGTTCATCTGGAGAAGGGCTGCTATCGCGGTCAGGAGACGGTGGCCCGGGTGCACAACCTCGGCCGGCCGCCCCGTCGGCTCGTCCGCCTGCATCTCGACGGCAGCGTCGATGCGTTGCCGGCCGTCGGGTCTCCGATCGAGCACGAGGGCCGGCCGATCGGTTTCGTCGGTACGTCGGGCCGACACTTCGAGCTCGGCCCGATTGCTCTGGCCCTGGTCAAGCGCAACGTCCCGCTCGACCTGCCGCTGCTCGTCGACGGCATTGCCGCGAGCCAGGAGGCCCTGGTCGATCCCGACATCGGCCTCCACGTCCGGCCGCGCCTGTAGCGGGTGCCGAGGCGATCTGCTGTTGGTCAGTCGATCAGGTGCTCAGCCGAGCTGGGCGAGGGTTTCCGCGGACGGGCCGGATCTCACCGACGCGTTCTCCGTGACCGAGGACCGGGGCGCTGGCCTGAGCGTCGAGGGTTTCATGATCGAATCCGAGCCGCTTCAGCACCCCGGCCATCGCGACAGCGCGGGCGCGCGGCGTACCGTCGCTGATCTTGATCGCGATGCCGCGGCCATCGGGCAGGCCGACGGCGTAGACCGATTCGGCGCCGGCCTTGGCGATCAGCCCCGGAATGGCCCGGTGTAGCTCGAGCTCGTCGCGCGTCATGCCGGAGACATACTCCGGATGATGGCGGATCGCGTCGGCGACCTGCCACTCCGGACCTTCGGTGGCCGCGCCGAGCGTGCCGAAGGCTCGGGCAAGGCGTACAGCGGAGAGGGAATACAGGGGAGCGCCGCATCCGTCGATGGCGACGTTGCCGGCCTGCTCGTGAGCAAGATCATCGATCGTCTGCAGGATGGCCAATTGGGTCGGGTGGTCGGGATCGCGATAGGTCGCAACGTCGCCGGAGTTGATCACCGTCGTCCTGATCATCGCTGCGTGCTTGCCGGAGCAGTTCATCGCCAGCGGGGTCGGTGACGCGCCGGCCCGGATCGCTGCTTCGTGTGCGGCGTCGTCGAGCGGCCAGCCGGGCGGCGTCTGTAAGGCCGAGGCGTCGAGACCGGACAAGGCCAGAATCTGTAGCGCGGCCTTCTGATGGAAATCCTCACCGGAATGCGACGCGCAGGCCAGCGCGAGCAACTCGCCGTCAAGATCAAGTCCGGCCCGCAGCATCCCGACCGCCTGCAGCGGCTTGTTCGCGCTGCGCGGGTACATCGGCGCAAATTCGGACCCGACCGATGCCGTCAGCCGACCGTCGGATCCGGTGATCGCCACCCGTCCGCGGTGCACGCTTTCAACAAATCCGTTGCGCACGACTTCGACCAGAATTGGGTCGTTCTCAAAAGGGTTTCCCACGTCTGCGACGGTACGCCCAGCCAACCTCACACCGCGGGGATTTTGCGTTGGGCGAACGTGATCCGGGAGGATTTCTCGCAAAGCGAACCAAGCCCTACGCTTTTCGATTGTGAATTGGGACGATTCCTTCTCCTGGGCCGACTGGGATGCGGCACTGTTCGATCTGGACGGCGTCCTGACGCCCACGGCCGATGTCCACATGCGGGCCTGGCAGCAGTTGTTCGTGGACTTCCTGACCAAACGGGGAATCACCGACCAGCCGTACGTCGAGAGCGACTACTTCGACTACATCGACGGCAAGCCGCGCTACGACGGCGTCCGCTCCTTCCTGGCTTCGCGAAACCTTGAGCTCGCCGACGGCGATCCGTCCGACGGTCCCAGCTCGAGACGGTCTGCGGGCTGGGCAATCGCAAGAACGCCTTCTTCGCCGCCGTGCTGCGCGACGAGGGGGTTGAGCCGTACGCGGGATCGGTCCGACTGCTCGACGAGCTGGCCACCCGGGGCATCAAGATCGCCGTCGTCTCCTCCTCCAAGAACGCTCCGGCGGTGCTGGAGGCGGCCGGACTGCTCGATCGCTTCGAGGTGATCGTCGACGGCAACGTCGCCGCTGAGCGGGGTATCCCGGGTAAGCCGTCACCGGACACGTTCATCGATGCGGCGGCCCAGCTCGGGGTGCCGATCGACCGGTCCGTCGTCTTCGAGGACGCCGTGTCTGGCGTCGAGGCCGGAAAGGCCGGCAACTTCGGACTGGTCGTCGGAGTCGATCGCGGTGTCGGGGCTGACCGGCTCCGTGAGTGCGGGGCGGACGTGGTCGTCGCCGATCTGGACGAACTGGTCGGCAAATGATCATGAACACGGAGGCTGACGGCCCGGTGGCCTCGGCCGATCCGCTGGACCGGGTTCGGTACCCGGTCGATGAGTGGGCGCTGACCGAGGCCGAGTACAGCGCCGATGATCTTGGTGTGACCGAGACCCTGTTCGCCGTTGGCAACGGCTATCTCGGCATGCGGGGCAATGTCGAAGAGGGTCGAGAGACCCATGCCCACGGCACCTTCATCAACGGGTTCCACGAGACCTGGCCGATCCGGCACGCCGAAGAAGCGTTCGGCTTCGCCCGGGTCGGTCAGACCATCGTGAACGTGCCGGACAACAAGACGATCAAGCTCTATGTCGACGACGAGCCGATGCTGCTGACCGTGGCCGACCTGGAGTCCTATGACCGCACCCTGAGCTTTCGGGACGGAGTGCTGCGCCGGGAGATCATCTGGCGGACCCCGGGCGGCAAGCGGGTGAAAGTGTCCTCCAGTCGGATGGTTTCTTTCACCCAAAGGCATCTGGCCATCATGACGTTCGAGGTCACCATGCTTGATGAGGAGGCGCCGGTGGTGATCTCGTCGCAGACCCTCAACCGGCAGGACGGCCGCGACGAATACCACGTGCGGTCCGCCGCGATGGGATCCGGCGTGGACCCACGGAAGGCCGAGGCCTTCGATGAGCGGGTGCTCGAGCCGCAGAGCCACTGGTGGCAGGACAAGCGGATCATCCTCGGCTACCGCTGTGCCAACTCCAAGATGACCATGGCCGTCGGAGTTGATCATGACATCATCACCGACAACGCGTACCGGACCTTCACCAGCGCCGACGAGGATACCGGCAAGATGGTCTACCGGGTGCAGGCCGAGCCCGGGCAGCCGATCAAGGTGATCAAGACCGTGGCTTACCACACCTCGCGGGGGGTGCCGTCACGCGAGCTGGTCGATCGTTGCCGACGCACCCTTGATCGGGTGCTCGAGCACGGCATCGGGCCGGAGCTCGCCGCCCAGAGGCAGTGGCTCGACGGGTTCTGGGAGCGGTCCGATGTGGTGGTGCACGGCCAGCCGGAGCTGCAGCAGGCGATCCGCTGGAATCTGTTCCAGGTCGCGCAGGCGACCGCGCGGGCCGAACAGTCCGGGGTGCCGGCCAAGGGCGTGACCGGATCCGGCTACGGCGGCCACTACTTCTGGGACACCGAGATCTTCGTCCTGCCGTTCCTCACCTACACCTCGCCCCAGATGGCGCGCAGCGCCTTGCGCTTCCGCTACAACATGCTCGACGCCGCGCGTCGGCGGGCCGAGGACCTGGCCCAGCGCGGAGCCCTCTTCCCGTGGCGGACGGTGAACGGTGAGGAGGCTTCGGCCTACTACGCCGCCGGCACCGCTCAGTACCACATCGATGCCGACATCGCCTACGCGCTGTGCAAGTACGTGGCGGCCAGCGGCGACCAGGAGTTCATGAACCGCGAAGGTGTCGACATCTTGGTCGAGACGGCCCGGATGTGGGCTGATCTGGGCTTCTGGCGGGAGAACGGCGGCGGCGGGCGGACGTTCCACATCCACGGCGTCACCGGCCCGGACGAGTACACCACCGTGGTCAACGACAACCTGTTCACCAATGTGATGGCGCGCTTCAACCTGGCCAAGGCGGCCGAGGAGTTGCGTCGGCTGCGGCGGGACCTGCCGAAGGCCTTTCACCGGGTTTCGGACCGGCTCGACATCGACGACGAAGAGGTCGACGAGTGGGCCGACTGCGCCGAGTCGATGGACATTCCCTACGACAAGCTCACCGGGATCAATCCGCAGGATTCGCACTTCCTCGATCGTGAGGTCTGGGATCTGAAGAACACTCCGGCCGAGAAGCGGCCGTTGCTGTTGAACTACCACCCGCTGGTCATCTACCGGTTCCAGGTGCTCAAGCAGGCCGACGTCGTGTTGGCGCTGTTCCTGCAGGGTGATCATTTCAGTCTCGAGCAGAAGCGGCTCGACTTCGAGTACTACGACCCGATCACTACGGGCGACTCGACGTTGTCCGGGGTCGTGCAGTCGATCATCGCGGCCGAGGTGGGCTATCGCGATCTCGCCCTGCGTTATTTCCACAACGCGCTGTTCGTGGACCTGGCCAATCTGCACGGCAACACCACCGACGGAGTCCACGTCGCGTCGACCGGTGGGGTCTGGAACACGCTGGCCTACGGCTTCGGCGGGCTGCGCGACTACAACGGCGTCGTGACATTCGATCCTCGGCTCCCGGCCAGCTGGGACGGACTCACCTTCCAGGTCACCCTGCACGGCACGCGGGTCCGGGTGGACCTGACCGCCGAGCAGATTGCCTTCACCGTCCTCGCCGGGGCCTCGGCCGAGTTGTCGGTACGCGGCCACCGGGTGCGGGTGTCGGCCGAGATGCCGGTCCGGATCCCGCTCTCCGACCAGGGCCCGGAATTGACCGGACCCGTGCGCTCGAAGACCGCCGACCGGCGACCGGACGGCACCCTGATCACCGCGTCGGTGCCCCAGTCGGCGACCGGAAACCGCCGCTGAGCCGCTGAGGCGCGGTCCGGCAGGCGATCGAAATTCTCATGGGTCTGGTCACGGCCTCCATCGTGTGAGGAGCCTCACGCTAGCCAGAGTTTGCATTTGCTTGCAATTGCAAGCAGACTGAAGGCATGGCCAAGATGAGGACACCCAAACTGGGTGAACAGCTCGGCACGCTGGGCGAATTCATCGCCTCGCAGCGCCGCGCCGCGGAGCTGTCGCTGCGCCAGCTGGCAGAACAGACGGGGATCTCGAATCCCTATCTCAGCCAGATCGAGCGGGGACTACGCCGGCCGTCGGCCGAAGTGCTGCAACAGCTGGCCAAGGCCCTCCGGGTCTCGGCCGAGAGCCTCTACGTACGGGCCGGAATCCTCGATCCCGAAGATCACCCGGCCACCACCGTCGAGATGGCCGTGCTGGCCGACTCGACGATCAGCGAGCGGCAGAAGCGCGTCCTGATCGACGTGTACGCCTCCTTCGTCAAGGAGAACGAGAAGGCGTCCGCCGCTGAGGCCACCCCCACCGAGTCGTAACTGTCTTACTGAAGGAGAACTGCGATGCCTCGCAAACAGACCCCCGCCCAGGCCCGCAAAGCCGCCCTCGAATCCGATTTCGCCCCGCTCTACGCGGTCGCCGGCCTCACCGACGCCCTGGCCGAAGCGCTGCGCAGTGCCCTGGCCGACACCCAGGAGCGCGGGCGGAAGCGGATGGATGAGATCCAGGGGCGCGCCCCCGAGCTGCGCGAACAGGCCAAGGAGAGCGCCGATGAGCTGCGCACCTTCGTGATCACCCTGCCCGATCAGGTCCGGAACCTGCCGGAGTCCACCCGGGCCCGGCTCGCCGAGCTGCAGGCCCAGGCCAACGAGCTGATGGCTCAGGCCAACAGCGCGTACGGGGAAATGGCCGGGCGTGGCAAGCGAGCCGTTGACGGCGCCAAAGGCAACGCCCGTGACCTGTCCGACAAGGCGGAGAAGCGGGCCGAAGATGTGCTGTCCGACGTCGCCGACCGGGTCGATCCGGCCTTCGAGAGGGTCCAGGAGAGCGTGACCGTCGCTCGCAAGACCGTCACCGGTCGGAGTGCGACCGAGTCGGTCACCCCGCGGAGCTCCGCGAAGGCCTCCGCCACCCGTCAGGCGACGGCCAAGAAGGCCCCCGCCAAGAAGGCCGGTCCGGCCAAGAAGGCGGCGGCCGCGAAGGCTCCGGCCAAGAAGGTCGCGGCCGCGAAGGCTCCGGCCAAGAAGGTCGCGGCCGCGAAGGCTCCAGCCAAGAAGGCCGCTCCGGACAAGGCGGCCGACGCGGAGAGCTGAGCGGCTCCGAGCAAGGATCAGGGGGTCGTGTCCCGGCAGGTGCCGGGAAACGACCCCCTGAAACCGCTCGAGGCCTGAGTCCGCGGGGAGCGATCAGCTCCGGTAGACAACCACCCGGTCGCCGACGCGGATCTTGCCGAACACGTACTCGATGGTCGACCACTTGCGGATGTTGACACAACCGTGGCTGCAACCGGCGTAGCCGCGGGCCGCGAAGTCCGAGGAGTAGTGCACGGCCTGGCCGCCGCTGAAGAACATCGAGAACGGCATCGGCGAGTGGTAGATCGTCGACGTCCAGTGCCGGTTCTTCCGGAAGACGCGGAAGGTGCCCTCGCGGGTCGCGGTGCCGGAGCAACCGAACCGGGCATCCATCGTCTTGATGATCTTGCCGTTCTTGACGTAGTACGCCTTGCTCCGGGTCTTGTCGATGCAGAGCACGCGCCCGTCGATCTTGCAGCGCTGAGTCAGCTTCGCCGACGACGCCGACTCGCCCAGCTTGATGGTGCCGGTCTTGCGGACCAGCAGCCGCCACAGACTTGCCGTGACCTTGCCCGTGCGCTTCAGGCCGTACTTCGTCTGGAAGCGCTTGACGCCGTTCTCGGTCTTCTGGCCGTAGTAGCCCGTCACGTACTTCGAGCTGAGGACGTTGGCCTTGACCAGCCGCTGCTGCAGGGCCTTGACTCCGGCATTGGTCTGCCCGGACTTCGGGTGGGTGTATTTCGTCGAAACGTACGTGGCGGCCGCCGCCGTCTCGGCCAGCGGCGCGGTCGCGCTGACGGCACCGATCAGGCCAACGCTCAGTGCAATGGCCACCAGCAAGCGAGTGATCTTCTTCATGGGTTTCCCTTCGCCGGACAATCCGCGTACGCGGAAGCGTTCGTCTTTACTACGGCGGGGAAGGACCGACGGTTGCCTTCGAATCGGAGATTTTTGGCAACGACCGGATCATCTTCACTGATCGACGAGGCAACGGCCAAACCCTGGACCGCGTTGTGACCCAAGCGTTGTCGTTCGGCTCGGCGGCGGCGACCCGAGCTCCACCGGACGGACGCTCAGATCGACCCGTCCGGGGGTCAGGCGTTCTTGGCCCGTGAGCGCGTCCGGGAGCGCTCGTTGGACGACAGGTTCACCTTGCGGATCCGGACGGCGGCCGGGGTCACCTCGATGCATTCGTCGCCCCGGCAGAACTCCAGCGCCTGCTCCATGGCCATGTTCTTGGCCGGGATCAGTCGTTCCAGTTCGTCCCCGGTGGAGGAGCGCACGTTGGTGAGCTTCTTCTCCTTCGTCGGGTTGACGTCCATGTCTTCGGACCGGGCGTTCTCGCCGACGATCATGCCTTCGTACACCTCGATGCCCGGGCCGACGAACATCGTGCCGCGCTCCTGCAGATTGAACAGCGCGTACGAGGTGACCATGCCCGAGCGGTCAGCCACCAGGGAGCCGGTCGGCCGGGTCCGCAGCTCGCCGTGCCAGGGCTCATAGGTCTCGAAGACGTGGTGCATCATGCCGGTGCCGCGGGTTTCGGTGAGGAACTCGGTCCGGAAGCCGATCAGGCCGCGGGCCGGCACCAGGTATTCCATCCGCACCCAGCCGGTGCCGTGATTGACCATCTGTTCCAGTCGGCCGCGCCGCAGACCCATCAGCTGGGTGACCACACCGACGAAGTCCTCAGGAGCGTCGATGGTCAGTCGCTCGACCGGCTCGTGCACCTTGCCCTCGATCTCGCGGGTCACGACCTGCGGCTTGCCGACCGTCAGCTCGAAGCCTTCCCGGCGCATCATCTCGACCAGGATCGCCAGCTGCAGCTCACCGCGGCCCTGGACCTCCCAGGTGTCGGGCCGCTCGGTCGGAAAGACCCGGATGGAGACGTTGCCGACCAGCTCGGCCTCCAGGCGAGCCTTGACCAGCCGCGCAGTCAGGCTCTTGCCCGACCGGCCGGCCATGGGCGAGGTGTTGATGCCGATGGTCATCGAGATGCTCGGCTCGTCGACGGTGATCAACGGGAGGGGCTGCGGATCCTCCGGATCCGACAACGTCTCGCCGATCGTGATGTCCGGAATCCCTGCGATAGCGACGATGTCGCCCGGTCCGGCGCTCTCGGCCGGCACCCGGTCCAGGGCCTGGGTGATCAACATCTCGGACAGCTTGATGTTCTTGACCGTGCCGTCGGAACGGCACCAGGCGACGACCTGGTTGCGGTTCATCGTCCCGGCGAAGATCCGGCACAGGGCGAGTCGGCCGAGGTAGGGCGACGCGTCGAGGTTGGTCACGTGGGCCTGGAGCACGGCGCCGTCTTCGTACTCCGGTGCCGGCACGCTGTTCAAGATCGTCGCGAACAGCGGCCCGAGATTCTCGGCGTTGGGCATCTCGCCGTTCTCGGGCGCGGTGAGGGACGCCCGCCCGGCCTTGGCCGATGCGTAGACGACCGGGAAGTCGAGGACGCCGGTGTCGGTATCGTCCAGCAGATCGAGGAAGAGCTCGTAGGTTTCCTCCACGACCTCGGCGATCCGGGCGTCGTGCCGGTCGACCTTGTTGACCACCACGATGATGGGCAGCTTCTTGGCCAGTGCCTTGCGCAGCACGAAACGGGTCTGGGGGAGCGGGCCCTCGGAGGCATCGACCAGCAACAGGACACCGTCGACCATCTCCAGTCCGCGCTCGACCTCGCCGCCGAAGTCGGCGTGACCGGGGGTATCGATGATGTTGATGATCACATCGGAACCGTCCGGCGCGTGGTGCAGCACCGCGGTGTTCTTCGCGAGAATGGTGATGCCCTTCTCGCGTTCGAGGTCCATCGAGTCCATCACCCGGTTGTTGACGTCCTGGTTGGCCCGGAACGCGCCGGATTGCCAGAGCATCGCGTCGACGAGCGTGGTCTTGCCGTGGTCGACGTGGGCGACGATCGCGACGTTGCGCAGATCGGAACGGAAGGGCATCGAGAGACTCTTTCAGCGGAGCGGACAACCGGGTGAGTCTAGGGGTCGGACCGCGCAATCCGTAATTTCCCCTTCGCCGGCGCAGCTCACCAGCCGGCGCCGAAGCACAGGAAGGGCAGCGGCTCCGCGGCCTCGGTCAGTGCTTCGGCCAGCGCGTACGCGGGCGCCGAACCAGCGGCCAGCCGCCGATGGTAATCACTCATCAGGTTCGCGGCGCCCCGGTCGGAAACCTTCGCGACGCCGGAGATCACCGTTGACGTGCCGCTGTGCAGCAGGGCCCGGCTCAGCCCGAGCGCCTCGTCGCCGGCGCGTACGGTCGCCCGGCCGAGATCGCAGGCCGACAGCACGGCCTGGGTCGGAGGCCGGGTGACCCGGTCGAGGTCGTAGCCGACCATCGGGCCGTCGAACAGGGAGATCGAGGAGAACAGCGGACTGTCGCGCTGATGCCGGCCGTGGGCAGCGACGTGCACCAACCGGGCGCCGTCGATGGCGGCGAGCACCGCCTCACCGGTCGCGTCGGCCCCGGTCAAGGTCTGACAGTCCGGCCAGGCGGCGGCGACGGCGGCGGCTTCGTCCTCGGCGCGGGACAGTCCCGGTCCGGCGATGGCGACCACCGGACCGGTCGAAGGGCCGGCCGTGGTCTGGGCTCGCAGCCACGAGGCCGCCGACGGGGCGATGGTCAGGGGGCGACCGGCGAAGGTCGGCAGCTCACCCCAGGGCAGACCGGCGAACCGGCCCGGCGGCAACAACACCACCGGACGGCGCGGGAGTTCCAGCGGCACCAGAAGCAGCTCGTCGAGGGCCCGAAGACCCTTGATCAACGAGTTGAGTGCCGCGGTGCGCAGGGGCGCTGGCACGAGATCCATGGCCAACACGTCGAAGTCGGCATTGACCCGCCGGGCCAGTTGCTCGATCGCCTCGACGGTGGCGATCTTGGTCAGCGTGCACCGATTGCTGGTCAGCACGATGGCGTGCAGCTGATCATGGAGCACGAAGACCGCCACCAGCGTCGCCGGTCCGAGAGGGCCGCGGATCGCTTGGATGGAAGGGATCTTCGGGACGGCGATGGACCCTCGTACGGTCCAGGAGCGGGCTCTGATCGTTCGCTGCAACTGATTGCGGCGCCGCCGGAGGTCGTCGGTGTCGTGGCCTTTCGCCCGCTCGACCTCCAGTTGGTTGGCGGCCCAGCGCAGCTCGCCGAGCAGCTCCGCGGTTTGGGCGTCGTTCGGTGGATGAACCTCGGGGATGCGGCCCGAGATCGCCCGCGCTCGTTCGACCCAGCTCAGGACGGCGGCCGGCGTGCCGTGCTCGATCTCCTCGGTGATGGCCATGGCGGCGAGTTGCACTCCGTGCGCGGCGCTCGACGTCTGGAGGTCCAAACTGCCGAACTGGGCCTGGTGCTGGGTCAGCTCGGCCATCCCGTCGATGGCGTATCGCCGGCCGCTGGCTCGATCGCCGCGACCGAACGCGAGCCTGGCCCGCACCAGCCGGTCGTAGAGCCGGAGATCGAGGGGCTGCCCCCGGCGGATGTGGGGCAGCGACCTCCTGGTGCTCCCCGACTTGGTGAGGTGGCTGATGGCGATCAGCCGGGACATCCTTTCCTGATCGTGCATCCCGAGTTCGGTGAAGGCTTTGGCCAGCCGATCGGCCCGGCGTACGACTTGGTCCCGACGTACCCCGCCGGCCACGTCGGCTCGCAACAGCATCAGTTCGCCGAGCAGGCTGGCGCGCCGGTTGTGCCGAGGTTTCAGGCGGCCGATCGCTCGGCGGCTGAGCTCTCCCGCCAGCTGCGGCTGTCCGGCGAGCAAGGCAACTTCGGCCCGGATCAACTCGGCCTCGGCGAGGAACTGGACCAGCTCCGTCCGTTCGAGGGCATCGCACACCTCGACGAGCGACCGGTCGGCCTCCGACACCAGACCGGCACCGAGCAGCGCCTTCGCGCGATCCATGCCGACGATGCCGCGCTCGTAGTCGGGCAGGGTCTCTTCGCCACTCGGCATCAGCTCGAGGGCCCGGGGCAGATTGCCGGACAGGAACTCATACCAGCCGAGATTGTGGGTGGCATAGAAGACCAGCTCGGGGGGCCCGCACTCCAACGCCAGTCGCCGCGCGCGGGCGCAGTCGTCCTTGGCCCGATTGACTTGCCCCAGCAGGCCGTGCAGCTCGCCGCGATTCAGCAGCACCTTGGCCCGGTCGACCGGTGGCGCGTGGTCCAACGAGTCGACGGCGCGATCGAGCTCCCCGAGGGCGTCGGTCAACTGGCCTTCGCGGATCAGCATCGCACCGCGTTGTGCGTGGACCAGGACCACGATCTCGGAGTAGCCGCCGGCATCGGCGATGGTCGCGACATCATCCAGAGCCCGGGCCGAGCGCACCCGATCGCCGAGTTCGTGCACGGCGAACGCCTGGCTCAACAAGATCCGCGCCCCGAGCCGTCGGCGGGGCCAGATCTGCTGGTCGTCGCCCGCGCGGGCCTGGCCCTTGTTGTTGAGGCTGAGGATCTCCAGTCCCTGGTCGTACGCGGCCACGGCCTCGCTCAGCCGTCCGAGGCTGACCGCCGCGATGCCGCGCTCGAGCAATCCACTCGCCCGGTCGATGCGCTCGGTCCAGGTGGTGGCGAATTCAGCGTCGGCATCGCGGTCGGTGATCAGTCCGGATCGACCCCCGCCTCCGGCACATCGAAGCCAAGTTTGGCCAGCACCGCGTGGATGATGGCGGCGGGCCCTGCCCCCGTGAGCGCGGTCGAGCGGTCGAGCAGGGCCTGCGCGGCCGCACCGGACGCCGCTGGAGCGGCGAACGACGTCCCGCTCCAGGTGCCGAAGCCCGTGAAGCTGTCGGGGTCGATGGTCGCGCGCCAACTGGCGATCGGCCGGTCGGCGAGCGGCCCGACCCCCAGGTCGACCCCGGACCGTTGGCCGGCATCCACAGTCGGCAGCGTGCTGACCAACGCGGCGCCCGGGCTGTAGCAGGAAATCCAGTCGCCGCCGTTGCTGAACAGCGACACCCCGCCGTCCGGATTGAGCGCCCCGACACTGATCAGGGAGACCGCGGTGTCG
Source organism: uncultured Actinomycetota bacterium (assembly GCA_963731295.1). Taxonomy (GTDB): domain Bacteria; phylum Actinomycetota; class Actinomycetes; order Propionibacteriales; family Propionibacteriaceae; genus Microlunatus. The sequence goes on from CAVSUP010000003.1 coordinate 353,214, forward strand.
GGGGGAAGCACGCCATCGCGGAACGGAGTGAATCCGGCTGGCAGTAACGGCCGGGTCGTGGCGTTGTTGCCGGCCGCGGCGACCACCAGCACGCCAAGCTGTCCCAGCGCATCGAGGGCCTGATGCAGCGTGTCGTCATAACGGATGCCAGCCTCGGACGACTCGTGGTAGTAGCCCAACGACAGTGACAGCACGTCGATCAGCTCCTCGTCACGGCTGTTGGTGCGGGCATTCTGCTGGCGCTGATGCACGAAGCCGAGCGCGTTGATCAGATCGGCCTCTTCGACGATGCCGTCGTTGTCCATGATCTTGATCGACAGCAGCCGGGCGTCGGGGCAGGTCTGGCGGACGATCCCCGCGATGAACGTGCCGTGGCCGAAGAACGGGTCGATCAGCCCTTCGAGCGGATCGATCAGGTTCGCCTCCGTCTCGCCACCAGTGACCACGTCCGCGATACCGATGCTCTGGTTGATCTTGTCGTAGAGGTAGCGATGGACGATCGGATCGTTGGTCGGGGCCTGGAACCACGGATGGTCGGCCACCCCGGTGTCGAGGATGGCGACCACCGGGCGCCGGCCGACGTCGCGCCGCTCCGGGGGCCGGGCCAGCCAGCGGACCGGCGCGCGCCCACCCATTCCGGGGATCGCGTACTCGTTGACGCCGATGGCGTGGCCGACCGTGAAGCCGATGCCGCCCACCGAGTGGCCCACCGTGAAGCCCACGCCGGACAGGCCGGAGGCGAACATCAGGTGGTTCAGTCCGATGGCGCCGGCACGGTCGCCGAGCCGGTCGCGGAGTCGTTGAACAACTTCCCAGGCGTCGGGCAGCGCCGATCGCTGGTCGGAACGGCGATCGTCTCCACCTTGTCCGTCGGGCTCGGTGTCCGGGGGGAGTTCGTCGATCGTCAATCGCACCACGGAGGGGGACTGCGAGACCGCCAGACCGTCATTGAGATCGAGATCGGAACGGCGGGGCAGCCGGAGCCGGACATTGCCGTTGCGGAAGGTCCTCAAGCTGGCCAGCACATCGTTCAGCTCGCGAGTGACATCCATGAGCCGGTCTCGACCCTGTCCGGCGGCAGAGACCAGCACCTGATTGGCCACATAGGCCGTGGGCTCGTAGCTCATCCGCCCTTCACCGTCTTCGCGGCCGAGGCGCTTGTTGTCGAGCTGGCGCCGATCCCGATCCGGCTGAGCCGCAGTCGTCGGATCGAGAATTCGCGCGTTGTGCCGCAGCAAGATGTCGGTCGGCAGCAGGATGGGCGTTTCCTGATAGGGCACCTTGCGGTTCGGGAACACCCCGCGGGCGCTCGGCGTCGGCTTGACCGGCCAGACAACCTGGTACGGATCTTGCGGCATGATTCCCCTGACGTGGTTGGGCACGGCTTTCGGTACGTCCGTGCGCTCCTGATCCGCCGGCGCAACCCGCCGGCCGTCCCAGCTAGAGAGCGACGGACCCGCCGCTTTGATACCGAACCCTGTACCGAAAACTACTCAGACGTCGCGCGGTTGGCAACGGATCTCACGGCGGGACACACCAGGCGGCCGTACCCTTGCCGCATGGCGGGTAGCACTGACTGGTTCAAGGAGTCGTTCCGGGCCGAGTACGACAAGCAGAACGCGGCCATCGGCCGGTTCAACCTGGCGATCTTCGGCAAGACCGGCGTGGGCAAGTCGACCTTGATCAACGCCATCTTCGGCGAGCAGGTCGCCCGCACCGGAATCGGTGATCCGGTGACCCGCGGCAGCCATCTTTACGTGGACAAGATCGGGCACCTCGGCATCGTCGACACCCAGGGTCTGGAGGTGGGCAAGGACGATCGGGAGATCTTGTCCGAGCTCAACAAAGCCATGTCGCAGATGCGCAAGTTGCCGTTGTCCGAACAGATCCATGTGGCCTGGTTCTGCGTCCGTGGCATGGACCGCCGATTCGAGGAGGCCGAAGCCGACTTCATCCGGCGGCTCGACGAGATGGGCCTGCCGGTGATCTTGGTCCTGACCCAGGTGCCGCGCCGCTTCGATCCAGCCAAACCGCAGGCGCCCGAGGGGAGCTATCACCCCGATGCCGTGCTGCTCGCCGAACAGATCATGGCCAAGCGACTGCCGCTGGCCGGCGGTCGGCCCTTCATGACCTTCGCGATGGCCGACGACTTCACCGGGCAACGGCCCTACGGTCTGCGAGAGGTCCTCGATGCGACCTTTCAAGTTGCGCCCGAAGGAGTCCACGGAGCCCTCACGGCGGCCCAGGAGATCGATCAGCATCGGAAAGAGAAGGAAGCCAAGAAATACATAGCGGCGGCGGCGACCAGCGCGGCTGCGGCGGCAGCGAGCCCGATTCCGTTCTCCGACGCCACCTTGCTGGTGCCGATCCAGCTGGGCATGATGGCCAAGATCGCTCAGCTGTACAAGATCAAGTTCGAACGCGCGGCGCTGATGGCCGTGGTGTCGACGACGGCGGCCACCCAGGTCGGGCGGTCGGCCTTCACCGGATTGATCAAGATGGTGCCGGGAGCCGGGACAGTGGTCGGCGGCGCGATCGGCGCCGGCGTGGCAACGACGTTCACCTACGCGATGGGGCGGGCCTGGCTCACGGTCTGTCAGCGGGTCGCGACGGGCAGGCTGGGCGCGGTCGGCGGGGCCATTGACAACGATCAACTGCGGGAGATGTTCCTCGACGAGTTCCGCAACCGGCTGAAATTCGGTCGGAAGGACATCCGCGAGGGCGAGTCGCCGGTGGCCACACGCCACTGATGGCCCGTGCTCGACTGGCCGGGCTCGTCGGTGGCGGCCGTGGTGTCCGCCACCCGGAGCGGCTCCTGACAACGGGCCGCGCCTCTAATAGCCTTCCGACAAATGACTACTCCCGATATCGCGCCCATGCTCGAAGGCGAGCCTGCGCATGATCAAGTCGTCTTCGAGACCCGGTTGCAGCGTTACTGGCCGGACCTGATCACCGGCTTGACCGGCGCGTACCACGAACATGCGCCCGAGATGGCTTACCGACTGGTGGAGATCGCCGCGAGCAACTTTCGCCGCCGGCCGCCGGACCTCCGGCTGCTCGACCTCCGCCGGCACGCCGATCCGCAGTGGTTCCAGCATCAACAGATGCTCGGGTACGCGACCTATGCCGACCGGTTCGCCGGCACGTTGAACGGCGTCGCTGAGAAGGTCGACTATCTGTCCGAACTGGGCGTCACCTACCTGCACCTGATGCCGCTGCTCAAGCCACGACCGGGTCAGAGCGACGGTGGGTACGCGGTGCTGGACTACCGTTCGGTCCGCGAAGATCTGGGCACCATCGAGGATTTGCGCAACCTGGCCACGGTGCTGCGCAAGCGCGGCATCTCCCTGACCATGGATCTGGTGCTGAATCATGTGGCGGCCGAGCATCGAGTGGGCGGCCAATGCGCGCAACGGCGACTGCGTACTACCGGAACTACTTCCACATGTTCGCCGACCGTGCCCTGCCCGACCAGTACGAGAAGACGCTGCCGGAGGTGTTCCCGGACTTCGCACCCGGCAACTTCACCTTCGACGACGAGTCCTACTCGTGGGTGTGGACCACGTTCAACGCCTGGCAGTGGGATCTCAACTGGCACAACCCGGACGTCTTCTACGAGTTCGCCGACCTGATCTTGTGGCTGGCCAATCTCGGGGTGGAGTGTCTGCGACTCGACGCGATCGCCTTCCTCTTCAAGCGGATGGGCACCAACTGCCAGAACCAGCCCGAGGTGCATGCCATCACCCAGGCCCTGCGGGCGGTGGCCAAGATCGCGGCCCCGGCGTTGATCTTCAAGGCTGAGGCGATTGTCGGCCCGTCGGATCTGGCCCCCTATCTCGGCGTCGGCAAGCACGCGGGCAAGGTCAGCGATCTCGCGTACCAGAACTCACTAATGGTGCAGATCTGGTCCTGTTTGGCGGCCAAGGACACCCGGCTGTTCTGCGCGGCGATGAACCGTTTCCCGGCCAAGCCGCCGACCACCGTGTGGGGCACCTACCTGCGCTGTCATGACGACATCGGCTGGGCCATCGACGACGGAGATGCCGCGTCGGTGGGGTTGAACGGCTTCGAACACCGGCGCTTCCTGGCCGAGTTCTACGCCGGGCTCTATCCGATGAGCGATGCCCGCGGCCTGGTCTTCCAAGAAAATCTGGAGACCGGCGATCGACGGATCAGCGGTTCGACCGCCTCACTGATCGGCATCGAATCGGCGTTGAACAACGGGGACCCGGTTCACCTGGACCTGGCCATCCGGCGGATGCTGCTCGCCTATTACCTGGTGCTCGGATTCGGCGGCCTGCCGTTGCTCTACATGGGCGATGAGCTGGCGCTGCGCAACGACTATGACTTCCTCGAGACCGAGGAGCATGCCGACGACAACCGCTGGGTGCATCGGCCGGCCATGCCGTGGGATGTTGCCGAGCGGCGCCACGAGTACGGCACGGTCGAGCATCGGGTCTGGCACGGCATCCGACACGCGATCACCGTGCGCAGTGGCGTACCCAGCCTGGACGCCTCGGTCGAATCGGAGATCCTCGATCCGGTCAATCCGGCGGTGCTGGTGATGATCCGTCCCTTCCCGAGCCAGACCATGGTGGGGGTCTACAACGTGACGGGGGAGCAACAGAGTCTCCCGCGCTGGGTCATCCCGTTGGGGAACTGGGCTCAGGATGCGCTGACCGATGAGACGCCGCTGACCGACGGCCCGTTGATCGTCGAGGGATACCAGGTGCGTTGGTTCGTCCAGCAGGCCTGACGTACCGTTCCGGCATGGAGCAGGCCAGGGTGGAGATCAGGGCGGCGTTGGCCGGCCTGGACCTGGAGTGGACCGAGCGCTCACCGGGGCTCTTCGCGGTGCGCCTCCCGGGCACCAAGAAGTTGATCACCGAGTGTGCGCTCGAGGTCGGCCGGTACGGCGTGAGCATCCGGGCCTTCGTGGCCCGTCGACCGGACGAGAATGAGGCGGGCGTCTACCGCTGGCTCTTGGAACGCAATCTGAAGCTGTACGGGGTTTCGTTCAGCCTCGATGCGCTCGGTGACATCTATCTGACCGGGAAGGTCGCGAGTGAGATGATCACCGCGGCCGAGGTGGATCGACTGCTCGGCACGGTCGCCACCACGGCCGACGCCAGCTTCAACGTGATCTTGGAACTGGGCTTCGCCGCCAGCATCCGGCGCGAGTGGGCCTGGCGCCTGTCGCGGGGCGAGCCGACCGGCAATCTGGCCGCCTTCACCCACCTGCGACCGGCCGACGATGAGTGAGCCCGATCAGCTGGCGCAGCTGCTCGCCGACCTCGAGTTGTTGATCAACTGCGAATCACCGTCGGCCGATCTGCCGGCCGTCGCCCGCAGTGCCGACCTGGTCGCGGAGATCGGCGAGCGGATCCTCGGGGTTGCGGCCGAGACTCTGGTGATCGACGGCTGTACCCACCTGCGTTGGCGCCTGGGTCACGGCGACCGGCGGGTGTTGCTGCTGGCTCACCACGACACCGTGTGGCCGCTAGGATCCTTGCGGACTCATCCGTACAGCGTGGTCGACGGGGTGCTGCGCGGACCGGGCTCGTTCGACATGCTGGTCGGGCTGGTGATGGCCCTGTACGCGATCGCGGCGCTGGACGGGCCGACGGTCACCCTCCTGGTCACCGGTGACGAGGAGATCGGCTCGACCACCTCGCGGGCGCTGATCGAGCAGGAGGCGGACGGCTGCGTGGCTGCGCTCGTGTTGGAGCCGAGTGCCGACGGTGGGGCGCTGAAGATCCGCCGGAAGGGCACGTCCTGGTATCAGATCGGGATCCGGGGCCGGGCCGCTCATGCGGGCCTGGAGCCGGAGAAGGGGGTCAATGCCGGCGTCGAGTTGGCCCACCAGGTGCTGGCGCTGACTGCCCTCGGGGTGCCGGAGCTTGGCACGACGGTGGTCCCGACGGTGCTCAGCGCGGGCACCACCCCGAACACCGTGCCGGCCGACGCGAAGATCACCGTCGATGTCCGGGCGTGGTCCCGCGACGAGCAGGTGCGCGTCGACGAGGCGATCAAGGCCCGGCAGTCCGTGGACGAGCGCGCCTCGTTGATCATCGAGGGCGGCCCGAATCGGCCTCCGCTGGACCGGGATGCCTCGGACGCCCTGTTCGGGCTGGCCTCACGAATCGCTGATGAGCTTGGTCTGGGTCCGTTGTCGAGCGCTGAGGTCGGCGGTGGCTCGGACGGCAACTTCACCGCCGGGGTCGGCGTACCCACCTTGGACGGGCTGGGTGCGGTCGGCGGTGGGGCGCATGCTGATCATGAACACGCGGTGGTTGCGGCCATTCCCGGGCGGACGATGCTGGTCACCGCGCTGATCGATCGGCTGCTCCGCCACGACCCCGGGAGTTGGCCCCCCGCGTGAGTATCGATCAGGAGTTGATCAAGGTCGCCGCCAAGTCGGCCGATCGGGCCGCGACCCGATCCGGAGTGATCATCAGGCCGCTGACCGAGCTGGACGAGTTCGCGGCGTGCGACGAGGTGTTCTCCGAGATCTGGGGTCGCGACGAAGGATCGCCGATGCCCGTCAATCTGTTACGAGCGCTGAGCTCGGCGGGCAGCTATGTGGTCGGCGCGTACGAGGGGGCTGAGCTGCTCGGCGGCTGCGTCGGCTTCTGGGCCGCGCCGGACCGGCCGGCCCTGCACAGCCATATCGCGGGGGTTTCCGCGGCGGCCCGCGGTCGTGATCTTGGTTTCGCGTTGAAACTCCATCAGCGGGCGTGGGCGCTGCGCTGCGGCGTACCGGTGATCAACTGGACCTTCGATCCGTTGATCGCCCGCAATGCCCATTTCAATCTGCGCAAACTCGGCGGCCGGGCGGTGAAGTACGCGGTCAACTACTACGGCGAGATGCCTGATGCGATCAACGCCGGGGACGAGACCGATCGGATGCTGCTGAGCTGGGAGCTCGACAGTGCATCGACCCGTGCCGCCTGCGACGGCGCCCCCGCGCCACCGCCGCCCGCAGGAGAGATCGTGCTGGTCGAAGTGCCGCCCGACATCGAGGCGTTGCGGCGGACCGATCCCGGACGGGCCGCGGCCTGGCGACCGGCGGTACGCGATCAACTGGTCGGCCTGCTGGGTCATGGAGGCGTGATTATCGACTTCGACCGCCGGCTCGGCGGTTACCTCGTGACGAAAGAGGAAGCATGAAGATCGACAGCGTCGAGTTGCGGCGGATCCACCTGCCCCTGGTCAGCCCGTTCCGCACGTCCTTCGGGGTGCAGCACGATCGCGAAGTGCTGTTGGTGCGCGTCCGGACGGCGGGCGCCGAAGGGTGGGGCGAGTGTGTGGCGATGAGCGATCCTCTGTATTCGTCGGAATACCTCGATGCCGCCGAGCAGGTGCTGCGGAGGTTCCTGCTCCCGCCGGTCCTTGCCGCCGAGCACCTGACCGCGGCCCGGATCGGCCCGCTGCTGGCGCCGTTCAAAGGACAGCGGATGGCGAAGGCGGCGCTGGAGATGGCCGTGTTGGACGCGGAGCTCCGCGAACACGACCTGTCGTTCGGTGATCATCTCGGAGCCGTTGTTGATCATGTGCCGAGCGGGGTCTCGGTCGGCATCATGGACTCCATCCCGGAGTTGATCGAGGCCGTCGGCGGCTATCTGGACGCCGGCTATGGGCGGATCAAGTTGAAGATCGAGCCGGGCTGGGACGTCGACCCGGTACGCGCGGTGCGGGAGCGCTTCGGCGACGAGATCATGCTCCAGGTGGACGCCAACACCGCGTACACCCTCGGCGACGCACCGCAGTTGGCCAAGCTCGACCCGTTCGACCTGTTGCTGATCGAGCAACCGCTCGAGGAGGAGGACATCTTGGCCCACGCCGAGTTGGCGCGCCGGGTGAAGACGCCGATCTGCCTGGACGAGTCGATCGTTTCCGCCCGATCCGCGGCCGACGCGATCATGCTCGGCGCCTGCCAGATCGTCAACATCAAGCCGGGGCGGGTTGGCGGCTATCTCGAGGCCCGCCGGATCCACGACGTCTGTGCGGCCCACGGCATCCCGGTGTGGTGCGGCGGAATGCTGGAGACCGGGCTCGGCCGGGCGGCCAACGTGGCCCTGGCCGCACTGCCTGGCTTCACCCTGCCGGGCGACGTCTCGGCTTCGGACCGCTTTTACACCACCGATATCACCGAGCCGTTCGTGCTGCGCGCCGGCGGACTTGACGTGCCGACCGGACCGGGACTCGGGGTCAGCCCGATCCCCGAGATCCTGGCCGAAACGACGACAGCAGTGCAGGAGATCACGTATCTGTGAGGTTCGACGCCGGCTCCTAGGAGTGAGATCGCCTCGGAGTAAGCGAAAGGATCGCCCATGTCACATGGTGACGCCGACAACGGAGTATGGATTCCCCGTTCGAACTTCTACGACCGCGGCCGCTTCGGCCGGCTCTTCCCGACCTTGCCGCCCTTCGCGGCCGACACTCTGAGCGTCCGGGCGGCGCTGCGCAAGCTCGGTCAGCCGGGTGGGATCATGGATGCCAACGACGACACGTCGGATCCGCTGGCGTTGATCACCAACCCCGCGCTCAATGTCGACAACCCGGACAATCCCCGGCTCTCGGCCGGTATGACCTTTCTCGGTCAGTTCCTTGATCACGACATGACGTTCGATCCGACGTCGAGTCTGGCCCGAATCCAGGATCCGGAATCGATCCGCAACTTTCGCATCCCGGCCCTGGACCTGGACAGCGTCTACGGTGGCGGTCCGGGCGTCTCGCCGCCGCTGTACGACAAGACGATCGACGGGGGCGGAACTTCGTTCCTGGTGGAGCAGATCCCGGACTCCGAACACGAATGCGTCGACGCTCAGCCGCGCTTCGACGTGCCACGCAACATGCAGAATACCGCCCTGATCGGTGACCCGCGCAATGACGAGAACTTGATCGTCAATCAACTGCACCTGGCGTTCCTGCGCTTCCACAATGCCGTGGTCGCCGACGTACGCGGTGATCTTGGTCCGCACGCCACCCGGTCGGAGCTGTTCACCGAGGCTCAGCGGATCGTCCGCTGGCACTACCAGTGGATGATCTTGCACGAGTTCCTCCCGCTCACCTGCGGAGATGATCTTGTGGCCGACATCGTGGCGAACGGCCGGAAGTTCTACGACTGGCGGAATTCGCCCTTCATCCCGGTCGAGTTCTCGGTCGCCGCCTACCGCTTCGGCCACTCACAGGTCCGGCCCAGCTATCGGCAGAACTTCGGACACTCCGCCTCCGACGTCCACCAGCAGGTGTTCGCGTTGATCTTCGACCACGATTCGCAGGTCGAGCCGCCGATCGATCTTCGCGGTGGCTACCGGAGCGCGAAGCGGTTTATCGATTGGCAGACGTTCTTCGACTTCGGCGACGGCCGGGTGAAGCGCAACAAGCAGATCGACACCAAGCTTTCCTCGGCATTGTTCCAACTGTTCGGTCAGCCGAGCGACGAGCCGGATTCGCTGGCGATCCGCAATCTGATCCGCAACCTGACGATGGAGGTGCCGTCGGGCCAGCGGGTGGCGGCGGCGATGGGCGTCACTCCGCTCGCCGACAGCGATCTGATCGAGCTGGAGCCGTACGGCCTCCAGCACCGAACGCCGTTGTGGTTCTACGTCCTGAAGGAGGCCGAGGTCACCGCTGCGGCCCAGCATCTCGGCCCGGTCGGCGGGCGGATCGTCGCCGAGGTCTTCCACGGATTGATCGATGGAGATTCCTCGTCCTACCTGACGCAGGATCCCGACTGGACACCCACCTACGGCCGAGGCGACACCTTCTTCATGACCGATCTTCTGCGGACAGCCGGCGTCGTCGGGGGACTGTGATTCGCAGCCCCGTCACTAGTTGTCACGCCCGGAGATTCGTCGGGGGTCTGCGGCGCCCCAGCGGCGCTCCGCGGCGTGCTCCTCCTCGCCCGTAGAACACCGCTACGGGACTCGTCGTCGGCCTTGCGGAGCATCCACCGGGACACCGCAATACCCCCGAAGAATCTCCGGGCGCAACCACTAGGCTCTCGTGCCATGGCGACTTTGATCCTGCTCCGGCACGGCGAGAGCGAATGGAACGCGAAGAACCTGTTCACCGGCTGGGTGGACGTCGATCTGAACGAGAAGGGCGCGATCGAGGCGCAACGCGGTGGGGAGTTGCTGGTCGAGTCCGGCCTGCTGCCCGATGTCGTGCACACCTCGCTGCTGCGGCGGGCGATCCGGACCGCCCAGATCTCGCTCAACGCCGCCGACCGGCATTGGATCGAGACCAAGCGCTCGTGGCGGCTGAACGAGCGGCATTACGGCGCGCTCCAGGGCAAGGACAAGGCGGCGACGCTGGCCGAATTCGGTGAGGCCCAGTTCATGACCTGGCGCCGCTCGTACGACGTGCCTCCGCCACCCATCGACAACGCGAACGAGTTCGCCAACTTCCACGACCCCCGCTATGCCGGGTTGCCGACCGAGGCGCGGCCGCGAACCGAGTGCCTCAAGGACGTGCTGCTGCGGGCGTTGCCATACTGGTACGACCAGATCGTCCCAGACCTCAATGCCGGCAAGGTGACCCTGGTCGCCGCCCATGGCAACTCGCTCCGGGCGATCGTCAAGCACCTGGACCACATCGGCGACGACGAAGTGGTCGGCCTGAACATCCCGACCGGCATCCCGCTCGCGTACGAGCTCGACGACGACCTGAAGCCGGTCACCGCCGGGGGTCGCTACCTCGATCCCGAAGCCGCCGCCGCCTCCATCGAGGCCGTGAAGAACCAGGGCAAGAAGTAGGCGCCTGACACTGGTGGGGACGTTTTCCATCGCAGCCGTCAGGACGCGACACGACACGGCGTGCGCGCGGACGTCTTCCATCGCAGCCGTCAAAACGTGGCTTCGGGGAGCGTCGGAGCGTGCGTTTTCCATCGCAGCCGTCGAAAAGTTCGACCCGCGGGCACCGACTATCTCCGAAGTTGTCCACAGATGTGTCGGTGACCCGGTTCGGAGGCGTCTGGTGGCCTCATCCTCGACCGCATGGCTATCTCCATTCGCGAACAGCGATCGCTCAATACCCGCCGACCGTTCAGCCGTGCTGAAGCACGCACCGCCGGCATCCGACTCCGGGAGCTGCTGGGATCCGGCTTCCACAAGATCTTCTTTGACTGCTACGTCGCAGCGACGGTGCCGATCACCACGAGCCTCCGCGCCGACGCCGCGCTGGGTGTCTCACCGCCGGGTTCATGTGTCAGTCACCATACGGCTGCCCAACTCTGGGGCGGGCGGCCGCCGGAATCGGCTGACACCCATGTGACCGTGCCCGACGAGAACGGGCGGTCGGTCCGCCAGGGCCTGAAGAGTCACATCGCGCCCGCGGGTCTGCGGGTGACCAAGCTCCGGGGGGTGCCGATCACCACACCTCAACAAACGTTTCTCGATCTGGCGGCGGCGGGGCTGGATCTGGTTGCCCTCGTCGTCCTCGGCGACAGTCTCATCAAGGCATGTGGGCTGATGCCTCAGCAATTCGTGGACGCCTGCGCTGGTTGGCACGGGCGCGGTGCCAAACGCGCCCGTAAAGCGGCCGGCTTTCTCCGCGAGGGCGTCGACTCAGCCATGGAAAGCAGGCTCCGGATGCTCCTGGTGTTGGCGGGATTGCCTGAGCCGACGGTCAACCACATCCTGCGACAGGTGGATGGTGCGTGGAAGCGGCGGCTCGACCTCTGCTTTCCCAGCCTGAAACTGATCATCGAGTACGACGGACGCCATGATGCGGAGAACTCACGGCAGTGGCTGAGTGATCTGAAGCGACGGGAGGAACTGGACGCTCTCGGTTGGCGAATCATCGTGATCACGCGTGACGACTTCTACCTGACCCCCGATGAGGTGCTGGTCCGCGTACGGGACGCACTGATCGATCGAGGGGCCAACGGAGTGCGCCGCCGCTTCAAGACCGAGTGGATGCGGTATTTCGGCCGCGACTGAGGTCGTTTGGACGGCTGCGATGGAAGACGTCCGCCCCTACGCCGTCTCACTTCACGTTTGGACGGGTGCGATGGGAAACGTCCGCCCCTACGCCGTCTGACTTCACGTTTGGACGGGTGCGATGGGAAACGTCCGCCCGTACGCCGTCTGACTTCGCGTTTGGACGGCTGCGATGGGAAACGTCCGCCCGTACGCCGTCTGACTTCGCGTTTGGACGGCTGCGATGGCAAACGTCCGCCCGTACGCCGTCTGACTTCGCGTTTGGACGGCTGCGATGGCCAACGTCCGCCCGTACGCCGCCAGGAGGGTTATCCCGTCAGGGCTGTGGCCAGTAGTCGTGTTCGGGGAATTCGCCGGTGACGACGTAGATGATCCGGCGGCCCATGGAGGCAGCGTGGTCGGCGATCCGCTCGTAGTAGCGGCCGAGCAGGGCGACATCGACCGCCGCCTCGACCCCGTAGGACCAGTCATCGCTGAGCATCACCCGGAACTGCGTACGCCGCAGCTCGTCCATCTCCTCGTCGCGAGACCGGAGTTCCTGGGCGTTCTGGATGTTGCGATCGTTCAGGGTCTGACCGGCGGTGACCACCATCTTCTCCGCGACGTCGGCCATCCGGATGAAGTTGGCGCGCAGGGCTTCGGGAACGGCGGTCTCGGGGTAACGAAGCCGGGCGATCTTCGCGACATGGGCGGCCAGATCACCCATCCGCTCGAGCTCGGTCACCATCCGCAGGGTGGCGACCAGAGTCCGCAGCTCGCCGGCGACCGGCGCCTGCCGGGCCAGCAAGGAAAAGGCCCGAACCTCGATATCGCTCTGTTTGGCGTCGAGCTTCGCGTCTTCGGTGATCACCTGCTCGGCGAGATGGATGTCCGCTTCGAGCAAAGCGGTCGTCGAGGTACGCACCGCCGAGGAAACGACCTGCGTCATCTGAACGAGGTCGGCCAGGATGTCGTCGAGCTGCTCCCGGTAGGAGTCGCGCATGAGTATTCCGATCTGTCTTGCTGAGTAGTGAGCACGACCACCATATTCCCGACCCCTACGAGCAGCCGTGCAGCCGGTGAACTCCGGGTGAACAGGCGCGAAACGCTGCATGTCGCCATGCCTGAGGGCCAGTCGGGTTGGCGCCCCGGCGGTCGGTGCACCCCTACTATCTTGGTGTGAACCCGATCGCGGCCGCCGCAGTGGCGCTCGTTGTGGGCGTCAGCCTCGGCGTGTTGATCATGGTGCTCAGCCGCCGCGGGGCCAGAACAGCGCCGCCGCCGACCTTCGAGACTGCCGATCCGGTCGTTCCGGCCGGGGTGGCCGAGGTGCTGGCGATCCTGAGCTCGTCGGGCATCGTGGTCGGCCCGCACGACGAAGTGCTCGAAGCCACCAGCAGCGCCCGCGTTGTCGGCCTGGTCCGCGGCAGCCGCATCGCCGTGCCCGAGATCCTGCAGCTGGTCCGCGGCGTACGGCGGGAGCAGACCCTGCGGGCGGTCGACCTGGAGATCTCCCGAGGAGCCCGGGCGTCGTCGACGTTCTTCGCCGTCCGTGTCGCTCCCTTGGACGACGACCTGATCTTGATCCTGGCCGATGACCAGACCGGTTCCCGGCGGATCGACGAGACGCGGCGGGACTTCGTGGCCAATGTCAGCCACGAGTTGAAGACCCCGATCGGGGCGATCTCGTTGCTGTCCGAGGCGGTCGAGGATGCGGCCGAAGATCCGGAGGCCGTGCGGAAGTTCGCCAGCCGGATGGGCGTGGAGTCGGCCCGGCTCACCGATCTGGTCGGCCAGATCATCGACCTGTCGAGGCTGCAGTCGGACAATCCGCTGTCCGATCCCGAGGTCGTCGACATCGACGCGGTGCTCAACGATGCGGTCGACCGCCGGCGCGTCGACGCCGAACAGCATCAGGTCACCTTGACCGTCGCCGGCACGTCGAACACCCACGTGCTGGGCAGTGCTCGGCAGTTGGGGGTGGCGGTCGGCAACCTGGTCGAGAACGCCGTGGTCTACTCCGATCCGGGCGCCCGGGTCGTCGTCGCCGCCCACGTCCAGGCCAAGAGCGACGACGACTACGTGGAGATCACCGTGTCCGACAACGGCATCGGCATCCCGGCGGCCGAGGTCGAGCGGATCTTCGAGCGCTTCTACCGCGTCGACTACGCCCGGAGCCGAGCCAACGGCGGCACGGGCCTCGGCCTGTCGATCGTCAAACACGTGGCGGCGATCCACGGTGGCGAGGTCTCGGTGTGGAGTCAGCCCGGGCAGGGCTCGACCTTCACCATCAAGATCCCGGCCCACCTCGATGCGACCGATTCGCGGTCGCCGTCAGAGCATGATCAACAACCTCAGGAGATCACCGGATGACCAGGGTGCTTATCGTCGAGGATGAGGAGTCCTACCGCGAAGCGCTGTCCTACATGCTGTCCAAGGAGGGCTTCGACGTGATCGAAGCCGCCGACGGGGCGGCGGGACTGGCCGAGTACGACCGGGTCGGTGCCGACATCGTGCTGCTCGACCTGATGATGCCCGGGCTGCCCGGCACCGAGGTGTGCCGCCAGCTCCGGCTCCGCGGCCCGGTGCCGGTGATCATGGTCACCGCCCGCGACTCCGAGATCGACAAGGTCGTCGGTCTGGAGCTCGGAGCCGACGACTACGTGACCAAGCCGTTCAGCCATCGCGAGCTGGTGGCCCGGATCCGGGCCGTGCTCCGTCGCGGTCAGGACACCGAGCTGATCCCCGATGTGGTCGAAGCGGCCGGGGTGCGGATGGATGTCGAGCGGCACGAGGTTTCGGTCGACGGCGAGCGGATCCGGCTGGCGCTCAAGGAGTTCGAGCTGCTGGAGATGTTGCTGCGCAACGCCGGACGGGTGATGACCCGGGGCCAACTGATCGACCGGATCTGGGGCGCCGACTACGTGGGGGACACCAAGACCCTCGACGTGCACGTCAAGCGGTTGCGGACCAAGATCGAGGCCGATCCGGCCAACCCCCGCTATCTGATCACCGTACGCGGGCTCGGCTACAAGTTCGAAGGCTGACGCGCGCGCTGAGCCGAGCGCCTACCGCGAACGTAACCGACACGAGCGGGCCTGCGCCATGAGACTCATCCGCGTCAACGCAGACCACGAATCCGGCGTCGACGCACTCAGCCGTGCCGGCTGGCTGATCAGCGCGTACGCCTTGGGCGTCGCCGCGATCGGCTTCGCCGGCTTCTTCGCCGTCTACACCTACATCGCCGAGGTCGTCCGCCGGGAAGCAGGTCTCAGCGAGGCCTGGGTGCCGTGGATGCTCATCTCCATCGGTCTCGGGATGACCGTCGGCAACCTGCTCGGCGGGTGGGCGGCCGATGTCAACCTGCGGCGGACCATGCTGATCGGCTTCCCGATCTTCATCGCCTCGATGGCGGTGCTGGCCCTCACGGCCCAATCGGTGGTGGCCCTCCTGCTCTGTGGCTTCTGGGTGGGCGCGGCGAATCTGACCCTGATTCCGGGTGCAGGCGAGACTGATCGCGGTCTCCGAACCCGCGCAGCTCATCGGCGCGGCGTTGGTGCATTCCGCACTCAATGTCGGCAATGCGCTCGGGGCAACGGAGGCGGATCGAGCCCGTGGTGAGTCCGGCGCACCGCTGCTCGCCATGCACTGACCACCGGTCGAGCAGCGCGGTGAGGCCCGGATAGCCTGTGCCCGTGACCGGCGAAATCACCGTCTTTTCAGGCTCAGCGCACCCGGAGTTCGCGGAGGAGATGTGCCAGATCCTCGGTGTGGAGCTTTATCACTCGCGGACCACGCGCTTCAGCAACGACTGCCTGCAGGTGCAGCTCCGGGCGAACTGCCGGCAGCGTGACGTGTACGTGGTGCAGTCCCTGGTGCCGCCCGTCCAGGAGAACCTGTTCGAACTGCTGTTGATGCTCGATGCGGCGCGCGGAGCGTCGGCGGCTCACATCACCGCCGTGATCCCGCACTTCGCGTACGCGCGGTCGGACAAGAAGGATGCGCCCCGGATCTCGATCGGCGCCCGGCTGGTCGCGGACATGCTGGCTACCGCCGGAGCCACCCGGGTGCTGACGATGGCACTGCACGCTCCCCAGGTCCACGGGTTCTTCTCGGTGCCGGTCGATCACCTGAACGCGATCAACGTGCTCGCTGACCACTTCCGCGGCAACGACCTGACCAACACCGTGGTCGTCTCCCCCGATCTCGGGAACGCCAAGATGGCGACCGCGCTCTCCCGCATCCTCGGGGTAGCGGTGGCGGCCGGCTCGAAGCAGCGCCTCGCCGACGACCGGGTGGTCATCGACCGGATCGTCGGAGACGTGCACGGTCGGGATGTGATTGTGATCGACGACGAGATCGCGACGGCGGGCTCCATCGTCGAACTGCTCCGGAAGCTCCGCGAGGTGGGTGCCGGGCAGATCTCCATCGCGTGCACCCACGGGTTGTTCACCGGGCCGGCGATCGAGCGACTCAAGCAGGAGCCCGACATCGCCGAGATCGTCACCACCAACACCGTCCCGCTGCCGCCGGAGAAGCAACTCCCCAACATCGTCACCCGCTCGGTTTCCCCGCTCTTCGCCGAAGCGGTACGCCGGACTCACGTCGGCGAATCGATCAGCAGTCTGTTCTCCGACGAAGACACCTACGACTGAATCCGCCGCAAACCGGCCGGCTCAGTTACCCGCTGGGTGTCGGGGCCGGGCTGATCGACGCGTACTGCGGCTGGTTGCCGTCCATGATCGGCACCTTGAGCGTGACCTCGCCGGCGGTGGCGAAGGTCAGGTTCACCGTCGCGCTCAGGCCCGCCGCGATGTCGGCGCTCTTCACGGTGATCGGTGTGCCATCGGTCAGCACGACCGGAAGACCAGCGGTCAGGGGCACCGGGGCGCTGAGGGTGGCGGTGAACGGGGCGCCCTCCGAGCCGTCAGCCTTGATCGGCACCCCACTGATCCCGGTCAGCTGATCGCGTCCGTAGGTGATCAGACTGGCCGACACGATGCCCTGGCCCGCCGCCTTGCTCACGATCAGCAGGTTGCGGACGTGCACCAGGTTCTTGTTGTCCGTCGGATTGCCCACGTCAGCGTTGATGCCTTCGGCCGGGGTGTAGGGCTGCGTGGTCTGCACATTGAACCCGCAGGCGGTGGCGACGAGCAGTACACCGAGGCTGACCAGCACGGCCAACCCGGACCGCAGTCTGCTGGCTGCGCCGAAGGGCCTCGTACGATTTGCTCGACTCGAGTTCAAGGACACGATGGCCGACTCCTGCCTGATGTTATTGCCCGATGCGCGCGTTGGCGTCGCTGGACTGCAGCCTATCGACACCCCTGCGGTTCGTGCAGACGCGACCTGGGTTGCGAGCCGAACCGGCTGTGCGTCGGCCTCCCGACGCACAGACTCCAGGGGTTTGTCAACCCTCGCCGTAACCCGGGACCGGCCTCTGGCTAGCGCAAACGCTGCAGGAGCGAACCTGTGAGCGTGCTAAACTTGAGGTCGCGAAAGGGGTACAAAACAATATGACGTTTACAGTCGGCGAAACGGTGGTCTACCCAAATCATGGGGCTGCTGTCATCGAGGACATCGAAACCCGACAGATCAAGGGTGAGGACAAGCTTTACCTCGTCTTGAGGATCGTAGGTCAAACTGACCTGATCGTCCGTGTGCCCGCCTGCAATCTCGACCTCGTCGGAGTTCGCGATGTCGTGGACGCAGACGGTCTCGAGCGAGTGTTCGGAGTGCTGCGGGCGCCCCATACCGAGGAGCCGACCAACTGGTCCAGGCGCTACAAGGCAAATCTGGAGAAGCTGCATTCGGGCAATGTGATGAAGGTGGCTGAGGTCGTTCGTGACCTCTGGCGCCGTGAGCGCGAGCGCGGCCTGTCCGCCGGCGAGAAGCGGATGCTGGCCAAGGCGCGTCAGATCCTGGTCTCCGAGTTGGCTCTGGCTGAGCGCGTCGAAGAGGACAAGGCCGAGATCCTGCTCGACGAGGTTCTCGCCTCCTGAGTTCGCCTATTCGCACCGGCATCGGCGTCGACGTTCATCGTCTGGCGCCGGGCCGGGCGATGAGCGTCGCCGGCTTGATCTTCGACGACGAAGTCGGGCCGGAAGGTCATTCGGATGGCGATGTGGTGGCTCACGCCATCTGCGATGCCCTCCTGAGTGCCGCTGGTCTGGGCGATCTCGGCAGCAACTACGGCACGTCCGATCCACAGTGGTCGGGCGCATCCGGTTCCGCGTTCCTGGTCGAAACCGCGCGCCGCGTACGTGAGGCCGGATTCGAGATCGGCAACGTCTCGGTGCAACTGATCGGCAACCGGCCCAAACTGTCGGGTCGCCGGTCCGAAGCGGAACAGGTGCTGGGCAACGCGGTCGGTGCACCCGTGTCACTCTCGGCCACCACCACCGACGGCCTCGGCCTCACCGGTCGTGGCGAGGGTATCGCCGCGATGGCGACGGTGCTGGTCAGCGCGGTCACCTGACGAGCTTGGACTCCGCGGCGTAGGTGTTGCACTTGCCGATCTCGGCAGTGGTCAGTCCCGTCGTGCCCCAGAAGCGCCGGGAACCCGACAGGCCGTGGTTGCCGAGAATGGTCTTGTTGCCGGTGATCACGTCGTCGCCGCCGGCCGCGAAACTGTCCTCGAGTGCCCCGACGTCGGCCTGGGTGAGGCCGATTGACCGAGAGACCGAACGCAGGAACATGCCGGCCAGGCAGTCGGCCTGAGTCTCGTTGCGCCGGGCGATCAACAGGTTCTCCGACTTGGTCTCGGCCACCTGACGCAGCCAGTTCTTGGAGCTGATGATCCCGCTCCGACCCTGGACCGCGTGGCCGAACTCGTGCGCCATGACCGAGTCGCCGGCCCATCGGTCGATGGCTGGGGTCGAAAGATCCCCACCGAGGGTGCTGCTCCAGTAGATCTGCTGATCCGCCGAGCAGTAGAACGCATTGTGCGCCTGGTTGCCGCTCCCGCACTTCGTGGAGATCTCCTCGTCGTAGATCGTCACCGACGGCCGGAAGATCTGGAATCCGGCCGCCGTCAGCGGCGGCTCCCAGGTGCGGACCAGGCACTCCATCAGGCTTTCGAAATGCGCATCAAGCGCCGCGTTGTCCGCCGCCTGCACGTCGAAGGGCTGCACCGAGCAGCGGACCGGAGCCGGCGTGGCCTGGCCGTAGACCGCGTTCGCCGTGACCCACTGCTTGGCCTGCTCGATGCTCTCAGGCACCGGGATCGTCGGCGGATTCAGCTCCGCTGACGGGACCTGGTAGTCGTCGTTGGCGTACGCGAGCTCTGCCGGCCTGGCGGTCAGGCTGACGAACACCAGCCCGAATAGGCGCGATCAACGCGACGCTCACCAGGGCGAGCAGCAGAAATCCGAGCGGGTTGCGGCGTGCGCGCGCCGGTTGCGCCCAGGGTGCCTGGAGGGATGCCGGCGGGTAGCCCGGCTGTGGTGGGGTCACGAGGTCAACGCACGAGGTTGGCTGGCGCGACGAAGGTGTTGCAGGAGCCGACGGCGTTGGTGGTCAGGCCCAGATTGCCCCAATACTTCCGCGACTGGGCCAAGCCATGATTCCCGAGCACGTTCGGGTTTTGCGACAAGGTGTCGTCACCGATGGCGACATAGATCTTGAGGATGCCGTCGACATCCTGATTCTGCACACCGAGCGAGAGCGAGACCGCCTCGACGAACATCCCGGACAGACAGTCGGCCTGGGTCTCCAAACGGCGGGTGTACTGGAGGTCGGTCGCCTTGTCGCCGGAGTTCTGGCCCAGGGCATGGGCCGAGATCAAGATTCCCGTCCGGCCCTGGAGTGCATGGCCGAACTCATGGGCCATGACGACGTCTGCCGTCCACTTGTTCTGGCTGATCTCGTCGGCGAGGACGGTGGGCAACAGGTTGCTGTAGTAGACCTGCTGATCGGCCGAACAGTAGAAAGCGTTGACCTCGCTCTTGCCGCATTTGGTGGTGATCACCTCGCCGTAGATCGTCACGGTTGGTCGGACGATCTGGAACCCGGCGTTGGTCACCGGCGGCTGCCAGACCCGGACGAGACACTCCATCAGACCTTCGAAGTGCGACTTGAGTTGATCGTCACTCGCCGTCGTCACATTGATGGGCTGGGTCGTGCAGCGCACCGGAACGGGTGTCTTCTGCTTGTAGAACGTGTTGTTGGTCACCCAGTCGTTGGCCTGTTCGTAGGTGTCCGGCAGCGGGATGGGCGGTGGATTTGCGTCCGGTGGTGGCACTTTGTAGTCGTCGTTCTGATATTGCGTCACCGACGGCGTGGAGGTCAGTCCGGTGATCACCAAGCCGGCCAACGCCACCACCGCCAGGGCGATCAACGCCAGCATCACCGTGCGCAGCGGATGCCGTTGCTTCGGCGGGCCGGGCATCGTCGGGGTCGGCCCGTAGTGCGGCACTCCACCGCTGAATCCGGGCTGATTATAGGTGGGCTGACCGAAGCCTTGACTGGGGTACGCGCGACCTTGCGCCGGGGGGGCGCCGGCGGTCTGACGACCGTAGATCGGCGGACCCCCACCCCAGTTCTGCTGCGTCACAGGCGCAACCATAACTTCCCGGTGGCCCGCTTCGTGGCCGCTAGGTGGCAAAGATTCTGTAACCCTGCCCACCTGGGGCGCAAGGATTCAGCGCACGAGACTGTCCTTCGCGCGGAAGGTGTTGCAGCTGAGAATCGTGCTGTTGCTGAGACCCAGGTTGCCCCAGTACTTGCGGGATGCCCCGCGACCATGGTCTCCGACGGCGTTCGGGTCGCCGCTCAAGATGTCGTCGCCGACCGCGACGTAGGACTCCAGGATTCCGTCGACATCGGCTTGCTCGATCCCGAGCGAGCGGGAAACCGAGCGCAGAAAGGTGGCCGAGAAGCAGTCGGCCTGAGTTTCGAGTCGGCGAAGGTACTTCAGTCCCTCGGTCTTGGTCGGCGCGTTCTGGGATTCGAGGTGGCCGGCCACGAAGATCCCGAGGCGACCCTGGAGCAGGTGTCCGTACTCGTGGGCCATGATCACGTCGGCGGCCCACTTCTTTCCTTTCACGCCCGGGAAGGCGTCGGGCAGCAGGTTGCTGTAGTAGATCTGCTGATCCCCGGAGCAGTAGAACGCGTTCACCCCCGAGTTGCCGCACTTGGTGGTGATCTCCTCGCCGTAGATCGTCACGGTCGGCCGGATCACCTGGAAATGCGCCTGGTCGAGCGGCGGCTGCCAGGCGCGGACCAGGCATTCCATCAAGCCGTTGAAGTGTGAAGCCAGCAGCTCGTCGCTGGCGTCGCCGACGTCGATCGGCTTCGAGTCGCAACGCACCGGGACCGGCATCGACTGCTGATAGACCGCGTTGTCGTTCAGCCAGGCCCGCGACTCCTGTTGGCTCTGCGGGACCAGCACCATCGGCGGATTCTTGTCGGCCGGCGGCACCTGATAATCATCATTGGCGTACGCGACCTCGCTCGGTCCGGCGACCAGGTCGGTCACCACCAAGCCGATAGCGATCAGCGCCACGACGCCGACCGCCGCGAACAGGACCAGGCGCAGCGGATTGCGGCGCCGCGGCTGCGGCATGGGCCGGCCCGGCCCGAACTGGCTCATCGGGGGCTGCGCGTACGGCGTCGGTGGTTGGTACGGCGTCGGTTGTGGGTACGGCGTCGGTTGTGGGTACGGCGTCGGTTGTTGGTACGGGGTTGGTGGATACGGGGGATTCGGCCGGTAGGGCGCGGCCGGGTTGTTGCCGGAGGACGACCCCCAAGGGGAGCTCGAACCCCACTGCTGTTGGCTCATCGAGATCGTCCGACCCGTGAAGCGAGTGATCGGCGGCGAAGGCGTTGAGTCTCCACCTGCCGGCTCACCAGCGGCCGACGGCCCGTGCCGGACTCGTTGTTCTCCACGGCGGTTGCCCCGGCCAGGATGCCGGTCCGGTCCGGCACCGCGTGCGGGACCTGATTGGTCGGGGGCGGTGGCCGATTGGGCCACTGCAGCTGGGTCACAGCTAGACCTTATGTGGAGTGCGGGGGCAATTGTTGCCGAAAAGTGGTCGATATTTTGTTGACTTGCGCCGCGAGCGGAAGGCACAGGTGGGAGGCTGTACCCCGTGCTCGCCAACTCAGCCACGACAGGGCTTCCCCTCGCGCGGAAGCAGCGTCTCGGGACCCTCATCGCCCTCATCGCCCTGACGTTCGGACTGTTGGCTGGGCCGCTGACTTTGACCGCACACGCGGAAGGCAACGCCTCGACTTTCGTCGCTGAGGCCAATCTCGCCAAGGACGGCACGCTCAAGGTCAAGCAGACGATCACCTTCGCCGGCGCGGTGCCCCCGGAGCTCACGCAGAAATTCGAAACTCGCGAAGACCTGGTCGGCGATCGGCAGTATGTCCAGCGGCTCAGCGACATCACCGCTACCGCCAAAGGCGCGCCCGTGACTCCGACCGTGGCCGAGGACGGTCGATTTACCACCGTGACGGTGGTGACCGGCGGGGCCACCGAAGTGGTGATGACCTACACCGTCGTCGGTGCGGTGGTGAAGATCGACAACGGCGAGACCGCATTGCGGTGGCGATTGTTGCAAGGGCTATCGGCTCAGGTGACCAGTTTCAGCGCCACCGTGCAGATTCCGACCCAGTTCAGCTACATCAAGTGCACTGCCGGCGGTCCGAACTCCACCGTCCCGTGCACCTCGGCCTCAGCCGGCACCGAGGCCGCGCAGATCCCGACGTTCACCGACGGTCCGCGAGGCGAGGGTGAAGTGGTCGCGATCGATATCGGCTTCCCGCCGGGGACCGTTGCGGCGAACGAGGAGATCGACTTCCGCTGGACGATCGGTCGGGCCTTCTCGGCCAAGCCGCTGCCGCTGGCGCTCGCACTCGGGCTGCTCGCGCTCGGCGCGGTCATCCTCTACCTGCTGCACCGCCGTTCGGGCAAGGATGCCCATGCCGGTGACCAGATCAGCCGGGCCGGCGAGTTCGTGCCGACCGGCGCCGGTCAGACCGAGTTCCGGGTCGTCGACGACGTCCGGCCCGGACACGTCGGCACCGTGGCCGACGAGCGGGTCGATCCGATCGACGTCACGGCAACGCTGGTCGATCTGGCTGTCCGAGGTCATCTGGTGATCACCGAGCTTCCGCGCGACACCGAGTTCGCCCGGACCGATTGGGAGCTGACCCGGACCGGGATCGCGGCCGATGGTCTGCGCCCATTCGAGACCCAGCTGCTCGACGGCATCGCGCCGATCGGCTCTGGGGTCAAGGTCTCCGACCTGGCCAGTCGCGTCCACGAGACGATCGGCGGCGTACAAGACGCGCTTTACGACGAGGTCGTCGCCCACGGCTGGTACGACCGCCGTCCCGACGCGACTCGGAACACCTGGACCCAGCTGGCCCTCGGTGCCTTGATCATCGCCGTTGTGGTGACCGGCGTGCTGGCCGCCTTCACGACGTTCGGTCTCGTCGGACTGGCGCTGGTCATCTTGGCTCTCGGCCTGGTGTTCATCGGTCAGGAGATGCCGGCGCGCTCAGCCAAGGGTGCCGCGCTGCTCGGCGGACTAGGTGCGTTGCGCTCCGATCTGCTGAGTCACCCGACCGATCAGATGGCGCCGGGCACCGAAATTCGCGAGATCTCGGAGGTCCTCCCGTACGCGATCGTCCTTGGTGGCACCGACCGTTGGCTCGACGCGCTCGTGGCCAGCGACACCGACGATCTGCCCGATTCGGACGACCTGCCCTGGTATCACGGCCCGGAGAACTGGCACCTCCGCGATCTGCCCGAATCGATGAAGAACTTCGTCACCACTCTGTCGGGCAGCCTCTTCTCGCGCTGATCCCGGCGTCAAGTCCCCGCGTGAAGTCACTGCGTCAAGTCGGGTCGATCCCTCAACCGCGCCGCCGGCAGTGGACTCAGTTGAGGTTGCGGAGCGGATAGCCGTTCTGCTGACAACCGTCGATGATCAGTTTCCGGGCGCTGTCGGAGGTGGCTGACTTGTTGTCGGAATCCAGCAGGCCGATCGTCGCGTCGAGCCACTTCTGTGGCTCCGGATCGAGCTGACCGGACTTGCTCAGCTGCTTCAGGCCGGCCACGGTCGCCTTGCTCACCACGGACCCGCCGGCCACGGCAGAATCCACGGCGGGGCAGCCGATCTTGTAGGCATCCTCGGACTGGATGTTGGCCGCGGAGCACGACGCGAGACCACTGGAGGCGAGGGCGAGGACGAGGGCAGCAACGACGCGACGCATGAATCGAGCCTACCCACGCTCGCGGGCGGACGACGAGGACGCGGCGGATCACGGCTGGTGCCGGGTCGACTGAGGACACGCCAAGCCCAAGCCGGAGCTCAGGGCATGCCGTTGCGGCGCTCGTAGTCGTCGATCTCCCGGCGCATCTCGCGTACGGCGGATTCGACGTGCGGGTCGTAGTGCTCAAGATCGCGCCGATGCCCGAAGGTGTCCCACGAGCCCAGCCAGATCCGGATGGTGCCGGCGATCAGGCCGACGGCGAACGTGATCATGATCGTCGAAGTCACGAACGTCGGCGACATCGCGCTAGATTTCCAGGCCCGGGTACAGGGGGTTCGCGTCCAAGAGCTCCGCCGATGCCGCTTTGGTCGCGTCCGCGACACCGTCGGCCAGGCGGTATTTCGCCTTGCCGGGCCGACCGGTCGAGGCCGTCATCGGGGTTGTGTTCTTGAGGACGTTGACGATCAACTCGGCCACCTGGTCGAATTCATCAGCGCCGAAGCCGCGTGAGGTCAGGGCGGGCGTACCGATTCGGACTCCTGAGGTGTACCAGGCTCCGTTCGGGTCCGACGGCACCGCATTGCGGTTGGTGACGATGCCCGCATCGAGCAGCGCCGATTCGGCCTGCCGGCCGGTGATCCCATAACCCGACACATCGATCAGCACCAAATGGTTGTCGGTGCCCCCGGTGACCAGCGTCGAGCCCCGTTTGAGCAGTCCGTCGGCCAGCGTCTTCGCGTTGTCGGCGACGGCCTGGGCGTAGGTCCGGAAGGCCGGCGTTCGGGCTTCGGCCAGTGCAACTGCCTTGGCGGCCATCACGTGCCCCAACGGACCGCCGAGCACCATGGGGCAGCCGCGGTCGACCGAGTCGGCGTATTCCTTGGTGGCCAGCACCATGCCGCCGCGCGGTCCGCGGAGCGACTTGTGGGTGGTCGTGGTGACCAGGTGGGCGTGCGGCACCGGATCCTCGTCGCCGGTGAACACCTTGCCGGCGACCAGACCGGCGAAGTGGGCCATGTCAACCATGAACGTCGCCCCGACCTCGTCGGCGATCTCGCGCATCTTGGCGAAGTTGATCCGCCGCGGATAGGCCGAGTAGCCCGCGATCAGGATCAGCGGCTTGAACTCTTGCGCGGCCCGCCGGACCTCGTCGTAATCGACCAGTTGGGTCTGCGGATCGGTCCCGTAGGAGCGCTGATGGAACATCTTGCCGGAGATGTTGGGCCGGAAACCGTGGGTGAGGTGGCCGCCCGCATCGAGCGACATGCCGAGGGCCCGTTGGTTGCCGAACTTGTGCCGGAGCGTCTCCCACTGGTCCTCGGTCAGGTCGTTGACGCCCTTCACGCCGACCTCGGCCAGCTCCGGGAGCTCGATCCGATTGGCCAGGATCGCCCAGAAGGCGACCAGGTTGGCGTCGATTCCCGAATGCGGTTGGGCGTAGGCATACTCGGCGCCGAACAGCTCGCGGGCATGCTCGGCCGCCAGCGATTCAACCGTGTCGATGTTCTGGCAGCCGGCGTAGAAGCGGTGCCCGACAGTGCCCTCGGCGTACTTGTCGCTGAGCCAGGTGCCCATGGTGAGCAGCACGGCGGGCGAGGCGTAGTTCTCCGAGGCGATCAGCTTCAGCGAGGATCGTTGGTCGGCCAGCTCGGCGCGGGTGGCGTCGGCGATGCGCGGCTCGATGGCCTCGATCACCGCTAGGGCGGCGCGGTACGCCTGAGACGCAGTGGCCGAATAGTCGGTGGACAGGTCGGTCGGGACGAGAGTGTCGGTCACAAAGACTCCTGGAACGCGGCGGTCGGGCAGAGGCCAATCTATATCCTCCGTAGGATGCGCCCGTGATCTTTCCGGTGGCCGCGGCCCTGGCCTCGGCCGCAACTTTCGCCGTCGGCTCGGCCTTGCAGCATCAAGCGGCCGGTCGGGCATCGCTCGGCCAGCTGATCCGGCGTCCGGCCTGGGTGCTCGGCCTGCTGCTGAGTGCGGTGGCCTTCAGCCTGCACGGGCTGGCGTTGAGTCGCGGCGAGCTAGGGTTGGTGCAGCCGGTGATCGTCAGCGGCATCGTCTTCGCTGTGCTCTTCCGCGCCGCACTGGATCGCCGCCGGCCGTCGCTGGCGATCATCGGCTGGCTGATCCTCACCTGGGCCGGCCTCGCTCTGGTCGTGGTCATCCGCGGCAGTCGCTCGAGCAGCTCGACCGGTGTGGCGCACGAATTGGCGTTCGTCGTGGTCGGCATCTCGGCTGCGGCCGTTCTCGCCATCGCCGCGGGCCGAAACTCGACTCCACGCCACCGGGGGCTGCTGTTCGGTCTGGCCGCGGGCATCCTCTTCGGGCTGGTGGCCGGTCTGCTCAAGCTGGTGACCGTTGCGCTCAGATCGGGGCTCGGCCAGGCCGTGAGCCACTGGTCACCGTGGCTGCTGATCGTGATCGGCGGGGCGGCCGTGCTGCTCAATCAGCTCGCCTACCAGAGCGCTCCGCTGTCGACCACGGCGCCGGTCCTGAACATCGCCCAGGTATTGGTCGCGATCGCCTTCGGCGTCATCGTGTTCGGTGAACGGTTCGACGGCTCGGCCCTGCTGTTCCTCGGCGAGCTCGTCGGACTGGTGATGGTCGGCCTCGGGATCTGGCAACTGGCCGCGCACCAGCCGCTCGATCGGGCCAAGCAGCCCGCTGCTACGGCCTGAACCGGCGAATCTCACTCGCTGTGACGAACGGGCCCGAAAACGGCCCGATTCGCCGACAGCGAGTGAGATTTGCCGGCTCAGCGTTGGCTACCGGTCGCGGTTGATCTCGTAGAGCGCGATGCCGGCCGCAACGCCGGCGTTCAGCGACTCGACCTGGCCGGGGATCTGGATCGAGACCAACGTGTCGCAGGCCTCGCGGACCAACCGGGACAGCCCGTCGCCCTCGCTGCCCACCACCAGCACCAGCCCGCCGGACGTGTCGACCTCGGCGATATCGGTGTCCGCGTCGCCGTCCAGGCCGACAAGGGTCAGGCCGGCCTCCGCGTACGCCCGCAGCGTCCGGTTCAGGTTGGTCGCCCGGGCGATGGGGATCCGGGCGGCGGCACCGGCGGAAGTCTTCCAGGCGGCAGCGGTCATCCCGGCCGAGCGGCGTTCGGGGATCAGCACGCCGCGGGCACCGAACGCGGCCGCCGATCGGACGATCGCCCCGAGGTTGCGCGGATCGGTGATCGAGTCCAGCGCGACGATCAACGGTTCGGTGGCGGAGTCGAGCGCTGCCGCCAGCAGATCGTCGGGATGGGCGTATTCGAAGGCCGGGAGTTGCAGCGCCACCCCCTGATGGATGGCGCCTGCGGTCATCCGGTCGAGTTCGTTGCGGGTGACCTGAAGCAGGGAGATGCTCCGGTTGGCGGAGATCTTCAGGATCTCGCGGAGCCGGTCGTCCCGCTCGGCGCCCTCAGCGACGTACGCCGACTTGACCGGGATTTCGGCCTCCAGCGCCTCGAGCACCGGATTGCGCCCGACGACCCATTCCGGTCCGGCGCCTGGCCGGCCGGTCCGGCCGGCCGATGAGCGGGGGGCGGTGCTGGTGCCGCGCCGCTCGGCGAACTTCTTCGCCTTGTGCGCGGAGTGATATTCGCGGTTCTCGGCCTTCGGCGTCGGCCCGCGACCCTCCAGACCCCGGCGCACACGGCCGCCGGAGCCGGCGGTGTTGCTCTTGCCCTTGCGGCGGATGGCGCCTTTTCGTTGGCTGTTCCCGGGCATCTCTAGGTGTTCCTCTCGGCTCGCGCATCGCGAATAGCCCAGCGCGATCCCTGGGGTGTATCGGAGACCTCGACGCCGGTCGCGGCCAGGGAATCGCGGATGGCATCCGCGGCCGCGAAGTCCTTCCGGGCGCGGGCGTCCCCGCGCTGCTTGATCAGCTCCGCCACCAGACCGTCCACGACCGCTGTCAGCTGCTGATCATCGGTCGAGCTCGGCCACGCCGGGCTGTCCGCGTTGAGGCCGAAGATCATCAACATTCCCGTCACCTCGTCCAGCGACCGTGACACCTGCTCGGTGTTCTGCGCATCGAGGGCCTGATTTCCCACGCGGACGGCGTTGTGCAGGACGGCGACAGCACCCGGCGTGCCAAGATCATCGTTCATCGCGGCCACGAATCCGGCCGGCACGGCCTGGGTCGCCGGCCCGACCAGCTCGGTCGCGCGCTGCACGAAATTGTCGATCCGGGCCAGGGCGGTGACCGACTCGGCCAGCGAGGAGTCGGCATACTCGATCGTCGAGCGGTAGTGGGGCTGCACCAGGTAGAGCCGGACGGCCCGCGCCGGGAAGCGTTTGACCACCTCCGACACCAACGCCCCGTTGCCGAGCGACTTGCTCATCTTCTCCCCGGCGGCGGTCAGCAGCGCGTTGTGCATCCAGAAGCGGGCGAATGTCTGCCCGGCCGCGGTCGATTGCGCCAGCTCGTTCTCGTGATGCGGGAAGCGAAGATCAAGACCACCGCCGTGGATGTCGAACTCGTCGCCCAGATACTTGCCGGCCATCGCTGAGCACTCCAGGTGCCAGCCGGGCCGGCCGCGACCCCAGGGGGTCGAACCAGCTCGCGGTCTCCGGCTCGGAGTCCTTGTACCCCTTCCACAAGGCGAAATCGCGAGCGTCGTGCTTGCCGCGCGGATCGGAATCGCCCGCCGCCTCCATGTCGTCGATCTTCTGCCGGGAAAGCGATCCGTACGCGGGCCAGGACTTCACATCGAAGTAGACATCGCCGGAACCGTCGGCCGCCGGATAGGCGTGACCACGCTCGATCAGCACCTTGATCATCTCGATCATCTCCGGCACATGGCCGGTGGCCCGCGGCTCGTAGGTGGGTGGCTGGCAGCCGAGCGCGGCGTAAGCGTCGTGCAGCTCGCGCTCATAGCGGTAGGCGTGGGCGAACCAGGGCACCCCGGCCTCCGCGGACTTGATCAAGATCTTGTCGTCGATGTCGGTCACATTGGCGATGACGGTGACCTCGAAGCCGCACCAGGTGAGCCACCGGCGGAGCACGTCGAAGACGACCTCCTTGCGGATGTGTCCAAGATGGGGCGCAGATTGGACAGTCAGTCCGCAGTGATAGATCGACACCTGGCCGGGT
This sequence comes from uncultured Actinomycetota bacterium, assembly GCA_963731295.1. Classification (GTDB taxonomy): domain Bacteria; phylum Actinomycetota; class Actinomycetes; order Propionibacteriales; family Propionibacteriaceae; genus Microlunatus. Next base: position 382,460 of record CAVSUP010000003.1, read on the forward strand.
ACGACGGGCACGAAATCGCGCACCGCGCGGGTGGCGGTGTCGTAGAGGCGAAACGGCTGGACGTCGGAAGACGGACTCACCCGGGCAGCTTATCGAGCGCCATCAGCCGGCGCATGGCTTCGACTCCGTCGCGGAGAGCCTTGATGTCGCGCTTGGACAGCCGGCCGAGGTAGGGCTCCAGACTGGTGCCGAGTGATGCGCGCATCAGGGCGAGCTGCTGCTGGCCGCGCTTGGTCAGCTTGATCATCCAGGCCCGACCATCCGTCGGATCGACCGAACGCTGCACCAGTCGCGCCGATTCGAGGCGCTTGACGTGGTTGGTGATGGTTGGCTGGGAGCAGCGCTCGGCGATCGCGAGGTCGCTGATCCGGGTTGGGCCGTTATCGTAGAGTCGAGCCAGTAGGCGCGCCGCGGACAGGCTCAGGTCGATGTCGGAGTCCTTGGGGGTCCAACGCACGATGCGTGCGGATGTGGTGATCAGGTCCTCGCCGAGCGCGTGCAGATCGTCGTTCATCTTGGCAGGATATTCGTATGCGGGAACCGGCGCTGAGTCGCGCGCGGGGGGCGATACGAGTCGACATCGCGGAAGGAGGGTCGGGCATGGTCGTCGAGCGGTTGCTGCCGAGCGATGAAGGGGCGGAATTGGTGGCCTTGGTCAGGGAATTCGCCCAGGCCGAGCTGGCTCCGCGCGCCGCGGCCGACGAGGCGTCGGAGACGTTTCCCCGCGACCTCTTCGCCGCTCTCGGCGAGATCGGCCTGCTGGGTTGCCGTATCCCGGAGGAATTCGGTGGTGGCGGTCAGCCGTACGAGGTTTACCTGCAGGCGTTGGAGGAGGTGGCCAGTGCCTGGATGAGCGTCGGCGTCGGGGTCTCGGTGCATGTGATGGCGAGCTACGCGCTGGCCCGTTCGGCACCGCCGAACAGCGCCACCGCTATCTGCCGGAGATGGTCGGCGGCCGGCTGCTCGGGGCGTACGCGCTGTCGGAGGCGCAGGCCGGTTCGGATATCTCCGGGCATGACCTGCCGGGCCAAGAGTGCCGATGTGGGCTACGAACTGACCGGCGCCAAGGCGTGGGTGACCCACGGTTCTCGAAGGCCGACTTCTACACGACCTTCGCTCGCACCAACGACGATGAGCGGACCGGTATCACCTGCTTCCATGCACCGGGTACGGCGCCGGGCCTGACCTTCGGCGCTCCGGAGCGGAAGATGGGTCTGACGGCATCGACCACGACTTCGCTCTACTTCGACGCCGTCCTGGTTGAGGAGGATCGGCGGATCGGCGCCGAGGGGGAGGGCGCGCGGATCGCGTTGTCGGCGTTGGATTCCGGCCGGCTGGGTATTGCCGCCTGCGCGACCGGTCTGGCCCAGGCTGCGCTCGAGCTGGCCGTCGGCTATGCACGGCAACGGGAGCAGTTCGGCCAGGCGATCGCGGAGTTCCAGGGGATCCAGTTCCTGCTGGCCGATATGGCGGCGGCGGTGGACACCGCCCGCGCCGGCTACGTGATGGCGGCTCGCAAGCGGGATGCCGGGATGAGATTCACCCGCGACGCCGCGGTGGCCAAGTTGGTCGCTACCGACGCCGCGATGAAGGTCACCACCGACGCGGTCCAGGTGCTCGGCGGCTACGGCTACACGAGGGACTTTCCGACCGAGCGCTACTTGCGGGAGGCGAAGGTGACCCAGATCTTCGAGGGCACCAATCAGATCCAGCGCCTGGTGATCAGCCGGCAGCTCCTCCGACGAGGAGGCATCATGAAACTCGCGACGAGGTGATCTTGGTGACGGGCGGGGCTTCGGGACTGGGTGCGGCGACCGTTCGCGCCGGGGTGGCCGCCGGCGCGCAGGTGGTGATCATGGATCTGGCTTCCTCGCCGGGCGCGTCGCTCGCGGCTGAGCTGGGTGATCGAGTGCGGTTCGCCGCCGCCGACGTCCGCGACGAAGATCAGGTCCGGGCGGCGATCGACGCGGCGGTCGAGCTCGGCTCGCTCCGGGTCGTGGTCAACTGTGCCGGGGTGGCGACGCCCGGGCCGGGTGATCGGCAAACGCGGCGTCCTCGGCGCTGGACGCCTTCCGCGCGGTGGTCGAGATCAACCTGATCGGCACCTTCAACGTGCTGCGGCTGGCCGCTCAGGCCATGATCAACAACGAGCCGTCTGGACGGTGATCGGGGGCTGGTGATCATGACTGCGAGCGTGGCCGCCTACGACGGCCAGATCGGTCAGGCGGCGTACGCGGCCAGCAAGGGTGGCATCGCGTCGTTGACGCTGACCGCCGCCCGAGATCTGGCCGACAAGGCCATCCGGGTGATGACGATCGCCCCCGGGGTGATGGAGACCCCGATGATGGCCGGCATGCCGGGGGAGACCAAGTCGGTTTTGGCAGCCCTGGTGCCGCATCCCTCGCGACTCGGCCGCCCGGAGGAGTACGCGATGCTGGTCGACGCGATCATCGCCAACCCACTGCTGAACGGTGAGGTGATCCGGCTGGACGGTGCCCTGCGGATGCCGCCGAAGTAGGCCGAACTGCGGCGTTTCGTGCCCTGAGCCGACGCGAAGGGTTGAATCGGGTCGGCGCGAAACACCCTATTTCTTGGCTTTTGCCCGCAGGGCCGCGATATCGAGGAAGCCGGCTGCGGGCTCCTCTTCGGCTCCGAGCGCCTCGCCGTCGTCCTCCCACGGGTCGTAGGGCTTCTCGTAGTTCTCGTCGGCGAAGCCTTGGGACGGGTCGAACGGGTTGGCCAGCTCGCGCATCGACTCCGCCGAGGGCAGGGCGAACTCCTCGTCCGGCAGCCGGTGGAGGACGTTGTCGACGTAGCCCTGGGCCGCATCGACGAGGGAGACCTCCTGGTCGGCCGCCTCGCTGAGGAACCAACGGTGCTCGAGGACCTCGTGGAAAAGCTCGGCCGCCTCCAATTTGGCTCGCAGATCCTTCGGGACCGAGGAGACGATCGGTTCGAAACGCTGGGTCAGCCACTGGTGGGCGACGATCGACTCGTCCGCTCCTTGCTGGTCGGTGCCGGCCCGGAAATAGTCGAGGTCGTTGAGCAGCCGTCGAGCCTGGTTCTCCTCGGTGTCCAACCCGGTGAGTCGGATCAGCCGACGCGAGTGATGGCCGGCGTCGACGACCTTGGGCTGGATCCGGATGGTGGAGCCGGCGAAGTCGGTGGTGATGTCCAACTCGGCGACATCAAATCCGAGCGCGTTGAGCCGGCGTACGCGGCCCTCGATCCGATGCATCTCGCCCGGTGTCGAACTCCTCGGCCCCGGTCAGTTCGGCCCACAACTCGCGATAGCGGTTCTCGATCGTCTCCACCAGCACCAGCGGCTCCAGCGCCTCGTCCAGCAGGCCGCCGGCCTCCAGGTCGCAGAACTCGCCGAAGAGGTTGGTCCGGGCGATGGTCAGGTCGTGCTCCCGCTGGCCGTTGGTCAGTTGATCATGAAGCTCACCGGTCTCGGCGTCCACCAGATAGGCGGCGAAGGCGCCGGCGTCGCGCCGGAACAGCGTGTTGGAGAGCGAGACGTCCCCCCAGAGGAAGCCGATCAGATGCAGCCGAGCCAGCAGCACGACCATGGCGTCGACCAGCCGGTTGACGGTGTCCTGGCGTACGCCGCGGCTGAACAGCGACCGATAGGGCAGCGAGAACTGCAGATGTCGGGTGATCAGGATCGGGTCAAGTGGGCCACCGTCGGGGTCGACTCGATCGGTCACCACCCCTACCGGCTCGACCGACGGGGTGTCCAGCCGGGTGAGATCGCGGAGCAGCCGGTACTCGTGCCGGGCGAGGTGCTCCAGCACCTCCTTGATCGCGTACACGTCCTTGCCGACCCGGACGAACCGCACAACGTGGCGCGAGATGCCCCGCGGCAGCGCCACCAGGCTGTCCTCCGGCCAGTCCTCCAGCGGCGTTGCCCACGGAAGGGTGATCAGTCGGGTATCGGTCTTCGCTGCCAAGAACCTGGGCATGACGCCCATCCTTCCATTGGTGAGCCAGCCGCGCATGACAATCGGCCCCCCGCATAACTGCGGGAGGCCGATTGGTTCACATCAAGCGGTGGGTTTCCGCGATCAGCGCACCTGGTCGGGCGAGATCCGGTTGCCGGTCGCCTCGGAGAACACATGGACGTGCTCCGGGTCGATCTTCAAGCCGGACGGTCGATCCACGCTTCGGAGGCGTCCGCGACGAGATTCGAGCGGTGATCTGCTTCGCGGTGATCTTGTCGTCATCGTCAGGCCGGTGACCGTGCCGTACAGGAACGCGTCGGCGCCCAGTTCCTCGACCACGGCGACATCGATGCCGATGCCGTCGTCGCCCTCGCCGAGGGTGAAGTTCTCCGGGCGGATGCCCAGCATGAGCTTCTTCTCGTTCGGAGCAACTTGGCCAGGGTGTCGCGCGGCACCGGAACGACGTAGTCGCCGATATGGATGCCGTCCTCGGCGACCACGGCCCTCGATGAGGTTCATGGCCGGCGAGCCGATGAAGCCGGCCACGAACAAGTTGTTGGGCTTGTCGTAGAGGTTCAGCGGGGTGTCGCACTGCTGCAGCAGGCCGTCCTTGAGCACCGCAACCCGGTCACCCATCGTCATGGCCTCGACCTGGTCGTGGGTCACGTAGACGGTGGTGACACCCAGACGGGTCTGGAGGGCAGCGATCTGGGTGCGGGTGGAGACGCGGAGCTTGGCGTCGAGGTTGGACAGCGGCTCGTCCATCAGGAAGACCTGAGGCGAACGGACGATCGCGCGGCCCATGGCGACGCGCTGACGCTGACCGCCGGAGAGCGCCTTCGGCTTGCGGTTGAGGAAGTCCTCCAGGCCGAGCAGGTGAGCAGCTTCCTGGACCCGCTGCTGACGCTCGGTCTTGGAGACACCGGCCATCTTCAGCGCGAAGCCCATGTTGTCGCCCACGGTCATGTGGGGATACAGGGCGTAGTTCTGGAAGACCATCGCGATGTCGCGGTCCTTGGGCGGCAGATCCGTCACGTCGCGGTCACCAATGTGAATCGCGCCGGCATTGATCTCCTCGAGGCCCGCAAGCATGCGGAGCGAGGTCGACTTGCCGCAACCGGACGGTCCGACCAGGACCATGAACTCGCCGTCGCCAATCTCCAGATTGAGTTTGTCGACAGATGGGTGATCGGCACCCGGGTAGACGCGAGTTGCGTCTACGAAACTAACTGTGGCCACGCCACACTTCCTTTCCACGGGCAGGTACGTGCCCGACGATCCGTAGTGGAAAAAACATGCGCAGAATCAAGCGCGACTCTGCGCACGCGAAGACTATCGCACCAGATCGTGATGTGGCTAACTCGGTGAGCGTCCGCCTTGGTCTACGGGCTTCAGCTTGGACAGCGGTTTCCGTACGCGGGTAGCCCGCGGAGTCGAGGTGAGCGGACGAAGTTTTCCGCCTGCCGTCATACCTGACCGAGTGGGCGGACAACGCTTTTCCGTCTGCGAGTCGAGGGAGCGGATCGGGGTCTTCAGGCTCGCTCGGGCGCGAGAGAACATTCCGGTTCTCGAGCGTCGGGTAGAGCGGGCCCGATCGTGATCGGTGACCGAGTGAGCGGACAACGCTTTTCCGTCTGCGAGTCGAGGGAGCGGATCGGGATCCTCAGGCCCGCTCGGGCGCGAGCGCACAACTTTCAGTCAGCGGAGCTGGGTGAGCTTGGTCGGATCGTCCAGCTCAAAGTTGTCGACCACCGCGGTGACTTCGAGTCCGGTGAGCTGGGTGGCCGCGCCGAAGTTGGTCAGGAAAGCCGTGTCGGCAGCGTCTCGTCCGGTGGCGACCCGCAACAGACTCTGGCGCGGGGCGAGCTGGGTGGCGTCGACGACCCACCAGGCACCGTCGATGAAGGCCTCCGCGACGGCGTGGAACTCCATCGGGCTCAGTCCCGGCGCGTACACCGCAGCCAACCGCGCGGGCACGTTGAGGGCCCGGAGCAGCGCGATCGACAGGTGCGCGAAGTCGCGGCAGACGCCTTGCCGGCCCAGCAGCGTGCGCACCGCGCCGTCGGTGGGCAGGCTCGAACCCGTCACGTAGGTGAGTTTTTGGTTGACCCACGTGATCACCCCCTGGAGCAGCTCGGTGCCGGTCAGGCCGGCGAACTCGCTGGCGGCCGTCGGGCCCAGGCTGTCGGACTCGCAATAGCGGCTCGGACGTACGTAGACGATCTCGTCGATCTGCTCCACCGACGCGGGCTCGGCGATCCCGTCGATCACGGCTTCGTAGTCGAGGATCAGCGAACTGCCGGTGGCGGAGAGCGCATGCAGTCGGCTGCCGTGCGCGTCGACCACCTCCATCGGCTCGATCGTGGTGCCGTCGATGCAGATGGTCAGCGACTCGCGGCTGATCGGCGTGCCCTGAGCCGCCGCCACGCTGAAGATCAACTTGCTGGTGCCGGTCAGACCAAGCTCGATGTGGGTGGAAACGGTGCGCAACATGGCGCCATGTTCACACGTCCGGCGCCCGGCGGGCTCCGGAGCCGCGATCCGGACCGGGCGAGGTTTCCGGCCGTTCGGGTCCGTTGTGCGCGGCGACGGCCGGATCCGGCGAATGCGGGCCCGGGGGCTGCTGCCGATCAGCACTCGACGATGTTCACCGCGAGGCCGCCCCGGGCGGTCTCCTTGTATTTGATCTTCATGTCGGCGCCGGTCTGCATCATGGTCTTGATCACCTTGTCGAGGCTGACCGTGTGTCGCCCGTCGCCGTACAGGGCGAGCCGGGCCGCCGTGATCGCCTTCACCGAAGCGACGGCATTTCGTTCGATACAAGGAATCTGCACCAATCCACCGACCGGATCGCAGGTCAGACCGAGATGGTGTTCCATGCCGATCTCGGCCGCGTTCTCCACCTGCTCCGGCGTACCGCCGAAGAGCTCGGCCAGTGCGCCGGCCGCCATTGAGCAGGCGGTGCCGACCTCGCCCTGGCAGCCGACCTCGGCCCCGGAGATCGACGCGGTCTGCTGGTAGATCGCTCCGAGCGCACCGGCCACCAGCAGGAAGCGGACGATCGCGTCGTCATCGACGTCGGGCACGAAGCGGACCGCATAGTGCAGCACGGCCGGGATGATCCCGGCGGCCCCGTTGGTCGGCGCCGTGACCACGCGGCCACCCGAGGCGTTCTCCTCGTTGACCGCCAGCGCCCACAAGGTCACCCAGTCCATCGCGGCCAGCGGATCGACCATGTTCCGGAATTGGCCGGCGTCGTGGGTCAGCCGGGTCTGCAGATCGGCGGCTCGGCGTCGGACCTTCAGTCCTCCCGGCAGCACGCCCGGGGTCGCGCAGCCCTTGATCACACAGTCGACCATCACCTGCCAGATCTTCAGCAGACCGGCCCGGACCTCGGACTCGGGCCGGCGCGCGCATTCGTTCGCGAGCATCACATCGCTGATCGAGAGATCGTGATCGGCACAGAGCGCAGCAACTCGGTGCCGGTGCGGAACGGATAGGGCACCGGCGTCGGGTCGGGCAACAGCGTCGGATGGCCCGATCCGTCGTCATCCAGGACGAAGCCGCCACCGATCGAGTAGTAGGTGCGCTCGGCGATCGGCTCGTCCCCCGCGTACGCGGTGAAGGTCATGCCGTTGGGGTGGAAGGGCAGTGAGCGTCGGCGGTGCAGGACGAGGTCGTTGTCGGGATCGAACGCAATTTGCCGGCCCCCGCGCAGTCGCAGCCGACCGGAACTCTTGATCTCGGGCCGCCCGGATCGGCGCAGAATCGGTGTCGACGGACTCCGGGATTCTCGCCCTCGAGTCCCCAGAGCACGGCGTTGTAACTGCCGTGGCCATGACCGGTCGCACCCAGGGAGCCGAAAAGTTCGGAGACCACGCGAGTCGTGGCGGACAGTTGCCCGGCCTCGGCTAGCGCCAGGACGAACCGGCCGGCCGCGCGCATCGGGCCGACCGTGTGGGAACTCGACGGGCCGATCCCGATACTGAACAGGTCGAACACGCTGGTCGTCACAGGCCCCAGTCTGCTCCGACCGTCCGCCGGACATGCGAGAGCCCCGCCGGCTCATACCCGGCAGGGCCCTTTGAGGTACGCGTTCAGTCTCGGGTGCCACGACCACAGATCGCGGGAACGACACGCCGAAGACCTCATCCTGCCGACACACCGTTAAATCCCGGTAACACGCCGATGACAGCGAAATGACATCCCGGCGGGCCTTGTGGCCGCCCGTCTTCGGGCATATAACAGGAATACGCCAACGCGGAGGACCTCGGTTCAAAGCGACGGCGTACGAAGCTCCGGCCAACTCATACTTGGCCGGAGCTTCACCCTGATTCAGGGGCCGGATTCAGGGGCCGGGATATTTTGGCACCAGGACCCAGATCAGCGCTTGGTGACGATCTGCTTTCCGAGCGGCATCACGGTGACCGGGATGAGCTTGAAGTTGGCGATGCCCATCGGGATGCCGATGATCGTGACGCACAACGCGAGGCCCGTCACGATGTGGGTCAGCGCCAGCCACCAACCCGCGGCGATGATCCAGATCACGTTGCCCAGCAGGGAGAAGATGCCTGACGACGGCTTGTCAATCACCTCCCGGCCGAAGGGCCAGGCGGCATAGTTGGCCATCCGGAACGAGGCGATGCCCCAGGGGATGGTCACGATGAGGATGCAGCAGATGATTCCGGCGAGCATGTAGGCCAGCCACAGCCAGAAGCCACTGAAGACGAACCAGATGATGTTCAGCAAAGTACGCACCAGCCAAGAGTCGTTGATCGCGCAGCGTCGAGCAATCGGGCGCCTCCCTGGACTTACCCCTGTTTGGGCCGGCGGCCCCGTGCGCGATGAGTTTGCCCGGGGGCGAAGGTCTCCTTTCTCGAGGGCCACGGTGGCCGTCGACTGACCGCGAGGAGTCTTGATGAGTGGATTTACCACGTGCCTGTGGTTCGACGATCGAGGCGAGGAAGCCGCCACGTTCTACACCCAGCTGTTTCCGGATTCGAAGCTTGGCTCATCCATCCCATATTCAGGTGGGGAGCGGGACGGCCAGGTCATGACCGTCGACTTCGTCATCAACGGCCAGGCGTTCATGGTGCTGAACGGCGGGCCGGAGTTCACCTTTTCGGAGGCTGTCTCGTTCATGATTCCGTGTGCGGACCAAGCCGAGGTCGATCGCTATTGGGACGCGCTGACCGCGGACGGCGGCGAGGAGAGCCAGTGCGGTTGGCTCAAGGACCGGTTCGGCGTCTCCTGGCAGGTCGTGCCGAACCGGCTCAGTGAGTTGTTCGGTTCCGCCGACCCCGAGGTCGCGGCTCGCGTCGGCCAGGCCTTGTTCGGCATGAAGAAGATCGTCATCGCCGAGTTGGAGGCGGCGGCCTTCGGATCCTCGAAGGCCTGACTACGGTGGCGAGCTTCCGGGCGATCGACGACTACATCGCCAGCTTCCCGCCAGAGGTGCAGGAGCTGTTGAGCGACGTCCGGAGCCGGCTGCATGCGGCCGTGCCCGGGATGACCGAGGGGATCAGCTATCAGCTGCCGACCCTCAAGCTCGACGGTAAGAATCTGGTCCACTTTGCCGGTTGGCAGAAGCACATCAGCGTCTACCCGGCGCCGGAAGGCGATGAACGACTGGAGGCTGATCTGGCCCCGTACGCCGCCGGCCGGGGGACGCTCAAGTTTCCCTTGGACCAGTCCGTTCCCGACGGACTCCTGGAGCGGATCGTTCAGGCTTTGGCCGCGACCCGTCAACCGAGTGGGTGAGGCGCCACCGCCAATACTGATCCGGCAGACAGACGGCACACGGCCGGAAGCCGGCCGCGATCGCCGCCGCTTCGTCGGCGAAGAACAGCCGGTGCCGGACGTAGCCGCCGCGCTGGATCGCGCTCAAGGCGGCGGGACAATCGAGCCGACCGTAGATCTTGGTGCGTCGATGCCCGCCGAGCGTCCCCCGAACCGGTGGCTCAGCCACGTTCCAGCGCCAGCAACGCAGCCTTCGCGGAGAGCCCGCCGGCATAGCCGCCCAAGGTCCCGTCAGATCGCAGTACGCGATGGCACGGCACGACCACCGGAAGCGGATTGGTCGCGCAGGCAGTGCCGACGGCTCGGGCGGCCTGCGGGTTCCCGACGGTCCGAGCCACTTCCGCATAACTCTGGGTGTGGCCGTACGCGATGCTCGGCAGATACCGCTGAACCTGCTGGCGGAAACCGCTGGAGAGGCTGAGGTCGAGCCGCAGCTCGAAGCGCGTCCGATGCCCGCTGAAGTAGTCGTCCAGCTGACGGGCCGGATCATCGAGTCGGCCCGGAGCCCGGAGGATCCGCGGGCTCAGCCGGGCGGCCAGGACGGCCAGTACCACCTCGTGATCCTCACCGTCGAAGGCCACCCGGACCAGTCCGCGCGGGGTCGCCGCGAGCAGCAGCCGGCCGATCGGCGAGTCAATGGTCGTGTAGGCGACATCAAGCAGCCCATCGCGGTGGGCGGACGCTTCCAGACCGCCGTGCAGGCGGGCCAGGGTCTGTTGGTCGACCTCAGGAAAGGTGTCGAAGATCGTCATTGGAGTGCTCCTTGAGAGGGGGCCAGCTGGCCACGAAGTTTCTTGATCCCATCGGCGGCGGCGCGGCGGACCGCGTCGGTCGAACTGCCCAGGATCTCCGCGACCTGGGCGTAGGGCAGGCCGGCGAGATAGTGGTACGCGATCGCCTGCCGTTGCCGGTCCGACAATGCCGCCAAAGCCTCGGTCAGATCGGGATCCGGCCCATGGCCCGGAACGCCGTCGCTGGCCAGGATCGGCGGCAACTGCTCGACCGGCAACGCTCGTCGCTGCCGGGACCGCATCGTGTCGATCGACTTGCGATGGGCGATGATCACCAGCCAGGCCTGGAGGTTGGCGTCGGCCGGCAGCTCCGGATAGGCGCGCAGTGCGGCCAGGAAGGTCTCCGACCAGGCATCGTCGGCGTCGGTTGGCCCGAGGAGCGCTCGGCAGACCCGGAGCACGGTGGCTCCGTGGTCGCGGACGACTCGCTCGAACGGTTGTTTGCTGTCCATTACCCGGTAGACGTCCGCGAGCCGGGATTCGTGAGGTCACTGATGGTCTGATTCTGCCTGCTGGCCGCAGCTCGCCTGGCGGTGGAACTGTCAGTGTCGATTGGCAAGATCGAGCCATGACACCACCAACAATCACCGTCATCCTTGTTCCCGGCTTCTGGCTCGGCGCTTGGGCTTGGTCCGCCGTTGCCGAGCAGCTCCGTTCCGCCGGCCTGAAGGTCATCGCTGTGACCCTGCCCGGTCTGGAGTCGGCCGAGACCGACCGCGCCGGCATCGGCCTAGCCGACCACGTGGACGCCGTGATCGACACGCTGCCCACGGTGGGGCCGACCGTGCTGGTCGCGCACAGTGGCGCGGGAGCGGTGGCCACCGGTGTGCTTGATCGCGTGCCCGGCCGGGTGGATCGAGTCGTCTACGTCGACAGCGGTCCGGTGGGGGACGGACAGGTGTCGAGGCCCGACCTCGACGCCGCCGATCTGCCCTTGCCCACGTTCGAGGCCTTGGAGGCCGAGGGCAACTCGCTCGCCGGTCTGGACGAGCAGCAGCTCCAGCGGTTCCGCGACAAGGCGGTGCCGCAGCCGGGCGGCGTGGTGTCCACGGCGATCGTGCTCGGCAACCCGCGCCGCAACGACGTGCCGGCGACGGTCATCTGTTGCTCCTTCCCGTCGGCCATGGTGGCCGAAGCGGGCGACGTGGCGATGTTCCAGCCGCTGCGCCAGCTGACCGACGTCACCTATCTCGACCTGCCGACCGGGCATTGGCCGATGTGGTCAAAGCCCGAGGAGCTGGCCACGCTCATCGAGCAGTCGGCCCGCGCGAGTTGATCGCGCCGAGGTGCCCCGCCTCCATTCAATTTTGGTTGAGGAATTAATTGCGGGGTGGCTCGTGAGCAGCGCGGACGGCGCGCATAGGGTGCAGGCGTGGGAAGTCGGACGATCATCGTGGGCGCCGGCGCGGCCGGGCTGGCCGTGGCGGCGACGTTGAAGAAGAACGGCCTGGACTGCACGCTGCTCGAGCGCGCGGACTCGATCGGCTCGGCCTGGCGACAACGGTATGACGGCCTGAGGCTGCACACGGTTCGGTGGCTGTCGGCCCTGCCCGGGGCGCCGATCCCGCGTCGCTTCGGTCCCTGGGTCCGGCGCGACGATTTCGTGGCCTATCTCGAGGACTACGCCCGCAAGTTCGACATTGAGCCGGAGTTCGGCGTCGAAGTCATCCAGATCTCCCGTGAGGCCGAAGGCTGGCGGGTCGAGACCTCCGCCGGCGCCCGGGCCGCGGATCGCGTCGTGCTGGCCACGGGCTACACCCGGACGCCCTACGTCCCGCAATGGCCGGGCCGTGGTTCGTTCACAGGCTCGTTCTGCCATTCCGTCGACTACCGGAAGCCGTCCGCGTACGCCGGACAGCGGGTGCTGGTCGTCGGTGCCGGCAACTCGGCCTCGGAGATCGCCGTCGAGCTGACCGAGTCGGCGGCTGAGGTCTGGCTGTCGGTGCGGACGCCACCCAGCATCGTTCCGCGCGCGACCCTCGGTGTGCCCAGCCAGGTCATCAGCGTCGCCCTGCGCTGGGCGCCGGAGTGGCTCATGAACCGGCTGAATGGCCTGTTCCGTCGCTTGACGATCACTGATCTGAGCGACCTCGGGTTGCCGGCAGGCCGCAACGGCTACTCGCAGTTCCTCCGTTCGAAGGTGATCCCCATTCTTGATCACGGTTTTGTCGACGCGGTCCGGGAGCGCCGGATCACCGTGCTCTCGGCGGTGGAGTCGATCGAGGGCCCCGACGTACGCCTGGCCGATGGGCGGGTGGTCCAGCCGGATGCCGTCATCGCCGCAACGGGCTACCGGCCCGATCTTGCCGGCCTGGTCGGTGACCTCGGCATACTCGACGACTCGGGCAATCCACTGGTCCACGGGGCGACGACCGCAGCGAATGCGCCCGGACTCTACTTCGTCGGAATCGACGTCGAGCTGGCCGGACAACTGCGAGAGATAGGCCGGGAGGCGGAGCAGGTGTCGAAGGGCCTGGGTCGCGCGCTGATCCGTTGACTCGGCGGCACCGGCCAACCGGTGAGCGCGAAAACTACGATGCCGGGATGGAGTCGTTGAGCGCAGGAGTGCTGTCCTTCCGGCCCTTGATCGCTGATGATCTACCGCGGCTGGCCGAGTGGTTGCGCGAGCCGCGCGTCGCGCGCTGGTGGAATCACGAGAGCACCCCGAAGGCGGTCGAGCGCGACTTCGGACCAGGAGTACGCGGGGAAGAGCCGGGTGAGAACCTCGTCGTATCGCTGGATGACCGTCCGATCGGGCTGCTGCAGCGATCGGTGATCGCCGACTACCCGGACGAGGTCCGAGCGTTCGGAGCGCTGGTCGACGTGCCGGAGGGCGCCGCCGAGTTGGACTATCTGATCGCCGACGCGGCGCTTCGTGGTCTCGGGATCGGTCCGCGGATGATCGCCGCGGCGCTCGAGGACACCTGGCGCAATCGCCCGGCCGTCCCGGTCGTCCTCGTGTCGGTGACCGCCGCGAACCGCGCGTCCTGGCGGGCACTGGAGAAGGCTGGTCTGCGCCGGGTCGCCGAAGGCCCGATGGAGCCCGACAATCCCATCGACGATCCGCTGCACTACATCTATCGGATCGATCGCCCCTGACCGCGGAACCGGCCACCGCGCACGGCCGGACTCAGCAGCCTTCGCCACGACGGGCACCGCGATCTGACCAGGATCGCGTACCGGTCGTCAAAGCTCGGCGCGTCGGGCGTGCTCATCAACTGACCGCCGACGACTGGCGCAGCACGAGATCGCAGGGCTGCAGGACGCGGCCAGAACCCAACTCGCCGCCGTCGATCGCGGCCAATAAGCGACTGGCGGCAAGTCGGCCGAGTTTGACCAGGTTGGGATCGATCGTGGTCAGCGGCGGGCGCGCCGCCTCGACCATCACATCCCAGTTGTCGAAGCCCACGATGGAGACGTCCCGAGGGACATCGACCCCGGCTTCGCGGAACCCGTCCGCGACACCCCGGGCGATCTGGTCGCTGCCGCAGAAGATTCCGTCGACCGGGTCCTCGACCTGGCGATTGAGCAGCGCCGCGGCCGTCCGCCCCCAGATCTCGCTCCACTCCCCGAGCAGCGTCTCGTGGGGGCGGAGCTCGAATCCGGCGGCGTTGAGCGCGGCATCGGTCCCCACTTGGCGGAGCCGCGTGGAAAGGTGGCGAACCGGTCCGCTGACGTAGGCAATCCGTTTCCGTCCCATGGCCAAAAGATGGTGAACAGCGAGCTCGGCACCCTGCTGGTCGTCATAGATCAGCGAGAGATCGGCCGGATCCTCGGATTGGGTGAGCACATAGACCACGGGGATCGGCAGTCGACCGAGCGAGGGCCGCGGGTCGGGTCGGCGTCCGGTGACCACCAATCCGTCGACCCGGCGGTTGAGCAGTTCCTGCAGGTAGTGCCGCTCGCGCACCGCGTCGCCACGGCCGTCGCACAGCATGGTCGACACCTTGCCGGCGCCCAGACTGTCCTCGATGCCCAGCATGAGCGGCTGGGTGAAGCGGCCGAAGCTTTCGGTGGTCAGCACACCGACGGTGTAGGAGCGTCCCTCGATGAGGCTTTTGGCCAGGAGATTAGGGCGGAAGCCGAGCTTCTCGGCCGCGGACTGGACCCGAAGCTTGGTCTCCTCGCGCAGTTGACCGCGACCGTTGAGAGCCTTGGACACGGTGCCGACCGAGACGCCGGCGAGCTGAGCCACATCGCGCAGCGTCGGTGCAGCAGACGCGATACGAACCACGCCGCCTCCTTGGATCTGCCGCAGAATCACGCGGTTCTCCGGATCGAGCCGATGGGCACGCACCGGACGACAAAGATCTATCACGGGCCTTGACCCTGGTGGGAGTCTAACGCTAACGTCCGTTTCAGAAAACCTTTTCCGGATGTTTCCGAACGGCCTTCGAGTGGCCTTGGGAAACGTGGCAACGACGGCGCCAGGAGGCCCACACCATGAGACGAAACATATTGGGAGCCGCGGCTGCGGTCGTGAGCGTGGCCCTGCTCGCCACGGCGTGTGGCGGGGGAGATGATCCGGCTCCGGGCGCCGACCAGAGCGGCGCCGAGCCCAGCGGCACGATCACCATCTGGTCGCGGGACTCGCAGCAGGGCTTCATGCCCCAGCTGGTCGACATGTACAACAAGACCCACCAGGTGCAGGCCAAGGTGACGATCATTCCGAGCTCCAGCTTCGTGCAGAAGTTGGGGACGGCGGCCTCCTCGAGCTCGGGTCCCGATGTCGCCTCGATCGACTTGGTGTACGCGCCCTACTTCTCGTCGGCGGGTGCGTTGGAGGACATCACCGAGATGGCCAACGCCCTGCCCTACAACGAGTCGCTCAGCCCGTCGCACCGCAAGTTGTCGACCTTCGAGGGCCAGACCTACGCACTCCCGTTCACCGCGGAGGCGTCGGCGATGTACTACAACAAGGATCTGTTCAAGAAGGCCGGGCTGGATCCGGAGAAGCCGCCGACGACGTACGCGGAGGTACGGGAGGCGGCCAAGAAGGTCCGCGCGCTCGGCGATTCCTACTACGGCTTCACCTTCGCTGGTGCGTGTGGTGGCTGCAATGTCTTTGAGTTCACCCCGCACGTCTGGGCGAGTGGCGGCGACGTCTTGTCCGAGGACGGCAGCAAGGCGATGCTCGATACGCCGCAGGTGACCGAAGGGCTCCAGCTCTACCGCGACATGTGGACCGACGGATCGATCCCGAGTGCGGCCAAGAACGATGCCGGCACCCAGCAGGTCCCGTTGTTCACCAGTGGAAAGCTCGGCATGACGCCACTCGGCGCCTTCGCCATCCCCAGCATGGTTAAGGCCAAGGTGAACTTCGGCGTGGCGCCGATCCCCGGTAAAGACGGGGACCAGAGTTCCTTCGCCGGCGGCGACGTGATCTCGGTGATCTCCGGGACCAAGAACAAGGCTGGCGCCGAGGACTTCGTGAAGTGGGCGACCGCGGAGGAGGCCCAGAGTTTCCTGGCCAAGAACGGCAGTGTGCCGGTACGCACCGACCTGGTCGAGAAGATCTACAACTCTCAAGGTCCGGCCTACAAGGTCTTCGGCGACCTGATGGGGATCGGGCACACGCCGTACAGCGTGGTCGAGAATCCGATCTTCAACGACAACAACGGTCCGTGGATCAAGATGATCAACGACGCCGTCTTCGGTGGTGACATCGCCGGTTCTCAGGCCACCGGACAGAAGTCGGCCCAATCCCTGATCGACGGCGGATAGGCCCCCGTCATGACATCGATCGCTCCAGGACTGGCGGTGACCGATCCGGTCACCGCCGGCCCCGGCCGGCATCGGAAGCCCCGGATGCGAGCCAGTCGGAAGCGCCAGCTCACCGGTCTGGCGATGGCGACCCCAGCCATCGTGTTGATCTTGGTCTTCTTCGTCGTCCCGCTGGTGATGACATTCTGGATCTCCTTGCATAACTGGCCGTTGCTCGGCCGGCCGCGGTTCATCGGCCTCGCCAACTACGAGCGGGCGTTGACCGATCCGGGTTTCCGGACGGCCCTGAAGTTCACCCTGCTCTACACCTTGGTGATCACGCCGGTCCTGTTCCTGCTGGGACTGGGCCTGGCCATGCTCGTACGCCGCAAGGTCCGGGCTGCGCGGGTCTTCCAGTCGATCTTCTTCATGCCGGTGTGCATCGGTTTCGCGGCCGGATCTTTCCTCTGGCTCTATCTCGGCCAGTCGCAGATCGGCCCGCTGTTCGATCTGCTGCGGCGAGTCGGGCTCGTTGAAGCCGACGGCAACATCTTCGCCGGCGTGTGGTCCTCGCTGCTGATGGTGATCGGCATGGTGACCTGGAAGGTCGTCGGTCTGCAGATGCTGTTGCTGTTGTCCGGGCTGCAGTCGATTCCCGACGAGGTCGTGGAAGCGGCCCGGATCGACGGCGCCGGTCGCTGGCAGGCCTTCCGGCACATCACCCTGCCCCTGCTCCGCCCGACGCTGGCCCTGGTGCTGGTCTTCTCGGTCGCCGGCTCACTGCTGGCGTTCGACCAGTTCTTCATCATGACCCACGGCGGTCCCTCCAACCAGACCATCACGGCCGTCTACAGCATCTATCGGAACTCCTTCATCTCGTTCAAGCTCGGCTACGGTGCCGCACTGTCGGTGTTCCTGATGTTGATCTTGGCCGCGGTGAGTGCGGTGCAGATGCTGCTGCTCCGCAACACCGACCACAGTTGATCTTGCCGGCCTTCAGGAGATTCCATGTCCACGTATGTACTGAACGTCCGCAGGAGTATGCCGGCCCTCGCCTGGTGGGTGGTGTGTGGGTGCCTGGCCGTGGCGTTCGTGTATCCGCTCTACGTGATGATCACCATGGCGCTCAAGGGACCGGTAGAACAGGGTCTGATCCCGCCGTCCCTGTTCGCCCGCCACCCGAGCTTCGAGAACTTCCAGCACCTGGCCAGCGTGCAGGGGCTGAATGTCTTCGGCAACCTGGCCAACAGCGTCCTGGTCACCCTGGCGGCGACCATCGGGACGGTGCTGGTGGCCACGTTCGCCGGCTACGCGCTGGCCCGGGCCAAGTTCCCCGGCAGCAACATCGTCTTCTTCTTGATCTTGGCCACCTTCATGATCCCGTTCCAGGCGATCATCACTCCGCTGTTCATGGTGCTCAAGACACTGCATCTGAACAACTCGTTGCTCGGCCTGACGATCGTCTACATCACCTTCAATCTCCCGTTCGGCTTGTTCATCATGCGCAACTCCTTCGCCGCGGTGCCGGGCACGTTGGAGGAAGCGGCCCTGGTGGACGGTTGCGGCGTGCTGAGCGCCTTGCGGCACATCATGTTGCCGATCGTGCTGCCCGGCGTGATCACTACCGCGTTGCTGACCTTCTTCGCCAGCTGGAACGAGTTCTTCGCAGCGTTGATCTTCATCACCGACCAGGACAAGTTCACCCTGCCGGTGACCTTGACCTTGGTGTCCAGCGGCCAGTTCGGCACTGTCAACTGGGGCTCGCTGCAGGCCGGCGTCGCCCTGACGATCATCCCTTGCATCGTGATCTACGTCCTGCTGCAGCGCTATTACGTGAGCGGCATGCTCAGCGGCGCGCTCAAGTGAATCCGGCCACCCACCCTCCCTCCTTGCTTCTCCTTCCGCCCATCTGACTCAGAGGATCCGCCCATGACCGAGCACGGCCCGGCCCACCACGTTGGCCCCGTACGCCTGACCGACCAGAGCCGGGTGGCGTTCCGCCCGGCGACTCACGGAATGATCACCGACGGCCTGTGGGCCGAGCGGCGTCGCAACAATCGTGAGGTCAGCGTCCCCGCCGGCTGGGACCGACTGCGCGAGGCCGGCAACTTCCATAACCTCGAGCTGGCGGCTGGTCTGGGCTCGGGCGACTACGTCAACGACCTACCGTTCCTGGACAGCGATCTCTACAAGTGGATCGAAGCCGTCGGCTGGACGTTCGCCGATCCTGAGCTGAGCGCGACCGGCGAGGCGCAATTGCAGGACTTCCTCGAGTCGACGTGGAAGCTGCTGAGTCAGGCCCAGGAGGACGACGGGTATCTCGACTCGAACTTTCAGGTGCGCACGCCGGGCCGGCGGTTCCACGACCTGCAGTGGGGTCACGAGCTCTATTGCGCCGGGCATCTGATCCAGGCGGCGGTGGCGTTGCATCGGACCAGCGGCGATACGCGGATCCTCGACATCGGGCGGAAGTTCGCTGATCTGGTCGCGTCGACCTTCGGGACCGGGGAGGGACAGGTCGACGGCGTGTGCGGCCATCCGGAGATCGAAACCGCATTGGTCGAGTTGTACCGCGAGACCGGGGAGCGGTCGTACCTGGAGACGGCCCAGTACTTCGTTGATCGTCGCGGACACGGCACGCTGGGGGCCGACCGCTTCGGGGCGCACTACTGGCAAGATCATCTTCCGGTCCGCGAAGCCCCTTCCGTGGAAGGCCATTCGGTCCGCCAGCTCTATCTGCTGGCCGGCGTCGCCGATGTGTACGCCGAGTCTGGAGACCCGACCTTGCTGGAGGCGGCCGAGCGGCTCTGGCTCGAGATGGCCGCCACCAAGACCTACATCACCGGTGGTCTGGGTGCTCATCACAAGGACGAGGCCTTCGGCGACCCGTACGAGCTGCCGAACGAGCGCAGTTACTGCGAGACCTGCGCGGCGATCTCCTCGATCATGTTCTCCTGGCGACTGCTGATGATCACCGGTGAGGCGCGCTACGCCGACCTGATCGAACGCACGCTGTACAACGGATTTCTCGCGGGGCTGTCGCTGGACGGGCAGAAGTACATCTACGCCAACCCGCTGCAGGTCCGCGAGGGCCACATGGCGGGGGGTAACGACGGCGACTACAGCCGCAAGCCCTGGTTCCACTGCGCGTGTTGCCCGCCAAATGTGATGCGGACGCTGGCGTCGCTCGAACACTATGTGCTGCTCAGTGATGATCATGAGATCCGGCTGCACCAGTACATCTCGGGGGTCTACCGCGCCGGACTCGCCGGTGGGGAAGCCAGCATCCGCGTACAAACCGATTATCCGTGGGACGGGCAGGTCAAGATCACCATCGAGGCAACGCCGGACCACGCCTGGCAGCTGAGTGTGCGGGTGCCGCACTGGGCGGGCCATGTCGCCCTGCTGCTCAATGGCGCGGTCGTGGACGCGGAACCCGAAGCCGGGTGGCTCGGCGTGGAGCGGAGCTGGGCGGTGGGCGACGAGTTGATCATGAACCTCCCGCTCGACGTCCGGTTCACCCGGTCGGACCCCCGGGTGGATGTGAATCGCGGAGCGGTGGCGATCGAGCGGGGGCCGCTGGTCTACTGCCTGGAAGCCGTCGACAACCCGGCCCACCGGCTCGACGATGTGGCGATCGACACCGGCGCGACGTCGGTTGTCGAGGAGCCCGGCCTCTTGGGTGGGGTGATCACGATCCGCGCTCAGGCGGCGGTTCGGGCGCGTACGCCGGCGTCGTGGTGGCCGTATGCGGACGCGTCGGACGTGGTTGCCGATGAAGGAGCAGAGAGCGGGCAACTCACCGCCGTGCCGTACTTCGTCTGGGGCAATCGGGCCGAGGGCGCGATGCGGATCTGGATTCCGACCGAGTAGGGGCTCAGGGTCGCGACTGCTCCGGCCGCGGCTCACGTTTGCTCCCTTTGTTCAACCTCGCGGCGTCACTAGCGGGAGCAAAGCTGACCTAAGGGAGCAAACGGGGCTCGGGGCGGGAGCGGAGATGCAGCGCCTCGGCGCAAGGGGTCAGGTGCCGCAGGTCGGCGCATCCGGGCTGGGTTGGGTAGGCTGGCGCGGCACTGCTGGCGTGGCGCAATTGGTAGCGCACCTGTCTTGTAAACAGGCGGTTGTCGGTTCGAGTCCGACCGTCAGCTCTCGGCGGGTGACTCCGCTACCGGCTGTGAGCGGTCCTCGATGTACCGGCGGGTGACGGCGATGTCGTTGTCGCCGAATCCGCGGGCGGTGAGATCCTCGAAGCTGGCCTTCAGCGCGGGGAGGAGGGCCGTCTCCGTACCGGTCTCCTGAGCCACGTCGGTGGCGAACTGGAGGTCCTTCACCATGTACTTCGCGACACCGGAGGGTGAATAGTCCTGCGCGACGATCCGGGGCCCCCGGGTCTCGAGGATCCGGCTGGCTGCGTAGCCCCCACTCAGCAGATCAAACAGCTGCTCGACATCGATACCGCTCCGGACGGCCAGCACGGCTGCTTCGCCCAAGGCGAGCACCGCGGCCGCCACGATCATCTGGTTGCAGGCTTTGGCGACCTGGCCGGCCCCGAGCGGGCCGAGGTGGACGGGCCGACCGCACCGCGCGAGCACGGGGCTCGCCAGCTCGACGTCCTCGGATCGGCCACCCACCATGATCGAGAGCGTTCCGGCGGTCGCGCCCTCCGCACCGCCGGAGAGGGGAGCGTCGATGACGGCAACCCGGCCCTGTGACTCCTGGTGGAGGCGGCTGGCGAGTGAACGAACGCCCGACGGCGAGGAGGTCGAGCAGATCGCGATGACGACCTCCCCGGTCACGCCGGCGAGCAGCCCGGATTCCCCGTGCAGAACGGTCTCCACCTCGGGAAGGTCGGGAAGGACCAGGAGTACGAGATCTGAGCCGGCGATCAGGGACGCCGGGGTGTCGTGCCATTCTGCTCCGGCCTCCACCAACTCACGCGCCGCCTCAGGTCGGCGAGCGGTGACCCGGACCGCCAGGCCACTGTCGTTTTTCAGAATGTTCGCCGTCATCGGCTTTCCCATGACACCGAGGCCGATGACCCCAACCACGCGCGCTGAACGCATGACTACCTCCTCAGTCACGGGACCACGTCCCCGACCGCTCGTCGGACCAACGGATTCGACAGTTGCTCAGTCGCGGCCCGAAGCTCGCCGACGATCGACGCCACAAACTCCTCCGTGGCCTGGAGGGACATGAGCGAGGCCCCCATAGCCAGCACCTGATCCCCGCTCGCCCACGGAGCCATCACCGTCGCGACTCCATAGATGCCGGGATGCACCTCGTTGTCGTCGATCGCATAGCCACGTTCCCGAGCGCGGCGGATCTTTCGCAGCAGCCCATCCAGGTTCTGCACACTCTGCTCGGTGCGCCGCGGAAAGTGTTGCGGTCCGGTGAATCGCGCGGAAATCTCGTGGTCGGTCAAGGTGGTCAACAAGGCGTTACCCACGGCGGTCGGTGCGGCCGGGAAACGGCTCCCGATACTGGCCGACAGCCGCATCGGGGCGCGCCCTTCATGCCGGGCGAGATACAGCACGTCCGTGCCGTCCAACATCGCGATTTGAACGACCTCATGGCCGAGCAGCGGCGATGAGGCGCAGTAGGCGTAGAACTCGCGGATCTGATTGAACCCGGCGACAAAGGCCCCGCCGAGCTCAACGGTGCGACGTCCGAGTAGATAGCCGACGGCTGTGCGGGCGATCATCCCGCCGTCCTCGAGGACCTGGCAGAGGTTGAAGGTCGACGACCGGGCGGCCCCGATCCCCCGAGCAAGGTCACCCAAGGGCATCGGTTCACCCTCGGCCCGCTCCAGCAGCGTGAGAATCTGCAGAGCCCGCGTGACGGCTGGTGCGGGTGACCGTTCCAGCTCCAACCCCAGCTCCCCGTCAGTAGAAGTCAACGGTGTCTACCCGGTTGATGAGCTCGGCATGGTCGAGGAAGCGGGTCGCGTTGGCCACGAACAGCTCGGCGATGAGCCGGTCCTCGGCCACATTGAGAGCCGCGGTGTGCGGACTTACAAGAACATTCGGCTCAGCCCACAGCGGATTCTGCTCGGGGAGCGGCTCGGTAGCGAAGACGTCGAGAGCGGCGAAGCCGATGCGGCCGTCGCGCAGGGCGGGCAGCAGGGCATCTTCGTCGATCACCGTGCCTCGACCGACGTTGATGAGCACGGTTCCTGGCTTGACCGCCCGGAAGACGTCGGCGCCGATCAACTTGTCGGTTGCGGCCGTGCCGGGCAGCGTCAACACGAGAGCATCGACGTCAGGAACCGTAGCGGCGATGTCGTTCACCGGAATCACCCGGTCGACGTACTCGACCGGTCTCCCATGGCGGCTGGTGCCGATGACCGTCGCGCCCAGCCCGGAAAGTTTCCTTGCTACCTCTTGACCGATACCACCGAGACCGACCACGAGCACGGTCATCTCCGACACCTGCCCCATCTCCCAGCGGCCCGTCCATTGGCTGTCGCGCTGCTGCGAGAGGAGCCGCGGCAGATGCTTGGCGCCGGCGAACAGGCCGAAAACCGCGAATTCGGCCAACGGGCCCCCGTGCACCCCCGCCGAGGTGGTGAAGACGATCCCGCTCAACTGGTCCTCGCTGAGTCCGGCGGCCTTGACCTGGCCGCCCCCGCCGGCGGCCATCGTGTGGACCCACCGCAGCCGCGGGTTCGCATCCGCCGTTCGTTTGAGAGCCGCCGGATCAACGTCGGGGATCCCGTAGAGCACCTCGGCCGAATCGACCAGGTCTTGAAAGGCTGACTGTTGGGTGGCGGTTCTCCGGAATCCCGGATCTCCCGAAAAGTCTGCGGCGTGGCGCATGGGCGGGTAGAGCGATTGATCCCGGACGAGGTCGATTCGAGGCTCGGAACGCTCGATCAACGCGCAGTTCGCCTCGCTCAGTGGTGTGGCCACGACGACGCGCAAGCGTTCGGTGGGGTTCCCCATCAACAATTCCTTTCGCACTGGTTGTCTTGGCGATCCGACGACGGATGCCCGCTCCTGAGCTTCGTGAATGTCCTGCTCTTCATAGGATCAGACGACGCGGTTGGTGAGTGCGCCGATGCCCGCCAGGATGATCTCGACGACTCGCCGGAGCAGCTGGCATAGCGAGGTCCTTCTGCGGTGTGGAGACGGGCTAGGCGCATCTCACACCACCGCCGTCATGCCACCATCGACGTAGAGCACCTGTCCGTTGACGAAGTCCGAAGCGGGCGAGGCCAGAAAAACGAGACCGCCGACGAGATCCTCGACCTTGCCCCAGCGGCCGGCCGGCGTTCGGGTCGTCACCCACTCGGTGAACTGCTCGTTCTCGACCAGGGCCTGGGTCAGCTCGGTCTCGAAATAGCCAGGAGCCAACGCGTTGGACTGAATGCCCTCGGGTCCGAGGTCAGCGCATAGGCCCTTGGTCAGCATGACGATGCCCCCCTTGGTGGCGCTGTACGGGGCGATTCCGGGCCGGGCCAGCTGGCTCTGCACCGACCCGATGTTGATGATCTTTCCGCTGCCCCGCTCGCACATGCCGCGAGCCACCCGTTGGCTGACCAGGAAGGCGCTCGTGAGGTTGGTGGCGACAAGATCATTCCAGTCCTCCAGCGTGAAATCGGGAAAGCGGGCCCGACGCTGGATACCGGCGTTGTTGACCAGGATGTCCGG
The DNA here is from genome assembly GCA_963731295.1 of uncultured Actinomycetota bacterium. Lineage (GTDB taxonomy): Bacteria > Actinomycetota > Actinomycetes > Propionibacteriales > Propionibacteriaceae > Microlunatus. The sequence goes on from CAVSUP010000003.1 coordinate 406,346, forward strand.
GGTTCCCCACGCCTGCTCGATGTCACCAATCCCTTGATCAACCGCGTCGCGATCAGTGACATCGAAGGTGCTGACCCGGGTCTCGCCGCCAGTCTCCTGCGCAAGCGCGGTGGCGGCCGCGGTCACCTGGTCCAGGGTCCGGCCGTGCACGCTCACCCGCGCTCCGGCCTGCAGGAGTCCTTTGGCCAGAGCGAATCCGATGCCTCGGCTTGAGCCGGTGACCAGGGCGGTGCGGCCGGTCAGATTGAACAAACTCATCGGATGTCCGCCGAATCGGCACGGCGCTCATCAAGGGCGTCAGAAACTCGGGTCAGGTCGCGGGCCTTGGTCTCGGTCGCGACGAACGTGGTGGCGAAGGTGATCACCGCCAGGACGAAGGTGTAGATCCCGAGCGGAATCCAAGATCCATCGAACTTGGCGATCAGCGCAGCTCCCAGCACGCCCGCCAGTCCACCGGCAATGACCGCACTGAACTCACGCGAAACGGCCACACCGAGATAGCGGTGCTGGTTGCCGAACATCTCCGGCAGCATCGCGCACTGGGCGCCCAGCATCGTGTTGACGCCGAAGCCGATGGCCACCGCGATGACCACAATGACCAGCCAGGCGTGGCCCAGCGAGATCAGATACCAAGCGGGAAAGGCGAGCAACACCATGACGGCCGCGCCGAAGCGATAGACCGGGACCCGGCCCACCCGGTCGGAGATATGTCCGGCCAACGGCACCGAAATCATCCCGATGAGCGATCCGACCGCAACCGCGATCGGGCCAATGGAGCGGCTCACCCCGATCGTGCCGGTCGCGAAGGCTACCGCCAGGGAGTTGAACAGATACGAGCCACCGTTCTCGGCCATCCGCAGGCCGATACCGCGCAGCACGCTGGGCAGCGAGTGACCGAAGATCTCCCGCAGCGGGTGCTCGGCGATCTGCTCCTGCTTCTCCAGCACGATGAACGTCGGACTCTCCCGCAGCCTCATCCGAATGAACAGCGCGACCGCGATCAGCAAGATCGACGCCAGGAACGGAATCCGCCACACCCAGCCGAGCAACACGTCCTGGGAGATAGTGCCGAGGTAGACGAACACCATGGCGGCCAGCAAAGTGCCCGCCTGGATGCCGATGAACGGGAGGGCGGCAAAGAAGCCGCGCCGCTTGACCGGGGCGTACTCCGCCATCAAGACCGTCGACCCGGCCTGTTCGGCACCGGCGCCGAAGCCTTGGCACAGCCGGAGGAAGACGAGCAGGATGGGCGCCCAGATGCCAACCGTCTCGTACGTGGGCAAGGCGCCGACCAGGGTGGACGAGCCGCCCATCAGCAAGATCGTGACGATCAGCACCCACTTCCGTCCCAGCCGGTCGCCGATCGTCCCGAAGAACAACCCGCCGAGTGGGCGGGCGACGAAACCCACTCCGAAGGTGGCGAAGCTCGCGACCAGGGCAATCGCGGGGTCGAGATTGCTGAAGAAGAGCTTGGAAAAGATGAGGGCCGAAGCCAGGCCGTAGAGCGCGAAGTCGTAGTACTCCAAGGCGCTACCCACCGTGCTGGCCAAGGTGGCCCGGCGAAGGTTAGCCGCGTAATCCGGGTCGTCCGCTGCGGTGACCGGAGAGCTTACCGAGAGGTCAGGCACGTCGATCTCCTTTGATCCAGAACGTTGGCCGAGGTCGGAACCAACGATGTCTTCCGTGGGCTCGACCTGCGAAGTTCTGAGAAAGGTATCAGTGTGTTGAACTCTAGGCAACAGGTTGAACAAAACTGTTGATCGGCACACCTATCTGGGGAGCGAGAGGTCGGGAGCGGCGCGACTGTTCCATGATGCTGACTAAGGTTCACAATGCTGACGGCAAGAGTTCCCTCCCTCGGGTCGACGGAGCCGCTCTCACCGCTGGTTGAGCCACCCGATCGGGCTCAGAAGACGCCGGGTCCGCCGATGAAGGCGGTGCCGATCCCGCGTACGGTCGCAGCCTCGGAGGCGCTGAGCCAGGCGGATTCGCCGCGGACCAGCACCAGCAGGTCCTCCCCGGCGACCAGATTGAGCGCACCTTCGGTGACCAGGAGTACGCGCGCGCCGGCGGTGGCCGGCAGCGCCACCGACGTGTCGTCGCAGTCGATCCGCCATACGGCGAATTCCGGCGCCGGCACCAGGTAGCGCCACAATCCCCGGGATTCCTCGATCGGCTTGATCAGACCGGCGAAGCCGGGGGTGAAGTCGAGCACGCTCAGCAGTTCGTCGACGTCGATGTGCTTGGGGGTCAGTCCGCCGCGCATGACGTTGTCGGAATTGGCCATCACCTCGACCCCGCCGCCACGGAGATAGGCGTGCAGATTGCCGGCGGGCAGGAAGATCGCTTCGTTCGGGCGCAGGACGATCCGGTTCATCAGCAGGGCGGCCAGCACGCCGGGATCATCGGGATAGACCTGGCCCAGCTCCTGGGCGGTCCGGGTGAACACCTCATACCCGCCGGGTTCGGGACGAGCGGCTTGGGCGGCGGCCACGACATCGGCCACGACCTGCCGGTCGGTGAGCCGGAGCAGGCGCTCGAAGACTGAAGCCAGGCGGTCCGCGGCCGTCAGGTCGGTGTGGGTCAGGTGGTCGACCAACTGGATCGCGCTCGCGACGCCGAGCCGCTCGAACATCGCGTACGACGCGCCCGGATCGCGGAAGCCGCAGAGCGCTTCGGTCTCGACTGCAGCGCGCAGAGCACCTCAGGTTTCGGCCAGCCGTCCCGATAGATCCGGTGGGCCGCGTCGCGCGGCACGCCGGCGGCCTGCTCCCGGGCGAATCCGGCCTCGGCCTGCTCCCGGGTCGGATGGGCCTGCAGCGACAGCGGCCGGTCGGCGGCGATGATCTTGAACAGGAAGGGCAGTCGCGGTCCGAAAGCGTCGACGGCTGCGTCGCCGACCAGAGTCCGCGGATCAGTGGCCAGCAGCTCGTCGAGCGGCCGGCCCTCGATCATCGATGGGGCCAACGGATGGGCCCCGAGCCATAACTCCGCCTGCGGCTCGCCGCTGGGCTCGAGGCCGAGCAGCTCAGGGATCATGGTCGCCGAACCCCAGGCGTACGGCTGGATGACCCCGGTCAGCCGGGCGATCATGAAGGCTCCGGTTGGTCGACCGCAATCGTTGCTCGCCACGCGTCCAGCATCCGGGCGACCGCCAGCGTGTCGGCCCACGGCACCAGAGGTGACTGCTGCTGGCCGGCGCGGAAGCACCGCATCACTTCCTGGGATTCGAAGCAGTAGCCCTCGCCCGGCCATTCGGCCCGCCGCTCCTCGGGCTCGGCGCCGTCGCGGAAGATCATCATCCGTTCGGGCCGTAGGAAGAATTCGGTGATCATGATCCGTCCGCGAGTGCCGTAGACCTCGAGGGCACCGGGCAAGCGCAACCTCGAGGGTGCTGATCACCGACGCCGTGGCGGTCGCCCGACCTGCGGTCGCCGGGTAGTTCAGCAGCGCCGTGGCGTGCCCATCGACGCCGGTCCGCGCCAGGCTCGCATAGCCGAAGAGGTCGGCCGACTCGCCGAGGAACAGGTTGACCGCGTGCAGGGGATAGACGCCCATGTCCAGGATCGTTCCGCCACCCTGGGCGGGGTCGAGCAACCGGTGGGTATCGGGGCCGTCGAAGCGAAAGCCGAAGCCGGCCGAGACGTGCCGGATCTCGCCCAGCTCACCCGACGCGGCGATCTCGACCGCCTGACGGATCAGGGGATGCACTCGCGTCCAGACCGCCTCCATCAAGAATTGGCCCGACCGCCGGGCGACCTCGATCAGCTCGGTCGATTCCGCAGCGTTGAGGGTGAGCGGCTTCTCCACCAGCACCGACTTGCCCGCCTCCAGACAGGTCCGGGCCGCGTTCAGATGGTCGTTGTGGATCGACGCGACATAGATGACGTCCACCTCGGGATCGGCGGCGAGCTCGGCGACCGATCCGTACGCCCGGGCAAAGCCGTGCTCGTCGGCGAAGGCCTGGGCTCGATCGGCGCTGCGCGAACTGACGGCGACCAAGGCGGCGTCGTCGGACACCAGAGCGAGGTCGCGGGAGAATTTCTCGGCGATCCCCCCGGTACTCACCACGCCCCAGCCGACCCGACCTTCATGCGCACCCATCACGCATCCCATCAAACCTCACCGGACCGCCATGATCGAATGCGGCACGGTCGTCAGGCGAATGACATCGATGTGATTTGGGCCTACGATAGCGCCATGATCGTGGTCAGCAGCCCCCAGCCCGAACAGCACGAACCGGCGGGCGAGCTGAGCGCCCGTGATGCCGAGATCCTCGCGTTCGAGCGGCAGTGGTGGAAGTTCGCCGGGGCCAAGGAGCAGGCGATCCGCGACAAGTTCCAGATGTCCGCAACGCGCTACTATCAGGTGCTCAATGCGCTGATCGACAAGCCTGAGGCGCTCATCCAGGATCCGCTGCTGGTGAAGCGCCTGCGTCGGCTCCGGGCCAGTCGTCAGCGGATGCGCTCGGCCAAGCGATTGGGGATCGATCTCACGATCGACAGCTGATCGGGCCGCACCGCGGTTGGGCTTGCTCTTCGACGAAGGCGACCGATCTCCGCGGTCAGGCGGCCGCCCTCGGACCTCGGTGGAGCAGCGCCGAGAGGTTTTCCCGCAGCGGGCGTACGGGGTGATCGATGTAGCCGCCGATGTCGAGTCCGGCGTTCCGTTCGAAGAAGTTCCGCGCCGCGCGATCGCCGGTCCGGAGCACCGACCAGCCCATGCAGGCCGCGTACCCCAGGTAGAACGGCAGGCCGATGCAGGCCAGGTACTGCCAGGTGTGCCGCTCTTCGTGCTCGAGCAGTCGGGGCCAACGGGCGAGCATCTCGTCCCAGGTGCTGCCGGTAGTGATCACGTTGCCGATGGTGAAGGCGCCGGCCACCGGAAACTTGAGCCGATAGCCTTCGGCGAGGAAGAGCCCGCGAGGACCACGGCGGACGGTGGCCCCGCCGATCTTTGCCACCGTGAGGCCGGCCACGGTGCTCAGATTGACGAAGTTTCCCGCGAACCGGCACCACTGGCCGGGCGTCGTCGGCCAGCTCTGCTCCATGGCGCCCATCTTCGCACTTCTCAATCCGTGGACACGATTCCCAAGATGCGGACCCGAGTGTGCGTTCGGCGACGCTCACCTTTACGCTGAGATCGCTCATCCAGAGGGGACGAGGGAACGGCCTGTTGACTCCCCGGCAACCGACTGACCGATCAGAAACGGTGCCAACTCCGCCTTGGCCGAACGTCGACCAGGACAGATGATGAAGGACATCGAGATGACTGCTTTAGCTCAAATGCCACCTTTCCCGCGCCGACCGGCGTCCGCGATGGGGCCTTCGGTAACGCCACCCACCTCATCTGTCGCGCCTGCGGCGAGCAGACCGGGCTCGGCCCGTTCTACGCCTGTATGGAGTGCTTCGGTCCACTCGAGGTGGGGTACGCGTTCCCCCACGTGACCCGAGAGCAGATCGAAGCCGGACCGAAGAGCATCTGGCGGTACGCGCCGCTGCTGCCGGTCCCCGCCGACATCGCCACCTTCCGCTCCACCGATCCGGGCTTCACCCGGCTCGTCGATGCCCGCAACCTCGCCGATGATCTTGGTCTCAAGCAGTTCTGGGTGAAGGACGACTCGGGCAATCCCACCCACTCGTTCAAGGACCGGGTCGTCGCGGTCGCGCTGTCGGCCGCCCGCGAGCTCGGGCTCAAGGTGCTGGCCTGCCCATCGACCGGGAATCTGGCCAACGCGGTCGCTGCGGCGGCCGCCCGCGCCGGCATCAAGTCCGTCGTCCTGGTGCCCAGCAACCTCGAGCAGCAGAAGATCATCGCCTCGGCGATCTATGACACGACCTTGATCGCGATCGAGGGCTCCTACGACGACGTGAACAAGCTGGCCAGCGAGATCGCCGGCGAGGAAGCGGACTGGGCGTTCGTCAACGTGAATGTCCGGCCCTACTACGCCGAAGGGTCCAAGACCCTCGCGTACGAGATCGCCGAGCAACTCGGCTGGCGCCTCCCCGACCAGGTGGTGATCCCGGTCGCCTCCGGGTCACAGCTGACCAAGATCGACAAGGGCTTCCACGAGTTGATCAAGCTCGGCCTGGTCGAGTCGAAGGACGTCAAGATCTTCGGTGCGCAGGCCACCGGTTGCTCGCCGGTGTCGGCGGCTTTCCAAGCCGGGCAGGATTTCGTCGCCCCCGTCAAGCCGGACACCATCGCCAAGTCCCTCGCGATCGGCAATCCGGCCGACGGTCCGTACGTGCTGGATGTGGTCCGGCGGACCGGCGGAGTGGTCGCCGACGTCGACGACACCGTGGTGGTGCAGAACATTCAGCGGCTGGCCCGGACCGAAGGCATCTTCGGCGAGACCGCCGGCGGGGTGACCCTCGGCGTCACGGCGAAGTTGATCTCCGAGGGCTTGCTCGATCCGGCGGCCGAGACCGTCATGATCAACTCCGGCGACGGACTGAAGACTCTCGATGCGGTCTCGGGTCACGTCGGTCCCAAGACCACGATCAAGCCCCGCTACGAGGCGTTCACCGAATTCTGGAAGGGTCTTTCTGCATGAGTGCCACCGTTCGGATCCCCACCATCTTGCGGACCTACACCCACGGGGCCGGCGAGGTGACCGCAGACGGCGGCAATCTGAGTGAGATCCTCGATTCGCTGGAAGCCGATCACCCCGGCCTCCGGGCCCGGATCCTCGACGACTCCGGCGCCCTGCGCCGCTTCGTGAACGTCTACGTCGGCGACGACGACGTCCGCTTCATCGGCGGGTTGGAGGCCGAGGTCGCCGACGGCACCAAGATCTCGATCATCCCGGCGGTCGCCGGCGGCTAGTGCTGCTCGGGCCGGCTAGTGCGCCGGGCCTATCCACTGGACGCTGCGCCCGTAGCCGACGAGGGCCTGATCGGCGGTCAATAACGTCGCGCCGTCGCATTGGGCCTGTGCGACCAGAAGGCGGTCGAACGGATCGCGATGAATCGGCGGCAGATGTTCGACGGCGGCAGAGTGATCAGCGGTGATGTTGACGACTTCCAAGGCCAGCTCGTCGCTTGCGCGCTTCGCCCAGGTCCCGACGGGCATGCCGAGGTCGACCTGTCCCAGCCCCTGTTTGATCGCGAGCTCCCAGACCGTCGCGGCCGAAATGAATCGGTCGTGATCAGCGAGGAACTCAGCCCATCGGCCCAGTCGCTCGGGCTCAATGGCTGCCCACAGCACAATGTGGGTGTCGAGCAGGATCCTCATGCTTCGAACGCTGCTTGGACATCGTCCGGCAACGGCGCATCGAAGTCGTCAGCGATCCGTACGCGACCGCGGTCGAAGCCGAAGTGGGGCAGCCGAGCGACGGCAGGAACGAGTCGGGCGACCACTGCGCCACGGTTGGTGATGTCGATCTCGTGCCCGTCAGCGACCTCATCGAGCAGCCGGGACAGATGCGTCTTGGCTTCGTGGACTCCCACGGACTTAGTCATATGAACAAACTAACTTGTCGGATCAAGTCGATGCGCGGCCGGACGAGCCCGGGCTACGCCCTCTCAATTCTGCTCGTGCCGGTCATTTCAGACCGTGTGCGGAGATATGGAGCCTGAATCGGGCGATTCGGGCGCCATATCAAGCCCTGTGCGGAGAAACGCGACGGGCAGCGGGTCAGCCCCACCACACCCAGCCGAAGAACTTCTTGCGCCCCGGTCCCCAGTCGACGACGTTCGGGCCGGGGATGGAGTAGTTCGCGCGGACCGAGACCCGGACGCGGTCAGGCGTACCGACGCAGCTGCGGGGGACGACGATGGTCACGTACTTCGAGCCGAACGCATCGGCCCGGGCCCGGTAGTTGCAGTCGATGGCCGAGCCGGTGCTGGAGAAGGTCTCGACCGCCCGGATCGGCAGCACCTCGGAGTTGGGATAGACCTTGATCTTGTACTCGGGGCCTGGATCGTCGCTGTCGGTGTCGAGCCAGAAGCTGAAGTGGCTGCCGATGTTGTAGGCGCCGACGCGGGCCTTGACGCGAATGTCATCGCCATGGCTCACTTTCACCGTGGTCAGGTACCCTCCACCGTCGTTGAAGGTGGTGGAGTCGGCGGCGGCCGGCTGGGCGGTCACCAGGGCGGTGGCCAGGGAAACGGCGACGGCGGCGCCTCCGCCGACGATGCGCTTCACGGATGGTCGCATGTCAAAAACTCCTGTCGAAGAGGTGGATCGAGCCAATATCCACCAAGAGGAGAGTCCCGCAGGCCTGATACGTCAGGTCCGGTTCGGCGGTGTCAGTGGGTCCGGGCAGGATGAGGGTCATGTCGATTGCCGCGCTCGAGAAGGTCATCACCGCCATGGCCGGTCCGGAGGCCGCGCCGCGGGCTGACCAGGTGAGGGCCGTCGAGGAGTTGGTCGACGGTCGCAAACGGGTCCTCGTCGTCCAGGCCACCGGCTGGGGCAAGTCGGCGGTCTACTGGGCCGCGACCGCGGCGCTGCGGGAGCAGGGCGCCGGCCCCACCCTGGTCGTCTCGCCGCTGCTTGCGCTGATGCGCGACCAGATTGCGGCGGCTGGCCGAGCCGGGTTGCGGGCGGCGACGGTGAATTCGACCAATGTCGATGACTGGGCCGAGGTGCTGAACGACGTGGCCAATGGCGCGATCGATGTCCTGCTCATCTCGCCCGAACGGCTCTCCAATCCGTCCTTCGCTCGCCAGTTGCCGGAGCTGCTCAGCCGCTGTGGGCTGCTGGTGATCGACGAGGCGCACTGCGTTTCCGACTGGGGCTTCGACTTCCGGCCCGACTATCAGCGACTGACCAAGACGCTCCTGCAACTGGCTCCGGGCACGCCGGTGCTGGCGACGACGGCGACCGCGAACGAGCGAGTCACCGCCGACGTCGCGGCCCAGCTCGGGACGCGACACCGTCACGCTGCGAGGCTCGCTCGCCCGGGCTTCGCTCCGGCTCGCCGTGGTTCCGCCGCTTAGTCCTCTGGAGCGGTACGCCTGGGTCGCCGATGCCCTACGAGAGCTGCCCGGGTCGGGCATCGTCTACGTCCTGACGGTCGCCGAGACCGAGCGGGTGACCGCGTTCCTGCAGCGGCAGGGGTTGGATGTGGCGGCATACTCCGGTCAGACCCCCAATCGCGAACAGCTCGAAGACCGGCTCCGGGACAACCAGGTCAAGGCGCTGGTGGCGACCTCGGCCCTGGGCATGGGGTACGACAAGCCCGATCTCGCCTTCTGCATCCATCTCGGCTCGCCGGCTTCGCCGGTGGCCTATTACCAACAGGTCGGGCGGGCCGGTCGAGCGTTGGACGACGCGCTTGCCGTCCTGGTGCCGGCTGAGTCCGACGAGCGGATCTGGAACTACTTCGCCACGGCGGGGATCCCGGACGAACAGCAGGTCGAGCGAGTCCTCGACGCCCTCACCGGCGACCCCGAAAATCCGGAGCCGCAGAGCCTGGCCGCGATCGAGGCCGCGACCGGGCTGCGGCGCACCCGCCTGGAGGGTCTGCTGAAGATCCTGGCCGTCGACGACGCGACCGAACGACGATCGGGCGGCTGGGTGGCCACGGGCCAGCCGTGGTACTTCGACGAGCAGAAGTGGGCGGCCCTGCGCGAGGTCCGATCGGTCGAAGCCGGACTGATGCGCTCGTACGCGCACGGCGAGGGCTGCCTGATGCAGTTCCTGCAGCAGGCGTTGGACGATCCGGATCCGCAGCCGTGCGGACGCTGCTCGGTGTGCACCGGGGAGCTGCCCGAGCCGGGCCGGCGGCCCCTGCCCGAGACGATCGACGCGGCGCGACTCTTCTTCCGTGGTCAGGATGTGGTGGTCGAGCCGCGGAAACTCTGGGTCGCGCGAATCCCCGACCACAAGGGCAAGATCACCTTCCTGGCACCCGGGCGAGCCCTGGCCTTCGCCGACGATCCGGCCTGGGGGGAGGAGCTTTCCCACCTGTGGCGGAGCGACCAGCCGGCCACCCCGGCCATCCTGGACGGCGTGGTCGAGGTGCTCAAGCGCTGGTCGAAGACCTGGCAACGACCGACGGCAGTGGTCGCCATGCCGTCCCGGCGCTTCCCGACCTTGATCAACTCGGTGGCTGAGCATCTGGCCACGATCGGTCGACTGCCGCTCGTCGAGGCGCTGGCGGTGACCGGTCCGCCGCCGGATGTGGACGGCGCGTCAGCGGTTCGGGCGACCGATCTGGTCCAGCGGACGAACCTGCTGCCCGGCGTACAGCTCGACGGTCCGGTGCTGTTGATCGACGACACGATCCGGACCCGGTGGACCATGACCATCGCCGGATCACTGCTGGCCGAGGCGGGTGCGTCGCTCGTGTTGCCGTTGGCGATCCACCAGCTGCCCTGACCCGGTGGGTGGATCAGGGCAGCAGCCAGCCGACGTCGCCGGTGAGCGCGCGGGCCGAGGCCGGTCCCCAGGAATCGTCGTCGTAGAGCTCGATCTCCGGAGGGTGCTCCTGCAGCGGCTGGAAGGCGGCGAAGGCGGCGGCGAGCCCGATCGAGCTGGTGAACAGCGAGCGGTTGCCCTGCAACACGTCGTTGATCAGCGAGGTGTACGGCGCCATCGCCCCGTCGGCCACGTTGTCCAAGTTGAGCGAGGTCGCGCTGTCGGCGGGCACAGGATCTGGTCCAGGCTTCTTCACCGTCATCTTGATCTCGATGGCCCCGTTGCCCTTCAGGTCGAAGATTAGCGCGTTCGGGTGAGCGCCGGTGGAGTGCACCGGACCGTCGGCGGGCTTGAAGATCAGGCTCACTCGCTGGGCGCTCGCGGCCAGCTTCTTACCCGTCCGCAGTACGAATGGGACGCCCTGCCAGCGGTGCGTGTCGATCCACAGCCGGGCGGCGACGAAGGTGTCGGTCTGGGAATCGTCGGCGATGCCCGGTGTGGAGCGGTAGCTGCGGTACTGACCCAGCACCACCTCGGTGCGATCGAGCGGGCGGAAGGCCGAGATCACCGATTCGCGGGCCGCCTGCAGATCATTGGCACCCAGGCTCAACGGCGGCTCCATGGCCACCTCGGCGGCCACCTGGAAGAGATGGGTGACCAGCATGTCGAGTGCGGCACCGGTGGCGTCGTAGAACCTGGCCCGATCGTCGATGTCGAGGGTCTCGGGCACATCGATCTGCACCTGCGCGATGTGGTTAGCGTTCCAGACATCACCGAAGAGTCGATTGGCGAATCGCACCAGATGGAGGTTCTGGGTGGCTTCCTTCCCAAGGAAGTGGTCGATCCGATAGACCTGCTCCTCGTCGAAGACGCTGTGGACAAGGTCGTCGAGGGCCGTGAATCCGGCCATCGACGTGCCGTAGGGCTTCTCGTACACGGCCTTGGCGTTGCCGTTGAGCTGATGGGCCTTGATCGCCCTGGTCGTCTCCTCGAAGGCGACCGGTGGGATCGCCAGATAGTGGATGAGGGTCGGCTTGCCGCCGAGCTCTCGTTCGGCCTCGGCGATCACCTCGACCAGGCTGCCGGGATCGTCGCTCGCGAAGCCGCCGCCGGCGAACCGGACCGCCTCGGCGAAGCCGGCCCACTGGTCGGGATCTGGCGCGCTGGCGAATTCGGTGAGCACCTCGTGGATATGAGCGCGGAAGTCCTCGTGGGCCACGTCGCCCCGGCCGTTGCCGATCAATCGCCACTGTCGGGGAAGCAGCCCGCGGGTGTACAGCTCGTAGATCGCCGGCAGCACCATCCGTTTAGCCAGATCCCCGGTGCCGCCGTACAAGATGATGGCGGTTGGTTGCTGGTCGGCTACGTCGATTTCGGGCACTGAGGAAGTATGCGCGCGCTATCGAGCGTGGCGCGGAGCCGGGTCAGCGACCGCATGCCGCGGTGCGGGCTGCTGCGTCCTGACAGTCCGCCGGGCCAGGTCGGCAATGGCGAACAGCAAGGCGATGACGACCAGTCCGACGGTGGTCCGCAGGCTGACCGACAGCGCTTGGGCGTAGTCGCCACGGGTGCTGGCCAGCCGATCGAAGAACTGGGCCAGCACGACGGCCACGCCGATGGCCGAACCGACGCGCTGGGCGGTTTGCAGCATGCCGCCGCCCGAGCCCGCCCGTCGTGGATCCACTTCGGCCAGGGTCAGGGTGACGTTCGGCGAGATGACCAGGCCACCGCCGAAGCCCGCGACGAGGAAGGCCGGAGCCAGTTTGAGCCCGACGAGACCGGACAGCTGGGGGATCAGCAGGTCGATCGCCAGCAGGCCGCCGACGACCATGACCAGTCCGACGACGGCGAGCAGCCGACCGAAACGTTGCACCAGTCGACCACCCAGCCACGCGGCGACGGCGGAGCCGAGAGCGAAGGGCGTCTGGGTCGCACCGGCCTGCAGCGCGGTGTAGCCCAGGCCGACCTGCAGATAGAGCGTGATGATCAAGAAGATCGAGGTGAACCCGGCGAAATAGAACGTGCCGAGGCCGAGTCCGAACATGTACGAGCGGACCTTGAACAGGCTGAGATCGACCAGCGTTTCGCGACCTCGACCCCGCCAGATCCGTTCCCACACAGCGAAAAGTCCGAGCAGGGCTACGGCCGGAGCCAGCAGCCACCAGGGTCGGTCGGACAACGGGACGCCCTGCCCGCCCTCGACCAGCGGAATCAAGATCAACAACATGCCGCCGCCGAACAACACCACACCGAGGGGGTCCAGAGACTGTCGTGCTCCGGTAGGGCCTTCCGGGAGAATGCGCCTGGCCAAGATCAACAGCACGATGCCGATCGGGACGTTGACGTAGAAGACCAGACGCCAGCCGAAGTCGGGTCCGCCGAGATTGACCAGGAGCCCGCCGAGCAGCGGGCCGATGGCGGTGGAGATGCCGATCGAGGCCCCGAACAGACCGAATGCCCGGCCGCGTTCGGGCCCTTTGAACAGGTTCTGGATGAAGCCGGACACCTGCGGGGCGATCATTCCGCCACCGATCCCCTGGAGGATGCGGGCGCCCGAGAGCAGCACGGGCGTCGGTGCCGCGCCCGCGACGGCGCTGGACAGGGTGAACAGCGCCACCCCCAGCATGAAGATCAGCCGCCGGCTCCGGGCATCGCCGAGTCGTCCGGCGGGAACCAGGACGACGCCGAAGGCCAAGGCGTACCCGGCGACGATCCACTGGATGTCGCTGTCTTCGGCGCCCAGTCCGGAGCGGAGGGCCGGCAGGGCGACGTTGACGATGCTCAAGTCGAGCAAGGTCATGGCGCCAGCGATCAGACAAACCGCGAGCGCTCGCCATCGGTTGGGGTCGGGCGTACCGGGGTCTGGTCTCTCGGGGCTCACGAATAGCCAATCTATGAATGCGTCAAGGGTCGAACGGTCTTCGTGCTCAGACAAGTATCCGGACGCACCCTTCGCCTATCGGGCCGACATCTATGCCGAGGTACCTCAGCCGGAAGGCGAGAGGTCTGATCGGTCGTGGGCGTAGCGTCGGGGGATGGATCTGCAGCGCTTCGTGACCGCTCAAGACGAAGGTGACACCTATGCGCAGGCACGGGCCGAGCTCGAGGCGGGGCGGAAGACCAGCCACTGGATGTGGTTCGTCTTTCCGCAGATCGCCGGCCTCGGGCGGAGCGGGATGGCTCGGGCGTACGCGATCGCCAACCTGGACGAAGCCCGCAGCTATCTTGCGCATCCGGTCCTCGGTCCGCGGCTGATCGAATGTGGAACCCTGGTCGCCGCCCACCCTGATCGCACGGCCGAGCAGATCTTCGGCACCACTGACGCGATGAAATTGCGCTCCTCGATGACCCTATTCGCCGCAGCCGCCGGCGACGACGACTCAGTCTTCACCGACGTCCTCGAGAAGTTCTTCCCCAGCCCCGATCAGGCGACCCTCGATCGCCTCTAACCCTCGAAGCCCACCTCCACCTCCACCTCCGGCACTTGTCGTCCCCTGAGTCCTTCGACAAGCTCACGAGAGCGAAACGGCTTGTTGATCTCCACATCCTGGGTTCGGAGGTGACGTTCCCTGAGCTTGTCGAGGGGCGGATTTGGAAGCGTGTTGGTCTTGCCCTTCGACAGGGTAGGGGTACGAAACGGCTGGCTCCTCCGCGATGACGTCGGAGATTCCGTTCGCTGAGCTTGTCGAAGCGCACCCGCCAGTTGCGGGTTGATCGTGCCCTTCGACAGGCTCAGGGAACGAACACTCCGCATTCCGTATTGGAGGTCGGCGCTGGCTTCGAGTTGATCTTGCCCTTCGACAGGCTCAGGGAACGAAACGGCTGGCTCCTCGCGAGGTGGTCGGAGACTACGTTCGCTGAGCTTGTCGAAGCGCACCCGCCAGTTGCGGGTTGATCTTGCCCTTCGACAGGCTCAGGGAACGACACTCCGCATTCGTATTGGAGGTCGGCGCTGGCTTCGAGTTGATCTTGCCCTTCGACAGGCTCAGGGAACGAACGGCTGGCTCCTTCGCGAGGTGGGTCGGAGACTACGTTCGCTGAGCTTGTCGAAGCGCACCCGCCAGTTGCGGGTTGATCTTGCCCTTCGACAGGCTCAGCTGAGCTTGTTGAAGCGCACCGGCGGTAGCGGAGTTGATCTTGCCCTTCGACGGGCTCAGGGAACGAAACGGCTGGCTCCTTCGCGAGGTGGGTCGGAGACTACGTTCGCTGAGCTTGTCGAAGCGCACCCGCCAGTTGCGGGTTGATCGTGCCCTTCGACAGGCTCAGGGAACGAACACTCCGTATCCCGATTCGGAGGTCGACTCGGGGTAAAAGTTGATCTTGCCCTTCGACAGGCTCAGTGAACGAAACGGTCAGTTCGAGGGGTTTGGGGTCAGGGGGCGAGGTTGGCGAGGACTGGGGCCAAGCGGGCGAGATCGTTGGCGCCGCTCAGGTCGGCGAGGGAGACGAAGATGGTGTCGACGCCGAGCTCAGCCAGTTCGCGGTAGCGGCGGGTGTGATCACTGGCCAGGCCGGCGTGCCGCCGGGCGGCGAAGGTGGCTGCCGGGGTCCGGCCGCGGAGCCGTTCGACCCGGGCGGCGACATCGTCGCGGTCGGTGCCGATGATCGGCAGGTCGAGGACGGTGATCTGCACGGTGGCCGGATCCCGATCGACGGCGACGCAGTGTTCACGCAGGATGTTGATCTTGTGGACGAGGGTTGTCGGATCCGATGGCAGATTGCAGCCGTCGGCCTGCTCGGCGACGATCCGCAATGTCCGGCGCTCGCCTGAGCCGCCAACGATGATCGGCACGGCTCCGACAGGGCGCGGATAGCAGGTGGTCTCGGGCAACTGCACGTACCGGCCGTGGTAGGCCTTGGTGCCGGGCGCCCACAGCGCGCGGAGGGTCTCGATGGTGATCTGCAGGCGATCGAGGCGCTCGCGGGCGGGCGGGAAGTCCAAGCCGAACGCCTGGTGCTCGCGGAGCCACCAGCCGGCCCCCAACCCGCAGAAGGCCCGGCCGCCGCTCAGGGCGTCCAGCGTGGCGACGGTCTTGGCGATGATGCCCGGCTCCCTAAACGACACCGGGGACACCAGGGTGCCCAGCCGCAGTCGGGTGTCGAGTCCGGCCAACAGGCCGAGCGTCACCCACGGCTCGGGAATCGGCTCCCACGCGCGGTCCACCTGGGGGATCTGGATCAGATGGTCCATCAAGGCTATGCCGGCAAAACCCAGCTGATCGGCATTCACCGCAAGCTCACGAAGCCAACTGAGCGGGTCCTCGCCCCACGGGAACCGCGAGATCTGCAAGATCACCTGCGGTCCGGCGGGTTCGCGATGATCACCGTCAACTTGTGGCGCTGCCGCTGATACCCGCGCCGCGACCGGACCCGAGATGATCACTACCTCGTCCCAGCCCTCGTCCTCCGCCGTGTTGATCATGGAGCGGACCCGGCGCAGCTGGTCGGTGATCACCGGGGCCGGAACCGGTCGGTCCCGTTGCCGGTTACGCTGCCGGCAGAGCGCCGGCGGCGTGTCCATGATCACCAGGATGGCCGGCATGCCCGCCAGGCGAGCCTGCTGAAGCTGATGCTCACGACGAATCCGATCCAGGCCGAGGGTGTCGATCACTGTGGGCAGTGACCGGCGCAGTCGAGCTCCGACGATCTGGTCCAGCAGCTCGAAGGCTTCGCTGGTCGCGTCGAGATCGGCCGGTCCACTGCCGACCACACCGCGCAGGGCGTCGGAGGAGACGATCTCCACCGATCGGAAGTGATCCGCGGCCCAGGTCGATTTGCCGGATCCGGCCGCGCCGACCAGCACCACCAGCGCGGGGTCGAGCAGCCGGCCGCTAGTCATGGGCCGAGTCTGGCAGCAGGGGCGAACCGATGGAACGACCACGCCGCCGATCCCCTTGCGGACGAGTTCAGGCGCCACGCGCCAGAATGACGCCATGACCGAACGCAAGCCCGTGGCGTGCTGGCTGACCGATATGGACGGGGTGCTGGTTCACGAGGAGCAGGCACTGCCGGGTGCGGCCGGATTCATCGCCGCACTGCAGCAGCACGGACGCCGCTTCCTGGTGCTGACCAACAACTCGATCTTCACCGCGCGGGATCTGCGGGCGCGGCTGCTGCGCAGCGGAATCGACGTGCCCGAGGAGTCGATCTGGACCTCGGCCCTGGCCACGGCCCAGTTCCTGGCCGATCAGAACGACGGGGGTTCGGCGTACGTGATCGGTGAGGCCGGGCTGACCTCGGCCCTGCACGACATCGGGTTCGTGCTCACCGACCGCGATCCGGACTACGTGGTGCTCGGCGAGACCCGCACCTATTCGTTTGAGGGCATCACCCGGGCGATCCGGCTGATCGATCGTGGCGCGCGGTTCATCGCCACCAATCCCGATGCGACCGGACCGTCGGCGGAGGGCTCGCTGCCGGCCACCGGCTCAGTGGCCGCGTTGATCACGCAGGCGACCGGCATCAAGCCCTACTTCGTCGGTAAACCCAATCCGCTGATGATGCGCTCGGCGCTGAACGCTATCGACGGGCATTCCGAGACCACGGTGATGGTCGGCGACCGGATGGACACCGACGTGATCGCCGGTATCGAGGCCGGGCTGCGGACGATCCTGGTGCTCACCGGGTCGACGCGGGCCGATGAGGTCGAACGGTTCCCCTACCGTCCGACCCGGGTCGAGGAATCGATCGCCGCGGTCGTGCCGCTGGTGGCGCAGTTCGCGCCGATCGAGGCGCGCCCCGTCTAAGAGGATGTCTCGTTCAGCTGGGCCCATCGGCGCCCGCTGTCACGGCTGGCGGACGATGATCCGATCGACGGTCGCCTGGAAGTCGGCCAATTGATCGGCCCGGGGGAGCGGTGTCGGCCAGGCATCGTCGTCCCAGCCGTGCTGCGGCAATCCGGGCCCGGCCGGCCAGGAGCTCGGTTGGTAGGGCTGCGGCCCCGCTGAGCGGTAGGTCGAGTCGGGAGCGCGGGTGACGCCGACGTTCGGCAGCGTGGCGACGCCGGGTAGCGCGATGTCGACCGACGAGAACTGCCGGGGGATCGGCGGCAGATTGGTGACCACGCTGACCTTCGCGTCGGCGCGGCGGAGCATGCTGGGCCACAACCGGAGGTCGGAGCACAGGCATTCGAGGGCGTCCCGGCCGGCGAGCCGGGTGGTGGCGAGCCAGCTGCGGAGCTTCGGGCGGCCGCGCGTCGCGAGGAGCAGTTGCGGGCCGCCGGCGGAGACCAGGTTGTAGGGCTTGGCCGGTGGCTGCGCGTCGGCAAAGGGCGGCTGATCAGCCGTTTCGAGGCCGCGGCCGCTGGTGATCGACTGGATGCTCCAGGCCACCGAGGTGAAGGTGTTGCTGGTCGAGACGGTGTCGATGGTGACGATGAACTGCTGCCCCCCTGGGCCGTAGCCGAACACCGGCGTACCCGCTGTCGCCGGGAAGCGAATGATCGGCCGGTTGAGGTCGGTCGCGTTGCCGGCCAGCGGCACCATGCCCACCGGAGTGATCGGGACATGGCTGAACATCGGCACGGTCGCGATATCGACATCGATGGTGAACACATCGCGCGGGATTGCGGGATACGTCGTCTGCAGCAACGTGGTCGAGCCGATCCGGAGGTCACCCTGGGCGAGCGCCACCGGCGTACACAGGCATGCTGGGTCGTCGGATCCCCGCCGGGTCAACGGCCGGTAGACCCGCCCGGCGTCGGCGTCGATCAAGAACACGTTGGTGTCGCCCTCGCCGAAGCGGGTGAGGCCCAGATTGACCGAGGAGGGTACGCGGTCACCGACGTGCAGGTCGCGGCCCGACAGCGGCGTCACCGACCAATCGAGCACAGTTGCTCCGCGCATCCGGCGTACGGCGTGCACCGCCCAGCGGACGGTGATGTCGAGTCCGTCGCCTGACGTCCAGACCGCGTCGCCGACGACCGGCAGCTCGCGGTTACCCGGCGGTGGGTCCTCGGTGGGCGAAGGCGTGAGCCCGGTCGGAACGGCCGTCGGGTCTTCGGTCTCGCGGCCGAACAGGCCCGGCTCCTGGGGGTCGTAGGAGCAGCTGGTCACCACACAGACCACGGCGACCAACGTGGTCGCGAGGCGGCGTACGCGTCGGCGGGAAACCGCGGGGTACGCCATTTTCTGATGCTACGTCGGCGAGATCACCGTGTGGCGCGGCATCAGCAGGACGGCGCCGGCCAGCAGAACCGCAAGCACTCCGCTGGCCAGGAAGACGGTGTGCAGCGCCGGATCGAGCAGA
Source organism: uncultured Actinomycetota bacterium (assembly GCA_963731295.1). Lineage (GTDB taxonomy): Bacteria > Actinomycetota > Actinomycetes > Propionibacteriales > Propionibacteriaceae > Microlunatus. The sequence goes on from CAVSUP010000003.1 coordinate 424,961, forward strand.
CCGACCGGAATCCCGGATGCCGTGCTGGAGCCGTGACCGCCCGCCGAAACGCCGAGTGATCCGTTGACGATGGCCCCGAAGACCGCGATCCCCAGAGCACTACCCATCGACCGGGCGAACATGTTCGTGCCGGTCACCACGCCGCGCTCAGCCCAGGCGACCGACGACTGCGCCGCGATCAGGGTCGGGCTGGCGACCCAGCCGAGGCCGAGTCCGAGGACGAAGCAGCTGAGCGCCACCGACCACACCGAGCTGCCCGGCTGGAGGTTGGCGAGCAAGACCGCGCCGCCGATGATGACGACCGACCCGATCAGCGCCGTGTTGCGGAAGCCGATCCGGAGATAGAGACGACCGGCCGTGGTGGCGGCGATCGGCCAGCCGATGGTCAGGGCGGCGAGTGCGAAGCCCGCGATCAGCGCGTTCGTGCCGAGCACACCCTGCACGTAAAGCGGAATGTAGGAGGTGAGGCCGATGAGGATCGCGCCGACCATCAGGCTGGCCAGGCTGGTCGTGCTGACCAGCCGACGACGGAGGAGATATCCGGGCAGGACCGGCTCGGTGGCCCGGCGCTCGACCAGCGCGAACGCCACGAGCAGGGCCAGCGCTCCAGCCAGGATGAGGACACTCGGCACCGACCACCACCGCCACAGCACGCCACCCTCGAGCAGTCCGAGCAACAGCAGCGTGGTTCCGCCGGTGAGCAGGATTGCTCCCGCATAGTCGATGCGGTGGCGTACCCGCTCGACCTGCTCGTGGAATTTCCGGAGCAGCGCCCAGGCGGCGATGACTCCGAGGGGGATGTTGACGAAGAAGATCCACCGCCAGTTGAGGAAGTCGACGAAGACCCCGCCGAGGGTCGGACCGACGACAGCGGAGATGGCCCACACGCTGGCCAGGTATCCCTGGACCTTGGCCCGCTCCTCGAGCGAATAGATATCGCCGATAATGGTCATCGCCGTCGGCTGCACGGCTCCGGCGCCCAGCCCCTGCAGCGCCCGGAAAGCGATCAGCGCCGGCATACTCCAGGCGACCCCGCAGAGGATCGAGCCGAGGATGAAGGCCCCGACGCCGATCAGCATGATGGGCTTGCGGCCGTACTGGTCGCTGAACTTGGCGAAGACCGGCACCGAAACGGCCTGCGCGAGCAGGAAGATCGAGAAGAGCCACGGGAACTGCGCGAAGCCGCCGAGGTCGTCGACGATGGATGGCACGGCGGTGGCGAGGATCGTCGAGTCGATGGCGACCAGGCCAACGCTCAGCATCACCGACCCGAGGATGGGCCCGCGTTCGGAGCGGAGTCCGACGTCGGCCCGGCTGATCGTCTGCGTCACGTCTACCGGCAACTCCACAGCCCGGCTCTGCATTCCCGGACCCGGCCGTCGGGTCTGAGAGGCGCCGTCCGGCGCCGATCGCTGGACGATCGCGTCGACCGGAGCGCATGGCTGATGCCCGTTGACGGGCGCGTGGGGCTGTTGCAAAACGAGCCGCCACGCCCCGCATCGGCGGACGTTCTCCATCGCAGCCGTCAAAACGAGCCGCCGGACCTCGCACCGGCATACGTTCTCCATCGCATCCGTCAAAACGCGCTGCCACATCCCCCGCGAACGTTCTCCATCTCAGCGTGCGAAACGACCCCTCTCCGGGGTTGCGTGAGGGGCTTTTAGCGCCACCTACCGAGAAACGACCCCCGAAGCGTCCCCGGGAGCGACCACTGGAATGACCCCGCGGCCGATCGGTCAGCCGGAGGAGCCGAACCGATCGCGAATCGCAGAGCCGGACAGGTCAGAAGTGTTTGCACTCGCCTAGGGAGAGTGCTAAACATGGATTAGCACTCTCCATGCGAGAGTGCCACCTCTTCAGCCGGTGAGGTCCCCATGGGCCGTCCGTCGCGGGCACTGCCTGGAGAGCATTCAATCCACCTAGAGGATTCGCGGAGAACATGCCCAAACTGATTCAGTTCAACACTGAAGCACGGCGCGGCCTCGAGCGCGGGATGAACACCCTCGCCGACGCCGTCAAGGTGACCCTTGGACCCAAGGGCCGCAATGTCGTGCTGGAGAAGAAGTGGGGTGCCCCGACCATCACCAACGATGGTGTGAGCATCGCCAAGGAGATCGACCTCGAGGACCCGTACGAGAAGATCGGTGCGGAGCTCGTCAAGGAGGTCGCCAAGAAGACTGACGACGTGGCCGGCGACGGCACCACGACCGCCACGGTCCTGGCCCAGGCCATGGTCCGCGAAGGGCTGCGGAACGTCACCGCCGGTGCGAACCCGATGGACCTGAAGCGGGGCATCGAGAAGGCCGTCGCCGCGATCGTTGCCGAGCTGGCCGCCACCGCCAAGGACGTGGAGACCAAGGAGCAGATCGCGGCCACCGCCTCGATCTCGGCTGCTGATCCCCAGGTCGGCGAGATCATTGCCGAGGCGATGGACAAGGTCGGCAAGGAAGGCGTCATCACCGTCGACGAGTCGAACACCTTCGGCCTGGAGCTCGAGCTCACCGAGGGCATGCGGTTCGACAAGGGCTACATCTCGCCCTATTTCGTCACCGACACCGAGCGCATGGAGACCACGCTCGACGATCCCTACATCCTGATCGTCAATTCCAAGGTCTCGAGCCTCAAGGACCTGCTGCCGATCCTGGAGAAGGTCATCCAGGCCGGCAAGCCGCTCGTCGTGATCGCCGAGGACGTCGACGGCGAGGCCCTGGCCGCGCTGATCGTCAACAAGATCCGGGGCACGTTCAAGTCCGCTGCCGTCAAGGCTCCGGGCTTCGGCGACCGCCGCAAGGCGATGCTGACCGACATCGCCATCCTCACCGGCGGGCAGGTGATCTCCGAGGAGGTCGGCCTCAAGCTCGACGGTGTCGGGCTGGAGCTGTTGGGCAAGGCTCGTTCGGTGTTGATCACCAAGGACGAGACCACGATCATCGAAGGCGCCGGAAGCTCCGACCAGATCGCTGGTCGGGTCACCCAGATCCGCAACGAGATCGAGAACTCCGATTCCGACTACGACCGCGAGAAGCTGCAGGAGCGGCTGGCCAAGCTGGCCGGCGGCGTTGCCGTGATCAAGGTCGGTGCGGCCACCGAGGTTGAGCTGAAGGAGCGTAAGCACCGCATCGAAGATGCCGTGCGCAACGCCAAGGCGGCCGTCGAGGAAGGCATCGTCGCCGGCGGCGGCGTGGCCCTCCTGCAGGCTGCTCGGAAGGTCAAGCTCGATCTCCAGGGTGACGAGGCCATCGGCGCGAACATCGTGTTCGTGGCCTCCGAGGCACCGCTCAAGCAGATCGCCAGCAATGCCGGTCTCGAGGGTGGCGTCGTTGCGGAGAAGGTGCGCAACCTGCCCACCGGCGAGGGCCTCAACGCTGCGACCGGTGAGTACGTCGATCTCATCGCGGCCGGCATCATCGATCCGGCCAAGGTGACCCGGTCGGCGTTGCAGAACGCAGCCTCGATCGCGGCACTGTTCCTGACCACGGAGGCCGTCATCGCCGACAAGCCCGAGAAGGCGCAGCCCATGGGCGGCGGCGACCCGAGCGGCGGCATGGGCGGCATGGACTTCTGAGTCCAAACCCGTACAACACCCGCAAGAGGCGGTCCCGAAAGGGGCCGCCTCTTCGTGTTTTCTGGCTGCCGACCGGCACCGACGACGGCGGCTCAGAATTTTTCCGGTGTAATCGGCATCAACCCGGCCTCGGGCGTGCACTTCTTAGGTGGGAGGAGCCTTCTTCGGGGGAAAGCTCCTCCCAAGATCTTCGATGCCTGGCATCGACAAGTGGTCCTGACGGTGGCTCGCGGCTGGGCGCAAGCCATCGTCAATTTTCTCATCAGCCGGGCAAGGTGACAACTTGATCCGCTCGTCCTCGGTAGTCGACCAGTTGTCCGCTGTCGGGGACGTCGGTGGGCCAGTCCATCGTCGGCCACCCCACCGGCGGATCATTCACCGAATAGTGCCAGGTCCCGGTCTTCCGGGGTACGGGCGGGGCCAGTCGCCGAGCGGCGTCGTCGGCCATCACCACCGGTACGCGGCGGAACAGACCGTGGTCGGGCAGCACCACGTCGACCGCGGTGGTGCCGGGTGGCAACGCTGGGTAGGTCGAGGTGACCTGAAGCGATCCGCCGGCGCGATTGAGGGCCCGCGCCCAGATGCCGAGATCCGAGCACCGGCAGTCGTACGCGGGGCTCCCGTACTGCTCGGTCAACGACCACGACGTCGTCAGTCGCCGGCCATCAACCCTCAGCTGCGGGCCGTTGGTCGGGCTGCCATTGATCGTCTGCATTCCTTCCGGCGGTTGACGTCCGACCGGCGGCCCGAACGCCTGTTGCACCGTGGGTATCTGATCGGTGCGGGACTGGATGGTCCACTCCAGCGAGGTCGCGCCGGCGCCCGCGGCGATACGGTCGATCTGGATGTTCAGCGCCCGCCGCGGATGGCCGAAATGCACGGTCCGAGCCGGTGCGGCCGGTGCGGCGGCCTTGGCTGGCCGGGCCAGATCGACCGGCTTGGTGGCGACCGGCACCAGACCGACCGGCGTCACCGGCACGTGAGCGATCGGGGCGATGTTGGCCAGCGCCACGTCCACGAAGGCCGTCTCGGCCGGAAGCTCCGGGTAGCCCACCTGAAGAAGGATGGTTTCGCCGATCCTCAGACGCTGCTGGATCAGCCAGGCCGGCGTACACAGGCAGTGGTTGAAGGTCCGGCGCGACCGGTGGCGCAGAGGTTGATAGTTCAGCTGGCTCGCCGGGTCGAGGAGTGAGATGTCGAGATCGCCGACGGAGCCGGGCGTGAGTCCCAGGTCGACCCGGGTCGACACCGCATCGCCCCGACGCAGATCAGGGGCACTCAACGGGGTCACCGACCAGTCGAGCACCGTAGCGCCGGAGATGCGGCGGACGGCGTGCACCGCGAACCGAACCGTCAGCGCCAGCCCGTCACCGGTGGTCCAGACCGACTCGCCGGCGATCGGGAGGGCGGGATTCGTCGAGTCCGGAGGGGGAGATTCGGCCGGCTCCTCGGTGGTCCGCCTCGGAGCGGGCGGCGGGAAGAAGCCCGGCTCCTGATCGGAGTAGGTGCAGCCCGACAAGATGACGGCCGTGGCGATGGCCGTGGCGGCCAGGCGCTTCGTCGCGGCCATGGTGTGATTCTAGGAGGGTGGTGTCAAACGAATCGGTGTTCGGAGGGCGGCTCATGACCAGTCGGTCGGTGGTGGACGGGCACAACGATCTGCCCTGGGCGATGCGTGCGGTGAACTACGACTTCGGGGCGGTCGACATCGCCCAGCGGCAGCCGCAGCTGCACACCGATCTGCCTCGGCTTCGCTCCGGTGGCGTCGGCGCCCAGTTCTGGTCGGTCTTCGTGCCCTGCAGTCTGGCCGGTGCCGATGCGGTGACCGCGACGCTGGAACAGATCGACGCGGTCTACGACATGATCGAGCGCTATCCAGACGAACTCGTGCTGGTCACCCACGCCGCCGGCCTGGAGCAGACCCTGGCCGACGGGACCCGGATCGGCTGCCTGATGGGTGCGGAGGGCGGGCATTCGATCGACAACTCGCTCGGCGTGCTGCGGACCCTCTTCCGGCTCGGCGTCCGCTATCTGACCCTGACCCACAACGAGAACACCGCCTGGGCCGATTCGGCGACCGATCGGCCGGCTCACGGCGGACTGACCGGCTTCGGTCGCGAGGTGGTCGGCGAGCTCAACCGGCTGGGCATGCTGGTCGATCTGTCCCACGTCTCCGAGGCCACGATGCGTGACGCGCTGGCGGTCAGTGCCGCTCCGGTGATCTTCAGCCACTCGTCCTCGCGCGCGGTCTGTGACCATCCGCGCAACGTGCCCGACGACGTGCTGACCGAGCTAGCGGCCAACGGCGGGGTCTGCATGATCACCTTCGTGCCGGCGTTCGTCAGCCCGGCCGTAGCGGTCTGGTCGCTGGAGGCCCGGGCCGCCGCCGACGCGGCCGGCATCGACTCTCGGGACCTGCAGGCGATGGAAGACTTCGCCAGGAGTTATCCCGTGCCGCGGCCGGAGGCCACGATGGCCGACGTCGTCCGCCACCTCCAGCACGCTCGCGAGGTCGCCGGCATCGACCATCTGGGGCTCGGGGGCGACTACGACGGAGTGGACGTGATGCCGGCGGGCCTGCCCGATGTCGGCGGATATCCCCGACTGCTCGATGCCCTCGGCGACGCAGGCTGGTCTGCCGCTGACCTGACCAAGCTGACGCACGGGAACATCTGCCGGGTGTTGCGGGCGGCGGAGGAGGTCGCGGTGGAGCTCCGATCCGCCCGTGGCCCGTCGCTGGCCCGACTCGGGCCGACTCGACCGGGCCCGACTCGACCGGGCCCGACCCGACCGGGCCCGTCCGTGACCGGCCTGCTGGAGGTCGTAGGCCTCCACGCCGCCGACGCCGAACGGGCCGAGGCCGGCGGTGCCGACCGGATCCAGCTCGTCGGCAGTCTCGAGCATCAGGGACGCTCGCCCGAGCCGGCTCTGGTCGGCCAGGTCCGCCGGGCCACCTCGCTGCCGATCCGGGTCCTGCTCCGGCTGCGGGAGGGCTACGGAACCGACGGCGGTGAGGTCGTTCGGCTGAAGGGTTTGATCACCAGCTTTCGGGCGGTCGGCGCGGACGGCGTGGTGCTGGGCTTCCTCAACGGGCATACCGAGGTCGACGTCGAGGTGCTGGCTGAACTGATCGGTCCCGAGCCGGGCTTCAACTGGACGTTCGACCGGGCGATCGATGCCTGCATCTCCACCGATCGGGCCTGGCGCGAGCTGCGCGGCTATCCCGGGCTCGATGCCGTGCTGACCGCCGGCTCGGCCCGTGGGGTGGCCGAGGGCCTTGACGAGCTGGTCGCCCGGGCCCGGGGGGACGAACGGACCGCGAAGTTGATCATGGCCGGCGGTGATCTGCAGGCCGAGCACGTCCCGTGGCTGGTCCGCGGCGGCGTACGGGCGTTCCAGATCGGTTCGGCGGCCCGGCCGTTGGGGTCGGCCAAGGCTTACGTCGATCCGGATCTGGTCCGGACGTGGCGCACGTTGATCGACGCCGCGGTGCGGCGAGCCGAGCCGTGACGATCTACATCGACGCGCCGACCTGGCCGGGTCATGGGCAGCTCTGGTCGCATCTGGTCAGCGATGTCTCCTACGCTGAACTGCACGATTTCGCGGCCGCAGTGGGCCTGCCACCACGGGCTTTCGACCGTGATCACTACGACGTGATCGCCGAGCGCTATGACTCCGCTCTGGCGGCCGGGGCCCGGCCGGTGAGTTCGCGGGAGATCGTGGAGCGGCTGACCACCGCCGGGTTGCGGCGCCGGAAGATCTCTCGGCTGGGCGTTGCCGGATCGGCGCCGGAAGCGTAGGAATAGGGAGGCCGCCGGAGAGGTTTCCCAGCGTGCCGGACGAGGATCGACCAAAGGACTGATGATGACCACCTGTACCCATTTGGAGGCGGCCGCCCTGACCGCGCCCCCGGCCGACTTCGAGCCGTTCTGCCACGACTGTGCCCTGATGGACGGCGAATGGGTGCATCTGCGCCGCTGTCTGGAATGCCAGCACATCGCCTGCTGCGACTCCTCGCCGAACCAGCACGCCACCGCCCACTTCAAGGCGAGCGGACACTCGGTGATGACCTCCGCCGAGCCCGGCGAGACCTGGCGTTGGTGCTTCGTCGACAAGGTCGGTGCATGACGGGAGCCGTCACCGAAGCGCCGGCCCCGCGGGTCAGCCGACCCGTCCTGCTGACCGTCGACGACGATCCGAGCGTCTCGCGGGCCGTCGCCCGGGATCTGCGGCGACGCTACGGCGCCGACTACCGCATCGTCCGCGCCGACTCCGGGGCCGAGGCGCTGGAGGTGATCAAGGAGCTCGTGCTCCGGGGCGAACCGGTGGCCACCATCCTGGCCGACTACCGGATGCCCGGGATGAACGGCGTTGACTTCCTGGAACAGGCGATGGATCTGGTCCCACAGGCCCGCCGGGCCCTGCTCACCGCGTACGCCGACACCAGCGCCGCCATCGCCGCCATCAATGTGGTCGATGTCGACCACTATCTGCTCAAGCCCTGGGAGCCGCCGGAGGAGAAGCTCTACCCGGTGATCGATGAGCTGCTCGACCTCTGGCAGCGCGAGGGCAAACCGGCCGACCACAAGATCAAGATCCTCGGGCATCCATGGTCGCCGGCCTCGTATGAGGTGCGTGACTTCCTGGCCCGCAACCTGGTGCCGTACCGCTGGTACAACGTCGACGACCCCGACGGCGCCCGGCTGTTGGCGGCCGCCGGCGCCGATGCCGGACAGGCGCCGGTGGTGATCACCGCCGACGGCAACCCGTTGATCCAGCCGAGTCTGCTCGACCTCGCCAACGCGGTCGGCCTGAACACCATGCCGCAGGGTGAGTTCTACGACGTGGTCATCGTGGGTGGCGGACCGGCCGGGCTGGGCGCAGCGGTGTACGCGGCGTCGGAGGGCCTCCGGGCGGTGGTCGTGGAGCGCGCGGCCGCCGGCGGTCAGGCGGGCCAGAGCTCGCGGATCGAGAACTATCTCGGCTTCCCCGACGGTGTGGCCGGCGATCAGCTGACCGACCGTGCGCGGCGGCAGGCGCTCCGGTTCGGGGCCGAGCTGCTCACCGCCCGCACCGTCGTCGGGCTGGTGCCCAAGGGCCCGGCCCGGGAAGTGATCTTCGACGACGGCTCTTCGGTGCTCGCGCACGCCGTGGTGCTGGCGACCGGGGTCAGCTATCGCCAGTTGGACGCGTCCGGCGCTGATGATCTTGTCGGCCGCGGCGTCTACTACGGTTCGGCCTCGACCCAGGCAAGCGCCTGCGCCGGTGAACATGTGATCATCGTCGGCGGTGCCAACTCAGCCGGTCAAGCGGCCGTGTTCTTCTCCCGCCATGCCGCTCGGGTGACGATGGCGGTCCGCGGAGAGTCGCTGGAACGGTCGATGTCGAGCTATCTGATCGATCAGATCGCCGCCATCGACAACATCGACGTCCGGGTGCAGACCTCGGTGCTGAAATGTGAAGGCCAAGATCATCTGCAGTGCGTGACCTTCGTCGATCACCACGGTGGTCAGCAGGTGGTCGATGCCGGACACCTGTTCGTCTTCATCGGCGCTGCGCCGCTGACCGACTGGCTGCCGGCTGAGGTCCTCCGTGATGCGGCGGGCTTCGTGATCACCGGTCCGGAGCTGACCACGGGCGGGAAACGGCCGCGGGGTTGGGATCTGGAGCGCGATCCCTATCTCCTGGAGGCCAGTATTCCGGGGGTCTTCGTGGCCGGTGACGTCCGGTCCCAGTCGGTCAAACGGGTGGCCTCGGCCGTCGGCGAAGGCGCCTTGGCGGTCACCCTGGTGCACAGATATCTGGCCGAGCAGTAGAGGAAGATCATCATGGACGAAATCCCGAGCCTGACCCCTTCGGAGCTGCAGACCCTCTTCTTGTTCGAGTCGCTGGACGAAGATCAACTCGCGTGGCTCAGCCAGCACGGTCGGTGCGAGACCAGGCCGGCCGGCCAGGACGTGTACACCGAAGGTGAGCCGGCCACCTGCTTCTTCGTGCTGCTGTCGGGCACCTTCTCGATGCACCGGAAGGTCGAGAACACCGAGGTCGAAACGGTCCGCACCAATCAGCGGGGCGTGTACGCGGGTGCGACCCAGGCCTTCATCCAGAACTCCGGCGAGACGCCGTACGCGACGTCGGCCCTGGCGGTCACGGACTGCCACTTCTGGGTGATCGACGCGGCCGAGTTCGGTGCGAAGATCCGCGAGTGGTTCCCGATGGCGATGCACATGCTCGAGGGCATGACGCTCGGCTATCGGACCAGCCAGGCCATCGTCGGTCAGCGGGAACGCCTGCTGTCGCTGGGTCGGCTGTCCGCGGGCCTGACCCACGAGCTCAACAATCCGGCGGCCGCGGCCGTCCGCGCGACGGCCTCGCTGCGCGAACGGGTGACCAAGATGCGGGGCAAGCTGGCTCATCTGGCCACCGCGGACGTCGATCCCAGGGCCTTGGTGGCACTCACCGAGCTGCAGGAAGCGGCGGTGGAGCAGATGGCGAAGGCCGAAAAGCTCTCGCCGATGCAGGTCAGCGAGGCCGAGGACGCGCTGACCGACTGGCTCGACGATCACGAGGTGATCAACGGCTGGGATCTGGCGCCGGCGTTGGTCGCCGCCGGGGTGAACGCCGAGTGGTTGGACGAGGTGGCGGAGACGATGCCGCCGGAGCTGCTGCCCGACGGGATCCACTGGGTCGCGTACGCGTTGGAGACCGAGCAGCTGATGGCCGAGATCGAGGACTCCACGACGCGCATCTCGACGCTGGTCGGTGCGGCGAAACAGTATTCGCAGATGGATCGGGCCGCCCACCAGGACATCGACGTGCGCGACGGGCTGATCAGCACGGTGATCATGCTCGGCCACAAGATCAAGGACTCGGGCAAGATCACCCTGGTCAAGGACTTCGATGAGACCCTGCCGCTGATCCCCGCCCATCCGGCCGAGCTCAATCAGGTCTGGACCAATCTGATCGACAACGCGGTGCACGCGATGCCCGACGGCGGAACGCTGACGGTCCGCACCACACGCGACGGCGGCTATCTCCTGGTGGAGATCGGCGACACCGGCGTCGGCATACCGAAGGAACTGCAACAGAAGATCTTCGAGCCGTTCTTCACCACCAAGCCGGTGGGCGAGGGGACAGGTCTCGGCCTGGACATCTCCTACCGGGTGATCACCCAGCGGCACGGCGGCGACCTGCGGGTGATCTCCCAGCCGGGAGACACCCGCTTCCAGGTGCGCCTGCCGCTGACCGAGCCGCCGTCCATTCGCTGATCGGTCCGGCGGCGCGCAGGCCGGGCCGGGCGCTCCCGAGGCGTCAGGGCTGAGGCACCAGGGTGATATCGACGGTGATCGATGGTGGAGGCGACGGATTCACCGCCGCGACCTTCACCCGGACTCCGAGAATGTTGGCCACCGAGCCGGGCACGTCGGGGATGGCTGCCTCGAACCAGGCCGGCCGCACCTCGCCGCGACCGGCTCCGACATCGTGGGCGCCGAAGGAGTGGATCACCACCGCCGAGGTGACGGCATCGTCGTCACCCAGTTGTGGTCGGTATTCGACGGTGATCTGCTGGTCCGCGTGTCGGGGGCGATTCACCACGGCCAGCTGGGTGATCGGCCGCGGCGAATCGGCCGACAGCCCGTGCAGTTCGACGCTGCCGCCCAGTGGACCCAGCACCTGCTCCACCCGACCGGACAGTTTGTAGTTCTCACTGTGGCGCCACAGCGACGCAGCCGACAATCGGCGCTCGCTGCGCCAGAAGGCCGGGCCGTTGCGGACCTGGCCGGCAAATCGCGCCGGCTCGGCCAGATACCGGGTGAAATTGCCGTCGGTCAGACCCATCACGTCGTAGGGATCCTTGTAGAGGCTGCCGTACTGATCGGGCTGGAAGGGTCCGAAGCTGTGCTGGAAGCCGAGGGTGTGTCCGATCTCGTGCTGAAGGAACGGCAGGCTGGCGCCGGCGAGATCGAAGGCGATGTCGGGTCCGGTGGCCCCGGCGTCGGTGGGCGTGTTGGGTACGACGGCGATCAGGTGGTCGTAGCCGGCGATGGAGATGTCGTTGTCGCTCAGGAAGGCTCGGGCCGCGTCCAGCGTGCGGTTGCGTCCACCCCGGCCCTGAGCCTCGGCCTGCCCGTACTCGTCGAACGGATGGAAGATCCCGGTGACGATGTCGAACTGTGGCTCGACCAGTCCGCTGGTCGCCCGGCGCCAGTAGTTGCGCACACTGTCGGTGTTGGTGACAAAGACCTCGTTGATGAGGTCATGACTCCAGGGGAGCGATCCGATCCCGCCCCGCTCTGGTGGCAGGACGCTGCGGAACAAGAAGGTGGCAATGGCATAGCGGTGGATGCGTCGATCGGCTGGATTGGCCATGATCAGTTCCTTTCAGACCGGTATTCCGTCGGGCCCGGCCAGGTCGATCGGCCGGAACAGCGGGAAGGAATGGCTGGTCCGGGCCGCCGTGAAGTTGCCGGTGGACAGATCGCTGGCGATGACTGCACCGCCGACCCGTTCCGGGTCCAAGGCGCGTACGAGGTGGTCGATGGCGCCGGACGAGGTTGCCACCAGGTCGTACTTCTTCACATCGCCGCTGCGGACGAAGGACAGCAGCACGCGCCGGTCCGCGGTGAATCCCTCGCCATGGACGCTGATCTCGCCGAACTGCTCGCTCACCTGGAGAGTGAGTCCGCGGCGGCGGCGGTGGTGGTGGCGGTCGGGTGGGGGATGGGCCAGGTTGGTCAGCCGAACCGCGTACGCGCCGCTCTGACCGCCGTCGTGCTGACCGCCGTCCCAGCAGATGCCGTCGCCGAAGCCGGCGTAGAAGAGCAGTTGGCAGCGCCAGCACCAGCGCCAATCGGACTGCGCGCCGGCCGGAATCTGTTCCAGCGGCAGGAGGTAGTCGACGCTGCCCTCGAAGTCGTGAGCACTGCCGTCGTAGCAATTCCCGGCACTGTTGCCGGAGAACGCCATCCCCTGGCACCGGAGGCACCAGCGCCAGGCGTCTTGGAAACCGTCGATGCGCAAGTCTTCGTCGTCGTTGACGTCGACGCGGTAGGGTCCGCTGCCCGCGAAGTCGTGCGGCTCCTCGTCAAAACACACGCCGTTGCCGAAGCCGCTGTAGGCCAACACCTGGCACCGTCGGCACCAGCGCCATCCCTCCTGGTCAGCCATCCTCGCCTCCGCTCCCGGAACGACCGCTCATGAGCAGTGAGGCGGCGTGGTCGCCCCTGATACTTGTGCTCGGCGATCTCCATCGGGCGGCGGGCAACGCCGCGGGAGTCAGGCGGCCAGCGCCGCCGGCAGTGCGGAGCGGTGGACCACGACGAGGGAGGTAACCGCCCGGGTCAGGCAGACGTAGAGCCGGCGGAGTCCGGTCACCTCGTCGGGCTCGCCGGCCACGATGTCGGCTGGTTCGAGGAGAACGACGTGGTCGAATTCCAGGCCCTTGGCCAGGGACGCCGGGACCAGCTCGAGGCGCGCGTCGAAGAGCTGCTCGTCTTCCCCGAGCAGGTCGTAGCGCAGCTGTCGAGTCTCGAGCAGCCGCCGGACCCCGCTGACCGCGGGGTCGGCCACGATCAACCCGATGGTGCCTTCGTAGCCCAGCGAGTCCTGGACGGCGTCGAGCAACACCCGGTCGACCGCGGGCGTGGCGCGCAGATCGAGCTCACCGCGATGCCGGCGGACCGAATGCGGTGGGGTGAGGCTCGGTGCGATGCTCGGCAGCAGCCGGGCCGCGAAGTCGATCACCGCGCCGGGCACACGGAAGCCGGCGACCAGCTCCTCCAGAACGGCTTCGGGATGGCCGAGGTGTTCGAGACTCTCGGCCCAGGATCGGGTCGCCCACGGCGTGGTGGCCTGGGCCAGATCGCCGAGCACGGTGACCGATCCGGTGCTCGCCCGGCGACCGACCGCCCGCAACATCATGGGCGACAGATCCTGCGCCTCGTCCAAGATCACGTGACCGAGGCTCGGGGTCCGGTTGAGCACATCAGCCGCCTCGTCGATCAAGATCACGTCGGCCAGGGTCCAGCGCGCGGCGGCGACCGACCGGGCCGGCCGCGCCATGGAGATCGACTGCTGCTCGGCCGCGGTCAGAATGCCATCGGCGGCCTCGGCCAGGAACTCGCCGTCGGTGAGCAATCGCCAGATCAACTTCGGTGGGGTCAGCGCGGGCCAGAGGGCATCCGCGTACGCCTTGACCGGCTTGCTGCGGGCCACAGCGTTTTGCACCCGGTCGTCGGGCGAGTCGCCGGCCGCTTCCATCCGCAACAGCACCTGATGAGCGAGCCGCTGCGGCAGCATGGCCCGGCCGGCGTCGTACCGGACGCCGCGTTCCCGCAACTCCATGATCATCTCGTTGGCCAGGTAGCCGCCCACCCGCCATTGATGCGCGCCGCGGGGCACGACCAGCGCCGAGGTGGCCTGACCGAGATGGCCCCAAGCCGCCCGGTGCAGCACCGTCGCCATCCGCGGGTCGCCCTTGATCAACGCCGCGGTCACGTCGTCCCCGCCGCGGATGATCGTCGCGTTCGCCTTGTTCACCAAGGATGCGACGGTGGCCTGGGTGGCATCGATCTCGCCCAGCGCCGGCAACACGTCGGCGATGTAGGACAGGAAGCTGTCGTTCGGGCCGACCACCAGCACCCCGGACCGGGCCAGTTGATCACGAAAGGCATAGAGCAGATAGGCGGCCCGGTGCAGACCGACCGCCGTCTTCCCGGTGCCCGGTGCGCCCTGCACACAGAGTGACTGGCTGAGCCCGGCGCGGACGATCGAGTCCTGTTCGGGCTGGATGGTGGCGACGATGTCGCGCATCGGGCCGGTTCGCGGCCGCTCGATCTCGGACTCGAGGATGTCCGAGGACGTCACCGCGTCGGCTCGGCTGAGCTCTTCGTCCTCGTACGCGGTCAACCGCCCGTGGGAGAAGCCGAAGCGGCGCCGCCGGCGTACCCCCATCGGCTCTCCCGGACGCGCCTGGTAGAACGGCCGCGACATCCCGGCCCGCCAGTCGATGACCATCGGCTCGCCGCCGGCCTCGCCGGTGACGTGGCGCCGTCCGATGTAGAGCGTCTCGTCCTGCTCGGCCTCAAGGGCCCGGTCGTAGTCGAGGCGGCCGAAGAACAGGGGGACGGTCGGGTCGTCCTGCAGGCTCTTCATCCGGCGGTAGAGCGCCTGCTTGAGGTGCTCGGTGGAGACGTGGTCGCCGCCGATGGCGGTCAGCCCGGCGGTGTGGTCCCGCATCCGGGCCAGGGCGGCTCGGGACTGGTCGAGATGATCACGTTCGGCGTCCAGGGTCCCGGCTGATTCGGGCATGCAGGCTCCTCCGATCTGCCCCGGGTGGTGAGGGGTGGCAGCCGGGTCACGCTACCCGTTGTGCACGGCCGCGTCCACGAGTTAATAGGGTGTTGACCGTGACGCCAGAAGAGACCGTGCGGTCGTACGTGCCCAAGGACAACCCGGCGGATCGGCCGCGGAAGAGCCGATCCACGATCCGGGTGATCATGATCGACCATGACAAGACCCTGTTGTTCGAGGACAGCGACCCCGGAATCCCGGACTCGCGCTGGTGGGTGACCCCCGGTGGTGGCATCGACGCGGGTGAGTCGCGAGAGCAGGCGGCGATCCGCGAGGTCCGCGAGGAGACCGGCTACGAGCTGGGCGAGTCCGACCTGCTCGGGCCGATCGCGCACCGACACGTGGTGCACGGCTACTCCGACCAGGTCATCGAGCAGGATGAGGCATTCTTCCTCGCGATGGTCCGACCGTTCGACGTGGACATCTCCGCGCACACCGAGGATGAGCGGCTCACGCTGATGCAGCACCGCTGGTGGTCGCATGACGATCTGCGCCACACCGACGAATGGATCTGGCCGCAGGAACTGGTGGAGATCTGGTCGCTGGTCGGCGAGCCCGACCGCTGGCCGGTCGACCTCGGGACCCAGGAAGAGTCCACCGTCCTCGACGTGGAGTAAGGCGCCCGCCGGGCCCCGGCTGCTCGGCACGTTTCTCCGCACACGGTCGCCGCTGGCGGCCGATTCGCCGATTCGGCCGTCATTTCTCCGCACACGGTCGGATCTGCCCCGCCTGGCGGCCGGTACGCGTCCGCGAGAGCGAAGGGTCAGTCGGCTGCGAGAGCGTCCGTGGCGTCCATGATGCGGTAGCCGTACCCCTGCTCAGCCAGGAAGCGCTGCCGGTGAGCGGCGAAGTCGGCGTCGACGGTGTCGCGGGACACGACGGCGTAGAACCGGGCGATCACGCCGTCGGACTTGGGGCGGAGCAGCCGGCCGAGCCGTTGCGCCTCCTCCTGGCGGGAGCCGAAGGCCCCGGAGACCTGGATCGCCACCTGAGCCGACGGCAGGTCGATGGAGAAGTTGGCCACCTTGCTGACCACCAGCAGGTCGATCTCGCCGGTGCGGAAAGCGGCATACAGCTGCTCCCGCTGGCGCACGGTGGTCTCGCCGGTGATCAGCGGCGCGTCGAGCCGGGCGGCGAGATCCACCAGTTGGTCGACGTACTGACCGATCACCAGCGTCGGGGTGCCGCGGTGCTTGGCCACCAGATCAATGACCACCTCGGTCTTCGAGTCGGCGGTGGCGGCCAGGCGGTACTTCACGTCGGCCTCGGCGACCGCGTAGCTCATCCGCTCCGGCTCGGTCAGGGTGACCCGCACCTCGATGCAGTCGGCCGGTGCGATGTAACCCTGGGCCTCGATGTCCTTCCACGGTGCGTCGAACCGCTTCGGGCCGATCAGGGAGAAGACGTCACCCTCCCGGCCGTCCTCGCGGACCAGGGTGGCGGTCAACCCGAGCCGGCGGCGAGCCTGCAGATCGGCCGTCATCCGGAAGACCGGGGCCGGCAACAGATGCACCTCGTCGTAGATGATCAAGCCCCAGTCGCGCGCATCGAAGAGCTCGAGATGCGGGTGTACGCCGCCGCGCTTGGTGGTGATCACCTGGTAGGTGGCGATGGTGACCGGCCGGATCTCCTTCTTGGCCCCGGAGTATTCGCCGATCTCCTCGGCGGTCAGCGAGGTGCGCTTGATCAACTCGTCGCGCCACTGGCGGGCCGATACCGTGTTGGTGACCAAGATCAACGTGGTGGCCTGGGCCCGCGCCATCGCCGCCGCACCGACGATCGTTTTTCCTGCTCCACAAGGGAGGACCACGACTCCGGAGCCGCCGTGCCAGAACGATTCGGCCGCCTGGTCCTGATAGGGCCGGAGGTCCCAGCCGGTCTGGTCGAGGTCGATCGCGTGCGCTTCTCCGTCGACGTAGCCGGCCAGATCCTCCGCCGGCCAGCCGAGCTTGAGGAGCACCTGCTTGAGATGCCCGCGCTCCGAGGGGTGCACGATCACCGAGTCGTCGTCGATCCGCGCGCCGACCAGTCCCTTGACCTTGGCGCTCCGCAGCACCTCGGTGAGCACCGGTCGATCGGTGCTGACCAGGACCAGGCCGTGGGTCGGATGCTTCTCGATCCGCAGGCGTCCGTAGCGATCCATCGTGTCGGCGACGTCGACCAGCAGCGCGGTCGACACCGGATACCGGCTGTAGGTCAACAGCGTGTCCACGACCTGCTCGGCGTCGTGGCCGGCCGCTCGGGCATTCCACAGCCCGAGCGGGGTCAGCCGGTAGGTGTGGATGTGCTCGGGGGCGCGCTCCAGCTCGGCGAAGGGCGCGATGGCGATCCGGCAGGCACTGGCCGCGACGTGATCGATCTCGAGCAGCAGCGTGCGGTCGGACTGGACGACGAGCGGCCCGGGGCCGTCGAAGGGCTCAGGCTTCACGGGTTCTCGGCCGGACCCTCGGTCGGCGCCGCATCCGACGGCGTGGTCGCGTTGACCGTGGGCTGGCTGCTCGAGGGTTTGGGGGACGGCGTCTCCGAGGGCTCCGGGGTCGGCGTGGGCGTCGGCTCCGCCTCCGGGCGGGACACCACGATGGTCAGGGAGCTCTCGCTCTGGTTGCCGGCAGCATCCAACGCGCGGATCTGCACCGCCTGCTGGGTCGCGTCGTCGTTGAACCAGCGCAGCGTGGCGTGGGTATCAGTCGTCGTGGCGACGGGGAAGCCGTTCAACCAGATCTTGTAGGCGACGACGCCGACATTGTCGGCGGCCGGCGCCCAGGCAAGCTCGAGGGTGTCGCGGGAGACCGTCGGCTTGTCGACCTCGCGCACGGGCTCGGGAGCCTCGTCATCGTGGTCCTCCGTCGGGTCGTACGCCGTCGCGCCAGTCGGCCGTCGAACGGTGCTGGGACGCTCCGGACCCTCGGCTTGCGCCGTCGGCTCGACGCTCGGCGGGCTGACCGAGGCGCTGCCACCCCGGGCCTCCGGACGCCGGACGTCCCGGCTGATTCCGGTCGCCGCGGCCTGCGGCTGGGTGGCGGAGGTTGCGCTGACCGGCATGGCGGTCGGCTCATCCGAAACAGGTGCGAGACCGATCCGGTCGGGCGAACGGGCCATGCTCGGCGCCAGATAGAGGGAGGCCACTCCGAGTGCGCAGACGCCGAAGACGATGGATCGTCTGATGGTCACGGCACGCACCGGCACAGTCTATGTGCCGGGTGCCGCCGGAACGACCGATGAGATGCGCGCCAGCGGAATCGTGACGACCTGCGCGTTGGCCCGGTCGACCGCCCGGACCGAGCCGGCAGCCAGGTCGAGCGGGGCCAGCTCCCGTTCGGTGGGACGGCCGTCGGCCGAGACGTAGACCACGCGTACCGCCACGGCCTCCTGGGTGGCGAGCCGCAGTTGATCGAGCGCGTCAGCGGTGCCGGAGCCGGCCTCCGCGTCGCGGCGGATCGGATGAGCCTGCTCGGCGGCCAGCACCACCTCGGCGATCTCGGCCGCGGACAGCTCCGGTGCGGACCGGGCGGGCCGGGGACGGCTGACGCGCGGGGCGGCCGGCGCCGACACGATGGTGCCGCTGGCGTCTTCGATGGCCGGGGTCTGGCCAAGGTCGTGCAGCAGCGTCACCAGCTCGGCTTCGTCGACGGCCGCGACCAGGATCCCGGGCGCGATCTGCCGCAGCCCGAAGGTGCTCGCTGACGGATGGCGGAGCAGCAACGCCGCCTGGGCCTCGTCGGTCACCCGCAGATAGCAGCCCGCCGGCCCGACCCGCATGCTGCCGTGCCGGCGTTGGACATCGTCGACCAGGTACGCGAGCGGTTGCGGCACGCCGGTGGTGGAGTGCTCGCCCAGCCAGCGATGGATCTCCTCCGCCGACCAACCGGCATCGAAGGCGCGCCGCATCGAGCTCGCGCTGAACCGGAAGACGCCGCCGCCGCCGCGGGATTCCTGATCGGCGAACAGCCGCAGATCCTGGGCCATCGCGTACGCGAGCGGTCCCGGCGCCACCGCGGTCAGGTCAGCCTGGATGACGATCCGTTCGACCGGTGGCGGGAACAACGACTCCAGGCGGACCCGGCAGCGGCTCATCCGGCCGCAGGACCGGCTCGGCGAAGGCCGTCAGGGCCCCGAGCGCGACGACGCCGAGCCAGGTCGCCTCGCGCCACGTCCAGTCGACCAGTCGGGCGGCGGTCAGCCGACCGGTGGCTCCGGCCGCGAGCCGGGGCCGATGCCAGGTCACCGACGCCACGAGGGTGTCGAGGTCGATCACGGTGCCGGCGCCGGCGCCGGCGGCGAGTTGCAGCACCGTATGCCGCAGGCTCGGTGCCACTGCCACCTCGGCCTCGGGTCCCAGGGCGTGCGCTCCCGGCTCGGCGGCGACGGCGAAGAACCGCCCGGCGTCCAACCAGCCCGAGGCGAGCTCGCGCCATCGGGTGGCCGCGTCCCGCGTCAGCCACCGGTCGTACTCGGTGGTGGGCAGCAGCGCGTAGGCCGGACCGGCGGCCAGCAGACCGGCCGCCGCGGCACACTCGACAACGAACACGGCGTGCGCCAGGTCGGTCCCGAGCTGACGGGCCAGGGCGGCGCCGTCGCGGGTGGACATCCCCCCCGTGCGCAGCAGCTTGTGCGGTGCGGCCTCGACGGCCCGGGCCACCAGCTCGACATCGTGCAGCAGCCCGAACGCCGCACCGGCAGCTGCGTTGTCGTGGTGCCGCCGTGAGCGGTCGTCCAGGGCCTCGGTGAGCAGCGGGGGCGGCTCGGGCGAGACGGGTTTCGGGGTAAAACGACCGGAGCGCAGATACACCGAAACCTCGCGCGGCAGCAGCACGGTGTCGCTGTCCACCGGCCGGAGCAGCTGGCGGCTCAGGAGGCGCTCGACCGGTGTCTTGGCCGTGGCCAGGCTGACCGGCCGACCGGCATTGCGGACTGCGCCCGTCGGGGCCCACATCAGGCGTTCGAGCACCGCCCGCTCGTCGTCGCCGCAGGCGGCCAGAGCGGCTTCGAGTTGCCCGCGGGTCAGCGGGCGCGGGGACATTGGCGCCAGACCACCCGGGTAGGTCGGCTGCGCCTCGCGTACCGACCGGATCAGATGGAGCTGATCGTCGTCGCCCCAGACCAAGGCCCGGGCCCGCAGCTCGCCGAGCGTCGCGTGGATCGGTCCGCGGTCAGCAGAGAGCAGCTCGGTCAGTTGGTCGGCCGTGGCCGGATCGGGCAGCGCGGCCAGCGCTTCGACGACGACGCGCTGCCAGGCGTTGAGCCGATCAAGAGCCCGGCCGATCGAGGACGGCATCGTGGATCGACCGGCGAGCTCGGCCAGGTCGACCGGCAGGGGCGTACCGAGGTCTGGACGGTATGCGATGAGCGCGGTCAGAGCCGCGGGGGACAACGCCCGCAGGGCTTCCGGCAGCGTCCGGGGCCGGGTCGGGGGCACGGTCGCCGCCCTAGCCCCACGGCCGGTTGGTGGGGTTGGTCTGCTCGCCGGTGGACAGTCCCTGCCGGACGATCACCAGGATGACCAGGAGCATGCCCCAGCAGAAGACCAGCGCCCACACGCCCGTGAAGTGCCACCACTCCGAGAAGCCGCCCACATTGGTCAGGGCGCCCAAGGTCACGATGGCGCCGAAGAGCGCGGTAGCGGCGGTGAACGCGATGCGCACCTTGCGGCCGGCCACCTGCACCCGCCGGGAGAGTCCGAACGCGATCATCAGCATGACCGGCGCGATGACGTAGACCAGGCCGCCGATCAGCAGGCAGATCAGCAGGCCGGGGGTGGCAGCGCTGAAGACGGCGCTCGCACCCTGCTCGCGGACATCCTGCGGTTGGCCGTACGGCGGCGGGGCGAACCACTCCGGCGTACCGGGCGAGGGCAGGCCGCCCTCCGGGGCCGGCGCGGGCGCGCTGGTCAGGGCCATTGGCTGCTGCGGCGACGACCAGGGCGGGCTCCCGGGGGCGCCCCAGGATCCGCTCCCCGCGCCACTCGGTGGATTCCAGTGCAGCGAGCCCCACGCCGAATCCGACGTCAGCGTGCTGGAGACGACATCGAAGGGTGCCTGTGGATCGCGCTGGTCGTCAACGGTGGGGTGCAGCATCGCCAAGGGCGCGACCGGTGCCTGCGGATCGTCGAAACGCGGCCGGTCTTTCGGGGCGTATGCGGCCAGCTGCGGTGCCGGCGCGGCCACCGACAACGGCGGTGCCGCCGGGTTGTCGAACTGAGCCGGCCGCTCGATGGGCGCGTACTCCGGTCCGTCCTCCCAGGTCGCCATGCAGTCATCGTAGACGCGCGGTCCGCGCGCGATGGGCGTTCGGATCAGGCGAGATGGAGTTCCACCGGGAAGAATCTGGTTGGGCACAGGCCGCGCACCGGTTACGCTTGGCACTCAAGTTTTCGGGTGTAAACGTGTGCCGGTCGACCGGACACCGTCCAGTGAGGTGGGTCGACGTGCCGGTTGGCAAGGTGAGGTTCTACGACGCCGACAAGGGCTTCGGTTTTCTGACCAAGGACGAGGGCGGCGACGTCTACGTCCGGGCCACCGCGCTGCCCCCTGGTGTCACCGCGTTGAAGGCCGGCCAGAAGGTGGAATTCGGCGTGGTCGAGGGCCGCAAGGGCGAACAGGCCCTGTCGGTGCACGTCCTCGAGGCGCCGCCGTCGCTGTCCAAGGCTCACCGCAAGACCCCGGAGCAGATGACCGTGATCGTTGAGGATCTGATCAAGATGCTCGACTCCCTCGGCAACAACTACCGCCGTGGCCGGCATCCCGACGCCAAGACCGCGCCGAAGGTGGCCTCGGTCCTGCGCGCCGTCGCCGACGAGCTGGAGCTCTGACCGCCCTCCTACGGGGCCGCCGGCGGGGCGGCCGTCCGTCGCCGAACGACCAGGATCCAGGCGAGCAGTCCGACCAGCAGTAGGGCGACCAGACCGAAGCCGAGCTGTGGGATCAGCGGCAGGCTGATACCCAGGGCGCCGCCGAAGACCCAGCAGATCTGGAAAACGGTCTCCGAGCGGGCGAAGACCGAGGTTCGGACGAGTTCGGCAACGTCACGCTGGACGAGCGCGTCGTAGGAGAGCTTGGCCAGTTGGGCGCAGAACCCGGCCACGAGGCCCAGCGCGATCACGGTGACGAGCGCATAGAACGCCGCCGCGGTGATGGCGAGCGCGGCGTCGATGCATAACACTGTGAGACCGATCTTCTCCGGCGCGATGTTCTTGCCGAGGTTGCCGGCGACGGTGCCGAGGCTGTTCCCGACGCCCGCCGCCGCCACCACGATGCCGAGCAGCAACGTGCTGTCCAGGTCCGCGATCGGCTCTTCGCGGAGCAGAAAGGCGAGGAACAGCGTCAGGAAGCCGGTCATCAGCCGGGCGCCCATCACGCAGCGCAGGCCGTTGCGGACGCCGGGCTGGAGATTGCGGAAGCGACGGGGGTTGCCTCCGGCGGTGTCGATGACCGACCCGATGTCCCGCTCGCCGACCGAGGAGTCGACCCTCGGCGATAGCAGGATGGCCAGCACCGTGGCGGCGACGAAGACGCCGAAGCCGAAGCGCAACGACCACTCCGACCCGGCGCGGGCGATGCCCGCCGCGATGCCGCCGCCGACCGCCGCGCCGGCCACGTTGGCCATGGAAATCCGGGAATTCGCGTTGACCAGGGTGAATCCCTCGGGTAGCAACCTCGGCACGGCGGACGCCCGGGTGACGGTGAAGGCCTTGGAGGACACCAAGCAACCCAGTGCGCACGGGAACACCCAGGCCGAGTTGGCGATGATCGCATCGGCGAGCACCCAGCAGAGAAAGCCGCGAACAGCCAACGTGGTGCCGATGGCCCACCGGCGGCCCTGGCGGAAGTGGTCGAGGAACGGGCCGATGAACGGCGCCACCACCGCGAACGGCGCCATGGTGAGCAGCAGGAACTGCGCCACCTGGGGCCGGGCCTGGTCGGTCGGCAGCGTGAAGAACAACGTGCCGGCCAGCGAGACCGCGACGGCGGCATCGCCGGCGGCGGCGAAGAACTGCAGGTGTACGAGTCGACCCAGCCCGCTTTCGCCGGCGCCACCCGAGGTGGTGAAGCGCAGCACCGCGCCGCTACCCCGACGCAACTGACCGCCGACGAAGCGTCCGCCGGCGGCCACCCGCTGACCGCCCGCCACCAAGACCCGTCCCGAGCGCTGCAGAACCTCCGGTGCCACCTCCCCATTGCACACCATCGGCCAGCTCGCCGCCGTCTGGTCAGACCGAGGAGGGTGGTGTCAAACGATGACCTACTGCGCGGCACCCGGGCACGCACCAGGCTTCGTTGTCGTCGTTGCGGATAGAACACCGCTATCCGACTCCTCCACCGCCTTGCCCGCTACGCACCCGGGCACCTGCTCGCTACGGCCACCGTTTAACACCACCCTCCGAGGAGGGTGGTGTCAAACGATGACCTACTGCGCGGCACCCGGGCACGCACCAGGCTTCGTTGTCGTCGTCGCGGATAGAACACCGCTATCCGACTCCTCCACCGCCTTGCCCGCTACGCACCCGGGCACCTGCTCGCTACGGCCACCGTTTAACACCACCCTCCCAGTGAGGCTTCACCTCTGACCGCCGAGGCTGGTGCTGGTCTGGTCCGCCTGTTGGGGTGAAGCTGTGGTTATGGCTGCATCTGTCACGGTCAACGATCTCCTCGATGGTCATGTCGGGTTGGATATCGAGTGCTTGGACCGGATCTATCTCAACGGCTATGTGCCGAACCTGCAGGTTAGCGGGCAGGTGGTGTCGTTCATGACCAAGCATCTGGGTGTCCCGATCCCGTCGCCGGCGATCATGGAAAGGATCGGCACAGCGTTCCGCCGGTCGGTGAAGACGTTCGCCGACACCAACCAGATTCCAATGGTGCGGTTCAACAAGGGCGACCGCAAGGTCGACGTGATGAGTCCGTTCATCGCTGCTCAGGCCAAGACGGGCCAGTCCGGGGTGGCTGCCATCGGGGTGGCGCAGGAGTACCAGAACGTGTTCGCGTCCACGCAACGCCCGTCCAGCAACGGCGTGCCCTCCTTCGGGTTCACCAAGGCCGACCGGCGGGTGAGCTGTTTCTACTTCTACCTGTGGGATGTCGACTTCGGGCCGGGGTTCATCAAGGTGTGCGCCTACTTTCCCTACCCGATCAAGGTATGGCTGAACGGCCACGAGTGGGCCAAACGCCAAGCCACTGCTGCCGGGATCGGGTTTACGGCCTTGTCGAACGGGTTCGCCACCGCCACGACGCGGGCGGTTTGCAGGCGATCTGTGACCGGCTGGGACCGGGCACCATCGAGATCTTCTTCCGCCGCTGGATGAACCAACTCCCGCTGCCGTTGACCGACGCCGACCGCGCCGCCGGCTACTGGTGGGAACTCTCGATGCGTCAGATCGAGGTTTCCCGCACCCTGGTCTTCGACGCCCCTCGCCACGCCCGCGCGTTCTTCGAGGCGCTGGTCGCTGACAACCTCGACGTCGGCCGCCCCGACACGGTGGAGCTGATCTTCACCGGCCCCCGACGGACCGGCCGCCGGCCGACCCTGGACTGTGTTCCCAAGACGAAGATCGTCACCCGCGACACCGACGTGACGGTGAACGCCTTCTACAAGCACTCCCGGATCAAGCAGTACCTCAAAGACGGTCGGGCGCTGCGGATCGAGACCGTGGTGAACTCCCCCGACGACCTCCGCTGCCACCGGCGGCTGGCCCATCTCGACGAACTCAACACCAAAGCCCGTGCCGTCAACCGTCGCCTGCTCGATACTGAACGTGTCGGGCAGGGTTGCGTCCTTGCGAGCCCAGCCTTTGAGCGGGTCGCACAGTCCACCCTCACCGAGGATGGCAGGAGGTCGCCCGCACTACGGTTCGGAGATCCTCGGGTCATGGCCCTGCTCGGCGCCCTCTGTATCGGTCTCAACGCCCTCGGCTTCACCCACCGGAGCCTCCGTGCCCAGGTGAACCATCTACTCGGCGTGGCCTACAGCACCAACCAGATGAGCTATGACCTCACCCGGCTCCGCCTCAACGGACTCATCGAGCGCCAACCACGCACCAACACCTACCAACTCAGCGCCGACGGGCAACGCGTGGCGATCTTCTACACGAAAGTCCACGACCGGATCCTCAGACCCCTGATCGCCGCCGACCAACCTCCCGCACCCGCCGACCTACGCCAAGCCCTGCACGTCATCGACCACCACATCGACGACTACATCGACCGCGCCCGCCTCCCGAAAGCCGCCTGAAAACTCAAGACAAACGCCAAAGTTCAAAGAACAGAGGAGCACTAGAGCTCGCCGGAGTACGCCGAGATTCTGACAAGTTGGGGGGAACTGCCAGAATGACCGCCATGGCCGCAAGCACCCGTTCGATCAAGCTCGATGCCGCCTGTCTGGCGGCCGTCGACATCGCCCGCTCGGCAGCCGAAGAAGAGGCCGAAGTGATGGGCGTCGGTGAATATCTAGGCGCCCAGGCCGACGACGATCGCGTGGTCAGCCACTTCTTCGGCTGTCCGCATCCGGGCTACGTCGGGTGGCGCTGGTCGGTCACCGTGGCCCGTGCCTCGCGCGCCAAGCTGGTGACCGTCGACGAGGTCGTGCTGCTGCCCGGGGAGGGCGCGCTGCTGGCCGACGACTGGCTGCCGTGGGCCGACCGGATCCAGCCCGGTGACGTGACCCCGGGGTTGCTCATGCCGGCCGCAGGCGACGATCCCCGACTGGAGCCCGGCTACACCGGCGGGGAATCCGCTGCCGACGCCGATCCGGCCGAACAGAGCCAGCTGCGGGCCGTGGTCGCCGAGCTCGGCCTGGGCCGGGAGCGGGTGCTGTCGGCGGTCGGGCGCGACGAGGCGGCCGAACGGTGGTTGTCGGGTTCGGGCGGACCGAACAATCAGCTCACCAAACTCGCTCCCGACGTTTGTGAGACCTGTGGGTTCTTCCTCCGGCTCCAGGGCTCTCTCGGGGACCTGTTCGGAGCCTGCGCCAACGCGTACTCCGCCTCGGAAGGCTCAGTCGTCAGCGTCGATCACGGCTGCGGCGCGCACTCCGCCGTGGTCGCCGAAGACCGTAGTGAAGAGCTGCCGGCGCCGGTGTGGGAAACCATCGAGTGGGATCAGCCAGCCTCACTCTTTGACTGAGCGCTCCTTGTGACCTTTGTCACACTGAGCTAGCACGGCGGTGTGCTACGCACCGACATTGGGTCACACTGTGTCCGAACTGTTACTTATTCGACCAGGAGATCCCCGATGTCTCTCGCGACCCTGTACGCCCTGCCGTCCACCGCCCATCCCTTTCCTCGCCGGGCCCAAGCCGCCCATCCCGGCCTGATCCGGTGGGGATTACGGTCCATGACCGTGGTGATCTTCACCGCCGCAACCGCCGCCGGCCTCGCCCTCGGCCTGAGTGCCCCGTCGAGCTCACCGGCATCGGTCGTCCCTGATTCGGCGCCGATGACGGTCAGTCGCACCTGAGGCGATACCGTCTGGCCCGTGCGACCGTGGACATCAGTGCCCGCGGCCGTGGCGGCTCTGGTGCTCATGGGAGCGCTCCTGGCGGTGGGTCAAGGCTTCGTCGCCGGCCCGCGGGCTGGGGGCGGCATCGCTTGGCTGGCGCATCTGACCGGCATGGCGGCCGGCTATGGGATTGCTATGACCTTGATCCTGATGGCTCGGCTGCCGCTGCTCGAGCGCCGACTCGGCGCGGATCGGCTGGCTCGTTGGCATTCGGTCCTCGGCCCAGCGACCATCGGGCTGGTGGTCGTGCACACGATCGCCGCCACCGGCGCCTGGGCGACGGCTGCCGGCGTCGACCTGGGCCGGGCCGCGGTCGACCTTCTCGATTGGCCGGGCCTGCCCACGGCCACGGTAGGGACCGTTTTCCTGCTGGTGGTCGGGGTGGTCTCGATCAGAGCGGTCCGGCGGCGGCTCAGCTATGAACACTGGCACTGGCTGCACCTGCTGACGTATCTGGCGGCGGCGCTCGGCTTCGTCCACCAGCTTGCCGGTCCCGATCTGATCGGCCGTCCGGTGGTCCAGGTGTTGTGGAGTCTGCTGTACGCGTACGCCTTCGCCGTCGTGCTGCGCTATCGGCTGCTGCAGCCGGTCTTCCAGTTCTGGCGCCATCGGTTGCGGGTCCTCCAGATCCGGCGGGAGTCCGACGCGGTGGTCAGCGTGGTGATGTCGGGACGGCATCTGGACGAACTGCGGGTCGAGCCGGGTCAATTCTTCCGGTGGCGCTTCCTCGCGCCGTCGACCTGGCGATCCTCACTGCCGTTCTCGCTCTCCGCGGTGCCGCGGTTGGACCGGCTGCGGATCACCTTCCGGTTGCTCGGCGACGGGACGCGGGCGATCGCCGAGCTGGAGCCGGGCGTCAAGGTGTTCGCCGAAGGGCCGTACGGCCGCCTCACCAGCCGGCTCCGCACCCGGTCGCGGGTGCTGCTGATCGCCGGTGGGGTCGGCATCACGCCGATGCGCGGTCTCTTCGAGGCGCTGGACGTACCGGGAACCAATGTCACCCTGGTCTATCGGGCGTCGACCGAGCAGGATCTGGTGCTGCGCGACGAGCTCGACGAGATCGCCCAGCGCTCGGGCGCCCGGATCGTCTACCTGGTGGGTCCGACGAGCGACCCGGCCAACGCCGTCACCAAGGAGAGTCTCGAGCGATTGGTCGGCAACCTGGCCGATCACGACGTGTTCGTCTGCGCCTCCCCGCGGCTCGCCGGTGCCGTCCGGCGATCGCTGCTGGCGGGCGGCTTTCCGCGGCGCCAGTTCCACGAGGAGCGGTTCAGCATGTGAGCGGCCACCGCGATCCGATGAGGTGCGGATACGGAAGAATGGGCCGATGACGGAGTCGAGGGCAACGGGCAGTGAGGCCGAAGATGTCCGGCGGAGCGTGGCCACCTTCGTGGCCGCCGGCGCCGACGAATCGGTTCAGCGGGTGATCACGGCCGTCCACGGCCTCTCCCGCCGGTTGAACCGCTGGTACGACCGTCAGCTCGCCGATCTCGACATCACCTCGGGCGAATGGACGGTGCTCGAGCAGCTCGCCCGGACCACCGGCGACGAGCCGCTCACGCCGAGCCAACTGGCGGCCGCCTGCAACATCGCGCCGTCCTCGATGACCCATCGGCTGGACCGGCTCGCGGCCCGCGACCTGATCGCCCGGCTGCCCGACGAGGTCAAGCGCACCCGGGTGCTCGTACGGCTCACCGATGCGGGCTACGAGTTCTACGCGAGGGCGATCCGCGAGGCCGATCTGGTGGAGTCCCACGTCCTCGCCGGTCTGGAGAGCAGTCAGATCGACGCGCTCGGTGATCTGCTGGAGACGGTGATCGCCGGTCTGAACGACGCGAGTCTCTAGTTGGGGTGTCTTTGAAGTTCCGTAACGAGACTTCGACCACCCTCCTAGCCTTCTAGGGCGTGCGGTCCGGCGTTGCGGCGGCGGCGCCGGTAGCCGCAGTAGGCCAGACCGACCAGCCCCAGGACGAAGCCGCTGAGGCTGATCGCGGTCCAGTCCTGGTGGCCGTTGCTGGTCAACCAGCCGCGGAGCATCACGCAGGCCACGGTGGCCACGGCGAACGACGCGGTGCCGATCACCACCACGACCAGTCCGTCCTCGTCGACCGCCGGCACCGGCGCCTGCACCAGCAGGTGATGCTCGACGCCGGGTTCGGTCATGCCGCCCATCGTAGGGGGCCGTCCTGAGTGCGGTCGCGCGCTGGATTCCGATCCACCGAATCCGCCGGATCATCCCGCGGGTGGAGGCCAACACCGTCCTGCGGGAGGATGGCCGAGCAGGCGCCAGGGCGGACACTGGAGTCATGATCAAACTGGAGTTGCGACTCAACGCTCTGGTCGAGGAGCAGGTGCTGACCCCGGTGCAGTCGGCGGAGCTGGCCGACGCGGCGCAGGCCGATCTGTCCGACGCCCTGACCGCCGCAGGCCAACCGGCTCCCCGGCCGGACGAGCCGTCGAGTGCACGAAGCCCGGTTCTCGACGTGCTCGGGTACGCCGGCGGGGCGTTGCTGCTCGGTGCGGTGATCTTTCTGGGCTACTCCTTCTGGGACGAGCTCGAGCGACCGGGGCGGATCGGCGTGGCGTTGGCGGCCTTCGGGATCCCGGCGATCGGTGGGTCGGCGTTGGTGGCGTGGAAGACCCGGCCCGAGGTGGGCCGGGTGCTGCTGGCCCTGGCCTGCTACGCCGCCGGCTTCGCCTGGACCGTGATCACCGAAGACGACAAGCTGGTCGGTACGGCGACGGTGATCTTGGTCGCCTCGGCCGTCGGGCTCATCCTGCTGCGGGCGAGCACCTTCTTGGTGTCCGGTTGGACCGGCGCGATGACGCTGGTCGGCGCGGTGGTGGCGAACGTGATCTATGAGCGATCCTCCGGGCCGGAGCGGCTCACCGAGATTCCGGTCCAGCTGACCATCGGCTTCATGATCGTCGCGCTGATTTTCACCGCGCTCGGCTTCATGATCAACAAGACGCTGGCCTGGTCGCTGGCCGGGCTCAGCGGTTGGGCAGCGGCTATTTCCCTGCAATTCATGGAATCGTCGGGCCAATGGTGGTCGCTCGGCGTCGGCACAGTGGTCGTGGTGATCTTGTTCTTCGGCTTCATCAGGATCCGGCGCCATGCGCTGGCCGTGATCGGCTGCCTGATCTTGCTGAGCCTGTGGCCGGTGTCCTTCTACCGGATCACCGAGGACGAGCTCGGTGCGGCCCTGGGTCTGATCGCGGCCGGAGCTGTGCTGATCGCCGCGGTGGTCCTACGGTCGCGCCGGCCACGGATCACCGCCTGACCGCCGGGCGACGGTGAATCGTCCGACTATTTAGCAGTTGTAATTAGCATTGCTAACGAGTATGGTTTCGGGCGTGTCCACCCGTCATGACGATCTCTCGCCGGCCGCCCTCGCGCACGCGCTCCGGCCGTCGGTCATGCGGTTGTCCCGCCGACTCCGGCAGATGCGCGACGACACGATCGATCTGAACTCCAATCAACTCTCGGCCATGGCGGTGCTGCTCAACAGCGGCGACCTGCTGATGGGGGAGTTGGCGGCGGCGGAGAAGGTCCAGCCGCCCTCGATGACCCGGATCGTCAACGGTCTGGAGGAGCGCGGCTACGTCGCCCGGCGCCCGCAGCCCGGCGATCGGCGGCAATGCCTGGTCACCTTGACCGAGCCGGGCCGCAAGGTGCTGCTGGCCAACCGTCGGCGCCGTGACGAATGGCTAGCCATCCGGATCGGCGAGCTCGACCCGACGGAACGCGCGGTTCTCCGACAAGCGATCGACATCCTCGACCAGGTGAATCACGCGTGAGCATCGACACCGAGCCGGTGGCCACTGAGGCCACGGCCACTCGGGGCGGCATGTTCAGCGCCTTGATCAATCGCAACTACCGGATCTTCCTCATCGGCTCGTTCGGCTCGAACATCGGCACCTGGATGCAGCGGGTCGCCCAGGACTGGCTCGTCCTCGAGCTCTCCGGCGGCTCCGGACTGGCGATCGGCATCACGACCGGCCTGCAGTTCCTGCCGATGCTGGTGCTCAGCGCGTACGGCGGGCTGCTGGCCGATCGCTTCGACAAGCGGCGGATCCTCGTGCTGACCCAGTCGTGGCTGGCGCTGTGCGCCGCCGTGCTCGGGATCCTGGCCATCACCGGGGTCGCGACGACCATGCACGTCTACGTCCTGGCGCTGCTGTTCGGGGTCGGCACCGCCTTCGACAACCCGGCCCGGCAGAGCTTCGTCTCCGAAGTCGCCGGTGCCGATCATCTGCCGAACGCGATCGGGCTGAACTCCGCCACCTTCCACGCCGCGCGCATCGTCGGCCCGGCCGTGGCCGGACTGGTCATCGCCCGGTTCGGCTCCGGCTGGGCGATCCTGGCCAACGCGCTCACCTACGCGGCCTTCATCGCCGCCCTGCGGATCATCGACAGCCGTCAGCTGACGATCGTCGCCCCCACCATCCGGGCCAAGCGGCAGATCCGGGAAGGCGTCCGGTACGTCCGTGCGCACCGGGAGATCCTGCTGGTGATGTGCGTGGTCGGCTTCGTCGGCACCTTCGGCATGAACTTCCAGATGACCAGTGCCTTGATGGCCCAACAGCAGTTCCATCGCAGCGCCCAGGAGTACGGCATCCTCGGCACCCTGATGGCCGTCGGCTCGCTGGCGGGAGCGCTGCTCGCCGCCCGGCGACGGGTGGCTCCGAGCGGCCGCTTCGTGGTCGTCATGGCCATCGCGTTCGGCCTGGTCGAGGTGGTCGCCGGACTGATGCCGACCTATGCGAGCTATGCCGCCTTGTTGCCCGTGCTCGGCTTCGTCGCCCTGATGACGCTCACCGCCTCGAACGCGACCATCCAGTTGGGCGTCGATCCTCAGCTTCGCGGGCGGGTGATGGCGCTCTACATGATGGTGCTGATGGGCGGTAGCCCGATCGGGTCGCCGATCCTGGGTTGGGTCGGCGAGGTGCTGGGCCCGCGCTGGACCTTGATCGGCGGCGGCGCTGCCACCGCGATCGGCGTGCTGGCCAGTGCCTTGCTGATCCGCCGACTGCGGCGGCGCGGCCGGTGAGGGTCACGGCTCACTCCTGAAATTCGACTGCTGGGGTGTTCGTCACCCTGCCGCTCCCTCCGTATGTGAGACCGGGAAGATGATTCTGGACTTATATAAGTAGCAACCTATACACTGGCTCTGTGCACGCGCTCGATATTCTCGGAGATCCGGTTCGACGCCGGATCCTCGAGCTGTTGGCGGCTGGTGAGCAGCCGGCCGGCGCCCTGGTGGCGGTGATCTCCGCTGAGTTCGGGATCAGCCAGCCGGGTGTGTCCCAGCACCTGAAGGTGCTGAGAGAGACCGGATTCGCCTCGGTCCGCGCCGAAGGGGCGCGACGGCTGTACACGGTCGAATCGGCCCCGTTGCGCGAGGTCGACGACTGGCTGAATCCATTCCGGGCGTACTGGGAGCAGCGCTTGGATGCGCTGGCGACCGAGCTGGCCCGGGGTAGGCGGGCACGACGGGCAACCACCGACCAGAAGGAGCAATCATGATCGACCTCGCGCACCATATCGCGGCTATCAGCCGCCAGGTGGCTCAGCTCGACGAAAGCGCCGAGACGGTGGCCGTGACGTTGTCGCGCCACTATGACGCTGACATCGCCGACGTCTGGCAGGCGCTGACCGATCCGGAGCGGGTCAGCCGGTGGATGTTGCCGCTTCGTGGTGACCTTCGGGAGGGTGGCACCTTCGAGCTGGAGGGCAATGCCTCCGGCGAGATCCGCATCTGCCAGGCGCCGGATCACCTGGTGATCACCTTCGGGGGCCCGACCAGCGTGGTCGATCTGACGCTGACCACCGAGGGTGATCAGACGCGGCTGAGCTTCAACCACTCGGTGCCACTGGCCATGGCCGGGAGCTCCGCCGGGGCCCTGTACGTGGGCCCTGGCTGGGACGGCGCCCTGATGTCGCTCGCGCTGTATCTGGCCGGTGAGCGGGCCGAGGATCCGGTCGCCGCGGCCAACAGCCCGGAGGCTCAGCAGTTCTGTGCCCGTTCAATCGACGCTTGGGTCGACGTGCTCGAGGCTTCCCGAACCACCGATGCCCAATCCATCGCGGCCGCCAAGCAGGCAGCCCTGGCGCAGTTCGCCCCTGATCTGGTCTGATCAGCAGATCCGGGGGAGCTGCTCGCCGAGCGGCAGGTCGACGACCCGGGTGCCACCGAAGGTGGTCCGGGCCACGACCATGCCGGGGTGCTCGGCCACACATTCACCGATGATCGCCGAGCTCGACCCGAGTGGGTGAGCGCGCATCGCCTCCAGAACGGCGTCGGCGAACTCCCGTGGGACGAAGGCGACGAGCTTGCCCTCATTCGCGACGTACAGCGGATCGAGGCCGAGCAGCGCGCAGGCGTTGCTGACATCGGCTGGCACCGGGATGCTCCGCTCGACGACCCGGACGCCGACCCCGGCACTCCGGGCGATCTCGTTCAGCGATGTGCCCAGGCCGCCGCGCGTCGGGTCACGCAGCACGTGCAGGTCGGGGCAGACCTTGATCATCTCCGCGACGAGCGGATGGAGGGCCGCGCTGTCGGTGACCATCTGGGTGCCGAATTCGATGCCTTCACGAACGCTCATGATCGCGATGCCGTGGACGCCGATGTCGCCGCTGACGATGATCACGTCACCCACCTCGGCCCGATCGGGTCGGATGTCGACGCCGTCCGGGATCAGTCCGATTCCCGCGGTATTGACATACACCTGATCGCCGTGGCCGGCGTCGACGACCTTGGTGTCCCCGGTGACGATCTGGACGTCGGCCAGCCGCGCCGCCGCCCCCATGTCCTGGGCCACCCGACCGACTACCGACAGGTCAGTGCCCTCCTCCAGCACGAAGCCACAGGACAGGTACGAGGGCACCGCGCCGCTCATGGCCAGATCGTTCACGGTGCCGTTCACCGCCAGGTGTCCGATCGATCCGCCTGGGAAGAAGAGCGGCCGGACCACGAAGGTGTCGGTGGAGAAGGCCAGCCGGGCCCCGCCCACGGTGATCACCGCAGAGTCGGTCGTGCCGGCACCGGGTTGCCCGCCGAAGGCCGGCACGAACAGATGGTCGATGAGCTCGGCCGACAGCTGCCCACCACCGCCGTGACCCATCAGGATGGTCGGACTGTCGCGGAGGGGCAGTGGGCAGGTCCAGCTCTCGAAGTCGAGGGCGACCCCGTTCAACACCTCAGACACCGGCGACCTCCCGGGTCCCGATCGAGACGTCGACCGGCAGCGACAGCCGGCGGTACAGGTAGTAGGCGGCGCACGCGCCCTCGCTGGACACCATGGTCGCGCCGAGCGGATTGCGGGGCGTGCACTCCTTGCCGAACGCCGCACACTCGTGTGGTTTGATCAGCCCTTGCAGCACCTCGCCGCTGCGACAGATGCTGGATTCCTCGGTGTCGATATGGGAGACCTCGAAGCGGAACTCGGCATCGAAGTCACGGTACTTCTCCGACAGCCGCCATCCGCTGTCCGGGATGACGCCGATCCCGCGCCAACCACGATCGGTGACCTGGAAGACGTCGGTCAGCAGAGCCCGAGCCGCCGGATTGCCTTCGGCCGGCACGGCCCGCCCGTACGCGTTGTCCACGTAGGCCTCCCCGCGCTCCAACTGGTGCACGGTGCGCCGGATCCCCTCAAGGATGTCCAGCGGCTCGAAGCCGGTGACCACGATCGGGACCTGGAACTGCTCGGCCAGGGGCGGATACTCGGCGGTGCCCATCACGCTGCAGACGTGCCCGGCGGCGAGGAAGCCCTGCACCCGACAGGTCGGCGAGGTCATGATCGCCTCGATGGCCGGGGGGACCCGGACATGGGACACCAGCATCGAGAAATTCCGCACCTCGAGGCGTTTGGCCTGATAGACCGTCATTGCATTCGGCGGGGCGGTGGTCTCGAAGCCGATGCCGAAGAAGACGACCTCCTTCTCCGGGTTCTCCCGGGCGAGCTTGAGGGCATCCAGCGGCGAGTAGACCACCCGGATGTCGCCGCCCTCGCTCTTGATCCGGAAAAGATCGCGCCCGCTCCCCGGCACCCGCAGCATGTCGCCGAACGAGCAGAAGATCACGTCCGGGCGCGAGGCGATCTCCAGCGCCTTATCGATCAACTCCAGGGGAGTCACGCAGACCGGGCAGCCCGGTCCGTGGATCATCTCGATCTGGTCCGGGATCAGCTGATCGATGCCGTGCCGGATGATCGAGTGGGTTTGGCCGCCGCAGACCTCCATCAGCGCCCACGGCTGGGTCACGGTGGCGTGGATGTCGTCCAGCAGCCGCTTAGCCAGCTCCGGATCGTGAAACTCGTCGATGTACTTCACTTCTCTTGTCCTCCCGTTCGCGCATCGCGCTTAACCTCGACCCGCGTACCGCCGGCCGTCGACGGCACCCGAGCCGAGGGCGCGCGATCGCCGACGCTCGCGGGATTTCCTCCCGGCTCTGGTTTGGTTATTCCAGCTTCCTTGGCCGCTCGGGCCCAGGGATCGCCGAATTCCAGCTCCAGCTCACCCATCCGGTCGAAATTGGCCAGGGTCTCCTTGGCCGACTTCTCATCGAGCCGCTGCAGGGCAAAGCCAACGTGCACGATCGTGTAGTCGCCGACGCCGATGTCCGGCACGAACTCGCAGCAGACCTCCTTCTGCACACCGCCGAAGTCGACCATGGCCATTCTGGTGCCGTCCTTCTCCCAGATCTCCAGCACCGCACCAGGAACCGCTAGGCACATATCTATTCCTTTCCTTGAGAAATCTGTTCGCCGATCACGAGTTGACCGAGGGCGATCCCCGCATCGCTCGGTGGCACCTGCCGATGCCGGAGCACCCGGAAATCTCCGGCTCGCAGGCGATCCACGCAGAGTTGGGTCAGCAGCACATTCAGGAACACACCGCCCGACAACGCCACCGTGTTGATCATGGTCTGGGCCCGTAGTCGCTCGGCGACCTCGACCACCAGGTCGGCGACGGCGACGTGGAAGCGGGCTGCGATGATCATCGGTGGTACGCCGGCCAGCAGGTCGGCCACCGCACCCATCAGCAATGGTCCGGGGTCGGCGATGATCATGGAGTCGACGTCGGACACCGCGAAGGCGTACCCAGGACCGTCGAGAACGTCGATCCAGAGACGGGCCAGACCCTCGAAGCGCATCGCCGCCTCGGCCTCGTACGCGATTCGCTGGCAGGTGCCGGTCAACGACGACATCGCGTCGAACAACCGGCCCATGCTGGAGGTCGGCACGGCGTTGAAGCCGCCGGCCAGTTGGCGGCCGAGCACCGCGCGCTCGGTGGTCGAGCAGACGCTGACACTCGGCAGCCGGGGATCCCAGTCGAGGCCCGCCGCGCTCAGGTGGGACAGCGCCATCCGACAGGGATTGCGAACGCCGGCGTCACCGCCCGGCAGCAATGCATAGCGCAAATGCCCGGCCCGGCGGTAGCCGGCGTAGTCGGCGACCATGAACTCGCCGCCCCAGACCGCGCCGTCGTCGCCGAACCCGGTGCCGTCGAACGCGAAGCCGATCACCGGGTCGCCGACCGGGTGGCCGTTCTCGGCCATGGCGGAGGCCAGATGGGCATGATGGTGCTGGACCATGATCAGCTCACGGTCGCCCTGGTGCGCCTGGGCCCAACGGCTGCTCCGGTACGCGGGGTGCCGGTCCGCCACCAGCCGCTCCGGCCGGACGCCGGTGACCGCGCAGAGGTGCGTCCGGGCCACGTCGAAAGCCTCCAGCGTGGCCAGATCGTCCATGTCGCCGACATGACCACTCAGCCACGCGTACCGGCCGTCGCCGACGCAGAACGTGTTCTTCAGATCGCCGCCGACCGCGATGGTCGGGCGGACCGGGAACGGCAGGGCCACCGGGAGCGGGGCATAGCCGCGCGACCGGCGTACCGGGAGTTGATCATGGTCGAGCAACCGGATCACCGAGTCGTCGCAGGGCACCTGGATCGGCCGGTCGTTGATCAGCCAGGCGTCGGCCAGCGATGCGAGTCGGATCAGCGCATCGTGATCATCGGTCACAATGGGTTCGCCGGCCAGGTTGCCGCTGGTCATCACCAGCGCCCGCGGCCCGGGCGCATCCTCTGGGAGCCCGAACAGCAGCCGATGGACCGGCGTGTAAGGCAACAGGACGCCGAGATCGGGGGAGTCCGGGGCCACCTCGGCGGCCAGCTCGGATTCGCGGTCGCGCCGCTTCGGCAGCAGGACGACCGGGCGTCGGGGGTCCACCAGCAGGGTCTGCTCCGCCGCACCGATCTCGACCAGTTCGGCAGCCGTCCCGAGATCGGCGACCATGATCGCGAACGGCTTGTCCCCCCGGTCCTTGCGCTTGCGGAGGGTGCTCACCGCGGTGGCGTTGCCGGCATCACAGGCGAGGTGATAGCCGCCGATTCCTTTGACGGCAAGAATCCCACCGGCCTGCAACAAGGCCCGCGCTTCGATCAGTCCGGGATCGGCGACCAGGTCGGGCTCACCCGGTCGCGCCAGGGTCAGCGTCGGTCCGCAGTCGGGGCAGGCGATCGTCTGGGCATGGAAGCGACGATCGACCGGGTCGGCGTACTCCGCGGCGCAGGCCGGGCACAGCGGAAATCGGGCCATCGTGGTCGCGGGACGGTCGTACGGCAATCCGGTGATCACCGTGAACCGTGGTCCACAGTTGGTGCAGCTGATGAAGGGATGGCGGTACCGGCGATCCCGCGGATCCGCGAGCTCGTCGAGGCAGTTGTCGCAGGTCGCGATGTCGGGGGAGATCAACGTCCGACCGCCGGTCACCCGGGAGTCCATGATCACGAACTCCGTGCCGCCGCGGCGGGCGATCGGTTCGGTCTGGACGGCGTCGATGTGGGCGAGCGGCGGTCCGTCGGACTCCAGCCGCCGCCGGAAGTCATCGAGCAGTCCGACCGGGCCTTCGATCTCGATGATCACCCCGGAGCTGTCGTTGACCACCGATCCGGTCAGGCCGAGCCGGCGGGCCAGGACGTAGACGAACGGCCGGTAGCCGACGCCCTGGACGACCCCGGTCACCGCGATTCGGTGTCTTGCGCATAACTCAGCCACCGGCGGCCGCCAAACGTTGTCGCAGTTGGGCGTTGACCACCTCGAGCTGCCGGCCGCTGTAGTGCTGGAGCGCGGCACATTGAGCCGGGCTGAGGGTGTCGCAGACCCAGTCCCAGTGCAGAGCCACCCAGTCGCCGGAAGAGATGGGATTGCTGAGTACCAGTCCGTCGAGGCTGCGGCGGACGGTCTGCAACTCCTCCGGTCCCAGGCTCAGTTGACCGTCCTGCCAGACCAGGCGCTGCGACTCCACGGTCAACCGGTCGCCGGCCATCGCGACCACCTGTCCCCAGCGGATCCGACAACCGTCCAGCACGATCATGGCCTGCGGGGTCCGTCGGGGATCGCCGAGCATCCGCGACCACGGATAGACGCAGAAGACGGCGTACGCGTGATGCGGGAGCCCGTCGTGGGGGAAGTCCGACCACCGCTGCGAGGAGCCGAGTTCCCCCAGGCCCAGGGGCCGGTCCAGAAGGGGACTGCCGACCCAATAGGCCTCGACGATCCGCGGGTCGAGCGGATCGGTGATCCGGGACGCGGCCGAGATCATGGTGAGGAAGGGGAGGGCGCCGTCGAAGTCACGGGCCATCTGGCGCAGCCCGTCGTCGTCGCCGGTGACGCCCCGGCTGAAGAACCCGGCGGCATCGTTCGGACCGCAGTAGCCGTGCTGGTTGGGTGGAAAGGCATAGCGGGCGAACATCACCGGACCGCTGGCGTTCGGTGACACGGTTCGCGCGGAGTTGCCTTCAGTCACCGGCATCGCGCGCCTGACCCATCAGTTCCAGCCCGCGCAGGGCTTCCTCGGCCCGGCCGGCATCGACGAGTTCGACCGCGAAACCCATGTGGATGATGATCCAGTCACCGGCGATCACGGCCGGTTGTTCGGGGTCGAGCATGCCGAGGTTGATCCGCCGCTTCGCCCCCTGGACGTCGACCATGGCCAGCTGACCTCCGTAGCCCTCGACCAGCTCCACGACCCGACCGGGAATCCCGAGGCACATGACTAGACCCGTCCTTGGAGTGGCTGCGGCGCGGTAGCGAGCAGCTCGGCGGCGAGCTGGCGGACCGCCTCGGCGGCCCCGGGCACGGCGGCCCGGACGGCGGCACCGAGTCCGATGCCCTCGTCGACATCGGCCGCCCGGCAGCCGATCAGATAGGTAGGCGGCAGCGTCCCGCCGAGCTTGGACACGCTGGCCAGCACCGCGACCGGATTCATCCCGTGCGCATCGAGTTCACCCTGACCAAGATCATCGGGTCCGATCCGGAGCGTGACCAGCTCACCGGGCGATCCAGCCCCGGGAAGCGCATCGATCAAGATCAGCGCGTCGAAGCCCTCCAGCAGGTCATAGGCCAGATGGAGCCCCCGAATGCCGTAGTCGACCAGCCGGACGCCCTCGGGCAACCGGGAGCGATCGGCCGCGAGCTCGTTGACCACCTCAGGGCCGAACCCGTCGTCGGTCAGGAACATGTTGCCGATGCCGGCCACCAGCACCTCAGTCTTCACCGGCCACCATCCCTGACCGGCCGGTCGAAAAATCGGTGTGCGGGCAACCGATCACATCTTGCGGATCTTGAGATACCGGCGGATGTCGGGGACCGACAAGATCACCATCACGATGATTCCGGCCGTTGCCGTCAGGATCACTCCCGTCGTCACCTTTCCCATCACTTCCATGATCAGTTCTCCTCTCGTTGGAGCGACGCCTGCGGGGTGCGGGCGTCGCCGGGCAGTGGCTCGAGTTCGTCGGGCGCGAAGTAGAGATAGCGGCCGTACCAGTCGTGCAGATCCGCGGCTGGGTCGTCGATCAGCACCACGGCCACATGGACTCCACCGTCGACGTCGGCCAGCACCTG
Organism: uncultured Actinomycetota bacterium; assembly: GCA_963731295.1. Classification (GTDB taxonomy): domain Bacteria; phylum Actinomycetota; class Actinomycetes; order Propionibacteriales; family Propionibacteriaceae; genus Microlunatus. The sequence continues at coordinate 464,287 of CAVSUP010000003.1, forward strand.
GGTGACCCGCGCGATCTGGTCGGCGAAGAACAGGTCCTGGGCGTCAGCCCGCCGGGAGGGGTGCACCCGGACCAGGCTGTCCTTGGCCACGCTGACGCCGTTGATCAGCACCGCGTCGACATCGGGCTGGACGCGTTCGTCGACCGCCGGATCCCACCAGGGCACATCGCCGGTGTCGAACCACGGACGTTCGCTGTCGGCCGCCACCTCGGCCACCGCGTCGGCAAACTCGGTCGGCACGTCCAGCGACTGGTCGACCAGGATCCCGTGGAGTTGCTGCAACTCCTCGACCCCCAGCCGGTCGCAGCGGTCGATGATCTCGGCCGCCCGGGCGTCGGTCGCCCGGGCTTCGGCCTTCTCCTGGTCGGTCATGGTCATCACCCGCAGCGTGAGGATCTCGTCGATCTCGGTGGAGTCGAAGAGGGCGCCCGCGCTCTGGTCGGCGATCTCCGGGTGGTCGTAGAGGATGATCGGCGAGCCCAAGATCATCGAGTCGTCGCCCGGCTCACCGGCCAGGACGGGCCAGCACCGGTATTGCTCACAGGCGGCCGCCGCCTCGACGGCCTCGGTGGGCGGGTCGACCGTCGATACGAAGCTCAGCTCGGGGCTTTCCGAGACCATGATCACGTGGGTGCTGAGGAGCGAGCGTTGCAGCACGTCGGGGGCGGCCAGCCCGTCGGCAGCGGCCTGGTTGTCGATCGTCAGGGTCAATCGGTGAGCTCCACCGATCGGTTCCAGGCGGGCCGACACCGAAGCCCGGAGTTCCGAACGGCGGCGGATCAGCCGGCCGACGGCCCGGCCTTGATGATCATGAACAAGCTCGATGTCCTCGCCCGATTCCGCGATCACGTCCCACGTGTCACCGGCGAGGGCCTCTCCGATGGTCAGCGGGTGCGGGCACTCGACCTCGACCGCCTCGTCCCAGGCGTACCAGTGTCGCCCGTCGATACCGTCGGGGCCGTCGACCCGCAGTTCCGTGACCTCGGTGTACGAGCCGTCGTCCTCGAGCCGCTCGGTCTGGCGTTGCTGCACCTGGAGGAAGCGGACGTAGACGATCAGTTCCATCGCCGCCGCGAGCGCAAGGTCGTCGGGCACGCTCAGCAGGCATTGCAGGCGGAGATGGGAATCCTCGCCCGAGCCGGCCTGCTGGGCGCCTTGTGGTCCGAGCACGCCGAACTGCCAGCGGACCAGGTTCTTGCTCGAGGTGGCCCGGTAGGGATAGAGGAGATAGCCCTCGTAGAGCACGGCGTCGGCGACGTGGCGGGCTTGTTCGATGCTCATCAGGCGCCCTGTTCGAGCGGCGCGAGCGCACCCGCGGCGGCCAGCAGGGATTCGATCGTCGCGTCCCAGGTCGTCAGCCCGCGCTCGGCCTGGTAGCGCGCGAGGTCGGCGAGGATGTCGCGATCGACCCGCAACCAACCGGTGCTCGGATAGTTCAGCTGGATCATCTGCTGCCACACCGCCACCGGGAGCTGGTAGGACGACTCGCAGTCCCAGGCGACCTGTTCGACCCCGAATCCGTTCTGGCCCCGGGTGAAGATGGTGCCGGAGAACAGCAGGGCGATCGGGATGTTGCCGTCGGTGAGCGCGTGCAGATACTTCGAGCCGGTCACCTCGAAGTCGTAGCTGCAGGGCAACGGCAGATCCACCTCGGTGCTGCCGGTGAAGCCCTGGACCATGGTGATGCACTGCATCCACATGAAGGGGCGCAGTGTGTCGCGCCAGCGGGCCCGACCGCCGAACAAGGCGAGCAGCCCGACCTCTTCGGCCGCGGAGTAGGCCCGACGCTGCGGCTCGATCCGCACCTGGCAGCGCAGGGCGATGGCGTGGATCTGTTGCTCGGTCGACTCCTCGATCCGGAGCCGGGCGGTCAGCTGAGGCGCCACCGTGTACGGCTCGGCCACGATGTCGGCGACGCTGAACGCCAGTCTGGTCACCGTGACCCGACCTCCGAGGCGGTCCGAGGATGGGCTTCGGAGGCCGCGCGCCGCGCCGGCCGCGACTGCTCGGCGACGGCTTCGAAGAATGCGTCCATGGCCTGGTGGACCTCGGTGCCGCCGTCGAAGCCCCGCCAGAGCTGGCGCAACCGCCCGACCAGCTCGTAGCAGGTGTCGATCGGCACCAGATGACAGGAGAACTCGTTGCCCTGATGGTCCTCGCCTCGAATCAGCAAGGCCTCGACATCCATCGCCAGCACGTCGAGTTCGGGATTGACCTCGACGATCCGCGCCCAGGCCGCGAGCGGAAGCTCGGACTCGGTGGCGCCGGCCGGTCCCGGGTAGAAGGCGACCACGCGACCGAGGACCGAGTTGCGGAAGAGAAAGGCCAGCCCGACCGGGATCTCGAGCTCGTCGTACGTGCGGCCGTCGAGGGAGAAGTCGGGAAACGACAGATAGCGATCGGGCACGGCCCGGTAGCGCATGGTGGCATCCTCGGCGGTGAAGAGGAGATAGCAACCGCGGCAGGTGCACATCAGCCCGCGGCTCTCGAGGTTGACGACGTGTTGGTGCTCGGAGCTGATCGGTTCGGCGCACATCTCGCAGCGCTCGCCCGCCACCGGAGCGGGTCGGTTGGTGACCACCCGGCGGAGTCCGGCCAACGGCGAACCAGATCTCATGCGGCGATCCAGACCGGAATCGCGACGGTCGCGGTTCCGTGGTTGACCAGCAGAGGCAGCGGGTCGAGATGCACGTCGGGCGATTCGAGCCCGGCACCCGCCCGGCGGACGGCGAAGTGCGCGCCGCACGAGGGGCAGCGCAACGCCGCGTCGCCGATCGCCCCGCCGAGCACCCGGCCCAGGGTGGCCCCGGCCAACGAATGCTCGCACTGTCCGCAGCGGTCGACGAAGGCGAACAGATCCGTGCCGATTCGGCAGGCCAGGATCGTGGTCTGACCGATCTCGAAGGTCGCCACGTCACCGTCGGCCAGGTCCAGCAGCGGGGGCAGCGACTCCCAGGACGATCCGGGCTCGCCGGGCCGGCCGCCGACACTCGCGGCCTCGGCACCCACCCGCGACCACAGGGAGTCCACCGAGATCACCGGCCCGGCCGAGACCTCGGCGCTCTCGGTCGGTGTCTCCACCTCGATCTCGAGGATCTCGGGCGCCGCCGCCTCGATGGCCCCCTCGACGGCCAGCTTCAGCGTCACCGAAGACGATGCGCAGCCGTCGCAGCTACCGAGCAGGCGGAGCCGGACCACGCCCTCCGCGCTGACCTCGAGCAACTCGACGTCGCCACCGTGGCTGCCGAGGTACGGCCGGACACTTTCCAGGGCCTGCTCGACCCGGGTCGTGACGTCATAGGGATGCAGGTCGTGGACGAGCAGCAGGCTGGCGACCAACTGATCCGCGGCCAGGGCATCGAGGATCGGGTCGTCGAGCCGCCCGGCCTCGTGCAGGATCGTCAGCACCCGCTCCAGGCCGGCCCCATAGAGGTCGGCCACCAGTCGGACCAGTTCCTCGGCTCGCTCGCGGGCCACCACCCCGCCGGCCGCGCTGGCCTCGAGCAACGTGTTGATCCGCATCCCGGTCTCGTGGAGCCGATCAGGCTCGGTGACCGGTGCGTCGCCATGGGCCACAGGTCGACTACTCCGCGATGTATTCGGTCGGCGAGTGCAACCGTTCGAGTTTCTGGCCCTCACCGAGATACATGTGGACGCCGCAGGGCAGACAGGGATCGAAGCTGCGCACCGTCCGCATGATGTCGATGCCCTTGAAGTGCTCGCGGTCGTTCTCCTCGAAGATCGGCTGGCCCTGCACGGCGTCCTCGTACGGACCCGGTGTGCCGTAGGAGTCGCGGGGGTTCGCGTTCCACGGGGTCGGCGGGTACGGGTGGTAGTTGGCGATCTTGCCGTCCCGGATCACCATGTGATGGCTGAGCACACCACGGACGGCCTCGGTGAAGCCGCAGCCGATCCCCTCGTCGGGCACGGTGAACTTCTCCCAGGTCTTGGTCCGGCCGGCCCGGATCTCCACCAGCGCCTTTTCGGCGAAGTGCAACGCCGCAGCGGCGGCGTACGCCTGGAAGTAGGTGCGGGCCCGGTTGCGCTCGAGGGTGTTGCTCCACTGCGGGATCTTCCACTCGAATTCCACCGGACCCTTCAGTGCGGTCTTCGGGAGGTTGATCTTGACGCTGCTGCCGGTGGACTGGATGTAGCCGATGTCGACCAGGCCGGCCAGCGCAGTGACCCAGAGCCGGGCTAGCGGTCCGCCGCCGGTGTCCAGGGCCAGATAGTCCTTGCCGTCGAACCAGCGCGGCGACATGACCCAGCTGTACTTGTTGTCGAGGTCGCGCTTTTGTGGCTTGGGGTTGGTGTGTTGGTTCCACGGATGGCGCCGATCCACCGGATTGCCGAGCGGGTCCTGGCGGACGAACATCTCCTGGTCTTCCCAGTCGTCGTAGTAGGACGAGCCGAGCAGGATCCGGATCCCGAGGTTGATCTCGACCAGGTCGGTGGTAACCAGCTTGCCGTCGACCACGATGCCTGGGGTGACGTACATCTTGCGTCCCCAGTTGGTCATGTCCTTGTACTCGAAGTTGCAGTGCTCGGGGTCCTGGAACGAACCCCAGCAGGCCAGCAACGTACGCCGCAGCCCGACCTGCTCGTAGCCGGGAAGGGCCTCGTAGAAGAAGTCGAAGAGGTCGTCGTGCATCGGCACGACCTTCTTCATGAACTCCACGTATCGCATCAACCGGGTGATGTAGTCGGTCATCAGCTGGATGGTGGCGACCGTCCCGACGCCACCGGGATACAGCGTGGAGGGGTGGACGTGGCGACCCTCCATCAGGCAGAACATCTCCCGCGTCATCCGGCTGACCTGCAGCGCCTCGCGGTAGAACTCCCCGGTGAACGGATTGAGGGACCGCATGATGTCACCGATGGTGCGATAGCCGTGATCACCGGCGTGCGGCGCCTCGGTGTTGTTGGCCTTCTCCAGGACCCCGGGATTGGTCTCGGAGACCATCTTTTCGCAATAGTCCACCCCGACCAGGTTCTCCTGGAAGATGTTGTGGTCGAACATGTACTCGGCCGCCTCGCCGAGGTTGACGATCCATTCGCCGAGGTGGGGCGGTTTCACCCCGTACGCCATGTTCTGGGCGTAGCAGGAACAGGTCGCGTGGTTGTCGCCACAGATGCCGCAGATCCGACTCGTGATGAAGTGGGCGTCGCGGGGATCCTTGCCCTTCATGAAGATCGAGTAGCCCCGGAAGATCGAACTGGTGCTGTGACACTCGGCGACGACCTTCTGTTTGAAGTCGATCTTGGTGTAGATCCCGAGGCTGCCGACGATGCGGGTGATCGGGTCCCACGCCATCTCGACCAGGTCGGGATTGTCGGCATTGGCGCTCGAACTGGTGCCTCTGGCGTTGGGGATCGTCGACGTCATCGTCGCTGCCTTCTCTCGTAGATGCCTTCAGTTGCGGTGCGGTGCGGGTGGGATGGGGAGCAGAGTGCGAGCGTCGATAGCGGGTCACTACCAGGTGCGGCGGGCTCCGGTGACGAGTTCCTTGCCGGGCTTGCGCCACTTCGGTTCCTGGTCGACGGTGTGTTCGGTGACGCTGCGGAGCTTCCGCAGGGTCGAGCCCCAGGCCTGGACCACCGTCGTGGACAGCTTGCCGCCCGGTGGCTCGTCCATGAACGGCATGAACTTGTCCGGGAATCCGGGCATGGTGCAGCCGATGCAGATGCCACCGACGTTCGGACAACCGCCCATGCCGTTCATCCAGCCGCGCTTGGGCACGTTGCACTTGACCACCGGTCCCCAGCAGCCGAGCTTCACGATGCACTTGGGCGACCCGTACTCCGTGGCGAAGTCGCCCTGTTCGTAGTAGCCGGCCCGGTCACAACCCTCGTGCACGGTCTTGCCGAAGAGCCAGGTGGGGCGGAGGGCCTCGTCCAGCGGGATCATCGGTGCCTGGTCGGTCGCCATGTAGAGCAGGTAGGTGAGCGTCTCGGACAGGTTGTCCGGCTGGATCGGGCAGCCCGGGACGCAGACGATGGGGATCCCGGCCTTGGACTTCCAGTCCCAGCCGAGATAGTCGGGTACCCCCATGGCCCCGGTGGGGTTGCCGGCCATGGCGTGGATGCCCCCGTAGGTGGCGCAGGTGCCGACCGCGACGATCGCCGTCGCCTTGGGCGCCAGTCGGTCCAGCCACTCGCTGGTCGTCATCGGCTGTCCGGTGGCCGGGTCGTTGCCGAAACCGCACCAGTAGCCCTCGTCGTGCAACTGCTCGTTGGGGATGGATCCCTCGACGACGAGGACGAAGGGCTCCAACTCGCCGCGGTCGGCTTTGAAGAACCATTCGAGGAAGTCGTCGGCACCGCCGTTCGGGCCGCACTCGAAGTCGATCAGGGGCCAGTGGACCGCGATCTGGGGAAGACCCGGAAGGGCACCGAGGGCAATCTCCTCGATGCTGGGCTGGGTCGCCGCGGTCAGGGCGACGGAGTCTCCATCGCAACTCAGTCCGGCGTTGATCCACAGCACGTGAATCAGGGTCTCTTCGGCCTTGACGGCAGCGGGCGTGAGCATGAACGGCCTCATTTCCAGAGTGAATCAGCGTTGATCCAGAACTGTCGGCCGAAATCCGGCCTGCGTGCGCAGTACTTCCCGTCTTAACATTCGAGACGCGTCCGGTCAAGCCTTCTAAGGCTTACCTCACTTGCGGTATCTGGCGTGAGCGGCTAGCCAGTCGTACCAGTCGACTATCCGCTCGCCCGATTTGACCGACAGGGCCATGATCTCGACGTCTCGATTCAGGCTGCGCGCGTACCCTTCGAACGCGTCGAGATCGAAGTCGACGTAGGGCAGCAGGTCGGTCTTGTTGACCACGACAAGGTCCGCCGCCGCGAACATGTGCGGGTATTTGAGCGGTTTGTCGTGGCCCTCGGTGACCGAGATGATCACCACTTTGGCCTGTTCGCCGATGTCGAACAGGGCTGGGCAGACCAAGTTGCCGACGTTCTCGATGAACAGCAGCGAGCCGTCCGCCGGATCGAGGGTCTCGAGCGCCTGCTGCACCATCGGGGCATCGAGATGGCACCCCGCGCCGGTGTTGATCTGGATCGCCTGCGCGCCGGCCCGGCGGATCCGTTCGGCGTCGAAGGTCGTCTCCTGATCGCCTTCGATGACGTAGATCGGTCGGCTGCCGGCAAGCTCGGCGATCGTCCGTTCCAGCAGCGAGGTCTTGCCCGAGCCCGGAGAGCTCATCAGATTAAGGGCGACGATCGCTCGCTCGGCCAGCCAGGTGCGGTTGTGTCCGGCCAGATGGTCATTCTTGGCCAGGATCGCCTCGCCGATGTCCAGGGTCTCCGGGCTGGTCGGTCGCTGGACCGCGGTCCGGGGTGCATCCTGAGGTCGGTGATCATGAGACCCGTGATCATGAGGGTGTTCGTGATCATGAGGATGTTCGGGGTCGTGTTCGTGGGCATGCTCGTGTGGGTGGGCCCGCAGCGGATGGGGATGATCATCACGGTCGAGGACGCGGACCTGGTCGGTATCCCCGCAGCCACAGGTCAGGCACATGATTCGCTCACCAATCGCACCGAGAGAACTTGGAGTTCGTGACCGGTCACGACCGCGACATCAGCGCTCCCGCACGGGCAGAGCAGGATCAGATCCGGCAGGTGGAAGTCCTGAGCGCAGGTCCGGCAGTGGGCCGATCCGGGGGTCTGCTCGATCTCGAGGACGGAACCCTCGAGCGAGGTTCCGGCGGTGACCAGTTCGTAGCAGAATTCGATGGCTTCGGGAACGACCCCGGACAGTTGGCCGACCTGCAGCCGGACACACTCGATCGGCCGACCGGCCGTCCGCTCGACGACCATGTCGACCACACTCTGGGTGATTGCCAGTTCATGCACTCCATCCACCTGCCGCTCACCCTACGCTGGCAAGTCTGATGAAGGAGGGCTCATGACAGCGATCGTGACCGTACGCGGCGAGGCGCAGCTCGAAACGCCGCCCGATCGGGCTGGCCTGTCGGTCACCGTGCACGCCAACGCCGACTCGGCCGAACGAACCCGAGCCGCGCTTGCCGGTGCCTCCAGCGCCGTGGCGCAGGTGGTCGAGGACAACCGGTCGTCCCTCGACCGGTCCAGCACCAGCGGCATCCACGTGGCGCCGGTCTTCAACTCGCGGAGCCCGGCCCGCATCAGCGGCTACTCCGGCACGTTGGCCACTGAGCTTTCGGTGGTTGATTTCGACGCGCTGCCGGCCTTGCTGGTCGCCCTCACCGCCATTCCTCACAGCCAGGTCGACGGTCCGTGGTGGTCGCTGCGGCACGACCATGCGGGCTACCGGGCGGCTCGCCTCGCCGCGATCGACGATGCCCGCGTCCGGGCCGCCGACTATGCCGCGGCGTTCGGCGGCGAGCTCACCGGACTCATCGAGATCTCCGATCTGGACGCCGGCTTCGGGGGCAGTCCGCGGCAGCTGAGCCGGATGGCGATGGCCGAAAGTGGTTCCGACGAGCCGGTGTTCACGTTCGAGCCGCCGACCCAGACCGTGTCGGCGTCGGTGACGGTGCGGTTCACCGTGACCGGGGAGCGATTGACCCCCTGAGATGTATCAGCGCGGTAACAAATCACCGATAGATTTCCCCACATGTTCGCCAAGGTGCTGGTCGCCAACCGTGGGGAAATCGCCGTCCGGGCGTTCCGAGCCGCCTATGAGCTCGGTGCGCAGACCGTAGCGGTCTTCCCACACGAGGATCGCAATGCGGTGCACCGCATCAAGGCCGACGAGGCCTACACGATCGGGGAACGTGGACACCCCGTACGGGCGTACCTCGACATCTCCGAGATCATCCGCGCGGCCAAAGAGTCCGGCGCGGACGCGATCTATCCCGGCTACGGCTTCCTGAGCGAAAATCCCGACCTCGCCCGGGCCTGCGTCGAAGCCGGCATCACCTTCATCGGCCCGCCGGCCGAGGTGCTGGAACTGGCCGGCAACAAGGTGCGCGCGCTGCAAGCCGCCAAGGCGGCCGGCATTCCGACGCTGCGGTCCACCCCTCCGTCGGCCGACCTGGACGAGCTGGTCGCCGGCGCCGAGGAAATCGGCTTCCCGGTCTTCGTCAAGGCCGTCGCCGGTGGCGGCGGTCGAGGCATGCGGCGGGTCGACGACCCGGCCAAGCTGCGGGAACTGACCGAGGCGGCGATGCGCGAGGCCGAGGGCGCCTTCGGCGATCCGACCGCCTTCATCGAGCAGGCCGTCGGTCGACCGCGGCACATCGAGGTGCAGATCCTCGCTGACACCCAGGGCCGGACGCTGCACCTGTTCGAGCGCGACTGCTCGATCCAGCGGCGGCACCAGAAGGTCGTGGAGATCGCCCCCGCTCCGAACATCTCCGACGAGCTGCGGGCGGCCCTGTGCGCCGACGCGGTGAAGTTCGCCGAGTCGATCAACTATTCCTGTGCCGGCACGGTCGAGTTCCTGGTCGAGACCGAGGGCGAGCGGGCGGGCCAGCACGTGTTCATCGAGATGAATCCGCGGATCCAGGTCGAGCACACGGTCACCGAGGAGATCACCGACGTCGACCTGGTCCAGGCTCAGATGCGGATCGCCGCCGGGGAGAGCCTGGCCGATCTCGGTCTCAACCAGGAATCGTTGCGGATCAACGGCGCCGCTCTGCAGTGCCGGATCACCACCGAGGATCCGGCCAACGGTTTCCGGCCGGACACCGGCACGATCACCGCGTACCGCTCGGCCGGTGGGGCCGGCGTCCGGCTGGACGGCGGCACCGTCGACACGGGGGTGGAGATCAGCGCGCATTTCGACTCGATGCTGGTCAAGCTCACCTGTCGCGGGCGCACGTTTCCGGCGGCGGTCGCGCGCGCCCGGCGGTCCTTGGCGGAGTTCCGGATCCGCGGCGTCAGCACCAACATCCCCTTCCTGCAAGCGGTTCTGGAGGATCCGGACTTCATCGCCGGTGACGTCTCGACGGCGTTCATCGAGGAACGGCCCGAGCTGCTGACGACCCACGCACCGGCGGACCGCGGCACCAAACTGCTGCGCTGGTTGGCCGAGGTCACGGTCAACAAGCCCCACGGCGAAGCGCCCACCGAGCTGGATCCTGGCGTGAAGCGGCCGGCGGGGGTGGACCTTGGTCGGCCATCCCCCCGGGGCTCGCGGCAGCGCCTGCTCGAGCTCGGCCCCGAGGGCTTCGCGACTGATCTGCGGGCCCGGGTCGGGGTCGAGGTCACCGACACCACGTTCCGCGACGCGCACCAGTCGCTGCTGGCGACCCGGGTGCGCACCAAGGACCTGCTGCGGATCGCGCCGTACATCGGGCGCATGACCTCGGAGCTGTTGAGCGTCGAGTGCTGGGGTGGGGCGACCTACGACGTCGCTCTGCGCTTCATCGCGGAGGATCCGTGGGAACGGCTCGAAGCGCTGCGGTACAACATGCCGGGCGTCTGCCTGCAGATGTTGCTGCGCGGCCGGAACACCGTGGGCTACACGCCGTACCCCACCAAGGTGACGACGTCGTTCGTGGCCGAGGCGGCCCAGGTCGGCATCGATATCTTCCGGATCTTCGACGCGCTCAACGATGTCGAACAGATGCGGCCGGCGATCGAGGCCGTCCGCGAGACCGGCACGACGCTTGCCGAGGTGGCTCTCTGCTACACCGGCGATCTGAACTCACCGGCCGAGGACATCTACACCCTCGACTACTACCTGAAACTGGCCGAGAAGATCGTCGATGCCGGGGCGCATGTGTTGGCGATCAAGGACATGGCGGGACTGCTCCGTCCGCCGGCCGCCCGGAAGCTCGTCACCGCACTGCGGCAGAATTTTGATCTTCCGGTCCATCTGCACACCCACGACACGGCCGGTGGTCAGCTCGCGACCTTGATCAGCGCGGTGGACGCCGGTGTCGATGCGGTAGATGTGGCCAGTGCTCCGATGGCCGGCACGACCAGCCAGGTGCCGGCGTCGGCTTTGGTTGCTGCATTGGAAAACACCGAGCGCGCGACCAATCTTGATCTTCGCGCGGTGATGGATCTGGAGCCCTACTGGGAGGCCGTGCGCAAGGTGTACGCGCCGTTCGAGTCGGGCCTGCCGGCACCGACCGGCCGCGTCTATGATCATGAAATTCCTGGCGGCCAGCTGTCGAACCTGCGGCAGCAGGCGATCGCGCTCGGACTGGGCGAGAAGTTCGAGCAGATCGAGGCGATGTACACCGCGGCGAACAAGATCCTCGGTCGCCCGACCAAGGTCACGCCGTCGTCGAAAGTCGTCGGTGATCTTGCTCTGCATCTGGTTGCGGTGGGCGCCGACCCGGAGGAGTTCGCGGCCAATCCGCAGAGCTACGACATCCCCGATTCGGTGATCGGCTTCCTCGGCGGCGAGCTCGGCGACCCGCCCGGCGGCTGGCCGGAACCCTTCCGGACCAGGGCTCTGCAGGGCCGGACAGTGCCGCTCCGCGATGTCGAGCTGACGGCCGAGGACTCAGCGGATCTCGACCACGCCGGCCCGGTCCGTCAGGCCACGTTGAACCGGCTGCTGTTCCCGGGCCCGACCAAGGACTTCCTGACCACCCGGGAGACCTACGGCAATGTCGGCCGGCTGGACACGCTCGACTTCCTCTACGGACTGCGGCCGGGGGAGGAGCACGTCGCCCGGCTGGGCAAGGGGGTCAACCTGATCCTCGGGCTCTCGGCGATCGGCAATCCGGACGAGCGGGGCATGCGCACCGTGATGTGCACGATCAACGGCCAGCTCCGGCCGATCCGGGTCCGGGACAAGTCGATCAAGGTCGATGTGAAGACGGCCGAACGGGCCGACGCCGGCAACGCCGGCCATGTTGCCGCGCCGTTCGCCGGCGTCGTCACGGTGACGGTGTCCGAAGGCGACGAGGTCGAAGCGGGCGCCACCGTGGCCACCATCGAAGCGATGAAGATGGAGGCCGCGATCACCACCTCCATCGCCGGCGCCGTGCAGCGACTGGCCCTCGGCTCGATCCAGCAGGTCGAAGGCGGCGATCTCGTCCTGGTGATCAAGCCTGCCTGAACTGATCCTGCCTGAACTGATCCTGCCCGAACTGATCCTGCCTGAACTGATCCTGCCTGAGCCGATCTCCCTGACCGGGAGTTCAGGCGGCGTAGAAGCCGACCAGATCCGGGGCGGGGCGCTGCAGCGACGGTGCCACGCGGGCCCACGGCACGAAGCCGTCCAACCAGGTGGCCAGCGCGGTGATCAGCTCCTGCTGCTCCGCGGTCTTGATCTGCGGCATGGCCGACCGGTACGCGCCGGCCATGGCCAGCGCGGTCTCGTACGGATGCCAGCCGACGGTCAGGCCTTGGACGCCGGTGAGATTCAGGCTGGGGTTGGTGTTCAGCAGATGCCGCAGGCCGACGGCCGAGGACACGCCCCCCCGGGCCAGGGCGAAATCGAGGTCAGCGAGCGACTGCTGGGTCAACTCCATGCGGATTGATCCCCAGGCGGTGGCCTGCACCAAGGTCTCCAGAACCCGCCAGGTCGCGCCGACCCGCTCCGGCGGCACGTACGCGCCGGCCAGGAGCACCTCGACGTCGTGGGGCACCGGTTGAGTCGGTGAGATCACCGGCGAGGCCGGCACCTTCCGGAAGATCGGACCGAGCTTGCCGAGCAAGCCGCCGCGGGCTGCGGCCTGCGGCGGCGCGAACGCCTGACTGGCGAGCTCGCGGAGTTGCTCGGCGATCTGCGGCGACGCGCCGAAAATGCCCCGGACTTCCTCGATGCCTATGGCATACAAGCGGAGCTCACCCATGGGGGACACGGTAGTAGAGCGGCGGCACCGACACGAAGCTTTCCGGGCCCGTGTTCCGGCCCCCATATCCTGGGCGGGTGAATCCCAGGGTGCGGCGGCTCATCGTCTCCGGCGTACTCACCGGCTTGGTGTTGCTCGTCGTCCTCACCGCCGTCTGGAACTGGATGCACTGATGATGGCGGACGCATCGTCGCCAATAGGTCGAGATCACCCGCGCCCGGACCGAAACCCGTTACGCTCCCTGAGGCAGCGACCGCGAATGAGAGGACAGGCGAGTCGGATGAGGGTCAGGCGTGGGCTGCACAGCGCCGGCTCGTTCATCGTCGCCGTGGTCCTGCTGTCCCTGTTTCCGGCGATCGCGTCCGCGAAGGCGTCGGTCGAGTTCACGATCAAGGACTCCCGGGTCGTCGAATCCTCCGGTCTGGCCGCCGACCCAGCGGCTGGACTCTACTGGACCGCCAACGATTCGGGCGCGACCGGCACCGCGTACGGGGTGCAACCCGACGGCCAGGTCCGCGGGAGCCTCAACTACCGCGCCCAGCCGGTTGACGTCGAGGCCGTCGCCTATCACGACAATCGGCTCTACCTCGCCGACATTGGTGACAACCAGCAGCGGCGGGACTTCGTGACCGTCTACTATTTCGACAATCCGCGCGCCAATGGTCTGACCGTGAACTTCAGGTCCTTCGATTTCCGGTATCCCGATGGCGCCCAGGACGCGGAGACCCTGCTGGTCGATCCCGACGGTCGGCTGTTCATCGTCACCAAAGGGGCCGCGGGCGGTATCTACGCCGCTCCGAAGGCGCCGATCAAACAAGGGGTCAACAACCTGAAGAAGGTCGGCACCGCGCCGACGTTGGTCACCGACGGCACCTTCCTGCCCGACGGGGACCAGATCGCGCTGCTGAGCTACGACTCGGTGACGGTGATCGACGCCGGCAGTTTCAAGAAGGTGGCCAAGGCGAAGATTCCGGAGCAGCCACAGGCCGAATCGCTGACCGTCAGCCTCGACGGGGAGTCGCTGCTCGTCGGTAGCGAGGGCAAGAAGTCGAAGGTTTATGCCATGCCGATCCCCGGCACCGAGACGCCGACGCCGTCGCCGTCGCCCACCCCCACCGAGACCGAGACCGAGGCGCAGACCGACCCCGGCACCGCGACCGACGAGGACACCGGCACGACCGGACTCGGCAATGCCGGCACCTTCCTGGCCGTTGGTCTGGCCGGCTTCGTGGCCATCGTCGCCGGCGTGGTCGTGGTGCTGGTCCGCAAGCCCTGAATCTGTTTCGTTGACTGGGCTGATCTTTACGGCGGGGTGGGGCGCCCGGGGTCTGAGCGCTCTTCGATGAGCCAGTCGACACAGCGGGTGAGCCGGCTGACATCGTCCGGGTCGACGTTCGGATACAGGCCGACCCGCAGCTGATTGCGGCCGAGTTTGCGATAGGGCTCGGTGTCGACCACGCCGTTCGACCGCAGTGCCGCCGCGAGCCCGGCGGCGTCGACGCCTTCGAAGTCGATGGTGGCCACCACCGGCGAGCGGTGAGCGGGGTCACCGACAAAGGGCGCCGCGTACGCCGAGGCCTCGGCCCAGGCGTAGATCCGGCGCGCTGAGTCACTGCTCCGGCCGGCGGCGAAGGCCAGGCCGCCGTGGCCGTTCAGCCAGTCAAGCTGTTCCCGGAGCAGGAACAAGGTGGCGATCGCCGGGGTGTTCAGGGTCTGGTTCTTCCGCGAATTGTCGACCGCGGTGGTCAGGCTGAGGCTCTCCGGGATCCAGCGACCGGTGGCCGCGATCCGAGCGACCCGGTCGAGCGCGGCGGGGGACAGGATCGCCAGCCACAGACCACCATCGGAGCCGAGGCTCTTCTGGGGGGCGAAGTAGTAGACATCGGTGGCGCTGATCTCGATGGCCGTGCCGCCGGCGGCGGAGGTGCCGTCGATGACGATCAGGGCGCCGGGATCGGCCCCGTCGACGCGGTGTACGGGGGCGATGGCTCCGGTCGAGGTCTCGTTGTGCGCCCAGGCGTAGACATCAGCCCCCTCGACCGCCGTCGGCACGATGACCGATCCGGCGGCGGCACTGACCAGGCTGGGCGGATCAAGATGCGGTGCGGCCGCGACGGCCGCGGCGAATTTGGCCGAGAACTCGCCAAAGCTGGCGTGGGCGCTCCGCCGCTCGATCAGGCCGAAGGTCGTCACATCCCAGAAGACGGTGGAGCCGCCGTTGCCCAGGATCACCTCGTAGCCGTCGGGGATGGCGAACAGCGTCGCCAGCCCGGCGCGAACGTCGCCGACCAGGTCTTTGACGGGCGCCTGGCGATGCGAGGTGCCGAGCAGCCGGTTGCCTTCGGTGGCCAGCCGCTCGACCGCCTCGCGCCTGATCTTGGCCGGACCGGAACCGAAACGGCCATCAAGCGGTAGCAGGTCGGCGGGGATCAGGGGCGCAGTCACGAAGGGCGATTCTGCCAGCCGGTGGCCGTGCCAGACTGGCCGGCGTGAGAGATCTTTTCGCGGAGCGGATGGACTACCTCAACGAGCACCTGCTGGAATCCGCTGCGCCCGGCGACCCGATCGAGCTTTTCGACGCCTGGTTGAGCGACGCGTTCGCGGCCAAGGAGACTGGTGCGCTGCCGGAGCCGACGGCGATGGTGGTCGCCACCAGTGTCGACGGCCGACCGAGCGCGCGCACCGTTCTGCTGAAGAGCGCCGGGGCTGACGGTTTCGTGTTCTTCACCAACTACAACTCGCGCAAGGGCCGCGAACTGGCGGCGAACACCGCGGTTGCGCTGCACTTCGGCTGGTATCCACTCCATCGCCAGGTGCGGGTCGAAGGCACTGCCGAAACCGTCGACCGGCGCGAGTCCTTGGCCTATTTCGCCACCCGGCCGCGCGGGTCTCAGCTGGGTGCCTGGGCGTCGGCCCAGTCGGCCGACGTCGCCTCGGTCGAGGAGCTCGCCGCCTCGTACGCCGCCGCCGAACAACGCTTCGAGGGTGCTGACGTCCCCTGTCCGGACCACTGGGGCGGCTATCGGGTGACGCCGGCCATGATCGAGTTCTGGCAGGGCCAGCCGAGCCGGATGCACGATCGGCTCCTCTACCGCCGCGCGGATCCGGGCTGGCAGATCACCCGCCTGGCCCCCTGAAGCATCCTTCTTCGTGCCCTGAGCCTGTCGAAGGGCAACATCAACCAGCATCTGGCGGGTGCGCTTCGACAAGCTCAGCGATCGTCACCTCCGACGCCCTCGCAGAAGTGGGTCAGCCGCCTTCGTGCCCTGAGCGTGTCGAAGGGCAAGATCAATAGCACCTGGCGGGTGCGCTTCGACAAGCTCAGCGAACGTAGCCTCCGACGTACCCCGAGCTTCCTTACCTTCGTGCCCTGAGCGTGTCGAAGGGCAAGATGAATACGCACCTGGCGGGTGCTTCGACAAGCTCAGCGGACGTCACCTCCGACGCCCTCGCAGAAGTGGGTCAGCCGCCTTCGTGCCCTGAGCGTGTCGAAGGGCAACATCAACAGCATCTGGCGGGTGCGCTTCGACAAGCTCAGCGATCGTCACCTCCGACGTACCCCGAGCTTCCTTACCTTCGTGCCCTGAGCGTGTCGAAGGGCCAGCTTCATTGGCTCCGGACTGCACCAAAAATCGGGAACCCTTCGGCACCGAGATGCCGACGAGTCCCCGATCGGGTTCGTGGTGGGTCAGAACGGCGCGATCAGGCCCGCCGTCTGACTCCCGGCGGCTGCGAAGCGCGCCTGGGCGTCGGCCCAGTTGACGACGTTCCACCAGGCCTTGACGTAGTCGCCCTTGACGTTCTTGTACTGGAGGTAGAACGCGTGCTCCCACATGTCAAGGAGCAGGATCGGAATCTGCGCCAGCGGCAGGTTGCCCTGCTGGTCGAAGAGCTGAACGATGTGCAGCCGAGCGCCGAGCGCGTCCCAGACCAACATCGACCAGCCTGATCCCTGGATCGAGTTGGCGTTGGCCTCGAACTGGGCGCGGAACTTGTCGAAGCTGCCGAAGTATTCGTCGATCGCCGATCCGAGGGCGCCGTCCGGCTTGTCGCCGCCGTTCGGAGACATGTTCGGCCAGAACACCGAGTGGTTGATGTGGCCTCCGAGGTGGAACGCGAGGTCCTTCTCCAGCTTCGTGATGTTCCCGAAGGAGTCACTGTCTCGGGCCTCGGCCAGCTGCTCCAGAGCGGTGTTGACGCCCTTGACGTAGGTCGCGTGGTGCTTGGAGTGATGCAGCTCCATGATCTCCGGTGAGATGTGTGGGGCGAGAGCGCTGTAGTCGTAGGGCAGGTCGGGGAGATCGTAGGCCGCCATGGGTGGGGAGTCCTCTCGAAGTGGGCGAATGATCACGAAATCGAACTCAGATTTCATCCTACGGCGCGCTCGCGATGACCCATCGGGGGCCTGTGGGACCGGCCGCGTGCCGGGGGTAAACCGGCTGGCACCGGTCATCAGGGTGTTGACTGGATCGCATGGGTTCAGCCTTATCTCTCGTCGGACTATGTAAAGCGTTCGGCCCGAAGGTCGCTGTCGATCGGCTGGATCTGCAGGTCCGCCGCGGCTGCATGTTCGGCCTGGTCGGGCCGAACGGCGCCGGCAAGACCACAACGCTCTCGATGGCGACCGGACTGCTCCGGCCGGACGCCGGCACGGCACGGGTCCTTGATCACGACGTGTGGTCCGATCCGGCCGCGGCGAAGGCGTTGATGGGGGTGTTGCCCGACGGGCTGCGACTCTTCGATCGCCTCAGCGGTGGGGAGTTGCTCCGCTACGTCGGACTACTCCGCAAGGTGCCGCCCGCCGAGATCGTTCGCCGGTCCGCTGACCTGCTCGAAGCGCTCGGGCTCCAGGCCGATCGCGACACGCTGGTGGTCGAGTATTCGGCCGGCATGACCAAGAAGATCGGCTTGGCCTGTGCGCTGATCCATGCGCCACGGCTGTTGATCTTGGACGAACCGTTCGAGGCCGTCGATCCCGTCTCCGGTGAGGGCATCCGATCGATCCTGCGGAACTATGCGCGCAGCGGCGGCACCGTGGTCATGTCCAGTCACGTCATGGAGCTGGTGGAGAGTCTGTGCGACGACCTGGCGGTCGTGGCTCAGGGTCGGGTGCTGGCCGCCGGCACCCTCGACGAGGTCCGTGCCGGAGCGACCCTGCAACGGCGGTTCCTTGATCTGGTCGGGTTCCATGCAGCCGGAGAGGAGTCACTGTCGTGGTTGCGCTCCTCGTCCGACTCAAACTGACGCTGCTCCGCAACAGCCTGCGCCGGAGCGTATGGCGGACCGTGGGGCTGGTCATCGGGATGGTCTACGGCCTCGGCGTGGTGGTCGGCGTGCTGATCGGGATGGTCGCGCTGCGCTACACCTCGCTGGAGCTGACCGCCGACGTGACCGTGGTCGGCTACGGCGTACTCACCCTTGGTTGGCTGCTGATGTCGCTCCTGGTCTTCGGCGTCGACGAGACCGTGGATCCATCGAAGTTCGCCCTGTTGCCGGTCCGGGCCCGTGAATTGTTGCCCGGGCTCTTGGTCTCCGGTCTGGTCGGCGTACCGGGGCTAGCCACCGTGCTGGTCAGTTTGGGGCTGGTCGTCACGTGGACCCGGTCGCTACCGCTCACGGTGGCATCCCTCGTCGCCGTTCCGCTCGGCCTGGCCACCTGTGTGCTGCTCTCCCGGGCTGGGACGGCGGCGTTCGCCTCCTTTCTCTCCTCGCGCCGCTTCCGCGATCTCGCGTTCGTGGCGCTGGCCCTGTTCGGCGCGTCCTTCGGCATCGTCGGAAACCTGGTCGGTTCGTTCGCCTCGACCGACGCCGGGCAGTTGCGGCGAAGTCTCGGCGCCCTGGCCGGGATCGCCGGTTGGTCCCCGTTCGGTTGGGCCTGGTCGATCCCCGCTGATGTCGCTCGCGGCCAGTGGGCCGCGGCCGGGCTCCATCTGCTGCTGGCCGCCGCATTCATCGGACTGCTATGGGTGGCGTGGGGGCACTTCCTGGATCTGCGCCTCGTGTCCCCGACCGAAGCCGGGTCGGAGGGCGGCAAGGTCCGCGATTCCAGCCTCGTGGAACAGCTCTATCCGGCCACTCCGGCGGGCGGGGTCGCCGGGCGTACGCTGCGCTACTGGCGCCGTGATCCTCGGTATCTGGCCGGGATCGCCGGCTTCATGATCGCGCCGATTGTCATCGTGGTGACCCAGTTGATCAACCCGAACGGCAGTGCGGTGATCGCCATGTTCGCGCCGTCGCTGATCGGTCTGCTGATCGGGCTGAGTGTGGCGCAGGACCTCTCGTACGACGGCACCGCCCTCTGGGTCCACATCTCCGCGGGGGTACGCGGCGCCGACGACCGCGCCGGTCGCGTGTGGTCAACGATGACGGTGTACATCCCGCTGATGGTGATCTTGCTGGGGGCAACGGTGATCGTCACCGGCGAGTGGCGGTTGCTGCCGGTGACCATCGGGCTGACGGTGGCCTTGATGTTGACCGGACTGGGCGTGGGCTCGGTGGTCGGCGCGCTCTGGCAGTGGCCGGCGCCGCCGCCCGGCGCCAATCCGTTCCAGAAGGGCAACAGCGGCGGCCTGCCGTCGTTGCTGTCCTTCTCGGTGACGATATTCGGCACCTTGATCCTGGCGCTGCCGACCATCGCCTTGGTCGTCTGGTCATCCTTCACCCATTGGGTCGGCTACCTCACCCTGCCCGTCGGTCTGGCTTGCGGCCTGATCGCCCTGAAGGTCGGCATCGTCCAGGGTGGCAAGCTGCTCGACCGCCGCTGGCCCGAGGTGATGCGCGCCGTCTCGGAAAAGTCGGCCTGACTCTCGCCCCCCACTTGTCCGGGCACCCCCCACCTATAAGTGGGGGGCGACCGGACAAGTGGGGGGTCAGGGGCGGCGGCCCCGGGAAAACGCCCGCTCCAGACGCTGGCGCAACTGTTGGGGCTGTTCGAGGTCTTCCCACAGCCAGCGCACGACCTGCCAACCGAGATCGCGCAGGGCGTCCTCGCGGCGCTTCTCCTCCATGATCACGTCGCCGGCGGTCTGCCCGTCCTTGAGCAGGCGCCCGTACTTGATCCGACCATCGAACTCGCCCAGGGTGCGGAACTGGGGCCAGCCGAAATCGGACCGCGCGACGAACGCGCCGAGGGCGTCGAAGACCTCGAACTGCGGAATCGGCGTGGCCACGCCGACCTCCCACAGGGCTACCCGACTGCCCGATTCGCCGACGCTCTCGCTCCGCGGGTCAAGGAACTCCACCGATCGTCGACCGGCGGTCATGCCAGGCCAGCCATGACAGCGCGCCACCGCGGCCGCCAACTCGGCGGCGTCGAGGCCGGACGCCAAGGCGGCATCCCCGGCTGACACCGCCTGGCGCATCGGCAGGGTCCGGCAAAGATCAACCACCGTCCGCGCCAGTGTCGTGACGTCGACCCCGTCGATCGAGCACACGTCGACCGACGGCAGCGGCGCAATATGCAGATGCACGTACCGGCGGATCTTGCCCTTGCCGCCGTTGTCCCGGGTGAGATGCACCCGGTGCAGAGCGCCCGGCCACATCGGCAGGCCGTGCAGGACCGCGGCTGACTCGTGGCTCACGACGGCCGGAGTCGGCGTCTGACGGAGCGTTCCTTCGATCAAACTGAGATGGCGCGCGACCGCGTCGGGCTGCTTCGTTCCAGCGATTTCGTACGCGCCTCGACGGACTCGGCGCATCGCGCCGTCGCGCGTCTGGCGCGAGAGTTCGTCGTAGCTGAGTCCGCTGACCGCGGCGTCACTGGTGAGTTGTACTCGATTCATGCCGCCAGCCAAGACGAGCGGGGTCAAGCTCGTCTAGACCCCTTCGCGCAATCTGTGGATAACTCCCCGAACCCGTTCCGTCATCCCCCGCTCGCCCCCCACTTGTCCGGGGACCCCCCACCTATAAGTGGGGGGCGACCGGACAAGTGGGGGAGGAGGGAACGGGGTCAGGATGAGAGTGTGGGCGGGGAGGGATCGCGGGGGTCAGGCGTGACGGACCAGGAGCACCCGGAAGCCCTTGGCCGAGGCGTGGCGTACGCAGGGGTAGCCCTGGTCGATCAGCCAACGCTGCAGGGTGTCGGCGCCGAGGTTCTTGCCGACCACCAGCCGGGCCACGCCAGTCGGGGGCCAGCCGTGGCAACCAGCGCAGCAGCAGGGCCTGGAGGGCCGGCTTGCCGATCCGGATCGGCGGGTTCGACCAGATCTCGTCGTACCGGGCGGCCGGGTCGGCTTCGTCGGGGCGGAGGACATGGATCCGATCGGCGACCCCGAGCGCGACGGCGTTGTCCCGGCAGAGTGCGAGCGCCCGGTCGTTGATGTCCACGGCGTCGATGACGGCGCCGGGGGAGTGCAGGGCGAGGGCCAGGGCAATGGTGCCGTAGCCGCAACCAAGATCAAGAATGCGCGGTTTTCCTGGTGGCACGGGTGATTCGCGCAGCAGGACGGCCGTGCCGCGGTCCAGGCCGTCGCCGGCGAACACACCGTTGGCCGTGATCATGGTCAGGTCCTGGCCCCAGACCGACGCGGTGATCGTTCGCCGGTGCTCGGCCCCCGAGGGCTGCTCGCTGAAGTAGTGGGTGTCGGTCATCGGCTCAGTTCCCGTACGGCGCGGGCCTGGTCCACCCGGGCTGCCAGATCATGATCAGCGGGATAGCCGACCTCCTCCAGGGTCAGACCGGCGGCAGGCATCACCGGCACGGTCGACTCCCGTACGCCGGCGTCGGTGAAGGCGGCCAGCCAATCGAGGTCGCGCCGGTGGGTCGCCACCTCCAGCAGCGCGCCGATCAGCGACCGCACCATGGAGTGGCAAAAGGCATCCGCGCGTACGGTCGCTTCGATCACTCCGGCCAGTGGCCCCGACGGCACCCGTTCGGCCTGCAACGCCAAGAGGGTCCGGATCGTCGTCGCCCCCTCCCGTCGCCGGCAGAAGGCGCCGAAGTCGCGGAGGCCGAGCAGGGTGGCGGCCGCGGTGTTGAACAGCCCGAGATCGACATCGGCTCGGACGACCGCAACCTGGCGTCGGAGCAGTGGATCCACCGGCGATGACGAATCCCGGACCCGATAGACGTAACGCCGCCAGATCGCCGCGAACCGCGCATCGAAGCCGGCCGGCGCCGCCGAGATCCGCCGTACGACAAGATCATCCGGCAGTGCGCGATCCAGCCGTCGGTAGAGCTCGGCCCCACCGTCGGTGATCACCGTGGGCTCGAGATCGAGATGCGACACCTGACCGCGAGCGTGTACGCCGGCGTCCGTCCGCCCGGCACAGACCAGCCGGACCGGCTCGTCAAGCCGGAGCACCCGCGCAATCCACGACTCGAGCTCACCCTGCACCGTACGCTGCCCAGGCTGGGCCGCCCAGCCGGCGAAGTCCGTGCCGTCATAGCTGACATCCAGCCGCCAGCGCGCCGGCTTCTCAACCCACACGGGAAAAGCTCAGGTCGTAGATGTGCCGACCGGCCGCGATGCCCCGGGCCTCGAAACGACTCACCGGTCGGGCGGTCCAGCGCGGAGCCCACCCTTGATCATGATCCTTGCGCAGCCGCGGATGATCATTGCGCAGCCGGGGATGCTCGTCGAGCAGGTCCCGGATCCGGCTGGCATAGTCCTCCCAGTCGGTGGCCAGCCGCCAGCGGCCGCCGGGAGTCAGCCGGGACGCGGCAAGATCGACGAAATCGGCGGTCAGCAGCCGCCGCTTGTGATGTCGAGCCTTGTGCCACGGGTCGGGAAAGAAGGTCCACAGCTCATCGAGCGCATCGGGCTCGAACACATGCTGCAGTCCGGCGACCGCATCCGCCTCGACCAGTCGGACGTTCTCCAGTCCCTCGCGACCGAGCGCAGCGAGGATCCGGGCGATCGCCGGCTGGTAGACCTCGAACGCGACGATGTTGCGGTCCGGCATCGCCCGGGCCATGGGGATCAGCGAGTCGCCCATGCCTGGGCCGATCTCGACGATCAGCGGCGCCTCCCGCCCGAAGGCCGCGGTCAGGTCGATCGCGGCGTGCGGGTGGATGGAGGTCGAGGTCTCCAAGCGCGGCACCGGGAGGACGAACTGCGGGTGATAGCGCTCCCAGGCCTGGCGCTGATTGGCCCGCATCCGCGTGCTGCGCCGGACGAACGAGACCACTTCACGGCGTACGCGCTCACCGCTGGCTGGAGGAGTGGTCATGATCTGTAGATCTAATCACCGACCCAACGCCGAACCGCGCTGTGACCAATCCGTGCGCGAACTAGCTGGTGATGTCCTTGCTGGAAAAGCGTGCCCACGCGGCCAGCCAGAAGGTCCCGGCATAGACGGCGGCGGTGAGCAAGCCGCGCTGGATGGCATCCGGCGCGATCGGATCCCGGAGCAGGTCACCGAACGAGGTCCACCAATGGGTGAGCAGCCACGGATGCAGCCAGCTCAGCTGGCCGATCGAGTCCAGGATGAACATCATTACGTTGATCAACACCACCGCGATCGTGGCCCCGATCGGCTGCTCGGTGAGGCTGGAGATGAACAGCCCGATGGCACCGAGGGCGGCGAACTGCGCGGTCAGGTAGAGGCAGGTCAGCAACAGTCGCCCGACACCACCGGCCATCGAGATCTGGGTGCCGGACAGCAGCGTCATGTCGCCGCCGCCGAACAGCGCGAGACCGGCGATGGAGCCGACCAGGGCCACGAGCAGAGTGGCGACGAGGGCGAAGATCACGATGGCGGCGAACTTGATGGCCAGCAACCGGGTGCGACCGGCGGGGATCGTCAGCAGATAACGCAAAGTGCCGAGGTTGGCCTCACCCGCCACCGAGTCGCCGGCCACCGCGCTGACGGCCAGAGGCAGGAAGAGGGGAAGCTCCAAGGCCAGGGCGGCGAAGGCCACGAACAAGCCGTTGCCAGTGATGGCGGAGATGAAGCCGGGACCGCCACCGGTACCGTCGGGCGAGGACGCGCGTACGGCAATGGCCACGATGATCGGCACGATCGACAGCACCGCCAGTCCGGCAAGATTGCGCCGGCGCCCGAAGATGATCTTCAACTCCGAGACCAGGAACCGCGGGGATATCCTCGCCCGCGCCGCCGGTCGCTCGACCGTGAGCACCTCAGCCGCTGACATCGAAGCCCTCCCCGGTCAAAGCCACGAAGACGTCTTCGAGGCTCGGCTGCTGAACGGCGAAACCGCGCACCGGTACGCCA
This sequence comes from uncultured Actinomycetota bacterium, assembly GCA_963731295.1. Taxonomy (GTDB): domain Bacteria; phylum Actinomycetota; class Actinomycetes; order Propionibacteriales; family Propionibacteriaceae; genus Microlunatus. Next base: position 488,208 of record CAVSUP010000003.1, read on the forward strand.
TCGTTGACCAGGTTCGGCACGATCTTTTCGATCTCGACGTCACCGAGCAGTGCGGTGACATGGTCCGGATGGCTGGTGACCGACGCGAGACCGAGCTCAGTGAGTACGCGGGCCGCATCGGCCACTCGATCGGTCTCGACCCGGACGGTCTGTTCGGTCTGGGCGAACAGTTTCCCGATCGGGCCCTGGGTAACGAGCTTGCCCTCGAACATCACGCCGACGTGGCTGCACATCTGGTCCACCTCGCCCAGCAGATGGCTCGACACCAGCACGGTGGCTCCGTCGGCGGCGAGCTCGCCGATCAGGTGCCTGACCTCGCGGGTGCCCTGGGGATCCAGACCATTGGTCGGCTCGTCCAGGACCAGCAGATCCCGGGGCATCAACAAGGCGTTGGCGATGGCCAGACGCTGCCGCATACCCAGCGAGTACGCCCGATAGCGCTTGGTCGCCGCGGCCAGCAGACCCACCCGTTGGAGCGCGTGGTCGATGCGCTTCGTGGCCGACCGCGGATCGCTGAACCGATCCGCCGCATCGAGCCGGGCGAGATTGGCCCGCCCGGACAGATAGGGGTGGAAGGCCGGGCCCTCGACCAGCGCACCAACCCGGCGCAGGGTGCTCCCGGCCGACGCCGGCATCGACTCGCCGAGCACCTCGATCGTGCCGTCGGTGGCGGCGATCAGCCCCAGCAACATCCGAATGGTCGTCGTCTTGCCGGAGCCGTTCGGTCCCAGGAAGCCGTACACCGCACCGGTCGGCACGTCGAGATCGACGTGGTCGACCGCGATCTGCTGCCGGAACCGCTTGGTCAGGCCAGCCGTCGTGACCGCGCTGGCAGACGCTCCCACTTAGCCGAGAGCCTGATAGAGCAGCTCGGGCTTCACCGCGCCGACGGCGAGCCGGCCGTCATCGGTCAGCACCGCGGAGAACGCGGTTCCCGCGAGCAGTTTGCCGGAGCCCCAGGTGCCCTCGACCCGAGGCAATTTGCCGAGGAAGGCCTGCAACTGGCCGGATCCCTGGTCACCGGTGGTGTCGATCTCGCTCACCACGACGGTCGCCCAGCCGGTCCCCACGGTCTTCGTCTTCGCCTTGGCCTCAGCGGCCTGATCCTTGGCCTGTTGGCGTTCCTTGGCGGTCGGGGTCTTGTGCTGCGGAGTGTCGCCCTCGGTCACCTTGGTGCCGGGCGGGGGGTTGAACTCGAATTCTCGGTCGTCCGGCCGGGTGAAGCTGACCTCGCTGTAGCCGACCTCGAAGACCAGCTTCTTGTCAGCCGCGTACGCCTGGACCCGCAGCGGCAGCTTGGTCTCGCCATCAACGGCCAGCCGGACCTGCTTGATCAGCGAATCGTCGTTCGGCTCCAGGACCAGCTCGTACGCGTCGTGCCCGGCAACCCGCACCGCGCTGTCGGTGGACACCGTAGTGGTCGGGGTGAGCGCGGCGAGGATCTTCTTGGCCGCCTCCTCCGGGGTCTTCGGCAGGTCGGCCGGCAGATCACCCGCGCGGACCTGTCGATCACCGGTCTTGGCAGGCAGGGTGCGGTGGGTGGCCGTCTTGTCCTTGCTCGACCAGACCCACACATCCGTACCGTTCACGAAGATGTCGGTCTCGCCGTAGGTGCCGTGCAGCGCCAACCGGGTCTTGTCCTCCCCGGCGTACCGGACGCGCAGGGTGTGGGTGCCTGACAGCATGGAGGTCAGCTCGGAGCTGTCACCGCCACCGGAGCCCGGGATCGCGGGAATGCCCAGATCGGCGCGCTGCACCACCGTGCCGGACAGACCGTCGGTCTTGGCCTGCTGGATGTCGACCAGGAGTTCCTCGGCGGTGACGGTAGGAAGCTTCTTCTCCGCGGTCGCCGTGGCGGCCAGGAATCCGGTGCCGCCGACGGCCAGCACGAAGGCCAGCGGCGCCAACCAGCGCAACGCGGGCTTTGAGCTCAGGATCTGCATGCGGCCATTCTTCCTCGCAACCACTGTGAGGACCCTGAGTGGCTGTGAGGACCCTGAGTGGCTGTGAGAACCCTGAGGCGTTGGGGTCGCCTGACCGGCTACGGGCGCCATTCATCGCCGAGGATCGCGAAGATCACGGTGTCCTCCCAGGCGCCCTTCACCCAGATGTCGGCGCGGTGATGAGCCTCCTGCCGCATCTCCAGGCGGGTGCACAGTGCAGCCGAGGCCGTATTCCCAGGGTGTAGTTGCGCGATCACCCGGTGGGCTCCCAGCTCGGTCAGGGCGTAGCCGAGCAGGGCCCGCGCGCCCTCCGCGGCGTACCCGTGGCCCTGATGATCCGGGTGCAACACCCAGCCGATCTCCAGGCAGGCCGCCGCGGCCGAATCGGTGATCAGCACCAGCTCGCCGATCACCGTGCCGGTGTCCGGGCGCACCATGGCCAGCCGGAGTACGTCCCGGTCGGCCCGCAGCACGCGGCAGCCCGATGTGCGGTCGATCCGGGCGGCAACTTCCTCCCGGGACAACGGCGGGTGCAGCAGGTAGCGGCAGACGTCCGGCCGCGACAAGCTGTCCAGGAACGCATCGACATCGCCCTCGTCGGCCAGCCTCAGGATCAGGCGTGCGGTCTCGATCGGGGTGAATTCGTGTTCTCGCAGGGTCGGCGGCAACATCGCAGGAATCGTAAGCCGGACCGCTCATACTGGGCGCGTGCGGGTGTTGCTGGTCGACGACGAGGAGCGGCTGCTCGGGGCACTGCGCCGCGGGCTGGCCGCGGAGGGTTTCGTGGTGGACACCGCAGTGACCGGGTCCGACGGTCTCCAGCTGGCTCGGCACGGTGATTTCGATGTCGTGGTGCTCGACGTGATGCTGCCCGGACTCTCGGGATATCAGGTGGTGCGCCAGTTGCGGGCCGAGGGCAATTGGGTGCCGGTGCTGATGTTGTCGGCCAAGGACGGCGAACACGACCAGGCCGACGCTCTGGACGATGGCGCCGACGACTATCTGACCAAGCCGTTCTCGTTCGTGGTGCTTTTGGCCCGAATCCGGGCCCTGCTGCGGCGTGGGGCCTCACCCCGACCGGCGGTGCTCCAGGCGGGCTCGGTGCGACTCGACCCGGCGAGCCGTGAGGTGCAGGCGAGCGGCGAGGTGGTCGAGCTCACCCAGCGCGAGTTCGCGTTGCTGGAGTACCTGATCCGCCACGTCGGGCGGGTGGTGAGCAAGACCGAGCTTCTCGATCATGTGTGGGACAACGCGGCCGACGTCGCGCCGAACGCCGTCGAGGTCTATGTCGGATACCTGCGTCGCAAGATCGCCGACCTGCCCTTGGTCACCGTACGCGGGGCCGGCTATCGGTTGACGAAGTCGTGAGTCTGCCGCGGACGATGAGCCTGCTGCGAACTTCGGACAATGAGCCTGCTGCGGACAATGAGTCTTCGGGGCCGGTTGATGATCATCGGGATCGCCGGCGTCAGCGTGGCGTTGATCATCAGTGGGCTGGCCTTCTACGGTGCACTGAGCCTGGTGGTCGACCGGACCCTGGACAACACCGCGCTGGCCAGCGCCAACGATGTGGCGACGATGGTGAACGAGGATCGGCTGCCCACCCTGATCCCGACGTCGGGTGCGCAGGTGGTCCAGGTCGTCGACGCCCGGCAGCGGGTGATCAGCGGGTCGGCCACCGCCGATCGGATCACCCCGTTGCTGCGACCGGACGAACTGAGCCAGGCCCTGAGCGGGCAGCCGGTGGTGATCGACGGCGTACGCCTCGGCGTGGCCGGGCCGCTGCGAGTGCGGGCCGTGACCGCCGGGCCGGCCGCGGAACCGGTGAGCGTGATCGCGGCGCTGCCCTACGGGGATGTGCTGGCCACCCAGCGGGCGCTCCGGAACGCCCTGTTGATCACCTTCCCACTCCTGGTCGTCGGTCTGGCCGCGATCGCCTGGCGGGTGATCGGCTGGACCCTCCGCCCCGTCGAGTAGCTGCGCGCCGGCGCCGAACAGATCAGCCATACCGGACTGGTCGGTCCGGACCGGGCCGAGCGGCTGCCGGAGCCCCAGGCCGCCGACGAGATCCGAGCCCTGGCCGTCACCCTGAACGACATGCTCGACCGGCTCGCCGAATCCCGCGAGCGGCAACGGGCCTTCGTCGCCGACGCGGCCCACGAACTCCGCAGCCCGCTGGCCAGCATGCAGACCCAGCTGGAGGTCGCCGCGCATCTGGGCGAGGGGGGAACACTGCCGGCTGAGCTGCTGGTTGATCTCGGCCGGCTGAGTGGGCTGGTCGAGGATCTGTTGCTGCTGGCCCGTTCGGACGCCGACGCCAAGGCTCCGGCCCGCCTGACCATGATCGACGGGCGGCAGTTGATGATCGACGTGGCGGCGGGATACAGCGAGGCGGCAGTGCCGGTCACGGTGGCCGACGGCGGGCCGGTGATGATCATGGTCGATCCGGACGAGATGCGGCGGGCCGTCGGCAACCTCGTCGGCAACGCGGTCCGCTATGCGACGTCGCGGGTCGAGCTGCAGGCGGCTGTCGATCATTTGCCCGGCAATCGCGAGCGGGCCGTGCTCACCGTCAGCGACGACGGTCCGGGGATCGCCGAGGCCGACCGCGAACGCGTGTTCCAGCGCTTCACCCGGTTGGACGGGGCGCGCTCACGCGACTTCGGCGGCTCGGGCCTCGGACTGTCCATCGTCCGCGAGCTCGTGACCCGGGCCGGCGGTGCGGTCGAGCTCACCTCGGCCGAGCCGGTCTGGCACCTGTGCGCGGAGATCAGGTTGCCCGCCGCACGTTCATCGCCGCATGTTGCAGATTGATGACATTCGGCGAACACGTACGTGGCTGGCACTCGTACCCTCTTGTCTGCTAAGCGCGTGGCGTTCACCATGGAGCCAGGCTGGCCGGGCTATTTTTGCCCGAAAGGCGCGTGCTCGGCTGAGTAGGGAGGTCATCATGGATGGCTTTCGACCATCGATCGAGGTTGCACCACTGCAGTCGGACGGCTCGCTGTACGGCTTCATGATCATCGGGCGCTGGCCGCACGACACCGTGGAGTGGGCCAAGTTCTTGGTGCTCGCCGTCCAGATCGCGGCGGTCCCCGGCATGCTGCACGGCAGCACAGTGTTCCGGGTTCGCGAGGACCTGCCCGAGCAGCCAAAGATGCACGCCGTCGGTCTGGTGGCCGCTGAGGGCCAACTGCTCGGTGATCATCCGCTGCGGCCCGGCCAGTTCGCCGATCTCCAGCCGCCCGGACTGATCGTGCTGCATCCGCCGTCCAGCACGCTCGGCTCGGTGCCCGACTACGACGTCGCCTCCGGCTGCGTCTTCCTGCCCGGACTCCCGCATCTCGGACTCGACCATCGAGCCGCCTGGGTGGAGGCCGACGTCGAAGGCACGGTGACCCATCTGGTGAGCAAGGTCGGGATCGATCCGCACAGCGACGCCGACACGGCGGCGCTGGCCATGCTGCTCGTCGCCTGACCCGGCCTCGGGGAAATCGGGTCGTCCGCGGCACGTCGTGCGCCTACGATGAACGACCATGGGCCACGTCGATCTTTCCGCCGTCGGCTATCACCTCCCTGACGGCCGCGTGTTGCTCGACGACGTGTCGTTCCGGGTCGGCGACGGCGCGAAGGTGGCTCTGGTCGGTCCCAACGGATCCGGCAAGACCACGCTGCTGCGGATCATCGCCGGCGACCTGATCCCGACCGCCGGCTCGGTGTCGCGCAGCGGTGGGCTCGGAGTCATGCGGCAGTTCATCGGCAGTATCCGCGATACCTCGACCGTCCGGGATCTGCTGTTCTCACTCACCCGACCGGCGCTGCGCTCCGCCGTCGCCGACGTGGACCGGCTCGAGTTGATCTTGATGAACGACGAGACGGAAAAGACCCAACTCGCGTACGCGCAAGCCTTGGCCGATTATGCCGATGCGGGTGGCTACGACGCCGAGGTGATCTTCGACGCCTGCTGCACCGAGGCGCTCGGTATCCCGTACGACCGGGCCAAGTGGCGGGAGGTCACCACACTCTCTGGCGGTGAACAGAAGCGACTCGCGCTCGAGGCGCTGCTCCGCGGACCGGATCAGGTGCTGCTGCTCGACGAGCCGGACAACTACCTCGACGTCCCCGGCAAACGCTGGTTGGAGACCCAGCTGGCCAGCAGCTCCAAGTCGGTGCTCCTGGTCAGCCATGATCGGGAACTACTCGCTCAGGCGGCCCGGACCGTAGCCGTGCTGGAGTTGGGTGCCGCCGGCAATTCGGTGTGGATCCACGGCTCCGGATTCGCCAGCCTGGCCGAAGCCCGCCGAGAGCGCTTTGCCCGTTTCGAGGAACTGCGCCGACGGTGGGACGAAGAGCACGAGAAGCTCCGCGAGTTGATGCTGATGTATCGCAACAAGGCCGCGTACAACTCGGGTATGGCGTCTCGTTACCAGGCGTCGGTGACCCGGTTGGCCAAGTTCGAGGAGGCGGGACCGCCGCAGGCAGTGCCCCTGGAGCAGCGGCTGTCGATGCGACTGAGTGGCGGTCGGACCGGCAAGCGGGCGATCGTGATCAAGGACCTCGAGTTGACCGGACTGATGAAGCCGTTCAGCGGTGAGATCTGGTTCGGGGACCGGGTCGCGGTGCTGGGCTCCAACGGATCCGGCAAGTCGCACTTCCTGCGCTTGCTGGCTCGCGGGGGATCCGATCCGGATATCGAGCATCAGCCGGTCGGCGAGGTGGCGATCGCCCCGGTGTCTCATACTGGCAAGGCCAAACTGGGCGCCCGGGTGCGACCCGGCTGGTTCGCCCAGACCCACCACCATCCTGAGCTGTTGAACCGCACCCTGCTGGAGATCCTGCACCGCGGCGACGATCACCGGCGCGGCATGGGCCGGGAGGAGGCGTCGCGCAAGCTCGATCGCTATGAGCTGGCCCATGCGGCCGAGCAGAAGTTCGAGTCGCTGTCCGGCGGCCAACAGGCGCGCTTCCAGATCCTGCTCCTGGAGCTGAGCGGCGCGACGTTGCTGCTGCTGGACGAGCCGACCGACAACCTCGACCTGGAGTCGGCCGAAGCGCTCGAGCAGGGGCTGGATGCCTTTGAGGGAACGGTGGTCGCCGTCACCCATGACCGCTGGTTCGCCCGCGGCTACGACCGTTTCCTGGTCTTCGGCGGGGACGGCAGCGTGTACGAGGCGGACGAACCGGTGTGGGACGAGGCGCGGGTGGCCCGGGCCCGATGATCACCGCGGAGCAGGGCCAGCAGCATCTGGCTCGGATGGCGTCCATGATCACCAGCCTGCTGGCCGATGCCGATCTTGAAGCATCGGTGCCGTCCTGTCCGGGCTGGAAGGTCGCCGACCTGATCGCCCATCTCGGCAGGACCCACTTGTGGGCGCGGCACGCGATCATCGCCGGCCATCCGAATGCCCCAGAGGTTGTCGCCCCGGTTGATGATCATGACGCGCTGGTTTCCTGGTATCGCGGAACGGCCGACGCCCTGCTCGACACCCTGCGAACCGTGGATCCGGTCACCCCGGCCTGGGGCTTCGGGCCGCAACCGCGTACCGCCGCGTTCTGGTCGCGTCGTCAGGCCCACGAAACGGCGGTGCACGGGTGGGATCTCGGCCTCGCCGTCGGCACCGATATCGGCTACGACGAGGACCTTGCCGTGGATGGTATCGACGAAGTGGTGAACGTCTTGTTCCCGCGCCAGGTTCGGCTCGATCGGATGGCCCCGCTGAGCGTGTCGCTCGCCGTCCGACCCGACGGGGTCGACGCCGAGTGGATCCTCGCCGGTGTGGGGATCAGCGGCGCCGAAGCTCCGGACGCGACGATCAGCGGACCGGCCCCGGCCCTGCTATTGCTGCTCTGGGGGCGGCTCCGCCTCGACCATGATCAACTTCGGGTGACTGGCGATGCCGCTGCCGTTCAGGCCGTGTTGAACGCGGGCCTGGTTCCCTGATCCCCAGCCGGTGATCTGGGCCGGATGATCAGTGCAGGGTGAGCAGGACAACACTGCCCATCGCCATGGCCGTGCCGAGCCGTTGCAGTCCACGCAGCCGTTCGCGGAGGATGATCCGGGCCAGTAGCACGGTGCCGAGCGGGGAGAGGGACGCGAGCAGCCCGGTGACGGCGAGTTGGCCGTTGGCGATCGCCAGCAGGAACGCGGTGTTGGCCGCCATGTCCAAGACACCCACACCGACCGCGAGCTGGGTGACGCCCGGTCCGATCCGCAGGGCCAGCCCGCGGGCCCGCGCGTAGCTGATCAGCACCGCGACCGACGCGCAACGGGCGAAGACCAGCGGCCAGATCCCGGCGTCGGCGGAGGTCTGGGCCAGCAGGGCGAGGAAGGCCCCGAACGACACCCCGGCCAGTACGGCGAAAATCAGGGCCCGAGAGGCCTGCGGTACCTGCACGCGCGGCTCGCGGCTGCGGCAGACCAAGGCCATCGAGGCCACCGCGCAGCCGATCCCGATGAGCCCTGGACCGCTCAACTGCTCGCCCATGCCGGCTCCGATGGCCACGGGAATGACCGCGGCCGAGGCGGCGGTGACCGGTGCGACCGTCGACATCAGCCCGAGGGCCAGCGCCCGGTAGAGGAGCACGGCACCCAGGCTGCCGCAGGTGCCGGCCAGCAGGCCCCACCCGATGTCGGTGAGGCCGAACGGCGCGGGCAGGACGATGGCGACGGCGAGGGCGGCCAGCAGGCCGATCGCGTTGGACCAGACCACGATCACCGCGGCCGGAGCCCGACGCGCGGCGACGCCGCCGACGAAGTCGGCCGATCCCAGGAGCATCGACGACAGCAACGCGAGCATGATCGACATCGATGCGCCTCCCACGGTGATGCGACGATCGCATCCGGTAGGAAAGAGCAGGCTCGAGCGTTCCTCGTACGCACATTTCGGTTGTCGGCTCGTGGATCTCGCCAGCCCGGGCTGTTACCTAGGAAACTCGCAACTTACCCAGGAAGCTTCTTGGGTGAGGCGGCAGTTCCCCATGCAACCTGGGGAACTTGGGGCAGGTGGTGTGGCCCGGGGGAGTGGCGTCGCGGGTCGGATGGCGTTGGTTGATCGGCTACGGCGGGCGGGCGATGGCCAGCCGGCTCTTTACCTGGGAAACTCGCAACTTACCCAGGAAGCTTCTTGGGTAAGGCGCCAGTTCCCCATGCAACATGGGGAACTTGGGACGGCTGGTGCGACGCGCGACCGGCGAAAGCGCCCCGAGCCTTGGACTGGCTCAGGGCGCTGGTTCGACGCCAGGGCGCCGCGTTCGACAGTGGCTCAGGGGGTCAGCGCTGATCCATAGGGGTGAAGTCGCGGGTGCGGATGCCGGTGTAGATCTGCTTCGGGCGGGCGATCTTCTGTTCCTTGTCCTGGACCAGCTCCGACCACTGGGCGAGCCAGCCCGGGGTCCGGCCGATGGCGAACAGCACGGTGAACATCTCCGGCGGAAACTCCAGGGCCTCGTAGATCAGGCCGGAGTAGAAGTCGACGTTGGGGTAGAGCTTGCGCTTGACGAAGTACTCGTCCTCGAGCGCGATCTTCTCCAGTTCCTTGGCGATGGTCAGCAGCGGGTTGACCCCGGTCACCTCGAAAACGTCGTCACAGGCCTTCTTGATGATGGTCGCCCGCGGATCGAAGTTCTTGTAGACCCGATGGCCGAAGCCCATCAGCTTTTCCTTGCCGGCCTTGACTCCCTCCATGAAGGCGGGAATGTTGTCGGTCGAGCCGATCCGCCGCAACATCTTCAGCACGGCCTCGTTGGCGCCACCGTGCAGCGGCCCGTAGAGTGCGCCGATCCCGGCCGCGACCGCCGAATACGGGTCGACCTGGGACGAGCCAACCGAACGCACCGCGTTCGTGGAGCAGTTCTGCTCGTGGTCCGCGTGCAGGATGAACAGCACGTCGAGGGCCTTGACGATGCGCGGGTCGGCGGCGTACCGCGGCTCGCTCATCTTGAACAACATGGCGAGGAAGTTCTCGACGTAGGACAGGTCGTTGTCGGGGTAGACGTAGGGCTTGCCAAGCCCGTTCCGGTACGCGAAGGCGCCGAGCGTCGGCATCTTGGCGATGAGCCGGGTGATCTGCAACTGCCGGTTGACCGGGTCGGCAATGTCACTGGCATGGGGGTAGAAAGTGGACAACGCGCTGACCGAAGCCATCAACATGCCCATCGGGTGAGCGTCGTAGCGGAAGCCCTGGATGAACTGCTTGATGTTCTCGTGCAGGAACGTGTGGTGGGTCACCTCGTGGGTCCAAGTGCCCAATTGGTCGGTGGTGGGTAGGTCGCCGTTGAGCAGCAGATAGGCCACCTCTAGAAAGGTGGACTTCTCGGCCAGCTGTTCGATCGGGTAGCCGCGGTATTCCAGGATTCCGGCATCTCCGTCGATGAAGGTGACGGAGCTGCGGCATGAGGCCGTATTGACGAATCCTGGGTCGTAAGTCGCGAGCCCCGGCTCGTCATCGACGGCGATTTGCTTGAGATCGGCCGCGCGGACAGTGCCGTCGGTGATCGCGACCTCGTACTCGCGACCCGTACGGTTGTCGCGAATGCTGAGCGTATCGGTCATGCGGACAACCTACGTGTGGGTAGGGATCGGCGACTAGTAGGGGGCCCTAGTGATTCGGGCCACCATTTCCCTTCTCCGCCCGCGGGCAGAGCTCGTGAGCGGCGTACGTATCGCTCGTGGGCCGGGTTGCTTCACTCACTTTGACCGGGGGCCGTTTTCGACGGTAATCTGGGCGGCTGTTGCGTCCAGGCGCGTGTCATCACCGCGCGCCCAGCCACTGGGTTTCGGAGGCGACAAAGATTTACCCACTCAAGCAGTTCATCACCACCGAGTTCGCTCGCACCTAAGGAAGCTGGTCACCGACCGTGTCTACGTACAGCCCCAAGCCTGGTGAGATCACCAGGTCCTGGCACGTCATCGACGCCGACGACATCGTCCTCGGACGGCTGGCGGTCACCGCTGCCACCCTTCTGCGCGGCAAGCACAAGCCGACGTACGCACCGCACGTCGACGGCGGCGACTTCGTCGTCGTGGTCAACGCGTCCAAGATCGCTCTGACCGGCAGTAAGCGGACCGACAAGATGGCCCACCGGCACTCCGGTCGCCCGGGCGGCCTGAAGTCCGTGCCGTACGGCGACCTGCTGGACCACGATCCGCGCAAGGCGGTCGAGCTCGCGGTCTGGGGCATGCTGCCGAAGAACAAGCTGAGCCGGAAGCTGATCAAGAAACTCAAGGTCTACTCCGGTCCCGAGCACCCGCACAGCGCGCAGCAGCCGGCGGCCTACGAAATCACCCAGGTCGCGCAGTAGTGCTGATCACGCCCATCAAGCCCACGATCGAACTCCAAGCAAGGAAAACCAGTGTCTGAAGCCGCGACCGAAACCGACGTCATCGACGAGGTCAAGCCGTTCGTCGAGGAAGAGCGCGAGATTGCCTACCGTTCCGAGGCCACCACGACGGTGTCCCTGGGACCGTCGGGTCGGCCCGCCGTCGTCGCGCCGGCCGGTGCCACCGGTCGTCGCAAGGAGGCTGTCGCCCGTGTCCGGATCGTTCCGGGCAGCGGCCAGTGGACGATCAACGGCCGCAACCTCGCGGACTACTTCCCGAACAAGGTGCACCAGCAGATCGTCGCCGAGCCGTTCGCCACCGCCGCGGTTTCCGGCTCGTACGACGTGCTCGCCCGGATCCACGGCGGCGGGGTCACCGGCCAGGCCGGCGCACTGCGCCTCGGTGTGGCCCGTTGCCTCAATTCGGTCGACGAAGAGGCCAGCCGCCCGGCGCTGAAGAAGGCCGGCATGCTCACCCGCGACGCCCGCATCAAGGAGCGCAAGAAGGCTGGTCTCAAGAAGGCCCGCAAGGCTCCGCAGTACAGCAAGCGCTGATCGCCGGCGCTGCAGCTTTCATGGGTCGGCTGTTCGGAACAGACGGAGTACGCGGCAAGGCCAACGAGGCGCTCACCGCCGAGTTGGCGCTCAATCTCTCCGTGGCGGCCGCTCATGTGCTCGCGGAAACCGGGGAGTTCAGGGGTCATACGCCGCTGGCGGTAGTGGGTCGGGACTCGCGCGCCTCCGGTGAATTCCTCGAAGCCGCGGTCGTCGCCGGACTGGCGAGCGCGGGGGTCAATGTTGTCCGACTGGGCGTCCTGCCCACTCCTGGGGTGGCCTTTCTCACCGACTCGTGCGGCGCCGATCTCGGGGTCATGCTGTCGGCGAGTCACAATCCGATGCCCGACAACGGCATCAAGTTCTTCGCCCGCGGCGGCAGCAAACTCGACGATGCGCTCGAAGACGCGATCGAACGCCGGATGGGCGAAGCCTGGGCCCGACCGACCGGCGCCGGCGTCGGCCGGGTGACCAGCGACGAATCGCTCGTCGAGACCTACGTCGCGCACATCGTCAACAGCCTGGGCCGGCCGGTCAGCCTCGAAGGCATCAAAGTCGTCGTCGACTGTGCGAACGGTGCCGCATATCAGGCGGCCCCAGCGGCCTTCGAGGCCCAGGGCGCCGAAGTGATCCGGATCCACGCACGGCCCGACGGCCTCAACATCAATCTCGACTGCGGCTCCACCCACATGGACTCGTTGCGCTCGACCGTCGTGGCCGAGCACGCCGACATCGGCATCGCGCTGGACGGGGACGCGGACCGCTGCCTGGCCGTGGACGCGACCGGCCGGATCGTCGACGGTGACCAGATCCTGGCCATCCTCGCCTTGGCGTTGCGGGCGGCGGGTCGGCTGAAGAACGACACCGTGGTGGCCACCGTGATGAGCAATCTCGGGTTCTTCCAGGCCATGCGCAGTGCCGGCGTGACCGTCGTGCAGACGCGGGTGGGCGACCGGTATGTCCTGGAAGCCATGAGGAGCAGCGGGCACACGCTCGGCGGCGAACAGTCCGGCCACGTGGTGATGCTCGAGCACGCGACGACCGGCGACGGCGTCCTGACGGCATTGCACCTGATGAGTCGGATGGCGATGTCCGGCCAGAGCCTTGCGGAGCTGGCGTCGGTGATGACCAGGCTGCCGCAGGTGCTCATCAATGTGCCGGATGTGGACAAGTCCCGCGCGGACAGCGACACCGAACTGCTGGCGGCCGTCGCGGCGGCGGGGAGCGAGCTGGGCGATTCCGGCCGCGTGCTGCTCCGCCCGTCGGGCACCGAATCGCTGGTCCGGGTGATGGTCGAGGCCGAGAGCTACGAGGTGGCCAACGAGATGGCCCACCGGTTGGCCGATGTGGTCAAGACGACCCTCGCCCTCTGACGTTCGACAATCCGCAGGCCGCATCGCGCGCTCCTGGCTGCGCCCGACGCTGGAGGCCGACCCCGGGGGTCATCGCTGCAGATAGGGCAGCAGCGAGTTGAAGGTGCCGGCCGCAGCCAGCACGAGACCGATGACGACGAACACGACCGACACGATCAGATAGAACACGAAGACGCCGAGCGCGCCGAAGAATCCGAACTTGAAGGCGCTGCCGGCGGTCAGCGCAACCCTGGGCATGGCGGACGAGGTGGCGGCGGGGTACTGGCTGGTGCTCATGCATCGACCGTACCGGCGGGTCAGTCATCTGCTCGGAACCGACGTCGTGCGCCCGCGGAAACTGCGCAGGCCGGCCGCCGTTCAGCAGCCGGCCTGCACGGATGTCCTGCTCCATAGACCGGCGCTACGCGATTCCTCCCACCCGCGCACCCCGTACGCGACCGGCTCTCCCCCGAGTGTGGATCCCCCGACCAGGACTTTGGTGACTCGCAGACAAGGAGCACCGACTGCGGGGCCTGATACATCCCTGCGACGGGAGTTACACCTTGCGGATCCGCACCCATTCGACCCGGTGGTCCGCGTCCTTCCGGAGGATTGCGGTGGCCCGGCCCCGGGTCGGGCGAATGTTCTGGGTCAGATTGGGACCGTTGATCGTGTCCCAGAGCTGTTCGGCCTGCTCGACCGCCTGCTCCTCGGTGAGTTGGGCGTACCGGGCGAAGTAGGAGCGCGGATCCTGGAAGGCGGTGTCCCGCAAGGAACGGAATCGGGTGACGTACCAGTTGCGGACGTCCTCGGTGTCGGCGTCGACGTAGACCGAGAAGTCGAAGAAGTCGCTCACGGCCAGGCTGGTGGTGCCGTCCGGCCGCTGGCGCGCCGGCTGCAGAACGTTCAATCCCTCGACGATGACGATGTCGGGCCGCCGGACGGTCACCGTCGCGTTGGGCACGATGTCGTACACCAGGTGGCTGTAGACCGGTGCCGACACCGCTGCGCGGCCGGACTTGACGTCCATGACGAAACGCAGGAGAGACCGGCGGTCGTACGACTCCGGGAAGCCCTTGCGGTGCATCAGCCCCAGCCGTTCCAGCTCGGCGTTCGGCCGAAGGAATCCGTCGGTGGTGATCAGGCTGACCCGCGGGTGCTCCGGCCACGCGGCGAGCAACTCCCGCAGGAGCCGGGCGGTGGTCGACTTGCCGACGGCCACCGAGCCCGCGATGCCGATCACGAACGGTGTACGGCCGGTGTCCAGCCGGAGGAACTCGTTGGTCGACTGGTGCAATTCCCCGGTGTGCAACACATAGCGGCTGAGCAGCCGGGTGAGGGGCAGATAGACCTCGGCCACGTCGCGCATGCTGGTCGGGTCGTCGAGACCGCGCAGCCGTTCCAGGGTCGAGGGGTCCAGCCCGATCGGGATCTGCTCGGCCAGCTCGGCCCAGTCCGCCCGGCTGCGCTCCACGTACGGGCCGTAGACCTGCGCGTCGTCCGGCATGCAGAGCAATCTAGTGGCGCTTGGTCGCGCTATCGGTCAATCCCAGGCGGCGCCGGTAAAGTTCAGCGCATGTGCGGAATCGTCGGGTACGTCGGACCTCGTGCGGCGCTCGACGTGGTGGTCGAAGGTCTGCGCCGAATGGAATATCGCGGGTACGACTCGGCCGGCGTGGCGATCGTCTCCGACGGCACGCTCCAGGTCGCCAAGAAGGCCGGAAAGCTCGGCAATCTGGAGAAGCTGCTGAGCGAGCAGACGTTGCCACGGACCGGTCTCGGACTCGGGCACACCCGGTGGGCGACCCACGGGGGACCCAACGACGTGAACGCGCATCCGCACACCTCCGCGGACGGCCGGATCGCCCTCGTACACAACGGCATCATCGAGAATTACGTCGCGCTCCGCGGTGAGCTGACCGCCGCGGGGATCACCCCGGTCTCCGAGACCGACACCGAGATCGTCGCCCACCTGCTCGGTCGTGAAGTCAGCGCCGGCGCCCGATTGGACGACGCCATGCGGACGGTGTGCGGACGGTTGGCGGGCGCGTTCACCCTCGTCGCGGTGGACAGCCAGAATCCGGACGTCGTGGTCGCAGCGCGCCGGAACTCACCGCTGGTGGTCGGGGTCGGCGAGGGTGAGAACTTCCTCGCGTCCGACGTGGCCGCCTTCATCGAGCACACCCGGGAGGCGATCGAGCTCGGGCAGGACCAGGTCGTGATGATTACCCGCGACGACGTCATCGTGACCACCTTCGACGGGAAGCCGGCTGCTGTTCGGCCCTATCACGTCGACTGGGATCTCTCGGCCGCGGAGAAGGGCGGCTACGACTGGTTCATGCGCAAGGAGATCTACGAGCAGCCGAAGGCCGTCGCGGACACGCTGCTCGGTCGACACGACGAGCAGTCCCGGCTGACGCTGGACGAGATCCGGATCTCCGAGGCCGAGTTGCGGGCGGTGGACAAGATCGTGGTGATCGCCTGCGGGACGGCGTTCTACGCCGGATTGGTCGCCAAGTACGCGATCGAGCACTGGACGCGCATCCCGTGCGAGGTCGAGCTGGCCAGCGAGTTCCGGTACCGGGACCCGATCGTCGGACCGACGACCCTGGTCGTGGCGATCAGCCAGTCGGGGGAGACCGCCGACACCCTGATGGCTATCCGGCACGCGCGCGAGCAACGAGCCCGCGTGCTGGCCATCTGCAACACCAACGGATCGACCATCCCGCGGGAGTCCGACGCGGTGATCTACACCCATGCCGGGCCGGAGATCGGCGTCGCCTCGACCAAGGGATTCCTGACCCAGCTGGTGGCCTGCTATCTGCTCGGCCTCTATCTGGCGCAGGTCCGGGGCACCAAGTTCGGTGACGAGATCAAGGCCACGATGCGGGAGCTGGAGTCGATCCCGGACGCGATCGCCAAGGTGCTGGCCGACATCGAGCCGGTGATGGCTCTGGCGAAGGAGTTCGCCGACGAGCCCTCGGTGCTCTTCCTCGGCCGCCACGTCGGCTATCCCGTGGCGCTGGAGGGCGCGCTCAAGCTCAAGGAGCTGGCCTACATCCATGCCGAAGGTTTCGCCGCCGGCGAGCTCAAACACGGCCCGATCGCGTTGATCGAAGATCAGCTCCCGGTTTTCGTGGTGATGCCGCCGCGCGGTCGGGATCTGTTGCACGACAAGGTCGTCTCCAATCTGCAGGAGGTCCGCGCTCGGGGCGCCAAGACCATCGTGCTGGTCGAAGAAGATGATCATGAAGTCGACGCATTCGCCGACGTGGTGATCAGGTTGCCGAAGGTCTCGACCCTGTTGCAGCCGCTGGTGGCCACCGTGCCGCTGCAGGTGTTCGCCTGTGAGCTCGCCACGCAGAAGGGCCACGACGTCGATCAGCCCCGCAACCTGGCCAAGTCGGTCACCGTCGAGTGATCATCGGTGTAGGCATCGACGTCTGTGACGTCAGCCGCTTCGCGGCGTCGGCGACGCGGACCCCGACGATGATCGCCCGTCTCTTCACGCCGGCCGAGGCCGCCCGCCCGATTGCCTCCCAGGCGGCACGGTTCGCGGCCAAGGAGGCGCTGGCCAAGGCGCTCGGTGCTCCGGCCGGTCTGGCCTGGCACGATGCCGAGATTGTCACCGACGAGTTCGGGCGGCCGCATTTCAAGATCATCGGAACGGTCGCGGCCCGGGCCGCCGAGCTCGGCATCGCCACCATCCACGTGAGCCTGTCGCACGACGCCGGGATCGCGTCGGCCGTCGTGGTCTGCGAGGCTTGATCAGAGTGGCCCCGGCCGTAGTCACCGCGTACCGGGTGGCCAAGATCACCAAGCTCGAAGACGCCGCCATCGAGGTCGAGGGCGCCGACGCGCTGATGCAACGGGCGGCGGCGGGACTGGCCCGGGTCGCCCGAGAGATGTTGATCAACCGTCGGGATTCGGTCTACGGCGCCCGGGTGGTGATCTTGGTCGGGTCCGGGAACAACGGGGGCGATGCCATGTTCGCCGGCGTCCGGCTGGCCAACCGGGGTGCGCAGGTGGTGGCGGTGCCGGTGCTCGGTGACCCCCATGCGGCCGGTGCCGCGGCCCTGCGGGCGGCCGGCGGGCGGATTGCTTCGTTGGCCGCCGTCGGCCTCGATGATCTCGGCGACCGACCGCCACCCGCGATCGATCTGTTCATCGACGGGATGTTCGGCATCGGCGGTCGTCCCGGCCTGACCGGACGGGCCGAACTGGCCGGCCGGGCGACAGCCCGGTGGCCGATTCCCGTGCTCGCCGTCGATCTCCCTTCGGGAGTGGACACCGACACCGGTGCGGTGCCCGGGGCGGCGATCCAGGCCGAACGCACCGTGACCTTCGGGCATCGCAAACCATGCCACCTGATCGAGCCGGCCCGCAGCCGCTGCGGGACCATCGAGGAGATCGACATCGGCCTCGATGATCATGGGGTGGATCTGGGGCCGGATCTGGAGGCGATCACCGAAGCTGAGCTCGCCGCGACCTGGCCGTACCCCGGAGCCGGCGCCGACAAGTACGCGCGTGGGGTCGTCGGGATCGACACCGGATCTGACCAGTATCCGGGAGCCGCCGTGCTCTCGACCTTCGGTGTCGTGTACGGCGGAGCCGGCATGGTGCGCTTCCTCGGTGCCGACCGTCCAGCCGAGATCATCGGCGCGCAGCTGCCGAACGTGGTCTTCTCCGCCGGCCGGGTCCAGGCGCACCTGTTCGGCTCGGGCTGGGGTGAACGGGCCGACGGTGCGCGGGTGCTCGCCCAGGCCCTCGACGAGGGTCTGCCGGTCGTGGTGGACGCGGACGGGCTGAAGTATCTCCCGGCCCGGGTGCCTGACCGCTGGCTGTTGACCCCCCATGCCGGCGAGCTCGCGGCGCTGCTTGATCAGCAGCGCCCCTGGGTCGAGGCCGATCCGCTCCGCGCCGTTCGCGCCGCCGCCGAACACACCGGAGCGACGGTGTTGCTCAAGGGCGCCACTCAACTCGTCGCCCGCCCCGGCGACACGCCGGTGCTCGTCGCGCTGCCCGGTCCCGCCTGGACGGCGCAGGCCGGATCGGGCGACGTGCTGGCCGGGGTTTGCGCCGCGTTGCTCGCCGCCGGCCTGCCGGCCCCGCGCGCCGGTCAGCTCGGGGCTTCGATCCAGGCTCTCGCCGCACGCCGGCATCCCGGGGTCATGCCGCCGCATCAGCTGGCCGTCATCATCGGTCGGCTGATCGGCGAGCTGCAGCAGGAGCCTGCATGACGGCCGGGCCGTTCATCGATCCCCGTACGGCGAGCGCCGACGTCGATCTTTCCGCGCTCCGGGCCAATGTCACAGCGATCAAGGACCTCGTCGGCAGCGCTGAGGTCATGGTGGTGGTGAAAGCCGACGGCTACGGGCACGGCATGGTGCCGTGTGCCCGGGAAGCGCGAGCGGCCGGGGCCAGTTGGCTGGGGGTGGCGACGCCGGGCGAGGCACTGGCCCTGCGCGCGGCGGGAGACAGCGGCCGGCTGCTGACCTGGCTCTACGGCGCGGACGACGACCTGAGTCCGCTGGTCGCCGCCGACATCGACGTGTCCGCTCAATCGCTCGACCAGGTTTCGCGGCTCGCGGCGGCGGCCGCGACGGTCGAGCGCCGGGCCCGCATCCACCTCAAGATCGACACCGGGCTGATGCGCAACGGCGCTGCCGCGGACCACTGGGAAGCGGTGTGCGTCGCCGCCGCGGAGGCTGAGCAGGTGGGCGCGGTCGAGGTGGTCGGGATCTGGTCGCACCTGGCGGCGGCGGATGAGCCGGGGCACCCCTCGATCGACCATCAGCTGGCGGCTTTCGCGGCGGCGTACGAGCAGGCCCGGTCGGCCGGACTGACGCCAACGCTGCGGCATCTGGCCAACTCCGCCGGCGCGCTCGCGGTGCCCGAGGCCCGGCTCGACCTGGTGCGGATCGGCATTGCCGCGTACGGGATCGATCCGGCGCCGGGCATCGCCCATCGCGCCGACATCACCCTGCGGCCCGCCATGACGCTCCGCGCTCAATTGGCCATCGTGAAGGCGATTCCGGCCGGCGCGGGGGTCTCGTACGGCTGGACCTGGACGGCAGATCGGCCCACGACCGTCGGCTTGGTGCCCCTCGGCTATGCCGACGGCATTCCGCGCCACGCCTCCAACCGGGCTCAAGTCGGTTGGCGCGGTGGCCGCTCGCCGGTCCGTGGGCGGGTGTGCATGGATCAGTTCGTTGTCGATCTTGGACCGAACGCCGGGGCCGAGACCGGCGACGAGGTGCTGATCTTCGGGCCGGGCGAGCACGGCGAGCCGACGGCCGAGGACTGGGCCGCGTGGTGCGACACCATCGGCTACGAGATCGTCACCCGAATCGGCTCGCGCGTCCCGCGCCGACACCGGCGCGGCTCGGAACCCGGAGCCGAGGAGGGCCGATGGCCCGCCGGTTGACCGAAGGTGTCGGCCTGGCGGCTGGTGTCGCGGCGTTCGCCGCCGGCGGTATCGCGCTTGGCCTCGAGCTCGAACGCCGTATCGTCTCCAAGCGGATCTTGCGCAGCTCGGCCGCGGAGGTGCAGGACTTCTTCGCGCTGCGCTCACCCGGCATCGGCATCACCAGCCCGGACGGTGTCGTGCTGCACGCCGAGGTCGATGAAGGTGACGCGGAGGATCTGACGCTGGTCTTTGTGCACGGGTACGCGCTGAGCCTCGATTGCTGGCACTTCCAGCGGGCGCATTACCTGGGGGCGATCCCACAGGTGCTCTACGACCAGCGGTCCCACGGCCGGTCGAGCCGCTCGGCACCGGAGAACTGCCGCATCCCTCAGCTCGCGGACGACCTGCTGCAGGTGCTCGACGAGCTCGCTGATCGCGGACCACTGATCCTGATCGGACACTCGATGGGCGGCATGACGATCATGCGGCTGGCCCAGACGCATCCCGAACTGTTCGGTGACCGGATCAGGGGCGTCGCCTTGTTCTCCACGTCGGCCGGCGAGATGGCCGACTACTCGCCGATTCGGGGCTTGCCCGGGCGGACGTTCTCGCGGATGGCCCAACCGTTGATGGCGACGCTCAACCGGATCCCCGAGCTGGTCGAGCGTGGACGGCGGGCGGGCAGCGATCTGGGCTACGTGGTGACCCGGCGGATGGCGTTCGGCTCCGACGTCCCGGTGAGCTATGTCGAGTTCGCCAGCGAGATGCTCTCCGAGACCTCGCTCGAGGTGGTGGCGGACTTCTATCCGGCCTTCGCCGAACTGGACGAATACCAGGCGCTGCAGCAGTTGCAGCACGTCGAGATGGCGGTGGTGGGTGGCGAGGACGACATGATCACCCCGATCCACCACACGGCCCGGATGATCGAGTTGCTGCCCCACGCGGAGACACGCCGGGTGCCGCACTGCGGGCATCTCGGGATGATCGAGCACCACGAGATCTTCAACGGCGTCCTGGATCGGCTGATCGACCGGGTTCGCGCTCGGCCCTGAGCGCTCGGCTCTGAGCCCTCGGCTCCAAGGGAGGGTCCGACCAGGGGCGGCCCGGCGGCATTTCTGACGTCGGCTTCCCGCTGATAGGATGGCTCTTTCCCGGTTGCCGTCGCAGTCGGGCCAACCAGCGCCCTCCATGATGCGGGCGCAGCTGGGTTCGTCTTCCCACCACCGTTCAGGTCAGGGCGCTGACGTGCCTGAATGAGTGTCCGCCGGAGCGCGGGCAGAAGTGAGAAGAAATGTCGCCCAAATCCGTCAAGCGTGACGGCACGCCCAAGAAGCGCTGGTCAGCGGCCGAGCGCGCCGAACGCGGGCACATTCCGCGTCGTCGCGGTGGTCTGCCGCGCAATCGATCCGAGGAGTTCGCCGGCCGCGAACGCCGATCCGACGCGCCCGACAGCCGCGCGCCGAAGGCCACGGACCAGCGCGATGCTCGTCCGGCCCGTAAGTCTCACACCCGACCCGATCGCGCCGAATGGCCCAGCCGGTCGGCCCGGGACAACAGCAAGCGCGGTTTCACCCGGAGTACGCCGGAAGCGCGCGACAGTCGCGGCTTCAGCAACGCCCGGACCCGCGACGATCGTCCGGACCGCGGTCAGCGCCCCGAGCGTACCGACCGCTACGAGTCGCGGGAGCAACGCCCGCGCTTCGAGCGTCCGGCGACCGCTGATCGCTACGAGCGTCGTGACCGCCCGGACCGTACGGTTCGACCGGACCGTACCGATCGCCCCGACCGTACGGTTCGACCGGACCGCGCCGCGCGCCCCGATCGTTTCGAGCGCACCGATCGCCCCGAGCGCCGCACCGAGCCGCCGCGCACCGAGCGCTATGAGCGTCGCTCCGAGCCGCCGCGCACCGAGCGCTATGAGCGTCGCTCCGAGCCGCAGCGCTTCGACCGCACGGATCGTCCGGAGCGGGGTGATCGTTTCGAGCGTCGCGATCGTCCGGAGCGGGGTGATCGTTTCGAGCGACGCGACCGTCCGGAGCGCGTCCAGCGACCCGAGCCGATCGAACGTCATCAGGCCGAGCCGATCGAGCTCGAATCCGCACCGGAAGCGGACGGCGCGTCCCATAGCGGCGATTTCGCGGCACTCGGACTGCCGGCCTCGCTGGTTTCGGCCCTGCGCGCCGACGGCATCACCAGCCCGTTCCCGATCCAGGCGGCGGCGATCCCCGATGCCCTCGCCGGTCGCGACGTGCTTGGTCGCGGCCAGACGGGCTCCGGCAAGACGCTGGCCTTCGGCCTGCCGATGATCGCGACGCTGGCCGGTGGCACGTCCTCCGCCCCGCGGGCCATCGTGCTGGTGCCGACCCGCGAGCTCGCCATGCAGGTGCACGACGTGCTGACCCCACTGGCCAAGACCGCCGGCCTGTCGGTCGTGCTGGTGGCCGGCGGCATGTCCTACACGCCGCAGTTGCGGGCCTTCCAGCGGGGCGTTGACATCGTCGTCGCCACGCCAGGCCGATTGATCGACCTGATGGATCAGGGCGCCGCCGACCTCACCCGGGTCGAGATTGCGGTCCTGGACGAGGCCGATCACATGGCTGACCTCGGCTTCATGCCCGATGTGACGACCATCTTGGACACCGTGCCGTCCGGCGGTCAGCGACTGCTGTTCTCCGCGACGCTCGACGGTGCGGTGGATCGGGTCGTCCGGACCTACCTGGACAACCCCGTCACGCATCAGGTCAACTCGGGCCAGGCGAGCGTCAGCACGATGGCGCACCACCTGGTGCACGTCGCGCCCAAGGACAAAGCGCAGGTCACCGCCGAGATCGCCGGTCGGCCGGGCCGTACGTTGATCTTCGTTCGCACCCAACGCGGCGCGGATCGGGTGGCCGAGCAGTTGCGCGCGGCCGGTGTCCTGGCCGGAGCGCTGCACGGCGGACTCGCTCAGGGTGCCCGCACCCGGATCCTGTCGGTCTTCAAAGACGGCAGCCTGCCGGTGCTGGTGGCCACCGATGTTGCGGCCCGCGGCATCCACGTCGACGAGGTCGGCCTCGTGCTCCAGGTCGATCCGCCCGGCGGCCCCAAGGAATATCTGCACCGCGCCGGCCGGACGGCCCGCGCCGGTGGTATCGGCACGGTCGTCACGCTGGTGCTGCCGCATCAGCGTCGTGAGTTGAGCAGGTTGACCGGTCAGGCCGGAGTCCGGGCCGTCGAGTTGCCGGGCCAGCCGGGCGACCGGGTGCTGGTCGAAGCGACCGGTGCCCAGATCATTGAGTCGGGACCGGTTTCGGAGTCGGTGTACGAGCGGCTGATTGCGCCTCCGCCCGCTCGGCGTCGGTCAGCGGCCGACCGCCCGTACGGCAAGAGCGGTGGACATGGCCGCGGCCGGAACGAACAGAAGCCCTTCCACCGCGGACCGCGGCGCGATCGCTGACCCACGACACTAAACTCCTGGCTGGTGAGCGTCTCGGTATCTGACCTGGTGGTCTCGGTGGCATCGGTGGACGATGCTGCCGCGATGGTCGAGGTCATCCATGCGGCCTTCGGGGCGCGGCCACCACTCGACCCTCCGTCCACCGCGATAGCCGAGACGGCCGAGTCGGTGGCCGTCGGTCTGGCCGAGGGCGGCGGCATCTACGCCGCCGTCGGTGGCCGACCGGCGGGGGTGATCTTGGTGCTACCCGATCCCTCCGGCTTGGCCAGCCTGCACCGGGTCTCGGTGCACCCGGAATTCCAGCGGCACGGCATCGCGTCGGCGATGGTGGCCGCAGCCGAGGAACTGGCCGCCACGATGGGCTTCCGCCAGGTCGAGCTGTTCGCGCGGCGCGAGTTCGGCGAGCTGATCGCCTTCTGGCAGCACCGTGGATTCGTCATCGACCGGGACGCCCCGTACGGGGTCGTGCTGGCCAAACGACTGCCGATGGCGATCAGGATTCCCACTGGCGAAGCGATGCAGGGTCTCGGTGAGCGGCTGGCCGGTCTGCTGCGGCCGGGCGACGTGATCATCGCTTCCGGTGATCTTGGTGCCGGCAAGACCACCCTGACCCAGGGCATCGGTCGTGGCCTGGCCTCGGAGGGCCCGATCATCTCCCCGACCTTCGTGCTTGCCCGGGTTCATCATTCGACCACCGGTCGGCCGACTCTGGTACACGTCGACGCCTACCGGCTGAGCAGTGCCTACGAGCTGGACGATCTTGATCTCGAGGCCACCTCGGCCGACGCGGTGACCGTGGTCGAATGGGGCCAGGGGATCGCCGAGGGATTGTCGGAGGACCGACTCGAGATCGATATCTGGACGTCGGCAGTCGATGATCATCCAGAAGCCGACGACAGCGAGCGGATCGTGACCCTACGGTCGGTCGGCCCGCGATGGAACGACGCTGATCTTGCTGGGCTGCTGGAGGTTGATCATGGCTGACGGCGCCTGGGTGCTGGGCCTGGACACCTCGACGACGGTGAACGTCGGCATCGCCAACGGCCACGAGGTCGTGGCGACCGCGACCGTGACGGATCAGCTGGCTCACGTCGAGCAGCTGACGCCGCTGATTGCCCGGTGCGTCGCCGAGGCCGGCATCGGTATCGGTGCGGTCCAGCGGATCGTGGTCGGTCTCGGGCCAGGACCGTTCACCGGACTGCGGGTCGGGATCGTCAGTGCCCGGGTCCTCGGCTCGGTGCTCCGCTGCCCCGTACGCGGCGTGTGCAGCCTCGACGTTCTGGCCCGGCAGCACGGCCCTCAGCCCGGTGACTTCCTGGTGGCCGCCGATGCCCGACGGCACGAGGTCTACTGGGCCCGCTACGGCGCCGACGGCCGGCGGATCGGCGACCCGCAGGTGTCGTCCCCCGACGCGCTGCCGGAGCTTCCGGTGGTCGGACCGGGAGCCGATCTGTACGCCGACCGACTCCGAGCCGCGCCGGGGCCACGTCGGCTGGATCCCGGAGTTCTGGCCGCCTACGGGATAGACCTCCTCGACGCCGGACACGAGCCGCTCTACCTCCGGCGCCCGGATGCGACGCCCTCGGTACGCCGCAAGTCCGTTCTGCACTACTCGGCTGGACCCTCGCGGGCCTCCGGACCGCCGAAAGCATCCGGACCGCAGGGGACGTCCGAACCGCGATGAGCCAGCCACCCCGGCAGCCGGACATCGGCATCTTGGCCGCCCGCCGCGATGATCTTGATGCGATCATGATCTTGGAGCGCTCCGGCTTCGATGCCGGTGAGCAATGGAGTGCCCGAAGCTGGCAGGGCGAGCTGCTCGGTGAAGGTCGAACGATCTTGATCGCCCGGGGTCACCACCCGGTCGGGGTGATCTGCTTCCAGACCATCGGCGAGTTGGCCGACCTGCACCGCCTGGTCGTCGCCCCGCAGCATCGCCGTCGGGGGATCGGTCACGAACTGGTGCGGGCCGGACTGCAGACCGTACGCCATCTCGGGGCCCGAGCCGCGATCTTGGAAGTGGACTATCACAACGAGCCGGCCATTGCGCTCTACCAGGCCGCCGGGTTCGAGCAGCTGACCGCGCGGCAGAATTACTACGGTCCTGGCCGGCACGCGTTGATCATGAAGTTCTACGACCTGCAGGAGAACAGATGAGCGGACCGCTGGTCCTGGGCATCGAATCGTCGTGCGACGAGACCGGCGTGGGTATCGTCCGTGGTCACGAGTTGCTGGCCAATGAGGTCGCCTCGAGTGTCGAGGAGCACGTACGTTTCGGCGGGGTGGTCCCTGAGGTCGCCAGCCGGGCCCATCTGGAGGCGATGGTGCCGGCGCTGGAACGGGCCTGCGCCACCGCGGACATCGACCTGACCGAGATCGATGGCGTCGCCGTCACCGCCGGCCCCGGACTGATGGGAGCGCTGGTCGTCGGACTGGCGAGCGCGAAGGCACTCGCGTACGCGCTCGACAAACCGCTCTACGGGGTCAATCACCTGGCCGGTCACGTGGCCGTCGACCTGATCGAACACGGACCCCTGCCCACCCCCTGCGTCGCGCTGCTGGTGTCGGGCGGTCACACCTCCCTGCTCCGGGTCGACAGCATCACCGACGGCATCACCGAGCTCGGTTCGACCATCGACGACGCCGCCGGGGAGGCGTACGACAAGGTCGCCCGGGTCCTCGGCCTGCCCTATCCCGGGGGGCCGTACATCGACCGCGCCGCCACCGGAGACCGGGCGTACGTGACCTTCCCGCGCGGGCTGACCGCGCGGAAGGATCAGGCCAACCACCGCTTCAACTTCTCCTTCTCCGGGCTGAAGACCGCCGTCGCCCGCTGGGTCGAGGCGCGGGAGCACGACGGCCTCGAAGTACCGCTCGCCGACGTTGCGGCCAGCTTCCAGGAAGCGGTCTGCGACGTGCTGAGCGCGAAGGCCGTGGACGCCTGCGCCGCGACCGGTGCGACCGACCTGCTGATCGGCGGGGGAGTGGCCGCGAACGGCCGGCTGCGCGCCCTGCTCGCCGAGCGGGCCGCCGAGCAAGGCATCGCGCTGCGTACGCCCCGACCCGGTCTGTGCACCGACAACGGAGCCATGATCGCCGTCCTCGGAGCGGAGATCGTCGCAGCCGGCGGCCAACCCAGCGCCCTCGACATCGGCGCCGATTCCAGCCTGCCGGTCAGCCGGATACTCGTCTAGCTCCCAGCGGCTACGGGCCCTTACCCACCCCGAGCGCGGAAGGCTACGTTCGCTGAGCTTGTCGAAGCGCACCGTCCTGTTGCGGGTTGATCTTGCCCTTCGACAAGCTCAGGGCGCGAATGGGCGGCTAGTTCCCCTTGTGGGGTCGGAGGTTCCGTTCGCTGAGCTTGTCGAAGCGCAGCATGGTGTTGCGAGTTGATCTTGCCCTTCGACAGGCTCAGGGCGCGAAGGTTTCCGGGGTTGATGCGGAGGTTGATGTTGCCCTTCGACAGGCTCAGGGCGCGATGGGCGGCTGGTTCACCTTTGGGGTCGGAGGCTACGTTCGCTGAGCTTGTCGAAGCGCAGCAGGGTGTTGCGAGTTGATCTTGCCCTTCGACAGGCTCAGGGCGCGAAAGTCTCCGGGGGTTGATGCGGAGGTTGATGTTGCCCTTCGACAGGCTCAGGGCGCGATGGGCGGCTAGTTCCCCTTGTGGGGTCGGAGGCTACGTTCGCTGAGCTTGTCGAAGCGCAGCAGGGTGTTGCGAGTTGATCTTGCCCTTCGACAGGCTCAGGGCGCGAAAGTTTCCTGGGGTTGATGCGGAGGTTGATGTTGCCCTTCGACAGGCTCAGGGCGCGATGGGCGGCTAGTTCCCCTTGTGGGGTCGGAGGCTACGTTCGCTGAGCTTGTCGAAGCGCAGAGGTGTTGCGAGTTGATCTTGCCCTTCGACAGGCTCAGGGCGCGAAAGTCTCCTGGGGTTGATGCGGAGGTTGATCTTGCCCTTCGACAGGCTCAGGGCGCGATGGGCGGCTAGTTCCCCTTGTGGGGTCGGAGGCTACGTTCGCTGAGCTTGTCGAAGCGCAGCATGGTGTTGCGAGTTGATCTTGCCCTTCGACAGGCTCAGGGCGCGAAAGTTTCCTGGGGTTGATGCGGAGGTTGATGTTGCCCTTCGACAGGCTCAGGGCGCGATGGGCGGCTAGTTCCCCTTGTGGGGTCGGAGGCTACGTTCGCTGAGCTTGTCGAAGCGCAGCATGGTGTTGCGAGTTGATCTTGCCCTTCGACAGGCTCAGGGCGCGAAAGTTTCCTGGGGTTGATGCGGAGGTTGATGTTGCCCTTCGACAGGCTCAGGGCGCGATGGGTGTCCGGGCGCGATGGGGAGTCGATCTTGCCCTTCGACAGGCTCAGGGCGCGAAAGTCCCCTGGGGTTGATGCGGAGGTTGATCTTGCCCTTCGACAGGCTCAGGGCGCGAAGGGCGTCCGGGACTCCAAGCGGAAGTTGATCTTGCCCTTCGACGGGCTCAGTTAGGGGTGGTTAGGGCGCCGATCAGACAGCTGCCGGAGGCGGTTGCGACCAGCCGATCGTCGGCGTCGCGCACGTCTCCGTCGGCGAAGGCGACTCGCCGGCCGGGCTTGGTCACCCAACCGTGGGCTGTCAGCAGTCCGCTGGTTGCGGTCACCGGCCGCAGGTAGTTGATCTTGATCTCGATCGAGGTGTAGCCGACCCCGGCGGCCAGCGTCGTGTGGACGGCGCATCCGAGGGCCGAGTCGAGCAGTGTGCAGACCAGGCCACCGTGGACGACGCCGATCGGGTTGTAGACAGATTCGTCCGGGGTGCACCTGAACCACGCCTCGCCGTCGCCGAGCCGGTCAAGAGTGAAGCCCATGAGCTGGGCGATCGGCGGAGGCGGCACGGCGCCGGCCAGCATCGCGGCCAGATAGTCGCGACCGGCGACCTCACGGCCGAAGCCGGCACCCACCATCGGGTCGTGCCAGCTGACTCGTCGCTCGCGCGGGAGGCCCCACTCGGGTGAGGGTGTGGGCTCGGCCCCTCCGCTGCTCATGGGTCGAGGGTAGTGAGGAGCACCCGATCGACCACCGCGACCACCGCACCCTGCGGTGTGCGGGAGATGACCAGCGTGGCCCGGTTCGGTCCACTCGGACGGAGGCGTTTGCGCAGCTCCGCCGGATCGACCTCGATCCCGCGCTTCTTGATCTCCAGAGATCCGACCTGCCGATCCTTGACCCACGTCCGGAGGTCCTTGACCGCGTACGGCAACTGTTCGCGGACCACGAACGCGGTGGCGAACGGGGTCGGCACGAGCTCGTTTCCAGACAGGTAGGCCAGATGCGGGTCGAGGAGCCAGGCACCCAACTCGGCACCGAGCTGAGCCACGCCGCCGGCCCGGATCACCGCCCCGTCCGGTTCGTAGAGGTACCCGCCGAGTGCGCCGACTGCCAGGGGCTCCGCGGCGCGGACCACAAGCTCCGCGTCGGGCCAGACCAGGGCCGTGCGGCGCCCCGGCTCGGCCCCCGGACCTGCCCAGAGCCCGACCTCCAACGTTGACCCGCGGTGGGTCACCCACTCGGCTTCGCACGACCCAGGGATGAACGAATGCGGAAGTGCGGGTCCGAGCTTGGCGCCGGCGATTCGCCGGCCGTCCAAGAGGTCGGTGACCAGGGACCAGCTCGGACTGAAGTCGCTCACCTGCCAGACGCGGCCGCGGTCGTTGCGCCGGGCCGGATCGAGGAACACCGCGTCGTCGGCGCGGATGCTCTTCGCGAAGTCCTCGGCATCCGCGACGACCACCGTCGCGTGCGGACCCAGATTGGCCTGGGCCACCGTCGCCGTGTCCGGGTCGATCTCGACCGCGACCACCTCAAGTCCAGCGGCGGCGAAAGCCACCGCGTCCGTGCCGATACCGCAGCCCAGGTCAATGACCCGACGCGCACCTGCGGCCACCAATCGAGCGGCATGGCGTGCGGCCACCTCCGGGCGGGTTGCCTGCTCCAGCCCTTGCCGGGTGAAGAACATCGTGTTTGCGGCGTCGCCGAACTTGGTGGCTGCCTGTCGACGGAGTCCGACCTGCTGAAGTGCGGCCACGGCCAACTCTGTCCCGAATTGCTGTCGCATGCGGGTGGCCGCTCCCAACGAGTCCGGTGCGGGCTCGGCCGCCGCCGCCGTCAGCGCGTTTTCGGTCAGGGCGAACGGCAAGGGCACAGCGAACATCCGACCATTGTGACGAATACCGAGAAAAACGGCATGATCTGGATCACAATGGTCAAGAGGAATCTGGACCTTGTTTGCCGGGGGCGGTCCAGGAAGTTAGTCTCCTCGCAACAACAAAACATTTTGCTCGACATACGGAGAACAGCGATGCCCCCATCATTCGCTCGGATCCGGGGGAATCTGAGAAGACTCGTCGTCATTTCGGCCATCTCGACCTTTGGCCTAGGTGTGCTCGTTGTCATGCCGACCCCCGCAGATGCGGCCACTACGATCTGTTCGTCGATGAGCAAAGTCGTATACGACAGGGTGAATCCGACGCGTCAGTCGGGTCACCTCACCTTGAATCGCGCCCAATCCGACGCTGCCGCCGGTGCCGGCTTCACGTCCGTGCGTGACGTCTCCATGTTGATGGCGTCGTCGAGCGCGAGTGGTCTGGCCGGCGTGCACCGGTTGTACAAGGCCTCGACCGGGGACTACTTCTACACTCCCGACGCAGCCAAGGTCGCCGACGTCGTGGCGCGCCTGGGCTACACCGATCAGGGGGTGGCGTTCTTCGCGGCCACGACTGCGGCGTCTTGCCTGACGCCGGTCTACAGCTACACCAAGTCCGGCCGACACCGGGTCGTGGTGCTGGCCGCCGAGCGGGCAGCCCTGATCGCCGCCGGTTGGCACAGCCAGGGCATCAAGTTCTACGGTCGTCAGCCTGCTGTCGACTCGAAGTTCTCGATCGTGGTGATGCCGGACACCCAGCAGGAGGTCCTGCGCTCCTCCGACGGTCGCTTCGTCAATCGCAGCAACTGGCTCATCGCCAATCAGGCCAAGCTCGATCCTCGCTTCGTCACCCACACCGGCGACGTCGTCAACTGGGACACCGCCGATCACAGTCAGTACGCGATTGCCCGAAACGCTCTGGCGCCGCTGAACAAGGCCGGCATTCCCTACTCCCTGAGCATCGGCAATCACGACACCCAGGCCACCGGCCCCGGTGGCTCGGCCCGGGATGGCGCCCGCACCCACGCGCTCCAGCGAGACACCACGGTGTTCAACGCCTACCTCGGCGCTGGCAAACAGACGACCGATCTCGAAGGCGTCTACGAGGCCGGCAAGGTCGACAACTCGTTCCACGTCTTCACCGCCGGCGGTGCCGGCTGGCTGGTGCTCAACCTCGAGCTCTGGCCACGCAAGGGCGTGGTGAATTGGGCGGCCGCGGTGGTGAAGTCCCATCCCCGACACAACGTGATCATCGCGACGCACTCGTACCTGACGTCAACTGGCGGGATCTCCGCCTCCAACGGTGGCTACGGCGACACCTCGCCGAAGTACCTCTGGGACAATCTGGTCAAGAAGTACGCCAACGTCCGTCTGGTCTTCTCCGGACACGTCGGCCAAGCCACCCGTCGGGTGGACCACGGTGTGCACGGGAACCGCATCGACTCGTTCCTCACCACGATCCACAGCAACTCCACCAACCCGATGCGCTTGGTGGAGATCGACACGAAGGCCGGGACCCTCTCCACCAAGGTGTACGGGCCGTGGACCGACGAGACCTTCACCAAGTACTCAGCGAAACTGTCGAAGCTGAAGTGGGTGAACTGATCGGCTCCTGCCGATCACTCGCGCGGGTTCAGTGGGCCGGTCATCGACCGGGCACCGGGGAGACCGCGCCTCGGGTTTGAGCGCACCACCGGGGTCAGGCGCACGGGGATCGGGCGCACCACGGGGCCGCACGCACCAGGGGTTGGGCGTACGCGGGGATTGGGGCGTACGAGGGGGCTGGGCGTACCAGGGGCTGGGCGTACGAGGGGCTGGGCGCGGCACGGGGTTGAAAGCGCACGGGGTGTTGAAAGCGCACGGGGTGTTGAAATCGCACGGGGTTGGAAGCGGCACGGGGTGATCGCGGTACGGGTGACCGCGGCACGGGGTGAAGCCACACGACGGGGTGAACGCACACCACGGGGCGAACACCAAGGGCCGACAGAACCGAGCGCGGCTCCTCGCCGGAACAGCTGGGAAAGGTCCCGCCCTCGAGCGTGACCTTGGTTACATCACCGTGGTTCGTCAGTCTGAACAGGCCGACCGACGCGTGCGCCGCAAGTCGGCTGCGTGTCCGAAACGTGACCATTCTGTTACTGAACTTTTATCCAACGGTGATCCTGCCCTATGCTGCACCGGTAATCCTCGGGGGGGCCATTCCGACAAGGAGCCCGATTTCATGTTCAAAGTTCGATCCGCTGTGGCCGTGGGTGCCACAGCGCTGATGGCTCTCACAGCCTCAGCGCTCGCGCCCGTCACCGGCGCCACAGCTTCACCAGTACCGACCGCCGCACCCAATTGTGCAGCCTTCAACGACCCGGTCAGCCTTGTGGTCAAACCCACCAACAACGCCAGCATCGTCACTCCGTGGGCGGCTGAAGCGACCGCGGCGGCGAAATACGGGTTCACCCAGAACCAGGGCGTGCTGTTCAAGGCATCGACCACGGCCAAGGCTGGCCTCGTCCCGGTCAACACCCTGTACCGCGGTGGCGTCGTTCAGGACTTCCTCTTCTCCCAGGACAGCGGTGAGGTCGAGTCGGCCGGCCGGCTCTTCAAGTACACGAGCCAAGGTGTCGCCTTCTACGCATCGGCGACCAAGGCTGACTGCCTGATCCCGGTCGTGCGCTACCGCAAGGGCAGCCGCCATCGCTTGGCCACGGAAGTCACCAAGGCTGAGCTCGTGAGTGCGGGCTGGACCTCCGAGGGCGTCTCGTTCTACGCAGCCCCGGCATCGGGCAGCGGGACCCCGACGCCGCCGAATCCCACGCCGAAACCCACGCCGACCCCGACGCCGAGCCCCACCCCGACTCCGACCAAGACGACGACCGCTCCGACGCCGACCCCGACGTCCACCACGACGGCGCCGACGCCGGCCGGCACGTTCAAGTTCGCGGTGATTCCGGATACCCAGAAAGAGGTCACCCGGACGACCGATCCGCGGTTCAAGAACCGCAATGAGTGGCTGGTGAAGCAGGGCGTGAAGTTCGCGGTGCAGACCGGCGACCTGCTGAACTGGGACACCCCGGATCATGCGCAGGCGCGGCTGGCCAAAGAGGGGTTCGACGTGTTGCACAATGCGGGCATTCCCTACACGTTCGCCATCGGCAACCACGACACCCAGGCCACCGGGGTCGGCGGCGCGGCCCGGGACGCGACCCGGACCTACCAGCTGCAGCGCGACACCTCCACGGTGAACAGCTTCTTCAAGACCAGCGACTTCGGGTCGGTCGGCGGCGCCTATGAGAGTGGCAAGATCGACAACGTCTACACCCTCTATAACGCCGGCGGGCTTAAGTGGATGGTGCTCACGATGGAGTTCTGTGCGCGGCCGGGCGCGGTGACCTGGGCCAAGAAGGTGGTCGCCGATCATCCGGACTACAACGTGATGATCTCGACGCACAGCTATGAGAACGGCGGCGGCGGACTCGACACGAGTAACCAGGGCTATGGCGATACCAGCGGAAAGCAACTGTTCGATCAGCTGGCCAGCCAGTACCCGAACGTCAAGATGGTGTTCTCCGGTCACGTCGGCATTGCCGCCAAAGCGCGGGTCGACACCGGCGTCAAGGGGAACAAGATCTACTCGTTCCTGACCACCATGCATGACGACCGCAGCAATCCGGTCCGGATCATCGAGGTCGATCCGAACGCCGGCACGATGAAGACGTCGATCTACGGGCCGTACACCGACTACACGTGGTCGGCCTACTCAGAGACGATCTCCGATGTGAAGTTCGTTCGCTAGTTCGACCCCAGCTCGCTGGGATCCAGCGCCCGCAGCCGTTTCGGCTGCGGGCGCTCGGTCATTCAAGACCATCCTGATCCGACCTCGGACGACCGCATGCTGGCACTCGGTTAGGGCGAGTGCTAATGTCGGATTAGCACTCTCGCCATGAGTGTGCCAGCTTGCGAGCTGGCGGCCGAGATGGCACCGCGACGACATCTTGACCATCCGACAGCTTCACCAACCAACACCCGTGAAAGGGGTTTGACGTGGCAACGATCAAGCCGCTCGAGGACCGCATCCTCGTTCAGCCTCTCGAAGCAGAGCAGACCACGGCCTCCGGCCTGGTCATTCCCGACACCGCCAAGGAGAAGCCGCAGGAGGGCACCGTCCTCGCGACCGGCCCTGGCCGTGTCGACGACAACGGCAAGCGGATCCCGCTGGACGTCGCCGAGGGCGACGTCGTCATCTACAGCAAGTACGGCGGCACCGAGGTCAAGTACGACGGCAAGGAGCTCCTGCTCCTGAACGCCCGCGACATCCTCGCTGTCGTCAACAAGTAAGGGGAATCGCTTCCATGGCAAAGATCCTTCAGTTCGACGAGGAGGCGCGCCGCTCACTCGAGCGTGGCGTCGACATCCTCGCCAACACCGTGAAGGTCACACTCGGCCCGAAGGGCCGCTATGTCGTTCTCGACAAGAAGTGGGGAGCGCCGACCATCACCAATGATGGCGTCACCGTCGCCCGTGATGTCGAGCTCGATGACCCGTACGAGAACCTCGGCGCACAACTCGCCAAAGAGGTCGCCACCAAGACCAACGACGTGGCCGGTGACGGGACCACCACTGCGACCGTTCTGGCGCAGGCTCTGGTGCACGAGGGCCTCAAGGCCGTCGCATCCGGGGCCAACCCGATCAGCCTCAAGCGGGGCATCGACGCGGCCGTGGCCGCGGTCGTCGAGCGTCTGCGGGAGAATTCCCGTGACGTCGAGACCACCGAGGACATGGCTCACGTGGCCACCATCTCCGCGCGTGACGAGGAGATCGGCGGGTTGATCGCCGAAGCGTTCGACAAGGTGGGCAAGGACGGTGTGATCACCGTCGACGAGTCCAACACGATGGGCACCGAGCTCGAGTTCACCGAGGGCATGCAGTTCGACAAGGGCTACCTCTCGCCGTACTTCGTGACCGATCCGGAGCGGATGGAGGCCGTCCTCGACGACCCCTACATCTTGATCAACTCCGGCAAGATCTCCTCGATGAGTGATCTGCTCCCGCTGCTGGAGAAGATCATCGGCGCCTCGGGCACCTTGTTCGTGGTGGCCGAAGACGTCGACGGTGAGGCGCTGTCCACCCTGGTGGTCAACAAGATCCGTGGCACCTTCACCTCGGTCGCGGTCAAGGCTCCCGCCTTCGGCGATCGGCGCAAGGCCATGCTCGAAGACATTGCCATCCTCACCGGAGGCAAGGTCGTCGCTCCTGAGGTCGGGCTGAAGCTCGACCAGGTCG
This sequence comes from uncultured Actinomycetota bacterium, assembly GCA_963731295.1. Taxonomy (GTDB): domain Bacteria; phylum Actinomycetota; class Actinomycetes; order Propionibacteriales; family Propionibacteriaceae; genus Microlunatus. Next base: position 522,664 of record CAVSUP010000003.1, read on the forward strand.
GGCTCGACGTGTTGGGCCGGGCCCGACGCATCGTGGTCACCAAGGACAACACCACGATCGTCGACGGCGCCGGTCAGAGCGAAGAGGTCAAGGGCCGGGTCGCCCAGCTTCAGGCCGAGATCGCTCGGACCGATTCCGACTGGGATCGGGAGAAGCTGCAGGAACGCGTCGCCAAGCTCGCCGGCGGTGTGTGCGTGATCAAGGTCGGCGCAGCCACCGAGGTCGAGCTCAAGGAGAAGAAGCACCGCATCGAAGATGCTGTTTCGGCAACCCGGGCCGCGATCGAAGAGGGCATCGTCGCCGGCGGCGGCTCAGCTCTCATCCACGCGGTCAAAGCGTTGGACGGTGACCTCGGCCTGACCGGCGACGAGAAGTCCGGCGTGGCGATCGTCCGCAAGGCTGCGGTCGAGCCACTGCGCTGGATCGCGGAGAATGGCGGCGAGCAGGGCTACGTCGTCACCGCCAAGGTGGCCGAGATGGAGTCGGGTAGCGGCTACAACGCGGCGACCGGCGTCTATGGCGATCTGATCGGCGCTGGCGTCATCGATCCGGTCAAGGTGACGCGTTCCGCGCTCGCCAACGCCGCCTCGATCGCCTCTCTGCTGCTCACCACCGAGACGCTGGTGGTCGAGAAGCCAGAAGAAGACGAGGCCTCGGCCGGCCACAGCCACGGCCACGGGCACTCGCACTGACGCTGGTCAGTGAGCCCGGCAGGGCCTCCTCGCTCGTCGAGGGGGCCCTGTTGGCGTCTCCGGCCCTGCGGTCCGGAAGCGTCCGCAGTCGGAGCGAAGATTCACCATTCAACCGTCGTTTCGCGCCGGTGGTCCTCGTTTTGCCGGCGATCAAGGCGGGCCGACGTCGAGCCGGACAAAGCGTTATCAATTTTTCACACGTTGAGCCAATCCAAGGTTTGTCGTAGTCCGAAGTTCCTGAGACAGTAGTGCCCGACTTCTCTTAACACCTTCACTCGGGGACGAATGGGGGTAGCCAGGTGGCGACAGATTTGTCTCACCTGTTGTCCGATCACGACCTCGTGGCGGACGCACAGGCCGGCGACGTGCAGGCATTGGACCGGCTGATCGCCGCCGTCCGGTCGGCCGTCTTCAAGTACTCCCGGTCCCGGTTGGCCACCTACGCCGGCGGCGTCGACGCCGCCGATGACGTCGCCCAGGAAACCTGCGTCGCCGTGATCCGTGGGCTGCCCCGCTATCGCCAGCACGGTCCGCCGTTCGCCGCTTTCGTGTACGCGATCGCCGCCAACAAGGTGGCCGATATGCAGCGCCGCTTCAGTCGCTCCGCCCTCCTGGTCGACGAGTTCCCCGATCAGGCCGAGCCGTCGCCGACGCCCGAAGAGGAGGCGATCGCGGCGGTCGACGCCCGGGCCGCGAACCAAGTGCTGGCCATGCTTCCGCAGCGGATGCGGGAGGTGTTGTTGATGCGCGCGGCTGGGGCATCGTCGGAGGTGATCGGCGAGCGGCTCGGGATGAGCCCGAACGCGGTCCGGGTGGCGCAGCATCGGGCCTCGGCGAAGCTCCGGCTGCTGATCGCAGAGTCCGAGGAACACCGAGAGGTGTTCGACTCCCTCCGCCGCACCGTTGCGTAGTCACTTCACCCGAGCGCAGATCCACCCGGCAGTCGCGGACCGGTCCGTCCCACTCCCACCGTGGTGAACCGGGTCGCCGTCGGGATTAGGATGTGACCTCGTCTGATTGCGAGTGAAAGGCCGTTCTCGTGTTGCCGAACTCTGGTGAACTCAAGCCCGTCGGTGTGCCCGAGCCGTTCGAGACGCTCGGGTTGACCTTCGACGACGTGTTGCTCCAGCCGAACGAGAGCGACGTCATTCCTTCCGCCGTGGAGACCGAGACGCGGGTGTCCAAGCGGATCAGCGTGAAGATCCCACTGGTCTCCTCGCCGATGGACACCGTCACCGAGGCCCGGATGGCCGTGGCGATCGCCCGGCAAGGCGGGTTGGGGGTGATCCACCGCAACTTGTCGATCGAAGACCAGGCCCACCAGGTCGACATCGTCAAACGCTCCGAGGCCGGCATGATCGACGAGCCGATCACCATCTCGCCCGATGCCACGATCGGTGAGGCCGATGCGATGTGCGGTCGCTACCGGATCTCGGGTGTCCCCGTGGTTGATCGCGACCTGACGTTGTTGGGCATCGTGACCAACCGCGACATGCGTTTCGAGCATGACCCCTCGCGGCTGGTCGGGGCAGTGATGACCCCGATGCCACTGATCACCGGGTCGGTCGGCATCAGCAGCGATGACGCCATGCAACTGCTGGCGGAGAACAAGATCGAAAAGCTGCCGCTGGTGGACGATCGCGGCCGGTTGAAGGGTCTGATCACCCTGAAAGACTTCGTCAAGTCCGACCAGTACCCCGACGCGTCGAAAGATGATCAAGGTCGGCTACGGGTGGGGGCGGCCGTCGGCTTCTTCGGTGATGCCTGGAAGCGGGCGATGGCGTTGATCGAAGAGGGCGTCGATCTGCTGATCGTCGACACTGCGCACGGACACTCTCAAGGTGTGCTGGACATGGTGCGTCGACTCAAATCCGAGCCGGCGGCCAGTGGTGTCGACATCGTCGGCGGCAACGTGGCCACCTATGCCGGAGCCAAGGCTCTGGTCGACGCCGGCGCCGACGGCGTGAAGGTGGGGGTCGGTCCCGGCTCCATCTGCACGACCCGGGTCGTCGCCGGAGTCGGTGTTCCGCAGGTGACCGCGATCCACAACGCCTCGCGGGCGTGCCGTCCGGCGGGGGTCCCACTGATCGGCGACGGCGGCCTGCAGTATTCCGGCGACATCGCCAAGGCGCTCGTGGCCGGTGCGGACACGGTGATGCTGGGCTCGCTGCTCGCCGGGTGTGAGGAGAGCCCCGGCCAGTTGATCTTCCTCAACGGCAAACAGTTCAAGGCCTACCGGGGCATGGGTTCGCTCGGAGCGATGGCGTCGCGGGGCCGGAGTTCGTCGTATTCCAAGGACCGCTATTTCCAGGGCGATGTGACGTCGGATTCGATGCTGATCGCTGAAGGCATCGAGGGTCAGGTGCCGTATCGCGGCCCGCTCGCGGCGGTTGCGTACCAACTGATCGGCGGGCTCCGCCAGTCGATGTTCTACACCGGCGCCGCGACCATTCCGGAGTTGCAGGAACGCGGGTCGTTCGTCCGGATCACCTCCGCCGGGCTGCGCGAGTCGCACCCGCACGACATCCAGATGACCGTCGAAGCCCCGAACTATGCCGGCTAGCGGTTCGCCCGCGATCTCGACCCCAGTTCTTCCCTGCCCAAAGGAGCACTCCATTGTTCGAGGTCGGTCGCAGCAAGCGCGCGGAGCAAGCATTCGCCTTCGACGACATCACCATCGTGCCGTCGCGCCGCACCCGTGGCGACGAGGAGGTCTCACTGCACTGGCGGATCGACGCGTACACCTTTGACTTCCCGCTGATCGCGGCCCCGATGGACTCGGTGATGTCGCCGGCCACCGCCATCCGGGTCGGTCAACTCGGCGGGCTCGGCGTCCTCAACCTTGAAGGGCTGTGGACCCGGTACGAGGATCCGCAGCCGCTCCTCGACGAGATCACCAGCATCGCCGAGCCCATCGAGGCCACGCGGCGGATGCAGCAGATCTACGCCGAGTCCATCCAGCCCGAACTGATCGGGCAGCGGATCGCCGAGATCCGGGCAGCCGGGGTCCCGGCCGCCGGTGCGCTGTCCCCGCAGAACACCCAGGCATACGCGCAGGCCGTCGTCGACTCCGGCGTCGACTTCTTCGTCATCCGCGGTACGACGGTGTCGGCGGAGCACGTCTCCGCCGACCGGGCGCCGCTGAACCTCAAGCAGTTCATCTACGACCTCGATGTGCCGGTGATCGTCGGCGGTTGCGCGACCTACCAGGCGGCGCTGCACCTGATGCGCACCGGCGCGGCCGGGGTGTTGGTCGGTTTCGGCGGGGGAGCGAGCTCCACCACCCAGTCGGTGCTCGGCGTCGCGGTGCCGATGGCGTCCGCGGTGTCCGACGTGGCCGAGGCGCGGCGCGACTATCTCGACGAGTCCGGTGGCCGCTACGTGCACGTGATCGCCGACGGCTCCGTCGGACGATCAGGGGACATCGCCAAGGCGATCGCGTGCGGCGCCGATGCGGTGATGGTCGGATCGCCCCTGGCCAAGGCGTCCGAGGCGCCCGGCGGCGGCTGCCACTGGGGGCCGGAGGCCTGGCACGCGAGCCTGCCGCGCGGTCAGCGGGCCCGATTCGACGTGGTCGGCACGCTGGAGCAGATCCTGCTCGGTCCGTCCACGGTTCCGGACGGGACGATGAACCTGGTCGGTGCCTTGCGCAAGTCGATGTCGACCACCGGCTACACCGAGGTCAAGGAGTTCCAGCGCGTCGAGATCATCGTCGGCTGACCGTGGCCGGCGGATCACGCCGAGAAGACGGGCCGCAATGCTTCCCAGCGGGCGATCTCGCAGCTGTCCTTCCTGGACAGTGAACTGGCCACCGGCTTCCCCTGCCAGGTGCCGGTGATGGTTGCGGTCTCCGGTCCGCCGTACTGCTGGCCACAGACCTGATCCTTCGCCACCGCCGGCAGCGCGGTCGCCCCGTGTTCGGCCAACGCGCGGCAGGCGTCCTCGGCCGTCGGATGATCACCGCCGGCCGGATCGCAGCTGAGCTTCCAGGTGGTCTTGGCCCCCCCGCCGTCATCGACGACGATGATCAACTCCGTGCCGGGCTGCGAGGGCGTCGCCGGCGCGGCCGGCGTGCCCGACGTTCCGCAGGCCACCAGCGGAAGCACCCACGCCAAGACGATGGTCAGGCCCAGTGGGGAAATCGCCGTACGGGCCATCAGTGCTACTCCCTCGTCGAGCGTCGTTGAGGTCGAGCGTACTCACCGGGTGCGAGTCCCCGAGGGATCTGGGCTGCTTCGTGCCCTGAGCCGTCGAAGGGCGGGATGAGCCCGTTGTGGCCTGGATGCGCTGATTAGGCTGTCGCTCATGAGCGACCCGGTGACCGACGAACTGCTGCGGCTGCGCAACAGCATCGACAACATGGACGCGGCCCTCGTCCATCTGCTCGCCGAGCGCTTCAAGATCACCCAGCAGGTCGGGATTCTGAAGGCGGCGCACGGTTTACCGCCGGCCGACCCGGCCCGTGAGGCCGAACAGATCGCCCGGTTGCGGGCGCTCGCGGAGGACGCCCGGCTCGATCCGGAGTTCGCCGAGAAGTTCCTGAACTTCGTGGTGGCCGAGGTTGTCCGGCATCACCAAGCGGTGCTGCGCGACACGGGGCGCGACCCGGAGGTCGTCGCCGACTGAGCGCTCTTCCGCGTACGCCCTGACTCTGGCATCATCACGAAACAGGGCGAGTATGAGCAGGTGGTCAGTGTGTTCAGTCGGGTCGCCGGGATCGGCACCCTGGGTGAGCTTGACGTTCTCACCGCAACCGAATGCGATCGAACGGCCGACACCGTGCTCGGGCTCCGCGATCACTGGGCGGTCCGATCCCCCCACCAGACCTTCTTCACCCTGGGCGTCAACGCCTACATGGATCTGGCGCAGGCGAGCGAACCCGTGACGTCCTACGATCAGCCGGCCAGGTCGGCCAACCGGCTGCTCACCGAGTCGTTCGCCGAGGTGTACCGCGCGCTTGCCGGCGCCCTGCAGGACGCGATGGGTCTCCCGGTCGGCTACGCCGATGATCTTGCCCTGCCGGGGTTCCACGTCTGGACCGCCGCCGGCATCCCGCAGCGACCGAACGCCTCCCTCCACTTCGATCTGCAGTACCGGCGACTGCTCGAGCGACCTGCCTACGCCGGGGCCACCGGGACGGTCTCGTTCACCTTGCCCATCCGGCTGCCCGCGGCCGGGTCGTCGCTGCGGGTCTGGCCCGGCATCGGCTATCCCGACACGCAGCATCGGGTGCCGCAGGCCACGACGACGGAACCGCTCGTCGTCCCGTACGCCGTTGGCCGCGCCCTGGTGCACAGCGGTCACGTGCTTCACCAGATCGGCACCACGCCGACCGTCGAACCCGACGACATCCGCATCACCCTGCAGGGTCACGGTCTCGTGATCCGCGAATCGGTCGTCCTCTACTGGTAGCGACCCACCCCATCCCATCTCTGCGCTCATGGAGGCACTCATGTCCGATCCGTTCATCCCGCCCGAGGACCGCGTCGACGTCATCGGTCGGCTCAATCAACGACTGGAGGATTCGCCCGACGAGACACTGCGGGACAAGGCCGCAGCCGCGGTCGCCGGTGACGAGCCCCTGACCCCGCTCAAGCCCGAGGCCGACCCCAAGGAGGACAAGGAGCACAAGGAGCAGCACAAGGACGACAAGGAGGAGAAGGACACGAAGGAGAACATCGAGAAGGAGGACAAGGAGAGCAAAGAACTCAAGGAGGACAAGGAATTCAAGGAGAGCAAGGAGTCCGGGAAGGACGAGAAGGAGGAGAAGGAGAGCAAGGACGAGGGGGAGAAAGACGATAAGGAGTCGAAGGAGGACAAGGAGACCAAGGAGGACAAGGAGACCAAGGAGGAAAAGGAGGTGACCAAGGAGAACGGGGACAAGGACGCCAAAGAGACACCGAAGGAGAACGGTGAGAAGGACTTCAAGGAGGTCAAGGACAACGACGAGAAGGATCTCCCCGACGAGGGCAAGGGGCTGATCTTCGATGCGCCTGACGGAGCCGCCGAGCCGGACGAGCCGCGCCCGCCGTACCGACCGGTGATGTGATCATTGACCAGCCCGGTCATCGCAGTCATCGGTCATGACTCCCATCAGGCTCAGCTGGCCCGGGACCTGATCCGGGCCGCCCGGCGCGCACCGGTCGCGATCGAGTTGCGCACCCACCGGGAGTTGGTCCGCGAGGTGACGATCGAACAGGGCGCCGGCCAGGCGCCGGTCATCTGCCCCGACCGACCCCTGATGTGGCTGGCCACCGGTGACCGCACGTTCGGGTCGTCACCGGACGACCGATTCCTGTACGCCGAGACCGCCGCCGCCGCTCGGGCCATCGGCCTGCTCACCCGGGCGCCGGTGCTCAACCGGCCCACCGAGGTCAGCGCCGTCGGCCGGCTCCCGATGAGTTCGGCCGCCGCCGTACGCGGCGTCGCGGGCCGGCTCGCCCCGGGGATGGTCCGGCCGGAGTGCTTCTCCTCCTCGGTGCCAGTCGACGCCGCCGACGGTGATTGGGAGATCCAGGACTATTCGACCGGGGCCAACAGCTACCGCCCGGTGGCCGCTGCGGCCGGGCCGTTCCGCTTTCGTCCGGCCCGCCCCGACGCGCGTCTGGTGGTCGTCGGGGTGGTGGCCGGCCGCGTGCTGGCTCAGTCCGTGCCGGCCGCGGTCATCGCGGCGTCGCTCTCGGCGGCCGCCGCGTACGACCTCGAGGTCGCGATGCTCTGGTGGCTGCTCGATGCCGCGGACCGGCCGACTCTGGCCCGGATCGATGCGTCGCTGGGGGATTCGGCTGAAGGTCCGGACACGACCTCGATCAGCGATGCCCTCGTCGCGTGGGCCGTCCGGCAGTCCGATCCCAGGGCGGAGGCCCGGTGATCGCGCTCGCCGGCACCAAGGCCGATCCGGTGATGGTGCATTTCGCGGCCCAGTGCCTCCGATCGGAGGTGGCCTTCGCCGTGATCGACCTCGTCGACATCGCCGCCACGGGATCGTGGTCGCTGACCGTGCCGCCGGCGCCCGAGGACATCCTCTGCGGCTCCGAGACCGTCCGACCGGCCGAGCTGAGCGGCATCTACGTCCGGCCCATCTTCGTCGGAGTGCCGGCCGGCGCCGCGCGCTGGCGGGGGCTGTTCGACGGCTTCAACGCCTGGCTGAGCGAGACGACCAGCGTCGTGGTGAACCGGCCCGGCGCCCACCAGTTGAACAGCTACAAGCCGGCGCACTACGCCTGGCTGAGCGCGCACGGACTGCTCGTCCCGGAGTCGATCGCGTCGGGTGATCCGGAACCGCTGAAGGCGTTCACCGCCGCGGGCCGCACGGTGGTCAAGCCACTGTGCGGCACTCGGGCGACCACCCGGGAGATCGAGGCCCCGGCGCTGGACCGGCTGGCCGACAGCGAGGGGCCGGTGATGGTGCAGCGGCTGGTCGAGGGCGACGACGTACGCGCGCATGTGATCGGTGAGGAGGTGATCGCCTGCCGCTTCGCCAGCAGCGCGATCGACTACCGGTCGGACCGCGAGGCCGAACGCTGGGTCACCGAGCTCCCGGACGACCTGGCCCAACTCCTCGTCGCCCGTACCGCCGAGCAGGGCCTGGCCTTCGCCGGCTGGGACTTCAAGGTCGACCGCGACGGGACCTACTGGTGCCTGGAGTGCAACCCGATGCCCGGCTACAGCTTCTACGACCGGGTCTGCGGCGGATCGATCAGCGCCGCCCTGATCCGCTTACTCACCGGTCGGTGACGGGTTAACGGAATCTCGTGGCGTCGGGCGGCAGGGAGGGTCGCTCACCCCACACTGGCGGCGATCGATCGCCCGGTCACCCGCCCGGTGAACAGGCAGCCGCCGAGGAACGTGCCCTCGAGCGCGCGATAGCCGTGCATCCCGCCGCCACCGAATCCGGCGGCCTCGCCCACCGCGTACACCCCTGGAACAGGTGAGCCGGCGTGATCCAGGACGCGACCGTCCAGATCGGTCTCCAGCCCCCCGAGGGTCTTGCGGGTCAGCACGTGCAGCCGGACCGCGACCAGCGGTCCGCCGGATCCGGCCCGACCGTCGCCGGCCTTGCGGTCCAGCAGTTCGTGCGGGGCCACGACCCGGATCAGTCGATCGCCGATGAACTTCCGGGCGGCTGCCGTGGCCACCACCTGGGGATCCTTGCCCAGTCCGGCTCGGACCTGCAGGTCGCGAGCCTCGATCGTCGCGCGCAGCGCTCCGGCGTCGATGAGGTGTGCACCGGCGAGCTGATTCATCTTGGCGGCCAGTTCGTCGACGGTCCCGGCCGCCAGGAAATCGACGCCCCGCTCGCTGAAACGCCCGCACCTCGGGCGTCGGACCAGGCTTCACCCGCGCCGCGAGCAACTTGAGGTCACGACCGGTGAAATCGGCGTTCTGCTCCGACCCGGACAGCGCGAATTCCGTGGACAGTGTCGTCTGGTCGAGCACGAACCAGGAGTACGCGAACCCGCTCGCGGTGACATGCCGCAGCGAGCCGAGCGCGTCGAAGCCGGGGAACAGCGGGGCCGGGAACCGCCGTCCGCGGGCATCCAGCCACAGCGACGACGGTCCGGGCAGGATCCGGATGCCGTGGTGGCTCCAGATCGGCGCATGGTTCATCAGTCCCTCGGGGTAGTGCCACATCCGGTCGGGGTTGATCACCCGGCCGCCGACCGCCTCGGTGACCGGCAACATCGAGCCGTCGACATAGTCGGGCACGCCGGCGATCAGCTCGGCCGGTGGCTGACCCCAGTCCAGCGGCCAGTTTTTGCGCACCAGGTCGAGGTTGCCGCCGATCCCACCACCGGCGACGACCACCGCCTGGGCCCCGAAGCTGAACTCCCCGACGGCCGTCCGTGACGTCGGCACTCCGCGAGGCCGCTCCGAATGCTCCAGAATCACCCCCGAAACCCGGACGCCGGAATCGGCAGTCTCGAGCGCGGTGACCTGATGTCGAGCCCGGATCCGCACCCGGGTGGAGCTCAGCACCCGGGCGGCGAACGGTTCGACCAGTCCGGGACCCGAGCCCCAGACGATATGGAAGCGCGGCACCGAATTGCCGTGCCCGGGGACGGTGTAGCCGCCCCGCTCGGCCCACTGCACCAGCGGGAACCAGCGGACACCGAGCCCGTGCAGCCAACGCCGCTGCTCCCCGGCGGCGAAGTGCACGTAGGCCTCGGCCCAGCGCCGCGGCCAGTGGTCCTCGGGTCGGTCGTACGCGGCACTGCCCAGCCAGTCGGCCAGGGCGAGCTCTTCCGAGTCGTGGATCCGCAACCGCCGCTGTTCGGGGGAGTCGACCAGGAACAATCCGCCGAACGACCAGTGAGCCTGTCCCCCCAGCGAGTCGAGCGACTCACTGTCGACGATGACCACCGAGCGGCCGGCCTCCGCCAGCTCGTACGCGGCCACCAGTCCTGACAACCCTGCTCCGACGACGATCACGTCAGCGTCCATGCCAACGATGCTGCCAGACCACCCCGACCAGGAGAGCGTGACTAGTAGCCCGTTGCGCCTAATCCTTGCGTTTTGCGACGCCCAGGCACGCACCTCGCGGCGTTCTCCTCGGTCGTGATACGACCCGGTATCCCTCCCTCGTCGGCCTGGCGATGCACGCACCTGGACGCCGCCAAACCACAAGGATTAGGCGCAACAGGCCACTAGTCTGGGCTCATGACGTCCTCCCGAGGTCGGGCGCTCGACCTTGCCCGTTTGAGTGGGCTGCTCAGCGCCACCGGGCCGACGACCGAGTTGCGCTCACCGCTGACCGGGGAGGTGCTCGGCGCCGTGCCGACCTCGACGGCCGACGACATCACCCAGGCGGCCGCCCGGGCCCGCACTGCCCAGAGGTCCTGGGCCGACACCTCGGTCGGCCAGCGGTCCAAGCTGCTCCTGGATTTTCATGATCATCTGTTGGACCGGCGCGACGAATTCGTCGATCTGCTGCAGACCGAGGCCGGCAAGGCCCGGCTGAGCGCCACCGAGGAGGTGCTGCACGTGGCCCTGACCGCCCGCTACTACGGCCGGCGGGCCCGCAGCTATCTGCACTCCGAACGCGGAGAAGGCATCTTCCCGCTGCTGACCAGAATTGACCGGCACTACGTGCCCAAGGGTCTCGTCGGGATCATCGCGCCGTGGAACTATCCCTTCACCATGGCGATCTCCGACGGACTGGCGGCGCTGGCCGCCGGCAATGCGTTGCTGCTCAAACCCGACCACCAGACGCCACTGATCTCGCTGGCCGGCGTCGAGCTGCTGCGCGGGACCGGGATGCCCGCCGACCTGTGGCAGGTCGTGATGGGACCGGGCGACGTGGTGGGACCGGCCGTGATCGAGGTCAGTGACTATGTCTGTTTCACCGGCTCGACGGCAACCGGCCGCAAGGTCGCCGCTCAGTGCGCCGAGCGGCTGATCGGTTGCTCACTCGAGCTCGGTGGCAAGAATCCCTTGTTGATCTTGGACGATGCGGACGTCGAAACGGCCGCCGAGGGGGCGGTCCGGGCCAGCTTCGCCAACGCCGGGCAGCTCTGCGTCGCCACCGAGCGGATCTACGTCGCCGCGCCGCTGATGGCCGACTTCACCCAGGCCTTCGTCGCCCGCACCCGAGCCATTCGGCTGGGCGGTTCGATGGACTACGACAACGACATGGGCGGCATGATCAACTCGGCCCAGGTCGATCGGATCAGCCAGCACGTTGAGGATGCGAAAGCCAAGGGGGCAACGGTTCTGACCGGTGGACGACGGCGAGATGATCTTGGTGCGCTGTTCTACGAGCCGACGGTGCTGACCGGCGTCACCCCGGAGATGGACTGCTACGCGGGTGAGACGTTCGGGCCGCTGGTCAGCCTCTATCCGGTGGCCGACGACGACGAGGCGATCGCCCGGGCCAACGACTCGGAATACGGTCTGAACGCCAGTGTCTGGACCGCTGATCCGGAACGGGGCCGGTTGGTCGCCGGCAAGATCAACTGCGGCACGGTGAACGTCAACGAGGGGTTCGCGGCGACCTTCGGCAGCATCGACGCGCCGATGGGCGGGATGAAGCATTCGGGCCTCGGACGCCGGCAGGGCCGCGAGGGCATCCGGCGGTTCGTCGAGATCCAGTCGGTGGGGACGCAGTCCGGGCTGCCCATCGCACCGAGCCACGGACTGACCGGCCGGACCTTCAGCTCAGCGATGACCACCGTGATGCGGGTCCTCAAAACGCTGGGTCGTGCCTGATCTCGAGACGATGCGCGAGCGACCCCAGATTGCGATTCGGCAACGAATCTCCGGATCTCGCCTGAGACCCTGGGCTGTCACGTTGCAGTTTGTCGGTCCGACTGCCTAGGGTCAGTCCCGGATCGCGCCCCGTTCGGGCGCTGGGGGGCGGGGAACAAGACCATGGACGCAGCTAGGCGTCGGCTGTCGAAAGCGGCCAGCCTTCGACTCGGAGGGATGCTGCTGACCGTGGCCACCCTGGCCACCGGCGCGATCACCGCCCCGACCGCGTCGGCCGTGGTCGACCCGGGCGCGGTGACGGTTCCGGATCGCTATCTCAATCAGCGGGTGAAGTGGCAGCCGTGCGACTTCGACCTGTTCCTGCGCTTCGAGTTCCCGGACGCACCGGCGACCAACTGTGCGAGTGTCGTGGTGCCGATGGACTGGCGCCACCCCGACCAGCATCCCGACATCGAAATTGCCATCGCGTACTCCAAGGCCACGGGGACGACGAAGGGTCTGTTCACCATGAACCCGGGTGGACCCGGCGTCCCCGCGCTGGAGGACACCGCGTTCTTCGGGGCCGAGAATGCCGCGTTCTGGACCGACTACGACCTGCTCGGTCTCGACCCACGCGGCTTCGGTGACAGCGAGCGGATCCACTGCTACAGCACACTGGACAAGATCGACAGCCTGACCGGGGTCGACGATCCGCGTACGCGCAGCAAAGCGGCCCACACCGCCGAGCTGGCCAGCGCCAAGGTCTATGGCGAGGCCTGCTCGAGCACCGAGTTCAGCCAGTTCGTCAATACGCAGCAGACCGTTTACGACCTTGAGTTCCTCCGGCGTTACCTCGGCCACGACAAGCCGGCCTACGACAAACTCAGCTATCTGGGCTACTCCTACGGCAGTTGGCTGGGGGCGTGGTACGCCGACACCTACCCGTCGCACACCGGGCGATTCATCCTCGACTCGAATATGAACTGGACGGCGTCGATGTATGCCAACCAGTTGACCGATTCGTTCTCCTTCGAGCGGCGGCGGGACCAGATGTTGTACCCCTGGATCGCCCGCCGAAACTCGACCTACGAGCTTGGCTCGACGGCCGCGAAGGTGAAGCGCCGTTACGAGAAGATCCGGTCCGACCTGCTCGCGCTCTACCGCAGCGGTGGGTTCGTGATGACCGTCACCGATGCCGACTATGAGTTGCTCGGCAACGTCTACAGCAACCGCCAATTCCCGCTTGCGGCCAGTGCCCTGCTCGACATCCAGGCGATCGTCTCCGGTTCGAATGATCCGGCGCAGTTGGCCAAGGCGCAGGCCATCATCAAGCGGAATCAGCGGGCCGGTTCGGGATCCCTGGATGCCCGGTCGTTGCGGGCCGACGCCGCCAAGGCCGAAGGCGAGGAGACCTTCGAGGTCGGCGGGGGCGAGCTGGCGGTGCGGTGCAACGATTCGCAGTATCCCCGTGATCTGACCGGCGTCTTGCTGCGTTCGGACCGCGACGCCGTGAAGTATCCGTTCATCGGCTACACCAACACGGTGTCGATGTGCTCGTTCTGGAAGTTTGCACCGACCACCCGCACCGTCGATCTCGTCGGGGCGCCGCGGATGTTGATGTTCCAGTCCGAGGGCGACCCGGCCACCGCGTACGAGGGTGCGCTGGCGGCTCACCGGGCCACCGCTGACTACACGAGGCTGGTGTCGGTCGATGACGAGGGCCAGCACGGGCTGTACCTGAACGGGGCTTCGAGCTGTGTCAATCAGATCGGGAATGCGTTCTTGTTCAACGGTGTGCTCCCGGCCAAGGACACCGTCTGCGGGACGTCTCCGCTGCCCCGGGACAAGAAGGTCTACAAGCTGGACGGTCCGCTGGACGGCCACTCGTACTCGCTCGCCTCGACGCACTCCACGGAGCGGGTCGCGCAGCCGAACCCGACCCTGGCCAAGCTGCTCGACGATGCCGCCCGGAGGTCGCGCGGCTGATCTCGATCCGCCCGGACCGGAGCGCCGCCCATCGGGGCTGACTATGGCAGACTCGGGCCTTCCTTCCGGTGAAAGGGACGCCATGAGTCAGGCCGATCAGGAGATGTCACGCGGTCACGACCTGGTGGTCGTGATCGACTTCGGCGCCCAGTACGCGCAGCTCATTGCCCGGCGGGTCCGCGAGGCGAAGGTCTACTCCGAGGTCATGCCGCACACCGCGTCGGTCGCCGAGATCATGGCCCGGAGCCCCAAGGCCGTCATCCTCTCCGGTGGCCCGCAATCGGTGTACGCCCCGGGCGCCCCCCAGGTCGATCCGGCCCTGTTCGAGGCCGGGGTGCCGGCCTTCGGCATCTGTTACGGATTCCAAGCCATGGCCCGGGCGTTGGGCGGCGACGTGGCGCGGACCGGACTCAGCGAATTCGGCCGGACCGAGGCGACGATCCAGGTTCCCGGCACCCTGCTCGCCGGATTGCCGGACCGGCTGCGGGTCTGGATGAGTCACGGCGACTCGGTGGCGGCCGCGCCCCGCGGCTTCACCGCGCTGGCCGGGAGCGCCGGCGCACCGATCGCCGCCTTCGAGGATGCCGGCCGCGGATTCGCCGGCGTCCAATGGCATCCGGAGGTGCTGCACTCCCAAGCCGGACAGCGGGTGCTGGAGGCCTTTCTCTACGACCTTGCCGGCTGCTCGCCCGACTGGACTGCGGCGAATATCGTCGACGACTCGGTCGCCGCCATCAGCGCCCAGGTCGGGGACAAGCACGTCATCTGCGGGCTCTCCGGTGGTGTCGACTCGGCCGTCGCGGCCGCATTGGTGCAGAAGGCCGTCGGGTCCCAGCTGACCTGCGTCTTCGTCGATCACGGGCTGTTGCGTCAGGGCGAGGCCGAGCAGGTCGAGCGGGATTTCGTCGCCGCGACCGGCGTCGACCTCTTGGTGGTCGACGCCGCGAGCCAGTTCCTCGACGCGCTGGCCGGGGTCACCGACCCGGAGACCAAACGCAAGATCATCGGACGCGAGTTCATCCGCACCTTCGAGGCGGCCGCCCGCGAGGTGGTCGAGCGGAGCGGGCCGTCGAGCACCGGCCACGCGGGTGGCGAGGTGGAATTCCTGGTCCAGGGCACGCTCTATCCCGATGTCGTCGAATCGGGCGGCGGTGAGGGCGCAGCCAATATCAAGAGCCATCACAATGTCGGCGGTCTGCCGGACGACCTGCAGTTCGCGTTGGTCGAGCCGCTGCGAGCGTTGTTCAAGGACGAGGTTCGCGCCGTCGGCGAGCAGCTCGGTCTGCCGGCCGAGATCGTCTGGCGTCATCCATTCCCCGGGCCCGGACTGGGCATCCGGATCATCGGCGAGGTCACCCGCGAGCGGCTGATGATCCTGCAGGAAGCCGATGCCATCGCCCGCGACGAGCTGAGCGCGGCCGGGCTCGACCGCGACATCTGGCAGTTCCCGGTGGTGCTGCTGGCCGACGTCCGCTCGGTCGGCGTCCAGGGCGACGGGCGCACGTACGGACACCCGATCGTGCTCCGGCCAGTGACCAGCGAGGACGCCATGACCGCGGACTGGGGCCGGCTCCCGTACGACGTGCTGGAGAGGATCTCGACCCGGATCACCAACGAGGTGCGCGAGGTCAACCGGGTGGTCGTCGACATCACCAGCAAGCCCCCCGGCACGATCGAGTGGGAGTGATTCCGTCGGGCGAACGGGAGTGACGACGTCGGGCTGAGCCGTGCTGATCGCGGGAAATCCAGGTGTCACCACGGCCTAGACTGATGCCAGACCCATCACCGATTTTCGACCCCCATCACCGATTCAAGAGGGATCAACCGTGTCCGAGCAGGCCCCGCCCACCGTCACCGGCACCAGTCGCGTCAAGCGCGGCATGGCCGAAATGCTCAAGGGTGGGGTGATCATGGACGTGGTCACCCCGGAGCAGGCCAAGATCGCCGAGGACGCCGGTGCGGTCGCCGTGATGGCACTGGAGCGGGTGCCGGCCGACATCCGGGCCCAGGGCGGCGTTTCCCGGATGAGCGATCCGGACATGATCGACGGGATCATCGCCCAGGTGTCGATCCCGGTGATGGCGAAGGCCCGGATCGGGCACTTCGTCGAGGCCCAGGTGTTGCAGTCCCTGGGCGTCGACTACATCGACGAGTCCGAGGTGCTGACCCCGGCCGACTACGCGAACCACATCGACAAGTGGCAGTTCACCGTGCCGTTCGTCTGCGGCGCCACCAACCTCGGCGAGGCGCTGCGGCGGATCACCGAGGGCGCGGCGATGATCCGCTCCAAGGGCGAGGCCGGCACCGGGGACGTGTCGAACGCGACCACCCACATGCGCCAGATCCGCGCCGAGATCCGCCGGTTGACCACGCTGGCGCCGGACGAGCTCTATGTCGCGGCCAAGGAGTTGCAGGCCCCGTACGCGCTGGTCTGTGAGGTCGCCGAGAGCGGCAAGCTGCCTGTCGTGCTGTTCACCGCCGGAGGCATCGCCACCCCGGCCGATGCGGCGATGATGATGCAGCTCGGGGCCGAGGGTGTCTTCGTCGGCTCGGGCATCTTCAAGTCCGGCAATCCGGAGGAGCGGGCGGCGGCCATCGTCAAGGCCACCACCTTCTACGACGATCCCGATGTGATCGCCAAGGTGTCGCGTGGGCTGGGCGAGGCGATGGTCGGCATCAACGTCGAGGAGATTCCGCAGCCCCACCGGCTCGCCGAACGCGGCTGGTGACGGCGCCGCTGGTCGGAGTCCTCGCCCTGCAGGGTGACGTTCGCGAACATCTCACCGCACTGGTGGCCTGCGGCGTACGCGCCCGTCCGGTCCGCCGTCCCGAGGAGCTCGACGGACTGGACGGCATCGTGCTGCCGGGTGGCGAGTCCACCACCATCGACAAGTTGTCGAGGATCTTCGAAGTCCGCGATCCGCTGATCGCCGCCTTGCAGGGCGGGCTCCCCGCGTACGGGTCGTGTGCCGGAATGATTCTGCTCGCCGATCGGGTGCTCGACGGCAGCCATGATCAACAGACCTTCGGTGGCCTGTCCATCACCGTACGACGGAACGCCTTCGGCCGGCAGGTCGAATCATTCGAAGCCGACGTCGAGCTCGACGGCATCGGCGGTGGCCCGCTGCACGCCGTGTTCATCCGCGCACCCTGGGTCGAATCGGTCCACGATCAAGTGAAGATCATCGGCGTGGTGACTCCGCCGGGCAGCGCGGAGCCCAAGATCATCGCCGTACGCCAGGGCAACCTGCTGGCCACCTCGTTCCATCCCGAGGTGACCGACGATCTCCGCATCCACCGCTACTTCCTCGACCAGGTCGTCGCCACCGCGGGCCGCTCTTCCTCACGAAACTGGCGGCAAGCGGCAGAGTAACTGTCGGATCTCTGTCGGCTGCCGCCAGTTTCGGGCGGGGAGGCGGGGGCGGGTCAGCGGTCGTTGCGGTCCTGCGGATCGGCCTGCGGCTGCGGCTGCTCCCACGGGGCACCGGCGCTGCCCCAGGTCGGGTCAGTCGAGCCCGGGACCGACGGATAGCCGGTGGGGCCGATGGGCTCTTCTGGCACGACGAACAGCGCGATGATGTAGAGCACGATCGGGATGCCGGTGAACAGGGTGATCGCCACGGTGAGGATCCGGACCAGAGTCGGGTCCATGTTGAGGTAGTCGGCGACACCGCCACAGACTCCGCTGATCATCTTCTTGGAGCGGCTGCGGTAGAGCTTTCGGGGAGCATTCATCGGGCAATTGCCTTTCTGGGTGTACCTGCGGGTTGGAAGGGTCGCCGATCAGCGGTCTGCTGATCAGCGGCGTTGGCGGGACAGGGCGAGTCCGAGGACCCCGGCGGCGATCAGGCCGAGCGGGGCGACGATCTTGACGAGTTTCCAGTCGATCGGACCGATGAACGACAACCACAACGAGCCGATCGCCACACTGGTCAGGAGCAGGCCGAAGATCAGGGCTACGACGTCTCGGTTGCGGGTCATCGGCGGACCTCCAGTTTGCCGACATCGACCGACAGGTCAAGGGTCAGGGTGGGCTGGCCCGGCTTGGCCACCACCGGGTCGGTGACATCCCCGGCCAGCTCGGTGCCGCCGGCGATGTCCGTGCCGAAGACGGTGGTCGCGCCGAGGTCATTGCTGTAGTGCACGATCACCCGGGCGTCTTTCGGCACGATAACGTCGAGATGGCCGAGATCGACCGACGCCGTGTACGCGGCGTCGGCGGTCAACGCCAGCTGGCTGAGATCGACGGTCAGCTCACCGACGTCGACCGAATCCCCGGGGACGAGTTCGCTGATCGTGGTGTAGGTCTTGGTCGGCGTCATCACCTGCGGCAACTCCGCCTGCCCGACGGCCGCGAAGATCAGCGTGGTGATGCCGAGCACGACACCCAGGCCGAGCACGCCGCGAGCCCGACCGAGCCAGGTGGCCAGGATGAGGGCGATACCGACCACCAGCAGCCCCGAGCCGAAGTAGGCGGTCAGCGGGATCGCGCCGCCCAGGTAGTCGATGACCCCGAGACCAGACATCGTCAGCCCGACCAGGATCAGGGTGACCAGTCGCAGCCGTCGGGCCGAGCGGGTCTCGGAGAGCTTGACCAGCGTCGCGGGGGCGGTCGGTGACGGTTCGACGTACAGGCCAACCGGATCCGGATCGGCGAGGAAGACACTGCGCTCGGCGACGGCGCGGGCTCCGGTTCGGGTCGATACGGATCCTGACACCGCGTACGCCGGGATCGACGGGACCGAGCCGGCGAAGTTGGCCGGCGGCGGTGCCGGCCAGCCCATCGGCGCCGCGCCCTTGTGCTGCCCACCCGGTCGGGTGTTCTCCTCGATCCGCTGGCGCCACGCCTCGGCGGCCTCGGTGAACGGCGTCGGCGGTCCCGGATAGCGGACGAACTGCGGGGCGGCGGGCGCCGCTTGAGCCCGGCCGGCGGCGCAGTCCGCCCGGCCGGATCAGCGCCGGCCGCCTGGCGCGGCCGGTAGAAGCCGAAGTACCAGATCACGGCGATGACGACGGCTGGACCGATGCTGAAGGGGCTGATGGATCCGAAGATGGCGAACAGGCCGACGCAGATCAAGGTGACGATCGCGATCCAGACCTCTTTGGGCCACTTGCGGGCCGCCTCGCCGAAGAAGTCGTCGACCGGAGCCTTGTCCCGACCCTCCAGCGGAAGCAACAGCCAGCCGGCGAGATAGAGGACCACCCCCATTCCCGCACTCAGCGCGAGCAGCGCGAAGCCGACGCGGACCAGCACGGGGTCAACCCCCCACTGTTTGGCCAGCCCGCCGCAGAGACCGGCGAGTTTCACGTCGGTGCTGCTGCGGCGCACCGTCCAGATCGAACTCATAGGCCTATCCTGCCCAGCGGACTACCCTCGAACCATCAGGGACGACCCCCAATGCTCCCCGCTGTTACGCCGAATTGGAACCAGAATGCTCCGTTCTCCGTCGTTCGCGGCCGAGATTGGGGGAGATCTCGGGGAGCACCCTGCTAGTAGCGCTGTCGTACCCGTGTGAGGCTGGACCCATCATGACGACCACCGACTCGAGCCGGATCGACCCGGCAGCCGATCTGGCGCGTCCGGTCGCCGTCGACGGTGGCCGCGCTATCGGTGAAGCTCCGGAATCGACCCCCGATTCGACCGGCTCCGGAACCGCCCCGGCGCTGTCGCCGCCGCACGCGTCGGCCGGTCCGCCGCCACCGGCTGTTGACCCGACCGACAAGCATCGCGCGGTGCGGGTCCCGGAGGGCTCGTGGCTGGGCGGTGTCTGCACCGGTCTGGCTCGTCATCTCGGCTGGCCGGTGATGGTGATCCGGATCGTTTTCGTCGCCCTCATGACCTTTCAGTTCATCGGGGTGATCGCGTACGGCGCTCTGTGGTTGCTGATGCCGCCCGCTTCCACGGCCGCCGCACCGGGGTTGGAAGCGGCATCGCGGACCGGCATGCGCGATCAGGCGCCACCGAAACGGCGAATCGACTGGGGCATGGCGCTGGCGCTGGGCGCCCTGGGCGTCGGCCTGATCTGGTTCACCCAGAGCAGTGGCCTCGGGATTCGGTCTTCGCTCTTCCTGCCGGTCGCCTTCGCCTGCGCCGGTGCCGCGCTGGTCTGGCGGCAGGCCGACAGTGCTCAGCAGAAGCGCTGGCGGGCCGAAGCGGGCGGGCGGGCCTGGCTGGCCCCGTTCGTGGCCCGTGGTGGCTGGCCGGCACTGGTCCGGGTGATCGTCGGGCTCGGGCTCGTCGGCGCCTCGTTCGGCCTGGTCATCGCCCAGCAGGGCCAGATCGACCAGCTGCCCCAGGTGATGGCCATGACGACGCTGGCCCTCGCCGGGCTGGCCATCGTGCTGGCCCCCTGGCTGCACCGTTCGCGTACGGCGCTGAACACCGCCCGCGCCGAGAAGGTCCGGGCCGACGCCCGCGCCGACATGGCGGCGCACCTGCACGATTCAGTGCTGCAGACCCTCGCGCTGATCCAGCGGCAGGCCGACGATCCGAAGGCCGTGCAACAGCTGGCCCGACGTCAGGAGCGCGAACTGCGGGCCTGGCTCTACGGCGACGAGTTGCACGAGATCACTCTGAAAGCCGCGCTGGTGGCTGCGGCCGCCGAGGTCGAGGACGAGCGCGGCATCCCGGTCGAGGTGGTGGTGGTCGGCGACTGCGACACCTCCGACCCGATCCAGGCGCTGGTCCGCGCTGCGCGGGAGGCCATGGTCAATGCGGCCAAGCATTCCGGGCGCGGACAAGATCGACGTGTACGCCGAGGTCGATGAGGAACGCATCGAGGTCTTCATCCGGGACCGCGGTCGGGGCTTCGACCTCGACGGCGTGGCCGACGACCGGATGGGTGTGAAGGGCAGCATCATCGATCGCATGGCCCGCCATGGCGGCACCGCAACCGTCCGTTCCACACCTGGGGACGGCACCGAAGTACGACTGGAGATCACCCGATGAGCGAATCCGGACGACCTGTCCACCCGCAGCCGAGCCCGCAGCGACCGCCGGGGGCCCACGCCGACGTCTCACGGATCGCCGGCGTTCCAGGGATCGCCGGCGTCCCAGGGATCGCCGGCGTCCCAGGGATCGCCGACATCGGCTCCGCCGGTGGAGCGTGGCCCGTACCGCGTCGTCGTGGTCGATGATCACGCCATGTTCCGGACCGGGGTCAAGGCCGAAATCGGCCGCGCGGTCGCCGTGGTCGGCGAAGCTGCCGACGCGGACCGGGCCATTGTGGTGGTGCTGGCGACCAAGCCGGATGTCGTGCTGCTGGACGTCCACCTGCCCGGGGGCGGCGGCATCGAGGTGCTTCGCAAGGTGCACGAGAAGAATCCCGACCAGAAGTTTCTCGCGTTGTCGGTGTCGGATGCCGCCGAGGACGTGATCGGGGTGATCCGGGCCGGCGCCCGCGGCTATGTCACCAAGTCGATCAACGGGGTCGAGCTGATCGACGCCATTCGGCGGGTCGCCGAGGGTGACGCGGTCTTCTCCCCGCGACTGGCCGGCTTCGTCCTGGACGCCTTCTCCGGCGCGATCGACCTGGCGACCGTCGATGAGGATCTCGACCGGCTCTCAGCCCGCGAGCGCGAAGTGCTCCGGCTCATCGCCCGGGGCTACGCGTACAAGGAAGTGGCCAAGGAGCTCTTCATCTCGATCAAGACCGTCGAGACCCACGTCAGCAGCGTGTTGCGCAAGCTGCAACTTTCCAATCGGCACCAGCTGACCCGCTGGGCGACCGACCGGAGGCTTGTCTGACCTCTGGGTTCGCGCCCGGTCGTGCTCCCTCTCTTCTCCTACGCTCTCTGACTTTCTGTTGTCGGGTGACAGCCTTATCGGTCCGTCGGGAACGAGAAGTGGTAGGGGAGCGCGGGCTCCACACGCACAAACAACCCCGGCCGATGGCCGGGGTTGTTCTGGTGGTGCGTGGTGTGGTGGTTAGGCCGTACGCCGCTTGGTGATCAAGCCCCAGACGACCAGGACGATGAGGCTGCCGCCGATGGCCAGGAGCCACGTCCTCAGGTCGAAGAAGCCGCCCAGCCCGACATTGAACAAGGCCCCGCCGATGATCCCACCGAGGATGGCACCGACGACTCCGAGGATGAGGGTGGCGATCCAACCCCCACCTTGCCGGCCAGGCAGGATGGCCTTGGCGATAGCGCCGGCGATGAGTCCGACGAGGATGTATCCGAGAATTCCCATGCCCAGAGATTACGCCGTAAACCCCCGCCGGCCGCCTGAACCGGGACTTTTCGGGGTCGTGGCGCGTCGGAAATCAGGGCCGACTAGGTGTCCCCACTAGTGTCGACGCATGCCGTTCGCGTTCCAGGTCGTGGTGCTGCTCCACCTCGTCGGGTTCGCCGCTCTGCTCGGTGGAGCAGTGGTGCAACTGCGCAGTGCGGCACCCGACGTCAATCGGTCCATGCTGTTCGGGGCCTGGCCCAGCTCGTGACCGGGGCCACTTTGGTTGTCCTCGCCGAGATCGGCCCGGACCCGGTCAATCACCTCAAGCTCACGCGTCAAGATCCTCATCGCGCTCGCCGTGCTGGTGCTGGTGGCGATGAACCGGAAGTACGCCTCGATTCCTCGCGGACTTCTCGCCCTGATCGGTGGGCTGACCTTCGCCGCCGCCGCCGTGGCCGTGCTGTGGCAGTAAAGTCTCCCGTAAGGTGAGGCAGTGACAGAAGATGATGCGGACCGGCGGGATCGGATCCGATGAGGCTGTCGGCCCGGGTCGACTACGCGCTGCGCGCGATGTCGGAACTGGCGGCGGCCGCCGCGCCGCGTACGGTCGAGCAGTTGTCCAGCGCCCAGCGCATTCCGAACAAGTACCTCGAAAGCATCCTCGGTGAGCTACGGCGCGGCGGGCTGTTGCGCAGCCAGCGCGGACCTGACGGCGGCTACCGGCTCGGCCGGCCGGCGTCGGAGATCAGCATCGCCGACATCATCCGCGCTCTGGACGGCGAGCTGGCGAACGTCCGCGGGAGTCGACCTGAGGATCTGGAGTACGTGGGAGCCGCCGCTGCTCTGCAGGAGGTCTGGATCGCTCTCCGAGCGTCGGAGCGAGCCATCCTGGAGGGTGTCAATCTGGCCCATGTCGCCGCCGGCGAACTGCCGAAGACGGTGACCGCGCTGGTCGCCAACCCGTCCGCCTGGACCTGAGCGCCGGTCCGTTTCGCGCCAACCTGCGCTCGGGTCGCGGTTCCTCGGACAGACGGCGTCAACGAGATGAGCGGCCTGTCCGTCATGCGAGATCGCGGTAGCCAATTCCGCGAGGTGCCGCGTACCGTTCTCGGTAATTCCTAGTGACCCGCTAGGCAATACCTGCGAAGGACCCCCCGAACATGCGCAAACTCATCGTGTTCGCACTCGTCGGGCTGGCGGCCCAGCTCATCGACGGCAGCCTCGGCATGGGGTACGGCGTCACCTCGTCGACCCTGCTCGTGCTCGCCGGCCTGACGCCGGCCGCCGCATCGGCTTCGGTGCACTTCAGCGAACTGGGCACCAACATCGCCTCCGGCGTCTCGCACTGGAAGCTGAAGAACGTCGATTGGCGCGTCGTCAGCCGGATCGCGGGGCCCGGTGCGATCGGCGCCTTCTTGGGCGCCACCGTGCTGTCCACCATCTCGACCGAGTCCGCGAAGCCGATCATGTCAGCCATCCTGGCGGCGCTCGGCCTCTACATCATGACCCGGTTCATCCTTGGTGTGCGACCCAAGATGAAGCAGCAGCTCACCTTGAAGTTCCTCGCCCCGCTCGGCGTGTTCGCCGGGTTCGTGGACGCGACCGGTGGCGGGGGCTGGGGTCCGGTGGCCACGCCGGCCCTGCTGGCCGACGGACGGATGGAGCCCCGCAAGGTGATCGGGTCGATCGATACGGCGGAGTTCGCCGTCAGCGCGGCGGCCAGCCTCGGCTTCATCATCGGACTCGGCTCGGCCGGCATCCACTGGGGATTTGCCATCGCGCTGCTGGCCGGCGGCCTCGTCGCCGCGCCGTTCGCCGCGTACCTGGTCAGGATCGCACCGGCCCACCTGCTCGGTGTCGCCGTCGGCGGTCTGATCCTGCTGACCAACGCCCGTACACTCTTCAAGTCCTTCGACGTGAACAGCTCGATCAGTTGGCTGGGCTACGCGGTCATCCTGCTGGTGACCATCATCGGGCTGTACATCGCGGTGCTCCGCAACAGGCGGAAGAACGCCGAAACCACGGATGCTGATCCATCGGCCGTCAGAGCAGTGGACGCAGCGGCGTCAGCACGGTCTCGGAGAACTTGACCATCGCGTGCCGCCGCTGCCAGTCGGGCAGGGAGAGCTCGGTGGTGTTGGACGAGTCCAGGGCGAAGATGTCTTCCATCTGTCTGGCGACATCGGTGCTGAACACCTCCATGTTGATCTCGTAGTTGCCCAGCAGGCTCAACCGGTCGATGTTCGCGGTGCCGATGGTTGACCACTGCCCGTCGATCGTGGCGGTCTTGGCGTGGACCATCGCCCCCTGATAGAGGAACAGCCGTACGCCGGCGCGCAGGAAGGTGCCGTAGAAGCCGCGGGACAACCAGTCGGCCACGATGTGGTTGGACTCGGCCGGAATGATGATCCGCACGTCGACACCGCGCCGCGCCGCCCGGACCAGCGCCGACAGCATGTCGGTGTCGGGGATCAGGTAGGCGTGGGTCAGGTAGATGTGGTGCGAAGCGCGATCGATCGCCTCGAGGTACATGCCGCGGATCGGATAGACCATGTTCCGCGGCATGTTGCGGTGGATGCGGATGTCGGACTGCCAGGTGCGGCTGCCGAAGTCCGGCAGCGCGGCCCGGCGGCGTCCGGCCCAGAGATTCCAGTAGTCGATGAACGAGTTCTGCACGTCCCAGACGATGTCGCCGGTCAGCCGCGCATGGGTATCGCGCCAGTCGGTCGCGTACAGGCTGCCGATGTTGTAGCCGCCGAGAAAGGCCACGTGGTCATCGACGACGAGCACCTTGCGATGATCGCGGCCGCTGTTGCGCGGAAAGCGGAAGCCGGAAGCGATCAACGGATGCCGGCGGACGGCGATGTTCTTCGGAAAGACGAAGAAGCTCCGCGGGACCACCAGATTGGCGAACTCGTCGAAGACCAGGTAGACCTTCACGCCTCGGTTGGCCGCGTCGATCAGCGCCGTCTTGAACGACTGGCCGACGGCATCACCCTTCCAGATGAAGCTCTCGAAGAAGATCCGGGACTTGGCTTGCCGGATGGCGTCGAGCATGTCCCGGTAGAGATCCTCGCCATAGGTGTAGACGGTCACCTCGGAGTCGCCGGCAGTCATCGAGCGTGGCTCGCTGCGCGGGAACATCGCCGGGTGGCGCAGCCGCTTGCGTCGATAGTCGACCACCACCAGCGCGAGCAGCGTGACGCCCTGAACGGCTGCCACCGCTTGCACGATGCGCTTGATGATCCGGCGCAGCCTGATCTTCTTCCACCACATGGCCTTCAATTTACGCCCGTATCGGAGGTCCTGGGGCTGACAGTGGTGACCACCGTGGTTCCAGGCGCGACTACTAGGGTTGAGGCCGTTATGACTGCCCCGACCCACCCACCGGCGACCCACCCACCGGCGACCCGCCCCCAGCGGCTGACCGCCGAGCAACTTCTCGCCGGACTGAATCCGCCGCAGCGGGCCGCGGTGCTCCATCAGGGGGCGCCGGTGCTGGTCGTCGCCGGCGCCGGATCCGGTAAGACCCGGGTACTCACCCGGCGAATCGCGTACCTGGTGGGTGAGCGGCGGGTCCACCCTGGAGCGATCCTGGCCATCACCTTCACCAACAAGGCGGCCGCCGAGATGCGCGGCCGGGTGATGGAGTTGATCGGCAACCGGGCCAAGCTGATGTGGGTCTCCACCTTCCACTCCGCGTGTGTGCGAATCCTCCGCTCCGAGATCGGCCGGTTCAACATGTCCCGGACGTTCTCGATCTACGACGACGCCGACTCCAAGCGGCTGATGCAACTCGTGGCCAATGATCTTGATCTCGACTCCAAGCAGTTCCCGGTCCGGGTGATCATGAACTGGGTGTCGACCAAGAAGAACGAGCTGATTGATCATGAGTCCGCCGGGTCGATGGCAGCGGGCCCGCGGGAGGAGTCGTTGGCTGAGGCGTACAAGGAATATCAGCGGCGGCTGGTCAATGCCAACGCGTTGGACTTCGACGATCTGATCATGACCACGGTTCACCTCCTGCAGGCCTTTCCTGACCTGCGCGAGCAGTACCGCCGGCGCTTCCGCCACGTGCTGGTCGATGAGTACCAGGACACCAACCACGCGCAGTACGCGCTGATCCGGGAGCTCTGCTCAGCCGAGGTCGATCATGATCTCGACCTGGTCATGATCGATCCGCCGGAGCTGATGGTGGTGGGGGACTCGGACCAATCGATCTACGCGTTCCGCGGTGCGACGATCCGCAACATCAACGACTTCGAGTCCGATTTCCCGGGCGCCGAGGTGATCATGCTCGAACAGAACTACCGCTCGACGCAGACCATCCTGACCGCGGCCAATTCGGTGATCATGCAGAACGAGGGCCGCAAGCCGAAGAACCTGTGGTCCGATGCCGGGGATGGCGAGCAGATCGTTGGGTACGTGGCTGATTCCGAGCACGACGAGGCCCAGTTCGTGGCCGGCGAAATCCGCCGGCTGGCCGACGTCGGCAGCGCGCGCTACGGCGACGCGGCCATCTTCTATCGCACCAACGCGCAGTCGCGGACCTTCGAGGAGGTCTTCATCCGGGTCGGGATGCCGTACAAGGTGGTGGGCGGAGTCCGGTTCTACGAACGCCGCGAAGTGCGGGACGCGATCGCGTACCTCCGGGCCATCGCCAACCGGAGCGATGACGTGTCGCTCCGACGGATCCTGAACGTGCCCAAGCGCGGCATCGGCGACAAGGCCGAAGGGGCCGTCGCGGGCCTGGCGGCCAAGGAGCAGATCAGCTTCGGCGCGGCGCTGCGCCGCGTCGGCGAGATTTCCGGGCTGGCGACCCGCTCCATGAGCCAGCTGAAGGCGTTCGGGGCGTTCCTCGACGAGCACGAGGCCATGGTGGCCGACGACGTGCCGGCCGACGCGATCTTGACCAGCGTGCTGGAGAAGTCGGGCTATCTCGCCGAGTTGCACGACTCCAGCGATCCGCAGGACGAGACCCGTCTGGAGAACCTGTTCGAGCTGATCACCGTCGCCCGGGAGTTCGTCAGTGGGGCCGCGACCCTGGCCCTGGTCGACGACGATTTCGATGACTTCGACGGGTTCGACGACATCTCGGTGGCACCCGGTGAGCTGGAGGCCGACGTCCAGCGTGGCTCGAACGAGCCCGCCACGTTGTTCGATCCCGAACCCCCGGCCGTGCGGTCTCAGGCCGCGGTGACCCAGCCTGCGCCGTCCGTTTCGTCCCCTGAGCCGGTCGAAGGGCCGGAACTCTCGGCCCTACTGGATCCGGAGGTCCAGCTGGCCGCCGGCGCCGCCGAGCCCGATGACTCCCTCGGCTCGTTCCTCGAGCGGGTTGCGCTGGTGGCCGACTCCGATCAGATTCCGGCCGAGCCCGGCTCCGATGACGCCGGGGTGGTCACGCTGATGACGCTGCACACCGCCAAGGGGCTGGAGTTCGACAACGTCTTCCTGACCGGCTTCGAGGACGGCGTGTTCCCGCACCAGCGGGCGCTGACCGACAAGTCGGAGCTGGCCGAAGAGCGTCGGCTGGCCTACGTCGGCATCACCCGAGCCCGGAAGCGGCTGCACATCTCCCGGGCGATCGCTCGTACGCAGTGGGGAAGCCCGCAGCACAATCCGCCGAGCCGGTTCCTCGACGAGATTCCGGACCGGCTGTTCGACTGGCGACGGACCGGCGGCTCAGCGACCAGTTGGCGCAATACGTCGGCGACCACGGCGAACCGGTCCTGGCGCAACACGGTGGGCTACGGGGCGGGGAAACCGGTCGTCCGGCAGATCCCGTCCTTGGACGCAGGCGATCGGGTGCTGCACGCGACCTTCGGGATGGGCAAGGTCATTGCGACCACCGGGGCCGGTGACAAGTCGATGGCCGACGTCGACTTCGGCTCAGCCGGTCTGAAGCGGCTGTCGCTGAAGCACGCGCCACTGGAAAAGATGTAGCGCCAGCAGCTCAGCGCGGGTTGGAGCCTACGGCCGCAAACCGTGCGCGTTCAGCCAGGCCACCGGATTGACGGCCTTGTAGACGTCGCCCGGGGTGATACCGGCCGGGTAGACCTCGAAGTGGACGTGCGGACCGAAGGTGCGGCCGGTCATCCCGATGGCGCCGACGGCCTGGCAAGCACTGACCGTCTGCCCGACGCTGACCGACACCGTGGACATGTGGGCCATCAGGGTCTGGGTGCCGTCCGGGTACTTGATGGCGACGTAGTTGCCGGCCCAGCCGCTGGCCGGACCACTGCCGGCATTGGTGACGACACCACTGGCCGGGGCGTGCAACGGAGTGCCGACGGGCGCGGAGAAGTCGAAGCCGGTGTGGTAGCGGGACCATGCACCGACCTGCCCGAAGCGGGCCGCGATGCTGTATCCGCTGGTCACCGGCATGCAGCTCTTGCCACCTGACTTGACCGGGGCGGGCTCGGCCGCCTTGGTCGGAGCCGGTGTGCCGCTCCCGCCGGCGCTGGTGGTCGTGCTGGTCTGGCCGCTGGCGATCCGCTTGGCCTGCTTGCTGGTGGCGTTGGAGGCGGACGCTAGCGCCTTCTCGCGGGCCTTGGCGCCCTTGTCGGTGGCAGTCTCGGTGACTTCGTCCTCAGCCTTGCTGAGCACCTCGGCGCGCTGGTCGGCCAGACTCTTCACCTTGGCGGCGTCGAGCGGCTCGCGGGTAGTGGCGCGGCTGGTCTTGTCCCCGTTGCGGGTGGTTGCGGTCGTCTGGACCGCGGTCTCGGGGTTTGCGGTGGTCGTGTGCTGGGCGGCGCCGGTGAGCACCACTGAGCCGGCGACACCGAGCCCCAGGACGGACACGGCCAAGGCGGCGACTCCGTGCTGGAGCCAGCCTTTCTTGTCTTCCTTGATGTCCTCTATCAGGGCACGCCGCGCAAGCGCTGGCTGCTGCGATGATGAGTTGGGCACTCAGGACTCCTTGTATGGCAAATAGGTCAGCCCTATCCCGGGACAGCTGCAGATCGGTGATCGCTAGCTGCTGGAAACCCGCCTGATTGATCCTTCAACGGTGGACTCTGTTGAGAACAATAACGGAAACGTAACGGGGTGCAAAAACGAGGGGGAACCAGTGTCGCGAGTGGTATTTCCCCTGGTGACGGGCGTCTCACTACGCGCCGGTCAACCCTTCCAATACGGTGAGGTCCAGTTTTGAGCAGCGGTCGAGCCGCATTGTGGTCGACCTCAGTGGGTCTGGACGCCCTGGGCCGCGAGCCACGGGCTCGGGTTGACTGCCCGGTAGACGTCGCCGTATTTGACCCCGGCGGGGTAGATCTCGAAGTGCAGATGGGCGCCGAAGGCCCGGCCGGTCTGGCCGACATAGCCGATCACCTGGCCGGCCTGGACGGTCTGGCCGGTCCGGACCGCCATGGATGACATGTGGGAGGACATTGAGGTCCGGCCGTCCGGGTGCTTGACGGCCACGTGGTTGCCGGCCCAATCGCCGGAGTTGCCGGCGTAGAGCACCACGCCGCCGACCACAGCACGGATCGGGGTGCCGTACGCGGCCCGGAAATCCAGACCGGTGTGATAGCGCGACCACAGACCGTACTGGCCGAAGTGCGCACCGACCACCGCTCCCGGCACCGGAGCCACGCCACGGCCACTGCTCGGCATGGTGCCCGTCGTCGTCGGGAGGCTGGTGGTCTCGGTGGATTGTTCGTCAACCGTGCCCGCCTCGCTGACCTCGCTGACCTCGCTGGCCTCGCGGGCCTCGGCGGCCTTCCGGGCTTCGGCGGCCTTCAAAGCATTGGCGGCGGCCAGCTGGGCGGCTTCGGCCCGGCGCAGCTTTTCCCGGATGATCTGCGCCGTGCTCTCACGGCTGGCCTGGTTGGCCTGGGTGAGGATCTTCTGACGGGCATCGCTGGTCGCGGCGTGGTCGGCCTCGTCGACGTCTTCGGCCGACTTCGCCAGCTGCTCCGCGCGTTGGGCGGCTTGCTCCTTGACGATGGCTTGGCGGACGGTCTCACTCCGGGTCGACGTCCCCGAGCCCGACTCGCGCCGGGTGAACGCATCGGCCGCGGCGGCTGCCCGCTTCGACTTCTTCACTGTCACCGGCGCCTGGGCCGGGTTGGCGACCACGGAGGACTGGAGCGGCGTGGCCAGCTGATCGGTCGTCTGCGCGTTGGTGGTCAACGCGACCGAACCGGCTACCGCGAGACCCAGAGCGGAGATTCCGAGGGCGGCGAAGCCGTGCGAAAGCCAACTGCGGCTCTCGTCGCGATCGACCTCGGTCGATCGAACCCGACGCGAAGCCCGCGCGGGCGGCTGCCATGCCACGAACTGTTCTCCCATCCCAACCAATGACGTACGCAATCAGGCGGTCGGCCCGATCGGCATCCGGCAGGGGGAAGGCTGCACAGATGACGCGTAATTCAGCGTGCCCGAATGTGAGGAATATAACAAATAGGTCACGCAACCTCAATCGGCGGTTGGGGACACCGCATGCGAGGTCTGCTCATTCTAGAGGGCAGCGGACTCGGATTCGGTCCCGTCAGGGTCAAGATCTCGCAACGCTCCGGCGATCTCGAAGGCGATCCGGCCGTTGTGCGGCATGGACAGATGGCCGACGGCGGTGACGGCGATGTTTTGCGCCTTCAGATCCGGATGGAGGACCATCGCGTTCCGGCTCGGACCGACGAGATGGTCCAGGTCACTGTGGAAGGCGATGAAACGGGTCCGGCAGCCCGACGCCGGCTCGGCCAGCTCCCGGATCACCGGCGATTCGGGCCGCAACTGGCGGACCAGCGGCAGCACCGGCATCGCGTACGCGAGCTGGGTGCCCTGGTGGGGGGTGCCGAGGGTGACGAGCGTGTGCACGAAGGCGTCGCCGCCCATCCGCTGGACGTAGTAGCGGGCGATCAGTCCGCCCAGGCTGTGGCCGATGACGTGCACCCGCTCGTAGCCGGTATTGGCGACCAATTTCTCGATCTCCTCACCGAGCAGCCCGGCGGCTTCGGGCACGTCGCGGGTCAGCAGTCCGTAGTCGTAGGCCGCGAGGGTGCGAAACCCCCGGCGGCGGAGCGCCCGTTCCATGACCGTGAAGATCGAATGGTTGTCGACGATCCCGTGGACCAGCAGGATCGGGGTTTCGGCGGCGTCCACGCCGTGGTGGAACAAGCCACGCTGTTCGGGAGTGAGGCGCGCCAGGTTGTGGCGGGATCGTGCCCGGACCAACGGCTCGGGCAGGATGCCAAGCGGATACATCAACAGGTGAGCAGCGGTCCAGCCCAGCTCGACCGCAACGCCCGACGCCACCCGCGGCGCCTGGCGGGTCAGCGCGCGCGCTCCGTCAACCAGCTCGGGGATCAGTGTCCCCATAGCGCGGCTCTGCACAGACCGAAGAGTACCCCCGAGTACGGTGACCCCCATGGAAGCCGACACCGCAGGCGAGGTGCCGGGCCGACTCCGGATCATCGTCGCGAAACCTGGTCTCGACGGCCATGACCGCGGCGCCAAGGTGGTGGCCCGGGCACTGCGCGATGCGGGGATGGAAGTCATCTACACCGGTCTGCACCAGACACCCGAGCAGATCGTCGCCACCGCGCTCGCCGAGGACGCGGACGCCATCGGGTTGTCGGTTCTGTCCGGTGCACACCTGACCCTGTTCACCAAAGTGGTGGCGCTGCTCGTCGAAGCGGACGCGGCCGACATCGTCGTCTTCGGCGGCGGCATCATTCCGGAGGGCGACCGCACAGCGCTGGCCGACCTCGGCGTCGCCCAAGTCTTCACTCCCGGCGCCAAGATGAGCGACATCGTTGACTGGGTCCGGGCGAACGTCCATCGCCATTCCGACCTCTGAGCGGCCCACGACTCCCGACCAGCAGCCTGGGTAGCACGACTGCCCACGTCTCGCGACCCGAGGAATCCAGGTCGCAAGACCGCGTGGGATCAGCGGTGTCCGCGCTATCCGGACCCCTCGCCGCGCGGGGGAAACAGACCACTAGGCTCACTGGTGGTCTGCGTCAGCACACCGCTCGACCTCATCGAGTGAGGTTCATCCCAGCCAGGAGGCAAGTGTGGATCTGTACGAATACCAGGCGCGGGACGTCTTCGAAGCCCACGGCGTACCCGTGTTGCGGGGCATCACCGCAACCACCGCGGACGAGGCGAAGGCGGCTGCGGCCGAGCTCGGCACTGCGGTCGTGGTCGTCAAGGCCCAGGTCAAGACCGGCGGCCGGGGCAAGGCCGGTGGCGTGAAGATCGCGAAGAGTCCCGACGAAGCGGCG
Organism: uncultured Actinomycetota bacterium; assembly: GCA_963731295.1. Taxonomy (GTDB): domain Bacteria; phylum Actinomycetota; class Actinomycetes; order Propionibacteriales; family Propionibacteriaceae; genus Microlunatus. The sequence continues at coordinate 554,928 of CAVSUP010000003.1, forward strand.
CAGCGGGCCGAGGAGATCCTCGGACTCGACATCAAAGGTCACGTGGTCCAGACCGTGATGATCACCGAGGGCGCCGACATCGCCGAGGAGTACTACTTCTCGCTGCTGCTCGATCGCGCCAACCGCCGCTATCTCGCCATGTGCTCGAAAGAGGGCGGCGTGGACATCGAGACGCTGGCCGTCGAGCGACCGGACGCCCTCGCTCGAGTGGCCGTGGACCCCAACGTGGGGATCGATCAGGCCAAAGCCGACGAGATCGTGGCCGAGGCCGGGTTCGAAGGCGACGACGCGGTCGAGATCGCGCGCGTACTCCAGCTTCTCGGCCAGGTGTACGAGGGCGAGGACGCAACGCTGGTCGAGGTCAACCCGCTGGTCAAGACCGGTGACGGCAAGATCGTCGCCCTGGACGGCAAGGTCTCCATCGACGAGAACGCCGACTTCCGGCACCCCGGCCACGCCGCATTGACCGACAAGTCCGCTGAGGACCCGTTGGAGGCCATGGCCAAGGCCAAGGGTCTGAACTACGTCAAGCTCGATGGCTCGGTCGGCATCATCGGCAACGGCGCCGGTCTGGTGATGAGCACCCTGGACGTGGTCGCGTACGCGGGCGAGGAGTTCAGCGGTTCGCCCAAGCCGGCGAACTTCCTCGACATCGGCGGGGGCGCGAGTGCGGAGGTCATGGCGAACGGCCTGGAGATCATCATCGGCGACGAGCAGGTGAAGAGCGTTTTCGTGAACGTGTTCGGCGGCATCACGGCCTGCGACGCGGTGGCCAACGGCATCGTGCAGGCCTTCGAGTTGCTGGGCAGTCGCGACGAGCACGTCGATGTTCCCTTGGTCGTCCGTCTCGACGGCAACAACGCCGAGCTCGGTCGACAGATCCTCGCCGACGCGGGCCTGCCCGGTCTGGAGCAAGTGGACACGATGGATGGTGCGGCCCGCCGGGCTGCCGAGCTGGCCGCGATCTAAGGAGCGAATGACAGTGTCAATCTTTCTGAATTCAGATTCCAAGGTCATCGTGCAGGGCATGACCGGGTCCGAGGGTCGTAAGCACACCCAACGGATGCTCACCTCCGGCACCAAGATCGTCGGCGGCGTGACCCCGGGCAAGGGGGGCCAGCAGGTTGAATTCGCCCCGTCCGAAGGGTCGAGCTCAGCCGCCTCCGTACCCGTGTTCAACTCGGTCGGCGAGGCCGTCGAGGCGACCGGGGCCAATGTCACGGTGATCTTCGTGCCGGCCAAATTCACCAAGGCTGCGGTCGTCGAGGCGATCGAAGCCAAGATCCCGCTTTGTGTGGTGATCACCGAAGGCGTCCCGGTCAAGGACTCGGCCGAATTCTTCGCGTTGTCCCAGGGCTCGGCGACCCGGGTGATCGGTCCCAACTGCCCTGGTCTGATCTCGCCCGGGCAGGCGAACGCCGGCATCATCCCGGCCGACATCACCAAGGCCGGTCGGGTCGGGCTCGTGTCGAAGTCAGGCACGCTGACCTACCAGATGATGTACGAGCTGCGGGACTTCGGGTTCTCCTCCGCGGTCGGTATCGGCGGGGATCCGGTGATCGGGACGACGCACATCGACGCGCTCCAGGCGTTCCAGGACGATCCGGACACCGATGCCATCGTGATGATCGGGGAGATCGGTGGTGACGCCGAGGAACGGGCCGCGGAGTTCATCAAGGCCGGCGTGAGCAAGCCGGTCGTCGCGTACGTTGCCGGCTTCACCGCCCCCGAGGGCAAGACCATGGGTCACGCCGGTGCGATCGTCTCCGGTTCCTCCGGCACGGCCGCGGCCAAGCAGGAGGCGCTGGAAGCCGCCGGGGTCAAGGTCGGCAAGACGCCGAGCGAGACCGCCGACCTGATGCGGAAGATCATGACCGATCTCGCCGGTTAGGCGCCGCTGCGCGCGCTTTCCCCTCTTGAGCTGGCAAACGGGTGTCCCCCCACGGTGGGAGGCACCCGTTTCCCGTCTCGAGACCGACCCCGAGGCGCCGGTCGGCTCAGTTGACCTGGGTTGCGCGCTCTCCGGCTCGCAGGGCGACGGCGTCCCACTGGGCGTCGTCGAAGTCGAAGGCGTCCTTCGGGTTGAGGAACGTGTAGATGACCTTCGAGCCCGTCGCGACGATGCCGACCCGGTATTTCTGGGGGCCCTTGGTCGACTTCTGGGTGATGGTGGAGGTCCAGCCGACCACCGTGCTGTTCTGCGCCCCGATGCTCGACACCTTCTCGGGTGTGGTGACGGTCGCGGTGAGCTTGCGGCTCTTGCAGGTGGCGACATTGTTCTTCAGCTTGGCGGCGAGCGTGGTGGCGGCCTTGTCGTCCTTCATGGTCAGCACGATCTCGTTGACGCCGAAGAAGGCTGCGCCGCTCTCCTGGTAGAGGTAGATCCGCGAGCTCTTCGTTTCGGCACTGAGCGTCGTCCAGTCGACCGCTTCGCAGCCCGAGCCGATGAAGTCAGCCTTCGGCTGAGCGACGGCGTCGGCGACCCACGGCGAGACCGTGGCGCCGGCTGGTGGCAGGTCGCCGAGAGCGAGGAAACCCGGCTCGTCGCCACCCAGCGGCGGCGGTCCGACCTTCACCTTGGCCTTGCCGCCGCACTTGCCTCCCGTGGCACCGCATTGCGCATCGGTGATCGTGGCGAGGGTCTTGGCGACCTTCCCGACCGCAATCAGCTTGGTCGGGCGGGCGATGTCGAGGACGTTGACGGCCCGGCCGGTGCGACTGAGCACCACGCTGTGGACCTGGGTCTTCGACCCGTCGACGGTGTTGATGACCACGCCGACGGATTGGTCGCCGACGCCACTGACGATCCGGCCCGCGGCGATGTAGGAGCCGGCGGTCGTGCAGCTGCCGAGGATCTTGGCCGCCACCGCGAAGGCCTGCGTCGCCTCCTCCGGCGAGGCATAGGCCGCGGCCTGGTGCAGCGCCACGGGAGCGGACTTGCCGCTGCTGCCGAGCAGTTGGGCCACCTCCTGCTGCGCGGTGGGCTGGCCTTCCACCGGGTCGCCGCCGAAGCACGCCGGCACCGGCGCATCATCGGCTGGCCCACGCTGCGTGCGCTCGATGGTCCACGAGCGCTTGGCGTCCAGGGTCTTGGCCTCGACCGGGCTCAACAGCCGGTCGTCGGTGAGAATCTCGTCGCTCCCGCTGGTGTTTCCGGGCGACGGCTCGGTGCTTGTCGGAGGAGCAGAGGTCCCGGTGGACGTCGTGGGGCCGGGCCCGGCCGCCGGCTGCTGGCCGATGCCGAGCACCGCGTACCCGATGGCCAGGCCGATGACCACCACGGCGGCGACCCCGCCGATCAACAAAGCCAGCCTGGTCCGCCCGCCGACCTTCTTCCGTCGGTCGTCGTCCTCGAAGTCGTCAAAGGTCTCCCGCGCCGAGGACGATCGGCCAGTCGTCCGGCTGCGCGGCAGGATCGTGGTGTCCTCGTCGTCGAAGGATCGCGTACGCCGTGGGGCGAAGCTGATCGCTCGAACAGCGGTCTCCTCGGTGCGCGGGTCACTGGAGCGGGGTGGCGGGGTGGGGGCGCCCGGTGTCACCGGATGCGCGTTCGGCACCTCGTCACGGTAGAGCGGCTTCGGCTGGTCCTCATCGAGCAGCGGGCCGAGCGTGGGAAAGTTCGGTCCCCATTCCGCGGGCACTGGATTCCGCCCACCGTCGGCCGGGCGCTCCGGACCGCCCGATCGGGGGGCGCTGGGCGCGCTGCTGGCCGGCTTCGGATCGCTGGCCGGCTTCGGATCACTGGCGGGCTTCGGATCGCTGGCCGGCTTCGGATCACTGGGCGGCGGGGAATCGCTCGATTGGCTGGACCCAGCAGCGGCGTCGGGCTCGGATTCGACGAAGGCACGGCGGGGCCGATAGTTCTCGGACTCCTTGTCGACCATGCTGGACTGCTCCTTGCGAGAGACGGGAAGCGCCGGGGGGCGGTAAAGCGAATGAGCGCATCGTCGCCGGTCTGGTCGACGATCACCGAAGACTTTACCTGCGACGGGCGTGTCTGGCGTATTTGCCGCTGACGCTAGGTGAGCATTGGGTAGCCGCGCTTGGGCGGCGCAGCCCCGACGAGCTGAGAGGCGTGACCACCGATCATGGCATCGCTGCTCTCCACCCGCCGTGCGGGCTCCGACATCACCTTGCAGGCCACTGAGGCGAGGCGACCCGACGATGCGGATCCGCCCACCCCGGATCCGGCCCTGCCGATCAGCTGGTTCTTGCTGGCCATGGTCGGTGGCCTGATCGCCGCCGTCGCGAGCTGGATCCTGAGCGCCGGCGTCACAGTCCTCGGCTGGCTGGCGGCCGACTCCGGAACGGTCGGCGATGCCCTGCACGTGGGGACCCGAATCTGGCTGCTCGGCAATGGCGTCGGGGCGCGGATAGGTGACATCCCGGTCACCTTGGTGCCGTGGGGGGCCACCGCGGTGAGCGCCTTCATGCTGTCCCGGTTCGCGGCCGTCGCCGCGCGCAAGCTGCGCGACGAACAGGTGTCGGGGCCCGGCGTCATCAGTGTGGTGGTCACCGCGAGCTATCTCCTACCCGTGCTGGGGGTGGCCGTCTTCCTCGGCGAGCCCTGGCAGCAGCCTGGGCATTGGGCGGCGGTCGTGGCGGTCCTCGCCCTCGCCGGCTATGTCGGAGCCACCCGGGCATTGGGGGGCCGGATCGGTGACGGGCTGCCGAGCTGGGCGCAATCGGTGCCGCGGGCCGTCCTCGGGGCCCAACTCGTCATGCTGGCGGCGGGCGCCGCGGTGCTGGTCACCGGCCTGCTGCTTCACCTCGATCGCGTCGAGAACCTCACCGATTCGCTCGGCACCGGAGTCCTGGGCGGCATCGCGCTGTTACTGATCCAGCTCGCCTTCGCCCCCAACGCCTTCGTCTGGTCCGGCTCGTACGCGCTGGGCTCCGGCTTCTCGCTGGGCACCGGCTCGCTCGTCACCCCGGCCAGCACCGAGCTGGGGATCCTGCCCGGCATCCCGCTGTTCGGCGCCCTGCCCGGCGCGGGTCCCGGCGACATCTCGCAACTGTGGTGGCTCGGCGCCGGCGTCCTGGCCGGTGCGGTGGCGGCCTGGATCGTGGTCCGGTCCCGGGCCGCGGCCCGGTTCGACGAGACCAGCCTGGTCGGAGGGCTCGCTGGACTGCTGTCCGGCGCGTTGTTCGCCGGCCTGGCCTGGGCGGCCAGCGGCGACCTCGGCACCGTTCGGCTGGCCGATCTCGGACCGCGCCTGTTCCCGCTGCTGGTGATGGCGGCGACCACCATGGGACTCGCCGGGATGATCACCGGACTGCTGCTCGGCCTCGTCCGACGTTCGCGTACGCGATAGCCGGGCACCCGGCCCCACTCGATAGGGTGAGGCAGTGCCCGCCCGCCTCGTCGTTCTCGTTTCGGGCACCGGCACCCTGTTGCAAGCCCTCCTCGACGCCGCGGCGGATCCCGCGTACGGGGCCGAGGTGGTCGCCGTCGGATCCGACCGATCCGGGATCGCCGGCCTGGAACGGGCGGAACGCGCGGGCATCGCCACCTTCGTCGAATCGCTCCCGAGCGGTGCGGACCGCAGTGAGTGGGATCGGCGGCTGGCCGCCCGGGTCCGCGCGTACGAGCCGGATCTGGTGATCAGTGCCGGCTTCATGAAGCTGGTCGGCAAGCACTTCCTCCAGACGTTCGGCGGCAAGATGATCAACACCCACCCGGCATTGCTGCCGTCGTTCCCCGGCATCCATGGTCCGCGGGACGCGCTCGCGTACGGGGTGAAGATCACCGGGGCATCGGTCTTCCTGGTCGACGCCGGCGTCGACACCGGGGTGATCATCGATCAGGCCACGGTGCCGGTGGCCGACGACGACACGGTGGAAACGCTGCACGAACGGATCAAGATCGCCGAACGCGATCTGCTGGTCGACACGACTCACCGGCTCGCCACCCGACGGTGGCAGGTATCCGGCAGAAAGGTGCTCTTCTCATGACCGACAGTTCTACCCGCCCCGAGGAGGGCCGGCGTCCGATCCGCCGGGCACTGGTCTCGGTCTATGACAAGACGGACCTGATCACCATCGCCGAGGTCCTGGTGAACTCCGGGGTCGAGATCGTGTCGACCGGCTCGACGGCCGGCAAGATCGCGGAGGCCGGGCTTCCGGTCACCCAGATCGAGCAGGTGACCGGCTTCCCGGAGTGCCTGGACGGGCGGGTGAAGACGCTCCATCCGAAGGTGCACGCCGGCCTGCTCGCCGATCTTCGGCGGCCGAGTCACGTCGCCCAGCTCGAGGAGCTCGGGGTCGCGCCGTTCGAGCTGTTGATCAGCAATCTGTATCCGTTCACCGACACGGTGCTTTCCGGGGCGACCCCGGACGAGTGCATCGAGCAGATCGACATCGGCGGTCCGTCGATGGTCCGCGGGGCCGCGAAGAACCATCCGTCCGTCGCGGTGATCACCTCACCGGACCAGTACGCGGAGTTGCAGGACGCGCTCGCCGCCGGTGGATTCACAGTGACCGCGCGGCAGGCGCTCGCCGCCGCCGCCTTCCGGCATACGGCCGACTACGACATCGCGGTGGCCAGTTGGATGGGCAACGTGCTGACCGACACCAGCGACGGCACCGGCTTTCCCCGATGGGTGGGTGCGAGCTGGGAGAAGGCCGCGGTTCTCCGCTATGGCGAAAATCCGCACCAGCGGGCCGCCCTCTATCGAAACGGTTTCCAAGCGGGCGGCCTGGCCACCGCCGAGCAGTTGCACGGCAAGGAGATGTCCTACAACAACTACGTGGACGCCGATGCCGCTCGTCGGGCGGCGTCGGACTTCGATGGACCAGCGGTGGCGATCATCAAGCACGCCAATCCGTGCGGCATCGCCGTCGGCGCCGACATCGGCGAGGCACATCGCAAAGCCCACGCCTGCGACCCCGTGTCGGCCTATGGGGGGGTCGTTGCCGCCAACCGTCCGGTCAGCGTGGAGATGGCCCGTCAGGTGGCCGAGGTGTTCACCGAGGTGATCTTGGCGCCCGCGTACGAGGACGGTGCGGTCGAGGTGCTGACCGCGAAGAAGAACATTCGGATCCTGGTGGTCGAACCGACGAAGGGTGGCGGCGTCGAGACCCGGGCGATCGCCGGCGGACTGTTGATGCAGTCGGTCGATGTGGTCGACCTCGATCATGATCGGGCCGCCAACTGGACGCTGGTCGCCGGCGAGCCGGCCAGCCCGGAGACCTTGGCCGACCTGGAATTCGCCTGGCAGGCCTGCCGGGCGGTGAAGTCGAACGCCATCCTGCTGGCCCACGACGGCGCCTCGGTGGGGGTCGGCATGGGTCAGGTCAACCGCGTCGATTCCTGCCGGCTGGCGGTGGAGCGGGCCGGCGATCGCGCGCGCGGCTCGGTGGCCGCGTCGGATGCCTTCTTCCCGTTCGCCGACGGTCCCGAGATCCTCTTGTCGGCCGGGGTTACGGCGATCGTCCAGCCCGGTGGGTCGGTCCGCGACGCCGATGTCATCGCGGCTGTACAGGCCAGCGGTGCCACGATGTACCTGACCGGTGCCCGGCACTTCTTCCACTGACCGGCACCGATCGGCGACACCTCGGCGAGCGCCGGGCGCGAGCAAGAAAGAAGCGTGAACGATGACCGCTCAGATCCTGGACGGGAAGGCCCTCGCGGCGACGATCAAGGCTGAGCTCAAGGAACGGGTCGCGGCTCTGGCCGAGCGCGGCATCGTTCCGGGGCTTGGGACCGTGCTGGTCGGTGACGATCCGGGCAGCCACTCCTACGTGGCCGGCAAGCACCGGGATTGCGCGCAGGTCGGCATCGCCTCGATCCAGGTCGAGCTGCCCGGATCGACCAGCGCGGACGAGCTGCAGGCCAGGATCGAGGAGCTGAATGGTGATCCGGCCTGTACCGGTTACATCGTCCAGCTGCCGTTGCCCGGCCACCTGGACGACAACTGGGCGCTCGGTCTGGTCGACCCGGCGAAGGACGCCGACGGCCTCCATCCGGTGAACCTGGGCCGACTCGTGCTGGGGGACCACGGACCGTTGCCCTGCACCCCGCGGGGGATCGTCGAGCTGCTGCGCCGCCACGGGATCCCGCTGGCCGGCGCCGAGGTCTGCGTCATCGGGCGCGGGACCACGGTCGGTCGGCCACTGGGCCTGCTGCTGACCCGGAAGAGCGAGAATGCCACGGTCACCCTCTGTCACACCGGAACGGTCGACGTGGCCCGGCACACCCGGGAGGCCGACATCGTGATCGCCGCCGCCGGTCGGCCCGGACTGATCACTGCCGAGATGATCAAGCCCGGCGCGGTCTGTGTCGATGTCGGCATCACCCGCACCGCCGCCGGTCTTGTCGGTGATCTTGATCCCAGCGTCCGTGAGGTGGCCGGCTGGGTCGCGCCCGTCCCGGGCGGAGTGGGGCCGATGACGCGGGCGATGCTGCTGAGCAATGTCGTCGAGCGGGCCGAGGTGCTGGCGGGCGAGCTCGGCTGATGCCCAGGAACGAGGCCAGCGCCGCTGCCCGGTCGTTGCGTCAGTGGCCGCTGCTGATCGTGGTGATCGGCGTGCTCGCGGGGCTGGCTGTCGCGTTCGTCTTCGGCTCGAGTTGGCGTCTCGGTTGCCTCCTGATCGGCGCGTCCCTCGGGGTCGGCGCGATCGAGCGGATCGTCTTGCCCAGCCGGGAAGCGGGGCTGCTTCAGGTCCGCAGTAAGGCTTTCGACGTTGCCGTGTTGATCTTCGGCGCCGCCGCGATCATCGTCTTGGCGATCGTCGTGCCCGACCGCCGCTGACGACTGTTCTCAGTTGGAGGCGCTGACGGCTAGACCGAAAAACAGAATCATGCCGAGCACGGCCAGGACGATCGACGCGGCATAGATGATCGTGAACACCATGCCGAGGATCCGGCCGATGTTGAGGTTCTGCTCGTTGGCGTACTGCACGCCGCTGACCGCGATCTCCTTCTTGGCCTTGTTGCCGAGCACCCAGGCGATCGGCGCGCAGATGGCGGTGAAGATGCCGAGGACGCCGAGAATCAGCACCGTCGTCCCTTGCGGGTGCTCGACCGCGGCGCCGTACGGCTGCCCGTACTGGGGCTGCCCGTACTGGGGCTGCCCGTACTGGGGCTGCCCGTACTGGCCTTGCCCGTACTGAGGCTGCCCGTAGGGGGACTGTCCGTGTTGGGGCTGCTCGCCGTAGGGCACGGGAGGGGTGCCCGAACCGGTGGGGTAGGACTCATAAGAGCCCGGCTCGTACGGATTCGAGGCACTGGGCTGACTCTGCGGATTCTCGTCGTACGGATTGCTCATGATGATCATCTCTCCTAACTTGTCATGACTCCGGTGGTGACGAACGCGATGATGAACAACACTGAGAGCACGACACCGAAGATGCCCATGACCAGACCCGCAGTCGCCATCCCGCGGCCGGTGTAGCGACCGGGGGTGGCGTCCATCTCGGACCGGGTCTTGCGGCTGATCATGATGGCCGGAATGCCGATCACCCCGCCGACGCAGGCACTGGCGAAGACCACGGAGATGATGCCGAGCACGAGCGCGAGCACGGCCCGCGGGTGTCGGGTAGGCGCCACCCCGTACGAGCCGTAGCCCCCGTAGCTCGGCTGGTAAGGATTCACCGCGTAGGGGTTGCTGCCGTACGGGTTCGCGGGAGGCTGCTGATACTCGGCCGTCGGCGGCCCATAGGCGTTGTTGCCGCTCGGGTTGGGCGCTGAGGGGTAGCTCGTCGGGTTGGGCGCTGAGGGGTAGCTCGTCGGGTTGGGCGCTGAGGGGTAGCTCGTCGGGTTGGACCCGATGCCGTACGCGGGCGTCGGTTGCCGGTCGAAGCCCGGCTCGGACCGCCGCTGTGGGTAACCGGGGGCCGGTGGCGCATACGGGGCGGGTCCATCGGACGGTGCCGCCGGCGGGTAGCCGGGCCAGGACGTGTCCGCCGGCGCGGGCTGTGGCGCGACCGGCATCGGCGGGGCGGAGGCCTGGGCTGCAGGGAGGATCGGCGGCGCGGGGATCGGAGGGGCCGGAGCCTCGGCTGCGGGGATCTGGGGGGCGGAAGGGGCCGGTTCAGTGGGAGATGCGGCTGAGGCCGGTGCCGCCTCGCTGCGCCCGAGCCCGTCGGCGGAATCCGAACCCTCGCGGCTGAACGGATTGGGCGGCTGATCGACGGCCTCGTCAGGTTGCGACAGGCTGCTATGGCTCAGGCTCGACTCCCAGGGGGCATCTTGCCAACCGCCACTGCCAGATCCGGAATTGCTCACACGACAAGTGTGACTCATCGAACGGCCAGCTCCGAGAATTGTCTGCCGTCCGATCAATGGAGCGAGGCTCAGCTGATCAGGCCCAGTTCCCGCACGGCGTCGCGCTCCTCGGCCAGCTCGGCGACACTGGCGTCGATCTTGCCCCGGGAGAAGTCATTGATCTGGAGACCCTGGACGATCTCGTACGCACCATGGGCAACCCGGCACGGGAACGAAGAGATCAGCCCCTCCGGGATGCCGTACGAGCCGTCGGACGGCACCGACATCGAGACCCAGTCCCCGTCGGGCGTGCCCAGTGACCAGTCGCGCATGTGCTCGACGGTCGCGTTGGCGGCGCTGGCGGCCGAACTGAAACCGCGGGCCTCGATGATCGCGGCGCCACGCTTCTGCACGGTGGGCAGGAAGGTCGACTCCACCCACGCCTGATCGTCGACGAGCTCGGCGGCGTTGCGGCCGTCGACCAGCGCGTTGAACAGGTCCGGGTACTGGGTGGCCGAATGATTTCCCCAGATGGTCATCTGGGTGATGTCGTTCACGCTGCTGCCGGTCTTGGCGGCGAGCTGCGCGATCGCCCGATTGTGATCGAGTCGGGTCAGCGCGTTGAAGCGCTGCTGCGGGATGTCCGGGGCGTTGCTCATCGCGATCAGGGCATTGGTGTTGGCCGGGTTGCCGGTGATCAGCACCTTGATGTCGTCCGCCGCATGATCGTTGAGGGCCCGGCCCTGGGGCTTGAAGATCGCCCCGTTGGCCTCGAGCAGGTCGCCGCGCTCCATGCCCTTGGACCGCGGTCGAGCGCCGACCAGGCAGGCCAGATTCACGCCGTCGAAGACGGTCTTCGGATCATCGCCGATCTCGACGTTGCTGAGGAGTGGGAACGCGCAATCGTCCAGCTCCATCACCACGCCTTCCAACGCCTTGAGGGCCGGTGTGATCTCCAGCAGCCGTAACTCGACCGGCTGATCGGGTCCGAGCATCGACCCGCTCGCGATCCGGAACAGCAGGCTGTAGCAGATCTGACCGGCGGCTCCGGTGATGGCGACCTTGACGGGTGTGCTCACGGGCTCTCCTGGTTTGAGCAGATGCGGATGGTGGGTTCGTAGGCTGACGCTAGCAATGCCGAGACTCGGCCGCTCCGGGAGGTTCGATGGTCGAGCGGATCGACCGGTCGCAGGCGCCGTCATGGGTCCGCCATCGCCTGGCCGGGACCACCGGCACCCGCTGGATCGGCGTCGACGGCTTCGGCGCGGCCGGTAAGACGACGTTGGCAGCCTTGATCGCCGCCGCGGTCGCCGGAGCCGTCGTGCACGTCGACGACTTCAGCCGGATCGGCGTACGCGGCTGGGACCGGCAGTTGTTCGTCGACCAGGTGCTCGCCCCACTGCGGGCCGGTCAGCCGGCGCACTATCAGGCCTGGGATCTGGCGACCGACGCGCCGTTGGACTGGCTGACGGTGCGGCCGGGCATACCGGTCATCGTCGAAGGTGTCTCGGCCACCGACGAGCGGGCCGGCGTGCCGTGGGACGTCACGCTGTGGGTCGAGGAATCCGCCGGCGTGCGCTGGCAGCGCATCCTCGATCGGGATGAGCCGGAGTTGCTCGACCGCTGGCGCACCGACTGGCTGCCGAACGAGCAGCGGTACGCGAGGGAGCAGCGCCCGCACGAACGCGTCGATGCCATCGTGTCCGCGACGGGTGGTTAGCCATCGGGCAGCGTGGCGTCGCGTCTCTGGAGGTGGCGTTATCCATCGCAGCCGTCCAAACGACCGCCCGCACGCGCCCCCGGCTGCGCGTTATCCATCGCAGCCGTCCAAACGACCGCACTACGCGCGCTGAGCCGCCACTTTGCAACAGCCCGTCGCGCAGGCAAACGACCCCTGATTCGCGGTCTGCCGGGGCCGTTTTGGCGGCTCGTGCCGGGGAACGAGCTTTCCCCAGCCGCTGATCAGCCGATGAGCGTCGTGATGATCTCGTTGAGCGTCGCCGAAGGAGTCATCACCGCCGTGGTCAAGGCACCATCGGGTCGGTAGTAACCGCCGATCTCGGCCGGCGACCCCTGGACGGCGAGCAACTCGTCGGTGATCGTCTTCTCCTGGGCGGTGAGCTGCTCGGCGACCGTCGCGAAGGCCGCTGCGAGGTCGGCATCGTCGGTCTGCCTGGCCAGTTCCTGGGCCCAGTAGAGGGTCAGATAGAAGTGGCTGCCCCGGTTGTCGATGCCACCGACGCGGCGGGCCGGTGACTTGTTCTCGTTCAGGAACGTGCCGGTCGCGCGGTCGAGCGTGTCGGCCAGCACCTGGGCCTGGGCGTTGCCGGTCTTGGTCGCCAGATGCTCCAGGCTGACCGCGAGGGCCAGGAACTCGCCGAGACTGTCCCAGCGCAGGTAGTTTTCCTTGATCAACTGCTGGACGTGCTTGGGGGCAGATCCGCCGGCGCCGGTCTCGAACAGCCCACCGCCGTTGATCAGCGGGACGACTGACAACATCTTGGCCGAGGTCCCCAGCTCGAGGATCGGGAACAGGTCGGTCAGGTAGTCGCGGAGCACGTTGCCCGTGACCGAGATGGTGTCCTGGCCCTGCCTGATCCGAGCGAGCGAGAAGGCCGTGGCTTCGTCCGGCGGCAGGATCTGGAGGTCCAGACCCTCGGTGTCATGGTCGGGCAGGTACTGGTTGACCTTGGCGATCAGGTTGGCGTCATGGGCCCGACCTGCGTCCAGCCAGAACACGGTCGGGGTGCCGGTGGCCCGGGCCCGGGTGACGGCAAGCTTGACCCAATCCTGGATCGGCGCGTCCTTGGTCTGGCACATCCGCCAGATGTCACCGGCCTCGACCGGCGTCTCCAACACGACTGCGCCCGCCTCGTCGGTGACCTGGACGACGCCGGCGGCAGCGATCTCGAAGGTCTTGTCGTGCGAGCCGTACTCTTCGGCGGCCTGGGCCATCAGGCCGACATTGGGCACCGAGCCCATGGTGGTCGGATCGTACGCCCCGTTGGCCCGGCAGTCGTCGATCACCACCTGATAGATGGCGGCGTACGAGGAATCCGGGATGACCGCCAGGGTGTCGTGCTCGTTGCCGTCGGGGCCCCACATGTGACCGGAGGTCCGGATCATCGCCGGCATCGAGGCATCGACGATGATGTCGCTCGGCACGTGCAGGTTGGTGATGCCCTTGTTGGAGTCGACCATCGCCAGTTCGGGACCGTCGAGCAGGGCTTGGTCGATGGCGTCCTTGATCTCCGCACCCTCAGGCAGGGTGGAGATCCCGGCCAGAATGCTGGCCAGCCCGTTGTTAGGGCTGAGGCCGGCGGCGGCGATGGTGTCGCCGTATCGATCGAAGACCTCGGGCAGGAAAGCGCGGACGACATGGCCGAAGATGATCGGGTCGGAGACCTTCATCATGGTCGCCTTGAGGTGCGCGGAGAACAACACGCCTTCGGCCTTGGCGCGGGCGATCTGTGCGGTCAGGAAGGTCTGCAGCGCCGCGACATGCATCGCGGTGGCGTCGACAACCTCACCGGCCAGCACCGGCACGGACTCGCGGAGGATCGTCGTGCTGCCGTCCGCGGCAACCAGCGCGATCTTCAGTGATCCGGCGTGCTCGATCACCGCGGAGGTCTCGCTCGAGCGGAAGTCACCGGCCGTCATGTGCGCCACGTTGGTCTGCGAATCCGCCGACCAGGCGCCCATCGAGTGCGGGTGACTGCGCGCGTATTGCTTGACCGAGGCCGGGGCCCGCCGGTCGGAGTTGCCTTCCCGGAGCACCGGGTTGACCGCACTGCCCTTGACCTTGTCGTAGCGGGCCCGAACCGCCTCGTCCTCCGCGGAGGACGGATTGTCGGGATAGTCCGGCAAGTCGTAGCCCTGGCTCTGGAGCTCGGTGACGGCGGCCTTCAGTTGGGGCACCGAGGCCGAGATGTTAGGCAACTTGATGATGTTGGCCTCGGGTGTCTTCGCCAGCGCCCCGAGCTCGGCCAGCGCATCGGGCTGCCGTTGGTCGTCGGTCAGCCGGTCCGGGAACTGCGCGATGATCCGCCCGGCCAGGGAGATGTCACGGGTCTCGACCCGGACTCCGGCTTTGTGGGTGAAAGCCTGGACGATCGGCAGGAACGAGTAGGTCGCCAGCAGGGGCGCCTCGTCGGTGTGGGTGTAGATGATGGTCGCGCCGGTGGTGCTGCCGGGCTGGGCGAGGTCGGTATCCGTCACGATCCGAACCTATCGTGACTCAGGACGCGCCGGTCAGGGCCATGATCTCCTCGAGCTTGGGGGCTAGCTCACTCGAAGTGCAGGCCGTCGGTGCGCGCACGCTTGAGCTCGAAGAAGTACGGGAAACTGGCCAGGGCGACGCTGGCGTCCCAGAGCTTGCCCGCACCCTCACCGCGGGGGATGCGGGTGATCACCGGGCCGAAGAACGCGACGTCGTTCACGTGGATGGTCGGGGTCCCGACGTCCTTGCCGACCTTGTCCATCCCGGCGTTGTGGCTCACCCGGAGCGCTTCGTCGTACTCGGTCGATTCGGCCGCGTCGGCCAACTCGGCCGGGAGTCCGAGGGCCTCCAGGGACTCACGGATGACGACCGTCATGTCCTTGATGCCGTGATTGTGGATGCGGGTGCCCATCGCCGTATAGAGCGGAGCAAGGATCTCCTTGCCCTTGAACTGCTCGGCCGCGATGGCGACTCGCACCGGACCCCAACTCGTTTTCAGCATCGCCCGGTAGTCGTCGGAGATGTCGTTGTCCTCGTTCAGCACGGCCAGGCTCATGACGTGGAAGTTGACGTCGATATTGCGCACCTTCTGGGTTTCGAGGATCCACCGCGAGGTGATCCAGGCGAAAGGGCAACGGGGGTCGAACCAGAAGTCGGCGCGGTCCTTGGCGAGTGCAGTCATACGAGGTTGTGTCTCCTTGGGGGTCGGTCCGCTCATAGCTCAGCTATCTTCGTCAGCGCCTACTCGGGCCGAAGTATTCCGAGCGGCGGATAGTTTGAGGCCATGGCTGGTCCCGAATTCCTGGAATCACTGGCCGCCCGCCTGTCGGGGGGAGCCCTGGTCACCGATCCGGCGGTCATCGCCGGCCTCGACCACGACGAGGCCGAATGGGCGCCTGTCGGCCGGGTGTTGGCGGTGGTCCGGGCGGCGAACCGCGACGACGTGGTCGAGACGGTTCGGGCCTGCGTTACCCACGGCGTACCGGTGACCGCGCGTGGGGCCGGCACCGGATTGTCGGGCGGTGCGAACGGGATCGCCGGCGGCATCGTGCTGGCGCTGGATCGGCTCAACCGGATTGTCACGATCGACCCGCTCGAGCGGCTGGCCGTGGTCGGTCCGGGAGTGGTCAACGACGACCTGCGGACGGCGGCGGCCGCGTACGGACTCTGGTATCCACCGGATCCGGCCAGCTCGCCGTGGTCGACCATCGGCGGCAACATCGCCACCAATGCCGGCGGGGTGTGTTGCGTGAAGTATGGCGTGACCAGGGATTACGTGCTGGAGCTGGAAGTGGTCACCGGGACCGGCGAGGTCGTCCGCCTCGGCCGTCGGACGGCCAAGGGCGTCGCCGGCTACGACCTCGTCGGTCTCCTGGTCGGATCCGAAGGCACCCTCGGCATCGTCACCGAAGCCACGGTCCGGCTGAAGCCGCTGCCGGGTCCGGCGCGGACTGTCATCGGGCATTTCGCGTCGATCGTCGACGCAGGACAGGCGGCGCGGGCCGTGTCCGAGGCGGGGATCATTCCGGCCGCGATGGAGCTGATCGACCGGCACTGTCTGGCCGCCGTCGATGCCTGGAAGAACATGGGCCTCGCCGTCGATGCGGATGTGGTCCTGCTCGGGCGGATCGACGATCCGGGAGTGACCGGAGACGACCTGGCCGCACGGATGCTGGGTTGCTTCGACGGGGCCGGGGCGACCTGGTCGGCGCAATCGAGCGATCAAGAGGAGTCGGACGCGCTGTTCGCCGCACGCCGCCTCGCGTACCCGGCCCTGGAGCGGCTCGGCCCGGTGCTGACCGAGGATGTCTGCGTGCCGCTGGCCGCCATCGCGGAGATGCTCGCCCGGATCGAGGCGGCGGCCACCCGTCACGACATCCTGATCGCGAACATCGCCCATGTTGGTGACGGCAATCTGCACCCGCTGCTCATCGCCCACGCCGCCGATCTCGGCGCTCAGGAGCGCGCCAAACTAGCCTTCGAGGAGATCCTCACCGATGCCATCGATCTTGGCGGCACCGTCACCGGCGAACACGGCGTCGGCCTGCTGAAACGCGCCGGGCTCGCCCGCGAGCTCTCACCCGCCGTCCTGGCCATGCACGCCGCGATCAAAGCCGCCCTCGACCCCCACAACATCCTCAACCCGGGCAAATCCTTCTAAACCCTCCGGGACGATGGCTGTGCTGCCGTCCAGCCGGCCAGGACCAGCACCTGCTGCCGACGGCGATCGGTCTCGAACCTCAGTCTCGCGGTGAAACTCGCGGCCATCACCTGGACGGCGAGATCTGCCGGTTTCAAGTGGCGGAAACGATCCGAATCGCCTGCCGGATCGTCGACATGACCGCCGATGGTTCTTCGTTGATCGTCGGCCAGGTCATCCGAACCAGGATGCGGAGATGGACGTGGTTCTGGGAGGGTCGCAATCTCGAGTCAACGACTGGAGCCAGCTGCGACGGCCCCGTGATCTTGCGCTGCTAGAGGGTGAGTGCGCGGCCGATCTGGACGACCTTCCAGCCGGCTCGACGCCAGGTGCGGGCGTCGAGCTTGAGGCGGCCGTCGATGACGATCTTGGTCTTGACCAACTGGCCGAGCTTCTCCGGGTCGAGCTGGCGAAATTCTGGCCACTCGGTCAGGTGCAGCACGATTTCGGCGCCGAGCATGGCCTGTTCGACCGACGCCACCTGGGTGAAGCCCTCGCGGGGCGGCAGTCGGGCCTGCGGGTCGTAGATCCGCACCTCGGCACCAGCCGCGTGCAGTCGATCAGCCACGGTCAAGGCAGGGGAGTTCCGGGTGTCGTCGGTGCCGGGCTTGAAGGCCGCCCCGAGCACCGCGATCCGCTTCCCGCTGACGTCTCCGCCCGCCTGATCGATGGCCAGCTCGGCCAGCTCGGTCCGCTGTCCGTCGTTGATCGCCTCGACCGACTTGATGAGGTCGGCCAGCACATGGACGCCGAGCTCGTCCGCGCGGACAGCCAACGCCTTGATGTCCTTGGGCAGACAACCGCCGCCGAAACCCAAGCCAGCATTGAGGAACTCCCGGCCGATCCGTTTGTCGTAGCCGATCGCATCGGCCAGCAGCGTGACATCACCGCCCGCGGCTTGACACATCTGCGCCATCGCGTTGATGAAACTGATCTTGGTCGCCAGGAACGAATTCGCCGCGACCTTGATCAACTCCGCGGTGGCGATGTCGCAGCGGACGACCGGAGTCTGCTCGGTCAACGGGATCGAATAGATCTCCTCCAGCACCTCCAGGGCGTGCGCCGAGTGGGTGCCGAAGACCAGGCGATCGGGCCGCAAGGTGTCTTCGACCGCGTACGCCTCGCGCAGGAACTCCGGACTCCAGGCGACCTCGATCTGACCACCGGCCGGCGCCAGTCGACGCAGGCGCTCCTCAAGTTCCATCGCGGTTCCGACCGGCACGGTTGACTTGCCGACGACCAGGCAGGGCTTCGTCAGCAGGGGGGCCAGGGTGTCGATGGCGGCATGGAGCTGGCTGAGGTCGGCCGCGCCGCCAGGACCCGACGGCGTCCCAAGGGCCAGGAAGTGCACGTCGGCCCAGTCGGCGATCTCGGCGTAGTCGGTGGTGAAGCGCAACCGCCCGGAGGAGGTGTGCTTTTCCAGCAGCGGTTCGAGTCCGACCTCGAAGATGTGCGACTGACCCGCGTTCAAGGTCTTGACGCGATCGACATCGATGTCGACTCCGATGACCTGGTGGCCGAACTCCGCCATGCCGGCGGCATGGGTCGCACCCAGATAGTTCGTGCCGATCACACTCAGTCGAAGAGTCACACGAAAAATGGTCGCATAGATCCGACTGGCGGTCGGCGTCCTCGGTGCCCTGGTCGCGCGCCAGGCGACGGAATCGGCCGCTCCACTGTGACCACAGACACCGTCCAGCCGGCTTCGGCAATTCGCCGGAAGACGACGGGGTGACTACGCTGATCCGATGAATGGGGACCCCGACAGTCATAGACCTGGAGACCGCCAGCTTTCATGAGTAGCGTCGTCTTCAATATCGTGCTCGTGTTGTTGCTGGTGGTCATCGGCGGTGTCTTCGTGGCCGCGGAGCTGGCTTTGGTGTCGCTTCGCGAAAGTCAGATCAAGACGCTGGCCCATCGCGGAAAGCGCGGCCAACTGATTGCCAAACTCACCTCCAACCCCAATCGCTTCCTCTCGGCCGTGCAGGTGGGCGTGACGCTTTCGGGCTTTCTCGCCGCTGCCTTCGGCGCGGAGCGGCTCTCCGATGATCTGGTTCCGAAGCTCACCCAGATGGGAATGAGCGAGGGCGTGGCGCGGACCGTCTCGCTCATCGGCGTCACGATCGCCATCTCGTACGTGTCGATCGTCCTCGGCGAGCTCACCGCCAAGCGGCTCGCGCTGCAACGGACCGAGAGCATCGCCATGGCGCTGGCGCCGATGGTCGATTTCATCGCCCGCATCGCCCGTCCGGTGATCTGGCTCCTGGGCGCGTCCACCAATGTGCTGATCCGGCTGTTCGGCGGCGATCCGGGAGCGTCGCGCGACGAGGTCAGCGATGAGGAGATCCGCGCGTTGGTCAGCGGCTCGACCACCCTCAGCGACGAGGAACGGCGGATCGTCGACGACGTCTTCGCGGCTGGCGATCGTGGGCTGCGTGAAGTGATGGTGCCGCGTACCGAGGTCGACTTCCTGCCCGGCGACATGCCGGCGCACCGGGCGGTCCGGGAGCTGATCAAGGCGCCTCACTCCCGCTATCCGGTGATGGGAGAGTCGGCCGACGACATCATCGGCTTCGTCCACGTCCGCGACCTGTTGGATCCCGACATCAGCTCCCGGACCACGCCGGTGTCGGAGGTGGCCCGTCCGGTCCTCTCGATGCCGGACACCGTACGCGTGCTCCGGGCGCTGAATGACATGCGCCGCAACACCTCCCACCTCGCGATCGTCCTCGACGAGTACGGCGGCACCGCAGGCATCGTCACCATGGAGGACCTGGTCGAGGAACTGGTCGGCGACATCACCGACGAGTACGACGTGGTCGTGGAGGAGCGGATCACTGTCCGCGGCGACCTGCTCATCGATGGGTTGACCACGCTGGACGAATTCGCCGAGAAGACCGGGCTGATCCTGCCCGACGGCCCGTACGACACGCTCGCCGGCTTCTTCATGGCTCAGCTGGGCCAGCTGCCCAAGGTCGGCGATTCGGTCGAGGTCGCACTGATGGACCGGGACCTGGACGACGAGGAGCCGGCGATGATCCACCTGCGGGTGAGCGAGCTCGATGGCCGCCGGGCCGCCGACTTCGTGGTCCGCCGGCTCGACGACGGCGATTTCAAGCCGACGCTCGGCTACTAGTAGCCCGTTGCGCCTAATCCTTGCGTTTCGCGACGCCCAGGCACGCACCTCGCGGCGTTCTCCTCGGTCGTGATACGACCCGGTATCCCTTCCTCGTCGGCCTGGCGATGCACGCACCTGGACGCCGCCAAAGCACAAGGATTAGGCGCAACGGGCTACTAGCGCCAAGCAACCGTCAGGTGAGTCCGACCTTCGCGTACACATCGGCCAAGGTCGCGCCGGCGACCTCCCGGGCTCGCTCGGACCCGCGGGCCAAGATCGTTTCCAGCTCGGTCCGTTCCTCCATCAGGGCCAGGGTCCGTTCCCGGTACGGTCCGGCGAAATCGGTCACCGCATCGGCGACCGCACCCTTGAGATCGCCGTAGCCGCGACCCGCGAACTGATCGGTCAGTTCCGGGATGGTACTGCCGGTCAGCGCGGCCAGGATGGTCAGCAGATTGGCGACGCCCGGCTTGCCGACCTCGTCGTAGCTGATCTCCCGGCCCGAGTCGGTGACCGCGGACTTGATCTTGCGGATGTTGATCTTGGGCTCGTCGAGCAGCTCGATGATGCCGGTCGGCGATGAGGATGTCTTGCTCATCTTGGCCGTCGGATCGGCGAGGTCCTGGATCTTGCCCACGGAGGCGATGATGTGCGGCTCGGGCACGACGAAGGTCGGTCCGTAGCGGGAATTGAACCGGATGGCCAGATCCCGGGTCAGCTCCAGATGCTGCCGTTGATCTTCACCGACCGGGACGCGATCGCTCTGGTAGAGCAGGATGTCGGCCGCCATCAGCACCGGATAGGTGAAGAGCCCGACGTTGGTGCTGTCAGCGCCCATCCGGGCCGACTTGTCCTTGAACTGGGTCATCCGCTGGGCCTGGCCGAAGCCGGTGAGACAGGCCAGGATCCAGCTGAGCTGGGTGTGCTCGGGCACATCGGACTGCAGGAACACCGTGGCCTTGTCCGGGTCGACGCCCGCAGCCAGCATCTGCGCGGCACTCCGCAGCGTGCGGTCCCGCAGCACCGCCGGATCGACCTCGACGGTCAGGGCGTGCAGGTTGGCAATGCCGTAGAACGCCTCATGATCATCCTGCAGCGGCACCCACTGCCGGAGCGCCCCGAGATAGTTGCCCAGGTGCAGGGAATCGGCGGTGGGCTGGGCAAGCGAGAGGACGCGCGGCGCGGCAGAAAGGCTGTCGGCAGAAGACATGCCGGACATTGTTCCACGATCGCGTACGCGGCTCCGGCCCGTTTTCAGCGCAGCCGGGAGGGCTGGATCTGAGCCGCCGATCGGGTCGTTTCGGACCGTGTGCGGAGAAACGGCGGGGGAATCGGCCGGATCAGCCGTCAGATGCGACCGTGTGCGGAGAAACGGCGGGGGAATCGGCCGGATCAGGATGTAAGCGGCTCAGAGCTCGATGGTCGGGGTCAGGACCGTGGCGAACTCATCGCCACGGGGCACGTAGAGCGCGAACTTCGCCAGTCCGGTGGGGACATCTTCGAAGACGAACCGGCCGTCGTCGTCGGTGGAGGTCTCGCGGGGGCCGTCGGTGAGCAGCACCTCGACGCGGAGCCGACTGCCGGGGGCCGCCCATCCGTCGATTCTGACGGTGCCGTTGTCCTGGGGCGTCAAGGTGACCATTGTGGTCACCGACTCGCCGGTGAAGGTGATGGTGCGGACGTCTTCGGTGGCGGCGCCGCGGGCCCCCGATGCGGCCAGATCCAACTGGGTCAAGGTCGCAATCTCGGCCTGCAGGGCGTCGAGGGTGAGCTCGAACTGGATCCGCGACACCAAGCCGTCGGGGACCGGATCGTTCTCGTCGTAGTACGCGCGGACGGAGTTGAGGATGACGTGATCACTCGGATCGAGCTCCTGAGCGGCGAGGAGTTCCTCGAGATCCATCGGGCGGTCGTCGGCGGCGTTCATCGGTTCTCCCAGGTGGGGTCTTGGGCCAGGGCTATCCGCAGCTTGGCCAGGCAACGTCCCCGGGTGGGGCCGATGCTGCCCTGCGGCATCCCTAGCGCTTTGGCAAGGTCTGCGTAATCGGGCCGATCGGCGAAGGCAATCACTCGCAGCAACGCACGACAGCGTTCTGGCAGGGCCTCGATGTGCTGCCACAACCGATTGTCCGACTCGGAGCGCACCACGGCATCCTCGACGGACTCGCTGCTCTCGTGATCGGCCAGCCCGGTGGTTTCCAGGTCCTCCGGCCGCACTTTGGTCTGCTGTCGGGAAACCCGCCACGCTTCGCGTTTGGTGGTGACGACCAGCCACTGAAGGACCGCCAACGGCTCGGTGATGGCGTCGCCCTTGCGAATCAACGTCAGCCATACCGTCTGGAGGACATCCTCGGCGGTCGCCGAATCCAGGCGCGCCGACCGTGCGGTGTGCCACAGGATCGGCGTGAGGATCGACACCAGGTCAGCCATCTTTGCCTGGTCACCGCCTCGGTAGGCGGCGAACAATCGGCCGGCCCGGGCGGCCAGGCTCTCTTCCACTGTGCCTCCAGAGGCGAGTGGATCAGACATCTCGCGTCAGCCCATTCATACTCAACAGGAGTATGCAAGTGGAATACTGATACGTCGTCGCTGGACAAAGTTGGCCGAATTGTCCGGGCATTGTCCGGGTGCTGCTCGACCTGCCCGATCCAGTGCCCACCGCTCAGCCGAGCCGCTCGTCGACATAGCACCAGCGCCAGGACTCGCCCGGCTCGAAGCTGCGCATCACCGGATGATGACTGTCGGTGAAGTGGCGCTCGGCGTGCCGGCCGATCGAGGAGTCGCAGCATCCGACGCTCCCACAGGTCAGGCAGATCCGCAGATGGACTGTACGCGTCCCCTCGCGGATGCAGTCCTCGCAGACCTCCGAGCCGGCCGGCTCGATGTCGGCCGAGCTCTCGCCCAGGTGACTGCAGGCCCCGGTCGGGTCGGCGGGCGTCAGTACGGCGGCCTGATCGCCGGTCAGTCGCTCAGTGCGCCGGGCGGCGATGGTCAGCATCGATTCCTCGATGTCGAAGCTCGCCAGCACCTGCTCGATCACCTCGTGGTCCACCGTTCCGCTCGAGCGTATTCGCAGCACCTCGTCCCGCTCCACGCCCAACGTGCTCAGTCGGATTCGGCGGTACTGCTCGGTCGGCGTCTCGTTGCTGCCGCTGCCCAGCTTCTCCCACAGGGCGTCGGGGCGCGACGCGATGCGGGTCCGCAGCAGTTGGAGGGTTTCCGGCGTGGCGCCCTCGTCCGCGGCCGTGGCGTCCAGCGCGGCCAGCGCGGCGTTGCTGGACGTCTCCAACACGGTGGCGGCCTGCAGCGCGTCCGATCTCGGGTCAGGTCCCTGCAGCTTCAAGGCGCGGACCAGCGGGGGCAACGTCAGGCCTTGCAACAGCAGGGTGCCGGCCGTGACGATCATCGCCGCGAAGACCAGCAGGTCGCGCTGCTCGACGTCAGCCGGGATGACCAGGGCCGCGGCCAGGGTGACGACGCCCCGCAGACCGGCCCAGCCGACGATCAACGAATGCGACCATGGCGGCGGGTCGTCATCAGCATCGCGGTCCCGGCGGAAGAGGAACGCGCGCGAGACGGTGACCCAGAGCAGCCGGATGACGATCACGCCGACGAAGACCGACGCGCAGAAGGCAGCGATCCGCCCAGCCGACAGCTCGGAGTTGGACATCCCGACGATGATGCCGCGGGCCTGCAGACCGATGAGGAAGAACACGGTGTTCTCCAGCAGCAGTTGGATCGTGGCCCAGTTGACCCGTTCGCTGAGCCGCGACTGTCCGGTCTGGATGACCGGGGACTTGTGGCCGAGGATCAGTCCGGCGACCACCACCGCGATAACCCCGGAGCCGTGGAAGTCGCCGACGTGGATCCACTCGGCCGGCAGATAGGCCGCGAACGGGAGGATCATCGAGATCGCCGTATCGAATGCCGGTTCGGTGATCCGGCGGCGGATGGGGATCGCCACCAACGTGACCGCGAGGCCGACCGCGGCCCCGCCGAGCGCAGCGATCAGGAAGCCTCCGGTCGCGCCGAGTGCGGTCACGGTGCCACCGATGGCGGCCAGCCCGATCCGCAGGCAGGTGATGGCGGTCGCGTCGTTGACCAGCGACTCGCCTTCCAAGATCGTCACCAGTCGGCGCGGGAGACCGACGCGGCGGGCGATCGACGTCGCAGCGACGGCATCGGGCGGCGCGACGACTGCGCCCAGGGTGAACGCCACTGCGAAATGGACGGGGAGGATCAGCCACGTGATGAGGCCGATGCCGAGCGCCGTGATCACCACCAACCCGACCGACAGTCCGACGATAGATCGGCGGTTGGCCCGGAAATCGATCACCGACGTACGGATGGCTGCGGAGTAGAGCAGAGGGGGCAGGAAGCCGAGCAGGACCACTTCGGGCGACAACTCGGGAACGTCGATGGTCGGGACGAAGGATGCACCGATACCGACCAACATCACCAGCAGCGGGGCGGAGAACCGGATCCGGTCGGCCAGCGCGGTGACGGCGAGCACGACCGTGGCGACGGCCACGATGGTGAGAGCGAGGTGCACTCGCACATGCTGTCATCCGACCGAAGCGAATCGGCATTCGTTCGCGGTGTGACCCTCACCAGTTCCCGTAGCTCGGCCCCCGTGGTCATGGAAAGATTCAGGCTGTGAATCCAGACGCGGACGGGTCGGCGCTGCTGTCTTCCCCCGAGGTGCACGACCTGTTGGTCGCGGCGGTCGAGCATGCCGGCGGTCGATTGGCGTCCTGGCGCCTGGAGCACATCGACGCCAGTCCGCGGCGATCCACGACCGCGACCTATCTGGCCGAGGTCGATTGGCCGACGGGGCATCGCGCGGAGTTGCTCGGCGCCAGTGTCCGGGTCGGCGGACGCAGCGGGAACGACGAGCGGGCCGTGATCTTCGGCGACGGCGATCGCGAGGTCGCGGTCTGGCTCTACCCCGACGATCCCGATCTGCCCGGCCTGCGACGCGCGGCGGTGCCGGTCGAGCTGGCTGACCTACTGGTCAAGCACGAGGCGGTCGACGGTCCACTGCCGGGCGAGGATCTGGCGGTCGAGATGATCAGCTATCGACCGCGGCGAAGGGCCGTGTTGAAGGCGACGGCCGGGACCAGCGCCGGGCCGGTGACCTTCTTCGTCAAGGTGCTGCGCGAGCCGGTCTACGGCCCCACCCTGCAACGGCACGAATTGTTGCTGCGGGCCGGACTGCCGGCGCCGATCGTGGCGGCGGCGACGCCGGACTATGTTCTCGTGCTGCGCGAGCTGCCCGGTCGGCCGCTGGCCCACGCGATCTTCGACGAACCGATCCCCTGTACGGCGGAGAACTTGATCTTGCTCCTCGATTCGATGCCCGCCGCCGTGGCCGCCCTGCCGCGCCGGCCTCCATGGAGCGACTCGGTTGCCTCGTACGCGGAAATGATCGCAGCGGCATTGCCCGCAGTCGATCCCCAGCTGCGCTGGCTGACGTCGGAGATCTCCAACGGTCTGGCCGGCCTGGATCAGGGTCTCGAACCAACCCACGGCGACTTCCACGAAGGACAGCTCTTCGTGTCCCGCGGAGTGATCACCGGGATGGCCGACATCGACACCATCGGTCCCGGTCGACGGGCCGATGATCTTGCCTGCATGATCGCGCATCTTTCAACGGTGCAACGGATGTCGGCCGAACAAGCGGCCGGACTGACCCGGTTGATCAATCTGTGGATGCAGATCTTCGACACCCGCGTCGACCCGCGTGAGCTGCGGCTTCGGGCCGCCGGAGTGATCATCTCGCTGGCCACCGGCCCTTATCGTGCCCAGGAACCGAATTGGTCGCGGGAGACGGTACGCATGCTCGACGCCGCTTCGGCCCTGGTGCGGAGCGCCGCGCGCTGATCTCGATAGTCCGGGCATTCAATAACGGCATCCGAAACAATTGCACCCCTCCGCGAACTGTGAAACAGTTGGCGAGTCGCGGTCGATTCTGATCAGCGAGAACGACAGCTTCATACAGGAAACTGCTCGGGGGAGTAGCTGTTCCGCGTCGGTTCTTAGCCGACGAATTCTGCGCGCAGCCGGCGCGTCATTTGCCTCCTCTCGAGCGTGTGTCCTGACCGCGGTTGATCCCTGGATCAGCACGCCCCGGACGCACGGCAGTCGCGTCTCCCTCGGGGGACGATGCGGCTGCCGTGTTTTGGATGGCCGCTGACGACCTCTCCGCCCGAACCCGGACCACCGCCGTGTGCCACGATGCCCAGATGAGTGGTCACACCGAGTCGGGGGCGGAGTTCGCGTCGATTTACGGTCCTGAAGCACTGTCGGATTTCGACGTGGACGCCAAGCTGGGGGAGCCCGGGGAGTTCCCGTACACCCGCGGCGTCTATTCCTCGATGTACACCACCCGCCCGTGGACCATGCGCCAGTACGCCGGCTTCGGTACAGCGGCCGAGTCGAATGCGCGCTATCTGGAATTGATCGCGCACGGCACCACCGGATTGTCGGTCGCCTTCGATCTGCCGACCCAGATGGGCATGGATTCCGACGCCGTCCCGGCGTCCGGCGAGGTCGGCAAGGTGGGCGTCGCCATCG
Source organism: uncultured Actinomycetota bacterium (assembly GCA_963731295.1). Classification (GTDB taxonomy): domain Bacteria; phylum Actinomycetota; class Actinomycetes; order Propionibacteriales; family Propionibacteriaceae; genus Microlunatus. The sequence goes on from CAVSUP010000003.1 coordinate 581,248, forward strand.
ATTCGATCGAGGACATGCGGATCCTGTTCGGTGGCATTCCGTTGGGCGAGGTGTCCACGTCGATGACGATCAATGCCCCCGCGGCGGTGTTGTTGCTGTTGTATCAACTCGTCGCCGAGGAGCAGGGCGTCGATCCGGCACAGCTCACCGGAACGATCCAGAACGATGTGCTGAAGGAATACATCGCCCGCGGCACCTACATCTATCCGCCGCAGGCCTCGCTGCGGCTGATCAGCGACACCTTCGGCTACTGCCAACAGCACCTGCCGCGCTGGAACACCATCTCGATCTCCGGCTACCACATGGCCGAAGCGGGCGCTACGCCGGCGCAGGAGATCGCCTTCACCCTGACCAACGGCATCGCTTACGTGGAAGCAGCCCTGGCCGCCGGATTGGCGGTGGATGAGTTCGCGCCCCGGCTGTCCTTCTTCTTCGTGTCGCGGACGACGCTGCTCGAGGAGGTCGCCAAGTTCCGGGCGGCCCGTCGGATGTGGGCCCGATTGATGCGGGAACGCTTCGGCGCACAGAATCCCAAGTCGCTGATGCTGCGGTTCCACACCCAGACCGCCGGGGTCCAGCTCACGGCTCAGCAACCGGAGGTGAATCTGGTCCGGGTCGCGGTCCAGGCCCTGGCGGCGGTGTTCGGTGGCACCCAGTCGCTGCACACGAACTCCTTCGACGAGGCGATCGCCCTCCCGACCCAGAAGTCGGCCCGGCTGGCCCTGCGGACCCAGCAGGTGCTCGCGTACGAGACCGATGTGACCAAGACCGTCGATCCGTTCGCCGGCTCGTACGCGGTCGAGTCCCTGACCGACGCCGTCGAGACCGAGGCCTTGCGGCTGATGGATCAGGTCGCCGAGCTCGGTGGTGCCGTCGCGGCGATCGAGCACGGATTTCAGAAGTCGGAGATCGAGCGTTCCGCGTACGACGTGGCCCGGGAGATCGACAGCGGCGAACGGGTGGTCGTCGGGGTCAATCGGTTCGCGCTGGAGGTCGAGGAGCCGTACGAGCCGCTCCGGGTCGACCCCGCCATCGAGGTCGCGCAGGCGAAGCGACTGGCCGCGCTCCGGGGTGGACGTGACGCGTCCGCGGTGGCGGCCGCCCTCGCCGACCTGCAGGCGGCCGCCCGCGGCACCGACAACGTGCTGGTCCCGTTGAAGCAGGCGCTCGCACTCAAGGCCACGGTCGGCGAGGTCTGCGATGCCCTCCGCGAGGTCTGGGGGACCTACCAGCCGACCGATGCCTTCTGAATTCCAGTCGGTCTGATTGTGGGATGACGACCCAGATCGCCGACGCCAGCCTGACGACATCGTCGGATGCCTCGACGGCTTGACTCAGAGGCCGACCTGTTCCAGCGCCTCGTCGTAGAGCTCGAGGGCATCCTCGGTCGTCCGACCTGCGGCCACGGCCCGGGTGTAGACGCTCTCCAGGTCGCGGCCGAGCGTGTCGTAGCGGGCCATCCACTCTTCTTTGCCGATCCGCCAGTACCCCAGCACCTCGAACTGGTCGATCGACCAGCCGAGTTCGCGGCGCAGATACCGGCGCACCAGCCGTGACTCGGCGGCTTCGGCGGCAAACCAGACATAGCCGCGACCGGGCGGGAAGGCGAACTGGCGTACGGCGTCGGCCAGCACGCTGGCCCGGAGGCCGTGCCCGCTGCCGAAAAGCCATTCGTAGCTGACATCGGCCTGGGAGCTGAAGCGCTGCAGGTCTTCGGCGTCGATGGTCTCGACGACCACGTGGGCACGCGTGCCGGCCGGCAGATTCTCGACGATCCGGCCCAACGCCGGCAGTCCGGTCAGGTCGGCGACGAGCAACTGCCAGTCGTGGTCGGCCGGTGGCTCGTACCAGCCCAAGGCGTCGGTTAGGAAGACCGTGTCGCCCGGTTGCGCCCGCAGGGCCCACTGGGCCGCAACGCCACCGCGGTGACGGACGAAGTCGATGGTCAGCTCAGCGGTCGTGTCGTCCCAGGCCCGAACCGTGTAGCTGCGCTGCTCGGTGGCATCGGTCGGCCGCCCGGCTCGGCCCGGCTCCGGAAAGGCGACAGCCAGCCGCTCGTCGGGGAATCCGCTGGTGGCGAAGGCATTCAGTTCGCCGCCGCCGAAGACGATCCGGATCATGTTCGGCGTCAGCCGGGTGACCGAGCGGACGTCAGCCTGGTAATACTCGACGTCGTTCTCCACACTGCCTCCTCACTGCTTCCTCGCATAGGGAAGGCTACCCTAAATGAAGGGAGCGAACGATAGCGTTGGGGATGACCGTCTGGTTACGACTGCGACGTCAAGGGGCCAGCGCTGAACACTCGTGAAACACTGGCGCAAATGTCTGCCGCCGTCCTGGACGAGTTTCGTCGCGCTGAGATCACTCGCGAGGTCGAGCGGCTCGAAAGCAGGCTGATCGAGATCCGGCGCGACCTCCATGCGCATCCCGAGATCGGGCACGCCGAACACCGGACGACCGGGATTATCGTCGGCGAATTGGAGCGGGCGGGGTTGGTGGCGAAGGTGCTGCCGATCGGCACCGGCGCCTACTGCGACGTCCTGCCGAACGGCTTCGACTTCAGCTCCGGGATGGTCGGGCTCCGGGCCGACATCGATGCCCTGCCGATCGCCGACGGCAAGGACGTCAGCTACCGCTCGCAGAATCCCGGGGTGTGCCACGCGTGCGGACATGACGTGCACACGGCGATCCTGATCGGCACCGCGCTGGTGCTGGCCCGGTTGCGGGACCTGAATTTGTTGACCCGCGGCGTACGGCTGATCTTCCAGCCGGCCGAGGAGACCAGCCCCGGTGGTGCGGTGGACGCCATCGACGGCGGGGTGCTGCAGGACCTGACCGAGGTGTACGCGCTGCACTGCGACCCGCGGACCGATGTCGGCCGGCTCGCACTCAAGGTCGGGCCGATCACCTCGGCGGTCGACCAGGTGACGATCACCCTCACGGGACCGGGCGGGCACACGTCACGCCCGCATCTGACCCAAGACATCGTCGGAGCGCTCGGCGCGCTGGCCACCACGACCCAGTTGGTGCTGTCGCGCCGGGTGGATCCGCGCAGCGGTGTCTCGTTGATGTGGGGTTCGATCCATGCCGGGTCGGTGGCCAATGCCATCCCCGGCACCGGGCAGATCGTCGGGACCCTGCGCGCGTTGGACGTCGCCGGCTGGCAGCAGGCGAAGCAACTGATCCCCCAACTGGCCGCCGACATCGTCCGCCCGTTCGGCGTCACCCTGGAGATCTCGGTGACCGATGGCGTGCCGCCGGCCGTCAACCATGCCCAGGGCGTACGCCGGCTCACTCAGGCGGCCGAGGAGATGCTCGGCCCGGGATCGGTCACGCTCACCGAGCAGTCCCTGGGTGGCGAGGACTTCTCCTGGATGTTGCAGCAGGTCCCAGGTGCGCTGGCCCGGCTGGGCGTACGGGTTCCGGGACAACAGTGTCCCGACATCCACCAGCCGACCTTCGTGGTCGACGAAGCCTGCATCGCCGTGGGTCTGAAGGTGCTGGTCGACGTCGCCACGACCCCGGCGCACTGAGGGACCACGGACCGGAAACCGATATCGATGACAAAACGAAGTGGAGTCCTTGGCCGGGACGCGCCCATGGCCGGATTGATCCGGTTAGAGTTCGGCTCAAGCCCTCGTCAGAACGAAATGCCGCGCCGACCGCGGCTGGGGCGACAAATATTGTGAATCCTTGCCAAGGAGGCAGTTCGTGAAGAAATCGTTGACCCTGGCCGGAGCCCTCATCGGGGCCGCCGCCCTGACGCTGTCCGCCTGTGCCCAAGCGCCCGGCAGCGATGCTCCCTCGGCCGCACCGGGCGGCGGCACCAGTGCGAGCACCTCTGCTGACGGCTTCAAGGCCTGCATGGTGTCCGATTCGGGTGGCTTCGACGACAAGTCGTTCAACCAGACCTCGTACAAGGGCCTGACCGACGCCAAGACCGAGCTCGGGATCGAGACCGGCGAAGTGGAGTCGGCCACCGCATCCGACTTCGCGAAGAACATCCAGTCGATGGTGGATGCCAAGTGCAACATCATCGTCACCGTCGGCTTCCTGCTGAGCGACGACACCTTGGCCGCGGCCAAGAAGAACACCGACATCAAGTTCGCGATCGTCGACAACAACGATCCGTCGACCTACCCCGCGGTCAAGAACCTCAAGCCGCTGGTCTTCAACACCGCCCAGTCCAGCTTCATGGCCGGTTATATGGCCGCCGGGATGACCAAGACCAAGAAGGTCGGCACCTTCGGCGGCGCCAAGATCCCCACCGTGACCATCTTCATGGACGGCTTCTCCCAAGGCGTCGACTACTACAACAAGCAGAAGAACACCGACGTCTCGGTGCTCGGCTGGGATGCGGACAAGCAGGACGGTCAGTTCGTCCCGGGTGACAAGCCGTTCGAGGACACCAAGGGTGGTCAGCGCACCGCTCAGGGCCTGATCAGTCAGGGTGCCGACATCGTCTTCCCGGTGGCCGGTCCCTCAGGTGAGGGTGCCCTGCAGGCGGCCAAGGCGAGCAACGGCAAGGTCAATGCGATCTGGGTCGACACCGACGGCTGCGTCAGCGCGGAGGCCTACTGCCCCAACATCGTGACCAGCGTCTACAAGGCGATGGACGTCGCCGTGCTGAACACGATCAAGGCGGCCAAGGACGACAGTTTCGCCAACGAGCCCTACATCGGCACGCTGGAGAACGAGGGCACCGGACTCGCGCCGTTCCACGATTTCGATTCCAAGGTCCCGGCCGACCTGAAGTCCGAGATCGACAAGATCAAGTCCGAGATCATCGACGGCACGATCAAGATCGAATCCAAGTCCCAGCCCTCCGAATAGTGGCTGACACGGCCTCGAGCCCCGGAGCTGGAGTTGGCCTCCAGCTCCGGGGCATCACCAAACGGTTCGGAGCCCTGACCGCCAACGACTCGATCGATCTCGACATCGTCCCGGGCGAGATCCACTGTCTGCTCGGCGAGAACGGCGCCGGTAAGTCCACGCTGATGAACGTGCTCTACGGGCTGCTGCAGCCTGACGAGGGCGAGATCATCATCAACGGGCGCAAGCGCGTCTGCCGCAACCCCAAGGAGGCCATCGCCGCCGGGATCGGCATGGTTCACCAGCACTTCATGTTGGTCGAGGTCTTCACCGTCGCCGAGAACCTGGTGTTGGGCCGCGAGGACGCCACGGCCGGCGTGCTGAACATCCGGAACGCCCGGCGTACGGTGCGGGAACTGTCGGAGCGCTACCGCTTCGATGTCGATCCCGACGCCTTGATCGAGGAACTGCCCGTCGGGGTGCAGCAACGGGTCGAGATCTTGAAGGCGCTGGCCAACGACGCCAAGTACCTGATCTTCGACGAGCCGACCGCCGTGCTCACTCCCCAGGAGATCGACGAGCTGATCGAGGTGATGCGATCGCTGCGCGACGAAGGCAAAGCGATCGTCTTCATCACCCACAAACTGCGTGAAGTCCGGGCGATCGCCGACAAGATCACCGTCATCCGCCGCGGCAAGGTGGTCGGCACCGCCAAACCGAGTGACTCCGAAGGCGCGCTCGCCGAGCTGATGGTCGGACGGGCGGTGAGCCTCACCGTCGACAAGGCCGCGCCGCAGCTGAGCGACCAGGCGCGGCTGGTGCTCCGCGATGTCTCCGTGGTCAGCGCAGCCGGCATGCCCGTGGTGGACCATCTCAGCCTGGAGGTCTCCGGTGGCGAGATCGTCTGCATCGCCGGCGTCCAGGGCAACGGTCAGACCGAGCTCGCTGAGGCCCTGCTCGGGGTGCGGCCGATCTCGGGCGGTGAGGTGCGGCTGGACGGCCAGCGACTCGACGGCCGAACGCCCCGGGAGACCATCGCCGCCGGCCTCGGCTTCGTGCCCGAGGACCGCAAGCACGACGGCTTCGTCGGCACCTTCAGTGTCGCGGAGAACCTGGTGCTGAACCATTTCGACGAGCCCCCGTACGCGCGCGGAGTGGCCCTCGACCTCGGCAAGATCAAGGCCAACGCCGACTCCCGGGTCGCCGAGTTCGACATCCGCACCCAGTCGATCGAAACTCCGGTGGCCTCGCTGTCCGGCGGCAACCAGCAGAAGGTCGTCCTGGCTCGGGAGCTCTCCCGGCCGCTGTCGCTGTTGATCGCCAACCAGCCCACGCGCGGTGTCGATGTCGGGGCCATCGAGTTTCTCCATCGCCGGCTGGTCGAAGAACGGGACCGCGGTACGGCGGTGCTGATCGTGTCCACCGAACTCGACGAGGTGCTGGGTCTGGCCGATCGGATCGCGGTCATGTACCGCGGCCGGATCGTCGGCGTCGTGCCGCCCGACACGTCGCGTGAGGTGCTCGGCCTGATGATGGCCGGCATCCCCACCGATGAGGCGCTCGCCGCCGCCTCGGTGACGACCCAGGCCGAGGAAGACGCAGCGTTGGAAGCATCGCTCGAGGGAGGCTCATCATGAGTTCGACCCAGACCGAGCCGGCCGCCACGCCGCCGGTCGCCGACGGTCCGCCCCCTCGACCGGTCCGTCGCCGAACTCTTCCGTGGACCGAGGTCCTCACCACGGTCGCCGCGTTCGTGCTGGCGTTCGTCGTCGGAGCACTCCTGATGATCGTGTCCGACACCGAGGTGCGGACGAAGTTCACCTACTTCTTCGCCCGGCCGACGGATGCGCTCGCGGCGTCGTGGGACAAGGTGGGCGGCGCGTACGCGGCCCTGCTGCGCGGCTCCCTCGGCGGCTACGGACCGATCACGGAAACCACGGCCCAGGCGGCGCCGCTGATCTGTGCCGGCCTGGGGGTCGGCCTGGCTTTCCGCGCCGGGCTGTTCAACATCGGCGCCCAGGGTCAGGCGATCTTCGGTGCGGTGGTGGCCGCGTACATCGGGTTCTCCTGGCATCTGCCGCCCGGCATCCATCTCCTGGTCGCCCTGCTCGGCGGCCTGGTCGGCGGCGGCATCTGGGGTGGCATTGTCGGCTGGCTGAAGGCCCGAGCCGGTGCGCACGAGGTGATCGTGACGATCATGATGAACTACATCGCGTCGGGTCTGCTGGCCTATCTGCTGACCACGACGGCCTTTCAGCGGCCGGGGCGGACCGACCCGATTTCACCGATTGTCGACTGGAACGCGACGCTGCCGAGATTGCAGGGCGGTCAGCTGCACCTCGGCTTCTTCATTGCGCTGGTCGCGGCGGTCGTGGTCTGGTGGGTCCTGGATCGCTCGACCATCGGCTTCGCCATCCGGGCCGTGGGGGCCAATCCGCACGCGGCGGCCACCGCCGGGATGAGCGTGGCCCGGACCACAGTGATCACCATGGTGCTCGCGGGGGCCCTGGCCGGCCTCGCCGGAGTCCAGGCCGCACTCGGGCCCACAGCCTCGGGCGTACCCGTGCCACTGTCGGCCGGCATCGTCGGTTCGGTGGGTTTCGACGCCATCACCGTCGCGCTGCTCGGGCGCTCCAAGCCGTTCGGGATCGTGTTGGCCGGAATCTTGTTCGGTGCGCTGCACGCCGGCGGCCTGGCCATGCAGAGTGTCGCCCAGACGCCGCTGACCCTGACCACGGTGCTCCAGGCGCTGATCGTGCTCTTCGTGGCGGCGCCGGCCCTGGTCACCAAGCTCGTGCCGTTCGTGAAGGCCCGAAAGATCCGCCCGGTCGGACCGGCGAGCGAAGGAGGCCTGACGTGACCAGCGTTCTTCCCCGCACGGACTCCGCGCTGACCAACGAGCGCGTCGAGCCGGCGGAAAAGCGTCGGCAGCGCATCTCCACCGGCGTACTGATCGGCGTCGTCGGGATCCTGCTCCTGGTCAGCCTCGCGTCGACCACCGGAACCGCACAGTTCGCGCTGTCCGACGCCTTCGACGAGGTGCAGTTGGGCACCGTCGGCGTGCCCGGTTTCGCCACCGTGCTGATCTGTTCGGTGCTCTGCCTGGTGGCTGCGGTCGCCTATCTGTCCGGGCGTATGCGCGGGCGGCTGCCGGCGCTGGCCGGCACGGTCGCCGGGCTCGCCGTCGTCATCGGCTTCCTCACCTGGGCCGCCTCCGGTCGGGATCTGCCCTTCCCGGTCAGCAACCAGTTCGCGGGCACCCTGTCGTTGGCGACGCCGCTGGTCCTGGGCGCCCTCTGCGGGGTGTTGTGCGAGCGCGCCGGCGTGGTCAACGTCTCGATCGAGGGGCAGTTCCTGGCGGCTGCTTTTGCCGCGGCCGTCGTCGGCAGCCTCACCAAATCCGTGCCGGCGGCCATCCTCGCGGCGATTGTCGCCGGAGTCGTGATGGCCGCACTGCTCGCACTGTTCTCGATCAACTACCTGGTCAATCAGGTCGTGCTCGGCGTCGTCCTCAACCTGCTGGCCGTCGGGGTGACCGGATTCCTCTTCGACCAGTTGGTGCAGCCCGCGTCGAGCAAGTACAACTCCGCCCCGGTCCTGGAGTCGATCGCCATCCCGGGCCTGTCGAAGATCCCGTTCTTCGGTCGGGTGCTGTTCGAGCAGTCGATCCTGGCCTATCTCGCCGCACTCTCGGTGGTCATCGTCTGGTTCCTGCTCTATCGGACGACCTGGGGTCTGCGGGTCCGGGCAACCGGTGAACATCCGGAGGCGGTCGACACCGTCGGTATCAGTGTCCGGGCGATGCGCTGGTCGGCGGTGCTCGCCGGTGGCGTGTTCGCGGGCCTCGGCGGATCGTTCTTCACCCTGGCGTCAACCGGCTCCTTCTCCAAGGAATTCACCGTCGGCAACGGCTTCATCGCGCTGGCCGCGTTGATCATGGGCCGGTGGCGGCCGGTGCTGGCCACGATCATGTGCTTGTTCTTCGGGTTCGTGACCCAGATGGCGTCGCAGCTGCAGACCCTGAGCACGCCGATGCCGAGCCAGTTCCTGTTGATCCTGCCCTACATCGCCACCATCATCGCTGTCGCCGGATTGGTGGGTCGGGTCAGACCGCCGGCGGCCGACGGCATTCCCTACGAAAAATGATCGAGGCGGACTGGGCGGCGCTGCGGATCGCTGCGCGAGAGATCAGCCACCACGCGTACGTGCCCTATTCCGGCTATCCGGTCGGGGCGGCCGCCTTGGTGGACGACGGGCGGGTGGTCGTGGGCTGCAACGTGGAGAACGCCTCGTACGGGCTGACGTTGTGTGCCGAATGCGGGCTGGTCTCGTCCCTGATCGGCGGCGGTGGAGGCCGGCTGGTCGCCTTCGCCTGCGTCGACCGGCGGGGTGAGTGCCTGATGCCGTGCGGCCGATGTCGCCAGCTGCTGTACGAGCACGGCGGTGACGAACTGCTGGTCGACACCCCGCTCGGCATTCTGCCGATGACCGCGATCCTGCCCCAGGCCTTTGGGCCGGCGCAGTTGGTCGAAAGCCGGGGGGACGACCCCCGTGACGAAGCCACCGACGAAAGGCCCGACCTGTGACGATCGACATCGAGCTGCTGCGCCGAGTGCCCAAGGTCTCGTTGCATGATCATCTCGACGGAGGACTCCGACCGCAGACGATCATCGAGATCGCGGCTGAGGTCGATCATGAGCTGCCGGCCGACACCGCCGATGATCTTGGTCGGTGGTTTCGGGAGTCGGCCGACTCGGGCTCCCTGGTCCGCTATCTCGAGACCTTCGACCACACCATCGCGGTAATGCAGACCCAAGATCAACTCCGCCGGGTGGCCGCGGAGTTCGTCGAGGACCTCGCCGCCGACGGAGTGGTCTACGGCGAAGCGCGGTGGGCTCCCGAGCAGCACACCCAGCGCGGACTGACCATGGCCCAGGCAGTCGAGGCAGTCCGTGACGGCTTGACGGCCGGGATGGAGACCTGCCAGGCCGAAGGTCGATCGATCATCGTGCGTCAGCTGCTCACCTCGATGCGGCACGTCGCCCCGACCGTCGAGGTCGCCCAGCTCGCCTTGGCCTACCGTGACGACAGCGTGGCCGGCTTCGACATCGCCGGTGCCGAGGACGGCTTCCCGCCGCAGAGGTTCCTGCCCGCCTTCGAACTGCTCAAACAGCACAACGCCGCCTACACGATTCACGCCGGCGAGGCGGCCGGGGTCGATTCGATCTGGGCCGCGGTCCAGTTGTGCGGGGCCAGCCGGATCGGCCACGGCGTACGGATCGTCGAGGACCTCAGCGACGGCGAGGATGGCCAGGCCGACCTCGGACGCGTGGCCGCATACGTCCGGGATTGGCAGATTCCGCTGGAGTTGTGTCCATCGTCGAATGTGCAGACCGGCGCGGCTCGCTCGATCGCTGACCACCCGTTCCGCCGGCTCGACCACCTGGGCTTCCGGGTGACCCTGAACAGCGACAACCAGCTGATGAGTGGCACCACGCTGTCCCGCGAGTTCTCCCTGATCTGCGAGGCCTTCGACTACGACCTCAGTGACGTCGAGCGACTGACGATCAACGCAGCCACTGTCGCCTTCATCAGCTGGGACGAACGCCAACGCCTGATCAACGACGTGATCATTCCCGGGTACGCCGCCGCCCGCTGATCCTGCCCTTCGACGAGCTCAGGGCACGAAAACGTTCCGCAGGCTGCTTCGGAGGTCACCGCTCGCTGAGCTCCGCATCCTGGTTTCGGAGGTCACGTTCGCTGAGCTTGTCGAAGTGCAGCTGTGCTTCGTGTTGATCAACGTTCCGCGTCCTGGTTCGGCGGTCACGTTCGCTGAGCTTGTCGAAGCGCGGATGCCTGGTGCGTGTTGATCAACGTTCCGCATCCTGGTTTCGGAGGTCACGTTCGCTGAGCTTGTCGAAGCGCAGCTGTGCTTCGTGTTGATCAACGTTCCGCGTCCTGGTTCGGCGGTCACGTTCGCTGAGCTTGTCGAAGCGCGGATGCCTGGTGCGTGTTGATGTTGCCCTTCGACAGGCTCAGGGCACGAAAGCTTCCGCAGGCTGCTTCGGAGGTCACGCTCGTTGAGCTCCGCATCCTGGTTTCGGAGGTCACGCTCGCTGAGCTTGTCGAAGCGCGGATGCCAGGTGCGTGTTGATCAACGTTCCGCATCCTGGTTCGGCGGTGACGCTCGCTGAGCTTGTCGAAGCGCGACTGCTGGTGCGTGTTGATCAAGGTTCCGCATCCTGGTTTCGGAGGTCACGTTCGCTGAGCTTGTCGAAGCGCGGATCCTGGTGCGTGTTGATGTTGCCCTTCGACAGGCTGAGGGCACGAAAGCTTCCGCAGGCTGCTTCGGAGGTCACGCTCGCTGAGCTTGTCGAAGCGCAGCTCCTGGGGGGAGTTGATCTTGCTTTTCGCTCGGGCTCGGGGCGGGCGGTTTAGGGGTCTTCGGAGGCTAGACCGTAGCGGATCGCCCAGAGGGCCAGGGGTTGACGGAAGTCTTCGCCGGGCTGCGGAGGACCCTCGGGGGTGAGACCAGGAACGCCGTAGGCCGTCAGCTGCTCGCGAATCTCCTTCAAGACGTTGCGCACGTAGTTCGGACTGAGATCCAGAGCCATCCCGATCTCGCGAGCACTGGCGGCACCGCCCTGACGGTCACCGGGGCCGAGCACCGGCGCGCAGAGGGCGGCAAGCACCCGCCGCTGGGTCGGGCTGAGGTCCCACGGGGCGGTCAACATGGTTGCTGTACCAACGGATTGGCGCGTGAGTGGCACGGCGTCGGGCGCGGGCAGTGGACGGGCGTCGACCTTGATCACGTAGGTATGCCCGTACTCGCCGACCACGATCACCTCGAAGACCCGGTGCGGCTCGGACGTGATCGCCTCACCCGGCGCGATGTCGCGCGTCGGCGCCCCGTAAGCGCCGAGCCTGAGGACGCCGCGTGAGGAGAGATTCCGCACCAGGACCGAGTCTGGAAGGCAGCGAACCAGTCCGGCCCGCCGGGACACCAGCAGATCGGGAGGGTCAGCGGCCAACCTGATGTCGATATCGGCTCCTCGCCCAAAGGTCAGCTCGCCATCCGGGGCCAGGGTCCAGACGTCGCTTCCATGAGTCAGCCGCACCAGCTCGGTCGCCGCACAGGGGGGGTCTAGCGTCATGTTGGCCGCTCCTCCCTCCCTTCGCCCAGACGATTCATGATGGCATTCACCGTAATTGCGGTCGACACGTCGACGGAGTTGACCCCCTCCATGTCGAGTCGCCTGAGCACGCGGAGGACCGACAAGTCGGCACAAATGTCAGTGGCTGGTTCTAGCCTGACCGAAGGGGCCGCAGAGCGCGGCTCGGGGAGGAAGGCATGCCAGTCAAGAAGGAACCATGGCCGGAGGGTACGCCGGCCTGGGTCGACGTGATGGTGCCAGATGTGGAAGTGGCGAAGACCTTCTATTCGGGTCTGTTCGGTTGGGAGTTCGACCAGACCAGCGAAGAGTTCAACAGCTACGTGACTGCCCGGATCGGTGATGACGCCGTGGCCGGACTCGGTCCATCTGAAGGCCCGGAGGCGCCACCGCCGGCCTGGACCACCTACCTGGCCGTCGACAGCGCTGGCGCCGTGGCCGACAAGATCGCCGAGGCGGGCGGCAACGTGTTCGTCCCCGCGATGGAGGTCGGATCCTTCGGTTCGATGGCGATCGCCAGCGACCCGACGGGCTCGGTCTTCGGTATCTGGCAGTCGGGTGAGCACACCGGGGTCGACCGCTATAACGAGCCCGGGGCGCTGTGTTGGAACGAGGCCATGGTGGGTGACTACCAGGCCGGATTGGATTTCTACGCGAAGGTCTTCGGTTTCACGTACAGCGACCTCGAGGGTGACGTCGATTATTCGCTGCTCGAGGTGGATGGCGCAACGGTGGGCGGTCTCGGCACCGCGGCCTCGATCGAGGCCGGCGTGCCACCGCACTGGCGGACCTACTTCAGCGTCGCGGATGCCGAGGCAGCCTGCCGCCAAGCCGAAGTCCTCGGTGGACGGGTGATCCACGGACCCGAAGAGACCGGCCCTTTCGGCCTGATGGCGACCATCGCCGGACCAACCGGAGAGGTCTTCCTCGTCAATCAGCCGCCGGCCGACCCGTCTGGAGCAGGGCCCGAGTAAGCACAGCGGCATTCCTCAGAGGGGTGACCCCTCCACTTGCGCGCCGGGCCCGGTGCCGCTGAGATGACGCCGGGGTTGCTGTCACCGATGGCGCGACCCGAATTGTCGGAGGAAGGTCGAGATGGCGAAGATGCTGACGATGGCGGCGACGGCACCGGCTGCGGCGGCGACCTGCAGCTCGGGAGTCCCGGGAGACGTGAACGGCGACGGCCGAGCCGAGGTGGCCGTCAGCGAGAACGGGCACAAGGGCGGCGGAGTCCACATCTTCTACGGCACGAGCAAAGGCCTCACGGTCAAGGCCTCGGGCAACGCGCTGGACGACCAGTACGTCGACCAGAGCACCGCCGGAGTGCCTGGCACCAATGAGACGGGCGATGCGTTCGGCGCCAGGACCGCCTTCGGCGACTTCAACGACGACGGGTGCGCTGATCTCGCGATCGCGGCGCCGGGGGAGAACGACGGCAGCGGATCTGTCACGGTGCTCTACGGGTCGAAGGCCGGGATCACGACCGTGGGTGCCGCCACCTTCACCATGGATTCACTCTTCGCCGCGCTCGACAACGCCGGATTCGGGTACGCGCTGGCCGTGGGCGATCTCGACGACGACGGAGTCGACGATCTGGCCGTCGGAGCGTCTCAGTACAGCTTCGGCGGCGGTGAGCGGGCGGGCGGGGCGGCTGTGATCTACGGCGACCCGATCGGCCTGAACAAGGGCGCGACCGATGCGGATCTCCTCACGCAGGACTCTCCGGGTGTGCCCGGGGACGCGGCCGACCAGGCCTACTTCGGCACCTCGGTTGCGGTCGGGGACTTCGACGGCGACGAGGTTGCGGAGCTGGCGGTCGGAGCGCCGGGCGCCGGTGTGGTCCAGACCTTCGAGCGCGGAGCGGGCGGCTACGGAAACGTTCAGCCCGACCCCCTCACCGAGGAGAGCCTCGGCGTACAGGTCGGCACCGAAGGTGAGGACGGCTTTGGCTTCGCCCTCGCGAGCGGTGACGTGCACGCCGAGTTCTACGGGTCCGGCGCGGTCGTGCTGGTCAGGGGTTCGTCCACCGGGCTCGGCACGCTCGGGAAGCAGTTCTGGACCCAGGATTCGCCCGGAGTGTCGGGGGAGGCCCGGAACGAGGACGCGTTCGGGCTGGCCCTGGCGATGGGTCCGCTCAACGCCGGCCCGAACGACGACCTCGCGATCGGGGCGCCGCAGGACTGGGTCGGATCCAAGTCGTCGGTCGGCAGCGTGACCGTCCTGCTCGGTAGTGCGGGTGGTTTGACGACCGGGATGGCCGGTGGGACACGTTGGCACCAGGACAGTCCCGGTATCGGCGGGGCGGTTGAACGCCGGGCAGTTCCTGCAGGCGTCGATCGCCAAGGACGGCCCGACCGGTACCAACAGCACGACGCTGCACCTGGACAGTCCGGGCATCAAGGGCAAGTCGTCGAAGTACGCCGTCTTCGGCTACGAGCTCAGCTAGCCGCGTGCACCCACGAGCCGAAGGCCCCACCCGCCTTCGAGAGTCGCGCTAGGGGTGCGGCGAAGCCGGATGGGTCAACCCTCGGCCAACTCATCCGCGTGCAGGAGCGCCTGGGTGAGCACGTCGGTAACGGTGAGGAGATGGTCGATCGGCACCGCTTCGTTCGGCGCATGGGCCAGCCGGACATCGCCCGGGCCATAGTGCAGGGTCGGTACGCCGGCCCCGGCGTAGAGCCTGAGGTCACTGCCGTACGGCGCTCCGTACGGCGGTGGCAGGCGCGCGCCGGTGACCTGTTCATGCAGGGCGACAATCCGGTTCGCGAACTGATGTCCGACCGGTAGCCGGCCGCCGGCGAACTGGCCCCCGGGCCAGGTGATCACGGGCGGGTGATCGCGGAGGAACGCGACATCGGCGGCGGCGGTCAGGACGGCGGCCTCAAGCTCGGCGCGGGCCTTGGCGGGATCCTCCTCGATCCGCAGCCCGAGTCGGCCTTCGGCGACCGCTCGGTCCGGGACGGCGCTCGCCCAGTCGCCCGCGTGCAGGCGACCGACGGAGAGTGGGTACGGGATCGGGTAGCTCGTCATCTCCGGCTCGACGGTCTCGTTGCGGCGTACTTCGAGCGCGGTCAGGGCGGCATGGATCGGCAGGTAGTTATCGATGGCGGACGCCCCGGCGTACCGGGTGCTGCCGTGCGTCGCGAGCCCGGGCACCTCGATCCGGAAGGTCAGGGCGCCGGCATTGGCGGTGATCAGGTGGAGATTGGTCGGCTCGGGGATGAGGCAGCACCGGCCGGTGTGTCCGCGCTGCAGAGTGGCGAACGCCCCGACCCCACCATCCTCCTCACCGATCACGAAGTGCACGGCGAACGGCGGTAGCGCGCGTCCGGTCGCCTGCGCCCGGTCGACCGCGCCGAGGATGGCCGCTACGCCCGCCTTCATGTCACAAGAGCCGCGACCGACCAGCGAGCCGGCTGCCTCATTGGCGGTGAACGGGTCGCTGGACCACGCCGCACGATCACCGACCGGCACGACGTCGACGTGGCCCTGCAAGATCAACTCGGGCAGCTCGCCAGTCTGGTTCGTGGCCACCAATCCCCAGGCGACGTCGCGGACCACCTCCTCGCCCGGATAGCCGTCGGCGGCGCGGACCGCCGTGAGATCGATCGGCCACAGATCGACGATCAGTCCCAGCTCGGCCAGCCGGTCCGCCAATCTGAGCTGGATCGAGGCTTCGAATTCGCTCCCACCCACACTCGGGTACGCGATCAGCTCGGCGAGCACCCGGACCGGATCGATCGGCGACATCGGTGCCCGGCTAACCGGAGATCCCGGCGACCGCAGAGGGTCGGCTGGAATCGCGGATGATCAACTCGTAAGGGACCACGACATCGCGGCCCGGGGCCCGGTCGCCCTCGATCCGCCGGATCAGGGCCTCGAGCGTCGCCAGCGCGAGGAAGTCGAGATCAGGCGCCACCGTGCTCAGGCTCGGAGACGAATAGCGTCCATCGACCGTGCCGTCCCAGCCGACCAGCGCGATGTCCTCGCCGACCCGGACCCCGAGCTCGCTGAGCCCTCGGATGGCGCCGATGGCCAGCAGGTCGCTGGCGCAGACGATCGCGTCCACCGAGCGGGTCTGCTTCAGCAGCCGGGCCGCCAGACCGGCACCTTCCTCCCGCGTGAAGCGTTCGGCGTGGGCCTGCCAGCCGACCCGGGGCCTGATCCCGGACTCCCGCAGTTGATCTTGGTAGCCCTGGCGCCGCAGGTCGCCGACTGCGGTCGGGCGGCGCGGCTGACCGCCGATGAAGCCGATCCGCCGGCGACCCGCGTCAAGCAGGTGCCGGACGACTTCGCGGGCCGAGCCGTGGTTGTCGATCGCCACGTAGTCGGCCGGACTGTTGGTCAGGTGCTCACCGAGCAGGACCAATGGGGTGTAGTTGGCCACCTCGGCCAGATGCTGGGGATCCACGGCGAGCGGGGAGAAGATCACCCCGTCGATGCCGTGTCCGGGATAGCCCTCCACGGCTTCGCGTTCGTGAGCCGGTCGGCCGCCCGTCTCATCGATCAGCACGGTGTAGCCCCGGGTCGTGGCCGCCCCGATGATCGCGTGGGCGAGCGCTCCGAGATACGGCTCGTCGATCCGCGGGACAGCGAGGGTCAAGATGTTGCTCCGGACGCCACGCAGCTGACGACCGGCCAGAGAGGGCCGGTAGTCGAGCTCGGCAATCGCGGCCAGCACCCGTTGCCGCGTCTCGTCGCGGACATACGGTCGCTCATGGACCACGTTGGTGACGGTCTTCAGCGACACCCCGGCCATCGCGGCGACATCCTTGATCCGGGCCGGACGGGCAGGAGCCGGCCGGAGGCGGGCCGGCCCGGGAGCTTCCACCGGCGTCATGGCTCAATCATCTAGCGATGTCATGGTTTTTCCTACCAAATCCGATGAAGGTCGAGTATTTCCGGGTCGGGTGTTCTAACGTTAGAACACAAGGGTCCGCTCGGGGGTCGAATCTCGGCGAGACATCTCCATCTCCATCTGCGACAAGGAAGTCATCGTGGGAATGCGCAAGCCGGCCGTCGTCGTGGCGGCATCACTCTTCAGCCTGGTGCTCGCCGGCTGCTTCGGTGGATCGCCGGAGACTCAGGAATCGACCGCCCCACAGCAATCGGCCGGGCCGGTCGAGATCCGTTACCTGATCGGTCAGCCCGAAAGCCCGGAGGACCTCGCCAACGTCAAGGCCGACCTCAAGAAGTTCGAGGCGGGCAGCAACGGCATCACGGTCAAACTCGACGTAGTCCCGAGCGAGAATGTCAGGACGATCCTGCAGACCCAACTGCGTTCCGGCAAGGGTCCGGACGTGTTCGGATACGACACCGGGCCCGGCTTCGCGGGCGCCCTGGCCAGTGCCGGCCTCGTGCACGACCTGAGCGACGCGTACGCCAAGAACAACTGGCCGATCTACGACTTCGCCAAGCAACGCGTCACCTTCGGCGGCAAGCTCGTCGGAGTGCCGAGCCAGCTCGAGGAGGTCGGCCTGTTCTACAACAAGGACATCTTCGCCAAGAACGGCCTCGCCGAGCCGGGGAACCTCGGTGACCTGATGACCGCCGCGACCAAGATCAAGGACGCCGGCGTGATCCCGATCGGGGTCAGTGACAAAGAAGGCTGGCAGGGCGGCCACCTCCTGAGCATGGCGCTGTCCAGCGAGATCGGCAGTGCCGGCATGGACAAGCTGATCGCCGGCGAGACCCCGTGGAACGACCCCAGCGTGGTCTCCGCGCTGAAGGTCTGGGACGACCTGTACAAGCAGAAACTCCTGACCTCATCACCGACCGCGGTCGGCTACGACAACGCCAACGCGCTGTTCTACTCCGGCAAGGCAGCGATCGCGCCCACCGGCAGCTGGCTGGCCCAAGACATCGAGCGGAACGCCAAATTTGAGGTGGGGTTCATCCCGTTCCCGTCGACCAGCGGCAAGGGCATCTTCAGCGGCGGCCTCGGGTCGGGCACCTTCATCTCGGCCAACAGCCAGAAGATCGACGCCTCGGAGACGTTCCTCAACTATCTGGTGAGCCCCGAGCGCGGGCGCTGGGCCGTCGAGACGTTGCAGGACATCCCGGCCTACCCGGTCGATACGGCCGGCATCAAGGCCACCCCGCTGTTCGCCCAGATCCTGGCCGACACGGCGAAGATCGCCGACGGTACGGGCGACTTCGGCTACAACATCGACGTCTTGACCAACAACACCTTCAACGACGCTATGGGCAAGGGCATTCAGGGCATCCTCAGCGGTCAGACGACCCCGGAGAAGGTGGCCGAGCAGCTCCAGAAGAACTTCAAGAAGCCCACGAACTGACGATGGCGTCCTCGGTCGGCAATGCACCGCGAGTGACCAGGCGAGCCCAGCGCTGGCTGGGTATCGTCCTGGTCCTGCCGGTGACGCTCATCATGATCTTCTTCTTCCTGCTTCCGCTGGGAAACTCCCTGGTCTATTCGGTCGTCGACTTCGACGGGCTGAGCACCAACCCGCCGTTCATCGGACTGGCCAACTTCACGGAGATGTTCACCGACGATGCGGTCTGGCACGCGCTGAAGAACAACGCCATCTGGATCGTCATCGGCACGATGGCGCCGATCATCATCGGACTCCTGATCGCCCTGCTGCTGTGGGGGGTAGGGCGGGGGAGCCTCTTCTACCGGCTGTGCTTCTTCCTGCCGTACGTGCTGCCCGGCGTGGCCATCGGCATCGTCTGGGGCTGGATCTACGACCCGGTCCAGGGGCTGTTGAACAAGAGTCTCGGGGCGGTCGGTCTCGGGGGTCTCGAGCGCGGGTGGCTCGGTGACCCGAAGACCGCGTTGTACGCCGTGCTGGCGACGGCAATCTGGGGCGGCACCGGCTTCGCGGTGGTGATCTTCATCTCCGCGCTCCGCAATGTCGATGTCGAGCTGGTCGACGCCAGTCGGATCGACGGCGCCAGCCCGCCGGCTCGTCTGTGGTACGTCATCCTGCCGCAGATCATGCCGGTGTTCCTGATGGTGCTGACCCTGACCCTGGTCGGTGGATTCAGCGTGTTCGACATCATCTTCATCATGACCGGGGGCGGCCCCGCCGACGCCACCGAGGTGATCGGCACCTACGCGTACACCCAGGCCTTCCAGCTGAGCCGGATCGGCTACGGCACCACCCTCGCCCTGCTGATCACCGTCTTGTCCGTGCCGTGCGCCGTGGCCCTGAACCGGCTCCAGCGGCGGCTGTCGCTGCAAGGAACGGGGGCGTGAGATGACGACCACCCAACCGATCCCGACCATCCCCACGAAGCCGCCGAAGATCGAGAAGTACGTTGCTCCGACCCGGCGGTCCGGGCGGCGTACGACCACGCTCGCGCTGCGCCACCTCGTGCTGATCGCCCTGTCGCTGCTCACGATCGTCCCGGTGCTGCTGGTGGTGTCGACCACGCTGAAGACCGAGAGCGACGTCAAGGTCAACCCGTTCGGCCTGTTCACCTCGTTTTCGCTGGGGAACCTGCATCGGGCGTGGTTCGACGGGCAGTTCAGCTCCTATCTGTTGAACAGTTTCCTGCTGTCGGTGCCCAGCACGGTGTTGATCATCGTCATCTCGACGATGGCCGGTTACACCTTCGCCCGGCTGCCGTTCTTCGGGCGGACGGTGCTGTTCTATCTGGTGGTGCTGGGTCTGCTCGTGCCGTTCTTCACCTACATGATTCCGCTGTACTTCCAGCTGCGGTCGATGCATCTGCTGGACACGCTCACCGGCGCCATCCTCGTGCTCACCTCCACCGGCACCTCGTTCGGGACCTTCTTCATGCGGGCCTTCTTCTCCGATCTGCCCGAGGAGCTGGAGCAGGCCGCTCGGATCGACGGGTGTTCGGAGTGGCGGATCTTCACCCGGGTGATGCTGCCCCTGGTCACCTCGGGAATCGGCGCCCTGGCGGTGTTCACCTTCCTGAGCACCTGGAACAACTTCCTGGTGCCCCTGCTCTACCTGCCCGGCGGTAGCTACCGGCCGCTGACCGCCGGTCTGTACAACTTCATGGGTGGGCGGTCGATCGACATCGGCCCGCTGGCCGCCGGCACCTTGATCACGATCTTCCCGGTGATCGTGTTGTTCGTCGTGTTGCAGAAGCAGGTGACGGCCGGCTTCATCTCCGGGGCCGTCAAGGGATGATGTCGGACCGGCGGAATCGGATCGACCAGCTTGATCAACTACTCGCAAACCCCATGAATCAAGGAAAGTGACAAGACACCATGCCGTCTGTTGTGCGGTTCACCTCTCCGCGTATCGCCGAGGTCATCGATGAAGAGCTCGCTCCGCTTGGGGCCGACGAGGTCCGGCTCAAGACGTTGTACTCGGGCATCTCGGCTGGCACCGAGCTCACCGCGTACCGCGGAAGCAATCCCTATCTGACCAAGAAGTGGGACGACGAACGCCGGCTGTTCGTCGACGGCTCGACCAGCTTCGAGTATCCGGTCGACGGCTGGGGGTACGAGGAGGTCGGGGAAGTCGTGGAGGTCGGCGACGACGCCAAGGACGTCTCTCTGGGCGACCGGATCTGGGGTACCTGGGGACACCGCGCGTTCACCGTGCAGAAGGCCGAACGGGCCAGCCGGCGCATCCTGTCGCCGGCCGCGGATTCCCGGATCGGGATCTTCTCCCAGATCGGCGCCATCGGCTTGAACGTGGTGCTGGACGCCGACATCCACATCGGCGAGACGGTGGCCGTCTTCGGTCTCGGGGTGCCCGGCCAGATCGCGGCCCAACTGGCCCGGCTGAACGGAGCCCGGGTGATCGGGGTCGACCACCTCGCGGGCCGTCGGGAACTGGCCGGTGAGCTCGGGGCCGATTCGTTGATCGACGCCGGCGCGGGCAACGTCGCCGAGAAGATCCGCGATCTCACTGACGGTCGCGGTGCCGATGCCTGCTTGGAGGTCACGGGCAACTATCGCGCGCTGCACGAGGCGATCCGCTCGGTCGCCTACAGCTCGCGGGTGTGCGCCGCCGGCTTCATGCAGGGCGACGGGGCCGGGCTGCGGCTCGGCGAGGAGTTCCACCACAACCGGATCCAGGTGATCTGCTCACAGATCTCCGGCGTGGCTCCGGCACTGCAACACCGCTGGGACGACTACCGTCTGGCCACGACGGCGATGAGCCTGGCGACGGACGGCCGACTGCGGCTGATCGAACTGATCTCACACACCATGCCGATCTCCCAGGCGCCGGAGGCCTTCCGGCTGCTCGACGAGCATCCGGAGCAGGCGCTCCAAGTGGTGCTGAGCTTCGACGAGTCCGGCGAGGAGGTGGCTGCATGACCATCAAACTGGCCGCCCAGGAGTCGACCCTGCCGGGTGAGACGTTGATGGACAAGTACCAATTCACCCTCGACTGCGGCTTCGACGGCATCGAACTGTCGGGACGGGGCGACGGGATCTTCGGAGCCCGGGCCGCCGAGCTGCGCGAAGCCCGGTCGGCCGGGGTGGTCATGTGCTCCGCGGTGATGCACACGCCAACCTTCCTCGGCACCTTCGACGCGGCGGGCCGCCAGACCGCCATCGACGACCTGAAGGTGCTGTTGAGCACCATCGTCGAGGCCGGCGGCCTGGGCATCGTCAGCCCGAACGCCTTCGGGGTGTTCTCCAAGAAGCTGCCGCCGTTCACCCCGCCCCGCAGTGACGAGGAATCGCGACGATCCCTGGTCGAGGCGCTGGTCGAGCTCGGCGAGCACGCCGTCAGGGCGGGCTCGACGCTGTTCCTTGAGCCGTTGAACCGGTACGAGGACTATTTGATCAACACGCTCGCTGACGCCGTATCGATCGTCGAGGAAGTGCGCTCACCCGGGGTTGCGGTGATCGCCGACACCTATCACATGTCCATCGAGGAACGCGATTGCGCGCAGTCGATCATCGAGGCGGGTGCGCACATCCAACACGTGCAGCTCGGGGACAGCAACCGACTCGAACCGGGGGCGGGCCACTACGACTGGCCCGCCACCCTGGCCGCGCTGGACCAGATCGGCTTCGACGGCTGGCTGGCCATGGAGTGCGGACTGAGCGGACCCACCGGTGACGTACTGCCCGCGGTGGCCGACCTGCTGCGCCGCCGGTCATGATCACCGACGACCGGTCCGGCGTACCGAAGCCGGAATATCCGCGCCCGCAGTTCGTTCGGGCCGAGTGGCTGAATCTCAACGGGGACTGGGAATTCGAGGTCGACCGCGCCGACACCGGACTCGAACGCGGACTGCTCGAACGGTCCCTGAACTCGATGATCCTCGTGCCTTTCGCCCCCGAGTCGACGGCCTCAGGCGTCGGCCTCACCGACTTCCTGAACGCCGTCTGGTACCGCCGCTCGGTCGAGCTGCCGCCGGCCTGGGCCGGTCGTCGGGTGCTGCTGAACTTCGGCGCTGTTGATCATGATGCGACGGTCTGGGTCAACGGGGTCGAGGTGGGCCGGCACCGCGGCGGATTCAGCTCGTTCGGCTTCGACATCACCGACGCCCTGATGACCGACACCCCTATCACCGTCACCACAGCCGTCATCACCGTGCGGGCGCGCGATCCGCGCGACGGTGTCCAGGCTCGGGGCAAGCAGGCCACCCAGTACGCGAATGCGGGCTGCCACTACACGCGGACCACGGGGATCTGGCAAACGGTCTGGCTCGAGCCGGTGCCGGTCGAGCACCTGCAATCGGTCAAGGTGACTCCGGTGCTGTCCACCCACAGCTTCCAGTTGACGGCCTCGGTGTCGCCCGCCGTCGAGGCCGACGGCTACGTCGTCGAGGCCGAGCTGTTCGACGACGAGGGGCTGGTGGCGGCCGCGTGGGCGCCGGTCGGACTCGATCTTCACCCCCAGCTCGTCCTGCCGATCCCGGTGAACCGGGCTCGACCCTGGACACCACAAGATCCTCATCTGTACGAGCTGAGCCTGCGGCTGGTCCGAGACGGTGATCCGATCGACCACGCGCAGAGTTACGCGGGCCTGCGCGCGGTCGGGATCCGCGGCCGGCAGCTGCTGCTGAACGGCGAGCCG
Source organism: uncultured Actinomycetota bacterium (assembly GCA_963731295.1). Classification (GTDB taxonomy): domain Bacteria; phylum Actinomycetota; class Actinomycetes; order Propionibacteriales; family Propionibacteriaceae; genus Microlunatus. The sequence goes on from CAVSUP010000003.1 coordinate 604,220, forward strand.
GTCTTCCAGCGGCTGGTGCTCGACCAGGGCTATTGGCCGGACACCCTGACCACCTCGCCGAGCGATGACGCGCTGGTCGCCGACATCGTGCTCGCCCTGGCGGCCGGCTTCAACGGTGCCCGGTTGCATCAGAAGGTCTTCGAGGAACGGTTCTACTTCCACGCCGACCGACTCGGGTATCTGGTGTGGGCCGAATTCGGCGACTGGGGCTGCTCAGAGCAGGGGAGTGACGGCGACAACCAGCAGCCGACGGCGTCGTACATCACCCAGTGGTTGGAGGTGCTCCGGCGCGATCACAACCATCCCTCGATCATCGGCTGGTGCCCGCTCAACGAGACCTTCCAGGCGCGGCACGATCGGATCACCCAATTGGACGACGTCACCCAGGCGATGTTCTGGGCGACCAAGCTGGCTGATCCGTCCCGTCCGGTGATCGACGCGTCCGGCTACGCCCACCGGGTGGCCGAGACCGATGTCTACGATGCTCACCACTACGAGCAGGATCCGTCGTGCTTCGCGGCGGCGGTCTCTCGCACCGAGGCGGTCTACGTCAATGAACTGGACGGTCGGGCGATGTCGCTGCCCTACCGAGGCCAGCCGTATTTCATCTCGGAGTTCGGTGGCATCTGGTGGAACGCCGAAGCCCTCGCGACGACGCAGGACCAGGAACGCGCGGAATCGTGGGGCTACGGCGACCGTGTCCGCAGCCTGGAGGAGTTCTACGCCCGCTTCGCCGGGCTGGTCGACGTGCTCCTCGACGATCCCAGCATGTTCGGCTACTGCTACACCCAGCTGACCGATGTGTTCCAGGAGGAGAACGGGCTCTACGGATTCGACCGGCGCCCCAAGTTCGACGTCGACCGGATCCGCCGGATCCAGCAGCGTCCGGCCGCGTACGAGGTCACTGGTCGAGCTTCGGCGAGGCTGACCCAAGACCCTTCGGGCTGAGTCGCCGGAATCGACTCGGGTCGCCGTTCGGGCGGCATTAGGGTTGCCGCATGAGCGCAAAGGTCCTGACCGCCGTCGCCTGGCCGTACGCCAACGGCCCGCGGCACATCGGTCATGTCTCCGGTTTCGGGGTGCCGTCGGACGTCTTCTCCCGCTTCATGCGGATGACCGGGAACGACGTACTGATGGTGTCGGGCACCGACGAGCACGGCACGCCGATCCTGGTCCAGGCTGAGCGTGAGGGCATGACCACCCGGGAGACGGCCGACAAGTACAACCGGGTGATCGTCGAGGACCTGCAGGGCCTCGGGTTGTCGTACGACCTCTTCACCCGGACGATCACCCGCAACCACTATCAGGTGGTGCAGGATCTCTTCCTCGGCCTGCACAAGAACGGCTATGTGGTGCCGAAGACTCAGCTCGGTGCGGTGTCGCCGTCGACGGGCCGGACGCTGCCGGACCGCTATATCGAGGGCACCTGTCCGATCTGCAACTACCCGAGTGCCCGTGGTGATCAGTGCGACAACTGTGGCAATCAACTCGATCCGGTCGACCTGATCAACCCCAGGTCCCGGATCAACGGTGAGACGCCGAAATTCGTCGAGACCGAGCACTATTTCCTCGACCTCCCGGCGCTGGCCGGTTCTCTCGGCAGCTGGCTCAGCAGCCGCACCGACTGGCGGCCGAATGTGTTGAAGTTCAGCCAGAATCTGCTCGAGAACCTGAAGCCGCGGGCGATCACCCGCGATCTCGACTGGGGGGTGCCGGTGCCGCTGGAGGGCTGGCGGGACCAGCCGATGAAGCGGCTCTACGTCTGGTTCGACGCGGTGATCGGCTATCTCTCGGCGTCGGTCGAATGGGCCACCCGGACCGGCGACCCCGATGCCTGGCAGCAGTGGTGGCACAATCCTGACGCGCGCGGCTACTACTTCATGGGCAAGGACAACATCGTCTTCCACTCCGTGATCTGGCCCGGCATCCTGCTCGGTCACAACGGTGCCGGTGATCATGGCGGGACGGTCGGACCGCGGGGCGAGCTGCGGCTGCCCGACGAGGTGGTGTCGAGCGAATTCCTGACCATGAGCGGCTCCAAGTTCTCCACCAGTCGCGGCAAGGTGATCTACGTCGGAGACTTCCTCCGTGACTTCGGGCCGGATGCGCTGCGCTATTTCATCGCGGTGGCCGGCCCGGAGACCAACGACTCTGACTTCACCTGGGACGAATTCGTCCGGCGCACCAACTTCGAGTTGGCCAACGAGTGGGGCAATCTGGTCAATCGCTCGGTGTCGATGGCCCACAAGAACAACGGCGCCATCCCGGTCCCGGGCACCCTGCTCGACATCGATCACGACCTGCTCACCACTTCTCGCGCCGCCTTCGGCACGGTGGGGGAGCTGCTCGGACGCAACCGTTTCAAGGCGGCGATCAGCGAGGCGATGCGAGTCGTCGGCGCGGCGAACAAGTACATCTCTGACACGGAGCCGTGGAAGCTGAAGGACGACATCGAGCGCCGGGACACCGTGCTGCACACCGCCCTCCAGGTGGTGTCTGATGCCAACACCCTGCTGACGCCGTTCCTGCCCCATTCGGCGCAAAAGGTGCACGAGGCGCTCGGCGGCAGCGGGGTCTGGGCCGCCCAGCCGGAGATCCGGGAGGTCAGCGAGGACGGCGGTCCGGACTATCCGGTGATCATGGGCGAGTACGCCGCCGAACAGGCCGTCTGGGCGTCCCGGCCGATCACCGCCGGCGCCCCCTTGGTGAAGCCGACGCCGCTGTTCACCAAGCTGGACGAGAAGCTCGGCAAGACCGGCCCGGACTGGGCTCCGATCGAGACCTGACCACTCTCCGACGTTTATCCCCTGAGCCTGTCGAAGGGCAAGATCGACTTGTACGCGTGAGCTTCGACCTCGCGAACTCGGCATGCGGAGTGTTTCGTTCCCTGAGCTTGTCGAAGGGCAAGATCAACATGATTCCAGGGGTTGCGCTTCGACAAGCTCAGCGGACGTACCCTCCGACGCCCTCGCGGAACAGTCAGCCGCTTTCGTGCCCTGAGCTTGTCGAAGGGCAAGATCAACTTTTACGCGAGCCGACCTCCGAAACAGGATGCGGAGCGTTCGTCTCCTGAGCCTGTCGAAGGGCAAGATCAACTTGTACGCGAGTCGACCTCCGAATCAGGATGCGGAGCGTTCGTCTCCTGTCGAAGGGCAAGATCAACTTGTACGCGAGCCGACCTCCGAATCGGGATGCGGAGTGTTCGTGCCCTGAGCACTGTCGAAGGGCAAGATCAACATGGTTCCAGGGGTTGCGCTTCGACAAGCTCAGCGGACGTACCCTCCGACGCCCCTGCGGAACGGTCAGCCGCTTTCGTGCCCTCTCGATCCTTGCTGCAGGCGGCTTGCCAGACGGCATGGCTGAATGCGGTGCGGCCCAAGTTCAGGGTGCCGTGGTTGGTGACGAGGAACAGGTATCCGTTGGGGGTGCGGGTGACATAGGTGCCGGGGTCGGGTTGTCGGTGGCCGTAGCAGCTGTGGGTTTTGGTGCGGTGGGTGCGGCGACCTTTGGGGCCCACATTGTCGATGCTGGTTTGGCCGGGCGGGCCACCCTCATCAGGTGGCTGGAACGGCACGGTGTGGTCCAAATCCATGGTGCGGCTGGTGTCGGTGCCGTAGGGGAACACATCAGCCAACTGGCGGAGGCGGGCGGCTTCGCGGATCCGGTCGGGGATTTCATAGCCGTCGACGGGGGCGATGGCGGCGGGGTCGATGACGGGTTTCACGATGATCTGGCAGTGGGTGTCGGTGAGGAAGTCGCGCAGTTGGTCGAGGGTGATCATGTCGCCGTGTTCGGGGCGGACCTGACCGCCGGCTTCGGTCAGCGCCGCATCGGAGAGGTGGTAGTAGAGGACGACTTTCGGCTTCAACGCCTCAACCTGACGCCCGGTCAGCTGGATCGGCGGCAACCGCAACGGATGCCGAGAAGAGCCGCCATCGCGCTCATCGAAGCTCTCTGGTTCGTCGAAACTCGCCGGTTCGCCGATCGGACGAGGGTCATCGCCGATGGTGTCACGGTTCTCGAGCGGGTCGGGTGGAGCATCGTCGAATCCGGGTGCGGATGGCTCCTGGTCGTCCCATAGTCCGGCTTCCGGGGCTTCGGCTGGCTCGGGTTGCTGCGGTTCGCGTTCACGGGTGTCGTCGGGAGCGTCGGTCTGATCGGCCGGTTCGGCTTGTGGGTCGGGATCATTCTGGTGGGTGAGGAGGAGTTGGAGGGCGTGGGCGGGTTGGGCGAGGATGCCGAGCGCTTTCGACCGGCGGGCACCGACCGAATCACCGGTCGCCGTCGCGGGCGAGGAGGTCGGCGATCCGGTTGAGGGTGGCCATGAACCACACCACATCCCCCGACGGTGGCTTTCGCAACCAGCATTTTCAGCCCGTCGGGGCCGGCGGTGGCCCACACGTCCCGCTCGACCCGAGCCCGCCTGGTCCGCTCCTGCGCGAGGGTGGGGTCGGTGTCGAGGATGGTTGCGTTCAGGATCTTCTCGAACCGTTTCCAGGAGATCATGCCGAGGGTGTCCGCGACGGCCCGGTCCACGTCACGGCACGCCTCATAGGGCAGGTGGCGGGTGGCCTGGGCAACTTTCCGGGCCTCCCAGGCCCGCACCCCACCAGTCTGGACCCGTCCCCACAGGGTGGGCAGGCGGTGCCGCAAATCGAGGGCGTCGCCGATGAGCAGCCGCGCCGCAAATTCCGACATGGCTTGCAGGGCGCCGAACTCGACCGTGCAATGCTCCGCCACCTCCGGGGTGCCGGGCCCGCCGAACAGACAGGCCCGTTGGATCAGCGGCTGATAATCCGCACTTTTCGAGTCGAGGTCATGAATATCGGCCCAGGCGCACGCCAACTCCAACTGTCGGTTCTCCCGGGCCAGCAATTCACGATGGTTACTGCTGATCGACGCCGCCAGCTGGGCACTGGTCAACAGGCCCAAGTCTGGGCCGGGGACCTTGTCCAGGTCGGTGTCCGCGTCGATCATGTTTTCACTCTAAACAGCCCCACTGACAATTCTTGGATCACCAAACGGGGCTGGAGCTGGCCCTTCGACAGGCTCAGGGAACGCACATGCGGAGGTGCGGCCTGCCCTTCGACAAGCTCAGGGAACGAAACGGCGCGACGCCTGACACGCAGGTGCGGCTGGCCCTTCGACAAGGTTCTTCCTGAGCCTGATGCTAGGTCAAGATCAACTCGCGTCGGGTTCGATAGGTCAGCTTGCGGCATTGTGGCTCTGATAAGCCCGTACGCTCGCCGGGAGCGGCATGCCATCGGGAACCCACGGGGCCGGGATCGGCCTTCCGTAGTGCGTGGTCATCGGCACGACCCCGGCCCACGCGCCCGGATCGACGTCTGGATCACCGGGTGGGCCGACGCGGATCTTAGCGGTCCAGTTGTCACCGGCGATCGGCATCATCAACACCATCGTTGCGGCAAGTTCCTTGTTGGTGTGCGGCCGCACTTCGACGCTGCGGCCAGGGATCAGCCGGTCGGACATCACCGTCAGGGCCGTGAAGGCCTCGTCCGTCGGCACCCTGACCGGCGTGCCGCGGACCACCGCCGAGCGGTAGTTGGCCGAGGAGTTGAAGAGGTTGTCGGCAACCACGATGCCGTCGATGAGCGTCACGCACAGGTTGGCCGGCGCGCCGGCCGCCACGTGGCGGAGCGCCCCCGCACCGGTCGAGCCGTGCAGATACAAGCGATCGGCCACCCGACCGTAGAGCATCGGCACACTCCAGGGCCGCCCGTCGAGCACGGTGGAGAACGTTCCGACCAAGGCCGCGTCGAGAATTGCGTACAGATCATCTCGTTCGGTCGTCGCTCGCTCGGCCTCCCGCCGAATCTGCTCCATGGCGACAGTATGGCCGAGTGCGACGATCACTCTCTCGTGGCGTCTGGGAGGTTCATTCGCGCCGCGTCGGTGGCCGCCGGGCGGCGAAGGTGCTATCGCTGGACGGTCTGATGCGGCAAGGTGACCGCGTGTATTACATCGGTATTGACCTTGCGTGGGGCGACAAGCAGCCCACGGGCCTCGCGGTCATCGACGACGGCGCACGATTGCTCCACGTAAGCGCAGTGCGCACCGACGACGAGATCGCGGCCGCCCTGGCGGCGTACGTCGAGGGCGCCTGTCTCGCCGCGATCGACGCCCCGATCGTGGTCACGAATGCCACCGGGTCGCGGCCGGCCGAGCAACAGCTCAGCAAGGACTTCCGGCGCTATGACGCAGCCACCCACCCGTCCAACACGGGTAAGCCTGAGTTCGCGAACGGCACCAGGGCCGCGCGGGTCGCTCAACGGCTCGGCCTCGACATCGACCCGCAGTCCGGTCGGCGTCGACGGGCCATCGAGGTCTACCCACACCCGGCGACGATCGTGCTCTTCGGGCTGCCGAAAATCCTGCGTTACAAAGCCAAGCCCGGTCGTGACCTCGACCTGCTGCGGTCCGAGTTGCTGACCCTGATGACCCTCGTCGCCACCGTGGTCTCGACCGACCAGACCTGGGCCGGGCTCCGCAACCAGGTCGAGAACGCCACCCGCAAGAGCGAGTTGCGTTGCGTCGAGGACCAGGTCGACGCGGTGCTCTGCGCCTACCTCGCCCACTTCGCCGACCACCGCAGCGACCTGATCACCCGCTACGGAGACATCGAGACGGGCTATATCGTTACGCCGACGCTCGGGACTCCCGTCGCGGTGACCAACGTCGGCGTGGTCCGTGACGCGGTGCGTGAGTACGCCGCGCTCCACAGCGAGCTCACCCGAGCCGGGCACGAGGCCGTCGCACTTGTCCAGGGACTCCTTGACGAGGCCGGCATCAACTACTTGTCGGTCACCGGACGCACCAAGTCGGTTCCCTCCTTCGCCGAGAAGTCCGTCCGCACCAAGGCGGGTACGCCGCTCTACACCGACCCACTGACCCAGATCACCGATCAACTCGGGGTCCGGGTGATCACCTACGTACGCGACGACGTCGACGCCGTCGCCGATGTCCTGGCCGAGCAGGTGATCGTGCACGACGACCGCGACTGGGGCCAGCAAACCGCGAGCGAGGGCCGGTTCGGCTACGCCAGTCGTCACCTGATGATCGGCCTCGACCCGGCGCGGGAGAATAATCCTGACTTCACCCACCTTCGCGGACGCGCAGCTCAGGTACAGGTACGGACGGTGCTGCAGCACGCGTGGGCCGAGTTCGAGCACGACATCCGCTACAAGGGCACGGTGCCGGCCGAGCACGTCGGCGAATTCGACCGCCGGTTCACCCTCGCCGCCGGACTCCTCGAACTCGCGGACCGCGAGTTCTCCGTGATCCGAGAGCGGCTCCGTGGCGCCGCGCCTGAGGTCAGCCAGGCCCCGGGCGACGACGACCCTCGTCTCGCCCCCCGCGAGCTCGCGGCGTACCTCGCCGGGCAGTACTCGGAGGCCGGCTGGTCGCGCACCGACCACTACAGCTGGATCGCCGGCCTGCTGCTCGAGCTCGGCGTCACCTCGCTCGCCGAGCTCGGTGACGTGCTGCGCGCCGCCGACGAGGCCACGATCGCCGCGCGGATGGACTATCGGCACCCGCCCGGCGCCGTCCGTCGGCTCGACGATGCCCTGCTCTGGGTCTTCAGCGAGCGGTACGTGGCGCTGCACCAGAACGCACACCGCGTCGGACTGCTCGAACACCGACTTGAGCGATTGAGAGGACAGCCATTACCCCGTGGACCGCGCGCCGATGAGTCCCGGGCTGACGAGGTGAGCGACCCTGCCGGATGAGTAGATGGCGCGATCGAGGAAGGTTGTCTGGCCGAGGCATGATGACCTATGTGCAACTGCCCCCTGACTTGATTGCGCTCCTGGAGCGACCAAATCTCTGCTTCCTCAGCACGCTGATGCCGGACGGCTCGCCCCAGCTCACCCAGACCTGGGTCGACACCGACGGCGTGCACGTCCTGATCAACTCGGTCCAGACGCACCAGAAGGTCCGCAACATCCGGCGTGATCCGCGGGTGGCGATCAACATCTGCGATTCCGCGCAGCCCAATTCCTACGTTGCGGTGCGCGGCCGGGTCACTGATCTGACCACCGATGGCGCGGTTGATCACATCGAGAAACTCGCTCAGCGCTACCTGGGTCGGGCGTACCCGTGGTGGGGTGGCCGGGACCAGGTCCGCGTACTGCTGCGCATCACCGCGGACAAGATCACCTCGCCGCGCGGCTGAGCCTCAGTACGAGGTGCCGCCGGACAGGGACAGCGCGCCGGTCGGATGCCAGACGGTCTTGATCTCCAGGAAGGCGCGGAGCCGTGCGGTGCCGGGAGCGGCGGCGAAATTAGGGACACCCTTGGGCACATACACCCGCTTCACGGTGTCGGACGCCGCGGCTTCGAGATCGCGGCGCAGGTCGGCATCGGCGCCGGTCAGATCCAGGGCGTTGACGTCGCCGTGGGACGCCAGGTGCGGCGCCACCTCGGCGGCGCGGCCGGTCAGGATGTTGATCACTCCACCGGGTACGTCGGACGTTGCCACCACCTCGGCCAGCGCCACCGCGACGCAGGGATCGGCCTCGGCGGCGAGCACGACACAGGCGTTGCCACTGGTGATCACCGGGGCGATCACCGACACCAGGCCGAGGAGCGGAGATCCGGCTGGGGCCAGCACGCCGACCACGCCGGTGGGCTCGGGAGCCGAGTAGGAGAAGTACGGCCCGGACACCGGATTGGCGCTGCCGAGGACGGCGGCCAGCTTGTCGGTCCACCCCGCATAGTGCACGAGCCGGTCGATCGCGGCTTCGACTTCGGCGGCGGCGATCGCCCTCGCCGCTCCGGTGCTGGCCATGATCAACTCGACGAACTGGGCGCTCCGACCTTCCAGCATCTCCGCGATCCGATAGATCACCTGACCCCGGTTGTAGGGCGTCGCCTTGGACCACGAACCGAATCCTTTGCGGGCGGCCACCACGGCGTCGCGCGCGTCCTTGCGTGAGGCGAGGGCCGCATTGGCCAGGAACCCGCCTTGAGCGTCGAGGGCCTGGTAGGTCCGCCCCGATTCCGAACGCGGGAAGGCGCCGCCGATGAACAGCTTGTAGGTCTTGGCCACCGCAAGATGACTACTCATCGCGTCCCCTCCTGCATGGGCTCGTCGTCGGTCTCGAGATAGGCCGCCAGACCGGACGGCCCACCCTCACGGCCGAAGCCGGATTCCTTGTAGCCGCCGAAACTCGCTGCGGGATCGAACCGGTTGAAGGTGTTGTCCCAGATGACCCCGGCCCGGAGCGCCGCGGCCATTCCCATGGCCCGCGAACCCTTCTCGGTCCAGACGCCGGCGGACAGGCCGTACGGACTGTTGTTGGCCTTGACCACCGCTTCGTCCGGGGTGCGGAAGGTCAGGGTGGTCAGCACCGGACCGAAGATCTCCTCCCGGGCCACCCGCATCGACGGCGTCGCCTCGGTGAAGATCGTCGGAGAAACGTAGAAGCCGTTCTTGGGCAGCGGGCAGGACGAGGACCAAACCTCGGCCCCTTCGGCGATGCCGGCGTCGAGCAAGGCCTTGATCCGCGCCAGTTGGGCGGCGGAGTTGATCGCGCCGACGTCGGTGTTCTTGTCCATCGGATCGCCGACCCGCAGCGTTTCGACCCGCTGCTTGAGCCGCTCGAGGAACTCCTCAGCGATCGATTCCTGCACCAGGAGCCGGGAGCCGGCGCAGCACACCTGACCCTGGTTGAAGAAGATGCCGTTCACGATGCCCTCGATCGCCTGATCCTGCGCGGCGTCGTCGAAGACGATATTGGCTCCCTTGCCACCCAGTTCAAGGGTGATCTTGCGCCCGGTGCCGGCGAGCTCGCGCTGGATCCGACGGCCGATCGCGGTCGATCCGGTGAAGGCCACCTTGTCCAGACCGTCGTGGGTGACCAGCGTCGAACCGACGTCGCCGGCTCCGGTGACGATGTTCACCACGCCCGGGGGCAGGTCGGCGTCCGCGATGATCTCGGCGAGCACCAAGATCGACAACGGCGTGCTCTCGGCTGGCTTGATCACCACGGTGTTGCCCGCGGCCAAGGCCGGTGCGATCTTCCAGGCGGCCATCAGCAAGGGAAAGTTCCACGGGATGACCTGACCGGCAACGCCGAGGGATCGGGGATCGGCGCCGAGGCCGAGGTGCTGCAGCTTGTCGGCCCATCCGGCGTGATAGAAGAAGTGCTGCGCCGCTGTCGGGATGTCGAAGTCGCGGGTTTCCTTGATCGGCTTGCCGTTGTCCAGGGTCTCGACCACGGCGAGCTCCCGGGCCCGTTCGGCGATCCCGCGGGCAATCCGGAACAGATACTTGCCCCGCTCGGCTCCCGACATCGGCGACCACACCTTGTCGTAGGCCCGACGGGCGGCCTTGACGGCGGTGTCGATGTCGGTCGCCGTGACCGTCGAGACCGTCGACAGCCGTTCACCGGTGCCGGGATTCACCGTGTCAAGATCATCTCCGGAACCCTCGACGAAGGTGCCGTCGATGAAGGGCAGGTAGCGATCCTTGATCGTGGCGATGCTGGCCGACTCGGGGGCCGGCGCGTACTCCCAATCCATGATCAGTTTCTCTCAGTCGACCGTGACGTAGTCGGCACCGGAATAGTGCCCTTCGAGTTGGGTGCGGCGTTGCATGATCAGATCGTTGAGCACCGAGGACGCCCCGAAGCGGAAGTAGAACGGATCGAGCCACTCGGGGCCTGCCACCTCGTGCACCGCCACCAGGTAACGGATCGCGTCCTTGGCGGTCCGGATGCCACCCGCCGGCTTGACCGCTCGTTGCTCCCCGGTCTCGGCCTTCCAGTCCTTGACCGCCTGCAGCATCACGTGGGTCACGGGGAGGGTTGCCGCCGGCGAGATCTTGCCGGTCGAGGTCTTGATGAAGTCGCCGCCCGCCAGCAACGCCAGCCACGATGCCCGGCGTACGTTGTCGTAGGTCGCGAGCTCGCCGGTTTCCAAGATCACCTTGAGCCGAGCGGAGCCGCAGGCCTGCTTGATCGCCTGGATCTGCTCGAAGACCAGCCCGTAACAGCCGGCCAGGAAGGCGCCGCGATCAATGACCATGTCGATCTCGTCCGCGCCCGCATCCACCGCGATCTTGGTGTCGGCCAGCTTGACGGGCAGACTCGCCCGTCCCGAGGGAAAGGCCGTGGCCACCGCCGCGACCTTCACCCCGGTGCCCCGAAGCTCCTCGACCGCTGTCGCCACCATGTCGCCGTAGACGCAGACCGCCGCCGTACGCGGGGTATCGGGGTTGTCCGGGTCCGGCAGCATCGCCTTGCGGGCCAGGTTTCGCACCTTCCCCGGGGTGTCGGACCCCTCCAGGGTGGTCAGGTCGACCATCGAGATGGCCAGATCGATCGCGGCGAGCTTGGCGGCCTTCTTGATCGATCGGGTGGCGAGTCCCGCCGCCCGCTGTTCAACGCCAACGGGGTCGACCCCGGGCAGGCCGAAGAGGAAGCGGCGTAGCGACGACTCGTCGGCACCGGCATCAACCAGGTGCGGCGGCAGAGTCATGGTCGCAGCGACGGATCTCGACGCAAGATTCTTCGCCGAAGCAGGACCCATGCGAGTGATCCTATGTTGTTCACGCCCGGCATTGTCTGGTGCGGGGGATTGAGACCGGGTTTGCTTCGACGCTCCTGACCCTGCGCACCCTCGCGATGCCGGCTCAGCTGAACGCGCTGATGCCGGTCAGTGCCTGCCCGATCACCAACTGGTGCACTTCGGAGGTGCCCTCGTAGGTCAGCACCGACTCCAGATTGTTGGCGTGCCGCATCACGGGGTATTCCAGGGTGATGCCGTTCGCGCCAAGAATGGTCCGGCACTCGCGGGCGATCGAGAGGGCCTCCCGGACGCTGTTGAGCTTGCCCAGACTCACCTGCTGCGGGGTGAGGCGATGATCGTCCTTGAGGCGGCCCAGATGCAGCGCGAGCAGGAAGCCCTTCTGCAGTTCGAGGGTCATGTCGGCGAGCTTCGCCTGGGTGAGCTGGAAGGAGGCGAGGGAACGATCGAAGACCTCCCGCGACGTGGCGTAGTCGACCGCCGATTCCAGGCAGTCCCGAGCGGCCCCGAGCGCCCCGAAGACGATGCCGAAGCGGGCCTCGTTCAGACAGGACAGTGGTCCGCGGAGGCCGGTGACCTCCGGCAACACGGCGTCGCCGGGCAACCGGATGTCCTCCAGGACCAGTTCGGAGGTGATCGACGCGCGCAACGACAGCTTCCTGGTGATCTTGGGCGCTGAGAATCCCGGGGTGTCCGTCGGCACCACGAAGCCCCGGATCCCCTTGCCGTCAACGCCTTCGTCGGTCTGGGCCCAGACCACCGCGACATCGGCCACCGAGCCGTTGGTGATCCACATCTTGGTGCCGTTCAGCACCCAGTCGTCGCCGTCGCGCTGGGCCCGGGTCCGCATCCCGGCCGGGTTGGAGCCGAAGTCCGGTTCGGTCAGCCCGAAACAGCCGATCGAGTCACCCGCGGCCATGGCCGGCAGCCAGCGATTCTTCTGGTCCTCACTGCCGAATTTCCAGATCGCGAACATGGCCAGCGAGCCCTGCACCGAGACCATGCTGCGGATTCCCGAATCGCCGGCCTCGAGCTCGAGACAGGCCAGGCCGTAGGAGACGGCATTGGTGCCCGCACAGCCGTAGCCCTCCAGGTGCATGCCGAGCAGACCCAGGGATCCGACCTCGTGCATCAGACCGAGATCGAGTGTGCCGTGCTCGAACCAGTCGGCGATGTTCGGCTTGACCCGGGTGTTCACGAAGTCGCGGACGGCCGCCTGGATGTCCCGTTCGTCGTCGGTGAGCAGCCTGGTCACGTCGAGCAGCTCCATCGGCCCAGTGCCGGTCATCGGTCTCCCATCCCGGCCAGCTCGATCGCGGCCTTCTCGATGTCATCTTCGCTCAGGAGGACGAGCTGGGCGGCGGCGCCCAAGGGGATGAAGCTGTCCAGGCTGGCCACCCGGCTGATCGGGCCCCTGAAGCCGCCTTCGACCAGAGCAGCGATCACGCCTTCGCCGATCCCCCCGGAATGCCGGGTCTCGTCCACGACGAGCACCCGCTCCGAGCGTCGGGCGGCCGCGAGGATGTCCTCGACCGGCAGCGGGGCCAGCCAGCACAGATCGAGCACCTCGGCGCGGACCGCCTGCAACTCGAGGCGCCGCGCGACCCGCAGCGCCATCGGCACCCCGTTGCCGAACGTGATCATGGTCAGGTCGGCCTCGGGTCCGGGGTGCGGCGGTTGCTGCTCAGACCCGGTCGACGGATGGCGAGCGGGGTGCTGACGAGCCGGATACTGGCGAGCTCGCCCGATCGGTCGGTGGTCGCCATGATCGACCGCGAGCCAGCCGCCGTCGCCCAGCTCGTGAAGATCGCGTCGATGATAGAGCGCGATCGGCTCCAGGAAGACCGACAACGTGCTCTCGGAGATCGCCGCGGCCACGCAACTGCGCAGCATGGCCGCCGCATCGTCGGCTCGCGCCGGGCAGGCCAGCACCAGACCGGGGATGTCGCGCAGCACGCCTACCGCGTTGTCGTTGTGGAAATGCCCGCCGAAACCCTTCTGGTAGGCGAGTCCAGCGACCCGGACGACCATGGGATTGCCGAACCGTCCCTGGGAGAAGAACGGCAGGGTCGCACCCTCGCCGCGCAGTTGATCTTCGGCATTGTGCAGATAGGCCAGATACTGGATCTCCGGAATCGGGATCAGGCCGGCCAATCCGGCGCCGAGACCGAGCCCGAGGATCGACTGCTCGTCGAGCACCGTGTCGAAGACCCGGGCCGATCCGTGCCGGCGGGCCAGGCCGCCGGTCACGCCGTAGACGCCCCCCTTGACCCCCACGTCCTCGCCGAAGATGATCACTCGCGAGTCGCTCGTGACGATCCCGTCGAGCGTCCGGTTGATCGACTCGGCCAGCGTCACCGGCTGATCATCAGCTCGGCCCCGCAGCAGCCCGGCCGTCTCGGCAATGCGCGCGGGCCGGCGAGGAGCGATCGGCGCCATCACCTCGGTGGCCGAGCTCAGCCGCTGGTGATCGCGGAGCTCGCCGATCGAGTGATCGATGGCGACCCGGATGTCGTCGTAGCGGCGGACGATCTCCGCCGCCGCGACCCCGGCCGCTTGCAGCGCCGAAGCCGTGGCGAACAAGGGGTCGCGGGCATAGTCCGCCGCGACTTCGCGGGGTCGCCGATAGCTGACCTCGGCATCGCTGCCGGCGTGGCCGAGGAAGCGCACAGTGCGCAGGTGGAGGAACAGCGGTCGCCGCTGTTCGCGTACCCGGTCGACCGCCTCGGTGATCAACGTCGACGCGGCCGCCGGCTCCGATCCGTCGACGGCGACGTAGTCCAGCCCGGGCCGACCCGCGTACGCGGTTTCGATCCAGCCTTCCGGGGTCGGCACCGAGATGCCGAATCCGTTGTCCTCACAGACGAACAGGATCGGCACCGGGAGGCCACGATAGGCCGCGTTGACGGCGGAGTTGAGCGCCCCGACGGCCGTTGAATGATTGGCGGAGGCGTCGCCGAAGGAGCAGACGACGACCGCATCCTGGGGCCACTCACATTGAGCCCCGAGCCGGTACGCCCGGTGCAGCGCGATGGCCAGTCCGACGGCCCGCGGGAGGTGCGAGGCGATGGTCGAGGTCTGCGGGATGATGCCGAGATCGGGATGGCCGAACACCTTGTGCCGCCCGCCGGCGATCGGCTCGTCGGCCAGGGCCATCAGGCCCTGCAGCACGTCGCGGATCGGCGTCGATCCGGGCACCTGGCCCGCGCGGGCCACGTAGAACGCGCCCGACCGATAGTGCAGCAGAGCCGGATCGCTCGCTCGCAGGGCCAGCGCCACCAGCGCATTGCTCTCATGCCCGGCCGAGCCGATCGTGTAGAAGCCCTGACCCTGCTGTTGCAGTTCCCGTGCGGCGAAATCCAGGTGACGACTGGTCGCCTGGGCCTCGAACAACCGCCACCACCACCCCGAGTTGTCTGCGTCAGTCGTCGCCGGGGCGACGGCTGACGCTGACAAGCAGGAGAGGGATTGGCGGAAGAAGGTGTCGAGAGGATGGGTCATCGATGAATCCTCCTCAGCCCCGGCCGCGGATCAGCGGCAGATCCGGGCGACGGACCGGCCGACCGCGGCGACCGCCTCGTCCAGTTCATCCTCGCTCACCGACAGCGCCGGCCGGAACCGGATCGAACGTGCACCGCAGGGCAGCACGATGACGCGCTCGGTCTGGCGCAGATCGGCGATCACCGCGTCGCGAAGCTCCGAGCTCGGCAGATCGCAGGCCGCGAACAGCCCCCGACCGCGGACATTGCTGATCGTGCCCACCATGAGGGCGACCGCGTTCAGCCCGTCCACCAACCGGTTCCCCTTCGCGGCGGCCGCCTCAATGAGATTGTCCGACTCGACGATCTCGAGGATTCGCTTCGCCCGGACCATATCGACGAGGTTGCCGCCCCAGGTGGAGTTGATCCGCCCCGAGACCCGGAAGACATTGTCGGGAATCTCGTCCACCCGGCCGCCGGCCATGATGCCGCCGACCTGGGCCTTCTTGGAGAACGCCACGATGTCGGGCTGGACCCCGAGCTGTTGATAGGCCCACGCGGTGCCGGTCGTGCCGACGCCGGTCTGCACTTCATCGAAGATGAACAAGGCATCGTGATCATGGACGATCTCCAGCAGGGCCTGGAAGAACTCCGGCCGCAGGTGGTTGTCGCCGCCCTCGCCCTGGATCGGTTCGGCGATGAAGGCCGCGATGTCGTGCGGATAGTCGGCGAACGCCTGCCGGGCCTGCTGCAGAGCCCGTTGCTCGGCGATCATCACTTCGTCGAGATGATCACGGAGCGGGAAGGTGATGGCCGGCACGTCAAGTCGGGGCCAGTCGAACTTCGGGTAGCGGTCGGTCTTGTTGGGCTCGGTGTTGGTCAGCGACATCGTGTAGCCACTGCGACCGTGGAACGCCTTGGTCAGGTGCATGATCCTGGTGCCGAGATTGCGGTCGAGACCGCGCCGCTCGTTGAGCCGGCTCTTCCAGTCGAAGGCGACCTTGAGGGCGTTCTCGACCGCCAGCGCGCCACCCTCGATGAAGAACAGGTGGGGGAGGGCCGGATCGCCGAGAACCCGGGTGAACGTCTCGACGAATTCGGCGTACGCGGTCGTATACATGTCGGGATTGGCCGGCTTGTTGGCCGCGATGGCCGCCAGCTCGGCCATGAAGCTCGGATCATCGACGATGCCGGGCGGGTTGATGCCGAGCGGCGCCGAGGCGAAGAACGTGTACAGATCGAGATAGCGGTCACCGGTCTGGGCGTCGACGATCCGGGAGCCCTTGCTCGCCTTCAGGTCCACGACAAGCTTCATGCCGTCGGTCAGCACGTGGCGTCCGAGCACCTCGTACACCTCAGCCGGTGCCACCTGCACCCGTTCGGCCATATTATCCTCGAATCTCTCGCGTGATCAGCAGATGGCGACAATATATCTGGTCTTTGGATCCTGGCGCGACCAATGCTGGCGAGCCGTCCAGCTGGTGACCGTTGCCGGACGAGGTATTGCACTAGAACAGGCATTCGATTAAGCTCCCGGTATGGACATCGTCGGGGTCGAGTCACTGTTTACGAGCCTGCGGACTCGGTTGGTCGCCTTGCTCGATCTGCTCGCCGCGGATGAATTGCAGACGGTCGATGCGTGCGAACGGATGGATCTCTGGCAAGACGCGCAGTCGATCCTGGCCCGGTTGGCCACCGTCGAGTGGGCCTTGGGCCAGGATGCTCAGGCGGCGGAGAGACCCAAGGCGATCGACATCTCCGAGCGCAGGCGCGAAAGTGTGGCGCGCACCCGCCGGCGATCGCCGCCGAGTTCGGAAGCCGAGGTGACTGAGCTCCTAGCCTCGAGGTAGCACTTCAGCTTCGGTTCGGTTCCGGACGGGCGGACCACGATCTTGATCGTCGGACCGGTGATCAGGACACCGTCAGTGGGTGGGAGTTCGGAGCTGCCAGCGGCCAGATCGACGACCTCGACCAGTTCGCCGACCAACTCGGTCGGCGGTAGGGCGCGGAGCTTGGCCATCGCATCGGCGATCAACGTCAGGTCAGCGACCCGCACGGAGAGTTGGTCGGTCTCGTAAACGCCGTAGGTCCGGGTGATCTCGTCGAGACGGTCAGACACGGTCTGACCGTCGGCCTTCAGCTCAGCGGCCAGCGTGAGCACCCGGATCAGGGCGGAGATGCCGTCCTTGTCCGGCACGACAGCCGGGTCGACGCAATAGCCGATGGCTTCCTCGTAGCCGTACGCGAGCCCCGGCACCCGACCGATCCACTTGAAGCCGGTCAACGTGTAGACGAAGGGCTGGTCGTACGCGGCCGCCATGGCCGAGAGCAGGGAGCTGGAGACGATGGAGCAGGCGTACGTGCCTTGGACCCCGCGTCGTAGGGCATCGTCGCCGAGCAGCGCGCCGAGTTCGTCGCCCCGGAGCATCCGCCACTGGCCGTCGATCGGCGCCGCCACAGCGCACCGGTCGGCGTCGGGATCGTTGGCCACCACCAGGTCGGCATCGTGACGTCGGGCGAGGTCCAGGGCCAGATCGATGGCCCCGGGTTCTTCCGGGTTCGGGAACGCCACCGTCGGAAAGTTCGGGTCCGGCTCGGCCTGTTCAGCCACCACCGCCGGAAGGTCGAAGCCGCTTGCGTCGATGGCCTGCTCCACGATGCCGCCGCCCACACCGTGCAAGGGGGTGTAAACCCAGCTGAGCCGGCGCGGGGCCTCGTCCGGCACCAGCGAGGCCAGTCGGGCCAGGTACGCGGTGACGAGTTCGTCGCCCAGCACCTGGTAGGTCGAGGCGCGGGGGATGTCGTCCAGGTGGTGCCGGGTGACCTCCTGGATCCGCTCCGAGATCTCGGCGTCGGCCGGCGGGACGATCTGCGATCCGTCACCGAGATAGACCTTGTAGCCGTTGTCCTGCGGCGGATTGTGCGACGCCGTGACCACGACCGCAGCGACGCAACCGAAATGGCCGATGCCGAACGCGACCACGGGAGTGGGCAGAGGAGCCGAGGTGAGCATCGCGTCGAAGCCGGCGCCGGCCATGATCTCGGCGGTGTCGCGCGCGAAGACGTCGGACTGGTGGCGTGCGTCGAATCCGATCAGCACCGGCCCACCGGTGAGGCCCTGATCGTGCAGATAGGTCGCCAGGCCGGCCGCGGCCTGACCGACCACCACGCGGTTCATCCGATTCGGGCCGGGACCGAGCGCCCCGCGCAGCCCGGCGGTGCCGAATTCCAGGCGTCCGGTGAACGCGTCGGTCAGCTCGGCGAGCCCGGCCGGGTCGCCGGCCTCGACCGCGGTCAGCAGTTCCTCGATCCGCTCGCGGGTCTGCGGGTCGGGATCCTGAGCGACCCAGGCGGCGATCACGCGAGCGAGCTCGAGCGGGAGCGCCGAGCTCACAGGGCGGCTGCGATCCCGGCCAGCAGGACACGAAGCCGGGGGGCTGCCTCGCGTCCGGCTTCGAGCACCTCGGTGTGGTGGAGCGGCTCCGACGAGATGCCCGCCGCCAGATTCGTCACCAGGGAGATGCCGAGGACCTCGATGCCGGCCTCACGGGCGGCGATGGTCTCCAGCGTGGTCGACATCCCGACGAGGTCGCCGCCGAGCACGCCGGCCATCCGCACCTCGGCCGGCGTCTCGAACTGCGGCCCGTGGAACTGGACGTAGACCCCTTCGGGCAACGGCTGGATGCCCTGCACCAAGTCCCGCAGCCGCTTGGAATAGGCCTCGGTGAGGTCGATGAACGTGCCGCCGATCAACGGCGTGGCGCCGGTGAGGTTGATGTGATCGCGGATCAGTACAGCGGTTCCGGGCGTCCAGTCGGGGTTCAGGCCTCCACAGCCGTTGGTCAGGACGATGACTTCGGTGCCCGCCGCCGCGGCCGTGCGGACGCCGTGCACGACCTGGTGGACGCCGAGACCCTCGTAGTAGTGGGTACGACCGGTGAAAATTGCGAGCACCTTGCCGGCACTGCTCCGGACGATCCGCAGCGCGCCGCCGTGCCCGATCACCGTCGGCTTCGCGAAGCCGGGCAGCTCGGCCAACTCGCAACTGCCGATCAGCTCACCAAGATCATCGGCGGCCGCCGACCAGCCCGAGCCGAGGACCAGGGCCGCATCAAGACCCTTGACGGTGAAACGCTC
The DNA here is from genome assembly GCA_963731295.1 of uncultured Actinomycetota bacterium. Lineage (GTDB taxonomy): Bacteria > Actinomycetota > Actinomycetes > Propionibacteriales > Propionibacteriaceae > Microlunatus. The sequence goes on from CAVSUP010000003.1 coordinate 623,386, forward strand.
GCGGATCGCCTCCGCGGCGCGATCAGCCAACGCGTACGGGGATTCAACAGCGGTATCCGGCATTGCCGCACTATACGGCCGACTCTCTCGAGGGCCACGGCCCTGTGGGTGTGGGCGCCGGGAGAGGCCGCCGGCGACCAGGGGGAACCCAGTCACCGGCGGAGCCCCTTTGGGGTCATGGCTCGTTGACAGTTCCGGCGGTGAGGGGTGAGGGCTTGAAGCCTTTGATGATCAGGTAGATCCCGAGGCTGAGCTCCCAGAGGAACTCGGGGATGCTGGCTACGGTCTGCCCCACGGAGCCGCCGTCGATGACTCCGAGGATGACGGCAGCTCCGGAGAGGCAGATCAAGGGGCCACCGACGAGACCGAGGATGGCCATGCCGCGTGGGACGAGGTTGGTACGGTACAGCATGTAGCCGAGCAGGAGCCCGTTCCCGACGCCGACGACGAAGCCCGGACCGAGCTGGAACGTCCACTTCTGGAGGGTGACGAACGCGTGGCCGACGGTCGCGAGAACGGCCCGGTCGGTCTCGCCGCTGCCCGCGAAGTCCTGCCGCAGGGTCACGATCGAGAGAATGGTCAGGATGCCGACGGCGATGAAGACGCTCTCCATGACCCGTGCGGTCACGTAGCCGAGGGCCAACCCTGGGAACCGCCGCCTGAGGACCGGGAACAGGGCAACGGCAGTGCCGATGTTGGCGATGATCAAGATCGCCTCGGAGAGGGCGCCCCACAGTACCGGGGTGTCCTGGCCGTCGCCGAGGATGTAGGCGGGGTTGTCAAGTAGCGGTGGGTAGAGGGCGAACTTGGCGAGGATGGACGTGATGTAGGTGATCACGAAGAGGATCCCCACGAGGAGTGCGGTTTTGCGCAGGCCGCTCATCGGAGGCCGGGAGCTTTTGCTGACGGCGGCGCGGGTGGTGGTGGTCATGACTTTTCTCCTTGGTTGGGTAGTGCAGGCATGGCGAGGCTGGATCGAGGTGGTCCGGACTGATCGGGGCCGAGCTGGATGACGGACACGAGTGGCAGGCCGGTGTCGCGCACTTGCTGGAGCAGGCCGTGCAGTGCGGCCTGGTCGCCGACGGGACCCTGGATGAGGGTGGTGCCGTCGTCTTGAGGTGCCAGGGTCATCGCTTCGAAGCGGGTGACCCAGCGTGCTGCGAGGTGGCCCTTGACCCGGATGTGGTACCAACCCGTGTGGGGTGCTCGTTCGGCGGACGGTGTATTCATGCGGTGCTCCTTGGCTGCTGCGTTGACGGCACGCTAGGAGCGGACGTGGTGAGCCCGCGTCATCACATCTGGTGAGCGGGCTGGTGATCCTCGGGGATCGCCCCGCGGGATCCGAGTGGGGGTCGCTGGTCGGGGCGGGGTCAGTGGTTCGTGTGGTCTGACAGTCCCAGCCGTGCGGCTTTGCGTACGGCTTCGCGCCGGCTGGTGACGCCGAGCTTGGTGTAGATGTGTTGGGTGTGGGTCCGCACCGTGTTGACGGACACGCTGAGCTCACGGGCGATGGCAGGCCCTGAGAGGTCGCTGTCGAGCAGGCGGAGAACGTCGAGCTCTCGCTCGCTGAGCGGGTCGATCAGAGGTTGCTGGGGCGGAGCCGGTCTGGTGGCAGCCGCGTCACCCACGGCGTTATCGTCCCAGGCGGCGAGCACGACGACGGCGTGCTGCCCGCCGGGCCTGTTCGGCTTCACGCTGCTCAGCACCGCCCCTAAGGCTGGTCCGGCGTTGAGGAAGACCCGGATGTGACCTTCTCGCTCGGCCAGAGCCAGGGCACGGCCCAGCAGGTCGCTGGCTTGGGACAGGTCGCCCGAGGCCTGGGCTGCCACCGCCAGCTGGACCAGGATCTCGATGCAGGTGCCGCGACGGCCACCCGACTCGGCTGCTTCCAAGAGGCGCTGGAGCAGCCGGGTTGCTTCGTTCGCCGCCGGGCCTTGTCCGGCCCAATGCTGGGCCAAGAGCACCATCGCCATGGTGAGGTGTTCGAACTCGTGCAGGAAGGTGAGCTCGTCGTCGATGCCCAGGTTCTGGGCGCGCATCCAGGCGACCGCGCCGGCGAGATCGTTATTGGCGAGCTGGAGTTGGGCGCGCAGGGCGGCGATGGGCCGGACGTCCGGAGCGAAGTCGCCGAAGTACACCCGTTCGGCTTGATCGAGGAGTTCGATCGCGGCTGGCCGGTGTCCGTGGGCGGCGAGCAGACGGGCCTCGGCGGCGCGCCGCCGGTAGGGGTTCTGGGGTAAGCCGGCGGCGTCGCCGAGGTCCCGGCTCAGCTGCAGGTGGCGGGCCGCTGCGGTCAGGTCGTTGCGTTCATAGGCGATCTGGCTGATGCCGACGTGGATGTCGGCGGTGCCTCGGGTCACTGGGGCGGGGTCGTCGTCGGCACTGCGGAGCGCCTCCTGGTAGGTCTGCAGGGCGTCGGTGAGCCGGCCCTGGGTGGTGCGGATGTCGGCCAGCGTGATGGAGCAGCCGAGCACGTCGGATAGATGCCCGGCCGTACGCAGCCCGCCCACGCTGGTGGTGTAGGAGCGGTGCGCCGCTTCGAGGTTGCCGCCGGCCCAACGGGCCAGCCCAGCGGTGGCGGCGGCACCGGCCCGGGTCAGGTGGTCGTCTTCGGCTGCCCGAGCAGTGGCAAGGTCGGCGTGGTCAATGGCCCCGGCCGGGTCGCCGTGGATGAGTGACAGCGCCGATCGGTACAGCTCGAGGGCCGCAGGGAGCCGGTCCCACTGGTGTCGGTCGACCACGACCATCCCGGGCGGTGGCCCGTTCGCCTGACCGTCGGACCCTCGGGTCGGGAGTTGGCGCTCGAGTTGGCGCAGGCGTTCCTCGGCCACGGTGAACTGGCCACTCGACATCAGGGCCCCGATGAAGCCGAGGGCCAGGACGGGCCTGGTCAGTACGACGTGGTCCGGGATGGCGGTTCGCCAGGCGGCGATGGTCGCCTCTTGTCGGTTGCGAAGGAGCGGGGGGATAGCGAGCTCGGCGAGGTCGGCGGCTCGCGAGATGGCTCCGGCGGCGACGGCGTGCCGGACGGCCCGGTCGGGTTCACCGGCCTCGTCGTACCACTGGCTGGCTCGGCGGTGGAGGCCACTGACGGTGTCGGGTTGCTCATCGAGGAGGTGGGTGGCCAGCACCTCAGCAAACAGCTGGTGGTAGCGGTACCAGTGGCGGGTGTTGTCCAGCGGGACGAGGAACAGGTTGGCGCGGTCGAGGTGCTCGAGCATGCGCTGGCTGTCGGCGGTGCCGGTGACGACGCTGCACAGCGGTCCACTCAACCGGTCGAGGATGGAGGTGTGGAGCAGGAAGTCGCGCACGGGTGAGGGTTGACGGTTGAGCACCTCTTCGACCAGGTAGTCCACGATGTAGCGGTCGTCGCCCGCGAAACTCGCGATGAAGGCGGCGGGTTGGGAACGCCCGCGCAGTGAGAGCGCCGCGAGCTGCAGGGCGGCGATCCAACCCTCCGTGCGGGTTTCGAGTGCGGCGATCTCGGCTGGGTTGAGTGCCAGGTCGGCGACGTCGTTGAGGTAGGCCGCGGCCTCTGCCGGCGTGAATTGCAGGTCATCGGCCCGGATCTCGACCAGGTCGCCCCGGGCACGGTAGCGGGCCAGTGGCAGGGCGGGGTCGGCGCGGGTGCTGATGACCAGGTGTATCTGCGGTGGCAGGCGCTCGAGCAGGTAGGCCATGCCTGACTCCAGGTCGGGACCGTCGACGAGGTGGTAGTCGTCAAGGACCAGGTCCAGATCGGTCGGTATCGAACTCAGCTCGTTGATGAGGGTGGCCAACACGATGTCCAGGGGTGGCTGGGCCGCCTGCAACAGAGCCAACGCGCTGTCTCCGGCCCCCGGCGCCGCCCGTTGGATGGCGGTGATGACGTACGTCCAGAACCGTACGGGCTGGCCGTCGCCTTCCTCCAAGGACAGCCAGGCGACCGGACGTTGTCGATCAGTGGATGGGGTGAGCCACCTGGCGAGCAGCGTCGTCTTGCCAAACCCGGCTGGCGCTGAGACGAGCGCGAGCCTGGCCCCTCGCCCTTGGTCCAGCAGCTCGGTCAGCCGGGGGCGTGCCACAGCATCGCCGCGAAGTGCCGGGACGACGAGCTTGGTCTCGACCACAGGGTCTGCCGCCACAGCTTCCCTCCTGAGCGTCGAGGGTGATGTGGCCGAGCCTAGAACACCTGGGAGGCGGGACCGCCCAGGTCAACTGGGTCAAGGTGGGTTCATCTCCGCCCACGCCTTACCGGACACCCTTGACCGGCAGGATGGCGCCGGCGCCCAGCAGGGCGCACATCCCGGCCACCACGTACAGCGCACCGTAGCTGCCATGGCCCAGCGCCAGGATCGCGGGTGCGATCGCGGGGGCGACCGAGGACGGCAAGGCGCCGGCGATGTTCATCACGCCGAGGTCCTTCGCGGCGCTGTTCGGGTCGGGTAGCACGTCCGCGACGAGGGCGAGGTCCACGGCCGTGTAGAGACCGAAGCCGAGCCCCCCGACGGCCATGCCGATCACGAACCCGTTGACATTGCCGGCGAGGGCGATCATGAACAGGGCCAGCCCGAACACGACCGACGCGGAACCGACGAAGACCTTGCGCCGCCCAGTCCGGTCAGACAGCCATCCGCCGATCAAGGAGGCGACGACCACCCCGATGGACATGGCCACGGTGGCGAGAAACAGCTGCCGGGGTACGTCGTCCGCCGCGCTGCCGAGCTTCTTCAGCAGGTAGTAAACCTGGTAGGTGGTCAGCAAGGCGTAGGCCAGTACGAGCATGAAGCGGCTGCTGAAGGCCCAAGCGAAGTCTGGGTGTTTCGCCGGGTTGAGGTAGAACGCGCTGGTGAACTCCCGCAGCGACCACGCCGGCTTGTCGGCCATGGCCAGACGGCGGTCCTTCAGGGTCGCTGCGAAGATCAGGATCAGGAACCCGCCGATCGCGCAGGGGGCCAGGAACATCGCCAAGGTGTTTCCGGTGAACAGCTGGACGACGTACGTGCCGCTCACTGAGGCGATGGGCAGGCAAATGCCGAGGACACCCGCGACCCGACCCCGTTGGGCGACCGGGACCTGATCGGGGAGCACGGCGATCAGTGCCGCCAGGAGGGCATTGAAGAACACCTGGGCGATGCACCAGCCCACCAGGACCACCGGGATGCTTCGGGCCAGCGCGATGACCAGGATGCCGAGGGAACCTCCCAGCAGACCCGTCAAGATCCATGGTCGTCGCATACCCAGCCGGGAGGTGGTCCGGTCGCTCAGCTTGCCGAAGAACGGGTTGGCGAACATGGCGAGAAAAGCCCCGGTCCCGGCGATGAGCGACAGACTGTTGGGTGCGCGGTCAGTGCCCACCAGCCCGTTGATCTTCAACGACAGGCTCACCAGCAGGGGTGCGAGAAAGAGCAAGATCGTGCCGACGTACGCCAACGCGTACAGCACCACGAAACCCCTGCTCACCGGAAGCTGTGCGTCGCGGCTGCTGATCTGGTTCCCGGTCCCAGCCGCGTCGGATCCCGCAGCCGGTTCACTGCCATCACGATGCGAATCCTCCGACATCAGGTTCCTCTGACCGACTGGACAAATTCGGTGGTCCTTGTCTGCACCGGTGTGGCGCTGACCAGCGAGCAGACGCGAACGGTGTGATCAGGGCTCAGTTGGCGACCCCGCTGGCCGCCGAGGGCGTTGAGACTGAACCGATCCACGACCTCATCACCCCCGCTGACCACCTCGAAGCCATCCGCACCGAAGCTGCCGGCCGACTCCTGGAACCCGCTCGGGACCTCGTCGTGCAGATCTCTCGCACCTGCGGATTCAGCTCCCGGGAACCAAGAATCGCACCTCCCGCCGTCGCTCAATGCCATCCCCGGCTGGTTTGGCGGAGCGCGTTTCGCCGGTTGCGATGGGAAACGGGCGCTTGGGTGGGCGTGGCGGTGCGCGTTTGGCCGCCTGCGATGGGAAACGGGCGCTTGGTGCAGACGTGGCGGAGTCGCGAACGGAGGTCGCCGCCGCGGTCGGATCAGCAGCGGCCGCGGGGAAACCCGTTACGGCCGTCGGAATCTGAGAGGCTCGCCGTCACCAGCCGCTGGAGCAGGACCGGGACCGCAATTCCGCCACGTAGTCGCTCGGGGCGCCCGCGGCCTCAGCCGCATCGGCCAGGATGCCGAGGGTTCGGGCGCTCGGCGTACCGCCCTCGAAGTCGTTGAGCACGTAGATCCAGGCGGTCTGTTCGCCATCGAGGGTCGCGACCCGCACCCGGACCTTGCGATAGAGACCGGTGTGGGCGCTCTCCCACTCGTCGAGAGCCGACTCATCGGTCGTGGTCACGTCGTACAGGGCGACGAAGACCTGGGCCTCGGAATCCTCGGCCATCGTGGGCAGGGGGCCGTCCCAGCCCTCACCGCCGAAGGTCACGCGCCAGCCCATCAGCCAGCCGGTGCTGCGCAGTGGCGAGTGCGGGCAGCGCTCAGCCATCTGGCTCGGGTCGAGGTTGCTCCCGTAGGCGGCGTACAGCACATCGGTGAGGCTATCGGTTCCGTCGGGCCGCGGGCGAGATGCAAGAATGCCCAGGGTGACCCGAGTGGTGATTGTCGGCGGCGGACCCGGGGGCTATGAGGCTGCGCTCGTGGGCAGTCAACTGGGCGGTGACATCACCCTCATCGATTCCGACGGGCTCGGCGGTTCGGCCGTATTGACCGACTGTGTGCCCTCCAAGACGCTGATCGCGACGGCCGAGGTGATGACCGAGGTCGCTGGATCGGCGGAGCTCGGCCTGCGTTTCGGTACCCAGGACGCTGCGAACGCCGAGTCGGCGGTCTGCGTCGACCTGGCGGCGGTGAACAAACGCGTCCTGGCCCTGGCCAAGCAGCAGTCCGAGGACATCGTCGAACGGGTCACCCGAGAGAACGTCCGGCTGGTGCACGGTCGGGGTCGGTTGGTCGGCGCGGACAAGGTGATCGCCGACACGGCCGAGGGTGAGCAGTCCTTCGACGCCGACGTGATCTTGCTGGCCACCGGGGCGCGCCCGCGCGAGTTGCCCGACGCGCTGCCCGACGGCGAGCGGATCCTCACCTGGACCCAGGTCTACGGGCTCACCGCCCTGCCGGAGCGGCTGATCGTGGTGGGCTCAGGAGTCACGGGCGCGGAATTCGCCAGCGCGTACGACGCCCTCGGTTGCGATGTCGTGCTGGTCTCCTCGCGCGACCGGGTGCTGCCGGGCGAGGACGCCGACGCCGCCCAGGTGCTCGAGGACGTCTTCACCCGGCGCGGCATGACGGTGTTGTCGCGGTCGCGCGCGCAGTCGGTCGCCCGGAACGGCGATTCCGTCATCGTCACCCTCAGCGACGGACGGACGGTGACCGGCTCGCACTGCCTGCTCGCGGTGGGCTCCATCCCGAACACCACCGACCTCGGCCTCGAGTCGGCCGGCGTCGAGGTCGACCGCGGCGGCTACATCACCGTCGATCGGGTCTCGCGGACGACCGCGCGCAGCGTCTACGCCGCCGGCGACTGCACCGGCGTGCTTCCCCTGGCGTCGGTCGCGGCGATGCAGGGTCGGATCGCCATGTGGCACACGCTGGGTGACGCCGTGTCGCCGCTGGACCTGAAGACCGTCTCCTCCAACGTGTTCACCGCACCGGAGATTGCCACGGTCGGGGTCACCCAGCTGCAGGTCGACTCCGGTGAGGTGCCGGCCCGGGTGGTCACCCTCCCGTTGCGCGGCAATGCCCGAGCCAAGATGCAGGGCAGCCGGGACGGTTTCGTGAAGTTGATCTGCCGCAGCGTCACCGGCATCGTGATCGGCGGCGTCGTGGTCGCCCCGCGGGCGAGCGAGCTGATCTATCCGATCGCCATCGCCGTGGCCCAGCGGTTGACGGTCGACCAGGTCTCGGAGTCGTTCACCGTCTATCCGTCGATGACCGGCTCGATCGCCGAAGCCGCCCGGCGGTTGCACGGCAGCCGTTCGATCAGCTGACGCTGAAGCTCCGCTCCGCGGCCCCCAGCAGCCTGCACTAGACCCGGCCGTCGCGGGTGCGATGAGCGCGCCGAAGGAAGTGGGCGATCAGCAGGCCGGCGACGATGGTCAGCGTGACGGCTCGCGCCTCCCAGACCCAGGCCGGGTCGAGACCCCACGTCAACGGCACGGTGGCGTTGAAGGCCGCGTGCATCAGTCCCGCCAGGAGCGCGCTCGACGTGCGCAGATAGATCCAGGTCATCAGGACCGACGAGGAGAGCAGGATGAACGGCAAGGGCCAGACCGGCAATCCCGCGTACAGCTGGCCGGGTAGGTAGAGCGGGACGTGCAGCATGACGAAGATCAGCCCGATCACCAAGGCGGCCCACGCGGGGGAGCGGCCGTCCTCGAGGGCCGCGGGAATGCCGAAGCCCCGCCACCCGAGTTCCTCGAGCAGCGCCGGGACGAGCACCACCGCCGGCACGACCAGAGCCGAGACCGACACCGCGCCGAGCAGCCGGGCGGGCGTGGTCACGCCCAACAGGATCCCCGCGCTGTCCACGGCGAGCTTCTCGGCGATCGGGATGCCCAGCGCAGCCAGGTACCACCGCGCGTCGACCCGCCAGACGAGAAGCCGACCGACCAGGGCCCGCACCTCGCGTCGGCCGCCGCTCGCCCAGGAGACGGCCAACGCGGCGGCCGCCGGGATGAGCACCAGAACGAACGGGGTCACGTCACGGCCGAACGGCACCGCGAACGCCACGGCCTCCGCGACGAAGACGGCGGCCGCGAAGACCGGCAACCGGCGCGACGCCCGCAGACCCGGTCGGCGCACGACGGACGGCGTCGAGGTCATCGCGTCCACCCGATTCGGCCGAGCCGGCGTTGACGAAATTCAGCCGCTCGACGTCCGTGCCGAGCGGCCACCTGGTGGCGGCTGCCGAAGCTGATGAAATGCATGACGGCTCTCTCGTTGAGGCGAATCGCAGGGTGCACGTTTCAGCCTCCTGGCGCCAGAGATGGCTGACGAGAGGGTGCGCCGGTGAAGCACCAGGGCGGATTTCTTCCCAGATCCGTGGCGGTTTCCCGTGGTTACGTCGGAAACCGGCCGCACCAGGGCGCGCGGGTGCGGCGCGATGGGGCCGGGGTCGGATCTGCCTGGTCGGATCTGCCGGAGTCAGATCCGCTTGGCCGGAGCTGACTTGCCGAAGACCTTCTTGGCGGCGACCCGGGCGTGGCGGTCGAGGCGCAAGGCCTCCTGCGAGGCCTCCTTCAGACCCTTCGGGGAGAGCTGGATGACGTTGATCAACGCTTCCTTCTCCTGCTCGCCGCCGGAGTAGTTGGGCTCGGTGCCGATGTCGCCGACGCCGCGCGCGTAGTACTTGAACTCCGTGCCGTCCTCGAGCACCACCAGCGCCTTGGGGAAGCACCGGAAGGGCACGCACTTGCGCACCCCGACCTTGGCCACCTTGGCGCGGATGATCTCCCGGCCCGGGATGTTCGCCTCGACGTACTTCAGATCCACCTTGGGGTCGGCCAACATCAAGACGCCCGCCTTGGCCTTGCGGGTGCCGGCCAGCCAGGCGTCGTTCGCATTGACGAACTGGCCGCCCTCGTAGATCTCGGTGTACGAGCCGAGGTACCAGACGTTGCCCGTCTTGTCCTGCGCGAGGTAGTCGATCGCGGTCTCACCGTTCTGCCCGGCGTCGATGTCCTGGTCGAGCAGCAGCACCGTACGGACGCCATTGATCTCCTTCACCACGTCGGTGACGGTGAGCCGTCGCTGGTGGTGCAGGCGGCGGCTGCCGCGCATGATCGAGCCGTCGCGCAGCGACTGGTTGCCGGGCACCAGCGGGAACCAGGCGTTCTTCGCCCCCGTGGGAGCGCCGAAGTTCTTCGAATCGAACTTCCGGTAGTCGGCGTTCACCGGGCCGGTCGGGGTCTTCGACGGGGACGGGCTGGCCGACGTCGACGGCGCCGATGACGACGCTGAGGCCGACGCGGAGGCCGACGCGGAGGCCGAGGCCGAGGCCGACGAGATCGCCGACGTCGGGGCCGCGGTGGGCGGACCGGCCTGACTTGAGGTGCCGTTCGGCCCGGGGGCCGGCGTTCCCGTGGTGCACGCGGCGAGCATCAGGGAGGCCGAGGCGGTCAGGGTGACGATGGCGGTGGTACGCCGCGGGCGCGGGCGATTCACCTCATCGACTCTAGCAATCGAACGGGCAGTTTCGAACCCCTCGGGCACGATCCGTGACCTACTCATCACGAAGCAATTCGGTCGCGGGGAGCTGGTTGACCAGTCTGGTCGCCGCCACGGCCCCGAGCACTGACACCCCGACGACGAGCGCGATCAAGGTGGCGATTTCGGCCGGCGGGACCACCACCGTGGGCCGGAGCACGAACAACGGCCGCAGCACCCGGACCAGGAAAAAGGCCATGGCGACCCCGATCACCAGGCCGGCGGCGGCGCCGAACACGGCTACCCCCGCCGACTCGGTGACGAGCAACGCGCGCAGCAGGCGATTCCGGACCCCTTGGGCCCGCATCGTGACGTATTCGCGTCGGCGCTGGAGCAGGAGTCCGAAGACGTACATGGCGATTGCGGTGGCGGCCATCGCCAGCGCGTACGCGGAATTCAGCGTGAGCAGGCCGCGGATATTGAGCGCAGCCAGGCTCGACTGGTCCTTGTCCAGCGCCGTCTCCCGCGACTCGATCCGGAGCGGGTCGGTCGCGCCCGGCCCCTCGGCCAGGCCGGCCAGAGCCCGGTGCAGGGTGTCCGCGCTCGGATCGGTGGTGCGGGCCAGGAAAAACGTGGCGTTGGTGGACGGTATGAGCTCCACCTGCCGCTGGATGTTGACCAGCAGGTTGGCTCCGTCAGGGAAGCCGGGCAACCGCTCGAACAGGCCGAGGACCTTCATGGTCGTCAGCTTCTGCTGCTTGGTGCCGCGGGCGAACAGGACTTTCACGCTGTCTCCTTTCTCGATTTCTAAGATGTCGGCCAATTCGATGCCGACGAAGACACCGGTCGGGCGCCGCCGGAGCGCGCTCATCGCGCTGGCGGCGGACCGGCCGACGAAATGGGCTCCGGTCAACGGAGCGGCCTGCCGGAAGGCCGACGGGTCGACGGCGGCCAGATTCGCCGCGTCCTCGTTGACCTCGCTCTCCACCAGCGCGTTCGACAACCCGAAGACCACCGGGGTCACCGTGGCAATGCCCGGCACGGCCAGGGCGCGGGCATAGCCCGGCGGGTGATCGAGCGTGCTGGTCGGACCGGGGGTGATGCGGATGTCCGAGCCGACGACGAACCGGGCGTCGGCGGCCTTCGCGCGGTCGTAGGAGGTGCTGAAGCAGGCCAGACTCGTGCCCAGCGCGACGATCAGCCCGACCATGATCATCGCGCTCACCGCGGCCCACGGCCGGCGGCGGATGCTCCGGGTCAGCAGGCCCGGCAGTGGCCGGCCGAAGTGCCGGCGCCGGGGTCGGGGCAGGTGGGACAGCAGCAGGCCCATGACCCGGGCGAACAGCAGGATCGAGCCGAGCCAGACGCCGATCGGGATGATCACCAACTGCAGGCGGAGGGAGACCGCGCGGCCGTAGTACACCGAGCCGGCCGCGCCCTCGAACGCCCCGCTTCGCCGAGCCTGGACGACGAACACCGCCAACGGCACCAAGATCACCAGATCGAGCCAGACCCACCGCCACAGCGGCGGGCGTGAGGCCAATTGCGCCCGCTCGTCGCTGATCTGGCGGCGGATGGCGCCGAGTCCCGCGGCATACAGGGCGACCCCGGTGGCCACGAACCCGGAGCCGGCGCTCAGCCCGGCCGAAAGCAGCAGGCTGCTGGTAGAGGCGCGGGCCAGATCGTCCGCCGAGAGCACGGCCACCGCCGAGATCAGACCCAGCCCGACCCCGAGCACCGAACCCAGGGCAGCCAGGATGAGCGACCGGAGCGCGTGCATGCCCAGCAGGGTGCGTCGGTTGGCGCCCCGGATCCGCAGGATCGCCTGCTCCCGGCGCAGCGCACTGGCCAGCACCCCGCCCGCGTACGAGGTGAGGATCGCCGCCAGCAACGCGCCCGGGGAGACCGAGGAAGACGAACATCCGTTTGGCGACCGAGGCGTCGTCGCGGGCCACGGCCAGGGCGTTGGAGATGTTGTCGATCAGCTCGTCCTGACCGGCCGCGACGGCGGTGATCCCGGTGGCGACCGCCGTGGTCTGGGCCAGCGCGGTCCCGGGATCGGCATCCAGTCGCGCCCGCTCGACCCAGACGTCGACCTCGAGGATCGGCTGGCTGCGGATCGTCCGCCCACCGCTCGTGGTCGCATTCTGGTACGCGGGCACGATCGAGGAGGAGAAGACCTCCGGCCCGACGACCAGGCTGTTCGGCCACGTACGCGAACTGTTCGAGCTGTTGCGCCTGGCGGCTGTAGAACAGCGACTTGGCCTGGGTCAGGTCGGTGATGCCGCTGATCGGCACGGCCAGCAACTCGGCGCGTCCGGGCAGTCGGACCTGGACGGCGCCACCCGGGCGGACACCGAGGACCCGGGCCGCTTCGGCGCTCAGCAGTCCGTGCCCGGGCGTGTAGGACCCTGCGACGATCCGGATCGACGGATCGAGCACCCGGTAGGCCTCGTCGAAGCCGAACACCCGGACCAGATCTGGCGGATCGACGGGCGCCCGCGCGCAGCGAGCCGGGGGGCAGGTCGACGAGCGCGAGCTGATCGGCCCGGGCCACCCCGGGCACCCGGCCGATCTGTTCGCTCAGCTGGGCCAGGGACAGCGGCTCGGCGGCATTCGCCGGCGCGGGGGTGTCGATCTCGCGGCTGGAGAACGTCGCGGCCAGCCCCAACGCCGACGCCGATTCGACGGCGGTGCTCGCCTCGATGTCGAACGTGACCGTGACGCTGGTCCGGGCCGGCACGGTGCCCAGGTTGAGGCCAAGTTTCGCCTCGCCTTGGGCAAGCGGGCTGTCTCCGCCGGGGTCGGGATACCGGGTGCCGTCGACGGTGGTCGACCCGGGCACGTAGCGCAGCGGCTCCGGCGGCTCATCGCGGATCACGACCTCGTTGGCCGGGCGGGCGTTGCGATTGGTCAGGGTCAGGGCTGACGTGGGCGATCTCCCCGGCCGGCAGTCGGTCGGGCACGATCTGCTCGGTGAGCCGCACCTGGTTGCCGAGCGGATCGGCCAGCACCCGCTGCATGTCCAGCGGCAGCGGGGCGATTGCCCGGGCGGTCATCGACGCCGACGAGCCGTCGATGAAGAACAGCACGGCGGAGAACAGGCCGACGCCGAGGGCGATCCCGGCGAGGGCACTGAGGCTGCGGCGGGGGTTGCGGACCAGGTCGCGCCAGCACATAGCGGCCGATCACCTGCAGCTTCCCGTCGGCGAGCTCCAGCCGGACGTCCAGCCGCCGCGCCGCTGCCCGGTCGTGGGTGATCATCACCAGGGTCGCCCCGAGGTCGGCCTGGACGTCGAGCAGCAACTCGATGACCCCGACCGCATTGTCGCTGTCGAGCGCACCGGTCGGCTCGTCGGCCAGGATCACCTCCGGTCGATGCACGACGGCGCGGGCCACCGCGCCCCGCTGGCGCTGGCCGCCGGAGAGCTGATCGGGCAACCGGTGGGCGAGGCCGGCCAGGCCGAGCCGTTCGAGCAGTGCGAGCGAACGGTCGACGTCGGCATGCTCACCGATCAGCGCCAGGGGCAGTTGGACGTTCTCCAGCAGGGTGAGAAACGGCAGCAGATTGTCGGCCTGGTACACGTAGCCGATGTGCTGGCGCCGGAAATCGCACCGCCGGGACTCGGGCAGCGCGGAGATCTCCTGCCCGCCGATCCGCACGCTGCCCGCGCTCGGCCGGGCCAGACCGCCGAGCAGGCCGAGCAAGGTGGACTTGCCGCCGCCGCTGGCTCCGGTGACCGCCACGCTGGAGCCGCCGTCCACGCTGAACGAGAGCTCGTCGAGCGCCCGGAAGCGGCCCCCCGCCGGCGTCGGGTGTTCGACGACGACGGATTCCACCACGAGGGCGTTGCCGGCGTTCATGCGGCAACGACGCGCCGGTCGTGCAGCCGGAGCACCTGCTGCGCGCCCTCGGCCAACTGCTCGTCGTGGGTCACGTACAGCACCGTGAGCCCACGCTCGCGGGACGCGGTGAAGATCAACTTCAACACCTCCGCCGCGGTGACACTGTCCAGCTGCCCGACCACCTCGTCGGCCAGCAGCAGGTCGGGCTCGTTGGCCAGCGCGACGGCGACGGCGACCCGCTGCACCTCGCCCCCCGACAGCTGCCGCGGGAGGTTGGTCGTCCGGCGGCCGAGGCCAAGCTCGGCCAACAGCTCACGGGCCCGGACCGCGGGGCGCCGACCGGGCGCGAGGCCCATCGCGAGCTCGACATTCTCCTGAGCCGACAGGAACGGGATCAGATTGTCCGACTGGAGGACGATGCCGATCCGGGAAGCGCGCAGTCGGGCCCGGTGAGCGTCGTCCAGCTGGTCGATCGACTCGCCGCCGATGCTGATCCGGCCGCCGTCGGGCCGCATCAGTCCGGCGATCAACGACAGCAAGGTGGACTTGCCGCTGCCCGACCGGCCGAGCAGGCTCGTGGTCTGCCCGGCGGGTAGGTCGAGATCGACCCCGTCCAGCAGCTGGAGTACGCGCGAACCCGACCCGTAGGACTTCGAGACGTTCTCGAGGCGGACCAGGGGCTCGGCGCGGTCGTTCATCGAGCGCGTCGACCGAATCGGAGGTAGAGCGACGGGGTGACGAACAGATTCAGCAGGGTCGAGGTGACGAGCCCGCCGAGGATCACGACCGCCAGCGGATGTTCGATCTCGTGTCCGGGCCGTTCGCCGAAGATCACCAGGGGCACCAGGGCCAGGCCGGTGGCCAGGGAGGTCATCAGGATCGGCGCCAGCCGTTCGCGCGCCGCCCGCAGCACCAGGGCCGATCCGAAGGTCTCGCCCTCCTCGCGCTCCAGATGTTGGCAGTGGTTGATCAGCAGGATGCCGTTGCGGGCCGCGATGCCGAACACGGTGAAGAATCCGACCAGCGAGCCCAGTGAGATGATCCCGCCGCCCAACTGGGCTGCCAGGATGCCGCCGACCAGGGCGAGCGGGAGGCTGAAGAACACCAGCAGAGCAGGCCGCCAGGCACCGAACGACGCCTGCAGCAGCAGGAGGATCGCGCCCGCGGCGATGAAGGCGGTGAGCAACAGCTGACGCTGGGCAGCCTGGCGTTCCTGGAATTCGCCGAGCACCTCCTGGTGGTAACCGCGGTCGAACTGGACCGCCTTCAGCTTCTCTTGGAGCTCTCCGGCCACCGAGCCGAGGTCGCGTCCGGCGAAGGAGGCGCTGACGTCGAGCCGTCGTGACCCGCCATCCCGGTCGATCGAGTTGGGACTGGGCACCATCGACACCTGGGCGACATCGGACAGCCGTACACGCCGGCCCGACGGGGTGTCCAGCTGCAGATTCCGCAGGGCCGGCACGCTGCTCCGGGTCTGGGGAGTGCTCCACACCAACACGTCGTAGGCCTTGCCGTCCCGGAAGATGTCGCCGACCTCCTCCCCGGCCACCAGGGTCGCGGCCGCGCGGCGTACGTCGCCGGGTTTGAGGCCGTAGCGCGCGGCCTTGGCCAGGTCGACCTCGACCTGGAGCTGCGGCACGTCGGTCGAGATGTCGACGTGCTGGTCCTCGACCCCGTCGATGCCCCCCAGGATCTGGTTGATCTCGGCGGCCTTCTCCCGCAGCACCGACAGGTCGTCGCCGTAGACCCGGACGACGATCGGCTCCTTACCCCCGGAGATCACCTCCTCGATCCGCTCGTCCAGGTAGGTCTGGGTCTCGCGGAACAACCCCGGGTAGGCCTCGTTGACGGCTTCGATGGCCTCGAGCGTCTGGTCGTAGTCCATGGAGGGATCGGTGCTGACCCAGTTCTCGCCGAGGTTGACCCCGGCGACCTCCTCGCCCTGGAAGGCCTGCCCGATATGGGCGCCGAAGTTCCGTACCCCGGGAACCTCTCGCAGTTGTTTGCTGACCGCGATCGTGGTGCGCTGCATCTCGGCTGCGGAGGTCCCGGGCTGGCTGACCCAGTGGATCAGGAAGTCGCGCTCCTTGAACGCCGGGAACAGCGACTGGCCGAGGAACGGCGTGATCGCCACCCCGAGCAGGGCCAGCAGGGCGAAGCCGGCGTAGACCCCGCGGGGCCGGACGACGATGCGCGCCAGCACGGCCGTGTAGCCCTTCTGCAGCCCGCGCACCACCGGGGATGTGCGCCGCTCGATCGGCGCCTTGCCCAGCAGCAGTAGGGCGAGGGCCGGCGTCAGCGTCATGGCGACCACCAGGGACGCGACGATCGCCATCGTGTACGACAGGGCCAGCGGCCGGAAGAACGCGCCGGTCAGACCCTGCAGCAGGAAGACCGGCACCGCGGCCGCGACGATGATCAGCGTGGCGTAGACGATCGGCGCCCGCACCTCCAGGGAGGCGTGCAGGATCACCGACGCGGTCGAGCCCGAACCACCGGTCAGGCGGTGTTCGCGCAGGCGTCGAACGATGTTCTCGACGTCGATGATCGCATCGTCGACGACCGCGCCCAGGGCGATGACGAGCCCGGCGAGGGTCATCGTGTTCACCGTTTCGCCTCGCCAGTGCAGCACCAGCAGGGTGATCATCAGCGACAGCGGGATGGTGACCAGGCTGATCAGGGCCACCCGCCACTCGAACAGGAACAAGGCCAGGATCACGATGACCAACACGAAGCCGAGGATCAGCGCCTGGGTGAGGTTGCCGATCGCTTCCTCGATGAAGTTGGCCTGCTGGAAGATCGTGGTGTCGAACTGCACCCCAGGGAGTCCCGGCTCCAGGGCTCGGATGGCTTCCTCGACCCCGCGGGTCAGCTCGACCGTGTTGGCCCAGGGCAGCTTCTCGACGACCAGCAGCACGCCGGGATCGTCGTTGATGACGGCATCCCCGATCAGCGGCTGGTGGTCGGTGACCACGGTGGCCACGTCGCCGATGCGGACGGCGCCGCCGGGGGCGTTGCTGCCGCGCACCGGGACCCGGGCGAGATCGGCCGGGGTGACGATCGGCAGGACGTTACGGACGCCGAGGGCCTGGTTCGGGGTTTGGACCGTACCGCCGGTGCCGATCACCGAGCCCGTGGAGAAGCGCAGGAGGCCGGAGTCGAGCGCGTCGGCGGTGGCTTCCATGACCTCGTCGAGGGCGACGTCGTGGGCGGCCATCTTCGGCGGGTCGACCTGCACCTGCATCATCTGCAGCCGCTCGCCCCACAGGGCCACATTGGCCACTCCGGGCACGGCGAGCAGCCGGGCTCGGACCGTCCAGTAGGCCGACATCGACATCTCGATCAGCGAGTGATCCTTGGACGTCATGCCGATCTGCATGGCGCGACCGGTGGCCGAGACGGGTGCGAGCATCACGGGCGGGGCGGCCCAGGTCGGCAGCGTGGTGCTGACCGCGGTCATCCGCTCCTGGACCAACTGACGGGCGTGCAGCAGATCGACATCGGAGGAGAAGACGAGCTCGACCTGCGACAGCTGAGGGACTGATTTCGAGCGCAGCGTGTCGAGGCCGTCCACCCCGTTGAGGGCCTGCTCGAGCGGGACCGTGACCAGTGATTCGACATCGGAGGTCGACAGTCCCAGGCAGGCCGTCTGGATGACCACCCGGGGCGGCGCGAACTCGGGGAAGGCGTCGATCCGCGTCGCGGGCAGCGTGGCCACCCCGAACGCCATGACGAGTGCGCCGAGCGCGACGACGAGGAACCGGAAGTTGAGGCTGGTGGCCACCACCCAGCGCATCAGGGTTCGGCGCTGCGGCTTCATCACTCCTCGCCGCTGATCCCGGCCTCGGCCCCGACGAGCTCGGCGGCGCCGACCACGACGACCTGGGTGCCCGCCGCCGGTCCACTGGACAGCGTGGCCGTGTCACCCGCAACCGTGTCGACGACCAGGGGTACGCGAATGAAGGTCAGCGGCGCGGGGGCGGAGTACGCCCACGACTGGCCCTCGGCGTCGTAGACCACGGCGGCGTACGGGACCGTCAGGGTGGCCGGTCGGCCGGCCTTGGCCGGCCCGGCGATGACCGGCTTGGTCTCGATGCCCAGCCGCTTGGCCGCGTCCGCGCGCAGGGTCAGCCGGGCCGGCTGGGTGTCGTCAACCCGCTCGACGGTCACCGGCTGGTCGGCTGCGCTCGGGTCGGGCTCGTCGTCGGCGGTGCAGCCGCCGAACAGCATCAGCCCGGCGAACAGCAGCGACAGGACCCAGGCCGGACGGGAAATCTTCCTCATCACAGCACCTCCGTCTCGAGATCGGTGGCGCTGGGTGGGCGCCGGTGAGCGTGCGGGATGGCCGCCGCGTAGAGAGTCGGGAGCACCAACAAGACGACTGCGACGGAGGTCGGCAAGGCACACAGCAGGGTGATGGACATGGGCCAGAGGATCTCCAGGCCGGCCCGGCTGCCGACGAAGGCGACGGCAGCCAGGGCGGCCGCGGTGGTCAGGGCCGTGGTGATGACCGACGGTGCCAGGTCACGGGCCGCCCGGGTGAAGGCCGCGAGGGCGCTGTCGGCGTCCGCGACCTCCTGAGCCCGGCGGACCAGGAGCAACGCCTGCCTGATGGTCAACGCCAGCACCGACCCCAGGGCGGCCAGCACGCCGACGGAGGTGATGCCGTTCATCGGTGGGGCGACGAACAGCCCGCCCACGGTGGCGAGCGGCAGGGTGACGAGCAGGATCGCCGCTCCCCGCCAGCTGCCAGTGGCCGCCTGGAGCAGCAGGAAGATGAGCGCCGCCGCGATCAGCGAGATCGCGATCAGGGCCCGACCCGCCTGCTGACGCGCCGCAGCGTCGCCGAGGACCTCGGCCCGGTACTCATACGGCATCGCCAACCCGCGGAGCCGCGACGTGACCTCGGCGGATACGTCGCTCACGGACCGTCCATGCACAGTCATCGCCACGTCCAGGCTGCGGGAGACCGCATGGTGGGTCACGACGACCGGATTGGGCGCGACTCGCACCCGGGCGATGTCACCCAGGCGTACCTGCGCACCCGACGGCGTGTCGATGAGCAGGGACCGGACGCTCGCCACACTCTGGCGCGTCGGCGGTCCTCCCCACACGACCACGTCGAAGACCTTCTGCTCCTCGTACAGGCTGCCGACCGTGAGCCCCGAGATCAGGGTGCTCGCCTCGCGCCGCACGTCACCAGGCCGCAGTCCGTGGCGCTGCGCCGCGGCCAGGTCGACCTGGATCTCCAGGGTCGGTCGGGTGGCCTGGGTCTGGATCCGCGGCGTGAGGATGCCGGGGATCGTGCCGAGCAGGCTGGCGACGTCTTCGGCGGCGCCGCGGAGTTTGGTGAAGTCGGTCCCGTAGACCCGGACGACCAGGTCCCCGTTGACCTCGATGCGGTTGGCGGCCAACCGGTCCTCCGCGTACGTGCTCACCGTGGCCCGCAGGCCGGGATACTCGTGGGCGCCGGCGGCGATCTTGTCCAAGGTGGCGGCGTAGTCGGCACCGGGGTCGATCCGCAGCCAGATCTCGGCCGCGTTGACGTCGACGACCTCGTCGGAGGTGATGGCCCGACCGACGTGCGCTCCGGTCGACGCGACGCCGGGCACCGTGGCCAGCTCGTCGGCCACGGTCGTGCTGATGCGCTGCATCTCGGCCACCGATGTTCCGGACGCGGCCTGCACCCGGACCAGGACGTTGGGGTCCTTCAGGGTCGGCAGCGGGTCACCGGGTCCGTCGACCACGACCAGCACGACGGCGACCGCAGCCAGCAGGACCGAGGCGATCAGGACCCGGCCGGTGCGGGCAAGGACCGCCGGAGCGACCCGGTCGAAGCCGCGATGGACCCAACGGTCGACCGGGCTGGTGCGGAGCTTGCGATCGCCGCGCCCGAGGAACAGGGCGGCGAGGGCCGGGGTGACGATCAGCGCCACCAACAGCGAGGCGCCCACGGCCAGGGCGAAGCTGAGGACGACCGGCGTGGCGAAGTCCTTGGCCAGATCGTTGAGGACGAGCACCGGGGCCAAGGCGAGCAGGACGATCACCGTCGCGAAGAGCAGCGGAGCGCGGCGCGCGACGACCACGTCGGTGATCATCGAGGGCAGCGACGCCGGGTCATCCGGGTCGGGGGTCAGCCGTCGGCGCCGGATCTCGTCCACGTCGCCGATCGCCTCGTCGACGACCAGGGCGAGGGCCGCCGTCAACCCGATCACCGTCATCATGCTGAGCGTTTCGCCGCGCAGGTGGAGTACGTAGGTCGCGGTGATCAGACTCAGCGGCACGGTGACGGCCACGATGACGGCGGTCCGCCAGGACAGCATGAGGAGCCCGGCCGCAGCCACCAGGGCGACCAGACCGATCAGTCCGGCCACGCCGAGATGGCTGAGGGCGCTGGACAGATACTCGGTCGGCCGGAACACCGTGGGATCCACCTCGATCCCGGGCAGGCCCGGCGCCATCGCGTCGAGCGCCTCCTCGACGTCTCGGCTGACCTGGGCGGTGTTGGCGTTCGGGAATCGCTCGACGACCAGCATCAGGCCCGACGCGCCGTTCACGCTGGCGTCGCCGATCACCGGTTGGTGATCCTCGCGGACGTCGGCCACGTCACCGATCCGCAGCGGCGTGCCGCGTACGCCCTCGACCGACACCCCGGCCAACTGCTCGGCGGTCGAGATGGGCTGGACGTGTTGGACACCGAGACGCTGGACGGGGGTCTCGACGAAGCCGCCGGTGCCTGGCGTGGACGCCTCGACGAAACTCAACGGTGACACCCAGAGGGCGTTTCCCGTGGTCTCGATGAGCTGGGTGAGGCTCACGTCGTGGGAGCGCAGCCGGCCGGGGTCGACCTGCACCTGCAACTGACGGTCGCGCTGGCCCCAGATCGAGACGTTCGCGACCCCCGGGATGCTCATCAACCGTGGCCGGATCTGCCAGCGGGCCTCGACCGACATCTCCATGGTGGAGACCGACTTCGACGTCAACGCGACCATCGCGACCCGGCTGGTCGACGACGTCGGCTGGATCATCACCGGAGGCGTACCGACGTTCGGCAGCGCCTTGGCCTGGGTCATCCGTTCCTGCACGGCCTGGCGCGCCTCGTACAGGTCGGTGCCCGGCTCGAACTCGAGGTCGATCGCCGACAGGCCCGGCATGGATTGCGAGCGGATGTGCTGGAGCCACGGAATGCCGTTCAGCAGATCCTGTTCGAGCGGCACGGTGATCAGTTGCTCGACCTCCTGGGCCGAGAGGCCGAGGGCCTCGGCCTGGATCTGGACGGCCGGCGCCTCGAATTCCGGGTAGACGTCGACCGAGGACCCGTGGAGTTGGATCACGGCCACGCCCAGCAGCCCGATCGCCGCAGCCACGACCAGGCGTCCGAATCGCAACCCCAAACCTACCGACCAGCGGATCATGGCCGACCTCTCACAATTGGTGGTGGGAAAGCTGAAGCTGGACTGTCGCAAGATCTTGAGCCACATCAACGCTCGGATGGTCAGCAATATCAATAAGCGTGGCGCACGTCGGCCGAGACCGACGGGTGGTGTGCCCTAAAGGGCATTCTTTCGGGCACACATCAGGTATTGTCATCGCTTTTCCATCTTCGCGGTCTTACCATATCCACCCGAGTTGTAGCCATACGCCCGATGTTCCTCTTCGAGGACGTCCTCACGAATGTCGGTCAGGGCGAGTTGGTCCAGCATCTTGTGTGATGCCAGTTGCAACTTCTCCTTGTCGGGGTCGGCCTGGCCCCGGTAGCCGGTGCGGATCCCGCCGATTTTGGGAGCGTAGTACTTGAGCTGGGAGCGGCCGGGCTCGTCCGGACTGGACTCCTCGATCACGATGACGTCGTCGTAGCAGCCGGTCTCCACACAGTTCCGCACCCCGACCTGATCGATGCGGGCGAGGTCGCTCCAGCCCACCTCCGGGCCTAGTCCTTCCGCGTAGGTCGGAGTATTCGGCTGGGGGTCGGCGGGCATCATGATGCCGGCCGTCGCGTGATGCAGGCCGGCCAGCCAGGTCGCCACCTTCTTGAGGGTGCGGCCGTCGTACTCCTCAGAGTTCTCGCCGAAATACCAGACGTTGCCGGCGTCGTCCTGGGCGTAAAAGGTCAGTTCGATCTCCTCGGCCCGGCCATCGGTGATGTCGCGGTCCCACGCGACCACGGTCTTGACCCCGGCGATCTCCTTGGTGAGGTCCGTGACGGTGAACTCGATGGCCCGGGCCACCTTCTCGCCGTCGTCGAACGCGTGACCCTTCCACAAGAACTGGGTGCCCGGGACCATCGGGAAGTACCGATTGGTGATCTCGGTCGAATGGGTGAAGTTCTTCGGATCGAAGTCCTCGGCGCTGGCCGGTTCAGCGGGTCCGCGCGAAGAAGTAGCCGTCGGTGTGGAAATACCGGCCGGTGTGGCCGTCGTCGGCGGCTTTCCCTGTGCTCCGCAGCCGGAGCCAACGACGGCCATCATGAGGCCCAGCCCAATTGCCAAAAGTGCGCGCTGACGTGTCAAAGCAGTACTCCCCGCGTAAAAGGCCTCCCCCGGCCGGCCAAGCGGCGACAGCGGCCCGTTCGTGAACTCACTCCTTGTACCTTAGAGAAGCGGGGAGCCTCATTGATCGCATATTTAGGTTGTTGTTGCACGATCGAAACCCGACGTGCTATTCGGCGGAAACCTTTAGCGGTCGAGGCCCGCCGAATGCCGTCACTTGTTGCGGGTCGGCGATGTCGCTGCAATGCTGGCGGGGTGGGCCGGTCCAACCGCGATGTGACGCTGGAGGCGCTGAAACTTGTCCGGAACTACGGGGGACGGGTGGCGGTCCGAGATGTCAGTTTCACCGCCGAGCCGGGCGATGTGGTCGGATTACTGGGCCCGAACGGAGCCGGAAAGACCACCACGATCCGCCTGCTGACCACGGTGCTGGCTCCCACGAGCGGCTCGTTTCGGGTCGCTGGGCACCCGTCCACCGCGCCGGCCGAGATCAGGCGACGGATCGGGGTGCTGCCCGAAAGCGGTGGCTACCCGCGCCACCAGACCGGACGGGCGTACCTGTCTTACTTCGCCCGGCTCCACGGTGTGGAACGCAGCGCGGCCCGACGGCTGGCCGACCGGCTGCTCGCCGACGTCGGGCTCGCGGAGCGCGCCGAGTCGCCCATCGCGACCTACAGCCGCGGAATGCGGCGCCGGCTCGGCATCGCGCGGGCGCTGGTCAACGACCCGGCGGTGGTGTTCCTGGACGAGCCGACCCTGGGACTGGATCCGGCCGGTGCGTTGCAGGTCCTCGGGATCGTCCGCCGCCTGGCGCGGGAGCACGGCACGACCGTCGTGATCAGCACCCACGATCTCCCGGAGGTCGAGCAGATCTGTTCGAAGGTGCTGATCCTCGACCGCGGGCGCGTCCTGACCAGCGGCAGCGTCGACGACGTGGTGGCGACCGCGATGGTCGAACGCTCCGCCCGGCTGAGGGTGCCGATCGAATGGGTCGAGCCGGCGCGGGTCGCACTCGAACGCGTACCCGGCCTCACCGTCGACCGGCGCGACGGACCACCCGACGAGATCAAGATCATGATCAGCGCGACCGGCGCCGCGCCCGGCCCGGGGGCACTGAATGCGGCCTTGGCGGCGGTCGTCGCGTCGGGCGCGCCGGTGCTCTCTTTCGATGTCGACGGTGCGCGCCTGTCCGACGCGTACTTCAGCATGACCAGGCAGCCGGGGCAGGTGTCGAAGACGGCGTGACGAGCGACAGCAGCGTGCCTGCTCGGCCACCCCGGGGGAGCGCGACCCCCCGGTGGCTGGTGATCGCCGTGCAGGAGAGCCAGGATGTCTGGGTCGGTGGCCGCGGGCCCGTTCTGCTCCTCCTGTTCAGCGCGCTCCTGAGTGCGGTGACCTATCTGGCCGCGAGCAATCAGGCCCTGAACTTTCTCGAGCAGCGTGAAGCCGTCAACCTGTTGGTCCAGTTCGCCGTGGCCGTCGGGGTTCTGGTCACGCTGGTCGTCTGCGCGGACGGCCTCAGCGGGGAGCGCGAACGGGGCACCTTGGAGGGCCTGCTGGTCACTCCGGTTTCGCGTCGCGCCATCCTGGCCGGCAAGATCATCGCGGCGTTGACGCTCTGGTTCGGCGCGTTCGTCGTGAGCACGCCCTATCTGTGGGTGCTCGGCCACGGGTTGGGCCTGTTGGCCCGGACGCTGGTGCTGGCCGTCGTCGTCGGCACGATCCTCGCCGTGGGCCTGGCGTCGGTCGGGTTGTTGATCAGTGCCTTGTCCAACTCGAACCGGGTCAGCCTGGCTGCCAGCGTGTTCGCCCTGGTGATCTTGTTCGCACCGACGCAGCTTCCGGGCGGAGCTCCCCAGGGGTGGTTCTTCGACGTGCTGCTCCGGGCCGACCCGGTGACGTCGGGGCTGGCCTACATCGCGGGTCAGCTCGTGGAGGGACACGCGTGGACCGAAGATCTGTCCCTCCTGGTCTCGCCGATGTTGATCATGGTGCTCGCGGGCGGCGCGCTCCTCGTCGGCGGCCCCCGGCTCGTCCGGCTCACGGCTGGGATGAAGGCCCGATGAAGCGGGCCGCCGTGCTGGCCGGAGTCCTCGTCTGGCTCCTGGGCGGAGCGTCGCTCCCCGCGAGCGCCACCCCGGTGCCCGTCGACATCTCGGTCGCCCCCAGCCGGGTCGAAACGGGGCTGGGCGATCGCTTTGTGATCACCACGGAGGTGCACAACACCGGTAGCGCCACCAGTGGGCCCCTGGTCGCGCATCTGAACGTCGCCAGCCTCGAGTCGAACGTCTACGTGGACCCCGAAGACTGGTCGTCGGACCGCAGCCAGGAACTGTCACTGCAAGGCGGCGAGCGCCGGAGGCTGTCCTGGGACGTGCAGGCGGTGAACTCGGGCCGGTTCGGCGCCTACGTCGTGGTCCTGCCGGCCGACAGCGCCGCCGGGGCCCAGGAACTCGTGGTCTCCCCGATGGCCACGCTCGACGTCGCGCCGCGGTCGACGCGCGCCAGCAGCGGGCTGCTGCTCGTCGTCTTCGGGGTCCCTGCCCTTCTCGGACTGATCGTGGTCGGCACCCGGGTCCGGCTTCGGCGGGCACCCTGACCGGTGCACGATGGCGTCCTGCGTCCGGAGGTCGACCGCTGACCACGCCCCGCGTTGACGCGCCCAGGTACGTTCTTCTCTCATGGAGCTGGTGACCGCGTCAGCGGCGGCGGTCGAGGCCGTCGCCGGCCGGCTGCGCGATCGTTCCTGGGTCGCGCTGACCGGAGCCGGGATGTCCACCGACTCCGGGATTCCGGACTATCGCGGGCCGACGTCGATCCGGGCCACGCCGATGCAGTTCAACGAGTTCGTCGGTTCGGTCGAAGCCCGAAGACGCTACTGGGCCCGCTCCTATCTGGGCTGGCGGCGGATCGGGCAGGCGACCCCCAACGCCGGGCACCGAGCACTCGCCGACCTCGGGAGATCCGGGCTGCGCGGCGTGCTCACCCAGAATGTCGACGGTCTGCACGGTGCCGCCGGGAGTGACCCGGTGATCAATTTGCACGGCCGGATCGCCGACGTGATCTGCCTCGATTGCCGGCAACTCTCGCCGCGGGCCGTGGTTCAGGATCGGCTGGGCGCCCTCAATCCCGATCTCGCCGAGCCGCCGGTCCTGGAGCACGCCGAGCTGCGGCCGGACGGCGACGCCGTCGTGCGGGATTGGCATGACTTCTTGCTCGCCGAGTGCGAGAGCTGTGGCGGTCGGCTCAAACCGGACGTGGTCTTCTTCGGCGAATCGGTGCCGAAGCCGCGGGTCGAGGCTGCGTACGCGCTGGTTGACTCCGCCGAGGTGCTGGTGGTGCTGGGTTCGTCCTTGACCGTGATGTCCGGCTTGCGGTTCGTGCGGCACAACGCCAAACGCGCCAAGCCGGTGGTGATCATCAATCGCGGCGTCACCCGCGGGGATGACCTGGCTTCGCTGAAGGTGGACGCCGGCTGTTCCGAGCTGTTGCGCGAGCTGGCCGCACTGAGCGGAACGTCAGCGGCGAGCGCCGGCTAGCGCGACGCGGCCTATTCGAAGATGTCGCCGAACATGTCGCCGATGCCGCCACCGATGTCGCCGATCCCGTCACCGATACCGCCCATCAGGTCTCCGACGCCCTCGCCGACTCCGCTGAACATGTTGCCCATGCCCCCGAAGAGCATGCCCCCGATCAGCATGCCGGACAGCATGTCGCTGCCGCGCCATCGGCTGTAGTAGCCCTGGGCCCAGGGTGCGTAGGCCTGGCCGCCTTCCCAGTACGGCACCCGCTGGGCCCCGACCTGGACGGTCCGGATGTACGGGTCGGCGCCGGCGAGCACGCGTTCGGCGTCGGCCGGGCAGGCGGGCACCGAACGGGCGATGCCACCGGAGGGGGCCCAGTCGACGTCCCGTGAGGACGGCCCGTGGGCGGGATTGAAGAAGCAGGGTGGTCGCTTCGCCGGCAGCGGCTGTTTGGCGATCCGCGCCTTCACGCAGGCCACGGCGTACCGGCCGTCTTCCAAGATCTCGGTGACATGGCGGATCTCGTCGGGCTTGGCGACGGCGTCGAGCGACATCTTCGCGTCGTCGTACGCGTCCAGCGCCCGCTGGTAGTCCTGCTGCATCGGCTCGTCGAGGGCGTGCCCGGCGACGTCGGAATCCAGTCGCTGCAACTCTTCCCCGAACTTCGTCACGTCCTCGTCGGCGGCCCGCTTCGACGTGCTCAGCTGAGTCTCCAGCGCGGCACGTTCCTCCGCCTGACGCTGATTGAGGGCATGGCGACGATAAAGTCCCGCTCCGCCGAGGACCACCGCAAGGAGGACCAGTAGGACGATCACTTCACCCATGGAGTCAGTCTGCCCGCGGGTATCGAGGATTCGGCTGGCGCAAAGGTGTTCTTACCGAGGTCTTAGAACGCATCCACAACCGGTTCCTCGATGGGCCGCTGGTCGAAAGTCAGTCGACAATTTCGCACAACGTCGAGCCACTGGTGACGGTCGCGCCAACCTCGGCGGTCAACTTGGTCACGGTGCCCGCGCGGTGCGCGGTCAGCGGCTGCTCCATCTTCATCGCCTCGAGCACGACGATCAGATCTCCGGCCGCGACCACGTCGCCCTCGACGACGCCGACCTTGACAATGGTCCCCTGCATCGGCGAGGTCAGCGCGTTGCCGGAGGGTGCTTTGGACCCCGAGGCGCCACCCGCGCGCTTGACCGGCTTCTTCGTCCGGCTCGCGCCGGCCGATCCGCCGTTCGCCGACCCGATGCCTGCCGGCACCATGACTTCGAGGCGCTTGCCGTTGACCTCCACCACGACCTTCGACCGCTCGACCGCCTCGGGTGCTTCGCCCATCGCCCCCGCGTACGGCTCGATCTGCCCGGTGAACTCGGTCTCGATCCACCGGGTGTGGACGCCGAAGTGACCATCGACCGCCGTGTACGCGGGGTCGTCGAGCACCGCACGATGGAAGGGCACCACGGTCGGCATGCCCTCGATGACGAGCTCCTTCAGCGCCCGCCGGGAGCGAGCCAGCGCCTGCTCCCGATCCGCGCCAGTCACGATGATCTTGGCCACCAGCGAGTCGAAGCTGCCGGGCACGGTCATCCCGCTCAGGTAGCCCTCGTCGACCCGGACGCCAGGCCCGGAGGGCGCGCGCCAAGCCGTGAGGGTGCCTGGAGCCGGCATGAAGTTCCGGCCGGCATCTTCGGCGTTGATCCGGAATTCGATCGAGTGACCAGACACCACCGGGTCGTCGTAGCCCAGCGCCTCACCTTCGGCGATCCGGAACATCTCCCGGACCAGATCCAGTCCGGTCACCTCTTCGGACACCGGGTGCTCGACCTGCAGCCGGGTGTTCACTTCGAGGAAGCTGATCGTGCCGTCCTGGCCGACCAGGAACTCGCAGGTGCCGGCACCGACATAGCCGGCCTCGGTGAGGATGGCCTTGGACGAGGCGTAGAGCCGGTCCAGTTGGTCGCGGGAGAGGAAGGGCGCGGGCGCCTCCTCGACGAGCTTCTGGTGCCGACGTTGCAGGGAGCAGTCGCGGGTCGAGACGACCACCACCTTGCCGTGGCGGTCAGCCAGGCACTGGGTTTCGACGTGGCGCGGCTTGTCCAGGTAGCGCTCGACGAAGCACTCGCCCCGACCGAACGCGGTCACGGCCTCCCGGGTCGCCGACTCGAACAACTCGGGAATCTCCTCGAGGGTCCGGGCGACCTTCAGCCCGCGCCCACCGCCACCGAAGGCGGCCTTGATGGCGATCGGCAGACCGTGCTCGCTGGCGAACGCGACCACCGCGTCGGCGTCCGCCACGGGGTCGGCCGTGCCGGGAACGAGGGGGGCCCCGACCTTCTGGGCGATGTGTCGCGCCTGGACCTTGTCCCCGAGGGCGTCGATGGCCGCCGGCGGTGGGCCGATCCAGATCAGCCCGGCGTCGATCACCGCCCGGGCGAATGACGCGTTCTCGGCCAGGAAGCCGTAACCCGGATGGATGGCGTCGGCGCCACTCCGGGCGGCGACGTCCAAGATCTTGGCGACGTCCAGATAGGTCTCGGCCGGGGTAGCGCCGCCCAATGCGTACGCCTCGTCAGCGAGGGAAACGAACAGGGAGTCAGAATCCGCGTCGGCGTAGACGGCCACGCTCGGCAAGCCGGCATCCGTGGCGGCGCGGATCACCCGTACGGCGATCTCGCCCCGATTGGCGACAAGCACCTTGCTGATTCTCACGTGGTCCTCCCCATTGAAGTCTCGCCCGTTCGGCCACACGCTACTTGGCTAGCGCGACCCGAGCGACGCGACCCGGAACCGAAGCTGATCACCGGGCCTGAGCTGCGCGGCGTGATCAGCCGCTCGATCCGCCAGCATCGCGATCACCGGATAGCCGCCGGTGACCGGGTGGTCGGCGAGGAAGATCAGCGGCTGACCTGACGTCGGGACCTGGATCGCGCCGCGCAGCAGGCCCTCCGACGGCAACTCGGCCCGGACGCGTCGTTCCAGGATCGGTCCGTCGAGCCGGACGGCGACCCGGTTGCCCTCGGCCGTGGCTGTCCACTCCGCCGCCAGCAACGACTGCCAGGCCGCGTCGGTGAACCAGTCGCGCCGGGGTCCCGGGCTCAGGTCCAGCACGCGGCGCGGCGGATTGGGCGGCGCCAGTTCGATGTCGGGCAGCGGCCGCCGGGGTCGGCAGAGCTTGACGCGCTGCCCGGCCTGCAGCGGTGCCGGTCCGAGGGCGGACAGGACGTCGGTCGACCGGCTGCCCAGGGTGCGGGTGATCTTGATCCCGCCCCGGATGGCGAGATAGTTGCGCAAACCGACCGGTGGCGGCTTGATGGTCAGCCGTTCGCCCGGACGCAACGGGAAGGAGCAGTGCGACGAGTTGGCCCGATCGTTGATCAACACTTCCGTCGGCGCACCGGTGACCGCGACCCAGCTGAGCGTTTCCATGATGATCACCAAGCCGCCGAGGGTGGTCTCGATGGTCGCCGCATCCTCCTGGTTGCCGACCAGCCGATTGGCGAGCCGGTGGGCGGTGCGGTCGGCGGCGCCCGACGGCGAGACGCCCAGATGGGCCAGGCCGGGACGACCAAGGTCCTGCACCGTGGACAGTGGTCCAGCTCGTTCGATCGTGATCATGGTCAATCGACCGCCCGGAACCGGATCCGTACCCCTGGCTGCAGCAGCGCCGGCTGATCCCGATCGAGATTCCACAGGTCGGCGTCGGTCCGGCCGATCAACTGCCAGCCGCCGGGCCCGGAGCGCGGATAGATGCCGGACCAGCGATCCGCCAGCCCGACCGCGCCGGCGGCCACCTGGGTCCGAGGCACCGGCAACCGGGGCACCCGCAAGCGTTGGTCGGCGCGGGCGAGGTAGCCGAACCCGGGCGCGAAGCCGCAGAAGGCGACCGTCCACGGCTGTCCGGTGTGGACCGCGATCACCTCAGTGACGCTCAGCCCGGTCAGGCCGGCGACGGCGGTGAGGTCCGGGCCGGAATAGTCGACCTCGATGATCAGCGCATCTTGATCATTGGAGCGGGGTGGCGGGCCCACCATGGTCAGCAGCGCCTCGCGATCGGTC
The DNA here is from genome assembly GCA_963731295.1 of uncultured Actinomycetota bacterium. Classification (GTDB taxonomy): domain Bacteria; phylum Actinomycetota; class Actinomycetes; order Propionibacteriales; family Propionibacteriaceae; genus Microlunatus. Next base: position 653,410 of record CAVSUP010000003.1, read on the forward strand.
CGGGCCAGCGGCCCGCTGAGCCGGAGCAGCAGGGTCCGGGCGCCGGGGATGATCTCGACGACCTGCTCGAGGCGGGTCATGATCACCGGCTGCAAACTCAGCGCATCGGTCAGGCTGCCACATTCGAGCAGCACCGCGTGGGCGCCGTAGTCGAGCAGTCGGCGGTTCATCATCGCGGCGTCGCGAAGGGCTGGATCCCGATGCCGGCCGCCTCCAGCGCGGCGCGTACCGTGCGGGCCATCTTGACCGCGCCAGCGGTGTCGCCATGGGTGCACAGCGACTCCGCGCGTCCCTGTCGGGCGGCCTGCACCGCGCGTACGGCGGCCTCGACCGGGTCGTGCAGCAGGGCATCTGGTTGTCGGCGGTCGACCAGTCGGCCCTCGGTGGTGTAGTTGCGGTCGACGAAATACTCGGTCACCGCGCGCAGCCCGCGATCGGCAGCGATCCGCAGCAGCGCCGACCCGGGCAGCCCCAGGATCGGCAGGGCCGGATCGTAGGCCAGGACCGCGTCGACGACGGCTGTGGCCTGCGTCTCATGATCGACAACCGCGTTGTAGAGCGCGCCGTGGGGTTTGAGATAGCGCACGGTGCCGCCCTCCGCCCGAGCGAGGCCATCGAGTGCGCCGAGCTGATAGATCACCCCGGCTGTCAGGTCCTGCGGCGCGATGTCGATGAACCGACGGCCGAAGCCGGCGAGGTCGGGATAGCCCACCTGGGCTCCGATCACCACGCCCCGCCGCACCGCGTCGCGGCAGGTCTGCCGGAGGGTGGTCGGATCGCCGGCATGGAAGCCGCAGGCGACGTTGGCGCTGGTGATCACCGTCGAGCATCGCCGCGTCGTCGCCGAGAATCCAGTGCCCGTACGACTCGCCGAGATCGGCATTGAGGTCCACCGTCACCCCGCCCATCCTGCCGTCAGGCCCCGGACGTGGGTGTGGGCCCCTCCAAGTATGAGTTGCAGGGGCCCACGAGGTAGCCAGAGTGACATGACGTCTCCAGCTGACCGGGTGATCTGGGGGATCCCAGCGGCCCGCCACCGGCTGCTGCGGCGAGTTGCCTCACCGTGCGGATCCTCGTTTCATCCCAGTCGCGCACTTCCTTGCGGAGGTGCGTAGGAAATTTCTATCCCCTCCTGAGCGACCCCGCAAGGCATTCCGGAGAAGAAGTTCGACCATTTTCGTCGTCCACCGGACCGTCCACAGGTACGCGGTCCTCATGCACAGCCATGATCAACTTCTGCACAGGTTTATCCCCAGGCCCTGTGGAAAGATCTCGTCGGCAAGTACAGTGACGACGTGGAGCCGAAACCCGACACCAAGGACTGGACCTGGACGCTCACCCGACGCGTGCGACGAATGCGGCCTGGCCGCGGGGGAGATCGGTCGACCAGAGGTGGCCGAGCGCGCGTTCATCGCCGCCGAGGAATGGGTGGCAGATCCTGCGATCGAGCCCGGCCGTGGCCGGCCGCCCGCAGCCCGATGTCTGGTCACCGCTGGAATACGGGGCGCACGTCCGCGACGTCTGCGCGACCTTCGATCGCCGGTTGCAACTGATGCTCGACCACTGATGACCCGACCTTCGAGAACTGGGATCAGGACCAGACGGCCGTCGCCGAGCGGTACGGCGAGCAGGATCCCGAAGTGGTGGCCGACGAGCTGGAGGCCATCGCCCAGACCCTGGTCGGGCGGATCCAGGCTCTCGAACCAGCGCAGTTATGAGCGGCGTGGTCGGCGCACCGACGGCGCGGAGTTCACGGTGGAGACCATCCTGCAGTACTTCCTGCACGACATCGTCCATCACCTCTGGGACGTCACCGGGCAGCAGGACGGCGCCGCCTCGCTCACGCTCGACGAGGGCTGACCCAGCCGCTTCGGGCCGGTGGCGGAGATGATCATGGAGCTGACGCCGGCCGCGCGGGCTCCGCGTACCGGTTGATGAGCAACTAAAGGTTCGCCGGGGATCCTCGTTCGAGGTCGGCCCGACACCGGGCCTCCAACTCGTCCAGATCGGCGAGCGACTCGTCCAGATCCCGCCGCTTGCCCAGCAGGGCTTCGCGGCGCTTCTCGATGTCGGCGATCAGGAACTGCAGCTGGCCGCGGCGACCTGGCGTCTCGTCGTACAGGTTGATCACGTGGGCGATCTCGTCGAGGGTGAAGCCGAGCCGTTTGCCGCGCTGGATGAGTTGCAGGCGTACCCGGTCTCGATCATGGAAGATCCGCGTCGTGCCCTGGCGCTCCGGATTCAGCAGCCCCCGGTCCTCGTAGAAGCGGATGGTGCGCAACGTCGTGTCGAACTCACCGGCGAGTTCGCCGATGGTCCAGGTCCGTCCGGTCACGCCCCTCCTTCATCGCTGGTGCTCGGTAGCTTACCTTAACGTAAACGTAAGGTAGGCTGGCGCGGTTACCAGGTCAAGGTCGATCGAAAGGACACGACGATGGCGGGCTCGTACGAGCTGAGTGAGGAACACCAGGACTTTCGGGCGGCGGTCGCGGAGTTCGCCGCCGATCAGCTGGCTCCGCACGTCGATCGCTGGAACGCGGCCCACGAGCTGCCACTCGAGGCGGTCAAGCAGATGGGACAGTTCGGGCTCTTCGGGCTGAGCGGACCGGAGGAGTACGGCGGGGCCGGCGACTTCACCAGCCTCTGCATCGCCATCGAGGAGATCGGCAAGGTCGACCAGTCGCTGGGGATCACCCTCGAAGCGGCGGTCGGGCTCGGCGCGAATCCTCTCGCCCAGTTCGGCACCGAGGAGCAGAAGGAGCGCTGGCTGCCCGACCTGCTGGCCGGTCATGCGCTCGCCGCCTTCGGGCTCACCGAGCCGGAATCGGGGTCGGATGCGCTGGCCATGCGGACCCGGGCGGTGGAGAAGCCGACAGCTGGGTGATCAACGGCTCCAAGCAGTTCATCACCAACTCCGGCACCGACATCACCTCGGTGATCACCATCACCGCCCGTACCGGCACCCGCGACAACGGCAAGCCGGAGATCTCGACCCTGATCGTGCCGAAGGACACCGAGGGCCTCGACGTCGGACCGAGCTACCGCAAGCTCGGCTGGCACGCCTCGGACACCCACCCACTCAGCCTGACCGATGTCGTGGTGCCCGCATGATCATCTTCTCGGCGGCCCGGGGCAAGGGCTATGCCCAGTTCCTGTCGACCTTGGACGACGGTCGGATCGCGGTGGCCGCGCTGGCTCTGGGCTGCATCCGGGCCTGCCGGGACCTGTCGGTCGCGTACGCGCTGGAACGGCAGGCCTTCGGCGGGCCCATCGGGCGGAAGCAGGCCGTGGCCTTCAAGATCGCTGATCTTGATGTGATGTGTCACGCCGCCGGACTGCTGGTCTATGCCGCAGCCACCATGCGCGACCGAGGCGCTCCCGCCGCCGAACTGAAGCGAGCCGCCTCGGTGGCCAAGCTCTACGCCACCGAGTCGGCGGTCACGGCGACCCGGATCGCGACCCAGGTCTTCGGCGGCTACGGCTTCATGGAGGAGTACCCGGTCGCGCGCTTCTATCGCGACGCCAAGGTGCTGGAGATCGGCGAGGGCACTTCCGAGGTGCAGCGGGTGCTGATCGCACGCGCTCTCGGGCTTCCGGTGGAATCAGGGCCCATCGAGCGACATCGACGCCGCACGGGAAGCCACCCTGGCTCCGACCACCCGCGGCCGCCGCGAAGCTGGCGGCCTCCGGCAAGCTCTTCGTCCGGGATCGGATCGCCCTGCTCTTCGACGACGACTCGTTCGTCGAGGACGGGCAGCTGGCCAACGCCTCGGCCGAAGGCCTGCCGGCGGACGGCGTGGTGACCGGGCGCGGGTTGGTGCAGGGTCGACCGGCGTTGGTGGTCGCGAACGACCCCAGCGTCAAAGCCGGCTCCTGGGGCGCTCGTACGGTGGAGAAGATGATTCGGGTCACCGAGATCGCCCTCCGCGACGAGTTGCCGATCTTCTGGTTCATCGACTCGGCGGGCGCCCGGATCACCGATCAGGTCGACCTGTTTCCCGGACGGCGGGGGGCGGGACGGATCTTTCACAACCAGGTCGCGCTGTCGGGCAAGGTGCCGCAGATCTGCTGCCTGTTCGGTCCGAGCGCGGCCGGCGGGGCCTACATTCCCTCCTTCTGCGACCTGGTGATCATGGTCGAGGGCAACGCGTCGATGTATCTCGGATCGCCGCGCATGGCCGAGATGGTGGTGGGGGAGCGGGTGAGCCTGGAGGAGATGGGCGGGGCCCGGATGCACGCCAGCGTCTCGGGCTGCGGTGATCAACTGAGCTCCGACGACGCGGAGGCGATCGAGCAGGCCAAGCAGTACTTCTCCTACCTGCCCCAGAATTGGCGATCCACGCCACCGACCTACGACGGCGGCGAGCCGGCGATCGACTTCGGCGACGACCTGGTCCCGGCCGAGGAATCACGGGGCTACGACATCCGCACCGTGATCGACGCCATCATCGACGAGGGCTCCTTCTTCGAGGTGAAGCCCCAGTTCGCACCGGAGTTGGTCACCGGATTGGCCCTGCTGGACGGCGAGGTCATCGGGATCGTCGCGAACCAGCCGGCGGTCAAGGGCGGAGTGTTGTTCGTCGACTCGGCCGACAAGGGTGCGCGGTTCATCTGGCAGTGTGACGCCTTCAACATCCCGTTGCTCTATCTGGCCGACGTCCCCGGTTTCATGATCGGCAGTGCGGTCGAGCGCCAGGGCATCATCCGGCACGGCGCGAAGATGATCACCGCTGTCGCCGAGGCGACCGTGCCGACGGTGTCGCTGATCGTCAGAAAGGCTTATGGAGCTGGGTTATATGCGATGTGCGGGCCGGGCTTCGGGCCGGACGCCTGCCTCGCCCTGCCGACCGCCAAGATCGCCGTGATGGGTCCGGAGGCCGCGATCAACGCGGTGTACGCGAACAAGATCGCCGAGATCACCGACGACGTCGAGCGGGCCGCGTACGTGGAACACCTCCGGACCGACTACGAGCTGGACATCGACATCCTGCGACTGGCCAGTGAGTTGATCATCGACGGGATCGTCGAACCCCGCGACGTGCGCCGGGAACTGATCGCCCGTTTCGCCGCCGCCGCGACCAAAGACCGGCACTTCTCCACCCGCCGGCACGGCGTGCCGCCGGTCTGATCCGGTCCAGTCCGCCAACCGGCCCCCCGCACCGACGAGCGAGCTCAGCCCGGCGCCACGTCGCTGAAGTGTTCGACCAGCGGCGGGTGGGCAAAGAACGGCCCGATGGTGGCCCGCCACTCGGCGAACCGCTCGGTCTGCCGGAAGTTCACGTCGTGGGCCTCGACCGAGTCCCACTCGACCAGCAACACGAACCGCGTCGGCGACTCGATGCCACCGGTCATCCGGACCGAGCGGCAGCCGTCGGTGCCGGCCACGATGTGGTGCGCGCTCCGGTAGGCCGCGGCGAATCCCTCGGGATCGGTGACGTCGATCAGGGCAACCTCGAGAACCATGAGCCCGACCCTAGGCGACCGGTGGCCTGTCGGAAACCTGGGTCTACCCACGTTGCCTCCGGTCTGCACACGTTGCAACGTGTGCAGGGTGCGGGCAACTCACGTACACACGAGTTCCCGCGCCAGGAGTGGGAGCGCTCGGCGACGTCAGATCACAGGGGCAGTTTGCGGAAGATCGGACGCGGGACGTGGCGGAGCCCGGACATCACGGCGCGCATGGCTCCCGGCACCCAGATCAGCGCCTTCTTCGCCTTGACGGCCTCGACGATCGCGTCGGCCACCTGGTCGGGCGTGACGGCCAGGGGCGCCTCGTCCAGTCCGGTGGTCATCTTGGACTTCACGAAGCCGGGCCGTACGACGAGCACCCGTACGCCGTGCTCGGCCAGGGCCTCGCCGAGCCCGAGGTAGAAACCGTCCAGCCCGGCCTTCGTCGAACCGTAGACGAAGTTGGACCGGCGCACCCGCTCGCCGGCCACGCTGGACAGGGCGACGATCCACCCGTGGGCTTGCCCGCGCATCCGCTGACCGAGCAGCACGCCGAGATGCACCGGTGCGGTGTAGTTCACCTCCGCGAGTTCGAGAGCCAGCTCGGCGTCGTTCCACGCCTGCTCCGGGTCGCCCAACAGACCGAACGCGACGAGCGCGATGTCGATGTCGCCGCCGGCGAAGGCCGCCTCGATCGTCGCGGCGTGCGAGCCATGATCACGAGCATCAAGATCGACTTCGCTGACCGAGCAGCCCAGCGCGGCCAGCTCCGACGCGGCCGCCGAGCGCCGCTCGGTGGGCCGGGCCGCCAGCACCACCCGCACTCCGTTGCCGGCGTAGCGACGGGCGAGGGCGAGCGCGATGTCCGACGTTCCGCCCAACAGGAGCAGGGATTGCGGCGTACCGACAGCGTTGATCAAGATCATTCTCCTGGGCGGGTCAGCTGAGCTCGAGGCGTCGAGCAAGATCAGAATTGAACAGTCCGGCGGGGTCGACCTCGCGGCGTACGGCGAGGAAGTCGTCCAGTCGCGGATACATCCGGCGGAACGTGTCGGCGCTCATCCGGGAGTCCTTGGCCAGATAGACCCGGCCACCGGCCCCGATCACCTGCTCGTCGAGCGCGTTGCAGAGCTTGTCCACGCCGTGTTCGATGGGCAGGTCGACGGTCAGGGTCCAGCCCTCCATCGGGAAGGACAGCGGTGCGGCATTGCCCGGGCCGAAGCGTTTGAGCACGTTCAGACAGGAGACGTGACCGGAGTTGACGATCATCTCGAAGCAGCGCTTGAACGTCTCGGCCTCCGCGAACGGCACGGCGAACTGGTACTGCAGGAAGCCGTTCGGACCGTAGACCCGATTCCACTCCGCGACGATGTCGAGCGGATGGAAGAACTGGGTGATGTTCTGCAACTCGCCGACCCGGTGCTTGGGCGCCTTCAGGTACCAGGCCGTGCTGAAGGCCTTGGCGGTCGCCTGGTTGACCATCCGATTCGGAAAGACCTCGGGAATGGTGCCGAGCGACGGCGCGACGAATTTCAGGGGATCGCGGGCGAGCTTGGCCGGCAGGTCGGATAGCCGGGCCTTGTTGCCTCGGGTGAGCACCGCGCGGCCCATGTGCTTCCCGCGGGTCACCGCGTCGAACCAGGCGACCGAATAGGTGTAGCCGGCGTCGCCGTCGGTCATCCGGGCCATCAGGTCGTCGATGTCCGCGGCGCGGTCCGTGTCGACCGAGAAGTACGCGGTTTCCGCCCGCTGCAGGGCCACGGTGGCGCCGAGCACCACCCCGGTCAGTCCCATGCCGCCGATCGTGGCCCAGAAGAGTCGGGAGGTCTCGCCGTCGGGCGTCAGGACGCGCACGTCGCCGTCGGCCATCAGGAGATCCAACGAAACGATGTGGTTGCCGAAGCTGCCCTGGGTGTGGTGGTTCTTGCCGTGCACATCGGCCGCGATGGCGCCGCCGATGGTCACCTGGCGGGTGCCCGGCAGGACCGGCACCCACAGCCCGAACGGCAGCAGTGAGCGCATCAGCGCGTCGAGGCTGACGCCGGCCTCGACCCGCACGGTCGGCGGGTCGGACGCGACGTCGACCGCGTGAATGTGATTGAGCTTGGTCAGGTCGAGGGCCAACCCACCGGCGTTCTGGGCCGCGTCACCGTAGCTGCGCCCCAGCCCGCGGGGGACGATGCCGCGCCGGTCGGTCGTCCGCAGCGCCGAGACGGCATCGGCGACGGAATCGATCCGGGCCAGGTGGGACATGGACCCGCCCGCACGTCCCCAGCCGTGCAATTCGACCAACGCCTGCGGGATGATCGGCTGGGCCTCCGGCAACGACGGGGTGATGTCGGGGACCGGTTCGCCGGCCTTGGTCGACGTCAGCTCAGGAAAGTCACTCATACGAATACCGCCACCGAGATCACCACGAGCCAGATCGCTCCTATTCCTTGCAGGACATGGTCATGGAGGACGACGTCCTCCGGTTCGCCGGCGTTACCGGCATCAACCTCCAGCGCGTACTGCATCAGGCCGAGGGTGAACGGAGCGATGGAGATCGCGGTCCACGGAATGCCCAGGGCGCCGGCGCCCCGATTCTCGAAGGCCCAGAGGCTGTAGGAGATCAGCACCATCACCGCGGCCAGCATCCAGGCGAAGCGCAGGTAGGACTCGGAATAACGGGTCAGCGAGCGTCGGGTGCCGGCCTCGCCGCCGATCGCCTTCATCTCCGAGTAGCGCTTGCCGGCCACCATGAAGAAGGATCCGAAGGCCGCCACCAGCAAGAACCACTGGCTCAGCAAGACGCCGGTCGCGACGCCACCGGCGATGGCCCGGAGCAGGAAGCCGCTGGCCACCACGGCCAGATCGACCACCGGCAGATGTTTGAGGAAGCCCGAGTAGAGGACCTGCAGACCGAGATAGACGACCAGGGTGATGCCGAGCGGATTGGCGACGAGGAAGCCGAGACCCAGTCCGAGGATTCCGGTGATCGCGGCGAGCACCATGGCGGCGGCGGGCTTCAACTCACCGGCAGCGATCGGCCGGAAACGCTTCCGCGGATGCAGCCGGTCCTCGTCGACGTCGCGGAGGTCGTTGATCAGATAGACCGTTGCACTGACCAGGCAGAAGGCGATGAACGAGAGACCGACCTCCGTGAGAACCTCGGCGTCGAACAGCTTGCCTCCGGCCAGCGGTGCGCTGGCGACGAGAACGTTCTTGACCCACTGGCGTGGACGCATCGCCCGAATGGCCGCGGGGAGGCGGCTCGGCCGGACGGCGAGCTCGGTGGTGGAAGTCATGGCGCCCCTAGGCTATCGACCCTCGCGGGAAACGGAGAGACCCGCGGCCGCCGCGCACTACGGTGGTCGGCGTGCGGATACCGGTCAGGCCCCGATCGTTGGTCGCTGTCACCCTGGCCGGCTGTCTCGCCGCCGGTTGCGGCGCGGCGGGCCGTCCGGACGACCCCAGTCCGTCGGCACCGCCATCGGCCACGGTGTCGATCCCGGCGGACGGGATCTCGCTGGCCGGGCTCGGCTTCACCAACGGACCGGTCCGGCAGTTCTCGTTGCCGCGGACGGCCGCGGTCACGACCACCGTCGACCAGACCAACAACGTCAGCGCGGTGATCGCGGCACCCGCGGCGGCGGAGATCTACGGTTACCTTCGGCGTACGTTGCCGCAGGCCGGTTTCACGGTCACCGGTGAGGACGCGGCCCGGACCTCGCTGACCTTCACCGGTTACGGTTGGACCGGCAGCTTCACCGGCGCCGCGCGGGTATCGGCCGTGCTGCTTCGACCGCAGTAGCACCGGAAGTAAGCGCTACCGGAAGCGACCACGCCGCGCGACTGCATTGCCTGCTCAGACCGACGATGGTCGCTTCCGGGCCACCAGCACGGCATCAGCCACGTCGACACTGGTGCCGTCGGCGTCGACCGCGGTCCGCTGGCGCGACTCCTGGGCAATGATGTCCCAGGCCGCCGGATCGAGCAGGGCGACGATCTCCTCCGGGGTGAACATCAGGTCCTCGCGGTGCGGGCGCAGCTGCGGAGCGGTCTCGAGGTCCGACGGGTGGTGACCGACGACGAGCAGCGTGCCACCGGGGGCGACGTGCGCGGCGAGTTGCCGATGGAGTTGATCGCGGGTGGGCTGCGGCAGATGCATGAACTGGGCCGACACCAGGCCGTAGACGGCGTCGAGGACAGAATCCTCGGTGAGATCGGCCTGCCGCCAGGTGATCCGATCGGCCGCGTCCGGTGCCGTTTCGCGGGCGTGATCCGCCGCGCGGTGGAGCGCGACCTGGGAGATGTCCACCGCCGTGACCTGCCAACCTCGTTGAGCCAACCAGATGGCATCAGCGCCTTCGCCGGCCCCGATGTCCAGCGCGGTCGTCGGGGCGAGGTCAGCCGCCTCGGTGACCAGCTGCGGATTCGGTCGACCGCTCCAGATGGTCGGCGCGCTCGCGTACCGGGCATCCCAGAACGCCGCGTCGAAGACCTCCGTCTGGTCGAAGCCGGGAGCGTCCGCCTGATGGTGGTGATGTCGGTTCATCGCCCCATCATGGCGCGGTGCGGAGGCGGAATAGCGTTGAGGTGAACGGGAGGAGCGAGATGCCCAAGACCACGAAGTCCGGCAAGGCGATCGAGGACGAGCTGCCGAGCACCCTGCAGCGCTCGGACCAGCACGCCAAACAGGTGTTCGCCAAGACCTACGACTCGGCCATGGACCAGTACGACGACGAACAGCGGGCCCATCAGACCGCCTTCGCGTCGCTCAAGCACACCCATGAGAAGGTCGGCGACCACTGGGAACGCAAGGACGAGAACGGGCCGTCCGACGCCCGGGCCGAAGAGGGCGGGCGCGATTCCGACCAGCCGACGGCCGGCGGGGTGGACGCCAAGGCCACCAAGAAGCATCTGTACGCGCTGGCGGCCAGGCTCGAGATCAAGGGTCGCTCCTCGATGACCAAGGATCAGTTGGTCGACGCACTGCAGAAGGCCAACGATCGCGAGTCGGCGCGTGCGCTGCGCCAGGAGCGGTGATCCTGAGTCAGGAGACCGGCTCGGCGCGCGAGACCAGGCGATCGGCATTAATGTCGCTGCGTGGCCCTGATCCAGCGCGAGGCGTTGTTGCAGCGCTCGCGGCTGCTCGGGCCGGCCTTCGTGGCGGCGGTCGCCTACGTGGATCCGGGCAACGTCGCCACCAACACCGCGGCGGGTGCCTCGTACGGCTATCTGCTGCTCTGGGTGCTGGTTGCGGCCACGTTGATGGCCGGCTTGGTGCAGTACCTGTCGGCCAAGGTCGGTTGGCTGACCGGGCGTTCGCTGCCCGAGCTGGTGGCCGAGCGCACCAGCCGTAGGGCGCGGATCGCCTACTGGCTGCAGGCCGAGCTGGTGGCCGTAGCCACCGACCTGGCCGAGATCGTCGGCGGCTCGGTGGCCCTCAGCCTGCTGTTCGACCTACCGCTGCTGGTCGGAGCGGTGATCACCACGACGGTCTCGACCGTGCTGCTGTTCCTGCAGAACCGGCGCAGCCAGCGGACCTTCGAACGGGTGATCACCGGCATGCTGGCCATCGTCACGATCGGCTTCCTGGCCGGGCTGATCGTCGCCCCGCCGGATCCGGCCGCGGCCGCCGCCGGCCTGGTGCCACAGCTGGCCGGGAGCGCCAGTGCCCTGTTGGCCGTCGGGATGCTCGGTGCGACCGTCATGCCCCACGCGATCTATCTGCATTCAGCGCTGATCCGTGATCGGCACGGCGCGGCCGACGCTGACTGTGCGCGGCCGATGCTGAAGACGATCAAGATCGACGTGATCCTGGCCATGATCGTGGCCGGCAGCGTGAACATCGGGATTCTCCTGCTGGCGGCCAGTGCGCTCTTCGGCCGCGACATCACCGGCCTGGAGGCCGTGCACGCGGGGATTGCCGATCAGCTCGGCCAGACCATCGCCCTGCTGTTCGCCCTGGCGCTGCTGGCGTCCGGCCTCGCCTCCACTTCGGTCGGCGGTTACGCCGGGTCGGTGATCATGGACGGACTGCTGAACCGGCGGATCCCGATCCTGCTCCGCCGACTGCTCACCGCGATACCGGCTCTGATCCTGCTCGCCATCGGACTCGAACCCACCCGGGTGCTGATCCTCTCGCAGGTGATCTTGTCGTTCGGCATCCCGTTCGCGCTGGTCCCGCTGGTCCGGATCGCCGCAGATCGCCGCCTGATGCGCCTCGCGCCGACCCAGCCGACGACGATCGCGGTCGCCTGGCTGGTGATGGCGATCATCACCGCCCTGAACCTGATCTTGATCGTCCTCACCGTCCGCGATCTCACCGCCTGACGGCCTGACGTCTCAGGATCAGGGCGGGGAACCGATCAGCATCACCATCTGATCGACCTCGACACCTACTTCACCCGCTCACGGACCATCTTGGCGGTGAGCCTGGAGCCGTCCTTGACCGCGACCACCCGGACCCGATCGTCGGCGGTCAGATCGGTCACCTTCCCCGGTTCCTTGCCTTGCCGCACCTTGGTCTGGTCGCTGATCACGTAGGTGGCGCGGAACCCGTCCGGGCTCTCGACCGTCAGCGACTTGGCGTCGATCGCCTCGACCGTGCCGCGCTGAAACGCGATGACCCGGTGCCTCTTACCGGCCAGCGTGACCTCGCCGTGGATGGATCGCGCGATGAGCTTGCGCGGCTGGCGCTGCTTCCCCGGGCCCGCCTTGCTCGAAGGCCCCGAGCTGGGGGTCGCACTCGGTGAACCGCTGGGCGGGGTCGACGGCGAATCGGCGTACGCGAGACCAGCACCGATGCCACCGGCCAATGCGATGGTGCCGGCGGCCGCCACGATCAGCTTGGCTGGCTTGTTCATTCGAGCTCCTCAAGTTGTTTCACCGCCCGCTTCGGCGGTCTTGGACCAGTCTCCGGCCGAGACCGGACCGAACCGGCATCAGCGGCCAGTACCTTCAGCAAGCCTTCAGCGAATCGACCTCATCGAACGGCGGCCGTTTCCGTGCCCTGAGCTTGTCGAAGGGTCGGGGTTGGTGGTGGCGGGTGCCCTTCGACAGGCTCAGGGATCGTTTCGCCGTGAGCCGTTTTCGTGCCCTGAGCTCATCGAACGGCGGCCGTTTCGTGCCCTGAGCTTGTCGAAGGGTTGGCCGTTTTCGTGCCCTGAGCTTGTCGAAGGGTCGGGGTTGGTGGTGGTGGCGGGTGCCCTTCGACAGGCTCAGGGATCGTTTCGCCGTGAGCCGGTTTCGTGGTGGCGGGTGCCCTTCGACAGGCTCAGGGATCGTTTCGCCCTTCGACGGGCTCAGGACACGATTCGCCAGGGGTCAGGGCACGATTCGACGGGGTCAGGGGATGGCGGCTGGTGGTTCCACAGGCTCGTCCAACTGATGCCTAGCTCGGGCAGCAGGGTTCGGAGGAGGGGAAGGCTGATGCCGACGACGTTGTGGTGATCGCCCTCGATGCGGGTGACGAAGGGTCCACCGAGACCGTCGATGGTGAAGGCGCCGGCGACCTGGAGCGGTTCGCCGCTGGCCACGTACGCGGCGATCTCCGCTTCGCTCAACTCCGCGAAATGCACGGTGGTGGCCGCGACGGCCGAGATCGCGGCCCGGGTGCCGTCGGTGCCGCCGGTGACGATGACCTGATGCCCGGTGTGCAGTACGCCGGAGCGGCCACTCATCCGTCGCCAGCGATCGGCGGCCGCCTGCTCCGAGGCCGGTTTGCCATACCCCCTGCCGTCGAGCTCCAACAGCGAGTCGCAGCCGATGATCAAGGTTGGTCGATCGGGCCGGTCCAACGCACCGGCGACGGCCTCGGCCTTGAGCCGGGCCAGCGTGGCCACGAGCTCCGGCACCGACGCGGCCGACACGGCCTCCTCATCGACCCCGGACACGATCACCTCCGGGTCGAGGCCGGCCTCGCGCAGGGTGCGCAGCCGGGCCGGTGATGCCGAGGCCAAGATCACCCGAGTCGTTGCCGGCATGATCAAATCCTCGCCAACCCACTCTTCAGGGCATCGAGACCCAGCGGACCCAGATTCAACGCGTCGGCGTGGAACTGCCGCAGGTCGAATTTGGCGCCGAGCCGGCGTTGCGCCTCGTCCCGGGCTTCCAGCCAGATCCGTTCGCCGACCTTGTACGCGGGCGCCTGGCCGGGCCAGCCGAGATAGCGATCGAGCTCGAACCGCAGGGTCGCGACATCGGTCGAACAATTCTCGATCATGAACTGGAAGCCGGCCGAGGGGGTCCACCGCTCGCCTGGCCGGAAGTGGTTCGCATTGTTCTTCGGGATCTCGAGCTGCAGGTGCATGCCGATGTCGATGATCACCCGGATGGCCCGGAACGCCTGGGCGTCGAGCATGCCCATCCGATCTCCGGGCTCCAAATAGCCAAGATCATCCATCAGTCGCTCGGCATACAGGGCCCAGCCCTCGCTGTGTCCCGGGCAGAAGCAGAGCTTGCGTTGCCACCGGTTGAGCAGGTCCGACCGGTACGCGTTCTGGGCGATCTGCAGGTGATGGCCAGGCACGCCCTCGTGATAGACCGTGGTCACCTCCTTCCAGGTCGAGAACGTGTCGATCTCCGCCGGCGTCGCCCACCACATCTGTCCCGGGCGGGAGAAGTCCTCCGCCGGGTCGGTGTAGTAGATCGATCCGTCGTGCGTCGGTGCGATGCAGCATTCGATGGTCTTGATCGGGTCGGGGATGTCGAAATGCACGCCCGAAAGATCACTGACCGCCCGATCGGCCAGCTCCTGCATCCAGCCCCGGAAGGCCTCCGCGCCGTGCAGCCGCCGAGCCGGATCGGCGTCGAGGGCCTCGTACGCCTGCTGGATGTCCGGCGTACCGACCAGATCGTCGGCGATGGTCCGTTGCAGTTGCTGGATCCGCCGGAGCTCCTCCCATCCCCAGTGGTAGGTCTCTTCGAGGTCGATGACCGCGCCGAGGAAGTAGCGCGAATCGAGCGCGTAGCGTTCCTCGCCGACCGCATCCAGGCTCGGCGCGAGCGGGGCCAGCTCGGCGGCCATCCAGTCGGCGAAGCGGGAGAACGCACGGCGGGCGTGCGCGGCCGCCGCCCGCAGGTCGGTGGTCAGACCAGCGGATCGATCGGGGACCTGCTCGACCAGTCGGGCGAAGAAGTCATCGTCGCCAGTTTCGCCGGTCCAGCCCCGGATCTGGCCGATCGTCGCCGCAATCTGCCGGACGGCGGAGATGTTGCCCTCCCGCGCCTCCCGGGTCAGCGTCTCGCGTACGCCGTCGAGAGGCCGGTGCACGGTGCGCAGCCGGGCGGCGACGTTGCGCCAGCCCTCTTCGGTGCCGGTCGGCATCAGATCGAAGATCGCCCGGATCTCCTGCACCTGACCCCGGATCACGCTGACCTGGGACGCCGTGATGTGGGCTTCGTAGAGCTCGACCTCGAGGCCGAGGCGCTCCAGCATCGACTCCTTGGCCGTGGTCTCCCGCACGTCGAACGGCGGCGCCCGGTGCAACTCGGAGATCGTCTTGCGCACGTGGGCGATCTGGTCGGCCAGACCGGCGGGGGAGTAGTCGCTCCAACGGTCGTCATGGCCCTCGATGCCAAGATAGGTCGCGGTCTCTGGATACCGCTCCGCGCATTCGTCCACGTACGCGTTCGCGATGGCATCCACCGGGCGGACATCGGGGGGCTCGGCCATAGCGGTCAGCGTAGGGCGGGCGGACATCGCGTCATAGGGCGAGGAACGTCCGGCACCGGGTGGCCATGTCGCTGGCCCCGCCATCACTCGGGTGGATCACCCCATCCGCGTATCGGGGCGGAAGGACCGCGTTCGCCTCGTCGAACGTGCTGCCCCAGAGGTGGGTGAGATCGAGGAACGGGACGTCGAGCTCGGTGGCCAGGGTCGCGTAGAGCTGCTCGTAGTCCACATAGGTCGGCGCTGGCGCTCCCGGATAGAGCGTCGGTGAGCTGATCGGGGGGAACAGCAACGCGACGTCGCCGCCGGTGCTGCGCTGGCGCTCGACGACGGACTTCAGGTCGAGTCGCACGTCGTCGATAGAGCGCCCGGCATTGTAGTCGTTCGTGCCCAGGGCGATGATCAGCAAATCGAAGTCGAAGGTGTCGAGGTACGCGAGACCGTTCGTGCGGGTATCGCCGGCGGCCTGATCGGCCCGGAGGAAGCTCTGCAGCGACATGCCCGAGATCGCCGGCGTGTCGATGATGAAACGCCCCGTCCCCGTGCGGGCCCGGACGGCGACGAGGTCGACGGCGTCGCCTCGAGCCCAGATCCGGAGCGTGTGCGGGCCGTCCGAGCCCATGATCAGATCGGTGAGCACCTGATCGGGATGCGGGCCCCGCCGAGCGGAGACGTCGGGGGTGGAGCCTCCGGCCAAGGAGTTGGTCAGGACCTGCGGAGGGCCACCGTCGATGCTGACCATTTGTTGGCTCCGCCCCGCCGGTTTGGCCAGCACCAGCGTCGAAAAGATGGTTCCGTCGGCGGTGAATTCGACGTAGCTCGACGGCTTCTTCCCAGCCGTCTTCGGGATCGTGAAGCAGGAACGGCCGAAGGGTCCGGCCATCGGCTTCGTGATCCGACCCGTCACGGTGATGCGCGGCTCCCAGTCCTGGTTGTCCAGAGTGATCGGCCACAGGTCATGGTTCATCAGAATCCAGCCGGTTCCGGCGTTGCCGTAACTGGGCTCGAGCATGGCGCGCAGTTGGCCGGGATAGCACCAGCGGAACTTTGGGGCTGAATTGCCGTTGGGCACCGCGCCGGCGCCGAACGTGATCGAGTCGCCGAGGAAGGCGATGCTCTTGGGTGCGCCGTCGGTTGCCGTCGTCAGTCGGCGCTGCCAGTCCGGCAGCGGCGTTTCGGTCAGGTCGGTGCAACCGGCGAGGAGGCCGGCCGTCACGCCGCCACCGACCGCCAACAACTGGCGGCGGCTGAGCACCAGGTCGGGCGGCGGCAGGTTGGGCACGAAGATCAGGGTCGCCTGCTCAGCGCCGCCCGCCCCCGAGCATCCCGGTGAGCATGTCGAGGATGGATGGTCGGCGCTGCTCGGTCGGCTGCGGATCGGGCGCACTCGCCGGCTGGTTGGCAGCAGCGCCGCCACCCAACATCTGGCCGAGGATCTCGGTCAGGGCATTCGCCCCGGTGCCACCAGCGGCGCCGGCCAGCAACGGACCGAGGAGATTGCCGTACTTGCCGCCGGCCACCTTCTTCGAAAGGTACGCGAGCACGATCGGCGCGAGGAGCGGCAGGAGCTTCTGCATCAGGTCACTGTGGCCATCGGCCTGGCTGGCCCCGAGCGAACCACCGAGCGTCTGCGCCACCTGATCAGCGTGCGGACCGAAGATGTTGCTGACGATCTTCTCGCCCTCACCCGTATCGATCTGACCGAGGTCGACTCCGCCGTCGAGCAGATCACCGGAGTGCTCGCCCAGCGCACCCGCCAAAGATGCGGCTCCGGCGGGATCTTCGGAGTTCGCCTGCAATCCGCCGAGGAGCGCCGGAATGGCCTGGCGGGTCGCGGACTCGGCGGTCGCCACGTCAACCCCCAGCTGGGAAGCCAGTTGGTCGATGGGCAGGTCAGCGAGAATCTCGTCTACGGCGCTCAACGTCGAGCCTTTCCTCGGCCTCCGAAGCGGCGGCGTTCACGCTCACTCTAAGGCCCTTGCACCGGCTCGGTCGGACGTCGCGGGACTTCGGTCATTGCCGACCGGACAGCCGCCAGGCCTGGGGTCCTGGATGGACCGGCGCGCGGACCGATCGCCGGTAGGACGACCATCCGGAGGCCCGGCCGATCGGGCCCGAGCCGGACGGCGGCGCGGCGGCGGCGAGCACCGCGACCAGCGCGGCGAGCTCCTCGTCGGTCGGCTGCCCCTTGACGACCGAAAAGATCGGCTCGTCGGGGGCTTCGACGGCACTCACAGCGGTATGTTCCCGTGCTTCTTCGGCGGCAGCGTCTGTCGTTTGGTCCGCAGCAGTCGCAGCACCCGGGTGATCTCGACCCGAGTTTCGTGCGGGATGATCACCGCGTCGACATAGCCGCGTTCGGCCGCGATGTAAGGATTGGCCAGCTCGTCGTCGTATTCGGTGATCAACCGTGCCCGCATGGCCTCGGGATCGTCGGACTTCGCGAGTTCCTTGCGGTACAGGATGTTCACGGCGCCTTGCGCCCCCATCACGGCGATCTGGGCCGTCGGCCAGGCCAGATTGAAGTCGGCGCCGAGGTGTTTGGAGCCCATCACGTCGTACGCGCCACCGTAGGCCTTGCGGGTGATCACCGTGACCAACGGGACCGTGGCCTCCGCGTACGCGTAGATCAACTTCGCACCGCGTCGGATGATGCCGCTCCACTCCTGATCGGTGCCCGGCAGGAAGCCCGGCACGTCAACGAAGGTGATCACCGGGATGTTGAACGCATCGCAGGTGCGGACGAACCGGGCGGCCTTCTCCGAGGCATTGATATCCAGGCAGCCGGCGAAGTGCAGCGGCTGGTTGGCCACGATGCCGACGGATCGGCCGTCGATGCGCCCGAAGCCGATCAGGATGTTCGGCGCGAACAGGGCCTGCACCTCGAGGAACTCGCCGTCGTCGAGCACCCGGGCGATCACCTCGTGCATGTCGTACGGCTGGTTCGGCGAATCGGGGATCAGCCCGTCGAGATCGCGGTCGGTGTCGTTGGGTTCAAGATCATTCTCGACGGCGAAGACCGGCGGGTCCTCGAGATTGTTCTGCGGAAGGAAGCTGACCAGCGCCTTCACGTACTCGATGGCGTCCTCCTCGTCGGAGGCCAGGTAGTGGGCGTTGCCGGACTTGGTGTTGTGCGTGCGTCCGCCGCCGAGCTCCTCCATGGTCACGTCCTCGCCGGTGACGGTCTTGATCACGTCAGGCCCGGTGATGAACATCTGCGATGTCTGGTCGACCATCACGATGAAGTCGGTCAGCGCGGGTGAATACACGTGGCCGCCGGCAGCCGGTCCCATGATCAACGAGATCTGCGGGATCACCCCGCTGGCGTGGGTGTTGCGACGGAAGATCTCACCGTAGAGACCGAGCGAGACCACGCCTTCCTGGATCCGGGCCCCGCCGCCTTCGTTGAGCCCGATCAGCGGGCAGCCGGTCTTCAGCGCGAAGTCGATGATCTTGACGATCTTCTCGCCGTAGACCTGGCCGAGGCTGCCGCCGAATACCGTCACATCCTGACTGAAGACGCAGACCGGGCGGTCATCGATAGTGCCGAAGCCGGTGACCACACCGTCGCCGTACGGTCGCTTCTTCTGCATGCCGAAGGCGGTCGAGCGGTGCCGGGCGAATTCGTCGAGCTCGGTGAAGGAGCCGGGGTCCAACAGCAGTTGGAGCCGCTCGCGTGCGGTCTTCTTACCCTTGGCGTGCTGTTTCTCCACCGCCGCCGCCGAGCCCGCGTGCACCGCCTCGTCGATCCGCAGATCGAGATCGGCGAGCTTTCCCGCCGTGGTGTGGATGTCGGGCTCTGCGATGTCGCGCTCCATACGCCGGACTCTAGGCCACTAGGGTCGAGCTGTGTCCGACGCCGATCACATCGACCTGCCCGAGCTTCGACGCCGACTCATCCGATCCGATGGAATCTGGCAGCGCGTGGATCTGGTGGCGGAGACCGGCTCCACGAATGCTGATCTTGCGGCCCGGGTCCGGGCCGGCGAGACCGCGGGCAGCGTGTTGATCGCCGACTACCAGTCGGCCGGTCGCGGGCGGCAGGGCCGCAGCTGGGTCGCTCCGCCCGGTTCCGGGATTGTGATGTCGATGAGTCTGCGGCCGGACGTCGAGCCCCAGCGGTGGACCTGGCTTCCGCTGCTGGCCGGGCTCGCGGTGGCCGATGGTCTGCAGGCCGCGGCGCGGCTCGCCGGCGGGGAGGTCGAGCTGGCCCTGAAGTGGCCGAACGACGTGCTGGCCGGTGAGCTGAAGGTCTGCGGAATCCTGGCTGAGCGGGTCGAGACGGGCTCCGACCCGGTCTGCGTGTTGGGATTGGGGATCAACGTCTCCCTGAGCGCTGAGCAGCTGCCGGTGCCGACCGCGACCTCGCTCGGTCTCCTACTGGGCGAACAGGCGCCGGCCAGGACCAGCGTGGTCGCCGAAGTCCTCGAACGGCTGGCCGCGGTGCTGGCCGACTGGCAGCGTGATCCCACTTCGGTGACCAGCGCCTACCTCGAGCGCTGCGCAACGGTCGGCCGTGAGGTCCAGGTCCAACTGGCCGCCAACCGCTCGATCTACGGCCGGGCGACCGGCCTGGACGACGACGGCTGCCTGATCGTCCGGACCGACGCCGGCCGCGTGACGCTAGGGGCCGGCGACGTCGTGCACGTACGCTGAACGGCGTGGGCCTTCCGCCAAAACTGCTCGGTGCCGACGAGCAGGTGATCATCCACACCCGGACGCATGGCAAGGCGATGGTGCTACCGGCCGTGGCCTCGATCCTGGTCGGCGCGGCGGTCGGTGCCGGTGCGGCCGCCATTCCCGCCGACTACCGACCGGCGGGCCAGCTGGCCGTCGCGACGCTCGGGCTGATCCTGGTGATCTGGTGGGTGCTGCTGCCCTTCCTGCGCTGGCGGACCACCACGTACACGATCACCGATCGGCGGCTGATCACCCGAAGCGGCATCGTGAACAAGAGCAGTAAAGATCTTCCGCTGAACCGCATCAACGAGGTGTCGTCTGAGCGGAGCATCACCGATCGGCTCTTTCGCTGCGGCACGCTGAATGTCCAGACGGCGGCCGAGGACGGCACGATCGCGCTGATCGATGTGCCTGATGTCGAGCAGGTGCACAAGGAGCTGACCGAGCTGCTGTTCGGTGACGGCGATCGCAGCCGCCTCCGGCCGGGCGCGGAGGATCGGCGCGAATGACGGACGTCGACGGGGTTCGCCTCGACCGGCCGTCCGCGCACGTCGCCGAGTTGATCATGAACCGTCCGGCGGCGCTGAATGCCCTGTCCACGGCGCAGGCCCAGTTGCTGGTCGACGCGTACGCCGACTTGGCCGCCGACCCGCAGGCGTCCGTGCTGATCATCAGCAGCGCGTCGGCCAAGGCATTCTGTGTCGGCGCCGATCTGAAGGAACGCAGGGATTTCACCGATGATGATCTTCGGGCGCAGCGCCGGGTCTTCGAGGCGGCGTTCGGTGGTCTGCTGCAGTTCCCGCTGCCAACGATCGCCGCCGTCGACGGCTATGCCCTCGGTGGCGGCTGCGAACTGGCGTTGTGTTGTGATCTGATCATCGCCTCGGACGTCGCTGAGTTCGGCCTGCCCGAGGTCGGGCTGGGCCTGATCCCCGGAGGTGGTGGCACCCAGCTTCTGCCGCGGAGGATCGGGCCCGGCCGGGCCGCCGAGTTGATCTTCACGGGAAAGCGCATCGGTGCCGCCGAGGCGCACCGCATCGGCCTGGCTGACCGGCTGGTGCCGGCCGGTACGGCCGGAGCTGCCGCTCGCACTCTGGCCGAACAGATCGCCAGGCAGTCGCCGGTCAGTCTGCGGGCGGCGAAGCGCTCGATGCGGGAAGGTCTCGACACCACGCTGGCCGAGGGCCTGGCCATCGAGGGTCGAGCGTGGGCCCTGGCCGCGTTCTCGGCGGATCGCCGCGAGGGGATCGAGGCCTTCAACGCCCGCCGGGTGGCTGACTGGCCGAGCTGGCAGGATCGCCGGTCGTGACCGAACACCAACCACAGCTCCCGCAGCCTGTCGAGCTGCCGATCGACGAGCGGGAGAGCCCGCTCGGTCTGCGCGCGCAGCTGACCCGGTTCGTGATCACCGGCGGTCTGTCCGCCGTCGTCGACTTCGGTCTGCTGGTGATCTTGATGCATGGCTTCTTCGGCTTCGCCGGCCTGGGCCACACCGTGGCCAAGGCCTGTTCGTTCGTTGCGGGCACCACCACCGCGTACCTGATCAACCGCCGCTGGACGTTTCGGGCCGCGCCGTCCACCCGGCGGTTCCTGGGCGTTGTCGGGCTCTACGCCGTCACCTTCGCTCTGCAGGTCGGCTTGTTCAGCCTGCTTTTCGAACTCCTCACCCGGCAGGGACTGAGCCGTCCCGTGGTCCAGGTCGTGTCGTTCGTGATCGCCCAGGGCGTGGCCACGACCGTGAACTTCATCGTCCAGCGATCGGTGATCTTCAAGCTCCACTGACCGGCCGGCCGTCGAGGCGGGCCGACTGATCAGCGGAGTCGGGCGCCGATCCGTGCGGTGGCGCTGCGGATCGACTCCTCGGTGACGGCGACGGCGGATTCCCAGTCGTGGGCGCAGGCGGACTGGATGAGCCGCTCCTGGGATGACCAGCTTCCGAGGTCGGCTGCGCCGGGGGCGGGCTGCACGCCGAGGAGCTTGTACGGCCGGCATCGCTGCCACAGCGAGCGGATCAGCTCCATCAGGACCGGATTGCCGGCCGCCGAGTAGAGGATCGCCAGCAGGGCTTCATCGTGGTCGAGCGCCTCGGCACCGCGGTGGCTGTCAACGGCCTCCATCATCTTCTGTTGCTCGACCCGCATCCGCTCGCCGTCGGCCGCCGTGAGCCGCTGGCTGCCGAGCCTCGTCGCCTCCCGCTCGAGCAGCAGGCGCGTGTCGTAGACGTCGACCAGTTCCGCAGGGGTCAGGTCGGTGACCACGGCGCCCTTGTGAGCGACCCGCTGAGCGAGACCAGCCTGCTCGAGCCGCCCGATCGCGTCACGGACCGGCATCGGGCTGGTGCCGAGCTGCTCGGCCAGATCGCGGATCCGCAGCCGCGCGCCGGCCGGCAGCTGGCCGCTCATGATGGCGTCGTGGATGGCCGAAAAGACCCGGTCGGTCACCAGCGCCGGCTCCTGGAGCTTGGGCATCGTCACAGGCTTGACCCTACTGGCGTCTCCGACTGGACAGGAAGATGTGATATGTGATCACATCTGGGGTCGAACGTAGTGAGGAGGAGCCATGATGGATGTTGACCTTTCCCAGCTCGAAGTCCATGCGCGAGAGCGGTGGCCGGTCCTGTTCTCACCGCAACCGTTGCGCGGCCGGACGGTGCGCAATCGCATCGTCTCCACTCCGCACTCGACCGGCTGGGGCCACGACGGTCTGATCTCGGCAGCGGAGGTCGACTACCACGTCCGCAAGGCCGAAGGTGGGTGCGGCCTGGTGATGACGTTCGGGTCGGCGTCGGTGGAGCCGACCAGCGCCGCCTCGTACGGCTCGATCTCGCTGTGGGACGAGCGCAACGACGACGCCCTGGAGACCCTGGCCCGTCGGGTGCACGACAACGGGGCCTTGATCATGTCGCAGCTGACCCACATGGGCCGGCGCGGCAACTCGCTGATGTCCGGGGTTGCGCTCAAGGCGGTGTCAGACCTTCCGGAGGGCGTACACCGTGAGGTCCCGGCGGTGTTGACCGAGTCGGAGATCGCTGAGCTGGTCGAGCGCTTCGCAGCCTCGGCCCATCGCCTGATGAAGCAGGGATGGGACGGCGCCGAGGTGACCTCGCTCGGCGGCCATCTGATCGAGCAATTCTTCGACCCGTCGGTCAACGACCGGACCGATCGGTACGGCGGCTCCCTGGAGAACCGGGTGCGATTCGCCCGCGAGGTGCTGACGGCGGTCCGCGAGTCGACCTCAGATGACTTCATCATCAGCTTCCGGATGACCGCTGACCAGTCGTTGCCCGACGGGGCGCTGACCATGGCTGACCTGCGGGAGGTGGCCCGGGCGATCACCGCCGAAGGGGCCGTCGACGTGCTGAGCATCGGCAACGGCACCGGCTACACCGACCGGACCAGCTCGGTCTTCGTCCCGGGCGACGAGCTGCCCCTCAACACCAACGGCCCGGCCGCCGGCCTGATGAGGCAGGCCACCGGGGTGCCGGTGCTGGTCGCCGGGAGGATCCTCGACGCCGCCATGGCCGAACGGGCGCTCACCGAGGACGGGGTCGACCTCGTGGCCATGACCCGGGCCCTGATCGCCGACCCTGATCTCCCGAGGAAGGCCGCCCGCGGACAGCATTCCCGCCCGTGTATCAGTCTGAACGAAGGCTGTATCGGTCGGCTCTACCAGGGGCGTCCCATGTGGTGCTCGGTCAATCCCGCGATCCGCGAGGCTGACCTCGACACCGCGGCCGGCCGGGCGACCACCGACCCGGTCGGAGAGCCCGCATCACGTCCCCGCCGGATCGTGGTGATCGGCGGCGGCGTCGCCGGGGCCGAGGCGGCCTATCGGGCCGCCCAACTGGGCAGCGTGGTCATCGTGTTCGAGCGCAGTGGACAGCTCGGCGGACGGGCCCGCATCGCCGGCAGTCGCCAGGGCCGTGAGCGCTGGGGCCTGTACCTCTCGTGGCTGGCCGACCAGATCACCGACACCGGCGTCGACCTGCGGCTGAACACCGATCCGACCGTCGACGACATCCTCGGTCTCGACCCGGATGCCGTGCTGATCGCCTCCGGATCGACGCTGCGGCTCCCGGAGTGGGCCTTCGAGAGCCCGATCGCGGTGGTCGATGCCGACCTCGTCGTGTCCGCTGCCCCGACGCCACCGCAGGACGGCGCCGTCGCGCTGATTGTCGATGAGGACGGGGGATTCATCGCCCCGACCGCCGCCGAGGCGCTGATCGCCGCGGGTTGGACCGTTCGCCTGATCACCAGCCTGCCGTCGGTGGCCGCCCGAGTCGATCCGACCCAGGTCTGGTTCGTCCGCCGCCGGCTCAAGCTCGCCGGGGTCGAACTGGTGGATTCGGTCACCCTGCAGCGCGACGACCGCGGCTGGTCCCTGCTCGACGGCGAATCCGACGTGCGCCGACCGGCGGGTCAGATCGACCTCATCGTGGTCGCCGGCGCTCGCCGCGCGCTCGATGAACTCAGCGCTGATCTCCGGACCCGCAACCCGGACCTCACCGTCACCCGGATCGGCGATGCCCTGGCGCCGCGGACGCTGCTCGACGCGATCGCCGAAGGCGCCCGCGCCGGCCAGACCCACTCCACGCGGCCGCTGCTGGTGACGGCAGCCACGGTCTCGGCCGATCCGGGCTGATTCGACCGGTACGCTTCGGCGAGTGGCAGCGCGCACCTTCACCGTCGGCATCATCGGCGGCGGTCAATTGGCCCGGATGATGCATGCCGCGTCGATCGGACTCGGGGTTGACGTGCGGCTCCTCGCGGAGGGTCCGGATGTCTCAGCCGCCACCGTGGTCCACGACGTCACGGTCGGCGACTACACCGATCCGCCGACCGTACGCGCGTTCGCCGCCGGCTGCGACGTGATCACCTTCGACCATGAGCACGTGCCGTCCGGCCTGCTGCGCGAGCTGGAGGCGTCCGGGGTGCTCGTCCGACCCGGACCTGCGGCCCTCGTCCACGCTCAGGACAAGGTGATCATGCGGGATCGGCTGACCGCCCTGGGTGCTCCCTGTCCGACCTATCAGGTGGTGCGGGACCAGGCCGCGCTGGTGGCGTTCGGCGACGAGCAGGGCTGGCCGGTCATCGCCAAGACCTCCCGCGGCGGCTACGACGGCAAGGGCGTGTGGAAGCTCGACGCGGCCGCCGAAGCCGGCCAACCCTTCGCCGGATTGGCCGACGGGGTGCAGATCATTGCCGAGGAGTACGTGGATTTCGCGCGCGAGCTCAGCGCGCTGGTCGTCCGCTCACCGTCCGGCCAGGCGGCCGCGTACCCGATCTCGGAATCGGTGCAGCGCAACGGAATCTGCGTGCAGACGGTCACGCCCGCACCGGAGCTGACCGAGGAGCAGTCGACGGGCGCACAGCAGCTCGCCCTCTCCATCGCTCACGAGCTCGGAGTGGTCGGGTTGCTGGCGGTCGAGCTGATGCAGCGCGCCGACGGCTCGATCGTGGTCAACGAGCTGGCGATGCGGCCCCACAACACCGGTCATTGGACTATCGACGGTGCGCACACCTCGCAGTTCGAGAACCACCTGCGCGCCGTGCTCGACCTGCCACTCGGCGACCCGAGCGCCCGGGCCCCCTGGACGGTGATGTCCAATGTGCTCGGCGGATCGGTCGATGACCTTCCTTCGGCACTGGTGCACTGCTTCGCCCGCGACCGCTTGCTCCGGGTGCAGCTCTACGGCAAGTCGGTGCGCCCCGGCCGGAAGGTCGGGCACGTGACGACCTACGGAGCTGATCTTGACCTCGTCCGCCAGCGGGCCCGGCACGCGGCGGCCTACCTGATGGGAGATCCGGATGCCTGATTCGACGACCGGTCCACGGCGCGATCCCGTGCGGGTCGGCATCGTGATGGGCTCGGACTCCGACTGGCCGGTGATGAGTGCCGCCGCGGAGGCGGTGCGGGAATTCGACATCGGCTACGAGGCGGACGTCGTCTCCGCTCACCGGATGCCGGACGCCATGATCGACTACGGTCGCAACGCTCACCGCCGGGGCGTGCAGGTGATCATCGCCGGAGCCGGCGGCGCCGCCCACCTGCCGGGCATGCTCGCCGCGGTCACTCCGCTCCCGGTGATCGGGGTCCCCGTGCCGTTGAAGTATCTCGACGGAATGGACTCCCTGTTGTCGATCGTCCAGATGCCGGCCGGCGTGCCGGTGGCCGCGGTGGCCATCGGCGGCGCTCGCAATGCGGGCCTGCTGGCCGTCCGAATCCTCGCGGCCGTCGATCCGGCGTTGCAGCAGCGGATGATCGACTTCCAGGATCAACTCAAGTCGGCGGCCGAGGCCAAGGGCGCCGCCGTGCGGGGTCAGCTGTCCTGAGCTGCGGGTTCTGGTCGCGGCCGTCGGACGATCAACGTGCCTCCGACCCCGAGCAGGGCGCCGACCAGCGCGGCGCCGGGCAGCATCAGCCCGGAGGTGCCGGCCCGTTGGGTCGTCGGTGACCCGGAGCCAGTGAGTGGCGTGGTCGGTGTCGTCAGGGCCGGCGAGCCGGTCGGAGCAGGCGCGCCGGTCGAACTCGCGGACAGGATCGCGAGCAGCGCGGTTGGGTCGGCCGGGCGATGCCAGACCCCCGGCCGGTCGAACGGATCGCCGCCGGTGGGATCGGACACGGTCTGCACCCAGACGCCGTCGTCCGCCGTCGGATAGATGCGGTCGATCCGCCAGATCTGTTGATCATGGATCAGCCAGGTCAGCTCGGGCGGCCTCGGAGCCGCCGGCGCCGACGGAGCCCGGCGCCGTGTCCGGACCGGTCGCACTGCCGTAGGCATCGAGCGCGTTGACGAGCCGGTCGTACGCCGGAGTCGCGTGTGGTAGAGCCCGATGGCGCGCTGATCGTTCAGCCGCACCAACAGCGCGCTGGTCGGACCGCCGGCGTACGCGGTGATCGGCACCACCGCCCAACCCACGGCGATCAGCCCGGCGATGATGATGATCATGGTGCGGCGGATGGTCATGACGGTCTCCTCGGGTCAGAGTTCTCGTCGGTAGTACACCGAGCAGGAGCCGTCGGTTCTCGATTCGGATAACCTCTGGGCATGGCGTACCCGGGTGACCGAATTCGTGGCCGGGGTCGGGCTGCTGGGGCGCGGCTTCGGACTGATCGTCGCTCGGCCACGGCTCTTCCTGCTCGGCTCGCTGCCGCCGTTGATCACCTCGGCGATCTTCACCGTGCTGCTGGTCGTGGTGTTCAGCCAGCTCGACGGGATTCTTCGGCGCGTTGATGCCCTTCAACATCGATCTGAACAGCACGGTCGGGATCATCTTCCGGATCCTGATCGGCGCCGCCCTGATCGCGGGTCTGGTGTTGATCATGGTGATCTCGTTCACCACCTTGACCTTGGCGCTCGGCTCGCCGCTCTACGACCGGCTGTCGGAGAGTTGCGAGCGCGAGTTCGGCGAGGTGCCGGAGCTCGACGAGCCCGTGGGGCGTGGGGTCGGTACGGGGGCTGCGCCAGTCGGCCGCGTTGATCGGGGTGTCGGCACTAGGGGCTGTGGTGTTGTTCGCCGCCGGTTTCATCCCGGTCGTCGGACAGACCATCGTTCCGGTGATCTCGGCCATGTTCGGTGGCTGGATGCTGTCCATCGAGCTGATCGGCTCGGCCTTCGAACGACGCGGACTCTTGACGCTCGCCGATCGCCGATCGGCCCTCCGTCGGCGCCGTCCGCGCGTCCTCGGGTTTGCCGTCCCGACCTTCCTGTTGCTCGCCATCCCGTTTGCCGGCGCCGCGGTCTTCCCGGTGGCTACGGCCGGGGGCACGCTGCTCGCTCGCGAACTGCTGCGGGAATCGACCGTGGCCCAGCCGCCCCCGGCCACATCCTGAGCTGCGTGCTGTGGGGGTCCCGGGTTCCGACGTAGGTCCGGGCCGGGCCGGCAACGTCAGCGCACGGATTCGGCCACGGTGATGGCCCGCGCACGGGTGAGCCGGCCTTCCAGTCGCAGGGTCACCGTCTGATTCCCGTCGCTCCGTTCCCAGACCAGGCAGGGACCACTGATCCGGGCCTGCTCGGTGCGCTCGACGCCCGCGCGATCCACGTAGACGATCTCGTGCGGCTCGGCGATCCACACCGCGTCGCGACCGGCCACGTCGACGAAGGTGACCTCCCCCGCGGTCTGTTTGACGAACACCCAGGAGATCGTCCCGTCGAACTGATCGAGGTGCACGGCCTCCTCGCCGGCGCCCCAGTCCATCGCCACCACGCGACGATCCGCGCTGACCGAGATGCGCTCCGGATCACCGAGCATGCTGGGGATCGCCGACGGGGAAGGTGACCAGGCCGCGGGCCTGCGACAGCGTGACCGTGCGTCCGCCGGTCGGTGCCGGATCGGGCGTCGACGTCGGCGGTGCTGTTCCGGTGACCGGCGGCGCCTCGGTCCGGATCAGCACGCCACCGAGCTGGAGCCAGCCACGGACGACCGCGCGGACCGGGGGAGTCAGGGCCAATCCGATGATCAACACGGCCACGAGCACCGCGATCAGCCGACGCCGCGACCTCCGGGTCCAGCGGCGAAGCCGGGCGGTGCGCGACGGTGCGGGTCGGGCGATCCGGGCCAGCACCTGCTCGACAAGATCATCGGCCGGTGCCTCGATGATCATGGTCCGGCCCAGGGCCGCCAGGTCGTGCTCCACATCGTGCTCCGGGTCAGGCATCGTTCAGCTCCTTCCGCAAGATCGACAACGCTCGGTGGAGTCGGGATTTGACCGTCCCGGCGGGGATCGACCAGGGCGACCGCGGTCTCGGCCTCGGAGAGTTCCAGCAGGTAGCGGCAGGCCACCACCTCGCGCAACCGGGCCGGCAGAGCCGCGGACCGAGGCGACGCAGTTCGTCCCGCCGGACCAGGGCCAGCGTCTCGGCTTCCGGGTCGAATTCCCAGCCGGATTCGGACAGCCCGGCCAACGCGTCGCGGGCCACCCGGCGCCCCCGGCTGCGGAGCACGTTGCGGGTCTCGTTGTGCACGATGCTCAGCAGCCAGGCCCGGAAGTTGCCATCAGCCCGGAACCGGCCAGCGCGGCGTACGCCTTGACGAAGCCTCCTGGACCACGTCGTCGGCTTCGGTCCCGGCTCCCCAGAGCACCGCCATCCGCTTCGCGATCGACGCATGCCTGCGAACCAGCTGGCCGAACGCGCCCGCATCGCCGGCCCGCGCCCGATCGATCAGCTGCGCTTCTGAGGTCTCGCTGTCGTGCTGCAGTGCTCCCGCCTCGGTCGTCGGTCTGGTCGTTCCACCCTCTCTACACCGCGGCGGCTGGTGAGGTTCACCAACCGGCGAAAACCCGAGCGTTACGGTCCCGTTACAGTGATCAACGAACGTCACCGCCGTCCAGTCGATCTTGTTGAGGAGCGCCTCATGCCCGACCTTTCCGTCCAGCTCTACACCGTCCGCGACGCGCTCGCGGACGATTTCGACGGCACCCTGGCCAAGCTGGCCGGCTTCGGCTTCACCGCCGTCGAGCCGTTCGGCTCGACCGCTTCGCCGACGAGCTGCGGACGCGGTCTGGCGGCGCACGGACTGTCCGCGCCGACTGCTCACGTCGGTCTGTTGAACGGTGATCAGGACGCGATCTTCGCGCTGGCCGTCGAGCTGGGCATCGGCACGGTGATCGAGCCGATGGTGGACCCGGCGCGCTGGCAGGACGTCGACAGACGTGGCCCAGATCGCCACCGAGCTCAATGCCGCCGCCGCGCGAGGCAGCCGAGCACGGACTGCGGGTCGGCTACCACAATCACCACTTCGAACTGGAGTCGATGATCGACGGTCGGCACGCCCTGGAGGTCTTCGCCGACCAGCTCGAGCCTGGCGTCGTGCTGGAGGTCGACACCTACTGGGCGTACGCGGGCGGCGCCGAACGTGCCCGAGCTGCTGCAGCGGCTCGGCGAGCGGGTGGTCGCGCTGCACATCAAGGACGGCGACGGCTCGCTGGACACCAAGAAGCAGGTGCCCGCCGGCACCGGCATCATCCCGATCGCCGACGATCATCGCGGCGGCGCCGCAGGCGCTGCGGGTGGTCGAGCTGGACGACAGCGAGACCGATCTGCTCGAGGCCGTCCGGGCTGGGCCGGGACTACGTGCTGTCGATGGCGGGTGCGTGAGGATGGCCGGCCAGGGACCGATGGGCATCGGCGTGATCGGTGCCGGCACGATCAGCACGACCTATCTGGAGAATCTGCACAACTTTCCCGATACCGAGGTCGTGGCCATCGGCGACCTGTTCCCCGACGCCGCGCGGCAGAAAGCAGCTGATCACGCAATCCCGTCGGCCGGGGACGTGGCGAGCGTGCTGGAGAACGACGCGGTCGAGCTGGTGATCAACCTGACGATTCCGGCGGCCCACGCTGAGGTCGCGGGCCAGGCCATCGCGGCCGGGAAGCACGTCTGGAACGAGAAGCCGCTCGCGCTCGACCGGCCCAGCGCGCAGGGCCTGCTGGAGGCCGCTGAAGCGGCCGGCCTGCGGGTCGGCTGCGCCCCCGATACCTTCCTGGGCGCGGGGCTCCAGACCGCTCGGCGGGTGATCGAGCGCGGTGACATCGGCGTACCGCTGACTGCTTTGATCTTGATGCAGGGACCGGGGCCGGACTCCTGGCATCCCAATCCCGGCGTTCCTGTTCGCCCAGGGTGCCGGGCCGTTGTTCGACATCGGCCCGTATTACCTGACGGCACTGATCCAGACCCTCGGTCCGATCGCCGCCGTCGCCGCGTCTCGGCTCCAAGGCCCGCGACCGTCGGGTGATCGGGTCAGGGCCGATGGCCGGCGAGGAGTTCGACGTCGAGGTGCCGAGCCACGTCAGCTCCCTCGCCCAGTTCGAGTCGGGTCAGTCAGCCCAGAGCATCTTCTCCTTCGACTCCGCGCTGCCGCGTACCGTGTTGGAGCTCAACGGCAGCGATGCGACCCTGCTGTTCCCGGATCCCAACATGTTCGACGGCGAGATCAGGATCAGGAAGCGTGGCGCCGACGACTGGGAGACGATCGAGACGACGGCCGAGCTGTCCGGCCGCGGTACGGGAGCCCTGGACATGGCCCGGGCCATCCGGTCCGATTCTCCGCATCGGGCTCAGGGCGCGCTCGCCTACCACGTGCTCGACGCGATGATCGCGATCGCCGAGTCAGTCGACGCCCGGCAGTTCGTCACCGTGGACAGCACGGTCGAGGTGCCGCCACTGCTGCCCGACGACTGGGACCCCCGGGCCGCGACCCTGTAGGCGCAGGCGGCGTCAGGAGGGCCGGGCTACGCTGCCGATTGTGAGCGACTTCGAGGATCTGTACCGGCCGACCGAGGAGCACGAGGCGTTCCGCGCCGCCGTGCGCGAGGTGTGCGAGGCGAAGGTCGCGCCCAACGCCGCCGAGGCTGATGAGCTGGCCGAATTCCCCAAGGCCTCTTACGAGGCCCTGGTCGCGGCGGACTTCCACGCACCGCACATCCCCGAGGAGTACGACGGGGTCGGGGCCGACGCCCTGGCGACCGTGATCGTCATCGAGGAGGTGGCCCGGGCCTGCGCCTCGTCCTCGCTGATCCCGGCGGTGAACAAACTCGCCTCGTTGCCCTGGTTGCTGTCGGCGAGCCCTGAGTTGAAGCAGCAGTATCTGCCGTCGATCGCCCGGGGCGACTCCATGGCCTCCTACTGCCTGTCCGAGCCGGACGCCGGATCCGATGCGGTCAGCATGAAGACGCGGGCCGTGCGTGATGGCGACCATTACGTGCTGAACGGGGTCAAGCGGTGGATCACCAATGCCGGCGTCTCCGACCTCTACACCGTCTTTGCGGTCACCGACCCCGATGCCCGATCGAAGGGCATCAGCGCGTTCGTCGTCGAGCGGACCGACGCCGGGCTGTCGTTCGGGGCGCCGGAGAAGAAGCTCGGCATCAAGGGCTCGCCGACGTGCGAGGTCTACTTCGACAACGTCCGGGTCCCCGAGTCGCGGCTGATCGGTGCCGAAGGCACGGGCTTCGGCACCGCGATGAAG
This sequence comes from uncultured Actinomycetota bacterium, assembly GCA_963731295.1. Classification (GTDB taxonomy): domain Bacteria; phylum Actinomycetota; class Actinomycetes; order Propionibacteriales; family Propionibacteriaceae; genus Microlunatus. The sequence goes on from CAVSUP010000003.1 coordinate 685,170, forward strand.
ACGCTCGACCACACCCGGGTGACCATCGCGGCTCAGGCCATCGGGATCGCCCAGGGCGCCTTGGACTACGCGCTCGGCTACGTGCAGGAGCGGAAGCAGTTCGGCAAGGCGATCGCCGAATTCCAGGGTCTGCAGTTCATGCTCGCCGACATGGGGATGAAGCTCGAGGCGGCGCGGCAGCTCACCTATGCGGCGGCGGCGAAGTCGGAGCGGGGCGATGCCGATCTCACCTACTTCGGTGCGGCGGCCAAGTGCTTTGCCTCCGATGTCGCCATGGAGATCACCACCGACGCGGTCCAGTTGCTCGGCGGCTACGGCTACACCCGCGACTATCCGGTCGAGCGGATGATGCGCGACGCCAAGATCACCCAGATCTACGAGGGAACCAACCAGGTCCAGCGGATCGTGATGGCCCGGCAACTTCTCGGGCGTTGATCATCAGCGGCGGCGTTCGCGCGCGCTGTCGGTCACCTCGGTCATGGCGGTGTAGATCTCGGCGAGCGCCCGGCGCTGCTGCGATGTGAGGGCGGGGTCCTGGCGGATCGACTCAAGCAGGGAGGGCTGAACGTCTGACGCTGATGCGTTTTCGCGTTCGCCTTCGTTGACCGCGCCTTCGTTGACCGCATCGGCGTCTGGCCGCAGGATGCGGACGGGAATGCCCAGCGTCCGGGCAATGCTGTCCATCACCGCGGCCGAGGGGGCTCGAAGGCCGTGTTCGATCTGGGAGAGATAGGGATTGGAGATCCCCGTCAGGGCCGCGAGCTGACGGAGCGGCAGCGCCGCAAGCTCTCGTTGCTGGCGAATGATCTCCCCGACCAGATCCGGTCGTCGATCTTCGCTGCGGGCCATTTGATCATGATAGGCCCGCCGGCTGATCAAGATCACCGGCGGAAGCGCTAGCAAAGCTAGCGTTTCTCGGCTAACATTTGAACCCCGATCGAGTTCGTCGATCCAGAAGGAGGCCACTGTGGCTACCAGCACCACCAAGCCCACCGTGCACGACCTGGCCGGCAGGTTCGATGCCGCGGCCGATCGCGTACGCGCCCTGAACGAGCAGGCCGTCGCGACGGCCAAGAAGGCCGGCAACGCTTCGGTCGACACGTACGAGAAGGCCGTCTCGTCCTACGTCGGCTTCCAGCACCTGTGGGCGGGCACCAGTCAGGTCGACTGGGTGAGCAGCACGATCAAGGCGCAGGCCGATTTCGTCAGCGAAGTCACCGCCGCCTACACCTCAGCCGCCCGCGACCTCCTGAAGTAGGCCGGTCGTAGGCTGGGGCGGTGGCACAGCGGCCGGCAGCAGATGATCATCCGACTCTCGGAGACATCATTCGACGGCAGCGAGAGCTGGCCGCGTTGCCCATGCGGCAGCTCGCGGTGCTGGCCGGGATCTCCGGGCCCTACCTGTCGCAGATCGAACGGGGCCTCCGCGATCCGTCCGCCGAGGTGCTCGATGCCCTGGCCGAGGCGCTGCAAATCTCCGCATCGGTGCTCCGCGATCCCGACTGCGACCCCGACGACGGCCAGCCGACCGTCGAGGCCATCGAGGCCGATCCGGGGCTGACCGCTTCGCAACGGCGGTCACTCACCGAGGCCTACCGAGCCATGCGTCAGGCCACGGCGACCCGGCGACGCACTCGCGGCCGGCGGACCCCGCGTGCACCAACCGTTCGACATCTCCGAGAGGACGTCCAGTGAGCACTGCGGCCAGCAACGAAGGCAGCGAATCCGCCTGGGATGTCGTCGACGAAGCGGTCCGCCGGCGGTTGGCCGAGGCACTGCAGAGCAGCTCCGAGCTGTTCGCGAAGCCCGACCTGCTCGGCCGACTCGACCCGATCTCGCTGCTCCCGGCCCTGGCCCGGACGGCGGTCTCGGTGGCCAGCCGCCCGGATCGGGTGATCGGCGCCGTGGCCAAGGAAAGCGCCGAGCTGATCAAGGCCTCGCGGTCGGCTGTGGTTCGATCGCTCGGCGGCCGTTCCGCCTACGATCCGAAACGACCACGGGACAAGCGATTCGCCGATCCGACCTGGGCCCAGAACGCCTCGTACTGGCTGCTCCGGGAAAGCTATCTCGCCTGGGAGCGCTCGCTGTTGGCGATCGTCCGCGACGCCGAGACCACCGAAGAGGTAAAGCGCAAGGCCGAGTTCGCCACCCAGTTGCTGATCGACGCGGTGGCTCCCACCAACTTCTTCGCCGGCAATCCCGCGGTGATCAAGCGCGCCCTGGAGACCGGTGGCCTGTCCCTGGCCAAGGGAGCCCGCAATTTCGCCAAGGACCTGATCAACAACGGTGGTTCCCCCCGTCAGGTCGCGACCGGAGTGCACAACGTCGGTGAGAACATGGCGATCAGCCCGGGCAAGGTCGTGTTTCGCAACGACTTGATGGAGCTGATCCAGTATGCGCCGGAGACCCCCCAGGTCCACGAGATTCCGCTGCTGTTCAGCCCACCGTGGATCAACAAGTACTACGTGATGGATCTGGCCCCCGGCCGCAGCCTGGTCGAGTGGGCCGTGCAGCACGGGCATACGGTTTTCATGATCAGCTACCGCAACCCGGACCACTCGATGAGCAAGATCACGATGGACGACTATCTGCTGTCGGGGCCGCTGGAGGCGATCGAGGTGATCACCGAGATCACCGGATCGGCGAAGGTGAACCTGCTCGGTCTCTGCCTGGGCGGGACCTTGACCATGGCGACCTTGGCCTACCTGGACGCGATCGGCGCGGACAAGATCAACTCCGCGACCTTCCTCAACACCTTGATCGACTTCAGTGAGCCGGGGCTGATGGGTGTCTTCACCGACGAGGCCACGGTGACCAGGCTGGAGAAGACGATGCGTCGGACCGGCTTCCTGCCCGCGGAGAACATGCGTCGGTCGTTCGATCTGATGCGCACCAACGATCTGATCTGGAACTACGTGGTCAGCAGTTGGCTGATGGGGGAGGACCCGCCCGCCTTCGACCTGCTCAGCTGGAATGCCGACTCGACCCGGATGCCCGCGGAGATGCATTCGTTCTATCTGCGCAGCTGCTATCGGGAGAATCAGCTGGCGCGCGGGGCCATGGAGCTGGCCGGACAGCGACTCGACCTGGCGGGAGTCGATCAGGATCTCTACTTCCTGGCCGCCGAGCAGGATCACATCGCCCCGTGGCGGAGCTCCTATCTCGGGGCCCTGCTGCCGGCCGGTCAGGTGCGGTTCGTGCTGTCGAACTCCGGCCACATTGCCGGGATCGTCAATCCGCCGAACCCCAAATCGATCCACCGGGTCGTCGAGGGCGACGCGCCGCTACCCGCTGATCCCGATGCCTGGCTGGCTGGCGCAGTCACCCACCCGACGACCTGGTGGGAAGACTGGGCCGGCTGGATCGGCACCCGGGCGGGCGGGATGCGGAAGCCGCCGCGGACGGGCAGCCGTCAACATCGACCCCTGGGTGATGCGCCCGGCACCTACGTGCTCGAACGTTGAGCCGGCGCGCCAGACTGGCCCTCGCGTACGGACGCTTGAGTAACGGGCGGATCGGTGGGGTCCGCCCGGAGCCTCACGACGGGGAAGAGGAGCGACATGCTGCGGTTCGGGTTGTTCGGGTGTGGGCGGATCGGTCGCGTTCACGCCGATTCGATAGCGGTCCATCCGCGGGCGGAGCTGGCGATCGCGTACGACCCGTTCGAGTCGGCGGCCGGTGAGGTCGCCGCTGTCTACGGTGGGCGGGCCAGCACCGACATCGAGGAGATCCTGGCCGATGACCGCATCGATGCGGTGATCATCGCCTCGCCGACTCCGACCCATGTCGATCTCCTGACCCGCTCGGTACGCGCAGGCAAGGCCGTGCTCTGCGAAAAGCCGATCGATCTCGACCTTGCTCGGGTCGATGCCTGTTGGACGGAGATCAAGGACACCGAGACCGCGATCATGGTCGGCTTCAACCGCCGGTTCGATCCCTCCTTCCGTGAGGTACGCGACCGGGTGCACGCCGGCGAGATCGGGCGGCTCGAGCAGTTGATCATCACCAGTCGCGATCCGGCTCCGGCGCCGGCGGACTACATCGCGACGTCCGGTGGCTTGTTCGGGGACATGACCATCCACGATTTCGACCTCGCGCGGTTCTTCCTGGGCGAGGTGGTCGAGGTGCAGGCGATGGGCGGCAATCTCATCGAGCCCTACATCCAGGAGGCCGGTGACATCGACAGCGCCGTGGTGGTGCTCCGTGGCGCCGACGGGGCCCTCGCCCAGATCACCAACAGTCGCCGCTGCTCCTTCGGCTACGACCAGCGGATCGAGGCTTTCGGATCAGAGGCCATGCTGAGCGTCGGCAACCAGCAGGCGACCAGCGTGCGGCGCTCCGACGCCGTGGCGACCGGGTCGGCCGCACCGTACTTCAACTTCTTTCTCGATCGTTACACCCCGGCCTATCGCGCCGAACTCGATCATCTGATCACCTCGGTCGAGCAGGGGACCAAGCCGTCACCGGGATTTGTCGACGGTCGCGAGGCGCTGGTGCTGGCCGATGCCGCCAACGAGAGCCTGCGCACCGGACGGTCGGTCAGACTCGAGCGCGGCTGAGCATCGGGATGATCACATGTCCATGCCGCCGTTGACGCCCCACACCTGGCCGGTGATGTAGGAGGAGGCGTCATCGGCGAGAAAGGCGACGATCCGCGCGACCTCGTCCGGACGGCCGAGCCGGCGCAGCGGAATCTGGGACTTGATCTTGGTCAGCACCTTCTCCGGCACCGCGGCGACCATCTCGGTCATCGTGTAGCCCGGAGTCACCGTGTTGACGGTGACGCCGACCCCGTCGTCGGAGAGCTTCTCGGCCCGTTCCAGCAGGAAGGCGGCCTCCCGGGCCATGGTCTTGGTGAGGCCGAACAGGCCCGACTTCGAGGCCGCGTAGTTGGCCTGACCGATGTTGCCGATCTCGCCGATGATCGAACTGACGTTGATGATGCGTCCGCTCCCACGCTCCACCATGTGGGCGAGCACCGCCTGGGACAGGAAGAACGCGCCCGACAGGTTGACCGCAAGCACCTTGTGCCAGTCGTCGTCGGTCAACTTCAGCACGGTCTTGTCGATGGTGATGCCGGCGTTGTTGATCAAGATGTCGAGGTGGCCATGTTGCTCGATCACCTCGGCGATCACCCGCCGGCAGTCGTCGGCGGAGGCGACATTCCCGCGGTGGGTGGACACCGACGTGTGGAAGCGGTCGGCGAAGTCCGCCGCAAAGGAGGCCGCGGCGTCGACATTGCCACTGAACCCGGCCGCAATGGTCGCGCCCTCGGCGGCCAGGCTCGCCGAGATCGCCGCGCCGATGCCCCGGGTGCCGCCGGTGACGAGGGCGACCCGGCCGGTAAGCCGATCGCCGGCCGGAGCCGTGGAGGGTTTGGTCTCGGATGCGGTCGTGGTCATGTGCTGCCTTCCTGGTCAGGGTTCCGGCGCTGGCCGATCAGGCGGCGCTGAGGATCAGGGCTTCGCCCTGCCCGCCGCCACCGCACAGCGAGACGGCGGCGTGGCCGGTGCCTCGGCGGGACAGTTCGAGTGCGGCGTGCAGGGCGAGTCGGGCTCCGGACGCGCCCAGCGGGTGGCCGACGGCGATGGCGCCGCCATGCAGGTTCGTCTGGTCGCGGGAGTAGCCGAGCTCCTTCAGCGACTGGATCGCGACCGCGCTGAACGCCTCGTTGATCTCGATGAAGTCGAGGTCGGTGATGCTGAGCTCGGCGCGCTTCAGCGCGTGCTCGATGGCGCGGGCCGGTTGGGAGTGCAAGCGAGTTGTCCGGGCCGGCGACCTGTCCGGGCGCTCCGAGGACGGCCAGCGGCGTCGCCCCGAGGCTTGTCGGCGTACTCCCGGGTGGTCACCACCAGAGCCGCGGCGCCGTCGCTGAGCGGCGACGAGTTGCCCGCGGTGATGGTGCCGCTCTGCCGGTCGAAGGCAGGCCGAAGTGCGAGCTAGCGACTCGGCGGTGACGTTGGCCCGGACGCCCTCGTCGACGGTCGACGACGAGGTCGTCGCCTTTGCGTTGGGGATTGACACCGGCGCGATCTCATGGTCGAAGATGCCGTCGGAGGCGGCGGCCGTGGCCCGCTGATGGCTCGCGGCGGCCACCGCATCCTGGTCCTCCCGGCTGATCCCGAGCTCGGCGATCGAGCGCTCGGTCGAGGCGCCCATCGACAGGTGGTCGAAGGCGTCGATCAGTCCGTCCCAGGCCACCGAGTCGAGCACGGTGACGTCGCCGTAGATCCAGCCCTTGCGGGACCGGGGGAGCAGATGCGGCCCGCTGGGACATCGACTCCTGGCCGCCGGCGACGACCACGGTGGCTTCGCCGGCCTGATCAACCGGGCGGCGTCGATCACCGCGGTCAACCCGGACAGGCAGATCTTGTTGATCGTGATCGTCGGCACGTCCCAACCGATGCCGGCGGCTACGGCGGCCTGGCGGGCGGGACCCTGTCCGGCCCCGGCCTGGATGACCTGGCCCATGATCACCGCGTCGACCGCGTCGCCGGAGACGCCGCGCGCTCCAGCGCCTGGCGGATGGCGTGCGCTCCGAGATCGACTGCGGTGAGGTCGGACAAGCCCGCCGTTGAGCTTGCCGAAGGGCGTACGCGCCCCGTGCGAGATGACAATGTCTTGGGCGGAGCGGTCTACGGTCATAGCGGAATTCCTAACCTGATAGGGGATGAAGAGGTCTGGGTGAACATCAGTACGAGCCTCCGAGCGACAATCGACGGTCGGTCTGGGCGGACAGCAAGGACTCGAAACGATCAAGATCGAGGCCTTGACCCAACGACTCCCAGACCAGTTCGGCCTGGGTCAACGGCGCCAGGCCGTCGACCGGCTGGTCACGGTCCAGATTGGTGGGAAAGGCGTACCCCTCGCTCGAGGCGGCGATCACGTTGCGGATGGCCCGCTCGCTCGCTCCGGCGGCTTTCCAGGCCGTCAGGACCGGATAGAGCCCGCGGCTCATCGCGGTTCGGTCGACGGTTTCCATGGCCCGGCCGAACGCGGAGGAGATCTGCAGCAGGTTGGCCATTCGGCGTACGTCGGCGCTCCGGTTCGTACCGGCGCCGTGGAACAGGGCCGGATTGAAGAAGGCGGCGTCACCCTTGGTCAGCGGAAGCTGGACATAGTGGGCATCGAAGTAGGCAGTGAAGTCGGGATCGTGGAAGGCGAGATAGCCCGGGCCGTACTTCTGGGAGTGGGGCAGGTAGAGAGTCGGTCCGGTCTCCGCCGGCATGTTGCCGTGGGCTACCGCTCCCTGCAAGGTCAGCGCGGCCGAGAGTTGATGAGCGTGGGCGGGAACCGGGCCGACTGCTCCGCGGACATGAAGCCGAGGTGGTAGTCGCGATGGGCGACCTGCGCCTGTCCGCCCGGATTGACGACGTTGACCTGCGAGGTGACCTGATACGACGGCCCGAGCCAGGCGGTGCTGACCAGATTCAACACGTCATTGGCGTAGTAGTCGGCGAAGACGTCGGGATCATGCAGCGCCAGCTTGTCGAGGGCCCCCCAGACCCGGTCGTTGGCTCCGGGTTTGGCGAAATGATCACCGGAGGCGGTGCCGGCGGCCTTCTGGGCGGCGATCAGGGCATTGAAGGCCTCGGTGGCCCGGTCGACGACCGACGCGGGGAAGGCCTCCTTGAAGACGACGATCCCGGGTCCGTGGTTCAGGGCTTGGGCCAGCTCAGCCTGGATCTGTGCTCGGAGCTCGGGGTCGCCCACCCCGGCGGCCAGTTTCGACCCGTAGACCAGCACGTTCAGCGTGACCTCATCGGCCCAGGGATAGTCGGCCGGGTCGGTCGACACCTCCACCACCCGGCGGAAGTCCTCGAGCGAGCACGAGCCAGGGGAGTACCAGCCTGAGGAACTCATGTTGTCGTCCTTTCCGGATCGGTCCGGCTTCGAAATGCCCGGGTGCCGAACAGTTGCCCCCGAAAGTCAGATCTGCAGCTGTCCGGCACCCGTGCGTTCGAGCGAGCCTCAGTGCTCAGGGAATAACGACGGACGCCTCGCCGAGGAAGGTCGAACTGAGCCACGCGCCGCCGTAGACGCGGTCCCCATGGGCGTAGGACTGGTTCACCGCGAACTGATATGCGCACGGCAAGCAGTGCTGCGTGTGCTCACGGTAGTAGTTGCGGTAGTACAGCCGCACCACCGTCCCCTCGCCGAGACCCGGCACCGACACCGTGGCCTTCGAGACTTTCGTACCGCTGTAGACGATGGTGAGACACACCCTCGAACCACAGCTGTTCTTGGTTGTCGCGGCCGCCGGTGTGGCGGTGACGACGGATCCCACCACCGCCATCACCACGATGACCAGCAGAGACGAAATTCGGCGCATCATTGCACCTCCTTGATGTTGCTTCAGCGCACGGGTTGCGCCGAAGAATCGAGGAACGAGATCCGAACTCGGCGCTCGTTTACTGCCCACGGGTCAGCGCTGGAGTTCGTGCGACAACTCGGTGAGCTCGTCGCCGCCCGCCATCTGCCGGGTCAGTTCGTCGAGTCCGACCTCAGAGCGCTTCTTGTCCAGCACGGCCGCGCCCAGCTTCAAGATGATGAAGTGGTTGCCGACCAGGTACGCGTGGTGCGGGTTGTGGGTGATGAAGACCACACCGAGACCCGCGTCGCGAGCCGCGGCCGTGTATTTGAGCACGACACCGGATTGCTTCACGCCGAGGGCGGCGGTCGGCTCGTCCAAGATCAGCACGCGAGCCCCGAAGTAGACCGCGCGAGCGATGGCCACGCACTGGCGCTGGCCGCCGGACAGCGTGCCGATGGGCTGGTTGATGTCCTTGACCACGATGCCCATCTTGCGCAGTTCCTCGTCTGCGATCCGCTTCATGTCCTTGATCTTCAGGCTGGACAGCGGGAATTTGCCGCTGGTCAGCTCCGAGCCGAGGAAGAAGTTCCGCCAGACCTCCATCAGGCTGACCACGGCCAGGTCCTGATAGACGGTGGCGATGCCGTGCGACAGCGACTCGCGCGGCGACGAGAGGCGGACGGGTTGTCCGTCCACCAGCAGCTCGCCCTCATTGTGCGGGTGCAGTCCGGCCATGATCTTGATCAGGGTCGACTTGCCGGCGCCGTTGTCGCCCAGCACGCAGGTCACCTCGCCGGCATTCACGGTGAGGTTGATGCCCTTGAGAGCCCGGATAGCGCCGTAGGTCTTGCCCACGTCCTTCATTTCGATCAGCGGCTCGCCCTTGTGGAGCTCGGGGTCGGCGTGTTCGGCCAGGGTGTCGGTCATGATCAACCCACCTTTCGTGCGGTCGAGAGCTTCTTGACGTAGAGGTTGACCATGACGGCCATCAGCAGCATGACGCCGAGGAACGCGGCGAACCAGTTGGGATCCCATCCGGCGTACACGATGCACAGTCGGGTCATGCCGAAGATGAAGGCCCCGATGGCCACACCCACCGCGTTGCCGTAGCCGCCGGTCATCAGGGTCCCGCCTACGACAGCAGCGATGATGTAGAGGAATTCGTTGCCGATGCCGTTGCCCGCCTGCAGGGTGTCGAAGCGGTACAAGGTATGCATGCCGATGAACCAACCCAGGAAGGCGACGCTCATGAACAGGCCGATCTTGACCTTTTTGACGGGTACGCCGACCGCGCGGGCGCTGTCAGCGTTGCCGCCCACCGCGTAGATCCAGTTGCCGATCTTGGTCCGCTGCAGGATGTACGCCGAAAGGGCGACGAAGGCGATCCACCACAGCACTGAGGTCCAGACGGTGACGGGGCCGATCTTGAAGCTGGACGAGAAGATCGCCTTCAAAGACGCGTAGCCGTCCATCTGGTTGATATTGGGGGTCGACACCGATCCGGTGACGAGTTTGGTGATGCCGAGGTTGGCACCCTGGAGCACGAAGAAGGTGCCCAGCGTGATCAAGAACGAGGGGATGCCGGTTCGCATCACCAGGTAGCCGTTGATGAAGCCGATGGCGAGAGCGAAGACGAGGGAGACGATCGCGCCGACCCAGAGATTCATCCCGAGGTTGTAGCAGATCATCGCGTTGACCAGTCCGGCCGAGGTGACGATGACACCGGCCGACAGATCGAACTCGCCACCGATCATCAACATGCCGACGGCAACGGCGACGATGCCGATGGTCGAGGCCTGGTAGAGCACAGTGAAGAACGATTCCGGTGAGCGGAACGGTGGAGCGACGATCAAGAAGAAGATCAAGATGACGATGGCGGCAACCGAGGCGCCAACCTCGGGGCGGGCCAGCAGCCGGTTTGACAGGCCGAGGGTGACTCGGTTGGACGCCTCCACCGGCGCGCCGGCCGCGGGTGGAGTCTTGACGGTTTGACTCATGGGTTGGGGCTCCGATTCATTGCCTGATGCCCAGGTAAGGCCGCCGCCATCGCGCGCGACCCAACCCGGAGGAGGAACTAGCGGGTGTTGTTCTTCGCGAACGGGAGGATGACGTCGATGTTGGTGCTGTCGACGAATGACGGGCCTGTGAGGGTCGCCTTGCCACCACCGATGTCGTTGCCGTTCTTCAGGTTCAGATACAGCGACTGTACGGCGAGGTAGCCCTGAACGTAAGGCTGCTGGTCGACCGAGAACTGGATCTTGCCGTCCTTGATCGCCTGCGCAGCGTCGACGTTGAGGTCGAACGTCGCGAGCTTGGCCGAGCTGCTGGCGGCATCGATGGACTTCATCGCATCAAGCGCGATCGGCGCCCCGAGCGTCACCATGTAGTCGATGTCCTTGTCCGTGGACAGTTTGGCCTGCAGGGCCGAGGTGACGGCCGAATCGTCAGCGCCGTTGACCTGGATGTTCTCGGTGTTGGCGACGCCGGCTCTTGACACCGGCGCAGCGGGCCTCCAGGGCGACCGAGCCGGCGGCCTGGATCACACACAGCAGCTTCTTGCCGCCGGCCTCGGCGATCCGCTTGCCAGCGGTAGTGCCGGCCAGGGTCTCGTCGGAGCCGAAGTACATCTAAGCGCCGACCTCCTGGTACTGGTCGATACCGGAGTTGAACGCGACGACCGGGATCTTCGCGGACACGGCTGACTGCACCGAGCTCTTCAGAGCGTCCGGAGTGGCCAGCGTGGTGGCGATGCCATCGACCTTGGAGTCGACTGCGTCTGGATCAGCGTGGCTTGCTTGCTGGCCTCCGGGTCATTGGAATACTTGAGCGTGATGCCGTTGTTCTTCGCGGCCTGATTGGCGCCGGCCTTGATCTTGTCCCAGAACGTGTCGCCCGCGGTCTCGTGGGTGATCATCGCGATGGTGTAACCGGAGTTGTCCCCGCCACCGCCGCCACCGCCTTGCGGGGCCTCGGTGGCCTTGGGGGCACCGCCGCCGCTGCAGGCCGACAGCGCGAGAACGGTCGCAGCCGCGACCGCGGCGAAGGTCAGACCCTTCCGCGAGGCCGCCCTTGAAGCAGATTGGGAGTCATCGATGATTCCTTTCGTTGGTTCCCGGGAGGCGCCCGGACGCTAGGTGGTTGTGCCTGAACGGTGGTTGAGCTTGAACGGCGGCCGCTGAGAGCAGGTGCTCAACGGGCCGGGGCGATTGAAGGGGCCAAGAGATCCGCGCTGAGCCGAACCGCGCACATGGGCGAGATCGTTACCGTCGCGCGAGGCCGGAGGATCCGGTTCTGTGGTGATCCGGAAGCTCCAGATTGACGGCCGAAGGGCCACGGACGCGCATCCGCCAAAGTTGGAGCAGTCATCGAGCAGACCTCCGAATGTCTTGATCGGCGACCTTGCCGACTGCCATAGCGTTGCGCACCAGCAGAGGCTTGTCAAGAGTTTGTTCTAACATTCTTACCAGGCGCTGACTTGGGGAGATGGAAAACTGTCGCGCTCTAGTTTTGCCGACGTCGACGGCCGGGCCGGACGGGCGGAGCGAGGACTATTTCGCGTACTTGGCGAGCTTCGAGGTGTCGCCGCGAGCGATGTCGGCGAACATGGCTTTCGCTTTGGCGTCGTCCCACAGCACCGCGGAGCCGACCGGGGTGGATGCACCCGGATTCGACACCGGGACGGTCAGGGTCAGTCCTTGATCGTTGGAGATCTTCCGCATCGCGAGAGTGAGCGAGATCATCTGGAACAGGGACGTCGTTTCACCCAGCTTGATGGAGTCGGTGCTGGCGTTGCAGAGCTGCCAATAGCGCACCGGATTCAGCACCGAGACGGGGGAGGCGCCCTTCTTGGCCACTGCGGCGAGCAGTTGACGCTGCCGCTCGACTCGACCGAGATCGCCGCGGGGGTCGGCTTTGCGCATCCGCACGTAGCCGAGCGCATCAACGCCGCCGAGCGTCTGGCAGCCCTTCGGCAGGTCGATGTGGGAATCGCGGTCCTTGATCGCCTTCGGGAGACACATCTCAATGCCGCCGAGCGCGTCGATGACATTGACGAAGCCGCCGAACCCGATCTCCAGGTAGCCGTCGATCCGTAGCCCGGTGTTCTGCTCAACGGTCTTGACCAGGAGTTGCGGTCCGCCGAACGCGTACGCGGTATTGATCTTGTTCTTGCCGTTCTTCGGAACGTCCACGTAGGAGTCCCGGGGCAAGGAGATCAGCGCCGGCTTTCCGCCCGGCGGAAGGTACAAGATCATGATCGTGTCGGTGCGCTGGCCCGCGACGTTCCCGGTGCCCAACTTCTTCTGCTCGGCCTTCGACAGGCCATCGCGCGAGTCCGAACCAACCAAGAGGAAGGTCTTGCCTGGCTGATTTCCCGGGCGTTGCCCCGAAGGCGCCTCAGCGACCCGGCCGACGTGGCTCCACGCGTACGCCGGCACGCCGACCAGCCAGACGACGATCAGCAGCAGCAGGATCGACACCGCCCGGACGACGTTGCGAACGGGATGGCGCTGCTTGGGCGGCTTGCCGGTCGGCGGCGGGAGCGGTGGCCCGCCCGGCCCCGCGGGTCGACCCGGTCCAGGTGGCCCGGCCGGTCCGGTCGGCCCGGCGGGACGGGCACCGTACGCGGGCATCGTCGGATAACCGGGCGGCATCTGCTGGCTTGGTCCGACGGGTGGCCGATCGCTGGGACCCGACTGTGGACCCGCTGATCCGTCCCACGCTGCCGGCATGACTCTGGTCGGCTCCGGATCGGACGGCTGGGGCCGGTCGCGTCCGTAGAGCCAGTCGAGATTGTCATCGCGGCCGCTCGGCATGCATTCAAACTACCCGGCAGCGACGGCCATCGAGATCAGACTTCGGGAGTATCCACGCCTGGATTTTGTCGCGACCGGCGAGCCAAGTCGGCCTTCTCGGCGTGGCACGAGCGCCGAAGCGGTCCGGCGCTGACACACTGGCCGAAATCTCCTCGGAGATTCCTTCCCCCAATGTCAGACCGAAAGGCCTCGGGTGTCCATTCGCACCGCGGAGGACGTGCAGGATGACGTCCAGCCCCCCATGCTCCCGAATTCTCTCCACACGCACCAGCAGCGCAGCGAGCGGATCAAGTTGCGCCGCGGTCTGACCTTTCTGGCCATGACCCTGGTGTTGCCCGGCTCGGCGCAGATCGCCGCCGGCAACCGACGGCTGGGTCGAGCGTCGCTCGCCGTCTGGATCGGACTGTGGATCGCGGCGGGGGCGAGCGCGCTGCTGGCCCTGTTGGCCCACAACGCCGCGATTGCTGTGTTCACCTTCGGACCGACCCTCCGGATCGTGCAGTTCGGGCTGATCGCGATCGGCATCGGCTGGGCCGCGCTGCTGCTCGACGCCTGGCGGATCTCCCGGCCACCGGAGCTCGCCCGGCGGCACCGACTCGGATTCGCCGCCCTCAACCTCGGTCTGGTCTTCACCGTGCTCGGCGGTCTCGTGGCCTCGGCGACCATGGTGTCGGCCCAGCGTGACCTGGTCAGCACGGTCTTTGCCGGCGGCGGTGATCAGGTGACCAAGCAGGGTCGCTACAACGTCTTGCTGATGGGCGGCGACGCCGGTAAGGATCGGGTCGGCCTGCGCCCGGACAGCATGACCGTGGCCAGCATCGACGCCGAGACCGGACGGACAGTGCTGATCGGGCTGCCGCGCAATCTCGAGGACGTGCCGTTCGCGAAGTCGTCTCCGCTGCACAAGAAGTTCCCGAAGGGCTACAGCTGTGCGGACCACTCCTGCATGCTGAATGCGATCTACACCTACGCCAGTGAGCACAAGGAGCTCTACCCCCACGTGCGGAATCCGGGTGCCCAGGCAACCAAGGAGGCCATCGAGGGTGCCACCGGACTGACCATCAACTACTGGGCACTGATCGATCTCCGCGGTTTCTCCGATCTGGTCGATGCGCTCGGCGGGATCACCATGGACGTCTACCGGCGGGTGCCGATCGGTGGCGGCGGTTCGAAGATCTACGGCCACGTGGAGGCGGGTAAGGATCGGCAGCTCGACGGGCGCGAGGCCCTGTGGTTCGCCCGTTCCCGGTCCGATTCCAGCGACTACGACCGGATGGTGCGGCAGAAGTGCGTGATGAACGCGATGCTCAAGCAGCTCGACCCCATGACTGTGTTGACGAAGTTCAACAAGATCGCCTCGGCCGGCAAGGAGGTGGTCGCGACCGACATCCCGACTTCCGACATCTCGACCATGCTGGATCTCGCCACCAAGGCGAAGACGGTGCCGGTCGCCAGCGTCTCGATCGTGCCGCCGCTGATCCAGCCGGGAGCGCCGGACTTCGCGGTCGTTCGCGCGGCGGTGCAGGCCAAGATCGACAAGGCCGAAGCCGCCGATGCGAAGGCCGCCAACCCGAACGCCACGCCGGCGCCCACCACGTCGGGCACCCCGAAGCCGAAGAAAAAGTCGAAGACGGGGAAGACCGGTCAGACGAGCAATCTCAGCAAGGTCTGCGCGGCCTGAGCCCGGTCACCGTCACGTCAGGTCGAGGCCGCGTCGCGATGCCGGACGACCTGCCGACTTTCGCCGCTGGTTCCTGACAGGATGAAGCCGTGACGGAGTGGCCCGGAGTGAGTGTCGTGATGCCGGTGCTGAACGAGGAGCGCCACCTCCGGGCCGCGGTCCAGCGGGTGCTCGAACAGGACTATCCCGGCGAACTCGAAGTCATCTTGTCGGTCGGGCCGAGCAAGGACCGGACGCACGAGATCGCCGCGGCACTGGCTGCGGCCGATGCCCGCATCAGGGTCGTCGAGAACCCGCTGGCCAAGACGCCGTCCGCCCTCAATCTGGGCGTTGCCGCCGCCCGGCACGACATCATCGTCCGGGTCGACGGGCACGGCGAGCTGACCGACGGCTACATCGCCCGAGCGGTCGAGCTGCTGTCTGAGACGGGGGCGGCCAATGTCGGCGGGGTGATGGATGCGCGCGGGACGACACCGTTCGAGCAGGCGGTGGCCACCGCGTACACGACCAGGCTCGGACTCGGCGGCTCCAGCTTTCACCTCGCTGAGTCGTCGGCCGGTGAGGCCGAAACGGTGTTTTTGGGGGTCTTCCAGAAGGAGGCGTTGACGGCGCTCGGCGGCTTCGACGAGAGCATGCACCGCGCCCAGGACTGGGAGCTCAACTACCGGCTCCGCAAGAGCGGTCGGTTGATCTGGTTCTCCCCTGACCTGCGGGTCACCTATCGGCCGCGGTCCAGCTTCGCGGCCCTGATCAAGCAGATGTACGAGACCGGCCGCTGGCGTCGCGAGGTGGTCCGCCGCTATCCGGAAACCGCCAGCCCGCGCTATCTCGCCCCACCGGTCGCCGTGCTCGGGATCGTCGGCGGTCTGGTCAGCGGGGTGGTCGGCCTCGGTACCGGTTCCCGGCTGCTGCGCTCGGGCTTGTTTGCCCCGGCCGGCTATCTGCTGCTGATCATCGGCGGCTCGATCATCGGCACGCCGCCGCTGCCGCCGGCCGCCCGCTGGCGGCTGCCCCTGGTGCTTGCTGCGGCCACCCACATCGCCTGGGGCGTCGGCTTCCTCGTCGGCCTGCGCCGGTTCACCTCCCGCTCGCTCGCGATCGTGCTTAACCTCGCCCCGACTGTCTTCTGGCCCGCTCGCGCATCGTGCTTAACCTCGCCCCGCCCGGTCTCGCTTGCACGACGGAAAAGCATGTCGTGCTCACTCGGCCATCCGGGACGAGGGCGCACGATTTCCGACGCTCGCGGCCGGTCACCTCCGCTCGCGCATCGTGCTTAACCTCGCCCCGACTGTCTTCTGGCCCGCTCGCGCATCGTGCTTAACCTCGCCCCGCCCGGTCTCGCTTGCACGACGGAAAAGCATGTCGTGCTCACTCGGCCGGCCGGGACGAGGGCGCACGATATCCGACGCTCGCGGGCCGGTCACCTCCACTCGCGCATCGTGCTTAACCTCGTCCCGCAGGACCTCGCTCAGACGACGGAAAAGCGTTGTCGTGCTCACTTGGTCATCCGGGGCGAGGGCGCACGGTTTCCGACTCTCGCGGAAGCTCGGACTTTGACATTATGTCCTTACAAAGTTAGGGTGGTGACACCGCTTCAGCCAGGAGAGTGACATGCCCCTCGTTCGTATCGATGTCCAGACCGGCCGTACGCCGGAGCGCCTGCGCCGGCTCGCCGACATCGTCCAGGACGTGATGCTCGAGGTGTTCGCCGCTCCGCCGAAGGACCGCTACCAGGTCATCACCGAACATCCGGTCGGCCACATCATCGCCGAGGACACGGGTCTCGGCTTCGAGCGCACTGACGGCGTGACGGTGATCCAGATCTTCCAGCAGGGCCGCAATGCGGAGCAGAAGCAGGCCGCGTACGAGCAACTGGCCAAGCGGCTCGCCGCGGAGGGGCTGGTCCGGCCCGAAGATCTGATCGTGTCGGTGATGGCCAATGAGCGTGAGGACTGGTCGTTCGGCCTGGGCCGCGCGCAGTTTCTGACCGGCGAACTCTGACCTTCCGGCGCAATATGCTCAAATTGACATTTTGTCTGGACAAATCGTTGACACCCCTGGTCAGCAGCCCCTAACGTTCTGGCAGAGCCAGCACGCGAGGCCCGGATTTCTCAAAGGAGAGTTATGAGCAGCGACTCCGCTTCGCCCGTCGACCCACGCTTCATCGGCCCCCTGGAGGTACTGACCTTCGGCCGCGCGGGAGTTGACATCTATCCGCTGCAGGTGGGCGTCGGACTTGAGGATGTCGAGAGTTTCGGGAAGTACCTCGGCGGGACCACGGCCAACGTTGCGGTCGCGGCGGCGCGGCTCGGTCGCAATACCGCGATTATCACCGGCGTCGGAAACGATCCCTTCGGTCGTTTCGTGCGCAAGGCGCTGCGCGAGCTGAATGTCGACGACCGCTTCGTGGTGACCAACACCGAGTACGCGACCCCGGTCACGTTCTGCGAGATCTTCCCGCCGGACGACTTCCCGCTCTGGTTCTACCGCAAGCCCACCGCGCCCGACCTGCAGGTCACGCCGGCCGACATCGACTTCGACGCGGTCCGCGCCACCAAGCTGATGTGGCTCTCGGTCACCGGCCTGAGCGAGGAGCCGAGCCGCGAGTCGCACTTCGCCGTCCTCGAAGCCCGGGCCCGTAAGGAGTTCACCGTCCTCGACCTCGACTACCGGCCGATGTTCTGGGAGACCCCCGCTCAGGCCACCGAGCAGATCCAGAAGATCCTGGGCCAGGTCACGGTCGCCGTCGGCAACCGCGAGGAGTGCGAGGTCGCGGTCGGGGAGACCGAGCCGGAGCGGGCCGCCGATGCGCTGCTCGACGCCGGCGTGGAGTTGGCGATCGTCAAGCAGGGCCCGAAGGGCGTGCTCGCGAAGACCCGCACCGAGCGCGTCGAGTCGCCGCCCATCCCGATCACCCCGCTCAACGGGCTGGGGGCCGGTGACTCGTTCGGCGGTTCGTTGTGTCACGGATTGTTGGCCGGCTGGCCGCTGGCCAAGGTCCTGCAGAACGCCAATGCGGCCGGCGCCATCGTGGCCTCCCGCCTCGAGTGCTCCACGGCCATGCCGACCGAAGCCGAGATCGACACCCTGATCGCCGGCGGCGACCCGAACGAGCGGCTGGCCGACTCCCTGGCCCGGCACTTCGACACGGCAGCCGCCCGATGAGCGCCGCGACCACCGACCTCGCCCCGACGGGCGCCGCCACCGTCGCGACCGGGCCCTTCGTCGACTCGATCGCCGGGATCAACGAGGTCCGGGCCCGTGAGCCCCAACGGATCAAGCAACTCCTGGCGTCTCGCCGGCGGCGCGAACTGTTCGGCGCCGACGGCAAGCTGATGATCGTGGCCTGTGATCACTCGGCCCGGGGAGCTCTGGGCGCCCAGGGCAACGCGATGGCCATGGCCAGCCGCACCGAGCTGCTGGAGCGCCTGGTCACCGCGTTAGCGCGGCCCGGCGTCGATGGTCTGCTCGCCACCGCCGACATCGCCGAGGATCTGCTCCTGCTCGGGGCCTTGGAGGACAAGCTGGTCTTCTCCTCGCTCAATCGTGGCGGCCTGGCCGGATCGTCGTTCGAGATGGACGACCGCAATACCGCGTACGACGTCTTGGGCACCCTCGAGGCCCGCTTCGACGGGCTGAAGATGCTCACCAGGATTGACATGGACGATCCCGGCACCGTGCGCACCCTGGAGACCCAGGGTCGGGTGATCAGTGAGCTCAACCGGGCCGAACTGCTCGCCCTCGTCGAGCCCTTCATGTCCAGCCGGGTCAACGGCAAGATCATCAACGACCTCAGCCCGGACGCCGTGATCAGGTCCGTGCACATCGCCCAGGGTCTCGGCGCCTCGAGTGCCTACACCTGGATGAAGCTGCCGGTCGTGCACGAGATGGCGCGAGTGATGGACGCGACGACGCTGCCCACGCTGTTGCTCGGCGGCGATCCGGACGGCGCTCCCGATGAGACCTACGCCGCCTGGTCGGCCGCGCTCGCCCTGCCGTCGGTCCGCGGCCTGGTCGTCGGGCGGACCATGCTCTATCCGGCTGATGACGACGTCGCGAAGGCCGTCGACACCGCAGTGAACCTGGTCCGGTGACGGAGTGAAGTCGGAGTTCTACCTTCCGGCCGGGGCTGGCACCGGTTCGGCCTACGAGGTCGAGATCACGCCCGAGTCCGCCGGCTGGGGTTACTCGTCGCTCAAGATCATCGCGTTGGACGCCGGCGGCGAGCACCCGTTCGACACGGGCGGCGACGAGATCGTCGTCGTGCCGCTGAACGGCGCCCTCACGGTCGACGTCGAAGGGTCGAGCCAGCAGCTGACCGGGCGCCCCAACGTGTTCGCCGGACCCACCGATGTCGCGTACGTCGGGCGGGAACAGAGCGTCGTGCTCCGCTCGGCCGATGGCGGCCGCTTCGCGCTGTGCGGGGCCCGGACCGATCGCTCCGCCCCGGTGCGCTATCTCGCGGCCTCAGCGGTGCCGGTCGAACTCCGCGGAGCCGGGCAATCCAGCCGGCAGGTGCGGAACTTCGGCACCCCCGATGCGCTGGAGGCGAGCAAGATCATCGCCTGCGAGGTGATCACGCCCGGCGGCAACTGGTCGTCCTATCCGGCCCACAAGCACGACGAGGCCGGCGAGCACGAATCCGAGCTCGAAGAGATCTACTACTTCGAGATCGCGGGTGGCCCGGATGGCCAGCCCGGCTTCGGTTTCATGCGGACGTCGTCCTCGCCCGGCAAGGACATCGATCTCCTCGAAGAGGTGCACGACCGCGACACCGTGCTCGTCCCGTTCGGCTGGCACGGACCCTGCGTCGCTGCTCCAGGCTTCGACATGTACTACTTGAATGTGATGGCCGGTCCGGGGGCCGAGCGCGCCTGGAAGATCTCTGATCACCCCGACCAGACCTGGGTGCGGGACACCTGGACCCAACAGGCCGTAGATCCCCGGCTCACGCCGGGGGGCCAAGACCCCGATCCACGACTTTCGAAGGACTCCTGATCATGGCCGCTAAGACGGTGACTCTGACGGTAGCCCAGGCGCTCGTGAAGTTCCTCGGCGCGCAGCATTCCGAGTCCGACGGGCTCGAGCAGAAGCTCTTCGCCGGCTGCTTCGGCATCTTCGGCCACGGCAATGTGGCCGGCATCGGTCAGGCGCTCCTGCAGGCCGAGCTCGAGGAGCCCGAGAGCCTGCCCTACATCCTCGGCCGCAACGAGCAGGCGATGGTGCACAGTGCGGTCGCCTACGCTCGGATGAAGAACCGGCTGCAGACGTACGCGGTGTCGACCAGCGTCGGTCCGGGCGCGACCAACTTGTTGACCGGCGCCGCGCTGGCCACGATCAACCGGTTGCCGGTGCTGCTGCTGCCGGCCGACACGTTCGCCGACCGCAGTGCCTCGCCGCTGCTGCAGGAGCTGGAGCTGCCCAGCTCCGGGGACGTCACGGTGAACGACGCCTTCCGGCCGGTGTCGAAGTACTTCGATCGGATCTGGCGACCCGAGCAACTGCCCTCGGCGCTCCTCGCCGCCATGCGCGTCCTCGTCGATCCGGTGGAGACCGGTGCGGTGACCTTGTGCTTCCCGCAGGATGTCCAGGCCGAGGCGTACGACTGGCCGGTCGAGCTGTTCGCGCGTCGGGTCTGGCACGTCGCGCGACCGCTGCCGGAGAAGTCGATCATCAGCGACGCCGCTGAGTTGATCAAGAAGGCGAAGAAGCCGATCATCGTGGCCGGCGGTGGCGTGCACTACTCCCAGGCCAACAACGCGCTGGCCGCGTTCTGCGAGGCGACAGGTATTCCGGTCGGGCAATCCCAAGCCGGTAAGGGAACTCTGGTCTACGACCACCCGCAGTGCCTGGGCGCGATCGGCTCGACCGGCACCACTGCGGCCAATGCGATCGCGGGCGACGCCGACCTGGTGATCGGCATCGGCACCCGCTATTCCGACTTCACCACGGCCAGCCGGACCGCGTTCCAGAATCCGGATGTGCGGTTCGTGAACATCAATGTCGCGGGACTGGATGCGATCAAGCAGGCGGGCTTCAGCGTGCAAGCCGACGCGCGCGAATCACTGGAAGCACTGCTCCCGCTGCTGGACGGCTATGCGGTGGACGCCGGATACCTGAAGCACTACATTGCTTTGGACGCAGCCTGGGACGCCACGGTGCAGAAGGTCTATCAGCCCGCTACGCCGAATGGCGGCAGCGGCGGCCTGCTCACCCAGGGCGAGGTAATCGGCATGGTCAATGAGCTGTCCGATCCGCGCGACGTGGTGGTGTGCGCGGCCGGCTCGATGCCGGGGGATCTGCACAAACTGTGGCGGACCCGCGACCCGAAGGGCTATCACGTCGAATACGGGTATTCCTGCATGGGCTACGAGGTGGCCGGCGGGCTTGGCGTACGACTGGCCTGCCCGGATCGCGACGTCTTCATCATGGTCGGCGACGGCTCCTACCTGATGATGGCCACCGAGCTCGCGACGGCGGTCCAGGAGGGCATCAAGGTGATCACCGTGCTCGTCCAGAACCACGGGTATGCCTCGATCGGTTCGCTGTCGGAATCCCTTGGCTCGCAGCGATTCGGCACCAAGTACCGCTATCGCAACCCGAAGACCGGTCGGCTCGACGGCGACAAGCTGCCGCTCGACCTGGCGGCCAACGCGGCGAGCTTCGGACTCGAAGTGATCACCACCGCGACCGCGGCCGAATTCGCCGACGCGGTGAAGGTCGCCAAGGCCTCCGAGGCACCGATCGTGATCTACGTCGAGACCGATCCGCTGATCGGCGCCCCTGATTCCGAGTCGTGGTGGGACGTCCCGGTCAGCGCCACGTCGACCCTGAAGTCCACCCAAGAAGCCCGCACGGTGTACGACGACCACAAGGCCACCCAGAAGCTCTTCCTGTAGTTCATCCCAGCCCGCCCATCCGTCAACCCAAGATCATCACGCAGGAGTGACCCACATTGTCCAAGATCACCATCGGCACGGCGCCGGACTCGTGGGGGATCTGGTTCCCCAGTGATCCCCAGCAGCTCCCCGCTGAGCAGTTCCTCCGAGAGGTCGCCGAGGCCGGCTATCAGGCCATCGAGCTCGGACCCTACGGCTACCTTCCGACCGATCCGGTGCTGTTGCAGGAGCAGTTGGACCAGTACCAGCTGACGGTGCTCGCCGGGACGGTCTTCTCCCACCTCCATCGACCGGGTTCCTGGGACTTCACCTGGAAGCAGGTGACTGACGTCGCTGCTCTGACCCGCGCCATGGGTGGGGAACACATCGTCGTCATCCCCAGCATGTACCGCGATGAGAAGACCGGCGCCGAGCTGGAGAGCTCGACGCTGAGCGACGAGCAGTGGCAACTGCTGACCAGCCAGACCGATGAACTCGGCCGCCGGATCCTTCAGGAGTACGGCCTCCACGTCCAGTTCCATCCCCACGCGGAAAGTCATGTCGGCTACCAGCCCGACATCGAGCGCTTCGTGGAGGCGACGAACCCGGATTTCGTCAACCTCTGCCTGGACACCGGGCATGTCGCGTACTACGGCGGCGACTGCGTCGAGCTGATCACCAAGTACCCGGACAGGATCGGCTATGTCCATCTCAAGCAGGTCAATCCCGCGGTGATGGAGGTGGTGCGCGACAAGAACATCGTCTGGTCCGAAGCCGTGCGGATGGGGGCCATGACCGAACCGCCGCTCGGCGTCCCCGACATGCCGCCGGTGTTGGATGCGCTGGCCGGCCTGAACCGAGAGATCAAGGGCATCATCGAGCACGACCTGTATCCGTGTCCGCCCGACCTCCCACTGCCGATCGCGCGCCGGACCAAGACCTACCTGAGCTCCTGCAGCTCGGCCGACATCGACATGGGGACCGTTCATGAGTGAAGACGGCATCAGCGGCCACGGGCCCGGCTCGCGAGCCACGCCCGACCTCCGCGTCGCCGTCCTCGGGGTCGGCATGATGGGTGCCTTCCACGTCGACGCATTGAGCAAGCGGATCAAGGGCGCGCGGGTGACGGTGGTCAACGACTACTTCGCGGACAAGGCGGCCGAGCTGGCGGTGACGATCGGCGCGCGGGTCGTGGCCGATCCGATCGAGGCGATCAACGATCCCGAGGTGGACGCGGTGCTGATCGCGTCACCCGGCAAGGCACACGAGGAGCAGGTGAACGCCTGCCTGGACGCCGGTAAGCCGGTGCTCTGCGAGAAGCCGCTGACCACCGACATCGCGTCGGCGTACGCGATCGTCCAGAAGCAGGCCGCCCTCGGCCGGGAGCTGATCCAGGTCGGCTTCATGCGGCGTTTCGATCATGAGTACGTGGCGCTGAAGAAGTTGATCACCGACGGTGGTCTCGGCAATCCGCTCGTCGTGCACTGCACGCACCGCAATCCCGCGGTGCCGGACTTCTTCAACTCCGAGTTCATGATGCGCGACTCGGTCGTGCACGAGGTCGACGTGGCCCGCTTCCTGCTCGACGAGGAGATCACCAGCGTGTCGGTGATCAAGGGCCTGGCCACCAGTGCCGCCCCCGAAGGAACCTCGGATCCGATGATCGTGATCTTCGAAACCGAGTCCGGCCGGATCGTCACCGACGAGGTGTACGTCCGGACCGGCGTCGGGTACGAGGTACGGACCGAGGTCGTGGGAGAGCAGGGCAGTGCCTTCATCGGCCTGGACCAGAACCTCCAGGTGAAGACCACCGGCGGCCAGTGGGGCGGTCAGATCACCCCGAGCTTCGTCGAGCGGTTCGGGGCCGCCTACGACACCGAGCTCCAGCGCTGGGTCGATGCGGCCAAGCAGGGCACC
Source organism: uncultured Actinomycetota bacterium (assembly GCA_963731295.1). GTDB lineage: Bacteria > Actinomycetota > Actinomycetes > Propionibacteriales > Propionibacteriaceae > Microlunatus. The sequence continues at coordinate 708,774 of CAVSUP010000003.1, forward strand.
ATCGACGGACCGGGGGCGTGGGACGGGTACGCGGCCGTTGCGGTGTGCGAAGCCGGGGCGGAGGCCGTCCGCAGCGGTCAGAAAGTAGCCGTGCAGATGGATCCGCGCCCGGTGGCCGAGCCTACCGGTGGCATCACGGCCCCCGACCTGGAGGCGGCGCGGCCATGAAGATCGCCCTCGACCCCCAGATGTTCTTCGCGACCAGCACGGTGTGGGAGTTACCGGACATCGTCGCCGGGCTCGGCTACGACCACCTCGAACTGTCGCCGAAAGCGGACTTCATCCCGTTCTTCAAGTACCCGCGGGTCGACGACGCCGGGGTCCGGAAGCTGAAGAAGGTGGCCGCCGACGCGGGAGTCGGGATTGCTTCCCTGCTGCCCGTGTTGCGCTGGTCCGGCCCCGACGAAGATCAACGCCAGGCCGCCGTACGGGCCTGGAAGCGGACCATCCAGATCGCTGTCGACCTCGGAGTGGACGTCATCAACACCGAGTTCAATGGACGCCCGGAAGCCGCCGAGACCGCCGAGGCCCAGTTCCTGAAGTCGATGGATGAGCTGCTCCCGATCTTCGAACGCGAAGGCCTGCAGTTGATCTTGGAGCCGCATCCGGATGATTTCATCGAGGACGGGCTGGAAGCGATCAACATGATCCGCGGCCTGAACCACGACTGGATCGGCTTCCTCTACTGCACCCCCCACGCCTTCCACCAGGGCCACGATGCCGCCACGATCATCGCGGCGGCGGGCGACAAGACCCGCTACGTCCACCTGGCCGATGCCTGGGATCACACGACGTCGAACGGCCTACGCTATATCTCCAATCCCCCCGGCAACAGTGCCCGGGTACACCAGCACATGGAGATGGGTCAGGGCGAGGTCGACTACGATGTTGTCTTCGCTGCGCTGGCCGCGGTCGGCTTCGACGGGGTCATCTCCAGCTGTGTGTTCGGCTGGGAAGAAGACGCGCGCGGCGTGTCGGAGCGGCAGCGTGACAAGGCGCTGGCGCTGGTCGGTAAGCACTTCGGCGACGACACCCGAGCCGCCGTTACCTCGAGCAAGATCAACAAGTAAGGGACAGACATGGCAACGACGCTGCACCACTGGAAGAACGGCGCCACCTTCGAAGGATCGGGCGGTCGGTTCTCCGACGTCACCAATCCGGCCACCGGCGAGGTCAGCGCTCAGCTGGCCCTGGCCGGCGAATCCGACATCGACGAGGTCATCAAGGCGGCGGCCGCGGCCTTCCCCGCGTGGCGGGACACCTCGCTCGCCCGGCGTACGACCATCTTGTTCGCCTTCCGTGAGTTGTTGAATGCGCGCAAGTCCGAGCTCGCGGCGATCATCACCTCAGAGCACGGCAAGGTGCTGTCCGACGCGTTCGGTGAGGTCAGCCGCGGTCAGGAGGTCGTGGAGTTCGCCTGCGGTATGCCGCACCTGGTCAAGGGGGCCTTCACCGAGAATGCCTCGACCAAGGTCGATGTGCATTCGGTCCGCCAGCCGCTCGGCGTGGTCGGGATCATCTCCCCGTTCAACTTCCCGGCCATGGTGCCGATGTGGTTCTTCCCGATCGCGATCGCCGCCGGCAACACGGTGGTGTTGAAGCCGAGTGAGAAGGTGCCCAGCGCTGCGCTGTGGATGGCCGAGCTGTGGAAGGAGGCCGGTCTGCCCGACGGCGTGTTCAACGTGCTGAACGGCGACAAGGTGGCCGTCGACGGATTGCTCACCCATCCCGAGGTCCAGTCGATCTCGTTCGTCGGCTCGACCCCGATCGCCAAGTACGTTTACGAAACGGGCACTTCGCACGGTAAGCGGGTGCAGGCCCTGGGTGGGGCCAAGAACCACATGTTGGTGCTGCCGGACGCCGATCTCGATCTGGCCGCTGATCAGGCGATCAATGCCGGCTTCGGCTCGGCCGGCGAGCGCTGCATGGCGATCTCCGCTGTGCTGGCGGTCGGCGAGATCGCCGACGAGTTGGTGGCCAAGATCAAGGAGCGGGCGGTCGGGATTGAAGACCGGCGACGGCACCCGCGGCTGCGACATGGGCCCGCTGGTGACGGCGGTGTCCCGGGACCGGGTCTCTGGCTACGTGGCTGCGGGCGAGCAGGCCGGCGCGACGCTGGTCGTCGACGGGCGCGGCATCGAGACCGACTCCGACGGTGACGGCTTCTTCGTCGGCCCGACGCTGTTCGACCACGTGACGACCGACATGAGCATCTACACCGACGAGATCTTCGGCCCGGTGCTGTCGGTGGTCCGGGTGGAGAGCTACGAAGAGGGCGTCCAGCTGATCAACGACAACCCGTACGGCAACGGCACGGCGATCTTCACCAACGACGGTGGCGCCGCCCGGCAGTTCCAGAACGAGGTCAACGTCGGCATGATCGGCATCAACGTCCCGGTCCCGGTGCCGATGGCCTACTACTCGTTCGGCGGCTGGAAGAACTCGCTGTTCGGCGATAGCCACGCCCACGGCATGGAGGGTGTGCACTTCTTCACCCGCGGCAAGGTGATCACCTCCCGGTGGCTCGACCCGAGCCACGGCGGCCTCAACCTCGGCTTCCCGCAGAGTTCGTAGCTCCGCACGCTCCCCTCCGATATGAAACCTATGTGTACTCGCGTTTCCCTCACTCTGCACGCGTTGCAACGTGTGTAGAGCGGGGGCAACGTGTGCAGAGCTGCGCGGTGTTGCGGCTAGGACGCGAGTTCGGTTGTCCGGATGCGATCGAGGTGGTCGGGGTCGGCTGCGCCGGCGACGATCACGGAGGAGCCGCCGACGACCAGCGGGCCGATCAGGGCCTGGTACGCGGTGGTCCAGGGGTCGCTGGGGATGATCAGCCGTCGGCCGGACGGTTGGGGCGCACCGGCGACCAGCTCGGCCTGGTCGAGGACCCGGGCTCCGTCGTTCCAGGCCGGGGCCGAACCGAGCGGCGTTACGGCCGCGTACTGGTCGGCCTGGCCGCGGACCTCGAGGTTGTAGTCGAGCACCCGGCCCGGGCCGCCGCCCGATCCGGGCAGGCCGAGCGGGTGCAGTGAACAGGAGACGATCTGGGCTCGATCGCCGGCGAGCCGCCCGGTGTCTGGCCCGATCACCAGCACCGGGCTCTCCAGCGCGCCGCCGATACTGACCACGGCGCCGACCTGCCAGCACGCCAGCTCCCAGATCATCGTCACCCAGTGGCCGGGGTGATCCTCGGCCAGGAGCAGCTCGACTGCCGTACCGGGTTCGATCATGAGCTCGTCGACCAGCAGGTTCGAGGTCTTGTTGACCCAGTTGGCGAAGCTGACCGCCGACAGCTCGGTGCGCTCACCGGACTGGACGTCGTAGTAGGTGATCAGCGGCTCGGCGCCGCGGTCCCGCACCCGGCGTCGGAGCGCCTCGGCGATCATCGGGCTCGGCACGCTGGGCAGTCTAGGAGGGTGGTGGAGGTCGGCCGAGATCGGGATCACAGCCGGACCAGGCCGAATAAAGATTTTGGGCAGACCGCACCGCTAACCTTCTCGGCATGCGATATGTGCTGATCATGGCCGGGGGTTCAGGGAAGCGGTTGTGGCCCCTGTCCAGGCAGGACATGCCCAAGCAGTTGCTCAAGGTTCTCGGCGGCAAGAGTCTGCTCCGGATCGCCTACGAGCGGCTCGACGGGGTCGTGCCGCCGGAGCGGGTGCTCGTGTGCACCGGCGCGGACTACGCCCATGTCGTCGCCGCCGAACTTCCCGAGCTGCCCACCGAGAACATCCTGGGCGAGCCGGAGGGCCGCGACTCGCTGAACGCCGTCGTCTGGCCCGGGGCCGTGCTCGCCCGGCGGGATCCCGAAGCGAGGTTCGCCGTGGTCACCGCGGATCAGATCATGCATCCGGTCTCGGCGTTCCGCGAGGCGCTCGAGGAGGGGTTCGCCGTCGTCGAATCCGATCCGAGCGCCCTCGTCACGTTCGGCGTTGTGCCGACGGCTCCGCACACCGGTTACGGCTATCTGCAGCGTGGCGCCCAGGATGCCCAGCGCCCAGCGGTCAGCGAAGTCGTGGCCTTCAAGGAGAAGCCGGACCGCGCCACCGCCGAGCAGTATCTGGCCAGCGGCGACTACTGGTGGAACGCCGGCATGTTCGTCTGGTCGGCGGCCACGCTGCTCGATCAACTCGCGGCCCTGTTGCCCGACACCCACGCCAACGTGCTGGAGCTGGCCGAGCGCCCGGACCGGCTGGCCACGATCTACCCGGTCCTGACCAAGATCAGCGTTGACTACGCGATCATGGAGCCGGTGTCCCAGGGTCGCGGCAGTGCCCATGTGGTCGCCGTCCGGCTGCCCATCGAGTGGCACGACGTCGGCGGCTTCGCCTCACTGGCCGAGCAGCTGCCCCGCGATGATCGCGGCAACGCCGTCCAAGGCACGAGCGTGCTGGTCGACGCCCACGACAATCTGGTGATCAACAACTCCGAGGACGGCCGGGTCGTCGCGGTGGTCGGTCTGACCGGCACGGTGATCGTCCAGACGCCGCAGATCACCCTGGTCTGTCCGGTCTCCGAAGCCGAGCGGATCAAGGAGCTCGTCGCCGAGGTGACCGGTCGTCTCGGTCGCTCGTACGCCTAACCCCGTAGCGGTTGATCCGCCGAGTGCAGATCACCGCGTTGGGCCTATTCGGGGATTTCGTCCGTGGCGCGCGGAGGCTGCCGTCCACCGTTGACGGGAGTCACTCGTCGCCTCCGGGGAAATGATCTTTCCGGCTGCGAGTATCGAATCCGCACCGGCGTGCTCTTTCCAGCTGTCCGAACATCATGCGGAGCGCGGGACGAAGGCTGGAGCAGATGAGATTTCCCAAGATCATTTTGGCGGTGGCCCTGATTGCCGCGGGGATTGTCGTGCCGTTCACCCTGCCAAATCTGGCTTCCCCACCGCACGGGGTGATCGGGATGGGGCACTTGGGGTACGAGGTCCACGGGGTCGAGGGCGGTGACGACAGCGGCACCGTGCCGGTCGTGACGATTCACGTCGGCCAGACCCTGTCGTTCCAGAACAACTCGCGCTGGATCCACGTCGTCGGCCCGGGGGACAAGGGCTTGCTCATCGCGCCGGGAGCGAGCGCGATGACCCCGCGAAAGATGCTCGAGGAGAACGACGTCTACACGACCCCGTCCTGGAACACCCCAGGCTCGTACATGATCACCTGCACGGTGCATCCGGACATGAATGCCAAGGTCGTCGTCCTGCCCTAGGCCGGACGACCCCGGAGCGCGACGGACCCGTCGCGTTGGGTCCTCGATTGAGGAAGGAGGTCGCAACCATGAAGTCAGTCCTCAAGAGCGTCAAGCACGCTCGCTACGCGCTCGGCTCGTTGACGGCGGTGATGTTCGCCGCCGCCGCCGGCGGAAGTTTCTGATGGTGACGCTCCGCCGGCTCGAACCGGACCGGGTCACACCGCCGTAGGGACCGGCGGAGCGCCACACCCTCAAATTACCCAGGTCGGCAGTCACCGACCTCCGACCCCCGAATTCCGAGAACGAGTGAGAGGAGCAGCCATGTTCGAGACCGGCATCAGGCAGTTCCGGCTGGCCATGGGCATGGTCTGGGGGCGCAAGATGGATCCGACCAATATCGCCCGGCTGGTCGATGACGCGCTCGCCACTCTGGCCGAGTTCGGCGAGCCGGGGGTCGACGTACGCGAACTCGTCGACGGTCCCTTCGCGGACCCGGAGGAGCGCGACGACCTGATCGAGCGCGGCCTCCGGCGCACCGCCCGGCGGCTGGCCGACCAGTCGCCGTTCTACGCCCGGCGCTTTGCCGCCGCCGGAATCCGCCCCGAGAAGCTCGAGCTCGCGGACCTGGCGACCATCCCGGTCACGCTCAAACGCGAACTGATCGAGCAGCGGGACGAGTTCTGGTGCGGAGATGCCTCACGCCACCTAGCCACCCGGACGACCGGCACCACCGGGCGGCCGGCCGAGGTCTGGATGTCGCGGTACGAGCTGGAGCTCTGGTCAGCGATGAGTGCGCTCACCGGCGTGCTCCGCGACGAGATCCGGCCGACCGACATCATGCAGGTCCACGTGAGCTCGCGGGCGACCGCCGCCGTACACCTGACGGCCTCGATCTGCCGGCTGGCCGGCGCCGGCTGCCGACTGCTCGGAGTCGTCCCGGTGGATCAGGCGCTGGACAGCCTGGTCGACGGAGCGACGCTGATGTCGGCCAGCCCGAGCTATCTGGGCGAGCTCGTCGTCGCGGCCCGCCGGCGCGGGCTGACCGCCGCCGACTTCCGACTCCGGCGCATCGATTGCGGCGGCGAGATCCTCTCGTCCTCGCTGCGCTCCGCCGCCGCGGAAACCTTCGGAGCGCGGATCAACGATGCTTTCGGGATGACCGAGGTGATGCCGGTCTCGGCTACCACGTGCTCCCAGGGTCATCTCCACCACGACCTCAACCTGGGTCTGGTCGAGTTGCTCGATCTGGCGACCGGCGAGCCGGCCCGGCCGGGCTCCCTCGCCACGGTCGTCATCACGCCGTACTACCCGTTCCGGGAGTGCCAGCCGGTCTTCCGCTACGACACCCGTGATGTGGTCCGGCTCCTGGACGAGGACGGTCCGCTGGACTGCGAGATCTCGGGCCTGCCGGGCACCGGGCCGATCGTCGGCAAGGCCGACCAGCTGATCACCGGCCCGGACGGCGCCGTGGTCACGCCACGTGATCTGATCGAGGCGATCGACGCGTTGCCCAGTCAGCCGTGGCCCGCGCGCTTCCGGGCCGAGAGCGAGCTGGGCCGGACCCGACTCAGGTTGCCGGCGGGCGCGCTGGCCGGTCTGGACCTGCGTGATGCGCGCCGGCACTTCGCCGATCGCGGCCTCGACGTCGACCTGGAGATCGTCGCCGACGATCAGGCCCGCCTGCTGCGGCAGCTCCGCAGCGATCTGCACGAAGCGACTTTCGCGACTGACCTGCTAACCGTCGGAGGATGACATGCTGCCCGGTGAATCCCTGCTGTTCCCCGTGATGTTCGAGCTCGTCCTGGCGATGTCGAGCACCATCTTGACCCTCGCCCTGGCCCTGGCCTATGTGCGCCACGTCCGGGTCGAGCGGCCCGCGATCGGCACGTTCAATCGCCGCGACATCGCCATCTTGTTCGCGTTCATCGTCGGGCTCCCGCTGCTCTACGTGGTGCTGCCGCTCCTGCCGTTGTTGATCTTCCTGGGCATCACCTTCACGTCGGCCCTGTCCATCGGGCTGCGGCCGCTGCTGAGTCCGACCGCCACCTGGGTGGTGGTCGGCACACTGGTCGGCGCAAACATCTATCTGGCCGGAGCGATGCTCGGCACCGTGGGCGGCTGGCAGCTCTTCTGGCTGGAGAACAGCGTCGTGGTCATCGCGGCCGCCGTCACCGTGGCCAACCTGTACGTCCAGGGTGGGATGCGGCTGCGTCACGTCGCGTGGTTCGCCCTGATCCTGGCCTGCTACGACCTGATCTTCACGTTCGTCTGGCCGCTCACCAACATGCTGTCTCAGCGCTTCCTCGGCTGGCCGCTGGATCCGGCGACCGGCTATCGGCTCGGGATCTTCAATGCGAGCCTCGGGCTGGGCGATCTGCTCGTCTACTCGCTGTTCGTGATTGCGGTCTACAAGGCCTATGGCCGACGCCAGACCGGGCTCGCCTGCCTGGTCGCGGTGTTCTTCGGCGCGGTCATTCCGGCCCTTGCTCCGCTGGTGTTCCGGGTGCTGATCGACGCCCGCACCGATCTCGTGGTGCCGGCCCAGGCCGCGTTCGGGCCGGCCGCGTTCGCCTTTCATCTGTGGCTGAAACGCCGCTACGGACGGGAACGGACGATGGCGGAGTATCTCGCCAGTGACGATGTGGGCTCCCCGGTCGGCGTGATCGGGGTCCGGCCCGCGGAGACGCCGGCCGTCGTCGGCTGATCAGGCGCCGTTGGGCTCCGGGGAGCTCTGGTACGGGTACTTGGCCATGAATTCCATGATGGCCTGGCCGCTGACCGCTCCGCACGCCTGGCGGACGCCCTTCTGCGTCGTGGCCACGGCCGGGTTGTTCGGGTCGGCCGTCCACCGGGTGAGCACGACGTCCTTGCCGTCGGGGAAACCGGCGGGATCGCTGTCCTCCCAGGGCGCGGCGATGAACTTCTTGGTCGGGTCGTAGTCGTCGCTGCTGAAGGTCTTGGAGATCTGCTGCAGGGCAGTGATCTGGTCCTTCGGTGCCGAAGCCCGGTACCAGACCACGGTGTAGCCGTGCTCCAGATTGTGGACCAGATTGCCGACGGCGGGCCGGTCGGCCGTGGCGTAGAAGTGCTTGGTGAACGGCGCCGGCTCAGCGTAGTGGGGACCGGAGTCGGGTGGGTACTGCGTGTAGTTGATCTCGCTGCCCTCGGCGACGTGCTCCTGGTTGCCCGTGGCCGCCTCTTCGACCGCCGGGTCGCAGGCGGCAGCCGAAGCGGCGACACCGAGCTGGTCGATGGTGGCATTGCGGGCCTGATAGTCCTGGTAGTACAGGTAGATCGGGACCGAGAGCACCAGGGCGGCCGCCACCACGCAGATCACCAGCAGTCGAATGGTCCGGTTCCGCTGTTCCTTCTTCCGGGCGGCCTCGAACGATGCCAACCGGTCTCGTCGATTTCCGCCGGACGACGGGGTCTTGGTGGACTTGCTCGGACCTGACTTGGCCACCGCGGCACTCCTACGGGTCTGTTCACGGCCGGCAGGCCTGGTTGAGCGAAGTGGCGAGTCTAACGCTTCAGCCTGGGTGGACCGACGTGCGAAAGATCGACGGACAGCACCGCGCGGACCACGTCGGACGCCTCGGGGGAAAGCCTGGAACCGGCCAGCAGCCGGTCGATCCGGTCGGGCGGGTCCAGCTCGACCAGCTCCTCATAGCGGTCGCCCTGTCCGATCGCGGCCAGCACGGCGGCCAGCACCGCCTCCTGAGCGCCGAAGCCGAACAGGTCGGTCGCGGGGTCCCGGACCAGATCGGCTGCGCGCTGACCGGTGTCGCCCACCAGCGCGCCCAGACCGCGGATCACGGCCACCGGACGGCCGGCCAGCTTCGCTTTCACCAGATCGGCGGCGGCGGCCAGTTCGTCCGCGTACGCGGTGCGGGTGACCAGCAGATCGTTGCCGTACGCGTCGGTCTGGCCGACGTAGCTGCGGGCCACCTCGATCCCGGCCGCGCCGATGGCTTGATCGATCTGCCCCTCGCGCCAGGTCCGCCCGGCGGTGTCGGAGATGATCACCCCGACCCGGCATCCGCACCGGCGTTGGAACTCCTCACGCAGGGTCGCCGCGCTGGCGTCCGGGTCGACGGGAAGGGCCAGGATCACGTCGGCGGCCACATTCGAATTGTCCACGCCGGCCGCGGCGACGGTCAGTCCGTGCCGGGTCCGGACGATCTTGGTCGGACCACGACGAGCTACCGTGCGCACGGTTTCCGCCCGGATCAACTGGTCCCGCTGCGTCCGGGGAGCGGTCCGCCCCTCGGCCTTGCTGATGATCTTGGAGGTGACGACGACGATGTCCCCGTCCCGGAGGGCACCGTCAAGACGACCGGCACACGCGTCGATGATCATGGTGGCCAACGGGGCGCCGGGTCCGACCTCGCCGATTCCCGAGGGTGCGAAGACCATGATCATGTCCGGCTCGGGCCGGTCAGCGCCGTCGGTCACGACGTGCTGGACTTCACCGCGTACGCGACGAACGCGGCGGTGCGTTGGGGATCGCGCATGATCAGGTCGGTGACCACTGGACGGAGGCCGCCCCGCCGGACCAGCTCGGCCGAATCGGCATCGGTGCGATCCATCGCCCAGACATCGAGGACCCCGCCAAAGGACCGCGCACCGTAGTGCAGACCGACGGCCGCCGCGTCGACCGGCACGCCGATGGCCGGCAGTAACCGGTGGGCCATGCCCAGCACAGGCGCCCCGCCGAGAATCCCGGCGAATCCGACCACCGGCGCGGCCGCGGACCGGATGGCCTCGGAGAGGCCCGGCACGGCCAGGATCGGGCCGATGGAGACCACCGGATTGCTTGGCGCGACCAAGATCAGTTCGGCGGCGTCGATGGCCTCGAGAACCCCGGGCGCCGGCCGCGCATCGTCGATCCCGACCCGGTTGACGGCCAAGGCCTCGGGCTCGGCGTGCAGGCGCACCCAGTACTCCTGGAAGTGCACCGCCCGGCGCCCGCCCGGGGTCCGCGGGTCGGCGATGGTCACGTGGGTCTCCACCCGGTCATCGGTCATCGGCAGCAGGCGCAACAACGGATCGTCGGCCAGCCACCGGCGGCAGAGCGCCGCGGTGACCTCCGACAACCGGTAGCCCGCGTCGAGCAACTGGGTGCGGACCAGATGGGTGGCAAGATCACGATCACCCAACGAGAACCAGGTCGGCTCGACCTCGTAGGACCGAAGCTCCGACATCACCTGCCAGGTCTCGTCCTGGCGACCCCAACCGCGCTGCTGGTCGGAGCCGCCGCCGAGGGTGTACATCATGGTGTCCAGGTCTGGGCAGATCCGCAGTCCGTGCAGAGTGACGTCGTCGGCGGTATTGCCCACCACCGTGATCTCGGCGTCCGGGTAGGCCTCGCGGACGCCGCGGACGAACGCCGAGCCGCCCACCCCTCCAGCCAAGATCACGATCTGCACGTCGTCAGTCTTCCATCGCCGCGGAGGGCACCACCGGCCGCGGATACGCTGCGGACATGGAAAGCCTGATGAGACTCCGTGAGCCGGCGGCCTGGACCGTACTGTCCGTGATGGCGGTGACCACGGTGCTCGGCGTGATCGAACTGTCCGTGATCGGTCCGCGGCTGGTCGGTGCGTTCGCGCTGGGCCTCAGTGCCCGCATCGGGAGTCCGGCTCTCTTCATCGCCTTGGGCGCGGCCGTGGCCAGTTGCGTGCTGGTCGCCCCGATCGCCCGGGCGAGGCTGATTGCCACGCTGGCGGTCGTGATGTCCGGCATCGCCTTGCTGGTGGCGGTCGTCGTTGCCCTGCTGGCGTTCAGCTCCCGCGCGCTCAAGATCGAGATCGTTTCGGTCCTGGTCACGTTGATCATCTCTGGTTTGGTCTTCGCGATGTTGATCAAGCTCTTCCAGGTCGCCCCGACCCCGACCCCGGCACCGATGCCGGCGCCGCACCAGGTGATGCCGCCGGCGCCGGTCGACGTCCTGCCACCCCGTCCGCCAGATCCGCAACTCCAGCCGACCTGGCAGCCGGACGCGGCCGCGGGCGCGGCCTGGACGACCGCCGGCGACGCCGCCGCCGGGGCTCCGGCCAGCGGCTGGGGGACACCGGGAGAATCCGTGGGATGGCATCCGATCCCGCAGGCCACCGGTCATCCGCCGATCGATGAGGGTCCCGACCCGCGCTGAACGAGCCCGCTCTCCTGTGGTAATCGCCCCCAATATCAGCATTTCACTTGACTTTGGGGTATTGACAGGCATGTAATTTCAACAATGTCATTCGAAGGATCGATGGATGGGGGCACTCCATCAGTGATGACGGTAGGCGAAGGGGTACGACCCGCGAAGTCGGCCCCTTCAGCAATCGCATTGATTGATTCATGCGGGTCGAGGAGGCGCAGCCAGATGCACGAACAGATGCACGAGCAGATGACGACGAGATGTACGAACTGCTGGACGGAGAAGACGAGGGGGCTCTGGGATGGCAGGAGCGCGCGCTGTGCGCGCAGACTGATCCGGAGGCGTTCTTCCCGGAGAAGGGTGGCTCGACGCGGGAGGCGAAGAAGGTGTGCCTGTCCTGCGACGTGCGTGGTGAGTGCCTCGAGTATGCGCTCTCCAACGACGAGCGCTTCGGTATCTGGGGCGGTCTCAGCGAGCGGGAGCGCCGCAAGCTGAAGAAGCGGGCGGTCTGATCGCTCGCGCCGCCCGGACCGGCGCGCCTCGGCGCGCCGCCCAGCACCCCCGCACGCCGCCGCCCGGTCCTGGATCGGCGACCGTGAGGCGTCGTCGGGGAACTCGCATAAAGTAGGGGCCGCCCACCGGGCAGGCCCCTTCTGACTTTCGGGGCCGTTCGTCCGCCTCTGACCGAAGGATCGATGGTGAGTCACGTGAGCCGGGGCGGTGCCCCCGACGCCCGCCATGGCGAGTCGTACGCCTGGTCTGAGTTGCGTTCGGAGCACAACAGCGACTTTGGGTTCACCGACGACCCCTGGGCCTGGGTCGAGGCGCGGGAGGAGGGCGACGAGGCGCCGCTGGACGTCTCCAGTGCCCACGTCACCACCGTGCTGGTCGCCTTCGAGGCCGCCCGCTGGCTGCCGTACACCCTCGACGCCCTGAGCCGGCTCCAGGTCCGGCCGCAGCGGCTGATCGCGATCGACAACGACAGCTCTGACGCGACCCGCACGCTGCTCGAGCAGGCGCGCGACCAAGGCGTGATCGACGCGGTCTACGCGGGCAAGAAGACCTTCGGCTTCGGAACGGCGGTCAAGTCGGCGCTCCGGCAGGACCGTGCCCGCGACGACCAGGAATCCGGCGCGACCGAACAGCGGGCGGTGGCTGCTGATGACCGCCACTGGCTCTGGCTGTTGCACGACGACGCCGTGCCGGCGCCGGACGCGCTGTACCGGCTGTTGGCCCACGTGCTCACCGACCGGAGCATCGACATCACCGGGCCCAAGCTGGTGCTGCCCAAGCGGCGCCACGGGGGTCAGCAGATCAGCGAGGTCGGCGTGAGCATCTCGGGCACGGGGCGCCGCGAACTGACCATCGACACCGGCGAGATCGACCAGGGCCAGCGCGACCAGCCCAAGGCCCGGCTCGGCGTCTCGACCTGCGGCATGCTGGTCCGCACCGCGGTCTGGCAGGACCTCGACGGCCTCGACCCCGCGGTGCCGGTCTTCCGCGACGGCGTGGAGTTCGGCTGGCGGGCTCACCTGAACGGGTATCGAGTGGTCACCTCGCCGGCTGCGCTGGTCATCCACCGCCAGGTCGGGCGGGCCGGGCTGCGCCCCCGGGGTCTCACCGGGCGGCGGCCGGGGAAGGTGGATCGGGTGCTGGGGATGGTCGTGGTCGCCGGCCATGCTCCCGGCAAGATGTTGCCGCTGGTCTGGCTGCGGCTGGTCGCCAGCTGCCTGATCCATGCCGTGGCCTATCTGTTCGGCAAGGTGCCGGGTCGGGCCCTCGACGAGATCTTGGCGCTCGGTTCCTTCGTCACGCAGCCGGGGCGGCTGCGCGATCTGCGCACCCGAACGGCATCGATCGATCCGGCTCCCGGGACCGGAGAAGTGGTGCATGCCCTCCGGCCGCCGTGGTGGAACAGCCTGCGGGTCGCCGCCGAGGCGCTGGGTGGGGCGGCGTCGGAGCGCTATCGCTCGGTGGCCGGCGAAGCCGATGCCGCGTCCCTCGACGAACTGACCGGCGACGATTTCAGCTCGGCAACCGACGATCGGGCCAAATACCCGTGGCTCAGCCCGATCGTGGTCACCACCGTGGTGGCGGTGGTCGCCAGTCTCGTCGCGGCCCGTAGCCTCTTCGGACTCGGATCGCTCGCGGCGCCCGCCCTGTTGCCCGCGTACGACACCCTGACCGGTCTGTGGCAGGCCGTCGTGGCGCCGATCGCCGGCGCGCCCGCACAGATCACCCCACCGTGGGTCGCGCTGGTGGCGCTCGGCTCGACGCTGTCGGCCGGACAGCCCGACTGGTTCAGCACGGCGATGCTGTGCGGGGTGGTGCCGCTGGCCCTGATCTCGGCGTACCCCCTGGCCCGACGACTGATCAACGACCGACGGCTGCGGCTGTGGGTCGCGGTGACCTACGCGCTGCTTCCGGTGCTGCTCGGCGGCACCAACCAGGGTCGGCTGACGTTGAGCGTGTTCGCGATCGGCCTGCCGCTGCTCGTCACGGCGGCGCGGGCCCTGGTCCTGCGTCGGGTGCGCACACCCGAGGCCTGGCGCGGCGGTTGGGGCGCGGGCGTGGTGCTGGTCGCCCTGGCCGCATTTGAGCCGTCGATTCTGATCCCGGCGGTGCTGGTCGGGTTGCTGGGTGCGGTGATGTTGCGGCGTACGCCCCGCAAGATCGGTCGCATCGGCATCGCGCTCGGCGTTCCGTTGCTCGTCCTGCTGCCGTGGTTGCCGAGCCTGATCGACGCTCCGGGCCGGCTGTTTGCCGGGCCCGACCCGTCGCTGGACGGAGTGTTGGCCGCGCCGGCGGTCTGGCGCCTGCTGATCGGCAGCGGCCTAGGTCCGGGGCTGCCACCGACGTGGGTGGCCTTGGTGATCTTCGGCGTTGTCTGGGTGATTGCCCTGATCGGCCTGGTTCGGCGCCCGGACCGGCGTGCCGTGCTGGCGGCCTGGATCACCGCCCTGGTGGCCTTCGCGATGGCGGTCGTGTTGTCCCGGCTCGTGGTCACGGTGCCGCCGGTGGGCACCGAGATCCGGCCCTGGGTCGGCGCTTACCTGCTGGTCGGATTCGCTGCTCTGCTGCTCGGTGGCGGCGTCGGCGTCGACGGACTGTCGGCCTCGATGAAGGAGCGCAGCTTCAGCTGGTTGCAGCCGCTGACCGTGCTGGCCGGGGTGCTGGTCGGCCTGATCAGCATCGGCGGCGCGGCCTGGTGGGTGCTGGCCGGCGCCCACGGACCGGTCGAGCGCACCAACCTGAGCGCCATTCCGCCGTACGTGCTCAATGCGATGACCACCGACGCCCGGCCGAGGGTGCTGGCCATCGACCTGTCCGCCGGTACCGCGCGGTACTCCGTCCTCGGAAACGGCCATCTTCGGCTCGGCGACGCCGAACGCGGTCTGGCCTTCGGTGGCTCGACCTCCGCACCGGCCGCCGTCGACGATCTGGTCGTCCGCCTGGTCGCCGGTACGGCGGACTCCGACATCGGGCCTCAGCTCTCCGAGCTCGGCATCGGCTACCTGTGGGTGACCGGCGCGACCGGGGACGTCACGTCGCGGATCGACAACACCCCGGGCCTGGGCACGGCGAGCGGCAACGACGAAGCGACGGTGTGGGCGTTGGATCCGACGGTCTCGCGGGCCACCCTCACCGGTCCGGCCACCACCACGGGTCAGGAGGCCGTGAGCCCGATCGGGCCGCTGCCCGCGAGCATCCCGGCCGGTGGTGAGAATCGTCAACTACGCATCGGCGAGCCCGCTGATCCGCGCTGGATAGCGTTCGTCGCCGGCCAACGGCTCGAGCCGGCCGAAGCGGGCTGGCAGCAGGCGTTCACGGTGCCGCCGGGCGGCGGGACGCTGACCTACGAGCTGCCCACGCACACGACCTGGTTCGTCGTCGGTCAGGGTCTGGTGCTGTTGATCGCCGGTGTGCTCGCCGCACCCGGGGTCCGTCGTCCCGAGGTGCGGGATCCAACCAAGTCCGCACGACGGGCCGCGACCCTATCGGAGACCGTGTGATGTCGACCTTCGATCCCGGCCATCGGCTCCGCAGCCGTCGCCTCGTCGTCTCGTCCGCAGTCATCGTCGGCCTGTTGGCGGTCGGGTTCGGCGGGTCAGCGCTGCCGTCGCAGAGCCCACCGCCCGAAGCCGAGCGGGTGACCCAGATGGGTCGGACGACCACCATCTGCACGGTCGCCGAGCCGGACGACCGGCAACCGGCCGCCCAGGCGCCGTCGACCGTGGTCTCCGGAGTGACCGTCCGGCAGGATTCTGGTCGCGAGGGCACGCTCAAGGGGTCTCCGCTGGACGGCGGCCGCGCTGCGTTGAAGGTCACCACGTCGGGCAAGGGCGCCCAGGCGACCGCGGTCCGAGCACCGATCGAGCTCTCCGCCGATGGCACGATGGCGTCCAGCAGTTCCGGCAGCGTGTTCAGCACGGCCACCTCGGGAGCCGACGCCGGACTGGCGGCAGCGCCCTGCCTGAGTCCGGCCACCACGCACTGGTTCTCCGGGCTGAGCGCCCAGGACACCGACCGGACCGAGTTGATCCTGACCAATCCGGATGACGCCCAGGCCGAGGTGGACCTGCGGTTCTACGGCCGCCGTGGCCGGGTGGTGGTCGCCGGGAGCCCCGGCCTGGTCATCGACGCGCACTCCTCGCGCACGGTCTCGCTCAGCAGCCTGGTCAAGATCCGCGGGGCGCTGGGCCTCAGCGTCCAGGCCAGCGAGGGTCGGGTGACCGCCGTGGCGAAGCGGCTGCAGACCGACCAGCTCAAGTCGGCCGGCGTGGACTGGCTGCTGCCGTCGACGGCGCCCAGCGCATCGGTGATGATCCCGGGCGTGCCGAGCGATGCGGGCAGCCGGCAGTTGATCGTGACCAATCCGGGCACCGAACGCGCCACCGTCCAGGTGCAGGTGCTCGGCCTGCAGGGACCGTACGCCCCGACCGGCGCCGACACCATGGAGGTGCCGGCCGAAAGCTCGGCGTCGGTCGACCTCCAACCCGGGCTGGCCGGGGAGGCGGGCAGTGTCCTGCTGACCAGCGATCAGCCGGTCACCGGCGCCGTGATCGCCACCAGCCAGCGCTCCGGGGCGACCAGCGACCTGGCCCTGCAGTCCGCGGTCAGTCCACTGGTCCGGATCGGGGTCAGTGCGATCGCCACCTCCAGCGGGGCCGCGAGCGAGTTGATCTTGAGCAACCCCGGCGACACCGACGTCCAGGTGAAATTCGAGGTGCTGAGCTACGACGGAGTCAGCCTGCGCACCGACGAGGTGCTGCTGACGGCCCTGAGCACCGCCACCCGCCGGCTCAGCTCCCCGGCGCCCTCGTACGTGGTCGTGACGGTCCCCGACGGTTCGTCGATCATCGGCGGCGTGGTGTTGACCGAGCCCGATGGGCCGGTCGCCGGTCTGGCCACCCTGCCGTTGACCTCGCCCGACGTCGCCGGCCGCGCTCCGCGCAGCATCCCCGACCCCTCAGTGGGGCGCTGACCCGATCGTCCGCGACGGGTCAGTCGTCGACGTCGGCGCCGGCCCCGTCGGGGTCGATCTCGTCGACGCTGCGGCCGGTCAAGGCGGAGAGCTGTTCAACGATGGTCCGGTACGCGAGGATCCGCAGCCCGCGACGGGTCACGGCCCGGTGTTCCAGTGGGCGGCGGTAGATCACGACCTGGCCGGGCCGGTCGGCCGTACCTTCCAGCGCCGCGGCCAGTGGCACCCGGTTGGCGGCCCAGCCGGTCTCCGCCGGCGGCACGTCCTCGATCCCGACCGTGATTCCGAACAAGGCCTGCGGGCACTGGCGACCGATCCGGTCGAGCGCATCGTGGACCGCTTCGCTGAAGAAGTCGGCTTTGCTGGCCGGCCGCGGCGGGCGGGCGATCCGGGCGATCAGCGGGTTGGCCCGCGCGAGCGGGCCCCGGATGCCCCGGCCGTGTCGATCGCGACGGGGGTTGGACACGCCAGGCAGCATATCGGCCCGCCGCGAGTGCCCCGGTGGTCCGCCCGCGCCACGACGACGGTGGTTGCCGTGATCGGGGACCGGCACGGTCAGACCAGCCGGGACAGATACACGCTGTTCGGGTCCAGGCGGTAGTCGGCGAACGGTGGACACTCGGTGAAACCGTTCCGGCGGTAGAGCCGGCGGGCCGGCGCGAAGAAGTCCTGGGCGCCGGTCTCGAGGCTGACCCGGTGGTAGCCGCGCCGGCGGGCTTCGGCGAGCAGGTGGTCGAGCATCAGTGTTCCGACACCGCGGTTCCGCCCCGCTCGGGCGGTGCGCATCGACTTGATCTCTCCATGCCGGATTCCTGCATGCCCGATTCCTGCGTGCCCGATTCCTCCAGGCCCGATTTCTCCGGGCCCGGGGCCCAACTCCTGGAGGGCGCAACAGCCGAGCAAGACGTCGTCCTCCCGGATCGTCCACACGGTCACGCGGTCCGCGGCCAGCCCCGCCGCGCTCAGAGCGTGCACGCTCTCCGGTGGTGAGGCCGCCCGCATGTCGGCCAGATGCTCCTCGACCAGCAGAGCGAGATCAGCCCGGCCGAGGTCGGCGAGCGCGATGTCCACGAGCCGGAAATTAGCAGACCCAGGTCACAGCGCGGGAACGTCGGACGCGCCGACCCGGAACGGCCGCGCTTACCGGGCTCGGCGTCGGCTGGGCGGTAGCGTCTGGCGGGTGGGGACGCGTCGGTGTTCGAGGGCTGGCTGCCCGCGCGCGGCCAAGTCGACCCTCACCTACGCCTATCAGGATTCGACGGCCGTGCTGGGGCCGCTGGCGTCTCGGGCCGAGCCGCACGGCTACGACCTGTGTGCCCACCACGCTCAGGCATTGTCCGCCCCGCGGGGCTGGGAAGTGATCCGGCTCGCGGTGGACGAGGAGCCGACTCCGAGCACCGATGATCTGTTGGCGCTGGCTGATGCGGTCCGCGAGGTCGGCTTGTCTTATGACGGGCCCGCGCTGGGCGCCGAACGGGTGCCGCAGCGCAACCGGGTGATCGAGTTGGGTCGGCGCGGTCACCTCACCGTGCTCGCCGACCGACCGGACTGAACCGCACGGCTCACCACAAGCGATCAGGCCGGTCGGGTCCTGCCCGCGGACGGCAGAGCGCCGGCCCGACCATCAGCTTAGGATTCGTCGGTGATCAAGCGGGAAATCTTCAAGGCCAACGACATTCGCGGCATCACCGAGGGGCCGCAGCCGCAGTGGGATGCCGAAGGCGCGTACGCCATCGGGGTCGCTCTCGTCGACGCGCTCGATCTGACCCACGCCGAGGGGGCGTTGGTCGTCGGTCAGGACATGCGGGTGAGCGGTCCGACGCTGGCCGCGGCGTTCATCGACGGTGTGCGCCGCTGCGGCATCGACGTGATCGACATCGGCTTGGCCAGCACCGATGAGTTGTGGTTCGCCTCCGGCCGGCTGGGGCTGCCCGGTGCGATGTTCACCGCCAGCCACAATCCGGGCGCCTACAACGGCATCAAGTTCTGCCTGGCCGGGGCCAAACCGATCGCTCCAGCCCAGTTGATCGACATCGCCGACCGGTCGATCAGCGCTCCGGCGATCATGGGGGAGCCGGTCGAGGCCGACGCCCGTGGCGGCTACCGCGAGCAGGATCTGCTGCCCGCGTACGCGGAGCACCTGCACTCCCTGGTCGACCTCAGCGGGATCCGTCGGCTGAAGGTGGTGGCCGACGCCGGCAACGGCATGGCCGGCCACACCCTGCCGGCCGTGCTGGGCGTTGTTGATCTTGAGCTGATCGGTCTCTACACCGATCCGGACGGCACGTTTCCCAATCACGCGCCCAATCCGTTGGAGCCGGAGAACCTGATCGACGCCCAGGCCGCGGTTCGTGATCACGGTGCTGATCTTGCTCTGGTCTTCGACGGCGACGCCGACCGCTGCTTCATCATCGACGAGCGTGGTGAAGTGATCAGTCCCTCCGCGGTGACCGCGATGATCGCCAACCAGGAGCTCGAGCGCGAGCCCGGCTCGACCATCGTGATCAACAAGATCACCTCCTGGGCGGTGAAGGAGATCGTCGAGGCGGCCGGCGGCAAGATCGTGATCACCAAGGTCGGCCACACCTTCGTCAAGGCGGCCATGGCGCAGGAGAACGCGATCTTCGGTGGCGAGCATTCGGCCCACTACTACTTCCGGGAGTTCTGGGGGGCCGACACCGGCATGTTGGCGGCCATGCACGTCCTCGCGCTCGCCGGACGATCGGATCAGCCACTATCCGCGCTCGCCGCCCGCTTCAACCGGTACGCCGCCTCCGGGGAGATCAACACCCTGGTCGCCGATCAGCAGTTGATCATGGATCAGGTGGCCCAGGCCTTTGCCGACCGTGGTCGCCAGGACCGCCTCGACGGGTTGACCGTCGCCGGTGACGGCTGGTGGATCAACGTCCGGCCGAGCAACACCGAGCCGTTGCTGCGGTTGAATGTCGAGGCGTCGAGCACTGAGCTGATGGCCGAGCTGCGGGACGAGGCGTTAGGTTTGATCCGCACCTAGTGCCGCGCCTGGCGCGGCTCCGGCGATAGGCTGCTAGCCCCGAAGGAGGACGCATGGCCGTCGAACTGGCCCCGGAACTGCTGGAGATCCTGGCCTGCCCCAACTGTCACGGCGCGCTCGCCGTTGATCATGAACGCGACGAGCTGGTCTGCCTGGCGGCCGACTGCGGGCTCGCGTATCCGGTCCGGCAAGGGATTCCGGTCCTGCTGATCGACGAGGCCCGCCGCCCCGCCGACCGGTGAGGTCCGGTCGCTGATGTCGGTCTTCGACGATTCCCGACTGGACGACCGCCAGGCCTTGGCCGGTGCCGATCCGATCCTGCGCCGGCTGGCCGAGGCCGGCGCCCGGGTGCGCCGGGAGACGGCCGACTCCGCCGAGCCGATCAGCCTGCTGGCCGAGTTCCCGCGTCCGCGGGCGGTGATCGCTGCCGGATCGGAGGCCCGTTTCATCCGGGCGATGCTGGAGCCGGTCTGCCCGGTGCCCTTCGTCGCCTGGCCCACCCACGGCCTACCGGGCTGGGTCGGCGCGCTCGACCTCGTCGTCGTGATGGCCAGCGACGGTGCGCATGCCGGTCTGGTGGCCACCGTGCACGAAGCCGTCCGCCGCGGCTGCCAACTGCTGATCGCCTGCCCGGAGATCTCGATCATCGCCGAGCACGCCGGATCTCGGTCGACGGTGATCCTGCCGACGGCAACCGCTGATCCACTCGCCGCGGCCATCGTCGTGCTGGAGGCCCTGCACGCCTGGCAACTCGGCCCCGAGGTGCGTCCGACCGCGGTCGCCGATGCCATGGATCAGGTGGCCGAGGAGTGCTCGCCGTTCGCCGACGTGTCGCTCAATCCGGCGAAGGATCTGGCTATGGGTCTCGCCGAGGCCCAGCCGCTGGTCTGGGGCGGATCGGTGCTGGCCGCGCGGGCCAGCCGCCGGCTCGCCGAGGCCCTGCGCGCCGCCACCGGACGGGCCGCGCTGGCCGCCGACGCCGATGAGTTGCTGCCGATCCTGGAAGCGGCCGCCCCTCGCGATCCGTTCGCCGACCCGTTCGAGGATGCCGTCTCCGCCGATCGACTGCCCGCGCTGGTGCTGCTCGATGACGGCAACAGTGAGAGCCTGATCCGCACCGACCACGCGCGGCTGGTCGCCTCGGCCGAACGGAACGACGCCCGGGTGTGCACGATCTCGCATCGGCAGGGCTCCGACGTCGAGCGCTATGCCAGCCTGCTGCAGACCGGGATGTTCGCCTCGGTCTACCTGTCCACCGGTCTGGGCCGGACCCCGCTTCCCTGAGCTCGACCCCGGCTCAGTGAGGTCTCGGACTGGCTAAGACCGGGGCCGGCCGCGAACGAGGGGTCCCGGCCGAGATAGCCCAGCACCTGATCCTGGATCGGTGCATTGTCGGCAACCTCGACCACCGGGCCGAAGACCACAATCCCGGGGCCGAACGCTTCCGGCTGGCGCATGATGTCTGGGATGTCTTTGACGCCGGGCCAGAGCCGGTCCAGCTCGGCCGGGTCGATGGTGTCGTCCTGACCGGTGGCCGACGCCAGGTCCCAGCCGTGCAGCACCAGGTCCTCGCTGACCACCTGGTCGACGTGCTTCGCGTACGTGCTCGGTCCCATCGGTGTGTCGACCTCGACCGCCGCAGTCTGCGGATTGCCGAGCAATGACTCGACGTCGTGGCGGGCGGCACGGGAGGCCGCGAGCGGATCATCGTCGACGGTCGCCGCGGGGGTCAACGATCGCCCGAGCGGCCTGAGCATCACCCCGTGCATCGTCACGAGGTGCCCGACGACGTCGCGTGCTCGCCATTCCGCAGACGGCGACGGCCAGTCCCAGCGATCCGCCTCGACGCCCTCGACCAAAGCTTCGAAGGCGTCCGCCCGCTTCGCGTAACGCCCTTCGACCGTCCCACCGGCGTCGGTCATCGCCCTGCTCCTCTCGTTCTGGCAGGATCGTCCGCGTGAGTGCTGAGGGTGGGAACAAGGCCGTCGTGGCGGCGCTGTTGGCCAATTCGTTCATCGCGTTGACGAAGTTCGGGGCGTTTGCCCTGACCGGAGCCTCCTCGATGCTCGCCGAGGCGATTCACTCGGTGGCCGATTCCGGGAACCAGGCGTTGCTGCTGGTCGGTGGTCGTCGGGCCAAGCGCGAGGCGACCCCGGATCATCCGTTCGGATTCGGCCGTGAGCGTTACATCTTCGCCTTCATCGTGTCGATCGTGCTGTTCAGCATCGGTGGCCTGTTCGCGCTGTACGAGGCGTACCACAAATGGCACGAGATCCAGGAGGGAAAGCCGAACGGGTTGCTGGAGAGCCAGTGGTGGTGGGTGCCGATCGCGGTGCTCGGGCTCGCTATCGCCGCGGAGTCGTTCTCCTTCCGGACCGCCATCGTCGAATCCAACAAGACCCGCGGCCAGCAGTCCTGGCCGAAGTTCATTGCCTCGGCCAAGGCACCTGAGCTGCCCGTGATCCTGCTCGAGGACTTCGCCGCCCTGCTCGGGCTGGTCTTCGCCCTCTTCGGCGTCGGCATGACGCTGGTCACCCGCAACGGGATCTTCGACGTGATCGGCACCGCGATGATCGGCCTGCTGCTGGTCGCGGTCGCTGCCACCCTGGCGGTCGAGACCAAAAGCCTGTTGCTCGGCGAAGCGGCCAGCGTCGACGCGGTGGCCCGGATCGAACAGGCGCTGATCAACACCGACGGCGTCGACCGGGTCATTCATATGAAGACCCTGCACCTCGGCCCGGAGGAGATCTTGTTGGCCGCCAAGATCGCCGTCAGTGGGACCGACAGCGCCGCGCAGATCGCCGACATCATCAACCGGGCCGAGACGCGAATCCGTGAGGCCGAACCCATGGTCACCGCGCTCTACCTCGAGCCTGACATCTATGTCGAAGACCACGTCCCCGCGGCCCGTCCGGCGCCTCCGACCGAGCAGGGCCACTGACACCTGGAGGGTCGTTTCCGGCACGTGGGGCTGTTGCAAAAATGACCCACCACGCCCGCCCCGCGCACGTCTTCCATCGCAGCCGTCAAAACGAGCCGCCGGACCCGGCATCGGCGTACGTTCTCCATCGCAGCCGTCAAAACGAGCCGCCGGACCCCGCCCCCGCGAACGTTCTCCATCACACCGCCGTCGCGAGACGACCCCTTTAGCCCGCGAAGTCGGGGTCGTTTCCCGACAGGTGCCGGGAAACCTCACCCACCTACGACGAGCGGTCTCACCCACGTACGGCGGGACCAGCGATCAATTGTCACCTGGCTCGCCTAGGCTGCATCTCATGGATTTGCGCCCCCAGGACTATCGCGTCGCCGACCTCAGCCTTGCCGACTTCGGACGGAAGGAGATCAGCCTCGCCGAGCACGAAATGCCCGGCCTGATGGCGATGCGTGAGCAGTTCGGTGAATCCAAGCCGCTCGCCGGGGCCAAGATCGCCGGCTCGCTGCACATGACGGTGCAAACGGCCGTGCTGATCGAGACCCTGGTCGACCTCGGTGCCGACGTCCGCTGGGCGAGCTGCAACATCTTCTCCACCCAGGATCAGGCGGCCGCCGCGGTCGTCGTCGGGCCCGAGGGCACCGCGGACGATCCCCAGGGCGTGCCGGTCTTCGCCTGGAAGGGCGAGACGCTCGAGGAGTACTGGGATTGCACCCTGGAGATTCTCAGCTGGCCGGACGGCGAATTCGCCAACATGATCCTGGACGACGGCGGCGACGCCACGATGCTCGTCCACAAGGGCGTGGAGTACGAGAAGGCCGGCGAGGTGCCCGAGGCCGACGAGGATGATCCGGAGGAGTGGAAGATCTTCCTCGCGCTGGTCCGCAAGACGCTCGCCGAGGGTCGATCCTGGGTCGAGGTCGCGAACGAGATCGTCGGTGTCACCGAGGAGACCACGACCGGCGTCCACCGGCTCTACGAGATGCTCCGGAATCAGCAGCTGCTGTTCTCGGCGATCAACGTCAACGACTCGGTGACCAAGTCCAAGTTCGACAACAAGTACGGCGTCCGCCATTCGCTGATCGACGGGCTGAACCGGGCGACGGATGTGCTGATCGGCGGCAAGGTCGCCGTGGTCTGCGGCTATGGCGACGTCGGCAAGGGCTGCGCCGAGTCGCTGCGCGGCCAGGGCGCTCGGGTGATCATCACCGAGGTCGACCCGATCTGCGCGCTGCAGGCCGCCATGGACGGGTACCAGGTCATCACCTTGGAGGAGGCGCTGCCGTACGCGGACATCTTCGTGACCTCGACCGGCTGTCGCGACGTGATCACCGCCGACCAGATGCGCCGGATGAAGCACCAGGCGATCGTGTCCAACATCGGGCACTTCGACAACGAGATCGACATGGTCGGGCTGGAGCGGATGCCTGGCGCCACCAAGATCACCATCAAGCCGCAGGTCGACGAGTGGGTGTTTGAAAGCGTGCTCGGCGACCACTCCGACGACACCGAGCCACACAGCGTGATCGTGCTCAGCGAGGGCCGGCTGATGAATCTCGGCAACGCCACGGGGCACCCGAGCTTCGTGATGAGCAACTCCTTCACCAACCAGGTGCTGGCGCAGATCGAGCTCTTCACCAAGCCGGAGGAGTACCCGCTGAGCGTCTATACGCTGCCCAAGCATCTCGACGAGGCGGTCGCCCGGCTGCACCTCGACGCCCTCGGGGTCCGGCTCACCGAGCTGACGAAGAAGCAGGCCGACTATCTCGGTTTGCCGGTCGAGGGCCCGTACAAATCGGACCACTATCGCTACTAGATCCCTTTCAGACACGAGCCTCGGGGCGGCGCCATGAGCATCAAGATCGCAATCGAGCACCGGACCACGTACCACTTCGACCGGCCGATCAGCATCGGCCCGCACGTGATCCGGCTCCGGCCGGCGCCGCACACCCGGACGCCGATCGAGGCCTATTCGCTGACCATCTCGCCGGCCGACCACTTCATCAACTGGCAGCAGGATCCCTTCGGGAACTACCTGGCCCGGGTCGTCTTCCCGACCAAGTCGAGCGACCTGGAGATCACCGTCGGCCTGGTCGCCGACCTGGCGGTGATCAACCCGTTCGACTTCTTCATCGAGGAGTACGCGGAGCGGTACCCGTTCGCGTACCCGGCCGAGCTGCGCGCCGACCTGCAGCCCTATCTGGACACCCCGGAGTGGTCCCTCGGCCCGCTGCTGGATGACTGGCTCGCCGCGTTTCCCACACCCGACCCCGGCGGGCAGCCGATGATCACCTTTCTCAGTGCGCTGAATTCGGCGGTCAATCGCGACATCGCGTACTCGGTGCGGATGGAGGAGGGGGTCCAGACCCCGGACGAAACGCTCTCCCGCCGGATCGGATCGTGCCGCGACTCGGCGTGGCTGCTGGTCACCGCCCTCCGCCATTTCGGGCTGGCCGCCCGCTTTGTGTCCGGCTATCTGGTGCAGCTCGCCGCCGACCAGAAGAGCATCGACGGGCCGAGCGGACCGGCCGAGGACTTCACCGACCTGCACGCCTGGGCTGAGGTCTACATTCCCGGTGCCGGCTGGATCGGCATGGACCCGACCTCGGCGTTGTTCGCGGGCGAGGGACACATCCCGCTCGCCGCCACGCCCCAGCCGTCGTCGTCAGCGGCCATCACCGGGGCCACCGAACGCTCCGACACCACGATGGAATTCGCGAACATCGTCCGCCGGGCCCACGAGGATCCTCGGGTCACCAAGCCCTACAGCGAGGCGCAGGTCGAGCAACTGCAGGAGGTCGGACGACACGTCGACGAGCGCTTGCAGGCCGCCGGCATCGAGCTCACCATGGGTGGCGAGCCGACCTTCGTCTCGATCGACGACATGACGTCGGCCCAGTGGACGGTCGCGGCCGACGGACCCGAGAAGCGGGCGCTCGCCAACGACCTGGCCGGCGCGCTCGCCGAGACGCTCGCGCCGGGCGGCCTGGTGCAGCGCAGTCAGGGCAAGTGGTATCCGGGTGAGGTCCTGCCCCGCTGGCAGATCGCCCTGATCTGGCGGGTCGACGGCGAGCCGCTCTGGACCGATCCGGCGCTGCTGGCCGACCCGCATGACGACGCCGACGCGACGCCCGACGCCCCGGCCCGGGCCGAAGCGCTGGCTCGCGCGATCACCGCCGAGTTCGGCCTGCCGGCCGAACAGCTACAGGCCTGTTTCGAAGATCCGCTGGCCGCGCTCGCGTACGAGGTGCGTCAGCCGGCGGGCCAACCTCCCGAGCTCGATCCGGCGTCGGCCGATCTGAGCCTGGTGGCCGAGCTCGACCGGCAAACCCAGCCCGTCGCTTGGGCCTTGCCCCTATTGCCCTCGTGGTTCGGCGAAGGCTGGGCCAGTCCGGCCTGGCGGACCCGGCGCGGGCGCCTCGTCCTGGGGCCCGGCGATTCCCCGGCCGGCATGCGGTTGCCGCTCAGCTCGATCAGCTGGACCGATCCGGACTTCGCCGGCGAGGAGAGCTACACCCGGGCGGCCGAACCGCTCGACGGGAGTGGTCCGCGGCCTCGGGCGGTGGTGGTCGACCCGGAAGAGGCGCCGACCCGCACCGCAGTGGTCGTCGAGGCGCGAGACGATCGGGTCTACCTGTTCCTGCCGCCGCTGGAACGGCTGGAGAAGTTCGTCGAACTGACCCGGCTGATCGAACGGGCCGCGGCCGAGACGGGCACGAAGGTCATCCTCGAGGGCTACGGTCCGCCCCCGGACGCTCGGATCAAGGTCTTGATGGTCACGCCGGATCCCGGGGTGATCGAGGTGAACGTGCAGCCGACCTCGAGTTGGGAAGAGCTGTCGGAGCTCACGCACACCCTTTACGGCCTGGCCCGCCAGCATCGGCTCGGCACCGAGACGTTCGCCATCGACGGCCGGCACAGCGGCACCGGAGGCGGGAATCATCTGACCCTCGGTGGCGCGGAGCCGATCAAGTCGCCGATGCTGCGCCGACCCGACCTGCTGGTCAGCATGCTCACGTTCTGGCAGCACCACCCGTCGCTGTCCTACCTGTTCTCAGGCCGGTTCATCGGCCCGACGAGCCAGGCTCCGCGGGTGGACGAAGGACGTCCGGAGACCCTGTACGAGCTGGAGATCGCGTTCGCCGAGGTCGATCAGCTCAAGGACACGGCCGAATCCGGACCCGGGCATCGGCCGTGGGGGGTCGACCGCGCCCTGCGCCATCTGCTCACCGACATCACCGGCAACACCCATCGGGCCGAGTTCTGCATCGACAAGCTGTATAGCCCGGATTCGCTGCGCGGTCGCCTGGGACTGCTCGAGTTGCGCGGCTTCGAGATGCCGCCGCACCCCGACATGGCGTTGGTCCAGGCGCTCCTCGTCCGCGCCCTGCTGGCCCGCTTCGCCGAGGATCGCTATTCGGCGCCGCTGGTGCGCTGGGGGACTCAGCTGCACGAGCGGTTCCTGCTGCCGCACTTCACGATGGCCGACATCGGCGAGGTGGTGGCCGATCTCCGCTCCCACGGGTTCCAGCTGGATCCGGCCTGGTTCGCGCCGTACCTGGAGTTCCGGTTCCCGCGCATCGGGGTCAGTGAGGCCGGAGGCGTGGAGATCGAGCTGCGATCGGCGATCGAGCCCTGGCATGTGCTGGGCGAGGAATCGGCGTCCGGCAGCACCGCCCGTTACGTCGACTCCTCGACCGAGCGCCTGCAGGTCAAGGTCTCCGGCTTCGTGCCCGGCCGCCACGTCCTGGCTTGCAACGGCGTCGCGGTGCCGTTGACCTCGACCGGCACGCCCGGCAGTTACGTCGCCGGCGTGCGCTACAAGGCGTGGAAGCCGTGGTCGGCGCTGCATCCGACCCTCGAGATCGATTCCCCGCTGTATTTCGACGTGATCGATCGGGCGAGCCGGCTATCCCTCGGCGGTGCCACCTACCACGTGGTACATCCGGGGGGCCGCTCGTACGACCACCCACCCGTCAACGCCGCCGAGGCCGAGTCCCGGCGCGGCGCGCGCTTCGAGGCCCTCGGTCACGCGACCGGGGAGATCGACGTCGAGGCCCTCGACGCCCAGCTGGCGTGGCGGGCGACCACCGACACCGACTATCCACTCACCCTGGATCTTCGCCGGCGGCTGCCCCAGCACTGGGGTCGCCTGTGACCGTTCTCGGTCGCTACCTGTTGACGTCGCGCGATCAGTTGGCCGCGGGTGAGTCCGCCTTCGACGAATTCGCCGCCCCGGACGGCACCGTGCGGACCGGATGGTCGGCCCTGATGGAGGGGCTCGACGAGTTCGCCGACACCGATCTGTTGCACGCGCAGCGCGAAGTGGCGCGGCTCATGGAGGACGACAACGTCACCTACACTCCGAGCCCGGCCTCCTCGATCTCGATCGCCGACGACGGGGACGCCCCGCCGCCGGCGATGACCGATCCGCGACCCTGGCGGCTCGATCCGTTGCCGCTGATCCTCGACGACCGCGAGTGGGGGACGTTGGAGGCCGGCGTCGTCCAGCGGGCCGAATTGCTCGACGCGATCTTCGCCGATCTCTACGGCGCCCGGCGGCTGTTGTCCCGCCAGGCGATTCCGGCGGCGGCGATCCTGGATCACGACGAGTATCTGCGAACGGTCGTCGGCACCGACACGGTGACCAACCAGCGGTTGTTCATGATGGCCGCCGACCTCGGCCGAGACGCCGGTGGTCAGTGGAAGGTCATCTCCGACCGGACCCAGGCCCCGTCAGGCGCCGGCTTCGCCATGCAGAACCGGCGGGTCGTGTCCCGGGTGATGCCGGAGATCTACCACCAGGCCAACCTCCACCGGCTGACCCCGTTCTTCCAGGCCATGCGCCTGGCGCTGGTCGACGCCGCGCCGCCCACCGTTGAAGATCCACGGGTCGTGGTGCTCAGCCCCGGCACCCATTCCGAAACGGCCTTCGACCAGGCCTTCGTCGCCTCGTTGCTGGGTTTTCCGTTGCTCGAGGGCAGTGACCTCACCGTGCGCGACGGCCGGGTGTGGATGCGGGTCCTCGGCCGGCTGGAGCAGGTCGACGTCATCCTCCGCCGCGTGGATTCCACGTGGATGGACGCCCTGGAGCTCCGTCCGGGGTCCCGGCTCGGGGTGACCGGGCTGATGGAATGCGTGCGCCAGGGCACGGTCAGCGTGGTCAACAACCTGGGCTCGGGGATCCTGGAGAATCCCGCCCTACTGCCGTTCCTACCCGAGTTGTGCGAACGCCTGCTCGGCCAGTCCCTCCGGCTTCCGTCGGTCGAGACCTGGTGGTGCGGCGACCCAGCGGCCTTGGATCACGTGCTCACCCACCTCGGCGAGATCGTCGTGCGGCCGATCAGCCGCGGTCACGGACGCAGCGTCCGCGGGTCGGCGCTGACCAGCGCACAGCGAGAGCGGCTGGTGGCCCGCATCCACAATGCCCCGCACCGGTTCGTCGGCCAGGAAGTGCTGCAGCTGTCGTCGGCGCCGACCAGTGAGCATGATCGCCTGGTCCGCCGGACCGTGGTGCTGCGGTCGTTCGCCGTCCGCAGCGGCTCCTCGTACACCGCCATGCTGGGCGGCCTGGCCCGGGTCACTGACGACGAATCCGCACTCCGCGGCGCTCTGGTCACCGATCCCGAAGGCGGGCTGGCCAAGGACGTCTGGGTGATCGGGAGCGAGCCGGTGACTCCCGCTCGGATCGTCGCGTCGCGCGGCCGCGGTGGTGACGAAGCCGTCATCACGGTGGCCGGATCGGCGTCGGCCGCGATGGTGCCGCGCGTGCTCAGCGACCTCTTCTGGTTCGGCCGGTACGCCGAGCGCGCCGAGGACCTCCTGCGCCTCATCCTGGCCACCCGGACGGTCGCCATCGAGACCGACCTCGACGTCACCCACGGACGCGCGCTCGAAGTGCTGTTGCAGGCGGTCACCCACGTGAGCACCACGTACCCGGGATTCATGAAGACCGGGGTCGCGATGATGCCGGAATTCCGAGCCCTACTGCTCGACCGACGCCGTCGCGGCAGCGCCGCGCAGTCGCTGGGCAGCATGTCGCTGGCCGCACAAGGCGTCCGCGACCAGTTGTCGGAGGACGTCTGGATGGTGCTGGCCGACATCGACCGGGCGCTCGCGGCGCTCGCGGCCAACCCGTACGACCAGGGCCTGCAGTTGACCGACGCGAGCGAGCGAGTGCTGTCCGGCCTGCTCGCGGTTGCTGGCATCGTCAGCGAGAACATGGTTCGCGATCCCGGTTGGTACATGCTCGATTCCGGCCGCGGCCTGGAGCGGGCCCTGCAGGTGCTCGGGCTGCTGAGAGTCACGCTCGGTCAGGCGCGGACCGCTGACACCGAACGGCTGCTGATCGAGGCCGTCTTGATGGCGTCGGAGTCGATCGTGACCTTCCGGCGGCGCTACCGAGGTCGGGCCGGAGCCGAGGCCGTCGTCGAGCTCCTGGTCATGGACCAGCAGAACCCGCGGTCGGTGTCCTATCAGTTGCATCGGCTGCAGCACGACCTGCGGGCCATCCCGAACACGTCACCGACCGCCCGCCCGCTGCGACTGCTCGACAGCCTCGTCGAACGGATCCGGACCGCTGACCTGGTCGCCCTGGCCGAAAGCGTCGACGGCGAGCGGGCTGCCCTGTCCGCGTTCCTTGGTGCGTTGCAAGATCAACTCCGCGAGCTGTCCGCGGCGATCCGCGATCAGTACCAGCAGCAGCCGCCGACCCAGCAGCCACTGTTCCGGCCGACCGCCCCGACGAGCAACTGATGACCACGAGTTACCGGATCGAGCACCGGACCACCTACACCTACGACTCCGACGTGACGGGCAGTTACGGGCAGTTCCACCTGCGCCCTCGCGATCTGGACTGGCAGCGCTGCGTCGCTCACGAGATCGAGGTCGATCCCCAGCCGGCCGACATGTTCCGGCACGTGGACCTCTACGGCAACAGCAAGTCGTACTTTCACGTCGTCCACCCGCATACGACCCTGGAGATCACCTCGATCAGCATCGTCGAGGTGTCCCGACAGGAGCTCGACCCTGCCGCGCTGGCCGTGCCCTGGGAACGGGCTCGACCCGGACACCGACCAGACGATCCCGACGCCTGGGAGGCGACCGACTTCACCTTCGCGTCGCCCTACGTGGAAATCCCGTCGGAGATCGGTGTGTACGCGCTGCAGTCGTTCACTCCCGGACGGCCGATCGGCGAGGCGGCGACAGATCTGATGCACCGGGTGCACGCCGACTTCACCTACAAATCGGGGGCGACGACCACCAGCACCAAGGTGTCGGAGTTGCTCCTCGACATGCGCGGAGTCTGCCAGGACTTCTCCCACTTCATGGTCTCCGGACTAAGGTCGCTCGGCCTGGCCGGCCGCTACGTCAGCGGCTATCTGGCCACCCGGCCGAAGCCCGGGAAACCCCGACTGGTCGGCGCCGACGCCAGCCACGCCTGGGTCGGTTGCTGGATCCCCGGCGCCGGCTGGCTGTATCTCGATCCGACCAACAACCGGCTGATCGACGAGTCGCACGCCACCGTCGCCTGGGGTCGCGACTACGGCGACGTCCCGCCCGTCAAAGGCGTCATCTTCAGCGAGGCCAAGAAGTCCCAGCTGAAGGTCTCCGTCGACATGGCGCCCAGCTAGATGTCAGCTAGATGACGGGCGTCGGCGCTACGTTCGCTGAGCTTGTCGAAGCGCAAGCGCTGGATACGGGGTGATCTGGCCCTTCGGCACGCTCAGGGCGCGAAATTCTCCGCCGCTCGGGACGTTCCTCAGTGACGGGCTTCGGCGCCACGTTCGCTGAGCCTGTCGAAGCGCGGCTCAGGGCGCGACACGCTCCGCCGGCGCGCGTACGTCTGAGTTTGGACGTTTTCGACCGTGTGCGGAGAGACGAACCCCGAATCGGGCCGACAGGCGGATATTTGCGACCGTGTGCGGAGAAACGATCAGGCGACCGAGCCGAGGTAGTGGATGGGCGACCTGGCAGGGTGGGAGCATGCGGGCGTTTACATGTGAAACTTGCGGCGCGGAGCTGTTCTTCGAGAATTCGGTGTGCCTGACCTGCGACAGCGCGGTCGGGTATCTCCGCGAGCGGCGCGAGATGGTCGTCGTCGGATCGGGGCACGCGGTCTGCGCGAACCTCGATCGATGCGGCTGCAACTGGATCGCCGACCCGGTGTCGCCGATCGGGCTGTGCTTCAACTGCTCGCTGACCCGGACGCGACCGGCCGACGGAGATCGGCTCGGACTGGCCCAGTACTGGGTGGCGGAGGCGGCCAAGCGCCGCCTGGTGGCCGAGCTGGACGAGCTCGGCCTGCCGGTCAAGATCAGCGACGGCTTCCTCGGGCTCGCCTTCGATCTGCTGTCCAGCCAGCAGACCGCGGTCACCACCGGCTACCACAACGGCGTGATCACGTTGGATCTGGCTGAGAGCAATGATGCGCACCGCGAGGCGCTGCGGGAGAGCATGGACGAGCCCTACCGGACGGTGCTCGGGCACTTCCGGCATGAGATCGGGCACTACTACGCTGAGCTGCTGGTGCTGACCACGGATCGGCTGACCGACTTCCGGGCCCTGTTCGGAGACGAGCGGGCCTCGTACGCGGCGGCCCGGCAAGCGCACTATGCGGCCGGCGCCCGCCCGGATTGGCCGGATCAGTTCATCAGCGGGTACGCGGCGATGCACCCGCTGGAGGACTTCGCCGAAGTGTTCGCCCATTTCCTGCACATCAGCGACGTGCTGCAGACGGCCAGTGTGTTCGGACTGATCCCTGCGCAATCGGCGACCGGTTCTTCGATGGCTGACGTAGTGATCAAGACCTGGCTGCCACTGACCACGGGCCTGAACCAGATCAACCGCAGCATGGGCCGCGACGACCTCTATCCCTTCGTCCTGAGCGAGCCGGTGATCGCCAAGCTCGCTTTCGTCGCCGACCTGGTCGCGGTCGACGGAGTTGAAAATGGTCAGCCGCGAGGGACGACGAAGCTGGTCAGCTGAGCCCGGCCCTGACCGAGTTCGCGCCAGGCACTGGGCACGCTGACCGTGGCCAGGCCGCTGGTCGGGTATTTGCGTTCGAGCTGGGTCCAGTACGCGGAGTCGGAGCGGACGCACAGATGCTCGACCAGATCGGGAATCCCGGGCGCATGGCCCAGCATCAGCAGGGTCGTGATGTCGTCTGGCACCTCGCGGAGAATCTGCATGAGTTCGGGCACCCAGGCGTGATATATCCCGGACAGGAACCGGATCTGCCCGGCCGTGGCGCCCCCGGCCACCGCCCGGTCCCAGGTCTCCCGCGTTCGGGTCGCCGTCGAGCAGAGCACGAGGTCGGGCGTCGCCGGACGCTGGATGAGCACGCGGCCGATCGCCTCGCCGTCGCGTCGACCGCGTCCGGACAACGGCCGGTCATGGTCATCGACATCGCGGTCCCAAGAGGATTTTGCGTGGCGGACCAGGATCAACGTCCGGCCGCTCGGGGGCGCGGAGGCGATGTCTGCGTCCGTCATGGTCCGAGCGTAGGGTCCGGCCGCCCTCGGCGCTACCGGCGCCGCCCTTGGCGCCACCGGCTCACCCCTTGCGCCACCGGTGTCACCGGCGTCACCCTCGGGCGCGGCGTCAGCGCCAGCCGGTCGGGAGTTCTTCCGCGGCAGGCACCCATTGCTGGTGCACGATCCGGGACGTTTCCCGTTGCCGACGCTCGGCGACCACGGCGGCGAGGAAGTCCAGCGGTGGCAGAGGCTGCGGTGGCGGGGGAGCGGTGCGCTGGGCGACCTGGCGGGCGAGGTCTCGAGCCAACTGCTCCCGCGGAAAATTCAGCAACCCGGTCGATCGCTGGAGCAGCTGACGGGCGGCGGTCACCAGCTCGTCCGGTAATCCGCTCAGCTCGAGCTGCGCCGTCCAGGCCCGCAGTTCTGCCGGCACCGGCGGCACGGCAGCCGGCGCTTTCGGAGCCCGGGTGCGGATCACGATCGTGCCCGCCATCAGATCGCCGATCCGCTTCGACATCGGGTGGACCGCGGCGCAGATGACACCACCGCAATAGCCGGTCCAGGGCGCGAAGTCGACGGTCCAGAACGCTAGTCCGCGGAGCAACGCCTGGCGGAATCTGATCGCCCCGCCGTCGTCGCGGACCACCCGCAGGCCGAGCGCGAAGTGGCCGACTGTCCGACCGCGGGTTAGCGTCTCCATGGTGATCAGATAACCGAAGTTGATCAAGATGACCCCGGCGATGGTGACCGCCCGGGTGCGCGCTTCGCCGCCGATCGTCGCCTGTTGGACGATGTAGCCGTACAGGTACGAGGCCCCGAACAGCAGCATCAGATCGATGGCTTTCGCCAGCAGCCGCGTCGGGACCCGCGCCGGCCGCAGATCCAGCAGCACGGCGTCGCCGGTCACCAGCTGGCTCACGCGGCTCACCCTAACCTGAGACGAGTCACCCGTACGCTGTCCGGGTGGATCTCGACTCCTACATCCTCCGCCACGGCCAACAGTGGGACCGGTTGACCGCGCTCACCCACAAACGCGGTCCGTTGAGCGGCGCCGAGGCCGATGAGGTCGTCGATCTCTACCAACGGGTGTCCACCCACTTGTCCGTGGTTCGGAGTACGGCGTCCGACCCGGTCCTCGAGGCCCGGTTGTCGAGCCTGGTCGCCGGGGCCCGGAGCATCGTGACCGGTGTCACCTTGCCGCTCTGGCAGACCGTCGGCCGCTTCTTCACCGTCGGCTTTCCCGCAGCGGTCTATCGGGCGCGCAGCTGGTGGATCACCGTGGCGGTGATCAACATCGTGGTAGCCACGATCGTGGCCTGGCGAGTGATCAACACCCCGGGGCTGGCGAGCTCGCTCGCCTCCTCGGCGCAGATCAAGCAACTGGTCGACCACGACTTCGCCAGCTATTACAGCGAGAATCCGGCGACGGATTTCGCGGTGCAGATCTGGCTGAACAACGCTCTGGTCACGGCAAGCTGCCTGATCCTCGGGATCGCCATCCTGCCGGTGCTCGTCGTGTTGTGGTCCAACATCTCCAACCTCGGGCTGATCGGCGGCTTCATGATCTCGGCCGGCCGTGGCGATGTTTTCGCCGGGTTGATCCTGCCGCACGGGCTGCTCGAGTTGACCATCATCTTCGTCGCGGCGGGCGCCGGACTGCGGCTGGGTTGGTCGTGGATCGCTCCGGGCAAGCGGAGCCGGTCGCAGGCGCTGATCACCGAGGGGCGAGCGGTGGGCGCGATCGCGCTCGGACTCGCGGTGTGGCTGCTGCTGTCCGGAATGGTCGAGGCCTTCGTGACCCCGTCGACCTTGCCGGCCTGGGCCCGGGTGTCCATCGGGGCGGTCGTCTGGCTCGCATTCTTGACCTACGTCTTCACCCTCGGACGTCGGGCGGCCCGGACCGGCGCGACCGGCGATGTCGAGGAGGAGCTCGAGGCCACCGTGCCGACCGAGGTCGCCTGAGGTTTACCCCTCCACTTACCGGAAGGTCCGTGGCCTGGTCAGATCAGACCCTGGCCGCAGTCGCCTTTGATACGCGGCCCCAATCCTCGATGAGGAGCAGCAATGTCAGCGAAGACGATCGTGCGGAAACTCGGACCGGCGCTGGCGGGGATCCTCGCCGGCACCACCATCCTGATCGGCGGGTCCCCCGCGTCCGTAGCGGCACCCACCGAGGTCAAGGCGAGCGCCAAGGCCGTTGCCCAGCCGGACTTCAACGGGGACGGCAGGGCCGACCTCGCGGTCATCAACCTGTTCGACAAGGGCGGTGAGGTGAACATCCTCTACGGCTCGTCGAGCGGTCTCCGGGCCGCCGGTGCTCAGCGCTGGTCCCCGACCAATGTCCCGTCGCTCGCCGCCATCGACGTCTATTCGTTCGGCAAGGCCCTGGCTCCGGGCGACTTCAATCATGACGGGTACGCGGACCTGGCGGTCGGTCTCGAGAAACTCGAGCCCGGCGCCGACGAGGTCTCGGGCGCCATCGTCGTGCTGTTCGGATCGGCCCAGGGGCTGACCGCGACCAACAGCCAATACGTGACCCACAAGATGCTGACCGGACCGCCCCATTCCACCTACGACGACCGTTTCGGTTGGGTGTTGGCGGCGGCTGACTTCGGCCGGGGCAGCTACACGGATCTGGCCATCAGCTCGACCGCGGAGGGGGTCGTCCATGTGGTCTACGGGTCGGCGAAGGGGCTGAGCCTGACCGACGGTCAGATCTGGAGCCGGGCCACGCCGGGGATCAAGGGGTCGGCCGAAGGTGACCTGCACTTCGGCGATGCGATGGCGGCGGCCAATTTCAACGGATCCGGTCCGGCCGATCTGGCCATCGGCGCGCCGATGGCGAAGGTCGGCAAGGTCTTCGGCGCCGGCGCCGTCAACATCATCATGGGATCGGCCAACGGCCTCACGGCTACCGGCGACCAGCTCTGGACCCGCGACAGCCCCGGGATCAAAGGCGAGCCCGCGTACTACGACGGTTTCGGAACGCTCCTGGTCAGTGGTCATTTCGCCGGACGCAAGTCAGCCGACCTGGCGATCTCGACCGTGATCAAGATGTCGGTGTCGGTGATCTACGGATCGTCGAAGGGCCTGACCGCCACCGGCGATCAACTGTGGGACAAGAAGAGCAAGGGCCTGCCCAAGAACACGTTCCAGGGCGAGTTCCCGAGAGAGCTCACCGCGGCCAACTTCGGCCAGGACCCGGCCGGGAAGACTCGCGACGATCTGGCGATCTGTCTGCCCGGCAGCGCGGGCACCGGCACCGCGCTGGTGCTGTACGGAGCGAGCAAGGGATTGAGCGCCTCCAAGAGCGACCAGTGGACCCAGGACACCCCCGGGATCCCCGAGGTGCCCGGTGACGGTGAGGGCTTCTGCAGCTCCATGGACGCCGGAGCCTTCGACGGTGGGAGGTACGCCGCGCTGGCCATCCGCTCCCAGAAGGTGTTCGACGAGGACGATGGCGAGGTCCACGTCGCGGCCCCCGGCACGATCCATGTCCTCCCCGGCGCCAAGGCCGGCTTGACCGTGGCCGGACTCCAGCTGTGGACGGTCGACAACGACGGCGTGCACCCCGGGTGACGGCGTGACCGCGTGAGGCTCGTCCTCTAGGCTGCCGCTCATGAGGAACCCGCGCACCGCGGTGGCAACGGCCGCCATCACCTTGCTGGTGTTGGGCGGCTGTTCGCCGGATTCTCCCGGCGCAAATCCGGCGCCAACGGCTACCGAATCGGCAACGGAGTCCCCGAGCGAGAATGCGGGCCCGGCTTCGCCCTCGGCGATCGACACCGCGAGCCCGTCGGGCCCTCCTGATACGGCATCGCCGAATCCTTCGGGCAGCGCCAGCCCGGCGACACCGGGCGCGACTCCGGCCACCCCCGGTTCGACCCCGTCGAGCACTCCTGCGCCGGCCACCTGTACGACGGTGATTCCCGTCAAGGTGACCCGAGTGGACACGGGCCCGAGGCGTACGACCGAAGTCGTGACCGTGGTGTCCGACGGCAAGAACCTCACCTCGGGCACCCGGGAGCAGAGCGATTTCCTCACTCCGGTCCTGACCGGTCCCGATCAGACCACGCTGGACGACGAGCCGACCGTACGCCAGATCGCCGCCCTCGTCGCGGCGCAGAAACATCGGGTGCTGATCACCCGGCCGGACGCCCCGGATGCCGCGATCTCCACGAGCAAGAAGCCCTTCAGCGCGCCCGGCACGTACGTGATCTACAACGCCTCGAGTCAGCTGACCGCCGACGTCACCGTCCAGTGCTCCGGTCAGGCGCAGAGCTGGACCTTCGTCGCCGAGGCCGACCCCAGCACTGGCCAGGTCAACTGCGCGGTCGAGCCGTCCAAGGGCAACGCCCTCGCCCGGCAGGCGTACCAGAGCAATTGCTGAACCACGCATCGGCTTGCAAGCCCGCGTATCCACGCAGAACTCGCAACTTCCATGCGAAGCTTCCTAGGTAAGTTGCCAGTTCCCCATGCAACATGGGGAACCGACAGCCCCGTCGCGCAAGCCAAGTCGAGACAGCCCCGTCGCGGCAAGCCCCGTCGCACAAGCCAAGTCGAGACAGCCCCGTCGCGCAAGCCAAGTCGCGCAAGCCAAGTCGCGCAAGCCAAGTCGCGCAAGCCGTCGCCCCACGCTGACCATTCGGGAACTTCAGTCGTCGTCTTTGCCCTTCGACATTTTCTCCCAGGCGTCCTTGCATTCTGGGCACACGGGGAAGCGCTCCGGGTCCCGGCTGGGCACCCACACCTTCCCGCAGAGCGCGATCACCGGCGTACCCATCACCATCGCTTCGGTCAGCTTGTCCTTGGGGACATAGTGCGAGAAGCGCTCGTGGTCACCTTCGTCGACACGGAGGGGGCTCTCGCTCGTCCGCTCGTCGACAATGGTCTGGGCACCTGGACTCAGTTGTTGACTCACGATCTCAGCTTAATGCCGCGTCGAAGGGGCTGAGTCACAAACCCTGTTGACCTCAACTGCGCTTGAGGTGGTGGACTGACCCCATGACCGCCTTTCAGACCGACCGGGAGATCGCCGCGCCGCCGGCCGTCTCCCAGCGCCGGCTGACGATCGGTCTGTGCATCAACATCGTCGCGATCGCGTTCGAGACCATCGCCGTGGCGACCGCGATGCCCGTGGCGGCGCGCGATCTCGACGGACTCCCGTATTACGCCTGGTCCTTCTCGCTGTTCCTGATCGGCATGCTGTTCTCGACGGTGGTGGCCGGGCGGGTGGCCGACCGGATCGGACCGGTCAAGCCGTTGCTCGTCGGACTGCTGATCTTCCTGCTGGGACTGGTCGTGGCCGGTACGGCCGAGCACATGGTGCAGCTTGTTGCGGGCCGGCTGGTGCAGGGTCTCGGCAGTGGGCTGATCAACACCGCAGTGTTCGTTTGCGTCGCCCAGGCCTACAGCGTCACCCAGCGTCCGAAGATGTTCACCTACATCTCGACCGCGTGGATCCTCCCGTCGTTCGTCGGGCCGCCGATCTCCGCCTGGCTGACCCAGCAGCTGAGCTGGCACTGGGTCTTCTTCGCCGTCATCCCGCTGGTGATCTTCGGCGGCGCGATGGCCCTGCCGATGCTGCGGCAACTGATGCGGTCGTACGTGCGCCCCGAGGCCATCGTCGATGGCGCGAAACCGGCGCCGCTATGGGCCGCCGGACTCGTGGCACTGGCGGCCGCCGCTCTGCAGCTGGCCGGTCAACGGCTCGACTGGATCGCGCTCGCGCTGCTGATCGGCGGGCTGGTGATGCTGGTGGTGGGTCTGCCGAGACTGATGCCGGCCTGCTTCACCCGGCTGGAACGCGGCCTGCCGGCGGTGATCGGGGCCCGCGGCTTCCTGGCCGGAGGTTTCGTCGGGGCCGAGGCGTTCGTGCCGCTGATGATGGTCGAGGAACGCCACGTGCAGCTGGTGCTGGCCGGCGCGGCGCTGACCGTCGGCAGTATCGGCTGGACGACCGGCTCCTGGCTGCAGTCCCGGCCCTGGCTGAAGATCCGCCGGGATCGGTTGATCACCTTCGGTTGCCTGTCGCTGACCGTGGGCCTGGCCGGCACCGGCCTGGTCGCGCTCATCCCGGCAATCCCGTACTGGTTCGTCGGGGTGGCTTGGGTGTTCTCCGGGCTCGGGATGGGCCTCGCCACCTCGAGCACGTCGCTGGCCGTGATGACGCTGTCAGTGCCGTCGGAACAGGGCCGCAACGCCTCCTCGCTGAATCTCAGCGACGCGCTGGGGGCCGGATTGTTCGTGGGCGTCTCGGGCACGATCTTCGCCGCGCTGCACGGCACCGGCAATCTTGCCCTGACCTTCGGCGCCGTGCTGTTGGCGATGGCGGCCATCGGCCTGCTCGCGGTGCTGATCTCGCTACGTATCGGGCCGGTGCGGAACGAGTTCGCCGAGGAAACGTGATCCCGACATCCCGCCGGGAGCATCGAGGACATTCCGCCGCGAGCGTCTAAACTCGGCCGAGTGTCTGCCCACCCCGAGTTGAGTGCCACCGGGCTGAGTGCCACCGGGCTGTCGCCGGCGTTTCCGGCCCGGGCCGCGTGGGGCACGGTCAAGTCGTTGCGGGCCTGGCAGGCGGCCGCGCTGCAAAGCTATTTCGACGGCAATCCCCGGGACTTCCTGGCGGTCGCCACCCCCGGCGCCGGCAAGACCTCCTTCGCGTTGACCTTGGCCGCCAACCTGCTGTCCCGGCGGCAGATCGACCGGATCATCATCGTGGCGCCGACCGAGCATCTGAAGACTCAGTGGGCCGATGCGGCGGCGAAAATCAACCTCGCGATCGACCCGAACTTCGGCGTCCGCCAGGGCAAGACCAGCAAGGACTTCGTCGGGATCGCGATCACCTACGCCGGTGTGGCCATGAACCCGCTCGCCCTGCGGATCCGCACCGAGGGCTTCAAGACCCTGGTCATTCTGGACGAGATCCATCATGCTGGCGACGCACTCAGCTGGGGCGAGGCCGTACGCGAGGCCTTCGAGCCGGCCACCCGGCGGTTGATGCTGACGGGCACGCCCTTCCGCTCCGACACCAATCCGATCCCGTTCGTCCGCTACGAGCCGGACGGCACCGGCGGCCTCCGCTCGCGCGCCGACTACACCTACGGCTACGGCCAGGCGCTCGCCGACGGCATCGTCCGGCCGGTGCTCTTCATGGCCTACTCGGGCGATCTGCACTGGCGGACCAGCGCCGGCGACGAGGTCGCGGCCCGGCTGGGTGGCCCGATGACCAAGGATTTCGCCAGCCAGGCCTTGCGAACCGCGCTCGACCCGCAGGGCTCCTGGATTCCGGCCGTCCTGCGCGCGGCCGATACCCGGCTCACCGAGATCCGCAGCCACGTGCCCGATGCCGGTGGACTGGTGATCGCCTCCGACCAGACCAGTGCCCGGGCGTACGCGGAAACCCTGCGTGCCCTCACCGGCCGGAAGCCGGTGGTCGTGCTCAGCGACGAGGCGCAGGCCAGCAAGAAGATCACCACCTTCGCCGACGGCGACGCGCGCTGGATGGTCGCGGTGCGGATGGTCTCCGAAGGCGTCGACGTGCCGCGGCTCGCGGTCGGGGTCTATGCGACGTCGACCGCCACTCCGCTGTACTTCGCCCAGGCGGTGGGACGGTTCGTCCGGGCCCGGAGTCGGGGCGAGAGTGCGTCGATCTTCGTGCCCAGCGTGCCCAATCTGCTCCTCTACGCCTCGGAGCTGGAGCGCGAACGCGATCACGCGCTGCGGCCGGTCGGCGACCCGGACGAAGCTGACCTGCTGGTTGCCGCCGAGCGGACCGAGTCGGAGGAAGATCTGCCCGAAGGGCAGTTCGCGGCGCTGGGTAGCGAAGCCGATTTCGATCGGGTGGTCTTCGACGGCGGCGAATTCGGCTTGACCGCGCAATCGGGCAGCGCCGAAGAGTTGGACTATCTCGGCCTGCCTGGCCTGCTGGAGCCTGACCAGGTGAAGGATCTGCTGCGCCGGCATCAGGCCCAGCATCAGGCTCGCCATCCGGACACGCCACGGCTGAGCGCGCACGCCGAGCTCCGCGAGTTGCGCAAGGAGCTCAACGGGTTGGTCGCCGCGTGGCATCACCGTACCGATCAGCCGCACGGGGTCATCCACAGCGAATTGCGCTCAGCGTGCGGTGGGCCGCCGTCGGCCATCGCCAGCGCCGAGGAGCTTCGGCAGCGCATTGACCACCTCAGAGACTGGGCGATCAGCGGTCGCCGCCGATGAGCAGCCAACCGACCCCGGTGACCGCGACCCGACGGGCGGTGCTGGCCGGCGGCTCTGGCTTCATCGGCCAGGCGCTGCGGGCGGATCTGGTCCGGCGTGGGTACGCCGTCGCGCAGGTCGGGCGACGCGGCCCGGACGCCCGCTGGGGTGACTCGGGGCGACTTCGTGAGTTGGTCGACGGTGCCGATCTGCTGGTCAATCTGGCTGGCCGGAGCGTCGGCTGCCGCTATCACGACCGGAACCGCGAGGAGATCTACCACTCCCGGATCGACACCACGCAGGAACTGCACCACGCGGTCGGGGCTTCGACCCATCCGCCACGGCTCTGGCTGAACGCGAGCACCGGGACCATCTACCGGCATGCGATGGATCGGCCGCAGACCGAGGCCGATGGGGAACTCGGGCAGGGATTTTCGGTTGACGTCGCCCGCAATTGGGAGAAGGCGTTCTTCGCGCCCCTCGTCGACGAGAGGGGGGACGAATCCTCTGGCACCCCCGTCACTCCCGACGCCCTTGACCCCCCGACGACCCGACGCGTTGCCCTGCGGATGGCAATCGTCCTCGGCGACGGACCGGCACTGAACATGCTGGCCCGGGCCGCTCGCTTCGGGCTTGGCGGGCCGCAACTCGACGGCTGGTGGTTTCCCCATCGCCGCTACCGCGGCATCGGCCCGGAGCCGACCGCGCCCGATGATCACGGCGGACACCACACGCACGGCGCGCAGCGATTCAGCTGGATGCACCTCGACGATGTGCTCGCGGCCATCGCCTTCATCGACGACCACCAGGAACTGGCCGGTCCGGTCAATCTCGCCGCGCCGACCGCGAGCGACAACCGTACGCTGATGGCCACCTTGCGATCCGCCGTCGGGGCCAAGGTCGGAATGCCGGCATACCGCTGGATGCTCGAGCCGGGGCTGTGGGTGCTGCGGCAGGAGTCGGAGCTGGTCCTCAAGAGCCGGTGGGTCCAGCCGAAAAAGCTGCTCGACGCGGGATTCGCCTTCCGTTACGCCGATCTCGACGACGCCGTCCGCGACCTGCTCGACCGCTGAGCGGGATTCAGCGCAGGAGCAGGATGGTGACGAACATCGAGATGGCGAACAGGGCGAGCGCGCCGACCCCCAGCATCGCGTAGTAGGAGCCGCCGCGCCGGACTGGTTGGGCGGGAGGGGGTTCGCCAACCTGGCTCGCCGGGTACGGGTCAATCTGTTCGGAATAGCTTTCGGCGAACGACTGCAGCTGGGACGAGGCCGGGCCCGACGCCGGCGTCGGCTGGTGATAGCCACCCCACGGCGACGGCTGCGACGTCGGCATCGGCGGGTCACTCACCGGCGTGGGCACGGTCACCACGGTCTCCTCCGGCGGGGGAGCCAGCCGCGATTCGGCGCTCGACCGACCGGCCGGCCAGCGGGTCTCGGGGACGGCCGACCTGGGGGCCGCAACCCCCGATCGGGCCGCTTCGAGCTGCGAAGCGAGCGTGGCGAGGCCGTCGGCCAACAGCAGCGCGGTCGGCGGGCGGCGGTTCCGGTCGTAGGCCAACCCGGAGATCATCACCGCGTCCAGGGCCGCCGGCGCGTTCAGGCGACCGGCGAGGGGCTCGGGCTGGATTCCGGGATCGCGAGACAAGATGTCGGCGATGCTCTTCACCGGGAACGGCGGCCTTCCGGTCAGCATCGCGTAGGTCACGGCCGTCAGCGAATAGATGTCAGCGCGGCGGTCCAGCGGCATGCTGCCACCGGCCTGTTCGGGAGCCATGTACGACGGCGTACCGGCCGTCATCGTCGCGCCGACGGTGTCGATCAGGGACTTGGCCACGCCCAGATCCGCGATCAGCACGCGCGGCTGACCATCGGCACCGGTGCTCAGTAACAAGTTTCCCGGCGTGACGTCGCGGTGGATGATGTCGGCGCTGTGCAGCACCTCCAGAGCGCGGCAGGCCTCGACGCACAGCCGGAGCGCGGCGACGGGATTCAGACCGGACTTCCGCAGTTCGTTCAGCGAACCGCCGTCGATGTAGTCCATGACGAAGTACGGCCGGCCGTCGTCCAATGAGCCGATGTCGTAGACCTGAACCAGCCGGGGATCGTGGATCCGGCGCATGATCCGAGCCTCGGCCAGGAAGCGATTGCGCACGTCGTCGTTGCCGGCCCAGTTGTCGGCGAGCACCTTGACCGCGACCGGCACATCGAGATCAACGTCGTGCCCCAGCCAGACGGTCGCAAAGGAGCCGGCGCCGATGCGCCGCTCGATCGCGTACCGCCCGATCTTGTCCATAGGCAGCTATTCTCGCCTGCTGCGCGGGCCACTCCCAAAAGGCCGCGCGCCCTTCCGCTGTGCGTTTGTCATCGCAGCCGTCAAAACGTCCCAAAGTCGCGATGAGCAAGGCGCACCCCGACCGCGACGAGCGAGCGGCCAGCCCAGGATTCAGCTCCGCCTGAGGGCCTCCAGCGTCGCTCGTGCCCCGTTGCGGTGGAGCGAATCCAGGGCCGCAAGGTAGGGCTCGGTGAAGGCCGGCTCGTCGACCAGATCGCCGAACAGTTCCCGGTTGGCCACGAAAGCCAGGGGATCGGTCCGTTGGGTGAGGGCGATGGCGGTCAGCTGATCCGCCATGCGATCGACGACCTTGATCGGTTCGCCGGTCTCGTCGACGCCCTCGGCGTACCGGGCCCAGCTGGCGACGATCGTGGCCGACACCGTGACGTCGCGGCCCGCGGCCAGGTTCTCCCGGATGACCGGCACCAGCCACTTCGGAATCCGGTCGGAGCTCTCCGCGCAGAGCCGGGCGACGGTGTCGCGGACGGCCTCGTTGGAGAAGCGCTCGATCAGCTTCTGCTTGTAGTCGTCGAGATCGATCCCCGGTACGGGCGACAGGGTCGGCGTAGCGTCCCGATTCATGTAGTCGAGCAGGAATTCGGCGAACAGCCGGTCCTGGGCGACTTCGTGCACCAACCGGTAGCCGGCCAGGTAGCCGACGTAGCACAGGGCCTGGTGGCTCGCGTTGAGCAGCCGGAGCTTCATCAACTCGTACGGCTCCACGTCGGGGATCACCTGGACGCCGACCTGCTCGAACGCCGGTCGACCGAGGGAGAACTTGTCCTCCAGCGCCCACTGGCTGAAGGGTTCGCAGACCACCGGCCAGTCATCCTCGACGCCGAACCGCTCGCTGATCTCGGCGCGGTCCTGATCGGTGGTGACCGGGGTGATCCGGTCGACCATCGAGTTGGGGAACTGCACGGTAGCCGCCACCCAATCACCGAGCTCCGGGTCC
This sequence comes from uncultured Actinomycetota bacterium, assembly GCA_963731295.1. Taxonomy (GTDB): domain Bacteria; phylum Actinomycetota; class Actinomycetes; order Propionibacteriales; family Propionibacteriaceae; genus Microlunatus. Next base: position 753,499 of record CAVSUP010000003.1, read on the forward strand.
CTGAGCTTGGCGAAGGCGGTGAACACCTCTTGCGCGACATGCCCGTTGCCCTGGATGTTGTCGCAGGACATGATCGTAAACGGCTCCACGCCGCGATCCCGCCGCCGGACGAGGGCTTCGGTGATCAGGCCGAACGTGGTCGCCGGCACGGCACCCGGCACGAGATCAGCCTGCACGGCCGGGTTCGTCGCGTCGAACTCACCCGTAACCGGGTGGAAGTTGTAGCCGCCCTCGGTGACAGTCATCGAGACGATCCGAGTCGCTGGATCAGCCATCTTCTCGATCACGGCGTCCGGGTCGTCCGGAGCGTACAGATACTGGACGATCGAGCCGACGATCTTGGGCTCCCAACCACCGCTTTGATCCTTCAGGACCAGCGTGTAGAGACAGTCGGAATTGACCATGGCGTCGCGCATCTTGAGATCGAACGGCATCACTCCGACGCCGCAGATGCCCCAGTCGAGTGCCTCGCCGGCGTCCATCAACTGATCGAGATACATGGCTTGATGGGCGCGGTGGAATCCGCCGACCCCGAAGTGCACGATGCCGACGGTGACCTTCGACCGGTCGTACGCGGGCACCGGCACCTGAAGCTCAGCGAGAGTAGCGCTATTCAGTTTCATCGTCATCAGCTCACTTGACCGCGCCCAGGGACAAGCCCTGGACTAGTTTGTCTTGGGCAGCGAAGCCGGCTATCAACACCGGTAGCGAGACGATAACCGCCGCCGCCGCGAGCTTGGCCGCGAACAGGCCCTCACCGGTGATGAAGCTGCCCAGATAGACCGGAGCAGTCCGGGCCACCACGCCTGAGGCTAGCCGATTGGCCAGGAACAACTCATTCCAGGAGAAGATGAAGCAGATCAGCGCGGTGGCGGCGATACCGGGGGAGATGATCGGCACGATCACGGAGCGGAGCGTTCTGATCAGTCCGGCTCCGTCGATCGCCGCGGCTTCGAACAGTTCCACCGGTATGTCGGCCAGGAACGATCGCATCATCCAGATCGCGATCGGCAGGTTCATCGAGGTGTAGAGAACGACCAGCAAATTGATGTTGTCCAGCAGGCCGAGGTTCTTGGCGATCAGGTAGATCGGCAGCAGGCCGGCGACCAGAGGCAGCATCTTGGTGGTCAAGAAGAAGAACATCACGTCGGTCCACTTCTCGACCGGCCGGACCGACAAGGCGTACGCGGCCGGGATGGCCAGCAGGATGACCAGGATGGTCGAGGAGAACGAGGCGATCACCGAGTTCAGGATCGGCCCGATCGCCTGGCCACCGGCGAAGAAGTTGGTGTAGTTGTCGAAGGTCAAGGGCGCAAAGAACTTCGGCGTGCTGCTCGATGCGTCCTGCTCGTTGTGCATGCTGGTCAGGAGCATCCACACGATCGGGGAAATGAAGAGCAGCCCGATGATCCAGGCGCCGACGCCGGCGATGATGCCACCGGCGCGCGATCCCTGCTCTCGGGCGCGCCGGTTGGACGCGCGTCGCTGGTGGGCGAGTTTGCTCGGGGCAGGAGCGAGTGCGGTAGTCATGTGTTTCTCTCCTTCGTCGCGAGGGTCACCGGGTCTCCTCTTCGAACAGGCTGGACAGGTTGCGGAGCACGAGGGTGGCCAGAACGATCGAACCGATCACGACAATGACGCCCTGGGCCGAGGCGAGGCCGTAGTCATTGGCGTTCTGCAGGGTGTTGAACACGCCGTAGGGCAGGTTCGCGGCGCCGAGGCCGATGCCGCCGAACACGTAGATCGTGTCGAACTGCTGGATGATGTAGACCGCGCCCAGCAGGCCGGCCAGCTCGAGGTAGCGGCGCATGTGCGGCAGGGTGATCCATCGAAACGTCTGCAGGCCGGTCGCGCCATCGACCGAGGCGGCCTCCATGATGTCTCCGGGCCGCGACTGCAGCCCGGCCAGCAGGATCAGGGTCATGAACGGGGTCCACTGCCAGATCAGCTCGAACTCCACCGCCATCCGCGGGAACTGGGTCAGCCAGTCGACCTTCGGTCCGTTGACCAAGGCCAGCAGGCCGTTGTACAGACCGGAGTTGACGTCGAACATGAGGTAGCGGAAGAGCTGGGCGGCGGCGACCGGCACGATCAGGAACGGCGCGATCATCATGGTGCGGACCGCGGCGCGGCCGAAGAAGCTGCGGTTCAACAGCAGGGCGATGCCCAGGCCGAGCAGCAGCGACACCAGGACCACCGTCAGGGTGAGCACGACGGTGAAGAACAGCTGCGACCGGATGGACGGATCGGTGAAGACGATGACGAAGTTGGAGAGCCCGGCAAAGCCGAACAGGTCGGGCCGGGTGGCCTTCCAGTTGAGTAGCGAGATGACGATCGTCGTCAAGAACGGCAGCTGGGTCAGCAGGAAGACGAAGATGAACGCCGGCAGCAGAGGCGCGCGCTTGGACCAGCCCTTCTTGTTCAGCCAGCGGTCGCGGAACGGCGCCTTGGGCGGCTTTACTTTCTTTCGCCGCGTCGACGAGGTGTCGATGGCGGCTGGCGTAGCGGTCACGCTGGCCATAGAGGTGCCTTTCTGACGTGAGATGACGAGGACGAAGCGGGCGGGGGGGCGAATCGCTGGGAGGAGAGCGGTCCGGGCTGAGTGGCCCGGACCGCCTCCCGGGTCGGGCTTACTTACCCTGGTACACCTTGGTGATCTTCTGCTCGGCGTACGCCTGGCCGGCGTCCAGCGCTTCGGCGACCGTCTTCTGGCCGGCGATCACTGCCGAGATGTCCTCCGACACCTTCTGGCCGACATCAGTGAACTCGGGGACATCGACGAACTGAATGCCGACCGTCGGCCGCGGCTGCACACCCGGATTGGTCGGGTCCGCGCTGTTGATCGCCTCGAGGGTGGCGTCGGCGAAGGCCTCGGCCGCCTTGCGGTAGTCCGCGTTCGAGTAGGTCGAAGTGCGCTTGCCGGCCGGCACGTTGGCCCAGCCCTGCTTGGCCCCAGCCAGTTCCTCATATTTCTGCGAGGACGCCCACGAAATGAACTTCCAGGCGTCGTCCTGCTTGGAGCTCTTCTTCTCGATCGCCCACGACCAGGCGTACAGCCAGCCGGATGCTTTGGTCTTCTTCACGGGAGCCTGGACGTACGCGACCTTGCCCTTGATCGGGGAATCGCTGGCTTCCACCTTGCCGGCGCCCGAGGTGGCGTCGTACCACATGGCGACCTTGCCCTGCTGCATGGCCGACAGGCACTGGTTGAAGCTAGCCTGGGCCGCACCCGCCTCGCCGTGAGCCTTGATCAGGTCGGTGTAGAAGGTGACGGCCTCCTTGAACTCCGGCGCGTTCACCTTCGCGGTCCAGTCCTCCTCGAACCAGGTGCCGCCGAAGGTGTTCACCACGGTGGTCAGCGGGGCGATGACGTCACCCCACCCGGGCTTACCGCGGAGGCAGATGCCCTTGGTGCCGCCGGAGTCGAGCTTCGCGGCCGCCTTGGCGACCTCGTCCCATGTCGGGTTGGCCGAAATCTTCACGCCGGCCTTGTCGGCCAGGTCCTTGCGATACATCAGGAACGAGGACTCGCCGTAGAACGGTTCACCGTAGAGCTTGCCGTCCGGGCCCTTCAGGGAGTTCGTCATCGACGGGAAGATGTCCGCCTGGTTGAACTCCTTGTCGTCCTTGTACGCCTGGATGTCGTCCATCGAATGCAACCAGCCGTTCTTGGAGTAGAACGGGATCTCGAAGTTGGACAGCGTCGCCACGTCGAACTGGCCGGCCTGGTTGGCGAAGTCCTGCGAGGCCAGGCTGCGCATCTCCCCCTCTTCCTTGACCGTGAAGTTCACCGTGATGCCGGACGCCTTGGTGAAATCGTCGATGTTCTTCTGCAGGTCCAGCATCTGCGAGTTGTTCACCATGAGGACGTTGATCGAGTGGTCGGAGCCACCACCACCGCCTGCGCCACCGGCACCGCTACACGCGGCCGTGGCGACCAGCACCGCGGACAGGCCGGTGGCCGCCGCTAATTTGAGAGTCCAGCGCATCTGGAATTGATCCTTCCGTTGAGTGCCATTGCTGGCCTGGGGGCCGAATCGGCCTGTTTGGGGAGATGGGTGTACGCGGACCGGTGCCGGACACGGAAGCCTTTGGTCCGATCGTGCTCGAGGCTGAGGCGCGTCGACTGATCTAAGGGGCAGCGCCGGCCGGGACGGGCCGGACGGGTTGGGACAACCGAAAAGCTGATGGCCCGGTTGGCCGCTATCCGCTCGGACTGACCTGTCGGCTCGGGCCAACTCGTCCGCTTGGCGCTCGATGCGCCCACACCCGATCTCACGCTGATCAGTAGTCCTTGCTTCGTACTCGCTGGCTTGTGATGGCCCTGTGTGTACATATATAGCGTAAGGACGGCATGCTTGCCCAGTCTTGTTGGAAAGTCCTCCGAATCTGCCCGAAACTCACACTTCCGGGTCTTCGAGCGGCATCTGGTGCAAGACGGGCTGCGTTCGGGCACTGAGCAAGCCTGAAGGTCTCAGCTTCGCGATACTGTTCTCAGGTTTTGCCCGCCAATTGACCGGCTGTCGAGAAGCGAGAACGACGAACTGGCCCGAGCCTTCCCGGCTGCGTACTGGAAGCCGAGGAGCATGGCCGTCCGCTGGGCCGCAGCCCGATGGTGCCCGATTAGCTGGACTATCGGCCCGCTCCGGCCCCCAGGCGGTCATCCGGCCGCCGTGCTGCCTCGCCGGTGAATCCGGCGATCACGGTGGCCAGCGGTGCGCCCTCGTCGATGACCGCGGTCGGCAGGAGATGAAACTACGATGTCGGGGTGTCCGACATTCCCGTAGGTTCCCCGCCAGTCCCTCCTGGTCGGCATGCCGCGCCCGGTGGTTGGTATCCCGATCCCGTCGATGCGGCACAGGAGCGGTACTGGGACGGCTGGCAGTGGTCGCGCAACACCCGCCCCCGGGAAGGCGCCGCCCGCCCGGGATTCGCCGCACCGCAATCGGTGCAGCCCAATCCCTACCAGGCCACGGCGTACCCGACTCCTCACCAAGCCGGGTATCCCCAACCGACGGCGGGCGCGGGTCCGGTGGCCCTAACGGCCGACGGGGTGCGATTGGCCGGCTGGTGGTGGCGGGTCCTCGCCTCGGTCGTCGACGGGCTGCTGATCTCGATGGTGGTCACCGGCTTCACCTTGCCGATCTACCGTCGGATGGTGGCTCAACTGACGTCGATGATCCAACTCATCGCCGAGGCCCAACGGACCGGCGGCACTCCGTCGGCGCCGAGTTTCGGCGACTTCATGTCCACGCAAGATCAATTGATCCTGGTCAGTGTCTCGCTGGCCGTCGGCGCGGTCTACCACGCGGTCTTCCTGCGCTGGAAGGCCGCCACCCCCGGCAAGCTGATGTGCGGTCTGCGCGTGGTGCCGGTCGACCGTGGCCAGAATCAGGAGCCGCTCGCCTGGAACTCGATCGCCATCCGGATCGCGGTTTGGCTGCTGCCGACCGTGAACGGTCTGCTAGGTGTGATCCGGCTGATCGATGGCCTTTTTCCTTTGTGGCAACCAAAACGGCAGACGTTGCACGATCTCGCGGCCAAGACTCAGGTGGTCCGGCGCGGCTGAGGCGGGGCCGCCCGATGCAGGTCACGGTTCACCCGCAAACTTCGCCGATGCATTTTACAACCTGCGATGAATGGCTATATTGATCCGAGGTCGGAGCGTTCGGGGCGCTCTCACCCGATCAGCCCCAGTGGGGGTCGGGGGCCACACGTGCAATGAGAGTCCTTTCGTGCTGCGTACGCGTCGTCTCTGGGGTCCGGCCGCATTGGTCGTGCTGATGATGCTGGCTGCCTTCGGGGCCGTCGCCCAGCCAACTCCCGCGTCAGCCGATCCGACGGACGGCACCTTGACGGTAGTCGTCAACCGCGACAGCGACGCCAACGGCACGTACGAGAAGGACAGCGACGCGCCGCAGCCCGGGATCAAGATCACGGTGACCGACGCCGGCGGCGAGGAAGCCTTTGGCGTCACCGACGAGGACGGCACGTGGGAGCTGAAGTCCGACCACAAGCTGATGGGCGGCCGGTACTTCGTGCTGGCGGAGATCCCCGCCTCGTTGAGCGAGCTGGCTCCGGTCGCGCAGAGCCGCGACTTCGTGCCGTTCAGTACGACTGTCGATTTGACGGCCGAAAACGTGACCTTGCGGATGGGCGTAACGGCCGCCGCGCCACCAACGGCCAAGCAGCCCGACGAGCCCGAGCCGAAGCCGAGCGCAGAAACAGCGACGCCAACGCAGCGCTCGGCGGCGCCGAAATTCGCCGTCGGTGACCTGGTGTTCCGCGATCGCGACCGGAACGGCCTGCAGGCCGGGAACGATCCGGCGGCCACCAAGATCAGCGTGCAACTGCTCGATTCCAGCGGGGACGTCGTCGATTCGCTCAGCACCTCGACGGGGCATTACCACTTCGACAATTTGACCGCCGGGACGTACTCCGTCCGTTTCGCCGGAATTCCGGCCAACTACCGCCTCGCGCCCAGCGGAAGTGGGAGTGATCGGGCCGCAGACTCCGATCCTGACTACACCGGGGTCAGTCCAGCGTTCACCCTCGGCACCAAGGAGCGCAACGTCCGCCCGTCGAATGCGGCCGATGGAGTTGAAGCGGCGTACATCAATCCGACCATCGACGCCGGCATCACGCCGTTGCGCTTCGCCGTGACGGATCGCGTCTGGTTGGACGTGAACGGGGACGGGGTCCAGCAGACGACGGAGCCCGGTGCCCCCGCCACGGTGTCCCTCATCTCCGACGCCGGCGTGGTCATCAAGAGCGTCCAGACCGATTCTGACGGCACGTACGTCATCACGGGAGTCGAGCCCGGTCATTATCGGCTGCGTTTCGAGGGGCTGGCCGGAAATCGGATCCTCACCCTCCGCGGCGTGGGCTCGGATCGAACGACGGATTCCGACGCCGATCCCGTGACCGGCCTCACCGCCGCCTTCAATCTGAAGCAGGGCGCACCCGACCTGGCTCCGGCCGCCGAACTCGGTGTTGACGGGGTCGACTACGTCAATCAGACCATCGGCGCCGGACTCGTAGGCTCCTATTCGATCGGTGACACCGTCTGGCGCGATATCAACGGCAACGGTGTCATCGATCCCGGCGACGTGGGCGTCAAGGGCGTGACCGTACAACTGCAGACGATTGACTCTCTGGTGATCGACTCCAAGGTCACGTCGAGCACCGGTCGCTTCACCTTCTCCCGGCTGCCGGCGGGCGAATACCAGGTGAAGTTCCTCAAGCTTCCGGCCGGTCTGATGTTCACCGCGCAGCGGGTCGGCAGCGATCGGGCCGTGGATTCCGACGCGGGTAGCGATGGGGTCACGCCGATCGTCACGGTCAATGACGAGAACCCTGCCGACACCACGGTCGACGCGGGCGTCACTCCCTCGGCGAACAATTCCTCGACGCCGGGTGCGCCGGGTGCGCCGGGTGCGCCCCGGCGCGTCCGGCAACGTTCAGCCGGTCGATGCGTCCTTGTCGAGCACTGGCGGTGTCGATGCCGGTATTCCGATCAGCGGTTTGATGATGGTGGTGTGCGGCGCCGGGTGCTTGATCATCGAGCGCCGCCGCGCCCGAGCCGGTCGACTGCCACTCGCCTGAGGCGTCGCGCGACCCGCAGTGTGGTCGGCGCGTCCCAGTTCTCAACTCGTCTGCGGTCGGTTTCGGTGCTGCCCTCCGCGCCGCCTTCGGTGAGCATCGCTGTGGCCTCGGAGATCGAGCACCCGTCGATCAAGGCCTCGACGGTCCGAGACAGCGGCCAGAGGTCGTCTGTGGCCCGTAGCTGCACCTTGAAGGAGCAGTCGGCTTCGATCAGGATCGACAGCTGCTCAGCCAGGCCGAAAGGGTCGGCTGCGAAGATGATCTTGGCGGACAGACCCGCAGCTTCGACGACTTCCACCGCGGATCCGAAGCCCGAGGTGTACGGCAGTTCGACGAAGATCTCCATGTCACCCAGCTCTTCGGCCGCCGCGACCACCCGGGCGGCATTGCCGGCAAGATCATCGAGATCCCGCAGTGCCGACTCGACCGCGACGATCTCCAGCCCCGGGAGTTCTCGACGGTTGAGTCCGAGGAGACCGCCGGCGCCCCCGGTGTTGAGCACGCTGATCTCCAGGGCCGGCGAGCCGACGTGGTGACGGGCGACTTCGGCCAGGACCCGGTCGGGCACCATCAAGCGACCGGCAGCATCGGACGACTGCTGCCGATCCGCGAGATAGCCCCGGATGGTCTCGACGACTGACCCCGTTCCCGACCCACAGAGCGAGGAGTCGTCCACCGGCGTATCGCTGAACCCCACCGCCTCAGGCTATTCGAAGCCCCAGGACCGTGAACCCCCCGACTCTCGATGGGGTGGGTCTCGGCGTAGGTCCCTGAGTCTCCGACTCTCCTTGGGTGGTTCTCGGAGTACGTTCCCTGAGTCTCCGACTCTCCTTGGGTGGTTCTCGGAGTACGTTCCCTGAGTCTCCGACTCTCCGTTGGGTGGTTCTCGGAGTACGTTCCCTGAGCTTGTCGAAGGGCAAGATCAACGTCGATGCTGAGCCGCCCTTCGACAGGCTCAGGGATCGAAACCTCCGACTGTCGATCGGGTGCGACCCTTCGACAGGCTCAGGGATCGAAAGCCTCCGACTCTCCAAGGGCTGTCCGGTGTACGTTCCCTGAGCTTGTCGAAGGGCAAGATCAACGTCGATACTGAGCGACCCTTCGACGGGCTCAGGGATCGAAGCCTCCGATTGTTGATTGGTTGCGACCCTTCGACGGGCTCAGGGATCGAAGCCTCCGATTGTTGATTGGTTGCGACCCTTCGACGGGCTCAGGGATCGAAGCCTCCGATTGTTGATTGGTTGCGACCCTTCGACGGGCTCAGGGATCGAAAGCCTCCGATTGTTGATTGGGTGCGACCCTTCGACAGGCTCAGGGATCGAAAGCCTCCGACTCTCCAGGGGCTGCCCGGCGTACGTTCCCTGAGCTTGTCGAAGGGCAAGATCAACGTCGATACTGAGCGACCCTTCGACAGGCTCAGGGATCGAAGCCTCCGATTGTTGATTGGTTGCGACCCTTCGACAGGCTCAGGGATCGAAAGCCTCCGACTCTCCGTGGGCTGGTTCTCGGAGTACGTTCCCTGAGCTTGTCGAAGGGCAAGATCAACTTCGAACCTGGGCCGCCCTTCGACGTGTTCAGGGATCGAAACCTCCGATTGTTGATTGGGTGCGACCCTTCGACAGGCTCAGGGATCGAAAGCCTCCGACTCTCCAAGGGCTGTCCGGAGTACGTTCCCTGAGCTTGTCGAAGGGCAAGATCAACGTCGATACTGAGCGACCCTTCGACGGGCTCAGGGATCGAAACCTCCGATTGTTAATTGGGTGCGACCCTTCGACGGGCTCAGGGATCGAAACCTCCGATTGTTAATTGGGTGCGACCCTTCGACGGGCTCAGGGATCGAAAGCCTCCGACTGTCGATCGGGTGCGACCCTTCGACAGGCTCAGGTATCGAAGCCTCCGATTGTTGATTGGTTGCGACCCTTCGACGGGCTCAGGGATCGAAAGCCTCCGATTGTTGATTGGGTGCGACCCTTCGACAGGCTCAGGGATCGAAAGCCTCCGACTCTCCAGGGGCTGCCCGGCGTACGTTCCCTGAGCTTGTCGAAGGGCAAGATCAACTTCGAACCTGGGCCCCCCACGCAACAGGCTCCGCGATCAAGAAGGCTCCCACTGAGCAAGCGTGCGGCGGATCCTACGATGGGGCGATGAGCTTCCCGGACGCTGTCGTCGAGCGGGCGCTCGGTCAGGTCCGGACGAGTTGCTTGGGTTTGCCGCAGGCGTCAGAGCGCCCGAGCCACGGCGGGCCGGCGTTCTTCATCCGCGACAAGCGGTGCTTCGTCATGTTTCTGGCCGACCATCATGGCGACGGCCGGCTGGCCATCTGGTGCGCCGCGCCGGACGGGGTCCAGGCCGACCTCGTCGAGACCGAGCCGGAACGGTTCTTCCGGCCGCCTTATGTGGGTCATCGCGGGTGGTTGGGCGTACACCTGCTCGAGATCGGACAGGCCGAGCTCGACGCCATCTGCCGGGACGCCTTCCTCGTCGTGGCGCCCCCGACCATTCGCAAGCTGCTCGACCCCTCGTGACCGACGGCGCGAGCCGTGCTCGAAGCGGAAGTACCAGACCAGCATGGCCACATTGGTCACCATGGTGAAGCTGTGCAAAGCCCAGACCGGCCCGGGCGGCAGGCTGAAGACGTACACCGCGTACAGCGCGTTGCCCAGGTTGGCCAGCACGATGTTCCCAACGCTGTAGCTGCCCATGTCCCTGGTCCGCAAGGCTTTGTAGAGCATCGGCAAGGCGCTGGCGACGAAAAGCGCGGTGGACACCGACCCGGCCAGCAAGGGCAGTGAGTCGCTCATCTCGGCGAGCCCTCCTCATGATCAACACTGGCGCACGTCGCCAGCATGATCACGAGGGTGCCGCGAACGGGGCCTCCGCCACCTCAGCAATGTCTACTGAAGTGTGGGCCGCGCCATTACCGACCCGGGCGGGAAGGGGCCTCCGCTCTGACGAAGATCGTCTCGATCACCGGCTCGCCGCGAGACATCTTCATCGCCTCCATCGGCAACTCCGCCCGGCTGCGCCGGTGACGATCGCGCGCCGCCTGCAGTGGTTCGTCGCCCACGATCTGGCCAGCGCTGACCAGGGGCACCAGGAGCTCGCGATCGTCATGATCGCGATCGTCATGATCGTGATCGACGGGGCGGTCGACGCCGACCACTTCGGCCTCGGCGATGCCGGCGGCGGATCGTCGGCGAGCCGCAAATTTACGGCCGCCCATCGACGGCTTGTCCTTGCTCCGCTTGGCCACCGAGACCAGGGGGGCGCCCGGGTCGTCGGATTCGCTCCGGGCGACCAGCTTGTAGACGAAGCCGCATGTCGGATGTCCGCTCCCGGTGACCAGGGCCGTGCCCACGCCATAGCCGTCGACCGGCGCGCTGCCGAGCGCGGAGATCGTGTACTCGTTGAGATCACTGGTCACGATGATCTTGGTCTGGTGGGCTCCAAGGTTGTCCAGCAGTTCGCGTACCTGGCTGGCCAGGACGCCCAGATCGCCGGAATCGAGCCGCACCGCACCGAGCCGGCCTTCGGTCAGCTCGACGCCGAGCCGCACCGCTGTAAAGACGTCATAGGTGTCGACCAGCAGCGTCGTGTCCACCCCGAGCGCCGCGAGCTGGGCGCTGAAGGCCTGTCGCTCGTCGACGTGCAACAACGTGAACGCATGCGCAGCGGTGCCCGTCGTCGGCACGCCGTAACGCCGTCCGGCCTCCAGATTCGACGTCGCTTCGAACCCGGCTATGTACGCGGCCCGGGCTGCGGCCACCGCGGCCAACTCCTGGGTGCGACGCGAACCCATCTCGATGCACGGTCGATCCCCGGCCATCGCCGTCATCCGTGACGCAGCGGACGCGATGGCCGAGTCGTGGTTGTAGATGCTCAGCAGCAAAGTCTCCAGGACCACTCCCTCGGCGAAGCTGGACTCGACGATGAGCACCGGCGATCCGGGGAAGTAGGTCTCGCCCTCGGCGTAGCCGAAGACGTTGCCGGAGAAAGCGAAGTCGGCCAGCCAGTCGGCGGTGCCGTGGTCGACGATCTGGTGATCCAGCAGGAAGCGCACCGCCTCGTCGTCGAAGCGGAACTGCCGGATCGCCCGGAGCGCCCGTCCGACTCCGGCCACCACCCCGTACCGACGACCCTCCGGCAGCCGTCGGGCGAAGAGCTCGAAGACGCACCGGCGGTCCGCGGTGCCGGCTTGCCGGGCCGCTCGGAGCATCGTCAGCTCGTAGTGATCGGTGAGCAGCGCCGTGGTGGGCACCTCACGCGGCCCCCAGTCCGGCGAGGACCCATCCGTGTCGGTCATCCGGTCAGATTAGCGGTCACGACGGCTCGTTCGTCGGGGCTGCGCTGCCGCCGTTCGTTCGCCACCGCCGCTAGATCTTTCCCTTGTCGGGCTGGCGTTGACTCCATCCAGACGACGCCGACCCTCGTCGAACGTGCAGGCGCAACCACGGTGGCGAGAAGACTTGCAAGAATGGTCGGTATGCCTGAAGCCGAGGGGGAATCTGCGGTCCCGGCCGGCGGCACCGCCGTCGCCGAGCGGCCGATCGAGCAGACACTGTCCCAGACCCCGTGGGTGACCATCGTCTGGGACGATCCGGTCAACCTGATGTCGTACGTGACGCACGTCTTCGTCAGCTACTTCAACTATGCGAAACCGAAGGCCGAGAAGCTGATGTTGCAGGTGCACCAGGACGGCAAGGCGATCGTGTCCAGCGGAAGTCGTGAGGCGATGGAGCGCGACGTGACGGCCATGCACGAGTACGGGCTGTGGGCGACCCTCGACAAGTCGGACCAGTGAGGCTCCACCGGTGAGAAAGTTCCAGCGCAAGCGTGGTGTGATCACCACCAAGCTCAGTCCGTACGAGGTCGAGCTGCTGTCGTCGCTGATCATGCAGCTGATCGAGTTGATCACTGATGGGGAGCCAGAAGACTTTGCCGCACCCGCGGCGTCGAGTGACCCCTTCGACCAACTGGTCAAGGATCTCCAGGCCGATCCCGACGAGCCGGAGGTATCGGAGGATCCGGTGATCAGGCGGTTGTTCCCCAATGCCTATCCGCATGACGCTGCCGCATCCTCCGACTTCCGCCGGTTCACCGAACGCGGGCTCAGATCGATCAAGTTGACCGAGGCCCAGACGGTGCTCAGCCGGCTGACCGAGACCGACCTCGGGGCGCACGATCTCCGGGTGCCGCGGAACGAAACCAACGCCTGGCTCAAGACGTTGACCAGCGTCCGACTCGCGGTGGCGACCCGGCTCGGCATCACCGATGCCGAGAGTGCCGACGAGCTCGGGGAGCTGCCGGACGACGATCCGCGGGCCTTTATGGTGAGCGTCTACGAATGGCTTGGCTTCGCTCAGGAGACGATGATCTCCGCCCTGTGACCGCCCCCTATCGGCAAGGAAGTCGACCATGGCCCGCTACACCGTCAATCAGGATGCCGTCGCTCGTTGCCGCGCGCTGATCGATGCTCGGCAGTATGTGCTGGACAGCGACTGGGGTGAGGTGCAACCGGGCGCGGACCAGCAGAACTCCTACCTGGACCAGCATTCATGGAGCGAGTACGGGGCATGGCACCTCGGACTCACCGTGGGAGCAAACGACGAGACGAAGGCCCGCCACGCCTTCGTCTTCGGCGATCTGCGGCGCGTCCACCGATCAGGGCTGATCGCCTGTGTCTATCGGGCGGCGGAGTGGCGTCACAAGGAGGTCGAACGGGCCGCGTACGACCTGCTGCAGCACCTCGACGAGATCAGCTGGCTGCGCAGCTGACAGCGCTACTCGCGCTACTCGCGCTCGACGGCGTTGACCAGGTCGGCGAGCCGGGTCAAGGCCGCGGCGGGCATCGGATGGTAGGCGGGCAGATAGACCACGTTCCGCATCGCGCGGGCCGCCTCGATGCAGTCCGGATCCACCGCGACTAGCGTCGATGATCCGCGCGTCATATCGAAGCCCGCCGTTCGTCCGGCGGCGACCAGGGTGTCTGGGGCCCGCGACACCACCGGGAACAGCCAGTGGGTGTGGGCAGCGCTGCTGCCGCCCAGGTGCTCGACCTCGGCATCGAGCCGGGCGGCCAGCCGTTCGCCGGCCAGTCGACGGCGCTGCGGCCGACTCGCGTCATAGGTCCCGAGTCGGCGAGCCATCATCGTCAGCAGCGCCGGCGAAGGCTGACGGCGAATCTTGCTGAGCAGGCTCCGGTCGTCGAATCCTCGACTGAGTCGGCGGATCGACTCGTCGTAGTCGCCGGTGAGCCGCTGGAGGAGCCGGGTGAACAGCCCGTACGTGGCTGGCGCCGTGAGCAGGAGGAGTACTCCGGCCTTGGTCAGCTTGGCCGCGTACGCCCGGGGCGATTGCGTGGGGTAGGTCTGCTGCCTCGCGGCCATTGCCGTCCGGAGGGCCGGATCACGGATCAGCAGCACCGCACCGCCGAGACAGGTCGCGGTCTTGATCGTCCCGAAGCTGTACATGGCGACGTCGGTTGTTCCGAGCTCGGACGGTGCGCCGTCGTAGCACTGGGCGCAGTCCTCGATCAGCGTGATGCCGCGCTCGGCGCAGATCTCGGCCAGGCTCGTCACGTCCGCCCGGGCACCGAACAGCTGGGCAAAGATCAACGCCCGGGTGCGCGGCCCGCAGGCGACCGCCAGCTGATCCGGCGACACCGTCATCGTCTTGGCGTCGACGTCGATGCCAACCGGCCGGTAGCCGTGATGGCGGACCAACGTGGCGAGATGCGGAATGGTGATGGCCGACAGGAGCACCTCCGAGCCCGGTGGCCAGTCCACGGCCGCCAGGTAGAGATCGAGCCCACTCCTCACCGACAGGCAGGCGAGCACCGCCTCGGTCGGGTGCCAGACCTCGGCGATCCGAGCCTCGGCGTCCGTGGCGGCCGACGGCCGAAGGCAGCAGGCCAATCCGTCGACGACGTCGCTGAGCGTCAGGTCCAGGCGCTTGCGGGCATAGCGGACTGCAGCCGTCACCGCTCCGGTCCGCCGGTGGTGAGATCGCGGCGCAAGCCCCAGAGGAAGACGAGCGGCGTCGCCTGGAAGCCCGGCTCGGGGGCACTCTCGAAGCCGAGCTTCCGGTAGTGGGCCTGTGGCCCGATCATCGTCGGACGGTGGCGGTGGTTGCGGAGTTGATCTTGCCCTTCGACAGGCTCAGGGCGCGGTTGCGCGGTCGGTTGTTGCCGGTGGTTTTCGTTCCCTGAGCTTGTCGAAGGGTGGTGGTGGTTTTCGTTCCCTGAGCTTGTCGAAGGGTGCCGGTGGTTTTCGTTCCCTGAGCTTGTCGAAGGGTGGTGGTGGTTGCGGAGTTGATCTTGCCCTTCGACAGGCTCAGGGCGCGTGTGCGCGGTAGGCCGTTCTCGATGGGCGCGGGGCTCAGGGCGCGGTTGCGCGGTCGGTTGTTGCCGGTGGTTTTCGTTCCCTGAGCTTGTCGAAGGGTGGTGGTTGTTGCGGAGTTGATCTTGCCCTTCGACAGGCTCAGGGCGCGTGTGCGCGGTAGGTCCTTCTCGATGGGCGCGGGGCTCAGGGTGCGGTTGCGCGGTCGGTTGTTGCCGGTGGTTTTCGTTCCCTGAGCTTGTCGAAGGGTGGCGGTGGTTGCGGAGTTGATCTTGCCCTTCGACAGGCTCAGGGCGCGTGTGCGCGGTAGGCCCTTCTCGATGGGCGCGGGGCTCAGGGCGCGGTTGCACGGTCGGTTGTTGCCGGTGGTTTTCGTTCCCTGAGCTTGTCGAAGGGTGATGGTGGTTGCGGAGTTGATCTTGCCCTTCGACAGGCTCAGGGCGCGTCTGCGCGGTAGGCCGTTCTCGATGGGCGCGGGGCTCAGGGCGCGTCTGCGCGGTAGGCCGTTCTCGATGGGCGCGGGGCTCAGGGCGCGGTTGCGCGGTAGGCCCTTCTCGATGGGCGCGGGGCTCAGGGCGCGGTTGCGCGGTCTGCTGTTGGGTGGGCATAGACGATCAGGCTTCGGGTGATGCGGTGAAGTTGACGGTGAATCCCGTTCCGGTGTTGGGAAATTCGAACCGGGCGTCGGCGCCGGCCACCTCGGCGCCGTCACAGGTGATGGATGGGGGCGTTGCCCCGTGAAGCACCAGCCGGAACCGGTCCCGGGCAAACTCCGGATAGCCGTCGCCGGTCACCTCGGCCTGGAGCCTCACCTGGTCACCGGTCCGGGTCAGCTCGATGACCGTCCGGACGCAGCCACCGGACAGGGCAGCGAAGGTGAGGCCGTCATCCTCTTGCAGCAGGGATCGATGACGGCCATCGGTCGTCGGCACGAAGACGTGCAGCTCGACGACCGACGGCTGGTACCCGCTGGTCGAGGGCGGCGCCTCGGGCCACATCGGGATGACCGCTCCTCCGCGGGCATAGATCGGGATCCGATCCATCGGCGTCGGACCGATCGTGAAGTTCGGTCCGCACAGCCATTCACCGGTGTGCCAGTCGCACCAATCCCCGGCGGGCAAATAGACCTGGCGCGACGTCATGCCGGCCGTAGTCACCGGGGCCACCAGCAGGTCCGGTCCGAGCAGGTACTGATCGTCGAGATCACGCACGGTGACGTCGTACTGATGATCGAAGATCAACGGCCGCTGGACCGGCGCTCCAGTTTCCGAGGCCGCGAGGAAGCACGCGTACAAGTAGGGCATCAGCCGATAGCGGAGCTTGATCGCGGTCCGGACATGATCTTCGATCACCGTGCCGAAGGTCCAGGCGTACTGGTCGACGGCGGTGATTTCGGAGTGGTTGCGGCAGAACGGGGTGAGCACCCCGTATTGCATCCAGCGCAGGAAGAGCTCCGGATTCGTGTTGCCCTGGAAGCCGCCGATGTCGGCGCCGACGAACGCCTGCCCCGAGATGCCCAGACCTGATCCCATGGCGATGCTGAGCGCGAGATGGTCCCAACGAGCGAGGTTGTCGCCCATCCAGTTGGCGGCGTAGCGCTGGATGCCGGCGAAACCGGCCCGGGAGAGGACGAACGTCCGGCGTTCCGGCATCGCTTCGAGCAGTCCGGCCGTGGTAGCCATCGCCATCAGCAGCGCGTACTGGTTGCGGTACCGCTCGTGGGGGTATTCCCCGCGACCGAAACGCATCGGAGCAGCCGGAATGGCGCCGGTGGCCGGCTCGTTCATGTCGTTCCAGATCCCGGCCAGTCCGGACCGGACATGGGCGGCGTTCAGTTCGCCCCACCAGGTACGGGCCTCTTCGGTCACGAAGTCGGGGAACGCGGTGTTGCCCGGCCAGACCTGACCGATGTACAGGTCACCGCCTTCGGTCCGGCACAGCACGTCACGTTCCACCGCAGCGTCGAAGATCTCGTACCCAGGGTCGAATTTTACTCCCGGATCGATGATCGTGATCACCCGGAAACCGCTGTCGGCCAGGCGTTCCAGCATCCCGGGTGCGTCGGGGAAGCGGTCGGTGTTCCAGGTGAAGACGCGGTAGTCATTCATGTATTCGATGTCCAGCCAGATCGCGTCACACGGAACCTCGTCAGCTCGGTGCCGGGCGGCGATCGCCTCGACCGCGTCCTGGGTGTACCTGAACCAGCGGCACTGGTGATAGCCGAGCGACCAAATCGGTGGCGGTGCCGTCCGGCCGGTCAGCCAGGTGTAGGACGTCAGGATGTCGGACATGTCAGGGCCGGCGAACACGTACTCGGTGTAGTGACCGCCGTGGAAGACGATCCGGTACTCCTCGGCCTCGGTGAACTCGTAGGCACCGCGATATCCGTTGTCCACAAAGGATGCGGCCATCGTGCTGGTCAGATCGCTCTGGTGATAGAAGAACGGGATCGACACGTAGAACGGATCGAAACCGACGCTGGTCTGATCAGCGCGCGGGTCTCCGGCCGGTCGGTCTCGGGTGAACTCCTTGGTCTCCCACGGGCTCAGCACGTCGGTGTTCCACAGGGTGAAGTCCCGGCCCCGACGGTTGTGCCGGCCGGACTTCTCGCCGAGTCCGAAGATCGGATCCTCGCGGTGGTAGCGCCGCCGCAGGGTGAAGGCGTCGTTGAGCGTGGCGTACGCCCAATAGCGGCCGTCGTGATCTTGGGCGGTCTCGAAGACCGGCGAGCCATCGGCGCGGTGCACGTCGATCCGGAACGGGTCCAGACCGAGGGTGATGATCATCGATTCGGTGGTCAGCAACACCTTGTCGGGATGACGTTGCAGGGTGAACGACGCCGCCGCCTCGAGCGGGTCGACGCAGACCGCGTACGTCGGTGATTCGTCGAAGACGCCGCCGCGGCTGATCTTGATCCGGGCCAGATCTGCCGCGATCACGTCGATGCGGAGCCGTTCGCGATGGAGGTCGGCCACGATCCCTGAGGGGGTCTCGCTCACGGAGTCAACCCGCTCGAAGCGGATGAAGTGATCAGTGCGAATCAACGGGTCGATCTCCTCGAGTCAAGGTCCAGTTCAAGGTCGACGATGAGGGCGCGATGATCGGAGAGCGGCAGTACGGGTGCGCTGGTGGCGCTGACCCTGCCCAGCCGACCGCGGAGCAGGATGTGGTCGAGCTGCCGCTCGGGATGCTCGATCGGAAAGGTGAGCTGCCGGGCCAACGGGCGGTAGCCGGTGATCTTGGACGGTTGGGTTCCACTCATGTTCAGATCGCCCATCAGAACCACCGGCCCGTCAAGCGCCGCGAGGTCGCGCTTGATCCGGTGCAACTGACGCTGCCCCCAACCCGGCATGAACGACAGATGAGCATTGGCGACGGTGAGGCGGCCGGCCGGGGTATCCAACTGACCGATCACTGCCGCCCGCGGTTCCTCGTTGACCATGATCACCTTCCGCGTCTTGCGCAGATAGTAAGGAACCCTGACTGGAATCCGGGGCAGGCGCAGCACCCGCCACGCGGTTGCCGGATAGCGCGAGAGCAGGGCGACGCCGTACGAGGCGGTGCCCGGCACGTCGCCTTCGGTAGCGGCCATCCAGGCAGCACCGGGCGTTCCGGAGATCGCGGCGGCGAAGCGGTGGGTCACTGCTCCCATCGCCTCGGCGGCGACCGCGGTCAGATCCGCGAGGTAGGAGCGCGGCTGATCACGATCGACCTCCTGCAGGGCCAAGATGTCGGCATCCAGCGACCGGATCGCTGCGGCCAGCCGGTCGAGGTCGACCAACCCGTCGCTGAGCGCCCGCCCATGCAGGATGTTGAATGTGGCCAACCGCATGGAAAGAAGGTACGTCGACGGTGTCCAGCGAGGAGACGGAGCCCGCCCTCCGAGTAGCGCTGAAGCGCGCGTCGTCGGCACTCAAGGCCGACGGTGTGACCTTCGCTCTGGGCGGTGGCTACGCGTTGTGGGTGCACGGAGCACCAGAACCTGATCATGATGTTGACCTGGTGGTCCCCGAGGCCGAGGTCGAGGACGCGGTCGCCAGTCTCGAGGCGGCCGGCTTCCGGATCGAGCGGCCCCCGGAGGACTGGCTGTTCAAGGCCTACCTGGACCATGACGCCTACCTGGACCACGAGGGGGAATCCGAGCTGGTTGACGTCCTGCACCGGTTGGCCGGTATCGCGGTGACCGTCGAGTCACTAGACGATGCGGAAGAACGCGAGCTGGTCGGCATCCGGATCCCGGTGCAGCCGCCGACGCCGATCATGGTCGCCAAACTGCTCTCCCTGTCGGAGCACTTCGCCGATTTCGGCGCCATGTTGCCGGTGATCCGCGCCGTACGCGAACAACTGGACTGGACCGAACTCCGTGCGGCCACGGCCGACCAGCCCTTCGCCGAAGCCTTCCTGCTGCTCTGCGAACGCCTGGACATCGCACCGACATCTCCGAGCCCGCCTGACATCTCCGAGCCCGCCTGACATCTCCGAGCCCGCTTGACATCTCAGAGTCCGGAAGGGTCCGGAGGTGATCGCGGCTCCGGCCTAATGTGACCGGCGTGCTGAAGATCGCCCGCGAGCACGTCGACGCGATGATCGCCCATGCCCGCGCAGATCATCCCGACGAGGCGTGTGGCGTGATCGCTGGTCCGGAGGGCTCGGACCAGCCCGTCCGCCTCGTACCGATGATCAACGCTGACCGGTCGCCGACCTTCTTCCGGTTCGACCCTGCCGAGCAGTTCCAGCTCTACAAGGATCTGGACGCCCGGGACGAGGAGATCGTCGTCGTCTACCACTCGCATACTGCGACCGAGGCCTACCCGTCGCGGACCGATGTCTCGTTGGCCACCGAGCCCCAGGCGCACTACGTCCTGGTCTCCACGGCCGAATCCGGCGCCGACGAGGGCCCGGTGAGTGTGCGCTCCTACCGCATCGTTGACGGTGTGATCAGCGAAGAAGAGATCGACGTCACGGAATAGGGCGCCGGGGCAGACGTGTTGAGCCTCTGTACACAAGCGTGCTTTGCCGCAAGACATGACCAAGGAGATAGCGATGACAGTAGAGGTGCGGATCCCGACGATCCTGCGGACCTTCACCGGTGGTGAAAAGGCCGTGGAGGGCGCTGGGACGACGTTGCTCCAGGTCATCGACGACATCGACGCCCGCAATCCTGGTCTCAAGGAGCGCCTCGTCCAGTCCGATGGTCTCCGGCGTTTCGTCAACGTGTACGTCAACGACGAGGACGTCCGGTTCAGCGGCGGGCTGAGCGCACCGACCTCCGACGGTGACGTTGTGGTCGTGCTGCCGGCTGTGGCCGGCGGCTGAGCGAGAACCGTGGCCCGGTACGCGTCGCTCGCCGATTCGGTCGGCAACACTCCGCTGGTCGGTCTGCCCAGGCTGTCGCCCAGTAACACGGTGCGGCTGTGGGCCAAGCTCGAGGACCGCAATCCGACCGGTTCGATCAAGGATCGCGCCGCGCTCAACATGATCCGGGTGGCCGAGGCGGACGGGACCCTGCACCCGGGCGCGACGATCCTCGAGCCGACCAGCGGCAACACCGGAATCGCCCTGGCGATGGCCGCCAAGCTCGCGGGCTACCGGCTGATCTGCGTGATGCCGGAGAACACCTCCGAGGAGCGCCGGCAGATCCTCGGCATGTGGGGCGCCGAGATCGTCTCCTCGCCCGCCGCCGGCGGCTCGAACGAAGCCGTCCGGGTGGCCAAGGAGTTGGCGGCCGAGCATCCCGATTGGGTGATGCTCTATCAGTACGGCAACCCGGCGAATGCTGAAGCGCACTACCTGACCACCGGGCCGGAGATCCTCGAAGATCTGCCCGAGGTGACCCATGTGGTCGCCGGACTGGGCACCACCGGCACCCTGATGGGCGTCGGTCGGTTCTTCGATGACAAGAAGCCCGACGTCAAGATCATCGCCGCCGAGCCGCGCTACGGCGAGCTGGTCTACGGGCTCCGCAACCTGGACGAGGGCTTCGTGCCCGAGCTCTATGACGAAACGTATGTCACCGCCCGCTTCTCGGTCGGCGCGCGGGATGCCGTGCGCCGGGTCCGAGAGCTCCTCGAACGTGAAGGCATCTTCGCCGGACTCTCGACCGGCGCCGTCGTGCACGCCGCGCTGGCCCAAGCCGCTCGCGCCCACAAGGCCGGCGAGACCGCCGACATCGTCATGATCATCGCCGATGGCGGCTGGAAGTATCTCTCCACCGGCGCCTACACCGCCGATCTCGACGCCTCCGAGGACTTCCTGGACACCCAGGTCTGGGCGTAATTTCTCGATATCCCTCGCGCTCTCGACGCTCGATGTCGGCGCGGTCGAGCTTGGCGATCTCCCGGTTTGCTCGGCGGGTGCGGATCAGCGACAAGTATGTCCTGATCAGCAGTCAGGAATGGTTACTCCGCTGTTGTCCTTGGCTTCGTCGTTGCCCCAGCGGCTCAAGTAGTAGGCCGACACCCACTGACCGCCTTGTCCGGTGTCCGGGTCGGTCTTGAGCCAGTAGTGGTTGTGCTGGTTGCCCTTACTGACCTTGCGTCCCTTGGCCTTGCAGAACACGTAGCTGGTGCCCTTGTTCAGGGTGCCGCTCGCTTTGGTGCTTGTCGGGGTGGGGTAGACCGAGGCCTTCGCGAAGGTGTCGACGTAGTACTTGCCTGGCCGTCCGGCGCAGTCCTTCGCGCTGCCGCTGTCCCCGGTGATCTGCTCAACACTCTTGGCCTGCGCGTCATAGAAGTTGATCGCCCACGTAGTCCATCGCGCGTACCGGCTCGGGTAGGCCGAGATCTGGACGGCCTGCGCGACCTTTCCGCGCTCCCGCGTCTGCCACTTCGAGATCTGCAGCAATCCACGATTGCGGCCGAAAGCGGCCACGCCGTAGAACGACTGTGACGACAGCACCACGTTGGTGATCTGTGCGCGGGTGCCCCAACCGGTGCTCGGGCGCTGCTGGAAGATGCCCAGGGAGTCGTGGTCGACGGCCCGGGTGTAGTTGACGAATTTCGACTCCTGCATCGCCGTCATCAACGCGATCTCGATGCCGCGGCGGGGAATGTCCTTCCCCTTGCCGACCGCGATCACGGTGCGCGCGTTACGGCATGCCTCCCCGGTCAGCGTGACCGACAGCTGATTCGCGGCGCTGGCGGCCGGGGCCGGCGGTGCCGCCAGGATCAGCGCGGCCGTGCTGCCGATGGCCAGGCCGATGATCATGCCGTGGCGCCTGAGGGATCGAGGGTGGATCGTGCGGCGGGTCATGGTAGCTACTCCTCGGTCGAAAATCGCCTCCTGAGCAACAGGACACGCCGTATGAATCAGCAGTGTGTTTTTATCACTTCTGTCACAACCGGGTCAAGGAAGTGATGAAGAGCGCCGAGGTCGAGCGCGTCCGTTATGCCGTCCAGTTCGGGTCGCGGCCGGCGGCCGCCAGCAGCCGATCGAGCAGCGGAGCGTCATCACTGATCGGGACGCGGGGGCCGAACAGGCCTTCACGGGCCCGCGGGTCGTCCGGGATGCTCGAGACCAGCTGCCAGGCGGCCTGAAGGTTCTCCGGCGCTACCTCGTACGGCTGACCGGTCGCCACCGCGAGGTCCCAGGCGTGCATCACCAACTCGTCGTTGGCGAAGCCGGCCACGTTGGTGGCGGGCATGGTGGCGCCCCCGACGGTCGTTTCGCCCACCCAGGCGGCGGGATCCCGCCAGGCCTCGGCCAGCTCCGCCGTACGCGCGGGAAGCTGCAACCGCCAGTCGTCGGGCAGTGTCATCGGTCCGGGCGGCGTGGTGGTCGTCGGCCCGTCGACTTTGCCGGCTCCGTCGCGAAACGCGACGCTCAGTCCGATCACGTGAGCCAGCAGGCCCGCGACGTCGATCTCGCGGCACGGGGTCGGTGCGGTGAGCTGTTCGTCGCGGACGCCGGCCGCCAGTCGAGTCATCACCGACGCCGGTCCGCCAAGATCCAAGGTCATCATCGTCTCCTTCTCGTAGGGCTCCGGAATACCGACCATCGCCCGCCCGTAAACTCATCGCCCGTGGCCATCGACCCCCAGCAGATCGATGCGGCAACCATCGATGCGGGTGCGCCGATCGGCATCTTCGATTCCGGCTTCGGCGGCCTCACGGTCGCTCGGGCGGTGATCGATCAGTTGCCGCACGAAGACATCGTCTACCTCGGTGACACGGCCCGCGCACCCTATGGCGAGCAGCCGATCGCGAACGTCCGCGAGTATGCGCTGGAATGCCTCGACCACCTGGTCAGTCAGGGCGTCAAAGCCCTGGTCATCGCCTGCAACTCCGCCAGTGCCGCCGTGCTCCGCGATGCCCGCGAACGGTACGCCGTACCGGTCGTCGAGGTGATCCTGCCGGCCGCCCGCCGGGCCGTCGCGTCGACCCGGTCCGGACAGGTCGGGGTGATCTGCACCGAGGCCACGGCCACCTCGCAGGCCTACGACGACGCGTTCGCCGTCGCCCCGCAGATCACTCTGCATACGGCGGCCTGCCCCCGGTTCGTCGCGTTCGTCGAGGCCGGGATCACCGGCGGTCCCGAGCTCCTGGCCTGCGCGGAGGATTACCTCGCTCCGTTGCGGGCGGCCGAGATCGACACGCTGATCCTGGGCTGCACGCACTATCCGCTGCTCACCGGCGTCATCTCCTACATCCTCGGCGACCGGGTCAGCCTGGTGTCCAGCGCCGACGAGTGCGCCCAGAGCGTGTTCGCCGAGTTGACCCGCCGGGAGCTGACCCACGATCAACCGCGGATCGCCAGCCACCGCTTCCTGACCACCGGCAATCCGGAGGCGTTCGAAGGAATCGGCCATCGCCT
Organism: uncultured Actinomycetota bacterium; assembly: GCA_963731295.1. Taxonomy (GTDB): domain Bacteria; phylum Actinomycetota; class Actinomycetes; order Propionibacteriales; family Propionibacteriaceae; genus Microlunatus. Next base: position 777,252 of record CAVSUP010000003.1, read on the forward strand.
GATGGGCGGTCTGGTCGTCGGCGTCGAGCAGTTCGCCTGATCGCCCGAGAGGAACCCTATGGAGCTCATCGTCGTCGGCTGCAGCGGATCGGTGCCTGGCCCCGATTCACCGGCATCGTGCTATCTGGTGCAGTCCCAGCACGCGGGTCGAACGTTCTCACTCGCCCTCGACATGGGGGCCGGCGCCTTCGGGAACCTGCTCACCGCGATGGATCCCTGCGAGCTCGATGCGGTCGCCCTCAGCCATCTCCATCCGGATCATTGCATCGACCTGTGCGCGCTCTATGTCGCCGCCCGCTATTCGCCGACCGGGCCCTGGCCCCGGAGGGCGGTCTACGGACCGTCCGGCACCGAGGGCCGCATCCGCGCGGCGTACGAGGCGCCAGACAGCACCGAGCCCGGCCCGGGCATCGGCCGACAATTCGACTTCCTCACGTGGCAGCCGACCCAGCAGATCGGTCCCTTCGAGGTGACGACCATTCGCGTCGACCACCCCGTCGAGGCGTACGCGATCCGGATCACCGAGACCAATCCCGGCGGCGGCTCGCTGGTCTATTCCGGCGATACCGGCCCCGACCCCGCCCTGGTCTCCCTCGCCCAGGGCGCCGATCTGCTGCTGGTCGAGGCGTCCTTCCTTGACGTCCCCGGCAACCCAGCCGGCTTGCACCTGAACGGCCGGGAGGCGGCGGCCGCCGGGCTCGCGGCCGGCGTCGGCACGGTCGTGCTCACCCACATCCCGCCGTGGCACGACCGACAACGCGTGCTGGCCGAGGCGACCCCGCACTTCAGCGGACCGGTGCAGCTGGCCACGGTCGGCGCGCGTTGGACCATCGGCACTCAATGACCCGTCAAATCTGACTGGTCGGCGAGACGGGCGGGGGCCGCGACGGGGTAATAAGGTGTCCCGGTGACCACACGAGCCGATGGACGCAGCCATGATCAACTTCGCGAGGTGCGCTTCACGCGGGGCTGGCTGGAGCAGGCCGAAGGATCGGTGCTCGTGGAGTACGGGCGGACCCGGGTGCTCATCGCCGCCAGCGTCACCGAGGGCGTGCCGCGCTGGCGGAGAGGATCTGGTCTCGGCTGGGTGACCAGCGAGTACGCGATGCTGCCGCGCGCCACCAACACCCGATCCGATCGCGAGTCGGTGCGGGGCCGGATCGGTGGGCGAACCCACGAGATCAGCCGGTTGATCGGCCGCAGCCTGCGGGCGATCATCGACTACAAGGCGCTCGGCGAGAACACCATCGTCCTCGACTGCGATGTGCTGCAGGCCGACGGCGGCACCCGAACCGCCTCGATCACCGGCGCGTACGTGGCGCTGGCCGACGCCGTCAGCTGGCTGCGCGACCGCAATGCGCTGGCGGGAGAGCCGCTGACCGGATCGGTGGCCGCCGTTTCGGTCGGCGTGGTGGGCGGTACGCCGATGCTGGATCTCTGCTACACCGAGGATTCGGCGGCCGACACCGATATGAATATCGTGATGAGCGGCGCTGGTGCCTACATCGAAGTGCAGGGCACGGCTGAAGGCGCACCCTTCGACCGGGGCGTGCTCGATCAGCTGCTCGATCTCGGCACGGCTGGTTGCGCCACCCTCACCCAGCTCCAGGATGCGGCCCTTCGACATGCTCAGGGCACGAATGCTTCGGGTCAGGTCAGCTGAGTGCCGGCGGTCGTGCTGGCGACCAACAACGCCAAGAAGCTGACCGAGCTGCGCCGGATCGTCGCCGGATCGGCTCCTGACATCGAGGTCCTCGGGCTCGCCGATGTGCCGGCCTATCCCGAACCGGCCGAGACTGAGCGCACCTTCCAGGGCAATGCATTGCTGAAGGCCCGCGCGTGCGTCGCGGCGACCGGACTCCCGGCCCTGGCCGACGACTCCGGCCTGACGGTCGACGCGTTGAACGGCATGCCGGGGGTCCGATCCGCCCGCTGGTCCGGGCTCGGCGCGACCGACGCGGCGAACAACGATCTACTGCTGCGACAGCTCACCGACGTGCCGGAGGCCGAACGCACCGCGAACTTCGTCTGCGCGATGGCGCTCGTGCTGCCCGGCGGCGATGAATTCGTCCGCCTCGGCACGATGTCGGGTCGCCTCGCGGAGGCTCCGGTGGGCGACAATGGCTTCGGCTACGACCCGCTGTTCGTGGCTGACGGGAATACGGTGACCAACGGTGAGCTCGAAGCGAGCGCCAAGGACGCGATCAGCCATCGCGGCCAGGCGGTCCGGGCCATCGTTCCCGTGCTGATCGACCAACTGCGCCGTGGCGGATCGGCTGCTCAGGAGGGCTGACGCGTGAAGAGCTATCTCGATTTGCTGGACCACGTGCTCAGCACCGGCGTACGCAAGGGTGATCGCACCGGCACCGGAACGCTGAGCACCTTCGGGTATCAGCTGCGCTTCGACCTGACGGCGGGATTTCCCTTGCTCACCACCAAACGCGTCCACACCCGGTCGGTAATCGCGGAATTATTGTGGTTCATCCAGGGCTCGACCAACGTCAAATGGCTGCGCGAGAACGGCGTGACCATCTGGGACGAATGGGCGGATGCCGACGGCGAGCTCGGACCGATCTATGGATACCAGTGGCGTTCCTGGCCGACACCTGATGGCCGGCACATCGATCAGTTGTCCGGGGTCATCGACTCGATCAAAAACAATCCCGATTCCCGGCGCCACCTGGTCAATGCCTGGAATGTCGGTGACCTGGCCGACATGGCCCTGCCGCCCTGCCACACGATGTTCCAGTTCTATGTGTCCCCACCGCCCGACGGCGATTCCGGTGGTCGTGGCCGCCTGTCCTGCCAGCTCTACCAGCGCTCGGCGGATGTCTTTCTCGGGGTGCCCTTCAATATCGCCTCGTACGCGCTGCTGACCCACCTCGTCGCCCAGGTCTGCGATCTCGAGGTCGGCGACTTCGTCCACACGCTGGGTGACGCGCATCTCTATCTGAACCATCTCGACCAGGCCCGACGCCAGCTCAGCCGGGACCCGCGGCCGTTGCCGAAGTTGATCATCGCCCCGCACATCAGATCGATCGACGACTTCACCCTTGACGACATCAGCATCGAGGGCTACGACCCACACCCCGGCATCAAGGCGCCGATCGCGGTATGAGCAAGATCATCGGCATCGCTGCGGTCGCCCGCAACGGAGTGATCGGCAACGGCGACGACATCCCCTGGCGGATCCCCGAGGACTGGCAGCGATTCAAGCGGCTGACCACCGGCCACGTGTTGATCATGGGCCGGAAGACCTACGACTCGATCGGCCGCCCACTGCCTGGTCGGACCACGTTCGTGATCACTCGCGACCGGAGGTGGCGGGGCGATGGCGTACGCGCGGTGCCGGTGCTCGAGGAAGCCTTCGCCCAGGCGACTTTGCTGGCGCCACAAACGATCTTCGTGGCCGGCGGCGGAGAGATCTATCGCGCTGCGTGGGATCGGCTGACGGCGTTGGAGATCACTGAGGTCGATCTGACGCCGGACGGGGACGTCACGTTCCCGTCGATCGAGGCAGCGGATTGGGACGAGGTGAGCCGTCAAGATCATGAGGGCTTCAGCTTCGTCAGCTATGACCGCGTAGCACATCGGTAACGATCGGAATTCGCGTCCCAATCGGCGCGGCGTAGGTCTGAGCGGGGATTACCGGCGTCTTAGGGTTGTGCCCACGTCCGCTGCCCTGGCGGGCTCATGAGCAAGGAGTAAGGAAAATGCGGGAACCGTCTTTGGGTGCCAAACTCGGCGCCGAATTTCTCGGAACGTTCTGGTTGGTGTTCGGGGGATGTGGCAGCGCCGTGTTGGCGGCCAAATTCCTGACCGACGACAAGATCCAGTTGGGCATCGGCTTCGTCGGCGTGGCGCTGGCGTTCGGCCTGACCGTCCTGACCGGCGCGTACGCGTTCGGTCACGTCTCCGGTGGTCACTTCAATCCAGCGGTCACCATCGGCTTGGCGGTGGCCAAGCGTTTCGACTGGAAGGGTGTGCTGCCCTACATCGTGACCCAGATCGTGGCGGCCTCGTTGGCCGGTGCCGTGTTGTTCGTCATCGCCCTCGGGGGGCTCGACAAGGACGGCAACCGCTTCACGGCGGCGACGCTCTCGGCCACGGGCTTTGCGTCGAACGGGTTCGGCGATCGTTCCCCGGGCCAGTACACCCTGCTGGCCTGCCTGATCACCGAGATCGTGCTGACCGCGATCTTCCTCTACATCATCCTCGGGGCCACCGACGACCGCGCCCCCAAGGGCTTCGCCCCGATCGCCATCGGCCTCGGGCTCACCCTGATCCACCTGGTCGGCATCCCGGTCACCAATCTCTCGGTCAACCCGGCCCGCTCCCTCGGGGTCGCCTGGTTCGCCGGCGGGGCCGCGATCTCCCAGGTATGGCTGTTCATCGTCGCGCCGATCATCGGTGCCGCGATCGCCGGGGCGACGTACGCGGCCATCACCGGCGCCAACGTGAGCAAGGTCGACGAGGGCATCGCCAACAACCCGTAATCGCCTCACCGGCGAGCCGCCCACGCCCACCTCCGTTTGCTCCCCTTGTTCAGCTTATGCTCCCGCTCTGGCGGCCGCGAGCCTGAACAAAGGGAGCAAACTGCGTTTGGGGCGGAGCGCAAGGAGGCAGGAGGGTCAGACCTCGTACCGGAGAAGGGACTCGAACCCTCACACTCAAGGAGTACAGGAACCTAAATCCTGCGTGTCTACCAATTCCACCACTCCGGCATCGCCCGAGAGCCTAGTAGGTCAGGCCGCCGTCTTCATCAGATTTTGCGCCGGTGGTAGGCGGTCGTCAGCAGAGCTAGATCGCCAGATCGCGCTTCAGCTTGTCGACGTGCCCCTTCGCCTTGACGTTGTATTGGGCCACGGCGATCGTGCCCTTTCCCTTGGCGTCCACGTCGATGACGAAGGTCGATCGGATGACACCTTCGACGAGCTTGCCGTAGAGCAGCTTCTCGCCATAGGCCCCGTACGAGGCCAGCGTCTGCTTGTCCACGTCGGACAACAAGGGGAACGCCACTGACTGCTTGTCGCGAAATTGGATGAGTTTTTCCTGAGCGTCAGGTGAAATGCCGAGCACGTGGAGGCCCGCCGCATCGAACTCGCTCATCGCACCGGTGAAGTCGACGGCCTGCGTCGTGCAACCCGGCGTCATGGCCGCCGGATAGAAATAGACGATGACCCGAGAGCCGGAGAAGTCCGCCAGGGAAACGTCATGGCCGTCCGCATCGGGCAGCGTGAAGTCGGGCGCAGCGTCACCGTCGGCGAGTCGAGTTGTCACGCCGATCACCTTAGCCGCGCTCGAAATCGCGCCGTCCACCCGCCCGGCTCCGCCCACCTGGACGGATCTGCAATACGCTGTGAAACCGGACCGCCCGACTTTCGACCTGCGCCGCGCACGGCCGGCTGCGCGCGCCGGAAGTAACCGAGAGGGGAGCCAGATGGCCGCCAACGCTGACAGCCGCACCAAGTCCCAGATCGAGGCCGATCTGGGCGCGACGCGGGACCGGTTGACCGCGTCCGTCGAGGCCCTGATCGATCAGGTGCATCCGAACCGGATCAAGCAGCGCCAGATCGCCAACGCCAAGCGCTTCGCGGCCATCGAGTTGGAGAGCGCCAAGTCCTTGGTGTTCAACGCTCGGGGCGACTTGCGGACCGAGCGTCTGGCGATCGCCGGAGGCGCGGTGGCCGGTTTCGTCAGCTTCCTGGTCATCGTCCGGGCGATCGTCAGGCGGAGCAGAAGGCGCTGACGAGTGGGCGAAGGACAGCGCCGACCAGCTGGCGATGACGGTCCGGTGGGGTCGACTGAGGATCCGTTGCCGATCCGCATGCTGCACGACCGGGTGCTGGTCTCCACCGACGACGAGGGTGGGGAGCGCCGCAGCAGCGGCGGCATCGTCATTCCGGCCACGGTGGCGATCGGCCGGCGGCTGACGTGGGCCTCGGTGGTCTCAGTCGGGTCCAGTGTGCGGGCGGTGAAAGTGGGGGATCGGGTGCTCTTCGACCCTGACGATCGGGCCGAGGTCGAGGTACGCGGCCGGGACTATCTGCTGCTGCGGGAGCGCGACCTGCACGCCGTCGCCGCGGAACGTCTGCACGACGGCAACACCGGTCTGTACCTCTGAGCTTTCCCCTCTCCGCAAGAGTCAGTCGTGTTACGGGCGTCTATAACAAATCTAAGCGTTTCGTGAGAGATGTTGCGCTTTTGTGACGATGACGCCCTAGGGTGGCCGAGTGACACCAACGGATGGGTGTCGCTCTACAACGAAGTGAGGCCTTATGACTTTCGTTCGTCCTGCGCGCCGCGTGTTGATCGCGGCCGCTTCACTCAGTGCAATGCTCGCCGTCGCCGCGTGCGGCGGCGGCAGCGATGCCCCACCCGGCGGTAGTGAGTCCAGCGCCGCGAGCGGCGGTGCCGACTTCACCAAGCAGGGTGACACCGAGTTCTGGGCTGGTAAGGACACCTCTGGGAACACCCAGAAGTTGATCGACCAGTTCAACGCTCAGCACCCCAACGGGAAGGTCACCTTCCACGAGCTGTCGTCGCAGGCCGACCAGCAGCGCCAGCAGATGATCCAGAACACCCAGATTAAGAACCCGAAGATGGGCATCTTGAGCATGGACGTGGTCTGGAGCGCAGAGTTCGCGGCCAAGGACTATGTGGTCGCGCTGCCCGAGGACACCTCGACCGCAGGCATGTTGCAGCCGGCCGTGGACGCGGCGACGTACTTCGGCAAGCTGTACGGCCTGCCGGCGACGTCGGACGGCGGTCTGCTCTTCTACCGCAAGGATCTGCTCGACAAGGCGGGCATCTCGACCGTGCCGACCACCTTCGATGAGATGAAGGCAGCCTGCGACAAGATCATTCCCGCTGCGAACAACAAGAAGCTGAACTGCTTCGCGGGCCAGTACAACAAGTACGAAGGCCTCACCGTGAACTTCGCCGAGGCGGTCAACGGCGCCGGCGGCGTCATCGTCGGTGACGACGGCAAGCCGAACGTCGCCACTCCGGAGGCGGCCAAGGGCCTGCAGACGCTGGCCGACTGGTTCAAGGACGGCCTGATCCCGAAGGCGGCGATCACCTGGGCCGAGGAAGAGGGCCGCACCGCCTTCCAGCACGGCGAGCTGGTCTTCCACCGCAACTGGGGCTACGTGTACAACCACGCGGAGAACGACAAGGACTCCACCATCAAGGGCAAGTTCGCCACTGCTCCGCTCCCGGGTGTCGCTGGTCCGGGTGTCTCCAGCCTGGGTGGTCACAGCAACGCGATCGGCACCAATGCCGAGAACAAGGGCACTGCGCTGGACTTCCTGAAGTACATCGCTTCACCTGAGGCGCAGAAGTCCAACACCCTGGCGACCTCGAACGCTCCGGTCACCGAGGCCACCTACTCCGACCCGGACATCTTGAAGAAGTTCCCGTTCTACCCGACGGAGCTCAAGTCCATCCAGACCGCGAAGCCGCGGCCGAAAGCCGTCGAGTACGGTGATGTCACCTTGGCCATCCAGGATGCTGCGTACGGTGCACTGCAGGATGGCGCCAACGGTAAAACCGCTGACGCTACCACTGCGCTGCAGGGCCTCCAGACCAAGCTCGAAACGCTGATCAAGCAGTAGGTTCTCCCTCTTGAGTTCTCGGCTCGGCCTCCGGGTCGGGCCGAGAACTCAGTGCATCTCATCGAAGGAGGTACCCCGCATGGCGACCGCCACAGCGGAACCACAGAGTTTGCCGGCCGTCGGTGGAGGCGGCCCGAAGCACAAGAAGAGCGCACTGAGTGATGGCCAGGGCCGGTTGGCCTGGATGTTGCTCGCACCCACGCTGGCCGTGATCGTTGTCGTCGCCGGCATCCCGGTGATCATGTCGATCCGCGAATCCCTGTTCCTGAGCAATTCCGGAGTCGACCCGACCACCGGCAAGGTCGCCAAGGGTGAGACCTTCTCCGGGTTGGACAACTTCACCGCCATCTTCACCAGTCCGGATCTGGTGACGGGCTCGTTCGGCCGCATCGGCCGGTTCAGCAACGCCTTCCTGAACACCACGATGATCACCATCGTCTGTGTCCTGCTCGAGACTGTCCTCGGCGTGATCATGGCCTTGATCATGTCCAAGGCGTTCAAGGGCCGCGGGATCGTCCGCGCCGGCATTCTGGTGCCCTGGGCCATCCCGACCATCGTCTCGGCCCTGATGTGGAAGTTGATCTTCGACGCCTCCGGTGTCGCCAACCGGATCATCGGTTCAGAGGTGCTGTGGCTCGCCGATTCCACGGCGTCCTTCTGGGCCGTGATCATCGCCGACGTGTGGAAGACGGCACCGTTCATCGGTCTGCTGACCCTGGCCGGCCTGCAGACTATTCCGGGCGAGGTCTACGAGGCCGCCAAGGTGGACGGGGCTACGGCCTGGCAGCAGTTCGTCCGGATCACCCTGCCGATGGTCAAGCCGACGCTGGTGGTCGCCGTGCTGTTCCGCACGCTCGACACTCTCCGGATGTTCGACCTGCCCTACGGCATGATCGGCCCAGGCAAGTACAAGGTGGAAACCTTGTCGATCTTTGCCTACACCGAAGCTACGGCCGAGCGTTACGGTCCGGCAGCGGCGTACGCGATCGTGCTGTTCCTCTACGTCTTGTTGATCGCGTTCCTCTTCGTGAAGGTGCTGGGCGCAGATGTGATCGGCGACGGCGGAGAAAAGAAGAAGAAGAAAAAGAGTCGCCGCCGTGGTGACGATGCCGATCCGACCACGTCGGTTCCTGGTCTCGAAATGATGGGAGGGGCGCACTGATGTCTGCAGCAACGACCGAATCGACCAGCGAGTCGCATCTGTCCGCTGAGGAAGTCGCTCAGCTCGCCAAGCCCAAGACCCCGCCGAGAATCCTGGCCGGGATGATCGCGTCCTACGCCGGAATGATCTTGATCGTGCTGTACTGCATCATCCCGTTCTACTGGATGTTGGTCTCGGCGTTCCGCGATCCCAGCCAGGGCCGGAGCACGTCGTTCTTCCCGAATCCCATTTCGGTGCAGAACTTCGGCGCAGCCTTCGAGGCCCAGAACCAGTTCGGCCGGTCGTTGATCAACTCGGTCATCGTGTCCGGCGTCACGACCGTTCTCACCCTGCTGTTCGGCATCATCGCGGCGTACGCGCTGGCCCGGTTGCAGTTCAAGGGCAAGAGCGCGGTGCTCTGGTTGATCATGGCCTGCTCGATGTTCCCGATCATCATCTTGATCCCGCCGCTGTTGAAGATGTTCTCCTCCACGGAGCCGTTCACCTGGTTCCCGCGGTGGGTCGACACCTATCAGGCCGTCATCGTTCCCGGGTTGAGCTTCGGCCTCCCGCTTGCGGTGTGGAACCTGACGGCGTTCTTCAAGCAGATGCCCGTCGAGTTGGAGCAGGCCGCGATGGTGGACGGCTGCACGCCGGCCGTCGCCTTCCGCAAGGTGATCTTGCCGCTTGCGGCACCGGGTGTCTTCACCACGGCGATCATCGTGTTCATCGGTGCCTGGAACGAGTTCCTGCTGGCCTTGACCTTCCTGACCAGCAAGGAGAGGCAGACCGCTACGGTCGCTATCAGCAAGTTCACGGGCAAGACGGGCTTTGATGTCCCTTACGGCTCGATTATGGCGGCTGGGGTGATCGTCACGGTTCCGCTGCTCATCGCGGTGCTGGTCTTCCAGCGCCGGATCGTCGCCGGCCTCACCGCAGGTGGCGTCAAGTAGGGCTCGGTTACTGAAGGCCTCAGATCTGGCGTAGTCGCAATGCAGCGACTGCGCCAGATTTGCGTTGTACCGGGCCTGACGGGCTACTGTGCCGCGGCGGCGGCGAGGTCGGCGGCGAGTCTGACCAGCTCAGTCTGGATGCCCGGAACGGCGGCCATCGCCCCGCTGGAATCCAGCGTCAGTGGCGCGCCCGCATAGTCGGTGACGATCGCCCCAGCGGCGCGGGCGATGGCATGACCGGCGACGACGTCGTACGGATTGTTGTGGGCCAGGAGCATGCCCTGGATCTGGCCGGCCGCGAGCCAGGTCCACAGCACCGACGCCGCGCCGACACAGCGGAAGCGCAACGCGCTCCGGTGCACGGTCTTGGTGAGTTCGAGGAACGCGTCCATCCGGGCGCCCGGCCGATGGAACGCGTCGCCCATCCCGATGATCGCCTCGGCGAAGGCATCGACATCGGCCACCGCCCCCGAGTCGACGCGTACGCCCAGGAAGGGCAGGTCGATCACCCCGAGGGTCGGTACGCCATCCTCAACCAGCCCGAGCATCACCCCGCAGAGGGGTGATCCGGTCGCATAATTCACCGTTCCGTCGAGCGGGTCCGCCACCCACACCCGCCCCGAGCCGAGGTCCGTGCCACCCCCCTCCTCACCGAAGAAGCCGATCTCGGGCGTCGACGCGGCCAGGCTCTGCTTCAGGGCCGCTTCGCTGGCCAGGTCGACTTCGGTCAGGAAGTCCTTGGCCGCCTTGTTGATCCGCGCGTGAGGTTGGTCGCGCCCGTCGCGCAGGATCGCCACGGCCTCATCCACGGCGGCGTGCGCCGCCGCCAGATCGGCGTCGGTGCTCATTGGTCGTTATCGGTCGCCGTTCTTCGGCGAGAGAACGGTGACCACGCTCGAGTCATCGTGGGCGCCGAGTCCGGCAGCTTCGGCAATCAGGTAGAGCTGTTGAGCGGCAGCGGCCAATGGCAGCGGTACGTGGGAGGTGCGACCGACGGTGGTGACGATGCCCATGTCCTTGACGAAGATGTCGACCCGGGATTTCACCTCGGCGCCCCCGGTGTACGCCTGAAGCATCCGAGGTCCGCGGTCGGCGAACATGAACGAACCGGCCGCGCCATTGGACAGCGCCTCGATCACGACCGCGGGATCGAGGCCCAGTCCGCGGGCCAGAGCGATCGCCTCGGCCGCGGCGGCAATATGCACCCCGGCCAGAAGTTGGTTGATCGCCTTCAGCGACTGGCCGTCACCGGGCCGTGGGCCGACGACGGTCAGCGTCGAGGACAACGCGTCCAGGACGGGCTGGGTGGCGGCCAAGGCTTCGTCGGTGGCCCCGACGACGATCAGGAGGTCACCGTTGCCCGCGCGGACCGGGCCCCCGCTGATCGGGGCGTCGATCAGCGGATAGCCGGCGGCATCGAGCTTGTCGGCCAGCTCGCGGGCGGCGTCGGGTCCGACCGTGCTGGTCAAGATGACCGGCGATCCCGGTTTCAGGGTCGACAACACCCCGTCCGGACCGAACAGCGCGGTCTCCGCCTGGGGGTGATCGCGCACGGCAAGCAGGGCGATGTCGGCGTCGGGACAGGCGGCCGCAGGGGTGGCGACTCGCGGCGATCCCGCCCTCCGCGGCGAGCTCACGCCGCGGCGCGAACGGGTCGAAGCCGGTCACCGAGAACGTCGTCGCCAGGTGGGTGGCCATGGGGAGACCCATGGCGCCGAGGCCGATCACGGCCACGTGCAGACTGCGGGCATGCATGCTGATTGCTCTCTTCCTTCAGTGGTGGTCGGCGGCTTCGCAGGTGCCGCGCACCAGCACGTCACACGCTCCGCAGGGTTTCGACGACGGCGGCCAGAGCCTGGTCATCACCGACATTTCCCGCGAACACGATGTACGGGATGCCCTGGGCGGGACCAGACACCGGTTCCCACATCGAGACGATCCCGGGCAGCATGGTTCCCCGGGACCAGGCCCGACGGATGCCGAGCCCCTCGGTCGCGGTGTCCGATGACGTGATGCCGCCCTTGGCCAGGACGAACGCCGGCCGGACCTGGGCCACGATCTCCCGGACCGTGTTGACCAGCGCGGAGCTGACGGTCCGGGCGATGACCAGGCTGTCGACGGCGTCAGTCCCGGTGACCAGGGTGCGGCTGGTGCGAATGACCACATCAGCGCCGGAATCGTCGGTCCGGAGCAAATCCGCCGCCCGCCTGGCGGTCTCGCTGACGTGCTGGGCTCCGTCCTGGCCGTTCAACAGCGTCGGCACGTCGAGCTCGAGCTCGATGATCTTCCCGTTCGCCCGCAACTGGTCAAGCTGCCGGGTCGTGAGCCCGACATGAGAGCCGACCGCGATCAGGCCGTGCTCGGTGTCGGGTCGGCCCTCGCCCTCTTCCTGGGGCGCCGCCGCCAGGATCGCCGACAGCCGGGTCGCGTCGATGGCCGCCGTGGATTGCTGGCCGCTGCGGGCCCGGACGAACGACGGGCCGGTCCGGTAGACGAAGTGCTTGCCCGCCGATTCGGCCCGCAGCAACGCGACGGTGACCACCTGGAGGTCCGCGTCCTCGGCCGCGTCGACGACAACCGGCTGTCCGTTGCTCAGTCGGGTCAGGATGTCCGTGACCCGATCGGGACCACCGTCACGGATGTCGGTCAAGGTGATGGTGGCGACGTCATCCCGGGCGATCCGGCCGCCGGTCTTCTCCTCGACCCAGTCGCGCAGATCGGAGCTGAGGTAGCCGAAGCTCGCGTCCTTGGCGAATTCGCTGTGCGAGACCGGGATCATTCCGTCGCTGGTCCGCGACCAGTGCAGCGAGTCGACCGTCACCCGGCCCGGCTCGATGTAGGCGGGACAGATCAACACGCCGTCAACCGCCGTGCCCCGGGCGGCCAGCTCCTCGGTGAGCACATCGGTCTCGAGCGGATAGTAGCCGCGGAGCGTCGAATCACTTCGGCTCGCGATCACATAGGACAGCCCTTCGAGCTCCGCCGCCTCGTGCAGAGCGGCGACGATCTCGCGGTTGCGGTCCGCCGCGTCAGCCTCGGACAGGCTGCGGGTGTTGGTCAGGATGAAGAAGGCCGTCGTGGGTTGGCGCAGGGCCCACTGCACGTCGGCAACCGACCAGCTGGTCAGCACCGGGAGGTCGGCGATGCTCTGGGTGCCGGTGGGATCGTCGTCCAGCACCACCAGCCGACGACCGGCCCGCACCTCGTCCAGCGAGACATCGACGTGCCGCGCCGCGGGTTGGTCGGCGAGCACCTGGTCGAGGGAGATTGCGCCGTCGAACGGGGGTGAAGGGGCGGTGGCCGGTGAAGGCGCGGTGGGTCCTGCGGCAGTCACGGAAGAAGTCCCTTCGATCGATGCTGGGTCGAGCGGGAGCTATCACCAGGCAGGAGACGGCACGGCCGGCCGCGAGGCACCTGGTGCGCGCCGTCGCGGACCGGCCATCGACCCCTCGCTCGTCGTGGTCGACGGGAAGGCGCCACCGCTACCGCTTGACGTATCTGGCGTCCACCTCATCGAGGTGGCCCGCCTCGATCTCGTTCGCCTTCTTGAATCTGCTGGTGAGGGCGAAGAGGATCATGCAGGAGAACGCGCCAACGGAGAGGACGTACAGGCCGGCATTGCCGCCATAGGCTTCCTTGAAGGAGTCGCGCAGGATGGGGGCAAGGAATCCGCCCAGGTTGCCCAGGGAGTTGATCAGGCCGATCCCCGCGGCTGCCGCGTACCCGGTCAGGTACTCGGTCGGCAGGGTCCAGAAGATCGGCGACATGGCCACGAACCCCATGGCCGCCAGAGATAGACCGGCGATGGCCAACACCGGGTAGTTGCTGAGGGCGCCCGAGATGATGATTCCGAAGCCGGTCCCCAGCAGCAGCAGGCAGCCGATTGTGCGGTGCTTGCGCGTCCGGTCGGCCAGCCCCGGGAAGAACGCCACGGCGGCCAGTCCGAAGACCCACGGTATGGCGGTCACCAGGGAGGCCTGGAATCCGAGCTTCTGCCCGGTGATGGCAGTTACCTGGGTGGGCAGGAAGAAGGTCACTCCGTAGACGGCGATCTGGAGGCAGAAGTAGATCAGTGCGAAATACCAGACCCGCCAGTTCGCGAGGGTGGCGAGCACCTTCTGCGGAGCATGACCGCCGCTCTTCTCCGTGTCCTCAGCCTCGACGGTTTCCATCAACGCCTGCCGCTCGTCCGCGGGCAGCCACTGGGCGTCTTTCGGCTTGTCGGTCAGGTAGAAGTACGCCCAGATACCCACCACGACGGCCAGCAGCCCCTCGACCATGAACATCCACTGGATGCCGCGCAGATTGGCGACCCCGTCGAGCTCGAGCAGTCCGCCGGACAGCGGGTTGCCCAAGATGCCCGCGAGCGCGATCCCCATGTAGAAGAAGCCCCGGGCGCGGCTCAGATGCCGCGCGGGGACCCAGTAGGTCAGGAACAAGATGACGCCGGGAAAGAAGCCCGCCTCGGTGACGCCGAGCAGGAAGCGCAGGAGGTAGAAGCTCTTCTCACCCTGCACGAAGGTGAAGCACGCGGCCACAATGCCCCACGACACCATGATCCGCGCCAACCACCAGCGTGCCCCGACCTTGTGCAGCAGGATATTGCTCGGTACTTCGAAGATGGCGTAGCCGACGAAGAACAGACCGGCGCCGAAGGCGTACGAGGCCGCGCTGATGCCGAAGTCGGTCTCGAATTCCTTCTGCGCGAACGACACGTTGCTGCGGTCCAGGAAGGCGATCACGTACATCAGGAGCAGGAACGGGATGAGCCGGCGGAAGACCTTCTTGGTCGCCAGCTCACTCAGGTCGTGGCGCCGCTTCCGTTCTTCGTCGGCGGTGATGCTCGGTGATGACATCTGTGTCTCCTTGCCTCGGGTCAGATGGGAATGCGGCGGTTCAGGTCGTACGAGCGTGGATCGTGCGGGGTCGGATCGTGCGGGGTCGGATCGTGCGGGGTCGGATCGTGCGGGGTCGGAGTCATCAGGTCAGCCGAGGAGGTCTGCGAGGAGGTCGCGGATGTAAGCGCGGTTCTTGCCGATCACCGTAACCGCGTCGCTGCCGTAGTGCTCGCACAGGAACGCCCCGCTGAAGCCGACGGCGAGGGCCTGCCCGATCGCGGCCCGGTAGTTGATCAACCCGAAATCCATCGGCACCGGGAAGCTCATCACCTGCCCGGTCTCGGGATCCTCGTCGCGCAGGTAGTTCTTGACGTGCCAGAAGTTGGTGTACGGCAGCAGCTTTTCGAACATCTGCGGGACGGGTTCCAGGGGCCGGTGCAAGCGGACGAAGTTGCCGATGTCGGGGTTCAGGCCGCACGCCTCGTGGTCGACCTCCTTCAGGAACGCGATGGCGCCGTCCGCGGTGCCGACGTAGGTGTCCTCATACATCTCCAGGCTGATCTGCTGGCCGTTGCTCTGGGCGTGCTCCGCCAACTCGCGAATCAGCGAGGCGGCGCGGGCGCGGGCTTCGGCCGACTCGTCGTCGTGCCAGCCGTCGACCAGCCAGAACCACAGGGCCTGCTTCTGCTCAGCCGTCATGTCCTGGAAGAAGCCGAAGCTGACCAGGGGTACGCCGAGCTCGGCCGCCTTGTCGAGCAGCCGGTGACTGTAGGCCAGGTAGTCCGCACCGTGCTGGGGATCCATCACGCTGCGGCGCGAGGTCGAGATCGCCGGGATGGTCAGTCCGGCATCGCTCAGCACGCTCTTGAAGTCCGCGAGCCGCTCCGGGCTCAGGTCACCGACCCGGACCCAGGTGTCGGTCGGGTCGACCTCGGTGAACCCCTGCCGGCTCACCAGGCGCAGGTGTTTGGCCCACTCATCCGGGCCGGCGTCATGAATGGGGCCGCCGTGGGAATCGGTGCTGCCGAACGGCAGCATCGCGGCCGCGATCGGCCAGTCTTCGGCGGTGTAGGCGGCAGTCTGGGTGGGAGTGTCGGTGGGGGTGGTCATCGGTTGGCTCACTCTCCGGATCGGGTAGACGGGCTGGCGGGCCGATGACCCGGTTGGCGATCGGGTGGCGACCGGAGATCGCTGAACGCCGGCCCAAGCTCGGCGGTGGACTCGGACCAGACCGCAAGCGTGGTGGTTTCGAGCTGAGCTGAACGTGTCATCGTCAACCTTCCCAAAGCGCCCTCGATGGATGCTATAGGATCGATGAAGATGCGGCAAGAGGCGTACATTGCAGGGGTGAAGCGATCTACGGTCCCTGCTTCGGCACCGGTTCGTCTGGAGCGTCGAGCACTGCGGGACGGTGCCTACGACCAGTTGTTGAACATGCTGCTCGACGGATCGCTGCAACCGGACGACGTCATCAGCATCGACGGCCTTGCGCGCGACCTGAGCGTGTCGCCGACGCCGATCCGGGAGGCCCTGGTCAATCTCGAACACACGGGTCTGGTGACCCGAACGGCGATGCGGGGCTATCGCGTGGCACCCCCCTTCGATTCCGACCAGGTGGGTCACCTCGTCGATGCCCGAACGGTGGTGGAGCTCGGTGCGCTGGAGCAGGCCCTCGCACGCCGGGAGACCCTCGTTCCGGTGCTTCGGGCGGCCCATGAACTGCACGGTCAGGTCATCGCTGAGATCGACGCGCTGCCCGAAGATTCATTGCCGGTCGGTCAGCGGATCGCCAGCTATCGCCGCTACTTCGACGCCGACTGGGGCTTTCACCTGGTCGTGATCAAGCACGCCGAGAATCCGTTCGTCGTGAAGCTGGCCGAGTCGCTGGGCGCGCACATCCACCGACTCCGGCAGACGATCGGCGTCGGCCTGACCGACTCCCACGAATCGGCCTCAGAGCACCTCCGGATTCTGCACGCGCTCGAGACCGGAGCCCCGGACGAAGCGGTCCGCGAAGCGTTGCGCGACCATCTGGAGGCCGTCCGATCCCGCTCGATCGCGGAGTGCCGCCTGCTCGAGCAGGCGTCGAACGATCAGGCCGCGTCACCCGGTGTGTGACGCCCGGACCGCACTTTCGGGGACGGGTGCGCGAGCTGAGCGCGGCGGCGGGCGATTGGTGGTCAGGGGTGGTCGACGCTGTCCTGGATGCCTCGGGCGCGGACGCCGCGCAGGTGGTCGATCATGGCTTGACGCGCGACCTTCGGCGCCTGCGATCGGAAGGCCGCAAGAATCTCGGCGTGTTCGGTGACCGCACGGTCGGCGTCGGCGACGCCGAGCCCGGAGAACAGCCTGAACCGTTGCACCGGACCGGCGAGGCAGTGGTACGCCATGAGGAGGAAGCGGTTGTCCGAGTGCTCGGCGATCAGGTCATGGAATCGTCGAGCGGCCTGCCAGCGGTCCCGGTACGGGGCGAACAACGGGCCGCTGGTGCCGTCGCGTAGGTCAGCGATCGAGTGATCGAGCGCCTCGATGAGCGGCGGTGTCACCCGCTCGCAGGCCCGAAGGGCATTGACCGGCTCGATGACCAGTCGAGCGTCCATCAGTTCGGCCACCTCAGCCGGGCTGAGCGGCGGAGCGACGCGGTAGCCCCGCATCGCGATTCGATTGATCAGACCCGTGGCCTCGAGACGGGCCAGCGCCTCGCGGACCGGTGTCGGTGAGACCTGCAGCTCACGAGCAAGGCCATCGATGCTGAGCGCATCGCCCGGCTCGTGGCGGCCGTCCATCAGCGTCGCCAGCAACTCCTCGTACACCTGATCGGTCAGCACCTGCCGGCTCAGCGGACGTGCGCCATCGCCTGGAGAGGGCACAAAAGCGATCCTATAGGAAGCTTGACACTCCTTCAACGATCGTGGACCCTATAGGAATCAGACCATCGCCCGCGCGGGTTGGACTCGGCGCCGACTCGTGATGGGCCCCGCCCTCCCTTGGTGCGGTCCGGTGGTGAGGTCCGGTCCGATCCGATTCGCCAAGCTTCTCCAGCGATACCGAGCTTCTCCAGCAAACCGAGCTTCTCCAGCGAACATGTCGACGCCGTTGCCCATGAGGAAGTAGGGAAGACCAGTGACCAGAAACATCGCCGTGGTGGGCTCGGGCTATATGGGTGGGGGGATCGCGCAGGTCCTGGGCCTGGCCGGCGCCCGCGTCGCCCTGACCGATGTCAGCGCTGAGGTGGCCCGGAAGAACTACGACCGGTTGATCGCCGAGTCGCGAGATTTCGTCGCGGCCGGGCTGTTCCCGGCCGGTGCCACCGAAACGCTGGAGGCCAACCTCTGGCCGGCCACTTCACTGGCCGAGGCGGTGGCCGAAGCGGATTTCGTCGAGGAATGCGTGCCGGAAGTGCTGGCGATCAAGCACGACATCCTGGCTCAGATCAGCGCCGCCGCGAAGCCGGACGCCATCATCGGCTCCAACACCTCGACCATCTCGATCGGCGACATGGCCAGTGCCGTGACCAATCCCGGCCGGTTCCTCGGGGTCCACTTCAGCAACCCCTCGCCGTTCATTCCCGGCGTCGAGATCATTCCGCACGCCGGCACCGACGAGAAGACCGTGACCGAGGCCCGACAACTCATTCATGAGTCCGGCAAATCCACGGCTGTGGTCAAGGACGTCACCGGCTTCGTCCTGAACCGCCTGCAGTACGCCCTCTTTCACGAGGCGACGCAATTGGTGGAGGACGGGACGGCGACCGCCGAAGACATCGACACCCTGGTGCGGACCACCTTCGGTTTCCGGTTGCCGTTCTTCGGGCCGTTCGCCATTGCCGACATGGCCGGCCTGGATGTGTACAACTTCTGCTACCAATCCCTGCAGACCGGATTCCCCGAGCGCTTCGCGACGCCGCGCATTCTGACCGAGCTGGTCGCGCAGGGCAAGCTCGGCACGAAGACCGGCGCCGGCTTCCTGGAGGTCCCGGCCGACCGCATCCCGGAGCTCATCGCCTACCGGAACAAGGCCTATGTGTTGATGCAGAAATTGATCGACGAACTGGGCCCGGCCCCGCTCTCATAGTGCTGGCGGGGCCTGAACACGGTGGCCCGAACAGGGAAGACCCGTGATGTCGCATCACGGCCGAAGCAGGACGGGGAGGGATCGTTGTGCACGACAAACTGATGATCGCCATTCTGGGGCCGGGTGCCCGGCGGGTGCCGGCATGAGAGCCCTGGTGCTGCGGGGTGACTACGACATCGCGGTGGAGGAGCGACCGGACCCACAGCCGGGATCGGGGGAGGTGGTCGTCGAGGTGATCGCCACCGGGATCTGCGGGTCGGATTTCCACGGCTACTCAGGCGAGAACGGCCGCCGCCATCCAGGCCAGGTGATGGGCCACGAGACCGTCGGCCGGATCGGCGAATTGGGTTCGGGCGTGACCGGGCTGGCAGCGGGCCAGTTGGTCACCGTCAACCCGGTCATGGGCTGTCACGACTGCCCGGCCTGCGCCAGCGGCCAGGCGCAGTGGTGCAGTCGCAAGATCGTGCTCGGCGTGGCCCCCGAAGTATCGGCCGCGTTCGCCGAGCGGGTCGCCGTACCGGCCACGAATATCGTGAGCCTGCCCGAGGAGATGCCGGCTGAGTTGGGTGCTCTGGTGGAGCCCCTCGCGGTCGGCTATCACGCCGTCCGTCGCGGCGAGGCGACCGCGGAGGACCGGGTGCTGGTCATCGGCGGTGGACCGATCGGCCAGGCGTGCTTGCTCGCGGCCCGTCGGTTGGGAGTGGAGAATCTGGCGCTCTCCGATGTCAACCCGGCTCGACGGGAGATGTGTGCCGGACTCGGCGCTCGGGTGATCGATCCGTCGGTTCCGGGCTCGTCCGACGGGGGTGATCTCGCCGGTCTGGTTTCGGCGACCTTGGGTGGCCCCGCGACCCTGGTGGTGGACGCGGTCGGCGTCACCCGCACGGTCGCCGACGCGATGGCGGCTTCCGGTCTCGGGTCCCGGATCGTGCTGGTCGGCATGGGATCGCCGCAACTCGACCTGGCGGCGTACGCGGTCAGCACGGGGGAGCGGAGCCTCATCGGCTCCTTCACCTACAGTCCGGCGGAATTCGCCGAGACGGCCGCCTGGGTGGGCACCGTACCGGACGGAATCGAGTCGCTGATCGACGGCCGGGTCGGCTGGGAGGGGGCACCGCAGAGCTTCGACGACCTCGCCCGGGGACGCAGCTCGGCGAGCAAGATTCTGGTCTTCCCGCAAGGACCGCCCGATCGGGAGCCGGCGTGAGTACGCCGCGCATCGCCCACGTTCGCGCGTTCACGGTCGGTGCCGGCGGGGGAGCCGACTACCACGATCAAGAGGGCTACCACTGGATCGATGACCACATCTCGACCCCGATGTCGCGCTATCCGGGCTATGACGAGAGCCGCCGCAGCTTCGGGATCAATGTGCTCGGCACCCTGGTGGTCCAGGTCGAAGCTGACGACGGCACGGTGGGGTTCGGCGTCACCACCGCGGGCGAGCCCGGCGCCTGGATCGTCGAGCGCCATCTGGCCCGCTTCATCGAGGGTGCGCAGGTCACCGACATCGAGAAGATCTGGGACCAGATGTGGCGATCCACGCTGTTCTACGGGCGCAAGGGCCTGGTCCTCAACGTGATCAGTGCGGTCGACCTCGCCCTCTACGACCTGCTGGGACGGCTGCGGCAGGAGCCGGTCTACCACCTGCTGGGCGGTGCCGTCCGCGACGAGCTGACCTTCTACGCCACCGGCGCCCGGCCCGACCTGGCCCAGGAGCTGGGCTTCATCGGCGGCAAGATGGCCCTGCATCACGGTCCGCACGAAGGGGTCCCTGGCCTTCGGGCCAACATCGCCGAGCTGGCGGCCATGCGGGAGAAGGTCGGCGACGACTTCTGGCTGATGTGGGACTGCTGGATGTCGCTCGACCTCGACTACGCCGTCCGGCTGGCCAGCGCGGCCCACGAGTACGGGCTGAAGTGGCTCGAAGAGGCATTGATCCCCGATGACTACTGGGGCTATCGCGATCTGCGCCAGGCCGTACCGCGTGGCATGCTGGTCTCCACCGGCGAGCACGAGTCGACCCGGTACGGCTTCCGGATGCTGCTCGAGATGGGCTGCGCCGACATCCTGCAACCCGATGTCGGCTGGTGTGGCGGGATTACCGAGCTGCTCAAGATTTCTGCGCTCGCCGACGCCTCCGGCGCGCTCGTCATTCCGCACGGCTCGAGCGTCTACTCCTACCACTTCGTGATTACCCGGACGAACAGCCCGTTCGCCGAGTTCTTGATGATGGCGCCCGAGGCCGACCAGGTGGTGCCGATGTTCCAGCCGCTGCTGATGGGCGAACCGGTGCCGGTCAACGGCCGGATGAAACTGCCCGACACGCCCGGTTTCGGGGTCGAACTCAACCCCGAGGTGCCGTTGGTGCGACCCGTGACTCGGTAGGCGTCACGCGTGGCGACCGCCACCTTGCCGTTCAGCCCTTGCTGATGGTTGGTCCACGCGCAACAGGGTCAACCCCGACCCGCCCGCCGCTCGGTGGCGGCGGACGTGACAGGCTGAACGCGTGCGTGATCGTCCCGAGCTGGACCCGGTTGAACAGCGGGTGCTCGGTGCCCTGCTGGAGAAGCAGCGAACGGTGCCCGACACCTACCCACTGTCGCTCAACGCGCTGCGATCGGCCTGCAACCAGTCCACCAGCCGTGACCCGGTGGTCGCGTACGACGAGGTGACCCTCATCGACGGGCTGGGTCGCCTTCGTGACCGCGAGCTCGTCCGATTCGTGAAGCCCACGATGGTCCGCGTCGTGAAGTACCACCAGCGCCTCGAGGAGCATCTGGAGCTGGGACCGGAGCAAGCGGCGCTGCTGACGGTGCTGCTGTTGCGCGGTGCCCAGACCGCGGGTGAGCTGCGCCCGCGGACCGAACGACTGATGCCGTTCGCCGATCACGAGGCGGTCGAAGCCGTGCTCCGGGCGATGGCGGCCGCCGACCCGCCGTTGGTTCACGAGTTGGAGCGCCAGCCCGGGCGACACGACCGACGCTGGATGCATCTGCTCGGCGCCGAGCAGCCCGCGGCGGCCGAGCCCGTACCGACGGTCGACCGGGAACAGGTCCTGGCGGGCGGCGCGGCTGCCCGCGATCGCACGGTCGCGGCCGAATACGACCAGTTGGCTGAGGCGTACGCCGCGGCGTCAGTCAGCGAACTCGACGGCAAGCCGTTCGACCGCTGGCTGCTGGCCCGCCTCGGGGCGGCCGCGGCGGGTGGCCAGGGGCTGGACGTGGGCTGCGGACCGGGTCACGTGGCGGGCTACTTGTCCGACCACGGCGTGGCCATGACCGGACTCGATCTGTCGTCAAACATGGTTGCGGAGGCCCGAGCGCGGCAACCCGACATCCAGTTCGTGCAAGGCAGCTTCGTGGTGCCACCGATGCCGCGCGGAGCTGACCCGCGGGATCCGGGCTGGGGCCTGGTCACCGCCTGGTACGCCTTCGTCCACCTGGCGCAATCCGAGCTCGCGCCCACGATGAGCGCGCTGGCGCGGGTGCTGCGTCGCGACGGAACATTGGCGCTGGCCACCCAGGTCGGGAACGACGTGCACCATCCCGGGACTCTGTGGGGAGTCGACACCGCCCTCGACTTCGTGCGGCACGACGCCGATGCGGTCGTCGAGGCCGCGGAGGCGGCCGGACTGGTCGATATCGAGTGGTATGTGAGGAGCCCGTTGCCGCAGGAAGCGGCGACCCAACGGCTGTATCTCCTGGCCCGCCGACCGGTCAGCTCGGGTTTCGTGCCCTGAGCTGTCAAAGGGTTTGCTGTGCACGTATGTGAGCCGGACGTTGATCGAGGCTCTACTAAGCCAGGGAGAGAAAGAGCTTCTCCATCTTCTGAGTGTCCAGGCTCTCAGCTCCACCCTCTTCGGTGAGGCACTGCTTGAGTCCGGTGGCGATGATGGCGAAGCCGGCCCGGTCGAGGGCACGACTGACGGCGGCCAGCTGGGTCACGACGGCCTCGCACTCCTGACCCTCGTCAAGCATCCGGATGACGGCGTTGAGCTGGCCCTGCGCTCGCTTGAGCCGGTTGGACACGGGCCGGAGAGTCTCCGGATTGAGCTGAACCATCAGATGTCCGCGTCAGAGATGTCGGCCAGGCTGTCTAGGGCATCGGCGAGCCGCTGAGCGGCCTCGTCGGCCACGGCCTGGAGCGCCGGGTTCCCGGTCAACGACACCATGGTCTGGGGGTCGACGGCCTCGACTGCGGTGGTGGACGCGTCGAGGGCGCGGACGACGACATTGCAGGGCAACAGCAATCCGATGGACGGCTCAGCTTGGAGGGCCGCGAGGGCCAGCGGGGGCCGACAGGCGCCCAGGATGACCTGGCGCGGCACGTCCGCGTCGAGCTTGTCCTTCATGGTCGCCGAGATGTCGATCTCGGTCAGGATCCCGAAGCCCTGAGCGTCCAGGGCACTCCTGACCTCGGTGACGACGGCGTCGTACGGCTGCTTGACGGTGGTGCGGAGGGCGTAGTTCATGAGGTGTCTCCTTCTTCGGTGCAGGGGTCTTCGGCGCGCAGGGCTGGATACCCGCGGGGTATAGCTCGAGGAGGGTACCCAGCATTCCCGCGGCGGGTTGGGAATTTTCCTTCCGTCGTCTAATGTATACCCCCTGGGGTATCCCAGCGAGCAGAGGAGGTCTCCATGTCCGACGTCGCCCTCGACGACGCCGTGGCTGCCCGCAGCGATGCTGCTGCGCACCTCGTGCAGGTGCGAGAGCCCGGTCGACATCGCAACCGCGAAGGGAAGTGACCCGCATGACCAACCACAGCACGCCGACTCCGACAATCATCCCGATCGAGACCCCGAGCCTCGGCGACCGCAGCTATCTGGTCCACGATGGCGAGGTGGCCTTCGTCATCGACCCGCAGCGCGACATCGACCGTGTTCTCGACCTCGCCGCCAAGGAGGGCGTGCGGATCACCCACGTCCTGGAGACCCATATTCACAACGACTACGTCACCGGCGGCCTGGCCCTGGCTCGGCTGACCGGGGCGGATTACTTCGTGAACGGCGCCGACGAGGTGGCGTTCGACCGCACCGCCGTCTCGGACGGAGAGACGGTCCCCGTCGGAGAATCGATGCTCTTGCGGGCCCTGGCCACGCCGGGCCACACCTTCACCCACCTGTCCTACGCGCTGACCGCCGGCGGGGAGCCGGTGGCGGTGTTCACCGGCGGGTCGCTGCTGTTCGGCGCGACCGGACGCCCCGATCTGATGGGCGCCGAGCACACCGAAGATCTGGTTCACGCCCAGTACGCCTCCGCGCAGCTGCTCGCCTCCGCGCTGCCTGATGCCACCGAGGTGTTCCCCACCCACGGTTTCGGCAGTTTCTGCGCTGCCACCCAGTCGGACGCGACCGACTCCACCATTGGCCAGGAGAAGCAGGACAACCCCGCGCTGACCGCCGACGAGCAGACCTACGTGTCCGAGCTGCTGGCCGGACTGGACGTCTATCCGGCCTACTACGTACACATGGCCCCGGCCAACAGCGCCGGCCCGACCGCCCCGGACCTGTCACTGCCCGCGATGGCCGAACCGGATGAGCTGCGGCGTCGGATCGATGCCGGTGAGTGGGTGGTCGACCTGCGCAACCGCACCGTCTTCGCCGCCGGCCACGTTCCCGGGACGCTGAACTTCGGTCTGGATGGCGGCTTCGCCACCTACCTGGGCTGGCTGATCGAGTGGGGCACCCCGCTGACGCTGCTCGGGGAGACCGAGGACGACGTCACGAACGCCCAGCGTGAGCTGGTCCGGATCGGCATCGACCGGCCCGCCGCCGCCGCGACCGGTGGACCGCCGGACTGGACCGATCGACCGCTCACCTCGTTCCGCCAGGCCACCTTCGCCGACCTCGACCAGGTCCGGCACCATCGCGAGGTCGTGATCCTCGACGTCCGCCGCGAGCCTGAATTCGCTGCTGCCCGGATCGCGGGCGCTCTCAACATCCCGCTCCACGAGCTGCCGAAGCGGGTCAACGAGGTGCCCGACGCCGCTGAGGTGTGGGTCCACTGCGCCGGCGGCTATCGGGCGTCGGTCGCGGCCTCGGTGCTGTCAGCGGCGAACCGGCGGCTGGTCGCCATCGACGACACCTTCGACAATGCCAAGCTGACCGGCCTCCACCTCATCATCGACGAAGACCCCGCTGAGGATGACGACACGGAAGACGGCTCCGAGAGCGGATCCGATGCCGAAGGCGCCCTCCTGAAGGCCGGAGGCGCGTCATGATCGGCAAGCTTGCCGCCCTGTTCCGCCGTCCAGCCGCACTCACTGCCGCTGATGCCCAGCAGGCGGTAACCGACGGCGCTCTGCTCTTGGATGTCCGTGAACGCCAAGAGTGGCGGGCCGGGCACGCCCCTCAAGCTCGCCACATCGTCCTCGGCCAGTTGAGAGATCACCTGGCCGAACTGCCGACTGACCAACCGATCGTCACCGTCTGCCGGACCGGGCGCCGCTCCGCCCTGGCGGCCAACCTGCTCACGCGCCACGGCTACGCCGTCAGCAACCTGACCGGCGGCATGAACGCCTGGGCGGCGGCCGGCCTGCCGGTCGTCGCCCGCGGCGGCAAACCCGGCCAGATCATCTGAACCTGATTCAGCTGGTTCAGTACGCCGGCACCCCAACCATCCGCTCAGGAGATTCAGCCATGGCTACCGCTTCCCCGATCGAGGTCGACCTGGCTACGGTCAGCGGCTGGACGAGGGAGTGTGCCATCCAACCGCTGATCGACCACCTCCTGACCGCTGAGTTGGTCACCGCTGAGTTGGTCGTGGGGTCATGACCACCGAGTTGCTGGTCGCGCTGATCCTCGGGCTGGTCATCGGCGCCCTCCTCGGCCTCCTCGGCGGGGGCGGCTCGATCCTCGCCGTTCCGGCGCTCGTCTACGGGGTGAATCAACCGCTGGCTGCAGCCGTGCCGACGTCGTTGCTGGTCGTCGGGATCTCATCCGCGGCGGCCGTCCTTCCCCGGCTGCGCCAGGTGCAATGGCGCCTCGCGGCCATCTTCGGCGTCACCGGAGCTCTCGCCGCTTTCGGCGGGGCTGCGGTCAACCGCCTCCTCGCCCCCGCGGTCGTCCTCCTCGGGTTCGCCGTCGTCATGGTGGTCGCCGCGGTGCGCATGCTCCGCAGCTCGGACGACGTCGGAGGCTCGTGCGCTCTGCCCGGCGGTGGGGTCAACTGGCGCAGTTGTCTGCCCAAAGCCGCCGCCTCAGGTCTGGTCGTCGGCTTCCTGACCGGGCTGTTCGGGGTCGGCGGCGGGTTCCTCATCATCCCCGCTCTCACCCTGCTGCTCGGCCTGTCCATGGGGACTGCGGTCGCCACCTCACTGGTCGTCATCGTGGTCAACTCAGCGGCTGGCTTCACCGCCCACCTGAGCGACGCAGCCATCGACGTCAGCATCGCAGTGGCCTTCACCGGCGCCGCCGTTCTCGGCTCCCTCGCCGCCGGCCGCCTCGCCCCGCGGCTGCCGGGTGAACGGCTGCGCCGCTGGTTCGCGTACCTGGTCCTCGCGGCCGCCGCCTACGTCGTCATCCAGACCATCCTCAATCCGGGCGGCCTCGGCTGAGCCCAGATCACTCGCCCGCCAGCCAGAGCACCGCTCCCGGAATGGGCGAGGCCGTCGCCGCCGCTTTCCGCTGCGTGGCGGCCCCTGTATGAAACTCATGTGTACTCGGCTTGCACCCACTCTGCACAGGTTGCAACGTGTGCAGAGTGCGAGGAACTCACGTACACATAGGTTTCATCAGGAGGGCCGCGAGCCAGGGGCCGCGAGCCAGGGGCCCGCGAGCCAGGGGCCCGCGAGCCAGGGGGCCAGGTGCTCCCCGGACTGAAACTGCTCGTCGCTTGGCAATGGAGCGAGGGCGAGTGGTCGGTGGAAATCACGAGGTCTTCACCTCGGCTAGAAGGGGCGGCCCTGATTTTGCAACGCTGGTGGGTCCGGCGCGCCGTGAAATCGGCGTCTCTCGCTCACTGGCGTCGCAAAATCAGGGTCGGGTCCAGAGCCGCATAAAGGTGTCGTCAGAGCTGCTGAGCCAGCGAGAGTGGCGCGCCGGCCGATGGGGCGCCCGGTCCGTGATCGCCTCGATGCACCCGTTGCCGCATGGGTTGCGTGCTCGGCAACTCTTCGTGGCCCTGGCGCGCTATGCAAGTCAAACGTGCTATACAGGCCCCATGGGTACGACTTTGGGCACGCTCGAACGCGGATTGAAGATTCTGAATCTCCTGGTCGAGATCGAATCTGACCCGGTTCGGAAGCCGCGCGGGATATCGGTGCAGCAGGCGGCCGTCATGCTCGGCATCCACAAGAGCAACGCCTCGCGGTTGATGCAGACGTTGGTGGCCGGCGAATGGGCCGAGCCGGTGAACGCCTCCGGCCGCGGATACCGGCTGGGCCCGGCGGTGCAGTCGACCTCCACGCTCAAGCTGGCCCAACGCCGGCTTCGCGACGCGAGCCATCCCATTCTCGAACAACTGGTGGCTCAAACCGATGAGTGCGCTCACGCTGCCGTGGCGGCCGGCCCGGCGGCGTTGGTCGTCGACGATGTCGAGACGGGTCAGCCGCTCCGGGTCGTGGCCGGCCGCGGCCGGCGGGTGCCACTTCATTGCACCTCGGCTGGGAAGGTGCTTCTCGCCTTCGGGCTGACGGCGATTCCTGATGATTTGACGCCGCGTACGCAGAAGACCCTGGTCACCCCGGAAACGCTGAACGCCGCGCTCGAAGACGTCCGGCGGGCTGGGTACGCGATCGACGACGAGGAGAACAACGTCGGCGTCCGGTGCATCTCGGCTCCGGTTTTCGAGGGTCCGGGAGGACCCCTTGTCGGCTGCATCGGCATCGACGGTCCGGCGATCCGAGTGACCGACGACCGTATCGCCGAGCTGGCGGCCACAGTGGTCTCCGCTGCGGCCGCGCTGTCGGCCCGGCTGAGCGACGAGACCGTGTCGGCCTGAGCTTCATCGGCTCGGTCAGGGATTCCACCCGATAGTTGCTCAATATGCGACAGTGAACTAGTTTGTCGCATAGTGCACGTCAAATCTGCTTCTGCGTGACGCCACCTTAGAAGACGGGCGCCAGTCGCCCCAGACGAAAGAAGAGTCCGCCATGACCACAATCCGTCTGACTGCCGGTCAGGCCCTGATTCGCTATCTCGCCAGTCAGGACGTTGAGCACGACGGCGAGACCCACCCGTTCTTCCCGGGGATCTGGGGCATCTTCGGCCACGGAAACATCGGCGGCGTCGCCCAGGCGATCCAGCAGTACGAAGACCAGTTCCCCTACCACCTGGCGCGCAACGAACAGGCCATGGTGCATACCGCGATCGCCTACGCGAAGATGAAGAACCGCACGCAGACCTTCGCGTGCCTGTCCTCGATCGGACCCGGCGCGGCCAACATGATCACCGGAGCGGCGACGGCCACCATCAATCGCATTCCGGTCCTGCTCATCGCCGGTGACTCCTTCGCCGAGCGGATCCAGTCGCCGGTGTTGCAGGAGCTGGAGAGCGAGCATTCACCCGAGACGACCACCAGCGACGCGTTCCGTCCGGTCGTCCGGTTCTGGGATCGGATCAACCGCCCCGAGCAGCTCATCACCAGCCTGCCGGAGGCTATGCGGGTCCTCACCTCGCCGGCGGATACCGGCGCTGCGTTCCTGGCGATGCCGCAGGACGTCGGCACCTTCGCCTACGACTATCCGACGTCGATGTTCGAGCGCCGCGTGTGGCACATCGCGCGCAACCGCGCCGACGTCACCGTGCTCCAGCACGCGGCCGAGCTGATCCGGGCCGCGAAGAAGCCGGTCATGATCTGCGGGGGTGGCGCCCGCTACAGCCGGGCCGAGGGCGCCATCGCCGCCTTCGCCAGCCAGACCGGTATTCCGGTGGCGATGACCCACGCCGGCAAGGGTGCACTGACCGACGACCATCCGATGAGTCTCGGTGGGGCCGGGGTCGCCGGATCCAAGGGCGCCAACGAGATGGCCGAAGCGGCTGACCTCGTCATCGGGGTCGGAACCCGGTTCACCGATTTCGCGACGGCGTCCAAGACCGCCTTTGCCAACCCGGATGTCCGATTCGTGAACCTCAACACGTTCGAGATGGATGCCTACAAGCACTCCGGAGTCGCGGTCACCGGGGACGCGAAGGTGTCGCTGGAGGAGCTCTCGTCGCTGGTCGGCGACTACCACACCGGGGAGGATTACGTGGCCGAGGTCGCGGCGCACCGGGCCTGGTGGGACAGCGAGATCGAGCGGCTCTACGACTCCGTCGCGGGGGAGTTGCCGACTCAGGCCTCGCTGATCGGGGCCGTCGTGCGGTCGGGTGAGCCTACCGACGTCGTGGTGAATGCAGCCGGCTCGTTCCCGGGCGACCTGCTGAAGCTGTGGAAAGCACGGGAGTCGCTTAGCTACCAGGTGGAGTACGGCTACTCGGTGATGGGCTACGAGATCCCCGGCGGAATCGGGGCCAAGTTGGCCGACCCGTCCCGCGAGGTCTTCGTGATGTGCGGCGATGCGACCTTCCTGATGATGAACTCGGAATTGGCCACAGCGGTCCAGGAGGGCGTCAAGATCACCCTCATCCTGGTCGACAACCACGGCTTCGCCAGCGTCGGGAACGTCTCGGAGCAGGTCGGCTGCGAAGGCTTTGGCTGCCACTACCGCTACCGCGGACCGGACAACAAATACTCGGGCGGGATCTTCCACCATGACCTCGACAAGATCTGCGAGGGCCTGGGAGCCAACACGCTGAAGGTCTCGACGCTCGAACAGTTCGAGAAGGCGCTGCACGAGGCTCGCAACTCGACCGAGACGACTGCCATCGTGGTGGAGACCGACTGGCACGAGCGGGTCGGCGGGTACGCCACCTGCTGGTGGGACATGGCGACCGCCGAGGTGTCGGAGATGCCGGCGGTCCAAGCGGCGCGCGAAACCTACGTGACAGCGAAGCAGGCTCAGCGTTGGTTGAGCGTCCTCGACACGCGGGAACCGACGGATGCCTCCTGACGCAATTGTCCAGCGAATTCAGGATCCGCTGGTCCTGACGGTCGGCAGGATCAACCTCGACCTGTACGCCGAGCAAGCAGGTCTGACGATGGCCGAGGCCACCACTTTCGTGGCCTCGGTCGGCGGGAGCCCGACGAACATCGCGATCGTCGCGCAGCGACTGGGCGTCCCGTCGGCGCTCCTCTCCGCCGAGGGGGGTGACCACGCCGGACAACTCGTTCGGGCCCAGGTCGAGCGGTACGGCGTCGACACCCGTTGGCTGCACACGGTCACGGCCGGGGCCACCTCACTCGCGCTCCTGGCCACGCCCGCGCCCGACGCCGGCGAGCGCCAGTTCTACCGGCACCGTCCAGCCGACACCTTTCTGCCGCCCGATGTCGTCGACAACCTCCCCTGGGACTCCGTACGCGTCGTGGTCCTTTCCGGTGATTCCCTGGCCCAGGGAACGACCCCGCAAGCGGTTCAGGCGGTGGCCCGAGGGGCTGACCAGCGCGGCATCGACGTGTGGTGGGATCTCGACCTGCGGCCCTCCTCGTGGTCTGAGGACCCAGCCCGGTACGGGCAGCTTCTGCGACCGGCGTTGTCCGGTGCCGCCGTCGTCATCGGTACCGAGGAAGAGTTCACCGCCCTCCTTCACCTCCGCAACACCCACGACCTCACCCAGGAAGTCCGAGCCCTCGATCTACCGGTCGTCGTGCTCAAACTCGGGGCCCGAGGCGCCCTCCTGCTCCGACGGGGCCAGCCAGACGTCGAGGTGTCGGCCCGGTCCGTTTCGCCGGTCTCGACCGTCGGCGGCGGCGACAGTGTGGCCGGTGCCCTCGTCGCCGGACGGCTGCTCGGATTGTCGTGGGAGGAGGCGTTGGACCTCGCCATGAAGGCCGCCGCCTGGACCGTCGAACGACCGTATTGCTCCACCGGCTTTCCCACCGCGGCCCAACTCGGACTGGATGGGACACCACCCTCCGGGTTCGGGGGTTTGAGCGGAGACCTTGGAGCGGGACAAATTCCTCGACGTTCTGACACCATGTGAGTCCCTACACCAGGTAAGTCCGGACAACGGGTGAGCGGGAACTGGTGAGTCGAGGCGGTCGTGGTCGGGTGATCACGCGCCGCCGATCAACGGAGAACGCGGCCCGCACCGAGCGGTCGAACGAGCCATGAAGGAAGTCCATGAAGGTAGGCCTCGCCGGCGCGGGCCGGATCGGCACCATGCACGCCAGACTGCTAGCCAACCATCCCCTCGTCGAGGACCTCGTGATCGGTGATCCGGTGCCGGGTCGGGCGGTCCAGCTTGCGAATGAACTGTCGGCTGAAGCGATCGAGACGGTGCCCGAGTTCATCGAGCTTGACCTGGACGCGGTCGTGGTGTGCACCTCGACCGCCTCTCACGCTGATCTCGTCGAGCACTTCTGCCAGCGTGGCGTGGCGGTCTTCTGCGAGAAGCCCGTGGCGATGGATGTCGAGCGAACCCTGCAAGTCGCCGAGGCCGAAGCCAAAAGCGGCACCCTGGTGCACGTTGGATTTCAGCGCCGATTCGACCCGGGGTACGTCGAGTTGCGTCGAAAGGTCCGCGACGGTGAGCTCGGGCAGGTGCGTCGCATGCACCTGGTGAGCGCCGACCCCGCACCGCCACCGGCCGAATTCATCGCGACGTCCGGCGGCATCTTCCGCGACCTGCTCATCCATGACTTCGACCTGCTGCGCTGGATCACCGGCGAGGAGGTTCAGCAGGTCTGGGCCACCGGTAGCAGCCGCGGAGCCTCCTACTTCTCCGAGGCCGGCGACGTCGATGAGGCGATTGCGGTCATCACCATGACCGACGGAACGATGGCGAGCATCCATGGATCCCGGTACAACGGTGCCGGGTACGACGTTCGGACGGAAGTGGCCGGCACCCGGTCGACGGTGATGGCCGGCCTCGGTGCCCGGCTGCCGGTTTCGTCCAGCGAGCCGGGCGAGCCCATCGTGCGGGGACCCGCCTGGTCGCAGTTCGCGGATCGGTTCGCCGATGCGTACGCCGCCGAGTTGACGGCGTTTCTGGAAGCCGCCGGGAACGGGGGTCCGAGCCCCTGCTCGGTGGCCGACGGTCTCGAAGCGCTGCTGATCGCCGAGGCGGCCGATCTCTCGATGCACAGCCATCGGCCGGTCCAGCTGGCCGAAGTTCGGCCGGAGGGCACGTGAGTCCGTCGGCGGATCTTTCCGAAACCCCGCAAGCGTTGGTGATGGGTACGGGCCGGATGGCCAGACTCCGCGCGGCCCGGCTGCGCGAAGCGGGCCTACGTGTCAGCATCACGAGCCGCGATATTGGCCGCGCCCGCGAAGCAGCCGCTGGGCTGCAGGCGATTCCGGTGCCCTACGCCGACGCGTTGAACGGGTCGTACCAATGCGTGCTCGTCACCAGTGCATCCGAAGATCATTTTGCTGACGTCAGCGCGGTGGTGTCGAGGACGCCCATCGTCTTGTGCGAGAAGCCGGTCGCCACCGACCTCGACCAGGCGAAACTCCTGCGACGGATGGCCGAAGCCGCCGGGTGTGAGGTCTTCGTCGGATTCCAGCGACGGTTCGACCCGGCGCTGTCGGCGCTCCGGGCCAAGGTGCGCCGAGGGGACTTCGGGACGCTGTTGCACGTGCGTGCGTCCGACTTCGACCGAGAGGTCGGCTCCGCCGACTTCATCGCGAAGAGCGGCGGGATGTTCAAAGATCTGGTCATCCACGACCTGGACTGGATCACGTGGACCACGGGCGCGACGATTTCCACCGTCCACGCTTTCGGCTCGGTCCTCGTCTCCCCGGACTATCGCGCGGCCGGTGACTGTGAGGTGGCCACCGTCAGCCTGGTCCTCGACGATGGCACTCTCGCCACCGTGAACTCCAGCCGCAGCCACCCCGCCGGGCAAGACGTACGCGTTGAGCTCCTGGGCACCAGTGCGGCGATGTCGGTCGGACTGACCGAACGGACCCCCCTTCAGCCCGAGGAAGGTGGTCAGAGTCTCGGGTCAGCCGCGCCACCTCAAGACTTCATGGAACGGTTTGCCGACGCCTTCCGTCGAGAGACCGACCAGTTTGCTGCCCATGTCGTGAACCACACCGAGCCCTTTGGCGGTTGCACGCTCGATGAAGCAATTGCCGCGTTGACCGCGGCCGAAGCCTGCGACCTCTCGTGGACTGAGCAGCGGACCGTACGCCTCTAAGGATCGGACCGCGTGCCGTGGATTCCCGCGGTCCCCGAAGTCCGCGAGCGGAGGAGCGCAAGTGGGTTCGGACTGGTCGCCCACCAAAGGTGGGGGAGCATGCACTGGGACCACTTGCCGCCGGACGTGTGACTCAGCGGCGCTGCATGTCGACTTCAGGTCGTCTGGTGTCCCCGTCCAACGAACTCCGCTACTACGCTCCTGCCATGATCGGTGACGTCGTGAACATTCCTGCGGCCTTCGCGAAGTTCAACTCTCCGTGGCAGCCGCACCGCCTCGCCAGCATCAACGACTACGACGTCAAGGTAGTCAAGATCCAGGGCGAATTCGTCTGGCACACGCATCCAGACACCGACGAACTGTTCATGGTGCGCAGCGGTGTCCTCACCATTCAGCTCCGCGATCGCGATGTCGTTCTCGGTCCCGAAGACGTCTTCGTCGTGCCTGCCGGCGTCGAGCACCGCCCGCGCGCTGACAGCGAGGTCGAAGCACTCCTGCTCGAACCCCAGGGCACCGTCAACACCGGCGACGCCGGCGGCGGTCGGACCGCCGTGCTTCGCGAGCTGTAACGACCCCCGCTGCGCTCCACGTCGAATTTCCAGACAGCCGAGCATGGCCGGGCCCGTGCTGGCCGCCACCGGAACCACCCCGCACGTAGCCCACCTCGGAGAGACTCCTCGGAGGTCTGGTCCGCCCGGTCAACCCTTCCGCACCTCGCGCACCTCGCTCAGAACTCAGGTGAGAT
Organism: uncultured Actinomycetota bacterium; assembly: GCA_963731295.1. Taxonomy (GTDB): domain Bacteria; phylum Actinomycetota; class Actinomycetes; order Propionibacteriales; family Propionibacteriaceae; genus Microlunatus. The sequence continues at coordinate 810,799 of CAVSUP010000003.1, forward strand.
CTGGCCTGCACCCGGGTGAGCTCTGACCGGATCTACGTCAGCCGCCACCAACCGAGCCGTTCCATTCTGCAGGAACAGCGTCCTGACCTGGGCGCGCCGCTCTCAAGGCCCGTGGTTACCGGACACAATGACTGGGTGGTCGACGCGACTTTCCGTGCTGCAGATCCGCCGCCCGTTCGGGGTCGGGGACCAGGTGGGCTTGGGGGAGTTCGAAGGTACCGTCCGTGACGTCAACCTCCAGACGGTGGAACTGAGCGGCTACGACGGGGTGACTGTCTACCTACCGAACTCGCAGGTCACCGGCGGACCGATCATCAACTACACCCGAACTCCGCTCAGTCGTCCCTCCCTCAGGGTCGGCGTGGCATACGACGCTGATCTGGAGCGGACGCGGGAATTGTTGCTGCAGGCCTGCGGATCGGCGTCTGCCGGTCAGGTTGCTGACCGCGTAGCCGTGGGGTCGAGACGACGCCGGCCATCGAAGTCTGGGTCGAAGAGTTCGGGGAGTCTGCCATCACTTTCGCTGTCAGGTACTGGCACGCCGCCGACATCGCCAGTCGATGGCGCGTCCGCCACGCCGTGGCGGTCGCCGCAAAATCTGGCCTGGACCGGGCCGGCATCACATCCCGTTCCCGCAGCGGACACTATGGTTCGGCCCCAGCAGCGAGCTCACGGTCCGAGGAGCCGCTGCCGGGGGGGCCGTGACGATCTGAGTCGTGTCGGAGCCTCACCGGCGGCGAGCCCCGGCTGGCATTCGGTGTCGTGTCGGTGTCGACTCGGCCGGCGATGCGATTGACGGTAGCCCTCACGGGAGCGATAGAACGGACGGATGGCTACGAATATGGGGACGCTGCTGATCCTTGGTGCCAGCGGTGACCTGGCCGGTCGGCTGCTCCTTCCGGCCCTCGGGCAACTCCTCGACGCCGAGCAAGCACGCAGGGGTGTCAAACTCGTCGGTGCGGGCACCGAGGACTGGGACGATCAGACCTGGCGGGGCCGCGTACGGTCATCGTTCGAATCTGGGCAGGTGTCGCAGGAAACCGTGGACGCGGTGCTAGCCACCACCGAGTATCACCAGGCTGATGTCACGCGCGCCGAGGATCTCAGCCGGCTGCTGGCCGCCGGTCCGCCGGCGCCGGCCCTGTACTTTGCGCTGCCGCCCGCCGTCACCGTCCTGGCCTGTACCGCCCTCAAGGACGTCGCGCTGCCGAAGGGGACCACGCTCGTTCTCGAGAAGCCGTTCGGAACCAGCCAGGAGAGCGCCGCCAGTCTCAACGAGCTGTTGGCCGAGCTGGTCCCAGAGGCCCAGATCCACCGCGTCGACCACTTTCTCGGACGCGCGACCGTGCTGAACCTCTTGGGTGTCCGCTTCGCGAACCACCTGTTCGAACCGCTGTGGAACCGGGACCACATCGACCACGTCGATATCGTCTTCGACGAGCAGCTCACCTTGGAGAACCGCGCCCGCTACTACGACTCCGCCGGTGCACTTACGGACATGATCCAAAGCCATCTGTTGCAGATTCTGGCGGTGGTGGCCATGGAGCCGATCGCCCGCGTCGATGCGGTGGACTTTCGGGACGCGAAGGCGGAGGTGCTCCGGGCCTGCCGGGTGTGGAACGACGATCCGGTCTCCGCGGCCAAGCGTGCCCGCTACACCAGTGGCTCAATCGATGGACGTGAGGTTCCGGACTACACCGCTGAGCCGGGCGTCGACCCCGCCCGCAACACCGAGACGCTGGCCGAGCTGACCGTCGAGATCAACAACTGGCGCTGGGCCGGGGTCCCGTTCCGGCTGCGGTCGGGCAAGGCGCTGCGGGACCGGCGCAAAGACGTGCTGGTGACCTTCAAACCCCTGCCGCACCTGCCGATCGGACTGCGCGGCGAAGTCCTATCCAATCGGTTGCGGCTCTCGATGGGGCCGGATGCCATGGCGCTGGAGATCAATGTCAACGGACCAGGCGATCCGTTGGACCTGGAGCCGGTGGCCTTGAGCACCGACCTCAGTCCGGGGCGGCTGCCGGCCTACGGCGAGGTGCTGGCTGGCGTGCTGGACGGCGACCCTCTGCTATCGGTCCGTGGTGACACGGCCGTGGAGTGCTGGCGGATTCTCGATCCGGTGCTGCAGGCGTGGCGGGAGCACCGTGCTCCGATGGAGGAGTACGCGGCCGGGACGACTGGTCCAGTCTCGTGGTGAGCAGTGCTTAAAAGGCCCAGCCTGGATAAGCCTGAACCAACCGTCAGCCTCGTACGCCGCCAAGCGGCCCTGGCCAGTATGGACACTTGACCTTGAGCGGATCCGCAACCCGATCCGCACGCAAAGTGACCGGCAACGCCAGCAGCGGCGATTACCTAGCCATCCCGCCCGCGACAGGTCCCGGTTCGGAGGACGGGCGGTAAGTGCCGGCCGTTCCGCCGACCACGAGAATCAGCCCGGCCACGAAGAGGACGGTGAAGGCACGGTTGCTGCGGTCGCCGGTAACGAAGTCGAGCCCGCAGAGCAGCAGACCCAGCAGCCCGAGCGCGACCAGCAATGCGAACTCGCCCGTGAGGAGGTGCCCGCCACGACCGCGGGCCCGGACCGCCGCCCACTGACTCACCGCCGCGGCCATCAGCACGGCGGCGCTGGAGGCGACCACCCAGTTGCCGGAACCCAGGGCCTGGGTCACCCCGACGACGACCACCACCGCCAGCGGGGCCGCCACCCCAAGGGCAACCCTCCCGATCACGCGCTGCGTTCGGTCCATGCGGGCCATCGTCGCAGACGGCGCGGCGAACCGCGCGGACCGGCACGGCGCTTCGCCTCGTGCGAGGGGGTGCGTCAGGAGCAAGTGCTTGGGTCGTTGAGTCGTCGGGATGGGTCCGGTGCGGGTGTTGCAGTTCTGCAGATCTGCCGAACGCATTCTTGCGGATTCGCCAAGTCCGGTTTGGCGCAACGGGCTACTACGTCCACGGAAGGGGATCTGGTCATGGATCTTGTTGAACGACACCTACGTTCGCAGGTCGTCGAAGCTCTGCACGACACTCGTGTGGTCGTCGTGCTCGGTGCACGGCAGGTAGGCAAAAGCACTCTGGTCCAAAGCATTGCGGCGCGGGAGCATCCGGCGGCGGTGATGTCCCTGGACGATCAGGCGACCCGAGAGGCGGCGGCGAACGATCCGACCGGCCTTTGTGGCCGGTCGGCAGACTCCGGGGGTCATCGATGAGGTTCAGCGCGTTCCGGATCTGTTGCTCGCTATCAAGGTTCGTGTTGACCGCGTTCCTGCCGCCGGGCAATTCTGGTTGACCGGGTCCGCGAACATCCTCACGGCATCACGGATTGCCGATGCGTTGACTGGACGGGCGGAGTATCTGCGGCTGGCACCGTTATCGCAAGGAGAGATTCGCGGCGTACGGGAGTCGATTTCTCCTCGAACTGTTCGCTGGGCAGTGGCCGCAGGTCAGTCGTGCTGGGGCGGGACGGCCCGCGTACGCGGGCTGATCGCGAGTGGTGGATATCTGGCCGCCTTCGATCGAGGGCAGTCTCGTCGGGTTGCGGTTCTTCGAAAGCTATGTCGACACGATCATTGCGCGGGACCTGGCGACGGTCGCGCGGGTGCATACCAGGCCAATGTGCGCCGGCTGTTGTCGGCGACGGCGTCGACGTCGGCCTCGCTGATGAACTTCGACGGACTCAGCCGGGACCTCGGCTTGCCGGCGAACACCCTGCGCTCCCATGCAGCCTTGTTGGAGACCCTGTTCTTGGTGGCCGCTCGGAGGCGTGGTGCGGCAACCTGCTCAGTCGAGTGGTCAAGGCGCCGAAGGTTTACATCTCCGACAGCGGCTTGCATGGCTACCTGGTCGGCGCCAGGGCTTTACGGATCATCGGTGACGGACAGCTCGCGGGGATGATGTTTGAGACGTTCGCGGTCACCGAGTTGCGCCGCCACGCCAGATCGCTTGGCAGGACGACGCGCCTCAGCTCTTCCACTACCGAGACCGGGACCAGCGTGAAGTAGACGTCGTCCTCGAGCGCCGAGACGGCTCCGTGGTCGCGCTGGAGATCAAGACGGCCGCCTCAGTCTCCGCTGCAGACTTTCGCGGGTTGCGTCATCTGCGCAGCCGACTGGGTGCCCCGTTCAAGGCGGGTGCGGTGCTCTTTACCGGCGAAGCTACGGTCCCCTTCGAAGATCGGCTAGCAGCGATCCGCTTTGCGGCCTCTGGTCAGCCTGATCTCAGTGCGCGCCCGATCACTAGCCGAGTCGTCCTGACGAGCCTCTGACCTGGGACGAGAAACGGTGACAGTGTGACGCCGGAAAACGGCGAAGGAAGCAGCGGAGAGCAAGCCGCCCCCACTCTTCCCTTCTGTAGGTTTCTCGCGCTGTTCGTCGCGCCGACTTGGCGCTGGCTAGGCAGCGTGAACAGTGCGCCGCGAGGGAATCGAACCCCCAACCCGCTGAAATCTGACGCCTGCGCTCGAGCGGTCGGCTCATGCTCGGACCACCGTGCTGATTGGGCGTGGTTGGTCTTCTCAGCCCTCCGCCTCGCGAGACGATTCGTCCCCTCATTCGTCCCCACGCGGCTGATCTTGATCGGCCAGATTGGCGGCAGGCTTAGCGGAGGCCGATGCCGGCCATTCGTCCGCCGGGAAGGGCCTGCAGCATGGTGAGGACCAAGGATCGGTCCGCTTCGTTTGCCCGGGCGGCGCTGCGCTCTTCGTCGTCGAGGTCGGCGAGGAAGCTGTAGGCGGCCGACACCTCGGCCGACAACTCCTGGAGTTTGGGTGGCGGTACGGCCAGACCGCCGATGTCTTCTTCGTCGTAGTCGGCAGGTCGTCGTGGCGCCAGCCATCGATCCGGTTCGAACGGGACCGCTGAGAACCCTGGTCGCCACTGCGCACCGTCAGCGGAGACTCCGCAGGCGTCGGTCCAGATCTTGAGCACGGCGAGCCGTCGGATCAGGTCCAAGTCCAGCTCTGTGCGTAGCAGTGTGTTCGCGACCCAGGCAAGGTCGTACATGTCGCGAGCTGGAGTCGCGCGGTTCAGCCGGGAGATCTTCTCCGCCAGGTTCTCCTCCAGCCGCACGGTCAGCAGGTGCGGCAGCGGCGGGTCGCCGTAAGTCCGGTGGACCATCATCGGCACCCAAGCCCGACGGATCGGCTGCAGCCAGGGCGGCGCCGAGACGTCGATCTTGCTGTCCAGCCGCTCGCTCTGGCCGAACTCAGCGCTCGACATGAGCAGGTGGCGCCTGCCACGGTGCACGCGGATGCCGTAGTCGAACGGTCCCAGCTGTAGCCCGTCGACGTACTCGACGAGGAGCTCGAGTAGGTCTTCGGCGGACGAGCCGACCTCGGCGACCGAGAAGTCGAGGTCGAGGGAGAACCGCCCTTGGGTGCCGGCGTAGAGCTTCCGCAGGGCGGTTCCGCCCTTGAAGGCCATCTCGTCCAGGAGCCCGATGGCGGCGAGCTCACGCAGCAGTAGGTCCTGGGCGATGTCGACCAGCGCAGCCTCCCGCCCCGGCCCGGCAGCACCTCTTGGCATATGGCGAGCCAGGTATCCCGTGGTCAGCCGCACCTGGTCACCGGTCGAGCCCGGCCTTGCCGGGACGCTCACCGGCGTTCCGCCATCGTCGTTGTCGTCGTCGCCGCTGCTGTCTGCGGAGTCGCGTCTGTGGGCGTGACGGGCGAGAGATCTCGCGGGTCGAAGGGCAGGACAGTGTCGACGACATCGGTGGCGGCGTCGCGGCGACGGCTGGGCCCACGACTACCGAAGTAGACGACGCCATGGCCGGCCGGCAGCCGGGTGGAGATGTCGGGGCGCAGGCCCGACAGGAGGTAGGCGGTGCGGGCGGTGACGGATCTGGGCCGGTGGGCGAGCTCGGCAGCTAGCGTCTCGGCCTCTATGGTCTCGGCCAGGTCTGGCAGCCATTCAGGCACCGAGGACCAGGAGCGGACGTCACCGGGCCTGGCAGCCAGGTGCACGATCACCGACTCTGCCCTCAACACTGGGACGGACCGGGCACGGACCGGCGGTAGCGCGGGCGCAAACCAGGTGATCCGGGCCTGGGTGGCCAGCGTCGAGGCGAGCTGGCGGGCGGTCAGGGCGTCCCCTACGGCGATTTCCAGCCGAGCCGGAGTGCGGTCGGCGGCGCCGAGGGCCCAAGCTGCGGACTGGAAGGTGAGAGCAGCGGTGACGTCGGGCCGGGCCCGGATGAGAACCTGCAGCGTCTGGCCGACCCTTCCGGCCGAGACGGCGCCGGCGTTCGCGCCAGGGGCGAACTCGTAGACTCCACGGCGCCCGGTCGGGAGCAGCCAGCCCCGCTTGCGGAGCCGGTCGGCCAGCACCTTAGCGGGGGTGGAAACTCCGGTCTCTTGCCGAAGTTGCTCCAAGTCCGCTGTGGTCACCAATTCGGCACGGTTGAGTTCGAGCGCCTCGACCAGCGGCGCCAGACCGGCCGGCAGGGTACGGGCTGACGCCTCGAATCCTGGAGGAGAGTCGCTCGGATCATTGGTCATGTTGTCATGTTAGTGCACGAGGTAACGATTCAGGTTACTCTATATACAGACGGACAACGTCAGCTCCGCCGGACCGCTCAGCGCACCTGTACTACCGCTATCACAAAGGCCGTCGGAGTTCCGCGTCCTCGGGTTCGGCCACGACATCGACGTCGACGAACGCGAGCTGGTCCTCGGCTATCCCATCGAGGTCCGTACCCGAAACAGCGGTGAGGCCCGCTGCCACCACACGGTCCCGAAGTTCTACCTCGACGGCTTCGCCCGTGAGGGCCAACTCATGACGGTCCGGCTACCCGGCGACCGGCGCTTCCTGCAGTCCCACCAACAACGCGTCGTTGCGCACGCAGTTCTACACGGTCCCAGAGCTGGAGGAATCCGAGGCCTTCGAGAAGGGGCTCTCGGCGATGGAATCCGAGGCCGCGACGATGGTGAGGAAGATCATCACCGGCGGAGTCTGGCCGCTGGATCTCGAAGACCGGGTCAAGCTCGCCATCTTCCTGGCCGTTCAGTTCCTCCGCGGACCCGATCAGCGGCGGCATATGGAGCAGACCGCCGCGCTGGTGACCCAGCAAGAGATCGTCACGGGCGGACGCGAGTGCGTCGCGGCATGGGTCGAGCGCAACCACAGGTTCACACCAACCGCGGAGGAAGTTGACCGGATCTGGCGAGACGTCAGCCAGCCTGGCGGGCCACCGCCCACCCTCAGGGCAGCGGGGCACATCGAGCAGATCGGTAACCTCGTCCCCGAGTTCCTGCCCTACTTCACCGGCCGTCCCTGGGTCCTGCTCAGGTTCGAGCGACGCGCACTACTTACTCACCTGCGACACCCCAGTCTCCATGCTACCTAACCGCCGATCCCCGGGGCAGCCGGTGGGATTGCTCAATTCGTCGGGCATCGTGTTCCGATGAGCGGGAGATTCGGGCTCATGCTGGCCGACCCCGAGCCGCTGATCGACCGCCTGATCGTCGACCAGGTCCGCGAGGCCCGCCGACTTCGACTTGCCGCCCTCGACTGCGCACGCCCGAGACTTCAACGCGGCAACAATCCGCAACACCCGCGAGCGGATCTTTCACCACCCTGACGACAGCGAACTCCTCCCGGCAGACCTGCCGAAGCCCGTGCGGACCGAGATCAGCACGGTGACTAGCGTTCCGCCGTCAGCCTGACCGGCTCAGCTGCTCCGGCAACGCAACAACGCTGGGGCGAACCAGACAAGCCGACGGTTGAGCGGAGCTCACAGCAGCTGCTTGATCGGACCGCAGGGTCGTTGAGCGGCCGCCCGTGGAGTGTCGGCAAGACGGCCCCTCAGCGTCGTCAGCTTGCTCCGATGCTGGCCCAACGCAACCGACTCCAACTTTGCATAGGTCAGTCGAGCCCTCTTCATACGTCCCCTGACTTCAAATTTCCAGCCAGGCGAGCGTGAACCCGACGCTGCCCAGGGCGTTTGTGCGCCGCGAGGGAATCGAACCCCCAACCCGCTGATTAAGAGTCAGCTGCTCTGCCTATTGAGCTAGCGGCGCGCGAGGAGAAACACTAGCAAACCGACCACCCCTGGCGAAATCGACTTAATCTCGCCGTCAGCCGGCGAGCACGGCCATCGCTGCGTTGTGGCCGCCGAGACCGCTGACCGCGCCGCCGCGAACCGCGCCCGATCCGCAGAGCAACAGCCCCGGGGTACGCCGTCGCCACGCCCCACCGCTCGGCGGCGGTCGCGGCTGGGCGTCGTCCGCCAACCAGGGCCAGCTCAGGTCGCCGTGGAAGATGTGGCCGCCGGGCATCCCGACGGCGGCCTCGATGTCCAGCGGGGTCATCACCTCGATGCAGGGCCGGCCCGTCGCGGTCGGTGGCCAGGCAGTCCTCCAGCGGCTCGGCCAGCACGTTCTGCAGCGACCGGAGGGCGGCCCGTCCGGCCCGCTCGCGGGCGCCGTCCGGGTCAGCGCGTGAACAGCCCGGCCGGGCGTGTGCAGGCCGAAGAGCGTCAAGGTGTGGAAGCCGGCCGCCTGCAGCTCCGGGCTCAGGATCGACTGATCGGTGAGCGTGTGGCAGTAGACCTCGCACGGCAGCGGATCCGGAATGTCGCCCGCACTCGCGATCTCGTACGCGGCCTGCAACTCGCGATAGCTCTGACCGAGGTGCAGGGTGCCGGCGAAGCCGATCTCGGGATCGATTCCCGAGCGGAAGCGGGGCAGCCGGCGTACCACGATGTTGATCTTGATCTGGCTGCCCACCGGATCGACGGCCGATCCGCCGAGCAGGCGCTGGAGGACGGCCGGCGCGCAGTTGACCAGCACCGTGTCCGACGCCAGGGTCGACACCGTCGGCGAGCGTCAGCTCGGCGCCCCCCGACGGCAACGGCCGCACCGCGGTCACCCGGGCGTCGGTCCGCAGGTCGACCCCGGCGGCCATCGCGGCCCGGGTGAGCTCGTCGGCCAGCGCCCCCATCCCGCCGACCGGCACCCGCCATTCTCCGGTCCCGTTGCCGATCACGTGATAGAGGAAGCACTTGTTCTGCCGCAGCGTCGGATCGTGGGCTGCGGTCAGGATGCCGATCAGAGCATCGGTCAGCGCGATCCCGCGGACGACGTCGTGCTCCAGTCGATCTTCGAGCAGCTCCCCGATCGGCCGCTCGACCAGGGCGGTCCAGGCTCGATCCGGAAGTCGGCTCCGGAGATCCTCGGCCCGCGGGAGCGGTTCGGTCAGTGTCGGGGCCACCACCTGGGCGACGTCGCTCAGCATCTCCTCCAGCGCCAGCCAGGCGGCGAACTCGGTCGAGCCGCCGGTGAGCTCGGCGAAGGATGCCCGGGTCCGCTCGCCCTCGGGCCGCTCGATCAGGATCCCGGACGGGCCGACCGGGGTGTAGGACTTGACCTTCCGGGAGCGCAACTCCAGCTCGAGCCCGAGCTCGTCGACGATCGTTCGGGGCAGCAAGGAGACCAGGTACGAGAACCGCGAGAGCCGGGCTTCCACCCCCGGGAAGATCGCCGCGCTGGCCACGGCGCCGCCGAGCGTGTCCCGGGCCTCCAGCACGGTCACCGAACGGCCGGCGCGGGCCAGATAGGTGGCGGCGACCAGACCGTTGTGGCCGCCGCCGATGATGATCACCGGATCGGGGACCGGACTCACCGGCTCCCACCGGTGGCGCTGCAACGCTCGAGCTCCTCAGCGCTCAGCACCAGGTCCGCCGCCTTCGCCGAATCGATGATCGACTCCGGCCGCCGCGCCCCCGGGATCGGGATGAGGCGATCGCTCAGGGACAGCTCCCAGGCCAGCACGACCTGTTGGGGGCTGACGCCGTGCGCGTCGGCGATCTCGCTGAAGGCCGTGAAGGTGTCGCCGACGTTGCGCCCGGCGCCACCGGTGCCGCCCAACGGACTCCACGGCAAAAAGGCGATGCCGTGCGCGTCGCAATAGTCGAGCTCGTCCTGGCTGGACCGGAAGCGCGGCGAGAATTCGTTCTGCACGCTGACCAGACCGCCGTCGCCGAGCACCTCGATCGCGATCTCGATCTCCTCGACATTGGCATTCGAGATGCCGATCGAGGCGATCTTGCCTTCCTCGCGCAGGGTCTGGAAGTTTTCGATCGCGTCGGCGTAGACCATCGACCGGTCGGGGCCGATGCCACTGGTAGAGGTCGATGACCTCGACGCCGAGGGCTCGCAGCGACTTCTCCACCGCCGATACGCAGATAGTCCAGTGAGGCGTTACGGCCCCATTTTTCGCCGTCGCTGCGGGTGATGCCGCCCTTGGTGGCGATCACCAGATCATCGGAGCGTCCCGCGTACTGTGCACGGCCTTGCCGACGAGTCTGTTCGTTGTGGCCCATCGCGTCCCAGGACGGCGCGTAGATGTCGGCCGTGTCGATCAAGGTCACGCCGGCGTCCAGGGCCGCGTGGATGGTCGCGATCGCCTGGGCTTCCTCGGGAAGTTTGTTGTCGTTGTTCATCGAGATCGGCATCGCGCCGAGGCCGATGGCCGAAACCGTGAAGGGGCCGAGTTGTCTGGTCTGCATTCCTTCACCCTATGCAGGCTCCGCGGCTGGTCCGCCGAGTGGCATCGGGGTCGCGTCCTCGTTGGCGGCGTGTCGAGCCACACCCAGCACGATGAGCAGTTGGGCCGGCAGATAGGTGCCCATCACCAGAGCGCCCAGCCAGCGGACTTTCGCCCGCGTTGATGAAGAAGAGATAGCCCAGTATGATGTCGGAGATCAAGAACAGTGCGGCTCCCGCTGTGGTCAGCCGGCTGACGCCGGAGGCCAGCGCGACCATCAGGCTGAGCAGGACGCCGTAGATGATCACCGGCAGCTCGAGTGAGTCGGCTCGGGTGGCCATCAAGATCACCAGGGTGGTCATGATCACCGTGAAGATCACCAGTGGCCCCCGACGGGCGAGCAGACTGCGGCGCCGGAGCGGCCAGAAGGCCACGCAGTAGGCGATCTGAGTACCGACGAAGAAGATGATCTTGAGCAGCACGGAGAAGCCCAGGGCGTCGCCGAACCAGGCGAAGATCAACGCGATCAGCAGCAGCCGACGGAGTCGCGAACCATTCATGGTCAGCGCGACGAAGCTGCCGAGCAACGGCATCGAGATCACCGGCAGCACTGCGGCCGGGAGCCTCAGCGCCAGGGCCTCACTCACGACATCGGCCACGGCAATCACCAGGTACGCGGCGAGGCACCACCAGCCGGCGCGCAGCCGAGCCAGGGAGATACCCGCCGGTCTGCGACCGCCGGACCAGAACGAATTCAACGTGAAGATCGGCGCACGGCCGCAAGTCGCTGACGGCGGAGTTCGCTGATTTCGGGGCGGGGCAGCGGCGTGAGTTTGCGGCGGAGCCCGAGCTCCAGGACGTGATCGGCCAGGGCCGGGTTGCGGGCCAGGAGCGGTCCGTGCGGGTAGGTGCCGATCACCGTGCCCGAGACGGCACCCTCGGTGCCGTCGGCGCAGTTGCCAACGCCGATCTCCACCGATGCCAGCGGCTCTGCCGTCGGGCCGAGCCGGGTGTAGCCACCATGATTCTCGAAGCCGGTCAGCCACAGGTCATCGCCGGCGACCTCGGTCTGATCGGTGTTCGCCGCCCGCGGTTTCCAGCGGCTGAGAATCTCCCCGACGGCCCGCTTCGGGCCACGGGTGGTCGTCACGTCGAGCAGGCCGAGACCTTCGATCACGTCGTCGTTGTCGCCGACGGTGAAGCTCTGGCCGACGATCTGATAGCCGGCGCAGACCGCCAGCACTGCGGCTCCGCGGTCGACGGCCCGGTGCAGACCTCCGTCGGCCTGCAGGGCCCGCACGGCCGAGATCTGAGCCGCGTCCTCGCCGCCGCCCAGCAGATAGACGCTTCCGGTGTCGGGCAGCGGGTCACCCGGCTCGACGACCGTGAGCACCGCATCGAAGCCTCGCCAGGCCAGTCGTTTGACCAGCACCGTGGCGTTGCCACGATCGCCGTAGATGCCGAGCAACGACTGGTAGATCAAGACGATCTCGACCCGCTCGCCGGGCGGCGGCCCGGAGCGTTCGGCGGACATCAGACCCCACCCATCTTGCGCAACCGCTGGAACGGTGTGTACGTGGCGATCACGTCGACCGGCTCCCGATGGTCGACCAGGGCCGCAGCCAGGTCGGGGATGCAGCGGTGCTCGACGCCGGCATAGCTCAGCCGGACGGCCAGATCCTGGGCCCGGGGCCCGGTCGCGACCACGGTGCGCCCGGCGAGCCGCTCGTACTCGACATCCCACAGCCAGGAGACATCGCGCCCGTCGGCGGCGGCGGAGTCGATGGCGAGCACCACGGTGGAGGTCTCGGCCAGGGGCAGCGCTTCGGCCCAGCCGGCCGGATTCTTGGCCAGCAGCAGGCGGGCGGTGGTGTCGCCGAACTTCGTGGTGGCGAAGCGACCGGCCGGCGCAGTCACCGTGCGCATGCCGACCAACGCGGTCCCCGGATCCACCCCCATCAGCTCGGCCGCGGCCAGCGCGCAGGCCGCGTTGCTGACATTGAAGGCCCCCGGCACTTGGAGCTGGGGATCCCAGACCTGCTGGTCGGGGCCGACGATCCGACCATCGATCACCCGGTAGTCGGCGACCGGCTGGGCGAGTGTGCAGCCGGTGCAGTGCCAGTCGCCGCCGGAGCCGCCGGTATGGTCCGGCTGCTCACGGACCAGGTTTGCTCCGCAGTTCGGGCAAAGTGACGCGTCCTGGGTCCAGGTGGTCGCGGTGTCGACCCAGATCACCTGTTTGGCGGTTTGGGCGGCCCAGACGATGAGCGGCTCGTCGGCGTTCGCGACGACCACCGGACCACCGTCGCCGGCCTCGGCGAGCGCATTGCGCCAGCTCCGGCCGAGGCCCTTGATCTCGTGGTGCCGGTCGAGCTGGTCACGGCTGAAGTTGAGCAGCACCAAGACCTCGGGCCGGCCGAGCCGGATGACGTCGGCCACCACCCGTTCGTCGGTTTCCAGGATGGCGATCTCCGCGTGGGGGTGCTCGCTGAGCGCCGACGCGATGCCGTGACGGAGGTTCGCACCGTCGGCGTTGTGCACCAGCCGGGAACCGCGCGGTCCGACCGCGTCGGTGCCGAGGGATGCGCGTACGGCGGACGCCAGGAAGTGCGTGGTGGTGGTCTTGCCGTTGGTCCCCGAGACCATGGCGATCCGCTTGCCGGCCAGCAGCTTGCGCAAGCGCATCTGGATCGAGCTTCATCATCACCTGGCCGCGGATCGAACTGCCCGATCCCCGGCCGGTGATCCGGGACGCGACCGATGCGGCCCGACCGGCCCAGGTCGCCACGGCCAGTCTGGCCCGGGCGATCGGGTGGTGCCGGACCCTGGGCTTGGGGACCGTCAGTCTGGACTCCACCGTCACTCTGGACTCGGGGCGCTGGGAGCCCGCGGGCTGAGAGTCAGATTCACTCGACATGGGAGCCATTGTTCCCGCTCGTGGTCGAAGGGCAGGGCAGCGACCCCGCGGAGCCCCGTGCGGCGCGCCCACGATTCAGCCCCGGGCCTTTCGGTGGGGTGAGTGACGGGACTCGAACCCGCGACGTCCTGGACCACAACCAGGTGCTCTACCAACTGAGCTACACCCACCATGCACGGGCCGTGACGAGCCTTCCGCCCGATCCCGCGCAGCGTGAAGTGTACCGGTCGGCCGGCGGACGGCGGTAATCAGTTCTCGGCTGGCGAGCGATCCGTGGTGACTCCGGTAAGCGCGCCCTGGTGCCGCTGGGCGATCTGCCGGGCCGTCGTACTGTCGGGTCCGGGGCGGCCGACGAACGCGGCGTCGCGGTAGTAGCGGAGTTCCTCGATCGACTCCTGCACGTCGGCCAGCGCCCGGTGATTGCCCGACTTGGCGGGCGACTGGTAGTAGACCCGCGGATACCACCGCCGCACGAGTTCCTTGATGCTGGAGACGTCGACGTTGCGGTAGTGCACGTGGCCCTCGAAGGTCGGCATGTCGCGGGCCAGGAACATCCGGTCTGTGCCGATGGTGTTGCCGGCGAGCGGTGCGCGGCGGGGCTCGGGAACGAACTGGCGTACGTAGTCCAGCACCCGATCTTCCGCCTCCGACATCTCCAGGCCGTCGGCCAGGGCCTCCAGCAGACCGGAGTCGTGGTGCATGGCCCGGACGAAATCGCCCATCCGGTCCAGCGCCGCCGGCTCGGGCTTGATGATCAGATCCACACCGTCGCCAAGGACATTGAGGTCGGCATCGGTGACGAGGGCCGCGACCTCGATCAACGCATCGAGCCCGACATCGAGACCGGTCATTTCGCAGTCGACCCAAACCAGCAGATCATTGGCCACGCGTGTTCGATCTCCTCAAAATCTTCGGACAAGCTCAACGGTGGGGGTCCTCGGGGTTCGCAGCGTACGCGGGGATCCACTTCGCCAGCCAGGCAGTACTGGCCCAAGCCACGATCCCCATCACCACCGAGGCGGCCGCGAGCGGAGCGAACAGGCTGACCGCGCCGATCACCAACGGACCGCCCGCGTGGCCCAGATCGCTGCAGAGGCGCCAGCCCGCCAGGAACTGAGCCCGACTGTCGGCCGGCGAGGCATCGGCACCCAAGGTCATCACGATGCCGGCGGAGATGCCGTTTCCGAGCCCCATCAGGGCCGCCACGAGCGCGACGGTGGTGGCGCCGCTCGTCAGCGGCAGCACGACGAAGCCCAGACCGAGAATGATCATGGCCGGCAGGGCGACGTAGACCCGGCCGAAGCGGTCCATGATCGCGCCGCCGGGATAGAACAGCAGCATGTCGACGGCCGCGGAGACCCCGAAGATCACGCTGGTGGTCGCGGCGTCGAGGCCCACCGACTCGGCCCACAGCGGCACGATCGACTGGCGCGTGGCCCGGGCGGCCGAGATCAGCGCGACCCCGACACCGAGGGTGCTGAGGACCCGGCGGTGCTCGATCAGCACCGAGCCGACCGAGCGATGCCGAAGGCCGGCGCGGGCGGCCGAACGCCGCTGGTGACGGGTGACGTCCGGCAAGAAGGCCGTGAGCACGGCGGCCAGCAGGCTCATGCCGGCGGCGAACGCGTACGCCGCTCCGATCTCCCAGCGGGACACGATGACGGCCGCTGCGAAAGGACCGATGAACAGCCCGATTCGGAACGTGCCGCCGAGCGTGGACAGCGCTCGCGCCCGCAGCCGGACGGGGATCGCCTCGGTCAGGTAGGCCTGCCGGGCCAGGCTGAACACGGCGCCGGCCAAGCCGAGGATGAAGATCGCCACCCCGAGCACCAGCACCGACCGGGCCGCGTACGCGCCGATCAGGGCGATCACATCGAGCAGACAGGCCGCGACCAGCGCCCGTTGCTCACCGATCCGGGCGGCGATGGCCCCGGCCGGGAGGTCGCCGATCAACTGGCCGATGCCCAGCAGGGCGACGATGAACGCCGCCGTGCCGACGCTGGCCCCGAGGTCGCGCGCGGACAGCGCGATCAACGGCAGCACCGCGCCCTGACCGATCGAGACGAGCACGGTCGGTCCGTACGCGGGAATCGCGATGTCCTGCCAGCGCGGGTTCTCCGGGAGTTCACGGCGCCGGCGGATCACCCGCGAAACCTACCGGGCGTCCGACTCCCGCCGGACCGCCGAGGTGTGCGTTTGCCATCGCAGGCGGTTGAACGGGCCGCGCCGGATCGTCCAGGTGTGCGTTTGCCATCTCAAGCGGTTGAACGGGCCGCGCCGGACGGTCGAGGCGTGCGTTTGCCATCTCAAGCGGTTGAACGGGCTCGCTGGTCGGCGCGGACGACGCCGAGGTGGCGGTGAGCATCCGGCCGGCTGCTGGTGAGCAGATGCTCGAACTGCTCTTCGCCGCTCACCAGCCGGGAGCGCGACATCTGCCGCAAGATCATCGCCGGGCGCTCGACGGTCGACATTGCCCGACGCCTGTGGATCTCGGCCAACACCCTGCAGGATCACCTCACGCCGACCTTCGCGAAGGTCGGCGTCCGGAGCCGCGGCGAGCTGGTCGCCCGGCTGCGGCCGGACTCGGGCCTGCGCTCACCGATCCGGTATCCCGCGTGCCGCCGGGGAGTTCCTCGTAGGCGAACCTCAGCCCGACGTCGTAGGCTCGCTGAGCGCAGCGAGGTTTCAACGAGGGGAGAGTCAGTGAGCACGCCTGATGACCTCATCGCCGGGCGCTATCGACTGGTGAGGCTGGTGGGCCGGGGCGGTATGGGCGCGGTCTGGGAGGCCCGGGACGAGCGGCTTCACCGTCCCGTCGCGCTGAAGCAACTGCACCGGCAGCTCGGTCTTCCCCCGGTCGAGGCCGATCTCGCCAATCAGCGGGCGATGCGCGAGGCGAGGATCACCGCGCGGCTCCATCATCGCTACGCCGTTCCCGTCTTCGACGTGGTCGAGCACGAGGGTCGGCCATGCCTGATCATGCAGTTCCTGCCCTCCGTCAGCCTGGCCACCGTGCTGCGCGAATCGGGACCGCTGCAGGCGGCCGAGACGGCCAAGGTCGGCGCTCAGGTCTCATCAGCCCTCGCCGGGGCCCATGCGGTCGGCATCGTGCATCGCGATGTGAAGCCGGGCAACATCTTGATCGCGGACGACGGCGCAGCGATGATCAGCGACTTCGGCATCTCCCACGCGCTGGGCGATGCCACCCTCACAGCCACCGGGATGGTGCACGGTACGCCTGCGTTCCTGGCCCCGGAGGTGGCGCGTGGCGCCGCGTCCTCGTTCGCCTCCGATGTGTTCTCGCTGGGGTCGACGCTCTACGCGGCCCTCGAGGGGAGGCCGCCGTTCGGTTCGGACCCGAACACGATGGCCCTGCTGCATCGGGTGGCCTCGGGGGAGTTCCCACCGGCCCGCCCCAGCGGACGGCTGACCGAGATCATCACCGAGATGTTGGCCACGGATCCGCAGGCTCGACCGACGATGAAGGACGTCGCGGCCAGCCTGGAGAGCGTCGTCAATCCGGGCCTGCCGACCGCGCCAGGGCTGTCGATCGAGCCGACGCTGCCGCTGATCAGCCCGGAGGCCAGCGAGCCCGGCCCGGACTCCAGGCCGACCCGAGTCGCGGCCGAGGAGGTGACGCCCAAACGACCGGCACCACCTCCGATCATCCCGGCCGCCACCCGGCGGGCGCCCGCCACCCGGTCTGCGCCCGCCACCCGGCCGGCGCCCGCCACCCGGCCGGCCCCGGCCATTGGGCCTGTGCCGCCCGCCCGGACCCCGCCCACTCCGCCCGCGCCGGTCGTCGGTCAGCCCGAGGCTCCCCGCCGGGGAAGGGCCGGCCTGGTGGCGGTCGCGGTGCTGATCGTCGTCGCGCTCGTCGCCGTCGGGGTCTGGCGACTATCGCAGCGGCCAGGATCGACCGTGGCCGGCCAGCAGCCAGGCAACTCGACGTCGGCGGAGGGTCCGGCCTCGTCCGCTTCCAAGGCTCCGTCGGCGTCCACGTCGAGCGAGCCGGCCCCGTCCCCCACTGCCCCGACCACCGCTGCGCCGACCTCGGCTTCGCCAACCGAGGTCACGCCAACACCGACGTCCACGCCGAGTTCCGGTGAGCCCACCGCGGCCGCGCTCGCGGGCGCGATCACCGGCTACTACGCCCTGATGCCGAACAACACCGACCAAGGCTGGACCCGGCTGACGAAGTCGTACCAGGTCAGTCCCTCGGGGGGCCGCCAGTCCTACGAGAAGTTCTGGAAGGCGATCGATCAGGTCTCGATCAGCGGGGCCAGTGGCAGTCCGCCGGACAAGGCGGTCGCCACGATTACCTATCGCTACAAGGACGGGCGGACCGTCCGGGAGAAGACGTCGTACGGGCTGGTCGAGGACAACGGCGTGCTCAAGATCAACAGCTCGACCGTCATCGGATAGGGGGCGACAGGCTCGCGACCCGAGGCCTTCATGATGGAGGCGGTGTTACCGAAGAGAGCCTGGGGAGAGGGGTCTGCGATGGTCGAGAACGACCCGGACCATCGCCACCGGCGCGCCAGCGCGTGGCGACGATGATCCGTCGGCGGGTGGTCGTGACCGGCCGCGTACAGGGCGTGTTCTTCCGGGATTCGTGTCGCCGGCAGGCCATCCGTCAAGGCGTCGCCGGTTCGGTGACCAACCGCAGCGACGGGGCCGTCGAAGCGGTGTTCGAGGGCAGCGACGACGCGGTCGCGGCGATGGTCGCCTGGATGCGTTCGGGGCCGCCCCAGGCCCGAGTCGTGGCGATCCAGGTCAGTGACGAGCCCGTCACCAATGAGATCGGGTTCCGAGTCGGATGACCCCCGCGTCCGAGGTCGGGATCAGGCAACCCCCGACGACCTCCCCGAGCGCGACCACTAACGTCGACATCAACAATTCGATGCCTGAAGGGACCTCTTGATGCAATTCACTCACCTTGGTCGGTCTGGGCTCTCGGTTTCCCGTCTCTGTCTGGGCACGATGAACTTCGGCCCGCAGACCGAGGAGTCCGACGCTCATTCGATCATGGACTCGGCCCTCGATGCCGGGGTCAATTTCTTCGACACCGCCAATGTGTACGGCGGGGTCGAGCGGCGCGGCTGGACCGAGGAGATCGTCGGCCGGTGGTTCGCCAGCGGTGGCGAGCGGCGCGAGCGGACCGTGCTCGCCACCAAGCTCTACGGCGGCATGACCGATCGGCCCAATGAGGGCAAGCTGTCCGCGTTGAACATCCGCCGGGCGCTGGACGCCAGCCTGCGGCGCCTCCAGACCGACTACATCGACGTCTACCAGTTCCACCACGTGGACCGGGACACGCCGTGGGAGGAGATCTGGCAGGCCATCGAGGTGGCCGTGCAGCAGGGGAAGATCCTCTACGCCGGCAGCAGCAACTTCGCTGGCTGGCACATCGCGCAGGCCCAGGCCGCCGCCGCGCGGCGCAACTACACGGGTCTGGTCAGCGAGCAGTCGATCTACAACCTGCTCATCCGGAGCATCGAGCTCGAAGTCATTCCGGCGGCCCAGGCGTACGGACTCGGCATCATTCCGTGGTCGCCGCTGCAGGGCGGACTGCTCGGCGGCGTGCTGCGCAAGGAGAATGAAGGCGTTCGGCGGGTGGAGGGTCGGGCCAAGGAGTCACTGGAGAAGTACCGGGACCAGATCCAGCAGTACGAAGACCTCGCGGATGAGCTCGGCCACCCGCCCGGCGATGTGGCCCTGGCCTGGCTGCTGGCGCAACCCGCCGTCACCGCACCGATCATCGGCCCACGGACCCAGGAGCAACTCGATGCGGCGCTGCGGGCGCTGGACGTCACGTTGGACGAGGCGACCTTGGACCGGCTCGACGAGATCTTCCCCGGCCACCAGACGGCGCCGGAGGATTACGCCTGGTGATTCGTACGGAAGGCCAACTCGGCTAGCGGCGACAGGCTGCTGGGCCTATTGGGGCAGATCGACGGTACGGCCCTCGCTGGCGCTACGCCGCGCTGCGTCGAGGACGGTCGCCGTCGCCACGGCGTCCCAAGGATCCACGGGCACCGGCGCGGCGCCGCGGATCGCCTCGGCCAACTGCTCGTAGAAGTGGTCCCAGCGTCCGCGGTCGCTCGGGACCCCCTGGCGGTCGGTGCCCCGGGACAACGTGCCCCACGCCGCCGGTGGTTCGCGGCCCCACTCCGGCCCTTCACTCCGCGGGTTTCGCCCTGCGATCAGAGCCTCTTCCTGCCCGTCCATGGCCGACGTGACGACGAAACTGCCCGCCGAGCCGGTCACGCGAAAACGCGGCCGCGGTGCACTCTGGCGCCACCCACCCGAGAGTTGCGAATACACCCCGTTCGCGTGCTGCAGCAGCAGGAGAAAATCGTCCTCGCGTTCGGGTCCGAGCTGATGGGTCTCGGCGTAGACGCGATCGACCGGACCGAATCCGTGGAGCGCCTGATCGACCAGATGGCTGCCGAAGTCGCGGAGCAACCCGCCGCCCGCCGCCGGCGGTTCGGGATCCGGCGCCCAGCGCTCGAACGCCGACTCGAACCGCCGGAGCTCGCCCAGACTGCCCGCGGCCAGCACTCCTCGCAGGGTCAGCCAGTCTGAATCCCAGCGTCGGTTCTGGTACGCAGTGAGCAGCACGCCTTCCCGCTCGGCCAGCTCCACGGTTCGACGGGCCGCGGTTGCGTCCAGGGCGAAGGGCTTGTCGCACACAACCGGTACGCCTTGGCGCAGCAACTGGTCGGTCAATACGGTGTGGGTCGCAGCTGGGGTACTCACCGTGACGGCATCGACCCCGGCGGCAACGAGATCACCGACCGTGTCGTACACCGCAACGTCGGGGTGCTCGCGAATCAGCTCAGCCCGGCGGGCCGGCGATCGGGTCACGACGCCGGCCAGGGTGCAGCCCGGCGCGCTCGCGATCAGCGGGGCATGGAAGTAGCGGCCACCGAAGCCAAACCCCACAAGACCGATCCGTACGGCGTCACCCATCGGCCGAGCGTAGCGGGTCGGGCCCGTTGCTGGGGAGCTGTCGACGCACGCTGACAAGTCGGGAGGTCCAGCTTCGTCGGCAGTCTGACCAAGGCGCCAACGGGGTCGGCTCCGAACTGGAGGAGGACAGCTGCATCGAATCCCCGGCCGGAGCGCGAATGGAGTTTTTATGAACCTGATGATCGATTTCGCGATCGTGCTCCTGGTGATTGCCGGCGTCTACGCCTACTTCCGCCGCGCGAAGCGACGCGACAGCGAGCAGATGACGGCGCGGGAGACCGAGCGTCTGGCCGGCGGCCTGCCCAAATCCACCTGGACCACCGACCAGGATCGGATCGAGTTGCAGCGGTGCCGTGCCGCCTGGCGCCTGGCGACGGTGCCGGATCCGGTCGCGCGATCGACGGAGTAGGACGGAGTGGGAGAGTGCGGCGCTCCCCAACCTCGGAGGACGTGACCTCTGAACCAGGCTGCCTTCGCGCCCTGACCTCCAAACCAGGATCCTTTCGTGCCCTGAGCCTGTCGAAGGGCAAGCTCCCGATGCATCCAGCTTGTTCGTGCCCTGAGCCTGAGTCGAAGGGCAAGATCGACACGCGCCAAGGAGCCCGCCCTTCGACAAGCTCAGGGAACGTAGCCGCTGAACCAGGATGCGGAACGCTGATCAACACGCGCCAGGAGCCCGCCCTTCGACATGCTCAGGGAACGTCGCCGCTGGCCCAGGACGCGGAATGTTGATCAACACGCACCCAGCTCTTGCGCTTCGACAAGCTCAGCGAACGTGTCCTCCGAACCGGGATGCTTTCGCGCCGTGAGCTTGCCGGCCGCTAGGGGAGCACCAGCATTGTGCCGACGACGATCAGATCCGGGTTGGTCAAGACGGCACGATTGAGGGTGAAGATCTCCGGCCAGCGGGCCGCATCGCCCAGCTCGGCGGCGGCAATGCCGGCCAGAGTGTCGCCCTTCTGCACCTGATACACGCGTTGCGAGGCGACGAACCCATCCGCGACAGCCGCGGCGGGCATGATCAACACCTGGCCGACGAAGATCTGGTCGGGGTTGCGCAGGGTGGCGCGGTTGAGCAGGAAGATCTCCGTCCAGCGGAGACCGTCGCCGAGCTCCTTCTGGGCGATCTTGATCAAGGTGTCGCCGGTCTTGACTGTGTAGGTCCGGGACGCGACCTTCGTCCCGAGCACCCCGGCGAAGCGCAGCAGGTCGGCGAGGTCGAACTGGCCCGGGTTGGCGCTGGGCAGCGACGGCTGCCATCCGGGCTCGGCCAGGATCGAGTGCGTGCTGCGCCGGACCAGGCCCACCAGGACTTCGGCCACGATGGTCCCGCCGACCGGTCCGAGCCGGTTGCCGCCGTGATGCTTCGCCTCGGCCAACAGGTAGTACCAGAGCGGCGTCCGCGTCTCGAACGGCACCAGCTTGTCTTTCTGATCCTTGCTGATCGCGGCCGCGCGCAGCTGATGGCGGGTCAGCACCGGCAGGCCCAGGTGTTTGGCCACGGCCTGACCGGTCGGCATCCGC
Organism: uncultured Actinomycetota bacterium; assembly: GCA_963731295.1. Lineage (GTDB taxonomy): Bacteria > Actinomycetota > Actinomycetes > Propionibacteriales > Propionibacteriaceae > Microlunatus. Next base: position 832,696 of record CAVSUP010000003.1, read on the forward strand.
AGGCGGTAGCCCCGAAGCAGATTGCGGACCGCCAAGCGACCGGCGTCGGGCGGCGTCAGGGGTGCACCACCCTCCGACGTCAGGGCAAAGAGTCCGACGCCGCCGATAGACGCCAGCGCGGTATCGAACCGCCGCGCCTTGCCGCCGGGTCCTTTCGCGCCGTCGAGAATGTGCTCCCATTCGATGATCCAGTTGTGCGGCAGGGTGTCGAAGCCGCCGAGGCCACCGGACAAGGCGGTGAAGGTGAAGAGTAAGTCCAGATCGGCCGGGAAGGCGCCACCCTTGCCGCTGAAATTGAAATTGACGTTGAAGTCGTACGAAGGGCGCACCATCGTGTGGCCGAAACGGTAGGCGGCCACCGAAAACTCCAACGGCATGAAGAACGGCTCATCCAGCGCGTTGAACCATTGGTTGCCGTCAGTGAGGATCTTGTCGACGATGGCCGGATCGACGATCCGCTTGAGATAGTCGTGAATGACGATGTGCTGATAGTGCTGACGCAAGACCTTGCGGGCTTGGCCGCGCGTACGACCCCCGTCGACCAGGGCGTTGTGCGCTTTCAGGAAGGCCAGATGGAGTTGAGACACGATCAAGTTCTCGTCATTGCGGGGGTCGCCGATCAGCGCCTCACGATCGCGGAGTTGATTGGCCGATCGACCCCGCCGCGGCAGGTCGTTGTCCTTGCCCTTGCCCTTGGGCAACTTGTCCGGGATCGTGTTCGACCCGGTCGGGCTCACCTTGCCGATCTTCATCTTGGCCGCATTGTTCGGGTCGGCCGGTGCGGGCGCGCTGTACAGGTTGTCCAGATCGAGCGTGGCTGAGCGGACGTTCCGCAGCTGGTTGCGGATCACATTCACGCCCTGCGGCGCCATAGTCGCCGCGATCAGTTGCGGCACCGACGTCCCGGCTGACGAGGTCTGGACTTCAAGGGTGATGTCGTGGTCGACGAACTGGCCGAAATAGGTGTACGCGGACGGGATGGTCGAATCGTGGTCCGCACCGAGTTCGTCGGCATCGGTCATCGTGCGGCCGAGCCGTTTGAGCTGCTTCACCGTTTCCGCACTGGTGGGCAGCAGATTGGCCGCATTGCTTTGCAGGGTCGGAAACATGAAGTCGAAGTCGTGTAGATCGACAGGTGGGGCGACAGCAAACGCCAACGGTATATCGGCGCTCGCGTCGGCCAGCGCACCGCGGGCCTCGGCGACATCGTCGGTGGTCGGCACATTGCCATGGGCGAGGCGGGGCATGGCGGACTCCTTTGCGACTCGAGATAGCAACGACCGTAGAGAATTCCTGCTCCTGGCGCCATCACTTTCGGGCAGTTCACCGGGCAAGATTGCCGTGGTCTTCTGCCTGCCGTTCGCGGGTTGAATCGCGACGACTTGCCACTTGGCATCATGGGCATGTGGATACCCGTCGCCCCGCTCCGGCCGCTCCCTGTACGAGGCACGCGACGTGACCGACGATGAGGACTGGCGCAACGCCGGCCGCGTCACCTTGAGCGACGTCGCCAAGCACGCCAACGTCTCGCGGGCGTTGGTCTCGATCGTCATGCGCGATGCTCCGGGCGCGAGCTCAGCCACTCGCGAGCGGGTGCGGGCGATCGCCCAGGAGCTGGGGTATCGACCCGACGTCCGAGCCCGCTCGCTCGCCGGTCAAAAGTCCCGGATGGTTGGCGTCATGTTCGGCGTCAGCGTCGGCACCTTCCAGTTCGATCTGCTCGAGGGGTTGTACGCCGCGGCCGAACAGCACGGCCTGAGCCTGATCCTGACCGCATTGACCAAGGGACGCGACGAGCGCCGAGCGGCGCATTCCCTCCAGGACTTCCGGTTCGACGCGCTGATCATGCTCGGGCCGCCGACCCCGCATCCGCTGCTGGCGGGCACGGTGCCCATCGTGGTGGTCGGCTGGGAGGTCGATGATCCGTCCGTCGACGTCGTGCGCACGTCGGACGAGCACGGCATGGCTCAGGCCGTGGGCCATCTCGTCAGTCTCGGACATCGCCGGATCGCGCACATCGATGGCGGCGAGAGCATGATCGCCAGTTCGCGGCGTCATGGCTATGCGAAGGCGATGCACGAGAAGGGGCTGGGTGCTGAGATCCGGATCGTGTCCGGTGGCCAGGCCCAACTCGATGGTCAGCGTGCGGCGCGGGTGATGGTCGAGGAGGGCGATCTCCCTACTGCGGTGGTCGCGTACAACGACGACACGGCGGTGGCGGTGATGAGCCTGCTTTCCCAGCAGGGCATCGATGTCCCGTATCGCGTATCGATCGTCGGCTGGGACGACAGCGAGGCGGCGGCCTTGGCACCCGTCGGGCTGACCAGCGTGGTGCAGGATCCGGCCGAGATGGCGCGGCTGGCCATCGAGCGGATCGTCGCCCGCGTGGAGCAACGCCGGGTCGAGGGCCATCAGATCGTTCTCGAGCCCGAATTGCGAGTGCGGGCGAGCACCGCGCATGCCTTGGCCTAATGTCTTGACATGCTGAATTTGGGTGCACTATGGTCGGTCGAATCAACTAGAGCGGTCTAGTGACAGCGATCACCCAGGTAGGACCGATTGCTCGGTTCGGTTGCGGCAGCGCGGAGGAGAGGTCAATGACGATCGGTATTGCGGTCATCGGAGCGGGTATGGCGGGCCGGGCGCATGCCGCCGCGTACCGGATCGCACCAACGCTCTATCAATCCGTGCTGCCGCCCTTGCGATTCGTCTCCATCGGTGATGTCAGCCCGGAGTTCGGCTCGTTGGCGGCCAAGCGCTTCGGGTACGAGCGGTCCGACACCGCCTGGCAGGCGATCGCCGAAGACCCGGCCATCCAGGTCGTCAGTGTGGTCGTCGCCAACGCGCTGCACCGCGAGATGGTCGAGGGCCTGCTCGCCGCCGGCAAGCACGTGCTGTGTGAGAAGCCGCTGAGCGACACCCTGGCAGACGCTCAGGCGATGGCCGACACCGCGCGGGCCGCCAACACCATGGCCCGGATCGGTTTCACCTACCGTCGCACTCCGGGGGTGGCCGCTCTGCGGGAGCTGGTCACTTCGGGGACGTTGGGTCGGGTGCTGCACCTGGACGCCCGGTACTGGTGTGACTACGCGAGTGACCCGCAAGGGCCGATCAGCTGGCGGTACAAGGGCGCTCCCGGCACCGGTGCGCTCGCCGACATCGGCAGCCATGCGGCGTATCTGGCCGAGTTCCTCTGCGGCGATGTCCGCGAGGTGAGCGGGGGCCGCTTCGCCACCGCCATCACCGAACGGCCGACGCCACTCGGATCGGTGATCGGCCACGGTCAAGCCGCGGTGAGTGACGTCTACGAAGCCGTCGAGAACGACGACTACGCGGGCTTCAGCGCCCAGTTCGAGAACGGGGTCGGCGTCGTGCAGGTCTCCCGGGTCGCCGCCGGCCATCCCAACGGCCTCGTCCTGGAAATCTTCGGCGACAAAGGCGCCGCCAAGTGGGCCCAGGAACGGCCCGCCGAGTTCGAGCTCATGGTGAACGAGGGTCCCTCGGGCACCAGGGGCTATCGACGAGTCATCATCGGTCCCGACCACCCGTACGTCGCCGGCGGACTTCCCATGGACGCCCCCGGGGTGGGCCTCGGCCAGAACGAAGGCTTCGCCTACCAGGCCCGGGCCTTCCTGGAAGAGGTTGCCGGCATCGATGAGGCCGACTCGTTGCCCCGAACCGCGTCTTTTGACGAAGGAGTCCACAACATGCAGGTGCTCGCCGCCGTGACCGAATCCGCCGCTCGAGGCGGCGCGTCCGTCCCGGTGGCGCCCCAACTCCACGTGGCGCCCCAGCTCCAGTCGACCCCCCGGCTCAAGTCGGCCCGGCCGAGCGTGGAGGTTGCCCGATGAAATTCGGCGTCTACAACGCGATCCTCCACGACCGCTCGCTGCCGGAGGCGATCCAGATCATCGCCGGGCTCGGTCTCACCGGCATCGAACTGAACTCCGGCGGATTCCTGCCACCGGTGCACATTCCCACCTTCGATGACATCCTGTCCTCCGACGACGCCCGGGACGACTTCCTCGGGCTCTTCGAAGGCACTGGTGTCGGGATCGCCGGCTTGAACTGCAATGGCAACCCGCTGCACCCCAAGCAGGTGATCGCGGACAAGCATGCCGGCGATATCCGGCGCAGCATCCAGCTCGCCCGGCGTCTGGGTCAGGACCGCGTCGTCACCATGTCGGGCCTGCCCGCCGGCGAGCCGAAAGGCACCCAGCCCAACTGGGTCGTGAACGCCTGGAACTCGGGAGCGCTGGATGCGCTCGATTACCAATGGACCGAGGCCGAGCGATTTTGGCGGGAGATCGATCGCGAAGCCGCTGACCTCGACGTCAAGGTGGCCCTCGAGCTCCATCCGCAGAATCTCGTCTTCAATCCGGCCGGCATCCGCGAGCTCGTGGAGCGGACGAAGGCAACCCACGTCGGGGTCGAACTGGATGCGTCCCACCTGTTCTGGCAGTGGATGGATCCGGTCGCGGTGGTCCAGGATCTCGGCCCGTTGGTCTTCCACGCCGCCGCCAAAGACGTGCGCATCAATCCGTCCGCGGCGGTCTACGGGGTGCTCGACAATCGGTTCCGCCGACTAGGGCCGGACGAACCGCGGACCAACCTCGGCGGTGATGAGTGGGCGAACGAGTGGCCGAAGGACGCGGCCTGGGACTTCGTGGCGCTCGGCCGCGGGCACGATGCCGTCTATTGGTCCACCTGGCTCGCCGCCCTGCACGCGGTCGACCCCGACATGCTCGTCAACATCGAGCACGAGGACGTCAGTCTCGGTCGGATCGAGGGCCTCGAAGTGGCTGCAGCGTTGCTCCTCGATGCGGCAGCGCGGGCCGGGCTCTCTGGCTGACGAGACATTGCCGGAGTGCTCACCGCACGGGACACTTCGACCATCGAAGCCCTCACTACCCCCAGCCCCTCAAACCCAGGAGACCCATCCATGACCGTCGCCGTCGCTCACCAGGCCTCGTCGTCCTCCCGGACCCTGGCCCTGCAGACCGCAGGGCAAGAAGCGCAACTCAGGAACGCGGACCTTGCCGTCCTCCACATCGTCGAATCACTGGACCTCGACCTGGAGCAGGCCTACCGGCAGGGGCTCACCGATGAGGTCGAGTCCGCGCTCAAGGCCGTCGGGGCTTCCGACGTCAGGTGGCAGCTCCATCTGGCCACCGTCGAGCACGACGTCGCAGACGCCATCCTCGAGCTGACCAGTGCCGTCGGGGCTCAGCTGCTGGTCATCGGGGCGCGTCGCCGATCCCCGGTCGGCAAGGCGCTGCTCGGCAGTGTGACCCAGACGATCATCCTCCAGGCCGATCTGCCGGTGCTGGTCGTCAAGCCCAGCATCTAACCGAGGTCGCGGCGGACGAGCTGTGCCAGCCGATGCGCCCCCGGTAGGAATCGAACCTACGACCGACAGATTAGAAGGCTGCTGCTCTATCCGCTGAGCTACGGGGGCGGAGCGGACCCGAAATCTGTCGCCCGCCTCCGGCGTACCCTATCTCGCCCGGGCTCTGCTCGCCTGGCGATTGTTGGGTCCAAAGGACCGGCTCTCACCGGTATCCCGTTCTGCTGCTGGCACCAAAACGAGTGCTCGTCAGCGGTCCAGCGCGACGCCTGGAAGCCCCTGAATCAACGGCGCGGCCCGCAGTCGGACCGGGCTCGATGAGGTCCGCGTTCGTTCAGCATCAGAGATGAGTTCGGGGTCCGAATCGGTTATGGACTACGGATTCGGAAATTTAGGGGGGTGATTGCTGCGAATTTCGTTGTCAAAATCGAAATTGACAACTCCCTCTCAGTAAATAGCCCAGGGACGGCGTAGCCTCGGATCGTTGATGTTTCAACACGCTTCAAGGCTCTTGAGGGAACGGCCCTGGTCGGCCGGAATTCGCTGGAGATTTGGTGAGGCAGGGTCCTTCTTGTCAGCAGGAGCCCGGCGGGGGCCGGCTCCGGAAGGCACCCGATTCTCGGGGGTCTCGGGGCCGCTGGTTTTCGGGGGATTTGGCGGAGCGCTTCGGGGGAGTAGGCCACGGGCGGGGGCTCGAAGGCGCTGCAAGGCTCGAGGGCGCAACCGGGGGTTGTGAACTTCGGGGGAAGTGCTCGGGGAGCAAGACACGACTCGGGGGGCAACGGGGGTTGTCGGCTCGGGGAGCAAGACACTGCACGTCGCTCGGGGGAGCGGTCTGCGGTGGAGTTCCGTTGATCGCTGGTGGGTCCGTCGGTATTGCCGACGGACCCACTCGCCCGTCCGGGTCCCTGTGTCGGGTTTCTCCGGCCCCCTCGATGTCAGTTCCCCATGCAACATGGGGAACTGACGCCTTACCCACGAAACTTCGCAGGTAAGTTGCCAGATTCCCGTTCAGGCCCGTGTCCCGTTCAGGCCCGTGCCCCGTTTAGGCCCGTGTCCCGTTCAGACCCGGCCCCGGCCATTCACATGCTCCGCACAGCAACCTCGAGCCTGGTTCACAGTGGACGGGTTGAGGGTCGAGAGATGCGCGTACGCAACGCCGGCAACGCCGCCCTCGAACACCAGCGTCCCCCTGCCGGAGAGGTCCTGGACCGGCAAGCTGCGGAACGACGGGCGCGAAGGTCGTTCGCGGCCCAGGCTGCTGCTCGAGCCGGTGGCGCGCTGAGTCTGATGGCCGTGCTCCTGGTGGCCCCCGGCGTAGGTCAGGTCAGCCAACCGGTCGGCGACGAGACCACCTCCAGCGACCGGGCCGGGGTCAGCCGCACGTCATGATCGGAAACGGCGTCGTTCCGTTGATCAACTTCGCGGTCAATCGGCCGGTGCTGAGCACCACAGCCGACATCGACGCCTGGGCCGAGCACGCCGGCCAGCTGGAATACGGGCTGGCGCTGCTCGGTGAGCTCGACGAGCTGTGGGGGCCGCAGGGCGAACTCGCCGCGATCGATGCCTCGGTCGACGGGCAGGTGGCCGAGGTCAGCTGGGACACCGTGCTGTTGCTGACCGTTTCGCCACCGAAGGGGGTGTACGTGGACGTCGCCAATCACGTTGTCCGCCGGACCGGCCCGATCGAGCTGCCGCCGATGACCGCCCGGCATGCCTTGCTGGCCGATCTCGTGTTGCGCGAACTGCTCGATGCCGGTTGTGCCGCCGCCCGGGTCGCAGTCGGTGGATTCGTGCGGTCCCTCGATCCCTGGCCGCACGACCGCGGCAACCGATAGATTGCCGTCATGCCGACCGTAAGCCTCCCCGGCGGGCCCGCGTTGCACTATCAGGAGTGGGGCCGGCCCGACGGCGCGGTCGTCCTGCTGCTGCACGGTTTGGGTGCATCGTCCGACAGCTGGCGCCATGTGGCACCGGCCCTGGGCGAACGCTTCAGAGTGATCGCCCCGGACGCCCGTGGCCACGGTGCGAGCGAGTGGGTCCGCGACTATTCGTTCGAGGCCCTTCATGAAGACGTCGTCGGGCTGCTGGATCGTCTCGGCATCCTTGCCGTCATCCTGGTCGGACATTCGATGGGCGCAGTGCTCGCGTACGAGATCGCCGCGACCCGGCCTGATCTGATCCGACTGCTGGTGCTCGACGAAATGCCGCCACCCGATCCGGCCAAGCCGCCTCGCCCCCTCCCGCGGCGCTCCTACCCCGACGACACCACTGACTGGCGCGCGATCATCGCGCTGAACCGCTGGCGCAACAATCCGCCCGCATCGTGGTGGGAGCTCGCCGGCAAGATCCAGAGCAAGACGTTGATGATCAGCGCGAAGGACAGCGAGTTTCCGGCCGAACGCGTGTCCGAGCTGAGCACGCGGATCCCGAACAGCACCCTGACCGAGGTCGAGGGCGATCATTGCTTCCACGAGACCACGCCGAGCGACTTCCTGCGGGTCGTCGAGCCGTTCGTCGCCTGGTTTGCCAAGTAACCCGGATCGCTGCCTCTTCGCCACCTATCCTGGTCCCCATGTCGGCCACCACCACGAACGCTGAGCTGCGTCGCGCGTTCGCGAAGAACGGCCTGCCCCGGGAGCCCGACCCCAGTCAGCCGCTCCCCAAGCGCATCCTCACCTCGAAGCTGTTCTGGCTGAGCGTGGTGATGGTGCTCGCGTACGCGACGCTGCTCGTCCTGCTCTACCGCCAGGTCGTGCCCGACCGGGAGGTGCCCGGCGGGATCCTGCCCGGTCTCGGCACCGAAGCCGTACCGATCGCGGCCAAGTACGCCGCCATCACCGCGATCCCGTTGTCGCTGCTCTACCTCTGGGTCGACCGGTTCCGTCCGCAGCGGCTGTGGATCTGGCTGATGACCTTCGGCTGGGGCGCGTGTGTCGCCACCTTCATCTCCGCGCAGGTCAACACCTGGGCGGCCAGCCACCTGAGCATCGTCGGCGACGGCGATCCGGCGACCGGAGCGCGCGCGGCGATCTATGTGGCCCCGTTCGTCGAGGAAGCCTCCAAGGCGACGATTCTGTTCTGGCTGGCCATCCTATTGCGCTACCAATGGGTGAGCCGGATCAGCGGCATCGTGCTGGCCGGGCTGTCCGGTGCGGCCTTCGCCTTCACCGAGAACATCCTCTACTACGGCCGTGCCTACCGGTACGCCGCGCGGACCTTCGGCCAGATGCCGCCACTGGAGGCCCTGCAGAACCTGTTCCTCTTCCGGGGGGTGCTGACCTTCTTCGGGCATCCACTGTTCACCTCGATGACCGGTATCGGCTTAGCCATCGGGTTGCGCTCCAAGAGCAAGATCGTCCGGATCGTCGCGCCGCTGGCCGGGTTCTGCGCGGCTGCCTTCTTACATATGGCCTTCAACACGACAGCCACCCTGGTCCAGGGGCGCAACCTGCAGTTCGTCTACTTCGGGGTGGCCCTCCCATTGGTCGCCGGCCTGATCATCTTCATAGTCCGGCAGCTGTTCCGGGAGGGTCGGCTGATCCGTGAGCGGCTGACCGATTACGTCCGGGTGGGTTGGCTGCCCGAGAGTGATCCGGTGGCGTTCTCCCGGTTGCGGACCCGCACCCGCGCCCTGTGGCAGGCGGTCTTCGTCGGTCCCGACGCGGTGCTGGCGACCTTCCGGATGCAACGCGCCGCGACCGAGCTCGCCTATCTCCGTGACGCGATGACCCGCGGCCTGGTCGACGACACCGGCCTGGTCCGGGAGAAGACCCTGCTGGCCAAGCTCCGTGAGCAACGCGGGCTCGCGGTCGTGACCCCCGCTGGCCGGGCGGCCTACCCGTCGCTCCGGCGGGCCAAATCCGCAGCCCCCGCGTACGCGCCGCCGAGCTATCCCGGTCCGGCCGGGATCGGCGGCAACTACCCGGCCCCAGGTCCGGCGGCGGTGCCGCTGGGGCAGACTGCTACCCAGTATTCAGAGGTCGATCCCAGCTGGAAGCCTCCCGGCGAGTAGGAGGCGGGCATGGCCAGCAGGGAGCGGACACCGTTGGAGTCTGCCCTCTTCGACTTGCGCGCTGCGGTCGCGCCGGTGCGGCTCCCGTTGCCGCTGCCCGACGCCGCCGAGCAGCAACGAGCCGTCCGGGAGATCACCAGCCAGCTCGACGACTACGTGCTGCCCCGCCTGGCCACCATCGATGCGCCGCTCCTCGCCGTCGTCGGTGGCTCGACCGGAGCCGGCAAATCCACGCTCGTCAACTCCTTGGTCGGCCGGCAGGTCACCCTGCCGGGCGTCATCCGACCGACCACCCGGGCGCCGGTCCTGGTCCATCACAGTGCGGACGCCCGGTGGTTCGCTGACGATCGGATCCTGCCCGGGTTGGCTCGATCCAGCGGGGCCACCAAGGATGCGCGCTCGCTGACCCTGGTGATCGACGACTCCATCCCGCAGGGCCTGGCGATTCTTGACGCCCCTGACATCGACTCCGTCGTCGTGGAAAATCGTCAGCTCGCCGCCCAACTGCTGGCCGCCGCCGATCTCTGGCTTTTCGTGACCTCGGCCGCCCGTTATGCCGACGCCGTGCCGTGGGACTTCCTGCTCTCGGCCGCCGAACGCAGCGCCGCCGTGGCGGTGGTTCTCGACCGAGTGCCACCCAGGGCGATGGCCGAGATCCCGCCGCACCTGGGCCAGATGATGAGCGAACGTGGACTGGCCGGCTCGCCACTGTTCGCCGTCCCGGAGACCGCCGTCGATGAGTACGGACTGTTGCCGGCGGCGGCGGTGCAGCCGATCCGCAGCTGGCTGGCCGGCGTCACCCGCGACCAGGCGAGCCGGGCCGAGGTGGTCTATCGCACCCTCGACGGCGCAATCGGCTCACTGGTCATCCGGGCGCCCCGGTTGGCCGGTGCGATCGACGAGCAGGTCGAGGTGCTCGAATCGCTGCGAGCCGAGGTCGACCACTCCTATGCCGAGGCGGTGCGGACGGTGCAGGTGCAGACCGCCGACGGCACCCTGCTCCGCGGCGAGGTGCTCGCCAGGTGGCACGAATTCGTCGGCACAGGGGAGTTCTTCCGCGCCGTCGAGCAGAAGGTCAGCTGGCTCCGTGACCGCGTCGTTGCCACCTTCAAAGGCGAGCCGCCGGGGGCCGGGAATCTCAAGGTGGCGGTGGAATCCGGGCTGGAATCGATGCTCCGGAGCGAAGGCGATGCCGCGGCTGAACGCGCCGAAGCCTCCTGGCAGGCCCACGCCGCGGGTCGAACCCTGATCGAGTCGACCGGCGTTGATCTGTCGCGCGCCTCACCGGAGTTCGAGCGCGGCGCCGCGCGGGCGATTCGTGACTGGCAGGGCGCGGTGCTGGATCTGGTGGCCGACGAGGGGATGAGCAAGCGATCCAAGGCCCGGTTCCTGGCCCTTGGCGTGAACGGCGTGGGCGTGGCGCTGATGATCGTCGTCTTCGCCCACACCGGAGGTCTCGTCGGCGCCGAGGTCGGTGTCGCCGGCGGTACGGCGGTGCTGGCCCAGCGGGTGCTGGAAGCGGTCTTCGGCGATCAGGCCATCCGCCGATTGGCGCAGACCGCCAAAGATGATCTTGACGCCCGGATCCAGACCCTGATGGCCTCGGAGCTGCTGCGCTATCACGCGATCTTGGATGCACAGGCGGTCAAGCCTGACCAGGCGGCACTGGTCCGACAGGCGGCCGCGGCGGTCGGAGCGGCCCGCGCCGACGGGCTGCCCGCGATCATGGTCGACGAGCCGGCCCTGCCCGCCGCCGACGAGCGCCAGGCGATCGAGGCCCCCACGGTCACGCAGATCCCGGCCCAGGAGGCGATCTCGGCCGATGAAGTGCTGGAGGCCGAGCTGGTGGAGCAGCCGCGTACCGAGGAATGGCGCTGATGACCGCCCGACAGAGCGCCGCGAAGAAGGTGCGCAACCTGCTCACCCCCAAGGTGTCCGGGTCCGACCTCGTTGATCAGTTGAAGGCGCTCGGCGAGGCGGTCGAGCTCTGCGAGGGACGGGTCGATCCGGAGAAGTTGATCAACGCGCGGGAGGTGGTCGAACGCGCCGACCGGCGGCTGGCCATCTCCGGAAATGCGACGGTAGTGGCGCTGGCCGGGGCCACCGGTTCGGGCAAGTCGAGCACGTTCAATGCCTTGTCCGGAAGCGATCTGGCCGTGGTCGGCGTCCGGCGCCCGACCACCTCGTACCCGATGGCCTGCAGTTGGGGCGGTGATTCCGCCGAGGAGCTGCTGGACTGGTTGGAGATCCCCCGGCGGCACGCCCTGGAGGCTGATCCCGAGTTGGCGGCGGCGCTGGACGGTCTAGTGCTGCTGGATCTTCCTGATCATGATTCGACCGAGCTTCAGCACCGGATGGAGGTCGATCGGTTGGTGCAACTGGTCGACATGCTGGTCTGGGTCGTCGACCCGCAGAAGTACGCCGATGCGGCCCTTCATGATCGTTACCTCATTCCCCTGGCCAAGCACGCCGGAGTGATGATGATCATCCTGAATCAGATCGACCGGCTGACACCGGCGGAGCGCGATCAATGCGTGGCCGACCTCCGCCGACTGCTGGCGGTGGAGGGCCTCGGTGCCGTCGAGGTGCTGACCGTGTCGGCGGTGACCGGTGAGGGGCTCGATGATCTTCGCGGGCGGCTCGCCCGGCGCGTGGCGGACAAGCAGTCGGCGGCCCGGCGGCTGAGCGCCGACGTCAGTGTGGTCGCTACGGCACTGGCCGTGGCCTCCGGGTCGACCAAGATCACCGCCGTCGACCGCGCCGATGTGGACCGGTTGAATAGGCAGGTCGCCACTGCCGCCGCTGTCCCGGTGGTCACCGAAGCGGTGGGGCAGGCCTGGCGACTGCGCGGCGGGCTGGCCACCGGCTGGCCGGTGCTCGCCTGGATCGCCAAGTTCAAGCCCGACCCGTTGCGGCGGTTGCACCTGGATCGGCTCGGCGCCGGACGCAAGCGCAAGGAGATCGACCCCTCGCGGGTGGGTCGCACCTCGCTGCCGTCGACGTCGGGCGTCCAGCAGGCGCGGGTCGACACGGCCCTACGAGCCTTGGCCGACCAGGCCGCAACGGGTCTCAGTCGCGGCTGGGCCGACGAGATCAAGCGGGCCGCGCGGTCGAACGAGGATTCCCTCACCGACCGGCTCGATCGCGCGATCGCCCAGACCGATCTCGATCTGGCGGCGCATCGGCGCTGGTGGAACGGGGTCCGCGTCGTGCAGTGGCTGTTAGTCGCCACGGTGGTCGCCGGACTCGGCTGGCTCGGTGCGCGTTTCGTCCTGGCCTACCTTCAGCTCCCGCCGCTGCCGCAGGTGTTCTGGTGGGGGGTGCCGGCACCGACGGTCCTGGTGATCGGCGGTGCGCTCGTCGGCATCCTGCTGGCCGGCGTGGCCCGGATCGGGGTCGAGGTCGGCGCCCGCCGGCGTACGGCGCGGGCCCGGCAGCTGCTCCGCGGCTCCATCGGCAAGGTGACCCAGGAGCTGGTGGTCGCGCCGGTCCAGGCCGAACAGGATCGCTACGAACGCGCCCGCTTCGCCCTCGAACGCGCTCGCGCCTGACTCCCAGGTCGCGCGTACCCCTTCCACTCGCGTACCCCGCGTCTCGCGCGGACCCTCCATCTGGACTTCTGTTGTCCACAGGCTCGGACCCGGCCAAAATCCCGCTATCCACAGATTTTGGCGACCCCGGTCGATTCGGGGTCGGCGTACGCATCCTTATGCCGATCAGATCTTCGACGAAGGAGGAGGACGAAGGGCCATGGAGGCAGTCGTACACATCACCGGCCACGCCGGGACGGAAGTGGAGACCAAGGGCAACGGGACGGTCGCGAAGTTCCGGCTGGCCTGCACGCCGCGGGTGCGGACCAAGGGCGAATGGGGAGACGGCAACACCACGTGGATCGAGGTCACCTGTTTCCGAGCGCTCGCCGAGCACGTGGCCAGCAGCGTGCGCAAGGGCGATCCGGTCGTGGTGATCGGGCGGCTCCGCACCAACGTCTGGGACAAGGAGGGCCAGACCCAGGAGCGTCTCGTGCTCGAGGCCGAGACCATCGGCCACGACCTCAACCGGGGCACCGCCGCCTTCCGGCGCAAGCCCCGCGTCGCGAGCGTCGAGCCCGGCGACCTGGACACCCCGCCGGACGAGCTGGACCAGGCGGGGCCGACGGCGGAGGAGCGTGAGGCCAGAGCTGCCTGAGCCGGGCCGTCGTCAGGGCGGACCCTGCGGCTCAGGCGGGGTCGGGTCGGGAACGGGGTCCTGACCCGATCGGTGACGCGCCGTGACCCGTGCCGTTTCTGCGCACGCGGGCGGTACGCGGCTGGCTGACCCCCCAAGGAGCCGCCCGCGGCGCGTCACTCACCCCTGGTCAGCGATGGCATACTTGACCGGCGTCGGAGCCCGGTCGATCGGCCGACGCCCACGTCGGACATTCCACCGCAGCGATCAAAGGTCAGCCCCACTTCATGCCTGAGTTCATCTATTCGATGCACAACGTCCGCAAGGCCCTTGGCGACAAGGTCGTGCTGGACAACATCACCCTGTCGTTTTACCCAGGAGCCAAGATCGGCGTCGTCGGGCCGAACGGCACCGGTAAGTCGACCCTGCTCAAACTCATGGCTGGGATCGAGAAGCCGAACAACGGCGACACGATGCTCGCCAAAGACGCCAGCGTCGGCATCCTGCTGCAGGAGCCGCCGTTGACCGAGGGCAAGACCGTGCTCGAGAACGTCGAGGAGGCGGTCGCCGACATCAAGGCGCTGCAGACTCGGATGGACGAGTTGGGCATGGCGATGGGCGAGCCGGACGCCGACTTCGACGCGCTGATGGCCGAGATGGGTGATGTGCAGACCGAGCTCGACAACCGCAACGCCTGGGACATCGACTCCCAGCTGGATCAGGCCATGGATGCGCTAAGGTGCCCGCCGCCGGACGCGATGGTCGACGTGCTGTCTGGCGGTGAGCGGCGTCGCGTGGCTCTGTGCAAACTGCTGCTGCAGCAGCCCGACCTCCTGTTGCTCGACGAGCCGACCAACCACCTGGACGCCGAGTCCGTGCAGTGGCTCGAAGGCCATCTCAAGTCCTACCCGGGCGCCGTGCTCGCGGTGACCCACGATCGGTACTTCCTGGACAACGTCGCCCAATGGATCCTCGAGATCGATCGCGGCAAGACCCACCCGTACGAGGGTAACTATTCGACCTACCTCGAGACCAAGAAGTCCCGGCTCCAGGTCGAGGGCAAGCGTGATGCCAAGCGCGCCAAGATCCTTGAGCGTGAGCTGGAGTGGGCGCGGTCCAACCCGAAGGCCCGGCAGGCCAAGAGCAAGGCTCGGCTCGCCCGGTACGAGGAGATGGCCGCCGAGGCGGACCGGAACCGCAAGATGGACTTCGAGGAGATCAACATTCCCGCCGGACCGCGGCTCGGCAGCACCGTGCTGGACGCCGACAAGCTGGTCAAGGGCTTCGGCGACCGGCTGCTCTTCGACGGGCTCGGGTTCAGCCTGCCGCGCGCGGGGATCATCGGTGTGGTCGGACCGAACGGCGTCGGCAAGTCAACGCTGTTCCGGATGATCATCGGCGAAGAGGCACCCGACTCCGGCCAGCTCAAAGTCGGTGAGACCGTCAAGATCTCCTACGTCGATCAGGGGCGATCCGGCCTGGACGCGAAGAAGAACGTCTGGGAACTGGTCTCCGAGGGCCTCGACCACATCAAGGTCGCGAGCTTCGAGATGCCGTCACGGGCCTACGTCGCCTCGTTCGGCTTCAAGGGTCCGGATCAGCAGAAGCCGGCCGGCGTGCTGTCCGGCGGCGAGCGGAACCGGCTCAACCTCGCCCTCACCCTGAAGATGGGCGGCAACCTGTTGCTGCTCGACGAACCAACCAACGATCTCGATGTGGAGACGCTGCAGTCACTCGAAGACGCGCTGCTCGACTTCCCCGGGTGCGCCGTCGTGATCTCCCACGATCGCTGGTTCCTGGATCGCGTCGCCACTCACATCCTGGCCTGGGAAGGCGACGATGAGGAACAGGCGAAATGGTTCTGGTACGAGGGCAACTTCGGCGACTACGAGGCCAACAAGATCGCCCGGCTCGGCGCCGAGGCCGCTCGTCCGCACCGCGCGACCCACCGCCGCCTGACCCGCTGATCTTCTCTTTTATGGGTCCGCTCGAAGTCCGTCGGCTGATCTTCCCGGAAAGTGGCGGGAAACTGCTGAGAAACTGTCGAATCTCGGCCGTTTTCCGACAGTTTCCGCCAAGCGAAAGCCCGGTCAGCGCTGATCGGCGGCCCAGTGGGACATCAGCCCGCGGAAGTGGGCGGCAAAGCTGTCGTGCTCGTGGGCGGGATAGGTCTTGCGGACCGTTTCGATCAGCAGGTCGTCGAACTCGGCCGAAGTGATCCAGTCGTAGACGATCTGCGACAGCGACGCCAGTGAGGTCGCGCAGAACTCCTGGTAGCGATCGACCTCGAAGTAGTCGTCGGCTAGTTTCGCGTACGCCGCCAGCTTGTCGCTGAACTCCAGATCCGGGTTGTCCGCGACGGCGAACCATTCGCTGCTGGTGGTGTCGATCCGGGCTGCCCGCCGGGTCACGGCGCAGTAGATCGACCAGCTGATCAGGTTCTGGATCGCCCACGGGAAGTAATAGTGCAGTGACGTGATCGCGATGTCGGGGCAGGCGTTCGCGAAGTCGATCGGTCGCACCGCGGTGCCGTTGACCAGGGCCTCGCAGGAGTTGAACTCCCAGCGGAAGAAGGCGTTGATCGACTTCGACAAGGTGAGGATCTCGCTGCCGGCCTCGGGGGCGAGGAAGTCGTGGCTGACCTCGTAGCGCAGATGCATCGGCAGCTCGGGCCGGAAGTTCATGATCATGGTCTCCGGACCAATGGTCAACGACCGGGCGAAGGCGTCGTACGGGCTGATCGCCGCCTGCAGGTGCATCAGCATCTGCCCCGATTCGTCGTACGCCTTGTGCAACTCCGCCGGATCGTCGACCCGGCTCACCCCGCGCCAAGCGCCGCCGTCGAACGGCTTCATGAACATCGGGAATCCGACCCGGCTCGCGACTTCATCGAGATCGAACGGCAGGTTGTAGGTGGTGGCGGTGTAGGCCCATTTCTCGTGATCGACCGGATGCTTGTAGGGCACCAACACGGTCGGCGGGATGTCGAAGCCGAGCCGGATCATCGCGCAGTACGCGGAGTGCTTCTCCATCGCCTGGAAGGTGAACGGGTTGTTGAGGAGATAGGTGCCATTGACCAGCGCCGCCTTCTTCAGCCACTCCCTCGGGTGGTAGTACCACCACGCGAGCCGGTCGATCACCACATCGTGCCGGACCGGATCGCGAAGATCGAACGGCTCGATGGTGATCCGCTCGGTCTCCAGCGTGTGTTCGGCCCCCTGGTGTTGGACCGCGCCGACCTTGCGGACCAGGGTTTCAAAGGCCCGCGGCCAGTCGTCCTCGGTGCCGAGCAGGAGTCCGATCAGGTGAGTGGTGGCATCCCCGGATGTGGTCATAGCCGAATATTGCACCAGACAATCAGCGGTGGCTAGCGGGGTCAGACCACCGTCTGCAGGAGTTCGTCCAGATGAGGCGTCCAGGCATCGCGCCAGCCGATCATGGTGTGGGCATCCGGCACCGTGATGAACCGGACGGGATAGTCGAGTCCAGCCAGCTGCTCGGCCATCCGCTGGTTGTTGGCGTAGTTCTCCTCGATCGCCCCGCAGGTCACCAGCGTCGGCACTCGTCGGTCCGGTGGGTCGTCGATCGCGTCGGTCACGGCCTGGTAGATCCGATCGAAGTGCGGGTACGCCGATTCCTGCGGATCCAGCTCCGGCCGGAAGAAGCTGCCCGACTGGAGGGCCAGCCCATCAACCGCGGCCGGGTCGCGCCGATGCCAGCTGAGCATGGCCACCGCGCCCAGGCTCGCACCGAGCCCGACCACGGCAGAGACGTTGACCCGATCGCGAAGGGCCGGCAGCAGCGATCCACTCAGCTGATCGAGGTAGTCGGGATTCGCGGAGTACCAGCCGTCCCGGCACCCGGGCACCGTGTCCAACAGGGCGACGCGGATCGGCTGCTGCTCGGCATGGGCGGTCGCCCAGCTGAGCAAGGAGCCGGACTGGGCCATTCCGCTGCCGTCGTGGGTGATCAGCAAGGGGGCGGCGGCATCGGGCGGCATGCCCTCGGGCGACCACAGGCGGACCGGGATCGGACCCTCGAGCGGTCCGGCGTCGAGCACGATCGGGCGCGCGTCGCCGGTCGCCGACGTCGCCAACCACGCTGGCGGCGCGTAACTAGGGAAGCGGATTTCCGACCGGTCGCCGAAGGGGTTCGGCACGACGTGCGGGTTGGTCGGATCAGGGACCAGGCCGTCGCCGCCGCGCAGCTCCAGCCGGTACTCGAGGCGGTCCGCAGCCGGTCTCTCGAGCAGGTAGGTCCACCAGTCGCCGTCGGCCACGAAGTCCGCGGCCTGATCGAGGCCCCAATCCACCTCCAGCCGTACGCCGCCGGGCGCCAAGACCTTCGGCAGGTGCCAACTGACCGCATCGTCGGTGACCTCGGGCGGCAACAGGCTGACCCGGCTCGGAGATGGTGGCACCGCACCAACCTAGGTGACGACGCCAGAGCACCCCCTGACCTGCAGACCCGGCCGACGATTTCGCCGACCAGGATGGCACACCAACGAGGACACGGGAACCGCGGCGGGCGGGCCATCAACCTGCTCAGGACGCGGTCAGGTGAGTTTGGTGTTGAGGTACCGCTGTTCCGGAATGCTCGTGGCCAACCGGGCGGCCAGGGCGTACGCGGCCTTCGCCTCCTCGACCCGGCCCGCCTGCTCGAGCAGGTGCCCGCGGACGGCGTGCAGTCGATGGGTGCGGCCGAGTTGGCGGTCGTGCGTCAGGGGGTCAAGGAGGGTCAATCCGGCGTCCGGACCGTGGACCATCGCCACGGCGACAGCGTGGTTGAGGGTGACGACCGGGCTGGGAGCAAGCTCGGTCAGCATCGCGTACAGCACCTCGATCTGAGCCCAGTCAGTGTCCTCGGCCTGCTCGGCCTCGGCGTGTACGGCGGCGATGGCGGCCTGGAGCTGATACGGCCCGACCGCCCCGACCGGCAACGTCTGTTCGACGAGTCCGATGCCCTCGGTGATCTTGGCCCGATCCCACCGCCCCCGAATCTGGTCCGCCAGTGGGACCAGCGAACCGTCCGCCGCCGTACGCGCCGCCCGCCGGGCGTCGGTCAGCAGCATCAGCGCGAGCAGCCCGGCGACCTCCCCGGAGCCGGGCAGATGATCATGCAACGTGCGAGTCAGCCTGATCGCCTCGTCGGCCAGCGACACGTCGATCAGACCGGCTCCCGTCGTACTGGTGTGGCCCTCGGTGAAGATCAGGTACAACACCTGGGCTGCGGCGTCGACCCGCTCCGGAAGCTCGGCCAATCCCGGTACGGTGAACCGCGCACCCGCCGCGCGCAGCGTCTGCTTGGATCGGCTGATCCGGGTCCCCATCGTCGCTTCCGGCACCAGGAAGGCGCGGGCGATCTGGCCGGTGCTCAGCCCGCCAACGGCCCGGAGGGTCAGCGCCACCTGAGACGCCCGGCTCAGCGCCGGGTGGCAGCACAGCAGCAACAGCGCCAGCGAGTCATCACGCTCGGCGGCCTCCGAGCCGGGCGCCGTACCCGGATCATCGACCCGGGTACGCCGCCCCTCCGCCACTTCCCGCCCCAGGCGCGCCTGCTCGCTCCGCCACTGGTCGACCAGCCGGCGCGAGGCGACGGTGATCAACCAGCCCTTGGGGTGAGTGGGCACGCCCTCCTCCGGCCACTGCCGAGCCGCGGCGAGCAGCGCCTCCTGCGCCGCGTCCTCGGCGGCATCGAAGTCACCGAAGCGGCGGACCAGGGCAGCCAGCACGTCAGGGGCCCAGGTCCGCCAGACCTGTTCGAGCCCGATGGCGTTCATCGGACCGAACGTCGCCGGTGGCCGGTCTTCACTGGTCGTCCCCGCCCCCCGACATCACCGGTCGTAGCTCGATGGTGTCGCCGGCCCCCGCAAACAGGACGGCGATCGCCTCCGCCCGCTCCCGCGTCGCGCAGTCGATCAGGAAGAAGCCGGCGAGGTGCTCCTTGGTCTCCGCGTACGGGCCCTCGGTCGGCACGGTGGCGTCCACGCCGCGACCGAAGATCGTGGCAGCGGCGGGGTCGCCCAGCGCTTCGGCGTGGACCAGCTCGCCTGAGGCCGAGATCTCGTTCAGGAGGGCCTCGAACTCGCGGTCCATCTCCGCTTTGCGCTGCTCGGGGATCGCCCGCCCGGCCGCGGTGTAGTGCGACGTCGGGTGACCCCAGGGCTCGGGGTTGGCATGGATCAGGATGACGTACTTCATGGTGCAACCTCTCATTCTCCTGGCCAGCATCTCCTGGCTGGCCCTTCACCCGGAACGTCGGAGCCGATCGGCGGATCTCAACATCGAGCCGACGTCAAAGCGACGAGTCACGCCGACACCCTGCGACACCTGCCCCCCGGACCCGGCTGCACCAGCTCGCGCCCAGTGCAGCGGGTTCACGGCCCGGTGGCCGGACTGCTCCGACCGGTCACCCATCCGTAGATGGGGTACGGATGGGGAGCGACATACCATCGAGAATGGTCGTCCAACGGCGTTGCGGCAGACGACGGTGCTGGCTGGCGCTGGCACTGTCTGCCGTCTTGCTGGCCGCCGGATGCACCTACGGCGAGCGGGAGCCTGGTCTGTTCGACCGCCCGACTCCACCGCCGTCGGTGCCGCTCCCGAGCCGTGAAAGCCCTCCGTCCACGCCCCTCCCGGTCACGAACCCGGACCTGCCAGTCGCCGGCGAGGCGCTCTGGACCTCGGCCGAGGGACTCGACGTCCAGCTCAGATTCGCGGTGCACGCGGTCCGTCGGGTCGAGGGCGGGACGGTGCTGGACTGGTCGATCACGCCGATCCGGGCACCGAACCTCCGGCCCGGCGACACCGTGCCCGAGACGGTGGACCTGGGCTTGTCGCGCCGCTGGGAGACCAATGCCGACGTCTCCCTGGTGGACGCACCGCGACGGGCCGTCTACCGGCCCCTGTCGGGTGTACCGGAGTCCGCTGTCCCGGAGCTCGGCGATTGCCTCTGCACGCCGGTCTGGCTGGCCCAGCGCAGCCTCCGCGTCGGCGTGACCACCGTCCTGCAGGTGGCGTTCCCGCAGCTGCCGGCTGCCCTGCGGACGGTCGACGTCAATGTGGCGACCGTGGCCCAGTTCGGCCGGGTCCCGGTCACGCCGATCGGCAAGGTCCCCGGCGCCGACCGTCCTACCGACCTGACCCGTCCGGCAGCGCTTCGGCCGAAGGGCGCGCGATCGGAGATGTTCCGCTACGGAGCCGGCGAGCAGGTGTTCCGGATCCGGGTCGATCGGGTGCTGGCGAGCGCCACATTCACCTCGCTGGAGTGGGCCATCGTCTCGGTGACCGGCGGCGACGGGACGGCAACGGCCTCAACGCCGCCGTTCGCCAGCCCGGACGCGGCCACGCTGACCGCGCACAACCCGGTCGCCGCAAGCGGACCGGTGCTGCACGTCGACCAAGCCGCCATTGTGTTGCGGACCCGGGTGGTGACCAACCGCCTCACCTCGGCCGAGGCCGTCGAGTGCCTGTGCACCGATCTGCGGTCCTGGGTCGTGCTCCGACGCCCGGACAAGGTGGCCGCGGTGGTGACGAACTATCCGGCGCTCCCCAAACGGACCCGGCAGGTCACGGTGGTGTTCGCGGGACTCGACCCGATCGACGTCACGGTCACGCCGGCCGGCGATGGGACCCCGGTCACCGCGCCGCCCATCCGTGCGAATCCCACGTTCTGGGGGGTCCGATCCAGCACCCCGCGATCAGGATGGGCGACCCGCCAATGGCCGACGCCGGTGCCGACCCGAGCCCAGTTCGAGCGCTACACCGCCACCGTGGACTCGATGCGTTGAGTCGATCGAACCTCGGATGAGGGCCACTCAGTGGTTCGGCCCAGGTCGAACACGTGTCGGGCCGAACTCGTGTCGGGGCCAACTAGGGTCGGGCCATGACTGACGTGCCTCCCGATGATCTGCCCGGCCGAACCACCCCCAGCGGGGTCAGCGATGACACCGTCGAAGCCCTCGGCAAACTCTCCGAGGCGTTGGAGACCTGCGAACGGGCGCGCGGCCACCTCTACTCGTTCCACCAGCTGACCGGATCGGCGGACATTCAGCTTGGCCAGGCCGTCGAGGCCCTGCAGCAGGCCGGGCACCGCGCGATCGCCGATCGGATCGAGCGCGAGCTGATCGGTCGCAACGTGCTCCAGGGACGTTGGACGTTCCAGATCGTCGAGGAGTACGACGACAACTACTGGTCCCGGTTCCGGGACCTCGAACAGACCGCGCGAAACGACCTGGCCGCCGGCGTACGCCATCTCTATGAGGCCCGCCTCAAGCAGGACGAACGCACCCCTCGCGCTTCCGGCCACGCCGCCCAGCCCTGACCCCCCGCCCCCCACTTGTCCGGTCGTCCCCCACCTATAGGTGGAGGGGGACCGGACAAGTGGGGGGTGAGCCGGAGCCGCCGGGAGCCGAAAATCGACGAGGTTCAGGAAGCGGAGGATCGGCAGGCCAACAACTCGGCCAGGGTGATCGCCTTGCGGTCGGCCAGCTCGGCGAGCTGGGTCCGACACGAGAAGCCGTCGGCCAACACGATGGCCTCCGGCCGAGCGCGTACGGCGGGCAGCAGATCGTGTTCGGCGACCTGGACCGACACGTCGTAATGCCCCCGCTCGACCCCGAAGTTGCCGGCCAGGCCACAACAGCCGCCGACGGTCGTCACGGTCGCCCCGGTCGACGCGAGCAGCGCCGCATCCGCTCGCCACCCCAGCACTGAGGCGTGGTGGCAGTGCGGCTGGGCGACAAGTTCGACGCCGGAAAGGTCGGGTGCCGTCCAGCCCGGGGTCCGGGCCAGCAGCTCGGCCAAGGTGAGGACCCCGACGGCGACTTCAGCCACCCGGGCGGCGTCGTCGGGCAGCAACTCGGCGGCATCGCTCCGCCAGACCGCGGTGCATGACGGCTCGAGCCCGACGACCGGAATGCCGGCCGCGACGTACGGATGCAGCACGTCAAGTGCACTCCGCAACTGACGACGCGCACCGTCGAGCTGCCCCGTGCTGATCCAGGTCAGACCGCAGCAGGCCGGTCGCTCGAGGAATCGCGGTGCATAGCCGGCGGACGCCAGCACGTCGACGACCGCTTCGACCCCCTCGCCGGTGAAGCAGTCAGAGAACGAGTCCACCCAGATGATCACCGGGTCACCCCGGTTCGACGGCAGCTCGACCCGACTGCGGGCCGACCGCTCGGCGAATCGGGGCATCGATCGCCGTTGATCGACTCCAGCACTCCAGCGAACGAGATGGCGTAGCCCGGGCGTCGAGGTGCTGAGGTTGATCAACTTCGCCAGACCGCTGAACCGGGTGATCAGCCGACCCCAGCGCGGCAGCCAGCCGAGGGCATAGTGACTGCGCGGTCGGAGCCGACGACGATAGGTGTGATCAAGGACCTGGGCCTTGTACGCGGCCATGTCGATCCCGGTGGGGCAGTCCCGCGCACATCCCTTGCAGGAAAGACAAAGGTCGAGGGCATCGTGGACCTCGGTCGACTTCCAGCCATCGACGAGCTCGCCGTTGATCATCTCCTGGAGCACCCGGGCGCGCCCGCGCGTGGAGTCCTTCTCGTCACGGGTCGCCTGATAGGACGGGCACATCACTCCAAGCCCGCCCGTGGTGTCGGCGAGACATTTCCCCACCCCGCTGCACTTGTGCACCGCCGCGGCGAAATGATCGTCTTTGTCGAGCAGGGTCACTGCGCGCAGATCGGCATTGACCGGTCGCGGGTCGACCAGGATGCCCGGATTGAGCAAGTTCTGCGGATCGAAGATTGCCTTGACCTGGCCGAAGAGCTTGATCGCGGCCGGCGAGTACATCGCTGGCAGCAGGGCCGACCGGGCCCGCCCGTCGCCGTGCTCGCCGGACATCGACCCGCCGTAGCCGGCGACCAGCGTGGCCGCTTGCTCGACGAACCGCCGGTAGTCGTCGGCGCCGCCCCGTCGGGTCAGCGGAAAGTCGATCCGGACGTGGACGCAGCCGTCACCGAAATGCCCGTAGGGGAGCCCGTCGAATCCATGATCATCGAGCAGTGTGTCGAAGTCCCGCAAGTAAGCGCCGAGGTGCTCGGGGGGCACGGCGGCGTCTTCCCAGCCTGGGTAGGCCGGCTCGGCCAGACTGACCCCGGCCAGTCCGGCCCCGTCCTCGCGGATCTTCCACAGCGCCAGCGCCTGCGCGGGATCGTCCACCACAAAGCCGTCCAGGGCCCCGGCATCGGCCAGCACGGCTGCCGCCCGGGAGGCCAACTCGGCCCGGTCGTCGCCGACCAGTTCGACGAACATCCAGCCGTCGCCGCGGGGGAGGGGCGGTACCGCCGCATCGCCACGTGTCCGGCGAACCACCTCGACGATCCGGCGGTCCAAGCCCTCGGCCGCAGTCGGTCCGTGCTTGATGATCACCGGCGCTGCATCTCCGGCATCGGCCATCGTCGGATAGCCGAGCGCGATCATGATCTTGTGCGGAGCATCGGCGACCAACCGCACGGTGGCATCCGTGATCACTCCCAGCGTGCCCTCGGTGCCGGACAGGAACCGCGCGACGTTGAAGCCGTTCTCGGGCAGCAGATGGTGCAAGCTGTAGCCGGAGACCTGACGACCGAACCGATCGAATTCGGTGCGGATGGTGGCCAGATTTCCTTGGACGAGGGCCTTCAACGGCTCAAGTGCAGCTAGTTGATCTTGTCCGGTCCGGCCGAGCTGCAACCGATCGCCGGGTCCCGTGATCACGTCCAGCGCGATCACGTTGTCGGCGGTCTTTCCGTAACCGAGGGCCCGCGGACCGCAGGCATTGTTGCCAATCATGCCGCCGATCGTGCATCGGTTGTGGGTCGACGGGTCGGGGCCGAAGCGCAAGCCGTACGGCGCCACCGCGCGTTGCAGCGACGACTGCACCACCCCCGGTTCGACCCGCGCCGTACGCGCCTCGGGGTCGATCGAGATGATCTTGGTCAGGTGGCGTGAAGTGTCGACGATCAGACCGGGCCCGACGGCATTGCCGGCGCACGACGTACCAGCTCCGCGGGTGGTCACGGCCAGGCCGGCCCCTCGCGCCGCGTCGAGGACGGTGTGCAGCTCATCGATCGACCGCGGCCGGGCGACCGCCTCGGGCACCACCCGGTACAGCGACGCATCGGAGGAATACAGCGCCCGGGCCAATGCGCTGGTGTCCAGGATCGACCCAACCCCGCGCCGCTCGAGCTGGGCACTGAGTTCGGCGACGGAATCGGGGAGGGCAACAGCGTTCGGCATCGCCGACGATCCTATGCGCCCGAATCGGTCGGGCGCTTCGCCTGTGGCGGCTCGTTGTCACGGCTGCGATGGAAGACGCCCGCCGTACGCCGGTGTGGCCTCTCGTTGTGCCACCTGCGATGGAAAACGTCCGCCGTACGCGGGTGTGGCCTCTCGTTGTGACGGCTGCGATGGAAAACGTCCGCCCCCGCGCAACGACCCGCGCGCCACGACCGCGCGCGCCACGACCCGCGCGCGCCGCGATCAGAGCCGGCTGCCGGCCGCCTCGTTCCCGCCGAGCCGTTGCGCGAGCCAGACCGGCACGATCGAGAACAGCACCAGTACCACGGCGACGACATTGACCACCGGGGCCTGCGTGGGACGGAACAGGTTGTTGAAGATCCAGATCGGCAGCGTCGGTGTGCCGGGGCCGGCGGTGAAGGTCGTGACCACGACTTCGTCGAAACTCAGCGCGAAGGCCAGCAGGGCACCGCTCAGCACCGCCGACCGCAGCAGGGGAAAGGTCACCAGCCGGAAGGTCGTGAGCGGGCGGGCGCCGAGGTCGGCCGAGGCTGCCTCCAACGACCCGCCGAGCCGGCGGAGTCGAGCGGTCACGTTGTTGAACACCACGACGATGCAGAAGGTCGCGTGACCGACGATGATCGTGAACAGTCCGGCCCCGATGCCGAGGACCGGCGACAGGAGATTCTGGATGACCGACTGCAGCGCGATGCCGGTCACGATGCCGGGCAGGGCTAGCGGCAACACCACCAGCAACGAGATCGCCTGGCGACCGAAGAAGCGGTAGCGAGTCAGGGCGAGCGACAGCAGGGTGCCCAGCACCAGCGCGATCGCGGTGGCCCCCAACCCTGCTTCGACCGATGTGACCAAGGCCTCGCGTGGCCCCGTCGCGGCCGCCGCGGTCTGCCACCAGCGCGTGGTCAGGCCGGGAGGGGGCCAGCCGAAGGTCCGATCGCGGTTGAAGGAGTTCAGGGCGATGACCCCGAAAGCGGGATGTAGATGAAGGCCAACACGCCCACCGCCAGACCCACAGCCCGATCCGGCCGCCCATCCGGCGCCCCATCCGGCGCCCCATCCGGCGCCTCACAGGTTCTCCAGAGCGCCGGTACGCCGGACTCCGAGCAGATAGGCCACCATGATCACCACCGACGCGGTGCCGAGCGCGGCAGCGAACGGCAGGTCGAGGCTGATGTTCTGCAGCACGGCTGTGCCGAGGACCTGCAGCTTCCCCCCGACGATCTGCACGGCGATGTAGTCGCCGAGACTGAGCGAGAAGGTGAAGACCGAGCCGGCTGCGATCGAGGGCAGCAGGGCCGGCACGATGATCCGGCGGAAGGTCTGGAGGCCGTTCGCCCCGAGATCGGCCGACGCATCCAGGTGGGATTCGGGCAGTCGCTCGAAGCCCGCGTACACGGGCAGGATCATGTACGGCAACCACAGGTAGGTCAGCGTCAGCACGACGGCCGCGAAGCCGTAGCCCGGAGTCGCGCCGAAGGTGCTGTCCAGGACGCCGCCCGGCTGCACCATGGTGCGCCAGGCATACGCCTTGACCAGGTAGGACGCCCACAACGGCACCAGCACCGCCGCCACCAGCAGACCGCGGATCCGGCGCGGCGCCACCCGGGCCATGAAATACCCGAACGGGACGGCGACGGCAATGCAGATGATGGTGACCACAATCGCGATCAGCAGGGTCCGCCCGATGATCTTCAGGTACGTGGGGGTCAGGATGCCGGCGAAGTTCTCCAGGCTGAACCCCGGCACCACCTGGTTGGTGAACGAGTCGGTCGTGAAGAACGCGGTCGCGAAGATCGCGGCGAGAGCACCGAGGTAGGCCACGATCAGCCACAGCAGCGGCGGACCGAGCAGTCCGGCCAAGCCTCTGCGTGCACCCATGATCACCTCTCGCCGCGCGCTCGGAAGAAGACGCCCAGACCAGCTGCCCAGATCAGCTGCCCCGGATCAGCTGTTCCGGATCTCGGTCCAGGCCTTGCTCCACTCCGCGTAGTCGGTGCAGGTGACATCGGTGCGGCCGTCCAGGCAGGCTGGGATCGGCGTGGTCCAGTAGTGCACCTTGGCAAAGTAGTCCTCGTCCTCGGCGTGGAACGTCTGGCAGTGATCCTTGTCGGCAGTGTCGGCGCAGGACTTCTTGTTGGCCGGAGCCTCACCGAAGTACTCGGCGACCGCGGCGTTGACCTTGGCCGACACGAGGTGATCGACGAACAGGTACGCGCAGGTCTTGTGCGCCGACTTGGCCCCGATCATCCAGGTGTCGGACCAGCCGGTCGAACCCTCCTTGGGCAGCACGACCTCGATCGGTGCGCCTTCGCCCTTGGCCACGTTGGCGATCACCTGCCAGGTCGTGCCGACGGTCGAGGAGCCGTTCTTGAACGCCTGGACCTCCTTGAGATAGTCCGACCAGTACTCCCCGACGTGCTCCTTCTGGGCCTTGAGCAGGTCGACCGCGGCGGTCAGCTGGGTCTGATCCAACGCGTACGGATCCTTGATGCCCAGGTCGGGCTTGGTGGCCATCAGGTACAACGCGGCATCGGCGATATAGATCGGCGAGTCGTACGCGGTGATCTTGCCGGTCTGGGCGCTCGCCTGGTCGAAGACGGCCGACCAGCTGTCGGGGGCCGGGGTCACCTTGTCGGTGCGGTACATCAGCAGGTTGGCGCCCCGACCGTGCGGGATGCCGTAGGACACGCCGTTGACCGAGTTCCACGGCTGGTTCTTCAGTGCATCGAAGATGTCGGGGTAGTTGGTGATCAGGCCGGTGTTCACCGGCTCGACGTCGCCGGCCGCCATCAACCGGAGGGTGGCGTCGCCCGAGGCGGAAACCGTGTCGTACTGTCCGGTGCGCATCAGTTGCACCGCCTCGTCGGAGGTGCCGAAGGTCTTGACCGTCACGTTGCAGCCACTGGACTTCTCGAAGTCGCTGACCCAGTCGACCTTCGGGTCGTTGCTGCCGTCCTCGACATACCCGGGCCAGGCCAGCACGCTGACCTCGCCCTCGGGCGAGCCGAGCTGGTCCAGCGGCTTCAGATCGGGCACCTTGAAGCCACCCGGACCGGCGCTCGGGCTGACCCCTCCGGTCGAACCGCCGCCGCATCCGGCCAGAGCCAGCAGCGTGGCGGCGGTGACAGCCGCGAACTTGAGGGTGAGCTTGCCTGCGCATGGTTGATTCCTCTCTGAGTTATCGATGGCCCGGATCGGCCGGGATGGCCACGACCTGGCCCGGATCCCAGCTGACCTCCACCGGGCTGCCTCGATCGAGGTCAGCATCGGGTCCCTGGCCGGCGCGGGCCAAGGCGATCAATTGCGGACCTGCGTCCAACTGCACGACGTAGCGGGTCACCGGTCCGGCGTAGACGATCTCGGCCAGCGATCCGGAGGTCCGATCCGTCCCGGGATCGGCGCCACCGCGGGCCGACACGATGAGGTTCTCCGGTCGGATCGCGTACGTGCCCGGCCGCCCGATCACGGCCCGGGCGTCGGCTCCGTCCAGAAGATTGGAGGTGCCGACGAACCCGGCCACGAAACGGCTCGCCGGGCTCTCGTAGATCTCGCGGGCCGTACCGATCTGTTCGATCCGTCCGGCGTTGAAAACCGCGACCCGGTCGGACAGGGTGAGCGCCTCTTCCTGATCGTGGGTGACGAACAAGAAGGTGATGCCCACTTCGCGCTGGATGGCCTTGAGTTCGATCTGCATCTGCTCCCGTAGCTTGAGGTCCAGCGCGCCGAGCGGCTCATCGAGCAGCAGCAGCTTCGGCCGGTTGACCAGCGCCCGGGCCAGAGCCACCCGTTGCCGCTGTCCGCCGGACAGCTGGCTCGGTCGACGCCGGCCGAATTCGCCCAGCCGCACGCTGTCCAGGGCCGCAAGGGACCGGGTCCGGCGCTCGGCCCGCGGGACCTTCTTCACTCGCAGTCCGTACTCGACGTTCTCCAGCACATTCAGATGGGGGAACAGCGCGTAGTCCTGGAAGACGGTGTTGACATCCCGGGCGTACGGCGGGTGCTGGCTGACGTCGGTGCCGGCCAGGTCGATGGACCCGGAGGTCGGCAACTCGAAGCCGGCGATCATCCGGAGCACTGTGGTCTTCCCCGAGCCCGACGGCCCAAGCATCGAGAAGAACTCGCCGTCGTCGATCTCCAGATCGATGTCATCGACAGCTACCACCGGCGTCGGACCTGGGAAGACTTTCCGGAGCTTGGACAACACCACTGCCGGTCGCTCAGGTGGCATGCCCATCCTCCCGCCGCTACTAGACGTGAACCAAAACATATGGCTTCATAGGTTTAGCGCGCAAGCCCCTCGAGGCCGGACCGGCGGCCTGCCGCGATGGGCGGGAACGGCGGCCTGGCCGCGCGCGGAAAGGTGGAAACGTGCCGACGTCTGCGGGTGCCCTTGGCGATCTGGCGGCGATCTTCACCCCGCTGGAGGCCGAACGCCGGTCCGACGTCGTGGCCCGCCGGATCGGTGACGCGATCGCGCTCGGCCTGCTGCCGGACGGTCGTCCGCTCCCGGCCGAGGCCGATCTCGCGGAGCGCCTCGGTGTGGCGACCACGACGCTGCGGGACGCGCTGATCATCCTGCGCCGGGACAACCTGATCGAGACCCGGCGCGGACGGGGTGGGGGTTCCTTCGTTCGGGCGCCCGCCGACGGCGGCCGGCAGGCCATGCTGGACCGCCTTGGCGACATCAGTCTCGGCGACCTGCGCGATCTGGCCGACCACTACGCGGCGATCAGCGCGATGGCCGCGCAGCTGGCGGCGGAGCGGTCGGATGAGGACGAGCTCGCCCGGCTCCTCACGCTGGCGCCGGCCTGTCACTCCGGTCGGACGCGGGCGCTTCGACGCCAGGGTGAGAGCAACTTCCACATCGAGGTCGCAGCGGCCGGGCAGTCGGCGCGGCTCACGCGCGAGGAGCTGGCCCTGCAGAACGACGCCGGTCTGTTGCTCTGGCTCTCGTTCGGTGAGCCCGGCGCGGCCCGGATGGCGGCGCGCCGCCATCGCGAGGTCGTCGACCGGATCGAAGCGCGCGACGGACCTGGCGCGAGCACCTGCGCCCAGCTTCACGTACGCGAGATGTTCGCTCAGGTGCGGGAGCTTCACCGCGAGGCGTGGCGACGGGGGCGGGGGTGATGGGGCTGGGGATGATGGGGCCGACTACCGACGGCCCGGACATTGCCGCGTTCGTGATTGATCTGGCCGAGCAGATCTTCACCGGCGTGGATGAGCTTCGCACGATCGTGGAACGCCAGCTGGCCGTGCCCGCCCCCCGGCGGAGCGACCTGGCGATCGAGGACCACTGTCGAGAGCTCCTGGCCGACCGCGAGCACGCGGCGGCCGGGGCCGGCCTGGTCATGGCCCCCGACGTACTCGCGGATGCGCCGTACTGGCTCGAATGGTGGCTCGGCGATCCGACCGCGGCCGTGCCGGCAGCGCGCCGGCTCGCGGCGGAGACCGATCCGCGGGTGGCCGGCTTCCGCGACTACACCCAGCTTCCCTGGTACGCCATTCCCCGGCGGACTGACGCGCGCCACATCACCGGGCCTTACGTCGACTATCTGTGCACCGATCAGCAGACCTTGACCTTCACCGCCCCGGTCCGGCGCTACGGGACCTTCGCCGGCGTGGTCGGGATGGACCTCTTGGTGCAGACGGTGGAGGAACGAGCCTTCGGCCCGCTCAGTCGCGCGGCGAGTCCGAGTGTGCTGATCAACCGGACGGGGCGGGTGGTCACCGCGTCAGATCTGTCCTGGGTCACCGGCGATCTGATCCGGGATTGGTCGGCCGGCTGGGAATTGACCCCCTGCGCCGACCTTCCTCTCGCAGTCCTGACCCGGCGCTGATCGAGACCAGCGGAGCAGCCGGTTCAGCTGTCGACGGACAGAACCGACTCGAAAGCGCGGCCGAGGGCCACATAGTCGGACTCGTCCATGGCCTCGACGAAGTTGCGGCGCACGGCCTCGACGTGGCTCGGGGCCGCGGTTTCCAGGAGGGCGATCCCGCCGTCGGTCAGGTGAGCCCAGACTCCGCGCCGGTCGGTCGGGCAGCTGACTCGCTCGACGAGACCGCGGATTTCCATGCGGGTAATCGTGTGGGTGAGCCGCGACCGCGACTGGTGCACGGCGTCGGCCAGATCCGACATCCGGCACTGTTGCTCTTCCGCCTCGGACAGGGTCACCAGGATCTCGTACTCGCCGAGATCCACCCCGAACTGCCGAAGGTCAGCGTCGAGCTTCTCGTTCAGCCGGGCACTGCCGAGGAGATAGGCACGCCAGATGCGCTGCTGATCAACGCTCAGCCACCGGGGCTCACTTGACTCGGGCACGGGTCGACTGTACGCAGAAGAAGTTGACACTTCAACCTTTGCGGACTAGCCTCAATGTAGTTGAAATCTTAATCAAACATCGCTCGAAGGAGTTCCCATGACGCAGAATATCGCCGAGACGGCCCTCTTGGCCGGAAGCTGGACCATCGACCAGTCGCATAGCACCGTGGGCTTCACCGCCCGTCACCTGATGAGCAAGGTGCGCGGCACTTTCGCCGAGTACACCGGAGAATTCACCACTACCGAAGATCCACTCGATTCCACAATCTCTGTGGTGATCAATGCCGGATCGATCAGCACCGGTAGCGAGCAGCGTGACGGCCACCTTCGCTCGGCCGACTTCTTCGACCCCACCAAGGGCGCCGAGCTCACCTTCACCAGCACCAAGGTCACCCGCTCGGGATCCGACTATGTGATCACCGGCGACCTGACCATCAACGGCATCACCAAGTCGGTCGCCCTGGCGGCTGAGTTCCTGGGCACCGGCACCGACGCGTACGGCCGGACCATCCTGGGCGCCGAGGCCACGACCACCATCAACCGTCACGACTTCTTGGTCGACTGGAACATGCCGCTCGACGGCGGCCGGCTGCTCCTCGGCCCGAAGATCGACATCACCCTGAGCATCGAGGCCGTCAAGTCCTGACCCCACCGCTCCCACCTCTGCAACTTGTCAGCGTGGGTCGTCGCCATAGCGACGACCCACGCTGACAAGTCAGTGAGCTTGATCAGCCGAGGGTGATCCCGCCGAACGCCGCGAGGAGTATGTCGAAGATCACCACGACGGCGACGACCGCGATCGCCGCCGGATTGACCGTTTTCAGGACCAGCGGCTCGTAGCGGTTGGCGCCCTTCCCGCTGAAGATGAACTGCATCGGCGCAAAGATGGCAAAGGCCACCGAGTAGGCGAGGACCGGCACGACGTAGAGCGTCGGCACCCGGAGGAGCAGGACCTCGATCAGGGTGATCACGATCATGAGCGGTGTGCCGATCATCCAGGAGACGAAGGCGACCTGGCCTTCCTGGAGGCGGTTCCGGCTGTAGCGCTTCACTTCGCGGGCAAATCGCCGGGCCAACAGGAATTGTCCGGCGACACCGACCATGGACACCAGGATGAACACCCAACCCGGCGTACCGAGCAGGGCGAGCACCCGGCCGGTATCGCCTCCCTGGGCGAACGGCGCGATGAAGCAGTAGCCGACGAAGTTCATGATGCCGAGAGCCGGCAGCCACATCCAGAACAGCCGCACGAAGCCGGCCCCCCAGTTGCAGGCGACCACCAAGAGCACCAGCCCCATCACCAGGCTGAACAACGGGCCCGCGGCGGCCGTCGCCAGTTGCTGGTTCCTCGTCGCAGCCTCCGCGTACTCGACCGAGAACGGCCCGATGGTCGGCGTGAGCCCGACGGCAAGGCCGGCGACGGCGTGCGCCGACTCGTGCAGCAGGCTGTTGACGATGCCGGCCAGCACCAGGGCCAGGGTCGCGTTGGCCGTGAGGCCGGGGATTCGTTGCCGGTCCGACGCGGCCACCGAGGAGTCCGGCCTGGGGGTCACAGTCATGCGTCGAGCCAATCGGAATCGGGCGTTTATTGCCCATGACTTCTGTCAGCAACCTGGTAAAGTTACTGACGAGTAACTTAGCGTCGACTCCGGAGGACCAGGGATCATGAAGCGGACCATCTTCGATGACGATCATGACGCGTTCCGGGAGACCTGCCGGACCTTCGTGGACCGCGAGTTGCGGCCGCACCAGGAGAAGCACATCGCCAACCACGAGTTCGGTCGCGAGATGTGGTTGGAGATCGGCAAACACGAACTGCTGGGGCTTAACGTCCCTGAGGCGTACGGCGGCTCCGGGGTGGACGATCCGCGGTTCTCGATGATCTTCTCCGAGGAGTTGTCGCGGCTCGCCTTCGCCTACTCGTCCTGCGTCGGCATCCACACCGACTGCGTGGCGCCTTACCTGGTCGATCTGTGCACTGAGGAACAAAAGCAGCGCTGGCTGCCGAAGTTCTGCACCGGCGAGTTGATCACGGCGGTCGGGATGACCGAACCGTCGGGCGGCTCCGATCTCGCCGCCCTGAGGACCACGGCCGTACGCGATGGCGACGACTGGATCCTGAACGGGTCCAAGACCTTCATCACCAATGGCTATTCCGCCGATCTGATCATGGTCGCGGCCCGGACGAGTCCCGAGAAGGGCGCGAAAGGCATCACCTTGTTCGCCGTCGAGGCCGGGATGCCGGGCTTCGAACGCGGCCGCAAACTGGACAAGATCGGCCAGCCGGAAGCCGACACCTCCGAGGTGTTCTTCGCCGAAGTGCGGGTGCCGGCAGCCAACGTCATCGGCGACCTCGATCGCGGCTTCATCTACATGATGGAACGCCTGGTCGCGGAGCGAATCGGGGCGGCGGTCAACAACATCGCCCACGCCCGACAGATCCTTGAAGAGACCTTGGAGTACGTGAAGGAGCGACGCGCCTTCGGCAGCCCGATCGGCTCGTTCCAGGCCAACAAGTTCACCCTGGCCGAGCTCGTGACCAAAGCCGAAGTGAGCCAGGCTTTCGTCGACGCCTGCCTGATGGAGCACGTCCACCACACCCTGACGCCGGTCGATGCGGCCAAGGCGAAGTGGTGGTCGGCCCAGGTGCAGAACGAGATCCTCGACGCGTGCGTCCAGTTGTGGGGCGGCTACGGCTACATGCACGAATACCGTGTCGCGCGAGCCTGGAGCGACGCCCGGGTCACCAAGATCTGGGCCGGTTCCAACGAGATCATGAAGGAACTGATCGGCCGCAGCCTCGGCCTCTGACCCGGCGTACCGCAGCCACTCCTGATATTTGTCCGAGAGTCTGACTGCGCGGCGGCCGGATCCCGGTCAGCGTTGGCTACCCTCAGGGTGTGACCGAGACAACACTTCTGGCGACGAGGCCGGCATCCGTAGGCGTGATGCTGCTCGAGCAGGTCGCTGCATCCCCGTCCAAGGAGGCCTTCCGCTATCTCGAAGGCGAGCGATGGGTGTCCCTCAGTTGGAGTCAGGTCAAGGACAAGGCGTTCGAGTTGGCCGCCGGTCTCCTGGCGTTGGGCGTGCAGCACGAGGATCGCGTCGCCATCGCGTCGGGCACGTGCATCGAGTGGATCCTGGCCGACCTGGCCATCATGTCCGCCGGTGCGGCGACGACCACGGTCTATCCGACCACTCAGCACGAGGACGTCGCGTACATCCTGGCCGACTCCGCGTCGAAGGTGGTGTTCGCCGAAGATGAGGTGCAGGTCGCCAAGATCCTTGATCATCTGGGTGAGCTTCCCGAACTGATCGCGATCGTCCAGCTGAACGGCAGGGTGGACGCGGAGAAGGTGATCAGCTGGGACGAGCTCGTGCAGGGCGGCCTTGATCACCTGAAGCACAATCCGTCCGCCATCACCGACGCGATCGCGGCGGTCGGTCCTGACGATCTGGCCACCCTGATCTACACGTCGGGCACCACCGGACGTCCGAAGGGTGTCCGGCTCGCCCATGACTGCTGGACCTATCTCGGTGTTTCCATCGAGGCGTACGACATCATCTACCCCGACGATCTGCAATACCTCTGGCTGCCGCTCAGCCACGTCTTCGGCAAGGCGTTGATCGCGGTCCAGCTGCGGATCGGTTACAGCACGGCGGTCGACGGCCGGATCGACAAGATCGTCGAGAACCTGTCCGTGGTCAAGCCCACCTTCATGGCCGGTGCCCCGCGGATCTTCGAGAAGGTCCGGGCCCGGGTGATGACCACGGCCTCGCACGGGGTCAAGGCGAAAATCTTCGACTGGGCGTTCGGCGTGGGTCGACGGGCGACCCCGTTGAGACTGGCCGGCAAGAAGCCGGGCGGACTGCTCGGGGTGCAGTACGCGGTCGCCGATCGGCTGGTCTTCAGCAAGATCAAGGCCCGGATGGGCGGCAACATTCGGTTCTTCGTCTCCGGCTCCGCGGCCCTCAACCGCGAGGTCCAGGAATGGTTCTACGCCGCCGGACTGCTGGTCCTCGAGGGCTACGGATTGACCGAGACCTGCGCGGCTTCCTTCGTCAACAACCCGCGGGCCACCCGCTTCGGCACGGTGGGTCCGCCGGTGCCCGGCACCCAGACCCGGATCGCCGAGGACGGCGAGATCTTGATCAAGGGTCCTGCGGTGATGCGTGGCTATCACAACCTGCCGGAGGCGACCGCCGAAACGCTCGACGCCGACGGCTGGTTGAGCACCGGTGACATCGGCGAACTCGATGATCATGGTTATCTGCGGATCACCGATCGTAAGAAGGATTTGATCAAGACCTCGGGCGGCAAGTACGTGGCCCCGCAGAAGGTCGAGGGCACGCTGAAAGCGGCCTGCCCCTACATCAGCCAGGTGGTTGTGCACGGTGAAGGTCGGAAGTACGTCACGGCCTTGATCGCCCTCGACCCGGAGGCGATCGAGGAGTGGGCGGCGGGCCAGTCGGTCAGCGGTTCGGCGAGCGAGCTGACGTCAACCCCCGAGGTACGCGCGCTGATCGAGGGCTACGTCGCCCAGGCCAACAAGCAACTCGAACGCTGGGAAACGATCAAGAAGTTCGAGTTCCTGCCGGGCGAGCTCAGCGTTGACGAGGGTGAGGTCACCCCGAGCCAGAAGATCCGGCGCAAGTCGGTGGAGGAGAAGTACGCGGATCTGCTGGACGGCATGTACACGGATTAGGCGGCAGGTCCACGGATTAGGTCCACGGATTAGGGGGCATGCACTCCGGATGAGGGGTCAGGCCTTCGGGCCGCCGGCCACGTAGATCACCTGTCCGGAGACGAAGCTCGCTTCCTCGCGGCACAAGAAGCTGGCCACCGCCGCGATGTCGGCCGGCTGGCCGATCCGGCCGACGGGGATCTCCTTGGCCGCGGCGACCATCCATTGGTCGAAATCGAGGCCGAGGCGATCCGCGGTCGCATGGGTCATGTCGGTCTCGATGAAACCGGGCGCGATGGCGTTGGCGGTGATCTGATAGCGCCCGAGCTCCAGCGCCAGCGTCTTGGTGAAGCCCTGCAGGCCGGCCTTGGCGGCGGCGTAGTTGACCTGACCCCGATTGCCCAGGGCCGAGGTCGAGGAGAGATTGACGATCCGTCCCCACCGGGCCGGGGTCATCTGGGCCTGAGCCGCCCGGCTCATCAGGAAGGCGCCTCGCAGGTGGACGTTCTGTACCGCGTCCCAGTCATCGACGCTCATCTTGAAGATCAGGTTGTCCCGGATGATGCCGGCGTTGTTGATCAACACCCCGACCGGTCCGAGCTCGACCCCGGCCCGTTCGACCGCCGCGTTCGCGGCGTCCTCGTCGGTGACGTCGGCACCGATCGGGATCGCCCGGCCGCCGTCGGCGACGATGGCCTCGGCGGTCACCGCGGCCCGGGTCTCGTCAAGATCAACCACCGCCACCGCCATGCCGTCCGCGGCCAGCCGGTGGGCGATGGCGGCGCCGATCCCTCGAGCCGCACCGGTCACGATGGCGACAGGGCTGGGTGAGTCGTCAGGCATGGATGAGACTGTAGGGGACGTGCCGGCACACCTCTTCGACTGCCCGATCCGCTGGGGCGATCTCGACGCCCAGGGCCATGTCAACAATGCGGCCTACCTGGACTACCTCCAGGAGGCGCGGGTGCACTTCCTGCTCAGCGGGCCACCGGCGCTGCGCGACCTGCTGGAATCGGGCGTCCTGGTCGTCAATCACCAGGTCGAATACCTCCGACCGGTCGGCTTCGGTGATCACCCGCTGACGATCAGGCTCTGGGTGGACAGCGTCGGCGGCAGCCGGTTCACCATCGGCTACGAGATCTTCGACGGTGATCAACTCGCGGCCCGGGCGCGTACCGGAGCGGTGCCCTTCGACCTGGCCCGCAATCAGTTGCGGCGGCTCACCGCGGCCGAGCGCGCCATCCTGCAGGACCAGCTGATGCCCGCCGAACCGCTGCGGCTGCTGCCCAAGGTCCGGATCGCCGACCTTGATCATCACCGGTTCCCGCTGTCGGTGCGCTGGTCGGACCTCGACTCCTACGGTCACGTGAACAACGTGAGGTTCTACGACTACGTCCAGGAGGCCCGGATCGCGGTGATGACCAGCACTCTGGACTGGCAGTCCGAGGACATCTGGGTGATCGTCCGGCAGGATCTGGAGTACCTGAAACCGATCGACTTCCGGCTGGCCCCGTACGAGGTGGCCACCCTGGTCACCCAACTCGGATCCCGATCGTTCACGCTGGCGGCCGAGATCCGGGATCCGGACGCGGGCACCACGTACGCCACCGCCCGGACTGTCGTCGTCGGGCCGGCACCGCTGACTGATCGGCAGCGGGCGGCCCTCGGCCCGCCTCCGGGGTCCCGGGCTGCCGTGACCTGACTCGACCCGTGGTCAGCG
Source organism: uncultured Actinomycetota bacterium (assembly GCA_963731295.1). Lineage (GTDB taxonomy): Bacteria > Actinomycetota > Actinomycetes > Propionibacteriales > Propionibacteriaceae > Microlunatus. Next base: position 870,201 of record CAVSUP010000003.1, read on the forward strand.
GCGGGCGCTTTCACCGCGCCGCTAGGGTGATTTCCATGTCGACCCTCTCACTGCCGAGCGAGCAGACCCAGTCACTGCTGTTGCGGACCCACGAGGTGGCCGTCCAAGCGTCCGCGGTGCCCGAGCCCGGGCCCCACCAGGTGCTGATCGAGGTCGCGACCGTCGGGATCTGCGGCTCTGACGTGCACTACTTCGATCACGGCCGGATCGCCGACTTCGTCGTTCGCGAGCCGCTGGTCCTCGGGCACGAAGCATCCGGCACGATCCGGGCCATCGGTAGCGAGGTCACCGATCGCACGATCGGCCAGCGGGTGGCGATGGAGCCGCAGGAGACCTGTGGCCACTGCCTGCAGTGCCTGTCCGGGCGCTACAACTTGTGCCCCGAGGTGCGGTTCTTCGCGACGCCGCCGATCCACGGCGCCTTCGCCCAGTACGTGGTGCTGGAATCGCACCGGGCCCATCCGGTGCCGGACTCGGTCTCGGACGAGGCGGCGGCGCTGATCGAGCCGCTGTCGGTCGGGGTCTGGGCCGCCCGGAAGGCCGGCGTCGGGCCGGGCGACCGCGTCCTGGTCACCGGCGCGGGGCCGGTCGGCCTGCTCTGCGCCGATGTCGCGCGGGCGCGGGGCGCGGCCTGGGTCGGCGTCTCCGACACCAACGACTACCGGCTCCAAGTGGCCAGCGATCGGGGTGCGACCCAGACCATCAATGCGTTGGCCGGACCGCTCGTCGACCAGATCGACGCGGTCGATGTGATCTTGGAGTGCAGCGGTGCCACCCCCGCCGTGCAGGCCGCATTCGCCGTCGCCGCGCCGGCCGCCCGGGTCGTCATGGTCGGCCTGGGGTCACCCACCATGGAACTGCCGGTGGCGACCATCCAGATCAAAGAACTCGTGGTCACCGGGACCTTCCGGTACGCCAACTGCTATCCCGCCGCGATCGCTCTGGCGGCCAGTGGAGTGGTGGATCTGGATGGTCTGGTCACGGCCAAGTTCGGCCTGGAGCAGGTGGCGGAGGCGCTGTCGGCATCGAAGACCGACCCGCACACGCTCAAGCCGATGGTCTATCCCGGCGTCGCCCGGATCTAAGCTCTCTCGCTCCCCGCGGAAGCTAGAACTGGAGACCGGGCGTGACGCCCGGGTGCTCGTCGAAGGTGTTGACCATCGAGTACGCGGCCCGCTCCATGTAGGTCCACAGCTCATGCTCCTGCTGGGGGGTGAACTCGATCGAGTCGATGGCGTCCCGCATGTGGGTCAGCCACCGGTCGCGCAGCCGGGGCGTGACCGCGAACGGCGCGTGCCGCATCCGCAGCCGCGGATGACCGCGCTGATCGCTGTAGGTGGTCGGACCGCCCCAGTACTGCTCGAGGAACATCCGGAACCGCACCTCGGCCGGCCCGAGGTCGTCTTCGGGATACAGCGCGCGGAGCGGGGGATCGCCGGCGACACCGGCGTAGAACCGCTTCACCAGTGCCACGAACGTGTCGTGACCGCCGACGGAGTCGTAGAAGGTCTGGAGGGGTGCTGAGCTGGACATCATCGTCATTGTCCCTCGACCCGTGGCCGAAGCCCCGCTCGGACCGGCTGGCAGGATGGGTGCGATCACCACGTACCCATCACCAAGAGGAGTCATCGATGGCAACAGTTCGGACCGCGGAAGCCCACTGGGAAGGTTCGCTGATGGAGGGGCAGGGCGAGGTCGAGCTCGTCTCGTCCGGCGTTGGCAGCTTCGAGGTCAGCTGGCCCGCACGCGCCGAGCAGGCAAACGGCAAGACCAGCCCGGAAGAGCTGATCGCCGCCGCCCACTCGACCTGCTTCTCCATGGCCCTCTCGAACGGACTGGCCGGGGCCGGCACCCCACCCACCACGGTCGACACCCGGGCTGATGTGACGTTCCAGCCGGGCGAAGGCATCACCGGGATCAAGCTCACCGTCAAGGCTGTCGTGCCCGGCATCACCGCCGAGCAGTTCGAGGCGGCCGCTCAGGACGCCAAGGCCAATTGCCCGGTGTCCCAGGCGCTGACCGGCACCACCATCACCCTGGAGGCTTCGCTCGGCGAGTAGGCCGCGTACGCCGGTTTGTTCGTGGCCCGGTTCGTGCCCTAGCTGTTCAGCTTCGCTCCCGCTATAGCGGCGGCAAAGCTGAACCAAGGGAGCAAACGGGCGGCAGGCTCCGGCGGCAGGCGCCGAAGACCGGTCAGCCCGCGGCCGGTTCCGGCTCGGGCGGGTGATCGGCGCCGCCCTGGCTGAAGTTCCCGACCCGGATGACCTCACCGTTGCGCACGTACCAGACGGTGTCCTCGCGGTCGCGCAACTGAGTGACCCGCAGGCCGATGGCCTCCACCACGCCGGAGGCCTTCTCCATGTCGACGTAGTCGCCGACCCCGAGCTGATCTTCGAAGAGCATGAACACTCCGGAGACCAGGTCCTTCACGATGCTCTGCAGCCCGAATGCTACGGTCACCGCGACGACCGAGGTGCCGGCGACGATCGTGGTGATGTTGAAGCCGAGCTCGGCCAAGATCATCAAGGCGGCCATCACGAAGACCACGAAGGTCACCGCACTGCGGGCCAGCGAGCCGAGGGCCGAGATCCGTTGCTCGCGCCGAGCGGCCGGGATGCTCGTGGCTTCCATGAAGGCTTGGGCCGGCCGGAATCGTGACTTGGGCTGGCCGGCAATGGCCCGGCGTACGGTGCGGTTGATCAAGCGAATCGCGATCGACCGGGCCAACATCGCGACGATGATCAAGAAGGCGATGCGCAGTGGGGTGAAGACCGCGATCTCGGCAAGGTTGTGCGGGAACCAATCCGGCATGGGCACCAGCGTAGTGTGATCAGCCGTGTCCACCGATGCGCTGGTGTTGTTGATCTTGGACCTGGCCGGCACTTTCGCCTTCGCCGTGAACGGCGCGATGACGGCAATCCGGGTGGCCAAGCTCGACGTGCTCGGAGTCGTCACCCTCGGGATGATCACCGCGTTGGGCGGCGGGATCCTGCGCGACGTCCTGCTCGGGCGCCTGCCGCCGGTGACGTTCAGTGACTGGCGCTATCTGAGCGCCGCCGCGGCCGGTGGTTTGCTCGCGTCGGTCGTCGGCCGACGGCTGGTCCAACTGCTGCCGGCGATCATCGTGCTGGATGCCGCCGGACTGGGACTGTTCGCGGTGACCGGGGCCACCCGCGCGCTCGACGCCGGGGTGGGCGTCGGTCAGGCGGTGTTGCTGGGCGGGATCACGGCGGTCGGCGGCGGAACGCTCCGCGACGTGCTCATTCGGCGGGTGCCGAGTGTGCTGCACAGCGGTCTGTACGCGGTGCCGGCGCTGATCGGTGCCAGCGTGACCATCCTGCTCGTCCGGCTCGACGTCGGGCCGTTGGTGGCCGGACTGGTCGCGGCTGGTCTCTGCTTCGGCATCCGGATGCTCGGCGTACGGCTGAAGTTGAATGCGCCGCGCCCGCGGAGGATCGACCCGCCCTGATCGACCCGCCCTGATCGACCGCCCTGATCGACCCGCCCGATCGACTGGGGTGAGCCCGGACCGATCAGGAAGCGCTGAGCGCGGCGGCGACATCACCGAGCGCGGCCACCGTCACCGCCACCGCCGGACGCTCGGCGGCCAGGGAGCGCCAGACCGCGTACACCCGGCGACTGAAATCGGGACGCAGGGCGATGATCTCGACCCCGTCCGCCGGCCCACGACCGAGCCGGGGCATGACGGCGATCCCGAGCCCGGCGGCGACCATGGCGAGCTGGGTCTGGTGTTCCTCGGCGGTGTGCCTGACGTCCGGCGTCAGGTGGTGCTGGCGCAGGGTCTGGGTGAGCCACTCGTGGCAGGTGGCTCCGTTCGGCCAGGTAATCCACGGCTCGCCGCTGAGCTCGGTCAGCCGGACCGAGGTGCGGGCGGCGAGGGGATGATTCAGGGGCACGGCGAGATCGACCGGGTCATGCATGATCAACAAGCGATCCAGCCCGTCCGGCAACAGCAGGGGCGCATTGAGCCAATCGTTGACCAGGGCGAGATCGAGATGACCGGCCGCGACCAGCCGGATGGCCTCCTCCGGTTGGCGTTCGGACAACCTGATCGTGAGTTGCGGATGCTCGGCTTTCAGCGCGGCGACCGCTTGGGGGAGGATCGCTCGGGCGGCCGTGGCAAAGCCGGCCACCTCCAGATCGCCGAAGACCTGGTCGCGCTGCCGGTCGAGCTCGCTCTCGGCCTGCTCGACCTCGGCGAGAATGGCGTGGGCCCGATCAGCGAGCAAGGACCCGGCCGGAGTCAGGCGTACGCCGCGTCCGTAGGGCTCGATCAAGCGCTGACCGACGTCGCGCTGCAGCTTGCCCAACTGCTGGGAGACCGCCGACGGCGTCAGATGCAGCGCGGTCGCGGCGCCGGTCACCGACCCGAAGGTCGACACCGCCCGCAACGCTTGAAGTCGCTCGAAACTCAGCATCCGGATCTCCCATCTATTACCGTTGCTTAACAGTAGTGCGTATGACAATTCGCTGGTGCTTAAGGCCGGTGACGACGATAGTAGTTCCGTGAGCACCACTCCCGCGATCGATCAGCCGACCACTCCGACGACCACGCCGGTCACGGACTGGCGGGTGCTCGCCGCGGTCGCGTTCACCGTCGTGGCCTGGGCTTCGGCCTTCGTGGTGATCCGCTTCGTCGCCCAGGACATCAGCCCCGGAGCCCTCAGCCTCGGCCGATTGATCGTCGGCAGCCTGGTGCTCAGCGCGTTGATGATCGGCAAGAAGCGGGTCGCCATGACCGGCCGGGAATGGGCGCTGGTCGCGCTCATCGGCGTGGCCTGGTTCGCGGTCTACAACGTCTCGCTGAATGCCGGCGAACGGCACATCGACGCTGGCACCGCCTCGATGCTCATCCAGTTGGCGCCGATCCTGATCGGAGTCCTCGCCGGTTTCATCCTCGGTGAGGGCTTCCCGAAGATGCTGGTGATCGGTGGCCTGGTCGCCTTCGCCGGCACGATCATCATCGGCGTCGCCACAAGCACCGGACACGCCGATCTCACGGGCGTGCTGCTCGTCCTCCTCAGTGCCGTGGTCTACGCCGTCGCGATGGTGGCCCAGAAGGTCGTGCTGCGGCGGATCCCCGGCCTCCAGGTGACCTGGCTTGCGTGCCTCATCGGGATGGTGGCCTGCTTGCCGTTCATCGGCTCGCTGATCCGCGACCTCGTCACGGCCCATCCGGCCACCATCGGCGGCATGGTCTATCTCGGCGTCGTACCGACCGCGCTGGCTTTCACGACCTGGGCCTTCGCGCTGAGCCGCATGTCGGCCGGCAAGCTCGGCGTGACCACCTTCGCGGTGCCGCCGATCGCCATCCTGCTCGGCTGGCTGTTCCTGGGTGAGGTGCCGGTGCTGCTGGCCATCCTCGGCGGCGCCCTGTCCGTGGTCGGCGTCGCCATTGCCCGCCGTCCGGCGAAGATCAAGGCCCCGGCACCGGTCGCCTGAGCGGTCGTCCCCGAGTTTCCGCGGGAATCCAGCAACTTACCCACGAAGTTGCGCGCGCAGGTTGCCGGTTCCCCATGCAACATGGGGAACTGACACGGGGCCGGAACGGCCGTCGAACCCCGGAGTCCCCTTGAAGCCCCGGGAGCCGGGGGGTCAGGGGTGGGCGTACGTGATCCGGCCGGCCCAGATCGTGGTGTTGATCGGGTCGGGGAGCTCGCGGCCGTGCCAGGGGTTGTTGCGGGCAAGCGAGGCCGAAGAGTTCCGGTCGACCACGGCCCGGGCCGCTGGATCGACCAGCGTCACGTTGGCCGGCTCGCCGGCGAAGAGCGGGCGACCCTGCTCGGCCAGTCGGGCGATGTGGGCCGGGACGACCGACATCCGCAGCGCCAGCTCCCGCCAGCCGAACCGGCCCGGATTGATCATGGTCTCGACCACCACCGCCAGCGCGGTCTCCAGACCCAGCATGCCGAACGCCGCTTCGGCGAAGGCGTGCTCCTTGTCGTGGCGGGCATGCGGCGCATGATCAGTGGCCACCGCGTCGATCGTGCCGTCGGACAGGGCGTCGCGCAGGGCGGCCACCTGCTCGTCCGGCCGCAACGGCGGATTCACCTTGTACGTGGGGTCGTAGCCGAGCACCTCGTCGGTGGTCAGCAGCAGATGGTGCGGGGCGACTTCGGCCGTCACGTCGATGCCGCGCTGCTTGGCCCAGCGGAGGACGTCGACGGTCTCCGCGGTCGAGACATGGCAGACGTGCAGCCGGGACCGGGTGAGCTCGGCCAGTTGTACGTCGCGGGCCACGATGGTGGCCTCGGCCGCGGCCGGCCACCCAGGCAGTCCGAGCCGGCCCGAGATCTCTCCCTCGTGACAGCAGGCGTCCGGTCCGGCGAGCTGCGGGTCCTGCGCGTGCTGGGCGACCACGCCGTCGAACGCCCGGACATACTCCAGCGCTCGGCGCATCAACCGGGCATCCGCGACGCAGTGGCCGTCGTCGGAGAAGACCCGGACCCCGGCCCGCGATCGGGCCATCAGGCCGAGTTCGGCCAGCTCGGCACCGGCCAGCCCCTTGCTCACGGCACCGACGGGCACGACCTGAGCGCTTCCGTCGCGTACACCGATGTCCGCGAGATGTTCGGCCGCTTCGGCGGTATCGGTGACCGGATGGGTGTTGGCCATGGCGAGGACGGCGGTAAAGCCGCCGCGGGCCGCGGCCGACGTACCGGTGGCAACAGTCTCCGCATCTTCGCGGCCGGGCTCGCGGAGGTGCGTGTGCAGGTCGACCAGACCGGGCAGGGCGACGAGTCCGTCGGCGTCGATCCGCTGCGCGTCCGCTCCGAGGTCGGCCGGGTCGACGAAGCGGCCGCCCCGGATGGCCAAATCGCCCCGACCGGCGCCGCCGAGATCGGCACCGACGATGAGCAGGTCGGTCATTCCTCGCCTCCGAGCAGTTGGTAGAGCACGCTCATCCGGACCGAGACGCCGGCGGCGACCTGATCCAAGATCAGCGAATTGGCGGCATCCGCGGCGTCGGCGGAGATCTCCAGTCCACGATTCATCGGGCCTGGATGACAGATCGCTGCGTCCGGACGCATCGCGGCGAGCCGCGTACGAGTCAGACCGTAGCCGACGGTGTATTCCCGTGGGGTGGGGAAGTAGCCGCCGGACATCCGCTCTCGTTGGACCCGAAGCATCATGATCACGTCCGCCTCGTTGATCACCGCGTCGAAGTCGGAGCTCACGGTGACCGGCCAGCTGTCCACGCCGGACGGCAGCAGCGTGGGCGGCGCGACCAAGATCACCTTCGCGCCCAGGGTCTGCAAGAGCAGGACGTTGCTGCGGGCGACCCGCGAGTGGGTGATGTCGCCGACGAGCGCCACCGTCTTGCCGGTGAAGTCGACGCGGTCCGGCTCCAGGCTCCGCAGATGGCGCCGGATGGTGAACGCATCGAGCAGCGCCTGCGTCGGGTGTTCGTGCGTGCCGTCGCCCGCGTTGACGACGTGGCAGTCGATCCACTGCGAGGCCTGCCAGGGCGCGCCGGAGGCGTGGTGTCGGATCACCAGGGCGTCGACGCCCATCGCGGCGACGGTGAGCACCGTGTCCCGCAGCGATTCGCCCTTGGAGACCGAGGAACCCTTCGCGCTGACGTTAATCACGTCGGCCGACAACCACTTGCCGGCGATCTCGAATGACGATCGGGTCCTGGTGGAATCCTCGAAGAACAGATTGACGACCGTACGCCCGCGAAGGGCGGGCAGCTTCTTCACCGGCCGACCTTGGACGAGGGACATCTCCTCGGCCAGATCGAGGATCTCGGCGATTTCGGCGAGCAACAGGTCGGCCGCGGACAGCAGATGGCGCATCAGCCTTCATTCTCCGGCCCGGGATCGGGGACGATGGTGACCTCGTTGACGCCGTCGACCTCGGCCAGTCGGACGCTGACCCGCTCACCGGACCGCGTCGGGATGTTCTTGCCGACATGATCGGCCCGGATCGGCAGCTCGCGGTGTCCCCGATCGACCAGGACCGCGAGGCGGACGGCGCGGGGCCGACCAAGATCACCGAGCGCATCGAGCGCAGCGCGTACGGTCCGGCCGGAGAAGAGGACGTCGTCGACGAGGACCACCACACTGTCGTCGACCTCGACCGGCACATCGGTCCGCCCGACCGCGCGGGTCGGATGACGACGGAGATCATCGCGGTACATGGTGACGTCGAGGGCGCCGACCGGCAGTTGTCGACCCTCCACGTCGAAGATCGCCGCGGCCAGTCGATGGGCGAGGGCGACGCCACGGGTGGGAATGCCCAGCAGGACCAGGCCCTCCGCCCCCCGATTGGCCTCGAGGATCTGGTGCGCCATCCGGGCGCAGGTCCGGGAGATCTGGTCGGCGTCGAGGACCAGGCGGGCGGCCGTCGTTTCGGGATCGCTCGGATCGGAGGATGACGGGGGGGTCAAGGACACCAAACCTCCTGATCTGTTCACGGGCCCAGCCATCCGCGTCGCGGGAGCGATACCGTAGGTCCTGTGAGCGAACTCCAGAGCATGCTAATGCCTCTCGACACTCTGTCCGGATGGCCGGTGGCGCCCGATCCGACGGTGCTTCAGTCGCTCGGACTGTTGATCGGCTTCCCGCTGCTCGCGATCATCGTCGTGTACGCCATCGCCAAGATCGGCAACGTGGCCCAGGCTGGTCGAGGCGTACCCGAAGAGGTCCACGAGTCGGTCTGGGTCGGCGGCCGCCAGCAGGGCGAGCTCGAAAGCGCTCCGCCGAGCGCGGACAGCGGCGACGAAGCCAATCCCGTTGGTGGTGCGGGTGCCCGCTGGTGAGGCGTTGACGAGTGCCGAGCTGGAGCGAATCAAGCACGCGGTCTCGAACGCAGAAAAGTTGTCCGGGCTGAGCTTCTCGGTTTTCGTTGGAGTGTCGGAAGAGGATTCGCGCGCGTACGCCGAGAAACTGCACAGCGCCCTCGCCGACCCTGAGCATTCGGTTCTGGTGATGTGTGATCCCGGCTTCCGGGCGCTGGAGATCATCACCGGCTCTGAGGCGAAACGTGCTCTCAACGATCTCGAATGCCGGTTCGCGGCCGCGTCGATGCAGACCTCGTTCGTGGTCGGCGACATCGTCGGTGGCCTCGTCGTCGGGGTCCAGCAGCTGGGTGACGCCGCCCGCCAGCCGCGCTCGCTCCACACCTCGCACCTTTTGTAAGCCCGCTCGCGCATCGCGCTTAACCTCGACCCGCATGAGCTCTGACACCGACCGAAAAGCGTGGTCGGCGCCAGACCTCACCCGAGCCGAGGGCGCGCGGATACCCGACGCTCGCGGGCCGGTCAGCCCGCTCGCGCATCGCGCTTAACCTCGACCCGCATGAGCTCTGACACCGACCGAAAAGCGTGGTCGGCGCCAGACCTCACCCGAGCCGAGGGCGCGCGGATACCCGACGCTCGCGGGCCGGTCAGCCCGCTCGCGCATCGCGCTTAACCTCGACCCGCATGAGCTCTGACACCGACCGAAAAGCGTGGTCGGCGCCAGACCTCACCCGAGCCGAGGGCGCGCGATACCCGACGCTCGCGGGCCAGCCCGCTCGCGCATCGCGCCCCGCCCACGAGTTTCCGCGGACAACTGGCAATCTGCCTAGGAAGTTTCGTGGGTAAGTTGCCGGTTCCCCATGCAACATGGGGAACTGGCAGCGCCGGCCGGGTGAGCCCCAGACCCTCGGAACCAGCGGCAACTCAGACGTCGGCCTCCTGGCAGCGCAACGCGCGCAAAGCGTCGTCGCGGCGTTCCATGATCGCCCGATTGGTGGTGGGGGAGAGGTCGACGCCGGCGAGCCAGCGGTCGAGCCGATCCAGGAACGCCCGCTTGTCCGTCGGCCAGGGGAACAGATTGCGCAGCACGTTCTTCCGGAGCGAGATGCCTTTACGGGCCCACACCCCGCGGAGCGCTGAGATGTCCTCGGCGGCCTGGAAGTAGCGGTCGATGTAGGGCAGCAGCACGTCGTCCTGACCGCGCTGCCACACGTTCAAGCAGATTGCGGCCTGGGTGCTGTTGGGCAGGGTGTCCTCCTGGACGGCCTGCCGCCAGGCTTCGGCCTTGGCTTCGGCGGTCGGTCGCGCGGCCCGGGCTCCGGCTGCCTGCTCGGAACCGGTGATCGAGGTGTCCCGCTCCTCTTCCGCGGCGATGCCCGTCTCATCGATCATCCCGAGGCGGGACAGGTTCGAGATCAGCAGCCAGCGGAAGTCGGTGTCGATCATCAGTCCGTCCGGCACCCGGCCACCGATCAGCCAGTCCATGATCAGATCGGCGCTCCACCCGGGGTCGGCGGCGCCGACGAACGAGCGGGCCACGGCGAGTTGGCGATCCGAGCCGGCCGGAGCTGACCCGAGCAGGTTGTGCAGACCCTCACGCCAGCGGTTCGTGACCTCGGTCCGCTTCGCCGGCGCGGTGTAGCCGAAGGCGGCGACGCCGGCTTGACCGAGCAGCGCGCGCACGGCGGTCGATCCCGATTCGCTGGACACGCTGCTGATCACCAGATCGACATACTGGCGCGGACGCAGCTCCGCGTCACGGCAGGCATCCCACAGCGAACCCCAGATGACCGCGCGGCTGAGCGCACTGTCGATGGTCGGCAGATCGGCGAGCAAGGTGGCCGTCGAGCGCGGATCGAGCCGGACCTTGGCGTAGGTGAGATCGTCGTCGTTGATCACCACGGCCGCCGCCCGCACGCCGACCAGTTCGTCGACCGCCGTACGCGCACCCGCGAGATCACGTTCGATCCGCTTGGTCCGGACAAGCTTGCCATCATGGCGCTGGTAGGCACCGAAAGCGATGCGGTGCTGACGTAGCGTGGGCAGTTGATCAAGAGCGGTCTGGACGACCGTCGCCGAGTTGATCAAGCCGTTGTCATCAGCGTCGATCTCCATCCGCAGGGTATTCACCCCGGCCGTTTCCAGCCACTGCCGGGACCACTGCGCCAGGTCGCGGCCAGAGGTCTCTTCCAAGCTCTGCAACAGATCGGCGAGGGAGGTGTTGCCGTACGCGTGGACCCGGAAGTAGTTGCGGACGCCGGCCAGGAACGACTCCAGGCCGACGAACGCGACCAGTTGGACGAGCACCGCGGCGCCCTTGGCGTAGGTGATCTGATCGAAGTTGTACTCCACGGCTTCAAGATCAACGATGTCGGCCGCGATCGGATGGGTCGACGGAAGTTGATCTTGACGGTAGGCGAAGGTCTTCGAGCTGTTGGTGAAGGTGGCCCAAGGGATCGTCGGGTCGGCCACCTGCTGGCTGACCGCGAAGGTCGAAGCCCAGGTGGCGAACGATTCCTTCAGCCATAGATCGTCCCACCAGCGCATGGTCACCAGATTGCCGAACCACATGTGGGAGAGCTCGTGCAGGATCGTGTCCCGGCGGTATTCGATCCGCGCTTGCTCGACCTTGCTGCGGAAGATGTACTCGTCGCGCAGCGTGACACAGCCGACGTTCTCCATCGCTCCGCCGTTGTATTCGGGAACGAAGGCCTGGTCGTACTTGCCGAAGGGGTAGGGGAAGTCGAAGTGTCGCTCGAACGTGTCGAAGCCTTCGCCGGTGATCGAGAAGATGCGCTCGGCGTCCAGATGGTCGACCAGCGACTGCCGGCAGAAGATGGAGAGCGGGATAGCGCCCCCGGCGCCCTGATGGCTGCTGTGCACCGACGCGTACTCGCCCGCGATCAACGCGGTCAGATAGGTCGAGATCGGCTCGGTCTCGGCGAAGACTGTGCGGAGGCAGTCGTCCCCGACCGGGGACGCGTCCGCGACGGCGCCGTTGGACACCACCGTCCAGTCCTTCGGGGCAACCACCGAGATCGTGAACCGGGCCTTCAGATCGGGTTGCTCGAAGCAGCCGAAGACCCGGCGGGCGTCGGACGCCTCGAACTGGGTATAGAGGTAACGCCGCCCGTCGACCGGATCGATAAAGCGGTGCAGGCCCTGGCCGCTTCGGCTGTATCGACAGACCGCGGCGACCCGCAACTCGTGGGCACCGGGTGTGAGGGTCAACGGGATCCGCGAATCGACGAAGCTGGCCGGATCGATCGGCTGACCGTCCAGAATGACCGCGGTGACGGAGTCGGCGATCAGGTCCAGATGCGCCGTGCCCGCGGCCCGCGCGGTGAAGCCGATGATCACGCTGGATCCGAATTGTTCTGTCGGCCGACTGACCGATCCCGGCGACAGATCGACGTCGACCCGGTAGGAGTGGCTGTCGATCAACGCTGCACGATTCTGGGCTTCGAGCCGCGTCAGGTTGTTCGGAAACATGAGTTGGATCTTCCCACGCCGGGGAGGTCCAGCCGAATCCGGCGCCAGCAGGAGTCTCGTTTGGTTTGCCCATGGCGAAGGCGGGGAAGAAGGCGCGAGACTCGAAACCCAAGAAGTCGAAGGCGCACAAGATCACGACCAGTCAGAAGGGCCGGCCGAAGATCAAATCGAGGGCCGTTGACCACCCAGCCGCTACGAACGCGGTCGAACCGCTCGCCGCGCTGACGACGGTCGATTTCTGGTTTGATCCTCAGTGTCCCTGGGCCTGGCTCGCCTCACGCTGGTCGCTCGACGTCGAGACCGTCCGGTCAAGACGACCTTCCACGTGATGAGCCTGTCGATCTTGAACGAGCATCGTGAGGTGTCGGACGACTACCGCCGCAAGATGGACGCCGGCTGGGCGCAGGTCCGGGTGGCACTGGCCGTGGGCGAGCAGTTCGGCCCCGAGCAGTTGTCGGCCTACTACACCGCCGTCGGTACGCGGATCCACGTTCATCACCAGGATCTCGCTCGGGAGACGATCCTGGCGGCGCTTGCCGACCGCGCGTTCTTCGGGCCGGTGTTCTCGCCGCGGCCCAAGGGCGAGGAGGCCGGCGGGTCTTCGACGGTGCCTTGACGCTGGCCTCGTACCCGGGCTTCTTCGAGCTCAAGCCGACCCGGGACGTCGGGCCCCTCTTCGATTGACCCCGATGACGCCCGGCCGCGCCATCCAGAGGGTCTGGGATAGTGCTCTCATGCGCGTACACATCGGCAGCGATCACGCCGGATTCGAGCTGAAGAACTTCCTGGTCTCGGCGTTGCAGGCCGAGGGACACGACATCGTCGATCATGGCCCCGAGGCCTACGACGCAGAGGACGACTATCCGGTCTACTGTCTCCCCGCGGCTGAGGCCGCGGTGGCCGAGCCCGAGTCGCTGTGCGTGGTGATCGGCGGATCTGGCAACGGCGAGCAGATCGCCGCCAACAAGGTCAACGGAGCGCGGGCGGCCCTCGCGTACAACCTCGAGACCGCCAAGCTCGGCCGGCTGCACAACGATGCCAACGTGATCGGCATCGGCGCCCGGATGCACACCGAGGACGAGGCTCTGGAGATGGTCCGAATCTTCTTGGCCACGCCGTTCAGCGGCGAGGATCGGCACGCCCGCCGGATTGCCCTCCTGGCGGCATACGAGAAGTCACGCTGACCTTCGATCGTGGCCTTCCCGCACCCGTGCTTAGTCAGCGGCGGCGGGGCCGCCGGCCATCGACCCGAGCCAGGAGTTCCTCGATCACGGCAGCGGCGACGGCTTCGTCCTCGGCGGTCGGCTGGGACGCATCGCGAGCTCGCATGGCACGGTCGAGGGTGACCAGTCCCGAGACGCCGTCCCGGCCGAAATCGCGCGGCCAGAACTCCCGGTTGTCGTGCGGCGATCCCGCGTGGTGAGTTCCCCCGACATGCGCTCCCGAGGGACGTCCCCCAGGCGTTGACGCACCTGTCATGCTGACACGCTAAGGCAGCTTCGCCAGTCTCGCCGGCCGAGCCGCAAAGTGTTACGCGATGCACATCCAGGTGCCCGATCCGGGAGGGAGTCTCGATGCCTGAAGGGCACACGCTCCATCGCCTCGCCAACGATCTCCAGGAAGCGTTCGGCGGCCGGCCGGTCACGGTGACGAGTCCGCAGGGGCGGTTCGCGGAGTCGGCCGCCCTGATCGACCAGTCCCTGATGATCGAGGCGACCGCCCACGGCAAGCACCTGATCTGCGAGTTCGACGGCGACCGTTTCCTGCACGTCCATCTCGGGCTGATCGGCAAGTTCATCCTCGGGCCGCCGGATCCGCCGTGGGGTGAGGTAAGGGTCCGGATCGCGACGCCCGAGACCGCCGCCGATCTGCGCGGTCCGCAGCTCTGTGCGGTCCAGACCCGGGCCGAGATCGACGCCCAGCTCGCCGCACTCGGGCCCGACCCGCTCCGCCCCGACGCCGATCCGGAGGTCGCCTGGAAGCGGATCCAACGGGCGAGCCGACCGATCGCCGCGCTTCTCATGGACCAGACGATCCTGTCCGGGGTCGGGAACGTCTATCGAGCCGAGGTCCTGTTCCGGAATCGGGTCGATCCGCACCGCCCCGGCCAGAAACTCTCCAAGAAGAGCTGGCGGGGCATCTGGACCGACCTCGTCGAGTTGATGCCCGTCGGCGTCCGCGACAACCGGATCGACACCGTACGACCGGAGCACACCCCGGAGGCGATGGGCCGGCCGCCGCGGCAGGACGATCACGGTGGCGAGGTCTACGTCTACCGGCGCAAGGGGCTGCCATGCTGGGTCTGCGGGGCCAAGGTCAAGACCGAGGTCCTGGCCGGCCGCAATTTGTTCTGGTGCGGCCGGTGCCAGCGCCGCGGTTGACCTTTCGGTGTGGTCCGGCCGTGATCACCCTCGATACCGCGGGTTCGATCGTCGCGGTCGTCCACGATGACCAGCCGCAGCAGTCCTATCTGACCACCGGCGGCCGCCCCGAGGTCTCGATCGGTGGTGCCCCCCTGCGGTGGCCGGCGCCAGAGGTGCTCGCCGACACCGACGAGGTGGAGTTCGGGTTCGAGCGCGGTCCGGTCCGGGCGGTGGTCCGACACAGTTTCGCGGCCGGCTGGGGCGTGCGGGTCGCGCTGAGCAATGTGACCGACGAGCCGGTCGAGCTCGACGACGCGGCACTCCGCTGGGCGTGCGACCCGAGTCGGCCGGCCTGGGCCCTCGCCGCTGGGGCCACCGGCGCGTACGCGGTGCCGTCCGCGGACGGGGACGGTCCGCTGCTCGGCGGCCTCCTGGCGCTCGGTTCGTTCGAGCGGGCGACCCCCGACACCTTGGGCTTCGGCCGGATCACGCTGGCCCCGCGGGGCCGGTTCGTCGTCCAGTGGATCTGGGCCTGGTATCGCACGGGCCACGACTTCGCCCGGGGCCGCCAGCTCGAGGTGCCCCGCACCCTCTTCCTGCAACCCGAGGACGCGGTGGTGATCGAGGCCGACGAGGACACGGCCGTGGTGCTCGCGAACGGCTTGGGTGCTGATCGGCACGACGGTCAGACGGAGATACTCTGCGGTGCTCCGGGCCGGTTCGCCGTCGAGGTGACCTCCGCTCGGGGCTCGACCCGCTACGACCTCTTCGTGGCGGAGTCGTACGCGGCGACCCTGAATCAGGCCTGCGCCGAGGCCTTGCAGGTTCCGGCCACCCCGGCCGGGATCGTCGCGCTGCGCGACGTGCACGCTGCTCTCGCGGTCCAACAGGCGCTGCGGATTGGGCAGGTCGACGATCCGTACGCCGCCGAGGACGCGCTCGACCTGTTCATGGCCCGAGCGCTTGATCAGCCGGCCGGTGATCCGCTGTTGATCAGTTTCGCCTGCACCGAGGCCGAGCGCACCGGGGCCGCCGAGCCGATCGAGACGGCCACGCGCTGGCTCCACGACCACGAGGAATTGGTGCCAGGTCTCGGGATCGCTGTGAGTCAGCTCAGCCTCGTTCGGCTGGTCCGCGGTCAGCCCGTACAGCCGCTGGTCGAGTGGTTGACCGGTCTGGGGCCATCGGCGGCGCCGGGCCCACTCGGGGCCGCGATGCTGCTCGAGCGATCGGCGCTCTCGGCGCGTCGGCGGACGCCGAACACGAGCGATCAGGTGCGGGACGCGATCGAGGTCGGTCACTGGCTGGGCGCCGGGCTCAAGGGGCTGGCCGTTCGGCCGAGGAGCGCCGCCGACTTGGCCTACCTCGCCACGGTGATCGGCCTCACCGACGAAGAACTGACCAAGTCACTGCGCCGGCACTGGGGCTGCACCGCCGCCGAGCTCGGTCACCGGGTCGAGTCCCAGGTGCTGTACGCGATGGGCGCCGAGCCCTGCGGACCGGCGTTGTCCTGGCTGATCCTGGCGGCGCGTACCGCGGGCGGGTCGTAGTCATCTGGAAGAGTGGACGCTGTGAGCACCACGGTCAGCGAGCCCTCCCGGCCCGTGGCGCCGAGTCGCGCCGGCCACGAGGCGCGCCGGCGTCACGTTGTCCGACGCTTCCCCAAGCTGCCGGTCCTGATCTCCCGGCTGTTCTTCGGCGGGGCGATCGTGCTGGCGGCGCAGGCGCTGCTGCCGGGCGTGTTCTGGATCTCCTCGGTGGTGGATGCGTACTCGACGTTCTTCGTGCCGATCGACGGCGGCACGATCGGCTTCGCCGTATTCCTGGTGATCCTCGGCGGGGCACTGGCCCGGCGGAAGCAGGCCGGCTGGGTGATCGCCATGATCATCTTCGTCCTGTCGTTGCTCGGCGACGTCTTCTTGGTCGGCGTGCTGATCGCGGGGGTGATCAGCGAACAGTCTGACTATCCCTCCCTGCCCTTGCTGGCCCGATTCGGCTTCAATCTGGCGGCTCTGGGATCCCTGACGGCGTGCATGATCGCCTACCGCGGGGAATTTACCGCGCGCCGTCAGCCGGGTAGTGTCCGCAAAGCCCTGCTGACCCTGCTGGTCGGTCTGGCGGTGACCGTCGGGGTGGCGATGCTGCTGGTCACGGTCTTCCCGAACGAGCTGGTCGGGCCGCGGGGTCGACTGGTCTGGATCGCCAAGCGGCTGGAGCAGGCAGCCTTCGGGCCGGACACCAACTTCGTTCCCCAGCCGGTGAGCGTGCCGCCGAGCTGGATCAACACCGTCGTGGGCCTGCTGTTCGGGCTGGCGCTGCTCGCGGCGATGATCGCGCTGATGCGGTCCCAGCGGCGCGCGTCGCTGATGTCGGCGGACGACGAGCCACGCATCCGGGCGCTGGTGAGCGAGTCGGGTGAGGATTCGCTCGCCTACTTCGCCACCCGGCGCGACAAGTCCGTGGTCTTCGCGGCCAACGGGCGGGCTGCGATCACCTATCGGGTCGACCTCGGCGTGTGCCTGGCCAGCAGCGACCCGATCGGGCCGCCCGACCACTGGCCGGGGGCGATCAAGGCCTGGCAGGAACTGGTCGACACGTACGGCTGGACGCCGGCAGTGATCGGGGCGAGCGAGGTGGGTGCGACGGCGTACGCGCGGGCTGGGCTGCGGGTCATCCGGCTCGGCGACGAGGCCATCTTGGAGACTCGCGAGTTCCGGCTGGACGGCCGGGACATGCGCCCGGTCCGGCAGGCGGTGCAGCGTCTGGAACGGATGGGCTATCGGACCCGGGTTCGCCGGCATGCCGACATTCCCGACGCCGATCTGATTCAGCTGATCGGCAAGATCGACGCCTGGCGGGACACCGAAACCGAGCGTGGATTCTCGATGGCGCTCGGTCGGCTGGGCGATCCGACCGACGCCGACTGCTTGATGGTGGAGGCCCTGTTCCCGGCGAGCCGACCGGCGATCGGCCGGATGGCCGATGTCGCTGGGGTGCTGTCGTTCGTGCCGTGGGGCGACGACGGCTTCTCCCTGGACGTGATGCGCCGCCATCCCGATGCCGACAACGGCGTGACCGAGTTGATGGTGGCCGGGCTGATGGCGGCGGGCCGAGAGATCGGGATCCGCCGGGTCTCGCTCAACTTCGCGGTGTTTCGCTCGGCCTTCGAGGAAGGGGCCCGGATCGGCGCCGGACCCGTGCTGCGGTTGTGGCGGCGGCTGCTGCTCGTCGCCTCGCGCTGGTGGCAGATCGAGTCGCTGTTTCGTTCCAACGTGAAATACCGACCCGAGTGGCAGCCCCGGTTCCTGTGCTTCGCGGAGACCCGGGACATCGCCCTGGTGGGTGCGGCGTCTGGTGTGGCCGAGGGCTTCATCGATCTGCCGACCTTCCTCCGCCCGCGGCTGACCGACGTCCGGGCCCTGACCAGCGGAGCTCCGGCGCCGCTCCTGACCTCGACGGCGACGACCGGGCCGGCGGTCAGCGAGGCCGGGTCCCCGGTGCCCGAGCAGATCCGGCTACGGATGGCGGTCCGGGAGTCGCTGATCGCCGATGCCGTCGATCCCTATCCGCCGTCCTTTCGGCCGAGCCGGCCCATCGGCCAATTGCGGCTGGGGATGGTGGCGAGCATCGCGGGTCGGGTGCTCGGTGTCCGGGACCTCGGCGGAGTGATCTTCGTCAAGGTCCGCGACTGGACCGGTGACGCCCAACTGTTGCTGACCGAGGACGGCATCGGCCTGGACGCCATGGACCGGTTCCGACGCATCGTCGACCTCGGTGATCACCTCGGCGCGGAGGGTGACATGGTGCTGTCGCGAAGTGGCGAGCTCTCCCTGCACACCCGCACCTGGCTGCTCACCGCGAAGGCGCTGCGTCCGCTGCCCGACAAGCATCGCGGCATCACTGATCCCGAGACCCGGGTCCGCCAGCGCTATCTCGATCTTGCCGTCAATCCGATCACCCGTCGGCGACTGGTCACCCGTTCGGCCGTGATCAGGGCGGTCCGCAACACCCTCGATGATCTTGGCTTCCTCGAGGTGGAGACGCCGATCCTGCAGACCATCCACGGCGGGGCGAATGCCCGACCGTTCCGCACCCACATCAACGCCTACGATCTCGAGCTCTATCTCCGGATCGCGCCGGAGCTGTATCTCAAGCGGTTGATGGTGGGCGGCGTCGACAAGCTGTTCGAGATCGGCCGGAACTTCCGCAATGAGGGTGCCGACGCCACCCACAATCCGGAATTCACCATGCTGGAGGCGTATCAGGCCTACGGCGACTACACGACGATGCGCTCGGTCGCCAGCGAGTTGATCATCAAGGCCGCACGGGCCGCCACCGGTGGCACCATGGTCGGCGGCACCGACCACCACGGCGAGTGGCACGAAGTCGATCTTGGTCAGCCGTGGAAGGTGATCACGGTCAACGACGCGATCTCAGCGGCCAGCGGGGCCCACATCACCGCCGACACGTCTCGGCGCGAGCTGTTCGAGCTGGCCCGGTCCCGGCAGATCGTGGTCGACGAGCGCTGGACCAGGGGTGCCGTGATCCTGGAACTCTACGAGCACCTGGTCGAGGACACCACGATCGCACCGACCTTCTACACCGACTTCCCGGCCGAGGTCTCTCCGTTGACCCGGGCCCATCGTGACGATCCCCGGCTGGCCGAGCGCTGGGATCTGGTCGCGTTCGGCGCCGAGATCGGCACCGCGTACTCCGAACTGGTCGATCCGGTCGAGCAGCGCCGACGGCTCACGGCGCAGTCGTTGCAGGCGGCCGGCGGCGATCCGGAGGCGATGGAGTTGGACGAGGACTTCCTGGCGGCGTTGGAACACGGGATGCCGCCGTCCGGCGGACTGGGTATGGGCATGGATCGCCTGGTGATGATGCTGACCGGAGCGACGATCCGCGAGACGATCGCCTTCCCGCTCGTCCGGCCGCGCCGATGAACACGGTGGGCAGTCCGGAGGAGTTCCGGGTCGGACATCTCTGGCCCTCCCTGAGCGTGCTGACCGCACTGACCTACAACACCTGGCTGCTGTGGGAACCGCTGAACGGCAACGCGAAGATCTTCGACGGCTATCTCTCCGAGTTGTCGGCGTCCGACCAGCCGCACAGCCTGATCTTCCGCGGCGGCGACCTGATCACCGCGATCATCGTGCTTTCCATGGGGATCCGCGCTTTGGTCTTGTGGCGGCGGCGCAATGCGTTGGCCGCTCAGGGCCATCGGCCGCGCTCCGGACGCTGGTGGGCGGTCGCCTCGGCGGCGTTGTTGATCTTCGGTACGGCCACGTTCTTCGACGCCTTCTTCGCGATGGATTGCTCGCCGACCCTGAGCGAGGCGTGCAAGATGGCCGAGGAGAGTGGGCAGCTGTCGACGGTGCACTATGCGCACACGTTCACCAGCGTGGGTGCGCAGGTCGGGATCGTCGCCTCCATGATCGCCACCTATATCGCGATGGTCCGGTCTCCCCGACAGCCGCGACGCCGGGGCTTGATCGTGTTGTCGATCTCGGTCTTCGAGGTGGTCGCGCTGACGGTGATGATGATCATGCTGGCCCTCCAGCTGCCGGGGCTCGGCTATCCGCAGGCGGTCATGGTGCTCGTGGCATCGGGTTGGTTTGCCGCGATCGGTTTCCGGCTGGTGGGCGACGACGAGTCGGTCGCGGCCTTAAGCGCTCGCGGTGCCGGAACGACGACGATGGCGGACGCCCATGAATGAGCCAACGGGGCTTGACGGGGACCTGCCCGCTGACGGTGTCGTCACGCTCGCCGGTCGGGCCGTGCACGTCGTCACCCAGACCGGGCGCGGGCCGTTGGTGGTGCTGCTCGGCGGCTGCGGCGTGCCGAGCTACACCTTCGACGAGGCGGTGGAACTGCTGGCCGACTGCTCGGTCGTGCGGCTCGATCGACCAGGCCTGGTCCGTACGCGGTGGCCCGGCGTGCTGCCCACGTTGGCGGCCGAGGTCGACACCTTGATCGCCTTGCTGGAGGCGCTGGCGGCCCCGGCCATCGTGGTCGCCCACTCGATGGCGGGTCTGCACGCCGAGGCGCTGGTCCGGCGCCGACCGGATCTGGTGACCGGGCTGGTGCTGGCGGACGGCAGCGTCGAATGGGCGGCGCCGAAACCGCGCGGTGGATCGGCGTGGCGGCAGGCTGCTCGACTCGCCCGCGGTGCGTTCGTGGTGCCGCCGCTGCGCCTGGCCGGCTCCTTCAGCAACCGGATCCTGACGGCGATGCAGAGCCGTCGGCGGTTGATCGACGCCGGATCGCCGGTGAGCACCACGATCTTCCGCAGCCGGGATGCCGTGCCGAGCGTCATTGCCGAGCACGCGGCGTACGGCCAACAGGTCTGGGATCTGGCTCGCATTCGCGAGTCCTCACCCTGGCCCGGGACGCCGACCGTCGTGTTGACCGCAGCCGGAGACGGCGGCCGGCAGTGGGTCATTGATCAGCGCTGGCTGGCTGAACTGTTGGGCGCTCGCCAGGTCGTGCTCGACGACTCGCGTCACCTGATCATGATCGACCGGCCCGACGTGATCGCTGATGCTGTCCGTTCCCTACTGCGAGCCGAGGATGATCATGAGTGAGACACCCCTGGTGGCCGAGCTGTGGTTCGCGGTACCGCCGGACCTGGACGATCCGACGTTGCTCGACGCGCTCCGCGTCATCGCTCCCGACGCCGAGCGGCAGTCCGGGTCGCTCGTGGTGCCCCACGCCCCGACTCTGAACGGCGAACCGTCACTCCTGACGATGATCATGGTCGCGAGCCCGCTCAGCGTTGACGGGAAGCAACTGCCTGACCCGTCACAGACCTGGGACTGGGCCGAGGCCGATGAGGTCGTCGCCCGCTGTCGTACCTCGATCCTGGTCTCGGAGATGTTCGCCGGAGCGGCTGATCCCGGAGAGCGGGTGTCGGCCTTGGCCGCCGTCGTCCGGATCCTCGTCGAACGCACCCGACCCGAACTGGTCAGCTGGCCGCTGAGCCAGCGAGTCACACCGCCCGAGCCGGATGCCGGTGATCTCGACGGCATGATCAACATCCGGCTGTTCACGGTGGCCGGCGACGAGACCGCCCTGGTGATGGACAGCCTGGGGCTGCACGTCTTCGGACTGCCTGACGTCCAGTGCCACTTCCGTGATCGAGAGCCGGGTGAGATCGCGGCCCTGCTGCACTCGACGGCGACGTATCTGTTCGAAGCCGGTGACGTGATTGCCGACGGCAACACGATCTCGGGACTGGACGGCACCGGGGCGTACGTCTGTCGGCGTGAGCCGGCGCTCATCGCACCGAAGCGGACCGTGCTGGATGTCGATCTTGGCGATCCCTACGCGGCGGGTGTCCGCGACCGTTGATCAGCGCCGCGCCGACGCGCTGACGTCAGTCGTCGGAGGAGCGGAGGGTCCGGCGTACCGACAGCAGTTCGACCTCGGGCCGATAGGCGACGAGCCGTTCGACGTGGTCGAGCACGTCGGTCAGGTGAGCACGGTCCGGGCTGACGGCCGCGACCCCGAGGCCGGCCCGGCGGTGCAACTCGAGATGGTCGACCTCGGCCACGCTGACCTCGAACCGTCGGCGCACCTCGGCCAGGATGGGCCGGACCACCGACCGCTTCTCCTTGAGCGAGTGCACGTCGCCGAGCAACAGGTCGAACTCCAGCGCTCCGATCCACACGACCGGCAGTCTAGGAGGGTGCCCTCCGGAAAGTGGCGGGAAACGACGGAGGAACTGGCGAATTGCTGCCGTCTTCCGCCACTTTCCGGGGAGGTATCTGGGGAAAACCCGACTGAATGGCCTGAGGTCGAACCATTGACTTCTCGGGTCGACGCCCGACAGACTGCAGGCCTCTGATGTCAGGCGGAGAATAGGGGCGCGGAAGCATGAGTATCGACCAGCAGATGGATGACGACGCCAAGGCGCTCGCCGAGCTCGGCTACACCCAGGAGCTGCATCGCGGGATGTCGGGGTTCTCCAACTTCGCCGTCTCGTTCTCGATCATCTCGATCCTGGCCGGCTGCATCACCTCGTACGGCATCGCCCTTCGGTCCGGTGGGCCGTCGACGCTGGTGCTCGGCTGGCTGATCGTCGGCGTGCTGGTGCTGGCCGTGGCTGCGTCGATGGCCGAGGTCTGCTCGCGCTATCCGACGGCGGGCGGCCTCTATTTCTGGGCGGGACGCCTGGCCCGCAAGAACCGACGCGAGTGGGCCTGGTTCACCGGGTGGTTCAACTTCTTGGGTGAGGTGGCGGTCACGGCCGCCATCGACTTCGGCTGCGCGACGACCTGGATGGCGTTCATGAACCTCGTGTGGGGCGTGGAAGCGACGCCGGTGAGGACCTTCGGACTGTTCGTCGTGCTCATCGCCCTGCACGCACTGCTCAACACCTTCGGCGTCAACCTGGTCTCGATCCTTTCCAACATCTCGGCCTGGTGGCACGTGGTCGGCGTGTTGATCATCGTTGGCGCCCTGTGGATTCTGCCGGAAAAGCACCAGTCGGTCTCCTGGACCCTGACCGGCTTCCACAACGAGACCGGCTGGTCGTTCCTGCCGTACGTCTTCTTGATGGGTCTGCTGATGGCGCAATACACCTACACCGGGTACGACGCCTCGGCCCACGTCGCCGAGGAAACCAAGAACGCCTCTCGCGCCGCCCCCAGAGGCATCGTGATGAGCGTCCTGGTCTCGATCATCGGCGGCTTCATCCTGCTGTACTCGATCACCGCCGCCATCACCGACAAGAGTGAAGCAGGGTTGGCCGCGCTCTCCACCTCCGATACCGGACTGCCCCCGGCTCAGATCTTCCTCGACTCGCTGAATTCGCCGACGGTGGCCAAATTCCTCCTGTTCATCGTCTGCGTGGCCCAGTTCTTCTGCGGGATGGCGTCGGTCACGGCCAACTCTCGGATGTCCTACGCGTTTTCCCGTGACAATGCGCTGCCGGGCTCGCGGATCTGGTCGAAGGTCAACCCACGGACCGGGACGCCGACCAACTCGATCTGGCTGTGCGTCACCCTCTCGGTCATCCTGGCCTCACCGGCGCTGTTCAGCTCGACCGCCTACTTCGCCGTCACCTCGATCGCCGTGATCGGGCTCTACATCGCCTACGTCATCCCGGTGCTGTTGCGGCGACTCAACCCCCAGTTCAAGCCCGGCCCGTGGAACCTCGGGAGGTGGAGTCCCTTCATCGGCTGGGTCGCCGTGGTCTGGGTGGTCATCATCTGCGTGCTGTTCGTGCTTCCGCCGGTAGCTCCGGTCACCCGCTCGACGTTCAACTACGCTCCGATCGCCGTACTGGTGGTGTTGATCTTCTCGCTGGTGTCGTGGCAGGTTAGCGGCAAGAAGAACTTCATGCACGGGGCCAAGGACGAGCACACCACCCGCGCCAAGGACGAGGTGTTGGACGAGGGATGAGGTGAACGCCGCCGATCAGGATCTGGCGGAGCTCCTGCTCAGCTCCTCCCGGGGCCGGCACGCCTTCGAGGACTGTGTGGAACGGCTCGCGACCGCGATCCGACTCGGGGTCTATCCGTACGGCACCGTGCTTCCGCCCGAGCGCGAACTCGCCGCCCGGATGGGCATCTCCCGGGCCACGCTGCGCGAGGCGATCGCCGCGCTCCGGACCGCCAACATGGTCCGCACGACGCGCGGCCGCGGCGGCGGCACGTTCGTCGACCATCCGCCGGCCACGCCGGGCGACGCCGGCACCGTCGGACTGTCGGAGCGGCGGGTGGAGCTGATGGACTCGCTGGTCTTCCGCCGGGTGGTCGAGCCGGGCGCCTGTTTCCTAGCGGCGAGTCGACCGCTGACCGACAGTCAGCGGTCACTCCTCCGGGAGGCGCTCGCAGCGGTTGACCACACGGCCGATACGGCCGAGCACCGGCAGGCGGATTCGCGCCTGCACCTGGCCATCGCCTCGGTCACCGAGTCGCCAACTCTCATCGACGCGGTGACCAGCGTGCAGGCCAACCTCCACGACATGCTGATCGCCATCCCGGTGCTGAGGGTCAACATCGAACACTCCACCTCCCAACACGCCGACATCGTCGACGCGATCCTGACCGGCGACGCCAACCGGGCCCGACGGGTGATGGAAAGCCACTGCGACGACACCGCCGCCCTCCTCCGCGGTCTGCTGCGGTGACTGTTACAAGGAAGGGGGACGACCCCCTTGAACCCCCGGGGCGCGCGCAAAGACATCCGGGAGCGCGCCCCATGACGATGGCGAAGGGGGACGACCCCCTTGCACCCCCGGGGCGCGCGCAAAGACATCCGGGAGCGCGCCCCATGATGATGGCGAAGGGGGACGACCCCCTTGAACCCCCGCGGCGACCCAACCAGACAAGGAAGCCCGACGACGACAAGGAAGCCCGATGAGTGAGTTACGCAACGACCGGCACCTCAGCGTGCATGATCTCCGCCGCCGGATCAGCGAGGGCGACATCGACACGGTGGTGGTGGCCTTCACCGACATGCAGGGGCGTTTGCAGGGCAAACGGATGCACGGCGCGTACTTCGCCGATCATGTCCTCGAGGCGGGGACCGAGGGCTGCAACTATCTGCTCAGCGTGGACATCGACATGAACACCGTCGACGGCTACGCCATGTCGTCGTGGGACAAGGGCTACGGCGACATGGAGTTCGCTCTCGATCTGGCGACCATCCGGGTGCTGCAACACCAGCCGGGGGCGGCGATGGTGCAGTGCGATCTCGTCTGGCTCGACCACTCACCGGTCGCCCAGTCGCCGCGGACCATCCTGAAAACTCAACTGGACAAGGCATCGCAGGCCGGCTACGTGGCCCTCGCCGGCACCGAGTTGGAGTTCATCGCCTTCAACACGTCCTACGAGGAGGCCTGGAGCTCGCAGTACCGTGATCTTGTTCCGGTGAACCAGTACAACGTCGACTATTCGATCGTGGGCGGCAGCCGCGCGGAGCCGCTGCTCCGGGAGATCCGCAATGTCATGTACGCGGCCGGGATGAACGTGGAATCGGCGAAGGGCGAATGCAACTTCGGCCAGCACGAGATCGGATTCCTGTACGCGGATGCCCTCACCACGGCCGACAACCACGCCGTGTACAAGACCGCCGCGAAGGACATCGCGGCCCAACACGGCCAGGCCATCACCTTCATGGCCAAGTACAACGAGCGGGAGGGCAACTCCTGCCACATCCACCTCTCGCTGCGCGGTGCCGACGGCTCGACCGTGTTCTGGGGCCCTTCGACAAGCTCAGGGAACGGAGGGAACGGAGGGAACGGAGGGAACGGAGGGAACGGAGGGAACGGGACGGGAACGGAGGGAACGGAGGGAAGGGCGGGAACGGCGGGAACGGCACCGGTGCCGAAGGGCGGACCCCCCTCTACGACTCCTTCATCGCCGGACTGCTGGCCACGATGGCCGACTTCACCCTGCTGTACGCGCCCAACATCAACTCGTACAAGCGATTCGCCGCCGGTTCATTCGCGCCCACCACGATCGCGTGGGGTCAGGACAACCGCACCTGTGCCATTCGTACCGTCGGCCACGGACCGTCGGCCCGATTGGAGAACCGCGTACCAGGGGGAGACGTCAATCCGTACCTGGCCCTCGGCGCCATGCTGGCCGGCGGGCTGTACGGAATCGAGCAGGGACTCGACCTGGGCCCGGAGCTCAGCGGGAACGCGTACACCTCGGGTCTGCCGACCGTGCCGCGGACGCTCCGCGAAGCCCGGGAAGCGTTCCATGGTTCAGAAATCGCTCGGTCCTGCTTCGGCGATGAGGTGGTCGATCACTACACCAACATGGCCGACGTGGAGCTGGCGGCGTTCGACGCCGCGGTGACCGACTGGGAGCTGCGGCGCAGCTTCGAGAGGATGTGACGCCGTCATGAGCAGCTACACGGTGATCGACCCGGCGACCGAGGAGCACGTCACCGAGGTCGAGTTGGCCGACCTCGCACGCACCGACGAATTGATCAGTCAGGCCGCCGCGGCCTTCCCCGCGTGGCGGGACGTCGCACCGGGCGAACGCGCCCGACTGCTGCGGCGGTTCGCCGCCATCGTCGATGATCATCTCGAGGAATTGGCTCAGCTCGAGGTGCGCAACTCCGGGCATCCAATCAGCAGCGCGCGCTGGGAAGCGGGCAACGTCCGCGATGTTCTGAACTACTACTCGGCCGCCCCTGAACGGCTCTTCGGCCGACAGATTCCGGTGACCGGCGGCGTCGACCTGACCTTCCACGAGCCGCTCGGTGTTGTCGGGGTGATCGTGCCCTGGAACTTCCCCATGCCGATCGCCGGCTGGGGCTTTGCTCCAGCCCTGGCGGCCGGCAACACCGTGGTCCTGAAGCCCGCCGAGCTGACTCCGCTGACCGCCATCCGGCTCGGTGAGCTGGCCCTCGACGCCGGGCTCCCGAACGGCGTGTTCACCGTCATCCCCGGCCGGGGCTCGATCGTGGGGGAGCGGTTCGTCACCCACCCGAGTGTCCGGAAGGTCTGCTTCACCGGCTCCACCGAAGTCGGCAAGATGATCATGAAGGGCTGCGCGGATCAGGTCAAGCGGTGCACGCTCGAGCTGGGGGGCAAGAGCGCGAATGTGATCTTCGCGGACGCCGACATCGCCAAGGCGGCCGCGTCCGCCCCGTCCGCCGTCTTCGACAACGCCGGCCAAGATTGCTGCGCACGCTCGCGGATCCTGGTCCAGGATTCGGTGCTGGAGGAGTTTCTAGGGGGACTCCAGCAGGCCGTTGGCTCGATGGTCGTCGGCGATCCCACGCGGGACACGGCCGAGATGGGCCCCCTGATCTCGGCCGCTCAGAAGTCAACGGTGCAAGGGTTTATCGACGAGGTCGAGGTGGCCTTCGCGGGCTCCGCCCCCGCCGGTCCGGGGTTCTGGCTGCCGCCTTCGGTCGTGCTCGCCGACTCCCCGGAGCAAAGGATCTGGCGCGAGGAGATCTTCGGCCCCGTGGTGGCCGTGCTGCCGTTCCGCGACGAGGACGAGGCGATCGCCATGGCCAACGACACCGAGTACGGCCTGTCCGGATCGATCTTCACCCGTGATCTTGGTCGGGCGCTTCGAGTCTCCCGCGCCGTGCAGGCCGGCAACCTCAGCGTCAACTCGCATTCGTCGGTCCGTTACTGGACGCCGTTCGGCGGTTTCAAGCAGTCAGGGCTCGGCCGCGAGCTCGGGCCGGACGCACCGAACGCCTTCACCGAGGAAAAGAACGTCTTCATCAGCAGCGAGTGATCAACACGGGTGCGTGATCATCGGCCCCCAGGAAAGAGGAAGCCATGGCAGGAAGAGTCGAAGGCCGAGTGGCGGTCGTCACCGGTGGATGCTCCGGTATCGGACTAGCCACCGTTCGACGACTGGCCGCCGAGGGCGCCAAGATCGTCATCGCCGACGTGGATGATCAGCGCGGGCCTGGCGTGGCGACGGAGGTGAACGGAAGCTATCTCCGGACTGATGTCACCGACAAGGATCAGGTCGACGCCTTGTTTGCCACGGCTAAGGACACGTACGGGTCGGTCGACATCGCCTTCAACAATGCGGGCATCTCGCCGCCGGAGGACGACTCGATCCTGGACACCGGCCTGGAGGCCTGGCGCCGGGTCCAGGACGTGAACCTGACCAGCGTCTACTTGTGCTGCAAGGCTGTCCTGCCCTACATGCTGGACCAACACCGCGGATCGATCATCAACACCGCGTCGTTCGTGGCCGTGATGGGTGCGGCGACGTCCCAGATCTCGTACTCGGCCTCCAAGGGTGGGGTGCTGGCGATGAGTCGTGAGCTCGGCGTGCAGTTCGCCCGCCAGGGGGTGCGGGTCAACGCATTGTGCCCGGGACCGGTGAACACCCCCTTGCTTCAGGAGCTCTTCGCGAAGGATCCCGAACGCGCCGCCCGCCGCCTGATCCACATCCCCATGGGCCGGTTCGCCGAGCCGGAAGAGATGGCGAACGCCGTACTGTTCCTGGCCTCCGACGAATCGAGCTTCATCACCGCCAACACCTTCCTGGTCGACGGCGGCATCAGCGGAGCCTACGTGACGCCACTCTGATCGGTGTCCGCCCGCGCCCGGACGCCCCGCAGCCCCCGCACCCCCTCACCCCCCTCACCCACTCGGTGGGAAGGATGAGGTGACGAAAGATCAGGCGATAATGAGTGGCATGACGGGGTCCGACAGCACGAGCAGCCGGCCGGTGATCGGCCTGACCACCTACCGCGAGCAGGCGGCATGGACGGTGTGGGACCAGGCGGCCGACCTGCTGCCGGCGGTCTACACCCGATCGGTCGAGGCGGCCGGCGGGGTGGCGGCGCTGCTGCCGCCCCAGGCCGACGGCGCGCTCGAACTGGTGTCCCGGCTCGACGGGCTGATCATCACCGGCGGCCCCGACGTCGACCCCGCCCGGTACGGGCAGCAGATCCATCCGCGGACCGTACGCGTTCGTCGGGATCGCGACGCCTGGGAGGTGGCCGTGCTCGATGCGGCCGACCAGATCGGCGTCCCGACGCTGGGTATCTGCCGCGGTATGCAGCTGATGGCGGTGCGGGCCGGCGGCGCACTCGAACAGCACGTCCCCGACGTCGTCGGTCACGAGGAGCATGCGCCCGGGGGCAGCTCGTACGGCTGGATCTCGGTCACCACCGTTGCGGGGTCGATGGTGCGCACCCTGGTCGGGGACAACATGCAGGTGAGTTGCCATCACCACCAGTCCGTGGTCCGGCACCCCGGCTTCGAGGTGAGCGCCCGGGCGGCCGACGGGACCGTCGAGGCCTTGGAGGATCCGGACCGACCGTTCTGGCTGGGCGTGCAGTGGCATCCCGAGAGCGGTGACGACTACGGACTGTTCCTCGGTCTGGTCGAGGCCGCCAGCCGCGCCCGAGCGTCCGCCTGACGAATCACCCGTCGGACCGCCCGAAAAAGACCCGCAGATCTGCGACCACGTCGGACGGCACTTCGAGCGCCGCGAAGTGACCGCCGCGCTCGAACTCCGACCAGTGGACGATCCCGGTGTTGTCCCGCTCGGCGAGCGGTCGCATCGACTTGAAGTCGTCGGCGAAGACGGCCACCCCGATCCGCCCGTGGCTGACCTTCGGCTCGGCCGCACCACTGATCGAATCCTGGTGCGCCTCAGCGTAGTGGTAGCGGACCGCGCTGGCTGAGGTGTTGGTCAGCCAGTAGAGCGACACCTGGGTCAGGACCTGCTCGGGAGTCACCAGGCTGGTGCCGGTGCCGAAATTCTCGAACAACTCGTTGTAGGCCAGCTGACCGATCGGTGAGTCCGACAGTGCGGCCGCGATCGTCTGCGGCCGGGTGCCGTTCATCTGGTTGTAGCCACCGACCGAGGCGAACCAGCCGGCGAATTCCAGCGCGGCCCAGTCCTTCGTGGTGAAGGCGTCGAACTCGCCGTCGGCGCCGGAGGGGAACGAGAACAGCTGCAGGACGTGGGCGCCGAGGAAGCCGGGCGGATCCATGACGGCCAGCGCGCGGGAGATCATGGCGCCACCGTCGCTGCCGTGCACGCCGTAGGAGGGGTAACCGAGCCGGCGCATCAAGGTGTCGTACGCCTGGGCGACCCCGGCCATGGTCCAGGTGCCGACCATCGGCGTGCTGAAGCCGAAGCCCGGCATGGACGGGATGACGACGTCGAAGGCGTCCTCGGCTCGTCCGCCGTTTGCGACCGGATCGGTCAACGGTCCGATCAGTTCCAGGAACTCCGCGAACGACCCCGGATAGGTGTGGGCCAGCAGCAACGGAGTCGCCGTCGGCTCAGCCGAACGGACGTGGAGGAAGTGGATCGTCTGGCCGTCGATCTCGGTGACGAAGTTGGGTACGGCGTTCATCCGCTCCTCCTGGGCGCGCCAGTCGAAGTCCTGCCACCGAGCCACCATGTCCTTGAGGTAGCTGACCGGGGTGCCGTAGTCCCAGGAGTCTCCGGGAGCGGCGGCCGGGAACCGGGTGTGGGACAGCCGGTGCTGCAGGTCGTCGAGCGCTTCCTGCGAGATGTCGATGGTGAAGGGACGGATGTCGCTGCCGGCCTGGCCGGTCTTCTCGTTGATCTCCATGTCTCGTACGCTAGGCGATAATCAGGAACGCTTTCTTCCTAGAAGTGAACGGAATTTCGGATGAGCACCTCGGCTCGCATGCTGGCCCTGCTCGGACTGCTCCAGACCCGCTCCGACTGGACCGGAAACGAGCTGGCCGATCGACTGGCGGTCACCGATCGAACCATCCGCAACGACGTCGAGCGACTCCGCGAGCTGGGCTATCCGGTCGAGGCGGTCCGCGGTCCCGGTGGTTACTACCGGCTGGGTGTCGGCACCAAGCTGCCGCCCCTGCTGCTCGACGACGACGAGGCTATCGCCGTCGCGGTGGGGCTCCGGGCCGGCACCGGTATCAGCGGGATCGAGGAGTCCAGTACGCGGGCCCTGGTCAAGCTCGAGCATGTGCTGCCACACCGGCTGCGGCGAGAGGTCGCCGCCATCCGGGACAGCACCAGCCGAGCGCCCGAGAACACCGGGTCCAACATCGAGGATCCGGAGATCGACCCGGCCCTATTGAGTGCCGTGGCCATGGCGATCCGCGACCGGCGGGGGCTGCGCATCCGCTATCGCGACGACCTGCTGGCCGTCGAGCCGTACCGCCTGATCAGCTGGCAACGCCGGTGGTTCCTGGTCGGTCGGGAGCCGGTGACGGACCGCTGGGCTCCCTACCGGTTGGACTGGATGGAGCTGCGGGTCCCCGGTGGGGAGACGTTCGTCCCGCGGCCGCTTCCGGGGGAGGACTTCACCGCCTTCGTGCTGCGCGAAGTGGCCTTCGCCGGCTGGCGGGTGCATGCCCGGATCACGGTCGAGGCACCGGCCGAGGAGGTGGTGGCCCGGATCAACCCGACGGTCGGCATCGTCGAGCGAGTCGACGCCACCACCTCGGTGCTCGTGACCGGTGCCGACACCATCGAGATCCTGGCCGTGTACATCGGCATGCTCGGTCTCGACTTCTCGGTGGACGGCCCGCCCGAGCTGCTCGACCACCTGGCCCGGCTCAGCGCACGTTATGCCCGGGCGCTTCCGGGGCCACGGGTCGCAACGCCGGGTCGTCGATGACAAAGGTCCGGATCGGACCCGGTGCCGAGTTCCACGTCTCGAAGCGCACGGTGACCCGGCCGACGCCCGACCCCCAGATCCAACCCCGCCCGTACGCGTCGTGCTCGACATCGCCGCCCGGACGGAAACTCCGTTCGGGGGCGATGGTCGGCGCACCACTCGCCTCGGCCGTGGCGGCCGGCTCGACCGATACCGACTCCTCGGCGAGGGGCGCGGATTCCTCCGCGAACAGGTCCTCCTGGAGCACGTCGGTCAGGCCCGCGACTCCGACCCCGAGCAGCCGTACGCCGTCGGTCGCGTCGATGGCACCGAGCAGCGATTGCGCGACCGAGCTGATCACGGCCACATCGTCGGTGGCGGTCAGCAGGGTCCGCGAACGGGTGAGGGTGGAGAAGTCATGCCGGCGGACCTTGATGGTCACGGTCCGGGCGAACAACTCGGCGTTCCGCAGTCGGCTCGCCACCTGACGGGCGTCACGGCGGAGGATGTTGCCCAGCTCGGCGACGTCGACCAGATCGGTCTCGAAGGTGTCCTCGACCGAGATCGACTTGGTCTCGCGTTCCGGCTCGACGGACCGGTCGTCGCGCCCGTTCGCGAGATCGATCAGGGACTGGGCCTGAGCCCGACCGACCGCCTGAGCCAGTTCGTCGAGCGAAAAGCCCTGCAGCTCACCGATCAGGTGGATGCCGATCCGGTGCAGCTTCTCGCTCGTGACCGGGCCGACGCCAGGAATCACCCCGACCTTCATGGATCGCAATCGGTCGACCTCGGTGCCCGGGTCGATGAGGTGAAAGCCATCGGGCTTGCCCAGTTCGGTCGCCACCTTGGCGAGGAACTTCGAGGACGCGACGCCGACCGATGCCGTCAGTCCGTCGGTCGCTTCGGCCACCTCCGACTTCAGCGCGGCCACGCGTTGTTCCAGGCCGGACCGGGTGAAATCGACCGCGGTGAGCGCCGCCCGGAGATCGACGAAGGCCTCGTCCAAGGAGAGCGGCTCGACCAGCGGTGAGAGCCGGCGAAGCACCGCCATCACCTGCTCGCTGGCCTCCCGATAGGCGTCGAAGCGGGTGGACAGGAACGCCGCATTCGGGCAGCGCCGCCGCGCTTCATGGGTCGGCATGGCCGATCGGACGCCGAACACGCGTGCCTCGTACGAGGCCGTCGCCACCACGCCCCGTTGGCCGGTGCCGCCAACGATCACCGGTTTGCCCCGGAGCGACGGCTTGTCCCGCTGCTCGACCGAAGCGAAGAAGGCGTCCAGATCCAGGTGGAGCACGGAAGCCTCGGGACGCACGGGCCCCATTGTGCGCGAGTTGTGAGCGACTCGACCCACTTGTTGTGCTTGTGTGGTCATACGGCGCACTTTCGGGGGCCGGCGGCGCGTTTCGGCGTTGCCTGACCACAGAAAGCCCGCATCGGTCGCCGGGAGTCGCTCATCCATGCCGTTTCGCAATCATTCGGGCGGAGTTATCCACAGGACTGGTCAACTTTGGGTCACTTGCGTTATACATAGACCCATAACCGGGCATCTACTACAGCTCGGGCACCACCCCTACTGATCAGCGCGAGATCGGACGATGAAGTCGATGAGCCCCCCAGTGAGGTCGCGGCGCGTGACGCTTCCGCGGCGACGGTCCGCAGTCGACCTTCAGCAGAAACTTTGCGCACGACCCTCGCCGGCCCGTCCGGGTTCTGGCGAACCAGTTGACTTCAAGCCCAGGGAAGGTCGTATCTGTGGTCACTCAACCGCGCGATGACGAAAGTTCACCTCAGCCACGCGGGGAGGTGGCGTTCACGGCTGTCGGGGTCAAGAAGCACTATCCCGGGGTCAAGGCTCTGGACGGGGTTGACCTCGAGGGCTATGCCGGCAGCGTGTTGGGCGTCTGTGGTG
Source organism: uncultured Actinomycetota bacterium (assembly GCA_963731295.1). Lineage (GTDB taxonomy): Bacteria > Actinomycetota > Actinomycetes > Propionibacteriales > Propionibacteriaceae > Microlunatus. The sequence continues at coordinate 903,790 of CAVSUP010000003.1, forward strand.
CCAACGGCGCCGGGAAGTCGACGTTTGCCAAATTGCTGGCCGGCGTCGAGACCCCGACCGACGGCGTGATCACCGTGACCGGGTATCCCCATCCGGTCCGCAACGCCGCCGAGGCCGAGCAGGCCGGGGTGCTGATGATGCACCAGGAGCCGTTGATCATCGACGACTTCACCGTCGGCGAGAACGTCTGGCTCTACAAGCTCCGTGAGGGCAAGGACATCCGGCCCTGGGCGACCAAGACCGACACCAACAGCAAGCACACCCAAGAGGTGCTGAGGGGTGTGGGCCTGGGACATCTGAGCACCCGGGAATTCGCCCGCGATCTCGGACCCGGGCAGCGCCAGATGCTCTCGCTCAGCCGGGCTGCGGTGACCAGCCACAAGATCATGATCTTGGACGAGACCACTGCGTCGACCAGTGAGGAACACTTCAACGACATCCTCGATCTGGTGGCGCGGGAGAAGGCGGCCGGCACCTCGATCATCTTCGTGTCGCACCGGCTCAACGAGGTTTTCGCCATGTGCGATCGCATCGCGGTGCTGCGCAACGGCAAGTTGATCAAGGTGCTGGAAGCCGCGGACAGTAATCCGGATGAGATCACCACGTTGATGATCGGTCAGGCGCTGAAAGCGCTGGCCCGCCCCGCGCCGGTGCAGGCGTCGGCCAAGGCGCCGGTGATGCAGGTGCGTGACCTGTATGGCGGAACCGCCAACGGGGTGTCCTTCGATGTGAACCCGGGCGAGATCGTCGGTCTCTACGGTCTGGTCGGCAGCGGACGCTCGTCGGTGGCCCGGACGATCACCGGCCAGAAGAAGGCCGTCAGCGGGTCCATCAAGCTGCACGGCACCGAGGTGCACCTGCCCACGCCCGGATCCGCAGTGTCGAAGAAGATCGCGTACCTGACCGAGGATCGGCGTTTGGAAGGCTTCGTCAAGGATTTCGACAACGGCGAGAACATGAGCCTCGTCGTCCTCCCCCGGCTGGCCAGAGGCGGGATCGTCAACGCTGCCGCGGAGCAGAAGCGCGTCCGCGAACTGATCGGGGAGTACCAGGTCAAGGGCGGCACGAGGACCTACACCCGCACGCTCAGCGGAGGAAATCAGCAGAAGGTCGTGGTCGCCAAGTGGATGGAGACCAACCCGGATTTCGTCGTCCTCGACGAGCCGACCAAAGGCATCGATGTCGGTGCTCGCGCCAACATCTACGAGATCATCCACGGCGTCGCCGCCAGCGGGAAGGGTGTGCTGGTGGTGTCCAGCGAAGCCGAGGAGCTGCTGTCGCTGTGTCACCGAATTCTGGTGATGCGGAACGGTGAGATCGCCGGCGAGTTCGATCCCGAGCACGCGGACACCGATGACCTGATCCGCACCGCCCTGACCCACAACGACTGATCGCCCCGAGACCAGCAAGGAGTTTGAATCCATGAGCGCAACATCGACCCTGCCTCCGGTACATCACCACGAGGAGAACTATTCACGAGGCCAGGCCATCGCGGGCTGGCTGAAGGGCCAGTACGCCCTCTTCATCCTGGTTGCCCTGCTCCTGATCGCCACGATCACCCGGGGCTCTATCTTCTGGGGCGGCACCAACATCACCAACCTGCTGCTGCAGATGTCCATTATCGGCGTGGTTGTGCTCGCTGAGTTGATCGTCGTGCTGACCGGCGGCATCGACATCAGTGTCGGCTCCGCTCTCGGGCTGGCCGCGGTCATCTCGGCCGGTCTCTTCGGCGGCCCGTCGGTGCTGCTCGGTCTGGTGATCGCCATCGTGATCGGCGGGATCGTCGGGGCGGTCAACGGCTGGCTGGTGTCCTACCGCGGGCTCGAGCCCTTCATCGTCACTCTGGGCATGCTGGCCCTCGCTCGGGGACTGGTCTATGCCTACGGCAACGGCATCCCGATCAATCCGTCGGCGGCCGCCGCGTACGCCAAGTTCGGTCAGACCACGCTGCTCGGCGTCCCACTCCTGGCCATCATCTGGATCGCAGCCGTGATCGGCATCGGGTTCGCGCTGAACCGCACCGTCTGGGGCCGCCGGGTCTACGCCATCGGGTCCAACAAGGAAGCGGCCCGCAGCTCCGGCATCCCGGTCAAGGCGACCCTCTGGTCGGTCTACATCCTGGCCGGACTGTTGGTGGGTCTCGGCGGCTGGATGTTCCTCGCCCGGTTCGCCAGTGGCACCTCGACGGCCGGCAGCCTCTTGGAGCTCGAGGCCATTGCGGCCGTGGTCATCGGCGGCGCTCGGCTGTCCGGCGGCTACGGCAAGGTCTTCGGCGCCGTCGTCGGCACGATCATCTTCGCCGTGATCGCCAACCTGCTGTCGCTGCTCAACGTGTCGACCTTCCTCCAGGACGCCTTCCGCGGCGCGCTCATCCTGGTCGCGGTCAGCTTGGCCACCGTGCAGTTCGTGCGTCGGAAGAAGACCGATCCGACGCAGCCAGCGGCCAAGTAGTCCGGACCCAGTCCAGATGGAGAACCAGATGAGGATGAACAGAAGGCGCCGGACCCTGTTCGGCGCGCTCGCCACCACCACCGCCCTGCTGACGATGACGGCCTGTGGACAGATCTATCCGTCCCGAGAAGCTGCTCAGGTGCCGGCCGGCGGGGTGCAACCGGACGTCACCCAGGTCGTGGTCGGCTTCGCCCAACAGCAGTTGCAGGCGCCCTACTTCGCGGCCATGCAAGTGCGGGCGGAGCAGATCGCCAAGGAGCAGGGCTTCAAGCTCCTGTTCCAGGCGGCCAACAAGGATCCGGTCATCCAGATGAATCAGATGCAGGCGATGATGTCCCAGGGCGCCAATGTGATGGTCGTGAACGCGACGAGCGTCAAGGGTCAGAAGGAGATGATGACCCAGGTTTCGTCCAAGATCCCGGTCATCTACATCGACACCAGCGTCCCCGGCACCGGCACCACCAGTGTGCAGTCCGACAACCTGACCATCGGCCGGGAATCGGGCAAGATCACCGCGAAGCGCTTCCTCGGGATGGGCAAGAAGTCGATCAAGCTGGTCATTCTGACCGGTCCGGCCACGGATGAATTCGTCGGTCCGAACCGCCAGCAGGGCTTCCTCGACGGACTCAAGGAGGGCGGCCTGGAGTTCGACATCAAGCAGGACTTTCCCGGGCGACTATGCCCAGGACAAGGGTCAGGTGGCGGCGGAGAACATGCTGGCGTCGTTCCCCGACACCGATCTCGTCCTCGGTCTGAACGACTCCATGACCCTCGGTGCCTACAACGTGATCAACGGCAAGGAGCAGTACAAGAATGTCTATGTGGCTGCTTCGGCCGACGGCCAGAAGGAGGCTCTGGCGCTGATCAAGCAGGGCGGCTGCGACGGCAAGTACATCTCGACCGGGCTCAACTCACCGTCCCTGGCCGCCGAGGAGGCGTTGCAGATCGCCGTCGAAATCGCCACCGGAGCGAAGAAGCCCGCGGACTATCCGCCGGAGTCCTTCACCGAGGCGGTCGGGATCGGGTGCGAGAACATCGACGAGTACTACGACCCCACCAGCGTTTTCTGAGCGCTCACCTCAACGATCCGGGCCCGACTGCATGGCGGTCGGGTCCGTTTCAACTCTGGTTCCGGGGAGCGAGCGCCCGTCGACCGAGATCAAGCGAGCGTTCGCGGTACGCCCACGGCTCGACGGCGGGCCGGCTCGACTGCGGGCCGGCTCGACTACGGGCCGGGTCGACTACGGGGCCCGCTTGCCGCCGAGGGCGTCCAGGACCGCGTCGGCGTCACGAGTCTTCATCCGTGTCATGGAGCGTGCGGTGGCCGAGTATTCGATCGTGATAGCGGCACCGTCGTGGTGCTTGTTGAACCACTGGGTCATCGTGCCGTGACAGGCCCCACCGCAGGTCAATGGCTTCTTGGGCAGATCGAGATTCTCGGCCAGACGTCGCATCAGGCCCTTGTTCTTGGCGCTGTCGGAGTCGACGCCGTGCAGGGGTTGATGCCACGACACCAGGTACTGGGGATCGACCCGGTTCAGGAACCGCATGATGGCCTTGGTCTCCGCCCCCGACTTCGCCCGCGGGCCGGAGTTGGCGCGCCGGACCCAATTGGTCGGGAAGTTCCGGTTCAGATCGACGTGCCCCTCGATCCAGCGGCGGTCGTGAGCGAGACCGTCCGGATTGAGCACGGGGACAACCCAGAGATCGACGTCCTCGATCTTCTTGCCCTCCAGCAGGCCGCGGGCCGCGTACTGGCCGAAGTTCTCCTCGCCGTGCATGGTGGCCACGACCATCACCACCGGCTTGCCCTCCTCGCCGGCGCGGTACGCGACGATCGAGCGACCGTTGGCGGATTTCCCGATGGTCTCCTTGTGGTACCACGTGCTGGGGCCGGTCGCCGCCCTGACCGCCTTGTCGATGGCCGTGACCGTCGCGGCATTGAGCCGGCCGGTGTCGGCCAGGCCATACCTGCGCTGGACCCGCTGAATTGCGGCCTTGGTCTTGCTGCCGAAGTAGCCGCCGTTCAGTTCGGCCTTCAGATACCCGATGGCGATCAGCTTGGTCTGCAGCTTGCGAACGGCGGTGCTGGTCTGCCCGTAACGCGGATAGCTCGCTGCCGTCTCGACCGTGACCGCCGACCGGGGGGCGGCGTCGGCGATCGGCGCGGGCGCCAGACCGATGATCATGGAGACCGCGAAGGCCGGCGCCAGCAGCCGGCGGATCCGGCGAGACGGTCGGTCCATGGTCTTCTCGATCATTTGAGAGCGCCTTTCGCCGTGCACGGGTTCCGATCAGCCGGTCGCAGTATCACCCGCCCGCTGGTTCGGTGCAAACGTTCAGGCCAATTCGTGGACGGCCCCGGAGTCTGTACCGTGTGCCTAGCGCTCTGTCAGGATCTTGCACCGTCGCTGTGTCCACACTGAGCCCAGAGGATCGAGACAAGTGCAGGAGCAGATCATGGAGATGTGGCCCGGAAAGCCGTACCCGTTGGGTGCGACCTTCGACGGGAGCGGGGTCAACTTTGCCCTCGTGTCGGAGACCGCCACCGCAGTTGAACTCTGCCTGATCGATGAGGCGGGGGTCGAGACCAGACTCGATCTGGCCGAGGTCGACGGCTATGTCTGGCACACCTACATTCCCCGAATTCAGCCCGGGCAGCGCTACGGCTACCGGGTGCACGGGGCGTACGAGCCGCGAAAGGGCCACCGGTGCAACCCGGCCAAGCTGTTGCTCGACCCGTACGCGAAGGCGATCGACGGCCAGATCGACGGGGATGAGTCGCTGTTCTCCTATCGGTTCGGCGACCCCAAAGCGTTCAACGACCTCGACTCGCTCGAGCACACCATGTACTCGGTGGTGACCACGCCGTATTTCGACTGGGGTCATGATCGCCCGCCCCGGCACGAGTACCACGAGAGCGTGATCTACGAGATGCACGTGAAGGGTCTGACCATGACCCACCCCGACGTGCCCGAGGACATCCGGGGCACGTACGCGGCCATCGGACATCCGGCGATCATCGATCACCTGACCAATCTCGGGGTGACCGCGGTCGAGTTGCTCCCGGTGCACCAGTTCGTCAACGACTCCTACCTGGTCGACCAGGGGCTGTCGAACTACTGGGGCTACAACACCATCGGTTTTCTCGCCCCGCACAACGGCTACGTCAGCAGCGGAACCGACGGCCAGCAGACCACGGAATTCAAGGCGATGGTCAAGGCGTTGCACGAGGCCGACATCGAAGTGATCTTGGACGTCGTCTACAACCACACCGCGGAGGGCAACGAGAAGGGCCCGACGATCGCCTTCCGTGGCATCGACAACGTCAACTACTATCGGCTGGTCGACGGTGATCAACAGCATTACTACGACACCACCGGCACCGGCAACAGTCTGCTGATGCGCAGCCCGCACGTGCTCCAGTTGATCATGGACTCGCTGCGCTATTGGGTGCTCGAGATGCACGTCGACGGCTTCCGGTTCGACCTCGCAGCGACCTTGGCCCGGCAGTTCCACGAGGTCGACAAGCTGTCAGCGTTCTTCGACATCATCCAGCAGGATCCGGTGATCTCTCAGGTGAAGCTGATCGCCGAGCCCTGGGATCTGGGCGACGGGGGCTATCAGGTCGGCAACTTCCCACCGCTGTGGACGGAGTGGAACGGCAAGTACCGCGACACCGTGCGCGACTTCTGGCGGGGTGAGCCCGCATCGCTGGCCGAATTCGCCTCGCGCATCACTGGCTCCAGTGATCTCTACGCGCACTCCGACCGCCGGCCCACGGCGTCGATCAACTTCGTGATCGCCCATGACGGTTTCACCCTGCGGGATCTCGTTTCGTACAACGAGAAGCGCAACGACGCCAACGGCGAGGGCGGCAACGACGGCGAAAGCCACAATCGATCATGGAACTGCGGTGTCGAGGGCGAGACCGACGACCCGGCCATCAACCGACTGCGGCTCCGCCAGCAGCGGAATTTCATCGCCACCCTGTTGGTCAGTCAGGGCGTGCCGATGCTCGCCCACGGTGACGAGCTCGGCCGCACCCAGAACGGCAACAACAACGTCTACGCGCAAGACAACGATCTCGCGTGGGTCGACTGGAAGTTGGGTCAAGATCAACTCGACCTGCTCACGTTCACCTCGAAGGCGATCGCCCTGCGCCGGGCCCACCCCGCGCTGCGTCGACGCCGGTTCTTCGCCGGCGACGCCAAGCACGGTGGCGAGAGCTCGATCGGTGACATCGAGTGGTTCAAGCCCGATGCGAGCACCATGGACGATGCGGACTGGAACTCCGGCTTCGCCCGAAGCGTGATGGTCTTCCTGAACGGCGACGCGATCCCCGAGCCGGACAACCGCGGCCAGCGGATCAGCGATGATCATTTCCTGCTGCTGTTCAACGCCCACACCGAGCCGATCAGCTTCGTGATGCCGCCGAAGGCCTTCGGCGACAACTGGGTGGTCCGCTTGGATACCGCCACGGGTCAGGTCGACCCCACCGACCTGAAGCCGTGGAAGGCCCGGAGCAAGCACTCGGTCGAGGCCCATTCGGTCGTCGTGCTGTCCACCTTGACCGTGCCCGCGGCCGAGCGGGCCGCATCTGAGGCCCGGGCGGCGGTGGCGGCGAGCCAGCGAAGCTCCGAAGCCTCACCCGTTCGCTGATCACGGCCCGGCCGCTCCCGCCGCCACCGCCCTCGCCCCCCACTTGTCCGGTGCCCCCCCACTTATAGGTGGGGGGCGCCCGGACAAGTGGGGGGCGAACCGGGAGGGGCGCGACTCAGGGAGCGGATCAGGGCTGTCCCTCCTCGAAGCGCGCACTACAGTCGGTGCCGTGACTAGCACTGTTCCTGACCTTGCCCTCAACAACGGCCAAACCATTCCCCAGCTGGGCTTCGGCGTTTTCCAGATCGATCCGGCCGAGACCGCCGATGCGGTGCAGCGGGCGCTGGATGTCGGCTATCGCCACATCGACACCGCCGAGATGTATCGCAACGAGAAGGGGGTGGGCGAGGGGATCCGGGCGAGTGGCCTGGATCGGAGCGAGGTCTACGTGACCAGCAAGCTGAACAACGGGTTGCACCGTCCCGACGATGCCCGCGCCGCTTTCGACGAGACGCTCGCCACCTTGGGTTTCGACTACGTCGACCTGTTCTTGATCCACTGGCCCCTGCCCGGCCTCTATGACGGCGATTTTGTGTCGACCTGGCAGACGCTGGAGGAGTTCTATCGCGCCGGGCGGGCCCGCTCGATCGGCGTGTCGAACTTCCAGGTGCCGCACCTGCGCCGGCTGGCCGCCGAGACGGAGGTGGTGCCGGCGGTCAATCAGATCGAGGTCCATCCCTACCTGACCAACGATGAGGTACGCGGCTACGCCCGAGAGCACGGGATTGCCATCGAGTCCTGGTCGCCGATCGCCCAGGGTGGCGTGCTCGAGGATCCGACGATCACCACGATCGCCGACCGGGTCGGCCGGACTACGGCGCAAGTGACCCTGCGCTGGCACCTGCAGCGCGGCGACATCATCTTCCCGAAGTCGACGACGCCCGCCCGCATCAAGGAGAACTTCGAGATCTTCGACTTCGAGCTCACCGACGAGGACATCGCCATGATCAGCGCCTTGGACAAGGGCGAGGACGGGCGTACCGGCCCGAACCCCGACTCGTTCAACCACGTGCCGAGCTGACGCAGGTCGTCGGTCGGTGACACGTCGTCGCGCCGGGGTGACGGTGGCCGGGGCCGCCGTCTTGGCGGTGGGCCTGGCCCTCGTTCTGCTGCGCCAGCAAGGTGCGCTCGCGGCCGGCCCCTTCGATCCGGGAGTGCTGGTCCGGGTCGGGCTACCCGCCGCTCGCGCGGTGCACGATCTGGCTGCGGCCGTCTCCGTCGGGTTGCTCGTCCTGGCCGCCTGGTGTGTGGCGCCGGAGGCCGGCGACGATCGCGACCGGGTGTCCGGGGTCCGCCGGGCCGCGGTCCGGCTGGCCGGCTTTGCCGTGATCGGCTGGTTGCTGGCCGCCATCGTGGTGTTGATCCTGACCGCGGCCGATGTCTCGGGTTTCCGGGTGACTGACCCGGGATTCAGTCGGGTCCTGGTGTCCTTCGTCACCCAGATCGACCTGGGTCGAGCTCTGGGCGCGAGCCTCTTCCTGGTGATCGTGGTCGGAAATCTGGTCCTTTCCGCCACCCGGATCAGCGCAGTGGCCTGGGCCGCGGTGCTGTCGATCGTCGCCCTGCTGCCGCTCGCGCTCGCCGGCCATGCCGCCGGCACGACCGATCACATGAATTCTGTGGACAGCTTGGCCCTCCATCTGGTCGGCGTCGCGGTCTGGGTCGGCGGACTGGTCGGATTGCTGTTGATCATGCCGAGGTTGAAGTCCCAGAAGGCCGAGGTGGTTGGCCGTTATTCGACCTTGGCGCTCTGGTGTTTCGTATTGGTGGCCCTGACCGGCCTGGTCAATGCCGCCCTGCGGCTCGGCAGCTGGTCGGGACTGGCAAGCTCGTACGGACTGCTGGTGATCGGCAAGTTCACGGCGCTCGTGATGCTTGGACTAGCCGGTTTTCTGCACCGACGGATGACCATTGCCCGCCTAGACCACGCGCCGGGCGGCTTCGCGCGGCTGGCCGTCGTCGAGGTGTTGATCATGGGCGCGACGATGGGCCTTGCCGTCGCTCTGTCGCGTTCCGCGCCGCCCTCGGACCAGGTGTCGGCGGATCCGGTCGCTGAGCTGCTGGGCTATCCGAACCCGGCCCCGATCACCGTCGGGCGCTACTTCACGACGTTCTACCCGGAGACGTTGTGGCTCGCGGTTGTCCTGGTCTTGGCCGGCCTGTATGCGGCCGGGGTCGTTCGCCTGGCCCGTCGCGGCGATCGCTGGCCGGTGTCCCGCACGGTCTTCTGGGGGGTCGGCTGTCTGGCACTGCTCTTCGTGACCAACGGTGGACCAGCGGTCTACGGGCGGCTGCAATTCAGCACCCACATGATCCAGCACATGACGTTGATGGTGATCGTGCCGCTGCTGCTGGTCTTCGGCGCTCCGCTCACCTTGGCCTTGCGGGCGATCCCGGCCCGTGCCGACGGGAGCTTCGGGCCCCGGGAAATGCTGCTCCGGATGGTGCATTCGCGGATCTTGCGGATGATCGGCCACCCGGTCGTCGCCGCCGTTCTGTTCACCGGCAGCCTGACCGTCTTCTACTACTCGCGGCTGTTCGAGCTGGCGATGTTCACCCACACCGGCCACGTCTTGATGACCGCACACTTCCTGGCGACCGGCTATCTGTTCATCTGGTCGCTGGTCGGGCTGGATCCCGGGCCCGACCGACCCGCGTACCCGTTCCGCTTGCTGTTGCTGCTGATGACGCTCGGCTTTCACGCCTTCTTCGGCATCTCACTGATGGCGTCCAACACCGTGTTGGCGGCGGACTGGTGGCACGCGATCGGCCGGACCGACGATGCCGCCCTGCTGCTCGACCAGCAGACCGGCGGATCGATTGCCTGGGCCGCCGGCGACGTCCCCTCGCTCCTGCTGGCCATCGCGCTGCTGGTCAGCTGGGTCCGCAGCGATGGGTTGGAGCGCAAACGCCTTGATCGCCAGGCCGAGCGCGACGGGGACGCGCAGCTCCGTCGCTACAACCAGCAACTCGCCGACCTTCATCGTCGCGACCAGGATCATGACCAACTCCAGCCCTGATCGCGGGAAGCTGCGCGCTGCGCGGGCCGGCGCCCTCGGCGCAGTGTCGATGGTGCTGGCCACGACCGCGCACCTGGTCGGTGGCGGATCTCTGCCGCCGATCGCCGTGCTGCTGGCGGCCGGTGCGGTGGTGGGTTTGATCGCCGTGACGGTCACTGCCCGACGATGCCGAATGGGTGTCGTCGTCGGGCTGCTCGGCGTCGAGCAATTGGGCCTGCACTGGCTGTTCGCCGGGTCCGCCGGCGGCGATCTTTGCGTCGGCTCGGCGCTCACGGCGCATCATGCCGGATCGCTCGACTGCACCGCCATGCCCGCAGCGGCCATGGCGCCGAGCGGGCCGGGCATGTGGCTCGCGCACGGCTTTGCCGTGCTGGCCACCGCCTGGCTGCTGAGCCGCGGTGAGGCCTGGCTGTGGCGACTCGCGGACCGGGTCGTCCGCACGGCGTACGCGGCGCCGGCCCGTCGGGCGACCGTGCGGCGGCCCACCCACGGAGCGGTCGCCCCAGTCGTCGCCCTCCGGTCGGCAACCTTCGCACCGGCCGCGCCCCGCGGCCCGCCTTCCCGGCTGGTCTGATCGATCGACCCGCGCTGCCCGACGGGCGGCGCCGTCGACCCCGATCCCAGCTCCACCGTCGGCCTCTCGCGGCCGGCGGATCCTCCGACGACCCCTTTCCTCGATAGGAATTCTCATGGCCTCGAATCACTTCGTCCCTCCACGACGATCCCGCCCGACCGCACGCCGGCGATTCCGACGAGCAGCGGCGATGGCTCTGCTGGTGGGGCTCGGTCTCGCCATCAGCGGGACCGCCGCGCAGGCGCACGTTCACGTCCACGCCGACAACACCACCACCGGCTCGTTCAGCGCGCTGACCTTCCGGGTGCCCAACGAGTCCGACACGGCCAGTACGACGAAGATCGCCGTGCGGCTTCCGCAAGACACCCCGCTGCTCTATGTCAGCAGCAAACCCGTGCCCGGATGGCGAGCCACCACCACCGAGGCGCCGCTGCCGAAGCCGGTGGAGTCCTTCGGCACCACGATCACCAAGGCGGTGCGGACGGTCACCTGGACGGCCGATCCGGGCAGCGAGATCGGGCCGGGCGAATACCAGGAGTTCTCCATCTCGGCCGGACCGTTGCCGGCGGCCGGGACGTTCCTGCTGTTGCCGACCACCCAGACCTACTCCGACGGCAAGGTCGTGGCCTGGGACCAGCCGACGCCGGACAGCGGAGAGGAGCCCGAACATCCGGCTCCGGCCTTCGAGGTGCTGGCCGAAGAGGCCTCCCCGACCGAGCCGGCCGTGCCCGTCGACAGTCTCGCCCGCGGACTCGCGGGTGGTGCGTTGGCCGTCGGCCTGGTTGCCGTCGTGCTGGCCGGGCTCGGACTGCGCCGCCGCCCGGGGGCCTCGTGATCGATCGTTTCCAGTCGGCGGCCGCCACCCGGATCGGTTGGCGGCTGCTGGCCGCGCTCGCAGTGGCCCTGGTGACCGGCGTGCTGACCGCTGGTCCGGCTTCGGCCCACAATGCTTTGCAATCGAGCAATCCCGCCGACGGGGCGGTGGTCGAGCGGATGCCGGCGGAGATCGTGCTGACCTTCGCCGAACCGGCGATCGCCATGGGCACGCAGATCCTGATCGCCGGGCCATCGGGCGAGGTCCAGCGCGGTGACCCCCGGCTGGTCGACAACACAGTCACCCAGCGCGTCGGTCCGGGCGCGCCGGCCGGCGCGTACACGATCGTCTGGCGGGTCACCTCGATCGACGGCCATCCGATCTCCGGGAAGCTGGCCTTCACGGTGCAGAAAGCCGACGGGGGATCGTCCACCCGCCGCCCCGCCCAAAGTCAGCAGGACCGAGCCTCGGACGGGTCCCGATGTCAGCTGGGCGGTGATCGTCGGACTCGTGATCGTGGTCGGCGTGTCGCTGCTGCTCGCGCTGCGGGCTCGGCGCCGCCGGACGCCCGCCGCTCCGGACTAATCCGTCAGCCCTGGCGGGTACGGTGCCGCCATGCGCAGTGATCCGTCCGAGGCCGACCGACGCTTCGCGTTCGGTGCCGGTCAGCTCTGGGTTAGTTCCGACGGCGCCGTGCGCAGCGTCATGCACCCCGACGGGCGGCGGCCGATGCTGCTCGAGGAGAATCCCGGCTCGCCCGAGGCGAGAATGCACTCCTCGGCGCAACGCTGGGGCAAGGGTTTCGTGATCACCGATCGAGGTGGTGATCGGTTCGATGCCCCAACAACGCTCGAGTGGGCTGCCGACGGGGTCGATCTGGTCCATCGGCTGGGCGCGCTGGAGTTGCGGATCTCCCGCCGGGTCGGGGAGACCTGGCACGAGGCGTACGAGCTGCGCAACCGGGCCAACGCCCCGATCACGGTCGGATCGCTCGGGATCAGCACGCCGTGGCGGGACGTCTACCACTCCAGTGGCGACAGCCTGCGCCGAGCCGTGCACGCACACGTGTGGGTCGGCGGTGCGGATTCCTGGGTGTGGGCGGCTCCGATGGACGGCTCCGGGCCCGGCCTGGGACTGGTGCTGACCGAAGGCGAGCTGTGGTCGTACTCGGTGGAGTCGCGAGACGAGTTCACGGCCAGCAATGTCCGCGGACATCTCTATCTTCAGGTGACCGATCATGCGCGGTCACCTGAAGCCATGGGCGGCCAGCCGGAGATCGTGCTGGGTCCGGGCGAGGTCTATCGGTGGAGCTGGCGCCTCGACTGGTACGCGGGGCTGGCCGAGCTGCACACCGCACATCCGCCCATGGTCGACGGCCAGCGGTTGGTCGCCGAGGTCGGGGGCTCGCTCACCCTCGACGTGGCGGACCGCGCGGAGCTGTCGGTGACCAATCCGGTCCAGGGCACGACGAGCGGCGTTCGTCAGGTCTACGCGAGCCACGGCGCGCGGCGGTCCCGGATCAGCCTGCTGTTCCACCCACCGCTGCGTGACCTCGTCGAAGCCCGGCTGCGTTTCGTGCTCGATCACCAGCGGGCGCTCGAGCGGGGCGATGTCCGCCGAGCCGCCTTCGTGCCCTACGACAACGAGTCCGGGCTCACCGTGCTTCCGGGCGCCTGGACCGATTGGTCCGATGTCCGGGAGCGGGTGGGCACGGCCCTGCTCCTGCAGGAAGCGCGCACGCGCGGTTGGGGTGTGGCCGTGGAGCTGGCCGACGTGATCACCGACTATGAGCGGTTCGTCGTCGACTACGTGGTCGCCGCCGACGGCACGGTCCGGGGCGACAACGGTCGGGTGGCTGAGCCCCGGCTCTACAACTTCCCGTGGTTTGCCCGCTTCCTGCTCGACCAGGGCGACGTGGACCGGGCCTTGATGATCATGGATCGCTACTACGAGCTTGGCGGTGATCATTTCCTCGCCTTCGAGCTCGGTTCGGTGGTCCGCGATCTCGCTGATGAGCTCCGCCGCCGCGACCGGGCCGATGACGGGGCCCGGCTCGTGCGCACCCTGCTCGACCAGGCCGGGAACTTCCTCGCCTACGGTGAGGATCTGCCCGAGCACGAAGTCAACTACGAGCAGTCGATGGTCGCTCCGTTGCTCGAATTGCTGCTGGCCGCCTACCAGGTGGATCCCGAGCGCGTTCCGATTGCCGAGCTCGACCGCCGGTTGGGCTGGCTGCGGGCCTTCGCCGCCGATCAGCCGGACGTTCGGCTGCGGCACGTACCGATCCGGCACTGGGACGGCTACTGGTTCGGCGGGCTGCGGATGTGGGGTGACGTCTTTCCGCACTACTGGTCGATCCTCAGCGCCGGGGTCTATCTCGACTGGCCCGAAGAACTCGCCGATCCGTCCCGGCTGGCCGGACTGCGGACAGCCGGCGAGGCTATCCTGCGCGCCAACCTGGCCTCGTTCCACGCCGACGGCTCGGCCACTTGCGCGTTCCTCTACCCGAGCTGTGTCAACGGTCGGGCCGCGTACCGGGAAGATCCGTTGGCGAACGATCAGGACTGGGCCCTGGTCTACGCGATGCGCTACGGGCTGACCTGATCGTCAGCTCTCATCCACGCAGCCGGTGCCCGTACCGGGTGGCGGTCGGCCACCGGTGTCGACCGGGTACGGCGGTAGTGTCCACGCTGGTCGTCAACACCCGGCGCACCCAGACCTCCAAGGATCGAGAAGCAGATGGCACGCGTCTTCAATTTCAGCGCCGGCCCCGCGACGCTGCCCGAGGAGGTGCTGCGGCAGGCGGCCGAGGAGATGCTCGACTGGCACGGCTCCGGCCAATCAGTGATGGAGATGAGCCACCGCGGCAAGGAGTTCACCAGCATCGCCGCGGCGGCGGAAGCCGACCTGCGCACGCTGCTCGGCGTCGGCGACCACTACCGGGTGCTGTTCCTCCAGGGCGGGGCCTCGCTGCAGTTCGAGATGATCCCGATGAACCTGTTGCGCGGCCGGTCGAGCGCGGACTACATCAACACCGGTGAGTGGGCCAAGAAGGCGATCAAGGCGGCCAGCCGGCTGACCGAGGTCAACGTCGCCGCCAGCTCGGAGGACCGGTCGTTCTGCTACGCGCCGGCGCAGGCCGACTGGCGGCTCAGCCCGGACGCCGCGTACGTCCACTACACCGCCAATGAGACCATCGGTGGGGTGGAATTCGGCTGGGTGCCCGAGACCGGTCAGGTGCCGCTGGTCTGCGACATGTCGTCGAACATCGTGTCCCGGCCGGTCGAGGTGGACCGCTACGGCCTCATCTACGCCGGAGCTCAGAAGAACATCGGGCCGGCGGGCCTGACCATCGTCATCGTCCGCGACGATCTGATCGGCGTCGGTGATCCGGCGCCGCCGGCGATGCTGGACTACGCCACGCATGCGAAGGCCGACTCGATGTACAACACCCCACCTACGTACGCGATCTACATCGCCGGCCTGGTCTTCCAACGGCTGCTGGCCAGCGGCGGACTGGCGGGGGCGGAGGAGCGCAATCTGGCCAAGGCGAACGTGCTCTACCAGTACCTGGACTCGGAGGATTTCTACAGCAATCCGGTCGAACCGGGTGACCGCTCGCGGATGAACGTGCCCTTCACCCTCGCCGACTCGGCGCTGGACGCCGACTTCCTGACCGGCGCGAAGGAGCGCGGTCTGATCCAGCTGAAGGGTCATCGGTCCGTCGGCGGCATGCGGGCCTCGATCTACAACGCCATGCCGATCGAGGGCGTCCACGCGCTGGTCGATTATCTGACCGAATTCGCCGCGGCGAGAGGCTGACCTCGATGGTCGACAAGTTCCGGATCCAGGTTCGCAATCACATCGCCGGCCGCGGCCTCCAGCGCTTTCCGTGGGACCGGTTCACCGTATCGGCCGATCTTGACGACCCGGACGCCATTCTGGTGCGCTCCGCCGACCTGCACCAAGTCGAGCTGCCGACCTCGGTGCTGGCCATCGGCCGGGCCGGGTCGGGGACCAACAACATCCCGGTGGCGGCGATGTCGGCCCGCGGGATCCCGGTCTTCAACGCTCCGGGGGCCAACGCGAACGCCGTCAAGGAGCTGGTCCTGGCCGGCATGCTGCTGGCCGCACGGAATCTGGACGGCGCCCTGAAGTACGTTGACTCGCTGGCCGCCGATGACCCTGAGCTGGAAACCAAGGTCGAAGCGGGGAAGAAGACATTCGCCGGTTACGAGCTCGCCGGCCACACGCTCGGCGTCGTCGGGCTCGGCAAGATCGGCTGCCTGGTGGCCGACGCCGCGATCAAGCTCGGGATGAATGTCATCGGCTACGACCCGGAGATCACCGTCGAAGCGGCGTGGAGCCTGCCGGCCACGGTGAAGAAGGCGCACAGTCTGGGCGAGGTGCTCAAGCACAGCAACTTTCTCACTGTGCACGTGCCCCTGATCGACGCCACCCGGGGGATGATCGACGCCGGCGGGCTGTCCCAGATGAAGCGTGGCGCGGTGGTGCTCAACTTCTCCCGCAGCGGCGTGATCGACGAGGTCGCCGTACTCGAAGCCCTGCAGCACAAGCAGATCTCGAAGTACGTCTGCGACTTCCCCGGCCCCCATCTTCAGCACCAACCGGGGGTGGTCGTGCTACCACACCTCGGCGCGTCGACGGGGGAGGCGGAAGAGAACTGTGCGGTGATGGTGGCTGATCAGCTGCGGGACTACCTGCTGGACGGCACGATTCGGAACTCGGTCAACTTTCCCGACGTGATCATGGCCCGCGAATCCCGGTTCCGGGTGGCCATCGCCAACGCCAACGTGCCGAACATGGTCGGCGGTATCTCCCACGAGATGGCGCTCGCCGGCCTCAACATCACGACGATGACGAACAAGTCGCGCCGCGACCTCGCGTACACCCTGGTCGACGTGGACAGCGACGTGCCGACGTCGGTGGTCGACGCGATCAAGTCGATCGACGGGGTGTTGATGGTGCGATATCTGGCGGCACGCTGACGGACTCGGTTCGGCCGTCAGCTCATCCGGGACAGCGCTCGGGTCAGCGTGGTCGAGTCCGCCACGAAGTCGTCAAGGTCGGGCGAGTCCGTGCCGCTGGTGACCAGCCGATGGAGGCGACGCCAACTGGCGCGCTGCGGCGTCTCGAACACGGTCGGGACCAGCAGGGCGCCGGCTGGGGTGACGTGAACCAGGTGGGCCGGCTGGGCGGTGTTGGACCGGGGGATGGTCAGTTCGACGCTGCCGTCATCGAGCAGCAGTCGGGTCGTCGATGACGACGGCCGAGCGTCGGTGACGATCGCCGTCAGATCGATGACGAAGTCGGCGAGCCCGGCGACGGCGAAATAGCCTTCGTCGTCGCGATCGAGGATCTCCAACCAGGCGACCGGTCCGAGCAGGGCCCGGACCAGCGACAGCTGGGCGAGGAGAGCACGGTCGAGATCGGCCGCGGTCGGCAGGATCAGCCGCGTCTCCAACCGCCCGTCGGTGACCACCAGGGCCTTGATCAACTCCGCCGCGGCGGCGACCGCCGGATTGTCCGGCCAGCCGGTGTTGATCACCACCGTCGTCCGGTGCTCGGCGATCAGGGAGGTCAACTCGGGCTCAGCGACCGGGCCGGGCTCGACGATGATCAGACCGACGGCTCCGGCGCGGATCGCGGCCGCGGCCGCGAAGGCCCAACCCGGGCGACCTTCGAGAGCCACTACGGACTCCGCGGCCGTGTCCACGGGTCGGTACGACAGGGGGAGTGAGGCCAGGATTTCGCCTGCTTCGGCGCCGGACGCTTCGGTCAGCTGGATCCCGAGGGAGTTGATCATGCTCGGGCTCCTCCGGGGCTGCCGGACCGGACCAGCCCGGCCGCCGCGGCCGCCGTGGTGAGCGCGAACTGCAGGTCGTCGACCATGATCTGCGGGTCGATCGGCGGCCTGATGCCGTGCACGATCTCAGAGATCCGCCGCCATTCGCCCTCGTAACCGTTGTGGTCGTACGGCCCGAAGGTCGTTGAGCCGTCCCGACTGGACAAGGTGGCGACGGCGGAGCCCGCCTGAACGTAGGACGGGGTGAACTCGAGGCGCAGGGCCTGGTCGGCACTGAACACTTCGAGGACCCATTCCGGCTTCCAGGTGTGGGTCATGGCCGCATGCAACTCGACCCGGCGACCCGCCGCCGTGAGCCGGACCTGGTAGCCGAACGGCGGCTGGGCGGCGGCGACCAGGACCTCGAGATCGCTGAGGTCGGGCAGGAATGCGCGTACGAGGGGTAGGTCGTGGATCGCCAGGGTGACGACCCCGCGGTGAACCATGGCGGCCCGGACCTCGGGATCGGCGAAGTCGTCGTCCGGTGGGTCGGGTCGGGTGATCACCTCGGTGGCCCAGTCCTCGAAGCGCGGATTGGGCGGCAGAACGATCGACGACCGGATCGTCTGAGCCGTACGGGCGAGGTCGCCCCAGTGGGCGGCCGCGGCTTCCCATCCTGGATCGAAGGTGTGCATGGCCCCGACGACGATCGGCACGGACGTCTCGGCCGATACGACGGCCATCGCCGTGGCCTCTTCACTGGACATCGCGACGGGCTTCTCGCAGAGGACTGCCCGCTTTCCGGCGCGGCAGGCGGCGATCGCCTGCTCGGCGTGGAACTCGTGGGGGCTGCAGATCACCACGACCTCGACGCGGGGGTCGGCGAGGAGCGCGTCGGCCGACGTCGAACGGGCGGCCCCGACTCGCTCAGCCACCGAGGCGGCGATCTCGGGGCGCACGTCGTGGACGTGAGTGACCTCGAAGAGGTTTCCCAGGCGGGCCAAGGTGGGTAGGTGGATGGCCTGTGTGACGGGTCCCGCACCCAGGAAGCCCACACCGAGCGTCGATTCCGGCACCATCGCCTCCAGAAGTATTCGGAGATGCGAAAAGGCGCCGGACTCAGTCCGGCGCCTCTTCAATCAGCTGCACGCAGCTGGGCAGAACTCAGATCGCGCGGACCTTGTCGGCCTGCGGACCCTTCGGTCCCTGGGTCGTGTCGAACTCCACGCGCTGACCCTCATCGAGCGAACGGTAGCCGGTCGACTCAATCGCGCTGTAATGCACGAATACGTCGGCGCCGCCGCCGTCGACCTCAATGAAGCCGAAGCCCTTTTCGCCGTTGAACCACTTGACGGTTCCTTGTGCCATGAAACATCTCCTACGCATTTCGAGGTCGCACCTCACGACTCTCGAGTGCTGTGGACGCTGGATTGAGCCAACGCCCCCGCAAAGCTCCCGGGAACGTAGCACTTACCACGACACAAGACCTGCAACAGCAAGGTAAGCCTCCCACACTCCAAGCCCTGCTGGAAACGGGCACCCGGAAAATTCTTTCCGGAGTTGCGGGACTGGCCCTCACGCGAGGGTGGCGAGGATGGCGCGGCCGTGTTTGAGTGGTCGGGTGGCTGGCCGGGTGGATGTCGACTACCTCGTGGTCGGAGCGGGGGCCATGGGGATGGGTTTCGTCGATGCGCTGATCGATCATTCCGATGTACGCGTAGCCCTGGTCGACCGGCGTGATGGCGTCGGCGGGCACTGGCGCCACGCGTACCCTTTCGTGCGGTTGCATCAGTCTTCGACGTTCTACGGTGTGGCGTCGCGGGTGCTCGGCGGCGGTCGGAGGCAGACGACCGGGCCCGAGGCCGGACTGCACGAGCGCGCGGATCAGCCCACCATCTGCGCCTACTACGAGCAGGTGCTGGCCGAGCGGATGGTCGGGCCGGGGCGCGTCCAGTTTTTTCCCGGTTGCGACTACCGGGGCGGTCGCACCTTCGTCTCGCGGGAGTCCGGCGAGCGCTTCGAGGTGCCCGACCGGTGCCGGGTGGTCGACGCCCGATATCTCGCGCCCGAGATCCCGGCGGAGACGCCGCCCAAATTCGAGGTGGCCGAGGGCGTGCGCGTGGTTCCGGTCAACGACCTTCCCGCGTGGGAGGGGACGACCAGCCAGTACGTCGTCGTGGGCTCGGGTAAGACCGCGACGGATGCCTGCGTCTGGCTGCTGGGTCGCGGCGTCGATCCCGACGCGATCTGCTGGGTGCGGCCGCGCGACCCGTGGATGTTGAACCGATCGCTGATCCAGCCGGATCCGGCCATCTATCTGGGCATGGTGGCTGAGATGATGCGGCTGGCGGCCGAGGCCCGGTCTCTGCCAGAGCTCTTGGGGCAGTTGGAGGAGGCCGGGATCATGCTGCGGATCGATCGATCGGTGACCCCGACTATGGCCAAGGCGCCCACTCTGGGGCGGTGGGAGCTCGACCGGCTGCGCAGCATCACGCAGGTCGTTCGGCGCGGCCACCTCCGAGTGGCCCGGCGAGGCCGGCTCGATCTGGAGGAGGGATCGGTCGCGCTGGCCGACGATGCGCTGGTCGTGAACTGTGCCGCCGACGGTCTGAAGAACCGGCCGCTGATCCCGATCTGGGGTTCCGAAAAGATCACGCTGCAGCCCGTTCGGGCCGGGTTTCCCTGCTTCGGGGCCGCTCTGGTCGGCTACGTCGAGGCCACGCGCGACGACGACGCTGAGAAGAACCGTCTCTGCCGGCCGTCCTCGTACGGGCATTCACTGACCGACTGGGCCCGGATGCACGTTCGGGGCGCACGCAACACTGCCGCCTTCTCCGCCGAGCCCGACATCAAGCAGTGGACCGATCGGATTGCCGTGAACCCTGCACGGATCCCGCCCGAGCACCCGGGTTCCCCCGGTCTGGACGACGCGGTTGCCCGACTGGGCCGCTACCTCGGCCCCGGGGTGGCGCGCCTGACCGAGCTCGGACATCTCCCGGCATGATCGATCGAGGATCGGGAAGACGACTATCGACCCGGCGCCTTTCGCTGTGGAGCGGGTGACCGGGATCGAACCGGCATGACCAGCTTGGAAGGCTGGGGCTCTACCATTGAGCTACACCCGCAGGTTTCCGTCGACGAGCCGAGAATCCGTTCTCGATCGACCACGGAGTCGGGGCGACAGGACTCGAACCTGCGATCTTCTGCTCCCAAAGCAGACGCGCTAGCCACTACGCTACGCCCCGGCCGCCCGACCCGGCTGATGATGGCAGGCCCGAACGTCCGCCGATGAGTGTAGGGCACTCCGTGCCAGCCGCCAACAAGATTGGCGTCCACGAGCCCGCCGAGGTTTGGCCACCTCGGTGCCTCACCGTAGGATTGCCGCGGCTCGGAACGAGTCCATCCCGGGGGCGGTGCGTAGGCAAGCTGCCCCTCGCCATGAACACAGGACATGAACACAGGAGTTGTCAGCGTGCCCAGCACCGTCGAGCAGTTGAGCCCCACGCGGGTCAAGATCACCGTCGAGGTTCCGTTCGCAGATCTCAAGCCCAGCATGGACAAGGCGTACGCCGAGATCGCGAAGACGGTGAACATCCCTGGCTTCCGTCGGGGCAAGGTGCCTCCGATGGTCATCGACCAGCGCTTCGGCCGCGGGGTCGTGCTTCAGGAGGCGCTCAACAACTCCCTCGAAGGCTTTTACCGCTCGGCCGTGGTCGAGAACAAGCTGTCGCCGCTGGCTCAGCCCGAGCTCGAGGTCACCAAGCTCGAAGACGGTGACCGGGTGGAGTTCACGGCCGAGGTCGATGTCCGCCCCGACTTCGAGTTGCCTGACTTTTCGACGGTCTCCGCGACTGTCGATGCCCTCGACGTGCCGGAGAGGTTGGTCGACGACCAACTCGAAATGCTGCGGAAGCGCTTCGGCTCCCGGGAGACCGTCGAGCGTGCGGCGGCGGACAACGACATCGTCACCATCACCCTGGTCGCCAGCAACGACGGCGAGGCCCTGGAGGACGCGACCGCGGAGAGCATCGAGTACACCGTGGGCTCCGGCCAGATGCTGGAAGGCCTGGACGAGGCGGTGACCGGGCTTTCGGTCGGCGAGTCGGCATCGTTCCGTTCGACGTTGGTCGGCGGGCCGCTCAAGGACGAGGAGGCCGACATCGAGGTCACCGTCGAGAAGGTCCAGTCCCAGACCTTGCCGGAGGTCGACGATGAGTTCGCCCAGGAGGCGTCGGAATTCGACACCATCGCGGAGTTGCGCAGCAGCATCGCGGAGCGGCTGCTGGGTGTGGCCCGGCTTGAGCAGGCGAGTGAGGCGCGCGATGCCGTGCTCGAGGCGCTCATCGAGCAACTGGAGATCGAGGTGCCTGAGAACCTCCTGAAATCCGAGATCGACGGCCGTCACGAACAGATCGCCGGGCAACTCGCCCAGGCTGGTCTGACCCTCGACCAGTATCTCGAGGACGCCGAGGACGAGCAGACCGCTGACGAGTTCTGGGCCGATGTCGAGACCCGGGCGTCCCAGTCGCTGACGGCCCAGATCATCCTGGACAAGGTGTCTGAGGAGCGCGAGATCATCGTCGACCAGACCGATCTCACCCAGCACATCATTCGCAAGGCCCAGGCGGACGGCGTACCGCCGCAGCAGGTGGCCGACCATCTGCAGGAGCATCCGCACCATATCGAGGAGTACATGCTCGAGATCCGTCGCGGCAAAGCCCTCGCGCTGATCGTGGAGACAGCCCAGGTCACCGACTCCGACGGCGCCCCGATCGAGCTCGCCCGGCTGCGTGAGGACGGTTCGATCGGCGATCCGGAGCCTTCACCCGATGAGCAGGACGGGACCGTGGACGACGCCGAGGCCGTCGAGGCGGTCGACGCGCAGTCCTGATTCCGGCCCGTACGCCGCACGTCACGTGCCCCTGTCCACTTGTGGACAGGGGCACATTGCGTGGTCCGGGTGTCCTGAAGCGGACAGCCCTGAGGACAACAAACGGGGTCTGGCCGGAACAATTCGCCGTGACGCAGTTGAAAATTCACCCGACCTCTGGAGAGGCTCAGTCGAGCCTCAAGATCGCCTTGATCAGGGCCGATGGGGGCTTTTTTCGGATTCGGTGGATCTTGAGCGAAACCCCATTCGACAGCAATCCCGCGCCGAGCTTGTCAGGACATGATTCCTGATGTCGGGCCGAGAGAGTGAAAGAAGCTCTCAGATCGACGGAGAACATCGGCAGATTCGCGAGCGGTTCGTGTCAGGTGAAGCGCACCGCGGAACTGCCGAGCAGATGAAGGGCGGCCAGGGATTCACCTCAGGGGGAGGATCCGCAGCCAGGCAAGGACAGCGCGGGGGCGCTGCTCGGGGGTAGCAACTGGGGGAGTTGCGAACTCGGGGCAATGTGCTCGGGGGAGCATGCAGGACTGCTCGGGGGGAGCAGGCAGGACCGCTCGGGGGAGCACGCTCGGGGGAGCACGCAGGACCGCTCGGGGGAGCACGCAGGATCGGGGAGCACGCAGGACCGCTCGGGGGAGCACGCAGGACCGCTCGGGGGAGCACCAAGGCTCGGGGGAGCAACTGGGGGAGTTGCGAACTTGATGAAGGCTCGGGGGAGCAACGTGGGGGCGTTGCTCGCTCGGGGAAATGCTCGGGGGAGCAAGTAGGGACTCGGGGGAGTTTCATGGCTCGGCGTCTCGGGGGCGCAGCTCGGGGGAGCGACGCTCGAGACATAGTCGGGGTGAAGAGTTGGTCAGATCCAGGTGGAGTTCAGCCTGGACCTGGCCAATTTTTCAGTTCTCGAGTCCATCGGCCACCTCTGCGCCCACAGCGAACATGCTGGGATTCCCGGCCGTAGTGCCGGTCGCCGGAGGTAGGTTCGTGCTCGTGAACGCACAGTCTGCATCTCCACTGGGGCCGGCCCTGGCCAGCCCATACGACCACCGAGCGGCCAGCCGGAATGGCGTCGGCCTGGACGACAACGTCTATCAGGCCCTGCTGCAAAATCGAATCATCTTCCTCGGCTCCGAGGTCAAAGACGAAAACGCCAACGCCATCTGTGCGCAGATGCTGCTGTTGAATGCCGAAGATCCGCACAAGGACATCTACCTCTACATCAACTCTCCGGGCGGCTCGGTCGACTCCGGAATGGCGATCTACGACACCATGCGGTGGATCTCCAACGACGTGGCGACCGTGGCCATGGGTCTGGCGGCTTCGATGGGGCAGTTTTTGCTCTGCGCGGGCACCAAGGGCAAGCGGTACGCGCTGCCGCACAGCCGGATCATGATGCATCAGCCGTCCGGCGGGCTCGGCGGCACGGCCAGCGACATCCGTATCCAGGCCGAGCAGTCCCTGCACATCAAGAGCGTGATGCAGAATCTGATCGCCGAGCACACCGGCCAGACCCTGGAGCAGATCGAAGCCGACTCTGACCGGGATCGCTGGTTCACCGCTGAAGACGCGCTTCGTTACGGCTTCATCGACCATGTCTATGTGGCGGCGGCGCAGATTCCGTCCGCCCAGGCCCCCAACCAGTAAAGGAGCGGCCGACCAATGAGCCACCGTTTTGGCACGCCCCACGCCGAGGGCCAGCAATTCGCGCCGGATGCCGAGTCGCGGCGCTTCGCGCCGGCCATGGACTACTACATCCCGCAGTGGGAGGAGCGCACCTCGTACGGGATGCGCCGGATCGATCCCTACACGAAGCTGTTCGAGGATCGGATCATCTTCCTGGGCACGCCGATCTCCGATGAGATCGCGAATGCCGTCATGGCCCAGCTCCTCTGCTTGCAGCAGATGGACGCCGAACGGGACATCGAGATCTACATCAACTCACCCGGTGGCTCCTTCACTGCGTTGACGGCGATCTACGACACCATGCGCTACATCAAGCCGGACGTGCGCACAGTGTGCCTGGGCCAGGCTGCTTCGGCGGCGGCAGTGATTCTGGCGGCCGGCACCAAGGGCAAGCGCCTTGCCCTCCCGAACAGTCGGATCCTGATCCACCAGCCGGCAACCGAGGGTGGATACGGGCAGTCGTCCGATATCGAGATCCAGGCGCGGGAGATCCTCCGGATCCGCTCGTTGATGGAGGACATGCTGGCGACCGACACCGGCAAGACGACCGCTGAGGTCAGCCACGACATCGAGCGCGACAAGTACCTGACGGCCGAACAGGCTCTTGAGTACGGCATCATCGATGAGGTTCTGACCTCGCTCAAGTCCGTTCCGGCCTGAGCGAGGCTGGCCCGCCGGGACGGCGGGCCAAATGTGCTCCACATCCAGGGGCCTGCGGGTTAGTGTTGGACGATCGCCCGGCCTCTGGCCGCAGACGATCGATGGAGACAGGAGGCGGTGTGGCACGCATCGGAGAGAGCGGCGATCTGCTCAAGTGCTCGTTCTGCGGAAAGAGCCAGAAGCAGGTCAAGAAGCTCATAGCTGGTCCAGGCGTCTACATCTGCGACGAGTGCATCGATCTCTGCAACGAGATTATCGAGGAGGAGTTCTCCGAGGGTGCCGAAGTCGGCCTTTTGGAGGAGTTGCCCAAGCCTCATCAGATCCGGCACTTCCTCGACGGCTACGTGATCGGTCAGACCAACGCCAAAAAGGCGCTCGCCGTCGCCGTCTACAACCACTACAAGCGGGTGCAGGCTCAGGCGTCGAATCCGGCGCGGCGGGCCGAGGACGACGGGGTCGAGCTCGGCAAGTCCAACATTCTGCTGATCGGCCCGACGGGGTGCGGCAAGACCTATCTCGCCCAGACATTGGCCAAGATGCTCAACGTGCCGTTCGCGATCGCTGACGCCACCGCATTGACCGAGGCCGGCTACGTCGGCGAAGACGTCGAGAACATTCTGCTCAAATTGATCCAGGCCGCCGACTTCGACGTGAAGAAGGCCGAGACGGGGATCATCTACATCGACGAGGTCGACAAGATCGCACGGAAGAGCGAAAATCCGTCGATCACCCGGGATGTCTCCGGTGAGGGCGTGCAGCAGGCCCTGTTGAAGATCCTGGAGGGGACGTCGGCGTCAGTGCCGCCGCAGGGTGGTCGTAAACACCCTCATCAGGACTTCATCCAGATCGACACGACGAACGTGTTGTTCATCGTCGGCGGCGCATTCGCCGGGCTCGACCACATCATCTCCTCGCGGGTCGGCAAGCGTCCGCTGGGCTTCAACAATGACATCGCCACCCGCCGGCCCGAGTCCGAAGACCCGTTCGCCGACGTACGCCCCGAAGACCTGGTCAAATTCGGCCTGATCCCGGAATTCATCGGCCGTTTGCCGATGATCTCCTCGGTCTCTCCCCTGGACCGCGAGGCGCTGATCCGGATCTTGATCGAGCCGCGTAACGCGCTCATCAAGCAGTTCCACAAGCTCTTCGAGTTGGACGGCGTTGAGCTGGAGTTCACCCCCGACGCCATTGAGGCGATCGCCGATCTGGCGTTGCTCCGTGGCACGGGTGCGCGCGGCCTGCGGGCCATCCTCGAGGAGGTGCTGCTCAACGTGATGTACGACGTGCCGAGCCGCGAGGATGTCGCCCAGGTCATCATCACCGAAGAGGTCGTCAAGCACTCGGTGCTCCCGACCCTGGTGCCGCGGGAGAAGCTCGCCAAGCGCGAACGCCGCGACAAGAGCGCCTGACCTCCGCACCCCGTCTCCACCGCGACCTCGCCCCACCCGAAAGTGGCGGCAAACGACTGGAATTCGCCACTTCTTCTGTAGTTTGTGCTCAGTTTTCGGCAGCCGCGCGACGCCATTGCCGGTACGCGCGGGCTCGGCCGAGTCGGCCGTACAGTGAGGTCTGAATCAGCTGGTTCCAGGCGGTGAGCCGCTGCGGGTCCCAGGTGCGACCCAGCAGCCGGTCGACTTCGCTGATGATGTCGCCGCCGCCCGTCAACAGGTGGACCGAGGTGAAGCCGGACCGCTCGTAGCGGGCTCGGAGCAGCCCCCGGTCGCGCGCGAGATCACGCTGGTGCACATCGCCCTTGCGATGGTCGGCTCCGTCGTATTCGTGCGCCCGCCGGGTGCCCTTGATCAGGAAATCGACCCGCGCCACGAACCGGCCGCAGTCATCGACGATCTCCTGCTGCGGCAAGACGTCGATCTCAGCCGCACGATAGAGAACCCGCATCACCGATTCCCACGGTGACTCGCTGCGGGCGTCGAGCAGCGGGATCACACTGCGGAGGAGCGGACCACCCCGCCGGCGCTGTCCGGCGGTGATCGTCAGGTCGGTGATGGTGCAGTGCTTCAGCCGCAGGGCGGAGTCGCCCATGATCACCAGATCCAGCACGCCGAGGTCGCGGGCCGCCGCCAACAGGGATTCCGCCGGCGTGGTGAGGCGCAGACCGTCGACGACGTTGTAGGCAACGGGCTGGGGATGGCGACAGACCAGGAGGCCGGGACGCCGTGGCGAACCTCCGGTCGAGGACATCGCCACGAACAACGGGTGCGGGATCGCCGCCGGCAGCCACCAGCCGCGCGCGGCGGCCGCAGTCAGATGGGAGAACGCCGCCGAGCGGGGCAGGAGGAGCTGCCAGGCTCTCAGTTCGTCGGTGAGCGTGCGCACGCGTCGGGGCGCGTAGAGGCCGTGGGAGAGACGTTCCCAAGCATGGCGGCGTACGTGTCCGCGGATGGGTTGGCCCTCGGTCAGTTCAACAATGTCCACGACCTAGAGGATGCGTACGCCGACGCCGGACGAGCCGGGCTCTCGAAAATCTGTGGACAGCGGTCGGGGGCGCTTACCCGCTGTGGACAACTGTGAGGCGACTCCGCGGAAATTGGCGGGAGGTTGCGATGAAACTGGCGAATCTTTGCAACTTCCCGCCACTTTCCGGAAGGGAGAAGGGGGCGGGGGTCAGCCGTTGACGACGGCGGCCAACTGGGCGAGCGAACCGGCCATCTGATCGCTGCTGACCAACGGGAAGGGGATCTTCTTCAGGAGGTCCTTGTCGGTGACCGCTGACCAGTCATAGGTGAGAGAAACCTCGGTCTGGTCCGAACCGGCGGCGGTCAACTCGTAAACCCACTGCCAGCCGGGAGGCTCGGTGCCGGCCGGCGCGGTCTTCCAGGCGAGCAGGTGACCGGGTTGGAAGCCGACGACGTGGTTGTCGACCTGGTACTCGCCGCCCATGTGGTCACCCTCCATGTTCATCCGGAACACGTCGCCGATCGCCTGGATGCGTTGAGATTTTTCGGCTGAGCGGACAAATCCTGAGCCGTCGAATTCCGCATGTCGATCAGGGTTGCTCAGCACATCGAAGATGTCGCCGGCCGATGCGTTGATGGTCCGGGCAGCGGTCTGGATGGATTCATTGGTCATCTGGCCAGTCTGCCCGGAACGTCCCAAAGTGCGCGCAGCTCGCCTTCCGGGCTCCACGGTTCACAGGCTGAGAGCGCCGGACAGAGCGATACGGATGTCAGGCTCGAGCTTGTCGGGCGCGGTGGTCGGGGCGAAGCGCTGAAGGACCTCCCCGGCGCGATTGACGAGGAACTTGGTGAAGTTCCACTTGATGGCGCCGCCGAGGATGCCGGGGCGCTCGTCCTTCAGCCAAGCGAACAGCGGGTGGGCCTTGGCTCCGTTGACCTCGATTTTGGCGAACATCGGGAAGCTGACGCCGTAGTTGAGCTCGCAGAAGTCGGAGATCTCAGCGGATTCGCCGGGCTCCTGCCCGCCGAACTGATCGCACGGGAAGCCGAGGACCACGAGGCCCTGGTCGCCGTACGAGCGGTAGAGCTGCTCCAGACCTTCGTACTGGGGCGTCAGGCCACACTTCGACGCGGTGTTGACCACCAAGGCCACCTGCCCGTCGTACGCGGACAGCGGGGTGTCGGTGCCGTTCAACGCGACGGCCGAGAAATCAGATAGTCGGGGCATAGATCGACGGTACCCGGAGGCGGCCGGCGAGGCGGCTTACGTCAGCTCGCGGCCGCCAGGGTCGCGTCGATCGCCAGCGGTCCGGCGGCGTCGGACCACTCGATGTCACCGGTGATCCGGCCGACGGCGCGAAGGTCCGCCTCGATGCTCTGCAAGCGCTGCAAGGTGGCCCTTGATCCGGCGATCCGAGCCGCGGTGATCTCGGTCTTCATCGACACTTTGGCCTGCGACTTGGCGCCGCGCAACTCGATCAGGGCGGCCGCCACGTCCAGGAGCAGTTGGGCGTCGCCGTCGATCTCGACCTCGGCCACCCGGGGCCAGCTGGCCTGATGGATCGAGCGGGCGTGCCACCACGACCAGACCTCTTCGGTCGCGTACGGCATGATCGGCGCCAGCAACCGCAACATCACGTCCAGCGCGGTGACCAACGTCGCTCGAGCCGAGGCGGCGCCCGGGCCGATCGGGGAGTAGGCGCGCTCCTTGACCAGCTCCAGGTAGTCGTCGCAGAACTGCCAGAAGAACTGTTCGCTGACCTCGAGCGCGCCGGTGTAGTCGTAGGCCTCGAAGGCAGTCGTCGCCTCGCTGATCACGGTCCGGAGCCGGGCGAGCAACGCGCGATCGACCGGATCGACGATCGCTTCACGGTCAACCGGCCCGGTCAGCTCAACCCCGGGCAGCTCAACACCAGGCAGGCCGAGGACGAACTTGCTGGCGTTCAAGATCTTCAGAGCCAGACGCCGACCGACCTTCATTTCTTTTTCGTCGAAGGGAGAATCCATACCGGGTCGGGCCTTGGCCGCCCGCCAGCGGACCGCGTCGGAGCCGTAACGCTCGAGCACGTCGGTGGGCACCACGACGTTGCCCTTGGACTTGCTCATCTTCTTCCGGTCGGGATCCATCACGAAACCGCTGATCATGGAACCGGCCCAGGGCAGCGAGTGGTTCTCGAAGTGCGCCCGCACGACTCGGGAGAAGAGCCAGGTCCGGATGATCTCGTGGGCGTGGGTGTTCAGATCCATCGGGAAGGTCAGCGCGAACAACTCCGGATCGCGTTCCCAGCCGCAAACGATCTGCGGGCTGAGGGACGATGTGGCCCAGGTGTCCATCACATCCGGATCGGCCATGAACCCGCCGGGTTGCCCGCGTTGCCCCTCGTCGAAGCCCGGCGGGATTTCGGAGCTGGGATCGAGCGGCAGGGTGTCTTCGGCCGCCGCGATCGGGTGCTCGTAGTCCGGTTCCCCCTCGGCATCCAGCCCGTACCAGATGGGGAAGGGCACGCCGAAGAACCGCTGGCGGGAGATCAGCCAGTCGCCGTTCAGCCCGGACACCCAGTTGTCGTAGCGGTACTTCATGTGTTGCGGCACCCAGGTGAGCTCCTCGCCGCGAGCCAGCATCTGCTGCTTGAGGTCGTCGTCCCGGCCGCCGTTGCGGATGTACCACTGGCGGGTCGAGACGATCTCCAGCGGCTTGTCGCCCTTCTCGTAGAAGTTGGCCTTGCGCTGGGTCGGCTTCGGTTCGCCATCCAGGTCACCGGCCGATCGCAGCGCGGCGACGATCGCTTCGCGGGCCGAGAACGTCGTCTTGCCGGCGATGCTGGCCCAGTCGATGGTCTCCGCGATCCAGCTCGGTCGGTCGGCGAGGATCCGACCGTCCCGACCGATGATCACCCGAGCGGGCAACTGCAGTTCGCGCCACCAGATCACATCGGTGAGATCACCGAAGGTGCAACACATCGCGATGCCGGCGCCCTTGTCCCGCTCAGCCGCGGGGTGCGCCAACACCGGCACCTCGACGCCGTACAGGGGGGTGCTCACGGTCGTGCCGAACAGGTGCTGGTAGCGCTCGTCGTCGGGGTGGGCGATCAGGGCCACGCAGGCCGGGATCAGTTCCGGGCGGGTGGTCTCGATCTGCACCGGTCCGTCCGGACCGGCAAACGCAACCCGGTGGTACGCGCCCGGATAGTCCCGCGCCTCCAGCTCGGCCTGCGCCACCGCGGTCTGGAAGGTCACGTCCCAGAGGGTCGGCGCCTCCGAAAGATAGGCCTCGTCGCGCGCGACGTTCCGCAGGAATGCCTTCTGGGCCACGGCGACCGAGTGGTCGCTGATCGTCGTGTAAAGGCTTGACCAGTCCACGCTCAGACCGACCCGGCGCCACAGATCTTCGAAGGCTATCTCGTCGATGTGGGTCAACTCGTGGCAGAGGGCGACGAAGTTCCGTCGGCTGATCCGCACCTGGTTCTTCGGATCGGGCGTCTCCGGCGGGATGAAGTCCGGGTCGTACGCGACCGTCGGGTCGCAGCGCACGCCGTAGTAGTTCTGCACCCGGCGCTCGGTCGGCAGCCCGTTGTCGTCCCAGCCGATCGGATAGAAGACGTGCTGGCCGGTCATCCGCCGATAGCGGGCAATCAGATCGGTGTGGGTGTAAGAGAAGACGTGCCCGACGTGCAACGAGCCCGACACCGTGGGCGGCGGCGTGTCGATGCTGAACACCCGGTCCCGCGCCTGGGCCGGATCCCCTTGCGGCCGGACGAACGCGTAGGTGTCATCGGCCTTCCAGCGCTCGACCCACTTGTCCTCCAAGCCCTCGAGCACCGGCCGATCCGGTACGACCACGGCACCAGCAGCGGGTGCGTCGGGTCGTCGGTGGGTCGGCTCGAAGGTCATAAGGGTTGATCTTAGAGAAGGGCGTTGATCGAACAAAAATTGTCAGTGGCCTTCTCTAGCGTCGATGTCATCGACCCGATGAGGAGTGCACATGACATCAATGGCCACGCAGGCCTGGCTGGATCAGGACGACCACCTGACGGTGGAAATGATTCGTCGCTACGGCTGGCGGATCATCTATGTGCTGGGCGAGGAGGGCCCCGATGGCGGCCCGGCGTTCGGCTACACGGTCGGCCTGTTCGGGCTGGGCCATCCCGAGCTGCTGATCACCGGGGTCTCGTTCGACCTGGCCGTCGAGCTGCTGACCGACCTGTGCCTCCAGGTGCGCGAGGGGGAGAATCTGTTGCCCCACCGGGAGATCCGCTGGGCCGGCTGGGAGCGGCGGCTCACAACCGAGCAGGTGCCGAATCCCGAAGACCTGGTGTTCGAGGCCAACCGGTTCTACCGGCGACCGCCGTACGATCCCGTCTCGGTGCTGCAGCTGAGCTTCGCTGACGGCCGCGGGCGCTTCCCGTGGGATCGGGGGTACGACGGACCAGACCAACCACGGCCCGGGACGTTCACGGCCTGACTGCCCTTCCACCTCACGCCACTAGACTCTGGACGCTATGCCAGTTGCTGATTCGCCTGCCCAGACCCACACCGAGATCGTTTCCGCGCTGACCGCGCGGTGGCCCGAGCATCGGGTCGCGCCGAGCCTCGCGCGGATCCGTGCTCTCACCGAGCTGCTCGGCGACCCGCAACGCGCGTACAAGGTCATTCATCTGACCGGCACCAACGGGAAGGGGAGTACGGCGGCGATGATCGAGTCGCTGCTGCGGGCCGATGGATTGCGGACCGGTCGCTTCACCTCCCCGCACGTGACCAGCGTGACCGAACGGATCACCATCGACGGCGAGCCGATCAGCGAGGAACGCTTCGACGAGGTGTGGCGGGAGCTCCAGCCGTACGTCGCCATCGTCGACGAACAGCTCCTCGACGGCGTCAGGATGACCTTCTTCGAGATCATCACCGCGATGGCGTACGCCGCGTTCGCCGACGCCCCGATCGACGTAGCCGTCATCGAGGTCGGGCTGGGCGGGACCTGGGACGCCACCAATGTGGCCGATGCCGACGTGGCCGTGATCACCCCGATCGATCTCGATCACACCCACCTGCTCGGCCACACGATCGCTGAGATCGCGACCGAGAAGGCGGGCATCATCAAGCCCGGCGCGCACGCCATCCTGGCCGGCCAGAGCCTTGACGCGGCTCAGGTGCTGTTGCAGCGCTGCGCCGACGTCGGCGCCCTACCGCAACGCGAGGGCATTGATTTCGGCGTGATCGAGCGGCGGCTCGCCGTGGGTGGCCAACTGATCCGGCTGAGCGGGGCCGAAGGTTCGGTCGACGACGTCTTCCTGCCGCTGCTCGGCGCGCACCAGGCCGCGAATGCGGCTCAGGCGCTGGCGGCCGTCGAGGCCTTTCTCGGCTTGAAGGCGATCAATGCCGATGTCGCCCGCGAAGGTTTCGCCCAGGTCAAGTTTCCCGGCCGGCTCGAGGTCGTCCGCCGGTCACCGACCGTCGTCCTGGATGCGGCGCACAATCCGCACGGCGCGCGGGCGACCGCGGCTGCGGTCACCGAGGCCTTCAGCTTCAACCCGCTGATCGGCGTTGTCGCGGTGATGGCGGACAAGGATGCCCGCGGGCTTCTGGAGGTCTTCGAGGAAGTGATGAACCACATCGTCGTCACGCGCGTCGCCTCGACGGCGCGCGGTCTACCGGCCGAGGACCTGGGTGAACTGGCCGCCGAGATCTTCGGCGCGGAACGGGTCACCGTGGCCCCACGCCTGGACGACGCCATCGAACGGGCGGTCGCCCTGGCCGAGGTCGACGGCCCAGCCGTGCCCGGGGTGCTGGTCACCGGGTCGGTGGTCGCCGTCGGCGAGGCGCGGAGCCTGCTGGTCACCGATCAGCCGGTGGAGAGCCAGAAAGCTTCGGAGGATCCCGATGACGACTGGGATGTCGACTTCGCGGAGTCGGACAACGGCCAGGAACCGGACCGGGACCTGTGGACATGACGCTCAGTCCTAAGAACCCGATGCGCGTCGTCCTGCTGTCGGTGCTGCTCTTCGAGGTCATCGTGTTCGGCCTCGCTATCCCGGTGATGATCTTCATCGGCAACGTCGAACCGGCGGCCGCGGCCGGCTTCGGTGGCGGCGCCGCCCTGCTGGCTCTGGTGGCGGCCGGCCTGTTGCGCCGCCCGGGCGGCTACCTCTTGGGTTGGCTCGCCCAGCTGGTCGGAGTGGCGCTGGGCTTCTTGATCTCGGCGATGTTCGTCGTGGGCGTCATGTTCGCTGCCATCTGGCTGATCAGCTTCATCCTGGGCAAACGTCTCGATGCCAGGCCCCAGCCGGCCTGACCTAGACGCGTTTCGCGCCCGCCAACAACTCCGCGGCCGGCGCTGCGTCCATCCCCTCGGTGAGGTCGAAGGCGGTGCCGCGTTCGCCGCCGGCCTCGATGACCGGATTCTCGACCAGCCCCGCGACGTCCTCGGCACTAGCTCCCGCTGCCTCCAGGGCTCGGCTGAAGCTCCATTCGGTCGGGCCCTGCACTTCACCGAAGAACCGGTTGAGCTCGCCGAGCCCTTCCAGTGGCCCGGCCGACATGTGGACGCCGTTGAAGTTGGAGTTGACGCTGGTCAGGCCGAACGCACCGGGGTCGGCGAACAGCGTTCCGCGGATCGACCCGGGCGCGGCCTTGGCCGGATCGGTGGTGCCGATCAACTCGCCGCGCAGACTCTCCCAGTCCGTCGTGCTGCTGCCGTGCAGGAAGGCGCAGACCGTATCGTCGGCGGTGAAGAAGCTCAGCTGCCGCGGGTGGAAGCCGTTCAGGATGATGATCGAGGCGCCGTCGATCTTGACCGAGCCCGCGTACGTGCCCGGCCCGAGCCGGCCGACGCTGGCGTTGGAGAACAGCATCGCCAAGGAGAACGGGCTGAATTCGGGATAGCGCTCGAGGAATTGGTGCCCGCCGAGGACCTCGGCGCGGTCGAGGGAATCCGCGTAGAGCTCAGCCAGCGCGCTCTCCGCGGCCTCAGTCAGTGCCGGGCGTCCGAGACGGGAGATCTCATTGATCACCCCGTAGTGCTGCGCCATCACCTCGGACGCCTCGAGCTCCGCGCCGGCCAGGATCTTCAGCCGATGCACCTGGACGCCGTACGTGGCGAAGGACGCGGCGAACAGGTCCCAGACCGCCGCCAGGTGGTCCGCACCGAGGCGGCCGAGCTCCGGCTTGCTGAAGATGACGAACTCGTTCGCGGCCGGTTCGGTCGCCACCGGTTCACTGGTCGCGGTCACCGCCTCGGGGAACCGCTCGGACACTGCTGTTTGGACTGCCGCTGCGCTCATGGGCCCCAGCTTGGCCGCTCCAGCTGATTCGCGGCAACTCGGCTTAGGGTTGAGACCATGGTGGCGCGTTCGACGACGAATCTCCGGTGGCCCCTGGCCCAGGTCGAGATCGGCCTGAGCGCCCGGGAGCGATTCGCCCATCTGCTCGATGCCAGCGCCGAGGGCCGGGTCGGAAAATACCTGCCGGGACGCAGCCTGGTCTTCGATGTGGTGATCATGGTGGTGTTCCTCGCCATGGGCGCCCTGCTGCTCACGGTGATGGCCCTGCACGAGCGCCCGCTGGACTTTCTGTTCGTCATCCTGGTCAGCCTGCCGCTGGCCATTCGCCGCCGCTTTCCCCGGATGTCGGTCTTCGCGATCTTCGGCTTCGCGATCATCCAGCAGTTCGCCGGCATCCTGATCGGCATCTACGACGCGGCCTTGCTGTTCGGGCTCTACTCCGCTGTCGGCTACACGAACCGCCGCTTCGGACTGACGGCGCTGGCCGGCGGAGTGGTCACGATCATCCTCGGTGCCTTCACCGGCTGGTGGTGGTGGATCGATCTGCAGGTCGCGGGCGGGGCGTGGGTTCGGCCCTACAGCACGACCGGAGCGCTGGTGCTGATCTTCGCCGCCTGGGCGTTGGGCGAGCGGCTGCGTTCGGCGCGGCTCGGCAGCATCGCGATGGCGGAGCGGGCCGATCAGCTGCTCCGCGAACAACAGCAGCAGGCCGAGCTCGCCGCCGCCGCCGAGCGGTCGCGGATCGCCCGGGAGATGCACGATGTGATCGCCCACGGGCTCTCGGTGATGATCGCCCAGGCCGATGGAGCCTCGTACGTGATGGAGCAATCGCCCGGCCAGGCGAAGGCTTCCCTGCAACAGATCTCCGCCACTGGTCGCGAAGCGCTCGCTCAGATGCGAGACCTCCTCGGGCTGCTGCGATCGGCCGACCCCGACTCCGGCGGCGCTCAACCGCAACCCGATCTCGGGGATCTCGACATGCTGGTCGATCAGGCGCGAACCAGCGGAGCCGAGGTCGAGTTGCGACGCGGTGCTGATCTTGGTCCGATACCGACCCTCGTCTCGCTCACGGCGTACCGGATCATCCAGGAGGGCCTGACGAACGCCCGTAAGCACGGGGGTCCGCGGGTGTCGATCAGCATGGCGACGAAGTCGGGCGGCCTCGAGATCGTGCTGTCCGACAACGGTCGCGGTGAGGGCGCACCGATGGCGCCCAGTGCGCCCGGCCATGGGTTGATCGGCATGCGCGAGCGGGTCGCGGCGGTCGGTGGAACGGTGTCGTCCCGGCCGACGGCGGACGGCGGCTATGAGGTCGTGGCTTGGCTGCCGCTGGAGACGGAGCGAGGGTGACGAACGTCAACAATGACCTGATCAGGGTGTTCCTGGTCGATGATCAAGAACTGGTACGCGCCGGCTTCGCGATGGTGATCGGTTCCCAGGACGATCTGGAGGTCGTCGGGCAGGCCGCCGATGGGGCGCAGGCCGTCGAGCGCCTTGCCGTCACCGCGGCCGACGTGGTGATCATGGATGTCCGGATGCCGCGGCTGGACGGCGTACAAGCGACCAAGATCATCACCGATCGATCCCGACTCGCCGGATCGTCCGGTCCGCGGGTGATCGTGTTGACCACCTTCGATCTCGACGAGTACGCGTTCTCGGCGCTCCGGGCGGGGGCGGCCGGCTTCCTGCTAAAAGACACGCCGCCAGCCGAGTTGCTCGCGGCGATCCGCACCGTGCACGCCGGCGATGCGGTGATCGCGCCGAGCACCACCCGGCGGCTGGTGGAGAAGTTCGTCTCGGCGGTGCCCGATGTGGATGCTCCGACGCCCCGGCAGATCGAGAGTCTCACCGACCGCGAGCGCGAGGTGCTGACGGAGATCGCCCAGGGCCTCAGCAACAACGAGATCGCGGCCAAGTTCTTCCTGTCCGAGGCGACGATCAAGACCCACGTCGGTCGGATCCTGGCCAAGACCGCCCTCCGGGACCGCGTGGCCCTGGTCGTGCTCGCGTACGAGATCGGGCTGGTGCGGCCCGCCCGCTGAGTCGCGCATCCGCGCCCGTGCGCGCCCCGCCTTTCGTCCCGCGACGGACGGTGTGCTTCCGTGGTTTGCTCGGGGTCGATAGGGTCGAGAATCAACCCATCCGGACTCGCTGACGACGAGAGGCACCCGTGACGCTCCTCATCGCCGTTCACTTCGGCGTTGCCTGCCTCGCGCCCCTGCTGCTCCGAGTGCTCCGCGGACGCGCGTTCTTCCTGCTCGCGCTGCCGCCGCTGGCGACCGCGATCTGGACGGCACTGCACGCGCAGACGGTGCTCGCCGGTGGCGTGGTCACCGAGCGATTCAGCTGGATCGGGGCCCTCGGCATCGAGGTCTCGTTCCGGATCGGTCTCCTGCAATGGGTGTTGACGTTGATCGTCAGCGGCATCGGCGCGCTGGTGCTCTTCTACTGTCGCTGGTATTTCGGCGACAGCGATCCGCCGCTGCGGACCGGCGCCGTCCTCGTGGCCTTCGCGGGCGCCATGACCGGGCTCGTCACCTCCGACGACCTGATCGGGCTCTATGTGTTCTGGGAGCTCACCACCGTCTTCTCCTATCTGTTGGTCGGCCACAACCCGACGTTCAGCGCCAACCGCCGAGCGGCGCTCACAGCGCTCATCGTGACCACCGTCGGCGGACTGGCCATGCTGACCGGGATCGTGCTGCTGGCCGTCCGCTTCGACACCTACAGCCTGTCCGGCGTCCTGGCCGGAGCGAGCGCCTCCGGCGTCAGGTCGCCGCTCGTCGTCACCGCGACGATCCTGCTGCTGGTCGGGGCCCTCTCGAAGTCAGCGCTGGTGCCGTTCCACTTCTGGTTGCCCGGTGCGATGGCGGCGCCGACTCCGGTCAGCGCCTATCTGCACGCGGCCGCGATGGTCAAGGCCGGCGTCTACCTGGTCGCGGTCCTCGCGCCGGTCTTCGCGGCGACGCCCGGCTGGCGTCCGGTGACCCTCGTCCTCGGTTCGGCAACGATGATCATCGGCGGTTGGCGGGCCCTTCGGCAGTACGACATCAAGGTGCTGCTCGCGTACGGGACGGTCAGCCAGCTCGGTTTCCTGATCGTGCTGACCGGCCTCGGCACTCGCGCGGCAGCGCTCGGCGGCCTGGCGCTGCTGATCTCTCACGCCCTGTTCAAATCCACGCTGTTCCTGGTCGTCGGCATCGTGGACCACAGCGCCGGTACGCGGGACCTGCGCCAGCTCACCGGCCTCCGACGCTCGATGCCGGTGGTCGCCACGGCCGCCGTGCTCGCGGGCGCGTCGATGGCGGCCCTCCCGCCGACCGTCGGGTTCACGGCCAAGGAGACCGCCTTCGAGGCGGTCACCTACCTGGTCGACGGCGGTGACGGCACGGCGATCCCCGCCCTACCGGCCGTCCTATTGGC
Organism: uncultured Actinomycetota bacterium; assembly: GCA_963731295.1. Classification (GTDB taxonomy): domain Bacteria; phylum Actinomycetota; class Actinomycetes; order Propionibacteriales; family Propionibacteriaceae; genus Microlunatus. Next base: position 941,465 of record CAVSUP010000003.1, read on the forward strand.
GGTGGTGCTGGTCGCCGGATCCGCGCTCACCGTCGCGTACACGCTGCGTTTCCTCTGGGGCGCCTTCGCCGACAAGCGCGGAGTGCCCGAGATTCACGCGCACCCGGTGGCCGCGGGATTTGCCGCCGCGCCGGTCATCCTGAGTGCGCTATGCCTGGCCGCCGGCTTCACCGGGCACTCGCTGACCGACGCCTTCGAACCGTACGTCGCCGCCTTCACGACCGGCGAGCTGAGTCAAGGGATCGCGTTGTGGCACGGATTGAGCCTTCCGCTGCTGATGTCGCTGATCGCCCTCGCCGTGGGGGCCGTGCTGTTCTGGCAGCGCGGCTTCATTGCCCGGGCCCAGTCGACCTTCCCGACCATGTTCGAGTCCGAAGAGATCTACCAGCAACTGATGCGCGGTATCGACCGGATCGCGGTGGAGGTCACGGCGCGTACCCAACGCGGTTCGCTTCCGGTCTACCTCGGTTCGATCCTGCTCGTGGTCGTGGTGCTGCCGGGCGGAGCGCTGCTCGCGCTGTCGAGCTGGCCGAGCGAGGTGCGGTTCGCTGACACCTGGGCCCAGCTCCTGGTCGGCGTGATCATGGTCGCCGCAGCCTTCTTGGCCGCAACCTCTCGCGGCCGGTTGCGGGCGATCATGCTGGTCGGAGTCACGGGATACGGCGTAGCCATGCTCTTCCTGCTGCACGGTGCGCCCGATCTGGCGCTGACCCAGGTGCTGGTGGAAACGGTCACCTTGGTGATCTTCGCGCTGGTGGTGCGCAAACTGCCCAAGTACTTCACCACCCGGCCGCTGCACTCGAGCCGATGGTGGCGGCTGGTGATCGCCATCGCGGTCGCTGTCGTGGTCTGCCTGGTGACCGTCGTGGCCAGCGGGGCGCGGATCGCGGTGCCAGTCTCGGAGGCCTTCTACGACGCGGCCTACACCTTCGGCTACGGCAAGAACATCGTCAACGTCACCCTGGTCGACATCCGCGCCTGGGACACGATGGGGGAGATCGCCGTGCTCGTCGTGGCCGCCACCGGCGTCGCGAGTCTGATCTTCATCCGCAGCCGCTACTCCGCGCAGCCGACCCGCGCCGATACCGGCGCCGAACCGTCCCAACCCGGTCGGTCGGTCTGGTTGCGCGCCGGCGAGACGTTGTCGGCGCTGCACCGTTCGATCGTGTTCGAGGTGGTCACCCGGGTGCTGTTCCCGGTGATGATCATGGTCTCGATCTATGTGCTGATGGTCGGGCACAACGCGCCGGGCGGTGGCTTCGCAGGCGGCCTGATCGCCGGCCTGGCCCTGATCATCCGCTATCTCGCCGCCGGCAGTGAGGAGCTCGACGAGGCCGCGCCGGTGGACGCCGGGCAGGTGCTGGGCATCGGATTGATCCTGGCCGCGGTCAGCGCCCTTGCTCCGGCTGTGTTGGGCGGCAAGATCCTGCAGAGCTACGACATCGCGCTCCATCTCGGCCCGATCGGCTCGACCCATCTGGTGACCTCGGTGTTCTTCGACATCGGCGTCTACCTGGTGGTCGTCGGGGTGATGCTGGATCTGGCCCGCAGTCTCGGCTCCGGAATCGATCAGCACGAGGACGAGGACCGCACGCCGACTCCCCGTGCGACCCTACGGTCCCGGGCTGCTGGTCCGCCGAGGACGAACACATGAGCCCGAATCTGGTGTTGGTGGTCGTGGCCGGCACCTTGATCGCCGGCGGGGTCTATCTGTTGTTGGAGCGCTCGCTGACCCGCATCCTGATCGGTGTCCTGATGGCCTCGAACGGCGTCAATGTCTTGTTCCTGGTCGTTTCCGGTGCGGCCGGTGGCGCGCCGATCATCGGAGTGACGCCACGCCAAGAGATGAGCGATCCGCTGCCGCAGGCGATGGTCCTGACCGCGATCGTGATCACCCTCGGGGTTACCGCGTATCTGCTGGCCATGGCCTATCGCAGCTTCCAGCTCGATGGCCACGACGAGGTCGCCGACGACGTCGAGGACGCCGAGATCCGCCATCTGGCCGAGGCTGACCAGACGTCCGGCTCGTACGACGAATCGGTCGAGGGCCAGCCCGACGAGATCGGCCGCGGCACCGCCGATCAAGAAGGTCAGCGCATCAGTCAGGCCGCCGACGAGCAGTCGATGCCGGAGGGGGAGCCATCATGAACAACCTCCTGCCCCTTCCGGTCCTGCTGCCACTTCTCGGCGCCGGTATCGCGCTCGCCCTCAATCGTCATCCGCGGGCGCAGCGGTTCGTCTCCACCCTGGTGATGCTCGCGGTCACCGCGGTTGCGGCGATCTTGATCGGGCTCACCGATCGCTTCGGGCCGGTCGTGCTGTGGGTCGGCGGCTGGCCGCAGCCGCTGGGAATCGCCCTGGTCGCGGACCGACTGAGCGCGTTGATGCTGCTGGTCTCCGCGGTGGTCACCCTCGCCGTGCTGGTGTTCTCGATGGGCGCGCATGAGGAGGAACGCAAGCGCGAGACGCCGGTATCGATCTTCCACCCGTCCCTGCTCGTACTCAGCGCCGGCGTCTCGAATGCCTTCCTGGCCGGGGATCTGTTCAATCTGTTCGTCGGCTTCGAGATGCTGCTGTTCGCCTCGTACGTGCTGCTCACCCTCGGCGGCACCGGTGAACGGGTGCGGGCCGGTAGCACGTACGTGGTGGTCAGCCTGCTGTCCTCGCTGCTCTTCCTGATCGCCATCGCGTCGATCTACGCGGCGACGGGCACGGTCAACCTGGCCCAGCTGGCCGTCCGGCTGCCGGAGCTGCCCAGCGACGTCCAACTGGTCCTGCAGTTGCTGCTGCTGACGGTGTTCTCGATCAAGGCGGCGGTGTTCCCGATGTCGGCCTGGCTGCCAGATTCCTATCCGACCGCACCGGCTCCGGTGACCGCGGTCTTCGCCGGGCTGCTCACCAAGGTCGGTGTGTACGCGATCATCCGGACCCAGACCTTGCTGTTTCCCGACAGCCATCTCACCCGGCTGCTGCTCTGGGCGGCGCTGGCGACCATGATCATCGGCATCCTCGGCGCTATCGCCCAGTCGGAGATCAAGCGGATGCTGTCCTTCACCCTGGTCAGCCACATCGGCTACATGATCTTCGGGGTTGGCCTGGCCAGTGTGTCCGGCTATGCGGGGGCGATCTTTTACACCGCTCACCACATCACCATTCAGACCACCCTGTTTCTGATCACCGGTCTGATCGAGGTCCGCGGTGGCAGCACGTCGTTGAACAAGCTAGGCGGGCTGGCTGCGGCGTCCCCGGTGCTCGGCATCCTGTTCTTCATCCCGGCGATGAATCTGGCCGGAATCCCGCCCTTGTCGGGGTTCGTCGGCAAAATCGGTTTGCTGCAGGCCGGTGCCGAGCGCGGCGGATTCCTCGCGTACCTGTTGATCGGTGGGGGCGTGCTGACCAGCTTGCTGACCCTGTACGCGATGGCCAAGGTCTGGAACCGCGCCTTCTGGCGGCCGCTCGCCGACGCTCCCGAGGAGCCGGCCGAGCCGCGCCGGATGCCGCGGCCGATGGTGGTCACCGCCGGTGTCCTGGTGCTCGTCGGCGTCGGGATCACCGTCGTGTCCGGTCCGCTCTACGGCTTCGCCGAGCGGTCGGCGACCGATCTGCTCGGTGGCGTGGCCTACATCAACGCGGTGCTACCGGGGGGATTGCGATGACCCGTCCTCGGCACCGTCCGCATCTGGCCGCGCTCGTCGTGCTCACGGCGGTCTGGGTCCTGCTGTGGGGCCGGCCGACGATCTTCGTGCTGTTGACGGGTGTGTTGCTCGCCTTGCTGATCGGAGTTGTCTTCCCCCTGCCGTCGATCCAGTTACACGGCCGAATCCGACCGCTCAATCTCGCGAAACTGGGCGTTCGGCTGCTGGCGGATCTCGTCACCTCCAGCGCGACCATCGTCGCTTTGGCCTTCCGCTTCGGCAGCACGCCGCACGCCGCGATCGTCCGGGTGAAACTGCGCAGTCATTCCGATCTGTACCTGGCCCAGACCGCGGAGCTGGTCTCGCTGGTCCCCGGTACGATCGTGATCGAGGCCCGCCGTTCGGCCAGCATGTTGTACGTCCACGTCCTCGACACGGTCTCCGATGCTGATCTTGAACGCGCGGTCCGTGACACACTCGACGCTGAGGCCCGGGTGATCCGGGCCTTCGGCTCGCGAGAAGAGATCGCCGAACTCGACGGGAGTGATCATGATTAACCTGGTGATCATGATCATGGTCGGCATCGCGGCCGCGTTGCTGATGGCCGCGGCCGCCCTGACCGTGATGCGGATGTCGCGGGGGCCGAGCAGCCTCGACCGGGTCGTCGCCGCCGACGTGCTCACCGCAGTGGTGATTGCCGGCCTGGCCCTGGAGGCGATCGTCAACAATCACACGACCACCCTTCCCGTGATGCTGGTGCTGTCCCTCCTGGGGTTCGCCGGCTCGGTCAGCATCGCCCGGTTCGTCGCCGATCGGGACAAGGCGATCCGGTGGGACGTCAATGAACCCGAACGGGAGACCCGGCCGCCGCGAGGTCACCCATGAGTGTCACCGACGTGCTGGACCTGGTCGGCGCCGCCGCCGTCTTGATGGGCGCCTTCCTCTGTTTCGCGGCCGCCGTGGGTCTGGTGCGCTTCCCGGACGTGCTCAGCCGGACGCACGCGGCCGCCAAGCCCCAGACCCTCGGATTGATCATGGTCGCGCTCGGGGTCGAGCTCTCCCTGCGGAGCTGGGCCGCCCTCGGCACCGTCTTGTTGATCACGATCTTCCAGCTGGCCACTTCCCCGGTGGGGGCGCACCTGGTCGGTCGCACGGTCTATCGCAGTGGTCAGGTACGCCGGGACCTGCTGATCCGCGACGACCTGGCCGAGGACCTGGAATCGGCCGGTTTCCAGCTAGCGTCCGAGGACGACTCGGTCGACGACGGCGTGGAGCGCACCACGACCTCGTGACCCCCACCAGTTCTTCCTGACCGCGGGGTGGAGGGGCAAAACTCAACCCGGATGTGTAGTGTTTGCGCCCTGAGCCTGTCGCAGGGCAACATCAACCCGCTCCCTGGGCCGACCTCTGAATCGGGATCCGGAGTGTTCGTGCCCTGAGCTTGCCGAAGGGCAACATCAACATGGTTCCAGGGGTTGCGCTTCGACAAGCTCAGCGGACGTACCCTCCGACACCCTCGCGAAAGAGTCAGCCGTTTCGTGCCCTGAGCCTGTCGAAGGGCAAGATCAACATCCATCTGGCGGGTGCGCTTCGACAAGCTCAGCGGACGTAGTCTCCGACACCCTCGCGGAAGGGTCAGGCGTTTCGTTCCCTGAGCCTGTCGAAGGGCAAGATCAACATCCATCTGGCGGGTACGCTTCGACAAGCTCAGCGGACGTCGTCTCCGACACCCTCGCGAAAGGGTCAGCACGCTTTCGTGCCCTGAGCGTGTCGAAGGGCAAGATCAACACGCGTCTGGCAGCTGCGCTTCGACAAGCTCAGCGGACGTCGTCTCCGACACCCTCGCGAAAGGGTCAGCACGCTTTCGTGCCCTGAGCGTGTCGAAGGGCAAGATCAACTTGTACGCGAGTCGACCTCCGAACCGGGATGCGGAGTGTTCGTTCCCTGAGCCTGTCGAAGGGCAAGATCAACATGTACGCGAGCCGACCTCCGAACCGGGATGCGGAGTGTTCGTTCCCTGAGCCTGTCGAAGGGCAAGATCAACTTGTACGCGAGTCGACCTCCGAACCGGGATGCGGAGTGTTCGTTCCCTGAGCTTGTCGAAGGGCAAGATCAACTTGTACGCGAGCCGACCTCCGAATCGGGATGCGGAGTGTTTCGTTCCCTGAGCTTGTCGAAGGGCCTACATCATCACGCGTCTGGCAGGGGTTGCGCTTCGACAGGCTCAGCGGACGTACCCTCCGACGCCCCTGCGGAACGGTCAGCCGCTTTCGTGCCCTCTCGATCCTTGCTGCAGGCGGCTTGCCAGATGGCGTGGCTGAATGCGGTGCGGCCCAAGTTCAGGGTGCCTTGGTTGGTGACCAGGAACAGGTATCCGTTGGGGGTGCGGGTGACGTAGGTGCCGGGGTCGGGTTGTCGGTGGCCGTAGCAGCTGTGGGTTTTGGTGCGGTGGGTCCGGCGACCTTTGGGGCCCAAATTGTCGACGCCGGTTTGGCCGGGCGGGCCACCCTTCATCGGGTGGTATCCAGGCGACGGTGTGGTCCAAATCCATGGTGCGGCTCATGTTGGTGCCGTAGGGGAACACATCAGCCAACTGGCGGAGTCGGGCGGCTTCGCGGATCCGGTCGGGAATCTCGTAGCCGTCGACGGGGGCGATGGCGGCCGGGTCGATGACGGGTTTCACGATGATCTGGCAGTGGGTGTCGGTGAGGAAGTCGTGGAGTTGGTCGAGGGTGATCATGTCGCCGTGTTCGGGGCGGACCTGACCGCCGGCTTCGGTCAGCGCCGCGTCGGAGAGGTGGTAGTAGAGGACGACTTTCGGCTTCAACGCCTCAACCTGGCGGCCGGTCAGCTGGATCGGCGGCAACCGCAACGGATGCCGAACCGACCCGCCCTTCCGCTCGGGGAAGCTCTCTGGTTCGTTCAAGCTGTCCGGTTCGTCGAAGCCCGGCGGCTGGGTGGCCGGTTCGCTGACCGGTCCAGGGTCGTCGGTGACCCGCTCACGGTTGTCGAGGGGGTCGGGTGGGGCGTCGTCGAACCCGGGCTCGACCGGCTCCTGGTCGTCCCACAGGAACGCGTCCGCCAGCTCGGCCGGTTCGGCTCGGCCGGTTCGGTCTGGGGGTCCGGATCGTATTGGTGGGTGAGGAGTAACTGCAGCGCGTGGGCGGGTTGGGCGAGGATGCCGAGCGCTTTCGACCGGCGGGCACCGACCGAATCACCGTCACCGTCGCGGGCGAGGAGGTCGGCGATCCGGTTAAGGGTGGCCATGAACCACACCACATCCCCCGACGTGGCCTTCGCAACCAGCACCTTCAGCCCGTCGGGGCCGGTGGTGGCCCACACATCCCGCTCGACCCGCGCCCGCCTAGTCCGCTCCGCCGCCAGGGTGGGGTCGGTGTCCAGCATGGTGGCGGTCAGGATCTTCTCGAACCGTTTCCAGGAGATCATCCCGAGGGTGTCGGAGCAGGCCCGGTCCACGTCACGGCACGCCTCCCACGACAGCTGCCGAGTCGCCTGGGCAACCTTCCGGGCCTCCCAGGCCCGCACCCCACCAGCCTGGACCCGTCCCCACAGGGTGGGCAGCCGATGCCGCAAATCGAGGGCGTCACCGATCAGCAGCCGCGCCGCAAACTCCGACATGGCCTGCAGGGCGCCGAACTCGACCGTGCAATGCTCCGCCACCTCCGGGGTGCCCGCCCCGCCGAACAGACACGCCCGTTGGATCAGCGGCTGATAATCCGCACTTGTCGAGTCGAGGTCATGAACATCGGCCCAGGCGCACGCCAACTCCAACTGTCGGTTCTCCCGGGCCAGCAACTCACGATGGTTACTGCTGATCGACGCGGCCAGCTGGGCACTGGTCAACAGACCCAAATCGGGGCCGGGGACCTTATCCAGGTCGGTGTCCGCGTCGATCATGTTTTCACTCTAAACAGCACCACTGACAATTCTTGGAGCCATCAAACGGGGCTGGAGCTGGCCCTTCGACAGGCTCAGGGACCGAAAACAGTGGACTCCCGATACGCAGGTGGGGCTTGCCCTTCGACAGGCTCAGGGGCCGAATGATGCGGAGGTGCGGCTGGCCCTTCGACAAGCTCAGGGCACGAAAACGGCGGACTCCCGATACGCAGGGTGGGGCTTGCCCTTCGACAGGCTCAGGGGCCGAATGATGCGGAGGTGCGGCTGGCCCTTCGACAAGCTCAGGGCACGAAAACGGCGCACTCCCGATACGCAGGGTGGATCTTGCCCTTCGACAAGCTCAGGGACCGAACGATGCGGAGGTGCGGCTGGCCCTTCGACAGGGTTCTCCTGAGCTTGTCGAAGGGCTCAGGGAACGCACGATGCGGAGGCCCGGCTGGCCCTTCGACAGGCTCAGGGACCGAATGATGCGGAGGTGGGGATGGCCCTTCGACAAGCTCAGGGCACGAAAACGGCGCACTCCCGATACGCAGGGTGGATCTTGCCCTTCGACAAGCTCAGGGACCGAATGATGCGGAGGTGGAGGTGGCCCTTCGACAGGCTCAGGGAACGAATGATGCGGAGGTGCAGGTGGCCCTTCGACGGGTTCTCGAAGGACTCGGCGGACGAGCGGTGCGGGGTGGAGGTGGGCCTTCGACGGGCTCAGGGGGCGGAAAGGGCGGGTCCGGCATTAGGCTGACCGGGTTATGACGATCACCGAGAACGAGGCCCCTGACTCCCTCTTTCCGCGACTCGAGTCGCTCCTGGCACGGGTGAGCAAGCCGATCCAGTACGTCGGCGGTGAGCTCAACTCTTATGTCAAGGACTGGAATTCCGTCGAGGTGCGCTGGTGCCTGTCCTATCCCGACGCGTACGAGGTGGGCCTGCCCAACCAGGGCGTGGCGATTCTCTACGAGATCTTGAACGAGCGGGACTGGATCCTGGCCGAGCGCACGTACGCGGTCTGGGCCGACATGGAAGCGCTGATGCGCGAGCATCAGGTGCCACAGTTCACTCTGGACGCGCACCGGCCCGTCGGCGCCTTCGATGTCTTCGGGCTCAGCTTCGCCACTGAGCTCGGCTACACCAACATGCTGAACGCTCTGGATCTGGCGGGCATCCCGTTGCACGCGGTCGATCGGCGCGAGCACGACCCGATCGTGCTGGCCGGCGGGCACGCCGCGTTCAACCCGGAACCGATCGCCGAATTCATCGATGCCGCGGTGCTCGGCGACGGTGAGGAGATCGCCCTCAAGATCTCCGAGCTGATCCGCGAGTGGAAGGTCGAGGGCCGTCCGGGCGGGCGGGACGGACTGCTGCTCCGCTTGGCCGCCGGCGGCGCGGTCTACATCCCCAAGTTCTACGACGTTTCCTACCTCCCGGACGGCCGGATCCAGCGGATCGCGCCGAACCGGCCCGATGTGCCGTTCCGGGTGGCCAAGCACACGCTGATGGATCTGGATGCCTGGCCGTATCCGAAGAAGCCGCTGGTGCCATTGGCCGAGACGGTGCACGAGCGCTACTCGGTCGAGATTTTCCGCGGCTGCACCCGCGGCTGCCGCTTCTGCCAGGCGGGGATGATCACTCGACCGGTCCGTGAGCGCAGCATCGAAACCGTCGGTTCCATGGTGCAGGCCGGCATCGAAGCCACTGGTCTCGAAGAGGTCGGGCTGCTCTCGCTGTCCAGTGCTGATCATTCCGAGATCGGCGAGATCACCCATCAGCTCGCGGATCGCTACGAGGGCACGAATGTGTCGCTCTCCCTGCCGAGCACCCGGGTCGATGCGTTCAACATCGATCTCGCCAACGAGCTCTCGCGCAACGGTCGGCGGTCCGGCCTGACCTTCGCGCCCGAAGGTGGCTCCCAGCGATTGCGCAAGGTGATCAACAAAATGGTCACCGACGAGGACCTGATCAGCACCGTCACCGCCGCGTACTCCCACGGCTGGCGCCAGGTGAAGCTCTACTTCATGTGCGGCCTGCCGACCGAGACCGACGAGGACGTGCTGGCCATCGGTGAGCTGGCCAAGCGAGTGATCGCCACTGGTCGGGAGGTCAGCGGTCGGCGCGACATCCGTTGCACCGTGAGCATCGGTGGCTTCGTGCCCAAGCCGCACACCCCGTTCCAGTGGGCCGCACAGCTTGATGCGGAGACCACAGACGCCCGGCTGGCCAAACTTCGCGATTCGGTTCGCAGCGATCGGCAGTACGGCAAGGCGATCGGTTTTCGCTACCACGACGGCAAACCCGGCATCATCGAAGGACTGCTGTCCCGCGGCGATCGCCGGGTCGGCAAGATCATCGAGGCGGTGTGGGCCGACGGCGGTCGCTTCGACGGCTGGAGCGAACACTTCTCGTACGCGCGCTGGGCCGACTGCGCCGAGAAGGCGCTGGACGGCACCGGAGTCGATCTCGAGTGGTACACCACGAGGGAGCGGGAGTACGCCGAAGTGCTGCCCTGGGATCACCTCGACGCCGGGCTCGATCGCGACTGGCTGTGGGAGGACTGGCAGGACGCGCTCGACGAGGTCGAGGTGGACGACTGCCGGTGGACGCCGTGCTTCGACTGCGGGGTCTGTCCCCAGATGGACACCACGATCCAGATCGGTCCGACCGGCCGGAGTCTGCTGCCGCTGACCCCGATCTGATCATCGGCGCCCCTGAAAGGGCGGGGCTGGTCCGGGAAAATCGTTCGCGGTGAAGTTTAGGCTGGCGCCATGACCGAGCAGCAGATCACGACCGTCGACGAGCTCGTTGCCCTCCTCGGCGTCCCGGGCGAGGCGGCGGCGAACAAGGATCGAGCCGCGCTGCACGAGCTGGACCGGGAATGGCTGGCCAGCTCGCCGTTCTGTCTGATCGCGACAGCTGACGCGAGCGGCGCTGCCGACGTCTCGCCCAAGGGTGACCCGGCCGGCCAGCTCGCGTACGTCATCGACGCCACCACGATTGCCATCGCTGAGCGTCCGGGCAACCGGCGCGCCGACGGCTACCGGAACATCCTGGTCAACCCGCACGTCGGCCTGCTCTTCATGATCCCCGGCCGCGGCGACACCCTGCGCATCAACGGCCGGGCCCGGCTCGTCTCCGATGCCCCGTTCTTCGACGCGATGATCGTGAAGGGGCACCGCCCGATCCTGGCCGTGGTGGTGGAGATCGACCAGATCTTCCATCACTGCGCGAAGGCCTTCCTGCGCTCGCAGCTGTGGAGGCCGGAGACCTGGGAAAGCCGGATGGCCACCCGGCCGGTCATCGCTCAGGCCCTGGAACGGCCCGAAGAGACCCTCGAAGATCTCGAGCTCTACTACGGACCCGCGTACGCGGAGAAGCTCTACGGCTAACCGCTGGGCCGGCTGGTCGAGGGCAAGGGTCTATTGGTGAGACCAGCGATATTCGACTTCGGGCCGGCCGGTCCCGCCGTAGCGGCTCTCCTTGCTCGCCGACCCGCTGTCGGCCAGATACTCCAGATAGCGCCGCGCGGTCACCCGCGACGCTCCGATGATCGCCGCGACCTGCGAGGCGGTCACGGGGTCACCCGATTCGCGCAGGGTCTTGGTCACCAGGGCCAGTGTGCTGCGGGTCAAGCCCTTGGGCAAAGACTCCGTCCGGGCCGTCGGGCGCAACGCGGCGAGCATCGCATCCACGTCGTGCTGATCGACCAGCTCGTGCTGGGCCGCCAACTGCTTGCGGTACGCGGCATAGTCATCGAGCTTGACGCGGAAGCCGGCGAATGTGAACGGCTTGATCAAATAGGCCATCACTCCCTGGGCGACGGCGTGCCGGACCACCTCGAGATCACGCGCCGACGTCACCGCGATCACGTCACTGGCATGGCCCGCTCCCCGCAGGTGCCGCAACAGACCCAGGCCATGCCCGTCGGGCAGGTGCATGTCCAGCAAGATCAGATCCACCGCGTCGTCCGCGGCCAGGAACTCGACGGCCGCCCGCGCGGTTCGAGCCACTCCGGCGACCTCGAAGTCCGGCAGCCGGTGCACGTACGCGGCATGGGCGGCCGCGGCCACCTCTTCGTCCTCGACCACCAGCACCCGGAAAGTCACGACGTCCCCACAAGGCCAGCGTTCTCGATGTCGATCATGAAAGACGCACCGCCCAGGTCGCTGGTGTCAACCTCGATCCGGCCCCGGTACTTGCGTACCAGTTGCACCACCAGGGCCAGACCGATCCCGCGGCCGAACCGGGAATCGGTGTTGGTCTTGGTCGACCAGCCCCGCCGGAAGGCGAGCTGCTGTTGATCATGATTCAACCCCGGGCCGGAATCGTCGACCCGGATCGCGAACGACCGCTCATCGATCCGCAACTCGACCAGCACCTGCCGATCTCGGTCGGATTCGGCGGTGGCGTCGATGGCGTTGTCGATCAGGTTGCCGAGCACCGTCACCGCGTCGTGCGGATCGAGGCCCAGCTCGTGCAGGTAGGACTCCGGGGTGATCCTGAGCTGCACACCGCGCTCGCTGGCCTGGGCCATCTTGCCCAGCAGCAGGGCCGCGATCACCGGATGCTCGACCGAGCTGACGACCCGATCGGTCAGCTGCTGGGCCATCTCCAGTTCCTCGGTGGCGAAGGCCACGGCGTCCTCGGGGCGGCCGATCTCGATGAGCGATACCACGGTGTGCAAGCGATTCGCCGCCTCGTGATTCTGTGAGCGCAGGGAGTCCGCGAGCCCGCGTACGGTGTCGAGCTCGCCCGACAATGCCTGGATCTCGGTGTGGTCGCGCAGGGTGATCACCGAGCCGAGATGCCGGTCGGCCGGCCCGGCCGGCCGTCGGTTGAAGACCAGCATCCGGGCGTCGACCAGGTGGATCTCGTCGGTCATCGCGTCGTTGCCTGACAGCGCCGCGATCAGCTCGCTCGGGAGCCCGACCTCGGCGATCGACAAGCCGACGGCCGAGGGATCGACGCCGAGAAGTCGTGCGCCTTCGTTGTTGATCAACTGGATCCGGCCCGATCCGTCGAGCAGCATCAGGCCCTCCCGGACCGATCGGAGCACGGCGTCGTAGTACTCATACATCCGGGTGATCTCCCGCTCACCCATCCCGTGGGTCTGTCGGCGCAACCGACGATTGATCAACAACGCGCCCAGCAGTCCGACCACGAGGACGGCGACCGCGGCAAGGCCGAGCTGGGGGAGAGCGTCGGCCAAGGCCGCGTTGATCTTCTGCACGGTGACCCCGACGGCGACCAGCGCGACCACCTGGCCGCCGCGGAGCACCGGCACCACGGCCCGGATCGACGGTCCCAGGGTGCCGGCGTACCGCTCGGTCTGTGCCTGTCCCTGCTGGGCCAGGTCGATCGAGCCGAGGAACTTCTTGCCGATGTTGGTCGGCTCGGGATGGGTCCAGCGGATGCCGCTGCGGTCCATGATCACCACGAAGTCGGTGCCGGTGTCGCGGCGCACGCTCTCTGCGTACGGCTGCAGACGGCTCGACGGGTCCGCGGTCTGGATGGACTGATCGATGGCCGGGGACTCCGCGACCGTACGCGCCACCGCGAGCACTTGATCAGTCGCCGCCCGCTCGGCGTCGCGCCGCGCATCGGTGTAGGCCAGGGCCAAGCTGCCGAGCACCACGACCACCAAGACGACAAGCTGCAGCAGCAGGATCTGCCGAGCCACGGGCGTCGATCGACCGCGGCGCAGCAGGCTCATAGGCCTGAGTCTGCCTGCTCAGCCCGGATCGTCAACTTGCCACCCAGCGTGAACTCAACGAACAAAAGCAGACACCGGGTACGCCAGGATCGCAAGCTGTGTCCACCCGCACGATTCTCGACGAGGAGATCTCGATGGCTACAGCATCACCGCCGACCACCGGCAACCCGGTCGGCAAGGTCAAGAAGGAACGCACCCACTACCTCTACATCGCGGTCATCGTCGCGGTGCTTCTCGGCATTGCGGTGGGCTTCATCGCCCCCGACTTCGCCAAACAGCTCAAACCGATCGGCACCGGTTTCGTCAACCTGATCAAGATGATGATCTCGCCGGTCATCTTCTGCAGCATCGTGATCGGTGTCGGCTCGGTCCGCAGCGCCGCTCAGGTGGGCAAGGTCGGCAGCCTCGCGCTCATCTACTTCATCGTGATGTCCACCGTCGCGCTGGGCATCGGACTGGTCGTCGGCAACATCATCCATCCTGGCGAGGGCATCCGGCTGGTCGCCGGCAAGACCCCGACGGTCCCGGAGAAGACGACCACCGCCGATTTCCTGCTGCACATGATCCCGGAAACGTTGTTCTCCTCACTGACCTCGGGTGTCGTGCTGCAGACCCTGCTGGTGGCCCTGCTGATCGGCTTCGGCCTCCAGGCGATGGGCAAGGCGGGAAAGCCCATCCTGGTGGGCATCGGGCATCTGCAGCGCTTGGTCTTCCGGGTGCTGTCGATGATCATGTGGGCTGCGCCGATCGGCGCCTTCGGGGCCATCGCCGCGGTGGTCGGCGAGACCGGACTGGACGCGTTGAAGGCGCTCGCGGTGATCATGATCGGCTTCTACATCACCTGCGCGATCTTCGTCTTCGTCATCCTCGGACTGATCCTCAAGCTGGTCACCGGGATCAACATCTTCAAGGTGCTGAAGTACCTCGGCCGCGAGTTCCTGCTGATCGTGTCGACCTCATCCTCCGAATCGGCGTTGCCGCGGCTGATCGCCAAGATGGAGCATCTGGGGGTCGCGAAGCCCACAGTCGGCATCGTCGTCCCGACGGGCTATTCGTTCAACCTGGACGGCACAGCGATCTACCTGACGATGTCGTCGCTGTTCATCGCTTCGGCGATGGGCAATCCACTGTCGGTGCCCGAGCAGATCTCGCTGCTGCTGTTCATGATGGTGGCGTCGAAGGGTGCGGCGGGCGTGACCGGAGCCGGGCTGGCCACGCTGGCCGGCGGCCTGGCGTCGCACCGTCCCGAGCTGGTCGACGGGGTCGGGCTGATCGTCGGCATCGACCGCTTCATGTCCGAGGCCCGAGCGGTCACCAACTTCTCCGGCAATGCGGTGGCCACCCTGCTGGTCGGCACCTGGACCAAGTCGATCGACAAGGACCAGGTCGCGAAGGTGCTCAGCGGTCAGGATCCGTTCGACGAGACGACCATGCTCGATGAGCACGACCTCGACACCGACCCGGACACCACCGACCACCGCGCCGTCGAACCGGCCAAGGTCTGACCCCACAGGTCGGCACCGAGGGGTAGGGTCGACGCTCGTGGCGAACCGACCCCAGCCGGAGCAGCAGGCCCCCCCGGTCCAGCGGCTGCGGATCCGGTACGCCAAGCGCGGGCGGGCCCGCTTCACCAGCCACCGCGATTTCGGTCGGGCCTTCGAGCGGGCGCTGCGCCGGGCCGGGGTGCCGATGGCCTACTCCTCCGGATTCTCGCCCCACCCGCGGATCTCGTACGCGAACGCCTCGCCGACCGGTGCGGCCAGTGAGGCGGAGTATCTGGAGATCGGATTGGCCGAAGCCTGCGATCCCGATCGGGTCCGCGAGGCGCTGGACGCCGCGCTGCCGCCCGGACTGGACGTCGTCGAAGTGGTGACCGCCCCGCCGGGAGCACTGGCCGACCTGTTGACCGGCTCGCGCTGGCAGATCCGGCTGATCGGCGTCACGGCCGACGTGCTCGATCGGGCCGTGGCCGCGTTCCTCGCTGAGGCTGCTGTGTCCGTCGAGCGGATGACCAAGAACGGCGTCCGAGCGTTCGATGCGCGTGGTGCCGTCGTGGCGTTGATCTCCGACGGCGAAGGACTGGCGGTGACGCTGGCGCACCAGGTGCCGCTGGTCCGGCCGGACGACGTGCTGAGCGCGCTGCACACACTGACCCCAGACTTCGACCCTCTCGAGGTGCCGGTTCTGACCCGCTTGACCCAGGGCCGGCTGGACGTCGAAACCGGTGCCATCACCGAACCGTGACCGGGCTCGGCCGACACCGGCATTGATACGGGTGGGACTTGTGGGATACTGAACGCGGTTCGGACTTCCATTTGGTCCGACCTCGATCTGGTGGACGGATCTCTCCACCGCGACGAGCGTGCTGCTCGAGTGTGACGACAGCGACGATTGACCGCGGGAGCGCCGCTACCACTGCGTCGATTCCATAGCTTCCGCCGCCCGGGCCTTGCCGCCTTGAGCGCGAAACGAGAACAGCGCGCGTGAGCGCGTATAGAGGAGTCCGGATGCTCGACAACGAGCCCGAGAACCACACCCCCGAACAACCAGAGCCACCTGCCGCCCCGCCTCGGCGCCGTCGAGCGGCCAGCCGACCCGCGGGACCGCCGACCAGCGCTGCGGATGCGTCGCCGATCGAGGTGCCGGCCCCCGTGATTGAGACGCCGGCTGTTGAGATTGAGGCGCCGGCGGTTGAGCCTGAGGCTCCGGCCGCCGCGAAGGCGCCGCCGGCCAAGAAGGCGGCCAAGCGGGCGCCGGCCAAGCGCACTGCCAAGAAGGCCGTCGCCAAGTCGGCGGAGTCCGAAGAGCCCGGCACCGCTGCACCGGTCAAAACGCCGCGCAAGCGGGCCGCGAAGAAGATTGCCCCCGCGGCCGAAGAGTCAGCCGACGAGATGCTCTCCGAGGTTGCCGTTGCCCTCGAGGCGCTCGCGGAGACCGTGGCCGAGGAGCCGCTGAGCGCGGAGCCCGCCCCCGAGCTGGAAGCGGCTGAGCCGGAAGCGGACGCCGTCGTCGCGGACGCCGAGACCGGCGAGCCCGAGGACACCGCGCCTGAGGACACCGCGACTGAGGACACCGCGACTGAGGACACCGCGACTGAGGACACCGACTCCGACGACTCGGATCCGGCGGACGCCGACAGCTCCGAGGGCGACGGTGATTCTCGTCGGCGCCGTCGTCGTCGGGGTGGCCGCCGTCGTCGCCGGGGCGGCGCGGACGACGAGTCTGGCGCTGAGTCCGGTGCCGATGAGGCCAACACCGCCGATTCCGGCGACGACGACCCCACGACGGAGTCCACCCCCGACGACGGCTCTGATCAGTCCGGTACGGATGACGACGCGGCCGACAACGAGTCTGACGGTGAGAGTGACGGCCAGCGCCGGCGCCGGCGGCGGCGTCGTCGTCGCGGCGAGGACGCCGGCTCGGCCCCCGACGATCCGACCGAGGTCGTGGTGCGGGTCCGCGAGCCCCGCCGTCAGGCTCAGCAGAAGTCCAGCAACGAGGTCACCGGGATCGACGGTTCGACCCGGATGGAGGCCAAGCGCCAGCGCCGGCGCGAAGGTCGCGAGGCCGGCCGTCGGCGCGCGCCGATCCTCAGTGAGGCTGAGTTCCTGGCCCGCCGTGAGGCGGTCGCCCGGAAGATGATCATCCGGCAACGGGATGATCTGGCGCAGATCGCGGTGCTCGAGGACGACATCCTGGTCGAGCACTACGTCGATCGGGATTCCGCCGCATCGCTGATCGGCAATGTCTACGTCGGCCGCGTACAGAATGTGCTGCCGTCCATGGAGGCGGCCTTCATCGACATCGGCCGGGGCCGCAATGCCGTGCTCTACGCCGGCGAGGTCGACTGGGATTCGTTCGGGGCCGAGGGTCAGAACCGCAAGGTCGAGCGGGTGCTCAAGTCGGGTCAGACGATCTTGGTCCAGGTGACCAAGGATCCGATCGGCGCCAAGGGCGCCCGGTTGACCAATCACGTCTCGATTCCGGGTCGCTACATCGTCTACGCGCCGGGCGGTCACCTGTCCGGCATCTCGCGCAAGCTCCCCGACATCGAGCGTCGCCGGCTGAAGGACATCCTGTCCGACCTGGTCGGGGAGTCCGCCAGCGTGATCGTCCGGACGGCAGCCGAGGGGGCTAGCGAGGACGAGTTGGTCCGCGACGTCAATCGGCTGAAGGCCCAATGGGAGGACATCGAGCGGAAGCTCACCGCCGGGCAGGGTCCGCAGCTGCTCTACGGCGAACCCGATCTGACCGTACGGATCGTCCGTGACCTGTTCACCGAGGACTTCTCGGAGTTGATCATCCAGGGCAACAACGGCTCGAACGACGCCTACGAAGCGATCGAGGGCTACGTCACCCATGTGGCGCCGCACCTCCAGGACCGCCTGCGGCGCTGGGATTCCAGCGACGGGCGCGATCTCTTCGGCGAGTTCCGACTCGACGAGCAGATCGCCAAGGGCCTGGAGCGCAAGGTCTTCCTGCCCTCAGGCGGGTCCTTGGTCATCGACCGCACCGAGGCGATGACGGTGATCGACGTCAACACCGGAAAGTTCACCGGCGCCGGGGGCAACCTCGAGGCCACGGTGACCAGCAACAACCTGGAAGCGGCTGAGGAGATCGTTCGGCAGCTCCGCTTGCGCGACATCGGCGGCATCATCGTGATCGACTTCATCGACATGGTGCTGCCCAACAACCGTGAGTTGCTGCTCCGTCGGCTCGTCGAGTGCCTCGGCCGGGATCGAACCCGGCATCAGGTCGCCGAGATCACCAGCCTCGGCCTCGTGCAGATGACCCGAAAGAAGATCGGGACCGGACTGCTGGAGGCCTTCACCACCGAATGTCCGCACTGCCACGGCCGCGGGGTCGAGCTGCACGACATGCCGGTCGAGTCGCAGCGTCAGGCTGACGGTGGCACCCGCGAGCCCCGGCCGCGTGATCGGCGTGGATCCGGTGGTGCGAGTGGCTCCGCCAACGGCAAGCCGGCCGAGACTACCAAGCCGAGTGAGCCAGCCGGTGAGGCGGCCGCGTCCGACGGGTCTTCGACCGGTGACAAGCCGGCGCGGAACCGCCGCGGTGGTCGCAACCGGCGGGGAGCCGGCGGCGGCGATCGGGATCAGTCCTCCGAATCGACCGCCGAGGGAGCGGACGCGCCGCCCGAATCATCGAGCGAGCAGCCGCAGCCCGAACCGGTGTCCGTCGGCTGAGCGGCGTCACCATCGGTGATACTGACCCGGTGACGCCAGCCCAGGTGCCCTTCGTGGTCGCGATCATCGGAGCCGGCCCGTCGGGTATCTATGCGGCGGAGGCGCTGAGCCAGCAGGCCGACGTGCCCGTCCAGGTGGCAGTCATCGATCGGCTGCCGGTGCCGTTCGGGCTCGTTCGCTATGGGGTCGCGCCGGATCATCATTCGATCCGGTCGATCCGCAACACGCTGGAACGGACGCTGGAGAAGTCCGGCGTCCGCTTCTTCGGCGATGTGACGATCGGGGTCGACGTGTCCGTCGAGGAATTGCGCGGTGCCGTCGATGCGGTGATCTACGCGTACGGGGCGGGCAGCGACAAGCGACTCGACATTCCGGGCGAGGACCTGCCGGGAAGCATCGCCGCCGCCGAGTTCGTCGCCTGGTATTGCGGGCATCCTGACGTCCATCCCGATACGGAGCGGGAGGCCGGGGACCGTCTGGTGGCGACCATGATCAACGAGCTGGTGGCCACGTCGACGAATGCGGTCGTCGTCGGAGTCGGCAATGTCGCCTTGGACGTCGCCCGGGTGTTGATCAAGTCGGCCGACCAGCTCGAGGACACCGATATGGCCGACGAGGTGCTGGCCGCCCTGGAGCACAAGAAGATCACCGACGTCCACATCGTCGGCCGGCGCGGGCCGGCCTTCACCACCTTCACCACCAAGGAGCTGCGCGAGCTGGGCGAGCTCGAGGGCGTCGAGATCATCATCGATGCTGCCGACCTCGAGCTCGACGCCACCAGCCAGGCCGTCGCCGATCAGGACAAGGTCGCCACGAGGAACCTCGCCGTGATGCGCGGGTGGGCCGAGCGACCGCGAGGGCACGCCGATCGACGACTGCACTTCCACTTCTGGCGGCGGCCGACCATGATCATCGGCGACGAGCGGGTCGCGGCGGTCGAGGTCGAGTCGACCATGATCAGCAAAGACGGCTCGCTCGTCGGCACGGGCATGACTTCCACCATCGCCGCTCAGTTGGTCGTGCGGTCAGTCGGCTATCGCGGGCTGGCCATGCCGGGCGTGCCGTACGACGAGCGCACGGGTCGGGTGCCGCACGCCGAGGGTCGGGTGATCCGCAACGGCGGCTTCTCCGCCGACGAGTTCGTGACCGGCTGGATCAAGCGCGGTCCGACCGGCGTCATCGGCACCAACAAGTCTGATGCGGTGGAGACGGTGACCTCGCTCCTGGCTGACCTGCACGACGGAGTGGTCGTCCCGCACGGCCGTGCGAATGATCTTGATCAACTTCTCGCTGAACGCGGTGTGCACCCCTTGGACCTGCCGGCCTGGCATCGGATCGACGCGGCCGAAATCGAGCTCGGGCAGAGCCACGGACGGATGCGGACCACGCTCAACCACCGGCACGACCTGCTGGCCGCGGCGGAAGATGATCATGAGGGTGACATCGCCTGACTGGTGACCCTTCGACCGGCTCAGGGAACGACGGGGCTAGTCGTGCTCTTCGTCGAACTTCTTGCGGAGGGTGGCGGGGGCCTTGAGACGCCAGGACTCGGTGATCAACTCCCGGAGCTCGGCCATCTTGATCTTGCTCAGGTGGATCAGGACAATGGGGTCGCCGTCGTAGTGGTCGGTGGTGAAGAAGACCTCGGGATCGGACTCGAGCAGGGCCTCCTTCTCGCCGAGGTCGGAGACGAAGACGACCAGGCCGCCTTCGGCCTCGGTGCGGAGACGGAGGAAGCCCTTGCCCTTCACCTTGAAGCCGGGCGTGGTGTACCAGGTCTCCGCAGTGGTCTCGGGCAGGGCGAGAGCGATCTTGCTGACGTCGTTCTTGGTGGCCATGATCAGGTCCTTTCTTCCAGACTCAGGGGGAGGCCCTTCAGTCCGTTGACGAAATTGGAGGCCAGCCGTACCGGCGCCCCGGCCAGCCGCAGCGAGGGCAGGTCGGAAGCGAGCGCGGTCAGCAGAGCGCGCAGCTCGAGACGGGCCAGATTGGCGCCAAGACAGAAGTGCGGGCCGATGCCGAAGGCGAGATGCGGGTTGCTCGGCCGGTCGAAGCGCAGGGTGTGCGGATCGTCGAACACCTCCGGGTCGCGGTTGGCGGCGATGTAATAGAGCACCACCTTGTCCCCGGCCGCGATTTCTTGGCCGGCGAGCTCAGTGTCGGCGGTCGCCGTGCGCCGAAACTGCATGGTCGGACTGACCCAGCGCAGCAACTCCTCGATGGCCGGCTCGACCAGATCCGGATCTGCCGCCAGCTCGGCCGCCCGGCCCGGATGCTCGGCAAAGGCCAGCAGCGAGCCGGCCAGCAGGTGGCGGGTGGTCTCGTTGCCGCCGACGACCAGAAGCAGCCAGAAATTCACCAGCTCGGCGTCACTGAGCCGCTCGCCGTCGATCTCGGCATTGGCCAGGATGCTGGTCAGGTCGGCCGTGGGCTCCTCCCGCCGCTGCCGAGCCAGCCCGAAGACGTAGCGAGCGGCTTCGGCGAAGACGGCCCGGTAGGCCTCGATGTCGCCGCCGCCGTACTCCGGATCGTCGAAGCCGACCAGCACATTGCTCCAGCCGAACATCAGCTCCCGGTCGGCGGCCGGCACCCCCAGCAGGTCGGCCAGCACCAGCAGCGGCAACTCGACCGCGACATCGCGCACCCCGTCGACCCGGCCCCGTCGTCTGAAGTCGGCGGCGAGGTCGGCGGCGTACCCGAAGATGCTGTCCTGCAGTCGAGCGACGGCCCGCGGGGTCAACGAGGAACCGACCAGTCGACGAACCCGACCGTGCCGCGGATCGTCCATGTTGATCAACAGCTGCCGGGCGGCGCGCAGATCCGCCGGCGTGCGGGGGTCGGGCAGGAACGCCCCCTTGGCCGCGGAGGAGAAGATCGCCGGCGTACGCGAGGCCTCGACGACGGCGCGATGGCTGAGCACGGCCCAGTAGCCGCTGCCGCGATCGGCCGTCCGGCCCTGACTGCTGTGCCGGACCAGCAGCGGTTCGTCCACCCAGACCACCTCGCCGGCCGCTCGTAGCCGGTCGAAGTGGGCGTATGGCACCGCGTCGGCGAAGGTCTGCGGATCGGCGATGTCCGGCGCCGCTTCCGCGGTCATATCGCCACCTCACCGGTCGTGGACAGGGCGCCGGCGCGCAGCTTGCCGGCCTCGTCGCGGGGGATCGGGGACACGAAGACGTAGCGCCGGGGGAGTTTGAACCCGGCCAGCCGCGTCCGGAGGTCCGCCTCGATCGCCGCACTCAGGCCGGCCCCGGCGAGAGCCGGGTCGGCCGGCTGTACGTACGCCAGCACCAGCTCCCCGAACTCGACGTCCGGCGTCCCGACCACTGCGGCATCGCTGACCTGTGGACAGGCGAGCAGCGCGGCCTCGACCTCGGCCGGATAGACGTTCACCCCACCCGAGACAATCACGTCGCTGGACCGCCCCGCGAGATAGAGATAGCCGTCATCGTCCAGATAGCCGAGCTCGCCGTAGGTGAAGATGCCGTTGCCGAGATGCGCCGCCGACGTTTTCGCCGGATCGCCGTGATAGGCGAAGCCGTGGCGCCGACTGACGAAGACCCGGCCCAGGTCACCGGCCGGAACTGCGGCCCCCTGCTCGTCGACCACCAGCAGCTGCGACGGATAGAGCGCCCGTCCGACGCTGCCGGGCCGTTGCCGCGCTTCGGCCGCGGTGATCATGGTCGCTGCACCACCCTCGGTCGCGCCGTAGTACTCCACCAGACAGTCACCCCACCAGTCGAGCATCTGCTGCTTGACCTCGACCGAGCAGGGCCCACCACCGTGCCAGACCACCTCGAGCCGGTCACCGCGGAATCGGTCGCGCACCGTGTCCGGCAGGCGGAGCAGCCGGACGAAGTGGGTCGGGACGAGGTGGGTGATGCTCACCTGTTCACGGTCGATGGTGTCCAGCAGGCGTTCGGCGTCGAAGCGTGGATGCAGGACCAGGCGGACACCCCGAAGGAGCGGGAGCAGGGCGAAATAGAGCTGGGCCGAGTGATACCAGGGGCCGACCAGCAAATTGGTGCCGTGGTCGGGGACGGCGAGCATCCGTCCGGCGTAGTCCAGCTGGCGCCGGATCCGGTCGAGCGGGCTGCCGGCGACGAAGAGCCCGTTCAGCACGCCTTTGGGTCGGCCGGTGGTGCCCGAGGTATACATCAACAGGGCCCCGGACTGCTGATCGGCGGGCTCGGCCGCCGAGCAGGCGGCCAGTCGCTGCTCGGCATCGTCGCCAAGGCTCACCAGCTGGATCGGGCGCTCGACCAGCGCGCAGGCGTCGGTGGCGACCGCACCCCGTTCGGGGTCACAGACCAGGAGCGTGGCCCCCGAGTCGCCCAGCAGGTAGGCGACCTCGTCGGCGGTCAGCTGCCAGCTGACCGGCACCAGCACGCATCCGCGGTGGATCACCGCCAGCACGAGCTCGAACACCTCGGCGCGGTTCTGCGCCATCAGCGCCAGCGTGTCGCCGGGCCCGATACGCAGTCGCTCCAGCAGGTGCATCCAGCGGTTGACCCGAAGGTTCAGCTCGGCCCAGGTCAGGCGTACCCGGTCGTCGGTCAGGGCCAAGTCATCGGTGAAGGGGCGGGCGGCCCGCTCGGCCAGCAGCTCAGCCATCCTCGATCGCCACCAGCTCGGGCCGGCGCGCGACCAGCTCGTCGTACAGGGGGCGGAAGTTGAGCCGGGCGATGCCGGCCGTACCGATCTCGTCCCGGGCGACGCGGGCGGCGTCTGGTCCGATGGGGATGGGTGAGCCGGCCGATTCAGCCCGCAACTGCACCTCGCAACACTGGTCCATGCTGAGGAACCACCAGACGGCCTCCTCGACGCTGCCGCCGACGGTCAGCAGGCCGTGGTTCTGCATCACCACGCCGATCCCGTCGCCGATGGTCTCGGCGATCCGCTGCCCCTCGTCCAGCGACAGGACCACGCCGGAGTATTCGGAGAAGAGCGCGTGTCGCTCGAAGAACGCGCAGGCGTCCTGGGTGATCGGGTCGAGCAACCGGCCGAGGGTGGAGAAGGTCTTCCCGAAGACCGAGTGGGTGTGGACCGCACAGGTCACCTGCGGGTGCCGCTCGTGGATCCGGGAGTGAATGGCATAGCCGGCCGGGTTGATGGTGCCGGTGCCCTCGACGACAGTGCCGGCGGCATCGACCAGGAGCAGGTCGGAGACCCGGACCTGGCTGAAGTGCCGGCCGAACGGGTTGATCCAGAAGTGGTCGGTGTCGATCGGGTCGCGCGCGGTGATGTGACCGCCCGCGCCGTAGTCGAAGCCATGATCGGACAGGATCGCGCACGCCGCCGCGAGCCGCTGCCGCCGGTGGGTGCGCTCCTCCTCCGGACTGCGTCGGGGCCGTCGCCCGCGCTCAGCCACAGCCGCCGGCCGTATCGGTGTCGTAGCCGGCCACCAGCGCGGGCTCCGGGTCTGGGCCGGCGGGCCACGGTTGGGTGCGCCAGTAGTCGAGGAAGGCGTCGACCCGGTCGTAGCCCCAGAAGCGTTGCCGGCCGTGCTTGAGGTAGGGGATGCCGAAGATGTCGTCATGGTAGGCCGCGGCGAGCGCGTCGACCCCGGCCTGCCGGATCTCCGGGTCGTCGGGGGCGGCGGCGACGGTGTCCGGGTCCACGCCCGCACGGACGGCGACGTCGCGGATCACCGGCTCGGTGCAGATGTCCTCGCCCCGCTGCCAGCGGGCCTCCACCGCCGCGGCGTAGAACTCGCGGGCCCGGCCTTCCCGGTGCGCGACCAGATAGCCGAGGTGCGGGCGCTCCCACCACGGGTCGACGTCGATCGGCCAGATCATCTCCATGCCCATCGCCGCCGCCAGCCGCCGGGTGTCCATCAGCAGGTAGAAGTGCTTGGCCCGACTCATCTGGACGTAGTGGAACTCGGCCGAGGCGGCGGTCAGCAGCTCATCGGTCGTCGGGTCGGGGTCAAAGAACGGCACCCACTCGAGCTGGTCGAGCACCTCCGGGGCCGCCCGCCGGAGCCGTTCCAGGCCGAGCCAGCTGTACGGGCTCCGGAAGGAGAAGTACACCTTCGGAACCTTTGGTCGCGCCATCCTCAACTCTCTCCGTCCCGGTCAGGTCGACCCGGCCCCAACAGGGCCGCGATCGTCGTCTCGTCGAGCTCGGCCAGCTGCCCGGCGCGGGGGCCGGTGCTCACGGCGTACCCATGCAGGATCGTCGCCCGGGCGACCACCACGGTGTCCTCGCCGCGGCGGACCGAGCACTCCAGCACCCCGTCGAACAGCGTCCCGCGGAGCACGTCGGTGACCCAGAAGGCCGACCTGACGTCCTCGCCGATTCTGGCGTCGGCCAGCAGCCGGAGTCGATACCGGGAGACCACCGGGATCCAGCCGCGGTCCTCGACCAGCTCCGGCACCGCCAGCCCGCGGTCGGCCAGGAACCGGTCAACCGCTTCCTCCAGGGTCTTGATGAAGGCCGAGCCGGCGGCCACGGTCGAGAACTGGCCGTAGTAGTAGGGCACCGTCCAGGTCCACGCGTACGCGGTGTCCGGGACTGGGCGGGCGGCGGCCGCCGGGTCGGGCATGGCCTCGACCGCGGGTGGCAGCAGCGGCCAACGGCTCGGATCGAGGGGAACCGTGGCCTCGCCCAGGGGTTGGAGCTCGATCTGGAACCTGGCTTTGCAGACCGGCACGGCACCGCCGTCCGGACCGGCCTTCGCCAGCAGCACGGTGAAGCGGCCCGGCGTCTCGCACTGCACCGTGGCCTGCACCTCGTCGTCGATCTCCAGCACCGCGGGCAGCTGGGCGGAGACTTGCCGCAGGCGTACGCCCAGACCATGATCGAGGAACAACCGGCGGGTGCCAGGGGTGTGCGCGAGCAGCCATTCCGCGATCGCCGCCTCGGCCAGATAGTGGAAGTGCTTGAAGCCGATCCAGCAGCGGATGTTGGCCCCCTCGAGCGCGGGTCGCAGGGTCCCGGTCCAGGTCGTCGTCATCCCGCCTCCTCCTCCAGCTGGTCGCTCCAGAAGCCCGCGATCAGCTCCGCGACCTCGACCGGATGGCTGAGATGAGCGAAATGGTCCAGCTCGTCGCGGAGCTCCAGTCGGGCGTTGGTCACCCGTCCGACGAGTTCGCCCGCCGCTCCGGGGCTCAGGGCCGAGTCGTCGATGCTGGCCACCACCAGCAGCGGCGCGACGATCTCCTCCAGGGCGAAGTCGGCGCTCAGCGCCCAACGGTCGAAGGTCGCGGTCAGCCCGCAGGGCCCGACCCGCTCGATGGCCCGGTCGACAATCCGCTGCACCAGGGTCTCCCCCAACATCGCGGACCGCTCACCGAGCCGCGCCCGTACTCCGGCGCCGATCGTGGCCTGGAAGTTGCGGCGCGACGCGTCGAAGCTCTCCCAGCTGACCGGCGCGCGGGCGCCGCGGTAGAGCGGGAAGAGGGCGACCAGCGGCCAGTTCGGCGCCTCGGCCTGGGTGAGCAACTCGATCAGCACATTGGCACCGAGCGAGTGGGCCAGCAGGAGTGGAGGCCCGGTCGCGCCGGCCGCGGTGCCGTCCGCGTACGCCTCGGCCAGCTCGGACACGACCTGCTGCACCGCCAGATGTCGTGGCCAGCGCTGGTTGCTGCCCGCTCGCCACGGCAGGTCCAGCGCGCTGAACCGCCACCGCGGGCCGAGGGCGTCGGCGACCGACTGCCACGCCGGCCAGCTGCCCTCCAGACCGTGAACGGCGATGCAGTGCGGTCCGCCCGGACGGCCCGGCGCCAGGAGGGGGATCATCCGAGCACCTCGATCCGTACGCGGTCCGGACCGAGGGTCAGCTCGGCCGGCCGACGCTCCCGATCGGCTCGATCGACCGCGCGCGCCAGGCTGATCAACTGGTCCAGTCCGGTCTCGGCCGAGGGGGGGCCGGTCGGGTCGACGTCGAGACCGAGGCGTACGCGGGCCTCGCCGGTCTCGAGCACCAGGCAGGCGGCCCCGCTGCGCACGGCGGCGCCGCCGCCGATGGCGGCCGCGGCCGGACCGGCGGACTCGGCGCCGACCAGCAGCACCCGCTGCGCTCGGCCAGCGGTCAGCAGTCGCAGCGCCAGCCGCAGGGCGCGGGCGCCCCCGTCGACCTGATCGACCACCATCAGGTTGGGCCCGCCGGCCCCGAAGCGCAGGGCGATGCTGCTGGCCAGCACGTTCGCGGAGGCGTTGGGCGCGGCCAGCGGGCTGACGGCGCGGAGGCCACCGGTGGTCACGTCGCCGACGATCTCCAGCACGGCGTCGACGTTGCCGAGGGTGCTGCAGGCGACCACCGCCAGCCGCGGGTCGACGTCGGGCTGCGGCCGGACGCCCAGCGGCAGCCCGAGCGCCTGATGGGACGCGCCGAGGCCGAGCCGGGTGGCGGGCACCTTGTTGATCAGGCCCTTCCGGCCGAGCACGGCGACCGCGTCGAAGCCGCCGGCGTCCGGCAGCAGGACATGCCAGCCGGTGACCCCGGCCGGCGGGGGAGTGGCGGTCATCACGACGGGCCCGCCACCAGGGAGACCGCGTTCACGCCGCCGAAGCCGAAGGCGTTGAGCTGGATCAGCCCGCCGTCCCAGTCCGCCGGGCGGCCCCGGACCAGTCGGAGCTCGGCCGCCTCGTCGATCGGCTCCCGCAGGCCGACGACCGGCGGGACCTGGCCCGCGGCCAGGCAGCGGAGCGCGACATCGAGATTGGCCAGGGCAGCCCCCCCGGACAGATGCCCGATCGCCCCCTTCACCGCCGTGACCAGGGGGGATGCGCCGTGCGCTGCGTAGAGCGCGTGCATCGCGGTCGCTTCGGTCGGGTCGTTCAGCGCGGTGCCGGTGCCGTGGGTGACCAGCAGACCGACCTCGTCGGGCGTCCGGCCGGACCGGGCGTACGCGTCCTCGACGGCCCGGGTGATACCGGCGGACGACGGGGCCGTCTCATGGAAGGCGTCACAGGACAGGCCGGTGCCGAGCAGCCGGCCGAGGGCGGGGCCGTCAGTGGTCCGCAGCACCACCGCGCCGACGCCTTCGCCGAGCAGGACGCCGGTCCGGTCGACGTCGAAGGGCCGGACCTGGTCGGTCGCCGGATCGCCGGCCCGGCCGATCATGGCGAGCATCGACAGCGACATCGCGTCGACGCCGGCCACCACGACCGCGTCCGCCTCGTCGGCCTCCAGCAGGTCCTGGGCCACCGCGAGGGCATGGCCGGCCGCGGCGCAGGCGTTGGACAGGGTGACCACACTGCGCACCCCCGGGAGGGCGCGGCGGACCACGGCGTCGAAGCCGAGGTCGGCGCGGGGCAGCTCGCCGAGGCGGTCCGCGTACGCCTCGAGGGTCGCGGTCTCCCCCAAACCAGTGCCGACGATGCAGTCGACCCGCTCGCGGCGGAAATCCAGACCGGCGTCGCGGACGACCTGGGTCAGCGCCGCGCTGAGCCAGCGGCTGGCCCGGTAGGTCGGGTCGGGATCGGCGAGCGGGTAGCCCCAACCCACGCCGACCTGCCGGGTCACCGGTTCCGGCAGCCGCCGGCAGCCGGACTCGCCGGCGAGCAGAGCGGCGAAGGTGGCGGCGCCGTCGCCGAGGCAGGTGCGGAGCACACTCGCGGTGACCGCAACCGCCATCAGCCGGATCCGACCAGGGCGGCGGCCACACCGCCACGCGCCGAGCGGGCGGTCAGCAGGGCGTAGCCCGGCGTACGGTCCGGATCACCCAGATAGACCGCCAATCCGAGTGCGGTGGTGACCGAGCCGCAGCGGCCGAATCGTTCGCTGGGCGCGAATCGCTCGGCGTCCTCGTGACCGAGCGCCGCCGCGGCCGGGGCGTACTCGGTGGTGCGGTCGTCGGGGTCCTCGGTGGTGATCACCACGCGGACCGCGTGGCCGCTCACGATGGGGGTCCGGTCGAGGAGGGCGGTGACGCAGTCGCGCAGGGCGTCGGCCGGGTCGGTGCCCGGTCCGGTGAAGCCGAGGCGGACGCCGGCCAGGCCGACCTCGCCCGGGCCGGGAGGTGCGGCCGAGAACACGAACGCGGCTGCGCCCTCGCCGGTCGAATCCGGCTCCGACCAGGCCCGATGCGGGCTGAACTCCTCGGCGGCGCCGGCCAGCATGGTCTCGGCGTGGCCACGGCGGAGGGCGTTGGCGACGAACTGCAGGGCCTGATGGAAGCCGAGCGGGCCCCCGGCCAGGGTCGCGTTGACGCCGTGCAGGCCGAGCCGGATGCCGACCTGGGCGGCCGCGCAATTCATCACCGTGTTGGGGAAGAGCATCGGGTTGACCAGGTAGGGCTTCTCCCCGACCAGCGTTTCCTGGCTGAATTCTACGGTCGACCGCAGGCTGCCGACGGTCGTGCCGAGGGCCACACCGGCCGCTGACTGGTCGGCGGCGTCCAGCCCCGCAGCACTCGACTGGGCGTCGGCCAGCGCAGCGCCGCAGGCGGTGACAGCCAGACCGGTGACCCGGTCGAAGGTGCTGGTGCCCTTGCGGCCGAGCTGTTCGCGGATGTTGAAATCGCCCCAGATCGGCTCGGCCGGGCGGGGCAGGGGGTCGGTGAACAGCTCGGCGACCGACCGGCCGGCGACGACCCCGGCGAGCGCGTCCGGGCCGAGCCCTCCGGCACTGACGACCCCGTGACCGCGCAGCGCCAGCGAGGCAGTGGCCGGGCTCATCGGGCGGCCTCGCCGTCGAGGGCTCCGAAGACGGTGATGGCGTTGTTGCCACCGAAGGCGAAGCCATTGTTCTGCGCGACCCGCACAGTGGCCTCGCGCGCGACGTTGGCGACCGGGTCGAGGTCGCCGAGGGCGGGGTCGAGGGTGGTGAAGTTGACCGTCGGCGGCAGGAAGCCGCGCGCGATGGCGAGCACCGAGGCGATCGCGCCGAACCCGCTCGCGGCGCCCATCGTGTGGCCGATCATCGACTTGACCGAACTGACGGGCGGGAGGTGGTCACCGTAGACGTCACGGAGAGCCGCGACCTCGGTCAGGTCGTTGGCCTTGGTGCCGGTGCCGTGGGCGCACACGTAGTCCACCTCCGACGGCTTGACCCCGGCGTGGTCGAGCGCGGTCGTCATGCAACCGGCGATGCTGCTCTGGTCCGGGGCGACCGGATGTTTCGCGTCGCAGTTGACGGCATAGCCGAGCACCTCGGCATAGATCCGGGCACCCCGGGCGCGGGCGTGCGGCAGGCTTTCCAGAAGCAGCGCGGCACCGCCCTCGGCGGTGATCATCCCGTCGCGCTCGGCGTCGAACGGCGAGCAGCTCGTCTCCGCCAGCGCGCCGAGCCGGAAGAAGCCGGCGTGGGCCCAGCGGCAGACCGAGTCGGCGCCGCCGACGACCATGACGTCCACCTCGTCGGAGGCGATCTGATCGTAGCCGTAACCGATGGCGTAGTTGCTGGCCGAGCAGGCGGTGGCAATCGTGATCACCGGACCGCTCAGACCGAGCTCGGTGGCGGCGGCTTCAGCCAGGTGTTGGGCCGGCAGGCGGGCCCACTCCGGTTCGAGCACCCCCGGTAGGCCGTCCGCGACAATGCGCGCAACCACTTGCTCCACCGCGACCGATTCACCGCTCGTGGTGCCCATGGCCACTCCGGCCGAACCGCTGGGCAGCGCGGACGGATCGAGGCCGGCATCGGTCACGGCCAGCCGGGCCGCCGCGCTGGCGAACTGGCTGGTCCGGCCCCAGTCGTCCAGGGTGAGCGAGGTGAGGATCGCGCCGGGATCGAATTCGGTGACCTCGCCCGCGTTGCGGTGCGGGAAACCACTGGCGTCGAAGGACTGGACCGGACTGATGCCGGACGCGCCCGCCCGGAGCGCCGCCTCGTACGCGGAGACCCCGATCCCGATGTTGGAGACCGGTCCAAGGCCGGTGACGACGACCCGCGTCATCGGGCTAGTCCCAGCCGGCGTGCTTCGCCAACGACTGGTAGACGGCCTTCAGATTGGTCAGCTCCGCGAGCTCGGCCTGCGGGATCTCGACCCCGTACGCCTTGTCCAGGCGGGCCAGGATCTCGATCGCACGGAGCGAATCGGCCTCGTACTCTTCCTGGAAGTCACCGGTGTCGGTGAGCTCCTCGGGCTCGACCTCAAGCACGTCGGACACGATCACGCGCAACTCTTCAAGACGCTCGTTTGACAAGGGCACGGGGGTTCCTCCTCGATGCCGTCAACGCTCCTCGCGCCGAACGGCAATCAGCTGATCGACCGTTCCGACGACCTTATCGCAGGCCCAAATCTCGCCGCCGGCCACCATCGTGGCCGCGTCGGCCCGCTCCAGCCTGACCACGTGATGCAGCACCGCGCCCGGTCCGACAGCCGCGCGCGGGGTGAACCCGCGGGTGGCGGCCAGCATCAGCACCTCACCCGGCTGCATCGGATGGCTGGCGCCCAGCGCCAGCATCGCGGCCGCCTGGCCGAACGACTCCAGCAGCAGTGCGGTCGGATAGCGCAGTTCGGCGCCGGTCCAGTCCTCGGTGGCGTTCGCGTACGCGGGGTCCGCCAGCGTGACCGCCTTGCGGGCGCACAGCGCGACGCCCGGCTGATGCCCGCAGACCTCGTCGACCAGCAGCAGCGGCCACCGTTGGGGGAGCAGGGCCAAGGGCGTCGAGGGCCGGTCCGGGGCCGACGCACTCCGGTCCGGTCCGGTCGGGGGCCGGGTCGACCGGCCCCGTGCCGGGTGTGCTGAGGCTGAGCGTGATGGTGGCGACCAGCTCACCCCCGGCGGCGCGGGCCGTGATCTTGACCTCGGCCGGGTCACGTCCGGTCGCGACGGTCAGCTCGACCTGTTCGCCGGGCACCACGGCGCGGACAAGACGGAGCCGTTCGACCGCTCGCAGCGTCCGGTCGGGCCAGACCACGTCGAGCAGTTGCAGGGCCGCCTCCAGGAGATAGATCCCGGGCAGGATCGGGTGGCCGGGAAAATGTCCGGACAGGCCGGGCAGATCAGCGGTCACGGCCAGTCGACCCCGGGCCGTGCCGGGCTCGTCGCCCACGGCGTACGCGTCGAGGGCTCGGAGCGGCGCAGCGCGGCGCGGCTCGGGCGCCGGCCGCCACTGCGGGCTCACAGCCGAATGCCGCCGTCGACCTGGAACACCTGGCCGGTGATGTAGCTCGACCGTGCTGACATCAAGAAGGCGACCAGCCCGGCCACGTCGTCCGGGTTCCCGTAACGGCCGAGTGGGATCAGCTTCAATGCCTCGGCCCGCAGCTTGTCCGACAGGGCTGCGGTCATGTCGGACTCGATGTAGCCCGGCGCGACCACGTTGGCCCGGACGCCGTAGCGGGCGACCTCTTTGGCCAGCGAGCGGGTGAAGCCGATGATCCCGGCCTTGCTCGCCGCGTACGCGGTCTGGCCGGCGTTGCCCTGGATGCCGGCGACCGAGGACATGGTGACCACCGTGCCGGCGCGCTCCTTGAGGAAGCCGAATACGCAGCTGCGGACCACGTTCCAGGTTCCGGTGAGGTTGGTGTCGATCACCTCCGACCACTGCGCCGGGTTCTGTAACACGGCCGGGGCGTCGTGGGTAATGCCGGCGTTGCTGACGACGCCGGTCAGCGGTCCGAGAGTGCGGGCGTCGGCGAGCATGGCCTGGACGGCCGCCAGGTCGGTCACGTCGCAGACGGAGAGTTGAACGGGGACATCGAGCGCGGCCAACTCGGCGGCCAGCGACTCCGACTCGGGGGTTTCGCGGCGGTAGCAGCCGACGATGCCGTGACCTTCACGGGCCAGAGTCAGCGCGACGGCCCGGCCGATTCCACGGGACGCGCCGGTGACGACGGTGATCGGGCTGGTCATGGTCGAGGTGATGGCGATTTCTCCTGGTCCAGGGCCGCTCGTACGGCGGCGGTGTGTTCGCCCGGCCGGGGCGCGGGGGTGCGCAGCCGGACCGGAGTGGCCGAGAAGTGGGCCGGTGAGCCGGTCAGCCAGATCGGTTGGCCCTCGTCGAGGGTGACGGACTGGAGCACGCCGCGCTCGACCAGGGACGGGTCCGCCGCCACCTCGGCGAGCGTGCGGACCGGTGCGGCGGGGACACCTGCGGCCGTCAAGGCGGCCACGGCGTCGGTGGTCGACCGGGTGCGCGTCCAGTCGCTGATCATCGCGTCGACCGCGTCACGACGCTCGATCCGGGCCAGGGCGCCGGCGAAGTCGGGATGGCGGCCCGCCTCCGGCCGGCCGATCAGTTCGGCCAGGCGGCGCCACTGCCGGTTGAGAGCGGCGACCAGATAGAGCGAGCCGTCACGGCACGGATAGCAGTTGGACGGCACCACGAAGTCGGTGTCATTGCCCAGCCGGGTGGCCGGGATGCCGTGCACCTCGCGGGTCAGGAGGCCCGACGTCGCCGCGAGCAGGCTGTCCAGCATCGCGACCTCCACGTGCTGGCCTTCGCCGGTCCGATGGCGGTGCTGGAGCGCGGCGAGCGCGGCGATGGCCGCCTGCAGGGCGACCAGGTCGTCGGCGACGAAGGTCGGCGTACGCCGCGGTTGCCCGTCCGGGTTGGCGTGCAGGGCCATCCAGCCCGCGTACGCCTGGATGATCGGGTCGTAGCCGCCCGCACCGGAGGGGTCGCCGGAAGCGCCCGGCGATCCGGGACCGAAGCCGGAGATGGAGACCAGCACGATGTCCTCGCGCGCCGCCCGGCACGCGTCGTAGCCGACGGACCAGCCGTCCAGCGTGCCGGGACGGAAGTTCTCGACCACCAGGTCAGCGGTGGCCACCAGTTCGAGGAAGAAGTCCCGGCCGTCGCCGGTGCGGAGGTCGGCCAGCACGCTCCGCTTGTTGCGGTTGACGGACTGGCGGAACCAGGACTCGTCGGTGCCGGGCAGCAGCGGTGGGACCTCGCCGTCGGGGCGGCCGGGGAGCTCGACCCGGATCACGTCGGCGCCGAGATCGGCCAGGATCGCGCTGGCCATCGGGCCGGCCCAGACCCGGGTGACGTCGAGCACCCGGATGCCCTCGAGCGGACCGGTCACAGCCGCTGCAACAGACTCGCGAAGCCGAGCGAACCGCCCGAGCACAACGTGACCAGGGCGTACTCGCCGTCGTCGGCTTCGAGTTGGCTCAGCGCGCTCCCGATCAGCCGGGCGCCGGTCGCGCCCAGCGGGTGGCCGAGGGCAATCGCGCCGCCGCGGACATTGAGCCGCTCCGGATCGGCGTCGAACCGGCGCTGCCAGGCGAGCACGACGGCCGCAAAGGCCTCGTTGACCTCGTAGCGATCGATATCAGCCAGGGTCAGGCCCGTGCGCTTCAGCAGTGCCTCGGTCGCGGTGATCGGTCCGTCCAGCAGGAAATAGGGATCGCAGCCGATGGTCACCTGGGCGGCCAGCCGGGCCCGCGGCCGGAGCCCCTGTCGGGTCGCGCGCTCGGCCGACATCCACAGCACGGCCGACGCGCCGTCGGAGCGTTGCGAGGTGGTGCCGGCCGTGTGCCGGCCGCCGTCCATGGTCGGTCGAAGGGCCGCCAGCCCGTCCCGGGTCGTTGCCCGCAAGCCCTCGTCCCGCGTCAGCTCGGGCAGCGGGGCGACCTCCGCGTCGTAGGCACCGCTGGCCCAGGCGGCGGCCGCGCGCTGCTGGGAGCGCACCCCGTAGGCGTCGAGGTCCTCGCGGGTGAGGCCGTCGCGATCGGCGATCCGCTCGGCGGCGCCGAACTGCGCCTTGGGTGGGTCGTCGTACGGATACTCCGGCAGCTTGTAGTGGCCCGGACCTGACCACAGGTTGGAGCCGATCTCGACCCGGCTCATCGACTCGACGCCGCAGGCGATGACGCACTCGGCCTGGCCGGAGCCGATCAGCGCGGCCGCCTGGTGGTTGGCCTGCAGGCTCGACCCGCAGGCGCTGTCGATGGTCACCGCCGGAACCGCGTAGTCCATCGTCGAATTCAGCCACGCGTTGCGGGTGATGTTGAGACTCTGCTCGCCGATCTGGGTGACGCAGCCGCCGATCAGCTCGTCCACCTCCCCGGGCTCGATCCCGGCCCGCCGCAGCACTTCGACCTGCACATGGCGGAGTAGGGCCACCGCCTTGAGCCCGGCCAGTGCCCCGCCGAACCGGCCGAAGGGTGTGCGGGCGGTCGCGATGATCACCGGTTCCGCCATCGTCGCGTCTCCCTCCGCCTCGGCTGCCGCCTCTGATCTTAGGATGCGGTCGACAGCCTGGTTTTGCGACGCCAGTCACGCCAACGGCCGGAATTCGGGCGTTCACGGCAAACCAGCGTCGCGAAATCAGGTTGCTGGCCGGTACTCGGCGGCCGCCCCCTAGGGTGAGACGTGGAGGTGGGCGATGACTCTGCAGGTCTACTGGTTCCTCCCGGCGCACGGGGACGGGCGCGACATCGGGCGCTCGGCCGGGAGCGGCCGGATGCGGTCGACGCGGCGTGATCCCGACATCGGCTATCTGACTCAGGTCGCGATGGCGGCCGACCAGCTGGGGCTGGCCGGGGCGTTGGTCCCGTTCGGGCTGTTCTGCGAGGACCCGTGGCTGGTCTCGGCGGCGGTCGCTCAGCAAACCGAGCGGCTCAAGCTGATGATCGCCCTCCGGCCGGGCCTGATGTCGCCGCTGCTGGCGGCCCAGATGACGGCGACCCTGCAGCGGATGTCGGGGAACCGGCTCGTCTTCAACGTGGTGATCGGGAGCGACCGCGATGAGCAACTGCGCTATGGCGACCCGGTGCCGCACGACGATCGCCACCTCCGGGCCCGGGAGTTTCTGCAGGTGCTCCGCCAGCTCTGGGACGGCGAGCCTATCGACTTCGACGGCGACTTCTATCAGCTGAAGGCCGGCCTGCTGACCCGTCCGGCCGACGAGTTCCCCGAGTTGCACATCGCCGGATCGTCGGAGGCGGCGCAGCAGACCGCAGCCACCTACGGGGATGTGTTTCTCACCTGGGGGGAGCCGCCGCCGGGGCTCGCCGCCTCGATCGAGGGTGTCCGCGGCCGGCTGCAGGGGGATCGGCCGATCGTCTTCGGCACCCGGTTCCACGTGATCACCCGCGACACCGAAGAGGAGGCCTGGCAGGTCGCCGACCGACTCGTCGCCGGACTCGATCCGGCGCTGGTCGCGAAGGCCCAGCAGCGCTTCTCCGCGACCGAGTCCGAGGGCCAGCGGCGAATGGCCGGCCTGTACGACAGCTCGGTCCAGCCGTCGCGGGCCGAGCTGGAGGTCTATCCCAACCTCTGGGCGGGCTACGCGCTGGCCCGTCCCGGCCCTGGCCTGGCGCTGGTCGGCAGCCACGAGCAGGTGGCCGATCGGATCACCGAGCTCTACGAGCTGGGCATCGAGCACCTGATCCTGTCCAGCCAGCCGCATCTGGAGGAGTGCTACTGGTTCGGCGAGAACGTGCTGCCCGAACTCCGGCGCCGCGGCGTGGTCGACGCCCTCGCCGGGTGAGCTGACGGCGATGAATCTGGCCGATACTCCCGAGCAGGCGGCGTTCCGGGCCGAGTTGCGCGACTGGCTCGCTGCGCAGCCGCCGACCACCGACGCCCGGGCTTGGGGTCGCACCCTGTACGACGCCGGGTACGCCGGACTGACCTGGCCGACCGCGTACGGCGGCGGCGGCCGGCCGCTCACCACCCAGGGCATCTTCGTCGAGGAGTGCGCGCTGGCCGGTGCACCCGACGAGGCGAACGTGATCGGGCTGAACATGGTTGCGCCGACCCTGATCGCCTACGGCGCCGAGCAGCAGTGCGCCGAGCACCTGCCGGCCATCCTGCGCGGCGACACCATCTGCAGCCAGGCGTTCTCCGAGGCCGAGGCCGGCTCCGATCTGGCCAACCTGTCCTGCCACGCCACGCCGATCTCGGCCACGGACGAAAGCCCGGCCGGATTCCGGCTGGACGGGGTCAAGCTCTGGTCGTCGTACGCCGCTCAGGCCGACCTCGCGCTGCTGCTGGCCCGCACCGGCGAGGGGGTCGCCGAACGGCACCGCGGGCTGACGTGCTTCCTCGTCGACCTGCACGCACCCGGGGTCATGGTGAGCCCGATCCCGATGCTGCACGGGCCGGCCGGTTTCGCCTCGATCACGCTGACCGGCGCTTGGGTGGAGGCCGGCCAAGTCGTCGGCGAGGTCGGCGCCGGCTGGGCCGTGGCGATGACCACCCTCGGCCACGAGCGCGGCACCTTCGGCATCACCTTGACGGCTCGGCTGACTCGCCGCTTCCGCGAGTTGCTCGAGATGACCTCCGAGCTCGGGGTCGTCAGCGACGCGGTCGACGACCGGCTCGCCGAGCTGTGGTCGGGGATCGAGGCGCTGCGATTCACCGGCTACCGGGTGCTCTGGGCACTGGAGGAGCGCCGGCCCGGTCCTGACGCCACCCTGCTCAAGCTGCGCTGGTCGGAGCTGCATCAGCAGCTGGTCCGGCTCGGCTGGACGGTCGCGGTCGACCACGGCCACGCCGGCTGGGTCGAGCGCTGGCAGACCCAGCTGCTGCGCAGCCGCGGCAACAGCCTGGAGGGCGGGACCTCGGAGATCCTTCGCCGCACCCTGGCCACCCGCACCTGCGGCCTGCCGAAGGGCGCGTGACCCGCGTGGACTTTGCCCTCTCCGAGGAACAGCAGGCCTTCGGTGACGCCGCCCGCCGGGCCCTCCGGCAGCCCGTCGATCGGGCCCGGGCCGAGCAGCTCGGCTGGTTCGACCAGGAACTGACCGTGCTCGACCGCGTGCTGCTGGCCGAGGAGTGCGGCCGCGCCGGACAGCCCGCCCCTTTCGGCGACCAACCGCTCACCGACGCCGCCGAGGCGCTCGGGATCGCGGTGACCGCGTACGAGGTCGCGGTCGCGCACGCCCAACAGCGCACCCAGTTCGGCCGGCCGATCGGCAGCTTCCAGGCGGTCGCGTTCCCGATCGTGGACGGCTACGTCCGGGTCGAGCTCGCGCGGTCCAGCCTGTGGCGGGCCGCGGCCACCGACGAGCCGAGCGAGGCCGTGCTGGCGTCGGCGCTGCTGGAGACGCGGCACGCGGCGCTGGCCAATGGTGAGCTGGCGATCCAAGTGCTCGGCGCGTACGGACTGACCGCGGACGGGCCCTTGAACGGCCCGTATCACCGAGCCCTCGCCCTCGCCGCGCAGTCACCGACCGACGCGCAGCTGCGCCGGACCATCATGGCTGCGCTGCGCGCTGAAAGTCGGGCCAAGTAAGGTCGGGTGATCCTTGTCGCCGACGTGACCAGACCCCGGATGTGAGGAGAAGCAGCGTGCTGGACGGCTGTATCGCCTGGCCGGACGCGGACGTGCGCCGCTACCGGGAGGGTGGCTGGTGGACCGACGAGACCTTCGCCGCCCTGGGTCGGGTGCCCGCCGAGCATCAGCAGCGGCCGGCCGTGATCACCCGGCGGGAGACGGTCAGTTTCGCCGAGTTCGACGCGCGCGCCGACCGGTTCGCCGCCGGGCTGGCCGAGCTCGGCATCCGTCCGCTCGACCGGGTCCTGGTGCAGTTGCCGAACGTGCCCGAACTGCTGGTGACGCTGGTCGGCTGCTTCCGGCTCGGCGCGATCCCGGTGCTCGCGCTGCCCTCACACGGCAAGCATGAGATCGGCTATCTGGCCGGACGGGCCGAGGCCGCCGCCCTGGTGATCCCGGACAAGCATCAGCGCACCGACTTCCATGCCTTGGCCCGGAGCGTCCGGGCCGACCACCCCGCGCTGCGCGTGATCGTGCTGGGCGAACCGGCCGAGTTCATCCCGTACGCCGAGGTCACCGCCCCGCCCCGCGAGCTGCCGCCGCCGGATCCCGCCGAGGTGGCCCTGCTGCTGCTGTCCGGTGGCACGACTGGCCTGCCCAAGATGATCCCCCGGACGCATCGCGACTACGGCCTGCAGGTCAGGGAGAGCGCGAAGGCCATGCGGTTCGACGCGACCGGGGCCTACCTGGCCGCGTTGCCGGCGACCCACAACGCGGCCCTCGGCTGTCCCGGGGTGCTAGGCGCGCTGGCCATCGGTGCCCCGGCCGTCCTGGCAGCGGCGCCGAGCCCGGCCGAGGTGTTCGGGCTGATTCGCGACCACGGGGTCACGCTGACCACGTTGATGCCGGCCCTGCTGCCCATCTGGGCCGAGTTCGCGCCGCACTACGACGTCGACCTGTCGCGGCTGATCATCGAGGTCGGTGGCGCCCGGCTGGACGAGTCGACGGCGGTGGCCGCCGAGCAGGCGCTCGGCTGCACGATCACCCGCTGGTTCGGGATCAGTGAAGGTGTGCTGTCGTTCAGCCGGCCCGACGACCCGGCTCACGTCCGGCTGGCCACCGAGGGCCTCCCGATGCTTCCGGTCGACGAGATCCGGGTGGCCGACGACGAGGATCGGCCGGTGTCGGCCGGCCAGTCGGGTGAGTTGCAGCTGCGCGGGCCATACACGTTACGCGGCTACTACCGGGCCGAGGCCGCGCACGAGCTGGACTTCGCCGTGGACGGCTTCTTCCGCACCGGCGACATCGTCCGGCAGACCGCGGAGCGCAACCTGGTCGTCGAGGGGCGGACCAAGGACATCATCAATCGTGGCGGCGAGAAGATCCCGGCCGGCGAGCTGGAGTCGGAGCTGCGTCGGCACCCCGCGGTGTCCGAGGTGGCGGCCATCGCGCTGCCCGACCCGGGCCTGGGCGAGAAGATCTGTGTGGTGGTGGTGCCCGTGGCGGGGGCGAAGCCGACGCTCGGCGCGTTGCGGACCTTCCTGACCGAGATCGGGCTGGCCAGCTTCAAGCTGCCGGACCGGCTGGTGCTGCGCGACGAGCTGCCCTACACCGGCGTACGCAAGGTGGACAAGAAGGCGCTGGTGGCCGATGTCGCCGGCTGAGGCGGATGCCGGCCGCTTCGGGCTCGAGCGGCTCCGGGCCGAGGTCGCCGGCCAGCTGGAACTGCCGGCCGCCGAACTCGATCCCGATGACGACCTGCTCGCCGTCGGCCTGGACTCGCTGGCCGTGATGCGGTTGGCCAGCCGGTGGTCGGCCGACGGCGCCGACGTGTCCTTCGCCGACCTGGTCGAGGGCCGCAGCCTGCGCGACTGGCAGCTGATGCTGCTCGCCGCGCTGGCCCCCGCCGACCACGATCCGGCCCCCGAGACGACACCGACCCTCGAGCGGGACCCGGCCCGCCCCTTTCCGCTGACCGGGGTGCAGCGCGCGTACTGGTTCGGCCGAGCCGATGGGCAGCCCCTGGGTGGGGTCGGCTCGCACTTCTGCGTC
Source organism: uncultured Actinomycetota bacterium (assembly GCA_963731295.1). GTDB lineage: Bacteria > Actinomycetota > Actinomycetes > Propionibacteriales > Propionibacteriaceae > Microlunatus. The sequence continues at coordinate 981,042 of CAVSUP010000003.1, forward strand.
GAATTCGACCACCGGCCGGCCCCGGGTGCGGCGACGCTGGTGCCCGAGCGACTGCAGCAGGCGGTCGCGTCGGTGATCGCCCGGCACCCCATGCTCCGGGCGCGCTTCTCCGGTGACGGTGAGCAGCACGTGGCCAGCGACTCGCCCTGGCCCGGGGTGCTGATCGAGGATCCGAGCCGGTTCGACGAGATCCGCGAGCAGCTCGCCCACACCCGAATGGACGCCGCGGGCGGGGAACTGATCGACGTCCGCTGTTTCCCGGGACCCGACGGTCGGACCCGCACCCTGGTCAAGATCGAGATGCTGGTCAGCGACGCGCAGAGCTTCGGAATGTTCCTGGACGAGATTGCGACCGCGTACGCGGGGGAGGACCTGCCGCTGGTCGAGGTGCAGTTCGCCGACTACGTCGAGCGCGTCCACGCGGCCCGGGTGCCGGCGGTGCAACGGGCGCGCCAGCACTGGCAGGCTCGGCTGCCGCAGCTGCCGGCCGGTGGTCCGGCCCTGCCCTACCGGATCGACCCCCGGGAGGTTTCCGGGCAGCGGACCGAGCAGCACTCGCGCTCGCTCGAGGCCGGGCAGGTCGCCGCTCTGACCCAGGCCGGGCGGACCCACGGCCTCACCCTGTCGGCGGTCTTCCTGGCCGCCTACGCCGACACCGTGGGCCGCTACGCCGACGAGCCGCGATTCTTGCTGACGCTGCCGGTCTACGGCCGCGAGCCGGTGCTCGACGGCGTCGACCGACTGGTCGGCGACTTCACCAACCTGCTGCTGGTCGACGTCGACCTGACCACCCCCCGCGACTTCTGGTCACTGGCCACGGCGCTGCAGCACCAGTTGCACTCCTCGACCGCGTACGCGGCCTATTCCGGTATCGATGTGCTGCACGACCTCGCGCAGCGCGAGGGCGGTCCGGTGCTCGCGCCGGTGGTGCTGACCAGCGCGATCGGGGTCGGCGAGCTGTTCGGCGACCGGGTGCGCGGTGTTCTCGGCGAGCCGGTCTGGTCGATGTCGCAGAACCCCCAGGTCACCCTTGACTGCCAGATCACCGAGCGGCGCGGCGGTCTGCACCTGCACTGGGACGCGACCGCCGACCTCTTCCCGGCGGGGATGCTCGACGCGATGTTCGACCTGTTCGTCGCCACTTTGCTGGACCCGGCCGAGGTCGACCTGCCCCTTGAGCAGCGGAAGGCCCGGCGGGCCGTCAACGACACCGGGCCGGCGCATCCGGCCGAGCCGCTTGCCGCGGCGGCCTTCCGGCAGGCCGACGCACGACCGGCGGCGGTCGCCCTGCGCTGCGGCGAGTCGTCGCTGACCTTCGGCGAGCTGCGCCAGCGCGCGTACGCGGTCGCCGGTGCGCTGGTCGTTCGCGGCGTGCGGCCCGGTGACCTGGTCGGGGTCCAGCTGCCCCGCGGCCTGGACCAGGCCGTCGCGGTGTTCGGTGTGCTGGCTGCGGGTGCGGCCTATCTGCCTCTCGGCCTCGAACTGCCGGCGGCCCGGCGGGAGCGGATCGTCGCCGGCGCCGGGGTCCGGCTGGTGCTCGACGCGCTGCCGGAGCTCGACGGAACACCGATCGCCGGGTCGGTGCCCGTCGATCCGGACGGCCTGGCCTACGTGATCTACACCTCGGGTTCGACCGGCGAGCCGAAGGGCGTCGAGGTCAGCCACGCGGCCGCGGTCAACACCTGCGCCGAGATCAGCCGGCGGTGGGCGATCGGACCGGGCGACGTGCTGCTGGCCCTGTCCGCCCTCGACTTCGACCTCTCGGTCTACGACCTGTTCGGCGCGCTCGGCGCCGGCGCCGAAGTGGTGCTGCTGGCCGAGGGCGAGCAGCGCTCACCGGAACGCTGGCTGGAGCTCGCCGCCACGCACGGGGTAACGGTGTGGAACTCGGTCCCGGCACTGCTGGACGTGACCCTGGGCGAGCAGGAGCGCGACGCCGGCCCCGCGCTCGAGCGGCTCCGGGTGGTGCTGCTGTCTGGCGATTGGATCGGTCTCGATCTGCCGGAGCGGCTCCGGCGCTGGGCACCCGAAGTCGGCATCGTCGCGCTGGGCGGGGCCACCGAGGCGGCGATCTGGTCCAACGCGTACGACGTCGGCCCGGTGGACCCGTCCTGGACCTCCATCCCGTACGGCTACCCGTTGGCCGGTCAGCGGTTCCGGGTGGTCGACCGGTGGGGTCGTGACGCGCCGGATGGAGTGGCCGGTGAGTTGTGGATCGGTGGCGCCGGCGTCGCCCTGGGCTATCGCGGCGACCCGGAGCTGACCGCGCAGAAGTTCCCCGCGGCCGCGGACGGGCGCTGGTATCGCACCGGTGACCTCGGCCGCTACTGGCCGGACGGCACGCTGGAGTTTCTCGGCCGCCGGGACCATCAGATCAAGTTGCGCGGCCACCGGATTGAGCTGGGCGAGGTGGAGGCGGCGCTGCTCGCCCATCCCCAGGTGCGGCGCGCGGTTGCGACGCTGGTCCAGGAACCCCACCCGCATCTGGCCGCGGCCGTCGCCGCCAGCGAGCCGATCGCCGACACCGCCCTGCGCGAACACCTGCTCGACCAGCTGCCGTACGCGATGGTGCCCGAGGTGATCCAGGTGCTGCCCGAGCTGCCCCGGACGGCCAACGGCAAGGTCGACCGGGCCGCCGTTTTCGCCGGCCTGCGGGACCAGGCCGGCCGGCGGGACCGGACTGGCCGGCACGACGACGCCCCCGTTCGGACGACTGTCGACGACCCGGCGACACTGGTGGTGCTCCGATCCCTGGTCGGGGAGCTGCTCGAGCTGGCCGAGGCACCGCCGGCCGACGCCAACTTCTTCGGCCTCGGTGGTGACAGCCTGACCGCGACCCGGCTGCTGACCCGGTTGGAGACGGCAGGGCTCTGCGGCGGCGATCTGCGCCAGCTGCTTCGCCGGCCGGTGCTGGCCGACTTTGCGCTGACGCTGGCCGCGACCGCGGAGCCGACGGAAATCGCGGACGCGATTCGGCCCGACCCCGAACACGCCCACGACCCGTTCCCGGCCACGGCGGTGCAGTGGGCCTACTGGCTCGGCCGGCAGGGTGACTTCGCCCTCGGGCAGGTCGGCACCAACTGGTACTGGGAGTTCGACGGGTCGGGGGTCGACCTCGACCGGCTCGAGGACGCGTTGAACGTGGTCGTCCGCCGGCACCCGATGCTGTGCGCGGTCTTCGACGACAACGGCCGGCAACGCGTGCTGCCCGAGGTCGGCCGGCTGGCCATCGAGACGACCGACGACCCGACTCTGGACCAGCTGCCCGGGCTGCGGCACGCCATGTCCCATCGGATCGGTGACCCCGGCCGCTGGCCGCTCCTGGAGGTCCGGGCGCTTCGGCACGGCGAGGATCGGACCCGGCTCGCCCTCCGCTTCGACTATCTGGTCGTCGATGCGCTGAGCATCGCCACCGTGCTGGCCGAGCTGGGCACGATCTACGCCGATCCCGAGACCGTGCTGCCGCCGTTGACGCTGACGTTTCGCGACTATCTGGCCGCTGCGGAGCCGAGCCCGGGCGAGCGGGCGGCCGCCGAGGACTACTGGGCCGGGCGGCTCGCGACCCTGCCGGCTGCACCGGCGCTGCCGCTGGCAGCTGATCCGGGCACGATCGAAGCGCCGCGCTTCGAGCGGCGCGAGGTGCGGGTCGAGCCGGACCGCTGGTCGGCGATCGTCGCGGAGAGCCGCCGTCATGGGCTGACCCCGGCCGCCGTGGTGCTCACCGCGTACGCGCTGGTGCTGGCCCGGCGGAGCGCGGTCGCTGAGCTCACCGTGAACGTGACCCAGTTCGACCGCCGTGATCTGCACCCGCAGGTCGGCCAGGTGGTCGGTGACTTCACCTCGCTGATCCTGGTGCCGTTCCGGCCCGCGGCCGGGGCCGACGCGGTCCGCCTGATCGCCGACCTGCAGGCCGACCTGTGGGCGGCGATGCAGCACCGTTCGGTGTCGGCGCTGGAGCTCATGCGCGATCTCGCCCGGCACACCGAGCGGCCGACCGCGCTGATGCCGGTCGTGTTCACCAGCGCCCTCGGGGTCGGGCCGGGCATCACCGACAGTCGCTATCCCTGGGGTGATCAGGTGTGGGGCGTCAGCCAGACCCCGCAGGTGTGGCTGGACAACCAGGTGACCGTACGCGACGGCGCCCTGGTCTGCGCCTGGGACGCGGTCGAGGGCCTGTTTCCCGAGGCCCTGCTGCCGGAACTGGTCGCCGATTTCGCCGCCCTGCTCGACGAACTGGCCGAGGCCGCCGACGCGGGGTGGGACGGCTGGGTGCCGGACAACGTGCCCGCCGCCCCGCAGGCGGAACCGGATGCGGCACGGGGATCCGACGCCGCCGACCCCCGCCCGTCGGAGAGCCCCCCGCCCCAGAGCCGGCCGGCGGAGAGCCCGGCCGAGCGGTTGCTCGCCGGTGTCTGGCAGCAGCAGCTGGCCCTGACCGGACCGCCCGGCGCGCACGACAACTTCTTCGCCCTCGGCGGCGACAGCCTGAGCGCGACCCGGATGCTGCAACAGTTGGCCCGCGACCACGGCATCGAGGTCACCTTCCGGCAGTTGGTCGCCACGCCGCGGATCGCCGACCTGGCGCCGCTGCTCGGGGCGGCGGCGCTGGGGGCCGACGAGATCGACGAGGGTGCCCTGTGACCTCAGTGAGCCCTGCGACCTCGGTGAGTGCGGCGGTCGGGGCGGGCGACGTCGTCGACGAGCTGATCGCGCAACTCACCGGGGACGGCGTCCAGCTGTGGTCCGAGGGCGAGCGACTCCGGTATCGCGCGGCCCGCGGCACGCTCACCCCGGATCGGCTCGCCGCCCTCAAGGAGCACAAGGCGGCGGTGCTCGACCGGCTGGCCCGGCGCGACCGGCCGCCGGCGGCGGTGCCGCATCCCGGCGAGCGCTACGAGCCCTTTCCGCTGACCCCGGTCCAGTCGGCCTACCTGCTGGGCCAGCGCGACGGCTTCGCGTACGGCGGGGTCGGCTGTCACGGCTACGGCGAGCTGACTGTCCCCGAGCTGGACCTCGCGCGGCTGACCGCGGCCTGGAACGCCGTGCTCGTCCGGCACGACATGCTCCGGGCGGTGGTCAGCGCCGACGGCTCGCAACGGGTGCAGGAGATCGTGCCCACCGTCGCGATCGCCGAGACCGACCTGCGCGGCGTCGCCCCCGACGCGGTGTCGGCCCACCTCGACGCGACGTTGGAGGAGATGGTCCAGCAACCGTTTCCGCCCGGCAGCTGGCCGCTGGTCGAGCTGCGCGTCTCCCGCCTCGACGACCGGGCCCTGCTGCACCTGGTGATCGACTTCATGGTCGCCGATTTCGTCAGCATCGAGATCGTGCTCGACGACCTGTCCCGGCTGTACGCCGACCCGGTCGACCCCGAGTCCCAGGCCGCCGGCCGGCCGCTCGAGATCACCTTCCGCGACCTGCAGCAGGCGGTTGTCGAGGGTCGCCGCGGGAGTAAGTTCCAGGCCGACCAGCGATATTGGCTGGACCGGATCGACGAGCTCCCGCCCGCCCCGGAGCTGCCGATCCGCCCGTCGGCGGCGCGGGAGCCCGGCCCGGTCCGGTTCGGTCGGGTCGCGCACCGGATCGAGGCACCGGCGTGGCAACGCTTCACCGCGGCGGCCCAGGCCCACGGCGTCAGCGCCTCGGTGGCGGTGCTCACCGCGTACGCGGAGACGATCGGGCACTGGAGCCGGTCGCTGCGGTTCACCCTCGACCTCACCCTGCTGAACCGGCCGGACCTGCACCCGCAGATCGGGGCCGTCGTCGGCGACTTCACCGGGGTCGAGCTGCTCGGGCTCGACTTGCGGCCGCGACGATCCTTCGCCGAGGAGGCAGCGGCGGTCCAGCAGCAGCTGTGGGCCGATCTCGATCATCAGACCTGGCACGGGGTGGAGGTGATCCGGGAGATCGCCCGCCGCCGGGGCGGCGAGCAGGCGCTGTTCCCGGTGGTCTTCACCAGCGCGATCGGCCTGGGCCGCGACGAGCCGGCCGACCGGCTCGGCACGTTCACCCGCGGGCTGAGCACCACGCCGCAGGTGTGGCTGGACTGCCAGAACATCGAGCGCCGCGGCGGGTTGGACACCAACTGGGACCACCGGCTCGGCGTGCTGCCGGACGGGTTGGTGGCGGAGATGTTCACCGCGTACGCCACGCTGCTCGACCGGCTGTGCGCCGACCCCGACGCCTGGACCGAGGTGACGGTGCCGGCCGGGCCGCCGACCGAAGCGGCGCCGCTGGTCCGGCTCGACGCGGGCATCGACGATCCGAGCCATCACGACCGCCCGGCGGTGATCACCGAGACGGCTGCGCTCAGCTTCCGCGAGCTGCTGGGCCGCCGCGATCAGCTGGCCGCGGCGCTGGACGTCGCCGGGGTCGGACCGGGTGACCTGGTCGCCGTGGTGCTCGACAAGGGGACCGATCAGCTCGCGGCCACGCTGGCCGTGTTGGGCCGCGGGGCCGCGTACGTGCCGATCGACACCAACCAGCCGCCGGCCCGGCGGCAGCAGATCCTCGGCCGGGCCGGCGTCCGTACGGTGGTCGACCAGGCGTTCCTCGATGCGGTTCCCCTCGACGGGCCCGGCTCGGGCCCCGCGCCGGATCCGGTCGAGGTGGACCCGGCCGCGCTGGCGTACGTGATGCACACCTCCGGCTCGACCGGCACGCCGAAGGGCGTGATGATCGCCCATGCCGCGGCCCGGAACACCTGCGACGACCTCGGGCAGCGCTTCGGGCTGGGCGCCGACGACCGGGTGCTGGCGCTGACCAACCTGGGTTTCGACCTGTCGGTGTTCGACCTGTTCGGGCTGCTGCCGCGCGGCGGGGCGCTGGTGCTGCCGAGCCCGCTGCGCCGGGCCGATCCCTCGCATTGGGCCGACCTGCTGCACCGGCACCAGGTCACCGTGTGGAACACGGTGCCCGCGCAGCTGCAGATGCTGCTCGACTATCTGGCCGCCACCGACGCCGAACCGCTCACCGACCTCCGGCTGATCCTGGTGTCGGGCGATTGGATCCCGATCGGTCAGCCGGACCAGGCGCGCCGCTGGCTGCCCGGCGCGCGGTTCGTCGGGCTGGGGGGAGCGACCGAGGCGTCCATCTGGTCGGTGTTCCGTGAGGTGACCGAGGATCCGGTGCCGTCGACGTGGACGAGCATCCCGTACGGCCGGGGGCTGCTCCGGCAGGACGTCGAGGTGCTCGACGACCGCTTACGGCCGCGGCCGGTCGGCGTGGTGGGCGAGATCTGGCTGAGCGGCGCCGGGCTCGCCCTGGGTTATCTGAACGATCCCGACCAGACCGCCGAACGTTTCGTCGTCGACCCGGCGACCGGTCGACGCCGCTATCGCACCGGCGATCTCGGCCGGCTGTTGGTCGCGGCTGACGGTGGCACCGAGGTGGAGTTCCTCGGCCGGGACGACGGCCAGGTCAAGATCCGCGGGCACCGGATCGAGCTGGCTGAGGTCGAGGCCGGACTGCTCAGCCATCCCGAGGTTGCGTCTGCCGCGGCCGTCGCGCCGGAGACCGCGCCCCGGCAGCGGATGCTGGCCGGCTTCGTCACCCCCGTACGCGGGGCCGAGCTCCTGACCTCGACCGACGCGCTGGTGGCCGCGGCCCGTGCGGCCGGGGACCGCGCTCGAGCCGGCGTCAGCGGACCCGCGGTGCGAGCCCTCGCCGAGGCCCTCGACCGGGCGGCGCTGCTCGCGATGCTCGGCACGTTGCAGGATCTCGGCCTGCTCACCGAACCGGGCGCGCCGTCCGCCCCGGCCGACATCATCGCCGGCAGCGGTGCTCCGGAACGGCTGCACCGGCTGCTCCGCCGCTGGCTGGCCTCGTTGACCCGCGAGGGACTGCTGACCACCGACGCGGACGAGCGACTGGTCGCCGCCGAGATCGTGTCGCCCGCTGATCGCGAAGCGGCCTGGGCGGTGGTGCAGCGGGCCCACGCGGACGTGCTGGCCGACTCGGGCCGCGGGGGGATGATGGTCGACTACTTCCGCTCCGCCTCCGTGCTGCTGCCGGAGCTGCTCCGCGGTGAGCAGGACGCGCTGCAGCTGCTGTTCCCGGACGCCCGGTTCGAGATCCACGAGGCCCTCTACCAGGAGAACGTGGCCAGCCGTCACGTCAATGCCGTGGCGATCGGAGCCATCCGGCAGCTGGCGGCCGATCTCGACGGTCGCGGACCGCTGCAGGTGCTCGAGGTCGGCGCCGGCGTCGGCGGGGCGAGCGCCGATCTGATCGCTGCGCTGGCGGACGAGGACGTCGACTATCACTTCACCCACGTCTCGCCGTTCTTCCTCAATGTCGTCTCCGACCGGTTCCGCGAGCTGGAGTGGGTCAGTTACGGGTTGCTCGACCTGAATGCCGACCTCCAGGATCAGGGCTATCGGCCGTACACCTTCGACGTGGTCGTCTGCCAGAACGCGATGCACTACGCGAGCGACGCCGGCCAGGTGGTCGCCTCCCTGGTCGAGCTGCTGCGGGCCCAAGGGCGGCTGATCCTGGTCGAGGGTGTCCGCGACAGCTATCAGGTGCTGACCTCGACCGAGTTCCTGCTCGACGGCCGGCAGGACTTCGCCGACCTTCGGGGCGGCCGGGACCAGACCTTCCTGTCCCGTACGGAGTGGTCGACCGTGCTGGAGCAGGCCGGCGGGGCGGTGGAGCTGGTGGCGCCGGACGCCGACGACGACTTCGCCGCGCCGGGCCTGGCCGTGCTGGTGGCCGCGTACAAGACCGATCAGGCCCGACTGGACGTCGACGAGCTGGCCGACCACCTGGCCGGGCTGCTACCCGAGGCGATGGTCCCCAGTCGGCTCGAGGTGCTGGAGTCGCTGCCGACCACCGCCAACGGCAAGATCGACCGCAACGCGCTCCGCGACCGGCTGGTCGACCGCACCGTCGAGGTGACGACGGTCACCGAGCCGCAGACCGCGCTGGAGGCGGAGCTCGCCGCCGTCTGGGCCGAGACGCTGCGCCGCGAGCAGGTGGGCCGTGACCAGGGTTTCTTCAGCGTGGGCGGTGACTCGCTGCTCGCCGCGCAGCTGGCCGGGGCCTTGCGGGACGCGGTCCCGGCCGCCGCCGGCTGGTCCTTCGACGAGCTGCTCCGCGAGCTGCTCGACGGCACCACCGTCGCCGGGTTGGCGACCACGCTGGCCCGGCGGGGGCCAGGTTCCTCGACCAACGCCGCGAGCGGCACGGCGCCCCGCTTCGAGCTGGTCACCCTCGGCGGCTTCGGCGTCGGCCCGGTCGACGTCGCGCTGCCCGACGCCTCGGGCGGCGTGGTCGCACTGGACGAGTTGATCGCCGCACTGTCCGAGCGGGGTGACGTGCTCGCGCTTTACGCCGACCGGCTCGACAACGGCACCGGGGGGCTGGATCTCGCCACGGCCGAGGCGCTGGCTGCCGCGGCCGATGCGGTGACCGAGCTGGTGATCGGCACCGGTCGGAGCCCGGTCCGGCTGCTCGGTGCCGGGCTCGGGGCGGCCCTCGCCGTGCTGGTCGCACCGCGGCTGGTCGAGGCCGGGGTCGACGTGATCGGGGTGACCGTGCTGGACGGGCAGGCGCCCCCCGGCCCGTCCCTGACGTCGTTCGTCGCGGACCTGCTGGTCGTCGGCGACGGCACCTCGGGTGACACGAACTGGGCCGACCTGGCGATCGGCGAGACCACGTTCCTGGAGTCCGGCACCCTGGAGTCCGGCCCCCTGGAGTTTGGCCCCCTGGAATTAAGCACCGCAGTGTCACGGATCGTCGAGGCGCACTGCCGCCTCGGTGCCGAGGCCTCGTGAGCGAACGGATCGTCGCCATCCTGGGCGCGTACGGGGCGGTCGGGCGCGCCACCGCCGAGGCCCTGCATCGCCACGGATACCCGCTCCGGCTCGGCGGTCGAGACGCCGCCGCGACCAGGGCGTTGGCCACCGAGCTGGAGGCCGAGGCGTGGCCGGTCGACCTGTGGGACGACGACGCGCTCGCCGCCTTCTGCGCCGGCGTCGCCCTGGTGGTGAACGCCGCCGGACCGTCGTTCCGGGTGCTCGACCGGGTGGCCTGCGCGGCTCTGGCCGCCGGCGCCGACTACGTCGACCCGGGAGGCGACCAACCGCTGTACGACCGGCTCGCCGATGGGCCGGTCGGCGCGCGGGTGGCGGTGCTCAACGCCGGGCTGATGCCGGGACTTACCGCCGTCCTGCCGCGCTGGCTCGCGGGCCGGCTGGGCGAGCCGGCGCAGGCGCTGACCGCGTACGTGGGTCTGGTCGACCGTTTCACTCCGGTCGGGGCCGCCGAGTATCTGCTGACCCTGGGCGGGGGGCACGGCGAGGCCCAGGCGGTTTGGCGCGGCGGGTCCCGGCTGAGCCAGGCCGCGACGCCGCAGGCCGACGTCGAGGTGCCGGGCTTCCCGGGGCGGGTCACGCTGCATCCCTACCTCAGTCTCGAGACCGAGCGGACCGCCCGCGATCTGGGGCTGGAACGGGTCGACTGGTGGAACGTCTTCGACGGTGCCGGTCATGTGGTGACCGCGCTCAGCCGACTGCAGGGCGCCATGCGGGGGGTCGAGCTCGACGCGGCCGCCGAGGAGCTCTGCGCCGCCGCGCGGCTCGACCTGTTCGGTCACCCGCCGTACCAGCGGATCGACTGCGCGATGGTGGGGGTCGGCGGTCGAACGGCTCGGGTCGTCATGGACAGCACCGACACGTACGCCATCACCGCGGCGGTCACGATTGCGGCCGCGCGCCGGGTGCTGGAGGGCTCGGTGCCGCCGGGCGTGTGGTTCGTCGAGCAGGCGCTGGATCCTGATCAGCTGGTCACCGCGCTGCGTGCCGAGCCGGCGGTGACCAGGCTCGACGATGGTGAGGTTGCGCCCGACGAGCTCGACGAGGGGGAGTTGTGACGGCCCGGGCGGTGCCGACGGGAGCGGGCGGCGGGCGCCCCAAGATCGTCATCGCCGGGTCCGGTTTCGGCCGGATCTATCTGGCTGCGGTCACCGGGCCGGGATCGCCGTACGAGCTGGCCGGTCTCCTGGCCCGCGGCAGCGATCGCTCCCGGGCCTGCGCGGAACACTACGGCGTGCCCCTGCTCACCGAGGTCGACCAGATCGGGGACGACGTGGCGCTGGCCGGCGTCGCGGTCGGCTCGGCGATGACCGGGGGGGCGGGCGCGACGCTGGCCGAACGGCTCATGGAGCGCGGCATCCACGTCCTGCACGAACATCCCGTGCATCCCGACGAGGTGACCGCCGCCCTGCGGGTGGCCCGTCGGCAGCGGCTCGCCTACCGGGTCAACACGCTGCACGCCGACACCGCGCCGGTCCAGGACTTCCTCGCTGCCGCCGGCAAGTTGCGGGACCGCCAGCCCTTCGACTTCGTCGAGGTGACCTGTGCGTTCCAGACCGCGTACGCGACGCTCGACGTGGTGGCCCGGCTGCTGGGTGGGCTCCGGCCATGGCGGGTCGAGGCCGTGACCGGCTCAGCCGACCGGCCGCCGTACGCCGGGGTGGAAGGGAGCGTCGCCGGCACTCCGGTGGCGTTCCGGATCCAGGACGACCTCGACGCCCGACGACCCGACAACCACCTCCGGCAGCTGCTCCGGATCACCGTGGCCAGCTCGGCGGGGCAGCTCACCTTGGTTGACAGCGCGGGCCCGCTGATCTGGTGCCCGCAGGCCCATCTCGCCGAGGACACCGAGCGGTCGCCGACCCTGGCCGACTCGGCCAGCCCCGCCTACGCCGAGCCGGTCGCCGAGCTGGTCGGCAATCCGGTGCCGACCCGCCGCGAACTGCTCGGCACGATCTGGCCCGATGCGGTGCGGCGCCGACTGGACGGGTTGGTGGCCGCGGCCCGACAGCCCGATCCCACGCCGCCCCAGGACGCGCAGCGGATGCTCTCGCTGGCCCAGGCGGCCAACGAGCTGGCCCGGCTCGTGCCGGCGCGGGTGGTCGCCCACGACGAGCCGGAGCAGATCAGCGCCCGGGAACTCTTCGGATGATCGCGCACCCGCATCCCTGGCTGCGCCGCTTCCGCGCCCGGCCCCGGGCCAGGACCCGGCTGGTCTGCTTTCCGCACGCCGGCGGGGCCGCGGCCTATTTCCGGGCGTGGTCGCCGCAGCTGCCGGAGAGCGTCGAGGTGCTGGTCGTGCAGTATCCCGGCCACGGGGACCGCCTCGACGAGCCGCTCGTCGACGCGATGGAGCCGGTGGCCGCGGCAGTGGTCAAGGCCCTCGCCGAGGTCTGTCCCGGACCGCTCGCGCTGTTCGGGCACAGCCTGGGTTCGGCCGTCGCGTACGAGGTGGCCGCGCGGCTCGAGGCCGCCGGCCGGGACCCGGTCCTCGCCCTCTTCGCTTCCGGTCGGCCGGCGCCCGGCCAGCCCGGCACGCGGCACGCGGCCCCCGACGACGAGCTGTGGGCCGATGTGGTCGGCCTCGGCGGCACCGAGCCCGAACTGCTGGCCAACCCGGTCGTCCGCGAGCTCAGCCTGCCCCGGCTGCGCAACGACTATCGGCTCAGCGAGACCTACGAGCCCTCGCCCGGGCCGCGGATCAGTGCGCCCGTGCGCGTCTACTACGGCGCTGACGATCCCGAGATCCCGAACCCCTCCGTCATCGACTGGGCCAGCTGGACCAGCGGCCCCTGCACCGTCCGCCGCTTCGGCGGCGACCACTTCTATCTGGCCGAGCACCGCAGCCACCTGCTGGCCGACCTCGTCGCCCAGCTCGGCTCCGCCGCCGTCCCAGACGCCGCCCTGCCCTAACCCGGCACCCCTGCCCCGGCAGTCCGGAGTGACGGGTCTGGGGTCGTTTCTCCGCACATGGCGCGATATGGCGGCGGATTCGGCCGGTTCCGGGTTCGTATCTCCGCACATGGCGCGATATGGCGAATCCGGGGGTACGCGAACCCAGTCAGCCCCAGCCGTCAGCGCAGTCAGGCCCGGCCAGTCAGACCCGGGCGGCCCGAGCGATCAGCAGCGGAAATCCGCCGGTGGGCATCACCCGATGCACCTCGAGATCGGCGGCGGCACAGATGGCCTGCAGCTCGTCGCGGGTCCGGCAGCGACCGCGGCCCATGGCGAGCACGTACAGGTCGTGCAGCTTGCCGAAGTCGAAGCGGTTGTCCGAGCGGACGATGCCGTCGAGGATCAGCACCCGGGCGCCCTCGTTCATCGCCGTGCGGACGTTCTTCAGCACGGCCACGCACTGCTCGTCGCTGAAGTCGTAGAAGACCCGCTTCAGCAGGTAGGCGTCGCCGCCGGATGGCACCGCGTCGAAGAAGTCACCACTCACCACCTCGACCCGCTCGGCCACACCCGACTCCCGCAGCACCGGCCAGGCGCCGGGGGCGACGTGGGGCAGGTCGATCATCGTGCCGCGTACGCCGGGCTGGGCCTGCAGGATGCCGGCCAGGAACTGACCGGTCCCGCCGCCCAGGTCGACGAAGTGCTCGACCCCGCTCCAGTCGAAGAGCTCCGAGACCGCGGCGATCTCCATCCGGGCCATCGCCCACATGTTGTCCTCGTAGCGGTCCAGGTGGGTCTCGTCGGAGGAGTTGAAGTCCCAGAAGGTCTCGCCGTGCACGTGCTCGAAAGCCGACTCGGGATGCCGTACGCCCCACTCCAGCTCGGCCACGGCCTGGATGTCGGCGACGGCCAACCGGTACATGCCGGCGAAGGAGAACCGATGATCGGTCCGCAACAGCTCGGACACTGCCGTCAGCTCGAACCGATGGTCGCGCGTCTCCCGGACGACCTGGTTGGCCGTCAGCGCGCGCAGCATCCGGTACAGCGACGGGGCATCGGCGTCGCACTCGGCCGCCAGGTCTTCGGCCGAACGCGGCCCGTCGGCCAGCTTGTCGGGGATGCCGAGCTCGACCAGCACCCGGAGGGCGATCGGGGTGACGAAGTCGCCCAGCCGGACGAGGGCGCCGATCGCCTCCCGAGACTCGCGCAGCACCTCGAAATCCTCGACCCGCAGCGGACCGTAGTCCGGCGCCCCCGACGGCGGGACCGCCCCGGCGTCAGCCGTCAACGGCCCGAACCCTCAGCCAGCAGCTCGACGCCGGCGGCGTGCGTCTCCAACTTCAGCACGTCGTCGATCTGCAGCTGGGTGTTGAACTCCTTCTCCACGGCCGCGATCAGCCGCATGTGGCTGACCGAGTCCCAGCCGGGAGCCTCACCACGCTTGAAGTCCGCGGCCGTCACGTCGGTGTCGGCCGGAGGGTCGAGGACCTCACGCAACACCTTTTCCATCCGGTCCGCGACATCGCCGCCGCCTGCCGAGAGCTCATCGTCTGCCATCAGCTCATCCCTCCTGCTTTTCCCCGTCAGTCTCCGACAACGCGTCGGCCTGTCCCCAACGCACGATGCTGGCCGCCCAGGAGCAGCCGGTTCCCGAGGCGATCAGCAGCACGTGGTCGCCCGGGTTCAGCCGCCCCGCCCGGGCGGCCCGGTCCAGCGCGAAGATCGTGTCCACCCCGCTCATGTGCCCGGTGTCGCGCAGATACTCCGAGCGTTCGACCGGCACGCCGAGCGAGTCCAGCAGGGCCTCGTGCGCCTTGGGCTTGAGGTGGAACGCGCAGACGAAGGCGATGTCGCTCGCCTGGATCCCGGACGCGGCCGCCGCCTTCTCCGCCGCCTCGGTCATCCGGGTCAGGGTCATCATCAGCAGCCCGGCCATGGACGACGCGTCGACCACGCGCAGCAGGTGACTGCCCTCGTCCACGGACTCGTGGCTGGCCGGTCGGACGCTGCCGCCGGCCGGCACCAGCGTGTCGTTCGCGAACCGGCCGTCGGTGATGATGTGCGAGCCCAGCAACTCGACGTCGGGCCGCGCGGAACTGAACTCGAGCACCGCCGCACTCGCACCGTCCCCGTACGGCAGCATGAACTGCGACCAGCGGTCGTGATAGTCGACCAGGTCCGACTCGCGCGAAGCACCGACGGCCAGCAGCGGCCCGCTGTCCGGCTCGGCGAGCAGCAGCGCGCGGCAGACCCGGAGGGCGACCGGTGCGCCGCAGGAGATGTAGTCGAGTTCGAGCGCGTACGCGTTGTCGCAGCCGAGCAGGTGGGCGATCCGGGGGGCGGCCTGCCAGACCGGATAGTCCTTCCAGGTCGAGCCGAAGTAGACCACCGTGCCGATGTCCCCGGGCTCGATCCCGGCCACGGCCAGGGCCGCCCGGCCGGCGGCTGCGGCCATGTCCGAGACGTGCTCGTCCGGACCGGCGAGGTGCTTGCCGTGCACCCCGTACGAGTCCCGCACCTTCTCCTCGGTGAGATCCGCCCACTCGGCGATCTCGGCGGCGGACACCCAGCGTTCGGGCAGGTACGAGCCGAGGCCCCGGACGGCCACGTGACCGGTCGTCGTCAACGCTTCTCCCGGATGGTCATCGCTTCTCCCGGATGGTCATCGCTTCTCCCGCATGGTCATCGCTTCTCCAGCAAGAACTCGGTGACCAGTTTGACCAGCTCCTGCGAACGCTCGAGGAACACGCCGTGTCCGGTCTTCGGCAGCTCGACGTAGTCGGCGCCGGGGATCGCCTCCGCCACCAGGCGGGCCCCGGCCGCCGGAGTGAGCACATCGTGCTGCAGCCCGATCACCCGGCACGGGACGTCGACGGTGCCCAGATCAGCCGGGTCCGCGGTGTAGGTGAGGGACGCCGACGTCAGCCCGGTTGCGTTGTAGCCCTCGGTCGGGCTGTAGCCCAGCACCTCGGCAATCATCCCCGCGAAGGCGTCGTTGCCGAGCCGGCGCGGACCGAACATCAGCAACGAGCGCATCAGCGTCTCCGACGCCGGGGCGAACTCCGAGCCGGCGGCCGCCCGGTCCAGGAACTCCTGGTGCATCCGTTGATAGACCACGCCGGGACCGAGCCGGGTGCCGGCCAGCACGGCCCGGGAGATCAGCTCCGGCCGGGTGATCAACAGCTGCTGGACGACCAGCGAGCCGAGTGAATAGCCGAACACCGGACAAGGTCGAAGCTCCAGCACTTCCAGGAGCGCAGCAATGTCCGCGGCCAGCTCGGGCACCGTGTAGTCGCCCTCGGGGCTGTCCGACGGGGGCACGCCCCGATACTCGGTGGTGATCAGCTGCCACCCCGAGTTCTCGAAGATCTCGCGCAGGAAGCCACGCATCAGCTCCGCGGTGTGCGGCCCCCCCATCATCAGCACCGGGGGCCCGCTCCCGTCGACGGTGTAGGTGACGGTGACCCCGGTGGACAGCTCGGCGGAGCGTACGCCGCTCTCGAGCGTCGCGGTCACGTGCGGCCGTCCACAAAGGCCCGGACAGCCGCGGCGACGGTTTGCGGATCCTCGATCCCGCCGCCGTGCCCGGTCGGCAGCGTCTGCACATCCGCGTCGGTCAACCGACTGGCGAAGGCGGCCACCTGATGTGGGCTGGCGAACGCGTCCGCGGCGTAGCCGAGCACCAGGCACGGCGGTTCCAGGCCGGCCAGCAGTTCCTCGCTCACCCGGGATTCCGCGAGCGTGCGGATGGCCGACCGCTGCTCGTCGCTCTCCGACGGCACCGCGGCCAGCCCGTCGAGCTGCTCGGCGATGAAATCGTCGTCGGCCATCCGGGCGGGGGAGAAGAGCTGGCCGGCGCGAACGAGCGAGATCGCCGTCGCACTGACGCCCTCGTCGAGGTCGGGCCGCTCGACCAGCTCGGCCACGGCATTGGTGGAGATGGTGTTCGGCTCGAGCGTCGGTGCGCTCAGCACCAGGGCCCTCACCCGTTCGGGATGGTCGGCAGCGAAGCGGAGCACCGGCGCCACCCCGAGATCATCGCCGAACAGCACCGCACCAGTGTCGGCGCCGCCGTCCGGATCGCTCCAGCCCAGCTCCTGATCGCCGTCGCTCAGGTCGATCACCCGGGCGGTGAAACCCTCGGCCTCCAGCGCCGGAACGAGCCGCGAGCCGAGCAGTCCCGCCCGATAGGGCGGCGCGGAGACGATGGTGATCCGCAGCGACTGCGTCATCGACCCCATGCCTTTCCTGAGCCGATCACGACTCGTTTGAGTGGGTTTCAGGCCCAGTTGAGGTGCGGTTCAGGCCTTTGAGCGCGTTCCGGAAATCTATCAGCCGCCTCCGGGCGGGGGCGGTTGCACCCGACCGCGGGCGATCCGCAGACTGGAGGCATGGCCCGCAGCACCGGAACCCTGCTGCCCAAACTCGATGTCTTCGATCCGCAGCTGCTCACCGATCCCTATCCGCTCTATCACCGGCTGCGGTCCGCCGGACCGATCTGCCGGGCCGGTCCGGGCGTGTACGCCGTGCTCAGCTGGGCCGAGATCCACCGGCTGCTGCGCGACCCCCGGATCGGGCACGATTTTCCTGACGAGTTCCGCAGTCCGTTTCGGCAGCTGGAGGGCGAGCCGAACACGGTGATGCCGGCCATCGTGTCCGCGCTCGAACCGCCGCGGCACACCCGGATCCGTCGACTGCTGGGCCAGGCCATGGGCCCGCCGGAGCTGCGCCGGCTGCACCCGGCCATCGAGGCCGAGGTCGGGCGGTTGCTTCGCGAGGCGCGGGACCGGGGCGGGCTGGACGCGGTCACCGAGTTGGCCCTGCCGCTGCAGACGGCAACCGCTGGAGCGCTCATCGGCCTGCCGGCCGAGGACCGGGCCGAGATCGCCCGCCGAGGGATGGAGCTCGGCCGGATCTTGATCTTGAACCCCTTCGTCGACCCGGCACTCGGCAAGGGCGTGGTCGAGGCCGAGTGGCTGACCGGCTACGTCCGGGACCTGGTCGGGCGGCGCCGCCGACAGCCCGCCGACGACCTGGCCAGCCGGCTGCTGGCCGTCCGGGACGGCGACGACCGGTTGAGCGAAGACGAGATCGTCGACAACATCGTGTTCATGTTCTTCGCCGGCTTCGAGACGTCCATGCACGTGCTCGGCGGCGGCTGGGCGCTGCTGCTGCGGTTCGCCGAGCAGCTGCGACGGCTTCGGGCCGATCCCGGGCTGGCGGCCGGCGCCGTCGAGGAGATCCTCCGCTACGACGCACCGATCCAGTGGATCGCCCGGATGGCCAAGGAGCCGATCGAGGTCGGCGGCCGGAACCTCAGGCCCGGCCGCGCGTTGCTGCTCGTCCTCGGCTCCGGCAACCACGACGAGGCCGCGTACGCCGACCCGGATCAGCTCGACATCGGCCGCCGGCCCAACCCGCACCTCTCCTTCGGGGGTGGCGCCCACCACTGCCTCGGGGTCGCGCTGGCCCGGGCCCAGGCGGCGATCGCGCTGCGGGCGATGGTCGCCGCCTTCGACGACATCGCGCCGGCCGCGCCGCCGGTGGTGCGCGAACATCCCAACCTGCGTGGCTTCACCAGCGTGCCGTTGACGGTCGGCGGCGGGACCGGCCGGTGACCTCACCGCTCCCGCCGAAATTCGACGCGCTCGACCCGGCTGTGCTGGCCAACCCCTATCCGCGCTACGCGGAGCTGCGTCGGGCCGGACCGCTGGCCCGCGGCGGGCCGGGCACCTGGATGGTGACCCGTTACGCCGACGTCCAGCGACTGCTCACCCATCCCTCCCTGACCAACCACCTCGACGATCCCGAGGGCCGGACGATCACCCTGTTCGGGCACGGACCGGCGGGCGAGCTGTCGGAGCGGATGATGAGCGCGCTCGGCGGCGACCAGCACACCGCGGTCCGGGAGGTGGTGTACGAGTGGGTCGGGCCCGCCGCGACCCGGGCGCTGGCCGACCAGGTGCGACGGATCGTCGAGCGAGCGGTCGACGCACTGATCGAGTCGGGCGGCGGTGACGCCGTGACCGATCTCGCGCTTCGCGTCCAGGCCGAGACGATGTGCGCGGTGCTCGGTCTGGAGCCGGCGGCGCGCGCCGAGGTCTGGCCGGCGGCGATCGAGCTGGGTCGGATCTTCATTCCCTATCGGCTGCCGGAACCCGAACAACTCGCACGCGCCGATCAGCTGACCAGCCGGTTGCGCGCCTTCGTGCGTCGACGCCTGGACGAGGCGCCGGACCGGCCCGGACTGCTGTCGGCGCTGGGCGCCGCCGGTCGTGACGGCCGGCTCAGCCCGGAGCTTGCGGTCGACAACGTCGTCTTCCTGTTCTTCTCCGGCTTCGAGACCACGATGAACGTGCTCTCCACGATGTGCGCGCTGTTGCCCGAGCACCCGCACGAGTTCGCCCGGCTACGGGCCGACCCCGAGATGATCCCGACCGCAGTCGCTGAGCTGCTGCGCTTCGATGCGCCCTCGCAGTACACGATCCGGCTCAGCCAGGATCCGCTCGAGGTCGGCGACCGGACGATCCGGGCCGGGCGGATGGTGCTGCTGCTGCTCGGCTCGGCCAACCGGGACGAGCGCGCGTACGCCGACCCGGACCGGCTCGACCTCGGGCGGCACCCCAACCCGCACCTGTCCTTCGGCGGCGGCCGGCATCACTGCGTCGGACGCGCACTGGGGCAGCTGGTCTGCGAGGCGACCCTCACCGAGCTGGCCCGGCGCTGCGCGACCCTGGAGCTGACGGGCGAGCCGGTGCGCCTGCCCCACCCGAACTTCCGCGCGTACGCGAGCGTGCCTCTCCGGCTGCGGGCCGGCTAGCCGCGGATCGAGAATGCGCCCGTCAGCGCGCGGGCCCGATCTCGATCACCGGGAACATCACTGTCGGTCGGATGGAGCGGATCTCCAGACCGGCCCGTCGGACCACCGACTGGAGCTCGGGCTCGCTCCGGAGTCCACCGCCGGCCATGGTCAGCAGAATCAGGTCGTAGAGTCGGCCGGCGGTCAGGGCGTCGCCCGGCTCGGCGATCGGCTCCAGCAACAGCAGCGTGCTCGACGGCAACATCGCCGCGGCGAGGTTGCCGAGCAGCCGGACGGCCTCATCGTCGGACCAGTGATAGAGCACCCGCTTGAGGAGATAGAGGTCGGCGCCGGCGGGCACGGTCTCGAAGAAGCTGCCGCCGGTCGCGGCGGCTCGGTCGGCGACCCCCGCCTCGGCGAAGACGTCAGGCGCACCGGCCACCACGTGCGGCAGGTCGAGCACTGTCCCGCGGAGCCGGGGGAAGCGGGCGAGGATGCCGGCCAGGAAGGCCCCGTTGCCGCCACCGACATCGACGACGGAGCGGGCATCCGGCCACCGGGTGAACGCGGGCAGCAGAGTGCGCAGCTCGAGCCGACTGGCGGCGCGCTGGGTGCCGTCGAAGCGCAACGCGTCCGACTCGTGATCGGCCATGTAGTCCCAGTAGCCGACCCCGTGGACGTGCTCGAAGGCCGACTGACCCGTGAGCACCGAATGATCAAGGTGGGCCCAGGCCTCGATGTCGGCCGGGATGAGGGGGTACGCCTCGCGCATCGATAGCGGATGATCACTGCGCAACGGCTGACCCAATTCGGTCAGCGCGAACAACTCGGGCTCGATCTCGCTGATCACCCCGGCGGCGGCCAAGGCGCGAAGCAGACGGCGCAGGGCGATGGGGTCGGCCGACAAGCTCTCGGCCAACTGCGCCACGGTCAAGGGCGCCGCTTCGAGGAGGTCGGCAAGCCGCAACTCGCAAGCCGCCCGGATGGCGAAGGGAATGACAAGATCACCGAGTTCGGTGATCCGCTGGACCGCGGCCAGGTTGTAGGCCCGGGTCCGGCGGACCACCGAGGGCTCGGGGTCAGGCGCTGACGCGATCGCCCAGACCGTTGACGACGTAGTCCTGCACGTCCGAAACCTTCTTGATGGTGCGCCCGGTCTCCTCGTCGATCGGGGGCAGGTCGTATTCGTCCTCGAGAGCGAAGGCCAGCTCCAGCAGGGACAGCGAGTGGTAGCCGAGGTCCTCGATCAACTGCGAGTCAGCCTCGGCGGTCGCGTCCTTGTTCGGAGCCATTTCCGAGACGATGGACAGGCACTGGGCCCGAACCTCTTCTTCGCTTGCCATGATGCGTTCTCCTCCTGCTTGACGACGCGCGGATGCGCATGGATGGGTCCAGCAATTTCATTCAGCCGGCGAGCTCGACCGGCATACTGGTCAGCCCCCGGACAACCGGGTTGCGACGGACTCGCGAGGACCCGGCCTCGTCGGAGTCGGTCACGGATGACTCCGGCGGGAGGCGACGCTCCACCTCGCCGGAGATCTTGAGGTTCGGAAAACGGTCGAGCAACTCCTCGGCGAGGACCTGGCTCTCCAGCTTGGCAAAGTTGGTGCCGAGACAGTAGTGCGGACCCCCGCCGAAGCCCAAGTGATCAATGGTCTCGCGGGACAGGTCGAACACGTCCGGGTCCTTGGTCTGCCGCTCGTCGCGGCCCGCGGAGCCTTGAAGCAAGATCACCCGGTCTCCTTCCTTGAGGGTGCTGGTCCGGATCTCGACGTCTCGCGCGGCAACGCGCCAGACCGCCTGGACCGGCGCGTCATAACGGAGAGTCTCTTCCACCGCGTTCTTGATCATGGACCGGTCCTGTTTCACCAGGTCGAGCTGAGCCGGATCCTTGAGCAGGGCGAGCCAGGTGTTGCTGATCAAGTTCGTCGTCGTCTCGTTGCCCGCGATCAGCAGCATGCCACAGAACATCTGCAGCTCGTCGTCGGTCAGCGGCTCGTCGTTGGTGATCAGCTGGCTGATCAGGTCATCTCCCGGCTCGGCCTGGCGATCGGCGATCAAACTGCGGAAGTAGTGGCCCATCTCGATCGTCGCCCGAGCCACGTCCCGGGTGGGCATGTTGACCCCGCCGACGGTCGTGTCGGACCAGCGGCGAAAGTCCTCGTGCCGATCCACCGGCATGCCCATCAAGGCCGAGATCACCATCACCGGAAGCTTGGCGATCAGCTGCTGAACAAGATCACCTCGACCGGTCTCGAGGGCGGCCCCGAAACCGTCGAGGAGATCTCTGGTCATCGAGCGGACCTTGGGCTCGAACTCGTTCGCGACGCCCGCCGTGAAGAACCGGTTGACGACGCCACGAAGCTCGGTGTGCTCCGGCGGGTCCGTGGTGAGCAGGAACCGCACCGAACCGCTGCCGCCCGGCGGCGCGGACGCGTAGGTCTCGGAGTCGGAGAATCCTTCGAAAACGTCGTCGTAACGGGCCAGCAGCCAGGCATCGAGGATTGTGGAGTAATACACCCCGTCGAGGTCACGAAGCCTTGTGTAGTAGGGATACGGGTCGACGGCGACCCGACGATCGAACGGTGAGAGATCCTCCAGCGGGATCTCGGTCACCGTCGTCGATTCGTCGCTCATCGGCTCAGATCATCCCGGCGCTGGTGATCAGGACCGGGTGGCGGCGGCAGCGGAGAGTCGCTCGGTGAGCTGGGACTGGTCGGCACTGGAGAGGTCGACCAGCAGCCAGGGATAGGCCGCGTACGCGTCGGTCACCGAGAATGCGTCGGGGGCGGAGGCGATCACCTCGTCCCGGCTGGCGAGCGGGACTCGGACGGCGAGTTGATCATCGCTGTCGGTCGCGCGGGCAAACATCTTGTCGCCAACGTAGAAGGATGGAAGACCCCAGGCCTCCCGCTCTGAAGTGTTGCCCATGCCGGACACGATCGTACGGATGTCGTCGAGAGTTGCCACGTTCTACCACTCCAATGATTGATCGGATACCTGGACGAGGGCCCCGCCGAGGATCGTGCTGGAACCTGGACCGGCGACGCCGTGCTGCGCGGCGGTGTGAATATCTCGAAGACGGTGCTGAAGGGCACTGTCGTCGTAGACACTCGAACCACCAGCCAGGCCAAATATTACCGAAGTGCAGGAAACCGTGGCAAGGGCCACCTGATGAACAGTTGCCCGGAGGAGTCCGCGGTCCACCAGAGCCCGTTCCGGGCCCCCGATTGCTTCCGCCCAAGCGATCTCGGCCGTCTCGGTCAACAGCGCCGCCGCCGCCCGCAGTTCGGCGTACGACTGTCCGAGCCGCTGTCGGAAATGATCACTGTCGGCCAACGCCGTACGACTGAAGGCCGGTCGCTTGCCGCCGCGGGCCACCGCCACCACCTCGTCGACGGCACCGAGGGCGATGCCGATCATGGAGGCGGCGACGACGAGGCCGCTGAGCTCGACGGTGGAGATCCGGCCCAGCGGATGATCAACTGCGGACCGGGCGCCGACGAGGTCGGTCACCTGGTCGGCCGGCAGCTCGACCGAGCGCAGTCGTACGTCATGGCTGCCGGTTCCCCGCAGTCCGAGGGTTGACCACGTCTCGATGATCTCCACGGCCGACATCGGGACCAGCACCGTACGCAGCGCCGGCGGGCCGTCCGTCGGTGACGCTTCGCCGGTCAACGCCAGGCACTGGCCGTAGAAGAACGACGCGTGGCGGCTGCCGGTTACGTAGGGCCACTGGCCCGAGGCCTGCCAACCCGACGCCGTGGGTCGGGCTTTTCCCTTCGGTGCAACGGCTCCGGCGCCGAGCACGTCCGGACCGTCGGCGTACCAGTGATCAACTTCTGCGCGGGGGAAGCGGCTGAGCACGGCCTGGGCCATGGCCAGCTGGCCGACCACCCAGCCGACCGCGCCGTCGGACCGCGCGAGCTCAGTGATCACTCGGAGCGACTCGGCGAGTGCCAGCTCGTCGCCGCCGTACGAGCGGGGGGCCCACATCCGCAGGCAACCGGCTTCGCGCAGCTGGTCGAGCAGGGGTTCGGGCAGCCGACGCTCACGCTCGGTCTCGGGCGCCGACGCGCGTACGGCGGCGGAGAGCTCGGCCGCATTCGTCAGGGTGCTCACGCCGAGACCTCAGCGGCCGGCCGGTAGCGGGCGCCGGGCCCGAAGTAGCGCTCGCGGAGCGTACCGGGCGGCGGAACGGCGGCGCGGTGGCCCCGCCGGACGAGCTCGGGCAGCAGCAACTCGCAGATGTCGTCGATTCCCCGGGTGGGCGGGAACGGGACCAGGTTGAATCCGTCGACGCCCGCCTTCTCCTGCCACAGCTCCAGCTGGTCGGCGACCTGCTCGGGCGTGCCGGAAAGCATGAACCGGCCGCCGCGCATCGGCACGTGAGCGGCCGAGATCGTCGCCATCACGTCCCGCACCCGCCACTCGCGTCCCGGGTCGACCCGGGTGATCGCGGCCAGCGCGCTGCGGGTGCCGGCCACCTCGAGGTCGGCGACCAGCGCGTCCGGCGGCAACGCAGCAAGATCAACATCGGTCCAACCGCACCATTTGGCGAGCCGCCCGTCGGTGCTGTGCAGCTCGCGCATCATGGTGATCTTGGACGCGACCTCGTCCTCGGTGCGGCCGAGCACCACCGGCATGCCCTGGATGATCTTCACCGCGTCGGCCGGTCGGCCGGCGGCAGTCACCCGGTCGCGCAACTCCTGCACCTTGGGCCCGCTGCGTCGCGGCTCGCTCAGCGTCATGAAGACCGCCTCGGCATGGCGGGCGGCGAAGTCGAGCCCGCGCCCGGAAGCTCCGGCCTGGTAGATGACCGGGGTGCGTTGCGGTGTGGGTGCGCACTGGTGCGGGCCACGGACGGAGAACCACTCCGACTCGTGGTCGATCGCCCGCACCTGATCAGGATCGGTGAAGACGTCCCGGTCAACGTCGCGCTGCACCGCATCATCGGCCCAGCTGTCCTCCCAGAGGGATCGCACCACCTGCAGATAGGCCGTGGCGCGGTCGTAGCGCTGGTCGTGCGCGAGCCAGCTCCCGATCCCGTTCCGGCTGGCGGAACTGAGAAAGGAGGTGACCACGTTCCACGCGATCCGACCCTTGGTCAGCGCGTCGAGAGTGGAGAAGACCCGGGCGCAGTGGTACGGCGGGTGATAGCTCGTCGAGTAGGTGACGGCGAAGCCGAGGTGTTCGGTGACGACCGCCAAGGCGGGGATCAGCATGACCGGATCGATCGACGGGATCTGCACGCCATTGCGGAGCGCTGGGGCCGGGGACCCCTGGTAGACGTCGTAGAACCCTTCCACGTCGGCAAAGAAGACCGCATCGACCCCCGCGCGGTCCATCGTCTTGGCCAGCGGCAGCCAGTAGTCCAGCGATCCGTAGCCGGTGCCGCTGCCGTCTTCGGGGTCTCGCCACAGTCCCTCGAACGAGGGCACCGGTGTGCACTCGGTGAAGATGTTGATGATCATGCCCGGGTCGGCCGTCATGTCGACACGCTATCCACCCCGGGCGCCGAGGGTGAGACCCGGCTGCTGGGTGACGCCGGCGGCCAGCGCCCCGTAGCCCTGGACGAAGGCCTCGGCATACCCCGTCGGCAGCAGTCCGTCGAGATGGAAGAGCACGATCCGGTAGCCGCCGCCGGTCGGCACCAGCGCGAACTCGAACGCGAAGCGGGTCTGGATGGTCTCCGGGATCAGCGCCTGAGCCACCGCGTGGCCCATCGGGCGGGTCTGCAGCGGTTCGGCGATCAGCTGGAACACCGCGTCCTCGGCCCGGGTGCCGTCGGCGGCGGCCGGGATCGAACCGACGACCTGGTAGGGGACCTGCTGGTGGCGGACGGCGCCCATCACCGTCTGGTGGGTGACGGCGAGCAGGTCGGTGAAGGTCGCCGGCCGGGGAAGCCGGGTTCGCAGCAGCAGCATGTTGGCGCAGAAACCGACGGTCTCGGCGTACCGGGCCGGGCGGTTGGCGAACAGCGAGGCGACGCAGAGATCGCGGCTCGCGGTCAGCTGGTGCAGCTGCGCGTAGTAGAGCGCGAGCAGCACACTGAAGATCGTCGACTGCCGCTGCCGGGCCACCTCGGCCAGGCCCCGCACCACGCCCGGGCTCAGGTCGGCGGTGACCCGGAGCGTCGTCGGCGGCTGGACGACCGGGCCGCGGGGGAGGGCCGGCAGCTCCAGCGCCCGCAGCTGGCGGCGCCAGTACGCGAGATGCGCGTCGAAATCGCCGCCGTCGAGCTGCGCTTGCTGGTCCGCGGAGAACTGGCGATAGGCCGGACCGGGCGGTGGGGGGTGGGGTGCCAGCCCGAGCGCGGCGTCGTAGAGCCG
This sequence comes from uncultured Actinomycetota bacterium, assembly GCA_963731295.1. GTDB lineage: Bacteria > Actinomycetota > Actinomycetes > Propionibacteriales > Propionibacteriaceae > Microlunatus. Next base: position 1,006,883 of record CAVSUP010000003.1, read on the forward strand.
GGCGAAGTCGGTGAACAGCACCGGGCAGGAGGCGGCGTCGGTGACTAGATGGTGCACGGTGAGGCAGAGCACGCGTTCCTCGGCCGCGGTCTGCCACAGCGTCACCCGCAGCGGCCCGTCGGCCAGGTCGACCGGGTCCGCGAACTCGGCGGTGATCGCCGCCTGGAGAGCGGACGGCGGGTCGGCTTCTCCTTGCAGGTCGACGATCCGCAGCCGGACGGGGAGCTCAGCCGCGATCACCTGAAACAGGTCGCGTCCCCGGCCCGCCAATGTCGTCCGCAGGGCCTCGTGCCGGTCGACCAGTCCGTCGCACGCCCGCTGCAGGGCCACCTCGTCGACCCGACCGCGGAGCGACCACAGCACCGGGCAGTTGAGTCCGGCCCCCACATCGCGATAGTGCGCCAGCAGCCACAGGAGCCGCTGACCGACCGAGGCCGGCACCCGCACTGCCTGCTCGGACGACACCTGGCCGAGCCTAGCCAGTGGTCATTCGCGGCGCCTGGCTGCGTGCGTGAGGATGGCTCCGGGGCTGAGGTCGAGTCGGCGCAGGAGCTGGGCGTTGAGAGCGACGACGATGGTGGAGATCGACATCAAGAGGGCACCAACCGACATGGGCATGACGAACCCGATCGGGGCCAGGACTCCAGCGGCCAGGGGGACGGAGATCAGGTTGTAGCCCGCGGCCCACCAGAGGTTCTGCTTCATTTTGTGATAGCTGGCCCGGGACAGCTCGATCACCGACAGCACCGAGCGGGGATCGTCGCTGGCCAGGATCACCCCGGCGGAGGCGATGGCGACGTCGGTGCCGGCGCCGATGGCGATCCCGACGTCAGCCTGGGCGAGGGCGGGGGCGTCGTTGACGCCGTCGCCGACCATGGCGACCCGCCGACCTTCAGCTTGCAGCTTCTCGACCTTCTCGGCCTTGTCCTCGGGTCGGACGCCGGCGAAGTAGCGGTCGATGCCCAGCTCTTCGGCGACCGACCTCGCCACCGCTTCGGCGTCGCCGGTGATCATCACCACTTCGACGTTGCGGGCTCGGAGAGCCTTGACGGCCTCCCGCGATTCGACCCGGATCTCGTCGGCCAGCTTGAGCGCGCCGGCCACCTGACCGTCGACGAGGACGTGCAGGATGATCGCCCCGTCGGCGCGCCACTGGTCGACGATGGGGAGTTCGCGGGCGCCCTCGTCGACCAGGAGCTTCGGGCCGCCGACCTGCACCTGGTGGCCGCCTACGGTGGCCGATACCCCGACTGCGGGTGAGGAGGTGAAGTCGGTGGCCGAGGCCACGCTCAGGCTTCGGCCCTTCGCTGCGTTGACGATGGCCCGGGCCAGGGGGTGCTCGGAGTCGGCTTCGGCGGCCGCGGCAAGGGCGAGCACCGCGTTCTCGGTGTGGTCGCCACTGGTGTCGATCGCGGTGATCGTCGGCTCGCCCTTGGTGAGGGTGCCGGTCTTGTCGAACAGGATGCTGGTGACCGAACGCATGGTCTCCAGGGCCAGCCGATCCTTGACCAGGACGCCGCCGCGGGCGGCACGTTCGGTGGCGATCGACACGACGAGGGGGATCGCGAGGCCGAGGGCGTGGGGGCAGGCGATGACCAGGACGGTGATGGTGCGGATCACGGCTTGGTCGGGTAGGCCGAGGACGGTCCACACGATCGCGGTGATCACGCCAGCGCCGAGGGCGAACCAGAACAGCCAGCCGGCGGCGATGTCGGCGATCCGCTGGGCCCGCGACGTCGAGTTCTGGGCGTCGGTCACCAGTCGTTGGATGCCGGCGAGGGCGGTGTCGTCGCCGACGGCGGTGATCTCGATCCGCAGCCCGGAGTCGGTGGCGACGGTACCGGCCACCACGGTGTCACCGTCGCTGCGGCGCACGGTTCGTGACTCGCCGGTGATCATGGATTCGTCCATGCTGGCCGTGCCGTCCACGATCAGTCCGTCGGCCGGCACCCGCCCGCCGGGACGCACGACGACGAGGTCGCCGAGCCTGAGCGCGGACGGCGGCACGGAGACGGTCTGGCCGTCCTCGACCCGCTCCGCCTCATCCGGCAGCAGGGCGGCGAGGGAATCCAGTGCGGACGTGGTCTGAGCGAGGGACCGCATCTCGATCCAGTGCCCGAGCAGCATGATCACGATCAGCAGGGCCAGCTCCCACCAGAAGTCGAGCTCATGATTCAGCAGGCCGAGGCTGGCGCCGAGGGAAGCGAGGAAGGCGACGGTGATCGCCAGGGCGATCAGCAGCATCATGCCGGGCTTGCGGTCCCGAAGCTCGCTGACGGCGCCGGTGAGGAACGGCCGGCCGCCCCACCCGTACATGACGGTGCCCAGCACCGGCGAGATCCACGAAAGCCAACCGCCGGGGAGGTCGTAGCCGATGATCATGGCGAACATCGGCGAGAACCCGACGACCGGCACGGCGATGACCAGCATCACCCAGAACAGCCTCCGGAACTGTCCCACGTGATCAGCATGACCCGCGTGGCCGCCTTGCCCTGCGTGGCCCTGGTGCTCTGCGTGGCCCGCGTGCGCTGCGTGGCGGTGAGCGTCAGTGGTGGGGTTGGTCATCGTGTCCTGCCTTCTCCCTGATCCTGTCCAAATACCCCCATGGGGTATAACGGCACAATACCCCCTGCCCGTATATAAGACAAGGCCACAACCGGAGTCGTACGAGCGAAGTCCGACCACGCGGGCGACGAGACGGGAAGCTCGCCGCCCACGCGGAATCTCAACCAAGCCAAGCCGGGCTTGCTTCCCTTACCACTCGGTGACGAGCTTGGTCATCTGGGTGATCTCGGCCTGCTGGGTGGTGGCGATGCTGCGAGCGAGCTTGATGGCGTCGGGGAACTTCCCGTTCGCGGTCTCAGCCCGAGCCATACCGATAGCGCCTTCGTGATGTTTGATCATCAGCTCGAGGTACAACTTCTGGGCGTCGCCACCGTCGGCGGCGCCCAGCGTCCGCAGCTCCTCCGGCGTGGCCATGCCATCGTCGTTCATGCCCCCCATCCCGCCACCGGACGGATCCATCGTCGGCACGCCCCAAGTGGTCAGCCAGCCCTGCAGCTGTTCGATCTCGGGTTGCTGGGCGGCCTTGATCTGGGTGGCCAGCGTCTGGACGTCGGCATTGAGGCCGGACTTGGTGAGCAGCATGTCGCTCATCGCCACCGCCTGCGTATGGTGCGGGATCATCATCTGAGCGAACATCACATCAGCGGGATTGAAATTGGCGTTGGCGCTGGTTGCCGTGGCCGGTGAGCCGTTGGCCGATGACGATGGGGCCATCGTCTGGTCACCGCCCATGGGCATATCGGACATGCCGTTGTTGCAGCCGGCCAGCACCAGAGTCGCCCCGAGGGCCACGGTGGCGATACCGCCGCGAAAAGGTCGTGAAGTCATGAAGAATCTGCTTTCTGTGTCGAGCGAGAAGAACCGGAGTTGAGCGCGCTGCGGAATCCACCGCACCGCGACGTGGGTCACTCGGGTTGATCAGGTTCGACGCAGCGACAGCTCCGCGAGCGTCAACGCCGGCCGTCTCCAGCCACCCCGGATCAGTCGAGCGTCGACGGTCGCCCCGGATCGGCGACTGGTCCACGACCCTGAGCCGGGCCGCCGCAGGAGCCAGGCGCCGACAACCAACGTGAGGACGAGCAGGCAGAGAGCCATGGCGCCCGGATGGTCACAACCACCCTGGCAACCGTCGTCGGCCCCTCCGACCGCCCTGACCGCGTCGGTCAGGGTTGTGCCGGCGACCACCGCCGCGTGCATGATCGATGCTCCGGCGGAATGCTGCCCGGGGGTCGCGGCCGATTGGCCGGTGGCCAGCGTGTGGTCGACCGACAGTTGATGCATGCCGATAAGGGCCGCAATGAGCGTCAACGCGCCGAGCGCCACTCCGACCCGCCGCCGGCGATCGACCAGCAGCGCCCTCCACCGGCCCCACCGACAGACGTTCATCGGGGGCCGGCTGTCGACACGTTGCGGGTCGCCATTCAGCCTCCTCAGATCGGAAACGCGGACGAACCTCCGGTTATTGCGATGTTAGCCCGAACCCCCGAGTCTGCCTGTCGATGGCCGAAGGGGCCCGAGCCGGGTAGGGTCCTTTGCGGCCCCCGACGGGAGAGGAAATCATGCGTCACCTCCGATCCCGACCCCGTCGGGCGCCGGTCGTCCAGGCGATAGGGGGAGCCTGCCTGGCTGCGCTGTTGCTCGTCGTCGTCGGCTGCACGGCCAGCCCTTCGCGCAGCCCGGGTGGCGAGGCCACGGCACCGTCGACGCCGACCACTGCCACCGTCGAGTACAACGCGGCCGACCTGCACTTCGCGCAGAGCCTGGCACCACACCACGACCAGGCCGTCGAGATGAGCAAGATGATCCTGGCCAAGCCGGGCATCGATGCCCAGGTGCGACAGCTCGCAACGCAGATCATGACCAGCCGCGAAACCGAGATCAGCACCCTGAACGGCTGGCTGAGCACGTGGAACCAGCCCGAAGAGCCGCCGCACACCAGTGCGACCGAGGGCGGCGGCGCCGACCACCACAGCGGCAATGGGCTGATGAACGAAACCCAGATGCAGCAACTCGACGAGGCCGACACCAGCACCGGGCAGAAGCTGTACCTGCGCGGCATGACCACCCACCACGAAGGAGCGCTCGACCTCGCCCAGGCCGAAATCGTCGACGGCCAGCACCCCGCCGCCGTCGCCATGGCTACGGCCGGGGCCACGACCCAACGAAGCGAACTTGCCCAGCTGAAGGACGTCCTCGCCCGCCTCCCTTAGGAGGGCGGGTCCAGTCGTGAACGCTAGAGTCGGCGTCGTGGCGCTCCGCACCGAAAAGCTCCAGGCAACAGTCGAGGTCAAGCTCGACTGGAGCTACCAGCCGCGTACCGACGGGGTGCGAGCCCTGTACGAGAAGGCCAAGGCCGCCCAGTGGGACGCCAACACCGCGGTCGACTGGAACACCGTGGTGCCGTTCGGCGAGCCGTTGCCCGACAGCTCCTACTTCGCCTACGCCGCGTTCAGCTCCTCACCGCTGGCGCACCGCGGCCGCCCGGCCTGGGACCTGTTCCAGTGGGAACTGCAGTCGTGGATGATCAGTCAGTTCCTGCACGGTGAGCAGGGTGCTCTGGTGGTGGCCGGTCGGCTGATCGAGGCGACGCCCGACGTGGACAGCAAGTTCTGTGCCGCGTCACAGGCGGTCGACGAGGCCCGGCACGTCGAGGTCTTCACCCGCTATCTCAAGGAGAAGGTCCCCGAGCCCTATCCGATCACCGCATCGCTCGACGCCCTGCTCGCCGACATCATCGACGATTCGCGCTGGGACATGACGGCGCTCGGCATGCAGATCCTGGTCGAGGCCTTGGCGCTGGCCGCGTTCCGGCTGGCCAACCGGACCTTCCACGACGACCTGATCCGGAAGCTGACCGAACTGATCGCCCGGGACGAGGCCCGGCACGTGAGCTTCGGGGTGATGTCGCTGGACGGAGTGATCAAGCAGTTGACGACGGCGGAGAAGCGCGAACGGGAAGAACTGGTCCTGGAAGGTGCCGCGTCCATGCGCAAGCGCTTCATGTTGGAGGACATCTGGGAGCGGATGGAAGTGCCGATCGCCGACGGCGTCGACTTCGCCACCCACAGCGATCTGATGGTGCAATACCGGCAGGCGATCTTCGCCCGGGTGATCACCGCGATCGAGCACATCGGGCTCCTCACGCCGCACGTGATCGAAGGTCTGGACCAGCTCGGCCTGATCGGCCTCTCGGCGCGCCGCCGGGTCCGCGCGGTCTCGGAAGGGCAGCCCGAACCGGTCGGCCGGTGACACCGGCCCGGCTCGGTCCGGCCGCCCAGGCTCAGGCTTTCGCCGGTCGGATCTTCGAGGCCAGCCTCGCCACGGCCGAGCTGATGAGCATGTACCTCGGACTCCGGCTCGGCCTCTACCAGGCCCTGGCCGAACGAGAAGACTGCTCCGCCGACGAACTGGCCGAGGCCGCGAGGATCACGCCCCGGTACGCGACCGAGTGGCTGGCCCAGCAGGCGGCGGCCGGTGTGGTCGACGCCGTCGACCCCGCCCGCTATCGGCTGCCGGCCGCACACGCGTCAGCCCTGCTCGACGACGAGAGCCGGTTCGCGATCGCCTCGCTGGCCCTGCTGCCGATCGGCGGCATCGCGTCCGCCCTGCCCGAGCTGGTGGCGGCATACGCATCGGGCAGCGGGGTCTCCTATGCGGCGTACGGGGACGATTTCGCCGGCAGCCAGGAGGGTCTGAACAAGTCGGTGTTCCTGGCTCAGCTTCCCGGCTGGATCGAGAGCCTCCTGCCAGAGGTGCACGCAGGGCTCAGCCGGCCCGGAGCGTGCATCGCCGACGTGGGCTGCGGTGCCGGCTGGTCGAGCATCGCGCTGGCCCTCGCCTATCCGAGCGTGCAGGTCGACGGATTCGATCCCGATCCAGGGGCGACCGAGCGGGCGCGCGCGAACGCCGCGGCGTCCGGAGTCGCCGACCGCGTGCGGTTCGCCGGGCAAACGCTGCACGAGCCAGACCGCGCGTACGACCTGGTCTGTGTGTTCGACGCGCTGCACGACCTCCCGCGGCCGGTCGAGGTGCTGACCGCGTGCCGGACGGCGCTCGCCGCCGGCGGCAGCGTGCTGGTGATGGAGCCCAACGTCGCCGACGAGGTCCAGCAGCCCGCGCCGATCACCGAACGCTTCTTCTATGCCGTCAGCGTTTTGCACTGCCTGCCGGTCAGCCTGTCCGAGCAGCCGTCGGCGGCGACCGGCACCGTCATCCGGCCCGCCGTCGTCCGGGCGTACGCCGAAGCCGCCGGCCTGACCGACGTCACCGAGCTGCCGCCGGTGCATCGACTGCATCGGCTCTATCGGCTCAGGCCGCCCGGAGGCTGACCGGCAGCGAGGCCAGCGTGCGGAACGAGGTGCTGTGCCGCCGGACGGCCGCCGCCGCCGGACTGATCTCCGCCGTCGCGGTGGCCAAGGTCCGGAAGACGATCTCGCCCTCGGTCCGGGCCAACTGGGCGCCGAGGCAGGCGTGCGGACCACCCCCGAAGCTCAGATGGGTCCGCGGTCGCCGGGTCAGATCGAGCGTGTCCGGATCGGCGAACTCGTCGGGGTCGCGGTTGGCCGAGCCCAGCAGGAAGACCAGCAGCCGGCCCGGCCGCAGGGTCCGGCCGGCCAGCTCGATGGGCGCCCGGACCATCCGCGCGGCCGCCTGGATCGGGGCGTCGTAGCGCAGGAACTCCTCGACCGCTGCCACCGCCAGGTCGGGTTCGGCGCGCAGCCGAGCCTGCTCCGACGGCCAGTCGAGCAGCGCCGCGGTGCCGTTGGCCAGCAGGTTCATCGTGGTCTCGAAGCCGGCGAAACACAAGAAGACGGCGTTGTCGACCAGCTCATCGGCGTCGGCCTCGCCGGCTGACACGGCACGGGCCAGTTCGCTGATCAGGCCGGTGCCGTCGTCGCCGATGCGCTCGATAAGCAGGTCCGAGACATAGCTCCGCAACCACGCGACGGCGGCGTGGCAGGCGAGCCGGTCCGGCTCGTCGACGAGCAGCCCGAACCCCCGGGATAGCTGCAGGGCCTGGGCCGCAACCGCCGGCCGGTCCGACTCCGGCACCCCGAGCAGCTGGCAGATCACCGCGATTGGCAGCGGCCGGGCCAGTTCGGCCGCGACATCGAAGGTCGCACCGTCCAGACCGGGCTCGATCAGCCGCCGGACAGTCTGGGTGATCCACGGCCGGAGCGCTTCGACCCGTCCCGGGGAGATCGAGCGATGCAGCAGCCGCCGGAGGCGCGGATGGGCCGGCGGATCGCGGTCCAACACGATCCGGCTGAAGAACGACACGGCCGGGCCCTCGCCGACCGAGCGGCGGTGGTAGATCTCGGGATAGTCGGCGCTCAGCCGCGGGTCCCCGATCAGCTCGGTGATCTCGCGGTGCCGCGGCAGCACCCATTGGCCGATCCCGCCACGGGCCAGCGGTCCGGCGGCGCGCAGCTCGGCGTAGACCGGGTAGGGATCGGCCAGCACCCGGGGGTCGCGCGAGTCGAAGAGCGGCAGCTCACTGCGCCGGGAGGGACTCATGGGGCGACCGTAGCGCCATGCTAGTTTTTTCAAGATGTGGAGCCCGGACACCACGGCGGCCGAGGTCCTGGCCGCCGTCGACCTGACGGGACGGCACGCGGTGGTGACCGGCGGCTATCGCGGGGTCGGAGCCGCCCTCGCGACGGCTCTCGTCGGTCGCGGCTGCCACGTCATGATCATCGGACCTGATGTCGAGCGGGGCCTAAGTTTCGTTGCTGGGCTGGGATCCCTGGCCCGCTTCCTGCCGCTCGACCTCGGTGATCTTGCTGGTGTGGTCCGTGCGGGCGAGCGGCTGGCCGCCGAGCGTGAACCGCTGGATCTCATGATCAACAACGCGGCCGTGATGGCCGTTCCCGAGGACCCCGCCGGCGGGATCGAACGCCATCTGCGAGTCAATCATCTGGGACACATGGCGCTGCTCGAGGCGCTTCGGCCCCAGCTGTCGGCGACCGCACGCGTCGTCTGTGTCACCTCCGAATCGGCCGGCCTGGCTCCGTTCGACTTCGACGACCCGAACTTCGAGCACCACCCGTACGACGCGGTCACCGCCTACGGTCAGAGCAAGACGGCGGTGCTGCTCTACGCGGCCGGCCTCGACCGCCGTTTCCGTACGCAGTTTCCGGGCGGCGAATCCCCGCGGGCCGTCGCCGCCTCTCCCGGGCTGACCAAGACCGACCTCGGCCGCTACCTGACCCGCGACACGCTCAAGTCCCTGATCCGTCGGCTGCCGCGCGGCCACGGACCGGTCACCCCGCGTACGCCGGAACAGGGTGCCGCGACCCTCGCGTACGCCGCCACGGCCGCCGAGCCGATCGCCGGCCCGCAGACCTCGTACTGCGTCGACCTCGCGACGGAGCCGTGGCCGCCGCTGGCGGCCGACCCCGCTGACGCCGAGCGGCTGTGGGCGCTCAGCGAGGAACTGCTGCCGACCACGACCGGCGCGGGAGCGGCCGGATGAACGTCGCGGGCGGTCTGCTCGCCGAGGGCGCTGCGTTGCTCGACGGGAGGACCGGCGAGACGCTGCGCGGCGCCGCGCTCGCCGACGCGCTGGCCCCGAGGATCGAGTTCCTGGTCCGGCTGCGGCCCGGCCTGTGCCTGCACCGGATGGCCAACGACCTGGACAGCGTCCTCACCTATCTGGCCGCCATCGAAGCCCGTCGCCCGATCGCCCTGGTCGACCCGGCCATGAGTGCCGACGAGCTGCTGGCCTTCACCAGGACCTTCGAACCGATCGTGGTCACCGGACTGGACCCGGAGCTGGCGCTCGGGGACGACTATCTGCCGGCCGGTAGCGGCGCCGGCGAGGTGGCGGTGGCCCGGCGCCCCGGCGAGATCGAGCCGTTCGACGGGCTCGCCGTGTTGCTCGCGACTTCGGGGTCCTCAGGCACACCCAAACTGGTCCGCCTCTCCGCGTCGGCGGTGACCAGCAACGCGGCCTCGATCGGCCAGGCGCTCGAACTCGGTCCCGACGACCGGGCGCCGACCGCCCTGCCGCTGCACTACAGCTATGGCCTCTCGGTGCTCAATTCCCATCTGGCCGTCGGCGCGACCGTCGCGATCCTCGACGCGGGTCCGCTCGATGCCGAATTCTGGTCCGCGGTGGACGAGCACCAGCTGACCTTCCTGGCCGGGGTGCCCTTCCACTACGAGCAGCTGGCCCGGCTGCACTGGACCCCCGAGCGCCACCCGAGCCTGCGGCTGCTCACCCAGGCGGGCGGCCGCCTCGGTCAAGCCGCGATCCGCGCGATGGCCGAGGCCGCGCAGAAGGCGGGCAGCCGGTTCCAGGTCATGTACGGGCAGACCGAAGCTACCGCCCGGATGGCGGTGCTGCCCGCCGACCAGGTGCTCGAACGGAGTGAGTCGGTCGGACCCGCCATCCCCGGCGGGAGCTTCACCATCGACGGCGAGAACGGCGAAGTCGTCTACTCCGGTCCCAATGTGATGTTCGGCTACGCCGAGACGGCCGCCGATCTGGCCGCCGGCGACGAGCTCGGCGGCGTGCTGCGCACCGGCGACCTCGGCCGGCTCGACGACGACGGCTATCTCACCTTGACCGGACGTAGTAGTCGCGCCGCCAAGATCTTCGGCACCCGGGTCAACCTCGACGACATCGAACGCCGCTTCCGCGCCACCGGTGACCTCGCCGGAGTCGAGCTGGTCGCCATCGCCGGCGACGACCGGGTGCGGATCTGCGTGGTCGGCTCGACCGATGCCGTGGAAGCCGGTCGGCCGACCGTGGCCGAGTCGCTACGGATCAATGCGGAAGGCTTCGCGGTCGAGGTGGTGCCCGAGATTCCGCGGCTGCCCAGCGGCAAGATCGACTACCAGTCGCTGGTCGCGGCCGCCGATGCCTGAGTCATCGAGCGTCTTCACCCAGACGTCGGCCGAGCGCGAAGGCGAGCTGCTCACCCAGATCATCGCCCGGGTCGAGGAGCACCGCGAGCGCTGCGCCCCGTACGCGCGGATCATGAACGCACTCGGCTACGACCCGGAGCAAGTGGCGACGCTGGCCGACATCCCGCCGCTGCCGGTCGCGCTGTTCAAGGAGCTGGAGCTGCGCAGCATCGCGGAGGACGACGTCGTCCGCGTGCTCCAGTCCAGCGGTACGACCGGGTCGCCGAGCCGGATCTTTCTTGATCGCGACGCCACCGTCGACCAGCAGCAGGTGCTCGCCGACACCCTGGCGATTGTCCTCGGCCGCGAACGGTTGCCGATGCTGATCGTCGACACGGAGGCGGTGACCACCGACGAGGCGCTGAGTGCCCGCGGTGCGGGCGTGCTCGGCCTGATGCCGTTCGGCCGCGACCACACCTTCGTGCTGGACGGCGACGGGGAGGTCGACCTGGACCGGGTCCGGGACTTCCTTCAGCAGTTCGGCGCCGAACCGTTCCTGATCTTCGGCTTCACCTTCATGGTCTGGATCTATCTGTACGAGCCGGCCCACGAGCTCGGCCTCGATCTTTCCCAGGGGGTACTGCTGCACTCGGGCGGTTGGAAGAAGTTGGCCGACCGCTCGGTCAGCAACGACGACTTCCGGACCCGGCTCGGCGAGGCGTTCGGGCTGACGCGGATCCACAACTTCTACGGGATGGCCGAGCAGATCGGTGTGGTCTATCTGGAAGGACCGAGCGGCGGCGACCTGTACGCCCCCGATCTGGCTCAGATCCTGATCCGCGACCCGTTCACCCTGGAGCCGGTGCCGACCGGCACCGAGGGTGTGATCGAGGTGCTCAGCAGCCTGCCGCGTTCCTATCCCGGCAATGCCTTGCTGACCGAAGACGTCGGGGTGATCCACGGGGTCGACGACGGCGACTGGCCCGGTCCACGGTTCTCGGTGCTGCGCCGACTGCCCCGCGCCGAGCCGCGCGGCTGCTCCGACACGTTCACCGCCGACGACGAGCCCGAGGCCAACCGGCCCGAGGCTGATGCCGAGCGGACGGACGTGGCGTCGTGACGGGGCTCGTCCAGCACCTGCCGGTCGCCGGCGGGCTCACCCCGGCGGAGGCGGTCTCCTTCGATGCCGCCGCCCGGGCGCTGTCCTACGGCGACCCGCGGGTCCGCGACTTCTGGGCCGCGGTATCCGAGCGCCTGCTGACCGACCGGGTCCGGCGCCGTCACCCCGAGCTGATCAGCCTGGGCTTCTTTCTCCGGCCGGCCTCGCTGGCGGAGGTGCTCGACTCGATCGTGGACCCGGCCGACGACGTGCGCACCTCGTACGGGGTGGTCTTCCAGGTCGCCCCGGCGAACGTCGATTCGCTCTTCGCCTACTCCTGGGCGCTGTCGATGCTGGCCGGCAACGCCAATCTCATCCGGGTTTCCCAGCGCGCCGGCGCCGCCGCCCGGCTGATCATCGACCTCGCTCGCGAGGCCTTCGCCGACGCCGATCCCGTGATCGCGGCGAGCCAGCGGGTGGTGAGCTATGCCGCCGATGCCGAGATCACCGACGTCCTGTCGGCCGGCTGCGACCTGCGGGTGATCTGGGGCGGTGACGACGCGATCTCCGAGATCCGGCGGTCCCCGGTGAAGCCGTGGGCCCGGGAGCTGACGTTCCCGGACCGGACCTCCTCCACCGTGCTCTCGGCCGCCGGGTGGGCCGCCGCCGACGAGGGCACGCGGGACGGCTTGGCCGAGCGCTTCTACAACGACGCCTTCTGGTACGACCAGGCCGCCTGCTCCTCCCCCCAGACCCTGTTCTGGGTCGGCGAGGCGGACGCGGTCGAACGGGCGCAGGCCGAGTTCGCCGACGTCATGGCGGTTCAGGTCGACCGACGCCGGCCCCGGGTCGCTCCCGAGATGGGCGTGCACGCCCGGACCGCGGTCTATGCGCTCGCCGCGGCCGGGGCCGCAACCCGGCTGGAGTTCGACCGACCGCAGCTGACCTGGGTCGAGCTCGCCGACGCCGACAGCGCGCCCTATCGCTGGCTCGGCATCGGCGTCTTCCCCTACGCACGGCTCGACCGGCTGACCGATCTCGCCGGCCTGCTCGACCGGCGGCAGCAGACGGTGGCCCATTTCGGCTTCGCCGACGACGAGCTGGCCGGTTTCGCCGAGGGGTTGCCGCCGCGGACGGTCGACCGGATCGTCCCGGTGGGTGCCGCGCTCGACTTCTCCCGGACCTGGGACGGCTACGAGCTGCTGCGCGAGTTCAGCATGGTCCGGACCCTCATCCGATGAGCCCCGACCTGCTCGGCTGGCTGCGGGAGCCGGCCGACGACCACGCCGTGCACTTCGCCGGACCGGGGGAGGCGTGGGACAGCTGGTCCCACGCCCGACTCGCGCGGGAGGCTCGACGCGCGGCCGGAGGTCTGGCCGACCACGGTGTCGGAGCCGGTGACCGGGTGCTCATCGTCGAGCCGTCCGGTCCGGCGTTCATCGCGCTCTTCTACGGAGCCCTGCTGATCGGCGCGACCCCGTGCCCCGCCGCCCCCCCGATGACGATGCAGGACCAGACCGCGTACGCCGCGCACCTGCGGACCCTGCTCCGGGCCGCGACGCCGACGGTGCTGGCGACCGATGACCGGCTCGTGCCCCCGCTGACCGCACTCGCCGACGGGTCTGGGGTCGCGGTCCTGGGTGACGCCAACCTGCGGGCCGGGCCGGCGTACGAGGGGCCGGCCGCGCTGCCCGACCTGGCACTGGTCCAGTTCACCTCGGGGTCGTCCGGCCCGGCCAAGGCGGTCCGGATCAGCGGAGCCAACCTGACCGCCAACGTCACCGCGATCGCTCATTGGCTCGATCAGGGTCCCGCGGACGGCACGGCGAGCTGGCTGCCCGTGCACCACGACATGGGTCTGATCGGTTGCCTGCTGACCCCGCTCGCGGTCGGCGGTGACCTCTGGCTGCTCCGGCCGGAGGACTTCCTCCGCTCGCCATTTCGCTATCTCTCGTGCTTCGCCGACGGCCGCGCGCGGCTGAGCGCGATGCCGACCTTCGGACTCCAGCACGTCGTCCGTCGGGTCCGGCCCGAGCAGCTCAGCGGGCTCGATCTGAGCGGCTGGCGTACCCTCATCGTCGGCGCCGAACGGGTCGATGCCGAGGTGCTCTGCCGGTTCGGGACCCTGCTCGGACCGGCCGGTTTCGCCGATACCGCGCTGGCGCCGGCCTACGGACTGGCCGAAGCCACGCTCGCGGTGACCGGACCGCGGACCCGCCGCTGGACAACGGCCGAGCTCGCGGGCGATGAAGGCACGCCGGTGGTCGGCTGCGGGCGGCCCGTGCTCGGCGCCACGGTCGCGGTCGTGGATGGGAACGGCGACCCCGTGCCCGACGGCACGGCCGGCGAGATCGTGGTCGGGGGTCCGTCGGTGGCCGGCGGCTACCTCGATGCGGCGGAGCTGGCCGGCCGGGGGACCCGGTTCACCGGCGGCGCTGATCGACGGCAGCTGCTCACGGGCGATTCGGGCTTCGTGAGGGACGGGGAGCTCTTCGTGCTCGGCCGGCTCGGGGACAGCCTCAAGGTTCGTGGCCGCGAGGTCTTCGCCGAGGAGCTCGAGGGCCTCCTCGACCGGCACGGCATCCCGGCCCGCCGGATCGCCGCCCTGCTCGGTACCGATCGGGGCACCCCGACCGGCGTGATCGTGGTCGAAGCCGATGCGACCGACGAGCTGGTCAGCCAGATCCGGCAGCGACTCGCCGGCCGGCTCGACGGCGTACGCCTGGTCATCCAGCCGGCCCGCACGGGAACCATCGCCCGCACCACCAGCGGCAAGCCTCGACGCCGGCTGCTCTGGCAACGCTGGGTCGCCGGCGAGCTCACCGGCGACCCCACTCGTGCCAGGTGATCTCCGGACTCGGGTTGTCGATGGTCGCCAGCGTGGCCGTGTAGCCGGGCCAGGCGTCGAGGTCGGTGAGCCAGAGCCGGTCGACGAGCTCGGGCCGCGAGGACCAGCCGCGGACGACGGGCCGGGCGGTTTCCAACTCCAGACCGGCCAGCGGCAGTGTCAGCCCGTCGCGGCTGGCCTTCAGCACCGCCTCCTTGCGCGACCAGGTGGTGTAGAACGTCGCAGCCTGATCATCCTCGGGCAGCCGGCCGAACTCTTCGAGCTCGGCCGGCGCGAGCGCGAGAGTGGCGGTGCCGGCGTGCCGCCCGGGGGTGCGGTCGACCAGCTCGACGTCGAGACCGACCGCAGCGTCGCTGAACGCGACGGCCACCAGGTCGCCCGAATGGGCCACCGACAGCTCGACCGGGCTCGAGAGATCGCCCACCAACCGGGGCGGTCCGTGGTCACCGGCACAGTGGGCGCAGCTGCGGTCCAGGGCCACCGCGGCCGGCAACACCCCGAGCGAGGCGCCCAGCACCGTACGGGTGATCGTGACCCCGAGCGCGAACCGTTGCCGGTCGGCCGGCATCCGATACCGCCCCCAGCGGGCCAGCTCGAGGGGGTTGAGCAGCTCGACCGGGTTCGCCGAGCCCGGCGGGTCAGCCGGCGGATCCGAGATCCGGCCCCACCAGATCGCGACCGCGCCCACTTCAGTCGGGCAACCGGGCCATGGCAGGTAACAGGGCCACAGCGTCGGCGACGGTGCCCCAGGACCAGCTGACGCCCGACCCGCCGTGGCCGTAGTTGTGCACCACGGTCAGCCCGTCGACGGTCTCCGCCTCCAGTCGAACCTCGGCCCGGCCGGGCCGCAGGCCCACCTGGTGGGTGACGAGTGGAGCATCGGCGAGCTCGGGATAGATCTCTGCCGCCCCAGCCCGGATCCTGACCGCCTGCTCCGGGTCCGGCTCCAGATTGTCGTCGCCCTCTCCGGACGTGCAGCCGAGGACGATCGTGTCCCCGTGCGGCCAGATCCCAACCCACGACGGGCCGAAGGGTGCCTCCATGAAGAACTCGTCGATCCCCGGGTTCTCAAGGATCAGATGCTGACCGCGTACGGGGGACACGGACTCGTCGCCACACAGCTCCCGCGCGCCGAGACCACTACAATTCATCACCACCGAGCCATACTCGGCCGCGTCGGTCAGCGTCTCGAGCCGCATCGGGCGGACCGTGCCGCCGGCGGCCTCGAATCGTCGCCTCAGATAGGCCAGATAGCGACCCATGTGCACCACAGGGGTCTGCAGTCGGAAGCCCCACGCGAAGCCGTCGGGCAGCTGGTCTTCGGGCAGCGGATCGATGGGCTCGCCGTTCAGCGTCATCTCACCGGGCGGCTCCTGCCGCGCGGTCAGCCGACCAGACCGGAGCACCACCCCGGAGCCGGGATCGGTGGCCAGGTCGTCGAACGCCGCCCGGCCGGCGCGTTCCCAGCCGAACATCGGCGAGCCGGGCGGATAGAGGTTCGGGCCGATCATGGCCGACGCGGTGATCGAGGTCGTCGACTCAGGCGGATCGGCGGTGAGCACGGTGACGGGGTGCCCTCGCTCGGCCAGCGTCACCGCCGTCGTGAGCCCGATGACCCCGGTGCCGACCACTGCAACCTGTGTCGTCATGTGTCCGAGTCTGTCATGCGGCCGGCCCGCGGCCGTCTCCGGTATCAGGGCACCAGCAGGGTGATCAACTCGGCGACGCAGGCGGGTTTCGGACTGTCCTCGAGCTCCACCGTGACTCGGATCCGACACTGTCGCGCCGTCGCCGGACCAGTCAGGCCGACCAGCTCGACCCGGCCCCGGATGCGCCGGCCGACCGGCACCGGGGTGGGAAAGCGCACCCGGTCCGTGCCGTAGTTGACCACCATCGAGAGCCCGCGGACGCGGTAGACCGAGCCGACCAGCACCGGCACCAGGGCGAGGGTGAGGAAGCCGTGGGCGACGGGGTGGCCGAACGGCCCGGATCGGGCTCGTTCGGCGTCGATGTGGATCCATTGGTGGTCGCCGGTCGCCGCGGCGAACTGGTCCACCTGCTGCTGGCTGACCGGCACCCACTCGCTGACCCCCAGCTCGCCGCCGACCGCCCGCTCCAGCTCGTCGATGCTCTCGAAGACGCGCACGCCCGTTCCTCTCGCCGCACGGCGGCTCAATCCTTCGGCCTGCCGGCCAGCGTACGCAGCCCTTGTCCCTTGAACCTGGCGGGCGTCAACGGCGTGCTCCGTGGGTGATTCTGTCGATTCAAGTACGTAGCTGGGCGGCTGCTGACTCATTAGGCTGTGCACGTATAACCAGGGGGTTTGAGCAGCTGTGACCGGAGCGACCTCGATGATCGCCCGACAGTCCGAGCTCGATCGCGCCCTGCACAGCCTGCGATTCTCCGGTGGCGTGCTCATCGCCGGCGCGGCCGGACTCGGCAAGACCATGCTCGCGGCGACCGTCGCCGGCAAACTGACCAATCCACCCGTGGCCTGGGTCGTCGCGACCGTGGCGAGCAGCACGACCCCCCTCGGCGCCCTCTCCGGTCTCCTGCCGCCTGACCTGGCCACCATCCATCCGGCCCTGGTGGCGCAGCACGTCAGCACCCGGCTCCGTGAACTCGGCCGGGCCGATCAGCGAAGCACCGCACCGCCGGTGCTCGTGGTGGACGACACCCAACTGCTTGATGCCCAGTCCTCGGCGGTCCTGCTCTCCCTGGTGACGGCGAAGTCGCTCCGGCTGCTCGGGACCATGCGGACCGGCGGCACACCGTCCGACGCGGTGACCGCGCTCTGGAAAGAAGGACTGGTCGACCGGCTCGACCTCGAACCACTCGACCGGGCCGCGGCGACGAAACTGCTCGAGGTCCAGCTGGGTGGGCCGGTGGCCAGCGGCACCGGCGAGATGCTGTGGCAGAGCAGTCACGGAAATCCGTTCTATCTCAGCGAGTTGGCCCGATTCGGAGCCGACCACGGGCAGCTGGAGCTGCACTCGGGAGTCTGGTGGTGGGTCGGTGGGTCGGGCATGCCGCCCCGGCTCGGTGAGCTGTTGCAGCGGCGGATCGACGCGCTCCCCGACGATGCCCGGGAAGCCGTGGATGTGCTTGCTCTGGGCGAGCCGCTCCCGTACGAGACCCTGGCCGCCGTGGTCGGCGAGGACGCCATCCTCGCGTTGGACCGGGGTCAGATCATCACCAGCGGTGAGCAGGACGAAGTGCTGCTGCTGCGATTCTCCCATCCGCTGCTGCACGCCGTCGCCGAGCGGCAGCTCAGCGCGACCCGGCGCCGGGCCCTCGCCCGGAGACTGCGAGCTGCTCCGGCCGAGCACGTCGACATCGTCCGCCGAGCAACCTGGGAGGACGTCGGTGGGGGGCAGCCGAACGTCGATCTGCTGCTGGCCGCTGCGGATGCCGTCCTGCTGAATGACGCCGCCGCGTCGCTCCGACTTTCCTTGCGGGCACAACATGCCAGCAACAGTGTGTTCGCGGCCAAGACGGTTGCTTCGGCCCAGTTGGAGCTCGGTCGGCCCGATCTGGCCCGCTCCGTCCTGGACGCGGCGCGACCGCTGATCCGCACCGAGGAAGACCGGATGAGTTTCCTGGCCGAGGATCTCAGCCTCGCGCTCTGGGGCGAACGCGATCCGGATCGGGCCTGGGCCAGCATCGCGGAGCTGCGCGCCGAACGGCCGGACGCGCGGCACGCGCTGCTGGGCGCGGAGGCCGTGGTGCGGATGTTCACCGGCGACTGTCTGGTCGTGATCGGGATCGCCCAGCAGCTGCTGGACAGCGATCCGGACCCGAGTTCGCGGATCCGCGCACTGACCTGCCTGACCGGAGCGCTGGCCTTCGCCGATCGGGGGACGGAGGCGATCGCCGCCGGTCAGCTGCTGCTCGATGCGCTGTCCGGACAGCGGGTCTCGGCGACCCGGGCCGGTCTGGCGTACGCGCTGGTTGCGGTGACCGGGGTCTTCTACGGCGTCGAATACCGGCTGCCGCGGCCGGTCGGCACCTCGGGGCGCTGGCCGGGTGAGCCTGAACAGCTCGGGGGTCCCGGAGTGAACGCGGCGGCTCGACGGTCCGAGGACGAGCCGGGCGCCGATCTGGGCTGGCCGTTCCTGGTCGGGCTCCGACGCCACTTCCTCGGCGACCTGCAGGGCGCCGTCGCACCGCTCCGCGAGGCGTACGTGCAGCAGCAGTCCGGCACGGGGTTGTTCCGCTCCGAAGCCACGGCCGAGCTGGTGATCGTGTTGTCGGAGCTCGGGCAGCATGAGGAGGCCGCGGCCATCATGCGCGACCACCCGCCTGACGCCATCGCGATCATCCCCGGTCTGCTGCCGTGGGCCCAGTCAGCCGTCGCCGCCGCGACCGGGCACCACTCCCGGGCCACCGAGCTGGCCATCGAGGCCGCTCGGACGGCCGCCGCCAAGGGTGCCGCCGCCATGGCGATGAACTTTCTCACTGACGCCGCGCGCTACGGCGACGCTCGCCAGGCCGCGGCCGCGTTGCCCGAGCTGCGCCTGCCGCTCGACACCGATCAGCAGCGGGTCCGGGCGCTCGACGTGCTGGCGCGGGCGCAACGCGACCCGGCGGTGCTGCTCGAGGCGGCCGACGCGCAACTGGCCGC
The DNA here is from genome assembly GCA_963731295.1 of uncultured Actinomycetota bacterium. Classification (GTDB taxonomy): domain Bacteria; phylum Actinomycetota; class Actinomycetes; order Propionibacteriales; family Propionibacteriaceae; genus Microlunatus. The sequence continues at coordinate 1,025,870 of CAVSUP010000003.1, forward strand.
CGGCTTCAACCGGCACGCCGGCGAGTTGGCCGAACTGGCCCGCGCCGCCGACCGCCACGGCGCCTACGACCGGCGAATCGCCGCGGTGTTGCGGCAGACCCGCGAGCGCCTGGGGGCGGCGTCCGGCTCGGCGGCGGCGCTGACCGCGAGCCCGCTCACCCAACGCGAGACCGAGGTGGCCCGGCTCGCCGGACGCGGACTGCCGGATCGCGACATCGCCGACGAGTTGGTGCTGTCCATCCGGACGGTGCAGAGCCATCTGGCTTCGGCGTACCGCAAGCTCGGCATCACCTCGCGGAACGAACTGGCTCAGCTTCTGCGCTGAGCTCGACTCCGGTCGTAGCGTTCGACGAGCATTAACCGATGGCGTTCTGCCGCGTACTCACGGCAAATCTTCGTCCGCTGATGAGTCGGGCCGCTGTTTCAGCGAGCAACGACGGATCCGTCGTCGTCCAGAAGACCAGCGGATCGCGCCACGTCTCACTGCGGTGCTCGCCATCGGGCTCTTCGGTCTCCCGCGGGAGCGGCGGGGCTCGTCAGCCCGACGGGGCGACCAGTTTGGTGAGCAACGTGCTCAGCATGCGTTCGGGATCATCCGTCACCCCGGCGTGCACGGGGGAGGGCTGCACGACGGTGCTGCGTGGCGCGGTGAGCATCCCGAATCGGGTCGCGAGCCCGGTGTTCTCGCGGGCGGATCCGACCCCGTCCCGGCAGGCCTCGACGACGGCCTCGGCCGAGATCCGAACCGCATCGAGGTCGACGTCCTGAGCCAGGGCCCGCAGCCGGACGTCATCGACCACGACCGCCGCCTGCAGAAAGCTCAGCTCCTGGCAGTAGATGATCACCCCGACGTTGATGAACTCGCCCCGCTCGACCCGCGGCACGGCGCGCAGGATCGCGTACTGGAACGCGTGCTTCACGGCAGCCACCGCTCAGCGGCCGCCAGTCGGGCCATCAGGTATTCGACGTAGGCGGCTCGCGCAGCGGGTGCATCAGCGGGCGCCTTCGGATCGGGCCGCGTCGGATCGGGCAGCAGCCAGGCGTCCGGCACCAGCGCCACGATCGTGCGCAACACGTCGGTGCTCACCTGGGCGCTGAGGCGTTCATGGACCGAGCGAACCCGGCCTTTGGTGGCCAGGACGTGATCGTCGTAGTTGTACGGCGCGACCGCGAAGTTCTCCGGTGACCCCCACGCATGATGAAAGCGGAGGCACGCACCGTGGTCGATCGCGTAGAGGTTGCGATGCCAGATCAGCAGATTGGTGTTCCGCGCGCTGCGATCGACGTTGGCGGCGAACGCGTCCAGCCACACCACCCGGGCGGCGTCCTCGGCCATCAGCTCGAAGCTCTTGTCGTAGCCGACCGATCCGGGCAGGAAGTCGATGGCCAGGTTGAGCCCCTCGCTGGCCGCCAATAGGGCTTGGACCTCTTCATCCGGCTCTCGGCGGCCGATCTCCACGCTCAGCTCGATCAGCGCGAGCTCCGGGACCAGGATGCCGAGGTGCCTCGCAAGTTCGCCGACGATGATTTCGGCGACCAGCGCTTTGGGGCCTTGGCCGGCGCCGGTGAACTTGACCACGTACGTGCCGTCGTCGTCGGCCTCCACCAGACCGGGCAACGAGCCGCCCTCCCGCAGCGGGGTCAGATAGGCGGTGGCGGCGATCCGGGGGAGCACGGGTTCATTATTGGGGTTCCGCGCGTCCGGTGCTCTCAGCCACGACGGTAGGTTGCGATGATCACCCCCTTCGACGTGGTGACGCTGTCGATCAGCTCGAGGGTCAATTCGGGTCCGCGCTCGTCGAACAGCCGCCGGCCCTGGCCGAGGACGAGCGGGTGGATGAGCAACGTGAGTCCGTCGACCAGATCCGCGGCCAGCAGTGATCGCAGCAGCGCCGCACTGCCGATGACCGAGAGATCGGGTCCGGCCCCGGCCTTCAGCTCGGTGACCTCCTCGATCAGGTCGCCGGTGAGCAGCGTCGAGTTCGGCCAGTCGAGCGGCTCGCTCAGCGTGTGGGAGAAGACGTACTTCTGCACCTTGTTGAGATGAGTCGTGAACGGATTGTCGCCCTGCTTCGGCCAGTAGCCGGCGAAGTCGAGGTAGGTGCGTCGACCGAACAGCATGGCCGCCGTACGACTCATCCCTTCACCCATCTTCTGCATCATCGACTCGTCGGTGTAGGGCGGTCCCCAACCGCCGCGATCGAACCCGTCCCGCGTGTCCTCGTCCAGCCGACCCAGACCCTGGATCACACCGTCCAAGGTGATGCTCATGGTCGCTTTGACCTCAGTCATCGGGAGTCCTTCCGCCCTGCGCCGTGCGCTCGTGTCGAATCCGACGTTACGCTCCGGGTCGGTTTGACCCGATGCGAGCGGCCCGCGTAACGTAGACCCTCGGTGCCTGCTCACGCGGGCATCTGTTGGTGTGCACGTTGCCCATTCGCTGCACACGACAAACCGACATCGAAGAGAGTAGGTCAGGCGTGTACGCGATCGTGCGTAGTGGCGGCCGCCAGCACAAGGTCGCCGTCGGCGACGTCCTCGAGATCGACAAGATCGATGACGCGGCGGGTTCCACGGTGAACCTGACCCCCCTCCTGCTGGTCGACGGCGAAACTGTCACCTCGGATGCCTCCCAGCTCGGCTCGGCTTCGGTCACCGCTGAGATCCTGGGCGCAACCAAGGGTCCGAAGATTCACATCCTGAAGTACAAGAACAAGACCGGATACCGCAAGCGCCAGGGGCACCGTCAGAAGTACACCCAGGTCAAGGTCACCGGGATCGAGAGCTGAGGTAGCGATATGGCACACAAAAAGGGCGCATCCTCGACCCGCAACGGTCGCGATTCGAACTCCCAGCGGCTCGGCGTGAAGCGCTTCGGCGGCCAGCTGGTCAACGCGGGCGAGATCATCGTCCGGCAGCGCGGCACCCACTTCCATCCGGGTAACGGCGTCGGTCGCGGTGGCGACGACACGCTCTTCGCGCTCGTCGGCGGGCACGTCGAATTCGGCACCAGGCGCGGCCGCCGCGTCGTCAACATCACTCCGGCCGAGGTTCCCGCCTCCGTCTGAGCGATCCACCTGCACTCGAAAAGGGGTGACTCCGATTTCGGAGTCACCCCACTTTTCGTGGGGGCCTTCTGCTCGCGCCCGCGCGGGCCTGAGGATCGTGAGCCGCTTCCTCGACGCGTACGACGGTGAAGCGTTGTCTTACTCGCTCAGTCGCGCCACACGATCGGGCCCGCGCTACCCGACGCTCGCAGATGTCGCCACCCTCCTAGATTCCTCGCTGGCCTCAAGATCGCGTCCCTCCCGTCACAAGTTCCCCATGTTGCATGGGGAACTAGCGCTTTACCCGCGAAGCTTCCTAGGTAAGTTGCCAGTTCCCCATGCAACATGGGGAACCGACAGCGGGGAGCGCCTCCGTCGGCGGCCGCCGGGTGGTCGGGCAACGGGCTCAGAGCCGGCGGGCGTACGCCGCGTACGCGATGGCCAGGGTCAGCAACTGGCCCCAGATCATCAGCGCGGCAACCGGCGCGACCGGCGCTCCGACGCCCAAGGCGATGACGGCGGCGCTCATCCAGCCGATGCTCGCGACGCCGGAGAGCGCGAGCGAGGACTGCATGACGGCGTGGTCGCGCTCGTCGGCCGCGTCAGTGATGCTGCGGGTCAGTGAATGTCCGGCTCGCGCGCGACCGCGGAACAGCACGATGATCAACACCGCGACCGTGCCCACGCCGCCGCCGAGGAAGCCCTTGGCCAGCGAAGCGTTGTGCGGGCGGATGAGCAGCCAGCCTGTCACCAGCACGGTCAGGGTGAGCAGGGCCAGCAGCACGAGCCAGCCGCGAGACAACTGGGGCTTCCCGATGGGATCAGCGGTCGACATGAAAGATCTCCTCGACGGTGGTGGCGAAGTAGCGAGCCAGCCGGATAGCCAGCGGGAGTGACGGGTCGTACTTTCCGGTTTCGATCGAGTTCACGGTCTGCCGGGACACCCCGAGTGCCTGGCCGAGCGCGGCCTGCGAGAGCCCGCGTTCGTCGCGAAGTCGTCGCACGTCGTTGTCCATGGCCTCACCTCGGTCTGGCGTGTGTCAAGCTTCCTTGACAAGACAAGTGTGCTTGACACTTGGTCCCATGTCAAGGTCGCTTGACTAGGCCCGGCGAAATCGGTCGAGCCGGGACCGGAGCCGCCGGTAGGCTCGCGTGAGTTATGGCTATTCCGTCCTTCGTCGATCGCGTCACCCTGCACACCTATGGGGGGAACGGCGGTCACGGCTGCGCTTCGGTGCATCGAGAGAAATTCAAGCCGCTCGGCGGTCCGGACGGCGGCAACGGTGGCAGCGGTGGCTCGGTGATCCTCCGGGTGGATCCGTCGCTGACCACGCTGGTCGACTATCACCGCCAGTCCCACCGCAGGGCGACCAGTGGTCAGCCGGGCAAAGGCGATCACAACAACGGCGCCACCGGCGATGACATCGTCCTGGCCGTGCCCGACGGCACCGTCGTCTCCGACACCGACACCGGTGAGGTGCTGGCCGACCTGACCGGCGACGGAGCCGAGCTCGTCATCGCCCAAGGTGGTCGCGGCGGCCTCGGCAATGCCGCGCTGGCCTCGTCCAGCCGCAAGGCGCCGGGCTTCGCGCTGCTCGGCGAAGAGGGTGAGATCCGCACCGTTACCCTCGAGCTCAAGGTCGTCGCTGACGTCGGGTTGGTGGGCTTCCCGAGTGCCGGCAAGTCGTCGCTGGTCGCGGCCATCTCGCGGGCCCGGCCGAAGATCGCCGACTACCCGTTCACCACCCTGATCCCCAACCTCGGCGTGGTGGTGGCCGGCGAGCTGACCTACACCGTCGCCGACGTACCGGGCCTGATCGAGGGCGCGAGCGAGGGCCGGGGGCTCGGCTTCGACTTCCTGCGGCACATCGAGCGCTGCGCCGCCCTGGTCCACGTGATCGACTGCGCGACCTTCGACCCGGGCCGCGACCCACTGACCGATCTGGACGTGATCGAGGCCGAGTTGGTCGCGCACGGCGGCCTGGAGGATCGGCCGCGGCTCGTCGCGCTGAACAAGATCGACGTCCCGGATGCGGCGGAATTGGCCGACCTGGTCGCCGGTGATCTCCGGGCGCGTGGCCTGCGGGTCTTCGAGATCTCGACCAAGACCGGTCAGGGCCTGCAGGGCCTGATCTTCGCGATGGCCGAATTGGTGGCGACCCGGCGCGCGCAGGTCCCTACGCCGGAACCGGCCCGGATCGTCATCCGGCCGCGCCCGGTCGGCAGTCAGGCCGAGTTCGCGATCACCCAGGAAGACGATCTCTGGCGGGTACGCGGCGACAAGCCCGAGCGTTGGGTACGCCAGACCGATTTCGCGAATGCGGAAGCCGTCGGCTATCTCGCCGACCGGTTGAATCGGATCGGCATCGAGGACAAACTGCTCCAGCTGGGGGCGCGAGCCGGTGACGGCGTCGCCATCGGCGGGGCCGACGCCGTGGTCTTCGACTTCGCCCCGCAGATCGACATCGGGGCCGAGATCCTCAGCCGGCGCGGCGACGATCAGCGGTTCACCGAGGAGCGTCCGGCGGCACGGCGGCGGCGGGACAAGGACCGGGAGTACCACGCCGACGACGACCCTTCGACAGGCTCAGGGCACGACCCTTCGACAAGCTCAGGGCACGACCCTTCGACAAGCTCAGGGCACGACCCTTCGACAAGCTCAGGGCACGACCCTTCGACAAGCTCAGGGCACGACGACAGCGATGCGTGAGGCGATCGCGCGGGCCCACCGGGTCGTCGTCAAGATCGGCTCCTCCTCGCTGACCACCGAGGCCGGTGGCATCGATCCGGTCCGGATCGGTCGCCTGGTCGACGCCTTGGCCGCGGCCCGGCTCGCCGGGCGGGAGGTGGTGCTGGTCTCGTCGGGCGCGATCGCCGCTGGGCTCGCTCCACTCGGGCTGCGGACCCGGCCCCGCGATCTCGCCACCCAGCAAGCCGCGGCCTCGGTCGGGCAGGGACTGCTGATGGGCTACTACACGCAGCTGTTCGCCGATCACGGTCTCGGGGTCGGACAGGTGCTGCTGACCGTGGATGACGTCACCCGGCAGGGCAACTACCGCAACGCCTACCGCACCTTCGGTCGACTGCTCGAGCTCGGCATGGTGGCGATCGTCAACGAGAACGACACCGTGGCGACCCAGGAGATCCGGTTCGGCGACAACGACCGGCTCGCTGCTCTGGTCGCCCACCTCGTACACGCCAACGCGTTGATCTTGCTCAGTGACGTCGACGCCCTCTATACCGAGAAGCCGTCCAATCCGTCGGCGACCAAGATCACCGACGTGTACGGCGAAGATGATCTGGCCGCGGTTGACGTCACCTCGCGCGGCAGCGCCATCGGCACCGGCGGCATGATCACCAAGATCGAGGCGGCCCGGATTGCCACCTCCGCGGCGATCCCCGTCGTGCTCACCTCGGCCGATCAGGCTTCGGCCGCGATCGCCGGCGAGCCGGTGGGCACCCTGTTCCACGGCACCGGACGGCGCCGCCCGACCCGGCTGCTGTGGTTGCGGCACGCCAGCGACGCCCAGGGCACGTTGATCCTCGACGACGGCGCCGTCCGCGCGGTGACCGAACGCAACGCGTCGCTGCTGCCGGCCGGGATCACCTCGGTGGTCGGGCATTTCACGGCCGGCGAACCGGTCAACCTGGCGCGGGCCGACGGGTCGGTCGTCGCCCGCGGCCTGGTCAACTACGACGCCGAAGAGCTGCCGACCCTGCTCGGCCGCAGCACGCGTGATCTGTCCGCCGAGCTCGGCGCCGGCTACGACCGGACGGTCGTCCATCGCGACGCCCTCGTCGTGCTCTCCGAGCGTGCCTGACCGCACCGACCCGGCTGAGGCAAAGCAGACGCCGCGGGTGTCGGTTGCGCATCTGTCCACCCGTTCAGCTTGCTCTTGGGATAGTGTCAGTTTTCGACTGTCCGATCGCCAACGTTCGTTCGTGGTTACCGCAAATGCTCGACCACGTACGTGTGTTGTCCGCAAGATTTGAGGTGTAGGCGTTGAAATTCTCGCAATCGTTGAAGAAGTCCCTCGCGGTGCTGGCCTCGGCGGCCCTCGCCGTGTCGCTGGCCTCCTGCGCCAAAAGCGCTCGTGACCCGGAGGGCACAGCCAGCGGCGGCGGGGAGAACAGCACGTTCATCTTCGCCGCTTCCTCCGATCCGGTGATGCTCGACCCGGCGATGGCCAGTGACGGTGAAACCTTCCGCCCGGCCCGCCAGATCTTCGAAGGTCTGGTCGGCACCAAGCCCGGCACCACCGACCTCGACCCGCTGCTTGCCACCAAGTGGGAGACGTCCCCGGACGGCCTGAGCTATACGTTCGACCTGCGCGAAGGCGTGAAGTTCCACGACGGCACCGACTTCAACGGCACCGCGGTCTGCGCCAACTTCGACCGTTGGTACAACTGGGAAGGCGTCAACCAGAGCGAGAACATCAGCTACTACTACACGAGCCTGTTCAAGGGTTTCAAGACCGGTAAGACCGGCGGCATCTACGACAGCTGTTCGGCACCGAGCGCCACCCAGGCCGTGGTCAAGCTGAATAAGCCGTTCGCCGCCTTCGTCCAGGCGATGACCCTGCCGTCGTTCTCGATGCAGAGCCCGGAGGCGATGACGAAATACAACGCCGACAAGACCGAGGGCACCGGCGACGACCCGCGGTTCTCCGAGTACGCGACCGCGCATCCGACCGGCACCGGTCCGTTCATCTTCGACAAGTGGGACCGCGGGCAGCAGCTGAGCCTGAAGCGGAACGACAGCTACTGGGGTGACAAGTCGAAGGTCTCCGCGGTGATCATCAAGACGATCTCCGATGCGAAGGCCCGCACCCAGGAGTTGCAGGCCGGCAACATCGACGGCTACGACCTCGTGGGACCGGCTGACGTCCAGCCACTCAAGGGCGCCGGCTTCCAGATCGTCAACCGCCCCGCTTTCAACATCTTGTACCTGGGGATGAACCAGAAGAACAAGGCGCTGGCCGACCCGAAGGTGCGCCAGGCGATCACCTACGCGATCGACCGCGCGGGCGTGGTCAAGAGTTCGCTGCCGGAAGGCTCCATCCCGGCCAAGGAATTCCTGCCGTCCTCGGTCGAGGGCTACAACGACAACGTGACCGAGTACCCGTACGACGTGCAGAAGGCCAAGGACATGCTGAAGGCAGCGGGCCAGGAGAATCTGGAGCTCAAATTTGCTTACCCGACCGGGGTTTCCCGGCCCTACATGCCGGCGCCCGAGGACACGTACGCGGTCATCAAATCCCAGCTGGAGAAGGCCGGCATCAAGATCACGCCGGTGGCGGCCAAGTGGAGCCCGGACTATCTCGACATGGTCCAGGGCGACAAGGGCGTCGACAAGCACGACATCCACCTGCTCGGCTGGACCGGCGACTACAACGATCCGGACAACTTCCTGGGCGTGTTCTTCGGCCGCAAGTCGTCCGAGTGGGGCTTCGAGAACAAGCAGTTGTTCGCCGATCTGGCCAGTGCGCGTGAGCTGCCCACCCGAGAGGAGCAGATCCCGGCGTACCAGAAGATCAACGCCGAGATCGCCGACTACGCCCCCGGGGTGCCGTTGGCCCACCCGGCGCCCTCGCTGGCGTTCGGCAAGGGGGTGCAGGGCTACGTCGCGAGCCCGGTGCAAGATGAGGTATGGAGCAATGTCACGGTGACCCGCTGACATGCTGAGGTTCATCATCCGACGCCTGCTGTTGATGGTGCCGGTGCTGGTGGGCCTCAGCGTGCTGCTGTTCATCTGGGTGCGCGCGCTGCCGGGAGATCCGGCGCGCACGCTCCTGGGTGAAAAGGCCACACCGACGTCGATCGCGGAAGTCAACGCCACCTACGGTTTCGACAAGCCGCTGCTCCAGCAGTATTTGATCTACACCGGCCGGTTGCTCCGTGGCGATCTTGGGTCGTCGCCCCGGACCGGGTTGCCGGTGCTGGGCACCTTCCTGGAGCGCTTTCCCGCCACGGTGGAGCTCGCAGTCGCGGCGTTGATCTTCGCCATCGTCCTCGGTATCCCGATCGGCTATCTCGCCGCCAAGCGGAACGGCGGCTGGCTCGACCGGATCTTCGTCGCCGGTTCGCTGCTGGGCGTGGTGATCCCGGTCTTCGTGCTCGCGTACCTGCTCAAGATCGTTTTCGCGGTCGGACTGCCGGGACCCCTGCACGGGCTGGCCTTTTTGCCGTCGTCGGGCCGCCAGGGTGCGTTGATCAACGCCACCCACATCACCAACTTCTACGTCTTGGACGGTCTGCTGACCCGGGAGTGGGACGCCGCATTCGACGCGGTCACGCACCTGATCCTGCCAGCCATCGCCCTCGGCTCGATCCCGCTGGCGATCATCGTCCGGATGACCCGGGCGTCGGTGATCGACGTGCTCAACGAGGACTACGTCCGGACGGCGCAGGCCAAGGGGCTGGCCCAGTCCTTGATCACCCGGCGGCACGTGCTCCGCAATGCGCTGTTGCCGGTGACCACCACCATCGGTCTGCAGACCGGCGCGCTGCTGGCCGGGGCGGTGCTCACCGAGTCGGTGTTCGCCTTCAACGGGATCGGTTCCTATCTGTTCGATGCCATCAGTGGCCTCGACTTTGCTGTCCTGCAAGGATTCATCTTGTTCATCGCCTTGATCTACGCCCTGGTGAATCTGGTCGTCGATCTGCTCTACGGCGTTATCGACCCCAGATTGAGGGCAGCGTAGATGACCGCGGGAGCCGTACGCCCGGAGTCGCTCAGCGCGCTGATGGCCGACCCGCTGGGGGACGAGCGCGGGACCAGCCTCTGGCAGGGCGCCTTCATCCGGCTCCGCCGTAACCCGTCGGCGATCATCGGAGCGGTGATCGTCCTGGCCTTCATCGCGGTGGCGATCGCCGCTCCGTTGATCGCTCCGTACGAGCCGGCCAGGAGCCAGTGGATCGACCAGGTGACACCGAGCAGTGTGCCCGGCCGGTCACCCGAGCATCTGCTCGGCCTCGATCCGTTCGGCTCGGACCTGTTCACCCAGTTGGTCTACGGCGCCCGGCAGTCCTTGATCATCGGCGTGGTCTCCACCGGGCTGGGTCTCCTGGGTGGGGCTGCCCTGGGCACCCTGGCCGGCGGCTTCGGTGGCAAGATCGACACGCTGGTGATGCGACTGGTCGACATCTTGTTGTCCATCCCGTCGCTGCTGCTGGCGGTCAGCGTGGCCGCGGTGATCGGCCAGCGGCCCATCGCGATCATGATCGCCATCGCCTCGGCCCAGGTGCCGATCTTCGCTCGACTGCTGCGCGGCTCGATGCTCGCCCAGCGGAACCAGGACTACGTGCTGGCCTCGGTCTCGCTCGGCCTGCGGCGGCGGACCATCGTGATGAGTCACATCCTGCCCAACTCCCTCGGGCCGGTGATCGTCCAGGCCACCCTCACCCTGGCCACCGCGATCATCGAGGTGGCGGCACTGTCCTATCTCGGGTTGGGCCAGCCCGATCCGGCCGTCGCCGAGTGGGGTCGGATGCTGGTCAAGGCCCAGGACCGGATCCAGACCGATCCCCATCTGATGTTGCTGCCCGGCCTGTGCATCGCCGTGACCGCGCTCGGTTTCACCTTGTTCGGTGAGGCGTTGCGCGAAGCGCTCGATCCGAAGTCGAGGCGATGATCATGATCGGTCGACCGGCGCGGGGAGCGACATGAGCAGCATGACCACCAAGATCAGCAAGCGGGCAACCCGCGAGCCGATCGACCGCAATCAGGTGCTGTTGGAGGTGAAGAACCTCAGCGTCACGTTTCAACGCCGGGGTGGCCAGCCGACGCGGGCCGTGGACGGCGTGTCCTTCTCGGTCAGGCCCGGCGAGGTCGTCGGCATCGTCGGGGAGTCGGGCAGCGGCAAGTCGGTCACCTCGATGGCGATCATGGGATTGCTGCCCAAGCGGACCGTGCGGGTCAGCGGTGAGGCCCTCTACCGAGGTCGGGACCTGCTGACCCTCAGCTCGGCCGAGCTGTCGGATCTGCGTGGCCGCGAGCTGGCCATGGTGTTCCAGGACCCGATGAGTTCGTTGAATCCGGTGATTCCGGTCGGGCTGCAGGTCACCGAGGTGCTGCGGCGGCACCAGGACATCAGCCGCGCGGAGGCCCGCGACGAGGCCGAGGATCTGCTGCGGCGCTGCGGCATTCCCGATCCGCGACGGCGGCTGGGCGAGTATCCCCATCAGCTGTCCGGCGGCATGCGGCAGCGGGCCCTGATCGCGATCGCGTTGGCCTGCAAACCGGCGCTGCTGATCTGCGACGAGCCCACGACTGCGCTCGACGTCACCATCCAGGCCCAGGTGCTCGAGCTGCTCAAGGAGCTGGTGAATGATCTTGGTACGGCGATGGTGATGATCACTCATGATCTTGGGGTCGTCGCGGGGCTGTGCGACTCGGTCAACGTGATGTATGCGGGTCGGGTGGTCGAGTCGGCCGGTCGACGCGAACTCTTCGATCACCCCCGCCACCGCTACACCCACGGTCTGCTGAATTCCATCCCCCGGCTCGACGCCCCCCGGGGCGACCCTTTGACCCCGATCCCGGGCACGCCGCGCGACACCATCGCCTGGTCGAAGGCCTGTGCCTTCGCCCCGCGCTGCCCGTTCGCCGACGATGATTGCGTGGTTGACGATCTGGAGCTGACGCCGATGGGTCGCGACGGCCACCTCGTACGCTGCGTCCATCCGGCTCCCGAAGCTCCCCGGCATCCCCACTTGTCAGCGTCGGGCGTCGCTATAGCGCCCCACGCTGACCAGTCCGAGGGGGAGGCGCGATGACCGGCGACGCGAACGACACCCTACTGACCGTACGCGGGTTGAAGGTGCACTTCCCGATCAAGCGCGGGCTGGTGATCGACCGGACCATCGGCCACGTTCGCGCCGTCGACGGCATCGACCTCGATGTGCAGCGCGGCCAGACCTTCGGGCTGGTGGGGGAGTCCGGCTGCGGCAAATCCACCCTGGGCCGGGCCATCCTGAGACTGGAGGAGCCGACCGCGGGCACGGTGGACTTCGACGGCCAGGACCTCGGCGCGCTCAAGACCGAGAAGCTGCGGCTGATCCGGCGACGGATGCAGATGGTGTTCCAGGATCCGCTCGCCAGTCTCGACCCGCGGCAGTCGGTGGAGAGCCTGCTGACTGAGCCGTTGACCGTGCACGGGCTCTCCGAGGCGGACCGGGCCGAATTCGGCCAGGACTCGAGTCGAAGTCATCTGGCCAAGGCCTCGTCGATGCTCGAGGTCGTCGGGCTGCCGGGTGGCGCGCTGGCCAAGTATCCGCACGAATTCTCCGGCGGCCAGCGGCAACGGATCGGGATCGCCCGGGCGATGATCTTGAACCCGGATCTGGTGATCGCCGACGAACCGGTCAGCGCCCTCGACGTCTCGGTGCAGGCGCAGGTGATCAACCTGCTGGAGCATCTGCAGGACATGCTGGGCCTGACCTACATCGTGATCGCCCACGATCTGGCCGTGGTCCGCCACATCAGTGACGTGATCGGGGTGATGTATCTCGGCCGGATGGTCGAGCAGGCGCCGAGCGACGACCTCTACGAGCAGCCGCTCCACCCGTACACGATTGCCCTGATGTCGGCCATCCCGATCCCGGATCCTGCCGTCGAGGACCAGCGCGAACGAATCCTGCTCAAAGGTGATCTGCCGAGCCCGGCCAATCCGCCGTCGGGCTGCCGTTTCCACACTCGCTGCCCGTTCCGGCAGCCGACGCGCTGTGACACCGAGGAGCCGCAACTGCGGCCGATCGAAGGTGTGCCCCCCGAGCGGAAGGTCGCCTGCCACTTCGCCGAGCAGATCCTCTCCGGCGAGATCGCCGTCCGCGATCAGGGTCTGCTGATCGAACCGGCCATCTCCGCCTGACAGCGGGCTGGTCCTGACCGCGGTTCGCAGGCCGGTCGCTGTGCGAACTGTCGGGGCCATGGGTGACGATGAGGCCATGGCCCAACTCTTCTTCGACCAGTTCGACTCCCAGGTAGGCGTGATCGGCATCCTGGCCGGTCCGGCGGGGGTGCGTTCGGTCGGCTGGCGACTCCATCCGCAGGGTGCGTCCATCGAACCGGACGAGATGGTGCAGCAGGCTCTGGGCCAGCTGCGGGAATACTTCGCCGGTCAGCGCCGTGACTTCGACCTGACGCTGGACCTGCCGCCGATGGAGTCGACGACCGAGCGGGTGCTCCGTGCCCTGATGAGGGTCGGCTACGGCGAAACGATCACCTACGCCGAGCTGGCCGCCCGCAGCGGCACCGGCGTCCCGGCCCGGGCGATCGGGTCGATCATGGGCGCCAACCCGCTGCCGATCATCATCCCGTGCCATCGGGTGGTGGCGAGTGACGGACTGGGCGGCTACTCCGGCGGCGAGCCTGGTCGCGAGCTCGAGACCAAACGCTGGCTGCTGGAGAACGAGGGCGCACTGCCGCCGGCCCTGATCTAGGAGGGTGTCAAACGATGACCGAGGAATCCCGCTTCGGCGCGGACGACCGCCAGTCCCGCCCGCTGCCGGTTCCCCATGTTGCATGGGGAACTGGCAACTCACCCAGGAAACTTCGTAGGTAGATTGCCAGGTTCCTCGAGTAGACGTGGGGTACGGCGTCCAATCACAGGTACATGCCCTGCAGCCGCCGGGGGTCGGGCGGCACCTCGGTCGGCAGATCGTCAGGCACCAGTGTTCGGATGATCTCCGGGCTGAGCAGCGGCAGGTCGATCAGCCGCTCGGCCTGGATCGAGGTCGCCTCCTCGAAGACGTTGCGCATGAAGCGCCCGTTGCCGAAGCCGGGTGGCCGTGGATTCGGGATCAACTCGCGGATGCGCTGATCCACGCCGTCGGCCAACTCGAAGCCGTGCTGCCCGGCGATCAGCGCGAAGATCTCGAACAGTTCGTCCTCGTCGTAGTCGTCGAAGGTCAACGTCTTCGGGAACCGCGAGGCGAGCCCCGGGTTGGAGGCGAGGAAGGCGTCCATCTCCTGGGGATAGCCGGCAACGATGACCACCACCTCGTCGCGGCGATCCTCCATCAGCTTGAGCAGGGTGGCGACGGCCTCAACGCCGAAATCGCGGTGCGAGTCGCGCGGCATCAGCGCGTACGCCTCGTCGATGAACAAGACGCCGCCGGCGGCCCGATTGAAGAGTTTGCGCACCTTCGGAGCCGTCTGCCCGACGTACTGGCCGACCAGGTCGACGCGACTGGCTTCCACCAGGTGTCCGCGCGACAGCGTGCCGAGTTGGGCGTAGATCCGGGCCAGCAGCCGGGCGACCGTGGTCTTGGCCGTGCCGGGATTGCCGGTGAACACCATGTGCCGTGACCGGTCACGCTCAGGCATGCCGGCGCTGCGGCGTAGCTGATCAGCCGTGGCTTCGGCGACCAGTCGCCGGACCTGCTGCTTCACCGGCGCGAGTCCGACGAGTGCGGCCAGCTCGGCCTGCGGATCGCCGATGTCGAATTCCCGGACGGTGGTGACATCCCAGTCGTCGTCCTCCGCATCGGCGGAGGTCATGGGGACGACGACGCGGCTGGCTGCGCTCGGTAACGGATCTTGCCGTCGCTGATCGGCCAACTCGGCCAGCGCCTTGATCAGCGGGTTGACCCCGTGCTTCTCGGCGAACAGCTCCTCGACGTCGGTGACGAAACCGATCGTGTCGGGGGCCGCCGAGGGGGTCGGGGGCCCGGGCAACCCGGCCACGACCCGGGAGACCTGGGCCGCCATGGCCAGCCAGGCGCGGCAGGTGTCGATCTCGCCGGCGAGCATGCACTGCGCGAGCCAGCCGCGATTTTGTTGCAGCCAGTCAGCGGGCACGAAGTGGTGCCGCAGCTCGGCGTACGCGTCCGCGACCTGGTCGAAGTCGGCGTCGCCGACCGCCACGGCGAGCGTGGCCGGCAGGCGGTCGAGCTCGTCGCAGAGGGCCATCGAGGCGATGATGGTGGGCAGCGACTCAGCCCCGAGGGCCGCGCGGCTGAGGCGTTGGTGCGCGGCCTTGAGCCCGTCGTACGACCATTGCAGCGCGGCGCCCCAACCGCCGATCTCGGGGAGCAGGGCGTGCTCGGAGTCGGTCAGCAACGACTGCCGCCACAGCCGGGCCACCTCCGGGATGGGGGCCGTCAGGTGGAACTCGAGCAGGTTCGGGCTTTCCAGCACCCGCGCGTAGACGTCCAGCAGGGCCTGTCCGCGTTCGCGCAGCGGGCCGACCTCGCTCAGGAACGCAACACACTCGTACGACAGCTCCAGGGCCGCTCGCCGCGACACGACGTCGACGGAGGCGTACTTGATCAGGAACAGCGGCCATTCGCTATCGGTGAGGTACCAGTTGCGGGCGATCATCGGCTCGCGACGCTGGTCGGGTGCCACGAATTCGTCGACCAACTGCTCCGGGAACTGCGCGAACTCTCCGGCAAAGATGGCCACATACCCGCCGAGTGACATCGCGAGATTCTGCAAAAAAGGCGCGACGTCCCGGGTTTGGGCGGGCCATCCGGTCCAGTCCTGGCTGCCTTCGACCCGTGGGTCGTTGACGAGGTCCCGAACGCGCTGCCGCGCGTGGTCCCACCAACCGTGGGGAATTTCCCAGGGCACCCCTGTCCCCACCACATCGATGTATTGCCGCCCTGACATCAGCACCGACAGATGCTCCGGCAACACCAATCTGTTCAACCAGTCACTCCCGTCCCCGACCCTGGCTCATTGAGTTGTACGGCAATCCTCCCATTGCGGTCGCCGAGATCAAACACTGCTCCGGCCGGTTAGATTTGTGTCGTGAGTGTGCAGCAGCAGGCGGTCCAGGCGCGGGAAGCCGCGCAGACGTTGGCGCGCGCGACCCGGGCGACCAAAGATGCCGCCCTGCTGTCGATGGCCGACGCTTTGGCGAAGGCCGAAACCGCCGTCCTGGAAGCCAATCAGTCCGATATCGACCGAGCCGAGGCCAGTGGCACGAGCGCCGCCCTGATCGATCGGCTGCGGCTGACCCCCGAGCGGCTGGCCGGGATGGCCGACGGCCTCCGCGATCTCGCCGCCCTGCCGGATCCGGTCGGCGATGTCGTCCGCGGTTGGACCAATGCCAACGGCGTCCAGGTACGCCAGATCCGGGTCCCGTTTGGGGTGGTCGGCATCATCTACGAGGCCCGCCCGAATGTGACCGCCGACGCCGGTGGAATCTGCCTGAAGTCCGGGAATGCTGCCCTCCTGCGCGGTTCGTCGTCGGCGGCGGATTCCAATGCCGCGCTGGTCGAGGCCCTGCAGGCCGGTCTGGTCGAGGCCGGGCTGCCCGCCTTGGCCATCCAACTCGTGTCCGGCCCCCGCGAGGTGACCAACGAACTGATGACGGCGCGTGGCCTGATCGACGTGTTGATCCCCCGCGGCGGCGCCGGCCTGATCGACACCGTGGTGCGCAACAGTCAGGTGCCGGTGATCGAGACCGGCGTCGGCAACTGCCACCTCTTCGTCGACGCTACGGCCGACCAGCAGCAGGCTCTGGAGATCTTGATCAACGCCAAGACCCAGCGGCCGTCGGTCTGCAACGCCGTCGAGACGCTTCTGGTGCACGCGGAGATCGCTGATTCCTTTGTGCCGAAGGCGTTGCGGGCGCTTGCTGATCATGGAGTGACCGTGCACGGCGACTCCCGGATTGCCGCGTACGGGAGCGTGGTGCCCGCCGAGGAGGCCGACTTCGCCGAGGAATATCTGTCGCTGGACATCGCCGCCTCGGTGGTGGATTCCCTGGACGCTGCCCTCCACCACATCCGCCGCTACAGCACCGGGCACAGCGAAACGATCATCACCGAGTCCCAGCGCGCGGCCGCCCGCTTCACCGCCGAGGTCGATGCGGCTGCCGTCCTGGTCAATGCGTCCAGCCGCTTCGTCGACGGCGGCGAATTCGGCTTCGGCGCGGAGATCGGGATCTCGACCCAGAAGCTCCATGCGCGCGGGCCCATGGGGTTGCTCGAGATGACCTCGACCAAGTACGTGGTGACCGGCTCGGGGCAGACCCGGAGTTGAGGGGATAGGGTGCGGACATGAGCCTTGGACTGACGCTGCTGGAGACCGCGGTGGAGAACGAAATTCCCATCCCGGCCTGGGGTTTCGGGCTCATCGCCTTCGGCTTGCTGATCGCTCTGCTCGCCCTCACCTGGTCGATCGGCAAGGGCCGCCCGCATAGCTGACGGCTGACCGCGGTGATCGTTCATGAGTAGTACGCCGACCGCGACCGGTCTGGTCCGCGATCGGGCGGCCGAAACGGGACGCCGCCACCGGCTCGGGGTGATGGGTGGCACCTTCGACCCCATCCACCACGGCCACCTGGTGGCGGCCAGTGAGGTCGCCAGCCGCTTCGATCTCGACGAGGTCGTCTTCGTGCCGACCGGTCAGCCGTGGCAGAAGGCGGATCGGAAGGTCTCAGCCGGCGAGGACCGCTATCTGATGACGGTCATCGCCACGGCCTCGAATCCGCGGTTCAGCGTCAGCCGGGTCGACATCGAGCGACCGGGGATGACCTACACCGTCGACACTCTGCGCGATCTGCACCGCGAACGCGGCGACGACGTCGATCTGCACTTCATCACCGGAGCCGATGCGCTCGCCCAGATCCTCACCTGGCGCGATGCCGAGCAACTCTTCGACCTGGCTCAATTCATCGGCGTGACCCGGCCCGGGGTCGATCTGGAGTCTCCCGCGATCAGCCAACTGCCGCAGGACCGGATCGCCCTGCTGGAGATTCCGGCCCTGGCGATCTCCTCGACCGCCTGCCGGCTCCGGGTCTCCCAGCACGAGCCCATCTGGTATCTGGTGCCGGACGGCATCGTGCAGTACATCGCCAAGCGCGGGTTGTATCTGGCCTAGGTGCGCGAGCGTCGCGAGCAGCGTCAACGCGCTCGATGCTCCTTGAGCATGGCCACTGAGGTCGCGACCCGCTTCGCCCGGGTCTCGGGCGTCTTGGCGCTGGACACCTGCAGGGTGTGCCACTGCTGCTTGGAGTAGGACAGCGACGTGAAGAAGGCCTTCGCCTCCGGTTCACTCGCCAGGGCTGCGGCGAGTTCCTCGGGCACCTCGACCTCGCGTACGGCGGTGTCGAGCTCGACGTCGACGTCGAAGGTGTCGCCCGGCGCGATGCCACCCTCGGCCCGCCGCTCGTTGCTGACGCCGAGCAGATAGCGGCCACCCATCCGGGCGATCGAGGTGCGGAACTCGTACCCGTCGATCGTCACGCGCACCTTCGGGCGGCCACCCCCGCCGAGCTCTTCGATCACGGTGTCGGGCACCTCGAAGCCGGCCGTGGTCTTCCCGGTGGACAGCAGCTCGGCGCGGAATCTCATGATCGAGATCTTGCCAGCATCGACGTCCGTGCGGAGCGAGCGCGGTCAGTCGGCCCGGTAGTTGTAGAGCCAGTCGTTGGAACGGTCGTGGCTGGCACGCTTGAGGAACAGCGGCAGCATGGCGTCGCGGATCGCGACGCCCACTCGGTGTTGGCTGACCCGTTTCTGACCGTTGATCTTGCGCGCATAGTCGACGACCTTGTCGGTACGCGGCTGCCGCTCGGCCTGGAAGCGTGCAAAAGCGTTGCTGGGCAGGGATTCCTCGCGCAGGCAGCGGGTCAGGACCTGGGCGTCCTCGAGCGCCAACGAG
The DNA here is from genome assembly GCA_963731295.1 of uncultured Actinomycetota bacterium. Taxonomy (GTDB): domain Bacteria; phylum Actinomycetota; class Actinomycetes; order Propionibacteriales; family Propionibacteriaceae; genus Microlunatus. The sequence continues at coordinate 1,044,536 of CAVSUP010000003.1, forward strand.
GCTCCCTGTCCGGCGCTCGGGCTGGTGGCGTGGACGGCGTCACCCACGGCGACCACACGGCCCCGGCCCCAGGTCGGCACCCGGTTGAGGTCGTAGATGGGGTGACCGCCGAGCTCGCCTTGATGGGCGGCCAGGATCTGCGGCACCGGGTATGGATCGTCGGCGTGCAGGTCGCGCAGTTCCCACAGCCATCGGTCGTGGTCGGTCCCGCGCACGGTTGAGCGGGCGATCTCCGGGGCGGTGATGTTCGCGAACCAGTAGACCGTTCCGTCGTCGCGGACCAGATACCCGAAGAACGACCGACGGCCGAAGACGAAGTGCTGGGTGTCGGGGGTCGGGTCGAGACCATCGACGCGGGTCAGGCCGCCGAGACCGATCAGTCCGCTGTAGCGGGGAACCGGCGCGGCGGGATCGAGGTAGGCGCGAGTCGGCGAGCCGATGCCTTCGCAGCCGACGAGGATGTCGCCCTCGGCGGTGCGGCCGTCGGCGAAGCCGGCCCGGACCAGATCCGGTTCCTCGCTGATCATGGTCAGTCGAGCGTCGAAGTAGGTGGTGATGCCCCGGTCGGCTGCGCCTTCTCGGAGCACTTGGTGCAGCCAGCCGCGACGGACGACGGCGCTGCCGCGCTCGGGGTCGCCGGCCGGTCCGTTGGGCACCGCGCCGAGCTGTTTTCCCGTGCCACTCCACATGATCATCCGGGGACAGTGATGAGCATCGGTGAGGAGTCGTTCGCGCAACCCGAGGCGGGCGAGCACGGTAAGGCCGTTGGTGGCCACGTTCAGGAAGGACCCGGCGTAGTCGTCGGGCTCGGGCCGGGCGTCGTAGAGCGCCACGTCCCATCCGTCGTCGGCGAGGAAGCTGGCCACGGCGGGTCCGGCGACGCCGCCGCCGATGATCAATGCGCGGGGCATGCGGTCTCCTGGTGGTTACGATGATCGGGCGACAGTAGAGAGTCTCGATCCTAGAGTCTCTCGATAGTAGAGAGGTTACCAGATGGTTCGCAGCTCGACCAGCGCCCGCCGGGCCGAGGCGATCGCGCACGTCGGCTACACGATGCAGGTGTTCATGGCCCGATCCGTGTTGTTTCAGGACGCGGTGGCCAAGAAGGCCGGCCTGCACAGCACCGATCTGCAGCTCTCCAGCCTGTTGATCTTGTTCGGCCCGGCGACCCCGGGGGAGCTGGCGCAACGCTCCGGATTGACCGCCGGCGGGGCCATCACCACCGCGATCGACCGATTGGAACGGGCCGGGATCGTGGTCCGCGAGAAGGATCCCGCGGACCGGCGGCGGGTGATCGTCAGCGTCGACCTCGCGGTGTTGGGGCCGAAACTCGGCACCGTCTACGCCCAGATCGGCAGCGGCTGGGCCGACTATCTGGAGACGCTGAGCGACGAGCAGATCGCCTTCGCCGACGAGCTTTTCAGCCGGGCGGCCGAGGTCAACCATGAGCAAACGGTCAGGCTGCGCGGCGGAAACGACTAACGTAGGGGAGTCCAGTCCTGGATTGCCTGATCAACAAACTGACGACTTCAGCCCCCGCATTTCAACTCACAGGCGTCAACCCACACACGTCAGCCCACAGCACCACCGACCGAGAAGCAGCGAGAATTTGACCGCAACAGACCGTGCCCTTGAGCTCACCCGGGTCGCCGCCGACGCGGCGGTCGACAAACTGGGGACCGAGCTGATCGCGTACGACGTGTCCGACCAGCTCGCCATCACCGATGTCTTCCTGGTGATCACCGCGGCCAATGAGCGCCAGGTCGGCGCCGTGGTCGACGGCATCGAGGAGGCATTGCGCGGGGTCGACGCCAAGCCGGTACGCCGCGAGGGCGACCGCGAGCAGCGCTGGGTCCTGCTGGACTATCTCGACCTGGTGGTCCACATCCAGCACACCGAGGAACGCCAGTTCTACGCCCTCGAGCGGCTGTGGCGCGACTGCCCGGAGATCCCGCTGCACGTCGATGAGCGCCGATGACCGCGGCCCGGATCATCATCTGGCGGCACGGACGCACCGAGTGGAATCAGGCCAACCGCTTCCAGGGTCAGGTCGACATCGGACTCGACCCGCTCGGCGTCGCCCAGGCCCGGAACGCCGCCCCGATGCTCGCGGCCTTCGGACCCTTGGCCCTGTACGCCAGCGACCTGTCGCGGGCCCAGCAGACGGCGACGGCACTCGCCGACATCACCGGACTTGAGATCATCAGCGACAAGCGGCTGCGGGAGATCCATGTCGGCTCCTGGGAAGGGCTCACCGGCCGCCAGGTGGACGAGACCGACCCCGAGCTGTCCCGTCGACTGCGCGCGGGCGAGGACGTCCGCCGATCACCGACCGGCGAAAGTCCGTCCGAGGTGGCCGAGCGGATGGCCGAGGCGATCGAGGAGTACGCGCAGGCTGCCGATGATGGCTCGACCATCGTGATCGCCACCCATGGTCTCGCCGGCCGGGTCGGTGCCTGCCGGCTCGTCGGTCTGCCGTTCGAGCACTGGCGGCTGATGGGCGGCCTGACCAACTGCGCCTGGGTGAGCATCGATCGGCATCGCTCCGGGGCCTATTGGCGGATCGAGGCCTACAACGCCGTGGCCACCGTCGGCGAGCTGGAACCGATTTCGTGACTTCGGACGCCTCGCGCTAGTATCTCGTGGTCTCACCGGCCGCTCGCTCATTCACGATCCGTCCTCTGGTGGGCTGTAAGGGGCTTTGGCGCAGTTGGTAGCGCGCTTCCATGGCATGGAAGAGGTCAGGGGTTCGAATCCCCTAAGCTCCACAGTAAAAGGCCTAGTCGGAGCAGGTTTGACTACAATCCAGGAAGCAGCTGAAGATATCGCTGCCAGCCTAGCTGCCAGCCAACGACAACGGTTTTGGATCGGCGATGGGGGAGAAGTGGATCTTTCTTGGGACTGAATAGTCGAGGGGGATGGCCGGGCCAGTCAACAAACCGGCTAGTCAGGGCCGTTTTCCCCGCCCTCACCTTCGGTGTGTGCAAAGGGCTCTCGAGCGGGTTGAGTAGCCCTGACCTTTTCCGTGCCGGAAGTGGTCAGTCTGGAAGAGGTCACATAGGACGCTAGGTCGGTCGCTCAAGATCTCTGGCGAGACGCCCGTAGCAGTTACCCCTAGCGGTCACTGACGCGGACGGGTCATACGGGCATCGTCCAGACGCTAGCCACGTGATGCGGGCACGGCCTCGCTCGTAAAACACCCTTCGTACCCGGTCTCTCGCAGTGAATGCCCAGAGGCTGCGCCCAACATAAATATGAAACCGGCGAACGGTCGGTGATCGTGCTCCGCACCAGGTGCTGACAACTCCGCGCGCTAGTGATTTACCTTGTAGACGCGATGCCTGGATGTACATCTGGTCCGACAGCCCTGGTCCACCGAGACGCGGAGGCTGAACCTGGGGAGATGAGGTGCTGCCAGCCCAACTGCCAGCCAATCGCCCCGGATGGTGGCGTATCTACACGGACGTTGACAGACGATCTCGGGCGTCAAAGTTCCTAGGTTGAGGCGCCTTTGAAACCATGGCATGGAAGAGGTCAGGGGTTCGAATCCCCTAAGCTCCACAGTAAAAGGCCTAGCCAGAGCAGGTTTGGCTAGGGTCGAGTAGGTAGTCGAGAGTCTCGCTGCCAGACGATGAGGGCGGGGATTGGCCCGGCAATGAGGAAGAAGTTGATCTTCACCGGGCTGAGAAGTTGATCTTGACAGTGGGACTCGACCAACAAACCACCTAGTCAGCACGCATGTCCTAGCAATCGCTGCGCCTCTCAGCCTTGATCATTGCTGAAGCATGAAAGAAGTCAGTGATCATCAAGAACCTCAAACAGCACCTGACTAGGGCACTTGCTGTCGAGATTGGGCTAGTATCCGGATTGGTGTGACAAGCGGTGTGACGACGGCTGTTCAAGTTGATCTTGATTCGCGCACGTCCGCGGCCGTATCGGGTGCAGCGCGAGGCACGAGGACTCCGGTCTGAGCAGCCGCGGCCAATGCGCCTGCGTGCGGCTGATATCCGGAGGCCAAGCCCAGGACGTAGCCACCGCCGCGGAGGTACAAGACGGTCAGGGCAGGGTCTTCGGCCGGGGAGACGAGCAGCGCCGGGATTCCGCCGGCAGTCTCAAGTCCGGGCATGCGAGTCATTGACGGACAGGTTCGCATACACGAAACTATCTGTCATGAGTCTGCTTGGCGTGTCGGAGGCCGCTAAGCGACTCGGCGTCACCACGCGACAAGTTCAATACCTTGTCGCACGGGGAGAACTTCGGCAGGTGGCGCGGGGATTGGTCGAGGAGTCTTCGGTTCAGCGGCTGGTTGCTGTTCGGGGCGGCTCCCCCAAGCGAGCCTGGTCCGAGGCCACTGCGTGGGGTGCGGTTGCGCTCTTGTCGGGTGCCGACGTGGTGTGGATGGGTCAGTCGCAGCGGTCACGTTTGAAGGGTCGGCTTCGCCGACTTAACGCCACCGATTTGGTCGAGCGGGCGCGCGGGCGCGCCAAGGTCACGCGCTATCGGGCTCATTCCGCCGCTGGCCGTTACCTCTTGGGCGAGCTCATCTATGCCAGCGATGTTGCCGGTCGCCTTGGCCTGGCGGAGACGGGCGACATCGACGGCTATCTCGCTGTCGATGATGTAGAGGGAGTGGTTGCTCGTCACGGGTTGATCCGCGACGACCGAGGCAGGGTGACGCTCCGTGCGACGGGGATTGACCTCGATGTGGTCCGTACCCTGTCGAAGCGGAGCGCTGTGCTCGCAGCACTCGATCTGGCGGAGTCGCTCGATGTCCGCGAACGCCATGCTGGGCTGAACCAGCTTGATCGGGCGATGGAGGACTTTCGTGGCTGATCGCCCTGTCATCGAGGTGGCCGGTCCTCCCGGCGGCTGGGGATCGCCCTGGCCGAACGTCGCTGAGATCGAGGCTGTTCTCCCGCACGAGAAATGGACGCTTGTCGGTGGCCTGATGACCCAGCTACACGGCATCCGCCGTGGGATCGACACGTTGCGGCCGACCAGCGACGTCGACATGGTGCTCCACGTTGAGACCACCCGAGGCGTGGCGGCTGAGACTGCCAGGGCGTTGGAATCCCTGGGCTATGAGTTCGTGCCGTCGATCGATGATCGCACCGTCGCCGCCCACCGCTTCAAACGCGGCGGCCCCACGGTCGACCTCGTTACGGGCGGCGACGACGTCGTCGACGTCCTGATCGCCGACCATCCAGCACCGAAGGTGATCGAGAAACTGCGCGGCAAGTCGATGATCACGATCGAGGGTGGCACGCAGGCCCTCAAACGCACGATCAATGCCCGGCTGAAGATCGTGCCCGAGCGGACCACCACTGTCAGCGTGCCGTCACCTTTCGCTGCGGTGATCCTCAAGGCGGCGGCGTACCAAACTGACTCGCGGGACAAGGAGCGACACCTTCAAGACGCCGCGCTGCTGCTTGCAGTGATCGAGGACCCGTACGCCGAACGTGCGGGACTGACTGGCTCTGACCGACCACGCCTCCAGACCCTCGTGCGCGTCCTTCCCGAGGGTGCGCGCGAGTGGCAGATACTGCCGGAAAGGTGGCGGACCGACGGCCAGGCCGCGCTCGGGATCCTCACCGCATAGGAGCTAGATGGATTCATGCTGCTTTCCGGACTTACGGAAGGTTTGAACCCAAACGTGATTCCCTGGCCACCGATTTGCCTCAGCGGGACACCATCGTGACTAAGATCAGGCGGCAGACGGTGTGACACCTGGCGCGACTGCCGGTGAACTCCCATGGACATCGCTGAGCGTGCCGGACCAACTTTCACGCTCAATCCAAACCCATGGCATGGAAGAGGTCAGGGGTGCGAATCCCCGAAGATCCACAGTAAGAGGCCTAGTCAGATCAAGTTTGGCTGGCATCGATTCGGTGATCGAAGGTCTCGCTGCCAGCCTAACTGCCAGCCAATGCGAACCGGATTAGCTTCGCGACGAGGGAGATATTGACCTTCGTCGGGTTGCGAAGTTGATCTTGACGTTGGTGGCGACCATACCGTGGTACGTCTCGTTGTCGCTGCTGTTGCGTCTGACATCCCGCCACAACACTGCCTATCTGTGCCCGGGCGAAGCGGAACTTTCTCGAACGATCAGTTCCGTCGCGACGACCTCGTGCCGGCCGTCGCCGGTTCCGTGCGCTTGTTCATCCAGCAGGCGGTATGCGACGGCTCCGACGGTGACGAAGTCCTGTCGGACGGTCGTCAGAGCCGGCCAGGAGACCCGGGCGTACGGGACATCATCGAAGCCGACCACACTGATGTCGTCCGGCACCTTGACGCCCAGATCGGCCAGCCCGCGCATCAGTCCGAAGGCCACATCATCGTTGCCGCACATCACTGCCGTTGCTCCGGCAGCAACAATCTCGGCGGCCTTGGCTCGAGAGGCGTCGACCGACCAGCCGGTTTCGATCCGAGTCGGGAACTGGCGCGGAGGCGTTTCTCAGGGTGTCCTCCCAGGCGCGTACCCGGGGCCAGGTCCGACCGAAGTCGGGCAGGGACAGGTGGTGGATGGTCCGATGCCCCAAAGCGAGGAGGTGCTCGGCGGCCTGCCGACCGCCGCCGTATTCGTCCTGCACGACCAGCGCCTGTCGGTCGCTCGGATCGGTCCCGATCACCACCGCTGGTAATCCCGCCGGGATCGCCTCGATGATCGACGCCTTGTCACCGTCGAAGTTGAAGACCACCGCTCCGAAGATTGGCTGCGTCAAGGCTTGGCTGACAGCCTCGCGGATTCGTCCGAGCTGCTGGTCGGGGAGCACCGTGATGACCACGCCTCAGCCCGGCTTCGCGTGCGGCCTGTTCGAGCCCTCGGAGGCTGCCGACGTAATCGAACCGCTCCGTGTCCGGGACGAACGCGACCACCAAAGACCCGCGACCCGTCACTAGTGCCCGGGCGGCGACATTCGGGCTGTAACCGAGCTCGTCAGCCGCGGCCAGGACTCGGGCCCGGGTTTCCGGCGAGACCCGCGGGCCATCGTTGAGCGCGCGCGACACCGTCTGGAACGACACCCCCGCGAGTCTGTGCGACGTCCTTGAGATGGGGCCGGCGCGGCGGTGCGCCCGGGGGTCCGTCGACCGTGGTCATGGGGTCATCGTAGACGGTCGACCGCAGTCCAGGCGAACGTTCGCTTGACAGCCGGCGTTAAACGGCTGAGGATGGCAGTCAGCGATAGGCGAACGCTCGCCTAGGGCGCCTGGCGACGCTCGCGGTGCCCGTTCAGCACTCATCGAGGAGAGCAATGCATACCACTCTGCGGCGCACGATCGCCGCGTTCAGCGCCCTGGCGCTGGCGGGACTGGCCCTGACGGCCTGTTCGTCGAGCTCCACCCCGGCCGCTGCCGGCAAGGTCACGCTGACCTATTGGAACCAGACGACCGACCCCGCGACGACGTCGGCGGAGGACGCGATCATCGCGGACTTCGAGCAGTCGCATCCCAACATCACCATCAAGCAGACCCGGTACGCCTCGACCAACCAGCTGACACCGCTGTCGAAGAACGCCTTCCGGAGCCAGGCCACGCCGGACCTGATCTACAGCGAGGTGTCGACCGGTCGGGACCTGTTCAAGGCGGGCCTGGCGCAGAACCTCAACGACTACGCCGCCAAGTACAAGTGGAAGGACCGGATCACACCGTCCGGACTTGCCTGGACGACCGACGCCGACGACAACCTCTACGGTCTTGGGCTGGAGAGCGAATTGTCGGGCATCCTGTGGAACCAGGCCAAGCTGACCGAGCTGGGTCTGACGATCCCGACCACGATCGACGAGCTCGACAACGTCTGTCGCACCGCGCGGGAGAAGAACGTCGTACCGATTGCCACCGGCGCCGGCGGCGGCGGCTGGATCTGGTACTTCTACCTCGGACTACCGATCGTCAACCAGCTCGGCGTCCAGGCAGAGAAGGACTTCGTCACGCACAAGTCGGGTCGCTGGACCGACCCGGAGATCAAGACCGCGGTCGAGACGGTGTTCCAGTCCGCCAAGGACTCCAAGTGCTTCATCCCGCAGATGAACTCACTGGCCAACTCAGCAGCCCAGGACCTCTTCACCGGGGGCAAGGCCCTCGCCCTCGCGCCGGCGTTCACTGGCACACTGACACCGATCTACCAAGAGGGCTCTGACTACGTCTTCACTCCCTGGGTGAACACCGCCACCGGTAAGGGCCAGTTCCACCTGGAGGGCATGGGATCGGCCTTCGTGATGAACGCCAAGAGCGAGCACAAGGACGAGACGGCCGAGTTCATCGACTACATGTTCACGAAGGACGTCGCCACCAAGTACATCGAGACGGCGGGGTTCCTGCCTCCGGTCAAGGACATCGACGTCGACGCGCTCAAGATCAACCCGCTGTTCAAGACCGGCGCCGACACGTTGATCAACAAGAGTGACGACGTCGGGACGACGGTCGACCTGCTGGCCTCCGACTCCTTCAACGACCTGATCGGGCGCGGCGGGCAGTCCGTCTTCAGCGGTCAGATGACCGTGGACGAGTACCTTCAGGATCTCCAGACGGCGTGGGAGAAGGACCAGACGTGACGTCCTCGCCCGGCACCGCTCCGACGGCCGTGATCGGTGGGGTGGGGCTGGCCGGCCAGGTCGGCGTGACAAGGCGTCGACGGCGCCGAGGCGGACAGTCGCGGTGGGCCGGGTTGCTGTTCGCCGCACCGGCGATCGTGCTGGTGACGGTTTTCGTGCTGTATCCGATCGCGGGTACGGCCCGGCTCTCCCTGGTGCAGTGGGACGGCTTCTCGCCGGTTCGGCCCTTCGTCGGACTGGCCAACTTCGCCGCGGTGGTCGAGGACTCGGCCTTCGCCGGGGTGATCACGCGCAATCTTGTCTACATCGGTGGGTTCTTTCTCTCGGTGGTGCTCGGCTTCGGGCTGTCGCTACTGCTGTGGGTGCGGCCGCGGGGCTGGGTGATCTTCAGGACCGCCTTCCTCATTCCGGAGATGATGGGCCCGGCCATCGTCGGGCTGGTCTGGCTCCAGCTGTGGCAGCCGGTCACCGGCGGCATGGCCGGGCTGGGCGAGCTGATCCACAGCGAGTGGCTCGCCTCGAGCCCGATCGCCGACCCCCGACAGGCGATCTGGGTGTTGGTGTTCACCCAGATCTGGGCGTCCACGGGGTTCTTCGTCGTCGTCTCGCTCGGTGGCCTGCAGAACTTGGATCCGACGCTGCTCGACGCGGCGTCGGTGGACGGGGCGTCGCGTGGTCAGCGGCTGCGCTATGTCGTCATCCCGCAGATGCGTCCATACCTGTCGCTCATGATCATGCTGGCCGCGATCGCGGGCCTCAAGACCTTCGACCTCGTCTGGGTGATGACGCAAGGCGGGCCGGGGAACGCCACGCAGCTGATCGGTACCTACGCGTACACCAAGGCTTTCAGCCAGAGCGACTTCGGTCAGGGCTCGGCGCTCGCCATGATCATGGTGATTCTGGCGCTGGTCTTCACCGCGGTCACCGGACGGAGGAACGTCGATGAGCGCTGAGGCCCTGCCCCGTCATCGGTCGCGGGTCGATCTCTCCCGTGAGTCCGTCCGGTTCGCCCCGCTGTGGGTCAGCTACCTGGTGATGATCACGTTCTTCCTGATCATCGCCGCACCGATCGTTTGGCTTGCGGTCACCGCCCTGCGCACCACGGAGGAATACCAGAACAATCCGCTGGGTTGGCCAACCTGGCAGTTCCACAACTTCGTCGAGGCGTGGCAGGTGGGCAAGTTCAGCACCTACGTGCCGAACTCGCTGATCTACACGTCCTCCATCGTCGTGGTGATCTTGGTACTGGCCTCGGCGGCGGGCTACGGACTGGCCCGGTTCCGGTTCCCGGGCCGACCGACGATGCTGGTCGCACTGGTGATAGCCCTGACCATCCCGTTCACCTCGGTCATGTTCTCGGTCTACGACGTGATCAACGCGCTCGGCCTGCTGGACACGCGGCTCGCCATCATCCTGGTCGCGGTCTCGCTGACGCTGCCTTTCGCGACCTTCTACATGCGGACGTTCTTCCTCGGCATCCCGGATTCGCTCAGCGAGGCGGCCCGGATCGACGGCGCCGGGGAGATCGCACTGTTCTTCCGGGTGATGCTCCCGCTGGCCCGGCCGGGTCTAGCCACCCTGGCCGTCTTCAGCGGCGTCTGGTCATGGGGCATGTACATCGAGCCCTTGCTGTTGGCGACCGGGGACGACCTCCGGACCGTCTCGCTCGGCATGGCCTTCTTCACAGGCGAGTACACCGGCTCGAACCAGCCGTTGATCTCCGCCGCGGTCTTCACCATCGTGGCACCACTGATCGTCATCAGCATCGTTCTGCAACGACGTTTCGTCGAGGGCACGACCGCCGGCGCGGTCAAGGACTGATCGTCGCACCGTTCGGTCGCCCGCCCACCCAGCCCGCTTCCACTGACCCCTGTTCCCTACAGACAAGGATTTCCTCTGTCATGAAGATCAACGATGTGCACTACAGCCCCGACCCGCTGGTCGAGTTCACCGATCTCGCCGACCTGCTCCGGCGTTACGCGGCGCTCGCAGCTGAGTTCGGCGACGCCGACCGCGGCGACGCCATCATCGACCAGGCCCGGAGATCCCTGCACCAGGGCCTGACCGAGTTCGACGCGTTGCTGCGCAGCCCCACCCCAGATCCCGACGAGCCGGAGACGCTGGAGCAGATCCGGGCTCAGCGTCCGGACGGGGTCCGCCGGCTCACCACCACCGTGCCATCGGACTATCTCGATCGCTGGCGTGGCTCGCTACTCGGCCGGGGCGCCGGCTGCACCTTGGGGGCCCAGGTCGAGTTCTGGTCGGTCGACCAGATGGAGAACTGGGGCCGGCAGTTCGGCGACGAATACCCACCGACCGACTACTTTCCCTACGCTCGTACGCCGAGACGATCCCGCTATGTCGTCGGTTCGGACTCCGACCTCGTCCGCGGCCAGCACGGGTTCATCCCGGCCGATGACGACACCGTCTACACTCTGATCGGCTTGTTGACGTTGGAGGCGTACGGGACGAGCTTCACCAAGGAACAGCAGGCCGACCTGTGGCAGCGCAATTACTTCCCGCTCTTCGAGAACGCAAGCTGGCGGGCCTTCTGGGGCGAGCGCATCATGCTGCAGAACCTGGAGGGCGGTATTGCCCCGAACGAGGCTGGCTACACCCGCAACCCCAACGTGCAGTCGATCGCAGCGTGGACCCGCGCCGACAGCTGGGGGTACGCCGCTCCGGGCTGGCCGGAGAAGGCGGCCGAGCTGGCGTACCTCGACTCCTCGATCAACCACCGCCGCAACGGTGTCTACGGCACAATGTTCTTCGCCGCTGCGGTGTCGGCCGCCTTCGTCGTCGATGATCCTGAAGAGGCCCTCCGGATCGCTCTTCAGGAGGTCCCGGCCAAGTCACTGTTCGCTGAGGCCGTGCACTGGGCCTTCGAGGTAGCCCCGACCGTGAAGAACTATCGGGACGCGTCCCGGCTGGTCCACGAACGTTACGCCAACATGTTCGAGGGCCATTCGATCAACAACGCCCTCTACGTTATCTTCGGCATCCTGATCGGCGGCCGGGACTTCACCAAGGTCGTCGGCGAGACGGTAGCGATGGGCTTCGACAACGACTGCACCGGCGCCACGTCAGCCAGCATTGTGGGAGCGGTCGTCGGCGAAAGCGGCGTTCCTCGACACTGGACAGACCGGTTCGAAAACCGGATGCAGTCCTACCTCCGCGAGACCCCGGAGTTCCCCCATCTCTACGATCTTGGCCAGCGCTACCTCAAACAGGCCAGTGAGATCGCCAGCCAGCAGAGCTGAAGACATGATGGCAAGTAGGTGCCCGCACTACCTGGGGCCTGTCCTTCGGACAGACCGTCAACCGAGCTGTGATTCGAGCCGTGGCCCGCCGGCGCACCGCAGACGGTCCCGAACCGGCGCGCTTGAATGGGTGACTGAGCCCCGCAGGGTGGTGGGCTTTCGGTCATGCTCGATGCCTCGGCGAAGTGGCCCGGTATCCTTGATGTACGACACCCTGGTAGACCCGTCCGAGGGCGACGACCAGGCCGGTGTGTTGGTCGGGATCACCAGCTGCACCCCGGTCAGGCCGCGTCGCTACAGGCTGCGCGGCATCGCTCGCCAGACCACCTGGTCTGAGGAGTCACCCACGTCCAGACCTCAACATCTCGCGGCCAACGTCGGGTCACTCCGGTGGCGCCCACCGCCGCCATCAAGGGGACTTGGTTGCTGCTGGTGCCGATGGCGCCCTCACGTCTTGAAGGCGCAACGACGACCCAAACCTCAAGACCCGAGGGGATCCCACGTCCCGCAGCGCTGCGCAATGAAATGCTTTCGCGCCGATGGCGCACGCGACCCAAACCGTCGTGCTGGTCGAAGACCCAGGTTTGAGTCGGCTGCCCTTGACAGGAGTACTGTTATCGATAACATTGCGGAATCGACGCCGTCAACCCACCTCGACGGCGGGGTCGCTACCAAGGAGAAACAATGACGTTCTTGAAGACCGCAGGCCTCGTCGCCAGCGCCGCCCTGCTGGCGATCGCTGGCGCCGGGTGCTCAGGATCCAGTTCTGGCCAGAGCAGCGACGGTCCGACGACGATCACGTACTGGAGCTGGGACGGTGCACCGGGTAAGCAGATCGTCGATCCCCTGATCCAGGGGTTTGAGGCGGCCAATCCGGGAATTACGGTGAAGTACACCGAGATCCCGCGAGCCGATTACAAGGCCAAGGTTGCCTCCGCCCTCGGCGCAGGAGAGCCGATCGACGTGCTCAATGTCCAGCCGGGCTCGTGGGCGGGGGAGATCGAGGACTATCTCAGCCCGGTGTCGGAATGGCCGAATGCTGATGAGTTGACCAATGCCTTCACCCCGATCTCGGTCGACCAGACGAAGCGGCTGTTCAGCGACGGCGAGCTCTACGGGTCCCGCTTACTCGACCGGTTCGGCGATCGGGGTCTACAACGCAGAGATCCTGACCAAGCTGGGCGTCGAGCCACCGACGACGGTCGCGGAGTTCGCGGCCATGAGCAAAGCGCTGAAGGCGAAGGATCCCGACATCCTCCCTGCGGTCATGCCGTCCGACGGCTGGTTCCAGGACGAGGCCGCCCTAACGGTCGTCGGCCAGTCGGACCCGGAGTTCTTCAACAGGGTCCGCTACGAGAAGGGCGCCTGGAACACCCCGAGCTATGTCTCCGGCCTGAGCGCCTACAAGAAGCTGTACGACGACGGAGTCTTCGACAAGGCGACCCTCGACATGGACTACGCCACCGCGATGAACACCTTCGACTCGGGCAAGGCCGCCGTCGCCTTCAACGGGTCCTGGGAGGCCGGACGCATCCTGACCGGCGACTACGGAATCATCCCCTTCCCCGCGCCGACCGCCGAACAGGCCTCGCTGCGCGGGTTCCTGGACGTCATCTTGGGCATTCCGACGAAGTCCGAGCACCAGGACGCCGCCGCCAAGTTCGTGCAGTACATGGCCGCCGGCGAAGGGGTCGACGGCTGGGCCACTCAGCTTAAGGGTGTGCCCGCACTCAAGGACTACACGCTGCCGGAGGGCACGCTGAAGACCGAGCTGCAGAAGAAGAGCTATGCCTCGATGGTCGAGCTCATCAACCACCCGCACAGCGACCGGAACAACATGGGCGCCTTCTCTGACTCCGTGGGTGAGAACGTGCTTCAGGTTCTGACGGGCAATCTGTCCGCCGACAAGGCTGCACAGAAGGACCAGGAGGAACTGGACAAGGGCAACTTCTGAGCCCACCAGTTCCCTTCACCGAGGGTCGCCTCGCACCGTGGCGAACCCCCCTTCGTCCGACCCTTAAGGATGTCAACCATGTCTCAACCATCTGACCGGCGCCCACGTCGCCGCCGGGGTAATGCACGGACGGCGGCGCTCTTCCTGTCGCCACTGCTGGTCATCTACGCGGTCTACTACGCGTACAGCATCATCTTTCTCACCCAGACCAGCGGGCAGCGGGTCGGCATCTCGCTGCTGCGGCCGGTCCAGGTCGGCATGCACAACTTCGTCCTGCTCTTCCAGGACGACGTGTTCCTCCGCTCGATTCTGAACAACCTCCTCTTCGCCGGGGTGAGCATCGCCGTGGCGCTGACGGTGGCCTTCTTCATCGCCGTCGCGCTCTCGACCGGTGTCCGCGGCCGGAAGCTGTTCTACCTGCTCTTCCTGCTTCCGGCGTTGATCCCGCTCTCCCTGGTCGCCACGATCTTCGGCTCGATGCTCCAGGAACGGTACGGGGCGGTGAACGAGACGCTACGCAGCCTCGGTCTCGGGGGTCTTGCTCAGTCCTGGCTGACGACTCCGCACTGGGCCTACCTCGCCGTGGTGCTGATCTTCTGCTACCTGATCGGCCTGCCGATCATGTACTACACGGCCGATCTGTCCGCGCTGCCGACCTCCGCTCTGGAAGCGGCCCTGATCGACGGGGCCGGGACGTTCCGGATCATGACGTCGATCATCTATCCGATGATGCGGTCGACTCACATCACCGTGATCCTCGCTCTTCTGCTCGGCTCCTTCCGCGCCCTCGAGCAGGTGCTGTTCTCGACCGGTGGTGGGCCAGGGACCACCACCGAGATCGTCGGCAGCTACCTCTACAAGTACGTGAACTCCGGCGGCAAGACCATCGGGTTCGCTGCGGCAGCGTCAATCATCGTGCTCCTCATCGCCCTGGTGATCTCGGTCGCCCAAATGTTCCTCACCCGTCCCCGGAAGGCCGACCGATGACCACGACCGCCGTACCTGCCAAAGCCGCTCCAGGGCAACCGTCCGCGCAGACCCTGCCGCCGCAACGACAGCGCCGGAGACGGGTCGTCGAGGACAACCCGATGCGCGTCGTGATCACGCGGACAAGCGACCGCGTCATCATCTACGCGCTGCTCATCATCATGGGCTTGATCTTCGCCTTCCCGCTGTACGCCGCGATCCGGAAGTCTCTTCAGGGCTTCGGTCTGCAGAACTACATCAGCCTGTTCACGGAGCCGATCGGCGACGTTTCGCTGCCGACGACCTACCTCAACTCTCTGGTGATCGGGGCTCTGCACGCCGTGATCGTTGTCGCCGTGAGCACCACCGCCGGCTACGCCCTCTCGCAGCTGCAGTTCCGCGGCCGTGAAGTGGTCTTTGCGGGGATCCTGCTGTTCCTGGCCGTTCCCGGGACTGCTCTCATCATTCCCGTCTACCACATCACCCACGAGCTCAACCTGTTCAACAACTACATCGGGGTCGCGTTGCCCGAGGCCGCCCTCACCATCCCGTTCGGCGTGCTCTTGATGCGGAACTACGGCAGCAACATCTCCGAGTCGTTAATCGAGGCGGCCACGCTCGACGGGGCCGGTCACGGTCGCATCTTCTGGAGTGTTTTTCTCCCCCTGTCGCGACCGGCGATCGCCAACCTGGTCGTCCTGTGCTTCATCTGGTCGCTGCAGGACTTCCTGTGGCCGTCGATGCTGTTCACCAACCCTGATAAGACGACGGCGGCGCAGGCAGTGGCCTCCTTCTCCAACGTGCTCGGGCGCAGCCCCGAGGATTTCGGCCGCTACAACGCCAGCCTCGTGCTGCTCGCTGTGCCTGCAGTCCTGTTCGTGGTCTTCGGTCTACGGTTCATCGTCAACGGCCTGACCAGTGGAAGCACGAAGGACTGACGTGTCCGGTCGTCAGATTTGTTTCAGTTCCCCAGCCGACGTCTGGACCGAAGCCTTGCCGATCGGCAACGGGCTGATGGGCGCGATGCTGTTCGGCGGAGTCCATCGGGAGCGGCTCCAGGTCAACGACGGCACCGCCTGGTCGGGCTCACCGGCCAGTGAGTACGTTGGTCCAGCCGTGCCGTCCTCGGTCGCGGCGGACGCCATAGATCAAGCACGGGCCGCGATTGCGTCCGACGACTTCGCCGCTGCCGACGCCGCGCTCCGTCAGCTCCAGCACCGTCACAGCCAGACCTTTCTGCCGTTCGTCGACGTATTCCTCGGGCTCGACATCAGCCGGTCAGTCGAGGCGTACGAGCGCTCGCTGGACCTGGCGACGGCCACCCATCGGTCGAGCTTCACTCTCGACGGAGTACGGATCCGGCGTCGCACCTTTGCCAGTCATCCCGACCGGGTGGTCGTGCACGAACTGGGCGTAGAGACCGGCGAACTCCCCCCACTCACCGTCAACCTGCAGAGCGACCTGCGCGTCCTCAGCTCGACCGTCGAGCAGTCCGGCCTGGAGATCCAGCTGCGGATGCCGAGTGACGTGGTGCCGAGCCACGACCAGAACCCCGATGCAGTGCGCTACAGCGATCAACCGGACGACGCGCTCGAAGGAGCTGCACATCTCGCCGCCCACCACGACGGTCGCGCCATCCTCAGCGGGGCGGGCTTACGCATCCTGGGCGCCACCCGGGTAACGTTGGTGCTCGCCACTGCGACGACGTTCGCCGGCATCGCACGATCTCCGGTGGGCCGGGCGGCCGATGCCGCCCGTACCGCCGCCCGTCGCGCGGCCGAGGCGGCCACCGACCTGCCGTCGCTTTACGACCGGCATGTGGCCGACGTCGGTGCGTTGCTCGGTCGGGTCGAGCTGAGCCTGAGGCCGGGGGAGGGGGCTCGGACCGATGTCCGGGTGGCCCGGGCCCGGGCGGCACCGCAGGGCGTGGTTGCCGCTGACCCGGATCTGGTCGCCCTGCTGTTCGACTACGGTCGCTACCTCCTCGTCTCGAGCTCGCGGGCCGGAGGTGTGCCGGCCACATTGCAGGGGATCTGGAACGAATCGCTGCAGCCGGCATGGAGCTCGAACTACACCACCAATATCAATCTCCAGATGAACTACTGGCTGGCCGAGACTACGGCACTGCCGGAGTGCCTCCCCCCGCTCTTCGACCTGATCGACGGGCTCGCCAGGACGGGCGCCCGCACGGCCCGGGAGCTGTACGGGGCGAAGGGCTGGGCGGCTCATCACAACACCGACGTGTGGGCGTACTCCAGGCCGGTCGGCAACGGTGAACACGACCCGAAGTGGGCGTTCTGGCCCCACAGCGGCACCTGGCTGGTGCGGCACCTCTGGGACCGCGTGCGCTTCGGGGGTGGCGACCACTTCGCCCGTACGCGGGCCTGGGCACCCATCCGCGGGGCGGCGGAGTTCGCTCTCGACTGGCTGGTGGAACGACCGGACGGAACGCTGGGCACTGTGCCTTCGACCTCGCCGGAGAACCAGTTCCAGACCTCGGACGGGCAGGTGTGGTCGGTCGCGGAGTCATCGGCAATCGACCTGGAGATGATCGGCGACCTGCTGGACATCACCGTCGCCGTGGCGGCACAGCTCGGCATCGACGACGAGGTCGTGCGGCGCGCGGCGGCAGCCCGGCCCCGGATCGGTGAGCCGAGGATCGGATCGGATGGTCTGGTACAGGAATGGCAGCGAACCTTTGCCATGCCCGACCCGAAGCACCGACACCTCAGCCCTCTCTATTGGGTCTACCCGGGTGACCGGCCGATCAGCGAGGAGCTCGCTGCAGCGGCCCGCCGGGGGCTGGATGCGCGCGGGGAGGATTCCCCGGGCTGGTCGCTGACCTGGAAAATGTTGATGCGAGCTCGACTCGGTCAGCCGGAACGGGTGGGCGCCCTGCTGGAGTTGTTCTTCCGCGACATCTCGATCGACCGCGGACCATGGGTCGGCGGGATGTACCCCAATCTGTTCTCGGCGCACCCGCCGTTCCAGATCGACGGCAACCTCGGGTTCGTGGCGGCCGTCGCCGAATGCCTGGTGCAGTCCCACGGCGGCCGGATCGAGCTGTTGCCGGCGGTACCGACGGTGTGGGGTCCTGGTTCGGTGCAAGGCCTGGTCGCACGACCCGGCTTGGAGGTCGACATCGAGTGGTCGATGGATGAGACGGGCGTCGCACGTCCGCGGGAGGTCGTTCTGCGCGCCCTGGTGCCCGCCGCACGAGGTGCTCATGTTGTCCGCTTCCATGGCGTCGACGTCGAGGTAGACGTTCAGGACGAATCGGTAACGGTCGAGCTGCCCATTCTGTTCGCGGCGGCGACCTGAGGCGTTGGTCGACTCACGAGCCGGGCGGGGTGGCCGTACTCTCGCGTTGCTCGAGGTAGAAGCCGACGTGGACATCGCGCGGCGGCGTGTCTGCGCCGGCGATGCGCTCGACCAGCATCTGCACAGCCTCGCGGGCGAGCTCGTCCCGTCCGGGTGAGATCGAGGTCAGGCTCGGCGTCGAGAACCGTGCATCCTGGGTGTCGTCGAATCCGGCGACCGCAACATCGTTTGGCACCCGATAGCCCGAGGACTGCAGGGCCCGCAGCGCTCCGAGAGCCAGGGCGTCGTTGAACGCGAAGACAGCGTCAAAGTGGTGACCGGTACCGATCAGCGACTGCATAGCCGTGGCGCCGTCCGACCGGGTCCAGCCTCTGCCGTCGACTGCCAGCGCCGGGTCTGTCGTGACACCGGCCGCGATGTGGGCGTCGAGATAGCCGGTCAGGCGAGGGGTGGCAGCGCCGTCGTCGGAGGGCGGCTCGACTCCGAGGGCGACGATGTGTCGGCGACCGTCGGCGAGCAGGTGCCGAACTGCGGCCTCGGACGCCTCTCGGTTGGCCATGGTGACGTGGTCAAACCTGCTGCTGGGGATGCGGTCGCCGATCAGCACCAGCGGTATTTCGACCCTGATCCCCTCGAGATCGCTTCGGTCGAGGACACTCGGCTCGAACACCACACCGTCGACGAGGTCACCACTGAGCCGGCTCAGGGTCGCCAGCTCACGGTCGCGGTTCAACTCGGTGGTCTCGACGAAGACGGAGAGGTCCCAGGCGCGGGCGGCGTGGATGACGGACTGCGCCAGCTCGCCGAAGTAGGGCTGGTCGAGTGCCGGGATCGAGAGAGCGATCATTCCAGTACGCCGGCGGCGGAGGTTCCTGGCGGTGACATTGGTGCGGTAGTCGAGCTCGACCATGGCGGCCTCGACCTTTGCCCTGGTCGCCGGCCGGACCTCGAGGCCCCGCAGGTGGCGTGACACGCTCTGGTGGGAGACACCCGCAGCGCGGGCCACGTCGTAGATCGTTGCGGGCTTCGCGCCCAATTGGCTCATTGCAACCTCCGTGCCGAGTTTATCGATATCAGTCGTCCGCGAGACAACGCCCGCGTCATCCCATCGGCCCGTCGCGCTGCTGACGATGCCAAAGGAGGCCGAGGCTCTTGACCGACCACTGTTGTCAGCGCGGCTGCGCCAGCTCCCCAAGCGGCGGTGCTGGTTCACTTCAGCTTCTCTGACGCGAGGGAAGTCTAAGTCGACGGTTGGACCCCTCACCAACTACCTCCGGTCGCAAGGTCAGGTAGGGCGTCCCCCGATGTTCGCCAACGTCGATACAGTCCACCCGAGGTGAACGGGGGGTGTCCCGAGGTGGACGTGCGGAGGAATGGTCAAGACCGGTCGACGACCGTGTCTCATGCCGCCAGCTGGCGTCGCTCCCACCACCGAGGTATGCGAGCAGCGTTCGAGCCTCCTGAGTTCGAGGAATCAGTCGAATCTGATGGCGATGCGGAGCAAGAAATCAGCGACACGATCCCAGCTGCATGGCTTCTGCCCGGCAGGGTGCCCGCCAAGTCGGGCCGCACCGCGTTCTCAGCGATGGGGTTCGTCGGTAAGCATGGCCCGCGCTGTCGCGACGTCCGTCAAGATCACGTTCACCCAGCGGCCGCTCACGGCTGCACGGATTGCTTGATGTTTGCTCTTACCTCCGGCAAGGCCGACTCTCCGCGGGATTTTTCGCAGGTTATCGGAGTCGATGCCGACCATCCGACTATCCAGGCTGCTTCGGACCGGATTCCCAATCGCGTCGAAGAATCGGTGGCAAACATCGCCAACGGCGCCAGCCTTGAGCAGTATGTCTTGGTCAGCAGGCGAGACTGCATTTCCGCTTGCCAACAAGAGCGGGGAGGGCGGCAGGCTGCCGATGCCGACGAGCGCCATGGTGAGGGTCTTCCACTCGTCGGCTACGTTGGCGATCGCCGGATCCGCCAAGAGGTTCTTTCGAATCGTCGGAGTACTCACCAGACCGGGCGCGGGCAAGAAGATGGGCTTCGCGCCAAGGATTTCGGCCAGTTCGCTGAGCAGCCGGTTCGCTTGGGCTTGCGCTGAGGCGACGCCGAGACCGCCGAGCAGTTGGGTGACCGTCTCTGCACCCGAGGTGCGGAACGGACGCATCCGGTCGACCGTGGACAGCAGTGTTTGGCTCCACGACGAGATGCCGATCCGCTCACCGCCGGTGAGCGTGCTCTCCAGATAGCCGGCGGCGGCCGACCCGAGTCCGGTGATGATGTCCTTGTCGTCGCCTTCGACGTCGACGACCACGGCCTCCAGCAGACCGTACCGGCTCTCCAGCTCCTCCTCGAGGTCGGTGTGCACGCCCTGGGCAACCACCACGACCGTCCGGACGATCCCGGTCTCCGCGGCGCGCTTGAGCAGGCGGGACACCCGGGCCTGTGAGAGATGAAGACTCTCGGCAATGTCGGCCTGCCGGATCCCACGCTCGTGGTACATCCGAGCGACCTTCGTGAGCAACCGGATCTGGCTATCGCTGTGCAGGCGACTCGCCGTGCGCGGCGACGCGACCATTGGCCATCCCCTCCTGACTGACTAAATATTCAAGTCATCTTTCTACCGGCTAGACGGAGCAAACCGAAATTGGCTCAGGCGGCGGTCGTCGGATCGATGATCCAGTAGCGCTCCGGGATCCGTCCGTCGGCATCCATAGAGAGCCAAGGCGCGCCGTACGGACCCGGCATCGAGGAAGAAGCTGTGGTTCCCAGACTCGTCGGGGTCGGTCCGCCACTGCCACAGGCTGCCGGCGCCATACACCACGCCGAGCAGGCCACCGGCACTGAGGTTGCCCCAAGCTTCGTGGCCCTGTCACCAGCCGACCGCCTCGCCCCGCCGGCCGGAGTTCTCGTACGTCGGCTCGCCGTTCATGATCGCATTCACCTGCCGGTACCCCCAGATAGTCGCCAACCGGTCGGGAACGTAGTCCCCGTCGTGGCCGTTTTGACAGGACTGGAAGTCCAGCCAGTTGGCATCCTGGCGGCCCTGGCTCGGCGAGTGCGGCCGGTAGTGGAGGCCGGCCAGGTCGTCCCAGGCCTCGATCTCGTCGCCACCGGCTTCGCCGTTGGTTCGGGCCCGGAGCCGTCGCCGCAGACGAGGTAGACCACCGGCCGGGCGCCGTACCGGGCGACGAGGCAGCGACAGAAGCGGGCGTATTCCTCGGGCGGCATGACCGGGCCGGCGGTCGACTGGCCCTTCCAGCGGTAGCCGTGGAAACCGGCTACAGCACCGGGGTCAGACCATGCGCCAGCAGCAGGTCACAGATGGTATTGAAACAGCGGAAGTTGTCGATGTTGATCGCTGAGGTGGCCGTCACGCAAGTCGTGGAAGCCGACCTTGAAGCCGAGGTCGGGAATGCGACCGGCCGGCCCGATGGCGTGCATGTCCGGCTGGACCACCATCAGGAAGACGGCGTTGAAGCCCTGGGCCTGGCGGTCCCGGGCGTAGGTCTGCCCGTCCTCGTGCGTCGCCCGAAACGGCATCGCCCAGGCGGTGTCCGCGACCAGGACGCCAGTATGGCCGTCGGCGTGGGTCATGGTGCGGGCACCGGGAGCGATACGCGCGAACCCGTGCCGTCGCCCGGCGCGCGGGTCGTCCAGAACGCCCGGTACGGCGACCACTTCGCCATTCGGCGGGGTCAGCTGATGATCATCGCGGTCCGTCCGCACGCACCACACAGGTCCCGAAAGAGTCCGGGGAGGCAAACCGTACGCGGTAGCGGTCGTCGCCGTCACAGAACGCCGGACGTCGTAGCCGACGGCCTTGTGGAGTGCCGGAACTCCACCCACGTCTCGAACTGGGTGTAGGAGTCGTCGATTGTCGGCCCGGTGGACTCGAGCTCGACCTCCTACCACGGCGGCGCGTTGATGATCATGGTCGGGTCTCATGGTCGGCAGTCGTCCTCAGTCGGGACCGGCCGACCTCAGCCGTCCAGTGGGCCCGGCGTCGAAGCCGCTCGGTATCGTCCAGGGTTGGCTGGAAAACACGGGGAGCGGCGCGATCCGCCGCCCAGTCCAGCGTGGGGTCGAGCGTCAGCCAGCCGAGCTGAGCGGCACCGAGGGCCGACACCTCCGGCACGTCCGCCACCTCGATGTCGATACCGAGCAGGTCGGCCTGCGTCTGCATGGCGAGGTCGGAGACCGTGATGCCGCCGTCGCCCCGGAAGGTCGACAACCGGTCGCCGTCAATCTCGATCGCCGCGACCACGTCCGCGACCTGATGCGCCACGGCCTCCACGGCGGCGCGGGCGAGGTGTGCGGCCGTGGTCGAGGCGGTCATCCCGGAGATCATGGCCGTGGCGTCACGGTCCCAGTGCGGCGCTCCCAGCCCGGAAAATGCCGGGACCATGGTCACCCCTCGACTGTCGCCGACGGACGCGGCGAGCACCATCAGGTCCGCGACGTGACCACCCGCGAGTATCTCGGCGGTCCAGGCCAGGGCGGCGCCGGTGGAGAGGATGTTTCCTTCGCGAGCGTACGTCGGCTGATCGGTCACCCAGGCGAGGGTCGTCGGCACGGCTGAGTTGCCGGCGACGAACGCGTTGACCGGCGTCATCACCGATGACCCCGTACCGTACGTCGCCTTGGCCGTGCCGGGCGTCGTACAGCCCTGCCCGAAGAGTGCGGCATGCGAGTCCGCCATCACAGCGAGGATCGGCACTCCGTCGGCCAGACCGGGCACACCCGCGGTGATTCCGAAGGTGCCGTTGGATGTCTCGACCTGGGGGAGTACGTGGGCCGGCACCCCGAAGATGTCGAGCAGGTCCGGGCTCCATCGGAGCTCGACCACGTCATACAGCAGCGTCCGGGACGCGTTCCCGGCTTCGCCGCGATGCGCGGCACCATCCGTGAGGTTCCACAGGAGCCACGAGTCGACCGTTCCGACGCGCACGTCGGCGTCGGCCACCCCCGCGGGTCGGTGGTCCAGCAGCCACCGCATCTTCGGGGCGGAGAACATCGCGTCCACCTGCAGCCCGGTCCGCCGCCGGACCACGGCTCGGGCGTCGGCACCGATGGCGGCCGCACACCAGGCCGCCGTACGACGGTCCTGCCAGCCGATCACCGGGCCCAGTGGACGACCCGTCGAGGCGTCCCAGCCGACGACCGACTCCCGTTGAGTGGAGAGGGCGACGCCGACCACGGTGAAGCGGTGATCGATGCCGGTGTCCGCCACTGCCGCCAGCACGCTCGACCAGATGACCTCGGCGCTCTGCTCCACCCACCCGGGCGCCGGAGACGAGACCCCGACCGGTGCGGATCCGCTGGACACGACCCGCCCGGCCCGGTCGACCAGCACCGCCTTGGTGTTCGTGGTCCCCTGGTCGATCGACACGATCACCTCGCGGGCCGGCGGTGTGCTGCGCACGCTCTCCTCCTCGAGTTCATGGGGTAAGTCTCGCAAGTGTTGACTTTCTCCAACCGTGTGGTGATAGATTATTCGATAGTGAATGAACTAGCAACCACCAAATGTGAGGTCAAAAGTCCATGGGAAATGCCGCCCACCAACGTCGGGTGATCATCGACACCGATGCCAAGAACGAAGCCGACGACCAGTTCGCGATCGTCCACGCCCTGCTCTCTCCAACCCTCGATACTCGTCTGATCGCGGCGCACTTCGGCACCTCGCGCAGCGACCGCAGCATGCTGGACTCGCGGGCCGAGATCGACTTACTGCTTGACCTGCTCGGCCAAAGCGGTCAGGTCACTGTGGCCAATGGCGCGCCGACCGGCATCCCCGACGAGCAGACACCCCTCGACAGCGAGGGCGCCCAGCTGATCATCTCCGAGTCGTTGATCGCGACCGACGAGGATCCGCTTTACGTATCGTTCCTCGGCCCGCTGACCAACATGGCGTCGGCGATCCTGCTGGATCCCGCGATCGTCAACCGCCCGGTGATCGTGATCTGGATCGGCGGACGAGGCTACGACGAGACCGCGTCCACCTCCGGCATCGAGTTCAACCTGTCCAACGACATTGCCGCCGCCAACGTCGTGTTCGGCTCGGGCATCACGGTGTGGCAGGTGCCGAGCTCTGTCTACCGGATGGTGACGGTGGGATTGGCCGAGCTCGACGCCCGGGTCGCGCCCTGCGGTCCGCTCGGGGAGTACCTCGTGCGGCAGCTCCGGGAGTGGAACGCCACCTACGTCACGGAGCCCATCGAGCATCGCTCGCTCGGTGACTCACCGGCGGTCTCCTTGATGCTCCACCCCGGAGGGGGAACTTTCACGACTCGGCCTGCCCCACGGTTCGGAGCAGAGGGCTACCACGTCCCAGGCACCGGCAATCCCATCCGGGTCGTGGAATCGGTCGATGTCCGCTTCCTGCTGGAAGACATGTTCCACAAGATCACCCGGTTCGCTGACGGTCAGCCGATCGTCAGCGTTACCTGACCAATCACTCACCCACCATTCGCCATGAACACAGGAGTTCAGCCATGACCACACCATTCAACCGCCGGAGCTTTCTCGGCGCATCGTTGGCCGGATCGCTCGCTCTCGGCCTAGGTGCCTGCACCGGCGGGGCGGCCGGGCCAACCAAGCCAGCCGCCGAGGCCACCGCGAAGACGCTTCGCCTGTTCACCTACGAGGGTGACGAGACCATCGGCATGCTCAAGGACCAGATCAAGGCCTGGGACGGCACTGCGGGCATCACCACGACCGTCGACAGCCTGCCGGGCTCAGGCGCTGCGGTGTATCCCGACAAACTGCGGACTGAGTTGCTCGGCGGTGCGGGGCCGGACATCTGGCGAATCTGGGGTGGCCAGATCGGGGCTCCGTACGAGAAGGCCAAGCAGGCCATGGACCTCGGTACGTACTACACCAAGTACGGGTGGGACACCAGCATCGACCCCAACGCGGTCGCCGGAATGACCTTCAACGGGGTCAAGGCGGGCGTTCCGTTCAATAAGCGCGGGCTCGGCCTGTGGCTCAACAAGTCCCTGTTCGCCAAGGCCAAGGTCGACGCCGAACCGCAGAGCTATGCCGAGCTTGAGGAGGTCAACGCCAAACTGAAGGCGGCCGGGATCACCCCACTCGCCACCGGCGGCAAGTACGGCTGGCACATCATGCGGCTGTTCGAGTACCTGCTGGAGAGCACCGCCGGGCCAGAGTTGCACGACAAGCTGCTGATCGGCGAAGAGAGCTGGGACCGGCCCGAGGTGGTGGACGCGTTCACGCGATTCAAGAAATGGCAGGCCGAGAAGTGGATCCCCGACGGTGCCCTGGGTCTGGATCCGACCGACATCGAACCGGGCTACGTGCAAGGTCGCGCCGGATACACCATCGCCGGTGCGTGGACCGAACCTGGCGCGATTCTCTCGGCCAAGAAGGATCCCGCCGACTACGACGTATGGAAGCTGCCCACCGACCACACCCCGTGGCGCAGCTCCGGCTTCGTCGAGGGCTACATGATCAGCGCAAGGTCGGGCAACCCCGACAAGGCAGCTGAGTTGCTCGACTTCCTCCTCAAGCCTGACACGCAGAAGGCGCTGCTGAACTCGTCGTCGACGGTAGTCGGTGCCGAGCCCGACAAGACCAACCTGCCGCTGTCATACAAGTGGGTGACCGAGACGCAAGGCTCGTCGTTCTACACGATCCAGGACCAGGCGTTCCCCAAGCAGCAGGCCGACCAGTACTTCACGGTACAAAGCGACCTCCTGCAGAACAAGGTCTCCGCAGCCGAAGCGGCCAAGAAGATGCAGGAGATCATCTCGGCCTGGGTGAAGAGCTGATCGGCGATGTCGGCGACCACAGCGGCACCAGCGGGCACGGCGAGCCGCCCGGGTGGTCGCCGACCTCCTTCTCGGCGAGGGGGGAACAGCCTGATCGCGTGGGCGTTTGCGCTACCTGCGGTGTGTGTCTATGTGATGTTCCTGGTCTACCCCGCACTCACGTCGTTGTTCTTCTCGATCACCGACTGGGACGGGCTGAGTGCGGGGTACAACATCGTCGGGTTGACGAACTACACCAAGATGCTCAGCGATGATGTCGTTGCCACTGCGGTTCGGAACAACCTGATCTGGACCGTTTTGACGATTTCGGTCCCGGTCGTGCTTGGGGTTGGCGTTGGCGATCTTGCTGAACGGCAAGGTTTTCGGCAAGCCCGTGCTGCGGTTGGTGTTCTACACTCCTTGCGTCCTGCCGCTGGTCTCTATCGCCTCGATCTGGGGATGGTTGTACAACCCCCAGGACGGAGTGATCAACTCCGCACTTCGGCTGATCGGGATGGGAGAGTTCGCCCAGCCCTGGCTGGGGCAGGACTCCACCGCGCTAGGAGCGGTGATGATCCCCGCGATCTGGCTGCGTACCGGCTTCCCGATGCTGCTCTACTTAGCCGCCCTCCAGGGCATCCCCAGGGAGCTGTACGAGGCGGCCACAGTGGACGGGGCTAATCGCTGGCAGCAGTTGTGGAGCATCACCTTGCCGAGTCTGAAGCCAGCGCACTACATCGTGCTCGCGTTGTCCTTGATCGACTCCTTCAAGGTGTTCGACATGATCTACGCGATGACCTACGGCGGACCGGGGACCAGCACCCAGGTGTTTGGCACCTGGATGTACGCCAACGTCTTTCAGTACTACCAAGCCGGCTACGGCATGGCGCTGGCTGTGGTCATCACGCTAGTCGCCATCGCGGTCAGTATCCCGTACGTGTTGTCCCAGACCAGGGAGGCGATCTCATGACCGCACTTGCCTCGGCCGCGTTGCCGGAAGTGGTGACCGGTTCCGGCCCGCCAGCACCGCGCCGCCGTCCGCCCTTATCGGTGGGCCCGATCGCGCTGACGCTCGGTCTGGTTGTCTTCGGACTGCTGTGGGTGGCACCGTTGTTGTTGTTGGTGCTCACCGCGATCCGACCGTTGTCCGACTTCGTCGCCCACGGTGCGCTGGCCTGGCCGAGGGAGTTCACGCTGGCAAACTTCGGCGAGGCCTGGAAGGTCGGCAAGTTTGCTTCCACCTACCGCAACAGCGCGATCCTGGCGCTGCTCAAGGTGCCGTTAGGGGTGCTCATCTCGGCCATGGTGGCCTATGCGCTGTCCAAGCTGAAGATGCGTGGTCGACGGCCACTGATGTTCGCAATCTTCCTCGGCCTGACGATCCCGATCTACATCGCTATCTTGCCGAACTTCGTGTTTCTACGTCAGCTCGGCCTGACCAATAATCTGCTTGGGCTGATCGGACCTTACCTCGCGTTCGGCATCCCGTTCGAGGTGCTTGTCCTGCAGTCGTTCTTCCGAGCGGTCCCGGACGAGATCATCGAGGCAGCCAAGATGGATGGGGCCGGGCCGGTTCGCATCTTCTTCGGGATCATGCTGCCGTTGTCGGTCCCGGCACTGGTGACCGTCGGCATCTTGGATGCGGTGGCGACCTGGAACGAACTACTGATGGCGTTGATCATCTTGAACTCGGACTCGTCCAAGACAATCCCCGTCGGACTACTGAACTTCCAAGGCCAGTTCGCCAACAACAACACGGGATTGGCGGCCGGCATCTTGATCGCGGTGGTTCCGATCCTGGTCGCCTACACCCTGTTGCAGCGCTATATCGTCGGCGGCCTCACCGCCGGCGCCACCAAGGGCTGACCCGATAGAGCTCTCTCCAGCCGCGTCGGCCCTGCCACGGTGCCTCCAACTCAACTCACCAGGAGAACTTCACCCATGACCGACCTGCCGATTTTCGGTGCCGGTATCTGGCACTTCGCCACCTACCTGGACCGCTATGCGACCGAGGGTTACGGCCCGCCGGTCGGTCTGCTGGAGCAGATCGACAAGGCGGGCGCCGTGGGGGACCTGTCGGTGGTCGACCTGAATTGGCCGTTCGCCGGCTTCGACGGCACGTTGGATGATGTAAAGGCGGCGTTGAAGCGGAACAATCTGCGTTGCGTGGCGATCACGCCGGAGATCTACAACCGCGACTATGTGAAGGGGTCGATCACCAATCCGGATCCCGCGGTCCGGGCCCAGGCGTTGGAGCTGCTCAACGACGCGACGGAGGTGGCTCAGGAGTTCGGCTGTGACTACGTCAAGCTGTGGTTCGGCCAGGATGGCTGGGATTATCCGTTCCAGGTCAACTACCACGACGTCTGGAAGCTCGCGGTCGACGGGTTGCGGGAACTGGTCGGGGCTCACCCGGAGATCAAGTTCGTCATCGAGTACAAGCCGCGGGAGCCGCGGAACAAGATCATCTTCCCGAACGCGGCCCGTACGCTGCTGGCCATCCAGCAGGTCGGGCTGGACAATCTCGGGCATACTGCTGGACTTCGGGCATTCTCTGTACGGGTTGGAGACGCCGGCCGATGCGGCTCAGCTGTGCATTGAGCATGGTCGGTTGTTCGCGATCGACGTGAACGATAACTTCCGCGGCTGGGACGACGACATGGTCGTCGGTTCGGTCCATCTGGTGGAGACGTTCGAGTTCTTCCATACGCTGCGCCGGAACAACTGGGAAGGGGTCTGGCAGCTTGACCAGTTCCCGTTCCGGGAGGACTCGGTCGAGGCGGCCAAGCAGGCGATCCGGTTCCTCAAGGCGCTGCACGGTGCGCTGGACTCCCTGGACGAGGAGGCGCTGGCGGCCGCGCAGGCCAAGCACGACGCGCTGGCTGCGCAACGGCTGATCCAGACCGCGCTGTTGACCTCGATGGTCGGGATGGGCGACTGATGACCGCCCTCTCCGCCGAGCACACCACGATGCCGGTGTTCGGCCGGCTGGCCCCGACCGCTACCCGGTCCGAGCTGGTCGACCACATCGCCGAAGCGGCCCGGCAGATCCGGATCCAGGACGCCAAGCTGGTCCACTACGCCGGGGCCGGCCATATCGGTGGCGACTTCTCCGCCATCGACATCCTGGCCACGCTGTACGGCGCGGTGCTGAACGTGACGCCCGGAGACCGTCGATGATCCCGAACGGGACCGCTTCATCCTCAGCAAGGGCCATGTCGCCGGCGCGCTCTACACGACGCTGGCCGCCTTCGGCTTCCTGCCGGTCGATGACCTCGCCACCTTCCTCAAGCCGCTGTCGGCGCTCAACGGTCATCCCAACCGGCGCAAGGTGCCGGCGTGGAGGCCAACACCGGGCCGCTCGGGCACGGGCTGCCGATCGCGGTCGGGCACGCGCATCTCGGCCAAGCTCGACGTGTCGCTGCGGCGGACCTACGTGCTGACCGGTGACGGCGAGCTGCAGGAGGGCAGCAACTGGGAGGCCATGATGGCGGCTTCGCAGTACCAGCTGGACCGGCTCACGGTGATCGTGGACCGCAACCGGCTGCAGCAGGGGGCGACGGTCAAGGAGACCAATGACCTTGATCCGCTGCCGGAGAA
Organism: uncultured Actinomycetota bacterium; assembly: GCA_963731295.1. GTDB lineage: Bacteria > Actinomycetota > Actinomycetes > Propionibacteriales > Propionibacteriaceae > Microlunatus. The sequence continues at coordinate 1,073,952 of CAVSUP010000003.1, forward strand.
GGCGGCGGCGTTCGGCTTCGCCGTGGTGGAGGTCAACGGTCATGATCATGGCGAGCTGCTGGACGTGTTGTCGTCGGTGCCGTTCCGGCCCGGGCAAGCCGACGTTCGTGATCGCCCATACCCACAAGGGCCACCCGATCTCGTTCATGAGCAACAACGTGGCCTGGCACCACAAGGTGCCGTCGGCCGACCAGCTCACCCTGGCCCTCGACGAGCTGGCCCACGCCGCTAATCCCCGAGCTCATCCCGCATCGTCAAGGAGAACCGATGACCCACGACGCTGCCGCCGCAGGTGTCGCTGCGCGACCAGCCGCGCTTCGACTGCCGCGACGCCTACGTCCAGACCCTGTCCGAGCTGGCCGCGATGATCATCGGATCGTCGGGGTGGTCAACGACTCGGTCGGATCCAGCAAGCTCGACGCGTTCAAGAAGGCGTTCCCGGACCGGTTGATCAACGTCGGGATCGCCGAGCAGGACATGGTCGGGGTGGCGGCCGGTCTGGCCAACGGCGGCCGGATCCCGTTCGTGTCGGCGGCGTCCTGCTTCCTCACCGCGCGGGCGCTGGAGCAGATCAAGGCCGACGTGGCGTACTCCTTTCGCAACGTCAAGCTGTGCGGCATGAGCCCGGGCATGGCGTACGGGGAGCTCGGCCCGACCCACCACTCGATCGAGGACATCGCCTGGCTCCGGGCCATCGACAACATGACGATCATCGTGCCCGCCGACCCGATCGAGACGGCGGCGGCGCTGCGCTGGGCCGCCGAGGTCGACGGACCGGTGTTCATCCGGGTCAGCCGGATGGGCGTGCCGCAGGTCAACGCCGAGGACTACGAGTTCGTCCCGGGACGCGCCATCACCCTGCGCGACGGGCGACGACGTGACGTTGATCAGCAACGGCACGGTGCTGTGGCGGGCGCTGGTCGCCGCCGAGATCCTCGCCGAGGAAGGAATCTCCGCCCGGGTGCTCTCGATGCCGACGGTGAAGCCGCTGGACGTCGAGGCGATCGTCGCCGCCGCCCGGGAGACCGCGGGCATCGTGACGGCCGAGGAGGCCACGACTGCGGGCGCCCTCGGCGGGGCCGTGGCCGAGACAGTGGTGCAGCATCATCCGACCCGGGTCACCATCCTCGGCGTCCCGGAGTTTGCGCCCACCGGCTCGGCCGGCTTCCTGCTCGACCGCTACGGCATGTCGCCCGAGGGCATCGCCGAATCCGCCCGCAAGCTGGTCGGTGGACGAGTATGACCAGCCCCTCAGCAACGATGCTCGGAGCCCAGGCCCTCTTCCGTGGGGTGATCTGCGCGGGCGCGTTGGTACTCCTCGCTGCATGCGCCGGGATGCCCGGCGTTTACGTCGTCGAGAAGCCGGGTGCAGCCGGACAGGCGGACGTCGGTAAGTTCGACGCCGACGCGTACGTGGACGGGATCTGGGCAAGCAAGGTCCTACCGACGGTCCAGGCTGACGCGGCACCGGCCCAGACCTTGCTGCCGGCACTTCTGTCCGACACAAAGGCGACCAGCGAGCAATACGGTCACCAAGCTGGAACCGGATCGCCGTACTCGTTTCTGGTCAAGGGCACGGGGACCGTGACAGCGGTTGACGACAACGGAGCGGTCGGGACCATGACCCTCAAGATTGCCGGAGCGGACAAGACCAATGTCAGTATTGCGATCGGTCCCGCCATCGTCAGCACGGCGGTCCGAGACGCGGTCGGGTTTATCAACTTCAGCCAGTTCGTCAACCAGCTGGACTACGCCGACGTCGCGACCGCCCTGAACACCAAGGTCAAGACGACCGTCGTGAGCTCGATTGACCCTAAGACGATCAAGGGCAAGAAGATCACCTTCTCCGGCGCCTTCCAATCCGTCGTCCCGTCGACGGTGACCATCACCCCGGTCACGCTCAAGGTGGTTCCATAATGGCGACCGTCACCGATCCGACCGAGGCCACGCCCGTACTGGTGGCCCGAGAGGTGACCAAGTCCTACGGCGGGGTGCAGGCCCTACGTGGGGTCACCTTCACCGCTCACACCGGTGCGGTCAATGTCTTGGTGGGAGAGAACGGGGCAGGCAAGTCGACGCTGATGAAGATCCTCAGCGGGGCTCAGCAGCCGACCGGCGGTGAGATCCTGCTGGACGGCAAGCCCGTCAGCTTCCGGACCCCTCGCGATGCGCAGGACGCCGGGATCGGGATCATCCACCAGGAGCTGAGCCTTTTCCCCAACCTCAGCGTTACCGACAACATCTTCGCGGGTCGGGAGCTGCGATTTGCCACCCACCTGATGAACCGGCGGGAGGAGACCACACAGGCCAGGGCCGCACTGGCCAGGCTCCGGCAGAACATCGACCCGGACACCCTGGTCGGCGACCTGCCGATCGGCTCCCGCCAGCTTGTGGAGATCGCCCGCGTGCTCTCCCAGGACATCCGGATCCTGATCATGGACGAGCCGACCTCTGCGCTGAGCAACGCTGAGGTGGATGTCCTGTTCGATGTGATGGACGACCTGCGAGCCGAGGGCGTGACCGTCATCTACATCTCCCACAAACTCGATGAATTCCGCCGAATCGGCGACCACGTCACGGTGCTACGAGACGGCGCCCTGGTCGCCGAGCGTCCGATGAGCGAAACCGACACCGGCTGGATCGTGCAGAACATGGTCGGCCGCAGCGAGGAAAGCCTGTTCAGCCGGACTAGCGGCGCCATCGGCGATGCGATCCTGGAGGTCGAACACCTCACCGTGCCAGGCAAACCACTGCCCTTGGTGCATAACGTGTCGTTCACGATGCGGGCCGGCGAAATTGTCGGGATCTACGGGCTGATGGGTGCCGGCCGGACCGAGCTGATGGAGGCGTTGATCGGAAGCCGCGCCATCAGCGCGGGCACACTGACCGTGGCCGGGCGCCGGGCCACCAGTCAGACCGTTAACAGCCGGCTCAAGATGGGCCTGGCCCTGGTCCCGGAAGACCGGCAACGCGACGGGCTCGTCCAAGCCCTGTCGGTGCGCGCCAACATCGTTCTCGCAACCCTGAATGAGTTCACCCGCACGCTGCTCTCGTCCCCGGGGGCCGAGAAGATCACCGCGACCGAACAGGTGCGCGGGCTCGCCATCAAGATCCCCGGGATCGAGGCGTCGGTCACCTCCCTCAGCGGTGGCAACCAGCAGAAAGTTGTGCTCGCTCGGGCCTTGCTCACCAAGCCCAAGGTTCTGCTGCTCGACGAGCCGACCCGGGGCATCGACGTAGGGGCCAAGACGGAGATCTTCCGGATCATGAGTGAACTGGCCGACGCAGGGCTCGGGGTGTTGTTCGTCAGTTCCGAGCTGGCCGAGGTGATGGGGATGTCCGACCGTGTACTGGTGATGGCCCGAGGCCGCATCACCGCAGACCTGACCAAGAGCGAGATCACCGAGGAGCGGCTCGTCGCGGCCTCGGCATCCACCGACGTGATGGAAGTGAACTTGTGAGCACCAAGACCGTGGCCCCGCCGGCACCGACCGGCAAGCTCCCCGAGCGGGGAGCACCATCACCTGGCGCCCGTGCACTGATGCTTCTGCTCAGAGGCCGCACCGTCGTGGTCCTGGTGCTGCTCGTCATCTTCTTCAGCTCAATATCTGACAGCTACCTCACCTCGAGCAACCTCGTGCTGATGACGAAGCACGTCTCGATCACGGCGCTGCTGGCCATCGGCGTGACCTTCGTGATCATCACGGGCGGCATCGATCTCTCGGTCGGCTCGATCGCCGGGCTTGCCGGCATGATCACCGGGGGGCTGCTGTACCAAGGCCTGATGCTGCCGGGCGGCTCGACAGTTTGGTTCTCGACCGTGGTGGTGGTCCTGATCGGGTTGCTGGTTGGCGGCGCTGTGGGAGCGGTGAACGGTCTACTCGTCACCAGGCTCAAGGTTGCCCCCTTCATCGCTACCCTGGGGGTGCTCTACGTCGCCCGCGGATTCGCGTCACTACGCAGTGACGGCGCCACCTTTCCCAACCTGGCCGGGTCCGAAGCGCGTGGGAACCAAGGCTTCGACCTGCTCGGTGTACGCAGCGTGGCGGGGATCCCGTACGCGATCTGGATCATGATCGTGGTCGCCGCGATCGCGATCATTCTCACCACCCGCACCCCGTTCGGACGCCGACTCTACGCCGTCGGCGGCAACGAGCGGGCCGCCGTCTTGTCGGGCATCCGGACCTCGCGAATCAAGCTGGCCGCGTACATCATCTCCGGAGTCTGCGCCGGATTGGCCGGCTTGATCCTGACCTCCGAGCTTGGCGCTGCCTACCCCGACACCGCCACCACGTTCGAACTGAACGCCATCGCGGCCGCCGTGCTCGGTGGCACCGCCCTCGCCGGTGGAAAGGGCACGATCATCGGCACGGTCATGGGTGCCTTCGTCATCGGCTTCCTCAGCGACGGCCTAGTCCTGGTCGGGGTCTCCACCTTCTGGCAGCTCGTGGTCAAGGGATCCGTCATCGTGCTCGCCGTCATCCTCGAACAGACCCAGGAGCGACTCAACGCCAGATTCACCGCCTGACTTCACTCTCAACACGAATTTGATGCCCGTGACACCTGTCTAGGCAACAGCCACCACCAACCGCACTTCAACGACGAAAGGAAACATTTAGATGCTCACCATCCATCCCTTTTCCCGCCGACTGCATCACGCCGGCCTCGGCGTGGTCTCGGTCGCCCTGCTTACCGTCTCCCTGACCGCCTGCGGCTCGAACACCGCGGCGCCGTCAGGCTCCGCCAGCAGCTCGGCGCCTGCGGCGACCGGTTCCAACCTGATCGTGATCATCACCCCATCCCCCGACAACGTCTTCTTCAAAGCCGAGCAGGAAGCAGCGAGCGCCAAGGCGAAGGCACTCGGCTACGAGACCCTGGTGCTCAGTCACGACGACGATCCAACCAAGCAGAGCCAGGAGATCGATACCGCGATCTCCCGCAAGGCCTCAGCCATCATCCTCGACAACGCCGGCGCCGATGTGACGGTGACCGCGCTGCAAAAGGCCAAGGACGCAAAGATCCCGAGCTTCCTGATCGACCGCGAGATCAATGCCACCGGAGTGGCCACCGCTCAGATCGTGGCCAACAACGCTCAGGGCGCTACCCTCGGCGGCCAGCAGTTCGCCAAGGACATGGGCGGGGAGGGGGAATACTTCGAACTGACCGGCAAGGAGACCGACACGAACGCCGGCGTCCGCTCCAAGGGCTACCACAGCGTCCTCGACCAGCTGCCCAAGCTGAAGATGGTCGCCCAGCAGAGTGCAAACTGGGATCAGACCCAAGCCCTACAGAAGACCCAGACCGTGCTGCAGGCCCACCCGAACATCAAGGGCATCATCGCCGGGAACGACACCATGGCACTGGGGGCTTACGCCGCGCTCAAAGCGGCCAAGAAGACCGACGTCATCGTTGCCGGCTTCGACGGCAGCCCCGACGTTGTCGCCTCGATCAAGTCGGACGGCATCAAGAACACCGTCCTTCAGCCCGCCGCTCAGATTTCGGAGATGGCAGTAACTCAGGCCGACCAGTTCATCAAGACCGGCTCTACCGGTCAGTCCGAGAAGCAGTCGGTGGACTGCGTGCTGATCACCAAAGACAACGCCGACAAGGTAACCAACTTCGCCGTCGCCGAGTAGCGCCGTCACAAACGACTCTGCATGTCCGGCCCACAAGATTCGAGGTCTACAGGGCCGGGCATGCCAGGCGGGACCTATTAGTCCGGATTTCTCAGACCCGCCTCTGAAACGGATGGACCGGCCGCTCAGGATTCTGGCGGGCTACCTCGTTCGCTTGGACGGATGTTAATCATGTGACGGTGCGCCCTAAGCACCCCTAACCTTGTACAAGGCCGGTACCGACAAAATTGGATGAGCCTGGCGCTCGCCAAGGAGAACCGCGCTGCTTTGTGCACATCGTCGTTCACGAGATACTTTTTCTCTGGAGTGTCGCCGACAATGGTGTTAGAACCGAAGACAACTGTAGTCATGAAGAGCTTGCGGATGGCTACACCTTGGGTATGGGCGGTGCTGCCATCCTCACTGCCAGCCAATCGCCCCGGCTGGTGGCGTGCATATAGGGACGCTGACGGATGGATTTGACACGTCAAAGTCCCGAATTTGCGGTGGCTGGGACACCATGGCATGGAAGAGGTCAGGGGTTCGAATCCCCTAAGCTCCACCCCGCAAAACACCCAATCACAGTGCTTGTCCTAGCCAAAGTTCCGGGTTTTGATGCTGACCCCTTTCGCCTCCTACGAACGCAATCCGACAGTGACCGCCGATGGCGTGAGCCGCTGAATGTGGTCCTGTCTGATATGTGAGTCCCTCCTGTCAAGTGGCATGGGTGAGCCGGCCGCCGAGCTGGGTGCTCGGCGACCGCCCCTTCTTCCTTGCTGCGTCGTTGTCTGTGGCTGGCGTGTTTGTGGCAACGCGCGGTCAGGCTGATATGCGCGGGTTGGTTACCGCAGGACGGGCTGTTCGGCTGGAACGCACCACCGGTCTAGGAGGCCGACGAACGCCCCGGTCGTCGAACCGCTGAACCGGGTCCAGTCACCGATCTCGACCGCCAACCCGAACCCGGTCAACGTCGAGATCCCCGGTAGGCAACACAGCTGCCTGGTGAGCGGGGTGTCGCTGCTGTCGGCGCCATCGCCTCGATCGCCGCATCGAGCCGGTCCCGCGGTCCAAGGTCAACACCACCGCCTCGTACGCCGCGTCGTAAGCCAGCTGCTGGTCGGGCAGACCGAACCGCTGCGACTGCAGCCACCGGTCATGACCTCCGGTCCACGGGCGCCCGCCGGTGTAGAGGATGCCCTGCCGCAGCAACATCTTCGACAACCGGTGCCTCGACCGCATCAGATCCCCGCGGACGTCCTCGCGGGCCCGCACCAGATCCCGGACCGTTTCCTGCTGGACGCTGGGCACGGTCACCTCGACGATCTCGTCGAGCTTCAACAACCTGGCCAGCAACGCTGCATCCTTCGCGTCGGTCTTCACGCGGCCACCGGCCGGCCGCTGCAGCTTCGACGTTGCCACCACCACACAGGTCACACCATGATCATTGAGGTGCCGGAACAGGCCGTAGCCGGTCGGCCCGGCCTCATAGACCACCTTCACCGGCCCCGGCATCTTCGACACCCCAGGCCATGATGTCGGCCGGGTTCGGGGTCAGCTTCCGCTTCCACACCTCATCCGTGACCGTGTCCAATCCATGCCTGGTCACCGACCAGGCGTGCACATCCAACCCGACAAACGTCGCTCGTTTCCCACTGAGGCATCCCGCAACTGTGGCTCTACCGGACAGCCGTAAGCCTGCCCGGCAACCCACGACCACTTGCGAGCGAGGCCTCAGCCTCCTCATACCGTCTAGGGGGTGCCTTTCCAAATGCGTGCAACGGCGGTGTGACAAGTGGTGTGACAACATCACCGGCAAGCTGAATTGGTATCAGTTCGCGTTGGCTGCCGGCGCGTCGAATTGTTTCTTCGGAGACCTGCCTCCAACGGTTCATGCCGATAGCCGAGGACTCTGACGACGAGGTCGTGCCGTCGGGTGAGACGGCGAAGCGCTCCTCGTGTAGTCGTGCGCACGGGAGTCACGCCTCGGGCAGGCACGCTCGGACCGAAGCTGATATGGGCCTGGGTCCGCAGAGGTAGACGTCGCGGTGGGCGAGGTCAGGAACCAGGCGGAGCAGACCAGGTGCGGTAAGGCGGCTGAGGTCCTGGTCGGGTCGTCACCGCAGGCGGAGCTCGACCATGAGGCCGTCGCGCGGTTCCGGCGGTCGCTTACCCCAATCGAGGCCGAGCCGCTGGTGCGGCAGCTGCCAGTCGAACCCGCGGACAAGAACCGCGAGGAACGCGATGGTGAGAAGTGACGAGTACTCCAGTCCGAGGCACTGGTGGCTCGTCGGTGGGTCCGATCCCTGCGGGATGAACGCCAGCGGATGTTGACGATGCTCCTCGCGTCCCGGCCCAAACCGGTCGGGATCGAATCGTTCGGGATTGGCGTAGATGGACGGGTCGTGATGGATCAGGTGGAGGGCAAGCCACACGGTCCACCCCTCCGGCACCTCAAACCCGTCGTATGCGAACGTCCGTCGGGCACGCCCGAACGCGAGCGGCACGAGGGGCACCAAACGCTTGGCCTCCATCACGACCGCCCTGCAGGTGGCGGCCCGCGACAGGTCCGCCATCGACAGCGGGCCTGTGGGTGCACAGCGAGCAAGCTCCTCGGCGCATCTGGCGCGAAGGTCGGGCTGGATCGCGAGGCGATAGACCACCTCGGCCAGGTGCGCGTACACCACAAAACCCGCCACCACGATGTGGTGCACTTCCAGTACCGCCTCGTCGTCGGTGTAGCGGCGGCCGTCGGGCGCCGTGCTCGACAAGATCCGTGACAACCCGTCGGCTCGCGGACGCGCGCGCCGCTCCTGGACCATGGTCAGGATGCGTGCGAGCAACCTATCGCGTGCTGTCATCGCGCGCCCGTACAGGCCGAAGGGGATCCGGACCGGGATGGTCGCCGTGAGGCCGGCGAGGAGCAGTCCGTAGTCCCGCGTCATCGTCTCGGTCTCCGGGCCAGCCCCGAGCCCCATGACGTTGCGGCAGATCGCCTCGATGGCGAGCCCGCGGAGCGCGGTCATCGCCGGGAACGCTGGCCCGTCGGCGTGGCGCTCCAGCCACCCCTCGATCGTCAGCTGGATATCGGGGAGATAACCCGCGAGCGCGGCCTTATCGAACGCCTCGAGCGCGATGGTCTTCAGCCCGAGGTGACGCGGGCCGTCGTACATCTCGAAGTTCGTCCCACCGAACATGTCGGTCATGAAGAATGGGTGTGCGTCCTCCCGGCCGATGTTCTCCGGATCGTAGAAGGCCGAGGCGCCCTCGAGTCCCGCGAGGAACACCACACGACGACCTGCGACGGCGGACTTGAAGATGTTGCCGTGCCGATCCCGACGAACGTCGAGGAACCGGTAGGGATTACGGACGAACGCTAGCGTCTCGCCGATCAGGGGAGGCCCCATCGATCCGGGTGGGAGGCGTGCGGCTCGATTGGTGGATGACAATGGAAGGCCTCGGATCGCTAGTCGGGTCGGTGACGCAGAGCGCCGCGCAGCAGGGCCCGGCCGAACGTCACTGGGTGGTTTATGGCGATGGCGATTCTCCCTACGACACTGTTCGGGTCGCGGGCGACACCGAGCTGGCGGAGCACCGTGGACAGGTCGAAGTAAATTCGCTCGCCCATCATCTGGTCGCCCTCGAACGAGAACACGATCAACATGGGGAAGTCCACCCGACGCCCTGAACGAGCCCTCCGCCACCATCACCGCGTCGGAGTGGTGCAAGTCGGTGGTCGTAGTGGAAGTCGGGGAAGGCGGTCACGTTCTCCTGCATGAGCCCACCGAGAGGGCCGGCGCCGTCGAACACCTCACCGGTGGCCAGCAGCTCGTAACGCGGCCGCGCGAAGAACCCGATCGCCTCATCGAACCGGTGGGCGTTCTCCGCCCGCATGTGCCCCACACAAACCTCTTCACGCCGTCTCCGAAGATCGTCATCAAGAGGCACGGCCGCCGACCCTAGAACGGCCGCAAACGACGCGATGCACCGATACTTCGTTCCCGACCGGCCCCGTGAGCACGTGGGGAACCAAACCGACAGCCGAGACGGCCACCATGACGTCCATACCCTCCACGGCTTCACCTTCCCTCGACGGGCCCGGCCCAAGGTGTGCCTCCCACCAGCATCCCAGTTCACCTCCAACCCGTCGAGGCCCTGGACTGACGACAGCGGGTCAGCTGTCGAGTTCTCGGTGCCAGAGCAACGTGGCGACGCGGCCGACCGCGGTGGACAACAGCCGCCGGAAGGTGCTCGAGGGTAGCCCGAGCACCTCGGCGGCCTTCTCCAAGGTCGGGGCCGGAGCGAGATAGGCCCGGACAAGGACTCGATGTAGTCGGCGGTCTGCGGGCACGACGACGAGCGTTTCGACAGCTTCCTTGATGACTGCTTGCAGCAGAGCGGCCTGGTCCGTGGGCGCCTCGCTGCCCGTCAGCCGGGTCGTGATGATCTTGCAGCGCAGCAGGTCCGAACGGCGAAGCCGGTCCGGTCGGGGGTAGTTCTTCAGGGCTTGGCGTACCGCGATGGTGAACTCGTCCTCAGTGAGCACGGCGGCTGACGCGGCCGGTGCCGTGGTCGGCACAACCCCGATCTCCTGGGCTGCGAGCCGAGCAGTCCAGGCGGAGGGCGGATCGAGGCGCCAGTCGTGGACGGAGACTGCGTAGGTGTGTCCATCGCAGCTGAAGTCGGCGTGTAGCGATCGGCGCTGGTCGATGTAGGCGGTGAACGCGCTCCAGGCATCCAGGTCGGCGAACGGCAAGAGCGTCACGGCGAGCCCCGGTGCGGTGAAGAAGTGTCGAGCGATGGCGGTGACCAGCAGGCTGACGACCGGTGAGAAGGTCTGGTAGCTCTCGGCCGCCAACCAGAACCGGAAGAGGGTTGCCGTCTCACCGGTCCGGAGCGGCGGATGGTCAGCGATTTCGATCCGGGCGGCTGCCAGGGCTGGATCTCCTTGGTCATCGCCGGGCGCTATCGACTCGACGGGCAACCGGCAGATCGCTCCGCGTACGGCTCCCGATCCGTCCCGGACCAGCTGCCAGGTCTCGGGCCGGGCCGCCAGCCAGTGCCGGGCGAATCCTTCGGACTGCATTCCCTGGTGGCGGCGCACCATCGTGAGCACCGCGTCGCGGTCGTCGGTTGGCACCGGCACCGCGAGCGGGTCGAGCCGCAACGAGGCCGCCTCCTCGGGCGCGGTCAGGAACTGCCTCAGGTTGGGGTGGAGGTAAATCAGGTCGAGCAGGCAGGTGGTCGTCGTCATGGGGTCGTTGCTGGCGAGCCGGTCGAAGTAGTGCTGTCGGGCCCGGTCGTGATAGCTGGCGTAGCGGCTGGCGTCGCGCCAGCGCAGTTCAGTGGTCAGTGTGTCCCGGACCAGGTCGTGCAGATAGAGCCCGGACTGACCCGCATCGACGAACGGCAGCCCGCGCATCCAGTCGAAGAGGGCCGGAATCGCGGCCGGGCCGCTTTGTGAGTCAAGCAGGACGGCGAGCAGCCGCTCGTCCACGACGCGGACCTGGGAGGCGGCCTCGAGGGCCAGCCGGTGTGCCGGGCTCGGCATTGCGGCCAGCAGCCGGTCGAGGAGCACGCCGATCACGTCGGCGGAGCCGGCCGGGGACAGGCTGCCATGGGCCCGGGCGACGTCGCCGACCAGCGCCAGCGCGAGCGGGTGGCCGTGGGTGAAGGTGTAGGCAGCCTGGTGCAGATCCTGCGGCACGCCCGTGCGGTCGAGGTAGTCGGCGCAGTCGCCGGCGTCGAGGTTCTGCAACGCCATCGGGTGGACCAGCGACGTCCAGCCCGGGTCGGTCCGCCAGCCGATGCTGGGCGGCCGCTGACCGACAAGCACCAAGATCACGTCCTCGGGCAGCTGCGGGGCCAGCTGCTCCCGGAGCGCCGCATCGATCTCGGCCAGGAGTTCGTAGTGGTCGATCATGATGAGTACTCGGCCGGTGGTCTGGTCATCGAAGACCGGCCTGATCCGTTCCCGGACGGCCTCCAAGGTGGGCGGCAGGTCGCGGGCGTCGATGATCTTGGGCGTGGTTCCGGCGGACTGGGCCAGCTGGCCGAAGCGCCGCAGCAGAGTCGACTTACCGATGCCGGCGGGACCGTGGACGACGATGACGGCCGGCTCGGGGGAGTTAAGCAGGTCGCCGAAGAGGTCGGTCTCGGATCGTCGGCCGACGAATCGGCTGTCGCGGGCCTGCTCCAGCCGCTCGGCCAGGCTCGGGCTCATCCGCGCCCTCCGGAGAGAGTTTGAGGCTGCGGGGGATATACCGCTCCTCGCATCATGCTCGCCTCGGTCGGGGCACGGCAAGTGGGGGGTGCGCCCCGACGCTCGACCGGCCCCCACCTCCTGAGGTGGTGCGGGAGCCGGCCGGTCGTGGTCAGAACTCGCTGTCGGTGCGCAGGATCAAGGTTGCGATGGTGTTCTTGGTGCCGGTGTTCTGGGCGCACAGGCTGTAGTAGCCGGGGCCGGGGAAGTTGCCGTACGCGCTCCGCAGCTCGATGGTCCACGTTGGCTGCCGGTTCGGGGTGTTGACGACGACGACACCGTTGCGGACCAGCTTGAACTTGGCGCCGTCGGTCGTGCTGGCTGTGGCTTCACCCCGGACCTGGTACGCGGCGTACTGGGAGTTCGTGCACTGGCCCTGACCAGGCGACAGCGGGTACGTGCCGGCCTGTTGGGCGGAGGCGGTGGTCGCGCCAGCAATGCTGAGGCCGGCGGCGGCGGTGGTGAGGGCGAGGGCGGTGATGATCGTGCGGGACATGGCGGGTTCTCCTTGTGGGGTTGTAAATTCGGTTGGTTGGAAGGGTTGATGCAGACAGCGGGAGCTGTTGACGGACAGGTGTAAACCGTCTGATATCCGCTCGGGGTGGCGGGGTGGCGCGAGATCAGACCTCGGCGTCGGTGCGCAGCTTCAGCGTGACCGTGGTGTTTGTCGTGCCGGTGTTCTGGGCGCACAGGCTGTAGTTGCCCGGGCCGAGGAACGTACCGTCGGCGGACTTCAGCTCAATGCCCCACGCCTGGACCCGGCCGGTGTTGGCGACCACCACGCCGTTGCGAAGGAGCTTGAACTTCGCGCCGTCGCCGGTCGCGAGAGCGTCGCCGCGGACCGCATAGCTCGCGTACTGGACATTGGTACAGGTGCCCTGGCCCGGGGTCAGCCCAGACGAGGTGAGCTGCTGCGCCGATGCGCTGGATGCGCCGGCCAGGTTGAAGGCGGCCGCGACGGCCGCGATTGCAGTTCCGGTGACGATCCGGCGGGTGCGGGTGGTGATCATGGTGACTCCTTAGGGACGTTCCGGCTGAGGCTGCCGGGCTGCTTGACGTCGATAAAAGTAGGCTGGTGACGCGCTCACTCCCCAGGCCAGAATCCGCTCATTCCGCGCTCACACGCTCGCAGCGCGCGACGACGACGGCCGGCGACTGGAATTGGTGCGGTGCGGATCGGTGATGCGGACGGCCTCGTCGGAGCGACTCTCGTTACCCGTCAGTCATGACCTGCCCACCTCGACTGCTGTTCAGGTCCGGGCATCCCTTCTGCGGCTGCGGCCGGACCTGGGTGAGGTGCTACTCCGCTATGGCGCTACCAACCTCAGGATGTTGCTATGGCGCTACCAACCTCAGGATGTTCGGTTCCTTTGCACGTGGCGACGCCGGGGCGGACAGCGATCTCGATCTGTTGGTCGATCTTGATCCGGCGAGGGGGAACGAGTTGTTGCGCGTGGCCGGGCTCGCAGAGGAGCTGAGCGACCTCCTGGGGGTGCGGGTCTACGTAGTTGCGGCGACGCTTCTTAGGGACGAGGTCTCCTCGACGGTGCTCGCCGACGCCGTTGCCGTATGACCCGCGCAGCCGACGAGCGGGTTCACGGCATCCTCGTCGCCATCGATCGTCGTACCGATTACCGCGACTATCTCGACTCGAGGCGGTCCGGGCGCTGCCCGGCGACTTTAAGGCCGAACGTTTAGACACGCCTTGGGCATCGATGGCCAGCCTTCGAAAACATCGTCGTCCACGAGTAGTCAGGGTCAACCTCGACCTCATTCGGGACATCGTCGACAACGATCTCACCGCGTTGGCCGAGACGCTCCGTAGCTCGGAAATCCCCAATGACAGCCAGCGCACCATGTAAACACGGGGTCTCGGTGCGAGCCGGACGGTATGACAAATGGTGTGACACCTAGCGCGACCGCCGGTCGACTTCGGCGGACATCCGTGGACCACCGCAGAGCGTCGGCACAACGTTCATGCTCAGCCCAAACCCATGGCATTGAAGAGATCCGGGGTTCGAATTGCTTAAGCTCGACAGTAAAAGGCCTAGTCAAATTAAATTTGGCAAGAATCAAGCGGGTACTCGAGAGTCTCGCCGCCAGCCGATGAGAATCGGTTTGGCGCGGCGATGGGGGATGTTGATCTTCACCGCTGAAAAGTTGATCTTGACTAGAGGATCGATCTCACAAAATACTTAGTCAGGGTAAATTTGCCGGCTGCTTGGTCCGGTCGAGAGATAGGCCGACCAACACCAGCGGGACACCGGAACAGGTCAGCCTGGAATTGGTTATCGATGGTGGTGAGCGTGTTGCAAGGCGCCCGCGCAGACTCTGGGCGGCGGTCGGGGCGGGCTAGGTGGCCGTGACCGAGCAGCTGTGGATGCGCGCCCGGCTGCTCCGGCTGTTGGTGGTCGCAGGATCGGCAATGGGCGCGTTGTTCGCCTACGTCGCCACCTCGGCGTTCGTGCTGCGATCGATGAACGGACTATCGCCGATCGCGTACTCGGTCGACTCGCCGCGAACGCGGTCGGCATGACCATCGCCGCCCTGGTCGCCGCCCGGCTGGCCGGGCGGATCGAGACCCGCACGATCTCCTGGTCGGTCAGATCGCCGCGCTCGCTGCCGGGTTCGCGATGCTCGTCGCGCGGTCTGTTCGGCACCTCCCGGTCGGCGATCATGTGGTTCTTCGTGCTGATGACCGCCCAGGTCTGATCGGGCCGGACGGCGGCGCGCCGACCTCGGCGGCGAACACACCGCCGTCCCGATCGCGATTCTGATGATCGCCGGAGCAGCCGTCTCGATGATCGGACTCCTCGTCCTCGCCCGCCCAGGAAACCGAACCAGTCGTCCGGTGACATCAGATCGGAACGACCGTTAGGGTCCCAACATGACCAGTCAGGCCAAGGCACCGCAGACTCAAGCGTTCGGAGCCGAGGCTTTCGAGCCCGACGACCAGACCGTGCTGCGATGGCTGGGAATGGCCGGCTTCCTCCTCAACAGCCGCGGCACCACGATCATGATCGATCCACTGCTGGGTGACTTCGACATGCCCATCATGATCGAGTTCCCGATCAGCGCCGACCAGGTCCCCCGCCTCGACGGGATCCTCATCACCCACAGCGACAACGACCACTACAGCGTGCCGACCTGCACCGATCTGGCCCCGGTGACCGGGGGCTTCCACGCGACGAACTACGTCGCATCACTTATGACCGAACGCGGCCTGCCCGGGCATGGATACGCCCTCGAAGACCGGTTCACGATCGGGCCCCTGACCGTGACCGTCACCCCCGCCGATCATGCCTGGCAGAACGAGTCGCCAGGCGCAAGTGATCGCCAGTTCCAGATGGAGGACTGCTGCGGCTTCTGGCTCGAAACCCCCGACGGCACCATCTGGGCGCCAGGGGACTCACGCCTGATCCCCGAGCACCACCTCCGGATGCCGACCGCCGACGCCATGCTGTTCGACTTCTCCGACAGCGAATGGCACTTCGGGCTCGACGGCGCGATCGCCATGGCCAACGCCTACCCAGAGACCCCACTGCTGCTCTACCACTGGGGCAGCGTCGACGCCCCCGACTTCCCGCCGTTCAACGCCGACCCCGACACGCTGCCCGCACGGGTCGTGAACCCGGAACGCATTCACATCCTGGCGCCCGGTCAACCCTTCGTTCTGCGGCGGCTGACGACGACACCCTAAAGGTGTGGAGCGCAACCAGGAACGGGTAGCGGATGATCAGAACTTGACCAAGATCATGGGAGGAACGCAATGACTGCTGTACCACCCTGGGTGGAGAACTTCAGGTGTCAGCGCTAGGGCTGGGCTGCATGGGATTCAGTCAGAGTTTCGGCCCGGCACCGGATCGGGCCACCAGCATCGAGTTCCTGCGCGCGGCGGTGGATCGCGCAGTCACCCTGTTTGACACCGCCGAGGTCTACGGCCCGTACGCCAACGAAGATCTGGTCGGCGAAGCCCTCGAACCGGTCCGCGACCAGGTCGTCCTCGCCACCAAGTTCGGCTTCGCGTTCGACGCCGACGGCAATCAAAGCGGTGTGAGCAGTCGACCGGACACCATCAGGGCTGCGGTCGACGGGTCCTTGCGACGGCTCCGCACCGACGTGATCGACTGGGCTGATTCCCAAGTTCGGACAGCGGTATTGGTCGGGTTATGCATGCGGCTTTGGTGAGTTCTGGCGGTATTCGGCGGCAGTTTCTGTTGGGGTCAGTGAGGAGCGAAGAACCTTCGCTAATCACTTAGCGCGTTATTCGATTAGCGATGGGGTACGGTTACTCATATGCACTCAGATCCGGCGCCAGAGCCGCTCGGCATCGTCGAAGGTGCAGAGTCCGGACCCAGGGCGCCACGGGAGGCCGGAGTCGAGCCATATACGTCTTTCAGCTCTGAACTGGCGCCGGACAGTGTCACTCCGACGGACAGTGTCACTCCGACGGACAGTGTCACTCCGACGGACACTGTCCCCTCGACGGGCATCGACGCTACCGAGGTCGTCGGCGGCCCGGTTGAGACCCGACCCGTGGTCGCCGTGCCAGCGATCGGACACGAGCAGCAGGTTTGGGACCCCCCGGCGTCGTTTGCGCACACCCGACGGGAGCGCGCCAGCCGCGGCCGCACGTACCAGTCCGCAGTTCCCGTCCGAACCGCCGAGCTGGACCTCCGGATACCAGCCGGTCTTGCGGCCGACGCGGAAGATGCGGCCACCGAGCTCGCCCGCTTCGACGCGACAGCAGAGCACAGCCTTGGAACCCTCACGGCCGTCCTGCTCCGCTCCGAGTCAGCCTCGTCGTCGCAGATCGAGCAGATCACCGCCTCAGCCCGCGCGATCGCCGAAGCCGAACTTACGGGATCCGGCACTGCCAACGCCGTCGTCGTCGTCGACAACATGCACGCCATGGCGGACGCCCTCACAGGCCTAGTCAGCCTGACGGCGGACAAGATCGCTGAGATTCAGCGGGTCCTGCTGGAACGGCACTCCCCGTCGATGGTCGGCTGGCGGACGGAGCCGGTGTGGATCGGCGGCAGCGGCTCCACGCCAGTCACGGCCGACTACGTCGCCCCGGACCACCGCCTGATCCCAGGAGCGATCGACGACTTGGTCCGCTTCGCCGCTCGGGACGACCTTCCGCTGCTGCCACAGATCGCGATCGCGCACGCTCAGTTCGAGACGATCCATCCCTTCGCCGACGGCAATGGCCGTACGGGACGCGCCGTCGTCCAGGCTCTGCTCAGAAGTAAGGGCTTGACGCGCACGGCGACCGTGCCCATCTCCGGCGGGCTCCTGGTCGACAAAGACCACTACTTTGACGCTCTTGGACAGTTCCGTGAAGGTGACGCAGGCCCGATCGTCGACCAGTTCAATCACGCGTCCCTGCATGCTGTCCACCACGGTCGGCAATTGGCGACCCGGATCGCGGAGCTACGGGACACATGGCGGGAAACGGTCAAAGCTCGGTCCGACTCGGCCGCCTGGAAAATCATCGACTTGCTGCCGGCTCATCCGGTCGTCGATGCGGAGACGGTGGCCAGGGAGACCGGTATCCATCCGAACAACGTTCGACGCTCGGTGGCGCCGCTCGTCGAGGCCGGGATCGTCATCGGCAGCCAGCACTACAAATCGCACAAGTACCTCTACCGCGCGCCCGCGATCCTTGATCTTCTGGACGACTATGCGGGCGAGGTTGGACGCCGTCAGCGGTAGCCGCACGAGCGGCAAGCTGCGCGGCTGAAGGCCAGACGACGACCACTCACGCCGGGGTGGGCCACTGCGTATGTCCCGCGCGACAGTCGCTCAGCGCGTGTGTGCCGCCCATCCGTCGTGGTGAGGACACTTCCCGACCGGTCGAGACGGCGGAGGTGATGCTGGCGAAGGGGCTCGCGTCAGAGCGGCACGGCGGTGGCGTAGACGACTCGGGAGGTGATGGTTTCAGTCTGGCCGGCCAGGTCGTCGGTGAACAGCCGCTCTTCCTCGATGATCATCAGCCGCAGTTCGCCACCGTCAGCGGGGACGGTGATCTGCCCAGTCCAGGTCGCGGCGGTTCCGACCACGCTGCGGTTGAGTGTCACCGTGGTCTCCGGAAGGGTCTGCCAGCGCAGCACGTCATCGGCTACCGCTGGGTCGGCCCGCTGCACCGACACCGTGATTTCGGGCAGCACGCTGTCGTCGGTGCGGGCGGCGGGACCTCGACCGCGCACCGCGGTGTAGCTCGGCCCGGCCACGGTGACGGTCCGCACCTGCGGGTCGTCTGCGCCAACGGTCACCGTCGCGGTGCGGTCCGGCAGCGGTTGCACGATGTCGGCGAGAACGATGGGGGAGATGGCGCACCGGTCCAGCGAGTTCGGCTGATAGCGGACCAGCGACAGCCGAACGAACGGCGCGTACGCATCCCCGGTGTCGACGTTGATGTCCGCGAACCACCGCTCGGTCAACTCGTCGTACTGCGGGGTGTGACCGATCACGGTCACCGAGGGCACGGGCGTCCCGACCAGAGGCACCCCCAACGCAATCACCGGGTCGCCGCCGAAGCTGTCGGCCCGCAGGTTGCGCAGGGGTGCGCTGGACCGGATCAGGTCTTGCCCGATGAGCGACACGAACGGGTAGTCCGTACCCTTCGGTGAGATGACCTCGCTGCCGACGACGACGCCGAGCAGCTCACCGGCACCGGAGGACCACCAGCCGCGCCCCATCCAGACGCGCAGCCCGCCGCCCTGCCGCCGACTGAGATAGCCGCGGTCGTCCTCGCTGGTGCTCCACCCCATGGTCGGCACGACGTAGTGCAGATCGGGCAGCTTCGGTGGTGCGGAGCTGGGGACGTCGACCGTGACGACGTCGCTGGTCACCGACAGCCGGTCAGGGTGATCGATCCACGCGACCGGGAAGTACTCACGGAACGGAGTGGCGGCGGTGATTGCGTAGCTCACCCGGCGATATTTCGTGTCGCCGAAGTGGTGCGGTGTCGGCAGGGTTTTGTTGAGCTCGAGAGTCAGCCGCGAGTCGAAGGTCAGCTCCTTGCCATCGCGCAGTCGGTATGCCGCAGGTTGGCCCTCCGGGATGTCGGCCGAGGCGTCCATGTGCAGGCTGAAGACGGTTGTGCGTGCGGACAGCTCGCGCGGTGCGTCCTCGCGCGGGTCGTCGATGGGCTCGGTCCAGGTCGCGTCAAGGTCCACCTTCTCGGTCGATCGCCCGTCGAGGTAGGTCGTGCCGGCCAGGTGCGCGTACGTCTGGCCCGCCGAGCGGGAGGCCGCGAACTCGCCCCACTGCGGGACCTGCAGCGGGTGCTGGACAGCGTGCACCAACTCGAGGTCATGCCACGGGCTTGTCAGCCAGCACCGATTGTCCTTCATCGCGCCGATGACTCGGTCGAGCTCCTCGCCGACCAAGGCCTGCTCGCACCAGCGCAGCATGCCCATCAGCTCCAGCGACGCCAATTGGGAGACCATCCGCACCCGGGCGGTAGCAGCCTGCGGCAGCCCCACAGTCAGTACGCGTGCAGCTGCGTCCCACTGGGGCGGACCCTCGCCGGCGGCGAGTGCCAGCCGCACTGGCCGGGCCCGCCACCAGGTGCCGTCGTCAGCGTCGAACGGCAGGACGTACGCCTCGCCGGGCGGTACTCCCGGCAACCCCCAGAAGATCACTCCGGTGGCGAGCGGGTCGGGTAGGTAGGGCAATTCGAGTTGGTCGATCGCGTGCACGACGTACCGACCACCGGGCTGGCCGTCGGGCGTCGCGATGTCGACCACCTGCGCACCGGGAGCGTCCGGTGCGTCGAAGCTGCCCTTCTCCCGCCGTGCCACCTCGTACGCGCCGGCGATCGCTGCCACCTGTGCCGCACTCGGCGGCGTACCATCCGATCCCAAGGCCAGGTCGAACATCCCGTGCTTCTCGGAGAGATCGAAGCTCGCCTTCGGCGGCGCGAGGTGACGCTGGTCGACCGGTGCATAGCCTGGGTGCTCCGGGAATTCGGCGTTGAAGACCGAGGCGTAGTCACTTGGTTCCATGCCTACGTCGCTGCGGATCACCAGCCGGTGCAGCGAGGCACCTTCCCCGTAGACCGCGTACGGCACCGCCGTGGGTGCCGCCACCGGCTCGAACCGCAGGTACGGCTCCGCCGCGATGTCCCCGACCGCGAGGGCATCCGCCTCATCCAGCGTCAGCGCCCCACCGACCAGGTCGACCTCGCGCAGCCGCAGTCGGTAGGAACGGCCGAACCGCATCCGGGGCAGTGACCCCGGAACGACCGTCGAGGCGAAGCTCAGCCCCATCGCCGTCTGCGGGTCGTTCGGTACGGCGGCGGGCAGCGTCTCGGGCCGGCCGGGGTCCGGCGCATCAGGATGCCTCGACAGCGGCAGACCGGCACGCGGCGCGGACAGGCTCCATCCGTCCCAGGACACCAGCGACTCGTGCACGTACACCTCCCCATTCGGGTCGGGAGCCTGGCCCGGCGGGGTCAGCCGCTCGGCCAGGCTGACCTGGACCTGACCTTCACCGGACAGGGGAGGAAGTCCCGCGGCATACCGCTCGGCGGTGGCCGTGAGGACACGTTGGTGGAGTGAGCGCCAGACCCCGGTGAGGTCGTCGCGCACGTCCAACCGGTAACCCCGGACCAGGTCCTCCGCGAACAGTGTGGCGGGGCCGCCTTCAATGGCGCGGTTGACGGTGCCGCTGCGGCTGAACTCGGCCTGCAGCGCGTCGGCGCGGCCGGTCTGGACGAGCGAGAGACCGGCCGTCCGCAGGGCGGTGAGGCCGGCATCGTCGGGCTGGTGCAGGGCGGGCCCGCCAGGCGCGGGTGGGGGAGTGGTGGCGGTCGTGGCCGTGGCGATCGCTTTGAGGGCGCCTCCGTCGACGTCGACCTGGTTGACCACGAAGCTCCCCGCCGACAGTGGCACCAGTCCCTCCGGGACGGCCGCGTCCGGGGTTTCGCGAGCGGCGACGAACCGGCCGCCGTCGGTGCTGTAGGCCGTGTGGTGCGCGACGCTCTCGCGTACCACGGCGTCGGCCGGCGCGACGAGCGTCGGGGTCGCCGTCACGAACCCCGTGGGGGCAGGAAGCGCTTCGGCCTGGACCGCGAGGTCGACCACCAAACCGAGGCGGCGTAGCAACTCGGGATAGTCGCCCAGGCTGCCGACCATCTGGTGAAAGTCGACGGTGGCCTGGTAGTGCAGCCCATCGGCCGGCATCTCCCGCGGTTCCTCCTCGGGCGAGGAGTGGAAGAGCGCGACCCGCTCGACCTCGAACACGGTGCCGGGCGGCAGCGGGTGGATCGTGGGACCGCCGCGGACGCCGGCCGCCTTGCGGGCCTCGGCTTGTTCGCGGGCGTCGGACAGCAAGCGGCCAGCAGTACCCGAGACGCCCAGCCGACGTTCCAGTTCCCCGTAACGGGTTTGACCGGGCTGGACCACTTCGGAGAGCAGGTCGTCCAGCCCCGGCACCCGGGGGTCGGTGTCGCGTCGGGTACGCAACGACGGCAACGCGTCCGGCGACGTCGCTGCCGCTTTCGCGTAGAGGTTACGGAGCTCGGCGTGCACCTGCATCACGTCGAAGGTCACCATCGGGCGGTCGGCCAGGTCGGGGAACTCCCACGGCTTGACCGGGGTCTCAGGTGGGAAGAGCGCCACCCACAGGTCGGACTCCGGCGGCGGGCTGACGACCTCCGCCGGCAGGTTGGTGCCGTCGGCATCGACCGTCCAGGACGCGGCGGTCACGGTGCGGGGCCAGTCGAGCAGGTCGGGATAGACCGCCAGGGTGGTGCCGCCATCGGTGCGCAGCCGGGGAGCCATGACGGCGGTGACCTGAAGCCGGCCGTCGGGGAGGATTCCGCCGGGGACGGCGACCCACTGCAGCTTCTGTTCGGTCGTCACACCGTCACCTCTTGCGCGTACGCGAGGCAGTAGGCCTGCCAGTCCTCGGCCGTGAGGACCTCGTCGAGGGTCGGATCACCGGCCGGCCCGGCGAACCGTTTCTCGACCGACAACTTCACGCTCGTGCTGAAGCACAGCACCTTGACCGACACGGTGAGGCTGGCCTGGCCCCAGATCTCGTTGCGACCGCTACCGACGGGACCCTTGTCGCGGTAGGTGAAGGCCAGGTAGAACTCCAGCGAAATGCTGATCAACCCGAGCACTGACAGGTAGCCGCCGCAGCGGAAGTACCCGGTGAGCTCGGTCCCCTTGGTCGCGGAAATCTTGAAGTAGACGCCGGCCATCACGTACACGCCGCCGCTGGCCACACCAAGGTTGAGCGAGATGTTGCCGCCAAACTCGATGCTGGCCTCGATCTCCTCGACCCCAGCGGCGCTCACGCCGAGGGCGAAGAAACCTCCCCCGCCGAAGAGGGTCACCGTCACCAGGAACGGGTGCTCGCGTGAGGACAGGGCGAACCGCAGCCCGGCGGGCTTGCCGACGAACGGTAATGACAGCGCCGCCGACAGGGTCAGATTCTGCAGCGAGAAGATGCCGACGCCGACGGTGGGGATGCCCAGGCTGAACCCGGCCTGGATCCCCTCGGGTGTCACCGAGATCGCCGGCGGATCGCTGAACCCATCGGCCGGAAGCAGCCTCCGGATGGTGTCGACGAAGGCCAAGGCCCCCACAAATTCCAACTCGACACCCTCCGCGGTGACGTCGGGCTTGCGGCCGGGCAGCGCGCGGAACTTCATCGTGCCCATCGACAGCCGGACGACACCAGCCAGCGTCAGCGAGAAGCCGCGCAGCTCACCGGCGACGGTCGTCTCCGGCGGCGAACCGTCCAACCGCGTCACCGTACGGACGTCGAGCAGGAACTGCGCGGTACCCAGCTCAAAGAGCGGTGTGACCGGTGGCGAAGCCAACAACGCGGGCTTCCAGACCAGTCGGGTGACGTTGGCGCTTGGCCGCCCGTCGGGGCCAGGGACCGGACGGGTGCGGATTACTGGGATGCGGATGTGCGCATTGGGGTCGGCCAGGGCAGCATCCAGGTCCCCGTCCGAGCCCTCGGCCGGGCTGGCGGCCCCGGGCGGCCCCATGGGTTCGAGCAGGTCAGCCAGGTTGACCGTGCCGAACAGCTTCATGCCCGCCAGCAGCGACTTCAGGGTCGCCGGGTTGACCCCGGTGGCCATCGCGCTCGGCATCGCACCGTGGGTCGCCGACAGTGCGTCGAGCTTCACCGACGGCGTGGCGACACCGCCGCCGGTGGCGGCGCCGACCGCAAAACCGACCTCGGGGTAGGCGGCGAAGAGGCGGGCCGGGTTCATCTCAGGGTCAAACCCGTGGTCGAGGTAGCTGGGTGACAGCCGCACCTCGACAGCCTGGGCCACCCCGGTCAGCTGCTCCACCGACTGGAGGTGGAGACCGGCGGTGACCACCTGGGGCAGCCACCCCGGGAGATAGTCGCGCGGCACGCCGGAAGCGCTGGCCACCCTGACCAGATCGAAGGTGAGGTACTCGGTCGGGGCGGTCGTGGCATCCGGCTTGCCCGGAAGGGCTTCGGTGAGCGCGACCTTCTGCGCGCGTGCGGTGGCCGTACGGCTGGTCGTCGGCGCCCCGTTGAACGTGTTGATGACGTCGGCGGTGTTGCCCATGAAGGAGTAGGGGATGAACAGCATGGGCTTGGTCAGACTGACCCGGCGGCCCTCGCCGTCGATACTGTCGAAATCGAACGGGACCAGTTGACCAGCAGCCCTGATCCAGAGCGGATTGTTGAGCTTGTTATCGATCTGGTCCTGGGTCACCTCCGCCGTGAAGGAGATCCCCAGGTCGATCTTGGGCGTCTCGAGCGTCCGCACCTCGATCGTGCGCAGCGGCATCTCTCGGCGGCCCTTGGGGTAACCGGCGGCCAGCAGGCGGTAGTCCAAGACCGGCTGGGTGACGATGATTCGGAAGTACTGCCGCATCACCGTCCGAGTCCCGAAAACCCTGACGGGCCCGCGCGGGCCGGGCTCGCTCCACAGCGACACCGGCTCGAACCGGCGCTCGGTGATCTTGACGATCGAGGCGCGGTGCCCGGTGTCGAGGCAGCCGCGCTTGACCACCTTGACGTACTGGTCGCGGCCGAGACCGGTGATGTGCTCGTAGGCCTGCACGCTGGGCGGGGTGATGCCCAGGCGCCGTAGGTCGGATGGATTCTGGTCGTCGCGGGGGAAGTCAAACTTTCCCAGCACGTGGTGGTGGGCGCCGAGGGCGGTCAGCGTGACGTGCTCGGCGGTGAGCGTGGCGGGCGGTGGCACGATCGCCCGCCCGAGCGGGCTGATCCGGCGGGTCCACAGCAGCCAGAGGAGTCTAGAGATCCCCAGCTCCTCCGCGGACTTGACCGCGTTGCCGAAGTCGCCGGTCAGCGTGACCAGATCAGCGATGTCGCTCCTCGTGAGCGAGGTGACGAACGGGTGAATCTGGCGGCCGTAGATTGCGCGCAAGGAAAGCGGATCGGGGCCGACCAGCCGGGTGTGCCAGAGCTCGGTGACGCCGTCGGCGGTGTGCGGCTCGAAGCGATGCTGCCACCCGTGGTCGCCGACCGGCGACAGGATCAAGCGGTAGGCCAGCTCCAGCGCGGTCACGTCGGCCGCCGGTTCGCCGGGGCGGGTCCCGTCAGCGGTGGTTGGAGTCCCCGGGGGGAGCGCATTCGCCGCGAGGGCGGGGCGGAACGCGGTCCAGTCGAGCAAGCCGGCGACGGTGAACGGGATGCCCGGCCCATCCGCAGGCACGTCGAACGCCAGCCGACTTGGCGCGGCCGACACGGAGCGGACCGGCACCGGATCGACGACCTGGTTCTCCGTCTCGTTCTCCTGGAACGCCTCCTCCGCCAGGTGCTGTGGCGGCAGTCCAACGACCACCCGACCTGGTGACGGCGGGTCGACGACGTGCAGCACCCCATCATCACCGAGAGCAAGGTTGGTCAAAGTAATGTCGAGGACGAGGAGGTCCGCCGGTCTGAGCACCCGCAGCTTCACCAGCTCGCCGGCCATCACGCCCCCTGCGTTCGACGACGGATCACGACATTCCCCGCCCGATGGTGACGCTAGACCCGGTGCTTTGTAGCGGTCAATGCTTCGGGGCGTTGCGCCCAGGATGAGGGATTGCTCTCCGCACCCGCCGCCAGGCGGGGGAGCGTTCCGGCGGCCCCGGTCCCTGGGCGACGGGGTGTAGGCAGGCGGTTACCGATCGGGCACCAACCGGTGCATCTTCGGGCGCCCAGCCGGAACGGGCGGTGCCGAATCTCCGGTGGAAGAATCGACCCAGGGTCGGCCCAGTTCCGAGCCGGAGGTAGTGACCGTGCAACATCACCCGATCGAAAGGCCGTCAGGCCGGGAACCGGCCCGATCGCCGAGCTCCCGGGATCGGCCGTCGGTGACCGGTGCTCACCCGGGCCTGCTCCAATTGCAGCGCACCGCCGGCAACGCCGCCGTCTCGTCGATGATCGCGGCTCGCCGAGCGGCCGTCCAGCGTCAGGCCGTGCCACCCGCTGCGCCCGCACCACCCGCTGCGCCCGCACCACCCAACTTCGTCCTGAACTCGCTCACCGTGGCGGGCGCCGCGCCGGTCGCCGGTGCGGCCGACACGTTCGTCGGCAACGCCGGCGCGACCATCGAGGTCACGGCGCAGGTCGCCTCCGGGACCGGTGCGCCGGTCACCGCGCGCGACATCCGATGGTCGGGCGGTTCCCCCGGCGGCACGACGACGACCCGCCGCAAGCGCGGAGCTGGGCGCGCCGTAGTGACCGCCACGGTCAACGGGGCGAGTCGGACCGTGACCCTGTTCATCGTCAGCACACCCGCCCCGCCGGCGGCGAACCCCGTTGCGCCACGGGCTTTCAGCAAGATCGGTGCCTCCAACCCGGGGGCTAACTTCGGGCTGACCGTGGTGACGATCGGGCAGCAGTCGGTGAAGGCGCCCACCTTCAAGGTGACCCCACACTTCAACGCCGGTAACTGGCTGTTTCGGCTGGTTCGGATCCGGCACGGTTTCAAGGTCGGCGTCAACGGACAGGGCCGGCGCAACATCACCGGTCCTGGCAGCGTGACGCCGGCCCAGCTCGCCGCGGTGATTGCCGACCTCACTCCGCCGGGTGCCGGTGCCGCCAACGGGCCGCCGCGGGCCCGATTCTGGAATCGGGCGATCACGACCGCCCACGAGCAGGCCCACGTAAATCGCTTCTACTCGGCGCCGTTCTGGGGTGCTTCCATGACGATCTTCGAAACCAATGTGGAGATCGCGACGATCGCGTTCAATCCGACGACGGCGAACACGGCCGCCAAGGCGATGGCGACCCAGGGCCCGATCTTCAAGGCCGATGTGGCCACCCAGCACGGCGTCGCCGACGCGGCCGAGATCGGCGGGAGCGAGCCCGCAGCCCATGGGATCAGCAACCCGATGTACACGACTCTGCTGGCCGCGATCGTCGCGGCGGTCCGGCCGCCGGCCGCTCGGGCGCTGGCCGCGGTGCCGGCGCAGACCAGCGTCACCCTCACGTGGACCCAGGACGCCGCAGTCACCAATGGTGCGATCATCGAGCGGTCGACCGGCGGAGGTCCCTTCACTGCGGCCGGGACCGTCGCCGCCGGCGTTCTGACGTTCACCGAAGGCGGCCTCACCGCGAACACCCGGTTCCGCTATCGGGTGACAGCCCAAGGCAACGGCGGGCCGAACGCCCGCGGTGCCGCGATCGCCGCCCGGACCACCCCGTGACGACCCTTGAAGCGGCACGCTCGGCGGCCCGGATCTTCCTGGCCAGTCACGATCTTCCAACCGGGCTCCTCGCGAAACTGGACGACCCCCCACTCTTGGGCCCCGTCACGATCACCGTCGACGGCCTCGACGCCACCGCCTACCGCTGGCTCGGCTCCGGTCGCGGCGAGACCTACGTCCAGGTCGCGGTGGGGCCTGACGCCATCACCGTTCACGGTGCCCACGACGACAGACAACTCCCGACGATGACCCTCCCCGCGCCCTGAGCGGCAGTGACGGGTTTTGAAGTCACGAAAGGGCTGTGTCCCGGCGGGGGAGCGCTGAGGTCGAGACCGTTACCGATCCCGGACCGCGTAGGTCAGGTGAGTCACCCGCTGCGTCGGTTCCGCGCGGACCGGCTCCAGAGCCAGGCGACTCGCGTCCACCCCTTCGAACAAACGGATTCCGGAGCCGAACAGCACGGGGGAGAGCGCGATCGTGAACTCCTCGATCAGGCCGGCGTTCACGTACTCCAGGATCGTCGCGCCGCCGCCCGCGATGCGGACGTCTCGGTCACCGGCGGCTTCGCGGGCCTGGTCGAGCGCGGCCTCGATGCCGTCGTTGACGAAGTGGAAGGTGGTTCCGCCCGGCCGCTCCCAGCAGTCACGCTTCTCGTGCGTCACGACGAAGACCGGCGTGTGAAACGGCGCCTCCTCCGGCCACCCCTGCTCGCCGGCGTCGAACATGCGCTTGCCCATCACGCTCGCGCCGGTGCGCAGATGCGTCTCCCGCACGATGTCGTTGTCGCGCCCCTCCTTACCGCCCCCGCCGAGCTTCAGGTTCTCCCGGAAGAATCGCTGCGGGAAGATCCACTGCTGCAGTTCCATCCACTGCCGCCCCATCAATTCCCCAAGGGACTCGGGCGCAATGAAGCCGTCCAGCGACATCGACACGCTGAAGAACACCTTCCCGGACATCAATTCTCACCTCCCCGACGAGCGATCTCGGTGACGTAGACAGCGAGGTTGCCCAGGGTCTGCTGGCCGCCCTCGATCGCGTGGTACTTCTCGACCGCCTCGTCGCGCTGCTCCTTGGTGGGGAACACCGTGCGCATCTCGATCCGGGTCGCCGTGCCGACGGGCTCGAACGTCAGGACCGATTCGAAGGCGTTCGGGTCGCCGCGGGACTCACCGTGCAGCAGCGTGATCCGCACCGACGGGGCGATCTCGGTCCAACAGATCCACTCCTGGTAGTCCGTCCCGTCCGGTCCGTGCATCACGAAGTCCCATTCGCCGCCGACCCGGAACTCGAACGCCCGCGTGGTGGTGGTGAACCCCTCCGGCCCCCACCAATGCGACAGGTGTCGCACCCGGGTGAACGCCTCGAACACCAGCTCCCGTGGGGCATCGATGACCCGGGAGATTACGATTTCGCGGTTGGCCGTCGCGGGCTGCGCTGGCGCTCCCGGTCTTTTCGCGCTCATCTGCTACTCCTCCTGCCTTGCCTGCTTGAGGTCCTGCACGTACGCGTCCAGCCGGTCGAAGCTCTCGTTCCAGAACCGCTCGAACCCGCCGGCCCACTCATGGACCGGTCGCAGCCCGCGGGCGTCAAGGCCATACAGGCGTTGCTTGCCGGCCTTGCGGTCCCGCACCAGCCCGACCTCCCGGAGCACCCGCAGGTGTTTGGACGCGCCCGGCTGGGTCATCCCCAGCTCTTGGGCCAACGCGGTCACCGGCTGCTCACCCGCCCGCAGCAGCACCAGGATCTCCCGGCGCTGCGGCTCAGCGATTGCGTTGAAGACGTCCGACGTCGTCGCTGCCCGGGCCATGAGACCCATCATATTCCGATATCGGCATGCGTCAAGCCGGGGATTCGACAGCCGTTAGAGGGTGATCGCCCGCCCCGACCGCGACTCGGAGGTCGGGGGCGACATGCTGTTGGCCCGATCAGGTCACGCCCAGGCGCGACGCGACCGCTGATCCCAGTAGGTGACCGGTGGCTCCGGCTGCGAGAGCAGCCGCTCGAGAATCTCCGGCTCGAGATCGAGCTGTGCTGAGGCCACGTTGCTCTCGACCTGGGCGGGCGTAACGGCTCCAGACAGCGCGTACTTCACCCAGGGCTGGTGCAGCACGGCGGCCAGTGCGACCCGGTCGAGGGAGACCCCATGCTCGGTCGCGACCTCGCGAAGGTATTGCACGGCCGGACTCGCGTCGTCGCTGCCCGGCGCCAGTCTCCCGTTGGCCATGCCTTCCTTGATCACCACCGCGACGCCCGCGGCGGCAGCTTCCTGGAGGGCCGGACCCGCGGAGGGCTCCAGCACGTTCCAGGTTGACTGCACAACGGTGAACAGGGGCGCGTTGTCGACCTCGACCGCGATCGCCTCCCGGACGACGGCGGCCTGGTGCGGGCCGGAGGTCGACAGCCCGATCCGGACACCCTGGTCCCGCAGCCCGGCGAGCCGGTCGAGCAGCCGATGATCATGCAGTGCTGAACTGTCGGGCGTCACTGAATGGATCTGGTAGATGCCGACCCGGTCGCCCAGCTCGACCCTGGTCTCGGCCAGCTGGGCCTCGAACGCGCCGACCGAATGATCCTTGACCTCGTGCACGGCGGCGCTCCGCCGCCACTCGCCGACGTAGCGGTAGCCCCACTTGGAGGCGATGGTGAGGTCGGTCAGCTCCGGATGGCTGTCGACCCAGTGCGCCAGGAAGCGCTCGGACAGCCCGTACGAGCGGGCGCAGTCCAGGTAACGGACGCCAGCGGCGTACGCGGCATCGAGCACGACACCCGTCTGGCGGTCGAGGTCCTCTACGGTCCGCTCGGAGCCGAGCTCGGCCCGCGTCGACGTGATGTACACCGGGCGGCCGAGAGCGGCCAGGCCGAGGGCGATCCGTTGCACGTGGCTGACCCTACGCTTGCGCGACTGCTCGACTGGCCCTTGTCCTCGCAGGCCTCGTCCTTGCTGGCCTCCGCCGGGGCGGCCCAGCGCCAGGTCCGGAACGCTCAGGTGCGGCGCGTCGAGATCAAGAGTGCGACACCGACGCGGCCGCGAACCTAGCCGAGGTAGTGGCGCCAGGGTCCTCGGATGGCGAAGGTGTGGCCCGGTTCTTGAACGTTGCCGAAGAGTAGCGATCCGTCGGGGGTGAACGTCGGGCCGGTCATCTCGGAGTAGACATTGCCGCCGGCGGCGCTCTTTTCGAGCCCGATCAGATTACGGGCGATGGCTTGGGCCCCGAGCTCCTCGGACCAACTGATCAGATGGTTCGCGGTATTGCCGTCCTCGGCGATGATCAGGCTGCCGTACGGGGAGACGTGGACGTTGTCCGGACCGTCGAAGGCCAGGTCCAGGCTGTCTCCGAGGGTGGTCTCCCAGTCCGGGGTCTCGGCGTGCAGCAACGGGTTGTACGGGAAATAGGCCTTCAGGGTCAGCGTTTTCCCGGCGTAGTCGTAGTACCAGATCTGACCGTCGTGCTTGGTCGCATTGGCCGGCAGATCGGTGGCTGCGATCGCGAAACTCGCGGCGAAGTACAGGCCGTGACGGTCGCCCCACGCGCCTTCGAGCTTCTTGGACCGGGTGATCTCACCGTCGCTGAACTGCTTGCGGACCGAGGTGGAGGCGGCCTGGCGGTCGGGCACCTCAGCCCAGCGGGTACGGAACGGCCGGCCGATCTGGGCGCTGGTCACGTAGGCCAGGTCCGGCAGGACGCTCCCGTCGGGAGCAAGGACGATCAACGCCTCAAGCCGGCCTTGGTTGCCGCCGAGCGCGTTGGCCAGGCGTGGGTGGACGCGGTAGCCCGCCGGGGCGGTCCACCGATAGAGGAGCCCATTCGGAGAGCTGGCGTCCTCGGTCAGGTAGACCTGGGTGCGGTCGGGTGCGACGACAACGGCCTCGTGCGGGAACCGGCCCCAGGCCTTGATCGGCTTGGGTACCTGCGCGGCGGCTTTGGCCGGGAACACCTCGAACACGAAGCCGTGGTCCTCGGCCAGGGTCTGACCGGCGACGAGGGTGCCGGCCTTGGCTTCGGTCTCCTCGCACGTGAGCCAGCTCCCCCACGGGGTGACTCCGCCCGCGCAGTTGCTGATGGTGCCGGCAAGGCCGACCCATTCGGAACGTCGTCGCCCCGCGTGGTCGAGGTCGACCACGGTGCACCCGCCGCCGGTCACGCCGGCGTCGTAGGTGGTCCCCGGGACCTGCGGGACGGGCAGTTTCGCACCGGGGGCCAACTCGTGGTTCTGCACCAAGCGGTAACCCTTGGCGGTCGGGAACGCGCCGGTGCCGTCGATACGGTCCGGGGTCTTGCCGATGGTTCGACCCGTGCCGTCGTGGATGTCGGTGACACCGGCCTCGGCCACGACCTCATAAGAGAAGCCGGGCGGTAGCGCGAGCAGCGCCCCCGGTGCCGCGGTCAGCGGCGGAAAGAGTTTGGTCCTGCTCCGATGTCGAGGACGTCCGTCGTCAGCCACCGCCGACTCATGTGCGGACAAGCCGAGCCCGAGGGCAACCGCCCCCGCACCCACAGCGCCACTCCGACCCATCAATTGGCGACGATTGAGCGTCATGCCACTCCCATCCCGAAGAACCGCCCCAGGTTGGTTCCCGAGGCTTGTGAGAAAACCTGCGGGAAGCATTTCCGCCCGATGTGAACCGACGGTGAACGCACCGCAACCGCTCACCGAACATTCGGCGTGACCACCCACAAGTCTTCGCCTCGGACCGCTCCCGTCGAGGCTCGGGACCGGCGATCACCGTCGGGATGGTCGGCCATCGCTTGGCCGTCAGCCCGGCCCCCCGTGATCCAGGTGCCTGGCGGCCGGGATGAGGCTCGAGCTCGACTCGCCCGCGGCCTGCGGCCCGGTTTCGGCGGATTCAGGGACCGTATTGCCGCGTGTTGTGATCGAGAACGTCCGCCGGGGCGGGGTCGGGCGGCTCGTTTTGACGGCTGCGATGGAGAACGTCCCCGGGGGCGGGGTCGGGCGGCTCGTTTTGACGGCTGCGTTGGAGAACGTCCGCGGGGGCGGGGTCGGGCGGCTCGTTTTGACGGCTGCGATGGAGAACGTCCGCGGGGGCGGGGTCGGGCGGCTCGTTTTGACGGCTGCGATGGAGAACGTACGCCGGGGCGGTCGGGCGGCTCGTTTTTGCAACAGCCCCTTTGTGCGGGGAACGGCCCGAAATTTGCCAGACCTACGGAGCGCTGGGGGTTTCGTCGGTGAGCAGGGCCCGGGCGGTGGCGACGTCGGTTAAAAGCACGTTCACCCACTGCCCCCTGACCGCTGCGCGGATGGCTCGATGTTTGCTCGGACCTCCGGCGAGGCCGACTCGGCGCGGGATGTCCAGCAGGCCGCTAGGGTCGATGCCGACGATCCGACTATCCAGGCTGCTCCGGACCGGATCCCCGGCGGCATCGAAGAATCGGTGACAAATATCGCCAACGGCGCCAGCCTTGAGCAGTAGGTCCTGGTCTTCGGGCGAGACGGCGTTCCCGCTTTCCAGCAAGAGCTTGGAGGGCGGCAGGCTGCCGATGCCGACGAGCGCCATCGTGAGCACCTTCCACTCGTCGGCCACGTTGGCGATCACCGGGTCCGCCAAGAGGTTCTTTCGGATCGTTGACGTGCTGACGAGACCGGGCGCGGGCAAGAAGATCGGCTTCGCACCAACGATTTCGGCAAGTTCGCTGAGGAGCCGGTTGGCTTGGGCTTGGGCTGAGTGGACGCCAACCCCTCCGAGAAGTTGCGTGACCGTCTCGGCGCCCGAGGTACGAAAGGGACGCATCCGGTCGACCGCTGACAGCAGCGTTTGGCTCCAGGACGAGATGCCGATTCGCTCGCCGCCGGTGAGGGTGCTTTCCAGATAGTTCGCGGCGGCCGAACCAAGTCCGGTGACGATGTCCTTCTCGTCGCCCTCGACATCGACGACCACGGCTTCGAGAAGGCCGTATCGGCGCTCGAGCTCCTCCTCGAGATCGGTGTGTACGCCCTGGGCGACGACGACGACGGTCCGGACGATCCCGGTCTCGGCGGCTCGCTTGAGGAGCCGGGACACCCGGGCCTGCGACAAGTGGAGGCTCTCGGCGATGTCGGCCTGCCGGATGCCGCGCTCGTGGTACATCCGAGCGACCTTGGTCAGCAACCGGATCTGCCCGTCAGTATTCAGGCGGCCTGGCGTACGAGGCGAAGCGACCATCGCCCAAGTCCTCCTGACTCAATATTCAGGTCCTCTTTCTACCGGCTGGGTGCGATAAAACCGAAATCTCGAATTCAGCTCGTCTGACGGGCAACCTGTCCGATGCTGAGACGAGAGCGGCCGACCTCGGCTGTCCAGCGGGCCCGGCGTCGGAGACGTTCGCTCTCAGCCAACCTCGGAGTGACGATCCGCGGCGCGCCCCGGTGCGCACTCCAGTCGAGCGTCGGTTCCAGCGTCAGCCAGCCGAGCTGAGCGGCACCGAGAGCCGACACCTCCGGCACGTCGGCGACCTCGATGGCGCGGCCGAGCAGGTCGGCCTGGGTCTGCATCGCGAGGTCGGAGACGGTGATGCCGCCGTCGGCGCGGAAGGTCGTCAAGCGCTCACCGTCGAGCTCGATCGCCTCGACGACGTCACTGACCTGGTGGCCGACGGCCTCGATGGCGGCGCGGGCGATGTGCGCGGCGGAGGTCGAGGCGGTCATCCCGGAGATCACGGCCGTCGCATCTCGGTCCCAGTGCGGGGCGCCGAGTCCGGAGAACGCGGGGACCAGGGTCACCCCTCCGCTGTCGGCGACCGTCTCGGCGAGCGTCATCAGGTCGGCGACGCGGCCGCCGAGGAGCATGTCTGCGGTCCAGGCGAGGGCCGCGCCAGTGGCAAGAATGTTGCCCTCGCGGGCGTAGGTCGGCCGGTCGGTCACCCAGGCGAGGGTGGTCGGTACCGCTGACGTGCTCGCGACGAACTCGCTCACCGGGGTCATCACCGACGATCCGGTCCCGTAGGTCGCCTTGGCCATGCCTGGCGTCGTGCAACCCTGACCGAAGAGCGCGGCGTGCGAGTCGGCCATCACGGCGAGGATCGGGATGCCGTCGGCGAGGCCGGCCACCCCCGCGGTGACTCCGAAGGCTCCGTTCGAGGCCTCGACCTGCGGGAGGACGTGGGGCGGTATGCCGAAAAGGTCGAGAAGATCCGGCCCCCATCGGAGTTCGACCACGTCGTAGAGCAGGGTGCGGGAGGCGTTCCCGGCCTCGCACCGGTGCGCGGCGCCCCCGGTGAGGTTCCACAGCAGCCAGGAGTCGACCGTTCCGACGCGCACATCGGCGGTGGCTACGCCGGTCGGCAGGTGGTCCAGCAACCAGCGCAGCTTCGGAGCCGAGAACATCGGGTCGATCTGCAGTCCGGTCCGCTTCCGAACCACAGCCCGGGCCTCGTCGTCGAACGCGGACGCACACCAGTCCGCCGTCCGCCGGTCCTGCCAGCCGATCACCGGGCCGACCGGACGACCCGTTGAGGCGTCCCAGCCGACCACCGACTCGCGCTGGGTGGAGAGGGCGACTCCGACGATCGTGTAGCTCTCGATGTCCGCGGCCGCCACCGCTTCGAGCACGCTGGTCCAGACGAGCTCCGCCCGCTGCTCCACCCATCCGGTCGCGGGCGAGTGGACGCCGACCGGCGCCGATCCGCTGGCCAGGACCCGGCCGAACGCATCGACCAGCACCGCCTTCGTGTTGGTAGTTCCTTGGTCGATCGACACGATCACGTCGCGAGCCGGGGAAAAGCTGGGGCGAGCCGGGGGAAAGCTGGGCACGGTGCTCCTCTTGACGTTCTCGCTGGGGCGATTCTCGGAGTGTATTGACGAGAGGCGGGTGAGTGATAGGTTATTCGATAGTGAATGAACAAGCAACCAGCCACTGTGAGGTCTAGCTCGTGAGTAATGTCGCCCATCAGCGTCGGGTGATCATCGATACCGATGCCAAGAACGAGGCCGACGACCAGTACGCCATCGTGCACGCGCTGTTGTCGCCGACCATCGACCTGCGCGGCCTCGTGGCAGCGCACTTCGGCCACGAGCGCAGCGACCGGAGCATGGAGGAGTCGCGCGAGGAGATCGACCTGCTGCTGCAGCTGATGGGGCGCGAAGGGCAGGTGTCGGTGGCCAACGGAGCGGCGCACGGGATCGAGTCGGAGTCGGCCCCACTCGACTCCGACGGCGCCCAGCTGATCATCGCCGAGAGCAGGTTGGCGAGTGTGGGCGATCCGCTCTTCGTCGCCTTCCTCGGCCCGCTGACCGACATGGCATCAGCGATCCTGCTAGACCCCGAGATCGTCACCCGCAACGTCATCGTGATCTGGATCGGGGGCACCGGCTACGGCGTCGACGCCTCGTACCCCGGGGTCGAGTTCAACCTGCGCAACGACATCGCCGCCGCCAATGTCGTTTTCGACTCCGGGATCGAAGTCTGGCAGGTGCCGAGCAGCGTTTACGTGAACGTCTCGGTCAGTTATGCCGAGCTCGAGGAGAAGATCGGCGGCACCAGCAAACTTGCCGACTACCTCATCACGCAGCTGGTCGAGTGGAACGCGAAATGGAACGCCGAGCCGATCGAGTCGCGCTCGCTCGGCGACTCGCCGGCCGTCTCGTTGATCCTGTTCCCCCGTGGCGGCACGTTCCGCACCGTGCCGGCACCGCGGTTCGACCAGGAGGGTCACTACATCCCGGGGTCTGGCCATCCGATCAAGGTCTGCGAGACCGTCGATGTCCGCTTCCTGCTGGAGGACATGTTCGCCAAGATCCGCAGATTTGGTCGCGAAACCGCCTAACCCATTCCTGCTCGATCCCTAGCGCTCACCGCCGGCCACGAATTTTGAGTCGACTCCCCGCGTACGACTTCCCGAACGACTGATTCCTCGAACCAAGGAGACATCATGAGTGACCTGCCCGTTTTCGGCGCCGGCATCTGGCACTTCGCTACCTACCTGGACCGTTACGCCACCGAGGGCTACGGTCCTCCGGTCGGCCTGCTGGAGCAGATCGACAAGGCCGGCGCCGTCGGCGATCTGTCGGTCGTCGACCTCAACTGGCCGTTCGCCGGCTTCGACGGGACGCTGGACGATGTCAAGGCGGCGTTGAAGCGCAACAAGCTGCGCTGCGTCGCCATCACCCCGGAGATCTACAACCGCGACTACGTCAAGGGCTCGATCACCAACCCGGACGCGGCGGTCCGGGCGCAGGCGCTGAAGCTGCTCCACGATGCGACGGAGGTCGCCAAGGACCTCGGTTGCGACTACGTCAAGCTGTGGTTCGGCCAGGACGGGTGGGACTACCCGTTTCAGGTCAACTACCACGACGTGTGGAACCTGGCCGTCGACGGACTTCGCGAGCTCGTCGGCGCTCATCCGGAGATCAAGTTCGTCATCGAGTACAAGCCACGCGAGCCGCGGAACAAGATCATCTTCCCGAATGCGGCCCGGACCCTGCTGGCCATCCAGCAGGTCGGTCTGGACAACCTCGGGGTGCTGCTCGACTTCGGGCATTCCCTGTACGGATTGGAAACCCCGGCTGATGCCGCGCAGCTGTGCATCGATCACGGTCGGCTCTTCGCGATCGACGTCAACGACAACTTCCGCGGCTGGGATGATGACATGGTCGTCGGCTCGGTCCACCTGGTGGAGACGTTCGAGTTCTTCCACACGCTGCGGCGCAACAATTGGGAAGGGGTTTGGCAGCTCGACCAGTTCCCGTTCCGGGAGGACTCGGTCGACGCGGCCAAACAGGCGATCCGCTTCCTCAAAGCGCTGCACGGCGCGCTCGACTCCCTCGACGAGGACGCGCTGGCGGCCGCGCAGGCCAAGCACGACGCCCTGGCGGCTCAACGGCTGATCCAGACCGCTTTGTTGACCTCGATGGTCGGGATGGACGACTGATGACCGCCCTCGCCACCGAGCACACCACCATGCCGGTGATGGGCCGCCTTGCGCCGACGGCGACCCGCGGCGAGCTGATCGAGCACATCGCCGAAGCGGCCCGGCAGATCCGGATCCAAGACGCCAAGCTGGTCCACTACGCCGGCGCCGGCCACATCGGCGGGGACTTCTCCGCCATCGACGTGCTGGCCACGCTGTACGGCGCGGTGCTGAACGTGACGCCGGAGACGGTCGATGATCCCGATCGGGACCGCTTCATCCTCAGCAAGGGCCACATCGCCGGCTCGCTCTACACGACCCTCGCGGCCTTCGGATTTCTGCCGGTCGACGATCTCGCGACCTTCCTCAAGCCGCTGTCGGCGCTCAACGGGCATCCCAACCGGCGCAAGGTTTCCGGAGTCGAGGCCAACACCGGACCGCTGGGGCACGGGCTACCGATTGCGGTGGGGCACGCGATCTCGGCCAAGCTCGACGTGTCGTTGCGGCGGACCTTCGTGCTGACCGGAGACGGCGAGTTGCAGGAGGGCAGCAACTGGGAGGCCATGATGGCGGCTTCGCAGTACCAGCTCGACCGGCTCACGGTGATCGTCGATCGCAACCGGCTGCAGCAGGGGGCGACGATCAAGGAGACGAATGATCTTGATCCGCTGCCCGAGAAGGCGGCGGCCTTCGGTTTCGCAGTGGTCGAGGTCAACGGACATGATCATGGTGAGCTGCTCGATGTGCTGTCGTCGGTGCCCTTCCGTCCGGGCAAGCCGACGTTCGTGATTGCCCATACCCACAAGGGACATCCGATCTCGTTCATGAGCAACAACGTGGCCTGGCACCACAAGGTGCTGTCGGCGGAGCAGCTCACCCTGGCCCTCGACGAGCTGGCCCACGCCGCCCATCCCCGCACGCCCGATCGCCGTACGCCTGAGGAGAACTGATGACCGACACGCTCTCGCGACCGTCATCGTTGCGTGACCAGCCGCGTTTCGACTGCCGCGACGCCTACGTCCAGACCTTGTCCGAGCTCGCCCACGATGATCATCGGATCGTCGGGGTGGTCAACGACTCGGTCGGGTCCAGCAAGCTCGACGCCTTCAAGAAGGCCTTCCCCGACCGGCTGATCAACGTGGGCATCGCCGAGCAGGACATGGTCGGCGTCGCCGCAGGGCTCGCCAACGGCGGCCGGATCCCGTTCGTGTCCGCGGCCGCCTGCTTCCTCACCGCCCGCGCGCTCGAGCAGATCAAGGCCGATGTCGCGTACTCCTACCGCAACGTCAAGCTCTGCGGCATGAGCCCGGGCATGGCGTACGGGGAGCTCGGCCCGACCCACCACTCGATCGAGGACATCGCGTGGCTCCGGGCCATCGACAACATGACGATCATCGTGCCGGCCGACCCCATCGAGACGGCGGCAGCGCTACGTTGGGCGGCCGAGATCGACGGGCCGGTTTTCATCCGGGTCAGCCGGATGGCGGTGCCACAGGTCAACGCCGAAGATTACAAGTACGTCCCGGGACGCGCCAGCACGCTGCGCAACGGCGACGATGTGACCTTGATCAGCAACGGCACGGTGCTCTGGCGGACGCTCGTGGCGGCGGAGATCCTCGCCGGGGAAGGAATCTCCGCCCGGGTCATCTCGATGCCGACGGTCAAGCCGTTGGATGTTGACGCCATTGTCAGCGCCGCGCGGGAGACGTCGGGCATCGTCACGGCCGAGGAAGCCACGACCGCGGGCGCCCTCGGTGGGGCCGTCGCCGAGACGGTGGTGCAGCATCATCCGACCCGGGTCACCATTCTCGGTGTTCCGGAGTTTGCTCCCACCGGCTCGGCCGGCTTCCTCCTGGATCGCTACGGCATGTCACCCGAAGGCATCGCCGATGCGGCCCGCACGCTGGTCGGTGGCTGAGCCAGATCATCGACGCGGACCTCCGTGCCACGCCAGATCAGGCGGTCAAAGCCATGTCGAGGTCGATCAGGTCGATGACCAGCGAGGTCGCGGTCGACGGCTCTCCGGTGATCGCCGACACGACCCAGTCCGGGGCGGAGGCCGGCATGGGCAGCGCAAGAAGCCCGGCCGCCTGGGGCTTGGCGGCCACGTGCTGGGGGACAATCGTGGCGCCCAGACCCCGATGGACCAGATCGAGCAGGGTGTGCACGTCGTTCACGGTGCATCGAACGTGCCTGGTCACACCATGCGTGACGCACATCTGATCGGTCAGCGAGCGAATCGCCCAGGATTCCTGGAAATCGACGAAATCCACATCGGTCAGGTCGGACCAGTCGGGCGCCAACTTCTGGGCGAGGGGGTGATCGGGTGCGACCAGCAAGATCATCGGCCGGCGGCCGAACTCGACCCGCGTGAGGGCGCCGAGATGATCTTCGGTCGCGATGAAGGCGAGGTCGAGGCGGCTGTCCCGGACGAGTCTCACGAGGTCATGGGATCCGCCCTGTACGAAGTCAAGATCGACCATCGGGTAACGCCGATGGACCCGGTCCAGGAGCGAGATGACGTCGACGATGCCGAGGCACTGCTCGGCGCCGACCCGCAGGCTGCCGGACAGCTCACGGGTGGTGCGTACGACGGCGTCGCGAGCCGCCGCCGCCTGGGCGAGCATGGTGCGGGCGTGCGGCAGCAGGGCGAGTCCGGCTGGCGTGGGTTGGACGCGGCGGGTCGTCCGGTCGAACAGCGTGGTGCCGAGCTCATCCTCGAGGGCGCGGATCGCCGCCGAGAGACCGGACTGGGAGACGCCGCACACGGCGGCCGCACGGGTGAATTGCTCCTCGTCGGCGAGAGTGACCAGGTACTGCATCTGGCGGAAGTCCATTTATCTAGAATCCTTCTGAGAGCTAACAGACTCAGTTGTTGGACTTCTAGTGTCGGCGAGCTTACGGTGTAAAGCAATGTCTGGCTCGACGAAGGGATGCCTGTGCACCAGCGAATGATCGGCTCACGATCGGTTTCGGCGATCGGTCTGGGTGGGATGCCGATGTCGATCGAGGGTCGTCCCGACGTTGAACGGTCGGTGGCCACCATCCACGCGGCCTTGGATCTCGGCGTGACCTTGATCGACACCGCGGATGCGTACCACCGCGATGCGGACGAGGTCGGGCACAACGAGGAGCTCATCGGCCGGGCGCTTCGGTCGTACGGCGGTGACGCCTCCGGCGTCCTGGTCGCGACAAAGGGCGGCCATCTGCGACCCGGTGACGGTTCGTGGACTTTGAACGGCGACCCCGATCACCTCAAGGCGGCAGCCAAGGCTTCAGCACAGCGGCTCGGCGTCGAGGCGATCGGCCTGTACCAGTTTCATCGACCCGATCCGAAGGTTCCGTATGCCGAATCCATCGGTGCGATCCGCGATCTGCTGGATGAGGGGGTCATCGAGCTGGCGGGTATCTCGAACGCCGATGTCGAGAAGATCGATCTCGCCAACGACCTGCTCGGCGGCCGGCTCGCTTCGGTGCAGAACCAGTTCTCGCCGACGTTCCGGTCAAGTCAAGTTGAGCTCGAGCACTGTGCTGAGCTCGGCATTGCCTTTTTGCCGTGGTCGCCGCTCGGCGGTATCGGGCGTGCCGCCGCGATCGGCGCCGACCGCCCTGCGCTGGAGCGCATCGCTGAGGATCGTGGGGTCAGTGTCCAGCAGGTGATTCTTGCCTGGGAGCTCGCATTGGCGCCGACGGTGATCCCGATTCCGGGGGCCTCACGCCCAGCCAGCATCTCCGATTCCGCGCGCGCCGCGGACCTCGAGCTCACGGCGGAGGAGATCTCGAAGCTGTCCGCCGCCGAATGACCGCATCCCGTTGATCAAGGAGTAGATGATGATGAAGACAGTCCCTCTCGGTACGACCCCCAACCGGGTGCCGAACGTCGTGCTCGGTCTGATGCGGATCGCGGAGCTTGATGATCAGGCCGTGCGCAAGCTGGTCGGAACGGCCCGCGACGCCGGCATCGACTTCTTCGACCACGCCGACGTGTACGGGTCCGATCCGCATGGCTGCGAGCGACGCTTCGCCGAGGCGATGCAACTCAGCGCCGCCGAACGCCAGCAGATCACGATCCAGACCAAGGCCGGCATCGTGAAGGAGGGACCGTACTTCGACTTCTCCTACGAGCATCTGATCAACTCGGTCGACGGTTCGCTGCGCGCCCTGGAGACGGACTACATCGACATCCTCTTGCTGCACCGGCCGGATGCCCTGGTCGAGCCGGACGAGGTTGCCCGAGCCTTCGACGAGCTCGAAGCCTCCGGCAAGGTCCGCGCCTTCGGGGTGTCGAATCAGACGCCGCGGCAGATCGAGCTGCTGAAGAAATCGGTCAAGCAACCGCTCGTCGCGAACCAGCTCCAGCTGTCGATCACGCACGCGCCGATCGTGGCCCAAGGGGTTTCGATGAACATGCTGGGCCTGGATCAGTCGGTCACCATGGACGGCGGTGGCATCGTCGACTACTGCCGACTTCACGACATCACCGTTCAGGCTTGGTCGCCATTCCAGGCCGGGTTCTTCAACGGGGTCTTCCTCGGCTCCGACGACTATGTCGAACTGAACCAGGTCATCGATCGACTGGCCGTCCAGTACGACGTCTCGCCGATCGCGATCGCGACCGCCTGGATCACCCGCCATCCCGCCAACATGCAGGTCGTCCTCGGCACCACCACACCCGAGCGGGTCACGGCTGCGGCCCAGGGTTCAGACATCCCGCTGACCCGGGCCGAGTGGTACGAGCTCTTCCGCGCCGCTGGGCACCGCGTGCCCTGACCCCTTCCTCACGGCGCTGGTTGGCCGACGTCAGCGCTGGAGCACCTGCGCGACCTCGGGGCTGCCATCGAGTAGCCGGTCAGCAGGTCCCGGGCCACGGAAACCGAGTCGACCAGCGGGTGCAGCGCGAAGGCGAGCAGCGCCTCGGCCTTCGAACCGGTCACGCGCTGCGGCGATCGTGTGCCGCTCCACCGCCTTGACCTGCTGCATCAGTCCGAGCTGGTCCAGCGACGGCTGGGTGGTGGTCAGCGGATGCACCCCGTTGGCGTCGACCATCGTCGGGACCTCGACCACGGCGTCGGCCGGCAGCCCGGCCAGGGTGGTGCCGTTGCGGACGTTGAGGATCATGGTGGCCCGCTCGTTCCGGGTGATGGCCGCCATCACGCCGAGGGCCACCCCGGCGTAGCCCTGGTGGGCCGGGTCGGACTCCCGCTCGCGCTGGGTGGCCGGGGCACCCTGCACGCCGCCCTTGGCCTCGGCCATGTAGCTGGCGCTCCGGGCGTCCACCGTCTCCCGCCACAGCTCGGCCGCCCCGTCGCCGGCCGCCTGGGCCGTGTCGAAGAACTCGGTCTGGGTCTCGCGCCAGGAAGTCGCCGCGGGTCCCGCCCGAGGCGTTGATCTTCCGGACCGCGTCGCGGTTGAAGTAGTAGTAGTAGAGGTACTCGTTGGGGATCGACGCCCAGGGTGCGGATCCAGTCGGTCCCGAAGACCTTCGCCTCCTCCATCTGGCCCAGCAGCGCGTCGTCGGCCAGCAGTCGCGGCAGCACGTCGGCGCCGTCGTGCATCACCCGACGCATCCAGCCCAGGTGGTTGAGCCCGACGTAGTCCATCTGCACCCGGGTGTGGTCCAGCCCGAGCAGCCTGGCCACCCGGCGGCCCAGCCCGGACGGGGTGTCGCAGATGCCCGAGCACCCGGTCACCGAGCACCGACTGCATGGCCTCGGTGATGATGCCGGCCGGATTGGTGAAGTTCATCAGGTAGGCCTGCGGCGCCAACTCCTTCACCAGATCGGGCGACCTCCATCATCACCGGCACGGTCCGGATCGCGTACGCGAGCCCGCCCGGCCCGGTCGTCTCCTGCCCGATCACGTTGAGGTCGAGGGCGACGTGCTCGTCGCAGCGGCGCCCTTCGAGCCCGCCGACCCGGATCGCGGCGAAGACGAAGTCGCTGCCCTCGATGGCCGACCGCAGCGAGGTGGTCGGCACCAGCTTCGGGGCGTCGTCGAAGCCGACGGCGAACTGCTCGAGGATGCATCGTCATGGAGCGCAGCCGATCCTCG
The DNA here is from genome assembly GCA_963731295.1 of uncultured Actinomycetota bacterium. Lineage (GTDB taxonomy): Bacteria > Actinomycetota > Actinomycetes > Propionibacteriales > Propionibacteriaceae > Microlunatus. The sequence goes on from CAVSUP010000003.1 coordinate 1,116,391, forward strand.
TCGATGTCGTACAGGGCCACCTCGGTGATCCGCGGCGTACCGCCGTCGCGGAGCAGGGCCTGATAGACGTACGGGGTGCGGAATCCTCCGCCGCCCAGGATGCAGAGCTTCATGCGATGATCACCTGTCCGCCGGCGTTCCGGCACAAATCGAGGGTCTCGGGGTTGGCGCCGCTCGTCGTGACCACGAAGTCCACGTCGGACAGCGCGCACAGGCGCAGCGCGCCGGTGCCGGGGAACTTGGCCTCGGTGGCCAGCAGCACGACCCGGTCGGCGGCGGCGATCATCGCCTGCTTGATCGGCGCCTCCACGGCCATGTTGTCGACCACGTGACCGGACGGCCGGACTCCCGTACAGCTGAGGAACAGCAGGTCGGCGCTGACCTGGGCCAGCGCGGACTGGGTCAGCGAACCGACGAACGAGCGGTAGTTGCGCCGGAAGACCCCGCCCAGCATCACCAGCCGGACGCGCCGTGTCGTCGCGCAGCTCGTCCAGCACGGCCAGGTTGGACGTGATCACGGTGACGGGACGACCGCGCAGCCGCCGGGCGACCAGCGGCGTGGTGGTGCCGATGTCGAGCAGCACCACCGCGTCGTCCGGCGACCAACGCGGCCGCTCGCTCGGCCACCCGCTGCTTGAGCTCGATGCCGGCGTCGGCGGTGAACGGTCGCTCGCGCCGGAGCGGGTCGCCGGAGTCGGTGACCGTCTCGCCGGGCCGCAGCACCGCGCCGCCGTAGGTCCGGGTCAGCTCGCCGTTGCGGTCCAGCAGGTCGAGATCGCGGCGGATGGTGGACTCGCTGACCTCGAGCGACTGCGCGAGATCGCGGACCGACGCCGCGCCGCCGGAGCGCAGCGCACTCACGATGCGGTCTTGGCGCTCGCGGAGGATCACCGCCCCAGCCTACGACCGGAATGACCGAGTTTGCACAAGTCTGCTCGAATTTGTGACTATTCCTGCGCATCTTTACTCGACTGGCGTAACTTGGACTTGTGCCCAGCACCGAGACGCCGCACCTGGACCTGCTCTTCGCCGGTTCGGTGTTCTGCGATCTCGTCTTCGCGGGGGTGCCGGTGCCCGAGCCCGGGGCCGAGGTCTACGCCGAGGCGTTCAAGCTCACGCCGGGCGGCGTGGCGAACCGGGCCGTGGCGGGTTCCCGGCTTGGGTGCCCGGACCGCGCTGTTGTCCCAGCTCGGCGACGACCCGCTCGGCCTGCACATCGTGGCCACCCTGGCGGCCGAGCCCTATCTCGATCTGACCTGGCTGCGCTGCACCCCGGGGTTTCAGAGCCCGGTCACGGTGTCGCTGACGCGGCGTGCACGAGCGCGAGTTCATCACCTACCAGGAGGAGGCGGACCCGCTCGAGTGGCCGGTCGGCCGGCCCAGCGTCGGCGCGACCCACGTCAGCATCCAGCGCGAGCTGCCGGACTGGGTGGCCCGGCTGCGCGAAGAGGGCACGGTGGTCTACGGCGGCGTGGGCTGGGACTCCAGCGGGATGTGGTCCGGCGACGTGCTGCGCCGGCTCGACCAGATCGACGTCTTCGTGCCCAACGACCTCGAAGCCATGCGCTACACCCATACCGACGACGCGTACGCGGCCGCTGCGCGAGCTCGGACGCTACGTCGAACTGGCGGTCGTCACCCGAGGTGCGCGCGGGGTCATCGCGTACGAGCGATCCACCGGACAGCTGACCGAGGTGCCGTCGGTGAACGTGCCGGCCATCGACCCGACCGGGGCCGGCGACGTGTTCGTCGCCTCCTTCATGGCCAGCGGCGTGCTGGACTGGCCGATCGAGCAGCGGCTGCGGCTGGCCGGACTCGCCGCGTCATTGTCGGTCCGCACGCTCGGGGGAGCGGCGAGCGCACCGCATCCCTGCGACATCGCCCAGTTCCTGACCGACCGAGTCGCCCCCCGGGGACTGGTCGACCATCCGCTCCTGGGCGGCGACTCAGGTGCACGCGCACTGATGAGACCGAGCACACCGAACACACCGATTCAGTCAAGCACACCGACTACGCCGAGCACGCTGAGAGCGAGCAGCATCGCGATGATTACTCGAGGAGAACAGATGAGCAGGTCGACCAAGACGATCGGGGCCCTCGCGGTGTCCCTGGCCCTGGCGCTGGCGGCAACCGCCTGTGCCCCGGGCGGCTCGACCACCGACGATCCGGCGGCCAGCAGCCGCAGCCAGCCCGGTGTCGAAGGACGTGTCGGCGGCCGGCGATGTCACGTTGACGGTGTGGGACCAGAACACCGACACCGGGATCAACGACGCGCAGGTCGAGCTCAACAACCAGTTCCAGCAGAAGTACCCCAACGTCAAGATCGAGCGGGTGAGCCGGTCGTTCAGCCGATCTGAAGACCACGCTCAAGCTGGCTCTGACGTCGAAGACCCCGCCGGACGTGGTGCAGGCCAACCAGGGCTATCCGGACATGGGGTCGTTCGTCTCGGGCGGGCTGCTGCGGCCCGAGGACGACTACGCCAAGCTCTACGGCTGGGACACCTACTACCCGGAGCAGCTGCTGAACCTCAACAAGTTCACCGCGGACGGCAAGGACTGGCAGAGCGGCAATCTCTACGGCGTCTCCCAGACCGGGGAGATCGTCGGGGTCTACTACAACCGCAAGATCCTGAAGCGACCTCAATCTGCAGGTGCCGAAGACGATCACCGAGTTCGAAGCCATGCTGCCGACCATCAAGGCGGCCGGCACGCTGCCGATCGCGTACGGGGACGTGGAGAAGAGCCCCGGCATCCACATCTACGGCATCACCCAGGCCGCGATCGCGGGCGAGCAGGCGGTCACCGACCTGGTCACGGGCCGGAGCGGAGCCTGGACCGACGAGCCGTCGGTGAAGGCCGCGCAGACCATCCAGGACTGGGCGACCAAGGGCTACATCACCGAGGGCGCCAACGGCATCTCCCGCGACGACGCGCTCGCCGAGTTCGCCAAGGGCAAGTCGGCCTTCGTCATCACCGGCACCTGGGAGCAGCCCAAGGTGATCAAGGGCCTCGGCGCCGACGGCGGGTTCGTGGCCCTCGGTCCGGACGGTTCGGACAGCCCGGTGACGACCGGCGGTGAGGGACTGGCCTGGGCCATCACCACGGGCAGCAAGCACCCCGACGTCGCCGCGGCGTACATCGACTTCATCACCAACGCCGACGCCGCCCAGGTGCTGATCGACAACGGCAACCTGCCGGCCGTGGCGCCCGCGGACTGGGCGCCCAAGGCCGGCACCCTGCAGGCCGACGTGGCGAACGAGTGGAAGCGGGTCAACACCGGCTCCGGGCTGGTGCCCTATCTGGACTACGCCACCCCCACCTTCTACGACACGTTGTCGGCGGCGGTCCAGCAGCTGACGGCCAACAAGCTGACGCCGCAGGAGTTCGGCGAGCAGCTGCAGAAGGACTACGGCGATTTTCTGAAGAACAAGTAGCAGCTCGTGACGGCTCCTGTCGCCTCGGCGACCAGCGTCAACTCGCCGGGCGCGAACGATCCGCGCGCCCGGCGAGGCGGCAAGAAGCGCAAGGTGCAGTGGAAGGCCTACCTCTACATCCTGCCGGCGTTCGTGCTGTTCGCCGTCTTCCTCGGAGTGCCGGCGCTGCAGACCGCGCAGTACTCGCTGTTCAAGTGGAACGGCATCGGCCCGTCCACCTGGGTCGGACTGCAGAACTACGCCGACCTGTTCAGCGACACGGTGCTGCGCAGCTCGTTCCTGCACGCGGGAGTCCTGGTCTTCTTCTACTCGGTCATCCCGGTCGTGCTCGCGCTGATCCTCACCTCGATCATCTCCCGCGGCGCGCACCTGAAGGGGATGTCGCTGTTCCGCACCTTGTTGTTCCTGCCGCAGGTGGTCGCCTCCGTCGTGGTGGCCACCACCTGGGTCGCGATCTACTCACCGAACGGGCTGAGCAACCAACTGCTCCGCCTCGTCGGGCTCGACTCGCTGACCCGGGCCTGGCTCGGCGACTTCGACACCGCGCTGGCCGCGGTGGGCATCATCGGCAGCTGGCTCGGCATCGGGCTCTGCCTGGTGCTGTTCCTGAGCGGGGTGGCGAACATCCAGCCGGAGCTTTTCGAGGCGGCGCGGATCGACGGCGCCGGGCCGATGGGGGAGTTCTTCTCCATCACGCTGCCGGCGCTGCGCGGTCAGATCGCGGTCGCGCTGACCCTGACCGTGGTGGCGGCGCTGAAGACCTTCGATCTGGTCTACATCACCACTCGCGGCGGGCCGGGGACGAGCACCACCCTGCCGGCGTTCGAGGCGTACAACCGCGCCTTCAACACCGGCAAGGTCGGATCGGCCGCGGCGGTCGCGATCGTGCTGACGGCGCTCATCCTGGGCGTCACCGTGCTGATCCAGAAGATCCAACCGGACGAGGTCGAATGACTCCCCACCTGGCGCGGAGGGCCCGATGAAGCGGAGCGCGGGCGAGGTCAGCCTCAATTACGCGGTGCTCGTCCTGTTCAGCGCCTTCGCGGTCATCCCGCTGGTCGGCGTAGTGCTGTCGGCGGTCACGCCGACCGACGATCCGCAGGGTGGATTCCGCATCCCGTCGGCGATCCACCTCGGCAACTTCGTCGAAGCCTGGAGCCGGGGCCACTTCTCCAGCTATCTGCTGTCCAGCGTCTTCGTCACGGTCAGTGTCGTGGCCTTGACCGTCGTGCTGGCCACGCTGGCCGGCTTCGCGTTCGCCCGGATGGAGTTCCCCGGGCGGAACGCGCTGTTCTACCTGCTGCTCTCCGGTCTGCTGCTGCCGGCCGAGGCGTTCATCATCCCGCTCTATTACAACCTGCGTACGGTCGGGCTGACCGACACCTACTGGGCGCTGATCCTGCCGCAGGCCGCGCAGTCGCTGGCCTTCGGCATCTTCTGGATGCGCAACCAGTTCCGGACCTTTCCGAGCGAGATCATGGAGGCCGGACGGATGGACGGGGCGACCGACTGGCGGTTGTTGTGGCGGATCGTCGTGCCGCCGTCCGCCCCGGCCATCATCACCATGTGCCTGTTGGTGAGCATGTGGACCTGGAACGAGTTCCTGATCCCGTTGATCATGGTCTCGGGGGAGAGCCTGCGGACCGCGCCCCTCGGCTTGGCCTTCTTCCAGGGCCAGCATGTCACCGAATACTCCCTACTGGCGGCGGCGGGGACCATCGTGGCACTGCCGATCGTGGTGCTCTACTTCTTCCTGCAGCGTCGGTTCATCTCCGGCATGCTGAACGGGATCTCGAGTCGCTGAGGGTTTGACCAGGCCGCCCTGGAGCCGCGCTTCGACAGGCTCAGCGAACGTCGCCTCCGAGCCGGGATGCGGAGGCTTTCGCGCCCTGAGCCTGTCGAAGGGCAACATCGGACAGGCTCAGCGATCGTCACCTCCGAATCGGGATGCGGAGGCTTTCGCGCCCTGGCCTGTCGAAGGGCAACATCCGGACAGGCTCAGCGAACGTCACCTCCGAATCGGGGTGCGGAAGGTATCATCAACACGCACCGGGCGTCTGCGCTTCGAAGGCTCAGCGAACGTCACCTCCGAGCCGGGATGCGGAACGTTGATCAACACGCAGCGGGCGTCGCGCTTCGACAGGCTCAGCGAACGTCACCTCCGAGTCGGGGTGCGGAGGTATTCGTGCCCTCGACACGCTGACCAGGGCCGTCTACAGCGCTCGGACAGGCTCAGCGAACGTCACCTCCGAATCGGGATGCGGAACGTTGATCAACACGCACCGGGCATCTGCGCTTCGACAGGCTCAGCGAACGTCACCTCCGAATCGGGATGCGGAGGCTTTCGCGCCCTGAGCCTGTCGAAGGGCAACATCAACACGCACCGGGCGTCTGCGCTTCGACAAGCTCAGCGAACGTCACCTCCGAACCGGGATGCGGAGGCATTCGTGCCCTGAGCCTGTCGAAGGGCAACATCCGACAGGCTCAGCGATCGTCGCCTCCGAGTCGGGATGCGGAGGCTCAATTCGCGTCTGCGCTGACAAGCTGAGCGAACGTCGCCTCCGAACGGGGTGCGGAACGTTCATCAACACGCACCGGGCGTCTGCGCTTCGACAGGCTCAGCGAACGTCGCCTCCGAGCCGGGATGCGGAACGTTGATCAACACGCACCGGGCGTCTGCGCTTCGACAGGCTCAGCGAACGTCGCCTCCGAGCCGGGGTGCGGAACGTTGATCAACATGTACCTGGAGCCGCGCTTCGACAGGCTCAGCGAACGTCGTCTCCGAGCCGGGATACGAAATGTTGATCAACACGCACCGGGCGTCCGCGCTTCGACAGGCTCAGCGAACGTCACCTCCGAACCGGGGTGCGGAACGTTGATCAACACGCACCGGGCGTCTGCGCTTCGACAGGCTCAGCGAACGTCACCTCCGAGCCGGGATGCGGAACGTTGATCAACACGCACCGGGAGCCGCGCTTCGACAGGCTCAGCGAACGTCGCCTCCGAATCGGGATGCGGAGGCATTCGCGCCCTGAGCCTGTCGAAGGGCAACATCAACACGCACCTGGAGCGGCGCTTCGACAGGCTCAGCGAACGTCACCTCCGAACCGGGATGCGGAACGTTGATCAACACGCAGCGGGCGTCTGCGCTTCGACAGGCTCAGCGAACGTCGCCTCCGAGCCGGGGTGCGGAACGTTGATCAACATGTACCTGGAGCCACGCTTCGACAGGCTCAGCGAACGTCGCCTCCGAATCGGGATGCGGAGGCTTTCGTGCCCTGAGCCTGTCGAAGGGCAACATCAACACGCACCTGGAGCGGCGCTTCGACAGGCTCAGCGAACGTCGCCTCCGAGCCGGGATACGAAATGTTGATCAACACGCACCCGGCATCCGCGCCTTCGACAAGCTTAGCGAACGTCACCTCCGAATCGGGGTGCGGAACGTTTGTCAACATGTACCTGGAGCCGCGCTTCGACAGGCTCAGCGAACGTCACCTCCGAGCCGGGATGCGGAACATTGATCAACACGCACCGGGCATCCGCGCTTCGACAGGCTCAGCGAACGTCGCCTCCGAGTCGGGATGCGAAATGTTGATCAACACGTATCTGGAGCCGCGCTTCGACAAGCTCGGCGAACGTCACGTCCGAATCAGGATGCGGAACACGCGCAGGCTGCTAGCCGGCCAGATCGGTCAGCGGCACGGCAGCCGGGCGGGCGACCGTTGAACCGACGGGCACGGTGCTTCCGTGGGCGGCGGCGGCGAGCATCGACTCCATCACGTCCAGCACGTGCAGCGCCAGCTTGCCGCCGGCCCGCGGCTCGTCGCCGAAAGCGGTCGCGGCGAGGTCGGCGAGGCCGTAGCCGCGCCCGGCGTCGACGTAGCCGGCACTGAACGGCAACTCCTCCCACGCCAGGTGGCCGAGCCGCCGAACCGACACCGGATCGCCGAACCGGTTCGGATCTGGCACGCTCAGTGACCCCAACGAGCCGTGCAACTCGATCGGGGACGACTTGGTGCCGACGGAGTCGAAGCTCATGATCAAGGTCGACAGCGCTCCGCTCGCGTGCCGCAGCACCCCGCTGACGTGCGTGTCGATGGCCACCGGGATCTTCTCGCCGGCCCGCGAACCGCTGCCGATGGTCCGGACCTCCCGCGGCCGGCTCGCCATCCCGACCACTTCGGTGACCGGACCGAGCAGCGTGATCAGCGCCGTGACGTAGTACGGGCCCATGTCCAGCAGTGGCCCACCGCCGGGTTGGTAGTAGAAGTCCGGGTTGGGGTGCCACCGCTCATGACCCGGGGTGAGCATCGTCGCGGAGGCGGCCACGGGCGTCCCGATCAGCCCGTCGTCCACAGCGCGACGAGCGGTCTGGATCCCCGTACCGAGCACCGTATCCGGAGCGCAGCCGAGGCGTACGCCCGCGGTGTGCGCGGCGGCGACGACCAGCCGGGCCTCAGCCGTGCTGGCCGCCAGGGGCTTCTCGCTGTAGGTGATCTTGCCGGCGTCGATCGCGGCCAGCGCCACCTCGGCGTGCGCCGCCGGGATCGTCAGGTTGAGGACGGCGTCGACCTCGGCATCGACCAACAGCTCGGCGACGCTGAGGTCGCGAGCGCCGTGCTCGTCCGCCACCCGCTGGGCCCGCGCAGCGTCCAGGTCGGCCACCGCGACCAGCTCGAGCTGCGGCAGCCTGGCCATCGTGGCCAGGTACTGACCCGAGATCGCGCCGCAGCCGATCATGCCGACCCTCACCGGCTGGCCCACAGAATCCCTCGTTCGATGATCGTCCGGACCGACTCGTTCTGCAGGATGTCGACGCTGTGGCCGGGGGTGGCGACGAAGATCCGTCCCTGGCCCCAGTCCCGGGTCCACACGGCTGGCGCGGTCACCGGTCGGTGCCACGGGTCCCACGGGCGGGCCGGCAACGTCGTGGTGGCCAGCACGTCGAGATAGTCGTCGGCCAGCACCCAATACTGCTCGGTGACCAGATCGAAGTCGTCGAGGCCGGCGACAATCGGATGATCACGCTGCTCGGGCCGGATGTTCACCGTGTAGTGCAGGTAGTTGTCGGACGGGTCGTTGCCCACCCGATCCTCGGTCGGCTTCGGCGGATGGCAGGCGAACTGCCCGCCAACCAGGTGCAGATAGTCGCTGGTGTTGCGGTAAGAGTCGGCGATACCACCGTGCCAGCCGGCCATCCCGGTGCCGGCCTCGATAGCGGCGCGCAGGCCCGCGAACTCCTCCGGCTCGATCGTGCTCATCGTCACGCACTGCAGGATCACGTCGATGCCGGCCATGACCTCGGCGTCGGCGTACACGGCGGGGGAGTCTTCGACCCGGACCTCGAAGCCCTGCTCGGCCAGAAAGGGCCGGAACAGATCCGTCGCCTGGACGGGCGTATGACCCTCCCAGCCGCCTCGGACGATCAGGGCCTGTCTGGGGGTCCTCGCGGTGCTCTGTTCGCTCATCACTCAGCTTTCGTCGTCGCTCGGTCCAGGTCGTCAACCGGTGAAGTCCAGCGCCCATGATGCCCGATGCGGTCGGTCAGTCTTCGGCGATCCTGGACCGGTGGTGCGCCCGCTCGCCGTCCGCGTCGAACATCGTCAAGATCTCCACCGTCCCTCCGACAGCGCCGATGGAGTGCGGGGTCATGGTGGCGAACTCGGCCGCCTGACCGGTTTCGACGCTGATCTTCCGGTCGCCCAGGTGCAGGAGCGCCGTCCCGGACAAGACCATGAACCATTCCTTGCCCGGATGTACGGCCAAGTAGCCCGGACCGTGGCGGCGACGGCGGGTGATCCGCATCTTCGCCACCATCGACCCGCCCGGCTGCGGCGACTCGCGGGACAACAGCCAGGTGGTCAGACCCAGTTCCTTATGAGGCACGGGATGGATCACCACGTCCTCGTCCTGTTCGGACTCGACCAGGTGGTCGATGGTGGTCCCCAAGGCCCGAGCGAGCGGCACCAGCTGATCCAGGCCGATGCTGCGCTGACCGGTCTCGATCCGGCTCAGCGTTGACGGGCTCATGCCGCAGCGGGCCGCCAACGCGTCCAGGTTCCACCCCCGGGCCTGCCGGAGCCCGCGGATGCGCTGCCGAACCACCTGGGACAGATCGACTTCAGGGTCTCTATCGGACATGACACTCACCCTATCTTGCAGATTCTGCAAGGCAACTTGCCGCAACGGCGATACGGCTTCTACCCTCGACCTCATGCCCGCTCACCACCACCACTCGATCCCCATCGACGACGACCCGCACCACTCGGCCCGCAGCCACGCGGACGACGAGGTCCAGGCCCAGATTCTGGACCTGGACGCGGCGGTGATGGCCGAGCACATTGCCGCCATCACCGCCTGGTTGCCGGTGCGAAACCCGCCGACGGAGATCGTGGACTTTGGAGCGGGGACCGGCGCCGGCTCATTCGCCCTCCTCACCCAGTTCCCGGAGGCGCATCTCACCGCCGTCGACTCCTCCGCAGGGCACCTCGAACAGCTTCGAACCAAGGCGTACGCGGCGAAGGTGGGCGACCGCGTACGCATCGTGCGGGCCGATCTCGACGCCTCGGAATGGCCCGACCTCGGTGCCCCTGACCTCGTGTGGGCGTCGGCCTCGCTGCACCACCTGGCCGATCCCGACCGCGCCCTGCATCGGCTTCGCGACATCCTCGCCCCCGACGGACTGCTCGCCATCGTCGAGCTCGCCGGTCTCCCGCGCTTCCTGCCCCCCACCGCCCCAGAAGACCGGCCCGGCCTGGAAGAGCGCTGCCACGCCGCCACCCAGCAGCGCCACACCGAGCACCTGCCGCATCGGGGCGCCGACTGGGGACCGAAACTGACCGCCGCCGGGTTCACCGTCGCGGACCGCCTGACCATCGACGTGAATGTCGAGAGCTCAGCCCGGCAACGCGGTCGGGGTCTACGCGCTCGCTGCCCTGCAAGGCATCCGGAACGCCACCGCAGACACGATCTCGGCGAGTGACCTCGCCGCTCTTGACCGACTCCTCGACGCCACCAGCCCCCAGAGCATCCTGCGCCGCGCCGACGTGGCGGCTCGCACCACTCGCACCGTCTGGGCCGCCCACCTTCGGTAGCCAAGGCCACAGGGGCCTTGACCGTCGCCGCGGCATCAGACCTTCGACTGATGCCGCGGCCGCCGCGATCAGATTCCGTCGAACTGGTTGAGCGCGCTCGTGAGGGTCGCCAGGTTGGCGGCGCAGTCGGCCTGGGTCGGTCGGCTGGCCCGCAGCGACGTGAGGACTCCGTCGATGTCGCCGTCGAGCTGCTTCCAGTGGGCCGGGTCGCGCGGTTTGAGTCCGGCCTCGGCGCTGTCCCAGGCCACCTCGAGATCCTTGACGCGGGTCGTGGCCCCGCTGAGATCGTTGGCCGCGACCTTGGCCTGGACATCATCGGCGATGGTGGAGAAGCCGCTCAGATCTCCGAGCGGCGTCGTCGGATGGACCTGACGGCTGCTCGGGGCGGCCGCGCCGGTGGCAGCCGCCGTTGTCCGCGGCGGCCTGGGAGGCATTGAGCCCGCCCAGGGCCAGGCCGAGGACGACGACCGTGGCGGCGCCCGCTCCGGCCCACGCGTAGTCATGGCGACGACCACCGAGCGGGCCATGGCCCTTGGTCGCCACGCCGTGCCGGTTGGCGAGCAGCTGCTCGCGGGTGACCAGAACGATGATCACCGCGAAGAAGATCACGCTGGTCAGGCTGGCGCCGAGGCCGAGGCCACCAAAGTCCTTGGACTGGGTCAACAGATCGCCCAGCGAGGCGCCGAGCGGACGGGTGAGCACGTACGCGATCCAGAAGGTGAGCACCGCGTTGGCGCCGAGCCGGCGGGCGATGAACGTCGCCAGCGATCAGCCCGCCGAAGATCAGCACCCCGTTGCGGAAGCCGAGGCTGAGCGCCTCGGTGGCCAGGTCACCGGCCGCGGTACCGAGCGCGAAGGTGACCAGGATGGCCGCCCAGTAGAACGTCTCCCGCCGGCGGGTGTCGACCGAGGCGATCGCCAGCGTGCCCTCCTGACGGTGCCAGACCGCGAAGACGACGGCCAGGATCACAGCGAACACCCCGGTGCTGACGTAGAGGCTGACGCCGAGGGTGTCGGTGAAGAAGTCGGTGATCTGGGTGCCGACGATGCTTACCAGCACGACGCAGAGCCAGTAGATCCACGGCGTGTACTTCCGCTTGCGGAGCTGGATCGTGAGCGCCACCGCCAGCACGCCGATCATCGCCACATCGGTGACCGCCGGCCCGAGGCCGACATTGACCGACAGGAAGTCGGCGAACGTCTCCCCGATCGTGGTCGAGAGCACCTTGATGACCCAGAAGGTCGCCGTGATCGCGGGCACCTTGGTCAGCCAGTCGACCCGGCTTCTGGGTGGGGCCGTCTCGGAAACGGACATTGATTTCTCCTCGTGTGCGCCAGGCATCCGGTGACACCTCCAATGGCGGCACGACTCTCACTGACCCGGACTGAGAGCAGGCTGAGCTCGTCATCGAGCTGACCCCTGACGAACCCGAATCGACGAAGTACGGGTGTGAGCTAGAAGCGGTCGAGGCGGCAGCCCGCCAGCGCCGGCTCGACGGTGCCGTCGACCAACTCCCGCGCGACCAGGCGCCCCACGGCCGCGGCGAGCGTGACCGCCGAGTGCATCACCGCCAGGTAGAGGCCCGGCACCTCGGCGACCGGGCCGATGATCGGCTCGCCGTCGACCGGCATCGGGCGTACTCCGACCCGGGTGCTGAGCAGCTCGACGCCCGCGGCGCCGCGGAAGGTGGACCGGACGGCAGCGAGAGTCCTCTCAGGTGAGTCGGCAGCGGCATGGAGTCGGTCCGGAGCGACCTGCCGAAGATCGAAGTCCCCGTTGTGGACCACGGTGCGGACCAGACCCGCCGGAGCGCGGAGCCGGAAGAGCGTCGCCGGCGACGGGTCGACCGGGATGCGGAGGCCGAGCGGCGAGCCCAGCGCCACCGTGGTCACTCCGGTCGCCAGGACCACAGTCGCACCGGCGATGGGCCCGGAAGCCGTCTCGACCCCGATCACCCGACCGGCGGGGCCCCGGAGAACCGCGGTCACCGGGGTGTCCGGATGGACCCGGGCGCCATGGGCGCGGGCGCCCGCGACCAGTCGCTCGGTCACGCCCACCGGGTCGACGGCACCATCACCGGGTGCCCAGACGGCCCACTCCGGGGGCTGTCGCAGGGCGGGCTCGAGCGCCATCACGGCAGCCGTATCCACGATCTCCTGCCCGGGCCCGGCGGCCGGTGCGCTGTCCTCCGTGCCCCAGGACAGCGAGCCGGACCAGACCACCGCGAGTCCCGGCAACTCGGCCTGGAGCCGGCGGTATTCCTCCGCCGCGGTCACCCGGAGCCCGGCGGCCGGACCGGTACGAACGCCGGACGATCCGATCCAGGCGAACGAATTCGCCGTCACGCCGGCGCCCGGTCGCCCGGCGTCGACCAGGGTCACGACGGCACCCGCCCGGGCCGCGTGATAGGCCACGGACGCCCCGACGACTCCCGCTCCGACCACCACCAGATCCGGTGCGGAACTCACCCGCCGACCATCCCAGAAACGAGCGGCGGCGCCAACCGGATTACGGGTCCGCCGCAACGGCCGCGTCCGCGAGCCGATCGCTCAGCGACGACCGCGAGCGACGTCTGGCGTCGCGGCGAGCCGATCAAGGCTGAGTTGAACCTGAGTGCGGGTCGGCAGCCGAAGTTGGCTGACCGACCACTCACTTCGTAGGCTCGGCATACCGACGCCGGGTCAGCGCCTTTCGGGTTGCGCGCCCGCTGGTTCCCGGCTCGGCCCAGGCGGTGAGGAGGGAGAAGCCGTGGTCGCCCTTACGGTCACCGTCGGACACGGGTGGGCGGTCGCCCTCGCGGTGGTCGGTGCGGCCTTGTTCGGTCTGGCTTCGGTGCGTCAGCACACAGCGGTACGAGCCACCGTGACCGGCACCGGTCGCGGCTTCCGGCATCACCGGGACGACCTGCGCCGGCTGCTGCGAGATCCGGCGTGGCTGATCGGCACCGTCCAGGGGATCGTGGCCGGGGGCATGCATGTGGTGGCGCTCGCGCTGGCTCCCATCACCCTCATCCAGCCGATAGGCGTCCTCGCCGTGCCGGTCACGGTCGCCGCCACCTCGCTGACGGCCCATCGACGACCGAGCCACCGGCAGGTCGTCGGCGCCCTCGCGAGCGTCGCCGGCATCGCGGTCCTCACCGTCCTGCTGCTGACTCCGGCCGTCCGGCCGCTGGTCCTGCCACCCTGGTGGCTGGTCGCCCTCACCATCGGGGTGACCGTGGGACTCAGTGCGGCCGTGACCGTCAGTGCCGCCCGCGGTCCGGCACTCCTGCGGTGCGTGCTGCTCGCGTGCGCGGCCGCCGTGCTCTTCGGCTTCACCTCGATCCTGATCCGGCTGATCGGGCACATCGTCAGCACCGGCGCCATCGTCACCGAGCTGCCGTTGTTGCTCACCGCGATCGTCGGCGTCGCGCTCGCCCTGCCGGTCGGACTCTGGGCGATGCAGAGGGCGTATCTGTCCGGCTCGCCGCACGTGGTGATCTGCTGCCTCACCCTGCTGGATCCGCTGACCGCGGTCGGCGGTGGCGGCCTGCTGCTGCAGGACGGGGTTGCGGCAAATGGTGCAACCCTGATCGCGGTTGCGGTGTGTGTGCTGGTCGCCACGCTCGGCGTCATCCTGCTGTCGACCGAATATCCCGCTCCGGCGGCCGGCAGCGAGGCGGCCGGTCAGGCGGTCGTGCCGGGCGTGTCCGCGTCAAGTCGGTAGCCGAGTCCGCGTACGGTCCGCAGCGTGTTCAGGCTGAACGGCGCGTCGAGCTTCTTGCGCAGGTAGCCGATGTAGACCTCGACGATGTTGTCGCCGCCCTCGTACGCGGAGTCCCAGACGTTGTCGAGGATCTGCGCCTTGCTGACGACATCGCCGGCGTGCCGCATCAGGAACAACAGCAGGCCGTACTCCCGCGCAGTGAGCGGAATCGGTACGCCGCCCCGGGCGACCACCCGGCGGGCCGGATCAAGCACGAGCGTCCCGACGGAGATGAGGACGGGTCGCTCCGGCGCCCCGCGACGGACGAGGGCCCGAAGCCTGGCGATCAAGATCATGAAGCTGAACGGCTTGGTCAGGTAGTCATCGGCCCCGAGGTCGAACGCATCGGTCTGGTCGTACTCGCCGTCTTTGGCGGTGAGCATCAGCACCGGCACCCAGATCTTGCGCTGCCGGATCTCCTTCAGGACGTCGTAACCGTTGAGGCCGGGCAGCATGATGTCCAGCACGATGGCGTCATAGCTGCTCTCGGTCGCCGCCCACAGGCCGGAGATCCCGTCGGAGACGACGTCGACGACGAAGCCCTCGGCGACCAGGCCTTCCTTGACGACCCCGGCCAGACGTTGCTCGTCCTCCACCAGTAAGACCTTCACAGGCGCTCTCCTTTGCCGGCCCAGCTCACCGTTGCATCATCTCCGAGTCGACCTGAGCCCAACCTGAACGGTCCACGGCGTCAGGATCGCTCAGTTCCGTCTCAGGTCGTTTCCGGCACGCTGGCCTGGTACGCAGCCCACTCGTCCCGGCCGCCGGTCGTCGTCTCGGCCGAGCGCCGGGCCTCTCGGAGGATGATCATGAAGATTCTGCTCGGAGCCGACCAGTATCCCGAGTACATCAACGGAGCCGCCACGTTCACCGCGCGGCTGGCCGCGGGCCTGGCGGCGGCCGGCCACACCGTCGACCTGCTGTGGCCGTCGGCGAACGGCGAGCACCACACCTATCTCGACGGGGGTGTGCGGGTGCACCGGCTGGGCTCGATCGCCTTGCCCGGCCGTCCCCGGATGCAGGTCTGCTCGCCTAGGACCGCAAACCGCCAGATCGACCAGATCGTGCAGATCGTCCGACCCGACGTGGTCCACGTCCAATCCCATCTCGGACTCGGTCGGGCCCTGGTCCGCGCGGCGGTCTGCAACCAACTGCCGGTGATGGCCACCAACCACTTCATGCCCGAGAACCTCCTGCACCACGTCCCCGTCGTCCGGCGCTTCCCCCACCTGGCGGCGAAGGCGGCCTGGTGGGACCTCGAACGGGTGTTCGCCGACGCGGACCTGCTGAGCGCACCGACCGGCCGGGCGGTCGAGCTGCTCGCCGCCTCGACCGGTCTGCCCCGGGCCGAAGCGATCTCGTGCGGGATCGAGCTCTCCCGGTACGCCGACCTGGGCCCCGCCGACGCCACCGGTGCACCCGGTGAACCCACCGTCCTCTTCGTCGGGCGCTTGGAGCAGGAGAAGAACCTCGACGAGTTGTTGCGGGCCTTCGCCCTGGTGCCGCGCTCGACCCGGGCGCGACTCGAGCTCGTTGGGATGGGCAGTCTGCGCGGGCGACTGGAGGCCCTCGCCGACGAGCTGGGCGTCGCGGCCTCGGTGACCTTCGCCGGCGCGGTCAGTGACGACGAGCTGTTGGCGGCGTACGGGCGGGCCGATCTGTTCGTCATGCCCGGCACCGCCGAGCTGCAGAGCCTCGCCACGCTGGAGGCGATGGCGGCCGGTCGACCGGTGGTGGCCGCCGACGCCATGGCCCTGCCGCACCTGGTCCGCGACGGCGAGAACGGCTTCCTCTACGCACCCGGTGATGCCGCCGGTCTGGCCCGGCGAATCACCCGGCTCGCGTCCGACCCCGGGCTGCGGCAGGAATTCGGGGCGGCCAGCCGTCGGATTGCCGAGCGGCACAGTCTCGGCGCCACCGTCAGCGCGTTCGAAGCCTGCTACGGCCGGATGCTCACGAGCCGACTGGCCGTCGCCGAGGTCGACGCCGGCTTCAGTCTGGTGTCGTAGGCGCGGCTGATCAGGAGGGTGGTGTCAAACGATGACCTACTGCGCGGCACCGGGCACGCATCGGCTTCGTTGTCGTCGTCGCGGATAGAACACCGCTATCCGACTCCTCCACCGCCTCGCCCGCTACGCACCCGGGCACCTGCTCGCTACGGCCACCGTATAACACCACCCTCCAGGGGCCCGCTGATTGAGGAGCGTCGACGGGTAGCCGCAGCTCGAAGCGGCACCAGCCGTCGGGGGCGTCCACCACCTCGACCTCACCCCCGTACGAGCGGACCGCCACCCGGGCGATCGCTAGACCGAGACCGCTGCCGCCGGCGTCTCGCGATCGACTCTCGTCGAGCCGGACGAAGCGTTCGAAGATCCGTACGCGGTCGGCGGGCTCGATGATCGGGCCGTCGTTGTCCACCCACAGCCGGGCCTGACTGTCGGTGGCGCCGAGGCTGAGGCGGACGGTCGAGACCGCATGCCGCTCAGCGTTGTCGACGAGATTGCGCAGGGCCTGGGCCAGGCGTTGGGGATCGCCCCAGACGCGGATCGGCTCGATGGTGAGCTGCACCCGACGGGTGCTGGTGGCGCTGAGCCGCCGCGCCTCGGCGGCAATGAGATCGTCGAGGTCGACCTCGGTCGGAGCGACCGCAAGGTCGTGGGCGTCCGCCCGAGCGAGGGTCATCAGGTTCTCGACCAGACCGCGCATCCGGACCAGCTCGAGGTTGATCGCGCCCAGCAGCCGCGTACGGGTGGGCTCGTCCGCCTCCGTCGCGAGCTCGGCGGCGGTGGTCAGGGTCGACAACGGGCTGCGAAGCTCATGACTGGCGTCGGAGACGAATGCGCGCTGGGCTCTCTGGGAGATCTGCAGGCGATCGAGCATGCCGTTCATCGTGGTCGCGAGCGCGGCGACCTCGTCCCGGGTCGCCGGCACCTCCACGCGGGTGGCCATCCGCTGCGCGTCGATGGCGGCGACCTCCGTCCGGATCTGCTCCACCGACCCAAGGGCCTGGCCGACGAGCCGCCAGACCGCCAGGCCCACCCCGGCGAGCAGCAGCGGGGTGGCCAGGAGCAGAAAAACGGCCACTGTCTGTACGGTGTCGCGCTGCACCCGGACCGAGGCAGCGACGTAGACCTGGTACGTCACCGACCCCCGTGTCACCGAAGTGGCGACCACCATCCATTCCCCGCCCTCGCCCAGAGAGTCCAGATCGTCCCGGGTATGGGCGGTGAAGCGTCCGACCGCCGGACGCTCGCTCGACAGGGCCCGCGAGGCGACGAGCCGGTTCGACGCGCCGATGACGGTCCCGTCGCGGACGATCTGGACGAATTCACCGCTCAGGGTTTCCTCCGGGAGACCACTGGCCGCCGCCTTCACACCGTCGGCGGTGATCAGTTCCACCACTTCGGCCGCCCGGCTGCGCCCAGCGTCCTTGGCCGTCTGCTCGAGGTTGTTCTGGAGCAGGATGACCAGACCGGTGCCACCGGCCAGTAGGGCGAGTCCGACCACGATCACGGCGACCATGGTCGACCGCGCCCGGACCCCGAGCGGTCGACGGAGCCGGGCGGTGACCCGGGCGAACCGAGCGCTCATCGCCCTCCTCTCGATCCGGCCCAGCGAGCGCGTTCGGCGCGGGGTCGTCCCCAGAGTCAACGCGGCACGGTGGCCGTCGTGCGGGACCGCCCGCGGCGCCGCACCACCGCCACCGTAGCGGCCACCGCGAGCCCGCCGAGCACCGTCATGGTCCCGACGCGGCCCATCGTGTGCAGGACCTGGTCGTACGCGGCCCCGGCGCCGAAGCCGAGCACGGCCACTCCCAGTGCCCAGGACACGCCCCCGAGGACGTTGAAGACAGTGAACGTCCGTCGACTCATGCCGCTCGTACCGGCGAGGCCGGGGACAAGAGCCCGAAGCACGGCCGTCCAACGCCCGAGCAGCACCGCCCAGGCACCGCGGCGCCGGACGAAGTCGGCGACCCGGTCGACCCGGCCGGACCCGACGAGCCGGCCGGGAAGTCGGCGTTGGAGCAGTGGCCCCCACCGCCGACCCAGCGCAAAGCCGACCTGATCGCCGACGACGGCCCCGATAGCGGCCGCGCCGACCACGGCCGGGAGTGAGAGGTGCCCGGCGTGCGCGGTCATGCCCGCGACGAACACGGCCGTCTCACCCGGCACGACCAGCCCGACCAGGGCGGATGCCTCGATGGCGGGCAGCAGCAGTGCCGCGCCGAGGACGAGCAGCGGCGGCAGGCTCAGCAGCAGGTTGATCAGGGTGTTCATCAGTCGGGTCTTCCGGTCGGGTGAAGCACGCTAGCCCAGGACCGCCTGAGCCTGATCTGAGAAGCGAGCACGCTCGGGGGGCTCACCGGGTGTGGATGGTGGGCAATTTCGCCACGGTCGGATCGCGCAGGACGTAGCGGCCGGCCCGGACGAGCACCGACCAGTGGTGGACGGTATCGACCGTCGCCGCCGTCAGCGCGGAGTGCCGGTGGAAGCGGATCACGATCGCCGCCTGCCCGCTGCCCAGGTAGGTGAGCAGGTGCTGCTGCCAGGCGGGATCGTGGCGACGCGAGAGGCTGTGGCCCGGGCCGTGCAGGTCGTAGGAGTAGCCACCGAGGTCGGCCATCACCGGGCAGTGCTGCGCAAGATTGTGCTGCAACGCGTTGAGCTCGATCAGGGCGCTGGGGTCGTCGGCGGTGATGCAGCCGCGCACTCCGACCAGGCCCGCGGACAGCGCGCGGGCCGGGAAGGCTCGGCCCGCTGCGGCGGTCGGCACGCTCAGCGCGTACGCGGCGAGCGCGGCCAGCACTGCGACGCCCGCGACCAGCCGGAGCGGGCGCCACGCGATCCGGCCGGCGACGACGCCAGCGGCAGCGCCGACCACCACGGCGAGCGGAGCGGCCGACAGACCGGAATAGTGGGGGAACCAGGTGGGCGTACTGAACAACAGGACGAGGGTCGTCGCGAGCACGATCACCCCGAGTCGGCCGGGCCGCGTCCGGGCGGCCAGCGCCGCCGCGACGAGGACCACGAGAACGGCGGCGATCATCGCGATCACGATCGACGACATGGCTCGCGGCATTCCGGCGATGTCACTCACCCGAAACCAGACGCTGTGCGCAGTCCGGGCCCGACCGAGCTGGTCGAGAACGACCATCCGCCACATCGCTGCGGGTGCGGCCAGGAAGAACGGCAGGCAGATTGCGCTGACTCCGGCCACGGCGCCCACCCCGATGTGCAGGGTCCGTCGTCCGCCGACGACCCGGATCGCCCACACCAGCACGGCGACCACGATCACCACGCCCCAGATCTTCAACCCGGCCGAGAGCCCGAGCAGGGCGCCGACGAGCAGGGCCGAGCGGGCCCGGATCGGAACTCCACGCTGCCACCGCGACGCGATGAGCATCGCGCCCAGGATGCACGTGGTGGCCAGCGCCTCGAGCGAGGTGACCCGCTCGATCCGCAGGGCCGGAACGAAGACGGCGTAGCTCAGGCCGCCGACCACCGCGGCGGCCAGACCGACCGGTCGGAGGATCCGGGCGACGAGGACCGCATTGACCGCGCCGAGAGCCATCCAGGCGACCCGGGCCACCGCTAGGCCCTGCGGGTCACCGAAGTGCTGGCCCAGCAGGGCGAACGGCCACAGGGCGATGGCGATACCCGGGGGATGCAGGAGCAGGAAGTCCCGATAGGGCAGGACGCCGTGGGCGAGAGCAGCGGCGGCGGTGTAGTAGACCGATCCGTCGTAGCTGGCCAGCGCGTACAGACCCGTGCCGGTCAGCACCGGCACCAGCCGAACACCGAAGGCCACCACCCCGATCACGACGAAGATCCAGCGATGCGACCGGCGCGGCCGAGGCCGAGTCCACGGAGCGGGCGTCCGGGTCGGGGTCGGGGTCGCATTCCGCTAGCACCGGATTGCTCGCCCCGGCGAGCTCGGCCAGATATCCCATGGCGCCACGGTGCACCGTTCAGGTTGAGACAGGGCTGAGCAGCGCGAACTGCGAGAAGACGGGCGCAGATCGAGGGCGACCTCCCCGCCGAACTGATCCCACGAATCGTCAATTGTCGACGTCCGCAATCCGGTCCGCACGGCTCAGCAGTCCTCAGGTCTCCCCGAGGCCGAAGGATGCGGCCAGGCTGTTCCCGAGCCACGTGCGGTATTCGACTGGACTGTTGTCGAGCTCGACGCGGATCAGGTGCCAGGTTTCCAGGCCGACGGTCACGTACAGGGTTCTGACGGCCCACGCGTGGTCCAGTCCGGCCGGGATCATGCCCGCCGCGGCGAAGCTGTCGGCCAGGAGCGTCATATCGGCCAGGTGACCTTGCTTCCCGGCGCGCCAGAGTGAGGCCGCTTCGGGGTCGACCGCAGCGGCACCCCGGGCCATCGCGAAGACGGGTCCGCTGCGTTCGTGCAGGTCGGCCGTGGCGGCCGCGAGCAGGCGAATCTTCGCTGGGGGATCGGGGTGGTCGACGATGGCCCGAAACCAGCCGCGCTCACTGGCCGCGACGGCCTCACCGTCCCCGACGATGGCTGCCCCGACGACTTCGTTGAGGAGTGCGGATTTGGTCGAGAACTGCAGGTACACCGTCTTTTCGGCCACTCCGGCCAGGTCGGCGATGGCCCGGATCGAGGTCGCCGGATAGCCGTCGGCGAGAAACAGCGTGGTTGCCGCCGCACGAATCCGGTCTCGGGTGGCTTTGGCGGCCGCCGCACGCTGTGGCGACGCGTAGCTCCGGCGCCCGCTTGGCTCCGCCTGCGGAGAAACACTGATGGCGACGACCTCCCCTATTGACACCAGTAGCACTGTACTGTAATGATTTGGCTACAGTATCACTAGACCCAACTATTGAGCTGATATCGGACTGAGGAGTTCCCAAATGAGTTCACCCATGAGTTCACAAATGAACGGTCTTCCGGCGCTCAGGGTGTTGTCCGTCAAGGTCCCGGTGGCCGACCTCGCCCACAGCCGACGCTGGTACGCCGAAGTTTTCGGACTGCTCGAGGAGATGGAGTGGCCCGACCACGACGGCGTTGTCCGCGGTATTGCGTTCGCCCCGCTCGACGGGGTCGTCCTGGCGCTGCGACAGCATCCCGAAGCAGCGGCCGCCACCCGCCGCTTCGGGTTCGTGAACATCGGCGTTCCGGCCGAGGATGATCTGGCCGGATGTGCAGCGCACCTCGATCAGCTCGGCGTTAAGCACACGCCGGTAATCAGTGGTGCCCGCGGCCGACTCATCGGGTTCCACGACCCGGACGGCCACGAACTCTCCTTCTATGTCGAGACCGAAGGCGATGGGGTTCGCGACGACGCCCTTCGGTCGGTTCGGTTGTCCGCTGCGCAGCCCGGGTCCGACAACGCCACGGGCGCCGGGGTCTGACATGACCACCTGGGCCGTCAGGCACCGGTCGGGCCCGTACGCGCTCCCGCGGGCGTCGGGTAGAAATCCGCCGACCCAACGGCACGGGTCGGCCGGGTCGAGACCGGCGGTGATCGGCGTGGCCTGGATCGCCGCAGTTGCCCTCGCGCTCCTGATTATCGTCGCGGCGGCCGTGCTCCTTCTGCCGCACGCTCGAATCGGCCGCACCGACATCCCGCAGCCCAGCAGCCAAGCTCAAACTCCGCCCCGGCCCCCCACCCCGTGCGATCTGCCATCGGCGTGCGGGGCGACGCGATAGCCAATACCAACGTTCCCTGTTGATCATCCGGCCTTCGCAGCCTGACTCTTCGGGCTCGATTTTCCCTGTCAACCATCGCGCGGAAGTCATCCTCTGATCACATCGTGGGGGTCGACTACCGGACGCCGTGAAATCGACCTTCACAATGCCTTCCATGATCCCCGCCAGATCCTCGCGAGGATTATTCGGCCCGTTGTCGACGTATAGCCCGATGGCGTTGGTATGATGTTGTGCTCGTTCGGACCTTCGGGAATGAGGATTCTTCGATGAACCAGTCGCAATCTGCGCCGAAATCTGCGATGGCGGGTCATCCAGAATCCGGGGCGGACAGCAAAGATTGCCCCGGTCGAGTACACGGGCTCCTATCATTGCCCTGATCATTATCGCTGGAATTGGCGCCGCAACTGTCGCGATCGCCATATTCCTCGGCGGCACGTCCAAGGATACTCTCCAGTACGAGATGGCAAAAACAGGAATTCAGCTCGTAGCCGTTGCTGGCGTGGGCAGCGTCGCGACGATAGCGGTACAAGTCTATTTGGATTCCGTGCGTAATGCGGCGGCTGATCAACGCACGTTGCTCGAGAACGCGGAAACCGAACGGCGGGAAGCAACTGCAGCGGCGGAGGCGAAACAAAGACAGAAGGATCAGGAGGAACAACGGCGAGTTGATTTCCTCAGGGACGAGCGGCGCAGGCGTGATGATCTTTATCGATCCATCCTTCAGACGACAGTGAAGTCCTACAACTACGTCAAGAGCGTGAGACGTAGGCTGCGAGCTGCATCCGGCTTCAGATGGGATCCCGGTCCCGATGAAGGTGACGTATCGCTGAACACGATCACGGCCGAGACCTACAATTACTTCCTTCAAGAACTCATTGATCAGCAACTCCAATTCGAAGAACTGAAGCGACTGAGCCCACTGCTTCAGATCGAAGGACTGCGTGATAGGTACGCCAAGATCGAAATATACCTGGGGGCCACCATTGCTGAGTTCGAGAAAATGCACGCGGCAGTCGCAGAAGCGGCTGATGGCTTCGATTTGCGGGCACTGCCGCGGCTTTACGACCTACTTGGCCCACAGAACTTTTACCAGAATGTCTCCGCGCACCTGAATCAGATCACCTATGGATTGGAGAAATCGCTCTTAGCGCCATTGGATGTCAGCAGGGGCACTGACGGGCGCGCACAAAACCCAGTAGCTGTCAAGGATCTTGGTGCAGTTGATTCCCACTCCTAAGAGCGTGACGCGCCACACGGAGCGATGAAACCGCCGAATCGAAGGACGGACATGGGTTCGCGTGGCGCAAACTTTCCGTCCGTCCGTCCAAGCTTGACTGATCGTCGGCGAGCGCTCTCGTCCGTACACAATCGCAGGGCCCGCCCCGCTCAGCCCTGTTTGAAGGTCGCGTCGCAGGTAGCGGCTTCGGCATTGGAACGGAATCCGATTGTCTGGGTGGTCGTCTCGATCGCCGGCTCGACCGCTTGCTGATAGATCCCGATATCGTCGACATTGATGAGTAACGTGCGGTGACCCATGGTCCTCATCCTCAGTCATGCCTGACGGGTCTTGGTGTCTTCCCCGGCCGGTTGATCGGAGCGGACGCGTCGAGTTGGAAGATTGTGGTCGTAGGCGTCCTCTCCCCCGATCAGCAAAGGACCACGATGGCTGAGCCACCCCGCGCGAACGTACCGCTGATCGCCGCTGAGAACGATAGACGGCCGCCCCCACGCCCTCGGAGGGTCGGGGCGATCATGGCGGGCTCGTTCGCCGCGGGGCTCGTCCTGGCCGCGATCCTCGTGGCCGCCCCGATCGTCGCGCCGCTCGAGAAGAGTCTGGTCGGAGTGGTGCTGCTGGCGTTCGCGGTCGGCTGGCTGCTGTTCGCGGTGCTGTCGACCGCGTTCAGTCCCTCGCCGCAACGGTGGGCCGCGGTGCCGGCGGTCTTCCTGGCCCTCGCCGGTCTGGTGAATCTGCTGGGATCCGGGAGCGTGACGGTCGGGCTGCGCTGGGTGTGGCCGCCGGTCTTGCTGGCGATCGTGGTGTGGTCGATCATCCGGGCGCGACACCAGCTGCCCCGGCGACCCCGGCGCTGGCTGTTGTTTCCCGTGCTCGCGACGTTCACGCTGGCTTCGGTGGGCGGCGGCTACGAGACCGTTCGCGAAACTCTCGACCGCCGGGCGTACCCGATGCCCGGGCAGCTGGTCGAGGTCGGTGATCACCGACTGCATTTCCACTGCAGCGGTTCCGGAAACCCGACCGTCGTCCTCGAACCAGGTCTCGGGGAAGCGTCCAGCGCATTTGGCTGGATCGAGCCCGCTGTGGCCCAGACGAGCCGGGTGTGCGTGTACGACCGGGCGGGCCGAGGCTGGAGCGAGAGCACCCGCGGCCTGCAGGACGGTGACCAGATAGCCGCCGACCTGCACACCCTGCTGGAGCGGGCCCGCATCCCGGGACCGTACGTGCTGGCCGGCCACTCGTTCGGTGGCTTGTACGTCCAGGCCTTCGCCGCCCGCTATCCAGATCAGGTCGCGGGGCTCGTGCTCCTGGACTCGACCGCACCGCAGCCGGGCCCGGCCCTGCCGACCACGACCCGATCCGACACCGTCATCGGCCGGGTCGCCGCGCTGCTGCCCGCGGTGGCTCACCTCGGGGCCGGACGGCTGCTGGCCCGGTCCTCCTACGGCAGTCTTCCGGCGCCCATTCGCGACGCCGCGCGCGCCAACTCCTCGACCGCCAGCAGTCTGGCCAGCTCGCTCAAGGAATTCCTGGCCGGAAGCCGGTCCACCCGGCAGGCGGCCTCCCTGACCAGCTTGGACGGGAAGCCGCTCATCGTCGTCACCGCTGATCTGGGCCACTCCGACCAGCGCTGGCCGGCGAAACAGGACCAGATGGCTACGCTATCGACCAATAGCCTCCACCGCCACGTCAAGGCCAGTCACGAATCTCTCCTGGACAACGAGACTGACTCCAAAGCGGTTACGGACGCCCTGCACGACGTCGTCACCGCGGTTCGGACCGGTCGAGCACTCGCCTAACCGAAACTGGACTCGAGCGACAAGGCCGGAATAGAGCGAGCAGGGAAGGAGCAGCACCGAGCCTTCCGGGAACGGGTCAGGCGTGCCATTGTGGTCATTGCCCCCTGTCCCGGCGAGCGTCATACCAACGATCGGACACGGTCATGAACCTCACTCTTCGCAAGGCCGCTTGGTCTTCAGTGATTCCGGCCAACGGTTGGAGCGATGACCTGCGATGGTACGCCGCGGCGATCCACCAGATGAAGCTCCTGACCCCCGGCCTGGACGAGTATCGTCCGCTGGCGATCCGGGTCAACGACCTCATCGCGATCCGCAACCGGACCGCTGAGCAGACCCAGGAGTTGCGGGCGACGCTCAGCGCTCTGCCGCCGATCATCGAGCGCTGGAACGATCCGCGGTCGCTCGGCTACCAGGCCCAGGTCCACGCCACCTACATGCTGGTTCCGTCCGCCTGGCCCCGGTTCGGGGAAACGACCGTCCTGTGGCACGAGTGCGCGCACGGCAACTGGTTCTTCCTGCCCTGGCACCGCGCGTACCTGCTGGAGTTCGATGCGGTGGTCCGCGCCCATATCAAGGCCCTCGATGGCCCGCACGAGACCTGGGCACTGCCTTATTGGAACTCTTCGGACTATCTGTCGAGGCCGGAGGCGGCGACTCTGCCGCTCGCGTTGCGCGACGCCGTCCTCCCCGATGACGTCGACGTTCCCGGAATTTTCGGCGACCCGGGCAACCGGCCGAATCCGCTGCACGAGCCCAGCCGGGTCGGTCCGGGACCGCTGATCCCGCCGCCGTCCTTCGAGGATTGGTCTGACGCGTCAGAGGCCCTGCTGCGGCGCCATTACGCCAATGCCGAGGGCAGCAATCTCGTTTCCTTCGCAGGCGGCTACCTGGAGGATCTGACGTTGTTCCACAGCGCCCAGGAGCTAGGAAAGGTCGACCTCCAGCCCCACGGGCTCGGACACGTGGAGACGGGCGGCTTCATGGCGAGCTTCTTCACGGCGGGTCTCGATCCGGTTTTCTGGATGCACCACGCCAACGTGGACCGGCTCTGGGAGACCTACGCCCACGATCTGGGTCACGGCTATCCGTTTTCCGACGGGCCCCCCGCGGGTGGGCTGGAACGCGAGGCGTTCGACTCCTGGTCCGGACACGAATTCCGGTTCCTCCGACCCGACGGGAACGTCAAGTCGTGGACCGCACCGATGGTCCTCGACACCGAAGCCCTCGGCTACGGCTACGACACGATCGCCCGCCCGCAGTTCAATGCCGTGCCACCGGCGCCGCCCGGTGCCGAGATCGAGCCGTTCGGTCTCGACCGACCCGACTTCAGCCCCCTGGCCGCAGCGTCGGAGGTGGGCATCGCCGGCGCCCAGACGATCGAGCTGAGCGGGGGAGACGGTGAGGACGGGACCGGCGCCGTCGACCCGAACCAGCGCTGGATCGTCCGGTTCGACGGGATCCGGTGCGAGCGGCCGGCGCTGACCTCGTACGCGGTCTACCTCAACCTCGACGACGACCAGGCGGCCGACCCCTCGCGGTCGCTCGGCTCCCTCTCCTTGTTCGGCGTCTTCGAGTCCAGCATCGAACTGAACGGTGACCTGGGCAGCAGCCGGCACTTCGACGCGACCTTCGTCGTGCACAGCCTTCCGGAGTTCGACCCCTTCTCGGCGCGGCTGACGCTGATGCCGGCCCGGGCCGACCGTGATCTGGCGGCGGTGGGCCTCCGGGTGGACCGCATCTCGTTGGAGGTCGGCTGACCGTTGGCGACCCGAGGGATGGCTCCTCCGAGCCGCCGGACACCACGGCTGGAGACTCGCGCCTGGCTGCGCACGGTGGGCCGTCCGGGCCCTGAGCGCTGGGTCTGGCCGGTGGCGGCGGCGGCCTGGGTGGTGCTCGCGTGGGGTGGGCTCGATTGGTATCCCTTCGGGGGGTCGTCCATGGCGGGCCACCACCATCAGAGCATGACTCCGGCCGGTGGCGGTCCGGGCCTGGCGAGCGCTTCGGCCAGTCACCTGCTGCTGTGGATGGCCATGGTGGGGGCGACGATGCTGCCGCTGATCGCCGAGAACCTTCGTGGCGTCGGGCTCCGCAGCCCGCTCGAGCGGCGGACCCGAGCGTCGCTGGAGGTGGCGGCCGGCTGGGCGCTCGTCTGGCTGGCGGCCGGCGTGGTGATCGCCGTCGGCCTGGCCGCGTCACCCGCGCTCGTCCCACCGGCGCTCGTCCCACCCGTGACCGTGGGCGTGGTCGGCGCAGTGGCGGTGGGGTGGCAGTTCACCCGGATCAAGAGGGTTGCTCTGGCCCGCTGTCACCGAAGATTTGCGCCACCGCTCGGTCCGCCGGCCGGGCGGGCGTGCCTACGGTTCGGAAGGTCCCTCGGCCGGGACTGCCTGCTCAGCTGCTGGCCGAGCATGGCCATGATGTCGGTTGCGGGTCATCACCTGCTCGCGGTCGTCGCCCTCGGGTGGCTTTCGTGGCGGGACCGGCGCCGGCCGTCCGACCGCCCGGGCCTTGGGATCGCGGTCGCGGTGCTGGTCGGGGTGGGCGCCTTCACCCTCCTCCGTCAGGTTTGAGGCGGGCGTCAGGTCTGAGGCGGGCCGGCGCGGTACGCGAACGCCGCGTCGATGCTCGTCGTCGAGGCTTCGACGTCGAACCACCACTCACCCGGTCGCAGCGCTTCGGTCGTGTGGAGTGGACCCAGACGCTCCAGGGCGTCAACCAGGTTCGGCTTGGGCACCTTGCCGTCCGTCGTGGTCCCGTACACGCCGGTCCGGGTGGACAACACCGAGCACAGCGGGTGATCGGCGCGTTGCCCGTGGCTCCACAGGTCGACGAGCCGTCGGGGCGTGGCGTTCCGGCTCCCGTGGTGGCCGACCTTGTAGAGGTCGACCCGGGACAACCGTCGGTGAAGCGCCCGGTCCCGCGGCTGGCCGTTGGCCCCGAACGCGCGGTCGAGGGAGTAGCTCCAGTTCTCGACCTGCGCGTCGCCGGTCAACAACAGGCGCCGTCGGCCCACCGTGACCAGCAGCACGACGCTGGTGTTGTTGAGCACGTCGTCGAAGCCCTTGACGATCTCCAGCACCTGGCGGGGCCCGGTGTCGTGCAGCTTGTTCAGCAACCACGACGCCCGGCCCAGCCCGCCCGGCGCCGCCACGATCGCCTTGGCGGGGATGAGCTCATCGGTCTGGACCGGGGCTTTCAGCTCCGGCTCGATCGTCGCGTTCGCGGTCAGGCCGAGCCAGTACTCGGCGGATTCGGACGCGTAGCTCTTCATCCGCGGGACCTGCTCGAGCGTGGGCGGGCCCAGGACTTCGAGTTGTACGCCGGGGAGGATGTCCTCGACGTCGACGACATCGCCGGCGCGGACCCACCGGGTGCGTTCCGACGGCACCCAGACGTCGAGCATGGCCAGCGCCTGGACGTTGCTGACGCCGAGCTTGGCCAGCGCCCTGGCCCGGGCGGCGAGCACCCGGCGATCGAGGGCGAATTGTTCGTCGACCACCACGCTGTGCTCGGCCAGCGTGTCGAGGAGGTCGAGGAAGCTGAGCGAATCGGGTCCGAGAGCGTGGCCGGGCTCCCGGCGGGTCCGGACCGGCATGTCGGTCCAGGGCCGGACGATGAGGCTCGGCTGTAGTGGATCGAGGTGGGTCTGCGCTTTGGCGTCACCGAAGCCGCGGACATGGTCCTGGTGGCGGTGGGTCACCACGACGACGTCGAGACGCCCTCCGCAGTGTTCGGCGATCATGGCCGCCACCTCGGCCATCGTCGGGCCGTCGTCGGCGAACACCTTGGCCCCGAAGTCGACCAGCAGGTGGCCCTCGGTCCGCCCATCGGGCCGGGGGCTGCGGTAGCTGACCGTGATCAGCAGGCATTCCCCGAAGCCGACCTGGTAGGCCCGGACGCGGACGCTCGCCGGTGTCGGGGTCACCACGAGTCCGTCGACCGACGGGCATGGAGGAGCGCGAAGCGCTCGTCGGGGTTGACGCCGTCCGAGCTGCCGAATCCGCCCTTGGTGTCGTGGATCTGTCGGTCGAAGAGGAGCTGGAGCCGGTGCTGCTGGCGATCGACGTCGAGGATCGGTTTGCGCTGGTGCAGCCGGAACCGGCCGAACTGGTCGAAGACCAGAACGCCGCCGCCCCAGAGCGTGACTCGGGCCTCCACGGGCATTCCTTCGGGGCGTTTCATGCCTTCGGGGAGCTGACCGGCGGTGGTGATGATCGACTGGGTGTAGTCAGCGAGGATCTCGCTCACGATGAGCCCGTCCGCGCCCACGCGGGTGGTGGCCAGCACGCGGTCGACCCGGGTCGAGAGGCGGACGTCGATGCCGAGAGCGCCGGCGTTGTTCCAGATGAACGCGAAGGCCTCCTCCGGGCTGCTCCGCAGGGCGACGAAGTTCAGCTGCTCGTACCGGATCCGGTCACTCGGCGCGTCGGGGTCGGTCGCAGGCATCGCCGGCACCTCGTCCTCGGTCGGGCTCGGCGCCGCCAGCCCGTCCTCGTCGACGATGCGATGCATCGGCGGCCTGATGCCGAAGCCGTCGAAGGCCCGAAGCAGGGTGCCGCGATAGTCGAAGTCGTCGTCGGGGTCGAGCCGTTTGTCGGCGGTCACGATCGAGTCGATGACATCGGCGAACGCGAGCTCGACCGGCGGCAGGTAGTCGATCGCGCGGAGCACCATGCCCAACAAGTGCTGGGCCGCGCGGATGCCTTCCTCGGCGACCCGGGCGGCGTTCAGCCCCCCGGTCGCGTCGAACTCGTCGATGCGGGAGGCCCACATGCCGGCCAGGGTCTGCATGATCGCGGCCACCAGGATCTCGGCCCGCCGATGCGGCTCGCGGAACTCCTCCTCGTCCAGCAGGGTCGGGTCCGGTCGCTGCAGCACCGATCGGCGCAGTGGCATGTTCCCCTTGCCGGGATCGGGGAGCCGATCGCGCAGCGTACGCGCACGACCGAGCTCTTCGGCCAGTCCCATCAGCGCCGTCGCCTTCAGCTGGTCCGCTCGGCCCGCGATCCGCTGGGCGCGGCGCTTCTCGACGTCCTCGACCGACCGGGCCGCGCGGTCGGAGGCGAACGAAATCCTGCCGCCGGCTCGCGGGGCCAGGAGACGCTCGGCGACCCCTCTGAGCTCGAAGACCGAGAGCAGGGCAACGATGTCGGCCAGCGCCTCGTGAAAGGCCAGTTGATCGGGCAGGCCCGGCTCGACGTAGCGCGGTCGCAGCCCGTCGAGGATCGCGTGCGTCACCTCGTGCGCGATGACGTCGTACGACAGGCAGGTGAAGACCGAGGGAAGCTCACCGATCTTCGGCAGCCAACCGAACACGACGGCCTGCTTGTCCGGCGTGTACGCCGCATTGGGCCCGAGGATTCCCCGAGGCACGAGAAACAGATGCGGCCACCCGGAGCGCCACGGCACGCGCCGGCCGAGATAGCGCTCGAACAGCGCCAGCGTGTGGGCGGCGATCGCGAACACATTCTGCGCCTGGAACGCGGGAGTCGTGACCACGTCGATCGGCAGCCGGCCGCCGCAGTCCGCCCAGGGATCCTCGTAATCCCACGGCGAACCAGCCGGATGCAGCAGGATCGGCTCCTTCGCCCCCGTGCCCCGAGCGCCGGTGTCGACGACATGAAAGCGATGGTTGGCCGGACCACGCTGGAGCCGCCCGGCCGGCACCGGGATCGCCACCGCCAGCGGCTGGTCATCGGCGGTGATCTCAGGATCCTGGGCCAATACGGTCATCGGTACGGTCCCTTGCCCCGACATCCGCTTGCGTCGTGGCCGATCGCCGACACCCTCGCCGGAGACCGCCCCCACCTCCGCGATTTCGGCATCGACAAAGGCGCCCACCTCGATGAAGTCAGCCAGAACATCGGGGTCAGTCATTGGAAACTCCAATCGACCGGTCGTACTGCGGCCCAGAATCCGCGTGTCCCTGAGTCTGCGCCGTCCGGGGACCGTTGCCAAGATGGTCGCGGGGATACGGTCAATCCATGGAAGATCTGGCCCAGCCGCATACGGTCGCGTCGCTCGGTCAGGACCTGAGGGCCCTCACCCTCGACACCGGAGACGTCGTACTCCTTCATTCGTCCCGAAGCAGCGTGGGGTTCGTCGCCGGCGGTCCGCAGGCGATCGTGCAGGCTCTGCTCGACGTCCTCGGCCGGGACGGCACGTTGGTGGTCCCCACGCACTGCTCGGAGAACACCGACCCGGCCACCTGGCGAAATCCGCCCGTACCCGAATCATGGTGGCCGGCGATCCGCGAACAATCGCCGGGGTTCGATCCGGCCATCACCCCGGCCAGCCGGTGGATGGGGATTCTCGCCGAAACGGTGCGAACCTGGCCGGGAGCGCGCCGCAGCGAGCATCCGCAGGTGTCGTTCGCGGCGATCGGGGCCTGCGCTGCCGAAGTGACGGCCGGTCACCGGTTGGATGACGCGCTCGGGGACAGCTCGCCGCTCGGTGCGGTCTACCGGCTCAAGGGGAAGGTGCTGTTGCTCGGGGTCGGGCACGACTCGAACACCTCGCTCCATCTCGCCGAGTGGCGACAGGCGAAGCCCCCGCTGCATCTCACCGGCTCCGCCATCCGGCAGCCCGACGGCTCGGGACGGTGGGTGACGTGGACCGATGTGGCCGAGGACGAAAGCGACTTCGAGCGGATCGGGGCCGACTTCGAGGACGAGTCTCGGGCCGTCCGAACCGGTCGAGTCGGCAACGCGACCGCGCGGCTCCTGCCGCAACGGGCTCTCGTCGACTTCGCCACTCACTGGATCGCCCGCAACCGCCCGTCCGCCGGCTGATCTCCGAGGAAACTGGCGGCAGACTGCCGAAATTCGCCAGTTTCTCTGCGATTTCCCGCCACTTTCGGCGCCCGGAAGCGGGGGTCAGTCGTCCTGGTACGCGGAGGCCTGGCTCGGCCAATAGTCGTCGAAGTCGGGCATCGGATCGCCGGTCATGGTCGCGACGAGCCGGTCGAGGTAGTACTCCCAGCCCGGACCGATTTCTCCGGCGTTGGCCTCATCGTCGAGGTGGTGCACGAAGCGCAGTCGAGTGTGCTGAGGGTCGATCGGGGTCAAAGTCGCTTCAAGGAGCCAGGCGCCGCCCGCGTCGTTGGTGCTCACCACCAGATGGGTCGGTGGTTCGCACGCCAGGATCTCGGCCTGGGACGTGGCGTCGCCCGCTTCGGCGACGAGGGTGAGCTCGACGATGGCGCCCACCCGCGGCTCGCCGGT
This sequence comes from uncultured Actinomycetota bacterium, assembly GCA_963731295.1. GTDB lineage: Bacteria > Actinomycetota > Actinomycetes > Propionibacteriales > Propionibacteriaceae > Microlunatus. Next base: position 1,148,597 of record CAVSUP010000003.1, read on the forward strand.
CCAGGTGCAGAACCAGTGGGCGAGCCGGTCCGACTCGGTGATGCTCGCCCAGGCGACGTCGATCGGCCCGGGGAGAATCCGTTCCAGTACGAGGTCGCGGCCGACGTCGGTGCGATGCACCCGCCCGGTCGGAGTGGGGGTCATGCGGTCTCCTTCTGTGACGGTGAGGGCGTGGTGCGCTGTTCGCGACGGGTCCGGCGAACTTCGGTCTCCAGCGCATCGAGTCGACTCGACCACGCGCTGGACCCGGTAGCACGCCCGTCGGTCAAGGTGGCTAGCCACTCCGTCACCGGAGCAAGCCCGTCCACATCGAGGCGGTAGACCCGACGGCGCCCGACGAGCTCGTCGCGAACCAGGCCGGCCTCCCGGAGCACCCGGAGGTGGCGACTGACGGCTGGACGGGAGACGGGAAACAGCGCCGCCACCTCGCCGGCGCTGAGGTCGCCGCGGGCCAGGGTGGACAGGACTTCCCGGCGGGCCGGGTCAGCGACGGCGGCGAATACCTCCACCCGAAAAGCGTAACAGCAGAGTTACGCTTTTGAGGAGTGCGCCGGGTGATTTCCAAGAAACTGGCGGCAGACTGCCGAAATTCGCCAGTTTCTCTGCAATTTCCCGCCACTTTCGGGGTCTGGACGGGACGGTGGTCAGGTCGTCGCTCAAGGCTTCGACCCGGCTGATCAGGTCGCCCTGCGCGATGTCCCACTCCTCGTAACGGGGGCCGGCGATCTGGGCCACGTCCATGCCGGCACCGAGGCTGACGACCCGATTGGCGGTGTGCAGCGACCGGACGCTGAGCGGTTGTTCATCGGCCGGATCGAGACCCATCGCGACCAGCATTTCGTCCGAACGGCCGCCGGGCTGGGTGCGCTGGGCGCCGACCGTGACCACGTCGACACGATCCCCGGCGGAGCGGCGCAACAGACTGGCCGCGATCTGCGGGGAGGTGGCGTCGTTACCGATGAAGAGGACTCGCGATCGGGTCGGCCCAGATCGATTCGGCACAGATCGATTCGGCACAGATCGATTCGGCACAGATCGATTCGGCACAGTATGAGTGGATGCGTCGTTCATGGTCGGACTCCTGGGGTCTGACGGAGGTTCCAGGCGACATCGACTGCAGCGCGCAAACGTGCGCGGTCCAACCAGGCTACCCGGTCGCGGTTGCTGATCACCCCGTTAAACGGTCCGCCGACCCCTTCAATGGAGTGACTTCGGTTACGGGCGCAGCGGCGCCAGCGGCAGATTCAGGATCGCCTTGCTCAACGCCTCGACCGGCTCGCGGGCCGATCGCGGATTGGCCACCAGGGCCATCTCTACGTCCGGAAGGGCCGGCAGGTCCAGCCGGTCGCTGAGGTTGCGAAGATCAGGTGGTACGCGGCTGCGGGCCAGCACGCAGATGCCGATTCCGGCCCGGGTCGCGGCCAGCACGGCGTTGATCTCCCGGGTGTTGCAGGTGATCCGCCAGGTGCGGCCGCCCTCCTCGAGCGAGCGGATGGCGGCCGAGCGACTGAGGCTGGGGGAGTGGTAGGTGATCAGCGGTATCGGCCCGGCCGGGTCGATCTTGGTGTTCTCCAGCCCGACCCACACCAGCCGGTCGCGCCGGACGAGGCGACCGTCGTTGGCATCGGCTTCCTGATTGATGAAGACCAGATCGAGATGGTTGGCTTGCAGTCGACGGCGCAGAATGCCGCTCTGGGTGACGGTGAGCTCGAGATTGATTCGCGGATACAACTGGCGGAAATCGCGCAGGATGCTCGGCAGTTCGGACAGGGCGAGCTCGTCAGCAGCTCCGAACCGGAGGCGGCCGCGCATGGCCGAGCCGCGGAAGTAGGACACGGCTTCGTCATTCGCGGCCAGGATTGACCGGGCGAAGCCGGCCATCGCTTCGCCGTTGTCGGTGAGCGCGACCGTACGCGTGTCTCGGGACAGCAGCTGACGCCCGGCGGCTTCCTCCAGCCGGCGTACGTGCTGGCTCACGGTGGGCTGGCTCAGCCCAAGTTGCCCGGCCGCCCTGGTGAAGCTCAGGCCCTCGGCCACGCTGAGGAAAGTCCGGAGCAGGACCGGGTCGAACTCCGTGTACGCGGCCACCAGCCGTCCTCTCCGGGCTCCCTAGCGATCGGGGCTACCCACCTGGGTCCACTTATTACGAAACACAATAGGACATATAGATCTGGTTCTCCATGCGAATAGGCGCATCGACCTTAACCTGTTTAGCGTCCCTATCGACCTCGACCCGAATCGGGTGTTCACCGCATGTCCGCGGCTTCCGCCGAACAGCGCTCCTCCGTGCCCACTTCTCGGCCTACTTCTCGACCCACTTCTCGTCCCACTTCCCAGCCCAACTCCAGCGGTCCCCGATCGCGCCCCTCGAGCCGGCGATCATCGTTCTCGGCCCTCGGCGTCCGCGACTACCGGATTTTCCTGACCGGGCAGCTCGTCGCGACGACGGGTCTGTGGATGCAGCGGATCGCCCAGGACTGGCTGGTCCTCCAGCTGACCGGCAGTGTGGCCGCAGTCGGCGTCGCCGTGGCTCTGCAGTTCGCTCCGGTGTTGATCTTCGGACTGGTCGGCGGGATGGTCGCCGATCGCTTTCCCAAGCGGCGGATCCTGCTGGTCACCCAGAGTGTGGCCACCTCCCTTGCGCTGACACTGGGGCTGCTGACCCTCACCCACCAGGTGCAGGCGTGGCACGTGTTCGTGATTGCGGCCCTCCTCGGCTTCGTCACGGTGGTGGACAACCCGACCCGGCAGGTCTTCGTGTCCGAACTGGTCGGTCCGGCCCACATCGGCAACGCGATCAGTCTCAACGCGTCGGTCTTCCAGTTCGGCGCCCTGCTCGGTCCGGCACTTTCCGGCCTGCTCATCCAGGCCGTCGGGCAGGGCTGGTCCTTCCTGATCAACGCCGCCGCCTGCGCCGCCGTGGTCGTCACGCTCACGCAGCTCCGGTCACCGGCCGCACCTCGCGTCCGCACCGGTGGGAACGGCGTTCAGCTCCGGCCCGCCTTGCGCTACATCCGGCGGACTTCCGAAATCGGCTGGACCATCGTCCTGGTCGCGGCGCTGGGATTGTTCGGCCTGAACATGCCGGTCATCCTCACCGCCTTCGCCGACCAGGTGTTCGACACCGGCGTCGGCGGCTACGCGCTCTTCAATTCCCTCAGCGCGCTCGGAGCCCTCACCGGTGCGCTGATCTCGGCCCGGCGACGGGACAAGCTGCGACTCCGAGTGCTCGCCGGGTGCCTGGGGGTGCTGGCCGCGGTGGTCGTCACCGCCTCCGCGGCACCCTCGGTCTGGCTCTTCGGCCCGTTGCTCGTCGGGGTCGGGCTGGTCACCCTCCTGTTCATCACGGGAGCAAACTCGCTGGTGCAGCTGACGGCGGCTCCCGCGCTTCGCGGTCGGGTGATGAGCGTCTACCTCCTCGTGCTGCTCGGCGGCCAGGCCATCGGTGGCCCGGTCGTCGGTTGGCTCATCGATCACGTCGGCGCGCGGCCGGCAATGGGGGTGTGTGGGCTGGCGCTGGCCTCGGTCGCGCTGATCGCGAGCCTGGCCATGGCGCGCCAGTCCCACCTGACCGTGAGCCTCGACCTGCATCGACCGCGTCCCGGCCTGCACATCGTCTCCCACTGACCTCAGCGGGGGTTGAGCTTGCCCTACGACAGGCTCAGGGCGCGTGGCCGGCGGCTCCTCACCGCGGGAGGACGAGCAGCGCGTCACCGACCGGGCGCTCACCGGTGGCATCCGAGGGTTGATTGATCACGTCGCCGTCGATGACCATGGTGGTCGAGCCGCCACCGTCGAGATTCATCCCGTCCACCATGCCGAGGGCTCGGGCGACGTCGCCGGTCTCGGTGATGCTGAGGCCGAGGCTGGCCGTGCTGCGGCCGTCGGCGGTCGCGAGGATCGTCCGGCCGCGGGCATCGACCCCGGCGATCGTCCGCGGGTTCCGCTTGGCGCTGAAGCCGTAGTAGAAGCTCGGATCGGTCGGCCGGACGAAGCCGTCGCGCTCCGGCGTGACGTGGACCCGGCCGTTCCGCACCAGCATCGGGCCACCGTTGACGATCGAGGTCACCTTCTTCGGGCGCACCGGGTCGCCGTCGAGGCCGAGCAACCGGGTCTCGACGCGCAGCCGATCGCCGATCCGCGCCACCCGCTGCAGCCGGCCGACCTGATCGCCGGTCGCCTGGATGCTGCGATAGCCGGCGAGCAACGGCCCGCCGCGCGGCGTACGCACCGACACCACCCGCGAATGCCGGTCGAGGATCGCTTCCACACCCGCACCCGACGGCGTGCTCGCCCCGAAATCGTTGGTGAACGCGACCAACTCGCCATCATCGGTGCAGGTGTAGTCGTGCAGCGGCTTGGTCGTCGGCTGGTCGTCCCGGCCCCCGCAGTTGCGGATCTTGCCGGGCACCCGGTCGAGCCCGTCCAGCCGCAACCGAGCGCCGTGGCGCTCGACGGTGCCCATCCAGCGCAACCGGTCGATCTGAGTGCGCCGGGCGTCGTCGCGGACGACCAGCGCAGGACGACCGTTGATGGTCTCGCTGAGCAGCCGGCCGCCGTAGACGCCCACCCCGGCCGGGTCGCCCGGTGCCCCGGACAGCGGATCGAGCACGAAGTAGCCCGCGTTGATTCCGGCGGTCGCCCCGACCAACCGGCTCAGCGCGCTGGTGGTCTCGCGGTCCTCCAGGGTTGGGCCGTACGAGGCGAGCAGCCGCCCCCGGAACGCCCGCGGATCGATCGTCAACACATCGATCCGCCAGGGACCACGGTCGGTCGGTGAGCCGTCCCAGCCGGTGAAGCGGCTTGCTCCGCGGAAGCCCGCCGCCACGATCTGGGCCAGGAGGGCGTCGGAGTCGGACTGGGTGGCTGCGTGCCCGACGCGGACCCGCCAGCCCAGACGGCCCGGGGCGAAGTCGGCCGTCGCCGGCGCCATGACCTCCTCGACCCGCGGGGCGAAGCCGGCGTCAGTCAGCGCGGCCGCGATCGCGTCAGCGGTGGCCCGATCGGAGAGGGCCGTGGCCGGGGTGTCCGGATCCGGGTTCGGACCGCCCACCGGGATGTTGATCTCCACCGTCCAGAAATTCGCCGGATCGATCGCCCCGCGGATGATCGTGGTCAACGTGACGCCGGGTTGCAGGACCTGTGGTGTCCGAGTCTCCGGCAGCTCGGCCGGTCCGAGCGGCAACCAGGCCGACGGCGATCGGGTCGGCGGGTGGGCGTCGGCCACCGAGGCCGCTGATCCACCGATCAGCAGACTCGCGAAGAGCAGGGACACTACTAGTCGTCGCCACACACGGTTCATGATCGGCACGCTAGCCCTGCGAACCCCGTCCACGAAGGGCGGGTCGGGCCACGCCGTGCGGCGTGTCGGTCTGGCGTGAACCCGGTCAATCGTGGTTCATTCAGCTTCATGAGGCGGTATGTGGTGGTGGCGAACCAAACGCTCGGCACCGACGAGTTGGTGGGACTCATCGGCAAGCGGGCGAAGGCGGAACCGTCGGAGTTCTTCATCGTCGTTCCCGCGACACCGGCCATCGAATTCGTGCAGGGCGTGTTCGCGCTGCCGGTCATGGGCACCCTCCCCTCGGTGCCCGATTCACCCGAGCACGCGCGACAGCTCGCGCAGGAGCGGCTGGCGGTGGCCTTGGCCCGCCTGCAGGACGTCGGCGCCACGGTCGACGGCCGAGTGGGCGATCCCGACCCGGTGCGAGCCGTCGAAGCGGTCCTGAAAGGTCGGCAGTTCGACGAGATCATCGTCTCCACCCTGCCGTCCCGGCTGTCGCGCTGGCTGCGACAGGACCTGCCGCACCGCCTCGAACACAAGTTCGGGCTGCCGGTCACCCTCGTCGGCGCCGGCAAGCCCGAGAGCCCGCCGTCTGGACCGGACGTCGTTTGAGCATGGAGCTGAGCGGCCGGGCCGTCATCAACCTCGACCTGGTCGGGCCCACGATCAGCCGCCACCTCTACGGTCACTTCGCCGAGCACCTGGGCCGGTGCGTCTACGGCGGCTTCTACGTCGGCGAGGGCAGCCCGATCCCCAACGACCGGGGCATCCGTCTCGACGTGGTCGAGGCGCTGCGGGGGTTGGACATCCCCAATCTGCGTTGGCCCGGCGGGTGCTTCGCCGACGAGTACCACTGGAAGGACGGGATCGGCCCGCAGGCTGATCGGCCGTCCATGATCAACACCCATTGGGGTGATGTGGAGGAGAACAACCACTTCGGCACCCACGAGTTCCTGCACCTCTGCGAGCTACTGGGGGCCGAGCCCTACATCAGCGGCAATGTCGGCTCGGGCACAGTCGAGGAGATGAGCCAGTGGGTCGAATATCTGACCCGCCGCGGTGGTAGCCCGATGGTGCAGTTGCGTCGGCAGAACGGTCGCGGCGAGCCGTGGCGCGTCCCGTTCTGGGGGATCGGGAACGAGAGCTGGGGGTGCGGGGGCAATATGCGGCCGGAGTACTACGCCGATCTTGCCCGCCAGTACGGCACGTATTGCCGTGACCACGGTGACAACCGGCTGTATCGGATCGCTTCCGGGGCCAATGTCGACGATTACAGGTGGACCGAGGCGTTGATGAAGACGGTCGGCGATCTCGGCTGCGGTTGTCGCCCCCGTGATCATTTCCAGGCCGTCTCACTGCACCACTACACCTTCGCCAACGACTGGCACCACAAGGGGAGTGCCACGGACTTCAGCGTCGACGACTACTACCAGACCATGCTGAACGCCCAACGGATGGACGAGCTGATCACCCGCCACTCCAACGTCATGGACTGCTACGACCCGACGGGGCGGATCGGGTTGGTCGTGGATGAGTGGGGCACCTGGTACGAGGTCGAGCCCGGCACCAACCCCGGTTTCCTGCACCAACAGAACAGCCTCCGGGACGCCCTGGTGGCCAGCCTGCACTTCGACATCTTCCACCGCCACGCCGAGCGGGTGGTGATGGCCAACATCGCGCAGACCGTCAACGTGCTGCAGGCCATGATCCTGACCGAGGGCGAGCAGCTGGTCCTCACCCCCACGTACCACGTGTTCGAGATGAACAAGGGCCATCACGACGCCGCCGCCCTCGACGTCCGCCTGAAGTCGCCAGGACTCAGCCGCGCCATCGCTGACCAGACGCTGCAGACCCTCAGCCTGACCGCCAGCACGAAGGACGGCCGGGCGCTGATCTCTCTCACCAATCTGGAAGCCGACGCGGTCCAGCGGGTGGAGGTCGAGCTGCGCGGCGCCAGCTTCGAGGTGGCCGGAGCGCGGATCCTCAACGCGCCAACGCTCCAGCACGTCAACACCACCGACCAGCCCCAGGCGGTCTGGCCGCAGACGTTCACCGGGCTCGACTGCTCCGGTCAGCTGCTGACGGTGGAGTTGCCGGCGCACTCCTTCGTCACCGTCGAGCTGGATCTCACGGGCCGGTGACCCCGGACCCGGAGGTCGTCGAGGCGCTGCGTCGCTGGGAGGATGCCGGTGGCTTGTGGCGGGTGCTCAGCCGGTCGGGGGGCCAGGTGGTCGTCGGCCTCTATCGCTGCGACGGCGGCGAGGAGGTCGACCGGATCAGCTCGAGCGACGACACGCTGGCCCGGTACCTCGACGGTCGGATCCGCAGCGAGGACGGACCGCCGTGACTGCTCCGGCCCGAAGGCGGGCCGTCCTCGAGGTCCTGGACTGGCGTCGCCAGGTCGCCGAGTTGTACGCGGAGGTCCGACGGCGGAGCACCCACGATCCCGCCGCCGGCCATGCCCGGTGGCGATCAGGACGTGACAAGCTGTTCGGTGGCCATCCGGCATCGCCACTGCTCCCCGCGGCGAAGCGCCGCTTCGACGGTCTCCCGGTCGCCGACTACGACCCGGCGTGGCGCTTCGAGGTGGCGATCCTCGACGCCGAGCCGGCGTCGATCAAGCTGAGCACCGGAACCGACGGTGACGTTCCCTTCGAGCGGATCGGGCACCTCTCCCTCCCGAGCGGCGACACCCTCGACCTCTGGCGCCTGCAGACCTACGGCGGGGGCATCTTCCTGCCGGTCCGGGACGGTCTGGCCGGTCGATCCACCTACGGAGGCGGCCGGTATCTGCTCGACACCGTCAAGGGGGCCGACCTCGGAGCAGGCGAAGATCCGGCGACGCTCATCGTCGACTTCAACTTCGCCTACAACCCGTCCTGCGCGTACGACCCGGCCTGGGCCTGTCCGTTGGCGCCGCCCGGCAACGTGGTCGCCGCCAATATCGGGGTGGGTGAGCTCGAGGTGGGCGAGATCGGCGAGCAGATCAGAGCATGACGTCGGCGACCACGAGGTTGTGATCCGACGGCCGGTGGGCATCCACCCGCTTCATCACATTCACGAACCGCTGGGCCCCGACGCTGCCCTTGACCAGCACCACGTCGATCCGTACGCCGAAGGACAAGGTCGCCGGTTTCAGGGTGGTGTCGAAGTGATTGACCGTCGGGTACTGGAAGTTGACCCGCGTTTGCGCCGCCGCGGTGTCGTAGAAGCCCTTGGTGATCAGGTAGTCATGGGGAGCGTTGCCGGCCCGAATGCTCTGAAAGGAGTTCAGGTCCCCGCCGAAGATGATCTGCTTGCCGCCGGCGACCTGACTGGCCTTGCTGTAGATCGCCGCGGCCTGGCGTCCCCGAAGCGTGTTGTACCGCTTCTCGGTGGTCAGCTTTGCGCTGTGCCGGGCGTCCAGATGGGCCGAAACCATGACGAAGCGCTTGCCGGTCTGCTTGCTCTGGAACTCCGCGTACGCGGCACTGCGCTGCGTCAGCTTGCTGTCACCCTTGAGCATCGGCAACTCGATGCTGCAGGAGTGGTTGTAGTTGCTCTTGCCGGTGGTCTCCGGGCATTTGCTCACCAAGGTGTATTTCGAGGTGTCGTAGAGGATGCGCGCGCCCTGGCTGCCGTGCTTGGTTCCGGCCTTCACGTACGGGGTGGTCCGGACCAGGCGATACCGCCCGGCACCGACGCTCTGCAGCGCCTTCTCCAGGCTGACGGTCTGCCGGATGGTGCCCGTCGTGGACCCGGCCTTGCCGTCCGCGCGGCCGACGCCGAGCTCTTGGATGGCCACCAGGCCGGGGGATTGACCGGCGATCTCGCGGGCGACGCTGAGCGAGCGCTTCAGCCAGGTCCGCGAATCCGACGCTTTCGCGGTACGGACGTTGAAGGTGGCGGCCCGGACTGCGGTGCCGCTCGACTTCGGAACCGCCGGACGCGGGGCAACCGCCTGCAGATACGGGTACGCGCGAACGGCGGTGCCCGGGCCCTTCGTGTTGACCGCGAACAGTCGGAAGTACAGGTGGTTCGCAGTCTTCGGTGCGGCCCCGGCGGCAGCGACCTGGGCCGCGCTCAACGTGATCTTGTTGACTTTGCCCGGAACGATGAAGACCTTGCTGTGCCGGCCGGTCTTCGGAAGTCCGTACTTGCCGGTCTTGCTGAACGACGTGAGTGCGGTTTCGACCCGGAAGCTGGTGGTATTGGCGCCGCTCTGCTTGAACGTGATGGTCACCTCGCCCACGCCGGGACCGGCGAACGACTGGACGTTGGTGATCTTGTCCGGCTTGGCCGCCGCATGCGCCGGCGAGGGCGTGAACAGCGCGGTCGCCGTAGCGACCGCGAGCGCGAGCGAGCCGATTTTGGTGATGCGCATCGTGTGGTGCTCCTTGAGAGGTGGGGTCTGACTCCCGAGTGAGGGCCGCAGGTCTGACGTACCCCTCGAAGCGGTCGCGATGCCGCCGTGCGCTTTCTGGTCTGACTGTAGATAACGATTGCGTCACGGCCAAATTGTGTGATGCATGTCACACCGCCGAGGTTCAGTGTGGCCGGGTCGAATCACCCGTTCCAACGGGTGGTCGGGTCCACCCGGCCAGCATGATCGCCACGGCGAGCAGCACCGCAACCGTGGTGAGGCTCCGGAGCACCGTGTAGTGATCCCCGAGGAAGCCGACCAGTGGTGGTCCGGCGAGGAACGCGAAGTAGCCGATCGAGGCGATCACGCTGACGCGCGGCGCGGCCATCTCGGGCTCGTCGGCGCCGGCACTCATGCCGACCGGGAAACCGAGCGAGAGCCCGGCCCCCCACAAGATCACGCCGACGAAGGCGATGGGGGTCTGGCCGCCGAAAACGAACAGCAGCACGCCGACCACGCTGATCGCGGCCATGATCCGGACGACGGTGACCCGGCCGTAACGGTCGAGCAGGTCGGGTCCGAACCAGCGCCCGGCCGTCATGGCCGCGAGGAAGACGGCAAACCCGAGGGTGCCCACCGTGGCCGTGGTCTGATAGCCGTCGATGAACGCGATGCTGGTCCAGTCGTTGCCGGTGCCTTCCGCGAACGCGAAGGCCAGCACGAAAATCCCGACCAGCAGGGTACGGGGTTCCCGCCAGGCCGTCAGGGCCCGACGTCGAGCGCTGCCCTGCCGCTGGTCGGCGTGGCTTGAAGCATTCGCGTCCGCCAGGAAGCCGCGGACGGCCACCGGGACCACGGCGGCGATCAGCACCCCAACGGCGCCGAGATGCGCCGACACCGGAATGCCGAGCGCGACCATCGCAGCGCCGATCAGCGCGCCGCCCACCGTGCCGACGCTGAAGCCGGCGTGGAACCGGGGCATGATCGCGCGGCCGAGGCGACGCTCGACCAGCGCCCCCTGCACATTCATCGCGACGTCCCAGGCGCCCTGGGCGAAGCCGAAGATGAACAATCCGACGAGCACCGGCAGCACGCCGAACATCGATCCGATCGCGATCACGACGAGGGCGGTTGCATTCGTCAATGCCATCACCGTGACCGTGCGCTGCGAGCCGTAACGCCCGACGATGACCCCCGAGAGCGGCAGGGCGATGAGCGACCCGGCCGCGATGGCCAGCAGGACCAGACCGAGCTCAGAGGGATCCAGGGCCAACCGGTCCCGTACCTGCGGGATCCGGGAAGCCCAACTGGCAAAGGCGAAGCCCGTGGCGATGAAGGCGGCATAGGTCGCTCGCACCCCCGCGCGGGTCGCGACGTCGGAAGCGGTGGAGAGGTCGGTCATGAACCGGCGCCCTTTCGGAGAGGAGTGTCCGGCCCGAGCACGCGCTCGAGCAGGGTGCGAGTTTTCGCGCGGGTGATCGGGGCGGTCGAGAGCACGCGATGCATGGTGAGACCTTCGATGAGCCCGTCGACCAGGCGGGCCGTCGCGGGATCGAGATGCTCCTCGAGGACCCGCCGGCTGGCCTGCATCCAGGCCTCGGTGACCTGACGGAGGTCGGGATCGCGCAAGGCGGCCAGGTAGAGCTCGTAGCTCACCGCCCAGTCGTCATCGTCGCCGCCACCGTGGATCAACTCGACCAGTGCATTGATCAACTCGTCGGTGGTCGCGACGCCCTCGAAGTGCGCCGCGTACGTCACCCACATCTGATGGGCCTTCCGCTCGAAGGCCTGCCGACAGAGATCTTCGAGGCCGGCGAAGTGATAGGTCAGCGACCCGAGTGGCACGTCGGCGGCCGACGCAATCAACCGATGGGTCGTCCGGGCCATCCCGTGCTCGGCAATCACCGCGATGGCCGCGTCGATGATCCGGCTCTTGCGCTCCGGATCGAACCGCCGCACCGCCCCGGCCGGCCCGTGATCTGGAGGCATGCGTACAAATGTACACATAGCCCGGATAAGCAGCAAATCGGCCCGAAGCGATCAGAATTTCGAAAAGTCTTGGGGAAATCTGCGGCGTGTCGAGTGGCGCAGCGACGGGAAATTTCACTCGAAGTCTTGTGGTGTCCCTGGGACACCGTTAGTGTCCTGGGTGTTTTGGGGCGCATGTGACTGATGTGACGGCGCGGCGACAACGACGGGCAGGGACTTCATGAGCACAGCGATACGAGTGATGGGCGTGGTCGGAGTCGGCCTGATGACCGGAGCCGTCACACTGAGCGTCGGAATCACGCCGTCGGCCGCCGCTCCGGTCAGCGCTGGCACGATGGTGGCGGCGACGACGATGGTCAACATCCGCACCGGACCCGGACTCAAGCACACCGTGCTCGCTACGTTGGAGCGTGGCCAGCGGATCACCGCGGTCGGACCGGCCACGGGCCAGTGGATCAAGGTCCGCCTCGGCCGTTCCGTGGCCTACATGTCTTCGCACTACCTGAATACCAGCGGTCGCAGACTTCCAGCTGCACCGACCAAGATCAACACGGCCGGGACCAAGATCACCACGAGCGCGCTCAACCTCCGATCCGGAGCCGGCCTCGGTCATCGGGTCGTCGGCACGCTGGCCGAAGGAACCAAGATCACGCTGACCGGGAAGCTCTCCCACGGCTTCGCGCAGACCCGGCACGCCGGTCACCTCCGCTGGGTCTCCCAGGAGTACCTGGCCACGCTACGAGTCTCGGTCGACAGCCCGGCATCAGCGCCCGTCCCGGTCGCCGGGAGCAAGGGGAAGCGGGCGCTCGCCTTCGCCAAGGCCCAGCTGGGCAAGCCGTACAAGTGGGCCGGCGTCGGGCCGAACTCCTACGACTGCTCCGGTCTCGTGCTGGCGGCCTGGCGGTCGGTCGGGGTGTCCATGCCGCGTACGTCCCAGCAGCAGTTCCGCAGTGGGCATCGGATCCTGAAGTCTCAGCTGCGGGCCGGAGATCTGGTCTTCTTCTACGGTTCCAGCCCCAGCCATGTGGGTCTGTACGCGGGGGACGGCATGATCATCCACTCGCCCCGACCGGGCAAGCGGGTGGAGTACATGAAAATGAGCTACATGCCCTATTCAGGTGCGGTCCGACCGAGCTGATCCACCACCTCACCACCGTCAGGCGCGGGCGAGCTGATCAAACTGATCGTCAGCAGGGTGAGCTCGCCCAGGTCTTGTGCCGTGCTGACGCGACTGATCGCGTTCCCGAAGGAGATCTGGCGGCGGATCCAACCAACAACCCAACGATGCGGAAGCTGGATGCCGGGCCGACCATGGCGTGGGAAATCCACAGCCCGAACTCAGCCGGCGCTCACGGAACGGTTGGTCACCGGGACCACAATCGTGGGCATGGTTTCCCGAAGGCTGCTGATGCTTGGCTCGGCCGGGGTGGCGCTGGGCGCTCTGACCGGCTGCAGCGATCCTGACGAGCCGACCGGTACGCTGTCCGCCGCAAACCCGTCGAGCCCCGCTCGAACGACGACCGCGTCGGCCACCCCGTCCGCCGAGCCGGAAACGCCGAGCTCGTCCCCCACCGCGATACCGTCGAAGACCGGCACGCCGAAGCCCGAGGCGTCCGGCACCATTGCCGACAGTCTTGACGTGCCGTGGGGCATCGCCTTCCTGAAATCCGGCGCCGCCTTGGTTTCCGAGCGCAATACGGGTCGGCTGCTCAAGATCACCAGTACGGGCCGGGTCACCGCGATCGGCGCGGTGTCCGGGGTTGCTGCGCCGACCGGCATCGGCGAGGGTGGGTTGCTCGGCATCGCCTTGGCGCCCGGTGACGACGACACCCTGTTCGCCTATCTGACCAGCGATTCGGACAACCGCGTCGTCCGGGTCAGCTTGGCCGGTGGCCGGGTCGGTCGGCCGCGGCTGGTCCTCGGCGACATCCCGACCAGCGTCCATCATCACGGCGGTCGACTGCTGTTCGACTCCGACAAGATGATCTTGATCTCGACCGGTGACGCCGAGCAGGCTGGACTGGCGCAGAACACGGCGTCGCTGGCCGGCAAGATCTTGCGGATCCGGCCTGATGGGCGGGCGGCGCCCGGGAATCCGTTCGACAATCACACCTGGAGCTACGGTCATCGCAACATCGAGGGCCTCGCGTTCGACGACGCCGGGCGACTGTGGGCGACCGAGTTCGGCGACAAGGAGGCCGACGAGCTCAACCTGATCCGCCGCGGTGGCAACTACGGCTGGCCCGACGTCGAGGGTCGATCGAGCGACAACCATTTCGTCAATCCGAAGGCCACCTGGTCGCCGACCAGCTCCTGCTCACCGGCCGGCTTGGCGATCACCCGGTCGACGGCCTTCATCGGCGCTCTGCAAGGAAAGTGCCTGTTCTCGGTGCCCTTGGACGGCACCGACGCCGGCCGGCCGAAGGCACACTTCAGCGGCGACTACGGCCGGATCCGCAATGTGACGGTCGCGCCCGACGGTGCACTGTGGATGACCACGAGCAACACCGACGGTCGGGTCGATCCGGGTCAGCACGACGACAAGATCATTCGCGTCACCCTGTGATGCTCTCGCTGTTGATCAGACCGGTACGGGCTCGTCGATAGGGGCCTCGACATCGTGGGCCGGGGCCGGGGTCGGGGTCGGGGTCGGCAGGATACCGATCGCCTGGCGGTAGTCGCGCTTCTTGATCGTGAAGGCGACGACGCCGCCGATGGCGGCCAACGCCAGGATGATCAAGGCGAAGAACTGCAATGCCGGGTTGGTGCCCTCCGGATCGTAGACGTCCTGGCGCGGCCAGGCCAGGTTGATCGCCATCCCCAGGCCGTAGACGACGGCGATGATGTTCACCGGGAGTCCCCAGCGGCCCAGGGTGAAGACCGGCTTGCCGTCCTCGTCCAGTTGCTTGCCGAGCTCCTTGGGCCACCCCTTGAGCCGCCGGTAGAGCATCGGTGCGGTGACGCAGAGGTAGGCGAGATAGAGCAGCACGATGCAGGTGCTGGTCAAAGCGGTGAAGACCCCGGCGTGCCCCAGGTTGACCAGCAGGAGCGCGGACGCCAGCACGCCGACCAGGATGGCGGCATGGACCGTCGCGCCGCCCTTCGGCGACACCTTGCGCAGCTGACGGGAGAACGGCAGCACCTCGTCGCGGGCCATCGAATAGATCATCCGGGTGGTCGCGGTCTGGATGGCCAGCGTGCAGACGAAGGCCGCCAGCACGACATCAGCGAGGAAGACCCGACCCCAGAAGTCACCGAGCCGGCTCGTCACCACGTACGCGAGACCGCCGGAGGCGAGCTTGTCGTCCAGGGACGGGGCGGCCATCAGAGCGGCGATCAAGATCAGCGCACCGCCGACACCGGACACGATCAAGGCCCGCAGAATGGTCTTCGGCGCAGTCTTGCGCGGGTTGTGGGTCTCCTCCGACAGCTCACCGGCCGAGTCGAAGCCGACCAGCACGTACGCGGCCATCAGGGCCGCTGCCAACAGGGCACCCATGCCGCCACTCAGGCCTTCGGTGTTCAACACGATGCCCGGACCCCGTTGCGCAGTGGAGAACAACGCGATGATCAACAGCGTCGCGCCGACCAGTTCCGCGGTGACGCCGACCGCGTTGACCACCGCCATCACCTTGACGGCCACCGAGTTGATCACGGTCGTGATGGTCAGCACGATCAGACCGAGCACGATCGCATTCGTCGCCCCGGAGAGCGAGACGATGGACGGGTCGCCGCCGACGATCTGGAATCCGCTCCAGATCGCCGGCAGCACCGCCTGCATGGCGATGGCCGCCGCGGCGACGGTGACCACCTGCGCGATGATCATCGTCCAACCGGCGAACCAGCCGAGGATGTGGCCGCCCAGCCGGCGTGACCACTGATAGATCGCACCCGAGATCGGATAGCGGCCGGCGAGCTCGGCGAAGCACAGGGCGACGAAGATCTGTCCGGCGAAGATCGCCGGCCAGGTCCAGAAGAACACCGGCCCGGCGAAGCTGAAGCCGAAACCGAACAGCTGGAAGACCGTGGTCAGGATCGAGACGAAGGAGAAGCCGGCGGCGAACGAGGCGTACGTGCCGATCGAGCGATGAAGCTCCTGGCCGTAGCCGAAGCCGCCGAGATCACCGGCGGCGCCGCGATCATGATCGATCAAGCCGAGGGAGGGTGTGGCAGCGGTCATGCGAAGCTCCTGAACATCTCGGGCGGGGCGCGCAGCGACCATGCCCCTCTTCGGTCCTCCCGGGTTTTTGTCCCGCCGTGGAGCAGGTGCTTTCGCCGCGACCTGCTTGCAACTCTCGGTCCAGGCCCGCGTACGCGGCGGAACCCTAGCTGCGCCCCACCCTTGGAGTGAGTCGAAACCATTGGAACCAATCAGCATTACGGCCGGCGCCGGAGGAGGTTACGACGACGTTGCGTCTTCCTCACCGACCCCAGTCAGGCCCGGACCGCCCCAGCCGGTTCAGCTGGCCACGACTAGTGTCACTGCCATCCCGTTTGCGAACGGTCGGTGCCGTTCCAATCCCCTGGAAGGTGATCCACGATGACTGAAGATGATCTTGACCGCGTTGATCGAGAGGGCCATCGAGCCCAGGAACTCGAGGCGCTGCTCCCCGACCGGCGACATCAGGAAGAGATCCAGCGCGGTCTCGCGTTCGGGCTGGAAGCCGCGGACTCGATCACCGACCGGACGCTCCCGACGTTCGCGCGGGGCGAGATCCCGCACTTCGCCGGCGAACGCGGCACCTTCATGAAATGTCCTTATATCGAAGACGTCCATCAGGTCGGCGACGCCGAGGTGGCGATCTTCGGCGCTCCCCTCGACGCGGGGACGACCTACCGTCCCGGCACCCGTTTCGGTCCGCAGGGGATCCGTCGGGCGACCAACCTGTTCGGGACCTACAACTTCGAGATGGGTGTTGATCTTCGCGAGCAGCTCAACCTGGTCGACATCGGCGATGTCTGCGCGATCCCGGGCAACCTGGAGAAGTCCTTCGACCAGATCAGCAAGGCGATGAGTCATGTGGTCTCCAACGGTGTCTTCCCGGTCGTGCTCGGTGGTGATCACTCGATCGGCTATCCGACGATCCGGGGCATCGCCCCGCACCTGGACGGCAATATCGGCATCATCCACTTCGACCGGCACGTCGACACCCAGGAACTCGATCTCGACGAGCGGATGCACACCACGCCGTGGTTCCACGCCACCGACATCAAGAACGCGCCGCCGACCAACCTGGTGCAGATCGGCATCGGCGGCTGGCAGGCGCCGCGGGCCGGGGTGAAGGTGGGCCGGGGACGCGGCACCACGATCATGACCGTCGGGGACGTCGAGCGGGTCGGCATCGACAAGATCGCCGAGACCGCGCTGGAGTTGGCGTGGCAGGGGGCGAAAGCCGTCTATCTCTCGTTCGACATCGACGTGATCGATTCGGGTTTCGTGCCCGGCACCGGTTGGCCCGAGCCGGGCGGACTGCTGCCGCGGGAAGCCCTCGGCCTGATCCGCCGGGTGGCTGAGGGCGGCATCTCCGGCATGGAGGTGGTGGAATGCTCACCGCCGTACGACTGGGCGGAGCAGACCTCGTTGCTGTCGGCCCGGGTCATCCTGGACGCCCTGGCCAGCATGGTGCGGACCGGGCAACTCGGGAAGAAGGCGTCGACCACGCGATCGGACGCCTGGGGCCCGTATCCGACGCCGTCTTGATCAGCCGGCGCGCAGCGCGAAGGAGACCACCCGGTACGCGGTCGCGGGTGTCTCGCGGGTGGCGCGGCAGGTGAGCTGGGCCGCGGGCCGCCGGACGGACTCGATCTCCGCCGACGCGACCCGGCCGTCGGCCAGCTCCAGCTCGACGAAGGTCTGCGAACCGTGCCCATCGTGCGGCCCGATCTGCCGGACCGCACGGACCCGCACATCGTCCGCGCCGAGCGGTGGGCAACGCTCGAAGGCGGCGGCTGCGGCAGCCTGCACCGGAGGCGGGAACCGTGCCATCCCGCGCAGATACCCGCTGCTCACGTCACCCGCGAGATGGCGCTCGACCGTCTCCACCGCACTCTGCGGGTCGAGGTTGCCGTAGTAGAAGCCGTCCGGCAACAGCACGACGTTGGGCGCGAACCGGTCGCCGCCGACGTGGGTGCATTCCCAGACCTGCTCCGGCCATCGATCGGCGAGCGCCGCGGCGACCGGCCGGCCCCGCAGCGCGCAGCAGGTGTCGTGCACACCGTGGGCACACACCAGGACGATCGGCTCGAGCTCGGTGGCCGCGGACAGATCCCCGTCGAGCGCGTCTGCGGCGGCCGTCAGGTCCTGATCGTCGCGCCACGGTCCGGATCGGACCGGTCCACCCAGACCGACCAGAATCCACCGGCGGACGATTCCGCCGGCCGGCCGGCCGGGACGTCGGACCAGCAGCATCCGGGTCGCCGACTCTGCCGCTCTCCCGGTCAGCGCCGACAGCGCCGTAGGCTCGATCCCCGAGCCGGCGATCGCGTCGACCGGCCACGGTCCGGGGTGTTCCAGCAGCAACCAGCCGCGGGCCTGCGGCGCTGACCCGACCAGAGGATCAGCGCGCGTGCGGGCGCTAGCGGCGCACCGGAACCCGCTCGTCGCGTCGATCACTCCACAACGGCCAAGCCGGCCAGCAGCAGCCGACGACCCAGCTCCGGCCCGAGGTCGGCCACCGTCGCGGACCCGTTGGTCAGCAGGGCCTTGACCGGGGCGACATCCTCCTCGGCGATGGCAAAATCCGCTGCTCGACTGCGCACCACGGTGCGACCGTCACGCTGGTCGAGGGTGGCGGCGAGATGCGCCCGCAGCATGAGCCTGGAGTCGCCGGTCAGCTGGTCGGCGCCCCGCAATTGCCGCAGCGGCCCGATCGGCGCGGCCCGCTGCGTGGCCCGGCTCTGCTGCTGCAGGGTGCTGGCGAGTTGATCATGATCGACGTGCTGGAGCGCAGTGGCCAGGGCGGTGGCGACGAGGTTGCTTTCGGCGCGCAATGTTGCCGGATCGCCGAGATCGACCCCGAGGGGGAGCGACGCCCGGATCTGCGGATCGGTGCTGATCGTCCGCAGGGCCTGAGCGAGCAACTGCTCGGCCAGGGCGAAGCGGGTCCAGCTGTGTACGCCGATCGTCAGGTGGGTGCTGACCGCACCAAGCGCGGTGGCGGCGTGCAGGAAACCACGGGGGAGATAGAGGCAGTCGCCGGGACGGAGCACCACTTCGATCAGGGGTGCCTCCCGAGCCCGCCGCTCGACCGCGGGTTTGCGGTCGCTCCACGGCTGGTCGCGTAACGGCGCCTCGAGGACGGGCGCATGGATCTGCCAGCGCTTCTCGCCCTCGATCTGCAGCACGAACACGTCGTGCACGTCGTAGTGGTTGCTGAAGCCCTGATTCTGCGGGGGCGTCACGTAGGCATTGGCCTGGACCGGATGTCCGAGCTCGGCGGCCAGCTGCTGGCAGAGCGCGATGATCGGTGGCCAGATTCGGTGCAGGCCCTGCAGCACCATCGTCGAACCGTCGGCGAAGAGCCGCACCAGCTTGTCGTCGCTGACCTGGTCGGCAATACCGGCGCCGACGCCGCCCGGGGCGGTGAAGGTCTGGTCGGCGAGGGTGCTGCCACTCTTGGCTACGCGGAGGAACGGGGTCCGCAGCCCGCGTTCGGAAACCAGCTCGTCGACCGCGTCGCCGCTCAGCAGGTCAGCGAAAGATCGAGGCAGCTCAGCGGCGGTGGACAGCAGCGCCTGCCGGCTCCAGTAGTCGGCGGCGAACGTGTCGCGATCGACCGAGATGAGCCGTTTCAGCCCCAGCGCGGAGTGCCCAGGATCAATCGGCACGGAGTGCCCGGGAGACCCGGGCACTCCGCGTGAGATGTCGATGTGCGTCAACTCGAGATTCAACCAGCCTCAGTTGGCGCTGCTATCGGCTCCACCGTCAGCACCGCCGTCTGCGCCACCATCGGCACCGCCGTCGGAAACACCGGGTACGCCTTCGGCTCCGCCGTCGGCCGGCCCTTCGGCTCCACCGTCAGCACCGCCGTCGGCTCCACCGTCAGCACCGCCGTCGGCACCGCCATCCGCGCCACTGTCGGCACCCCCATCAGCACCGCCGTCCTGAATTCCCGGAACGCCGTTCGCGCCGCCGTCGGCGGGGCCATCGAGATCGGCGGCACCTTCGCTGGGGCCCTGCGTCGACTCACTCATCGATCCTCCAAAAGGTTCTGTCTCGGCGTCGAGTTGACGCTGTAAACCCCACTGTTACATCCCGGGCCGAGCCCGCGGCAACGGGGTCACACGGCTCGTCCTACGGGTCTGGGGAACTGTCAGCGATCAGAGCTAATCTGCACCTCGTGACGCCGGCCCTGAACGCGCTCCTCAGCCACGAGGCCATCATCGAGATGGTCGGGCATGAGGCATTCGCGCGCGCCATGGTCTATGCGAAGTCCGGTCGGGTGCACGACGTCGACGTCGATCGGGACACGTTCACCATCACCGGCCGCGTGAAGGGCACCTACCGCGACGACTACGCCGTCTCGGTCCACTTGGCCAGCTCTCGGTCAGGCGTGGTTTCGGCGTACCGCAGCCATTGCAGTTGTCCGATCGTCACCGACTGCAAGCACGCGGCCGCGGTGCTGATCGTCGCGCGGCACCTCGCGTCGGCGGCCCAGCTGACCGAGCGTCCGGACTGGGAGAAGACGCTCGACAAGTTGCTCTCCGGGTCGCCGAGTGATCCTGGAGCGGAGGTCGCGTCGTTGGCACTTGAGTTCGGGATTGAGCGGATTCCCCCGTTCCGCGGTTATGTCGGCCGCCAGGACCTGCGGATCCGGCCCGCCCGCCGCGGACGCAGCGGCAGCTGGGTCAGGTCGGGGATCAGCTGGGACGACCTCGACTTCGTGGCCCGCTCGTACGTCGCCGAACACCGCGAGCTCCTGCTGCAATTCCGGGCCGCGGCCGGCGCCAGCGCCCGATACTCGTTGCCGCGCAGTGCCTGGCTGTCCCTCAGCACGGTCAGCACCGGCTTCTGGGGGCTGCTCGACCAGGCGCCGGCCGCGGGTTTGGCCGTGATCACCGCCAAACCGCTCTGGGGTCCGATCCGGTCCGAGGACCCGGCCCTGGTGGGTCTGGACGCTCGCCGGACGCCCGCGGGGGTCGAGCTCCGACCCCGCGTCAGCTTGGGTGAGGAGGAGCTCGACCTGACCACCGTCGGGGTGCTCGGCGAGCCCACGCACGGCATCTTCCAGCTGACCACCACTGCTGACGGCGTCGAGGAGTTGCTCCTGGCGCGGCTCGACCACCCACTCAGCCGGGAGCTCCGGCAGTTGGTGGTCGACGCCCAGCCGGTCCGGGTGCCGGCGAGTGACGAAGCCCGATTTGTCGCCGAGTTCGCGCCTCAGTTGCGGCAGAAGCTGACCCTGCGCTCCTCGGATGCCTCGATCGCCCTGCCGGAGCCGATCGAGCCGGCCGTCCAGTTGACGGTGTCCTTCGAGAGTGAGCACCGGGTACGTCTGGCCTGGGCGGTGCGCTACGGCTCCGGGCCGGATGCGCCGGGCTATCAGCTCGATGCGCCGGCCGATCGCCTCGGCCCTCGCGATCCGGGGGCCGAGCAGCGCGTCCTGACCGCCCTGCCGTTGCCGTACGAGGCCTTCCCCGAGCTGCTCGCTCTGGGCGACCCGGTGCCGCCGAGACCGGCCCCGCACGTCGTCCTGGATGGCCTTGCGGCCTGGGTCTTTGTCGAGGAGGTGCTGCCGCGGCTGCGTGAGCACGGAGTGCACGTGGTGCTCGAGGGTGCGGTGGTGTCCTATCGGCGGAGTCGGGCCGAGCCGAAGGTCGAGGTGTCTGCGTTCCCGCGCCGCGACTCCGCCGACTGGTTCGACCTGCACCTCAAGGTCTCGGTCGACGGCGAGACGGTGCCGTTCGACGAGTTGTTCGTCGCGCTCACGGCCGGTGAGGACCACTTGATCCTCGACGGCGGCGTGTACTTCGCGCTGGACCGTCCGCAGTTCAGCCAGCTGCGGGACCTGATCGAGGAGTCCAAGGCGCTGCGGGAGGACGATCGGCCCGAGCTGTCCATCAGCCGGTTCCAGGCGAGCTTGTGGGACGACCTGGTCGATCTCGGTGTGGTGATCGATCAATCGGCCGACTGGGCCCGGACCACGCGCGGGCTGATCGATGTGACCACGGTCGACCAGGTGGATCCGCCGATCACCCTGCGGGCCGATCTCCGGCCGTACCAGCTCGACGGCTATCGCTGGCTCACGTTCTTGTACGCCCACGGACTGGGCGGGATCCTGGCCGACGACATGGGCCTCGGGAAGACCGTCCAGGCCCTGGCCCTGGTCTGTCGCGCGGTCGACCGTGAGCCGGGCGGTCCGCCGTTCCTGGTGGTCGCGCCGACCAGCGTGGTGTCGAATTGGGCGACCGAGGCGGCGAAGTTCGCCCCCGACCTGAAGATCGTCGTGCTGGGGGGATCGCAGGCCAGACGAGGGACGACGATCGCGGAGGCGGTCGTCGACGCCGACCTGGTGATCACCTCGTACGCGCTGCTCCGGATCGACAACGATGCGCTGGTCGAGCTGCACTGGGCCGGGCTGATCCTCGATGAGGCCCAGTTCGTCAAGAATCACCGCGCGAAGACCTACCAGTGCGCGCGTCGGATCAATACGCCCTTCAAGCTGGCGATCACGGGTACGCCGCTGGAGAACAGCCTGATGGATCTGTGGGCCCTGCTGTCGATCACCGCGCCGGGCCTCTTCCCTCATCCCGATCGGTTCTCGGAGTATTACCGGCGCCCGATCGAGCGCGATGGCGACCGCATCCGGCTGTCGCAGCTCCGCCGGCGGATCCGGCCGTTGATGCTGCGACGCTCCAAGGAGAGCGTCGCGTCGGAGCTGCCGCCCAAACAGGAACAGGTGATCGAGGTCGAGCTGCATCCTCGGCACCAACGGATCTACCAGACCCAGCTGCAGCGGGAGCGGCAGAAGGTGCTCGGCCTGATCGACGATCTGGAGACCAACCGCTTCACGATCCTTCAATCCCTCACCCTGCTGCGCCGGCTCAGCCTCGACGCCGGCCTGATCGACCCGGCCCACGACGGCGTACCGGCCGCGAAGATCGACTTGCTGCTGGCCGACCTGGCTGAGCTCGTCAGCGAAGGCCACCAGGCCCTGGTGTTCAGTCAGTTCACCTCATTCCTCGGGCGGATCCGCGCCCGGCTGGACGAGGCCGAGATCTCCACGGCCTATCTGGATGGGCGTACGCGAAATCGCGACCGGGTCGTGCAGAGCTTTCGCGACCAGCGAGCTTCGGTGTTCCTGATCAGCCTCAAAGCGGGCGGTTTCGGCCTCAATCTGACCGAAGCCGACTACTGCTTCGTCCTGGACCCGTGGTGGAATCCGGCGTCGGAGGCGCAGGCGGTCGACCGGACCCACCGCATCGGTCAGACCAAGACGGTGATGGTCTACCGACTGGTCGCGAAGGACACGATCGAACAGAAAGTGATGGAGCTCAAGGCGCGCAAGGAGCAGCTTTTCAGCTCGGTCTTCGGGGACGATGCGCTCGCGGGAGCCAGTTTGACTGCGGGCGAGATCCGCGCGCTGATCAGTGGATGACCCCGCGACGGGCATGTCCGTTTTTTGACATGACCTAAAGCTGACATTCGGCCCTTTTCCCCTCGACACTCCCCCGATCGGGGGCTAACTTCTTGATCTGTCAGATGTCGGTCCGCCGGTAGCTGATGGGCATCGCCCTTCGACAGCGTTCAGCACTTTGAACGTTCCTCTATGGGGGAGGGAACGTCGGGGTTGTGGTCGGATGAGTGGTTCGCACGATGACCGCGAAAGTACGGAAACGTAGTTTCGCTGCCACCGCGTGAAGCGCCCATTGCATGCACACGGCCACTCGCGCTCGGGGAATGTGCTCATGCCTCTCGCCTTCGGGTGGGGGGCATGAGTGCTCTCTGGGGCCGTTCGACCCGACAGCACTTCGAGTCCGCCAATCTTGAGCCAATCCTGAGCGAGGCTTAGCCCGACACCGACGGCAACCGGAGCCGCCCCCACCAGGCTTTGGGGTGGCAAGCGGCGTTCTGGGAGCCAGCTTCGAGGAAGCCACTTGTCGGTCATGGTGCTCACAAGGTGCCTGACGGCGCGGCCTGCGGGACGGGGAATCCTGCGGCAGCGTGGTGAGTGGGCTCGACGCAGGGGCGGGTCACCTCGCCTAAGAAGGGTCGCACAGGGATGGCGACCGAGTATTGGGGCAAGATCCGTCTGGGGAGACGGGTCAGGGGGAGGATCGGTCTCGGTATTTGCATGAGATGCCGGGACCGATCACTCTCATGACGACAGGTGGATCGAGTGGCCTCGGACGACGACGCGATTATGGCGCGATTCGCGCGCGACTACCTCACGCTGCTCGACGACCGCGTTGCCGCCATCAACCACGAGCTCGCGTCGGGCAACGACCTGACCGCCCATGTCGCGCTCCTCAGCCTGGAATCGACCAGTTCGATGGTCGGGGCGACCGAGTTGGCGAAGCTGGTCGGCCTGCTGCGGGGCGAGGTGGAGCGGGGACAACGAACCCGGATTCCTGAACTTCTCCAGGCCATTACCGCGGAAGCAGCCCAGTTGCGCCAGCGGCTGGCGGTCGACGCCGGCTGATCTGCGACGAGCCGGAGTCAGCCCTGAGATTCGGCGAGCCGATAGCCCACCCCGCGTACGGTCTCGATATAGCGCGGAGCGCCCACCGGATCGTTGAGCTTTCGGCGCAGATTGGCCATGTGCACCTCTACCGCCCGGCGGTCGGAGTCGTTGACGTAGCCGGTCGTGGTGTCACCCCGCAGCTCCAGGGCGAGTGAATCCTTGGAGATCACCCGGCGATTGCCGCTCATGATCGCGAGCAGGAGGTCGAACTCACTGCGGGTGAGTTCCACCGGAGCGCCGTCCAGATCGCAGAGCCACATGTCGGCATTGATCCGTAGGCCGTTGTGACTCAGCCAGCCCGCCTCCTCCCCGCCACGGTCACCCCCGCCTCCGTCCTCGGCGCCACCGGGTCGCAGGCCTTCGTCGGCGGCACTGGCATGGCTCGACGGCAGTGTCTGCGGGCTGCCCGCGCCGACCGCAACGGGCCGGGCCCGGTGATAGCGCCGGAGCATCGCCTCGATGCGCGCGCGGAGCTCGCGCGGCCGGAACGGCTTGGTCAGATAGTCGTCGGCACCGGCATCGAGACCCATCAAGGTGTCGATCTCCTCGTCGCGGGCCGACAGCATGATGATGTAGGTCGAGCTGAAACCGCGGATCTGACGAGCCACCTCGAAGCCGTCGATGCCGGGCAGACTGATGTCGAGGGTGGTGACGATCGGGTCGTGCTCACGGATCGCCGCGATGCCCTCCGCGCCCGTGGCCGCGGTGTGACAGGCGAAGCCGGCCTGGGCAAGGATCGCGTCCAAGAGATTGCGGATGTCAGCGTCATCTTCGATGATCACCGCAACTCTCCGGGGCGTCATGGGCCTAACTGTACCGAGGCTCATACAAATATCATTGCGTAGTAGATCTGGGCGTCAATGGTCTCGACGGACACATTGGGGTAGCGGTCCAGGAACCGTTCGATCCGCTCGGTAAAACGCAGGGCCGAATTGTTGAAAGCGCAGACGTCGTAGGCAAGGACCGGCCGTTCGGCGGTGAGCGAATCCACTCCGACCTGAATGAGGGTTTCCAGAAACCGCTGGTGCCGCATCCCCGGGTGGGCCAAGGTGAAGCCGAGATAGTAGACCGCGCCGCGAGCCCACTGTTCGGGATAGCGAGCGGCGAAGTATTCCGGGCTGATCCACGGGACCGATCTCAGGTGCTTGGTCAACGTGGTCAGGCCGATCGGCTGACCGTCGTCATCCCAGGCCAGATACTTGTCGACCCGCGGGTCGGCCATCTGGTCGCGGAACTCCTCGAAGGTCAGCACCTGCCGAGCGGCCGACCGCAGCCTGAGCGGCCCGAACGCAAGCTCGTAGAGGACGTAGAACATCTCGACGTGGGCCCCGGCCACCACGCGCTGGCGGGTGAAACGCCACGGTCCGTAGGCAGCGATGACGTCGCACTCGAGATCGGCGGGTTGGATGGTGGTCATCGTACTTCCGGCTGATAGCGGTGGCCTGCGTTCGGGGCGAGCGGCTGAGCGTCGAGGTCGACCTCGGTGGTTACCCGCTCGAAGGGTTCCGGATCCACCGGAGCCGGCAGGGTGAACCGGAACGAGGCGCCGTGCTCGGGGTTGTTCGTGGCCCAGATCCGACCGCCGAGCCGTTCGACGATGCTTCGGCTGATGGCCAGGCCTAATCCGGAGCCACCCTTCTCCCGAGCATCGGAGGAGTCGACCTGTTGAAAGCGGGCGAAGATGCTGTCCAGTTTGTCCTCGGGGATCCCGCGACCGTCGTCGGCTACGCAGAATTGTACGAAGGTGCCGCGGCGCTCCGCGCTGACCCGGACCGGGGCGCCCGGTTCGGAGAACTTGATGGCGTTGCCGACCAGGTTGAGCAGGGTCTGGACGACCCGGTCGGCGTCGGCGTAAACCACCCCGTCCGCCTGCTCGATGACCACCGGGACCCCGGCCTCCTCAGCGATCACCTGGACCTGTCCGACCGCCGCTTCGATCAGGCTCAGGGCCGGGTGCGCGTCGAGGTCGAGCGACATGACGCCGGACTCGACGCGCTCGATGTCGAGGATCTCGTTGATCAGCCGGGTCAACCGTTCGCAACTCAACAGGGCGATGTCGACCATCCGGCTGGCTGCGGCGGGCACCGAGCCGAGTGCTCCGCCGGCAATCAGCCCGAGGGATCCGCGGATCGCGGTCAGCGGCGTCCGTAGCTCGTGGCTGACCATGGACACGAATTCGCTCTTCATCCGGTCGACCTCTTGGCGCTCGGTCATGTCACGAAACACCACCACGGCACCGATGGATTCATCGTCGACAATCAACGGCGATGCCGTGACCTCCACGGGAACCGGCAGCCCGTCGGCCCGGAGGTAGCGGTCTTCCTCGGCGTTGGTCACGATCCGGTGGAGGATCGCCTCGGTGACGTAGCACTCGGCGATCGGATAGGGAGAGCCGTCCGGAGCGTCGGCGTGGAACATCTCGTGCGCGTCCTGGCCGATGAGTTCGTGCGGGGCATACCCCAGGACGCGGGCGGCGGCCGGGTTGACGAAGGTGACCAGACCCTGGTGGTCGACGCCGTAGATGCCGTCGTCGACGGAGTTGACCAGCAGATCACTCTGCTGGGCCACCTGCCGCAACGACCGGCTGCGATCGATCACCCGCTGCTCCAGGATCCGCCGGAGCCGTTCGTTGTCGACCACCAGCACGATCTGCCGGGCCAGTACGCCGAGCAGCACGGTGAACCAGAGCAGCGCCGAGGGAGTGGACAGCGTCTCCCGATGCATGTTGACCAGGCTGAGCACTGCGGCGACCATGAACAGCCCGAACATGAGCGAGGTGCCGAGGACCGGCGACGACTCCACGGGTCGCTCGCCGTGCGGACTCGCCGTACTGCCCGGATTGCCGACCGCGATCGCGAGCAGCGTATAGCCGGCGATCCACCCGAGATCGACGATCGTGCCGAAGGTGAAGGCGCCGGTCCGGCTGATCAGCACCGCGTAGCTGAAGTCGGAGACGGCGATACACCCGAAGGCGGCAGCGGTCAGACCCAGAACCGGCCGGTCGGACGGCGCACCGCGCAGCATCAGCAGCGTTGCCACCGTGGAGATCACCACGTCGCTGATCGGGGCCAGGAGGCCAGCCGGCGCGACGGTTCCGGTGTCGAGGATCTGCGGGAAGAGGGTGACGCTCAGGATGAACAGCACCGAACCGCCGATGACCACGCCGTCCAGCACCATCCTGGTCAGATCCGTGCCCCGTCGGCGAGCCAAGGGGAAAGTGGTGATGCCGATGATGCCGAAGGTGAGGGCGAGCAGCAGCGCGAGGTCACTAGGGGACAGCTGATTGGCGCGGTAGCCGAAGATCAGCAGAAGCAGATTGGACAGCGTCGCACACAGAGCCGAGATGCACAGGGAGAGCCAGGCCCGCCGGCGACGGCCGATCGTGTGCAGGAATCGATTTCTGAAGGTGAGCGCCACGGCCAGGCCGGCAACGACCAGACCGCTACCGCTGGTCACCCGTTTGAAGGTGAACGGGAGGTCGCTCAGCAGAACTGCCGCGAAGACCGCGACAACCAAGGCGGCGGGCCCGGCCCACCGGCGGAGTCGCCAAGCCCCCGAGCCTTGGGGACCAGACAGCCCCTCCATGGGGGCGACGCTACCACCGGGCCCAGGTAGCATGTGCTTCGTCGGTCGGGGCCGGCGCATCGTCAGCCAGTGGCCGCCCGCGTAGTGTTCGGCCATGGACTCAGTACGGGTTCCTGACAACGCGCCTGGCGATGCACGTGACGATTCCGGTGGGGGTCCCCGACGTCGGGTGCTAGTGGTCGATGATGACGAGCTGTTACGGGAGGTAGCCCGTACGGCGCTCGAAATCGTCGGTGGTTGGGATGTGACGACTGCGCATTCGGGGAGCGAAGCTCAGCACAAGGCGAAGACGGAACGCCCGGACGCCATCCTGTTGGATGTGATGATGCCCGGGGTGGACGGCCCGTCGACCGTCGCGGCATTGCGTGAGGATCCGATGACATCAGGCATTCCCGTCATCTTCCTCACGGCCAAGGTGCCTCCCGACGATCAGGCTGAGTGGCACGAACTCGGGCTTGCCGGTGTAATACCGAAGCCCTTTGATCCGATGACACTTTCGGCGGACATGTCGGGGTTGTTGGGATGGTAGGAGTGGGAACACGGATGCGGGCTAACGGCGATCCAGAGGATCGGGTCCGGGACGCCGTTCGTTTGATCGGCCACCACGCGCGGGCCGTCAACCTGAGCCGAGCGGCTCGACTGGCGGACGCGTTGGCCGTGGCCAGCGGCGGGCGGTTCGACGACGCCCAGCGCGAATCGGCGACCGAGCTCGCTCATCAGCTGGTCGGCTCGGCCGGAACCTTCGGCTTCCCGGGCGCCTCACAGCTCGCCGGAGCCTTGGAACGGTTCTTCGCCGATCGGGCCTACGACGACCCGGAACGGCTCTCGGCTGCCCGGACCCAACTGGATCAGCTGCAGGCGGAGTTGGCGGCGGAGCCCGCGTACGCGGTCGACGACGGGCTTGATCGCCCCTCGGGCGATCAGCGGTAGTACGCGCCGGCCGCCACCGGCTGCCGGGTGGTCGTCCGCCGGTGGAGCAACCAGGCCGCAAAGACGCCGCCGACCGCACCGCCGAGGTGGGCCTGCCAGCTGACGCCGGCCTCGCCGGGCAGCACACCCCAGATCAGCCCTCCGTAGAAGATCAGGACCGCCACCGCCAGGAGGACCTGACTGGGCCGGCGCGACCAGATCCCTCGGGCAAGCAGATAGGCGAGCCAGCCGAAGATCAGGCCGCTGGCACCGATGATGACGGTGTTCGGCGGGGTCAGGAACCACGCGGTCAGTCCGGAGGACACGATGCTGATCAACGAGGACAGCACCCAACGGGCCATGCCGCCCAGCAGGACCAGGAAGCCGAGGACGAAGAACGGCATGGAGTTGCTGAGCAGATGTTCCCAGCCGGCGTGCAGGAAGGGTGCCGTGAAGATCTCCGGCAGTCCGTCCAGTTCCTGGGCGTGGATGCCAAAATTGTCCAGCCGTTCGCCGCTCAGTTGATCGAAGAACTCGAGCACCCACAGCCCGGCCAGCAATCCGGCCATCAACAGTGCGGCACCCGCGGGGCGCGGCGATGAGGTCGCGACCATGTCCTGCTCCTTCTGTACTGGGGAAGTCCAGACTGCCCGACTTGACCAAACGGGAGTATCACCGGGCAGCGGCAACGCTCTGATAGATCATGATCACCGCGGAGCTGATCGATCAGGCGAGCCGACTCGGACTGGTCACGCAGCGCGAGCTGGACGCCGGCTGGGTCGATATCGTCGACCAGGACGACGAGCGGCTGCAGACCCTCACTGTCCACGGCCATCCGGTGGCCCAGGTTCGCACCGACGAGAACCGGATGGCCAATGGCGCCCTGGAACGGGAACGGTTGACCCTGCTGGCGATGGCCGACCTCGACGGGGTCCCGGCCGCGCTGGGCGGGTCACCCGGGGTCAGCGTCTGGTCCACCGTGCTGGCGGGCCGGCCCCTGGGCGAGCAGTCCCGAACCGTTGCTGAGTACGCCGAGATCGCTCAGGCCTGGGGGTCGATGCTGGCGCGTCTGCACACCTACCCGATCCGGGTCCCGGGTCCGTGCGCCGCACCGCGGCCGCAACTGCTCGACGTTCGCGCGTTGGCGCGGATCGCCAAAAGCGCTGGTTGGGAATCACCGCCGGCCACGGTGCTGCACGCCTACCTGGCCAGCAACGGTCTGCGTGCCGCCGCGGTCGAGGTCGCCGAACGCTGGGATGCCCAGCAATGGATCCACGGGAACCTCACCCCTCGTCATGTTCTGGTGGCCGAGCGCCCGACCGTGCGCATCGGTCTGATCGGGCTGTGCCGGGCCGGGCTGGGTGATCCGGCGTGGGACATTGCCGCCGCGATCGAGGTCATCACCCGGCAGTCCGTCGACTGGCACGCCCCGGCCGAGTCGTTGATCGAGTACTTCCTCCAGGGCTACCGGCACGTCGCCATCCCGCCGCGGCTCTATCCCGGCATTCAGGCCCTGGCCGCCCTGAACTTCGCCTGGGATCTGGCCACCCGCCCATCCCCCCGACCCGACGACCTGACCTATTGGATCCAGCGATCCCAGCTCCACGCCGACCGCGCCCCCGCCCACAGCTACTCCACCGCCGCCTGACCCCAAGAACGACCCGACGTAAAAGGCCAACCGATCCAACCTCCGAATCGGGATTCGGAGTGTTCGTGCCCTGAGCCTGTCGAAGGGCAAGATCAACTTGTATACGAGTGGACCTCCGAATCGGGATGAGAGCGTTCGTGCCCTGAGCCTGTCGAACGGCAAGCTCAGATGCTTCCAGCTCCTGCCCTTCGACAAGCTCAGGGCACGTAGTCTCCGACGCCCTCGCGGAACGGTCGGCCGTTTCGTGCCCTGAGCCTGTCGAAGGGCAAGATCAACTTGTACGCGAGTCGACCTCCGAACGGGGATGCGGAGTGTTTCGCTCCCTGAGCCTGTCGAAGGGCAAGATCAACTTGTATGCGAGCCGACCTCCGAATGTGGAGGCGGAGGTTCGCGCCCTGAGCCTGTCGAAGGGCAAGATCAACTTGTATACGAGGGACCTCCGAATCGGGATGAGGAGCGTTCGTTCCCTGAGCCTGTCGAACGGCAAGATCAACTTGTACGCGAGCCGACCTCCGAGTCGTGATACACAGCGTTCGTGCCCTGAGCTTGTCGAAGGGCAAGCTCAGATGCTTCCAGCTCCTGCCCTTCGACAAGCTCAGGGCACGTACCCTCCGACCCCCCTGCGGAACGGTCAGCCGCTTTCGTGCCCCGAGCCCGTCGAAGGGCAAGATCAACTTGTACGCGAGCCGACCTCCGAACGGGGATGCGGAGTGTCTCGCTCCCTGAGCCTGTCGAAGGGCAAGATCAACATGCGTCGGGCGGTGCGCTTCGACAAGCTCAGCGGACGTACCCTCCGACGCCCTCGCGGAACGGTCAGCTGGCAAGATCAACTTGTACGCGAGTCGACCTCCGAATCGGGATGCGGAGTGTTCGTGCCCTGAGCTTGTCGAAGGGCAAGATCAACATGGTTCCAGGGGTTGCGCTTCGACAAGCTCAGCGGACGTACCCTCCGACGCCCCTGCGGAACGGTCAGCCGCTTTCGTGCCCTCTCGATCCTTGCTGCAGGCGGCTTGCCAGATGGCGTGGCTGAATGCGGTGCGGCCCAAGTTCAGGGTGCCTTGGTTGGTGACGAGGAACAGGTATCCGTTGGGGGTGCGGGTGACATAGGTGCCGGGGTCGGGTTGTCGGTGGCCGTAGCAGCTGTGGGTTTTGGTGCGGTGGGTGCGGCGACCTTTCGGGCCCACATTGTCGACGCCGGTTTGGCCCGGCGGGCCACCCTCATCGGGTGGTATCCAGGCCACGGTGTGGTCCAAATCCATGGTGCGGCTCGTGCCGGTGCCGTAGGGGAACACATCAGCCAACTGGCGGAGGCGGGCGGCTTCGCGGATCCGGTCGGGAATCTCATACCCATCGACGGGGGCGATGGCGGCCGGGTCGATGACGGGTTTCACGATGATCTGGCAGTGGGTGTCGGTGAGGAAGTCGTGCAGTTGGTCGAGGGTGATCATGTCGCCGTGTTCGGGGCGGACCTGACCGCCGGCTTCGGTCAGCGCCGCATCGGAGAGGTGGTAGTAGAGGACGACTTTCGGCTTCAACGCCTCCACCTGACGGCCGGTCAGCTGGATCGGCGGCAACCGCAACGGATGCCGAACCGACCCACCCTCCCGCTCCGGGAAGCGGGACGGCTCGCCGAAGCTCTCTGGTTCGTTCAAGCTGTCCGGTTCGTCGAAGCTCGCCGGCTGGGTGGCCGGTTCGCCGACCGGTCCAGGGTCGTCGGTGACCCGCTCACGGTTGTCGAGTGGATCAGCCGGGGCGTCGTCGAATCCGGGCTCAACCGGCTCCTGGTCGTCCCACAGGAACTCGTCCGCCAGCTCGGCCGTTTCGGCCGGCACCGGCGGCTCGGCTCGATGATCGGCGGGATCGGCCGGTTCGGTCTGGGGGTCGGGATCGTGTTGGTGGGCGAGGAGGAGTTGGAGGGCGTGGGCGGGTTGGGCGAGGATGCCGAGTGCTTTCGACCGGCGGGCACCGACCGAATCCGGGTCGCCGTCGCGGGCGAGGAGGTCGGCGATCCGGTTGAGGGTGGCCATGAACCACACCACATCCCCCGACGGTGGCTTTCGCGACCAGCATTTTCAGTCCGTCGGGGCCGGTGGTGGCCCACACATCCCGCTCGACCCGAGCCCGTTTAGTCCGCTCCTGCGCGAGGGTGGGGTCGGTGTCCAGCATGGTGGCGGTCAGGATCTTCTCGAACCGTTTCCAGGAGATCATCCCGAGGGTGTCAGCGACGGCCCGGTCAACGTCACGGCACGCCTCCCACGACAGCTGCCGAGTCGCCTGGGCAACCTTCCGGGCCTCCCAGGCCCGCACCCCACCCGCCTGGACCCGTCCCCACAGGGTGGGCAGGCGATGCCGCAAATCCAGGGCGTCACCGATCAGCAGCCGCGCCGCAAACTCCGACATGGCTTGCAGGGCGCCGAACTCGACCGTGCAATGCTCCGCCACCTCCGGGGTGCCCGGCCCGCCGAACAGACAGGCCCGTTGGATCAGCGGCTGATAATCCGCACTTTTCGAGTCGAGGTCATGAATATCGGCCCAGGCGCACGCCAACTCCAACTGTCGGTTCTCCCGGGCCAGCAACTCACGATGGTTACTGCTGATCGACGCGGCCAGCTGGGCACTGGTCAACAGACCCAAGTCTGGGCCGGGGACCTTGTCCAGGTCGGTGTCCGCGTCGATCATGTTTTCACTCTAAACAGCACCACTGACAATTCTTGGAGCCATCAAACGGGGCAGGAGCTGGCCCTTCGACAAGCTCAGGGAACGAAAATGTCGGCGGACTCGCGATACGCAGGTGGAGCTTGCCCTTCGACAAGCTCAGGGAACGAAACGGCGGGACTCCCGATACGCAGGTGGAGGGGCCCTTCGACAAGCTCAGGGCACGAAAACGGTGGACCCGCGACACGCAGGGTGGAGGGGCCCTTCGACAAGCTCAGGGCACGGACGGCGGGACTCCCGATACGCAGGTGGAGGGGCCCTTCGACAGGCTCAGGGCACGAACGAGGTGGAGGTGGCCCTTCGACGGGCTTTTTCTGAGCTTGTCGGAGGGCTCAGGAGGTGATGAGCGGTAGCGTGACGAATGACATGGCCACGGGATATTCGGGCAAGCTGCTCGTTGACAAGCTGGGACTGAAATCCGGAATGGCCATCGCCGTCATCGATCCGCCGACGAACTTCGCTGAGATCATCGGCGAGCTGCCGGCCGATCTGCGGAGCTCCGGTCGGCTCACGGGACATCGCGATCTCGTGTTGATCTTCGTGACTCGCAGCAATGAGCTGGCCCGTCGCGTGCCGGCCTTGATCAAGACGATCGCCCCGGACGGGATGGTGTGGGTTGCTTGGCCCAAACGGTCGAGCAAGATCGACACCGATATGACCGAGGACGTGATTCGCGAGATCGTGCTTCCGTCCGGGCTCGTCGACGTCAAAGTGTGTGCGATCGATGAGCTGTGGTCCGGCCTCAAGCTGGTGATCCGCAAGGAACTGCGTTGATCATCGGCCTCCGCCGTGCACCCGCAGCGTGAGATGCGCAGTTCGCGAGCCGCCGGGACCGATCCACATCGAGGTGTCGGAGACGGTCCGGGCAGCGTCAAGACCGTGGGCGGGCCAGCTGCTGCACGGCGTCAGCGACAGGAAGTATCCCTTGCGATACCAGGGATAGTCCGCCCGCCCGCCCGCCTCGAGCGCGTACCAGACATAGGGCCAAGCCTCGCCATCCCATTCCAGGTCGACACCCAGGCCGAGCGACGAGCGAGTCACGCTGAGCTCCGGCCGGCTGAAGTCGGAGAGGTACGCGAGCCTGGTCTCGCCGGCGTCGGACTCCGGCAGGCTGCGCAAGTTGATCGCGGAGTCGGTGCCGTGCGACCGCGGCCAGGGCATCATGTCGTCGTAGCTGGCGTGCCGGCTGACCTGAGGGTCCGGATGGACGACGCTGGCGCCGGAATCGACCACGGTGTCCGGGCCGAGGAGGGCACCGCCGAGGGTGAGTTGGCTGCCCCACATCACCTCGACGCCTTCGCCGCCGACATTGCGCACCGTCTCGCCGATGGTGATCTCAGACCCGCGTACGGAGATGATCTTGGAGATCTCGAACGGGGCCCGGCTCAGCCGCCCGTTCATGATCAACGACGAGCCGGTGAACTCCCAGTCCAGCCAGCAGATTCGTGCTTCGCCGTCGAACCCCCATTCGACGCCGTTGGCCGAGACGCGGTCACCACCGTTGGGGAACAACGTCTGCCAGCCACCGGGGTAGGTGTCGAGCATGGCGGCCTCGGCCCCACCGGGCAGCTGTGCGGCGCTGGCCGGCCGCAGCCCCCACGGTGTCGACCACAGCAGCTCGGACTGATCACTGGTGCGGATGATCGAGGTCACGGTGCCACCGAGGCCGGGCACGATGTCCGTCGCAAGATCATCACTCGTCAGCCGAAGGATCTCCCAGCCGCGATGCTGACGTTGCTCGAGTTCGGCCATGGCCTGAGCTTAGGGTGCGAGCCTGCTCAGTCGGGGACGCGGAGGGCCGTCACGGGCCGATCGGATTCGTCAGTCATCAACAAGGTGGAAGCTCCGTGCGGGATGTCGAAGCCCACCGTGCCGCGGACTCGTTCGCCGGCCTTCAGCGTCCCACTGGCCAGCAACGGGTCACCGGCGCCGTCGACGTCGAGCTCGAACATCCGGCCCGCCTCGTCGGAGGCCTGGAAGTTGAACGGGTCGTAGTCGACGGTGCCGGACTCGCAGACCAATTCGAGCTCGACGCGCAGATAGCTGCCATTGATCGGATGCAAGTCACCCCCGGCCACCCAGGAGCGGTTGATCACCATCAATTTTCCGGTCCCGCGGCTGCTGGTGAAGTCGATCTGGTTGGAGCGATCCGGTGCGGGGGTCGGGGCCGAGACGACCGGACTGGCCGGCCGCACGACGTGAGTATCGGCATGGCGGGCAACCAGGCTCGCCGCCACCACGACGACCGCGACGACGACGATCGCCAACACGCTGATCACCGTCGGCAGAATTGATCGAGCCGGCCGTGACGGTGACGGCCGAGCCGGCACGGGACCGGCGGGCCGGGTGAGGTCGAGGCGCTCCACCGGGGTCCACGGCACGAACGAGGGGCCGCGACGTTCGGTCCCCATCCCATCGGCGGTCACACCGTCGGGCTCTCGGTCGTGGTCTGGGCTGTCCATCTCCCGCACCACGGTAGCGCAGCCCTGGTTGAACGGGTGAGCGCCGATCGGTGCCGGTCGGACGCCACAACCGGCCGCCGGCGAGGCGATCGGCAGGGGAGATTTCCACAGGCGCCGACCCCCCGGTTTGGGCGATATCCACAGATTTCGCGCACCCCGGCACGATCGGGCCTCGCGTACGCATCCTGACGGCATGACATTCAACCCTCCTTCCCGCGGAGCTCGACCATGACCCGCGGACGCGTCCGCCGCCAGAATCGCCGGCCATCCCGGACCCGCTTCAAGGTCCGCCACGCCACCGATCTCTTGGTCCTCATCCCGTATCTCGTCGGCTTTCATCCGAGCGAGTCGGTTGTCGCCTTGCTGACCCGCTCCGGTCAGATCGCCGTCACGATGCGCGTCGACCTCCCGACGACCCCGTCGTACGAGGCGGCGGGCGAGGAGCTCGGAGCCCGCCTGCGGGCCGTCGGCGCCGACCAACGCGCCGAGAAGGTGGCCCTGGTCGCCTACAGCGCTGACCCGCTGAAGGCGAATCGGGTCCTCGCCGCGATGATGGCTGACCTCGGCGATCTCGAGCTGCTCGACGCGTACTACGTCGATGGCAGCCGCTGGTGGTGCCTCACCTGCCATGGGCCCTGCTGCCCGCTCGAGGGCACTCCGTACGACCTCGGGTCGCACGAGTACGCGGCCGAAGCCGTGTTCGCTGGGATGGCGGCTGCTCCGAGCCGGGAGGCCCTCCGCGACAGCGTGCGCGGACCGGATTCCGACGAGATCCCGGGGCTCGAGCGCACCCTGGTCAGCGTGCTCGACGGGTTGGAGGAGTTGGATGACCGGGACCGTGCCTCGCGAGCCATCCAGCAGACCGTACGCGACCACCTCGGTACGGCCCAGGTCAGCGACGAAGTGTGCGCGAGACTTGCGCTGCTCGCGGTCGACAAGACCGTCCGGGACCACGCCTGGGCGCTGATCACCCGCGAGGATGCCGAAGAGCACGCCGAGCTGTGGCGGCAGGTCGTGGCCCGGGTCAGTCCGGTGCTGTCGGCCGGACCGCTCGGCCTGCTGGGGATGGCCGCCTGGATCAGTGGTCACGGCGCTTTGCAGAATGTCTGCGGCGAGCGGCTGGCGGAGATCCATCCGGACTACACCCTCGGGGGGATCCTGCTGGATCTGAGCAGTCGCGCCGTGCCGCCCTCGGCCTGGGAGAGCTGGGCGTCCGACATGCGCCGCGAGATGGCCCTGACGACTCCCGAGATCCTGACCGGGTGACCCGGCCACCCTGGTCACGCCCGGGCGCTCCCACTAGGTTTGCCCTTGTGACTCGCTTTGTGGTGTGCGGAGAGACTCTCATCGATCTGGTCAAGGCCGGTGACGGCCGAGACGATTCGTTCGGCACCACGTGGCTCGCGCTGTCGGCCGGCGGGCCGATGAACTCGGCGGTGGCCCTGGGCAAGTTGGGCGGCGACACCCACTTCCTCGGGCGGCTGTCCACCGACGCCTTTGGTCGGCAGCTGCGCCAGCACATCCTTGGATCGAATGTGCAGCTGGACCTGGCCACCGAGTCGTCGCAGGCCACCTCGATCGCGGTCGTCAGCTTGGACGCCGAGGGCATCGCCAGCTACACGTTCCACTTCAACGACACCGCGAACTTCGGCTGGCAGATCGACGACCTGCCTGAGCTCGGGGCCGACGACTGGCTGCATATCGCGTCGCTGTCCTGCGTGATCAGTCCGGGGGCGGAGGTGCTGCTCGCCTGGATGCACGGCGTCGCCGCAGGGGTGTCGTACGACATCAACGTGCGTCCGACGGTGATCACCGACCCGGACCTCTACTGGGCCAAGGTGCAGCCCTGGCTTCGTGCAGTCGGGCAGCAAAAGGGCATCGTCAAGGCCAGCGACGAGGACATCAAGTTTCTGGCCACGGTTGCCGGGGCCCGTGGCGAGACCAGCGGGGATCCGGTCGAGGTCGCCACGGGCTGGGTCGAGCAGTACGGCCTCGGGTTGGCAGTGATCACCCTCGGTCCGGGTGGTGGCGCGGCGGTCGAGCCCGGCGGCAAGGTCACGAGGGTTCCCGGGTTCCCGACCACGGTCGTCGACACGGTCGGCGCCGGAGACACCTTCATGGCGGGCTTTCTGGATGCCCGGGTCAAGCTCGGACTCGATCTCGCGGCCTCGCTCCAACGGGGCGCGGCGGCGGCGTCGATCGTCTGCTCCCGGCGTGGAGCTCAGCCGCCGACCTCGGCCGAGGTCGACGAGCTGATCTTGTTGGGCTGACGGTCGGGAAGTCGGACTAGCCCGCAGCCCTGGTCAACGCGCCGACAGCATCGAGGGTGCGCTGCTCGTCGGGCGGCGACCCGTCGGCTTCGGTGACGTAGAACGTGTCGATGGCCTGGCCGGCGAGGGTGCTGATGTGCGCCGACCGGATCGACAGCTGGGCCTCGCTCAAGGCACCGCCCAGGGCGTACAGCAGGCCGGCGCGGTCGGCGGCGCGGACCTCGACCACGGCTGCGCTCTCACTGGCGTCGTGCACCAGCTCGACGTGGGGACGAGATTCGACGGGTTGGCTGCGCGCCCGGGCCTCCCGGCGCCGGACCGCGTCGAGCATGCTGGTCTCGCCGGCATCGAGCCGTTCGAGCTGCTTGACCAGAAGGGCGACATCAGGCAGGTCGGCGACCAGTTGCTTGTCCACCCGCCAGGTGTTCACCGAGACCTGCTCCACGGTGTGCAGGACGGCCGAGCGGACCTGGAGCCCGTGGGTGGCCAACAGTCCGGCGGTGTCGCTGAAGAGTCCGAGACGGTCGCGGACCGCGATCACCAGCTGCAGCCCACCGGGCTGGGACTCGATCTGGACCCGCGGCTTGCCATCCAGCTTGACCGAGCGGGCCAACCCGACATCGACGAGCTTCGTCACATCGACCCGAGTCCCCTCGTCGACCAGCATCCCGACCGCGTGATCGGCCAGGCTATTGATCAACTGCGCCCGCCAGGGCGACCAGGCCGCCGGTCCGGCCGCTCGGGCATCGGCCTCGGTCAGGAACCGCAGCAGATCGAGCACGTCGGCCCGCCCCTGCACCGCCTCGACCAGGGCATCGATGGTGGCGGGATCGCCGTGATCACGTGTGGTGGCCAGTTCGGCGAGGGTCAGGTGTTGCCGGACGAGCAGCTCGACGAGGTCGGCGTCGGCTCCGTTCAGACCCATCTCTTCGACCGCTCGACGGGCGATCGGGGCACCCACCGCCGCGTGACCCGGGCCGGCGCCGGGCAGCTTGCCGATGTCGTGGAACAGGCAGGCGAGCAGCAGGAGGTCGGGCCGGTCCACCTCGGTGAGGTGCCGGCCCGCTTCGGCAGCGGTCTGCACCGAATGCCGGTCAACGGTGTGGCGATGGATGGGATTGTGCTGCGGACGGGCCCGGATCGGTCCCCAGGAAGGGATCCAGCGGGTGATGCAGCCGGCGAGATCGAGCGCCTCCCAGACCGGGACCAGGTGAGCACCGCCGGACAGCAGGTCCAGCAACGCTTCCCGAGCCTCGGCGGGCCAGGGGACCGGGAGACTCGGCTGGTGCAGTCCGAGATTCTCCGCGGTGACGGGGGAGAGCATCAGGCCGCGTTGGCTGGCCAGCGCTCCCGCCCGGAGCCCGATCAGCGGATTGGCCGGGTTGGCTGAGCGGCCGAGCCCGACCTCGCCCTGATGCATGATCAGCCCGTGATCGGCCTCCACGTAGACCGGCTTGCGCTCGCGCTTGACGAAGCTCAGCACCCGGCGCTCGGGGATCACCTGGCGGGCCGCGCGTACCGTCAGCTCGACCGCATGCCCGATGCGCCGGGCCGCCATACTCACCTCGCGATGGAGATCGTCGCCGTCGGCATAGCCGAGCTGGGTCGCGACGTCCGCGACCTCGCCGAGCAGCAGCCGGTCGAGGGCCCGACCGGCGGTGACATGCAGGGCGTCGCGCACGTCGAGCAACGACTCATAGGGACCGCGTACGCCCTCGTGCGGGCGATCGGTCAGCCAGGTGGCCGCCAGGGCCCGCAGCATGATCATGTCCCGCAGGCCGCCGCGGGCTTCCTTCAGATCGGGTTCGAGCAGGTATGCCGCGTCCCCGAACGTCTCGTGTCGCTCGTTGAGCGCCGACAGCAGCTCGGGAAGCCGTTTGCGGGCGTTTCCCCGCCACGTGTTGAGCAGCGCCGTCCGCGCACCCTTGACCAGATCGGCATCCCCGGCCACGACCCGCAGGTCGAGCAGGCCGACGCCGGCGCTCAGTTCACGACCGGCCACCTCGGCGCATTCGGCCGGCGTCCGGACCGAGTGGTCGAGCCGGACACCGCTGTCCCACAGCGGATACCAGAGCTGATCGGCCAGTGTGCCGATCCTGGGATTCTTGCCGTCGTGCAGCAGCACGAGGTCGATGTCGGACCGGGGACCGAGCTCATAGCGGGCCAGGCTGCCCACGGCGGCGAGCGCCACGCCGTCGGCCGGGCCGGACACGTCACGGTAGAGCTCGACGAGCTTGCTCTCGACCGCATCAGTGATCAAACGCCGACGATCCGGCCCTGCCGTGGAAGACCACGGGGACCGGATCGCGACGCTGAGACGCTCGCTGGTGAGGTCACGCTTCAGAGCGCGTCCAGCCCGCGCTCTCCGGTTCGTACGCGGACGATTTCGTCCACCGGAACCGACCAGACCTTGCCGTCACCGATGCGGCCGGTCCGGGCGCTCTTGACCAAGACGTCGATGATGTCCTTGGCATCTTCGTCGTCCACGAGCACCTCAAGTCTCACCTTGGGAACGAGATCAACGGTGTACTCCGCCCCCCGGTAAACCTCGGTGTGACCTCGCTGACGTCCGAAGCCACTGGCCTCGCTGACCGTCATGCCCTCCACTCCGAACGACTCGAGCGCGGTCTTCACTTCGTCCAACATGTGCGGCTTGATGATCGCGGTTACAAGCTTCATGCCGACACCTCCTGATCAGTTGTGGCCTCTTGTTCGGCATGGCGTGGCGGGGAGCCGCCGTAGGAAGTGGCGCGGGCCCCACCACCGAACATGCCGAGATCGTAGCCAGTTTCGGCGTGCTCTGAACTGTCGACGCCCTCCATCTCGGCATCTTCGCTGACGCGGAAGCCGATGGTCTTCTGCAGGAGGAAGCCGAGCAGGAAGGTCAAGATGAAGCTGTACGCGAGCACCGCCAGCGCACCGACGGCCTGGCGCCAGAGCTGGTCGACCCCGCCGCCGTAGAAGAGGCCGTTGACTCCGGCGGGAGCCGCCTCGGAAGCGAAGAAGCCGACCGAGAGGGTGCCCCAGAGACCGCCGACGAGGTGCACGCCGACCACGTCGA
This sequence comes from uncultured Actinomycetota bacterium, assembly GCA_963731295.1. GTDB lineage: Bacteria > Actinomycetota > Actinomycetes > Propionibacteriales > Propionibacteriaceae > Microlunatus. Next base: position 1,189,545 of record CAVSUP010000003.1, read on the forward strand.
GCGAGTCGTCGTAGCCGAACTTGTACTTCAGCCCGATGGCGAGGGCGCACAGCACCCCGGCGATCAGACCGACGAGGATCGCGCCGATCGGCGAGACCGATGAGCAGGACGGAGTGATGGCGACCAGACCGGCAACGACCCCCGAAGCGGCGCCGAGCGACGTCGGGTGCCCGTCGCGGATGCGCTCGACGACCAACCAGGCCAGTGCCGCGGCACCGGTGGCGACCATGGTGTTGACCCAGACGGTCGACGCCGCGGCATTCGCCGTGACGGCGGAGCCGGCGTTGAAGCCGAACCAGCCGAACCAGAGCAGACCGGCCCCGATCATCACCAGTGTGAGGTTGTGCGGACGCATCGGGTCGCGCTTCCACCCGACTCGCTTGCCCAGCACGAGAGCGAGCGCGAGGCCCGCCACACCGGCGTTGATATGGACCGCCGTACCACCCGCGAAGTCGATGGCCTTGAGGTTGTTGGCGATCCAGCCGCCGACATGCTCGCCGGCGGAGAAGTCGAACACCCAGTGAGCGACCGGGAAGTAGACGATCGAGGCCCAGATGCCGGAGAAGATCATCCAGGTGCTGAACTTGGCCCGGTCGGCGATGGCGCCGGAGATCAGGGCGACGGTGATGATCGCGAAGACGGCCTGGAAGGCCACGAACGCCATCGCCGGGTAGGTGGCGATCTGCTCCGGGTCGGCGACCACGGTGACAGTGTTCTCGGTGCTCATCAGGCCCTTGAGGCCGATGTACTGCAGGGGGTCGCCGATGAGTCCGGCGCCCTTGTCATCGCCGAAGGCGATGGAGTAGCCGTAGAGAACCCAAAGGACAGAGATGAGTGCGAGCGCCCCGAAGCTCATCATCATCATGTTCAGGACGCTCTTCGCGCGGACCATGCCGCCGTAGAAGAGCGCCAGGCCCGGTGTCATGAGCAACACCAACGCCGCTGAGGTCAGGACCCACGCTGTGGTCCCGGTGTCGATTTCGAGTGGTGGCATGTTGCTTCTTTCGGTGAAGTAACTGGAAGGTGTGTGAGTGGCCCCGATACGCTGGATCCAAGGACGCCCGAGGTTACGCAGAACTCTCCCTGGCCGATGTTGCGCGGTTGGATCGTGGCGTTACGCCGAGGTGACACTTTCGCGCCAATGTGTCGGCGGTGTTTCGCTGGCGGCGAGCGGAAAGTCCCATCGACCCCGTCGATAGGATCACCTGGGCAACCCCGATTCGAGGAGTGATCATGACCTGGCTGGTAACCGGCGGAGCGGGGTATATCGGCTCTCACGTCGTGCGATCGTTCGTCGCGGCCGGTACGCCGGTCGCAGTGATCGACTCGTTGAGCAGCGGACACGAAAGCTTCGTGCCGAAGGACGTGCCCTTCATCCGGGGCACCATCCTCGACGGCGATCTCGTACGCCACGCCCTGGTCGACCTTCAGGTCACCGGGGTCGTGCACCTCGCCGGGTTCAAATACGCCGGGGTCTCGGTCCAGAAGCCGTTGCTGACCTATCAGCAGAATGTCACCGGTACGGCGGTGTTGTTGTCGCAGATGGCGGCCGTCGGGGTCAACCAGTTGGTGTTCTCGTCGTCGGCGGCGACCTATGGCACGCCCGATGTCGACCTGGTGACCGAAGCCACGGCTACCGCACCGGAATCCCCGTACGGCGAGAGCAAACTGATCGGCGAGTGGCTGCTCCGCGATCAACAGGTGGCGGTGGGGCTGAGGCACACCTCGTTGCGGTACTTCAATGTGGTGGGTTCGGCCACCAGGGAGCTCTACGACACCAGCCCGCACAACCTGTTCCCGGTCGTGCTGTCCATGCTGACCAGCGGAAAGACCCCGCAGATCAATGGTGACGACTACGCAACCCCGGACGGCACCTGCGTCCGCGACTACATCCACGTGGATGATCTGGCCCACTCGCACGTCGCGGCGGCCCGGGCACTGGATGCCGGCACCGACCTGGAGCCGGTCTACAACCTCGGTAGCGGCGACGGAGTCTCGGTGCGAGAGATCATGAACGCCATCGCCGAGGTGACCGGCATCGCGTTCGACCCGCGGATCGCCCCGCGGAGGGCCGGTGATCCGGACCGGATCGTGGCCTCCGGTGAGCTTGCCGCCCGCGACCTGGACTGGAAGATGCGCTACTCGCTGAACGACATGGTGGCCAGCGCGTGGACGGCTCAGCAGTACGCGGCCTCCCTCGAAACCGCCTGAGCCGGTCGCTCTACGGGCCTCATGATGCGGCCGGTCGGATCCGGAGATCGGTGATGGCCAGCTCCAGCACCCGCGCGGTCGCGGCCACCGCATCGGCGAACAGATCGTCCGCGAGCACGGGATGCGGATCGAGCATGGTGACCACGATGTCGGTGCGCCGACCCTTGCTGATCGTCTTCCAACTGGCGACCAGTCGCCCATCGTGCAGCACCACCGGGGAGAACAGGCCGTTCACCTTGGCCCAGACCTGCGGCAGTTGCTGCTCGGTGAGGAACCGGAAGCGATGCCGGCCCTGAAAGCCGATCAGCAGCCCGTCGAACTCCGGCAGCATCCGGAGGCCCGGGTCGGCTGAGCCACCGCTCGGCGGCTCGGCCAGGTCGAGATAGCGGCCGGCGTCCGGCCCGGTGAGCTGGACGAGCTCGTCGCCCAGCGCGGCGATCGCGCGGTCGACCGCGCCCAGGCCGGCCCCGCAGAAGAACGCGAGGTCTTCGCGCTGGGCGGGACCATACGCAGCCAGGTGGACCCGGACCAACGCCGCCAGCGCCGTTGCGACGTCCGGCACCGGCATCTCCGGCAACAGGGAGCGGACCCGGCGGTGGAAGGTGTCCGTGCGCTTCTCCCAGTGACGGTCCTTCGGGCGGCGGATCAGCCCGCTGTGGCTCCAGACCGCGCCCGCCTGGACGGCCTGACCCAGGGCCCCGGCCGCGGCCGCGGACTCGTGCGTGGCCAGCCAGGCCCGTACGTGGGCGACGATGTCAGCCCGCGGCCGCCAGTCATCGGCGAACGCCTCCACCTCGGCGATCAGCTCGTCGGGCGTCACCCGCTCCAAGCCCAGGCTGCGCAGCCAGGTGGCGCGCTGCGGGCGACTGATCACATCGGTCAGCGGGTAGTAGTCGCGCACCGTGGTGTGCACGGTGTTGCGCAACGTGCTGCTCTTCAACAGCCGGTGCGCCTCGAACAGCTCGCAGATGGTCGCGTACGCCACCCCGGGCAGCCGCGACGAGGCGGTCAGGAACGGCGAGCGTGGCACCTGGGACTGGATGGGGCCCAGCCGCCGGAACAGCTCCTCGACGGTAGCGGAGTCCCGGCCGCCAAGATCGGGAAACTGTCGCCGCAACGTGCTCCGGCGCAGGTCCTCGGCGGTCAATCTCCTCACCCCGAGCACGTTAGCGGGGGCGACTGACGAAATAGGACCGGCCGGCACCGAGCCGGGGGTCTAGGATGGAGGCATGAACGGCATCGCTCTCCTTACCTAGCCGCGCGGGTACTGCGCGGCCGCCCCTTATGCCTGGATGGCCGAGGGGTTTTTTCATGCCCGGCACGGGCGGGGAAGCGAGCGAGGAGAGAACGAGATGACGGAACAGATCGAGCGCACGGGCTACGATGCCGCCGCCGCCCAGGAGCGGTGGCAGGCGTTCTGGGCCGCCGACCAGACCTTCACTCCGGCCGACGACGGCGTCCGGGAGCGGCGCTATGTGCTCGATATGTTTTCCTATCCGTCGGGTGACCTGCACATGGGCCACGCCGAGGTGTACGCGATCGGCGACGTGGTGGCGCGTTACCTGCGCCTTCGCGGCTACGACGTGCTGCATCCGATCGGCTGGGACTCCTTCGGCCTGCCCGCGGAGAACGCGGCCATCCAGCGGAACGCGCACCCGGCCGAATGGACCTACGCCAACATCGAGACCCAGGCCAACTCCTACCGCCGGTACGGGTTGAGCTTCGACTGGTCCCGACGGCTGCACACGTCCGACCCCGAGTACTACCGCTGGACCCAGTGGCTGTTCCTGAGCTTCTACGAGCGGGGCCTGGCCTACCGCAAGGCCAGCTTCGTCAACTGGTGCCCGAAGGATCAGACCGTGCTGGCCAACGAGCAGGTCGTGCAGGGGGCCTGTGATCGCTGTGGCTCGATCGTCACCAAACGACAGCTGACCCAGTGGTACTTCAAGATCACCGACTACGCGCAGCGACTGCTGGACGACATGAGCGAGCTGGGCGGCTGGCCGGAACCCATCCTGGCCATGCAGCGCAACTGGATCGGCCGGTCCGAGGGCGCCTACGTCGACTTCGAGATCCACGGCCATCCCGAGCTCGTCACCGTCTTCACCACCCGTCCGGACACGCTGTACGGCGCGACGTTCTTCGTGGTCGCCCCGGAGGCGCCGCTGGCCGCCGAGATCGTCACCGACGACTGCCGACCGGCGTTCGAGGAGTACCTGGAGCAGACCAAGCGGGCCACCGAGATCGAACGGCAGTCCACCGACCGGCCGAAGACCGGGGTCTTCCTGGGGGTGCACGCGACCAACCCGGTCAACGGCGAAGCGATCCCGGTGTACGCGGCCGACTACGTGCTGGCCGACTACGGCACCGGAGCGGTGATGGCCGTGCCCGCCCACGATCAGCGCGACCTGGAGTTTGCCCGCACCTTCGATCTGCCGGTCCGCCAAGTGGTGGACACCGGAGCCGAAGACCCGGCCACCACCGGGAAGGCGACCCCGGGCGACGGTCGCTACATCAATTCCGAGAGCCTGGACGGGCTGGCCGGCAAGGCCAGCGGGATCGCCCGGATCATCGAGCAGTTGGAGTCGGACGGGGTCGGCAAGGGTGCCATCACCTACCGGCTGCGCGACTGGCTGCTGAGCCGGCAGCGGTATTGGGGCTGCCCGATCCCGATCATCCACTGCCCGACGTGTGGCGAGGTTGCCGTCCCCGACGACGAGCTGCCGGTCGAGCTGCCGGACCTGCGCGGGGCCGACCTCGCCCCCAAGGGTGTCTCCCCACTGGCGGCGGCCACCGACTGGGTGAATGTCGACTGCCCCCGCTGCGGCGGTCCGGCCAAGCGCGACACCGACACCATGGACACGTTCGTCGACTCCTCGTGGTATTTCTTCCGCTACTGCTCGCCGGGCTACACCAAGGCGCCCTTCGATCCGGACGACGTCCGTCGCTGGATGCCGGTGGCGCAGTACGTGGGGGGCAAGGAGCACGCGATCCTGCACCTGCTGTACATGCGGTTCTTCACCAAGGTGCTCTACGACATGGGCGAGGTCGACTTCGTCGAGCCGATGCGCAAGCTGCTCAATCAGGGCCAGGTGATCAATCACGGCCGGGCGATGAGCAAGTCACTGGGCAACGGCGTGGATCTGGGCCGCCAGATCGACGAATTCGGAGTCGACGCCATTCGGCTGACCATCATCTTCGCCGGTCCGCCGGAGGAGGACATCGACTGGGCCGACGTGTCGCCGGCGGGTTCGCTGAAGTTCCTGCAGCGGGCCTATCGCCTGTCCACCGAGGTGACGAGTGCACCGGGGGCTGACCCGGCCACCGGTGACCAGGTCCTGCGCCGGGAGACCCATCGGCTGCTGGCCGACATCGAACAGCTGGTCGAGGGGCAGCGTTTCAACGTCGCGGTCGCCCGGGTGATGGAGCTGGTCAACGCCGCGCGCAAGGCGATCGACGGGGCGACCGGCGGGGCCGACCCGGCGGTTCGCGAGGCCGCCGAGGTGATCACGATCGCACTGAGCCTGGTGGCTCCGTACGTGGCCGAAGAGATGTGGGAGCAACTGGGTCATCAGCCGTCGGTCGCCACGACGAGCTGGCCGACGGTCGATCAAGCCCTGTTGATCACCGACTCGGTGACCTGCGTCGTCCAGATCCAGGGCAAGGTCCGCGCCCGACTGACCGTCCCGCCGTCGATCACGGCGGACGCGCTGGAGGCGTTGGCGCTGGCCGACCCCGCCGTCGTCCGGTCGCTGGCCGGTCGACCGATCGCCAAGGTGATCGTGCGGGCACCGAAGCTCGTCAGCATCGTCGCCGGCTGACCCGAGTCGATCGAGCCATCAGGCGCCCGCGAGGGTGGCGAACAGTCCGAGGTGATCCGTGCCGGCAATGGGCAGGCTCCGGACGGCCGTGGCCGTCAGCTCCGAGTTGATCATCACGTGGTCGATGGGGAGCAGCGGTGGCACGCCGCGATTGGCCGGCCAGGTCGGCAGCCAGCCGGCGCCGGCCACATCGGTCGCGCTGCGCAGGCCGAGCCGGCGGAGATCCTGCATCGGTCCGTGATCATCGACGGCGTTGAAGTCGCCGGCCATGATCAGGGGAGCGCCCATCTCACGGCTGGCGAGCGTCTTGAGCAGGGCGTGCTCGCCGGCCCACCGATTGCCGCCACAGTAGGGATTGCACGGGTGGATGCCCATCACGGTGACCGGCCCGATCTGGGGCACGGTGGCCGTGGTCACCCATTGCTGGAAGGAGGTCTTGATCAACCTCCCCTCACCCAACGGGAAGCGTGAGTAGATGGCGCTGTCACTGATCTCGTCGCGCAGGTCGCCGACCGCGTACGGGAACCGCTGGTCCCAGCCCAGGGACTTCAGGGCCCGCTGGGCATCGGGCGTGAGCTCGACCAAGATCACGATGTCGGCCCGCTGCGCCTGCGCCCAGAGCTGCCCGGGCGAGGCGTTGCCGCCGTACAGATTCAGGCTCAACACGGTGAAGCTGGGCGTGGTCGCCGGTCGATGGTCCCGGACGAAGAACGGGGCCAGCCAGGACACGTGCAGCGCGACCAGGGCCCCGACGACCAGGAGGATCACCACCAGCGGCCCGCGGCGGCGCGCCCGGATCACCGCGATCCCGATCAACAGGGCGGCCAGCAGATAGCCGATCAGCCCGTAGGCGATGAACGACGCGACCAGGGCGGTGGCGTCGTCCAGCGGCGGGAACAGCCGCATCACCGTCGCGGCGACCGCGGGAATCAGGGCGAGTCCGGCGAGCACGATCAGGAGCGACTGCAGCCGGCGTACCGGCCGGACATCGTCCCACGCACGCGGTGTCGAGTGCGGGGCGGTCACCGGCTTCGTCGCGGAGCGCTGGGATTGTGGCGACGCATCAACATCGCCTCCGGGTGGGGGGGATACTCCGATTTCCGCCGCTTGTCGGTCTCGACCCAGCGGTTGGCGCGATAGAAGGCGCGGGCCGCCTCATTGTCCACGAGCACCCACAGCTCAGCTTCGGCTCCGCCACCGGAGAAGATCTCCCGGCTGGCGAATTCCAGCAGGGCTGATCCGTACCCCCGGCGGGTCTGATGGCGGACGACGCCGAGATGCCGGATGGTCTTCGCGTCGTACGCGACGTACCCGACCGGGGTGTCGAACGATTCCAGCAGATAGACGCGGGCATGCCGATCGACCAGGGTCCGGCGCCAGCGCCGGGTCACCGCGTTCACCGGGTACGGGAATTCCTCGGGCGGGAAGATGTGGCTGAACGCCTCCTCGCTCGCGGCGCGCTCCAGGCGGGTGAGCAGTCGGCTCTCGTCCGGGCGGGCGCGGCGGATCCGCAGCCCGGTCTGATCGTCCTCGAGTGGGGGGTCGTGCAGTTCCAGGATGTCGATGAGCTCGTGGGCGACCCGGTCCGCGCGGGTGAGTTGACCGCGCCGGGCGGCGAAATTCGACTTCTGGATGCACCACGCGGCGGCCTCGGACTCCTCGGTGCCGATCACCAGCCCGTTCTCGCCGGGAGCGATCACGGTGATGTCGTCCCAATGGAACTCGTGGCGGCGGAACGGGTTGACGACCTGCACGGTCTCGGAATTGACCCGCAGCTTGGGGTGCAGTCCGAAACGCCACGCGTAGACCAGCACCAGGACGGTCAGCAGGACGAGCCCGCCGGGGATCCACGGCGAGGCGTCACGGCTGTAGATCAGGTACGCGAGGACGGGAATCACCACACCCGCCGCCACAGCGAAGATCCAGACGAAGGCCAAGGTTGCGGGCCCGGCGCGCCATACGCGTCGGGTCTGATCGGTCATCGGCCTTCACCTTCCCCCGACACCGAATACGGTGCGGGCCAGACAATCGCTGCCCGCCGGTCGGAGGTCCTAGGCTGAGCAGATGGCCGGCGTCGCAGTGGTGACCGACTCTACGTCCTCGTTGGGCCCAGTCCAGGCCATGCACGCCGGGGTGGCGGTGATTCCGCTCCAGGTCGTTATCGACGATGTCAGCCGCCCCGAAACCGAGGTTGCGCCGTCGAGGGTCGCCGACGCCCTGCGGGCGGGGTCCCGGGTGACGACGTCGCGGCCCTCGCCCGAAGTCATCGCCGCGACCTACGCCGAGCTCGCCGAAGCCGGTCACACCGCGATCGTCTCGGTCCATCTGAGCGAACGGATCTCGGGCACCTGCGGGGCGGCCGAGATCGCGGCCGGCACTGTCGACATCCCGGTGACCGTGGTCGACACCGGGACGGTCGGCATGGGAGCCGGCTTTGCCGTGCTGACCGGCGCCGAAGCGGCCCGGGCCGGGGCCGCCGCCGAGGAGGTGGTCGGTCTGGTCCGCCGCCGCGCCGCCGCCTCCACCATGTACTTCTACGTCGACACCCTGGAGTACCTGCGTCGCGGCGGCCGGATCGGAACGGCCGCCGCGCTGCTCGGCTCGGCCCTGTCGGTCAAGCCACTGCTGACCGTCGACCACGGTGAGATCCGGGCGTACGAGCGGGTCCGGACCGCGTCGAAGGCGCTCGCCCGGCTGGAAGAGCTCGGCGTCGCCGCCCTGGCCCGCGCCTCCGGCAGCAGCGACCAGGTCGATGTCGCGGTGCACCACCTCGATAGTCGCGACGCCGCCGAACGGCTGGCCGGCCGGCTGGCGGGTCGATTGACGGGCAGCGCCGTGATCGTCTCCGAGATCAGCGCGGTGCTGGGCGTCCACGTCGGTCCCGGGACACTCGGGATCGTGGTCTCGCCGCGGGTCGGCTGACCGCCTCGGTCAACGAGTTATCCCCAGCTCAGCCCAGGCGCTGAGCGCTGTCCACAGATTTGCCGGCTCGCGGATGATCGGGCGCCGCCGTCCTTAGGTTCACCGCATGAAACGTCGAGATGTGGTCGATCCGGAGTTGGCCCGGTTGGCGGCCGAGCGGCTGCGGCTCGTGCTGGCCGACCAGGTGCCGCGCCGCGCCAGCCCGGTTGAGGTCGACGAGGTCGAGGGGGTCAACGAGGTCGATGGGGTGGTCGACGGGGTCGGTGACCCGGAGCAACCCGAGGTGCTCCCGCCGCCGCGGCCGTTCACCCGGATGCACCTCGGAGTCATCGCGGCCCTCGTGGTCGTCGGACTGCTCTGCACCGGCTGGGCGCTGCTCCGGGCGCGGCCGGTGGCCGTCGCCAGTCCCGGCGGGGTGCTGGCCAGCACGCCGTCCGTGCGCCCACCGGCGGGCTCGCCGTCAGCCAGTGCGCCCACCAAGCCCACGCGGATCGTCGTCCACGTGTTGGGGGCGGTCCGGCGGCCCGGGCTGGTCAGCGTGCCGAACGGTTCGCGGGTGGCCGATGCGATCGAGAAGGCCGGTGGACTCCGCCGGTCGGCCGATCCGGGTGAGCTCAACCTGGCCCAGTTGCTGACCGATGGTGAACAGATCGTCATCGGCACCCGCCGTGATCCGGTCGGGGAGGTGCGCAACGGAAATGGCGGGGGCGGCGGTGGCAGCGGCGGCGGATCGACGGGCACGAACGGTGCCACCCTCGATCTGAACCGGGCGACCCAGGCGCAGTTGGAGGAGCTGCCCGGCGTGGGGCCGGTGACCGCGACCCGCATCATCGGCTGGCGCGAGGAGCATCAGCGATTCAGTCGGGTTGAGGAGCTTCAAGAGGTCGACGGCATCGGTCCCAAGACCTATGCCCAGATCGCGCCTCATGTCCGGGTGTGAGCGTCGGGTCGATGACCTCCGGATGGTCCCGCTCGCGGGAGCGGCCTGGGCTGCGGCCTGGCTCGGGACGTGGGCGACACCGGGCGCCTGGGCGGTTGCGGGGGCCGGGGCGGTGGTGGCGACCGCGCTCGCCGTCCTCCGCCGGTCGGCGGCGTGGCTTGCGGCCGGGGTGCTGATTGCCGGCCTCGGCGGCGTCGGCGGAATCCTCGCGCACCGGCTCGACACCGGACCGGTGGCCCGGCTGGCCGACCAGCAGGCGACGATCACGGCGGAGCTGATCAGTCGCACGGATTTCCACGCTGTCGCGGGCGCCGGACCGCGCGGCAGCTACGGGACGGCGCGCGCCGTGGTGGTGCAGATCTCCGGGCGCGGGGCGACCCATCGACTTCGGGCGCCGGTGCTAATCGTGGCGACCGGTGCCGCACTGGAGCCCTGGGCCCGGCTGCCGGTGGGCAGCCGGATCGAGATCGCGGGCCGACTCGAGCCGGCGGACCGCGGATCGGATCTGGCCGCGATCATCCGGGTCCGGAGCGCGCCGCAGCAGCTCAGCCCGCCGACTGCTGCCCTCCGATTGGTCGAGCGGGTCCGTCAGGGTCTGCGCGACGCGGTGGCCCATCGGCGCAGCGCGCCGCGGGCGCTGGTCCCGGCTCTCGTCCTCGGCGACACCTCCGCGATGAACCCGGGCGTGACCGACGACTTCCGCGATACCGGGCTGACCCATCTCACCGCGGTCTCCGGGGCCAACCTCACCTTGCTGCTGGCCTTTTTGCTGACGCTGGCCCGTTGGGTCGGGGTACGGGGCTGGTGGCTCCGGCTCGTCGGCCTGGCCGGTGTGGTCATCTTCGTCGGGCTCTGCCGCACCGAGCCGAGTGTGCTGCGCGCCGCGGCGATGGGTCTGGTGGCGCTGGCGGCGTTGGGATCCGGGGCCCGGCGGGCCGGCCTGCGCAATCTGGGCGTCGCGGCGGTGGTTCTGCTGGTGGTCGACCCGTTCCTCAGCCGGTCGATCGGCTTCGGGCTCTCGGTGCTGGCCAGCGCGGGCATCGTCTGGTGGGCGCGGCCGTGGGCGATGATCATGAATCGTTGGCTGCCGATGGTCGTCGCCGAAGCGGTGGCCGTGCCGCTGGCCGCCCAGCTCGCCACCCAACCGGTCGTCGCCGCGATCTCGGAGAAGGTCAGCGTCTCGGGTCTGCTGGCCAATGCGCTGGCCGGACCGTTCGTCGGCCCGGCGACGGTGCTGGGCTTCGCGGCGGCGGGCGGGTCCCTGGTCAGCGCGCACCTGGCTGCAGTGTTCGGATTCGGCGCCGCCTGGAGCGCGCAGGTGATCATCTGGGTGGCGCACGCCGGAGCCGGGCTGCCCGGATCGTCCTGGCACTGGCCGGTGTCACCGGCGGCGCTGGTCTGGTTGAGCCTGGCCTGTCTGGCGCTCGCCTGGTTGATGCCCCAGGTGCTGGCCCGTCGCTGGTTGTCGCTGCTGGTCAGCGCGGCGCTGGTCGGCGGCATGGCCGTGGCGCCGATCCAGCCCGGCTGGCCGCCACCGGGCTGGCTGATGGTGGCCTGCGACATCGGTCAGGGCGACGGACTGGCCGTGCGGGCCGGTCCGCGGGCGGCGGTGGTGGTCGATACCGGACCGGACCCCGCAGTGATGGAGCGCTGCCTCGATCAGCTGAGGATCACCGCCGTGCCGCTGTTGATCTTGAGTCATTTCCATGCCGATCATGTCGACGGTCTCGACGGGGTACGTGGGCGTCGTGAGATCGGCCAGGTCTGGGTCAGTCCGCTGGCCGCCCCGGCGTACGAGGTGGAGCGGATCCGGCAATGGGGCGACGCGCAGCGGGTGCCGATCACCTCGCCACCGCCCGGGACGTCGGCGACCGTCGGCGACCTCACGGTCCAGGTCATCGGCCCGGTCGACCATCTGCGGGTCGGTGGGGATGAGTCCTCGGCCCAGAACGACGAGAGCCTGGTGGTGATGATCACGGTCGGCGGGGTGCGCCTGTTGCTCACCGGCGATGTCGAGCCGCCCGGCCAGGCGGCGATCATCGCCTCCGGGGCCGACCTCCACGCCGACGTGCTCAAGGTGCCGCACCACGGCTCGGCGCGGCAGGACCCGGCCTTCTTCGCGGCGACCGCGGCTGAGGTGGCCATCGCCAGCGCCGGGCTGAACAACGACTACGGTCATCCGGCCCCGCGTACGGTGCAGTTGATCAACTCCCTCGGCATGACCCTGCTCCGCACCGATCAACAGGGATCGGTTGCCATCGCCGTAAACGACCGCGGCCGGCTCACTGCCACGGCCCAGCGATGAGCCGATCAGTTCACCCTGACCGGGAAGTGCAGGGGACCGCGCAGGGTGGTGCCGGGCCGCATGACCAGCGGCCCGGTCAGCTGGATGTTCGGGAAGCGCTGGGCCAGCGCCCGGAAGGCCTGCGCCAGCTCCATCCGGGCCAGCGGTGAGCCGAGGCAGTAGTGGATGCCGCCGGAGAAGGCGAGGTGGTCGGCGGGTGATTCGCGGCTGATGTCGAAACGGTTCGGGTGATCGAAGACGTCCGGATCCCGGTTGCCCGCGGCGAGCAGGGTCACCACCCACTGATTCTTCTTCACCAGGACGCCGCCGACCTCGACGTCGGCCAGAGCAACCCGCGCAGTCTGCTGAACCGGAGGGTCGAAGCGCAGCACCTCCTCGGCCACGGCGTCCGCTCGGTCAGGGTCGGCGACCAGCATCTCCCATTGCTCGCGGTCGGCGAGCAACCAGCGCATCCCGTTGCCGATGGCGTTCACCGTGGTCTCGAAACCCGCGATCAGCAACAGCCGGGCCAGGGCGGCCAGCTCGGATTCCGATAGGGCCGCGCCCTGCTGCGGCACCAGCACCGACACCAGATCGTCGCCCGGCTCCGATCCTCGGCTTGCGATCAGGTCACCGAAGATCTCCCGCAACTCCGCGTCGGCCTGGCCGAGGATCCGCGCCTGCCGGAGCGACCAGATGCCGTCCAGCGCCTGGGCGATCGTCGAGCCCAATCGCCGGAACCGGGCGGGCTCATCGGGCAGGCCGAGCAGCCGGGTCACCACCGCTATGGGCAGCGGCGAGGCGAAGCTGGTCATCAGGTCGACGTCGCGCTCCCGCTCGCACTCATCCAGCAGCCGATGGATGGAGTCCTCGACCAGCGGCACGTAGCCCGACATCCGCCGCGGTGTGAACGCCGGCGCCGCCAGCCGGCGGATTCGACTGTGGTCGGGCGGATTGAGCGTGAGCAGCGAGAGATCCAGCATCTCGCCGTGGACCTGATCCACGGTCCCGTCCGCCGGGGTCACGCCGAAGCTCCGGCTGCGGAGCACCTCGTTGCACAATCGATGACTGGTCGTGGTGTAGTTGCCGAGCTTGGTCGGCACCAGCTGGCCCCGCGTCCTCAAGGCCTCGTAGACCTCGTACGGATCGGTGTGATCACCCGGGTACGCGAGCCGACTGAACAGGTCATTACGGACCCGGGCCCAGTAGGCGATCCGCGCGCGGCCCAGGTAGACGCCGCCGAGGAACTTCGCGGTGGCGGCGATCGAGGACACGGAGAAGGAGCGGGGCATCGGATCACCTCACCGCTTCGGTCCGGTGGCCGGATCGAAACGCACCTTGTTTTCGTCGCAGGTCACGACCACCCGTGGCTTGGTCTCGGTCAGCGTCTGGTGACCGAGGGCGGGATTTTCACCCGTCGGCACCTTCGCGAAACGGACGGCCAGGGTGCGCGGTCGCGGGCTGCCACAGCTGAATTGCCACCGCAGGGTGCCGTCCAACGCGCCGAGCCCGAAGAGCTGATCGGCCTCGGCGCCGAGCCGGTTGCTGCCCGCGACCACGATCACGTCACCGTACTGCGCGGCGACGTACCGGCCCGAGATCTCGGCCCCCTCCGGCGTCTTGGCGTGCACCGGTGACAACGTCGCCGGCAGATTTTGGGTGGAGACCTGCGTGTAACCCGAGTACGTGGTGACCGTCTTGCAACTGAAACCGCTGAACGCCACCGTCAAGGCGGGCTGCAACTGGGCCGACGGCTGCTGCTGGAAAAGGAATGAGCCACAGGCGAAGTGGACGCGTTGTTGCGGGCTCTCATAGCGCAAGGTGGTCACCCGATGGCCGGCGAACGACGAGGTCGGCCAGCCCAATCCGCCCATCAGCAGCAGGAAGGCGACCAGGGCCAGGCTGAGCGCGAGGACCCGTTCCCGCGGCGGCCACCACTGGTAGGCCACCCAGACGCCTATCCCGACGACCAGTCCACAGAGATAGAAGAGCGCGGTCCCGGGCGTCCACAGAGCGGCCAGCCGCAGCGCAACCAGGTTGTGCTGCAGGTCGGCGGCCGCGTCCCGAAGCTCAGCCCCGAACAGCCATCGGCCCACCGCGGTCGGCACCGGCCCGATGATCGCGTACGCGATCAGCACCGGCAGACCGTGGCGCCACGACCTGCGTGCCGACGGCGACGGCTCGTCGAAAATCTTGCCGACCGTGGCGAATCCGGCGCAGGCCAGCCAGACGATCAACAGCAGCACGGCGAGCAGCGATGAGGTGAACCTCCCGGACAGGGCGAGCGCCGCCACGATGATCAGCGAGGCCACCAGACCGAGGGCCCAGGGAACGGCCATCAGCCACGGTCCGAGCCAGATCCGTGGGCTCCGGCACACGATGAAGACCGCGAAGCTCGCGATAAGCAGCAGGAACGCGGTGACCCCCCACGGTCCGTCCTGGGCCGACACCTGTGACTCGCCCGAGCTCGTCAACGCCTTGGACGCCAGCGGTGCGAGCTCGGTCAGCCACCAGCCGCGGGTCGGGAACCGGCTCGTCTCGGGCAGCCAGTACTGGAGAAAGAAGATCAGCTGGGCGCCGATCATGATGACCAGCGGGACCACCGCAGCCTGCCGGGTCCGGGTCCGGTGCTCATCGTCGGTCGAGCCCAGCGCGCCGAGCTTGGGGGCCGGCGCCTGCGGGTTGGCGTACGCGATAGTGCTCATCGGATCAGCGGTAGCGCTCGCCCGAAGCCGCCAGCCGCTCGGCCGGAATCAGCTCGATCCGCTCGTGCGGCAGCAGGGCGCGAAGGGCTTCCCGATCGGCCGGCTTACCGATGCGCGGCTCGCCACTTCCGTCGCTGTCCACCTCGTCGACAACGACTCGCAAGACGGCGTCGCCGTCGATCGACTGCACCGCGACCAGGCGGGCCCGGCCGGTGTCGACCTGATGGAACCAGGTCCGGACCAGGTCCTGATAGCTCGTAGCCGTGAGGACGAGGAAGTTCAGGGACCCGGCGGCAAAGTGTTTGGTCAACGCCTCCTTGACCATCGTGCCGTCGTACGCGCCGAGGGTGGTGCGCGGCACGGCGATCACCGTGACCGAACCGCCCGCCCGCGCGGCCGCAATACCGTCGAGCGCGGCCTCGCACTGGCTGAACCACAAGCGTCGAAGCTGGGCGTCGACCGACAGCGTGAAGTCGGTCGTGGCCGGCGGGGTCGGCGCGGACACCGGTGGTGAGCGGGGCGGGGGCACGGCCGATGGCCCGGCCAGGGGCGGCACCGGCTCCGGCGTCCGCGATCCCGCCCGGTCGGTGCCGATGATCGGTCCGGTCTCGAAGGCGAGGCGCACCAGACTCCCGCCGGCAAAACCGCGCGGCGGCCACCGTCCGGCCAGCAACCGGTCGAACCGGTCGTCCGCGCAGCTCGTCGAGCGCCGTCCGCGACACCACCGCCTGGATCTCCGAGGTCACCTCGAGTCGGACCCGCTCCAGGAGGTAGTCCTCCAGGCCGACGCCGTGCTCGGCGGCCAACTCGGTGACGGCCTGATAGCCGGCGTTGGCCGAGATCTGCACGGTCACCCGAAGCGTGATGTCGTCGATGGCCGCCCCGTCGGCGGTCTGGAGCCGGGAGACGGTGACGTCGAGATTCACCGGAGCGGTATTGACCACCAACACCGTGATCGGACGCCGCCCCGGTACCAGTGCCGGTCGGAGATAGTGGCCCGGGAACCTCAGCGCCGGCGGATGCTCGGGCTCCAACAGGACGGCGATGGTGTCCCGACTGACGACGCTCAGCCGCTCGAGCCGCTGGGGACTGCTGCACAGCCGAAGACCGAGGGCCGCCTTGTTCCGGGACCGCTTGCGGGCGGAGTCCTTGGCGGCGGCGTCGGTGCGACGGTCGGTGCGGGCCCGTTGACGCTGCGCGACGAGTTGACTCGCCAGCCAGATCACGACCTTGCTGGCCACCGGCACCCCTTCTGCTCGTACCCAGCCCATGTATACCAACAGACCATGACAGAAACGCTCAGGTGGGGCTGGCATGCTTACGTCCGTGGCGGCGAGAAAGTCCCCGTTCGGGCGGGTGATCCTGATCAGTGGACCGGAAGCGCTGTTGGCTGACCGTGCGCTGACCGGCCTGCGTGAACAGATCAGGGCCGAGGATCCGGGCGCCGAGATCAACGAGATCGAAGCCGTCCGGCTCGACGCCGGCAAGCTGGCCGAGATGACCAGCGCCTCGCTGTTCGCCAGCCGGCAGGCCGCGATCATCACCGACGCGGCCAGTCTCCCGGCGGAGCTGGTGCCTGATGTGGTCGCGCTGGCCACCGGTGGCGCGTCGGACCTCGCGTTGATCGTCGTGCACGGCGGAGGTGTCAAAGGCAAGGGTCTGCTGGACAAGCTGAAGGCCGCACGGGCCGAGGTCGTCGACTGCCCGCTGGTCAAGACCTGGGAATTGCCGCAGTTCGTGTCGGCGGAAGCCCGGCGGGTGGGTTCGTCGATCGACCCCGGCGCCGGGCAGGCGCTCGTGGATGCGGTCGGCCACGACCTTCGCTCGCTGGCGGCCGCGGTGGTCCAGCTGGTCTCCGACGGCGAGGGCGGCCCGATCACCACCGAGCACGTCGGTCGCTATTTCGGCGGCCGGTCGGAGGTCACCAGTTTCGCGGTCGCCGACGCGGTGCTGGCCGGCCGCACCGGGGCCGCGATGGAGCAGCTCCGCTGGGCCCTCGCCACCGGGGTCGCGCCGGTGCTGCTGACTAGCGCCCTCGCCTCCGGGCTGCGCGGCCTCGGCAAACTGATCAGCTCCGGCGGGGGGCAGCGGGAGGCCGACCTGGCCCGCGAGGTCGGCGTGCCGCCGTGGAAGCTGAAATCGATGCGCGCCCAGGCCCGCGGCTGGGATCAAGGCGGTCTGGCCACGGCGTTGAAGGCCGTCGCTGTCGCCGACGCCGAGGTCAAGGGTGCCGCCGATGACGCCGACTTCGCGCTCGAACGGGCCATTCTCACGATTGCGCGCGCCCGCGGAGGGGCAAACCGCTAATTTGGGACTCCGCGCGTAGCCTCGCGCTGTGCGTTGCCCGCTTCACCGACGCCTTGTGGCGCGGTTGCTGGCGGTCGTGACCTGTGCGGCCGCACTCGGGGGCTGTTCCGGAGTGATCCGGACTGATCCGCTCGCCCATTCGAGCTCTGCGCGACACACCTGCTCCGCCCCGGGCGCCATGCTGGCCCCGCCCGAGTTGCCCTCGAGCCTGATCCCGGGTCTGACGCTCGACACCCAGTCGGACGAGGCTCTGCAGGTGCATGCGAGCACGCCGGTGCTGCCGGGTTTCCCGGACCTGAACGAGTCGCTGCGCAGCGAGGTAGCCGCCGAACTCACCGGCTATCGGTCCCGGGCGGACTCCCGGGCGGGTGAGTTCAATGTGTCGTGGAACCTGATCGGCGTGTCCGAGCGGGCCGTCGGCGTCTCGCTGCTCACGGTCCGGAGCAGCGCGGCCAGCGAAAGCCGGCACGTCACCGTGCACTGGTACGACCGGGTCGGTCGGCGCCTCGTGTCACCGGAACAGCTGTTCAAGCCGTCCGGCTGGACAGCCCTGCTGACCCTGCTGTCCCGCGACCTCTGTGTCAACCAGCAGCTGGGCTCGACGGTGGCGATCGACCGGCTGGCCGCCGACGGAAGGCTTGCTGTCGCGTTCGCGCCCGACGGTGGAGCCGTTCTGCAACTCGACGACCCGGAGCCCAGCCATGACGACACCATCGCCGTGATCAGCGCCGCCCAGGTGAGCTCCTGGCTCTCGGCGGCCGGCCGGCACGCCCAAGACGCCGCCGTCCATCCCCGGGCGCTGTCGTCCCCCCCACCATCGTCCGGCCCGACCTCGCCAGCCACCGCGGCGTATCCGGTCGATCCGTCACCTTCCCCGAAACCGTCCAAGGTCCAGACGCCATCGCCACCCGGGAAGGAGCGGCCGAGGGTCGACTGCCGCCAGCACCAGTGTGTGACCCTGACCTTCGACGACGGCCCCGGTCCGTACACCGCCCGGCTCCTGGAGATCCTGCGGGTGGCCAACGCGCCGGCGACCTTCTTCATGATCGGCGAGCACGTGGACACGTTCCCGGCGCTGACCAAACAGGTGGCCGACGCCGGATTCGAGATCGGCAACCACAGCTACACCCATCCGGACCTGACCCGCATGTCCTCGGCCGAGATCACCGACCAGCTCGCCCGGACCGACGCCGCCATCCTGCGGGTGACCGGACGCCGACCGACGCTGCTGCGCCCGCCGTACGGGGCCCGGGACGCTCACGTCGATCGGCTCGCCGCCCGCGCCGGACTGGCTGAGGTCCTCTGGGACGTGGATACCCTGGACTGGAAGTATCGCGATGCGAAAGTCGTCCGGGGCGCGGTGAAGCGTGACGTCCGGCGCGGGTCCATCATCCTGCTGCACGACATCCACCCGACGACGGTGCAGGCCGTGCCCGAAACTGATCGCCCAGCTCCGGCGTGACGGGTACACCCTGGTCACGTTGTCCGAGCTGATCGGCACACCGAAGCCGGGATCGCGGCACTACCGCGCCGGCTGACCCGGTCGGGCCCGCCGCTAAAACGCACAACGTCCCGACCACCTCATCGGTGGTCGGGACGTCGTACGGACTCAGGCGGCGGGTTACGCCGGCGTAGTCGGCTGCATGCCGGGCGGTCAGCCCAACTGTGCGGCCTTGGCCGCAATCGCGGATTTGCGATTGGCGGCCTGGTTCTGGTGGATGACGCCCTTCGAAGCGGCCTTGTCCAGCGCGCGCGAGGCGACCTGGGCCAGCTCGGTCGCCTTGCTGGTCTCGCCGGCGTCGGCAGCCTCGCGGAAACGGCGGATCGACGTCTTCAGCGAGGACTTGGCCGCCTTGTTGCGCTGGCGGGCCTTCTCGTTGGTCTTGATCCGCTTGATCTGGGACTTGATATTCGCCACGGGGCAGGCCTTCACATTCTTCGTACGGTCATGGTGGAGAGTCGGTTCGCGCCTCGGACTCCAGGACGCGACCGCTCACTCTATCAGCGCGCGGCAGGCCGCCTCAAATCCGGCGATCCCCGCACCCCGTGGGAGGATGGTCTGTCCATGGCGGCACCTGCCCGCCACCACTCGTGACCCCAGAAAGCCATCTACGTTGAGTCCTGTCCCTGCGCCCGCGGTCGGCCGCACCGACCCGGCGATCATCCGGAACTTCTGCATCATTGCGCACATCGACCACGGCAAATCCACCCTGGCCGACCGCATGCTGCAGCTCACCGGCGTGGTCGATGCCCGTTCGATGCGGGCGCAGTACCTGGACCGGATGGACATCGAACGCGAGCGCGGCATCACCATCAAGTCCCAGGCCGTCAGGATGCCCTGGGTGCCGACGGCGGGTGGCCAGGTCGGGGTCGCGCATGTGCTCAACATGATCGACACCCCGGGCCACGTCGATTTCACCTACGAGGTCTCCCGGTCACTCGCCGCTTGCGAGGGCGCGGTCCTGCTGGTCGATGCCGCGCAGGGGATCGAAGCGCAGACCCTGGCCAATCTCTATCTCGCCCTGGAGAACGATCTGCACGTCATCCCGGTGCTCAACAAGATCGACCTGCCCAGCGCCCAGCCCGACAAGTACGCGGCCGAGCTGGCCCACATCATCGGGTGCGACCCGGCCGACGTGCTCCGGGTCTCGGCCAAGACCGGGGACGGGGTCGCTCATCTGCTCAACGAGATTGTCGATCAGATCTCGGCTCCGGTCGGCGATCCCGCCGCGCCCGCCCGGGCGTTGATCTTCGACTCCGTCTACGACACCTACCGCGGCGTCGTCACCTACGTGCGCGTCGTCGACGGCCAGCTCAGTCACCGCGAGCGGGTGTTGATGATGTCGACCAAGTCGGCCCACGAGGCCCTCGAGGTCGGAGTCATCTCGCCCGAGCCGGTGAAGGCCCCCTCGCTCGGGGTCGGCGAGGTGGGTTACCTGATCACCGGGGTGAAGGACGTCCGGCAATCCCGGGTCGGCGACACGGTGACGTCGGTCGCCCGACCGGCGACCACCGACCTCGGTGGCTATCGGCACCCCAACCCCATGGTCTTCGCCGGTCTCTATCCCATCGACGCGGCCGACTATCCCGAGCTTCGGGAGGCGCTCGACAAGCTGCAGCTCAACGACGCCGCGCTGGCCTACGAGCCGGAAACCTCCGGTGCCCTCGGCTTCGGCTTCCGGATCGGCTTTCTCGGCCTCCTGCACATGGAGATCGTCCGCGAGCGGCTGGAGCGCGAATTCAATCTCGACCTGATCTCCACCGCGCCCAGCGTGGTCTACCGGCTGGTGATGGAGAACGGCACCGAGCTCACGGTGACCAACCCCTCGGAGTACCCGGTCGACGGCAAGATCGCCGAGGTGTACGAGCCGGTGGTCAAGGCAACGATCCTCACCCCGACCGAGTACATCGGGACGATCCTCGAGCTGTGCCAGACCCGCCGCGGCATCCAGCACGGGATGGACTACCTGTCCGCGGACCGGGTGGAGATCCGCTACTCGCTGCCGCTGGCCGAGATCGTCTTCGACTTCTTCGACGCCCTCAAGTCCCGGACCAAGGGGTACGCGAGCCTCGACTACGAGCAGGCGGGGGAGGAGCCCGCCGACCTGGTCAAGGTGGACATCCTCCTGCAGGGAGAGCCGGTGGACGCGTTCTCCGCCGTCGTGCACAAGGACAAGGCCTATGCCTACGGGCTGTTGATGGCCGGCAAGCTGAAGGATCTGATCCCGCGGCAGCAGTTCGAGGTGCCGATCCAGGCCGCCATCGGGGCCCGGGTGATCGCCCGGGAAACGATTCGGGCGATCCGCAAGGACGTGCTGGCCAAGTGCTACGGCGGTGACATCACCCGCAAGCGGAAGCTGCTCGAGAAGCAGAAGGAAGGCAAGAAGCGGATGAAGATGGTCGGCCGGGTCGAAGTGCCGCAGGAGGCCTTCGTCGCGGCGTTGTCGACCACCGATTCGGGCAAGGCTGACAAGAAGTAGCCGGCCGAGCGATGAAGCAGGTGCCGCTGCCGTGGTCGATCATCCGGGCCTCGCGAACCGCGACCGAGGCGGTGCTGACGCCCTTGCAACGGCATCCGATCCCCCTGCAGGCGCATTTCCGGCATTCGCTGGTCGTGATCTGGGCGTACCCGCCCGAGGTTCTGACCGCGTTTCTCGTGCCCGGGCTCGAATTGGACACCTCCACCGATGCAGCCGGGACCACCTCCGCCTTCGCCGCCGTCGCGTTGGTCGAGCTTGATCAACTACGACCGGGCCGACTGCCTTTCAGCGGTGCCGGCGTCCAGGTGATGGCTGGCTATCGGGTGTTCTGCCGGATGCGGACCGACCAGGGAACGATGATCCGCGGCGTCCGGGTCCTCGGTAGCCAGTCGTCGTCGTGGCTCAGCACCGGCGGGGCCAACCTCACGACCCGATATCACTACCGGACCGTGCGCGCCCAGGTGTCGGCCGACGATGATCGACTTCGTTTCATGATCACCTCGACCGACGGCTCGGCCGATGTCGACCTCACCGCCGCACTCGATGATCACCGACGGCCCGACGACAGTCCCTTCGACGATGACGCCGCGGCCCGCCGGTTCGCCGGACCGG
Organism: uncultured Actinomycetota bacterium; assembly: GCA_963731295.1. Classification (GTDB taxonomy): domain Bacteria; phylum Actinomycetota; class Actinomycetes; order Propionibacteriales; family Propionibacteriaceae; genus Microlunatus. The sequence goes on from CAVSUP010000003.1 coordinate 1,211,327, forward strand.
TGCCGTACACCTTCGCGCCCGACCCCGAGGGCATCGTTGTGGTGAAGTCCACCGAGCCGACCTGGACGCCGACGCCGGTGCGGGTCGACGTCACAGCGGCGACCTTCTTCGATCACGGGGAGTTCGCCGGAGTCCCGCGCCGACTGGCGGCGGCGTTCCACGCGGCCGATCAGGACTACGGCTGGCACGCCGGCCGGCTGCATCGAAGGCCGGCCTCAATCGATACCTGAGCTTTCGACCCCTTGGACCAGGTAGCGCTGCAGGAACAAGAAGACCAGCAGCACCGGGATGATCGACACGATCGCTCCGGTGAACAAGGCCGGATAGTCCACCCGCTGCGAGCTCATGAAGACACTCAGCGCCACCTGGACGGTGCGGTACTGCTGGTCCTGCCCGATGAGCAGGGGCCACAGGAAGCTGTTCCAGGAACCGATGAACGTGATGGTGCCGACGGCCGCACCGATGCCGTACGCGTTGGGCGCGACGATCCGCCAGAACGTTCGCCAGTAGCCGGCGCCGTCGATCATCGCGGCCTCCTCCAACTCCCGTGGGAAGCCGCGGAAGAACTGCCGGAACAAGAAGGTGGCGAACGCGGAGAACATCGTCGGGATGATCAAGCCGCGCAGCGAGGAGATCCAGCCGAGACTCGACACCATGACGAAACTCGGGACGAAGGTGACCGCGGCCGGGACCATCAACGTGAGCACCGTGAGAACCGTGATCAAGCCGGCGAGCCGGTTGCCGATCCGGGCCAGGCCGTACGCCGCCATGGCCGAGATCAAAACCGTGGCGGCGGTCTGGAGCAGGGCGACGACCGCGGAGTTGATCATGCTCCGGCCCATCGCGACGCTGCTGTCGGTGAACAGGTTCCGCAGTCCGTCCAGGCTGGGGTGGGTCGGCACGAGGACCCAGTGAGCCGCGGCCAGCTCCTGGCGGGTCAGCAGTGCGTTGCGGACGAGCACGTAGAACGGCAGCAGGAACAATGCGGCCAGCACGCTCAGCAGGCTGTAGCGCAGTGCCGCACCCACTCGCGGGGTCATGCCGCACCAACGGGCTGGGCGGCCCGGACCCGGGCCGGGGCCTCCCGGGGCGCGAACCCGAAGACCTTGATCTGCAGGAGGCCGAGCAGCGCGACGACGACGGTCAGGATCACCGTCCCGGCACTGCCGAGGCCGAGATCCTGGCTGCCCTGGCCGAGCGAGATCAGGTAGAGGTAGACCAGCGGCGGTCGGGCGAACGGGGGATAGGTGCCGACCGAGATCAGCGTGTTGTAGAACTCGTCGAACGCCTGGAAGGCGCCGATCAACAACAGCAGGACCACGGCGACCGAGGTTGCCCGCAGTTGCGGCAGGGTGATGAAGCGCAGCAGCCGCCAGCCCGTGGCGCCGTCGATCGCCGCGGCCTCGTAGGTGTCGGTCGGAATGCGTTGCAGGCCGGCGATGAACAAGATCATGTAGAAGCCGGCCTGCAGCCACAGCCGAAGCGTGACCAGCGCCACCCAGTAGAGGTAGTGCTCACCGCTGAGCCAGTCGATGGGCTCGCCGCCGAAGGCCCTGATGATGTTGTTGATCAGCCCGAAGCGGGCCCCGTTGAAGATCGACAGCCGCCAGATCGCCGCGGCGATCACGTACGAGCAGGCCGTCGGCAGGAAGAAGGCCGAGCGGAAGAACGCGCGGGCGACCGTGGCCCGGTTGACCAGCAGCGCCAGACCGAGCGAGGCGGCGAACGTGGTCGGCACGATGAACAGCGCGAAGGCGATGAACGTGCCCATGCTGGTGAGGAAGGCCTGGTCGGTCAGCAGGTAGGAGTAGTTGCCCAGACCGACGAAACGTGTCGGGGTCACGGTGTTGCGGGCGTCGAAGAAGGAAAGATAGACGCTCCACAGGAGCGGGATGTAGACGAAGATCAACAACCCGGCGGTGAACGGGCCGGTGAAAACCCAGAACCAGAGTGCGCGGCTGCGGCCGACCCGCGCCTGTTGCCGGCGCCGCCCGACGAGCGGCGAACTCACCCGTTGACGCGTTTGATCTCGGTGCTGGCTTTGGCGGCGACCTTGCCGATCTCGGCCTTCGGGTCGGCGTTCTTGGTCGCGACGTTGGTGACCGCGCCCACCATCGCCTGGGAGATGGCCGAGGTCCACAGCTTGTCGGGCGCGTGCCCGAGCTCGTCGACGAACTTGGCGGCCGAAGCGCCGGGGCCGCTCGCGATCTTGTCCGCCTTGGCGAACAACTCGGGCCGGGCCGGGATGTGGGTGCCGTAGGAGTTGGCGAAGTCGACCTGATCCTCGGCCTGGTCGACCCACAGCCACTTCACGAACTCCTTGGCCGCGTCGGGATCGACTCCCTTGGCTGCCACGGCTGACCCGTAGGCACCGAATGGCACCGACTGGCGTCCGCCGGCACCGATGGCCGGGAACGGCAGGACATCGAAGTCGTCGCCGAGTGCCTTCTGCACATCGGGTAACGTCCACAATCCGGTCCACTGCATGGCGGCCTCGCTGTTGATGAACGGCGCGGCGTCGAACCAGTCGGCCGAAGCGCTCTTCAGCAGGCCGCCGGACGCTCGGAGGTCGCGGAACGCCGCCAGTGCGGCGTAGCCGTCGGCGTTGTCGAAGGCGATCCCGGTCTTGGCCTCGTTGATCATCTCCTGCCCGGCCGACCAGATGAGCATCTGGGTGAGCACACCGACGCCGCCGTCGTTACCCGCGAAGAAGCCGCCCAGGTCCTTGGTGGTGACGGCTTTCGCCGCAGCGATCAGCTGCTCCATCGTCGTCGGGGGCTGAACGCCCGCCTTCTCCAGCACGGACTTGCGGTAGAAGAGCATCTGCATGTCGGTGGCCTGGGGGATGCCGTAGATCTTCCCCTCCCAGGAGGCGGCGGTCAGCACGGGCTGGCTGAACGACGCCGCGGCATCGCCGAGTGTCTCGGTGAGGTCGACCACCTGGCCGGCCTTGATCATGTCGAGCGTCGGGCCGTTCGCGTACTCGAAGACGTCCGGCACGGTCGACGTCAGCAGGGCGGCCGAAACCAGCTTGTCGTAGTCGCCCGGATTCCACTTCACCGTGACCTTGGCCCGGTCGTACGCCGCCGCGTAGCGCTTGACGGCCGCCTCGACGCCGTCCTCGCCGTATTCGTGGTACCACTGGCTCAGGGCGGCACCCGATCCGGGCGCCGGGGCGGACGAGCTCACGTCGCCGCTCGGCCGACCGGTGTTGGACCCGCACGCCGCGAGACCGGCGGCCGCGGCGAGCCCGCCGGCGACCTGGAGGAGACTTCTGCGAGGAATAGCCACAGCCGGACTCTAGTTCAGCCGTCCGACAGTCGACCCGAGAGGACACGCGAATGTTTGCAGTGCAGTACGCCGAGTACGGAGGCCCGGAGACGATGTCCCTCGGTGAGGCGCCCGAGCCGCACGCCGGACCCGGTGAGATCCGGATCAAAGTCGCAGCCGCCAGCGTGAACGGGATCGACTGGAAGATCCGGCGGGGCTATATGAGCGGCGGCCAGCCGCTGGACGGTCCGGGGTACGCCGGATTCGACGCCGCCGGCGTGGTCGACGAGGTCGGCGAAGGAGTGGAAGGGGTCTCGGTCGGCGACGACGTCTTCGGGAAGGGCAACGCCACCCAGGCCGAGTTCGCGGTGCTGGACGCCTGGGCGGCCAAGCCGTCGTCGGTCGACTGGGCCGTCGCCGGCGCCGCCGGCGTCGTGGTCGAGACTGCGGAACGCGCGCTCCGGCTGCTCGCGATCAAGCCGGGTGACACGCTGTTCGTCGACGGCGGCGCCGGCGGTGTGGGCTCGGTCGCCACCCAACTGGCGATCGCGGCCGGTGCGACGGTGGTCGCCTCGGCCAGCCAGGACAACCACGACTACCTGCGGGAGATCGGCGCGACCCCGGTGCTCTACGGTGCCGGGCTGGTCGATCGAGTCCGGGCCATCCCCGACCTCACGATCGATGCCGTCCTGGACGTGGCCGGCAAGTCGCCGATCGCCGACCTCGTCGCCCTCGTGCCGGAGCCGTCCCAGGTGTTGTCGATCGCCAACTTCGAGGCGCCCGCCGCGGGGGCCCGGGTGAGCGGCGGAGGACCGGACTCGCAGCCCTTCGAGGCGCTCGCCCTCGGGGCCCAGGTGCTGGCCGACAGCCGGCTGGTGATCAAGGTCCAGACCTTCCCGTTCGATCGGTTCGCCGAGGCGTACCGGATCAGCGAGAGCGGCCACGTACGCGGCAAGGTCGTCTTGGTTCCCTGACGCCACTAAGGTCGTCGGGTGCCGTCGACCCTGCCTCCGGGCGAGCCCGTTCCGATCGATGGGGCACTCCCGGAGGAGGCCCTGGCCACGGTCGGCGGCCGCCCGCTGAGCATCTATCTGCACGTGCCGTTCTGTACGACGCGCTGCGGGTACTGCGATTTCAACACCTACACCGCGAGCGAACTGGGCGATCAGCCCGGCGCCAGTCGGGCCGGCTACGTCGACACCGCGCTCGGTGAGCTGGCGCTGGCCCATCGGGTGCTCGGTGACGAAGCGCCGCCGGTGTCGACGATCTTCGTCGGCGGCGGCACCCCCACCTTGCTGCCACCCGATGATCTTGGTCGGCTGGTCGGCGCCGTGCGTGAGCAGTTCGGGCTGACCTCCGATGCCGAGATCACCACCGAGTCCAATCCGGAGTCCATCGACGCGGGCGGACTGGCCGCATTGCGCCACCATGGCTTCAACCGGATCTCGTTCGGCATGCAGTCGGTTTCCCCCCACGTGCTCGCGGTGCTCGACCGGGTGCACTCACCGGGCCGCCCCCAGCAGGCGGTGGCCGAGGCGAAGGCCGCGGGCTTCGACCACACCAGCCTCGATCTGATCTACGGCACTCCGGGCGAATCCGTTGCCGACTGGGAAGCCAGCCTCGAGGCGGCGATCGCGGCCGAGCCCGATCACCTCAGCGCGTACGCCCTGATCGTCGAGGAGGGCACCCGACTGGCCGTCCGGATCCGCCGCGGTGAACTCCCGATGACCGACGATGATGATCTGGCCGACAAGTATCTGATCGCCGAGCAGCGGCTGACGGACGCCGGTTACCGCGCGTACGAGGTCAGCAACTGGGCCCTGGATCGGTCAGCGCAGTGTCGCCACAATCTGGCCTACTGGCGCAGCGATCACTGGTGGGGAGTCGGGCCCGGGGCGCACAGCCATGTCGGCGGAGTCCGCTGGTGGAACGTCAAACACCCGCAGGCGTACGCGAAACGGCTGGCCGGCGGGGTCTCGCCGGCCCACGCTCGAGAGCAGCTGACGGCCGATGATCAACGGGTCGAGCGGGTGCTGCTGGAGCTCCGGCTGGCCGACGGCCTTGATCTTGCGGTGCTGACGCTCACCGAACGCGACCGAATCTCCGATCTGGTCGTCCGGGAACTCGCGGCGGTCGTCAACGAGAAGTTGATCTTGACCCTGCGCGGACGCCTGTTGGCCGACGGCGTGATCAGGGACCTGCTGGATTAAGCCGCGTCCTGGGTGACGAAGTCGATCAACTGCTCGACGGTGGTCAGCAGGGGACGCTCGAGGTCAGACCAGGACCGCACCTTGCCCAAAATCAGCTGCCACGCGCGGGCGATGTCGGCCTGGTCGTCGTGGGGCAGTCCCAGGATGTCGCAGATGCCGTGCTTCCATTCGATGCTGCGCGGGATCTCCGGCCAGACCTTCAGGCCGACGCGCTCGGGTTTCACCGCCTGCCAGACATCCACGTACGGGTGGCCGAGGACCAGCACGAAGTCGCGATAGGGGCTTTGCGAAGCCTGGGCGGCGATCCGGCTCTCCTTGCTGCCGGTCACCAGGTGATCGACGAGCACCCCGAGCCGCCGGCCCCGCTCGGGCGCGAATTGGGCGATCACGGCCGCCAGATCATCCACGCCGCCGAGATATTCGACGACGACCCCCACGTGCCGCAGGTCGTCGCCCCAGATCTTCTCGACCAGCTCGGCATCGTGGCGGCCCTCGACGTAGATGCGGCTGGGCAGCGCGACCTTCGCGCGTTCGGCCGGACCGGCGATGGAGCCGGATGCGGTGTGGGTCGGGCGAGCGGTCGCCCGGGTCGGCGCGATCAGCTTGACCGGCTGGCCCTCGTACTGGAAGCCCGGACCCAACGGAAAACTTCGCCGCTTGCCCCGCCGGTCCTCCAAGATCACCAAGCCGTTCTCCCAGCGGATCACCGCGCCGCAGAAACCGCTGGTCGGATCCTCCACCACCAGTCCCGGCTTGATCACCAGCTCCACGCTGATGACCTTCTTGGCCTGTTGCCAGCCCGGGCTGAGCACATCGCTGCTGTAGCGGCTGCCGCGAGAAGTCATCCCGGCAGAGTAGACGCCGGCCGCCGTGATTGGCTGGACCTCGTGCCCGAACTTGCGATGTTCCCGTTGGGCTCGCCGCTCTTCCCCCACATGCCGCTGCCGCTCCAGGTCTTTGAGGCGCGCTACCGGCAGATGTTGGTCGCGCTGATCGAGGCCAAGGATCTGCGTTTCGGGGTTGTCCTGATCGAACGTGGCCATGAGGTGGGTGGCGGCGAGCAGCGCTTCGACATCGGCACCGTGGCCGAGGTCACCGACCTCGATGCTCAGGACGGGCTGGTCCGGCTGGTGGCCCACGGCGTTTCCCGGTTCCGGGTTACGGACTGGCTGGACGACGACCCCTATCCACGGGCCGCCGTCGAACACCTGCCCGAGTTGATCTGGACGGCCGATCAACAAGCGAATCGCGACGAGACCGAGGATCTCGTACGCCGCACGCTCACCCGCGCCAGTGAGTTCGCCGACCACCTGTGGTCGCCCGACATCAAGCTGTCGGACGACCCGGTGGCCGCAGCCTGGCAGCTGGCCGCCATCGCCCCGCTGACGGCGATGGATCAGCTGGTGCTGCTCAGATCAGCCAGCATCGAGGAGCTGCTCGGCGCCACGAGGCAGCTGACCCAGGAGTCCGTCATCAATTACCTCTGACGCTTCTTGCGCGACTTGCCGTGGCTCAACAGATCGCTGCCCGGGGTCCAGTTGAGGATGCTGGCGCGCTCCATGAAGTCGTCACTGGACATGTCGCCGCGGGCGAACCGCTCAGCCAAGATGCGCTTGGCTTCGCTTTCGGGCGAGTGATGCTGCGCAAGCCACGGCGGCGGAGTGATCCGTCCACTCCGGATGAGGAAGAAGGTCGCGAGGACTAACAGCAGGAACAGGGCGAACATCGAAGCTCCGATCAAGGGAGAGAAAGCCGACATGTGGTCGGCGAAGGGTGGCCCGCCATGGGCGAGCGGCTGGCCATGGTGGCCGAAGCCGCCCTCCAGCGGGATGAGGAGTGGGTTGCTCATGGCTCCATGGTGGGTGGTCGGCCGCCGTCGCACATCGGCTGCGGAGCGACACTTTCCCTACGTCGGCGGACGTAGGGCAGATACGTTCCGCACCCGACGCGCCGGCCCGACGACCGGCCTAGGCTCGGTGCCAGCCGTCGAGAGGATCGTCTGCGATGCGCAATCGCGCGCTGGTGATTGACAGCCTGCTCGGCCTCATCCTGGGGTGGGCCGGCTGGGCCGGCGCGCACGTCACCTGGGACCACCCGCGGCTGGAGCGGCGGCCGTCGATGGGACGGGACGGGCAGGACTTCCACCCCGAATGGGCCACCATCTCGCCGGCCGTCGACCTCTTCTTGGTGGTGGTCGTGGTCGGAGTGGCGATCCGTCGCCGGTGGCCACGCCTCGGGTTCGGACTCCTGCTCGTCGGATTGGCCGGATATCGTGCGCTCGGCGCCGAGGTCAGCCCGGTCTATCTCGCACTGGCCTTCGGAGTCTTCGCCATGGCGGGCGCGCTGCCGCTCCGGCGGTGGGTGCCGATGACCGCCGGACTGCTGCCCGTGGTGCTGGCCGGGCACTGGCCGGAAACGGCGTGGGGGCTGCTCAACCCGACCTTCTACGCCGAGCTGCTGGGCGCGGTGTCGATCGCCGTCTTGCCGGCGATGTTCGCCCTGCTCCACCGGGCCCGCCGGGACAACGACCTCCGGGCCCGGGAGCAGGATCGTCGCCGGTACGCCGACGAGGAACGGCTGCGCATCGCCCGCGAGGTGCATGACGTGGTCGGGCACAGCCTGTCGGTGATCACCATGCAAGCCGGGGTCGCGCTGCACGTCCTGGACAAGCGGGCCCCGAGCGATCCGCAGTTGGCCGAGTCGCTGCAGGCGATCCGGAAGACCAGCAAGGACGCCCTGTCGGAACTGCGCACCACGATCGGCGTCTTCCGTGATCCGGACGGGAGCGTGCCGCACGGACTGCGCCCGGGGCTCGACCGGCTCGACGAGCTCGTGGCCGCGCTGGTGGCGGCCGGGCGGGAGGTCCGGGTGTGGCGGCGGCCGGACCCGTTCCCGGTGCTGCCGACCACCACCGATCAGGCCGCGTACCGCATCGTCCAGGAGGCGTTGACCAATGTCGTCCGGCACGCCGGGTCCGGCGCAGCGCAGGTGCACCTCGATCGCCGGTCCGGCGAGCTGGTCATCGAGGTGAGCGACAACGGGACGGCCGTCGCCCTGCCGGAGAGCGGCAACGGGATCGCCGGCATGCAGGAACGGGCGCGCGCCGTCGGCGGTCGGGTTGATTTCGAGCTGGTCGATCCGCACGGATTCCGGGTCCGGGCAACGCTGCCGGTGTCGGAGGACCGATGACCATCTCCGTGGCGCTGGTCGATGATCAGCCCCTGGTCCGGATGGGGCTGCGGGTGCTGATCGAGTCCGAAGATGATCTTGTGCTGGCCGGTGAGGCCGAGAACGGCCGGGAGGCGCTCGAGCTGATCCGGACCACGCGCCCGGACGTGATCTTGCTGGATATCCGGATGCCGATCATGGACGGCATCAGCGCGTTGCGGAAGATCACCGCCGATCCGTTGCTGAATGGCGTGCGAGTGATCATGTTGACCACCTTCGAGCTCGACGAGTACGTCTTCGAGGCCCTGCAGGCCGGAGCGGCCGGTTTCTTGATCAAGGACAGCGAGCCGGTGGACATGCTGCGGGCCATTCGGCTGGTGGCGGCGGGGGAGTCGCTGCTCTCGCCGTCGGTGACCCGGCGGGTCATCGCCTCCTTCAGCGGCCGACCGGCGGTCCAGCGGGAACATCCTCAGCTCAAGGAGCTGACCGACCGGGAGCGTGAGGTGCTGGCGTTGATCGGCGAGGGGCTGAACAACGGCGAGATCGCCGAACGTCTGGTGGTCAGCCCGGCGACCGCGCGGACCCACGTCAGCCGGGCGATGATCAAGCTCGGGGCCCGCGATCGGGCCCAGCTGGTGGTGATCGCCTACCAGTCGGGGCTGGTCCGGTGACGGCGGTCAGGCCAGCGGCAGGGTCGGTCGGACCGGCTGGGGCGGGCCGCTGAGCTCGGCGGCCCGGGCGGCGATCCGGCCGCGCTGCTCGAACACGAACTCACGGTCGACCGGGTCACCGTGACCCGGCACCAAGACGGTGGCCGCGGTCATCAGTCCGATCACCCCGTCGAGGGTGGCGGCCCAGGATTCGGGCACCGAGTCATCGCCGAACGACGGCGGACCGGCCGACTCGAGCAGATCGCCGGCGAAAACGACGTGCACATCGGCGACGACGACGACGAGATCGCCGTCGGTGTGTCCTTCGCCGAGATGCGCGATCTCCACCCGTCGATCACCCAGTTCCACGGCCGTGGCGACCGCGAGTTCCTTGCCGGGCGCGCTGAGCTCGGCCGCATCGATACCGAGCCGGTTCGCTTCGGCCAGGGCCGAAGCTGAGCGGAGGCGTCCGCGTACGGATTCGTGGCCGATGGTCAGCAGATCGTCGAAGGCCGCCAGACCGAATGCGTGGTCGTAGTGCCAGTGGGTCACCGCCACGGCGGTCAGTGGGCGATCGGTGAGCAGCGCCACCGCCGCTCGTACGGCTGCACCCTGGGCCGGACTCGATCCGGTGTCCACGAGCAGCGCCGACTCCGAGCCGACGATCAGGCCGATGTTGACCGACGCCGGCTCCGCCACTGCGCGGTAGACGTCCCGCGCGACCTCCTGCCAGGGACCGAGGGCGAAGCTGACCGGCGGTTGCATCGGATCAGCGGTCTGGCTCATGACGCTAGACTGGCACTCTGTCTGCGCGAGTGCCAAACTCCTGCGCCGGGAGGAGGGAAATGGACGAGCGCAAGCTCGAAGTGCTGCGAGCGATCGTCACCGACTACGTCTCCAGCCAGGAGCCGGTCGGCTCCAAAGCGCTGGTGGAGAAGCACGATCTCGGCGTCTCCCCGGCCACCGTGCGCAACGACATGGCGGCCCTGGAGGAAGAGGGCTACATCACCCAGCCGCACACCAGCGCCGGGCGGATCCCGACCGACAAGGGCTATCGGCTGTTCGTCGACCGGCTCGGTTCGGTGAAGCCGCTGTCGGCGGCGGAGCAGCGGGCGATCCAGACCTTTCTCTCCGGGGCGCTCGATCTCGACGACGTGCTGCATCGGACGGTGCGGCTGCTCGCTCAGGCGACCCAGCAGGTCGCGATCGTGCAATACCCGACCATGAGCCACTCCACCGTGCGGCACGTGGAAATCGTCGCCTTGTCGACCTCGCGACTGCTGCTGATCCTCATCACCTCCAGTGGCCGGATCGAGCAGCGGACGCTCGAGCTGCCCGAGCACGACGAGGAGACTCTCGCCGAGTTGCGCGCCCACCTGAATGCGGCCGTGGTCGGCAGTCCGTCGTCCCAGGCCGCTGTGCGTCTCAGTCAGCTCGCCGACAACCTGTCGCCGTCGCTCGCCGTAATGGGCCAGGCCGCGATCGCCACCTTGCTGGAGATGGTCAGCACCGAAGCATCCAGCCGGATGGTCGTCGGCGGGGTGCCCAACCTGACCCGCTACGGGGCCGAGTTCGAGACCACGGTCAAACCTGTCCTGGAGGCGCTCGAGGAGCAGGTCGTGCTACTCAAGCTGCTGGGCGAGGCCACGAGTGCGGACGCGGTGACGGTGCGCATCGGTCAGGAGAATCCCTACAAGGAGCTCCAGGCGACCTCGGTGGTGGCGAGCGGTTACGGCAGTCAGATCGACACGTTCGCCACTCTCGGTGTGCTCGGCCCCACCCGGATGGATTACCCCTCGACCATGGCATCGGTCCGAGCCGTAGCGCGCTACGTCGGCCGGTTCCTCTCCGAAGGATAGAAAGAATCTTGATGAGCACTGACTATTACGAGATCTTGGGCGTCTCGCGCGATGCGTCGCCCGAGCAGATCAAGAAGGCCTATCGCCAGCTGGCGATGAAGCTGCACCCGGACGTGGCCCAGGAGGATGGCGCCGCCGACCGGTTCAAGAAGGTCGCCGAGGCGTACGAGGTCCTGCAGGACCCGAAGAAGCGCGACATCTACGACCGCGGTGGCGACCCGCTGGGTGGCGGCATGGGCGGCGGCGGCTTCAACGGTGGGTTCTCGGCCGGTGGTGGGTTCGACTTCACCAACCTGGTGGATGCCATGTTCGGCGCGCAGGGCGCGCGCGGTCCGCGTTCCCGGGTACGCCGGGGTCAGGACGCTCTGGTCCGGCTCGAGCTCGAGCTGGCCGAGGCGGCCTTCGGCACGACCAAGCCGCTCCGGGTCGACACGGCCGTGCTCTGCCCCCGGTGCAGCGGCTCGGGTGCGGCTGACGGCTCGAAGCCGGTGACGTGTTCGACCTGCCACGGGCAGGGCGACGTCACCCACGTGCAGCGATCCTTCATCGGCGACATCCGTACCACGCAGCCCTGCCCGACCTGCCGCGGCTACGGAACCGTCGTCCCCAATCCGTGCCCGGAGTGCTCGGGCGACGGCCGGGTCCGTTCGTCCCGGACGATCAACGTCAAGATTCCCGCCGGAGTCAGCACCGGCAACCGGATCCATCTGGCTTCGCACGGTGAGGTCGGGTCCGGCGGCGGCCCGGCCGGCGACCTGTACGTCGAGCTGCAGGTGGTCGAACACGAGGTCTTCCGCCGTGACGGCGACGACCTCGAGGTGGTCGTGAGGATCCCGATGACGGCGGCCGCGCTCGGCACCGAGGTGACGGTGGAGACGCTTGAGGCCGATCTCGAGGATGCCGAGCCCGAGACTCAGTCGGTACGGGTCGCGGTGCCGTCAGGCACCCAGTCAGGCACCCGGATCGCGATCGACGCCAAGGGTGTGCCGCGGCTACGGGCCAGCGGGCGAGGCCAGCTCGGGGTGACCCTCTTGGTCCAGACTCCGACCCGGATCGATGAGGAGCAGCGAGAGCTGCTGCGCCAGCTGGCCGAGCTCCGCGAGGAGACCGCTCCCGAGGTCAGCGTGCAGAAGCACGGCCGTGGCATGTTCGGCCGGCTGCGCGACGCCTTCGCCGGTCAGTGATGCCTGAAACCTGTCATGCCTGAGCTGCCCCGCCGCGGATGACCTATCCGTTGTTCCTGGACGACGATCTCGGCGATCCATTGCCGATGGTGGGATCCACGATCACCCTCGGTGGCGCCGAAGGTCGACACGCGGCGGTCGTGCGGCGGATCAGCACCGGAGAGCTGATCTTGGTCGCCGACGGTCGCGGATCCGGCGTTCGGGGCGAGGTGGTGTCGGTGGACAAGGCGGGACTGATCATCGAGGTCCGCGAGCACCTCACCACGCCGGTGCGGCCGAACCGGTACGTGGCGGTCCAGGCGCTGGCCAAGGGTGACCGGTCGGAGCTGGCGATCGAGATGCTCACCGAGCTGGGCGTGGACGCGATCATTCCCTGGCAGGCTTCCCGGTCGATCGTCCGCTGGTCCGGCGACCGGGCCGCGAAAGCCTGGCAGCGTTGGCGTTCCACGGTGCGCGAGGCCACCAAGCAGTCGCGCCGACTGCGGGTGCCAGACGTCGGCGCGGTGTGTTCGACCCGGCAGCTGACGAGCAAGATCACCGAAGTCGATCAGGCCCTGGTGCTGCACGAGGACGCGGAGCTGCCCCTCACCGAGATCGATCGGCCCGCGCTCGGCACGATCATGATCATCGTCGGGCCGGAGGGTGGCATCACCAACGACGAGCTCGCCGTCTTCGTCGACGCCGGGGCCATCCCGGTGTCGATCAGTGACGGTGTCCTCCGGACCTCCACCGCCGGCGTCGTCGCCCTCGCCGGGCTACTGCTGCGATGAGCTTCGGGTTCACCGTCGGCACGCGGCTGCCGGGCCGGCTGGGGCGTACCGGCACGATCACCACACCGCACGGCGTGATCAACACACCGGCGTTCATCGCGGTCGGCACCAAAGCCACGGTGAAGGCGGTGCTCCCCGAAAGCATGGCCGAGCTCGGAGCCCAGGCCCTGCTGGCCAACGCCTACCACCTGTATCTGCAACCCGGACCGGACATCATCGATGCGGCCGGGGGGCTCGGGTGCTTCATGAACTGGCCCGGCCCCACGTTCACTGACAGCGGCGGCTTCCAGGTGCTGTCGCTCGGCGTCGGGTTCAAAAAGGTGCTGGCCATGGACACCGTGGGCCTGGGCAACGACGACGTGATCGCCGAGGGCAAACAACGGCTGGCCCACGTCGACGACGAGGGCGTCACCTTCACATCGCATCTTGACGGCTCCAAGCACCGGTTCACGCCCGAGGTGTCGCTGCAGATCCAGCACCAGCTCGGTGCCGACATCATGTTCGCGTTCGACGAATGCACGACGCTGATGAACACTCGGCCGTATCAGGAGCAGGCGGTGCGGCGCACCCAGGCGTGGGCCGCCCGCTGTCTGGCCGAGCACGAGCGGCTGACCGTCGAGCGTGATCACCATCCGTATCAGGCCCTGTTCGGGGTGATCCAGGGTGCCCAGTACGAGGATCTGCGCCGACAGGCGACCCGTGATCTGGACCGTCTGGTGGTCGATGGCCGCTCGTTCGACGGCTACGGCATCGGCGGGGCGCTCGAGAAGGAGAACCTGGGCACCATCGTCGGCTGGTGCTGCGAGGAACTGCCCGAGGGCAAGCCGCGACACCTGCTCGGCATCTCCGAGCCTGATGACTTTTTCACCGCGATCGAGAACGGGGCCGACACGTTCGACTGCGTGTCGCCGTCGCGGGTGGCGCGGAATGCTGCGCTCTACACCCGGGATGGTCGCTTCAACGTGACCACCGCGGCCAACCGGCGCGACTTCGGCCCGGTTGAGCCGGACTGCGACTGCTACACCTGCGCCCACTACACCCGTGCATACCTGCACCATCTGTTCAAGGCCAAGGAGATGCTCGCCTCAACCCTGGGCACGATCCACAACGAACGCTTCATCGTCCGACTGGTCGACGACATCCGGGTCAGCATCGAAGCGGGCACGTTCGACGATTTCAAGACCGACTTTCTGGGCCGCTACTACGCCGTCGGCGGCTCTGCGGCTAGCCCGCCTGGAGCGCCGCCGCCAAAGACTTGGTGACCACCGACTTGCCGATCAGCGGCAGGAGGGCGCCGATCAGCTTGCCCTTCAGGTTCTTGCCCTTTCGGGTGAGCGTGACGTCGACGTGGGTGCCGCCGTTGGCCGGGGTCAGGATGTAGGTCCAGCCGCTGCCGACCGCCCAGACGTTGGAGTCGAGCGTCTCAGCGGTGATCTTGGTGCCCTCGGCGTCCCAGGAATAGCGCTCGCGCTCCCAGGTCGTGGCGTTTCCTTCGGTGACGTCGGCCCAACCCTCCCCCTGATCATGAACCTTGAGGTGGGCATCGTCGACGCCAGGCCAGGCGTCCGATCGAGCCGGTCCGAAATCGGTAATGATCCGCAGCACATCAGCGGGCTGAAGCGGGGACTGGATCTGAGCGCGGGCGATGGGCATATCGACCTTCCTCCGAGTAAATGTCCAGCCTAAGCCGTGCCCTCGCCTCCCGACAGGGGCCCGCCCCGCCAGCCCTCTCGGAAGACCCAGCCGTTTCGTTCCCTGAGCCCGTCGAAGGGCAAGATCAACTTGTACGCCGAGTCGACCTCCTACCCGGGATGCGGAATGATTCGCTCCCTAAGCCTGTCGAAGGGCAACATCAACGCGCGATCCGGGCCAACCTCCGAATCGGGCTGCGGAGTTTTTCGTGCCCTGAGCCTGTCGAAGGGCAAGATCAACTTGTACGCGGGCCAACCTCCGAATCGGGCTGCGGAGTGTCTCGCTCCCTGAGCCTGTCGAAGGGCAAGATCAACATGCATCGGGCGGTGCGCTTCGACAAGCTCAGCGGACGTACCCTCCGACGCCCTCGCGGAACAGTCAGCACACTTTCGTGCCCTGAGCCTGTCGAAGGGCAAGATCAACTCGTACGCGAGCCGACCTCCGAACCGGGATGCGGAGTGTTCGTTCCCTGAGCCTGTCGAAGGGCAAGATCAACTTGTACGCGGGCCGACCTCCGAATCGGGCTGCGGAGTGTTTCGTTCCCTGAGCTTGTCGAAGGGCAAGATCAACATGGTTCTAGGGGTTGCGCTTCGACAAGCTCAGCGGACGTACCCTCCGACGCCCTCGCGGAACGGTCAGCCGCTTTCGTGCCCTCTTGATCCTTGCTGCAGGCGGCTTGCCAGATGGCGTGGCTGAATGCGGTGCGGCCCAAGTTCAGGGTGCCTTGGTTGGTGACCAGGAACAGATACCCGTTCGGGGTGCGGGTGACGTAGGTGCCGGGGTCGGGTTGTCGGTGGCCGTAGCAGCTGTGGGTTTTGGTGCGGTGGGTGCGGCGGCCTTTAGGTCCGAGGTTGTCGACGCCGGTTTGGCCGGGCGGGCCACCCTCATCGGGTGGTATCCAGGCCACGGTGTGGTCCAAATCCATGGTGCGGCTCATGCCGGTGCCGTAGGGGAACACATCAGCCAGTTGGCGGAGTCGGGCGGCTTCGCGGATCCGGTCGGGGATTTCATACCCATCGACTGGGGCGATGGCGGCCGGGTCGATGACGGGTTTCACGATGATTTGGCAGTGGGTGTCGGTGAGGAAGTCGCGCAGTTGGTCGAGGGTGATCATGTCGCCGTGTTCGGGGCGGACCTGACCGCCGGCTTCGGTCAGCGCCGCGTCGGAGAGGTGGTAGTAGAGGACGACTTTCGGCTTCAACGCCTCAACCTGGCGGCCGGTCAGCTGGATCGGCGGCAACCGCAACGGATGCCGCACCGACCCGCCCTTCCGCTCGCCGAAGCTCTCTGGTTCGTTCAAGCTGTCCGGTTCGCCGAAGCTGTCCGGCTGGGTGGCCGGTCCGCCGACCGGTCCGGGGTCGTCGGTGACCCGCTCACGGTTGTCGAGGGGATCGGGTGGGGCGTCGTCGAAGCCGGGCTCAACCGGCTCCTGGTCGTCCCACAGGAACTCGTCCGCCAGCTCGGCCGTTTCGGCCGGCACCGGCGGCTCGGGCTCATGATCGGCGGGATCGGCCGGTTCGGCCTGGGGATCGGGATCGTGTTGGTGGGCGAGGAGGAACTGCAGCGCGTGGGCGGGTTGGGCGAGGATGCCGAGCGCTTTCGCCCGGCGGGCACCGACCGAATCCCGGTCGCCGTCGCGGGCGAGGAGGTCGGCGATCCGGTTGAGGGTGGCCATGAACCACACCACATCCCCGGCGGTGGCTTTTGCGACCAGCATTTTCAGTCCGTCGGGGCCGGTGGTGGCCCACACATCCCGCTCGACCCGCGCCCGCCTAGTCCGTTCCTGCGCGAGGGTGGGGTCGGTGTCCAGCATGGTGGCGGTCAGGATCTTCTCGAACCGTTTCCAGGAGATCATGCCGAGGGTGTCGGAGCAGGCCCGGTCCACGTCACGGCACGCCTCATAGGGCAGGTGGCGGGTCGCCTGGGCAACCTTCCGGGCCTCCCAGGCCCGCACCCCACCAGCCTGGACCCGTCCCCACAGGGTGGGCAGGCGGTGCCGCAAATCGAGGGCGTCACCGATCAGCAGCCGCGCCGCAAACTCGGACATGGCTTGCAGGGCGCCGAACTCGACCGTGCAATGCTCCGCCACCTCCGGGGTGCCCGCCCCGCCGAACAGACAGGCCCGTTGGATCAGCGGCTGATAATCCGCACTTGTCGAGTCGAGGTCATGAACATCGGCCCAGGCGCACGCCAACTCCAACTGTCGGTTCTCCCGGGCCAGCAATTCACGATGGTTACTGCTGATCGACGCCGCCAGCTGGGCACTGGTCAACAGACCCAAGTCGGGGCCGGGGACCTTGTCCAGGTCGGTGTCCGCGTCGATCATGTTTTCACTCTAAACAGCACCACTGACAATTCTTGGATCACCAAACGGGGCAGGAGCTGGCCCTTCGACAAGCTCAGGGAACGAAAATGTCGGCGGACTCGCGATACGCAGGTGGAGCTTGCCCTTCGACAAGCTCAGGGAACGAAACGGCGGACTCCGGTGCGCGGGTGGGGCTTGCCCTTCGACAGGCTCAGGGAACGCTCGATTCGGAGGTGGGGCTGGCCCTTCGACAGGCTCAGGGAACGAAACAGCGGGACTCGCGATACGCAGGTGCGGCTGGCCCTTCGACAGGCTCAGGGCACGAACGGCGGGACTCCTGATACGCAGGTGCGGCTGGCCCTTCGACAGGGTTCTCCTGAGCTTGTCGAAGGACTCAGGGGACGAAAACGGCGAACTCGCGATACGCAGGTGGAGCTTGCCCTTCGACAAGCTCAGGGAACGAAACGGCGAACTCCGGTGCGCGGGGGGGCTTGCCCTTCGACAGGCTCAGGGAACGCTCGATGCGGAGGTGCGGCTGGCCCTTCGACAGGCTCAGGGAACGAAACGGCGGACTCCCGGTACGCACGTGCGGCTGGCCCTTCGACAGGCTCAGGGCACGAACGGCGGGACTCCTGATACGCAGGTGCGGCTGGCCCTTCGACAGGGTTCTCCTGAGCTTGTCGAAGGACTCAGGGGACGAAAACGGCGAACTCGCGATACGCAGGTGGGGCTGGCCCTTCGACAGGCTCGGGGAACGAACGGAGCGGAGGTGGGGCTTGCCCTTCGACAGGGCCGAATGGTGGGGAGGTGGCCTTCCGGCGGGGTTCTCCTGGGTGGTCGAAGGGCTCAGGGCGGGGAGATGCGCGTCGCCCGATTTGGCTTCGGCGGGGAGCTACTCGGCTTTCAGCCGGCCGATGGTGGTCTGCAGTTGGGTGAGTGCGGCGGAGTCGCCGATCGGCACGGAGGCCCAGAACATCGACAGGGACTCGGGCGATCCGGTGTCGACCACGATGATCTCGACGACATCGCCGGCAACGCTGACCGCCGGATTGTCGACGCGGATCTCGGTCCGAAGCGCCCAGCCCGGCTGGCCGTCGACGGTGATCTTCCTCGAGGCGAGCTGGGTCTGGCCGGTCAGGCCGGTGTAGAGCGGCGAGCGCACCGTGCAGGCCAGCACCAGGGATGCTGACTGCTTCGGCGATTCGAAGCCTTCGAAGGTGGGCAGCGCACCGACGATGTAGCTGGAGATCCAGGTCGCCTCGACTCGCCGATCCTGGCCCGCCACGTCGTACGCCCAACTGAAGTAGCCCTGCTGCTGGGTCGGGCCGAACGCGTCCGACCTGGGGAAGGAGAGCCCGCCGCCGTGGATCCGGCCGTCACGGGGATGGTCCTGGCGGAAGGACGGGTCACCGAGCGGGCACACTCCCGCGGCCGGGGTCGAACCATCCGAAGTGGGCGATGCACTGGGATCCGCGCTGGACGGTGTCGGGCCGACCGGCGACTCGGACGGCTCAGGAGTCGGCTGGAGGGCGGATGGAGTCTCGGTCGCCGGATCGCTGGCCACGGTCGCCGAGGGCGTCGGTGCTCCGTCGACGACCCGACGGCTGGCGAACAACGCCGGAATGGCGATTGCGGCGATGATGATCACGGCCAGGCCGACGGCCACGGCGATGATCCAGGCTCGGTTGCGCCGAGCCGGCTTGGCCGCCGGAGATGTCGAGCTGGCCGGGTCGTCGGTGGTGCCGGCCGACCACGATTCGCCATCCCAGAACCGGAACCGGCCGGGCTCGCCTCCCGGATCGGGATACCAACCGGGCTTGGACACCGCACAAGGCTAGTCGGGTCGAGGCACCTTGCGGTGGAGGCGCCACTCAGCCGGCGCGAAGACCGCCCACCGTGTCGCGCAGCAGCCGAGTCAGGTCCTGGTCGCCGATCGGCACGGCACCGAAGAACATTCCCCAGTTATCGCCGTCACGCACGACCACCATGATCACTCGATCACCGGGAAAGCTCAGCCCGGCCTGGGTCACGCGGAAGTCGCTCTCGATCAGCCACCCCTTGCGACCGTCGATGCCGAGCGCGACGCTACGCCGATCACGCCGAACGCCCCCGTACGGCTGATACAGCCCGCCGGTCACCGCGCACTCGAGCGCCTGGCCGGCCACGGCCTCGGGGGCACCGGTGAAGCCGTCGTCGCCGCGCAACTGACCGACCGCAAGCTGGGCGATCCATCCCGGAGTGGCGCTGACAATGCGGATCTGCTGGGTCACGTCCCAGGCAAAGCCCAGCCGCGGTTCGCTGGAGGCCGAGTCGAAACTGCGCTGTTCGAGGAAGGACACGTTGCCGCCGTAGACCCGATCGTCGTCGGGATGGGGCGAGCGTTGGTCGGGGTTGCCACCGAGGCAGTACGGCGGTTGATCCGGACCCGAGGGCGAGGACGAGTCTTGGGGAGTGGGCGTCGGCGACGCCGGATCGGGCGACGCGTCGTTGCCACCGCTCACCGATTCCGAGGGGATCGGGTCATCGGCCGCCGATCGGAAGTTTCCCACCAGCAATGCGCCCACGATGATCATGATCACCAGCAGAGCGAGTCCGCCGACGATCATCCCGGAGCGTGACCGACCCGCAGAGCCGGCAGCAGACGCGGTCGGCGGTGGCCGGCTCGGATCGTCCGTGGTCACCGACGACCAGACGGCGCCGTCCCAGTAGCGGTAGCGATCTGACGCACCACCAGGGTCGGGATACCAGCCCGCCTGATGTTGATCACTCACGTTTCGGGCTCACGATCAGCCGCCTTCGCGCCACCCGTTGGTGATCGGCAGCCGCCGATCGCGACCGAAGGCCTTGAAGCTGATCTTGGTACCCGGCGGGTACTGCCGGCGTTTGTACTCGGCCCGGTCGACCATCCGGGCGACGCGGTTCACCAAGGCATCATCGAAGCCCATGGCGACGATCTCTTCGTGGCCGCGATCGCCCTCCACGTAGTCATCGAGGATGTCGTCGAGCAACTCGTACGGCGGGAGCGAGTCGGAGTCCTTCTGGCCGGGGCGGAGCTCGGCGCTGGGTTCCTTGACGATCGAGTTCTCCGGGATCGGTGGCGTTTCCCCGAGCTCGACCGCCTGCTCGTTGCGCCACCGGGACAGCTTCCACACCCACGTCTTCGGCACGTCCTTGATCGGCGCATAGCCGCCTACGGCGTCGCCGTAGATGGTGCTGTAGCCGACCGCGAGCTCACTCTTGTTCCCGCAGGCCAGCACGATCGACGGGCCGTGCTGGTTCGACTCGGCCATCCAGATCATCCCGCGGATCCGGGCCTGCAGATTCTCCGCGGCGACGCCGTCGATGTCGATCATGGTTTGGAAGGCGTCGACGGCCGGGGCGATCGGCACCGTGGTGAAGTTGAGTCCGGTGCGCGCAGCAAGATCAGCAGCGTCGGTCTTGGAGTGCTCGGAGGAATAGCTGCTGGGGTTCGAGATCCCGTAGACGTTCTTGGACCCGATGGCATCGCAGGCGATCGCGGCGACCAGGGTCGAGTCGATGCCGCCCGACAGACCGAGGAAGACCTTCTGGATACCGTTCTTGCCGCAATAGTCGCGCAGTCCCATGACCAGGGCGAGATAGACCTCACCCATGGGTGGCAGCGGGCTGGCGATCTTGGGCTCGATCCGGTCCGCGGGTGGGTCGCCGGCGTCGGAGATGAAGTGCCGGGTGATGATCATCCCGCTCTGACCCGGCTCGGCCGGCACGGTGTCTTCGGCGATCTCGGTCCGTCGCGTCCCGGTCGCCGCTTCAAGATCAAGGTCGGCGATGATCAACTCTTCGACGAACTGCAGGGCTCGCGCGGTGATCACGCCGTCGGCCCGGGCGATCATCGTGTCGCCGTCGAAGACCAACTCGTCCTGCCCGCCGACCAGATTCACGTAGGCCAGGGGGCAGCCGGCCTCGATCGCCCGCCGGCTGACCAGACCGCCGCGTACGTCGTCCTTGTCCCGCTCGTACGGGCTGGCGTTGATCACCGCGAGCAGCCCGGCGCCGGCCTCGGCGGTGGCGGCAACCGGGCCGCCGTCCTGCCAGAGGTCCTCGCAGATCGCGACCGCGACGTCGATGCCGCGGATCCGCAGCACGTGCAACTCGTTGCCCGGTTTGAAATAGCGGAATTCGTCGAACACGCCGTAATTCGGTAGGTGGTGTTTGGCGTACGTGGTCACGACGGCGCCCCGGTGAATGATCGCCGCGACGTTTTGCGGGTGGCCGCCCTTGAGATGGTCGGGGTCGTCGGTCCGATCGAGATAGCCGACGACCGCGACCAACTCACCGAGACCGGAGTCCGCGAGCCGGGTGGCCAGCCGGCTGATCGAGAGGCGCGAGGCCTCGACGAAGCTCTGGCGCAGCGCGAGATCTTCGACCGGATAGCCGGTCAGGACCATCTCGGGGAACAAGACCAGATCGGCGCCGCGCTGGTGAGCACGCTCCGCCCACTCCACGACCAGATCGGCATTGGCCGAGATGTCCCCGACCGTCGGGTTGATCTGAGCCATGGCGAGTCGCAATTGGGGCATGAGGCGAGCCTACGATGCCGGCACCGGTCGCGGAGCCGAGCCAAGGTCCGCCCGAGCGGGGGTGGCCTTACGGCGAGTTCTTACGCTGGTGAGCCGGTGCGGAATCAGGTTCGGGGGATGTCGTAACACCGGTGTTACACAGCGACCGGCAGACTGGCCGGATGGACAAGCAGACCGAGTTCGTGTTGCGAGCCATCGAAGAGCGCGACGTCCGGTTCGTCCGGATGTGGTTCACCGATGTTCTCGGTTTCCTGAAGTCCGTCGCGGTGGCCCCCGCCGAGCTCGAAGGGGCGTTCGCCGAAGGCATGGGCTTCGACGGCTCGGCCATCGAGGGCTTCGCCCGGGTCTATGAATCCGACATGGTGGCCCACCCGGATCCGGCGACGTTCCAGGTGCTGCCCTGGCGTGACTCGAGCCCGGCGACGGCCCGGATGTTCTGCGACATCAGCATGCCCGACGGTTCCCCGTCGTACGCGGACCCGCGTTATGTCCTGAAGCGCGCGCTGAAGAAGGCGGCCGACCTGGGCTTCACCTTCTACACCCACCCCGAGATCGAGTTCTTCTTGTTCAAGGACCCGCTCGAGCGTGGGCGTGCCACCGGTGCCGGTGGACCAGTCCGGCTATTTCGACCACACGCCGCAGAGCCTGGGCAGCGACTTCCGCCGCCGCGCGATCACCATGCTCGAGCAGATGGGCATCTCGGTCGAGTTCTCCCATCACGAGGGCGGACCCGGTCAGCAGGAGATCGATCTGCGCTATGCGGACGCGCTCTCCACCGCGGACAACATCATGACCTTCCGGGTCGTGGTGAAGGAGGTCGCGCTGTCCCAGGGCATCCACGCATCGTTCATGCCCAAGCCGTTCACCGAGCACCCCGGCTCGGGCATGCACACCCACATGTCGCTGTTCGAGGGCGACAACAATGCCTTCTACGACGCGAGCGCCGAGCATCACCTGTCCAAGGTCGGCCGATACTTCATCGCCGGCCTGCTGCGGCACGCGGCGGAAATCACCGCAGTCACCAACCAGTGGGTCAACTCCTACAAACGATTGGCCGGTGGCGGTGAGGCGCCGAGCTACATCTGTTGGGGCCGGAACAACCGCTCGGCGCTCGTCCGGGTGCCGATGTACAAGCCGAACAAGGGCGCGTCGGCCCGGGTGGAACTGCGCTCCATCGACTCGGCGGCCAATCCGTACCTGGCCTTCGCCCTGATGCTGGCGGCCGGGCTGGCCGGGATTGAGGGCGAGTACGAGCTGCCCGAGGGCGCCGAGGACGACGTCTGGTCGCTGACCGAGCGGGAGCGGCAGGCCCTGGGCATTTCCCAGCTCCCGCGCAACTTGGACGAGGCCATTCGGGTGATGGAGAAGTCCGATCTGGTGGCCGAGACCCTCGGCGAGCACGTCTTCGACTTCTTCCTGCGCAACAAGCGAGCCGAATTCGAGGAATACCGGCGTCAGGTGACGCCGATGGAGCTCATCCGGATGCTGCCCGTCCTCTGACGCGCCCACTTTCCGCGGACACGATTGGCGGCCTCAGAGCACTCCGTCCTCAGAACAGGGGGAGGACACCGGACAGATCGGCGCGCAGCCCGGAGGCCTGGATCCGGCCGCTGGCCATGATGGCGGTCCAGTCGGTCCGCCCCGTGGCCAGTCGGAGGAACGTGAGGGCGTCGGTTTCCACCACGTTGGGCGGCGTGCCCCGCGTGTGCGTCGGGCCGGGGTCGCCGATGGCGCACTGAACGGCCGCGTACGGGGGGATCCGCACTTCGACCGAACGGCCCGGATACCGGTTGGCCAGGATGGCCGCAAGGGCGCGACTGCAGCGGGCCAGAGCGCCGCGATGCAGCGGGATAAGGTCAGCGTCCGACTCCGACCGGTTGACGTCGTCGGCGTGCACCACGATCTCGATGATCCGGCTAGCGAGGAAATCGTCGAGACTGATCGGGCCACGCGGGGCTGACACCACGACCGGTTGGGACCGTTCCGGATCCAGCTCAACCCCCAGCGCCACGATCGCCGCGTCGAATTGCTCGAGCAGGGCCTGGCCGGAAGCGGCCCCGGCGGTGGCCGCCGTCAGTTCGGAGATCGCGGTCGCCTGGGCCCGATAACTCTGGACATACTCGGCGAGCGGGATCGGGCGCTCCCGGCTCGGTCGGCCGAGGGCATCGAGCAGGCCGCGCTGGATCAGCACCAGGTGACCGGTCAGCGAGCGCAGGTCCCAACCGGGAAGCACCGACTCCCGGGCGAAGGCTTCGGCCGGGAGTCGGTGCAGTCCGTCGCTGACGAACCTGGACTGAGTCATAAATGCGGCAGCCGCGGTCTCACGTACTCGGACCATCGGCCTCCGTCGGCGGTGTGGACACGGGCACCGCAAACGTGGTTTGCGGCGTCCATAGGGTAGCCGCCGGCGTACCCGGCAGCGGGCCTTCGATCAGAGATCGACGGGGCGGAGTACCCGGTTGATGCCATGGCCGATCTGCCGGTTGCCACGGTTGAGATTCGGGGCCACCACGTACGGGTTGCGGGAGTCAGGATCGTTGTCGCGCAGCGACACGAAGAACCCGCAGACGACCTTGACCTTGACCGACTTGCCGGTCAGGGCGGTCTTCAGCACGGCACCGTTGGAGCGGAGTGCCTGACGGTAGGTGACGGTGGCCCCGGGCACGACATGGTAGAGCAGGACCGTTTCGATGGTGTCGACGCCGAGAGCGCCAGCCAGCGTGGTGAAGACGGCGGATTCGCCGGAATAGGACTTGCCGGTAAGGTCTTCGGCCAACTTGCGGAAGGCGCGGTCGGTCGGCAGGAAAGCCGTCAGCGCGGTCTTGCCGTCGGCCAGGACGGCGACCGGGCTCGTGGGCTTGGCGGTGAGAACGGCGGTCACGGCATTGTCGAGAATGTCGTAGTCGTTCCAGTTCCGGTCGAATCCGGCACCGTCCTTGGCCAGCAGGGCAGCGAGACTCGCCGTACCGGTCGACTTGTGACTGCTGTGGGCACTGGCGGGGAGTGCGGTTGCGACGATCGTGGCGAGCGCCACGGCCAGCAAGCAGCTGATCCGGGCGAGGCGTCGAGCCATCATGGAGTACCTCCGAGGGGCAGTGAACAGCGCATCGATCGATGCACTTGGTCACGATTCCGGGGTTGAAGTGCGTCTGGATGCAGGAATGATTGGGCGGATCCCTCTACCATGCGGGGGTGACCCGGATCGAAACCACGCAGGGCACGCTTGCCCGGCGCGGATTTCGCGATGCGGAATCGGCCGTGCGCATCGTCGGCCAATGGGATCAGCAGCTCGCCCCGCTGGTTGAGCGGTTGGTCGGGGCGGCCGATCCGGATCTGGCGCTGAGCGGCCTGGACCGGCTGTCGGACCGGGTCGAGGGCCTGCTGCCCCGGCTGGTCGAGTCGCCCGTGCTGGCCGGTCAACTGATGGTCATCCTGGGCGGCAGCAGCACCCTGACCCAACACGTGATCGCCCATCCAGAACACCTCGAGCTGCTGACCGGCGAATTGGACAAGACGTCCGGAGTCGAGCTGCGGCGCCGGCTGCTGCTCTCGACCGGAGCCGATCCGGATTCACCGACCCCGATCGCGACCGAGCTGACCGGCGACGGGCTCCGGCTCGCCTACCGCGGCGCGCTCCTCCAGATCGCGTCACGCGATCTTGGTGCACCGGAGCCGATCGAGGCGGTGGATGAGATCGCCGACGAGCTGTCGGACCTCGCGGACGCGGCGCTGGAGGCGGCACTGGCGATCGCGCGCGGCAAATTCGGACCGGATGCGCTGCTGACGCGGCTGGCGGTCGTCGGCCTGGGCAAGTGCGGGGCCCAGGAATTGAACTATGTCAGCGATGTCGACGTGCTGTTCGTTGCCGAGCCGACCCTGGACGAGGACGGTCGGCCCGTGATCAGCAATGACCGGGCGATCACCATCGCGACCCGATTGGCCGCGGAGATGACCAGGATCTGTTCGGCGCACACCGCCGCCGGGACGATCTGGGAAGTCGACGCCGCCCTCCGTCCGGAAGGCAAGGCGGGTCAGCTGGTCCGGACGCTGTCCAGTCATCGGACCTACTACGAGCGCTGGGCGAAGACCTGGGAGTTCCAGGCGATGTTGAAGTCCCGGCCGTGCGCCGGTGACCTCGATCTGGGGCAGGCCTTTGTCGAGATGGTGACGCCGATGGTGTGGCGAGCCGCCGAGCGGGACAATTTCGTCGCCGATACCCAGGCGATGCGCAAACGGGTGGTCGCCCACATCCCGGCGCGCGATGCCGGGCGCGAGCTCAAGCTCGGCGAGGGTGGCCTGCGGGACGTCGAATTCTCCGTTCAGCTGCTGCAGCTCGTGCACGGACGAGTCGACGAGCGGCTCCGGACCCGGGCCACGCTGACCGCGCTGAAGACCTTGGTCGACAACGGCTACGTCGGCCGGGAGGACGGGAAGGGCTTCGCCCTGTCATACCGCTTCCTCCGCGCTCTCGAGCATCGCATCCAGCTGTTCAACCTGCGCCGCACCCATGTCCTGCCGGACAACGATGATGATCTTCGACGGCTCGGCCGGTCACTCGGCTACGCCGACCCGATCAACGAACTCCTGACCATCTGGCGCAACACCGCTCAGCGGGTACGCCGACTGCACGAGCGGCTCTTCTACTCGCCCCTGCTGGACGCCGTCGCCCGGATCCCGAGCGGCGAGCTGCGGCTGACGACCGACTCCGCGCTCGACCGGCTGAAGGCTTTGGGCTACGCGGATCCGACCGCCGCGCTGCGGCACATCGCCGCGCTCAGTCAAGGGGTCACCCGGCAGGCGGAGATCCAACGCCAACTGCTGCCGGCGATGCTCGGCTGGTTTGCCGGCGCACCGAATCCTGATCATGGACTGCTCGCCTTCCGCCAGGTCTCAGAGATCCTCGGCAACACGCCGTGGTACCTGCGCGCGCTGCGTGACGAAGGGGCGATGGCCGAACGGCTGGCCCGGATCCTGGCGTCCAGCCGGTACGCGGTGCAACTACTCACCCGGGCCCCGCAGACCGTTCAGATGCTCGCTGATGATCAACAACTCCGGCCGCGTTCGCTGGCCGAGCTGACGGCGGAGATGCAGGCCGCGGCCAAGCGTCAGCACGGGAGTAAGGAGGCGGTGGAAGCGATCCGTGGCATCCGACGACGCGAGCTCTTCCGGGTCGCGGCTGGTGACCTGCTCGGGGAGAGTGATGTGCTTTCCGTCGGGGCGGCGCTGACCGACCTGGCGTCGGCGACGATCGACGCCGCTCTGCAGGTGGTGCGGGCGGAGTCGACCGTGCAACCGGTGCCACGCATCTCCGTGATCGCCATGGGCCGCTGGGGTGGTCGTGAACTCTCCTATGCCTCGGATGCCGACGCGATGTTCGTGATGGAGGACGTCGGCGATCCGGGCGTCGATCCGACCAAGATCGGCGGTGCGGTGATCACCGAGCTCCGCACCCTGCTGGCCCGGCCCGGCGTCGATCCCGCACTGAGCATCGATGCTGATCTTCGCCCGGAGGGGAAGGGTGGCGCGCTCATTCGGTCACTCTCGGCCTACCGCAACTACTACGGCCGATGGTCATCGACGTGGGAGCTCCAGGCGCTCGTCCGGGCCGACGCGCTGGCCGGCGATGCCGAGCTTGGTGCGGCGCTGATGGACGAGATCGACGCCCGCCGCTGGCCCGAAGGTGGACTCACCCCGAGCCAGCTGACCGAGATCCGCAAGCTCAAGGCCCGGGTCGAGGCCGAACGGCTGCCGCGCGGTGCGGATCCGGCGAAGCACACCAAACTCGGTCCGGGCGGCATCGCCGACGTCGAATGGACGGTGCAGCTCCTGCAGCTGCAACACGCGTACCGACTACCGGAACTCCGGTCGTCGCAGACGATCGTCGCGCTGCGCGCCGCGCGGGACGCGGGAATCGTCGATCAGCTGGACGCCGGATATCTCGAAGCGGCCTGGACGCTGGCCAGTCGGATCCGCAACCAGATCATGCTGATGCGGGGCCGTGGCTCGGATTCCCTCCCGAGCGACAACCGTGAGCTCGAAGGAGTGGCCGAGCTGCTGGGCTACGGGGCGGGGGAGTCGTCCCATCTCCTCGCCGACTACCGCCGGGTGACCCGGCGAGCTCGTGGCGTGGTCGAGCGGATCTTCTGGGGCCAACGCTGAGATCCGGCGAGGTCAGCGCAGGCCGGAAGCGCTGACGGTGAGGTTGGCCTGGTTGCCGCCGGCGCCGCACTGTGGGCCGTTCGGATAGGTGGCAGCCGACTGCACGGTGATGGCATCTAGCTGGCGCTGCTTCGAGCCGCCAGTGACCGTCGCACTGATCGACAGCTCGCCGACGGGCAGGTCCGCGACGTCGACGAAGGCCACTTTCATGCCGTTCGGCACGGCGGTGGCCGAGCACACCGAGTCCGGATCAGTCCCGTTGCAGCCTTGATCGACGGTGTCCGAGCCGGGGGAGAGCTCGACCGCGCGCATGTGGCACTGCCCTGACCAGCAGATCCGCAGTTCGAGAGCGGTGACGTTCGGTGCCGCCGGCGCCTCGACGAGCACGTTGACCCCCGACGCCGACCCGATCTCGGTGCAGGCGACGGCCTCCCGACAACCGACGAGTCCGGCCAGCATGATCAACAGGAGCGCGGCGATGCGCATGAGCTGAGTTTAGGGCTGCTCCGGCAACACTTCAGGGATACAACTCCTGGCGTACGAGGCGGACGATCTCGTTCGACGTCAGTCCGAGCGCGTTGATCCTGGCCACGAACGCCGTCACCTCCAGTTGCGCGTTCTCGGTCACGGCCACATTCTGGTCGGCGACCATCGTGCCAGCAAGCGCGGCCTCCCGCGTAGGGTGCGGAGGTCAGGAAAGACCGGCTATGTATGTGCAGCCGTCGAAGCAGCGAGCACCGGAGTGGACATGGCTGGCAAAGTAGAGCTCGGCAGGATCACCACCGACATTCCGGCCCGGTTGGATCGCCTTCCGTGGGCCCGCTTCCACTGGATGGTGGTCGTCGGTCTCGGCACCGTCTGGATCCTCGACGGCCTCGAAGTGACCATCGTCGGCTCCATGTCGGAGGCGTTGAAGCCGGCCGACACCGGTCTCGGGCTGTCGAACTTCGACGTCGGGCTCGCTGGCGCGGTCTATGTGGCCGGTGCCTGTCTGGGCGCGCTGGTCTTCGGTCAGCTGACCGACCGCTTCGGGCGCAAGAAGCTCTTCATCATCACGCTGGTGCTCTACACGATTGCCACCGTGCTGACCGCGTTCGCGCCCAACCCGATCTGGTACTTCATCTGCCGGTTCTTCACCGGCAGCGGCATCGGCGGCGAATATGCCGCGATCAACTCCGCGATCGATGAACTGATCCCGGCGAAGTACCGGGGTCAGGTGGACGTGGTGATCAACGGCTCGTTCTGGGTCGGGGCCGCCGGTGGGGCGCTGTTGACCATTCCGTTGCTCGATCCGACCGTGCTCGACCCGAACATCGGTTGGCGGCTGGCGTTCGGTCTCGGTGCGGTGTTAGCCCTCGGGGTGCTCGTCGTCCGGCGGCACGTGCCGGAGAGCCCGCGCTGGCTCTTCATCCACGGTCGGCAGTCCGAAGGCGAACAGATCGTCTCCGACATCGAGCAGCGGGTCCGCGATGATGATCATGAGCTGGACGATGTCTCGGAGACCATCACCATCCGGCAGCGGCGCTCGATTGGGATGGGGCTCATTGCCAAGACCGTCTTCACCGTCTATCCGAAGCGCACCATCCTGTGTTTCGCGCTGTTCGTCGGTCAGGCCTTCCTCTACAACGCGTTCTTCTTCACCTACGGCGACACCCTGACCACTTTCCTCGAGGTCGAGCAGACGGGCTGGTACATCGCGGTCTTCGCCGCCAGCAACTTCCTCGGGGCTTTCTTGCTGAGTCGGTTGTTCGACACGGTCGGTCGGGTCAAGATGATCGCCGGCACCTACATCGTGTCCGGCATCCTGCTGGCGATCGCCGGAATGATGCTCGGCTCACTGACCGCGGTCACCTTGACGTTGTTCGGCGCGATCATCTTCTTCTTCGCCTCCGCCGGAGCCAGCTCGGCCTATCTCACCGCCAGCGAGATCTTCCCGATGGAGACCCGGGCCTTGTGCATCGCGTTCTTCTACGCGATCGGTACGGCGGCCGGCGGCATTGCCGGCCCGTTGCTGTTCGGTTCGTTGATCGAGAACGCCTCCGGGTCGAAGGACATCAGCAAGATCGCCATCGGCTACTACATCGGCGCGGCGCTGATGATCATCGGCGGCGTTGTGGAGAGCGTGTTCGGCGTCAAGGCCGAGGGGCAGGCGCTGGAGAGCCTGGCCAAGCCGCTCACCGCGGAGTAGTGATCACTCGCTGGCCAGCGCGTACGCCCGCAGGGTCGCCGCGGCCGTGTTGTCCCAGCTGAAGGTGGAGGCATGGGCAGCCGCGTTCGCCCCCATCCGAACGAGTTCGTCCGGCTGATCGATCACCGCGGCCAGCGCGTCGGCCCACCGCTCCGGACGGTGACCCGCGACCAGGATTCCGGTCTGTTGATCTTGAACCGCATGCCGCAGGCCCCCGACATCGGTCGCGATCACCGGTCGCCCACAGGCCTGGGCCTCCAGGGCGACCAGACCGAAGGATTCGTTGTACGAGGGCACTCCGACCAGGTCGGAAGCGCAGTACCAGCGGAAGAGCTCGGCGCGTTCGGAGTGGGGTCGGAAGTCCACCAGGTCAGTCACCCCCAAACTCGCGGCCAGCGGTGCAAGGGTGTGTGACCAGCCCGAGTCGGGACCGCTCGGGCTTCCGATGATGATCAACCGCAGCTTCGCCCGGCGGCCCGGTTCGCGCCGGGCCAGCTCGGCCACGGCCTTGATCAACACGTCGGGAGCCTTCAGGGGCTGGATCCGGCCGACGAACAAGATCACGTGCGCATCCTGAGGCACGCCGAGCTGGGCCCGCGACTTCGGCTGATCGCAGGGGTGGAAGGTATGCAGGTCGACGCCCGGCGGCACGATGGTGATCTTGGTCGGGCTGGCGTCGTAGTGGTGTTCCAGCTCGGCCGACTCGTCGGTGGTGTTTGCCGTCAATCGATCGGCGGCGTGCACGATGGCGGCTTCACCGCGCTCGCGTACGTCGGGTTCGGTCTGCTGGTGGCGGCTCAGGGTGGCGTTCTTGACCCGGGCCATGGTGTGCATGGTGTGGACGAGCGGGATCCGATGGCGGGCGGCGAGCTCGACCCCGACCAGCCCGGACAGCCAGTAGTGGGAATGGATCAGGTCGTAGCCGGAGGCCAACCGGTCGTCGAGGCGGCTCGTGAACGGGTCGACCAGCTGCGGCAGGGTCTCCTTCGAGACCGGCGCACGCGGACCGGCTTCAAGGGTGATCACCCGCGTGTGCTCGTTGATGTCGACCACATCCGAGCTGTCATCCTCCGCCCGGCTGAAGACATCGACCCTGATCCCGCGCTCGCCGAGCCGTCGAGCAACCTCGTAGACGTAGACGTTGAGTCCGCCGGCGTCACCGACGCCGGGCGTCGCGAGCGGGGAGGTGTGCATCGTGATCATGGCGACCCGATGTGGATAGCCGGGCACGCCGTCAGGCTACATCGCTCAGCGGTTGACCAGGACGAGGGCGAGGACGGCCAGGATGAGACCGAAGACCTGGACGGCCCGGAGCCGCTCGCGGTCGATGATCAAGGCCAGGATCACCGTGGTCACCGGATAGAGCGCCGCGAGCGGGGCCACGACGCTGATCTCGCCGTGCCGGGAGGCCAGCAGATAGAGCGCGTTCGCACTCATGTCGAACGGACCGGCGATGAGTGTCCAGCGCAGAGAACGCGCTTTGGGCCACGGCGCCGGACGGGTGGCGGCGAGCAGGACCGCGCCGAGGGCGAGGGCCGCCAGCTGGGCCGCTGCGCTCGGCCACAGCCCGGCGGATCCTCCGGCCACCTTGCCGGCCGTCGCCATGAAGATGAAGAACAGCGCGAAACACGCGCCGGAGATCCCGGACATCGCGATCAGCCGTTTGGTCACCACCGTCACCTGACCGGCCGGGGCGGGGGAGAGGCTGACCAGGGCGATGGCGACAAGCGCGCAGACGACGCCGGCCAGCCGGATCGCCGAGGGGCGATCGCCGCTGGCCAGTCCGAAGATCACCGGGATGCTGGCCGAGGTGACGGCCGTGATCGGCGCCACCACCGTCATGGCCCCGGCGGACAGCGCGCGGTAGAAGGTGATCAGCCCGACCATCCCCGACGCACCGGCCAACGCGCCCCAGAGCAGGCTGGCCGGCTGGATCGGCACAAAAGTCAGCCCGATGAACAGCGCGAGCAGCGGCAGGCTGATCAGCTTCGACAGCCAAGCCACCGGGAGCGACGCCGCGTTCTGCGTCGCCTTACCTCCGGCGAAGTCGCCGACGCCCCAGACCAATCCAGACAGTGCAGCGAGGGCGACGAAGAACACCCGGTCACCCTATTGGTCGCCATCCCCCTCCGTGCGCTGCCGACTCCCGCACTCACGTGTCCGGAGGAAGATCAGGCGGGTGGTGCGGGCGATCAGCAGTCGTAGTAGAGCTCGAACTCGTGCGGGTGCGGGCGCAACCGCACGGCGTCGATGTCGGCCCGCTTCAGCTCGACCCAGGTCTCGATCAGGTCGGGGGTGAAGACGTCGCCGGCCAGCAGGAAGTCGTGATCGCCCTCCAGCGTGTCCAGCACCCCGCCCAGGCTGTCCGGCACGGTCGGCACGTTGGCGTGTTCCTCGGGCGGCAACTCGTAGAGGTCCTTGTCGACCGGCGCCATTGGCTCGGTCTTCTTCTGGATACCGTCGAGCCCGGCCAGCAGGATCGCGGCGAAGGCGAGGTAGGGGTTCGACGACGGGTCGGGGCAACGGAACTCGACGCGCTTGGCCTTGGGGTTGGATCCGGTGATCGGGATCCGCATCGCGGCCGAGCGGTTGCGCGAGCTGTAGACCAGGTTGACCGGAGCCTCGAAGCCCGGGACCAGGCGGTGGTAGGAGTTCACGCTCGGGTTGGTGAAGGCCAGGATCGACGGCGCATGCTGCAGCACACCACCGATGTACCAGCGGGCGAGGTCGGACAGGCCGCCATAGCCGGCCTCGTCGTAGAACAGCGGGACGCCGTCGTTCCACAGCGAGGAGTGCACGTGCATGCCCGAGCCGTTGTCGCCGAAGATCGGCTTCGGCATGAAGGTCGCGGTCTTGCCGGCGGCCCAGGCGGTGTTCTTGATCATGTATTTGAACTTCTGGCAATCGTCGCCGGCGGCCAGCATGGTGTTGAAGCGGTAGTTGATCTCCGCCTGGCCGGCCGTACCGACCTCGTGGTGAGCGCGCTCGACGACGAGGCCGGACGCCTCGAGATTCTTGGTCATCTCGTCACGCAGGTCGGAGAAGTGGTCGACCGGTGGGACCGGGAAGTAGCCACCCTTGTACTTCACCTTGTAGCCACGGTTGCCGCCCTCTTCGACCCGCCCGGTGTTCCACGCGCCGGCGACGGAGTCGATAGCGTAGTAGCCGGTGTTCTGCTTGGTCTCGAAGCGCACGTCGTCGAAGACGTAGAACTCGGCCTCGGGGGCGAAGTAGGCGGTGTCGCCAATGCCGGTGGAGGCCAGGTAGTTCTCAGCCTTGCGCGCGATGTTGCGCGGGTCGCGGCTGTAGGGCTCCTTGGTCAGCGGGTCGTGCACGAAGAAATTGATGCATAGCGTCTTCGCGATCCGGAAGGGATCAAGGTAGGCAGTGGTCGGGTCGGGCAGCAGGGCCATGTCCGACTCGTGGATCTTCTGGAAACCGCGGATCGAGGAGCCGTCGAAGGCGAGGCCGTCCTCGAAGACCTCCGGGCCGAACGAGCCGACCGGCACGGTGAAGTGCTGCATGATGCCGGGCAGGTCGCAGAAACGGACGTCGATGATCTCGACACCCTCGTCTTTGATGTACGCCAACAACTCGTCGGCAGTTTGAAACATAGGTCCTCCGGTGAGGTAGTCGTGCCTGACGGATAAGTGGGGTGAGCGCGACTCAGTATGCCGCCCTCGGCTGACTCGGAATCTAGGGACCGGTCGTTTCCTGCGGGTTTCATCCAGGTTTCCGCAGCGTAACGGCGGGCAAAGGCCTCAGCCGCGCCGACCGGATGGTCGACGCGGCCGAGGGGGCGGAGTGTGGTGGGTCTACAGGATGTGGAGCATCTCCTGGTAGGTGGGCAACGGCCACAGGTCGTCGGCCACCAGGCCCTCAAGCGCATCGGCCGCCGCTCGGACGGCGATCATCGGCGGGATCAGGGCATCCCGCGCGTACGCCGCGTGCTCCATCGAGGTCTCCCCACCCTCGTGAGCCAGGGCCGCTTCAAGCTCGGCCGTCCCGGCCAGCAGGTCGGTGATCAGATCCGCGATCGACTTCAGCGTCACCGCGTCGTACGGCAGGTCGATGGCCTTGAGGCTCGCGGCCACCCCGGCCAGCTCGCCGAGGTAGCGCTGAGCAGCCGGCAGGATGGTCGTCTTGGCCAGCTCCGCGGTCTGCTTCGCCTCGACATGCACGCTGAGGATGTACTGCTCAAGATAGACCTCGAGTCGGCTGGCCAGCTCGCGGTTGCTGAGCACCTTGTACTTCTCGAGCACGTCGACGATCCCCGGCTCGGCCAGCTGCGGAAGGGCGTCGACGGTCGTGCGCAGGTTGAGCAGGCCCCGGGCCGCCGCCTCCTCCTGCCACTCCTGGCTGTAGCCGTTGCCGTTGAAGACCGCCGCCCCGTGATCGAGGATGATCTGGGCGAGGACCTTCTGGACCGCGTCGTTGAACTCCAGACCGGAGGCGAGGGACGCCTCGAGATCGGTGGCGATAAAGTCCATCGCCTCGGCCATGATCGTGTTGATCGCGACCATCGGACCCGAGATCGACTGTCCCGAGCCGGGGGCCCGGAACTCGAACCGGTTGCCGGTGAAGGCGAACGGGCTGGTCCGGTTGCGGTCGCCCGGATCGGCCTTCATCGGCGGCAGGGTGTCAACGCCGACGTGCAGGATGCCGGACTCCTTGGAGCCGGTGGCTCCGCCCTTGGCGATCTGGTCGAAGACGTCCATCAACTGCTCGCCGAGGAAGATCGAGATGATTGCGGGCGGAGCCTCGTTGGCCCCGAGCCGGAAGTCGTTGCTGGCCGAGGCGACGACGGCGCGGAGCAGACCGCCGTAGAGGTGGACCGACCGGATGACGGCGGCGCAGAAGACCAGGAACTGGGCATTCTCGTGGGGAGTGTCGCCCGGGTTCAGCAGGTTGCCCTGGTTGGCGTTACCGATGGAGAAGTTGACGTGCTTGCCCGAGCCGTTGACACCGGCGAACGGCTTCTCGTGCAGCAGGCAGGTCATCCCGTAGCGCTCGGCCACCTTCTTCAGGGTGGTCATCATCAGCTGCTGATGATCATGAGCGAGGTTGGACCGCTCGAACAGCGGGGCGATCTCGAACTGGCCGGGAGCGACCTCGTTGTGCCGGGTCTTGGCCAGGATGCCCTGCTTGAAGAGCTCCCGATCGACCTCGATCATGTACGCGAGCACCCGCTCCGGGATGGCGCCGAAGTAGTGGTCGTCGAATTCCTGGCCCTTGGCCGGCTTGGCGCCGAAGAGGGTGCGGCCGGCGCTCATCAGGTCGGGTCGGGCGTAGAAGAAGTGCTCGTCGATCAGGAAGTACTCCTGCTCGGCCCCCGCGTACGACACGACGGTGTCGATGTTGGTGTGACCGAAGAGCTTCAGTACGCGGGCGGCCTGGACGCTCATCGCCTGCTGCGAACGCAGCAAGGGAGTCTTCTTGTCCAGGGCCTCACCGGTCCAGGAGATGAAGATCGTCGGGATGCACAGCGTGTTGCCGTTGGGGTTCTCCAGGATGTACGCGGGGCTGGTGACGTCCCAGCCGGTGTAGCCCCGGGCCTCGAACGTGCTGCGGATGCCGCCGTTGGGGAAGCTCGAACCGTCCGGCTCGCCTTGCAGCAGCGTCTTCCCGCTGAATTCGGCCAGTGAGCTGCTGTCGCTGGATGGCTCGAGGAACGAGTCGTGCTTCTCCGCGGTCAGACCGGTCAGCGGGTAGAACACGTGGGCGTAGTGGGACGCGCCGTTCTCCAACGCCCAGTCCCGCATGGCGGAGGCGACGGCGTCGGCGACGGTCGGATCGAGCGGTGCGCCCTGCTCGATGGTGCCGATGACGGACTTGAAGACGTTCTTCGGCAGTCGGGCCTTCATCTCCGTGGGGCCGAAGACGTTCTTGGCGAACAGATCGCCCAGCGGCTCGGAGAAGTCCTTGTCGGGGATCTGGTAATCGGTGACGGCTTTGATCGCCTCGCGACGCGTTGCGCTTCCACTCATGCGGTGGCTCCTAGATTTCATGCTCGACTGTGGATGACGTTGGTCGACGCTACGGAGCCGACGTCTCCGCCGGGTTGCGGCGAGGTGACGCTCGTGCAACGCGGTCCGGTGCGGACTGGTCGGCGGCCGGTAGCCTCGACTGGTGCCTGAGGACCTCGAACCGCTCGACCCCTACCCGGGCCAGCGGCTCGGACTGCCCGCGGCCGGCCGCGGATCCCTTGCCTCGTGGGGATCCCGCATCGGCGCCTTGGTCGTGGACTGGGGGGCCAGCATGGTCGCGGCGATCGGCCTCTTCGGTCCGGCGGTGCTGACCGAGAGTGGCTGGCGGGCGTGGATGATCCTGGCCACCTTCTTCGTCGAGTCGGCCGTGCTGGGCTGGCTGCTGGGCGGCAGCTTCGGTCAACTGATCTGTCGGATCTCCGTCGTTCGACTTGATCGCCAGCCGCTGGGCCCGGCCCGTGCGGTGCTGCGGGCGGCCCTGGTGTCGCTGGCGCTGCCGGCGTTGATCATCTCCACCGATCGTCGCGGACTGCAGGACCTCGCCGCCGGCACCGCCGTCGTCAGCCGTCGAGACGCCAGGCCCGCCTGAAATATGCTGCCTGGGTGACTCGCACCGACGACTGGCCCGAGATCGAGGTGACCTCGGTTGAGGAGCTGCGGGCCTGGCTCGAAGCGCACCACGACCAGCTCCAGCGGGCGTGGCTGATCACCTGGAAACAGGCTGATCCCGCGCGGCACGTCAGCTACGAGCAGTTGGTCCGGCAGCTGTTGTGCTTCGGCTGGATCGACAGCACGGCCCGGTCGATCGATGCCGACCGCCGAGCGCTGCTGATCGCGCGCCGCCGACCGACCAGCGGCTGGTCCCGGCCCAACAAGATCCGGGTCGCCGAACTGATCGAGGCCGGGCTGATGCGGCCGGCAGGTCAGGCCGCGATCGACCAGGCGCAGGCGTCCGGCACCTGGACCGCACTGGACGACGTGGAGAATCTCGTCGAGCCGGACGATCTGCGCGCGGCCCTGGACGCGAGCCCGTCCGCGCGTACCCACTGGGATCGGTTCCCCCGTTCGGCCAAGCGCAACATCCTGGTCTGGGTCGGCAGCGCCAAGCGGGTCGAGACCCGAACCAAGCGGATCAGCGAAACCGTCGAGCTGGCCGCCGCCAACATCCGCGCCCACCAGGCCTGACCGCCCTCAGAGGATGGCGCCGGGGTTGAGGATGCCCTGGGGATCGAGGGCGTTCTTGATCTTGTACGAGAGGGCCATCACGTCCGGTCCGAGCTGGTCGGGGAGGGCGCCCTTCTTGGTGCGGCCGACGCCGTGCTCGCCGGTGATCGTGCCACCGAGCGCGATGGCCGCGTGCATGATGTCGTCGAAGGCCAGATGAGCCCGATCGCGAGCGTCGGTGTCGTTCGGGTCGAAGACCACGATGGGGTGGGTGTTGCCGTCGCCGGCGTGCGCGACGACCGGGATCTCCACGGCGTATTGCTCAGCGATCGCGGCGATGGCGGCCAACAGTTCGGGCAGCAGGGGCACCGGCGCACCGACGTCCTCCAGCAGGATGGAGCCGCGGGCTTCGATGGCCGGGAACGCGGCGCGGCGGGCGGCGACGAACAGTTCGCCCTCATCCGGGTCGTCGGTGACGAACACCTCGGTGGCGCCGGCCAGGGCGCAGGCCGATTCCATGACCGCGATCTCGGCGGCACAGGCGACGCCCGGAGCATCGGACTGCGCGATCAGCATCGCGCCGGCCGTCCGGTCGAGGCCCATCGCGCGATAGTCCTCGACCGCATTGATCGAGGCCTGGTCCATCAGCTCCATCATCGACGCCCGCAGCGTGCCGCCGATCGCCACCACGGTGTCGGCGGCCGCCCGGACGGTGGGGAAGGTGGCGACCAGGGTCGAGCGGACGCTCTGAGCGGGAATCAGCCGGAGGATCGCGCGGGTGACGATGCCGAGGGTCCCTTCGCTGCCGACGAAGAGCTTCAGCAGCGACAGGCCGGCCACGTCCTTGATCCGCTTGCCGCCCAGAGTGATCAACGTGCCGTCGGCCAGCACCACGTCCAGCCCGAGCACGTAGTCGGTGGTCACGCCGTACTTCACGCAGCACAGACCGCCGGCGTTCGTGGCGATGTTGCCGCCGATCGAACAGATCTCGTACGAGGACGGATCCGGCGGATACCAGAGACCTTGCTCGGCCGCGGCCGCTTTGACCTCGGCGTTAAAGGCGCCGGGCTCGACGACGGCGACCCGGGTCGCGCTGTCGATCTCGATCGCCCGCATCCGTTCCAGGCTGATCACCACGCTTCCGTCGACGGCCGACGAACCACCGGAGAGGCCACTCCCGGCTCCGCGCGGAATGAGCGGTACGCCGTGTTCGGCGGCCCACCGGACACAGGTCTGGACGTCCGTCGCGTCCCGAGCCCGGACCACCGCCATCGGCGTCCCCGCGCTGGGATCTCGGGACCAGTCGAACCGGTAGTTCTCACAGGTCACCGGATCGGTGCGTACGGCGTCCCCGAGCAGGTCGGTCAGCAGCGTCAGCGATGCATCCACCCCGCCATTCTCCATGCTCCCGGTGGGCGCATCGCCGTCGGTCGAGAAGCTCAGGTGACCGTGCTGCGGCGGTGGAAGCGCGCCTGGTCCCAGCTGCGGCGATCGAGGATGTCGGCGAGGATCTCGACGGCATCCCAGAGATCGGCGTAGGACAGATAGAGCGGGGTGATACCGAAGCGCAGCACCTCGGGCTCGCGGTAATCGCCGATCACGCCGCGTTCGATCAGCGCCTGCATGATCGCGAAGCCGTCGGGATGGGCGAAGCTCACATGACTGCCCCGGCGATCATGGTCGCGGGGCGTGATCAGCCGCATCGGATGGTCGGCGCAGCGACGCTCCACCAACGCGATGAACAGGTCGGTCATGGCCAGTGACTTCTCGCGGACCGACACCGGATCGGCTCGCAGTGCGATGTCCAGACCGCAGCCGACCAAGGAGAGCGAGACCATCGGCTGAGTGCCGCAGAGGAAGCGTCCGATGCCGGGCACCGGCTCGTAATGATCTTCCATGGCGAACGGGCGGGCGTGTCCCCACCAGCCCGACAGGGGCGAGGTGAAGCGGTCCTGATGGCGGCGATGCACCCACAAGAAGGCCGGTGAGCCTGGTCCACCGTTGAGGTACTTGTACGTGCAGCCGACCGCGAAGTCCGCATCGGCCGCGGCCAACGCGATCGGCAGGGCGCCCGCCGAGTGCGCCAGATCCCAGATGATCAAGGCCTGGTGATCATGGGCCCGTTCGGTGATCGCCTTCAGATCCCACAGGGCACCTGTGCGGTAGTTGACGTGGGACAGCATCACCACGGCGACCTCGTCACCGAGCAGATCGTCCAGTCCATGATCATCATCGACCAACCGGAGTTCGTAGCCGCGGTCGAGCAGTTCGATCAGGCCCTCGGCCATGTAGAGATCGGTGGGGAAGTTGTCCCGCTCCGAGATGATCACCCGGCGGCCGGGATGGTCGGTCTCGGCGATCCGCAGGGCCGCACTCAGCACCTTGAACAGGTTCAGCGAGGTGGTGTCGGTGACCACGGTCTCCCCGTCCCCGCCACCGATGACGACCGACAGCTGGTCGCCGAGCCGGGCCGGCAGGGTGAACCAGTCGGCCGTGTTCCAGCTGCGGATGAGGCCGGTGGCCCATTCGTCATCGACGACCCGGGCCGCGACCGCGGACGCCGTCCTCGGCTTCGCGCCCAGGGAGTTGCCGTCGAGATAGATCACCCCCGGTGGCAGGTCGAACTCGGGCCGGAAATGCGCCAGCGGGTCCGCCGCATCGAGCCGCAGGCAGTCGTTCCGGCTGGTCGTCATGACGTCTCCTCGAGTGGTCTCAACACGGCCCGGACCGGGCTGGCGTCCATGATCATCAGCTTCAACGGCAGCGCGATGAGCTCATACCCACCCTCGGGCGCCTGATCGAGCAGGAGCCCCTCAAGAATGGCGATCCCGTGCCGGTACGCCGCGTGGTGCGCGGTCAGATCCTTGCTCGCCATGGGATCCAGTGAGGCGGCGTCGGTGCCGATCAGGACGCCGCCCTGCTCGCCGAACCAGTCCACGAGCTCCGGTGCGAGCCCGGGGAAATGATCATCCCAGTGGTTCGGCGGCTCCGCGTACGTACGGATCAGCAGGCGAGGGCCGACCGCCCCGCCGGCGAGGGCCATCCGCACCTCGTCCAACCCGATGACGTTGCGCGGCCGAGCGGAGAGACAGTGCACGACGCGGCATCGGCCGAGGTAGGGCTCGAGCGCCGAAGCGCCGATCGGGGGGCCGTCCGCGAGGAAATGCGCGGGCCCGTCGGCGTGAGCGCCGAGATGTCCGGTGGTGGTGAAATGGCTGACCTCGACGGGCGAACCGTTGCCCATCGGCCAGTGCGTGACCTGCGCGTACGCCACGTCGCCGGGCCAGACCGGAGTCCCCGGCCCGATCGGAGGTGAGATGTCGATGATGGTCGACTCCGAGGCGAGGTTCATGAGTCCATCGTCGCCGATGCAGCTTCAGGCTGGCCGAGGTCTCAGCTCGGCAAAGGTTCGGCAACGTTTCGGCTGTGCCGCTCGCGATCAGTCGCCAGGGGAGCCGTCGCGGACGTACGGTCGGAGGCGCCAGAGGAGTTCGAGGGCTTCAAGGCGTCCCCCGACGATCGCACGAGGAGCTCGAATGGTCTGGCCGCTTAGGTACGTCGAAAAGGTCGAGCGGGATCCGGTGATGGCTCCCGCTGCCGGTGGCAGTGAACCCCAGGACGCACCCGCGATGCGAGTCACCGTGGCCGCCGGACCGGACGGCGACCCGTCGTCGTACGCGACCGACATGGACGGATCTTTCAGCCTGTTGATCATTCCGGTGCTCATCTGCATCGGCTTGATCATCTTTGCCCTGCTCCCCGCCGTCGGATAGGAACGCGACCCTCGCTCGTCCCGGAGGGCAGGCATATCGTCCAACGGTGATCAGCCGGCGAGCTCGGCCGTTTCCAACCAGGCCAACTCCAGCTCATCCTTGTCCAGGACGATCTGGTCGAGCTCTCGCTGCAACTGCGCCAGCCGGCCGTAATCGCTCGCAGCCACGGCCATGTCGGTATGCAGGGCGTCGATCCGTCGGTCGAGTTTCGCGAGCTGGGACTCGATGCGGGCGAGATCCTTCTTGGCCTGCCGGAGGTCGGCCGCGCTCTGAGGCGTCGAGACCCCGTCCGGCGCGACCGGCCTGGTGGCCACCGTCGTGGGCCGATTGCGTCGATGGGCCAAATACTGCTCGACGCCGCCGGGCAGGAGCACGCAGGATCCGTCGCCCATCAGGGCGTAGGTGACGTCGCAGACCCGCTCGAGGAAGTAGCGGTCGTGGCTGACGACGATCAGCGTGCCCGGCCAGGAATCGAGGTAGTCCTCGATCACGGTCAGGGTGTCGATATCAAGATCATTCGTCGGCTCGTCGAGCAGCAGCACATTCGGCTCGGCCAGCAGCAGTCGGAGGACCTGGAGCCGCCGCCGTTCGCCGCCGGACAGGTCGCTCAGCCGGGTGGTCAGCTTGTTGCCGG
Source organism: uncultured Actinomycetota bacterium (assembly GCA_963731295.1). Classification (GTDB taxonomy): domain Bacteria; phylum Actinomycetota; class Actinomycetes; order Propionibacteriales; family Propionibacteriaceae; genus Microlunatus. The sequence continues at coordinate 1,252,899 of CAVSUP010000003.1, forward strand.
TGAAGCCGAAGTCCTCAAGCAGCGAGCTGGCACTGGCGTCACGACCAGTCTCCAGTCGCGTCTGTCGACGCAACTGCTCCACCGATTCGAGGACCCGATCGGAGCCGCCCAGCTCGGCGACGGCCTGGGTCAGATGGCCGATCTGCAGGGTCCGGCCTTGTTTGATCTTGCCGGCGGTGGGTTGGAGCTCACCGGTGAACAATCGGAGCAGGGTGGTCTTTCCGGCGCCGTTCACCCCGACCAGGCCGATCCGATCACCCGGACCGATCGACCAGGACAGGTCGTCGAACAAGATCCGCTCGCCGGCCGACACGCCGACGTGGTGGAGGTCGAAGACGTCCTTGCCGAGCCGCGCAGTGGCAAACCGCTGCAGCTCGAAGCGGTCCCGGGCCGGCGGCTCGTCCTCGATCAGGGTGTTCGCGGCGTCGATCCGGAACTTGGGCTTCGACGTCCGGGCGGGCGGACCGCGGCGCAGCCAGGCAAGCTCCTTGCGCAGCAGGTTCTTCCGACGGGATTCGATGTTGACCGCTTGGCGGGCGCGCTCGGCCCGGGCCAGCACGTACGCGGCATATCCGCCGTCGTACGCGTCGACGACCCCGTCGTGCACCTCCCAGATCCGGGTACAGATGGCATCGAGGAACCAGCGGTCGTGGCTGACCACCAGCATCGCCACATCCCTGGCCGACAAGGAGTTCAGGTGCTCGGCCAGCCAGCCGACCGCCACCACGTCAAGGTGGTTGGTCGGCTCGTCGAGGACCAGCAGATCATGATCACCCAACATCAGGGCGACCAGCGCGACCCGGCGCCGCTCGCCCCCGCTGAGTGACGCGACGTCGCGTTCCAGCTCCACCTCGGAGAGCAGATGCTCGACGATCGCCCGGGTGTCGGCATCGGCGGCCCAGACATGGTCGGCCTGCCCACCGACGATGACGTCGCGGACCGTGGCGTGCGGCGCGAAATCATCGGCCTGGTGCAGATAGCCGATGGAGACGTGACCGGTGTGGGTCACCCGACCGGCATCGGGCTCGAGCACTCCGGTGAGGATCTGCAGCAGGGTGGTTTTGCCATCACCGTTGCGACCGACCACGCCGATGACGTCGGCACGGCTCAGACCGAGGCTCACCGAGTCGAGCAGTGTCCGCGTCCCGTAGGTCATGGTGATGCGGTCGGCGTTGATCAGATTGCTCATGGCAGGGTCCAGCCTCTCATCGTCTCCGAGTGCGACCACTACGGCTCAGACTGCGGTCTCGAATCGGGCGTACCGGCTCGGTCGGCGGTCCGAATGATCGACATCGCCGGTGACGTCTGGTCCGGCGTCGGCCAAGAATGAACCCATGCCGAATCAGCAGAATCCTGTGACCTCGATCGTCCCGTGGCCGGTGCCGGCCGGACCGCGGGTCGGCGACCGCGAACGCTCGCAAGCCTGCGACGAACTGTCCGCCCAGTTCGCCGCCGGCCGGCTGGCCGACGATGAGCTCGAAGAGCGGCTGACCGCCGCGGTCAGTGCCCGCACCCGGGCGGATCTGCAGCGGATCCTGGCCGACCTGCCGCCGCTGAACGAGCACGAGCCCGCACGCCCGGCCCCGGTGCCTCCGGCGGTTCCGTTACCGCTGCCCGCCGCCCCGGTGGCCTGGAGCGCCCTGGATGTCCTCGCCCTGCTGGCGTTGATCGGTTGCCTGATCGTGGCGGGCGGCGCCGCGATGGTCGTGATCGCCTCCGGCTATCCGCCGATCATCACGCGGGGACGCTGAGCGCCCTGGTGGCCGGAGTCGGGGCGGCAGCCGGCACCCATCTGGCCCACCGGGCCTGGACGCGATCAGCGCCCGCGCATGGCCTGACGGGCGCCCTTGACCTGCCGTGCGTTGGTCGGCATCGGGCCCTTGGGCCTCGGCACGGGAGGCCGCACGGCGTCGAGAGCCCGCAGCCGCTGCCGCAGGTCGGTAATCTGATTTGGCTGCAGCGACTTGGGCAGCTTGCGGATGTGGTCGGCAAGCCGGTTCAGCGGCACCTGATTCTCCTGGTCACCCATCAACACCGTCGTCACCGGGATGCCGTACGCGACCCGCTCGTGCTTCTTGACCTCCCCGGCCAGCAGTTGGCGGACCCGTCCGGGCTCGCCCTCGCCGATCAGCACCAGCCCGCCCGGACCAAGGGTGCGGTGCACCACGTCACGGTTCCGGTTGGCCGCGATGACCGGCGTCGAGATCCACTGTTTGGGCAGCATCTGCAGGGCGACCTCGGCCGAACCGGCCTGGCCCGCGTACCGCTTGAACGTCGCTCGCTTGGCCCGGCGGACCAGCAGGAACATCGCCGCCAGCAAGCCCATCATCACGCCGATGATGATCACGTTGACCAGGTGGTCCCAGGCCAGTCCGACAATGACCGACACGACGATCGGCGCGAAGAAGCCGCCGAGCAGGATGAAGGGCAGGGCCTTGTCCTGCTCGTGGGTCATTTGATAGGCCCGGACGATCTGCTTGACGCGTCCCATGTCAGCCGGATCGTCACTGGCCTTCTTGCGGGCTTTCTCGGCCTGCTTGGCGGCCTTGAGCTGGGCCTTGGCGTCCTTGGCGGCTGCGTCAGCCATCTCGACGACTCACTTTCTCACTGTTCAGATTCATACGGTGTTGCGGATGCTCTTTCCTACACCACGACCGAGACCGCCGCGAGCGCATCCCGGCTCGCGAGGGCTTGCTGGTAGAGCCGGCCGGCGCGATAGGACGAGCGGACCAGCGGTCCGCTCATCACCCCGGCGAAGCCGATCTCGGTGGCCTCGGCGGCCAGCTCGACGAACTCCTCGGGCTTGACCCAACGCTCCACCGGATGATGCCGTGGCGACGGTCGGAGGTATTGGGTCACGGTGATGATCTCGGTGCCGGCTCCGTGCAGGTCGCGCAGTGCTTCGCTGATCTCCGCCCGGGTCTCGCCCATGCCCAGGATCAGGTTGGACTTGGTCACCAGTCCGGCGTCCCGGGAGGCCCGGAGCACATCGAGCGAGCGGTCGTAGCGGAAGCCCGGTCGGATCCGCTTGAAGATCCGCGGCACGGTCTCGACGTTGTGGGCGAACACCTCGGGCCGGGTGTCGAAGAGCTGCTGCAGATAGCCGAGGTTGCCCGAGAAGTCCGGAGCCAGCATCTCCACCCCGGTGGTGGGGTTGAGCTCGTGGATCTTGCGGATCGTCTCGGCGTACAACCAGGCGCCCTCGTCGGGCAGGTCATCGCGGCACACACCGGTGACCGTCGCGTAGCGCAGGCCCATCTTCTGCACCGACTCGGCGACCCGGCGCGGTTCCTGATCGTCGAAGTCGGCGGGCTTGCCGGTGTCGATCTGGCAGAAATCGCAACGACGGGTGCACTGGTCGCCGCCGATCAGGAAGGTGGCCTCGCGGTCCTCCCAGCACTCGAAGATGTTGGGGCAGCCGGCTTCCTGGCAGACCGTGTGCAGACCCTCGCTCTTCACCAACTGCTGCAGCTCGCGGTACTCCGGACCCATTCTGGCGGTGGTCTTGATCCAGGACGGCTTCTTCTCGATCGGGACACTGGCGTTGCGCACCTCAAGGCGAAGCAACCGGCGTCCTTCTGGGGCGATGGTCACCGCGTCAGCCTACCTCGATCGACCGACGGCTCCGCGTCGGATCAGTTCACGTCCCGGCGTCGGAAGATCACGCCGGAGATGACCGCCAACGCGGCCACCAGGACCGCCCAGTAGACGATGCCGTGGGTCAGACTGACCTGCCGAGTCACCGACTCGTAGGTCTGGATGTTGGTGACCACCTCATACCGGGTGCCGTTGTTGACCACGGCCGAGAGATTGGCCTCGGGGGTCCACGGGGTCAGGAGCTGGGCCCACGGTCGGTCCGACAGCAGCGCCGAGCGAACGAACCAGACGAACAGGTAGCCGAGCAGGACGCCGATCGCCGCCGCCGTATGACGGGCGACCAAGCCGACACAGAAACCCACCGCGGCCAAGGCCACCGCCGGGATCAGCCCACGGCCGGCCATCGACATGACCTTGGACATTTCTTCCAGCGGCACGGTGTGGATCCGGGCCAGGACGACCGCGGCCCCCAGCGCCAGGGTGCCGCAGACCGCGCTGAAGATCGCGCTGAACAAGCTCAGCGTGAGCAGCTTGGACACGAAGACCGGCGTCCGCCGGGGAATGAAGCTCAGCCAGTTGGACATGGACCCCGAGGCGAACTCCGCTCCGACGAAACTGCCGGCGATCATGTACGCGGCGAAGGCAGCGAGATAGATCGCCAGCTGGAGCGAGATCGGGGCCATGTCGCTGAAGCCGGGCGGCTCGTAGACCACGTCCTGATCGGCGCACATTTCCGGATCGGCGTCGGGTCCCGCACATTCGGGCGGCTGATCCTGGGTCTGAACTTGGTTGACGCGCGGCTCGTCGAAGGCATCGTTCACCACCAGCTGGAAGGCGCCGAGGGCGGCGAGCACCACGATGATCGAGACGATCGTGAAGCGTCGGCTCAGCAGCCGCACGACTTCGGCGCGGATCAGCCTGATCACCGATGCCCCCGTCGGGCCGTCCTGGGCGCTGACGGTGCGCCATCGACCGGCTGAGCCCCGAGATGCTCCTCGGCGGTCAGCTCGAGGAAGACCGACTCCAGGTCGCGGCGTACCGGGGTGAGCTCTGAGACGTACATCCGCTGGTCCGCGAGCAGCCGGGTGATCACCGACGGCCGGAGGTCGCCCCCGCTGGAGCTGACCAGCAACGACCGGTCGGGCTGCGGCAGAACGATCAGGCCCGACTCCCGCAGCACCGTCGTCGCGCGCTCGGGGTCGCCGATGACGACCCGGGTCGAGTTGCCGGCGCCACCTTCCAAGATGCTTTTCACCTCACCCTCGGCCAGCAACCGACCACGCCCGATGATCGACACGGTGTCGGCGACCAGCTGGACCTCGGCCAGGATGTGGCTGGAGACGAGGACGGTCTTGCCGCGATCGGCGAGTCCGCGCATGGTGGCCCGGATCTCATGGATGCCCGCCGGGTCGAGACCGTTGGTCGGCTCGTCGAAGATCAACAGGTCGGGATCCTTGAGCAGGGTCGCGGCAATGGCCAACCGCTGCTTCATCCCGAGGGAGTACGTGCGGAACTTGTCCCGGCCTCGGTCGCCGAGCCCGACCTCAGCCAGCACCTCGGCCACCCGCTGCTGGCGCACGCCGATGCCGGTGGCCAGGATGCCGAGGTTCTTGCCGCCGGAGAAGTTGGGGAAGAACTTCGGCTGCTCGACGATGGCGCCGATCCGGTTGATCACTCGCGGGAGGGCGGTCGGTACCTCTTGGTCGAAGACCTGGATGAAGCCGTGATCGGCGGTGATCAGCCCGAGCAGCATCCGGATCGTCGTGGTCTTCCCGGAGCCGTTCGGGCCGAGGAAACCGTGCACCCCGCCGAGCGGGACCTTGAGATCCAGACCGTCGACGGCCATCCGCCGACCCTTGCGGGTGCGGTAGCTCTTCCGCAGGTCGTAGGCCTCGATCGCGTACTCCACCTCGGGCTGGATTGCGATCGCGCGTCGCGAAGTGATGACCGACATCGGGAGACCTCCGGGGGTGTGGTGCGGGCTTGCGTCCAACCTCAGACGGTGATGCCGTACGTCACTGCGGGCTGGACGATGCTGGGCAGGTCCGCGCGACTTCTCGTACGGCTGAAACGCGAGCAGGTCTTCCAGGTGGGGCCGGAGGACGTGAGCGACGGTGTGCAACGACAACGTCGGATCGTCGAGCTCCGCGGCCAGCGAGGTCACCCCGGCATCGGTGATCCCGCACGGCACGATGCGGGAGAACCAGTCGAGGTCAGGGTCGACGTTGATCGCAAAGCCGTGCATGGTCACGCCGCCAGCCACCCGGACGCCGATCGCGGCGACCTTGCGCTCCGGTCGAGCCGGTCCTGAGCCGCCCGACGGTTCGGCGGCGAGCCAGACTCCGGAGCGACCGGCCACCCGACCCGTCGTCAGCTCGAGGTCGGCGAAGGTCCGGATCATCGCCTCCTCCAGACGGCGCACGTAATCCACCACGCCGACCGGTTCCGGGAGCCGGATGATCGGATAGCCCACCAGCTGACCGGGCCCGTGCCAGGTGATCTTGCCGCCCCGGTCGACCTCGATCACCGGGGTGCCGTCGATCGGCCGGTCACCGGGCTCGGTGCGCTTGCCGGCGGTGTAGACACTGGTGTGTTCCAAGATCAACACGGTGTCCGGGCGGGCGCCGCGCACCACCTCGCCGTGCAGCTGGCGCTGCAGATCCCAGGCACGCTGGTAGTCGATCAGCTCGCGACCGAGACCGAGATAGCTGAAGTCCAGGCTCATAGGTCGCAGCTTAAGCGGTGCTCTCCTGGGCGAGGGCGGCAGCGACAGTGGTCGAGACGTCCGGGTGGTAGAAGCGGTAGCCGTCGGCCTGCAGCCGCTCCGGCACCGCGTACAGGTCGCCGAGCAGTTGCCCGCTCAGCTCGCCGAGAACGGCGCGGATCACTGGCGCGGGGGCCTTGATCAGTCGTGGCCGGTGCAGCTGCCGGGCCAACTCGTCGGTGAACGCGGCATTGGTCGTCGGCTCGGGGAGGGTGAGGTTGTACGCGCCCGGAGGCGTGTGGTGTGTCGGCCGCCCACTGCACCACGCCGAGGTAGTCGATCAGGCTGATCATCGGCATGTGCTGCCGACCATCGCCCAACGTGGCCCCGAGGCCCAGGGACCAGGCCAGCTTCATCGGGGCAAACGAGCCGCCGCTGCGATCGAGCACCGGGCTGGTCCGCAGGAAGACCGTCCGCGCTCCGGCATCGATCGCCGGTTGGGCGGCGCCCTCCCACTGAACGGTGGCCTGGGCCAGGAAGTCGGGCGCGGCGAAGTCGTCCTCGGTGAAGGGTTGGTCGTGAGAAACAGCGCCGTAGCGGGCGATCCCGCTGGCTTGGATCAACGTCGGCCGCCGACTTTCGTCGAGGCCGGCAATCGCCCGGGCCATGGTGCCGGTGGTGTTCACCCGGGAGGAGAGGATTGCTTCGCGACGCTGCTCGGTCCAGCGACTGGTGAAGACGCCCACGCCGCCGAGATTGACCACGGCCTCGACCCCGTCGAAGGCGGCGAGATCGATCTCACCCTGGTCCGGATCCCAACGAAACTCCGTTGCGGTCGCCGGCTCGCGGCGGACCAGCCTGATCACGTCGTGTCCCTCGGACGCCAGCCGCACCCGCAGCGACGTGCCGAGAAACCCCGACGCGCCGGCCAACAACCACTTCATCTGGACCTACGACTGACCATGGGGTGATCAGAGTCCGAATTCGGAACCGAAGTCACCCTCTTCGAGTCGGGCCTTGAGGGCGGAGAGGAAGCGCGCGGCTTCGGCTCCGTCGACCAGCCGGTGATCGTAGGACAGCGAGAGGTACATCATGTCGCGGATCGCGATGACCTCGCCCAGCTTGGCATCACGGATCACTACCGGCCGTTTGACCAGCGCACCGGTGCCGAGGATGGCGACCTGCGGCTGATTGATGATCGGCGTGTCCATCAACGTTCCGGCGGACCCGTAGTTGGTGATGGTGAACGTGCCGCCGCTGAGCTCGTCCGGGGTGACCTTGTTCGAGCGGGTACGTGCGGCCAGGTCGGCGATCTTCTTGGCGAGGCCTGCGATGTTCAGATCGCCGGCGTCCTTGATCACCGGGACCAGCAGACCCTTCTCGGTGTCCACCGCGATGCCCACGTGCTCGGCATCGGGGTAGTTGATGGTCTCCCCGTCGATCGTCGCGTTCAGCTTGGGGTAGACCTTGAGCGACTCGATCGCGGCCTTGGTGATGAAGGGCAGGTATGACAGGCTCGCGCCTTCGCGCCGCTTGAAGTCGTCCTTCGCCCGCACCCGGATCCGCGAGATGGCGGTCAGGTCGACCTCCACCGTGGCAGTGAGCTGGGCGGAGACCTGCAGCGATTCGACCATCCGCTTGGCAATGGTCTTGCGCAGCCGGGACATCTTCTCCGTCGTGCCGCGCAGTGAGCTGGAGGCCGCCGGCGCGGCCGCCGGAGCGCTGGCCGCCGGTGCGGCAGCCGGAGCTGGGGCGGCGGCGGGCTTGCTCGCTTCGGCGGCCACCTTCTTGGCTTCTTCCGCGGCAGCGAGCACGTCCTGCTTACGGACCCGCCCGCCGACCCCGGTGCCGGTCAGCGTGGCGAGATCAACGCCATGTTCCTTGGCCAGCTTGCGGACCAGCGGCGTCACATAGCTGACATCGGAATCGCCTCCGGCCGGGGCTGACGCCGGTGCTGCCGGTGCGGCGGGTGGGGCCGGTGCGGCGGCCTGCGGCTTCGCGGGCTCCGGAGTGGGCTCGGGTGCCGGCTCGGGCTCGGGCTCGGGCTCGGGGGTCGTCTCGGCTTCTGGCTCGGGTTCGGGCTCCGAAGCAGGCGCGGACGCTGCGCCGGCTTCGCCGACCACGGCTAGGACGGCGCCGACCTCGACGGTCTCGTCCTCCTGGACCCGGATCTCCAGCACCGTGCCGGCGATCGGGGACGGGATCTCGGTGTCGACCTTGTCGGTCGACACCTCCAGCAGCGGCTCGTCGGCCTCGACCGCGTCACCGACCTGCTTGAGCCAGCGGCTCACGGTGCCTTCGGTGACGCTCTCGCCGAGCGCGGGCAGGGTGATGTCGGTGCCGGAGGCTGACCCACCGCCAGCCGACGGGGCGGGCGCTTCCGCGGCGGCGGCCGGCGCTTCCTCAGTCTCGGCCTCGGCCATCTTGTCGGCATCCGCGGCCGAGGTGGGGTCAGGCTCGTCAGCCACCGGAGCGTCCTGGACGTCGTTCTCGGAGCCGCCGTCGCCGGCGGACTCTCCACCACCCTCGGACTCACTCGCGTCGCCGATCACGGCCAGCACGGCGCCGACCTCGACGGTCTCGTCCTCTTGCGCTCTGATCTCCAGCACCACCCCGGCGACTGGGGGAGGGGATCTCGGTGTCGACCTTGTCGGTCGACACCTCCAAGAGCGGCTCGTCTGCCTCGACGGTGTCGCCGACCTGCTTGAGCCAGCGGCTCACGGTGCCTTCGGTGACGCTTTCACCGAGCGCGGGGAGGGTTACAGAAGTCGACATGACTGGTTGGGACTCCTTTGTGCCGTGGGTACTCGGTGCCCGTCGGTGCCGGGCTTGCCTCAGCCTAGTGGTTGCGCCCGGACGCTCGTCGAGGGTCCCGCGCCTCCGGGATGCCTCGCGGGTCAGCCGTGGGCGTGCAGAGTCAGCCGTGGGTCGTGCAGAGTCAGCCGTGGGTGTGCAGGGGTTTGCCTGCCAAAGCGAGGTGGGCTTCGCCCAGGGCCTCGTTCTGCGTGGGATGAGCGTGGATCAACCCGGCCACATCGCTGGGGAACGCATCCCAGTTCGTGATCAGTTGCGCCTCCCCGATCAGTTCGCCGACGCGCGCTCCGATGAGATGGACACCGACCACGGGGCCGTCAGGTCGGCGGACCAACTTCACGAAGCCCTGCGTCTTCAGGATCTGGGACTTCCCGTTGCCACCGAGGTCGTAGGTCAGCGTCTGGACCGCGCCGTACTCCTCGGTGGCCTGCGCCTCGGACAATCCGACCGAAGCGATCTCCGGGTCGCAGTAGGTGACCCGCGGGATGTCGCGATCGACGATCGGCGCGGGCGCGGCTTCCGCTCGTCCGAGTCGGTGCGCGATCTCCTCGGCGACGAAGATGCCGTGGGCGAATCCGCGGTGGGCCAGTTGCAGTCCGAAGACGATGTCACCCACCGCGTAGATGCCTGGGACCGACGTCTGCAGCCGCTCGTCGACCGTGACGAATCCGCGATCCAGGGCCACACCGGCCTCGGCGTACCCGAGTCCCTCGGTCGCCGGCCCCCGTCCGACCGCAACCAGCAGCAGCTCGGCGTCGATGCTGGTGCCGTCGGCCAGGGTCATCGTGACGCCGGAGTCACCGACGGTGCAGGACGCCATCGGGCTGCCTGTCCGGGCGGCGATCTTGCGCTTCCGGAAAGCACGCTCCAGCGCGGTGGAGATCGCCGGATCCTCGTTGGGCACCAACCGGGGCAGGGCTTCGACCACCGTGACCTCGACCCCGAAGGAGCGCCAGGCGGAAGCGAACTCGACGCCGATCACGCCGCCGCCGAGCACGATGGCCGACTTCGGCAGCTCCGCCAACCGGAGGGCATGTTCGCTGGTCAGCACCCGGGTGCCGTCGATCACGAGCCCGGGCAGCGAGCGGGCGTACGAGCCGGAGGCCAGCACCACATGCGGTGCCGCGTACGTCGTGTCTGCGACCTCGATTCCGATCTGGTCAGTGCCGGTGCTGAGCCGACCGGCGCCGGCGATCACGGTGATCTTGCGCGACTCGATCAACCCGGTCAGCCCTTTGTAGAGCCGGCTCACCACGCCGTCCGCGTACGCGGTGACGCCGGCCGGGTCGATGCCGTCGAGGGTGGTCCGGACCCCGAACTCGCTGCTGTGGCGCGCGGCGTCCGCGACTTCGGCAGCGTGCAGGATGGCCTTCGTCGGGATGCAGCCCCGATGCAGGCACGTGCCGCCGACCTTGTCCTTCTCGATCAGCGCGACGTTGAGACCGAACTGGGCGGCTCGCAGCGCGGCCGCGTAACCCCCGCTGCCGGCGCCGAGGATCACCACGTCGAAGGGATCAGCCATGCGGTCATCTTGTCAGCCCGCATAATTGGCCTTATGGGTTGGTTGAGGCGGGTCACAGGCCGGGTGAAGAAGAGCCGCGGCTACGCCTCGGAAAGTCGTACCGTCGACGATGCGGTCACCACTCACCTGTCGGAATTTGTTCGGACCAAGCGCGGGGTCGAAGCCTTCGTCGAACCCAGGACCACCGTCACCCAGACCACCCTGCTGTTGGTGGCTTTCGACGGCGAGTGGACCCGGCGGGTGGTGCCGTCGCCCGAGTGGGCGCACGCGTTCGCTGAACACCTGCAGATCCCGGGGTACGACGCGGCCGTCGTCGGCTATCCGCAGCGGATGCGCGACTACAACACCCGGAACAAGAAGCATCCCGACCTCCGCTGAGTAGTCTTCCCGCGCGGCGGGGGTTCGAGCGGGTCGGCCCCCTTGCTTTCGGCGGGGTCCAAGGGGGTCGCCCCCTTGCTTTCGACAGTCCGGGCGCTCCCGTGTGTCTTTGTGCGCGCGGCGGGGGTTCAAGGGGGTCGCCCCCCTTGCTTTCAAACAACAGCCAGGAAAGCCGTGCTGGCAGTGCCCTGATATTGCGCCATCCATCCCATCGACGCAATACCCCTGCCAGCACGGCAGGGTGTGGGACGCCATCCCCCAAGGGATTCAGCCCGGGCCCGTCAGGTAGCCCTGAACCATCGACGTATCACACATCCGGAGTTCGAAGCCGCCTCCAAGTCGGATGGGTGATTCTGAAGAATCTTTTGATGCTCCGGTCACCCGGACAGCGACCGGGCCAGAGCGACCAGCGTACGGACACCAAACCCCGTCCCACCAGGGCTGATGTAGCCGTACGGCTTGCCATTGAAGAACGCCGGGCCGGCGATATCCAGGTGGGCCCACGAGATGCCCTCGGGAATGAACTCCCGGAGGAAGGCGGCGGCCACCATCGCGCCGCCGAAGCGATCGGTGCTCACCGAGCGCAGGTCGGCGACCTTGGATTTCAGCTTGGGTCGGATCTCGGCCGGGATCGGCAGCTGCCAGAAGTCCTCGCCGGCCGTCTCGGCGGCGTCCAGCACCCGATCGGCGAGAACGTCGTCGTTGGCCATCAGCCCGCCGGTCCGCTCGCCGAGCGCGACGACGCAGGCCCCGGTGAGCGTGGCGACGTCGATGATCAGGTCGGGCTGGTCCTCGCCCGCGCGAGCCAACGCGTCGGCCATCACGATCCGGCCTTCGGCGTCAGAGTTACCGTTCTCCACGGTCTTGCCGCCGTACTGGGTGAGCACATCCGAGGGACGGTAGGCGTTCCCGGAGGGCATGTTCTCGGCCAGCGCGGCGTACGCGGTGACCTTGATCTTGAGGCCGAGATCGGCGATCGCCTGGGTGGCGGCCAGCACGACCGCCGCGCCGGACATGTCGCACTTCATCGTGTACATGCCGTCGGCCGGCTTGAGGTTCAGACCGCCGCTGTCGAAGGTGATGCCCTTGCCGACCAGAGCCAGATGGACCTTCGCCCCGCGCGGGGCGTAGGCCAGCCGGACGAGCCGTGGCGGTCGCGTCGAGCCGCCGCCCACCGCCAGCAGCCCGCCGTAGCCGCCGCGGGTCAAAGCCAACTCGTCGAGCACGTCGACCGAGATCGGGGTGCCCTTCGCCAACTCCACGGCCCGGGCCGCGAACGTCTCTGGATAGAGCAGGTTGGCCGGCAGGTTGATCCAGTCGCGGGCCTGCACGACCGCCCGGGCCAGGGTCTGCGTCGCCTCGACGATTTCCCTCGCGCGTCCACCGGCACCGTGCACCACGGTGATCGAATCGAGCGAGCCGTCCTTGGGCGGGACCGCGCTGATCGGGGTGAAGCGGTAGCTGCCGAGCAGGGCGCCTTCGGCGACCGCGCGGGCCTCCTCGACGCTCGCGGTCGACAGCGACACGGCCACCGAACTCACGCCCTCGCTCGCCGCGGCCTGCCGCACACCCGCGCCGGCGGCCCGTCGGAGATCCTCGGCCGTCGGCTCGGCCGAACCGAGACCGACGACGACGATCCGCGGTCCGTCGCCGGCGCCCGGCAGGGTGCGGCGACTGCCGGCTTCGGTCTTGGCGCCGACCGACGCAGCCATCTCGGCGACCGTCAGGCCGAAGCGCTTCGCGTAGGCCACATCGGTGGCGTCCGGGACACCCCGCAGACCGGTCTCGTCGATGCCGACGACGAGCATGTCGAGCCGACGCGGTAGGCCCTTGGACACGGCGAGTGCTGGCAGTGGCACGGTGAGGCCATCCTTAAGCTGAGCGGATCAGATGAAGTCGAGCGTTGACCAGGCTAGTGGTTGCGCCTGGGCGCCACTGGCGGTCAGGAAACCCCGGTAGGGCGACACTAGTGCTTGTCTACACCACCCCAAAGGAGCGCAGCAGATGGCCGAGGTCGAGCCGACGAGTGAGTTGCTCCGTTCGCCCCTGCACGATCGACACGTCGCTGCCGGCGCGAAGTTCGCGCCGTTCGGGGGCTGGTCGATGCCGGTCGAGTACGCCGGTGCCGGGGTGCTGGCCGAACATGCGGCGGTCCGCGACGCCGTGGGCATCTTTGACGTGAGCCATCTCGGAAAGGCGACGATCGCCGGTCCGGGAGCCGTCGACTTCGCGAATCGCTGCCTGACCGGTGATCTTGGGAAGATCGGTCCCGGACAGGCGCAATACACCTTGATCTGCGACGCCGACGGCGGTGTGGTCGATGATCTGATTGCCTATCTCCGGTCGCCGGAAGAGGTCTTCCTGATCCCGAACGCGGCCAATTGTGCGGCAGTCGTCGCCCGGTTGGCCGCCGCCGCGCCCGAGGGGATCACCGTCACCGACCAGCACCGCGACTTCGCTGTGCTGGCCGTCCAGGGCACTTTCTCCGACGAGGTGCTGGCGGGGGCCGGTTTCCCGGTCGGACATGCCTACATGTCCTTTGCCGAGGTGCAGCACGAGGGCACGCCGGTCACGGTCTGTCGCACCGGATACACCGGAGAGCGCGGCTACGAGTTGGTGGTGCCGTCCGCCGGCGCACTCGCGGTCTGGGACGCAGTGACCGCGGCGGGTGAGCCGTACGGCCTGCAGCCGGCCGGATTGGGGGCCCGGGACACGCTGCGCACCGAGATGGGCTATCCGCTGCACGGCCAGGACATCTCCCTCGCGATCACTCCGGTGCAGGCCCGGCTCGGCTGGGCGATCGGCTGGAAGAAGGACAGCTTCTTCGGTGATCGCGCGCTGCGGGCCGAGAAGGAGGCGGGGCCGACCCGGTTGCTGCGCGGACTGAAGGCGGTCGGACGCGGCATCCCACGACCCGGAATGGTCGTCCGGTCGCATGACGGCTCGGAGGTCGGCGTCGTTACTTCGGGGACCTTCTCTCCGACGCTCAAGACCGGTATCGCGCTGGCCCTGGTGGCCCCCGAGATGACCGACGACGACGTCGTCACCGTGGACATCCGGACCCGCTCCGAGCCGTTCGTGATCACCCGGCCGCCGTTCGTCATCCCAGCGGTCCGCGAACCGTGACCGGCACGCGTCAGCGCATCGCCCAGTTGATCTTGATCGTCGTCGGACTGGTGATCTTCGCGTACCCGTTGACCCTCGGCGCGGCCAGCATGATCAGCTGTCGCGGCGTCTCGATGGGACCCGGGGACACCTGCGCCAAGGCCGATGGAAAGGCGGTGCAGACCTACGAAGAACGGCTGAAAGCCAAGCGCAACGCGACTCCGGTGATCATGGTCGTCGGCGTCCTGGTGGTCGCCTTCGGCGCTACGCTGTTGATCACCGGACGGCAGCGCACGACCGAGCACGACTGATCGACACCACCCTCCTAAAGATCGAGCACGCAGGCCTGCTGTTCGGCCAGCGCGCAGTCGATCCGCCGGCGCTGGATCGCACCAAGATCATCCGGCAGTTCCATGATCGAGAACCAACCGACAGCGGTCGACTCCTCGTCGCCGACCCGGGCCTCGCCGGACAGATAGCGACAGCGGAAGCACATCGAGATGAACTGGCAGACATCACCGTTCGGATAGGACTGGACGGGGTCAGCGGTCAGCAGAGCGAGCCGCTCGATCGCGGCGACCACCCGCGTCTCTTCGAGCAACTCGCGCAACATCGCCGGTCCTGGCTGTTCGCCCGGCTCGACGATGCCGGCCGGCAGGCTCCAGCGGCCGTTGTCGGTACGCCGACCCAGCAGGACGTGCGGCGCCGGTCCGTCGAGGTCGTCGCGGACCACGACCGCCGAGACGCCAGGCAGCAGGAGCAAGCCCTGCCCGTACGCGCGGCGCAAGTCGAGGATGTATTCCGGGGTCGGCATCACCGCACCCTATTTGTTCTGCGGCAGGTGTTCCGCGGTCGGGTGGTGGGATCCAGTCCGACCGTGGAGGAGGCGAAGTCGCAGCGGCCGAGCTCAATCGCGGGCGTTCGAAAATGTGTGTCAGACTAAGAAACAGAGAGCGGTGCTCTCGAATGACTCCAGGAGGCAATCATGGGCGAGCGATTTGTCTACACCGTCTGGGAGCGGTGGTGGCCCCCGCTCGCCGAGAGCCTGCTGTCGGCCGCCGAGCGCACGGGCGCCACGCTGGTCACGGCTTCGCCGCTCTACGGCTACGGCCCGCTGGACGAGCCGATGGTCGAGGGCATGCCGGACCGCGCGGTCGATCACAAGGGGATGCTCCGGGCCGGTATGTGGGCCGAGGCGAAGGCTCGGCACGATGCCGGCCGCCTGCACGCGGTCGAGGTCCGCGGCTCGGACTATCTCGGCGTCGGGGTCGGGGCGAACGGTCACATTCCCCGGCACGTGCCGACCGCCGTGCGCGGCAAGGGGGCCTGGATCGTCGGGAGCCCGGATCTGCTGCACACCTGGACCGACGTGCTGGACGTCGGCCGGACGCTGGCCGCGGTCGCCAGCCGGCCAGAGACCTGGGGAAAGGTCTGGCACGTGCCGAGCAACGAGCCCCGGACTCAGCGTCAAGCGTTGACCGACGTGCTGGCGGCAGCCGGAAAACCCCCCGTCGCGCTGCACAGCATGCCGAAGCCGATGCTCTCGGTTGTCGGCCGCTTCGTCGGCGAGCTCCGCGAACTCAACGAGATGGCGTACATGTTCCGCCGTCCATACGTGATGGATTCGACGATCACCCAGCGCGAACTGGATATGGCCCCGACCCCGTGGTCCGAGATCTGCCGGCGGACCGCCGTCGGCAACCTCGGCGACTGAATCTCAGCTGGCTTCGGGCTCTAAGCTCATAGGGCCGTAGACCCGTCGGTCGGCCTCGTACAGGCTGACGGCGTGGACTCCGAGGTCGACGAGGTCGGGATAGAACTCGCCCAGCCAGCTCTCGGCCTCGCCCTGACTCGGGAATTCGCGGTCCAGGCCGGAGCCGTCGCTCGGCTGGCGATCGGGCTGCCAGTGCCAGGTCATGTCAGCCGCCTCTGGGGCGACATGTCACCGACCGCCGACTCGTCTGACTGGACCGCGTCACCCAGGGCGGTGTCGATCCCGGTCATCGTTTCGGTGGACAACTTCTTCCCGGCCGCCTCGACGTTGCTGGTCACCTGGTCGGGTCGCGACCCGCCGGTGATCGCCGTCGCGACGTTATCGTTCTGCAGCACCCAGGCGACGGCGAGTTGCGCCATGGTCAGGCCTTCGGCCTCGGCCAGCGGCGCGAGTTGCTGCACCCGGGTGAGCACGTCGTCGGTCAACGATCCCTTGATGAAGTTGGCGCCACCGCTCTCGTCCGTGGCCCGCGAGCCCGCGGGCGGCGCCTGGCCCGGCTTGTACTTCCCGGTGAGAATGCCCTGCTCGATCGGGGAGAACACCACCTGGCTGATCCCGAGCTCGCGACAGGTCGGCACCACCTCGGGCTCGATGACCCGGAACAGCGCGTTGTACTTGGGCTGGTTGGAGACGAGCTGGATGTGCAACTCCCGCGCCAGGGCGTGGCCGGCGCGCAGCTGATCGGGTGTCCACTCGCTGACCCCGATGTAGAGCGCCTTGCCGGCCCGAACCACGTCGGCGAACGACTCCATGGTCTCCTCGAGCGGCGTGAAATGGTCATAGCGGTGAGCCTGGTAGAGGTCGACGTAGTCGGTCTTCAGCCGACGCAGCGAGGCGTTGATCGACTCGTGGATGTGCTTGCGGGACAGCCCGGTGTCGTTGGGGCCGCCCGGGCCGGTCGGGAAGTAGACCTTGGTGAAGATCTCCAAACTTTCCCGACGCTCGCCGGCCAGTGCATCGCCGAGGATGGTTTCGGCCTTGCCGTTCGCGTACACGTCAGCGGTGTCGAAAGTGGTGATGCCCGCCTCCAACGCCGCGCGTACGCAGCTGGTCGCCTGGTCGGCTTCGACCTGCGACCCGTGCGTCACCCAGTTGCCATAGCTGACGGCCGAGACCTTGAGACCACTATTTCCGAGATAACGAAATTCCATGAGTCTTTCCTACCTGGTGGTCCTGACAGCCCTGTCGGCAAGGGTCGGCTGGCTTCGCCTCAGCGCGCCGCGGGGGTTCAAGGGGGTCGTCCCCCTTCGGCAATGTGGAGGGGGCGCGCCGCGGGGGTCCAAGGGGGTCGTCCCCCTTCGGCAATGTGGAGGGGGAGCGCCGCGGGGGTCCAAGGGGGTCGCCCCCCTTCGGCAATAAGTTCAGTATTTCTCGCCGCGCTTGATGCGCGGGGCGGGCATCCGGAAGCGCCGGAGTTGCGTGCCGCGGGTCATGCCGTAGGTCAGCAGGCCCTTCGGTGAGGCTTTGGGCATGCGCGCGGCCAGCACTCGCTTGAAACCGCGCCACATGAAGAAGTTGTCGACGATCACGGCGAGGATGAACACATACATCGCGATCGTCGCGATCGCGCCCACCGATCGCCAGTACTGACCCAGCACCGTCACGGCCAAGATCACGACGACGCTCGGCAGCAGGAACTCACCCAGATTGAACCGGGAGTCGACATAGTCGCGGATCAACGCCTTCTCCGGCACGCCCTCTCGAGCGTTGATCGCCTTGACCCGATTGGCCCGGGCCTGCTTCTGGGCGTACGCCCGGGATTCCTTCTTGGAGTAGGTCTGCGTGACGCGTTGCCGGCGGGCGGCCTCGGCCTCCTTGCGGGTCGGCGTCGGCCTCGCCTTCTTGACCCCCGTGGCGCCTTCGACCACGGGCGCGGCCTCGGGCTCGGTGGGCTCGTTGTTGTGACGGAACAATGCCACGGGTTCCTTCTCTGCGGTCAGGGTGTCGACGGATCTCGCCGGAGGATTCTGTCAGGGGTTCACCTGAAAGACGAAACTACTCGCTGCCGCGCGTCAGCAGGAATTGCTGGCAGCGATACGGTGGAGGTCTGTGAGCGGCCCCGTCCGCGGACCCGGAGCACCTGGAAGGACCAGAGCACCCCATGAGCGGCATTTTTCAGCGCATGTCATTGATCTTCCGCGCCAAGACCGACAAGGCCTTGGACAAGCTGGAGGACCCCCGTCAAACCCTCGACTACTCCTACCAGCGGCAGCTCGAACTGCTGCAGAAGGTGCGCCGCGGTGTGGCTGACGTCGCCACCAGCCGCAAGCGGGTCGAGCTGCAGGCGAACCAGCTGAACACCCAGGCCGACAAGCTGACCCAGCAAGCCCAGAAGGCGTTGGAGGTCGGTCGCGAGGATCTGGCTCGGGAAGCGCTGACCCGGCGTTCCGGGCTGCAGCAGCAGCTCACCGACCTGCAGGCGCAGCACGCTCAGCTGCAGGGCGAGGAAGAGAAGCTCACCCGAGCCAGCCAGCGGCTCCAAGCCAAGGTCGACGCCTTCCGCACCCGGAAGGAGACGATCAAAGCGACGTACTCCGCCGCCGAAGCCCAGACCCGGATCAACGAAGCGTTCTCGGGGATCAGCGAAGAAATGGGCGACGTCGGGATGGCCATCCAGCGGGCCGAGGACAAGACCGCCCAGATGCAGGCGCGGGCCGGTGCGATCGACGAGCTGCTGGCCAGTGGTGCCCTGGAGGACCACACCGGGACGACGAAGGACGACCTCACCCTCGAGCTCGAGCAGTTGGCGTCCACGTCGGACGTGGAGAACGAGTTGGCTCGGATGAAGGCCTCGATCGGTTCCGGTCCGGCCGCTCCGCCGGCGATCGAGGGTCAGCCGACACCGGCGCAGTACGGGCAGCCGCCGGCTGCGCAGCCGCAGTCCATTCAGCCGCCGCCGGCCGAGGGCTACCAGCCGCCCGACAAGGGTTATCAGGCGCCTCCGGAACAGGGTTATCAGGCGCCTCCGGCGCAGGAATATCAGGCGCCTCCGGCGCAGGGGGCGACCCAAGGAGACCTGCGATGATCGTCCGCATCCTGAATGAAGGTCAGTGGGAGCTCGACGAGGACGCCGTGCGCGCCCTCAACCCCTTGGACGACGCCGTGGAACAGGCCGTCGCTGCCGGTGATCAAGATCAACTCGGCCAGGCATTGCACAGCCTGCTCGATCAGGTGCGCACCTCCGGAACGGCCATGCCGGATGACGATCTGCAGGATTCGGATCTGATCCTGCCGGCCTCCGACTCGACGGTCGACGAGGTACGCGAGCTGCTCACCGACTCCGAAGAAGGCCTGATCCCCAACTGATCGTGCCTTCTGCCCTGAGCTCACCGAGGCCAGTGTTGAGCTGGGCGGCCTAGCGGAGACCGAGGGCGACCGGGAGCCAGCTGATCGCGCTGGCGATCACCAGGCCACTGAGTGACGTGACCAGCGCGATCTTCCACCAGCGTCGACGGGTCGGTCCGAGCGACATCACCAACGGACCGAGCGGCAGACAGATGCCGATGCCGATCAGCGGCAGGACCACCGCCGAATCCAGCTGTGGTTCGGTCCAGGTGTAGAGCCCGTAGGTGATCAGATTGGCCAGGAACAGGCAGAACGCCGCGCCGACCAGGCCAGCCAGCCCCGCGAGGCTGGCGGCCACGATCAAACCCGTTCGCGACATCGCTCTCGTTCCCTTCGTCGATACCTCAAGTTCGAGGTATCACTTGACTCAACTCTGCGCTGAATTGGGTCCTCCGGCGTCGCGCGACGGGATGATTCGCGATCATCCCGCGGGTGGACGACGACGACCCCGGTCGTCACCAGGCTTGATGTATGAAGCATGCCCGAACCATCTCGCTGGTGATCAAGATCCTTGCTCTGATCCTGCTCGCCGTGGCCGTCGTCTTCCCTGACCTCGGTGGACTGAAGAGCAAAGGCCTCGGCGTACGCGCGGTCGTCTATCCACTGGGGCTGGTCGCCCTGCCCCTGCTCTGCCGGCTCGTACGCCCCTGGCGGCCGGTTCTCCGGCTTGACTGGACGGCCGACGCACTGGCCTCGCTACCGATCCTGGTCGATCTCGCAGGTAACCGCGCCAACCTGTTCGACAGCATCTGGTGGTGGGACGACGCCATGCACATCGTGATGCACGGTGTGCTCACGGCAGCGGTGCTGCGGCAATTCTGGCCGCGGGCCGGGCGGAAGGACCTCATGACGACGGCGATCGCCTTCGGCGGCGTGTCCGGCCTGGCCTGGGAGGTGGGTGAGTATTTCGCGTTCATGCGGTTCGGGGTGGAACTGTCCGGTGCTTACCTCGACACCCTCGGCGATCTGTGCGGTGGGCTGTTCGGGTCGGTTCTCGCCGGAATCATCGTGTCCGCTTGGTCACCTCCTAGACTCGCCGCCGGAGGATCGAGAGGGGAACAGGTCGATGACCGAGTTGGTGGTCTTGCTGGACGCTGATGGCACACCGTGCGGTCAGCTCGACAAGCGCGAGGTGCACACCACGGACACCCCGCTCCATCTTGCGTTCTCGTGCCACGTGTTCGACGAGCAGGGACGGGTGTTGCTGACCCGACGGGCGATCGGCAAGCAGACCTGGCCGGGGGTCTGGACGAATTCGGTCTGTGGCCATCCGGCGCCCGGCGAGTCGATGTCCGCCGCCATCGGCCGCCGGGCCGCTCAGGAACTGGGTCTGCAACTCGCCGGCCTCGAGCCGATGCTCCCGGACTTTCGCTATCGGGCGGTCGATGCCAGCGGCCTGGTCGAGAACGAGGTGTGCCCGGTCTTCGGTGCCTCCGCGGTCGGATCGGTCCTGGCCGATCCGAGTGAGGTCATGGACTGGCAGTGGACCGAGCCGCAGTTGGTGCGGCAAGCCGTGCTGGTGGCTCCGTTCGCGTTCTCCCCCTGGCTGGTCCGCCAGGTCAACGAGTCAGCGATCTACCAGAACTGAGCCGCCTCAGTCCTTCGCAGTCTCGCCCGGGAGGTCGAGCATCCGCTGCAACGCTTCCTTCGCGTAGCGCTCAGTCTCCGGGTCGACGGTGATCTGGTTGACGACGTGTCCCTGGGCGAGGTTCTCCAGGGCCCAGACGAGGTGGGGCAGGTCGATCCGGTTCATCGTCGCGCAGTAGCAGACGTGCTGCTCCAGGAAGGTGATCTCCTTGTCCGGATGGGCGTTCGCCAGCCGCTTGACCAGGTTGAGCTCGGTGCCGATCGCCCATTTCGAGCCGGGCGGTGCCTTCTCGATCGTCTTGATGATGAACTCGGTCGATCCGATCAGATCAGCCTTGAGCACGACCTCGTGCTGGCATTCGGGGTGCACCAACACCTGAACACCGGGAATGCGCGCCCGTACCTCGTCGACGGCCTGCTCGCTGAACCGGCCGTGCACCGAGCAGTGACCCTTCCACAAGATCATCTTCGCGGCCTGGAGCTGCTCCGGGGTGACCCCGCCGCCGACCTGGTGCGGGTCGAAAACGATGCAGTCATCCAAGGCGATGCCGAGTTGCAGCACCGCGGTGTTCCGACCCAGATGCTGGTCGGGGAAGAACAGCACCTTCTCGCCGCGCTCGAACGACCAGTCGAGCACTGTCTTGGCGTTCGAGGAAGTGCAGACGACCCCGCCGTGCTTGCCACAGAAGGCCTTGATGTCGGCCGACGAGTTCATGTAGGTCACCGGAACCGTGACCTCGGCGATCCCGGCGTCGGCCAGCACGTCCCAGGCGTCTTCGACCTGGGAAAGCCGGGCCATGTCGGCCATCGAGCATCCGGCGGCCAGGTCGGGCAGGATCACCTTCTGATTGGGGCTGGTCAGGATGTCGGCCGATTCGGCCATGAAGTGCACGCCGCAGAAGACGATGTACTCCGCATCCGGACGGCCGGCCGCGTCGCGGGCCAGCTTGAACGAGTCGCCGGTGACGTCAGCGAACTGGATGACCTCGTCGCGCTGGTAGTGGTGGCCGAGGATGAAGACTTTCTCGCCCAGTGCCGCCTTGGCCCGTCGGGCCCGCTCGACCAGGGCGGGGTCGGAGGCCGGAGGAAGGTCACCCGGGCACTCCACGCCGCGCTCCGATCGAGGGTCGGACTGCTGGCCGAGGACGAACAAGGACAGCGGCGTCCCGGGGCTGATCGGCGTTGACGTGGGCGTGGTAGTCACAGACCAAATGTACCGACCGGTGCAGCATTGCCGTCCGGCTGTGCCGGGTCACCGCCCGGCCCGCTGCCGTCAGACCAGCGCCCCGGTTGGTCCTGACCAGCTCGCCCGCCGGGTGATCCCTACGATGGTGGTCACATCCTGGCAGGACGGTGCACATGCGGATACTGGTCGCGACCGACACGATCGGTGCGTTCAGTTCCGCCGAGGCCGGCGGCTTGCTCGCTTCCGGCTGGTCCGGCTCCGACGTCCGCGTGCTGCCGGTCGGCGCATCGGCTGATGGCTTTTTCGACGCGTACGCGGCCGTGCTCGGCGCCGATGTGGAGCAGGCGATGTCGGGCGAACTGCTGATCAGCACCGCGCGTTCGGCGGACACGGCGGTCGTGCACGTCGCCGGGCCGGGGTTCGGGCCAGGCATCCCGTACGCCGCAAGCTCCCGTTCGATCGGTAATGCCATGCTGAGCCTGCTGACCGCCGGCCGACCCGATCGGTTGATCGTGGACCTCGGCGGTCTGGCCGTGCACGACGCCGGCGCCGGCCTGTTGGCGGCGCTGGGCGCCACCGCGGATCGGCCGTTGGACCAGGGCGTCCACGGCTTGGCCGGTCTGTCCCAGCTCGATCTCGGTGCGGTCCGGGCCGCGCTTGGAGAGGTCGAACTCGTCGGCGTGGTGCCGGCCGACCAGTTGGCCCGGCCGCTCACCGGTCTGCGAGGCATCACGTCGCTGCGCCGCGAGCCCGACCAGCCGGATCTGATGCTCAGCACCGACGCGGCGCTGGAAACGTTCGCGACCCTGGCTGCCGGAGATCGACGGGCGGCTCCGGGGAGCGGCGCGTGCGGGGGACTGGGGCTGGCGATCCTGGCGCTGGGCGGGCGGCTGAGCACCGGACCGGACCTCTCGTTCGCCACCGCCGAGCTCACCGGAACCGAACTGCTCAGCGGAACCGAACTGGTGGTCACCGGCAGTACGGTCTTCGACTTCGCCAGCCGCGGCGGCGGGGTGGTGGCGGCCGCGGCGGCGAAGGCGGTGGAGCGGTTGTGCCCGTGCATCGTGATCGCCGGCGAGGTGCTGATCGGATCGCGCGAGATGCGCACGATGGGAATCGAGGCCGCGTATGCCGTACGCGAGTCCTCGCTCGATGAGCCCATCGGCCACGTGACGGCGGGAGAACTGTCTGAGACCGCGCGTCGGGTCGCGCGGTCCTGGAGGTGGTGACCCGAACCACCCCTTTGACGTTTGGCCCCGTCCGAAGGCGGCTTTAGACTGGCAGGGTCGGGAATAGTCGCAGCACCCACCTGGTTGCGACCGACGAGACGTTTGACACCACTTCTCAATCTTTGGGAGATCGATATGACCGCAGCCGAACAGACCTTCGTCGAGGTGCCCACCGTGGCCGACGGCGTGCTCCTGACCGACGTGGCCGCGGGCAAGGTCAAGGCGCTGCTCGAGGGCGAGGGTCGCGACGACCTGGCTCTCCGGGTCGCCGTGCAGCCGGGCGGTTGCTCCGGCTTGCGCTACCAGCTCTTCTTCGACGAGCGGCAACTCGAGGGTGACGTGCTCAAGGACTTCAACGGCGTCGGGGTCGTGACCGATCGGATGAGCGCCCCTTACCTGACGGGTGCCACCATCGACTTCGTCGACACCATCGAGAAGCAGGGCTTCACCATCGACAACCCGAACGCCACCGGCTCCTGCGCCTGCGGCGACAGCTTCCACTGAGCACCGTCGGCCACTAGCCATCCGCCGCCGACTATCAGGACAGGCGACGGATGACGAAGTGCGGCGGGGTTGACTCCAGGAGTTCGTGACCGCGCATCCGGCACCAAGCGGCCACATCGGGTTCGGCGGCCGGATCGTCGGCCAGCACGCCGATCGCGCTTCCCACCGGTACCTCGCCGATGCGTCGCGCCAACTCGATGATGGGTTGAGGGCACCTCAGGCCCAGGCAGTCCACGGCTCATCGAGACGTCGCTCACGAGAGACCGACGGTTGATCGGAGACCGGACACAATCGGCGGCAGGGCGTCCAAAAAGCGCTCGATGTCGGCTAGAGAGGTACGCCGGGTCAGTCCGATGCGGACGTTCCCATGGGTCAGGGCACCCATCGCGGCCAGCACGTGCGAGGGATGCTCGCTGTTGGCGCTGCACGCAGACCCACTGGCCACCGCGAAGCCAGCCTTGTCCAGCTCGAGGGTGAGGGTCTCCCCATCCACGTAGAGGACCGAAAAGGTGAGCAGGTGCGGAACCCGGCGTACCGGATCTCCTGCGACATCGACGTCAGGCACCCGGGCCGCGATCTCGGTCCGCAGCCGATCGACCAGGCTCCGCTGCCGCTCGCCGGTGGCCCGGCCGATGCGCAGCCAGTTGTCCAGGGCCACCGCCGCGGCGTGAATCGCCGGTACGTCCGGCGGTCCGGGCCAGCGCCCGCTCTGGTAGTCGTCGGTGGGGTAGGGGGCGCGCCAGCGTACGCCTTTCTTGATCACCAGCAGCCCCACCGAGGCCGGCCCGCCGAACGCGCCGGCCCAGCCGATCAGCACCGACCAGCCCGGCGTATGGGCCAGATCGACCCGACCGAGCGCCGACGTGGCATCAATGATCACCGGTACGCCGGCTCCCTGGGCCAGCTGCACGGCCTCCGCGTAAGGCTGCACCGTGCCGACCTCGTGATTGGCCACCTGCAGACACGCCAGCGCCGTCCCGGGCACGACGACGGCGGCTGACCAGGCGTCGAGCTGGACGCGTCCTTGATGATCGACTCCGACCGGCACGTGCTCACCGGCCGAAGCGGCCGCACCGAGCACCGAGGAATGATCGATCGCCGTGGTCACGATGCGCGAGCCGACGCGACGCCGGCCGAGGGCCAACCCGGCGACGGCCGCCTGGGCGGCCTGGGTCCCGGACCCGGTGAAGACCACCTCGTCGGGCCGCGCGCCGACAGCGGTCGCGACAGTCTCCCGAGCCCGGTCGAGCGCCTGGGCCGCCAGCCGTCCGGGCCGGTGGAGCCGCAGCGGATCGCCCCAGCCCGACTGTTGGGCATCCATCCACGCCTGCTGTGCATCTGGCAGCATCGGCTCGCCCGAAGAAGAGTCCAGGAAGACCTCGGAGTAGGGCGTCGGCACGCGGTCAAAGCTACGCGCTGGCGACGAAACCGGCGGCTGGCCGCGCGCTGCACAGGACGCGCAATCTGGCCCCCCGGCCACCTCGGTCCTCAGGGTCTTCCTACGTTAGGGTGAGAGCGAAGGATGGCCCGATCCTCGCTGTGACAGCGAGTTCGGCCCTTCCCCGGAACGAACTGACGAGAGGCGCGACGTGGGTGGCAAGATCGATCAGCCCGCCATGAACGACAGGACCCGGCACGAGTCGGCGGGCCCGGCCCGGGCGACCGGGGCGGCCGCCCGTCGGGGTTTCCGACGTGGCGCTCTGGGGTTGCTGGCGGTGGCGATTCTCGCCCTTGCCGGATGCTCGGACGCGACGGTCGGCCAGCTCAAGCGGCTCGGCCTGCCGGAGGCCGCAGGGGATCGAGCGCCTTACATCCATGATCTGTGGATCGGCACCTGGATCGCCGCCGGCATCATCGGGGTCGGCATGTGGGGCCTGATCGGCTGGGCCGTTATCCGCTATCGCAGCCATCACAACGAGATGCCTCGACAGAGCCGGTACAACCTGCCGATGGAGATCTTCTACACGTTGGCGCCGTTCATCATCATCGGCGTGCTCTTCTACTACACGATCCTGGCCCAGACCAAGGTGCTTGAGCCGGTGGCCGATCCTGAGGTCACCGTCGACGTCGTCGGGCAGAAGTGGTCGTGGACCTTCAACTACAAGTCAGCTGAGAACCCGGCTGTCGGGACCGACGTCTACAACGCCGGAACGATCAATCAGACTCCGGATCTGTATCTGCCGGTCGGCAAATCGGTCCACTTCAATTTCTCCTCACCCGATGTCATCCACGACTTCTGGGTCCCGGCCTTCTACATGAAGATGGACGTGGTGCCTGGTCGTAAGAATCACTACGACGTGACGACGACCAAGGAGGGCGTCTTCGCCGGCAAGTGCGCCGAGCTGTGCGGCACCTATCACTCCGCGATGTTGTTCAACGTGCACATCGTGAGTGAGGATGCCTACAACGCCTACCTCAAGACCCTGGTGGATAAAGGCCAGACGGGTGAGGCCAAGGGTCCGGCCAACGCCAATTCAAACGCCCAGGTCAACTCGAAAGAGGGCACGCGATGACCACCGTCGAGCGGTCGATCAGTCAAGCCGAGATCGCGACGCCGAAGCGACAGCTCGGCACGATCTCCTGGAAGTGGATGGTCACCACCGATCACAAAGTGATCGGCAACCTGTACTTCATTACCTCGATCATCTTCTTCGCGTTCGCCGGTGTGCTCGCGCTCGGGTTGCGGGCCGAGTTGGCCTTCCCGGGTCTGCAGTATCTGTCGTACGAGACGTACAACCAGTTCTTCACCATGCACGGCACGATCATGTTGCTGTTGTTCGCCACGCCACTGTTCGCCGGCTTCGCCAATGCGATCATGCCGTTGCAGATCGGCTCGCCCGATGTCGCGTTCCCGCGACTGAACATGGTCTCGTACTGGCTGTACCTGTTCGGTGGCTTGATCACTGTTTCGGGCTTTCTGTCCCCTTCGGGCGCCGCTAACTCGGGCTGGTTCATGTATGCACCGCTGAGCGATGCCGTGAACTCGCCCGGTGTGGGCACCGACCTGTGGATCATGGGCCTCTACATGGCGGGTCTGGGCACCATCCTGGGCGCGGTCAACTTCACCACCACGATCATTTGTATGCGGGCGCCGGGGATGACTATGTTCCGGATGCCGATCTTCACCTGGAACATTCTGGTGACCTCGATCCTGGTGCTGATCGCCTTCCCGATCCTGGCCGCCGCGCTGCTGGTACTGGAGGCTGACCGAACGCTCGGTGCGCACGTTTTCGACGCCGCCAACGGTGGGCCGATCCTGTGGCAACACTTGTTCTGGTTCTTCGGCCATCCCGAGGTGTACATCATCGCGTTGCCGTTCTTCGGCATCATCACCGAAATCCTGCCGGTGTTCAGCCGGAAGCCGATCTTCGGCTACATCGGGCTGGTCGGCGCCACCATGCTGATCGCGGCTCTTTCAGTCGCGGTCTGGGCGCACCATATGTACGTCACCGGCGCGGTCAACCTGCCGTTCTTCTCCTTCATGACGTTCTTGATCGCGGTGCCGACCGGGGTCAAGTTCTTCAACTGGATCGGCACGATGTGGGGCGGCAACATCGCCATGCGCACCCCCATGCTCTGGGCCGTCGGCTTCTTGACCACCTTCCTGTTCGGTGGTCTGACCGGCGTGGTTCTGGCCAGCCCGCCACTGGACTTCGCGCTGTCCGACTCCTATTTCGTCGTCGCGCATTTCCACTACGTGGTGTTCGGCACGGTGGTGTTCGCGATGTTTGCCGGCTTCTACTTCTGGTGGCCGAAGTTCACCGGCCGGATGCTCGATGAGACGTTGGGCAAGGTGCATTTCTGGCTGCTGTTCATTGGCTTCCACACCACGTTCCTGGTCCAGCATTGGCTGGGTGTGGAAGGCATGCCGCGACGCTACGCCGACTATCTGCCCAACGAGGGCTTCACGGTGCTCAACCAGATCTCCTCGGCCGGCGCCTTTTTGCTCGGCGCCTCGATGCTGCCGTTCCTCTACAACGTGTGGATCAGTCGCAAGCACCCGATGGTCAACAACGACGATCCCTGGGGCTGGGGCCGCTCGCTGGAATGGGCCACCTCCTGCCCGCCGCCGCGACACAACTTCACCTCTATCCCGCGGATCCGCTCCGAATCGCCGGCCTTCGATCTGCACCACCCCGAGGTGGCGCTGGCCGAATACGCCGACTCTGGAACGCCTGACTCGTTCGACGAGTCGAAGGTGGACGCGGGTGAGGACACTGGCCGCGTCGAAGAACTGGTCGGTCGGGTGCACGGCAGTTCCGACGACCCAGCGGTCGCTCATGAGGACAACAATCCCGGCCGTTCCCCGATGCCGGAGGAGGGGCAGAAGTGAAGGTCGAGGCCTGGATTTTCGGTTCATTGACGATTTTCATGGCGTTGGTGACGCCGGCGTACGCGCTGATCACGATGGACAGCAACGGCACACCGGAGATTACTGGGACGGCCGCCCTGATCCTGACCTTCTTCCTCTGCCTGATGATCTTCGCTTACCTGTTCCTGGTCGCCCGACGGATCGATCCACGGCCCGAGGACAAGAAGTTGGGCGAGATTGCGGAAGGCGCCGGCGAGTTGGGGTTCTTCGCCCCACAAAGCAAGTGGCCGCTGTTCGTGTCGCTGACCTTCATCCTGGTGGTCCTGGCGCCGATCTTCGGTTGGTGGCTGGCGATTCTCGGGTTCGGGTTCGGCGCCGTGACGCTTTCTGGTCTGATCTATGAGTTCTATCGCGGGGACCACGCGCACTGAGGTCTCCGGCGGCTGGTCACTGAGCCTGGGGGAAGGGTCCTGGCGGCTCGCCTAGAGTTGGGGCCATGTGTCGGAACATCAGACCGCTGAACAATTTCGAACCGCCAGCGACCAACTCCGAGGTGCATGATGCGGCCTTGCAGTACGTCCGCAAGATCGCCGGGACGACCAAGCCGGCGAAGGTGAACGAGGCGGCATTCAACCGGGCCGTGCACGACATCGCCCACGCGACGGAGCATCTACTGGCTGATCTCGTCTCGACGGCGCCCCCGAAGAATCGGGACGAGGAGGCAGCGAAGGCTCGGGCTCGCTCGGCCAAACGGTTCGCCAGCGCCTGAGTCGCCGATCGGCGGCCGCACCCCGCGCCACTAGGCTGGCTGGCATGGCGACCGAGGTTCTGCGTTACGCGGCATTCACCTCCGACGGTGAGGGTGGGAACCCGGCCGGGGTGGTGCTGGATGCGGGTGGGCTCGACGCGGCCGCTATGCAGGCGATCGCCGCCGAGGTCGGCTACTCCGAGAGCGCGTTTCTGGTCCCGCGGCACGACGAACCGAATGTATACGACGTGCGGTACTTCTCTCCCCTCGCTGAGGTGCCGTTCTGCGGGCACGCGACTATCGCCTCAGCCATCGCGCTGGCCGAGAGAACCCCGGCCGACGAGTTGATCTTCCACACCCCGGTTGGCTTTGTCAGCATCAACACCCGGACGACGAAAGCGGGTCTGGTCGCCGAGTTGACCAGCGTCGCTCCCCGGACCGCGACCCCGGACCCCGAACTGGTCAGCGGGGTGCTGAACGCGTTGCACTGGTCGGCCGACGACCTCGATCCGGACTTTCCGATCATGCTGGCCAATGCCGGCGCCGAGCACCTGATCCTGGTCACCAAGACCCGGCAACGGCTGGCCGATCTCCACTACGACTACGACGCCCTCGCCGCGCTGATGAACGAGCACCAACTGATCACCTGCCTGCTGATCTGGCCGGAGTCCAAGAAGCGCTATCACGCTCGCAATCCGTTCCCGCCCGGCGGCGTCGTGGAGGATCCGGCCACCGGAGCCTCCGCCGCGGCCTTCGGCGGCTATCTGCGCGAGCTCGGCAAGATCGGCCAAACTGCGAAGTTCACCATCTTCCAGGGCGTCGACATGGGACGTCCCAGCAAGATCACCGTCACCGTGATGGAAGGCGAGCCCGGCATCCGGGTCAGTGGTGTCGGGGCCCGGATCCCGGACTGATCGGCGTACCGATCAGAAGCCGCCTCACCAACTGACGTGCAGCGGACGCCCCTCGTCGTAGCCGGAATTGGACTGCACTCCCACGACCGCGACCTGGTGGAATTCCTCCAGATTTGCGGCGCCCGCGTACGTGCAACTGCTTCGAAGGCCCGCGACAATCGAGTCGATCAGGTCCTCGACGCTCGGCCGCTCCGGATCCAGGTACATTCGGCCCGTCGAGATCCCTTCTTCGAACAGACCGGCTCGAGCACGATCGAAGCCCGAGGAGTCCTTGGTCCGCATCCGCACCGCGCGCGCCGAGGCCATGCCGTAGGACTCCTTGTACATCCGGCCCTGCGCGTCGGTCATCAGATTCCCGGTGCTCTCGTACGTGCCCGCGAACCAGGATCCGATCATCACGCTGCCGGCGCCGGCCGCCAGCGCGAGGGCCACGTCGCGCGGATACCGAACGCCACCGTCGGCCCAGATCGACTTTCCCGCCGCCCGTGCCGCCTCAGCGCATTCCAGCACCGCACTGAACTGCGGACGCCCGACACCGGTCATCATCCGCGTCGTACACATCGCGCCGGGTCCGACCCCGACCTTCACCACATCAGCACCGGCGTCGATCAGGTCCTTCACGCCGTCGGCCGCCACCACGTTGCCGGCGACCAGCGGGATCCGTCGGCCGCCGGTCTCCACCTGCCGGTCGCGGACTTCGCGGACCGCCTTCAGCGAGGTGAGCATCTTTTCCTGATGACCGTGAGCCGTGTCCACCACGAGGACGTCGATCCCAGCGGTGAGCAGTGCCTCGGCCCGCCCGGCCACATCGCCGTTGATGCCGACGGCCGCCCCGATGAGCAGCCGCCCGTCATCGTCGAGCGCCGGGCGGTAGAGCGTTGATCGCAGCGCGTGCTTCAGAGTCATAACGCCGACCAGTCCGTCGGCGTCGACCATCAGGGCCGCCGCGAGATGACGACTGGTCAGGACGTCGAAGATCTCCGTGGGCGGGGTGTCGGCATCCACGGTGAGCAGATCACTGGACATGACTTCGTGGACCTGGGCGAACCGATCCACGCCCGTCGCATCGGCCTCGCTGATCGTGCCCAACGGCTTGCCGTTCTCCACCACGACCGCCAGTCCGTGGGCCCGTTTCGGCAACAGCGACAGCGTCTCACCGACGGTGGTGTGCGGGCTGACCGCGACCGGGGTGTCGTACACCGGATGCGAGCCCTTGACCTTGCGGACCACCGACGCGACGACGTCGGCCGGTATGTCCTGGGGGATGATCGCGACTCCGCCCCGTCGGGCTACGGTCTCGGCCATCCGGCGTCCTGAGATCGCTGTCATGTTGGCCACGACCAGCGGCAGCGTGGTGCCGATCCCATCGGTGCTGCGCAGGTCGACGTCCAACCGGGAGCTGATCGCGGAGCGCTTCGGCACCATGAAGACGTCGGAATAGGTCAGGTCGTACGGCGGCAGGTCCTGGAGAAATCGCACCCGCTCATTGTGCCCGCCCACCTGGATCGCCGCACACGAGTCGGCGGCGTAGCACTTGACGAAGTGAGAAGGTGCCGGTCGGCGTGTACAGTCAACCCCTAGGGGAAGCGGATTGTAGCGGTCCGCGGTTAGTCGTTAGTCGGGGGATCGATGCAGAATCGTCATTCAAAGAGATCGTTGCGCCTTGCGGTGGTTTGCGGCGCCGTTTTCAGCTTGTTCACCAGTGTCGGGACGGCCGCGGCTGCGGTGCCGACGACCGTGCCACCGATCCAGAATCGGACCAGCGCCAACGTCACGGCTGACGCCTTGCTGCCGACCCCGCAGATCGACGGCGTGGTGTGGAGCCAGGTGGTGATCGGCAACAAGGTTTTTGCCGGAGGCGAGTTCACCACCGCCCGGCCCGCGGGGGCGGCGCCGGGTACGAACACCCAGGCCCGGGGCAACTTGCTGCTGTACAGTCTGTCCACCGGGTCGCTGCGACCGTTCGCGCCGAACATCAACGGTCCGATCGACGCCCTGGCGGCCTCGCCGGACGGCAAGACGCTGTATGTCGTCGGACAGTTCACCAAGGTAGGCAGCGCCAACCGGACCCGGTTCGCGGCCTTCGAAGTGTCGACTGGAAAGTTGCGGGCGATCGCACCGAGCTTCAATTCTCGCGTCCGCGCAGTGATGGCGATCAACAATTCGGTGTACGTGGGGGGTTGGTTCACCACCGCCAACGGTTACACCCGCACCCGGTTGGCGGCGATCAGCGCCACAACCGGCAAATTGCGCTCCTGGCGACCCACCGCCGACGAATCGGTCAACGCCCTGGTGGCCACGCCGGACAAGAAGTCGATCGTCATCGGCGGCAGCTTCAAGTACCTCAGCACGAAGCTGGCGCCGGGGATGGGTCGCGTCGACCCCTCGACCGGCGCGGTGCTCACCTGGAAGATCAACTCAGTGGTTCGGGACAACGGCCCGAACGCGGGAATTCTCAGCCTCTCCGCTGATGCGGACACCGTCTATGGCAGTGGGTTCGCCTACGGCGGGGGCAACTACGAAGGCGTCTTCGCCGCCAAGCCCTCGGACGGCTCCATCGTCTGGCTGCAGGACTGCCATGGCGACACCTACAGCGTGCTGCCGATGGGTTCGACGATCTATTCGGTCGGACACTCCCATTACTGCAAGAACATCGGCGGCTACCCCGACACGAGCCCACGCACCCGGTGGCAGCGCGCTGTCGCCGTGACCAAGGCGGTCAAGGGCACCGTCGCGCCGAACGGTCAGCCCGGTGCCTACTACGGGGACTTCGGCGGCAAGCCGGCCCCGGGCCTGATCAACTGGTTCCCCGACCTGACGGCCGGCAGCTACACCGGCATGACCCAGGCGGCCTGGAACGTGGTCGGCAGCTCGAGCTATATCGCCCTCGGGGGTGAGTTCACGGCGGTGAACGGCGTCCAGCAACAGGGGCTGGTGCGGTTCGCTGTCCCCTCAGTGGCACCGAACGCGGTGGGGCCGCGATTGGACGGGCCCGACACCGCACCGACGCTCACCTCGGACGTGACCGGCGTTCGAGTCCAATGGCTGACCAACGCCGATTACGACGACGCGAAGCTGACCTATCGGGTGCTGCGCGACGGCCAGGTGATCTACACCAACATCAAGACCGCCTACTTCTGGGATCGGCAGACCCGTACCTTCACCGATTCGAACGCGACCGCGGGCACGACTCATAGCTACCAAGTCAAGGCGACCGATCCGGACGGAAATTCGATCATGAGCCCGGTCTCGACCATCACGATTGCCGGCTAGAGGGCGCGGCGGTCGACCTCGAGGACGAAATCCGCCGCCGCCGGAACCGTCGACCGAGCACGCAGCGCCCGGCCGCGGTGCGATGCAACAGCGCAGAAACAATCGCCCGCTAGCCTGGCGGCGGATCTGGACGACAACACACCGAATGCGGAAGGGCATCGATGAACCTCGCCCCGTCGGAGACCGAGAAACTGCTCATGGCGGTCGCGGGCATGGTCGCACGCGACCGACTGTCGCGTGGCGTCAAGCTGAACTACCCGGAGTCGATCGCGCTGCTCAGCACGTGGGTGATTGAGCGGGCCCGCGAAGGCGCGCTGGTCCAGGATCTGATGAACAGTGGGCGTGAGGTCCTGACCCGGGCCGAGGTCATGCCAGGTATCGCGGAGATGATCACCGATGTGCAGGTGGAGGCGACCTTCCCCGACGGACGGAAACTCGTCACCCTTCACCAGCCGATCCAGTGAACGCAAGGAGACGGCTATGGCCGGAGTAGCGAGCAGCGGGCCGGGCGCCATCAAGGTCGCTCCGGGTGAGTTGGAGATCAACGCCGATCGCGGCCCGGACGAGCGCGGCGAGTTGACCTTCACCAACACCGCGGACCGGCCCATCCAGATCGGCTCGCACATCCATCTGGGCGGGGTGAACGCCGGCTTGGAATTCGATCGCGCGGCGGCCCAGGGCTTCCGGCTCGACATCGCGGCGGGGACGTCGGTCCGATTCGAGCCCGGTGCCTCGCGTACGGTGGCGATCGTCGCCCTGCAGGGAAAGCAGGCCGTTCCCGGACTCCAGATCAAGACGTCATCGTCGAGCGCGGGGGAGCAGTGAGATGAAGATCCGCCGGGAAGATTACGCCGCGATCTTCGGACCGACGGAGGGCGACCAGATCCGGCTCGGTGACACCGACCTGTGGATCGAGATCGAGCAGGATCTCACGTTCGGGGGCGAGGAATCGGTCTTCGGAGGTGGCAAGTCGATCCGCGAGTCGATGAACCAGTCCCTGATCACCTCGGCCGAAGGCGCTCTGGACACGGTGATCACCAACGTCGTGATCTTGGACCACTGGGGCATCATCCGCGCCGACGTCGGCCTGCGCGCCGGGCGGATCGTCGGTATCGGTCGAAGCGGCAATCCTGATATCGCCAACGGGGTCGATCCCGACCTGATCATCGGTCCCGGCACCGACGTGATCTCCGGGGAGGGCAAGATCCTCACGGCCGGCGGGTTCGATTCGCACGTGCACTTCCTGTCGCCGTCGCAGATCCACGAAGCGCTGGCCGCCGGACTCACCACTCTGGGTGGCGGCGGCACCGGCCCGTCGGAGGGCTCGAAGGCGACCACCGTCACCCCGGGCGCCTGGCATCTCAACCAGGCCCATCGCGCCCTGGACGACTTCCCGGTCAACCTGCTGCTGCTGGGCAAGGGGAACACCGTGTCCACCGCAGCGTTCGAGGAGCAGGCGCTCGCGGGCGCCGGCGGCTACAAGGTGCACGAGGACTGGGGCTCGACGCCGGCCGCCATCGATGCCGCGTTGCGCGGTGCGGACGCCTGGGGGCTGCAGGTCGCGCTGCATTCCGACTCACTCAACGAAGCCGGCTTCGTGGCCAGCACGATCGCCGCCATGGCCGACCGAAGTATCTCGGCCTTCCACGTCGAAGGCGCCGGGGGTGGTCACGCGCCGGACATCTTGACCATCGCGGGACTGCCGCACGTGCTGCCCGGCTCCACCAATCCGACTTTGCCCCATACGGTCAACACCGTCGCCGAGCATCTGGACATGTTGATGGTCTGCCATCACCTCAATCCGGCCGTCCCCGAGGATCTGGCCTTCGCCGAGTCGCGCATCCGGGGCACCACGATCGCCGCCGAGGATCACCTGCACGACCTGGGCGCCATCTCAATGACGTCCTCCGACGCGCAGGCGATGGGCCGGATCGGTGAAGTGATCACCCGGACCTGGCAGGTCGCGCACGTAATGAAGGCGGTCCGCGGTGAGCTGGGCGGAGGTCTCCCGGCCGACAACTTCCGTGCCCGCCGCTACATTGCGAAATACACGATCAATCCGGCCATCGCGCACGGCGTCGATCACGAGATCGGCTCGATCGAGGTCGGCAAACTGGCCGATCTGGTGCTGTGGGATCCACGGTTCTTCGGCGTCCGCCCCTCGATCGTGATCAAGGGCGGGGGCATCGTGGTCGGCGCGCTCGGCGACCCGAACGCGTCCATCCCGACGCCACAACCGATTCTGCTGCGCCCCGCGCTCTACTACGGCAGCGGCTCCTATCGCTCCCAGTCCTACGTCGCCCCGGCCGCCCTGGACGCGGGCCTGGCCGAGGAGCTCGGACTCCGACGGCAGTTGGTGGCGGTCAAACCGACCCGGTCGGTGGGCAAAGCGCAGATGATCAACAACGACGCCCTGCCGACGATCAAGATCGATCCCGAGACGTTCGGCATCGCGATCGACGGGGACGAAATCACTCCGGCGCCGGCCGCGAGCCTGCCGCTGGCTCAGCTGTACCAGCTCTTCTGATGGCGGCGCGGGTTTGCGATGGGCGCCGATGAGCGCGGCCTATCTCGCGCTGCTGCTGGCCGACGGCCGGCTGCCGACCGGGGCCCACACGCAGTCCGCCGGGGTCGAGCCGGCCCTGACGCATGGAATGCGCCTCGACCAGCTCCCCGACTATCTGCGGGTGCGGCTGCGGACCGTGACTGAGGTCGAGGCGGCCGCGGCGGTAGTCGCCCGCGCTCAGTGGCTCGCGGTCGAGCCGGTCGACCGGGCGGCGGCGATGGCTCAGGTCGACGCGGCGTGGCGGGTCAGGACGCTGTCTGATGCGCTCCGGGAGGCCTCCGATCTGCTCGGCCGCAGCTATCGGCGTACGGCCGGGGCGGTCTGGGACCTGGGGTCGTTGGACCCGCGTCGGCACTGGTGTCGGGCGGTGGTGCTCGGAGCGACGGCGGCGGTGGCGGGCCTTTCGGCGGCCGACGTAGCGCGACTGGTCGGCTTCGAGGACGTGCAGACCGTCATCTCGGCCGCGCTCAAACTCCTGCCCTTCGACCCGAGCCAGGGCGTGCGCTGGTCGGTCGCCGCCGGCGACGAGGTCGAGCGACTGGTCGAACGGGTCCGCGCACTGACGACGACGGCCGAGATCCCGGCCTACAGTGCTCCGCAGATCGAAGAATGGGGTCAGCGTCACCAGCACACCGAGAGGCGGTTGTTCCGTGCCTGAGCAGCATCATGATCATCCCCAGCGGGCCCTGAGGCTCGGCGTCGCCGGTCCGGTCGGCACCGGGAAGAGCTCGTTGATCGCCCTGATCTGCCGTGAGTTGGGCACGGAGCTGAGCGTGGCCGTGATCACCAACGACATCTACACCGATGAGGACGCTCGATTTCTCCGCTCGGCTGGGGTGCTGGCTCCCGAGCGCATCCGGGCGGTGGAGACCGGGGCCTGCCCGCACACGGCGATCCGGGACGACGTGACCCAGAACCTGTTGGCCGTAGAGGACCTCGAGCGGGATTTCGATCCGGTCGATCTCGTGCTGGTCGAGTCGGGCGGTGACAACCTGACGGCGACCTTCTCACCCGCCCTGGTCGACGCGCAGTTCTTCGTGCTGGATGTCGCCGGCGGCGGCGACGTGGCCCGCAAGGGTGGACCCGGGATCGCCCGCGCCGATGCGCTGGTGGTCAACAAGACCGATCTGGCGCCGTACGTCGGAGTCGATGTGGCGCAGATGGTCGCCGACGCCGAGCTGGCCCGGGACGGCCGGACGGTGATCGCTTTGTCGCGCACGGATCCCGGGTCGGTGGCCCGGCTCCGGCAATGGGTTCTGGACACGCTGGCGACCTTCCGGAGCGGGACGCTGGTGCCGAACGATCCGGGGCCGATGGCGCCGCACCAGCATCTCGACGGAACGGTGCACACGCATTGAGCCTGACCAGGATCACGGTCGACGGCGACCGGATCCAGCTGCGGCACGGTCAATTACGCGCCCAACGCTTCGCTGATCGATCGGGTTGGGTGCGGCTCGGGCTGCTGGCGACCACCGCGCTCCTGCTGGGCGGCGATGAGATCGAGATCGAGGTCGTGGTGGGTCCGGACAGCCGACTCGAGCTGCGCGACATCGCCGGCACGGTCGCGTACGCCGGTCGGGGCCGACGCACGGCGTGGCAGGTGCGGGTATCGGTCGCCGAGGGCGCATCGCTGATCTGGGCAGCCGAGCCCCTGGTCATCGCCGACGGTGCCGACGTCGACCGGACGTGTGACCTCGATCTGGCTCCGGGGGCATCGGCTCTGCTCCGCGAAACGCTTGTCCTGGGTCGGAGCGGCGAGCGGGGCGGGATCCTGCGCAACCGCACGCGGGTCCGCCGCGACGGGGAAGACGTGTTGCTGGAAGATCAACGGCTCGATCCGACCGACCGGGTTCAGCCCGGGATGCTGGGCTCCACCCGCGTCATCGACAGCATCTCCGCGTTGGGGTCGAACGTCGAATCCGGTCCGGCTGCCGGCTCCGACTTCTCGCGCTTCCAGCTGATCGAAGGGGGTAGCTCGGTCAGCCGCTTTCTCGGCCAGGACCTGGCGTCGTCGCCCCTCCACGTGGTCTGGCGCGAGCTGGCTGATCCAGCGTCGCCGGTGGTCGACCCCGGCCCGACTCGCGGCTGATCGCGGCCGCGACCGCCCAGGCGCTCGTCGTCGAAGGATCATGGGATGCGCTGGCGGACCCGGACTGGCAGGCTGAGCAGATGCACACGTCGAGTTCGCCCTGGGTCCAGCACGCAATCTGGTGGCAGATCTATCCGTTCGGATTCGTCGGGGCGGAGCTTGGCGGCCATGATCAAACGGTCCACCACCGGTTGGGGAGGATCATCGGCTGGCTCGATCATGCCGTCGAGTTGGGCGCCTCCGGAATCCTCCTCGGTCCGATTTTCTCCTCGACGAGCCACGGCTACGACACGGTCGACCCCTTCACCATCGATTCCCGGTTGGGCGACCTCGACGACTTCGACCGGCTGGTGTCCGAGGCCCGGAGCCGCGGTCTCCGGATCATGCTCGACGGAGTGTTCAACCATGTCGGCCGGGACTTCCCCCGATTCGCCCGGATCCTCGCCGAAGGGCGGACGGCGCCGGATCAGGACTGGTTCACGCTCTACTGGCCCGACGATGACGGTACGGCCGAGCCGGGATACGACCAGTTCGAAGGCCACCCCGGCCTCGTCGAGCTCAATCACCAGACTCCGGCGGTGGCCGACTTCGTCGTCGACGTCATGCGGTACTGGCTGGACCGCGGTGTCGACGCCTGGCGTCTGGATGCCGCGTACTCGGTACCCGATGACTTCTGGGCCGACGTCATCGGCCGGGTGCGGGCCAGCCACCCTGATGTCTATGTGATCGGCGAGGTCATCCACGGCGACTATCCCGCGATCGTCAGAGCGACGGGGATGGACTCGGTCACCCAGTACGAGCTGTGGAGCGCGATCCGCAACTCGCTGGCCGAACGGAATCTCTATGAGCTCGCCTGGTCGCTGAAGCGCCACAACGAGTTCCTGGACACCTTCGTGCCGCTCACCTTCGTCGGCAACCACGATGTGACCCGGATTGCCAGCGCGCTCGATGATGTGCGGATGCTGCCGCACGCGATCGCCGTGCAGTTCCTGGTCGGCGGCACACCGACGGTCTACTACGGAGACGAGGAGGGGTTCCAGGGGATCAAGGAGGATCGAGCAGGGGGCGACGACGCGGTCCGTCCGGCTATGCCGGACAAGCCGATAGCGCCCGGCGGTGACGGTGCAGCGATCAGGGCCCTGCACGGTGAATTGATCGGACTGCGCCGGCGCCACCCCTGGCTGCACCATGCGCGGACGACGGCCCCGCTGCTCGCCAACACCCAGGCCGTGTTGGAGAGCAACGCCGACGGTCACCGGCTACGACTGGCGTTGAACCTCGACGACGAGCCCTGTGAGCTCGGTGTTCCCGAGGGGGAACAAATCATCGCTGGGGGCGGGACGATCGTCTCGCCCGGGACCGAGCAAGCCACGGTGACGTTGCCTCGGCTCGGCTGGGCGGTCGTAGCCGATCAGTCGTAGAGTCCGGCACTCAAAATGCCGAAACGGAGCCTCCTGAGCGCTCGTGCCGGCTCAGCGCGCGCAGCACCGCATTCTGGCCCCGGCGTCGCGCGGCCAGCGCCGCGAGCAGGGCGAGTGCGGGCTCAAGCACTTCCGGGCCGAACACCAGGGGGGCGACGCCAACACTGCACGCAAGATCGTCGGCGTGAACCACAATTTCCATCAGCCGCACCACCAGGAAGTCGTCGGTCGGCAGCGCGCAGTCTTGCCACGGCACATACGTCGTCGGCCCAGCCACGGCCATCACCGAGTCCAGTTGCTCCCGAGATCGGAGGAGCACCTCTACCGACGTGGCGTGCCCGGCCCGGCCCATCTGGTTGAAGTCGTCGCGGATGGAGGTGTTCTCGGCCGCATCGACGGGAGCGTGGAACCAGTCGACCCAGTCGTAGTGTCCGACCAGGGTCAGCAGCGGGGCGTCGGCCCGGCCTGAGGCGGTCAGGAATTCGACCGCACACTCGGGTTGGCTGACCAGATGACGCGCCAAGCCGCCGACGGTCATGCCCGGCAGCGCCGACTCGTGCTCCCAGGCGTCAGCCACCGCGGCCGAGCCGACAAGGTCGGTGAGCTGGTCAACGGCGGACGACATGGCGAAGCGATCCAGGGTTCCGGCGAAGGTCAACGGCACCGTCGCAACTGTGCCACCTGTCCCGGACGCCAGCAACGATCATCGCGGCCCTCCGCTCGTGGGAATCCCGCGCGGACCCGGTCTGAGGTGATAGCGGCGTCAGAGTGAAGCACGGGTCACGCGGCGGCCAAGGGGAGACGCACCGATCAGCCGCCGGACCCGGTGGACGGGGAAACCGTCGCCGTCGGCTCGGACGACGGGGTGGCTGATGGCGTCGGCTCGCTGCTGGTCTGGGACGGCTCCGGCGTCGGTTCCGGAGTCGCCTCTTCGGTCGCGCTGGACGAGGGTTCAGCCTGGGGATCCGTGGTGGCCGAGCTGGTGGGGTCCTCGGTCGGCGAGGCGCTCTCGGAGGTTGTGGTCACCGGCTTCTTCTCCTGGGTCGGCTTCTGCGGCTCAGCGGCCTGACTGATCGTCGTGCCGTCGCCGCCCGACAGCGCCTGACCCGAGACCAGCTCGAAGGTGGTCAACGAAACCGCGGCTATGCCGAAGGTGGCCAGGGTCGCGACGACGATGTTCTTCCAACTGACCCGCGAGCGCGGCTTGGCCGGGGTCACCGACTTCGGCAGGTCCCAATGCGGTGCGCTGGGTTGGGCCGGAGCCTCGGCGCTGGTGGGGGAGTGCTCGGCGTCCCGGATCTCGACGGTGGTCGGGATGTCGGCGTCGGCGGTTCGTCCGGTCCACACCGTTCGTACCTTGTTCTGAGTGTGCTTCAGGGAAGCCGTGTAGAGCGCTCCGGCGACGGCGGCGACGATACTGGCCAGCGCGGCACCGACGATCGTGCCGGCCACACTGAGCCGCGAACCGATGGCTGCCGCGGTCATCGCGGCGAGTGCGCCCCCGACGATCTTGCTGATCGACAGATCGAATTTGGCGGTCTGCTTCTCCGGTTCCTCGGCCGACGTCGTCTTGGTCACTGGGCTGCGGTACTGCTGCTCGGTACTCATATCTCCATTTGGGTTCGGGCGGGCATGACCGCAACCTGGCGATCTCGTCCATCAGCGACAACGCAGCAACGCCGAACTTCATCTCGAATTCCGCAAAGAGTGAGGAACCCCACAGTGGTGCGGCTGCCCGTTCGGAGGGAATCCGGCGTCGAGCCCGCGGCGGCGCCAGCGGGGCACCGCCAGAAACGCCCCTTGCTCCGAAGGAGCAAGGGGCGAACTGGTCAACGACTACTTGGCGAGGTGGTCGGCTTCGCTCGAAGCGATGGCGTGATGTCCGTTGCCATGTCCGTTGCCTTCGAGCTCGTGGCCGTCGCCGTGACCATCGCCGTGATGGGCGGCCGCTTCGAGCTCGGCCCGGGTTGGCTTCCGCAGCGTGTCGATGAAGAAGAACCGGGTCGCCCGTCGACGGCGCTGTTCGGCCTTGATCTCCTTCTCCGACATCCCGTCGGTGTCAGCCGCCGGCATCAAGGCAAGCTCCTCGTGATGCTGGGTGAGGGTGTATGCCTCGTCATTGCTGATCGGACGATGCCGCTCCGAGTACTGGCCGGACGGATCTCGTTCGATGATGCCGGTCTCGGCACCATGCAGCAGGCGCTCCTCGTCGGAGCGCTGCAGACCGATGCATATCCGTTTGGTGATCAGGAACGCGAGCACCGGAGCGACGAAGAACATCACCCGGAGCACGTACGTCACTGCATTCAGCGAGACATGGAACTGCGTGGCGACCAGATCGTTTCCACCGCCGACCCACAGGACCGCGTACCAGGTCATCGCCGCAACACCGAAGGCGGTCCGCGTCGGCGCGTTCCGCGGCCGGTCGAGGATGTGGTGTTCCCGCTTGTCGCCGGTCACCCAGGCCTCGATGAACGGGTAAGCCGCCATGCCGCCGAACAGCATGAGCATCAACCCCAGACCAGGGAGGGCCACGTTCCACGACCAGGTCGTCGAGCCGATGTGCCATTCCCAGTTGGGCATGATCCGGATGCCGCCCTCGACGAATCCCATGTACCAGTCGGGTTGGGATCCAGCGGTGACCTGGGCCGGGTTGTACGCCCCGAAGACCCACACCGGGTTGATCTGCATCAGTGCGCCCATCAGCGTGATGACACCGAAGACGATGAAGAAGAAACCACCCGCCTTGGCCGCGTACACCGGGAAGACGGGGTAGCCGACAACGTTGCCCTCGGTCCGGCCCGGGCCGGGGAACTGGGTGTGCTTGTGATAGACCACCAGCGCGAGGTGGGCGGCGATCAAGCCAAGAATGATCGCTGGAATGAGCAGGATGTGAGCCATGTAGAGCCGGGCCACGATGAGATCGCCGGGGAATTCTCCACCGAACATGAAGAACTCGGCCCAGGTGCCGATCAGCGGGATCGAACGGATCAGTCCGTCGACGAATCGCAATCCGGTGCCGGACAGCAGATCATCCGGCAACGAGTATCCGGCGAAGCCTTCGATCAGGCCGAGGCCGATCAACGAGACGCCGATCAGCCAGTTGACCTCACGCGGCTTGCGGAACGCGCCGGTGAAGAAGATGCGCAGGCTGTGCGTGAGCATGGCAGCCATGAACAGCATCGCCGCCCAGTGGTGCATCTGGCGCAGCAGCAGGCCGCCGCGGATGTCGAAGGACAAGCTCAAAGTGGAAGAGAACGCCTCGGACATGTGCAATCCGCGGAGCAGTTGGTAGGTGCCCTCGTACTCGACCTCGGCCATCGACGGCTTGAACCAGATGGTCAGGAACACGCCGCTGAGCAGCAAGATGATGAAGGAGTAGAGCGCGATCTCGCCGAGCAGGAACGACCAGTGATCAGGGAAGACCTTCCGGAGGAACGGGCGGGCCAGCCCGGCGACGCCCACCCGGTCGTCGGCCCACTTGGCCGGGCCGGCACCGAGCTTGAAGACCGGCCCGAGTTCCTTGGTCGGGCGCTGGGGCTCGAGGGTGTCGCTCTCGGCGACGGTCTCAGCAGGTAGGGCCATCAGTTATCGCCTTCTTTGAAATCTTTACGTGAATCCCGCTCGAAGAAGCTAGGTCCCGTCGGGACATCGAACCCGCGACGCGCGATCAAATAGCCGTCCGGGTCGGTGGTGATGGGCAGCTGGGGCAGTGCGCGGTTGGCTGGCCCGAAGACCACAACTCCGGAGTTGCCGAGGTCGAAAGTCGACTGATGGCACGGACAGAGCAGGTGGTGGGTCTGCTGCTCCCAGAGGCTGATGGGACAGCCGACGTGAGTGCAGATCTTGGAATAGCAGAGAATGCCGCCGACGGCCCAGTCCTTGCGGGAGTCGGGGATCTTGATGGTGTTCGGATTCATCCGAACGATGATGATCGAGGCTTTGGCCTTCTGAACCTGAAGGTCCGTACCTTCGAGGTCTTTCAAATTCTCCGGCTGGGCGTTGACCAACTGACCGATCTCGATGTCGGAGGCCTTGATCGGCTCGTACGTGACGTCGTGGACCAGCCGGATGCCCGCCGCCCAGATGGTGGATTCGATCGTCTCGGCGCGCTTCTTCTTGGTGGGCCACGGGCCCAGGTCGGCCAGACCGACGATCATCGGCAATACGACGGCACCTAATGCGCCCAGCAGGCTGCGGCCGATGATCTTGCGACGGCTGATCTGCGACTCGTCGACCACCTTGTCCAGCTCGGTGAGCACGTATTCGCGGTCGCCATCGCTGGACGAGGCGCCATGCCGGTGGTCGACCATCTCGTGGTCGTCCATCAGGGTGCGGGCCCACTGGACGGCGCCCATGCCGATGAACAGCAACGCCAGGCCGAAGGTCAGGCCCAACAGCAGGTTCTTGGCGTTGGTGTGGAGGAAGCCGAAGTCGATGTACCACGCCTTCGGCAAGGCGAAGTAGACCACGACGAAGGCGATGGCCAGGACGGGCACCAGGCCGAAGAAGGTGGCGACCTGCCGCGTGGCCCGGTCGGCCGCCTTCTCGTCGACATCGGTCAACCGGGGCAGATGCTCCGGGTGCCCGGGGTTCGAAACCGACGGCCCGTCATCGATGGTCGCCAACTCACCGTGTAGCTCGTCCGCGTGGGGCCGGTCGGAGCCGCTGTAGATCGGTTCATCGCTCATTTGGCTTTCGCTCCCTTCGCTGCGATCCAGATCGCAAAGAACATCAACGAGCCGAGTCCGAGGATCCAGGCCCACAGGCCTTCACTGACCGGGCCCAGTCCGCCGAGCGTCAAGCCGCCTTGGCTCGGTCGCTCGTGCAGGTCAGCCAAGTAGGCGATGATCGCCCGCTTGTCCTCCGGCCGCATGACTTCCTCGGAGAAGACGGGCATCTGCTGCGGGCCGGTGATCATGGCCTCGTAGAGCCGCTTGTTGCTGACCCCGACCAGCGACGGGGCGTACTTTCCGCCCGGTAGGGCACCCCCGGAGCCCTCGAAGTTGTGGCACGCGGAACAGTTCGTCTTGAAGAGCTCGCCGCCACGGGCGATGTCCTCCTCCGAGACCGACGCCGTGTCGTAGAGCTTGGCGTCCGGAATAGCGGGTCCGGGAGCGAGGGAGGCCACGTACGCGGCCAGCGCGGCGACTTCCTCCTCGGAATAGCGGTTGGGCTTGATCGGGGCCTGGGCCTCCGGCTTGGCCATGGGCATCCGGCCGGAGGAGACCTGGAAGTCAACTGAGGCCGCACCGACGCCCGCCAGCGGCGGTCCCTGGATCCGGCCGGTGGTCTGACCTTCGCCGTTCAATCCGTGGCACGACGCGCATCCGACGGCGAACAGA
This sequence comes from uncultured Actinomycetota bacterium, assembly GCA_963731295.1. GTDB lineage: Bacteria > Actinomycetota > Actinomycetes > Propionibacteriales > Propionibacteriaceae > Microlunatus. The sequence goes on from CAVSUP010000003.1 coordinate 1,297,312, forward strand.
GCCTTGCCCTCGGCGATCTGCTGGCTGTTGCCCGTATCGGCTGACACCTTCGTCGCCGGGGCGATCGAGGTGTAGAGCGCGCCGACGAGAAGGAGCGCGAACAGCAGCAGCAGCGGCTTTGCTGCCGGATGTCGTCGTCTCGAGGACAGGAATCGCACGGTGACCCTCTCAGTGGCTCATGTGGGGATTCGGTTGTCTGGACCGGTTCGGATGCGCCCGCCCCGGAGGTCCTGCTACTGCGCTTGCGCTTACGCCTACTTCAGGATGTAGATCACACCGAACAGGGCGATCCAGACGACGTCGACGAAGTGCCAGTAGTAGGACACCACGACGGCGCTGACGGCCTGTTCATGGGTGAACGTGCGGGCCAGGAACGTCCGGCCCATCAACAGCATGAAGGCGATCAGTCCCCCGGTCACGTGCAGACCGTGGAAGCCTGTCGCCAGGAAAAAGACCGACCCGTAGACGTTCGTGCTCAGCGTCAGGCCCTCATGGAACAGCGCCGCGTACTCGAAGACCTGACCGCCGATGAAGAACGACCCCATGATGTAGGTCAGCGTGTACCACTCGCGCAGGCCCCACTGCCGGATGGCCAGCAGTGATCCGGCGCGCCTGACCTGGCCGCGCTCTGCGGCGAACACCCCCATCTGGCAGGTGAAGGAGCTCGCCACCAGCACGGAGGTGTTGAGGATGGCGAACGGGATGTTCAGCATCTCCGTCTGGCTCTGCCACAGCGTCTCGGCCCCGGGCGCCGCCTGGGAGTTGGTCACGTTGCGGATCGTGAAGTACGCAGCGAACAGCGCCGCGAAGAACATCAACTCCGACGCCAACCAGATGATGGTGCCGACGGCGACCATGTCCGGGCGGCCGTCGCGGCCGCGCAGCCGGGACTGCGGGATGGGGTGCAGAGCGCTTGCCGGCTTGGTCATCGAGCCGGATACAGCGTGCGTGTGTAGAGCCACGTCGTCATTATTGCCGGATCACTTCCCCAGGTCACCCCAGGGCAGCCTTTTGTTCTGTGAGTCGCGCAACCGGATGCACTTCGGGCTCTCTATTCTTGGGTTCGGGGCCGCTGCCGGGGCTTCGCGCTGGTGCCGCACTCGTCACTGGCTCGCGATACGATCTCGCGAGCGAAGTAGAGAGGACGGGCGCTGTTGGCACCCGCCGTCTCGTCGCCGGCCATACCGGATCTGGAGATGATCATGAGCGATGAGGTCTTGACGATCTTGCTGTACGCCTCGAACCGGCTCACCCGGGAAAACGTCCGACTGGTCCTCGGCCGCAAGATCGCCCGCGATCTGCCTCCGGTCAAGGTGCTAGAAGTCGCCACCCAGGCCGCCGTGTTGACCGCGATGGACGCCGGCGGCATCGATCTGGCGATCCTGGACGGCGAAGCCGTGCCGGGGGGCATGGGCCTCTGTCGTCAGCTCAAGGACGAGGTGCTGCGCTGCCCGCCCGTCCTGGTGCTGACCGGCCGACCAGACGACGCCTGGCTGGCCACCTGGTCCCGAGCCGACGGTGCTGTACCTCATCCGGTGGATCCGATCCGGCTGCCATCGGTGGTGGCGGCTCTGCTGCGTCCGCCTGCGAGCACTGAGACCGCTCTTGCCTCCCGCGGCTCCTAACCTCGGTCCCACGACCTGGCCGCGGGTGCTCGGCGGCCTAGTTCGACGCGAGGATCAGTCGACCGAGGCGACCGCGTGGGCGATGGAGCAGATTCTCGGTGGCAGTGCCACGGCGTCACAGCTCGCGGCGTTCGTGGTCGCATTGCGCAGCAAAGGTGAGACGGTCGAGGAGATGGCGGGCCTGGCCCAGACCATGATCGACTTCGCCATGCCGATCGAGATCGGCGGCCTGGCGGTCGACGTGGTCGGGTCGGGCGGCGACCAGTCCAACACCGTCAACATCTCGACCATGGCCGCGATCGTCGCCGCCGGGGCGGGAGCCCGGGTGATCAAGCACGGCAACCGGGCCGCTTCGGCGACCTGTGGGGCCGCCGATGTGCTCGAGTCCCTCGGCGTGGTCCTCGATCTGACCCCCGAGGCCCAGCAACGGGTCGTCGAGGACGTCGGCATCGGCTTCCTCTTCGCGCGCCAGTACCATCCGGCGCTGCGCCATGCCGCCGGCATGCGGAGCGAGCTCGGGATCCCGACCACGTTCAACTTCCTCGGTCCGCTGACCAACCCGGCCCAGCCCTTGGCCCAGGCCGTCGGGGTCGCCGATCCCCGGATGGCCGCCCTGATGGCCGGGGTCTTCGCCGGTCGTGGCAACCAGGGCATGGTGGTCCACGGTGGGGACGGTCTGGACGAGTTGACCACCACGACGTCGTCGACGATCTGGGTCTATGCCGACGGCGAGGTACGCGAGGTCGAATTCGATCCGGCCGCCATCGGCGTCCCGCGGTCCGGGCGTGAAGACCTCGTCGGCGGGGACGCGGCAGTCAACGCCCAGGTCGTGTGGGATGTCGTCGGCGGCCAGGCCGGCCCGGTCCGCGACATCGTCACGCTCAACGCGGCCGCGGCTCTCATCGCGTACGCGAAGCCGGATGCCGATCGGCTGACCGACGATTTCGCCGAGCAACGGCAGCGGGCGTCCGACGCGATCGATTCCGGTGCGGCCGAGGCCAAGCTCACGGCCTGGATCAAGGCCTCGCAGGCTGCTGCGGACTGACCGGCGCCTCGGAGGGCGACCCCACCCTCCGCTCAGCGAATCTGCAGGCTGGCGAGCGTCTGGGCGGCCTGGGCCACCAGCGCGGGACCGGCATCGTCGGGCACCGAACTGGCCACCACGACCACCGAGCCGTCGTCCTGACCGACCAGCACCACCGTGACATCGTCCTGACGACTCGGTAGCCCGTCGACGTCGTAATGGACCTGGCCGCTCACTAGCACTCCGGCGTGGCCGTCGATCGTGTGGTCGGCGGTGGACACATCGGACAACCGGGTGGCGTGACCGTCGAAGATCGAGTCGCACAATTGCCTGAGCGTGACCTGGCCCTGCGCCTCCAGATCGCCGTTCAGGGCCGCCGGCAAGCGTCCGAACAGCACGGCCACCGACCAGGTCCGGTGCCCGTCGTAGCGCTCGTGCACGGGCGCGCTGGCGCTGAACACGCTGTTCAGCACGCCCTTGAGCTGATGCGGATCCGGCGACAGCGCGTACGGATCGCCGGGAAACCGGATCGAGGCGTCGCCGATAGCCGCGCTCCGGCTGCTTTCGTCGAGGTGGCCGGCGTCCGCACCCTCATCGACGGCACTCGCCTGCTCCGCTCCCGATGACGTCGCGGCCGGCTCCCGCCAGATCATCAAACCGACGCAGACCGACGCCGTGACGAACATGGCCAATCCGACCGTGACCACCAGCACGGTGCGCAGCCGCGGGTTGGCGCGTTGCGCCGCCTCCGACGGAAAGGCTCCGCGGGCCTCGCGCGAAAGGGCGTTCACGCTCGTCAGCCTATGTTTGGCCGCCAACCTCCGGCGGGCATGTGGAGGGGCCCTGCATACTGCTCAGGGTGATATCTCGAGACCTCGCAGCCCGGCTGTCTCCGGCGCTGCACTGGGAGCCGGCGACCGGCGATCAGTTCTATGTGCCGAAACCGGAGATCTCCGATTCGGTGTTCACGATCAGCGACATGGTGGTCGAGCTGGTCACGATGAACGGTGAATCCCGGTTCCACTTCAACGGGACCGTCGAATGGGCGCTGGATTCGGTGGAATCTGACGATGTCATCTGGCTGCCCCGAGAAGACCAGCTCCGAGCCCTCCTGGGCGAGCATTTCCTCTCGCTGGACTGCTCGGGTGGACTCTTCGTTGTCACCGTCAGTGGTCCCGGCCACGCCTTCCACACCGAGCCGGCAGCCGAGGCCGGCGACGCGTACGCGGTGGCGCTCCTCTACGTTCTCGCCCAGGTGTCGGTCAGCTCAGCCCCTCGATGAGGCATCCGGCGTAGGCGCCGATCAGCATGGCGGGCGCGTACGGGAAGGGGCCCGATCGGCGACAGGCCAATCGATAGGCGCCGAGCATCCCGCCGGTCAGACTGCCCAGGAACAGCGCCCAGATCAGCAGCCGCCAGGAATGACCGGCAGCGGCCGCTCCGATCAACGGCGCGAAGCGAACATCGCCGAAGCCGAACCCGCCGCGCGACAATGACCAGACCAGCCGGTAGAGGCCGCCGGCGAGCACGGCACCGATCATCGCCCGGAGGGCTAGCCAGCCGTCCCCGGCCACTCCCGCGGCCAGCAGCGCCGCGATGGCCATAGCCAACCAACTCGTCCGCGTCAGCGTGAGCGGCAGCCAGGTGGTGCGGGCATCGATGCCGGCGAGCAGCACCCCGAACACCGTCAGGACCCACCACAACGGTTGCTCAGCCGATCCGAGGCTCGATGCGGCCAACGACATCCCCAGCGCCGTGCACGCGCCGCTGAGCGCCACGAAGCGCGTGGTGCCGAGGTCGCGGTAGAGCGGCTTGTCGCCGCCGTCCACCGGCTCGGGCAGACGCCGAAGGGTCGGACGCGTCCCGAACGTGGTCACGACGACGGCACTGACGATCGTCAGGATTGCGGCCCAGTGCATCGGCCGATCCTATTCAGGCCGCGACATTAGTGGCCCGGGATCGCGCCGCCCGGACGGCGGGCTCCGGGATCATCAACAACCGGGTCGCGGTGAGCGGACAGATCCGCAGCAACGGCCGACCGTTGCGACCATTCAACAGGTGGTCGGCGAGTTGGAACGGAAGGCCGGCGAGGGCCGCGATCTCGTCGCTGCTCATCGATCCGATCGCCATCAGATGCCGCAACAGCGCCCGGAACGGGGCTGCGTCCACCCAGAAGCCGATGTCCATCGGCTGGTCCTGCATTGCCACGCTCGCTCGCTTTCCCTCGATGCCCTCTACCTGAAGAAGGCGTCGAAAAAGCGCGCGATGTTAACGAGAGGCCAAAAATCGATCAGAAATAGCGGCAGCCCGCCGGAGATCAATAAGATCTCCGGCGACCTGCGGGCTGATAGCCAAAACGGTGTGCTAGCGCTGGGCGCGGATGAAGCCGGCCTGCTGGGCCGCCTCCTCGCTGTTGAACCAGACCTCGGCGATCGTCCGGCCGTAGCCCGACGATTCCGGCAGATGGTACTTCATCGACCGCTCGTTGCCCTTGATGGTGAAGCCCTCGGGCGGCTCGGTGCCGACGTACACACCCTCACCTGAATACTTCGCTGATGCGGCCAGTGCCGACTCGGCGGCCGGAGCTTCCTCGACGGGGCTTCCCGCCGGGCCACCCTCGGCGTCGTCGCTCGGAAGCGTGTCGGCCAGCGGCTGATCGGTTGGTTCGTCGGTCGACCAATCGTCGCTCGAAGCGTCCTCGACCGCGTCGCCACCCTCGGCGGGCTGATCGGGCACGGTCTCGTCGTTGGCCTCGAGGCTCTCCCCGTGAGCGGAGAGGCCACCTTGCGGGTCGTCCTCGGCCTCGGCCACCACCGTGTCCGCGGTCGGAGCGTCGGCGGTCGGCGCGGGGGCGGGTGCCGGCTTCGGCGGGGCGTACGGGGTCGTGGGCCGCGCGGCCTGCCAGTCGGCATCTTTGCTGCCCAGGAACTTCCGGGCGACGAAGACGGCGACACCGCCGAGCACGGCGAGGAAGGCGAGCCGCTTGAGCCATCGCCCCTTCTTCTTCTCCGGCAGCACGAGGTCGCCCTTGACCGCAGCCACCGTGGCCTGGCCGCGGTTAGCAGCCTCGGTCACCACCGGCGGAGCCAGCGGCAGCACTCAAGGCGTCGCTGAGACGGGGCAGCAGGTCGTCCGTCACCCGCTCGACGGCGTCGTGCGCCACTTGGGCGCCGCGCTGCTTCGCGGTGTTGGCCAGCGGGCCCAGCCGATCGGCGGCCGAACTGGCCACCGGCCCGAGACGGTCGGCAGCCTGATGGGCGAGCGGGCCGATCCGATCGGCGGCCTGGTGGGCATACGGCGAAACCAGGTCGGCCGCCTGGTGGGCGTAGGGGGAGACGAGATCGGCGGCCTGGTGCGCGTACGGCGAAACGCGGTCAACGGCCTGATTGGCGAGTGGTGCGATCCGGTCCGCCGCGGATTGGGCGAACGGCGCCACCCGATCGGCTGCGCTGTGGGTCAATGGTCCGAGCCGATCGGCAGCGGACTGGGCGAGGGGAGTGAGACGCTCGGCGGCGTTGTGGGCCAGTGGCGAGACCCGGTCGGCGGCCGACCCGAGGGCGTCGGCGGCGGCTTCGGCCAGCGGCCCGACTCGGTTAGCGGCTTGCTGCGCGAGCGGCCCTACTCGGTCGGCGGCGGTGTGGACCAGCGGTCCAACCCGGTCAGCGGCCGAATGGACGAAGTCCTCGGCGGCTGGGACGACCTTGCTTCGGGCGGCTTCGACGCGGCGCGAACTCTTGGACACGTTTCCTCCGTAGTGAGAAACTTCATGCTCCGGGTCGGAGCAAATCCCACCGTACCGTCAGGGTTGTGCGGTCTGACAGGATGGCTGCCGGACCGAACCACGGTCTGCTCAGCACATGATCATCGACAGAAAGGTGCCGCGACGTGGCGCAGAAGACGGCAACTCTCCACACCAATCACGGCGACATCGTGATCAACCTGTTCGGCGATCACGCCCCGAAGACGGTGGACAATTTCGTCGGTCTCGCCTCAGGTGCCAAGGAATATGCGGATTCGGAGACCGGGGCCAAGACCACCGGAAAGTTCTACGACGGACTGATCTTCCACCGGATCATCGAAGGTTTCATGATCCAGGGCGGTTGTCCGCAGGGGGTCGGTACCGGCGGCCCGGGCTACAAATTCGGCGACGAGTTCCACCCCGAGCTCAGCTTCAACAAGCCGTACCTGTTGGCGATGGCCAATGCCGGTCCCGGGACCAATGGCTCGCAGTTCTTCATCACCCTCGGACCGACGCCGCACCTCAATCGGCGACACACGATCTTCGGTGAGGTCGCCGATCAGGCGAGCCGCGAGGTGGTCGACGCGATCGGTCAGGTCGCCACCGGCCGCGGCGACCGGCCGGTCGAGCCGGTCGTGATCGAGACCGTCGACATCGCCTAAGTTGGCCCAGACACCGGGGGTCGGCCCGGATTTCTCACCGCCTGGATTCAAGCCGTGCTATCGGCACGCCGAGCGGATGACCGGCATCAGTTGCCAGCGCTGCAAGCGGCCGATCTGCGGTGAATGCATGAATCCCGCGTCGGTCGGCTTCCACTGCCCCAAGTGTTCCTCGCCGAGAGGTTCGGGCGTACGGGAGCCCAAGACGGCGTTCGGTGCCGCCCTGACCTCCCGAGGAGGCAGTGCCACCAAGGTGCTGATGGGCGTCCTGGCTGCGGTCTGGGTCGTCGATCTGGTGACCGGGGGGCTGGCCACCGGCCTCCTGGTGATGGGCACTGAGCCCCTTCGGGCCGGCCAGTTCTGGCGACTGCTGACTGGTTCGCTGGTGTCGGGGACAATCTTCGGCGTCCTGATGAACATGCTTGTGCTGTGGATGGTCGGCCGGGCGCTCGAATCCGAACTCGGCGGCTGGCGCTTCGTGACCCTATATTTCGCCGCTGGTCTCGGCGGCTCGACGCTGCTCTTCGTGCTGGCGCCGTTCCCGAGTGCGGGCTATGGCGCCGCGGCCGCCGTCGTGGGATTGCTGGCCGCGAACGCGATCTTCAAGCACAAGACCAAAGAGGATGTCCGCGCCGACATCGGCCTGTTCGTCCTGTTGATCTTGTACGGCGTCCTGGTCAACTTCCGGTACTTCGGCTGGCTGATGCTGGTCGGCGGCATCCTGGTCGGCGCGATCGCCGGAGCCGTGCTCGCGTACGCGCCCCGGCAGAATCGGGCGACCATCCAGGTTGTCGGCCTCCTCGGAGTGCTGCTCCTCTGTCTGGCGGCCGTCGTGGCCAAGCTGATCCTCTGACCTCCCCGCCGCCCTCCGGTCGTTCCGCCCCCGGCTGTCGGTTCGGTCCACTCGGCCGGCTGTCGGGTCGTTCCCGCCCCCGGCTGTCGGTTCCCCATGTTGCATGGGGAACTGGCGACTTCCAGAAGCTTCGTGGGTAAGTGACCGGTTTCCCATGCACATGGGGAACTTGGGACAAATGGTGCGAGGCGAGCCGAGGCGGGTGCGGGAGCGCGCGGCGAGGCGCGGCTGGCGTGGGTGGCGTCAGAGTTGCGGCACGCTGGGGATCGACCGGATCGAGGGGTGGCTGGCGGGTGACCAGCCACCCGATCAGCGCGGCGGATGCGAGCAGCACGAGCAGCACGATCGTCATGATCATCGCGACCTTCGTCGAGATGCGGGGCTCAGCCGCCAAGAGAGAAGGCCGCCTCGAGATCGTGGGCCGAGTAGGCGCGGAACGCGATGTGGGTCTCGGTGCTCGAGATTCCGGGCACCTTGTTCAGCTGATCGGCCACCACCTCGGCGATCTGATCATGACTGCCGACCCGAATGATGGCAATGAGATCGATGGCGCCGGTCACCGAGTAGACCTCGCTGACCCCGGCCAATCCAGCGATGGCCTCGGCCACCTCAGAGATCCGGGCTACCTCGGCATTGATGAAGACGATCGCTGTGACCACACCGATCAGGGTAGACCCGGACCGGTGTGGACGAGCGCGTACTCGACGAGCTTCGCGTGGTCGAGCACCGCATTGATCGGCCAGGACCAATCACCGGTGGTCTCGATCAACCGGACGCCGGGCCGCTCCAGCCAGCCGGCGATCTGCTCGGTCTCCTCGATTCCCGCCGCCGGTAAGGGATCCATCGGCTTGAGGACGGTTTCGGCCGATGCCTGCAGCTCACGGGCCACCACCTGCGGCACCTCGCGCGGCGTGGCGATCCCGGTTGCGGCCAGTCGTCCGTAACGGATCACGTGGATCTCCCAGTTCAGGTCCTCCTTGCGGGCCGCGACGATCTCCGGGCAGCCGGCCAGGCTCCGGACCCGATGGAATCGGCCGCTGGTCCGGGTCAGGGTCTCCAGTCGACGCCGGATGACGGCGGCTTCCTCATACCGCTGTTCGCGGACCAGCCGGCTGAGCCGGGACTGGACGCCCGATACAGCCGGCCGTGCATCGATCGACAGCGCTGTCCGCACCTGCTCGACGATGATCGGCGTAGGCGTCGCGGGAGATCGTGCCGTCGCACGGTGCGCAACAGCGACCCATACCGGCCAGAGCGCACGCGTTGATCAGGACCTTCGGACTGAGGCGGGGTGTGCACTGCCGGATCGGAAAGCCGTCGTAAATGGCCAGGATCACGTCCTCGGCCGCTTGACGGCGGTGGAACGGACCGAAGTACGTGGCACCGTCGTCGCGGACAGCGCGGACCACCGACAGGCGCGGAAAGGCCTCTTCGGTGATCTTGATCCACTGGGTCCGCTCGGGAAATTTCGACCGGCGGTTGTAGCGCGGTGCATGCGTGGCGATCAGTCGAAGCTCGACCACGTCGGCCTGGAGTTGGGTCACGCAGGGCACCGCCTCGACACCGGTCGCCACCCGGACCATCTCGTCCATCCGCGGCCGCTTCTCCGCCGCCGTGAAATAGGTGCGCACCCGCGTACGGATGTTCTTGGACTTCCCGACATAGAGGATGTGCCGCTGTTGACCATGCTGGGCGACGAACAGATAGACCCCCGGCTGTTCCGGCAGGTCGGACGCCCAGGTGCGTTTGGCCCGGCGTTGCGGCGACACGCGGCGGCTGAACTCGCCAAGATCCTCGATGGTGTCGACGCCGAGATTGCCCACCCGTTCCATTAGTCCGTGCAAGACGTCGACGGTGGCCTGCGCGTCGGTCAGGGCGCGGTGATTCGGCGCCACCGCGGTCCGGAAGTGCTTCGCCAACGTGGCGAGCTTGCAGTTCGCGACCTCATCGCGGAGCAGGATCGCCCGGGCCAGGGCGGCCGTGTCGACCACCGGCCAACGCGGGAACGGATACGCCAACGCGCTACAGGCCCGGCGCAGGAAGCCGACATCGAACGGGGCGTTGTGTGCGACGATCACCGTGCCTTCGGCGAAGGCCAGGAAGGCGGGCAACGCCTGACGGAGGCCCGGAGCGTCGGCCACCATCTGATTGGTGATGCCGGTCAGGACGGCAATCAGCGGCGGGATGTGGGCCTGCGGATTGACCAGCGTCTGGAACTCGCCGAGCACCTCACCACCTCGGACTTTGACCGCCCCGATCTCGGTGATCATGTCGGTTTCGGCCCCACCGGTGGTTTCCAGGTCGACCACGCAGAACGTCACCTGTGAAAGGTGCGTACCAAGATCATCGAATGCCGCCTGCACCGCCATGACGCGACCTTAGGGAACGCCACCGACAATTTCGAACACCTGATCGATGACACGCGGAAAGCTCCGCAAAACCCATCGGGCCGGGCGCGGGTGTCGCGCGGCGCGGTCAGCCGTATCCGCGCGACCCCGACCGGTCCTAACAGTTGGGTGCGTGGAAGTCCGCCGCAGCTTGCTTGTACGCGTTGATGTGCGGGGGAGCGGCGCGCCAGGCGCGGAGCCAGACGCCCTGTGCATTCGCTACGTGGCCTTCGGAGCTGCGCTGCATGGCGGCCAGGTGACTCTTCCAGTCAGCCATCCCGTTGGCCGTGGCAGCCAGCAGCGGCTTCTGAGCCTTCGCCCGCTCATTGCAGTCGGCGAGCTTGCCGGCGACCTTGTCCTCGGCGCCCTTCACCTTGCCGCACGAACCACTCAGGTCTTTGTACGTGGACAGGGCGTCAGCGTAGCGCTGCTGGTCGGCCGGTCCGGCGAGGCGGGACTCCTTGAACCGGGCCTTCATCTCGGTGACCGTGATCTTGCTCTTGTTGGCGTCAGTCTGGGCCTGCACGTGAGCGGCCCAGTGCAGAGTGCCGGTCTTCCCGGCCGCGAGCACGTCGTCGGCCGCACGGACCCGGCTCTGGCAGGCTTTGAGCGCCTTGACTGCCTTGACCGCCCCAGGAGTGGCGGTCGGCTTGGACGTGCTGGTGGGTTTGGGCTGGGGCGTCGGGGTCGTGCTGCGGGTCGGTTGAGCGGTCGACTCGGTGGCGGCCACCGTGGGAACGGCCGTCGGTCCCGCAGCGGTGGTCGGATCACCGCCGAATCGGGATGCGGCAAACGCGCCTCCACCGAGTAGCGCCGCCGCTAGGACGAGTGGCACGACAATGCGTGCTGGCCGGACTTTCGCCCGTCGTGCTTGTACCACAGTTCCCCCAAGGAATTTGCCTGACCGTCACACGGTACTAGAAGATTCCTGTTGGCCCGTCGCACGCTCGGAATGAAGCTTGGCATTTTGTTCCTGGTCGGCCCTGGACTTGTCCAGTCACGGTTTGGCCCCTGGACTTGTCCAGTCACGGTTGGCACACAACCTCGCCGTGCAGGATGGTGAACCACGCTTCCGGCCGGCTGGCCCACTCATGCCAACCCCTGGCCAGCTGCTGCAGCTCGTCGTCATCGGAAAGTCCCCGATCGGTCGCCTGGCGTCCGAAATCTGAGTGCACCAGTCGCTCGGCCCAGGTTTGCGACCACCAGCCAACGTCTCCAGCGGAGGCGAAGCACCAGACCGAGGCAGTCGCCGTGACCTCGCCGAAGCCCGCCTCGTTGGCCCACGCCTTGATCTGTCGCCCGGCGTCGGGCTCGCCCCGATTAGAGCGGGCCACCATGCGGTACAGCTCCAGCCAGCGGGTGAGAGCCATGGACTCCGGGAACCAGGTCATGGCCGCATAGTCGGCATCGCGCGCCCCGACCAGGCCTCCCGGCCGGCAGACCCGGCGCATCTCACGGAGCGCGCTCACCGGATCACTCAGGTGCTGCAGGACCTGGTGGGCATGGACGACATCGAAGCTGTGATCGGGGAACCGAAGGTGGTACACATCGCCCGATTCGACAGTCAGGTTGCTGAGGCTTCGTTCTGCGGCCAACCGGCGCGCCGCGTCGACCGCCGTGGGTGCGTTGTCGATGCCGACGACGGAGCCGGGGTCGAGTCGAGCGGCAAGGTCCACGGTGATCGTGCCCGGTCCGAGCCCCACGTCCAGCAGCTGCTGCCCGGATCGGAGGTGGGGCAACAGATAGCCCGCCGAGTTCTCCGCCGTACGCCAGCCGTGCGAGCGCAGGACCGACTCGTGGTGCCCGTGGGAATAGACGTCGCACGACTGCTCCGGATTGGTGCTCGGATCATCAGCGGTCATGGGTCTCAGCCTGCCCGATCGAAAACTGTCAGTGGCCTCAGGGAGAGTTCGGGCAGCGAAACAGGAAGGCGCGAAAAATGGATGTCCTGCATGTGGACTGCGATCGTTGTCTGGCTCGAGGCCCGGCCTGCGATGACTGCGTGATCACCGCGTTACTTGGTGCCCCAACCAGGGGAGTCGATCTGGACGGCGACGAGCAGGCAGCGCTGTCGGCCCTGGCGGAGTCCGGTTTGGTCCCGCCGTTGCGGCTGATTCCGGGTGCCCGACCAGGGCGGAGCATCCAGAGTCCGCTGGATTGGCAGGACTATGCGTGACCAATATCATTGAGGTGGGTTTGCGAGTGACCTAATCGTGACCTACGCTTCTAGGACCGCCGTGGTGAAGAGATGACAACCGTGTCATCGGCCGCGACGACACTTGAATCTCAGTCCGGCCCTGCGGTCGGCGACGGCGTGGGGATGCCGTTCACGAGAGCCGGGGAGATCTAGGTAAGGGGAAGCCCGCGTGACCTCACGCATCAGCGAGGCCAATCGGAGTGCGTCAGGCCGTCACGTCATCGCCCGCTCGGCGATGCTGGGCCTCGCCACTGTGGCGTTGGCCGCGGCGTCTGCCGTCCCGACCAGCGTTTCCGCCGCCGCCGACCCGCCACTCACCGTGGCCGAGGCCAAGGCGCAGATCGAACAGCTCGAAACTGACGCCGCAGCGATCGATCAGGACTACGCCGGCGTGCAGGAGCAGATCGCGAAGGGTAAGTCCAGCCTCGCGCTCAAGCAGGCCGACAAGAAGGCGCAGACCGCGAAGGTCGCCAAGATGAAGGCCCAGGTCGGCCAGGTGGCGCTCGCCCAATTCCAGAATCGCAATCTCGACACTGCCGCTCAGCTCTTTGTCACCGACGACACCGAGGGCTTCCTCAGCCAGATCTCCACCGTCGAGAAGGTCAGCGAGAACCAGAACTCGGTGCTGCAGGACTACCAGCAGGAGCAGGCCAGTCTCGCTGACCTGGAGCATTCCTCGGAAACCGATCTTGCGGCGCTGGACGACCAGCAGGAGGAGCTGGCGAAGCTCCGCGCCGCTTCGGACAAGAAGGTCACCGAGTCGAAAACCGTTCTGGCCAAGCTGACGGCTGAGCAGCAGCGACAGATCGCGCTCGAACAGAAGCGAGCTGAGGACGAGGCGAAGGCCAAGGCCGAGCAGACCGACACGACCGCCCAGACCGACAAGACCGCCCAGACCGACAAAACCCCCTCGACCTCCGGTGAGCAGACCACCGATACGGCCGTCACCGGCTCCGGTCGCGGAGCCAAGGCCCTGGCGTTTGCCAAAGCGCAGATCGGCAAGCCGTACAGTTTCGGCGCCACCGGCCCGAACGCGTATGACTGCTCCGGTCTGACCGGTGCGGCCTGGCGGTCGGTCGGAGTCAGCCTTTCGCGGACGTCCCAGTCCCAGATCCGTGACGGCCGTGCGGTCTCGAAGTCGGAATTGCAGCCGGGTGACCTGGTGTTCTTCTACAGCTCTTCGGCCCCCAGCCACGTCGGCTTGTACGCGGGCAACGGGATGATCATCCATTCACCTCGACCCGGCAAGTCCGTGCAGTACATCAAGATGAGCTACATGCCGTTCTCCGGCGCTCGTCGTCCCGGCTGATCGATCGGCTGATTCAGGCAGACTTTCGTTCCCCGTGCTTGGCCCGGCCCGCCTCGCTGCGGCTTTGCTGGCGGTGCTGGTGTCGTTTGGCTGCACCGCCAACCCCCCGGCTCCGACTCCATCGAGCCTGACCACCAGTGCTCCGACTCGGCTGGCGGCTGTTCGCGAGCTGCTCGGTCGACTGGACACCGCGGTTGACGACTCTGATCAGACCAGCTTCGACCAGCTGATCAGTGATCGAGATCCCTCGTTTGACGATCGAGCTCGGCTGCTCTACGACAACCTGACGGCGCTGCCCCTCGCTGAGCTGCGCTTCCGCGCCGACCCGACGGAACGACCGCTGGACGCGGCGCGACAATCCTTGCTCGGCGCCGATGCCTGGGCACAGTCGGTCACGATCGACTGGCGCCTGACCGGTGAACGGGAGGCGGGCCAGCATCAGGTCTGGCTGACCTTCGTACCCGACGGGGAGGCCGTGCGACTCGCCGGAACCGTCGATGGTCCGGCGACGCCGGTACGCCAGCAGCCATCGTGGTGGCTCGGTCCGGTGACGGTTCAGCAATCGGGCGGATCGACGGTAATCGTCGGCGCAGGACAGCCGCTCCAGGATTGGTCGACGCTCGGCGCCCGCTCGGTCAGCGCGATCAAGCGCCTGCTGCCCCCCGACGCGGCCGATCGTTGGAATGGTCGCGTGGTGTTCGAAATTCCGGCAACGGAGCGCGACTTCGAGGCGATCCTCGGCGCCGAACCGGGCAGTCGCGGCGGCATCGCGGCCGTCGCTCAGCTGGAGGGTGCGGATGCCGTTGCCGCCAGCCGAGTGGTGGTCAACCCGCGGGTGCGCGAGCTGGTCGCCGTCGACCGGCTGAGCACCGTGCTGGTGCACGAAGCCGTCCACGTGGCCACCCGTGCGGCCCGATCCCCGGCGCCGATTTGGGCCCAGGAAGGACTCGCCGAGTGGGTCTCGCTCCGCGTCCGTCCCGGACAGCGGAGCTGGCAGACTGCCAAGCTGTTGGCCGAGGTGAAGACCGGCGGAGCGCCGCGCACGCTGCCGGTCGACGGCGACTTCGCCACCGACAGCGATCGGCTGGGGATCGCGTACGCCAAGGCCTGGCTCGCCTGTCGCACCATCGCCGAGCGCTATTCGCCCGCTCGGCTCGGTCGGCTGTACGCGGAGTTGAACGACGGACGGGCCCTCGATCAAGCCAGTCGCGATGTCCTCGGCATCTCCGAGAAGGAACTGGTCCGGGTCTGGCGCAGCGATCTCGAACGGTTGGCCCGTTAGCGCCCGATGCCGTCGACCTTGATCATCACCAATGACTTTCCGCCACGGATCGGTGGCATCGAGTCGTTCGGCGCCGACGTGTGCACGCTGCTCGACAACGACGTGGCGGTCTACGCTTCCGGCCCTCCAGGCGCCGTCCGCGGTGATCAAGATCGCCCGTTTCCGGTGGTCCGCGACGGTTCCCTGCTGCTGCCGACGCGGCGAACCGCAGCCCGGGCCGCCGACCTGTTGCGCTACTACGGCGCCACTCGGGTGGTCTTCGGCGCCGCCGCGCCGCTCGGACTGCTGGCTCCCGGGTTGCGCCGGGCGGGCGCACAACGGATCGTCGGCATCACCCACGGTCACGAGGTCTGGTGGGCGACGGTGCCCGGCGCGCGCCAGGCCCTCCGCCGGATCGGGGACGGCTGTGATCACCTGACCGCGATCTCGGGCTACACCGAGCGGCGGATCGGTCCGGCGCTGAGCCCGGGCGCCCGGAGCAATCTGGTGCGGCTCGCTCCGCCGATCGATGTCGAGAGATTCAGGCCGGCGCGGATCGTCGCACCGCACGATGATCATCGACCACGCTGCGTCGCGGTCGGCCGATTCGTGGCCCAGAAGGGATTTGACACGCTGCTGCGCGCCTGGGCCCTGGTGTTGCGCCATCGGGGCGTCAGCGGTCGCAGACCCGAGTTGATCTTGGTCGGGGACGGCCCGCGGCGCTCGCGGCTGGAGTCGGCGGTCGACGAACTCGGCATCCGCGACAGCGTGATCTTCACCGGCGCGCTGCCGCGGGACGCGGTGATCACCCGGCTCCAGACCGCAGCGGTGTTCGCCTTGCCGGTGCGCACCCAGCTGGCTGGACTCAATCCCGAGGGCCTTGGACTGGCCGCCATCGAAGCCGCGGCCTGTGGCCTCCCGGTGATCATCGGGGCTTCCGGTGGGACGCCCGAGACCGTGCAGGAGGGCAGCTCCGGCTATCTGCTGGATCCTGATGATCATCAGGCGTGGGCGGAGCGGATCGCCGAGTTGCTCGGGGACCGCGAGCGGGCCGCGGCCATGGGGAGGTGTGGGCGCGCGTACGTGCGCGAACGTTTTGGGTTCGCGGCGGCCGGAGCAACCCTGCGGCACGCATTGCAGCTCTGAACCGCCCGTTACGCTGTGACCCACCACTTGCGGAAAGGCAGGACCGTGGCGGACCAGACCAGCGCCAGTATCGACATCTCGGCGACGCCGGAGACGGTGATGGCGGTGATTGCGGATTTCGAGCACTATCCCGAGTGGGTCGACTCGATGAAGAGCGCGGAGGTGCTCACCGCGTCGGCCGGCCAGCCGAAGACGGTGCGGATGGTCCTCGACCACGCACTGGTCAAGGATGACTACGTCCTGGAGTACGCCTGGGAGGCACAACAGGTGAGCTGGAAGCTGGTGAAGGGAACCCTGCTCAAGGCGATGGACGGCTCGTACGCGCTCGCCCCGAAGGGTGCTGGCACGACGGTCACTTACACCCTGAAGGTCGACGTCAACATGCCGATGATCGGGATGTTCAAGCGCAAGGCCGAGAAGACGATCATCGACGGAGCGCTGAAGGGGCTGAAGAAGCGGGTGGAGGCCTGAGCACCCCCGGCCCGCTCATCCGGCGGGGGGTGAATCGGGACGCGGCGGTCCTACCCTCCTTGAGCATCGGCATCGACATCGGCGGCACCAAGGTCGCCGCCGGGGTCGTCGACGAGCGAGGCAACATCCTCGAGCGATTGACCGAGCCGACCCCGTCGCACAGTCCGCAGGCGGTCGAGGACGCGATCCTTCGAGTGGTCGCCCACCTGCGCTCCCGGCACGCGGTCGACGCGGTCGGGATCGGCGCCGCGGGATGGGTGGACAACGCCCAGGCGGTGGTCCGGTTCTCTCCGCACCTGGCTTGGCGATCCGAACCGCTCAAGGCCCGGCTCAGCGAGCGGGTCGACCTGCCGCTGATCGTCGACAATGACGCGAACGCGGCCGCCTGGGCGGAATACCGGTTCGGTGCCGGCCGCGGCTCCTCGGTGATGGTGTGCATCACGCTCGGCACCGGGATCGGCGGCGGCCTGGTGATCGGTGGCCAACTCTTCCGCGGCACGTACGGGATGGCCGGTGAATGGGGGCACATGATCGCGGTGCCCGGCGGTCACTGGTGCGAATGCGGTAACCGCGGCTGCTGGGAGCAGTACGCGTCGGGCAACGCGCTGGTTCGTGACGCCAAGGCACTGGCCCGGACCAAATCGCCGACGGCTTATCGATTGCTGGAGATGGTGGGCGGCGACCCTGACCGGATCACGGGCCCCGAGGTCACGGCCGCGGCAATCGCCGGTGAGCCGAACTCGATCGAATTGCTGGCCGATGTCGGCACCTGGCTCGGTCGGGGGATCGCCAATCTGGCGGCCGCCCTGGATCCCGAGGTGGTGGTGATCGGCGGGGGAGTCAGCGCGGCCGGCGACCTGCTGCTCGCGCCCGCCCAGACCGCGTTCAGCCGCACGTTGACGGGCCGCGGCTTCCGGGAGGAGGCGCGGCTGGAGTTGGCCCACTTCCGCAATGACGCCGGTCTGATCGGGGCCGCTGATCTGGCCCGCCATTCGATCCTGGAACCGCCCGACTCCGCCCGGTTCGGCTTCTGGCCGCGCCGCCGCAAACGCCGCAAACACATCGGCCGGCTGCGGTCGAGCCGTAGGGTGTAGCGGTTCCCGAGCGTCGGGTGACGCGCGCCCGCTCTGGTGGCGGCTGAGTCGAGCGCGACCCCGTGCGGGCGCCCGCCACCCCGGGCATCAAGGTGTCGCGTGAGCGAGGTCGCCAGCGGAGCGGTTAAGCGCGGCGCGCGAGCGCAGAAAAAAGCTGCGCGTCAGACGACCGCGCCGTCACCGGAGCCCGGAGGACGGTTACGGGGCAGCCGGGTGATCAGGATGCCGAAGCCGCCGATGAAGCCGGTGATGGCGAGCCATCCCGCCCAGGTGGGGAAGTTCACGCCGAAGGTGCCGGCAAGCACGACGAAGACCGCATACGCCATGCCGATCCAGCCGACCAGAGCCGGGATACCCGGCCGTCGCAGCGGTGGGAGCGGCTCGGGTTCGTAGCCCCCTGCTTCAGGGGCTGGCGCCTCGTCCACCGGCGGGGCCGGCGGTGACTCGACGAACCGGAACGTCGGCTTGACCTCGTGCCAGGTGGTTTCCGGCTCGGCGGCGGGCGGCTCGGGCGGCACTTCCGCCACGGTTGCCGGCTCCGGTCGATCAGCGGTCAGATGGTAGCTCGCGACCATCTCGGCGAAAACACGGTCGACCGCCTCACGATCGTCCTCACTGGGCCGGGCCATGGTCGTCCTTCGCGCAATGATCGGTCTTTTCCAGGCGTCGGATGAACGCGACGCTGCCGTCGAAAATCTCATCCGCATCGTAATCGAGCGTGGCTACATGGTAACTCCGGGTCAACTCCGCGTACGACTGGTCGGCCGAGCGGATGCCCTCCCGGATCAACTTCACCGACGACGGATCGCCGACGTGATCGACGGCCGAGCGATAGACCAGGATCGGCTGGTGGACCTGGCCCAGATCGGCCTGGACGGCGGCCCAGAGGAAGGTCTGGGAGTAGAGGGCTCGCAACGGGAGTCGGTCATAACCGCCCTCGTTCTGTCCGGGCTTGGCAATGTCGTTGGCGATGCCGGCCAGCGACGGCAGGATCTTCAGCAACCGGAGGATCCGCATCCGGGGGTCGGTGATGTTGATCACCGGATTGACCAGGATCAGTCCGGAGACCCGGTCCTGGTATTCCTCGGCGATCCGCAGCGACAGTGCGCCCCCCATCGACAGCCCCGCGAGGAAGACCTGGTCGCATTCGGCCTCCAGGGCCAGGAACGCCGACTCGACCGTCGCGTACCAGTCGGGCCAGTGGGTCAGGTTGAGTTCCTGCCAACTGGTCCCATGACCGGGCAGCCGCGGCAACGACACCCGCAGCCCGGCAGCCTCGAGGTGCTGGGCCCACGGCCGCAGGCTCCCCGGGGAGCCGGTGAAGCCATGGCACAGCAGCACGCCGGTCCGCCCGGTGCCACCGGCGTACGGCTCGGCGGTCGGATGGACCGCGGCCGAGGACGGCGCAGCGTACAGATCGGCCGGCTTCGGGGTCAGCCAGCGGCTCAGCACTCCGTGGGCCGGGCGGCTGAGCCGCTCGAGCGGGGTGACGATGGCGGCGATGGCGCGGCGTCGGGAGGAGGTCACGAGCCGAATCGTATGGGAGATCCAGCGCGACGGCTCCGGACCAATAGGATGTCCGGAAAAGCGGAGGTCGGCGTTGCTCTACTGGTTCTTCAAGTGGTTCTCGATCGGGCCGCTGACTCGATTGCTGTTCCGCCCGTGGATCGAGGGCGCCGACAACATCCCCAGCGCCGGACCGGCGATCCTGGTCGGCAACCACATCTCCATGGGCGACACGTTCTTGCTGCCGGCCATGATCAAACGACGGCTGACCTTTCCGGCCAAGGCCGAGCTTTTCGCGGGCCGGGGCGTCCGCGGCCGGATCGTCAGCAGCTTCATGAAAAGCATCGGGCAGTTGCCGATGGATCGCTCCGGTGGTCGGGCGAGTGCGACCAGCATGGACGGGGTGCTCGGCGTGCTGTCCGCCGGTGAGCTGCTGGGCATCTTCCCCGAGGGCACCCGCTCACCCGACGGGCGGCTCTACAAGGGCAAGACCGGAGTGGCCCGGCTGGTCCTGCAGTCCGGCGTCCCGGTGATCCCGGTCGGCATGATCGACACTGAATTCGTGCCGACGAAGCTGTTCAAGATCCCGCTGATGCGCCGCCCCGGAGTGCGGATCGGCCGGCCATTGGATTTCAGCCGGTACGCGAAGGCGGGCAACGAGCGCGAGGTGCTCCGCTGGGTGACCGACGAGATCATGAATGCCGTGATGGAACTGACCGGTCAAACCTATGTGGATGCCTACGCGAGCTCAGTGAAGGATGCCCTGGCCCAGGGCAGGGAGATCGCCATGCCGGTGGTCAGCCGTCCGGGGGCCGGCCGACCGATCCCCCCTCCCCCGGAAGAGGTGTCGCCGTGAACGACGATCTGGTGTCGGTGGATCCCGGCGGCAATGTGGCGGTGGAGAAGGGCTCACACGGTGGCCGAGGCATCTACTGGGTGCTGAAGAACCTGATGCTCGGTCCGGCGATCAGCAAGATCTTCCGGCCGATCGAAGAGGGCACCGAGAACGTGCCGGCGGAGGGTGCGGCCATCCTGGCCAGCAATCACCTCTCCTTCGCCGACTGGCTGTTCATGCCGCTCGCATTGGACCGCCGGGTCACCTTCGTGGCCAAGTCGGACTACTTCACCGGCGCCGGCCTCAAGGGCTGGGCGCAGAAGCGGTTCTTCGCCGGGACCGGTCAGGTGCCCATCGACCGGACCGGCGGCCGGGCCAGTGAGGGCGCGTTGCGGGCCGGGCTCAAAGTGCTGCAACGGGGGGAGTTGTTCGGCATCTATCCCGAGGGCACCCGCAGCCACGACGGTCGGCTGTACAAAGGTCGGACCGGGGTCGCCCGGATGGCCCTGCTCGCCGGAGTTCCGGTGATTCCGACCGCCGTGATCGGCACCGACATTATCGCGCCGCCCGGCAAGATCGTCACCAAGATCGTCAGCCCGACGGTGAAGTTCGGTCGGCCGCTGGACTTCTCCCGCTATCAGGGCATGACCGAGGATCGCTTCATCCTGCGATCGATCACCGACGAGATCATGTACGCGATCATGGAACTGTCCGGGCAGGAGTACGTCGACGTGTACGCGCCGACCGCGAAGGAGACGGCGGCGCGCGAGGCCAAGGCACAAGAGGCCGATGAAGTCTCGCCTCAAGCCTGAGCGGCTGGCCGCCTGGAATCTCGCCGCCGGGGTGCTCCTCGGCCTGTACGTGCTGAACGTGATCATCTTCGCGCTCTCGATGCTGGCCCCGGCGGTGATCGAACGGGTCGGCCTGGGTGAATACCGCAACAGTCGATCATGGTGGCCGATCCTGGTCCAGGTGCTGCTCGGACTCGCCGCGTTCGGCTGTTATTACCATCCACGGGCTCGGTCCTCGCGCAGTTTCTCGGTGCTGGTCACGGGCGTGCTGGCGGCCACCACCATCTTCCTCGGCCTGGTGGCCTACTCCACCTGCCCGTCCACCGATGATCAGAGCCCGCTGTGGACGCCGCTCACCTTCGCGCTCAATCTGATCGGCGGTAATGTCGCCGCCTGCGAACCCGACTCGACGACCTTCCCACCCGCCCTGCAGTTGACCCGGCTGCTCGGGCCCCTGCTGCTGGTGATTGCCGCTCTGGGCATTGTCACCTCGGTCTTCCGCAACTCCTACGACCGGATCCGGGTCCGGTACGCGTCGAGCTTGGTGCTGCTGGTCGGGCTGACCGATGAGGCGTTGCCGCTGCTGCGCCGGCTCAGCGTGGAGCGGGAATCCGGCACCACACTTGCGGTGCTCGTCGACGAGGGTGGCAATCCGTTGATCGCGACGGCGCGCGATCTCGGCGCCCGAGTGGTGCTGGTCGACCGCGAACAGACCGGGGTCCTCCGCGCCCTGCTCACCTCGCGCGGGACCTTCAAGATCAGGAGCTTCTACGCCGTCTCGTCCGACGTCGCCGAGAATCTGCGTTGGGCGGCGCAGTTGCGGACAGTGGCTGATTCGACCAAGCCCAGCCGGGGCGACATGTCACCACGGATGGTGGTGCGGATCGACGATCCCTGGCAGGCCGAGTACTGGCGGCGGACCAACGCGTACCGGACGGGCAACGGTGACAGCGCACACCGGCGATCGGTGCGCTGGATGAGTGACGCGTTGAGCGTCTACGAAGTCACTGCGTCGGTGCTGCTGGATCGCATCCTCGATCCCCGCCGGACTCCGGCCTTCGACCGCCTGGTGATCGTCGGCAACTCGCCCCTGGCCCTCGCGGTGTGTGCGGAGCTCGCCCAGCGAGAGCGTGAGGGCGGCGCCCTCGACGAGCCGCCCGAGCCGTTGTTCGCCGACCTGATCTTGTTCGGTCCGGAGGCCGAGACGCTGCGGCAGCAGCATCGGCTGCGCCAGGAACGGTTCGGCAACAGCACCAGGGCGGAGTTGATCAACGTCGTCACCGACGAGCCGACCTCGGATCGGCTCGGTCGCTCACTGGTTCATGATCACCATCCAGCGCTGATCCTCGCCGACGACCCCGCCGAACGCAATCCCCAGCTGGCCACCTACCTCGCCGCGCTCAACCCGACCTGGACGATCTTCGACTGGAGCCCGGCGACCCGCGGGGTGGCGGACGAGCCGATCATGGAACAGTTGTTGCCCTTCGGCCTGACCACCGAGGCGCCGAGCTCGTTGCCGGTGGACAGCTGGGAACGGGCGGCCCGGGTCGTCCACGAGCAGTACCGCGCCGAGATGCAGCGCCATGGCGCCCTGAATCCGCAGGAGCCGGCGCACCGGCCGTGGGAACGGCTCGACCCGTTCCGCAAGGAGACCAACATCAGGCAGGTGACGACCGCACTGGCCGCCGCCGAACAGATCGGGCGATCGTGGGGTCCGGTGATCGACCGAGCCGCACCCGACGGACTGGAGTCCTCCGAGGAGGTCCGGGCCGAGGACCTGGATCGGCTGGCCCGGATGGAACACGAATCGTGGCGGCAACATCTGCAGGACAACGGCTGGCGCTACGGGGCCCAGCGTGACAACGCGCGTCGGTTGCATCCGTCGCTCCAGACCTTCGATGAGCTGACGGCGGACGATCAGGACAAGACCCGGCAGGGGGTGAGTCATGCCCTGGACACCCTCGGCATCCTCGGTTACCGGTCGACGGCGCTGCGGCCCAAGGCACTCGCTGCCGATGATCATCAGACCTGGACCAAAGTGGCCCGGCGCGGTGAAGTGACCGCCGTACGGGCCGACGCCGATTGGGACTGGACGACCGCGGCTGGCGCGACGATGCGGGGCCTCGAGGGTGATTGGCTGGTTACTGATGATCAAGGAAAGTCCTGGTCGGTCGAGCCGGGGATCTTCGCTCAGACCTACACCCACGTCGACGGTAACCGCTGGCGGCGGAGCGGGTTCGCCCAGGCGCGGCCGGCCGTCGAAGGCGAGCGGATCGATTCCCTGGAAGGGCCCCAAACCGCCGATGCCGGTACGTGGGTGATGAAGGGCACCGCGGGTGAGCTCTGGGTGATCTCGGCCGAGCACTTCGCGGCGAACTACGAGCGAGTCAGCGGCAGCTGAGATCGGCCGGTGGCGCGGTACCGGTCAGGTCGCGCCATTCGGCACCGGTCAGCTGGCGACCAGCGGTCCGACACGCGGCCGTCACCCAGGACCCGGGACGCTGATCGACCGACATGATCATCCCGTCGGGATAGCGGCGGTCGACGTCGGCCGGGATGGTGATCAGCAGATGTTGGCCGTCGCCCGCGTACGCGAAGCTGATCTTGGGATCGTCGCGGGCGATCGGGATCTGACCGAGGGCCGTGCCACTACGAAGATCGCTGATCTTGATCGTGCTGTCGGATTGGTGCTGGGCCGAGCGGGAGCCGTCGCCGGAGATCGACACCCGGAAGTTGGTGAATTCCGACCCGGCGGGCGCGGACCCGATCCGGGCTGAGCCGTCGGTCGTCCAGAACGCCCGCTCGATGGCCCGCTGCTCCTGGGTGATCAACACGTTCTGGTCGTAGCCGGATAGCTGCGATCGGTTCTGCTGCACCGCGCCCGGGTCCAGCTCCAGCGGTCCGGTCGCCACCTGGCGCAGGTCGCCCCCTGACACCCGGTCGACGGCGCCGTAGTGCGTCAGGACATCAGGAATCCCGAAGACCCAGCGGCCATCGGCGGAGAAGGTGGGATAGCTCAGATCGCTGCGCTGGTTGATGACGGCGCCGGTGGTGGCGTTGAGGGTGGCAATCTTTCGGCTGCCCGAAACGAGGAGTTGATCATGGTCTGGGACGTACCGCGCCGACCAGAGGTCCAGGGTCTTGCTCGTAGGCAGCAGTGGCCAGTCCATCCGCCAGCTCGAGACTGCCCGGCGGGTGGACACGTCATAGAGCCGGACGGTGCGGTCGGCGGACTCGGCGTAGTAGAGCTGGGTGTCGTTGCGCCAAGCCAGGAAGTCGCTGGTCGCGGCCGAGGTGAGCACGGCGCCGCTGACGGCGTCGATGATCGTGAAGCCGGAGGCCGGGACAACGACGACCGCGTAACTTCCCGGCCGGTTCGGGACCAGTTCGCGGCTGATCGCGTACGTCGGGACGAAGGGCACCTTTGTGGCGACCATCGACGTCAGGGGCGTGTTCTGCTCCACGTCCCAGACCATCAGCCGGTTGTCGGATCCGGAGAGCAGGAAGCGGTTGCTCAGAAAGCGCAGGCTGTTGACGCCGGTCCGCGCGATCCCGCGCAACGGCGTCACCGCGAACGGCTCCGGTCCGGGCTTCTGGGTCGGAGCCACGTAGATGACGTCGTTCTCCGCGTACGCCGACACGCTGGCATTCGGACTGAGCGCGGTCTGCGGATCGTTGATCCCGGCGGCGTAACCGATCAGATCAGGGGTGGCCCCTTGACCGCCGGCCCGCCGATCCGTGCGATAGATCGGCATCGAGCCGGTGTTGCTGAACTCGGGCACCGCGACGTAGTCACCGTCGCCGGACAGCGATCCGTGCAGCTTGTCCGAGCCGGCGCCGCCGCTGCCCTCGGCCACCAGCCGGCCGGTGCGCAACGACCGGTGTTCGACGTGGCCCTCGCTGGCCGGGAACAGCTGGGCGGCCACCGTCTCGTCGTCGCTCATCGCGAACTGGAACGCGCCGCTGCCGAAGGCGAGCGTGGTGCTGGACCGGCGGAGGTCCGAGCCGTCGCGATCCAGGGCGTAGGCATCGGTCTGATCAGCTCCGTAGGCCACCACGATGGTGTTGCCGGAGGGTGACACGGCCACCGCGGACGGGCCGGCCGGAAGTCCGGCCGGAAGCCTGCTCTCGACACCATCGATCCACACCTTGATCCGGTTCCCGGTGCGGCCCACGATCACCGAACAGTCGGCGGAGGCGGCCAGGTCACCCGGCTGCCCATCCAGATTCCCCACGGCGGTCCGTCGGCCCGACGGCACATCCCAGGTCGCGATCACCCCCTTGTTGTTGGCCGCCACGACAGTGCGGCCGTCGGCGGTGCCCGCGGTGGCCCGGACCGTGCTTCCGGCGTCGAACTCGCGAACGAGCTGGGGGCTGGCCGTCAGCGTGGCCAGCAGCGCGCCCTCGGTCTGGAGTTCGGGAGCGAGCCGGTACGCCTGAACGGCGAGCAACCGCGCCTTGCCGATGTCGGTGCTCGCGAACGATCGGGCCGTGGCCGCGAGCTGCCGGGCCTGGGAGATCCGGGCCTGTTCGCGGGCCTCGTTGCGCTGGCCGACGGCCAGGATTCCGGCGACGATACTCAGCACCAGCAGTACCGCCAGCACGGACACCGCCGCCCGAGCCAGCCGCAGGGCTCGGCGGTGCTGCCGCACGTTGTCCCCGACGAGGGTGTCGCGCTCGACCCCCCGGAGGGCCGACGACAGGTCGGCGATCCGCTCCCCGAACCGCGGGTCAGCCCGGCCGAGCGGCGGGTTGTCCGCGTACCAGCGCAGGTCAATCCAGCGCGGCTCCTCGGGATAGGCCTGGCGCAGGATGGGCGGGACGGCGGTGGATTCGGGATGGAAGCAGCCGTACTGGCGGTCCCAGTGCAGCTCGCCCTCGGCCTGGACGATGAGCAGCCGCTGGGGGCCTTTGTTCCGCAGCCACCAGTCGATCTCGGCGGTGACGTAAACGGAGGTCGCGGCCGCCGGTGTGGCCAGCAGGATGAACCACTCGGCCTGCCGGAGGCCGGTCTCGATGGTCGACCAGAGGGCGGTATTGGCCGCCATCGACGAGTCATCGCGAAAGATCCGCAGGGCGCGCAGCCGGTACCAGGGCTTGGCGAACCGTTCGAGGCCGTTCTGCAGATCCATGGCGAGCGGCTGGGACGCCGCCCGGGAATAGGAAATGAATGCCTTGAAGGGCTCAGCGGTCATCAGGTCCTCGAGGCTGCCGCAGTCGCGCGGCCAGCGCTTCGGGCTGGCTGAGTGCGAGCAGATGCCCTCCGGGCAGGGGCTCCGGCTCCAGGCCGAGGCGGTCGAGCGCCACTCGTCGTTGGAATTCGAACGGCAGCAGCCGGTCATCGCGGCCGCTCAGCACCGACGTCGGGACGTCGGGCCACGCCTCGAGCGGGAACGGGACGCCGAACAGCGATTCCGCCGGACCCTCGTCCGCACCGGATCGGAGTAGCGCGGCGACCTCGGGCGGGAGGTCGTGCAGGAAGTAGGTCTCCGGATCGAAGTCGGCCTCGGGGTCGCGCCCCTCGCGGACGTCCATCGCCTTGCGGGCCTCGTCCTGGCCGGTGTTGCCCCACCAGTCGCCTGCCGCCTCACCCGGGTTGGGAATCATCGCGTTGAGCAGGACGATCCGTACGACGGGTGACCGGCCGACGGCCAGCGGAGCGCTGAAGCCGCCCATCGACTGGGCGACCAGGATCACCTCGTCCGCACCCTGCGCGGCCGAGACGATGGCCTGCGCCTGGTCGTTCAGCGTCGCTCCCGGCCAGTTGGGCAGGTCGACCGCGAAGGTCTCGTACCCGGCCTCGCGGAGGAACGGCTCGACCCGGTGCCAGTACTGGGCACTCCCACCGGCACCGGGGACCAGGACGAATCGCACGCTCATGCGCGCGATTCTTTCAGGTGCGCTACGGGTCCAGCGGCTGATAAGTCACAAGCGTCAACGAATCGAGACGTCTACAGTGTCTGCGTGGCCGAGACGAATCCGCGAGCGGAGCGACCCTTCAAGTGAACAGCGGAGCGACCTCTCAAGTGACCAACGTCCCCACGCTGGAGGCGCTGCACGCGCTCACTCCGCTCCAGCAGCCGACCTATTCCTCGTCCGCTCAGCTGGACCAGGTGGTCGGCAAGCTGCGCAAGCTGCCGCCCCTGGTTTTCGCGGCCGAGTGCGACAAGTTGCGGACCAAGATGGCCAGTGTGGCCGCCGGCGAGGCGTTCATCCTGCAGGGCGGTGACTGTGCCGAGACCTTCGACGACGTGACCGCGGCCAACATCCAGGGCAAGCTGCGCACCCTGCTCTCCATGGCGGTCGTGCTGACCTACGCCGCCCAGGTGCCGATCGTGAAGATCGGCCGGATGGCCGGGCAGTTCGCCAAGCCGCGCAGCTCGGCGAACGAGACCCGGGAAGGGGTGACCCTGCCCGCGTACCGGGGTGACGCAGTCAACGGCTTCGACTTCACGGCCGGCTCGCGGACGCCCGATCCGGATCGGCTCCTCGGGGTCTACAACGCCTCCGCGGCGACGCTCAATCTGACGCGGGCCTTCGTCACCGGAGGCTTCGCTCATCTGCGGAGCGTGCACAGCTGGAATGCCGACTTCGTCAAGAACTCGGCCGCCGGTGTGCAGTACCAGAATCTTGCCAACGAGATCGACCGCGCGTTGGCCTTCATGGTCGCCTGCGGGATCGACGACGACGTGTTCCGGACCGTCGATTTCTACTCCAGCCACGAAGCGCTGCTGCTCGAGTACGAGCACGCCCTGACCCGGATCGATTCGCGGACCGGGCTGCCTTACGGCACGTCCGGGCACTTCCTGTGGATCGGAGAGCGGACCCGCCAGCTCCAGGGTGCCCACGTCGAGTTGCTTCGGCACGTGCGCAATCCCCTCGGCGTGAAGCTCGGTCCGACGACGACCGCCGACACCGCCTTGGAACTGGCTGACCGGCTCGATCCCGAGCACGAGCCCGGCCGGATCACCTTCATCACCCGGATGGGGGCGGGCAAGATCCGCGACGTGCTGCCGGACGTGGTGGCCAAGGTGACCGCCAGTGGTCGGGAGGTCGCCTGGATCTGTGATCCGATGCATGGCAACACCTTCGAGGCCCGCAACGGCTATAAGACACGCGCGTTCTCCGATGTGGTGGCCGAGCTGAACGGCTTCTTCGACGTGCACGAGGAGCTCGGCACCTGGCCGGGTGGCGTCCACGTCGAGCTCACCGGCGACGATGTCACCGAGTGTGTGGGCGGCAGCGACGACCTGGTCGAGGCCGATCTGGTGAATCGCTACGAGACCCTCTGCGACCCCCGGCTGAACCGCAACCAGTCGCTCGAGCTCGCCTTCCTGGTCGCCGAGCGACTGACCACCGGCCGGATCCAGCGACCCAACCCGGTCCAGGCCTACACCCCCCTCTCCTTCTAGCGGCAGGTCCCCAGCCCGTCGAAGGGCGGAGGTCGGGGATGGGAGAGGATTCTGGGTGTGATCGATCTGCGCTCTGACACCGTGACCCGGCCGACCGAAGGCATGCGGGCGGCGATGCTCGCGGCGTCGGTGGGCGACGATGTGTACGCCGAGGACCCGACCGTCAACGCGTTCGAGTCCCGGGTGGCTGCGCTGCTCGGCCATGAAGCCGGATTGTTCTGCGTCAGCGGATCGCTGGCCAACCTGCTCGGTGTCCGGTTGCTGGTCGAGCCCGGCGACGAGGTGCTCTGCGATGTGCAGGCCCACATCGCCCGAGCGGAGATGGGTGCCCACGCCGCGGTGCACGGAGTAACCATGCGGACGTTCCCCTCCGACCGTGGTCGACTCGACGCGGACGAGGTCCGCCGAATCATCTCGCCGCAGGCCGGGCCCTATCTCGTCTCGACCGCGGCGGTTGCGGTCGAGAACACGCACAACTTCGGCGGTGGCACCGTCCAGGATCTCGAGCAGCTGACCGCGGTGGGGGAGTTGTGTCGTGATCATGGAATCGGCTATCACCTGGACGGCGCGCGGCTGTGGAACGCTCATGTCGCCACCGGGGTGCCGCTCGCGACCTACGGGCAGCTCTTCGACACCGTGAGCGTCTGCTTCTCCAAAGGCATGGGTGCCCCCGTCGGCTCGGTGCTGGTCGGCAGCTCCGAGAACATCGCCCGGGCTCGAGTGCACCGCAAGCGACTCGGGGGCGGCTGGCGACAAGCCGGCCTGCTGGCGGCGGCGTGCGCGTACGCCCTTGATCATCATCTCGAGCGACTGGCCGATGATCATGGGGCGGCTCGCGCCTACGGCGCGGCCGTGGCCGATCAGGCCCCATTGGCGGTCGAGGTGGGCCGCATCGAGTCCAACATCGTGATCATCGACACCGGTGAACATCCGGCTGGGCAGATCGCCAAGGCGGCGCGGGAGCAGGGCGTCGCCGTGTCAGCCCTCGGCCCCTTCATGATCAGGGCGGTCACCCACCTCGACGTCGACGAGGCGGAGTGCGCGAAAGCCGGCCGGATCATCGGATCGTTGCTCGCCGGTTGAGCCTCGACGACCAGGGAGCCAGCCCCATCGGTTCACCGGCAGCAACCCGGGAGGTCGCGCGACCGACCATTAGGGTAGGCCCATGCAGATCTCCCACCTCGGCCATGCCGCCGTCCTGGTCGAAACGGGTGCCGCACGGATCTTGATCGATCCCGGCAACTTCTCCGACGGCTGGCACGGACTGACCGATCTTGATGCCATCCTGATCACCCACAAGCACCCCGACCACCTCGATCCGGAGCACCTGCCCGGCCTGTTGGCGGCCAATCCGAGGGCCAGGGTCTACGTCGAGCCGTCGATCGTCGTCGACCAACCAGCGGCGAGCGCCTTGGCGCCTGGTGAGCAGACTGCCGTCGGCGACCTGTTGATCACCGCCGTCGGCGGCCAGCACGCGGTCATCCACCGGGACCTGCCGGCGCTCGGCAACGTCGGCTACGTCCTGCGCTCGGAGGGGCAGCCGACGTTCTTCCATCCCGGTGACGAGCTGGACACCACGCCCGAAGGGATCGACATCCTGGCCGTGCCCGCGTACGGGCCCTGGGCGGCGATGAAGGAGACGATCGATTTCGTCCGTTCGGTCGGTGCCCTGGAGGGCTTCCCGATCCATGACGAACTGTTGAGTGATCGCGGTCGGGGGCTCATCTTCAACCGGGTCAACGAGATGACCAGCACCCGCTTCGTCGATCTCCGCAGCGGCGTCAGCCACCAGTTCTGAAGGCCGGTTGCGCGGCTGGGTTTTGACGGGTGCGATGGAAGACGTACGCCGGGGCCGGGTTCAGGCCGTCGTTTTGACGGCTGCGATGGAAGACGTACGGCGAGGGGGGTGGCGGAAGCCGAGCCGGCGCGAGAGCTGGTCGGCCGCTGTGCTCACTGCAGTCACCAGCGCTGTTCGCATCGCGGCATCGACATCCGCGCTCCGGTAGGTGACGGCGATCGCCGCGGTCGGATAGCCGGCGTGGTCGACCACCACCTGGGCGACCGATGAGAGACCGGCGGTGACCGTGCCTTCCTCGGTGGAGTAGCCGCGGTTGCGGACGTCGCTGAGGGCCCGGCGGAGACCGGTGGGGGTCGTTGGCCCACCGGCGGAATCCACGAAGGCCGCCTGATCAGGGAACAAGGCCCGCACCTGAGCGGCCGGCAGCCGGGCCAGGATGGCCAAGCCGCTGGCCGTCTGGACCGCTGGGAGGCGCACCCCGACGTCGGTGATCAACAACGGCCGTTCGGGCGCCCGTTCCTCGATCAGATACAGCACATCGCGGCCGTGCAACACCGCGAGGTGAGCGTTCTGCCGCATCCGGTCGACGAGCTGGTGCAGGATCGGCCGGGCCAGCCGCTGCAAGGGGGCCTGCCGCTGGTAGGCCGAGCCCAGTTCGTACGCGGCGACCCCGAGCCCATAGCGGCGATCTTCGGGCAGGTAGGTGAGGTAGCCGTGTTCGACCAGGATCGCCAGCAGCCGGTACGTGGTGGAGCGCGGCAGCCCGAGCCGGGCGGCCACCGTGCCGCCGGCCAGGGGTTCGGGCTCGCGGGCCAACAGCGCCAGCACCTCGAGGACGCGGTCGGCAGCGGGGGCGGCGGACATCGGCTTCTCCAAACGTCTCAGATCTGAGACATACTATCGGTCGACCCTGGTCACAACGAGCTCCCGCGGCTGTCCAATGGAGCCATGGGACACCACATCGTCGTCGGGATCGGCCCGCTGTCGTTGGCTGAGGTGGTCGCCGTCGCCCGGCATGAGGCCCCGGTGGTGATCGCCGAAGATGCGCTCGCCGAGGTACGCCGGACCCGCGGCGTGATCGAGTCGTTGGCCGATGATGATCAACCGCATTACGGCATCTCGACCGGTTTCGGGGCGCTGGCCACCCGGCACATCCCGGTCGAACTGCGCACCCAGCTCCAGCGCAGCCTGGTGCGCTCGCACGCCGCCGGTTCCGGTCCGGAAGTGGAGCGCGAAGTGGTCCGGGCCCTCGCTCTGCTGCGCATCTCGACCCTCGCCACGGGCCGGACCGGCATTCGCGAGGTGACCCTGCAGACGTACGTGGCGATGCTCAACGCCGGTATTACCCCGGTGGTGCACGAGTACGGCAGCCTCGGTTGCTCCGGTGATCTTGCTCCGCTGGCCCACTGCGCGCTCGCGCTGATGGGGGAGGGCGTGGTCCGCGACGCCTACGGCGCCCTGATGCCGACCGCTGAGGCATCCGCGAAGGTCGGCATCGAGCCGGTCGTCTTGGCCGAGAAGGAGGGACTCGCGTTGATCAACGGCACCGACGGCATGCTCGGCATGCTGGTGCTGGCGATCACCGACCTGCGCCGGCTGCTGAAGGTCGCCGACATCACCGCGGCGATGAGCGTCGAGGGGCTGCTGGGCACCGATGACGTCTTCGCTGATGATCTTCACGCGCTCCGGCCGCATCCGGGCCAGCGCGCTTCCGCGGCCAACCTGCGAATGATCATGGCCGGCAGTGAGATCCGCGAGTCCCATCGGCTGGCGGCCTGCACCCGGGTGCAGGACGCCTATTCGCTGCGCTGTTCGCCGCAGGTCGCGGGCGGTGCGCGGGACACAGTTGATCATGCGGAGCGGGTCGCCCTGATCGAGCTGGCCTCAGCTGTCGACAACCCGGTCGTCACCCCCGACGGCCGGGTCGAATCGAACGGCAACTTCCACGGGGCGCCGGTCGCGTACGTGCTGGACTTCCTCGCCATCGTGGCGGCTGACCTGGCCAGCATCGCCGAACGGCGTACCGACCGCTTCCTGGACAAGGCCCGCAACGGCGGCTTGAACCCCTTTCTGGCCGACGATCCGGGGGTCGACTCCGGACAGATGATCGCCCAGTACACCCAGGCGGCGATCGTCTCCGAGCTCAAGCGGCTGGCCGTTCCGGCCTCGGTCGACTCGATCCCCAGCTCGGCGATGCAGGAGGACCACGTCTCGATGGGTTGGTCGGCCGCCCGGAAGCTGCGGCGATCGGTCGACGGCCTGACCCGGGTGCTGGCCGTCGAGCTGCTGACGGCGGCCCGCGGCCTCGAACTGCGCGCTCCCTTGCGGGCGTCGCCGGCCACCGCGGCCGCGATCGCTGCGCTGCGCGAGGCCGGCGCACCGCCCCCCGGACCCGACCGCTGGCTCGCACCCGAGATCGAGATCGCGTACCAACTGGTTTCCGGCGACCGACTGCTGACGGCCGTCGAACAGCTCACCGGACCACTCAACTAAATCCAACTAATGGCCCCCTCGCCCCCCACTTGTCCGGTCGCCCCCCACCTATAGGTGGGGGATCCCCGGACAAGTGGGGGGCGAGGGGTGGATACCAAGGAGATGATCATGGAAGGCGCTCGACCCGTACGCGCACCGCGCGGCAGCACCCTGACGGCGCGGTCCTGGACGACCGAGGCTCCGATGCGGATGCTGATGAACAACCTCGATCCCGAGAACGCGGAGCGGCCCGATGACCTGGTCGTCTACGGCGGCACCGGACGGGCGGCCCGGGACTGGCGGTCGTACGACGCGATGATCAAGACCCTGACCACCCTGGCCCCGGACGAGACGATGCTGGTGCAGTCCGGTCGCCCGGTCGGGGTGATGCAGACCCACGAGTGGGCCCCGCGGGTGATCCTGGCCAATTCCAATCTGGTCGGCGACTGGGCGACCTGGCCGGAGTTCCGTCGGCTGGAGAAGCTCGGCCTGACCATGTACGGCCAGATGACCGCCGGTTCCTGGATCTACATCGGCACCCAGGGCATCGTGCAGGGCACCTACGAGACGTTCGCCGCGGTAGCCGAGAAGCGGTTCAACGGCAGCCTCGCCGGCACCCTGACCTTGACCGGGGGCTGCGGCGGCATGGGTGGCGCCCAGCCGCTCGCGGTCACGCTGAACGAAGGCGTCTGCCTGATCGTCGACGTCGACCGGGCCCGGTTGGACCGCCGGGTCGAGCACCGCTACCTCGACGAGGTCGCGGACAGTCTCGACCAGGCCGTCGACCGGGCGCTGGCCGCGAAGGCCGAGCGGCGCGCGTGGTCGATCGGTGTGGTCGGCAACTGTGCCCAGGTCTTTCCCGAGTTGCTGCGGCGCGGCGTGCCGATCGACATCGTCACCGACCAGACCAGCGCGCACGATCCGCTCTCCTACCTGCCCGAAGACATCGGACTCGACGACTGGGCCGAGTTCGCCGAGAAGAAGCCGGAGGAGTTCACCGACCGGGCCCGGGCATCGATGGCCAAGCAGGTGCAGGCCATGGTGGAGTTCCAGGACGCCGGCGCCGAGGTCTTCGACTACGGCAATTCGATCCGTGACGAGGCCCGGCTCGGTGGTTACGGCCGGGCTTTCGAGTTTCCCGGCTTCGTGCCGGCCTACATCCGACCGCTGTTCTGTGAGGGCAAGGGCCCGTTCCGGTGGGTCGCACTGTCCGGTGATCCGAAGGACATCGACGTCACCGACCGCGCCGTGATGGACCTCTTCCCCGACAACGACCGGCTACAGAAGTGGCTGCGCGGTGCGCGGGAGCGGATCAGCTTCCAGGGCCTGCCGGCTCGGATCTGCTGGCTCGGCTACGGCGAACGGGACAAGGCGGGTCTGCTCTTCAACGACCTGGTGGCGTCGGGCAAGATCAGCGCGCCGATCGTCATCGGGCGGGATCATCTCGACTGCGGCTCGGTGGCCAGCCCCTACCGGGAAACCGAGTCGATGCTGGACGGCTCGGATGCCATCGCCGACTGGCCGCTGCTGAACGCCATGATCAACACGGCGTCAGGGGCGTCCTGGGTGTCGATCCACCATGGTGGTGGCGTCGGGATGGGACGATCCATCCATGCCGGCCAGGTCTCGCTGGCCGACGGGACCGAGTTGGCCGCGCAGAAGCTGGCCCGGGTGCTCACCAACGATCCGGGGATGGGCATCATCCGGCACGTTGATGCCGGATATGACCGGGCCGACGAGATCGCCGACGAGCGCGGCGTCCGGATCCCCATGCACGAAGGAAGTTAGGCCATGTCGTCCTCGACCTTCGATGCGATCTGGTCGTCCTCGACCTTCGATGCGGTCGGGTCATCATCGAGCTTCGATGCCATGTGGGCGGCGCTGGCGGAGGTCGGGCGCGACGAGCGGACCGGCGGCTATCGACGCTTCGCCTGGACCGCAGCCGACCTGACCCTGCGGGAGTGGTTCGCCGGTGAAGCCAACCGCCGTGGGCTGGAGCTGGTCGAGGACCGGATGGGCAATCAGTGGGCCTGGTGGGGTGATCCCGATCGGCAGCCGGGCATCGTCACCGGATCCCACCTGGACAGCGTCCCCGATGGGGGCGCGTACGACGGTCCGCTCGGCGTGGTCAGTGCGTTCGCGGCCCTGGATGCCCTGCAGGCGCGGGGATTCACGCCCGCGCGCCCGATCGGGGTCGGCAACTTCGTCGACGAGGAGGGAGCGCGGTTCGGCGTGGCCTGCGCGGGCTCGCGGGTGATCACCGGCGTGCTGACCGCGGGCCGGGCGCTGGCCCTGACCGATGCCGACGGCATCTCGATGGCGGAGGCGCTGCGGGCTGCCGGGCGCCGGCCCGATGATCTTGGTCCGGATCCGGAGACCCTGCGCCGGATCGGGCACTTCGTCGAGTTGCACGTCGAGCAGGGTCGCGGACTGGTCGACCGCGATCGTGCCGTCGGCATCGGCACCGACATCTGGCCGCACGGCCGCTGGCGGATCGACGTACCGGGCGTGGCCAACCACGCCGGCACGACCCGGCTGGCCGACCGCCAGGACGCGATGCTGGGCTGCGCCCAGCTCGTGCTGGATGCCCGGTCGGCCGCCGAGGACCACGGCTGCCTGGCCACCGTGGGCAAGCTGCAGGTCGAGCCCGGCGGGGTCAATGCCGTGCCGTCCCGGGTGACCGCCTGGCTGGACGCGCGCGGGTCCGACGAGAGCGCGGTACAGGCGGCGATCGGTCAGTTGCAGTCCGACGCCGAGCGGCTCGGCGCCGTCCTGGAACCGGAATCCTGGACCCCGAAAACGATCTTCGATCCCGTGCTGGCCCATCGGCTCAGTGACCTCCTCGACCAAGCACCGATGCTCGGCACCGGCGCCGGTCACGATGCCGGGATCCTGGCCAATGCCGGAATCTCGTCCGGGATGATCTTCGTCCGGAATCCGACCGGGGTGTCCCATTCACCCGCCGAGTGGGCCGAACGCGACGACTGCCTCGCCGGGGTGCAGGCGCTGGCCACCGTCCTCGCCGATCTGGCCGGTCGCGAGCGATGACCACCCACTACTGGGCCGAGCAGGCCTGGCTGCCGGACGGCTGCCGGCCCGGGGTGAGCTTCGATGTTGATCATGGCCGGTTGGCCGAGCGTCCGAGCCGGCACCAGCCCCGAGCCCCATCAGCAGCGCCTCCACGGTGTGGTGTTGCCGGGCCTGGCCAACGGGCACAGCCATGCGTTCCATCGGGCACTGCGCGGCCGGACGCACCGCGATGGCGGCACGTTCTGGACCTGGCGCGAGCAGATGTACGCGGTTGCCGCTCGGCTCGACCCGGATTCCTACGCCGAGCTGGCCCGGGCGGTGTTCGCCGAGATGGCGCTGGCGGGCTACACCTGCGTCGGCGAGTTCCACTACCTGCATCATGATCAACACGGGCGGGCGTACGCCGACCCCAACGCCATGGGCGCGGCGGTCATCGCCGCCGCGGCCGACGTCGGGATCCGGCTCACCCTGCTGGACACCTGCTACCTCGCCGGCGGACTGGATGATCATGGTCACCGGCCGGTCGATCGAATCCAGCAGCGGTTCTCCGACGGCACCGCCGAGGCGTGGGCCGAGCGGGTCCGCGGACCTCCGTCCCGGGCCGGAACTGGCGATCGGAGCGGCGGCGCACTCGGTTCGCGCGGTTCCGGCGACCGCCCTCAGCGTCCTCGCCACGGCAGCGGGGGAGCGTCCGGTGCACATTCACCTGAGTGAGCAGCCGGCCGAGAATGCCGCTACGCAAGCGTTCTACGGCCGCACCCCGAGTGAGCTGCTCGATGATCATGGACTGCTGGGTGAGCGGACCACGGCGGTGCACGCGACCCATCTCACTCACACCGACCTCCGCCGGCTCGGTGCCAGCCGGACGAGTGCCTGCTTCTGCCCGACCACCGAGCGCGATCTGGCCGACGGCATCGGCCCGGCCCGGGCGCTCGCCGATGCCGGCAGTCGACTGACCCTCGGGTCGGACCAGCACGCGGTGATCGACCCGTTCGAGGAACTGCGGGGGCTGGAGATGCACGAGCGACTCGTCAGCGGTCAGCGGGGCTGCTTCACCCCGGCGGAGTTGATCACCGCCGCCAGCAGTGCCGGCTACCGCAGCCTCGGGTGGCCCGATGGTGGTCGGATCGCTGATGGGCAGCTGGCCGATTTCGTCCTGGTGCGTAGCGACTCGGTCCGAACCGCGGGCGCCCGGCCCGAGCAGATCGGGTACGCCGCGACCGGCGCCGACGTCGCGATGGTGGTCGTCGGCGGCCGGGTGATCGTGCAGGATGGCGAACACCGACTCGGAGCTCCGGGCCGGCGGCTGACCGCCGTGCTGAACGATCTGTGGGAGTCTCGATGAACAGTGTGCTGATCACCGGGATCGGTGAGCTGGTGACCTGCGACGGCACCGGCGATGACCGGCTCGGTCGACGTCGCAACGCCGCGATGATCATCCAGGACGAACGGATCGCCTGGATCGGGGCCGAAACCGCCGCGCCGGCGGCCAACACCCGGATCGATCTCGAAGGACGCGGGCTGATCCCGGGCTTCGTCGACTCCCACAGTCATCTGGTCTTCGCCGGCGACCGGGCTGCCGAATTCGCGGCTCGGATGACCGGGCGGGCCTACGACGGTGGCGGTATCGGGGTCTCGGTCGGAGCCACGCGGGCGTGCGATGATCATCAGCTGCGGCGGCTGGTCGCCGACCGGGTGGCCGAGGCGCGGGCACAGGGCACGACCACGGTGGAGATCAAGAGCGGCTACGGATTGACCGTGGCCGACGAGGTGCGTTCGCTGCGGATCGCCGCCGAGTTCACCGCCGAGACGACCTTTCTCGGCGCCCACGTCGTGCCGGCCGAGTACCTGAGCGACCGGGCCGGTTACATCGACCTGGTCACCGGGGAGATGCTCGGCCGGGCGGCCGCGTACGCGCGCTGGATCGATGTGTTCTGCGAGCCGCACTCGCCCCACGCCTTCGACGGGGACGAGTCCCGGGAGATCCTGCTGGCCGGCCGAGCGGCCGGGCTCGAGCTGCGGGTACACGGAAATCAGCTCGGCGCCGGGCCCGGTGTGCGGCTGGCGGTCGACTTGGGTGCGGCGAGCGTCGATCACTGCACCTATCTGACCGCCGCCGACCGCGACGCGCTGGTCGACGCCGCCGATCACACGGTGGCGACCCTGCTGCCCGGCGTCGAGTTCTGCACCCGGTCGCCCTACCCCGACGCAGCGGCGCTGCTCGCGGCCGGGGTGTCGATCGCCCTCGCGACCGACTGCAATCCGGGCACCTGCTACTCCTCCTCGATGCCGTGGGTGATCTCGCTGGCCGTTCGGGAAATGGGACTCACCCCGGCCCAGGCGCTGTACGCCGCGACGGCCGGGGGCGCGCGGGCCCTGCGACGCGCCGACATCGGTCGGCTGGTGGTCGGCGCACGCGCTGATCTGGCCGTGCTCGACGCACCGTCCTACCTGCATCTGGCCTATCGACCGGGCGTGCCGATCGCGGCCACACTCGAGCTAGTTGAGGTGGCGGAAGGTCGGCCATAGCTCGGGCCACGGACGCTTCGGTCCCACGCAGATCGCCACCGGTTCGCCCTCCTCCTCGGTGTCGAAGTCGAGTCCGTTGGCCAGTTCGTCGACGATTGCGCACCGGTCGAACGCGTTCCGGGCCGAGGCGAACTGACCGCCGACGATGACCACCGTGGTCGCCGACCCAGGCGGCGCTCCGACGTCGTAGAGCGCATTGTGCCCGCTGAACACCCGGACCTCCGGATGTCGGCTGAAGCGACGCAGGGCGCCCGCCTCGCCGTAGTTGCTGGTCACGACGACCACCCCCGGGTCGGCCGGTCGCGCCTCGTCCACGGCGCGGTCTATCTGCTCCACATAGGTCGGCCAGCCGACCTGATCACTCACCCCGGGATTCAGCGCCGGGACGAACGTCCGGGCCAGCACCGGCAACGGCAGCAGCGGCAGATTGATCACCGCGTTGCTCGCCACGTGCACGGCCAGCAGCGCCAGCACGACGACCATCCGCCAGCGCGCCCGCTGGGCGAAGCTCGCCACCGGAATGCAACCGGCCGCGAAGATCACCGCGAGCAGCCCGTAGGAGTAGTAGAACTGCGTCCCGGCGAGCGCGGTCAAGCCGACCATGATCAACAAGGCCGGCGCCAGGAAGCGCACGGGCCGCCACGCGCGGGCCCGGAGCAGTTGGACGAAGCCGGCGACGACGAACGCGAACAGCAGGGGACCGATCATCACCGGGAGGAAGGCCACCGCGAGGATCCTCACCTCACGGGCATTCTCCGCGGTGAGCGCCTGCCCCATCCGGACCTGGGGCAGACCGTGAGTGACCTGCCAGCCGAGATTCGGGCCGGCGATGAGCACCGCCAGCCCGGCCGCACCGAGGACGGGCCGGGACCACAAGGATCGTCGAGGGCCGGCGATCAAGAGTCCGCCGAGAAGGGCCACCACCAGCATGATCACCAGCCATTTGTTGTACGTGCTGGCCCCGATCAGGGCGCCGGCCAACCACCACCACCGGGACTGTCCGCGCGCCACGGCCCGGATCACCCACAGCGTGATCAGGGGCCAGCTGATCAGGTCCACCGAGGTGGTCAGCAGGAGGTGACCGAACGACAAGGTCATCGTCGCGAACGCGTAACCCCAGGCGGCCAGCC
Organism: uncultured Actinomycetota bacterium; assembly: GCA_963731295.1. Taxonomy (GTDB): domain Bacteria; phylum Actinomycetota; class Actinomycetes; order Propionibacteriales; family Propionibacteriaceae; genus Microlunatus. The sequence goes on from CAVSUP010000003.1 coordinate 1,336,580, forward strand.
CTTGGGCCAGCCGTTGGCCGCCCAGCTCGGCCGTGATCAACGCGATGACCAGCACCGACACCACGGCGAAGATCATCGGTGGCAGTCGCAGCGCCCACAGCTGGTCGGCGATGAGGAGGGTCGACCGCGCGAGCCACGGGGTGAAGGACGGCTGGTCGACGTAGCCCCAGGCCGGTGGCAACATCGCGAAGTAGAGCTCGTCGCGGTGATAGCCATACCGGCCGGTCAGGACCACCAGCGTCACACCGAGGGTGACCGCCGCCGACACCACGGGCAGCCGGGCCAACGGCGCGCGTTGGATCGGCGGTCGCTGGATCGTCATGAGGGCCATTCAACCGGCCCGGCGTTACGGCGAGTCGGGTGAGGTTCCCGTGGCACAGAACAGCAGGCCGGCCGGATCGCGCAGAGTGATCCAGCCGTCGCCCGACCAGAGTCGTTCGGCACCGAGCGCCACGAGCCGGGCGGCTTCGGCCTCGCGATCATCGCAGCCCAGATCGAGGTGAGCGCGCACCGCGGGCGCCCGATCGTCGGCCGCCAGTCGTTGGAGCAGCAGTTGCAGCGGGGCGCCGGGCGCCGGGTAGAGCTTGCCGGCAAAGGACTCGTGCTCGGAAGGTGCGAACCGCCAGCCCGTCGCCTCGCGCCAGAACTGGACTTCGCGATCATGCGCGTGCGGCGGGCGAATCGATGGAGATCTGAGCCAACCGGCAGCGCCGCCCGGGGGGTCCGATCGGCGCTGGACGATCCGCGTGGACGACGGCCCGGACCAGGCAGAACGGCAGGCCGCCGGGCGAGACCAGTGTCCGCCCACTCGGGGTCTGGCCGACAGGTGTCGCGCCGAGCGCGACCAGCCGCCGCTGTTCGGCCTCAGGATCATCGACTTCCAGCTGAGGGTTGATCCTGGACTCACCGTCGAGCCGTTGCCGGTGAACGAAAGAGTCGCCGGTCGGTGGCGCGAAGCTGCTGAACTCCGGCCGGTCCGGCCACGGGGCGCCCAGTGGCCAGCCCAGCACCTCAGCCCAGAATCGTGCCGCTCCATGATCATCGGTCGGCAGCGCGATGCCGGCGTGCAGCCAACCGATCACGTGGTCATCCGGCGGAATCCGGGCTGCGGGATGCCGAGATTCTGCCAGACGAAGGAGGGCACACGGCCGAAGAGTTCGTGGGCGAAATCGGCGCAGAAGCCGATCAGCAGAGTGTCATGGGCCCCGACCGAGAACCGCATCTGATGATCTTCGATCCGGAAGTCCGGCGGTTGCATGGCCGTCATGAACTCCATGGTCCGAGGATGGATCACGTCGTAGGTGAACTTCGGGCTGTTCGTCTTGATCTTGAATCGGTCGGTTGAACTCCTCGCTCTCGAACTTGACCCGCTTCCCGCCCCAGCCGCCGCCGACCGAGATCAACGGGAAGGCGAAGGGCATGTTCACCACGCAGACGGTCTCGGAGTGCTGCTCGGTCACCGTCCGGGTCTGGGTGTTCCCGTTCGCGTCGGTGTAGTTCTCGCTCCGCTGCGTCTTCCAGCGGTGGATGAAGGCGTCCAACGGCAGGCCGTCGTTGGTGGCCCGGATGACCTTCTCGGTCGAGTGGCCGAAGCCCACGGTGGTCAGCCCGTACGCGTTGATCAGGCTGTCGTCCTGGCCGACGTAGACCCAGTCCGGGCGGCCGTAGAAGCCGAACCCCGGCGTACGCGGCGTTACGGCGTACGCCGGAGAGAAGGCCGGGGTCGATGGCCTGGGCGATCGGCGCCAGCGCTTCGAGATAGACCTCGAGCTCGGCGGGTTGCTTCGGTGCGCCCACCGAGACCAGTTGTCGACCGTCGATGCTGAGGTCGACCGGGTAGCCGGCTTGACCGAACAGGGCGATCGCGTTGAGCACTGATGAGCTGAGCACCGCCCGCGCGTAGGCGGGATCGGCCGCCCGCACCTGAAGCCGGGGATCGATGTCGACCGCCGGGAGGCGGACGCCGTTCCGCACTCCGGTCGAGGACACGAACAGGTCCGGCAGGGCCAGCGGCAGCTGGACACTGGCCATCCGTTGGTCGAATTTCGGACCACCCTCATTGCACGCGTACTCGAAGACCCGGAACGGCAGGCCGGCTCGGGTGCCGCCGGCGACCCCCTCGTCCACCTTGCGTTCGAAACCGAGACCGAAGGGTGGCGCCTGGTGGTCGAGCACGGTCTCCAGCGCGGGCTTGGAATCGAACCACCAGCCGCGACTCTTCAACGCCCGCTTGTAGCGCTGACGGCGGATGATCAACAACGCGACGATCGCCACGATGACGACAATGACCGCCACCATGATGATCACGCCGAGGTGTTCCTTCATCTGGTGTGCTCCTCGATCCTTGCCTTCCGGGCTCGGCGACTGGACAGCTGCCGCGGGGCGACTTCGACGAGATACATCGCGCCGAGAATCGCCAGCCCGCCGATGACCATGCGGACCGATATCGTCTCGCCCCCGAGGGCCACAGCGAAGCCCGCGGCCCAGACCGGCTCCATCGCCATGATCACCGCGGCTCGGGACGGATCGATCCGCGCCTGCGCCCAGGTCTGAAGCACCATGGTCATCGCGCCGGCGATCACCGCGAGATAGCCGACGATCAACCAGTCCTGGCCGGTGGTCGGCAGTTGGACCCCGGCTCGGGTACCCGCGGTCGGCACCAGGGCCGCCAGCGTGCAGATCACGGCGATGACGCCCAGCTGCACGACACTGAGGCTCATCGCCGTGCCGGGCTCGCTCAGCCGGCTCAGCGCGATGATGTGTCCGGCGTAGATGATGGCGGAGGCGAAGGTCAGCAACTCGCCGTAGCCGACCGAGAATCCGTTGAGCGACAACACGCCCAGGCCGAGCGTGGCCAGCCCGACGGCCAGCCAGGTCAATCCGGAGATCCGGCTCTTCAGGATCAGCGCGCCGAGCAGCGGGGTGGCCACCACGTACAGCCCGGTGATGAACCCGGACACGCTGGCGCTGGTGTGGGCGAGGCCGGTGGTCTGCAGGATCTGGGCCCTGCCGTAGATGGCGCCGAGTGCGATGCCCCGCAGCAGCGTGGTCCGTGACATCGTGAGCCGGCGTCCGGCGATCAGCAACAACGCGAGCCCGGCGATCGCGAACCGGACGGCCAGCAGATCGAGGACCTCCATCCGGGTGAGGATGTCCTTGATCATGAAGAACGTGGACCCCCAGGCCGCCGTCATCGCCAGCAGGGCCGCGAAGGCCAGCAGCTCGGTGCGGGACGGCCGGTAGGACATCGGACCAGCCTAAAGCGCCGGAGCCGGTGGGCGCGGTCAGACCACGTACAGGGTGATCGTCGTGCCCTTGGGAGCCTGACTCAGCGCACGCGGGTTGGTGTAGACCACGAAGCCGACCCCGATGTAGTTCACGGCCACCGGCTTGACCCTGGTCTTGAAGCCGGCGTCGCTCAGCACCTTCTGGGCAGCGCGGACGCCCATCCGGGAGACCGTCGGCACGGTGACCATCACCGGACCGAGCGATCGGGTCAGCGTGATCGTGGTGCCCGTCATCTCCCGCCCGGACTTCGGGTCCTGCTTGAGGACCAGATCCTTGGCGACCTTGGCGGAGTTGGCGGTCTTCTCGACCACGACGAAACCGGCCTTGGTCAGTGCGGTCCTGGCGTCCTCGAACGGCTTGCCCTTGTAGTCGACGATCTTGATCGGCGCCAAGCCCTTGGACACGGTCAGGGTGACGGCGGTGCCCCGCTTCAGGCTGGCGGCCGCACTCTTCGAGGCGGAGATCACGACGCCGGTGACGACGGTGTCGCTGTAGCGCTCGACCACCTTGCCGACCGACAGCTTCGCCTCCTGGATGGCTGCTTCAGCGGCCGGCTGCGTCAGACCGACGACCGTCGGCATCGGATAGCGCTCGGGTCCCAGCGAGAGCGACGCCTCGAGCCTGCCCCCCTTGCGGATCCGGGTGCCCGGTCCCGGATCGGTGGAGACCACCAGACCCTTGGCCACGGTTTCGCTGTAGGTCTCGCCGAAGTGGATGCCGAGTCCCGACTTCTCTGCCACCGCCTCGGCCTCGGGACGGCTCATCGTGGTCAGGGCCGGTGCGCTGGTGAACCGACCGGTGGTGAGGTACCAGCCGGCGAGGGCCGCCGTCGCGGTGAGCAGCAGGACGAGCAGGAAGGCCAGCCAGCCGCGGCGCCGCCGCTTGGCCTGCCGTTCTCGATGGGCGGCCTGGCGACCCGGACCGGGCTGCGGCACGAGGCGCGGCACGGGCGGGGGCGCATCGAAGATCGTCGGCGGCGAGTACGCGGAAGCGGGCGTGGTCACGATGCGCGGCGGCGTCACCGGTCGCCGCGGATCCGGCTGGGCGAAGGCCATCGGGCGAGCGACCGGGGGTGCGGGCACCAACTGGGTGGGCTCGTAGTCACTACGGTCCGGCGTCCGGCCGACCCCCGTCGACGCGATGGTCAGATCCTGGGTGAGCTCGGGGTCGTCGCGGAGTCCGTCGTTCAGTGCCGACTTCACCCGCCGGACCTGGGTGAGCATGACCCGGGCGTCGGGCGGCCGGATCGCGGCATCGCGCGCCGTCGCCCGGGCGACCAGAGCGTCGAGGTACGGCGGAATCGGACCGGCTGTGCGGTAGCTGGACGGAGCGGGCACGTCCTTGTGCACGTGCGCGTACGCGACCTGGATCGGCGTCTCGCCGGTGTGCGGCTTGCAGCCGGTCAGCAACTCGAACAGCACGACCCCGGTGCTGTAGACGTCGGACCGGGCATCGGCCCGACCGGACACAACGAGCTCCGGCGGGAGGTAGGAGACCGTACCGATCAGCAGACCCTGGGTGGCGGTCGAGGTCTGGGAGGAGATGGCCTTGGCCAGGCCGAAGTCGGCGACCTTGAGCTGGCCGCGGTCGCTGATCAGCACGTTCTCCGGTTTGACGTCGCGGTGCACCAGTCCGGCATCGTGGGCTGACGCCAGAGCGGCGAGCACCGGCTCGATCAACTCGAGCGCGCGTACCGGCTCGAGCGGCGCCTCGCGGTTGATGACGTCGCGCAGGGTCTGACCGTCCACGTACTCCATGACGATGTACGGCCGGCTGACGTGACCGTCGAGCTGGTCCTGGCCCTGATCGAACACCGAGACCACATTGGGGTGGGAGAGCTTCGCCGCCGCGCGCGCCTCGCGGTCGAACTTGCGGGCGAACTCCGCGTCGTCCCCGAGCCCGACGTGCATCACCTTGACCGCAACCGTACGCGTGAGTCGGGTGTCGACCGCCTGATAGACCGTCGCCATGCCGCCGCGGGCCAGTCGCTGGGTGATCTGGTAGCGACCGTCCAGGAGCTGGCCGACCAGCGGATCGGCCGAGCGCGCCGCACCGCGGGGTGGGTCGCCAATGCTCGTCCCAATACTCGTCATGGTCACATCTGCTCCGAACACGGTGGGGAAGAGGCCCGTGCTGGCCGTAGGGCCCACTCTAGGAGGGGGATCGGTCCCGTCCCGGCCAGGCGCGCCGACGGCCGGCGGGACGGTCTGGGTCGCTTCCGCCCACCACGACGGGTCGCCCCCCGGCGGCCGATCAGTCGATGCGTCCCGCATGAGTCCGAGGATGCCTTGGCGTAGCGTCGAACCGGAATTCGTCCGGCGCGTCGGGCCAGCCGGCCCGCCTGCACCGCAAGCTTCATCGCCTCGGCCATCCGCACCGGGTGCTCCGCCCGGGTGACCGCCGAGGCCAGCAGCACGGCGTCGCAGCCGAGCTCCATGGCCAGCGCGGCTTCGGAGGCGGTGCCGATCCCGGCGTCCAGGACCACCGGCACCGAGGACCCCTCCACGATCAGCTCGATGTTGTGGGGGTTCCGGATGCCCAGCCCGGAGCCGATCGGAGCGCCGAGCGGCATGACGGCCGCGCAGCCGGCGTCGATCAGCTTGCGGGCCAGGATCGGGTCGTCGTTGGTGTAGGGCAGCACGACGAAGCCGGCCGCGACCAGGCGTTCGGCGGCGTCTAACAGCTCGATCGGGTCAGGCAGCAGGGTGATCTCGTCGGCGATCACCTCGAGCTTGATCCAGTCGGTCTCGAGCGCCTCGCGGGCCAATTGAGCGGTCAGCACCGCGTCAGCACTGGTGTAGCAGCCGGCCGTGTTGGGCAGCACGGCGATCTGGTGGCGGTCGAGGATGTCGAGCACCGAGCCCGGTGCGTGGGGATCGACCCGGCGCATGGCGACCGTGGTCAGCTCGGTGCCGGAGGCCAGCAGCGCCGCCTCCATCACCTCCAGGCTGGGGGCGCCGCCGGTTCCCATGATCAACCGCGATCCGAAACGCCGGCCGGCGATCGTCAGCTCGTCCACCTCAGCCACCCTGTACCGCCGTCACGATCTCCACTCTGGCGCCTTCGGCGAGCTCGAGACTCGGATGCTCACTGCGCGGTACGACGACGCCGTCGACGGCGACCGCGATGCCCCGGGGCGTCGACGCGCCCGGTGGCAGATCGAGCACGTCGGTCAACCGGACGGGCGGAGCCAGCTCCCGCGGTTCGCCGTTCACCGAGATGATCATCGAACCTCCTGGGACTGTCGGGAGAAGCGGTCGAGGGCGAACGGCACGGCGACCTCCGGCAGCGTGTCGTTGATGATCAACTCCGAGATGACCTCGGCGGTGATCGGCGTCAGCAGGACACCGTTGCGATAGTGGCCGGTGGCGAGCACCAGGCCTGCGAGCTCGCAGCGACCCAGGATCGGGGCGTTGTCGGGCGTCCCGGGCCGCCAGCCCACCGAAGTCTCGGCCAAGGCGTACTCCGCGGTGATCGGCAGGACGGTTCGGGCGTCCCGGAGCAGTTCGTAGACGCCCCCGGCCGTCGGCCGGCCATCGAACCCGAGCTCTTCGACGGTCGCTCCGACCACCAACTCCCGGCCTCCGGCGCGGGGCACCAGGTAGACCTCGGTGCCGCGGCTGAACGCGCGCACGGTGACCGCCGGACTCGGCAGCCGGCCCGGATCGAGGCGCAGGATCTGGCCCTTCACCGGCCGGACCGGGATCGTCGGGATGCCGGTCAGCTGTCCGGCCCACGCCCCGTTCGCCACCACCACGGTCGGGCTCCGGACGGTGAGCCCATCGCTCAATTCGACGCCACTGACCCGTCCGCCGGTCGACAGCACCCGGTGCACGAAGCCCGTTCGGGTCCGGACACCGGCGCGAGTGCCGGCCTGGCGGACAGCCCGCCAGAGCTGCCGGTTGTCGCAGCTCCAGTCGCCTTCGACCAGCAGGCCGTGACGGATCGACGGGGCGAGCAGGGGCTCGTGCTGTTTGCACTCCCGGCTGGTCAGCCGGGTGCACGGATGGCCGACGCGAGTCAGGAACTCGGCGAAGACGCGCAGCCGGGCCGCGTCGTCGGCGTCGTAGGCGACCGACAGGGTCGGCGTACGCCACAGACCGGCGGGCAATCCGCTCGCGGCCTCGACCTCGGCCACGAAGCCTTCGTAGCGCTTGAGTGACGCGAGATTCAGCGGCGCGAGCGCCTGCTCGGTGAACGTGGTCTCACTGATGGGGGCCAGCATCCCGGCGGCCACCTGCGATGCGGCCGACTCCGGCTCACCGGCGATGATCATCGTGTCGAGGCCGGCCTCGGCCAGGCGCCAGCCGATCGACGAGCCGATCAGGCCGCCGCCGATGATCACCACCTCGGCGGTGGACGGGTGGGCAGCGGGTGCAGTCACGCGGGCCAGTGTAGGCAGCGCTGGACCGACGCCTAGCGCATCGCTCCGACCGTCGGACCGGTGGAGAATCCGGGGAACACCATCGGCAGGCTGGCTTCGGGGAAGCGGGACCGGAGCACCTCGCCGAGCACGGTCCGGTAATCGGTGGTCACGGCCAGGTCCCCGTCGACCGTGCCGCCGGCCGTCAGGCCCGGCCAGCGGCCGTGCACCTGACCGCCACGGACACCGGCACCGAAGAGCAGGGTCACATTGCCATAGCCGTGATCGGTCCCGCTGCCACCGTTCTCCTCGACCCGGCGGCCGAATTCGCTCATCGTGACCAGGGTGACCTTCGCCTGGTTGCCACCGAGGTCTTTGAAGAACGCCGCGACCGCCTTGGACAACTCGGCGACCTGTCGCTTCATCTCGCCGTTCGCGACGGTGCCCAGATTGGTGTGCATGTCCCAACCGCCGAAATCCAGGGTGATGACTCGGGCGCCCACGTCGGCCCGGATGACCCGCGCGCTGGCGGCCAACGCGGTGCCGAGGTCACCCCGGGGATACTGCGCGCCGTTGCTCGGCCGGGCATCGGTGGAGAGCTTGGACAGCTTTGCCGTCGAGTCGAGCGCCGCAATCGCGCCGCGCCCGATCGTGGACTCGGACTTGCCCCACATCGCGGTGAGCGCCGCCCGCATCCTTGCCTGTGACGATGCGTCCGATCCGCCCGGCAACCGGAGATCACCCAGACTGCGGGTCGCCACCGCCGACGCCGGACCGAAGAGCGAGGTCGGCACGTTCGCCGACCCCAGTTGCATCGCCTGCTCCGGCTCGTCACCGGGGATCAGGCCGACCATCCGGTTCAGCCAGCCGACCCGGGCCGAAGACCCGGGATCGGCGTCCTCGACCGCCTCCATGGCGCTGAAATGACTGCGGTTCGGCGCCGGCAGCCCCACGGCCTGAACCGCCCCGAAGGTCCCGGCCTTCCACATCGGCACCAGCGGCGCGAACTCCGGGTGGAGCCCGAACATCGCATCACGCGCCAGCAAAGTCTTGGTCGGTACCCCGATCCGCGGCCGGGCTTTCGCGTACCCGGGGTCACCGTGGGGGACGACCAACGACAGGCCGTCACATCCGCCGCGGAGGCTGAGCACCACGAGGGTGTTGGAGCCGACCGCCCCGTACGCGGTCTGGGTGAAGACGTCGCCGACCATGCCGGAGACGACGGCGCCCCCGACCAGTGCTCCGCTGCCGGCCAGGAACCGGCGGCGGGAGACCCGGAAATCGTCGCAACCCGGAGCGGCGGCAATCGCGGTGTTCTCGGTCATGATCATTTCCTCAGGTGTTCTGGGCTGTTGAGCACGGCCGATACCAGCAAGATCGCCCGCCAGTCGCCGAAGTCCCGGAAATGGGTGAACTTCTTCGTGGGCTCGAGCTCGGTCAGGTGCGCGGCGGCAGCCACCATCTGCGGGGTCGCCCGCCGGCCCAGGATCCGCCGCGCCGCGGTGTCCACAGCTTCGGCCAGCGTGAACGGCGCCGTCGGCAGGAAGTCCGACGCCTTCTTACGACTCAACCCGGTCGAGGGCCACCAGCCGCCGGCGGTCGTGTGGTGCATGTCCCAGGCACTGCGCAGCCGACCGACCGAGGACCACGCCGCCGCGCCGTCGGGGAAGCCGTTCGGAGCCGGCCACATGAACGGGGCCTCGCCCATCGTTTCGAGCACGTAGTTGACGGCGTACCCGAAATCGCTGCGCTTCTTCGGCTTCTTCGCCGTGATGCCCATGGCCCGGAAGGTGGCTACGGCGTCCTGGGCAGGGGTCCGGGTCAGTGTGCCGACGTTGCCGGCGAAGTCCCGGTGCCGGACCAGGGCCCGGAGCGCGGCCTTGATGTCGGTGCCGGAGTCGGTGTAGGCCTTGGCGACCGCGGTGACGATGCTGTCGGATGGCGAGTCGGAGACGAACCGCCGACACAGCCGGGTGGCGATCCGCCGGGCCGTCGCGGGATGCCGGGCGAGGTAGTGCAGATAGTCGCGCATCACTGCGCGGCCGTCGCGGTCGTGGTTGGCGGCCGAGAAGCCGAGCACCGAGACCCGGCCGACGTAGTGATCGCCGGGCCGGTAGCTGAATTTCAGCGTCTTCCACAGATCGACGTGGTAGCCGGTGAGAATCCGGGCCGACGAGCGGACCATCGCCTCGGTGTAGCCCGACGCCAATCCGACCGTGTGCAATTCGAGCAGCTCACGGCCGTGGTTCTCGTTGAGCGCTGTCTTCGTCGACCACGCGCTGTCCAGGAAGAGGCCCATCGCCGGATGCAACGTCGTCTTGACCAGCAGATCGGAGAACTTGCCCAGCGCGTATGTGCGGATCGTCTTGTCGTAGCCGGCCCGGAACGCCCAGCCGTCGCCGTAAGCCGGCACGTGCAGCAGGTTCGACCAGAAGTCGACCATCAACTCGAAGACCTGCCGCTTGCTGGTCATCCGTTTGAGGATCGTCCAGCGCACCAGGTCCATCGACAGGTCCCAGGAGCTGCGCTTGCCGGCCACGGCCTTCGCGTTCTTCTTGGCCGCGCTGAGCGAGAAGTACGGGAAGAGGTCCTTCAACGCGTCCGCGCGCGGGTCGGCAATCTTGGACGGCGCGAGTTGGGCGTCGAACCAGGCCTGCGGTCCGCCGGCGGCGTTGACGGCTTTGTGCAGGGTCGAGGTGTAGCCGTAGCTGAAGCGGCTGATCATGTGCCGCGTCGCTATCCCCGGTATTGCCACGGCGGGGTCCTTCCGTTGCCAAATCGTTATCTGCGTGCCAAACCAACAACCTCGGGGTGCTCGCCGTCAAATCCGCGTCCACAATGTGGTGTGGCAGGCATCGAGTTGGGACTGACGACCTTCGCTGAAATGACCGATCCGAGCATCTCCCCGGGCCAACGGATCCGTCAGGTCGTCGAGGAGGCGAAGCTCGCCGAGCAGGTCGGCCTCGACGTCTACGGCATCGGCGAACATCACCGGGCCGACATGGCGGCCTCGGCGCCGGAGATCATCCTGGCGGCGATCGCCGGGGCCACGAGCCGGATCAAACTGTCCAGCGCGGTCACGGTGCTGAGCTCAGTCGATCCGGTGCGGGCCTTCCAGAGCTTCGTCACCCTGGATCTGGTCTCATCGGGTCGGGCCGAGCTGATGGCCGGTCGCGGCTCGTTCACCGAATCGTTCCCGCTGTTCGGCCAATCCCTGGAGGACTACGACGCGCTGTTCGCGGAGAAGCTCGACCTGTTGCTCGCCCTGAACGGCGACGACCCGGTGACCTGGTCCGGCCGCTTCCGCCCGCCGTTGCGCAACGCCGTCGTCTATCCGCGCCCGGAGGGACGGCCGTTGCCGATCTGGATCGCGGTCGGTGGAACGCCGAACTCGGTGGTCCGGGCCGGCACTCTCGGGTTGCCGATGGCGCTGGCCATCATCGGCGGGCAGCCGGCCGGGTTCGCTCCGCTGGCCGAGCTCTACCGCCGAGCGCTGGAGTACGGCGAGCGGGACCTGGCCACGCCGCTGGCGGTGCACAGTCACGGCTACGTCTTCAGCGACGAAGCGGCCGCCCGGGCCGAATTCCTGCCCGCGTACCGGGCGACCTTTGCCAAGATCGGCCGGGAGCGGGGCTGGGCGCCGATGTCGGATGCGGCCGTCGAGGCGCTGATCGCTCCCGAGGGCGCGCTGTTCTTCGGCCCGCCGGAGCTGGTCGCCGACAAGATCGTGGCCCTGCACGACCTGATGAAGATCGATCGATTCGAGCTGCACGTCTCGCATGTCGACCACGCCCGGACCATGCGCTCCATCGAGCTGTTCGGCACCGAGGTCGCCCCCCTCGTACGCGAACGCCTGGCCTGATCCGCCCGGTCCGGCTGCGCCGGACCGGCGCGAGCGGCGACAATAGCTCCGTGACTGCGCTGATGGGGCTCGACGCCCGCCTCCGGCTCGCTCGGGTCTACCTGTGCACGGACGCCCGGGGCAAGCAGGGCGATCTCGAACCGTTCCTCTCCGCCGCGTTCGCCGGCGGGGTCGACCTCGTGCAGATCCGGCAGAAGGACATGAAGCCGGAGGCCGAGCTCGAGGCCCTGGAGATCGCCCGGCGGGCCGCGGCGCCGTACCAGGGCATTGTCTGCGTCAACGATTCGCCCCGACTGGCCGCGCGGTTCCAGGCCGACATGCTGCATCTCGGGCAGACCGACGGGGACTCCGCGCCGGCCCGACGGCAGCTGCACCGGTGGGCGATCCTTGGCCGCTCGACCCACGCTCCCGACCAGACCGATGCCGCGATCGCCGATCCCGACGTCGACTATTTCTGCGCCGGACCGGTCTACGCCACGTCAACGAAACCGGACTACGAGCCGGTCGGACTGGAGCTGGTCCGCTATGCCGCCGAAGTCGCGCCGGTCGGCACCATCAGCTCGAAGCCGTGGTTCGCGATCGGCGGAATTTCGCTGGACAACCTGGATGAGGTGATCGAGGCCGGGGCCCGACGGGTCTGCGTGGTCCGAGCGATCACCGAGGCGTCGGATCCGGAGGCGGCTGCGCAACAGCTCCAGAGTCGGTTGCGCGCGGCGTGGAAGGCCGATCCGACGATGGAGCGCTACACCTTCCAGGCGCTGTCCGGAGCCGGCCCCGCGCGGTGAGGTCGCGCGCCCGGATCGTCGGCGGGACCCTCGCTGCCGGCCTGCTCGTGGTGCTGGTGGTGCTTGCCAGCCGTTCCGGTCTGATCGGACCGCTGACCGCGAGCCCGACCGGAACGGAGAGCGCGGGACCATCGGCATCGACCCCGGCCGCGCCACGATCGTCGGCCAGCCGTCCGGCGACGGATCAGGATCCGGAATCCGGGCTGCGGCTGGTGGATCTTGTTTCGCTGCCGGCCGAGGCGGGCCGGACGGTGACCTTGATCGATCGAGGTGGGCCCTTCCCGTACGCCAAGGACGGGGCGACCTTCGGCAACCGGGAACGTGTGTTGCCCCGCAAGGCCTCAGGTTTCTACCGTGAGTACACCGTGCCGACGCCGGGGGAGGGCGATCGCGGAGCCCGCCGGATCGTCACCGGTGATCAGGACCGGCAGTTGTTCTACACCGGTGATCACTACGCCACCTTCGTCCGGATCCGCCGATGACCACGATCAGCCGGCTCACCGACGGATCATTGACGCCCGGCCTCTATCGGGTGCTCGGTCCACCCCATTCGATCGCTACGGCGCTCGACGAAGCCGGCTGGACGTCGGTGATCATCGAGCCGGCGAGCCGCACCCGGGAGTTCTACGCTGCCCTCGCCGCGGCCATGCACCTTCCCGACTACTTCGGCCGCAACCTCGACGCGCTCTGGGATTGCCTGACCGACCTGGACCGACCCACGGTGTTGATCTTGGTCGACTGGACCCGCTTCGCCCGGGCCCGACCCGATCGCTGGGATTCGATCATGAACGTCTTCGCCGACCGCTCGAGGATTGCTCCCGCCTTTGCCGTCGTGCTGGCCTGACTGCGCGCACGAGCGGAGCCAGCCAGGCCGCGGCACGCTGAGCGGTCAGGCTTCCCGGCGTACGGCGGCGTCGGCCAGAGCGGTCAGGCCGACGCGGCCCTCGTCGGTCATGTCGACCTCGTGCAGGGCCTTCAGGGCGCGCTCGTAGCTGTCGCTGATCATGGACTCGACGGCGTCCCGGGCACCGGACTCGGTGATCACCTGCTGCAGTTCGTCGACGCCTTCGGCATCCAGGTCCGGATCCCCAAGTCGACGCAACAGCAGTTGCTGGCCGAATTCACCGGCGTGGGCGAAGGCGTGGGCGACGAGCACCGTGCGCTTACCCTCACGAAGATCATCTCCCGCCGGTTTGCCGGTGACCTGCGGATCGCCGAAGACCCCGAGCAGATCGTCGCGGAACTGGAACGCTCGGCCGAGGGGCGAGCCGTAGGCGCCGAGGGCGTAGTAGAGCTGATCATCGCCGCCGCCGAGTGCCGCGCCCATCTGGCTGGGCCGCTGCACCGTGTAGCGGGCGGCCTTGTATTCCACCACCCGGCTCGCCTCGTCGAGTGCCAGCTCGATGTTCGGTTGCAGCGCTCCGATGGCCGGAGCCCGCTGCCGCAGGGGATGGGCCTGGGCCACGATGTCGAGATACTGGCCGCACGTCACCTCGGTGCGCATCGCCTCGACGATCGGCAAGGCGCGCTCCAATGCCGACTGGTCCAGACCCGCCGCCTGCAGCATCTGGACCGACCACATCACCAGCAGGTCGCCGAGCAGGATCGCCCCGGCCTTGCCGAACGCGGCCGACTCACCGATCCAACCGGCGTTGGCATGCAGCGCCTCGAACTGCCGGTGCGCCGCCGGACGCCCACGCCGCAGATCGGAGGAATCCATCACGTCGTCGTGCACCAGCGCGCTGACGTGCAGCACATCCAAGCTGGCCGCCGCCGCCAGCAACGGCCCCAGATCGTCTGCGCTCGGCGGCCCGGCCGCGGCTACATAACCCCACAGGCAGAAGGCCGGCCGGACTCGTTTGCCGCCGCACAGCAGCTGTCCGGCCATCAGCTGCACCGGTGCCAGCTCTGGTCCCACCGAGTCGAGCACCGAAGCCTGTTCGCCGAGGAAGCCGGTGATCGCCGACGAGATGGCGTCCCGGAACTCCTGTCCGAGGGGAGACTGCGGATTGAGGATCGCGTCGGCGCCGACCGCGCTCAGGACAGGGTTGACCACATGATGAGCCTACGGAGCCAACCGAATCGCTTGTCCTAGGGTGTTCGCATGCCGGGCCGTGATCGAATCTCCGGGTCCACCGACCGCGTGCCGCGGAGTCCGACCATCGCCGATCTGTTGCAGACCAGTGATCGCCCGCTGTTCTCCTTCGAGTTCTTTCCGCCCAAGGACGAGCTCCAGCAACGTCAGCTCTGGCAGGCCGTACGCGAGCTCGAATCGCTCGGCCCCGACTTCGTCTCGGTGACCTACGGCGCGAGTGGTTCGACGCGCGACCGGACGATCACCGCCACCGAAGCGATCGCCCAGCACACCACGATGCGGTCGATGGCCCACCTCACCTGTGCCAGTCAGAGTCGTGATCAACTTCGCCGGGTCATCGGCTCGTATGCGGCCTCCGGCGTACGCCATGTGTTGGCTATCCGGGGCGACATGCCAGGCGGCCCGACGGTGCCGTGGGAGCCGCACGCCGAAGGACTGAACAACGCCACCGAACTGGTGGCCCTGGTCCGTGAGCTCGGCCACTTCTGCGTCGGGGTCGCGGCCTTCTGCGATCCGCATCCCGAACATCAAGATCATGATCTTGATGCGCGGATCCTGGCCGAGAAGGCCGACGCCGGGGCCAGCTTCGCGATCACCCAGCTGTTCTTCACCGCCGCCGACTACTTCGCCCTGGTGGAACGGGTCCGAGCCCTGGGCTGCGATCTGCCGATCATCCCGGGCATCATGCCGATCCTCAATCTGCGCCAGGTCACCCGGTTCGCCGAGCTGTCCGGGGCGGCGCTGCCGACGGCGGTCACCGATCGCATCCACGAGGTCGCCGACGATGATGATCAAGTACGCCGGGTGGGCATCGAACTGGCCACCGAGCTGTCGGAGGCGTTGTTGAACGGCGGCGCTCCCGGGCTGCATTTCTTCACCCAGAACCGATCCCGGGCTACCCGAGAGATCTACGCCAATCTGCACCAGGCGCGGCGTCGAGCGTGACCAGCCGCTGCGTCGGGCGGGTCAGCGCGACGTAGAGCGACCGCACTCCACCCGGCGACTCGCTGACGATCTGATCAGGATCGATCACCAGGACGCCGTCGTACTCGAGGCCCTTGGATTCCAACGACGTCACCAGGGCGATCCGGTCGCCACCCTCGAGCTCGGCCGCCGCCAGCTCGGCGGACAGCGATGCCTTGAGTGACGGCGGGCAGATCACTCCGACCGTGCCCGCGACCTGATCGAGCAACTCACGGGCGTTGTCGATCATGGACGCCGTCAGGCGGTCAGCGGGAGTGACCCGCAGCGCGGGCGCGATGCCGGTGGATCGGACCGCCTTGGGTAGGTCGGCCTCGGGGAACGCGCTGACGACCACCTTGGCGGCGAGGTCGAACACCTCCGACGGGCTCCGGTAGTTGGTGCTCATCCGGAACCGGCGTACCGGTGCGGTGCCGATGATCTCGCTGATCGAGCGGGCCGCCTCGGCGGGATCGGGCCAGGAGCTCTGGGCCGGATCTCCGACGATCGTCCAACTGGCACTGGCGCCGCGCCGGCGGAGCATCCGCCATTGCATCGGCGTGATGTCCTGGGCCTCGTCGACGAGGATGTGTGCGTACGTCTCGTGCGGCAACTCGAACGGATCGATCTCGCGGGGGGTCGACAGCCGATCGGCGGTGGTCACCACCTCAGAGAATTCGGCGTCCGATTCGAGATAGAGCGACGGATCGGACTCCGCCTCCGGCACCGGGCCGAGCAATTGGACCAGCTCGTCCAGCAGCGCGCCGTCGGCCGCCGTCCAGAGCGTGTCGGTCCGCTGGTAGCTGGCACTGAGCAACGCGCATTCACTGTTGGACAGCAGCGATCCCGACACCCGTCGGGTGAGCTCGGGATCGGCCAGCCACCTCAGAGCCGAAGTGGCGCTGGTGGCCGGCCACCAGGCGTTGACGAACATCGCGAACGTGGCGAGGTCGCTGACCCGATCGTCGAACTCGTCGCGTTCCTGATCAAGATCATCCGGACGGATTCGCCAGAGCGCGGTCAGCAACGCCTTCTCCGCCGCCTCCCGGCCCAGGTTGAGCTTGTGGTTGGACAACACGTCGAGGCGGATATGGCGGAGCGTTGCCGGTGGCAACACGAGCACATTGCCGCGCAGGGTGACCCGCAGTTCGAGGGGCACGGTCTGGGGCGGCTCGTTGACCAGGCGGCGCAGCACCCGGGCCATCCGCAGGCTGCCTTTCACGGCGGCGGTCTCGGCCGGATCGGTGTGATCGCCGGTGATCTTGACGACGTCAGAGGCCACCGAACCGATCGAGCGGAGGGTGACCGACTCCTCGCCGAGCGACGGCAACACCCGTTCGATGTAGTTCATGAAGACCCGGCTCGGCCCGACGACCAGCACGCCACCCGACTCGAAGCGTCGGCGGTTGGAGTAGAGCAGGTAGGCCGCCCGGTGCAGGGCGACCACGGTCTTACCGGTGCCCGGTCCGCCGGAGATCATCGTGAAGCCCTGGTACGGGGCCCGGATGGCCTCGTCCTGCTCGCTCTGGATGGTCGCCACGATGTCGCGCATGGTGTGGCCGCGGGCCCGGGTGAGAGCCGCCATCAGCGCCCCTTCACCAATCACCACGAGCTCGGTGTCGGCCTGGTCGCCGTCGAGCAGGTCGTCTTCGATGCCGATGACTCGATCGCCGTGGCAGCGCAGCACCCGACGGCGGACGACCTCCATCGGCGTGGCCGGTGTCGCCCGGTAGAACGGCTCCGCGGCGGGCGCCCGCCAGTCGATGACCAGTGGCTCGTAGTCGGCGTCCCGGACACCGATCCGCCCGACGTAGCGGACCTCGCCGTCGGTGCGGTCGAGGCGGCCGAAGACCAGTCCCTCGTGTTCGGCGTCCAGCACGGCCAGGCGCTTGGCCGCCTGGAAGGCGAAGACGTCGCGCTCGTACAGCCCGGTGCCGTCTTCCTCGCGCACATAGGAGCCGCGGTCGGACTGGAACAGCGAACGCCCCGCCCGGGCGACCTGCCGGGCGGACCGCGTCGCTTCGGCCAGCCGGCCGTACACCAGATCGACGTGCGCCTGCTCGATCGCCAGCTCACGTTCGATATCGCTTTGGTGGCCGTTCGACTCGGCCCCGAGGCCGGTCGCGGTGTCCACATCGGTCAAGGAAGGAAGATCCTCACGGGAGGGAAAACGAACAACTGAGTATACGGAGATTCCGGCGACCCGGAAACTGCGAGAACGATAATTATTGGCGGTCCGGTGAGCTGTGGCCCGTGAGCAGGTCCTGGCAGGCGTACGCGGCCAGCGCGCCCGACAGGATCTGGCTCGACGGGGCGGATCCAGCGGCCGACCACGGACCGGCGGTGAACAACCCGGGCGCCGCTCCGCTGATCGGGGGGCGCGGCAACCAGCTGCCGAACCCCCGCCAGGCCACGCCGTACGCGGCACAGCGCTGCGGACGGGCGAAGTCGTGCACCGTGAGCAGGGTGCGATCGCCCACCGGCCGCCGGTAGCTGATCACCGGTACGCCGGCCGCGCTCAACCCGATGTGTTCGCCCATCGGACCCGGGGGCCCGCCGACCAGCGTGTGCTCGATCGTGGGGGCCAGCGCGGGGGAGAGGGTGCCCAGGTCGCGGCCGGCCCGTCCCGCGGCGGGGAGCCAATGGGCGCTGGACCACGGGTCGACCGTGCTGATCACCGCGGCGGCGGGCTGGGAGCCGTTGGCGGTCAGCACCGCCACGACCCGCCCCGCTTCGAGGTGAAGGCCCTGGACGGGCACTCCCAGCCGAACGACGACCTTGCGCAGCTTCAGCCGCGCGGCGAGCGCTTCGGTCAGCACCGACGAGCGGCCGGCGCCGGTCGCGGTCGAGCCGCCCGACGAGATGATCTGCCACCGGCCGAAGGTTCGGGTGTTCCACAGCTCGACGGCGACCATGGCCGGTGTGGCCTCGGGAGTTGCGCCGTGGCGGTGAGCGACACTCCGGACCAGAGCCGTCAGATGAGGGTGGGGTGCCGAGCCGGCCAGGTCGGCCAGACTCCGTCGGCTCCACAGGTGCCGCCGGACCGAACGGCTGAGCTGGGTCGACCGGCCCCAACGATCGCGAGCGTGCAACTCCGCCTCCAGGCCCAGCGGCCGCAGGGCCTGCCAGAGCTCGGCCAGCGAGTCGATCAGATCGCGCCAGCGCGCGGCGACCGGGTTCCCGTACGCGGCCGCGAGTGCTTCGAACTGATCGCCGCGATCGCTCGGGAGCCGCAATTCCGCACCGTCGGCGAACTCGTAGACCGTCGGGTCCGCCGGCTCCAGGGCATAGCCCATCCGGCCCAGTTCGGCCTCCAGCGGCCGGCCACTCTTACGGAACAGGTCGCGCCACGGCGCCGGAAATCCAAGCACCGACGGCGCCGCATCGACCAGGATTCCGGGGCTGAGCTCCGTCGGCGCCCAACGCCCGCCCAGCTGGCCGGCGGCCTCGTACAGCTCCACCGGATGGCCGTTCTTGGCCAGCCGGGCGGCGGCGGCCATGCCGGCGAGACCGCCCCCGATCACCACCACGGGATTGCTCATCAGCCGGTGGCCGCCGTTGCTCCGCACAGCAATTCCATCTGGCTATTCTCGTCCGTCGCGGAGCGCGCTGACCTCGACCGCCCCACGCTGACAGGCTGACATCCCCGCGATTACGCTCAGTTTCATGGCTGAACTCGAACCCGTTGATGAGTCCTGGAACACCGCCCTGTGCGTGGTGGCCCACCCCGATGACCTGGAATTCGGGGCGGCGGCCGCCATCGCCCGCTGGACCGGACAAGGCAAAACCGTGGTGTACGCGATGGTCACCAGCGGTGAGGCCGGGATCGATGGGCTGGCCCCCGACGAATGCCGAAGGGTCCGGGAGGCCGAGCAGATCGAGTCCGGACGGATCGTCGGGGTGGACACCGTGGAGTTCCTCGGTCTGCCGGACGGGGTGCTGGAGTACGGCGTCGAGTTGCGGCGGGCCATCTGCGCGGTGGTCCGCAAACACCGCCCAGAGATCGTGATCACCAACAATTTCCGCGACACCTGGGGCGGGCAGGCGCTCAACCAGGCCGATCACATGGCGACCGGCAAGGCGACGCTGGACGCCGTCCGCGATGCCGGCAACCGGTGGATCTTCAGCGAACAACTCGTCGGCGGTATCGAGCCGTGGGGCGGCGTCGGCCAGGTCTGGGCGGCCGGCTCGCCCGACGGCCGGCACGCCGTCGATACCACTGACACCTTCGACCAGGGCGTCGCGTCGCTGATCGCGCACGGCGCGTACATCGACGGTCTGGGCTGGGAGCACTTCGACCCGCGGGAGTTCCTGGAGGGCGGCGCGCGCCAGGCCGGCACGCGCTTCGGGGTCCCGATGGCCACCACCTTCGAGGTCTTCCCGATGGGCTGGGGCAACTGAGGGTGCGCTCGTCCAACCGGGCTCGCGACACGAGAGCTCCTACTTGACGAATGGTCAGTGGCCGGGTGTAGGTTTGGCTCTGTTCGAACAGGCGTTCTAAATGTGCACTTGGGGAAGGGCCGACCAGGTCGCCTGATCGAGGCCAGTGCGTGTTCGCGGCATGCACACCAGGCTTGCCTCGATGCGGGTGGGACTCGACCCCCATCCGCATCGAGGCCGCCAACCCCGGGTCGGCTCCATGACCTGACCACACCGATGAGGGGATCCGCCGAAGCATGTCCGAGTCTCGATTCTCTGCTGATCTGCAACGGGCTCGTGCGGCGATCGTCGAGGCCGAGTTGGCCGAGCGCCCGGGTGAGCGGTTCCTGGCCGCCCACGCTGCGGCTCTCCGGATCGCCGCCATCGTCTTGTCACTGCACTCCCATCCAGCCGTCGCCGCCCAGCGCCGCCGGCCCCGCAATGCGTGGCGGCTGCTGGCCGAGGTCGCACCGGAATATGCGGAGTGGGCCGGATTCTTCGCGGCCACCGCCGGCAAGCGCGATGCCGTCAGGGCGGGGGCGACGGCCATCGTCAGTGCCCGGGAAGCCGATGATCTGGTCCGTGATGCCCAGACATTTCTCACGTTGGTGGAGCGGGCCGTCACTCACCCGACGTCGGAACGACACCGCGGCCGGCGGGCCGAGCTCCAAGGGGATCATCGGCCGACGGATAAGCTCGGGTGACACTGACGAACAGGAGGACGCGTTGTCCGAGATCCGCCGCCCGCGGTCCGTGTCGGTGTCGTTCCTGCTCGATCTTCTCCGATCCCAGCTCGACGGGCTGATCCCGGGTGAATGGCGGCCGCTCGACGTGGTCGATCTCGGCGGTGGGACCGGCGGCATCGCGAGCGCGCTGGCGGCCGACGGACATCGGATCACGGTCATCGACCCGAGTCCGGATGCCCTGGCCTCGTTGGAGCGCCGGGCCGCCGAGTCCGGGCTGAGTGGTCGCCTCCTGGGCCGCCAGGGCGATGCCACCGATCTCGTCGAGCTCATCGGCCTTCGCCAAGTGGACGTGGTGCTCTGCCATCGGGTGCTCGAGGTGGTCGACTCGCCGGCCCAGGCGCTGTCGGCGATCGCCGACGTGCTCCGGCCCGGCGGCGTGCTCAGCTTGCTCGTCGCCCAGCGGCATTCGCTCGTGCTGACCCAGGCGCTGGCCGGACACATCGCTCTGGCCAGGCGCACGCTGGCCGAACCGGGGCGCTTCGACCATGATCAACTCGTCCGACTGGTCGGTGCGGCTGGCTTCAGCGTGCGCAGCAGTCACGGGATCGGGGCGATCAGTGATCAGGTGCCGGAGGGGACCCTCGATGCCGAGCCGGGATCCTCCGCCGAGCTCGCTGCCCTGGAGGCCGAGATCAGCGTCGACCCGACATTCCGGGCCCTGGCGCCGCAGGTCCAGATTTTCGCCCAGACCGGTCGGTGAGCTGGGCGCCGCTCTCAATCACTGGCCTCGCGCTGAGGTTCGCGGCCCGCCGCTGATGGTGACCGTGCACCGAGGCACGGATTCCGGTACGCTAATCGAACATCAGTTCGATAGGGGCACGGATGGCTTCGCGGATCGTCATGCACGTCGACATGGACGCGTTCTACGCCTCGGTGGAGCTGCGCCGCCGTCCCGAGTTGAGGGGGGTTCCGGTCATCGTCGGCGGCTCGCCGCGGGGCGTCGTGCTGTCGGCGAATTATCAGGCGCGGGCCCGCGGCGTACGGTCCGGCATGCCGTCCAATCAGGCCCGTCGACTGGCCCCGAACGCGACGTTCATCAGCCCCGACTTCGACAGCTACTCGGCGGTGTCCAAGGCGATCGTCGAGGTCTTCGCCCGCGTCAGCCCGGTGGTGGAGTCGGCATCCATCGATGAGGCATTTCTGGACATCACCGGTTCGATCAAGATGTACGGGTCACCGAGCACGATCGGGGAGTACGTGCGGGCCGTGGTGGCTGACGAGCAGCAGATCACCTGTTCGGTCGGCATCGGGCCGACCAAGTTCGTGGCCAAGGTGGCCTCGCGGGCGGCGAAGCCCGACGGACTGGTCGAGGTGCCGCCCGACCAGGTGATCGACTTTCTGCATCCGATGCCGGTGGAGGCCATGTCGGGGGTCGGCCGGCCGACGGCCGACAAGCTGCACCGGATGGGCATCTTCACCGTCGGCGAATTGGCGCGGACGCCGCGTGGAGCCATGCGCCAGACCTTCGGCCCCAACGCGGGTGGTGGACTGATCGAGCTGGCGTGGGGCCGCGATCCGCGCCGCGTGGTGCCGATGGTGCCTGAGCGCAGCGTCGGCTCTCAGGAGACCTTCGGGCAGGACACCTGCGAGCCCCAGATCGTCAAACGCGAGTTGCTCCGGATGGCTGATCGAACCGCAAGCCGGATGCGCAAGCAGCGGATGCTCGGCCGGACTGTGTCGATCTCGGTACGGTTCGCGGATTTCACCGAGGTGACCCGATCGGCGACCATGCCGACACCGACCGACGTGACCGAGGAGATCTATGCCGGGGCGGTCACGCTGTTTGACCGGCTCAAACTCGACCGGGCGCGGATCCGCCGGGTAGGGGTACGGATGGAGCAACTCGTCGAGCGCAGTCGGGCCTACCGGCAGCCGCAGCTCACCGATCCGGAGCGGGGTTGGCGCGAGGCGGACCAGGCCGTGGATGCGGCCGTACGCAAGTTCGGCTCGGGTGCCGTGCAGCGAGCGGTGCTGACACGAGATCGGTCTGGATCCCGTGGGTTCGGTCATTCTTTACCGGACAGCCCCCGGGCCACCTAGACTGGTCTCACATTCGCCCAACTGGACGAACTTCATGCTGCACTGCGCCACCCGCTGGCGGGTCGTCGGTATCCCAGACCGAACTGCCGGCCTCTTCCACGGGTGAGGCGCGTATCATGACCGAACGCGGACGACCTAGACGGTGGGAGGTGGCCGATGGCCCTCTCAGACGAGGAGCAACGGCTTCTCGAGCAGATGGAAGCTGCACTGGCGGCTGACGACCCCAAGCTGGTGAACGCGATGCGCGGCACCGGGGTTCGGCGGATTCATCGTCGACGGGCGGCTATCGCCGGTGTCGGCTTCTTCGCCGGCCTGGCCTTGCTGGTCGCCGGCATCTCCGTCACCCCCTTCCTCAGCGTGCTCGGCTTCGTGATCATGGTCGCGGCCGCGGTGACCGCCATCTACTCCTGGCAGCACGTCGGCACCAGCGCCGATCCTGGGACCGGCCGCGCTCACGCCAAGACGGCTCCGGGCACCCGCGGGCCGGACGGCCAAGGCTTCATGGACAAGATGGAAGAGCGCTGGCGTAAGCGGCGCGACGAGGGCTTCTGACCCCTCGGGATCACGGCCCACCCCTTCTGAACCTCAGCTCCGAAGTGCGTCTGCGCACTTCGGAGCTGTGTGTCGTTTCCCCCGAGTGCGCGAGCAGATCAGACCGGGTGCGGAGAAACGACGGCAGATCGGCCCCGATTCCGGCGTCAGATCGGACCGGGTGCGGAGAAACGACGGCAGCCGCCGGACGCGATAGCCGGCGAGGATCAGAGCTCGGTACGCCGCTTGAACAGGGAGCGCGGCACCAGGAAGGCCAGGACCCGCCGGAAACGGCTCTGCGGCGCGGCGAGACCGTGGCGGATCTCGTCGGTGATCGCCGGGAGCCGGTCGGTGAGGGGTTCGCCGGGCAGGCTCCGGGCGTAGCGCGAGCGTTCGACCAGGGTGGCCACTTGGCTCATCGAGGTCGCCTCGGCGCCGTCCAGGCGACTGCCGATCTGCTCACCGATCGCCCGGGGCGACCCGGCGGGCCACCGCCCACCGAAGTCGAGCACCGTGTCCCGGATCTCGGCCCAGGCCGCCTCGACCTGGTCGGCCGGCATCTCGTCGGGGTTGAACCGGCTGCTGCGTCGACGGATCCGGATAGTGGCCGGAGCGGCGAGGACCAGCAGGACGACCAATCCCACCCCGGCGGAGATCACCGTCTTCGCGAGCCGTGCCCCGGCCTCGTCATCGGCGGCGGTCGGGGCGTCGGTCGGCGCTGCTGACGGTGCGGACGAACCGGACGCCGTGCTTTCGCTGGGCGCCGAGGAGGGCCCGGTCGACGGATCCTCGGTCGGGTTCTCGTCGTTCTGGACGGTCCAGGCCGGAGCGGTGCCGGTGACCAAGGCGGGGGTGGGCTCGAAGCGCACCCAGCCGTAGCCGGCGAAGTAGAGCTCCGGCCAGGCATGCATGTCGCGGATCGACACCTTCCAGGCGTCGCCGTCGCGATCACCGGGCAGGAAGCCGACCGAGACCCGCGACGGGATGCCGACGACCCGGGCCATCATGGCCATCGCTGAGGCGAACTGTTCGCAATAGCCCTTGTTGTCGCGGAGCAGGAAGTTCTCCAGCGCCCCGTAGCCACTGCCGGGAAGCCGCTCGGTGCTGTACGTGAACTTGCTGCTGCGCAGATAGGCCTGGATGGCCGCCGCCTTCTCGGCCGGGCTGTCGGCGTCGGCAGTGACCTTTTCGGCGAGTCGGGTCAACGACCCGGGCAGGTCGCGGGGGATCGTGCCGGTCACGGAGTCATCACTCGGCGTACCGGCCGGCGCTTGGTCCAGCGCGGCACTGTCCGGCACGATGTCCACGCTGTCCACCGAGTAGGTGAGCCGGCGAAGATCCTGCGCGCGGTTATTGGCGTTGACTACGACAAGCGAATTCGAGTCGTAGCGCCAGTCGCCGGACGCCTCGAAGCTACGCGGCGCGTACGGCATCGGCAGGTATTGCGAACCGAAGTCCAGCACTCGGATCGTCGTTTTGCGGCGAGTGTCCGGTTCGAGGTTGACGCCGGGAATGTCGCTCAGGGTGGTGCCGGAGTTCAGCCGGATCTGCACATTGCCCCAGCCGGCGGCCGAGAGCTGGGGCAGCGACGCCATCCGCAGGTAGACCCCGCCGGGCTTGTCGGTCGTGTACTCGATCACGGTCCGGTCGTCGGGCTGGTTGAGATTGCGTCGCAGATCAAGCGTCGGGTCGGTCAGCTGCAGCGGGCCGTTGCCCCCCGGGCCGCTGCCGAAGCCGAAACCCGGGATCATCAACGTCGGCAGGATGAAGCCGCCGAGGATCGTCAGCCCGACTGCCGGTGCCGCCAGATAGCCGGCCGCTCGCCAGACCACCGGGGTGGCCGAACCGAAGCCGTCGGCCGAGTCACGGGACAGCCCACGCGTCCATCGGGCCGTGCCGTTCAGGCCTTCGACGGCCAGGATGAGCAGGAAACCGGCCGCGATGAGGACGAAGTTGAACACGCCGGTGTCGGTCCCGAGCCCCAGGGCGGGGACCAGGAACAGGGTGGCCGGTGGCGCGATGGACCAGGCCGGACGATGAACGCCGGAGACCAGTAGGTCGGTCATGATCATGATCAGGCCGATGGTGGTGATGAAGATCAGAGCCACACCGTCGTTCGGATCCATCGGCGACGCCTGCGTACGCATGTGCTCGATGCCGGAGAGCCACAGGATGGGATAGCGCTGGTACCACGGCGCGAACAGCGCACCCTCCGGCACCGCCATGATCAGGCTGAGCCCGATCGAACAGGCGATCAGCGTCGCGAGCTGCACGCTGAGAATGGAACTGCTGCCGATCCGCGCTCGCCGCAGACCGATGCTCAGGGCGCCGATCAGGATGATCAGGAACCAACTGATCAACAAGAAGTTGCGGTCCGATGTCAGGGGCAGCACGGTGATCGATGCGAGGATCACCGAGATAATCACCGCGATGCCGCTACGGTCTGCCGGTCGCATCAGGCCGCCGTCAACAATTGCTCGAGCGAGGACCAGGCGTCGTCGACGCCCATGCCGCGCGGAACCTCGACCACCCGCCACTGGCTGTCGCGAAGGATCTGCATGGCCAGTTCGTGCTGGGTCCGGTCACGCTCGCCGGCGGGAAAGTCGGCGAAGGTGTCGACGTCCAGCACCATGGCCAGCCCGTACGCGCGATTGCGACGGACCCGGAGCATGGCGTTCGCGTCCTCGGCCGTCATCCGGCCCATGATGGCGATGACCAGTTGTCCCGGGCGATCCACGGCAGCCGACTCCACGGCGTAGTGCATCGTGGTGGTCGAGCGGGGCCTCAGGTCGGTCAGTCGGCTGACCACCAGCTCCTGGGAGGCCGAGCTGTGCTGGCCCATCGAGCCGGCGATGTTGAGCGCACCGTCGGCCTCGTAGATCTCGACCCCGAACCCGTCGTCCAAGAAATGGATGGCGATGGAGGCCGCGGCCGAGATGGCCCACTCCAGTGAGTTCTGCATGCCGCGACCGGCATGGGCGGCTGATCGCGAGTCCAGCATGATGCTGGCGCTCGGGTCCCAGGCCTGCTCCTCGCGCCGGACCATCAACTCCCCCCAGCGAGCCGTGGAGCGCCAG
The DNA here is from genome assembly GCA_963731295.1 of uncultured Actinomycetota bacterium. Classification (GTDB taxonomy): domain Bacteria; phylum Actinomycetota; class Actinomycetes; order Propionibacteriales; family Propionibacteriaceae; genus Microlunatus. Next base: position 1,362,746 of record CAVSUP010000003.1, read on the forward strand.
TGCACCCGGCGTACGTCGTCGCCCGGCCGGTATTCGCGGACCAGTGCATCGTCCTGGCCGACGATGCCGATCCGGTGCGGTCGGGCCTCACCGGTGCTGCCGGCGCCGCCGGTCGCCCGGAGGCTCGGCAGCGGGACGATCCGCGGCGTGACCATCACCTCGGTGGTGGCCACGAACTGCCGGTCCAGCTGGACCAGTCCGAAGGGGTCAGACGTGCGTACGGTGAGCGGCCCGGTGGCGAATCGACCGCGGACCCGGCCGAGCAGGGGGTACTCCACCACCCGGCGCCAGCGCTGATCGGCCTTGTCGACCAGGAAGCGCGGTCGGCTGCCGAGCTCACGCGGCACCGCGTCCTCCAGGAACAGGATCGCCGCCGGGAGACGGCCGTCCTGGCCGAGCACGATCTGACCCCTCATCGGTGACCCGAGGGCCACCTGGGCGGGCTCCACCGCCCGCTCGCACGACATCCGCAGTCGGGCCCGGGACACCAGAATCACCGCGACCACCGGGAGGGCGGCCAGCAGCAACCCCAGCCGCATCACGTCGCGTTGACCGGCGACCATCGCCACCAGCACCACGCCGAGGCCGGCGATCAGAAAGATTCGGCCGCGTGCGGTGAGTAGTCGCCAGGGTTGTTTCATCTGCGATCAGGGATATGGACCGACTGGATCGCGGAGGCGATGATGTCGGTCACCGTACGACGGGCGAGTTGAGCGTCGGTCGAAGGCAGCACCCGGTGGGCGAGCACCGAGACGCCGAGGGCGGCAATGTCGTCCGGGCTGACATAGTCCCGACCCGACAGGGCGGCGAACGCCCGACTGGCCCGCAGCAGTTGGAGCGTGGCGCGGGGCGAGGCGCCCAGCCGCAGATCACGGGAGTTGCGGGTGGCGTTGACCACCTGGACCAGGTAGTGCTTGACCGCGGGGCTGACATAGACCGTCTTCACCGCTTGGACCAGCCCGTGGATCACCGCGCCGTCGGTCACCGGCTGCAGCGCCGCCAGGGGATCGGACGACCCATGCGAGTCGAGCATGTCCAACTCCGCGCTCGGTGTTGGGTATCCCATCTGGATCCGCGCCATGAAGCGGTCCCGCTGAGCCTCGGGCAGCGGGTAGGTGCCCTCCATCTCGATCGGGTTCTGGGTGGCGACGACCATGAACGGCGAATCGAGCAGGTACGTGGTGCCGTCCACGCTGACCTGGCGTTCCTCCATCGACTCCAGCAGAGCCGACTGGGTCTTCGGTGAGGCGCGGTTGATCTCGTCGCCGACGACGATATTGGCGAAGATGCCGCCCGGCTTGAACTCGAAGTCGCGGGTCTCCTGATTGAAGATCGAGACGCCGGTGATGTCGGACGGCAGCAGATCCGGGGTGAACTGCACGCGGCGTACCGAACAGTCGATCGAGCGGCCCAGGGCCTTGGCCAACATGGTCTTGCCCACGCCGGGCACATCCTCGACCAGGAGGTGACCTTCGGCCAGCAGAACGACCAGGGCCAAGTCCACCGAGCTCCGCTTGCCCTCGATCACCGTCTCGATGGCGGTCCGGACCTGACCCATCACCTGCACGACGTCACCGAGGGAATAGCTCCGCTCAGGGCCGACCTCGGTCGCCTTCTCGTAACTCAGACTCACTGCCCCTCCGTCGTGTCTCCCGCAGGTCACCTTACGTGGTGATGACGACCCGTCGCCCGAAAGCGCATAGACGACCTCTTCGAATCGGGGCCGCGCCTGCGGGTCGCGGCCCACCCCCCGCGTGAGTCGGCCGCTCCGAGGTCTCGGCCGTCCGTTCTGGCGGGTGCGATGGATCACGCGCGCTTCGGACGTCGGGCGCCGCGCGTTCTGCCGGCTGCGGTGGAAAACGTCCAGTCCGCGCGGCTGCCGAAACCCGTCTTCGAGCCCAAGGGATCGCGCCCCTCGGGCGGGTCAACACGCCGATTGGGGTTCATCCTCCCCAATCCGGCAGCAAGTGGAGGGAAGTGGAGTACAGTGGCGCGAAGTGGAGAGCAATGACAATCAAGTGGGTAAGGAGAGTGGCCCGTGTTTCTCGGCACCCACACTCCGAAGCTCGATGAGAAGAACCGTCTGATCCTCCCGGCGAAGTACCGCGACGAACTGGCTGACGGCCTGGTGATCACTCGATTCCAGGAGCGATGCCTGGCCATCTGGCCGATCAAGACGTTCGTCGAGGTGACCGAAGCCGTGCGGACTGCCTCTTCCAGTCAGCAGCTCGTCCGTGACTACCAGCGCATGCTCGCGTCGGGGGCCTCGGACGACACGCCTGACAAGCAGGGCCGCATCACGATCCCGTCTCATCTGCGGGCGTACGCGGGCCTGGATAAGGACTGCGTGGTTGTGGGGGCGATCAACAGGGTGGAGGTCTGGGACGCAACCGCATGGGAGGCGTACTCGGCCCAGAAGGAATCGGCGTACGCCGATCTGAACGAAACCGTGTTCCCCGGGATCTGAGGAACACGGCGAGGGGTACGGGCAACGCAGCCGGTACACCCCGCAGGACAGGTAAGGCCAGCACAACCAAGGACAGGACAGGTAAGGAACAGCACGGCTCGTGTAGTGAGGCTTCAACCCGCAGGTCTGACTCCCTGACGCAACTTCCCCGGTGCCAGGTAGGACTTCCCGCGGATCTCGGGTTGAAACCCCTCTACACGAGCACCCTTCGGTCGAAGGGATCACGGAAGGGTCGAGATGTCCGCACCTGAGGTCGATAGGTCCCCGGCGGACGCCTCGACTCGCAGGCGGATCCGCCACGAGGCGCGCGACGGCCTATCGGTGGCCATACTCTCCCTCGGCGCGTCGATCGGCGTGACCTTCGCCCTCTGGGTCCTGCTGAGGTTCCTCGGATGAGCGCCGCCGGAAGCTTGCACCGGCCTGTCATGCTCGACGAGATCGTGGCGCTGTTGGCGCCGGCTCTGCAACCGCTGGTGTCGGGTCCGCCGATCCTGGTCGACGGCACCCTGGGCCTGGGCGGACACGCTGAGGCCTTGTTGACCGCCTGCCCGGAGGCCCGATTGATCGGTCTCGATCGCGATCCCGCCGCCCTGACGCTGGCCGGGGAGCGACTCGCGGCCTTCGGTGACCGGGTGCATCTGGTCGAGGCCGTCTACGACGAGCTGCCGGAGGTCCTGAAGCGCCTGGGCACGCCCAGGGTCCAGGGTGTGCTGCTGGATCTGGGGGTTTCCTCGATGCAGATCGACGACGCCGAACGCGGCTTCGCGTACGCGCAGGACGCACCGCTGGACATGCGGATGGGCCGTCAGGAACTGACCGCGGCGATGATCCTCAACACTTACTCGCGGAGCGACCTGGCCTTGATCCTCCGCCGCTACGGCGAGGAGCGGTTTGCCGACCGGATCGCCCGGCGGATCGTCACCGAACGGGAGCGTGAGCCGTTCAGCAACTCGGGTCGGCTCGTGCAACTCCTGTACGACTCGATCCCGATGGCGACCCGCAAGACTGGCGGCCATCCGGCCAAGCGGACGTTCCAGGCGTTGCGGATCGAGGTGAACGCCGAGCTTGCCGCGCTGGAGTCCGTGCTGCCGAGTGCGATCGCCGCCCTGGCCCTCAACGGGCGGATCGCCGTGCTGGCGTACCACTCGCTGGAAGACCGACTGGTCAAGCAGATCCTCGCCGTCGGCTCCCACGACCGGGCCCCGCGCGATCTGCCGGTCGTGCCACCCGGCATGGGTCCCGAACTCCGGCTCCTCACCCGTGGCGCCCAGCGCCCGAGTGAGGCCGAAGCCGCGGTCAATCCGCGGGCGGCCTCGGCGCGGCTGCGGGCGGCCGTGCGGATCGAGGACACCTTCCCCACCAAGAAATCTTCGATGGAGGTGAGCGCATGAGTGCGCTCTGGGCACCGATCACTGGCTGGCGCGACGAGCGGGTAGCGCCGACCCGAGTGCGACCCCGACTCGAATCGGTCGCGGCACCGGCGGCCCGGATGGCCAGGTTTCCCTTCCTCCTGGTGCTGATCGGTGTCTTCGGATTCGGCATGGCCGGTCTCCTGATGCTCAACACCACCCTGCAGAACCAGGCCTTTCAGTCCCGGGGCCTTAGCCGGCAAGCGACTGAGCTGGCGTACACCCAGGCTGATCTGGAGAACCAGCTCGATGTGCTCGCCGCACCCCAGGAGCTCGCTCGACGCGCTTCGACCCTCGGTATGCGGCCCAATCCCTACCCGGCGTTCCTGGTCCTGCCGAAAGGGAAGGTGATCGGCAAGCCGGCACCGGTGACCGGCAACGAGGCGGAGACTCTGATCGTCAAGACCAAGGCCGAGCGGGTCGCGGACCGGGCCGCCCGACAGGCCGCCAGAGAGGCGAAGGCGGCCAAGATCAAGGCCAAGCTGAAGGCCGAGGCGGCGGCCGAGAAACGCAAGGCGGCCGAGCAGGTCGCGAAGAGCAAGCAGGCGGCCGAAAAGCAGGCCGCAGCGAAGAAGGCCGCAGCGAAGAAGGCCGCAGCGAAGAAGAAGTCGATCCGGAAGGGCGCCAACTGATGACCGATCGACGGCCCCACCCGAAAGGCCGGCAGTCCACCCGGCCGCTGCGCACAACGGCACCGGCCCCCCGGCGCCGCGCGACCCCTCGACACGGTCCGAGCAGCCGCTCCGGATCGTCTCCGCGACCCGACCGCCGGGAACGGATCCTGCGCGACGGCACGGTGGTGCGGCCGCGTACGCCGCCCCGAGCGGCCCCTCGCCGGCGCAAGCGCGTTGGTTCGATGCGGATCCCGCTGAGCTCCTCACCTCGCCGCCTGCATGCGGTGCTGATCATCGTGGCGATGGGCCTTTCGCTTTGTGCGGGTCGTCTGCTCCAGCTCCAAGGCTTTGATTCCGCCTCGTACGCGGCCGCCGATACGTTGACCCGGACCCTTCCGCTGCTGCCCGCCCGCGGTGAGCTGACCGACCGCAATGGGCTAGTGCTCGCCTCGACCCAACCGGCGGTGGCGGTGACGGCCGACCCGACCTTGATCGCCGTCGATGCCCAGAACCGCCCCGCCCCGGCCAAGCTGGCTGAGACGGCGCAGGTGCTCTCGGGCTACCTCGAGATGACCGAGGCCGAGCTGCTGCCACTGCTCACCAAGCCGAACACCCACTTCGTCTATCTCAAGAAGAAGGTCCCGGCCCTCACCTACAGCGCGCTCGCCGCCGATCTGACCAAGCGCGGCATCTACGGGGTGTTCCGGGAGTCGGATCCCCGGCGTACCTATCCGAACGGCACGGTCGGCTCGGCCGTCGTCGGCTTCGTCGGGGCCGACGGCCGTGGCCAGGCCGGCCTCGAGCTGTCGTTCAATCATGAGTTGAGCGGCGTCGAAGGCAAGGAGACCTACGAGAGCGCACCGAACGGCAGCAAGATCCCGCTCGGCCGGAGCTCGGTCACGCCGGCGCAGAACGGCTACGACATCCAGAGCACCATCGACTCCGAGGTGCAGTGGGCGATGGACCGGCTGCTGGCCCGGGCCGTCGGCCGACTCGACGCCGACTGGGCGGTCGCGATCACCATCGACGTCAAGTCCGGCGAGATCATCGGCATGGCCAATGCGCCGACCTTCGACTCGTCCAAGCCGGGAGCCAGCGGCAAGGCCGACCGGGGCAACCGGGCGATCAGCGACCCGTACGAGCCGGGCAGCGTGGAGAAGGTGCTGACCTCGGCCGCGCTGATCGACTCGGGCACCGCGACGGCGAACACCAAGGTCAAGGTGCCGAACCGGCTGATCTCCGGCGGTGTCCCGATCAAGGACCACTTCGACCACGCCACGCTCCGCTACAACATGCGCGGCATCATCGCGAACTCCTCCAACATCGGCACTGCGCTGCTCACCCGGCAGCTGCCCAAACCGGTGCTGCACGACTATCTGAAGCGCTTCGGACTCGGCGCCCCCACCGGGATCGAGCTGCCAGGCGAATCGATCGGCATCGCCCCTCGAGCGGACATGACCGACAGCCAGCGCGATCAGGTGGCCTTCGGTCAAGCCCTGTCGGTGACGGCCATCCAGGAAGCCGCCGCGCTGGCCGGCATCGTCAACAACGGGGTGTACAACCCGCCGACGGTGATCAAGAGCGCCAAGGACGCCGCCGGGAATCCGGTGAACCTGGACGATCGCGAGCCGCGACAGATCATCTCGCCGGCCAGCTCGGCCAAGGTCCGCGACCTGATGCGGGCAGTGATCGACAGCCCGAACGGCGTGCGCAATCTGTCCCTGCCGAACTACCAGACCGGCGGCAAGACCGGCACGGCACAGCGCGCCGACACCAAGTGCGGCTGCTACAAGGGCTACGTCACCTCGTACGTGGGCTTCGCCCCGCTCGACGACCCGCAGATCCTCACCTACGTGGTGGTCTCGAATCCGAAGCGTGGGGACACCGGCACCACGACGGCGGCTCCGGTCTACAAGGACATCATGAACATGGTGCTGCCGCGCTACTCGATCGCACCGGATGCCAAGGAGCACAAGCCGCTGCCGACGGAATGGTGAGTCTGACGTGTCTGCCCTGGACTCTGGGGGGATAGCTGCCCCAAGCGCCGGGTCAGTCGATAACGTCGAGCCCGTGTCTGCCCCTCCGACGTCCGCGCTCCGGCCCGAGGACCGGCGCCCGGTCGAGCTGAGCGACGTGCTGGCGGAACTGGCTGTCGACCGGCTGCTGAGCTCAGGCCACGCCGGCACCGTGATCAGCGGCATCACCCTCGACTCGCGATTGGTCAGTCCCGGTGATCTGTACGTGGCCCTCCCCGGCACTCGGCATCACGGCGCGGCCTTCGCCGGTGACGCCGCCCGGGCCGGCGCGGCCGCCATCCTGACCGATCCGGCGGGTCGCGAAGCAGCCACGACCGCCGGCCTTCCCGTGCTGGTCGTCGATGATCCGCGGACGCTGATGGCCGGTCTCGCGGCGGGGATCTACGCCCACCCGGCGGCGGCGATGGCGATGTTCGCGGTGACCGGCACCAACGGCAAGACCACCACCACGTTCCTGTTGGAGGCGGCCCTGCGCGCCCTCGGGTTGCACACCGGGCTGATCGGCACCATCGGTTTCCGGTTGGACCAGGAGCAACTGCCGGCCGCACGGACCACGGTGACCACGCCGGAGGCGACCGAGCTCCAGGCCTTGTTGGCCTACCTCCGGGAGAAAGGCGCCCAAGCGGTGTTGATGGAGGTCTCGTCGCATGCGCTCGCGTTGGGCCGCTCCGATGCCATCACCTTCGACGTGGCGGCCTTCACCAATCTCGGCCGTGACCACCTGGACTTCCATGGCGACGAGGAGTCCTACTTCGAAGCGAAGGCCTCGCTGTTCACTCCCGAGCGCAGCCGGCATGCGGTCATCAGCATCGACGACGAGCGAGGACGCCAGTTGGCCGAGCGGGTGCGGTCGGTGGGGGCCCCGACCCTGACGACAGTGAGCCTGCATGAAGGGGCTGACTGCACGGTGAGCGGCTTCACCAGCCGGGCCGACGGCCGGACCGCGGTCCAGGCTCGACTGCGGGATCGAAACCTCAACTTCAGCCTGAGCCTGCCGGGTGACTTCAATGTCCGCAACGCGCTCACCGCGCTGGCCATGGTCGATGCGGCCGGTCTCGACGCGTCGGCGGCGGCCGCCGGTCTGGTCAATGCCACCGTGCCCGGTCGGATGCAGCGCGTCGACCTCCCGGACCACGCGCCGGTGGTCTACGTCGATTTCGCGCACACCCCGCAGGCGGTGGCGGCCGTGCTGGCCGTGCTCGACCAGGCGACGCCGCACGGGCGGAAGATCGTCGTGCTCGGCTGCGGCGGGGACCGTGATCCCGAGAAGCGCGGCCCGATGGGCGCCGCCGCGGTACGCGGTGCAGACGTGGTGATCGTCACCGACGACAACCCGCGGACGGAGGATCCGGGGGCGATTCGGGCCCAGGTGCTGGCGGGAGCCCGGGCGGCCAAGGCTGACGACCGGCTCGACACGCTGGTCATCACCGGCGGGGAGCGGCGGAACGCGATCAGCATGGGGGTGCAGGTGGCTCGGCCTGGAGACGTCGTCGCGGTGCTGGGCAAGGGCCATGAGACCGGACAGGAGATCGCCGGCACCGTCCGGCCGTTCAACGATGCCGAAGTCGTCGCCGAGGAATGGTTCAAGATCGAGGCGGTACGCCGGTGATCCGCCGGTGATGCCGCTGACGATGGCCGAGGCGGCGCAGGTCCTCGGAGCCGAGCTCGCCGGGTCCGGAGACCCGCATGGGGTGATCGGCGCGGTGACGGCGGATTCCCGCGCCGTGCGGCCCGGGGCGTTGTTCGTGGCCCTGCCGGGCGAGCGGGTCGACGGACATCGCCACGTGGCCGCCGCTCTCGGGGCCGGTGCGGTCGGCGCCCTGACCGCGCGGCCGGTCGACAATGCGCTCTGTCTGGTGGTCGATGACCCGCTGGTTGCGCTCGGCGCCCTGGCCCGGGCGTTGGTCGACCGCGCAGCCGTCGCCGGCCTTCAGGTCGTCGGCATCACCGGGTCGCAGGGCAAGACCTCGACCAAGGACCTGTTGGCCCAGATCCTCGAAGCGGCCGGCCCGACCATCGCCCCGATCGGCAACCTCAACAACGAGCTGGGGGTCCCGCTCACCGTCAGCCGGATCGACCCGTCGACCCGGTTCCTGGTCGTCGAGATGGGGGCCCGGGGGATCGGGCACATCGCCTATCTGTGCCGGATCGCCCCACCACGGATCGGCGTGGTGCTGAATGTCGGCCACGCCCACGTCGGTGAGTTCGGCGGGCAGCCGGCGATCGCGCAGGCCAAGGGCGAACTGGTCGAGTCACTGCCGGCCGACGGCTTCGCCGTCCTCAACGCCGACGATCCGCTGGTCTGGGCCATGCGATCGCGTACGCGGGCCCGGGTGCTCGCCTTCTCCGACCGGGCAGATCCCGGCGGGCCAGGCGTCTGGGCATCGCACCTGGTCAGCGGACCGAACGGCGGCTATTCCTTCCAGCTGCACCAGCGTCGCGAAGACGGATCTGAGGGTCAGGTCGAGGTTGAGCTTCAGCTGGCCGGGAGGCATCAGGTCGGCAATGCCACCGCGGCGGCGGCCGTTGCGCTCGCCCTAGGGCTCGACTTGGCCCCGGTGGCCGGGGCCCTCACGTCCGCTGGGCCCCGATCGCGCTGGCGGATGGAGGTGCGTCAGCGGTCCGACGGGGTCACGGTGATCAATGACGCGTACAACGCCAATCCGGACTCGATGCGGGCGGCGGTGTCCACGCTGGCCGAGTTCGGCCGCGGTGGCGCGCGCCGGACCTGGGCCGTGCTCGGCGACATGTTGGAGTTGGGCGAGTCGGCGGTGGCCGAACACCGGGCCATCGGGCGCGAGGTCGCCGAGCAGGGCATCGACGCGCTGATCGCGATCGGCGAACACGCGGAGCAGCTGGCCGACGGGGCTCGGAGCACCGGTCGACCGCTGCTGGTCCAGGCGTTCCGGACCAAGGCCGAGGCGGTGCCGATCGTGCTCGCGGGTCTCGACCCCGACGCCGTGGTGCTGGTCAAGGCGTCGCGTGGCTTAGCCTTGAACACCGTGGCCGACGACATCCAAGCTGGCGTCCCGACTTCCGACGACAGCGAGTCCGCTCAGTGAAGACCATTGTTTTTGCCGGTTGTTTCGCCCTGTTGGGCACGCTGCTCGGCACCCGACTGGCCATCAAGGTCCTGGTCCGGAAGGGCTACGGCCAGCTGATCCGCGACGATGGTCCGACCTCGCACCACGTGAAGCGCGGCACCCCGACCATGGGCGGACTGGTGATCATCGCCGCCGTGTTGTTCGGTTACGGACTCAGCCATCTGATCACCCTGACCCCGCCGTCGGCCTCGGCCCTGCTGGTGCTCTTCCTGTTTGCGGGGCTGGGCGTGGTCGGCTTCCTCGACGACTTCATCAAGATCAGCAAGCAGCGGTCGCTCGGACTGCGGAGCAAGGCCAAGATCGCCGGGCAGTCGATCGTGGCGATCCTGTTCGCCCTCGGCTCGCTGCAATTTCCCGACGAGCGGGGGATCACTCCGGCGTCTCAGGCCATCTCCTTCCTGCGCGACATCGCCTGGCCCCAGCTGCCCGTGGTGCTGGTGATCATCTGGGTCATGTTGCTGATCGCGGCGGCCAGCAACGGGGTCAACCTGACCGACGGGCTCGACGGGCTGGCCTCCGGTGCGTGCGTGATGATCTTCGGCGCGTACACGCTGGTCAACATCTGGCAGTACAACCAGTCCTGCGCCTACACCGCATCCGCCGGGCCGAAGTGCTACGAGGTTCGTGACCCGTACGACCTCGCCGTGGTGGCGATCGCGCTGGCCGGGGCCTGCTTCGGCTTCTTGTGGTGGAACGCCGAGCCGGCCAAGATCTTCATGGGTGACACCGGATCACTTTCGCTCGGCGGCGCCCTGGCCGGGATGGCGATCTTCACCCGCACCGAACTGCTGCTGGTGATCTTGGGTGGGCTGCTGGTGATCGAGGTGATGTCGGTGATCCTGCAGGTCGGCTTCTTCAAGCTGACCAAGGGCCGGCGGCTGTTCAAGATGTCGCCCATCCACCACCACTTCGAGCTGCTCAACTGGGCCCAGGTGACCATCGTGATGCGGTTCTGGATCATCGCCGGGTTGTTCGTGGCCGCCGGGTTGGGGATCTTCTACGCCGAATGGGTCGCGGGCACATGAGCGCGACGAGCGACCGCCGACGCCGCGCACGCCGGTCGAGCGGCCGACTCTGCGCCACGCCGACCACCGCCGCCCGTCGGTTCCCCATGTTGCCTGGGGAACTGGCAACTTACCCACGAAGCTTCCTGGGTAAGTTGCCGGTTCCCCAGGCAACATGGGGAACTTGGGGCGGATGGGGCGGAGCCGCGCGCTCGAACGGAGCGTCTCTATGAGCCCGGGCTGGCTGAGCGGGGCCGATGGGGCCTCGCCGTGGGATCAGGCGCAGGTCGTGGTGGCGGGCATCGGGGTGTCGGGATTCGCGGCGGCTGATGGGCTGCTGCAGTTCGGCGCCAACGTGACCGTGCTCGACGATTCGGCCAGCGCAAGCAATGCCGAGAAGGGCACGCTGATCGAGGTGCTCGGCGGCACCGTACGCCTGGGCTCGGGCTCGACGGCGACCCTGCCCCCTGACGCCGACCTGGTGATCACCACGGGCTGGTCGCCGGCCACGCCGCTGCTGGCGCAGGCCGCGGCCTGCGGGGTGCCGATCTGGAGCGAGGTCGAGCTCGCCTGGCGGCTGAGCCGGCCCGACAAGATCATCCCGTGGCTCGGCATCACCGGCACCAATGGCAAGACGACGACGACGCAGATGCTCGAGTCGATCCTCGCCGCCGCCGGCCTGCGAACCGCGGCCGTGGGCAACATCGGCCGGCCGATCATGGAGATCGTTCTGGATCCCGAGCCGTACGACGTCCTCGCCGTCGAGCTGTCGAGTCATCAGTTGCACTGGTCGGACTCGCTCGCCCTGCACTCGGCCGCGGTGCTCAACCTGCAGGCCGACCATCTCGAATGGCACGGCTCGTACGAGGCCTACGTCGCCGCCAAAGCCAAGATCTACGCACGGGTGCAGGCCAGCTGTGTCTACAACGTGGCCGATCCGGCCACTGAACGGCTGGTCGAAGCGGCCGAGGTCGTCGAGGGGGCCCGGGCGATCGGGTTCACCCTGGGGACCCCGGGCCCGTCGATGCTCGGCCTGGTCGAGGACCTGCTGGTCGACCGGGCCTTCATCGAGCAGCGGCGTGACTCCGCGTTGGAGCTCGCAACCATCGCCGACATCTCCCCGGCGGCCCCGCACAACATCAGCAATGCCCTGGCGGCGGCGGCGCTGGCCCGCTCGTACGGGGTGCCGGCACATGCCGTACGCGACGGGCTGCGCAACGTCACGCTCGGCGCGCACAAGATCCAGACCGTGGCCGAACACCGCGGGATCCGGTGGGTCGACGACTCCAAGGCCACGAATCCGCATGCCGCGGATGCGGCCCTGCTCGCCTGCGAGTCGACCCCGGGGGAGCCGGGCTCCGGGAAGGTCGTCTGGGTGGCCGGCGGCCAGGCCAAGGGCACGACTTTCGACGAGTTGATCATCACCCACCGCGACAAGTTGCGCGGGGCGGTGCTGCTCGGCGCCGACCGCTCGATCATCGCCCAAGCCCTGGCTCGACACGCGCCCGACGTCCCCACAAAGATCATCGCGGCCACGGACACTAGTGCCATGGTGCAGGCCGTCGCGGCGGCTGCTTCCCTGGCGCGGTCCGGTGATGCAGTGCTGCTCGCCCCGGGGTGTGCCAGCAAGGACATGTACACCGACTACGCCGCGCGTGGAGATGCCTTCACCGCAGCAGTACGCGAGCTCGTGAAGGAGTAACCGCCAGTGGCGACGCTGACCCCGCCCCGGACCCTGCGACCCGGCCGGCCCACGTCGGCGCGCGAGGTGTTCGGCTGGTTGCGCGTGGTCCTGGACCGCCCCTTGACCAGCTATCACCTGATCCTCGGATCGGTGGCCCTACTGCTGGTCGTCGGCGTGATGATGGTGCTCTCGGCCTCGAGTGTGAACGCCTACGTCACCAAGGGTGACTCGTACTTCTACGTGAAGCGCCAAGTCCTCTTCTTGATCATCGGGCTGATCGGAGCCGTGGTGATCGTCAAGTTGCCGACCAGGAGGCTGCGCTCGCTCAGCTGGATGGGGGTCGGACTCGCAGCGGTGCTGCTCATCCTCACCTACACGCCGCTCGGGCAGAACGTGAACGGCAATCAGAACTGGCTCTACATCGGCTCACGGTCGTTCTCCATCCAGCCGGCCGAGTTTGCCAAGCTGGCGATGATCGTCTGGGCGGCGGACGTGCTGACCCGCAAACATCGGCTGCTCGATCGGCCCAAGCATCTGCTGGTGCCAGTGCTGCCGGTCGGTGGGTTGTTGATCTTGCTCGTGGTGTTCCAGGGCGACGCCGGCACGGCCGTGGTGATGGCCGGCATCCTGGCCGGAATGCTGTGGATCGTCGGCGCCCCGCTCCGCGTGCTCGGTGCGCTCGCCGGAGCCGGCGCGACCGGAGTCATCGCCCTCTTCGTCTCCAGCCCCAACCGGATGCGTCGACTGGCCGCCTTCCTCGACCCGACCGCGGACCTGGGTGGCGCCAACGACCAGGCCAACGCCGGCATGTTTGCCATCGCTTCCGGTGGTTGGTGGGGCGTCGGGCTGGGGGCCAGCCGACAGAAGTGGGGCAGTCTGCCCGAAGCGCACACCGACTTCATTTTCGCCGTGCTCGGCGAGGAGTTCGGACTGTTCGGCAGCTTGGTCGTGCTCGCCCTGTTCGGCGTCCTGGGTTACGCCGGATTCCGGATCGCCACCCGCAGCGACGATCCGTTCGCCCGGTACGCCGCGGGTGGGGTGACCACCTGGTTCATGGTGCAGGCCTTGATCAATCTGGCCGTCGTGCTCCGATTGCTGCCGATCGCCGGCGTACCGCTGCCGCTCGTCTCGTACGGCGGTTCGGCGCTGCTGGCCAACCTGCTGGCCGTCGGCGTGCTGCTCGCCTGCGCCCGCCGGGAGCCGGCGGCCCGCAAGGTGCTGGCCAAGAAGTCGCGCCGCCCGACGCCGCGGATGACCACCGTCATCGGTTCGCGGGCGAGCCGCAGTCCCCGATGAGCGCGACAGGCCGGCCGCGGTCGATCGTGCTGGCCGGTGGCGGCACCGCCGGTCATACGTCCCCGCTGATCGCCACGGCGCAAGAACTTACGCGACTCGCGCCGCACGTGCGGCTCACCGTGCTCGGCACCGCCCGCGGGTTGGAAACAACTGTCGTCCCGGCCGCCGGCCTGACGCTCGAGCTGATCCCGCCGGTGCCCATGCCGCGCCGGCCGGGCAAGAATCTGCTGCTCGTCGGTCCGCGACTGATCCGGTCGGTGAACGCGACCGTGCGGTTGTTGCGCGACGTGCGGGCCGAGCTGGTGCTGGGCTTCGGCGGCTATGTCTCGACCCCCGCCTATCTGGCCGCGCGGCGCCTCGGACTGCCGATCGTCGTCCACGAGCAGAATGTGCTGCCCGGTCTGGCCAACAAGCTCGCCGCCCGGTTCACGCCGCACATCTACACCTCCTTCCCGCAGACCCCGCTGGCCCACGCGACGTGTATCGGACTGCCGCTGCGACGAGAGATCGCCGATCTCGATCGAGCCGCCGGGCAGCAAGCAGCTCAGCGTGACTTCGGCCTGGAGCCGGGCCTGCCGACCGTCCTGGTCAGCGGCGGTTCGCAGGGGGCGATGAGCATCAACAACGCAACGCTGGGCGCCCGCGATCGACTGCTGGCCGCGGGCGTCCAGGTGCTGCACGTCCTCGGACCGAAGAACGTCACGGCCGCCACCGCGCGTACCGTCGATTCCCAGACCGGTGCCGTGTACGCGCCGCTGGGCTTTGTCGAGCGGATGGAGTTGGCTTACGCGGCCGCTGACCTGATGCTCGGTCGCTGCGGAGCCGGCACCGTGTTGGAAACCGCCGCGGTCGGGCTACCGGCGGTCTTCGTGCCCTACCCGCATGGCAACGGGGAGCAGGCGCGCAACGCCGAACTGGTCGTGAACGCGGGTGGCGGGCTGTTACTGGCCGACGCCGACTGCACAGCGGCGTGGGTGGCCGACGAGATTCCGGCCCTGATCCACACCGCGGGCCGGCTGGACGGAATGACCGGGGCCCTGCAAGGTGTTGCCCGAGGCGACGCGGCAACCGTGCTGGCGTCACGCGTTCTGGAGGTGCTGGACTGATGGGCCTGATCGAGACGATCGAGCTGCCCGCCCTGGCGGAGTTGGATCCGGTGCACTTCATCGCGATCGGTGGATCGGGCATGAATGGCATCGCCTCGATGATGGTCGCGTCCGGGCTCCAGGTGAGCGGGAGCGACCGGCAGGACTCGAAATACCTTCAGGCGCTGGGCGAGAACGGGGCGCGGGTGCACATCGGTCACCGGGCCGAGCAACTCGGCAATGCCCGGACCGTCGTCGCCTCCTCGGCGATCCGGGAGGACAATCCCGAGCTGGCCGAGGCCCGGCGCCGGGGTCTGCGGGTCCTGCACCGGAGCGCGGCGCTCGGATCATTGATGCTCGGCCGACGGGGGATCGCCGTCGCCGGGACCCACGGCAAAACCACCACCACGGCGATGATCTCCCAGGTGCTGACCGGGTGCGGGCTTGACCCCTCCTTCGTTATCGGCGGGGCACTGACCGGCTCCTCGACCGGCGGGCACCTGGGTGGCGGCGACGTGATGGTCGTCGAGGCCGACGAGAGCGACGGCTCGTTCCTGCAATACCCGGCCGAGGTTGCGGTGGTCACCAACGTCGACCCCGATCATCTGAGCAACTGGGGGACCGCGGAGAACTACGCCGACGGCTTCCTCCGGTTCGCGACCGCCGATCACCTCCGGCTGCTGGTGATCAGCGCCGACGATCCCGGAGCGATCGAGCTGACCCGGCGGGTCGAAGCGTTCGACCGGCCGGATCTCGCCGTGATCACCTTCGGCGAGGCGGCCGACGCCGACATCCGGATCATCGATCCGACCTTTGCCGGCACCAGCTCGGCCTTCGAGCTCCGACACCATCAACTGGGTGGGCCGGTCGAGCTGTCGGTGCCCGGTCACTACAACGTGCTCAACGCCGCAGCCGCGTACGCGGTGGCCACCTGGCTCGGGGTCGACGAAGAGGCGGTCCGGCGCGAGCTGTCGGCCTACGGGGGCACCTACCGGCGTTTCCAACTCATCGGCACCGTCGACGACGTCCGGGTCTTCGACGACTACGCGCATCATCCGACCGAGGTGTTCAATACGCTGACCGCCGCTCGGACCGGAGTGGGCACCGGACGGGTCGTGGTCTGCTTCCAGCCTCATCTCTACACCCGGAC
Organism: uncultured Actinomycetota bacterium; assembly: GCA_963731295.1. GTDB lineage: Bacteria > Actinomycetota > Actinomycetes > Propionibacteriales > Propionibacteriaceae > Microlunatus. The sequence goes on from CAVSUP010000003.1 coordinate 1,378,595, forward strand.
TCGAGACTTCTGGTCAGAGCTGGCGCAGGCGTTGGAGCTGGCTGATGAGGCGATCGTGATGGACGTTTGCGGTGACCGTGAGGATCCGATCGCCGGGATCGACGGCACCACCGTGGCCAACGCCGTGCGTCCGGGGACCGCTCATGTCACCTATGTGGCGGGCTGGGACGATGCTGCCCCCACGGTGGCCGAGATCGCCCGTCCGGGCGATCTGGTGATCACCGTCGGCTGCGGCGACGTCACCAAGGTCGCGCCGAAGATCGTCGCCGAGCTCGAACGTCGCCGATCTGCGTCCGCGCCGGGAGGAACTCGATGAGTGCTACCGCCACGGCCACCCGGCCGTCCGGTCCCGCTCACGACGGCGGCGGACCGCGTACGCCGGTTCGCTCGCGCCGGCGCCGGCTGATCCGGGCCGGAATCGTGCTCGTTGCTCTGGTGCTGGCTGCCGCCGGGGTCTGGCTCGCCTATTTCTCTCCGGTGCTCAGCACCAGGCAGGTGATCGTGCACGGTGTGCACACGTTGAGCGCCGACCAGGTGATCGCCGCCGCCGACGTCTCGTTGGGCCGACCGATGCTGCGGGAAAATCTCGACAGCGTGGCCCGTCGGACGGCCGCCCTGCGGCCCCTCGAGTCGGTGTCGGTCAAGCGGCGCTGGCCGAACACCATCACCATCAACGTCGTCGAGCGCCGGCCCTTGCTGGCCGTTCGCCAACCGGGTGGGTATCTGTTGGTGGACCGGCACGGCGTGGCGTTCCGCCCGGCGACCACGGCGCCCCACGGGGTGGTCATCGTCGACGTCAACCCCGACAACGTGGATCTCTTGACCGAGGTCGGCACCGTGGCGTCGTCCTTCTCCAAGTCGTTCGCCAAGCAGGTCCAGAGCATCAAGGCCACCGGTCCGGACGACATCACGGTCATCCTCGACTCGGGGGTGAATGTCTTCTGGGGCCATTCGGCCGACTCGGCGCTGAAGGCCAAGATCGCCGCGGCCCTGCTGAAGCAGCACCCGAAGACCTCGATCAATGTCTCTAGTCCGCACAACCCGACGACCCGTTGAGCTCCGATCAACAGGGCATCACGAGCCTCAACGTGAGGTTGACCTAGAGTAATCGGGTCACATTGTCGAGATGTGCGCGTGTCGTGGGACCGCACTGTGGACACTGCTGTGACCATCTCGTAGCCTCGTCGCAGGTCGCACTGATTCCACCTGCACGCCTTCCCCGTCGAGTAGAGGTTGAGAGTCTGCGCGTCCGACATCGATCCCCACGCACCACGAAGGAAGAGGCGGAACCCGTGGTCTCTGCATCACAGAACTATCTGGCGATCATCAAGGTCGTCGGCGTTGGCGGTGGCGGCGTGAATGCCGTCAACCGCATGATCGAAGCCGGCCTTCGGGGGGTCGAATTCATCGCGGTGAACACCGATGCGCAGGCGTTGCTGATGAGTGACGCCGACGTCAAGCTCGACATCGGTCGGGAGTTGACCCGCGGTCTGGGCGCCGGAGCTGATCCGGACAAGGGTCGACAGGCGGCCGAGGATCACGCGCAAGACATCGAGGACGCCCTCAAGGGTGCGGACATGGTCTTCGTCACTGCCGGCGAAGGTGGCGGCACCGGCACCGGAGGCGCGCCGGTCGTGGCGAGGATCGCCCGCGCTCTGGGTGCGCTGACGATCGGTGTGGTGACCCGACCGTTCTCCTTCGAGGGCAAGCGGCGGGCGTCGCAGGCCGAGGCCGGTATCGCCGGTCTCCGCGAAGAGGTCGACACCCTCATCGTCATTCCCAACGACAAACTGCTGCAGATGGTCGATCACCAGATCGCCATCCTCGACGCCTTCAAGCAGGCCGACCAGGTGCTGATGCAGGGCGTTTCCGGGATCACTGATCTGATCACCACGCCCGGCCTGATCAATCTGGACTTCGCCGATGTGAAGGCCGTGATGTCTAATGCCGGCTCGGCGTTGATGGGTATCGGTTCGGCGCGCGGCGAGGACCGGGCGCGGGCCGCGGCCGAGATGGCTGTCTCGTCGCCGTTGCTGGAGGCCAGCATCGATGGGGCACACGGCGTCTTGTTGTCGATCGCCGGCGGTTCCGACCTCGGACTGTTCGAGGTCTCGGCTGCGGCCAATCTGATCCAGAGTGCGGCCCACGAAGACGCCAACATCATCTTCGGCACGGTCATCGATGACGCGCTCGGCGACGAGGTGCGGGTGACGGTCATCGCAGCCGGTTTCGAGGGTGGCCAGCCACCTCGGCGCCAGGCCGGCATCAGCCGGTCCGCCGATCTGCGCAATCAGTCGTCGGCCCGGCCGAGCACCCCGGCGCCGCCGAGCGAGCCCCCGGCCCGTCCGCCGAGTCGGGCGGCGGAGTTGTCGACCAGTGGCGGCGGGGGAGCCCCCACCGCGGTTGGTTCGGCTTCGGAGCCAGCCAACCGGCCGGCTGCGCCGCCGTTGTACCGCCCTTCGGCCCCGGCGGCCGATGACGATGATCTGGACATCCCAGACTTCATGAAGTAGGGCGGCGTTTCGCTGCTCTTGATCACCGGGTCCGGACGGTAATCTCACAAGCACTGGCGTGCGCTGCTCAGCGCATCCGCAGCACTACATGGTGAGGGTTGAGACATGGCGGAACGACTGAAGCGAGCGGCAGCGTGGTTGGGGTTGGTCACCGACGAGCGCTACGCCGACTACGACGAAGCCGACGCGCAGGAGCTCACCGAGGGCATCAGCCGCGAGGAATTGCTGGAGTCGAAGCGGGAACAGGCAACCGCACCGGTGGCCGTCGCCGACAAGTCGACGAATGTCACGCCACTGGAGACCCGTCGGACCGCTGCGGTCGCCTCCGCGACGCCGGCGCCCATCACACCCGCTTCTCACCCACGGACGGCTGACGTGTCGCGCATCATCACTGTGCACCCCCGCACCTACAACGAGGCGCGGACCATCGGTGAGCACTTCCGCGACGGCGTTCCGGTGATCATGAACCTCACTGAGATGGAAGATGTCGACGCCAAGCGGCTGGTGGATTTCGCCGCCGGCCTGATCTTCGGGTTGCGGGGCACCATCGAGCGGGTCACCAGCAAGGTCTTCTTGTTGTCTCCGCAGAACGTCACGGTGACCGCTGAAGACAAGGAACGCATCGCCGGCGGCTTCTTCAACCAGAGTTGAGGTAGGGGAGCGGCCGCGATCACGTCACGTCCGGCGGGGTGCCGCGGATCGAGGTCGGGTGCGGTGCGCGAGCCGGACATTCGAACAGATTGCTTGGGCGTCGTACGCTGGTGACTGCCGTAGCCGCCGACCAGAAAGCGTTGGGCCTCGACTGTGTACTTGGTGGGACTGCTCATCGACAAGATCCTGTGGATCTTCCTCCTTATCCTCTTTGCTCGGATGGTTCTGTCCTGGGTGCCGGTGCTCGTGCGCGACTGGCAGCCACGGGGACCGATGCTGGTGGTCGCCGAGATCATCTATTCGATCACTGACCCGCCATTGCGGCTGCTCCGCAAGGTGCTACGCCCGGTGCGCATCGGCAACATGATGCTGGATCTCGCCTTCATCGGGCTGGCGATCTTGGTCAGCATCCTGATGCAGATCAATCGGAGCATCTTTTTCGGACGCTAGTGGCGCGTCTTCGAAGTCTCGTTACGTTTCGCGACGCCCAGGCACGCACCTCGCTGCGTTCTCCTCGGTCGAGATACGACCCGGTATCCCTCCCTCGTCGGCCTGGCGATGCACGCACCTGAACGCCGCCAAACGTAACGGAACTTCAAAGACACCCCACTAGCGCGCCCCACTCCGCAGGCCGACTTCGCGGGTGAGTTAGCCGTAGGAATGTGTGCTCCCTAGGCAAATTCGGTACGGTAGAGCGGATGGGTGAGTCCCCTTCCCACAAGTTCCATGTAGAGATACCTGAGGTGAACGATGACGCTGTCCTTGGACGACGTACGTAACAAGCGGTTCCGGATGGCCCGCAAGTCTGGTTACGAGGTCTTGGAGGTCGACGAGTTCGTCGATGAGGTGGAGGAGAGTTTCGCCCAGCTCATCGAAGAGAACCAGAACCTGAAGAAGCAGGTCGACTCCCTGAAGGCGGCATCGCCGGCGTCATCCACGGCTTCCACGCAGGAACAGCCGGTGGTTGAGTCACGGCAACCCCCGCGGCTCCCCCAGGCCGCTCAGGCCCCCAAGGAGCAGGCGCCGACCCTTCGCTCGTCAGCTCCCAACGCGATCACCGTCACGACGGGCAAGGAAGCCAGCGCGGCTGTCGTGCGCCTCGTCGAGATGTCGACCGAGCAGGCCGAGCGGTTGGTGGACGAAGCCAACGACGACGCCAACCGGATCCGTGAGGAAGCAAACCGGACGGCGCACCAAGTCACCACGGACGCGCGTACGCGGGCCGAGCGGGTCGAGTCCGAGGCCCGGGTCAACGCCGAGCGACTGCAGGCCGATGCCCTGGGTCGCGCGGAGAAGTTGGACCGCGAGATCGAGAGTCGACGCGCCGAGATGTTCGGCAGCCTGGAAAAGCAGCGTGACGAGTTGACCGCGACCGTCGCTTCGCTCCGTAGCTTCGAGTCGACCTACCGCTCGAATCTGACCAATCACTTGCGCAGCCAGATCGAGTCGCTGGAGTCGGGTCGGGCCGAGCCCGCCGACGTGCCCGACGCGGCGCGTGATCTGCCGGCCGACGACGGCAATGCGAGCCACAGCGACAACAATGGCTCGGCTGCGGCGCCGCAGGAGGGCGACGATTCCACCGATCCGGCTGAGCGGGATGAGGCGCCGACGCTCGGCGGTGGGGCACCGACGAGCAATACCCCGCGGCTCGATGCGCTGCTGGGTGACCAGCGCTGAGTCCACTCTCCACTCGTCAGCGTTGATTCGTCAGCGTTGATTCGCCGGCGTTGATTCGTCAGTGTTCATCGGTCAGGGCCCGCTTCGTGCGGGCCCTGATGCATGTCCGGACACAATTGGATGTCCAAATCCGCGCGCATCGTTGAACAATCGCCGTTTGCCATCTAGGGTCTCTCCGACACGGACAGTGAGCTGTCCGCTTTTGCCGAGAGATGGGGATCCCATGACCACCGCGAAGGCGCAGGCCGCCGAGGCACCCGCACCCGATAACGGGGATCGCCATGCGGCGCCGCGTACCGTTCCGGTGAAGGCCGCGCCGGCCGTTCTGGCCGTCCCCGTCGAGCACCAGGACAAGCCGGTGAAGCCGATCAACGTCCGGGCGCTACCGGTCCGCCCCGGCGAGGATCCCTGGACCAAGGCCGAGCTGAACGAGGTCAAGGACACCCTGACCGAGGACATCGCTCGCTTCGAGAGCCAGATCGAGATCTCCACCGCCGAGCTGGTCGGACTGCTGCGGGACGGCACCGAGGGCGCCGGTCGCGATCCCGCTGATGTGGGGTCGGCCAACTTCGAGCGGGACGCCGAGATGTCGCTGGCCAACAACGCCCGCGAGATGCTCGACCAGTCCAAGCTCGCCCTCCGGCACATCGAGCTCGGCACCTATGGCAGCTGCGACAACTGCGGCCAGCCGATCGGCAAGGGACGCCTCCAGGCCTTCCCGCGGGCGACGCTGTGCGTCACCTGCAAGCAGCGCGAGGAACGCCGATAGCTCCAGCGGCGGCGGTGCCGAGCCCGGCCCGGTTGCGGCTGACCTTCGGTGCCGTTGCCCTCAGCGGCCTGATCGTCGACGTCGTCACCAAGATCATCGCGGTCAGCCGGCTCGATCCGCAGCAGCCCGTTCCGTTGCTGGGTGGCCTTCTGACCCTGCGGCTGATCCGGAATCCGGGAGCCGCATTCAGCCGTGGTGAAAGCCTGACCATCGTGTTCGCCCTGGCCGCCGTCTCGGTGTTGATCTTCGTGATCTTGAGATTGGCCCCGCGGATCGGTCATCTGGGCTGGGCGTTCGCCCTCGGGCTGCTGTGCGCCGGCGTAGCGGGGAATCTGACCGACCGGATCTTCCGTCGCCCCGCGGTGTTGCGCGGCCATGTGGTGGACTTTCTGCAGCTGCCCCACTTCGCGATCGTCAACTTCGCCGACATCTGCATCACCTCCGCGGCGGTGTTGATCATGGTCCTCGCGGTGATCAAGAACGTCGGGATCAACGGCGAGCACTATGTCCGCGGCAAGCCGGAGCCCGAAACCGAAGCGGTGCAGGCCGCCGAGCCGACGCGGGACGATGGCTGACTCCAAAGTCGTGCTGGTGCCCGACGGGCTGGACGGCGACCGCGTCGACGCCGCCGTGGCCCGGATGCTCGGACTGTCCCGCAGCCGGATCGCAGAACTGATCACCGCCGGGCTGGTCTCCCAGAACGGGACGCCGGTCAGCAAGTCCGACCGCGTACACGCCGGGGCGATGCTCGAGGTCGAATTCGATGAACGACGCACCGAAGCGGTCGTCGTGCCGCAGCAGGTCGCGGGCATCGCAATCATCCATGACGACGCCGACATCGTGGTGATCGACAAGCCGGTGGGGGTGGCCGCCCATCCGAGCCTCGGCTGGGACGGTCCCGATGTACTTGGCCATCTGGCCGGAGCCGGGTTCCGGATCTCCACCTCCGGGGTGCCGGAGCGCCGCGGCATCGTGCAACGACTCGACGTCGGCACCTCGGGCCTGATGGTCGTGGCGAAGAGCGAGATCGCGTACACGATCTTGAAGCGAGCGTTCAAATCGCGCACGGTCGACAAGATCTACCACACGCTCGTGCAAGGCCATCCCGATCCGTTCACCGGCACCATCGATGCGCCGATCGGACGGCATCCAGGGGCCGACTACAAGATGGCCATCATCGACGGCGGGCGCCACAGCGTCACCCACTACGACACCATCGAGGCCTTCGTCGGTACGACGCTGCTCGAGGTCACTTTGGAAACGGGCCGGACCCATCAGATCCGGGTGCACATGGCGGCCATCAAGCATCCCTGCGTCGGCGATCCGACCTACGGCGGCGATCCGGTGCTGGCAGCTCGGCTGGGTCTGGAGCGCCAGTGGCTGCACGCGGTGCGGCTGGGCTTCCTCCACCCGGCGTCCGGGGAATACGTGTCGTTCGCCTCGTCGTATCCGGCGGACCTGCAGCGCGCCTTGGATCTCGTTCAGCCCGGTTGAGCCCTCGATGAACCAGTCGGCAGAGTGGTCCCCCAATCGCTCGGCCGACTTCGCTATGGTCAGGTCCGTGCGTAGAGCCAAGATTGTCTGCACGCTCGGGCCGGCTTCGTCGGCCCCGGAGCGTCTTGTCGAGCTGGTCAAGGCCGGTATGGATGTCGCTCGGCTCAACATGAGTCACGGCGACTATGCCGATCACGAGCAGAACCTGAACAACGTCCGCGAGGCGTCGAGGGTCGTCGGTCGTCCGGTCGGCGTGCTCGCCGATCTGCAGGGTCCGAAGATCCGTCTCGGTCGTTTCGCCGCCGGCAAGGAGATCCTCGAGAACGGTGCGACGTTCACGATCACGGTCGACGAGTGTGAGGGCACGGTCGACCGCTGCACGACGACGTACAAGGGACTCACCGGTGACGTCAAGGCCGGCGACCTGATCCTGATCGATGACGGCCGGCTGACGCTTGAGGCGACCGAGGTCACCGCGACCGATGTCATCACCCGGGTGGTGGTCGGGGGACCGGTCAGCAACAACAAGGGCATCAACCTGCCCGGTGTGGCGGTCAGCGTGCCGGCGATGAGCGAGAAGGACAGCGATGACCTGCGCTGGGCGCTCAATCACGGCGTCGACATGGTGGCGCTGTCCTTCGTGCGAAGCGCCTCCGACATCGAGATCGTCCATCAGATCATGGACGAGGTCGGTCGTCGGGTGCCGGTGATCGCGAAGCTGGAGAAGCCGCAGGCCGTGGACAACCTCGACGAGATCATCGACGCGTTCGACGCCTTCATGGTCGCCCGGGGCGATCTCGGCGTGGAGTTGCCGCTCGAAGAGGTGCCGCTGGTCCAGAAGAAGATCGTTTCCGCCGCTCGCCGCTGGGCCAAGCCGGTGATCGTGGCGACCCAAATGCTGGAGTCGATGATCTCCGCGCCGCGGCCCACGCGGGCCGAGGCCTCCGACGTCGCCAATGCGATCCTGGACGGCGCTGACGCGGTCATGCTGTCGGGCGAGACCAGTGTCGGTGAATATCCGGTGGTCACCGTCGAGACGATGGCCCGGATCGTGGAGAACACCGAGGCCCATGGCCTGGATCGCATGGCCAACGTCGAATGGGATCCCCATACCACCAGCGGCGTCATCACCCTGGCCGCGGCCGAGGTCGCGGCCCGGATCGATGCCAAGTTCCTGGTCACCTTCACCACGTCGGGCGATTCGGCCCGTCGGCTGTCGCGTCTGCGTTCGCCGATCCCGATCCTGGCCTTCACCCCGGTCGAGCAGACCCGCGCGGCCATGACCCTGAACTGGGGCGTCGAGTCATTGCTGGTCCCGATGGTCGGCCACACCGACGACATGATCCGTCAGGTGGACAAGGCCCTCGCCGACTCCGGGATGATCGCCGAAGGCGACCGCGTGGTCATTGTCGCCGGCTCCCCACCCGGAGTCGCCGGCCACACCAACATGATCCGGGTCCGCCGGATCGGCGCGCCGCTGTAATTTGACCTCGCGGCTCGCGCGGCGTACCTAACCTCGCCCGCTCGCGTTTTCCGTCCGACGAAAAGCGTCTAGTCGCGCCCCTCGTGTCTGGAGATTGACTCCGTCCCGAGCTCGAACGCCGTTTCGTGCCCTGGGCCCGTTGAAGGGTCGGCTCAGAGGGAGCCGTTTTCGTGCCCTGAGCTTGTCGAAGGGTCGGCTCGAGAGGGAGCCGTTCGTGCCCTGAGCTTGTCGAAGGGTCGGCTGGGGATGCGTCGTGCTGTGCCTGCGATCAGGCGTCCCTGAGCTTGTCGAAGGGTCCGAGAGGGAGCCGTTTCGTGCCCTGAGCTTGTCGAAGGGTCGGCTCGAGAGGGAGCCGTTTTCGTGCCCTGAGCTTGTCGAAGGGTCGGCTTGGGATGTTGCCCTTCGACTTAGGGAACGTGGTTGCGGCGCTCTGCCAGGGGGTTGCCGTTTTGGAGCCCTGAGCTGGAGCAATCAGAGAAACTTCACCCCTTGGGCGAGGGGGAGTTCGCCGGAGTAGTTGATGGTCTGGGTGGCTTGGCGCATGTAGGCCTTCCAGGAGTCGGAACCGGACTCGCGGCCGCCGCCGGTCTCCTTCTCGCCGCCGAAGGCGCCGCCGATCTCGGCGCCGGAGGTGCCGATGTTGACGTTGGCGATGCCGCAGTCTGAGCCGCCGGGGGACAGGAACCGTTCCGCCTCCGCCTGGTCAGAGGTGAAGATCGCCGACGACAGGCCCTGGGGGACGGCGTTGTGCAGGGCGATCGCCTCGTCCAGCGTCTCGTAGGTCATCACGTAGAGGATGGGCGCGAAGGTCTCCTCCTGGACGATCGCGGTCTGGGCCGGCATGGCCACCACGGCGGGTTCGACGTAGTACGCGTCCGGCTGGTCCTCGGCCAGCACCCGACCGCCGCCGACCAGCACGCGCCCGCCCTCGGCCACCGCCTCGGCGAGGGCTTGTTGTTGCTTCTCGAAGCTCAGGCGGTTGATCAGCGGCCCGACCAGCGTCCCGTCGTCGGTCGGGGTGCCGATGCTCAAGGTCTGGTACGCGGCCACGATCCGCTCGGTCAGCTGGTCGGCGATCGAGGCGTGCACGATCAGCCGGCGGAGCGTCGTGCAGCGCTGACCGGCGGTCCCGGCCGCCGCAAACACCGCCCCACGCAAGGTCAGATCAAGATCAGCCGAAGGAGCGACGATCGCACCATTGTTGCCGCCCAGCTCGAGCAACAGGCGACCGAAGCGTCCGGCGACCAGCGGGGCGATCTGCCGGCCCATCCGCACGGACCCGGTGGCCGAAACGAGCGCCACCCGCTCGTCGGAGACCATTCGCTGGCTGCCGGCGGCGTCGGTCAACAGCAGTTGGTGGATCCCCGCCGGCGCTCCGACCTCAGCCACGGCCCGGGCGAGCAGTGCGTCGACGGCCAGGGCCGACAGCCGAGTGGCGTCAGCGGGCTTCCAGATCACCGTGTCGCCGGCGACCAGGGCCAGCGCGGCATTCCATGCGTACACCGCCACCGGAAAGTTGAAGGCCGAGATGATGCCGACCACGCCGAGCGGATGCCAGACCTCGGACAGCCGGTGGCCCGGCCGCTCCGAAGGCATCGTCTTGCCGAAGAGCTGCCGCGACTGACCGACGGCGAGGTCGCAGATGTCGATCATCTCCTGCACCTCACCCAGTGCCTCCGACCGCGTCTTTCCCACCTCGGCGGTGACCAGGGTGGCCAGGTCCCCCTTGTGCTCGGTCAGCAGCTCGCCCCAGCGCTTGACCAGTGCCCCGCGCCGCGGAGCCGGCACATCGCGCCACTCGAGGAAGGCCTCGGCGGCCGCAGCAATCGCGCCGTCGATCTCGTCGTCGGAGTGCAGACGGGTGCCGAGCAGGGCGCCGCCGGTGATCGGCGTACGGATCACGGCCTCGCCTTCGAGCTCGGACAGCTCGACGCCGGACGCCTTGAGGGCCGACCGGACGCTGTCGGCGATGGATTCAGTGGTGGGAAAGCTGCTCATCAGACGTGCGTCTCCTGGAGTGCGGGTGCGGTGGTGGTGATGGTCAGACCGAGCTGGCGCCCGACGTGGTCAAGCGAGGTCTGCTGCTGGTGGGCGTAGAGATCGATCGGATCATGAATCAGCTGGCCGATGACCTCGCTCAACCGGGCGAGATCGTACGCGGTGCCGAGCTGATCATCGTTGCGCGAGCCGTGATCGGTCAGATTGGACTGGAAGATTCCGGCGGCTGATCGCGGCAGAAAGTCCTCGTAGACGATCGGCTGGGCCACAAGCGCGCCACGATCGAGCAACTGGGCGACCGTGGATCCGGCGGCCGCCGAGGCATCGCCGACCGTGTAGGTGAAGAAGCCGAAACCGCGGGCGGCCAACTCGGTCTCGGTGCTCGGCAGGTGCTCCGCCCAGACCTGCTCGGCGATCTCGATCCGGGTCGATCCCGGCGCCGCGGCCCGACGGGCGTCGACCTTGGCAACGATCCGGTCGTACAGATCCCGGCCGGCCCCGGTCAGCGCGATGCCTCGTTGCTCGACCTCGCCGAACCGGACCCGCAATGCGCCGCTGCTCGGTTGCCCGTCGTCGTCGAGGAAGGTGCACTCCTCGGCGAGGGCTTTGAACGACGTCTGCCGCAGCAGCACGTCCGGTCCGGCCCACCGTGGAGGGCCTTGGATCTCATCGATCATGGAGATGCCCCGTTGCTGCATCCGGGCGTACAGCTCATCGATGTCGAGCACGCGCGGCGTGAGGTGGTTGATATGGGTCGAACCCACGCCGCCGATGTCCGCCGCGACCGCCGAGATGCGCTCCAGGCGGCTGTACCAGGCCCGGTCGATCGGTGCGGATGACAGCTCGAACGCTGCGGTCGCCAGGTCGAGGAAGCGTTCTGCGTCGGCCGGTGCCAACGCCTGCTGGGCGGCCGAGCGTTCGGCCAGGCCGAGCAACTCCTCACCGAACAGCGTCCGGCGTCCGATGAAGGCCTCGAGTGCCGCCTCGATGTCGGCGTCGAAGAATCTCCGGTCGTCGTGGGTCAGCATCGAGGTGAAGACCCGGAACGGGTTGCGGGCCAGTTCGGCCGCGTCGATCGGCCGGAAGGCGGTAGAGACCACCGGTACCGAGCTGGCCGACGCGTCCCGCAGGTCATAGAAGCCGACGGGATGCATGCCGAAGCCGGCGAACACCCGCGCGATCTGGGCCAGTTCTCGACCGGACCCGACCCGGATCGCGCCGTGCCGCTCGGCGGTGACGCGGTCGATCGAGCCGAGCCGCTCGGCGGCGTGGCCGTGCCGGGCGGCGACGTCGGCGTTCACCGCGCGTGAGATCTCGACCAGCGTCGTGTACGCCGGTACCTCACGGCCGTAGAGCGTCGCCAGCCTGATGGCAAACTGCGCCCGCAGTCGCCACAGCGGCACCTCCACGCTCATGCCTGCCAACCCCCTTGATGATTGATGACCGGGCCCTCAGATGATGTGGATCTCGGACAGCCGGGTCGTCTCCGACCCGAACCTCCGAGCGTCGAACGAGCGGATGTCCACGGCCGAATCGCGGCCGAGGTAGAGATCGGCCACTGCCTCACCGACCGCCGGAGCCTGCAAAAATCCGTGTCCAGAGAAGCCGGTGGCATAGAAAAACCCGTCAACCCGCTTCGACACGCCAATTAAAGCATTGTGATCGGGAGTGTTCTCGTAGAGTCCGGCCCAGCCGCCCTCGAGTTTGCGACCGGCCAGGGATGGTGCGACAACCCGGGCGGCCGCATTGAAAGCCGGGATCCACTGGTGGTCGAAGGCGCGGTCGAAGCCGGGCGCCTGGTCGACGTTGGAGATGCCGAGCAGCATCCCGCGGGCACCGGCCGAGAATTCGTAGTTGTGGAAGTAGAGCGTCGTGCCGAGGTCGAGGGTGAAGGGCACGGTCGGGAAGGGCGGCGCCACCTGCGGGGTGAAGCCGATCTGCCGTCGGACCGCCTCCACGGGCAGCGCGACGTCGACCATCGCGCCGATCCGGGCTGACCAGGCCCCGGCGGCGCAGACGACCGCGGCGGTCTGGATCGATCCGGCCGTGGTGTGCACCGTTCGGACGGCGTCGTCGGCCACGGCGATGTCCAGCACCTCGACCTGTTCCACGACGCGTACGCCCCGCTCCCGGGCCGCAGCAGCGTAGCCACGGACGACCGCCGCGGGTGCCGCGTACCCATCGCGGGGTGAGAACGACGCGCCGAGCACGCACTGCGGGTCGATCAGCGGATTGACGTCGGCCGCCTCGGCCGGCGCGATCATCCGGCTGCTGCCGCCGAGGCTCTGCTGGACCTCGGTGCTGCATTCGAGTTGTTCGAGTTCGCGGACGGTCCGGGCCAGAAAGAGGTAACCCACCTGGCGCAGGCCGATATCGACGCCGAACGAGTCGCCGAACCGCTCGTACGCCTCGAGGCTCCGTTGGCCGAGGGCGATGTTGCCCGGATCGGAGAAGGTCGCCCGTACGCCGCCAAGTGGCTTGGCCGATGAGCCGCTGCCCAGCGATTCCCGCTCCAGCAGCACCACGCCGCGGACGCCGGCCGCGGCCAGGTGGTGAGCGACGCTCGTCCCGATCACGCCGCCGCCGATGATCACCACCTCGGCCGATCGTGGCAGTTCCCGGTCGCCGTTGCCGGTCGGCGCTGGCGGTGGGTGGGTCGAGGTCATGGACTGCTTTCGTTTCGGAATACCCCCAGCATTGACGGCGCAGTCGTATAGGTCAATCGATGATTGGTGAATATCTCGTATAGATTAGCTGTATGCGATGGACGCTGGACCAGCTGCGGACGTTTGTCGTCGTCGGCGAGCTCGGCACGATGACGGCCGCGGCCGCGTCGTTGAACTACACAACCGGAGCGGTTTCCCAACAGATGGCCTCGCTCGCTCAAGCGGTCGATCGGACGCTCTTCGTCCGCGACGGCACCCGCTTGGCGCTGACCGACGACGGCCGTCTGCTGCTGGCCCACGCACGACTTGTCCTGGAGGCTGATCGGCGGGCTGCGGATGCCCTGCGTGGACCGGTGACCGCCGAGCAGATCGCCGTGCGACTCGGGGTGTTCGGCTCGGCCGCGGTGTGGGCCCTGCCGAGGGTGCGGTCTCAGCTGTCGGCGCACGCCCCGCCCGTCCAACTGCGCGCGGTGGAGATTGATGTCGAGGCGATGCCCGAGGCCGTGTTGGCCGGGGAGATCGATCTCGCCCTGGGCCTGGACTACTCCGATGCGCCGCAACCGCCCCGTCGGGGGCTGGACGTGCTGCGGGTGCACCGCGAGCCCTTCTGTCTGGTGCTGCCCGGAGCCGGCCCGCCCGATCTCATCGCGCCCGACGAGCTCCGCGCCCTGGCCAACGAGACCGACTGGATCGTGCCGCCCGCGACCAGCACGTACGGCAAGGCCGTGCGTTTCGCGTGTACGCGGGCGGGCATCGTGCCCCAAGAGCAGCACGTGGTGACCGACACGGCGGTCTCCATCGCGCTCGCGGAGTCCGGCGTCGGGATCACCCTGGTCACACCGTTGATGCTGGGCTTGCGATCGACCACGGCGCCGACGGTGTCGCTGCCCGGCGGCTCGACGCGCGATGTCGTGGTGCTGGCGCGGAGCTCGAGCCTCCAACGGGCGAGCGTCCATGCGGTGCGGACCGCACTGGCGGCGGTATTCGAGCGGCGGAGCGATCAGCACGTCGGGTCGACGGCCTGACGCCCCATCTCACGGGTCCGCGCGATGGCGGCGTCGACCGCGTGGTCGAACACGGTGGCCAGACCGGCCGCGGCCAGCACGGCGGTGGCCCGCTCGGTCGAGCCCTTCGGGCTGCTGACCTGCCGGCGCAACTCGGCCGGCGAGTGGCCGGTCACCCTGAGCAATTCGGCCGCCCCGACGAAGGTCGCCCGGATCAGTCGGTCGGCCTCAACCGGCTCCAGTCCGTGGTGGATCGCGCTCTCGGTGAACTGCTCCAGCACGAAATAGAGGTACGCCGGGCCTGAGCCGGACAGGGCCGCGATGGTGTGCAGTTGGTCCTCCTCGACGACCACCACGTCGCCGGTCGCGCCGAGCAGGGACTCGGCCAGGGCCAGACGTTCGGCGCCGACCGCGTCCGGGGCGCTCGCCATCCCGGTCACTCCGCGACCGACCAGGCTGGTGATGCTGGCCGCGGTGCGGACGACGCCGACACCCGAGGGCAGGACCTCAGCCATGGCCGCGCAGCTCACACCGGCGGCCAGGCTGATCACCAAGGCATCGGGCTCGATGGCCGGCGCGATCTCGGTCAGCAGCTCCAGGACCTGCGCCGGCTTGACCCCGACCAGCACCAGCCCGGCCCCGCGTACGGCCGTGCGGTTGGCCTCGGGGTCGGCGTTCACGATCAGCGCCTCGACCCCGGCGACCGCCGACCATGCTGCGGCAGCTGCGGCGCTCCGGTTAGTGGTCGCGATGGCGGTGGTCGCCACGTCGGGCGAGGCCAGCAGGCCGTGGAGCACCGCGCCGGCCATGTTTCCGGCGCCCAGCACGGCCAGAGCGGGAAGGGTAATCATCAGTGGGTTCGGTCCTTCGTTCGGTGCGCAACGCGGTAGATTGTCAGACAATCAGCATGGTACGGTCCGGCTATGAAAGCCGGATCCGAGTATGGCTGAGGCCGCCGTGCCACTGACCCCGGTGCCTTCGTTCACCCGGCGCGGGGGCGTGATGGCCGAGATTCGGCGCGCCGTAGTGACCGGGGCGCTCCGGCCCGGCGACAAGCTGACCGAGGTGGCCCTGGCCGCGTCGCTCCAGGTGAGCCGTCCGACCATCCGCGAGGCCCTGGGCCAACTGGCTCAGGAGGGCCTGCTGATCGCTGAGCCTTATCGCGGCCTCCGGGTGGCCGATTTCGGTCCGTCAGCGGTACGCGACATCGCCCGCACCCGGGTCGCCCTGGATCTGCTGGCCGTCACCGACATCGTGGCTGACGAATCCGGAGCCCGGATGCAGGCCCTGCTCGCCGGTTGGCAGGAGTTCGCCGAGCTGGCGTACGCGGCCGATCCCATGGTCCGCCATGACGCCCATCTGGCCTTCCATCGGGGAATCTGGGCCGCGTCGGAGAACGTCATGCTGGCCCGGATCTGGCCCGTCGTCGAGGCCCATATGACGATCGCCCTGGCCCAGGATCAGGCCACGCGCCCCGATCCGGCGCGATCGTTCCGAATGCACGAGGCGCTGGTCGAGGCGATCCGCGGCCGCGACCTCGCGGTGGTCGAATCCGCCCTCATCACGCACATCGTGGCTCCGGCCGACGAGTTGCTGAATCTCACCTCAACATCCGCGGTGAACGGAAGGAAACCCTCATGAAGGTGCTGGTC
The DNA here is from genome assembly GCA_963731295.1 of uncultured Actinomycetota bacterium. GTDB lineage: Bacteria > Actinomycetota > Actinomycetes > Propionibacteriales > Propionibacteriaceae > Microlunatus. The sequence goes on from CAVSUP010000003.1 coordinate 1,394,502, forward strand.
ATCGGAGCTGGACACGTCGGCGGTGCCGCTGTCGAGGCGTTGCGGGCCCGTGGACATGAGGTCATCGCGGCGTCGCGCAGCGCCGACCGAGCGGTCGACGCGACTGATCCGGCGTCGATCGAAGCCCTGTTCGCCGAGGTCGGTCAGGTCGACGCGCTGATCACCGCCCTCGGTTCGGCGCCGTTCAAACCGCTGGCCGATCTCGGCCGCGACGACTATGCCGCGGGCTACGCCGGCAAGGTCCAGACCCAGCTCGACGTCGTCCGGATCGGTACGCCGTACCTGGTCGATGGCGGCTCGCTGACCCTGACCACCGGCGTCCTGGCGCGCGAGCCGATCCGGACCGGCGCGGCGTCCTCCCTGGCCAACGGGGCGCTCGAGTCGTTCGTGATGGCCGCGGCGGTCGAGCTGCCCCGCGGCCTCCGGATCAATGCCGTCAGCCCGACCGTGCTGGCCGAGGCCACCGCACACCACCCGTCCTTCCCCGGCTTCACCCAGGTGTCGGCCGCTGCGGTCGGCCAGGCCTACGTCAAGGCGGTGGAGGGCTTGCAGACCGGTCAGGTCTACGCGCTCGACGGGTCATGACCCCGCACGCTCCCACCAGCGTCGTCGTGATCGGCGGTGGCGCCATCGGCCTGATCACGGCCTACCAGCTGGCCCGCGAAGGCGCCACGGTCACCGTGATCGACGCCCGGCGTACGGGGCTGGGCGCGGCCGAGGTCAATGCCGGCTGGATCTGTCCGGCTGAGTCCACGCCGGTCCCGGGTCCGGGACTGATCGGCCAGTCGCTGAAGTGGATGTTGCGACGCGACAGCCCGCTCTACATCCGCCCCTCGCTCGATCCGACCTTCGTGAAGTTCATGGTGGCGATGTGGCGCAGTTGCAACGCCCCGGCGCAACGGGCCGGCTTCGAGGCCCATCTACGGCTCGCCGAAGCCACGATCGAGGCGTACGACGACTATCAGAGCGACGGCCTCGACTTCGAGCTCCGGCACGACGGCCTGCTGATGGCTTTCACCGACCGGGCCAATCTCGATCACCACGTGGCCAACCTCGATCTGGCCACTCGCTACGGCCGCGACCCGCAGGTGCTGATCGGTGACGAGGTCCGCGTCCAGGAGCCCAAGCTGGCCGACCGGGTGTGCGGCGGCCTCTTCTTCCCGAAGGAGGACCACGTCGATCCCGGGGCGCTGATGCGCGCACTGCATCGCCGGCTTGTCGAGCTCGGGGTCACCATCGTCGAGAACGCTCCGCTGGGTGGCATCGAGAAAGTGGGGGACCGCGTGATCAGCGTGCTGGCCGGCGCCGAGAACTACGCCGCCGACTCCTTCGTGCTGGCGGCCGGAGCCTGGACGGGTCGGCTGTCCCGGCTGCTCGGAGCTCCGTTGCCGGTGCGTCCGGGCAAGGGCTACAGCATCGACGTCGAGCCGTACGCGACTGCGCAGCGCGGTCAACCTGTCCGACGCCAAGGTCGCCGTCACGCCACTGACCCGCAACCTGCGGCTGGCCGGGACCATGGAGTTCGGCGGCCTGGACGAGGAGCTCAACCAGCTCCGGGTCGGGGCGATTCTCAAGGCGCCCACCGCGTACTTCCGCGACTGGACGCCGCCCACCGGTCCGATCAAGCCCCGGGCCGGGGTCCGGCCGATGACACCGGACGGACTGCCGATCATCGGGCCGCTGGGCGACTTCGCCAACGCCTACGTGTCGACCGGGCACGGCATGCTCGGCATGACTCTCGGACCGGGTTCGGCGCTGGCCCTCAGCCGGCTGATCCTGTACGGCGAGGCACCCGACGTGCTCGTGCCGTTTGCGCCGGCGCGCTTCTCGAAGGCCGTGATCGCGCGTCCGCCGGTGCCGGCCGACCTCGCCTGAACCCGCACGCTGAACCCGCACCCTGAATCCCGATCCACACCGCGAATGAGGACCTGACCATGACCCGCAAGACCGTTGAGCTCAAGGGCATCCTGGTCGCAACGACGACCCCGTTCACCGCCGATGCCGCAGCCGTCGACGAGGCCGTGCTCGCCGCCCAGGTTGATCGCCTGATCGAGGCCGGCGTCCACGGACTGGTGCCCTGTGGAACTACCGGTGAGTTCACCGCCCTGACCCTCGAGGAGCACCGCCGGGTCATCGAGCTCTACGTGACCAGCGCGGCCGGCCGAGTGCCGGTGGTCGCCGGCGTGGGGTCGCTGACGACCGCTGGTGCGATCAGCCTGGCCCGGCACGCCGAGCAGGTGGGAGCCGACGCCATCATGCTGGTGCCGCCGTTCTACGACCCGCTCAGCTTCGAGATGCTGAAGGCGTTCCTCTCCGCGGTGGCGGAGTCGATCAGTCTCCCGATCGTCTACTACAACGTGCCCGGCGCGACCGGGATCAGATTGAGCGCAGACCAGCTCGCCGAGCTGGGTGAGATCCCTGGGCTCGACTACCTGAAGGACACCTCCGGTGACGCGGTCACCCTGGCCGACCTGCTGGCCCACCGCACCGACCAGATCAAAGCCTTCAACGGCTGGGACACCCTGACCTTCTTCGGCGTGGCCAGCGGCGCGGAAGCCTCGGTCTGGGGTACGGCCGGCGTGGTTCCCGACCTGGCTGTGGCGTTCTGGAACACCCTGGCCGTGAAGCATGATCTCGTCGGCGCGCGCGAGTTGTGGAAGGACCTGTGGGCGATCAGCGACTTCCTGGAGTCGGTCAACTACGTCGCCGGCATCAAGGCCGGCCTGGAGTTGATCGGTCATCCGGCCGGCCCGGCCCGGGCGCCGATCCAACCGCTGCCGGAGGCTGAGCGAGCCCGTTTCCGGACGATCCTCGCCGCGGCTGGCGTCCGCACCGCGTCGGACTGATGAACCCGCCAACGAGGCTCCGGGAGTGAGGTGCTGGTGAACACGGTCGAGTTGGACTGCATCGAGGTCCACGCCGCCGGCGAGCCCGGCCGGGTCATCCTGAATGCTGCCGATCTCGTACGCGGCGACACCATGGCTGAGCGGTTCGACTACGCCCGCCGCCACCTCGACCCGCTGCGCCGGTTGGTGCTGCGCGAACCCCGGGGCTATCCGGGACTGTGCGCCGTGATCATCCTGCCGGCCACCGAGCCCGGGTCGGACTTCGGCATCGTCGTGCTCGAGCAGGGGGGCTTCACGCCGATGTCGGGCAGCAACACGATGTGTGCGGTGACCGCCATGCTGGAGACCGGCCTGGTGCCGATGGTCGAGCCGGTCACTGAGATCCGGATCGACACCGCGGTCGGCACGGTCGCCGCCCGGGCCCAGGTGTCGGGCGGCAAGGTGGTTTCGGTGACCGTGGTCAACGTCGCGGCCTTCGTGGTCGAGTTGGACCGCCAGCTGGAGGTGCCCGACTTCGGCACCGTCGCGGTGGACGTGCTGTTCGGCGGCCAGTTCTTCGTGCAGACCAAGATCATTGATCTTGGTCTGCCGCTGGATCCCAACCGGGGAAGGGATCTGGCTCGGGCCGGCGCGATGCTCAAGCTGGCCGCGTTGGCCCAGATCGACGTCTTCCATCCGACCAACCCGTCGATCGACGCGGTCAATCTGATCATGCTGCACACGGGCGACCGGGTGCCGGGTCGGATCGACCAGAACGTTGTCGTGCTGCCCAACGCCGACCTCGACCGGGACGATCCGGCGACCTGGACCGGGGCCCTCGACCGGTCACCGTGCGGCACCGGGACCTGCGCCCGGATGGCCGCGCTCTATGCCCGGGGCCAGCTCGGCCTGGGGGAGAAGTTCGTCCACCGGAGCATCATCGGCAGCGAGTTCGTCGGCGAGCTGACCGGCACCACCACGGTCGGGCCGTACGAGGCCGTGCTGCCGACCATCACCGGGAAGGCCTGGATCACCGGCCGATCCCGCTGGGTGCTCGACGACACCGATCCGTTCCCGACCGGCTATACCGTCGGGGACCTCTGGGCTCCGCAGCCCCGCTGACCTGACCCGCATTCACCGACGAGACGGAGGAAAGACCGTGAGCGAGATCCAGAACCAGAGCCAGTTCATCGGTGGCGCTCGTCGGCCTGGCCGGTCCGGGCGGAGCGATGTCGTCCGCGATCCCAGCACTGGCGAGGTGGTCGCCGAGGTCAGCCTGGCCGGGGCCGAAGACGTCGATGCTGCGGTCCAGGCCGCGCGGGCCGCGTTCTCGGATTGGTCGGGCGCGACCCCGGCCGAACGCTCGGGAGTGCTCACCACCTTCGCGACCCTGCTGGCGGATCGGGCCGAGGAGATCGCCCAACTGGAGAGCCGGATCGCCGGCAAACCGATCCGGCTGGCCCGGGAGTTCGACGTGCCCGGGACGGTCGACAACATCGCCTTCTTCGCTGGTGCGGCTCGCAACCTGGACGGCAAGGCGACGGGGGAGTACTCCGGTGACCACACCTCCTCGATCCGCCGTGAGGCGGTCGGTGTCGTCGGCTCGATCTCGCCCTGGAACTATCCCCTGCAGATGGCGGCCTGGAAGATCCTGCCGGCCATCGCCGCCGGCAACACGATCGTGCTCAAGCCCTCCGAGCTGACGCCGCTGACCTCGCTGCTTTTCGCCGAGATCGCCGGCGAGGCCGGCGTACCGGCCGGCGTGGTCAACGTGCTCACCGGGACCGGAGCCGACTGCGGCTCGGGGCTGCTGCGCCATCCGGAGGTCGACATGGTGTCGTTCACCGGCTCCACCCGGGTCGGGCGTACGGTGCTCGAAGCTGCCGCGACCACGACGAAGCGGGTGCACCTGGAGCTGGGTGGCAAGGCACCGTTCGTCGTCTTCGACGATGCTGACCTGGAGGCCGCCGTCCACGGAGCGGTGGCCGGCAGCATGATCAACAGCGGCCAGGACTGCACGGCCGCGACCCGGGCGATCGTGCACCGGTCCCGGTACGCGGAGTTCGTGGACGGCGTGGCCTCGCTGTTGAGCTCGATCCGACTCGGGCCGACCGCTGACCCGGACACCGATCTCGGCCCGGTGATCTCGATGGCGCACCGGGACAAGATCGCCGGGATGGTCGACCGGTCCCGCTCGTACGCGCGGGTGGTCACCGGGGGCACGATTCCCGGCGGGGATCTCGCGTCCGGCTCGTACTACCCGCCGACCCTGATCGCCGACGCCGACCGGAGCAGTGAGGTGGTCTGTGACGAGATCTTCGGGCCGGTGCTCACCGTGATGCGGTTCGACTCCGACGACGAGGCGATCACCCTGGCCAACGACACCCCGTACGGCCTGGCGGCGTCGGTGTGGACCCGCGACGTCTACCGGGCGCTGCGCGCGACCCGGGAGATCCGCGCGGGGTGCGTCTGGGTCAACGACCACATCCCGATCATCAGCGAGATGCCGCACGGCGGCCTGAAGGAGTCCGGTTTCGGCAAGGACATGTCTACCTACTCCTTCGACGACTACACCGTGATCAAGCACGTGATGTACGACATCACCGGCGTCGCCCGCAAGCCCTGGCACCGGACGATCTTCGCCGGCCCGCCGGCCTGATCAGCCTGGCTGTCGATCGCTTCACCGTCCGCTTTCGATCCCTGAGCTTGTCGAAGGGTCGGATCTGGAAGCTCCAATGCTGCCTCGCAATCCGCGTACCGCAGAGCATCGCGAGGTCACGGTGCCGGGAAGGGGAGTCGAACCCCTATGTCCTTGCGAACAGACGGGTTTGAGCCGTCCGCGTATACCTTTCCGCCACCCCGGCCGGGGTCATCGTCGACTCAGCCGGAAGGGACCGGCGAGCCCGGGATATTCTGCCACAGCTCGCCGTCCGACGGCCGCTGGATGGCCGAGGCCGTAACACGAACTGGCTAGAGTGTCCTCCGTGATGAGCGAAGAGACCCAGGTCGGCAGTGGCGCCCTCAAGACCTCCGGCACGGCGACCCGCGTGGTCGTCGCCGAAGACGAGGCGCTCATTCGGATGGATCTGGTCGAGATGTTGACCGAAGAAGGCTACGAAGTCGTCGGTGAGGCCGGCGACGGCGAGGCGGCCGTGTCCCTGACGGCCGAGCTGCTCCCCGATCTCGTGGTCATGGACGTGAAGATGCCCAAGATGGACGGCATCAGCGCGGCCGAGCAGATCGCCACCCGGAGAATCGCGCCGGTGGTCATGCTGACGGCGTTCAGCCAGCGCGATCTGGTGGATCGGGCCCGGCAGGCCGGAGCCATGGCGTACGTGGTGAAGCCGTTCAGCAAGGCCGATCTGGTGCCGGCGATCGAGATCGCCCGAGCCCGCTTCGCCGAGATCCAGGCAGTCGAGGCCGAGGTCACCGACCTCACCGAGCGACTCGAGTCACGCAAAGCCGTCGATCGGGCCAAGGGCCTCCTGCAGACCGGCCTGGGCCTCACTGAGCCCGAAGCCTTCCGCTGGATCCAGAAGACGGCGATGGACCTGCGCAAGTCGATGCGCGAGGTCGCCGACGGCGTCATCGAGCACGGCGCCGGCGCCAAGAAGTAGCGCGCCTCCCGCGTTTCCACGGGAAGCTCGCAACTTACCCGCGAAGTTTCCTGGGTAAGTTGCCAGTTCCCCATGCAACATGGGGAACCGACGCCCCCCGCGCAACGTCCCCCGACCCGAGCAGGCGAGCGGGCGAGCGAGGTCAGTGCCCGCCGAGGTACGCCGCGGTCACCGATGGATCATCGAGCAGCTTGGCCGCTTCACCTTCGAGGTTGAGGCGACCGGATTCGAGCACGTACGCGTAATCGGCGATCTCCAGTGCGGCGAGCGCGTTCTGTTCGACCAGGAGCACGGTGGTGCCCTGATCCCGGATCCGCTCGATGGTTTCGAAGATCACGTCCACCAGCACCGGAGCAAGACCCATCGAGGGCTCGTCCAGGAGCAGCAGACTGGGATCGCCCAGCAGCGCGCGGGCAACGGCGAGCATCTGCTGTTCGCCGCCCGACATTGTGCCGGCCTTCTGGGTGATGCGTTCCTTGAGCCGCGGGAACAGCTCGAGCACCCGCTCGCGGTCCTCGGCGATCTTGGCCGTGTCCTTGCGGGTGTACGCGCCGAGGTCGAGATTCTCCGACACCGTCATCCGTTGGAAGATCTTCCGGCCTTCTGGCGACTGGCAGATCCCGAGCTTGACGACCTCGTGGCCCGGGATGCCGTTGATCTTCTTCCCCTTGAAGATGACCTCACCACCGCGCGGCCGCAGCAGGCCCGAAATGGTCCGCAACGTCGTCGACTTCCCGGCGCCGTTCGAGCCGATCAGGGTCACGATCTCGCCGGGATAGACCGTGAGGGACAGTTCTTTGACGGCGGCGATATTGCCGTAGCTGACGCTGATGTCCTTCAGCTGGAGGATGGCTTCCTTGCCCTCGCCCCGGACCGTGCCTCCGGCGGTGGGTTCGACCGCTGTGGTCATGGCTTCTTCTCCCTCTTGCCCTCGCGGGTGCCGGTCTTGCCCAGGTAGGCCTCGATCACCTGCTGGTTGTTGCGGATGTCGTCCGGAGTGCCTTCGGCGATCATGGTGCCCCGGTCGAGCACGGTGATCCGCTCGCTGATCTTCATGATCACGCTCATGTCGTGCTCGATCAGCAGCACCGACAGTCCACGTTCATCACGGACCCGGTAGACGAAGTCGTTGAACTGCGACGACTCCTGCGGGTTCATGCCGGCCGTCGGCTCATCGAGCAGCAAGACCTTGGGCCGCAGCGCCATGGCCCGCGCAATCTCCAGTCGGCGCTGATCGCCGTAGGAGAGGTTCCGGGCCAGCTCGCCTTCACTCTTGCCGATGCCGACGTAGTGGAGCAATTCGCGGGCGGTGTCGCGCGCTTCCCGCTCCTCGCGCCGCTGCCGGGGGGAGCGGGCGATAGTCGACAGCACGCCCGCTTTGAGGTGGGAATGCATGGCGACCATGACGTTCTCCTCGGCCGTCATGAGGCCGAAGAGCCGGATGTTCTGGAAGGTGCGCGCCATACCCATCGCCGCCCGCTTGTGCGGCTTGATCGCCGTCACGTCCCGACCGTCCAGATAGACCCTGCCCTCGGTGGCCTCGTACAGGCCGGTGAGCACGTTGAAGAAGGTCGTCTTGCCGGCGCCGTTCGGTCCGATCAGGCTGATCACCGATTTGGGCGGAATCGCGAACGACACGTCATTCACCGCGACCAGACCACCGAACTTGATGGTGATGTGGTCGGCGTAGAGCACGTTGGTCTCAACCGGGTCCGCGGACGGCGCCGGTTCGAGCTTCACCGGTGCTTCGGTCATGACCGCTCCTCGTGACGTGGCGTGGATTCTTCGAGCACGGGGCTGATCGCTCCCGCCGAGGCCGCGATCTTGGCGTCCTCCCTGGCGTCGGAGTGCTCGATGGCCTCGGTTTCCGCCTCGGCCTCCATGCTCTCGGCGCCCAGGGACTCGGCCTCCGTGCGGGACGGAGTCTTCATCAGGGCCTTGGTCCGACCCTCGGGTATCAGCCCTTCACGTCTGAACAACATCATTAACACCAGCAGCAGACCCAAAATGATGTAGTTGTAACGCGGCAGGACCGCCTCGAGGTTGGTCCCGAAGAAGGTGTCGGCCTGGACGCCGATCTGCTTGAGCCCGTTGCCGTTGAGCCAGGCGAGCAGGAACGCGCCCACCGTCACCCCCCAGACGTTGCCCATGCCACCCAGCACGACCATCAGCAGCACGAGGACGGACTTGCCGAAGTCGAAGCCCGACGGCGATACGGCCGTGGTGATCCCGGAGGCGTTCGCCACACCACCGATGCCGCCGAAGAAGGCACCGACCGCGTACGCGAGCAGCTTGGTCCGGACGAGCGGGACGCCCATCATGCTGGCGGCCAGTTCGTCTTCACGGATGGCCAGCCAGGCCCGGCCGAGCCGACCCTCGCGGATCCGCAGGGAGATGAAGATGCACACTCCGACCAGCGCACCGAGAACCAGGATCTTCCAGATGTTGCCGGCCGCCGAGTTGGTCAGGAGCTTGGGCGCGATGCCGGCGGCCCCGAGTGGACCGGTGCCGATGGGGTCGATGGAGGAGATTCCCGGATCGCCGTTAGCCAGGTTGAGCCCGCCGATGTTGTTGGAGTTCCGGAAGAACTGGGTGATCACCTCACCGAAGCCGAGCGTGACCAGGGCCAGATAGTCGCCCCGCAGGCGCAAGGTGGGTGCGCCGATGATCAGACCGAGGATGGCGCACAGCACGCCGGCCACCAAGATCACGATCCAGAAGTTGATGTGCGTGCCGGGTGCCTTGTCGGGCACGGGGGAGAAGAGATGGAAGTCCCAGGTCCAGTTGAACGGATAGGCCATCAGCCAGCCGGCGGTGTAGCCGCCGAGGGCCCAGAAGGCGACATAGCCCAGGTCGAGGAGTCCGGCGTAGCCGACCACCACGTTCAACCCGAGGGCCATGATCGCCCACATCAGGCATTCGTTGATGGTCGCCACCGGAAGCCAGGCGACCACCGGCGCGGACACGCTCTTGACCAGGCTGGGCAGGATCGTCTGGTAGAGCAGGAACAAGAAGACGATCACGACGACGTAGCCGATGGGCCACCGGAGTCGGTCGAACCGCCGATGGGCCGGGGCCGCCGCAGCAGCCGGAGCGGGTTTGCTGGTGGTAGGTGCGGACATGGCTACACCTTCTCTGTCGTCGGTCGTCCGAAGATGCCTTCAGGCTTGAAGACCATCAACACGATCAGGATGAGGAAGACCACGGTCTGCGACCAGTTGGATCCGAGGCCGTACGACCCGCCCTCGTTGATCGCTTGGACGATGCCGATAGCCAGGCCACCGACGACCGCACCGGTCAGGTTGCCGATCCCGCCGAGCACGGCGGCAGTGAAGGCGATGAGGCCGAGCTGGGTGCCGGTGTCGTAGTAGGTCTGGGTCTGGCTGAGGAAGTAGAGGACGCCGGCCGCGCCGGCGAGCGCGCCACCGAGCATGAAGACGAAGGAAATCGTCCCGTTGACGTTGATGCCCATCAGCCGGGCCCCGTCCTGGTCCTGGGCCACGGCTCGCATGGCCTTGCCCATCTTGGTCCGGGACACGATGTAGGTCATGGCGAGCAGCAGCGGGACCGTCACCGCGAGCACCATCACCAGCTTGTAGACGAAGACGCCCTCAACGACCGGGCCACCCCAGGTGACCGGCCAGTTCTTCTGCGCCGAGCCGTTGACATAGTCCTGCTGGGCGATGCCACGGAAGATGAAGCTCAGACCGACCGCAGTCATCAGCGGCGCGAGCTTCGGGGCGGACCGGAGCCGCCGGTAGGCCAGGAATTCGGCGGAGACGTTGATGAAGCCACCGAACGCCATGCACACGATCAGCGCGAGGATCAGCGGGAGGATGCTGATGGCGCTGAGCTGACCGACACCGAGCACGCTGACCATCAGTCCGGCGGCCACGATCGTGGAGAGCATGAAGAGATCGCCGTGGGCGAAGTTGATGAGTTCAATGATGCCGTAGACCATCGTGTAACCGAGGGCGACGAGCGCGTACAACATGCCGTTCTGCAGTCCGACCAGGGCCGAACCGAGGAACCGGTTCGGGTCGGACACGATGTTGGCCACAAACCAGACGATGACCAGCCCGAGGACGACGTACCCCAGGAGTCTTTCGATAAGCGGTCCGATCCGGACCTTGGCCTTTCTTTGGGTTCCCCCAACCACGAGCGAGGCTGTGGCCATCAGGTGTTCACCTTTCGGGACAGATAGCTTTCGGGACAGATAGTGCGAACGGAGGATCGTGCTGCTCATGTGAGTGAGCCTGAAGACCAAACCGCCGGGCCCGAGAATCTCGGGCCCGGCGGTTGCTGTCACTCGACGGTCTGTGACTTGACGAAAGTTTCCTTTCCGTCCTTCACGATCTCGACCGTCAGGTCCCGAGCCGTGGTGTCACCGGACGCCGGATCGATCTTGATCTCCTTGCCGGTCACGGATTCCTCGGCCGGGATGGTGATGCCCTCGCCGCCCAGGACCGCCGACGTGACGCCCTTCCGGGTGCCGTCGGACTTGGCGATCGCCGCCAGGATGACCTGGGTGGCCGCAACGCCATACAGCGGGTAGCTGCCTTCGGGAGCCTTGCCGTACTTCGCCTTGTACGCGTCGAGCAGCTTGGCGCCGGCGCCGCCGTTCGCCACCAGCTGATCGGCGGTGAGACCGGCGAAGGTGAGGTAGAGGCCCTTCGACTGCGGCAGCTTCAGCATGTCCGGGTAACCGGTGAAGCCGTCGGGGGCGAAGAGCTTGACCGCACCGTCGTTGGCGCCGAGCACGGCGACCTTGTCCTTGATGAGCTGGCCACCGTTGTTGTCGTAGATGCCACCGAGGTAGACCAGATCCGCACCCGAGGCCTTGACCGCCTGGTACAGGGCGGTGTAGTTCGGCTGCTTGGTGTCCCACGACCGCTCGCCGACGATCTCGATGCCGACCTTCGGAGCGGCTGAGGCGAACGCCTTGGCCACGCCGAGACCATAGGTCTGGTTGTCGTTGAGGACGTAGGCCTTCTTGACCTTGAGGTCATTGGCGGCGTACGCGGCCGCACCCTGGCCCTGGTAGTCGTCGGTGGTCACCACGCGGGCGTAGTTGCGGGTGCCGGACGGGTAGTACTTGTCCGGCTCTCCGGTGTCCCAGGTCTTGGTCAGACCGGGGTTGGTGTTGGCGTGCGACACCATGAGCATGGGACCGGTGCTGTCCTGGTTGAGTGCCGGCAGCTCGATCTTCGCGCAGCCGGAGTTGAACGTGCCCATCACCGCGACCTCGGCGGTATTGGCTACGTGGTCGGTCGCATTCTTCGCGCAGGCCGCGTCGTCCCAGGCGCCCTTGGCCGCCGTCGAGTCGTCGTAGGGCTTCAGCGTGATGTTGTAGTCGCCGGCCTTGCCACCCACCTGATCCAGATACATCTGGATCAGCTTGTTGGTGGAATCGGACTGGGACGCGCTCGAACCCTGCAAAGGAAGATCGGTGGAGATCACCAGATCCTTGCTGTCGCCGCCACCGCCGGGGTTCTCAGCATTGTTCGCGCACGCGGTGAGCGCCAGTGCGGCTGCCGCACCGACAGCCACGATGCGGGTAATAGATCGTGCTCGCAAAGCTCCTCCTCATGTTTCACCGACCGGCACACGGTGCACCGAGCGGGGTTGTGCCCTGACCTTCACCTCGGATTGCTGAGAAGCAGCCTGGCCCCCTGGCCCGCGGCCCATCCCGAGATTCACGTCACGTTTCGAGCCTAGGAGCCCGACCCTTGCCGCAGTCGGCTCACGGGGTGGAGCTTGCCTGACGCAAGACGTTTCTCACCGCTGACAGTTGTTGTCCATTTCCGTGCGGGCGAAGGACCTCTCGTCGAAGTGGCCTTGACCGTCAACAGTGTGAGGGTGACACTACCTTCGACCGGTCTTTTTGGGGCCTGACACGTCCGATCGACATTTCATCGTTGCAGGGTGTAACACACCTGGTCAGGCAGGAGGATTGGTGACATCGGCGTCCGAAGTCCCCGCCGTCGGCGCGGAGGCCGCCAGCGTGTGGGGCGACGAGACGGAGATCGCGGCCGCAGCCGTCGCACTGGCCGCGCGACGCATCAGCCGGCACTCCGATCCGAAGACCACCGCACGCCCGGCGTCCGAGCTCGCCGCCGACGCCGGGCGAACGATCACCGCGGCCGGGCTCGGCGGTGCCGAGGTGCTGCGGATCTTCGAGGAAGTTATCGCGCCTGCCACCCGATCCCAGGACGACCCGATGAACCTGGCCTACATCCCGGCCGCGCCGACCCGAGCCGCGCTGGCCTTCGACGCGGTGGTCAGCACCTTCAACATCTACGGCGGAGCCTGGGAAGCCGGCGCCGGGGCGATCTTCGCCGAGAATCAGGCGCTGGCCTGGTTGGTCGAGCTGCTCGGCTGGCCCGAAACCGCCGGTGGCTGCTTCGTCGCGGGCGGGACGACCGGCAATCTCTCGGCTCTGGTGGCCGCGCGACAGACCCTCCGTCGGCGGCGCGGCCGGCATCCGAGTGGGCAGTGGCAGATGGCCTGCACGGCCCAGGCCCACTCCTCGGTGCAGGCCGCCGCATCGGTGCTCGACGCGGAGGTGGTTCTGGTCCCGGAAACCCCCGACGGGCGGATGCGCGGCGCTGGCCTGCGGGCGGCGTTGCTGGAGGCCCCGGATGTCTTCGCCGTGGTCGCCTCGGCCGGCACCACCAATGCCGGGATCATCGACGACCTCGCGTCGGTCGCCGATGTCTGCGAGGAATTCGGCGTCTGGCTCCACGTCGACGGCGCGTACGGGGGCGCTGCCCTCGCCGCGCCCAGCGCGCGGCCGCTGTTCGCCGGCATCGAACGGGCGGACAGCTTCATCGTTGATCCACACAAGTGGCTGTTCGCGCCGTACGACTGCTGTGCCCTGGTCTATCGACAGCCCGAACTCGCACGCGCCGCGCATGCCCAGCACGCCAGCTATCTGGATGCCGTCGACCGGGAGATCTGGAATCCGTGGGATCTGGCCGTCCACCTGTCCCGCCGCTGCCGCGGACTGCCGTTCTGGTTCAGCCTGGCGGTGCACGGCACCGATCGGTACGTCGCGGCGATCGAGCAGACCCTGGACACGGCGCGGGCGGTGGCCGTCGGCATCGACTCGATGCCCCAGCTCGAGCTGATCCTCGCCCCGACCCTGTCGGTGATCCTCTTCGAGCGACCCGGCTGGACCGAGGCCGACTACCACGCCTGGTCCACGGCGCTCTCCCATGAGGGGGTCATCTTGTGCATCCCGACCCGGTGGCAGGGACGGACGGTGCTTCGCCTGGCGTTCGTCAATCCGTCGACCGCCGCCGACCACGTGCTGGAGGTGCTGCGTTCGACGACCGGAACTGTCAGCCCCGCTGGATAGAGTCGGCCTGTGCCGACCACAAGCGCGCCCACCCCGGCCCAGCCCATCCGTCCCAAGCTGCTGCTGATCGACGGCCATTCGGTGGCCTACCGGGCCTTCTTCGCGTTGCCGGTGGAGAACTTCTCGACGGCGACCGGCCAGCACACCAACGGTGTCTTCGGCTTCACCTCGATGCTGATCAATGTGCTGCGGGACGAGGCGCCGACCCACCTCGGCGTCGCGTTCGACGTCTCCCGGCAGACCTTCCGCTCCGAGATCTACACCGAGTACAAGGCCAATCGCGCCAAGACCCCAGACGAGTTCAAGGGTCAGCTCGACCTCGTCAAAGAGGTATTGAACGCACTCAACATCTCCTGGGTGGAAAAGCCCGGGTACGAGGCGGACGATGTTATCGGCACGCTCGCCACGCAGGCGGAGGCCGCCGGCTTCGAGGTGCTGATCTGCTCCGGAGATCGTGATGCGTTCCAGTTGGTGACCGAGAACGTCACCGTTCTCTATCCCCGCAAAGGCGTCTCGGACCTTGCCCGGATGACGCCGGCCGCCGTCGAGGCGAAATACTTCGCCACCCCGGCTCGCTACCCCGAGTTGGCCGCGCTGGTGGGGGAGACCAGCGACAACCTGCCCGGAGTGCCCGGCGTGGGGCCCAAGACCGCGGCCAAATGGCTCGAGCAGTACGACGGCTTGGAGAATCTGGCGGCGCATGCCGGCGAGCTCAAGGGCAAGGCGGCCGAAGCGTTCCAGGAGCGGGTGGCCGACGTGCTGCGGAATCGGCAGATCAACGCGCTCGTCCGCGACCTCGAGCTGTCGCTCGGCATCGACGATCTCGAACGCCGGCCGTGGGATCGGGAAGCGACCCACCAGCTCTTCGACGGCCTGGAGTTCCGGGTGCTCCGGGATCGACTGCTGGAAGCCCTGCCGAACGAGGACGAGGTGAAGCCGGAGGGCGGCTTCGAGCTGGTCGGGTCCGTGTTGCAGCCGGGCGAGCTCCCGGCCTGGCTGGACGAGCACGCAGCCGGTGACCGGACCGGGGTCGACGTGATCGGTCACTGGGGATCCGGCGGCGGCGACGTCGCCGCGCTGGCCCTGGCGGCCGCAGACGGGGCGGCGGCGTATGTGGACGTCGGCGGTCTGGACGCGACCGAGGACAACGCGCTGGCGGCGTGGCTGGCCGACCCGCAGAAGCACAAGGCGATGCACGACGCGAAGGGCCCGCTCCTCGCGGTCTGGGCCCGCGGCTGGGATCTGAACGGCCTGACCTCGGACACCCAGCTGGCCGCGTACCTGACCCGACCCGACCAGCGGACCTTCGATCTCGCCGACCTGACCATCCGATACCTGAAGCGTGAGTTGAAGGTCGAGGGTGCGCCCGACCTGACCGACTCAGATCAGCTCTCCCTGGACTTCGGCGATGACGATTCCGGCACCCAGCTGGCGGCTCAGGCGTCGATGGTCCGGGCCCGGGCCGTCATCGACCTGGCCGATGCGCTGGACGTCGAGATCGAGCAGCGCAACGGCACCAGCCTGTTGTATGGGGTCGAGTTGCCGCTGCTGCGGACCCTGGCCCGGATGGAACAGACGGGCATCGCGGTCGATCTCGGCCACCTCGAAGCCCTCGAATCGGAATTCGGGGCCAAGGTCAGCCAGGCGGCCGGCGAGGCGTACGGGGTGCTCGGCAAGCAGATCAATCTGGGCTCACCCAAGCAGTTGCAGGTGGTGCTGTTCGACGAGTTGGGGATGCCGAAGACCCGCCGCACCCGCACCGGTTACACCACTGACGCCGACGCGCTGCAGGGCCTCTATGCCAAGACCGAGCATCCGTTCCTGATGCACCTGCTGGTCCATCGCGATGCGATCCGGCTCAAGCAGACCGTCGAAGGCCTGCTGAAGTCGATCGCCGACGACGGGCGGATCCACACCACCTACGTCCAGACCATCGCCGCGACCGGCCGGCTGTCCAGCACCGACCCCAACTTGCAGAACATTCCCATCCGCACCGAGGAGGGCCGGCGGATCCGCGAGGCGTTCGTCGTCGGGCCGGGCTACGACGCACTGATGTCCGCCGACTACTCGCAGATCGAGATGCGGATCATGGCTCACGCCAGCGAGGACGACAGCCTGATCGAGGCCTTCAAGTCCGGCATGGACTTCCACACGGTGACCGCCTCGCGGGTGTTCGGCGTGGAAGCCGCCCAGGTCAGCCCCGGCGAGCGGGCCAAGATCAAGGCGATGAACTACGGCCTGGCCTACGGTCTGAGCGCGTACGGCCTGAGCCAGCAGCTGACCATCGAGGTGTCTGAGGCCAAGGCGCTGATGGATGAATATTTCGAGCGCTTCGGCGGCGTCCGCGACTATCTGCGTTCGCTGGTCGTCGACGCCCGCCGGACGGAATACACCGAGACCATTCTCGGCCGGCGGCGCTATCTGCCGGATTTGATGAGCGACAACCGGCAACGTCGAGAGATGGCCGAGCGGATGGCGTTGAACGCCCCGATCCAGGGCTCGGCCGCGGACATCATCAAGGTCGCGATGCTCGATGTGGAAAAGGCACTCGACGACGCCGGCATGCAGAGTCGGATGCTGCTCCAGGTGCACGACGAGCTCGTCTTCGAGGTCGGCCCGGGGGAGCGGGAGGCGCTGGAAGGGCTGGTCCGGGACAAGATGGGTCTGGCGGTCGCGATGACTGTCCCGCTCGACGTGTCGGTCGGAGTCGGCCGGTCCTGGCACGAGGCCGCGCACTGATGCTTGAGGGCCCCGGCGTTCGGTGGCCTCCGCGTTCGGTGGCCTCCGCGTTCGGGGGCATCCGCGTTCGGGGTCTCGGCCGAGCGGGCCCGAGAATTGACCCGGTTTACGCCTGAGCGATAACCTGTCATGTCGCTGTGGCCTGCGCGACTTCAGACGGAGTAGGTCACGCTCGTACGGGTCGGTGTTGGTCAGTCTTGCGGTTGTCGTCAGCTGTGGTTGAGCTTCTTCGTGGTACGGATCGGGCCGCAGCACACCTAGATACTCATCATCCATCCCGGAGCCCTACTACATGACGTCCTCTCTCGAGGCACCTCCTCAGGTCGCAATCGACGATTTTGACTCGCCGGAAGCCTTTCTTGCGGCCATCGATGCCACCATCAAGTACTTCAACGACGGTGACATCGTCACCGGCACCGTCGTCAAGGTCGACCGCGACGAGGTTCTCCTCGACATCGGTTACAAGACCGAAGGGGTCATCCCCTCCAAAGAGCTTTCCATCAAGCACGATGTCGATCCTTTCGACGTCGTCAGCGTCGGCGATGAGATCGAGGCTCTTGTCCAGCAGAAAGAGGACAAGGAAGGCCGCCTGATCCTGTCCAAGAAGCGGGCTCAGTACGAGCGCGCCTGGGGCACGATCGAGAAGATCAAGGAAGAGGACGGTGTCGTCACCGGCAGCGTCATCGAGGTCGTCAAGGGCGGCTTGATCATCGACATCGGTCTGCGCGGCTTCCTGCCGGCCTCGCTGGTCGAGATGCGCCGGGTCCGTGACCTTCAGCCGTACGTGGGCATGGAGCTCGAAGCCAAGATCATCGAGCTCGACAAGAACCGCAACAACGTGGTGCTGTCCCGTCGGGCCTGGCTCGAGCAGACCCAGTCCGAGGTACGCCAGAGCTTCCTCACCCAGCTGCAGGCCGGCCAGATCCGCAAGGGTGTGGTGTCCTCCATCGTCAACTTCGGCGCCTTCGTCGATCTTGGTGGGGTCGACGGCCTGGTGCACGTCTCCGAGCTGTCCTGGAAGCACATCGATCACCCCTCCGAGGTGGTCGAGGTCGGCCAGGAGGTCACGGTCGAGGTGCTCAGCGTCGAGTTGGATCGCGAGCGGGTCTCCCTCTCGCTGAAGGCCACCCAGGAAGATCCGTGGCAGGCCTTCGCCCGCACCCACCAGATCGGCCAGATCGTGCCCGGCAAGGTCACCAAGCTGGTTCCGTTCGGTGCGTTCGTCCGCGTGGAGGAGGGCATCGAGGGTCTGGTGCACGTCTCCGAGCTGGCCGAGCGCCACGTGGAGATCCCGGAGCAGGTCGTTCAGGTCAGCGACGACGTGATGGTCAAGATCATCGACATCGATCTCGAGCGTCGCCGGATCTCGTTGTCGCTGAAGCAGGCCAACGAGGGCGTGGATGCCGGGGCCGACGACTTCGACCCGACGCTCTACGGCATGGCGGCCAGCTATGACGATCAGGGCAACTACCTCTACCCCGACGGCTTCGATCCGGAGACGGGCGAATGGCTCGAGGGTTACGACGATCAGCGGCACGCCTGGGAGCTGCAGTACGCCGAGGCGCACGCTCGCTGGGAAGCCCACAAGAAGCAGGTCGAGGACGCGGAGAACGGCGACCACACGGCCGCCGCGGCTCCGACCACGTACTCCTCGAGCACGGAGTCTGCGGCCGCCGCCGTGACCCCGACTGCTCCGGAAGGCTCGCTGGCCTCTGACGAGGCGCTGCAGGCGCTTCGCGAGAAGCTCACCGGCGCCAGCTGAGCTGAGGACGTTCGCCACGAGGCCCCTGCCCTATCGGGCGGGGGCCTCGCTGCGTCCCCCAGGTTTCCGGTCAGGCTCACCTCTCCGGAAACTGTCTGGAAACAACAGAGATCCGCCAGTTTCCTCGCAGTTTCCCGCCACTTTCGTCAGATCGGCGAGGCATAAGGTGGCGCCCATGGTGAGAGTTGGGCTTACGGGGGGAATCGCCTCGGGCAAAACGATGGTGGCCGACGAGTTGGCGGCGTACGGCGCGGTGATCATCGACGCCGACGTGCTGGCTCGCGAGGTCGTAGAGCCCGGAACGCCAGGCCTGGAAGCGATCCGCGCCCGCTTCGGTGATCAGCTCGTGTCCGACGGACGGCTCGATCGCGGGGCCCTCGGCAAGATCATCTTCGCCGATCCGGACGCCCGTCGTGATCTTGAACAGATCATCCATCCCGCCGTACGCGCACGAGCGGTCGAGCTGGAACGGGCCGCCGCCGACGCGGCGGTCATCGTGCACGTCATCCCGTTGCTCGTGGAGACCAAGCAGACCAAAGATTTCGATGTGGTGCTGGTCGTCGATGTTGATCATCAGACCCAGGTGCGCCGGCTGCTCGCCCGCGACCGGTTGAGCACCGCAGAGGCCGAAGCGCGGATCGCCGCCCAAGCGAGCCGGGAGGCCCGGCTGGCCGCGGCCGACATCGTCATCAGCAATACGGGAACTGTTACCCAACTGAAAGAACAGATCGCCGATCTGTGGGACGAACTCCTGACCCATGACGCGCCGAAATGACATACTCACAGTGCTCATGGCTCGTGGCCGATGCCGGCTGGCGAGAAAGAACGCTTCAAGTGTCGGGCTGACCCAGACCCGACGTGTTCAAGGAGGTTGGCCTTGGAATGCCCACGTTGTCGGGCTGAGCTACCAGCAGTTGCGCACTTCTGCCACCTCTGTGGCCAGGACCAGCGCTCTGCCGATCTCGCTCGACGGAAGTCCTTTGCGGCCAAGCCGGACGAACCAGTCGCGTCGTTCGCGCTGATCTCGTCGATCATGCCCCGCGGTGCCGGTCAGCGTCCCCAGACGTACCGCATCGCCTTGACGATCGCCCTTGTCGTCGCGCTGGTGGCGGCGATCTTCGGCGCGATGCCGATCGCCGTGCTGGTGGCGGCGTTCGCCATCCCGATCGTCTACATCGTCTACATCTACGACGTGAACCTCTGGGAGGACGAGCCGATCCCGGTCACCGGGCTGGCGTTCGCGCTGACCGGTGTACTGGCCATCGGTTTCACGATCTTGTGGACCTTCCTCCGCGGCCCGGTGCCGTTCGGCACGAAGACGTTGGAGGGTGGGATCAGCGCCGCGCCCAGCGTGGGCACGTTCCTGCTCGTCGCACTGTTGGTGCCGGTCGTCGGCGAAGCGATCCGTCAGGTCGGGCCGGTGTTGCTCGCCAGTCGCCCCGAGTTCGACGATCTGATGGACGGTCTGACGTTCGGCGTGATCAGCGGGGTCGCGTACGCCTGCTTCGACACCATCGTCCGCCACTGGGCCCTGCTCACCGGCGGTCTGCAGGGCCAGGACCCGGGCCTCTGGGTCTCTTTGATCTTCCTCGAGGGTTTCGTCAAGCCCTTGATCTTCGGTACCGCTACCGGCATCGCGTGCGCGGAGTTCTCCGGTCTGGGCCGTGGCTATGACGGCTTCACCCCGCGTTATTTCCGCGGGCTGGCCGAGGCCGTGTTGGCCAACATCGCCTATCAGGCCGGCACTTACCTGTTCGCCTTCGTCGGCGATGCAACGCTCAGCGTGATCCTGAGCCTGCTCTGGGGCCTGGTCATCCTGGGCATCCTGATCCTGCGAATCCGCAATGTGCTCCATGTCGGTCTGATGGAGGCCGCGCTGGAGCGAGCCGCCCGTGAGGGTGGCGTCGGCGAGACGGGCGAGTTGGAGTTCTGCGCCCATTGCGAGATGCCGCTCCCCGAGCACGCTGCGTTCTGCAACGCGTGTGGCACCGCGGTCCGGGTGCAGTCCAAGGCTTCGAAGGCCAGGGTCCCGGCGATGGCGGGGACTTTGGCCGGGCAGTCGATCGTGCCGGGCTTCGACACCCCGGTGGCCGGCGAGGAGTCGCACGCCACGGTCGCGGAGGACCCGCAGCCCCTTGCCGATGAGTCGGTCGTCGACGAGACGTCCGCCGGTCTGGTCGAACAACCGGAAGAGGAGGCACCCCCGGCCCCGCCACCCAGCGCCGAGGATGAGGCTCGCAACCGGTTCTACGACGACGAGGAGGGCCGGCCATGACGCAGAATCCCGGCCAGTGGGGTCCGCAGGGCGGATACCCGCCACAAGGGCAGGGCCAACCGCCCTCCGGGCCGGGCGGCTACCCGCAGCCAGGCCCAGGCGGCTACCCGCAGCAGGGCCCGGGCGGCTACCCACCGCAAGGCCCGGGCGGCTACCCACCGCAACAACCGCCACCGGGCTACGGTCCGTCCCAGCCCGGTCCGCCGCCCGGCCAGTACAACCCGCAGGGGGCGTACGCGCCGCAGGGTGGCCCCGGCTACCCCCCGGCGGGCGGGGGCGGCGGGTATGGCCCGCAAGGTCCGACCGGTGGCGGGTATCAGGGCTCCAGCGGACCGCCGGCCAAGAAGAGTCGCGGTCTGATCATCGGCATCGTGGTCGCGGCGGTGGTCTTGCTGGTGGCGATCGGTGGCATCGTGATGGTGCTGAACAAGGGTGGCGGCAACGACCCGGGTCCGGTGTCGATCAGTCCAAGCCAGCCGGTGCCGCCCACCGATCAGCCGACCGACGAGCCCACCGACGAGCCGACGGATAACCCGACGACCGAAGAGCCGACCCCGGGACCGACCGAGACCTCCGAGCCGCCGAGCGGTGACGCGATCGACCTGGGCAACGGGATCACCTTGACCCCGGCCGACGGTTGGTCGGTCAAGAAGACCGGCAAGGGCGTCGCCCAGCTGTCGGACGGGAAGAGCAACTTCCTCGGTCAGGCGATCAAGGCTCCCGCGAGCACCAATGCCGGCCAGTTGTGCACGGCCTGGCACAAAAACGTCACCGAAGGCACGTCGGGCGGCAAGTACGCCGAGCCGAAGGACGTCAACCTCGGCACGTCGAAGCTCAAAGCCGCGACCTGCCAAGCGCAGACCACGGTAACCAGCGGCCAGGGCTCGGCGACGATCTTCCTGTTCTCGCTGGTATCGGTCCGCCAGAGCGATGGCGTGACCGTGATCGGTACGGCGTACTTCACCCAGTCCGCCAACGCCGACCAGCTGAACAAGGACTTCTCGGCCATGGTGAATTCCATGCTGAAGGGTCAGGTCCAGGGCTAGTCACCTCTCAACGGATCTGGGCTGACCGCGAGGTGCACGCGCTCAGAGCCGGTCGAAGGGCACGGGTCGCTCGCGAACCGAGCGACCCCGAGCACGGCGCCGTCGACGTACGCGCCCTGAGCCTGTCGAAGGGCACAGCTCCCGTTGGTCGCTGAAGCTCCGAAATGCGCGAGGTGGACAGAACTGTCAGTGGGAGTGCATAGGCTCGCGACATGCGTCCGATCAACGAAATTCAGCGCACCGTGGCCCCGTTCAAGGTGGAGAGCGACTTCTCGCCCTCGGGCGATCAGCCGACCGCGATCGCGGAGCTGGAGCAACGGCTGATCACCGGGGAGCAGGACATGGTGCTCCTCGGGGCGACCGGCACCGGAAAGACGGCGACGGTGGCGTGGTTGGCCGAGCGGGTGCAACGCCCGATGCTGGTCATGCAGCCGAACAAGACGTTGGCGGCTCAGTTCGCCAACGAGCTGCGGCAGTTCTTCCCGCGTAACGCGATCGAGTACTTCGTCTCCTACTACGACTACTACCAGCCTGAGGCGTACGTGCCGCAGACCGACACCTATATCGAGAAGGACTCCTCGCTCAACGAGGAGGTCGAGCGGCTCCGACACTCGGCGACCAACTCGCTGTTGACCAGGCGTGACGTGATCGTCGTCGCCACCGTCTCGGCAATTTACGGCCTCGGCACGCCGCAGGAGTACGTAGGTCGGATGATCACCCTGAAGGTTGGACAGGAGGTCGAGCGGGATTCACTGCTCCGCCGCCTGGTTGGTGTGCAGTATGCACGCAATGACCTGGCAGGCACCCGCGGCACGTTTCGGGTCCGGGGAGACACCCTCGAGGTCTTCCCGATGTATGAGGAGCTCGCCGTCCGGGTGGAGTTCTTCGGCGACGAGATCGAGCGGCTCAGCACCATGCACCCGGTCACCGGCGAGGTGGTGACCGAGGATCAGGAGGTCTACCTGTTTCCCGCCAGTCACTACGTCGCCGGACCGGAGCGGATGGAACGGGCGATCGGGGGCATCGAGGCGGAGCTGGGCGACCGGCTGGCCGAGCTGGAGCGGCAACAGAAGCTGCTCGAGGCTCAGCGGCTGCGGATGCGGACCAGCTACGACATCGAGATGATGCGCCAGATCGGCACCTGTTCCGGCATCGAGAACTATTCGCGGCACATCGACGGCCGCGGTCCCGGGAGCCCACCCCACTGCCTGCTCGACTACTTCCCCGAGGACTTCCTTCTCGTGATCGACGAGTCCCACGTCAGCGTCCCCCAGATCGGGGGCATGTACGAAGGCGACATGTCCCGCAAACGGACGTTGGTCGATCACGGCTTCCGGCTGCCGAGCGCGATGGACAACCGCCCCTTGCGATTCGAGGAGTTCGTCGAACGGATCGGTCAGACGATCTACCTCTCAGCCACCCCGGGCAACTACGAGCTGGCCAAGTCCGACGGGTACGTGGAGCAGTTGATCCGCCCCACCGGGCTGGTCGACCCGCAGGTGCTGGTCAAGCCGACCCATGGCCAGATCGACGACCTGATGGGCGAGATCCGGATCCGCACCGAACGCAAGGAACGGGTGCTGGTCACCACGCTGACCAAGAAGATGTCCGAGGATCTCACCGACTATCTGTTGGAGAACGGGATCCGTACGCGCTATCTGCACTCCGAGGTGGACACGTTGCAGCGGATCGCGCTGCTGCGTGAGCTGCGGATGGGGGAGTACGACGTGCTCGTCGGCATCAACCTGCTCCGCGAGGGTCTCGACCTGCCAGAGGTATCGCTGGTCGCGATCCTGGACGCGGACAAGGAGGGCTTCCTGCGCAGCGCGAAGAGCCTCATCCAGACGATCGGCCGAGCCGCCCGCAACGTGTCCGGTGAGGTGCACATGTACGCCGACTCGGTCACCGACTCGATGGCGCTGGCGATCGAAGAGACCAACCGGAGACGGGAGAAGCAGGTCGCGTACAACGTGGCCAACGGGATCGATCCGCAACCGATCCGCAAGAAGATCGCCGACATCACCGACATGCTCGCCCGCGAGGACGCGGACACCGAGGACCTCCTCGGCAGTGGCCGGAATCGGAGTCGCGGCAAGTCGCCGGTGCCCACGCTCGGGATCAAGGAATCCATCGCCCAGGTCCGGAAACTGGCCGGGATGCCCGCCGGTGACCTCGCCGATCTGGTCCAGGAGTTGACGACTCAGATGCACGCGGCCGCCGCTGACCTGCAGTTCGAGGTGGCCGCCCGGCTGCGCGACGAGATCTCCGACTTGAAGAAGGAGTTGCGACAAATGGTGGAGGCGAACCGCTAGGGCCCCGAGTCTGAAGCCCTCGCTCAGGGTTGAGGGATTTCGGACCGGAAGGCATCAGGTGGCTCCGGGTCCATCAGCAAGATCACAACCCGCGAGTTCGTGCAATCAGGGGTAACCCTGACATACTTGGCGCCTGGAGGGGAGTATTCCTTCGCGTCGGCATCGTCATCACGGATTCCATCGCACCGAGCGTCGGTGCCCTGGTCACCCGGTGCCCCGGCCAGTCTGACTGGCGGAAGAGACCTCCGAGACCGCAGTGTTCGCTGAAGCCTCAAGTCGCTGACCTTGTCTCGGAAGGATTTCCTTGCACGTTCATACCTACGCCTGGATCATCACCGTTGTCGTGATGATCGCGATCTTGGCGATCGACGTGTTCATCATCGGCCGACGGCCTCACGAGCCGTCGATGAAGGAAGCCGGCGCGTTCATCGGCGTCTTCGTCGGCTTGGCCATCGTCTTCGGGCTCGGGATCTGGGGAATCTCCGGCCCCCGGTACGCCGGTGAGTTCTTTGCGGGCTGGCTGACCGAGTACAGCCTGTCCATCGACAACCTGTTCATCTTCATCATCATCATGACCAAGCTGAAGGTGCCGAGGAAGCTCCAACAGTTCGCGCTGCTGGTCGGCATCATCCTGGCGCTGATCTTCCGTGGCGTCTTCATCGCGGTCGGGGCGGCCGCCATCGCCCGGTTCAACTGGGTGTTCTTCCTCTTCGGTGCGTTCTTGATCTATACGGCGATCAAGCTGGTGATCGACTACCGCAATCACGACGACGATGACGACGCCCCGGACAACCCGGCCATGCGCTTCGTTCGGAATCGGTTCCCGTCCACCGACGACTTCGAGGGCACCAAGCTGCTCGTCAAGAAGAACGGCAAGCGCCTGATCACGCCGATGCTGATCGTGATCATCGCGCTGGGCAGCACCGACCTGCTCTTCGCGCTTGATTCGATCCCGGCGATCTACGGGCTGACCAAGGAGCCGTATCTGGTCTTCACCGCCAACGTCTTCGCATTGATGGGTCTGCGGCAGCTGTACTTCCTGATCGGCGGACTGTTGAAGCGCCTGGTCTACCTGTCGCTCGGTCTCTCGGTGATCTTGGCCTTTATCGGCGTCAAGCTGGTGTTCCACGCGCTGCACGAATACCACCTGGCGGATTGGGCGCCGTTCGGCGGCGAGATCCCCATCTGGCTTTCGCTCACGGTGATCATCGGCACCCTCACCGTGACCACCGTGGCCAGCCTGGTCAAGTCGAAGTACGACGAGGACAACGCTCCGGTCGACGTCGCCGCGAATCCCGACGACTTGCGCTGAGGCTCTTCGCCCCCGCACCGCACCGCACCGCACCGCACCGCTGACGAAAAGTGGCGGGAAACTGCAGAGAAACTGGCGGATCTCTGCGGTTTCCCGCCACTTTCGGCTGCCGGGGCGGTGAGTCGGGCGGGTTCAGGCGGCGGCGGTCACCATCGAGCTGGCCGGTTCGATCGCCCGGGCGATCAGGTCGGCGACGTCGGTGGTCAGCACCACCTCGATCGCCTCCAGCACGTCGGCCGGCACCTCGTCGAGATCGGGCTCGTTGCGCTTGGGCAGGAAGACCGTGGTCAGTCCGGCCCGCTGAGCCGCGAGCAGCTTCTGCTTGGCGCCGCCGATCGGTAGCACCCGGCCGTTGAGCGTGACCTCGCCGGTCATCCCGACCTCGGAGCGAACGGGCCGGCCCAGGGCCATCGACGTCAGCGCCGTCACCATCGTGACGCCCGCGGACGGTCCGTCCTTGGGCACCGCTCCGGCCGGCACGTGGATGTGGATGGGCCGGTTCAGGATGCTCGGGTCGGTGATGCCCAGCTCGGCGGCGTGGGCGCGTACGTAGGAAAGCGCGATCTGCGCCGACTCCTTCATCACGTCCCCGAGCTGACCGGTCAACGTCAGGGTCCCGGCGCTGCCGACGTCGCGCGGTCCGCCGCCCGATGTCGCCGGTCCGGCACTCGCTTCGATGAACAGCACGTCGCCGCCCAGTCCGGTGACGGCGAGGCCAGTCGCGACGCCCGGAACGGAGGTGCGTTCGTGGGCGTCCGGGGTGAACCGTGGTCGACCCAGGAAGTCGCGCAGGTTGCCCGCCTCGATGATCAGCTTCTCGTTGTCCTCGGAGCCGGCGAGTTTGGTCGCCGACTTGCGAAGAGCCTTGGCCAACAACCGTTCCAGCTGGCGTACGCCGGGCTCGCGGGTGTAGTTGGCGGCGATCTCGCGCAGCGCGTCCTCGCCGAAGCTGACCTCGTCGGTGGTCAGGGCGGCGCGCTCCAGCTGGCGGGGGAGCAGGAAGTCCCGGGCGATGGCGATCTTGTCGTCCTCGGTGTAGCCGTCGAGGGTGACCAGCTCCATCCGGTCCAGCAGCGCCTGCGGGATGGTCTCGATCACGTTGGCGGTGGCCAGGAATACAACATCGGACAGATCAAGATCAACTTCGAGGTAGTGATCGCGGAACGTGTGGTTCTGCGCCGGGTCCAGCACCTCGAGCAGCGCCGCCGCCGGGTCGCCGCGGTAGTCCGAGCCGACCTTGTCGATCTCGTCGAGCAGGATCACCGGATTCATCGAGCCGGCCTCGGTGAGGGCCCGGACGATTCGGCCGGGCAGAGCGCCGACGTAGGTACGCCGATGGCCACGGATCTCGGCTTCGTCGCGGACGCCACCCAGGGCCACCCGGACGAACTTGCGACCGAGCGACCGGGCGACGGACTCGCCGAGCGAGGTCTTGCCGACGCCGGGCGGGCCGACCAGGGCCATCACCGCGCCAGAGCCGCGTCCGCCGATGATCTCCAGACCGCGCTGGGCGCGTCGGGAGCGGATGGCCAGATATTCGACGATCCGGTCCTTGACGTCATCGAGGCCATGGTGATCAGCGTCGAGGATCTCCCGTGCCACCGTGATGTCGGTGGAGTCGGTGGTCTTGGTGCTCCAGGGCAGCTCGAGAATGGTGTCCAACCAGGTCCGGATGTAGCCGGCTTCCGGGCTCTGGTCGCTGCCACGTTCGAGTTTGCCGACCTCGCGCATCGCCGCCTTGCGGACGTCCTCGGGCAGCTCGGTGCCCTCGATCCGCGATCGATAGTCCTGCGCTCCGTCGGGTTCGTCCTCGCCGAGCTCCTTGCGAATGGCGTTGAGCTGCTGGCGGAGCAGGAACTCCCGCTGGCCCTTCTCCATGCCCTCGCGTACGTCGTCGGCGATCTTGTCGTTGACTTCGGTTTCGGCCAGATGCGCCTTGCTCCACTCGATCAGGGCGGTCAGCCGATCGGCAACGTCGGGCGTCTCGAGCAGTTGACGCTTCTGGGCATCGGTCAGCCACGAGGCATAGCCGGCCAGATCGGCGAGCGCCGACGGGTCGGTCACCTTGTTGACGGTGTCGATGACCTGCCAGGCATCGCGGCGCTGCAGCGTCGCAATGACCAGGGATTTGTAGTCGGCGGCAAGCTTGCGCACCGCATCGTGATCATGGTCCGGCTCGGACACCTCCCCGGCCTCGACCCACAACGCCGTGCCCGGCCCGGAAACGCCGGAGCCGATCTTGACCCGGCGCTCAGCCTTGATCACCGCGGCGGACTCACCGCTCTGCAGCCGGCCGAGCTGGACGATCGAGGCCTCGACGCCGTACGAGGCATAGCGGTCCTCGAGCCGGGGCGCGACGAGCAGCACGCCATCGCTGTGTGACCGGGCCGCATCGACCGCAGCGCGGGCGGCGTCGTCGAGCTCGATCGGCACGACCATGCCGGGGAGGACGACGAGATCGGTGAGGAACAGGACAGGAAGATTGGTTGTCGACATGAGTGCGTGAGCCTCCAGTTCGGGCCGCTCGTCAAAGTTGAGCGATACAGACTCAATGCCTGGAACGTCGCATTTCTTCCAGCTGTTCTCCGACGGCGAACAGGCGCGGTGTGTGGGATCCTGACCAACTTGTCGCTGTCCCGCTTTCGTGTCACCTAATTGACACGCTTCCCACCAGGTTGTCACTCGCGGTCAATCCTGGGGCTCGCTTTCGGGTCGAGCGGGCTCGGCACCTCAGCTGCTCGCCGGCGAGATAGGGTGAACTGGCGGTTCGGAAAGGTTGACGCACCCTCCGTCGAACCGAAGGCGGCCGAGAACCTCGGCGAATGCGCTGGTGGTCGATCACCGACCTGTCGAGCTATCGCGGTGTCGCGGACTGGCTCGTACAGCCGACGGCTTGCGGTTCATCACTCTGACGGATCGCCGTAGCGATTGGTTGAGTAGCGATTGGTTGAGCTATTCGTTGCTTGGCCGCTAGGCCCTACTTCTTCCTCGCGCTGACGATGGCGAAGCCCAGCTGATCATTATCATCGGCCCTTAGCATGCTGACCACTGGGCCGCTCTCGTCCCCGCCGAGCGCCCGCGACCAGCGCAACCAGTCTTCGCGTCCATGCTCTTGCATTCGCGCGGTCACGTTGTCGACCAGTCCGCTGAGGCGCCAGTGCGTCGCCCACCATTCCGGCGCGTGCCAGCCAGCGGCTTCCCAGCCGATCACGTCAGTGACGTACGCCGGGGGTGGGCTCTGGTACGGGTCCGTCCGCAGCGCAGGTGTCGTCATACCGATGCCGCCGCGTGTCTTGAGCAGCCGCACCAGACTGGGCAGAAGCCGCACATCGGTACCGAAATACTCGAACGCGTCGATACTGATGATCGCGTCGAACTCCCCGTCCTCGAACGGAGCGTCGCGCACATCTCCGTTGACCGGCGTGACTCGGTCCAGGACACCCTGAGCCGCGAGGTTGTGAAGCAGCTCGTCTTCCTCGATCCACAGATCGAATGCGACCACGTCGACGTCGCACTCTCGGGCGAGGAAGATTGATGTCGCCCCTTTCCCGCAGCCGAGGTCCAGCACCTTCGATCCTCGTGCTAGGTCAAGATCGCCCAGGAGATCCTCGAGCTGCCACAAGGGGTGTGGACCCATGTCGAGGCTCAGGATCCACGCAGGGTCGTACTGGGCTGAGAGCGGATACCGGTCGGGTTCTGTCAGGTTCGTGGGATTCATATCGGTCAGCATGGCTGGGGAGGGGCGCACGCGGCAGCGATTTTCGTGTCGTAGGACGTCCGCCGCACGACGATCGGTCAGCGGGGCAGGTTCAGCATGAGTCCCTCGTGGGAAGCGACGAATCCGAGCCGCGTGTAGAAGCGTTGGGCGTAGGTTCGTGCCCTGTCGGTGCACCAGCTGGACCAGCGTGTCTTGGCGGCGACGCGCCTCCTCAATCGCCCACTCGAACCGCGCGGCCCCAGCCCGCCGTTTCGGAAGTCGGCCCGGACACGGTTGTTGTCAAGCTGGAACCCATCTGATCACCGGGAGATAGGTTGGGCGGGTCTGACGCGGCGCCTGGCTCGACGGCCGTCGGGGTTGATGGAGCTCGCGCGGTGGCGGCAGCCCGACGTCTTGCGGGCGCCATGGAGCCCATTCTGGCCAGCCGCAGCTCCAGGCGGCGAAAGGGTCACCGGGTCAGCAGGTGCTGGAGAAGCTCACGGTTGAACTGATCTGGCACGTCGCGTTGCGTCCAGTGGCCGGCTCCGTCGAAGATCACCAAACGGCAGCGCGGAATTCTCTCAGCGGCGCGGCGGGCCGCGGCGACCGGCACACCGATGTCCCGGCTGCCGTGCACGATGAGGGTCGGTTGGTCGATCAGGTGCAGCCGCGAGGTGAAGTTGGTCCGAACCCGGTGAAGCTCGATCTCATCGCGTTGGAACTGGGCGAACGCCGGCGTGGAGCTGGTAGCGGCGGCGGCTACCTGGTCCAGCAGCTGTGGCGTCACGGACTCTTTGTGGCGAACGATCTGGCGGACACTCTGCCGGAGCAGCCAGCGGCTGGACGTCAGCAGCCGTGTCTGGGACGACGACAGGCCCGGGAAGCGCACGGCCAGGTACGACAGCAGATGGGCTGGGGATCTGGCCTGCAATCCGTACGCGCCAACCAGAACCAGGCTCCTCACATTGCGAGGTGACGCCAACGTGTAGCCGAGCGCCATCGCCGCGCCCATCGAGACTCCCACCAGGGCTACGTTTCGCAGCCGAAGTTGGTCGAGGAACTCCGTCAGGTATCGCACCAGCCCGATCATCGTGACGGGAAAGCTCGGCATCGGTGACCGCCCGTAGCCCGGATGATCCGGGGCAACGACATGAAACCCTGCCGTCACCAGCGGTCCAAACGTGTCCTGCCAGGACAGGTGCGCATGGTCCACGCCACCGCCGTGCAGCAGCACGACCGTCGACGCGTCGCGGTCACCAGCAACGCAGTACGACACAACCGTTCCCGATCCAAGCTGGACGGTTGACTGCTCGACCTCGGCCACCCCTCGACCGTATCTCCGCCGGCCGAAGCCAACACCGGCCTAACCGGCAGGACGCAGAATCACCCGATCACGCCGCGACGACCGACAGGCGAGACGCTTCGCGCAGGACGGTCGTACGCGTTCGTCCCGTACGCCAGCGAGGTCACTGACGGGATCTGCTCCCCTCCGATGTGTGGAACCCATTGCCGTTCCACATCGCGGTTCATGTGCCCGAGCGAGTCCATCGCGACCGTGTCCAGGCCGAGCCGCCCGACCAGCGTCCTGCGCCACCTCACGGGTCGCCACCGGTGCGTCGCGGAGCAGCGCGCATCGACCGGGCCGTCGTCAGCGCGAGCCAGGGCCGCGAGCGCCCCGTGCCCAAGGCGAGTGCCGGGAGGAACGTCCGAGAGCCCGCCAGCAGACCCAGAAGCCGGACCACATCGGAAGGAAGGCGCTACCAGCGCGGGTTGGCGAGAGCAAGGAGTCTCAAAGGTCGTGAGGCGCGAGAATCCGCGTGCGGAACCGAGATGCACGCTGTCCCGCATCACGGGCGGCCGGGACGGGCCAGCCGCGCAGACGCCGCGGCAGACGATCCGCCAGGTAACACGAATGGGCAATTCTGCACATGCGGTGGCGCCGCCCACTGGACGAGGCTGTCCGTGAGTTGGTTAATCGGAGGAGGAGTGCCATGAGCACCAGCTGGATAGTCGCCCCCGCGATGGTGGCGTCGGTGATCGCAACCCGCAGCTGGGTGTGATGATGCCCTCGCCCGGCGGGCTGAGGTGGTGACCCATGCGCGGTGACGGCGTACGAGCGCTGGTGGTCGGCGCCGGGATCGCCGGGCTAGGGGCCGCTCACACGCTGCACGAGTGGGGCGCCTCGGTCGAGATCATCGACCGACAGCCGGCACCCCCGCTCGAAGGCACCGGGATCTTTCTCCCCGGGAACGCGGTGCGTGCCCTGGACATCATCGGTCTTGGCGATGAGCTGGCCGGACGGGCCACTCGCATCCATCGGCAACGGACCCTTGACCACCGTGGCCGCCCGTTGTTCGCGGTCGAGGCCGACGAGTTGTGGCAGGGTGTCGCGCCCTGCCTGGCGCTGCCCAGGACTGATCTGCACCAACTGCTGCTGGCTGGTGTCGGTGACGTCCCGGTGCGTTGGGGGGAGAGTCCCGAGGCTGTGGCGTCCGATGACGACGGCGTCACCGTGATAGTCGCCGGGGTCGCGAACCGGTACGACCTCGTGCTGGGGGCGGACGGGATCCACTCCACGGTCCGGCAGCTGGTCTTCGGGCCCGGCGCGGTCCGGAAGGTCGGCCAATACGCCCGGCGCTTCGTCGTCGACGGCGACGTCGAACCGGCGACCTGGTCAGTGCGGCTCGGATCGGGTTCGGCCTTCCTGACGATCCCGATCGGGGACCGCCGGGTCTACTGCTACGTCGATGGCCGGCTCGATGATCCTCGGTTCCTGCGCGACCTGCTGTCCGGCTACGCAGAGCCGGTGCCGACTCTGCTCGACGCGCTCGACGCGCTCGACGCCGGGGCCGCCGTGCAGGCGGGCGAAATCGAAGAGGTCGTACTCGACTCCTGGGCGCGGGACACGGTGCTGCTGATCGGTGACGCTGCCCACGCGACCTCACCCAACATGGCCCAGGGTGCCGGCATGGCGATCGAGGACGCCATCGTCTTGGCCGAGACCCTCGGTTCGGCGACGAGTCTCACCGACGCGCTGGCGACCTTCGAGCGTCGGCGTCGACCACGCACCGACTGGGTTCGTGGGCAGAGCCACCGGCGCGACCGCGCCCGAGGGCTGCCTCCCGCCCTTCGCAACCTCCTGCTCGGGCGGGTCGGTGCATCTATCCAGCGTGGCAACTACCGACCGCTGCGTGATCAGCCGTGACGCGCCACATCGAGGTCGGTGGCCTGAGTATCGCCTTCGAGCGCACCGGGGCCGGGCCAGCAGTAGCACGGCGCACGGCTTCGTGGGACGACCGATCGACCTGGGGCCGTCAGATCGAGACACTCGCCGACGAGTTCACCGTGGTCGCATGGGACGCACCCGGGGCAGGTGGCTTCCGAGCCCTGCAGATCGCGCGGGGGCAGCTCGTCGGGCTGTCCCTCGGTGCGTCTTTGGTGCTCGCGGCGTTCCATCGGCACCGTGGGCTCGCGTTGTCGCTCACCCTCGTGAGCGGGTACGCCGACTGGCTCAGCTCGCTCGGCCGGGACGACGCCGATCAGCGGTTGGCACGATCGCTGGAGCATCACGGCTGACTTCCGAGGAGTTCGTTGCCGCGCTGGCACCGTCGATTTCTGACCGTCGGCCGTCAAGGGACCCGATGGCCATCAGGTGCAGTCCGCCATGTTGCGACGCACCTTTCAGACGCCATCGACTGAGGCACGAGTGGGAGGCCAGTACGACAGGCTACTTGGTTGCCGTCGGGTTCGAGGTTCCGGTGGTTTGGCGGACGACCAGCTCTGGCGCGATGATCTGCTCGCGCTTGCCGATGGCCGCTTGGTCCAGGCGGCTGACCACGCGACCGATTGCGGCGGTGGTGAGTGCCGTGGTGTCTTGGCGGATGGTGGTCAAGGCGACGTGGGAGAGGCGGGCCAGGCGGCTGTCGTCGTAACCGGTGACCGAAATGTCTGCTGGCACCGCCATTCCGGCTTGGCGCAGGGTGTTGAGGACCCCGGTGGCGCAGCGATCGTTGAAGACGGCGACCGCTGTCGGCATCGGCTGCAGGTCCAGCAAGAGGCGTGCGGCGTCAGCACCGTCATCTTCGGTGAGCCCGCCGGGCACGATCTGACTCGCATCGGCTAGTCCGTGCGCGTCGAGTGCCGCGCGGTAGCCGAGGCGGCGCTCGGCAGCTCCGGGGGCCTGGCCACCGTCGATGTGCGCGATTCGTCGGTGGCCGAGTCCCACGAGATGGTCGACTGCTTGATGAAGGCCGGCGGCGTCGTCGGTTCGGACTACGTCGACGTTACGGTGCCGCACTGCTCGGGCGATCACGACCACCGGCATCTTGGTCGCGAGTTCGCCGAGGTAGGCCGTCGGCAGTTGCGGTCCGAGCAGGATCAGTGCCTCGCACCGGTCCTGCAGGAGTCCGGCGACGGCTTGGTGCTCGTCCCTGGTCGGGGTCACGGCACTGAGCGTGAGTTCGTAGCCAAGCGCCTCCGCGGCGGGATAGAGCCCGCTGATCAGGTCGCCGTGGAAGGCGTGCTGGACGCCGAAGACGACCCCGATCAACTGGCTGCGACTACGTCGCAGCATTCGGGCACGGCTGTCCGGACGGTACCCGAGCTCCTCAGCCGCTCGGCGAACCCGTTCGCGGTTCTCCGGGCTCGCCCCGGAGACATCGCGCATCACGATCGAGACCAAGGGCACGGATACGCCGGCCCGGGCGGCGACATCGGCCAGTGTGACCCGCCGACCGGGCACTAGCGGTGATCGTGATGCCACGACTCCCACCGTAGCGGGTCAGACGTAGAACGTTCTAGTCCTTGAGTTTGCCAACCTCCGCCGTTTGAGCTCATACTCATGGCTATAACGTTATAGGTCAATGATGGAGGTTGCGGTGAGCGGTATCGATGGTGATCGTCCGGTGCGGGTAGGACTGATCGGCTCAGGTCGAATGGGGTCGTTCCACGCCGAGTCGCTGACCCACCGGATTCCTGGCGTGCAGCTGGTTGCCGTGGCCGATCCCGCGCCTGAAGTGGCTCAGCGAATGGCAGCTGCTTTCGGTGCTGCCGCGGGGTATACCGATGCCGCCGATGTATTCGCGGATCCATCGGTTGACGCGGTCGTGATCGCGGCTCCAGCCCGTTTTCACGCTGATCTGATCGTGGCGGCGGCTCAGGCCGGAAAGGCGGTGTTCTGCGAGAAGCCCGGCGCTCTCACCTTGAGCGATCTGGATCGTGTTCAGCGCGCGGTCGAGGAGGCTCAGGTGGCGCTGCAGGTGGGGTTCAATCGGCGCTTCGTCTCTGATTGGGCGGCTGCCCGGCGGCTGATCGACGACGGCAGCCTCGGCTCGCCGCGTCTTATGCGGTCGGTGACGCGCGATCCGGGTGGTTTCGACCCGGCCCGGGTCGCGCCGGACACGATCTTCAACGAGACCCTGATTCATGATTTCGACACGCTGTGCTTCCTCAACCCAGGCGCGCAGCCCGTCGAAGTGTTCGCCGTTGCCGATGCCTTGGTGGAGCCGTCCTGGCGGGATCGTGGGCTGCTGGACACGGCCGTGGTCACGGTGCGGTTCGACAACGGGGCTGTCGGGGTGGCGGAGGCCTGCTTCGAGGCGGCCTACGGCTACGACGTCCGGGGTGAGGTGTTCGGATCGAAGGGCATGGCCACCATGGGGGACGGCCGGTTGGACGGCATGGTGTTCTCCGGGTCGTCTGGGCGGGTGGTCAGCACCGCCCGCAGTGACCAGGCGCTGCTGGCGGGTGCCTACGTCGAGGAGCTGGCGGTCTTCGCCGACGTGGTCCGCGGCCTCGACCCGGTGCCCGTCGGCGGGCAGGACGCGCGAGCCGCGCTGGGCATCGCCTTGGCCGCAGGTCAGTCGGTCCGCCTCAGCCGGCCGGTGCAGCTGAGCGAGATCGGCGCGTGAGCACCCCACCGGTCGCCGGCAGCGGAGTTCGGCTTGCGGTGTCGGCAGAGATGGTGTTTCTCGACCTGCCGTTCGTCGAGCGAGTGCGGCGCGTCGCCGATCGTGGCTTCGAGGTGGAGATCTGGGACTGGACCACCAAGGACATCGACGACCTGGCCCGGACGGGTGCGACGTTCTCCTCGATGACTGGTTACGTCGACGGCACGTTGGCCGACGCCGATGGTGCCCGTCAGCTGCTTGAGTCCGCACGACGGAGTCTGGACGTCGCCGAGCGGTTGGACTGCCCTCGGTTGAACCTGCACGGCACCGGTCTCGACGACCGCGGACTGCCGGTGCTGCCCTGCGATACTGCGTCCCCGAAGATGTGGCTGACCGCCGCCCGGACTCTGAGCGAGGTGGCCAAACTCGGCGAGCAGGCCGGACGGACTTTCACGCTGGAGAACTTGAACACCGCCGTCGACCATCCCGGCGTTCCCTTTGCCCGGGCTGCTGACACTCTTGAGCTGGTCGAAGCGGTCGACCATCCGAACCTCCGGCTCAACCTCGACCTCTACCACGCCCAGATCGGTGAAGGGAACCTGATCGAGCTGGTCGAGCGGGCGCTGCCGTGGGTCGGTGAGATCCAAGTCGCCGACGTCCCTGGGCGTTGCGAGCCAGGCACCGGAGAGATCAACTACGCGGCCGTCGCGGCCGCTCTCGACCGACTCGGCTACACCGGCGTGGTCGCCCTCGAAGCTTGGGCTTCCAAAGATTCCCTAGCTGCCCTCGAAGTTTTCCGATCCGCCTTCACTGGACGGGCCTACTGACCTGCGCTCCGGCCAACCCAGGGGGATGTGTGGCTCCTGAACGCGTACGCCGTCGTTCCCTACGACCGCTTACCGACGCCTTTCGTGTCGACGCGGAGCGTCGCCGAGCGACGACATGCACGCACCCGGACGCCGCCAAACCGCAAGAAACGCTAAACCGCAAGAAATAGGGGCGACAGGCTCCGAGAACACTGGCGGCTTCCTGCACTGGAGCTCGAGGTCGCCTTCTTCCGATCCGGGCAAGCAGATCCGGACCGGTTGACCGCATAGTTGAACCGAGTGGGCTGAGCTCCGAGCTTGACAGATTGCTCTCCCTCACATCGACACGGCCCACGAGTGAGAGTCCCGCCCCGTCCAGAGGAGGCTCGCGGGTGGAGCCGACCACGATCGAGGTGACCCCAGGGGCCCCACCCGCCGAGTCTGGTGACTTACGGGGTGGGGTAGTCCACGACGTAGGACGGCTGACCGGGCTTGGTGGAGTCAACCGCGTCGCCGACGTCGTTGACCACGTGATCGATCGTGCCGGCGGTGAGGTTGACCGTCAGGACGTGGTGAAGCTGCACGCCCGGTCTCCGGGGCGCCGCGAAGCCGCTCGCGGTGTGGATGGACGGGTTGTTCTGGTTGAACACGTAGGCGCCGCCGCCGTAGAGGCGGTGCTTCTTGACGCGGTCGGAGACCTTGTAGGAGGCCCAGCCGAGGGTGCCGTCCGGTTGGCGCCAGTCCGCCTGGGTCGGCGGATCGTAGGCGAGTTCGCTCTGGAACAGCACCGTGGTGCCACGCTCGCCGTTCCAGGTCACGTTGTGGCGCTGGTAGTGCTCGACGAACAAGCCGGTGGCGGTCACGTCGTCGCCGTTGACCACGAGGCCGTTGAGGCCCGTATTGGTGCGCCAGCGGTCGGTGTCGCCGTTGACGCCGGCGGTGAATCCTTCGATGCCGTGGTCGGCTCGCCAGACCCAGATGTGGTCGATCAGGACGTTGTCGCTGTTGATCTCCACGCTGGTGGTCGCCTTGCCGACGTGGGGGCCGCCGACTCGGAGGTAGACGTCGGTCAGCGTCGTCGGGTTCGACGCCGAACCATGACCCTTGCGGTGATGGCCGTGCTTGGTGCCGACCCGCAGCAAGACCGGAGACCGCACCGGGCCGGCGTCGATCGACACCCCGGCGAGCACCACACCTGGAACGTCAGCCACGCTCATGGGGGTCGCACCCCGAACCGCGGTCAGGGTGGCGTGGCCCATGCCCAGCACGACGGTGTTCGCGCGCTTGATCTTGATCGTCTTGGCGATGTCATACCCGCCGGGGGTCAGCAGGAGATGCTTGCCTCGAGCCAGTGCAGCATTGATCTTGCTGACCGAGTCGCCAGGCCTGGCCACGTAGAAGTCGTTCAGGCCGATCGTCCGTCCCGGGGTCAGGCCCTGGTCCCAGGAGACGCCGCTGGTGTTGCGGTGCGCGGACGGCACGCGCACCGCGTACCGGCCGTGGGAGTCGACGAACAGATATGGCTTCTCTCGGCTGACCGGGGTCTTGTCAAGGGTCGTGTACGGCGGGGTCGGGAATCCATCCTCCGACGGGGCACCGACCACGCCGGAGAACACCTGATTCCACACGCCGTTGGTCCAGTTGGCGACCTCGCTGTTGCGGGTATACCACTGCTGCTGCGAACCGCTGATGACCGTCGGGAGCTTGGAGTCGGCGATGAAGCCGCCGCTGGCGTACTGCGGTCCGGCCGAGCAATAGTCCTGCAGAGAGAGGTTCCCACCGGTCACGTTGAGCCGCCGCATGGACACCGCCTGGGAGACCGCCCAGAAATTGGCGGACGCCCGGCAGCCATCCTGGCCGGTGCCGTCGATGTTGAGCGACAGGTTCGACAGCGTCCGCCAGAAGTTGACCAGCGCGATGCAGTTGCTGGTGCCGCCGTCTTCGAGGCAGCGGTTGTAGACCTCGACCTTCCCGTTAATGGTGACATCGGTGGGCGACGCGCCCAGACCGGCGATCTCGGTGTAGTAGCCCACCTTGATCTGCAGCGGATTGTCCGCTGTGCCGTACGTCCCGGGTTTGAAGTAGAACGCGTAGCGTCCGTTGCCCATCTCGTTGTCGACCTGCTTGCTGTACACCGCGTCCAGGGTGGCCTGGATCTGGCTGACCGGCATGCTGGGGGTGAAGACGGTGACCTGGTGGCCGAACGGTTGGGCGACGCGGTCCGGTGCCGGAAGGTGCCTTGGCGGATCTGCGGCGGCCGGAACCGCCAACCAAGCGGTTGTGCCGGCCAGGATGCCGGCCACGAGCGCGGCACCGACGGCGCGCCGCCGGTGCGGTCGCGACGTTCCACGGGCTCGGAGGCGATCGAGGATCTTGGCCATGGGGTTCCTCTTCCTTGAGGGCGAGCGCAATTGCCAGACGGACTGTGTTCTCGTTCCAGCCCAGATCCAGGCGCTGCACGACGGGGGATAGGTCTTTTCGATCGAACCACACGCACTGACTGGTCAGCAAGGGTGTGGGCGAGGTTGGCCGGCTCTACGGCGCAGCCGCTCACCGGTCCGCTTTCGGCGCCGGGCACGTCGACCCGCACCCACAGGTTTGGGTCATCTCAGGACAGGATTGAGCCGGCTCAGTGCTTGTCTACTCGTGACCGCAGGGTGGATAGACCCTTGCCACCGAGGTCCTCCAGCGCCGGTGCGCGGCCAGCGGCGGCCATCAAGAGCGCCTCGCCGGGGCCGGTGACCTCGGGCCCGTCGCCCGCGGTCCAGTCGAGATCGGTGGCCACGAGTTTCAGGCCCTTGGCGTTGCCTTTGGACGGCAGCGTGGGGGCTCCCAGCGAGAAGCTGAGGGCAGCGACGAGCCGGTGCTCGGGGATGGTGCGCGGCAGGCCGAGTGCTCTCCTGATGTCCTGATGATGGATGGTGCCGTCGGTCAGGGCAATCCCTCCTTTGAAGCCCGACGGGAGGCCGCTGGGCCGCTGATTGCGGGCTAGCAGGTCGATGATGCCGCCGGGGTCGATGCCCCGGTACCGGATCAGCGCTACCTCGTTGACCCTGCCGCTCCGGAGCCCCCCGCGCAGGAAGGTCCCGACGGTCGCGGCCCACGACAATTCGTCGTAGCTGACGATGTGGGTGGCCACGTCGCGAACCCGCCATCTCGGGCACAGGGACTGGGCGTCCCATTGGACAGGAGTGAGTTCGCGGAGCAACGCCAGCAGGTCGGCGCGCTCCGCCTCGGCGAGCGGCATGAGGTCCGGCTTCTTCATCGGACGTCCCCTTCTCGGCGCGCGAGGGCCGCGTACCGGACGAGGTAGAGGGGCCACCCGTCGGGTGCGGCGAGCCCGGCCTGGAGCGACTCCCAGCCATCGCCGTGCCGGTCGATGCGTCGATGGACCAGGGTGACGCGGGTGCGGGAGTCGCCTTCGCATACGAAGGTGATTTCGACCTCGCTGGCACGGCCCAGGTCTGCGGTCACCTGCCAGTCGGGTCCGATGTGCCAGCTGAAAGCGATGGTGGAGGGCGGGTCGAAAATCAGCACTCGACCCCAGCGGCAGACGGTGCCGTCGACCCCGCGGTCGTAGAGGTCACCTCCGGCATGATGCTCGAGGACCGTCTCGGCGATGGGGACGGCAAGCATGTTGTGCTGGCGGGGTTTGATCTTGTCGAAATCGGCGAACTTCCAGAACGCGTCCTCGAGCGGTAGATCGACCACCACCTCGTGTCGAACCTCCCCGCCTGACTGCACGCTCACCCGATTTCTCCTTCCAGCTCCTGGTCGGTCGCCGTGAGGTTTGCCAGCGCGCCGGACCAGAACTGGTCCAGTTGCCGGCGGTACCGCTCCAGGCGGGCCGCGTCGATGCTGTACACCCGTTGCCGCCCGTGCGCTTCATCACGCACGATTCCGGCCTCGCGCAGCAGCTTGAGGTGCTGGCTCACGGCGGGTCGACTGATGGGCATGTCGTCGGCCAGCGCTGCGACGCTGCACGAGCTGCGCGATAGCCGCTCGATGATCGCGCGGCGGCTGGGGTCACCGAGCAACGCCCAGGCGTCTGACCGGTAAGTCGTCACGAACGTGTAAGTTACCACTTACCATTTCCCACCGCCAGCCTGCTGTCTGGCGGCGGTGCGGGCTGCTGGAGCTCGGTCTCCGGTCAACGCAATCGGATAGCGCTCAGTGTCGTCGAGATCGAAATGGCACAATGCATCAAAAGTGCAGTATTGTGCACTCATGGACGGGGATGCAAGGGAACTGGCGTCGGCGATCGGGCATCGAGTGAAGCTGGAGCGGCAGGCTCGGCGGTGGACGTTGGATCAGCTGGCGGAGGTGGCCGGGGTGAGCCGGCGGATGGTGATCAACGTCGAGCAGGGTACGGCGAACCCGAGTGTGGCGATTCTGCTCCGGTTGAGTGACGCCCTGGGGATCGGGCTGCCGGCGCTGGTCGAGCCGCCCGCGGCGCGGCCGGTGAGCGTGACCCGGGCGGGGGAGGGTGCGGTGTTGTGGAGCAGCCCGGCCGGTGGTCGTGGCGTGTTGGTGGCCGGCACCCAGCCACCGGATGTGGTGGAGCTGTGGGACTGGACGCTGGCCGCGACCGACACCCACGCCAGTGAGCCCCATGCCGCAGGCACGAAGGAGCTGCTGCAGGTCGAGCACGGAATCGTGATGGTCGCCGTGGCTGGTGAGCAGACGATGCTGGCGGTCGGGGACGCGTTGACCTTCGACGGCGACCTGGCCCACTCCTACACCAACCCGGGCCCGGAGCCGGCCCGGTTCCTGCTGGCGGTGTTCGAGCCGGGCGTCGGCCCGAGCTCCATTGCCAAGACGGGGGCGGGCCATGCCTGATCAGGCTTTCCTGAACGACTTCCTGGCCGGTGCATTCGTCGAGGCCGCGGTGTTCTCACTCCGTCCGGATTACCGAGCGCTGCTGCTGGCGGTCGACGGAATCCGCCCGGGCGGCCGGGACGAGGTCACTGAGGGCCTGCTCCAGGCCGCGGAGAGGTCCGCCCGTAAGGCGCTGACCGAGTCGACGGTGGACCGCCTCCCGCACGTCGCGTCGTGGCGGGACGCCTACCGGGGGTTCGGGGCGAAGCCCCAGCGGACTCGGAACAGTGTGGAATCGCTGCTGCGCCGCGCCGCCGGACCGGGGCTGCCGCGGGTGAACCGGCTCACCGACCTCTATAACGCGGTGTCTGTGCTGCACCAGCTCCCGCTCGGCGGGGAGGACCTGTCCCGCTATGCGAGTCCGCCGCGGCTGATCCGCGCCACCGGCACCGAAACGTTCGACACGACCGCCGAAGGCGAGCCGACGGTCGAGCACCCCGAACCTGGCGAGGTGGTGTGGTGCGACACCGCCGGAGTGACATGTCGGCGATGGAACTGGCGGCAGGCCCGCCGCACCCAGCTCTGCGACGACACCAGGACGGTGCTGTTCATCCTCGACGCCCTTGACCCACTCACCGACCGCCAGCTCCAAGCTGCCGCCGATGATCTGGTGGATCACGCAGAACGCGTCGGAACCGGTCTGCTGGTCTCACGCCGTCTACTGGCCAACCCGACCACTCTGCCGGAAGGGCTGACGTGCTGATCCATCCCTGGGACGCCGCGACCGACCCCGAGGAGTGGCAGCGATGGCTGGCCGGCACCGACCGGTTCGGGATGCTGGTGGTCAACAACCTCGACGCCGCCGAGGCGCCGCTGGTGGTGCCGACCCACTTCACCCTGACGGGGCCGGAGATCCTGCTGCATCTGGCCCGGCCGAACCCGGTCTGGAGGCACTTGCACGCCGCAGCCGAGGTCCGGCTCGTGGTTGTCGGCGACTACGCGTACATCCCGAGCCATTGGCGAGCGAAGGCCGGGGGACCCGACGAGGACGGCGTCCCGACCAGTTACTACGCCACGGTGCAGTTCGTCGGCCGACCCAGCCTGGTCGACGACCCGCAGGGCAAGGCCGACATTCTCACCGCGCAGTTGGCCGACCTGCAGCCCGAGGGCGGCCACGCCATTGTCGCGGTCGATAAGCCACCGTACGGGCGGATGTTGTCCGGTATCCGTGGCATCCGGCTCCAGGTGCTGCGGGTCGAGGCGAAATTCAAGTACGACGACCACAATCCGGTCGAGCACCGCGAACGGGTCAGTGACCGCCTGCTGGAACGCGGCCATGGCCTCGATGCCGGCGC
This sequence comes from uncultured Actinomycetota bacterium, assembly GCA_963731295.1. Taxonomy (GTDB): domain Bacteria; phylum Actinomycetota; class Actinomycetes; order Propionibacteriales; family Propionibacteriaceae; genus Microlunatus. The sequence goes on from CAVSUP010000003.1 coordinate 1,436,314, forward strand.
CGCCGGCCAGCAGCGCCGTCGACTGGCCGCGATCGGCGACTGGCCAACCCGCCGCACCCCGCCATGACGGCACCCTCGACAGCGACCCGAGCCATCCCGCCGTGGGCTCTGGCCACCGCCGCGATGTTGTCGATCCAGCTCAGCTCCGCCCTCGCGGTGCCGCTGATCGCCAGCGTCGGCGCCGCCGGCACCGCCTGGCTCAGACTCACCGCCGGGGCGCTCATCGTCGTCCTCGTCGCGCGACCGCCACTGAAATCGATCCGTCGCCGAGACCTGCCCGCCCTGCTCGGCCTCGGTGTCGCCAGCGGTTTGATGTCCATCACTTTCTTGGCCGCGATCGACCGGATTCCCCTGGGCACTGCCGTCGCGATCGAATTCCTCGGGCCGCTGACCGTCGCCACCCTGCGCAGCCACAACCGCCGGGCACTGGCCTGGCCGGCCCTGGCCCTCATCGGAGTCGTCGTGCTGACCGAGCCCTGGACCGGCGCCATCGACCCCCTCGGGATCGGCTTTGCCCTGCTCGCTGGAATCGGCTGGGGCTCCTACATCCTGCTCACCCAACGCATCGGTGACCGGTTCTTCGGCATCACTGGCCTCAGCATCACCGTCCCGGTCGCCGCCATCACCGCCGCGATAGTCGGCGTCCCCCAAGCCGCCGGCCATCTCAACCTGGGCATCCTCGGCGCCGCGATCGGTCTCGGCCTCCTGCATCCCGTCATCACCTTCGCCTTGGAGATGCGCGCCCTGCGCCGCATGACCACGGCCGCGTTCGGCACCCTGATGGCCGTCGAGCCCGCCATCGGCACCATCCTCGGACTTCTCGTTCTGCACCAAACCCCGACCGCCCTCCAAGTCCTTGGGATCCTGTTCGTGGTCACCGCCGGCGCCGCCGCCCAACGCGGCGGTCGCCGATCAACCAGCCAAGCCAACCGAGACGCCGTACGAGACCTCCTCGGATGACCCTCGGCCGGACATCAGGGGTTCAGCAGGTCGGACCGTCAGGCATGTCGTGCACGATCACCAGTGCCGCTCTTGACCTTGCACTTGTTTTTTGCAAGTGTTGATGCTGTCCACGACCCACCAGAGGGAGACCACGATGACGGCGATGTTTGTCAACCTGCCGGTTACTGACCTGGAGCGCGCGAAGGCGTTCTACACGGCGATCGGATTCACCATCAACCCGCTCTTCACCGATCACAACGCGGCCTGCGTCGTCGTCGAGGACGGTCACAGCTACTTCATGATCTTGGTGCGCGACTACTTCCAGACCTTCACCGACCTGCCGATCGGCGACCCGGCAGTGAATCCATCGGTATCGATCGCGATCTTCCTCGACGACCGGGATGCAGTCGACGTGGCCGTTGCCGACGGACTCGCCGCCGGAGGGTCTGAGAATCGCCCGGCGTCGGACTATGGCTTCATGTACCAACGTCAGCTCACCGACCCCGATGGAAACGTCCTCGAGTTCGGCTACATGGACCCGGTCGCCGCCGAGCAGGGCCCTGAGGCCTTCGCGAATCAGTCGGCCTGAGGTCGATGGCCGCACGCGACTACGGCCAATATTGCGGCATCACGCGAGCTCTGGAGCTCGTAGGTGAGCGCTGGGCCCTGCTCATCGTCCGCGACCTCCTCGTCGGGCCGCGCCGCTACGGGGAACTAGCCGCAGGACTCCCGCGGATCCCGAGCAACATCTTGGCCGCCCGCCTCAAGGAACTGCAGGCGGCCGGAATCCTCCGGCGGGCCCCGCGCTCCCGCGTCGTGATCTACGAACTGACCCCGTACGGTCACGAGCTCGAGCCCGTCGTGCTCGCGCTTGGCGCCTGGGGCTTCAAGGCGCTGGACGATCCGCGGCAGGAGCAGATCATCACGCCCGACTCGGTGACCATGACCCTTCGTGCCGCGTTCCGGCCCCAGGTGGCGATGAACCTGCCGGCCACCGCCTACGCGGCCCGCTTCGGTCCCGCCGATCTGCTCATCAAGGTCGACCGGTCCGCCCTCGACGTGACGCGCGGGAACGGACCGTGCGACCTCGCCTTCGCCACGGGTGCGGAGATCCACCGGCTGATCTCCGGCGAGCTCACCCCGGACAGGGCGATCGCGACCGGCGTGGTCGAGGTGCTGCGCGGACCCGGTGAGCTTCTCGACCGCTTCGCCAGCACGTTCCATCTCGCTGCCTGAGCCGACCGGACCGCGCCCCGTCCCGGAGACCTTCCGGTCGTCGGTCTTCCTGCCCTCAGTTCGCTGTTCACCTCCGCATCCCGGTTGAGAAGTGACGTTCCCTGAGCCTGTCGAAGGGCCGCAGCTGGAAGCATCGTGATCTTGCCCTTCGAGCTCAGGGCACGACGCTCCACATCCCGTTTGGCAGCTCAGGGCGCGAAGCTCCACAACCCGGTGTGGAAGCTCAGGGTACGAACGGCCACATCCGTTCGGAGGTCGGCTCCGGATGGCAAGTCTTGGTCGTCGCGTCCACGTGCGGCCCACGGATCCGGCGCCGGTGCGTTGATCCTCCAGCGGGACATTGTCGGCTGGGCGGCGCGTGAGAAAGTCGTGGTTGTGACCACTGTGACCGTGACAGCGGATGATCTCGCTGGGTTGCGCCGCCGACTGGCCGCATTCTGCTATCAAATGCTGGGTTCGCCGTTCGACGCCGAGGACGCCGTACAGGATGTGCTGGAGCGGGCGTGGCGGTCGCGGGCGTCCTTCGACGCGTCGCAGGCGTCGTTATCGACCTGGTGTTACCGGATCGCGCACAACGTGTGCGTCGACCGTTTGCGTGGCGCCGCTCGTCGGCCCCTTCCGCGTGATCTGAGCGATCCCGGGGTCGAGGTGGGGGGCCCGTTGGTCCCGGCCCTCGATGTCCCGTGGCTGATGGCTGCGCCGAGCTCCTGGATTGGCGATTCGGAGGTGGATGCGAGCGTGCAGAGGGCGGCCTCTGTCCGGTTGGCGGTCACCGCGATGCTGCAGGTGCTTCCCGCGCGGCAGCGCGGGGTGTTCGTGTTGCGAGAGGTGCTGGGCTGCTCGGCGAGCGAGACGGCGGACGTGCTCGAGTCAACGGTTCCGGCGGTGAACTCGGCGCTTCAGCGCGCACGCCGGGCCGTGGGCCGGGATGCTGCGCGGCCGCGGCCGCTGCACTCGGATCGGGTTGAGAATTACGCGCGCGCCATCGAGCACGCCGACGTCGAGGCCCTGGTTGCGCTGGTCGCGGACGATGTTGTGCTCGAGATGCCGCCGGTCCCCGACTGGTTCCGCGGCCGAGACCGGTACCGCGAGTTCATGACCCATCTCTTCGATTGGCGCGGAACAAGTTGGGTGACACGGCCCGTCGACAGCAGCGGCCAGTCCGCCATTCTGCTCTACCGGCTGACCGAGGACGGTCGGGTTCCGCACACCGTGCAGCTCTTCGATGTCGATGAGTCTGGCGCGATCAGCCACGTGCTCGTCTACCACGACTCGCGGCTGTTCTCACTGTTCGAGACGGCCGCGCCCGGGCTGAGCGATGAGTTGGCCCGCGCTCGTACGTAGTAACCGGTGACAGACTCCAGACACCGGAAGGAACAGATCCATGGGCCGGCTCATCGTCACCCAGTTCATCACCCTCGACGGCGTCGTCGAGGACCCCGACGGCAGCGACCACACGAGCTTCGGCGGTTGGGCCATGCGCCACGGACCGCAGGGCGTCGCCGGCGACAAGTTTCGGTTGGGGCCGATCCTCGAGCACGGCGCGCTCCTCTTCGGCCGGCGCACCTGGGAGCACTTCAGCACCCTGTGGCCGACCCGTGACGACGCCTTCTCCACGGCCATGAACTCCGCGACCAAAGCCGTCGCCACCGGCCGCCCCATCGATCCCGACACCTGGGCCAACTCCGGGGTCGTCGACCAGCCGCTGGCCGACTGGCTGCGTGACACCGTCGCCACCACCGACGTCGTCGTCATCGGCAGCGGGTCCGTCGTCGCGGCTCTCGCCGACCAACGCCTCGTCGACGAGTACCGCCTGCTCGTCTTTCCCACGGCCGTGGGTGCCGGCCGGCGACTCTTCCCGCCCGGACACCACCTCCAACTCGTCAGTGTCGAGCAGGTGGGGCCGGCCGCCCTCTGCGTCCTCACCCCCGAACGCGAGGTGAGCGCGTCATGATCAGGTTTCTCGTCACCTACGACCAGCCGGCCGACCCGGAGGCCTTCGACCGGCACTACCGCACCGTTCACGAGCCGCTCACCCGGCGGCTCCCCAGTCTGCTCGCCTACACCGTGCACCGCCGGCCCCGAGCCGTGCGCGGTGCGGCCTATTACCAGGTCGTCGAACTCACCTGGCCCGATCTCGACACCGCCGAGGCAGCATTCGTCTCTCCCGAAGGCAGGGCGACCGCGGCCGACATGGCCAACCTCGACGCCCCGACCCGCAGCTGCCTGTATGAGATTCCCGACCAAACCTGACTCACCGCCGGCTCAGTGCGTCGGCCGTTGCCATGCCGGCACCCCTCAACCGCGGGACACGCTTGATCGATACCACGCTGGCGAACGACATCCGCGATGATCCTGCTATGACCAGCACCGAGCTTCGCTGGCCGCCGAGCGCTCCCAAATCGGGTCCGGTGAGTCTGCGCGCGTTCCGCGACTCTGACGCGATCATGGTGCAAGAGCTGGCTACCGACGCGTACGTTCCGTTGATCGGTTCACTACCCGCTGACGCGGATCCTGCGGCCGCCCTGGCCTGGATCGCGCGACAGCACGATCGGCTGGTCGAGAACGTGGGGTTCAGCTTCTGCATCGCCGGTGAGCAGGACCAACCTCTCGGTTCCGCAGGCCTCTGGACTCGGGGCCTGCCCGGCGGGCGCGCCACCGCGGGGTATGCCGTCCGTCCGTCGGCACGAGGCGGCGGGACGGCGACTCACGCGCTCAGGGCGTTGACGGAGTTCGGCTGGACACTGCCTGGCCTCCACCGCATCGAGTTGTACATCGAGCCCGGAAATCTCGGGTCGCGGCGCGTCGCCGAGCGCGCTGGCTACCGGTGTGAGGGGACCTTGCGGCAGCACCAAGAGATCGCCGGCCGCCGACGAGACATGTGCCTGTACGCCATCATCCGGGGAGACCAACTCTCGCCGCCGAGCAGTTCGGAGGAGGGCGCGCCTGGCCGATAGCCGCTGGCGCCAAGCCGTTCTCGTTCGACGGGTGATGGCCGATGAATTCAGGTCCTGCGCCAAGTCATCGGTACAGAGGGCCGGCGAGCGGTCGTTAGCCGATCGAAAGAGGGCGAATGATGGGCACCACGACAGTAGACGTCAAGACGACCACCGACGGGTCGTACGTCACCCTCGGGGTCGAGCATTTCGGCGCGGATGCGGCGCCGCTCGTTCTGCTCGTCGGTGGCACGACCATGTTGTCCTGGCCTGACGCGCTCTGCCGGGCACTTGCGCGCGGCGGACGTCACGTCGTCCGCTACGACCTGCGCGATTCAGGAGCCTCGACCACGATCGATCCTGGGGCTCCGGCGTACACGCTGCGCGATCTTGCCGCCGATGCGGCGGCGCTCGCGCGTAAGCTCGACGATCGCCCGGCGCAGCTCGCCGGCATCGGTGTGGGCGGCATGGTCGCTCAAGTCGCCGCGCTCGACCACCCCGACGCGTTCTCAGCGCTCACCCTCGTTGCGACGCGGCCCGTTGCTCCCGGCCCGGTCGACCACGATCTGCCGGAGCATGACGCCGAGGCGATGGGTCGGTTGTTCTCGCGCCCGATGCCCGACTGGTCTGACCGGGATGCGGTGGCGGCGTATGCCGCGGAAGGCGCCGGAATCCTCGGCGATGACCCCGCGACCGCGCGCACCATCGCCGGACGCCGGTGGGACCGAACGCCGAGCACCACACCCGCGGTGCAGATGGCCAACCAGTTGGGCAGTGTCTTCGCCGCGCTTGACTGCAAGCCGCGCTGGCGCGAGCGACTGGTCGAGCTCGCGATCCCCACCCTGATCGTGCATGGTCGCCGCGACCACTTCTTCCCCTTGGGCAACGGCGAAGCGCTCGCGCGCGAGATCCGGGCCGCGCGGCTGTTGGTGCTCGAACAGGCCGCTACCGCGATCCCCGATGCGGCCAGCGACGAGGTGGCGGCGGCAATGCTTGCGCTCTAGGAGGGTTTGACACCACCCCCTAGGCCCTTCGCGATCTGGCGCCGGACGGCGACGACGATGCGTGGGCATCCGCAAACCCGCTTGTGGACGGGCAAGATCAACATGTGTCTGGAGCTGCGCTTCGACAGGCTCAGCGAGCGTAGCCTCCGAAGCCTTGCGCTTTGGGGGCCTCACTCGCTGTGCCGAGAAGTTCTGATTTCGGCCCTGCTGAGCCACAGCGGGTGAGATTCGCGCGGTTCGCAGCGGGTCACCGCCGCAGCCGGCTCGCGGGCGGGGCATCGCGCGGATCAGCGCCGGTGCGCTGCGCATCAGCCGGGCTCCCCGTGAGGAGGGCCAGGTAGCACAGGAGTGCGCCAACGCGCGAGGGCCCCGAGCGCAAACTCCGCGGGCCGGGAGCTTGCCAACGGAGACCACTCGGCGGTGTGCTCGGTTGAGTCCGAAGTCGTGCGGTGATCTGTCGATCAGTGATCCCGGTGATCTGTCGATCAGTGATCCCGGTGATCTGTCGATCAGTGATTCAGTTCGCTGGCTTGGCCAGCACCGTGATGGCGGCCATCAGCGCGGCCAGCGTCCCGTAGGAGAGCTTGCGGCCGATTCCGGGCGACGTGCGTACCGCCAGAACCGCCTGCAGGGCGTAGTAGGCGGCGAAGGCGCGAGAGGCGACCGCGACGATGGTGTAGGTCGGGACGGTGGCGGCCAGGATGATGGCGGCCAACCCGCTGACCAGATAGGGCCGCGGCCCGCGCATCCAGCCCGAGAGTGTGCGCAGGTTGCCCTCCGCCGCAGCCGTGTCAGCGATACCGGCGCTGAACTGGCTGAGCACGGCCGACAGGGCCAGCGGCAGCGCGAGCAACGGCGCCACCCGGCCGGTGATGTCGAGCAATGTGTTGTCGCCCCCGCGGCGGTGCCCAAACCCATCACGGGCGTGGCCACGGCCACGAAGCCGATGTAGATCGAGGCCGCCACGACTTGCGCGACTCGCGAGGCCCAGACCCGGGTCTCGGCGTCGAACTCCTCGCCCAGGTAGCGGACGGTCTCAAACCCCTGCACCGTGATGACGATCCCGCCCAGCACGAGAAGCACACTGCCCAAGCCGACGTCCGGCACCGGCGGCAGCCGCAGCTTGTCGCCGACCAGGGCTCGTCCGTCGTCGACCGCGAGCGTCACGCCCAAGACCGTGGTCAAGGCCAACACCGCCACGAGGCTGACCCGGTCCAGGCGATCCAGACCCGTGAAACCGCGCAGCACACCGATCCCGACGATCAGGACCACGGCGGCGCAGGCGATGATCCGCTCACCCAGCTGCCCGTTGCCCCCGGTGGCGTAGGCCATGACGTACTGGGCCATGATCCTCAGGTACAGCGCGACCGAGATGACGTAGGCGACCACGATCACCACGTCGGCGGCCCGGTCGATTCGACCGGAGACCGCATCCAGCTTCCCGGCCGCAGCCAGCGGCTCGACCACGCGCACACAATGACGGATGGCGCTGCCGACCAGCCAAGCGACCGCACACACCCCGACGGCCCCGAGCACCGCCCGGGACCCGAGCGTACGTTCCAGCACCGGCACGATGATCAGCAGACCCGAGCCGAGGATCGAGGCCAGTGGGGTCACCGCTGCGATCAGAACCCGACGCCGCGCCGGTGACTTCCCGGAGCCGGCCACAATTCATCCAAGCACAACCACCGAACCGAGGCTGAGCGTCGAACCTCAAGCTCAAACCCGACTGTCGGAAGGCCATAGCCCCGATCGCCCGCTTCGCGGGCCCTGTTAGGACTGGAGCAAGCAGCAGCCAACCGCTGGATGCTGTCTTGACCGATACGAAGGGCTCGACATGCAGAAATCCTCCCTCAGGGCGCTCGCCCGGGAACAGCTCGAGCTCGCTCGGTCGTCGTCGAGCGGACGGAGTGCCGCGACCGTCTATGGGGGACACGAACACGTCCTCCGTCAAACCCTGATCGCCCTGGCCGGTGGCCGACGACTCGACGAACACGCCAACCCTGGCGAGGCCACCGTCCACGTCCTGCACGGTCGAGTGACCCTCAGGGCCGGAGACCACGAGTGGAACGGCAGTCCTGGTGACCTGATCATCGTGCCTGACTCGATGCACAGCCTCGAAGCCGTCGAAGACTCAGCCGTGCTGCTGACGGTCGCCAAGACCCCTTGAGACACTGCCGTCGCTCGACCGATCCGGACCAACGGAACCGTCACCCATGGGGCAAACCCACCGTGATGCAGAACACGACCGAGGTACGAACGATCATGGTGCGGTCGTTGTTGACTGGTATGAGGCAGCGTCGCCTTCCACGAGATCATCCGAAGGAGACACGCTCATGAAGTCCTACCTGCGCCGTATCGTGGCCGAACTCGGTCACATCGATGTCCTCACCTACACGTTGCCCTACCAGACGCGATTTGATCGGGACCCAGCTCAGCGCAACTGACCCTGGTGGCGCGTCACGCGTGAATCCGGATGAACGGCGACCGCCTCCTCGACCGAGCCGGTCGAGGAGGCGTTCTCTCGTTACGTGATCTTCTGGCGGGCCCGACGGTCAGATCGGCGCGACGTCGATGAGCACCTTGCCGACCGCGCCGTCCTCGACCGCCTGATGGGCTGCGGCCGCCTCGGCCAAGGCGAAGCGGTGCAACGGCAGGCCGGCGTCCGCACCAACCGGGAGTGCGCCGTCGGTGAGCGCGCGGGTTACGTCCGCGACAGCTTCGGTGAGCGCCAGGTCTCCGACGGTATAGAGGAGCACGAACTGGTAGCGGACGTTCTTGATCATGTTCGCCCGCACGTCCAGGCTGAATTCGTCCCCACCGTCGTTGGCGTAGATGGCCACCGACGTACGCGACTTCGCGACCTGCACGTCGAGGCCCGCGTTGGCGGTGATCGCGACTTCGACGATCAGGTCAACCCCGTCCGGGGCGATCTCGGTGATGATCGCCGCCGCGTCCTGGTCGCGATAGTTGATCACGTAATGCGCGCCCGCCGCCGTCACGAGATCCGCCTTCGCGGCCCCGGAGATGGTGGTGAGGACGGTGGCGCCGGCCCAACGCGCGAGCTGGATCGCCGCGTGACCGACCGCTCCGGCGCCGCCCGCGACCAGCACGATCTTGCCGTCAAGAGCGCCAGGCTCGAGCCTCCGCGGTCCATCCTCAGCCACGGTCAGTGCGCGGTGCGCGGTCATGGCCGGGACACCCAGGCTGGCGCCGATGTCGAATCCGACACCGTCAGGGAGTCGGACCGCACGTTCGGCGGGCAGAGTGGTGAACTCCTGGGCGGTGCCGGTGGGGCGGCCGTGGCCGGCCAGGTAGATCCAGACCCGATCGCCCACGGAAAGGTCGGTGACCCCATCGCCGACGGCGTCGATCACCCCGGCACCGTCCTGATTGGGGGTGACTTCAGCGAAGGGCAGGGACTCGCCCGGCCCGGACCCGCGGCGGGACTTCCAGTCGGTGGGGTTGACCCCGGACACGACCACGCGCACGCGAACCTCGCCCGCGCCCGGCGCGGTCGGCTCCCGGTCGACGAGGTGCAGCACGGATGGGTCACCGGTCTCGGTGTAAATGATCGTCTTCATAGCCGGGCAACCGCTGAGCCGGCCGGGTGATTCCGACCTGCTGCTGCGCGCGCTCGAGCGTGACCACTATTCCAAGGAGCTGATGTCCTCAGGAACGTCGACGGCGTGCTGCTGCAGGGCCGCGAGTTCGATCACTTCCAGTGCTCGAGCGTTGGTGGCCGCCAGGACGACCGGAGGGGCCACGCCATCGGCGTAGGCCTGAGCCCATCGTGGCGCTACGACACACCAGCGGTCACCCGGATGCAGCCCGGCGAAGCCGAACTCGGGCACTGGTGTGCTCAGGTCGTTGCCAACCCTCGACTGGTGAGCCAGGAACTCAGCCGTCACGACCGCGCACACCACATGGGCCGCACCACTGGGACCGGACGTACAGCAGCCATCCCGATAGAACCCTGTGAGCGGATCGGCGCCGCACGGCTGCAGCGCTTCGCCGAACACATTCATTTCAGAACTCACGGTCCCAGTGTGCGCCACGGCCGGCCGCCGGGCGGGGCAGCCGCGCAATTGACGCTCGGCCGAAGCAGCCATCGACAGCGGCTGGGTGCTGCTCAGGTCGATACGTTGACCAGCCCTCGCCATCTCGACTGCCGATACCGTCGCGATCATCGAAGACGTCACGATCACCGTCGACTTTCCCGTCGACGATCAGACCCTTTCCGAGTTGCACGCCCGCGCTTTCGGCAATGACTTCTCGGGCGTCCAGCCCTGGAGAAGCCGGCTCGAGCGGCACAGCTTGACCTGGGTCGGAGCCTTCAGCGACCGACAGTTGGTGGGGTTCGTCCACGCCTGCTGGGACGGTGGGGGACATGCCTTCCTACTGGACACCGTCGTCGATCCCGCCCACCAGCGTCGCGGGATCGGCCAGCGTCTGGTCGATGCCCTGGTCGCGGAGGTGGCCGCGGCCGGGTGCGCCTGGCTGCATGTCGACTACGAGCCGCACCTCGACGCGTTCTACCGGCAAGGTTCTACCGGCAAGGTTGCGGGTTCAGCGGCACGCATGCCGGCCTCCTCAGGCTGGGGAGGTAGCCGGTTGAGGCGTGCCGGCATGCCGTCGACGGCTCAGCGCGGTCGATGTGACCGGGTACTCCCGGCAAGATCGACCACAATAGTTTGCCGGGGTTCGTCCGACGTGAAGGTGCTGCCGGCGGCGCTCCCGCGAACGATGAGTTTCGCCAACGCTGACAGTCTTAAGCGCATGAGACTCTCCGTGAACGTATTCCTGACCGCTGACGGTGTGATGCAAGGACCCGGCGGCGTCGATGAGGATCCGAGCGGCGGCTTCGACCGCGGTGGATGGCTCGTGCCGTATGTCGACGAGGACTTCGGGCGGATCGTCGACGGCTGGTTCAGCCAGGCCGACGCGATCCTGCTGGGCCGTTCGACGTACGACATGATGCATCCCTATTGGCGCCAGGTCAGCGACCCGGACAACCTCGTGGCCACCAAGCTCAACGGGCTGACGAAGTACGTGGCCTCGACGACCCTCACTGACCCGGTCTGGGCCAACACCCAAGTGATCGCCGAGGAGGTGGTCGACGCCGTCGCCGGACTCAAGGACAGCGGCGAAGGCGAGATCCAGGTCCACGGCAGTTGCGGGCTCGCCCGGACCCTCCAGGAGGCCGGACTGGTGGACGAGTTCCGATTGATCGTCTTCCCGGTCCTGGTCGGTTCCGGCAAGCGACTGTTCAGCGATGGTGCTGCTCCTGCGGGACTGACGCTGGTGGACTCGTCGGTGACCAGCGCGGGGGCGGTCTATTCCGCCTTCACCCTCGCGCCCTTCGCCGTCGGCCGTATCGGGGTCGAGGACGGCCACGAGGTCGAGATCGTCTGAGGTGTGAGTGGTCACGCCCCGAAGTTCGCCGGGCCTCCTCGAAGGCGCGCCCTTCGCTTCGTTCGGGCGCCGCGAGCCTGCGGTGGTCCGCGATCAATCCCGATCTTGCCAGGTGCAGAGGCAGACCTTGTTGCCTTCCGGGTCGGCCAGTATCCAGAAGGACGGTGCTTCGGCGGCGCTGACCAGTTGGCCGCCGGCGGCGATCGCCGCATCGATCCGCGGCTGGACCTGGGACGGGTCCACCCAGACGTCGGGATGCCAGTGCTGCCGGGGCTCTTCGCTCCCCGACTCCTGGAACCACAGGGTGGGCAGGACGCCGAACGGATCGGACACCTCGTCCTCGACCGCGGGAATGTCGGGCTGCTCGAGGTCCAGAGCCGCAGCCCAGAACGGCCGGATTGCCGCGTACTCCGGGCTGTCGAGCGCAAGCTCGATGCGGGAGACGGTGGCGCACTCCAGCTCGGCTCCGGCCTCGGCGGCAATCGAGGCGACCGCCCGGGCCAACCGGACATCGCGGTCGGTGACCCCGCGTACGTCGTGGCTCCGGAGCCGCACGTCGACGTGCGAGTAGCGCAAATCGAGGTCGGGGTGGTGGTCCATCTCCTCCGCGACCGCGCCGATCGCGTTGACGATCGACAGGCCGGTCACGAAGTTGGCGGTCCGGATCCGCGTCTGCAGTCCCCCGACCAAAAAGGCCCAACCGGCGAGCGCTTCACCAGCGATCTGTTGTCCCGTGAGCGTGGTCATGGGCCCATGCTCGCGCATGCGCCGGGTCGCGGGAAAGGTGTCGCCACGGCGACCGCGGGCGTGAGGTGCTCGTCCGCCCGGGTGTCGAGCTCCTAGGGAACGGCGACGTAATCCAGCTGCTCAACGACGGTATGCAGCCGGATCAGGCCGTCTCGAATCCGGGTCTTCACCGTTCCCAGTGGCAGCTTGAGTTGGCAAGCGATGTCCTTCTGGGAGTGGTTCTGCAGGTACATCAGGGTGACGGCCTCGCGCTGAATCGGGGAGAGCGACCGGAGGGCCTGGTGGATCAGGGTCACATCGGCTGTGGCCGAGACCTGCCGCCACACACCGTCGACGTCCTCGGCCGGATAGCGGGCGTAGCGCTGGTCCCGCGCTTGGGCCCGGACCACCGTTCGGATCCGGTCGACGGCGCGGCGGTAGGCGATCATGGTCATCCAGCTCAGGACGCCAGCCCTGCTGACGTCGTAGCTCTTCGCGTGATGCCAGACGTCGACGTAGGTCTCCTGCACGACGTCCTCGGCCTGCTCGGTCGACTGCAGGACTCGTCGCGCGGTGGCGTACACCGCACCGACGGTCAGCTCGTACAGCTCGGCAAAGGCGTCTTCGCGGCCGGTGGCCAGCAGCGCAGCCAGATGTTCGTTGGTAGCACCACGGTCGGCCGACGGCGCAGCGGTGACACAGACTTGAGTCGTCACAGGTGATCTTCCGTCGAGGGACTGAACACCGACCCCCACCGGATGGTGCCAAGGCTGACAGACGAGCACCGTAAAACCAACCATCGCCACGCAAACGTGACTGAACTGCTACGCGGTCGGTCAAAATTGAGCCGATTCGCTCTCGTAGTCCTGCAGCACTTCGTCGATCACCCGCTGAGAAATCTCGGCCGTCGCGGCATCGGACGCCTCGAGACTGCTGACCAGCGTGATCAAGGCCTTCCACAGGCTCCAACCGCGCGCTCGCGACCAGGCATAGCCATCGGCTTGCGTAGCGGCTCGGAACGCGTCCCGGCTGGCGCCGGAGAAGAGGGTCCAGGCGATCACCAGATCGCACGCCGGATCGCCGACGCCTGAGGTGCCGAAGTCAATCACTGCGGCCAACCGACCATCGCGGACGAGCAGATTGCTAGTCGCGACGTCCCCGTGGAACCAGACCGGAGCACCGGTCCATACGGCATTCATGGCGTGCTCCCAGGCGGCCCGGGCCGTGTCGCCCCGAATCTCCGAACCGAGGGCGTCGATCGCCCGACTCGTCTCGGCGGCGTACGTGCTCAACGGCCCGCCTCGAAAGAAGGTGTGCGGTCCCGGTCCGGGTCCCCCTCGGCCATCGGCCCGGTGCAGGGCGGTAAGAAAGCCGGCCAGTGCGCCCGCGAAGTCGGTCAGACTCCCGATCGGGGCCACCGAAGCCGGCTCACCGTCCAGCCACCGGTACACCGACCAGGCATGCGGGTAGCCCTCACCCGGCCGACCCTGCGCGACCGGCGTGGGAATCGGCAGCGGTAGCTGAGGAGCGAGCACCGGCAGCCACCGCTGTTCCTTCGCGACCTGCAAGGCGTACCACTCGCCGGTTGGCATCCGCACGGTCAGCTCCGGTCCGAGCCGGAACGTCCGATTGTCCCAGCCGGAGAACTCGACGGGGCTGATCGGGAGCTCGGCCCATTGGGGGAACTGGGTGTCGACCAACCGGCGGGCGAGGCCGACGTCGATGTCGGGCACCAGCTGCTGTCGATGCCAGGCGCCTTCGGGGTCGGTCTCGGCCATGGGTTGACTCTGGCACGGCCCCCTACCGGCGGGTCAACTGTCGGGCGGGCCAGCTGACCAGGGCGGGCCTGATCGACCGAACCGATCTTCGTTATCGGGCCCTCCGCGGTCGGTAAAGATTCATACTCGGCCTATGACTTTGTCCGTTCCGGGTAAGACCGCCGGTCTGATTGCGGCGGCGGCGTTGGTCTGGTTGAGCGGATGCGCGCCGACGGCCGAGCCGCCGGCTGACACACCGTCAGCCACCCCGAGCGTCGCGGTGACCGCCACCCCGTCCGCGCCGGTCGACCCCTTCCCGAACGCCGTCCGGTTCACCAACGCGATCTATCGCCTGAAGTACGACGAGGCCGCTGCGCTGACCGCCGACGGCTCCCCGGCTGCTCGCTTCGTGGAGCACCAGCAGAACCTGCTCGCCACCTTCAAATCCAACAAGATCAAGTTCACTATCACCAAGTTCGACGTGGTGGACGATCCGGCCGCGAAGACGGTGACCGCGACTGCACTGATCAAGGGGAAGCCGAAGGGGGCCGTCTATTTGCACAAGGACTGGACCTACGACGCCGCGGGGAAGATCATCAGTTGGTCGAGCCGAGCCGGACTCCTCGATGGGCGCGTCCTCAGCAAGCAATCGCGCGGGACGACGAAGGCGATCGGGTTGAGCGGGTCGGTGACCTCGGCTTTCAAGTCCGACGACACCTCGCTCTACGTCGAACTCGACGTGACGGTCGCGAAGCCCGCGACCTTGGTCGGCCTCGACTACTTCAACAAATCCGCCCCAGGTAAGGGAATCGCCGCGCCTTCTGGCGCTCCCGTCACCTTCAAGAAGGGCGTGAGCAAGGCGTACTACGTTTTCGGCAAGAAGGCGAAGGTGGGCGGCACGATCCGGCTGGTCGTCGAATCCGGCGGTAAGCGCGGAGAACTGAGACTCAAGGTCGAGTGAGCACCTGCTGCGCGCGTCGCGCACGACACTACGATCATCCCCATGACCTCAGCTGGCGCAACGGCCTGGGATGGCGACCGCACGATCATCCGGTTCCCCGATCCGGCCATCGAGATCGTCGACGAGCGCTTCCGAGCGTTGGTCGTCGGCGCGGAGATCGTCGAACGATTGTGGACCGGCGGCCGCTGGCTCGAAGGCCCGGTGTGGTTCGGCGACGGACGCTATCTGCTCTTCTCCGATATCCCCAACGACCGGATGTTGCGCTGGAGCGAAGAGACCGGCGAGGTCACCGTCTTCCGCAAGCCGTCCAACAACAGCAACGGAAACACGCGCGACCGGCAGGGCCGTTTGATCACGTGCGAGCACCTGACCCGCCGGGTGACCCGGACCGAACACGACGGTCGGATCACCGTGCTGATGGACAGCTTCGAGTGGTCAGCCGCTGAATGCCCCCAATGACGTCGCTGTGCACTCCGACGGCTCCATCTGGTTCACCGACCCGGGTGGGGGATCGAGGGCAACTACGAGGGCGACATGGCCGAGAAACTGCTTCCTCGCGACGTCTACCGGATCGACGACGAGACCGGCGAGGCGGAGCCGGTGATCACCGAGATGGACCGGCCGAACGGCATCTGCTTCTCACCCGACGAGACCTGGTTGTACGTGGTCGATGTCGGCCACATCCGGGTCTTCGACATGATCGGACCAGCGACCCGGTCAACGGCCGGATCTTCGTCGACATGGCACCGGGCGGATCCGACGGGATCCGGACCGATCGCGCTGGCAATCTGTGGTCCGCCGCGCGGCCATGGGGGAGCAGGCTTCGACGGCGTGCACTGCTATGCGCCGGACGGCACGCTGATCGGCCAGATCCACCTGCCCGAGATGTGCGCCAACTTCTGCTTCGGCGGTGTGAAGAAGAATCGGCTCTTCATCACCGCGACCCGCTCGCTCTACAGCGTGTACGTGGAGGCACAGGGTGCGCAGACGCCCTGAGCAGGCACGCTACAACCGAAGCAGATAGCCCGTGTCCAGATTCGTCGCCTCGGTTCCGCCGCCCCAGACCAAGATCATGGCTGGACCGGCGATCATGGTCACCGACTGACGCTGCGGTTGCGGCAGCCCCGGAATTCTGGTCGTCTCGAGCGTCCTCGGATCCAGGAGGTCGGAGTCGATGAGCACCCGACCCGAGACGACCAATGGCCGGCCGTTTGAGCCGGTCGGTCGGAGTGACTTCGGGAGCGGAGCCCATGACCGCGTGCTCGGATCGAAGATGCCGCCGTAGTCGTACGGCCGGCCCCAGTTGCCGATCTTGCCGCCGTCGGTCGACCCGACCCCGGGCCACACCACCCGATCACCGGCGACGACCGGCTGCCAGCCGATGATCTGGCTGTTCGGCAACGTCGTCCAGGTCGTGAGGTCAGCGCTGAGGATGGCCAACCGGACGGTCGCGGGCTTCTCGGCCCCGGGATTGTCGACGAGGTCCTTGGCGGCCAGCAGCAGTTGATCACCGAACCACACCGCCTCGCGGTCGAAGCTCGGTCCGAGCGGATCGTGGGGGAGCTGACGCCAGAAGCCCTTGGTGGGATCGAAGATCAGATCGGCGGTGGCGCCGTTCTCGTCAGATCCATTGACCGCCACGACCAACTTCCCGGCGGCCAGCAGGGTCAACGATCGATTCCTCGGGAGCGGCAGGTCGGTCCAGCGATCGGCGACGGCGTCATAGCTCAGAAACTTCTGCGGTTGGTCGGCTTCGCCGGATGACCAGGTCAACAGATAGACCAAGTTGCCGATGACGGCGGTCGAGGTGGCGGAGATCGGCACCGGGGCCTCGGCGATCGAGACCCAGGTCCCGGTGCTCGGGTCGAAGCTGGCTCCATCGCGCGGAAGGTCGCCGCAGCTCGCGTTGGGCGGGCAGATCGGGTAGCTGTGCCGCCCATGATCACGAAGCGATCGGCTATCCACACCCCGAGCGCGCCGTTCCGGGCGGACAACGGACCGGGCGGGATTGCCGTCCACTGGCGAAGTTGACGGCGCGGGAGGGCGTACCCCCGGACCAGCGATGACGCCCCGTCGAGGGCCAGGGGTCCGATGATCATCGCGGCGAAGATCGCCAATCCGGCAGCCAGATGCGGCACACCCTGAACGTCGGTGCCGTCGCTGGGTCCGCAGCACCGGTGAAACACCGCTCGACCTCGGGCTCGAAGGACCGCGTTGCGGGCCAGGCCCTCGCGGATCCGTAGATCAACCGACATGATCATTCTCCTCTTCGTCCTGCGCAAGGTCTTGGACAGCTGGGCCCGCGCCCGGAACAGGTGCTGTTTCACCGTCGACTCCGACACGTTCAGGGTCTGCGCGATCTCACTGACGGGGCGATCTTCGAGATAGAACAGCACGACGGCGGCTCGTTGCCGCGGAGCCAGAGCCCGGATAGCTTCGGCCAGTTCGCGATCAGGAAAGCTTTCCGCCGCAGGAACCGGCTGCGCGCGCTCCAGTCGGGGCCGGGTGCGATCACGGTGCGCGGTCCGCAGCGCCAGCCTGATCGCCACTTTGCGGACCCAGGCCTCGGGGCGTTCGTACGCCGAGACCGTGGACCACTTCCGCCAGAGCTGGGTGAACGACTCCTGCGCGATCTCCTCGGCGCGGGCGCGGTCGAAGACGATCAGATTGACCGCCTGCGCGATCCGGCGGAAGTGCGCACGGAACAGCCAGGAATAGTCCGCCTCCGCATCGGGCCGCACGGCTCCTCTCAGGTCTTCCACTATTCCTCTGACAGGCACAGCGTCCGGACCAGGTTGACGTGCGGGATCACCGAGGGTGAGCCGCCGTAGCCTTCACCCCATGAGTGCCAACCAATCCGAGACGCCGAAGGACATCCTCCGGCGTTATCTCGACGAGGCCCGGGCCTCTCTGCTGGGCAAGCTCGACGGCGTCAGCGAACGGGACATCCGCTGGCCGATGGTTCCGACCGGCACCAACCTGCTCGGTCTGGTCAAGCACACCGCGAGCGTCGAGTTGGGCTACCTCGGCGAGGTCTTCGGCCGGCCGTCGGAGATCAAGACTCCGTGGATCGAGGACGGAGCCGAGCTCAACGCCGACCTGTGGGCAACGGCCGACGAGACCCGCGAGGAGATCATTGCGCTGCACCAGGCGGCTGCGGCCCACGCCGATGCCACCATCGCCGCTCTCGAACTGGACGCGCCAGGCCATGTCCCGTGGTGGCGCACGGGTCACCAGGAAGTCACCTTGCACCGGATCCTCGTCCACCTGATCGCCGAAACCGCTCGGCACGCGGGCCAGGCCGACATTCTGCGCGAGCAGATCGACGGCCGGGCCGGGATGATGGTCGGCGATTCCAACGTGCCGGACCAGTCGGTCGAGGACTGGGCTGCCTACCGGGCCAGGTTGGAGAACGCAGCCGAGACTGGTCGGACGAACTGAGGCCGACTCACCAGCCGCGGGCCCGCCACGCGGCCACCTGCGGCCGTTCCACGCCCAGGCCTAAGTTCCACAACAGCGCCCGGATTTAGTGCCCCGTCAGATCCGGCATCGTGTCGAACAGGCGGTGGCGCTAGGTCCGACCTCGGGCCTGTGCAAGTGCGGACCATTCGAGGAACGCACGGGATGACAGATGTGGCACCTGCCAGACGTTCTCTTCGCGGTGTTGGTGGACCTTCCTCTCTGCACGGCTGCCAGTAGGTGCAAAGACGTCAACGCGCGCGCGAACGGGCGCCTGGCGCGGTCCAGGACGGTGTCGAGTTTGGGTCTCCAGCTTCTGTGCCGATGGGCTCACACACGTCAGCCAGAGGCCAGATTAGTGCCCCAGAACTGACCACCAAACGCAGCTGACAAGGTCATTCGTCCTGCCGCAAGCCACTTGAGCGCTGGACATGTGGAACTCAGGCCAGGGTGGTGTCGTCACCATGGCCGGGATGGACGACCCTGTCATCGCCGAACCGGCCGAAGATCTTGGTCTCCAGGTCGTCCATCAGCGAGATGAAATCCCGCGGGCTCCTCGTCCCTCCGGGTCCACCCGGAAACACTGGCGCGTCCAAGGTCCAAATACGACCCCGAGTCCGCCAAGATCACTCCGCGCCGTGCTGTACACGCGCATCTCCGAAGACGCCACTGGGCAGGCAATTGGCGTCAACCGCCAGCTCGACTACCGCGACATGGCCGCCATCCGCGCTTTTCACGTGATCGATGAGGTGCACGACAACGACGTCTCCGCGCTCAAGGTAAAGCGTCGGCGCGGCTACGAGCAAGTTCTGGCCATGGTACGCGCCGGTGAAGTTGATCATGCAATCTTCTGGCAGAAATCGCGACCGCTGCGCAACAGGCGCGAGCGCGCTGATGCCTTCGGCCTGTTCTCCCGGCAACAGGTAGGCATTCTCACAGTCAAAGGGCAAAACCTCGATCTGTTTACGGCCTGGGAGCCTCCCCGCGCTCGGTCGCTCGACTAGGGCGTTCTGCCCCGTCGCGGTCTGTACACGTCTGGCTGCTGGGAGTGGCTTCAATTAGTCGTCTTCGTCTCTCTGTCTGCCTCATATCTGACGTACTCGCCATCCTTCAGAACCAAGGTAATCTCGCGTTCGTAGGAGAATGCGTCCAGTTCTGCGCCTTCGAGACGCAGGTTGCAAACGTGACACTCGAAATATGCCAAGAAGTAGTCGTGCAACACATGCCAGTCCTCAAGATTATCCGATGTGCCCTCGAATCGCTGCGACATGTACGCAGTCGCGGTCATATATACCCGACGCCCGCTGCGACAACAACATGGGCATTGCTCCGCTTCTCGATGGGCTGAGTCTGATGGCCAAGGACGCGATTCTAAGATGCTTAGTATCACTTCTACAGTTTCAGACGCGAGATTGCCGGTTTGGCCATCAATGTAGCTCCTGGCCGCCGCTATCTTGGCCGACATCGACCTGTCGGCGGCCGACTTGGCGTTGTCGATGAGTGCGGGCGGCAGGCTCCCACTCACCCCAAAAGGGCGTGGCTTCATCGACCATTAGGAAGGGCGCGAGAATATTGGCCGCCTCAACCATCTCGATTACTGCGTCATGCAATTGTGATTGCTCGACGACCCCATATGAGCGGCTGCGTTTCGGACGGAACGGCAGAAATGTTGTCTCGGTGGAAGTGGGACGCACGCTGGCCGTTCGGAGAAGATATCGACGAGCTGCCTGATCCCGAAGCTTCTTAGGACGCTCCATGTGGCCATATGTACTGGAAAAAGATGTTCGCTCTTGTCACGGCATCATCCGCGCCGATCGACCGGAGACCGTCGACAGGATACGGGCTGGTCGCATACATCTGATTGCCAGTAAGAAGCAACGTCGAATTGACGTGCCCATTCTGCGCCAGAAGACTTGGGCAGAATTTTGCAAGCAGACCTTTTGCAAGCAGTTCGACCGCTAACCCGCAGGATATTGCTGCGAGTAGCAGTTCGTGGCGTCCGGGCTGCTCGAAGTGCCGAACTGCATTTTGCGCATGCCACTGCCCCGACTCCAACAACAACTTGGTCAACCCGCCCGATTCAACATACGACCGCCCGGCCGGCCACGACATCCCGCTGCCGATGCCATCCCAGTTTCCTAGGGGTCTGTACTCGGGTCCCATTTCTGCTCCGATCAAGTGCGTCTGTACGAGAGTTGCAGATTGCCCTACTCATCGTATGTTGTGGACGGGGTGCGGATGCGGTCTGGGACGGGTCTTGGACAAGGGTGCGCGGCTCTCGAGACGCAGATCGATCCCAAACTGAGAGCCCGCACTAGCAGTTCGACACGGAAGAAGCGCAACCAACCAAATCGCCGCGGCGGCAACCAACCGGGCGCAGACGTTGTCAGCGATGCGCGGTTAGTTGGCAGCGTGGGTCAGACCGACATTTCCTCATCGGAAGCTCGGCAACGTCGCATGAGACACTCGTTCGATGACTTACCGCCGACACCGACGGGCATCGCGATGAGCGCCCTAAATCTCCCGGACGTCCCGTGGATCGCTAACAAGGTTGACGTCGCGCATACCATTGGTCTCGCTGTGTATGTGACGGTGGACTCCTTGGCACTGCCTCCGTCGCTGCTGCTAGCGGTGACGTCTTGGCGTGGGACGGGTGGTACTTCGAGGAGTCTCTAAGCGACCGAGAGCGTGAGCCGGTGACGTCTCTGGACTTCGACGATTGGGACGACATGCCCGACAAGTTGCTGCTGCAGCGAAACGCCGCGTGGCTCGGCGGCCACTTGGCCTACAGGCTCATGCCGACATACTCAATCGCCCAAACGGTCGCGGGACTTATCGATTCTCGCGCCGAATCGACCAACTCTGCGGAAACATTCCAGAGTTTTCGAAACGCGTCATTGGTCGCCTACCTTCCTGTCGTTGACGAGGAAGTGCTTCTTACTGTGCTCTGGTCGAGATTAGCTGAACACACCCAGATGCGCTCGGCCTCGTCCCACCCCTTTACACCGTCGAGAAGGGCTCTGGATCTCGTCGAGGAAACCCTTAGGTAGGTAGCCGCGTCGAGAGCCGCACACAGCGTCTCGCCAAATTTCACCAGCCGCGAGCGCGCCACTCGGCAAGATGCGGTCGCTCCACGCCCAGGGTGGTGTCGTCACCATGGCCGGGATGAACGACCGTGTCATCGCCGAACCGGCCGAAGATCTTGGTCTCCAGGTCGTCCATCAGCGAGACGAAATCCCGTGGGCTCCCCGTCCCTCCGGGTCCACCCGGGAACAGGCTGTCGCCGGTGAACAAGTGCGCCGGGCGACCCTTGGGCGCGTACGCGAGGGTGATCGATCCTGGCGTGTGGCCGACGAGGCCGATCACCTCGAGGACTTCGCCGCCGACTGCTACGGTGTCGCCGTCCCAGACCGGATCCGGGGCGGAAACCCCTGCCCCTTCAGCGATCGCATCGACATCGGGCCGGCCACCGATCAGTCGTGCTCCGGTGGTCCCGGCGATCGACGACAGGGCTTGCCAGTGATCGTAGTGCTGGTGCGTCGTGATGATCACCGAGACCGGTTGATCATCGATCACCGTCACGAGCCGATCATGATCATTGGCGGCGTCGATCAACACCGACGGCCCGGTCCGCGGCTGCAGCAGATAGGCATTGTTGTCCATCGGTCCGACGCTGATCTTGATCAAGGTCAGCTCCGCCGACAGGGTCTCGATCAGCGGTCGCCCGCCCGGCTCGACGTGTCCTGGTCCAACCATGATCATTTGCCCTCCTGGTAGTCGGTTGATCAGAAAGCCGGTAGATGCAGGCCGTCATCCCCGCGGACTTTGCTGCCGTCCAGCCGATTCGTCAGCCAGCCCAGCAGATTCGGGCTCGTGCCGCTGATCGGGATCGGCTCGCCGGAGCTGCCGACGGTGATCATGAAACCGGAGTCGGAGGTCAGCTCGAGCATCGGGAACTCCACCCGTCCCCGCAGCCGGAAGGCGCACCATTCGAGCAGCCATTCGGCGGTGGTGGGATCGATGTCGGCGATGTCATAGCCGATGTCGAGATCGACATGGTGGATGGCCACTTCGAGCAGCCGGGCCAGCGGTAGCAACCGGGCCGGCACCCGCATCCCGCCGCGCATCTCGACGATCGCATCCCAGGCCCCGGCCTTGTCGAGGGATTCCCAGGCCTCCTCGAGCCGACCGGCCGAGGTGTCCAGGTCGATCTGCAGCTCGAGTCCGGAGCGACTCGAACCCTCCTCGATCGCCTCGGACCGGGACTCCGGTGAGTCGTACATGTCCTGCCGGTCACCCGTGGTCGCCCACGACGCGAGCCGACAGGTTGCATCGGCGTGCCGGGCGATGTGCGACGCCACGTGCCCACGGCTCCACTCGGGCAGCACGCTGGGTGCGCGCCAGTCGTCGTCACTGACCGAGATGGTGTCGCCGAGGAGGCGCTGGGTGGCCGTCGCGACCAGTTCGCGCAGTCGTTCCAACTGCTCGGTCGCGGCTGGCTGGGTCGAAGTCATGGCGCCTACGGTATTACTTCCGTGACGCGCGGTTCGACCGGCTCGGCCCGGGCGGTCGAGCGGCCGGAATCGCCGAATTACGGAACTGTCAGTGGGCGCACATAGCATGACGACCGTGACTGACCGGCTCGTCGTTCGCGGTGCCCGCGAGCACAATCTCCGCAATATCTCCCTCGATCTGCCGCGCGATGCGCTGATCGTGTTCACCGGCCTGTCCGGGTCCGGAAAGTCCAGCCTCGCCTTCGACACCATCTTCGCCGAGGGCCAGCGCCGCTACGTCGAGTCGTTGTCGGCGTACGCGCGGCAGTTCCTCGGTCAGATGGACAAACCCGACGTCGACTTCATCGAGGGCCTGTCGCCCGCGGTCTCGATCGACCAGAAGTCGACCAGCCGCAACCCGCGTTCGACCGTCGGCACCATCACCGAGGTCTACGACTACCTGCGCCTGCTGTTCGCGCGGGCCGGGCGTCCGCACTGCCCGATCTGCGGCGAACGAATCAGCCGACAGTCGCCCCAGCAGATCGTCGACCGTTTGCTGGGTCTCGAGGAGGGCACACGCTTCCAGGTGCTGGCACCGGTCGTCCGGGGCCGCAAGGGTGAGTACGTCGAGGTCTTCCGGCAGCTCGCCGCCGGCGGCTTCAGCCGGGCCCGGGTCGACGGCGAAGTCATCCAGCTCGTCGATCCGCCGACCCTGGACAAGAAGTACAAACACTCGATCGACGTGATCGTCGACCGCCTGGCCGTGAAGCCGAGCGCGAAGCAGCGGCTGACTGACTCGGTCGAGACGGCGCTCGGCCTTGCCCAGGGCGTGGTGTCGATCGATTTCGTCGATCTCGACGCCAAAGATCCGCTCCGCGAACGGCGCTACTCGGAGAAGATGGCCTGCCCCAACGACCACGACATCGCGATCGAGGAGCTCGAGCCCCGGCAGTTCTCCTTCAACGGCCCGTGGGGTGCCTGTCCGGAGTGCTCGGGTCTTGGCACCCGGATGGAGGTCGACCCCGAGCTGGTCGTGCCCGATGACGAGAAGAGCTTGTCCGAGGGTGCCATCGCGCCCTGGGCCTCCGCCCACGTCGCCGACTACTTCATCCGGCTGATCGACTCGCTGGCCGAGAGCGCCGGTTTCAGCACCAAGGTGCCCTGGCACCGGCTGCCGGCGGCGGCTCAGAAGGTCTTGCTGTACGGCGTGCCCGGCCAGGTGCACGTCACCTACAAGAACCGCTACGGCCGCACCCGCAGCTACAACGCCAAGTACGAGGGCGTGGTGTCCTACATCGAGCGTCGCCACTCCGAGGCGGAAACCGACACCTCGCGCGAACGTTTCGCCGGCTACATGCGCGAAGTGCCGTGCCGCACCTGTCACGGTGCTCGGCTCAAGCCGACGTCGCTGGCGGTCACCCTCGGGGGCAAGAACATCGCGGAGATCTCCTCGATGTCGATCGACGAGGCCGCAGCGTTCCTGGGCCAGCTGGAGCTCACCGACCGTGAGCGACAGATCGCCGAGCGGGTGCTGAAGGAGATCAACGAGCGACTGAAGTTCCTGCTCGACGTCGGTCTGGACTACCTGTCCCTGAGCCGACCCACCGGGAGCCTGTCCGGCGGCGAGGCGCAGCGGATCCGGCTGGCCACCCAGATCGGGTCCGGTCTGGTCGGCGTGCTCTATGTGCTCGACGAGCCGAGCATCGGCCTGCACCAGCGCGACAACCGCCGGCTGATCGAGACCCTGGTGCGGCTGCGCAACCTCGGAAACACGCTGATCGTCGTCGAGCACGACGAAGACACGATCATGATGGCCGACTGGGCCGTCGACATCGGTCCCGGCGCCGGCGAGCACGGGGGTCATGTCGTCCACTCGGGGCCGGTGGCCGAGCTGCTGACCAATCCCGACTCGTTGACCGGCGCCTACTTGTCCGGCCGCCGCTCTATCCCGCTCCCGGCGCAGCGTCGGCCCCGGGTGAGGGGTCGGGAGATCGTGGTGAGCAATGCGGTGGAGCACAACCTCCGCAACGTCACCGTCGGCTTCCCACTGGGTCAGCTGATCGCCGTCACCGGTGTGTCCGGCTCCGGCAAGTCGACGCTGGTCAACAGCATCCTCTACACGGCGTTGGCCAAGCGGATCTACAACGCCCGCGAGGTGCCGGGCCGGCACCGTTCGATCACCGGCGCTGACGACGTCGACAAGATCATCCACGTCGACCAGTCGCCGATCGGGCGTACGCCACGGTCCAATCCGGCCACCTACACCGGGGTGTTCGACCACATGCGCAAGCTCTTCGCCGAGACCCCCGAGGCGAAGGTCCGCGGCTATCAACAGGGTCGGTTCTCCTTCAACGTCAAGGGCGGTCGGTGTGAAAATTGCGCGGGCGACGGCACCATCAAGATCGAGATGAACTTCCTGCCCGACGTCTACGTGCCCTGCGAGGTCTGTCACGGAGCGCGCTACAACCGCGAGACGCTCGAGGTGCACTACAAGGGCAAGTCCATCTCGGCGATCCTCGACATGCCGATCGAGGAGGCCTCGGAATTCTTCGCGGCCATCCCGGCGATCTCGCGACACCTCAAGACGCTGGTGGAGGTGGGGCTCGGCTATGTCCGCCTCGGCCAGCCGGCGCCGACCCTCTCCGGGGGGGAGGCCCAGCGGGTGAAGCTGGCCAGCGAGTTGCAGAAACGGTCGACCGGACGCACCCTCTACGTGCTCGACGAGCCGACGACGGGTCTGCACTTCGAAGACATCCGCAAGCTCCTCGGCGTGCTCGGTCGACTGGTCGACGCCGGGAACACGGTGGTGGTGATCGAGCACAACCTCGACGTGATCAAGACCGCTGACTGGTTGATCGACATGGGCCCCGAAGGCGGCTCGCGTGGTGGCACCGTGGTCGCCGAAGGCACGCCGGAACAGATCGCCAACACCGACGACTCGTACACCGGAATGTTCCTGAAACCGATCCTCGACGGTCGTGGGGTCCCGGTGGGTGCTGCGCAGCCGGAGCTGGTGAGCGCTCCGCTCCCGGCGCGCAAGGGGGCGGCCAAGAAGTCGGCCGCGAAGAAGGCGGCGGCCAAGGTGCCGGCCAAGAAGGCCGCGGTGAAGCGAGCAGTCGGCAAGAAGGCGGCTCCTTCGGTGCCGGCTCGCAAGGCCAGCTGAACCCGAATGGTCTGAGCGTCGCCGGGTTTGACAATCCGCTCCTTCGTCCACGCATCTGTGGTCATGACGCAGCGCTTTGCGCGCCTGAAGCCGGGTCTGTCGACGGATGATCACCCGAGCGCGGACGGGCCGACTGGTGAGGCGAGCGCGACGAAGGAAAGACTGTCGGCGGCTCCGCCTACGCTGTGACGCGTGGTACCCCCAGTTCGCAGAACGCCGACTCGCCGGCCGGGTCTGGACTATCGTCCAGCGCCCGGATCGATCCCTGATCAGCCGGGCGTCTATCGGTTTTCCGATGCGCAGGGCCGAGTCATCTACGTCGGCAAGGCCAAGAGCCTCCGCTCGCGCCTGAATTCCTATTTCGCCGACCCCAGTTCCCTGCTCAGCCGCACCAGGTCGATGGTCACCACAGCGACCAAGGTCGACTGGACCGTCGTGCAGACCGAGGTCGAGGCTTTGCAGCTGGAGTTCTCCTGGATCAAGGAGTACGACCCACGGTTCAACATCAAGTACCGCGACGACAAGTCCTATCCGTGGCTCGCCGTGACCCTGTCGGAAGAGTTTCCGCGGGTGATGGTCGGACGCGGGCCCAAACGCAAGGGCACTCGCTACTTCGGGCCCTACTCCCATGCCTGGGCGATCCGGGAGACCGTCGATCTCCTGCTGCGGGTCTTCCCGATGCGGTCCTGCCGACCCGGGGTCTTCAAGAATCACCACCAGCTCGGCCGGCCGTGCCTGCTCGGCTACATCGGCAAATGCTCGGCGCCCTGCATCGGCCGGGTCACTCCAGAAGAGCATCGCGAAATCGTCGACGACTTCTGCCAGTTCGTCTCCGGGCAGGCAGCGCCGATGATCAAGGGCCTGCAGCGGGAGATGAAGACGGCGAGCAATGCCTTGGAGTACGAGCGAGCCGCCCGGCTGCGCGACGACATCGGCGCCCTGCAACGGGCGATGGAGCAGAACGCGGTCGTCTTCCGCGACGCCACGGACGCCGACGTGATCGCCCTCGCCGAGGATCCGATGGAGGTGGCCGTCCAGATCTTCCATGTCCGCGGCGGCCGGGTCAGGGGACAGCGCGGCTGGGTGGCCGACCGGTTCGACGAGAGTGGCAGCGACGAGCTGATCGAGCAGTTCCTGCTCCAGCTCTACGCCGAGATCGACCCTGAGGCCACGGACCGGGATGCGATCCCCAAGGAGATCCTGGTGCCGGTGCTGCCTCCGTCGCTCGAATCGCTCGGTCGGATGCTCACCGAGCGACGCGGCTCGGCCGTCTCGATCCGGGTTCCGCAGCGCGGCGACAAACGGGCGCTGATGGAGACGGTCGCCCGGAACGCGAACGAGACGTTGATCAAGCACAAGACCACCCGGGCGAGTGATCTGTCGACCAGGAACCGTGCCCTGGAGGAGATCCAGGAGGCGCTGGAGCTGGACGTGATCCCGTTGCGGATGGAGTGCTTCGACATCTCTAATCTGCAGGGCACCGAAGTGGTCGCCTCGATGGTGGTCTTCGAAGACGGTCTGCCGCGCAAGAGCGAGTACCGCCGGTTCGTGATCAGGCACGTCGACGGACAGAACGACGTCGCCGCCATGCACGAGGTGATCACCCGGCGGTTCCGGCGGCTGATCGACGACCGGTCCTCGATGTCCCGCCAGCTGGAGGACGGCGTCGAGGGTCCGCTCCTCATCGATCCGGTCACCGGCGCGCCGCGCAAGTTCGCGTACGCGCCGGCCCTGGTCGTCGTCGACGGTGGCCCGCCACAGGTCGCCGCCGCAGCCAAGGCGCTCGACGAGCTCGGCATCTCCGATGTCGCGCTCTGTGGCCTGGCCAAGCGCCTGGAAGAGGTCTGGCTGCCCGACGTCGAAGCGCCGGTAATCCTGCCCAGGACCAGCGAGGGGCTCTATCTGCTGCAACGACTCCGGGATGAAGCGCATCGGTTCGCCATCACCCATCACCGCTCGCGGCGCAGCAAGTCGATGGTCGAATCACTCCTTGATCAAGTCCCGGGTCTGGGCGAGGTCCGCCGGAAGGCGCTGATCACCTATTTCGGTTCGCTGCGCAAGGTGCGGGCCGCAACGGTCGAAGAGATCGCCGCCGTTCCCGGCTTCGGACCGAAGCTGGCGCTCGCGATCAAGGAAGCGGTCGATGCCGCACCGCAATCCGAGGCCGTCGACATGGCGACGGGCGAGGTGATCAGCACGTGAGGGCTGAGAGGATGGACCGGTGAGCGAGCCTCTCGAAGCCCCGGTCGAGATCCCAGTCGAAATCCCGGTCGAAATCCCGGCCGACGCACCGGTCGACGTGCCGGCCGATGCGCCGACCGGCAAGCCCTTGCGGTTGGTGGTGGTCACCGGCATGTCCGGGGCGGGCCGCTCGACCGCCGCGAACACGCTGGAAGACCTCGGCTGGTACGTCGTCGACAATCTCCCGCCGACGGTCCTGGCGGAAGTGTGTGAACAGGCCCGGCGGATCGACCTAACCCGGCTCGCCGTGGTGCTGGACGTCCGGACGCGCGGATTCTTCGAACAGCTGCCGACGATGTTCTCGGATCTGAGCAGCACCGGGACCTTGCCGGAGATCTTGTTCCTGGAGGCTGGTGACGACGTGATCGTCCGCCGCCAGGAGTCGGTCCGCCGCCCGCACCCGTTGCAAGGTGAGGGGCGGCTGCTGGACGGCATCGTCGCCGAACGCGAGACGCTGGCCACGCTTCGCGCGGCGGCCGATCTGGTCATCGACACGTCGTCGCTGAACGTGCATCAGCTGGCCTCGCGGGTGACCCACGCGTACGGGGGGATCGGTGATGATCAACTGCGGATCACCTGCTTGTCGTTCGGCTTCAAGAACGGCGTGCCGGTCGACGCCGACATGGTCTTCGACGTGCGCTTCCTGCCGAATCCGCACTGGATTCCCGAACTACGGCCGCAGACCGGTCTGAGCAAACCGGTCAGCGAGTACGTGCTCCAGCAGCCCGGCGCCGACTCGTTCCTGAATTCCCTGCAGTCCTTGCTGTCGGTCGTGGCGGTCGGCTACATCACCGAAGGCAAGCGATTCGCCACCATCGCCATCGGCTGCACCGGTGGCAAGCATCGGAGCACGGCCATGGCGGAGGAGCTGGCCCGCCGCCTGCGGGGCGACGGGTTCGCCACCACGGTCCTGCATCGCGATCTGGGACGCGAATGAGCCCGCGTGAACGGAGCCGGCGGTGGCAGGCCGTGCTGCCCGGGCCCGCACTGCCTGCGCTGCCCGCAGTCGTGGCGTTCGGCGGCGGACATGGGTTGTCGACATCGCTCACGGCACTCCGCCGGATCACCGACCGGCTGACCGCGATCGTCACCGTCGCCGACGACGGTGGCTCCTCGGGACGGCTACGTGCCGAGCTCAACTGCCTGCCGCCGGGGGATCTGCGAATGGCTTTGGCCGCGCTCTGTGGCGACGACGAATCCGGTCGCACCTGGGCCGATGTGCTGCAGTACCGGTTCGACAGCGATGGACCGCTCGGCGACCACGCGATCGGCAATCTGTTGATCGCCGGGTTGTGGGAGCGGCTGGGTGATCCGGTCGCCGGCCTCGACATGGTCGGCCGGCTGCTCGGAGCGAAGGGCCGGGTGTTGCCGATGGCCTCGGTGCCGCTGGAGATCCAGGCCGATGTGATCGGACTCGAGCCAGGCAATCCGGACGGCGTATCGGAGGTCCGGGGGCAGGCCCTGGTGGCCAAGACCACCGGCGAGGTCACCTCCGTCCGCCTGGAGCCGGCCGATCCTCCCGCCTGCCCGGAATCCCTGGCCGTGGTTCAGGAGGCCGACTGGATCGTGCTCGGCCCCGGATCGTGGTTCACCTCGGTGATTCCGCATCTGTTGGTGCCGGAGTTGGCCCGGGCGATCCACACCACGCCAGCTTCGCGGATCCTCACCCTCAATCTCGAGCCAGCTGGGGAGACGGCGGGCTTCTCGGCGGCTAAGCACATCGAGTTGCTGGCTGACCACGCGCCGGATCTCCGCCTGGACGTCGTCCTCGCTGACAGCGGATTCGCCGCCGACGACCCCCACCTGGCGGGCTGGGCTGATTCGCTCGGCGCACAACTGGTGGTGGCCGATCTCGCTGCGCGGGACGGTTCGCCGCGTCACGATCCGCTGCGACTGGCCTCGGCGTACGCGGAGATCATGGGCATTTAATCCGGACTTAGACGCAACCCGGTAGGTGCCCAGGGCGTCGGCCGGGTTGAGTTCTTTTCGGATGGGGCAGATTCGAGCCGGAGCGCTCCGTCGAGGTCGACCGAGACCGCGAACCGGAGGAGTCCGGTCCGTGGCATCATGCACCAATGGCTATGACCGCACAGGTGAAGGCGGAGCTGGCGACCATCAAGGTCACCAAGCCCTGCTGCCGCAAGTCGGAAGTCGCCGCGACGCTGAGGTTTGCCGGGGGGCTGCACATCGTCAGCGGACGAATCGTGATCGAAGCGGAGCTCGACACCGGAGCAGCCGCGAGACGATTGCGCACCGACATCAGCGAGGTTTTCGGACATCCCAGCGAGCTGGTGATCGTCAACGGAGCGGGTATCCGTCGCGGCACGCGTTACGTGGTCCGGGTGATCAAGGACGGTGAGGCGCTCGCCCGCCAGACGGGTCTGATCGACTCGCGTGGCCGGCCGGCTCGCGGACTGCCGTCGCAGGTGGTCAGCGGTGGCCTGTGCGACTGCACCGCCGCCTGGCGTGGCGCCTTCCTGGCCCACGGCTCACTCACCGAGCCGGGTCGCTCCATGGCGCTCGAGGTGACTTGTCCGGGACCTGAGGCGGCACTGGCCCTGGTCGGGGCGGCCCGACGCCTGGGGATCGCCTCGAAGGCCCGGGAGGTCCGCAACGTCGACCGGGTGGTGATCCGCGACGGCGACGCGATCGGCGCCCTGCTCACCCGGCTCGGTGCGCACGAATCCCTGCTCGCATGGGAGGAGCGACGGATGCGTCGCGAGGTTCGGGCCTCGGCCAACCGACTCGCCAACTTCGACGACGCCAACCTTCGGCGCTCGGCCCGGGCGGCGGTCGCCGCCGGAGCGCGGGTGGAACGAGCCCTGGAGATTCTCGGCCAGGACGTGCCGGAACATCTGCGGGCTGCCGGCGTCCTCCGGGTCGAGAACAAGCAGGCCAGCCTGGAAGAACTGGGCCAGCTGCACGAGCCGCCGTTGACCAAGGACGCCGTCGCGGGGCGGATCCGGCGGCTGTTGGCCACCGCGGACAAGCGGGCGACCGATCTCGGAATCCCGAACACCGAGGCCAATCTCAGCGCGGAGATGCTCGACGAGTGAGCTACGCGGCGGTCTGAAACGTCCCGGCGTACCCGAAACATCCCGGCAACCAGCAGTGAACTGGTGTCATACCAGCAGGAAAAGCGGTCGTAACGCGCATCGGCGAAGTTCGTTAAGGTGTCTTTGGCCCCCGCTGGTTCGGGGCACTCGCGCACCGAAGGAGATCACTTTATGACCGTACGTGTCGGCATCAATGGCTTTGGCCGCATCGGCCGCAACTTCTACCGCGCCCTGGTCGCATCTGGCGCCGACGTGGAGGTCGTGGCCTTCAACGATCTGGGCGACGACGCAACCCAGGCTCACCTGCTCAAGTACGACTCGATCCTCGGCCGCCTCGGAGAGGCCGTCTCCGTGGTCGACGGCGGCATCCAGATCGGCGACAAGGTGATCAAGTCCTTCGCCGAGCGTGATCCCGCCGCGCTGCCCTGGGGCGAGATCGGCGCCGACGTGGTCATCGAGTCGACGGGCTTCTTCACCGACGGCCTCAAGGCCAAGGCCCACCTCGACGGCGGCGCCAAGAAGGTCATCATCTCCGCCCCGGCCAAGAACGACGACTTCACCGTGGTGATGGGCGTCAACGACGGCGACTACGACCCGGCGAACCACCAGATCATCTCCAACGCGTCATGCACCACGAACTGCCTGGCGCCGATGGCGAAGGTGCTGGACGACGAGTTCGGCATCGTCAAGGGTCTGATGACCACTATCCACGCGTACACCCAGGATCAGAACCTGCAGGACGGTCCGCACAGCGATCTCCGTCGCGCCCGCGGCGCCGCCCTGAACATCGTGCCGACCTCGACCGGTGCTGCCAAGGCCATCGGGCTGGTGCTGCCGCAGCTCAAGGGCAAGCTCGACGGGTACGCGCTGCGCGTCCCGGTGCCCACGGGTTCCGCGACCGACCTGACCTTCGAGGCCGGCCGGGAGACCTCCGTCGCCGAGGTCAACGCCGCCGTCAAGGCGGCCGCGGTCGGTGAGCTCGGCAAGTACCTGCTCTACACCGAGGACCCGATCGTCTCTTCCGACATCGTCACCGACCCGCATTCCTGCATCTTCGATGCCGGTCTGACCAAGGTCATCGGCAACCAGGTCAAGGTCGTCGGCTGGTACGACAACGAGTGGGGCTACTCCAACCGGCTCGTCGACCTCGTCGCGTTGGTCGGCAAGTCTCTGTAGTCAACCCGCCCCACCCGCCTCACCCGCCTCACCTCGCTTAGCCCGAGGCCTCTGCCGCCGGGTTGCCAGTTCCCCATGTTGCATGGGGAACTGGCAACTCACCTAGGAAACTTCGCCCGTAAGTTGCCAGTTTCGGGTGGAAATCCAGCGCTCCGCGTGACCCGAAAGGACTCTGCATGAAGTCGGTCTCTGATCTTGGCGAGCTATCCGGTCAGCGGGTGCTGATCCGCTGCGACCTGAACGTGCCGCTGGACGGCGACACCATCACCGATGACGGCCGGATCCGGGCCTCGGTGCCGACGATCAACCAGCTCCGCGAAGCCGGCGCGAAGGTGATCGTGCTGGCCCACCTGGGCCGGCCGAAGGGTGAGGTCAATCCGAAGTACTCCCTGGCCCCGGCGGCGAAGCGGCTCGGTGAGCTGCTCGGCACCGAGGTCAAGCTGGCCGACGACGTGGTGGGGGAGTCCGCCTCGTCGATCACCGGCGCGCTGGCCGACGGCGAGGTCGCCATGCTGGAGAACGTCCGGTACGAGCCGGGCGAGGAGTCCAAGGACGAGGCGGCCCGGGGCGAACTCGCCGACCGCTACGCCGCGCTCGGCGACGTGTTCGTCTCCGACGGGTTCGGCGTCGTGCACCGCAAGCAAGCCAGCGTGTACGACCTGGCGAGCCGGCTGCCCAACGCCGGCGGAGGCCTGGTCAAGGCCGAGGTCGAGGTGCTCAAGCAGCTGACCGAGAACCCGGCCCGCCCGTACGTGGTGGTGCTCGGTGGCGCCAAGGTCTCCGACAAGCTCGCGGTGATCGCGAACTTGATCAAGACCGCCGACACCTTGGTGGTCGGGGGCGGCATGCTCTTCACTTTCCTTGCTGCACAAGGACATGAGGTCGGCAAGAGTCTGCTCGAGCAAGATCAATTCGAGATCGTACGCGGCTACCTGGATGAGGCCGCAGCAACCGGCAAGCAGATTCTGCTGCCGACCGACATCGTGGTGGCGCCGGAGTTCAAGGCCGACTCGCCGCCCACCGTCGTCGCCGCGGACGCGATCCCTGAAGATCAACTCGGTCTCGATATCGGTCCGGCCTCGGCCAAGGCGTTCGCCGAGGTGATCGCCGCGGCCAAGACCGTGTTCTGGAACGGTCCGATGGGGGTGGCCGAGTGGGAAAGCTTCGCCGGCGGCACCCGTGCCGTGGCTCAGGCCCTGACCGAGATCGACGGCTTGTCGGTCGTCGGGGGTGGCGACTCGGCGGCTGCCGTCCGTGATCTCGGCTTCGCCGACGAGGCCTTCGGCCACATCTCCACCGGTGGCGGAGCCAGCTTGGAATACCTGGAGGGCAAGACCCTGCCGGGGTTGTCCGTACTCGAAGAGAAGGCGTAATCGATCATGGCCCGTAAACCCCTGATGGCCGGCAACTGGAAGATGAACCTGAATCACGTCGAAGCGGTCGGCCTGGTCCAGAAGCTGGCGTGGACGCTGGACGACAAACGCCACGATCCGACCAAGTCGGAGGTCGTCGTGCTGCCGCCCTTCACCGATCTGCGGACGGTGCAGACCCTGATCGAGGGGGACCGGCTCGAGCTCGGCTACGGGGCCCAGGACGTGTCGGCCAATGACAGCGGGGCCTACACCGGGGAGATCTCGGTGGAGATGCTGGCCAAGCTCAAGTGCGCCTACGTGACTGTCGGCCATTCCGAGCGCCGGCAGTATCACCACGAGGACGACGCGCTGGTCAACGCCAAGGCCAAGAAGGCGTTGAGCGGCGGTGTCATCCCGATCATCTGCGTCGGCGAGGGGCTGGACATCCGGCAGGCCGGTGACCAGGTGAGTTACACGCTGGCGCAGGTCGACGGTGCGCTGGCCGGGCTGAGCGCCGAGGACGTGGCGAAGTCGGTCATCGCCTACGAGCCGGTCTGGGCGATCGGCACGGGCGAGGTCGCCACGCCGGAGGACGCCCAGGAAGTGTGCGCGGCCATCCGCTCACGGATCGGCGAGCTCTACTCGCCGGAGGTCGCCGACCAGGTCCGTGTGCTCTACGGGGGCTCGGTGAAGTCGGGCAACGTCGGGGCCATCATGGCGAAGCCGGATGTGGACGGCTGTCTGGTCGGCGGTGCCAGCCTGGTCATCGACGAGTTCTCTGCCATAGCACGTTTCTACGACCTGCCCGTCCTCTGATCTGGCTGCACGGTTTCCCGAAACTCTGAGTTAGGCTACTTCCGTGCTTTTCGTCCCCCTCATGACTGTCCCCATCTTGATCTTCTCGATCGTGTTGGTGATCACGAGCGTCGCGCTTGCGGGCTTCGTGTTGATGCATAAGGGACGTGGCGGCGGACTCTCGGATCTCTTCGGTGGTGGGATTTCCTCATCGATGGGCGGGTCGTCGGTCGCAGAGCGCAACCTTGATCGTTTGACGGTCATCGTCGGGGTGATCTGGCTGGCCGCCATCGTGGCGCTCGGCCTGCTCTACAAGCTGGGCGCTTGAACCCCGTCGGTCGCGTCTGATCAAGAAATACGCTCGACAAGACACATCGCATCGCACGTGGGACGAGGGGAGAACAAACGTGGCTGGTGGTAGTGCCATTCGTGGCAGCCGGGTAGGTGCCGGACCGATGGGAGAGGCGGAGCGTGGCGACGCTGCTCCGCGCTTGTATGTCTCCTACTTCTGTTCGCACGGCCACGAGACGCGCCCGGCTTTTGCGGCCGATGCTTCGGTCCCGGATGCCTGGGACTGCCCGCGCTGCGGGCTGCCGGCCAATCTGGATTCGCTGAATCCACCGCCGCCGCCGAAGATCGAGCCGTACAAGACCCACCTCGCCTATGTGAAGGAGCGGCGCTCCGATTCCGAAGCCGCCGACATCTTGACCGAGGCGCTGAACACCCTCCGAGCCCGGCGAGCCCGCGGCGAAGTCATCTACTGATTCTTCTGTTCTCGCCGGCTCGCACGATCGCGCGGATGCGGGCTGTCTCCCTCCCTCGCTCGACGACGGAAAGGCATGTCGTCTCGATCGGTCGGGAAAGAGCCCGGCGCGATCTTTCGATGCTCGTCGGCTGACGCCATCATTCGGTAGCTGAAGGCGAGCTACCCCGGCCGCTCGCACGATCGCGATGAGCAGTCCGGGTTCAGAAGACCGCGGGCGGGAAGAGGTCCCGCGGCAGCTCGGCCGCGGCGTCTCGGTCGAGCAGCCAGAGCGTCCGATCGATCCCGGCCACGCCACCCGCCGGCACCTGAACCGGCCCGGCACCGAGCAGCGCCATCTTGGCTGCGGCCGCCTTGTCAGAGCCGCTGACGACGAACCACACCTCGTGCGACCGGTTGATCACCTCGAGCGTGAGGCTGATCCGCTCGGGGGGAGGCTTGGGCGACGAACGCACGGCGATGACGTTGCCGCTCGCGTACGACGACGGGTGCTCGGGAAAGATCGACGCGACGTGGCCG
The DNA here is from genome assembly GCA_963731295.1 of uncultured Actinomycetota bacterium. Lineage (GTDB taxonomy): Bacteria > Actinomycetota > Actinomycetes > Propionibacteriales > Propionibacteriaceae > Microlunatus. Next base: position 1,472,308 of record CAVSUP010000003.1, read on the forward strand.
TCGGGTCCCATGCCGAGCAGGCAGATGTCGAAGACCGTGTCACCAAGCTCGAGGGCATAGTTCTCGGCCGCCTGATCCAGACCGATGCCGCGGTCGGTCGCCGGCATCTCATGGATGCGTTCCGCCAGCAGGTGCAGTGGTTCGGTCAACAGGTCCAGGGCCTGCTTCGCATTCCGGTCGTCGTCGTCGGCGCCGACGAAGCGCTCGTCGCCCCACCAGAAGTCGACCCGGGACCAATCGACCGCTGAGTGCGGTCCCTCCTCAGCGAGCCGACGGTAGGCCTTGGTGGCGATCCGGCCGCCGGTCAGGGCGATCTGCGGCGCCCGGAAGTCGCGCTGAATCTCGACCAATCGGGCCATCAGGCGGGCGGCCAGTGCTTCGGCCACGTCGTCGGCATCGGCGTGAACGATCAGCTCGGGACCGGTCATTGCCTGGCGGTCCGTTTGGCCGGTGTCTTCGCCGCCGCTCGCCTGCCCGTGCCGGCGCTCTTCTTCGCCGCCGTTCTCGTGCTCGTGCCGGCGCTCTTCTTCGCGGCCGCCGTCTTGGTCGGCGCCTTTCTCACGGCATCCGAGGCCAGCGCCCGGAGCGCCCGTTCGAAGACGTCGTCGGCATCCATCCGTCGCAGCTCCTCGGAGATGAGCTCGGTGAAGTCACGCCGTTTCAGGGCAACCAGCCGTTCAGGCTGGCCGGGGACGGCGTACGACGCCAGAAGCCCGTCGGCTCGGGTGATGGCGATGTCGCCAGCCGCCGTGGTCAGCCGGACGGCCGTCAAACCGGGCCCGGCGCTATGCTTTCGAACGATCTCGACCTTGAGCTTCGCATGCAGCCAGGCCGCCAGCAGGTCCGCCGAAGGATTGCCGCGCTCGGCCTCCACCGTTGCCGTCTTGATGGTGGCTGGGTACTGGTCGAGGGCAGCCGCCAGCAGGGCCCGCCATGGCGTCAACCGGGTCCAGCTGAGGTCGGTGTCGCCCGGCGTGTAGTCCCGGGCTCGCGCCTGCAGGGCGGCCAGGGGCCGGCTCGCGGAAGCGGCATCGGTCAACCGTCGCATCGACAGCTGGCCCAGCTCATCCGCAGCCCGATTGGTCGGCACTTTGCCCGGCCACCAGATCACCACGGGGGAGTCCGGCAGCAAGAGCGGCCGGATCACCGACGCTGGATGGGACGCGACCGCGCCACGCATCCTGATCACCACGACCTCGCCGGGGGTGCCCTCGCCGATATGCACCTCGGCATGCAGCGAGGCGGTGCGGCCGGAGCCGGTCACCACGAGCAGGATGCGCGACGGGTGCTCCCGCCCCGCGGCCATGCTCGCCTCCAACGCTTCGGTGTACTCACCCTCGTCGCAGACGATGATCAAGGTCAGCACCATGCCCTGGGCCGGACTGCCAGCGGTACGTCGGGCGCGCAGCAGAGCCCCGGAGATCTTCGCCGAGTTGGTGTCCTCCAGTTTGATGATCACTGTGCCCTCCAGATGATGCTCAGCATCGGCGTGATCGGTGTGACCCCCCGCATCAGGGCCGCCTCCAGGTGAAGCCATCCCGCGCGAGCATCTCGTCCGAACCCGCCGGTCCCCACGATCCGGGGGCATAGGGCTCCGGTTGGCTCGGCAGGCTCGCCCAGTAGTCGATGATCGGATCGAGGATCTCCCAGGACAGCTCGACTTCTTCGTGCTGCGGGAACAGCGGGGGATCGCCCAGGAGCACGTCCAAGATCAGCCGCTCGTACGCCTCGGGCGAGGACTCGGTGAACGATCCGCCGTAGGCGAAGTCCATGTTCACCTCGCGGATCTCCATCTGGGTGCCGGGCACTTTCGCCCCGAAGCGCAGGGTGACCCCCTCGTCCGGCTGGATCCGCAGGACGAGCGCGTTGTAGCCGAGCTCTTCGGTGTCGGTCTTGGTGAACGGCAGATGCGGCGCTCGCTTGAAGCCGAGGGCGACCTCGGTGACCCGCCGGGCCAGGCGTTTTCCGGTCCGCAGATAGAACGGCACGCCGGCCCAGCGCCGGTTCTCGATGTCGAGCCGGATCGCCGCGTAGGTCTCGGTCTTCGAGGACTGCGGGATCCGGTCTTCCTCCAGGTAGCCCTTGACCTTCTCACCGCCCGCCCAACCGCCCGCGTACGCGCCGCGTGCGGTATGCAGGTCCATCCGCCTGGGTGGGCGTACGGCGGCGAGCACCTTCTGCTTCTCGGCCCTCAGCTGGCGGGCCTCGAACGATGTCGGCTCCTCCATCGCGGTCAGGGCCAGCAGCTGCAGCAGGTGGTTCTGGATCACGTCCCGGGCAATGCCGATGCCGTCGAAGTAGCCGGCCCGGCCGCCGATGCCGATGTCCTCGGCCATGGTGATCTGCACATGATCGACATAGTTGTTGTTCCACACCGGCTCGAACAGCTGATTGGCGAACCGCAACGCCATCATGTTCTGAACGGTTTCCTTGCCCAGATAGTGATCGATCCGGAACACCGAACGGGACGGGAACACGCTCGACACGATCCGGTTCAGATCCCGGGCACTGGCCAGATCATGACCGAACGGCTTCTCGATCACCACCCGGCTCCAACGCCCCTGCTGTTCCTCGGCCAGGCCGTGCGAACGGAGTTGATCGACGACGGTCTGGAAGAGTCCGGGCGGGATCGACAGGTAGAAGGCGTGGTTCCCGCCGGTGCCCCGAGCCTCGTCGAGATCGGCAATAGTGGCGGCCAGCTTGGCGAACGACTCGTCGTCGCCGATCTCGCCCGGGACGAAACGGATGCCCTCCGACAACTGACGCCAGACCTCTTCGCGAAACGGCGTCCGGGCGTTCTGCTTCACGGCGGCGTGCACGATCTTGGCGAAGTCCTGGTGTTCCCAGTCACGCCGCGCGAAGCCGACCAGCGCGAAGCCGGGAGGCAGCAGGCCGCGATTGGCGAGGTCATAGACCGCCGGCATCAACTTCTTGGTCGACAGGTCGCCGGTGACACCGAAGATCACCAGGACACACGGCCCGGCGATCCTCGGGAGCCGCCGATCTTGGGGTTCCCGAAGTGGATTGGGCCGGAGCGAGCTCGCGGCGAGCGGGCTCGGCCGGTCGGTCACGCTCACTCGACGTCGGGGTCCGGCGTGGGGTCGGCGCCTTGGCCCGGACTATCGGCACCCTGGCGGGCTTCGTCGAGCGCGGTCTGCACCGTTTCCACCAACTCGTTCCACGAGGCGTCGAACTTCTCGACCCCCTCGCGTTCAAGCACGTCGACCACGTCGTCGTACGAGATGCCCACCGCAGCGAGATCATCCAGCGTCTGCTGCGCTTCTTCCTCGGTGCCGCTGACCATGTCGCCGTGCAACTCACCGTGATCGGCGAAGGCCTGCATGGTCTTCTCCGGCATGGTGTTCACGGTGTGCGCCACGACCAGATCGGTGACGTACATGGTGTCGGAGTAAGCGGGGTCCTTGACGCCGGTCGACGCCCACAGCGGACGCTGCCGATGCGCCCCCTTCGCTTCCAGCGGAGCGAACCGCTCGGAGCTGAACTCTTCCTCGTAAAGCGCGAAGGCGAGCCGGGCGTTGGCGATCGCGGCCTTGCCCTTCAAGGCGGCGGCGTCATCCGAACCGATCCCGTCCAGCCGCTTGTCGACCTCCGAGTCCACCCGGGAGACGAAGAACGAGGCGACGGACTGGATCTTGCTCAGGTCGTGCCCGTTCGCATCGGCCTGTTCCAGCCCGCTGAGGTACGCGTCGATCACGCCGCGGTAGCGCTCGAGGGAGAAGATCAACGTGACATTCACGCTGATGCCTTCGGCAATCGACGCGGTGATCGCGGGCAGACCGGGCTTGGTTGCCGGGATCTTGATCAGCACATTCGGCCGGTCGACGATCTTCCACAGATCGGCGGCCTGAGCCGTCGTGCCTTCGGTGTCCATGGCCAGTCCGGGCTCGACCTCGATCGACACCCGGCCGTCCACGCCGCCGGTCGCCGCGTAGGTGGCCGCGAAGATGTCGCAGGCATCGCGAACGTCATCACTGGTCAGCGCCTTGATCGTGTCGTCGACGCTGGAGTCCAGCGCGGCCAGCTCCTTGATCTGCTCGTCATAGGCCTCGCCCTTGGATAGGGCGGCGGCGAAGATCGTCGGGTTGGTGGTCACACCGCTCACCGAGGAGTTGGCCACCAGGTCGGAGAGGTTGCCTGAGTTGATCCGGTCTCGGGACAGGTCGTCCAACCAGATGGAGACGCCCTCGTCCGCGAGAGCCTTCAATCGATCACTCATGATGGGTCCTTTACATCTGCACGACAGGGATGATCATCGACGGTGATGATCAACTGATGGTGACGCCCGGGTCCGATTCCAGATCGGCGGGTGCCTTGGGTCCGCTGGCCGCGGGATGGGTCGGAGCGGCGTTGCTTTGGGCCGACTCGAGGCTCGCCTTGGCGGCGGTCACCACGGCGTCGGCACTGAAGCCGAACTCTTCGAACAGCTTCGCGCCGGCCGCGCTGGCTCCGTAGTGCTCGATCGCGATGATCTTGCCGGCGTCACCGACCAGGTCGCGCCACCCGGCGCTGACGCCGGCCTCGATGCTGACCCGGGACTTGATGTCGGGCGGAATGATCGAGTCGCGGTAGTCCTGATCCTGCTCGTCGAACCACTCCCGACACGGCATCGAGACCACTCGGGCACTGATGCCCTCGCCGGCCAACTGCTCGGCCGCGGCCACGCAGTACTGCACTTCCGAGCCCGTGCCGATCAGGATCACGAAGTCACCCTGGCCATCACCGAAGTCCTTGAGCACGTAAGCGCCCTTGGCCACGCCGGAGGTGTCGGCGAAGCCGTCCTCGCCGCGGGCCACGATCGGCAGGTTCTGCCGGGACAGGATCAGCCCGGCCGGTCGATCGTTGTTCTTCAGAATCTGGGCCCAGGCGGCAGCAGTCTCATTGGCGTCCGACGGCCGGACCACATCAAGCCCGGGGATCAGCCGCAGCGAGGCGACGTGCTCGATCGGCTGATGGGTCGGGCCGTCCTCGCCGAGCCCGATCGAGTCGTGGGTCCACACGTAGGTGACCGCGACCCGCATCAGGGCCGACAACCGGACGGCGCCGCGCATGTAGTCGGAGAAGGTCAAGAAGGTGCCGCCGTACGGGCGGGTGCCGCCGTGCACCTTGATGCCGTTCATGATCGCGCCCATGGCGTGCTCACGGATGCCGAAGTGCAGCACCCGGCCGTACGGTCCGCCCTTGAACTCGTGGCTCTGACGGTCCGACGGCAGGAAGCTCGGCTCTCCGGCCGGCGTGGTGTTGTTGGAGCCGGCCAGGTCAGCCGACCCACCCCACAGCTCGGGCATGACCGGGGCCAGTGCGGTGAGCACCTTGCCGGACGCGGCGCGGGTCGCGACGCCCTTCGGATCGGCGGCCCAGGTCGGAAGGGCGTCCTCCCAGCCCGGGGACAGCTCGTTGGCGACGAGCCGCTCGTAGAGCGCCTTGCCATCCGGATTGGCGTCCGCCCACGTGTCGTACCGGGTCTGCCAGTCGGCCTGGGCCTCTGCGCCGCGGGTCAGCAGCTCGCGGGTGCGGCCGAGCACCTCGTCGCTGACCTCGAAGCTCTGATCCGGATCGAAGCCGAGCAGCTCCTTCACTGCGGCAACCTCGTCCTTGCCGAGCGCGCTGCCGTGGGCGGCCTCGGTGTTCTGCGCGTTGGGCGCCGGCCACGCGATGATGGTCCGAAGCTGGATGAAGGTCGGCCGGTCGGTGACCAACTTGCCCGCTTCGATGGCGTCGTTGAGCGCCCGCACGTTCTCCACGTAGGTGCCACCCTCGGCCCAGTCGACCTCGATGACGTGCCATCCGTACGCCGCGTAGCGGGCGGCCGTGTCCTCGGTCAGGGCAATGTTGGTGTCGCCCTCGATCGAGATGTAGTTGCGGTCGTAGATCAGGGTCAGATTACTCAGACGCTGGGTGGCGGCCAGCGAGGACGCCTCGCTGGAGATGCCCTCCTCGATGTCACCGTCGGAAGCCAGGCAATAGATGTGATGATCGAAGACCGACTCCCCGGGAGCGGCGTCGGGATCGAGCAGGCCCCGCTCACGTCGGGCGGCCATCGCCATGCCGACGGCGTTCGCGATGCCCTGGCCGAGTGGACCGGTGGTGATCTCGACACCGTCGGTGTGGCCGTACTCCGGGTGGCCGGGGGTCTTGGAGTCCCAGGTGCGCAGGGCCTTCAGGTCGTCGAGCTCGAGGCCGAAACCGCCCAGGTAGAGCTGGATGTAGAGCGTGATGCTGGAGTGACCGCACGACAACACGAAGCGATCCCGCCCGGGCCAGTGGGTATCGGCGGGGTTGTGCCGCATCACCTTCTGGAACAGCAGGTACGCCACCGGCGCCAGGCTCATCGCCGTTCCGGGGTGGCCGTTGCCGACCTTCTGGACGGCGTCGGCGGCCAACACCCGGACGGTGTCGACGGCGCGCGAGTCAAGATCGGTCCAGCCGTCGGGCAATGCGCTGGAGGCTTGAGTTTCGGTCACGATGTGAGGGGTCCTTCCGAGAGCGCGGCGGGGTCAGTCCGGAGCCTATCGGGGGGCGGCTGGGCCTACATAGGGTCTCCCCCGATGTGAGCGGATGTTCATCGCCCAGACACTCGCCACCCAGTGGACGTGTGAATCGCTGGAGCTGGCCCTAGACTCACCTCTCGTGACAAGCGTCGACGTGCCAGGCGGGATGGGTGCCGAAGTCGGAGTCGACCTTCGCAGCCCGCGCGCTGAGCAGGTCGATGTCCGGGTCCGCGATGTCATCTCCGCTTACGTGAGCCTGACCAAGCCGCGGATCATCGAGTTGTTGCTGGTCACCACCGTGCCGGCGATGTTCCTGGCCGCCGGCGGTATCCCGCCGCTGCTGCTCGTCCTGAACACCATGATCGGCGGCTGCCTCGCCGCCGCCAGCGCGAACGCTTTGAACTGCGTGCTCGATCGCGACATCGACGAGCGGATGCGTCGCACGCGCCGACGCCCGCTCCCGCGGCACGCCGTCGGTCCGCGCCCCGCCACGATCTTCGCCGTGCTCATGGGCGTTGCCGCCACCCTCTGGCTCGGCACCTTCGTCAACTGGCTGTCAGCCGGGCTGGCTCTGGGTGCGAATGCCTTCTACATCTTCGTGTACACGATGTGGCTTAAACGGCGGACCACCCAGAACATCGTCTGGGGTGGCATCGCCGGCTGCTTCCCGCCGTTGATCGGCTGGACCGCCGTGGCCAACTCGGTCTCGGTCGTGCCGCTGGTGCTGTTCCTGATCGTCTTCTTGTGGACGCCGCCGCACACCTGGGCACTGGCCATCCGCTATCGCGAGGACTATGCCGCCGCGCAGGTCCCGATGCTGCCGGTGGTCAAATCTCCGCCGGTGGTCACCCGGCTGATCATGATCTATTCGGTGCTCACCGTGGCCGCCTCACTAGCCCTGTGGCCGATTGCCCAGACCGGTTGGCTCTATCCGCTGGTGGCCGGTCTCCTCGGTGCCGCATTCCTCTGGGAAGCCGGGCAGCTCTGGCTCCGCGCCCGTCGTGGACTGCGTGACGCCGCACTCAAGCCGATGCGCCTGTTCCACTGGTCGAATTCCTACCTGGCGCTGGTCTTCGTGGCTGCCGCCGTCGATCCGTTGCTGTTTTGATTTTGCTGTTTTGATTTTGCTGCTCGCGCATCGCGCTTAACCTCCTTCCGCCCGACCTCGCTCACACGACGGAAAAGCGTGTCGTGCTCGGCTCGGCCGATCGAAATGAGGGCGCGCGATACCCGACGCTCGCAGCACGGGGTATTTTGCTGCTCGCGCATCGCGCTTAACCTCCTTCCGCCCGACCTCGCTCACACGACGGAAAAGCGTGTCGTGCTCGGCTCGGCCGATCGAAATGAGGGCGCGCGATACCCGACGCTCGCAGCACGGGGTATTTTGCTGCTCGCGCATCGCGCTTAACCTCATTCCGCCCGACCTCGCTCGCACGACGGAAAAGCGTGTCGTGCTCGGCTCGGCCGATCGAAATGAGGGCGCGCGATACCCGACGCTCGCAGCAGGGGTCGAAATCTGATTGGGACGTCCGCGCCCTGAGCCCTTCGACCAGCTCAGGAGAACCCTGTCGAAGGGCAAGCTGCCGGCGCGATAAGGGGCACACCTGGTTGAATCGCTGGGGTGGCGCAATCGATCGAGTTGATCATGGATCCGGTGGCGGAGTCGGTGGTGGTCGATGAGTGGCGGGCGCTGGCTGCGGCGGGATTGTCGTCCGCGCTGCGGCCGCAGCCGGACGAGCACCATCGACCACACGTCACCGTGTACGCCGGCGAGTCGGTGCCGGCCGAGGCCGAGGATGAGTTGCCCGGGCTGATGGCTGGCCTGGATCTTCAACTTCGGCTGGGCGCGTTGATGATCTTCGGTCCGTATCGGGGGCGTTGCATCCTGGTCCGGATGATCGTTCCGTCGGTCGAATTGCTCGCGCTCCAGGGCAGAGTGGCTGAGCTGTGCGCAGCGGACCCGGCTGGACCGTTCGGCGCCGGTCGCTGGACGCCCCACGTCACCCTCGCTCGACGACTGCCGGTCGAGCAGCTCAGCAGCGCGACGAGCATCCTGAGCGGATACGGCGGCGAACTCGACACCCGCGTACGCCGATGTCGTCGCTGGGACGGCGAGCGCCGTACGGCCTGGTGGCTGACCGACTGACGTCAGCCCTCGGCGATGTCCGGGGCTAGGCTCACGTCGCGGTGGCGGCCCATCTGGGCATAGAGCTCAGGCGCTCGGCTGCGCAACACGAGGGCGGTGCCGATCCCGGCCGCTGCCGCGACGATGATCAACGCCGGGAGAGCCCAGCGCAACGGGCTCTCGGGGTTGCCGATGAGCAGGCCGAACTGCGACGCGGCATAGATCGCCACGGCCGTCATGGCTACCCCGCCGACCACGGGCGCCACGGTCGTCCGAAGCCGATTGGCGTCAAGGCCGCGGTTGGCCGCGAAGAAGGCGACGACCGCGAACGAGGCGAGGGCCATCAGTACGATGATCGCCAGCGTGCCCAGCTGGGTCAACCAGGTGAAGAGCGCCAGCACCGGATTCTGCCTGGTCACCACGAAGATCAAGACGATCACCACGGCCAGCGCGGTCTGACTCAGCGATCCGATGTGGGGGCTGAGGTGTACGCGATGGGTCCGACCAAGAGCTGCGGGCACCAAGCCCTCGCGTCCCAACGCGTACAGATAGCGCGCTACGGCGTTGTGGAAGGCGAGCAGCGCCGCGAACACACTGGAGATGAACAGCACCGACATCGCGGTGGTCAACGCGCCACCGATGTAGGTGCCGCCGAGTTCGAACAGGAAGGCCGTGGGATCGGCCAATCCGGCCAGATGCTCCTGCAGCCCGGAGGCGCCCTGGGCCTCGACCATCAGCCAGGTGGTGATGCTGTAGAACAGCCCGATGGTCAGCACGGCCAGGAACGTGGCCCGCGGCACCGTTCGCCGGGGATCCTTGGCCTCCTCGCTGTAGATCGTCGTCGCCTCGAAGCCGATGAACGAGGCGAAGTTGAACAACAGGGCGATCGCGAGCGATCCACTGAGAAAGCTTGTCGGGGTGAAGGGCGTCGCGGTGATCGCTGCACCGCCACCGGCGCCGCCCCTGATCAAGATCGCGATGTCCAAGATCACCACGATCAGGAATTCCAGGCTGACCAGCACGGCCAGGACCTTCGCGGACAGGTCGACCTGCCGGAAGCCGAAGACCGCGATGATCGCCATGCCGACGAAGACGAACACCCACCAGGGCACGGTCAGGCCGAGCACGTCAGCGAAGAATCCGGCCGCAGCCGCGCCGAACAATCCGTAGAGGCCAATCTGCATAGCGTTGTAGCCGAGCAGGGCGATGATGGCCGCCGCTCCACCCGCGGGCTGTTTGAGGCCCCGCGCGACGTAGCTATAGAACGCGCCGGTGCTCGTGTGGTGCCGGGCCATCGTGGTGTAGCCGACCGAGAAGATGATCAAGATCACGCTGACCACCACGTACGCGGCCGGAATGCCCGGACCGTTGCCCAGCAGCATGGCAACGGGCGCCCCGCCCGCCATCGCCGTCAGCGGCGCGGCGGCCGAGACCACGAAGAAGGCGATGCCGAAGACGCCCAGGGTGCCACGACGCAATTGGTGCGAATCGCGCTGGGCGATATCGGAGTTCGCCGGCGTGGGATCAGTCATGAAAGGCTCCCAAGATTTCGTTGTCTGTCGCAGAGGTGATGAGGATCTCCACGAAATGTGTCGACGTGGCCCGCGAATCCGGAATCGAGTCAGCAGCCGGAATCAGCGGGTCTTCGAGAGGTCCGGCTTGCGGATACCGCGAAACTCCCAGTCGCCGCCCTGCGCCGTTGACAGGACTTCCTCGCTCTCGGTCGGCTGGGCACCGACGTCGGCGCGGATTGCGGTGGGGCCCTCGACGATGTGGTTGCGCAGGGTGCCGAGACCTTCGACCTCGACGTCGACCACATCGCCGGGATAGACCGTCCGCGAGATCGCCGGAGTGCCCGAGAGCAGCACGTCGCCCGGTTGCAGGGTGATGGTCCGAGCGATGTCGGCGACCAGGTAATGCATGTTCCACTGCATCTCGTCGGTGTTCCCGTCCTGCCGGATCTCGCCGTTGACCAGGGTCCGGATCTGCTTGCCGCGGAAGTCCCAGCCCTCGACCAGGCCAGGCCCGATCGGGCAGAGGGTGTCAGCCCCCTTGACCCGCAGCATCGACCCCGAGTCGGTGTCCCGGAAATCGTGCAAACCGTAGTCGTTGCCGATCGAATAGCCGCGGATGTAGTCGCCCGCAGCATCGGGGGAGATGTTCTTCGCGGTCCGCCCGATCACGATGGCGATCTCGCCCTCGTAGTTGAGCCACTTGCAGCCACTCGGTCGCACCACCGCCGACCGGTGGGCGTTCAGTGCCGATATCGGTTTGTGGAAGTAGGTCGGAGCGGGGGGCAGGGTGGTCATCATCTCGGTCACCCGCGAGACGTAGTTGAGATGGACGCAGATGATCTTGGACGGCTGCACCGGGGGTAGGTGGACGGCGTCGTCGACCCCGACCGTACGACCGTCCGCGGCGACCAACTCGTCGCCCTGCCGGATGACGTCGACGACGTTGCCGTCCAGCACGATCCGGCGGGACTCGATCATGACCCGGCCACCGCTGAGTCCTGCATGGCGGGCTGCTCCGCGGTGAGCGATTCCCGGTGGGTACGCCGCGGCCGTGGGAATCCACCCTCCGGCCGGTCGAACCAGTAGTGCACCTGGCCGGTACCGATCGAGTTCTCGTACTCGCCGTATCGGCGTCCGGTCGCCGTGCAGGCACCCTCGCCGAGGGCACCCATCATCATCAGGTAGTGCCCGAACCGGGCTTCCGGCTTGTAGCGATAGAACTCCGGCATCGACTCCAGGACCCGCGCATGATCACCCTGCTCGAACCAGGCCATCCGTTCATGATCAGCTGCGGCCGCCGCCGGAGTGAAGATGTGTTCGACCCCGGCCGCCTCGTGCTTGCGCAGCTCGCGCAGCGGCCAGAACGTGTGGCTCAGGGCGCCCGACGCGATCAACATGACCTTGCGGTCACTCTCGGCGATGGCATCGCCCAGCGCACGACCCAGGCGCAGGTTATCCTCGGTGTCCGCGGTCTGGCATACCCCGATCGAGACCCACCGCTTGTCCGGCAGTCCGTCGCCCAGGAACTCCCAGAGGTTCGTGGTGGCGTAGAAGATCGGCAGATGATCATCGTCGATCGCGGTGATCCAGGTGCCATGATCGTCGGCTTTGCCGGCGATCAACCGGGCCAGCTCAGGATCGCCGAGAAAGTCGTACGGCCGCTGGCACATCCCACGCGGAAGTTCCTCTGAGGTGAACAGCCCCTGACGCCGCGACTGCGCGGTCACGACGAATTCGACGGTGGTCGCCCAGTGGGAATCGAGCACCACCACGGTGTCGTAGGCGACGGTGTCGAAGACTTCGCGACGCAACTGGTGCAGCGCCGGCACCAGCGTGCTGTCCTCACCGTGGTTGAGCTCCCGCCGGATCTCCTCCGGCAGCACGATGGTCGGTACGTGTGCGAGCAGCCCCGCTCCTACGACCTCACCCATGTCAGTTCCTTCCTCTCATCCCGTCGTTTCTCCGCACAGGGTCCGATCTGGCGGCCGTTTCGGTCGATTTCGGCCCCGTTTCTCCGCACACGGTCCGATCTGGCGGACGCGCCGGCCGCTTCCGGGCGCGTTTCTCCGCACAGGGTCCGATACGCCGTCCGAACGCTCCGACACGACCCGATCGCGGTCATGCGTTCCAGCCGTTCGGTGCGAACACGGTGTTCTTGACGTCGGTGTAGAAGTCGAACGAGTAGCGGCCGCCCTCGCGACCGATACCGGACTTGCCGTTGCCGCCGAACGGGGCGCCAAGATCACGGACGAAGAAGCAATTGACCCAGACGGTGCCGGCGTTCAACCGGGCGCTGACCCGCTCAGCGCGGTCCGGATCGCCCGTGACCAGGGTCGCCGCCAGCCCGAAGCGGGTGCTGTTCGCCATCTGGATCGCCTGCTCTTCGCCGGCGAACGTCTGGATGGTGAGGACCGGCCCGAACACCTCCTCGGTGAGGATCTCGCTGCCCGGCTCGGCGTCGACCAGGATCGTCGGCCGGTAGTAGAGATGACCAAGATCATCATTCGGGGTGCCGCCGACCAGCGCGCGGGCACCGGCGGCCAGTGCGCGCTGGACGAAGCCGTCGACCTTCTCGAAGTGGGCCCGGCTGATCAGGCAGGACATGTCGGTCGCCTCGTCCCGCGGATCGCCCTGCGCGATGCCCTTCGCCTTCTCGAGCACGGCGGCCTGGAAGCGTGCGGCGATCGGCTCTTCGACGAGGATTCGGAAGGCGCCGAGACAGACCTGGCCGGAGTTGTCGAACTGTTCGACGGCGAGGCTGACGGCAAGATCGAAGTCGGAGTCGGCGAAGACGACCAGCGGGCTCTTCCCGCCCAGCTCGAAGGACAGCGGCACGATGTTCGGGGCGGCCGCCGTCGCGATCACGCCCGCGGTCGGCACCGACCCGGTGAAGGACAGCCGGTTGATGCCCGGATGCGCGGTGAGGGGGGCACCGGCCTCGGCGCCGGTGCCCTGGACGACGTTGAACACCCCAGCCGGCAGACCGGCCTCGTGGGTGATGTCGGCCAGCAGCGAGGCCGTGAGCGGCGCCCACTCCGGGGGCTTCGCGACCACGGTGTTGCCGGCGGCGAGCGCCGGCCCGATCCGCCAGCTGGCAAGCATCAAAGGGGCGTTCCACGGCGTGATGATCGCCGCGACCCCAGCCGGATCGTAGGTGACCCGCTCCCGGTGCCCGCGGATCTCCCCGCCGGGATGGCTCAGCTGCTCGAGGAGGTCGGCGAAGAAGCGGAAATTCAGCCCGACCCGCGGCATCACGCCGCGCCGGTGCGACCGCAGGAGTGAGCCGTTGTCGCGCGTCTCGACCCGAGCCAGGTCTTCGGCGCGCGCATCGATGCCGTCGGCGACGCGGCGGAGATGAGCAGCGCGGTCGGCGGGGGACAAGGCTGCCCAAGCCGGAAAGGCGGCTCGCGCGGCGCGTACGGCGGCGTCGACCTCGGTGGTGCCGCCGGCGGAGATCTCGGCGATCGGCTCTTCGTCGATCGGGGAGAGGTCGGTGAACGTCGCGCCGCTCGCCGAAGCCACCCGTTGCCCACCGATCCAGTGCCGGGTGTCGACCTCGACCCCCTCGACCGTGGCCCGGTCGTTCTGGGCTCCCGTCATCGCTGACCCACCTCGCCGCCATCGCCGAAACTTCGCTATCGTTAGGGCCCAAACGTATTGGTCCGACCACCGTTGGTCAACTCTGGAGGGGAAGCGGCATGACGGCAAACCGGGCTCATCGGGTCTCCTGCGCGTTGCGGCCTGGCACTGGGACCAGCGATGACTGACCCGATGCCGACCCCGGGCCGGCGGCCGCTGATCGCACTGCCGTGCCGGTTCTCCGAGAATGCCACCGCGCTGCGGTATCGGGCCGAGGTCACGGCGCGTGCGCTGAGCCAAGCGGTCTACGCGGCCGGGGGCGAGCCCGTGATGCTGCATCCGCACGCCCCCGGAGCGGTGATCGACATCGAAGCCGTCCGGGAGCGGTTGTGGTTCGTCGACGGGGTGCTGCTGCCCGGCGGTGGAGACGTGGCTGCCCGCTGGTCGGGACAGAAGCCCCACCCGACGCAGTACGGCGTCGACGAGGAGCAGGACGCGTTTGATCTGGCCGTCGCGCAGGTAGCGCTCGAAGATCATCTTCCGTTGCTGGCGATCTGCCGTGGCAATCAGTTGATCAACGTCGCCCTCGGTGGTGATCTGGTGCAGGACATGGACGACACGGTTGGTCACCACCAGAACCGCGTGCACGATCTTGCGGTGGCCGAAGACTCACCCCTCGGTGCGATCGTCGGGTCGCAGACCACGATTTCCTGCTATCACCACCAGTGCATCGGCCGACTCGGCGCCGGTCTGACGCCGGCCGCCTACTCCGAGGACGGCGTGATCGAAGCGGTCACCCTCGATGATCATGACGGCTGGTATCTCGGCCTCCAATGGCATCCGGAAGACTCCGCGGCGACCGATCCCGTTCAGGCCAGGATCTTCGAGCGTTTCGTGGGGGCTTGTGCAGCACATCGCCGTGCGGGCCCTGTGCCGGTCGCACCTCTAGCGGACCTGGCTAAGGGAGGTAGCTGAGCTATTCGGTGATGTCGCCGTCCAGATCGGTGACGATCTGTCGCAGGCTGCCGGTCAGGGCGACCAGTTGCTGGCTGTTGATCTTGGCGACCACCTCGGCCTCGGCGGCATTGAAGACCGGATAGAGCCTGGTCATCAGGTCGGTGCCGGACTCGCTCAGCTCCAAGATCACCAACCGCCGATCGGCTTCGCTGACCCTCCGGGTGAGCAATCCGCGGGCCTCCAAGGTCTTGACCACCCCGGTCAGCGTCGCCTTGGAGATCGCCGCACTTTCGGCGGCCTGACGGGTCTCGAGGCCATCCCAGATCCAGACCACCCAGAGCACGACGAATCCGGTCCAGGTGAGGCCGTGTGGGCGCAACACTGTGTTGGTCAGGTGCATCCGGACCGCGTTGGCCGCTCGGTACAAGCTCGACACCGCCGCGGCAGCCTCGAAGTCGAGCGGCAGGCTCTGCACGTGGGCGCTCATCGCCCGCTCGGTTTCCGCGAGGGTATGGCGGTCAGGCATGGCGGACATCGTAGGGTGCCGCGTACCCACGACCAGGTCATCACGTCAGCGTCTTGAGGGTCGCGCCGCCGTTCCACACCACGCCGATCTGCCGGTAGTAGCCGCCGATCACCTCGTCCACCCGAAGCCGGTCGAGTTCCTCGGTCGGTGATGGGAAGAGCCGGACATCCACGTCGCCCCTCCAGGCCTGGCCGCCCTCGAACTCGCTGGCGCCGGAGGAGATCAACTCCGCGTACGCGTCCGGGGCGCCGGCCGCGATGCCGGGAAAGACCCGGTGGTGGGCCATCGGATGGCCGTTGACGAAGCCGTTGGTCTCGGATTCCTCGCGCAGGGTCAGCACGACCTCGGCAAGCCGCCGGTCGTTCGCGGCCAGCGTCGCGCCGAACATCCCACCGGGCTTGATCTGGGGAGCGGCCTGGCCGAAGGGATGCGGGCGGGTCTGCCACATGGAGCCCAGCTTCTTCGGATAGCCCTGGTGGACGCCGCGGCCGATGGCAAAATCCTTGTCCACCCAGATGTAGACGCAGCGAGAGTACGTCCGACCCTCGAAGGAGCAGCGGACGACCACGAAGGCCTCCTTGTACTGGGCGCGCACCGGATCCAGCAGCTCTTCGCGCGAGGACGAGCACGACTGCCAGTCGGCCCAGATCAGGGCGACCGCACCTGGATCCTCCACGGCTAGTTCGAGCGGGCGCGGGCAGCAGCTCCGCCACCCGGGCCGGATCGGTGCGGTACTCCACCGTGAGCAGATCTCCGGAATAGAACCATGGCGGCGACGGGATCAGCGATGACTCACCGCCGGCGGTCCTCGGGAAGAAGAAGCCCTTGACGTCCGCCATAGCCCGATGTCTCCCTTGGATTGCGCTCGGTACGACCCGGCGGCTCCGCCCGTAGAGTCGTTTGGACCCGTACGGTACCGGTCGCAGCGGTCCGTGGCAATCCCCCGCCCCCGGTCGACGCACTTGTCATAGACTCGGCAGCGCGATAATGTTCGGGCCCAAATGACTGCTCGGATCGAGCGGCGATGACTGGCAATGGTGCGGAGGTTTCGGGTGGCTCATTTCGACACGACCGGTCTCGAGGAGGCAGCGGCCGGGTCTGGTCACCCAGGGGATCGACGTGGTCCGGGTCGGCTACTCGGATCTGATCGGTACTGATCGCGGCCGCGACGTGCTGGTCAATCACTTCCCGCGTACGGTCGGCGGACGGTGTGGCGTTCTGCCGGTCCGTCTACGGCACCACGCCGATGGGCGACGTGGTCGAGATCCAGGGCGGCATCGAGGCCGGACTGCCCGATGTGCTCGCCTTTCCCGACGTCTCCACCCTGCAGCCGGTCCCCTGGGAGCCCGGGGTCGCGCACTGCATCGCCGACCTGTTCGACCCGGACGGCTCACCGTCGGCCGAGAGCCCGCGGATGGTGCTCAAGCGGGTGATCAAGCAGTTCGCCGAGGTCGGGATGACGCCGATCGTCGGACCCGAGCTCGAGTTCTTCGTGCTGGAGCGGACCGACAAGAATCCGACCGGCTGGCAGCGGTACGGCGAGGCGACCGGCAATGTCTACGTGTCCGGTCTCAAGGGCGATCCGGAGAACGTTCTCATCAGGACCCTGCGCCAGCTGGCGGCGTACGGACTGGAAGTCGTGGCGGCGAACCACGAGTTCTCCAGCGGCCAGTTCGAGATCAACTTGTGGCACTCGGATGCGCTGGATGCCGCGGATCGCGCGTTCCGGTTCAAGGCGGCGATCAAGGAACTCGCGCGGCAGGAGGGCAAGCTCGCCACGTTCATGGCCAAGCCGTTCAACGACGAGGGCGGATCGGGATTCCATCTCCACTTCTCCACCTGGGATGACGACGGCACGCCGATCTTCGACGATCCGACGGCCGACGACGGGCTGTCGGCGGTGGGCAAGTCAGCCATCGCCGGGGTGCTCGCCCACGCGCCCGCGCTGGCCGCACTGTGCAATCCGACGATCAACTCCTACAAGCGGTTCGGCCCCGACACGCTCGCGCCGTGGCTGATCGACTGGGGCCTGGACAATCGGAGCGCCATGATCAGGATCCCGCCGGAGCGTGGCAGGGCCTCCCGGATGGAGTTGCGCCTGGGCGATGCCAGCGCCAATCCCTATCTGGCGACCGCCGGATTGTTGGCCAGCGCCTATCTCGGGATCCGCGATGAGCTGAAGCCGCCGGCCGCCCTGGTCGGCTATGGCTACGACACCGGCAAGGCCGAGATGCTGCCCGGTGATCTTGGTTCGGCGCTCGATGCTCTCGAAGCCGACACCGAGCTCGCCGAGATCCTCGGCCGGCCCTTCATCGAGATGTTCCTGACCTACAAGCGAAACGAGCTCGACCGGTTCAATCACTGGGTGACCGATTGGGAGTTCCGCGAGTACGCGTACCACTTGTGATCATGAACGGTCACCACGCCGCCATTCAGCCGATTCCTGTCCCAAAGGAGAGAACGTGCCACAGCCGACACCGGTCCCGTTGGATGACGTCGATCTGACCGACCTCGACCGCTTTGCCCGTAATGAGGGCTGGGCTCAGTTCGACACGCTGCGCCGGGAGGATCCGGTGCACTGGACCGAGGAGAGTGATGGATCCGGCTTCTGGGCGGTGACCCGGCACGCCGACATCTGCGCGGTCGACAAGGATCCGGAGACGTTCACCTCGACGAAGTTCGTCAATCTCGAGGACGTCGACGACGACCTGATGGACATCCGGCGGTCAATGCTGGAGACCGACGGCGTACGCCACCGCGCGCTGCGGAAGCTGATCGCCCGCGAGTTCGCCCAGGGGCCGCTGACCCGCAAGTACGAGGAATTCCTGCGCGGGCTGACCAAGGAGACCGTCGACCGGGCGCTGCAGCAGACCGAGTTCGACTTCGTGGAGAAGATCAGCGCCGACTTCCCGATCCAGGTGCTGGTCCGGCTGCTCGACGTTCCGGTGGAGGATACCGGGCGGCTGATCGACTGGGGAAACCAGATGATCGGCAACACCGACCCCGACTACTCCGAGCATCTGCTGTCGGATCCGGATTCCCATCTCTACAAGCATCTGCCGTTCCGCTCGCCGGCGGCGCTCGAGGTCTTCGAGTACGGCCGGGCGCTGGCCCGGGAGCGCAAGGGCGGTGAGGGCACCGACCTGATCAGCCTGCTGGTCAACCGGACGCCCGAGGACGGCGAGCCGCTGACCGCCACCGACTTCGACAACTACTTCCTGCTGCTGGTGGTGGCCGGCAACGAGACCACCCGGCACACCATCAGCCAGTCGATGCTCGCGCTGATCCAGAATCCCGAGCAGATCAAGATCCTGCAGGAGCGGCCGGAGCTGATCCCGCGGCGCCGTCGAGGAATTCCTGCGCTGGGCGTCGCCGGTCTACCACTTCCGCCGCACCGCGACCCGTGACGTCGAGCTCGGCGGGAAGCAGGTCAAGGAGGGCGACAAGGTGGTGATGTGGTTCGCCTCCGGCAACCGCGACGAAGCCGTGTTCGAGGATCCCTACCGATTCGACGTGACCCGGACCGAGATCGACCATGTGACGTTCGGCAAGGGCAGCCCGCACACCTGTCTCGGCAACATGCTGGCCCGGATGGAGATCCGGCTGATGTTCACCGAGTTGCTGCCCCGGGTGAAGTCGGTGGTGCTCGACGGCGAGGTGACCCGGGTGCGCAGCAACTTCGTCAACGGGATCAAGAAGTTCCCGGTCAGTGTCACCCCGGCCTGAGCCGACGGATCTCACCGTCTCGGATTGACCTCCGAGGCCTCAGCGCGCCATCGGGCGGCCGGCTTCGTCGGCGACCATGTTGCGGATGATCTTCCTCACCTGCAGGGCGGCCGCGTCGGCGCTGACGTGGACCTCGCGGCGCGGGCCTTCGCCGTCGAGCACCGCCTGCATGGTCTCCAGGATGGTCTGCACGCGGCGGTAGTAGTCGGTGAAGATCGGCAGCAGGATCTTGCTTGCTTGCTCGCCCTGAGCGAAGTTCGCGGCTGACCCGCCAGACGTGCCGCGTACGGTCGGCCGAGATCGGGGTGACCGCGTGGTGAAGATGAAGGTGAACGGCTGGCCGCCGCCCGCGCCGGAGGCCTGCACCTCCCAGCGGTCGACCCAGAGGCCTGGGGAGACGAAGGCGCCCTTTCCCGCTGTGGGTGCCGGCGTCGGCGGGTAGGCCCAACAGTTCGGCATGCCAGGCGGCGATCGGCGCCGGGCGGATAGTTTCGGGAGAACGACACCGTGGTCTCGGTGACCTCCACCTCGAGCGGTGGGGGTGAACCGCTCAGCACCGGGGGAGCGATGAACGGATCGACGACGGCCACGTGGGTGATGTCGGCAAAGTTCTCCTGGAGCAACGCCGCGTGGGCTCCGGTCTCCCACGCGTCGCCGACCGTCGTCCAGCCGGGGTCGTCGAGCCAGCCCGACCGACGGCGGCGGTCGCAGCGCGGCCCGGGCCGGATCGCCCAGCCAGCACCAGACGAAAACGCCGTCATCGTGGACGGGGTAGGCCGGGACCCGTGCGCCGACCGGGATCTCGTCCTGGGTGGGCACCTGCACGCAGCTGTCCGCGACCGGTCGTAGGCAAATCCGGAGTAGCCGGAGACGATCGTGTCGCCATCGACCCGACCGAGACTGAGGGGGTAGGGCTTGTGCGCGTCCCGGTCCTCCAGGGCGATCGCCGCCCCGTCAGTGGTGCGGAACAGCACGACCGGTACGCCGATCGCTCGACGGGCCAAGCGGGTCGCGGCCGACCTCGGCGCTGGTCGCCAGCACGTACCAGGCGTTGCGTGGGTAGTCGGTCGACCGGCTGGCGCGGAGGTTGGTCGCTCGGCTCATCGGCGTGCGTCCTTTCGTTGCCTCGAAGTCGGGCGTTCGGTCAGAGATCCAGCGTCAGGCACGCGGAGTTGCAGCGCGAGACGCAGATCATCATGAACTCGTTGGTCGCCTTCTCCTCGTCGTTCAGTACCGAATCCCGATGATCCACCTCACCATCGACGACCTCGGTTTCACAGGTGCCGCACACGCCTTCCAGGCAGGACGCCAGGACGCTGACGCCGGCTTCCTTGACCACCTCGTACACCGACTTGTCCGGCGGCACGGTCAACGTCAGCCCGGAGCGTTCCAAGATCAACTCGAAGCTCGATTCAGCGGTGCCGCCGGATTCGGTCGGCTTGGCTGAGAACCGTTCCAGATGAAGGGTGCCGGGTGGCCAGGTGGCGCACAATCCTTCGACCGCAGCGAGCAGCCCTTCCGGCCCGCAGCAGTAGACCAGGGTGTCCGGCTGCGGAGTGCCCAGTGCGGCGCTCAGCTCGAGGTGGCCGGTCTCGTCCTGGGGGGCCAGAGTCACCCGATCGCCGTAGGCGGCCAGCTCGTCGATGAAGGCCATCGTGGCGCGTTTTCGTCCGCCGTACAGCAATCGCCAATCCGCGCCCGCCGCCTCGGCCTCGGCGATCATCGGGAGCAATGGAGTGATTCCGATGCCACCGGCGATGAACAGGTAGCGCGGACTGCTGACCAGCGGAAAGTGGTTCCGCGGCCCGCGAATCCTGATCTCGGTGCCGGCGGTGAGGCGGTGGACGAGCTCGGAACCCCCGCGACCGTCCGGTGCCCGGAGGACGCCGACCCGCCAGCGTCGCGGATCAGCCGGACTGCTGCAGAGCGAATACTGCCGGGTCGTGGAATCGTTCAAGATCAGATCGATGTGGGCGCCTGGCGTCCACGGCGGAAGGGCGCTGCCATCGGGAGCCGTCAGGGTCAGGGCGATGACGCCGTCGGCGGCCGCCTCGACCTCGCGAATCACCAGTCCGGTCTCGTACTCTCGGACGATCGTCTTCGTGGCGGCCACTCGGCCTCGCTCTCCGTCGATGATTGTTCGGATACGAACGATAGCGTGAGGCCATTGCACCCGGCAAGTCCCGGACGGCTCCGATCGAGGAGTCGTTAGGGCCCGAACTAGCGGATAAACTGCCGCAATGCGCGCTCTGCTCATCCAACACGATCACCTGTGCCGTCCGGGCTACGTCGGCGAGCGCCTGGCCGACCGGGGGTTCGAGATTGAGGCGCACCAGGTGGTGCCGGAGGAGCATTTCCACGCGCCGGGGGTCGATGCCGACTTTCCCGAAGTCGCAGATTATGACGTCGTGGTGGCTTTCGGCGCGCCGTGGTCGGCCTACGACAACACGCTGGACAGCTGGCTGCTTCCCGAGCTGCGACTGCTGAGGGATGCTCACCGGGCGGGCGTCCCGGTGCTCGGGGTGTGCTTCGGGGGGCAACTGTTGGCCGCTGCCCACGATGGGTCGGTCGAGCCCGCCGCGCTGCCCGAGCTGGGTTGGTACGACGTCGAGTCCGACAACGAAATCGTGCCGGGCGGTCGATGGTTCCAGTGGCACTACGACCGCTGGCGACTGCCACCCGGTGCCGTCGAGATCAGCCGCAATGCCCAGACCTCCCAGGCGTTCGTCCTCGGCCGCAATCTCGCGGTGCAGTTCCATCCGGAGATCGACGAGGAGATCCTGGCCGGCTGGCTGACCAACGGCGGTGATCACGAAGCCCGAGCCTTCGGCATCGATCCGGCGCTGCTGATCGAGCAGACTCGGCAGAACGCGCCAGGTAGCCGGATTCGAGCACACCGGTTGGTGGATGGATTCCTGGACCGGGTAGCCACCCGATGACTGAAGACCGGGTAGCCACCCGATGACTGAAGGGGCGGGGTCCGCGTTTCGGCAAGCGGCCGGCCGGTTCGCCTCGGGGGTGACGGTCGTGACCACGCAGGCCGAGCAAGGCGCCTACGGAGTGACCGTCTCCTCATTCGCGTCTTTGTCGCTGAATCCCTTGCTGGTCACGGTTTCGGTCAATCGTGCCAGTCCATTGATTGACTTCGTCCGGTCACGACGGGCGTTCGCCGTCAGCGTGCTGGCCAGTGGACAGCGAGACGTCGCCGCCCATTTTGCTCGAAGCGGTCGGCGGCCGGAGCCTGAAGGCTTCCATGCTGTGCGGTCCAATCGCCAGCAGACCGGTGTCCCGGTGATCGACGGCTGCCTCAGCTGGTTCGACTGCGCCCTCGAGGAGGTGCTGCCCGGCGGTGATCATGAGATTCTGGTCGGTCGGGTCGCAGCGGCCGGCGGCCAGGGCGGTGAGCCCCTCGTCTACTGGGCCGGGGGATATCGAGAGCTCCAGGACGACCGACCGGCCAACCGCCTGGCCGACGCCGCCGACGGACTGTCGGTCGCCCTCCACCTGCTCGAGGTGGGGGTGGCGGAGATGCTCGACGCGCAACGCGGCATCGAACCGGCGCTGGCTCGGCTGGCCGCCCTGAACGGATCTTCTGAACAGTGGGATCGGCTCGAGGAGTTGATCATGAAGTCAGCCGAGGTCGTCCATGAGCCCGATGAATTCAACGAGCTCGCACTGGCCGGCGCACGATCTGATCGCCGAGGCGGCCGGCAACCGCGTGCTGCAGGCGACCTTGATCAGTTTGCGCCAGGTCCAGGCCCAGCACTACCGCGCTCTGGGCAGCCCCGAGTCGGCGCGCTCCGCCGTGAACGATCATCACGACCTCCTTCAGGCGCTACGACGGGGCGACGTCGATGCGGCCGAGGGAGCCATGCGGGGTCACCTTGACGTGGTCCGCCGGAATCTGGGGAACTCGCGACGACCCTGATTTCGCAGCGCTCGTGCGTCCGGCACGCTCTGAAATCGGGGTGGTGGACTCTCTGGCGTTGCAATATCAGGACTCAGCCAGTCGGTCAGCACCTCAGCCGCCCTGGTCCATGACCGAGAGGGCGAGCCAGAGCTCACTGCGCACCCCTGGGTCGCTCAGGTCCCGATCCAGCAGGCCTTCGGCGGTACGAATCCGGTTCCGCAGGGTGTGCCGGTGGACGCCGAGCGTCGACGCGGCAGGATCCCACTGGCCGTGATGGGCCAGCCAGACCCGCAGCGATTCGATCAGTGACGAGTGTCGTTGTTGATCATGGTGGCTGAGCGGCGCGAGCACGGTCTCCGCGAAGCCGCGGGCCTGTTCGGGGTCCAGCAGCCCGAGGACGCCCATCGAGCCCAGATCCTCATAGGCCACGACTCCAGCGGTCGATCCCGCCGTGGAGCCCGCCGCCCTGGTCGCCTGCCGCACCGCAGCCGGAAGGTCGCCATAGCCGGTTTTCGCCGACATGCCGATCCGTCGATCGCTGCTGGCCGCAAGCCGATGAGCCAGGTCCGTTGCCGGCTCGGGAGCGAGGACGACCGAAGTCGTGTCCAGCATCGCCCACCATCCGCCCTCGAGGTCCGACGGCCGCTCGCCGCTCGGCTCATGCCCGACCAGCACGCGCACCGGCTCGGACGGCAGGGGCAGCTCGGCCTGCCGGGCGAGCTGTCGGGCCAGATCGATCTCACCGCCGAGCAGCAGGCGCAGCAGTGCGCTGCGCAGGGTGGCCTCGAGGGGTGGAGCGTCGGTGGGGCGTTGGAGCCGCATGGTCAGCAACAGCACCGCGGCATTGATCAGATGGCGCTGCGAGCGGGAGGCCGGAGCGGCGCGTCCGACAGCCAGGTACGCGACCCGGCGGGCACCCGTGCCGATCGGCTGCAGATCGATCGTGTCCGAGCCCTGACTGAAGCTGGCCGACACCGGTCCGCGATGCCGGCGCAGCCGCGTCAGGTCCTCGTCCAGCGCGCTCGCTCGCCGACGGGCCGCGCTGGGGTGTGCACTGATCGGTGCTCCGGCGGGATCGACCAGCAGCACCCAGCCGCCGACCTGACCGGCCAGGAGCCGCACCACGACATCGGTGCCGCTCTGACTCAGGGCACCCCGCGTGAGCGCCATCTGGGCATCGAACGTCCGGGTGATCTCCGCGTACTCCTCAGCGGCGATCGCCTGCGACACCGCCCGGCTGATCGCGATGAACGGCGTGCGTCGGGGCACCTCGATCAGCGCCACTCCGGTCCGGTTGGCGGCGGCGATCAAACTTTGAGGAACCTGTTGGTGGCTCAGGCCGGTGCCGAAGCCGAGACCGACGACACCAGCGCCGGCCAGCCGCACCACGTAGCGATTCCAGGCCGCGGAGTCCTCACCGACCGGCTGGGTCAGGCCAGTGGTCAGCAGCAGTTCGCCACCGCTG
This sequence comes from uncultured Actinomycetota bacterium, assembly GCA_963731295.1. Lineage (GTDB taxonomy): Bacteria > Actinomycetota > Actinomycetes > Propionibacteriales > Propionibacteriaceae > Microlunatus. Next base: position 1,496,619 of record CAVSUP010000003.1, read on the forward strand.
AGGAACGGCGTCGGATCGACGAGCTCGCTGACGTGCACCCAGGTCAGAGGCTGATCGTCAACCGCTCCGGTGGTGAGTAACGTCAGTCCCATCGACGGCTGAGCCATCAGCGTTCGTACGGTGATGCTCATCGGCGGGTGGTGCCGGACCAAGTACCGCAGGACAAAGTGGACATCTCGATGCCCAACCTACGCCAAATCCGACATGCCGCCCGGAGCGCGCGGGGCGCAGACTGGGCTCGACGTAGACGACGAAGGAGATCCGCATGTCAATGACCGTTGAGACCCCGACGATCCCAGCCGGACTGCCCCAGGAGCGCCGCATCGTCACCGAATTGCCCGGACCGCGTTCCCGGGCGTTGTTCGCCGAACGCAACGCCACCGTGTCCGCCGGCGTCGGCACCACCTTCCCGGTGTTCATCGCCCGGGCCGGCGGCGGCATCTTGCTGGACGTCGACGGCAACTCCTTGATCGACTTCGGCTCTGGCATTGCCGTGACCAGCGTCGGCAATGCCGCGCCTCATGTCGTGGCCGGCGTGACCGAGCAGGTCGCCGCTTTCACCCACACGTGTTTCATGGTCACCCCGTACGAGGGCTATGTCCGGGTCTGCGAAGAGCTGGCGGCCTTGACGCCAGGTGATCATGCCAAGAAGTCGGCCCTATTCAACTCAGGCTCCGAAGCGGTCGAGAACGCGGTGAAGATCGCCCGGCACTCGACCGGCCGCACGGCCATCGTGGCCTTCGATCACGCCTATCACGGCCGGACCAACCTCACGATGGCGCTGACCGCGAAGAACATGCCCTACAAACAGGGCTTCGGGCCGTTCGCGACCGAAATCTACCGCGCCCCCATGTCCTACCCGTTCCGCGACGGCGGGCTCACCGGGCCGCAGGCCGCCGACAAGGCGATCGACATGATCAGCTCGCAGGTCGGCGCGCAGAATGTCGCGGCCGTGATCATCGAGCCGGTCCAGGGTGAGGGCGGATTCGTGGTTCCGGCCGACGGCTTCCTGCCCGCGATCGCCGACTGGTGCGCGGCCAACGGCGCCCTGTTGATCGCCGATGAGATCCAGAGTGGCTTCTGTCGTACCGGGGCCTGGTTCGCCTGTGATCACGAAGGGGTGGTGCCGGACCTGGTGACCACGGCCAAGGGCATGGCCGGCGGCCTGCCGCTCGCCGCGGTGACCGGCCGGGCCGAAGTGATGGACGCTGTCCATCCGGGCGGCCTTGGCGGGACCTACGGCGGAAACCCGGTGGCCTGTGCCGCGGCGCTGGGGGCCATCCAGACCATGCGTGAGAATGATCTGCCGGCCGCGGCCGCGGTCATCGAGACGATCATGGTCGACCGGCTGCGCTCGATTCAGTCTCGACATGCCGCAATCGGCGATGTCCGCGGCCGTGGCGCCATGATCGCGATCGAGCTGGTGGTGCCCGGCACTCTGCAGCCCGACGCAGCGCTCGCCGGCCAGATCGCCAAGGCCTGCCACGCCGAAGGCGTGGTCGTGTTGACGGCCGGCACCTACGGCAATGTCCTGCGTTTCCTGCCACCACTGGTGATCGACCACGACCTGCTGAACGAAGGTCTTGACGTCATCGAGTCGGTCATCGACCGACTCGCCTGAGCACACCCGCCCGAGAACACCCCGCCCGAGAACACCCCGCCCGAGAGACTAGGAAGATCATGAACATTTCCACCGCGGACATCAGCCGGGTCATCGACGGCGTACCCAAAGGCTTGTTGATCAACGGCAAGCAGATCCAGACGGCGGCCACGCTCGCCGTGGAGGATCCGTCGACCGGCGAGACTTTGGCCGAGGTCGCTGACGCGACGCCGGAACAGGGGATGGAGGCGCTCGACGCCGCGGTCGCGGTACAGGCCGACTGGGCGGCCACGGATCCACGTGAGCGCGGCGAGATCCTGCGTCGGGCGTTCGAGATCCTGGTCGCTCGGGCCGACGACATTTCCCTGCTGATGACCCTGGAGATGGGCAAGCCGCTGTCCGAGGCGCGGGCTGAGCTGACCTACGGGGCCGAGTTCCTGCGTTGGTTCTCCGAGGAAGCGGTGCGGATCGCCGGACGCTACTCGATCGCTCCGAGCGGCGGCACCCGGCTGCTCACCATGAAGCAACCGGTCGGTCCGGTGTACGCGATCACGCCCTGGAACTTCCCGCTCGCCATGGGCACGCGGAAGATCGGTCCGGCGTTGGCCGCCGGTTGCCCGGTGGTGATCAAGCCCGCCGCCCAGACCCCGCTCACCACCCTCGCCCTGGCCGCGATCCTGAGCGAGGCCGGGCTGCCGGACGGTGTGGTGAACGTGATCACCACCTCGTCGTCGGGTCAGGTCTCGGCACCGATCATCGCCGACCCGCGGCTGCGCAAGCTCACCTTCACCGGGTCGACCGGGGTGGGCCAGAAGCTGATCGAGCAGTCGGCCGAGCAGGTGCTCAAGATCAGCATGGAACTGGGCGGCAATGCGCCGTTCGTGATCTTCGGTGATGCCGACGTGGACGCGGCCGTCGACGGGGCCATGCTGGCCAAGATGCGCAACATCGGTGAGGCGTGCACCGCCGCCAACCGATTCATCGTGCACGAAGCGGTGGCCGAGGAGTTCTCGGCGAAGTTCAGCGCCAAGATGGGCGAGCTGACGATCGGCCGAGGGATCGAGGACGGTGTCAAGGTCGGTCCGCTGATCGACCAGGCCGCGATCGACAAGGTCACCGAACTGGTCGCCGATGCGGTTGATCATGGCGCCGAAGTGATCACCGGGGGCACCGGGCTCGACCGGCCGGGATACTTCTACCCGCCGACCGTGCTGACTGGGGTGCCGACGAAGGCCCGGATCTTCCGGGAGGAGATCTTCGGCCCCGTGGCTCCGATCAGCACGTTCAGCGACGACGACGAGGGTCTGACGATGGCCAACGACACCGAGTTCGGACTGGTCGCGTACGCGTTCACCCAGGATCTGTCCCGGGCGATCCGCATTGCGGAAGGTCTGCAGACCGGAATGGTCGCGATCAATCAGGGCATCGTGTCCAACCCGGCGGCGCCGTTCGGCGGCGTCAAGGCTTCCGGGCTCGGCCGTGAGGGTGGCTCGGAAGGCATCGAGGAGTATCTGGAGACGAAGTATGTCGGGATCAAGCTCTGACCGCGGGGGAGTCCCGCCCGATGAACTCTGCTGTCAGCCCTGAGTTGCTCGAATCCCTCGGCCGGTCCATCGACGAACTGGGTCGCTGGATGGCCAAGTTCGGTCCGTACGAGGTCCACCCGTCCATGCGGGTGACGCCGGCGGCCTTCGAGACCGCCCAGGCTGCATTGCTCGAACGGCTGCGAGACAACTATCCGTTCTTCCATCCCCGCTACGTCGGGCAGATGCTCAAGCCGCCGCACCCGGCGGCGATCGTCGGCTACCTTTCGGCGATGTTGATCAATCCGAACAACCACGCCCTGGACGGCGGGCCGGCAACGGCGCGGATGGAGAAGGAGGTCGTCGCCGACCTGGCGCGGATGTTCGGCTATCCGACCCAGCTCGGCCATCTGACCAGCAGTGGCACGATCGCCAATCTGGAAGCGCTGTTCATCGCCCGGGAAATCCATCCGGGCCGCGGCATCGCCTACAGCGCGGACGCGCACTACACGCACACCCGGATGAGTCATCTGCTCGGGATGCCGGCCCAGGCGGTAGCGACCGACTCGCGCGGCCGGATGGACCTCGACGCGCTCGAGGGAGTGCTGAAGGGCGGCACCATCGGCACGGTGGTGCTGACCGCCGGGACGACCGGTCTGGGCGCGATCGATCCCATCCACGAGGCCATCCCGCTCTGCCGCCGCTACGGTGCCCGGGTCCACGTGGACGCGGCTTACGGGGGCTTCTTCACGATCATCGCCGACGACTCCGACGAGGGCGTCGCTCGGGCGCCGTACGCGGCCATCGCCGACAGCGACTCCGTGGTGATCGATCCGCACAAGCACGGCCTGCAGCCCTACGGTTGCGGGGCCGTGATCTTCCGCGATCCTGACGTCGCCCGGCACTATCTGCACGATTCGCCCTACACCTATTTCACCTCCGACGACCTGCACCTCGGTGAGATCTCCCTCGAATGCTCCCGCGCGGGTGCCGCAGCGGCGGCGTTGTGGCTGACCTTCCAGCTGCTGCCACCGACCGACGCCGGTCTCGGCCAGGTGCTGCGGCCCGGTCGCCGGGCGGCCCTGGCCTGGTCGGAGTTGATCAAGGAATCTGAGGTCCTGGATCTCTACCAGCCGGCCGAGCTGGACATCGTCAGCTACCTTCCGGTCGCGGACACGTTGTCCGAGATCGATCGACGGTCAGCGCAGGTGCTGGCGGCCGGGATGTCAGCACCCGCCGACGAGTCGATCTTCGTCGCCACCTACACGGTCAGCGGCGCGGCGCTGGCCGTTCGCGGGCATCCGGTCCGGGCCGATGTGGCCTCGGGTCGGATCTTGCGCAGCGTTCTGATGAAACCGGAATCGGAGTTGATCATCGCGCAGCTGCACGCCGGTCTGGAGGCGCTCGTCCGGCCGGTTTGATCAGCGCCGAGTGGGCTCAGCGGGTGATCACGACCAAGGGGTTGTCCACCGCGAACGGCTGACGGTTCAGCGCAACTTCGAAGCGGCTGCGGTCACCGCGGTGGTAGGCGACGAAGGTCTCGACCGGCCGGTCGTTCAGGCCGAGGCTCACGCTGGTCAGGACCAGGATCGGTGCGCCGCGGCGGATGCCCAGACTCCGGGCCAGCGCGGTGTCCGCCGTGGTGGCCTCGATGGATCGGCGCCCGGACTTGAGCCGAACGCCGTACTTGTCCTCAAGGAGGGCATACAGCGACTGATCCGACAGGTCCTCGTCGAGCAGTCCGGGGGCCAGCTCGTACGGAACGTGGGTGATGGCCAAGACCCAGGGCACATCGTCGACGAAGCGCAGGCGATCGAGGACGATCACCGGGGCCCCGACCTCGATCATCAGGGCTTCGGCCACGGCCGCGTCGGCCGTAGTCAGCTCGAGGCGTCGCACCTGGCTGTGCAGTTTTCCGCCGCGGGCGGCAACGTCCTCGAACAACCCGGTGAGGGACTGGACCAGACCTTCGGCCGTCTTCGGATGGGCCACGAACGTGCCACGCCCGTTCACCCGCTCGATCACGCCGGCGGCTTGCAGCTCCGAAAGGGCCTGGCGTACGACGGTGCGGGAGACGCCGTACCGCTCGCACAGTTCATGATCACCCAGCATCCGATCGCCGGGCTTGAGCTTGCGGCGTTTCAGGTCCGCCAGCAAGAGCTGCTTCAGCTGGTAGTACAGCGGCAACGGCGCTGATCGGTCGACTCCGGACACAGAGGTGAGCCTACCCGGTCGCGGCCTTTGTCATGACAGGATCAGCTACGGCCACGGACGTTCTGTAGTCGTCAGGCGGGCGCAAATCGGCTCCACTTTGTACTCCTGTCAGTACAGGAGTACGGTGATCAGATGACGGGCATTCCGACAGTCTTGGTGACGAGCCGCTCCTTCTCCACGGGTGACCTCGACCTCCGGGCCGAGCTGGAGTCGGCCGGACTGCGGGTGGTCGTCGCTGGACCGAGCCATGATCTCGACGAGCTGGGACCGATACTCCCCGAAGTGGAGGCGTGGATCGCAGGTGCCGGCCCGATCACCGACGAGCATCTGTCGGCGGCACCCCGACTTCAGGTGATCGCCCGCTACGGCGTCGGGGTCGACGCCGTCGAGCTGCCCGCGGCCGCCGCTCACGGCGTTCGGGTCACCAACACGCCGGGCGCCAACAGTGAGGCCGTAGCCGACCACACGATCGCCCTGCTCCTGGCCTCCCTGCGCCGGGTGACCGCCGGCGACCGGTCGGTGCGGGCGGGCGACTGGACCGTCTCCCGGACCCGCGACGTGAGCAGTCTGGTGGTTGGCATCTTCGGCCTGGGCCGGATCGGACTCGCGGTCGCGCGTCGGCTGTCAGGCTTCGGCGGGGTGGTCATCGGTCACGACCCGTGGGTCAGCGCCGAGGTCGCGGCTGCCGCCAACATTCAGGTCGTCGACCCGGCCGAACTCTGCTCGCGGTCGGATGTGATTACGCTGCACCTGCCGGGCGACCAGCCGCTGGTTGACGCCGACTGGCTGGCCGGCGTACGACGTGGTCTGCTGCTGGTCAACACCGCCCGCGCCACCCTGGTCGACGAGCTCGCGCTGGCCGGGGCCCTTCGGGACGGCACGGTCGCCGCGTATGCCGCGGACATCCTCTCCGGCGAGGGTGAGGGTGAGTCCAGCCCGTTGCTGGCGCCGGATCTGATCGATCGAACCATTTTCACGCCGCACTCGGCCGCGCAGACCGTGCAGGCCGTTGACCGGATGGGCCGTGGTGCCGCCGCGTCGGTGCTCGCCGTCCTGCGCGGGGAGGTCCCTACGAATCTCGTCCCCACACCTCTAGCCCCGAAAGGCGGTTCGGTGTGAACAGCCAACCGACGTTCGACCGTCAGCCCCACGACCGGATCGACCACCTCGCTGCGCTCTCGGGTGCGGGAGTGATTGCCGTGCTCCGATGCGCGTCGGCCCAGCAGGCCGTACGAGCCGTCGAAGCACTCCACGCCGGGGGAGTCACCGGCATCGAGATCACGTTCAGCACGCCGGGAGCGGCCGAGGCGATCGATGCCCTGGCCCGGCGCTACGGCGACGAGCTCTACCTCGGTGCGGGCACGGTGCTGACCGAGGACCAGGCTCGATCTTCGGTCGACGCCGGGGCGCGCTTCCTGGTCAGTCCGGGCACCGATCCCGAACTGGCGCCAACGATGCTGGCGACCGGTGCGGCGGTCTATCTCGGGTCGCTGACGCCCAGTGAGGTCATGCAAGCCATCCGTCTCGGCGCCCATGCCATCAAGATCTTCCCCGCCTCACTCGGCGGTCCGGACTATCTGCGCGCACTCCGCGGACCGTTCCCGCATACGCCGCTGATGCCGACCGGCGGCGTGCGCTTCGACAATGTCGGTGCCTGGCTGGCCGCCGGAGCGGTCGCGGTCGGCGCCGGCGGCGACCTGTGCTCGGCGGCCTTGATGAACAGTGGTCGTTGGGACACGGTCGAGGCCAATGCGCGCGTGTATGCGAGCGCCCTGGCGGCCGCTCGGCCGACCGAAGACTCCCGATGACTGGTTACCTGGGGTTCGTCGGGGTCACCACGTCCGGCTCCTCGATCATGAAGGTTTTCCCGGAGTGGGCCGCGGTGCTCGGCCTGCCGACCTCCACGCTGCGGGGACACGACGTGCCGCTGGACGCCGAGCCGGAGGTCTATCGCCGCCTGGTCGAGGCGATCCGCGACGACTCCCGGCACTACGGGGCTCTGGTGACCACCCACAAGCTGGCGGTCTACCAAGCGGCCGGTGATCTCTTCGACGAACTGGACAGCCTGGCGCAGATCTTCGGTGAGATCTCCTCCATCGCCAAGCGCGGTGACCAGCTGATCGGCGCCGCCAAGGATCCGATCACCGTCCGACTCGCCCTCCAGGAGTTCGTGGCGGACGACTACTTCGGCTCCACCGGCGCCGCGGCGCTCGTGCTGGGGGCCGGTGGCTCCGGCTGCGCCTTGACCCAGCAACTGGCGCTGCGCAGCGATCGGCCGACCGAGATCATCGTGACCGATCGCCGCGAAAGCCACCTTGACCACCTGCGGCAGATCCTCGAGCGCAGTGGCGTAGCCGACGACGCCGTTCGCTTGGTCCTCACCGAGCGGGCGGACCAGGTCGACGCGCTGCTCGCTGCTTTGCCCGAAGGCACCCTGGTGGTCAATGCCACCGGACTGGGAAAGGACCGCCCCGGATCCCCGCTCAGTGACCGGGCGGTCTTCCCGCGGAACGCGGTGGTCTGGGAGTTCAACTACCGGGGAACGCTCGAGTTTCTGCGCCAGGCCGCGGCCCAGCAGACCCGGGCTGGACTGGTGGTCGAGGACGGCTGGCGCTATTTCGTCCACGGCTGGTCCCAGGTCGTCGGTGACGTGTTCGGCATCGAGATGACCCCGGAGACCGTCGACGAGCTCAGCCGGGTCGCGGCGCGGTTTCGAGGATGACCGGTCTGGTCCGCACGGTGCTCGGCGATCGCCCCGGGCCGTCGCTCGGTCGGGTCAACTACCACGAGCACCTGTTCCAGGTCAGTCCGCTGCTGCCTGGCGACGAGCTGACCGACGAGGCCTTGAGCGGGGCCGAGGCGGCGCTGTTGCGCCGGTCCGGGACGACGACCATGGTCGACGCGACTCCGGTCGGGCTGGGCCGGAATCCCGCGGCGCTCGCCCGGATCAGCGCCGGCACCGGCTTGCAGATCGTGGCGACGACCGGGGCGCACCGCGAGGAGCACTATGGCGTTGGGCACTGGATCACGGAGCTGGCCGAGGTCGAGCTCGCCGAGCGTTTTGTCCGCGAGCTCGTCGACGGACTGCCGGAGGTTGATGAACTCCGCCGCGGGCAACCCGTCGGTGGGCTCGACGGTGTCCAGGTCCGTGCGGGTGTCCTCAAGGCGGGCCTCGGCTATTGGCGGATCTCCCCGTTCGAGCGTCGGGTCCTGGCCGCCGTAGGTGCAGCACACCGTGCGGTCGGCGCTCCGATCATGGTGCACCTGGAGCACGGCACCGCCGCGTTCGAGGTCTTGGCCGTGCTCGCCGAAGAAGGAGTTGGTGCGGCGGCCGTGGCGCTGGCCCACGTCGATCGCAATCCCGATCCGGGCCTGCACGCCGAGCTGGCGGCGGCCGGCGCCTACCTGGGCTACGACGGCTTCGCGCGCAGTCGCAACTGGCCCGATTCGGTGATCATCGACTGCCTGTGCGCGACGGCCGAGCAGGGCGGTGCCGGCCACATCCTGATCGGCGGCGACGTCGCCCGACGAACCCGCTATGTCGCGTACGGCGGCCTGCCCGGTCTGGCCTATGTGGACGAGCGGATCCTGCCGCGCCTCGCGCGAGCTGGAGGTTCGGCGCTCGTCGATGCCGTCACCCACGACAATCCGACCGCCTGGCTCGGCCGATTCGCGGCCGAACCCCCCGATCCACACTGATGATCCGTACCGACAGGAAGCCTGAGATCGAGATGCCCGACACCGCCCCCTCGGCCACCACCCCGTCCGCACCGGCCTTCATCCCGGTCGATCCGGTGGTGCTCGTTCCTCGGCCCAGCGAAGGGCGGCTCGAAGGTAGCAACGAGCGCTACGAGAAGTTCCTGCCTGATCTGCACGGTGTCTATCGCGACCGCTCGGCCTTCGCCGAGCGGCTGGCTGATGATTCCGGTGCGCCGGTCTACTGGGTGGAGAGCAGTCGCAGTGAGCCCGGCCCGGGCGGTCTGATCACCGGGACCAGCGTGCTGGAGCCGGGTCGGGTCGGCGACGAATACGCCGTCACCCGCGGTCACCTGCATCAGATCTCTGATCGCTCCGAGCTCTACCTAGGGCTCGCGGGCCGAGGCGTGATGCTCCTGGAGACCGTCGACGGGCGCGCCCAGGCCCTCGAAATGACCCCCGGTGTCGCGGTCTATGTACCAGGCAACTGGATCCATCGAAGCGTTAACGTCGGAGCCGATCGCTTTGTCACCCTGTTCTGCTACGCCTCCGACGCCGGCCAGGACTACGGCATCATCGAAGAGGCCGGCGGCATGCAGCAACTGGTCGTCGCCACCCCCGACGGCGGTTGGACCACCAAACCCAACCCCGACCACACCGGCTATCGCACTACCTGACCCTCGCGGATGCAAGCCTCGCCTGTCCAGGTGCCTGTTGATCTTGCCCTTCGACAGGCTCAGGGCGCGAGAACGGCTCGCGCTTCCGCGAGGGTGTCGGAGGCTACGTTCGCTGAGCTTGTCGAAGCGTACCCGCCAGTTGCCTGTTGACCTTGCCCTTCGACAGGCTCAGGGCACGAAAGGCCTACGTTCGCTGACCTTGTCGAAGCGCACCGATGGTAACGGAGTTGATCTTGCCCTTCGACAGGCTCAGGGCCGCGAAACTACGTTCGCTGAGCTTGTCGAAGCGCACCCGCTAGTTGCCTGTTGGTCTTGCCCTTCGACAGGCTCAGGGCCGCGAAACTACGTTCGCTGAGCTTGTCGAAGCGCACCGACGGTAGCGGAGTTGATCTTGCCCTTCGACAGGCTCAGGGCGCGAAAGGCTCACGTTCGCTGAGCTTGTCGAAGCGACCCGCCAGTTGCCTGTTGATCTTGCCCTTCGACAGGCTCAGGGCACGAAAGGCATACGTTCGCTGAGCTTGTCGAAGCGCACCAGTGGTAGCGGAGTTGACCTTGCCCTTCGACAGGCTCAGGGCACGAAAGCCTACGTTCGCTGACCTTGTCGAAGCGCACCGGTGGTAACGGAGTTGATCTTGCCCTTCGACAGGCTCAGGGCGCGGAAGGCCTGCGTTCGCTGAGCTTGTCGACGCGCACCGATGGTAACGGAGTTGATCTTGCCCTTCGACAGGCTCAGGGGCGCGCGGACCGGCCGTCCGGTGGCGATGAGTCCCCGCGGAGGACTACTCAGCCTGGTGATCGAACCAGGGCTCCAGTCGACGGTAGGCGTCGAGGAAGATCTCGTGGGCCCGCTGGTACGAGCCGTGGCGGGACGCGTCCGGGGTGAACTCCGCGGTGCGGTCGGACAATCGGCGAGCGATGTCGAAGCCGTCGAACATCCCGACTCCGACCCCACCGACGATGGCGGCGCCGAGCGCGGTGGCTTCCCCGACCAGAGCGCGACGCCCGATCGGGACCCCCCAGATGTTGGCGAACAACTGGAGCAGCAGGTCGGAATGAGCCGCGCCGCCGATGGCGTCCATGGTGTCGATCTGGGCCCCGTTCTCCTGAAAGGCCCGGAGCCCGGTGTACAGGTTGAAGGCCACACCTTCGAGCACGGCGCGCGTCAGATGCTCCGGGCCGTGGTGCCGGGCCAGCCCGACGAAGACCGCACGGGCTCGCGGGTTCCAGTAGGGCGACCGCTCGCCGAGCAGGTGCGGCAGGAAGTACAGCCCGTCGGCGCTGGCCGCGACATCGGCGGCACGTCCGAGCAACCGCTCGAAGCGGCCGACCTCATCCGGAGCAAGAACGTCGACCACCCATTCCAGGGACGCGCCACCGGCCTGCATCGTTGCCGTCGGGACGAACCTGCCGGGCACCACATGGTTGAACGTCATGGTGCGCATCAGCGGATCGTGCAGCGGCTCATCGGAAGCCAGCGACACCCACGACGAGGAGCCCAGATAGGCGTAGGCGCCGGATTCGGCCGAGACGATGCCGGCGCCCAACGCGCCCATCGGTCCGTCACCACCGCCCAGCACGACCGGCGTGCCGACCCGGAGCCCGGTCACGGCGGCCGCTTCGGCGGTGACATTGCCGACGATCTGCGTCGAAGCGGCGATCTCGGGGAACAGCGATCGGGACAGTCCGGAGGCCTCGATCAACTCCGCCGACCAGGTGCCGGACCGTTGGTCGAAGGCGTTCGTGCTGCTGGCGTCGGAGGGGTCGGTGACCAGGACGCCGGTCAATCGGTGGACGATGAAGTCCTTGGCCAGCAAGAGATGACGGGCCCGGGCGAAGACCTCGGGTTCATGATCGCGGACCCACATCACCTTGGTCAGTGAGTAGGTGGCATTGATCCGGTGGCCGGTCACCCGATAGCCCGACTCCAGCCCGAATCGCTCCACCAGCCGATCGGCCTGCTCGGTCGAGCGGGTATCGGCCCAGATGATTGCCGGGCGTACGGGCTCGAAGGCCTCGTCGAGAAGGACCGCACCCATCATCTGGCCGGAGAAGGACACGCCTTCGACCTGGCGCGCGGCATCCGGAACGCGGTCCAGTAGTCGTCGGGTCGCCTGCGCGACCGCTTGCCACCAAGCAGCCGGATCCTGCTCGGCCTTGCCCTGCGGACCGAAATCGGTGCCGTAGGTCTCCGAGACCGACCCGACCACCCGACCGTCGGCGTCGACCAGCGTCGCCTTGTCCCCGGTGGTCCCGAGGTCATGGCTGATGATCATGATCGACGCTCGACGAGGAGCGGGTGGGAATCGAGCACGGAGACCTCCAGGAAAATCGTTATGGACAGGAGCTTTGCGGCACCGCCTCGGGGACGCCTACGGAACGATCACGGCCTTGATGCAGGAGCTGTCGACGACCGCGGCCAACGCCTCGCCGTACTGGTCGAGACTGAATCGGTGGGTGATCAGGTCCGCGGTATCGACCTTTCCTTCCCGCAGGGCCAGCAGCGATCGGTCGAACGAATAGCACTGGGCGAAGGAACCCTTGATGGTCAGCTCGCGGCGGAAGATCTCGTACGGCGGGATTGCCCATCGGTCGGCTTCGCGGGTCATTCCGTAGACGAAGACCGTCCCGCCATCGCGCGTCAGCCCGATCGTCTGCTCGAGCACCGACACCGCCCCGGTGGCATCGATCACCACGTCGAAGCCGTCGGGTGCGAGCTCGCGCAGCCGTGCCGTCGAGGCGCCAGGATCGTCCCGGACCATGCTGACCACCTCGTCCGCTCCCCGCTGGGCAGCGAGATCGAGCTTGAACCGGGTCGGTGCCACCACGGTCAACCGACCGGCTCCGCTGCGGGCCAGCAGTTGAATCAACAGCAGGCCGGTGGGTCCCGTGCCGAAGATCAACGTGTCGCTTCCTGGCGTGAGCGCCAAGATGTCGAGCCCATGGATGGCACAGGCGGTCGGCTCCGCGAAGACAGCGACCTCGGGCGGCAGATCGTTGACGACGTGACAGAGTCCGGCCGGAGCGGCCACGTATTCGGCGAACCCGCCGGGCGCGTTGACCCCCTGCGCCGAGGGATTGAGGCAGAAGTTGGCCATCGCCCGCCGGCAGTTGGCACAGAAGCCGCAGGCTGCGGTGTTGTTGAGCGCCACCTGGTCACCGACCTGCGGTGAGGTAACGCCCGGTCCGAGCTCGACCACCTCGCCGACCATCTCGTGTCCGGGGGTCAGCGGATACGTCGGGCCGAACTCGCCAAGATGGAGATGCACGTCGGTCCCGCACACGCCGGCCACGACCAACCGGATCAGAACTTCGCCGGCACGGAGCTTCGGCGTCGGCACGTCCAGGATGTCGAAGTGCTCGGGTCGGTCGTAGACAACCGCTTTCACGAGGGTCCCCCTTTGGGCGCGGTCCCTGCCACTGCAGCCTGGGGCCGCTGACAACGGGATTTGATCATCGTACCCATGCTGTCAGTACAGGATGCACCGATCGTTGTGAACTGTTCGCATGCTGATATCCTGTCATAACACCTTGACGAGAGGAACCGATGAGCGAGCGCTTTGCTGGTCGCCGGATTGCGGTCACCGGAGCTGCCGGTGGTATCGGCAGCGGGATCTGTCGATCGTTGCTGGACCAGGGCGCGCGCGTCCATGCCCTGGACTTGAGCATCGACGGACTGGCTGATGGTTTGACCGGGGTGTCGGTGGATCTGACCTCCGAAGCGTCGGTCATCGCCGCGGTTGAGCAGCTCTACGCCGAGGATCCGGCACCGATCGATCTGGTTACGTGCGCTGGCATCGTGGAGAACGACGTCGCCGCGGAAGACCTGCCGATGGACCTCTACGACAAGGTGATGGGGGTCAACCTGCGCGGCGTCTTTCTGACCTGCCGAGAATTCGGCAAACGGCTGCTCGAGCTCGGCGACGGTGGCGCGATCGTCAACGTGGCCTCGATGTCAGGGACCGCCGTCGTCAACCATCCGCAGAAGCAGAGCGTCTACAACACCTCCAAGGCCGGCGTCGCCGCGCTCACCCGCTCGCTCGCCGTCGAATGGGGACCACGCGGCGTACGGGTGAACGCGGTCTCCCCCGGCTACGTGGACACACCCCTGAACGCCCTGAAAGTGCACATGCACGAGCAATGGCTGACCGAGACGGTTCTCAAGCGCTTCGGCACGATTCAGGAGATCAGCGGTGCGGTCGAATACCTGCTCAGCGACGAGGCCGCGTTCTGCTGTGGCACCGAACTCCTGATCGACGGCGGCTTCTCCCTCCGCTGACCAGTGGTTAGCGGTCGGTTGGCCGGCAAAACGACACCTCCGCGACAACTGGTCAGCCATCCGTTCCCTGAGCCGGTCGAAGGGCAAGATCAACCCGCGACTGGCGGGTGCGCTTCGACAAGCTCAGCGAACGTAGCCTCCGACACCTCTCGTGGAAGCGCGGGGCTTTTCGTGCCCTGAGCCGGTCGAAGGGCAAGATCAACACCGCTACGACTGGTGCGCTTCGACAGGCTCAGCGAACGTAGCCTCCGACACCCCTCGCGGAAGCGCGGGGCTTTTCGTGCCCTGAGCCGGTCGAAGGGCAAGATCAACCCGCTACTGGCGGGTGCGCTTCGACAAGCTCAGCGAACGTAGCCTCCGACACCCCTCGCGGAAGCGCGGGGCTTTTCGTGCCCTGAGCCGGTCGAAGGGCAAGATCAACTCCGCTACGACTGGTGCGCTTCGACAGGCTCAGCGAACGTAGCCTCCGACACCCCTCGCGGAAGCGCGGGGCTTTTCGTGCCCTGAGCCGGTCGAAGGGCAAGATCAACCCGCTACTGGCGGGTGCGCTTCGACAGGCTCAGCGAACGTAGCCTCCGACACCCCTTGCGGAAGCGCGGGGCTTTTCGTGCCCTGAGCCGGTCGAAGGGCAAGATCAACACCGCTACGACTGGTGCGCTTCGACAAGCTCAGCGAACCCCAGGAACTGACCGTCCGACGCGTCATCGAAGGTGAAGTCACCCCAGGCGATAGGCGGGGCGCCGCTGTCCGCACCCGGCGCCAGCGTCTCCGCACCGTCGAACGAATCGACCAGATCGAGGAGCGGTTGGATGGTCACGGTTCGCGGGTCAATTTCATGGCCCGGTCGTGGTCTCAGGCCTCGAGATGACTCAGGATCGACAACCGGACCACGTCCGGGTGTTCGAGATGCGGTGAGTGGCCACAGTCCGGCACGGCGACTTCCTGATAGCGGCCGCCGTTCGCGGCGTACCGATCAAGGACGGCCCGGGTCTGGCTGATCATCGGCTGCGGGGGAGCGGTGTCAGCTCCGGGCCAGCCCGGGACGGCGCCGATCTGGCCGAGGAAGTTGAGGTCGAAGTAGGACGTGTCGGAGACGATCACGTCGTCGAGGCCGCGGATCCACAGCAGCGGCGGCTTGGTGGGCAGGTCGACGATCGCCGTGAGATCGAGGTGGGTTGGCGCCATCGTGTTCAGGATCCCGCGGGTGCCGGGGGCGAACCCGGGCCAGTGCTCGGTGGTGGCGGCGTCGCCGGGGTAGTTGTCCGGACCGAGCGCAGTGGTCAGCATGGATTCCACCCATACGTCTTCGAGGTCGGAGACGAAACCGGGCTTCACGTATGTCGTGGCATAGACCGAACGCGCCGAGGTCGGGCTGTCCGCACTCCGATCGCCGTCGCGCAAGCGCGCGATGAAGTCCGGATTGGCCCCGCCGCCACCGGTCCCGGAGGCATCGGCGTTCAGCAGACTGCCGTCGAGGGCGGTGCCACCGAAGCCGTACGGCGAGACCGGGGCGATCAGCGTCAGGCTGCTCACCGGGTGATCCAGCGCATACTGCATGACGACGCCGCCACCCATACTCCAGCCGACGATGTGCGCGGGCTCGAGACCGAGCTCGGCGATCACCTCGGCGAGGTCGTCGGCAAAATCCCGCAGTCCGCGGCTGGCATCGACGGGCGCTGGTTCGCTGTCGCCGTAGCCACGCAGATCAACGGCGACGGCGTTGATCGACGGCGGCAGGCTGAGCATCAGCGGCTGCCAGAACAGCGACGACGACACGTTGCCGTGGACGAACACCAGCGGCGTGGATCCGGCCGCCACCTCGGAGCGATAGAGCACGTTGCTGCGTAACCGCGAGGTCTGGACGGTCTTGGCGGCGATGCCGGGCAGGAGACTCATAGGGTGAGCGTAGTGATGCTCGACCCAACTGTGCCGGGAGGACAAGACCATGACCGAGCAGCCGGGTGACCTCGCGGAGCGGTCGGCGTTGATCACTGGCGGTGCCAGCGGCATCGGCGCGGCGATCGCACGACACCTGGCCGGACGCGGAGCCACCGTGCGGATCGCCGATGTCGATGGGGACGGCGCCCGCCGATTGGCCGACGAGCTCGGCGGCGAAGCCTGGGAGCTCGATCTCACCGACCGTCAGCGACTGGACGACGCCACGATCGACACCGACATCTTGATCAACAATGCCGGCATCCAGCACGTGAGCCCGATCCAGGACTTCGACCCCGACATCTTCCGATCGATCATGATGATCATGGTCGAGGCCCCGTTCCTGTTGATCAAGGCATCCCTGCCGGGCATGTACGCCCGCGGCTACGGTCGGATCGTCAACGTCTCGTCGGTCCACGGGCTGCGGGCGTCGGCCTACAAGTCGGCGTACGTGACGGCCAAGCATGCACTGGAGGGCCTGTCGAAGGTGACCGCTCTGGAAGGCGCTGCGCACGGCGTCACCAGCAATTGCCTCAACCCCGGTTACGTCCGCACTCCGCTGGTCGAGAAGCAGATCGCCGATCAGGCCAAGTTGCACGGCATCGACGAGTCCGAGGTGGTCGCGAAGATCATGCTCACCCACTCGGCGATCAAACGTCTGGTCGAGCCGGCTGAGGTGGCCGAGTTGGCCGGATGGCTGGTCGGTCCCCACGCCGGGATGGTGACCGGGGCCTCGTACGCCATGGACGGCGGTTGGAGCGCGCAATGACTGACCCCGCTGTTCGCTACCGGACGGCCGACATCGAGGTACGGGGCGGTCGGCTGCGGACCGGCATCTGGGGTCCCGACGATGCGCCCCCGGTGCTCGCCGTGCACGGCATCACCGCCAACCACCGGGCCTGGCGGTTGGTGGCAGAATCCCTGCCCGGCTGGCGGATCGTTGCGCCGGATCTGCGTGGCCGAGGCCGCAGCGGCGACCTGCCGGCGCCGTACGGGATGGCTCAGCATGCCGACGACCTCGGCCGGTTGATCGACCAACTCGATCTCGGCCCGGTGCCGATCGTCGGCCATTCGATGGGCGGGTTCGTAGCCGTCTGGACGGCCCACCGACACCCCGAGTTGATCACCGAGGTCCTGCTGCTCGATGGCGGGCTGCCCTTCGTGCTGCCTCCGCAGACCGATATCGACCAGGTGCTCGCGAGCACCCTCGGACCGGCGCTGCAGCGACTCGGCCTGATCTTTCCCGATCTCGCAGCTCACCACGACTTCTGGCGGCCGCATCCCGCTCTGCTCGGCGCGTGGAGTCCGGCGCTCACCGACTATCTCGACTACGACCTGGTCGGAGAGCCGCCTGAGTTGCGCTCCTCGGTGTCGCTCGACGCGGTCCGCCGGGACTCGATCGACCAGTTCACCACCGGACGCCGGCCAGGGGCTGGCGCAACGGCAGCGACCACTCACCATGATCACCGTGCCCCGCGGTCTGCTCGACGATCCACCCGGGCTCTACCCAGCAGCCGCCATTGACCACTGGCGGGCGGTCCTGCCCGCACTCGAGGTCGAGCAACTCCGCGATCTCAACCACTACACGCTGATCATGTCGCCGGTCGGCGCCGCTCAGGTGGCCGCCCAGATCGAGAGACTCGTGCGGGCCTGACCACAGATCGGCGAGGTCAGACCGGACGAGCGCTGCGCTCGGGGCTCGCGACCATCGGCGTTGATTCGACCGGCGCCCGACGGGTCGCCAACATGAGATTCGTGGCGGCGGCTACGGCCAGCGAGGCGCCGAGCAGATGCAGCACGACCAACCCGATCGGCACGCCCAGCCGGTACTGGGTGATCCCGATCCCGGCCTGGATGATCTCCACCACGAGCAGCAGGATCGCGGCTCGGCTGCGCAGCAGGATCACGCCGGCGACGGTGACCGCCACGGCCGCGTACACCGTGTAGGCGTGCAGATCAGTGACCAACGCCCCATTCAACCCGTTCCGCGGAGCATGATCATCACCGGCGTGCGGCCCGCTGCCGGTCACCGTCGTGCCGATCCAGACGGCCAGCCAAATCAGCGCGAAGGCGACCCGAGTGACGATCACCGAGCGGCCGGTCGCGAGATCCGGGACAGCCGACCAGGTCTTCCGCACCAGCCACACCGCCAAGGCGATGAGCACCATCGACAAGATCAGGTGCAGGGCCACCACGTACGGATTGAGCTGGGTCAGCACCGTGATGCCGCCGATGACCCCCTGGAAGGGAATCCCGATCGCCATGCCGGCGGTCAGCCAGCGAAGATCTCGCCGAGACCGGCCGTGCTCGCGATACAACAGCGCGGCGACGAAGGTCAAGATCGCGGCGATGATCAAGACGAAGGTCAACAGCCGATTGCCGAATTCGATCGCTCCATGGATGCCGAGCGCGGGATGGCTGACGTAGGACTCGGCGGTGCACTTCGGCCAGGTCGGGCAGCCCAGACCGGATCCGGTCAGCCGGACCAGGGCCCCGGTCACCACGATGACCATGTTCATGATCAACGAGACGACCGCCCATCGCCGCAGGGCGTTCGGGCCGCGTACGACGTTCAGGATGTCCATCGGAAAAACCTCCGTGCGGCGAGTCCACTGATCAGCAGCCAGCCGGTGAGGACCAGCAGCGGCCAGCCGAGAATCACTCCGGCCGCCGCCGACCGGAATCCTTCGCCCAGCGCCGCGGTTGGCAGAACCGAGACGATCGGCCGGGCCACGCCCACATAGCGGTCCAGCGGCAGCACCAGCCCGCCGGCGGCGAGCAGCACGAGATAGACGAGGTTGGCCACGGCCAGGGTGATCTCCGCTCGCAACCGGCCCGCCAGCAGCAACCCCAGGCAGACGAAGGTCGCTGAAGCCAGGACGGCTACGAGCACGGTGTCGAGGAATGACGCAATCGTGAAGGCCGGTCGCCATCCAATGATCAGCGCCGTGGTGATCAAGATCAACAACTGGCCGAGCGTGATCATGGTGACGGCCAGCACTTTGCCCGCAAGCAGCCCGGATTTGCCGAGCGGACTGGTCGCCAGACGCTCGAGCACGCCGTCGCGACGCTCGAAGCCGGTGGCGATGGCCACCGAGGTGAACGACGATGACCAGAGGGCCAGCGCGAGGACCGAGGGCGCCAGGCCGTTCAGATTGCCGAATCGCCCACCGAAGGAGTGGCCGGCCAGCAGGATGCCGAGCGGGATAGCCAGGGCGAGCAGCAGCTGCTCGCCGTTGCGGGCCAGGAGCTTGGCCTCCATCAGTCCGTGTCGGACGATGCGCTTCGCCGTCGGCGCGGCACCCGGGGCCGGCGCGAGATCGAGGGCGACCATCAGGCGGCCCGTGGTCTGGTGTTGGCGATGAACACGTCCTCGAGGGTGGTGCGCCCAGACAATGTGAGCTCGTCGACCGTGCCGGCCAGTTGGACGGCGCCCTCGTCGACGATGAAGACCTGGTCGGCCAAGGTCTCCGCCTCATCCATGGCGTGGGTGGTCAAAACGATGGTGACACCGGAGGCGCGCAGCTCCCGGAGGAGCTCCCAGGTGGTCCGGCGGGCGTGCGGGTCCATCCCGGCGGTCGGCTCGTCGAGGAAGACCAGCTCGGGCCGCCCGATCAGCGCGCCGGCCAGATTCACCGCCTGCTGCTGGCCGCCGGACAACCGCCGGTACTGGGTGCGCGCGTACCGGTCAATCCCGAGTCGCTCCACGATGGCGCTCACCGGGAGCGGATTGTCGAACAGCCCAGCCAGGTAGGTCAGCAGCTCGACCGCGCGGACGCCCGACCAGGCGCCGGCGCTCTGCGGCATCAGCCCGACCCGGGCCGCGTTCGCCGGCGACCCCGGCCGATCGCCCAGCACGGTGACGGTGCCTGATACGGGGTTCAACAACCCGGTCGCGCAACGGAGCAGGGTCGTCTTGCCCGCACCGTTCGGACCGAGGATGGCCGTCAGTTCGCCAGTGGCCGCCTGCAGGGTGAGCCCGTCGAGGACCTGCCGGTCACCGAAGCGCACCACGAGCTCCGCCACAACGAGGGCGGGTACGCGGCTGGGCACCGAGGCAGTCTAGTGGCCTAGGCGCCGAGAACGGTCCGGGTCAGGAATGGGTTGCGGAAGACCCCATCGGGATCGAAACGCTCGACCAGCCGGCGGAAATCCTCGAGTCGGGGATAGAGCGCAGCCCAGTCGTGACCGTCTCCGAACACCTTGGCCCAGTGCGGTCGCGGGCTGAACGGAGCCAGCGCCCGCTCGATCTCGGCCACGGCCGCCCGCACAACCTCGACATCAGGGTGCCAGGTGAAGTGCACGCCGAATACATCGGTGCGGTACGCCGGGCTCAGCCAGAGTTCGTCGGCCGCCACCGTTCGGATCTCGGCGCTTTTCACCAACGGAGCAATGATCCGGCCAAGTCCACGCAGCGCCTGCAGTGCCGCGGGTCCGTGCACCCGGTCCATCAGGTACTCGGTCTGGATCTCCGCTCCGCTGCTGGGGGTGAACTCGAGCAGGAAGTGCGCCAGCCGATCCGACCAGGGCCCGACTTCGCCCAGCTGCGGGGTACAGAACCGCGGATCGTTGCCGCGCGTCATGTGCACCTTCTCGGTGGCCGCTGCCGCCCCGAACAGTGACGTCGGCATGCGGGCCGGCTCGCCGTCGGTCAGTCGGGTCTTCACCCAGAGCAGATCGACGTCGTCCTGCGCGAAGTCGGTGATCGCACTGACGCTGTAACCGGCGCCCAGCACCGCCTCGAACGAATCGTCGAGCCGCGCCCAAGGGAGGTGCTCATAAACGTCCTGGCGGACGTCGAAGGTCGGTTCGATGGCCAAGGTGAGCTCGGTGACCACGCCGAGCGCGCCGAGATGGACCACGGCACCGGCGAAGTCGGCGTCGTCGATGCCGATCTCGACCACCTCACCGCGGCCGTTGACCAGGGTCATGGCCGTGACCGCGGAGGCAAGCGTCTGGTTGCCGTTCCCGGAGCCATGGGTGGCAGTCGCCACCGAACCGGCCACCGAGATGTGGGGAAGCGACGCCAGATTGGCCAGTGCCCAACCCTCGGGCTGCAGCCGGGCCGCGAGGTCGCCGTAGCGGACGGCGGCCGGCACCGTCACCGTGCTGGCGGCCTCGTCGATCCGTACCTGACCGGCCAACTGCGACAGCGAGATGAGCGAGGAGGCGTCGGCTACGTCGTTGAACGAATGCCGCGTGCCGAGCGCGTGCAGCGGCCCGCCGCGCGCCACTAGCTCCTGCAACTCCTCGATCGTCCGCGGCTGAAGCAGCCGCTCGGCCCGATACCGGTACGTCCCACTCCAATTCCGCTCGATCACCACGTGATCATGCAGCACGCCCGATCTCGGGACAGCATGGGGCAATGACGGTAGCCCACCGGGCCGCCGCTGCTGGCTCGGTCGCCTGGATCGCCTTCGGCGAGGCGCCCGAGCCGTTCTCCTTAAAGAATGAGGGGTTGGATCAACGCGTCGAGGTAGCGCTGAGTTATGGCGTTCTGAACCCGGCGGGCGATCGGGCGGCCGAGGCGGGTGAACCAGCGACCGGGCCGAGAGAAGGCGCGGATCTGAGCCGTGACCAGTTGATCAGCGTCGATATGGACAAGGAAGCGCTCCTCGCCGCACTCTGGATGACCGGGGAGGGTGCCGTAGGCGAAGCCCTGGGTGGTTGGCTCGCGCACTACCGTGACGACGCGGACGGGGGCTCGCATCCACCATGGACCAAGCCGGAGCTCGAGCACCGCGTCCGCGTGGGCGGCCACATGGGGCTGGTCGGTGTGGACGAGTAAACCCGCTCGGCGATGCATGTCCCAGCTGAGCACGCGTTGCGCGGCGGTCTCGAACCACTCCTGGCCTCGGCCGATGGGTTGGGTAACGTCGAGCGTGCGGTAACCGGAGGGCATGACCCCTGCGGTCGCCCCGACCTCTGGGTAGGTCAGCTGCCGCGCTGCGTCGTCCGCGCCTGACTTGCGCATCCGGTTGCCACCCCTTCGTCGATCAAGGTGGCGAGCATCGATGCGGCATCGCCAGCGTCGGTGAGGTGGTTGACCGGTTCGTCGGTCAATCTCGGCCCGCGTTCAAGATGTCAGCGAGGTCGTACTTGACCGGCTCGTCGAGTTGTTCATAGGTGCAGGAGGTCGGGTCGCGGTCGGGTCGCCAGCGGTTGAACTGTGCGGTGTGGCGGAACCGGTCGCCCTCCATGTGCTCGTAGCGGACCTCGACGACCAGCTCGGGCCTCAGCGGCACGAAGGAGAGGTCCTTGCCGACATTCCAGCGGCTGTACTCCGAGCTGCGGGGGTTGCGGGTGGCGCCCTCGTCCTGTTGCCGGGCCCAGTCCCATGGATGGCCGTCGAAGGTGGTGACGAGTGGCTGCAGCTCGGCGAACAGTTCCTTGCGCCGGGCGGCGGGGAAGGCGCCGATCACTCCGACCGAGGCCAGGGTGCCGTCGGCTTTGTAGAGACCGAGCAGTAGCGAGCCAATGCTGTCCGGCCCGCTCTTGTGGACCCGGTAGCCGGCGACGACGCAGTCGGCGGTCCGCTGGTGTTTGATCTTGAACATGGTCCGCTTGTCGGGCTGATAGGTGCCGTTTAGCGGCTTGGCCACCACCCCGTCCAGACCGGCACCTTCGAACTGTGAGAACCATTGCTCGGCTACTTCGGGGTCACGGGTGATGGGCGTCAGGTGGATGGGCGCCCGTGCGCCGCCCAAGGCCTGCTCGAGCGCAGCACGCCGTTCCTCGAAGGGGCGTTTCGTGTAGTCGACCTCATCGAGGGCGAGCAGGTCGAACGCGATGAAGCGGGCCGGGGTCTGCGCTGACAGCAACTTGACCCGGCTGGCCGCCGGGTGGATCCGCTGCTGAAGCACCTCGAACTCGAGTCGGTCCCCCACCACGACGACGATCTCGCCGTCGATCACGCACTTCTCCGGCAGATTGGCCTTAACGGCTTCGACCACCTCCGGAAAGTAGCGACTCATCGACCGCTCGTTGCGCGAGCCGATCTCCACCTCATCCCCGTCGCGGAACACTATGGATCTAAAGCCGTCCCACTTTGGCTCGAAAGAGAGATTCCCGGTCGGAATCGCGGGGACCGACTTCGCCAGCATCGGCGCAATCGGCGGCATGACGGGCAGTTGCATGGACTCATTGTGCTGGCTTGGTGTCCGGTTGGGGGCGTCGGCGACGGGTTCGAGCTTGGTGAAGGCCTCAGGTGTCTCCGCACCCACTTCACGAATTCGCTGCTGGCCTACAGCCCAGTTCAACCGCTGGCGTCCCGATCAAGATCCCCGACCAGGGGCCCGATGACCGCAGCCGCAAGATCGACGTCGCGCGCATCGTTGGCCAGGTGGAAGGACAGCCGGAGCCGACCGGCCCGGAACGCCGCGGCGATGCGGGCCGTCGCCATGGCTTCGGGCGCGCTCTCGTCGACGAGCAGGCTGACGATCGCTGAGTTGCCTTCGGGCCGGCCCAGAGCGGCGCGGAACCGGTTCGCGAGGCCCAGGCTGTGCCGATGCAGCTCCGCCGGCCCGATCTCGGCCAGCAGCTCGAGGGCCGGGGCCGCGGCCACCCAGGCATGCCAGGCGGGGGAGACGTCGAAGCGCCGCGCATCGCCGGCCAGCCGCAGCGGCCGGCCGTAGATCGTCCGCCACGGATCCTCACCGGCGTACCAACCGGCTTGTTGCGGGAGCAGGTCGTCGAGCAGCTCCGGTCTGATCGTGAAGTACGCGGTGCCGCGCGGGGTCAGCAACCACTTGTAGCCACCACAGACGGTGTAGTCGACACCGCTCGCATCGACCGGGAGCCAGCCCGCAGCCTGCGTGATATCCAGCAGGATCCGGGTGCCGGTCCGCGCGCAGGCGGCGCGCAGAGTGTCGATATCGAGCACCGCCCCGTTCGCGGACTGCACCAGCGAGACGGCGACCAGGGTGGTCTGCTCGGTCACCACCGCGGCCAGGTCGTCGGCCGGAGCCTGACGCACCACCACCCCGCGCGGGCGCTGCACCTCGAAGGGAAACAGCAGGCTGGTGAAGTCACCTTCTGCGGTCAACACCTCACTGCCGGCCGGCAGACCGGAGCCGATCAGCGCGACGAAGGCGGACACCTGGCTGCCGATCGCGACCTGAGAGACCGGCACCTGCACCAGTTCCGCGTACGCCGCCCGAGCCTGGCCGACGAAAACGTCGTAGGCCAGGGGACTGGCGGTGCCGGCCCGATACGCGGTCTGGGCCTTTTCCAGGGCCAGCCAACTGCTCCGCGGCGGCAACCCGTAGGTCGCCGTGTTGAGATACGTCACAGTCGGATCGAACTCGGCGCGAGCGGTTCGAGCGGTGATCGTCGAGTCAGCCACCCCCGCACCGTACGTCGGTCCCGATCGGGCCCGTACGACTAAGGTTCGCCTTATTTGAACCGGCCCTTCGAATAAGAGCACACTGGTGTTGTGAAAAACTCTGAGCGCGCCAGCGGTGTCGCTGGAGTGACCCCGAACGCCGACGTGGACGCGTCCACCCGGCGGCGGGTGCTCAATTCGATCCTCGAGCACGGACCGTCGACGGCGGCCGAGCTTTCAGGTCGCCTGGGGCTCACCCCGGCCGGTATCCGTCGGCATCTCGACGTGCTGCTCGCCTACGGGCACGTCGAAGCCCGGGAGCAGCGGATCTACGGTGCTCGCGGCCGTGGCCGACCGGCCAAGGACTTCGTGCTCACCGACGCGGGCCGCGCGGTCTTCTACACGGCGTACGACGACCTGGCGATTGCGGCGCTGGAATTCCTGGACGAGACGGCCGGACCGGACGCGGTGACCCGCTTCGCCGAATCCCGGATCGCCGCCGTCGAGGAGCGTTATCGCGCCAAGGTCGCAGCCGCATCTGCCGATGCGTCGCCGGCCGAAGTCCTGGCGTCCGCCCTATCCGACGACGGCTATGTCGCCTCGACCCTGCCGTCGGCGCTGGGCGAACAGCTGTGCCAGCACCACTGCCCGGTCGCCCATGTCGCAGAGAGGTTTCCGCAACTCTGTGAGGTCGAAACGGAGGTGTTCTCCCGATTGCTGGGCGTTCACGTCCAGCGGCTCGCCACCATCGCCCACGGCGACGGTGTCTGTACGACTCACGTTCCGCGTGCCTCCGGCACGAGCCAGATCCCGCGTGCCTCCGGCACGAGCCAGATCCCGAAGATGAAACTCGATATCGAAAGGCCAGCCTCATGACCCAGATCCAGGACCCGGCCGTCAACAGCCCGCTCGGCACGGTTGAGACGCCCGGCGGCTTTGCCGGCAAAGGTCAATCGCAGGACGAGCACCTGGCTGCGCTCGGTCGCTACGAGTACGGCTGGTCCGATTCCGACGTCGCCGGGGCGACCGCCCAGCGCGGCCTGACGCCGGCGATCGTGGCCAACATCTCGGGCCTCAAGAGCGAGCCGCAGTGGATGCTCGATCTGCGTCTCAAGGGTCACCGCCTGTTCGGCCGCAAGCCGATGCCGACCTGGGGTGCGGAGTTGAACGACATCGACTTCGACAACATCAAGTATTTCGTGCGGTCGACCGAGAAGCAGGCGGCTTCCTGGGACGACCTGCCCGCCGATATCAAGAACACCTACGACAAGCTCGGCATCCCGGAGGCCGAGAAGGCCCGTCTGGTCTCCGGTGTCGCCGCCCAGTACGAGTCCGAGGTGGTCTACCACAAGATCAACGAGGAGCTCGAGAAGCAGGGCGTGATCTTCCTCGACACCGATACGGCGTTGAAGGAGCACCCGGAGATCTTCCAGGAGTACTTCGGCACCGTGATCCCCGTCGGTGACAACAAGTTCGCCGCCCTGAACACCGCGGTCTGGTCCGGCGGTTCGTTCATCTACGTGCCGAAGGGGGTGCACGTCGAGATCCCGCTGCAGGCCTACTTCCGGATCAACACCGAGAACATGGGCCAGTTCGAGCGGACCTTGATCATCGTCGACGAAGGCGCCTACGTGCACTACGTCGAGGGTTGTACCGCGCCGATCTACAGCAGCGATTCACTGCACTCCGCCGTCGTGGAGATCATCGTGAAGAAGGGCGCCCGGTGCCGCTACACGACCATCCAGAACTGGTCCAACAACGTCTATAACCTGGTGACCAAGCGCGCGACCTGCGAAGAGGGCGCGACCATGGAATGGATCGACGGCAACATCGGTTCGAAGGTGACCATGAAGTACCCGGCGGTCTATCTGATGGGGGAACACTCCCGTGGCGAGACGCTGTCCATCGCCTTCGCCGGCGAGGGTCAGCATCAAGACGCCGGCTCCAAGATGGTCCACTGCGCGCCGTACACGTCGTCCTCGATCATCTCCAAGTCGGTGGCCCGGGGTGGCGGTCGTACGTCGTACCGCGGCCTGGTCCAGGTGCAGGAAGGCGCGCACCACTCGAAGTCGATCGTCAAGTGCGATGCCTTGCTCGTCGACCAGATCAGTCGCTCCGACACCTACCCCTACGTCGACGTCCGCGAGGACGACGTATCGATGGCGCACGAGGCCACGGTCTCCAAGGTCAGCGACGATCAGCTTTTCTATCTGATGAGTCGCGGCATGGGCGAGGACGAGGCGATGGCCATGATCGTCCGCGGCTTCGTGGAGCCGATCGCCCGTGAGCTGCCGATGGAGTATGCGCTGGAGCTCAACCGGCTGATCGAGCTCCAGATGGAAGGCGCTGTCGGCTGACGACGCCGCCCGCACCTTTGGTCCACCCGCCCGTAGAGGGCAGAGAGAGATAGACGTGTCAATCGATACCGCCCCGCCCGTTGCGACGCCTGCCCCGAATGTGGCGGCCGCCGTCGAGACGGTCGCCTCCCACCTCCATCCGGTGGCGTCCTACGATCTGGCCGATCACCCCCGGCCGACCGGCCTCGAGGAGGTCTGGCGGTTCACCCCGCTCAAGCGGCTCCGCGGCCTGTTGGATTGCGAAGGTGTCACCGGGGGTCCCCTGGACCTGGCGGTCGATGCTCCGGATCAGGTGACGACGACGCAGATCACCACCGTCGAGGCCGTCGCCCTCGACGGTCCGGCTCCGGTGGACCGGATCGCGGCCCTGGCCGTGGCCAACGCCGACGGTGCGATCAAGATCGACATCCCGGCCGAGGCCGAGCTGGACCGTCCGGTGCTGATCACGCTGACCGGCACCGGGATCGAGCAGCCCACCTTCGGCCACGTGATCATCAAGATCGGTGCGTACGCCAAGGCCACCATCGTGCTGGAGCATCAGGGGTCGGCCACCTACGCCAGCTCGGTGTCGCTCTTGGTCGGCGACCACGCCCAGGTGGAGTTCGTCGGACTGCAGCTGTGGGCCGACGACGCCGTACACGCCGGTCAGGTCGCAGTGCGGGTCGGACGCGACGCCCAGGTCAAGACCCTGGCCGCCACCCTCGGCGGCAATCTGGTCCGTCTGGTCGAGACGTCGGAGTACGCGGGTCCCGGTGGCAAGGTCGACCAGTTCGGCCTGTACTTCGCCGATGCCGGACAGCATCTGGAGCACCGGCTCTTCGTCGATCACAATGCGCCGTTCACCGTGAGTAATGTCGATTATCGTGGCGCCTTGCAGGGTCGCGGTGCACACTCGGTCTGGGTCGGCGATGTGCTGATCCGCAAGGTCGCCGAGGGCATCACCACCTACGAGTCCAACAAGAACCTGGTGCTCACCGACGGCTGTCGCGCCGACTCGGTGCCCAATCTGGAGATCGAAACCGGCGAGATCGCGGGCGCCGGCCACGCGTCGACCACCGGCCGGTTCGACGACGAACAGCTCTTCTATCTGCGGAGCCGCGGCATCGACGAGGCCGAGGCTCGTCGGCTGGTCGTGCACGGCTTCTTCGCCGACATCATCCGGCGGATCGGCGTGCCCGAGATCGAGCGGCGGTTGATGGACGCCGTCGAAGCCGAGCTTGCCGTCAACGTCGGGATCCCGAGTGAGCTGGCCGACGGGGACGAGAACGCATGAGCTTGGTCCGCGCCTGTGCTCTGGCCGAGCTCGCACCGGAATCGGCCATTCCGGTCGAGGTCGACGGCATCGAGATCGCCATCGTGCGCAGCAATGACACGGTCTATGCAATTGCCGACGAGTGCTCGCACGCCGCTATCCCGTTGTCCGAAGGCGATGTGGGCGACGGTGAGATCGAGTGCTATCTCCACGGCTCGCGTTTTGACCTGCGGAGCGGGATGCCGCTCGGCCTGCCCGCCACCGAGCCGGTGGCCATCTATCGCTGCGTGGTCGAGGGAGCCGATGTGCTCGTCGACCCGAACCCGATTCACCCCTCAGAAATCCAGGAGTCCTGAACCTCATGTCCACTCTCGAAATCCGCGACCTCCACGTCTCCGTCGACACCGAAGCCGGTGCCAAGGAGATCCTGCGCGGGGTCGATCTCACGATCCGCAGCGGTGAGACCCACGCGATCATGGGCCCCAACGGCTCCGGTAAGTCCACGCTGGCGTATTCGATCGCCGGCCACCCGAAGTACACGATCACCTCTGGCACCGTGACGCTCGACGGAGAGAACCTCCTCGCACTCAGCGTCGATCAACGAGCCCGGGCCGGATTGTTCCTGGCCATGCAGTACCCGGTCGAGGTGCCGGGGGTCTCGGTATCGAACTTCCTGCGGACCGCCAAGACGGCGATCGACGGCCAGGCGCCCAAGCTGCGCACCTGGGTCAAGGAGGTCAACGCCGCGATGGACCGGGTCAACATGGACACCGAATTCGCCAATCGCAACGTGAACGAGGGCTTCTCCGGTGGTGAGAAGAAGCGTCACGAGATCGTCCAGCTCGAGCTCCTCAACCCGCGGTTCGCAATCTTGGACGAGACCGATTCAGGTCTGGACATCGACGCGCTGCGGATCGTCTCGGAGGGCGTCAACCGCTTCTCGGCCCAAGGTGACCGCGGCGTGCTGTTGATCACTCACTACACGCGCATCCTGCGCTACATCAAGCCGGACTACGTGCATGTTTTCATCGCCGGCCGGATCGCCGAACAGGGCGGTCAGGAGCTGGCCGAGCGGCTCGAGGCCGAAGGCTATGACCGCTACCTCCGCGCGCCGGCTGGAGCGGATTCGACCCGCGCCGCCGCTGGAGCAGGAGCGGAGTAAGCCATGTCATCCGACGTTCGACCGGTCGAGGGTGGCCCGGAATACCCGGTCACCACCGACATCGACGAGATTGGTCTCGCTGGCGTGCTCGAGCCCGACGAGTCGATTCCCTTCGATGTCGACGCCATCCGCGGCGATTTCCCGATCTTGGCGCGAACGGCCGGTGATTGGCCGCTGGTCTACCTCGACAGCGCGAACACCTCACAGAAGCCGCGGGTCGTCGTCGAGGCGATCGAGGACCACTACCTCAACCACAACGCGAATGTGGCCCGGGCGATGCACCTGCTCGGCGGCGAGGCGACCGAGGCCTTCGAGGGTGCGCGCGCCCAACTGGCTCAGTTCGTCGGTGCGGGACGGTCCGAGGAAATCATCTTCACCAAGAACGCTTCCGAGGCGCTGAACCTCTGTGCTCACAGTGTCGGCGCCGCGCTGCGGCCCGGCGACGAGATCGTCATCTCGGTGATGGAGCATCACTCCAACATCGTCCCGTGGCAGCTGTTGGCCCAGCGCACTGGCGCGACCTTGCGTTGGATCGACGTCACCGACGAGGGTCGACTAGACCTGGACAAGGCCGCCGCCGAGAGCTTGATCAACGAGCGGACCAAGATCATCTCGATCGCGTATGTGTCGAATGTGCTCGGCACCGTGAATCCGGTCCGCCAGATCGCGGCCCTCGGCCACGCGGTCGGGGCCACGGTGATCCTCGACGCCTCCCAGGCCGTGCCGCAGATGCCGGTCGACGTGGCCGCCTTGGGGGCCGACCTGGTCGCGTTCACCGGACACAAGATGGTCGGCCCGACCGGCATCGGCGTCCTCTGGGGGCGCTACGACCTGCTGGCCGAGCTGCCGCCGTTCCTCGGGGGCGGCGAGATGATCGAGGTGGTCAAGATGACCGGCTCGACCTACGCACCGCCGCCGCACCGGTTCGAGGCGGGTACGCCGCCGATCGCCCAGGCGGTTGGTCTCGCCGCCGCCGCGCAGTACCTGCGGGCGATCGGTATGGACCAGATTGCCGCCTACGAGCAGGAGATCACCGCGTACGCGCTCAAGGGTCTGCTCGGGCTGCCGGGACTCGAGGTGCTCGGTCCGAACGAGCCGGTCGATCGGGGCGGTGCGATCGCTTTCACGCTCACCGGCGACGACGGCACTCAGATCCACCCGCACGACGTCAGCCAACTGCTGGATTCCCGCGGCATCGCCGTCCGCGGCGGTCACCACTGCGCGCGACCGCTGCACGAGCGTTTCGGCGTGCAATCCTCGACCCGCGCGTCGTTCTATCTGTATACGACCCACGCCGAGATCGACGCCTTGGTCGACGGCGTGGAATATGTGACCGGATTCTTCGGAGGTCGGCGATGAAGGTCGAAGATCTGTACCAGGAGATCATCCTCGATCACTACAAGGCCAAGCATCACAGCGGACTTCGCGAGCCGTTCGAGGCCGAGGTTCACCACGTCAATCCGACCTGTGGTGACGAGGTGACCCTGCGGGTTCACTTGGACGGCGACACGGTCACCGACGTCTCGTACGAGGGCCTCGGCTGCTCGATCTCCCAGGCCTCGACCTCGGTGATGAGCGATCTGGTGATCGGCGGCGACGTCGAACACGGCCTGGGACTGCACGATGAGTTTCTGGCGTTGATGCACGGTCGGGGCGAGATCGAGCCCGATGAAGATCGCCTGGAAGACGGCATCGCCTTCGCGGGCGTGGCCCGTTTCCCAGCGCGGGTGAAATGTGCCCTGCTCGGGTGGTCGGCGTTCAAGGATGCCGTGATCCGGGCCCAGGCTGACAAGTGAGGAAGATCGATGACTGAAACCCGAACGAACCGCCCCTCCGATCTGGTGCAGGACGAACTGCCGCCGGTCGACCTGGGTGATCAGCCCGCCACCGCGCGGCCGGACCTCGAGGACCTCGAGGAGGCCCTCAAGGACGTCGTCGATCCCGAGCTCGGCATCAACGTCGTCGACCTCGGGTTGATCTACGGGTTGCATCTGGAAGATGACAACTCCTTGACCATCGACATGACCCTGACCTCGGCGGCCTGCCCGCTGACCGACGTGATCGAGGATCAGACCAACACCGCGCTCGAGGGGCTGGTGGAGCGCTTCGTGATCAACTGGGTCTGGATGCCCCCGTGGGGCATGGAAAAGATCACCGACGACGGGCGCGACCAATTGCGCGCCCTCGGGTTCAACGTCTGATCTGATTTCTCTGTCTTGTTGCGGGGTCGTCTCGGGTGGCGGCGTTCGGGCGGGCCAGCAAAACCTGACCGTTGAGTCGGTGCCGACGTGGCCGTTGTCAGCGGTTGAGATTCAAGCATCTTAGGTTTTGTACGCCCGCCCGAACGCCGCCACCCGAGACTTCTCTTGAAGCGTTGGTGGCGGGCGGGTGGCTGGTCGCGCCCGCCGGGCGGTGATCTTGTCCAGCTGGTCGCGGCTGGTGTGTTGGTGCAGGTTCGAGGTAGGGAAGAAGTGGCCTGATGTTGGTCGTGAAGGATGTCGAGGTACGCGCGGGTGCGCGTCTCCTGCTCGAGCATGCCACTTTCCAGGTGGCGGCCGGCGACAAGATCGGCTTGGTCGGGCGCAACGGGGCGGGCAAAACGACGCTGACCAAGATCTTGTCGGGAGAGCAGGCGCCGGCGGCAGGGTCGATCTCGCGCAGCGGTGAGGTGGGGTATCTCTCGCAGGATCCGCGTACCGGAGATCTCGAAGTCCTGGCCAAGAACCGCATCCTGTCGGCTCGCGGGTTGGATTCGGTGGTGGAGCGGCTCCGGCGGGCGGAGCTGGCCATGGGCGACGACTCTGCTGCCGTGCGGGACAAGGCCATGGCGTCGTACGCGTGGGCCGAGGCCGAGTTGGCGGCCGCCGGCGGCTACGCGGCCGAAGCCGAAGCGGCCCGGATCGCCAGCAACCTGGGACTTCCGGAGCGGGTGCTGCACCAACCGATCAAGACCTTATCCGGCGGTCAGCGGCGGCGAGTCGAGCTGGCCCGGATCTTGTTCTCCGGCGCCCAGACGATGTTGCTCGACGAGCCGACCAACCACCTCGATGCTGACTCGATCGCCTGGCTGCGGAGCTTCCTGGCTAATCATTCCGGGGGACTCCTGGTGATCAGCCACGATGTCGGGTTGTTACAGCAGACGGTGAACAAGGTCTTCCATCTGGATGCGAATCGCGCCGAGCTCGATATCTACGCGATGGACTGGAAGCGCTATCTGCAGCAACGCGAGACTGATGAGAAGCGGCGCAAGCGCGAGCGGCAGAATGCCGAGCGAAAAGCCGATCAATTGATGACCCAGGCCGACAAGATGCGCGCCAAGGCAACCAAGGCGACGGCCGCGCAGAACATGGCCAAGCGGGCCGAGCGGTTGCTCGCCGGCATCGAAGGTGAACGAGCGAACGACCGCGTGGCCAAGATCAGGTTCCCCGATCCGGCGCCCTGCGGCAAGACTCCCCTGACGGCCGAGGATCTGAGCAAGAGCTACGGATCGCTCGAGGTGTTCACCGGAGTCGATCTGGCGATCGACAAGGGCAGCCAGGTCGTGGTGCTCGGTCTGAACGGCGCCGGAAAGACCACCTTGCTGCGGATTCTGGCCGGCGTCGAGGAGTCCGATACCGGTGAGGTGCTGCCTGGTCACGGGCTGCGACTGGGTTACTACGCGCAGGAGCACGAGACGCTGGACACCGACCGATCGGTGCTGTCGAACATGAAGACGGTGTCGCCCCAGCTGAACGACACCGACGTCCGCAAGGTCCTCGGCTCCTTTCTCTTCTCCGGCGACGATGTGGACAAACCGGCACGCGTGCTCTCGGGTGGTGAAAAGACCCGGCTCGCGTTGGCGATGCTGGTCGTCTCCAGCGCCAATGTGTTGCTGCTCGACGAACCGACCAACAACCTTGATCCCGCGTCGCGGGCCGAAGTGCTGTCGGCGATCAAGAACTATGCCGGCGCCGTCGTCCTGGTCACCCACGACGAGGGTGCGGTCCAGGCCCTCGATCCGGACCGCGTCTTGTTGCTGCCGGACGGCGTCGAGGATCTGTGGACGCCGGAATACGGCGATCTGATCGCGCTCGCCTGACCCGTGAGTTGATCAAGCTGGTCATGATCACTTCCAGCTGAAGATCAACTTTGGTGGTCGGCCCCTGGCCTTGATCACCGAAATCGGATGATCAAGGCGGCTAATAGTCCAAAATGGGTCCGAAACATGCTAGAAAGAGTTGATCACTGATCTTGTCAAGTCGATCATTGGTTACTACTCGTCGTTGCTTCTCGGTGACGACCCAGGACACAGGAGGCGCAGTGGCCAAAGCACTGGCTAAAGGTTCACGCATCACCGGGACCCAGCGAGGGACCCTCGCATCCCAGTATGCCAAGCGGTACGCCGCTGGCGAGAGCATTCGCAAGATTGCTGAAGACGCCGGGCGGTCCTTCGGGTTCGTACACGGCGTGCTGAAGGAAGCTGGGGTTGAACTGCGGGGGCGCGGGGGCGCGACCCGGGGAGCCAAGAAGGCTTCGTCAAGCAGGGCAGGAAAGAAGGCAGCTCCGGCCCCGGCCACAAAGACACCGGCCACAAAGACACCGGCCACAAAGACACCGGCCAAGAAGGCTCCGGCCAAGACGTCCACTGCGGCCAAGACCGCCACCGCGAAGAAGGCTCCGGCCAAGGCGGCGGCGAAGAAGGCCCCGGCCAAGGCCGCACCAGCCAAGGCGGCCCCGACCAAGACCGCCGCCAAGAAGGCTCCGACCAAGGCAGCGGCGAAGAAGGCCCCGGCCAAGGCCGCTCCGGCCAAGGCGGCGGCGAAGAAGGCCCCGGCCAAGGCCGCCGCGCCGGCGAAGGCGGCCGCGACCAAGACCGCCGCCAAGAAGGCCCCGGCCAAATCGGCGGCGAAGAAGGCCCCGGCCAAAGCGGCGGCGAAGAAGGCCACGACCCAGAAAGCCCCGGCCAAGGCTGCGCCGGCCAAGACGGCGGCCAAGAAAGCCCCGGCCAAGGCCGCACCGGCCAAGGCGGCGGCGAAGAAGGCTCCGGCCAAGAAGCGCTGATCACCTCAGCTCGTGATCAAGGCCCGGACGCCCATGGTGTCCGGGCCTTTTCCGGCGGAATAGCCGACCTTCGCGAGGCGTTGAACGGCGGGAGGTTTCTATGTCGATGACGCGCGGAGCGAGTTTCGGAATGATGCGACGCATGTCGCAGGACCCTGAGGTGGCACAGCACCAACTCACCAAGGGCGTCGTCCGCCGGATCTTGCAGTTTGCCAGGCCCTACCGGGGAATGATCACGATCTTCATCGTGCTCGTCGTCCTCTCATCGGCCTTGGCCGTGACCCCTCCGCTGCTGTTCAAGGAGATCATCGACGAGGGTGTGCTCAAGGGCAACCGGCGACTCCTGATCATCTTCGCCTCGCTGGTCGCCGGCCTGGCCATCGTCCAAGCCGTGCTCGGCCTCGTCCAGCGCTGGTGCTCCTCCAAGATCGGCGAGGGGCTGATCTTCGATCTACGGACGAAGGTCTTCGACCACGTCCTGCGCATGCCGGTGGCGTTCTTCACCCGGACCCAGACCGGCAAGCTGGTCTCCCGGCTCAACTCCGATGTGATCGGCGCGCAGCAGGCATTTACCTCGACCCTGTCGACCGTCCTCTCGAACTTGATCAGTCTGGTTCTGGTGTTGGTCGCCATGCTGATCCTCAGTTGGCAGCTGACGGTCGCGGCGCTGGTCATGTTGCCGATCTTCCTGATCCCGGCGAAGGTGGTCGGTCGGAAGCTGGCGGACCTGACCCGGCAACAGATGCAGCTGAACGGCGACATGTCCGCGAGCATGACCGAACGCTTCGGCGTCAGCGGGGCGTTGCTGGTCAAGCTCTTCGGGCGGCCGGAGGAGGAGCATGATCGCTTCGCCGATCGGGCCGGCGCCGTCCGCGACGTCTCAGTCAAGATCGCCATGAACGGCCGGTTCTTCATGACCTCGCTCGGCTTGGTGGCGGCGCTTGCGACGGCCCTGGTCTACGGCGTCGGCGGCTCCCTGGCCATCGATGGCCTGCTCACCGTGGGCACCCTGACGGCGCTCGCTGGTCTGCTCGGCCAGCTCTACGGTCCCCTCACCCAGCTGACGAACCTCCGGATCGATGTGATGAACGCCCTGGTCAGTTTTGACCGGGTGTTCGAGGTGCTCGATCTGACACCGATGATCCGCGACGCCGAGGGCGCGGTTCCGGTCAGCGGACCGGCGTCGGTGGAGTTCGATCGGGTGTCCTTCAGCTATCCCAGCGCGGCCGAGGTCTCCCTGGCCAGCCTGGAATCCATCGCGTCCTTGGATCAGCGACCCAACAGCGAGGTGCTGCACGAGCTGAGTTTCTCGGTGGCGGCCGGGCAGACCGTTGCGTTGGTCGGCCGATCGGGCGGCGGCAAGACGACCATGACCCACCTCATTGCGCGGCTCTACGAGGCAACATCCGGCACGGTGTCGGTGGCCGGGCGCGATGTCCGCAGCCTGCAGTTGGAATCGCTTCGCGACACGGTTGGCTATGTGACCCAGGACGCCCACATGTTCCACGACACCATCGGGGCCAACCTGCGCTACGCCCGTCCCGAGGTCCCCGAAGAGCGCCTCTGGCAGGTGCTGGAGGCCGCCCAGATCGATGAGCTGGTCCGGAGCCTGCCCGACGGGCTGGCCACCGTCGTCGGTGAGCGCGGATACCGGCTCTCCGGCGGCGAGCGGCAGCGGTTGGCCATTGCCCGGCTGCTACTGATGGCCCCGCCGATCGTCGTGCTCGACGAGGCGACCGCCCATCTCGACTCCGAATCCGAGGCGGCCGTGCAGCGCGCCCTCGACCTCGCGATGGAAGGCCGGACCAGCATCGTCATCGCCCACCGGCTGTCGACGATCCGCAACGCCGACATGATCCTGGTCCTCGACAAGGGCCGGATCGTGCAGCGGGGCGCGCATGATCAGTTGCTGGCCGAAGGCGGCCTGTACGCCGAGCTCTACCGCACCCAGTTCGCCGGTCCTACGACGAATGAGGAGATCACGGGCGAGGTCGTGGCTGCCAGGCGCTGATCGACACCGCCACGGTGACCGAGACCGGAAGGTCGAGCCCGGCAATGTGGTCGATCAGGCGCCGGGGATCCTGGTGGTACGCATTGGGACCCATCGAGACGAGATCTCCGACGGCGTCGGCTTGCAGGTCGATCCGATATCGGCATTCGATCCTGGATACGGGATCGAAGTGGTCCGCGAGCATCGCCGCGGTCCGATCCTCCTTGCCGGCTTCGATCCCCAGCAGGCCGAGCGGCCCCCGCAACTCGGCCAGGTGGTCCGGCAACGGCGAGGCGATCACCAACCGGCTGCCCGACGCCAGGACCCGGCCGAATTCGGCCGCATGGCGTGGCGCGAAGACGCAGAGCAGGGCATCGATCGACGCGTCCGGCAGCGGCAACGACTGCCAGACATCAGCGACCACCGCGCCGAGTTGATCATGAGCCCGCGCCGCGCGGCGGGCGGCCGCGGGGGAGACATCGATGGCGATCCCGCGGCCGCCGAGGCGGTCCAGCACGGACGCGAGGTAGTAGCCGGTGCCGGCGCCGACCTCGAGGAACCGCTGTGGAGCTCCTTCGCCGGTCGCCTTGATGATCGCGTCGGCCAGCCGACGATAGGCGCCGGTGGCCAGGAAGCGCGCGCGGGCCGCGATCATGTCTGCGGTGTCGGCGTTGGCCGGAGCGGCCCGCCCGAGCAGGTTGAGATAGCCCTGGCGGGCCAGATCAAAGTTGTGCCCGGACCCACAGACGACAGAGTTGTCGCGGCGCGTGACGGACGCAGCGCACAGTGGACAGCACAGCAGGTCGAGAACATGGTCGATGGGCATCCGACGCTCACAGACCGCGAAGTGCGCCGCCCTCGATGGGAAACACCGAACCAGTCAGGTACGAGGCGGCGGGCGACAGCAAGAACGTCGCCACCCGGCCGAATTCGGCCGGAGATCCGTAGCGGCGCAAGGCAATGCCGGCCTCCGATCGGGCTCGCGCCGCGGCGGGATCATCATCGAGGGCATCGAGATGTCTGACCCGTTCGGTCTCGATGCGGCCCGGCAACAGGCCGAAGATCCGCGTACCCTGCGGCCCGAGCTCATCGGCCAGCTGCTTGATCACCATCGCCAGCCCGGGGCGCAATCCGTTGGAGGCAGCGAGCCCGGGGATCGGTGACTTCGCCGAGATCGACAGCACCCAGCCGATGGCCAGGTCGCCGGCCGTGCCGTGCTCGACCACCGCATGGTTGACGCGCAGGCCGGCCAGGAAGACCGAATCGAAGGCACTCCGCCATTGATCTTCGGTCGTTCCGAGGGCCGTTCCGGCCGGTGGGCCACCGACGCTGATCAAGGCGCCATCGAGTCGGCCGAAGGTGCGGAGGGCCAGCGCGCACGCCACCTCGGCGGTATCCAGGTCGGCGAGATCGGCGGTCAGCGAGGTGGCGTTGTCCGGTCCGAGCGCGGTCACGGCCTCGGAAAGTGCGTCATTGCGCCGAGCCACCAGCACGACTTTGGCCCCTTCGGCCACCAGCTGCTCGGCCGTGGCCCGACCCAGACCGCCGCTCGCGGCGGTGACGAGGAAGACACGGTCGGTCAGGCCAAGATCCATGATCAGATCATCACACGCGGGCCGGATGCTGAGCGCTCGCGGATTCGCGGCGAGCTCGCAGATCCCCCCGGATGAAGACGATGATGCCGGCGATCCCGATGCCGGTGAACATGAACCACTGCACCGCGTACCAGAAGTGCGGTCCGTCGGAGATCTCGGGCAGTGGGATCGGCCGGAAGTCACCTTCCTGGGCCGGGGTGATCGTCAACAGGCCGATGTAGCCATTCATGATCGGATAGGGCAGTGTGCCGGCGATCGCGTCGGAGTTGATCAGGCGCAGCTGTTGATTGACCGGGGTGATTGCCGCCCTTCGACCCTGTTCATTGCGCCGGGTGTGACCGACCACCGTGACCTCACCGGTCGGCGGCGCCGGGGCACTCGTCGGGATCTGCACGCCGCGGGGCAACGTGAGCAATCCGCGGTCGACCAGGACAACGCCGGTGCTCGTCCGGAGCGGAGTGACCACCTCGTAGCCCTCAAGATCACCAGCACTGCGATAGCGGGCGATGAACTGGTGCTCGCCGTCGAACGTGCCGCGCGCCTCGACCCGTTGCCACTGGTCGGCTTCGCCGATCGGGTGGGTGAAGACCTCCGACACCGGGCGTACCGGCTGCTGCTCGTTGGCCACCGTGGTGGTGTTCCTCGCCTTGCGCTGGGCGAGCCGATCGAGCTGCCAGCCGCCGAGGTTGATGAAGACGGCGCCGAGCACGGCGACGAAGACGATCAGCAGAGTCCAGCG
The DNA here is from genome assembly GCA_963731295.1 of uncultured Actinomycetota bacterium. GTDB lineage: Bacteria > Actinomycetota > Actinomycetes > Propionibacteriales > Propionibacteriaceae > Microlunatus. The sequence continues at coordinate 1,534,998 of CAVSUP010000003.1, forward strand.
GACCCACAGGCGTTGCACGTGGTCAGGCTAGTCGTCGCCCGCACGACATCGGAGGCCTTACCGCGGAGCGCTGATCTTGATGACCTTCGTCTTCGTCTTGACATTGGCGATCGCCTTGACATCGCGCCGGAGCACCGTGCAGTTGTCGGCCCGCCACCTGACCGAGACCTTGAAGGTCGGCTTGGCGCCCTTCTTGACCCGTACCCATTTCTGCACGGTGAAGTTCCGGAACCGGTTGAGGCTGTAGATGTCGTACCGGACGGCGTTGCTGGCCAGTTTGGTGGTGTGGATGTTGGCCTTGTCGCAGGTCGAGAAGTTGGCCACCGTCGTTCCCGCGGAGAAGGGGCCGAGACCGACGCCGATGCTCAGTGGATAGCTGTGGCAGTCGTCCTTGAGGGTCGCCTTCGAATAGAGGTTCGTGGTGAGATTCACCTTCGAGGTCGGGTCGATCGTGATCGACATCGCGCCCTTGTCGCCGTCCCCTTTGCGGCTGTAGGTGTTCCCCGTGACATCGACGAAGTAGTAGTCGTACGTGCGTTCCTTCTCCTTGAGCCGATACATCTTGACCGAGTAGTTCACCTTGCCGGCGTTCGGCGGGTATTTCGCGCACGGGTCTCCGAAGTCTCCGTAGCAGACCTCGTCGCCTTGCCCGATGCCGTTGATGTGCTCGTGATAGGTGAATGTGTACGGCGACTTGTCCTTGATCAGCACGGCCTGCTGCGTGACCGTCGGGTCCGCGGCCGCCGGGGCTGCGGTGCCGCCGAGGAGGACCAGGCCCGCGGCCGCGGCCAGGGCGAAGCTGAGGGAAATGGAATTGAGTCGGGTCGCCAACATGGTCGGAGGGTATCCGACCGGGGTCTCACTGGGGTGGTGGGACCTCCGGCGACAGAGCGGACGTCGTCACCGCCGCCGCGGCGTCGAGGGATTGCCCGCGGCCAACCGCGACGCCCAGCAGGAAGGTGGTCAAGGGCGCGGCTACCCGTTCGACCTGATGGGCGGCGTCACGGGCGACCTCTAGCAACTGACCCACCGCGCGGTCGTCCAGCTCCACATCAGCGATGCCCAGCTCGTCGCCGAGTTGGCTCAGCCACTCGTCCAGCTTCATCCGATCACGCTCCTTGGCCGTGCGCTTGGCGGCTCTGCTCTTGGAGGCCCTGTCAGGATGGTGCCATGGGTCGAGTGACGCGCAACCATCCGGTGGTCCGGGTGGGACTGGAGCGGGTCGTCCGCCGAATCGACACCCTCGCGGTGGAAGAGCCACTGGAGCTCCGGCTCAACGGGGAGTCGTTCGTGGTGACGATGCGGACCCCGGGTGACGATATCGACCTGGTGCACGGCCTGCTGCACAGCGAGGGCATCATCACCGACGGGTCCGATGTCGTCCTCGCCCGCTATTGCGACGGCGCGGGACCGGACGGCCTCAACACGTACAACGTCTTGGACGTGACCCTCGGGCCCGGCGTCCAGCCACCCTCGGCCGCACTCCGTCGCCACGTGCTGACCACGAGTGCGTGCGGCATCTGCGGAACCGTGACCATCGATCACGTGATGCGGGCTTCGCGGTTCACCCTCGACAACCAGGTCCGGGTCCCGGCCACGTTGATCTTGTCGGCCCCGGAGCTGCTGCGCGACCAGCAACGGGCCTTCGACAAGACCGGAGGGCTGCACGCGGCCGGCCTGCTCGACCGCGACGGGGTGTTGCGGTGCGTACGCGAAGACGTCGGCCGACACAACGCGGTCGACAAGGTCGTCGGCTGGGCCCTCCGGCAGCACCTCCTGCCCCTGTCGAACCTGATCTTGGTGGTGTCGGGGCGAGCGTCGTTCGAGCTGACCCAGAAGGCCGTGCTCGCCGGAATCCCGATCATGGTCGCGGTCTCGGCGCCGAGTTCGCTGGCCGCTGAGCTGGCGACCGAAGCCGGATTGACCCTTGCGGGCTTCGTCCGTGGCGACACGATGAATGTGTACGCGCACGCGGAGCGGATCGTGACGACCGGTGCGGAGCAGATCTCGGCCTAGACTGACCGCATGACTACCATGCTGCCGACGCCGTTCGTCAGGCCGTCGCCATCCGCACCTGCGGAGCATCCGAGTCATGATCAACTAGCGCTTACGGACAAGTTCGGGCGGGTTGCCACCGATCTGCGGGTCTCGCTCACCGATCGGTGCAACTTGCGCTGCACCTACTGCATGCCCGCCGAAGGTCTCGACTGGATGCCGGGAGCCGAGGTGCTCACCGATGCCGAGATCCTCCGGCTGGTGGCGATCGGTGTGGAGCGACTGGGGATCAAGACCGTCCGGCTGACCGGTGGGGAGCCCCTGCTGCGCAAGAATCTCGAGCTGCTGGTGGCCGACATCGCCGCCCTGTCGCCGACTCCCGTAATTGCCCTGACCACCAACGGCATCGGTCTGGCCGCCCGCGCGGACAAGCTCGCCGCAGCCGGCCTCGACCGCATCAACATCTCACTCGACACCCTCGATCCGCAGACGTTCAAGCAGTTGACCCGCCGGCCCCGACTCGACGATGTCCTGGCCGGTGTGGCGGCCGCCCGCGATGCCGGACTCCAGCCGGTCAAGATCAACTCCGTCCTGCTGCGGGGGGTCAATGATCATGAAGCGTCCGGCCTCCTGGACTGGGCGATGCGCGCGGGCGTACAGCTGCGGTTCATCGAGCAGATGCCGCTGGATGCGCAGCACGGCTGGCAGCGCAACGAGATGATCACGGCGGCCGAGATCCGGCAGCGGCTCGGCGAACACATCGAGCTGATCGAGGACCCCGAGGATGCGCTCACCCGGGGCAGCGCGCCGGCCGAGCTCTTCCGGGTGGTCGGTACCGACTATTCCGTGGGCATCATCGCCGCGGTCACCAAGCCATTCTGCGGTGCTTGTGATCGGGTGCGGCTGACCGCCGACGGCCAGATCCGCAACTGCCTGTTCGCCCGGACCGAGTCTGATCTGCGAGCCCCGCTCCGCAACGGCGCGACGGACGCCGAGATCGCCGCGCAGTGGGTGCTCGCCGTCGTCGGCAAGCAGCCCGGCCACGGCATCAACGATCCGAGCTTCCTCCAGCCCGACCGGCCGATGTCCGCCATCGGCGGCTGACGGCTCCGGGCGCGTGCATCCTCAGCGTCGTGCATCGGCTCTGGGGTTTCGTTCCCTGAGCCTGTCGAAGGGTCAGAGACATCCTGATCAGGTTTCCGGGCGTATACGGCAGGTGGAAAAGGGTTCCGAAGAGGCAATGGTCTGGCCCGCCGTCAGAGCTCGAGGGTGTCCCGCAAGAAGCCCCGGGCGGACAGGAAGCTACCGAGGGAGTCACGGTGTTCGGCGCAGGCCAACCAGCGCTTACGCCGATCGGGCGTATGAATCTTCGGATTGTTCCACTGCAGATCGAAGCTGGCCGGCTTTCGACAGCTCTTGGCCGAGCAGCGCAGTCCGTCCGGGTCGACGGGCAGGGGGTCGATCCCGCTACGCGACGTTTCGGTCACGAACGGGTGCGTCGTCAGAGCGGTCGTCGCCATCAACCACATCGCCACTGATCACCTCGGTCGGCTCACCGACCGTGAGTTGAGGCGCGTTGGTCGGCTCGCCCCGCTCGATCCGGTCCGGGGTGATGGTCCGCTGGTTGGCCTGATTGGCCAGCACCACCGCGATGTAGGGCAGCAGCACGGCCGCGCCGAACATCACCCACCGGAAAGGGCCGTGAACGAAGATCATGCTGATGAAGCAGGCGGTACGGAAAGCCATCGTGATCGTGTAGCGCCGGATGCGGGTCGACATCTCCTCGCTGGCGCCGGAACGGGCGTCGGTAATCACCGTTCCGTTGGCTCGGCGGCCTGCTCGAAATTCGCTGGCGGTCTCGGTCACCGTGTCAGCGTACGCCTGCTGACCGGGCAATCGGAGGGGTCGGTAGCGTGACCATGTGAACGCATCCAGCAGGCCCGAAAACGACGAATCCTCAGATGAGAGTGGTGTGTCCCGCGTCGTCCTGGTGACCGGCGGCAGCAAGGGAATCGGCTACGGCATCGCGGCCCGGCTGGCCGCAGCCGGACACCAAGTAGCCGCCACTTACCGCAGCGGAGAGGTGCCCGCCGGCGTTCTGGGCGTCCAGTGCGACGTTACCGATGCCGCCCAGGTGGAAGCAGCGTTCGCCCAGGTGGAAGCCAGTCTCGGCAACGTCGAGGTGGTCGTCGCCAACGCCGGCATCACCCGTGACACCTTGCTGATGCGAATGTCCGACGAGGACTGGGACGCAGTCATCGCGACCAATCTCACCGGTGCCTTCCGGGTCGCACGCCGGGCCGCGCGGCCGATGATGCGCGGCCGCTTCGGCCGGATCATCCTGATCTCCTCGGTTGTCGGCTTGCTCGGTTCTGCGGGCCAGGTCAACTACGCCGCCTCCAAGGCGGGCCTGGTCGGGATGGCCCGTTCCCTCGCCCGCGAACTGGGCTCCCGCGGGATCACCGCCAACGTCGTCGCGCCGGGCTTCATCGAGACCGACATGACCGCGGCCCTGAGCGACGACCAGGTCAAGGCCTACAACGCGCAGATCCCGCTCAAGCGGCTCGGCTCGATCGACGACATCGCCGCCACCGTAGAGTTCCTGGTCGGCGACGCCGCCGGTTACATCACCGGTGCGCTGATTCCGGTCGACGGAGGCTTGGGCATGGGCCACTGAATCGTGCTGCTGTCCCGCATGTCACCCCGCACCGACATCCCGCACCGAACCGCAACCTAGACAAGGAAATCCGTGGGCATCCTCGAAGGCAAGAACATCCTGGTCGCCGGCGTCACGCTGGACACCTCGATCGGCTTCCATGTGGCCAAGATCGCCCAGACCGAAGGAGCCACGGTGATCGTGTCGAACTTCGGCCGGGCGATGAGCCTGACGGGGCGAGTGATCAAGAAGCTGAATCCGGTCCCGCCCCTGCTCGAGGTGGACGTGACCAACGATGATCACCTGGCCGGTCTCGCCGCGCAGCTGGGTGAGCACATCGATCGGCTGGACGGCGTCGTGCACTCGTTGGCGTTCGCCAACCCGGAAACGGCACTGGGAGGCAAGTTCCTGAGCACGCCGTGGTCGGACGTCGCCACGGCGCTGCAGGTCTCGGCCTTCTCCCTGGCCTCGTTGACCATGGCCTGCAAGCCCCTGCTCGCCGAGTCCGCTTCGGTGGTTGGTTTGACCTTCGACGCCACGATCTCCTGGCCGGTCTATGACTGGATGGGCGTCTCCAAGGCTGCGCTGGAGGCAACCAGCCGCTACCTCGCCCGCTATCTGGGCCCGGACGGCGTACGCGTCAATCTGGTCGCGGCCGGTCCATTGGAGACCCTGGCCAAGAAGGCCATCGGCGGCGCGGACGAATTCAATCAGGTGTGGGCCTCCCGAGCGCCGATCGGCTGGGATCCCAAGGACATGACACCGACCGCCAAGGCGGTGGTCGCCCTGCTCAGCGACTTCTTCCCCAAGACGACCGGTGAGATGATCCACGTCGACGGCGGCCTGCACTCGACCGGCGCCTGACCGGCGCGATGGAGCAGCGCCCAGACCCCGGGTCGCTGGTCGAGGTACGCCTGCTCGACGGACCCAATCTGTACTTTCCCCGGCCCGCGGCGAAGGTCACCCTGGATCTCGGCGTCCTCATGTCGCTCCCGACCGCGGCGGCGGTCGAGCTCGGGTCGGCCCTCGGGTTGGGCAAGACTCGTCCCGGACCGGCGGACTCGCTCTTCCGGCAGCGGTTTGCCATCCGTGTCGTCACCCAGCTGGTGCGCCGACTCGCCAAGTCCGGCGGCGTCAGTCGACTGGCGGTCCGGACCAGGACCGGAGCCCGGGTGAGCGAGCTGATCGTCGCCTACCCCTGGCGCAACTCACGTCGAGCGGAAGCACTCGCGTACGGGCTGGCCCGGATCCTCGACCAATTGGCTGACGGCCCGGCGGCCCTCGCCCCAATGATCATCGACGAGGGCCGGGTGCTGGCCGGAACCGGGCCCGGATCTCGGCCGACTTTGATCAAGCCAACCATCCCGGTGGTCGCGATCACCGGCACCAACGGCAAGACGACCACGGCCCGCATGATCGGCTATATCGCCCAGCAGGCAGGAAAGCGGGTCGGCTGGTCGAGCACTGACGGCGTCTACATCGACGGTGAGCTGGTCGAGGCGGGCGACTTCTCCGGGCCGAGCGGAGCCGGCCAGGTGCTCAAGTATCCCGGGGTCGAGCTGGCCGTCACCGAGACGGCCCGCGGCGGCATCCTGCGCCGCGGGGTCGGCGTCGCCGACAACGACGTATCGGTAGTGACCAACATCAGCGCCGATCACCTCGGTCTCGGCGGCATCGACACTCTTGATCAACTCGCTGAGGTCAAAGCGGTGATCACCAAGATCACCAAGCCGTCTGGTTGGTGCGTGCTGAACGCCGACGACCCGCGCACGTTCGCCATGCGGCTCGGCACCAAAGCGCAGATCTGGGTGTTCAGCCGCGATCCGGATTCGCCGTCCGGACGGATCGTGCTGGATGGGGGTGGTCGACTCACCACATTGCTCGACGGCTGGGTCTGTGTGCTGCGGTCCGGCGCCGATCCCGTGCCGGTGGTGCAGGTCGTCGACGTGCCGATGACGCTGGCCGGGCTGAGTCGGGTCAACGTCGAGAACGTGCTGGCAGTGACCTCAGCCGCGCTCGCCCTCGGCTTCACTCCGGAGCAGATCGCGCACGGACTGGTCGCCTTCCTGCCGGGGGAGAACAACCCCGGGCGGATGAACAGCTGGACCCTGCCGATCGACGGCGGAACGATCAGCGTGGTGATCGATCTGGCTCACAACGAGGCCGGTCTGGAGGCGCTGCTGGAGATCATGAACGGGATTCGGCCTTCGCGCGGCCGGCTGCTGCTCGGACTCGGCACGGCCGGGGATCGCGGCGACGACGTCTTCGTCCGGCTCGGCGAGATCGCGGCCGTCGGTGCCGACCTGGTCGAGATCGCCCACAAGGACGAGTATCTGCGCGGCAAGGACATCGATCGGCTCGGCCGGTTGATCAGGGAAGGCGCCGCGCACGCCGGGATGGAGATCCTGGCCGAGCACCGGTCCGAGCTGCCCTGTCTGATCTCGCTGGTCGGTCAGGCCCGGCCGGACGACGTGGTGGCCATGATGACCCATCAGGATCGAGCCCAGGTGGACGATTGGCTCCTCGGTCGCGGCGCCACCCGGGACTCGGCCGCCGACCTCCGGACCAAGGTCCAGCGAGCGTCGGATTAGCGCGGCTGGGTGTCCGGGGCGAAGTCGGGATCGGGTACGGCGTTGCTGAAGTCACCGTCGATCGGTCGATGGGCTCCAGGTTGCGCCTGGCGGCCGTAGGACTCCAATTCGGCCATCACCGCGGCGTGCTCATCGACGCAGATCACCACCAGGTCACCTGGGTTGGACCGGGACATCGCGTGGCGCGTGCTGGCCAATTCATCGAGGACGATCTCGACCTGCTTGCAACGGGCACCGTTGGCCATCGCGGTCCGGGCACCGGCGGCGACCAGCTCGGCCACGTCCCCGCGCTGGCGGCCGCGAAGACTGACGTCCTCGCGGACGATGACCACGTCGAAATGCTGGGCGGCCACGTCGCCGAGCTCGAGCATGTCGCTGTCCCGTCGGTCACCGGCGGTCGCGATGACGCCGATCCGCGACACCCGACCAAGATCATTGGTGTTGTCCAGCGCGTCGGCGGTCTTGTCGACGAAATCGCCGAGCATCTGCATCCCGGGGACGTTATGGCAGTAGTCGACAATCACCGTGCGGCCCTCGACGCTGACCTCGTTGAGTCGTCCCGGCGACAGGTAGTAGTTCGTCGAGAAGGTCCGCAGACCCTGACGGATGTCGTGCAGCGAAGCTCCGGCGGCAAAGGCTGCCGCGGCCGCGGCCATGGCGTTCTGCACGTTCATCGCGGCCCGGCCGCCGAAGGTGGACGGCAGCAGATGGGTCCAGGCCAGCTGCATCGACCGACGGCCCTCCTTGACCATGATCATCTCGCCGAGATCGCTGCGCTCGAGCACCACCGCCCGCCCGCCGCGCCGGCAGTGATCATCGACGGAGTCCCGGATCTCGCTGCCGGGTTCAGCCATGGTGAACCAGACCACGCGTCCCGAGCACCGGCTGCGCATCTTCCGGACCAGGGGATCGTCGGCGTTGAGCACCGCGAACCCGTTGCGAGGAACGGCTTCGACGACAACGGCCTTCACCTCGGCAAGCTGCTCCACCGTGTCGATGCCGCGCAGGCCCAGATGGTCGGGTTGCACGTTGAGCACGACGCCGACGTCGTTGCGTTCGTAGCCGAGGCCCTCGCGGAGGATGCCACCCCGCGCGACCTCGAATACGGCGAAGTCGACGCGGGGGTTCTGCAGCACCATCTTCGCCGAACGGGGCCCGGACGCGTCGGCCCGGATGATCAGTCGCTCGTCCACCACGACGCCGTCGGTCGAGGTCATCCCGACCCGTTTGCCGATTCCCTTGAAGATGTGAGCGATCATCCGCGACGTCGTCGTCTTGCCGTTGGTGCCAGTGACGGCCACGATCGGGATCCGGCTCGGGGTGCCCGGCGGAAAGAGCAGGTCGACGACCGGCTTCGCGACGTACTGCGGATCGCCGATGGTCGGGTGGGTGTGCATCCGGAATCCGGGGGCCGCATTGACCTCGCAGATCCCGCCGCCGGTCTCGCGTACCGGCTGGGTGATGTCCGGGGCGATGAAGTCGATGCCGGCGATGTCCAGGCCGACGACCCGGGCCGCCTCCTCGGCGATCTCGATGTTCTCCGGATGGGCCTCGAAGGTGCGATCGATCGAGATGCCGCCGGTCGACATGTTGCCGGTCAGCGTCAGCTTGATCATGGTGTCCGTCGGTGGCACGTCGTCCATCGCGTACCCCTGGGCCTCGACCAAATCGACCGCCGACTGATCGAGCTTGATCCTGGTCAGCACCTTCTCGTGACCGACTCCGCGACGCGGATCGGCATTGGTGATCTCCACCAGCTCGGTGATCGTCGAGCGACCGTCGCCGATCACGTGGGCCGGCATCCGTTCGGCGATCGCCGCGATCTTGCCGCCGATCACCAGGCAGCGGTAGTCCTTGCCGGTCACGTAGGTCTCGACGATGACCAGGCCGCCGCGCGATTCCGATTTGGCCGTGTCGAACGCCTTGCGGACATCGTCGTCGCTGCCCAGGTCGAGCATGACGCCGCGCCCGTGATTGCCGTCCAGCGGTTTGAGGACGACCGGGTAGCCGGTGCGGTTGGCCAGCCGTACGGCATCCTCGACCGTCCGCACCGATGACGATTTGGGCACCGGTAGACCGGCGGCCGACAGCAGCGCCAAGGTGAGCTCCTTGTTGCTCGCGATGTCGACCGCGACCGAGGAGGTCTGGGAGGTCATGGTGGCTCGGATCCGCTTCTGGTGTACGCCCTGACCGAGCTGCACCAGGGACGCCGTGTTCAGCCGCAGATACGGGATGTCGCGACTGACGGCCTCTTCGACGATGGCCTGGGTCGATGGTCCGAACGCGGTCCGCTCACCGCGCACGATGAACCGGTCCAGCGACTCCGCGAAATCGAATTCCGGATCGGGACCGATCAGGTGGTTGACGAGCTTGACCGCCAGCTCACCAGCGGCCAGGCCCACCGACTCGTCGTTGTAGGCGTAGATGACGTTGTACCGGCCACGTTCGCCCTTCACCTGCCGGGTCTTGCCGCGCCGCATGTCGTGGCCCACGGCCTGCTGCAACTGCAATGCCACGTGCTCGGCGACGTGACCCAGCCAGGTGCCCTCATGGAGCCGCTCGACGAATCCGCCCCGCCGGCCCCGGCTACAGCTGTGGTTGGCCAGGCCGGGCAGCTTCTCGACCAGCGCGTCGGGGAAACCCGGAATCAGATTGGTCGGGAAGTCCTCGAGCACACCGAGGTCGACGACCAACTGGATCGCCGGCTCGTAGTGCCAGACGTTGGGTCCGCGGTACACGCGGCTGGAGAGGATCCTGAGGTCGGGCTGAGGCGTCCGGGCATCGCTTTCGGACACAGGGTCTCCTTCGCCGCTCGCAGCCACTAACCCGATCCTTCCACCACCGTTCCGTGCCGGCGCGGCAGGCCTCACTCAGCGGCTACGGGTGAACACCGCCTCCTACGTCCGGCGCGTCCGCCGGAGGTGACGCGCGTAGTGGGTCGGGGAGACGCCCTCGGCGGCGATCTCGCCGGCCAGCTTGCGCAAATCAGCCTCGGCCGCCTTGGCTTCCAGCACCTCGTGGTCGGCGACCGGAGTCTGATGGGCGATCAAGGTGCGAGTCACGAGGTCGAAGTGGGCTCCCGCCGGAAGCACATGCAGGATCGCGTTCGACATCAGCAGGGGAGCGGTCCGGGTGGCGGTGAAGGCATTCGAGATCAGCTGTCGGCCATCGACGATGGTGACCGCGCCGCGACCGACCACCTCCAGGCGACGGCCCTCATGGATCACCGCCGCGGTGTCCTCGTCGATCCCCATACCGAGCAACGACGGTGACTGGGCGACCAGGGCCAGCAGCCGGCCGTAGCGATTGCGCTGTTCGAAGTGCTGGTCGACGACGACCCCTTTGATCAGGCCGAGGCCGACTGACAGCTGACTCATCCGCTGCTTGGGCGTCGAGCCGCCGGGGCCGAAGGCAATCATGTGCTCGGCCAGGATGCTGGCCCCGGCCGAGGTGCCGCCCACCACGGCGCCACGCTCGTACGCCTCGTGGATCGCGTCGCCGAACGGTGTGCCGGTGATGAACGAACTCAGTTTGAGCTGGTTGCCCCCGGTCATGAAGATGGCGCTGACCTTGCCCACCTGCTCGACGAGATCCGCGTCCTGGGCCTCGAGTCGGCTTTCGGGCCGCAGCGCAACGACTTCAGCGGCCCCGAGGGAGGTGAAGACCGCCTGATAGACCTCGACCACCTCGGCGCCCAACGAGGAGGCGCTGGGCACGACGGCGATCCGCGCGTCGGCCCCGCCGGCTGCTGCGACAAAGGCCCGGAGCACGCTGCGGCGTCGCAGCTTGGCTTCGGCCCCGCCGATCGCGAACAGGGTGCCGAGCGGTCGTGCGGTTCCGTCCTGCATGCGCACAGGATACGGACGGCGTACTAGAGGGTGGTGTCAAACGATGACCTACTGCGCGGCACCCGGGCACGCATCGGGCTTCGTTGTCGTCGTCGCGGATAGAACACCGCTATCCGACTCCTCCACCGCCTTGCCCGCTACGCACCCGGGCACCTGCTCGCTACGGCCAGCGTTTAACACCACCCTCCTAGGTCCGAGGCCGCCGACGCGCCCGCCCTAGGAGGACATCAGGCGTCCTTGGACATCAGGCCAGCCAGCTGACCGCGGACACCAGCGCGACCTTGGCCGCGGCGCGCAATCGGCGCAACTCCTGGCCGCGGGTCTCAGCCTCGAAGGAAGAGATGCTCGCGCCGTCGTCGGCGAGCGCGGCGTCGCAGGCCGCGATCAGTCGGGCCGCGCGCTCGGCGGTGGTCAACTGCCGTCGCCCGTATCCCCTAGCCAACGCGATGTCGGGAGGCGCATCCGGCCGCGTGCCGGCCCCGACGTCCAGCCGGGCCAGGGCCGCCGCCGCCACCAGCAAGGTCTCGTTGAGTAGGCGCTCAGCCTCGTACGGGGTCTCGGGTGCGAACGGTCGGTTCGCCGCGTACACCCGCCATTGGACAGCCGAGCCGACCTGGAACGGTACGAGGCCGATGCCCGCGGTGCTGGCCACCACGGCCTCGCCCTGGGCCAGCGCCGCCTGATTGAAGGGAGCCGGACCCCGCAGTGGCGCCAGGGCGCCCGGGGTCGGAAGGCCCAAGAACCAAGCCTCGCGTTCAGCCGTTTTGAGCAGGCCCAGCGCCTCATCCAGGGGGGACGCCCGTAGCGGGTCGAGTCCGAGCAGATGATCGGGGTCGACGACATGGTGGGCGACATCGGTGCCTACGACCACGCGTTCGGCCTGTTCGGCCGTCTGCGCGCCCCTGATCATGGAGTTCAGATTGGCTGTCAGTCGCAGCGACGGCAGCGCATCCATCGCACCACCGTATGTGACCGGGGTCAGTGCCCGGGCGGTAGGTTTTCCCCATGGCGGCTGTCGTTGATCTCGCAGGGGTGACCATCGTCCGCGGGACCGCGACCTTGCTGGACGACATCGACTGGACCGTGGACGAGTCGGACCGTTGGGTCATCATCGGCCCGAACGGGGCCGGCAAGACGACCCTGCTGCAGGTGATCTCGGCGCAGATCCATCCCTCCAGTGGCGTCGCTGGGCTGCTGGGCGAGGTGCTCGGCACGGTGGACGTCTTCGACCTCCGACCACGGATCGGCCTCACCTCGGCTGCGCTCGCTGAGCGGATCCCCCGTGGCGAACGGGTCCATGACGTGGTCGTCTCGGCCTCGTACGCGGTGCTCGGGCGCTGGCGGGAGCAGTATGACGAGCTCGATCACCAACGGGCTGACGAGTTGCTGGACCAGTTGCGGATAGCCGCACTGGCCGACCGGACCTTCGGCACCCTCAGCGAAGGGGAGCGGAAGCGGGTGCAGATCGCCCGGGCCCTGATGACTGATCCCGAGCTCCTGCTGCTCGACGAACCGGCCGCCGGACTTGACCTGGCCGGCCGTGAGTCGTTGGTCCGCACCCTCGGCGAACTGGCCCGGGACGAGTACGCCCCGGCTTCGGTTCTGGTCACCCACCACGTGGAGGAGATTCCCGTCGGCGTCACCCACGCCCTCCTGTTGAAGGAGGGCAAGATCATGGCTGCGGGACCGCTCGCCACGACCTTGACCGCCGAGACCTTGACCGCCACCTTCGAGCTCGAATTGGCCCTGACCGAGACCGACGGACGCTGGTCGGCCCGGGCGCTTTAGGGCACTGGCACCATGGGAGACAACACACCGAGAGGGCTGAGGACTCCATTCCCGAGAATCTGACCGACTGGCTGGGGGACCATGGCTGGGCGATCTGGCTCAGTCTGGGCCTGCTGCTTGCCGTCGCCGAGATCGTGTCGCTGGACCTGGTGCTGATCATGCTTGCCGTCGGCGCACTCGCCGGGGCCGGGGTTTCGCTCGTCGCGCCCGACCTATGGTGGCTGCAGATCCTGGTCGCGGCCGGAGTCAGCGTCGGGATGTTGTTCCTCCTTCGGCCTACGCTGTTGGCCAAGGTACGCGGCATGCCCGGCTACCGCTCGTCGACCGCCAAGATGGTCGGGAGCAGTGGGGTCGCGGTCTCCCAGATCGACAGGGCCGGCGGTGAGGTCAAGGTGGACGGGCAGAGCTGGAGTGCACGTCCGTACTCATCCGACGTGGTGATCGAGCAGGGCACCGAGATCGAGGTGTACGAGATCGACGGTGCGATTGCCGTCGTGTATCCCAAACACGGCCAGCTCCCCTGATCTGGCTGAACCCCCTGATCTGATTCAACCCCTGATCTGACTCAAGAGGTAAGGAAAAGCGTGGACATCGCACAACTGATCGTCGTTCTCGCCGTCGCGTTGGCGGTGATCTTCTTCGTCGGCAACGCCATCCGGGTCATCCGTCAGCAGCGGGTCGGCCTGGTCGAACGGTTGGGTAAGTTCAACCGCACGTTGGAGCCGGGTCCGCACCTGGTCGTGCCGATTCTGGACAAGGTCCGCTACAACCTGGACATGCGGGAGAACGTCGTCCCCTTCCCGCCGCAGGGCGTGATCACCGAAGACAACCTGATGGTGAACATCGACTCAGTGATCTACTTCCAGATCATCGATCCGGTCCGGGCCGCGTACGAGGCCCAGGACTACATCAAGGCGATCGAGCAGCTGACGATGACCACGTTGCGCAACATCATTGGTGGTCTCGACCTCGAACAGACGCTGACCAGTCGCGAGGAGATCAACCAGAAGCTGCGGATCGTCCTCGACGAGGCCACCGGCAAGTGGGGGATCAAGGTCAACCGCGTGGAGTTGCGGGCCATCGAGCCGCCGGCCACCATCCGCGATGCGATGGAGAAGGGTGCCCGGGCCGAGCGGGACAAGCGGGCCGCGATCCTGATCGCCGAGGGCCAGCGGCAGTCGCAGATCCTCTCCGCCGGTGGCGAGAAGGAATCGTCCATCCTGCGGGCCCAGGGCGATCGCGAAGCAGCGGTGCTGCGGGCGCAGGCGGATCGTCAGGCCCAGATGCTCCGGGCGGAGGGCGAGGCGCAGGCCATCTCCACCGTGTTCGGTGCCATCCACGCCGGAGAGCCCGACCAGGCGCTGCTGGCCTACCAGTACATGCAGATGCTGCCGTCGATCGCCCGTGGCGACGCCAACAAGGTGTGGATCGTGCCGAGCGAGCTCAACGATGCCCTGAAGGGGCTGGGCAGCGCCGTGGGCTCGGTCGCGTCAGGGATTCCCGCGATGGCGAAGGGCGAGTTCGTGGCCCCGCCGAAGATCGACGTGCAGTCCGAGATCGCGAAGCAGAACGCCGAGGAGCAGGCCAGCGCCCAGCGCACCGTCGACGAGGCGATCCGGGCCGCCCAGCAGCTCGAACGCCCGGCCTCGTTGCGGATCCGGGAACAGCCCGCGGTCACCTCGGGCAACGAGGATGAGGTCCAGACCGCGGCGGCTCCGGACTTCGAGCCCTATCAGCCGGTGAATGAGGCCGAACCTCAGCAGTGAGCTGGTGGGAACTGCTGCTGGTCACCCTGGCCGGTGGCGGCGCCGGTTTCATCAACACGGTGGTCGGCACGGGCACCCTGATCACGTTTCCGACGCTGCTGGCCCTCGGCGTCCCCCCGGTCCTGGCAAACGTGTCGAACAGCATCGGGCTCGCGCCCGGCTCGCTGTCCGGTGCGCTGGCCAGCCGCCCCGAACTCCGGGGTCAGCGGGCGAGGATCATCCGCTACGGTCTGGCCTCGCTGATCGGTAGCGTCGGCGGCGCGTTGCTGCTGTTACAGCTGCCGGCGTCGGCGTTCCGCACCATAGTGCCCGTCCTGATCGGGGTCGGATGCCTCCTGGTGATCGTCGGGCCGGCGCTGCAGCGGAGGGTAGCGGCGCGGCGGGAGCGACTGGGGACCACCGACGCATCCGTCCACGGCCCGCCGTGGCTGTTCTTCGTGATCATCTTCACCGGCGCGTACGGGGGCTATTTCGGTGCCGCCCAGGGAGTGCTGGTCATCGCCGTCATGGGGGTGGCGCTGGCCGAGACCCTGCCCCGGATCAACGCGTTGAAGAACGTGCTGGTGATGGTGGCCAACGCGGTGGCCGGCGTGGTCTTCGTGATCATCTCCGAGGTCGACTGGTGGGTCGTCCTGGCGTTGGCCGTTGGGTCGGTGCTCGGTGCCCAGCTCGGCGCCCGGGTCGGCCGGCGGCTGCCGCCGCTGATCTATCGGGTGATCATCGTCTGCGCCGGAGTCGCGGCGATCATTAGCCTGCTGCGAGGCTGATCACTTCGGCATTCGGCAGGCGTGCCGCCGCCGCGCCGGCGATGATGATCTTGCTACCGCGGATGCCGCTGCCGATCAGGATCCACGGGCAGGTGGCAACTGCCGTGTCGATCAGGATCGGCCAGCCGGCGGGCAGCCCGACCGGAGTGATGCCGCCGTACTCCATGCCGGTCTGACTGACGGCGTCGTCCATACTCGCGAACGAGATCTTGCGAACGCCCAGGTGTTTGCGGATCGTCTTGTTGACGTCAGCCCGATCGGTGGCCAGCACCAGGCATCCGGCCATGACCGAGGACTCCGCCCGCCGACCCGCAACCACCACGCAGTTCGCCGAGACCTCCATCGGCACCTCGTACGCCGCACAGAAGGCCGCGGTGTCGGCCAGCTCCGGGTCGATCGGGGCCACATAGGCGGTCAACGCCAGTCGCGCCAGAGCGTCGGCGACCGGCCGGGCGAGCAGGTCGAGGTGCTCGGCCGCCGGCTGCCAGTCGAGCGTTCCGATCGCGGGGGACGTGGACACGATGGCCACTGTAGACAAAGGTCGAGTTCACTGACTCACGTCATAAGGCGATCATCACCATTCCGGCGCAGACGGCGGCCCAGCCGAGGCTCGTGAAGGTGCCGATGATGAACCGCTCGATCGCGCCGGTCGCCTGGCCGGAGCTCAGCTCGGGATAGCGGGCGAACGCCTTGATCGCGACCACGGCGGCCAGTCCTTCCGGCCAACCGGCAAGCAGGATGCCGAACAGGGCTAGCCGCTCGAGGGCGCCGATCCAGGCGCCGCCCCGGAGAATCGTCCGCTGGACGCTGCCGCCGACTGATCGCGAAGACGCATCGGCGAGGCCGAGCACTACGAGCGTGGTGGCGCCGCCGCAGACGACCGCGGCCGCGGCGCCGATGCCGACCGCCAGCCACGGCCAGTCACCAGCGAGCGGACCGCCGCGGGCGGCCAGCAAGGCGACCGCACCCGTCCCGACGACCTCGGTCGCCAGCACGCTGAGCAACACCGGGGTCTTGCTCAGCGTCTGGGTGCCGAATCGCGGCCGGGGGAGCCAGACCCACACGCTCGCGACCGACAGCAGCAACCACACCACAAGGCCAGCTGTCGACAGCGTGTTCATCGCACACCTGTCGCGGCCCGGTCGGCCCGCTGTAGCAGCCGGCCGAGGGTCGGCAGCGCGGCTTCCTCTGCGGACCAGTCGGCGGCCTGGAGACGCTGACTGACAGCCTGGCGGCTGATGCCGAGTCGCTCGGCCACTTCCGCCTGGGTGTGGACGGTGCGGGCCAGATCAACGGCCTGCCAGCCCTGGTTCGTCCGGCGGCGGCGGACCGCGGCGACCAACCCGAAGACTGACTCGACGTCGGCGGCCTCGGCCGCAGCGACCGGGGCAGCGATCACCCTCAGGTGGCTCGGTTGCTGCTTGGCCTCCTCGACGGCCGTGCGGGCACAGAGGAAGGCCTCCCCTCGCGCCGACCTCGGGTCATCCGGCAGGGGTTGCTGAACGCCGCCGATGCCGAGTCCGACGTGCCACTGTTCGCCGCGCATGAGGATCAGGATGGCAGCGACCACTGACAGCGGCTCAGCGAGCAGGCCCTGGAATTCGTCGCCGACCGTGCGGGTGAAGGGCAGGACCACCTCGATCACCGCCAACTCATCGAGCACCGCCTCGACCAGATCACCCTGTCTCCGGGAGTCAATCTGGTCAACGGTCAGGACATACGACATGTGTCAAGGCTAAACACTTGTTTTGAGGTTAAGCAAGTCTCAAGGCTTGTTTTTGGTCGTGAAAGTACTCGAACTTGATCGAGGGTGAGCAAGGATGAGTCCATGATCGAGATCGACGATCCGGGCGATGCGCGGCTGGGTGACTTCGTCCGACTTCGCGACACCTCGTTGCGCCGGCATCTGGAATCGGAGCACGGCCTGTTCATCGCCGAGGGCGAGAAAGTAATCCGGCGAGCGGTCGAGGCCGGCTACCGACCGCGCTCGTTCCTCCTCGCCGAGCGCTGGCTCGCGGGGTTGAGCGACATCGTGAACCGGTGGCCCGACGTGCCGGTCTACGTGGTCAGCGAGGAGCTGGCGGAGGAAGTCACCGGCTTTCACGTCCATCGAGGTGCCCTCGCTTCGCTGCATCGCGAACAGGGGCACGGTCTGGATCAGCTCCTGGCCGCGGGGCGCTTGGTGATCATGGAGGACATCGTCGATCACACCAATGTCGGAGCCATCTTGCGCAATGCGGCCGGGTTGGGTTGGGATGGCGCCTTGCTGGCGCCGCGGGCTGCGGATCCCTTGTATCGCCGGGCGATCAAGGTGAGCATGGGCGCGGTCTTCTCCCTGCCGTGGGCTCGGCTGACCGACTGGCGCGGCACGCCGGAGCTCCTGGATGCGGCCGGATTTGTCACTGTCGCACTCACCCTGACCCCCGACGCTGTTGATCTTGCCGAGGTAGCCGAACGGGTCGCCCGAAAGCCCAAGATCGCGATCATGGTGGGCACCGAGGGGGCCGGGTTGTCGGACCGCTGGGCGGATGCAGCGACGGTCCGGGCCAAGATCGCGATGCACGCCGGCATCGACTCGCTGAATGTCGCGGCTGCGACCGCAATCGCTTGCTATTCGCTGGGCGTGCGCGGGGTCACCGGCCAGTCGTCGGGGTAGCTGTCGACCATTTCCTCGTGCTGCGCGTAGAGCTTCTTGCGCGATCGGCCGGACAGCCGGTCGCCGAAGACCGTGCCGTTCAGGTGGTCGGTCTCGTGTTGGAGGCAGCGGGCCAACAGCCCGGTGCCGACGATTTCTACCGGATTGCCGTTCTGATCGTGGCCGCGGCAGACCGCCCGATCGGGTCGGGCGAGCTCGACATAGCCGCCGGGCAACGAAAGGCAGCCTTCGTCGGCCGCATCCAGTTTCCGTTCCTTGCCCTCCGGCAGCGTGACCTCGGGGTTGCAGACCACGCCGACGTGTCGCAGATGATCATCGTCGGGGCAGTCGAAGACGAACACCGAAAGATCCACCGCGACCTGGGTGGCGGCCAGCCCGACTCCTTCGGCAGCATGCATGGTGGCGAACATGTCGCGTACCAGACTGGTCAAGTCGTCGTCGAATTCGGTCACCGGCCGGGTGCGCGTGTGCAGGACCGGAGTGCCCCAACGGCTGATCGGGCGTACGGTGCCGCCGGTCTGCAGATCCTCGACGGTGGGCTTTTCCTCAGACACGCGGGTCACGCTATCGCGTCACGATCACGATGCAGGCCGGACTCGGCGAGCGGAATTCAGCTTGCGGTTCGCCGGACTGGCCACCGAAGACGCCGACCGTATCGGTCGTCTGGTTGGCGACCCAGATCCGATCATCCTCGAGCACCAGATCGCGCGGCCAGGGGCCGCCGCCGTCGAACTCGTGAATCGGCCGAAGCCGACCCGCGACCCGGTCGAGCGCGAACTCCGCGATCGTGCCCGGCCCGCGATTGGCGACCTGGATCCGATCCTCGAGTGCGCGGAGCGCTGAAGGAGCCACCGCAGGCGTCCCCCGGACTGCCGAGGTCGCGATGACCTGCGCCTGCGTCCACGTGGCGCCGTCTCGCCGTCCGAGCCAAAGCTCCGCGGAGAGTTCGCAGGCGACAACCAGAAAGTCGTCGAGCCGTGCGAGATGCCGCGGGCCGGAACCTGCGGGCAGCACGATCGGCTCACGGCCGGTGCACAGGCGCCCATCGCGATCGAGAACGAGTCGGTGGATGCGGTCGGAGCCAAGGTCGGGGACAAGCACTTCTCCGGCGTCGAAGACCACCTGGTGCGCGTGCGAGGCCTCTTGTCGCTCCGGATCGGGCCCACTTCCCTCGAGCGAGAGCAGGCTCAGCCGTTCGCTCAACCTCCCGGATTCGTCGACGGCGAAGCTCGCGACCGAACCCGACCCGTAGTGGGCGACGACCAGGTATCGACCGTCTGGGCTCAGGGCCAGGTGGCAGGCGGCCTCGCCGCCGGATTCCCGACTGGACAGCCACTCGAGCGCTCCGTCGTTGGCGAGGCTCACGCTGTGGACAGACGACGGATCGCCCTCGGAAACCACGAACAGCAACGATTGCTGGGGATGTGCGATCAGGTAGCTGGGCGACGTCAGCTCAAGCTCGTCGATCAAGCGGGGCTCGAGACCGCCGCTGTCGATCATGAGCGAACTGATGCCGGTCGCCGTTCCGCCCATCTCTGCCGTGTAGCCGCCGATGATCACTCGCATGCTCGATGAATATCACGCGATGAATATCACGCGCCGAAGATCACGCGATGGATCTCTCGTGGTGTCGCCGGTGCCGAGCCGCGCGGATACCCGACAGTGGGGGAGTGAGCCAGGAAGAGTTGTCAGCGGCCTTCGAAGAGTTGCTCGTCGCGTACGAGCGGCACCTCACGCTGCAACGCGATCTCTCCGCGCACACCGTACGCGCCTACCGGACCGATCTGACCGGCCTGCTGGTCCACCTGCAACGGCTGGGCATCGACGATCTGGCGTCGGTCGATCTGCGGGCGCTGCGCAGCTGGCTGGCGAAGCAGCAGTCCTTGGGCCAGGCGCGGACGACCCTGCAACGGCGGTCGGCCGCCGTTCGGGTCTTCTTCGCCTGGGCGGCCGAAACCGGCCGGATTGCAGGCAATCCGGCTGCCGCGTTGAAGTCACCGAGGACGGTCCGCGCGCTGCCGCCCACGCTGGAACGCTCCGACGCAGCCGCGATGCTCGACGAGGCGATCGCCACTGCGCGGGAGACGGACGGGCCCGTGGCGATCCGCGATGTGGCCCTGTTGGAGCTCCTCTATGCCACCGGCATCCGGGTGTCCGAGCTCTGTGGTCTGGATCTGTCGGATATTGATCACGACCGTCGGGTGATCCGGGTGTTCGGCAAGGGCCGGAAGGAACGCAGCGTGCCCGTCGGTACACCGGCGCTCCGCGCTGTTGCCAGCTGGGTGCAGGACAGTCGGGGACAGCTCGTGACCAGCGAATCGGGTAATGCGGTGTTCATTGGCGAGCGCGGCCGGCGACTGGACCCGCGAGTGGTGCGGCGGATCGTGCACCGCGCGCTGCGGCTGGTCGACGGCGCACCGGATCTCGGGCCGCACGGTCTGCGCCATGCCATGGCCACCCATCTGCTCGAGGGTGGCGCCGACCTCAGAAGCGTGCAGGAGATGCTCGGCCACGCCTCCCTGGCCACGACGCAGATCTACACCCACGTCACGAACGAGCGGTTGCGGAGTGCCTACGAGCAAGCTCACCCGCGTGCCTGACCCCACTCGACGAGACCCCATCGAAGGGCCACCTCCACCCCCGTATTCGACCGTCGGCCGTTTCGTGCCCTGAGCCTGTCGAAGGGCGGGCTGCGGAGTATTCGTGCCCTGACCCTGCCGAAGGGCAACCTCAACCTGCTCCCGGGTCGGGCCTCCGAATCGGGATGCGGAGTGTTCGTGCCCTGAGCCTGTCGAAGGGCAAGATCAACTCGCAACTGGTGGGTGCGCTTCGACAAGCTCAGCGGACGTAGGCTCCGACGCCCTCGCGGAAGAGTCCGCCGTTTTCGTGCCCTGAGCCCTTCGACGAGCTCAGGAGAACCCTGTCGAAGGGCAAGATCCACCCTGCGTATCGCGAGTGCGCCGTTTCGTGCCCTGAGCTTGTCGAAGGGCCAGTTCCTGCCCCGTTTGGTGATGATCAAGAATTGTCAGTGGTGCTGTTTAGAGTGAAAACATGATCGACGCGGACACCGACCTGGACAAGGTCCCCGGCCCCGACTTGGGTCTGTTGACCAGTGCCCAGCTGGCGGCGTCGATCAGCAGCAACCATCGTGAATTGCTGGCCCGGGAGAACCGACAGTTGGAGTTGGCGTGCGCCTGGGCCGATATTCATGACCTCGACTCGAAAAGTGCGGATTATCAGCCGCTGATCCAACGGGCGTGTCTGTTCGGCGGGGCGGGCACCCCGGAGGTGGCGGAGCATTGCACGGTCGAGTTCGGCGCCCTGCAAGCCATGTCGGAATTTGCGGCGCGGCTGCTGATCGGTGACGCCCTGGATTTGCGGCACCGCCTGCCGACCTTGTGGGGACGGGTCCAGGCGGGTGGGGTGCGGGCCTGGGAGGCCCGGAAGGTTGCCCAGGCGACTCGGCAGCTGTCGTGGGAGGCGTGCCGTGACGTGGACCGGGCCTGCTCCGACACCCTCGGGATGATCTCCTGGAAACGGTTCGAGAAGATCCTGACCGCCACCATGCTGGACACCGACCCCACCCTCGCGCAGGAGCGGACTAAACGGGCTCGGGTCGAGCGGGACGTGTGGGCCACCACCGGCCCCGACGGGCTGAAGATGCTGGTTGCGAAGGCCACGTCGGGGGATGTGGTGTGGTTCATGGCCACCCTTAACCGGATCGCCGACCTCCTCGCCCGCGACGGTGACGGGGATTCGGTCGGTGCCCGCCGGTCGAAAGCGCTCGGCATCCTCGCCCAACCCGCCCACGCGCTGCAGTTACTCCTCGCCCACCAACATGATCCCGACCCCCATGAACATGATCCCGATCCCCAGGCCGAACCTGCCGATCCCGCCGATCATGAGCCCGACCGCCGGTGCCGGCCGAAACGGCCGAGCTGGCGGACGAGTTCCTGTGGGACGACCAGGAGCCGGTTGAGCCCGGATTCGACGACGCCCCACCCGACCCCCTCGACAACCGTGAGCGGGTCACCGACGACCCTGGACCGGTCGGCGAACCGGCCACCCAGCCGGCGGGCTTCGGCGAACCAGACAGCTTGAACGAACCAGAGAGCTTCGGCGAGCCGTCCCGCTTCCCGGAGCGGGAGGGTGGGTCGGTTCGGCATCCGTTGCGGTTGCCGCCGATCCAGCTGACCGGCCGTCAGGTGGAGGCGTTGAAGCCGAAAGTCGTCCTCTACTTCCACCTCTCCGATGCGGCGCTGACCGAAGCCGGCGGTCAGGTCCGCCCCGAACACGGCGACATGATCACCGTCGACCAACTGCGCGACTTCCTCACCGACACCCACTGCCAGATCATCGTGAAACCCGTCATCGACCCGGCCGCCATCGCCCCCGTCGATGGGTATGAGATTCCCGACCGGATCCGCGAAGCCGCCCGCCTCCGCCAATTGGCTGATGTGTTCCCCTACGGCACCAACATGAGCCGCACCATGGATTTGGACCACACCGTGGCCTACGTACCACCTGATGAGGGTGGCCCGCCCGGCCAAACCAGCATCGACAATTTGGGCCCCAAAGGTCGCCGCACCCACCGCACCAAAACCCACAGCTGTTACGGCCACCGACAACCCGACCCCGGCACCTATGTCACCCGCACCCCCAACGGCTATCTGTTCCTCGTCACCAACCAAGGCACCCTAAACTTGGGCCGCACCGCATTCAGCCATGCCATCTGGCAAGCCGCCTGCGGCAGAGGAAGATGATCAACAGGCGCCGGCGGCTGACCAGATTCTCCGCATCCCCAGCGCAGGGCGGCACGAAACCGCTGACCCTTCCACGAAGGCGTCGGAGACCACGCTCCCTGAGCTCGTCGAAGGGCAAGCCTTCGATGCTTCCAGCTCCCGCCCTTCGACAGGCTCAGTGGACAAACACTCCGCATCCCGATTCGGAGGTCGACTCGGGTTGCATGTTGATCTTGCCCTTCGACAGTGATGGGCACGAACGCGGCTGACCGTCCGCGAGGGCGTCGGAGGGTACGTCCGCTGAGCTTGTCGAAGCGCACCGCCAGACGCATGTTGATCTTGCCCTTCGACAGGCTCAGGGCACGAAAGCGGCGGATGATTCCACGAAGGCCTTGGGGGCGACGTTCGCTGAGCTTGTCGAAGCGACGCTGCCAGACGCGTGTTGATCTTGCCCTTCGACAGGCTCAGGGACCGAACACTCCCGCCAGACGCATGTTGATCTGCCATTCGACAGGCTCAGGGCACGAAGACGGCTGGCGCTTCCGCGAGGGCGTTGGAGGCTACGTCCGCTGAGCTTGTCGAAGCGCACCTGCCAGACGCATGTTGATCTTGCCCTTCGACAGGCTCAGGGCACGAACACTCCCGCCCGTTGCAGGTTGATGTTGCCCTTCGACGGGCTGGAGACACGAACATTCGGAGGTCGACTCGGGATGCAAGTTGATCTTGTCGTTCGACAGGGACCGACTAGAACCAGCTCATGGGGTTTACCATCCGTCCGTTGAGCCAGACCATCAGATGCAGGTGGCAGCCGGTCGAAAAGCCGGTGGTCCCGACATAGCCGATCACCTGGCCGCGACGTACGGGCTGACCCTGATGCACGACGTAGCGAGTGGCGTGGTTGTAAGCGGTCCGGACGGTGGTCCCGTCGACCCGTCCGTGCTCGATGATCAACCGCTTCCCGTACCCCGTGTTGAAGTAGGCCTGAGAGACCCGTCCGGCGTACGGCGCTCGGATGGGCGTTCCGCAGCCCGCCCCGAAGTCGGTGCCGTCATGCAGCTTCCAGCGTTTGAGCACTGGGTGGAAGCGCATCCCGTACGGCGAGGTGATCCCGCCCGGGACCGGATGCAGGAAGCCGTGGCTGCCCGACTTCCCGATTGGGGTCGCGAAGGTCCCGACCTCGGCAGCCTCCGCCGCTGCTTGGGCTCGCGCGCGGGCCTCCCTGATCACCACCGACCGGTGCGCCGCCGAGACCAGGCGTAGTTGTCCATCGCCGTTACGGATCAGGAGCAACGGGTTGAGGTAGGTGTCGCCCGCCCGCAGACCCCAATGGAGACACTGACTTGCGCAATGGCCGCCCTCAGCGATCCGACCCAGCAGTTGGCCCATCGCCACGCGCTGACCTTTGATCACCATCGGCTGCACCGGCTCGTAGGTCGTCCGCACGCTGCCGTGGTCGACCGAAACCACGGGCTTCCCCCCGACCCGGCCGGCAAAGCTCACCCGACCGGCAGCCGTGGCGAGCACCGGATCGCCTCGGCTGGCCGCTAAATCGATCCCGCGATGGCCGGCATTCCATCGGATCGCCGGTGGATCGAAGCCATTGACCACCTCCGGATTGCGGGCCACCGGCCAGCCAGCAGGGCTCGGTAGGGCAGGTTCGGCAGCGGCGGGAGCGGCCAAACCCCACACTGCGAGGCAGACGACCAGGAAACTGAGCGGTCGGAAGAGTCGGCTCAGTACGGACATGCGAGTCAGCAAGAACATGCAGTGAGTTTCCGCACGCCAGCCGGAATCGACCGGGCTCGACGAAATCTGTGGATGACGCTGCGGTGCGACCTTCAGCCTGTGGAAAAGTCCCGGCTTCGCCTTGCAACTCTGCCGGCCGCGGTGGCGAGCGGACGAAGTGCGCTGATCTGGGCGGTTGACATAGACTGCGTGGAGCAGGCCTGCCAACAGGCCTGACTTCGCATGCTCGCTCACCTGTCAGCCGGCAGGGCGACACGTCCGGTCCCGCGCTTCGGCGCAGGTCTGTGTCGCGCGGACATCAGGCGGTGCCGAATGGTTCGGCGCCGAGCAACCGTACGCCGGCCTTGAGTTCATGTGCCGGTAAAGGAAGGAATACGGCCATGGCCGTCGTCACCACCCGCCAGCTTCTCGAGAGCGGCGTCCACTTCGGACACCAGACCCGCCGTTGGAACCCGAAGATGAAGCGGTTCATCTTCACCGAGCGCAACGGCATCTACATCATCGACCTGCAGCAGTCGCTGACCTACATCGATCGCGCCTACGCGTTCGTCAAGGACACTGTTTCTCGAGGCGGCCAGGTGCTGTTCATCGGCACCAAGAAGCAGGCCCAAGAGGCCATCGCCGAGCAGGCGACGCGCGTCGGGATGCCCTACGTGAACCAGCGCTGGCTCGGCGGCATGTTGACGAACTTCGGCACCATTATCAAGCGCATCCAGCGGCTCAAGGAACTGGAAGGCATGGACTTCGACGACGTCGCGGCGTCCGGCCTGACGAAGAAGGAGTTGCTCGGGCTGCGTCGCGAGAAGGACAAGCTGGAGAAGACCCTTGGCGGCATCCGCGACATGGTCAAGACCCCGCAGGCCGTCTGGATCATCGATACCAAGAAGGAGCACCTCGCAGTGGACGAGGCGCGCAAGCTGCGGATCCCGGTGATCGGCATCCTCGACACCAATTGCGATCCCGACGAGGTCGACTTCGCGATCCCGGGCAACGACGACGCGATCCGGTCCGTCTCGCTGCTCACGCGCGTGTTGGCTGACGCGGTCGCCGAGGGTCTGGTGGCTCGCTCCGGCGCGCAGTCCGGCTCCGACGGTGCGACGACTGGCGCCGAGCCCATGCCCGACTGGGAGCTCGAGCTGCTCGGCGCTTCGCAGGAGCCGGCCGCGGCCACTCCGGCCGAAGCCCCCGCCGAGGACGCGGCCCCGGTCCCGTCCGAGGAGCAGCCGGTCGAAGCCGCCGTCGAGGCTGAAGCTGTGGCCGATGTCGAGGACGGCACCGCTCCGGCCGAGCCGACGGCCTGAATTCCCCCTGCTCGACTTCCAGAACGACGAGAAAACGAGGACACCAGATTCATGGCAAGCATTACTGCCGCTGATGTGAAGAAGCTCCGAGACGCCACCGGCGCCGGAATGATGGACTGCAAGAAGGCGCTGATGGAGTCGGACGGCGACTACGAGAAGGCTATCGAGTTCCTCCGGGTGAGCGGTCAGGCCAAGGCCGCCAAGCGTGGGGCCGAGCGCTCCGCGACCAACGGCCTGGTCGCCTTTGACGACGGTGCGCTGCTTCAGCTCGGCGCCGAGACCGACTTCGTGGCCAAGAACGAGGAGTTTCAAACGCTGGCCACCGATGCCGTCAAGGCGATCGCGGCCAGCAAGGCCAGTGGAATCGAAGCGGCGAATGCCGCGGCGTTGCCCTCCGGCCAGACCGTCGGCGAGGCGGTCGAGGCGCTCGCGGTGAAGATCGGCGAGAAGCTCGAGATCAGCGCGGCGGCGTACTTCGACGGCCAGACCGTCGTCTACCTGCACAAGCGAGCGTCGGATCTCCCGCCGCAGGTGGGTGTTCTCGTCGAGTACGAGGGCAGCGACGAGACAGTGGCCCGTACGGCCGCGATGCAGATCGCTGCCATGAAGCCGCAGTACCTCAGTCGTGACGATGTCCCGGCGGACCTGGTGGAGAACGAGCGCCGGATCGCCGAGGCCACGGCGCGCGAGGAGAACAAGCCCGAGCAGGCGATCGCGAAGATCACCGAGGGTCGGGTCAACGCGTTCTTCAAGGATGTCGCGCTGCTCGACCAGCCCTCGGTCACCGACAACAAGACCCCGGTCAGCAAGCTGCTCGATGCGGCCGGCGTCAAGGTCACCCGCTTCGTCCGCTTCGAAGCTGCCGGTTCCTGACCTGAGCTCGTTCCATCGCCGAACGACCGACAAGGAGTCGACAGTGACCAGCCCCTACAAGCGCGTCATGCTCAAGCTCTCCGGTGAGGTTTTCGGTGGCGGTCACGTCGGGGTCGATCCCGACGTGGTCGCCGGCCTGGCCCGGCAGATCGCCGAGGTGGTCAGGACCGGGGTGCAGGTGGCCGTCGTGGTGGGTGGCGGCAACTTCTTCCGCGGAGCCGAGCTGCAGCTGCGCGGCATGGAGCGCGATCGAGCCGACTACATGGGCATGCTGGGCACGGTGATGAACTGCTTGGCCCTGCAGGACTTCCTGGAGAAGATTGGCGTCCAGACCCGGGTGCAGACCGCTATCACCATGGGTCAGGTCGCGGAGCCTTACATCCCGCGGCGGGCGGAACGGCACCTGGAGAAGGGTCGGGTGGTGATCTTCGGAGCCGGCTCGGGGATGCCCTATTTCTCTACCGACACCGTCGCTGCGCAGCGGGCGCTGGAGATCAGCGCTGAGGTGTTGTTGATGGGCAAGCAAGGCGTCGACGGTGTCTATTCGGCGGACCCGCACACCCATCCCGATGCCATCAAATTCGACGACCTGACCTATGACGAGTATCTGGCGCGCGATCTCAAGGTCGCTGACGCGACGGCGATCAGCATGGCCCGCGACTACAAACTGCGGATGATCTTTTTCAGCCTCGACACCGACGGCACCATCGTCCGGGTTGTCGCGGGTGAGAAGATCGGTACAGTCGTCCATTCGTAGTCGGCACCGCCGGCTCGTCCACGCCTGACGCCCCGTTCGACCGTTGTCGGGGCGGACCACGAACAACAGGAGCACTGACACTGTGATCGTCGACATCATCCGCGACGCCGAGACCAAGATGGCCGGAGCGATCGAGTACGCCAAGGAGGAGTTCGCGGCGATCCGCACCGGCCGGGCCCATCCCGCGATGTTCGCCAAGCTCACAGCCGAGTACTACGGCTCGCCGACGCCGTTGCAGCAGCTCGCCACGTTCCAAGTGCCTGACGCACGCGTCGTGATGATCACCCCGTACGACCAGTCCTCGGTGACCGCGATCGAGAAGTCGATCCGCGATTCCGACCTCGGCGTCAATCCGTCGAATGACGGCAAGACGATCCGCGTGACGCTGCCGCAGCTCACCGAGGAGCGGCGTAAGGAATACATCAAGCTCGCCAAGTCGAAGGCCGAGGACGCCCGGATCTCGGTCCGCGGCGCCCGACGGACGGCCAAAGAAGCGCTCGACAAGATGGTCAAGGACAAGGAGGTCGGCGAGGACGAGGTGTCGCGGGCCGAGAAGCAACTCGATCTGACCACCAAGAAGAGCACCGATGCCATCGACGACGTCTTGAAGCACAAGGAAGCCGAACTCCTCGAGGTTTAGTGACTCGCCCGTGAACGAAACACCGGCCGAGCCGGCGCAGGGCCCGTCCGCTCCCTCCCACGGCCGCGCCGGACGGAATCTTCCGGCGGCGATCGGCATCGGCGTCGGCCTCGGCGCCTACGTAGTGCTGAGTCTGCTCTTCTTCAAGCCGGCGTTCGTCGTCCTGGTGGCCGTCGCGCTCGCTCTGGCGTCGATCGAGCTGTACCAGGCCTTAGCCAAGATGGACATGCACGCCGCGATCGTGCCGATCGTCGGTGGCGGCGTCGCCATCTCCATCGGTTCGTATCTGGCCGGAGTCCAGAAGGTCTTCTCGACGACGAGCGTGCTGCTGGCGGCGCTGGCCCTGACCGTGCTCGCAGCGTTGATCTGGCGAATGCCCAAAGGTTCAGCCGGTTTCGTGCGAGACGCCGCCGCCAGCTTGCTGATCATCGGTTACGTGCCGATGCTGGGGGCCTTTGCGGCCCTGATGCTGGCGGAGGATCAAGGCGGGGCCCGGCTCGTGACCTTCCTGCTGGTCGTGACCATGAGTGACACCGGCGGTTACGTGGGCGGCGTGCTGTTCGGTAAACATCCGATGGCGCCCAAGATCAGTCCGAAGAAGTCCTGGGAGGGCTTCGCCGGTTCGATGGTCTTCGGCATCACGGCAGGCGTACTCATGGCGGTCTTCAATCTGCACGTCCCCTATTGGGTGGGAATCGTCATCGGCGTCAGCCTGGTCGCGGTCGGCACCTGTGGCGACCTGATCGAGTCGATGATCAAAAGAGATCTCGGGATCAAGGACATGAGCTCCTTCCTGCCGGGCCACGGGGGAGTGATGGATCGCCTGGATTCGCTCCTGGTCGCTGCGCCGGTAGCCTGGTTGATCATGTACATCTTGGTTCCCGGCGGATGAGCGAATCCGCACTCGGGGGAAAAGCACTGCCATTGGTCTTCGAGGCCCCACGGCGTGGACAGCCGCCGCGGCATTGGGCCGATCTGACTCCCACCCAACGCCGGGAATTTGTCGAGGCCGCCGGGCACCGCGCGTACCGGGCCCGGCAACTGTCGGCCCACTACTTCGAAGGACTCCGCGACGACCCGGCCGAGTGGACCGATCTGCCCGCCGGCGTACGCGATGAGCTGTCGGAGCAGTTCATGCCGAGATTGCTTACCCCGGTCAACGAGCTGTCCTGTGACGGGGACACGACGGTCAAGACCCTGTGGCGGCTGCACGACGGTGCCCTGGTGGAGAGCGTGCTGATGCGCTATCCGGATCGGGTCACCATGTGTGTCTCCAGCCAGGCCGGATGCGGGATGGCCTGCCCGTTCTGCGCCACCGGTCAGGGGGGACTGCAGCGCAACATGAGCACGGCCGAGATTGTCGAGCAAGTAATGGACGGCGAGCGGAAACTCAGCCGAGGGCTGATCGCCGGCGGTCCCGGACGGGTGAACAACGTCGTCTTCATGGGGATGGGCGAGCCGCTGGCCAATTACAAGGCCGTGGTCGGTTCGGTCCGTCAGCTCACCACTCCGACGCCAGACGGCCTGGGCATCAGTGCGCGCGGGATCACGGTCTCGACCGTTGGGCTGGTTCCGCGCATGCAGCAACTGGCGACCGAGAGGCTGCCGGTGACCCTCGCTCTGTCGCTGCACGCACCCGACGACGAGTTGCGCGACGAGTTGGTGCCGGTCAACACCCGGTGGAACGTCGATGAGGTCGTCGATGCCGCGTGGGAGTACGCGAAAATCACCAAACGCCGGGTGTCCATCGAGTACATCCTGATCCGTGACATCAACGACCAGGCCTTCCGGGCCGATCTGCTGGCCAAGGTGCTTCGTCGACGGGGCAACTGGGGCTGGGTGCACGTCAATCTGATCCCGCTTAATCCGACGCCCGGCTCCAAGTGGACCGCGTCGCGGCGGCACGACGAGCACGAGTTCGTCCGACGGCTGGAAGCCAAAGGCGTGCCGGTGACCGTGCGCGACACCCGTGGCCGGGAGATCGACGGCGCCTGCGGACAACTCGCCGCCCACGAGAGCTGACTTGTCAACCCATGAGCCGGTTGCCATTTCGAGGCGTTCCCTGAATTGAAACTAAACCTCCGATGGTCGGTTCACCGCGGGTAGGCGTTTCATAGCGTTGCGGCACTCATTTGTCGTCACCTTGAGGCATGAGATCCGACAAGGGATTAGCGCTCTCGAGCGAGCGGCGCTCGCGTCCGGGCCGCAGACAGCTCAGTAACCATCCGGCGACCTCCGCAAGACAACGGCCGCTTTCGATCGCACCCATACGGGCCTGCTGAATGGCCTTGACGTATCCCCAGATGTATTCGAAGTACATGCGGACCATGGGGTGTCGCCACCGGTTCCAGCGCACTGGATCAAGCACCGCGGCTCGAGCCCGTCGACCGCCAGCACGTGTGCCACGGTCGAGGTGGTCCCTTCGAAAGTAGAGGACCTCCGACACCTGATGAAACGGTCCTTGAAGACAGAGTGAGGCGACCAACGTGCGATCCGCGTTGTAGTAGCTGCCGTGAGGGTCGACCCGACGAAGCACCGCCGTTCGGATGACTCCATAGAAGTCGTTGCCTCCTGGGACGTAAAGCAGACTTCGTAAGCGGGCCGATGGTCGGGGATTGGCAGTGTCGAGCGGATACGGCTCCGCCCGAAGAAGCTCGCCCCGGCCATCGATGATCGCGTCACCGGCGTGCACCAGCACTGGCTCCGGGTCGGCCTCGAGTACCTCTAAGCACCGCTGCAGTAACGTAGGTGCGTAGAGGTCGTCATGAGACGCCCACTTGAAGTACCGGCCACGGGCGAGTCGTACGACGGCGTTGTGATTAGGGGCAGCACCGATGTTTACTGATTGGCGAACGTACCTGACGCGTGCATCCCCCGCGGCGAATGCCCTACAGATGTCTGCTGTCCGGTCGGTGGAGGCATTGTCGCTGATGATGAGCTCAAAATCGCGGTAGGTCTGGGCTAAGAGAGCCCTCAGCGCCTCAGTCAGGAATTGCTCCCCGTTGTAGACGGGGAGCCCGATGCTCAATGTCGGTGCGCTGGGGGCAGGTTCGCTCACGAGATGTCGACCGAGGACAAGGCAAGATTCTGGGATTTTGGAGCGCCCCATACTTGGGAAACCGTGCCGGGTAGGCTGCGACTGATGTGCTCAGTTACATCGGCCTCGAGTTCGACAGGTCCGCTCTCCACGCCCCCCGTCTGCGATGAATACAAAGCAGACACGATCCCGATTCGGTCAGGAGTGCGCACATCCATACAGCCATTATGTCGGAGGGCGCGAGCGCTGTGGGTGAATCTGGGAACTCTGCCTGCCTTGAGCCGTCACGCACCGACCTCCGGACTGCCTCTAGGGATGCGCTGATCAATGGGGCCATTCCGGACGTGAGGCGCCCGGGTGTGTCTGTTGGGTCGCCGCAGGGCCGCCGCGTGCCTTCTACGCCGCTCCCGGTCCCCCGGTTTCGGGCCTGCGGGCGGTTTCGGGCAGGCTCCCGCGACGCCGTCACCCGATCAGGGCGACGGCACGGGCCCGCATCAGCCAGTTCGCCGAGGCGAACAGCACGTTGATGTGGTTGAGGTTCTTGCCGATCCCGCGGTACCGAGTTTGGCGAACCCGAAGTCGCGTTTGACCACCAGGAACGGATGCTCGACCTTCGCCCGGACCGACGCTTTGCGGGCTCTTCTTACCTTGGGGTGGGGCGGGTGTGACACGCCGGTGAGAGCGGATGCGCTGAGGTGAGGGTCGGGGTCCTCAAGATCAGAGGCGACCAAGCTTCCGTTCCATGAGGACCCCAACATGAGCGAGCCTACGGGCTGCGCCGGCGGCTGCCTGCGCACCGACACCCACCGCGTCATCTACTGCGACCGATTGCGATCTGCTGGTCGGGCTCCCCGGCGTTCGCGTGATCAACGTTGTCGACCGAGATCATCGGCTGGAGGTGACGGTGGAGTCGCCCCGGTCCGAGCAGGGCTGCCGTGCCTGCGGGGTAGTCGCTGGCAGCCATGGCCGCCGCACGGTCCGGCTGGTCGATGCTCCGTGCTTCGGCCGGCCGGTACGGATCGTGTGGCGCCAAACGGACCTGGAAATGCGCGGAGCCACTGTGCCCGGTCGGGGTGTTCACCACCGAGCAGCACGACGACATCGCCCGTCCCCGTGGATTGTTGACGGTGCGGGCGTGCTGGTGGGCGATCCGCCAGCTCCGTTTCGAGCACGCCTCGGTACTGGGCCTGGCCCGTCAGCTCGGCACGACGTGGCGCACGGTGTGGCGATCGATCGAGCCGCTGCTGCAGCAGATGGCGGCTGACCCGGCCCGCTTCGACGCGGTCATCAGCCTCGGCGTCGACGAACACATCTGGCACCACGTCGACGAACGCCGACGCGGGCCGAAGGCGTTGACCGGGATGGTCGATCTGAGCCGTGACCAGGCCGGACGCACCCGAGCGCGGCTGCTCGACTTGGTTCCGCGGCCGATCCCAGAAGGCGTACGCCGACTGGCTCGACGAACGCGGCGACGCGTTCCGCCGACGCGTGGAGGTGGCCACGCTCGATCCGTTCCATGGCTACAAGAACGCCATCGACGACCAGCTCCAAGACGCCACGTCGGTGCTCGACGCGTTCCATGTCGTCAAACTCGGCGGGCAGGCCGTCGACGACGTCCGCCGCCGCGTCCAACAGACCCTCACCGGACATCGCGGCCGCCGCGACGACCCGCTCTACAAGATCCGCAACGTGCTGCGCTGCGCCGAAGAACGCCTGACCGAGCGCCAGCAGGCCCGCCTCGCCGCCGCGGTCGATGCTGATGAGCGCCACCTGGAGGTGTTCGTGGCCTGGCAATGCGCCCAACAGCTGCGGCGGGTCTACCACCAACCCGACCCGGCCGCCGGCCGGCACCTCGCCGAGAAGATCATCAACAGCTTCCCCAGCTGCCCGATCCCCGAGATCGCCCGCCTCGGCCGCACCCTGAAGAAGTGGCGACGAGAGTTCCTGGCCTACTTCGACACCGCCGGCGCCTCCAACGGCGGAACCGAAGCCATGAACGGGCTCATCGAACTCCACCGCCGCATCGCCCGCGGCTTCCGAAACCGCGACAACTACCGACTACGCATGCTGCTGATCGGCGGCGGACTCACCAGCCCCCACCTCAAGTAACAAGAGTCGCTTTGCGTGACTCCACAATCCGGTCCGGTCCGGCCATCGTCTTCAGCACCCCTTTGCGGGCCGCGACCCGCCACTCGACCCTCGCTAGGTGCTCCTCGCCAGCGATCTCGGGCCGCTTCTCCGCGCCTTGGTAGCCCGCATCGGCGTAGACGACCTCGTCATCGGCACGGACCAGGTTGACCGCCTCGTCCAAGTCGTGGACGTTCGCTGCGGTGCAGGTCGCCGAGTGGACATAGCCGGTGACGGCATTCACACCGATGTGGGCCTTCATCCCGAAGTACCACTGGTTGCCCTTCTTCGTCTGATGCATCTCAGGGTCCCTGGTGCCGCCAGCGTTCTTCGTCGAGGACGGTGCGGCGATGATCGTGGCATCCACAATCGAACCGCCCCGCATGATCCAGCCCTGCTCATCGAAGATCTGGTTCTGCGCCGCGAGCAGCTGCTCGCCGAGCTGGTGGGTCTCCAGCAGGTGACGAAAGTGCAGCAACGTGGTGGCATCTGGGGCTTGCTCGACGGTGAAGTCCACACCCATGAACCGGCGCATCGCATAGGAGTCGTAGATCGCCTCCTCCACGCCCTCATCCGACAGTGAGAACCACACCTGCAGCAGATACATCCGCAGCATCGCCTCGACCGGCTTAGCCTTACGGCCCTTCTTACCCGGCCCGGCCGCGTAATAGTGCGGCTCGATCAACCCCACCCAGACAGCCCACGGGATCGTGGCATCCATCGTCTCCAAGAACAGCTCCCGGCGAGAAACCCGACGACGGTTGCCGTACTCGACATCAACAAAACTCGGCTGATCCCTGTCCATGCCACATGATGCCCCGGCCCCCGCTGCCCACTCAGACGCCACCCCGAGCCACCGAGAAAACAGCGCATCCCTGGCGAACCCGCCAGCGGCCAGCGTCTGTCGGTCCTCGCGACCGTAGATGTCGGGCCAGGGGACCACTCGTCACGGATGAGATCCAGGCAGTCGCTTAGGGCGTCATCGGACGCCGGCGAGTGGTGAAGGCGCACAATGATCCGTACCTTGATGACAAGCCCGTCGTTCCAGCCCCCTAGATCGACCAGGAGCTATAGAGTGAGCCGACACCGGAGGTCCGCGCGGAGGGTGGTCTGGTGTTTGGACGGGGACTGACGCCGCCCCGTTCTTCCGTATCTTAATACAGCCAGCCTGGGGAAAATCATGACGATGACTGTAAAGAGTCTGTTCAAACCGAAGTTTCGCAAGGGAGAATTGCTCCGGGTCCGGAGTGCTGAGGAGATTCTCTCGACGCTTGACCCCGACGGCACCCTCGACGGGGTCGTCTTCATGCCCGAGATGCTCCAGTTCGCCGGCCAGCAGTTTCGTCTCCGGTCGAGCGCGCACAAAACGTGTGATGGCGCCGCTGAGATTCGCGAGATGGATAACACGGTTCACCTGGAGGGCCTCAGGTGTGATGGAAGCGCGCATGATGGCTGTCAGGCAGCGTGTCCTCTCTTTTGGCGGGAGGAGTGGCTGGAGCCAGCCACGAAAGCTCCACCAGGTGTCTCAGCAATGACCGATGAAGCGGTCCTGAAGTCATTGATGCCCAAGACCCGCCGAATCAACGACTCTGGAGAATCGATATATCGATGCCAGGCTACGGACGTTCGCCTCGCGTCGCGGCCGCTGTCTCAGTACGATCCGCGACAGTATATTCGTGACTTGACGACGGGCAATGTTACCGTCCGTGTCTTCGTCGTGGGACTCCTTGTTCATGTTTTCAAGAAGTATCAGCAGCTGACCGAACGGTTTCTGCCCAGGCCACTACGGATACGCGGCGGAAAACCATATCCCTTCTACCAAGGCACAGGCACTGGCGATCGGACCCCGATCATTGATGTCGCGCCTGGCGAGCTCGTTGAGATTCGCAACAAGGACGAGATCATGCCGACTCTGGGTCCGGACAACCGGAATCGGAAGATGTGGTTCGATCCGGAGATGATGCCGCATTGCGGTACCCGCGCGAATGTGAACCGCCAGGTTCGACGCATCATCGACGAGTCGACTGGCAAGATGATGAAGTTGGGTGACTGCGTAGTCTTGGACAATGTCGTGTGTCAAGGCATCTATCATCGGTTCTGTCCGCGTGAACTCGACGTCTATTGGCGATCTGCGTGGCTGCGTACGCTAGACGACGAAAACGGCGATAAGCAGAATTTGTAGAAGGTTGGGTGTTAGTTAGCGGGGGCTATTCCGCTCGGACAAATTGATGCTCCGGGCTGCCCGATCCGGCCAGCGGGCGGTCACCTCGTCCACGAGGCGGGCGGTCGCCGGGACCACCGCTAGTGCTGTGCACCAGCCGCCGACGGTATCGGAGGGGTAGTGGGCCGTCAGTCTCACTTGGGCCCAAGCTACCGCCGCGCCTGTCACCAGCGCCACACCGTACAGGAGCGCTAGCGCCGCTGGCCGACTGAGGCGGTGCCACAAGAGGAGCACTGCGATCATGGCCAGCGCGGTCCCGGACGCCGTGTGACCGCTCGGAAAGGACAAGTTGGCGCCGTGGATCGTGCGGCCGACCAACGGCTTCAGGGCGCTCGTGACAGAGATGGACAGCCCGATCCCAACGGGCACCAGGACGGCAATCCGTTGCCGTCGCAATAGCAGCGAGATGCCAACAAGGAGTGCGGCGAGGCCCGCCAGGCCTACCGGCTCACCCGCGAAATCGATCAACCGCGCTAACGTTGACGGCGCCGGTGGCGCGCTCCCAACGGCGAGTTGTACCGCTCGGTCAAAGGACACGGGCGGACGACGGCTGCCGATAGCTAGGGCCAATGTCAGTACGGCCAGAGTCGCGAGGCCCGTAGCAATTGCGACCGGCAGTCTGAGTTCCTGCGGCAGGATTTGCTGCAGCTCCTGAGAAACGGCTCGCATTACCCGGCTCCGATGCCACTGACTCGATGGATGTTGACTTTCACTCGAGGGCCAATCAGCTCTAGCTTGCTCGACAGGTCTTCCTACCTGACCCACTACGACGTGACTTTGGGGTTGTCACTGTGGCAGAGTGATGTCCAGTGCGAACGTAAGAGCCCACATCCGATGCACGCCGCCGAAGTCGATCGGACGGGGTCGGACTTTGCCACTCATTCGACCAGGTGAGCGACCGAACAATCCGGTCGGAAGGGATTCTGATTTCCGCGGACTCGAAGGATCACGGCTGGACTCCTTCCAGGCTGAATTTAAGGGACACCTTGGAAGCGAAGAACCCTTCCGCGTAGCGGCCGCCCGTTTCAATTCCTCGCAGACGCATCAGGCCCAGGAAGAGTTCGTCATCCCACCAGTGCCTGTGCTGCTGGGTTGGGAAGCTCAGGTTAAGCAACTCGACCTTCCGCCGCGCGTTTGCCTCCGACAGGGTAACGTAGTGCGATGGCGGCACCAGATCGGCGTCCCACTTCGGGATCTCGTAGTGCAAGGTCAAGGTGTTGCGCCAGACGGTGGTCGCCAGTTGTCCAATCAGTCGATGGTCTTGGTGAGCATCGTCGACCCGCGGGACGAAGAGCATATCTGGTTGATGGACCTTGCTGAGGTCTTCCAGTGCCGACTTGACAGCACCCCAGTGCTCTGGCAGTCGGCTCTCGGGCAGGTCGAGTACGGTAACGGTCGAACGAGGGAAGAAGCGCGGCCCAGCCTCCTCAGCCTCACGCCGGCGAACCGGACTTCCTGTGAGTACTACCGTCGAAACTGAGGTGTCGCGGCGGGCGGTCAACTCGAGCAGCGTGCCGCCGCAGCCGATCTCGACGTCGTCGGGGTGGGCGCCTAAGCAGAGCACATTGAGCGGTCCCGGGGGCGGCGACAAGGCGATCATAGTTTCACCGTTCTTAACTGCACCGGGGCTCCTGGTCATCATTCTGGCGATTCGTCCCCCGTTTGGCGGACTTAACCTACGCTAACGCCTCCAAAGAGGTCCGTCCGGAGTTATTGCCATTCCGAGGATGTCACGCGCCGAGGCGATGGGCGGAGGTGAGGACGCTGCTGGTCAGACTGGTGCCAAACCAGTGGGTCGGGAGGTCGGGTTGAAGGTCAAGACCGAGTGGTCGGATCGGTTAGCGGGCTGCAAGACAATCTCCAGACTGGGGACGCTCCGCGCTTTGCATCGAGGAAATTGACCTCCACTTCCGTCAGCGGACGCCCTCAGGAGCGGCCGGGCGCTGGCTGCGTCCGTAGGTCGGCCAGGCTGAGACGTCCCTCCCGAGCCAGCTGCTGGATCTTCTGCAGCCGGACATAGCGCGGACCCTCGAAGTCCTCGGCGGCCAATCCGCGGTTGTGAGCGTCTTTCCAGATCTCTTCGATCCCCTGCGGAATTGTCCAGCAGGGATTGAAGGCTGGGGCCAACCGACGAATCTTGTTGAAGTCGACTTGGTAGTTGCGAGCATCCGGTCCGGCGCCCTCGGCGAAGCTGACCGGGGCGCCAGTGATCTCGCTGACCTGCTCGGCAATTGTCCGGATCTGGACGACGTCCTCGTCTCGGCCGACGTTGAAGGCTTGGTTGTGCACCACGTCCCGCGGAGCGTCAAGCAAGGTGGCAAAAGCTCGAGAGATGTCCTCCACGTGCACCAGCGGGCGCCATGGGCTCCCATCGGACTGCAGTCGCACGCTGCTCTGCGTGAACGCTGTGCCGGTCAGGTTGTTCACCACGATGTCGGCCCGCAGGCGCGGCGACGAGCCGTACGCCGTGGCGTTGCGAAGGTAGGTCGGGCTGAAGTCATCGTCAGCGAGCGCTGCGAGTCCGGCCTCGGCCATCGCCTTACTCTCGCCGTACGGGGTGACAGGGTTGAATGCTGCCGTCTCGTCGACCGGCAGGTCACCAGCGGCCCCATACAGCGAGCAGGACGACGAGAACAGAAAACGTTCAACTCCTGCCGCTTTGGCCATAGCAGCCATGTGCACCGCGCCGTGTGCGTTGACGGCATAGGTGGCCTCGGGGTGCAAGTGGCCGATCGGATCGTTGGAGATGGCGGCGAGGTGGACAACGGCGTCAAAGCCTTCGAGGTCCTCCGGCCGCGTATCTCGAATGTCGCCGGTGCGCTGCTCGTACCCCTCAGGTTGCGGGCCGAAGTCGCAGCCGTCGTACCAGCCAACATCGAGCCCAACGACCTCATGGCCGATCCCTCGCAGGTAGGGAACCAACACGGCACCGATATATCCGCGGTCGCCATCCACCAAAATCTTCATATCATCCTCTCGGCCGCCCCGTCGGCGATGCCCGATCCGCCCAGAATGACGACGGGCCGCGCTCGCTGAGTCTAACGGCGGACGCACGGCTCGGGGCCGGATCGGCAGAGTTCGATCGGGCGCTGTTGCGGGCGCAATCGGCAACAACGATCGATGTGGTCGGTCAGGTTGGTGTGGACCAGAGGTTGGCGCCAGTGCCGGCACGGTCTACACTCCGGACGGAGATAACATTTTGATCTCTTTTTCTCGGGGGAGAAGATAAACGTGGGTCGACACCGCTGGGACGGCAGGGCCGCTCGACCGCTGTCTTGTTACATCGTTGCGTGTCAAATCACCCGTCCCCCGCTGGTCGACAGCGCAAATCCGGCAGCCGCCATCAGGACTTTTGATGTCGATGTCCGAGTCGCCAGGACAACGAAAGCGGCGGCGTTGAGGACTCCTCAGCGCCTGCAGAACCGTTCTTGACACGGAGGATGAGTATGATTCAAGGTTCGCGTCGGTCAACTCTGATCAGTCGCATGGTCATCGCGCTGGCGGCCAGCTTTGCCGTCGTGCTGAGCGGGGTTAGCAGCGCACCAGCGTGGGCGGCGGCGGAGTCAGAGCTCCTTGTCAGCGCCACAGCCGACCGGGCTGACGCGATTGAACTCCTCGGCTCGACGCTAGAGGGGACTCGCTACATCTTTGTCAGCAGGTCTGCCGGCCTGATCAGAGTCGAATTCTATCTGGACGACCCTGAGCGAACGGAACCACCTGTTCGAATCGAACGTTGGCGACCATTCGACTTCGCGGGCACCGCTCGGAACAGAACTGCATTCGGATACGATACGACTGATCTCCTTGATGGGTCACACACCATCACGGCTGTACTGAAATTCTCGAACGGCACTACCTCGAGCCGAGTCGCTACTTTCGCGGTTGCCAATCTGGGCGTTGTGACGCCGGTGCCGACGGAGACGCCTGCTCCGACCCAGACTTCGACTCCGACCGTGTCGCCGACTCCGACTCCGACCCCAACCCCGACTCCGACCGTGTCGCCGACCCCGACCGTGTCCCCGACTCCGACTCCGACCCCAACCCCGACTCCGACCGTGTCGCCGACCCCGACCGTGTCGCCGACCCCGACCGTGTCGCCGACTCCGACTCCGACCCCAACCCCGACTCCGACCGTGTCGCCGACCCCGACCGTGTCGCCGACCCCGACCGTGTCGCCGACCCCGACCCCGGCCCCGGCCCCGACCGCATCGTCGACGGTGCCGGTCCAGGCGGCTGGGTCTTGGCCGGCGTCGCCGCCGGCGGAGGTTTGTGGGAATGGGTCGTTGTTGAGTGGTCCGGCGAGTGCTCCGGTGGGGGCGGTTGTGGTTGCGGCGGGCAATAACAGTTCGGTGGATTTTGAGCGGGCAGGTCAGACGTACTGGTTTGCTCCGGGTGTGCATACTCTTGGTTCTGGTGAGTTTGACCAGATTGTGCCCGGCGATAACTCGACCTTCGTGGGTGGTCCCGCGGCCATTTTGGATGGCCAGGGTAAGAATGGTTATGCGTTCACGCAGCATGCTCGGAACGTGACGATCAAGTATTTGACGATCAGGAACTTCGTGGCTCCGATGAATGAGGGCACGGTCAATCACGACTCTGGCGAAAACTGGACGATGCAGTACAACACGGTGATCAACAACGGTGGTGCCGGCATTTTCTTGGGCTCTGGGAACGTCGCTTCGTACAACTGCCTGAAGGGCAACAGTCAGTACGGTTTCCAGGCTTATGGTCCGAAGGGTGGCGAGTCTGACATTGTGCTCGACCACAATGAGGTTGTCGGCAATAACACAGGCGATTGGGAAGCTAAGATTGATGGTTGCGGCTGTACGGGTGGCGGCAAGTTCTGGGATGTTCGCAACGTAAGGGTGACCAACAACTATGTGCACGACAATAAGAGCGTCGCTTTGTGGGCTGACACGAACGACAACAACTTCTTGTTCGAGGGCAACTGGATCGAAAACAACGATGGGGTAGCGATCTTGTGGGAGATCAGCTACAACGCTGCCATTCGCAACAACGTGATTCGGCACAATTTGTTGAAGGATGGACCTGCGCGGATTCGGTCGGGCGACAATTTTCCTGATGCCGCGATCTACGTCTCGGAGTCGGGCGGTGACAGCCGGCTACCGTCTGGGTTGGTCGGCAGCCCGATCGTCGACATCTCAAACAATCTGATCGAGGACAACTACAACGGTGTGTCGCTGTGGGAGAACGCGGATCGCTTCTGTGGTTCGCCGAGCAACACGTCATCGGACTATTGCACCCTGGTGAACCCGTCGGTGGCGAAGCTGTCGACGTGCACCTCGACGAATATCACCAAGGCGCCGTACTACTCCGACTGCCGGTGGAAAACTCAAAACGTCAAGGTGCACCACAACACATTCAAGATGAACCGGGCCAACTTCTCCAATTGCTCGGCGAGCATGTGTGGCCGCAACGCGATGTTCTCCAACTATGGCACCTACCCGTCGTGGTCGCCCTACGACGGTGACACGATCAGTAAGACGATCGTTCACGGGCAGGGCAACAACTTCAGCAGCAACACCTACGTCGGATCGTGGAACTTCACAGTCTTGGACACCAGCCACCTCGTCTCACCATCGGGATGGAAAGCCGTCCCCTACAGCCAAGACATCGGAAGCACCTTCACCGGCTGACCAACCCACGGCCTGAAGCCCTGCTCCACGGCCATGAGTTGATCGGCTTTGCCGATCGGCTCGAAGGCTGCTGGGCCCGCTCTGCTCGTCCGCCGGCCGCGATGCGCCTCCGTGTTACTGTGGGTCGTCGGTCGATCGTCACAAGCGCCGTGGGTCCCAGTGAGTGCCAAGAACTGGGAGCGAGCGAGGTCATTGATCAGCAGCACGGTTGTACTGTGCAGCGGAGTCCGGAGTACTGGCGCCGGACATCCGACCGTTGTTCACCCCAACCGCTGATTATGCCGTCAGGTTCCCGTCTCGGGCTATGGGGGCATCAGTGAAGATCCGTTGAGGACTCTGAAGCAGGATGCCTGACATGTTTCTGTGAAAGGGTGAGTCTTTTGCGTTCGATCTCTCGCAGTTTGGCGGTCAGTTTGGCTGCAGCGCTGGTCGTCATCATGCTCCCGTCTGGCGCTTCTGCTGACACGACCCAGGCCGCGTCATGCACGGACGGCGGGAAGCATCTGTGGAAGGCGCGCTCCGTGTGGGGTGCTGAGTACCGGGATGCTGCTGGCGTGAAGCGGATCGGGAACGACGTGACCGGGTTCACCTCCGCGGCGCGGGACGCGACCACCGTGGACTACTCGGTGAAGGGTTACGACGGTGTCGGCAAGCTGATCTATTCCGCGATCCAGCATGACCGGGCATTCAGCTTCCACGGCGGCACCACCTATCTGAACCGGAATCCGCGGAATCCACCTTCGGCGCCGGGTAGGGCGAAGATCGTCGTCAGTGTGGGGGATGGAAACGACGGCTACGGCAATTGTACGATCACGTTCGTTCAGCCACCGAAGGTGCCGGTGCCGCGCGGGTCTTGGCCGGCGTCGCCGCCGGCGGAGGTTTGTGGGAATGGGTCGTTGTTGAGTGGTCCGGCGAGTGCTCCGGTGGGGGCGGTTGTGGTTGCGGCGGGCAATAACAGTTCGGTGGATTTTGAGCGGGCAGGTCAGACGTACTGGTTTGCTCCGGGTGTGCATACTCTTGGTTCTGGTGAGTTTGACCAGATCGTGCCCGGCGATAACTCGACCTTCGTGGGTGGTCCCGCGGCCATTTTGGATGGCCAGGGTAAGAATGGTTATGCGTTCACGCAGCATGCTCGGAACGTGACGATCAAGTATTTGACGATCAGGAACTTCGTGGCTCCGATGAATGAGGGCACGGTCAATCACGACTCTGGCGAAAACTGGACGATGCAGTACAACACGGTGATCAACAACGGTGGTGCCGGCATTTTCTTGGGCTCTGGGAACGTCGCTTCGTACAACTGCCTGAAGGGCAACAGTCAGTACGGTTTCCAGGCTTATGGTCCGAAGGGTGGCGAGTCTGACATTGTGCTCGACCACAATGAGGTTGTCGGCAATAACACAGGCGATTGGGAAGCTAAGATTGATGGTTGCGGCTGTACGGGTGGCGGCAAGTTCTGGGATGTTCGCAACGTAAGGGTGACCAACAACTATGTGCACGACAATAAGAGCGTCGCTTTGTGGGCTGACACGAACGACAACAACTTCTTGTTCGAGGGCAACTGGATCGAAAACAACGATGGGGTAGCGATCTTGTGGGAGATCAGCTACAACGCTGCCATTCGCAACAACGTGATTCGGCACAATTTGTTGAAGGATGGACCTGCGCGGATTCGGTCGGGCGACAATTTTCCTGATGCCGCGAT
Organism: uncultured Actinomycetota bacterium; assembly: GCA_963731295.1. GTDB lineage: Bacteria > Actinomycetota > Actinomycetes > Propionibacteriales > Propionibacteriaceae > Microlunatus. The sequence goes on from CAVSUP010000003.1 coordinate 1,577,871, forward strand.
CTACGTCTCGGAGTCGGGCGGTGACAGCCGGCTACCGTCTGGGTTGGTCGGCAGCCCGATCGTCGACATCTCAAACAATCTGATCGAGGACAACTACAACGGTGTGTCGCTGTGGGAGAACGCGGATCGCTTCTGTGGTTCGCCGAGCAACACGTCATCGGACTATTGCACCCTGGTGAACCCGTCGGTGGCGAAGCTGTCGACGTGCACCTCGACGAATATCACCAAGGCGCCGTACTACTCCGACTGCCGGTGGAAAACTCAAAACGTCAAGGTGCACCACAACACATTCAAGATGAACCGGGCCAACTTCTCCAATTGCTCGGCGAGCATGTGTGGCCGCAACGCGATGTTCTCCAACTATGGCACCTACCCGTCGTGGTCGCCCTACGACGGTGACACGATCAGTAAGACGATCGTTCACGGGCAGGGCAACAAGTTCAGCAGCAACACCTACGTCGGATCGTGGAACTTCACAGTCTTGGACACCAGCCACCTCGTCTCACCATCGGGATGGAAAGCCGTCCCCTACAGCCAAGACATCGGAAGCACCTTCACCGGCTGACCAACTTCACCTCGCCGCTGTCGGCCTCATCAATCCTCTTCCTCGAAACCTCAGTTCACGCTGCTGTCGGCGTCTTGGTTGTACGGCGCGGATCGCCAGGCGTCCCAGTCGACCACCTTGGCTGCATCCTCAACCACGAAGGCCCAATCACCAAAGTAGGTGTTGTTTCGCCAGACGTTGTTCTGCTTGAAGGTGACATTCTCCTGCACGACCTTTGCCTTATAGGGTGACCAGCGTGGGTAAGTGCCGTAGTTCGAGAAAAGCCCATTGAGGCCACAGCCTTTGGTCCGTGCGCAGAGGGGGATCTGGGCAGGGTCGAACCTGAAGACATTGTTCTCCACCGCGACATTCTGAGTCTTCCACCGGCAGTCATCGAAGATACGGTTTTTTAGAGATGTTCGATCTTTTGTGCACATGCCTGCACCGTCGCGACCGAGGGGTTCACCAAGGTTTGGGAGCCGGTGCTCGTGTCGGCAGCGGAACCGGCGAACCGGTCAGCGTTCTCCCAGGCCACGACGCCCGACCAGTTGTCGATGAGCACGTTCCCAGCCACGCGAAGCGTGTCGTTGTAGGGGTTCGCGACCCTCGAGTCACTGCCTGACTCGGAGATATAGATCGCCGCCGCCGGGAACGACGGGTTAGTCGGACCCTTGACGAGGGCGTTCCGGACTAGCGCGTTGTCCAGGATGGCCGCGTTGTAACTTGTCTCGTACATGATGCCCTCGGCGTCATTGCCGGACACGTAGTTGCCTTGGAACAGGAACCCGACGTTGTTGTTGTCGGCCCAAAGACCGACTCCCTTGTTGTCGTGGACGTAGTTGCCGGTAACGCGTGCGCCTGTGGTCGCCCAGAACTTGCCGCCTCCCGTGCAGCCACACCCTTCCCTTCGGCGCTCCCAGTTATCGGTGTTGTTGCCAGCAATCTCATTTCCGTCGAGGACGATGTCCTCCACGCCGTCGGCATGGTACGCGTTGAATCCGTATTGTCCGTTGTTGCGAAGGCAGTTCCCGATTACTCGGTTTCGCGATCCGAGCATGACTCCGGCCCCGGCATTGCTCTGAATCGTGCTTGACTCTACGGTCCAGCCCTCAGCTGAGTCGTGATTGACGACGCCCTCGTTGTTGTTCTCGCCCTTCATGCCGAAGTTCTGCACCGTCAGGAATTTGATCGTAACGTCGGCGGCATTGCCCCCAAAGGCGTAGCTGTTCTTACGCTGACCATCGAGGATGGCCCCGGGCGCGCCGATATAGGTGTCGCCCTCTTGCGGGATGACTTGGTTGTAACGACCGGTTCCGAGGTGATGTTCGCCGGGCGCAAGCCAGTAAGTGGTCCCCATCCAGTGCGCCGAGACAACGTCGGTCAGCTTGTCCTTCGGAGACACCGTTACTGCCCCGGCGGGAGGTGCTGTCGGCCCCTGAGAGGTAGGTCCGTCGCACCTCAATGCGGTAGGCGCTGTAGGAGCCGCCGACTGCGTGTCTGTGGGCGGCAGCTCTGTGTCCGAGCGGAAAATATTTCCGTAGTTCAGGGCCACCACTCCGAAGACGACCAATGCGACGACAACCGCAGCGACCGCCCATTTGCGTTTGGTCGTCATCTCAACTACTCGACGCATGGGCTCAACTTAGGCGGGAGGTCAAGCCCCTGAGTTCCCTGCCCAGCCTGAGCCGACTGAGCATCCCTCAGCGCTGGAGCCATCAGGCCCTCACCTGCAAAGAGTGTTCGGCTAAGGCTGATCGGAGTTGGTGCCACCACACGACCGCAGACAAGCCTACCGCGGCTGTCACTCCCCAGCTGGTGCCCACGGCCCCCCCGAGGGCGGCTCCCGTTATCCCGCCGACTAGATACAGCCCTGATCCGATCAACTGCGCGCGCAGACTGCGGCGGGAAACGCCCATTGCGCGCAATCCGGCAGTGGCGGCGGTGACGAACGAGGCTGAAGCAACAGTCAGCGTTATTGCCGGGACGAGCAGCGCCGTTGGCGGCCACAGATCCTTGAGAAGGGCAGGACCGGGACCGAGGGGAAAGATCGTCACGATGAGAGCCCCCCACACGATAGCTGTTGACGCCTGAAGCCCGCCAAGAAGGAAACAGAAACGGCGGAGACGACCCGGATCACGTTCGAAGACCCGCGCAGCCTCGGGAACGGCGACCTGGCTGATCCCCGAGAGCACCACAAAAAAGGGACCCATGAGCATCTCCGACGCCCGCACCTGGCCTACGGCCGCGAGGCTCACGACTCCACCTACCACAAACGAGCGAATCTGGGACGCACCGCTGATGCTGACGTTCTCGAGGAGGTATCGAACCGACAGGCCGGAATGGGCCACCAGCCACTGCCGCGCCTGGTAAGGCCTGGGCGCGGTACGGGCCTGAACCCCACCCAGCACGGCGGCAAGTGTGGCGGTGGCACCGAACGCCAGTAAGCACAGCACCGCGCTGCCTTCACCTTGGCGGTTCATCACGAAAAGAGCCGAGACAAGCAGCACTGTCCAGAACAGGTCGTTGATGAAGGCAGAGGATCCGCGGCCGCCGGCGAAAAAGGCGAATCGCCAGCTGTCCTGCGTGGCAAGGCCAGGCAGCCCAATCCCCAGCGCAACGAATATTGGTCCTACGGGATTGGGCAGGAGCAGCCCGGCGACGACGCATATAGCACCGGTGATCACGCCAACGGCAAGGGCGGTTCCTGCCGCTGAGGAAGCTGCGGCTCGCCATCGACCATTGGCGTCGCCGCTGAAGCGGACGAGGAGAGGATCGGTCGCGAGGCCACGCGCGGCGTTGATGACCACGCTGTAGGTCACAAAAGCGAGCGCGAATGCTCCGAAGCTACTGGCACCGAAAGAACGCGCAACGAATAGGCCGAGCGCCAGGTTGCTCAGGCTCGCGATGCCTTGGTCGGCCACGCCCCAACCAAGGCGTTTTACGGCCTGGACTGGACCACGTCGAGCGGGTCGGGCCGGCGACGTCGGTGAATCCGGCGGAGCGAGCGTCATGTCAAGACTCCCGGCGACGTGCGGTTTGGGCGTCCGACGAGCTGACGCGGACTGCGGGCAGGTTCGATCGGGTGCGCCGCCGCGAAGCGGTAGATCTCCAGCAGACGAGCCACGCCAACATCGGGGGCGAACCGGTTCGCATACGTCTGTCGGGCTCGGTTTCCGTAATCGTCCCACGCGCGTGGGTTGTCGTCGACGTCAGCCAAGATGTCGATGAGAGCGTTCACATCGGAGGGTGGAAATAGCGCACCGTCGATGCCCGGGGTTATCAACTCAGGGAAGGCGCCATGAGCAGATACCACCGGAGCAGTCCCGGCGGCCATGGCCTCGACCGCCACCATCCCGAAGGTTTCCTCCCACTGCGAGGGGACGACCACCGCCCGAGAGCCAGCCAAGATCCGTGACACCTCCGTGCGCGGGACATGACCAGCGATCGTCACCGACGGGTGCTGGGTGGCCCAGCGGCTCACCATCTGCGCAAGGTCACCGCCGCCGGCCACGATGAGGCGCAGAGGTGACCGGGGACGCCGGGCTCGAAAACCATCCCAGGCCCGCATCAGGAAAGGTGCACCCTTGGCTTCGTCAAGGCGTCCCACGTAGGCGACTCGGGGCTCCGGTAGGTACCTCGGTCTGATCGACCGGAGGTGGCACGAAGTTGTGCTTGACGAAGCTCCGGTCGGCTGGGAGCCCCAGTGGTGCGAGCAGCTCCCGTTGAGCAGCGGAGATGAACATGTACGCCGAGACCAAGGTCCGCCAAGCGTTGGAGTGCAGCCAGGAGCCGAGGACCACCGGCGTCGTCGCCGCGGGGGACCCCCGGTAGCAGCCGTGGGCCACCGCGGGGAGCCTGGACCGCCCGAGACAGTCGTGGCAGACCCGGCCGTCGCGGAAGAATTCACCACTCGCACAAGCCATCTTGTAGTTGTGGATGGTTGCCACGACCGGGACCGACGCATCACGACACGCGTACAACACCGCGGGGGTCACCAGCGGAAACGTGTTGTGGACGTGAACGACGTCGGGAGCCACGTCGATCAGAGTTTTCGCGATGGCACGTCGCGTCTCCTCGCTCCACAACACTCGGGCTGGCATGGTGGCCCGACGTACCGCCGACCAGGTGGCGATCTCTTCGCTGTGTCGCTGAAACAGCACGACGCCGTGACCGCGGGACTTGAGGGCAGCCGACTCTTGGTCGACGACGACGTTCTCGCCACTCGGTGCGGCAGGGCGGTAGCGGTTGTGAACGATCAGAATCTTCAAGGTCGAACTTCTCCAGCTGGGGCGGCGAGGAGCGACGCAGCAACAACGAGTTCCAACAGATAGGACGATGGGTCGCCAAGCCCGGTCTCGGTGACAGAGGCCACCAGGCAGTAGGTGATCAGAAACAGGGCCAAGCCCCGCCGAACTCCACGCCGATGGGTCGCCGCCAGAAGGATCAGGATAATGAGGAGGGCCGCATCAATAATGACGCCGAACCATCCTTGGTCCAAGTAAACGGCGAGCCAGTTGCTATCGATCGGTAGACCGTTGAAGGATTTGTTGGAAAGCCCCGATCCGAATAGCTCCTCAAGAGGTGGGCGCTGCAACCCGGAAATCAATGACCAGACCTTGGTGCGTCCGGTGAGTTGCGTCGCCTCGTCGAGCGACTGCCCCCGCCAAAGCCAGGTAACGATCAGTGGCGAAAAGAGCGTGGCCGCAGCAACGGAGATGACGCCGAGGAGGGCCGATGTGCGTCGAACTCGCGCGTGCCCGAGAAACAAGCTCGCGCCGGCAACAGAAAGTCCGATGATCAAAGCGAGGAGCGCGGTACGGGTATGCGTGCCGACAAGGGCAGCGCAAGCTGGAACAAGCGTTACGAGGGCGGTCCAATGGCGCACCACTCCGGCGAACCACAGCACGATGGTGCAGCCGAGGAGGACCGCTGAATAGTGTGCGACCTGAGTCGGCGGGATCGGCCAGAGCGCGCCTGAGAGCCGGCCGCCGTACGAGAAGGCCACACTCGGGGCGATCAAGGCGCCGATAAGGACGCTGCCGAGGACGATGCGCAGGCATATGAGATGTGCCCGGAGCAGAGCGAAGTCAGACTTCCCCCACCACGGCGTGAGAAGCCAGAGAACTGCCGTGAAGCCGAGAAGGCGGGAAGCGCGGAACGTTGACCCGAATAGGAATTCGTTGTGGATGCTGACCATAAAGGTCACCACGGCCAGCGTGGTGAGCAAAACCAAGAAGAGGTTCGGCCTGATCACGCCGCCGCGGTTCGCCAGCAGCACGAACAGCATGGCCGCGGGCAGCGCCCCCTGAGTCATCAGCTGGCCGACGCTTGTGGGAATGGGGATCAAGGTTGGCAGCGGAAGGGATCCCAGAACGTTCACGAACAGGGCAATCCAGACCAGCAGTGGACTGCGGATCAAACCCCCTTCGCCGGTCCGAGCGGTCAGGCCAGACCTCGCGGTGGGTGCGAGCGAGCTCATCGAGCCTCGAACCTGCCAGCCGATTCAGCAGATTCGTGCTCACCGCGCCACTGGATGGGTGCGGGTCGCCCGAACTGCGCCGTGCCCGAGGAATCGTCCGTACGGTCGGTGTGGATCAGTGCGCCAAACCGCAGTTCCAGCCCGGCGGCGCGAATTTGGTCACCGACCGTCCTGACCTTCTCGACGCTCGAGTGACCCGCGGTCAACACGACCATGACTCGATCAGTCCATGCCCTTAGGTGGTCCGCGCCAACAGCCGGGTCCAGTTCGGTCAAAACCAATGTGACATCAGAAAGCTGGGCAGCGGGTGTGTGCTCGCCCTCGTCCCAGTAACCAACAGGAAGTAGGTCGGCGACGCCGTTGGCGAGTGGATATAGGCCTCGTGGACGCAACACGGTCGGCCTATCGGACGGCGAGGAACTCAACCGCGTGACTCTCAGAACGCGGCTCCCGCGCTCGGTGAGATCAATGATGGTGATCGAGCAGCCCCGTGCAGCGAGGTCGCGCGCGACCGCCGCCACGGCAAAGCTGACCTCGCCGGCGTTGTCGATGCCCGCCACGGCGAGCCGATTCGGCAGCTTCGGCATCAGCAATTCATCCTCGATCGCGTGAGCCAACCGCTGGCGTTCGTTGGCGCGGCGACGATCATGGGCGTGGAATGGGGGCAGCCAGCGCCACGCTCTTGGGATAGGCCTAATCCGACCGACGCTGACCGGCACGACCACTCCGAGAGCGCTCACAACATCCGATCTACGCCGCAGCCGGTCCGATGTGATGGCGAGGAACAGAACGGTGCCACAACCCAGCGCAGCGCCACCGATGAGCCCGGAGGCAAGTCCAAGCACGACGGTCCGCTTTGCGCGACCCGGTTCGGCAGCTGGTGCGTCGAGCACTCGGCTCGAGGACACGACCGAGCTGTTGCGCAACGTGGCATCTTCCACGGACTGTTGCAATGTCTCGATTCGGGCCAGGATTGATGCCCGCTGCGAGATCATGTCGCTTAACTTGCTGGCTGTCGAGGTGCCGGCCGCCGAGAGCTGTTCGATTTGCGTCGATAGGTCATCGACGTCAGTCCGCAATTTTGCAATTCGCGCTTGCAGGCCATCCACAAGAACTTGCGATTGCCGGGACAGTTGCTCGCCCCGGAACTTGAGATACGTCGAGGTAAGCGCATCGAGGCGGCGTACAGCCTCGGCGTCGTTGGGTGCCGTGAGGGTCAGAAGCAGGATCTCCGAACCGGTGGGTTCAATCGTCACACTCTTGAGAAAGTCGTCGGGAGCCTCTGACAGCCCGAGGAGCGTAGTCGTCCTGGTCGCCAAGGTACGGGTCTTCAAGAGGCTGACATTGGTGGCCATCGCCCGCGTCGGTTCGACCCGAGTGTCGTATGTCAACACCAGCGACGCTTTGGCCGCATGCGCGGGTGGGAATGCCAGCATGAACCCTCCGGCTCCCATCAGCCCCAGGACGCCGCAAAGTACCAGTGCTGGCAGCCGCCGCCGAAGCGCTGAGCGAATGAAGTGCAGGCTCACCAAGGTGGGCCTCAGCCGATCGAGGGCCTCGTCCTCGTCGGCGTCGGGGGTCGCATTCCAAGGTGCCGATTTCATGGCCGGCTCCGTTGCGAGTCCCCGGAGCTGCCTACGGCGGAAGTGATCCCGGTGAGGCGCGTCGGTAAGGTTGGCCAGCGCAATCGCTCCGCGATGGTGTGCCGGCCGGAGGTACGGTCGGTTTGGTCGGGATCAGCAACCACGATTCCGTCGATCCGACGGTGGTTGTCGTCTACGGCAACGGCCACGCGAGCCAGTTGCTGTTCGGTGGCCGTACCAGTGGCGACGGCAAGAATCGTGGCCGCGCTGGGCGGCGTGTTCCCCAGATACGGAAGTTCGCGCTCCACGACGACCAGGAATATGGTCATATCCACCTTCTCGCCGTCCGGCCCATTGCCAAGAAATAGATTTCGTCTCGCTGGGGCCGAGTTGTCAGCCGCGCAGGCCCAGAGGGCGGGAGCGCCGTGACCCACGGTGGGTACGAGTCGCGTTGAGATGCCCAAGGAGGAGGCGAACGCCGCGAGTTGGGGACCTATCGCAAGTCCCCGCTCGTCACCTGCGAGTGTTACCACCGTCAGGGATTGCGGATGGTCAAGTCGGTCAGAGGTGCGCGGTTGGCCTTTCGGCACCAGCCCGCGCAGGACCTGTCGCAGGGCCCAAGACTCCACCGGCGTCACCTGGTAGGACTCGAGAAGTGCCGACCATCCGGCGATCGATCCCTGCGGTCTGCTCCGGATCGCCGCCAGCACCGGGCTGCCTATCGCATCGGCGATATCGTCGCGGAGGCGGAGCCGCAGGTCGCGGTGGGACGTCGCGAGCAGAATCGCGATCACGAGGAGATTGCCCGAGAGGGCACCCAAGGGGCCCCAAACGAGCAGCCGCATCCAGATCGAGGTTCCCTCAGCCGGGGTGGCCGGCTGTACGACCAAGGTTCCGGATGCGGAGCTTCCAAGTGGGGTGCCGGCGGCAATCTTGTCTTCGACCTTGTCGAGCTGCAAGGCAAGGTTGGCCTGCTGGGTGCTGAGTCCCGCGAGGAGCTGCGCTTCCGCTCTACCTTCCGGCGAGGTTGGGTTGACGGCTTGCTGACGTTTGGTTGTGGCGTCGATCTCCTTCTGCAGCTGTTCGACCTGCGCCTGCAAGTCATCCCTACGGTTGCTGAGGTCCGTCAAAGCCGCGGTGGTGACTTCGCGAGCAGTATCGCGGACGTAGTTGACGTAGGAGTCGGCGACGGCCTGGGACAGTGTCTGTGCGTCTTTCGCGAGACTGGAGGTTGCGTCGATCTGGATGAGCTGGTCCGTTGCCGCCGAAACTTTCACCATTTTCTCCACCTGGCGCGCCGGGAGGGCCGGAATCATTGACTGGCCTGCCCGTTCCAGGATGTTGGCACTCAGGGCGATGCGCACCTGGGTGACGACGTCTGAGTTGCTGCTCTCGGCCAGGGCCGGTGTAGGAAGCAGGACCAACGCCGTACTAGTGAGCGGAGTCGGCTGCGCGACCACGTGGGCGACTCCCACCGCCAGACCGACCAGGCCCGCAATGAGGAGGAGCCGCACATGACGGCGCAATACGGCTAGGCGGGAGCCGAAATTGCCTAGGCGAGCATTCATGGCAGCTCCAGAACGGTGGTGAGCGAGGTCGACGACGAGACCGTCCCGCGTCCGATCAGGGAAACAGCCGGAACGCGGGCGCCGAAGCGGGGTGAATACCAGCCCGCGATCGGGTTGACCTCGCCTCGGTGGCAGGTCCAGGTGAGCTCGTCGGGGAGAGTGAGCACTCCGCGCCTTCGCTCCGGTCCGACTGACCAGGAGAGCGCGGCGGTACCTCTGGTGAGATCGACCTGAACGTGAGGGCCGAGATGCCACGACAGGATCGACTCGACTGGTGCCCGGGCTTCGAAGGCGTCGACGATCTTCAGGCGACGATCGTGCGAGTCGAGCGTCACCGACCGGCGGTGCGTCGTTGGGGTGGCTAGACGCAGATAGCCGTCGTGCTCTGCGCTCCAGGTCTGCACCGGCTGCTCGCCGACGTCGCAGGTCAAGACGGCCGTGCGTGCCTGAGCGGTCCAGAGGAATGGTCCCCCCGAGTCTGACTGGCTGATCCCACCGATCTCGATGGTGTTGTGGGCGGACGTGGAACGGAACCACCGGCGCCATTCCGGCTCACCGTGGTAGCAGTAGGTGCCCGGATCGGCGAGGATGTCGACCCCGTCGTGTCGCACCTCCACCGAGAGAGCATCGGCGTGCGCATGCGCGGCGATGCTGAGAAAGCCGTGCGGGCCGCCGTCGCAGCGGCACCAGATCTCGGGGCCGTCTTCGATCGATGAACGCAGCAGCACCAAGCCCGCGTCGGCGAACCGACGGGGCCGGACCGCCGGACGGGGTAGGTGGCGGCGTCGCCCGAGTGCACTGAGAAGATAGTCTTGTACGCCGACCGGAACTACGGGCCACCACGGCGCCGCGCCCAAGAGCGCTGCACCAGTGCTGAGCACGGCAGCCCAAGGGTCGCGCTCGGGGTCGTCAAGCACAGCTGCTCGCCCCTCGTCGCCGTCGCCTTGGCGGGGCGGTCTCCCAGTGGTGTCCACGACGGCGGCCGCTGCATCGAGCATCCGGGCCAGGTGATGCCAGGTCGCTTCTGATAGTGCGTGCCCGTGAGTGTCCGCCTCAACCGCGGCCACCAACCCGAGCTCAAGGACGAACCGGTGATAGTCGCTTGCCTGCTCTCGGTTCAGACCATCGTCGAAGGTGTTGGCGGCGAGCTCGCGCTCGAGAAGCGCAGCAGCGCGCTGCCGCCATTCGGTGCTCTCGAGATACCAGGGGAAGGCCAGCCCTGCGACGAGTTGCCCGGCCGCCTCGGCCAAGACGTGGTTGTTCGCCGAGGAGCCCCGGCTCGGGAATGCAGCCAGGTACTCCTGGTGCCAACGGATCTGCTGAACGGCAGCGTCGTTGTGCTCGAACAGATCGCCGATTTTCGGCCAGTCGTCGAGCAAGCGGCGGATCCAGGTCCATGAGATGAGCCGAATGCCGACCTCGATCCCACTGGTCCAGTGCACGCCGGTCAAGAACGGGTTCGCGCTCCACCAGGAACGCAACTGCTCTGCGGCTGCCTCGGCGTACCGCTCGTCTTGCGTGAGCCACCAGGCGGCGGCGAGGACGGTGAGGTGCTGGTGCCGAGACATCTCCCAGATCTGTTTGATGTTGCCAATTTCGGCCTCGTCGCGATGGTGGATCCGGAACGCCAGTTCGCGGTCCGGCGCGCGGCGCCCGGTCACGGGGTCGGAGAACCAGTCCGGGTCCGCGCTGTCGGCACGGGCCACGCCGAGCACGGTCCAGGTCCCGGCCATGACCCTCTCGGCGGCTGGGACGAGTAGGGCTGCAAGCTCCGGAGCGATCTCGGCGCGGGCTGATGTCGGCAAGGCCGACACGAAGGCCCGCTCCTGCTTGGTGCCGGGCGGGAGGACGGCGTCGGTGCCGGTTTGGACCTGACGTTGTGCCCAGACGCGGCGGCGCGCGATGTCGATGCTGCGGTGGAGTACTTCGGTCGTTGACATCCCACGGAGTCGCCTGAGATACCAACCGGGACTGGGTCGGCTCACCAGGTCACCGCCGTCGCGGTCGACAGGCTGCTTCCTACGGCGAGAGTCGCGCTGGTGGTCGCCACCAGGGACTCGAGTGAGATCGGCATCGCCGAGCCATCCCGGACCGCATCAATGAACCGATCCAGCTGCCCTCGTTGACCCTTGTCTTGACCTGTGAGCACTCGGCGGCCGTTCTTTGCCTTGCCCGACCACACCGTGACCCGCTGGAAATTGTCCAGCCGCCCGTTGCGGCCGTCGCCGGCCACGTCGATGGTCTCTTTCGGGAAACGAGAGCTGCCGTCGGTCACGTACGAGAGCGTGGCCACGGAGTCGTCCGCGAAGCGCAGCGTGGTGTGGACACTCGTTCCAGCCCCCATGGCATGTGCCTCTACCGGCGGATGCCCAACCAGAGCGCTCAGGGTGTCGATGAAATGACCGCCTTCGCCGGCGAACCTCGAGCCTTCGAGCTCTTCGTGGAGGTACCAGCTCTTGGGGTCCAACCGGCCGGCATTGACGAGATACCGCGCCGACAGTGGGCCGTGGGAGGTGCCGAAGCGTTCTTGGAGCTCGGTGAACAGCGGCGCGAACCTCCGGTTGAACCCCACCATCACACGGTTGTTGCCGGTCTTCTGCACAGTTTCCACGATCGCGGCGAGCTGCTCCTCGGTGAGCGCGAGCGGTTTCTCCACGAAGACGGTGAGCCCGCGTTCCAGGGCCTGACACACCAGGCGAGCGTGCGAGTGGTGCCGGGTGACGATAAACACGGCGTCGAGCGTCTCGTCGTCGAGGACCGCTTCGGCGTTCGTGGTCATCGTGCCGAATCCGAACTTGCGTTGAGCATTGAGTCCGGACAACGCCTTCGTCGTGGCCACCGACACGAGTTCCGCTTTCGGATCGTCTCGTAGGTGAGGCAACAACATCGCGGTCGCGTAGTTGCCCGCCCCGATGAAGCCGAGGCGCACTCCGGTCGACGAGGCGCGGCGACCACTGCTTGACGCCGACACTGGCGGTGCTGGTGCATCGACCCTTCGAGCGAGCGGCGCCGGATCCGAAGGATCGCCATACGACAGCAGGAATCCGATGCCCTGGAGCGAACCGGCGCCCAACCGGCTATAGACGTCGGAAGCCTCTTCGACCGGGTGGATGCCCGAGATGAGGGGGGTGACGTCGATCGAGCCTTCCGCGAGCAGATTGACGAAGCAGCTCAGGTTGCGCCGCTCGGTCCAGCGCACATATCCGGCGGGGTAGTCGATTCCCTCGAGCTCGTAGCGGTCGTCGTACCGGCCCGGTCCATAGGACCGGGAGAACCGGACGTCGAGTTCCTTCTCGTAGTAAGCATTCCAGGGGAGGTCGAGTCGCGTCTTCCCGATGTCCACCACGCGGGCCCGATCCCGGGCCAGGCGCGCCGCTACTTCGACCGGCCCGTTCGAGTCACCGCCAGCGGCGAGCAGGACGTGATCGGCACCCAATCCTCCCGTTCGTTCGAGCAGCACCTGGGAGAGCTCGAGCAGACCATTCTCGTCGGGTGCGGCGCAGATCAGGGCGCCGGCCTTCTCTGCCGCCCGACAGCGGGTCTCGACCATGTCCAGACCCACGACCTGAACCCCGGATGCGACGAGAAGCCGGACCACGAGCTGTCCGATCAGCCCGAGCCCGATCACGCAGGCAGTTTCACCGAGCGCGACCTCGGCGCGCCGGACACCTTGCATAGCGATGGCCCCGACGGTCGCGAAGGCCGCATGCTCGGCGGCGACCCCGACGGGCACCGGGACGCACAGATTGGTGGGCACCCAGTTCACCTCGGCGTGCAGGGCGAACTCGTTGCCGGCGGCGGCGACCAGCTGTCCGACTTTGAACTGCTCGGCACCGGCCCCGACCTCGATGACGACACCGCTCAATGAGTAGCCGAGTGGGGTGTAGCTATCGAGCTTGTTCATCGCCTTCTGGTAGGTCGCCAACGCACCCTGTTGGGCGACCGAGTCGAGCAGCTTGCGCACTTGGTCCGGCCGGGCGCGGGCCTTACCGACCAGCGACATCCGAGCCTCGCTGACTTTCATCATCTCGGTACCGGTCGAAATCAACGAGTAGAGCGAGCGGACCAAGACCCCCCCGGGCAGGCAGGCGGGAACCGGGACGTCCAGAACGGACAGGTCACCGGACTTGTAGTTTTGCGCGACTTGCTTCATCTGATTCTTCTCCAAGCTCTCTTGCCCGCTGAGCATCCACTCACAGCGGCGAAACCCCCGCGGCCAGAGCGCCGCGATACCAAAGCTCCATCGAAAGCAATTGCCACAACTGCTTCGACTGGTCTCGGCGGCCGCTGCGCTGGTCCGCCACCATCTGGACCAGCGGCGGCCGGCGCAAAAAGCCTGATGCCACTAATTGGCCGTTCAGCAGAACGTCGTCGATCAACGGTCCGAGATCATTCGTGACCCAGGCGCGCAGCGGGGCGCCGAAGGATGCTTTGGGGCGGTTGACCACGTCGTTCGGCACCCAGCCGTCTGCGATCGTGCGCAACGGGACCTTCTGCGTGCGCCCCTTAATCTTCTGGTCGCCGCGGTAGCTGAACGCGGCCCGAAAGACGTGTGGGTCGACGAACGGGACCCGCACCTCCGTGGACACCGACATGCTCGAGCGGTCGGTGTAGGCGAGGTTGAGGCCAGGAAGGAACAGGCGGCTGTCGGTCAGGCACATGCGGTTGACGTGGTCGGCCAGCTGACCTTCGGCGTACAACAAGCGGTGCACCTCGAAGACGTCGTGGATCAAGGGAGCCAGCTCCGGGTTGAGCAGAGCCACGATCTCTTCGGGATCGTAGAGGCTGTAGCTCCGCCGGAAAGCCGCCTCCTCAGGCAGTTCCGCGAAGCTCAAAAAGCGCTTGGCCCACCGCGTGTACCGCAGACCCCGCCCGCCGGCCGCCACCGGAAGCCGGTGTACGCCAGGCGCCACGACCCGACTACGAATCGGTTTCGGAACCGTCTGATACTTGGCGGCCAGGAGGCAGGCCAGGTGCTTGCGGTAGCCGCCGAACAACTCGTCGGCACCCATGCCGGAGAGAACGACTTTGACTCCAGCCTCCCGGGCCGCCTGGCACATGAGCACGGTGTTGATCGCGGCAGGGTCGCCGATCGGCTCGTCCAGGACGTCTACCACCCGAGTGAGCATGTCGACCACGTCCGGACTGATCTCGATCTCGTGCAGCCTGATCCCCAGGTGGGCCGCCATCTTGCGCGCGTAGACGGCATCGTCCGGCATCGCCTCGAGCCGCTGATCTTCGGGGCGGAATGTGATGGTGTACGCCTCGATGCCGGGGTCGTGCTGCGCCGCCATCGCGGTGATCAGGCTCGAGTCAAGGCCGCCGCTGAGAAAGGACGCCACCGGCACGTCGGCCACCATGTGGGCGGCGACGGACTCCTCGAGGACCGCACCTAGGTCGGCGGGCGGGCCGGCCGCAGCGGCCATGGCTTCTTCGGCGGGCTCCCAGTATCGCCCGGTCCGGGTGGATCCGTCAGTCCGCCACTCGGCCCAGGACCCCGGCGGGAGCTTGAAGACTCCCTTGATCGCGCACTGTTCGTCCGGCAGGAAGTAGAACAAGGTGGACGCCACGAGAGCGGCCGGATCGACCGAAAGCTCCGATCCCACCGCCGCCACCAGAGCCTTGAGCTCCGACGCGAAAAGAATTCCGCGTCCGCGCGGCAGCACGTACAGGGGCTTGATGCCGAGCGGATCCCGCACCAGCGTGACCGCCGCGGTGGACTCGTCGTAGATCGCGAACGCGAACATCCCGCGGAGGCGATCGAGGCCGGCCGGCCCCCATTGCCGCCAGCACTCCAACACCACCTCGGTGTCGGAGTCGGTACGGAACTGGACCCCTCGGCCGCGGAGCGTATCGCGGATTTCGCGGTAGTTGTAGAGCTCACCGTTGTAGCTCAGGTGCAGCCCGTCCTTGCTGAACGGCTGATCGGCCGCTGCCGACAGATCGATGATCGACAGGCGACGGTGCGCGAGCTGCAGCGCCGTTCCCGGCGACATGTCGATCAGCCCGCCCGCATCCGGCCCACGGTGACTGATCCGATCGACCATCGTGCGCGCCAGCGCCGGACCATCCGCCTGGAGAAATGCTCCAGCCACCCCGCACATGTCAGCCCCGCACTTGAGAGCGGTTGGCGAGGGCGTCGAAGACTCCGACATAGGCATCGCGCTGGTAGGCCCAGCCGAGCCCTCTCTCAATCCGGAGGCGTCCTGTCTTGCCCATCAACTCGCCTTGGTCTCCGTTGTCGAGAATCTCCACGATCGCGCGGGCATAACCCGCGACGTCACCGCTGTCCACGTACAACGCCGCGTCGCCGGCAGACACGCGAGTCTCCTTTAGGTCGAACGCGACGACCGGTAGGCCAAAGGCCATATATTCAAGGGTCTTGTTCATGGTCGAGACGTCGTTGAGCGGGTTCTTCGGATCAGGTGAGAGCCCCACTGCCGCTGTCGACAAGACGTCCCGGACCGTTTCATCAGGGACCCGCCCCGGCAACTCCAGATAATCCTGCAATCCGAGCTGGTCGCGCAGGGCCATCAGACTCTCGTAACAGTCGCCACCGCCCATAAAAGTAAAGACGACGTCGCGACGCCCTAGGTCGTGGACAACATGTGCCGCCGCTCGGACGGCCAGGTCGACGCCGTCCTGGGGACCCATAACTCCGATGTACGCAACGAGATGCTGCCGTCCGCGCCGAAGCGCAGGGACGGCTTCCTTCCGTTGCAGTCGCTGCTCGTCGGGGCCTGTCCTCACCACTGTCACCTCCGAGGGAGGCTTACCCCCTCGACGCATCGCGATCTCCGCGTACGAGGCGTTCGTCGACACGACGTGGTCGGCGGTGTGGAAGGTCGCCTTCTCCAACCAGACCAGACCTTTGCGCGGCAACGAGTGCCCATCGGGGAAGCGCGAGTCGTAGAGTTCTGGGCACAGGTCGTGGTGGTCGAAGACGAACCGCGAACCATCGCGGCGGCGCAGCCACCGGGCGATGGGCCAAAAGATGTCCGGCGGATTGCACGCCTGAAGCACGTCGAATTTGCCCATCCGGCGGGCCCGAAGCACCAGTCTCGCAGTCGCTAGGAATGAGTACGCGTACTCCACGACGAAGCCGAGGGCTCCGCCTCCGGGAGCGTAAGGACTGTACTTCAGCAGCGTGACACCTTCGTGGACTTGATGCCCGGGGTCACCCTTTCCTTTCGGGCAGACGACGGTGACGTCGTAGCCGGCGGCGCACAGCGCCCGGCACTCGAGCCAGACCCGACGGTCGAAGGGAACCGGAAGGTTCTGGACGATGATAAGAGTTCGTGGTCGGACATCCGCCTGAGGGGAGCCGGTCACACCACCCACCCAATTCCTTCGTAACCCGGCAACAGCTCGATGTCAGGTTCAAGACGGCCGTTCAGGTCAAGGATCCAGGCAGGAGCTCTCGTGCGCAGTGCGTCCAGGACGCTGCGGTCGGATGTGGCCACGACCGTTGCACTGCAACCGTCCATTGCCTCCCCAGGCGTTCCGACGAGGTGTCGTCGGAGGTGAGGGAGACGACTCTCGATATATCGAAGGTTGGAGCCTATGAGGCGGTCCGGATTGATGATCGGGTCGTAAATTCGGACGTCGAACCCCTTACCGATCAGCCGTTCCGCCAATTCGACATTCGGGCTCTCGCGCAGGTCATCGGTGTTCATCTTGAAGCTCAGGCCAAGCAGGGCGACAGTTCGGTACGGACTGGCGATCAGTCGGTCCACCGCCTCACGGATGACCAGTTCGTTGGTCAGCAAGGTGCCGGCGAGAAGGGGGACGTCTAGGGCGTTCATCCTCGCCATGTCCAAGAGAGCACGCAGGTCCTTCGGCAGACACGAACCGCCAAAGGCGAACCCGGGCATCAGGTATGCCGGGGAGATGTTAAGCACCGAATCTTCGCTGAAAACCTTCATGACCACTCGGGCGTCGACACCGAAAGCCCTGAAAATACGGCCCATTTCGTTGGCGAAGGAGATCTTGGTGGCGTGGAATGCATTACAGGCGTACTTCAATGCCTCGGCGCTTCGCACATCGACCAGTCTGATCTCGCGGTTCATGAACGAATAAATATCCGTCAACATAGCGGTCACACGCTTATCGGCAGTCCCCAGAACCAAAAATGGAGGGTTGAAGAAGTCTGCGACACCTGAACCTTCGCGCAGGAACTCCGGGCACATCGCGGTTCCGACACTCCAACCCGCCGTCGTGTTGCCAACGAAGGTTGGCTGCACCAGAACATCCCCAGTTCCTGGGGGGACGGTGCTCCTCACCACGACCGCGTGGAAACCCGATGTTGGGGGGGTGGCGACTTCGATCGCGTCCCGGATGTCCTCCAGCGCACGCTTCATGTAAGTCAGATTGGTGCCGCCCTGCGCCATCGACGGCGTTCCCACACAGAGCAGGGACAGGTCCGCTCCGTTTAGGGCAGCCACCGGATCGGTAGTCGCGGTAAGCACACCCTTAGCAACTCCCAGGGCCACTAGCTCATCGATGCCTGGCTCGACCACTGGGCTCTTCCCCGACCGGATGAGATCAACTTTCGCCGCATCGACGTCGACCCCGCATACCTCATGACCCCGAGAAGCCAGGCAGGCGGCCGTGACGGTTCCGACATAACCCAGGCCGAACACCGCTATCCTCATTTTGCCCCCGAATGATTAAGAATCTTTTAGATGTACAGAATAGAGAAAGGAATGTCCTTCAGAGCAAGCTCTCGGACTGTGGACTCACGGTTCTTGGTCGGATCAGAATCGTCGAAGAAAGAAGGCGACGTCCAATAGGAGTGGTCGCTCCGCTTGGCGATGGCGACGGCACTGCCCAGGTGATGTCAAACCCAAGTTGACGCCCAGATCGAACCCGTTGCAGTAACGAGTTGGCACGTGTCTGGTCGATCCGAGGGATCGACAAGAAATCGCTGAGTCGATTATCGACGAAAGGAACCAGTCGATGGGTAGAGCACGCACGGCGGGATGACCCAGTGTCGACGGCTGGCGCCGACGTGCACCAACGACGCTGTTGCCCAGCCATGAACCCCACTCACCCCGATGTCAAGCCCATCGCCCCGACAGGTAACGTTGCTACGTGAGACAACGACACAGCCCAGCGTGCAAGACGCCGGAGTTCGCCGGGCACTGACGGGTGAATGATTCCCCGGCTTGATACCCGAATCTCACTGCGAAAGTAGCATGTTTCGCTGCCTTGGGAGCAGTAACAGCGATTTTGGTCTAGGTCTCTGCATTGGGCTGGCGGTCGCGTGCGCTCGCCGTGACGAAGTGGATTGCTGTAAAGGAGACCGACGTCGCTCACGGTGCACGCTTCGTTCGGCTCCCAGCTGCGCATCGCGCTCAGTTTGCGGTCAGAACGCTAGCTGGGTGACGGGCGGGGCGTCCCGCGGTTCGGGCGAAGGCTGCATGTAGAGATGGTCGGCTCGAATTTGTCTCGAACGCGGTCGTTCGACGAGCGTCGTTCAACCCGTCGAGTAGCAACCGAGGGGCCGATGCGTGGCCTACCTCCGGCCGCCAACCCGGAAGTGGTCGAAGCATGGGATAGAACGAAGATTGCATTCTCACCTAGCGCGTCCCCTATCACCGCACTGCCGGTCGGCTCTCATCTCTCCTCGCTTGAGGACGGGTTGCCGGAGAGCACCGATAGCCGCACTGTCGGCGGGGCTCCGTCGAGAGCCGCACCGGGTGCGGGCGATACCTGGTTGGATGGGCCGGTGACCGAGCTGGAAGCGACCCTGCACGAACTGGCCGAGGCGTACAACATCGCCACTGACTATTGGGACTGGCAGGGACAACACGTCACCGTTGACCGCGCGACGATCGTGGCCGTCCTCGGCGCGCTCGGCGTTGATGCCGCTACGCCGACGGCGGCCGCACAGGCTCTTGATGATCATCATCGGCGGCCGTGGACGCAGATGCTGCCGCCGTGCCTGGCGCTGCGGCAGCACCGTTCGGCCGAGGTCTGGGTGCACGTACCCGACGGTGATCCGGTCTCGGTGTGGCTCGAGCTGGAGACCGGCGACAACCGCCACGGGCTGCGGCAGCTGGAGAACTGGACCCCACCCCGGGAGATCGATGGCGTCTGGGTCGGCGAGGCAAGCTTCGAGATCCCCGCCGACCTCCCGCTGGGCTATCACACCCTGCAGGCTCGCTCCGGTGATCGTCAGGCCGCGATGCCGGTGATCATCAGCCCCGAGTGGCTGGGGTTCCCCGAACGGATGGGCAGCGGGCGCGGGTGGGGCCTGGCCACGCAGCTCTATAGCGTGCGGTCCCGGCAGTCGTGGGGCACAGGGGATCTCAACGATCTTGAGGATCTGGCCGTCTGGTCCGGGGGCAATCACGGAGCGGACTACGTGCTGGTCAACCCTATGCACGCCGCCGAGCCGGTGCCGCCGATAGAGCCGTCGCCCTATCTGCCGACCAGCCGACGGTTCGCGAACCCGATCTATCTGCGGGTCGAGCGCATTCCCGAGTACGCGTTCGCCTCGCGCAAGCAGCGGGACAAGATCAACAAGATCCGGGTGGATCTGAAGGTCCACCTGGCGTCCTCGGCGCAGATCGACCGCAACCGGTCCTGGAAGGCGAAGCGCAAGGCGCTCAAGATCATCTTCGCGATTCCCATGACCCCGGGGCGGGCGGCCTCCCTGGCTGCGTACCGTCGGCGTGAGGGGATCGGACTGCAGCATTTTGCCACCTGGTGCGCGCTGGCCGAGGCGCACGGCCCGCGCTTCTCCGACTGGCCGGCGGAGTTGCAGAATCCCGCTTCCGACGAGGTCCGGACCTTCGCGACGCAGCACCAGAGCAAGATCGACTTCCAGTGCTGGCTGCAGTGGCTGATGGACGAGCAACTGGGTGCGGCCCAGCAAGCTGGTCTGCGGGCCGGAATGCGACTGGGGATCATGCACGATCTGGCGGTCGGGGTGAATCCGCATGGTGCTGATGCCTGGGGACTGCAGGACACCTACGCCTCCGGCATCACCGTCGGCGCGCCTCCCGATCCCTACAACCAGAACGGCCAGGACTGGAGCCAGCCGCCGTGGCGACCGGACCGGCTGGCGGCGACCGCGTACCAGCCGTTCCGGGATCTGGTGTCGACCATCCTCCGGCACGCCGGCGGTATCCGCGTCGACCACATCATCGGACTGTTCCGGTTGTGGTGGATCCCGAAGGGCGCCGGTCCCAAGCAGGGGACGTACGTGCGTTACGACCACGAGGCGATGGTCGGCATCCTGGCCCTCGAAGCGCATCGGGCCGGGGCTTTGGTGGTCGGGGAAGACCTCGGCACGGTTGAGCCGTGGGTCCGCGACTATCTGCGCGAACGGGGAATCCTCGGTACGTCGATCCTGTGGTTCGAATACGACTTCGATGGCGATGGATCGCCGTTGCGCCCCGAGCTGTGGCGGGAATACTGCCTGGCCTCGGTGACGACCCACGACCTGCCGCCGACGGCCGGCTATCTGGCTGGCGATCACGTACGGCTGCGTGACCGGCTGGGCATCCTGACCCGGTCGCTGCAGGAGGAACTCGAGGTCGATGAGGCGGAACGGCAAGCCTGGTTGAACAATCTCCGGTCCCGGGGTGCTCTACAGGACCATGCCGAGGTCGAGGAGACCGTGCAGGCCCTGCACCGCTATCTCACGTGGACGCCGTCGCGGCTCCTCTGCCTGGCCCTGACCGATGCGGTTGGCGACCGACAGGCCCAGAACCAGCCCGGCACGATCGACGAGTACCCCAACTGGCGGGTCCCGCTGACCGGGCCGGACGGTTCGCCGGTGATGCTGGAGGACGTCTTTACGAGTCGCCGGGCGTCGGCGCTCGCGACGATCATCTCCAGCTGATCCGGAACTCCTGGGCCGGGGGAGAGGTCGGGTCAGCGACCGGCGTTGATCACACCCTTGTCGACCGCCTTCTGGACGGCGTCGGCCTCGGCCTGGGTCAGCGTTCCGGCCTTGACGGCGGCATCCAGCTTGTCCTTCAGAGCGCTGGCCCGATCAGCGGTGTGCTCGGCCCGGATCGCCTCGAGCGCGGTCTTCACCTTGGCCTCGTCGACCCCGAGCTTGCTCGCCAGAGCCTTGGCCAGTTCGGCATCGCGTGCGGCCGGATCGGTCTTGGTCGTCGGATCGGGCTTCGTCGAGTTCGCCTTGTTCGCTTCGCGGATCTCCTTGAGCGCGGTGGTCACCTTGGCCTCGGTCACGCCCAGCTTCTCGGCGAGCTTCGTGGACAGGTCGCCGTCCAGCCGGCCGTGATTTCCCCGACCATGTCCGCCGGGGCCGCCACCTCGTTGACCAGTGTCGGCCGACGGGGTGCCGCTCGGTGAGGCCGACGGGGTCGCGGTCGGATCCGCCGAGGCGATACCGGCGACCCCGATGCCGGCTCCGAGCGCGAACACGCCCGAGGCCACTGCGACCACGGTCTTCTTTGCTACTGGCACGTTGTTCTCCTTCAATGGTTGGTGCAACGTCAAATCACTCTCCGCCACCGGTCTGGCAGATACCTGGGCCGAACCTGGCAAGAACCTGGCAAAGCCTGTGGATTGAGCCCACTGGATAGGGTCGCTCCATGCTCACGGTGCTGATCGCGTTCGGCGCCAACCTGTTGATCGCCATCGCCAAGTCCGTGGCCGCCGTCTCTACGGGGTCGGCGTCGATGCTGGCCGAGGCGGCCCATTCCTGGGCCGACGCCGGCAACGAGATCTTCCTGCTGATCGCCGACCGGCGGTCCGACCGCGGCCGTGACACCAGGCATCCCATGGGCTTCGGCCGGGAGGCGTACGTCTGGTCGATGTTCGCGGCCTTCGGACTGTTCAGCGCGGGCGCCGTCGTGTCGATCTGGCACGGGGTGACCGAACTGACCAGACCGGATGAGGCCACCAACTACCTGGTCGCCTATATCGTGCTGGCCATCGCGTTTGTGCTGGAAGGCATCTCGTTCGTCCAGGCCTTCACCCAAGCGCGGCGTAAGGCGCGAGATCTGGACCAGACGGTTCTCCACTACGTCCTGAACACCTCGAATCCCACGTTGCGGGCGGTGTTTGCCGAGGACGCGGCCGCGTTGATCGGCATCATCATCGCCGTGACCGGGATCGGCCTGCACCAGCTGACCGGATCGCCAGTGCCTGACGCGATCGGTTCGATCATGATCGGGTTGCTACTCGCAGTGGTCGCGGTGTTCCTGATCGACCGCAACCGACGCTTCCTGGTCGGCGAAATGGTTCGTCCGGAGATCCGGGAGACGGTGCTCCGGGAGCTGTTGGCTCGGCCCGATGTCGATCGCATCACCTACCTGCATCTGGAGTTTGTCGGTCCGGGCCGGTTGTACCTGGTGGCCGCGGTCGACATGACCGGTGACGAGGTCGAGCACAACGTCGCCATCCGGTTGCGCCAAGTGGAGCGTGAGTTGGAAGACCACGACAACATCGAGGAGGCCGTGCTCACCCTGGCGACTCCCGATGAAGCATCGCTGACCGTCTGAACTCGGGAAGTGGAGTCAGGTGAGCAGCAGCTCGGCGGCGGCGGGCGCATCATCCACGCAATGGATGACCTCGCCCATCGGGCGACCCTCGCCCAGCCGTTGCAGCAGCGGCCACGCCGGATACCGCTCGGTCCAGTAGCCGATGCCGACCAGGATCATCGGGGCGACCCGGCTCGCATCCGTGGCGTAGAAGTTCTCGGTCACCGCCTGGAAGATCTCCTGTACGGTGCCGGCCTGGCCCGGCAGGTAGACGATGCCACCGCGACAGCGATGCAGCAGGGTGTCCTCGCGGAGGGCGTTGGCGAAATACTTGGCGATCAGCGTGGCGAACGCGTTGGTCGGCTCGTGCCCGTAGAACCAGGTCGGCACACTCAGGCTGCGCCCGGCGGCGCCGGCGGGCCAACGCCGCCGGACCTCGAAGGCCGCCTGCACCCAGGCGTCGATGCTCGGCCGGAAGGCCGGGGCGCCGCGCAGGATCGACACGGCTTCCTCCAGCTGATCGGGCCACGGGCTCAAATAGGCCCCGAGATTGGCCGCCTCCATGGCCCCGGGGCCCCCTCCGGTGAGGACGGTTCGACCGGCTCCCGCAAGTCGTCGCCCGAGCTCGGCGGCCTCCGCGTAGGCGTCGTCGGTGCGCAGGATCGCGTGTCCACCCATCACCCCGACCACGGTGCGCGGATCAACCTCGTCGGTCGCGTCGTTCAACGCATCGGTGATGGCGTGATCATGGAGCGTGGCCGCGAGCTCATCGGTCAGCGTACGGTCGCGGGCCTGCTTGGACCAGGCATAGATCGCGGCATCCAGGCTGGCCGGATAGCTGTCGATGCTGCCGCCCGGGTCGCGCGTGTACAACTCCTCGGCGTCGTACAGCGTGGTCCGGTACGGCTCGAACGGCAGGTCCGGCAAGCGGGGGAACAGCAGCGCCCCGGCCCGACGAAGCTCGGCCTCGAGTTCGGGGGCGAAGCTACAGCCGAGGAAGACCGCACCGCGGGGATCGACCCGGCGCAGCGCGGCTGACCGATCAGCCAGATCGAGGGACTGAACGAACCAGCCGTTGAGGGTGCGTGCTCGGGCGATGTGCGTGTCGAAGATGGCCAGGCTGTCGACCTCCAGCACGCGCCGGGTCATGGCGCGATGGCCAGCGAAAGTACCGAAGGCGAGAGCAGCGGCACGGTACGCCACGATGCGGAGGAGCCTCCGCGCGCCGATTGGAACGTCACGCTCAGCCGGTGCGGAGTCTGGCTGAAGATCAACTCCGCAGCAAAGGTCGTCTGGTCGACCCAGTGCCCCTGCGCGTCGACCTGCAGCGTTCGATCGTTGCCCAGGTCGATCGTCGTGCGCTGCCACGCGCCCGCACCGACGGCAATGGTCAGCGGTCGATCATGATCGACCGCCGCGATCGACCAACCGCCCGAGGGCTGCTCGATGACGTCTTGGACGACGAACCATTGGCTCGCGTCCGCGAGGGTGGACTCGCTCGGCTGATCGAGCGCGGCCACCGACAGCCGCTCGACCAGCGCTGCGTCATCGGCGGCGCTGCCGACCCGGTCGAAGGCAGGAATCAGCTGCGACCAGACGGCATCGAGAACGCCCTGCATGTTCTCGGTCGCCGCGGTGGTGACGACGACGGCGTCCTGCTCGGGCAGGATCAGGCAGAACTGTCCGTACGCGCCGTCCCCGCGGTACCCGTGCCGTGACATCCAGAACTGGAATCCGTAGCCCAACTGCCAATCCGGATTGGGCTCATTCGGGTTCGGAGTGTGGAGCTGACGAGCGAGCTCGGCCCAGCCGGCCGGCAGCAACTGCCGGCCACCCCAAACCCCGTCCTGCAGATAGAGCTGTCCGAACCGCGCGATGTCTTCGGTCCGCAGGTGGAGGCCGGTGAATCCGAGATCGCGACCGTCGAGGTTGTCCCAGAAGACCGGTCCGATGCCGAGCGGGTCGAAGAGCCGCGGCCGCAAATAGTCGGCCAGAGACTGCCCACTCCGACGCTGAACGACCGCGCCGACCGCGTACGTGGCCGCGTTGTTGTAGGCGAACACCGAGCCCGGCGCCTCGTCGGGCGGGGTGAGGAGCAGGCCCCGGACCGGTTCGGCGCGATCGGCCAGAACCGCGCGATCCAGCACATCCTCGTAGTGCCCGGTCGACATCGACACCAGGTCGCGCAGGGTGATCGCGCGCGACCACGGGTGGGTGATGTCGGAGGCGAACTCCTCGAAGTGGGAGATGAGCAAATCCTCGAGCGTCACCAGTCCCTCGTCGACCGCGAAACCGAGAGCGGTGGCGGTGAAGCTCTTGCTGAGGGAGTAGAGGAGGTGCAGTTCGTCGGGCGAATACGGCTGCCACCAGCCCTCGGTGACCACCTGACCATGGCGAAGGATCATCAGGCTGTGCAATTCGATGTCGGGCGCCGCCTCGATCGATTCGAGAAAGCCCAGGATGCCGGCCGCATCGAGGTTCTGGGCCGTCGGAGAACTGCGCGGGAGTGGCTCGGTGATCATCACGCCACCGTAGTGCGGACCGCAGCGGCGACCGCGCTGGCACACTGTGCACGTGCGCGACGTCGTGATCTTGGGTAGTACGGGCTCAATCGGCACTCAGGCCTTGGACGTCATCGCGGCCGCTCCAGACCAGTTCCGGGTTGTGGGACTCTCGGCCGGTGGCGGTCAGATCGCGCTGCTGGCCCGTCAGGCACTCGACACCGGGGCCGCGGTGGTCGGGGTGAGTAGGGCCACCGCGGTGCAGGACCTGCAGTTGGCGCTCTACGCGGAGGCGAGCAAGCGCGGATGGGCGACCGGCGACATGCGACTGCCACGGATCCTCGCCGGGCCCGATGCATCGACCGAGGTCGCGAAGACCAGGTGCGACGTCGTGTTGAACGGAATCACCGGTTCGACCGGGTTGGCCCCGACCCTGGCGGCGCTCAAGACGGGCACTGTCTTGGCTCTGGCCAACAAGGAATCGTTGGTCGTCGGCGGAACGCTGGTGACCCGAGCCGCGGCCGAGGGTCAGCTGGTCGCGGTCGACTCCGAGCATTCGGCTCTGGCCCAATGTCTGCGCGGGGGATCGGCGGCCGAGGTCGACCGGCTCATCCTCACCGCCAGTGGTGGCCCGTTCCGGGGCCGGACCCGCGATCAGCTCACCGACGTGTCCCCGGCCGAGGCGCTGGCCCATCCGACCTGGGCTATGGGACGCGTGATCACCACCAACTCGGCGACCTTGGTGAACAAGGGTCTCGAACTGCTGGAGGCGCACCTGCTCTACGGTGTGCCGCTCGACCGCATCGACGTCGTGGTGCATCCGCAGTCGATGGTCCATTCGATGGTGCAGTTCATCGACGGCTCCACGCTTGCGCAGTGCTCTCCGCCCGACATGAAACTGCCGATCGCGTTGGGCCTCTCGTGGCCGGAACGGGTCCGCGGCGCGGCTCGGCCCTGCGATTGGAGCACGGCGTCGAGCTGGACGTTCGAGCCGCTGGACAACGAGGCGTTCCCCGCCGTCGAGCTCGCACGCATGGCGGGTCGACACGGCGGTACCGCACCGGCGGTCTACAACGCCGCCAATGAGGTCTGCGTCGATGCCTTCCACGAGGGCCGGATCGGATTCCTGCAGATCTTGGATATCGTCCACGCCGTGCTTGGCGAGCACCTCGAACCAGCCGGCGCCGACGTAGGCTCGTCCCTGGTCGCGAGCGATGATCTGACGCTCGAATCGGTGCTCGCGGCCGACGGTTGGGCCCGGACCCGGGCCACCTCACTGCTGGAGACAGGGCACGAGAGCTAGTGGACATCGCGTTGTACATCGGCGGCGCCGTGGCGTTCTTCGCCCTGGTGATGGCCTCGATCGCTCTGCACGAGGTCGGCCACCTGGTGCCCGGCAAACTCTTCGATGTCAAGACCACCCAGTATTTCGTCGGCTTCGGACGCACCCTCTGGGCGCGTCGCAAGGGCGAGACCGAATACGGCGTCAAGGTCATCCCGCTCGGCGGCTACGTGCGCTTCGTCGGCATGTTCCCGCCGGCGAAGCAGCGGCCGGGACAGGTCCGGGAATACAGCACCGGGCCGTTCCGCGCGTTGGCCGACAACGCGCGAGCCGCGGAATGGCAGGACATCCGGCCCGAGGACCAAGGCCGATTGTTCTACCAGAAGAAGTCCTGGCAGAAACTGATCATCATGGCCGGCGGCCCGACGATGAACATCCTGCTGGCCTTCCTGATCTTGCTCGGAGTGGCCGGGACCTACGGCGTCTATCGGTCCCAGCTGACGATCACCCGGGTGCAGGAATGCATCGTGGCGGTCAACGCGGTCGACAAGTCCTGCGATGGCAAACAGCCCACGCCCGCGGCCCGGTCCGGCATTCAGGCCCAGGACAAGATCGTGGCCTTCAACGGAGTCGAGGTGCGCGACTGGGACCAGGTGTCGATCTTGATCCGGGCCAATCTCGACCGGCCCGCGCAGGTCACCGTCGAGCGCAACGGTGCCCGGGTGGACCTCGAACCGGTGAACACGGTGATCACTGGGGTCGCCGACCGCTACGACCCGGCCAAGCGGATCGCCGCCGGCTTCTTCGGCGTCGAGCCGCTGGTCATCCGGCAACGCGGCGGTCCCATCGCCGTGGTCGACGACATGTGGCAGATGACCAAGCAGACCGCAGTGGCGTTGGCCGACTTCCCGGTGAAGGTGTTCTACACCGCGTACAACCTGGTCACCGGGAAGCCCCGGGACATCTACGGTCCGATGAGTATCGTCGGTGCGAGCCGCGCCGCCGGGGAGATCGCGGCCACCGACAAGATCGACGCGCCGGCCAAGTTGGCCAGCATGTTCACCGTGCTCGGATCGGTCAACCTGTTCGTCGCCCTGTTCAACTTCGTGCCCTTGCTGCCGCTCGACGGCGGGCACATCGCCGGTGCGCTGTACGAGGCCCTCAAACGCGGCATCGCGCGTCTGCGGCGACGGCCCGATCCAGGACATGTTGACACGGCGAAGATGTTGCCAGTCGCGTACGCGGTGGGCGGGATCATCCTGATCTCGGGCATCGTGTTGATCCTGGCCGACATCATCGACCCGATCCGCCTCTTCTGAACCCCTCTTACCGGCCGCCCATTTCGTTCCCTGAGCTGGTCGTTTCGTTCCCTGAGCCGGTCGTTTTCGATCCCTGAGCCGGTCGTTTTCGTTCCCTGAGCCTGTCGAAGGGTCAGATCGATGTCGCGCCTAGTTGATCCGGGAAACCGCGAACCGCTCGGCCAGCCGGCCCTCCGGGAGTCCGGCCAAGGCGGCGTTGGCGCCGTTCCACCCGCGAATCCGTTCCTCCAGCCCGTCGCCCAGATGTGAGGTCTGTGACGCGTGCGCCTTGAGGGCCGCGATCTTGCAGTCGAAGAGGTCGGTGATGTCGACCGCATGAGGCGAATCCTCATGCGCCATCAGCCACAGTTCGCTCACGTGCCACGGCTCCAAACCGTACTCGATCAACTCGGGCCAGGCGAAGCGGTTCTCGGCCGCGGGGTAGACCGCCCGCAGCGTCGCCTCGCCGGCGGCCAGATGGTCCGGGTGGGAAGCCTGAAGCCGCTGGTACATCCGCTGCGCTGACTGGGTCAGCACCCGCCGCGGCCGCACCTCACGAATGACCTGGACGATCGAGCGCTGCAGGTCCCAGGTCGGCTCGAGCCAGCCGTCGCTCCAGCCATCGAGGAAGCGGACGTCGGTGACTCCGAGCTCGGCCGAGGCGGCCCGTTGTTCGCGCTCGCGAATCGCCGGCATCTCCGCTCGTGGAGTGTCGTCGAATCCACCCTGTTCGCCTCGCGTACACAGCAGCAGCGTCACCTCGATGCCTGCTCTGGTCCATCCGGCGATGGTTCCGGCGGCGCCGAAATCGGCGTCATCTGGATGGGCGGTGACGACCAGCGCCCGCTCGACCTCGTTGTCCGGCAGCGGCTCGGCCCAACCAAAAGGATTCAGTCGCTCACGCTGCAGTTCGGTCACCAGCCCAGCCTAGGAGGTGTCGAGCTTCGGGTTGACCCCTGGCGTCCGGGCCGCCAATCCGCTGGAATGTCAGGAAGGACCACAGTCGCAGGGGAACACAGTGCTCAGGAACGAGGAGGCCGAGCGTCGCGCGCTCCGGCGGGTGGTCGACGAGGCGGACGGATTCCTGGCCGGGCTGGATGAACGCCCGGTCTGTGCGCGCTGGGATGTCGACGCCGTCGCCGAGACGCTGGACGCCGTCGGCGGCGGTCCGATCATCGTCTGCCTGCAGGCCGGCAACGTGCACAGCGGCGCGTACGACCCGCTCGGCGACGCCATCGACCTGGCCCATCGGTACGGGGCATGGGTCCACGTCGACGGCGCCTTCGGATTGTGGGCGCCCACGTCATCGCGCCTGCGATCGCTGACCGCGGGGATGGAACGCGCGGAGTCCTGGGTCACCGACGCGCACAAGACGCTGAACGTGCCGTACGACTGCGGCCTCGCGATCGTCCCTGACACCGAGGCGATGTACGCGGCCATGGGCCTGCACGCCGCGTACCTGATCCAGGACGAGCGCCCCGATCCGTTCTCGACCGTGCCTGAGTTCTCCCGGCGGGCCCGCGGCTTCACCGTGTGGGCAGCACTCCGCTCGCTCGGCCGGGTCGGGGTGGCGGAGATGGTGGAGGGCTTCTGCGCCCGCGCCACCCAGTTCGCCGACGGGCTGCGGGCCGTCGATGGCGTACGAGTGCTCAATGACGTGGTGTTTACCCAGGTGTGCGCCACCTTCGGATCGGACGACGTGACCCGGCGCGGCGAAGCCGTGTTGCGGATCTCGGTATCAAACTGGCGGACCAGCGAGATCGATGTCGACCGGACCCTCGGAGCCATCCGGCGCGTGCTCGCCGGGGCCCGTCGGCACCGACCAGTCTGAAGACAGTCCTGACTATCGATCTCGGCCCGCCCGTTTGTCCGCCCTGTTCGCCCCGCGTACCCAACACCAGCGTCACCTCGATGCCGGCTCTGGTCCATCCGGCGATGGTTCCGGCGGCGCGAAAATCGTCCGTCATCTGGCTGTGCAGCCTGCGTACAACGGAGTCTCCATGTTGATGACGTTGGCCACGACGAGCGTGGTCATCGGGTCCGCGCACTGGGCTGAGGACCCACGGCTAATCGGGGCTGAGGGCTTCGATGCTCACGTGGGTTCGTCACCAACCGCGCTTTCGCCGATTCGGGCCCAAGACCCGGCACCCCTCGGTAGGATGATGCCCGCCCGGGTTGGTATGGCTGGCCGGGGATTCTGATGTTCGTTGGGCGACGGATTGGAGAAGGTTGATTATGCGGTTTGTCGAGACCGGGTTGGTTGGGGCGTACATTGTGGACCTTTCTCCTAACGAGGATGAGCGGGGTTTCTTTGCCCGAATCTTCGATGCCACACTGTTCGAGGAACACGGGTTGAATCCCTTGGTGGCGCAGGGCAACCTTTCTCATAACAAAAAGGCAGGTACCTTACGGGGGATGCATTGGCAGGACGGCTCGGCTCCTGAGTCGAAGTTTGTCCGCTGTGTGCGTGGGGCGGTGTATGACGTGATCGTGGATATCCGTCCCGAGTCGCCAAGCTATCTGAAGCATGTCGGGGTGGAGTTGTCGGCGGCGAACCGTCGCGCGCTGTACGTCCCGCCGGTTTTCGCGCACAGCTTCATCACTCTCGAGGATGATTCGGACGTGACGTACCAGGTGGGTGGTGTGTATACCCCCGGCGCTGAAGGTGGTGCGCGCTATGACGATCCGGCGTTCGGGATCGAGTGGCCGCGCGAGATCGAGATCATCTCGGACAAGGACGCTTCCTGGCCCGCGTTCCAGCCCCCCAATCCGGGGGTTCCGCGGTGATCGTCCTCGATAAGGCGCTTGGCGAGCGCGAGGCGGCGGGCAAGCCGGTCCGCTTCGCCATGGTTGGTGCCGGATTCATGGCCCAGGGTGTCGCTAATCAGGTCTTCAACTCGACCCGCGGGATGGAGCTTGTGGCCATCGCGAACCGCCATCCGGAACGAGCCCGCGGCGTCTATGAGTATGCCGGGGTGGACAATGCCGTGGCTGTCGACAGCGTGGCCGCCCTCAGCGAGGCGATGAGCCGCGGCGTGCCGGCCTACACCGAAGACCCGTTCATCCTGTGCGAGACGGACGGCATCGACTGCATTCTCGAAGTGACGGGCTCGATCGAGTACGGCGCCGGTGTCGTGTTACGGGCGATCGAGCACGGTAAGCACGTGGTGGTGATGAACCCCGAACTCGATGGCACCGTCGGCCCGATCCTGAAGGCGAAGGCGGATGAGGCCGGGGTGGTGTACACCACGAGCGACGGTGACCAGCCAGGGGTGGAAGGCAACCTTTTCCGTTTTGTCAAGGGTTTGGGGATCACGCCGCTGCTGATGGGCAACATCAAGGGTCTGCAGGACCCGTACCGCAATCCGACAACACAGGAGGGCTTCGCGAAGAAGTGGGGCCAGAACCCGTGGATGGTGACGAGTTTCGCTGACGGCTCGAAGTGTTCCTTCGAACAAGCCACGGTTGCGAATGCGTTCGATCTGACGGTCCTCACCCGCGGCATGTCGCGTGGGTACGAGCACCGTGGGCATGTCGATGAGTTGACGACGGGCTGGCACGATGTGGATGAGCTGCGCGCAGCCGGTGGAGTTGTGGACTATGTGGTGGGTGCGCAGCCTAACCCGGGGGTGTTCTGCCTTGGCACGCACGACGATCCCAAGCAACGCCACTATCTCAACCTGTACAAGCTAGGCGAGGGTCCGCTCTACTCCTTCTACGTCCCTTATCATCTGTGCCACTTCGAGACGCCGACCTCGATCGCGCGGGCGGTGATCTATGGGGATCCGACCACGGCGCCGGACGGTGCTCCGAAGGTTGAGGTGGTGACGATCGCCAAGGTGGATCTCAAGGCCGGCCAGGAGCTCGACCGCTACGGCGGCTACCTGCACTATGGCGAGGCGGAGAAGGCGACGATCGCCGCTGAGGAGGGGTTGCTTCCCCAGGGGGTTGCGGATGGTTGTGTCCTGGTCCGGGACGTCCCGAAGGACCAGGCAGTGACCTATGCCGACGTGAAGCTCCCGGCTGGCCGGCTCTGCGACCAGCTCCGCGCTGAACAGGGCGAGCGTTTCGGGCTCGTGCCCTCAACCGCCTGAGCCGGATCCCCGGACCGGCTCACCGATGAAGGAGTCGGCCGGTCGGCGCGCCGGGCACGCTTTCGATCTCATCTTTGCGTCCGCTCGAGATGTTTCGTAGCAGCCACCTCAGCGAAAAAGTCATGACACAATGAACGCGGTCAACGATTGGGCGATGTACTTGGGGGAAGTATCTATGACTTCTTTTCGGTTCTTCCGAAATTGACCGAGCCTCCCCTTTTACACAAACCTTGGCTGGCGGCATAGACGGCAGTCATGGCGTGTCTCTGCCCGAAGAGATCATTGACACGGAGAACTGGTGGGCCGGGGCCGACCAGTTCGTCGTTCGCAGGCCCCGGCTCGAAGACCTTGACCAACCTCACGTGAGAGGAGCGGGATATGAAGGTGGTTCTGTTCTGCGGCGGACTGGGTATGCGCATCCGCGCGGACAATCAGTCACTCCCCAAGCCGATGACCCCCATTGGCAGCCGGCCGGTGCTTTGGCACATCATGCGCTACTACGCCCACTTCGGGCACAAGGAATTCATCCTGTGCCTCGGGCACGGCGCACAGGCGGTGAAGGACTATTTCCTCACCTATCGCGAAACCACCTCGAACGATTTCGTGCTGCGGCAGGGCGGCGAGGACATCGAGATGCTAGGAAGCGACATCAGTGAATGGACCATCTCGTTCATTGACACCGGGATCGATACCCCGATCGGCGAGCGCCTGCGGCGCGTTCGGCATCTGCTCGACGACGACGAAGTCTTCCTCGCCAACTATGGCGACGTGCTGACCGATGCGCCGATGAACGATCTGATCGAGCAATTTTCGAAGACCGACGCCGTCGGGCAACTCTTGGCGGTCCGGGCGCAGGACTCCTTTCACGTAGTCGATATCGTCGATGGTTCCAACGTCACCGGCCTGACCGCGGTCGGCGACATGACCATGCGGATCAACGGCGGCTACTTCGTGCTACGGCAAGGGATCTTCGACTACCTCAACGAAGGGGAGGATCTCGTCATGGATGCGTGCGTACGCGCGGCCAAAGTCGGCCGGATGCGCGCAGCCACGTACGACGGATTCTGGGCCGCCATGGACACCCTCAAGGAACGCGGCGCACTGGAGGCCCAGTACCGGAGCGGAAACAGCCCCTGGGCCGTGTGGCGGAAGCGACCCGTGGACCCGGGGCGGCCGGTGATCCCGCTCGAGGAGATCGCCCCCGTGCTGCCGTAAGCGATCTCACGCAGACGCCTCGCGCAGCAAGCCACTCGGCTGGGCCTCGGGCGACCAGCCGCCGACCCGCTCTTTGGCCGCCCGCCGTCTGTCGCAGTCTCCGCCAGGATCAGGTCCAAGTGCCAACCCCAAACGCAAGCACTAGGCTGATGGGCGAGTAGGCCTAATTCCAGCCGACCGACGACCGTCACCAAGCAGAATGGCTTTATGAGCATCGACCTCGGGCTTCCCGCGCTCCCCCCACCGACCTTGACCCCCCGCCGCAAGACCCGGAAGATCCAGGTCGGCAAGGTCGCCGTCGGCGGCGATGCGCCGATCAGCGTCCAGTCGATGACCACCACTCTCACGTCGGACATCAACGCAACGCTCCAGCAGATCGCCGAGCTGACCGCGACCGGCTGCGACATCGTCCGGGTGGCCGTGCCGAGCCAGGACGATGCGGACGCGCTTCCAGCCATCGCTCACAAGTCGCAGATCCCGGTGATCGCCGACATCCACTTCCAGCCCAAGTACGTGTACGCGGCGATCGACGCCGGCTGCGCCGCGGTCAGGGTCAATCCGGGCAACATACGGGCCTTCGACGACCAGGTCAAAGAGATCGCGAAGGCGGCCGGAGATCGCGGCACCTCGATCCGGATCGGGGTGAATGCCGGCTCCCTCGACAAGCGGCTGATGGCCAAGTACGGCAAGGCCACCCCGGAAGCGCTGGTCGAGTCGGCGTTGTGGGAGGCGAGCCTGTTCGAGGAGCACGGCTTCCGCGATTTCAAGATCAGCGTCAAGCACAACGATCCGGTGATCATGGTTCGGGCGTACGAACTGCTGAGCGAGGCCTGCGACTATCCGCTGCACCTCGGCGTCACCGAGGCCGGTCCCGCCTTCCAGGGCACGATCAAGTCAGCGGTGGCCTTCGGATCCTTACTGTCACGCGGAATCGGTGACACCATCCGGGTCTCGCTCTCGGCGCCGCCGGTCGAGGAGGTCAAGGTCGGTATCAAGATCTTGGAGTCACTCAACCTGCGGCCACGGCACCTGGAGATCGTCTCCTGCCCGTCCTGCGGTCGGGCCCAGGTCGATGTCTACAAGCTCGCCGACGAGGTGACCGCCGGGCTCGAAGGGCTGGAGGTGCCGCTCCGGGTGGCCGTGATGGGTTGCGTGGTGAACGGCCCTGGCGAGGCCCGCGAGGCTGATCTCGGTGTCGCCTCGGGTAACGGTAAGGGCCAGATCTTCGTCCGCGGTGAAGTGATCAAGACCGTCAAGGAGAGCGACATCGTCGAGACCTTGATCGAAGAGGCGATGCGTCTCGCCGAGTCCATGCCCGCCGGGGACGGTGTTCCGCAGGTCAGCGTCAGCTGACATGGCCCCGCGAATCGTCAGCGTCGGCTGATCATGGTGGCGAGTCAGACCACGCTGCCGCAGCTGCATGGGGGATCGGTTCGGGTGCTGAACCGCAGCGACCTCCCGTCGGCGATCCGGGTGCTGTCGGCCAAGCCGGTGGAGAACGTGTTCGTCGCCTCCCGGATCCGCGCCGCCGGGCTCGAGCAGACCAGTCTGGGTTGTCCGGTGTGGGGCTACGAACGCGACGGCGTACTCCGCGCGTTGTGCCATGCGGGCTCCAATCTCGTGCCGGTCAACGCCGACGAGGAAGCCATCGCTGCCTGGACCGAGTTCGCCGGTCCGCAACGCATGTGCGCCTCGATCCTCGGCCCGTCACACGTGGTGCTCGACCTCTGGCACCGGCTGTCGGATCGTTGGGGCGGCGGTTGGCGCGACGTTCGCGAGGTGCGGCCCCGGCAACCGGTGATGTCCATCGCCGGGCCACCGACGATCACGCCTGATCCGCGCGTCCGTCGGGTCACCCTTGATCAGTGGGATGCCTACACCGACGCCGCGGTCAAGATGTACACCGAAGAGGTGGGCGTCTCACCCGTCCAGGGAAATCCGGCCGGGTACCGGTTCTACGTCCGCCAGTTGATCACCACCGGGCGGGCCTTCGGCATCTTCGAGAACGGCCGGGTGCTGTTCAAGGCTGATCTTGGTTCGGTCTCCGGGTCGGTCTGCCAGGTCCAGGGGGTCTGGCTCCAGCCCGAACTGCGCGGCCGCGGGCTGGCGGCGCCGGCGATGGCTGCCGTCGTCGAGCTCGCCCGGCGGGTCGTGCCGACCGTCTCGCTCTATGTGAACGACTACAACCACCCGGCCCGGGCCACGTACGCGCGCGTCGGCTTCGACGAGGTCGGGGAGTTCGCAACCGTTCACTACTGATCCCTGGGTTGGCCGGGTCCCGGTCGCTGCGCCGATAAGGTGCTCGGGTGATCACTCGCATGTCCCAACTGTTCGTCCGCACCCTGCGGGATGACCCGGCCGATGCCGAGGTGCCGAGCCACCGTTGGCTGGTCCGCGCCGGCTATATCCGCCGCGCAGCGCCCGGTATCTACAGCTGGCTGCCGCTCGGTTACCGCGTGCTGCGCAATGTCGAGGAGATCGTCCGCGAGGAGATGGACGCGATGGGCTCGCAGGAGGTTCACTTTCCGGCGTTGCTGCCGCGAGAGCCCTATGAGGCGACCGGGCGCTGGACCGAGTACGGGGACGGCTTGTTCCGACTCAGGGATCGCAAGGGCAACGACTATCTGCTTGGGCCGACCCACGAGGAGATGTTCGCCCTGCTGGTGAAGGACCTCTACTCCTCGTACAAGGATCTGCCGCTCGCGCTCTATCAGATCCAGACCAAGTACCGGGACGAGGCGCGCCCCCGAGCGGGCCTGCTCCGGGGCCGGGAGTTCGTGATGAAGGACTCCTACTCCTTCGACATCGACGATGCCGGGCTGGAGAAGTCGTACGAGCTGCACCGCGGGGCCTACATCAAGATCTTCAACCGGCTCGGCTTCGAGTACGTGATGGTGCACGCCATGTCGGGAGCCATGGGCGGCTCGCAGAGCGAGGAGTTCCTCGCCGTGGCCGAGAACGGCGAGGACACCTTCGTCCGCTCGCCCGGGGGCTATGCCGCCAACGTCGAGGCGGTCCGGATCGCGGCCCCGGACGCGCTCCCGTACGACGATGTCCCCGCTGCCCACACCGAGGACACGCCGAACACCCCGACCATCGCCACGCTGGTCGATCACGCCAATGCCGCCTTCCCCCGCACCGATCGGCCATGGCAGGCCTCCGACACGTTGAAGAACGTCGTCGTCATGGTCAAGGAAGCCGACGGCCGCCGACACCCGCTGGCCATCGGCTTGCCGGGTGATCGTGAGGTCGACCTCAAGCGCCTCGGCGCCCAGCTCGAGCCGGCCGAGGCCGAGGCCTTCACCGACGACGACTTCGCTCGGTATCCGGGGCTGGTCAAGGGCTACATCGGCCCGGCCAACCTGGGCGAGAAGTCGGCCAGCACGATCCCGTATCTGACCGATCCGCGGGTGGTGAGCGGGACGCGCTGGCTGACCGGCGCCAACGAACCAGGTCGACACGTCTTCGACCTGACCTGTGGTCGGGATTTCGTCTCCGACGGCATCCTGGATGTGGCCGAGATCCGGCCTGGAGATCCGGCACCGGACGGCTCCGGTCCGTTGGAGTTGGCCCGCGGGATCGAGATGGGCCACATCTTCCAACTGGGCCGCAAGTACGCGGAGGCGCTCGGGCTCAAGGTGCTGGACCAGAACGGCAAATTGGTCACGGTGACCATGGGCTCGTACGGGGTCGGCGTGTCGCGGGCCGTCGCCGCGGTCGCCGAGGGCACGTGTGACGAGAAGGGCCTCTGCTGGCCGCGTGAGCTCGCGCCGTTCGACGTGCAACTACTGGCCACCGGCAAGGGCGAGGGCGTGCTGCTCGCCGCGACCGAGCTCGCGGTCCAGCTCGACCAGGCCGGCGTCAAAGTGTTGCTGGATGATCGGAAGGCGAGTCCCGGGGTGAAGTTCGCCGATGCCGAGATCATGGGCATGCCGACGATCGTGGTCGTCGGTCGTGGGCTCGCTGACGGCGTGATCGAGGTCCGGGATCGGCGGAGCGGCGAACGGGCCGACGTACCGGTCGACGAGGCGCTCGGCGTCATCGTCGCGACCGTGCACGGGCGGTCCTAGGCGTTCGGTGGAGCTACCGGCGCTCACGCTCGCCCTGCTGATCGTTGCGGCTTTCGTCGCCGGCTGGGTCGATGCCGTCGTCGGTGGCGGCGGGTTGATCCAGTTGCCCGCGTTGCTGATCGGCCTGCCCAGCTCGACACCACCCGCCTCGATCCTGGGCACCAACAAGCTCAGCTCGGTCTGGGGGACAGCGACCAGTTCGCTGACCTACGCGATCAAGATCAGACCCGATTGGCGGACGATCATCCCCCTGGTGATCGGTGCGGCGTCCGGTTCGGCGGTCGGTGCTCAGCTTGCCCGCTTCCTGCCCAAGCAGTACTTCACCCCGATCGTCCTGGTCGCCTTGATCGCCGTGGGCTACTACACGTGGCGACGACCGCAGCTGGGGCTCGTCTCGTCCCGCAAGCACGACGGCCGGGCCCACTACGGCCGGACCGCAGTCATCGGACTCAGCGTCGGCGCGTACGACGGGTTCCTCGGGCCGGGCACCGGCTCGTTCTTCGTGATCTTGCTCGTCGGGGTGCTCGGCTACGGATTCCTGGAGGCCAGCGCCAAAGCGAAGATCGCCAACCTGGTCACCAATCTGTCGGCGATCGCCGTCTTCGCCGTGCACGGCACGATCTTGTGGCAGCTCGGATTGCTGATGGGTGCGGCCAATCTGATCGGCGGTCTGCTCGGTGCGCGGACCGCGATCAGTCGGGGCAATGCCTTTGTGCGCAAGGTGTTCCTGATCGTGCTGGCCGGCTTGATCATCAAGCTCGGCTATGACACCGTCACCCAGCTGATCAACTGAGGGTCAGCGACCCGCGGGTGGGCGCAAGCCTCTAATGGGGTGTCTCTGAAGTTCCGTAACGAGACTTCGAAGACGCGCCACTAGGCGTAGCCCGGCCAGGGACTGATCGGCGCGCCCCACGTACGCGCCGCGCCGATCGTGGTGGCCAGCAGATCGAATGCGCGCTCACGATCGCCGTCGTCGGCGGCAGCGATCCACAATCCGCAGAACGGTTGGAACGCCACCAGCATCTTCATGATCAACTTTTCCGCCGCCCGGGCATTGCTGGGATTGACCGAGGGTACGTACGCGGCCTCGGCCGCCGGCACATCGGCCGACCGCCTGATCAACCAGGCGATCTGGCGATCGCGAACGACACGGTGCCGCCGCAACTCGCGGACCGCGCGGGCATGTTCCTGACTACTGACCGGCAACTGGCCGATGGCGAGCTGATAGCCGTAGACCACCGCATGCAGCTGGCGGACCAACTCCTGAACCGCTCCGGTGTCGGACAGGGCGGCGGCCGGTCGAGGCGCTCGGAGGGTCGCGACCTTCGGCGGGGATGCATCGGCGGCGGCCGCCGCGAAGCCGGCCGCGGCCAGAGACAGCGAACTCCACAGCAGCGCATCGCTGCCGCTCGAGTTGAGGGCGGTGGCGCGATAGCGTCGGGCGGCCGAACGTTCGCGACCGGCCAGGTGGGCGAGGGCTCCGGCGGTGGATCGCGGGAGCTTTGATCCGGACGTGGCCGGGCCCGAGGGCGTCGTAGCGAGGGTCGCCACGTGCGCACCGTGCGCCGCGGTGATCGCCGACAGCAGCGATCGCTGGCTCTTCGCGAGTCCGGACCGGCTTCGGATGGCCGCGGCGATTCCGGCCAACTCGATCTCTATCTCGGCCGCCCGCTGGGCGCCGGAGATCGTCGGGGTCGAGGTCGGCGTGGACGTCGTCGAGGGCTGGCCGGACATCGATTGGCCAGACGTCGATTGGCCAGACGTCGATTGGCCGGTGCTGCCCGGACTCGGACTGGCGCCGGACCTGGTCACCGTCGGATCGCTCAGCGTGCATCCGGCCAGGGTCGGGAGGGTGGCGACCGAGACTGCCAGGCCGAGCCGGATGAGGTCTCGGCGCGAGAGGTGCGCCACGCGGCGACGTTATCTCACTGCGCGCCGCAGAGTCGGCAAGCGGTAAGCTGCCGGGACGCGCTGCGACGGTGGCGCACACAACTGATGGACCCAATCGGATCGAAGGACAGCCATGAAAGAAAGCCAGATCGCTGGTGTGCTGACCCCGATCCTCGCTCAGTTCGGTCTCGAACTCGAGGCGCTCGAGGTCATTCCGGCGGGCAAGCGACGCCTCCTGCGGGTGGTCGTGGATGGCGACGGTCCTGGCGGTCGAGGCCCGTTGCTCGACGACATCGCCGAGGCCAGCCGGGCGCTGTCGGCCGAGCTCGACAGCTCCGACGCCACGGGCAGTGCCGCGTACACCTTGGAGGTCTCGTCGCGCGGCGTGAGCCGCCCGCTCGAACTGCCGCGCCACTGGCGCCGCAATCGGGGGCGCCTCGTTGAGGTGACCTTGGCCTCCGGGGACGCTGTGACCGGCCGGATCGTTGATTCCGATGACGACCACGCGCGGCTGGACGTCGACGGCACGGAGCGACAGGTGGTTCTGGCCGAGGTGAGCAAGGCGCTGATCCAGGTGGAGTTCAATCGGCGTGATGACGACGAGGAGAGCGAGGACGCCTGATGGATATCGACATCTCCGTACTGCGGTTGCTGGAGCGGGAAAAGGATCTGCCCTTCGAGGTGTTGGCCAGAGCCATCGAAGAGGCGCTGCTGACCGCGTACGACCGGAGTGAGGGCGCCCACCGCGGCGCACGGGTCGACCTGAACCGCAAGTCCGGGCACGTCAACGTGATGGTGCCCGAGCTGGACGACGAGGGCAACAAGATCGGGGAGTACGACAACACCCCCGAGGGCTTCGGCCGGGTGGCGGCGTCGACAGCTCGGTCGGTAATCTTCCAGCGGTTGCGGGACGCCGAGGACGAGCAGAAATTCGGACATTTTGCCGGCGTCGAGGGCGACATCGTTTCCGGCGTCGTGCAGCAGGGCAGCGATACGCGTACGGTGCTGGTCGATCTGGGCAAGATCGAGGCGATCATGCCGCTCGCCGAGCAGGTGCCGGGGGAGACCTACGTGCACGGCAACCGGCTCCGGGTCTACGTCGTCTCTGTCCGCAAGGAATTGCGCGGCCCGCAGGTGGTCGTTTCGCGGACCCATCCGGGTCTGGTCGAGAAGCTGTTCAAGCTCGAGGTCCCCGAGATCGCTGACGGCACCGTCGAGATCAAGGCCGTGGCCCGGGAGGCTGGGCACCGCAGCAAGATTGCGGTGATCAGCCACAACAAGGATGTGAGCGCTAAGGGTGCCTGCATCGGCCCGATGGGGCAACGGGTGCGGGCCGTGATGCACGAGCTCAACGAGGAGAAGATCGACATCATCGATTGGTCTCCGGACGGCGCCCGATTCGTCGGCAATGCCCTGTCACCGGCGAAGGTGCAGTCGGTGATGGTCGTCGACGAGAACCTCCGCGCTGCCCGGGTCATCGTGCCCGACTACCAGCTGTCCCTGGCCATCGGCCGGGAAGGCCAGAACGCCCGCCTGGCCGCCCGGCTCACCGGCTGGCGGATCGACATCCGCTCCGACACGGCTCCGCCGCCGGCCTCCTGACCTCTGCTGATCTCGCGGGCGGGTCGTTTCCCGTCTTGAGACGGCAAAGGCGTGTCGGATCGCGACTTGAGGCACCCGTTTGCCGTCTCGAGACGGGAGAGGCGGAAGGCGGGAACGAGCCGCTGAGGCGTACCGGGCCGGCAATGGAGAAAGTTATCCCCAGATTCTGGGGATAACCCCACTTGCCGGATGCGGATGCCGATCTCCCTTGGTCATGATCCCGGCATGACCAGTGCGAGCCCCATGCCGTCAGCTTTCGATCCACGGATCCCGTTCACCCGCGCCGAGGCGCGCGCGGAGGGCATCACCGTCGAAATGCTTCTCACGCGCCGGTACCGAAAGGTGCTCTACGACTTCTATGTAGCCAGCGACATTGCGGTCACGCCGGCACTTCGGGCCCGTGCCGCATTGAAGGTCGCGCCGCCAGGCTCACGGATCAGCCATCATTCCGCCGCCCGGCTGTGGGGTGCGGCGATTCCGCCCGATGCTGCGGTCCATCTGACGATGCCGTCGGCCCATGGGCGGCTGGTCCGGAAGGGGGTGACGTCGCACTATGCGCTCAAGGCGGTAGGGCACACGTTGATCAAAGGCCTCCCGGTCTCAACCCCGGCTCAGACCTTTCTCGAGTTGGCGGCGTGGGGTCTCGAACTCGTGGATCTGGTGATCGTCGCTGACTCGCTGATCCGCAAAGGACGGATCGGTCTCGAGGAGCTTCGAGCCTGCGCCGAGGAGTTCCAGGGTCGACGCTGTCGGGTAGCTCGGCGGGCGGCTGGGCTAGCCCGCGAGGGCGTCGATTCGCCGATGGAAACTCGACTCAGACTCCTTCTCGTGCTGGCCGGCCTGCCGGAGCCAGTGGTCAACCTGATCGTTCGCGGCGCCAACGGCGAATGGCAGCGCCGCTATGACCTTGCGTACGAGGGTCTTCGCCTCATCGTGGAGTACGACGGGCGCCAGCATGCAACGGACTCGAAGCAGTGGGTGAGCGACATCCATCGACGCGAGGAGCTTGATCGAATGGGCTGGCGACTGATCGTCGTCACCGCGGAGGGCATCTTCGCCGACCCGGCGGAGACCCTTCGACGGGTCCGGCTCGCCCTCGTCGACTGTGGCGCAACGAAGCTCCGCCGGACGCTCAAAGATGAGTGGCGGCTGCATTTCCCCGTAGCGTGATGCGTCGTTCGCCATCTTGAGACGGCAAACGGGTGTCAGATTGCGGCGAGAGGCACTCGTGTGCCGTCTCAGGACGGGAAACGAGGGGTGAACCGCGAGTCAGGCGCCGGTCAGCGAGCCCCAGTGGGTTGAGGCGCCGGCGGCCGCGCGGGTGTGGGGGACGTTCCAGGGGTTGCTGCTCCGAGCTGGAGCGGGCAGCAGGGAATCGGGGAGATCCTGGTACGCGACCGCACGCAGGAACCGGGTGATGGCGGCGGTGCCGACCGACGTGCCGCCGCTGGTGGTGGCGGGCCAGGGGCCGCCGTGTTCCATCGCCGGGGTCACCGCGACACCGGTCGGCCAGCCGTTGACGATGATGCGTCCGGCCCGGGCGGCCAGCGCTTGGACCAGTGCGCGCAGCGCGTCACTGCTCTCGCCGTCGGCCAGCTGCAGGGTGCTGGTCAGGTTGCCTTCGAAGAGCTCGCCGACCGCGGCGGAAAGGTCGGTGTCGGCCGGATACTCGACCAGGATCGACAGCGGGCCGAAGCACTCCTCGCGGAGGGCAGGTGTCGATCGCAGGGTCTCCAGATCGGTCGCCACGATGGTCGGGGTGGCCCAGCCCTGACCGTCGTCGTCGAAGCGCACGGCACCCGAAGTGATCACCCGGACGCCCGGGCTCGCCATGATCATCGTCCGGCCGTCACGGTAGTGGCCGGCGATGCGCGGATCCAGGAGTCGGTGCTCGGCCACCGCGGCCGCGGCCGCGTCGACCGGCGCGTCCAGACCATGATCAACGGGCACGAAGATCAGGCCGGGCTTGGTGCAGAGCTGGCCGGCCGATCCGGCGACACTGGTGACGAAGCCGCCGGCGAGCTCCGGCCCACGCTCGGCGATCGCGGCTGGGGTGACGAAGACCGGGTTGACGCTGCCGAGCTCACCGAAAAACGGGATCGGGGCCGGCCGCGCCGCAGCAAGATCAGCCAGGGCCCGCCCCCCGCTGGTCGACCCGGTGAACGATCCGGCCTTGATCAAGGGGTGCTGCAACAGGGCAGCGCCAGCGTCCTGGCCCTCGACGAGTTGGAGCACACCCTCGGGCAGCCCGGCCGATTCGAGCGTACGCGCGACGATCTCGGCGGTCCGTCGGGAGAGCTCGAGGTGGCCGGGATGGGCCTTGACGATCACCGGGCAGCCGGCGGCCAGGGCCGCGGCAGTGTCGCCCCCGGCCACGGAGAACGCGAACGGGAAGTTGCCGGCCGCGAAGTTGATCACCGGCCCGACGGGCACCTGGATCCGTCGGAGCTCCGGGCGCGGCCCGATCGCGAAGTCCGGATCTCGCTCGTCGACCCGCACGCCGAGGTACGACCCGTCCGCGACCACTTCGGCGAACAGCTTGAGCTGGACGGTGGTTCGCTTCAGCTCGCCGGTCAGCCGCGCCCGGGTCAGGCCGGTCTCGCGCAGCGCGATGGCGATCAACTCGTCGCCGTGCTCGGTCAGCGCATCCGCGGCGGCCACGAGGGCGGCCGCCCGGACCTGCGGGTCGAGGGCCGCATACGGGGCGGCCGCTGCGGCAGCACGCGCCGCGAGCTGATCGATGTCGATGTCGATGTCGTTGTCAGGCACGATGTCCGGCACGAAAGTCCTTTGCTAGAAGGTGAATCCGGTGGGGAACGGGTCGGTCGGGTCGAGGAGATACTGCCCCATCCCGGTCACCCAGGCCCGACCGGTGATGGTCGGCACCACGGCGGGCATGCCGGCGATCTCGGTCTCGGCGATCAGTCGGCCGATGAATCGGCCACCGATGAACGACTCGTTGATGAAGTTGTCGCCGAGGCGCAGCTCGCCGCGTGCCCATAGCTCGGCCATCCGGGCCGAGGTGCCGGTCCCGCACGGCGACCGGTCGAACCAGCCCGGATGGATCGCCATCGCATGTCGGGAGTGCTTCGCATCGGAGCCGGGCGCGATGAACTCCACGTGGTGACAGTGATTCACGCCGTCGATCCTCGGATGCACGGGCGGGGCCGTGCGGTTGATCGCGTCCATGATCGCCAGGCCCGCGGCGACGATCTCGTTCTGCCGGGAGCGGTCGAACGGGAGTCCGACTCGATCAAGATCGACCATCGCATAGAAGTTGCCGCCGAAGGCGAGGCTGTAGGGCACCTCGCCGTAGCCCGGCACCGTGACGGTGTCGTCGAGTCGCACCACGAAGCTGGGCACGTTCTCGATGGTCACCGATTCGGCGTGTCCGTCGCGGACCGAGACCTGCGCCATCACCAGGCCGGCCGGGGTGTCCAGGCGGATGGTCGTCACCGGCTCGACCACCGGCACCATCCCGGTCTCGACCAGCACCGTGGCCACGCCGATGGTGCCGTGTCCGCACATCGGCAGGCA
Source organism: uncultured Actinomycetota bacterium (assembly GCA_963731295.1). Taxonomy (GTDB): domain Bacteria; phylum Actinomycetota; class Actinomycetes; order Propionibacteriales; family Propionibacteriaceae; genus Microlunatus. The sequence goes on from CAVSUP010000003.1 coordinate 1,622,000, forward strand.
GCCCGAGACCTCGATGTAGACCACGCCCCAATCGCAGTCGTCCCGGGTGGGTGGTTGCAGGATCGCTCCCGACATCGCGGCATGGCCTCGCGGCTCGTTCATCAGCAGCAGCCGAAGATGATCAAGGTGGGCCATGAAGTGCAGCCGTCGATCATTCATCGTGGCGCCGGGGATGACACCCACGCCGCCGGTCACGACGCGGGTTGGCATGCCTTCGGTATGGGAGTCGACGGCGGTGATCACGCGGGAGGATCTCACGGGTGAAGTCTCACCGTCGGGCAGCGACGTAGTCCAGCGCCTTGCGGGTGTCGCGTTCGACGACGGCGGCCTGCTCCGGGCTCAGCGGGCCACGCGGCGGGCGGGTCGGACCGCCGTAGCTCTGTCCGGCGATGTCGATCGACAGCTTGATCGCTTGCACGAATTCGGTCCGTGAGTCCCATCGGAACACAGCGACGAGTTGCTCGTAGAGGTCCCGGGCATCGGCGATTTTGCCGGCCTGCACCAGGTCGTAGATCTCCACCGCTTCCTGCGGGAACGCGTTCGGGTAGCCGGCGAACCAGCCGGTCGCGCCGACCACGAGTGACTCGAACAGCAGGTCGTCGGCGCCGGCGATCACGTCGATGTCGCACCGCTCTTTGATCTCCAGTACGCGACGGATGTCGGCGCTGAATTCCTTTACGGCAACGACATTCTCGAGCTCGTACAGCTCAGCGATGAGGTCCGGGGTCAGGTCGACCTTGGTGTCGAACGGGTTGTTGTAGAGCATGATCGGCAGGCCGACCTCGTTGACCCGGGTGTAATGCTCGATGATCTCCCCGCGGTTCGCCCGGTAGATCGTGGGCGGGAGCAGGAGCACGCCGTCCGCTCCGTCTTCCTTGGCGTACTGGGCCCATTGCTGTGCCTGATGCCAACCGACCCCGTGTACGCCGGCGACCACGAGCCCGCGCCCGGCCACCGTCTCGACGGCCACCTTGACGACCTGGCGCCGCTCGGCATCGGTGAGCGAGGAGTATTCGCCGAGCGAACCGTTCGGGCCGACGCCGCGGCAGCCGTTGGTGATCAAGAAGTCGCAGTGTGCGGCGAACTTGTCGTAGTCCACGGCCAGACCGGCGGGGGCGGACGCATCTTCGGTGAAGGCCAAGGTGGTGGCGACGACGACGCCGCCGAGATCGAACTGTGCTGACATGATCATTTCCTTCAGGTGGGTGGGGTGGGCGACGTAGTGGTGAGTTGATCTTGGGCGAGTTCGCCGAGCCGTAGGGGGGCCGCGATCGGTCGATGGTCGGTGCCGCCGTTTCGGTCCAGCAATTCAGCGACCGTACGACCACAGATCCGGCCCTGGCACGGACCGAGGCCGGCCCGGGTGCTCAGCTTGAGTGACCGGAGACCCGCGTCTGGAGTGGCGGCGGCGACCGCGCACAGCCGACCGTACGAAACCTCTTCGCAGCGGCAGATCAACGTGTCGTCGGTCAGCCAGTCGCGCCAGCCCGAGCCGACCCCGTGGGCGGCCTCGATCCGGTGGGCGAACTGGGTCGAGCGGTCCCGGCTGCGGACCCGGCGACGGATCGAACGATCGTCGAGCGACCCGCCGGCCGCGCAGTGTCCGGCGATCGCGCCCTCGGCCAGTGCGGCCTCAGCGCCACCGATGCCGGTGATCTCACCGGCGGCGTACACGGCCTCGATCGTGCTGGCTTGATGATCATCGACGATCAGGTATCCGTCGGCGCCGACCTGGCAGCCGGCCGCGATCGGCAGCTCGAGGCGCGGGGTGAACGCGTGACTGACACAGACGGCATCGACACCCAGGCGGCGCTCGGTGCCCGGAATGGGCGACCAGTGCCGGTCCACCCGGGCCACCGTGACGGCTTCCACGGCAGCCGATCCGTGCGCCGCGATGACGGCCTGGCCGGGGAAGTAGGGCACCCGCTCGCGCAGCTGGTGGCCGACGTAGCCCGCGAGTTCGCTCGCCTTGCCCGGCGATCCGAGCAGCTGCCAGGGTCGGGGGAGCCAGCCCCGAGCCAGTCGCCGGATCGGGCTCGCCTCGAAGACCCCGACCACGCTGGCGCCGGTCGCCGTCAACGACGCGGTGACCGGCAGCAGGAACGGTCCGGCGCCGGCGACCACGACGCGGCGACCCAGGGCGAGCTGCTCGGCTTTGGCGAAGGCCTGCGCGGCTCCGGCGGTGTACACACCGGGCAGATCCCAACCAGGGAAGGGAAGGGTTCGATCGTGCGCGCCCGTGGCGAAGACCAGGGACGTGGGCCGGAACGCGTGCGGCATCCGGTTGACGCCGTCGGCGGGGCCGACCAGGACATGGACGGTGCAGGGCGCGCCGGGCTCGATCGCCCACACGTGAGCACTGGTCAGGACGGTGCACTGCGGATCGGCGATCAACGCGTCGCGCAACCGGGTGAACGTCGACCACCGGTGCTGCAGGTGGTTGGCCCCGGCTCCGGGTGCGTGCCGCCAGTACTGGCCGCCGAGCTGGTCCGCACCGTCGAGCAAGATCACCGTCGAACCTCGCTGTCGGGCGGCGTACGCGGCGGACAGGCCCGCCGGACCGCCGCCGATGATCAACACGGTCCTTCTCGGTGGGGGGTTGATCATGACTGGACCTCGACGACATCGCCGTCGCCGGCGCGGCGCTGACAGGCCCGAACGTCGCGGTCGCCGTTGACGGCGACCAGGCAGTCGAAGCAGATCCCGATGCCGCAGAAGAGGCCGCGGGGAGCGGCGCCGCGCGTCGTGTGCCGCCAGCTCGGTCGCCCGGAGCCAAGGAGGACGCCGGCAATGGTCTGGCCGGGGCGCCCGCGGACCGGCGTTCCGTCGATGATGATCGTCAGCTCGCCGGTCATGCTGCCACCTCGAGGTAGGGCGCCAGACTGGGCCGGTCGAGCTGGAACGGTTTCGCCGGCACCTCGGGCGTCCGACCGAGATACTGGGCCGCCAGCAGCTCCGCGGTGACGACCGAGAGGCCGATGCCGGCACCCTCGTGACCGCTCGCGTGCCAGAGCCCGGCGAGCCGGGGATCGGGTCCGATGACCGGCAGGTGGTCCGGCATGTACGGCCGGAAGCCGCCGTACGAGCGGAGCACGGTCACTCCCCGCAGGAACGGGAGCAGTCCGACGGCCTTGGCCGCCAACTGACGGAGCACCTCGACCGAGAGCGTGTCGTCGAACCCGATCTGCTGCCGGCTGGAGCCGATCAGCACGGTGCCGCCGGCGGTGCTTTCCACCACGCTGGAGGTCTGCAGGCCGGCATCGCCCGATTGGGTCGCGCCGACGTAGTCGCCGTCGTAGATCTTGTGGAAGATGCGCTGCGGCATGGGGTTGGTGACCAGCAGCACGCCTCGCCGCGGCCGGATCGGGATCGCGGCACCGAGCCGGGTCGACAACTCGCCGGACCACGGCCCCGCGGCCAGAACCACGGCGTCCGCGTACAGGTCGCCCCGCGTCGTCCGGACGCCGATCAGTCGGCCGTCGCGGCCCAGGATCGGGTCGACGACGGCCGCGCTGGATCGCACGGTGGCGCCGAAGCGACGCGCGGACGCGAGCAGCGCCTCAGTGGTGACCGTCGGCTGGACCTGCGCGTCCTCGGGGTAGTGCATCGCGGCGGTGAGGCTCGGATTGAGATCGGGCTCGAGCCCGCACGCCTCGGCGGCGGTCAGCGCGTACGCCTGGACCCCGGCGGGTCGCTGCGTCTCGGCGAAGGCGACGAGCGCCTGAGCTCCCGGCTCGGTCGTGGCCACCACGATGCCGCCCTTGGGCTCGTACTCGATCGACGGAAAGGCCGGTCCGAGCTCATCGGCCAACTCCGCCGCGATCCGGGGCCAGCGCACGTTGGCCCGCTGAGCGAGGGCGAGTTCGGGGCCGGGACCTTTGTCCGAGACGAGCAGGTTGCCCTCGCAGGCTGCGCTGGTGCCGCCCGCGCTGTGGCCGCGGTCGACGATCGTGACCGCCAGACCGGCGGAGGCCAGGGAGCGACCGCAGGCGGCGCCGATGATTCCGGCTCCGATCACCAGCACGTCAGGCACCGACCCTCCCCTCACTGATATGTAACATATTACACTCGGCCGGGAAGGTCAAACCCGGGGAAGCGCAGCCGGGGATCGCCAGCTGAGGGGCGCGAGCGCGGAGATGGGACCCGTCACCGGTCAGCACCGCTACTCCGGCTGTCCGGCCCACCAGCCGATGGTGTGGCCGATGTGGCGGTGCATCAGAGCACGGGCGGCGGCGGCGTCCCCGGCCACGAGATGGTCGAGCAATTCATGGTGCTCGGCCGCCGAGTCTTCGAGTCGCCGCGTCCTGACCATGGCGGCGATGCCGACCAACCGGGCGCGTGAACGGAGGTCGGCGATCACCTCGACCAGGACCGGATTGCCCAGCAACCCGGCCAGTCGCAGATGGAACTCCTGATCGGCCTGTACGTAGCCGAGCAATTCGCCGGTGCGGGCCCCCGAGACGATGTCGGCGGCCAATGATCGGAGCCCTTCAAGCTCGGCGATCGGGAAGTGGTGAGCGAGCTGTTCCATGGCCGGCGGCTCCAAGAGCTGGCGTACCTCGGCGATTTGGCGCAGGGCGTCCGGACTGACCTCGGTCACCCGGAAGCCTTTGTTCCGGACCGGTTCGACGAAGCCGCGGCTCTCCAGATCCAGCACGGCCTCGCGGACCGGCGTTGCCGACACCGCGAACTGCGCGGCCAGCGTCGGCACGGTCAGCAGCGTCCCGGGCGCCAACTCGCCGGTGATGATCGCGGCCGACAGCGCACGCTCGACGTGGGCCCGCAGATTGCGATGCAGTTGCTCCACCGGGCGGATGAGGGGAGTGCTCACCTGGTCAGTATCGTCTGCTCGAGCCACCGGGTAATCTCGCGGGCGTGGCCGAGCCCGTACGTACGTGTGTGGGCTGCCGGGAGCGGTCGGCGAAATCCGAGTTGCTCCGCTTGGCCTGGAATGGAGCGTTGGTGATCGACGTTCGACAGGTCATGCCGGGCCGCGGCGCGTACCTGCACCGCGACCAGAAGTGCCTTGAGCTGGCCATCCGGCGTCGATCGGTGGCCCGAGCACTGCGCGTCGCGTCCGTCGGCTTAGACGAACAGGCGTTTGAAGGCATAGAGTGATTGACCGTGTCCGACCCGTTTGGGCCGGGACAGCTTTGCCAGTGTCCGCCGATGGCGGCACCGACCAGAAAGTGGGCTCACGCTCATGACCACTCGATGAGAATCCCTCAATGAGCATGCACAACAACTAACTGGTCCGCACGAACCCGAGGCGCGGACCGCCACCAAGGAGAGCAGTGCCAAAGGTCCGTGTCTACGAGCTCGCGAAAGAGCTCGGAGTCGAAAGCAAGACAGTCCTGACCATGTTGAAAGACATGGGCGAGTTCGTCCGATCCGCCTCGTCGACCGTTGAGGCGCCGGTCGAGAGACGACTCAAGGAGAAGCTGGCGACCGAGCCGCCGCCGGTCAAAGAATCCGCTCGCAAGGCCGCGGCGCCGAAGCCCGCGCAACCGGCTCCCGCCGAACCGGCGCCAGCCACTTCCGCTCCGGTCGCGGCTCCGGCCGTCGAGCTGCCCAAGCCCGCCGAACCGGTAGCCGCCGAGGCTCCGACTCCGCGAGCCGGAACTCGGCCCACCGAGGCCGTCCCAGGGCGGCCATCTGCCGCCCGTCCGTCTGCCCCGGGTACCGCGGCTGCGTCCTCCGCACCGGCCGCACCCTCAGCGCCGGCCGCACCCTCAGCTCCGGCCGCACCCTCAGCTCCGCCTGCACCGTCAACTCCGGCCGCCCCGGCTGCTCCGACGTCACCGGCCGAGCCGCACCGGGCGCCCGGACCTCGTCCCGGTGTTCCGCGGGCTCCCGGCCAGACTCCGCCACCGCAGGCAACCCGCTCGGGTGAAGCAGCTTCGGAAACCGGGCAGCCCCCGCAGCGCTCGCGTCCCGGTTCGACGGGCGGACTGCCCGGCAGCACCCCGCGCGATCGCCGCCCCGGTGCGCCCCGTCCCGGCAACAATCCGTTCTCCTCCTCCCAGGGCATGGGCCAGTCTCGGGCCCCGCGCCCGACGACTGGCGCGGATCCGGCCCGTCCCGGTGGTCCGCGACCGCCGACCGGCCGGCCCTCCGCTCCGGGCGGTCGTCCTGGGGTTCCCGGGATGCCCCGGCCCAATCCGGCCATGATGCCCAAGCAGAGCTCCGGCCAGCTCGGCGCTCCGGCCGGTCCGGGTGCCCGCGGTCGCGGGGCCCCCGCCGGTGGACGCGGTCGTCCGGGTGGCGGTCCTGGTGGCCCTCCGGGCCGTAGTGGCCCCGGCGGCGGTCCTGGTGGCCCCCCGTCCAGTGGTCGCGGCGGTCGCGGCGGTCGTGGTGGCACGCAGGGTGCGTTCGGTCGCGCCGGCGGTCCCGTCCGCCGTGGTCGCAAGTCGAAGCGGCAGCGTCGGCAAGAGTTCGACCAGATGCAGGCCCCGGAGATCGGTGGCGTACGCGTCCGCCAGGGCGACGGGCAGACCGTCCGGCTCGCTCGCGGCGCCTCGTTGACCGACCTGTCGGAGAAGATCAATGTCGACGTGTCGTCGCTGGTCCAGGTGCTGTTCAACCTGGGCGAGATGGTGACAGCCACCCAGACCGTGTCCGAGGACACCCTCCAGGTGCTGGCGACCGAGCTCAACTACAAGATCGAGGTCGTCTCACCAGAAGATGAGGACCGCGAGCTCCTGGAGAGCTTCGACATCGAGTTCGGCGAGAACGAGGGTGGCGAGGAAGATCTCGCGGCCCGGCCGCCGGTGGTCACGGTCATGGGTCACGTCGACCACGGCAAGACCAAGCTGCTCGACGCGATCCGCAAGACCAACGTGGTCGCCGGCGAGGCCGGCGGCATCACCCAGGCCATCGGCGCCTATCAGGTGGCGACCGAGGTCGACGACAACGAGCGCAAGATCACCTTCATCGACACGCCGGGTCACGAGGCCTTCACCGCGATGCGAGCCCGCGGTGCGAAGTCGACCGACATCGCCGTCTTGGTGGTGGCCGCCGACGACGGCGTGATGCCGCAGACGATCGAGGCGCTCAACCACGCGTTGGCCGCCGAAGTGCCGATCGTGGTCGCGGTCAACAAGATCGACCGCGAAGGCGCCGACCCGGTCAAGGTGCGCGGCCAGCTCACCGAGTACGGCCTGGTGCCCGAGGAGTACGGCGGCGAAACCATGTTCGTCGACGTCTCTGCCATCACCGGTGTCGGCCTGGACGAGCTGCTCGAGGCGGTCATCCTGACCGCGGACGCTGCGCTAGACCTGCGGGCCAACCCGGAGATGGACGGTCAGGGTGTAGCCATCGAGGCCCACCTCGACAAGGGACGTGGCCCGGTGGCCACGGTCCTGGTCCAGCGCGGCACGCTGCACGTGGGCGACTCGATCGTGGCCGGCACCGGGTACGGACGGGTCCGGGCTCTGCTCGACGACCATGGCAACAATGTGGACGAAGCGCCACCGTCCTTCCCGGTCCAGGTGCTCGGTCTGACCGCGGTCCCCGGCGCGGGCGACAGCTTCATCGTCGTCGATGACGACCGGATGGCCCGACAGATCGCCGAGCGCCGGGCGTCCCGGCTGCGAATGGCGGCCCAAGCGGCCGGCACCCGTCGCAAGACGCTCGATCAGCTCTTCGACCAGCTCGAGAAGGGTGAGGACTCGGAGCTGCGCCTCATCCTCAAGGGCGACGGTGCGGGTTCGGTCGAGGCGCTCGAGGACGCGCTGGCCAAGATCGATGTCGGCGACGAGGTCTCGTTGCGGGTCATCGACCGCGGCGTCGGTGCCATCACCGAGACCAACGTCTCGTTGGCGGCAGCCTCCAATGCCGTCATCGTCGGCTTCAACGTCCGGCCTCAGGGCAAGGCGACCGAGCTGGCCGACCGCGAGGGCGTGGACATCCGGTACTACTCGGTGATCTACGCCGCGATCGACGAGATCGAGGCCGCACTGAAGGGCCTGCTCAAGCCGATCTACGAAGAGGTCCAGCTCGGGCAAGCGGAGATCCGCGAGATCTTCCGCTCGTCGCGGGCCGGAATCATCGCCGGCTGCATGGTCCTCAACGGCTCGGTCCGACGGAACTCCAAGGCCCGGCTGCTCAGGGAGGGTGTGGTCATCGCCGAGTCGGCCATTTCCTCGCTGCGCCGGGAGAAGGACGACGCCACCGAGGTGCGGGAGGGGTTCGAGTGCGGCATCACGCTGCAGAACTACTCCGACATCCGGACCGGCGATGTCATCGAGACCTTCGAGATGCGCGAGAAGGCGCGCTCGTAGGCCACGGCTCTCGACGCACGACTGATCGTCGACGCGAGCCTCACCCTTGGTTGGACAACAATCAATGGTGAGGCTCGCGGCGCTCACGGCGTACCGGACCGGAGATGATGTCGACCGATCATCCGCACGTTCGCCAACGTCGCCACCGACTCTGCCTGGCCGAGGCATGCGGTCGGCGTTGGACCGATTCGCCCAGCGAGCGAGACGTCACCCGTTGTAGGGCAGAATCGACCAGTTGTCCCGCACATCAACGTTCAGGAGGAGCCATGGGATCGCCGCGTGTGCTGAAGGTAGCCGACCAGATCAAGGTGATCGTGGCCGAGATGCTGGAACGACGGATCAAGGACCCACGGCTCGGCTTCATCACTGTGACCGACGTCCGGTTGACCGGGGACAGCCGCGAGGCGACCGTCTTTTACACCGTGCTCGGCTCCGAAGACGACCACGCTGCCACCGCGGCCGCACTGACGTCGGCCACGGGGCTGATCCGTTCGCAGGTGGGCAAACAGCTGGGGATGAAGTTCACCCCGACGATCGATTTCATGCTGGATGCCGTGCCCGAGAACATCCAGCAGATCGACGAACTGCTGGCCCAGGCCCGCGCCGTCGACGCCCGGGTCGCCGAGGTTGCCAACGGCGCCACGTACGCGGGCGAGACCGACCCTTACAAACACGACGACGACGAGCCCGAGGCCGGGGAGGGCGAACGGGCGTGACCGCTGCTCCCGAGGGTGCTTCCTCGGGCATCGTCGTCATCGACAAGCCGGCCGGGTGGACGTCGCATCAGGTCGTCGGCCGGATCCGCCGGATCGCCGGCACCCGTAAGGTCGGCCACGCCGGGACGCTCGACCCGATGGCCACCGGGGTGCTGGTCGTCGGCGTGAACCGGGCCACGCGGCTGCTTGGTCAGCTGATGCTGACCCAGAAGGGCTATCAGGGCACGATCCGGCTCGGGAGCTCCACCATCACCGATGACGCCGAAGGCGAGATCGTCGCGCGGACGGCGGTGGTCGGACTCAGCGAGGACCGGTTGGCCGCGGCGTTGCAACCGTTGCGGGGCGCGATCCTGCAGGTGCCGACCGCCGTCTCGGCGATCAAGATCAACGGGGTTCGCTCGTACGCGAAGGTTCGGGCGGGTGAGGCGGTCGAGCTCGCAGCTCGGCCGGTGACCGTGAGCCGGTTCGCGGTGCTGGCCCGGCGCGACCTGCTGGTCGACGACTTGCCCGCGGTCGATCTCGACGTCGAGGTGGAGTGCACTTCCGGCACCTACATCCGGGCCCTCGCTCGCGATCTCGGCGCCGCTCTCGGCGTCGGTGGGCACCTGACGGCGCTGCGCCGGACCCGGGTCGGTCCGTTCGGGATCGACCAGGCCCAGACGATCGACGAGGCCGTCGAGGGGCTGGCCATGATCGCCCTGGCCGACGCGGCCCGGCTCAACTTTGCGGTGCTGGAGCTGAGCGCCGAACAGGCTTCGGCCGTCCGGGTCGGCCGACGGCTGCCCGACCTGCCCCTGCCCGCCGACCTGACGGCTCTGCTGGATCCGGCGGGGGAGTTCCTCGCCCTGTATCGCCAGCGCGGGGCCGACGCCGTACCCGAAGCGGTGTTCGTTTAGCGATCCGCGGTCCGCCGCACCCCCTGTTGGAACTCATGTGTACGTGAGTTTCACCCACTCTGCATACGTTGCAACGTGTGCAGACCGTGGGCAACCTGGGTTAACCCAGGTTCCTCACCGTGGCGCATCGGCAGGCCGCCCGGGCCCGAGCGGGAAATGGTTAACTTCAGCCCGTGAGCGATCTTCGCGGGCCCGGCGCCGACAGTCCGGTGGTGGTCATCGGGAACTTCGACGGCGTCCATCGAGGTCATGCCGAACTGCTTCGGATCGCCCAGGCGGCCCAGCCGGGCGCCCCGCTGGTGGTGGTGACGTTCTGGCCCCACCCGATGTCGGTGATCCGTCCCGACCAGGCACCCCTGCTGCTCACCTCGCTCGATCGCCGGATCGACCTGCTGAAAGCGGCCGGGGCCAGTGATGTCGTGGTGGTCGACTTCACTCCCGAGGTCGCGAGCTGGAGTCCGGCTCAATTCGTCGACGCGGTGCTCCGGCCCCTGCATCCGGTCCGCATCGTGATCGGTGAGAATTTCCGCTTCGGCTTCCGCGCCTCGGGCACCGTGCAGACCCTGACCGAGCTGAGCCGCGGAGAGTTCGTGGTCCAGGCGTTGCCTCTGATCACCGACGGCACCCAGCCGAGCTCATCCACCCTGATCCGGCATGCCGTAGCCGAAGGCGACTTCGGTCGGGTGCGCGAGCTCTGCGACTATCCCTTCCGCTTCTCCGGCATTGTCGTCCGCGGCGATCAGCGCGGCCGCGAGCTCGGGTTCCCGACCGCCAACGTTGCGGTCCAAGCCGGTATGGCGGTGCCGGCGGACGGGGTGTACGCGGGGTGGGTCACCCGGCTGGACGGTGAGCATCCGCGTTGGCCGGCCGCCATCTCGGTCGGCACCAATCCGACTTTCGACGGGGTGGAGCGCCGGGTGGAGGCGTACGTGCTGGACCGGGACGATCTCGAGCTCTACGGGGTGGAGATCGCCATCGACTTCTACGCCAGACTCCGGGGCCAGGTGAAGTACTCGGGGCTGGAGGCGCTGATCGCCCAGATCCATGCCGATGTCGAAGAGGCGCGGCACCTGCTGCACCTCACCTGAAGTCGGTCGGCGCGGTGGAGTCACGGCCAACGTCGGACCGAGGTGGACGTAGCGACGGTCTCCGCAATTTCTCGCCGGCTGGTCTGCACTGGTAAGGTCGAGGCGCCGTTTGATCGGCCGCGGATCACCAAGAGCTCCCACTCACACCGTGTGAAAGGCCCAGCCGTACGAGCCGGGCACCTCGGGGGCGCCGCGCAACGGGAAACCGGGAGGAGAGCACGTGGCATACGACGCTGCGATCAAGAAGCAGACCATCGAGGAGTACGCGACCAAAGAGGGCGATACCGGCTCTCCCGAGGTGCAGGTCGCGGTGCTCACCAAGCGCATCGCACACCTCACCGAGCATCTCAAGGAGCACAAGCACGACCACCACAGTCGTCGTGGCCTGATGCTCCTCGTCGGTCAGCGCCGGCGGTTGCTGAATTACATCGCCAAGACCGACATCGAACGCTACCGGTCGCTCATCGAGCGACTCGGCCTGCGCCGCTGAGGTGAGTGGAGCGGCTCTCCACGCTCGAATCCGGGTCTCGGAGGATCCGCTCCTCTGCATCGTCAACAACTTCATATCCACTCAAGCAAGAGATCGCATCCCACCCCGTACTCGATCAGGGAGAATCTCGGTCTCCGGTAGTGGCTTTCGGAAGGCCGTGATGTCCACATCACCGGCCCCCCGCGGACCTCGATCGAAGACCGGCCTTCCCAGCTCGGGGAGCAGCGCGGCCCCACGACCTGCGGGTCGCGCGATCGAGCCACCGGTGTGCGGATGTGATCCCCACCCAGGCGTACGCCGACACAAGCAGGGCGCGCCACAGAAAGGATTCCCGTGGAGGGACCAGACCTTCAGTTCGCTGAAGCAGTCATCGACAACGGCAGCCTCGGCAGGCACGTTGTCCGCTTCGAGACGGGCCTGTTGGCCCGGCAGGCCGCCGGTTCGGCGACCGTCTACCTGGACGACGACACCATGTTGTTGTCCGCCACCACCGCGCAGAGCAAGCCGCGCGACGCGCTCGACTTCTTCCCACTCACCGTGGACGTCGAGGAGCGGATGTACGCCGCGGGCCGGATTCCCGGCTCGTTCTTCCGCCGCGAAGGCCGCCCGTCCGAGGGTGCCATCCTCACCTGCCGGCTGATCGACCGCCCGCTGCGTCCGTGCTTCGTCAAGGGCCTGCGCAACGAGGTGCAGGTCGTCGTGACCGTGATGGCGCTGAACCCGAACAAGAGCTACGACGTCGTGGCCATCAACGCCGCGTCACTGTCGACCACGCTCGCCGGCCTGCCGTTCACCGGCCCGGTCGGCGGCGTCCGCGTCGCCCTGATCGGTGACCAGTGGGTGGGCTTCCCCGACGTCGACCAGCTCGCGCAGTCGACCTTCGACATGGTCGTCGCCGGCCGGGTGCTCGCCGACGGTGACGTCGCGATCATGATGGTCGAGGCCGAGTCCACCGAGGCGACCTGGCACCTGGTCCAGGACGGCAAGACCGCCCCGACCGAGGAGATCGTGGCCGGCCGGACTGGAGGCCTCGAAGCCGTTCATCAAGGCGCTGTGCGACGCCCAGGCCGAGCTGGCGGCCAAGTTCCCGAAGCCGACCGCCGAGTTCCCGATCTTCCTGGACTACCAGGACGACGTGTACGCCGCGGTCACGCGACAGCGGCCAGCGCCGAGCTGGTCGAGGTCATGTCGATCGCCGACAAGCAGGCCCGCGAGGAGTCGACCGAGGCCCTGAAGGCCGAGCGTCGTCGGTGCAGCTGACCGGCCAGTTCGAGGGCCGCGAGAAGGAGATCACCGGGGCCTACCGGGCGCTGACCAAGAAGCTCGTCCGGCAGAAGATCCTCACCGACAAGGTCCGGATCGACGGCCGCGGGCTCTCCGACATCCGCACCCTGTCCGCCGAGGTCGGGGTCATCCCGCGGGTGCACGGCTCGGCCCTGTTCCAGCGCGGCGAGACCCAGATCCTGGGCGTCACCACGCTGAACATGCTCGGCCTGGAGCAGAAGCTCGACACCCTGGCGCCGGAGAAGACCAAGCGCTACATGCACAACTACAACTTCCCGCCCTACTCCACCGGTGAGACCGGTCGGGTGGGATCGCCGAAGCGCCGCGAGATCGGCCACGGCGCGCTCGCCGAGCGGGCCCTGGTGCCGGTGCTGCCGACCCGCGAGGAGTTCCCGTACGCGATCCGTCAGGTCTCCGAGGCCCTCGGCTCCAACGGCTCGACCTCGATGGGCTCGGTCTGCGCCTCGACCCTCGGCCTGCTGAACGCCGGTGTGCCGCTGCGCGCGCCGGTCGCCGGCATCGCCATGGGTCTGGTCTCGGACACGGTCGACGGCGAGACCCGCTACGTGGCGCTGACCGACATCCTCGGCGCCGAAGACGCCTACGGCGACATGGACTTCAAGGTCGCCGGCACGCGGGAGTTCATCACCGCATTGCAGTTGGACACCAAGCTGAGCGGCATCCCGGCCTCGGTGCTGGCCGGTGCGCTGACCCAGGCCAAGGACGCCCGGAACACGCTGCTCGACGTGATGAACGAGGCGATCGACGGTCCGGACGAGATGAGCCTGTTCGCGCCGCGGATCATCACCATCAACATCCCGGTCGACAAGATCGGCGAGGTCATCGGCCCGAAGGGCAAGGTGATCAACCAGATCCAGGACGACACCGGTGCGCAGATCATCGATCGAGGACGACGGCACGATCTACGTCGGAGCGGACTCCGGCGACAAGGCCGAGGCCGCGCGGGCCATGATCAACGCCATCGCCAACCCGACGATGCCGGAGAAGGGCGAGCGCTACCTCGGCACCGTCGTCAAGATCACCGCGTTCGGCGCGTTCGTCTCGCTGCTGCCCGGCAAGGACGGCCTGCTGCACATCTCCAAGCTGCGGCCGCTGGCCGGCGGTGCCCGGGTGGAGAACGTGGAGGACGTCGTCAGCGTCGGCCAGAAGATCCAGGTCGAGATCAACGAGATCGACGATCGCGGAAAGCTCTCGCTGATCCCGGTCGTCGAAGAATCGGTCCCGGCGTAGTCTGAGCAAAGGGTCAACCTCTTGACGCCACGCGGCACGCATCGGAAGGTTCGGGTGCGCGCCGTGACACCCAGCCCAGGGACTTCGGGCCCTGAGCCTGTCGAAGGGTCGAAGTCACCCCTGTGAGCGCACGATCGACCACCGGACGGCGCCATCCCTACGTGGATGGCGCCGTTCGGCGTACGGTGCTGCCGAACGGGATCGACGTGATCACCGAGCCCATGCGGTCCAGCCGGACCGCGGCCATCGGCGATCTACGCCGGCGTGGGCTCCCGGCACGAGTCGGCGGCGCTGCACGGGGCCTCGCACTTCCTCGAACACGTGCTGTTCAAGGGCACCCCGACGCGCACCGCGGAGCAGATCTCGGCCTCGATCGAGTCGGTCGGCGGTGAACTCAACGCCTACACGACCAAGGAGCACACCTGCTTCTACGCCCGGGTGCTGCACACCGACGGTCCGCTGGCCGTCGACGTGCTGTCGGACATGATCAGCAATTCCTTGATCACCGGCCATGACGTGGACGCCGAGCGCGCGGTGATCTTGGACGAGATCGCCATGCACGGCGACGATCCCGGCCGAGCTGGTGGCCGAGTTGGTGACGGCCGAGTTGCTGTCCGGCGTCGGGCTGGGCCAGCCGGTGATCGGCTCGCCGGCGATCCATCGCGGCGATGGCGCGGGCGCAGATCGTCCGGCACTGGCGGCGGCACTACCAGCCGGCGTCCCTGGTCGTCGCGGCCGCGGGCCGGAGTCGATCATGATCGCCTCGTCGACCAGCTCGCCGGGCTCGACGACCGCGACCGGGGCGCCGGAGCCGCGGGCGCCGGCGCCGACCAAGATCGACTTCAGCGGTGGCGTGGTCAGCCGGCAGATCCGGCTCGAGCAGTCGACGGCGATGCTCGCCTTTCCCGGCCCGAGCGTGTTCGACGAACGCCGCTACGCCTCCGGGCTGCTGGCGTTGATCCTGGGCGGCGGCATGGCCTCCCGGCTCTTCCTCGAGGTGCGGGAGACGACGCGGGCTCACGTACGGCATCGACGCCGGGGAGAGCCGCGTACTCCGACGCCGGCATCTGGAGCGTCGACTGGCAGTGCGCGCCCGACCGGCTGCAGCCGATCGTCGAACTGGTCCGGGCGAGCCTGCTCGAGGTCGCCGAGCACGGCGTCACCGAGGACGAACTGGCGCGGGCCAAGGGTCAGATGCGCGGCCAGACGGTGCTGTCGTTCGAGGGCCCGTCGAGCCGGATGAGCCGGCTGGGGATCAACGCGGTGCTCGGCGACCGGCGCACCTGGCCGAGATCCTGAGCTGCTTCGACGCCGTGACCGCCGAACGAGGTCGGCAGGTCGCCGCGGCGAGCTGTTCGGCCGGCCACCGGTGCTCGGCGTGGTCGGGCCGAAGCCGCCGAGCCCGGCGCGTCGAAGCCCTGATCGGCCGACTGGTGACAGAGTTGTCGGCGGGGGTCGGCGCCATGGCGACGACCCACGCTGACCAGTCGGAAGATGTGAGGGAGTTGTCGTGATCAAGGTTGGGGTCTTCGGGGCCGAGGGCCGGATGGGCATGGAGGTGTGCCGCGCGGTCGAGGCGGCCGACGGGCTGGAGCTGGTCGCCGCCGTGGACGCCGGTCGAGGACCGGGCGCCGGTCGAGGCCGCCGAGGTGGTGGTCGACTTCACCCATCCCGACGCGGTGATGGACAACCTGGACCTGGTGCATCAACCACGGGATCCACGCCGTCGTCGGCACCACCGGCTTTACCGACGAGCGACTCGCCACCCTCCGTCGGCAGCTTCGTGGGCACGACACCGGAATCATCGTGGCCGCCAACTTCTCCATCGGAGCGATCCTGATGATGCACTTCGCCGAGAAGGCCGCGGCGTTCTACGAGAGTGTGGAGATCATCGAGCTGCACCATCCGAACAAGGCGGATGCACCGTCGGGGACGGCCGCGGCCACGGCCCGCAAGATCGCCGGCGCCCGAGCGGACGCCGGGTTGGGAGCGCCGCCGGACGCAACGGTGCAGGAGCTTCCGGGTGCCCGTGGCGCCGACGTGGACGGCATCCGGGTGCACGGCGTACGCCTCCGCGGTCTGATCGCTCATCAGGAGGTGCTGTTCGGTGCCGAAGGGGAGACGCTGACGATCCGCCACGATTCACTGGACCGGGTTTCGTTCATGCCCGGCGTGATTGCCGGCGTACGCGCGGTCGGTGGGCGCCCGGGGCTCACCGTGGGCATCGAATCAATCCTGGGTCTTTGACGTGCGCGCCGTACGCGGCATCGTCATTGCTGCGGTGATCGTCGCCCTGCTCGGTGGCGCGCCGCTCTACGCCGACGCCCGGTTCCACAGCCGGACGGAGAGTGAGGTCAGCGTCGCGCTCCAGCAGCAGCTCGGGACCCCCGAACGGCCGACGGTCGACATCGAGGGTCGCTTCTTCCTGCCTCAGATCGCGGCCCGGTCGATCAAGACCGTGCGGGTCAGCGCCGACCAGGTCGGCGTGGTCACCGAAGCACCCCTGACCATCAAGCACACCGACCTGATCCTGTCCGACGTGACCAGCGGCGACTGGTTCGCGACGATGACCGTTGCCCATGCTGAAGGGACCGCGCAGGTGGACTATGCCGCGCTCCAGTCGCTCGCCGGCGTGCCACTGACCTATATCGGTGACGGGCGCGTGGAGATCGTGGTCTCAGCCTCAGTGCTCGGGCGGAACGTCGCGGCGAAGATCACCGGCGAACCGAGCCTCAACGTGAAAGATCAGACCATCAGCCTGCGCGGTCCGAAGGTCCGGGTGGCGAATGTGGACCTTCCGGACTTCACCGCCCAGGCGTTGCTGCGGGCGCTGCTGAAGCCCATCCCGCTGACCGGGATGCCCTTCGGGCTGACGATCAACACGATCACCGCCGGGGACGCCGGGCTCCAGACCGAGATCTCTGGGGACAACCTGCCGGTCAGTCGGTAGTAGCCTCTCGCCCCTCATCGGCGAGGTCGGTCTGCAACCGGACCTGTTTGATCCGCACGCTGCCGTCCTCGGAACCGATCTCGCGGGAGGCGCCGTCCGCGGCCCAGCCGGCTGCGGTCAGGAAGCGCCGGAGCGTGTCGTCGGTGGTGGTCGTCCACCAGGATGCCCGGCTGAAGCCATCGGCGCGCAGCGTGTCGGCACACGCGTTCAACAGGCGGGAGCCGTGGCCACGATGCTGGGCCACGGGGTCGATGACGAACTGGTCCACCTCCCCGTCGCGGCCGGACTCGGCATCGTCGTCCGGACTCGGCACCGTCGTGGCAAACCCGACAACACGCTCCTGATCGACCGCGACCAGCACCCGGTAGGTGGACCGTGGCGGACGCGTGATGGCGGCCTGCCAGCTCGAGGTCATGTCTTCGACCGTCAGCTCGCTCAACAAAGGATCCGCCAGCGTCGCGGGCAGCTGGTCGGCCCAGGCCCGGCGTTGCAGTTCAGCGATGCTGGCCGCCTCCGCCGGCCAGGCCAGGCGTACGGAATCGGCGATCGCTTGATCGTCAGGGGGAGTCACCGGACGATGGTAGCGGCGCCACGCGAGGCGGAATTCCGATTTCGCTCAGGCGTACTGAGCAGATGTGACCTAGATCACACTGCTGAGAGTGTAACTTTCGTCGCTCCGTCCGCGATGATATAGACGAAGTCGCTGGCTACCTGAACCCCCGAGCAGGCAGCCAGCGACTTTTCTCATGCCCGAGGTCGGCGTTGGTCAACCTCGGCGATTTCTCATTTCGCGGCGCGCACAAATTTGGGCCCGGTGTCTCCGGTCGATGTGTGTAGCCTTGCCTCTCGTGGCCGCCAGTAGCTTGAAGAGTCCACCACCGCTTGCCGACAACGCGATGCGCATCATTCCGCTCGGCGGTCTCGGTGACATCGGCCGGAACATGGCCGTGGTGGAGTTCGGCGGGCAGTTGCTGCTCATCGACTGTGGCGTGCTGTTCCCCGAAGACCATCATCCGGGCGTGGATCTGATCCTGCCCGGGTTCGACGCGATCGCCGATCGGTTGGACGATGTCGTCGGCCTCGTGCTTACGCACGGACACGAGGATCACATCGGTGCCGTGCCCTATCTGCTGCGGCAGCGGTCCGATATCTCGCTCATCGGCTCGAAGCTGACGCTGGCGCTGCTCAGCGAGAAGTTCCGCGAACACCAGTTGCGCAACGTGCCGCGGCAGGTCGTCACCGATGGCCAGCGGATCATGGTGGGCAAATTCGATCTCGAGTTCATCGCGGTGAACCACTCCATTCCGGACGCACTCGCGGTCGTTGTCCGCACCCCGGCAGGCACGCTGCTGCACACCGGTGATTTCAAAATGGATCAGCTGCCGCTGGACGGCCGGATCACTGATCTGCGGGCCTTCGCCCGGCTCGGGGTCGAGGGGGTCGACCTGTTCATGGTCGACTCCACCAATGCCGAGGTACCGGGCTTCACCACGCCGGAGCGCGACATCTCGCCGGCGCTGGAACGGGTCTTCGTGACCAGCCGGCAACGCGTGATCGTCGCTTGTTTCGCGTCGCACGTGCACCGGGTGCAGCAGGTGCTCGATGCGGCCGTCGCCCACGGACGCAAAGTCGTGTACGTGGGACGTTCGATGGTCCGCAACATGGCGGTGGCTCGCGATCTCGGCTACCTCAAGGTGCCGGCCAACACGCTGATCGAGCTGCGGGACATCGACAACTTCCAGCCGCACGAGGTGGTGATCATCTCGACCGGCTCCCAGGGTGAGCCGCTGTCCGCGCTGTCGCGAATGGCCAACCGCGAGCACCCGGTGATCCAGCTGAAGCGGGGCGACACCGTGGTGCTGGCCAGCTCGTTGATCCCGGGCAACGAGAACGCCGTGTATCGGGTGATCAACGGGCTCAGCAAGCTCGGCACCCAAGTGGTGCACAAGGGCAATGCCCTGGTGCACGTCTCCGGGCACGCGAGCGCCGGAGAGCTCCTTTACTGCTACAACATCGTGCGGCCGCGCAACGTGATGCCGGTGCACGGCGAGCCGCGGCATCTGATCGCCAATGCCGAACTGGCCGTGGCCACCGGGGTGCCGCGCGAGCGGACGATCATCGCCGAGGACGGCGCCGTGGTCGATCTGCAGAACGGCCGGGCTCGGATCGTCGGCAAGATCGACGCGGGCTACATCTTCGTCGACGGCGGCACGGTCGGCGATATCACCGAGAACTCCCTGTCCGACCGGATGATCCTCGGGCAGGAGGGCTTCATCTCGGTGATCACCGTGATCAACACCCATGCGTCCAAGATCATCAGCGGCCCGGATATCCACGCCCGCGGCTTCGTGGAGAACGACTCGGTCTTCGACGCCGTACGCCCGCTGATCCAGCAGGCGTTGGAGGAGGCGCTGGCCGACGGCGTCGACGACAGCTACCGGCTCCAGCAGGTGATCAGACGGCGGATGGGCCGCTGGGTCAACGACACCCACCGCCGCCGGCCGATGATCGTTCCGCTGGTCATCCAGACGTGATTCCTGCCGCTTGAGCTCCGGCGGCAAACGGAGGTAGACCCAGGTTGCGTACGGTCTGCACAGGTTGCATGCGGTCTGCACAGGTTGCAACGTGTGCAGAGTGCGGGAAACTCATGTGTACTCGAGTTTCAGCGACGCCGCGGCCAGCCCGCGAATGCCCCAGCGCCGGCTAGCCCGGGAAACCTCAGCGGGTGGGCAAGAATGCGAAAGAGCCCGCGTCCCCGGGGGGAGCGGGCTCGATCTGACGTCGAGGGGTCAGCGGGAGACCTTGCCGGCCTTGATGCACGAGGTGCACACGTTCTGCTTCTTCGCCGCGCCGGACACGCTGGCGTTCACCCGCTGGATGTTGGGATTCCAACGACGATTCGTCTTCTTCTTCGACCAGGGGACGTTATGGCCGAAGCCGGGTCCCTTGCCGCACACATCGCATACCGCCGCCACTGGAATTCACTCCCACAATCACGTCTGAACAAGTTGAGGTCACCCGTGTGGGCAACCGTCAGAGAGTACCCGACGAGCGCGGGGGGAGGCCAATTGACGAGCCCGGCGGACGAAGGCAAATAGGGTAAGGGGCGTGTCAGCCTCGGTCGAACAACAGGTGCCCAGTGTCTGGGACGCCTATGACGCCTGGCTGCGGCGGGCGACGGCGATCATTTCCGGTTCGGCTGACGCGCTTGACGCGATGAACGTCTTTCCGATCTCCGACGCCGACACCGGCGCCAACCTCAAGCTCACCTTGGCCGGGATCGCGCAGGCCGTCCCCGACGTCAACCGGTCCAGTCTGGACGCCATTGTGCAGGCCGCCATTCTGTCCGCGCACGGCAATTCCGGAGCGATCCTGGCCGAGATGTTCACCAGCGTCTGCCGCACGTTGGAGCACGAGCAGCCCCGGCTCCGCTCGACACCACCCGGCGTGGTGATCGCGGTGCTGCTGCGGACGGTGGCCGTCGCCGCGCGTCGCGCCGTCGCCCGACCGGTGGCCGGCACCATTCTGACTGTGGCCGACGCGACCGCGGCCGCGGCCGAAGCCGCCCTGGACGCCCACGCCGACCACGCGCTCGCGGTCGCGGAGGCGGCCCAGTCGGGTGCCCATGAGGCGCTGGCCCGTACGCCGGAGCAGCTTGAGGTCCTGGCCGCAGCCGGGGTGGTCGATGCTGGTGGGCAGGCGTACGTGCTGCTGGTCGACGTGCTGGTCGAGGTCCTCGGCGGCGCCCCGGCCCGCCCCCTCCAGGCCGGACCCCGCGCAGTCAGCGCGGTCCGTCCGGTCCTGACTCCACCTGAATATGAGGTGATGTACGCGCTCCGGGGGGCCTCGGACGCCGCTCTGGCCGAGCTTCGCGAGGAACTGTCGGAGGTCGGTCATAGCGTGGTCGTCGTGGGAGACCGGACCGTCGCGCAGGTGCATGTGCATCTGGCCGAGGCCGGGGCGGCGGTCGAGGCGGCCCTCGGTCGCGGAGCCCTGAGTCAGTTGCGCATCACCGCGCTGCCTCCGGAGGCGTCGCTGGCCGAACGGGCCGTGCTGGCCGTGGTCGCCGGACCGGGTTTGGCCGCGGCCGTCGAGTCGCTCGGCGGGGTGCCGGTGCTGAACACCAGCGGTGACCTGACCCTGGAGGAGTTGACCGCGGCCGCCGATGCCACCTTCGGCGACCTGGTGGTGCTGCCCAACGACATGGCCAGCCTCGAGATCGCCCACCACCACGCCACCCAGTGGCGGCGGCAGGGTCGGCGCGTCGCGGTCATCCCGACGGTGGCCCAGGTCCAGGGACTGGCCGCGATGGCGGTGCACGAGCCGACCGCCGATTTCGACTCCGCCGTGGTCGCGATGAGCAGCGCGGCCGGGCACGCGCGGCACGGAGCGGTCACCGTCGCGGAGAGTTCGGCGATGACGATGGCCGGCCGCTGCGAGGCCGGGGACGTGCTGGGGGCGGTCGAGGGAGACTTCGTGGAGATCGGTGACTCGAAGGCCGAGGTGGCCTGGCGGGTGGTCGAGCGCCTCCTGTCGGCCGGCGGCGAGTTGCTGACCGTGGTCCGCGGTGCGGATGCCGATCAGGCGCTGGTCGACGACCTGACGGCGCGGGTCGAGGCGCACTCGCGCACGGTCGAGGTCGAGGTGCTGGACGGCGGTCAGTCGCGCTACCTGTTGCTCCTGGGGCTCGAATGAGCCACCTCAGCCTGGCTCCGTCGCCGTGGCGCACCGACACGTTCCGCCGGATGTCACTGCGGCTGGAGAACATCGTCGGCGCCAAGACGGCCAAGCAGTTCGAACCGTTGAAGATCTGGACCGTCGGCGATCTGGTCCGACATCTCCCACGCCGCTATTTCTCCGGCACCGAGCTCAGCGATCTCTCCCAGCTGACGGACGGGGAGGAGGTGGCGGTGATGGCGGAGGTCGTCGATGCCCGGATGTTCAACATGCCGAGCGGGAGCTACCGGTCCTCGAAGAAGCCGCGCCTGGAAGCCGTGATCACCGATCACCGCGGCACTTTGACCTGCACGTTCTTCGGCCAGCCGCGGCTGATCGACTACTGGCACGCGCAGCTGCAGCCGGGTGCGCGCGGCATCTTCGCCGGCAAGGTCAAGGAGTTCAATCGCAAGCTCCAACTGGCCCACCCGGACTTCGTCATCGTCGACCGGGACGGGGCGATCGTCGGGGGCGCAGCCCGCAATGCGGCCCTGGCGAACGCGACCAATTTGCCGTTCGTCGGGCTGTATCCGATGACCGGCAAGCTCCGCACCTGGACCATCGCCGAGTGCGTCGACCTGGCTCTGGAATCCCTGCGCGGGCTGGCCGATCCACTGCCGGCATGGGTACGAGCCGAAGCCGAGCTCTGGGATCTCGAGCGGGCCCTGCGCTCGGTCCACCAGCCGGCCGACCGGACGGCGATCGACGAAGCCCGCGAGCGGTTGCGCTTCGACGAGGCGTTCGCCCTCCAGCTGACCATGGCCTATCGGCGGGCCGACGCCGCATCGCATCATGCCGTGCCCCGACCGCGACGGTCGGGCGGCTTGCTGGACGCCTTCGACGCTCGGCTGCCCTTCACCATGACCCAGGGTCAGATCGAGATCAGCGAACAGATCATGGCCGAGCTGGCCCGGACCCAGCCGATGCAGCGGCTGCTGCAGGGTGAGGTCGGCTCGGGCAAGACGCTGGTCGCGTTGCGGGCGATGCTCGCCGTGGTCGAAGCCGGCGGTCAGGCGGCGCTGCTGGCGCCCACCGAGGTGCTGGCCGGCCAGCATCTGCAGACGATCACCCGGCTGCTCGGCGACCTCGCGGACGGCGGGACCCTGAGTGCTGCCGACCACGCGACCCGGGTGGTGCTGATCACGGGCTCGATGTCAGCCGCCCACAAGCGCGAGGCCGGACTGGCCGCCGCCTCCGGTGAGGCGGGCATCGTCATCGGCACCCACGCCCTGCTCAGCGCCGACGTCCAGTTCGCCGAGCTCGGACTGGTGGTGGTCGACGAGCAGCACCGCTTCGGCGTGGAGCAGCGGGCGGCGCTCGGCGTCAAGGCGTCGGCCCGGCCGCACGTGCTGGTGATGACGGCGACCCCGATCCCGCGATCGGTGGCGATGACTGTCTTCGGCGACCTGGAGACCTCGACCTTGCGTGAGATCCCGGCCGGACGGGCCGAGGTCGCCACGGTCGTGGTCGACGCCGCCCGCCAACCGGCCTGGGTCGACCGGAGCTGGCAGCGGATCATCGAGGAGGTCGGCCACGGCCGTCAGGCGTTCGTGGTCTGCGCCCGGATCTCGTCGACCGAGCCGACCAAGCCGCCCGCGGCGGTCGGGGAGTCCGACCCCTATCTCGGGGCGGGCGAGGAACTGCCCCCGGCGACGGCCGTCGAGGAGCTGCCCCCGGCGACGGCGGTCGAGGATCTATACGCCGAGTTGAGTTCGGGTCAGCTCGCCGGCGTCCGGGTTGCGATGTTGCACGGCCGGCTCCCGACGGAGGAGAAGGAGTCGGTGATGGCCCGGTTCGTCGCTGGCGAGACCGACGTGCTGGTGGCGACCACGGTCGTCGAGGTCGGGGTGGACGTGCCGAACGCCTCGGTGATGGTGATCTGCGATGCCGACCGGTTCGGCATCTCGCAGTTGCACCAGCTACGGGGCCGGATCGGCCGTGGGGCCCATCCCGGTGTGTGCCTGCTGCTCACCCACGCCCCGCCGGACGGCCCTTCCCGGGCCCGGCTCGCCGCGGTCGCCAACACCCGGGACGGCTTCGACCTGGCCGAGATCGACCTCGTGCAACGCCGGGAGGGCGACGTGCTCGGCGCGAGCCAGTCCGGCAGCCGGTCCAGTCTGAAACTGCTGCGGGTGCTCGCCGACGCCGAGTTGATCGCCATGGCCCGAACGCTCGCCCAGCGCTGCATCGACGCCGACCCCGAGCTTGAAGACCCGGCGCTGGCCGACATCGTCACCGACATGGAGATGGATGCCGCCGGCGACTGGCTGGAGCGAACATGAGCCGGCTGGAGCGAACGTGAGCCGGATCATCGCCGGCTCGCGCGGCGGCCGGAAGCTGACCATGCCGAGCGGAGATCGTACGCGGCCCACGACCGACCGCGTACGCGAGGCGCTGTTCTCGGCGTTGACCGCCTGGGCCGGCGCGTCGGGAGTCGCGCCGGAGGTGTCGCTGAACGGACTGGCCTTCTGTGACCTGTACGCGGGATCTGGCGCCGTCGGTCTGGAAGCGGCCAGCCGGGGCGCCTCGCCGGTCCTGCTGGTGGAGGGCGACCGGCGTACGGCCGCCATCACCCGGCGCAACGCCGACGACCTCGGATTGACCGTTCGGGTGAGCGCGCAGCGGGTGGAGACCGCGCTGGCGCAGCCGAGCCTCCAGCCCTACGACATCGTCTTCGCCGATCCGCCCTACGACCTGGCCACCGACACGTTGGACGGCCAACTGGCGCTCATCTGGCAGCAGGGCCTGGTGGCACCCGACGGCTTGATGGTCGTCGAGCGGTCCCGGCGTACGGCAGCGCCCAGCTGGCCGCCGGAGGTGTCCGACCACTGGTCACGGACCTACGGAGAAACCATCGTCTATTTCGGAGGCACCCCATGAGCCGCGCCGTCTGTCCCGGGTCGTTCGACCCGGTCACCCACGGACACCTCGATGTCATCGAGCGCACCTCCCACCTGGTCGACGAGGTGATCGTCGCGGTCGGCAAGAACATGGCGAAGAACGCGTTGTTCAGCCCGTGGCAACGAGTCGAGCTGCTCGAGGAGGCCACGGCCGGTTGGGCGAATGTGTCGGTGATGCTGTTCGACGGTCTGCTCGTCGACTTCTGTCTCGAGCGAGGCGCCCAGGTGATCAGCAAGGGCCTGCGGTCGGGGGACTTCGACTACGAGTTGTCGATGGCGCAGATGAATCGGCGACTCGCGGGCGTCGACACCGTGTTCCTGCCGACCAGTGCTGAGTGGTCGTTCGTCTCCTCGTCGTTGATCCGAGAGATCGCCACCCTGGGCGGTGATGTCACGCCGTTCGTGCCCCCTCTGGTGGCCGATCGGATCACCCGACACTTGGCTGAGCGAAGAGCCGAACAGGCTGAGCCGATCCCGGATCCATGAGAGGTTGTGTTACGACCAATTCAAAACGGAGTGAGGGCATCTGATGGCCAAGCGGCAAATGGCGGAGGAGAAGCTGGCCTATCTACGCGAGCTGATTCTCAACGCCCGTGCGATGCCCATGTCGGCATCGTGCGTGATCAACCGCGGGGATGTGCTGGCCGCCATCGACGATGTCATCGACAATCTGCCGGACGAGATCTCCGAGGCGCAACAGGTGCTGGACCGGTCTCAGGCCAAGGTCGCCGAGGGCGAGGCCGAGGCTGGGCGCATCCTGGCCGAAGCGCGGGAGCACGCCGCCAGCCTGGCTCAGCACAGCGAGGTCGTCCGGGTCGCCGAGGAGCAGGCGGCGAAGCTCTGGTCGGACGCTGAGACCGAGGCCGGCGCCCTCCGCCGCGAAACCGATCAGTTCATCGACTCGCGGATGGCGAGCTTCGAATCAGTCCTGCACAAGACCGCGAGCCAAGTCCGGACCGCGCGCTCACGGCTGGCCGAGCGCAGCGGGTTGAACAGCAAAGACCTGGGACCAGACGACTGAACGGTCCTCCCGTTTTGGTCGGTTGGTCAGGCCCCGGTAATGTTGGACGTCGGTCACGACGAGGAACGGGACCGGTCGGCTTTGGAAGGATTGCGATGAGCTCGCCGCATCGCTCGCGGGACCACAATTCAGACCTGGTCCTCGACACCCACCTGCTGGGACGTCGCGCGGGCGCCATGACGGTGGTTCAAACGTCTGTCGAAGCGCCGGCCGGTTTGGGCATCGACGTGATCGGAGTGCCACCTGGTACGCCGGTCGAGCTCGATCTTCGGCTCGAATCGGTGGTCGAGGGAGTGCTGGTTTCGGGAACGGCCACCGTCACGGTGACCGGGGAGTGCGTGCGGTGCCTGCGGGACATCTCCGAGGAGTTGGAGATCGACCTTCAGGAATTGTTCGTCTATCCGGGCAACGAGGCGACCGAGGACGAGGTCAGCCGGATGGAGGGCGATCTGATCGACCTCGAGCCGCTTCTTCGCGACGACGTGGTGCTCGCATTGCCCTTCCAGCCGAGTTGCCAGAAAGATTGTGCGGGATTGTGCTCGGTGTGCGGGGTCAATCTCAATGAGGACCCGGCTCATCGTCACGGGTTGCCGACCGACTCCCGATGGGATGCCTTGCGGGGCATCGAGGGCAGGATTGGCAAACTTTACGATGTATAGACGAAGAACCTAAGGTTGAATGATTCCCGAATGAGTTCGGGGAGAAGCGAGGAGTGAATCGTGGCCGTTCCGAAAAGGCGCCTGTCGCGCAGTAATACGCGGCATCGTCGTTCGCAATGGAAGGCATCCGTGCCGACCCTGGTGACGTGCGTGAATCCTGCCTGCCGGCAGAAGCACCTGCCCCACGTGGCGTGCCCGTCCTGCGGTCAGTACGGTCCCCGGGCGGCCCGTCGACAGGTCCTTGCGTCCTGATCCGGCCTGAGGCGATTCCTGGTCGCCTCCCCGCGGGCGCTCTGCTGAGCGAGCTTGGGATGAGCGTTGATCCCGAGCTGCTCGACCGTGCGCTGACCCACCGCTCGTACGCGTACGAGCAGGGCGGCCTCCCCACCAACGAACGGCTGGAATTTCTCGGTGACTCGGTGCTCGGCGTCGTGGTCACCGAGCATTTGTTCGTGAGCTACCCGGACCTGTCCGAAGGTCAGCTGGCGAAGTTGCGCGCCGCGGTGGTCAATTCGCGGGCCCTGGCCGATGTCGCCCGGGAACTCGATCTCGGGGCGGTTATTCATCTCGGCCGGGGCGAGGAGGCCACCGGCGGCCGGGATAAGTCCTCCATCCTCGCCGACACGATGGAAGCGGTGATCGGTGCGGTCTTCCTGCAGCACGGGATCGACGCCGCCCGGGCGTTCGTGCACCACCTGTTCGATCCGCTGATGGCCGATGTGGCCACCCGCGGCGCCGGCCTCGACTGGAAGACCAGCCTGCAGGAAGCGGCTTCGGTCGCCGGCCTCGGCGTTCCCGTGTACGACGTCTTCGATTCCGGCCCAGATCACGCGAAGACCTTCCAGGCGACGGTCAACATCGATCACCGCAGCTTCGGACCCGGGGCGGGGCGGAACAAGAAGGAAGCCGAGCAGAACGCTGCGGCCATCGCGTTCGCGGCCCTCAAGGGCACCCGCGGCGCCGGTCCGGCGCGCTCCTGACCGCTGGTGCCAGAACTCCCTGAGGTCGAGGTCGTCCGGCGTGGTCTGGCCGCCGGGATCGCCGGCCGCCAGATCTCCGCGATCGACGTCCAGCATCCCCGCCCAGTCCGCCGCCACCTGCCCGGCGCCGCCGACTTCGCGGTCCAACTGGTCGGCCGCACCTTCGGCGAACCGCGCCGGCGGGGCAAGTACCTGTGGCTGCCCCTGACCGACGGCGACGCGGTGCTCGCCCACCTGGGGATGAGCGGGCAGTTCCGGATGGACGATCCCGGAGCTCCGCTGGCGCGCAACACCCGCATCATCTTCAGCTTCGTCGATGACGGACCGCAGCTCCGGTTCGTCGACCAACGGATGTTCGGGGGCCTCTCCTTGTCGTCGGGCGGCGCCGAGATTCCGGTCGAGGTCGCCCACATCGGGCTCGACCCGTTCGACCCGGCGTTCGACCTCGCCGACGCCGTGCGGCGGATCCGCCGTAAGCGCACCGGGATCAAGCGCGCGCTGCTCGACCAGCAACTGGTCTCCGGGATCGGCAACATCTACGCTGACGAGGCGCTGTGGATCTCGCGCACCCACTACGCCCGACCCACGGCGACGATGACCGCGGCCCAGGTGCGTACGGTGATCACCGCCGCCGACGCAGTCATGCGCGCAGCCCTGGGAGAGGGCGGCACCTCCTTCGATGCCCTCTACGTCAATGTCAATGGGGAGAGCGGCTATTTCGATCGGTCGCTGGCGGTCTACGGGCGCGAAGGTGAACCGTGCCGGCGCTGCGGGACGGCGATCCGCCGTGAACCGTTCATGAACCGTTCTTCCTATCGCTGTCCGAAGTGCCAGCGGTCGCCGCGTACGTCGAAGCCGGGCTGAGGTGGCGTGCCCGTTGACCGTCGATGCGAGGGTGCTGGCCGCCCTTCGTTGCGGGTCCGTCCGGCAGCGGCGATTTCGCCGGGGGCGGCCTGGGGAGAGTAGGCTCCTGCGATCGTGGAACGCCTGAGACATTTCCTGTTCGTCCGCCACGGCCACAACTGGGTGCTGCTGTTCCGGTTCGGGCTGGTGGGCGGGTCGGGCGTCTTCGTCAACCTGCTGATCGCGATCATTGTCAAGAAGCTGGGGCCGGACGAGAACGGCATCGCCCTGGGCCTGCCGCTGACCGACTTCAATGTCCGCTGGTATCACGTCTTCTCCACGATCGCGTTCGTCGTGGCCAACCTCTGGAACTTCCAGCTCAATCGCCGATGGACCTTTCGCAGCGCCGAACACTCCGGATGGTTCCGCGAGTACTTCCCCTTTCTGGCCGTGGGTGTGCTCGGCCAGGTCGTCGGTCTCGCCATCTTGACGTCCCTGATGCATCCGGGCTCGATCTTCTCGCTCTCGCCGACCTTCTTCGACAATTCCAGCGGCTTCCGCACCCGCTTCTACTGGGCCCAACTGATCACGATCGCGGTGGTCACGCCGGTGTCGTTCATCCTCAACAAGATCTGGACCTTCTCCGCCGTACGCGGCCGGAATTCCGTGGCCGGGTCGGCCGTCGATGAACTGGATCCCGAGCACGCACATCCGGAACAGGCGGCCTGACCCGCCCAGGGCGCTGAGGTCACGAGAACCGGGCGGTCGCTCGGTTAGAGTTGGTCCGCCTTCCCGCAGAACCCTGAAAGGCCGGCGTTGTACCTCAAGAGCCTGACCTTGCGCGGATTCAAGTCGTTCGCCTCAGCGACGACGCTCAACTTCGAGCCGGGCATCACCTGCGTCGTCGGACCCAACGGCTCGGGCAAGTCCAACGTCGTGGACGCCCTGAGCTGGGTGATGGGCGAGCAGGGGGCGAAGTCACTGCGCGGCGGCAAGATGGAAGACGTCATTTTCGCGGGCACGTCGGGACGGGCGCCGTTGGGCCGGGCCGAGGTCGTCCTGACCATCGACAACTCCGACGGTGCACTGCCGATCGACTATTCCGAGGTGACCATCTCGCGGACCATGTTCCGCAACGGCGGCTCGGAGTATGCGATCAACGGCAACACCGCGCGGCTGCTCGATGTTCAGGATCTGCTGAGCGACTCCGGCATCGGCCGGGAAATGCACGTGATCGTCGGACAAGGCCAGCTGGACTCGATCCTCCAGGCCACGCCCGAAGGCCGCCGAGGTTTCATCGAGGAAGCGGCCGGCGTGCTCAAGCACCGCAAACGCAAGGAGAAGGCGCTCCGCAAGCTCGAGGCGTGCGAGGGCAACCTGAACCGGCTTTCGGATCTGATCACCGAGATCCGCCGCCAGCTCAAGCCCCTCGGTCGCCAGGCCGACGTGGCCCGCAAGGCGGCCGTGATCCAGGCCGAGGTCCGCGACGCGCGGTCCCGGTTGCTGGCCGACGACCTGGTGCAGGCGACGCTCGCGCTCGAGGCCGACGTCGCCGATGAGCGGGCGATGAAGGACCGCCGGGTGGCCCTGGAGGCAGCGCTCATGCGGGCGCGGGAGAACGAGATCGAGGCCGAGGAGACCGTCCGCCAGGGCGTACCGAGACTGACCGCGGCCCAGGAGACCTGGTATTCGCTGGCCGCGCTCCGGGAGCGGGTCGGCACGACGAGGTCGATCGCCCGGGAGCGGATGCGCAACGCCGACGACGATCCCGGCGAGGTGCGGACCGGGCGCGATCCCGCGGAGCTCGACCGTGAGGCCGACTCGGTGAGCGGGCAGGAGCAGGAGCTTTCGGGCCAGGTGGCGGCCAAGGCGACCGGGCTGGAGGCGGCGACCGCCCACCGTGCCGATCGGGAGGAGGCCCATCGGGGCGAGGAGGCTCGCCTCGCCGCGCTGCTGCGGGCCGCCGCCGATCGCCGGGAAGGGCTGGCCCGGCTGACCGGCCAGGTCAATTCGCTGCGCAGTCGGGCCGAAGCGGCCGAGGCCGAGATCGGTCGGCTGACCATGGCCAGCGAGCAGGCCGCTGAACGCGCCGAGCAGGCCTCTCGTGCCTTCACGACGCTGGAGACCAAGGTCGCCGGGCTGGACGCCGGCGAGCTCGGTCTGGACACCGAGCACGAACAGGCCGTCAACGCGCTCGCCGGGGTGGACGCCCAACTGGCTGAGTTGCGGCACGACGAGTTAGCGGCCGCACAGGACCGGGCCGCGCTGGCCGCCCGGGTCGAAGCGTTGCATCTCGGCCTGAACCGCAAGGACGCTTCGTCGGCCCTGCTGGCCGCAACGGATCACCTCGACGGCCTGCTGGGCTCGGTGGCCGCGCTGGTCACCGTGGAGACCTCGTACGAGCGGGCCGTGGCCGCAGCCTTCGGGTCGGCCGCCGATGCGGTGGCGGTGGTCGGCCTCGACGCCGCCGTCGGCGCCTTCGATCATCTGAAGTCCGAAGATCTCGGACGAGCCGGGTTGCTGCTCGGCGGCGCCGATGCCGAGTTGGTCGCCGACTGGCCGAGGTTGCCGGAAGGAGCGCGCTACGCCGTCGAGGTTGTCGACGTGCCCAGCGAGTTGGCTGGTGCCGTCCGCCGGGTGCTCCGCAAAATGGCGCTGGTCGAGGACCTGCCGGCCGCTCGGGCGCTGGTCGCCGCGTTGCCGGACGTCGTCGCGGTGACCCGTGACGGCGATGTGCTGGGCAGCCACTTCGCGGCCGGCGGATCGTCCGCTCAGCCGAGCCTGATCGAGGTCCAGGCGGCGATCGACGATGCCGAGCAGCGGCTGACTACGGCGAGCCACACCTGCGACCGGCTGCGGTTCGCCCAGGGCCAGTTGGACGAGCAACACCGCGACGCCCGCAATCGGGTCGAGGTCGCGCTGGCCCGGCTCCACGAGTCAGATGCCGCCATGGCGGCACTCGCCGAGGAGCTTGGCCAGCTCAGCTCGACCGCACGCTCGGCCCAGGGTGAGTCCGACCGGCTGCGGCAGTCGATCGTCCAGGCCGAGGAGGCCCGCGATCGCAACGTCAACGGCCTGGCCGATCTGGAGCACCGGCTGGAGCTGGCTGCGGACACGGTCGACGACGGCGAACCGGACCCGACCGCCCGAGATCAGCTGTCCGAGGAAGCCCGGCTCGCGCGAGCGGCCGAGATGGATGCCCGGCTCTCCCTGCGCACCCTCGAGGAGCGCGCGCGAGCGCTGGCCGGCCGGGCCGATGCCCTGCGGCGCGCCGCCGAAAGCGAGCGCCAGGCCCGCGCGAAGGCGATGGCCCGCCGCGAACGGCTGCTGCGGGAGGCGCGTACGGCGGCGGCCGTGCATGCCGGGGCCGTGCGACTGGCGGCCCTGGTCGAGCACTCGTTGGCGACCGCCGCCGCCGGACGCGCGGAGGCCGAAGCGGCGCGGACCGAGGCTGAAGCCGGGCTCAGCGCGGCGCGGGCGTCCGTGCGGAGCCTGACATCCGATTTCGAGTTGTTGGTCGACGCGGTGCACCGGGACGAGATGGCGCGGGCCGAGCAGCGGATGCGAGTGGAAACGCTGACCGACCGGGCCATGGACGAGCTCGGGCTGGAAGCCGAAGCCTTGATCGACGACTACGGACCCGACCGGATGATCCCGGTGCTGACCCGACCCGACGGCTCGGCGCTCACCGAGGACGACGAACAGCCGGAGCCGGTGGCGTACGAGCGGGACCAACAACAGAAACGGTTGCGGATCGCCGAACGGTCGCTCGGTGTGCTCGGGCGGGTGAACCCATTGGCCCTGGAGGAGTTCGACGCGATGGAGGAGCGGCACAAGTTCCTCTCCGAGCAGCTCGACGATCTGCGCAAGACCCGCAAAGACCTGCTGGACATCATCGAAGAGGTCGACCATCGGGTCGAGCAAGTCTTCGCCGAGGCGTACGCGGACGTGGAGCAAGCCTTCGAGCGGGTGTTCTCCCGGCTGTTCCCCGGCGGCGAGGGGCGACTGGTGCTCACCGAGCCGGGCAACTGGCTGACCACCGGGGTGGACGTGGAGGCGCGGCCGCCGGGCAAGAAGGTGAAGCGATTGTCGCTGCTGTCCGGCGGCGAACGATCCTTGGTCGCGGTCGCGTTCCTGGTGTCGCTGTTCATCGCCCGGCCGAGCCCGTTCTACATCCTGGACGAGGTCGAAGCGGCCCTGGACGACACCAACCTCGGACGGCTGCTGCAGATCTATGAGGAGTTGCGGGCCAACAGCCAGCTACTGGTGATCACCCACCAGAAGCGGACGATGGAAATCGCCGACGCGCTCTACGGAGTGACGATGCGCGGCGACGGGGTGTCGGCGGTGATCTCGCAACGGCTCCGGGAGACCGAGTCCGTCGCGTGATCTTGGGCCGGGAGCCCGGTCCTTGTTCCGCTGAACGTGATCGAATCGAAAGCCGCTGACCTGTCCAACGGCCCGGATCGCCGGGTCGACGCTGGCAAAATGAGGGTCGAACTGTTCCATCGGTAGGACCGCACAGCCCGGATAGCAGTACGACCCGCAAGGCAGTTCCTTCCCCGGTTTCATCCAACTGTCTGAAAGGCACCCTCGTGACGTCCATTTTCGTCGCCATGATCACCGTTCTGGTGATCGCGCTCGGCATTGTCGCCCTCGTCCTGGTCGGGATCGAAGGTCGCGGCAAGCGCCACGCGCCCAAGCTCGCGCAGCGCGTCCGTCGGGCCGCGCAGCATTTGAACGGTGACGGCCAGCCACCCGCCCGATTCGTCAAGATGATCGAATCGGCCCTGACCCGCTGACCCCGCTGACCCCGCGTACCCCCTGACCGCGCGTACCCCTCCGGCCTCAGCGGGCGAGAGCGGGCGGCGCGGCGGTCGGCCGAGCAGTCAGGGGCGCGGGCGACCCTAGGATGAGTCGGTGGATATTACGACCCTCTGGGTGATCAGCGGCGCCATCATCTTGGCGGCGTTCGTTTTCGTCGGCTTCATCGCCGTCCGCCGGCGCAACGCGGCGCTGCCGCGACGGCGCCAGCCGGAGATCCCCGACCGGGCCACATCGTCCACAGTCGGCCAGAGCGCGGGCGATGACGAGGAATCATCGGTCGCGCTGGCCGACCGGCCCGAGACGTCGCTGGAGGTCCGCGAGCCCGGGGTGGCGGAGCCGGGCGCCCCGGAACTCGACCACCCCGAAGCCCCGGAGCACCGGCTCGCTCGGTTGCGGCGTCGGCTGGCCGGGTCGAGCAGCGCGCTGAGTCGCGGGTTGTTGATGTTGATCAGCCGCGACCGCCTGGATGACGACACCTGGGACGACTTCGAGGAGGTGCTGATCACCTCCGATCTCGGCGTGGGGCCGGCCACCGAGCTGGTCGAATCCCTGCGGACGAAGCTGCGCGTCGAAGGCATCGACAATCCCGAGAAGGCCCGCTCGATCCTGCGAGCCGAGTTGATCAAGCTGGTCGACCCGACCCTCGATCGTTCGCTGCACACCGTTCGCGGTGAACACCCGGCGGTGGTCATGGTCGTCGGGGTCAACGGCACCGGCAAGACGACCACTGTGGGCAAGCTCGCCCGGGTGCTGGTCGCCGAGGACAAGGACGTGCTGCTCGGCGCCGCTGACACCTTCCGGGCCGCTGCCGCCGATCAACTCGAAACCTGGGGCAGCCGGGTCGGTGTGCCGACGGTCCGCGGCGCCGAGGGGGCCGATCCGGCGAGCGTGGCCTTCGAGGCGGTCAAGGCTGGCATCGAACAGGAGGTCGACGTCGTGCTGATCGACACGGCCGGTCGGCTGCACACCAAGACCGGATTGATGGACGAGCTGGGTAAGGTGAAGCGGGTCATCGAGCGCCAGGCGCCGGTCGGCGAGGTGCTCCTCGTGCTCGATGCCACGACCGGCCAGAACGGGCTGATCCAGGCCCGGATCTTCTCCGAAGTAGTCGACGTGACCGGGATCGTCCTCACCAAGCTCGACGGCTCCGCGAAGGGCGGCATAGTGGTCCAGGTGCAACGCGAGCTCGGCGTACCTGTGAAGCTCGTCGGTCTGGGGGAGGGTGCCGATGATCTTGCCCCCTTCGACGCGGAAGTCTTTGTCGACGCACTGTTGAACCCGGTCGCATGAGCCGGTCGAGTGGACCAGAGGGAGCATGATGATCGAAGAGCGCATCTTGGGGCGCACCGAACGGCCCGTGTCGGTGATCGGGCTCGGCACCTGGCAGCTCGGCGCCGACTGGGGCGTAGTGAGCGAGACCGACGCCCTCGCCGTGCTGGATGCGGCGGTCGAAGCCGGCGTCACGGTCTTCGACACGGCCGACGTCTACGGTGACGGTCGCAGCGAGCAGCTGATCGGCCGCTATCTGGCCGAGCACCCGGACCGGGTGATCACCGTGGCGACCAAGATGGGTCGCCGGATGGAGCAGCGCCCGGAGAATTACACCCTCGCCAACTTCCGCGAGTGGACCGACCGGTCCCGACGCAATCTCAATGTCGACCGGCTCGATCTCGTCCAGCTGCATTGCCCGCCGACCTCGGTCCTGTCCCAGGATCAGGTCTATGACGCACTCGACACGCTGATTGCCGACGGCGTGATCGCCGCGTACGGGGTGAGCGTCGAGACGACCGACGAAGCCCTGACCGCAATCTCCCGGCGCGGCACCGCGACGGTGCAGATCATCCTGAACGCCTTCCGCCAGAAGCCGTTGGACTACGTGCTCCCGGCCGCACACCAGGCGGGCGTCGGCATCATCGCCCGGGTCCCGCTGGCCAGCGGGATGCTCAGCGGGCGCTATTCGGAAACGACCGAGTTCGCCGAGAACGACCATCGGAACTACAACCGGCACGGCGCGGCGTTCGATGTCGGTGAGACCTTCTCCGGCGTCGACTACGAGACCGGTGTCGCCGCCGCCCGGGAATTCTCCACCCTCGTCCGTGATCATCTCGGGCCGGACGTCACCCCGGCTCAGGCTGCGCTCGCCTGGGTGGTCCAGCAGCCGGGGGTGACCACGGTGATTCCTGGCGCTCGATCGGTCGAGCAGGCCCGGGCCAACGCCTCGGCCGGTCAGCTCGCCCCGCTTCCCGCAGAGTTTCTTGTCCGCGTGGCCGGGCTCTACGACGAGCGGCTACGGGCCACCATCCACCCGAACTGGTAGTAGCTGCTGGTTGGAGGCAGCGCGCGCCCCCGCGCAATCTGGGGCATCCGCCTACGACGAGACCGAACTGTCAGTGCCGCGATCTAGCGTCACCGACATGAATCTCACGCAAGCCGCGAGCGACGCGGTGCTGCTGGCCCAGTTCGGCCGCGAAGCCCTCAAACGGGGTCGTGCCCTCGTCCGCGAGAGTCGCGTCTCGCTGATCGACTTCGACCCCGGGCTGTCCGAGGTGTACGCGGACGTCCGGACCAGGAGTTCTCTCGTCCACGAGGTCTCGGTGTCGCTGGATCTGGAGCCGCCTTTCGAGCATCGGGGCGTCTGCGACTGTCCGTGGGGCGGCGACTGCTCGCACGCGGTCGCCACAATCCTGGCTGCCCGCGTGCGCACGGCGGGGACCAGCCTGCTCCGGGTCGTCGAGGCGATTCGGCCCGCCGACCCCGCGGTGCAGCCGCCGAGTTGGGAACGCGACCTGTCACCGCTCGTGGTTCAGCCCAAGCCGGTGGGCGTGCCGCTGGCACTGCGACTCGAGGTGCGACGGCTGGGCGCCATGAAGCCACTCGTGCAGTGCCGGCCGGTCGTGCGCAGCGCGCAGACCGGCCGATGGATCCAGACCGGAGCCGGCTGGCCGGACGTGATGGCTGACTTTCGGCGCCGGTTCCCCCCCGAGCAGGTGCACCTCCTCAAGCGTCTGGTGGCGACCGTTTCGGGCGGCCCGGGATCGATGCCGAGTTACTACGGATTCAGTGGCACCGGCTGGCTTCGCCTGGACGCGGCTGAGGATGGTCTCTGGGCGATCCTGACCCGGCTGGTGCGCTCGGGGGTGACTGTGGTGGGTGAGCACGAGCACGACGTCGTGCGGCTGGCCCACCACCGGCCCCGGATCGAGGTCGACATCGCCGCGGGCGACGGTCTGGACCTGCTCGTGAGTCCACGCCTGATGGTCGAGGGTCTTGACCCGAGCGCCACGTTGGTGGTGCCGATCGGCGATCCGGTCCACGGGGTCGCCGTCGTCCGCGACCTACCCGGCCGCCGGGGCGCCGCCGTCGAGCTGATGCAGCTGGCCGATCCGGTTCCGGCGTCGATCGCGACCTGGGTAGCCGAACGCCGCGAGATCCCCGTTCCGGCAGCCGATCGCGAACGATTCGTCCGACAGTTCCTTCCCGCGCTGCGTGAGCAGGTAGTGGTCACCTGCGGGGACGGGTCAGTCGACCTGCCCGAGCCGGCCGAGCCCCGCGTGCGATTGGAGGTCCATCACGCGGGTGCCGAGCGGGTCGAGCTCCGCTGGCGCGTCGGCTACGGCGACGAGGGCACCGAGTACGACCTGGACGGTCCCGTCGAGGGAGCAGGGCGGGACGCCGACGCCGAACAGTCGCTCTGGTTCGGGCTCACCGGGGTGCTCGATGCGGGTCCGCAGGCGCTGGTCGACCCGCGCCAGCCCGGCCGACCGCGAGGTCGCGCCGAGCTCACGGGCTGGGCGGCGGCCGAATTCGCCGGCGAACGGCTCGCGGCGCTCGAGGCCGCGGGGGTCGAGGTTCGGCACAGCGGCGAGCGGATCGACTACCGACGCGCGGACGCGCCGCCCACGGTCCACGTTTCGGTTCAGGACCCGTCGAGCGGTGACGGGGAGCTATCCGAGCGGCGGTCCGGGTCCGACTGGTTCGACCTGGGCATCGAAGTCACCGTGGGGGGCGAGTCTGTGCCGTTCGGGCTGTTGTTCCGGGCGCTGGCCACCGAGGCCGAGCATCTCGTCCTGCCGAGCGGTCTGTACTTCTCCTTGGACCAGCCCGAGTTCCGCCAGCTCGCTGAGCTGATCGAGGAGGCCCGTGCGGTGCAGGATCGGGACCGGCCCGGGAGCCTCCGCATCAATCCGCATCAGGCCGGACTCTGGGACGAGCTCTGCCGACTCGGCGTCGTCGACCAACAGGCAGCACGCTGGGCCGAGCAGGTCGCCGGCCTCACCGGGCTGACCGAGCCCGAGGCGGTTCCGGTCCCGGTCGGGGTGAACGCCGACCTGCGGCCGTACCAGGTCGACGGTTACCGCTGGCTTCACCAGCTCTGGCGGCTCGGTCTGGGCGGGATCCTGGCCGACGACATGGGCTTGGGCAAGACGCTGCAGGCGCTCACCCTGATCGCCCAGGTGCGGGCCACGAGTCCGGCCGGTGCGCCCCCGTTCCTGATCGTCGCGCCGACGAGCGTGGTCAGCATCTGGCTCACCGAAGTCGCCCGGTTCGCGCCCGGACTGCGGGTGGTCGGCCTGACCCGCACCGAGGCGAAGCGTGGTCGAACCTTGATCGAGGAGATCGCCGAAGCGGATCTGGTGATCACCTCGTACACCCTGCTCCGGCTCGACGCCGATCACTATGAGTCCATCCCTTGGCAGGGGCTGATCCTGGACGAGGCGCAGTTCGTCAAGAACCACCAGGCCAAGACCTACGCCAGCGTCCGGCGACTTGCGGTCGGCTTCACGATCGCCATGACCGGCACCCCGCTGGAGAACAGCCTGATGGATCTCTGGTCGATGCTGTCGCTCACCGCGCCCGGGATGTTCCCGCACCCGGGTCGGTTCAGTGACTACTACCGGCGGCCGATCGAGCGCAGCGGCCATCCTGAGCGGTTGGCCCGACTCCGCGACCGGGTCCGGCCGCTGATGTTGCGCCGGACCAAGCAGGAGGTGGCGAGCGACCTACCGGAGAAGCAGGAGCAGGTGATCGAGGTCGACCTGCATCCGCGGCACGCGCGCATCTACCAGCTTCAGCTGCAACGCGAGCGGCAGAAGATTCTCGGGCTGATCGGCGATCTGGACAGCAACCGCTTCGCCATCCTGCGCTCACTCACCCTGCTCCGCCAGCTCAGCCTGGACGCGGCGCTCATCGACCCCGAACACGAAGGGGTGCCATCGGCCAAAATCGACCTGCTGGTCGACATGGTCGCTTCATTGGCGGCCGAGGGTCATCGGGCCCTGGTCTTCAGCCAGTTCACGACCTTCCTCCAACGGGTCGCCGACCGGCTGACGGGAGCCGGTGTGGACTGCAGTTACTTGGACGGTTCGACGCAGGATCGAGCCCGGGTGATCCAGGACTTCAAATCCGGTCGAAGTGGCGCCTTTCTGATCAGCCTCAAGGCCGGCGGCTTCGGGCTCAATCTCACCGAGGCCGATTACTGCTTCGTCCTCGACCCGTGGTGGAATCCGGCGTCGGAGGCCCAGGCTGTCGACCGAGCCCACCGGATCGGGCAGACCCGGCCGGTGATGGTCTACCGGCTGGTGTCGAAGGACACCATCGAGGACAAGGTGATGGAGCTGAAGTCGCGGAAGCAGCAGCTCTTCGATTCGGTGATGTCCGCGGATGGTCTGCTGGCCGGGGCGTTATCGGCCACCGAGATCCGCTCGCTCCTGGCTGGCTGACCTGGATGGTGTATAGTTGAAACATAAACTATCTGGAGGTTCAGTCATGGTCAGCGTCATCCATCCACCGGTCGACGCCGCTGCATTCGACGCTTTCCTGCAGGCTTCGGCCCCCGCGAGCCGCGATCAGCCGCCCTGGACGCCGGCCTTCGGACCGATGCCGGCGTTGTATCTGAGCCACGGTGCGCCGCCAGTCTTCAATGACTCGCTGTGGATGGATCAGCTCTTCACCTGGTCGCTGTCACTCCCCAAACCGACGGCGATCCTGATCGTCAGCGCCCACTGGGAGTCGGCGCCGCTCATGATCTCCGCCCCCAAGGCCGGTACGCCGCTCGTCTACGACTTCAGTGGCTTCGGCCGGCGCTTCTTCGAGATGACCTACGCAACGCCCGACGCCACCGCGCTCGCCGGCCAGGTCACCGCATTGCTCTCCGACGGCGAATCCGTGCACGAGCACGCCAATCGCGGCCTCGATCACGGAGCCTGGGTGCCGCTGAAGGTGATGTACCCGTACGCGGACGTTCCGGTGCTGCAGCTGAGCATGCCGACCCACGACCCGGACCGACTCCTCGCGATCGGCGCCCGGTTGCGGTCGCTGCGCGAGCAGGGCGTCCTGATCATCGGCTCGGGCTATATGACCCACGGACTGCCGTTCCTCGGTCGCGACAGCTGGGAAAACAACCTGGTTCCGGGCTGGTCGCGCGACTTCGACGCCTGGGCCGCAGAGGCGCTGGCTGCCGGCGCGGTGGACACACTGGCCGATTTCCACCGAGCCCCCGGCATGCCGTACGCCCATCCGACGGTCGAGCACTACACCCCGATGTTCGTCACGTTCGGCGCGGCCACCGATCCCACCGCGCCGCCGAAGATCATCATCGACGATTTCCAGATGGGTCTGGCGAAGCGCTCGTTCCAGGTCGCCTGACCGGCCCGCCTCACCCGGCTCCACGCTTGCTTGCTCTGTGTGTTGGGCCTTGCCCCCGCTGTGGGCACCGCGAAGGGGCTGTTGCAAAACGCGCTGCCACACCTCGCAGCGGCGTACGTTCTTCATCGCAGCCGTCAAAACGAGCTGCCACACCTCGCACCGGCGTACGTTCTTCATCGCAGTCGTCAAAACGAGCTGCCACACCTCGCACCGGCGTACGTTCTCCATCACCGGAGCCGAACAACGGCCGCTGACGCGAAACGGTGGACGGTCCAGCGAGATCGTCCGGCTTTCTGTCAGTGCCCGCGTCTAGCATGACGGCGTCTGGATTCGCGCACGGAAAGCCGGCCCATGCTGTACGACGAGATCGCCCACCTCCAAGCCCATCACGCGGCTTGGGCACTGCTGCGTTCGCCGCATGCGCCGCTCGTGTTGTCGTTCATCGGCCGGACCTTCATCGAGGCCAACGTCGGCGGTCAGTCCGCGCAGACCCTGACGAGCCTCCTCGACGACGAGTTGTACGCCCTGAAGGCGCGACTAGGGGAGGAAAGTTTCCCGCGTTCGCCCCAGGCCTATCTGGACGAATGGGCCGCGCCGGAGAAGGGGTGGTTGCGCAAGTACTACCCGCCCAACTCCGATGAGCCGCACTATGACGTCACGCCGCCGGTCGAGAAGGCGCTGTTGTGGCTGAAGGATCTCCGGGTCCGTGACTTCGTCGGCACCGAATCGCGGCTCAACACCATGTTCGAGCTGCTGCGCCAGATGGTCTTCGGAGCCGACGACGATCCGGCCAGCCAACTGGCGGACCTACGCCGTCGCCGGGCCGAGCTCGATGCCCAGATCGCCCGGGCCGAGCGCGGTGAGGTCGAGCTGCTCGATGCCGTCAGCCAACGCGACCGTTACTACCAGTTCACCCGCAACGCCCGTGAACTCCTCGCCGATTTCCGCGAGGTCGAGGACAACTTCCGGGCGCTGGACCGTCGGTTACGCGAACAGATCGCTGGTTGGGCCGGCTCGAAGGGTGCGCTGCTCGACGAGGTCTTCGGCAGCCGGAATTCGATCACCGAGTCCGACCAGGGCCGGAGCTTTCGGGCGCTGTTCGATTTTCTGCTCTCCCACCAGCGGCAGGACGAGCTCACCGAGCTCCTGGATCGGCTCGTCGAGATCGCCGAGATCGGTCAGACCGATCAGCGGCTGCGGCATCTGCATTTCGACTGGATCGACGCCGGAGAGCGGACCCAGTCCACCGTCAGGCTGCTGTCGGAGCAGCTCCGGCGGTTCCTCGATGATCAGGTCTGGCTGGAGAATCGCCGGGTCTTCGACCTGTTGCGCAGCATCGAGTCCCAGGCCGTCGAGCTGCGAGACCGACCTCCTCGATTCCTGATGGAGCTCGATGCGATGTCCGTCGATGTCCAGCTCCCGTTCGAGCGTCCGCTCTACGCGCCGCACGCAGTGGTCAGTCTCGACTCGGGCGACGTCCAGGTGGGCGACGAGGATTTCGACGCGTCGGCGCTGCTCGACCAGCTCCATGTTGACCGTGACGAATTGGGCCGCATCGTGCGGAGCCGGCTGCGGGCGAACAGCCAGATCGGGCTCGCTCAGTTGGTCGACGAGCAGCCCCTGACCCAGGGTCTCGCCGAGCTCATCGGCTACCTGTCGCTCAGCGACCCGGGCTTCGCGGTGGTCTTCGACGAGCAGAGCCGCGAGCAGATCGACTGGGAGACCGAGGAGGGGCCGCGTACGGCGGACACGCCCGCGGTGACCTTCGCCCGGCGAACGACGGAGGTGATCGGATGACCGTGGTGGCCGAGGAGCAACTCGACCTCAGCAGTGTGGTGATCCAGCTGATGAAAGGCCCGGTCTACCGGGACAGTCACGAGCGGGTCTGGCACCGGCTCCTCATTCTCCGACATCAGGTCGGTGATCATGTGGCGATCATCGGACTGGTGGTGGTGGTCGACGAGGCCGAAGGGTACGCGTATCTGCGGAGCCGGCCGCCGGCCGAGGGCGAGGCCGATGTCCCGCGGCTGGTGGCACGCCGATCGCTGTCGTTCCACGTCAGCCTGCTGTTGGCCCTGCTGCGGCGCAAACTGGCCGAGTTCGACGCGGTCAGCGCCGAGACCCGGCTGGTGCTCAGCCGGGATCAGATCGTCGAGCTGCTCCGGGTCTTCCTGCCGGAGACCAGCAACGACGCCCGCTTGGTCAACTCCATCGACGCTCAGATCAACAAGGTCGTCGACCTCGGCTTCCTGCGCCGGATGCGCGGCACCGACGACCAGTTCGAGGTCTGCCGCATCATCAAGGCCTTCGTCGATGGTCAATGGTTGGCCGAATTCGACGCCCGGCTCCGCGACTACCGTGATCAGCTCACGGCTCAGGACGCTTGATGGACGGATTGTTCAGCATGGTCGAGGTCGACGAGATCGATCCAGATCGATTGCCCGGTACGCGATTGCTGCGTCTCGAGGCGTACAACTGGGGGACGTTCAACACCCGGGTCTGGAGCTTCGAGGTCGGGGGTCGCAACGCGTTGCTGACGGGCGACATCGGCTCGGGAAAGTCGACCCTGGTCGATGCGATCACCACGCTGCTGCTGCCCTCACACCGCATCTCCTACAACAAGGCGGCTGGCGCCGAGACGCGCGAGCGCGACCTCCGCTCGTACGTGCAGGGCTACTACCGCTCCGAGCGGAACGAGGTCACGGGTGCTTCCCGGCCGGTCGCCCTGCGCGACTCCCGCTCGTACTCGGTGATTCTCGGGGTGTTCGGCAACTCCGATTTCGATCTCACCGTGACCCTGGCCCAGGTGTTCTGGTCCAAGCCGGGCAATCAAGGCCAGCCGGACCGCTTCTTCATCGCGGCCGAGGGCGATCTGAGCATCGCCGACCATTTCGCCGGCTTCGGCAGTGACATTGGCGTGCTCCGGCGGCGCCTGCAGAGCGCGGGGATCAAGACCCACGCGAACTTCGGTGACTACGGTCGGGATTTCCGGCGGCGGCTGGGGATCGAATCCGAACAGGCCATGGAGCTGTTCCACCAGACCGTGTCGATGAAGGCGGTCGACAATCTCAACGACTTCGTCCGGCACCACATGCTCGAGCCGTTCGACGTCGGCGCCCAGATCAATGGCCTCGTCGGTCATTTCGACGACCTCACCCGAGCCCACGATGCGGTCGTCCGGGCCAAGGCCCAGCTGAGCCTGTT
The DNA here is from genome assembly GCA_963731295.1 of uncultured Actinomycetota bacterium. GTDB lineage: Bacteria > Actinomycetota > Actinomycetes > Propionibacteriales > Propionibacteriaceae > Microlunatus. Next base: position 1,664,752 of record CAVSUP010000003.1, read on the forward strand.
GGAACCGCTGGTCGCTGAGCTCGATCAGCACGCCCAGTTGGCCGACTCGGTGGCGCGGCTCGGCGCGGAGCGACTCGCGCTGCCGTTCTTTCTGGCTCGGCGCAAACAGCAACTGCTGACCGATCGCCTCGGCAGCCTGTCCGAGCACCTGGACCGGCAGGCCGACGAGCTCGGGGGCCTCGCGGAGGCGCTGAGCGACAAGCGGGCCCAGGAAAGCCAACTGAGCATCGAGATCGCCGGGCAGGGTGGGGATCGGATCGCCGCTCTGGAGAATGACCTGGCCCGCGCCGAGGAACAGAAGCAGCAGCGAGCGGTCCGGTTCGACCGGTTCAACGAGTTGCTTGCCGCCGCTCAACTGACCCCGTTGGCCGATCTGGGCGGATTCTCCGCGGCCAAGGCTCGGGCTGCTGACACCCAGGGTGAGCTGGCCGCAGCCCAGGCCGACGCACAGAATGCCGTGACGGAGCGCCGGGTCGCTCTGCGCGAGGCCGAGAGCGAATCGGCCAAGCTCAACTCCGAGGTGACCAGCCTCCGGTCCCGTCGCAGCAACCTGCCCGAAGACTCGGTGCGGTTGCGCGCCGTGATCGCCCGTGACCTCGGTCTCGATCCCGGTGACCTGCCGTTCGCCGGCGAGTTGCTGCAGGTCCGAGCCGAGGCTCAGGCCTGGGAGGGCGCAGCCGAACGCGTACTGCATTCGTTCGCGTTGTCGATGCTGGTGGCCAACGGGCATTACGAGGCAGTCAGCCGGTGGATCGACGACCATCATCTCGGCGCTCGGCTGGTCTACTTCCGGGTCCCCGAGCGAAGTGCGCCCCGCACCGAGCCGGCCCGCCGGCCCGGCCAGACGCTGCTGGTGGACTGCCTGGAGATCGAGGCCAGTTCGGGCTTCGCCGCGTGGCTGGAGGCCGAGCTTGACCGTCGGGCGTCACACGTCTGCGTCGATGCGGTCGCGGACTTCCGGCACGCGACCCGCGCGGTGACCCGGTCCGGCCAGGTCAAGGATCGCGAGCGGCATGAGAAGGATGATCGACGACGGATCGACGATCGACGCTCGTACGTGCTGGGCTGGAGCAACCAGCGGAAGATCGATGCCCTGCTGGAGGAGGCGCACGCGCTCCATGCCCGGCTCCACGCGCTGGCCGACGAGATCTCGGCGCTCAGCCGGCAGACGGCGGTGATCGGTGAACGACTGGCGGCGCTCACTGCCCTGGCTGAATATCACACGGTCAGCGAGTTGGACTGGCCGCAGTCGGTGCGTCAGCTCCGCGAGCTCGGCGATCGACTGGCTGAGATCCGCCGGTCGTCGGACCGGCTCATGACCCTGACCGGTCAACGCGACCTGGTCCGAGGGGAGATCGACACCCTGGACGACCGCCTCCGACAGCTGCAGCAGCAGCGCGGCCGGATCGAGTCCGAGCGCGAGACTGCCGGCGCGGCCCTGGCCGAGACGGAGTCGATCTTGGCCGATGTCGACGGCCTGGCCGGTGCGGAGCCGTGGTTCGGTGCGATCGAAACCCGGGTGCGTGATCAGCTCGACCAGGTCACGGCGGCCCAGGTGGACCGGGCCGAGGGCCGGCTGGTCGCGGACTGGACCGACCGGATCGACAAGCAGGTCGAGGCCCAGTACCGCTCGGGCCTGCGCGTCACCCGGCGGATGACCGAATTCCGTACCGCCTACCCTCCCGAGACCGCCGAGATGGACGATTCGCTCGCCTCCGGCCGGGAATATCGCGAGCTGCACGACCGGATCGCCGGCGACGACCTGCCGCGATTCGAACGGGAGTTCAAGGAGTCGCTGAACGAGAACACCATCCGCGACATCGCCGCGTTCTTCGCGCAGCTGAACAAGCAGGAGAAGCTCATCATCGAGCGGGTAGCGACGATCAACGAGTCACTGACCTCGATCGACTACAACGAAGGCCGCTTCATCCGGCTCGTGCCCGATGCGACCCCCAGCATGGAGATCCGCGACTTCATCGGCGAGCTCAAGGCGTGCACCGACAACGTGGTGGGGGAGTCCGCCGAGCAGTACTCCGAACAGAAGTTCCTGCAGGTCAAGAGCATTGTCGACCGATTCCGCGGCCGGGAGGGTTCGACCGAGATCGACCGGAGCTGGACCCGGCGGGTGACCGACGTCCGCAACTGGTTCGTCTTCTCGGCCTCCGAGCGTTGGCGCGCGGACGACAGCGAATACGAGAACTACACGGATTCCGGCGGCAAGTCCGGCGGTCAGAAGGAGAAGCTCGCCTACACGATCCTGGCGGCCTCGCTGGCGTACCAGTTCCGGCTGGATTGGGGTGCGGCCCGATCCCGGTCGTTCCGGTTCGTGGTGATCGACGAGGCCTTCGGGCGTGGCTCGGAGGACTCGACGCGGTTCGCGCTGCGGCTGTTCACCAAGCTCGGCCTGCAGTTGCTGATCGTCACCCCGCTGCAGAAGATCCACGTGATCGAGCCGCACGTCCATGCCGTCGGGTACGTCGACAACCTGACCGGTGACTACTCCCGGCTGCAGGGGATGACCATCTCCGAGTACCGCGAGCAGCGAGCGGGTCGCGCCCTGGCGGCGCGCTCGACGGAATGACCGCGACCGTCCCGCCGTGGACGACCGTGGCCGATCTGCTGGCCGGCTGGCAGCGGCGCTGGCGGACCGGCCGGTTGCTGTCCGCGTACGCGGCCGGCCAGGAGTGGCAACCGACGTCGCTTCCGGTCCATGGGCCGAAGGCGGCGGAGCTGCTCGACCGGCTCGACGAGGTCCAGGCGTGGTTGGCCCGGTTCAACCGAGACGTGGCGCGGATCCCGGGCCTCCGGGTCGAGCTGAAGGCGGTGCAGGGCCGGCGTGTCGGCCGCAACGAGATCCCGGCCCGGCTGTGGATCGACAGCTATCCCGTCCTGTTCCGGTCGCTCGGGGTGATCGGCGAGGTGGCCCGCTTCGATGAACTGGCCGCGTCGACGCGGGTCCGGCTGCCGGAGCTGACGACCTGGCTCGTGGATCACCCGCGCACCGTGATCGAGTTCGAGTCCAGCTGGCTCCGGCTGGTGGAGGTGGTGCGCTGGATCGCCGACCGTGACGTTTCGCGCTACTACCTCCGGCAGGTCGATGTGGCGGGAGTGGACACCAAGTTCATCGAGCAGCACCGGCTGGTCCTCGCGACACTGTTGGAGGTCGTCCTGCCGGCCGAGCGGGTCGACCAGCGATACCCCAGGACTCGGTTCGTCGAGCGGTTCGGACTACGCGCCAAGCCGGCCTACACCCGGCTGCGATTCCTGGCGCCGCAACAGTTCCTGCCGGCGGGCATCCAGGAGTTGACCCTGCGCACCGAGGAGTTGGACCGGCTCGACCCGGGCCTGGGCCGGGTCGTCATGGTGGAGAACGAGATCAGCTACCTCGCGCTGCCCGACCTCCCCGACACGCTGGCGATCTTCGGATCCGGGTTCGCCCTCGGATCGGTCGTCGGCCTGACCTGGTTGCAGGACAAGATCATCACCTACTGGGGCGACCTGGACACGCACGGGTTCGTGATCTTGAACCGGCTCCGGGCCCGCTACGGCCACGTCGAGTCGATCTTGATGGACACTGAAACCCTGCTGGCCCACTCCGGTCAGTGGGTGGTCGAGGAACAGCCGACCAACCAGCCGTTGCCGCACCTCACCGAATCCGAAGCCGAGGCGTACGCGGCGCTGGTCGAGGATCGCTACGGCCGCCAGGTGCGGCTCGAGCAGGAACGGATCCGGTTTTCCCGCGTCCGAGCGGCCCTGGGGGTCAGCGATGTCCGGATCGCTCCGGCGGCTCCGACCTCGTGAATGAGTGGCACCACAGCGGTGCCGGACGAAAGGATTCAGCCATGAAGTACATGATTCTGACGTACGGGTCCCAGGCGGACTACGACGGTATGGCCGGGCTGGCGACGGACACGCCCGCCTGGTCGGGCGAGGACTTCGCCGCCATGGGGACCTTCATGGAGGCCTTCAACACCGCGCTGGAGGAGTCCGGCGAGCTGGTCGAGACCCGGGCGCTGGCCGCCCCGGTCCATACCCGGCGGTTCGGCGCCAAGAACGGCGAGTCGTTCGTCACCGACGGTCCCTACGCGGAGACCCAGGAGGTCCTCGCCGGCTACTGGATCGTCGAGTGCGAGAGCTTCGACCGGGCTTGCGAGCTCGCGAACCGACTGGCCGACTGCCCTGGCCCCGCCCACGTCGTGGCCAACGCGTACGCCGACGTGCGGCCGATCATGGATTCGGCCGAAGAGATCTCGCACTGAGGTGGTCGATCCGGCGATCGAGGAGCTGCTGCGCGAGCTGGCGCCGCAAGTCCTCGGCGCCTTGACCCGGCGCTACGGTCACTTCGACGTCGCGGAGGACGCGACCCAGGAGGCGCTCCTGGCGGCGGCCCGGCAATGGCCCGGCGACGGGCTTCCCGATCATCCGCGTGGCTGGTTGATCACGGTCGGCTCCCGGCGGATGACCGATCTGCTGCGCACCCAGCAGGCCCGGCAGCGACGGGAGGACGTGGTAGCTCAGCGCACGCCGGCCGACCAGTGGTTCAGCCCGGCCGCTGACCACGGACTACCAGAGGCCGACGACACGTTGATCCTGCTCTTCCTCTGCTGCCATCCGGTGTTGTCGGGCCCGTCTCAGGTGGCGTTGACCCTGCGCGCGGTCGGCGGGCTGCGAACGGCCGAGATCGCCCGCGCCTTTCTGGTCGACGCAGCGACGATGACCCGACGGATCACCCGGGCGAAGAAGAGCATCGCCGACAGCGGCCAGCGGTTCCGGATGCCCGATGAGGCCGAACGGGCCGGGCGCCTGGATGCGGTGCTGCGCGTGCTCTATCTGATCTTCAACGAGGGGTACGCGGCCACGTCGGGACCCGCGCTGCAGCGCATCGAACTGGCCGCGGAGGCGATCCGGTTGACCCGGATGCTGCATCGCCGCCTGCCCGGCGCCGCCGAGGTCGCCGGGCTGCTGGCGCTGATGTTACTGACCGACGCCCGGCGCCCGGCCCGGTCGGGTCCGCAGGGCGAGTTGGTCGCGATGGCCGATCAGGACCGCCGCCTGTGGCGGACCGACGCGATCGCCGAGGGCGTGGCGTTGATCACCGAGACACTGCCGCGCGGGCCGGTCGGGCCCTATCAGCTGCAGGCTGCGATCGCTGCCGTGCACGACGAAGCGCCGACCGCCGACGACACCGACTGGCGCCAGATCGCCGCCCTCTACGACGCTCTGCTGGGACTCGGCGACAACCCCGTCGTCCGGCTCAACCGTGCGGTCGCGGTGGCCATGGACGAGGGACCGCGGGCCGGACTCGACCTGCTCGACGAGCTCGAAGCCGATCCGCGGCTTGCTGATGATCATCGACTGCCCGCCGCCCGGGCCCACCTGCTGGAATCGACCGGTGATCATGAAGCCGCGTACGCGACCTATCTGCGGGCCGTCCGGCGAGCCAGAAGCCTGCCCCAGCAGCGGTATCTGATCGCACGGGCTGAACGTTTGCGCGACCAGAGCCTCTCGTAGCGTGTCGCCGCTATAGGTTAACCCGGGTGCAAGCCTCATTGCGCGGCAGCGGGCTGGCCGCCTCGTTCGGTAGCCGCGACCTGTTCGCCGACCTCGACCTGCTGGTCGCTCCGGGCGACGTGGTCGGTCTGATCGGCCCGAACGGTTCCGGGAAGTCGACCCTGTTGAAGGTGTTGGCCGGCGAGCACACGGCGCAGGCCGGGACGGTCACCATGACGCCGTCGCACGCCACGGTCGGCTACGTCCCGCAGGTCTCGGTCGCAGCGGTTGATCAGAACGTGTTCGGTTTCCTGGCCGACCGCACCGGCGTCAGTGGCGCCCAGGAGGCGCTGGACGCCGCGACCGAGCTGATCATCCACGAGGCCCCCGGCTCCGGCGACGCCTACTCCCTGGCCCTGGATCGCTGGCTGGCGCTCGGTGCCGCCGATCTCTCCGAACGCGCCGTGGCGCTGATCAGCCGGCTGGGTATGAAGGTGGAGCTGGAGCAGGACTTCGCTTCGCTGTCGGGCGGGCAGCAGGCGCGTGCCGGGCTGATGTCGATCTTGCTGTCCCGCTACGACGTCCTGCTGCTCGATGAGCCGACCAACGACCTGGACGCCGACGGGTTGCGGCTGCTCGAGGATTTCGTCACCGGCCTACGAATCGGCGCGATGGTGGTGAGCCACGATCGGGAGTTTCTCGCCCGGACCGTCAACGCGGTGCTGGAGATCGACGCCGGTCAGCACAAGACGCGCTTCATCCGCAGCGACTACACCACCTACCTGATCGAGCGGTCTCGGCAGCGTGACGCGGAGCGCGCCGAGTACGAGGAGTATGCCGATCGCCGGGAGAGCCTGTCGGAGCGGGCCCGGACCCAGCGGGCCTGGCTCGACAAGGGCATGGCTGCTGAGCGGCGGACCTCCGGCGACCCCGACAAGCTGGGCCGCAAGGCCCGGATCGAAGCCACCGGCCAGCAGGCTGCGAAGGCCCGGCAGACCCAACGGATGATCGAGCGGCTGGACAAGGTCGATGAGCCGCGCAAGGAGTGGAAACTGCAGTTCCACATCGCTGCCGCCAACCGTTCGGGTGAGATCGTGGTCCAGCTGGCGGCCGCGGTCGTTCGGCGCGGCCCGTTCAGCCTCGGCCCGGTCAGCCTGCAGGTGAACTGGGCCGACCGGATCGCCATCACCGGTGCCAACGGCGCCGGCAAATCCACGCTGTTGAGCCTGATGCTTGGCCGTGTCTCCCCGGACGAGGGTGGTGCCCTGCTCGGACGCGGGGTGGTCATCGGCGAGGTCGACCAGGCCCGGTCGCTGCTCGGGGCGGACGACACCCTGATCGATGCGGTGGGACGGCTGACCGGAGAGCTCGACGATCCCGACCGCCGTACCCTGCTGGCCAAGTTCGGTCTCAATGCGCAGCACCTCTTCCGCCCAGTCAAGACGCTGTCACCGGGTGAGCAGACTCGCGCGGCGCTGGCCCTGTTGCAGGCTCGGGGGACGAATCTCCTGGTGCTCGACGAACCGACCAATCACCTGGATCTGCCGGCGATCGAGCAACTCGAACAGGCCGTGGAATCGTTCGGCGGCACCGTGTTGATCGTGACCCATGATCGACAGTTGCTGGCCAATCTGACCCTCCACCGGCAGTTCCACCTCGACGGTGGGGCTTTCACCGAGCTTGATCCGCCGTCTCGTCGTTCCGGGGCCTGATCAGGTGCTTGCCGAGATGGCAGGCCAGGGGCGAATCGGCGTAGTGCCCGAAGCGATCGACCGCGGTGTACCCGCAGGCTCGGTAGAACGCTTGCGCGGCGATCTGGGGCTGGCCGGTCTCCAAGATCATCCAGTCGGCACCGGCCGCCAGCGCGCTGCGCTCCAACGCGTCGAGGACCTCGTGGGCCAGCCCCCGGCCCCGAAGGTCGTCCCGAACGAACATCCGCTTGATTTCGGCGGGTCTGGTCATCCCAGCGATCGACGCGGTGTCGAATCGCCAGCCGCCCATCGCCGCGGCCACACCCTCCAGATACCCGACCAGGAACGTGCCCCGGGGCGACGCGAACTCCTCGTTCGTCACCGGGGCGTCGTCCGGACTGCCATAGATCTCGACGTAGAACCGCTGAGCCAGCACCGTCAGCGCCTGGGCATCAGGATGGTCGTACGCGACCGGACGCAGTTCAAGCACGACGCACAGCTTAGGCACGGCCTGGACCTGGTCCCTCCGGTGAGCCGTGTCCCTTTCGGACCGTCCGCGCCCCGAGGATCTGCCGCGCCCACTAGTAGCCCGTTGCGCCTAATCCTTGCGTTTCGCGACGCCCAGGCACGCACCTCGCGGCGTTCTCCTCGGTCGTGATACGACCCGGTATCCCTTCCTCGTCGGCCTGGCGATGCACGCACCTGGACGCCGCCAAAGCACAGGGATTAGGCGCAACGGGCTACTAGCCGGCCCGCAGGCAGCAGTTCTTGTACTTGGCTCCCGTACCGCACCAGCAGCGGTCGTTGCGGCTGGGCGGCCACGGGGTCGCCGTGCTGGCCCGCTGTTGCACATACTCCCGGCGTACGCCGTCATCGCGTGGCGTCACACCGCGCGACTCGGCAAATGCCGCGAGGTCATCGACCAGGGCGGGGATCAACACGACCCGCTGGCCGATGACCTTGCTGTCGCGCAACTGCAACTCCAGCGTTTTCCGATAGGTCTGATGGTCGGCGGCTTCGGCCACGAGCTCGGGCCAGCGGCGCTGCGCCTCGACAAAATCAGGTTCCCGCCACATGAGGATGCGGATCAACGCGGCTCGGTTGGCGTAATCCGAGCCCATGGCCTCATGTGCCAGGGGCATGGCTGAGCCGGACTTCCCCGGCATCATTGCGTCGACCATCTCATCGAACCGGTCCGGAGCTGCCCCCCGGCGCTGCCGGAGTTTGCGACGCTGGACCAAGATGTAGCCGCCGGTTGACATCGCGCCCATCTCGCTCGCCGCCGCGAGGTCGTCCTCGCTGAGCCGGGCCGCGGCCATGTTGAACCATCGGTCTGCGCCCTGATCGTCGCCGCGCAGGGCCAGCAGGTCGGCGACGTAGCCGAAGGCGACGGGATTCTGGTCAGGCAGCCGACGGATCTGAGCCAGCTCCGAGGCGGCTCGATCGTCCTGGCCGGCGTCCAGGTAGATCTTGGCCATCTCGGCCCGAGCCATCGCCACTTCCAGCTGGTCACCCCCGAGCGCCACCTGGAGCCAATGCATCGCGTTCGCGGTGTCACCCGCGAGGTAGTACTCGTCCGCAATCTCGAACGCCAGTTCGATCCGATCGTCGAGGTGCTCCTCCGCGGCGGACACCAGCTCGGCAACGCGCGATGATGGTGCGGGCACGGACCTGATTGTGCCAGCCAAGTTCCGGTAGGTCACCGCAGAGCAGGAGACGTTCATGGCCGTCGACACCTCATCCACCACCGTGATTGCGCCGGTCGAGGTCCCCACCCACTGGTACAACCTGGCCGCCGAACTGCCCACCCCGCCGCCGCCCCACCTGCATCCCGGCACGCACGAGCCGGTGCAGCCCGCTGATCTCGCCGCCCTCTTCCCGGCGGCGCTGATCGCGCAGGAGGGCTCGACCGAGGCGTACATCGAGATCCCCGAGCCGGTCCGGGACATCTACCGCGCCTGGCGCCCCTCTCCGCTGATCCGCGCCACCCGATTCGAGCAGGCGCTCAACACCAAGGCCCGGATCTACTGCAAGTACGAGGGGGTCAGCCCGGTCGGCAGCCACAAGACCAACTCCGCGGTCGCCCAGGCCTACTTCAACCACCTCGACGGCGTGACCAAGCTGACCACCGAGACCGGGGCCGGTCAGTGGGGGAGCGCGCTCGCCTACGCCTGTGCCATGTTCGGGATCGAGCTGGAGATCTGGCAGGTCGCGGCCTCGTACGCGTCAAAGCCCTACCGCCGCCACCTGATGCACGTCTACGGCGCAACCGTGCACTCCAGCCCGTCGGAGCTGACCGAGTCCGGGCGAGCGGTGCGGGCCGAGCATCCCGACACCAGCGGAAGTCTCGGGATCGCGGTCAGTGAGGCGGTCGAGGTTGCGGCCAAGGACCCGAAGACCCGGTACGCGCTGGGCAGTGTGCTCAACCATGTCCTGCTCCACCAGACCGTGATCGGTCAGGAGGCCGTCGAGCAGGTGCGGCTGGCCGGCGAAGACGGTGCCGACCTGGTCATCGGCTGCGCCGGCGGCGGGTCGAATCTCGCCGGTCTCGCCTTCCCCTTCCTCCGCGACGTGGTCAAGGGAAGGTCGAACACCAAGGTGATCGCCTCGGAACCGGCGGCCTGCCCGTCGATCACCCAGGGCGCGTACCGCTACGACCACGGCGATCTGGCCGGCCTGACGCCGCTGCTCAAGATGCACACCCTCGGGCAGGACTTCATCCCCGATCCGATCCACGCGGGTGGCCTGCGCTACCACGGCATGGCGCCGCTGCTCAGCCACACCGTCGAGCTCGGACTGGTCGAGGGTGAGGCAGTCTCCCAGAACGACGCGTTCGCCGCCGGCATGCTCTTCGCCCGGACCCAGGGCATCGTGCCGGCCCCGGAGTCCGCCCACGCGCTCGCCGCCGCCGCCCGCCGGCTTCGAGACAGCGACACCGAAGCGGTCGTGGTGATCGGGCTCAGCGGTCACGGGCAGCTCGACCTGCCGGCGTACGAGGCGTATCTGGCCGGCGATCTCGCCAATACCTAGAGTCCCGCGGTTGTTAGTAGGCTGAACCGAGCCTGTCTCACGAGTGAAACCTGAGGACCCTGTGTTCGACACCCTGCAAGATCGCCTGGCGGCGACGTTCAAGAGCCTGCGCGGCAAGGGCCGGCTGTCCGAGGCCGACATCGACGCGACCGCCCGGGAGATCCGGATCGCGTTGCTCGAGGCCGACGTCAACCTGATCGTCGTCCGCGAGTTCGTGAACGCGATCAAGGAACGGGCCCGGGCCGAGGAGGTCTCCGGCGCGCTGAATCCGGGTCAGCAGATCATCAAGATCGTCAACGATGAGCTGGTCGGCATCCTCGGCGGCGAGACCCGGCTGCTCCGCTTCGCCAAGCGACCACCGACGGTGATCATGCTCGCCGGCCTGCAGGGCGCCGGCAAGACGACGCTGGCCGGCAAGCTGGCCCTCTGGTTGAAAGATCAGGGCCACTCGCCGCTGCTGGTGGCCGCGGATCTCCAGCGCCCCAACGCGGTCAATCAGTTGCAGGTGGTCGGCCAGCGGGCCGGAGTGCACGTCTTCGCCCCCGAGCCCGGCAACGCGTCCTCGTCGGACGACCTGGACCGGCCGGCCGGCGACCCGGTGGCGGTCGCCAAGGCGTCGATCGCCGAAGCCGAACGGCGCCTGTACGACGTGGTCATCGTCGATACCGCCGGCCGACTGGGCATCGACGCGGAGTTGATGAAGCAGGCCGTCGACATCCGCGACGCGGTCAAGCCGGATGAGGTGCTGTTCGTCGTCGACGCGATGATCGGCCAGGACGCGGTCAACACCGCCAACGCGTTCGCCGAGGGCGTCGGCTTCGACGGTGTGGTGCTGACCAAGCTGGACGGCGATGCCCGCGGTGGGGCCGCGCTGTCGATCGCCCGGGTGACCGGCAGCCCGATCATGTTCGCCTCGAACGGCGAGGGTCTCAAGGAATTCGACGTCTTCCATCCGGACCGGATGGCGAGCCGGATCCTCGGCATGGGCGACATGCTGACCTTGATCGAACAGGCCGAGAAGACCTTCGACGCCGAGCAGTCGGCCAAGGCGGCGGCCAAGATCGCGTCGAAGGGCGGCGGCGACTTCGGCCTGGCCGACTTCCTGCAGCAGATGCAGATGGTGCGCAAGATGGGGCCGCTGTCCAAGATCTTCGGGATGCTGCCCGGCATGGGGGAGATCAAGGACCAGATCAGCAACATCGACGAGCGCGACGTCGACCGGATCGAGGCGATCATCCATTCGATGACGCCGAAGGAACGTGACGATCCCAAGATCATCGACGGGTCCCGCCGCGCCCGGATTGCCCGCGGCGCCGGGGTGGAGGTCAGCGAGGTGAACGGGCTGGTGACCCGGTTCTTCGACGCCCGCAAGATGATGAACTCGATGGCCACCGGCAAGATGCCCGGGATGCCGGCGATGCCGGGCATCCCCAGCGGGCGGAAGCAACCGGCCAAGCAGAAGAAGAAGGGTGGCCGCGGCGTGTCCGGCAATCCGGCGAAGCGGAACGCGGTGCCGAACGAGGCGCCGGCGATCGATCCGGCCGCAGCCTTCGGGGCGGGACAGTTCGACGAGGAGGCCATGCAGAAGGCGATGGCCGACTTCCAGCTACCTCCAGAATTGCGCGGTCGCCTCGGCCAGTAGGGTCACGCCATGCCGGTCGTTGATGCAGGGGCAGCGCTTCGACCACAGCCACGGCTCCAGCTGAGCGGCGTGGTGCTGCCCGACGGCGAGCATCGCGACCTCTGGGTGGTCGACGGGCTCATCTCGACCGAGCCGGTACGCGACGCCGAGCCGATGCCGGGCGGTTGGCTGATGCCCGGACTGGTTGACGCCCACTGCCACGTGGGTCTGGAGCTGCACGGTGCGGTGCCCGACGACGTCGCCGAACAGCACGCGGTCGCCGAACGGCGGGCCGGGGCCCTGCTGCTGCGTGACGCCGGCAGCCCGGCCGACACCCGGTGGATGGACGAGCGGGAGGACCTGCCCAAGCTCATCCGGGCCGGTCGGCACATTGCTCGCCCGCTGCGCTACCTGCGCAACTACGGCGCCGAGGTCGAGCCCGATGACCTGGTCGCCGAAGTCGAGCGCCAGGCCGCCCGCGGCGATGGCTGGATCAAGCTGGTGGGGGACTGGATCGACCGGGCCGTAGGGGATCTGACGCCGCTCTGGCCGGTCGAGGTGGCCGCGGCCGCCATCGCCCGGGCCCACGAGTTGGACTGCCGGGTGACGGCCCACGTCTTCGGCGAGCAGGCGGTCGCGGAGCTGGTGGCCGCCGGCATCGACGGCATCGAGCACGGCACCGGCCTGGACGATGCGACCATCGCGATCATGGCGGAGCGCCAGGTGGCCCTGGTGCCGACGATGGTCCAGTTGGAGAACTTCGAGCGTTACGCGCAGGCGGGCGAGGACAAGTTCCCCGCGTACGCGGCGCACATGCGGTCGCTCTATGCCGGTCGGGTCGAACGCTTCGCCAAGGCGTTCGACGCCGGGGTGCCGATCTATGCCGGGACCGACGCCGGCGGCTATCTGCCCCACGGCCTGGTGGGTCAGGAAATGGCGGCCCTGGCCGGGTTCAGCTCGCCGGAGTATGCACTCGGCGCCGGCTCCTGGCGGGCGCGGGCCTGGCTCGGTCGACCCGATCAGCTGGTCGACGGCGCTCCGGCCGACGTGGTGATCTTCGATCGCGATCCCCGACGTGATCTTGGTGTGCTGATGGAGCCGAGCGCGGTGATCCTGCGCGGCGTACGAGTGAGTTGATCATGATCGACCGTCGAGAGGTCAGGTGAGTGACATGGCTGACGTCGCCTGGGTCTGTGTGACCTGCGCAGTCGAATATCCGGAGACCGCTGAACCGCCGGACAGGTGCCCGATCTGCCGCGACGAGCGACAGTACGTGCGGCCCACCGGACAGCGCTGGACCACCCTCGATGAGCTTGCTCGGGACGGACGCCAGGGCATCGTCAATGCGGTCGAAGCGGGCCTGCTGGGCATCGAGATCGTGCCCAGCGTCGGGATCGGCCAGCGGGCGCTCCTGGTCCAGACCGCTGACGGCAATCTGTTGTGGGATCCCAACGGCTATCTCGATGATGAACTCGTCGCGGCGGTCGAGGGGCTCGGTGGGGTGGCGGCCATCGCCGCCAGTCATCCGCACATGTTCGGCGTCCAGGTCGAATGGTCGCGACGGTTCGACAACGCACCGATCTACGTGGCCGAGGCCGACCGGGAGTGGCTGCAGCGCGACGACCCGGCGGTGCGGCTCTGGGAGGCTCCGGTGGAGGTCGTGCCCGGGGTGACCGTGCACCGGATCGGCGGACACTTTCCGGGCAGCGCGGTCGCCCGATTCACCGGTGGGGACGGCCGGGGCGTGCTGCTCAGCGGTGACACGGTCGCCGGCAGCCCGGATGAACGCTGGGTGAGCTTCATGCGGAGCTATCCCAACAAGATCCCGCTGTCGGCTGCGGTGGTCGAGAAGGTGACCAGCCGCGTACTCGCCCTGGAGTTCGACCGGCTCTACGACAACTTCGGTGGTTGCGTGCTGGCCGACGCCCCGCTGTGGCTCCGCCGCTCCGCCGACCGCTACATCGGCTGGGTCCGCGGCGACTTCGACCACCTCACGGGCTGACCGCCCGGCGGCTTGCGCGGGTGCAGCAGGATAGGCGTGTGCGACAGGGCGACGGGCGAGTCTGGGCGCGCCCGCTGCGGATCGCTGCCGCGCTGGCGCTGCTGTCGAGCGCCTTCATCGCCACCCCGGCGGTCGCGGCGGACCCGCTGGTCGAGACCGCCCTGATGACTCCCGGCACGCCGGAGGCCGACGGCCAGCCGGTCGAGCTGGACGCCACCATCATCACCGCCGATCCGCAACGACCGCAGCCGGCGATCGTGCTGGCCCACGGCTTCGGTGGGACCAAGGACGACAGCCTCAGCACGGCCCGGACCCTCGCCCGGGATGGCTACACGGTGATCACCTATACCGCTCGCGGCTTCGGGAAGTCCGGCGGCTTGATCCATCTGGACAATCCCGCGTACGAGGGTGCTGATGCCCGCAAGATCATCGACCTGGCGGTCGCCCGCCCGGAGGTGATCAAGAGCGGCGACGATCCGGTGATCGGCTTCGCCGGGGCCTCGTACGGCGGGGCGGTCTCGTTCCTGGCCGGCGCGCTCGACCCGCGGGTGGACGCTATTGTGCCGGCCTTCACCTGGAACACGTTGGGCCAGGCTCTTTTCCCGCAGTACGCGACGACTGCCGCACCGGAGTCGCCGGCCGATGTCGCCCCTCTGGCCGAGCCGGGAATTTTCAAGCAGCGTTGGGCTTCGCTGCTGTTCGGCAACTCCGGCCCAGCCAGCAGCCCCGACGCCGATCCGCTGTGTGGCCGCTTCGACGCCCAGCTGTGTCGGGGATATCTGCAGGCCGCTGAATCGGGTCGCCCGGATCCCACGCTGCTGAAGTTGCTCGACCGATCGGGTCCGCAGCAGTACCTGAGCAAGATCACCGTGCCGACCCTGATCATCGCCGGCGAGGACGACACCCTCTTTCCGCTCGACCAGGCTGATGCCAACTTCCGAGGACTGCCGGCGTCGACGCCGGCCAAGCTGAGCTGGGTCGCCGGCGGCCATGACGGTGACATCTCCACCGACGATCTCACCGGGTCGCTCGAGTCATGGTTCGGCCGCTACCTGAAGCGGGACGGATCGGCTCCGGACACCCGGTTCTCCCTGGCGATGCCCGAGACCTCGCTGGTCGGTCAAGGTGGTGCCCGCGATCCGCAGACGCTGCTCGCACCGGCCTACCCCGGCCGGGGATCTGGCCTCGATGATCGACAGATCGCGCTGACCGGGGACACCCAGTCCGTCCTGTCACCACCGGGCGGCGTCCCGGCCGCCCTGACCAACCTGCCCGGCACCGGCGCTGCGCTCTCCCAGGCATCCAGCGTGGCGGGCTATGCCCTCGGTGTGCTGCCGGGGCAGGCGGCCACCTTCACCTCATCCCCCCTCGAGGAGCCGCTGGATCTGATCGGCAGCGGACGGATTGCGCTCCGGGTCAGTTCCGACACCGACAGTGCGACATTGTTCGCCGCGGTCTGGGATCTCGGGCCCGACCTCGAGCGCACGGTCGCTGGCCGAACGATCAATGGCCCGAGCACGGCGGTGCTCCCACAGCTGTCCGTTGCTCCGGTCCGGATCACCGGACTCACCCCCGACCGACCGCGGACCGTGACGGTAGCCCTGCCGCCGGTGGCCCACCAGGTGCCGGTCGGGCATCGGCTGCAGGTCGCGGTGTCCAGCACCGATCAGGCGTACGCGGTGCCCACGACGCCGGCGATCTATCAGATCGGGCTCGCGGCCGGCAGCGCATTGACGGTGCCCCAGATCGCCACCACCGCGCTGAACGCCGGCACCCTCGATGTGCCCCTACCGTTGATCATCGTGGTCGGGGCCCTGGCCGTCGCGGCGATCATCGCTTTGATCATCTTCGGTCGACGGCAGCGCCAGACCCATCCACGCCCCGATCTCGCCGACGTGCCGCTGGTGGTCAACGACGTGGTCAAGACCTACGGAGACGGCTTCCGGGCGGTCGACGGGGTGTCGTTCCGGGCCGAGGCCGGGCAGGTCGTCGGGCTGCTCGGTCCGAACGGCGCTGGCAAGACCACGTCAATGCGGATGCTGGTCGGGCTGATCCGGCCGGACTCGGGGGAGATCTTCGTCGACGGTCAGCCGGTCCATGCCGGAGCGGAGGTGCTGGGCTCGGTCGGAGCGCTGATCGAAGGCCCCGGTTTCCTGCCCCATCTGACCGGTATGCAGAATCTCACCGCCTTCTGGGGGGCGACCGGTCGACCGCTCGAGGACGCGAAGCTCGGCGAGGCGTTGACCATTGCCGGGCTGGGCTCGGCCATCGACCGCAAGGTGCGTGGCTACAGCCAGGGCATGCGCCAACGGCTGGGCATTGCCCAGGCGATGCTCGGCCTGCCGGCCCTGCTCTTGCTCGATGAACCGACCAACGGCCTGGATCCGCCCCAGATCAAGGCGATGCGTGCGGTGCTCGCCGACTATGCCGCGACCGGACGCACGGTCGTGGTCTCCAGTCACCTGCTGTCGGAGGTGCAACAGACCTGCACGCACGTCGTGGTCATGCATCTCGGCAAGGTGATCTTGACCGGATCGATGGCCGAGCTCACCGCCACTGACGACGTGACGTTGCTCGGGCTCGCCGAGCCGCTCGACCGGGCCCGGGCCGAACACGTGTTGCACAACCTCGGTCTCCACACCGTCGACGACGGTGAGTTGATCAAGGTTACCGGGGCACTGCCCCGCCCGGAGCTGGTGGCCGAGTTGGTCGCGGCGGGAGTTGGGGTCGACTCGCTGGACGGGCACCGGCAACTGGAGGAGGTCTTCATGAGCCTGGTCGAGCCGCGCGAATCAGGAGAGGTGTCGCCGTGAGCGTCGAGACCCGGCCATCGATCAGCAAGGCGTTACCGCTCCGCGCCGAGCTCGCTCGCCAGGTGCGGCGGCGCCGGACCCAGGGCATTTTCATCGTTCTCACCTTGTTGCCGTTGATCTTGGTGCTGGCCTTTTGGATCGGTGGCGACGACCCCGAATCCGGCGCCCGCGGGTTCGTCGATCTGGCCCAGGACAGCGGCGCCAATCTGGTGGTGTTCGCGCTCTTCGCCTCGACCGGATTCCTGCTCATCGTGATCGTGGCGCTGTTCGCCGGCGACACCGTGCCCTCCGAGGCCAGCTGGTCGAGCCTGCGCTATCTGCTCGCGGCTCCGGTGCGTCGCGGGCGACTGTTGCGCCAGAAGCTCATCGTGGCGGCCATCTGCTCGCTGGTCGCGCTGATCTTCTTTCCGCTCTGGACCTTCCTGGTCGGCGGACTCGCGTACGGCTGGGGGTCCTATGTCGGGCCGACCGGTGATCAGCTGACGCTCAGCCAGTTCGCCGGCCGGCTGGTGATCATCGTCGGCTATCTGCTGATCTCGCTGGCGACGGTGGCCGCGTTCGCCTTCATGCTCGGCGTGCTCACCGATGCGCCGTTGGCCGCCGTCGGCGGAGCCGTGCTGTTGATGATCTTGTCCGCGATCCTGGATTCGATCACCGCCCTCGGCGGCATCCGGCAGGGCCTGCCGGGCCACTACGCGTACGCCTGGGCCGATGCCCTCGCGCCGTCGGTGAACTACTCCGACATGATCACCGGCGCCCTGTGGTCGCTCGGGTACGCGATCGTCCTGATCGGATATGCCGTCTGGCACTTCGTCCGCAAGGACATCACGAGCTGATCGCAGAACATCACGAACTGATCAGGCGCCGGTCCGCAGGTGCACGGCGAAGAAGGACTCGATCCGGCCCCAGGCATCCTCGGCCGAGCCCGGCTCGGGGCCCACTCCGGAGGCGAGCTTCAGCGGCCGGGTCAGCACCCGCATGGGCAGCGGTCCGACCGGCGCATCGTTGAGGAAACAGTGCCCGGCGGGCGGGTAGACCTTGACGTCGTGCGGGACCTCGTGGGCCGCCAACGCAGTCTCCAGCTTCGGTACGTCGCGGGCCATCCGATCCCGGCCGCCGTAACTCGCCACGATCGGACCGGCCTTCGCCGCGATGGCGTCGATGTCGTCGGGGATCATCCCGTAGTTGACCGAGACCGCCTGGTAGCCGTCCGCGGCCAGCAGCAGGGCGAAACCACCGCCGAAACAGAATCCGATGGCGCCGACCTTTCCGGTGCAATCCGGGCGGACGAGCAGTTGCTGGCGGCACGCCTCGATCAGTTCGAACGGCTTTCCCTCGCGCGCCGAGAACGCGGTGAAGGCGCTTCGGACGCAGCGCAGCCAGGGTCCCTGACCCAGCAGATCTGGAGCGAGGACGAGGTAGCCCATCGCCGCTACCCGCGCCGCAAGGCGGCGCATCACCTCGTCCAGGCCGAAGATCTCGTGCAGCATCACCACGCCCGGCCACGGCCCCTCACCTTCGGGCTTCACCACCAGCACCGTTCGGCCGTCGAGAACCTGATCCTCCGAAATGGTCTGCATGGCGCCAAACTAGTGGCCTGTTGCGCCTAATCCTTGTGGTTTGGCGGCGTCCAGGTGCGTGCATCGCCAGGCCGACGAGGGAGGGATACCGGGTCGTATCACGACCGAGGAGAACGCCGCGAGGTGCGTGCCTGGGCGTCGCGAAACGCAAGGATTAGGCGCAACGGGCTACTAGTGCGGAATGCCAGCCCGCCGGTTCGCCTCGCGCTGCCGACTCTGGCAGAATGCAGGGCGCATCTGTGTCGTGGGGCGCCCTCTAACCCCTCGCGAGGCAGGTCCACCCGAGACCATCACGTGAGTGTTTCCCCACCGCGTCGATGGGATCACCCGAAACCATCACAGGAGTATCCACCCACGTGGCTGTCAAGATTCGTCTGAAGCGACTCGGCAAGATCCGGTCGCCGCACTACCGCATCGTCGTCGCCGACTCCCGCACCAAGCGGGACGGTCGGGCGATCGAGGAGATCGGCAAGTACCACCCGAAGAACGATCCGTCGGTCATCGAGGTCAACTCCGAGCGGGCCCAGTACTGGCTCTCGGTCGGTGCGCAGCCCACCGAGGCCGTCGTCGCCCTGCTCAAGCGGACCGGTGACTGGCAGCAGTTCTCCGGCGATACCTCCCCGTCGGGCGTCGACCCGCAGGCGGAGAAGAAGAACAAGACCGACATCTTCAACGCTGCTCTGGCCGAGGCCGGCGGCGAGCCTAAGTCGGCGGCCATCTCGAAGCGGTCCGCCGCCAGGCCGGCCAAGGCCGCCGAGGTCGCCGAGGTCGCCGAGGTCGAAGGCACTCCGGCCGAAGCCACTGAGGCGGCTGAAGCCGGTGTCGCGGCAGCAGGCTCAGAAGAGGCCTGAGATGCTCGCCGACGCATTGGAGCACCTGGTCCGGGGGATCGTGGCCCATCCTGACGATGTCACCGTGCGTGACAAGGATCTGCGTCATGGTCGGATGCTCGAGGTGCGGGTCAACCCTGAGGACATCGGCAAGGTGATCGGCCGGTCCGGTCGCACCGCTACGGCGCTGCGGACCGTGATCGGTGCGCTCGCCGGGCGCGACGAGGTCCGAGTCGACTTCGTCGACGTCGACAAGCAGGCTCGGCGTGGTCCGGGCGGTCGGACCGGCCGCAACGATCGGCGCTGACCAAGGAAGCACCATCACGCTCAACCGCCTCGACCTGATACTGGGGTCGGGGCGGTTGAGCGTTTCAAGCCTGACACCCTGAACATTCTGGAACGACCGAGGGAGATGCATGGCGGAGATGGTCGAGGTGCTCGTCGGAGTGATCGGCCGGGCCCACGGCGTACGCGGCGAAGTCATGGTCGCGCCGCGGACCGACGAGCCTGAACGGCGCTTTGCCGCCGGGCAGCGGCTGCGGGCCGAGGGTTCGCCGCAGGCGTTCACGGTCGAATCCTCCCGGGACCATTCGGGCCGGCTGCTGGTCCACTTCGAGGGGCTCACCGATCGCACCGCGGCCGAGGCCGTACGGGGCACGCGGTTGCTGATCGATGTCCCGGCCGAGGAAGTGCCGGTCGAGGACGGCGAGTTCTATGACCGGCAACTCATCGGGATCGTGGCGCACACCGTCGACGGCACCGAGATCGGCCCGGTCCTCTCGGTCCTGCACCTCCCCGCACAGGACGTGCTGGAGATCGAGACGGCGTCCGGTGTCCGGCTCGTGCCTTTCGTCGAAGCGCTGGTGCCCGAGGTTGATCTCGCCGCGGGTCGGTTGACCGTCGCTGACGTCGAGGGACTGCTCAGTGATGTCGAAGGACAGCTCAGGGATGGAGTCGACGACGCGTGAGAAGCGCTCCGCGATGAAGATCGACATCGTTTCGATCTTTCCCGACTACCTCGATCCCCTGCGGCTGTCCCTGGTCGGCAAGGCGATCGACACCGGCATCGTCGAGCTCAGCGTCCACGATCTTCGAGAGTGGACCCACGATCGACATCGGACCGTCGACGACACCCCGTACGGCGGTGGTGCCGGCATGGTGATGAAACCCGAGCCCTGGGGCGAGGTGCTCGATCAGCTCGTCCCTTCGGACCCTGCGCCCGCCTCTTCGGGCTCCGCGCCCGTCCTTTCGCGCCCTGAGCTGGCCCCTTCGCGCCCTGAGTCCCCCCCTTCGCGCCCTGAGCTTGTCGAAGGGCAAGCTGCGGTCACGGAAGCCTCGCCCCTTCCCCTGTTGATCATCCTGACGCCTTCGGGTCGGACCTTCACCCAGCAGATCGCCCACGAGCTCGCCGCGGCACCGCAGTTGATCTTCGCGTGCGGGCGCTACGAAGGGATCGACTCCCGGGTCGCTGAGTATGCGGCGAGCCGGATGCGGGTCGACGAACTGAGCATCGGCGACTACGTGCTGAATGGGGGCGAGGCGGCGGCGCTGGTGATCATCGAAGCAGTGGTCCGGCTATTGCCCGGAGTGATCGGCAATCCGGCCTCGCTCGCCGAGGAGTCGCATGGAGTTGATCATGATGGTCTGCTGGAGTATCCGGCGTACACGAAGCCGCCGAGTTGGCGCGGCCTGGAGGTGCCGCAGATCTTGTTCAGCGGCCA
The DNA here is from genome assembly GCA_963731295.1 of uncultured Actinomycetota bacterium. Classification (GTDB taxonomy): domain Bacteria; phylum Actinomycetota; class Actinomycetes; order Propionibacteriales; family Propionibacteriaceae; genus Microlunatus. The sequence continues at coordinate 1,685,530 of CAVSUP010000003.1, forward strand.
TCACGGGAAGATCGCGGAGTGGCGTCGGGCGAAGGCTCTGGCCAAGACCCGTGATCGGCGTCCTGATCTGGTGCCCGACGCGCTGAGCGAGATCGTCGTCACGCCAGCGCAGCCGGACGACGCCGGCGAGTTGCTGGTGCTGCAGCGGGCCGCGTACCTGTCTGAGGCTCGGGCGCATGGCACCTTCGACATCCCGCCACTGACCGAAAGTGTGGCCGAGTTGAGTCAGTCGTTGACGACCGGCACCGTGTTGCTGGCCCGTCGTGCCGGACGTCTGATCGGCTCGGTCCGCGGCGAACCGCGGACGGATGGCGAGTGGTATGTCGGTCGGTTGATGGTCGCGCCCGACCTGCAGAATCAGGGCGTCGGACGGCTGCTCATGGACCGGATCGAGAGCCTGGCCCCCGCCGGCACCCGATTCTTCGGGCTCTTCACCGGCGCCCTCAGCGGGAAGAGTCTCAGCTTCTACCGCAAGCGCGGCTACCTGGAGGTCAAGCGCGTGGCCCATCCGGGCTACGAGGCGGTTTTCCTGGAGAAGCAACTTCCGGGCTAGTAGCCCGTTGCGCGGCGATCGTGGCACGGATGCCTCTGCCGTCTGGCATCAGCTATCGTCGTACGAAGTCGGCCGACATCGCGAGGATTGCGAACCGGTCGGTGAGGGACGTGGCGGATGCACGACCATGCCGCAGAAACGCAGACCGATTCTCGCGGTCCTGATCCGCCGAGCGGCGGCAATGGCGCCGTTGCTCGGTTCCGGTCCTCGGGCGAGTCGCCCGGAAACGGCATCGATCGGCTCAGTGTTGACACCCGCTGACCGGTCCCGGGTCAAACGGTCAACGTCTCTGTCCTCGCCGGACGATCTGCCACGATCAGACCATGGCTGGCCGCTTCGATCTGACCGATCCGGACTTCGACGTCACCTCGGAGACGGTGCATGCGGCGCGCGAGGACGACTGGTACGTCGAAACCACCCTCGGCTGGGCGGCTCTCCGCTACGCCGAGTCGGCGGCCCTGCTCCGCGACCGGCGCTTCCGGCAGGGAAACGCCCGGTGGCCGGCGCAGAACGGCATCCACTCCGGGCTGTTCTCCGACTGGTGGCAGGAGACGTTGCTCAGCCTCGAAGGCGATGATCACGCCCGGATCCGCCGGCTGCTCATGCCGGCCTTCCGGCGTCGGACCATCGAGGCGATGCAACCGCAGTTCCAGGCACTGGCCGAGGAGTTGATCGACGGGTTTGCCGCGCGCGGGCAGGTGGAGTTCGTGTCGGAGTTCGCCGAGCCGTACGCCTCGCGGATCATCTGCGTATTGCTGGGTCTGCCCGATGACCACTGGCCGCAGGTGGCGCATTGGGCCGATGACCTGGGTAAGTCGTTCGGCATCGGTGTCGCCGACGACCTGCCGGAGATCGAGGCCGCGCTGGTCGGGCTGCGCGGCTATCTCGACGACGTGGTTGCCGATCGGTCGGTCCACCCGCGCGACGACCTGGTCACCACGCTGGTTCAGGCGTCGGAGTCCGACGGCCGCCTCTCGCGCCACGAACTGGGCGTCGCCCTGGTCTTCCTGGCGTTCGCCGGCATGGAAACCACCCGCAATCAACTTGGGCTCGCCTTGAAGACCCTGCTTGCCCATCCGGCCCAGTGGCGGCTGTTGGGGGAGCGCCCCGATCTCGGTCGCGCGGCCGTCGAGGAGATCATGCGGGTCAACCCGACCGTGACCTGGGTGACGCGCGAAGCGATCGAGGACGTCGACTTCTTCGGGCTGCGCCTTCCGGCCGGCGGGATCATCCAGGTGATGTCGCATTCCGCCGGCACCGATCCCGAGGCGATGCCGGACCCGGCGTTCGACATCACCGCCGACCAGTCCGGTACGCGGCCATCGCACCTCGGCTTCGGTGGCGGTGTGCATCACTGCCTCGGCCACCTGGTCGCTCGTACCGACATGGCGGTCGCCCTGCCGCTCCTGGCCCGCCGGATGCCCGACGCCCGGCCGGACGGTCCCGGTCGCTGGATGCCGGTGTCGGGCAACACCGGGCCGCTGGAATTCCCGATCCGGTTCCGCGCGACCTGAACTCCGCGCCCGCCCTCCTCCTCGTCCCCCACTTGTCCGGGGACCCCCCACCTATATGTGGGGGACCACCGGACAAGTGGGGGGCGAGCCTCGGGGCTGGCTACTCCCCGCGCGCGCCGTCGATCGCCTCACGGAGCAGGTCGGCGTGACCGTTGTGCCTCGCGTACTCCTCGATCAGGTGGATCATGATCCAGCGGAGACTGCGCGGGCGACCCCGGGTTCCACGGGTCAGGTCGCCCGGATCGGCGAAGGTGGAGACGATGCGCCGCGACTCGACGACCGTCGCGTCGTAGGCCGCCCACACGTCGGCCACCGGGGCGGAGTCGAGGGTGTCGAAGTCGCCATCGGGGTCGGCCTCGTCGTTGTAGACCTCGACACCACGTTGACCGTCGAGATGGACAGCGAACCAGTTGCGCTCGACCTCGGTCAGGTGCCGGACCAACCCCAGCAGCGTCAGCGTCGAGGGAGGCGCGGACCGCTGCTTCAGGGCATCCTCGCCCAAGCCGACACACTTCATCCGCATCGTTGCCCGCTGATAGTCGAGGAACTGAGTGAGCATGGTGATCTCGTCGGATTCCAGTTCCGGGTCGGTGCGGGTGATGCCGGATATCGGGTTCATCGAGCCAATCGTCATGCCGGCCACGGTAGCGATGGTCGCTCGGCGAGCGGTTGGCTGGTGGCCCGGGTGACGGAAAACACCAGTGGACACACTGGTCTGGGTCGCTGCCATTGTTCCGTAGGTTCTAGGGTGAACGCGTGGCGATAACTTCTCTGACCCCGGCGCAGAAGGCCGCCCGGTCAACGGTCGCAGTGAAAGCGCTGATGGCGGTCAGCGGACTGATCCTGATCGGCTACCTGCTGGCCCACATGTACGGCAACCTCAAGGTGTTCGCTGGTGCCGATTCGTTCAACACCTACGCGCACCACCTGCGGACCCTCGGCGAGCCGATCCTCCCGCACACCGGACTGCTGTGGATCATCCGCGTGGTGCTGTTGGCGGCAGTGCTGGCCCACGCGGCATCCGCGCTCAGCCTCTGGGCCCGCGCCCAGAAGGCCCGAGGTGGTGCCTCGCGGTATCAGACCAAGCGGGCTAGGGGCGGCGTACAACGCACCTATGCGTCCTTCACCCTGCGCTGGGGTGGCGTGATCATCTTGCTGTTCGTGGTCTACCACCTGCTGCACTTCACCTTCGGGGTGATTCATCCGGGCGGCGCCGCTCCCGAGCCGTACGAGCGGGTGGTCAACGGTTTCCAGATCTGGTGGGTCGTGCTGTCGTACACGATTGCCATGATTGCGGTCGGCTTCCATCTCCGGCACGGCACCTGGAGCGCCTTGACCACCCTTGGTGCCAACACCTCGAGCATCGCGCGGCGGCGACTCAACCTGCTGGCGTACGCGGTCGCCGGCATCGTGACCCTCGGTTTTCTGCTCCCCCCATTCGCAATTCTCTTCGGGCTGGTGAAGTGATGAAGTTTCCTCTCAGGCACAAGGACCACTCGCACGAGGCTGACTTCAGCTCCGTCGATGGCGACGCGGTCTACAGCGAAGGTGCGGACATCGCCGACACCAAGGCGCCTCAAGGCCCGATCGCCGAGCGCTGGGACAAGCGCCGCTTCGAGGCCAAACTGGTCAACCCGGCCAACCGCCGCAAGCTTTCAGTGATCATCGTCGGCACCGGCCTCGCCGGGGCTTCGGCGGCCGCCACGCTCGGCGAAGCCGGCTACAACGTGAAGTCCTTCTGCTATCAGGATTCCCCGCGCCGGGCGCACTCCATCGCCGCGCAGGGTGGGATCAACGCGGCGAAGAATTACCGCAACGACGGCGACTCGGTCTACCGGCTCTTCTACGACACGGTGAAGGGCGGCGACTTCCGGGCCCGGGAGTCCAACGTCTACCGGCTCGCCGAAGTCAGCGTGCAGATCATCGATCAGTGCGTGGCCCAGGGCGTGCCCTTTGCCCGCGAATACGGCGGACTGCTGGACAACCGGTCCTTCGGTGGCGTCCAGGTGTCGCGGACGTTCTATGCCCGCGGCCAGACCGGCCAGCAGTTGCTGATCGGCGCGTACCAGGCGCTGGAGCGGCAGATTGCCCTCGGCGCGGTCGAGATGCACACCCGGCACGAGATGCTCGAAGTGATCATCGTCGACAACCGGGCCCGCGGCGTCGTGATCCGCGACATGGTCACCGGCGAGATCGAAACGCACTTCGCCGACTCGGTTGTGCTCGCGACCGGCGGCTACGGCAACGTCTTCTACCTGTCGACCAACGCGATGGGCTGCAATGTCACGGCGACCTGGCGGGCCCACCGCAAGGGTGCGTACTTCGCGAATCCCTGTTACACCCAGATCCATCCCACGTGCATCCCGGTGTCGGGGGACTACCAGTCCAAGCTCACGTTGATGAGCGAATCGCTGCGTAACGACGGCCGGATCTGGGTGCCCACGAGCGGTGAGGACAAGCGTGATCCGCGCCAGATCCCCGAAGGTGACCGCGACTACTACCTGGAGCGGATCTACCCGTCCTTCGGCAACCTGGTGCCGCGCGACATCGCTTCCCGGGCCGCCAAGAACGTCTGCGACGAGGGCCGCGGCGTGGGTCCGGGCGGACTCGGGGTCTACCTCGACTTCGCGGACGCGATCAAGCGGCTGGGCCAGAAGGCCGTCGAGGCCAAGTACGGCAACCTTTTCGACATGTACGCCCAGATCACCGGCGAGAATCCCTACGAGACGCCGATGCGGATCTATCCGGCCGTGCACTACACGATGGGCGGGCTGTGGGTCGACTACGACCTGATGTCGTCGATCCCGGGCCTCTATGTCACCGGTGAGGCGAACTTCTCCGATCACGGCGCGAACCGGCTCGGGGCCAGCGCGCTGATGCAGGGCCTGGCCGACGGCTACTTCGTGCTGCCCAACACGATGAACGACTATCTGGCGGCTGGTCCGTTCCCCAAGGTCGACGCTTCGCATCCGGCCGCGGTCGAGGCCGTGCAGGCGGTCAAGACCCGGATCCACAAGTTGTTGTCGATCAAGGGCACCCGCACGGTCGACTCCTTCCACAAGGAGCTCGGCCACATCATGTGGGACTACTGCGGGATGGAACGGAGCGACGAGGGCCTGCGCAAGGCGATCGGGCGGATCCGCGAGCTGAAGGCTGAATTCTGGTCCGACGTCAACGTGCTCGGGTCGGCCGACGAGTTGAATCAGGCGTTGGAGCGGGCCGGGCGGGTGGCCGATTTCTTCGAACTCGGCGAGCTGATGTGCATCGATGCGCTCGCGCGACGCGAATCATGTGGGGGCCACTTCCGCGCGGAGTCCCAAACCGAGGACGGTGAGGCATTGCGTCACGACGACGAATTCGCCTACGTCAGCGCCTGGGAGTTCGGCGGCGACAACGGGAAACCGGTGCTACACAAGGAAGCCCTGACCTATGAGTTCGTCGAGTTGAAGCAGCGCTCGTACAAGTGATCATGAATGACGACGTGAAAGGCATCCTGTGAACATCACCGTGCGGGTCTGGCGGCAGAAGGGTCCGGCCGAGCCGGGCAAGATGGCGAGCTACCGGGTCGAGGACGTCAGTGAACACATGTCGTTTTTGGAGATGCTTGACGTGCTCAACGAGCGGCTCACCACCGAAGGCAAGGACCCGATTGCCTTCGACAGCGACTGCCGCGAGGGCATCTGCGGCATGTGCGGCCTGGTCATCAACGGCATCGCCCACGGCCCGCAGCAGACCACCACGTGTCAGCTACACATGCGGTCCTTCGAGGACGGCGACGTGATCGACATCGAGCCGTGGCGGGCTGATGCCTTCCCGGTGATCAAGGACCTGGTCGTCGACCGCGGCGCCTTCGACCGGATCATCCAGGCGGGCGGCTACATCTCCGCCCCGACCGGCACGGCGCCCGACGCCCACGCCGCTCCGGTGCCGAAAAACGATGCCGATCATGCCTTCGATGCCGCGACTTGTATCGGCTGCGGCGCCTGCGTGGCTGCCTGCCCGAACGGTTCGGCCATGCTCTTCACCGCGGCCAAGGTCACCCATCTGGGTCTGTTGCCGCAGGGTCAGCCCGAGCGTCGCTCCCGCGTCCTCGGCATGGTCGCTCAGCACGATGAAGAGGGCTTCGGCGGCTGCACGAACATCGGCGAATGCACCGCGGTCTGCCCCAAGGGCATCCCGCTCGACACCATCTCCCGCCTCAACCGGGATCTGCTCGGGGCACTGGTCAGGGGCTCCTGACCGCAGTCACTTCCCCCTCCGCGCTTCCCCCTCCGCGCTTCCCCTCCGCCGCCCCGCCCGCACTCCGCTGTGAGGCGGCGGCGGGTGTCGGTTTCCCATGTTGCATGGGGAACTGGCAACTTACCCACGAAACTTCGGAGGTAAGTTGCCGGATTCCCGTGGAAACGCAAGGCGTCAGGAGGCGAGTCGCTTCGCGGCCGCCTTGATGAGAGCGAACTGCGGGTGGGGACCGAGGCCGGTCTCGGGGTCGCCCTGCGGCTTGAGGCTGACGTTGTAGTCCTGCCCATAGACCACGCTGACGGTGATCATCAACCGGTCGCGGACCCGGGTGATGCCGACACTCTCGAAGTAGCCCTCGTCGGCATCGGCGTGGCCAGGCTCCTTGTAGACCAGCTCGGTGAACCGTCCCGACCCGCGCGTTGTCGGAGCTTTGATCCAGCCGGGCCCGTGACTGCCGACCCAATAGCCGTCTTCGCGCAGTTGCTTGCCGCAAGCCCCGATCCGCGTGCGGAACGTGCGGGAGGCCGCCTTGGCTGCCGCGGCGTCGGGGTACTGCAAGGCGAGGGTGAACGTGCTCGGCGGATAGCCGTCGAACCGGAACGACCGGCTGCGGACCTGGGATGCGCCGAGTTCGCGGACGCCGCTCGGCGGAGTGCAGACCGTGATCACGTCCTGCCGGCGGCCGAGCCCTGGGGCGACGATCCTCACCCGTTGATCTTCGTACGCGGGCACCTGGCTCGCGGTGATCAACTGCTTGTCGCTGAGATGGCGGCTGGCGGTGAGATCCCGGCTGAGTCTCTTCGCGATCTTCGGCAGGCTCCTGATCGACGGATAGGTCGTGAGATCCGGGCTCGGGACTGACGACCAGTTGTAGTCCTGTCCCGTAGTCTTCATGATCACCAACGCGACTCTCCGGCCGGAGCGGGTCAACCCGAACTCCTCGAAGGCCTGTTCCTCGGCATTCGGCCGATCAAGGATCGCATGATCAACGACGGTGTACGCGGCGCGATCGCCGGCCGCCACCGCCGCCCACGGCGCAGCGGACGCCCGTGCATACCCGAATTTCGTCAGTGCGGCGGGGCACTTCCACACCCAGCTCTTCAGCGCCGTGTACGCCGCGCGGGTCTGGTGATCACTGCGGAACTCTAGTGCGATCGTGTACGCCCGCTGGCTCCGATCTTCGCCCAGTCGGTAGTCACGCCGGTACATCGTTGATGCTCCGAGCTGCTCGAGATTCCTGGCATAGAAGCAATCGGTGACCGGCAGCCGTCCGAGGGTCGCCGAGCTGCGGATGGTCTGCCAGTCACCGGCGCGGTGGAACGCGAGGTCACGCTCAGCCGGAAGATTGGCCTTGGCGAGGGTGGCAGACCCGATTGTTGTGGCTGGCCGAGAGGAGGTCGACCGCGGAGCGGCCGCTGCGGACGAGCCGTTCGGGATCAGCCCGACGACCAGAGCCGCTGACGCTGCCGCGGCGCTGATGATCAAGCTGGTGGCGCGGACCCGGGTGGTCTGAGACATCTTGCCTCCTGGAATAGTGGTTTCATGATCACTACGCCCGGTGGCGCTGTCTGGTTGCGTCAGCTGAGCCGTTGTGCGGCGGCCTTGACCAGCCCGAACTGCGGGTGTGGCGGCAACTCGGTGACGGGGTCCTTCTTCTCGGTGTAGCTGACCCCGTTGTAGTCCTGTCCGTAGACCAGCGACACCGTCACCGCCATCCGGTCGCCAACCAGGGTGACCCCGACCGACTCGAAGTAACCCGCCTCTGAGGTGTCGGCCGCTGCGCGCCACAGCTGCTCGGAGAAGCCACCTTTGCCGTTGGCCACCTTGGTGACGGGAATCCAGCTGCCGCCGGTGCCTAACGGCTCGTCGCCGCGCTTTTTGATCGTCTTGGCGCATCCGTTCAGCCAGTCGCGATAGGTCAGGTAGCGCCTTCTGGGCCGCGCTCTCGGAGCTGAACTGCAGGGCCTGGGTGTAGATCGTCGGACCGTCACCGAACGGCTCCATCGGCGGGTTGGTCGTCCCGTCGTAGCGCCGGTCCATTCGGAAGTTGCGATTGACCACGGTCGTGGCGGCAAGGGTGCCGTAGCCGCCTTCCGGCACGCAGGCCGAGAGGTGTTCGCCGTCCCGGCCGCCACCGGCAACCTCAGCGAATCGCACCTTGTCCTGGGTCGGGACGTCCTTCGCTCTGATCAGATTGGTCGAGGTGACGGTTCGCGCCGGAGTTGGTGAGGCGGTGACGACGGATGGGGTCGAACCAGACATGGCCGGATTGGGCTGCTGGTCCGTGCGGAACACGCCCTGACTCGCAACCGTGCCGCCGGCGATCACTACTGCGGCAACGGCGGCCGCCACGACACCGGCGTGCCGGCGCGTACGTCGGCGGTCGCCCAGCCGGCGCACCTGGTCGGCCGGCAACGGGTGGGCGAAGTCCTCGCCAACTCGCGCCAGGTTGTCAAGGTCGGTGAGGGGATCGCGGTCAGCCACGGCCGGCTCCTTCGGGGTCGCCGAGCAGGGCGGCCAACGCGGCCCGTCCGCGGGAGAGCCGGGCTTTGATCGTGCCCACCGGAACCCCCATTTCCGCGGCCACATCGGCCACTGACAGATCGCCGAGGTGATAGAGCACGATTGCTCGTCGCTGGTCGGCCGGCAGTTGCTGGAGCGCCCGCGCCAGTGCGACGCGGAGGACATCGGGTTCAGCCGGCGACTGCGGTTCCTGGGCGCGGTCGGGGGGCAGGAAGGCTCGGCGGGCCTTGCGCCAGCGGCTGACCGCGAGCCGGTACGCGACCGTCCGCACCCACGCCTCGGGGGCCTGATCACGATCAAGGGTGCGGCGCTTGTCCCAGGCCCGGACGAACGCCTCCTGGACGCAGTCCTGTGCCTCGGTGACATTGCCGCAGATCGCGTAGATCTGACCGACCAGCCGCGAGAACGAGGCGTTGTAGAACGCATCGAACTCGTCCTCGGTCATCGTGCTGTCCTGGCTGGTGGCGTGACTGGCTGCGTGTTCGCACCCTACCGAGCCGTTCGCGGCGATCAGAGTCACGTGGGGTCTACGCGCGAGTCGCCCGGATGGTTGCACGCCTGTCCGACTTCTTCGGGTCAGCCACAACCGGCAAATCTCACTCGCTGTACAGCCAAAGGCGCGATTGGCAGGCTCCCGGATCACACCGAGTGAGATTTGCCGGGAATCACTGATGCACTGACTACCGTGGACATGGCGGCAGTGCCGATTTCCGCGGACCACCGGTGTTGTGGCAAACTGATCGGCTGTTGTCCTGCACGCGACACCTGCCACAGGGGGAATGGTCGCAGCGTAGGGAATCTGATCATTTTCACACCAACCGTGGTGACCTGTGGCACTGGCGAGGAAACCTCATGAGCAAGCTCATCGACGCACTCGATCAAGCCTCCCTGCGGGATGACGTACCCGCCTTCCGCCCTGGTGACACCGTCAAGGTGCACGTGAAGGTCGTCGAGGGCAACCGCTCCCGCATCCAGGTCTTCGCCGGCGTGGTGATCTCCCGAGCTGGTGATGGCGTACGCGAGGCATTCACGGTCCGCAAGGTCAGCTTCGGCGTCGGCGTCGAGCGCACCTTCCCGGTGCACAGCCCGATCATCGACAAGATCGAGGTCGACCGCCGCGGTGACGTCCGCCGGGCCAAGCTGTACTACCTCCGCAATCTGCGCGGCAAGGCGGCCAAGATCAAGGAAAAGCGCGACGCTCACTGAGTCGCAGCCACTCCATGGCTGATCGGCGAGAGCCACCCAGCCCCCGGCGGGCGCTTGAGGACGACGGTGACCCGCCCCGCGCCGAACGGCGCGACCCCGATGAGCTCTCCTTCGGTGGACATGTCGTGGCTTTTGTCAAGGAACTCACCGCTGTCGTCGTCGGCGCCGTCATCGTGGCATCGCTACTTCGCGGGTTTGTCGGACAGATGTTCCTGATCCCGTCGATCTCGATGGAGAACACGCTGAAGATTGACGACCGGGTACTGGTCGAGAAGCTGACCGACACTGAGCGAGGCGAAGTCGTGGTCTTCAAGGACCCCGGCGGCTGGCTCACCGGGACAACGTCCCAGGAGCGTGGACCGGTCGGCAAGGTGCTGCAGTTCGTCGGCGTCCTGCCCGACACGAGCACGGAGCACCTGATCAAGCGGGTTGTCGGCATGCCGGGCGATCGTGTCGTCTGCTGTGATCCTCAGGGCCGGATCATGGTCAACGACCAGCCACTCGACGAGACGTCATATTTGTACGCCGAGACCGATGGAGAGACCTCGGAGCCGTCGTTGATCAAATTCGACGTTATGGTGCCGGACAAGCACGTGTTCGTCATGGGCGACAACCGGGCCCACAGCCGCGACTCGCGGTGCCACCTCAACGATTCTGCGGCCGGCATGATCAAGGGGCAGAATGCGTTCGTGTCGGAAGATCTACTGGTGGGCCGGGCGATCGCGGTGGTATGGCCCTGGGGGCGTCAGCATGGCTTGCCCATCCCGGATACCTTTGGCACAGTTCCCGTCGGCGCGAGGCCGGCACCGGGCAATCCTGAGATCACCGCCGGACCTGAGGCCAACTGTTGACCACTCATGACACCCCTGACGCCGCGACTGCGCCAGCGGATCGGGAGCGCCCCAGGTCGAAGAAGAGCGGCGGTGCGCAGGCGGCATCCTTCGCCCGAGAACTGCTGATCGTCGTCGTCGGCGCGATCATCGTCTCTTCGCTGCTGCGGGCTTTCGTCGGACAGATGTTCATCATCCCCTCCCAGTCGATGGAGAACACACTGCTCATCGGCGATCGGGTAGCCGTCCAGAAGATCACCGACTTCCAACGCGGAGACATCGTGGTGTTCGTCGATCCGGGTCATTGGCTCAGCGATCCGATTGCTGAAGCAGGCCCGTTCGACAAGGCGCTGGAGTTCATCGGACTGCCCACTCAGAGCACGCCTGGACACCTGATCAAACGAGTCATCGGCATGCCTGGCGACACCGTCGTCTGCTGCGATGCGCAGAAGCGGATCACGGTCAACGGACGGCCACTCGATGAGAAGTCCTACCTCTACTCCGATGAGTCAGAGGGCCAGGTCAATCCCTCGGACGTCAAGTTCGAGGTCGTCGTGCCGAAGGATCGGATCTTCGTCATGGGCGATCACCGGAGTCTCAGCGCTGACTCGCGGTGCCACCTGTCTGATCTCGCCGAGGGTCAAGGTAAGGGTCAAGTTGCCTTCGTACCCATCAAGAACGTGGTCGGGCCGGCCTTCGCGATCGTGGCTCCCTTCAGTCGGGCGAAGATCTTTCACCGTCCAGCCACGTTCGATGGCGTTCCTGCACCGACCGACCCGGCGCCCGACGAAGCGGTGATCTCCCCGGCCGGGGTGAGTTGTTGATGCCCCTCGTGACGACCCCCACGGTGCTCGTCAAGCGCACCAGCGGGATCTACGGGTACGAACGAGCGTTGAAGCGGGCCGGCTTCGACCCTGTCGCGGGTGCGGATGAGGCCGGACGGGGTGCCTGCGCTGGACCGTTGGTGGCCGGTGCGGTGATTCTGGGCGACACGAAGGCGCTGCAGATCGAGGGGCTCAAGGATTCCAAACTGCTGACGGCCCTGCAGCGGGACCGGTTGTATGCCGAGATCGTCCGCAAAGCAATCTCCTGGTCGGTGGTCGGTATCGAGCCGGGGGAGTGCGATGCCCTCGGCATGCATGTGGCCAACGTGATGGCGTTGCGGATGGCTTTGCATCGGCTGGACGTGCGGCCTCGCTATGTTCTCACCGATGGCTTCCCGGTCGATGGGCTCGCTGCGCCCGGGCTCGCCGTCTGGAAGGGCGACCGGGTCGCAGCCTGCGTCGCGGCAGCATCGATCATCGCGAAGGTGACCCGCGACCGCATCATGGCCGAGTTGGATACCTCGTACCCCGAATATGAGTTCAAGGTGCACAAGGGCTACTGCACGCCGCTGCACCAGGAACGACTCGACGCATATGGACCCTCAGCCACCCACCGGATGCGCTTCGTCAACGTACGCCGGACGGCTAGAGTCGACACGCTATGAGTGCCGAAGACCTGGAACAGTACGAGAGTGAACTGGAGCTCCAGCTCTACCGCGAGTACAAGGATGTCGTCGGCATCTTCACCTACGCGGTAGAGACCGAGCGACGCTTCTACCTGTGCAACGCCGTGGACCTGAAGGTCCGCACGGAAGGTGGCGACGTCTACTACGAGGTCTCCATGGGTGATGCCTGGGTGTGGGACATGTACCGCCCGGCGCGCTTCGTGAAGAGCGCGAAGGTGCTGACCTTCCGCGACGTTTCCATCGAAGAGATCGCCCACAGCGACCTCGAGGTGCCCAAGCCCACCTGATAGTTGCTTGTCGCGAGGCTGGGACCCTGGGGAGCGACCCAGCGCCTGGTCTTCCACAGCCCCAGAGTCCGGGTTTTCCACAGATTTCCGCGCCACCGGTCGATCCGCCCTCGCGTGAACATACTTCCTTCGACGGATCGGCTGCGAGTGCAGCGACGAGCGAAAGGATTGCCCATGGCGCTACGCAACGTGATGGTGAGTGACATCAGCGGCAAGGAAGCGGACGAGCGAGACTTCGTTTCGATGGTGGTGCGCCGTCACCCAGCAGTCAGCGTGCCGAAGGCGCTCGACGTGCTGCCTGACGAAGATCTCCAGCTTCGAAGATGCCGAACGACTGGTCGTCATCGAGATCGGTGCTGGTCAACTGAAGCGGGAACTCTTCCTGTCGTTGGGCACCTTCCGGATGATCGTCAGCGACGACCTGGTCAAGAGGGCTCGTCCAACCCGAGGGAGACGGCCCGGCTATCGGCCAACCCGGGCTAACCCGTAAGCCCTGCGATGCTAGTGGTCACGCCCGAAGATTCGTCGGGGGTCTGTGGCGCCCCAGCGGCGCTCCGCGGCGTGCTCCTCCTCGCCCGTAGAACACCACTACGGGACTCGTCGTCGGCCTTGCGGAGCATCCACCGGGACACCGCAATACCCCCACGAATCTCCGGGCGCAACCACTAGTCCCCGATCGTGTCGTCGGCGGGCCGAGCCCGCCGCTGGTCAGTCGCGCGACACTACGGTGTTGAGCCGCTCACCGCGCTTGTGGCCGACCACGAGGAGGATCAGGATCATGAAGGTCGGGGTCGAGAGCGAATCGGACGCCGTGATCCACGACAGAGGTGCGTCGTGGGTCAACGCAAAGCTTCCGAGTGCGAACTGGCCCGCCACGAGCGCACCTGCGATAGCGAGAAATACCGCCTCGGACTTGACCATACGCCGACCTTGCCTCATTGCGGTCCGATCGTCAATAGGTGCCATCGGTCACGAACGAACACCGCATTCAGCGAACTGATATCAGCGTTGTACGAGATAATTTCCCTTGCTAGCGCTACCGCGGCGGCCTGGACTGCCAGTTGGTAGGCAACTGTGGACTCGCTTTGGACAAAGCCCGCCGCAGCCAGAACCCCTGAGATGAATGAGACACTGCGCATCCAAAGAAGAAGCGCCTTGGTGTCGCATGAGTCGTAGAACCAGGTGACATCGAATCTGCCCTGGGCCAGATCGATATCTCCGACCCGGTACGAATCGCCAGTACAGATCCGATCAACTCGTGCCGCCTTAAGATCGGGAGTAGCACCAATTGACTTCCAGGAGGGCATCCCCTTGGAATATCGCTTGACCTTCTTCAGCTCAGCCTTTGAGATGTGGCTGACTTTTTTCCCTCGCCAGAGCCATGCGGCAGCGAACTTACGTCTGGCGGCCACGCGACCTTTGTCAAACTTCTTCGCCTTCGAGTAGTTCAGGGTGCGGTTGGTTGCACCCACCGAGTGCCGGTAGATCGAGGTTGCTGCGTGAATGGCTGCCGTCTGCTTAATGCTGAGATTGCGGTCATCCAAGGGGGCAGCGGCGCGCTGGTCGTGCCCGGTCACGGTGCTCACCGGCGTCGTTGCTTGCGCTGGCGTCAGGTATCCGGTCATGGTGATTCCAACCACGCATATCCAGCTTGCCAGCTTTCGTGCTCGTACCATGTGATCTCCTATGGTTGTCGATCGTCGACCCGAGGTATTCCCGTATTGGGGCGGCCGGTGTTGCAGCACGAGGCTATGTTCGGAGTTCGAGCTCAGTCAATATCTCAACTAGAATCTCTTCATCGAATAGATGAACCTGTGGTTCATGGTTGGACAACGGTGTTTTAGGTCGCGTCACATCAACCCGCACGTCTTAGTTCATTTTGATCACGTCAACTCAAACGGACTCGACCTTGATCGGACGTTATCCACATGGGCCCGGATCGGCTTTTCCACAGATTTCCCGACCCCCGGTCGATTCGGCTCCGCGTAACGATCCTTGTTCCGACCAGATCGAGGGGAGTCGGAGCGGTGACGAGGGCACAGTCGAAGCAACAGGTAGGGGTACGCGGCGAGAATCTGGCCTGCGAGGAACTGGAGGGTCAGGGACTGCAGATCCTCGAGCGCAACTGGCGCTGCAAGATCGGCGAGATCGACATCGTCGCGGCCGATGTCGGCGCGAACGGCCTGACGCTGGTGTTCTGCGAGGTGAAGTGCCGCAGCGGGCTCGGCTTCGGCCACCCCCTGGAGGCCATCACCTTCCGGAAGCGGCAGACGTTGCGCCAACTGGCCGCGATCTGGATGCGCACCCACCAGATCAAGGCAGCGGCAATCCGCATCGATGCGATCGGGGTCGTACTGCTGCCCGGCAAGAAGCCGTCCCTCAGCCATGTGAAGGCGATCGGCTGATGAGCGCAGCCAGCGCCTGCTCAGTCGCCTTGATCGGGCTCGAGGGCAGGATCGTCCAGGTCGAGGCTGATATCGGGTCGGGCCTGCCGCGTACGGTGTTGGTCGGTTTGCCGGACAGCGCGTTGTATCAGGCTCGTGATCGTTGTCGAGCGGCGTTCAACAACGCCGGGTTCGAGTGGCCGATCTCGCTCTTGACCATCAACTTGAGCCCGGCCACGCTACCCAAGGCCGGCAGCCACTACGACCTCGCGATCGTGGCCGCGATCTTGGCCGCCCAAGAGGTGTTCCCGGCGCGGGAGTTGAGGCGCACTGCGTTGCTCGGGGAGCTGGGACTCGACGGTCGGGTTCGTCCCGTCCGCGGCATCCTGCCGGCCACGCTCGCGGCTGAGCAGGCTGGGTTCACGCGGGTCATCGTGCCGCTGCGCCAATCAGGGGAAGCTCAACTCGTCGACGGTATCGAAGTCTTCGGGATCGGTTCGATCACCCAGCTCGTCGCGTTGATGAAGGGCGAACAACTTCCCGAGGTCGAGCCGATCGAGGTAGTCGGTGAACCCAGCCGGGGTAGTGGCGGGCGAAACCTGGACCTGTCCGACGTTGTCGGACAGGTTGAGGCGAAATGGGCGTGTGAGGTGGCGGCGGCCGGTCGGCATCACATGCTGTTCCATGGCCCTCCCGGGGTCGGGAAGACGATGCTGGCGGAGCGGATGGTCGGTCTGCTGCCCGACCTCGAGCTCAGGGAATCCCTCGAAGTGTCGGCGGTCCATTCCCTGGCCGGCTTTAACCTCGACGACCAATTGATCACCCGACCGCCCTTCAGCGACCCCCACCACTCGGCGTCGGTCGCGAGCATCGTCGGAGGCGGTCCTCGGGTGGCCAAACCGGGCGCGATCTCGTGTGCTCACAAGGGTGTGCTGTTCCTCGACGAGGCGCCCGAGTTTCAGCCGGCCGTGATCGAATCCCTGCGGACACCTCTCGAGTCCGGCATCATCTCGCTCGGCCGGAGCGAGGTGCAGGCCCGCTATCCCGCCCGATTCCAGTTGATCTTGGCCGCCAATCCGTGCCCCTGTGGTCAGGCGGCGACACCGGGCACCGATTGCCGATGCCCGCCAGCCGCGATCCGCCGGTACGTCGACAAGATCAGCGGCCCGATCCGCGACCGGATCGACATCAACCAGGCATTCTTTCCGTTGCGTAAAAGCTATCTGAAACAGGCGATGGAGAGCGTCGGCGAGACGTCGGCCGTGGTTGCCCAGCGGGTGATGGAGGCACGGTGGCGTCAGTTGCGCCGGCTCATCGGAACCGGCTACCGAACCAATGGCGAAGTCCCAGGCAGCTTTCTGCGTCGCCACTTGGCCGTCCCCGACGGTATGGACATGGTGGACGACGCGATGGACCGCGGACGGCTCAGTGCTCGTGGAGCTGACAAGGTGCTCCGGCTGACGTGGACGATCGCCGATCTCGCCGGAAGCGACGTCCCCACCAGGGACCACTTGGGCATCGCTTTGGCCATGCGGCGCGGCGAACAACCGGGCTCTGCTGCCCAGAAGGTGAGCTGATCATGGTCGATCCGGAACGCGAAGCCCGGATGTCGCTGTCGGCGGCGATGGACGGCGGCGACCAGGCTGTCGTCCAGTTGATCACCGAGCACGGAGCACAAGGGGCCTGGGCCAAGATCATCCAGGGTGCGTTGGGTGATTCCTCGGCCGAGCGGGCGGCGCGGGTCTCGACCGACGTGCTTCGGCGGATCGCCCGGGCCGCCCAGGTCAGATTCGTCATCCCGGGTGACGGGGAGTGGCCGCCCGGCCTGGATGACCTCGGCCGAGCGGGGACCATTCAGCGGCGCGGAGGGGAGCCATTCGGCTTGTGGCTCCGCGGACCTGGCCACCTCGCCCACTGGATGGAGCGCTCGGTAGCCATCGTCGGCTCACGGGCGGCTACCGCGTACGGGTCCGGAATAGCCGCCGATCTGGCCGCTGATCTGGTGGATCGGAAGGTCACGGTCGTCTCGGGCGGCGCCTTCGGCATCGACACGGCAGCCCACAAAGGAGCGCTGGCCGCCGGCGGACCTACCGTGTGCGTGCTGGCTAACGGCGTCGACGTGGCCTATCCGCCGGCCAATTCCCGGCTGTTCGATCAGCTCGCCCACGATCAACTCCTGGTCTCCGAATTGCCCCCGGGCGCTCATCCGACACGGGTCAGATTCCTGGCGCGCAACCGATTGATCGCCGCGATGGCGCAGGGCACGATCATCGTGGAGGCGGCCCTGCGGTCGGGTGCGCGCAATACCGCGGGCTGGGCCACCGAATGCGGTCGGCCGTTGATGGCGGTGCCCGGCTCGGTCTACTCCCGGGCGTCGACCGCGCCGCATCTGATGATCAGAAACGGTCAGGCGGTGCTCGTGACCTCGGCCGGCGAGGTGCTGGAACTGATCGCCGGAATGGGCCAGTCGACCCTGCCGCTCAGCCACGGACCACAGCGGGCGACCGATGCGCTGACCGAAGCCCAGCTGACCGTCTACGAGGCCGTCCCCGCACGCCGTCGGATCAGTGCGGGCGAGATCGCCATCGCCGCGGGTGTCAGCATCCCGATCTGCCTGTCGTCACTCTCCGCACTGGAAGCGGTCGGACTGGTGACGGCCGACGAGCGGGGCTGGCTCGCCCTGCCCGCGGGCACGCGAGCATGATCACGTCAGCGCGGACGAGGTGCCGCTCAGAAAGCACCTTCGAGGAACGTGTGCAGGAGCGGTCCCGCGGTCCGCGAGCCGGACTGGCCGTCGTTCACAAAGACGGCCACGGCCAGGTCGTCCTTGGCCGCAATCATCCACGCGTGGGTTTTGTACGGCTCGACGCTCCCGTACTCGGCTGTCCCGGTCTTGGCGATGACCGGGCCGCCGGCGAGGTCATCGAGGAGGCGACCGCTCCCCTGGGTGACAACCCCCCGCATCATCTGTTTGAGCTGGCTTGCCTCGGACCTGGTCAGCGGCTCGGCTTTCGACGCGGCCTGCTGACCCTTGATCAACTGGGGGATCACCGTTTTTCCGGCGTACACCGAGGCGGCGACCGCGGCCATCGACATCGGAGATGCCTCGATCTTGCCCTGCCCGATCAGCGCTGCCGCCCGACCGGTGGTGCTCGAATCGTCAGGCGCCGAGCCGAAGAACGACGGGAAGCCGACGTCGTAGTCGGTACCGAAGCCGAGAGAGGCCGCCGCTTCGGACAACGCGGAGCCCTTGAGCTTCTTGCGCTGCCCGATGAAGGCGGTGTTGCAGGACTGGGCCAGCGCCGTGCGCAGGTCGATCGTGCCGAGGTGATTGCTCGGATAGTCGCTGTAGTTGGTGAACTTCTTGCCGTCCACAGTGAGCGACCGCGGGCAGGTCACCGCAGAGTCCGGCGTCAAGCCGGCGCGCAGCAAGGCGAGCGAGCTCACCACCTTGAACGTCGATCCCGGCGGATTCTGCCCGACCGTGGCGAGGGACTGACCGTTGGTGCCCGCGTTGTTTGCGGCGACCACAATCGCCCCGGTCGACGGGCGGATCGCGACGATGGCCGCAGCCGGTTTCGTCTTGGCCAGAGTCCTCTCCGCGATCTTCTGCAACGTCGGCTGCAGCGTGGTGGTGAGCGGCTTGCCGTCCGCCGGCTTCGCCTCGAAGACGGTCACCGGCTTGGGTTCCGCGCCACCGGTCGGGGTCGGACTCGGACTCGCGCTGGCGGAGCCGCTCGACCTCTTGGGCGCAACCAGCTGAACCCTGACCCCGGGCGTGCCCCGGAGCTGTTTGTCGTAGCGCTTCTGCAGGCCGGACAGTCCGACCTGATCCCCGCCGACCACCGCGCCGTCGGATGCGTCGACGATCTCCTTCGTGGCATCGCCGACGATGCCGATCACCGGTCGGGCGAAATCGCGATTCGGCCCGAGCATCACGCGGTCCTGGATGGACGTGCCGCCCGGAATCGATCGGACCTCGGAGGCAAGCGGAAGCTTCTTGTCGGAGGTTCGGAGCACGATCGCCTCGACGAAGGCTTCCGAGCCGGCGGCGACAACGCGCTTGGCGTACGCGGCCGGGTCGATCTCGACCACTTTGGCGAGCCGCCGAGCCGAGGGTTTCGCCTGCTCAGGCTTGATCGCGGCCTTGTCGATGCCGATGCGGTAGACGGCGCGTTTCTCCACGATGGTCACGCCGTCTTCGCCGCGCACTTCGCCCCGCTCGGGTTGCAGTCGTCTCTGGGTGAGCCGGTTGGATCCATCCAGTTGGGGTTGCAGGATGCTGGGCTCCCAGTTCGTCTTCCAACGTCCGGCATCCGCGGTCAGCGCGACCCGGCTCTGGTAGGTCCACGGATCGGCGACGCCGGCGAAGGCCCAGCTGAACGTGAGGTCAACGGTCGCGCTGGTGCCTTGTCGACTCACCGCCCCCACCGTGACCGAAGGCTGGAGCGGGCCCATGCCGGCCACGAGCGGTTGGAACAGCGCATCGGTGTCAGTGCCGGTCGCACCCGTGAATTCGACGGCCTTGAGATCCTTCTTCACCAGTCCGGCGGCCAGCGCGGCGGCGGCCCGTTCCGGGGTGTCCTTACCGGGGTCGGGGTGAGGACTCGGAGTCTTGGCCGTACATCCGGCCAAGAGCAGTCCGAGGATCAGCAGGACAATCATCCACAGTCGACGCACTCAGCCATCCTGTCATCGCGCCCCAGTAGGGTCGCCGGCATGGGGATCTACGCGTCGCGACCGAGTCGATTGATCGGCCAGCTGATCGGCGACGCCTTCGTGGTGGTCTGGGGTGTCGTCTGGGGGTTGGTCGGCGCCTTCCTCACTTCAACGATCGGGCTGCTCGCGGCGCCGGCCCGCGAGACGGCGCGGACCGCGAGCCGGCTGGCCGGAGACTTCAACGACGCAGCCAATCAGGCAGAAAAGGTGCCGGGAGTCGGTGACCAGTTGCGGCGACCGTTCGATGCGGCGTCGGTCACGCTGGGCAATCTGATCACCTCGGCTAACCACCAGGTCGACAGCATCGAAAGGCTCGCGCTGATCGTCGGCTGGCTGGTCTTCCTGATCCCGGTCACTATCGTGGTGGCCTTCTGGTTGCCGCGCCGGATCCGCTTCTATCGCCAGGCCCGGGCCTCACAGGCATTCATCGATTCGGCCGCCGACCTGGACCTGTTCGCCTTGCGGGCCATGTCGGCCCAGCCGCTCTACGTACTGGCGGGGATCAGTGACGACCCGGTACGCGATTGGCGTGCCGGAAACCGCGACGTGATCAACAAGCTGGCCGAGATCGAGCTGCGCCGGACCGGCCTGAAGATGCCGGCGCTCGACTGATGAGTTGAGGTTTGCGCGCAGATGTCGTGTGCGATTGGTCGTGCCGGCGGGCCCGTCGCGCGCTCTTCCCACGCTCACGGGCTGACGTCTGACTTCTCGGTGAGTCAGGCACCGGCTCAGCTACGCGGAGCCAGCAGTTTTGCCTTCGCAGCCGGCCACTCTTCGGCCAGCATCGAATACTGCACGGTGTCGCGCCAGGTGCCGTCTGGACGGATCCGGTGATGGCGCAGGACACCTTCGCGTTGAGCACCGAGTCGCTCGATCGCCGTCTGCGATCGGGTATTGCGGATGTCGGTGTGCCAGACCAGACGTTCCGCCCCGAGGCCCTCGAAGGCACGGGTCATCATGACCAATTTCGACTCGGTGTTGATCCCCGTCCGCCAGAACCGCCGGGCGATCCAGGTGTGCCCGATCGCGATGGAGCGGAGCGCCGGGTCGACCTCGTAGAACGACGTGGTGCCGACCAACTCGCCGGTGTCAGTGAGCCGTTGGATGTACGGGAGCCGCGTGGGATCGGAGACAGCGCTCGCGATGATCTGTCGAGTCTGACCGAGATCGGCCGGAGCCCGGAAGGTCAGATGTTCCACCACCATTGCCGCGTCCTCGGCCGGACCGAGCGCGTCGAGATAGTCCTCGGCGTCCTCCATCCGCATCGGACTGAGGGTCAGCGTCGGTCCGGTCAGGGCGACCGGTGCCCACCAGTCACGGGCTTCAGGCATCGACGGTCTCCTTCTGCGCCACCACAAAGATCCGACGGAACGGCAGGACCGTGCCATACCCCTGGCTCGGGTAGGCATCGCGGAGCAACTGACGGTATTCGTGCTCGAACTGCTCACGGACCGGATCCGGCAACGCGTCCAACACCGGACGCGCCCCGGTGCCAGAGATCCACCGGAAGACCGGATCTGATCCGCTGAGAATGTGGAGGTAGGTCGTCTCCCACGCCTCGACCCGACAACCGAGCCGGGCCAGGTCGTCAAGATAGCTGGCGGCCGGTTTCGAGGCGGGCCGGGCGATTCCGTCGAGGTAGGGCGCGTAGGGTGCGGCCGCCGCAAGCTCGCCCAGCAGCACGTGACTCGGCTCATCGAAGTTGCCGGGCACCTGGAAGGCCAACCAGCTCGCACCGGAAAGGCTCTGGATCAGGCGGGGGAGGAGCTCCCGGTGGTCGGGCACCCACTGGAGGGCGGCGTTGCTGATGATCACGTCCACGGGTCGTTCGGGTTGCCAGTCGCGCAGGTCCTGCTGGGCGAAGTCGACTCGGAGTGATCGATGCTCAGCCGCTCGTTCGATCATCTCCGGCGAGGAATCGATACCGACGATGTTGGCTCCGGGCCATCGTTCGGCCAGGGCCGCGGTGAGGTGGCCCGGGCCACAACCGAGGTCGACCACGACCTGTGGGTCGGCCGCTCCGACCCGGGCGACCAGATCGAAGAACGGGCGCGATCGCTCGTCGGCGAACTCGAGATACTTCTGCGGATCCCACATGGATCGACCTCCTAAGCCGGTTCGCCAGACGCACTTATGTGTCAACTCATCGATGCCATCCGGCGATAGTGTCAGATGACCAGATCTGCGCGAAAGGCGGCAAGGGGTTGTGAGCAGGGCGCCGGAGGCCTCGGGATTCGACGCGCCCAAACCCGCGACGTCGGTCCTGATCCGGATCCGCGGGGCGATGCCGAACTTGCGACCCGCTGAACAGCGGGTGGCCGCCGCAGTGCTCGCCGACCCGGCTCGCATCTCGATGAGCTCGATCACCGCCGTGGCCCGACACTGCCAGACCTCGGAGACGACAGTGCTGCGCTTCTGTCGGGCGGTCGGTCTCGCGGGCTATCCCGAGCTGCGCATCGCTCTGGCCCGGGCAGCCCAGGAAGAGGAGGGCGAACATTCCACGGTGCCCTTGAGCGGTGACATCACGGCGACTGATTCCTTGGCCGACCTGGTCGCCAAGATCACCTACGCCGATTCGCGGGCGGTCCTCGACACCGCGTCGGTGCTCGATCTGAACGTGCTGCGCGCGGCGATCGATGCCGTCGCGGGTGCGGCTCGGATTGACATCTATGGGGTTGGTGCGAGTGCTCTGGTCGGACGGGACCTGCACCAAAAGCTACATCGCATCGGACTGGTCTCTTTTGCCTGGGCGGAGTCCCATCTCGCACTCACCTCAGCGGCGATTCTCAGCCGATCTGACGTCGCGGTCGGCATCTCCCACACCGGCACCACGCTGGACACCATCGACGCCCTCCGGGTCGCGCGGGATCGTGGTGCCCGGACCATCGCGGTGACCAACTTCTCGCTGTCACCGATCACCACGGTGGCGGACCTCGTGCTGACCACCGCGGCTCGGGAGACCACCTTTCGCTCCGGCGCGATGGCCAGCCGAATCGCTCAGCTCGCCTTGGTGGACTGCCTGTTCGCCGGGGTTGCGCAGCGCTCCTACGACCATGCGTTGGCGGCGCTGCAGAGCACGTACGCCGTGGTGCGCTCCCGCCACGGCGCTCGTTCGGAGTAGCACGCCCATAGTTCGCGGCGGCTCACGCTGCGGCGGCCTTCTTCCTTAGCCGCGACTGGCGCCACAGATTGAAGAAGATGCTCGCCAACAACACGATGGAGATCCACCAGGAGTATTTGGCGATGACCTCCACCGCGTGCACGGCGGGGGCACCGATCCGGTACCCCAGGTAGATGAAGATGCCGCGGGTCACCGCCGCCGTGGCAATGTCGACCAGGAGGAAGGTGCGCAGGCGCATTCCGGCGGCAGCGACCGTCGCGTACACAACGGCACTGGGCAGCGGCAGGATGTAGGTGATCATGATCGCTCCGATGCCGAAGCGTTGGGCGATCCGCTCGGCTCGGGCAGCGTTCCGGGCGGCGCGGGCGGACCGGCCGGCCACCAGCTCGAGCAGTCCGCGACCCCAGAGCTTGCCGGCCCACCAGTAGAGCCAGTCGAATTTCACCGCGCCCAGGGTGCCGAGCGCCAGGCCCAACGGCCAGAAGCCGATCCCGGTCGCCCACAGAGCGCCGATGGTCACCGCTGACGTCCGGGATCCGCCCAGCCCGGCAAGTAGATAGGGATTCGCGCCGAGCAGCACCGGACGCAGCGGCAGCAGGACGAGGGCATAGATCCCGGTCAGGGAGAATCCGACCCAACAGATGATGTCATTGCGGGTCGGCTTTCCCTTCCAGGGCATCCGCGGATCGTCCCACCACGGCTTCTCGGTCGGCTCGGGCGCCTCGGCTGCTATCGCTGGACGGATTCCATCACCGCTGTCAGTCGCGTCGGGTGCGGCTGCGCCGTTAGTCGCGTCGATGGTAGGCCTCACGCCAGGTCGGAATTGCCGGCTTCCAGGCCAACAACATGCCAGCCTCGGCCGGTGTCCGGTTGGCCTTCAGGTTGTTGCACCGAGTGCAAGCGGCGACGGTATTGAGCCAGGTGTTGCCACCGCCCCGAGACTGCGGCAACAGATGGTCGACCGTTTCTGCCTTGGCGTCGCAGTAGGCGCAGCGGTGATGATCACGGCGCAGCACACCTCGTTTCGACCAGGCTGGAGCTTGGGCGTAGAGGAAGGTCGTCTTCACGTACCGGATCAGCCGCAGCACGATCGGCCAGGGATAGGGCCCGATGTTCCGGTCGTTTCGGGCCTCCTCGACGATGGCGACCTGGCGGACGAGCATCCGGATGGCATGCTGCACCGAAACGGTGTGCAGAGTGGTGTTGTCGGTGTTCAGCACGATGACTCCCGACCGGGACGTCGCTGAAGCGGCCATGGTGGACATCGGCTGCCTCCTCGTGATCGTGCGCTGGCATCATCGGCTTCACCAGGGTGCCGGACGACGCGAACACTGTCACTCGGATTATCCGGGGTCGATCAAGCTGGTGACGACATTTTCTGACGTGTTGTCCGTTTCGAGGCTTGGCTTGACTATCTCGAACATGCGTTCGATTATAGCTGAGTGACTCCCTCGACGGCCAGCATTGGCGAGCTGCAACAGCGTGTCCAGCGCATGCAGGGGTCGGCCGTTCGCCGGACGTTGGAGTCACTGCCGGGGATGGCCGAGGTGCTCCGGTTGAAAACCGGTGGAGCGTACGCGGTGGACAGTCCCAGCCTGGCGATGGCCTTGATGGCCGGCCCTTCGCAGGCGGGTGAGTGGACCGCGGTGGTCGGTGCTCCCGATTTCGGTCTCGAGGCCGCGGCCCATTTCGGACTTGATCTGGACCGCACCGTGGTGGTGCCGCGGCCGGGTGAGCACTGGCTGAGTGTTGCCGCTGGGCTGGTCGAGGTGGCAAGTGTGGTGCTGATCCGGCCGCCGGTGGTGCCCACCGAGCAGCAGGCGATGCGATTGCTGGCGCGGCTCCGGCAGAAGGACGCAGCACTGATCTGTTGGGGCAGTTGGCCGCGGTGCGAAGCGACACTGAGCATTGCCGAGTCGTCGTGGCTCGGGCTAGGCAGTGGCCATGGTCACCTGAGCGGTCGTCAGGTGGTGGTCACATTGACCGAGGGTGGCCGGATCCGCCGGGTGCCCTTGTGGCTGCCTGGCCCTGATCTGACCGTGGCCACCTATGACCTCGCCCTCGAGCCCTTCGTCGCGGCCCGGGCCGGCTGATGACGATCACGCTTCCCGAGCAGGCGACGTCGCGCCAGATGATCATCTGGTGCCCGGACTGGCCGGTGGTCGCGGCGGCTAGTCAGCTGGCTGCCGATCCGCAGGCGCCACTCGCGGTGATCGAGCATGGCGAGGTGTACGCCTGCTCGGCCACAGCGCGAGTCGAAGGGGTACGGCGAGGGATGCGGCGAAGAGACGCTGCCGCGCGCTGCCCGGAGTTGGTGGTGCTGGATCGCCATCCGGAGAGCGAGATCCGCACCTTCGAGATCGTGCTGTCGGCTCTGGAGGAAATCTCCGCCGGGGTCGCTCCGGTGCGCCCGGGATTGTGCGCCATGACAGTCCCTAGCCGGTTCTACGGTGGAGAGCTCGCCGCGGCCGGGGTGGTCGCCGAGCATCTGGTGGCGGCGGGCATCTGGGACTGCCGGATCGGGATCGCCGACGGCCGGTTCGCCGCCGAGCAGGCAGCACGGCAGGCCGCTCCACAGGACTGCGGCATCGTCGAGTCGGGATGCTCCGCGGAGTTCCTCCGGTCGTTGCCGGTCAGTGCCTTGGACGACCACGAGTTGGTGAACCTGCTGCGGCGGTTGGGTCTGCGCAGCCTGGGAGACTTCGCGGCGCTCGAGGGTCGAGATGTGCTCACCCGGTTCGGTTCGAAAGGTTCGTGGCTGCACCGGCTGGCCAGCGGCCTCGATCATCGTCCGGCCGTCTCGCGGCGGCCGCCGTTGGAGATCGATCAGCGAGTCAGTTTCCAGCCCGGACTGGAAACCATCGAGCCGATCGTCTTCAGTGCCCGGCAGACCGCCGACCGCTGCGTCGCCGAGCTGGCCCGGCATGGACTTGTCTGCACCGAGTTGCGGATCGAGGTGGTCACCGACGGCGGCTGGACCGGGTCCCGGGTCTGGGCCCATTCTCGCTGGTTCACCGCGGCCGACATGCTCGACCGGATCTACTGGCAGTTGCAGGGCGATCCGGCACCCGAGCCGGTCTGCGAAGTGCGACTGCTGCCCGAGTCGGTCGAGTCGCTGGCCGACCACGGTGAGGGTCTGTGGGGGCGGGCGGCCAACGAGCAGGTCGAACGGGGAATCGCCCGCCTCCAAGGCATGTTGGGCCCGGACGAGGTGCTTGCTCCAGCGTTGCAAGGCGGCCGGAGCCCTCGGGACCGGCAACTACTCAGCCCGTGGGGCGAAAGGCAGGCCGATCGTCGATCCCCCGGTCTGCCGTGGCCGGGCAGCCTTCCGCCACCGGCACCGACCCGGGTGTACGCCGACCCCGTGCCGGCCGCCGTGCTGGATGATGATCATCGGCTGGTCGTGGTTTCCGATCGAGGTCTGATCACCGGCGTGCCGGCCTACGTCCATACCGACCCCCGGAGCCGGGCGATTCCGATCGAAGCCTGGGCCGGTCCCTGGCCGATCGACGAGCTCTGGTGGGACGCCTCACGGGCCCGACACGTTGCCCGTTTTCAGATCGTCGGCGTCGACGGCAGCGCCTGGCTGATGATCATCGAAGACGGCCAATGGTGGACCGAGGCTGAATATGTCTGAGTTTCTGGAGCGGGGTAGGGCGCGACGCGTGAGCGGAAAGGTCAAATAGTGGGTTGGGTCAACCCGCCGGTCCCGTGGCGGGAGTTGGAGCAGAATCTTTCCGGTCGGGCGCGCCGGGATCACTCAGCCAGCAACCCGCTGGCCGACAGCGCGCCCGGCTACTCGCGCAAACGGCCTGCGTACGTTCCTGATGATCAGGCGGTGCGCCGACCGGACGGCCCGGTCGTGCCGTATGCGGAGCTCCACTGCCACAGCAATTTCAGCTTTCTCGACGGGGTCAGTGATCCGGAGGAGTTGATCGAGGAAGCGGTACGCCTCGGACTGGAGGCCATCGCGATCACCGATCATGATGGCTTCTATGCGGCCTCCCGATTCGCCGAGGCGGCCCTGGCCTATGACCTGCGGACGATCTACGGAGCCGAGCTGTCGCTCAATCTGACCACCCCGCAGAACGGCGTTGCCGATCCCGAAGGCCAGCACCTGCTGGTGCTGGCCCGTGGAGTCGGGGGTTATCACCGGCTGGCGGGGGCGATCACCGAGGCTCAACTACGCGGCGACGAGAAGGGCCGACCGGTCTATGACCTGGAGGAGCTCGCAGCAGCGGCCGGAGATCAGTGGTTGATCCTGACCGGCTGCCGCAAGGGGTCGGTTCGTCAGGCCTTGATCGACTCCGACGTCGAGGCCGCCGCGCGGGAGCTGGACCAGCTGACGGCATTGTTCGGTCATGATCACGTGGTGGTCGAGCTGATCGATCATGGACTCCCAGGCGATTCGAGGATGAACGATGCGCTGGCGATGCTCGCTGATGATCATGGACTGCCGATGGTGGCCAGCAACAACGTGCACTTCGCCACCCCCAAGGACGGCCGGCTGGGCGATGCCGTCGCTGCGGTGCGGGCTCGCCGGAGCCTAGCCGACATGGACGGCTGGTTGTCCGGGCCCGGAGCCCATCTGCGGTCGGGAACGGAGATGGCGCAGTTGTTCGCCCGGTTCCCGGGAGTGGTCAGACGCACCGTGGAGATTGCTGACGACTGTGCCTTCAATCTGCGGCTGGCTAAGCCACGACTGCCCAAACAGCGGGTGCCCCTCGGCCATACACCGAACAGCTGGCTACGCGAGCTGTGTCGGAAGGGTGCCGACGAGCGCTACGCCCATATCCGGGAGGTCGCCGAGGAACGGTTGCAGAAAGAACTTCAGGTGATCATTGAGAAGGATTTCGGCGGCTACTTCCTGATCGTGCACGACATGGTCAAGTTCGCCCGTGGACGCGGAATCCTCTGTCAGGGACGGGGATCGGCCGCCAACTCGGCGGTCTGCTACGTGCTCGGGGTGACTGCGGTCGATCCGATCAAGTACGACCTGCCGTTCGAACGCTTCCTGTCCACCACCCGCGAGGAAGAGCCGGACATCGATGTCGACTTCGACTCCGACCGGCGGGAGGAGGTGATCCAGGAGGTCTATCGGGTCTACGGCCGCCGCAATGCCGCCCAGGTCGCAAACGTGATCAGCTATCGCCCCAAGTCAGCGGTCCGGGACATGGCGAAGGCACTCGGCTATTCGACCGGGCAGCAGGACGCCTGGTCCAAACAGCTCGACTCCTACTCCCAGATGGTCAGCGGAGACACCGGAAATGATCATGGGATCCCGGAGACGGTGCTCGAGCTCGCCGAGCAATTACTGAAAGCGCCTCGACACCTGGGCATCCACTCCGGCGGAATGGTGCTCACCGAGCGACCGGTGGGGGAGGTGTGCCCGATCGAGCGCGGCCGGATGGAGAACCGGACGGTCCTGCAGTGGGACAAGGACAGCTGCGCCTGGATGGGACTGGTGAAGTTCGACTTCCTCGGGTTGGGGATCCTGGCCGCCATCCAGTACACCTTCGATCTCGTCGCCGATCGGATCGGCGAACGCTGGGGTCTGGACACCATGCCCAAAGAAGAGGCCGGTGTCTACGACATGCTGTGTCGCGCCGACTCGATCGGGGTGTTCCAGGTGGAGAGCCGGGCTCAGGTGGGCACGCTGCCGCGGCTACAGCCCCGGCGCTTCTACGACCTGGTGATCGAGATCGCGCTGATCCGCCCGGGTCCGATCCAAGGCGGCGCCGTACACCCCTACATTCGCCGGGCCACCGGTAAGGAGGAGGTCGAGTATCTACATCCAGCACTAAGGCCGGTGTTGGAACGCACGAAGGGAGTGCCGCTTTTCCAGGAACAGTTGATGCAGATCGCCATGGCCGTTGGTGACTGCACCGGTGACGATGCGGATCTGCTGCGCCGAGCAATGGGTTCCAAACGCGGAGTGGAGAAGATCGAGCGGCTCAAGGACAAGCTCTACCGGGGCATGGCTCGGCACGGCATCGTCGGTGAGCTCGCCGATGACATCTACCTCCGGATCCAGGCGTTCGCTAACTTCGGCTTCGCCGAGAGCCACGCGATCAGCTTCGCGTTGCTGGTCTACGCCTCCTCCTGGCTGAAGTTGCACTATCCGGGGGCGTTCCTCGCCGGACTACTCCGGGCCCAGCCGATGGGCTTCTACTCGCCGCAATCCTTGGTCGCTGACGCCCGCCGACACGGGGTGAAGATCCTGCGTCCCGACATCGGGCAGTCCGTGGTCTACGCCGATCTGGAGCCCCTGTCGGGTGGCCGGTCCCCCGAACCACCCCCGCAGTCAGTCAAACCACGCCTGCAGCCAGTCAATGGGCTGGAGCCGACCGCGTCCGACTCCGCTCCTCGAGCCCAAGGAATCGACGCTCAGCACCTTGACCCGCAGTCATCGGCCACCGGCATGGACAGCTGCCTCTTACGCGACCAGCCGGACGTCCCGCCGTTCATCCGTTCAGCACCGGATCTGGTTTTGGAGCATCGCCGCGACGGCAACTTTGCGGTCCGCCTCGGTCTGACGGAAGTGCAGGGGGTGGGCCAAGAGGTCGCGGAGCGGATCGTCACCGAGCGCAACCGACAGCCGTTCAGCAGCATGAACGATGTGGTCCGACGGACCCGACTGACCGTGCCGCAGACCGAAGCGCTGGCCACCGCTGGGGCATTCGACTGTTTCGGGTTGTCGCGACGGCAAGCGTTGTGGAATGCCGGTTATACCGACAATGACCAGACGTTGCCGGGATCAGCCATTGACGCGGCTCCGCCGACGCTGCCCGGGATGAGTGAGGTGGATCTGACCCTGGCTGACCTGTCGGCGACCAAGATCTCTCCTGACGAGCACCCGATCGCCCATCTCCGCTCGATCCTCGATGATCACGACATCGTCAGGATCGGCGATCTCGGTCCGGCGTACGCGGAACGTCGGATCAAGGTGGCCGGGCTGATCACCCACCGTCAGCGACCGAGCACGGCCGGGGGGGTGACGTTCCTCAACGTGGAGGACGAAACCGGCATGTTGAATGTGGTCTGCTCCCACCCCCTGTGGCTGCGATTCGGCCGGGTGGGTCGCAACGCCCAAGGCATGGTCATTCGCGGCCGGATCGAATATGCGGAAGGAGTGACCAACTTGGTCGCCGAACGTCTGCAGCCGCTGGCCGCGGTGCTGCCGCAGACCCGCAGCATGCTGCCCCCGGGTCATCGGTCCCGTGATTTCCGTTGAGCCAGCCGCCGATGAAATCACCGAATTCCGCATCCCGACGGACGGACGGCGAAATAACCCTATATGGTCTGCCTATTCATCCGAACCATCTCCCCAGTGCGCCCGTCCGGCGTACCGGACTGAACGAACTGAGGAAAGCTTTGAAGCGTCGCGTCGCAATGGCCGGGCTGGCGGTGGTGGTGGCGTGCACTACCTGCCTGCCCGCTAACTCCGAGCCGGTCAATCTTCCCCACACCAAGGCCACCGGGCGCTTCAGCCAGCTCGATGTGTCCAAGGTCGGAAAGATCGTCAACGAGCCGCGGCTCCTGGCCAAGGACAAGGACCGGATGGTTGATGCCCTGGTTCAACTCGGTGGCGATCCGGTCGCCGTCCAGGCGAGTTCCGAGGGCCGCTCGTTCAAGCGCAGTGACGCACTGCGGCAGGTGAAGGCTACTCAGGCCACCGCCGTGCCGCGGCTGAAGGCCGCCGGAGCCACGACCTACGGCCGGCTGACCACGGTGCTGAACGCAGTGCAGGTGCGGGTCAAGGCCAGTGATCTGAAGAAGGTCGCCGCCGTGCCCGGTGTCAAGACCGTGCAGGTTTCACGCCTCGTCCGGAAGCAGAACACGGCGTCGAACAAAGCCACCGGAGCCGACCAGACGTGGCAGGACTACAAGCACACCGGCAAGGGCAAGGTCATCGGCGTCATCGACACCGGTGTGGATTACACCCACGCCGACTTTGGCGGCCCGGGCACCGTCGAGGCCTATGAGAGCAACAACGGAGCCGTCATCGAGTCCGGCACCTTTCCGACGGCCAAGGTCACAGGCGGCTATGACTTCGTCGGCGACGCATACGACCCGGGCTCCACCGACCCCGACAACGCGATCCCGCAGCCCGATCCCGATCCGCTGGACTGCGAGGGCCACGGCTCACACGTTGCCGGCACCGCTGCCGGTAGCGGCGTGACGAGCAGCGGAAAGACCTACCTCGGCCCGTACAACAAGGCAACGTCGGGCAAGACCTTCGATGTCGAGCCGGGCGCCGCGCCCGAGGCCAAGATCAAGGCCTACAAGGTGTTCGGCTGTGAGGGGGCGGTGGACAGCAGCATTCTTGTCGCCGCCATCGACCGGGCCGTTTCCGACGGTGTCGACGTGATCAACATGTCGATCGGGAGTACGTTCGGCGGACCGCGCGATCTCGAGGCGGTGGCGGTCAAGACCGCGACCGATGCCGGAGTCCTGTTGGTCATCTCGGCCGGCAACGAGGGCGCCAACGCGTACGTCGTCGGCAGCCCCAGCACCTTCAACGAGAGCTTGTCGGTGGCGGCCATTGACGCCGAGTTGGCGAAGTTTCCTGGCGTCTCGGTCACCGGAGGCGTGACCGGCCGGGGACTCGTCGCCAACGGCGTCAAGCTGGCCAGCCCGATCACGGCCGAACTGGTCGATGTGGGCCTCGGCTGCGACGCCGCCGACTATGCGGCGGTCAGCGGCAAGATCGCGCTGGCCACCCGAGGCGTCTGCGCCCGGGCTGACCGTCCGAAGCTCGGCGAGGCGGCCGGCGCGGCCGCCGTCATGATGATCAATGATTCCGCGGGGTTGCCACCCTATGAAGGAGCCATCGCCGGGGTAACCATCCCGTTCATCGGCATTGACGGCAATGATGCGGACAAGTTCCTGGCCGGTGACGGCAAGACCGTCACCGTCGCGGCCGGGGCTGATGTGCCGAATCCGGCCTACAAGCGGGTCGCCGACTTCAGCTCCAACGGACCGCGCCGCATCGATAGCGCCCAGAAGCCTGATCTGGCGGCACCTGGGGTGTCCGTTCCCTCGGTCGCCGTCGGTACCGGCACCGGTGCAGTACGAGAGTCGGGCACGTCGATGTCGTCACCGCACACGGCCGGCGTTGCCGCGCTGGTGTGGCAGGCCCATCCGAGTTGGTCGCCCATGCAGATCAAGTCGGTGCTGATGTCGACGGCATCGCCGGGCAAGATCAAGGGCTACGACAGCCGGCGACTCGGCACCGGACTCGTTCAGGCCACCCGGGCCTCGGAGGCGAAGACCTACGCGTGGACCACCTCCCACCTGAATAGCCTGCGGTTCGGCATGAATCAGCTCAACGGCGGGTATGCGGAAACCCAGAGCTTCAAGATCACCAACAAGACCAGCAAGACGGTCAAGTACGCCCTCAGTACGGACCTGAGCTCCAAGCGGTACGGCGCGAGCATCAAGATCTTGCCGAAGTCGGTCACGGTGCGCTCCGGCGCGACCAAGCAGGTTTCGGTGAAGATCCGGTTGACCCGGTCCGACGTCTCCAAGTTGCCGTCGGCTTCCGCCAATGACCAGGGCGCACTTACCTCGCTGCATGGTCTGATCGTGGCCCGACCGAAGACCACTCGCGCCGGGGTGCTCCCGTTGCGGATGTCCTTCCTGTACGTGCCGGTGCCGCTGTCAAACATCTCATCGTCGCCGACGGTCAAGCAGACCGCTTCGGGAAGCTTCACGCCGATTGCCGTGAAGAATGCCGGAGCACACACCGGCACGGCCGACGTCTACTCGTGGTTGTTAGCCGACCCGGCCGGTGATGCGACGGATCCGGAGGTGGCGGATCTGACCAATGTGGGCGTGCAGGTGCTCCCCGGCGAGGATGTCGGTGTCGACGCGTCGGATCGGCTGCTGGTGTTTGCCGCCTCGCAAGCCACGGGCGCATCGACCCAGTCGACCCACGAAATCGATCTCGCGATCGACACGAACGACGACGGTGAACCCGATTTCAT
Source organism: uncultured Actinomycetota bacterium (assembly GCA_963731295.1). GTDB lineage: Bacteria > Actinomycetota > Actinomycetes > Propionibacteriales > Propionibacteriaceae > Microlunatus. Next base: position 1,718,405 of record CAVSUP010000003.1, read on the forward strand.
CACGTTCGCCGTGGACACCGGGCTGGTTCTGGGCGGTAGTGCGGACGGCACGCTGACGTCCTTCACCGTCGACCTCGCCACGAACGCACTGGTCGACGCCTGGTCCGCTGTCGCGCCGGCGAACGGGTCGACCGTCGAGTTGCCGGTGCTGGCCAGCAGCCTCGGGTTGGACGAGTCGTCCGGCCCGATCCAGATCGAGGCGGCGGGATTCGCCCTCGTCGAGAACGCCTCCACCGAGCCGGACCTCACCGGCGTGGCTCGCTTCGATGCGTACGCACCGGTCGTCAGTCAGGGTGATTACGTCACGCTGAAGTCCGGGGCCAAAGCCTCCATCCCGGTGACCGTCGACCAGGCCCAACTCGCCAACCAGTCGTCTTTGGGCTGGCTGGTGGTCAGCCTCGACGATCGCGCGGGGCTGTTCGAGGCGGACCGGGTCAAGCTGATCGCGCCCAAGGCGCTTCCGGTGGACGTGGCGAAGAAGGCCACGCGCTAGTCGAGTCGAGCCTCCGCCCGCCTTCGACAAGGCGGGTGGAGGCTCAACCCTCCGTGGGTGCTGTCGCTGCTCGTCCCTTCGGGCGGCTGGCCGGCAGTCCTGCGCCGCCTTCGTGGCGTGGACCCGAGGAAGCTAGCGCAGCGGCTGTCCTGGGTGATCCGTCGAAGTCGGGTTCCGCCAGTCGTCCTGCGGCTGGTACGGCTGCTGTCCCTGGTATGGCGGCTGTCCCTGGTAGGGCTGGTGATCCGGATACGGAGTCTGGGGTTGATAGGCGAAGTTCTGGGCCGAGTACGGATGTTGGCTCGGAAAGGACTGTGGCGGGTAACCCGTTGGAACCGGCGGTCCGTATCGGGCGGCGCCCGGTGAGGTCGGCATCGCCAGGAAGATGATCAGCACGAAGCCACCGATGTAGGTCAGGGTCAGCAGATAGAGCAACCCGCTATAGCCTGCGTCGTGCAGCCGGCGCCAGCTCAGGGCGATGCTGGGGACGATGGACGCGAGCATGATGAGAGCTAGCGGTACGCCGGGAATCGCGGCCAGTGCTCCTGGCGTATCGCCACCGTCGGGGGATGTCGCGATTCCCACCGCCGCGGTGGCAATGCCCAGCACCAGGTAGACGAGGGTGAGGTAGAACACGAACCACCAGTACTCACTGCGGCTCGCCCGGCCCGTGAAGGTGGCGTACTTCCGGTAAGCCCGCTTGACGGCACCGATCGAACCGATGCCGTAGTGCGGCCAATCCAGGGGTGGTGGGATGCTCGGTTGCTGCGGGTAGCTCACGGGACGACGCCTTCTGCTCGTTGAAATGAGTTGGTGAGGCTACCACCGGAGCGGCGCATGCGGCCTTGCCGCCGTTTCGGGTTGGGCGATCACTCCCGTAGGGTGGGTGCTACCTGGGATCTTCTTCGCCGACAGTCCGCCGGCTCTCTCTGGCGATCGGCATCCGGCTCTACTGACGGGCCTCTACGGACTCGATATGACCGAAAATTCTCCGCCACTCTCGAGTTTCGACGGAACGGCGCCCGAGGTTCTCTGCTCAACCTGCTCACACCCGATGTCGGCCCATGACCCGATCAGTCTGCGCTGGTGCTCGGCAACCCGACTCGGCGTCGGTTCGCGCGCCTGCATCTGCTCAGGTGTGGTGCAGTCCGCTCGTGTCCTGACGCACTACTGATTCGTCGAAGGAGCTGTACCTGCGATGCCGGAGACCGAGCGTATGTCGCTGCGCCGCATCAACTGGCCAGACATCGATGACGTCGTCGCCATGAACGCCGACGTCGAGGTGATGCACCTCGATGATGGCCGGGCGATGACCGCGGCCGGGGTGCTTGCTGAGATGCCCGGACTCATCGCGCGAAACGCTCAGGCCGATCCCCTCGGCTACTGGATCGCCCGGGACCGCGCGAGTGGAGAGTTCCTCGGCTGGTTCACCATGAGCCCGGTCGACACCTCCCACCGCACGGTCGAGTTGTCCTATCGGCTGCGGCGCCGGGCTTGGGGCAAGGGCTACGGCATCGAAGGCGTCTTGGCGATGATCGAGATGGCCCGCGCCGCACCGGTGACCACGGTGATCGCCTCGACCATGGCCGGCAATGCCGCCGGTCGCAAGGTGATGGAGAAGGCGGGTTTGCGTCTGGTCCGCGCCCCGGTCGCGGATGCGTCTCCGCCGAGCGTGGACGCCGAGGGCATCGGAGTCCGCTACGTGCTCGAGCTCGTCTGATCGACCATCGGCGGCCAGCTGGTCGTAGGGTCGAATTGCGGCCGACGCGATGAGGTCCCAGCCACTCTCGGTCAGCACCACGTTGGTGGAGCGCCCGTCGTGAGGCCACGTCTCGCGCCGGACGGATCCTCGCCGTTGGAGACGAGTGACGACGTTCGACAACCGTGACAACGCTCCGTTGACGACCGCGGCCAGTTCGCTCATCCGCAGCCGTCGACCCTCCGCGGTGGAGAGCGAGGCGAGCACGAAGTACTCGAAGACGGTCAGCTGCGCATCTCGTTGCAACTGGGCATTCAGCACGCCGGGAAGCTTGACCAACATGCCGGCCAACGCCACCCAGGCCTGCTGCTCGTCAGGCGTCAGCCACAGCGGCTCGGGCCCGGCGCGTCGGCAGGTGCGGTCGACGTGTCCATACCGCCACCCTACGACGAGCGCACGGCCCGATCCGCGACCGATTCTCACGCTGGCTACGAGGGTCAGGCGCCTGACCCACCAACATTCCGGGCGGGCGTAAGGCGGACCGGTACCGAGGCCCGCTCGTACGAACTCTTGATCTGTGTCCGAGGGGGGACTTGAACCCCCATGCCCCGTAAAGGGCACTAGCACCTCAAGCTAGCGCGTCTACCTATTCCGCCACCCGGACCTGCGCCTCACCCTGCGAGGCGCCCACGAACTATAGCAATCCGCGGCCGATCAGCCGAACTGAATCCGCGCGGGCAAGCAGACCACGGGCTGCAGCTGCCGATCAGTCATCGTGCCGGTCCCGCCAGTGCCGGGCGATGGCGTGTGGCAACGGATCGATCGTCGTGCCACCGGCCCGGAGCTCGGCCCGGGTGAGCCGTCGCGTACGCCACAGGCTGATCAGGCCGAAGGCCCAGAGGACGTACTGAAAGCAGAACGCGACCTTGAAGTCGTCGACACTGAAGTGGCCGTCGGGGGCGCGGAGGTCCAAGATCACCCCGATCGCGAAGATGGTGATCAACGAGGCGGTGAAGCCGCCCATGTTGACGATCCCGGAAGCGGCACCGAGCCGGGTGCCCGGATTGAAGGACCGGGCGAAATCGAAGCCGACCGCCGAAGCCGGACCGTACGCGGCCAGGATGATCACCAAGATCACGATCAACGGGAGCGGTGCACGCCCGGGCCAGACCAGGACGACGGTCCAGATCAGGATCGTCATGATCAACACACCGAAGATCAGATTCGAACGCCGTAAGGGATATCGACCGGTCAACTGGCCCAGGGTCGGCCCGATCACTGCGGCGGCCAGGACCATGATCGTGATCAGTCCGCCAGCCAGCCGCGGGCTGTAACCCTGGCCGACGGTGAGGAATGGATAGCCCCAGAGCAACGCAAAGACCATGCCGGAGAACTGGGTGCCGAAATGCGACCACAGACCCATCCGGGTGCCGGGTTGCAGGAACGAAGCCCGAAGATCCTGCGACGCCTGGCGCCAACCGACCACCTGGGTCGGTCGGATGATGTGCGGCGGATAGTTGCGCACGACCAGGAACACGATGATCGCCGCGAGCACTCCGGCCGCGGCCGCGCCGAGATATGTCGGGGTCCACCCGGGTCCGTTCAATGCGGCCACCAGCGGGAAGGTGCTCGCCACCTGACCGAGCTGACCGAGCAGGCCGGTGAGCTGGGTGACCAAGGGCACCCGTGGGGCCGGAAACCAGGCCGGGATCAACCGCAACACGGAGATGAAGGTCATGGCGTCGCCCGTGCCCACCAGGATCCGCGCGACAACGGCGCCCGAGGGCAGTTCGGCTATCGCCAACAGCGCCTGGCCCGCCGCCATGATCAACCCGCCGACCGCGAGCATCGCGCGGGGTCCGAACCGGTCGACCAGTAACCCGACGGGGATCTGCATGCCGGCGTAGACGATCAGCTGGACCACCGCGAAGGTGGACAACACCGAAGCGCCGATCCCGAACCGCTCCGTGGCGGCGGAGGCGGCCACGGCGAGCGAGGTGCGATGGAAAACGGCCACCGCGTACGCCAGCACCGCGACTCCCCAGACGATCCAGGAACGGCGCGCGAGGGTGGTCACCCCTCATTCTCTGTCCGGCCTCGGCCCCGGCCCAACTTGTCCCGCGGTCGTCGATCAGGCCTCGAGTTGCGGACGCTCGATCGGCCAGTCGTGTCGTCGGAGCGCCTCGGTGACCGTGGCCGTCGAGACGTCGAGCTTCTGACGGATCAGGTCGACGTCGGCGGGATCCCGCAGCACCAGATGAGTGCCGTCCAGCAAGGTCGCACCGATCTGCGAGCGCGCGAAGCGTTGTTGCTTGTCACCCTTGACGAAGGTGATGTCGCGGGCGGTGATCTCGACCCTCGTGGTGTCGGCCGCAGCGAGAAACCCGACCAACAGGCCGGCCAGGGCACCGACGACGATCAGTAGCCAGGAGCCGAATCGGCCGGCCAGGTGGTCGAGGATTGACAAGGGACCGTTGAACGGCAGCCAGGGCTGCGCGCGGGCCCAGTCGATCACCTGGGGCGCCGCGATGCCGACGCCGACGCCGATGGCGACGAACACGGCGCCGACCAGGAGGTGCTGGGTGAGCGACGGCTGCACCACCGTCGGTGCGGTGAGGGACTCCGGTCGGTTCACAAAATCGTCCACTCGACAAGTGGAACATGAGTGTCCCATTATGGGCAAGTGACGTCGCAAACTCCGGTGCAGGAACGTACCCGCGAGGCGATCATCGCCGCAGCGATCGAAGCCTGGGCCGAGGACCGCAACGCCACTCTGGCCCAGATCGCGGCGACGGCGGGGATGGGTCGTTCGACCGTGCACCGCTATTTCGCGGACCGGGCCGAGCTGCTGGCGGCCGTTGACCAGGAGTGCCGCCGACGGTTCAGCATCGCCACCGGACGGGCCCGGCCGGCTGGCGGCTCCGGGCTGGAGGCGTGCCACCGGCTGTGCGACGAATACCTCGGGCTCGGTCGCGTCCTGGGCCTGATCTTTGCCGACAATGCGCTGATCGACCCGGACAGCTGGTCCGGTTCGGGCGACCACCCGGGACCGGGCACCGAAGCGGACCCGGGAGGTGACCGCCGCGACGACGAGGACCCGGACGAGGACGATCCTTTCGTTCAGGCAGTGGTGCGCGGTCAGCGCGACCACACGGTGGATCCGCAGCTGCCGGTCAGCTGGGCGGTCACGACGCTGTGGATGTTGCTCTATTCGGCCTGGCTCTACCACTCCACCCACCGAGCCTCACGGCGCGAGGTCTCGGCGCTCCTGGTCCGCACCGTGGCCGGTGCCATCGGCCGCAGCGCCGCCGATGAGTGAAGATGATCAGATGAGTGCCGCATCAGATCGCCGCAATGCACCCGACGGCGAGGTCGTCCAGCTCTGCCAGGAGCTGATCCGGATCGATACGTCCAACTTCGGTCCGGAGCCCGGACCGGGGGAGCGGGCCGCGGCCGAGCGGGTCGCCGAGTTGCTCGACGAGGTGGGAATCACCAGCGAGCTCTACGAACCGGAGCCCAAACGCACCTCGCTGGTCGCGCACTGGGCTCCCGAGGGCGTCGACTCCTCCCTCGCACCCCTGCTGATCCACGGTCACTTGGATGTGGTCCCGGCCAACGCCGACGACTGGACGGTGCCGCCGTTTGCCGGTGAGATCCGCGACGGTTGCGTCTGGGGTCGGGGCGCGGTGGACATGAAGGACTTCGACGCCATGGTGCTGAGCGTCGTCCGCGCGCGGGCGCGGGCCGGCGCGGCCCCGCGTCGACCGATCCGGCTGATCTTCACCGCCGACGAGGAGGCCGGCAGTGGTCTCGGTGCCCGGTGGTTGGTCGACGAACACCGAGACGTCGTCGAGGGCTGCGAGGAGGCGATCGGCGAGGTCGGTGGCTTCTCCCTGACCGTTCGAGATGATCTTCGGTTGTACCTGATCCAGACGGCCGAAAAGGGCTTGGCCTGGCTCAATCTGATCGCCGACGGACGGGCGGGACACGGCTCGTTCCGCAACGACGACAACGCGGTGACCGAGCTCGCGGCGGCCGTGGCGAGGATCGGCGCGTACGAGTGGCCGCACAAGATCACCGACGCGCAGCGTGCCTTCCTCGAGGCCGTCTCGGACGCGTTCGGGATCGACCTGGACCCGGATCGAGCCGAGGAAACCCTGGCCCGGTTGGGAAGTATCGCTCGGATGGTCGGCGCGACCATGTCCAACACGGCCAATCCGACGATGCTGTCGGCCGGCTACAAACACAACGTGATCCCCGGCCGCGCGACCGCCGCGATCGACGGCCGTTTTGTGCCCGGTGGCGAGGACGAGTTCTACGCCACGATCGCTGATCTGCTCGGTGAGAAGGTGCGCTACGAGGTGCTGACCGGCCAGCCGGCCGTCGAGACCGAATTCTCCGGAGCCCTGGTCGAGGCCATGCAGTCATGCCTGCTGGCCGAAGATCCGGGTGCTCGAGCCGTGCCGTACCTGATGAGCGGTGGCACCGATGCGAAGGCCTGGGACAAGGCGGGCATCCGCTGCTTCGGCTTCGCGCCCCTCCGGCTGCCGCCCGATCTGGATTTCGTCGGGATGTTTCACGGCGTTGACGAGCGGGTCCCGACCGAGTCCCTCGAATTCGGTGCCCGAGTGCTGGATCGCTTCCTCGATCAGGCCTGACGACGGTATTAGGCTCTTCTGCCATGCGAGCACGAGTCGTGGAGTACGAGGTGGAACGGGTCCGCTTGGGCCGCCACCTCTCCCGCAATGCGGTCTTGCAGTTGCTGACCGATCACGCCGAGTACGGCGGTTGGGAGCTGACCCGGCTGCGGCGCTATCGCGACGGCACCCGCGACGTATGGATCCGGCGGAAGATCATCCGCGTGCCGGCCACTCTCTGAACCTTGTGCCGGCCACCCTCTGAACCTTGTGTGTGTGACCCCCGGTGCGGTCAGCGTTCGCGCCGAAGCAGCAGTCTTCTACCGGGGTAGCACCAACGGCTACGGAACGTGGAAGAAGTCCTACTGCCATCAGGTCTCCGGGATCATCGGCGAGGTCAAGTGGGGCCCGGAAAGTGGCAGTCGTTCGCGGTGATGGACGACGGGTACGTGCTGTGCGGGTCAGGTAGCGCGCACATCAACTCCCTGGCCAAACGGGTCATCAAGATCGGTTGCGCCTGACCGCCTGAGCGGTCGTTTTGACGGTTGCGATGGATAACGCGCAGCTCGGGGCGCGTTCGGAGGTCGTTTGGACGGCTGCGATGGATAACGCGCAGCTCGGAGCGCATCGGGCGGTCGTTTGGCCACCCTGCGATGGATAACGTGCGGCCGGGGGCGCGTTCGGAGGTCGTTTGGCCACCGGCCAGCGCCGAAACGGCCCCAGCGCCTCGCGAGCCGCTTCACCGAGCCGTGTTCGGCCCGCCGGAGACGTCATCGAGCGCGGAGGCGATCTCCGCCGGCAGCTGTTGATCTTCGACGGCCAGGGCCGGTGCCAGCTGACCGGCCGTTCGGGCACCGAGCAACGGTGCGGTCACTCCCGGCGCGTCACGGACCCAAAGCAGCGCCACCTGCAACGGGGTCAGATCGAGCCCCTCGGCTGCCCGGACCACTGCCTCCACGACACCGCGACTGCGCTGTTCGAGATAGGGCTCGACGAACCAGGCGAAATGATCAGTGGCACCGCGCGATCCACGGGGCGTCCCGGTCCGGTACTGGCCGGTCAACACTCCGCGACCCAGCGGCGACCACGGAAACACTCCGAGCCCGAAGGCCCGGGCGGCCGGCAGCACCTCGACCTCGGCCCGCCGAGCCAGCAGCGAATACTCCACCTGGGTGCTGGAGATCGGCGTACGACCCGGGAACGCCGACTGCCACGTGGCCGCCTGCGCAGTCTGCCAGCCGACGAAGTTCGACACCCCGGCATAGCGCACCATGCCCGACGAGACCGCATGATCAACCGCGCTCAGCGATTCCTCGAGCGGGGTACTGCCCCAGGCGTGGACTTGCCAGAGGTCGACGTGATCGGTTCCCAAGCGTCGCAGGGATCCCTCAAGATCACGGAGCAGCGCGCGACGCGACGTGTCGACCAGCCGGGCGCCGTTCTTGATCACGAAACCGGCCTTGGTGGCGATCACCAGTTCGTCGCGGACGCCGAAGTCAGCGACCAGCTTGCCGATCAATCGTTCCGCGTCGCCGGCCCCGTAGGCCGCTGCGGTGTCGATCAAAGTCCCGCCCGCTTCGTAGAAGGTCTCCAGCAGCCCGCGGGCCTGTTCGCCCGAGGTGTCGCGGCCCCAGGTCATGGTGCCCAGCCCGAGACGCGAAACCCGCAGTCCACCGGACCCGACCTGCCGACTGTGCATGACCTCGACCCTAACGGGCCTGACCCTTGATGGCTGAGCGATCCCGCGCGGCGCAGCCGGTTACCGTGAGCAGCATGCGTCTTGGTCTCAATCTCGGCTACCTCGTCGGCTCGGACGATCCACAGGACCAGGTGAGGCTGACCCGCCATGCCGAATCGCTCGGCTTCGACGTCGTCTGGGCGGCCGAGGCGTATGGCTCCGACAGCCCGACCGTGCTCGCCTGGCTGGCGGCGCAGACCTCGACCATCCACGTTGGATCAGCGGTGATGCAGATCCCGGCCCGCACCCCGGCGATGACCGCGATGACCGCCGCCAGCCTGGATGTGCTGACCCGTGGTCGCTTCCGGCTGGGTCTCGGGGTCTCCGGCCCTCAGGTCTCGGAGGGCTGGCACGGCGTCCGCTTCGGCTCGCCGCTGGCCCGGACCCGTGAGTACATCAGCATCGTGCGGACCGCACTGGCCCGGCAGACGGTGGCGTTCGAGGGAGCGCACTATCAGCTTCCCCTGCCGGACGGGCCGGGCAAGCCGTTGAAGCTGACGATCGCCCCGGTCAGCGAACATCTGCCGATCTATCTCGCCGCGGTCGGCCCGAAGAATCTCGAGCTGGCCGGTGAGGTGGCCGACGGCTGGCTGGCGATCTTCTACGCCCCCGAATTCGCCCCCGACCCGCTCGGGCACGTCACGGCCGGGCGGGCGAGGGCCGACCAGGCGCTCGACGGATTCGACGTCGTACCGACCATGCCCCTGGTGGTCGGTGACGATCCACGCACCTGCGCCGATCCGGTGCGGGCGTACGCGGCGCTCTACGTCGGCGGCATGGGCAGTCGGAACCAGAACTTCTACAACGCGCTGGCGGTGCGGATGGGGTTCGGTGAGGCCGCCGCGAAGATCCAGGATCTCTATCTCGATCGACGCCACCGCGACGCCATGGCCGAAGTGCCGTTCGAGTTCATCGATCAGACCTCGCTGCTCGGGGATCGGCGGCGGATCGCCGACGGCTTCCAGGCGCTGGCCGCGTCGGGGGTGACGACCTGCTCGCTCGCTCCGTACGGGCACCAGGTCGAGCAGAAGATCGCCGCGCTGACCGTCGCCGCCGAGGCGTACGAGCTGGCCGGAGTCGGCTGAGATCAGCCCGGCGGCAGAGGCATGAGCACCCCGGCCAGCAGCAGGACGACAAGGACTGCCGCCAGCGCCAACCGATAGATCACGAACGGCAGGAAGGTGTGGGTGCTGATATAGCGCAGCAGCCAGGCGATCACCGCGTAGCCGATGACGAAGGCGACGACCGTCGCCAGAGCGATCGGTCCCCAGGCCGGCCGCACCGGATCGCTGGAGATGTCAGCGAGCTTGAACAGGCCTGACCCGAGGACGGCCGGAATGGCCAGCAGGAAGGAATAGCGGGCGGCCGCGATCCGCTGGTAGCCCATGGCCAGTCCGGCGGCGATCGTCGCCCCGGAACGGGAGACGCCGGGCACGAGGGCGAGCGACTGGGCCAGGCCGAAGAGGATGCCGTGCTTCCAGGTCAGGGATTCCAGCGGCCGGCGGTTCAGGGCGATCCGGTCGACCACACCGATGATGATGCCGAAGCCGGCCAGCATGGCCGCGGTTGTCCACAGGTTGCGCAGGGTCGAGTCGATGGCGTCCTGGAGCAGGTAGCCGAGGACCACGATGGGGACCGAGCCGATGATCACCAACCAGCCCATTCTGGCGTCGGGATCACGGCGATCCATCTTGCCGATCAGCGACAACGACCAGTGCCGGATGATCTTCCAGATGTCCTTGCGGAAATAGATGATCACCGCGGTTTCGGTGCCGAGCTGGGTGATCGCGGTGAAGGCCGATCCGGGGTCGCGGCCGCCGAAGAACTGTCCGACGATCGACTGATGTGCGCTGGAGGAGATCGGCAAGAACTCCGTGAGTCCCTGGACGATGCCGAGCACCAGTGCTTCCAGCCAGCCCATCCCGTGTCTCCTCATTCCCCAGTGCCCGACGCGGGCACCCGGACTACGGTAAGGGGTCGTGGTGGGTCTGATCACCTTCGTGCGGCGCCGGGCCGGTGATCCCGAACACACGAGGCGGTAGAACTGGTGCGTGTCCATCCACTCCACCCATCCGTTCGCAACGCCGGAACCTGACCGCGACCCGCTGCGGCGGTTCCGCGGCCGGATGACGGCGCCGGTGAGCGTCTGGGCGGCGACCGCCAACGAGCGATCGGCGGGCTGGACCCTGTCGTCGTTCCTGGTGGCCGACGGCGACCCGGCCGAGGTGATCGGGGTGCTCGACGACGAGGCCGAATTTGCCGATCTGCTGGCCCTGACGCCGACCTTCACGGTCAATCTGCTCAGCTGGCCGCACCGGGGGCTGGCTGATGCGTTCGCTGGTCTGGCGCCGGCCCCGGGTGGCGCGTTCAAGCTCGGCCGGTGGACCGACACCGACTGGGGCCCGGTGCTCGACGATGCCCCCGGCTGGCTCGGGGCCCGGCTGATGGGGGAGCCCGGCCGGGCCGGCTGGGGGCTGCTGGTTCGGGCGGTGATCGAGCATGTCGAGATCGGCCCCGACCCGGCCGAGGGCCTGCTGGCCTACGTACGCGGCCGCTATCAGGCGATCTCGGCCGATCACTGACGCCGACCCCCCACTTGTCCGGTGATCCCCCACATATAGGTGGGGGGTCACCGGACAAGTGGGGGGTCGGAGCTCGAAGTCGGTAGCCTCGGCAGCGTGACCACCGTCTTGCTGATCCGCCATGGGCGTACGTCGGCCAACACCGCCGGCGTGCTCGCCGGCCGTTCGTCCGGCGTCGAGCTCGATGAGGTCGGTCGCCAGCAGGTGGCCGAGGTCGGCAACCGCATCGCGGCGGTGCCGGTCCGGGCGATCGTCAGCTCGCCGCTGCGCCGCTGCCGCCAGACCGCGCAGGCCCTTGCGGCGGCTCGGACCAACCCGGCGCCGGTCATCACCGAGCAGGGTCTGATCGAGTGCGGTTACGGGGAGTGGACGGGTAAGTCGCTCCGCGACCTGAGCAAGGAGAAGCTCTGGGGCGCGGTCCAGCAGCAGCCGTCGGCCGTGCGGTTCCCGGGGGGCGAATCGATGACCGAGATGGCATCACGGGCGACCAACGCGATCCGCAGCTGGGACGCCCGCATCGCGGCCGAGCACGGCGCCGATGCGGTCTGGGTCGCCGTCTCGCACGGCGATCCGATCAAGGCGATCCTCGCCGACGCGCTCGGCATGCATCTGGACAGCTTCCAACGGATCGTCGTCGATCCCGCCTCGATCTCGATCGTTCGCTACACCGACACCCGGCCGTACGCGATCACCGTCAACTCGACGATGGTCGACCTCGCCACGCTGTTCGCACCGCGACCCAAGCAGTCGAAGCGCAAAACCAAGACCACGGACGCGCCGGTGGGCGGTGGGCTCGGGGCCGCGGACGCCGGCGCCTGACCGCAACAGGTCCGGCGGGGGTTTGGTCCGGGGGCACTACGCTTACCGGCATGGCGATTCTCGTACACCGTTACGACGCGCCCGAGCGGTTCGTGGCAGGCACAGTGGGGCAGCCCGGCGAGCGGGTCTTCTTCTTGCAGGCCCGGGAGGGCAATCGGATCACCAGCGTCGCCTGCGAGAAGCAGCAGGTCTCGGTGCTGGCCGAGCATCTGGACAAGGTCCTCGACGAGGTGGTCAAGCGCAGCGCCGGAGAGGTGAAGGTCCCACCGCCGGCGGTCAAGACCAGTGACGTCGATCCGCTCGACGCGCCGATCACCGAGGAATTCCGGGTCGGCACGATGACGATCGCCTGGGATCCGACCATCGACCGCATCGTCATCGAACTCTTCTCCACCGTGGACGTCGAGGACGACGAGGAGGTCCAGACCCCCGAGCAACTCACCGAGCAGGCCGACGAGATCAATGCCGACGAGGTGTTCGTGGTCAAGATCACCGCGTCGTACGCACGCGATTTCGTGGCCCGGGCGCAGGCGCTGGTTGCGGCCGGACGACCCCCCTGCCCCTTCTGCCTGCAGCCGATCGAACCAGCCGGTCACATCTGCCCGCGGGCCAACGGGTATCGCCGACCGCTGTTCGACTGACCACGTCTTGACCGCCCACCTGCCGGCCCGCCCGGATCATCCCGCCCTGATCGCCCACCTCGGTGATGGTGAGTTGGAGATCACCGGGCGGTTGATGCAGGCCTCCAACGCGACCTTCCTGACCGAACTGAAGAACGCTGAGGCGACCGTTCAGTGCGTCTACAAGCCGATCGAGGGGGAACGTCCGCTGTGGGACTTTCCTCACCGAACGCTCGGACTGCGCGAGGTCGCCGCGTACGAAGTGTCCCGGATCGGTGGTTTCGACTGCGTGCCGGTGACTGTATTCGTCGAAGGGCCGCTCGGCCCCGGTTCGCTGCAGGCGTGGGTCGAGGCCGATGATGACGAGACCAACCAGCTGGTCGATCTGGTGCCGAGCAAGGACGTGCCCACGGACGGCTGGTTCTCCTGTGTGGATGGACTTGACGCGCAGGATCGACCGGTGTCGGTGATCCATGCCGACGTTCCTGATCTTCGTCGCTTGGCTGTGTTCGACGTCTTGATCAACAACGCAGACCGCAAGGGCGGACACATCCTCGGCAGCGACGGCCGGGTCTTTGGCGTTGATCATGGCGTGAGCTTCCACACCGATCACAAGCTGCGCACGCTGTTGTGGGGCTGGGCCGGGGCCGAGCTGAATGATCATGAACTTGCCGTTGTACGCCGGGCACGCGACCTGGCTCCGGATCAGCTCACGACTCTGCTCAGTGAGTTGGAGATCGCCGCGTTGATCCGTCGCGCCGATCTGCTGCTGAAGCGCGGCCGGCTGCCCCGACCGCGCGGGGAGTGGCCGTCCATCCCGTGGCCGCCGTTTTAGGAGGGTGTTTGGGCGGTGCGGCAGGTATCCGGAGCGGCGTTCACGCCTCCTCCAACTGACGGGTTGACGTCGGTCGGTTCTGGAGGACGCCGTGAGGAAGCTGTCGAGTTCGCTCTGGGTGATCTGGGCAACGACGCTCAACATCGTGCTGTACGCGGTGAGCCGGTTCCGCTACTTGTGGCTCGAGGGGCGGGTGCGGCGGGGCCGCCTGCACAACTGGCTGCACGAGTATCGGGATCAGCCGATCAGGATCGCCCGGCCGACGACCGAAGCCGAGATCGTGGAGTTGATCAAGTCTTCGGCCCAGGTGCGGGTCGTGGGTTCCGGCCACTCGTTCAACGACGGATTTGTCACGGCAGGGGTGCTGATCACCCTCGACGACTACGCGGGCCAGCCTCCGGACTGCCACGATCAGCCGGGTCAGTTCACGGTGCGGGCCGGGACCCGGATTCGCGACGTCGTGGCGCTGATGACCAGCCAGAATCTCGCGTTCCCCGGGCTGCCGTCGCATGACGCGCAGAGCATCGGCGGCATGCTCTCGACCGATGTGCACGGAACCGGCCGGGACTGGGGGTTCGTCAGCGACTCCGTTGTCTGTTTGACGATGGTGGACGGCACCGGACGGGTCCACCGGCTCGACCGGACCCAAGATCTGTTCAAAGCGGTGATCGGGGGAGCGGGTGCGCTCGGCATCATCACGGAAGTGACCCTGCAGGGGGTGGAGCGGTTCAACGTCCGGCAGCAGACCACCATGGAGGACCTCGATTGGGTGAAGGACAATATCGACGTGCTGCTCGACCGCCACGAGCACCTGAGCCTTTACGTGTACCCGTTCGTCGGCCGCTGTCAGGTCAATCTCTGGAACCGCAGCGGAGATCCCGTCACACGGCGGGCCGACCTCCGGGAGTTCCTCTCCATCTCGACCAACGCCCTGGTGGCAGCGATCGCCGGCGGCTTCCTCGCCTCCAGCCGGCTCCTGCCGCGCTCGCGCTCGGTATTCACCCTCGCTCGCCGCGGATCCGACCTGACCATGGACAGCCCCAAGGCGTTCAACCGATCGATCTACCACCTGCACCAGGAATTGGAGTTCACCGTTCCGTTCGACGAGCTGTGGCCAGCCTGTGATGCCTTCCGCGAACTCTACGAACGGATGTACGGAGCCAGTACTCTGCCGTTCACCCTGATCGAGGTGCGATTCACCCCGGGCGGACATGAGTGCACCGTCCTCGGTCCCGGGCGCGATCGGAAGTCGGTGTGGATCGACCTCATCGTCAACGACTCCGAGGGGTACCGCGACTTCTATGCGGCGGCTATCGACTTGATGCGTACCTTCAGGGCTCGGCCGCATCTCGGGAAATTCTGCGCCGGCATCACTGAGCAGGATCTTCGAAACGCGCACGGAGGTGCGGTCGTCGACCACTTCGTCGACCTGGTCGCCCAGCACGATCCCGAAGGAAAGTTCGCCAATGGATTTACCGACGTGCTCATCGGTCGGAGGATCCGGCTCGACCGCTGAACCCGCGGATAGGGTGACGCCCATGCAGGCTTGGACTTCCGCACCGCTTCCCGACCTTCCACAGACCCCCCAGCCGCATCGGATCCAGGCTTTCGACACCGCTCGTCGAGAGCTCGTCGCCGTCGGGCCGGTCGAGGGCAGCGCGCGGATGTACGTCTGCGGGATCACCCCGTACGACGCGACGCACATCGGCCATGCGAACACCTATGTCGCCTTCGACCTGCTCAATCGGGCCTGGCGGGATGCCGGGCTCGAGGTCAATTACGTGCAGAACGTGACCGACATCGACGATCCGTTGCTGGAACGGGCGACGGCCAACGGCGTCGACTGGGCCGAGTTGGCCGCGGAGCAGACCGAGTTGTTCCGCGCGGACATGGCCGCCCTCAACGTGCTCGCACCCACGCACTTTGTCGGTGCCGTGGAATCCATCCCGCTGGTCGCCGAACTGGTCCAGGACCTGGTGGCCAAGCAGGCCGTCTACCGACTCGAGGGCGAGGGGTTCGACGACCTGTACTTCGCCCAGGCCGCCGACCACGAGTTCGGCGGGCTGTCCAAGCTGAGCGAAGCCGACGCGGTGGCGATGTTCGCCGAGCGTGGGGGGGACCCCGACCGTCCGGGCAAGAAGGCCCCCCTGGACTGCTTGGTCTGGCGGCAGGCGCGGTCCGGTGAACCCTCCTGGGATTCGCCCATGGGCGCTGGGCGTCCGGGCTGGCACATCGAATGCACCGCGATTGCCCTCGACCTCCTGGGCCCGGACTTCGACGTCCAGGCCGGGGGCAAGGACCTCATCTTCCCGCATCACGAGATGTGCGCGTCCGAGGCCCGGGTGGCCAGCGACCAGCCGTTCGCCAAGGCGTACCTGCACAGCGGCCTGGTCGCGCTGGACGGCGCGAAGATGTCGAAGTCCAAGGGAAACCTGGTCTTCGTGTCCACGCTGCGGAACGCCGGTGTCGACCCGATGGCGATCCGACTCGCCCTGCTGGCCCACCACTACCGCGAAGACTGGGAGTGGACGCCCGAGGTGCTCGCCTCGGCTCTGGACCGCCTCGACCGGTGGCGCGAGGCCGTACGGCTGGATGCCGGCCTGAACGCCGACGAGGTGCTGGTGCAGATCCGTGCGGCCCTGGCCGGGGATCTGGATGCCCCGACGGCCCTGGCCGCCGTCGACGCCTGGGCCGGCGCCTCGACCGCGATCGACGGCGACGACACCGACGCCCCGCCTCTGGTCGCTCGGGCCTGCGACGCCCTCCTCGGCGTCAGGCTCTGAATCGCGTCGCTCGACTTGAGGTGGTCGTCCCCCGGCACGGGCCGGGAAACTGCTCCCCAGCTCGAGTCGAGACGCGAGATCCAGTGCGCAACTCTCGCTTCCGCGACTAGGATGTTCCCGACGAGTTGACAAACTCGCGCGTGTTCCGGGGTCGGTGTAAGTCCGAACCGGCGGTAAAGTCCGCGACCCGCAGGCAGCCAGTCTGCGGTTGATCTGGTGAAATTCCAGGACCGACGGTGAAAGTCCGGATGGGAGGTTCACGCGAGTGCTTCGCTGTGGCGTCCCGATGACGCGCGGCGAGGTCTCTTCCACCCCGGCATTCGTGCGACCGGATGAGTGGAGGGATCTGACATGGATCTGCAAGAACTACTCTCGCGGTTGCTGAGCGCCAAGCTCGACGTTGGCGCTACCGGCATCTATTGGCGAGAGATCATCGGCAACGGCTTCGGCCTAGCCAGTGCCCTGTTGGGCATGCGGCGCAGGGTTGCCGCCTGGCCCATCGGCATCGTGGGCAACCTGTTGCTGTTCACGGTGTTCATCGGAGGGGCCCTGGGCGGCGCCTTCGACACTGCGCACAAGCTCGATCTGTGGGGCCAGTCCGGCCGACAGATCTTCTTCATCGTGGTCAGCGTGTACGGCTGGCTGCGCTGGGCGCAATATCGCAAGTCCGGCGCGAGCGGCGGCGCCGCCGTACACCCCAGGTGGGCCGGAGCGCGTGGACGACTGCAGCTCGCGGTCGGGGCCGTCGTCCTCTGGACGGCGTTCTACTTCATCCTCAAGGCGATCGGTTCCTATAACGCACCAGCCGACGCCTGGATTCTGACCGGCTCGATCCTGGCCACGTACGGCATGGCGCGCGGTTGGGTGGAATTCTGGCTGATCTGGATCGCCGTCGACGCCGTCGGCGTGCCGCTGCTGATCAGGGCCGAGTATTACCCGACCTCGATCATGTACATGATCTATGGCGCCTTCTGCGCGGTCGGCTTCATCTCCTGGCTCAAGATCGAACGTCGGGAGCGGGATCTCGACACCGTCCAACCCCAGGGTATCGCCGATCCAGTGGTCGAAACCGTCGGCTGATCGCACCGTCGTGCGGCCCCACGTATGCCATCTCTAGCGGGCAGACGTGAGGTCCGCCGACGGTTCCTGCCCCCGTTTCCCGTCTCTGGACGACAGAGCGCTGCGTCGCTTGGCGATGAGAGGGTCACCCCGGGAGGCCGTAGGGGCTGCGCCACCGCGGCAGGCACCTCGCCGACCCCCGACCGACCGGCAGGTGGAACCACTAGGCTTCACGCCCGTGACCGACTCGAAGTCCTTCGACTCATTGTTCGCCGAGCTGACCGCCAAGCTGGCGGCGCGCGAGCCTGGCTCGTCCACCGTGGCCCGCGTCGAGGCCGGCGTCCACCAGATCGGCAAGAAGGTCGTCGAGGAGGCGGCCGAGGTCTGGATGGCGGCGGAGTACCAGAGCCAGGAGCAGGCTGCCGAGGAGATCTCCCAACTCCTCTATCACCTGCAGGTGATGATGCTCGCCCTTGATCTTGACCTGGAAGACGTCTACCGCCATCTGTAACCTCCTCGGTTCGGCCTAAACACATCGGTTCGCGGGGCACGATCCGGGACATCGACGACCCCGGCAGCCAGCCCACCTAGGATGAGCGCCGTGAGTGCCCCCCGCCCGAACGGCCGACCGTTGATCAAGATCGCGGTCCCCAACAAGGGATCCCTGTCGGATTCGGCGGCGGAGATGCTCCGTGAAGCGGGGTACGCGCAGCGCACCGACCCGAAGGAACTCGTGCTGCTCGACGAGGCCAACGGCGTCGAGTTCTTCTACCTCCGACCGCGCGACATTGCCGTGTACGTGGGCGAAGGGACACTCGACGTGGGCATCACCGGCCGCGACATGCTGCTGGACTCGGG
Source organism: uncultured Actinomycetota bacterium (assembly GCA_963731295.1). Taxonomy (GTDB): domain Bacteria; phylum Actinomycetota; class Actinomycetes; order Propionibacteriales; family Propionibacteriaceae; genus Microlunatus. Next base: position 1,736,528 of record CAVSUP010000003.1, read on the forward strand.
TGCGTCGGCCACGGAGATCATGCCGCTCGGTTTCGGCCGGAGCCGGTTCAGATTCGCCGCTCCCGCCGCCAGCGACCTGGCCGTGGAGAAGCTGCAGGGGCTGCGGCTGGCAACGTCCTATCCCGGCCTCGTGGCGTCCTACCTGGCCGAGCACGGGGTCACCGCCCGGCTGATCTCGCTCGACGGCGCGGTCGAGACCGCGATCCGGCTTGGCGTCGCCGACGTGATCGCCGACGTGGTGGAGACCGGGACGACGCTGCGGCAGGCCGGCCTTGAGCTCTTCGGCGAGCCGATCCTGCAGTCCGAGGCGATCTTGATCCACCGGTCCGACGCGGAGCGGCCCACCGGTCTCGATCAGCTCGAACGGCGGCTGAACGGGGTCCTGGTTGCCCGCAATTTCGTGATGATGGACTACGACGTCAGCGACGAGGTGCTCGACGCCGCGTGCGCATTCACCCCTGGTCTGGAGTCGCCGACGGTGTCTGCGCTGGCGAAGCAGGGCTGGCACGCGGTCCGGGCCATGGTGCCGAGAGCCGAGGCCCAGCAGATCATGGACGACCTGTGGGAGCTCGGCGCCCGGGCGATCCTCGTCACCGACATCGCCGCCTGCCGCATCTGACGCCATGTCGGACCCCGAGTCGATCTTCCTCGTGCGGCCCCGTCGGTTGCGGGTGATCGCCATCGTCGCCACGATCGCGCTGGTCGGCCTCACCACCTTCGGGTGGTTCGCGCTGCCCGTCGACATCAGGATGCTGTTCACCCTTTCGCAGCGACTGACCCTGCTCGGCGTCGAAGGGGTGTTGCTCCTGGTCATCATCTCCGCTGCGTCGAGCTACGTACGCGCTGATGCGACCGGAGTGACCGTCCGCAACGGACTCCGCAAGCACCAGTTCCCCTGGTCCCGCGTACACAAGATCATCTTGCGGCCGGGTGATCCCTGGGGCCTGCTGTTGTTGACCCCGGCCGACGGTCGGCCGTTCGAAGCTGATCTCGATGCCGACAAGCGGATGCTGATGGGGATCCAGGCGGGCGACGGTGAGCCGGCGAAAGCCGCCGTCAGCGAGCTTCGCCAGCGCCAGCGCCGAGCCATCGACCTCGGATAAGCCAGCAGGGGTACGCGGCCTATTCGATGCCGCGGGACTTGAGCAACGCCTCGATCTCAGCCATGTCGTCGTCAATGGGCGGCGCGTTCTTGGTGGGCTTGGCAGTCGACCCGGTGCTGGTCAACCCGGTGCTGGTCGACTTGGCTGGCAGCGCCTGCTTCCGATCCGACTTGGCGACGGCCTTGGCCTTCGCCGACGGCGACCGGCGCCCGACGAAGCCGCCGACGACCCAGAGCACCACGCAGAGGCCGAGGAGCGAGAGGCCGAACCAGACGGCGGGCGAGAGGATGATTTTGGAGGCCCAACTGCCGACAGCCACCACAGCGTCCCAGACCAGGCGGAGCAGACCGCTGAAATAGAGCGCGATCGGGGCGAGCGCGAGCCCAACCCCTTGGACGACGCGGCCCTTGTTGCCGCGGCGCCACGCGATGCCGGTGGCGATCACCCCGAGCAGAGTCAGTCCGACGCAGAGGGGCAGCAACACGGTGTCAACGGCAGGCATCCTGCAACCCTGCCACGCGAAGCGGCTTTTCCGGATCCGGGAGAGCACCCCCTCACCCCCGACTTGTCAGCGCCGGTCGTCGCCCGGGCGATGCCCACGCTGCCAAGTCGGGGAGAATGGGCCGGTGGATCATCAGCGCACCCTGGCTCCGAGCCCCTTTCCCGGCGATGACGGCAAGGCCGCCGAGACGACCCGGGAGGCGGTGGCCGCCGCGGCGCTCGACCCGACCCCGACGGCCTATCTCCGGGCCGTCGCCGCCCTGTGCGAGGCGCGGTTACTGGTCCCGGTCGTGGCCACCGCTACCCGGATCGGGGAAACGGTCGGCGGTTTGATGTCGGATAAAGAGGCCGAAATGGCGGTGGTCATGCTGCAGGCTGCCGATGGCCGCCGCGCACTGCTGGCCTTCACCGGTCTGGACTCCCTGCACAACTGGCGGGCCGATGCCCGGCCGGTGCCGGTGACCATCGATCTGGCGGCTCAGACGGCCAAGTCCGAAGGCGTGGCCGCCGTGCTGATCGACGTCGCGGGCCCCCAGCCGCTGGCCATCGACGGCGAGGTGCTGGACGCGCTGGCGGCTGGCCACAAATTGATCGAAACGGCGCCCGAGACCTTCGGCTGGGCTCTGCCAGGTTGACCCTCATCGCGCCCGGACGGACCCGACGCGCCAAACGTGTCGAGAACCCGCCGCCAGCTCCGATCTCGGGGTGAAGGCGCCAACCGGGCGCTCACACGAAAGGCTCATGACCATGCGTTTTCTCCTCGCTCAGTACTACGCCGGCCCCGAAGGCTCCGTCCCGATCTGGGAGTGGGATCCGGCCGACGTCACCGCCCACATCGACTGGCAGCACCGCACCAATGACGCCCTGGTCGCGTCCGGGGAGCTGGTCGAGGCCCAGGCGCTTGCCGGACCGGAAGCGGCCAAGACGGTTCGGTCGACCGGCCCGAACGCCACGCAGATCATCGACGGGCCGTTCCCCGAATCCAAGGAGTTCCTGGCCGGGTGGCGGATCATCGATGTGGAGACCGAAGCCCGCGCGTACGAGATCGCGGCGCTGACCTCGGCCTGCCCGGGCTCGAAAGGTGAGCCGATGGGCATCGACATCGAGGTCCGCCAGATCATGGGCGCCCCCGACCCCGAGGTGTGATGACCAGCTCATCGCCGACCCGCACCGAGGACCTGCTGCGCGAACTGGCGCCGCGGGTTCTCGGAGCGGTGGTTCGTCGCTACGGCGATTTCGCCGCGTCCGAGGACGCGGTCCAGGAAGCCCTGATCACGGTCGCGGCCGAATGGTCGATTGCCGGTCCGCCGGAGAATCCGCTCGGCTGGTTGATCCGGGTGGCCAGTCGTCGGCGACTCGACCAGCAGCGCTCCGACGACGCGCGCCGACGGCGCGAGCAACTGGCCGCGTCGCTCACCCTCCAGCCGGACCTGGTGGCCGACGAGGACGACACGTTGCTGGTGATGTTCCTCTGTTGCCACCCCACGCTCACGCCCGGCTCGGCGATCCCGCTGACCCTGCGGGCGGTCGGTGGCCTCACCACCCGGGAGATTGCGGCCGCGTACCTGGTCCCTGAAGCGACCATGGCGCAGCGCATCAGCCGGGCCAAACAGCGGATCAAGGCGACCCACGCCACGTTGGCCCTGCCCGACGGGGCCGAGCGCGGTGAGCGGCTCAGCTCGGTCCTGCGGGTGCTGTACCTGCTGTTCAACGAGGGGTACGCGACCAGTGCCGGTCCCGATCTCGCCCGTACCGATCTGTCCGGCGAGGCCGTACGGCTCAGTCGGATGCTGGCCGAACGGCTGCCTAACGACGCCGAGGTCATCGGTTTGCTGGCGCTGATGCTGCTCACCGACGCGCGGCGACTCGCGCGGACCCGCAACGGCGGCGAATTGGTGCCGCTGGAGGAACAGGACCGCTCCCGCTGGGATCACGCATTGATTGCCGAAGGCAGCCGGCTCATCCAGTCGGTCTTTCACTCCGGCCCGGCCGGCGAATATCAGCTGCAGGCGGCCATCGCCGCCGTCCACGATGACGCCGCTCGCGCGGCCGACACGGATTGGGCCGAGATCCTGGCCCTGTACGGCGTGCTGGAACAGCTCACCGGCAACCCGCTGGTGACCCTCAATCGAGCGGTCGCCGCCGCCATGGTCCACGGCCCGACCGCCGGCCTCCGCCTGCTTGACACCGTGACCGAAGCCTTGTCCGATCATCATCGGCTGCACGCCGTCCGCGGCCACCTGCTCGAGCAGGCCGGACGGCCAACCGACGCCATCGTCGCGTTCACCGCGGCCGCCGCGCGGACGGCCAATCTCGCTGAGCAGCGCTATCTCGCCACCAAGGCCGCCGGCTTGCGCGCCGGAATAGGAGCGTCGGTCGAATCGTTCACTTTGGCGGAGTCGATACCGGCGGATGTGCCCTCAACCGGCCTGCGGTGATATCTTGACTTCGACCGATCCGGCTGGACAGCGGATCTGCAAGCGGAGACCTGATCTCCCACCCGTACGACATCGCCTGCGATGGTTGTCGGGTTGGTCTACGGATGACGGCGCCTAGCCGTCCATTCGTGGTTTCAGGGTCTTCGCCTGCGCGAAGGCCCTTTTCGCATTGTCCAGCCGATTCGGCACAGGAGTTTCGCAACCAATTGGAGGACATATCAGCACCGAACCGCGAATCAACGATCGCATTCGCGTCTCCGAGGTCCGACTTGTCGGGCCGGCCGGGGAGCAGGTAGGGATCGTACGTATCGAGGATGCCCTGCGCCTGGCGCGCGAGGCCGAGCTCGACCTGGTGGAGGTCGCCCCGATGGCGCGGCCGCCCGTGGCCAAGCTCATGGATTACGGCAAGTTCAAGTACGAGAACGCGCAGAAAGCGCGTGAGAGCCGCCGTAACCAGACCAACACCGTGATCAAGGAAATGAAGCTTCGGCCGAAGATCGACATCCACGACTACGAGACCAAGAAGGGTCACGTCGTGCGGTTTCTCAAGGCCGGTGACAAGGTCAAGATCACGATCATGTTCCGCGGGCGCGAGCAGTCACGCCCTGAGCTCGGTTACAACCTGCTGAAGAAGTTGGCCGCCGACGTCGATGAGTTCGGTTTCGTCGAGTCCTCGCCGAAGCAGGACGGTCGGAACATGCTGATGGTCCTCGGCCCGCACAAGAAGAAGACCGAAGCCCGAGCCGAAGCTGCGGTCGAGCGGGATCGCCGGATGGCGGCCCGGCAGGCCGACCAGGACGAGGAGCGCGCCCAGGAAGCTGCTCTTCGGGCTCAGCACGCCGCGGAGCCGGTGACCAAGCGTCGCCGGGGCCCGGCCGACAACCTTGATCCGGACGTCGACCTGCCGTAGTTGTGAATCTGTAAGCCCAGCCCGGGCTCGCCCGGGCGTCGAGCACCACCGCACGACCTGAAACAGAAATGGAGCGGCAACCATGCCGAAGATGAAGACGCACTCCGGTGCCAAGAAGCGGTTCAAGTTCACGGGGACGGGCAAGTTGATGCATCGCAAGGCGGGCAAGATGCACCTGAACGAGCACAAGGCCAGCACGCGCACCCGGCGCCTCGACGGCGATGCCGTCCTGAAGCCGGGCGATGCCGCCAAGGCCAAGAAGCTGCTCGGCAAGCGCGCCTGAGCCCCGAATCCACGAACGAATTAAGGAGTAACTGCAATGGCACGCGTCAAGCGCTCGGTCAACGCACACAAGAAGCGCCGCGAGGTCCTCGAGCAGGCATCGGGCTACCGCGGTCAGCGGTCCCGGCTGTACCGCAAGGCCAAGGAGCAGGTCACCCACTCGCTGGTTTACGCCTACCGCGACCGCCGCGCTCGCAAGGGTGACTTCCGGAAGCTGTGGATCCAGCGGATCAATGCTGCGGCCCGTGCGGACGGCATGACCTACAACCGCTTCATCTCCGGCCTCAAGTCAGCCGGTGTCGAGGTCGACCGCAAGATCCTCGCTGACCTGGCGGTCACCGACCCGACCGCGTTCAGCGCGCTGGTCGAGATCGCCAAAGCTCACGTGGTCGCGGCTGACACCGCAGGGACGAACGTCCCGAACGCCGACACCGCCGCAGCCTGAGGTCGCGCTGTCCTCAGCGGACCAGCCGGCGTTGTCCAGCCGGCTGGAACTGACTTTCAACGAGCCGATCGCCCCTGACCCGGCCTCCATCGGGCAGGTGCGATCGGCTCGTCGTTTGCTGCGCAAGAAGGAACGGACAGCGTCCGGCCGGTTCCTCGCCGAGGGACGCCAAGCGGTGGCCGAGGCGCTGGGTCGCCCGGACACGGTGCTGGAACTGTTCGTGGCCGACGATTCTGTCGACCGGCACCAGGATCTGCTCAATGTCGCAGCCCGATCAGCGGTGCGGACGACGAGGGTCTCCGCGCGCGATCTGGCCACCCTCGCTGACACCGTGTCTCCGCAGGGAGTGATATCAGTCTGTCGTACGGTCGACGTCGCGCTGGCCGAAGCGCTGGGGGTCACGCCCCAGTTGGTCGTCGTCTGCGACCAGGTCCGCGATCCGGGCAACCTCGGCACGGTGATCCGCTGCGCCGACGCCTTCGGGGCCGACGCCGTACTGATCACCGGCGACTCGGTCGACCTCCACAACGGCAAGACCGTACGCGCCAGCACCGGCAGCCTGTTCCACCTGCCGATCGCCATCGAAGTCGGGCTGTCCGACGCTGTCTCGGCCGGGCGGGCCGCCGGATTGCAGGTATTCGGGGCCGACGGCGGCGGGTCCGGGACGCTGGAGGATCTGGCCGAATCCGGTGAGCTCGCCCGGCCGACGATGTGGGTGCTCGGCAACGAGGCCTGGGGGTTGCCGGCTGATCGCGCCGCCCTGCTCGACCGCCTCGTTGCGGTGCCGATGTACGGCCGGGCCGAGAGTCTCAACCTGTCTACCGCCGCTGCCGTGTTTCTCTATGCGACAGCGACGGCCCAACGGGCCGCGGCCCCCAACCCCTGACCTCCCCGCCCCTGCCTCCGCCCCCTTTCCGACAAGTCGGAAAGGGAAAGGGGCGAAGAGGGGAGCGCCGGTGGTCCACCACCTAAACCCGGTCGCGGCGTACGGCTGACCATTCCTAGACTGTTCCGGGCGCCGGAGCCGGCGCCGCATGAACCGAGGGGAGCCCATGTCCGGGCCGAACAAGAGCTACGACCCCGTCCAGGTCGCGCCGCTGGACGCCGAGCACGTCGAGGCCATGGTGGCTGAGGCGCTGGCGGCGTTTGCGGCGGCAACCACGGTGGCCGAGCTCAAGCAGGCCCGGCTCGCGCACGCCGGTGACCGGTCGCCGATCGCCTTGGCCAACCGGGAGATCGGTGCGCTGCCGCCCCAAGCCCGCAAGGATGCCGGGAGCCGGATCGGCCAGGCGCGCGGTGGGATCAACCAGGCGCTGAAGGCTCGGGAGGCCGAGATCTCCGCCGCCGAGCTGACCCGGAGCCTGGCTGAGGAGCAGGTCGACGTGACCCTGCCCGTCTCCACCCAGCCGGTGGGTGCCGCGCATCCGGTTACCGCGTTGATGCACGTGATGGAAGACGTCTTCGTCGCGATGGGCTGGGAGGTCGCCGAAGGGCCCGAGCTCGAGTCCGAGTGGATGAACTTCGATGCCCTGAACTTCATCCCCGATCATCCGGCCCGCACCATGCAGGACACGCTGTTCGTCGGATCCGACACCGCCGGGCTCGTGCTGCGGACCCATACCTCTCCGGTGCAGGCGCGCACCATGCTCACCCGCCGACCGCCGATCTATGTCGTCTGTCCGGGCAAGGTCTATCGAGCCGACGAGTACGACGCCACGCACCTGCCGGTCTTCCACCAGATCGAAGGCCTGGTCGTCGACCGGGGGATCACGCTCGGCCACCTGCGCGGCACGCTGGATCATTTCGCCCAGGCCATGTTCGGCGAGACCAGAACGCGGATGCGGCCCAACTACTTCCCGTTCACCGAGCCGTCGGCCGAGGTCGACCTGGAGTGTTTCGTCTGCCACGGCGCCTCGGTCGGCGATCCCGCCAACCCGTGCCGGACCTGCCGGAGCGAGGGCTGGATCGAGTGGGGCGGCTGCGGGGTGGTCAACCCCCGGGTGCTCGTCGCCTGCGGGATCGACCCGGAGGTCTACTCAGGCTTCGCGTTCGGCATGGGCGTGGACCGCACCTTGATGTTCCGCAACAACTCCGAGGACATGCGCGACATGATCGAAGGCGACGTCCGCTACAGCCGCTCCCTCATCGGACTCGCGCGATGAGGGCGATCTCAGCTGGAGGGGCGCGATGAGGGCGCCGTTGGGCTGGCTGCGCGAGTACGCCGCGCTGCCGGACGATCTTGATGCCGCGGGCTCTCGGTACGGCCCTGATCAGGGCTGGTCTGGAGGTCGAGACCGTCGATCAGGCTGGCGCCGATGTCACCGGACCGGTCGTCATCGGCCGGGTGCTGGAATTCGTCGAGGAGCCGCAGAAGAACGGCAAGACGATCCGCTGGTGCCAGGTCGACGTGGGCGGCCAGAGCGGGACGAGGAAACGCGCGGCATCGTCTGCGGGGCGCGGAACTTCGCCGTTGATGATCATGTCGTGGTCGCGCTGCCCGGAGCGGTGCTGCCGGGCGGATTCGCCATCGCGGCCCGGAAGACCTACGGCCACATCTCGGACGGGATGATCTGCTCGGCCCGCGAGCTCGGCCTCGGTGATGATCATGACGGCATCATGGTGCTGGGCGATGATGATCTTCAGCCCGGGACCGATGCGGCTATCGTGCTGCAGCTCCGCGACGACGTGCTCGACATCGCCGTGACGCCGGACCGCGGCTACTGCCTGTCGCTGCGCGGACTCGCGCGCGAGGCCGCGCAGGCCACCGGTGCGGCGTTCACCGACCCGGTCGATCGCCCGGTGCCGTCGGAGGTCGCTGACGGCTATCCGGTCGAGCTGCAGTCCGTGGCCTGCCCGCTGTTCGTGGCGATCGGGGTGACCGGGATCGACCCGTCGCGCCCGACTCCGCGCTGGCTCGCCCGACGGGTCCAGTTGGCCGGCATGCGGTCGATCTCACTTGTGGTCGACATCACCAACTACGTGATGTTGGAGACCGGTCAGCCGATCCACGCCTACGACGCGGACCGACTCGCCGGCCCGATCGTCGTCCGCTCGGCGGCGCCGGGGGAGCAGCTCACCACCCTCGACGACGTCGTACGCCCCTTGCACGCCGAGGATCTGTTGATCACCGACGACTCCGGCCCGATCGGGCTCGCCGGAGTGATGGGCGGGGCGACCACCGAGATCTCCGCGGGCACGACCAACGTGATCATCGAGGCCGCTCACTTCGACGCGATGACCACGGCCCGGACGTCGCGCCGGCACAAGCTGGCCTCGGAGGCGTCCCGGCGGTTCGAGCGTGGCGTCGATCCGGCCGCGACCTACGCGGCGGCCCACCGGGTGGCTCAGCTGCTGGTTGAGCTGGCCGGCGGGACGCTCGATCCGGCCGAGACGGTCTGCGGCACGCTGCCGGCCGATGCCACGACCACGGTCGCGGATACCCTGCCGGGCGCGATCCTGGGCGCCGAAGTCGATCATGAAACCGTGGTGTCGTTGATCATCTCGATCGGTGCCACCGTGATCGATGATCATGGCCGGCTGACCATCACCGCGCCGAGCTGGCGACCCGATCTGACCGATCCCTACGACTATGTCGAGGAGGTCGGCCGGTTGATCGGCTTCGACACCATCGAGGCCGTGTTGCCTAAGGCTCCGGTCGGTCGCGGACTGACCCGCTCGCAACGCACGCGCCGGGCCGTCAATGCCGCGCTGGTGACCTCGGGATTCGTGGAGATCCTCAGCTTCCCGTTCCTGTCGGTCGACGAGCTCGATCGACTCGGGCTGGCCGCCGACGACGAGCGCCGTCGGTTGAACAAGATCATCAATCCACTGGCGGAGACCAGTCCGTATCTGCGCACCACGCTGCTGCCGGGCATCTTCGCTGCGGTCGCCCGCAACCGCAGTCGGGGGCAGGATGATCTGGCCCTGTTCGAGTCGGGCTCGGTCTTCTTCGCCGGCGATCCGGAGGTGACCGCCCCGCGACCGGCCGTCAGCCAGCGGCCGTCGGCGGCGGAGCTCGCCGCGCTCGACGCGGCACTCGGTCGGCAACCGCGCCAGCTGGCTGCGGTGCTCACCGGGCAGTGGCTGGCGTCGGGCTGGACCGGTCCCGGCGAACCCGCCGGCTGGCCGCAGGCGCTGGCGTTCGTGGAGGTCGCGGCCGACGCTGCCGGTCTCCGACTGACCCGCCGGTCCGCCGAGCGGGCTCCGTGGCATCCCGGTCGATGTGCCGAGTTCGTCACGCCCGACGGCGTGGTGATCGGCCAAGCCGGCGAGCTGCATCCGAGCGTCTGTGCGGCGTACGGACTGCCGGCGCGGACCGCGGCCGCCGAGATCGATCTGGACGCCCTGATCGCGGCCGCACCCGAGGGCGGCGACGTGAGCGCGATCTCGGGGTTCCCCGTCGCCAAGGAGGATGTGGCGCTGATCGTCGACGCCGATGTGCCCGCCGCTGCGGTCGAAACGGCCCTGCGGTTCGGGGCCGGTCCGTTGCTGGAGTCGGTCACCCTGTTCGACGTCTACACCGGCGAGCAGATCGGCACCGGGAAGAAGTCGCTCGCGTACGCGCTGCGCTTCCGCGCGCCCGACCGGACCCTGACCGACCGGGAGACCGGCGAGGCGCGGGACGCCGCGGTAGCAGCCGCCGCCGACCGCACCGGGGCGGTGCAGCGGACGACCTGATCGGAACGCCTGAGCCGTTCGTGAGCGCGATCAGCCGGTGGCCTCTCGGGCTCCGGCCCACAGGTCGATCCCGGACTCCACCGCATGCCGGTCGATCTCCGCGAGTTCGTCGTCGCTGAAGTCGAGCCGCTTGACCGCCTGCCACATTGTCCTCGAGTTGCTGGACACTGCTGGCCCCGATCAGCGTGGTGGTCACCCGGCGATCGCGGAGCACCCAGGCCAGAGCGAGCTGGGCCAGCGTCTGTCCGCGGCCCTTGGCGATCTCGGCCAGGGCCCGGATGCGCGCCAGGTTCTCGTCGTTGATCATCGCGGTGTCGAGCGACTTGCCCTGAGCCGCCCGAGAATCCGCCGGGATGCCGTCGAGATAGCGATCGGTGAGCAGGCCCTGAGCGAGCGCGGTGAACGCGATGCAACCGACCCCTTCCTGCTCGAGCACGTCGAGGAGCCCGCCTTCGATCCACCGGTTGAACATCGAGTACGAGGGCTGGTGGATGAGCATCGGAGTGCCGAGGTCCCGCAGGATCGCCGCGGCCTTGGCGGTGTGCTCGGGGGAGTACGACGAGACCCCCACGTAGAGCGCCTTGCCGGCCCGGACCGCGGCGTCCAATGCCCCCATCGTCTCTTCCAGCGGCGTCTCCGGATCCGGTCGGTGGTGATAGAAGATGTCCACATAGTCGAGCTGCAACCGCTTGAGCGACTGGTCGAGGCTGGCGGTCAGGTACTTGCGGGAGCCGTGGTCGCCGTAGGGGCCGGGCCACATGTCCCAGCCGGCTTTGGACGAGATCACCAACTCGTCGCGGTAGGGCGCAAAATCCTCGGCCAGGATCCCTCCGGCGTTCGTCTCGGCCGAGCCGTACGGCGGTCCGTAGTTGTTGGCCAGGTCGAAATGGGTGACGCCGAGGTCGAACGCCCGGCGCATGATCGCGCGCTGGGTCTCGAGCGGCTTGTCGTCGCCGAAGTTGTGCCAGAATCCGAGCGAGACGGCGGGCAGCTTGAGGCCGCTCCGGCCGCAACGGCGGTAGGGCTGGATGTCGTATCGGTTCTCCGCGGCGAGGTAAGTCATGCTCCGCAGGCTAGCGAGTGGGTGGGAGACCGGCCGATCCCTGGTCCGACGAACCGGCATCGACAGGCGGTGGGCCGGTATTGAGAGTGCATGAAAATGCTGACTATGGCATGCTTATGCACATGACGTTTAGGGTCGCCGTGGCCGGCGCTACGGGCTATGCCGGGGGAGAACTGCTCCGCCTGCTGCTCGGCCATCCCCAAGTCGACATCGGGGCGCTGACCGCCGGTGCGAGCGCCGGCTCGCGGCTCGGCGAGCATCAGCCCCATCTCGTACCGCTGGCCGGGCGGATCGTCGGCCAGACCGACGCCGAGACGCTTCGTGGCCACGACGTTGTCTTCCTCGCCCTGCCGCACGGAGCCTCGGCGGCCGTGGCCGAACAGCTGGACCCGGACACCGTGGTGATCGACTGCGGGGCTGACTTCCGGCTCGACGACCCGCTCGCCTGGCAGCAGTTCTACGGGTCCGCGCACGCCGGCACCTGGCCCTACGGGCTCCCGGAGTTGCCGGGCCAGCGCGGCAAACTGGTCGGAGCGCGGCGGATCGCCGTCCCTGGGTGCTACCCGACGACGGCCACCCTGGCTCTGCTCCCGGCGATCACCGCGGGCCTGACCGCGGCCCGCGATGTCGTGGTGGTCGCGGCGTCGGGGCCGTCCGGCGCGGGCCGTTCGCTGAAGCCGCACCTGCTGGGCTCGGAGTTGATGGGTTCGGCCTGCGCGTACGGGGTCGGCGGGGTGCATCGGCACACGCCGGAGATGCTGCAGAACTTCCGGACCTGCGGGGCCGAAGCGCCCAGCGTCTCGTTCACCCCGGTGCTGGTGCCGATGTCCCGCGGCATTCTGGCCACCTGCACCGCACCGCTGGCCGATCCCACGCGGAGCACGGCCGACGCCTATGAGGCCTACGCCACCACCTACGCCGGCGAGCCCTTCATCCATTTGCTCCCCGCCGGTCAGTGGCCACAAACCCAGTCGGTGTTGGGATCCAATGCGGTACACCTGCAGGTCACGGTCGATCAGGCCGCCGGCCGACTGGTCGCCGTTGCCGCCTTGGACAATCTCACCAAGGGCACCGCGGGCGGCGCGGTCCAGTGCATGAACCTCGCCCTGGGCCTTCCCGAATCCACCGCTTTGTCGACGGTGGGGGTGGCGCCATGACCTCCTGGGAACTGACCCGGCATGAGGTGCACCTCGGTCTGGCCCAGCTGTCGGCCCACGCCCCGATTCCGCGCTGGGCGCTGAGCGACGACGATGCGCCATTCGCCAGCATCACCCGGACGAGCGACGAGCTGTCGATCATCGGCGCGTACGAGGCCATGCCCGGAACGGTCACCGGCGTGGGGCCGTTCGTCGCCTTCAGCATCGACGGTCCGCTGGACCATTCGCTGATCGGCGTGCTGGCGGGTCTGCTCGAGCCGCTGGCCGACGCCGCTATCTCCATCCTCGCTGCTTCGACCTTCGACACCGACTGGATCCTGGTGCCGGCGGGACAGGCCGACCAGACCCAGGACGTCTGGGCGGCAGCAGGCCACCGCATCGAACTCGAGGAAGAACAATGAGCGTCACGAGCGCGGCAGGATTTCTGGCAGCCGGGGTGACCGCCGGTCTCAAGTCGAGCGGCAAGAGCGATCTGGCCCTGGTGTTGAACACCGGGCCCGACTTCGCCGCCGCCGGCGTCTTCACCGGCAACCGGGTCAAGGCGGCCCCGGTCATCTGGTCCGAGCAGGTGCTGGCCGACGGTCGACTGCGGGCGGTGATCTTGAACTCCGGCGGTGCCAATGCGTGCACCGGGCCGGCCGGCTTCGCCGACACCCACAAGACGGCCGAACTGGTCGGCGAGGTGCTGGGGGAGTCCGGCGTGGCCGAGGTCGGGGCCATCGATGTCGCGGTCTGCTCGACCGGTCTGATCGGACTGCGGCTGCCGATGGACAAGATCGCCGCCGGGATCACCGCTCTGGTCCCGCAACTCAGCTCCCAAGGCGGCCAGGCGGCGGCCGAAGCGATCATGACCACCGACTCGGTGCCCAAGCTGGCCAGTCGGCACGATGAGGGCTGGTCGGTCGGCGGCATGGCGAAAGGCGCGGGCATGCTGGCGCCCGGGCTGGCCACCATGCTGGTCACGATCACCACTGACGCAGTCGTGGACCCGGACCGGCTTCATGATCAACTCGCGGAGGCCTGCCGGCTGAGCTTCGACCGGGTGGACAGCGACGGGTGCATGTCGACCAACGACACGGTGATCTTGATGAGCAGCGGCGCATCGGGCGTGACGCCGCTGCCCGCCGACTTCCAAGCGGCGTTGAACGAGACCTGCGCGGACCTGGCCCTCCAGTTGTTGCACGACGCCGAGGGCGCGGCCCACGACATCGCGATCCACGTCGAGCATGCCGCATCCGAGGCCGACGCGGTCGAGGTCGGCCGGGCCATCGCCCGGAGCAATCTTTTCAAGTGCGCCATCTTCGGTGCCGATCCCAACTGGGGAAGGGTCCTGGCCGCTATCGGCACCACCTCGGCCGACTTCGAGCCGGAGCGGATCGACGTCGCCTTCAATGGTGTCCAGGTCTGTCGGGACGGTGGCATCGGCGAGCCGCGGGAGCTGGTCGATCTCACCGGACGCAAGGTGGCGGTCGAGGTCAATCTGCGTAACGGCAGCCACCAGGCAACCATCTGGACCAACGACCTCACCTACGACTACGTCAAGGAAAACGCGGAGTATTCGTCGTGAGCATTCATGCCGCGCTGACCGGCGGATTGTCGCTCGTCGAGAAGGCCTCCATCCTGACCGAAACCCTGCCGTGGCTGGAGACGTACGCCGGCAAGATCGTGGTGATCAAGTACGGCGGCAACGCGATGATCGACGAAGGCCTGAAGCGAGCCTTCGCGCAGGACATCGTCTTCATGAAGCGCTGTGGGATCCACCCGGTTGTCGTGCACGGCGGCGGTCCGCAGATCTCGTCGATGCTATCCCGGCTCGGCATCACCTCAGAATTCCGCGGCGGTCTGCGGGTCACCAGCCCGGAAGCCATGGACGTGGTCCGGATGGTGCTCGTCGGCCAGGTCGGACGGGATCTCGTCGGTCTGATCAACACCCACAGCACACTGGCGGTCGGGTTGTCCGGGGAGGACGGTGGGCTGTTCACCGCTGAGCGACGCGGCACCGTCATCGACGGCGAAGACGTCGATCTGGGTCTCGTCGGCGATGTGGTCGCGGTCCGCACCGAGGCGATCGAAGGCTTGATCAATTCCGGCAGCGTGCCGGTGGTCGCCACCATCGCGCCCGACGTCAACGGCGTGGTGCACAACGTGAACGCCGACACCGCCGCGGCCGCGTTGGCCGTTGCTCTCGGTGCCGAGCGGCTGGTGGTGCTGACCGACGTCGAAGGTCTCTACCGACAGTGGCCACCGCCGCCGGGCGAGCAGGCCGAGATCATTCGCGATCTTCCGGCCAGTGAACTGCGCGTGCTGATGCCGCAGCTCGAATCGGGCATGGTGCCGAAGATGGAGGCCTGCCTACGAGCGGTGGAAGGTGGCCTCACCCGGGCCACGGTCACCGACGGCCGGGTGCCCCACGCCCTGCTGCTGGAGATCTTCACCAATGCCGGCATCGGCACCATGGTCACCCAGGACGGGCTGATCCGGCTCGGCAGTCGGGTCTTCTCCGCCGCCGAAGGCATCCCACCCCACGAGTACGCGAACGGCGAATATGGCGGAGGGATCTGATGACGACTGACTCCATGATCACCAGCTCACAGCTCGCGGGTCTTCAAGCGCAGGGATCGACGGCGGTCCTGGAGGCCTACGGCCAGACCGTGATGAACACCTTCGGTACGCCGAAGCGGGTTTTCGTCCGCGGCGAAGGGTGTTACGTCTGGGACGCCGAAGGCCGGCGCCATCTCGATCTGCTCTCCGGCTTGGCCGTGAACGCCTTGGGTCATGCCCATCCGACCGTGCTGTCGGCGATCACCGGGCAGATCGCGACGCTCGGTCACGTGTCCAACTTCTTCGCCACCCCGGCCCAGGTGGCTCTGGCCTCCCGGTTGGTGGCGATGACCGGCGCCGAAGACGCCCGGGTGTTCTTCACCAACTCGGGGACCGAAGCCAACGAAGCGGCCTTCAAGATCACCCGCGCCACCGGCCGGACCAAGATCATCTCGACCGAGGGCGCCTTCCACGGTCGGTCGATGGGTGCTCTGGCCCTGACCCATAATCCCCGCTATCGCGAGCCCTTTGCTCCGTTACCGGGCGACGTGATCTTCGTCCCGTACGGCGATGCGGCGGCACTCGACGCCGCGATGGGCGAGGACGTGGCCGCGGTCGTGCTCGAGCCGATCCAGGGCGAAAACGGCATCGTTGTCCCGCCGGAGGGCTACCTCGCGGCCGCCCGGCAGCTCTGCGATCGACACGGATCGCTGCTGTGGATCGATGAGGTGCAGACCGGAGTGGGGCGGACCGGGCGCTGGCTGGCCCACCAGGCCGACGACGTCCGCGCCGACATCATCACTCTGGCCAAGGGCCTGGGCAACGGCTTCCCGATCGGCGCCTGCATCGCCACCGGTGCAGCGGTCGGACTGCTCGGGCCGGGCAGCCACGGCAGCACGTTCGGCGGCAATCCGGTCGCCGCCATCGCCGGCCTGGCGGTGATCGCAGTGATCGAACGGGACGGGCTGCTCGCCCACGCCATCGAGATGGGGGAACACCTGGCGAGTGCAGTCCTTGCTCTCGGGCATCCGATGATCACCGGGGTTCGCGGTCGTGGTCTGCTCCGCGGGATCACCCTGACCGAATCCGTAGCGCCGGCGATCTCCGACGCGGCGCTGGACGCGGGTTTCATCATCAACGCTCCCCGACCCGACGTGCTGCGGATCGCGCCCCCCTTGATCATCACCGCGGCGCAACTTGACAACTTCGTCACCGCGCTCCCCATGATCATCGAGACGGTCGGTGCCGCATGACCGTACGCCATTTCCTCGCCGACGACGACCTGACGGCGGCCGAACAAACCGCAGTGCTCGACCTGGCCGATGTGTTCAAGGCCCACCCGTACGCGACCACCCCGTTCGCCGGTCCGCGGTCGGTCGCGGTCCTCTTCGACAAGCCCACACTGCGGACGCAGACGTCGTTCGCGGCGGGTATCGCGGAGCTCGGCGGGTATCCGATGATCGTGGACGCCCGACTGGCCGGGATCGGTCAACGCGAATCGATCGCCGACACCGCCCGGGTCCTCGGACGCCAGTCGGCGGTGATCGTCTGGCGAACCTTCGCCCAGAGCGACCTCGAGCAGATGGCCGCGTACGCGGGTGTCCCGGTAATCAACGCGCTGACCGATGACTTCCATCCGTGTCAGATCCTCGCCGATCTGCAAACCATCAGGGAGTACAAGGGCGTGCTGGCCGGCCTGACGCTCGGCTACGTCGGTGACGGGGCCAACAACATGGCCAATTCCTACCTCGTGGGCGGTGCCCTGGCCGGGCTGCACGTCCGGATCGGCGCACCGGTGGGCTGGCATCCGGACGCGGCGATGGTCGAGCGGGCCCGAGTGCTGGCCGCGGCGCACGGTGGCAGTGTCGTGGTCACTGATTCGGCCGCCGAGGCGGTGACCGGCGCCGATGTTGTCGCCACCGATACCTGGGTCTCGATGGGTCAGGAGGACGACGCCGCCGACCGGCTCAAGACCTTCCGGCCCTACAGCCTGGACGGTGCGTTGCTTCGTCGCGCGGCCCCGGATGCCATCGTGCTGCACTGTTTGCCCGCGTACCGGGGCAAAGAGATCGCAGCCGACGTGATCGACGGTCCGCAATCAGTGGTCTGGGATGAGGCGGAGAACCGCCGCCATGTGCAGAAGGCGATGCTGGCCTCCCTCGACACCTGGGCGCGGTCATGACCGTCATCGCGCCGCTGACCAAGACGGCACGGCACGCGAAGATCATCGCCCTGCTGGAGCAGCAGGAGGTGCGGTCCCAGACCGAGCTCGCCGAGCTGCTGTCCGCGGCCGGCTCCCAGGTCAATCAGGCGACGTTGTCCCGGGACCTCGTCGAGATCGGGGCCCTGCGGGTGCGAGGCTCCGGCGGCCACCTGGTCTACGCCGCGCCGGGGGAGGGCGGCGACCGTACGCCGCACGTCGGTGAGTTCGCGTCGTTCGAAGGACGGCTGGCCCGACTGTGCGGCGAGGTGCTCGTCTCGGCTGAGGCGTCGGCCAATCTCGTCGTGCTCCGCACTCCGCCGGGCGCCGCCCAATACTTTGCGTCCGCTATCGACCGGGTCGGCTGGGAAGCCATCCTCGGCACGATCGCCGGCGACGACACCATCTTGTTGATCACCCGCAGTCCCGAGGGCGGCACCGCCATCGCGGAAACGTTCCTGGTCATGAGTCACTCCGCCAAGCCGGCGGCGCTCACCGGGGCCCTGACCAACCCCGCACCAACGACCCACCCAGCAACCACACGAGCATCAACCACACGAAGATCAACTACTCAGGCACCAACCACACAAGCAAAGAAGAGGACGAAGACGTGAGCGATCGGATTGTCTTGGCCTACTCCGGCGGACTGGATACCTCAGTCTGCATCGGCTGGCTCGGCGAGGAGACCGGGCGGGAAGTCGTCGCCGTAGCCGTCGATGTCGGCCAGGGCGGAGAGGACATGGAGGTCATCCGCCAGCGGGCGCTGGACTGCGGTGCCGTCGAGGCGGTGGTGGTCGACGCGAAGGACGAATTTGCCGACGACTTCTGCCTGCCCGCCTTGCGGGCCAATGCGCTCTACATGGACCGCTATCCATTGGTGTCGGCGCTCTCGCGGCCGCTGATCGTCCGGCACCTGGCGGAGGCGGCCAAGTTCCACGGCGCCTCGACGGTCTCCCACGGCTGCACCGGGAAGGGCAACGACCAGGTGCGGTTCGAGGTGGGCATCGCGAACCTGGCCCCGTCGCTGAAGGTGATCGCGCCGGTCCGCGACTACGCCTGGACCCGGGAGAAGGCCATCGCGTACGCCGAGGAGAAGGGCCTGCCGATCGACCAGAGCAAGTCCTCGCCGTACTCGATCGATCAGAACGTGTGGGGTCGTGCGGTGGAGACCGGCTTCTTGGAGGACATCTGGAACGGGCCGATCGAGGACGTCTATGCCTACACGGCCGACCCGTCCATCACCCGGGACGCCGACGAGGTGGTGATCACCTTCGATGGAGGCATTCCGGTGGCCATCGACGGAGAGAAAGTCTCAGTGCTGCAGGCGATCCAGATCCTCAACGAGCGGGCTGGCGCTCAGGGTGTCGGAAGGCTGGACATCGTCGAGGATCGACTGGTTGGCATCAAGAGTCGCGAGGTCTACGAGGCGCCGGGGGCCATCGCCTTGATCACCGCCCACATGGAGCTGGAGAACGTCACCATCGAGCGGGAGCTCGCCCGATACAAGCGGGGGGTCGATCAGCGCTGGGGGGAGCTCGTCTACGACGGCCAGTGGTTCTCCCCGTTGAAGCGGGCCCTCGACCGCTTCATCGACGAAGCGCAGCAGGCAGTGAGCGGCGAGATCCGGATGATCATGCATGCGGGGAAGGTGACGCCGACGGGCCGGCGCAGTGAGGTCAGCCTGTACGACTTCGGCCTCGCGACCTACGACGAGGGGGACACCTTCGACCAGTCGCAGGCCCGGGGCTTCATCGAGATCTACGGCATGTCGAGCAAGCTCGCTGCCCGCCGGGATGGCACCTTGACGTCATGACTGCTGCCCAGACCGGAGGTCCGGCGCACACCGGCAAGCTCTGGGGCGGCCGGTTCGCCGACGGACCGGCCGCGGCCATGGCCGCCTTGAGCAAGTCGACCCAGTTCGACTGGCGACTGGCCCCGTACGACATCCGCGGATCGCAGGCCCACGCCCGAGCGCTGCACCGGGCAACGTTGCTGACCGATGACGAGCTGACGGGCATGGTCGCGGCTCTCGATCAACTCAGCGTCGAGGTCGAGTCGGGACAGTTCGTCCCGGCCGAGACCGACGAGGATGTGCACGGGGCACTGGAACGCCGATTGGTCCAGATCGCTGGTGTTGATCTTGGTGGGCGACTGCGGGCCGGCCGATCCGCAACGACCAGATCGCCACCTTGATCAGGATGTATCTTCGCGATCAGCTCGAGCAGGTCGCGGCCGGCGTCCGCGGGGTGGTGGGCGCACTGCACGGTCAGGCGGAGGCCCAGCTGGGGGTGGCGATGCCGGGTCGCACCCACCTGCAGCATGCGCAGCCGATCTTGTTGTCGCACCATCTGCTCGCCCACGCCTGGCCGCTGGCCCGGGATCTGGACCGGATCGCCGATCTTGACCGGCGGCTGGCCGTCAGCCCGTACGGTTCGGCCGCCCTGGCCGGCACTTCGCTCGGCCTGGACCCCGAGTCGGTCGCGGCTGATCTTGGTTTCGACTCCAGCGTGGCCAACTCGATCGACGGCACGGCGGCCCGGGATCTGGTCGCCGAATCCGCGTACGTGCTGGCTCAGATCGGCATCGACCTGTCTCGGCTCAGCGAGGACGTGATCCTCTGGGTGACCCACGAGTTCGGCTTCGCCAAGCTGGCTGATGAGTGGTCGACCGGTTCCAGCATCATGCCGCAGAAGAAGAATCCTGACGTGGCCGAGTTGGCTCGCGGGAAGTCCGGGCGGCTGATCGGCAACCTGACCGGACTCCTGGTCACGCTGAAGGGTCTGCCGCTCGCCTACAACCGGGATCTGCAGGAGGACAAGGAACCGGTCTTCGATTCGGTGGATCAGTTGTTGATCTTGCTGCCGGCGGTGGCCGGGATGGTGGCGACGTTGACCTTCGATGCCGGGCGACTGGAATCGTTGGCGCCGCGCGGCTTCTCCCTGGCCACCGACGTCGCCGACTGGCTGGTGCGCCAGCGCGTGCCCTTCTCCGACGCCCACCACATCGCCGGTGCGTGCGTACGGCTGTGTGAGCAACAGGGGATCGAGCTGAGCGATCTCACTGATGATCAACTCGCCGGGGTCGATCAGCGCCTGACTCCTGAGGTCCGTCAAGTGCTGACGGTTGCCGGCTCCGTGGCCAGCCGCGACGGTCGCGGCGGCACCGCCACTGTTCAGGTGCGCCGCCAGCTCGACGAACTGGCCGCCGTGGTTCTCCTTCCCTGATCCTGTCCGACGTTTGTCTCAACGGGGGAAGGCGTTCGGGGCCTTGAGCTGACCCCGTCGGCAGGCAAGATCAACTCGCGTCCGGAGCGGGGTGCTCGGCCGTCACAGCGAACGATGGCTCCACATCTCGAACGGACGCGGGATCAAACCCACTGCCTCCCGTGGTGCCGCGCCACTACTGTGGAGCACCGTGACCGACGTACTCGACGAACTCAAATGGCGCGGCCTGCTGGCCAACTCAACTGACGAGGAGGCGCTGCGGGAGCATCTGGCCGCCGGGCCGGTGACCTTCTATGTCGGCTTTGATCCGACGGCACCCAGCATCCACTTCGGCAATCTCGTCCAGCTGATCGTGGCGCGTCACCTTCAGGCTGCCGGTCACCGGCCGCTCATCCTGGTCGGCGGATCGACCGGGATGATTGGCGATCCCAAGGACTCCGGCGAACGCACCCTGAACGACAAGGACACCGTGGCCGCCTGGGTCCAGCGGATCCGAGGGCAGGT
>CAVSUP010000004.1:0-498452 GCA_963731295.1 uncultured Actinomycetota bacterium
TCGCGCACACGGCGCTCGTCCTCAGTTGAGTGGCTCAGAGTCAGGTGGGCTTAAAGACACCGGCCTCCTCGGGGTGGGGTTAGGTGGTGCTTATGAAGACTAACCAGAACAGGGCGCCCTGAGGCTTGTTCTCCGCAGATTCGTCCAGGGATTTGCGCCGCGCCTGATTCAAAAAAGAAGCTCTGAGGAGGCGAACGAGCCCCGGCAGGGTTTTGTGGTTGGGGGCCCGGACTCTCTTTTCACGACGGGCACGTCGCTCCAACTTCCTGCGCCAGCTCATCGGGTTGGGCGCGATCTGACGCTTCACCCCGCGCTGCAGCTTCGCCCGCGATGACCGCCGGGTCACCATCGGCTCGATCGCATTCCGCCACCGCGTCGCTCGCCGGCTAGGAAGTTCGTCCCCCGCTAGTTACCCAAGAGCTTGAGCTGCTCGGTATGGGGCCAGACAAAGCCAGAGAATGGGCTTTGACCTGCAGTTTCACCTCGGTGGAGCCAAGGGTCGACGAGATGCCACTAAAGAATGTGACGCTGTCGGAGATCAAGGCGTGGCGGGCATCGCTCCACCCCAAGACCCAGGCGACGAACGCCGTTCGGTGCCTGCAGCTGGGCAGTCGGTCGCTGACGTCTGTAAGGTTCAGCTAGTCGACGGGGACGGGAGGTTTCGATGGCCAAGCAGATGCGGTGGCGTGAAGCAATTCTGACTGTTCTCGGTGACAGCAGCGAGCCGATGCACTACGCGGACATCGCGCAGGCAATCATCGACAATGGGTATCGGACCAGTGTCGGGCCACGCCTGCTGCGACTGTGGCGGCAAACATCTCGCAGTCTCCGTTAAGGGACCAGGTAGAGCGCGTCTCTATGGGCGTGTACGCGCTTTCAGCTCACTCTAAACCAGCGGCTGTCCGCGCCAACGCTTCACTAGAGCTCGCGGAGCCTGAGACCCAGCCCGACACGGTCGCGGATTCGGAAGACGCGGAAGAAATGGGGCTCATAAATGCCTTCGGCATGTTCTGGAGACGTAGCGAGGTTGACTGGACGACCCGTCAGCCAAAACTACTCGGTATACAGCAGTCTGGAAGTCAGGATGTTGACTTCTGTACCCAAGCGGGTGTCTACCTCCTCTACGACGGCAGTCGGGTCGTCTACGTTGGGCGGTGCACGGAGCCCCGAATGGGCCAGCGCATGTGGGAACACACCCGAGACCGGCTGACTGGCCGTTGGGACCGTTTCTCGTGGTTCGGGGTTCGCCAGGTCCAACAGAACGGTGACCTTAGTCCTGTTCCCGATGCTGGCATTGAGATCGCCACACTTATTGCCACTATGGAAGCCCTCTTGATCGAAGGTCTGGAACCGCCCCAGAACCGACGGCAGGGTGATCGGTTCAATGCTCTTGAGTTTATTCAGCGCACTGACCCCGAGGTAGAGCGGCAACGGAAACAGATCCTGCTGGCTGAGCTCGCACAAGGGATCCGTGGATGAACAGAAGCAGATCCGCCGGCTGAAATTCAAGAAGCGGAGGTCTCCGAATTGGGCGAGACAAGCGGTATACGCCCGGCGTCGCCCGGAATCTCACGTTGACGTTCTTGGCGAGGGGCACGAAGCCCGCAATCCGGCTTGCCTTGCGCCGGCTCCTGCACGAGTTCACACTGACTGTGGTCGCCTTGCAGACGCCGCTCGTTCGACGCAACACCTTACCGGGGCAGAGGTCGAGACCATCGTGACCAGTTCGATGAGCGAACCGCCAACACGATTCCGCGTCGCCCACGGCGCCCCACGTGAGCCAATCCCCGCCGCCGTCCTCTGGCTCCACGAACTGGGTCTCGCCGCCGACCTGCACGTGATGACCCGCTGATCCCAAACTCCCCGCGTCTTTCCCCCGCCAGTCCCCTTTGTTCGTCCGAGCATTAGCAGGGGGATAGCGAGGAATCGGAGGAAAATAGGCTTTGACTAGGAGATATTGACTCGGTGGAGCCAACGGGACTCGAACCCGTAACCCCCTGCTTGCAAAGCAGGTGCGCTACCAATTGCGCCATGGCCCCATCAGCCGTTTGGCCGACGCATGATCGTACGGCATGGCCTCCGGGCCGGCCAACCGGCAGATCTCACCCGCTGTGACCGAGAACCCGCTCTACAGGGTCTCTCAGCGCCCCGCGGGTGAGATCCGCCGGGAACTTCTCCGACTCGACCACACCGGAGAGCCCACGTACGCTGGTCGGCATGTGGTCCCAGCGCGAGGTCATCGACTACGCGCTGCAGCGACGCTCCAAGCTGGAGGGGCTGCGGCGCCCCGGGCGCCAACTCGCGCGCCTGGACGTCTGCGACGCCGACCCGATGCTGGTCCGGGCGGCCAAGCATCACGGCGAGCCCTCGAAGGTGCCGTGCCCGGTGTGCCAGTCCGACGAGCTGATCAATCTGCAGTACGTCTTCGGCGATCAGCTGGGCCAATACTCGGGGCGGATCAAGCGCACTCCGGAGCTGGAGGAGATGGCCCACGAGTTCGGCGAGTTCAAGGTCGTCGTCGTCGAGGTGTGCCTGTCGTGCAAGTGGAACCACATGATTCTGTCGTATCTTCTGGGCGACGGGGTGAAGCGCAAACCGCCGCGTCGCCAGCAGACTGTTGAGGACATTTATGGTTGACCCCCACTGGGGCCCCGTCGAGAAGAATCCCGTTGGCGCGGAAGAGCGCGCCCAAGGCTCCCGCGGCAAGCGGGTGGTCAAGCGGATCTTCCAGGTGGTCGGCATCCTGGCTGCGCTCAGCATCATCGCCGGCGTGGCCATCGTGGCGATCGGCTACAGCACCACGAAATTGCCCGACGCCAACGCGGACTTCAAGACCGCGACCACCTTCGTCTACTACAACGACGGCAAGGCCCAGCTCGGCAGCTTCGCCGTGCAGAACCGGCAACCCCTGAAGTACAAGGACATCCCGAAGAACATGACCGAGGCGATCGTCTCGGCGGAGAACCGGACGTTCTGGACCGATAAGGGCATCTCGATCCGCGGCATGATCCGCGCCGCCTGGGTGATCGCCCATGGGGGCACCGTGCAGGGCGGATCGACGATCACCCAGCAATACATCAAGATCATGTATCTGAACTCCGATCAGAAGCTCAGCCGGAAGTTCAGAGAGCTGTTCCTGGCGTACAAGGTCAACAAATTGGTCAGCAAGGAACAAATCCTGGCGGACTACCTCAACACCATCTACTTCGGGCACGGTGCGTACGGCGTCCAGGCCGCCAGCAAGGCCTATTTCAAGATCGATGCCAAGGAGCTGAGCGTCCCGCAGGCCGCCGTCTTGGTCAGTGTGGTGAACAACCCGACCTACTACGACCCGTCGGACAAGGACAACCACCCGCAGTTGCTGGACCGCTACCGCTACGTCATCAACTCGATGGCCGAGACCGGCGCCATCACCCCGGAGAAGGCGGCCAAATACTCGCTGAAGCTGCCCAAGTTCCCGGACGTGCCGATCAACGAACGCTACGGCGGCCCGAAGGGCTTCCTGCTCAAGATGGTCGAACGCGAGCTGGCCGACGCCGGCTTCGACCAGTCCCAGATCAGCGGTGGCGGGCTGAAGATCACCACGACTTTCGACAAGAAGGCCCAGAACGCCGCCGTCGATGCCGCGCAGAAGGTGACCAAGCAGGCGGCGGACGCGTCCGGCAAGAAGGCCAAGAACCTCCATGCGGCGATCGCGTCGGTCGACGTCAGCAGTGGCGAGGTGCTCGCCCTCTACGGCGGCCCGGACTACATCAAGAGCTCCCGCAACTGGGCCACCACCGCCCGCCCCACCGCCTCGACCTTCAAGGCGTACGCGCTGGCTGCGGGCCTCAAGGACGACTACAGCCTGTACTCGACCTTCCACGGCAACAGCTTCAACCTGCCCGGGGATCCCATCGTGGTCCGCAACGAATACTCCTACAACTACGGCAGCGGCGTCACGCTCCTCAAAGCGACCACCGACTCGATCAACACCGCCTTCGTCGACCTGATCACCAAGATGAGCGACGGCCGCGACAAGGTGATCAAGATGGCCCAGGCTGCGGGCGCGCCGAAGACCCGCGGCTGGGATGCCGTCGCCCGCAACGTGCCCATCGGTACGCCTGAGGTCAGTCCGCTCAACCAGGCCACCGCGTACGGGACCTTCGCCAATGACGGCAACTACGTCGCCAACCATGTGGTCAAGGAGGTCCGGGACGCCAAAGGCAAGGTCGTCTACAAGGCCAAGCCCAAGGAGAAGCGGGCGATGAGCAGCGATGTCGCCCACGACGTCACCTACGCGTTGTCGAACGTGGTCGAGAACGGCACCGGCCGATCGGTGCAGACCCTCAACCGACCGGTGGCCGGAAAGACCGGCACCAACGGCGTCGAGGTCGACGGGGGCGGCAACATCGTCAACTCTTCGTGGTTCGTCGGCTACACCAAGCAGATCTCCACCGCGGTGATGTACGTCGCCGGTGACTCCGGCAGTGCCAGCCTCGACGGCTTCAGCCGGCCCGGCGACAGCACGTTCTTCGGGGGCACCTACCCGGCGCAGACCTGGAACGAGTACATGGCGGTCGCGACCAAAGGTCAGGCGGTCAAGCAGTTCGATCCGCCGGCGTACGTCAACCGGGACCGCGCTCCGCAACCGACCCGGACCAGTCAGGCGCCGACCCCGACGACTGAGCCGTCCAAGACGCCGACGAAGAAGCCCAGCCAGACGCCGACCAACGAGCCGACCAACCAACCGTCCAAGACCCCGACCGAAACCACGAAGCCGAGTGAAGACCCGTCGACCAAGCCTTCGGGGAGCGGTAAGCCGTCGGCCCCCGCGTCGAAGGGCGCCGGCGGGCCAGGAGGCATCGGGACACCCAACGGCGGAGGTTGACCGTGGCCGGACGCCGGTCGGCCATCAGCAGCGATCAGCCCCCGACCCTTGATGCTCCCTCCCGCAGTGACGGCTTCGTCAGCCTGGTGACCCGGCGGATCGGCGGCCCGATCGGCCGGCACGCCGGGGTCGGCGCCGGGTGGTGGAGCCCGGCCCGGATCGCCCTGTTGGTCGGCACGGTGGTCTACCTCGCCGGCGTGGTGTTCCGGCTGCCGTGCCGGATGGGCGCGGACCAGTTCAAGTTCCTCTGTTACTCCGATATCGGACTGCTCTACACCGGCCGCGGACTGTCCCAGGGCAAGACCCCGTTCCTCGACTCGGGCGACTATCCGGTGCTCGAATACCCGGTGCTGACCGGCTGGTTCCTCGACCTGGAACGCCGGATCACCGCGCTGCTCGGCGGACTCCAGGGCACCGAGCTCACCGATGCCCAGTCGGCGGCCTCGACCCTCATCTTTGTCGACGTGAACACCGTGGTGCTCGGCGCGCTGCTGCTGATCACCGTCTGGGCTCAGGTGCGGACGGTCGAGCACCGCCCGTGGGACGCCATGATGCTGGCCGCGTCGCCCTGCGTGGCGGCGGCGTCGTTGATCAACTGGGACCTGCTGCCCATCGCCCTGACCGCGCTGGCCATGCTGAGCTGGTCGCGGCGCCGACCCGGCCTGGCCGGCGTGCTGCTCGGCCTCGGCATGGCGGCCAAGCTCTATCCGGCTCTGCTGCTCGGCCCGCTGCTCCTGCTGTGCCTGCGGGGACGCCGGATGGCGCCGTTCGCCACCCTGCTCTCCACGTTCGTCATCAGCTGGGGTCTGGTCAACCTGCCGGCGTTGGTGTTGGCCCCGGCGGCCTGGCGAAGCTTCTGGTCCTTCAACTCCGATCGCGGCGGTGACCTCGGCTCCATCTGGTACGTGCTCTCGCTGGCCGGGTACGACGTACCGCAACTCAACGCGGTCAGTGCCGGACTGTTCGCGTTCGGCTGCCTGCTGATCGCGATCTTGATCATGGTCGCGCCGCGCCGTCCGCGCTTCGGTGCCATGGCCTTCTTGGTCATTGCGGCCTTTCTGCTGACCAACAAGGTGTATTCACCGCAGTACATGCTCTGGCTGCTGCCGTTGTTGATCTTGGCCCGACCGCGGTGGCGCGAGTGGCTGATCTTCACCGCCGGCGAGCTGATCTATTTCGTGGCGATCTGGTGGCATCTCGGCGGCCTCCTCACTCCGGGCGACAGCTCGCCCGACCGGCTCTACTGGCTGGCGGTGGTGATCAGGCTGGCCACGCAGGGCTGGGTCGTGATCATGGTCATCCGCGACGCGCTGCTTCCCGATCATGATCGGGTCCGGGCGGACGGCTCGGACGACCCGACCGGCGGTCCGCTGGACGGGGCCGCCGATGCCCACTGGGTGCCCGGCCGCCCCGCGCGGCGCCCCGTGGTCGCCGAGGATCCTCATGCTGGTTCGCTCGTCTGAGACCGAGCCGACGGCTCACGTCCGACGACCTGGGTCTCCGGCGCACCCCGGCCGGATCGTCGTCCAGGCGTGGATCGCCAGTCGGGGGCTGATCGCGGCGGTTGCCTTGATCATCGCGATCAAGGACGGCCGGACGCTCACCGATCTGGTCAGCAACTGGGACGTCCAGCACTTCGTCAAGCTCGCGCAGGGTGGCTATCTGGCCGAGCCCGACAACATCTTGATGGCCTTCTTCCCCGGGCTGCCCGCGCTGCTGTCGCTGTTCGCTCACCTCGGTGTCCCGATGGCGGTGAGCGGGGTGGTCATCTCGACCCTCTGCTCGGCGGTCGCCGCCGCTGCGCTCTACCGCCTCGGTGGACGTTGGGCTGCGGTCGCCTGGCTGTTCGCGCCGACCGCGATCTTCACCACCGTGCCCTACACCGAGTCGCTGTTCTGCGCCGCGGCCTTCTGGGCCTGGGAGCGGGCTCGCGCGGATCGCTGGCTGGCCGCCGCCGTACTCGCCTCGATCGCCTGCACCGTACGGGTTTCCGGGCTCTTCCTGGTCGGCGCGCTCCTGGTGATGATCATCTGCGATCGAGTTGATTGGCTGATCAAGATCAAGCGGGCCGGGCTGATGCTGATCCCGGGGGCGGTGATCGGCGCCTTCGTCACCTATCTGTACGCGATGACCGGCAGCTGGACCGCCTGGTACGAGGCCCAGTCCACCGGGTGGGTCCGCGGTCTGACCACACCCTGGCAGTCGTTCACCAACACCATCCCGGCGATCGTCCCGGGCGCATACGCCGATCATCCCTGGTGGGCGGCCGTCTTCCGCGGCGAGATGATCTCGATGGTCATCGGCCTGCTGGTGACGGTCTGGTGCATCGTCGCGAGTCTCCGTCGGCGGCGCAGCCCGGAGCGGTCGATGTGGGGGGAAGGGAGCTGGGTCGGGGTCCAGGTGCTCGCGTTCTCGCTGTCCTACTGGTTCTTCTCGGTCAACCGGGCCACCCTGCTGTGGTTCCCGCTGTGGATGATCATCGGCCGCTGGGTCGGCTGGCGGCCGAAACCTGCTGCGGGTCTGGTTGTTCACCGGTCACTGGTCGCCGTAGCTTTTGCCGCCGAGATCGCGCTGATGATCTGGTGGAGCTGGCTCTTCCTCACCGGTCACTGGGCCAGTTGAAGCGACCGCGCCCGCCGGCCCGAGCTCCAGGTATCGATTCGGTAACGACGCTGGTACCGGCGTTCTGAGGTCTCCGGTTCCCCTAGGGTCAGAGGCTCAGTGGTGACTCGTTCGGGGCGATCATCCATCGGTTGCCCCTGCCCGAGAGCCGACGTTTCGTTCTCCGAAAGGGAAACCGTGCCCCGTTTCCGCTCTGCTGCTGCTGCCTGCCTTCTGGCGGGAGCCCTCGTCATGACCCCCTCCCTCGCCCAGGCCCACGACGAATCCGGCGGGTCCTCGGAAGCGAGCGGTTCCACCAGCAAGCCTCGCTTGGCCTACGCGTACGCCTCGGAGTCATTGCGCGACCTCCAGCCGACCATCGAGTCGCCCCTCGATCAGGCATCGGCCCGGGCGATCATGGTCGGCTACCGGAGCAGCGCGTTCAGTCTGTCGATCAAGGGCATCGACCGGGCCGCCGCCGGCGAGGCCTTCGGCGCCCACCTGCATATCGGCCCCTGTGTCGACGGTGACCCGGCGGCTGCCGGGCCGCACTACAACATCGACGCTGTGAATGAGGTTGACCCACCGATCTTCAGCAACCAGACCGAGGTGTGGCTGGACTTCACCGTCTTGCCGGACGGCCGAGGATCGGCGACGGCGAAGGTGCCGTTCGTGCCCGAGGCGGGCGTTCGGTCGATCGTCATCCACGCCGAGCCGACCCAGCCGAACGGCTCCGCCGGCGCCCGCCTGGTCTGCCTGCCCCTAAAGATCCACTGAGTCGGTCGGAAATCCACTGAGTCGGTCGGAAATCCACTGAGGCGGTCGAAAATTCACTGAGGCGCCCGGCCCAGGCACTCCACGTTGGCCGCCCGCACCTACGCTGGCCCGCGTGGAGCCTCAGTGGATCGAATTCGACGGCCTGGTGAATCTGCGCGACGTCGGCGGCCTGCCGACCGACGACGGTCGCCGGATCACCCCGGGCCGGTTGCTGCGTTCGGACAATCTGCAGTCCCTGACGCCGACGGATCGGCAGCGGCTGGACGAGCTCGGCGTGACCGACGTGATCGACCTGCGCAGTGACTACGAGCTCGAGCACGAGGGTCCGGGGCCGCTGGCCGCGAGCGGCGTACGGATTCAGCAGTTCTCGCTGTTTCGCGAATGGGCCGCGGGGGTCGGTGAGGACAAGCCGGACGTACGGCCCGAGGTCCTGCCCGAAGCGGCGTTGCCGTGGATCGACCTGGTCTCCGACATCGAGCTCGATGACGTGGTCGCCACCCACTACTACGGCTATCTGCTCGATCGCCCAGACTCGGTCGTCAACGCGCTGCGGGCGATCGCTGACGCCTCCGGTGCGGCCCTGGTGCATTGCGCGGCCGGCAAGGACCGCACCGGGACCATCGTGGCCCTCGCCCTGTCGGTGGCCGGTGCGCAACGGGAGGCCATCGTCGCCGACTACGCCGCGACCTCGGAGCGGATCGAGCTGATCATCGGTCGGCTGATGCAGTCCGAAACCTACGCCGGCAATCTGCGCGGCCGGCCGATGTCGTCGCACCTCACGCATCCGGCGACCATGATCAGCCTGCTGAGCCACATCGACGCCAGCTTCGGCGGCGTCGAGTCGATGTTGATCAAGATGGGCTGGACCGAGCAGGACTCGGTCCGGCTCCGAACGAAGCTGCGCGACTAGCCGCGTACGCGCGCGCCTCGACCTCGCGTACGCGGGGGGCCTCCAGATCCGACCCTGTGCGGAGAAACGGCGCCGGAATCGGCGAAATCGGCCGTCAGATCGGACCGTGTGCGGAGAAACGCGCCGGAATCGGCGAATGGCCGTCAGACGGACGGTCCGGGACGCGGGTGGGCGGGCGGAGTGGGCGCGACTGGGCGGAGCCCGGAGGCGACGGTCAGGTCCAGGCGATGGCGTCGACCGTGGCCGTGGTCAGCCGCAGCTCGATCGGCAGCTCGGCGCCGATGGCCGGCGGCGTTTCCTTGCGGGGCAGGAAGATCAGGCTGGACTGCATGTGCGGCGGCTCCAGGAACCAGCGCTTCTTGCCCGCGATCGTGTACGGGCTGAGCGCGAGCCCGGCCGCCGCCAGGGAGCCGGTGGCCAGCGATACCGCCCGTTGCCGCAGGCTGCTGGCCGAGGTAGGCGCCTCCAGGCCGACCCCGTGGGACGTGCCGCCGGCCATCACCACGATCCAGCCGTCGGCGGGGCAGGCCCGCTGGCGATAGCCGGCCCGTTCGCCGCGTTTGATCGGGTGGACATCCATCACGGTCGCCGTCGTGCTCCGGGAAGATTCTTCGCCCAACCACAGCCGGGTGCCGACCCGCAGCCGCACCGGAGCCGGCTCGCTGCCCGCGCCGCCGAGCTGCCGGCCGAGCGCTTCGGCCTCCGCCGCCGGCAGATGCGACAACCACAACGGTCCGCGCGCGACGCCGAGGGCGGTCCGCCCCAGCCGCTCCGCTTCGGCGTACCGACCATCGGCGAGCAGCGGCAGGTGGATGGTCCAGCCCTGGAAGCTCACGCCGTCCAGCAGCGGTGCGCACCGATCAAGATCATCGACGTGGATGCCGTGCCGGCGCATCGAGGTCTGCACCTCGACCAGCACCCGCGGTCGAGCGTCGTCGGCGGACAGCTGCTGCAGATCCTCCAACCGCGACACGGTGGTGATCACTCGATCATCGGTGAGCAGCTCGACGGCCAGGGGACTGTTCACGTCCCACGGGTTCAAGATCACCACGTCACCCGGGTACGCGTCGCGGACCTGCGCCACCTCGGGGGGCAGGCCGACGGCGATCGCGCCGGCACCGAGCGCCGCGGACTCCTCGGCCAGCCGGGCCAGGCCGTAGCCGTACCCGTTGCCCTTGATCACCGGGACGATGCCGGGCGTCGCTCCGGCCACGGTCTGCAGGTGCTCCCGCCACCGCTGACCGTCCAGCCGCAGCGTCACTCCGGCCATGATCAACGCCGCTTCATGTACAGGTCGAAAGCCTTGTACAGCAGGGGATTCAGCGGCAGGTCCCACTCGCCCAGGTACTCCACCGCCTCACCGCCGGTGCCGACCTTGAACTGGATGAGGCCGAGATGCGGATCATCGGCCTCGAGCCCCTCGGTGATTCCGCGCAGGTCGTACACGGTGGCCCCGGCTTCCAGCGCGTCGGTGATCATCTGCCACTGGATGGCATTCGAGCCGCGGACATCGCGCTTGGCCGTCGTGCTGGCCCCGTAGGAGTACCAGGCGTGCTCGCCGACCCGGACCCAAGTTGTGGCGGCGACCAGATCGCCTTCGTGGTGGGCGAGATAGAGCCGGATCCGGTCCGGGTCCTCGGCCAGTAACGCCTCGAACATGGTCTGGAAGTACGACAGCGGCCGGGGGGTGAAGTGATCACGTTCGGCCGTTTCGGCGTACGCGGTGTGGAAGGCAGCCAGATCATCAACGCTGCCGCGGCTCACCTCGACCCCAGACTTGGCCGCCTTCTTGATGTTGCGCCGCCACAGCTGATTCATCCCGCTCAGCAGCTGCTCGGGGGTCTTGCCGCCGATCGGCAGCTGGAACACGAACCGCGGCTGCCCGGCGGCGAACCCCTCGTCGTCCTCCGGCGGATGCCAGCCCAGCTCGCGCAGCTGATTGCGGATCCGGGTCGCCTGGTGATTGACCTCGTCGGGGATCGCCTCGCTCAGCCGGGTGATCCGCTCGTCGGCGATCGCGGCCTTGATGGTCTCGGCCCGCCACCGCCGGGCGACCACCGGCGCCCCGATCCGGACGCCGAACGCACCGGCCGTCTTCAGATGCTCGGCCAGCGGGGTCAGCCAGGACCCGAGATCGCCGTCGGTCCAGTCGATCACCGGACCTTCGGGAAGGTAGGCCAGGTACTTCTTGAGTTTCGGCAGTTGCCGGTAGAGCACGAGTCCGGCCCCCAGCTGGTCACCGGTGGCGTCGAACCAGCCGATCGACTCGCTGCGCCACTCATTCTTCACCGCGCCCCAGGCGGGGGTCTGCAGGAAACTGAGCGCCGGGCGGGTGGCGTTGAAGGCCACGTGCTCGTCAGCGGAGATGGTCCGAACCGAAAATGCCACGACACGAATCTAGTGGCCACGCCTGGCCGCTCGGCCAGCACCGGCATTTCCGTGGTCGGCGCGGCGCTGTCGCCCCAGGATTGCACTGTCGCCCCAGCATTAAGGTGTGGGCACACCTGAGGAGGACGAATCCGATGCCCAACCAGATCGACCTGACCACCGACGAACTCCGCCAGGGGCTGGCGGCCTGCCTGGCCGTGCCGCGCTGGGTGGACGACGTGATCGGGGCCGGCCCGTATGCGTCGGTCGACGCGCTGGTCTCGGCGGCCCGCGCGGCGGCGACCCCACTCAGCCCGGCCGAGGTCGACCAGGCGCTCGCGGACCACCCGCGGATCGGTGAGCAGGCCGCCGGGCACGGCACCGCCCAGAATTTCTCCCGGTCCGAGCAGACGTCGAGTGCTTCGGACAACCCCGAGTTGGCCGCCGCGCTCGTCGCGGGAAACCGCGCGTACGAGGAGAAATTCGGCCGGGTCTTCCTGATCCGGGCCGCGGGCCGTAGCCGGGAGGAGATCCTCGCCGAGCTGAACCGCCGCCTCGCACTGGACGCGGTGACCGAGATCGGCATCGTCGGGGCCGAGTTGCGTGACATTGCCCTCTTGCGGATCCCGCAGCTCTTCAGCCACCTCGATCATCATTCCGGGTATGACGACAGCGAGGCCGCCCGATGAGGAAGCTAGGCCGATGAGGAAGGTAGGCCGATGAGCGATCCGCGCAGCCGGGTCACCACCCACGTCCTGGACGCCAGCTCCGGACAGCCCGCCGCCGGGGTCGCGGTGATCTTGGAGCGGCAGAGCGATCAAGGCTGGCAACCAATCGCGGACGGCGTCACCGACAGCGACGGCCGGATCGCCGCCTTCGGGCCGGTTGATCTCGACCCGGGCCGCTACCGGGTGAGTTTCGCCTCCGGGGACTATTTCGCGGCGGCCGGGCAACCGACGTTCTACCCCGAGGTGATCATCCCGTTCAATCTGAGCGACCCGGATGCCCACTACCACGTGCCGCTGCTGCTCAGCCCGTACGCGTACTCCACCTACCGCGGCAGTTGACCCGGACTCGAAACGGAAGGATCCGGAATAGGCCGCCGCACAGGGGATGGGCCCGCCAGCGCGGGGAACGCGAGCAGGCCGGATGCGATTGGCCTATTCCGGGCCTGAGGGACAACCCCCCTAGTACGTTACTCGCCCGATACACATTCCGCTTCCGTCGCCGGATGCCCGTCGGGGTCGGTCACGTTACAACTGACCGACCGACGGGGCGCCACATCGAGATGACCCTGTGATCCTGGCCCCGGGTGATCCTGGCCCCGGCTGATCCTGACCCCGGTGATCCTGGCCCCGGGTGATCCTGGCCCCGGGTGATCCTTGGCTCTGGCTGATCGTGGCTCCGGGCGCGTGGGTGGTCGTTTTCCATCGCACCCGTCAAGACGCGGCCCAAATAGCGCTTCAGCCTCCCGTCCTCGCGGCTGCGATGAAAAACGTACGCCCCGAGGCCCAGCGGCACGCCCGAGGCCCGAGCAGTACGCCCCGAGGCCCGAGCGGCACGCCCGAGGCCCGCACACAACGACCGACCCGAATGCCATGACTTCTCTTTTGATCACCGCTGGTCTGGGCCGGAGTCAGGCTTTAATCTTCTGCTGGGGCGGGGCCCAAAGTGCCATATTTGACGCACGTCGAGCATCGCCGATCAATCGTTGTCTTCGTGCGCGGAAGTGGGACTTTGTCGATGAGTGCCCAAGGACCGGAATTGCCACCCGATCGGGGTTTCGGCGAATCGACCCCCGAGATGCATGTGGTCTGGCATGAACAGCCTCCGTCCGGTCGCCCGCCGCTGCCCAAGCGGGCGCTGATCATCGGCGCCGCCGCCCTGGTGCTGGTCGGGATCGTCGCGGGGGTCGTGTTCGCGGTCCGCCAACCGGATGGCACGGCGACCGGAACGACGCCGGATCCCGCATCGGGCGCTCCGGTGACGTCGGCGCCGGGGGCGACCACGGTTCCCCCGCCGCCATCATTCCCGCCGCCATCAGGGGCGAGCGAGCCGACCGGATCCACTGATCCCACGATTCCCACCGTGCCCACCCAGACCGGGCCACCCGACTTCACCGCCGCGGTGGCGACCGCGAAAGGTGCGGTCGTCAGGGTGTTCGCCTCAACCTGCCAGGGGACCGGGGTCGGCACGGGCTTCTGGATCGATCAGCAGACGGTGCTGACCTCCTACCAATCGGTCGCGAAAACCGTGTCCACCGTCGTGGTCGACCAGGGGGGCACGCCGAGGGTCGCCGACGTCATCGGCACCGACCCAGCGTCGGGAATCGCCTTGCTGAGCACCGATGCCGGCTCGCCCGACACTCCCGCTGGCCCTCGGTCCGGGGGCGCTCGCCGTCGGAGACTGGGTCGCCGTCGTCGGTCTGCGGAGTCGCAGTACCACGGTGTCGTCCAAGATCAACCGGATCACCCTGAGCGGCAAATCGATCCGCCATCGCGGTGTGCGGATCGCCGATCTCGCCGGCCTGCCCGGTGGTCTGGACATCGGTCTCGGCGGCGCGCCGGTGGTCAACGCTTCCGGTGGGGTGGCGGGAGCCGTATTCGCCCTGCCCGGTCAGTCCAAGCGCCTGGTGGTGCCCGCGGACCGGCTGCAGGCGGGAGTCGAGGCCGCCCGCGGGGCCGGCGCCCCAGCGCCTGGGCGCTGTCCGCGGCCGACAGGGCCCAGCTCGCAGACGGCCATCTCGGGTGACATGCCGAAGGCCATGCGGAAAGGCCTGAACGCCTACTTCGGCGGAATCAACGCGGCCGACGACGCGCGGGCCTTCGCCGCGATCGGCCCGGGCTACGGGCTGACGGCACCGCCCGACTGGGTGTCCACCTTCGACTTCAACATCCGGGTGCGCTCATCCCGGCTGACCAGCTCCGGTGCCCGGGCGTGGATCACGTTCGACTCGATGCAGCGCAAGGACAAGGGCCCGGGCGGCGGTCTTACGTGTGCCCGCTGGTCGATCAACTACTCGTTCGTCCCCGATTCCGGGCGCCTGGAGATCAACAGCAACAGCGCGCACGGTGGGCTCGCGAAGTCGTTCCTGCCATGCTGAACTGGATGTTCTGTTTGCGCAGGATGTTCTGTTTGAGCTGGACGATCCGTTTGAAAGGAGCACGATGAAGGACGAGGTGCAGCTGGACGTGGTCGGCGAGCAACCGTCGCTCCAGACCTGGCTGATCCCCGTGGTCGAGTCGGCGATCGGCGAGCGGCCCGACCGCTGGACCTACGAGGTCCTCGATCTCGGCACGCCGGACCGACCGGACCTTCGGGTGGAGCTTCGCAGCCCGACCCGGGACGCGGCGATCACGGTGAGCGCCAGCGCCCCGCACGCTCCAGGTCTGTATACCGCCGACGGCCCGATCAAGGTGTCGGTCCGCCGGGTGTCCGCGCCCGACCCGCAGGGCATCTTCGGCCGGCGGCCGGGCCAGGTCGACCAGATCCAGCGGCGGTTGGCCGAGTTGGTCGAGAAACAGAGCACGCCGGTGCCCGAGGACGCGGCCCCGGCCCCGGGTGGTCCGCTCGGCCGAGCCGTCGAGCCGGGGTTACGGTCCGACCAAGCCGGCGGGCCGCCGGACGTCCCGCCGGCCGGTGGCCGTCGTGCTGATCGCCGTTATCGTCATCGCCCTGGCCGCGGTCGGATTCACCGGCGGCTTCACTTCCCTGTGGTCAGCCATCAAATCGGCGGCCGGCACGTCCGCCTCGAGCAGCCCGTCCAAGTCGCCCGGGACTCGACCGGTGATCAAGGGCACCAAGCCCAAGGGCGCGACCGCATGCAAGGCCACGTACAAGTCCAGTCTGACCCCGAAGCGTTCGGCCAAGGGTCCGGGTGCGACGTGCGCGGTCGCCGAACGAGTCCGCAAGGAGTACATCCAGAGCGGCAAGGCCGGCCGCACGTTCGCCCTCAAGATCGGCAAGGCGGGGGCGAAGGGCTCGTACACGGTCAATTGCAAGGGCGCGAAAACCGTCACCTGCAAGAACAGTTCCCGAACGGTATATCTCTACTGACGTCGCGACCGGCTGATCAGCCGAGCAAGGC
This sequence comes from uncultured Actinomycetota bacterium, assembly GCA_963731295.1. Taxonomy (GTDB): domain Bacteria; phylum Actinomycetota; class Actinomycetes; order Propionibacteriales; family Propionibacteriaceae; genus Microlunatus. The sequence goes on from CAVSUP010000004.1 coordinate 15,613, forward strand.
CAACAGCACCTGGACGAACGCCTTCAGGTCGAAGTGACCATCCCGGACGGACTCGCTGACGGCGACCAGGGTGCCGTCACGAATCTCATCGAAGCCGTCGGACACATGCTCACCCAGGGCATCCAGACCGAAGTTGACCCCGAGGATCAGCGCGATCAGCGGAAGCGTCAAGGCTCCGACGAGCGCGAGGGTCGCGACGGTACGCGGACGCGATCGGACCTCGGACACGATCGCTCCGGCCAGGGCCAGAACCCCGGCGCACAGTCCGAGCGTGACCAGAGTCATCCAGTCGCGGGCCTCGCGGAACGGGCGGTCCAGCGTGACGTTGATGGAGTCCAGCGCCAGGAAGATGCCGGCGCCGATGGCAACCGCTGACCCGACGGCCAAGGCCAGGGCGGTCCAGGCCAGCCCCTGACCCCTACGCCGGGATCTCGCCGCGGCGGCAGGCCGGCCGCCGGTCGGCGGTGCGACCCGGACCACATCCCCGTACGCGGACGGGGTCGGAGGCGGCAGTGGCGAAGGTGGCAGTGCTGAAGGTGGACGTTCGGGCTCGAACGCGGTGCCGAAATCAAATGAGCCGCTCGGATCGTTGCTCATCTCGTCCTCCTTCCCACAGTTGGCAATTCGATCGACGACCGGTTGACCTCACCATTTCGGTTATGCCGTGGCCGGTCAAGTAAATTGCCCGACCGCGTTATGCCGTTGAAAAGCGTGATCCGGTCGTGATCTTTTCCGCGCTCGATGTCGCGGCCAATTATCAGGAGCTTCCACACTATGCGCCCGGCGGGTCGCCAACGATCTCAGTATCCGGACCATGACGTTGCACAAAAGCGGTGGACCGGCCCAACAATCGCCAAATAGTGAACAAATCCTGCACCTCGGCCCCGACGGGCTGAGAAGATGTCACCCGGGCGGGGGTCAGACGAAGCCACCCCCGCTGCGATGAGATGAGATATTTCTTCGGCCGGGGCAGGACCGGGGACATGCGAGGGCGGGCAGAGCGAGATGAGCGGGCCGGGTTGGGACTTCTCCAAATACGTCGACCCCACGCCGGGGGGACCGTCCGCACCGCCTCCGACCGGTTCCGGGCCCGGACCGGCGGGCCAGCCATCGTCGGGCCCGTTCGCACCCGCGCCGCCCCGCCCGCCCGACTACACCTTCCCGGGTGACACCGGCGGCTATGCCGCCGCGGCGCCGCTCGAGGTCGGCAAGCCGCCGGTGTTCTGGCTGGTCGGCTGCGTGGTTGCGGCCGCAGTCGGTGCCGTGCTCGCCGGGTTGTGGGGGACCGTTCCGCTGTGGTCGATCGTGGCCTGGGCGGTCTGCGGACCGGTGGCGATCGGCCTGCTGTCGGCGTTCAGTGCCTTCGACACCCGCCAGCAGGCGCGCCAGGTCTACTCGAAACCGACCTGGGTCAAGCCCGCGTACGTGGCGGCCCTGGTGCTCTGTGCCGTGGCCGTCGTGCTCTGCTCCTTGCGGATCGCCGAATGGGTGAGCCGGCTTTGATCGGGGTCGTCCGCCGATTGGCCGCGCGGGCCGCCCTGGTCACTGCCCTGATCGCCGTCCTGCTCGGATTCGCGGCGCCGGCGAGTTGGGCGGATAACACCGATGCCGTGAAGAGCTTCGGCGGCTGCCTGAACGCCGAACGCAAGGGCGATCTGATGCTGCTGTTCGATGAGTCGAAGAGCCTGAAGAACAACGACCCCGAAAACCTTCGGGTGGCCGCCGCGCACTACCTGATCACCCGCCTCAATTCCACGACCGGTGCCCTCAAGCTGGATCTGTCCATCCGGCTGGCGGCGTTCTCCGACGACTTCCATCCGGTGTTGGCTTGGACGAAGCTGGATGACGGAGCCGGCACCGCGCAGGTGCAGTCCGGGATCGACGCGTTCGACCAGCGCAACGACGGGGTGCAGACCGATTACTGGAATGGACTGAACGGGGCCCGCGCCGACCTTGCCCAGCGGCGGACCAAGGACGATCCCGATCGCTGCCAGGCCATCGTGTGGTTCTCCGACGGTCGGTTCAGTGTCCACCTCAAGCCGGACGCGTACGAGCAGAATGTGCCCGCCCGCACCAAGGACAAATATGCCCCCGACGTGGGCGACCTGCGGGATCGCGGGCAATCCGACCGCGCGCGCGAACTCGCCGTGGCGAACCTCTGCGCACCGAAGGGGCTCGCCGACCAGGTCCGGGTCGGCAAGATCACCCTGTTCGGGATCGGGCTCGAGCCGAAAGTCTCCGACGACGGCGACGACAACAATTTCGACACCATGCGAAAGGTGGCCACCGGCGAAGCAGGCTGCGGAGCTCGCCAGCGGCCGACTCCGGGCAGCTTCAACCTGGTCAAAGACATCGCCGACCTGCTGTTCGCGTTCGACCAGATCCTCGACGACGCCAAGCCGAAGGAAGCGAATATCTGTGAGGCCGCCAACCCCACGGACTGCCGCGCTCAGGGTCACAGCTTCGTCCTCGACTCGTCGGTGACGCGGGCCCACATCCTGGCCGCCTCGGGCAACGCCGACGCAAAGGTCTACCTCCTGGCCCCCGGCGGCAAGGCTGAACCGCTGACCAGGGACGGCACTGACCTCAAGACCGTGAAGGGCACCTACCAGTGGCTGCCTGGACCGAACAGCCTCACCGTCGATTTGGAAGACCCGGATCAGACCGCGAAAACCTGGACGGGTCGCTGGACCCTGGTCTTCCTCGAAGCCGGAGGCGGGACGTCCAAGGCCAGCATCAGCATCTCGGGTAACCTGCTGCCGGCCTGGCCGGCTCAGCAGGCCACCAAGCTCTACACGGGCGAAAAGGTCTCGGGCCTGGCGTTCGGTATCGTCAACGACGTCGGCGCCGAGAAGGACTCCTCGTTAATTCCCGGGACCGGCACGTTGGCCGTCGAGCTGGATCGGGCCAACGCCGATCCCCTCCCGATCGTGTCGGGTCTGCCGGTTCAGCAGGTGACGGGGGCGACCGCGAAGCCGCTCGATCTCACTGCCGTGCCGCCCGGCCCGGCGACGCTCAAACTGACCCTCGACCTGACGACCAAGAGTCCCGACCGCGGCCCCGGCACTCACCTCTCGCCGCAGGTGGTCAACATCCCGGTCGACATTCTCCCGCCCCGGGGGGCCCCGCCGATCGGCGACCTGATCGACTTCGGGTCGATCGAAGGCGACGTCGACGCAACCGCGACGCTGACGGCGACCGGTCCCGGGTGTGTCTGGCTGGACGCCGCCGCGAAACCGGACGTTGATGCGCTGCCCAACGGCATGACGGTGGTGGACATCACCTCGAGCAACAACGCCGCTTCGGGTTGCCTCCAGCTCCCCGACGGGCAGCGAGCGGACCTTCCGTTGCGGCTGACGGCGGCGACCGGCGGCAACGGAACGCTGTCCGGCACCGTGCCGATCACCGTCAAGGGTCCGGGCGCGCAGGATCAGCCGACGGTCGTTTCGGTGCGCTTCACCGCGAACGCCGCGAAACCGATTCAGCCGTTGACCTTCGGGCTCGCCTTCATCGGGGCCCTGATCCTCGGCCCGGGGATTCCCTTGCTGTTGCTGGCGCTGTTCAAGCGGCTGACCGCCACGATCCCCGGGCAGACCCTGGTGGCCCAGGAGATGCCGATCGTGGTCGAGGGTGGACAGGTGCTCCGGGACGGCGCGCCATTGGCCCTGCGGGACAGCGACTTCACCCAGCTCGTGCCGCTGAAGGCCAAGGGGTCACGGGTCGCCGAAGTAGGCAGCCTCACGCTGCGGACCCGGACGGGGCCATCGCCCTTCGGGGCCGGGTACGTGGTGGCCGAGGCCCCCGGCCAGGTCGGGCTGTCCTCCGAACATCCACGGCCGTTCGGCCGCGGGCAGGCGGCCCGGCTGCCGCTGGCCGTGCACAACACCTGGGTGGCGACCCGGGTGCCCGGTGCTCCGGCCGGGACCGCGACCGTGACCGTGCTGTCCGGGCTGGATCCGGATGGGTCAGGACGGCGCAAACTCTTGGAGGACGTGCAGTCCCGGCTGCCCGACCTGATGAGCGAGCTGGGGGATACCGAGCCACCCGCGCCTGGTTCGACCGACCCGTTCGCCAGTCCGAGCGGCCCGGGCGGGCCACCCGTCGATCCGTTCGCCAACTTCGACGCCGGCGGCTGGAGCGATCCGTTCGCCGCGCCGACCTCAGCCCGATGCCGCCCGCCGGTTCGGCAACGCCCCCAACGTCCCAGCTGCCGCCCACCCAGGCCTTCCAGCCGTTCGCGGAGCCGCCGCAAGGAGAGGCGACGGTCATCCGGCCGCCGGCTCAGCCGAACCCCGCGGCGCCGCCACCCGATGCGCCACCTGGTCCACCGGATCAGTCACCACCGGGACAGCCCTTTTCCTTCGATACGGCATTCGACGATGATCAAGGTCGGAGCTGAGCCGAAGCTGGCCGAAGACGTCCAATAAGGTCGCCTTCGGCGCCGATTCCCACCCCCCTTCAGCAGCGGTCCGCCCACCGAGGGTGCTGCTCCTGATCAAGCTGGCGCCGATGGTGCAGATGGAGAGAGGCAAGTCATGAGACGTTTCCTCGTCGTTGGTTGCGGAGGCTCGGGCGGCAAGACGCTCGCGTACCTGATGGACCAGTTGCGCTCGGACCTGAGCAAGGACGGGATCGACGAGCTCCCTTCCGGGTGGCAGTTCGTCTTCGTCGACGTGCCCTCGGGCGTCGACAACGGTCCGGACGGGCTGGGCAGCGTTGTCGCACAAGGGGGGACCTACGTCGGCATGGGTCCCAAGGGCGGGTCCTATCCCGACCTGGACATGGCCGTGTCGCAGAAGCTGCGCTCGTCGCACGGTCTGGACGCGGTCGGGACGTGGGCGCCACCCCACCCCAATCAGGTGACCACGCCGATCGACGTCGGGGCCGGACAATACCGGGCGATCGGCCGGATGATCCTGCTCGCGCGCGCCAGCGAGGTCCGGGACGCCCTGCGCAACGCCTACGGCAAGCTCGTCACCCGCGACACCATCAGCTCGATGAGCCGGGCGGCGCACGCCGTCGGCTCCGAGTTCAATCCGAACCTGCCGCCGATCGTCTTCGTGATCGGCTCGATGGCGGGCGGTTCCGGCGCGTCGATGGCCCTGGACATCTGCCGGCTGCTGACCCAGGTTCCGCAACTGAATCCCAAGCTGATTTCGGTCTTCATGGCCAGCGCCGACGTCTTCGACTCGCTGCCGTCGGCCGATCGATCCGGTGTACGCGCCAACGCGCTCGCCATGCTCGGCGAGATCGTCAGCTCCCAGACCGGCGCGGCTCAGCGCCATGATGTGGCCCTGCTCGGCGGGCTCGGCATCAACGACGGCGAGGGCACGCCGATCCCGTTCGCCCGGGTCTTCCCGGTCGGCCGGCTGATGGGCGCCCAGCAGGCGTTGTTCGGGGACGGCTCGATGAACGCGGTCTATCGCGGTCTCGCCCGCGGTCTGGCCGGCCTGATGACCAGCGAGGTCGCCACCCAGCAGTTCGTCGACTTCGATCTGGGCAACAGCGGCTCCAAGCCGGCCAACCCCCGCTACCTGGGTTGGGGCGCGCAGCCGGCGCCGATCCCGTGGGGCTCGTACGGCTTCGCCAGTCTGAGCATGGGCCGGGACCGCTATGCCGAGTACGCGGCCCAGCGGATCTCCCGCGCCTGCGTCGATCGACTGCTCGACGGGCATCTGATGGAGGGCAGCCTGGCCTCCGGATCGGAGCAGGTCACCGCGCTGCTGGACAGTCAGTGGAACAACATCTGCGCCCGGCTGCAGTTGCCGGCGGGGCGCCTCGCGGCGCAGCAGGCGGCGTCCGAGCTGGGTCAGTGGATGATCACCACCGCGTTGCCCGGCGAACGGGCCCTGAGCACGGCCCAGCAGGTCACCGAGCGCGAGTTCACCCCGTACGTGCCCTCGGCCAACGATCAGCGGGGCCCGCAGTGGCGAGCCCTGATGTACGAGCGCAGCGCGGGTCGCCGGCAGGCCGTGGCCCAGGCGGTCGACCGGGCGGCGTACGAGTGGGCCTTCGACTGGCATCAGGCGTTGATGGACCGGCTCGTCGACCTCGTCGGTGACGCGGCCAGCAATCTGGGACTCGCGTACGCGGGCGCCCTGGTGGATCGGCTGGGCAGTCACCTGGCCGACTTCGTCGTGCCACATGCCGAGCAAGTGAGCCGCGGCGCGTCGAACACCGACATCGCCGAGCTGCCGACCGAGGTCACCGGCCTGCTCGGCGCCATGCGCGGTCCGATCACTACTGGTGACGCCATGGTGGCGAAGGTGATCAAGTCGGTTCAGGACAAGGTGCGCACGCAGCTCTACACCCGGGCGTCCGGTCTGATCAGTGAAGGCCTGCGGACCTTCGTGTCCGATGTGCTGCGGCCGATGCGCGGCTCGGTGGCCGACATCCAGACCGTCTTGGAGCAGGCTCGGACCAACCAGTTGCGGCACGACGGACTGGCCCGGCTGGAGACCAATCAGTACACGGCCTGGCCCTCCGACAAGGACACCCGAGTGCCGGAACGGTTCGACGAGGCGAACAACGAGGTGCTGTTGACGAGCTCGGCGCACTTCGCCGGCCAGTTCGTCGCTGATCTGCGCGCCTCCGTGCCGGCCGAGGTGGCCGGGCCGTCGGCGAGCCGGGCCGTGGTGACGCAGGTGATTGCCGGGGTCTGGAACACCACCGGTGGAGTGCAGCCGCCGCGGGGGCTGATGGAGACCAAGGTCGGCTGGCGCTCCCGCGCCTTCCCGACCGATCCGGCCACCGGCTCGTCGCTGGTGCCGAGCGAGGCGCGGTTCGACATCCATGTCCGGCCGGCTGAGCTGCTGGCCCGGGCGCGGATGTTCGTGGCTCGTCCGGAGGAGTCCTTCGACCGCTTCTGCTCCGAGTCGCTGCGGGACTATCTCGGTGGTGGCCGGGAGTCCGAGCTGGATCAGCGACACCGCGACGTGGCGACCAAGTTCCGCGAGACCTTGGACCTGGCCGTGCCGCTGATCAGCGTCGACGAGCAGACCGTGCAGATCCTGCACGAAGGCAAGTCGGTGGAGTACCGCTACAAGTTCTCCGCCGTGCCGTTCCGGAATCTCGCCATCACCAACGATCTCGAGCTGGCCCTGACGACGAATCCGAACATCGACGCGTCCAGCCTCGACAATCTTCGGAAGGCGCTCACCGACCAGGGCAACCCGCGGCGGATCGACGTCTTCGGGTCCTACCCGCTCTACTCGCCGCTGGCCTTCGACTCGGTCCTCGAACCGGTCGTCCGGGAATGGGATGCCATCGCGCCGCAGGCGCGGCAGTCGTACTGGACCAATCGTCGCGCCCGGCCGCTCGACGCGTCACTGGCCATGTCGGATCTCGAGCGGCAGGCCATGATCGCCGGCTGGTACATCGGACAGCTGGTGGGTGAGCTTCGCCTGCCGGAACCGCCGTACAACGAGCCCGTGCAGATCTTCGATCCCCAGGAACGGCGCTGGGTCGCGTTCCCCCATCCGCTGCTGACCCCGCCCAACCGGTTCCGCCGCCGCTACGACTGGTTGCCCGCGGTGCTCGAGTCGCATCTGCTCGCGGTCGCCCGCGTCCAGCAGCCGCCGGTGATGAACTCGCTCAAGCCCTACCTGTTGCTGCGTGAGCTGTACGACGACAGCGAGCATGGGCCGGCCGGCGGCATCGTCGAGCGATCGGCGATCCAGAAGCTCAGCGGCTGGCTGGCCGACGGTCCGACCAGCGGGAGCCCGTCGCGCATCGCGAGCGTCGCCGCGGCCACCTCGGCCGACGAACGACGGATCGCGGCGAAGGAGTGGCTGACCGGCTCGGGCGGACCGGGGGAGGTCGCCGAGCAGTTCCTGCCGTCGACCACGCCAGGGACCAGCGGTGGCGCGTACGCGACCGTGAGCACACGGGAGCAGGCGGCCGAGCTGCCGTACTTCCGCGACCTCGCGCCGGACATCGCAGCGATGACCCGCGAGCTCGGCGCGCTGCTGGACACCGCGTTCGCGGCGTACGAGCGGGCTCGCCGCAAGGCGCCGCCGCGCTCGGATCCGGCGGGCCCGAGTGGGCCGCTCGAAGGCGAGGACTTCTAGATGGGGGCCGCGGATCAAACTCCGCCCAATCTGGTGGTGCTCGCGGCTCCGGGCGGGGTGTTGGCCGGCATCCGCGACGCGTTGCAGGACTGGTCGGCGGTCGGTCTCGTGGAGCCCTTCTGCTGGGTGGAGGATCCTCCGGGCGAGGGTTTCGGTCGGGTGGCGGCGTCCGAGGTCGTCGAGGGCCGAGCCCATCCGGTGACCTTGGAGGGCTTGGTGGCCAACCGGGCGTACGTCCGGATCCGGCTGTGCGTCCTCGTCCCGACCTTCGCCGGAGCGCGGGTGCTGGAGCCGCGGCTCGAGGAACATCTGGCGCAGCTGGTCAAGTCGACCCGAGGCGCCGCGCAGGTCGAGTATCTGCGGATCAACGTGACCCGGCCGGGTCGGGGGCCGGGGGCGGGAATGATCTCCCGCGAAGGCTGGCACAACATCGTGCTGAGCCCGGAGGAGTCGCGCGGCCCCGGACTCGGCTACCAGCGGCTCACCTCGACCGACGATCCGATCGAGGTGGGCGCCGACGCGGCGGCGGCGATCTGCGGGCTGACCGGCCTGTGGGACGGCATCGCCGAGGCGCCGCTGGACGGCCGGCCGCTGCTGCCGGCCCAGCACGCCCGGGTGGCCCGGGCATTCTTCCGGCGACTCGAGGCCGACAAGGTCGAGGAATCGGTTCGGGCCGGAGTCTTGTCGATGGCCGGCGAGCTCCCCAAGCCGCGCGTCGACACCGGCCGCGCCGTTGCCGTGGAGAACGTCGGGTTGGCCACCTCGACCATGGCCGATCAGCTGTGGGCCAAGAACGTCGATGTCCTGCAGGGCCCACGGGACCAGCGGGTGCCGGTCGAGCCGAAACCGATCGGCGCCGGTCAGGCCATCAAGATGCTGTTCCGCTTCCTGGGTGCCGCGATCAAGGGCGCGCCCAAGGCCTGGATGCAGGATCTGCTCCGGCGGGCTTCCTCGGGAATCGCCAGTGCGGTCCAGCACGCCGTCCTCGGCCGGGGCGAATCGGCGTACGCGGTGGTCGTGCACGGGATGAAGGCCGACGGCACCCCGGCCAGCTGGTCCGATCTCGGCGCCGCCTCCTCCCAGCTCAGTGAGATCGTCAGTGATCCAGGAGCGGTCGCGGGTCACCATGCCCAGGCCGGTCTGCCGCGGGTCTGGCGCGACTACGTGGGCGCGGCGTTCACCCTCGCTGATGCCGGCTACCGCACCCCTGAGCTCCCACCGGTCATCGTCGGCGTCGATCGAGGGATCATCATCCGGCCCGGTGACTGCGTGCCGGGCCCGGAATCGGACTTCACCGCCGTGCCGGTGACGCTGAGCAGCGGCCTTGGTGTGCAGCGGATCGAGGCCGCTGACGTGCTCAGTCGCGATGAGCTCCGGGCCCGGCTGATCGGCCTGCGCACCGATCAGATGGTCGGGATCGATGCCGATCGCACCCTGTCGGCGCTGGACAGCTGGACCGGCCGGTACCAGCACACGTTCTCGGTCCAGTCCGCGAGCCGGGTGGCTCAGCAGATCAACAACCTGAGGTCCGAGGTCCAGGGTCTGCTGGCGATCCTGGCCGCCGCGACGGCCGAGCTGAACGCCGGCAGCGAGCTGGAACGCAAGCAGCGCCGGTTGGCGGCGTGGATGCGGGGCCTGCTGATCGGCTTCATCGTGGTGCTCGTGGCCCTCGGTGTGCTGGGTGGATTCGAGGTGATCACCTGGAAGATCGCCGGTCTGTGCGCCGGTGGCGCCCTGCTGCTGTGGATCATCGCCACGCTGGTCACCTTCCTCCGCGGGCAACGGGACTTCTTCGCCGAGCTGCACCGGCGGGAGAAGGCGAAATCGCAGGCGGAGATCACCAAGATCAACCTCGGGCATGCCCTGAACGATCTGCGCCGGACCACCGCGGTCTACGGCCAGCACCTGGTGTGGTCCCGGCTGGTCGGGATCCTCCTGGCCCAGCCGTTCGGCGCCCAGGAGGATCGTGGTTCCGCCCCGGTGCTGGCCCGCGAGGGACTGCCCCTGGGGATGGCGCTCGGCTATGCCGCGCCCGATCCCACGCTGCTGGGCAACACGCTGGCCCACGTGCGCCGCGAGACCTACCGGGCCGGCTGGCTGACCGCGCTGTGGGAGCGGCTGCTCGACGAGGCGCCCGCGCGGCTCGGACCGGACGGTGCGGACATCTCCGGAGCGAGCGAACAGCTCTATGGGATGCCGGGCAGCGCGGACTCCTTGCTGACCCGCTGGGTGGAGCTGATCCGCGGTGGCGGCCCGGGCACGAGCGGCGCCGAGGAGTTCTGGCGTCAGGTCAGCTGGCTCGGTGGCCCCCTCGCGGACGGCTTGATCGACCGGGTGGCGGTCGACGGACAGGCGATCAGCAAGTCGGCGTTCATGAGTGGCATCGATGCGGCGGACGGTCGCCAGGGCGCGTTCGACGGCGGCCTGTTCACGGCGACGGCCCGCACCCGCCAGGGCGACGCGGTGGTCGAGCAATGGCGGCGCAGCGTCCGGTCCGGGCTGGGGATGACCGCCGTGCTGGTCGAGCTCAGCGAAGGCCTGAACAGCTACGAGCTCGAAGGGCTCGAGGAGTCGACGGAACACTGGCAGCGGCGGGACGATGACACCGGACAGGAATTCTGATGCCGGCCCGTGAGCAGAGAGGAAGGCGCCTCAGCCATGTCTAGCCCAGTTCAGTCCCGTGCTCCGGAGTCCGGCGGCGGACCTCGATTCGACACCTGCTTCACCGCCCTCAAGCAGTGGCGGGACGGCCTCGTCCGCGAGGGCCGGTTACCGCTGGGCGCGGTCAAGGATGCGCACCTGCGGAACGCACTGGTCCGCGGTCGCCGGGACGCCCGGCAGATCGCCAGCATGCTGCCGGCCGCGTACGGCCACATTGCCGACGACCTGGTCAACGTGATCATGGACACCGACCCGATTTCGCGGCCGCCCGACCCAGCGCCTCCGGCTCAGGCCCCTCAAGCCCAGGCCCCTCCGGCTCAGGCGGCAACGCCGGCCCAAGCCGGACCACCGGCCCAAGCCGGTCCACCGGCCCAAGCCGGTCCACCGGCCCAAGCTCCACCACCGGTCCAACCAGGCGGCGGCCCGCCTGCGGGCGCCCAAAGCGCCGATTCGATGGCCCCCCCACCCCCCTCGGCGACGCCGGCCGCGGTGGCGCCGCCGCCGGTGCGGACGCCCGAGCGAATGGCCGAGCTCCGGATGAGCGCCCAGATGTTCGCCAATCTCGACTTCTCCGAGGAGATCGGCGAGCCGGCCGCGCTGCGGGTCGCGCTGACCAACGGGGTGGTCACGCTGCGGTGGGACGCAGAACCGCCCACGGCGACGATCGGCAGCGTCTACCGCGTGGTGTGCAGCGACGACTCGCCCGGCTGGGCCCCCGAGTACGCGGAGCTCGTCGACATCACCACGGACGTGACGACCAGCGACGCCCAGGAGTTCAACTCGGCGGTGCGGTTCTACCAGGTCTGGCGAAACTCCGGCACGGGCTGGCAGGACGCGGTCTCGCGTCAACCGCGACTCCATGCCCAGGCCGCGCTGGTGGTGCCGATCCAGGGACTGACCCTGCGCGAAGACGGCGGGCGGGTGATCGGTCAGTGGTCGGTCTATGCCGGCATCAGCCGCGTGCACGTCTACCGGATCCCCATCGAACGCGCTGCCCAGGCCGGCCAGGATCCGCAGTTCCTGATTGCCTCGGACGACACGAACCTGTCCGGCTTCATCGACCGCCACGCCGTCCGCGGGAAGCGCTACCTGTACCGCTTCTACGCCGAGGCCACGGTCGACAACGTCGCCCGACTGTCCGCGGCCATCGGCCAGACGGTCGCGGTGTCCGCGCTGCTGAGCCCGGTCGAGGACCTGTCCGTCCACGGGCACGGAACGACGGAAGACTGGCTCTTCGACCTCGCCTGGACCGATCCGCCCGCCGGCCGCGTGGTGGTCTATCGCACCTCGAGCCCGCCCTTCGCCGGTCTCGGCGACGAGGTCCGCGAGGAGTCGGCCCTACCCGGTGGTGGTCTGCGGCTCGAGGATCGGCTCGCCCACCCGACGCAGATTGCCGGCCCGGGTCGGACCGGAATGCGTGAGGTGCCTTCACCGATCGGCTGGGACCGGGTCTACTTCACCCCGGTGACGCTGATCGAGGGTCGAGCCATGGTCGGGCGCAGTGCGTCCCAGGTGGTCATCCCGGTGCCGGAAGACCTGGTCATCGTCGAACGCACCCAACATCAGCTGCTCAAGTTCAGCTGGCCGGGCGATGCGGCGGCGGTCGCCGTGGGTCTGGGCCAGCTCAATGCGCCGGCCAGTAAGCCCCAGGAAGGTCCGGGTTACACCGAGATCTCCCGGGACGCCTACAAGCGGCTCGGCGGCCATCAGTTCGTGCCCCCGCTGCCGCCGACGGGCTGTTCGGTCCATGTCGCCGGCCTGTCGTTCGTCGACCGGATGCGGATCTACGGCGACGCGGCCGTGGCTCAGTATCCGGGTCTGCTGCGGCTCGCGTACTCGCTGGAGATCAAGCGTTCACTGCGACAACGCGCCGAACGGGCGATCATCCGGCTGTCGGCAGCGGATCACCTGTCCAACTGTCCGCCCTTCGTGCTCGTCTTCAACGCCGACCGGCTTCCGCTGCACCACCGTGACGGGGAGTGCCTGCCGGTGACGTTGAACATCGACGAGCCGACCGAGGCCAAGCCCCAGTTCCATCCGGCACGGTTGGGTCCGCCGCCCCACGAGGCCGCGTACCGGGCCAACATCAAGGGCCGGACCGGCTACCTGCGGGTCTTTCCCGACGGCCCTCCGGAGATGCTGCGTCAGGTGGCCCTCCTCGACCCGCCGGTGAGCACCCTCACCGTACGCGGCTGATCGGTGGCGCCGCCGATGACTGACCACGCCACCGGACCGGGGACCGGCACCCGCTACGGGCGGCTGACCTACACCTCGTTCGACAGTGGCGGCGGGGCGGGCGGCTGGCAGATCAAGCAGCGGCTCGGGTTGACCGACGACGAGTCGACCGCGTTGCGGTCGCGGGTCAACACCCAGCTCGACGGCGGCGTGGAGCTGCCCCGATTCCCCACTCCGGAAGATATCGCCGGCTTTCCGCGCCGGCTGCTCTACGCGCCCTTCGGACGGACCGCGGCGTGGTGGCACGTCTGTTCGGCGGGCAACGACGCGTCGGGACGTCCCGGCAACGTCTTCGCCCACGTGGTCCTCGACCGCACCCCCGGTCGTCGCCCGACGGTCCGGCCGATCGAGTTGTGGCGTTCGCCCGGCTGGCTCATCCCGTACGGGCCGGAAGAGGTGAACGCGGCTCAGCTGGGTGCGGGCGACGAACCGCCCGCCGGTCAGCCGATCAGCCGGGCCTCCGTCCTGAGCTTCCTGCTCGATCTGGAGACCTATCGACTGGGCACGCTGGGCGCCCTCCTGGACGCCTGCGCGGCGGCGATGGCCGGGGGCCCGAGAGTCGTGCTGGTGGCTGACACCGTGGACACCGCCGCGCTGTGGATCGGCGGACTCTCCTTCCTGATGCCGGTGCAGTATGCCCGCGAACGGCTGTCCTTCTCCACCCTGGAGCGGGCGTCCGGCCTCGGCGCGGCGTTCGAACAGGGCGTGTACGTGGCTGCGGTGCCGCGCGTGGACTGGGAAGCGGTCGAACAACTCGAAGGTGTCGTCGTGATCGACGAGCACGAAGACGTCGAGATCGGCGATGTCGGCGGCCAGGCCCATCGGACCAGCCACGGCTTCACTATCGCCGCCACCGAATGGTCGGCGATGGCTCAGGTGATGCTCACCGATCTGGACACCGCCGACTTCGCGATCGAGGCGATGGATGGTCTGCTGGCCGAGGTCGGCGATCCGGGACGCGAGCCCGGTTGGGGCCTCGCGATGGTGGTCAGCCAGCACCGGGACCGCTACGCCGATGCCGAAGCGGAAGCGGCGAAGGTGATCCTGCGGTCCAGCCCAGCCGACCTACCCGAGGACGGCCAGCTCTTCGCGGGCGCCAGCGCGCTGCTCGACGATCATCTCGGCCGCACCGCGAAGGATGCCTGGGACCGATTGGCCGAGCAGGAAGGCGCCGGGGTGCACGGCGGGTCGGTCTCGCAGATGGTGCTCGGCACCTACGTGCTCCGCGCGCTCGCCGATGTCGACTGGCTGACCACATCCTTCGATCACGGCGTGCCCCTGCCGTCGGGCGCTCGACTCGGCAACGCGGTGGCAGAGAAGGCGGTGGAGATCTCCCTCGAAGTGCTTGACCGGCTGTCGCCATCATCGGACGACTCGGAGTACCGCGGGCGGGTGGTGGCCGCCCTGGCCAACCTGATCGCCCGACTCGACCTGACCGACGAGACGCTGGATGAGCAGCTCAACAACGGGTTGATGAGCGGATTCATCTATCAGTTGTTCGGTGAGGGAGCCGATGAGCTGATCGGCCGGCTCGGCCGGTTCGCCGAGGTGACCCAGGCGACCTACATCCGGCCCCTGGTCGAGATCGACGACGCCCTGCAGCGCGACCACCGTCCGGGGTCGGCGTTGTCGCCGGCCGTGACGTTCTGGCTCTTCCCCGGCACCCATCCGGCCGTGCTGGCCACCCAGGAGCTGGATCTCGAAAGGTGCCGGCTGCGGGCCGAGCTGGCGGCCCATCGCCTCGCGTACGACCCGACCGCCTTGGCCGAAAGGACGCTCGTGGTCTGGGTGACGCTGGGGGACCATCGGCTCAGCGCGCGCGATCTGGCGCCCTACTTCGCGGCCCCCTGGGCTCCGGAGGACGCGCTGGCTCTGCGCCAACAGTTTGCCGGACGAGTCCGCAGCGAGTGGCTGGCCTCCACCCTCAAGGGCAGCCCACCCACGCTGGCCCTGAAGGCGCTCGGGGGTCGGCTCAGCGCCGGCGACGGCTGGAACTACGACCAGCTGTCCACAGTTCGTCGCGGCGGCGTCGAGGACCTCGCCTACCTCCGCTACGTCGAACGCGAATCCTGGTTCGAGGCGGGCGCCGAGTCGGCCCACCGGTCCTTCGACCGGATTCTCCGCGGCGGGATCTACGCGATCTCGGTGCCGTACGTGCCGTTCGACCCGCAGACCTTGCAGGTTTTCACCCCCGTCGCCATTGGCGCCGGTGTGCTTGACAGCGGACGCGAACACTTCGCGCGGATCCGCGAAGCCCTCGCCGCTCAGCGCCGCGTCCTCGACGTCCACCAGCTCAAGATGTTGGCGGCCGGTCTGACCGGTCGCGTGTCGTGGGGCCAGTTGGGACTGGCCGTGATGGTCGCCGACGATCGGTTCCCCGAACCGCGGCTCGCGCAGCCCCAGCTGAGCTGGATGGACACCTGGCTCGGACCGGACGAGGAGAGTGCGCTGTCAGCCCTCAAGGTCTACCTGCTCGACCAGCTCCAGCCCCTCTCGGGTGACGTCGAGCTGTTCAAGACCCAGACTGTCCAGGCGGCCCAACGCCAGCTCTACGGTCAGATCGACGAGCCCGAGAAGGTGATGCGGGCCATCCAGAAATTCGTCAATGCGTGGACCAAGGACCTGATGGCCATCCGCGGACGATCCAGCCGATGGAAGGCGCTCCAGTCATGACTCTGTATCTGTTGAACGGCGGCGAGAGTGTGCCGCTGCCCACTCGCCCGATCGTGGTCCGAGTGCAGAGCGGAGGCGGACCGGTCGGCCACCGGCTGGTGGCCGCCGTTCCCGAAGGCGCTCCGGCCCCCGTCGCCCTGGAGCGACACGGCATGTTGGTGCTGCCGCGGCTGACGGCCCCGACCGCCGTCCGGCTGATGCCGCAGCCGGGCCTGGAATTGTTCGCGGGCCAGACCGTGCTCACCGTGCTCGTCGGTCCGGACGGGGGAGATCCGGACGCCGATTACGCGCAGATTTCCGTCGACGTCTCGGGTCTGCCGGTCGCCGATCTGCTCACCCTCCGTCCCGGCGCCGGCTCGATCACCGTGACAGCCCTCGGTCGGCGCAAAGATCCGACGCTGCCGCCGCACGCCGAACTCGCGCGGGATGTGGCTCGGGAACTGCTGGGCCTGGCCTACGTGTCCGCGGATCGGGCGGTCGACCTGGTGATCGGCGTGGACTGCTCGCCGTCCATGCGCTCCTACGTCGGCGACGGCTTGCTCGAGGCCGTGTTGGAGACCTTCGCCGGTGTCGCCAGCGTCATCGATCCGAATGGCGAGGTGGAAGGCGTGCTCTGCGGTCGACAGGCGAACCGGCTCGCCCCGGACGCGATCGACACCTTTGCCGCGTCGACCGTCAAAGCGGTCGCAGCCCGGCCGCTGGTCACCGGGCTGCGATCGGCGGTGCTCGACGCCTCGCGGCCGGCGACCCTGACCTATCTGGTCACCGATGCGCTCCCGCCCGATCTCAACCACCATAAGCAGCCGCTGCACGTGGTGCTGCTCGCCGATCAGCACCCGGCCGGGCGCGACGACGGGAAGCCGGCCGCGAGCGTGACCACCATCTTTCCGCAGGAGTCGGCGTACGGGAGCCTGAAGTGGGACCGGCACCAGGCTCGGGCGATCGTCGAGTCGCTGCTGGTCGATTACGTCGCGACGGCCCGAGCATGAGCGTCAAGTGTCCACGGTGTTTCCGCACCCTCGCCGGCGATCTGTACGCGTGGGAATGCGCCGCAGACTGCGAACCGTTGTCGGACTCGATCGCCTCGGCGTACGCGGGCACTCCGGTCCGGACCCGCCCGGTCGTGAAGACCCAACGCCCGAGCGACAACCGGCACTGGGTGCCGCCGCAGAGCCTCCCGTGCCCCCAGTGCCAGAAGCCGGGACGGGAGATCTGCCCGTACTGCCACTACCAGTTGCTCTCGCAGTGGCGGTCGATCCCGACCGTCACCATCGCCCTGGCCGGGGCCCGCGCGACGGGTAAGAGCGTCTATCTGGCGATCGCGCTCAAACAGCTCGAGCAGGCCCTCGGTGACGCGCGGCTCTCATTCCAGTTCGCCGATCAGCAGTCCCGGCGCTCGTACGAGGAGCACTACGAGAAACCGTTGTACGAGACTCGCGGCATCATGGTGGCGACCGTCGCCGCCGGCGTCGCCACGGCGTACCAGCGGGATCCGATGATTTTGAAGATCGGCAACACCCGGGGCGGACACACCCATGTGGTGATTCGCGATGTCGCCGGCGAAGATCTGGAGTATCCGGCCCAGGACCAGCAATACCTGAGCTACTTCGAACGCGCCGACTCGGTGTTGTTCATGTTCGATCCGTCCGCCGTCGGCGAGGTCCGCGAGCTGCTCAAGGACTACATCCCCCGCCAGGATCGCGAGGTCGGCAGCGCGGAACGGGTGCTGGAGAACCTGCTGCGGGTGATGGGCTCCTCGCCGGTGCCGATCGGGATGGTCCTGTCCAAATTCGACACGATGCAGGCGCTCAGTGCGGTCGAGGACAACCAATGGCGCCGGATCATGTGCAATCCGGGGGCGGCATTCACCCGCGATCCCGGCATCAGCCGGCTGAGCTATGACGAGACGGACGGAGATCTGCTGCACGAGGAGGTGCGAAGCCTGTTGACATTGCTCCACGCGCAGAAGTTCGTCAATGCCTTCGCGCCGGCCAAGCAGCGACAGGAGCGCTCGCACCGCTTCTTCACGGTCTCGGCCCTCGGCGACTCCGTGGTCGGCGATCGGCTCCATCCGCGGGGCATCGCTCCCTACCGCTGCCTCGATCCGATCCGGTGGTCCCTCAGCCTGCAGGGCGCAATCTGAGCTGTTCTGGGCTGGCTGGAGACGAGCCTGCTCTTTGGGGGTCGTTTCAGCGCACCTGTGACGGAGAACGTTCGCGGTGCGGGGTGTGGTGGCTCGTTTTGACGGCTGCGATGGAGAACGTTCGCCCGGTGCGGGGTGTGGTGGCTCGTTTTGACGGCTGCGATGGAGAACGTACGCCCGGTGCGGGGTGTGGCGGCTCGTTTTGACGGCTGCGATGGAGAACGTACGCCCGGTGCGGGGCGTGGTGGCTCGTTTTGACGGCTGCGATGGAGAACGTTCGCCCGGTGCGGGGTGTGGCGGCTCGTTTTGACGGCTGCGATGGAGAACGTTCGCCCTGTGCGGGGTGTGGTGGCTCGTTTTGACGGCTGCGATGGAGAACGTTCGCCCTGGATCAGAGTTCGTCGGCGGCTCGAACTTCCAGCGCGTACGTGGTGGCGATGTCGTTCCATTCCGACACGAAGGCGCCTTTCATGCTGGTCGCTGCACGCGAGAGACGCCGGCCTTCTTGGAAATTGACGTCGCGGTAAGCGCTGACGCGGCAATCCGCCATCGCGGCTTGCCATTTCAGATAATACCGATTGGCATCCGACGACAGCTGGAGGAATTCCACGAGATCGGCGCGCATCGCTCGCCCGCCCGGGAGCTGGTCGACCGACAATTCGGCGGCTCGGCGGGCCAGTCGGGCGCGGATGACAATCGCCCGGCGCAGCGCTCGCGCATCGGCATTGGTCGCGGTGCAATTCCAGATGTGGTCCTGCACCGAACGGACGCCACCACGCGCCGCCGCCGACTCGTCGAGGATCCGATCGATCGCCATGGCCTGCCCCTTCGCTTTCGCCGGTCGCGTGGACTTCGCGGGCGTCTCCGGAGAACTCGGGGCCGGAGAACTCGGGGCCGGAGAACTCGGGGCAGGGGTGGGAGTCGAGGAAGTCGGGGTGGGGCCGCTGGTGGCGATCGATGGGCTGGCCAGCGAAGGGTCGACCACGGTGGAGGGCGTCGCAGTGGCTCCGCGCTCGAGGGCGCGGGGCAGGAGCAGGGCCAGCAGCAGCGCCACGACGGCGACGCCGACCGCCGCCGCAATCAGCCCGTAGCGGGCCTTGGGCGGAGCTGGCTCGGATGGGGCCCATTCGATCTGAACCGAGTGCGGAAATTCGGGACTATCACTGCGCGGAATGATCGATTGACATCGCGGACAGCTGACGGCATCACGGCCTAATTCGGCGCCGCAGGTCGGGCACCGAGATGTCACGGGATCAACAATTCCACATGGATCGGGCGCGGCGCTTTCATCCCACCGACTTGTCAGCGTGGGTCGTCGTCATAGCGATGACCGACGCTGACAAGTCGGGAGGATGAGGTTGAATTCGGGCCGGCCGCGACGCGTAGAGGACGCCACCGATGACGGCGATTCCGGCCATCAACTCGACCACGTCGGGAATCTCGTCGAAGAACAACCAGGAACTCAAGACCCCGACCACCGGCACCATCATCGAGAACGGAGCGACCACACTCGACGGATGGCGGCTGAGCAGCCAGTTCCACAGGCCGTAGCCGACCAGTGTCGCCAGGATGACGATGTAGAGCAGGCTGAGCACGGACGGCAGTGCGGCCATGGTGAAGCTGGTCCGCAACGCCCGCCCGATCCGGTCCGGCCCTTCGACGATCAAGGACAGCGCCAGCATCGGGATGGGGGGGACGACCGACATCCACAGGGTCAGGTGCAGGGGCTTAGGCGCCTGGGCGCGGCGGCTGCAGACGTTGCCGATCGCCCAGCCCAGGGCCCCGCACAGGGTCAGGATGACCGGCAGGGCGGCCGCCACCAGTGCTCGGTGGGCGGCGATGGTGATCAGGCCCGCGACGGCCATGCCGATGCCGATCGCCTGCCGCCGGCTCAGCCGCTCGTGCAGCCAGATGCCGGCGATGATCACCGTGAACGGCGCTGACGCCTGCAGCACCAGCGAAGCCAACCCGCTCGGCATGCCTGAGGCCATCCCGAGATAGAGGAAGGCGAACTGCAGCAGCCCGATGCCGAGTCCCACGCCGATCAACCAGCGGACCGGCACCTTCGGCCGGGGCACGAACAGCAGCGCCGGGATCGCGACCAGGGTGAAGCGCAGCGCCACCATCATCAGCGGGGGGAAGTGCTCCAGCGCGATCGCGGTCGCCGGGAAGTTCACCCCCCACACCACCGCGACCAGCAGCGCGAGCAGACGGTCACGAAGCGGCACGCGGCCCATCCTGCGCGGGCCGGTGGTCGCGGCACAACTCGATTCCGCCGGCGGCCCGAGATTGGCGAGATCCCCTCGCCTGGGTGGCAGGGACGACCCAGCCCGTGCCGGGAAACGACCTCGCAGCGACCCGATCAGTTGGCGCTGATCTTCCCCGGATTCAGGTTGCGACCGGGATCCATGGCGGCGAACAGGCCATCGATCATCTGGACGCCGGGTGCGGAGATGTCGGCCTCGAGCCAGCGGGCGTGCTCGGTGCCGACAGCATGGTGATGCGACAAGGTGGCGTCGGAGACGATGAACTGGTCCTGGATGTTCGACTTCACCTGGTCGTACGCGATCTGCGGGTCGCCCTCGATGTCGCGGAAGGCGAAGGTGAAGTAGAGGCAGGCGCCGGAGTGGTACGAGTGCGACAGGTGGCACATCACATAGCCGGTCGTTCCAAGCTGCGCGAAGACCTTCTCGGTCGAGGCGATCACGTTGTTGTAGAGCGGGATCAGCTTGGACCACGGCGCCGCGGTCTCGGACACGTCCGCCGTCGCACCGCGATCGAGCAGGAAGTCACGGATGTAAGGCGTGTCGAACTTCTTCTGGTCGTAGAGCTCGCCCGGGCCCTTGCCGGCCACGATGCCGCCGTGCTTGGTGATGATCTTCTTGACGATGGCCTTCTCGTTGGCCACGTGCGACTTGGCCCCCTCGTACCCGATGAACGACAGGCAGATCTTGTCGAGCTCCCAGCCGCGGCGTTCCTGGAGGTACTTCATCAGGCCCTTGGTCACCAGGCCGGAGATCGACGGCCCCTTGCTCTTCTTGCGGGTGGCGAAGGAGAACTTGGTCTCGCGCTCGTCGGAGACCCGGGTCACCGAGGGGCGGGCGTCGCTGGTCGAGATCTCATGCATGGCGGCGACGCCGGCTTCCCAGCTGGGGAACAGGTAGCCGAGGATGAGCCGCTCCTCGGGGATCCGATGCACCTGGGCGGTGACCTCGGTGATCACCCCGAGCCGGCCCTCGGAGCCGAGGATCATCTCGCGCACGCTGGGGCCGGTCGACGTGCTCGGCAGCGGCCGCAGCACCAGCACCTGGCCGGGCTGGACGACGCGAAGACCGCGGGCAATGTCGGCGATGTCGCCGTACTTGTCCGACTGCATGCCCGACGAGCGGGTCGCGACCCAGCCGCCCAACGTGCTGTGGGTGAAGCTGTCCGGGAAGTGGCCGAGGGTCCAGCCGCGTGGCCGAAGTTGATCTTCGATGTCCGGCCCGAGGGTGCCGGCCTGGATCCGGGCGAGGCCGGACTCCTCGTCGATGTCGATGAGTTTGTTGAGCCGACCGAGGTCCAGCGAGATCACCGGTCGGGCTTCATCTGCCGGCGCTTGCAGGCTGCCCGAGATGTTGCTGCCGCCGCCGAACGGGATCAGCACGCCGTCGGCCTCGACCACGAGATCGACGATGAGTTGCACCTCGGCCTCGTCGGCGGGATAGACGATCACGTCCGGGACCCGGGGGATGTCACCGGCCCGCAACCGGATCAGATCGCGCACGCTCTTGCCGTAGGTGTGGAGGATCCGCTCCAGGTTGTCCTGCGCGACATTCTCCTCACCGACCGCGGCCCGGAGCCGGCCGACGAGATCGGCCCCGATCCGGGGCTCGTGGATCGGCAGGTTCTCGAGCTTCACCCCGTCCGGAGCGGTCGACCAGACGTCCACGTCGACTGCTTCGCGGATGAACGGTCCAAGGGCCGGCTTGTCCTCGTGATGGAAGCTGACGCCGTCCACACCCCAGCCCCACCACTTCATGTGCTTGACCGCAGGCATCTTCGTCTCCTTCATCGTCTGGATCGCGCGGGCCTCAGCCGTGTTGTGCGCGCTGGTCGTTCGTGTAGTCGATGAGGCCCGAGACCTCTTTGGCGATCCGCACGTTGAACTGGGCGACGGTCTCGCCGTCCTCGGCGCGCATCGGCTCACCGAAGGCGATGTGCACCGACGGGCGGCCGCGGTCCGGCCAGTTCTTGCCGTACGGCATCGCCTGCGAAGCCCCGACGAGGGCCACCGGGAGGCAGGGCACGTCGCGGCTGATGCACAAGGCGGCGGCACCGGGCTTGAAGGTGCCGATCTCGCCGGTCCGGGAACGCGTGCCCTCCGGGAACAGCAGCAGCGGTACGCCGTCGTCGAGCAGGCTGGTGGCCAACCCGCGGCGGCCGCGGAGGCCAGTCCGATCGACCGGGAACGCGTTGAAGAACAACGAGGTCAGACCTTTGCGCCACCAGACGTCGAAGAAATAGTCGGCCGCAGCGCCGGCCGCCACGTAGCGGGCCAGCCGCCGGGGCAGCGCCCCGATGATCAACGGAGCATCGAGATGGCTGGTGTGATTCGACACGACCACGAACGGGCCGCGTACGCCGTCAAGGTTCTCCCGACCGAGCACGGTGACGCTGAGCATCCGCCAGATGGCCGGCTTGAGAATTCCTCGCTGCGCGACGAAGCGGGCGCTCGCGTGCAGCGGCGACGTGTAACGGCTTCGGCTCGACACAATCTCACCCTATCCGAGCCGGGTCGGGAAACCTGCGTTCAGTCGTCGCGCAGGCTGGTGTTGGCTCACCCTGCTATTCGGAGCCGCGGTCGGCCCAACCTCCGACGACGCGGCCTCCGACCACCCGGACGCCGACCACCCGGACGCCGACCTGCGGACATTTTCGCGCAGGGGGTGTTATTACGGCCCAGGACCGGGAGACCCTGTAGCCATGGAACAGCGATGCCCGGTCTGCGGGAAACCGGCCACGGACGGCGAAGCGCGCTGCCTGAATTGCCAGACGGCCGTGCGAGATAACGCTGATCCGGCGCCCCACCTGGAAGTCAGCTGGGTCGCGCAGCCTCCGACCAGGCGCGGACCGACGTCCCGCCAGTTGATCTATCTCGGGGCGAGCAGCCTCGTCCTGGTGCTCGGGGTCCTGGTGGGCGTGATCGTGACCCACAACCGGACGGCTGCCGGGGCGGGAGCGCCCGCATCGACCAACCAACCCGCACCCGGTGGGACCCCGTCGGGGTCGGCCGTGACCGGTGCCCCCTCTTCGGGGTCGACGCTGCCGCCGTCACCGGTGGATCAGCTGCCCCGTTCGACCGCCATCCCTGTCAGCCTGTTCGTCGTGCCGGTCGGCGGTTCCGGTGACCAACGGCTCTATGTCGCCGATGTGGGCGGATCGGTCCGGGAGAAGCTCCGGACCCCGAGCGGCCACCACGTCAACAGCCCGACGCTATCGGTCGACCGACGAAGCCTGATCTACATCGACCGGACGAGTAACGCGCTTCGCACGATTGCGGTCGATGGCTCCGGTGACCGACTGCTGGCCGCCCGCGTGACCGGCTGCGTCTCGATCACCCACGTCACCTGGAATCCCGCGGATCAATCGGTCCTGGTCGTTCGGTGTGTCGGTCGCCACGAGGTGAGCAAGCTGTTCGTGTGCGACCTCACCGGACACGTCGTCCGCGAGATCAGCCCGAGCCATCTCCGGTTCGACGATCCGACCTTCTCTCCCGACGGGAGCCTGCTGGCCTACTGGGCATCGGATCGGCAGAAGGGTCGCGGCGGCGGTTCGATCTACGTCGCGGCAACCGACGGATCGACCGTCGAGCGCCAGCTCACCCGCCCTGGAGGCGCCGCCGACGCCGATCCGGCCTGGTCGCCCGACGGATCCCAGTTGGCCTTCACCCGCGCGGTCAGCGCCCGCAACGCCAACATCTACCGCATCCCGGCCCAGGGTGGAAAGGTCCGTCCGGTCATGACCGGTCCGGCCGTCGACGAGAAGCCGGCCTGGTCGCCGACCGGCACGCAACTCCTCACGGTCTCGAACCGCACGGCATCCGGTAAGCCGGGGAAGCGGCTCAGCCTCTACCTGATCAGTTTGCCCGGGCGGAAGCTCGACCGGTTGGGGATCACCGCCGCCGACCTGTCGACCCCGGTCTGGTCGCGCCGCTGACGGAGTCTCACGACAGCGAGCGCCGGTCGCTTGCGGCGAACGCGAAACACACCTGAACTCCGAACGGCCAGATTTTCAGTCCGGGCGCTGCACAAATGTCCGAGCACAGCCGGTCTAACCCGGCTAGCCTGATCTTCCGACGGTGCCGATCAGGAAGTCGCCATGAGCACTCCATCCAGCCAGACCCGCTGCTACGACTGTTCCGCTCCGCTCGACCCAGCCGGCCAGCAGTGCCGGGTCTGTGGGTCAGCGCGACACCTCGCTGCCCCGCCGTACCCGAACCAGGCATCGGCGCCTACTCGAACCAGCCACCGGCTCCGTACGCGAATCAGCCATCGGCGCCGTACTCGTGGCCGTCGGCGCCGGAGAATCCGGCCTTGCCGGTGCCGTACGCGCCGCAGCAGTTCCTTCCCCAGCAGCAGATCGTCACCATGGTCAGCCCGAAGAGCGCGGGGATCGCGGTGCTGCTGACGTTCCTGTTCCTCGGCGCCGGACATCTCTACGCCAACCGGGTGACCACGGGGGTGATCTTGATCATCAGCGAGGTGCTGCTCGCGATCCTGTCGGCCACCGGCATCGGCTTGATCGTCACGATCCCCATCTACGTGATCTTGCTGCCGATCGCGATGTTGCTGGCGGCCTCGGCGGCCAAGAACTTCAATTACCGCAACGGACTCGTCCTGCGCTGAGGGTCAGTGTCGGCTCGAGCTGAGCCGGCGCGAGATGCTCCGCACGGCGCCTCGCGGGAGCTGTCGGACTAACCCCATCAGCACCCCGTACCGCCGGGACGGAATCGAGATCACCTTGCCGGCGTCGGCGTCGGTCAGCGCTTCGGCGACCAGATCATCGGCGTTCAGCCACAGCTGTTCGGGGATCGAGCGGGTGTTGATCTCCGCACGCTGATGGAACTCGGTCCGCACCCAACCGGGGCAGAGGGCCGTCACCGTCACCCCCGAGCCGTGCAGCTCGTTGGACAGTCCTTCGCTGTAGACGGTCACGCAGGCCTTGATGGCGGAGTAGGCGCCCATGGTCAAGAATCCGGCCGAACTGGACACGTTGATGATCTTGCCAGCGCCCCGTTCCCGCATCGCCCGCCCCGCCGTGCCGCTCAAGATCATCACGGCCCGGATCATCACCTCGATGGCGCGATCATGGACGCCGGTGTCCTCGCCGAGCAGTTTCGCGCGGACGCCGAAGCCGGCGTTGTTGATCAACGTATCGATCGGCTGATCAGCGCTGGCCAGTCGCTCGGCTACCCGCTCCACGTCCTCCCGGACGCCCAGGTCAGCGATCAGGGTCTCGACGTCGATCGCCGTACTGGGCGATCAGCGCCGTCGCTTCCTCGGTCAGCCGGTCGCCGTTCCGGGCGACCAGCACCAGGTCGTCACCCCGCTTCGCCAAAGCCTTGGCAAAGGCTGCGCCGATGCCTGAAGTGCCCCCGGTGATCAGCGCCGTCGTCATGGTCACACCCTACGAGCACGCGAAAGTGCCCGGCGAATTGAGCTGAGGACTTCCGCCTGGCCCATGGACGCGTTGAAGCGGCCGGAGGTCTGGTGATCATCGCGATGCCCTTCGCCCGCGTCGGGACGTTGATCGCCAACCTGGAGACCGTCAGCCAGGTGCGGCATGATCGTCACCATGGCCAAGGATCCGGGTGAGGAGCGGGACGGCGTCCGGCTGACCAGCCTGGACGAGCCGCTGTTCGACGGCGCCGGGGTGACCAAGCGGGACCTGGTCGACTATCTCGATGCCGTGGCCGACCGGATCCTGCCCGGGCTCCGTGACCGGCCGCTCTCGGTGGTCCGGGCCCGGATGGGACAGCCCCCGTTCATGCAGAAGAACCTGCCGACGTACGCGCCCGACTGGATCGCCACGACTGCCGTCTGGGCCCAGGCTTCGCGCCGCGAGGTCCGCTACGCGCTGTGCAACGACCGGCGCACCCTGCTCTGGTTCGCCAACCAGCGCGCGGTCGAGTACCACCCGACCCTGATGCGGGCCGCCGCCGACCATCCCGACCACCTCGTGCTGGATCTCGATCCGCCGGAGGGCGCCGCCTTCGAGCGGGTGGTCGCGGTGGCCGCCCTGGTCCGCGAGGCACTGGCGACGAGCGGCCTGCACGGTGCGGTGAAGACCAGCGGAGCCAAGGGGGTGCACATCGTCGTACCGCTGCTCGACCCGACGTCGTTCGAGGATGCGGCCGCCGCCACCCGCGCGTTGGCGGCCCGGACCGAGGCCCTGGATCCGTCGATCGCGACCACCGCGTACGTCCGCGAGGAGCGGGAGGGCAAGGTGTTCGTCGACTCGACCCGAGCCGGCGGCGCGACGGTCGTCGCGGCCTACAGCCCGCGGGCCCGCCCCGGGGTGCCGGTGTCCTACCCGATCGGCTGGGACGACCTGGCCGACATCGTGCCGGCCGAGTTGAACGTCCGGACCGCGTTGGACCGGTTGGCCGACGGCGACCCGTGGCGCGATGCCAGGCCGGCGCCGCAGCGACTGCCCGAGGAGTTGCTCGCGGAAGGCCACGCCATCCCGATCGCCCGGGTGCTGGCGATGCACGAAGGCAAACGGCGTGCCCGCAAGCGTAAGCCGGCCGACCCGGGCATGTGATCATCGGCATGCGATAGCGTCCGACGGTGCCCACCCTCCTGCACCTGGACTCCTCGGCCGATCTTCACGGGTCGGTGAGCCGTCAACTCACTGCGCGCTTCGCGGCCGCCTGGACCGCGCTTGGTCCTCACCACACCGTCGTCCGCCGCGACCTGCACCTCGATCCACTGCCGCACCTGCCGACCCATGCGCTGCACTGGGGTCCGGGGCTGCGAGCGGCGGGGGAGACCGCCGAGGCGGCCGACGATCAGTTGCAGGCCGAGCTGACCGGTGAGTTGCTGAGCGCCGACGTGCTGCTGGTCGGCGCACCGCTCTACAACTGGTCCGTCCCATCGAGCCTCAAGGCCTGGATCGACTGGATCCACG
Source organism: uncultured Actinomycetota bacterium (assembly GCA_963731295.1). Classification (GTDB taxonomy): domain Bacteria; phylum Actinomycetota; class Actinomycetes; order Propionibacteriales; family Propionibacteriaceae; genus Microlunatus. The sequence continues at coordinate 42,565 of CAVSUP010000004.1, forward strand.
TCCCCGGCATCACGGCCGGGGATCCGCCGCCACTGGCCGCAAAGCCCGCGGTCATCGCCTCCGCTCGCGGCCTCGCGTACGGGCCGGACAGCGGCAACATCGACCACCAGACCCCCTATCTGGAACAGCTCTTCCGCCAGGCGCTCGGCATGACCACGTACGTGGTGGCCGCCGAGCTCACCCTCGCCCCCCGCCTGGCCGACCTCGCCCCGCTGGTCGATCAGGGTGCGGCCTCCTTCGCCGCCGCCGCAGCCGAGCTCGACCGGCTGGCCGCCGCGCTCGGCTAGATTCCGCCCGCTCCAGCCCCGTTTGCTCCCTTTGTTCAGGTTCGCTCCGCCTATTGCGGCCGCAAGGCTGAACAAAGGGAGCAAACAGCTGAGCGGCGGCGGCGGCCTCAGTCGTCGCTGTGCGTACGCAGCACCGCGGCGGTCTCCCGGGCGATCGCCAACTCCTCATTGGTCGGGATCACCGCGACCTTGATCGGCGGGCCGTCGGGGGAGATGACGCGGGCCTCGCGGTTCGGCGATCGGTTGAGCTCGGCATCGACCGACAGACCGAGACCGTCCAGCCCCTCGACGACGGCAGCCCGAAGCGCCGGATTGTTCTCACCCACGCCCGCCGTGAAGGTCAGCAGGTCGAGCCGACCGAGGATGGCCAGATAGGCACCGACGTAGTGCTTGAGCCGGTGCACGTACACGTCGAAGGCGAGTTGGGCCGACCCGTCGCCGGCCGCTCGGCGCTGCTCCAGCTCGCGGAAGTCGTTGACGCCGGCCATCCCCTTCAGCCCGGACTGCTTGTTCAGCAGGGTGTCGATGTCACCGACGGACAGCCCGAGCTCGTTGTGCAGGAAGGTGTGCAGGCCCGGGTCGACGTCGCCGGACCGGGTGCCCATCACCAGGCCCTGCAGCGGGGTCAGTCCCATCGAGGTCTCGACCGCGGTGCCGCCGCGGACGGCTGACGCGGAGCACCCGTTGCCCAGGTGCAGGACGATCTGGTTGAGCCCACCAAGATCACGACCGAGCAGTTCCGCGCCGGCCTTGGAGACGAACCGATGGGACGTGCCGTGGAAACCGTAGCGCCGAATCCGATACTGCTCCGCAAGATCACGAGGGATTGCGTACGCGGCTGCAGCCGGTGGCAAGGTCGCGAAGAAGGCGGTGTCGAAGACGGCGACCTGGGGGACGTCGAACTGGGCCCGGGCCGCCTCCAGCCCGGCCACCGCGCCCGGATTGTGCAACGGGGCCAGGGGAATCAGCCCGCGGATCTCCTCCACGACGCGGTCGTCGATGATCACCGGATCGGAGAAGTCCGGGCCACCGTGCACGACCCGATGACCCACCGCGCGCAGACCGACCGTGTCAAGATCAACTCCGGCGGCCCCGAGCTCAGCCGTCATCGCCGCCATGGCCGCCGCATGATCGGGCACCTCGCTACCGGTCTCGCCGATCCGCTCGATGGTGCCCTTCGCCTGGACCACACCGGTTTCGGGCACCAGCAGCTGGTACTTCAACGACGACGAGCCCGCATTTAGCACGAGCACCGGGGAATCGATCATGAGGCCAGGTCCTGGCCGGCCGCCGCGATGATCGCCTGGGCCTTGATCGCCTGGGCCTGGATCGCGGTGATCGCCACCGTGTTCACGATGTCCTCCACCAGCGCTCCTCGAGAAAGATCATTGACCGGTTTCCGCAGGCCCTGCAGGACGGGGCCGATCGCCACCGCGTGGGCGCTGCGTTGCACCGCTTTGTAGGTGTTGTTGCCGGTGTTCAGGTCCGGGAAGATGAAGACCGTCGCCCGGCCGGCGACGACGGAGTCGGGGAGCTTGGTCCGCGCCACCTCAGGATCGACGGCGGCGTCGTACTGGATCGGTCCCTCCAGGGCCAGCTCCGGCGCCCGTTCGGCCACGAGTGCGGTCGCCGAGCGGACCTTCTCCACCTCGGCTCCGGAGCCGGAGCTGCCGGTGGAATAGGAGAGCATCGCTACTCGCGGCTCGATGCCGAACTGCTCAGCGGTCTCGGCCGAGGACATCGCGATGTCGGCCAGTTGCTCGGTCGTCGGCTCGGGAATCACCGCGCAGTCGCCGTAGACCAGCACCCGGTCGGCCAGACACATCAAGAACACGCTCGACACCGTGTTCACCCCCGGCTTCGTCTTGACGAATTCCAGGGCCGGCCGGATGGTGTGCGCTGTGGTGTTGACCGCACCGGACACCATCCCGTCGGCCAGTCCGAGTTGCACCATCATGGTGCCGAAGTACGAGACGTCGGTGACGATCTCCCGGGCCCGTTCAACGGTCATGCCCTTGTGGGCCCGAGCTTCGGCGTAGGCGTGAGCGAACCGTTCGACAAGATCAGGATCTTTCGTCGAGATGATCTTGGCCTCGTCAAGATCAAGACCCAGCGCTGACGCCCGGGCGCGGACCTTGTTCTCCTCGCCCAGCAAGATCAAATCAGCAACTCCGCGGCGCAGCAGGATCGCGGCGGCCTCGAGGATCCGGTCGTCGGTGGCTTCGGGGAGCACGATCTGTTGCCGGTCGGCACGGGCCCGCTCCATCAGCTGATACTCAAACATCAGCGGCGTCCGGACCTCGGAGGCCGAGACGTTGATCGCGGCCAGCAACGCAGCCTGATCGACCTGCTCGGCGAAGATCCGCCGGGCGGTCTCGATCTTGATGGTGGAGTCCTTGGTCATGGGACCGCGGACCCGCATCAACCGCTCCGCCGTGGTGAACGTGCCGGCGTCGGTCAGCGCGATCGGCAGATCCTGCTGGACACCCTCGGACAGCCGGCTGATCGTCTCGGGGATCTGGTAGCCCCCGGTCAACAAGATCCCGGCCAGGGTGGGAAAGGTGCCGGACTGGTGTGCCAGCATCAATCCCGGGATCAGGTCGGTCCGGTCGCTCGGCGCGATCACGGCGACATCGGGACGGAGCCGGTCCAACACGTTCGGCAGGCTCATGGCGGCGACGATGATGCCGAGGGCCTCGCGGTCCATCCACGATTCGTTGCCCAGCACCAGCCGTCCGTCACCGGCCTCGACCAAGGCCCGGAAGGTGGGGGCCGACAACACCGCGCTTTCCGGGATCGCTGCGGTCACGATATGGGGCAGGTCGGCGAGTGCGGTGCGGATAGCAGCCACCTCGTTCTCCTGCACCCGGTTCGCGATCACCGCCACGATCTGCGCGTGGTTGGCCCGCAGTTCGGCGATTGCCCCGTCGGCGGCCGCGCGGATCTGATCCGGGGTCCGCTGCAGTCCGTGGACCACCAGCACGACCGGAGATCCGAGGTTGGCCGCGATCTTGGCGTTGAAGGACAACTCGGTGCCGGTCGAGACGTCGGTGTAGTCCGAGCCGAGGACCAGGATGACTTCGAACCGGTCGGTCAGCTGTCCGAACCGTTCGACGATGACGTGCAACGCCTCGTCGGGATCCTCCCGAGCCGCGTCGTAGGTGACGCCGACCGCTTCGTCGTAGGTCTGCTTGATGCCGGGCTCATTGACCAGCAGATCGACGATCAGATCGACCTCGTCGACCGACCCGGCCGTGGTCAGCGGCCGGAAGATGCCGACCGAGCCGACCTCGCGGGTCAGTGCGTCCAGGAGGCCGAGCGCGACGGCCGACTTTCCGGTCAGGCCTTCGGGTGATGCGACATACACGCTGCGGCTCACACCGCGACCCTAGCGGCCCACGACGCGACCTCACAGCCCCGCCAGGAAGATCAACGGCCGCGAGATCTGGGCTGAAGACCGGTCGGCGCGCCCGGACACGATCTGATGAACATCGCCCATTGCGGGTAGAACGAGACCACGACGGATGGCGCCACCCAACTATGTTGGTGCGCGTGGCCGCCGCACCGCCTCAAATTCCCGGGCTTTCGGATTGGCGCGCCCTGGCCCGGGGCGGATTCGCCACCGTGTGGCAGGCCAAGCAGGAATCACTCAACCGATTTGTCGCCGTCAAGGTGGATCAACGACGGCTGGACGAAGAAGTCGAACAGCGACGGTTCTTGCGCGAAGCCGGCGCCGCCGGCCGGCTTTCCGGCCATCCCGGCATCGTCACCGTCCACGATGCCGGGATCCTGGACGACGACCGCCCCTTCCTGGTCATGGAGCTCTGCCCCGGCGGCTCGCTGACCAAGTGGCTGACTGCTGACCCCAAGCCGAGCCAGCAACGGATCCGCGAGGTCGGCATCCGCGTCGCCGACGCGCTGTCCGCCGCTCACGGCCGCGGTGTCCTGCATCGCGACGTCAAGCCGGCGAACATCTTGATCGACGCGTACAACAATCCCGGCCTGGCCGATTTCGGTCTCGCCGCCATGCCCGATCCCGATGAGGAGCTCAGCGAGACGATCGACGCGGTTACGCCCGCGTACGCGCCTCCGGAAGTGATTCACCGGCAGCCGGCCACCGAATTCGGCGACGTCTATTCCCTGGCTGCCACGTTGTACGCGTTGCTCAGCGGCCGGCCGCCCCGCGTCACCGACAGCAAGCCGCCCAGCATCGCCGAGATCATGGAGCGTCAGCAGGAGCCGATCGCCCGGATCCCTGGCGTCGACGAGCACTTCATGGATCTGATCCTCGAGGCGCTGGCTGACACCCCGACCGCGCGCCCGACCGCGGCCCGCTTCCGTGACCAGCTGACTGCGCTCGAGCTGGCCGATATTCCGGACAGCCTGATTCCTTCCTCGACCAAGCTCAATGCGACGGCCGAGAACTTGGTGGCGCAGACGTCGCCGACCGTGGACAGCCCGACGCAGCAACACCGGAACCGACGGCGCTCGCGGTTCGTGCTCGCCGGGGTGCTCGCGGTCCTGGTCTTCGCGTTGATCATCACCATCGTCAACCTGCGCGACCGGCCGATTGCCGGTGGTGCTCCCCCGATCGGCTCCAGCCTGAGCGCATCGCCGATCGTTTCCCCGTCGGACAGCCCGAGCAAGACCCCCAGCAAGGCCCCCAGCGAGACCCCCGCACCGCCGGTACCCGCGAACTTCACCGACTGCTCGGCGACGCTGGGCGGGTTGACCTACTGCGCGGTCGACGCCGAGTGTTGGTCCGGCATCTTCGCCTATGCCGACACCCCCTCCGTGGCGACGCGGCGAGGGTGCCGGGTGCGGCACGTCTACCAGAGCTTTGCCGCCGGTCGCCTCGGCTACGAGGCGCGCCGCCAGCCCAAACTCGAGTCCGATCCGCAGGTGCGTAAGGTCTGCACGGTCGATCTGGTGAATTCCATGTTGTCCGCGGATGATCGGCGTTCCGACTGGGAGATCCTTGTGCTCGGCCCGCAAGGATCGGATGAGGACTTCTACCGCTGCATCTTCGGTCACGGCAACCATTCGCGGCCCTACAAGCTGAAGGCTCCGAAGTGAACTGCGTTCAGCGGCGGGCGAGGTGTTCGATCCCGTCGAGCAGTCGGTTGAGCAACTGCTCGAAGTCCCAGCCGGCCGGATCGTCGAACCCGCCGGCCTCATGGATCGCCGCCATCGAAGGAAACCGCGCCGGATCGAAGTAGGTCACCCAGAAGCTCGATCGGGATTCCCAGTAGGCCTCGGCCGAGATTCCGGTGTGTCGAGTCTCATCGGCGTCGCTGATGGTCGATCGCGCGGCACCGATCAGTTGCCACTGGATGAGGTTCGTGATCGCCACATTCTGCGATCCGGTGAAGCCGGCGGAGAGCAGCGCGGCATAGAGAGACTCCTCGACATCGAGGACATGCGGTCCGATCGGCAGCCGGGCGACGTTGTAGTCGAGCAGCCAGGGATGCCGACCGTAGACGCGCCAGACCTCGCGACTCCAATGCTCGACCCGCGGCCGCCAGGCCTGCGCGGGATCGGGCAGTGCGTGCTCGGCGTAGACGCAGTCGATCATCAGCTCGATCAGCTCCGAGCGACCCGGCACATAGGTGTAGATCGACATCGCGCCGACCTCGAGCCGCTGGGCCACTTTGCGCATCGAGAGGGCGTCCAGGCCTTCGGCGTCGGCGATCGAGACCCCGGCCGTCACGACCTCCGCCAGGCTGGTGCGCGGCTTCGGTCCACGTACCGGAGCCACGGACGTCGTGTCCCACAGGAGTTGGATGATCCGACGGCCTTCAGGGGTGCCCTGGCCCCACTCGGCGGAGTCCGGAACCGCCGGGTCGGTGGCGGTGGCGTCGACCTCGCTCAAACCTGACCTCGCCTTCGAAAACTGTCAGTGCTCTCGGCTTGGATCTACTTCGTACAGTGTCTTGGATCTACTTCGTACAGTGTATGGTGTTCTTATTCGGTACGGCGTACGGAATTCAATGGAGGGATGGGTGGGCGTGATCCACACCGAGCGGCTGACCAAGCACTTCGTCAGCAAGAAGGAGACCGTCGAGGCGGTCAAGGGAGTCGACATCGACGTCGCGGCCGGGGAGCTGGTGGCATTCCTGGGGCCCAACGGGGCGGGAAAGTCGACCACCCTGCGCATGCTGACCACGTTGCTGCCGCCAACCTCGGGCCAGGCCTGGGTAGCTGGGGCCAGCATCATCGACGAACCGGCGGCCGTGCGATCACGGATCGGCTATATCGGTCAGGGCGACGGAGCCGGGCACAGTTTCCGGGTGCTCGACGAACTGGTCAGCCAGGGTCGGTTCTACGGGATGAGCAGCTCCGACGCGCTGACCCGGGCGACCGAGCTGATGGGCATTCTGGATCTGACCAGCCTGGAGAAGCGTCGGGTGAGCACGCTGTCCGGTGGTCAGCGCCGTCGGCTCGACATCGCCTTGGGGCTCGTGCACAATCCGTCGCTGATCTTTCTCGACGAGCCGTCCACCGGCATGGATCCGCAGAATCGGGCCAATCTGTGGGAGCACATCGGTCGGTTGCGGGAGCGTCAGGAGACGACCATCGTGCTGACCACCCACTATCTGGAAGAGGCGGACACGCAGGCCGAGCGGGTGGTGGTGATCGACCACGGGACGATCATCGCCGACGACACGGCGGCCAATCTCAAAGCCACCCTGGCCGGCGATCGGATCTCGGTCACCGTCGACGGCAGTGCGGTCGACGCCGCGGCGGCGGTGCTGTCCGGCCGCGGCCGTGACCTCGGACGGACCTCGACGGCCGGTGGGGTCGTCCTCAGTGGTCACTTCGAGAACGGCGCCCGCACGCTGCCCGGGCTGCTGCGCGATCTTGACCATGCCGGGGTCACGGCGCTGGCCGCGGACGTCCGGGTGCCGACCCTGGACGACGTCTTCCTCAGCCTGACCGGACGCAGTCTGCGCGAAGAGAGCGAGGTGGCGGCATGAGCACCGGGTACGCGGACACCCCCATCCAGCAGGCGGCGCCGAGCTACCAGAGCAGCATGCTCTCCGACATCAAGGCCGTGTTCATCCGGGAGATGTCGCTGGTCCTCCGGGACCCGTTCTCGGTGATCTTCTCGTTGGTCCAGCCCCTGGTCTTCCTGGGGCTGTTCGGGCCGCTGCTCGCCGGATCGATCGATCCGGCCGCACTCGGCGGTGCTTCGCCGGTGCAGTGGTTCCTGCCCGGGGTCATCGTGATGATCTGCTTGTTCGGGACCGGGGCGACGGGATCGAATCTGCTCTTCGAGATCACCCTCGGCTCGTACGAGCGGGTGCTGGCCAGCCCGTTGCGGCGGCCGGCGATCTTGATCGGCAAGTCGCTGAAGGAGCTCGTGCCGCTGATCGTCCAGGCGGCGCTGGTCACCGTGGTCTCGATCCCGTTCGGCTTCGTGCTCCATCCGCTGCCCGTCCTCGCCGGCCTGTTGCTGCTCGGCGTCTTCGGCATCGGGATGGGCGCCTTCTCCAACGCCCTGGCCATCGCGGCGCGGAAGCGCGAGTGGATGTTCTGGGCGGTGCAGCAATCGCTGCTGTTTCCCCTGTTGATCTTGTCCGGGATGATGCTGCCGCTGGAGGCGGGCCCGCGCTGGATCCAGATCGTCGGTCGCTTCAATCCGCTGACCTACATCGTGGAGGCCGAGCGTGCACTCTTCGCCGGCACCTGGACCGACCCGGCCATCGGCTGGGCGGTGCTCGCAGCGGTGCTCACGTGCGCCGCCGGCCTCTTCGTCGGGGTCCGGCAGGTGGCCAGGAGCACGTCCTGACCTCCTGAGCCCCCGACCTCAGGCCGGGACGTTCTCCTTGAGCCAGGCGATGTCTGAGCCCTGGCCTTCGCGGCCTCCGGGGGTCTCGACCACCACCGGCACCGAGGCCGTACGGACCACCTCGGCCAGCGCATCGGTGCCGACCTGGCCGTCGCCGAAGTTGGCGTGCCGGTCGGCGCCGGAGCCGAACCCGTCACGCGAGTCGTTGGCGTGCACGAGATCGATCCGGCCGGTGATCGCCTTGACCCGATCGACCAGCCCGACCAGTTCCTCGCCACCGGCGTGGGCATGGCAGGTGTCGAGGCAGAAGCCAACCGTGTCCCCACCCTTCGCTGCGCCCACGGCATCCCAGAGCATCGCGATCCGCTCGAGCCGCCGGGCCATGGCGTTGTCGCCGCCCGCCGTGTTCTCGATCAGCAGTGGCACCGGCATCTCCAGGCCGTCGATGCACTTGCGCCAGTTGTCGAAGCCGACCGCCGGGTCATCGTTCTTCAAGACGTGACCGCCGTGCACGATGACGCCGGCGGCGCCGACCTCGGCCGCCGCATGCAGATACTGCTGCAGGAACTTGCGGCTGGGAATCCGGATCCGATTGTTCGTCGTGGCCACGTTCAGCACGTACGGTGCGTGCACGTACAGGGTGATCCCCGCCGCTTCCGCGTCAGTTCTCAATGCCGTCGGCACCCCCCGCGTACGCAAACTCCGGCCCCTTCCACGCCTGCGGGTCACCGAGAAAGAACTGAGCGAGATTCGCCCCCCGGGCCTTCGCCTCCGCGATCGGATCGATCTGGTCCCCATGCCCGCCGATGGTCAAACTGGTCATGCGCCCGACCCTAGCCGGACGCGCTGACCGCGATGACCTGCGCGCTCACCACCCGGGCTCGCCACACGCCTGGCCTCTCGTATGAAACTCATGTGTACGTGAGTTTCTCTCACCCTGCACACGTTGCAACCTGTGCAGACCGTGACGAACCCGTGCAGAGCGCCTCGATCTCAGGCGATGATCACGCGACCGCGGACGTAGAGCCGGTGCGACTGCTCGAGCGCTCGGCGCAGATCGTCCATCGTCCGGCGGACCGTCTGGGGCATCACGGTGCTCCAGACGAAGCGCGTCATGCCGCGCAGATCGGCTCGCATCAGATCCTCGCGACCCTTCTCCCGAAACACGCAATCGGCCGGCGACTCGCCCGGTCGGAGGAACTTCTGATATTTGACCTTGCCGTCGAACTCGCCGAGGTGGCGGTGATCGTCCCAGTGGAAGTCGGCCGTGCCGGCGGGGCGTCCGTGCCGATCGACGACGGTGAACTGCAACGTCGGTTTCGGGATGCGGTGCCGGTGGAACTCCACGCGCGTCACCGACTCGCCCGCTGATTCGGACTTGCCGTCCGCGAAGTCGATCGTGATCCGGCCCTGGCGTGAGCCCGGGAAATGGGCGAATCGCACGCTCAGCTCGCGGATCTCCTCGAAAAGGCCCGGTTGCAGTCGCAGCGCCGAGTCGGCGGTGACCACCCCGCCCTGCATGGTCGAACGGCAGGCCACCTCCCATACCGCTCGCGCCGGGGCGATCGACGGCACGCCCTCGCGTACGACGATGTGCTGCTCGATCTCCTGAGTGTCGATGTGGTGGTTCGCCTGGGCCGAATGCCTCGACGCACCCCCGTCGAGCCGAAGCAGATGCACCATCGAAAGGTCCTGCTGGTAGAGGTCGAAACCGTGGAGGGCTGCGGCGGAGGCGCCGGTCAGGACGACGTTGCCGCGCTGCGCGGCGAGGGCCGCGCGGGCGTGCAGCAGATGCTTGGCGGCGTCGGTTCCGCTGTTGTAGAGCTCGGCGGGCGCATACATGCCGCGCCGAAGGCGGACGATCAATCCAGCCTTCAGCGCTTCAGCCAGCGTGCGGTCGGATTCGCCGCAATCGATGGCCTGAGCGCGACTGAAGACGCCGGTATTGATGGTCCCGAGGTAGGCGAGAGTCGAATTCATGCCGGAACTGTGCCGTCTCCGGAGCACGAAAAACGAGGTCGCCGAAAATCTGTGGACAACTTCGGTCATCGGCCTCGAGCCGAATCGAGGGCGGCCGTGCTCGCGAGGCCCGACTCTGCACACGTTGCCTACGGTCTGCACACGTTGCAACCTGTGCAGAGTGGGAGAAACTCACGTACACATGAGTTTCATACGAGCCGCGCGCTACTCCTCGGGGTCGCTGCCCTTCCACCAGTCGCGTACGCGGTGGCTGGCGGCGCCGCCGACCGTGCCGGCCACCGACCCGGCCATTGAGCCGACCCGCCCGACGAACTTGATCAATGGGTCACCGGAGCTGGTGAAGTCTTCCTTGTACGAGTTGGCCGCGGCCTTGACGTCCTCGCTCATGGGCGACTCGGCATCCTCGGACCGGCGCGGGTAGATCCCGGACAGGATGTCGGCGTAGCCCGGCCCTGCGGCCCACTTCTGGAGCTCTGCGGCTCGCAAGGCGGCCAGCGGATGGGACTGGCCGCTGATCTGCAAGATCTTGATCAAGCTGTCGCGGACGTCGCCCGACGACTCGTATTCCTCGGCTTGATCGAGGAAGGCCGCGACGTCCATCTCGTCCGGATTCTGCGCCCCGGCCAGCGCCGCGTGCACCCGGAGGGCCGCCCGAGGATCCTGCGAGCACAGCAAACCCGCGCGATCGCAGGACAACTCCGACTTCCTGAACCACTCATTGAGACCGAAGATGATCGCCCGGATGCCAAGGGCGCCGACCGGCAGCCACTGGATCGCGGTGGCGAAGTTGATCAACTGCAGGAGCATCGTCCGATAGACGGCGTGCCCGGAGATCACATGCCCGACCTCGTGGCCGATGATGAAGCGCAGCCCTTCGGTGTCGACCAGATCGAGGGTGCCGGTGGTGATGACGATCACCGGCCGGTCCAGACCGATGGTCAGGGCATTCGGATTCGGATCACGCTGGACGTAGAGCTCGGGGATCGGCTGCAGATCGAGCGTCGTCGCGCACTCGTTGAGCAGCTGATGGATCTCGGGATATTGCCGCGGCGACACCCGGATGGCCGTGGCCAGATAGAGCAGACGCACACTCCGCTCACCGATCGCGGCCGAGATGGCCTTCAGCACCGTGTCGAACGCCGGAATCGCCCGAAGCGCCACCAACGCACCGCGATCGGCGGGATGCTCGTACGCGCGTGAGCTGATGTCAGGGAACCGGATGCGACCGCCGCGCAGGGCGGGACGGGACTCCTTCGTCATGAGCCGAGGGTACGCGAGCGCCGGCCCCGGAAGCCGAATCCGCTACGCGCGATCGAACCCGGGACAGGCAACGGGGCGGCAACCACGAATGGTCACCGCCCCGAGTTGGATGAGCTCAGCCGGGATAGTTGCCCGACTTCAGCAGGGCCGCGATGAACACGATGTAGATGATGAGGCCGATGACAGCGACAACGGTCAGGATCGCTCCGACGATGACGCCGGCCTTGGCGATGCCGTTGTCAAAGCCCGCCTCGCGCGACTGCTTGCGGGCGATGATCGACACGATCAGACCGACGAGGGGGGCGACGATGGCGAGCACCAGCCCAACGATGCCGAGGGTCTTGCCGGGAAAATCGGCGGGCGCAGCTGGGGGTGCGGCCTGGTAGTCAGCCATGGGTTTAACTCCTTGAAGATGTTGTGGATGGCGAGCGAAAAGAGCCTAACGTTGCCGGGGGTCGTTCACGTGGCATTCGGATTCTGTGAACACAATCGTGACGATTGCCGAAGGTTCGCCGCCCCGGCCACCGGGCTGACCCGCGCTACCGCGCCCCCGCCGAGCTGATGAAGTGCTGGTATGCCCCCCAAACGGGTGACAAATCGGTCTCAACCGACCTCCGGGACGGGATTCGGCGATAGCGTCGACTTCGGGCTGACCTGTGCCGGTTGGCTCGAGTAAATGCATTACCTGACACGGAGGCCGGATCGCGCTGAATCTCAACGCGGTCCGGCGTCTGTCGTTTCGGCGTCGATCCGCGGCAGGCGATCCGCGGCGGGCGATTCGCGGCGCGCCCATCGAGCCGGTAGAGTCACCGCTTGGTCTGTGCGCCGTCCCGGCGTACGAACCATCTCGCCCGACTGAGGTCGGGCAGCATTCGCCCTCCTGCCATGGGGACGTCCCATGGCCGCTCTAGACCAGAGGAGGTGGAGTTCGCGCATGCGTAAGTACGAAGTCATGGTCATTCTCGACCCAGAGGCAACTGATGAGCGCCAGGTCCAGCCGACGCTCGAGCAGTTCCTGACCGTCATCACCAAGGGTGGCGGCACCGTCGACAGCCTGGACATCTGGGGCCGTCGTCGCTTCGCGTACGAGATCCAGAAGAAGTCCGAAGGCATCTACGCGGTGATCAACCTGACCGCCAATCCGGCCGATGTGAAGGAACTGGACCGCCAGTTCTCGATCAACGAGTCGATCATGCGGACCAAGGTCATCCGGCCCGATCAGCGCGGCCGCTGATGCCGGTCGGCCCGGCCTGACGGAAGAACTGTCAGTCCCGGCTGGCAGGCTCACCGACGACATCACCACGGCTCACCACAACGGAGATCTTCATGGCAGGCGAAACCACCATCACCCTGGTCGGCAATCTCACCGCTGACCCGGAACTGCGCTTCACCCCTTCAGGTGCGGCGGTCGCTAACTTCACTGTGGCGTCCACCCCCCGCACCTTCGACCGTCAGACCAACGAATGGCGCGACGGCGATGCGATGTTCCTCAACTGCGCAGTCTGGCGACAGGCCGCGGAGAATGTGGCGGAGTCGCTGCAGAAGGGGATGCGGGTGATCGTCTCGGGACGGCTGAAGTCCCGCAGTTATGAGACCCGCGAAGGTGAGCGCCGCACGGTCTTCGAAATTGATGTCGACGAGATCGGTCCGGCGTTGCGCTATGCGACGGCGAAGGTCTCGCGCAATGCCAGCGGAGGCGGCGGCGGTGGCCGTCCCTCCGGTGGCGGCAGCAGCCAGAGCGGTGGCGGCGGCAGCCAGAGCGGCGGCGGCGGCACCCCGAGCGGCGGCGCGAGTTACGGAGACGATCCGTGGGCGAGCGGCAACTCGGGTGGCGGAAACCGTCCGCAGCAGCAAGGCAACGACCCCTGGGCCGCGGCTCAAAGTGAAGAGCCTCCGTTCTGATCGTCAGCACCTGTAGTTCATCAACCACGGCACATTCCGGCTAGCGGCTCGCACCGCGCCGGGCTCGGAAGGAGCACCACAATGGCCAACACACCACCCGCGAAGCGGGCACCGAAGAAGAAGTCGAATCCGCTCCGTGCGGGTCAGCACATCGATTACAAGGACACCGCAACCCTGCGGAAGTTCATCTCCGAGCGCGGCAAGATCCGCGCCCGCCGGGTGACCGGGCTCTCCGTCCAGGAGCAGCGCAAGGTCGCCATCGCCATCAAGAACGCTCGCGAGGTTGCGCTGTTGCCGTACGCCTCGACGGCGCGCTGAGAAGGGACGCCAGCATGAAGCTCATATTGACTGCTGCCGTGGACAAGCTCGGCGTGGCCGGCGACGTGGTCGAGGTCAAGGACGGCTACGGCCGTAACTTCCTCGTCCCGCGCGGGTTCGCGATCCGTTGGACACGCGGGGGCGAGAAGCAGATCTCCGGGATCAAGCGGAGCCGGGATGCGCGGGAGATCCGCGGTCTCGACCACGCCCAGGAGGTCCGCATCCAGCTCGAGGGCCTGACCATCGAGCTCCCGGAGCGAGCCAGCGACACCGGCAAGCTCTTCGGTGCCGTCACATCGGCCGACGTCGCCCTGGCGATCAAGAAGGCCGGAGGTCCGGCCGTTGACAAGCGGGCCGTGCAGATCAGCAAGCCGATCAAGACCGTCGGCTCGCACCTGGTCGGCGTCAAGCTGCACGACGCGGTCACGGCGCACGTCCAGCTCGCCGTGGTCCAGGCCTGACGGACTGACGGATCGCCTGACCGCCTGATTGACTGATTGAACTGAATTCGAACGCTCGACGACTTCGGTCGTCGGGCGTTCGTGCGTCCCATCCGAGAATCGGCCGGATCGCGTCGTCGATCCGCCGAAGGGCGGGTGTGGCCGCGCCCACCGGAATCGGCCGCCCGCTAGGCGAATCTCGCCATCGGCCTTGGCGATCTGGCGTAATCTCTCGCTCATGGTTCTGCCTACCGAAGAGTCGATCGCGGCCCGCCGCCGCGGCTACCTGCTGCGGGCTCCACTGTCGGTGCTGGCCATCGTGTTGATCGTCGTCAGTGTGACCGCGCCCCACGTGATGGTCACGGCAGCCACCGAGGTGCCCGGCCGGTCACTGATCTCGGCGAGCCGGTTCTTCTTGATGGCTGACGCAACCGGTGAGGGCTTTGCGAACGCAAGCAGTGTCGGCGCGGTCGGCCTCGCGCTGACGACGACCTACCTCGGTCTGGCTCTGCAGCAGGTTGGGGTGCTCCTCGGGATGGCAACCTTCTGGGTCTTCGCCGTCGAGGACGTCGGCCGCTGGATCCGCCGGTTCGCGATGGTTTCCGGGGTTTTCCTGACGCTGGGCTCGGCGACGGTGGTCCTCGGCTACCAGCAGCTCGTCACCATCGGGGTGCCGACACTGCTCGGCATCGCCTGGCTGCCCACGCTCGTCGCGGGCATCGCCATGATGGTCGGCGCCCGGCTCGCCCGTCGCCGGCTGACGAGCTCCTGGTTCCTGGACAGGCCGGAGCTCGTCCAGCCCTGATCAGATCGTCGCGCCCAGTTTGATCCAGGCGGTGCCACGGGCCCGCAGCACCAGCGTGATGAGGCGGGCCAGGACGTAGCCGCCGTACGCCACCCACAGCGTGACGAGGCCGGCATGCCGCGCACCGACGATCAGGGCCAACGGTGCGTACGCGAGGAGCGCGAGCACCCCGGCCAGGGCCAGATAGCGGCCGTCGCCGGCGCCGATCAACACCCCGTCGAGCACGTAGACGATCCCGGCCAGGGGGGTGATCAGCGCCACCACGACGAGCGCCCGTCCGACGATCACCTGCACGTGAGGATCCGGGCTGAACAGACCGACGTAGAGCGGCCGGCCCAGCCAGATCAAGGCGCCGAACACGAGACCGCAGACCACGCCCCAGCCGATCATCCGCCGGGTCATCGCCCGACCAAGATCAACATCTCCCGCGCCGAGCGCGCGGCCGATGATGGCCTGGCCGGCGATCGCGATGGCGTCGAGGGCGAAGGCCAGCAGGATCCACAGGCTGCTCACCACCTGGTGGGCCGCGAGCATCACCACGCCGCCGGCGGTGGCCACGAAGGTGGTCAAGGTGATCCCGGTCTGCAGGGCCGCGGTGCGCAGCATCAACCACACCCCGGAGCGGGCCGCCGCCAGGATTCCGCGGGGTCGAAATCCCAAGCTGGCTCGAGATCGGCGCGCCCGGATCCAAACCACGGCGGTGAGCGCACCCGCCGCGGCGGTCTGGGCGATCAAGGTCCCGAGGGCAGACCCGGCAATGCCGAGACCGACGCCGTAGACCAGGGTGAAGTTCAGTCCGATGTTGATCACGTTGGCGGCGATCACCACGTACAGCGGCGTCTTGGTGTCCTGCAGACCGCGGAGTACGCCGGTGCCGGCGAGCAGGATCAAGATCGATGGCAGGCCCAGGGCGGCGATGCGCAGATAGCGGGTGGCGGCTGTGGTGACGGCCGGCGATGCGCCATAGGCACCGACGATCAGTGGCAGCAGCAGTTCGAGCACCGCCGCCAGCGCCAGGCCGAGGATCAGCGCCAGGATCAGGCCGTCGAAACCACCGGCCAGCGCCCCTTCACGATCGCCAGCCCCCAGCCGGCGCGCCACCGCACCAGTCGTGCCGTAGGCGAGAAAGATGCACAGGCCGGTCAGGACGCCCAGCACATTGGCCGCGATCGCCAGTCCGGCCAGCTGATCGGTGCCGAGGTGACCGATAATCGCCGAGTCGGCCAACAGCAGCAGCGGCTCGGAGATCAGGGTCGCCAGGGCCGGGAGGGCGAGTCGGAAGATCTCCCGATCAAGTTGCTTCGACGACTGGACCGGCGCGGTCACCCGGCTCACACGACCCAGATGACGGGCGGGCTGGTCACCATGGCCGTCAAGTTTCCTGTCCACTTCGGTCGTGCTGCGGTTGCGACAGGAGACCCCGCACGTTGTCCACAGGAGTTATCCCCATTGTGGATGAATCACACGGCTGTCATTCAGGCCGAGGTCAGCGGAGGGTCACTTCCAGAGGGTGGCCAGGCCGAAAGCGGCCGCCATGCCGCCCATGCCGATGAGGATGTTCCAGTTGTCGAGGTCGCGCATCAACGGCACCCGATCGCCGGCGACGTAGAAGACGATCAGCCAGATCACTCCGAGAAGCCCGACCGTGATGAAGGTGGGCGGCACCCAGCGTCGGCTCGACGGAGCCTTGACCCTGGACGGCTTTTTTGCATCACGCTGGCCTTTCAGCTTCTGTTTCTCAGCGGCTGATTTCCGCGCTCTTGACTCGGGCACCACATACTCCTTGAGGTTCAGATAGGTAGCCTAGGTCACCGAGCCGCCCGCGAGCCATTTCTCCATGTCCGGCCGCGCCGGGCCTCGGGAAGGACAACGATGATTCGACGCACGCCGTGGTCGGTGATGACGTCGGTCATCGCCGTGCTGCGACGGGCCGGAAGGCCGCAGCTCCGGCGCACCCGTTCCCGGCGGCCGCTCGGCCGGATCCTCACCGTCGGCGTCAGCATCCTCGCCGGATTGATGATCATGGTCAGCGCGTTGAATGCCCGGGGCACGGATCTCCGGCCCGGCCGCAATACCGATCTGGTCAGCCTGGTCCAGGCTCAATCCCGCCGGAACACCGAGCTGACCCGGGAGGTGACCGAGCTTCGTCGCGAGGTCGACGCGCTCGCCGATGTCGGAACCACGGAATCCAATCTGGGTGAGCGACTCGCGAAGACCACCCGGACGGCGGGATTCACCGCGGTGACCGGGCCGGCGGTGACCGTCACGCTGAACGATGCGCCGGCCAGCGTCGCGGCGGACGGCATCGACCCCGACCTGCTGGTCGTCCATCAGCAAGACATCCAGGCCGTGGTCAATGCCCTGTGGAGCGGCGGTGCCGAAGCCATGACCATCCAGGGTCAGCGGGTCATCTCCACCACCGGCGTCAAGTGCGTCGGGAACACGGTGGTCCTGCACGGCATCCCGTACGCGCCGCCGTACGTGATCAGTGCGATCGGGAATCAGGGCCGACTCCGCACTGCGTTGACCGCGTCCGTGCCGATCCAGATCTACAAGCAGTACGTCGAGGCGTACCGGCTTGTCTATAAGGAGCGAGCGGCGAACCGGGCGACCTTCCCCGCGCACGAAGGCACCCTCGATCTGCCCAATGCGCGGCCCTACGACGCGGCGGCCCCGACCTCGGACACCCCCACCCCGCGATAATCCGGTCGGAGCCGGTCCCGCGTACGGGAGAATGGTCGGGTGGCTCCGGTGAAGATCCTGGTGATCGACAACTACGACTCGTTCGTCTACAACCTCGTGCAGTATCTGGCGCAGATCGGCGCCGAGGTCGAGGTGTGGCGTAACGACGATCCGCGGTTCGACGATCCGACCTTTGCCGACGCCTTCGACGGGATCCTGCTCTCACCCGGGCCGGGCACGCCGGAAGAGGCGGGCGTCTGTATCGACGTGGTCAAGAACCAGGGCGGGCAATTGCCGATCTTCGGCGTCTGCCTCGGCCTGCAGTCGATCGGGGTCGCGTACGGCGGGGTCGTCGATCGCGCTCCCGAGTTGCTGCACGGCAAGACGTCGCCGGTGTTTCATCACCAGGCCGGAGTGTTCGCCGGGCTGCCGTCCCCCTTGACCGCGACTCGCTACCACTCGCTGGCCATCGAGCCGGACACGATGCCTGCGGTGCTGGAAATCACCGCCACCACACCGAGCGGTGTGATCATGGCGGTCAAGCACCGGGAGCTCGCGGTCGAGGCGGTCCAATTCCATCCCGAGTCGGTGCTGACCGAATGGGGCTATCAGATGCTGGCCAATTGGCTGGTCAGGTGCGGCGACCCCGACGCCCCGGCGCGCGCAGTCGGCATGGCTCCACTGATGTCCGCGCGCTAACTCCTCCTGCTCGCGCCGCGCTCGACCTCGGGCCGGTTGGGCCGGCGAGGGTCGTGGGACGGCGGTCAACGCACCCCCCGAGGCCGGAACTGGACGCTGATCCTCGGCCCGACCGGTCGCGTGGTCTTCGGGATGGCGTGCTCCCAGGTGCGCTGGCACGAGCCGCCCATCACGATGAGGTCGCCGTGTCCGAGCCGGTGCTTGACGGTGGCGCCACCGCCGCGGGGGCGCAGCATGAACGTCCGGGCCGAACCGAGCGAAACGATGGCCACCATGGTGTCCTCGGACTTGCCCCGGCCGATCGTGTCACCGTGCCAGGCCACGGAATCCTGGCCGTCGCGATAGAGGCAGAGACCGGCGGTGGTGAACAGCTCGCCCAGCTCGGCCCGGTAGTGCGCATTGAGCGCCTCGCGGGCGGAGACCAGCTCCGGATGAGGGAGCGGATCCTGCTCGCCGAAGAAGCTCAGCAGCCGGGGCACCTCGACCACCCGGTCATACATCGGCCGCTCCTCGGCCCGCCACGGCACCTGGATCGCCAGGTCATCGAACAACGACTCGGCGCCGCTCAGCCAGCCCGGCAGCAGATCGACCCACGCCCCGCGGCCGAGGATCTGACGGGTGATCATCCCGCCGAGCGGACCCAGGCCGAGCTCGGCGTCAGGGCCGCTCAGGTCGAACAGCGACGTCTGGAGTGCGGTGCTCATGGGGCAACTCTAGCACCAATTTAGCAAAGGTGTTCGAATAGGTCGCGATCAGAATCCCGGCTCAAGTAGGCGTGGGGGTCGGCGATGGTGAGGGGGTCGGGCTCTCGCTCGCTGAGGGCGATTCGCTCGCGGGTGGCGGCGTGACCACCTCCGGGGCCTTCGCGAGCACCAACTTGATCGACGTGTCCCGGTCAACGCTCTGGCCCGACTTGGGACTCTGCGAGATGACGGTTCCGGTCGGTTTGGTGCTCTCCTTCTCGCTGAACTGCGGCTCGCCGAAGCCGGCGGACGTGGCGGTCCGGATGGCGGCATCACGACTGAGACCGTCGAAGATCGGCACCTCGGACTTGCCCGTCGCATAGGTCACCGTGATCTCGTCGTCCAGCGGTGCCTTGGCGCCTTCCTTGGGCGAGACCTTGATGACTTCGCCCGGTTTGGTGTCCGGGTCCTCGGACTTGGCCGGCGTCGTCTTGACGTTCTCGAAGTCGGCATCGGCCAGGGCCTTCTTCACGTCGTTGACGTCCGACCCGACCAGATCGTTGGGGATGGTGCCCGTCTTCGGGCCGTCGTTGAGAGTGATCGTCACCGTGGCGTTCTCGTCGACCTCGGTGCCGCTGATCGGCTTCTGCGCGGTGATCGTGCCCTCGGTGTCCTGGTCGCCGTTCTCGTGCTTCAGCTCCACCTGGAGCTTGCGCGACGTCAGCTGCTCTTGCGCCTGATCTTCCTTGTAGCCGAGGACGTTGGGCACCGTCACCTTCGTGACGACCGGGGTCTCGGGCGACATCAGCTGGTAGATCGCGTACGCACCGATCCCGAGGACGAGCACGATCAACGCCGTGATCAGCACTGCAAGTCCGGCCCGGCTCTTCCGCGGCTCGTCTTCGTCGTCGAACACTTCGACCGGTGGCGGCACAACCGGCGGGGGGGTGACCACGCGGGTGGGCTCGTCGTAGCCGCCGCCCCGAGCCGGATGTTCGGCAACCCGCGGCACCATCGCGGTGGCCTGCTGCCCGGCCAGTACCCGAGCAATATCGGCCTTCATCTCCCGGGCCGACTGGTAGCGGTCGGCGGCGTCCTTGGCCAGCGCCTTCAACGTGACCGCGTCGATGTCCGGGGTGACCACCGGATCCAGTTGGCTCGGGGGCACCGGAGGCTCGCGGACGTGCTGGTAGGCCACGCTGACCGGCGATTCCCCGACGAACGGCGGGCGCCCGACGAGCAGCTCGTAGAGGAGGCAGCCGGCCGAGTAGAGATCGCTCCGAGCATCGACGGTCTCGCCGCGCGCCTGTTCGGGGGAGAGGTATTGCGCCGTGCCGATCACGGCCGCGGTCTGGGTCATGGTGGCGCTGGTGTCGGCCACGGCCCGGGCGATGCCGAAGTCCATCACCTTGACTCCGCCGGTCGGGGTCAGCATCACGTTGGCGGGTTTGATGTCCCGGTGGATGATGCCGGCCTTGTGGCTGTAGCCGAGCGCGTCGAGGACACCCTGGGTCAGCTCGAGGGCCCGCTCGGGCAGGATCTTGCGCCCGTCGCGCAGCACGTCGCGCAGGGTCGGTCCCTCGACGAGCTCCATCACGATGTACGGGATGGAGATGCCGGTGACCGGATCGGTCTCCTCCCCGGTGTCGTAGACGGCGACGATCGTCGGGTGATTGAGACCGGCCGCGGACTGCGCCTCGCGGCGAAACCGGGCCTGGAACGTCGGATCGGTGGCCAGATCGGCGCGCAATTGCTTGACTGCGACGGGTCGTCCGAGCCGCCGGTCGACCGCACCGCGAACCTCCGCCATGCCGCCGCGCCCGAGCAGGTCACCCAGCTCGTAGCGTCCTCCGACCGTCATCGGGTCAGTCATTTCACGCGTCCTCTCTCAACCCCGTGCCATTGTCGGGTACGCGGCAAACACCCGCGAACCAGGCGGCTCGCTGGCCGACCGTTGGAACCCATACCCCTCACAGCGCCGCCTGCATGACTGCTTTGGCGATCGGCGCGGCGATCCGGCCGCCGCCGATGTCGTTGCGCGGGACGTTGGCGTCCTCAACGATCACCGCGACGGCAATCTCCGGATCCTCCAATGGAGCGAACGAGGTGAACCAGGCGAACGGCTTGCGGCTCAGGTCCGACTGCGCGGTGCCGGTCTTGCCACCGACCTCGACGCCGGAAATCCGGGCGTTACCACCGGTGCCCTGGTCGACCACGACGTTCATCATCTGCTGCAGAGATTTCGCATTGTCGGGCGTCATCGGCGTCGAGAGAACCTGCGGTTTGTGGGTCTGGATCGGCTTCAGGTTTGACGCCTGCACCATGCTGACGACGTAGGGATCCATCAGTACGCCGTCGTTGGCGATCGCCGAGGTCACCATGGCCATCTGCAGCGGGCTGGCCGCGACGTCGAACTGGCCGATCGAGCTCAGCGCGAGCTGAGCGTCATCCAGTTTGTCCGGAAACCGGCTGGCCACCCCACCGAGATCGGCGAGGTGTCGCTGGTCGAAGCCGAACTTCTGGGCCTGAGCCCGCAGCTTGTTCTCGCCGACGGCAAGCCCGAGATTGGCGAACGCCGTGTTGCAGGACACCTTCAACGCCTGGGTGATCGTCACCTTGGTGCCACCGCAATTGGTCGAATTGGGCAGGAAGGTGTTGGTGCCCGGCAGCCGCAGCCGGTTCGGCGCATCGACCTTGCTGCTCGGCTTCTTGCCGTCGGCCAGCGCGGCCGCCGCGGTGACCAGCTTGAACGTCGAGCCGGGGGGATAGATCTCCCGCGCGGCCCGATTGGCCAGCGGACGGTCGGAGTCCTTGGCCAGCTTCGCGTACGCCGTGTTGGCGGCATCGATCTTGTGGCTGGCGATGTCGTTGGGGTCATAGGTCGGGCTGGTCACCATGGCTAGCACCGCTCCGGTCTTCGGATCGAGCGCGACCACCGCGCCCTTCTGGTCGCCCAGCGCTTCGGCCGCCGCCTCCTGGATCGCCGGCACGATCGTGGTCTGAACGGTCGCGCCTTCCGGCGACTTGTTCGTCGCCAGATCAATGAGTCGGCGGACGAACAACGCGTCGTCGGTCCCGGCGAGCTGGGAGTTGTAGCTGCTCTCCAGGGCCGTGCGGGCGTGATCGTAGGAATAGAAGCCGGTGATCGCCGAATACAGCTCGCCGTCGGGATAGACGCGCTGGAACTTGAAGTTGTCGTCGGCCGGCTCGGTCTTGGCGATCGAGGTCTTGCCGGCGGCCAGGATGTCGCCGCGATTCTGGGCGAACTCGGCGTCCCGGACCCGGCGGTTCTGCGATTCCGCGGCCAACGAGTCCTGCCGGAAGATCATCATGTAGGTGCCGTTGGCCAGCAACATCGCGAACATGATCATGGCGACGAAGGCCACCCGCCGGATCTGCTTATTGATGGGGTCCCCCCACCTTCACGAGCTGCGTCTGTTCAAGATCAGGATTTACCGTGGTGACCGTGGCCGCCGGCTTTCGCACGTGGTGGGAGATCACCAGCAGCAGTCCGGCGACCATCCAGTTGCAGATCAGCGAAGAGCCACCCTGGGACATGAACGGGGTGGTCAGGCCGGTCAGCGGCAGCAGTCGGGTGACGCCGCCGATGATGGTGAATACCTGGAGCGCGAAGGCGAACGACAGGCCGGTCGCGAGCAGCTTGCCGAACGGTTCGCGGCACTGCAGCCCGATCCGCAGTCCCCGGGCCACGATCAGCCCGTAGATCATGATCACCGCCATCAAGCCGGTCATCCCGAGCTCCTCGCCGATCGATGCGGCGATGAAATCGCTGCGCGCCAAGGGGGTCAGTCCGGGCCGACCAAGACCGAGCCCGGTGCCGAGCAGCCCGCCCCAGGCCATCCCGAACTGGGCGCTGATGACCTGGAAGTTCTGGTCGTAGTCGGAGAAGGGATCGAGCCAGGAACTCACCCGGATCTGGACCTTGGATGAGTTGAGGAAGGCGAAGTAGCCACCCCCCGCGAACAGCAGGGTGCCGAGCACCACCCAGCCCGCGCGTTCGGTGGAGACGTAGAGCATCATCACGAACAGCCCGAAGAACAGCAGTGACGTGCCGAGGTCGTTCTGGAAGACCAGGATCGCCAGGCTGATCCCCCACATGGCGAGGATCGGACCAAGATCACGGGCCCGCGGGAGATCGAGGCCGAGCAGCCGGTAGCCGGCCAGGGCCAGCACCTCGCGCTTCTCCACCAGATAGGCGGCGAACGCCACCGCCAGCAGCACTTTGGCGGCCTCGGCGGGTTGGAAGGAGTAGGGGCCGACCTGGATCCAGATCTGCGCACCGAACTTGTCGATGCCGATCCCAGGCACCAGTGGCAGCATCAGCAGAATGATGCCGGCAAGTCCGAGGGTGTAGGTGAACCGTTGCAGTGGTCGATGATCACGCAGCCAGACTGCGATCAGGATGAAGATCACGACCCCGAGGGCCGTCCAGATCAGCTGCTGGCGCGCCAGATTGATCGGCGGATTGTTGATCAGATCGATGCGGTGCAACATGGCCAGTCCGAGACCATTGAGCAGGACGACGCAGGGCAGGATCACCGGATCCGCGTATGGCAGGCGCCAGCGCACCGCGAAGTGGGCGAGCGCGGCGAGCAGCACCGCACCGCCGGCCAGGTAGGGAAGCCTTGCCGGGAGCTCGCCATTCACGTTGAGATCGATCAGCGTGTACGCACCGAGGCCGATGAGCAACGCGAAGATCGTGAGCGTCAGTTCGACCCCGCGGCGTTTGCGGGGAATGACGGTGAGAGAGGAAATCGCGCTCATGATCAACAGGGGGGCTCCGCCGACCCGCTTGATGCGGCGGAGGCGGTCGGCGTGATTTTGGCGGTCGGGTTGGCGGTGGACTTGGTGGTCGATGTCGGAGTCGGCGAGGCCGGGGTGGTCGAGTTCGGGGTGGTCGAGTTCGGGGTGGTCGAGCTCGTCGGTCCATTCCCGGGCTGGTGACTAGCACACCGTTTCGCCGTCTCGGTCAACTCGACCACGGTCTCGCGGGCCGAAGCCAGGCTGTCGACGTCGATATTGGCGCGGACCTTCTCCTGATAGAAGCCGGGCAGCTCGCTGATGGTGAGTTGCTGCACCTCGAAGAGCCGGGACAAGCTGATCCCGGGGACGTTCTCCGACAGCCCCTGATAGATCGCCACATTGGTGCCGGAGACGCCGACGAAGTACTGCGTCCGGGTCCAGGCGTACGCGGTGCCGAGGCCGGCGGCGGCGATCAACAGCAGGACCACCAGCCCGATCAGCGGGCGGACGAACCGCCTCCGGGTGGGCGCCTGCGGCGTGTATCGCTCCTCGTCGGCCTCGACCACCGGTTCCACGACGACCCGGTGAGTGATGACCGTGTCCTCTTCCTCCTCGATGAGGTCGGCTTCGCGCGGCTTGGTCTGCGGCGCCGGGATCTCCCGCTCAGCCGCCGCGCCAAGCACCACCCGGTCGTCCATTCCGTTCGCTTCGACGACGTCGGCGACGATCACGGTGATGTTGTCGATGCCACCTTCGGCCAGCGAGACGGCGACCAACTGGCCGACCGACTCCTCGATCTCCGGCAGGGCGAGCGCCGACTCGATCTCGGCATCGTCGACCAGGCCGCAAACGCCGTCGCTGCAGAACATCAGCCGATCGCCCGCTTGCACCTGGACCATCGACAGATCGGGATCATTGGCTGGTTGGCCGTTGAGCACCTTCAACAGCAGCGATCGGTGCGGGTGGTAGGCGGCTTCGGCTTCGCTGATCTTGCCTTCGTCGACCAGCGACTGCACCCAACTGTGATCATGGGTGAGCCGTTCGAGGTGGCCGTCGCGCAACCGGTAGGCCCGGGAATCGCCGATGTGCACCATGCCGAGCTCGACGCCGTCGAACATCGCCCCGGTGACGGTGGTCCCCATGCCGTCGAGATTGGAATCGGCCTCGACCAGGTCGGCGATCCGGTCGTTGGCCTTGTGGATCGCCCCCGCCAGCACCTCGAGCATCAGCTCGCCGGCGGCCGGGCCGTCGATCCGTTGCAGGGTGTCGATCGCGACTGCGGAGGCAAGATCACCAGCTGCCGCACCCCCCATGCCGTCGGCCACCACCAGGAGATGGGCGCTGGCGAATCCGGAATCCTGATTGTTCTTTCGGATCAGGCCGATCTCGGAATGGGTCGCGTAGCGCAACTGGAGGACCATCCGGTTACGGCTCCAGCTTCAGCATCGTCTTGCCGATCCGGACCGTGTCCGACAGCGTGATCGTGGTCGGCGCGGTGATCCGCTGCCCGTTCACGTAGGTGCCGTTCGTCGAGCCCAGATCCTCGACATAGCTGCCCTTGTCGCCGCCGATCACCCGGGCGTGCCGGGTGGAGACATAGTCGTCGTCCAAGATCAACTGGCAGTCCGCGCCGCGGCCGATCATGACCACCCCGGCCGCCAGTTCGGCCGACAGGCCGGCCTGCGCCCCTTGGGTGATCACGAAGATCCGCGGCTCACCGCGCTGCCGCTTCGACTTCTTCGGCGGCGGTGGGGGAGACTCGAGCTCCTGCGGTTGCTGCTGGTCGGGTGCCGGAACCGTCTTGCCGAACAGGTCGCTGCGGATCACCGAGACCGCCGACAGGATGAACAGCCACAACAAGGCGAGGAACAAGACCTTGATGACGGTCAGCGCGATCTCCGACATCGCGAGTCATCGCCCGGCCGGGGTATGGACAAGCATCCGGGTGGACCCGATCTCGATCCGTGTTCCCTCCTGCAGAATCGCTTGACGCACCTTCTCCCCGTTCACCGTGATGCCGTTCGTCGAGCCGAGGTCGACGATGTCGATGTGCGGCGTCTGTCCGGTGAGGCTGACCCTGATCTGCGCGTGCATCCGGGAGATCCCCGGATCGTTGATGCGCAGGTCGGCCTCCGTGCCCCGGCCGATCACCAGACCGGGGGGCTGCAAGGGGTGCCGGGTGCCGTTGACCTCGAGCACGAGGCGGGCTCGATTGATCGTGGTGTCGCTCGCCGGACCGCCGCGCTCCTGGATGCCGGCAACTGCCTGGGACGAGACGGTGAATCGACCGGTCGGCAACTGCGACTGCAGGTCGAATTCGATCTTGATCGGCCCATTGAACACATAACCCATCTCGCGGGCATGGCTGCGCAGCTCGGTGGCCAACTCGACGTTCAGGGTCTTCGCGTACGGGGCGAGTTTGTCGTGGTCATGCTGGGACAGGCCGATGGCGAACTGGTTCGGCACCAGGCGCTTGTCCCGGGACATCAGCTTGGCCTCGGCGTCCAGCTCACGCTGCAGCCGCGCGGCGATCTCGACCGGCTGCACGTCTCCCTTGAACGCGCGCGCGAACGCCCCACTGACCGCTCCTTCGACCTTCTTCTCGAAGCGCTCGAAGATTCCCAATGTCCCCTCCTCTCCCAGATCAAACCCGATCGTATCCGCCAACACTGCGAAGGGGCCGAATCCGCGCTCAGGCCCGGACGCCCATGATCTGAGGTCCGTCTGGGCTGGGCGCAACGATGCGCAGTCCAGGTAGCGATCGTGCTAGCCTTTCCCGGCTGGTTCGCGGGTGCCAACCTCGGATCGAGCGCGAGTGGCGGAACGGCAGACGCGCTGGCTTCAGGTGCCAGTGTCCGCAAGGACGTGGGGGTTCAAATCCCCCCTCGCGCACCAGTAGCAACCCCAGCCTGACCTGGGGTTGTGCCCCTCATGTATGGCAAAAAAGCGAACCTGGAGGTCAACCACCGGCATCAGCACCCGGATGCCGAATGGAAGATCGGCGTCGCAACTCGTCACAGCCGGACCCCACAGAGGGTCCAACCGGCTGGTCATCGTGTCGAGTGTCGGCCAGGGAGGTCCGTCACGTAACGACCGAAGGAACTCCTGTCCCCAGGTGAATCCGTTGCAGGTGGCGCGCTATCGGGAACGGCACTCGACGTCGGGGGCGAAGTCGGTGCCGCGGATGCGCATCTGCTGGTCGAGATGGTCCGGCTGGACCGGGCGCATCACCGCCCGATCGCGGGAGACTCCGAGATCGCCGAGCACGTCAAGGTCGCGGCCCGCGCGCATCAGACGATGATCTGGTCCCGGGTCCGGCAGGTCAACGCGTTGCGGTCGCTGCTGCTGGAGTACTACCCGGCCGCGCTGGTCGCGTTCGGCACCGACCTGTCCGATCGGGACGCGTTAGCGGTTCTGGCGGTGGCACCCTCGCCCGAGCAGGGACGGCGGCTTTCCCAAGCCCGCATTGAATCTGTGCTCCGCAAAGCCGGCCGGCAACGCAACCTCGCCGCGACCGCGACCAAGATCAAGACCGCGCTGAGCAGCGAACAGCTGACCGCCCGGCCCGGGGTGGTGCCCGCGTATGCCGCGTCGGCGTCAGCGCTGATCGCGGTGCTGACCACGATGGTCACCCAGACCGAGGTGCTGGCCGGGCAGGTGGAGCAGGGTTTTGGCCGGCACCCGGACGTTGAGATCTACCGCAGCCAACCCGGCCTCGGGACGATCCTCGGCGCCCGGGTGCTGGCCGAGTTCGGCGACGACCCCGACCGCTACACCGACGCAAGGAGCCGGAAGAACTACTCCGGCATGTCACCCATCACCAAGGCCTCCGGCACCAAACGGGTTGTGCTGGCCCGCTACGCCCGCAACCGGCGGCTCGGCGACGCCCTGCTCCGGCAGGCCTACAGTGGCCTCAGATCCTCCCCGGGAGCCCGCGCGTTCTACGACCAACACCGGGCCCGCGGCGCCACCCACTACCAAGCCCTCCGCGCCCTCGCGAACCGGCTCGTCGGCATCCTCCACGGCTGCCTACGCACCCACACCCGCTACGACGAACACCGCGCCTGGCACACCCAAGACGAACAAACCGCCGCCGCCTGAACTGAACCTCACACCTGCGCGTTTTCCTCCTGCCCAGCCCATCCCGCCGGAGCGCAGCCGCGGTCAACCCGCGGCCCGAACCCGACCCTTTAAGCAGGAGCTTGACCGCGGCGAGCACCGGCACACAATCAAACCCGGAGGAATCCCGCCCTTGACTCATCCAGTCGTGGGATCACTAGGCAGGAGCCTCGTTCACCGCCCGCATCCGACAGCAGACGCGCGCCGGTCAGTCCGGTCATCGTGCTCCATTAGGGTCGGTCAGCGTGCTCCGCACGAAGGTCGGCTACCGGTCGTGCTCCGCACGAGTGTCGGCCACTGACGTGCTCCGCACGACGGTCGACCTTCCGAACAAATCCGTCGAGCTGTCTGGCCAGCTTCGTTACAGTGGCAGTCGTGGTGGATGTGCTGGCTCTGCACGGTTCTCCAGGGTCGGGCAAGAGCACCATCGCGCGCGCTCTTTCCGAGGCGCTTCGGGCGGTCGACCTAGCTCACGGTGTCATAGATCTCGACGAGCTGAGCCTGGTGCATCCGTATCCGGGCCGGTCATTCCCCCGCGAAAACCTCCGCGCCATCTGGCCCAACTATGTCGCCGCCGCGCCCAACATCAGAGTGATCATCCCAACGGTGTTCGCGGACGAGCACGAGGTTGATCTACTGCGCGCGGCTACGCCCGGCGCCCGGCTCATGATCTGCGAGACGGCGGCACCAATTCCTGTGTTGAAGCAACGAGTGACCGAACGAGAGCCCACTGACGAATGGGCCGCCGGCTTGCGGAACTGGATCGACATCTACCACGCTCGGTCTGATCACGAGCGCATCCGGGACTTCAAGGTCACCACCTACCCAGCGACGGTAAATGAGTCGGTTCAACAGATCCTTCAACTGACCGGCTGGCTAGCTTGAGTCATGGCGGGGTCCATGCACGGGTGCCGAACTGCTCGAGCAGACTGTCCCAGCCGACCACCCCGAGCGCCGCGTAGTTGTCACGTAGTCGACGCCGCTGACGTCGTGAGCCGCCGCAACTTCAGCAACTTGTGCAGATTCAGAACCGCGACGATGCGAGGGTCGCCTCGACCCACCGGCTCAGTCGTCGCATTTCCGCAGAATCTCTTGGCCCTTGACATTTTCGCTGCGCCTGCGTTGAACCACTGAGCCGAGCTCACTCGGTCGGGAGCCCGATCCGTCGACCCAGCGGGGAGCATCCCGGCACGCGAACGGTCGGGTGGTGTGACCTCATAGGAGCCTGCGCATAGGCGCCCATGACAAGTACAACTTCGCGCGTCGTGATCGGCGGGGTCGACACCCACGGCCACACCCACCACGCCGCGGCGATCGACGAGGTCGGCCGACAACTCGGCGATCGGGAGTTCACCGCGACGCCGGCCGGCTACCGCGCGTTAGCGGCATGGCTTGGTCAGCACGGGACGCTCGAGACGATCGGCGTGGAGGGCACCGGCGCCTACGGTGCCGGCTGCGTCCCGGCCATCGGCTCGGCGACCCGGCGCAGGCCACCAAGACCGCGCTGCGTCGACTCGCCCGACGCCACCAACACCTGAGCGAACAGATCAGCGAAGCCGACCACGACATCGCCCAGCTGGTCGGCGATGTGGCATCGGAGCTGATCGCCCTGCGCGGTGTCGGACCCGAGGTCGCCGGCCAGCTGTTGACCAGCGCCGGCGACAACCCCTGAGGTGCGGGGTGTACCTCGATGTGTTTCATGCTGCTGAGCCAGGTGACGCCGGCACACACACCGCGAATCCCGCCAATGGCGCCCTCAACATCCGGTGACTCATCGGATCACCGAACCTCCATGACGCCAAGGGACTCGCACTTCGTCGACGCCATAGGTGCCTGGATTACGGCCACACGGCACGATTGGGGAATGAAGCAACCGACGCCGCGCCGCAGCCTCGACCCGGGTGTGAGCCAGCCAGGTGAGCTGAGCGAAACGCCACCCAACGCCAGCTGGAAGCTGGTGCCCGCCGGGCTTCTCTCCACGTCAGCGTTCTTCCTCTTCGCCCTGCAGCAGCCGCTGGTCGGGTACGCGGTGCTCGTCGGTGCGCTCACCCTCGCTTTCATCCTGGATCGCGCCCTGGCCCGGGATCTGCTCCTGATCGGGATCGGGATCGGGATCGTCTCGGTCACCTCGGTGGAGGCCGACGTCCAGTGGGCCTCGTTCTTCCGGATCGGCGTGACTCTCGCCCTCGCGGTCTCGGTGCCGTTCGCGATCGACCGCCTCATTTACCGCCGCCGGGTCGTCCATTTCCCCTGGCGCACTCACGAGAAGAAGGCCAAGGGTCACCTCGCGTATCTCTTCGCCGTCCCGATGTTGGGCTGGGCGATTCTGCCCTTCTACTTCATCCGCTCGGGCGCCTACTTGAACTGGCCGCACATCACCGACGGCTCAGAGCTGGCCCGGTTCTTCGTTGGCGTCAATGCGGTAGGTACCTGGGACGAGCTGTTCTTCGTGTGCACCTGCTTCGCCCTGCTGCGCCGACACTTCCCGGTATGGCAGGCCAACCTGCTGCAGATGGTGATCTTCGTGTCGTTCCTGTGGGAACTGGGCTACCGGGTCTGGGGTCCGCTGCTGACCATCCCGTTCGCGCTGGTGCAGGGCTACCTGTTCTCGCGGACCCGCTCCCTCGGCTTCGTGCTGATCGTCCACCTGCTCTTTGACGCCCTGGTCTTCATGTCCATCGTTCATGCCCACAACCGGGACTGGTGGCCGATCTTCTTTTACTGAGAGGTCGAACGTGGCCAGACCAGAGCAGCTGCTCAAAACGTCATCGGCTACGGATGCGTCCCGCACCACGGTCGCTCAGCGTGCTCCGCACGACGGTCGGCGTACGGCACACCGAGGTTTACGGCAGCCGAGTCCACGGATGTGTGCTATGCGCTACGCAGGCCCGCCTAAGAAGCGAGGTAGCGCTCAATCGCTTCGCGGGCTAGTTCGGAGACACTGCGATGTTCAGCATCGGCTCGGGCTCGAAGGCCGTCGCGTAGCTGTTCCGGCACGCTAAGCCGCAGCTGCGGCGAGCGCTCTCCGGGAGCGGTGAGCGAGGGACGCCCCCGTCCGGAGGCTCGGACCACCTGCTCGGCAAGCTCTTGGGCGGCTGTCTCGGTAAGTCGGCTGCCGTCAGCGAGCCGCACGTCTTCAACATCAAGATCGATGCTGCCGCCGTCTCTCACCTGGACGTCGTTGATTCGGATTGTCTTCTTGGTCATCTCTATCTCCTCAGCGCCGTCGGCATGACATGAATGACGAGGTATAGACCTGGCAGCACGGCCGCGACAATCTCGAGTTCGATTCCGCGGTCGTCGTTACCGATCCACAACAATGCCGTGCTTCCCGTGGGCGTGGTCGACTCGGTCGGCTGTACCGTCGACATTACGTATCGGGCGTGTGGGCGGCCGATGCGGTGGCGACACTGGACTGAGACCGCCGCACCTCCATCTACCGATTATAGGACCGATAAAGGTCAGCTGGCGCTAACTAAAGCTTAGTTCGGCGCTCGCTTCAGACGACTAGCAACTAGGCAAGGCCGTAGCCGGGGCGGCTGGCATGCCGGGTCGCGAGTCGGCCGTCCCGCTCCAGCCGGCTCCCTGCCAGCCGCCCGACCGCGCTACCTGCCGATCCGCTCCCTGTCGGCAAGCTCGGCGAAGGGTTGCGCAGTGCGAGGAGGTCGGGGCCGGGTTCGGTCGAGGGTGCGGTAGATCGTCGATCTGCTGACGCCGAACAGATCGGCCAGTTCCGCTTGGCTGTAGGTGCCGAGGTCGTGCAGCTCGACCAGCTGTCGAGCCTGATTTGGCTTCAGTTTCGGCTGCTTGCCTTTGAGCCGGCCCTTCGCTTTGGCGACCTGCATCCCTTCGCGGGTGCGCATCCAGATCAGGTCAGACTCAAATTCGGCCACCATGGCCAATACGTTGAACAGCAACCGTCCGACCGGATCGGTCGGGTCATGGATCGAGCCGCCGAGGCGGAGCTTGACGTTCTGCTTGGTCAGTTCGTCCAAGATGTCACGGGCATCGGGCAAGGACCGGGCGAGTCGGTCCAGTGGGTGACGACGAAGGTGTCACCGGATCGACAAGCCGCCAGTGCAAGTCGGAGGCCGGGTCGGTCGCGGTTGGTGCCGGTGAGGCCGTGGTCGACGTAAATGCGGTTGTCGCTGACGCAGAGGGCGTGTAGGCCGTCACGTTGAGCTGTGAGGTCTTGTTGCTCTGTTGATACGCGGTCGTATCCCACCAGGAGTTCGTTCATCTTCCTGCGACGGACCAGTCGACCGCGTCCCGTCAACCTCTACCTGGGTCGCCTCGCAAATGGATCGGTCATTGCGTGCTCCGCACGACGGTCGGTCATTGCGTGCTCGACGGTCGGCTCTAGGGTGCGCGGAGGAACGGGTCAGAGCACCGATTGCTGTGCGGCGTGCTTTGCGGCGCGGTCCGACAAGATCGCATGCGGGGGGGCATGAAGGAGGCCGCGGCACAGTTCTGCTCGTACCCGGGGAGCGCCGCATCGTTGCGCTGCTGCTCGTAATCGCGGAGAGCCTGGTCCAGCGGCGTTAGGCCCGCGAAGCCGGCGTCGATGGCATTGGCGAGGACCTCGGCGTCGCGGAACGCGTCGCTGATTCCCTGGGCGAGCATCGGGTCCTTGTCGAACCCGGCGTCGCCGACCAGCGCCCAGCCCGGTCCGGAGGGTGTGCGGAAGAAGTTGTTTAGGTCCGCGGTCCCGTACCACCGCTCCTCACGGCTTCCAGCGCGGACGCGCTCTGCCAGTTCGGGCACCTCATCCAGCGCCCGGTAGAAGTTCCCTTCGATGTCGGAACGAAACTCGTGGAATCCTGCCACCGGGGCCTGCATTGCGACGCACGTGAGGCGGTCGTTGGTCGGAAAGGTGATGTAGGCCCGCCCAGGCCTTAACCAGCCCTCGATGCCGTCCATCGGTAGATCGCTGAAGTAGGAGTAATAGCTGTAGGTGAGCGCCGGATGCTCGTTGTAGCGCGCCGCCTGCACCGCCTTCGCCACGACCGAATGGGCGCCGTCCGCACCGATCACGATGTGAGCGTCCTCGCCGATCATCGCGCCGCCGCTCGCACGCCCACGGATCCCGACGACACGATCGTTGTCCCACAGCAGCTCGTGGACGGTGAACCGCTCACGGAGCTCGGCCCCGGCGGCCACGGCGGCATCAGCGAGGATCTTGTCCAACACAATGCGGCGCGGCGCGTAGTTCGCATCGACACCATCCCCCTGCTCGAGAGGCTCGCACAACGGGAAATCACCGAAATCCGTCGTAAAGGTGCGTATCGGTGGGCAGTTCGATCCCACCACCATCGGTAGAAGTCCCCAGCGATGCAACTGCACGATGCCGGAATGCTGAATGAAATGATTGCGGATCGAATCGCTGGGAAACGAGGCCCGCTCCAACAGCAAAACTCGATACCCTTTACGCGCGAGCAGCATCGCTGTGGGTGACCCCGCGCATCGCGCGCCGACGACGATAGCGTCATACATGCTCTGCTCCTCGCGGTCATCCGACGCCGACGAGAGCCGGTACGCGGTTATCATCTCGCATACCCGCATACCCCGCCATGTTTTGGCATCGCTCCATCAACTGAACTCCCAGCCAGCCTTGAGACCCCACGCTCTGCGTCGCCTGACCATCGCACGCTCCTTCACGGAGCCGCTACGAAGACATCGCTCCACACACCGACTCGTCCCGGTGGCCGGTCGGCTACTGCGTGCTGGTCTCGCAGCCCCCACGACGTTGCGGACCGTGACTGTGATGCTGGGTGTGGTGGCAGGCAGCGCCCCAGGTGGGCCGGTAGTCGAAGTTCGGTGAGGTTGAGATTCTGCGGCGCGTCGACTCGGGATAGCGCATCGTCCAGATCTCGGCGTTGGTCTCGGCAGCGCTCGCGCGGTCGGTGAAGACGAGGCTCGTGCCGTCCGGTGACCACTGCGGGTTGCCGTTGCGGCGGCCGCTGGAGGCGTTGTCGGTGAGCCAGCGGATCTTCGCCGTGCAGTCACTCAGGGATCGGCAGGTCGCCGGCACGGTCCCGAGGTCGACGAAGGACTTGGTGGTGTCACCGCGTCCACCGGCATCGAAGACCAAGAGGTCCTTGGTCGGTCCTTGGCGGGCGGTGGACAGGTCGTTGATGTCGATGCCGAGGCCGTACGGCGTCAGCTGCCGCCGATGCGACCCGTCCGGCGCCATCCGGAAGAGGGCCGCGCTCTCGTCGGCGATGCGTCGGCGGACGAAAGTGAGGTAGCTGTGGTCGGGCGCGGCGCGCAGGTATCCGTCCTCGTACACGCCGTCGGTGCCTGGTTCGGAGAGGCGACGGACATTCTGACCGTCGATCTGGGCCGTGTAGAGGGTGACGGATCCGGTGTCGGGATCAGGCGTTCCGTTGACCACCCGGGTGAAGGCGATGCGACGCTTTGACAGCCAGGTCGGGCTGGCCACGGCATCGCACGGGTCAACACATCCGAGGTCGAGTGCGTGATCATCGCGGCCGTCCGGGTGGACCAGACGGATGGTCTCGACCTCACCGTGGTCACGCTGGTAGGCGATCCAGCGCCCGTCGGGGGAGATCTGCGCGTCGGCGTCCTTGATGTCCGGCGCCGGGGTGGTCAGATTACGCGGGTGGCTCCCGTCGGCTCGGGCGATGACGAGGTGCTCCGAACCGTCGGCGGCTCGGTTGGACCACACGATGAACCCGGCCGTGGACGGACCGGCGGTGGTTGCGGTGGCCGTGACGGGGCTCATCACGGCCAAGGGCGCGATGAGGGCCACCCCGGTCAGGATCAGTCTGATTGCACGCATGTTGCCTCCTAGCTGAGTCAGGTCGCCGGCGGTCGCCGGCGATCCACGAAGCTCCTGCGACCAGGAGCCATTGGTTCGATACTCGTTGGTGACCTCCGCGTTGACATCGTGGCTAGCCCGTACGTCCCGCGCGCCGTTGAGCGGGTGCTGTCGACTCGAATCGGCTACCTCGCCGGCACTGCGGCCAGCCACGATGTGGGTGCCAACCGGGCGTGACACGATCGCTCAGTGGCGCTGCGCGTACTCCTGGTCGACGATCACGCCGACTTCCGCGCGTCCGCGTCCGCGCTGCTCGAGGCCGACGGTATCGATGTCGTCGCCGCGGCGGCTGATGCGGCCCAGGCACTCGCCTACGCCCGGAGTCTGCGGCCTGATCTTGTCCTGCTCGACATCCAGCTACCGGGCACGGACGGATTCGCGGTGGCAGAGGCGCTCACGGAGCTGGCCGACCCGCCAGCGGTGGTGTTCATCTCCAGCCGGGATGCCGCGGCGTACGGGCCGAGGCTGGCCGCTTCGGGGGCGCTCGGATTCATCCCGAAGCATCGGCTCTCCGGAGACGCGCTCATCGCTATGGCCGGCTGAGCCGTGCGCCGCGCCGCGATTCTGGTCTGGGTTCTCGCGGTTCCGCTGGGGGTGGTGGCGGAGCTGGTGGAGTACGGCGGTCGAAGCTCGACGCAGTGGCTGCCGGACCTCGTCGTCGGCTGGGCGTACGCCGGAGGTTCGGGCCTCCTACTCTTCCGCGGCCGCGGCCGCGGCCGCGGTCCAGCGGTGTTGCTCGCCGCGATTGGGGTGGCGTGGCTGCTGCCCAACCTGCTTGCGGCCGGACCGTCCTGGCCCGGCATGGTCACCGGCATCGTGTTCAACGCACACCGCGGACCGCTGCTGCACTTGCTGCTCACCTATCCGGGCTGGCGGCCGGGCACCCGCGCCATCCGCTGGGCGGTGCTTCTCGGTTACCTGAGTGTGCTCGGTTACCCGCTGTGGCAGAACGTCGCCGCGCTCCTCGTCCTCTCAGCTGCCCTGGTGGTGCTGACCTGGCGCAACTACCGGCGGGCCGTCGGGCCGCTCCGCGCGGCGCGCCGGCGAGCCGTTGCGGCGGCGCTCGTCCTCGGCGTCGTCCTCGCGGGCGAGGAGGTGGTGCGGCTCACGGTCGGCTACCCCGCCGGCCCGGTCCTGCTGATCGCGTACGAGGTGACGCTGGTCGCGATCGCCGGCTGGCTGACGGTGGGCCTACTGACCAGCGACGAGGCTGGATCCCAGCTCGCTGATCTGGTGATCGAGCTGACCGAAACCCGCTCGGGCGCGCTCCGGCAACAGCTCGCCCGCGCCCTCGGCGACCCCGAGCTCGAGGTGGGCTATCCGCACCCGGTTAGCGCAAGCTACGTCGACGCCGAGGGCCGTCCGATCACGCTGCCCGGACCGGCGGACCCGCGGGTCAGCACGGCTATCGAACGCGACGGCAAACAGGTCGCCGTCCTCGTCCACGACCCGGCGGTGCTCGCTGACCCGCGGCTGCTCGGCGCGGTCGGCGCGGCGGCCCGACTGTCCTCCGACCAGGCTCGCCTCCAGACCGAGCTGCGCCGCCAGCTGGCCGAGATCGCCGCCTCCCGGCTCCGTCTCGTACACGCCGCCGATGACGAGCGAGCGCGGCTGGAGGAACGGCTACAGCGTGGTGCCGCAGCCCGGCTCGCGGCGCTGCAGGATCTGCTCACCGCCGCTCGACGGACGGCTCGTCCAGGGACCGCGCCGGCGCTGGAACGGGCCGATCTGCACCTGATGCGGGTGCGCGACGATCTGGATCGCCTGGCCCGCGGCATCCATCCGCGCGCCTTGACCGAGCACGGCCTGACGGCCGCTCTGCGGGACCTCGCCGAGGACGCGCCGCTGCCCGTGGAGCTTGCGGTGACCGGCGAACTCGCTGGACTGCCGACGGACATCGCGGCGTGCGTCTACTTCGTCTGTGCGGAGGCAATAGCGAACGCGGCCAAGCATGCGGCAGCGACCGTCGTGACGGTGACGGTCGCCGCCGACGATGAGCAACTGGATCTCGAGATTGTCGACGACGGTGTTGGTGGAGCTGACCTCGCAGCCGGCTCTGGACTGCATGGTCTGGCGGACCGGCTCGAGGCGCTCGGTGGATCGCTCGATGTCACCTCAGGCGCCGGCCGGGGCACACGGCTGTTCGCCGCGCTCCCGGTCGGCGCTGGATAGGTCTACCGCGTCGGGCTCGACGACGGCTGTGCCCCGCTGCGGAAACGGATCCCGCGCAGCATCTCCTCGAATGAGTCAGTACTGGCGGCGGCATCTGCGGGTTCGATGTCGGTGGCCAGGCGCAGCCAGACCACCAGGTTGTGCCCGTCGACGGTCAGTATGGCCATCCGTAGCGCGAGGGGGAGCTGGAGGCCCGCACATTCACCAGCCGGTTGGTGCTCCACGGAGCAGCCGATCGCGCCGTTGTGCTGGTTGTCGGCCGTCAGGGTGAGCAGGGTGGCAGAGTGCCCGTCGATGTCGATCCGGCTCTGGTCGGCGAAGTGCGCTCCGTGCTTCTCCAGGCCCAGTAGGTAGCCGCGGTAGTCGTCGGGCACCGGCCCGGCGGAGTGGCTCCCCGGCGGATAGACGCTCAGCGGCACGAGGAACCGAACGGCAGGACGCCGGCCGGCAGTCGGCACCCAGGTGAGGAAGTGGGCGTCGTCGGTGACTTCGGTCGGTCCGAGCCAGCTCGGCGCCGTCACTTCGAGCGGCACGATGAAGGTCGTGGTCGCGTAGCGTGCCGGTGTCGGGGTCGGCGAAGGGGCGCCGCCGGCCTTGTCGGCCGGAGCGGGCGCGGTGCAGCCCGCGACCGCGGCCATGATGACCGCCACCATCAGGGTGAGGAACGGGCGCGGACGGTTCATCGTTGTCACCGCCCGGCCAGGTTGGAGCTGAGCTTGAGGATGGCGCCGTCGGTATCGCGGATGCTGAAGATTCCGCCATGGCTCCCGAACCGGGGGGGCCAGCCGAGTGGCGACTGCAGCCAGACGGCGGCCAGCTGACGCGTCCGGTCGACGACGGTCAGGTCGTGAGGCGGCTGCAACGGCTCCTGGCAGCTGCTGATGTACACAGTGGCGTCGGGACCAAGAGAGCTGCCACAGGGGCCTGCGTAGTACACGGATTCCTGGATGCCTCCGACGCCGTGCAGGTCAACCACGTCGACTTTGTGGCCGCGACCGTCGAGATAGATCAGATGGTAGGTGTCGTCCACCGTGGCCACCAGTCGATGGTGGTCGTCCACCCCGGCCAGATGAAGGTGACCGGCCAGGTCCTCGTCGGTCGTACCGCTCGAGCGGATCGTCCACTCCCGCGCGCCTGACGCGGAGAACTTCCACAGCGCGAGTCCCGGATCGTCGAACACGTAAAGCGAGCCGTCGGGATCGACGGCAAGCTCGGCCGGCATCAACCAGTCGTCCGGGCCCTTCCCGAAGCGGCCGAACTGGCGCAGGAACCTCCCCTGGGCGGTGAAGACCTGGATCCGCGCGTTGCCGGTGTCCGCGACGTACACCGTGCCGTCTGGAGCCACGGCAATCGGCGCGGAGACGTTGGGTACGTCGTCACTGTTGTCGTGCTTGATGAAGGAGAACTCGCCTGGCGCCTTGCCGGGGCCGCCCCACCGACGCAGCACCTTTCCTTGCGGAGAGATCACGTTGACGTGTTGTCCAGCGTCGGTGACGTAGAGGGTGCCGTCCGGACCGACAGCCAGGTTGGCGGGCTTGGTCAGCCCCAAGGATTTGGCGCTGTAGCTCGCGACGACTTTGAAGGGCTCGTTCGACACGGCCGGTCCCGACGTCGAGGGGCTCGGCGAGACCGGCATCGAGGCACCTGCCCTCGACTCCGGCGCACCCGGTCGGGACGCGGCGCAGCCGACAAGGGCCAGCGAAAGGACGAGGGTGGCCGCCAGTACGGCGTTGCGGTGGCCACGGACGATGGGGGTTGTGATGGGCATGACGCCTCCGATCTGGACGTTGACTTCCCGTCCGACGCTAGGAACGGAGTTCGCCGTGCACATCGATGCTGGCCACCTGAGGACTGTGGCTAGCACCAGGATCCACCGTCTGCGCTAACGGTGACAATGACCCTGTGCAGACGGTCACTCTCGTGCGCCGCTCGCTCGCGGCGACCCTTGCGATGGGCGGTGCCGTCGGCGCCGTGCTCATTGCGCGTGGGCCCGGCCGCTTCACCACGTACGCGGGGGTCTCGGCAACCGGCACCGCCCTGACGGTTGGTGTTGTCCTGGCCCTTCTCGCCGCCGGTCTGACGCTGAGCCGCGAGGCCGAGCCGTCCGTACGCGCTGACCTCGCACTGGCCGCCGCGCTGGTCTGGATCGCGCCGACCTTCGCTGGCTGGCCGGCGGCTCCGCCGCCGGTGCCCAGCCTGGCGGCCGCCCTCGCGGGACTGGCGTTCCCGTTGCTCCTCCAGCTGGCGCTGACTCAACCGGGGCACCAGTGGCACCGCTGGACTCGCGCGCTGGTCGTCGGCTGCTATGCCGAGGCCGCCCTGGTCTCGGTCACCCTCGCGCTGATCCGCGACCCCTACCTCGACCCGGACTGCTGGGCCAACTGCGGGGTGAACAGCCTTCTGGTCTCTCCATTTCCGGCGCTGGCCGCGGCGGTTCAGAGTGTCGACCGTTGGCTGGTCGCAGCAGCCGCCGCAGTGCTGTGCGCCGTGATGGTCCGGCGACTCGTCACCGGTTCGAGGGCAGCGCGCGGGTCGCTGGGGCCGGTCGCGGTGCCGGCGATCTGCTTCGGTGTCACGGTGATGGCGCGCGCCGCCGCGCTGCAGGTGATCGGTCCCGAGGATCCGCTCGATCCGGTGCTGTTCGCCATCTTCGTGCTCAACAGCAGTGCGGTGACGGCGCTGGCCGTGGGGCTGGTCTGGGGTCGGATCCGCGGCCGTGCCCGGCGGGGCGCCGTACAGCGCATCGCCGCCAGCCTCGATCGCGCACCCGCGCCCGGGACCCTCCAAACAGCGCTCGCCGCGACGCTCAAGGACCCGGAGCTGCGGATCGCCTACTGGTTGGAGAGCTCGGCCCGGCACGTCGACGCCTGGGGCACACCGGTCGTCCCGCCGCCGCCCAGCCCGGGCCGCAGCACGACCCGGCTGTTGAGCGGGCGACGGACGATCGCGGTCGTCTCACACGCGACCGGGGCGCTCGAGGATGCGGCGCAGCTCGGGCCGACAGTGCGGCTCGGGCTCGACAACGAGCGGCTGCAGGCCGAGCTCCTCGGCCGGCTGGCCGAGCTGCGTAGCTCACGGACCCGGATCGTCGCTACCTCGGACGCGGCTAGACAGCGGCTGGAACGCGACCTGCACGACGGCGTACAGCAACGCCTGCTGTCGCTGGTCTACGAGATCAGGCTCGCGCGGCGTAGCACCGCGAACGAGGGCGACGCGGCCGGCACGGCCTTGATGGACCGGGCGCTGGTCGAGACCGATGCAGCCATCGACGAGCTGCGGACGCTCGCCCACGGCCTCTACCCAGCGATCCTGGCCGAATCCGGCCTGCTCGCCGCGGTCCAGGATCTGGCCGATACGTCGCCGTTCCCGGTCGAGGTCGCCGGAAACGACGTACGTGTACCGTCGGCGGTCGAAGCCGCGGGCTACTTCGCCGCCACGGAGGCGCTCCATGCGGCCGGGCCTCCGATGCCCGACCACGCGACAGTCGAAATCGACCAAGCGGACCGACTCCTGGTCACCATTAGCGTCGGGGGCGTACCGGCGCGCACCACTACCGCGATGCTGGATCGCGTCGGTGCGCTCGGCGGGCACGTCTGGATAGAGTCGAACCAACTGATCGTGGAGATTCCATGCGCGTGATCGTCGCCGAGGATGTGTTGCTGACCAGGGAGGGCCTGGTCCGGCTGTTGGTCGAAGCCGGGATCGAGGTGGTCGCCCAGGTCGGCGATGCCGACGCGTTGTTGCGCGAAGTGCATCACGCCCGGCCCGACGTGGCGATCGTCGACATCCGGCTCCCACCCACGCACAGCGATGAGGGCCTGGTCGCGGTCAGCCGCATCCGACGCGGCTACCCAGAGGTCGGTGCGCTCGTGCTGTCCCACTATGTCGAGCCGGCGTACGCGCTGCGGCTGGTCTCCGAGCAGCCCGAACGGCTTGGCTATCTGCTCAAGGACCGCGTCTTCGACATCGCGACCATCACCGACACCCTGCGCCGCATCACGGCCGGCGAGACCGTAATCGATCCGACCATCGTCTCGCGCCTGCTGGGCCGCCCGCGCCGCAACAGTCCCTTAGCCGGCCTCACCGATCGCGAACGCGAAGTCCTTGGACTGACCGCCGAAGGACTGTCCAACAAGGGCATCGCCGCACGGCTCGTGATCACCGAGCGAACCGTCGAGGCGCATTTGACCCAGATCTTCGCCAAACTCGGAATTGCTCCGTCAGATCTGGAGCACCGCCGGATTCTCGCGGTGCTGACCTATCTGCGGTCCTGAACGCCAGATCAACCTGTGGCAAAATGAGCCCTGGATGGGACATGCGAGCGCGGCTGACAGCGTAAGTCGAAACTCATCGGCGAATTGATTAAGGTGAGCTCGTCGGTGCGTCTCATACGAGCGTGACGGCTGGCATCCGGGGTGTCGGCGGCCCTGGAATACGCAGGGCTGTGATGGTGGTTATAGCTGGCCGACTAGACCCGTTGGCATCCGTCTTCCTCAACCTCCTCGACCGTTCCGCAAGACGGTCGGCTAGCGTGCGTCCCGCACGACGGTCGGCTATAGGCTGATACTTCGACATCCAGGTCGGCGCAGATCCGCGACACCTGCGACTTCGAGATGCCGGCAGCATCGATCGCCAACGCCCTGACGAGGTTGTCGACCAGGCGGTCGACACCCCGTGCAGATGCGCCTCCATGATCACCGCGAACAATGCCTAATCGACCCGACGGCGCCGCTCGAAAGTGAGGGGAAGAACGACCCGGTCCGCAGCTTCGGGATCGACAACTTCAAATCACCACCCTGCGTCGACCACACCCGGGATCGCGATCCATTGCGTTGCGCGGTCCGGCCCGAGGTGCGTTCCCACGGTCCGGCGCCGATTACGGCTTTCAGCTCTGCGTCGATCAACGCCTGATAGATCGTCGTCGCAGACAGCTTGATCCGCTCATCAACCCCAGCGGACTTCATCGCATCCAGCACCTTGAGGAGGCCAACACGGTCCAAGGCCATTTCGCATCGTGTACTTCTGCGCGTTCCCTATCCGGTCTTACTGACCGTTCACGATGGCTGCCCACCTTGCCGTGAACGACACGATGAACAGCCTCAGGAACTACGCCACCCCAAGGGACGCATACCGTGCCCTGAATTTCGGCTACACGCGGTCATTGCCGGTTACGTTTCGCGATCAGCGGAGCCGGAATCACCTCTTGGAGCCATTCTCCAGCCGAGTCGGGTGCCGCCGAGACCGAAACCGATCTTGACGGGGCTGGAGAGGGCGAGGATCGTGTCAGGGAGGAACACGAAGCTTCAGAGGGTGAGCCGTGATGACAACAACCGATCCACCGCCGCTGACTGTTGTGCAGCCCGGCGAGGGAACTTCGGGAACGTTGGGCTCGATCGGTGTCGACTTCAAGTTGTGGGGACGTGACACGGGCGGAACCGTATCCATAGTCGAACACCCGTTCCCGGTGGGAGCGCTCGTGCGGCCACACCTGCACACACGCGAAGACGAATACTCCATCGTGACAGAAGGAGAGATCGGCTTCCGGTCCGGCGACCGCGAGGCGGTGCTCGGCGCCGGCGGCTACATCACCAAGCCACGCAACGAGCTCCACGCGATGTGGAACGCTGGCGACCTCCCCGCTCGAATGATCGAGGTCATCAGCCCCGCTGGCTTCGAGAACTTCTTTCTAGAACTCTCCGAGCTGCTACTTAGTACAAGCCAGCCCGAGGTCAGCGAGATCGCCGAGCTTGCTGGCCGCTACGGCCTGGAGTTCGGGCAACCGGAATGGCTGCCAGATGTCATCGCGCGGTACAACCTGACGCCACCGCCCGAGTAGTTGGTGCTCATGACAGCAATCCGCCCTTGGTGTCGACGCACCGCGTCGCCCGAGATGAGCACGACGCGAAGGTCAGCGAACGCTCGGGCGCGTCCTACCCGGTCCCGAGTGAGTGGCTACCGCCGGCGCCCGACGCCGACCCTCAAAGGGTGGCGTCTGATCGAAGGTCGGTGGGCAAGATCGGAGCCGGCGGCGCCCAAACGAGCTCGGCCGCGACATGGCCAACGCTCGGCCTTGTCGTCCACGTCATTTCGTGTACCGGCGCTTGGGTCGAGATGAAGCTCATCCGATCGTATTGGTCTCAGGTGAGCCGTACGACGCTGGGCGGGGCCGGCGTCACGACAGGGGTCGGCCACTGAACTGCTCCGCACAAGGGTCCGTCATAGCCGTCTTGCCGGCGCCCACTGCCCAATCTGGGATGGTGAACATTTGAGGTGCAGACCCTCGCGGTGCCACCTTCTCATGTCAACAGCATGCGCCGCCGAACCCGCCCGGCGCTCGTGTGCGTCCGGCGAGGCCGCGAGTGTTGGAGTGCCAGAGCTGGTTCGTGGTGGTGACTCCCCGATCGGAGCTGTAGAGGACGCTGACCGTCCCGTAGCCCGATTTTCCGGTACGGGTCAGGTGGTCGTTTGGACTGTGGACGAGGAGGTCGGAGGTCGGTCCTCTGCCGACGTCGAGGATGCGGAGTCCGCCGGAGCTGAAGTCGTCTTCGCGGATGGGCACGCCTTTGATCCGGGGGGTGCGTTGGCTCCAGAATTGCGCGCCTTTTCCGGTCAGGCCGGTCGCGGAGCCGTAGAGGACGTTGACTCCGCCGGCGTCCGGCACGTCGTTTACGCGTTCGTAGGGGACGCCGATCGCCAGGTCAGGGTGGCTATCGCCGTTCAGGTCACCCACGGCGATGGTCGTGCCGAACGCGTCTGACGACTCGGCGGCTCCCGGTACGCCCGGTGAGTCCTGGTCCCAGACCTGGCGCTTGCTCGGCCGGAATCCCGTCGCCGAGCCGGGTACGGTGATCACCAGACCGCAACCGTCGTGGACGGTGTCGTCGTCGCAGTTGTCGGGCGCCGCGACGACCAGATCGCCGAACCCGTCGGTGTCGAAGTCGGCGATGGCGAGGGCGACGACGTCGGGTCCGGACGGCCGGTCGAGCAGCAGACCGGTCGACACGACGAGGTCCTGGGATGCTCCGATTCCATGGGAGGATCCGGCGAACAGATGCAGGGTGGCCGGCCGACGTTTCTCGAGTGAGGCCAATGCCAGGTCGGGGAATCCGTCACCGGTGACGTCGCCGACCGCGATCGCCGTGCCGAAGTGGTCGTTGGGGAACCTTTTGCCGGGTACGCCCGGGGTGGCTCGGTTGAGGCGGACCGCCTTTTGCGTCGCGAGGCCGGCGACCGAACCTGGAAGGACGACGGTGGCGCCGAGCTGATCCTCCCCGCCCGTGCCGCTGATGACCAGGTCAATGAAGCCGTCGCCGTCGAAGTCGGCCGCGGTCATTGGCGGCCCGTTCAATGAGAACGGCTCGATACCGAGAGTTCCCACCCGGATCAACTGGTCGCGCACGGTGAGCCCGTCCGGACCGCCGAACACCACGAGGACGTCCTCTGAGGCCCGCGTGGCCAGATCGGCATAGCCATCGCCATCGAAGTCGCCGGACATCGTCGACTGACCGAAGAA
This sequence comes from uncultured Actinomycetota bacterium, assembly GCA_963731295.1. GTDB lineage: Bacteria > Actinomycetota > Actinomycetes > Propionibacteriales > Propionibacteriaceae > Microlunatus. The sequence continues at coordinate 86,822 of CAVSUP010000004.1, forward strand.
GGCCCACTCGTTCGGGCTGCCTACGATCCCCGGTGAGTTCTGGGTCAGGTACTGGGTGTGAGCTGGTGTCAGCCCGGCCGACGACCCGTAGATGACCTCGACCGCGCCTGCATGCTCGGCGCCGGCCACCTTCCGATAGGGGATTCCCGCCGCCAGGTCAGCGATGCCGTCCCCGTTGAAGTCGTACGCCTGGGCCGGGGAACGGGTGGAGGGGTCTCCATCAGCGTCGGCCGGAACGGCGGCAACCGTCAAGAGCACCACAGCCAAACTCATCGCGGCGACCGATCGTTTCGCCCCGACGATGTTCCAACGCCTCCTCGACCCGGACATATCAGCATCATGGCCGGACCTACAGGCTGTGGCAATGAGCAAGCCTGGTTACCATGGGCGGGCCGCAAGCGGCAACCCCAATACTCAGCATCTCGTCCACGTCGAGCGCTTCGAGCGCATCTCGTTGTGGAACGCAGCTCCGACTGGCGATGGGAAAAGAGATGACGGTCCGGCTCAGATGGTAGGAGTCGTTCGAGCGCGTATCGTGACCGTGAGCCCCGCCAATCCGGCCCCGCAGGGCCCACCCCGGCACCCGCTGTCAGCTGGTTCGCCGACTGCTCGATCGGCCAAATCTGCCGCCGGCGACTATTTCAGGTCGAAGTAGTTAGGGTCGGCTATCGCGTGCGTCCCGCACGACGGTCGCTCAGCATGCTCCGCACGACGGTCGCTCAGCGTGCTCCGCACGACGGTCGGCTAATTGCATGCTCCGCACGACGGTCGCTCAGCGTGCTCCGCACGACGGTCGGCTAATTGCGTGCTCCGCACGAGCGGTCGGCTAATCTCTCCCGGCTAATTGCGTGCATCCGCACGACGGTCGGCTAATTGCGTGCATCCGCACGACGGTCGGCTAATTGCGTGCTCCGCACGACGGTCGGCTAATTGCGTGCATCCGCACGACGGTCGCTCAATTTATAGCTGTTCGGAGGTGATTAGGAGGTGGCAGTCACGCACGGCGGATTGATAGACAGTCACGGGTAGGCTCCACGTCATGGATTGCGCTGCCGACCTCGGCCAGCTCGGTTTTCGTGCGTGGAGCGATCTGCACACACTCCCGGGCCCTCGAAGCCGAAGCGTCGAGGATCTGCTTCGCAGCGTGCGTCCTGATCGGCGCCGTCAGGTACGCCCAATAGGTCATAGGAGTTCCTGCTGCCCCTCGTTGGCGCCCAGGCCTGCCCGTCCTGGCTGACCCGCTTTCTGTGGGTAGAGCGTCTCGCCGCGCGCCAGCATCTCCACCATCTCGGTGATCTTGCGGTCCCGGCTCTCAGCTCGCTTCATGCTCTCGACGCGATGAATGAGCGCGAACCGGTTGGCGCTTGTGAGCACGTCGAACATCGCCCGCGCGTCCGGCTCCGTCGCGATCGCCGCGGCCAGGTCGTCGGGCGCCAGGCGGGTCGCCGGACCGGCGTACGCTGCGCGCCACCGCCCGTCGGCGCGCGCGGCCTCGACCGCGGCGCGCCCGGCGTCGGTCATCCGGCCCTGCTCCTCCAGCGTCGCCACGAGCGCGACGTTTCGCTGGGACCAGCTGCTCTTGGGCCGGCGTTGGGTGATGCGCACGGTGTAGCTGTCCTCGTCGCGCTTGCCGGCCTGGCCGTCGATCCAGCCGAAGCAGAGCAGCTCCTCGACTGCGCTCGCCCACGTGATCGAGGTGTCCGACCCGCCCTTCTTGGTCAGCACCAGCCGCACGCCGGGCGACGTCGCGTGGTGCTCTTCGAGCCACGCCCGCAGCGCGCCCGGGTCGGTCACGAGCAGCTCGGGCAGCAGGGTAGCCATGGATCCGACGGTAGCCGTGGCCGCTGACAGCTACGTCGTTCAGGCGGCGAACCGGAGCAGGTCACCGAACACGATGTCGAGCCTGTCGTGGCCGGCAGAGTGCGTCTGGCCAAACCAGAGGTGAGGCACATGCGTCTCCGCCCCACTAGGGTCGGTCACTGACGTGCTTCCCATTAGGGTCGGCTACAGCGTGCGTCCCGCACGACAGTCGGCTACAGGGTGCCCGTCGAGTGTCTGCCGGGGTAGGGCCGGCCACGAAGGCTGGCTCGCTTCTACTTGCGAACCCTACTGGGCCCCGTGGTTCAGACTCAAGGCAGCGAACCGAGTGGCGCCAGCGACTCGACGTCGACCGCTAGGTCGGTGTGGGCGGCGAGCGTCTCGAAATCTCGGTCGTAGTGCAGGATCGCCGCTCTGTGGTCCTCGGCGATGGCGGCGATCAGGTAGTCCATCGGCGGAACGCCGAGATGCACACCGGCCGCCCGCAGCTGGAGCTGGAGCTCGGCGGCTCTCCGCTCAGCCCGCTCACTGATCCAGAGCAGTGGAAGCTCATGGGGATCGACTGCCGGCAGGTTGCGACCGGCGTGCGTCTCCAGAATCAACGGAGTGCTGGCCGCCACCAGGCCCTGGGCAACGCGACCGGACACCTCAGCGCGCCGACCCGAGGTCAACGAAGGACTGCCGAGCCGCCAGAACGCGCTCGCGTCCAGCAGGGCGAGGTCACGGAAGGCGGCTGGCATGGCGGATGGCGTCGATCGCTTCGAGGTCGGGTTCGGGTGCTGCAGTCAGCCGGTCCACGAAGGTCGCAAGTGCACGGTCCCGGGCGCGCTCCCGGGCCTCGACCTCACGCAGAGTGACCTCCGCACCACGGGCTACGAGCTCGGCCAGCGTCGGCGCATGCACTCCGAGTCGCCGGCGCAGCGGGTCGAGCACCGCGGCAAGCGCAGGTGTCTCGGTGATCGAGTGACGAGGGTGTGAGGTGGGCACGGGTGAAGTGTAGCACCGTGCAGCACCATGAGTGCTGAGAGTACGAGCGCGGCCCGGTATGGTCATAACCCGGACCGGATCCAATCGGCCATGGCATCTCCTCAAGTTTGCGCCCCTGAATGACCCGGTGCATCATCTCCGGGTCGCCGTCGCCGTCGCCGTCGCCGTCGCCGTCGCCGTCACTTCACGTAGCTGCGAAGAAGTGCATGCATGTCCAACGCTCGCCCTCGCTCCCTACCGACGGTCACACACATGAACGGCCGCTGAGTGCGTCCCGCACGACAGTGAGGATGCTCCAGCGTGCGTCCCGCACGACAGTGAGGATCCAGCGTGCGTCCCGCACGACAGTGAGGATCCAGCGTGCGTCCCGCACGACAGTGAGGATCCAGCGTGCGTCCCGCACGACAGTCGGTCGGTCAATGCAACAGCACCGTCCGCCCTGTAGTAGCCCTGATCCTCAGACGGGCAACCGGTGCAGGGCCTCGTACGCCCGCTGGGGTCCGGGGCAATCCGTCAGCGAAGCGCTCAGCTGCTCCAATCGGCCCCGCGCTTCGTCCGATAGGGTCAGGAGACCGGACGCGGTCGTGCGGAGCTTCTCGACCGACGCGGTGTTCGGGTCGAGCGCGGCACCGAATCCTGCGGCTTCGACGGCCGCCGCGCCCGCGTACTGGTCGGTCGAGAAGGGCAGCAGGAGAAGTGGAACGGCCGCGGTCATCGCCTCGGTCACGCTGTTGTTCCCGCCGTGGGATACGGCGAGCGCTGCGTGGCGGAGCAGGGTGACCTGGGGTAGGAAGTCGCGCACCAACCAGGAGCTGGGCAGCTCGCCGAGTTCGTGTCGAGGAGTTGAGCCCGTCGCGATCGCCGCGCGTACGTCGAGACCGCGGAGGGCCGCGGCCACCCGCGCCAGCACGTCGTCGCGGACGGACAGGAAGCTGCCGAAGCTGACGTAGACGACTGGCCGGCTGTCCGCGGAGAGCCAGGTCTGGACCTCGTCGTCGACCGGTTCCTCGCGTATGGCGGAACCCAGGAAGGTGTGCGGGGCGAGCAGTTGCGTACGGCTCTCGTCGTGCAGGGCGGCGGGGTAGTTGAGCAGCAGCACGTCGCCGGTCTCCGCGAACGTGTCCGTGCTCGGAATCGCTGTCGGGTCGAGCTGGTGGAGCGCGTCGTTCCATTGCGCGGTGAAGCCGTCCCGGACCTCTTCGCACAGCTGCCTCAGGGCGGCCAGGTCGGCCGGTTCGGGGGTGAATGCCGGTGGCCACGCGACCGGGTAGCCGTACACCTCGTCGCCGACCGACAGGGCTGAAGGGTGCCCCAGCACCACGTCGGCGTGTCGGATGCCGCCGCTGATCAGACCCAGCCGCGCGCTGAACGCGAGATGGTCGACGATCACGTCGTCGGGGCGCAGCCGCTCGACGATCTGCTGGACCTGGCTGGCGATCGCCACCGGGTTCCACAACAGGTCGTTGCCGCGGGCCCGGGCCTGGAACAGCAGGGTCTCCAGCATGCCCCGACGGGTCGCGGCGAAGAACCCGCGCAGCGCGTCGTCCTCGCCGCGGGGCTGCTGGTCCGCGCGGATGACGCCGGGGTTGGAGCCGGGGCCCAGCCGCAGGTCCACGCGCTCGAACCCGAACGACTCGACGATGTCGGCCGTGGCGGGCCCGGTCGCGACCACCACCCGCTCTCCCGCGTCGCGCCAGGCGGTTCCCAGGGTCGCGAGTGGAAGGAGGTGGGACGCGTAGTCGGGGCTGATGATCAGCAGCGTCACCAGGCACTCACCTCGGGGACCAGCGACCGCTCGGGTGCGGCGAGCCCGGTGTAGACGTCGGTGAGGGCCGCTGCCATCGCCTCGATGGTGAAGTTCTGCGCCACCATGGTTCGGGCGCGTTCGGCCCCGGCTCGGCCGGTCGGGCCGGCGGCGAAATCGAGGGCGTGCCCGATTCCCTGGGCCAGAGCGACTCGGTCGCCTGTGTCGACCAGGAACCCGGTCACCGCGTCTTCGACGTACGTCGCCGGGCCGCCCGAAAGGGGAGCGACCACAGTCAGTCCGGTCGCCATCGCCTCCAGCAGTGCGATGCCGAACTCCTCTTTCACGCTCGCGCACACGTAGACGCCGTGACGTGCGGCCAGTCCGGGGCGGCCGTACCGGGCGGCAGCGAGCCAGCGGGCCACCGTGTCGTTGGGTCGGTGTCCCGCGAGCAGCAGACCGTGGTTCGGCGCCTCCGTGAGCTGCACGGCCTGACCTATCCGGTCGAGCTGCTCCTGCTCGTCGTCGGAGGGATGCTCGAGGTCGCCGCCGACAATGAGGAGGTTGCACCGGTGCCGCAGTGCGGTGTCGGCCGCCCATGCCTCCACCAGCGTGGCCATGCCCTTCACCCGGTGCAGGCGGCCGACGGAGATGGCCAGGGGCAGGCTTCGCCGATCCTCGGGCAGCGAGCGGAGCAGGTCGTCGAGTTCGTTGAAGGGTCGGGCGGATGCCGCGCGCGCGTCCGTACGGGATCGCTCGATCACGGCGAGGTCGATCCCTTCGGCGACCACCGAGTAGCGCCCCTCCGGCTGTCCGGTGAGGTCGACGCCCAGAAGGGTGTGCAGGTCCCGGTCCAGGTTCTGCCGAGGGAAGAGCACGAGCCGCGCGGCATCGGCGGCGATGCGCTGCACCAGCCGGGTACGGAACCAGAAGTGCTGGCCTTCGTCAACGGTGCCGAAAGCTGTCCGGGTCAAGGCTCCGGAGGCGTCGAGCCCGTCGATGACGGCGTGCGGGTCCGGTGCGAGGGTGAAGACGACCGGGATGCCTCGTTCGCGGGCGACCGCGGCGGCCGCCAGCGAGCCGACGTCGGCCATCCGGAGATGGATCGCGTCGATCGGCTCGGCCGCGCGCAGGATCCGATGGATCCCGCGTTGGGTGGCGATCCGCCGCGGCCACGCCTGCGCCATCGGAACGTGCTCACCGAGGAAGGGAACCGTCGCGAACGCGTGCCCCCGGGAGACCGAGCCGAGATCGGCGACGGCGGAGAGCGCGTCGTCGTGCCGGCCGCGGGAGATCGTCACGACGCGCTCGAGCTGGGTCCGCCCGTTCGACTCGCGCCAGTCCCAGGGCGGCTGGCTTTGCCCGACCAGGGCGTCTCCGAGACGTACGAGCAAGGTGGCGATGCCACCGTTGTCGCCCAGCGCCGACCTGTGAGAGGTGGCGGTCGATGTCGGCGTGCAGGAAGAGCTGCGCAATCGCCGGAGCCTGCCTGCCCGACGGCCGGACGCGATGCGGGCCTCAGGTCGAAGAGCGCCAGCCGGGCCACGTCAGCGAGGACGTCGGTGCGACGGCCAATGGCTGTCAACATCGAGGTGGTCGTCTGGTTCGGCCGGCGGTCGCTGAGGCCCTCGATCGCCGCGACCCGAGTCGCGACGCTCTCGTCGGCGTCGCCTGCGACGCGGCGCAGCAGCTTCTCCGGGAGGCGTCCGGGCCCGCGGCCGGCCGTTTCGACCAGGCGAGCCCGCGCGCCGGGATCCGCCACGCCGGTCAGAGCCTCCTCGAGGGCCAGAGCCAGCTGATCAGGCGCGTTCCCGCTCCACTCCTCCAACGTGCGCTGGGCCAGCATCCCGACGAATCCGCCCCCGGCGACCATTCCCATCAGCAGGGGAATTCCACCAGGTTGCGGCGGACGGGCACCGAGGGCCCAGGCCGCGTGCTCACGCAGGAAGTGCGAATCGTGACTGAGGAAGGAGAGGAGCACCGGATCGGCCGAGCCGTCGCGGATTTGGGCGAGGGCGTGGACAGCCGCGATGGCCGTCAGCTGGTCAGCGGGATCCGAGGCGGCCGCAGCCAGGATGCGGACGTCCCGGGCGCCACTTTTCCGTTCGGCGGCGACGGCCAGGTCCTCGGCGCGGCGGATGCCCTCCAGGATCGAAGGAGCCGTGCGCACCGCGTCGAGAATAGTCTGCAGTTCCACGGCGTTACTTCTCCATGCGATGACCTCGCGGATTCATCTGCCTGGGCGCGACGGCCAGTTCATGATCATCGCGAGAGGAAAGACGATCCTGACACCGGCTCCTCGCTCATCGCAGCCCGTACGAGGCAATGATCAATGAGTGGCTCCAGTGGCCTCCTCAGGCTGGGTGGTGACACGAAACGCCGCGCACAGTAGCGTCACGAGATATGACAGAGGAGCAGCCTTTCGAGGTGGTCCGGCGCTACGACGGGTTCGCCTTGCGCCGCTACCCGTCCCATGTCGTGGCTGAGGTCACCGTCGAACTGCCCTTCGAGCAAGCGGGAAACTCCGCTTTCAGGTACCTCTTCGGCTACATCACCGGCCAGAACCGGTCCCGAACCGCTGTGGCGATGACCGCACCCGTCGTCCAGTCGGCCGGCGCCGGCCAGAAGGTGGCGATGACCGCACCCGTCATCCAGCACAGCACGCATGAGGGAGGGTATGCCGTCGCGTTCGTCCTGCCGGCATCGATGACGGAGGAGGCCGCACCGGAGCCGACCGACCCCCGCGTCTCGATCCGCACGGTGCCGCCCAGCTTGGCGGCCGTGGCGCGATACTCGGGCCGTTGGTCGCAGGACTCCTACGAACGCCATTGCAGTTGTTTGCTTCAAGCGCTCGAGGCTGAGGGTCTCAAGGCCGTCGGGACACCGCGCTTCGCCCGCTTCGATCCGCCGTTCAAGCCCTGGTTCTTGCGTCGGAACGAAGTGGTCGTCGACGTAGACGAGAACCGTGGGGCACCGGAGTAGACGCTCCGAGCACCACAGCCGCTGCTGAACACCGTGAGCGACTGCCGTGGAAGCGCCGCGACGGCCCGCCGCCGAGTCAGCTCCAGGGCTTCAAGCGTGCGCCAGCCGCGAGTGAGTCCGCGGGCGTGGTGTAAGTCAAGGTCTGTGGATCGGCGCGCTTTAGCCGCTTGCTGACCTCCTCCTTGTTGATCTGGGTCGTCGGGTCGTTCGGCCAGCTTGCCGTTGACGAAAATGGCGCCGGCCCCCTCGTTCAGATCCCGGGTGTTGGCCGGGTGCCCGCCGACGGCTTCACCGGCTACCGAGCTTCGACGGGAACGGCGTCGAGCATTAGGGGGACTACTCCGCTGCGGTCGCGAGCCAGGACGGCAGCACCATCTGGATGGCCACCGAGTACATCGATGGAGACGTCTCCTATCCGCCATTCCTGGCGAACTGGGACACCCGGATCGTCCGCTACAACCCCTGACCGAGTCGCACGGCGAGCTCGGCAGGCTGCTCAGCGGCACCGATAGGGGAGTAGGTTGCGCCCTCTCAGGTCCCGGTGCAGCGGCGGGCGGTCGCGGAACTCAGCGTCGAACTTCCTACGTCGAGATACGGCCGATCCGGTGATAGCTCGTCTCCGAGATTCACGGCCCAACCTCAGGGTGGGTGAACAATCATCGCGTGGGACAGACCTTCGCGATCATCGTCACTCACCCCGACGACGAGAGCTACTCCGCCTACGGGACAGTGGCCCGGTACGCCGACGACCCGGACTTCCGGCTTGTCGTACTCCACGCCACCGACCGTGAGAGCGGAGAGATCGCCGATGGTGTCCCGGCGACGCGCGAGAACCTCGGGGCCCGGCGACGGCAGGAAGACGAGAACGCCTGGCCCGCCGTCGGCCGGATCCCGGACCGACACGACTGGCTCGGCTATCCCGACGGCGGCCTCGACCACATCGGCGTCAACCAACTCCGCCTCATCATCGCCGCGTTCCTCCGCGACGAACGACCCGACGTCGTCGCCACCCTCGGGCCAGACGGTGTCATCGGCCATCCCGACCACATCATCATTTCCCAAGCCACGATCGAGGCCTTCCACCTCGTCCGCCAGGAGCCGGGACCAGGACTGCGGCGGCTCCTGCACGGCGGCATCCCACTGTCATTCTTCGAGCGCGGACAGCGATGGCTCAGCGAACGGGGAAAGCCGCTGTGGGATCCGACCAGAAAGTACCACCTGCGCGGAATCCCGGACGAGCAATTCGGCATCCCACCGATGTCCGACCATACGGCCCGCAAGTCTTGGCGGGCATCAAAGAACACCGCAGCCAGCGCCAGGTGATCTATGACCCGAACGGAACCGACGACGAGTTGATTAAGGTGATGGCCCGCGAGACCTGGGTGATCGCATGGCCCCCGCTTGACCCGGCCAACCAATGCTGCACGACATCTTCGCAGAACTCGACTGAAACCCCTCCAACCAACCAGCAGAGCGTTCCGCTCGCGGCGCGGTGTGCACTGGTAGCCGGTCGGCTGTAGCGTGCGTCCCGCACGACAGTGAGGATCTAGCGTGCGTCCCGCGCGACAGTGAGGATCTAGCGTGCGTCCCGCGCGACAGTGAGGATCTAGCGTGCGTCCCGCGCGACAGTGAGGATCTAGCGTGCGTCCCGCACGACAGTGAGGATCTAGCGTGCGTCCCGCACGACAGTGAGGATCTAGCGTGCGTCCCGCCAGACTAGGTCCTCCGGCGGGAGCACTGTGACGACCCGTCTGTCGCCCCGAGCCGCCGTCAGCGTTCGCCGGCTGGTCGTGTCCCGTACACATTGACGTTTAGGGGTTGGTGTAGGACCCTCCGAAAATGTCGGTGTTCCCGAAGGCGACGGTCGCTCCTTGTGGGCAGTCCTGATTCGGTCCCGGACGCAGCGCATCCGAAGGCGCCCCTGGTAGCTTGGCTGCCTCGCCGGCACCTTCCTTCTCGTCGGCGACGATCGGTTCGACCTCGCCGGAGCGCACATCATCGACGAAGGCTTGTCGATACGCATTGATGGCTGGACAGACGGCAGCGTTGCGAAGGTCGTTCCACACTGCAGCACCGTAGCTTCGGGTGGCAACGGCGTAGTTATAGTCACCGAGGAACTCCGCGGTGAGACCGTTCGCACTCGAGCCTCGCGCATCGCCAGTGGCGCCGCGGTGCTCGGTGGTGAATGTTGAAAGGGTTGCGTTCGTGACGTTTGCGTGTCGAACCACGCCGAGCATTCGCCGAGCTGACGTGGAGTCGTTGCGCCACGGATCACGGTAGGCGTTATAGACCAGCCAAACCCCGCTTCCATCCGGGGAGATGGCGATGGCTGGCTGATTGGCACGGTCAGATCCCTCCGAAGCCAGCTGCGCTGCTGTGTAAGAGTCGCCCCGATTCGTCGAGGAGATCACGTAGGCCCGCTCCTGGTCGACACCGAGGCGGTCATCGGACCAACTGATCATCACCCGGTCGGTGGCGTCGGCGCCGCTCGGAGCGCCGTTAGCAATGTCGATGCTGGGAAAGACATCGGTCCGGCTACCAGCGATACCGTCGATCGTGAACCGGCCCTGCGCCGGGTCAAACTGCCCGATGCCAGCAGTGCGCACAATGGCTTTTGGCCGCTCGAAAGTGGCTCCACCGTTGAAAGAACGCGCCTGGTAGAAGACGCCGCTGCCTGCTTGCTTGTCATAACCCGACCACACCACGTACACCACGCCGGTGCTGTCGGTGCGGATCGCGCAACCCTGGCGGCCACCCGTCTGAGCGTTGTTGGTGGCCGGGCTGAGCTGACGTGTGGACCAGGTGTCGCCGCCATCAGTGCTCCGCGCGAACAACACCGGTTCCGGGGCGCCGCTGCCCCGACCGCGGAAGCCGACGTTGCAGACGTAAGCGTTGCCGAAGTACCGGCTCGACGACGCGTTATCAGCCCAGATCTGCTCCTTGTCGCTGAACAGCGCCTCACTCTGCCGGGTCACGATCACTGGCGCCTTCCACGCACTCTTCGTGCCTGCGGCGGCTGCGACAACATTGTCGGTTCGAGAGACCGCGATCGCACCATCACCCGCGAACCCCCCGCCGCCGGGGAAGTTCGTCGCGATGTTTGCGTAGTACAACCGCTGCCCGTTGGCCCAAGAGAAGGTACCGTCTTGCCCCCGGACCGGTCCGAAAGCCAGCTCCGGGTCACCGTTCGAAACCATTCTGTTCTCGTAATACCAGGGCACCGTACCGATCGGCCCCACGTCTGGCTGACAATCCGCCGTCGTGTCCGCACGGCAACTGGCATTTCGCGCCGACCAGCCGGTGAAGGTGGGCTGCACCCACGACCGTCCGCCATTGAGCGAGAACTGGACACCCGAGACGCCAACCCCCTCGGTGAACGGACACGTCTCGTCCTCGCCCGCATAACACCGCTCCATGTCGATGTTGTCATTGGCGCCGGCAACCAACACCTGGGTGTTGACCGGATTGACCGCCAGACCAGGCTCATTCTGCTTATTGTGCGAGAAGTACCGATCATCGCTGCCGACCGTCACCTCCGCATCCCCACCCGGCGTGATCGGCCCAGCGATCGCAAACACCGAAGGTGTCAACACCATCACGAAGGCAGCGAGTGTGGCGAGAACGGTAGATCTGCGCATGGCGAACTCCTCCCCGAGGCACAGTGATCGGCGGTCACATCCAACGCTGACGACCAAGCCATCCGTGCGGACCGATGGTCCTTTGGGCATTCTCAACCCCTTCGCGTGCTGGCGCAAGAACGGAACACCGACCACAGCACACAGGCACAGTCCCGCACGATGGTCGGCTATACGTGCGTCCCATTAGGGTCGGCTCCAGCGTGCGTCCCGCACGACAGTGAGGATGATTCTGGTGTTGCTCGCTGGGTCTGACCCACCGCACGACTGACGCGAAAGTTGTCCTTCGACCCGATCCGTCGACCCAGCGGGAGCATCCCGGCACGCGATCGGTCGGGTGGTGTGACCTCATAGGAGCCTGCGCATAGGCGCACATCACTGTCTTGTCCACCGACCCGACCGCGCGTGCCTCACCTGACCGGTCCAACGGAACAGGCAAGGCATGACCAGCATGACAAGTACAACTTCGCGCGTCGTGATCGGCGGGGTCGGCACCCACGGCCACACCCACCACGCCGCGGCGATCGACGAGGTGGGCCGGCGGCTCGGTGATCGGGAGTTCACCGCTACCCCGGCGGGCTACCGGGCCCTGGCTGATTGGCTCGGCAAGTACGGCACCCTCACCATGGTCGGTGTGGAGGGTACCGGCGCCTACGGTGCCGGGTTGGCCCGCCATCTGCGCTCGATCGGGCTCGCCGTGGTGGAGGTCGACCGGCCCGACCGGAAGTCGCGCCGGGCGCACGGCAAGTCCGATCCCCTCGACGCCTACGCCGCCGCCAAAGCGGTCTTGTCGGGATCGGCGGCGGGGGTGCCGAAGCTGCGGGACGGCCACGTCGAGGCGATCCGGGCGCTGCGCGTGGCCCGCTCCAGCACGGTCAAAGCCCGTAGTCAGGCCACCAACCAGATCAAAGCGCTGATCATCTCCGGCCCAGCCGAGCTGCGCGAGCAGCTGCGTCACCTCGCCACCCACAAGATCATCGCCAGCTACGCCCGACTGCGTCCCGGCCACCAGCTCAGCGACCCGGCGCAGGCCACCAAGACCGCGCTGCGTCGACTCGCCCGACGCCACCAACACCTGAGCGAACAGATCAGCGAAGCCGACCACGACCTCGCCCAGCTCGTCGGCGACGTGGCATCGGAGCTGATCGCCCTGCGCGGTGTCGGACCCGAGGTCGCCGGCCAGCTGTTGACCAGCGCCGGCGACAACCCCGACCGGATCACCTCCGAAGCCGCGTTCGCCCACCTGTGCGGTGTCGCGCCGGTCCCGGCCAGCAGCGGCCGTGTCCACCGCCACCGACCCAACCGAGGCGGCGACCGCCAGGCCAACAACGCCCTCTACATCGTCGTGCTCAACCGGCTCCGCCACGACCCCCGCAGCCGCGCCTACGCCGAGCGCCGCACCCAAGAAGGACTGTCCAAACCCGAGATCATCCGATGCCTGAAACGCTACGTCGCCCGCGAGATCTACCACGTCCTCGTGCCAGCACCAGCTGCAGAAAAACCGACCCGCTCAGCCGCTTGACAATGCATAGGAGCATCGGCCGGCTACAGCGTGCTCCGCACGACGGTCGGCTACAGCGTGCGTCCCGCACGACGGTCGGCTACAGCGTGCGTCCCGCACGACGGTCGGCTACAGCGTGCGTCCCGCACGACGGTCGGCTACAGGGGCACCCTCAGCGTCATCCCTAATCCGCGCGATCGGCGGCGCACAGTGCCTACATTTGTGGGACGAGATGTGGGTCAGACGATGCGATGTTGGTATGCCCAGACGACGGCTTGCACGCGGTCGCGGAGCCCGAGTTTGAGGAGGATTCGGGCTACGTGGGTTTTGACGGTGTTTTCGGTGACGTAGAGGTTGCGGGCAATTTCGGCGTTGCTCAGGCCCTTGGCGAGTTCCTTGATGACATCGACTTCACGTTCGGTGAGATCGGAGATTGCGCCCTGGCTCGGGAGGGAGCTTCTGCCCGCGAAAGCCTCGATGACGCGCTTCGGTCGCGGCCGGCGCGAAGACCGAGCTCCCGTCGGCGACGATTCGGATAGCGCTCAGAAGCCTCTCCTCCGAGGCGTCCTTGACCAGGAAGCCGCTGGCACCGGCGCAAAGGGGCGTCGTAGACCACGTCATCGACATCGAAGGTCGTCAGCACCAAGATCTTCGGGCTGTGGTCTGTTCGGGTCAGGATGCGGGTTGCGGCGATGCCGTCCAGCTCGGGCATTCGGACATCCATCACGACGACGTCCGGGTGAGTGCGGGCGACGACGTCGAGCACCTGCCGGCCGTTTGCCGCCTCGCCAACAACCTCCAGGTCCGGTTCGCCAGCCAGGATCATCCTGAGCCCGGAACGGACCAGCGGCTGATCGTCGGCGATTACCACGCTGATCACGAGCCGACCTCGTAGGGAAGTTGTGCTCGGACGACAAACCCGATGCGCCCCGCGTTCACCTCCATGTGGCCGCCGAGGACTGCGACTCGTTCCTTGATCCCGGCCAAGCCGTGACCACCAGAAGCTCCACCGGTTGGACCTTTCCCGTCGTCGCTGACGACCAGATCAAGATGGTCGGACTCACAGTCGATCCGGACTCGGGCTCGAGCTGGTCCAGCATGCATCAACACGTTGGTCAGCGCCTCCTGAATGACTCGATAGGTCGACAAGTCCACGCCAGGGGGAACCAGGTCAAGGTCACCGGCCACCGTCAGATCGACTGGCACTCCGGACGCGCGAACTTGGTCGAGGAGTTCCGACAGTCGCCGGAGCGAGGGCAGTGGGGTCGAGGTGTCGCCGTCAGTTTCTCGCAGCACGTTCAACATCCGGCGCATGTCGCCCAACGCCTGAGCATTGGTGCGTTCTATGGCGTCGAAGGCCGAAAGTGCCGCCTCCGGGTCAATACCCACCATCCGCCGGCCGCCCCTGGCCTGCATCAAGGTCACCGCCATGGCATGCGAGACCACATCGTGCATGTCGCGGGCAATTCGAGAACGTTCTGCTTCGAGCGCCTCGGCACTACGCTCAGCCTCCTCAGCCACGACCTGCGCGGTCCGTGCCGCCTCACCCGTCTGACGCTGCCGGTAGAGGCGGAGGCCCACCCCAGCCGCCCACGGAGTGCCCGCGAAAGCGAGGAAGAACATCACCGTGCCCACCGAGAATGCGGTGGGTTCGCCGACTGAAGCCGAGCAAGATGCTGACACTGACGATCACGATGGATATCCAAAACTGGACGCCGGACGCATGCGCACCAAGGCTGAAAAGCGCGAACACCGCAACAGCCAAGAAGGGCGCTGACGCTGCGTAAGTGCTCGGAGCGGCCACAGCCAGACCGACGAGACCGGCCACGGTCATCACAAAAGACACCACCGGCGGGCGTCGCCGGACCGCCAACGGCAAGGTAGCCAACAAGCCGCAGGCCACCGGGAGCCAATGCTGACCATCCGGGCGGACAGCCAAATCAAGGGTCATCCAGACGGCGAAACCGGCGGCGATGAGCAGGTCACCGTAGCGACGCAGCCACCCTCTCACCTTCTGCACCCTTCCAAAGGTAGGGCCGATCGACGCCCGCCTGCTCATCCTCACGGATGACCCGCCCTCGCCCAAGGGAGCGAAACGGTTTCGCTCCCCTGCACGACGCGTGCGCCTCCCTTGGCGGCCAAGACTGGTCGTAACTCAACCCACTCGTTTAGGAGCTCACCATGACTCAGCACGCCGAAGCAGTCACCCGCACCGAAGAGCGACAGGTCAGCCCCCTCCCCGTGACCGGACTCGCGGTCGCCATCTTCGTCGCTACAACAGCGCTCACCATCTACGGTGCCGACGACCGGTGGGAGATCGCCATCGTCTTAGCCGGAATCGTTGCCTCCCTGGTCGGGATCTACGGCTATCTGCTGCCCCGCAAACTAGCCCACGACAGCGCGGGCGGCACCGCCCTCACCTTGTCGTCGATCGCGGCGCTGCTCCTACTCCCCACCTTCTGGTCCGGCCAATCCCTGATTCTCGGCGCCGCCGGAGCCCTGCTCGGCTATGCCGGAAGAAAAGCGCCGACCGGAGCAGGCAAATCCCGAGCAGCTTTCATCGTGGGCCTGCTCGCGATGATCGGCTACTTCACGATCTACATCCTCGACGCCATCCTTCCCCCAGGAACGGCGTAGGGACAATCTCAGCGGCCGGCCCGCAGGGTTAGCGCCACGCCCGGCATGTCGGCTCGTCGCTGGCGAAGCCTAACGGGTGCGCCGAGGCACGTAGGGCCGGGTCAGGCGTTGGCGGATGCCGTTCAGTTGGTGAGGAAGGTACTCAGACCGATTGACGCCTGCTCCAGGGACTCCCCGTTCCAGCGGTGGGAGTCAGTGTGCTGCTCGGCTTCGTCGCATCGGACTGGGCCAAACCGGGCTACGCCGCGACGGTCATCCACTTCGGAGTCACCTTGATCGGCGTACGTGCCACAGCTGGCACGGCCACCAAACCGGCGCCCAGCACCGACGCCGAGCCGGACCACCGAGACACTGTGCTCGATCCGAGCTGATTGCGGTCGCTGGTCACCCCGCCACCGAGCGAAGATTGGCCAGCACCGAAGCGAAGACACGGACTACAGACACTGACACTCCTCACGACCCGGGACATCAGGGCGAGATGCCAGAGTTCTGCACCACGAGCTGACACGATCAAGGAAGGCCCACTATGAAGTGGATCTCAAACCAAGAAGGCCTGACACCGCGGACGCGGACGAACCGCGGCCGGGCCTTGGATGTCGCGACTGCCCGCATGTTCAACATGCCTGTCGGTCATGGGGACTACACCGTGACCCAGGCTGTGGGTGTGCCGATGCGTGACGGTGTGGAACTTCTCACCGACATCTACGCGCCCGTAGCGACGTCGTCGGGCACGCTGCTCATGCGCACCCCCTACGGGCGAAGCGGGCTGATCGCCCAGCTGACTGCCCGCTACTACGCGACGCACGGCTATCACGTTGTCAATCAGAGTTGCCGGGGAACCTTCGGCTCGGGTGGGGACTTCGAACCGTTCATTCACGAGATCGATGACGGTGCCGACACCGTGGCCTGGCTGCGACGGCAAACCTGGTTCGGCGGACGATTCGCACTCTGTGGAGCGTCGTATCTCGGGTACACCGCATGGGCCATCATGACCGACCCACCCCCGGAGCTGGCGACCGCGGTGATCGCCGTCTCCGCCCACGACAACCACTGGGTGACCCACGGCGCCGGCGCCTTCTCACTCGAAGAGACACTCAGCCTGCTCGAAGGCTTCGACCACCTGGAGGTTGGCACCATCCGAGGCCTCCCACGGTTCCTGACGGCCCGCCGGCGGCTCAAACCCGGCTTCGAGGAACTGCCTCTCGTCCGCGCACAAGAAACCGTCCTCGCCGGCAGCAGCATGCCCTACCAGGACTGGCTGACAGCGACCGATGCCGACCATCCCCTGTGGCAGCCGATGCGGCTCACACAGGCGCTCGAACGAATCAACGTACCCGTCTTGTTGCACGAAGGTTGGCAAGATCGATTCGTTGACCAGATGCTCGACCAGTACGAATGCCTGCGCCGCCGCGGCGTCGACGTCGGACTAACCATCGGGCCATGGACCCACGTCGCGGCCGCCACCAGCGGCGCCGGCATTCTGATGACCGAGACCCTCGACTGGCTCGCCGAACACCTCGCCGGAACAGATCGCCGGCGCCGGCCCACCCAGGTCCGCGTCTTCATCACCGGCTCGAAGGAATGGCGCCACCTGCCGACATGGCCACCGCCAACCACCGACCGCGTGCTCTACCTCCAGCCCGACGGCGTCCTCGATGACACACAGCCCGGACCGACCGCCGATCCATCGACCTTCATCTACGACCCCGCGGATCCCACACCATCCATCGGCGGCCGAATCATCAACCCGGCAATCGGCGGACACCGCGACAACCGTGCGCTCGAGGCACGAAGCGATGTCCTGACCTTCACCACGCCGCCGCTGACCCAACCGCTGGAGGTGACCGGAAACCCGATCGTCGAACTTGTACACCGGACCGACAACCCCCATGCCGACCTCTTCGTCCGCGTATGTGAAGTGCGGAAAAGCGGCCGGTCCATCAACCTCAGCGACGGCTTCCAACGGCTGGAACCGGACAAGTCCAGCGGGACCATCCTGCTTCGACTCGATGCCATCGCTCATCGCTTCACGCCCGGAACACGAATCCGCCTGCAAATTTCCGGCGGTGCACATCCGCGGTACGCCCGCAACCTGGGCACGGATCAAGACCCCGCAACGAGCGCCAAGCTAGCGACATCACAGCGGACGATCTTCCATGGACGCGGCGGCTTCTCGCGCCTCCGCATGCCCTGCCAATCTTGAACCAGCGCGACAGCGTCAACTGACCCCGACGACGAGAGAGAACCAACCCACACGGCACGGTAGAGCGGCCCTTGAGCGGAAGGGATCGGGACTGCCGACGATGGGCCCCACACCCCGCATACCGTTTGTTGAGCGGAGATCATCGGGACGGCCTCTGGTCGACAACCAGTCCCGCACGACGGTCGGCTCCAGCGTGCGTCCCGCACGACGGTCGGCTCCAGCGTGCGTCCCGCACGACGGTCGGCTTGCGGCGACAGGGAGACGCTGCCGTCGGCACCACCCACGATGTGTCGACATGTGCGGACGGAGCTGGCGCCGCAGGCGGGGACGTCTCGCTTAGTACAGCTCGTCGATGATGGCGCGGGCCATCTCGTTCGCAGGCTGTTCGCCGGCCGGACCGGCCTGCAGGTTGGTGAGGACCACGACCGTGGTCTTGGTGTGCGGATCGTGGCCCATGAAGGATTGAAAGCCCGGCAACGAGCCGTCATGGCCGAGCATCGGCCCGAACTGGGCCAGTGCCAGCCCGTAGCCGGCGCTGGCCGGATCGGCAGGATCGATCGACTTCACACTGGCCAGCCGTCCGCGTTGCTGCTCGGCGCTGAGCAGACCACCCTCGACCAAGGCGTCGACGTAGATGGCCAGGTCGGCGGCGGTGGATGTGGCCGCGCCGGCCGCCCACCCCCAGCTCGGGTTCAGGTCGGTGTAGTCGCCGGGCAGCAGTGACCCGCTCCGAGCGGCCTGTTGCTGGTCGGCGGGGAGTTCGGCAGTCACCAAGGTCGAGACGTTGGTGCCGTACATATAGCCGCGCGGGTGCGGCATCGGAATCGATGCGTCAGCTGGTTCGGGGAACGCGGTATTTCTCAGCCCGAGCTTGTCGAAGAGTCGCCGCTTGAGCGCCGTGGCGAGGGTCACCTTGTCGTAGCGCTCGATGATCATGCCGGCGAGCACGGTATTGGTATTGGAGTAGTGAAAGTCGGCGCCGGGGGCGAAATCGACCGGTTCGCCCAACCCGGCGGCGACCAGCTCATCAGGCCGCCACACCCGGTCCGGCTGGTCGTCAAGAGCCTGATTGAACGTTCGGAGCTCGCTGTAGTTGCGCAGGCCGGAGCGCATCTGCAGCAGCTGAGCGATTGTGACCCCTTTCAGTTTGGCGGAGGTGACGTCTGGAAGGTGCTTCGAAACCGGGTCATCGAGGGCGACCGTCCCTTCGTCGACCAACTGCAGCAGAGCTGTCCCCGTCATCGTCTTGGTATTCGACCCGACCCGGAAGTGGTCGTCGACAGTCAAGGGATCAGCATGGTTCAGCATCCGACTTCCGTACGCGCGCAGAAAATGCTCCTGCGGAGTCGTCACAGCGACGACCACACCGGGTACCAACAGTTTTGCCCGCAACGGCTCGATGATCGGCGTCAGCCGAGCCTCCAGCTCGCCGCTCCCCGCCGGCGAGGTTTCGATCCCGGTCTGGTCCGAACGGACGGTCGGGCTCGACAAAGCGCACCCGCTCGCGCCGACAATGATCCCAACACTCAGCAGGACCGCGGGGAGCAGCCGGGATCGGCCCATGAACTGGTCTCCTGACCTGATCTTCCCCGGTACTGGACATGCTCGCACGTCACTTGGATTGACAACCGACGGCTCTCCGGAAACCAGGGCCGGACGAGTCGACAGCGATCGGGCCTCCGCATGACAGTTGGCTACTGCATTCGTCCCGCATGAGGCTACCGCACCTTGACTTTGACGGTTTGGGTCGATGCCTTGATTTGTGCCGTACCGGCGTAGCTGATGCGGAGTCTGTGGCTGCCCTTCGCCAGATGGGGAACCAACAGCTCGGACCGGACGGGAGAGTTCTGCGCGCGGGTGTTGGCCGCGGATCACAATAGCCGCCAGCGCCAAGGCGGGCCCCGTTCACGGTAGTAGAAGAGTAGCTGGCTTTGGAATCGGGCGACGACCTGCATGGTATTCGGCGGCATGGGTCAGCGCGTGTAGTTGTCTATCGTCATATCGAGCGCCTCGAACTGTCCGACGTCTGTGCCAAAGAGGTTGGGCCCGGCCCATGGCAGTCCGGCGGCGTTGTTGATCCGGACGTAGTGGCCGATCCCGCCGGCGGCGAGTGGTCCGACGAGTTCGAAGTTCGTTTTGAAGCCGCCGAACGGCCCCTGCCGCAGCGACGGGGTGCCGGCCACCCCACGTTGGCCGATCTGGAGCGGACCCCTCCATTGAAACGCCGGCCCGGCATCACGCCAGTTAGTGCAGGAGCTGGTCGCCGACCCGAGCGACGAGCTCAAGGTTCGTGGGCATGTTTGGCTCGGGGTCGCCGAACGTGCTCTGGATTAGGGCCAGTGCATCGAAGCGGCCAATGTTGGTCCCAAAGATTGAGGGCCCGTTCCAAGTGACTGTCGGGTTGCTCGCGTCGCGCCACCAAATGAGGGATGCCGCCCGACTCAAGGGGGCGCGACCACCTCGTTGGTGAGCAGCGAGCCGAAGTTGTAGATCGCGATAATGAGCACTGGTCTACCGGACACGATTCGCTCGCCGGCGCCGGTGGGAATGAGTATCGATGACGAGAGGGCCTTGACGCATTCCATCATAAGTAGGATCATCACAACTATGACGAATTCGGCGGACATGACCCCGGGGGAGCCGGTCGTCGAGGATGGGCCACCGGTCCGACGGGTGCCGATCGCGCTCGCCCGGCGGTTCTTCCAGATCTGCACCACCGCGTCCGCGGAGGCGGTCAGCCCTGCCGGTCTGACCCCGCTCGAGTTTGCCGTGATGGTCTACGTGAGCCCGAGCGACGGTGAGGCCGACCTCGACCAGAGCGCACTCGCGGCGCGCCTCGGAGTCGACCGGAACAGCACCAGCCTGCTGGTCGCAAGCCTGGAGTCGAAGGGGCTGGTGACCCGACGAGTCAGCGACACCGATCGACGAGCGCGACTCGTCCGACTCACCTCACGGGGCGAGCAGCTCTTCGCCGAGCTCCATCCGAAGGGACTGGAGCTCCAATGGCGGGTTCTCGACGTGCTCGCTCCCGCCGAGCGCGACATCCTCCTCGACCTCCTCGTGCGGGTGGTCGACGGTAACCCCGGCCTGGCGCGCCCCGGGGCGGGACGCCGCAAGCGCAGGGCCAACGGAACAACCAGGTGACGACGTGCCAGCCGGCACACCCGCGACAAAGACACAGAGGAACCGCGATGCACACCATCAAGATCGATGCCACACCCACGCCGGTCCAGATCGACCCGGCCCGCACCGCGCTCGTCGTGATCGATATGCAGAACGCCTTCGGTTCGCCCGGCGGCATGTTCGACAAGGTCGGGATCGACATCGCCGCCATCCAGGCCGCAGTCGCGCCAACCCGGACGGCCGTCGAGACGGCCCGCCAAGCTGGGATCAAGATCGTCTACCTGAAAATGGGCTACCTGCCCGACCTGTCCGACACCGGCACCGAGGACTCACCGCACGGCCGGGGCCTCCGTCGCCTCGGCATCCCCGACGGCGTACTGACTCGCGGCTCCTGGGGCAGCGACATCGTCGCCGAACTCACACCCGACGAGGACGACACAGTCCTGTACAAGAACCGGTACAGCGGGTTTTACCGGACCGAACTCGAGGAGATCCTGCAGCGCTCGGGGATCACCCACCTGATCGTGACCGGCTGCACGACGAGCGTCTGCGTCGAGTCCACCATCCGCGACGCGTTCTACCGCGACTACCACTGCGTGGTCCTGGAAGACTGCACCGCCGAACCCATGGGCGCCAACCTCGACCGGACCAACCATGATGCGACGATCATGCTGATCGAGCGCATTTTCGGATCGGTCTCGACCTCGACCGACTTCGCGCGCGCCCTTCACCCGGCCGAATCGATCGCCCATTGATCACCGCCGTGTGGTGCTGCCTACGCCAGCGGCAACGATGAATCCGAACACAATTCGGAAATCACGTCGGCTTCCTGAATGCCGGGAAGTCAGACAACTGCGTCATCGACGCCAAACGTCTGCAGGATTTCATTCGTAGCGGAGGATTTCATGGAACTTTACGCCGAACCAGAGTTCAACCCCGACCTTCTAACACTCAGCCAGCTCCGCGGTCGTCGCGTCCATCAGCCGGACCAAACCGCCCGCATGCCCCTTCACGACCTTCGAGACCTTGTGAAGAGGACGCACGGGCAAAATCTGGGAGACTTGGAGTTCGAGCTGACCGCGCGCCACCCTTATGCCGACGCCGGGTTTCTCGACTTCCTAGACCCCGCACGGTGGGACTGCACTGGAGATCTGGTATACATGGAGGCGATTCACGATATCAGCACCACCATCGGCGAATGGGTTGGAACAGTCGGCTACGGGCGTTTCACAGCCACGACCGATGGCCAATACATCGTCGTGGTGAACTTCTCCGGCGGTTGGGGCCAGACCATGCGCCTTCGCGGTCCGTGGGAAACGATTTCGGTCCGTACCGTATCGGGCGAGTCAACCGCCGCCACGGCCCTTTGGACGGGAAAGGCCGGCGAATCGGTGCTTCCTGACTTTTCGTCGAAATCGGATCACGGCGGCACCGGAATTGTATTCTTCAACTCATTCCAAATCTTCCAAACTGTCCGCGGCGAGGCGTGAATCTGACTGGGCAATTGGGCGGCGACGGCAATAGCGTGCGTCCCGCACGACAGTCGGCTCACTGCTTGCGCTTTCTCGGCTTCTTACGACGACGCATCCAGCGCGGTGGCCGGGCGGGTGGCGGCTCATCGTCAGTCCTGTCAGTAGTGTTTCTGATCGTGGTGCCCGTGCCGCCTATGAGGTTAATAGCCGGGGCATAGTTGTCCTCGAACAAGTTGTCCGTCATGAAGGTGTCGTTACAACCGACCATCGCGATACCGCCCGCTCGCGGTAAAAGGTCGGGCACGAGCCGACCGCCACAAGTGAGGCAGACACCAGTCTTCCGCCGCAACTCGGAGTAGCTCGGGCCCCATGCGTTTCTGCCACACCCGTCGCATTTGTAAAGGAACTGATTCATCGACGTCGCCTGCTATGCCTAATTTTTTGGAGTTTGACCCTCTCGACGTCCTGAAAGTGCGCGAACTGGTCGGCGTCGGTCTGATAGTCGGAGACGTTGAGGTCCTTCGCGCCAAACACGTTGAGGCTCGTCGTGGGCTCTGGGAGCGGCACTTCAACATTTCGACTACGCACCAAGCGCGCGACGACAATGACGACCAGGCCCGCGGCTAAAGCCCATGCTGGCCACCGCCACTCGCTGAACGTACCGAAGCCGCCTAGGGCGAGGGCGGCAAGCAGGAATAGCGCGTCGTTGAGGTCGAACTTCACGCATGTAATTATCCCAGATCACACAAGGGGTTCCAGAGATTCAGTCCCGCACGACGGTCGGTCAACGACACCCCGCTGGTTGATGGGTCTTTTGCAGCATCGGTCCGTGCTTTCCACCCCTTGAGGCTCAGACGGCGGTGGTTAGGTCGCCGGGGTGAGCCGGTCGAGGACGCCCGTCTGGGATAGCAGCGCGAACCGGTCGGGCACGCCCCAGTGCTCGACGATCCGGCCGTCGACGATGCGGGCGATATCGATCACGGTGATCTCCACCGGCCGCCGGCTCGGCGGGCCGAAGAAGGGCCCAGTGTTAGTTCCGCAGGCGGTGACCCGGACCCAGATGGTGTCGCCGCTCTCCACCGTGTCCTCGATGGTGAACGTGATGTCGGGGGTGGCGGCGTGCACCTGCCGCATGGCGGCTTTGACGTGCCGGATTGCCTCGGTTCCGGTTCCAGCCATGCCGAACTGGTGCTCGATCAGGTCCGGCGCGCACAGCTGGTCGACGATGTCATCGTTCCCGGTGGCGAAGCCCTCGAACATTCCCTCCATGACGGTCAGGGCCGGGGAGCGAGGCGTGACTTCGGATTGCAGTGAGCTAGTCATGATTTCCTCCTTGGGGTTCGTTCTGAGTCCTGACTTTGCCGCCGTTGATGCGGCCGTCCTCAGACGGCCGAGGTGCCAGCAGAAATCAGGCGCCGGCTGGTAGCGGTGGCCCGAGGACCTGCAGACCGTATCGGCCGGCGAGGTTGTTCCAGGCGGCGATCTGAGGCTCCAGCGGGGGGCCGTCGGCTCCGGGCAGGCGGCGTTCCGCGGCTCTGGTCCCGACCTCGTCGTAGAGGTCCAGCAGGCCGGCCGGTGCGGTGAGGGCCAAAAACCTCGTCGGTTCGGCGCCGGTGACGCGCAGGGCGTGCGGAATCCCCAGGGGCAGGTAGATGAAGTCGCCGGCGGTCAGGTGGAAGGTGTCCTCACCGGCTCGGTAGGTCATCGATCCCGCGAGCAGGTAGAACACTTCCGCCTCGCGGATGTGCCGGTGCAGCGGCGTAGCGGTGCCCGGCGGCTGGGTGACCAGCGAAATGTCGAACGCGCCGCCGGACTGGCCGCCGGTCAACACCCGCTCAAACAATGACCCCAACGCCCAGGTGGCGGGAGCCTCCCCGGCCGCCTGGTAGATGACCTTCAGCGGCGCCGACTCGCTCATCTCCGCCCCACCTTCATTTCATCCGAATTCACTTCGGACTGATACTGATAAGGTACGACTGATGACTCGACCAGTCAAGACCCGCAGCTACCGCTCGCCGATGCGGACGGCGCAGGCCGACGACACCAAGCTCGCCATCCTCGCCGCCGCCCGAGACCTCTTCATCAGTCAGGGATACAGCTGCACGGTGGCGGCCATCGCCGCCCGCGCCGGGGTCGCGGTGGACACCGTGTACGCCAGCGTCGGCCGCAAGCCCGACCTCGTGCGGGCGGTGATCGACATGGTGCTGGGATCCTCCGAGGAGCCCATCCCGGCCGAACAGCGCGACTACGTACGCCGCATCCAGTCCGCCGCCACCGCCCGCGAGAAGATCGAGACG
Organism: uncultured Actinomycetota bacterium; assembly: GCA_963731295.1. Taxonomy (GTDB): domain Bacteria; phylum Actinomycetota; class Actinomycetes; order Propionibacteriales; family Propionibacteriaceae; genus Microlunatus. The sequence continues at coordinate 111,221 of CAVSUP010000004.1, forward strand.
TACGCGGACGCCCTCACCCGGCTGCTGCCCCTCCTCGCACCCCTCCAACAGGCCCTCCGCCAAGCCGGGCAGACCGATCCGCACTGCGACCGCTCCTGGCGCGAACTCGTGGACCGGCGAGCAGCCCGCATGGTCCTGCTGACCCGCGAGTTACGCCAGACAGGAGATCTCCGGGCCGACCTTGACGACCAACACGTCGCCGACATCATCTGGGCCACCAACAGCGCCGAATACTTCGAACTCCTCACCCAACGCGGCTGGTCCCCTCGGCAGTTCGGCGACCACCTCATTGACCTGTGGACAAGGGCACTTCTGGAACCCTCCTCGTGGATCTGATTTCCGGCTGTTCCAGGTCACGATCATCGCCCCGGCTCGTCCCCACTCCTGGGGCGACGGCTGCTTCCAGGTCGACCGCAGTAAGTTGTGGCCGACAAGCCACGTCTCCGCAGCGGAGCTGGTCCGCGGCCGCGGGCCTGTGTCTGGACCGCTCGGCACCATGCCGAAGCCGCGCCAACACACATGCCGGTGTCTCGCTGAAGGTTCGGTTTTGCGACGCAGCAGAAATGTCCGCAACCGGGTCGGTTACAGCGTGCGTCCCGCACGACAGCTACAGCGTGCCTCCCGCACGACAGCTACAGCGTGCCTCCCGCACGACAGCTACAGCGTGCCTCCCGCACGACGGTCGGCTATAGCGTGCGTCCCGAATAGGTCGGGCAAAATTAGGGGAATGAAGCTGCCTGACAGTCGGCACGCTTCCGGCCCTTGCCGTAGCCTGCCCACCATGCCCCCGCTACGTCCGGTGCCACTGCTTCTCGACACCGACCACGGCTGCGGCCCACTGTGGCACCGCAGCGCGGACAACAAGGCACCGTGGGGTATCGACCTGAGCTCGTTCATGCTGAGCAAGAACCTGCACGAGCGGCTGGTCCAGTGGACCGACGCTGACTACCACATGCACTATGACTACGAAGACGAGGATCCCGAGCACGAAGCCGCCTGGCACAGCGAGGGCGTAGCACTCCTCAAGGAGCTCCGCTCAGAGCTCGGACCCGCCTACGACATCAAGTTCGCGCACGACCTCGACGCTTGATCCCGGTGCTCGCATTCCCACACCAGTCGAGGCCACGCGAGGCCGGGCTGCGGCTTCCGGGTACTCACATGCTTCCGGCACCACGGTCGGTCACTGGTCGTGCGCCGCACGGGGGTCGGCTCCAGCGTGCGTCCTGCACGACGGTCGGGCTCCAGCGTGCGTCCCGCACGACGGTCGGCTTTTTGAACCCAACTTCGGTCGACGTGTCTCGAAGTCTGCTCGTCGTCGACGATCGCGACCACCTCAGTGGTACGCCATCAAGTACTACTTACGGAGGCGATCGTGAAGGCGATTACTGCAACTGAGGCGCGCAAAGACCCTGTTCGGACTCATCCAACAGGTCAACGACGACCACACCGCGTTAGAGGTCGTGTCTCGACACGGAAATGTGGTCATCATGTCGAAGGACGACTACGACGCGATGACCGAAACCGCCTACCTCCTGCGGAACGCTGCCAACGCCGAACGGTTGCTTAAGTCGATCGAGCGAGCGAGACGGGGCGAGTTTGAGAAACACGACCTCTCAGACGCGTGACGCGAGCGGTCGCCTTCGACCCGAACGGGTGGGAGGACTACGTCTACTGGCAGACCCAGGACCGCAGGACACTCAAGCGCATCAATCAGCTCAATGCCGATGTCGTCCGCGACCCATTCACCGGCATCGGTAAACCGGAAGCGCTCAAGCACATTCTGACCGGGGCATGGTCACGCCGCATCGACGAGGCAAACCGCCTCGTCTACTTCGTCACCGACGAATACGTCGTCATCTTGCAAGCCCGCGAACACTACTAACGACTGGTCCCGCACGACTGTGCCCAGGTCGTACATCTCAACCAGGTGCTTCGCCTGGTTCGGCTTCAGCTTGGGCTGCTTGCCCTTGAGCCGGCCCTTGGCCCTGGCAACCTGCATACCCTCACGAGTGCGCATCCGGATCAAGTCGGACTCGGACTCCGCCACCATCGCCAACACGTTGAACAACAACCGTCCGACCGGATCGGTCGGGTCATGGATCGAGCCGCCGAGGCTGAGCTTGACGTTCTGCTTCGTCAGCTCGTCCAAAATGTCGCGAGCATCCGGCAATGATCGGGCGAGCCGGTCTAGCTTCGTGACCACCAGGGTGTCACCGGAGCGGCAGGCCGCCAACGCGAGCCGAAGGCCGGGTCGATCCCGGTTTGTGCCGGTGAGGCCATGGTCGACATAGATGCGGTTGTCGTTCACGCCGAGGACGTGCAGGCCTTCACCTTGAACGGTGAGGTCCAACTTCACGGCGCGGTCTGCCGGAGCCTCCGGCGTGATCACGGAATCGCTGGCCAACGGAGGGCTGGCGCTCGGCTCCGACGGCTGGCGCTGGGCTCGGACGGCTGGCGCGGGCACCGACGACCCGAGCCCGAGCTTTCAGCGCGCGGACCGACGCGCGCCTGGGCACTCCCCGTCCGTCGATGGGGTCGCGCTGCGGACCCAGTTGAAGCGGCCTTGGACGCTTTCGCGTATCCGGCGCCGCTTCTCAACCGAGTGCGCCGAAATCGCGGCCGCGCAGTTCGACCTCGACCGGCTCGCTCCACCACGTCTGAGCAGTTGAAATGGCTGCTCTACGGGAGCAGGTCGCGCATCTGAGGGCGCGCCTTCATGGCGTGAATCACCAGTTCGTCTCCGCTGTCGAAGGCGAGGGCCACTGTCTCGAGCAGTCAGCCTTGCGTGTCGAACCCAAGCCGAAGCTGCCTGGAGGGGCTCTCCTCATCGAGGTCCTCGATCCACAGCGCCCAGGTCGCGGCATGGACCGCATCGTCGTGGACCCCGTGCTTGAGAGCAGAGCGGTGGACCTTCACGTGGCAGATGCAGCCAGGGCCTCGCGGATGACCTCCGAACGAGACTTGTTCTCACGGGCTGCACGAGCATCGATGACGGCGAGCTCTGCCGAGGTGAGGCGCAGCGTGACGATCTGCGACGGCTCCACTCCTCGCCCAGGTCTTCCGCGCCCACGCTTCTTCAAGGCTTCAACGTCATAGCCGACTTCCGCCTCGGCCGCCCACGCAGCAGTCTGCTCCTCGGTCACGGGAACCCCATTCATCGTTTCGTCCGCACCCATGCCAATAGTGTTACGAAATTCTTGGACGTTAGGGAAATGCGAGAACGGCATGCTCAATATGGGCCGGGCCGCGGTCGGCGACGAGATCGACCCTGACCTGATCAACGCCGGCAAGATCCCAGTCACCGAACCACTCGAGGCGGCCTACTTCCACCATGCCGACTCGTTCGCCATGATGCGCGGCGGTCACCTCGACGTCTGCGTGCTCGGCGCCTTCCAGGTCTCCCGGTACGGTGACCTGGCCAACTGGCACACCGGAGCCAAGGACGTCTACGTGATGATGACCCTGTTCCTCAAGGACGGCAGCCCGAAACTCGTGCGACCTGCAGTTACCCGCTGACCGGCGTCGGGTGCGTCAGCCGGGTGTACACCGACTACGCCACCATCGCCGTGGCACCGAGTGGAGCTCGCATCATCGACCCCTGGGGCATCTCGGCGTCCGACCTCACTGAGCGACTCCACCTCTGATAGACCGGCTTTCAAATCCGGGTCATCCGAGCCCGCTGTCCAGGTGCCTTCGCGGAAAGTTTGGCCGTTTCGCGCCCCGATCCTGCCCTTCGATAAGCTCTAGGAACGTCGCATCCGACGCAGCCGCCACGAAGGCCTTCACGGCGTGAGGACGGCGACGCCGCAGCCAATCACCGCCTGCGGACCGGTTGTCGGGCTCATCTGCCGCGGCTAGCGTGGACTGGTGAGCAACCAGCGGCCGCCCGGTGGAGTGGTGCACCAGCTGCCCGCAGACCTTCACGAGGCCCTTGCCGGGAACGCCACCGCGCTGGCCGCTTGGAAGGACATCACACCGTTGGCCCGCAACGAGTTCATCTGCTGGGTCGAAGACGCCAAGCAGGAGAGCACCCGCGAGCGCCGGATTCGCCGTACCCAAGAAGAGCTGGAAGAAGGTCAGCGTCGCCCCTGCTGCTGGCCAGGCTGCGAACACCGCGAGCGCAGCCACGGCAAGTGACCACGGTCGTTCAGCTCCGGTCAGGGCCTCCGTTTGTCCGCCAGGGGGTCGGCGTGTCGGTGGATCAACAGCCATCCAATGGCTTCTTGGCGGAAGATCTCGGTCACTCGGAGCTGCATGGTGACTCGCTCGGGTTGGCCACTCAGGTGCACCTCTGATCGTTGGATGCCGACCCAGTAGGCCAGGTGGTCGTCGGCCTGTTGGTGGATGACCTCGAAGGTGTTGATGGCGCCGGGCTCGAACATGGCCGCACCTTGGGCGTTGGCGTCGTTGACCTGGTCTGCGCCGTGGACGATGGTGCCGGCCGGTCCGAAGATCGTGGCGGGTGAGGCATGCGTCGAGATCTGATGCAGGGGATCGACGTCGCCGTTGACGAATGCTGTCGAGGCGGCCAGCCGTTCTGCCATGAACTCGCTGAAGTCGTTGCTCGGGTTTGGCATGCTCATTCTCCTGTCTGGTAGCTGCCGGGTTCCCAGCAGCGGGTGGTGACGCCGATGCGGTTCCAGGCGTTGATGGTGACCAGCAGGGCGATGAGCTGGGCCAGCTGGTCGGGATCGAAGTGCTCGGCGGCCTCGTCGAAGACACTGCGGGGTACGTGGCCGTCGTGCAGAACGGTGACGGCCTCGGTGAGGGCGAGGGCGGCTCGTTCGCTGGGGGTGTACCAGGCGGTCTCGCGCCAGACGCCCAGGCCGGTGATGCGCTGGATGGTCTCTTCGCCGGCGAGGGCGTCCTTGGTGTGCATGTCGACGCAGTACGCGCAGCCGTTGATCGTCGAGGCGTGGATGCGGACCAGGTCGCGTAGCCGGGGGTCGAGGCCGACGCCGGCGACGGCATCGAGGCGGGCCAGGGCACTGGCGAATCGTGGGGCGAGGGCGTCGAAGTCGAGCCGGACTGCCTCGGGGTTGTGGTCGGTCATCGTGATCATCCTTTCGTGGAGTGGACCTGCGTGGTCGGCTCGGTCGAGCCGACCTGGTGGGGGTCTTGCTCGGGTTGGTGGGGGGACCCGCTGTCGGGCCGGCTGGTGCGCAGCCGGGTCGCGGTGGTTCGTGCTCCCCGGGCCACGACCGGGCGCATCAGCAGTGCGGCAGTCAGGAACACGGCCCCGAGTACGAGCCATCCGGGACCCGACCAGGTCAGCACCAGGCTGGTCAGCGCCAGCGGGCCGAGCGCACGGGCCAGCGGGATGCCGCTGCTGAACAGCCCCTGCCACTGACCAAGGCGTCGGGGATCGGCGAGGGTGAACCCGATCTGCCATGCGCCCGACGCCAGCAGTACCTCGCCGAGGATCTGCAGCGCGACCGCAGTCGCGAGGACCAGGACCGTCACGGGAGTGGAGGTGGTGTGGGCGGCGAAGGCGAAGACCACGCAACAAAGGAGGAGGGCGACGCCGGCACGACGGATCGCGACCACCGCAGTGACGAGGTTGGTCACTCCTCGGGCCGCTCGGACCTGCACCAGGGCGACGCCGGCCGTGTTGAGCACGAAGACGGCGCCAACCGTCCAGGTCGGTGCCGCAGTGGCTCGTGCGATGTACAGCGGCAGCAGCACGCTGAGCATCGGCATGTACAGATACAGCACCGCAGTCAGCGCCGCGGCGAGAACGTACGGTCGGTCGGCGAGCACCGCCGGCCGGGGGGTCGGTCGGCACGGCGGCGTCCTCAGTGTGTTGGCGGGCGGGTGCGGAAGCCGCGTCAGCATGGCGCCGGCTGCTGCGAAGGCGCATGCGTCCAGGAGCAGAACGGCCGTGTAGGCCTGTGGGCTGTCGATGAGGAGAGCCAGCCCACCCAGCCCGGCGCCCAGCCCCAGTCCGATGTTGACGGCGGCTTGGAGTCGTGCCCGGATCAGGACCCGGGTCTCTGGCGGGGCCAGGGTGACCAGGAGTGCCTGGCGCACCGCGGCCGAGCCGCTCTGGGCTGCGGCGTAGACCAGGGTGACGGCGACGAACCCGCCCATGGACCGCGGCAGCACCGACAGGGCCAGGGCCAGCGCCGTGAGCAGGGACAGACCGATCGCGGCCCGGCGCAGACCCATCCGGTCCGCGGCCTGCCCCAGTGGTGTGGCCAGCACGAACCCCGAGGCCCACGCAATGGTGAGGCCGGCACCGATCTGAGTCGCAGACAGGCCCACTACCCGGGAGAAGAACAGCGCCGAGGTGACGTAGAACCCACCATCGCCGACCGCACTCGAGGACTGCGCCAGCAACAGAGCACGAGCACCCCGGGACAATCTCGATGTATCTTCCATGGAAGTAAACAGTACCTTCCACGGAAGGTATACTCAACACATGACGATGGACCCCGCCGGTGGCACCGATGCCGTCGCCGACATAGTTCAGCAATGGCATCGTGAGCGCCCCGACCTGGACGCCAGCCCGATCCTGATCATCGGACGGATGGCGCGCCTGACCCAGCTGTTCGAGCCACACCTACGGCCACCGTTCGCCGAGGCGGGGTTGGGCAACGGCGACTTCGACGTCCTGGCCGCGTTGCGCCGAGCCGGAGAACCGTTCACTCTCTCTCCCGGAGAGCTCAGTACGTCGCTGCTGGTCACCACCGGTGCGATCACCAAACGGATCGACCGCCTCGAGGGGCGGGCGCTCGTCCGCCGCGACGTCTCTCGAGCCGACGCTCGTGGCCGGCCTGTGACGCTGACCCCTTCCGGAATCCAACTCAGTGACAATCTCATCGCTTCCCACCTGACCAACGAGGCACGCCTGCTGAGCGGACTCAGCGCCCACGACCGCGTCCACCTGGCGACCCTGCTTGGCCAGCTTGCCCATAGCGTTGAAGGACTCCCGGCAGCTGAAGTCGAAGGGCAGGGGTCATGAACGGGTTCACCGAGAAGGATCAGCGGGCCAAAGCCGAGGTGTTGCGTCGACTCCACCACGACCCGACGATCTTGATCCTGGTCAACGTCTGGGATGTCGCCTCCGCCCAGGTTGTGGCGGCCACGCCCGGCTGTTCCGCTATCGCGACCGCTTCAGCGGCCATCGCGGCCGCGCATGGATACGCCGACGGCGAGAACATCCCCCTTGACCTGGTGCTCGCAGGTGTGGAGCGAATCAGCCGCGCGGTCGACCTTCCCGTGACCGCTGACCTCGAGCGCGGCTACGACAACGTTCGAACCACGACCGCGGCAGCGCTGCAGGCTGGCGCGGTCGGGATCAACCTCGAAGACAACATGACTCCCGCCGAGAACATGGAGGCCCGTATCCGTGACGCCGTCGACACCGGCGGTGAGTATCGGATCCCACTCGTGGTGAACGCCCGCACCGATGTCTACCTCATGAGGTCCGAGTGGACCCCGGAGCGGCGTTTGGCCGAGGCCGCCGAGAGGGGCCGCCGCTACCTCGACGCTGGCGCGGACTGCGTCTTCGTGCCCGGTTGCACCAACACCTCGCACATCCGCGACCTCGTGTCGCGGTTCGGCCAGGGACGTCTGAGTCTGCTCGCCTCACCGGGAATCGCCAATGCCGGCGACCTCGAACGCTGGGGAGTGGCCAGGCTCTCGCACGGTCCCTACCCCCACCAGCACACCATGGACGCCCTCAGCGCCTATGCCCGGCAACACACCATTCCGCCCAGCCTCGACCCCCGGCGCGGGGGCGAGACCCCAGATGACCCGCCCCCAGTGGGGGAGTAGGCACACTGACTCGGTCCTGATCTGGTCAACGACCCTGCGATCGGGTTAACTGCCCGCATGCTGCGACTCCGCGTGATCCTGACCGCACTTCTCACGATGGTCCTGCTGGTGCTGGCCCTGCCGACGACCGCCTCGGCGGAAGCCTTCAACGGCCCGGTCTACAACGACTCGACCAATCCGGTGAAGAAGTTCAAGATCAACTACTATTCGGACTACGTACCTCAGGGACTGGCCTACGGCAAGGGCTACTTCTTCCAGACCCAGTACAACTGGCGCTATCCCCAGCAGGACAGCATCATCGTCATCCACAAGGCTAACGGTGAGTTCGTCAAGGCCGTCTACATCGCCGAGGGCCACGTCGGCGGAGCCGCCGTGAAGGGCAACTGGCTCTACGTGGTCACCAACCTGCAGAACAACACCAAGACCAACGGTCAGGGCCGGCTGCGGACGTACTCGATCGACAGAATCCTGAAGACCAAGCACGCCGGCTACGTCCCGACCCGGTGGACGACCGACATCGGCCGCCCGGGCCAGTACGCCGGTGCGTTCATCGGCATCTCGGGGAAGTTCATCTACTACGGCACGCACACCGCCGACACGTCGTACACGAGGAACGGTCAGATGTGGCACCACGACATCAGCCGCAGCGGCAAGCCCGTGAAGCCGGCCAACCCCAGCACCTTCGCGATCCCGCCGAACGTGCAGGGCGTCGCAGTCAGTGGGAGTCGCTTCCTGTTCAGCCAGTCCTGGGACCGCGACTGCTGGAGCCGGTTCACCGTGACCGGGGCGATCCCGGCGATCGGTGGCAAGAGCGTCTTCGGTCCGTCGATGGTCGAGGATATGACGAAGGCGGGCAGCAAGATTTACCTCACCTACGAGTCGGCGGCGCATCTCTACACCGGCGGCGACGGCAGTAACCACTCCCGCAATGCCGTGAAGTACGTGGCCGCGGGGAGCCTCAAGGGCTTCATGGATGCCATTCAGCGGCGCGGCTGGACTTCGGTACCGGCTGGCAGCAACACCTGCAATTGACGGCGGACGCGAGGGCCGTCCGCAGGTGCCGGACCGGACGGCCCGGCCGATCGCTTCTATTGCGATCTGATGACGTCGGCAAATCCCTCGGGCGGCGTTGCTAGTGTCCGGCACGAAGGAGAGCGTCGCCGGAACCCCCGATCCGGTGACCACGACACGATGACTTCCCCTCATCGCTTGATCCGCGCGTATTGCGCCCTGGCCCTACCCGTCGTACTGGTGTTGCTGCCGGTTCCGCTGGCGAACGCGGAGTCGACTGAGCGGGTGGCCAGCCAGTCAAGTGCGGCCGCGCCGCCCAAGATCACGAAGCAACCGGAGTCGATGTCGGTCGTCGCCGGACGTCGGGCGTCGTTCGCGGTCCAGGCCGTTGGTGCCGACCGCTATCAGTGGAAACATCTGGTGGACCAGGCATGGGTGCCGATCAAGGGCGCCACCTCGGCGGCGCTGACGCTCAGCGCGTCGGCGCAGTCCGGCGGCAAGTACCGGGTCCGGGTCTACAACGCTCAGGGCCGGGTGTCGTCCCGGACGGTCACCTTGACGGTGTTTCCGCGCGTGCTGATGATCGGCCACCGGGGCGACGTCAGCAAGGCACGACCGGAGCAGACGATGTATGCCTTCAAGGCGGCGCACGCCGCGGGCGCCGACATGATCGAATTCGATGTCCGCTGGACCTCCGATCAGCGGATGGTGCTGATGCATGACCCGACGATGGATCGGACGACCAACTGCACCGGATCGATCGAGTCGCACACCTACGCCGAAGTGCAGACCTGCGACGCGGGATCCTGGCGGGGGAGGAAGTTTGCCGACGCCCGGGTCCCCACCTTCGAGAGCGTGCTGGCGTACGCGAACCAGACCGGCATGTCGGTGAATGCCGAGATCAAGACGCGGACGCTGACCACGAAACAGGCGATGGCCTTCGTGAGCGCGATCTCCGATGCGCACATGGTCGGTCGGGCGATCATGGCGAGCTTCGAGCCGAAGACCATCGAGATGCTGCGGTCGGTCGATCCGGAGGCAACGGTGCCGTCGTGCTCGATTGACTACAGCCAGCCGTCGATCGAGGAGATCACGGCCTACAACACGGTGTACTTCAACCCTCGGATCGACCAGCTGACACCCGAGTACGTCGCCGAGTTGCACCGGGCCGGCCTTAAGGTCTTCACCGGGTCGGGCCGCACGTACGCCGACTATGCCCGGGCCGAGGAGCTGCACGTCGACGGCCTGCTGGTCAACTCGGTGGACAAATACCGGGGCTGGCTGCGCAAGCAGGTCTGAGGTCTCGGCGACAGGCTACTAGGCCGAACGGGCTCAGCAGAAGCGCGGCAGGTGATGGGCCAGCTGGCGCTGCCACCAGATCCAGTCGTGACTGACGTCGTGGCCCCACAGGTCGACCTGGCAACGGATTCCCTTGTCCTGCAGGGATCGGCCAAAGGCGATCGTCGACGGCAGCGCGCCGGTGGGATGGGTCTCCCACGCACCCTGGCCGACGACGAGCAGGATCGAGAGACGATCCTGCAGCCAGTGCAGATGATCACCGTGCAGATTCGGCACGTAGGCACTGGGGTTCGCGAAATAGGTGGCGTCCCCACGGTCGCCCCAGGAACGCCAGGTGTTGACGTCGTAGTTCCCCGACAGCCCGATGGCCAGCGGAGCGACATCGGCCCGTTGCAGGCTGAATTGCACGGCGTGGTACGCGCCCATGCTGCAGCCCAGGGTGATCAACTCCGCGTCGGGACTGGTGTCGCCCAGGATGAACGGCACCACGATGTCGCTCAGCCAATGGGTGTAGGCACCGTGCCGCTGAGCCCGTTCCTCGATCGGTGCCCCGGTGTCGGACCAGGTCTCGCCGTCGAGCGAATCGACGCAGTAGAGCTTGACCCGGCCGGCGTCGATCAGGTCGGCGACGGCATCGACCATCCCGTTGTTCTCGAAGTCCCAGGCGCGCCCGGCTTCACTCGGGAACACCAGCACCGGTCGGCCGTAGTGCCCGTACGCCACCACGGCCAGGGTGCGGTCCGTCCCGTTGCCGAGCGGGAGATCGAGGTGGCGACGGTTCATCTGACCATCCAAGGCCAGCACCGCTCCCAACGCAACATCTCAGCCCACTCGCCGAGCCTTCTCGCGACCCGAAACCTACGTGACGGTGATCGTGTCCCCGTCGACCTTGATCGTCTTCGCCTCGAGCGGCGACGGAGCCGGCGGGTTGACGACCGAACCATCGGTGATCGAGAACTTGCTGCCATGGCACCGGCAGTCGATCGTGGTGGTCACCTCGGCAACGTCGCACCGCGCGTGGGTGCAGATCGACGTGAAGGCTTTGAAGTCGCCCTCGGTCGGCTGGGTGATCACCGCATGCTGGTCGAGATCGACGTTCACGAAGATCTTGCCCCCGCCGACCGGGATGTCGGCCGCCTTCGCAGTGATCGCGCTGCCGGCGCCCGATGCGCCCCCCGATGCGCTCCCCGATGCGCCACCGGAGGAGGTGCCCCCACCAGCGCTGGGACTTCCGGTCTGTTTCGCACCGTAGTTGGTGCACGACGTCAGCCCGGCCAACGCGGCCGCCGCGACACCGGCATTGATGAACACGGTGCGGCGGGACAACGGCTGGGAATCGGCGGGTCGGACATAGGGGTTCATCAAGGGCTCCGGTGTCTCGGTCGGCTCAGGTCGGTTCGGCTCGCTGCTGACGATCATCCCCCATTGACGAAATACCACAGGGCAGCTGTCATCCAAAGACCGGTGAGTGCGCTGAAGACGACGCCGCCCAACACGGGCAGGGCCCACTTCGGCGAGTCATCCCTGGTCAAGATCAACATCTTGCAGATGAACGCACCGAAGAAGAAGCAACCGAGGAACGAATGGATCGCGACCCGGGCATCGAAGGTTTGGAAACCCAACGCATACAGGCAATGCACAGCCACTGGCACGGTGACCGCGACGGCGATCCGCCCCGACCAGCGATGTAGCGGAGCGACCCAGCTGCCGTTCAGCGTGATCCGGCCGACCAGGCCGAGGCCGGTGACGATCTGCACCATGGCGAAGACGAACGCCACGGTGGTCAGCGCCGACTTGGCGGCGATGCCGCTGGCGAATCCGGCGATGTTGATCGCCTGACCGGTCGGGCCGTGGACGCGACCGTAGACGCCGAGGCCAACGGCGGCCGCGGTGCCGATCGCGAAGGCGATGAGGACCGGGCCGAGCTTGGTGCCGGTGGGATCGGCCGGCGGTGCCGCCGGATCGGCGGGCATGGTGGTCATGATCAGGATCTCCTTCTACAACGCTTCGTCGCCGGTCACCGGCTCGGCGTCAAGCTGCTCACCGTCGATCTCGACCTGCGGCTGATCAGGGTCGAGCTCGGGTGCGGCCGACGAGTCGCCGCCGGTGGTCTGGATGCCGACCTGGGATCCGTCCGGCAGCACGATCCAGCCGATCGTGGTCTTGGAGCCTTTCGCCCGGTAGAGACCGGCCGGCTTCTTGGCCTCGCGAATCACGAAGCGGTACTTCTCGTCGTTGACCTCGATCTCGCCTTTCAGCGCGTCGCCGTCGAGCTTGGCCTCCAGTTGCGCACCGTCCTTGCTCGTGAGGCTGGTCTCGTCCCCGTCGACGGTGCCGCGCAGCCAGGATTCGACGTTGCGGCCGTCGCACAGATAGGCCGCGGCCTTGTCACCCAGGATCGCGATGGCGATCGACGAGGACCCGTCGCGGGTGCGGCCCGCGTAAACGACCTGGTTGGGGAATTCGCTGCCACCGTTCTTGGTCTCGCTGGCTGACGGGGACGGCGTCGGGCTCGGGCTTTCGCTCGGGGAGGTGGATGGGCTGGTCGTGGCGGCGCTGGCCGACGGGGCGCTGGCTGACGGGGCGGCGGCCGACGAGCTCGCTGCCGGGGGCTGGTAGCTGTCGATCGGTGCGGAGCTGGCGATGTTCACCCCGAACATCACCCCGAACGCGATCACCAGGCCGGCGAGCGTGACCAGTGGACTGCGGTGCGTCACAGCGACTCCTCAGAGTGCATTGGGGCGAGGGCCATCATGCCGATCAGGAGAGCGCCCCCGATCGGCTGATACGCGCTTCCCTCATTGTCGTCCGGACGCGGCCCAGCGACAATGCCCGCCCAGCTACAGTGCCCGCCCAGCTACAGTGCCCGCCCAGCTACAGTGCCCGCACCGTGACAATGCCCGCAACGCTAAGGTGCAGACGGCGTACGAAGGGAGAAACCATGACCGGCTGGGTCGGCAACATCGAGGCACTCACGCTCGACAACACGGCGTTCCGGACCGTGCTGCACACGGCGGGAAAGCTTCAGCTGACCGTGATGTGCCTGCAGTCCGGTGAGGAGATCGGGGTCGAGATGCATGATCATCTGGACCAGTTCATCCGCGTCGAATCCGGCGAGGGGCAGGTCACCCTGGGTCCGAGTGCCGACGAGATCGACACCATCTATGACATCGCCGACGACTGGGCGGTCATCATTCCCGGCGGCGTCTGGCACAACGTGATCAACACGGGTGCGGGCACGTTGCAGCTCTACTCCCTCTACAGCCCGCCCGAACACGAGGACGGCGCCGTGCACGCCACCAAGGCTGACGCCGAGGCGGCTGAGGCGGAACATCACGGCCACTGAGTCCCTGGCGGCGGCGGTGCGTCAGGCGCCGGTGCTGTTGGACGGCGGTCTGGCCACTGAGTTGGAAGCGCGCGGCCACGATCTGAGCTCGACCCTGTGGTCGGCCCGGCTGCTCGTCGATGATCCGCGCGCCATCGTCGACGCCCATCAGGCCTACTTCGACGCCGGGGCGAAGATCGCCACCACGGCCTCCTATCAGGCACCTCTGGAACTGATCGGCCGTAGCGTCGAGCTCGCCCGGCAGGCCCGAGACCGGTACGCCGACGGCACGACCCGGTGGATCGCCGGGTCAGTAGGACCGTACGGGGCGAGTTTGGCCGATGGCTCGGAATACCACGGCAACTACGGGCGGTCGGTGGCCGACCTCCGGGCCTGGCACCGACCTCGGATCGACCGGCTGATGGAGGCCGGCGCCGACGTCCTCGCTCTGGAGACCGTGCCCAGCTTGGCCGAGGTGGAGGCGCTGCTGGCCGAGCTGGCCGGGTCCGGGATGCCGGCCTGGCTGTCGATCACCTGCGCGGGGACGCGGACCCGCGCCGACGAGCCCGCCGCCGAGGCCTTCGCCATGGCTCGCGACGTCGACGAAGTGCTGGCCGTCGGCGTCAACTGCACCGCACCCACCGATGCCGGAGATCTGGTCCGAGTCGCCACGGAGGTCAGCGGGAAGCCGGGCGTGATCTATCCGAACAGTGGCGAGCAATGGGACGCGGTCGGTCGCCGCTGGACCGGCGCACCGGGCTTCCGGGCCGAAGACGTCCAGCGCTGGATCGACGGTGGGGCACGCCTGATCGGCGGCTGCTGCCGGGTCGGCCCGTACGAGATCGCCGCCCTGGCGGAGATCAGTTGTGCAGCACCGCCGCACCGCTGAAGCGACCGTGTTTGAGGTCGGCCAGGGCTCGTGGCGCCTCGGCCATCGGATACGGCACCGTGCTGGCTCGGACGCCGAGTCGGGCGGCCAGTCCGAGGAAGGTCTCGCCGTCGGCTCGGGTGTTGGCGGTCACCGAACGCAGCTTCCGCTCACCGAAGAGCAGTGCCTCGTAGCTCAAGGACGGGATGTCGGAGAGCCAGATGCCGGCTACGGCGAGCGTTCCACCGCGGTCGAGGGCACCGAGCGCCACCGGCACCAACTCGCCCGCCGGTGCGAACAGGATGGCTCCGTCCAGCGGCTCGGGCACGGGCACCTCGGTCCCGCCCACCGACTCGGCTCCGAGTGCGTCGGCCCACTCCTGGTGGTGGACGCCGCGGGTCCGCACGTGGACCCGGAGCCCTTGTGCCCGGGCCAGTTGCGCGGTCAGATGGGCGCTGCCGCCGTAGCCGTAGAGGCCGAGTGAGCCGCCCGGCGGCACGGCGGCACTGACCAGTGCGCGGTAGCCGATGATGCCGGCGCAGAGCAGCGGCGCAGCCTGCTCGTCGGGGATCGCGTCCGGCAGGGCATACCCGAAGGCCTCGTCGACCAGGCAATAGTCGGCGTACCCGCCCTCGAGATCCCAGCCCGTGAAGGCCGGGGCCACGCAGAGGTTCTCGCGGCCGCGCCGGCAGAACCGGCAGTTCCCGTCCGTCCGGCCGAGCCAGGCCACCCCGACCCGCCGACCGATCGCGAAGCGCGACGCGCCTTGGCCGGCCGCCACGACTACGCCGACCACCTCGTGGCCCGGGGTGACGTCGCGACGGCGGGCGGGAAGGTCGCCTTCGGCCAGATGAAGATCGGTCCGGCAGACTCCGCAGCAGGTGACCGCGATCAACAGTTGACCGGCACCCGGTGCCGGTATCGTCGCGCGTGATCCGGCGAAGGGGACCGCCGTCGACCGCTCCCGGTCGGTGCACCACCCAGGCGTCCATGCCGCCATTCTTCTGCGTCGGACTCCAGCGGTGCGCGTAGGCCCGTAGTCCGACCGTCCCCGCCGGGATTTCACGACCGCAGAGGGATAGGAATCACCGGCTCGCGGGGCCATCCTTGAGACATGAACCTCATGCAACTGTTGATCACGGTCGGCGCCATCGCCGGCATCGTGGTGATCGGGTTGCTGGCGATCATTCCATCTCTGCTCGACTATCCGCCCCGATTCGGACGCACGACTCCACCCATGGGACGCGACCAGGATGACCCTGATCTGCCGGCACCGACCACTCTGCACCACCGTCGCCGCCGGCATCATGATCATGTCGATCTGGCCGCCTGAGAGGGTCAGCGCTTCGGCAACTGCAGCCGGGTGTCCTTGATCAGGTCGATCAGGTCCGCGGTGGACAGATCGAGCACTTTGCCTTTGCCGGTGTTCCGGGCGATGACGGTGATGACGTCGGAGCCGTTGACGCTGGACTGCACTTCGATGCCCGCGTCGACCGTGGTCGTCGTGGTCAGGAAGAAGCGATTGCCGTCCATGTAGACATGGGTGAAGCAGGTGTTCTTGGTGGTCACGCCGCACTCGAGCGCGAACTGCTGACTGGTCGCGATCTGCACATAGACCTCAGTCGCACCGTCGTCCGGCCGGAACAGCTGGAAGGCCATGGCGCCCCCTCGCGGTGTCCAGATCGTCGGCGTGTCCGAGCGGGTGTCATAGGCGTAGCCCACGGCCGAGAAGTAGCGGCCGGTCGGATCGATGTGTGACTCGGCAATCTCGGCCATGTCGGAGCGCCAGGCGATCAGAATCTGACCCTGGCAGACCTCACTGCTCAGATCGCAGCCTTGGGGGGTCGCGGTCGGCTGGGGAACTGGGGCCACGGTGACGGGCGTCGTGGCGCGCGGCATCAGCTGGCTGGTGGCGACGACGGCCACCACCACGGCGGCGATCGCGATCAGCACGCGCCGCAGTTGGTGACGTCGACGCAACCGTCGTCCACGGTCGAGGTCGTCGGCGCTGTTTCCGGCTCGTCGCAGTTCCGGTGGGACGGCCAGCGCGAGCTCGGCCGCTAACGCACCGTCCGGACTCCGGGCCGGGAGACGCTCGACCAGCGCCGCCTGAGCATTCCGCGACGCGCTCAGCACGGTCTCGATCGGACGCTCCAGCGCGGCCGCGATCTGCACCGTGGGAAGTTCGGCATAGCGTTCCAGGACGATCACCGCGCGTTCGTCGTGGGGCAACCGTTGCAGATCGGCGATGATAACGGCCGCCGTCGCCGGCAGCAGGGCGCCGTCGACCAGGTCGAAACGCTTGCCGGCTTCCCAGGGCAGGTGCCGATCGTGACGGTCGGCGCGGATCAGCGTACGCAGGGCTTCGAGCTTGGGTCGTTGGACGTGCGGCCAGCGCTCGAAGAGTTGCGCGAGGGCCAGTTGGACGAGCCGCTCCGCGCGGACCGGGTCACCGGTCAGCAGAAAGCCGGTGGCCTGCAGGAGCGGTCGCTGCTCCTCGATGGCGTGCTCGTACTCGGTGTCGCGGACCCCGACAGCCGTCATGGCTCACCTCTTTCCTGATGGTAGTTCGGAGCCGACGGGGGATCTGATGCACCAGGGCCGAGATTGATCTTGGATCCGTCGGGGTAAGAATCGGGGGGTGACGATATTCCGGCGCTACGTGGCCATCGGGGATTCGAGCACCGAGGGACTGGAGGATCCGGACGGGGAGGGCGGCTACCGTGGTTGGGCCGATCGGCTTGCCCAGCACATCGCCGACGCCCAGGCTGAGCCGTTGGAGTATGCCAATCTGGCCATCCGGGGGCTGCGGATGCAGGAGATCCGGGTCCGCCAGCTCGAGGACGCGCTGAATCTGCAGCCGGATCTGCTGTCGGTTTTCGGCGGAGTGAACGACGTGATCGGAGCCCGCTGCGATTTCGAGTCGATCCGCGCTGACTACGTGATCATCTTCGGGGAGGCCCGTCGACAGGGGGCGACGGTGGTGACCTTCACCATGCCCGATCCGGCCGCGATCAATCCGCTCGGCGTGCACCTGCGGGAGCGGGTGGCCCGGTTGAATTCCATCATCCGCAGCGAGGCCGAACCACGCGGCGTCGTGGTGATGGACTTCGAGGAATACCCGGTGGCGAAGGATCCTCGACTGTGGTTCGAGGATCGCCTGCACGGCAACGAGCTGGGCCATCAGCTGATCGCCGAAGCGCTGGCCTGGCGACTCGGCCTCGATGGCTTCTCCGACAGTTGGGCCGCTCCGTTGGCCGGCGAGCGCGAGAAACCCTTGCCCCGTAAGCAGATCAGCGGCGACATCGACTGGGCCGTGCACTATCTGGCGCCGTGGCTGGGCAAGGGCATCCGGCGGGTTCCGCATGGCCGCGGCATCGAGCGCAAGCGGCCCCAGCCGATGCTTGTCCCGAAGACGCGTGAACGGGTCGAATAGTGACCAATAGCGACGATCTGCGATTCTGGGGGCGGATCGCGGGTGTGGGCAGCACGTCCGGGGTCCGAGTGGTGGTCGGAAACTGGCAATCCTCGCCCTGGGGTGGCTTCGCCGACGTGATGATCGAGCAACCGGACGGACACCGGGTGCTGCTGGCCCCTGATCAACGGGTGGCCGACCTGCTCCAGCAGACCTACACGTTCGACGAGCTGGTGATCGGCCCGGTGGACGTGATCATGGACGGTGATCGCTGGCGGGTGACCGGACCGGGGCTGGAACTGTCGGTCACGGTGGGTGCCCGGGCCGGACTCGGCTGGCTGCTGCGCGTGGTGCCCCGGGCGGTGGCGACCTCTCCACAGTGGCTGACCATGATCAATCCGCTCGCGCAGTTGATCATGAAAGGGGTCCGCACCCGCGGCACGGCCGGTGGCGGGCGGACCGAGTACTACGGCGCGTATGACCTGCACGGGATTGCTGCGGTGGAAGGATCCTGGCGCGCCGGTGATCTCGGTCAGTTGGCTCCCGTCGACCCGCCGGTCCGTTTCGGCTTCGGCTCCAGCCCGCGTACGCCGTCGGTCACCGATCTCGTGACGACCATCCGCCTTCCCCGGCCCTGATCGCAGGCGGGTGCGGTTCAGGCGAAGAGGGCCTGCCCGACGTAGTCGCCCGGGGCGACGCCCGGCGGGACGGCGAAGAGCGCCGACCCGGTGTGCTGGAGATACTCGCTCAGGCCGTCGCCGAGGCCGAGCTTGGTCTGGATCGGGATGAAGTGGGTCCGCGGGTCGGTGACGTAGGCGATGAAGAAGAGTCCGGCGTCCAGACGACCCAGTCCGTTGCTGCCGTCGACGAAGTTGTAGCCGCGGCGCAACATCTTCACGCCGCCGTTGCTGTCGGGGTGCACCAGCCTGACGTGCGCGTCGCTGGCCACGATCGGCTCGTTCCCGCGGCCCTGCACGGTGAAATCGGGCTGGCTGAATTCGGAGCCGCCGGACAACGGGGCGCCTTCGGCCTTGGTCCGGCCGACCACCCGCTCCTGTTCGCGGAGCGGTTGCCGATCCCAGGTCTCGATCGTCATGTTGATCCGCCGAGCCACGAGGTACGAGCCGCCGGTCAGCCAGTCCGACCTTCCCGTCGGCACCGGACGGGACCCAGACGTGTGCGTTGATCGCCGGCGGATCTTCGGCCTTCAGATTCATCGTGCCGTCTTTGAAGCCGAACAGATTGCGCGGGGTGACTTGGCTGGTCGACGTGGACGACGTCCGACCGAAGCCCAACTGCGACCAACGGATCGCCGCCCGGCCGAAGGCGATCCGGGCCAGGTTGCGGATGGCGTGCACCGCGACCTGCGGGTCGTCGGCGCAGGCCTGGATGCAGAGATCCCCGTCGGACTTGTCCGGGTCCAGATTGTCGGCCGGAAAGTGCGGCAGACGCCGCAGGGCGGCGGGCTGCCGGCTCGCGAGGCCGAAGCGATCCTTGCCCGCCTTCCGGAACAGGCCGGGACCGAAACCGAAGGTGATCGTCAGGCCGGCCGGCGGCAGACCGATGGCCTCGCCGGTGTCGTCGGGCGGCGCGCCGTAGGGACCCGAGGTCGGTCCGAGGTCCCCGGCGCCCAGGCCCTGGGTCATCCGCGCGGCCGCGACGGTCCAGTCCTTCAGCAGCTCGATCAGCTCGTCGCGAGAGCTCGAGGTGACGTCGAACGCGGCGAAGTGCAGCCGATCCTGCGCCGGTGTGACGATCCCGGCCTGGTGGGTGCCGTGGAACGGGTACGTGGTGGGCGCGGGTCCGGCCTGGGTCGCCGGCGCCGACTCCTGCGCGGCGGCGAATCCGCCGGCCGCCCCGGCCGCGACGCCGGCTACGCCGATGCCGGCGGCGCCTAGCAGGCCGCGGCGCGAAACCGTGGGCGACCGCCCATCGTCGGAGTCGGACGTCATCAGTAGATCCTCATTCAGATGACGGCCGCGGCCAACCTCGACAGCGGTTCGGACAGTGCGTTCACCGCGTCGGAAAGCCCCTTGACCTCGGATTTGCTGAGCTGGTCGTAGGTCTTGAAGCCATCGCCGACCCGCTGGGCGTCGAGCAGCTTCTGCAGGGCGTCGAACTTCTCGTCGATCCGCTGGTCGAGGGCGGCGTCGTTGTTCTGCAGCAGCGGTCGGAGTCCGTCGAAGCCGACCCGGGCGCCGTCGACGTTGGCCTGGAAGTCCCACAGGTCGGTCCGCGACCAGTACTCCTCCTCGCCGGTCACCTTGAACGTCGCGACCTCGTCGAGCAGCGCGCGGGAACCGTTGGCGATCTGATCCGCGGTGAAGCTCAGGTCACGCGTCTTGTCGTACAGGGTGTGGGTGTTCTTCATCAGATCGTCGGCGAACTTGGCGCGATCCTTCTCGTCCAGCGCCTGGTAGCCCTTCGCCCGCTGCGGCCACAGATCCTTCTCGATCAGGTGCCAGCCCGTCCACTTCTGACCCTTCTCCAGGTCGGCTTCCCGGAGGTCCATCTTCGGGTCGAGATCGCCGAAGGACTCCGCGACCGGCTCGATCCGCTCCCAGTGCACCCGGGCCGGCGCGTAGAGCGCCCGGGCCTCGTCGTCCTGGCCGGTTTTGTACAGGTTGACGAAATCTTCGGTCTTGGTCACCAACTGCTCGGTCTGGTCCTTCACGTAGGCCGCATAGCCGTCGTTGGCCGCTTCGACCAGCTCGGCGTCATTCCCGCTCGGCGCCTCGGCCTCGCCGGATTCGGCGATCGCGAACGGCGCCCGGATGCCGTCGCCGGTCATGCCGGGCTTGCAGGCGGTGAAGTAGCTACCGGCCGCCGCCCGGAGCACCAGGTCGCGGGAGATCCCCGGGCCGATGTTCTCGATCTCGCCGACGATCCGCAATCCGTCCGCGGCCAGCAGATAGAACTCGGTGACCTTCGAGCCGCCGTTGGTCACCGAGAAGGTGAGGTTGCCGGACGGTGCCGTGGCCGCGGACAGCTGGCACTCGGTGTCGGTGGCCTGCACCGTGAGCACCCGCGGATCGGCACTCGCTCCGCTGCCGGCCGCCCCCGTCGGGGCGTTGTCGGTGCAGGCGGACAGCAACGGCACGGTGACGACCGCACAGGCCGAGGCCATCGCGATCTGCCGAGCGGCGCGGATCATGATCATTTCCTTCCGGAAGGAACAGCGGTCGGTGTGACCGATGGAGCGTGCGGTTGGGCGCGCCGACGCACCTGATAGAGGAAGATCGACAAGGTCGGGACCACATAGAGCAGCCAGGTGGCGACCTCGAACGTGGTGGCCGCCGGCGAGAAGTTGAAAATGCCCTTGAGGAGTGTGCCGTACCAGGAGGTCGGCGCGATGATGTGCGAGACGTCGAAGGCGAGATTGTTCAAGCCAGGCAGGAAACGCGCCTCCTGAAGATCATGCACCCCGTACGCGAGCACGCCCGCCGCGACGATGATCAAGAAGATCCCGGTCCAGCTGAAGAACTTGGACAAGTTGATCTTCAGCGCCCCGCGGTAGATCAAGTAGCCGAGCAGCACGGCGACGGCGAGGCCGAGGGCCGCACCGAGCAGCGGGCTCGTCGTCCCGCCGGTGTCGCGCGCGGCCGCCAGGGTCGCCGCCCACAGGAACAGCGCCGTCTCCAGCCCTTCACGTCCGACGGCGAGCAGGGCGACGATGGCCAGCGACCAAGGCTTGGCCTCGGACGCCCGGTCGATCTGGGCCCGCAGGTGGCCCGACATCGACCGGGCCGCCCGGGCCATCCAGAAGATCATCCAGGTGACGAAGCCGACGGCGACGATCGACAGTCCGCCACCGATCAACTCCTTGGCCTCGAAGGTCAGACCCTGAGGACCGAAGGTCAGCACGGCGCCGAAGCCGAGTGAGACGGCGACGGCCACCCCGACGCCGATCCAGATCCGGGGCAGGAGGTGACGTCGGTCGGATTTCACCAGGTAGGCGATGAGGATGCTGACGACGAGGGCGGCCTCCAGCCCTTCGCGCAAGCCAATCAGGAAGTTGGCTACCATCCGTCCTCCTCGGTCACTGGGCTCAACAACGGTGAGCCTCGCCTAACTTAAGTCAGGCTAGCCTTTGTCGCAACATGATGTGCGTCGCAGGACAAAGCGGTCGTGAGACCGCTCATCCCAGCGTGCGGTCCAACAGCAGTTCGAGGCGCTCGCGCACGATTTTGGCGTCGAGCTTCGGAAGCGCGGCGATGATCGCCGCGAGCTGCAGGGCCGGATCGGGGAGGAAGCCGACGATGTCGCTGAGCTGCCAGAAGCGCGCCGCCTCGGGATCATCGTCGATCACCCCGCCCTGCCGGCGGTAGGCGAGCGGGAACGCGGCTGTGCTCTGCTCATCGTGGAGCATGGCGAAATTGGTCACCGAATGGGCGACATCGAGATCAGCCGGCCCCCAGGAGGTCTCGGCCCAGTCGATCACCCCGGTGATCGTGTCATCGCGCCACAACACGTTGCCGGGGTGGAAATCGCGGTGGAGTAGTCCGGATCGGGCGTCCGGAGGTCCGGCCGCGAACGTCTCGATCGCCCGCTGCCACAGCCGAGGTCGGCTCGACCAGGTGGGGACCTGCGGATCGGACGGGGCCCAGAACGCGTACGGTCGGGGCCGTTCGGCCACCGCCACCGGCGTGGCGTGGATGATCACGGCCACCTGGGCCAGGGCCTCGATCGCCGCCGGGCCTAGGTGTCCGAGGCGGACCCGGCCCGGCAGCCAGGTCGTGAGGTTCACGTACGCGCCGGTCTCGTTGCCGTCGGGATCAGTGGCGATCAACCGTGGCGTCGGGAGCCTGGAATCGGCCATCAGCCGGCAACCGAGAGCCTCGCTGATCACGTGCTGACGGCCGACCTCGCCCCAGCGATCGATCGACACGTGTCGCAGGATGACGGGGTCGCCGTCCGCGAAATGCACGGCCGAGATGGTGTCGGTGAGCCCACCGCCCACCGGGACGATCGAGACGATCCGGTCGCCCAGCTGCTCCTGAGCCCACGCACGAACGCGCTCAGGAATCATCCGAGCAGAATAGACGCCGGCTCCGGGTGCGGAGGTCAGCTGTTGAGGGCGCGACGGATCAACAACTCACCCTTGGCGTAGGTGCCGATCTGGTGGGTTGCGATGGCATCGAGCACGGCGCCGATCCCGCCGCCGAGCAGCGGCACCCGCTTGGTGACGATCAGGGCGATGTTCTTGCCGCCGACCCGGGCCGCGAGATCGCCGACCACCTCTTCGGCCACATGGCGGTCGAGCTCCGGATCGAACATCGGCGCGGTGGCCACCGCCATCGGCGAGGTGGGCAACGTGCCCTGAGCGATCCGCTTGCCGACCTCTTCGCCGCCGAGCAGGCACATCACCAACGCCGTACGCACCCGGTGGTCCTCCAGGTCATAGCCGCGGAGATGGGCGATCGCCGCCACCATCCGCACCTGCACCACGGCCACCCCGGTGATGTTCGCCGGCACCGAGACCGGCAGGGCGGCGAGCCCGCCCAGATTGGTGACAAAGCCCTGCGCCGACGCCAGCCGGACGTGCGATTCGATCAGCGACTGAATGGCTCCGTCGATCGATCCGCCCTGCCGCTGCAGATGGCGCGCGGCCGCGGACTTGGCGCTGGGCAGCCGACCCCGGCCGTCGATGGCGATCTCCAGCACCTGGCGCAGCACCCCGCCGGCCCCTTGCGGGTTGAGCATCTGGGCGACCGGGCTGATGCTACGGGCGATGAGTTTGCCGACCTCTTGTGCGGTCGCCATGCGGGGCCTCCCTGGGACTGGCTCCGGGTTGTCGGTCCGGACGCCTTCGACGCGATGTGAGGGCGGCTGCGACGGTGGCAGCGCTCGACGACCAGCGTACGTGGGTCCCGGAGAGGCCGAGCGGGCTTCGACCCCCGGCTTGACCCCGGTCGTCCCCCGGCGGGTGACAGGATGCCCCCGTGGCGGACTCACCCTTCGGGCCGGCGAGTCGGTGGCCCGACGACGACCTGATCGGGGTGTCGCACGCCATCGACGAACGG
Source organism: uncultured Actinomycetota bacterium (assembly GCA_963731295.1). Classification (GTDB taxonomy): domain Bacteria; phylum Actinomycetota; class Actinomycetes; order Propionibacteriales; family Propionibacteriaceae; genus Microlunatus. Next base: position 134,941 of record CAVSUP010000004.1, read on the forward strand.
CTCGCGCTGTCCGCGTACGAGCACGGGGTGTTCCCGATGCCATCGCACAGCCTGATGGGTTGGTACGCCCCGGTGCGTCGCGCGATCCTGCCGCTCGACGGGTTGCGGATCACCCGTTCGCTGCGGAAGGTGCTCGGCCGCTATGAGGTGCGGATCGACACCGCCTTCGACGCGGTGCTCGCCGGGTGCGCGGATCGGCGTCGACCCAACGGCTGGATCAACGCCGAGATCGGCCGGATCTATCGCGGGCTGCACGAGCGTGGCATCGTGCACAGCGTCGAGGCCTGGACCGCCGATGGCCAGCTGGCCGGGGGACTCTATGGCGTCAGCATCGGCGGACTCTTCGCGGGCGAGTCGATGTTCCACCGCCCCGACATCGGTCGAGACGCATCCAAGGTGGCCCTGGTCGGACTGGTCGATGTGCTGCGCGCGGCTGGCGGCGAAGACCGGTTGCTGGACGTGCAGTGGCAGACACCCCATCTCGAATCGCTCGGCGTCGTCGAAGTGTCACGGGCTGAGTATCTGGTTCGGCTCGATGCTGCGCTCCGGCTGCCTGCGCCGACGTGGACCGGATCATAATTGGCCCATGCCGGAGATGCCCGAGGTCGAATCGCTCGCGCGGTTCCTGACCGACAAGTGCGTGGGCCAGGTCATCGCGCGGGTCGACCTGGCCGCCTTCAGTGCGCTGAAGACCTACGCCCCACCGCTGTCGGCGTTGCATGGGCTGGAGATCGAGTCGGTCACTCGGCGCGGCAAGTTCATCGACGTTTCCGCCCAGGGCCTGCATCTGGTCTTCCATCTGGCCCGGGCCGGCTGGCTGCGCTGGAAAGAGGCCCAGCCGACCGCGCCGGCCCGGCCCGGCAAGGGTCCGCTGGCTCTGCGGCTGGTGCTGGACGACGGATCGGGATTCGATCTGACCGAGGCCGGAACCCAGCGCAAGCTCGCGGTGTACGTGGTGGACGACCCGGCCTCGATCCCCATGGTCGCCACGTTGGGGCCGGACCCGCTGGCGGCGGACTTCGACCAGGCGGCGCTCGCGGCGCTGCTGGCTAAAGCCGGCCGATCGCAGTTGAAGGGCGTGCTCAAGGATCAGCGCACCATCGCCGGGATCGGCAACGCCTACTCCGACGAGATCCTCCACGCGGCCAAGCTCAGTCCGTTCAAGCCCGCCAGCACGCTCAGCGAGGCCGAGCTCGGCATTCTGTACGCGGCGATCCAGGATGAGCTGAGAGGCGCGATCAAGCGGGCTGCGGGGCTGGCGGCGAAGGACCTGAAGGGCGAGAAGAAGTCTGGGCTTCGCGTGCACGGTCGGAAGGGTGAGGCCTGCGATGTGTGCGGCGACACCATCGCCGAGGTGTCCTTCGCGGACTCGTCCCTGCAGTATTGCCCGACCTGCCAGACCGCGGGCAAGAAGCTCGCCGACCGCCGGCTGTCCAAGCTGCTGAAGTAGGCGCGGACCCCGGACTACGCTGACGGCGTGTTTGATGAGACCCCTTCCTTCCAGCCGTCCGAGGTCGCCGCAAAGCTGGCGGCCGGGTGGACCCTGCTGGACGTGCGGACCGACGAGGAGTGGGTCGAGGCCCACATCGACGGATCGACGCACCTCCCGATGGACCAGCTGATGGGCCGGATCGACGAGATCGACGATCAGCTGATCTGCGTCTGCGCCGTTGGCGCCCGATCCGCCCGGGTCGCGCAGTTCCTCTCGGCCCAGGGCAAGGAAGCCGCGAACCTGGACGGCGGCCTCCACGCCTGGGCCGACGCCGGTCTCCCCCTCACCCGCTAGCCCGGAGTGTTAGCGTGGTGGCAACCTTCGGGAGCTCACACCACATGGTGGGCTGAGAGGGCGGAGTGTCCCCGAACGGGGCCGGGTCCGCCGACCGACCGAACCTGACCGGGTAATGCCGGCGTAGGGAGCGCGTCATGTCTGTCACGTCCGATTCCGTCCGCACCGCCGAAGGCGCCCCATCGCGCCCGCCGGAGGCTCCGCTCACCTTGAGCACGGAGCCGCCGCGGCCGCTGCGGTTCACCGATCAGCTGGCGATGTGGGGCAATCTCGGCATCAGCCTCTTCGGGCCGCTGACGGGCGCGCTGATCGCCACCACGGCGGGGTCGGTCGGGCTGGCGATCGCGGCGATCGTCGTCGGCTGCGGTCTCGGCGCCCTGCTGCTCGGCGCCTCCGCGATCTTCGGTGCGACCACCGGGGCCCCGGCGATGGTGTCGCTCCGCGGCCTGCTGGGGCGTCGGGGGTCGGTGCTGCCCACCGTGCTGAACATCGCCCAGAACGTCGGCTGGGCCACGATGGAGATCATCGTCATCTCGACGGCGGCTGTGGCCGTGATCGGTGAGGCCTGGCGCTGGCCGTTCGTAATCTTGGCCGGGACGGCCGCGACGATCATGGCCGTACGCCCGCTGGGCAGTGTCCGCGTGCTCCGCAAGGTCATGGTCTGGCTCGTGCTGGCGGCGTCGGTCTTCTTGTTCGTGCAGGTCCTTCTCCAACCCCGGCAGGCGATTCCGCAGGAGTCAGTCCTCGGTTTCTGGCCGGCTGTTGATCTTGCGGTTGCCGGGGTGGTGTCCTTCGCCCCGCTCGCGGCCGACTACAGCCGGCACTCGCAGACCCGCAAGGCGGCCTTCTGGGGCGCGACCCTCGGCTACGGTCTGGCGGCGGTCGCGTACTACACGCTCGGGGTGTTCGCGGTCGCCAATCTCGGTGCTGTCGACGTGATCACCGCCCTGGTCACGCTGCCGGCCGGTGGCATCGCCCTGGCCATCCTGCTGGTCGACGAGGTCGACGAGGCCTTCGCGAATGTCTACTCGACCACCATGTCGGTACAGAATCTGCTGCCCAACGTCGACCGGCGAGTCGTCGCGGTGATCATCGGCGTGATCGCGACCCTGCTCGCCGGTCTGCTGGATTTCGGCCAGTACCAATCGTTCCTGTTCTTGATCGGCTCGGTGTTCGTGCCGCTGTTCGCCGTCGCGGCCGTCGACTTCTTCTTGATCAGCCGCCAGCGGTGGGACACCTCGAGCCGCGCTCGGTTCCGCGTGGTGCCGGTGATCGCCTGGGCCTGCGGCTTCGTCGCGTACCAGTTGATCTACCCGGGCTCGGTGACCGGCTGGGCGCGTTTCTGGGTCCGGGTCGATGAGGTTATCGGCTTCACTCCGCCGGTCTGGCTGGGGTCTTCGGTGGCAGCCATCGCCGTCGGCGGTCTGGTCATGTTGCTGCTCGGCACCCTCGTCGGCCGAGGCCAGTCCGCGGTGGCCAACCGTCGATGATCCGGCCGGCCGCCCTTGCCGAGATCGACGAACTCCGTCGGATCGAAGCGGCGGCCATGGCGCAGTTCGCGGCGATCGGGCGGGACGCGCTGAGCGCCGGTCCGGGCACCAGCGCGGAAGAGTTTGTCGGATTTGTCCGGGCCCGCCGCTGCTGGGTCGCGACCGCGGACGCCGCCCCGATCGGCTTCATCCTGGTCAGCATCGTCGACGGAGCGGCCCATCTCGAGCAGATTGCCGTGCGGCCCGATCAGGCGCGGCGGGGGATCGGACGCCGACTCATCGATGCCGTCGAGGACTGGGCACGCCGAGTGAAGTTGCCGGCGTTGGTCCTGACCACCTTCGCCGACGTGCCCTGGAACGCGCCCTACTACGCGCGGCTCGGCTTTCGTTCGCTGGCGCGCGACGAACTCGGGCCCGGCGAGGCCCGGATCGCGGATCGGAACGCTGAGACGATCCTGGGCCGCTGGCCCCGGGTCACCATGCGACGCCGAGTCCGGACCGATCATGATCGACCCGTGGATCCGGAGACCGACTCGACACCGCTGATCGACCACTGGGCGCGGGAGCCGACCTGGCCGCTCGACCGTCGGCTGTGGGCTCTCTATCTGAGTGTCGGCGCCAACCCGCCGCTGGTCGACTACGTCCGCGCATTCCAAGATCGATTGTCGGACCTGCCCGGCTTGGATCTGGTCGAGTCGCGCTGGCTTCACCTCACGGTGCTCGGCGTCGCCTTCGTCGACGAGGTCGAGTCGCCGGCGATGGATCGCCTGGTCGCTGACGTGGCCGAGATCGCCGCGTCCGAGGCGCCGATCGCGGCGAGGGCCGAGGCGCCGAGGGCGCGCGTCGATGCCGTCTGGATGCCGGTCGCGACGACGCGTTCGCTGATCCCGCTGCGGGACCGCTTGCGGCTGGCCGTCATCGATCGGCTGGGCCGGGAGCCGCATGCCCTGCCGTTGCCGCCCGGGGGATTCCGACCGCACATCACCATCGCGTACGCCAGAGCGGGCGCCCCGCCCGCCGCCGAGGTCGACGCCCGGTTGAGTCCGGTCGACGTCGCGCCCGTCCGATTCGAGGTCGGCCAGCTGTCACTCCTCCGGCTGGAGCGGCGCTCGCCCCGGTGGTCGTGGGACGATGAGCGGCAGTTCGCGCTCGGTGGATCCGCGAGTGACTGACGGGCTAGAAGAACTGGGGATGGCGATGACCGATCTGGCGGTGCCGTCGATCCAACGAGCCGTCGACCACGCGTACGAGATCGAGGGCATCGCCTGGTCGATCTGCGTCCGTCGTCCCGAGGGGGAACGCTGCGCCTTCGCCGACGATCACCGGGCGCTTCCGACGGCCAGTGTCGGAAAGATCCTGCTGTTGGCCGAGACCGCGAGGCGACTCGAGGACGATCCCGGTCTGGGGCAGGTCGAGCTCAGCCGGGACGTGTCACCGCCGGTCGGCGAGGCCGGTTTGTGGCAGCAATTGACCGTCGAGAGCCTCGCCCTGATCGACGTCGTCGCGCTCGTGGCCACGCTGAGCGACAATCTCGCGATGAATGTCCTCCTCGCCCACATCGGCCTGCCCGCGGTCGAATCGCTGGCCCGAGAGCTCGGACTCGAGCAGACCGCTCTGCTGGATCGGGTCCGCAGCGAGCGGGAGCCGGGAGATCCGCCGCACCTCTCGATAGGCAGTGCCGGGGAACTGTCCGGGCTGGCGGCCGCCATCGACCGGGACGCACTGTTGTCGCCGAAGGTGTCGCAGCAGCTGCGCGGGTGGCTCGCCGGAAACGCCGACCTCTCGATGGTGCTTTCGGTATTCGGCCTCGACCCGCTGGCTCACCGTCAGCCTTCGCAGGGCGTCGCGGCGTGGAACAAGACGGGAAGCGACGCCGGAACGGCCGCGGACGTCGGTGCCGTCCGGGTCGGCGAGCAGGGCTTGAGCTATGCGGCCATCGCCCACTGGTCGTCCGAGCGACCCGAACTGCACGACGTTGCCCTGCGTGAGCTGGGATCGATCGGCGCCGCTATCCGGAGCTTTGTCCACCGAGGATGAACGGCTCCGACATGCTTGGCCGTGACCGAACGGGACGGGAGGTGGGCAGACCATGTGGGTGGACTATGTGAATGCCACGGGTGTGGTCGTGGCTTTCGGGTTCGCCGCCTTCCAGGCGCGACGCCTGGTGACCGACGCCCGACAGCGTGACAAGGACCGCCGGGTCGAACGCGCCCTTGATCTCTATCGAGATCTGGTGGTCGAAGGGGACACCGCCGCGGCGTTCAACCAGCTATCGGTGATGCTGCGGGCCTTGGGCACCAAGAAACACTCGACCGGCACCTGGCTGGTGCTGAAGGACGCGGAGTCGGCGCCCGGCGGTCTCCTGGACCCGGCCGTGACCAAGGACGATACGTTCCAGAACCTGTATCGAGTGCTGTGGTTCTACGAGCGGGTCGAGACCTCACTAACGTTCGATCTGGTCGACCAGGAAGTGATGTTCCGGACGATCGGCTTCCACTGCTGGTGGTGGGACCAGCTGTTGCACGGAATCCATGCGCCGAAGGCGGCCAAGGCGCTGCACGAGCTCGCCCCACAGGCGGCAGCGTGGGCTAGGCGCGAGAACGTGTTCGACGACTGGGTCGCGCGCTGCCAGACCGACTTCGACGGCGGCCCGCCGACACCGGTCTGAGCCAGCAGAGATGGAGAGCGGGGATCCGGTGGAGGGGTTGGCGGCCGCCGCCACCCGGATGAGCCGCCGGTTGGCGGCCCGCGCGCCGTCCGTCGCGATCCTGTGTGGTCCGGCCTCGGCCGAGGACCGGTTGTATTTTGCGCGTACGCGGGCGGGGCACCGCTCATCGGCCGATATCGCCGCCGAGCTCGGACGACTGGGCGCCTCGTCGGTCACCATGATCGACATCACCGAGAATCGGCGCTGGTCCGACGCCCTCCACGGCACGGATCTGGTGATCATCAATCTGCACGGATCGCCGGGTGAGGACGGGACCATCCAGGGCCTGCTCCGGAGCCGGTCGATCGCCTTCGTCGGCTCCGACGTCGAAGCGAGCGTGCTGGCCCTGAACAAATACACCACGAAACTCATCGCTCACGACGTCGGCGTTCCGACACCGAGATCCACCCGCTGGGGGGCCGGATCAGCTGATGACCCCGTGGTGCCCGGATCCGGACCACTGATCTGGAAGCCGCTGCGGGGCGGGAGCTCGCTTGCCACCCAGGTCCTGCCGCCCGGAGCCCGCCCACCGGAAGCGGAGGAGTGGCTGATCGAGGAGTACCTCGAGGGCGAGGACGTCACGGTCGCGGTGGTCGAGGTCGCCGGCATCGGGGTCGCGCTGCCCGGAGTCGTCCTTCGCCATGGTGGCCCGATCTACGACCTCGACTCGAAGGTGCCGCTCGATCGGTCGGCGAGTGCCGTCGCCTGCCGCCCGACCGAGCTGCAGGATGTCCTGCGGACGTGTGAGCGATGGGCCGTTCGGATGCATGCGGCGCTCGGAGCCGCCCACTTCAGCCGCAGCGATTTCGTCGTCCGCGACGGGGAGGCGTTCTTCCTCGAACTCAATACGCTGCCGGGCATCTCGGCCGCGAGCAATGTGACCGAGTGCGCTCGAGCGGCCGGGCTCAGCTACACCGAGCTGATCGGCTTGATCGTCGGCGCGGCCATCGAGGGGCGGCCGCGGGGCTACTCCGGCTGATTCGCCGGTGGGCCGCCGATCACGTACGGCGTGGTCACCCCCTCGTACATCAGGTGGGCCACCATGCCCTGCGCCGCATGTTGCAGATTGTGGCAATGGTCCATCCAGACCCCGGGGTTGTCGGCGACGAAGCCGATGTCGTAGTTCTCCCCGTCGGCGACGTTCAGGGTGTCGAACCACCACGGACTGCCGGAGGCGGGGACGCCGTTGCGGGCCAGCACGACGGCGTGGTGTCCGTGCAGATGCATCGGATGGACGTCGCCACTGTGGTTGTCGATGCGCATGGTGACGATGTCACCCTCGCGGACCACGTACATCGGCACCTTCGGGTAGAGATGGCCGTTGATCGACCACCAAAGCCCGGGCTTGCCGCGGACGAATCCGGGCCGATGGCCGATCGAGTAGTCGAAGTGCCGGACGGCCTGGGCCGGATCGAACGGGAGTGCCTCCGCCGTGCCGTAGCTGAGCGCGTCGAACGGTGCGGTCGGCTGTGCGACAGGAGGCGGATCGCCCGAACCCAGGATCACCGCTGTCGCTTTCGAGAGTTGGACGCGGACGGGCGAGCCGTCGGCCGGCATGGTGACGCCCAGGTCGACCCGGCCACCGGCGGTCACCGCCACCGCCTCGTCGGCGATCTCGGTCGGCTCGTGCACGTCGTGGCCGTCGACGGCCAACACCCGGTACGGACCGCCGGCCCAGGTCTGGATCGGACCGTTGTCGGTGTTGATCATCCGAACGCGGACCTGCTGGCCCGGCTTGGCCGCCACCCGGAGATCGCGGGCCTCGCCGTTGAGCGTCTTGATCCCGGCGTAGGTGTGGGCGATCGCGGTGATATCGATCGACTCTGCCACCCCGGTCCGGGGCTTGATCACCAGCGCGCCGAACAGCCCGCCCGCCACCTGCCGGTCTGACACCTGATGGGAGTGATACCAGTACGTGCCGGCGTCCTCAGCGATGAAGCGATAGGTGAATGCGCCGCCGACCGGCACGGAGTCCTGGGTGACCCCGGCCACGCCGTCCATCGAGTTCGGGACGTCGACACCATGCCAGTGCAGCGCGACTCCGGCGACGACTGAGACGTTGCGCAGGTGCACCTCGACCAACTGGCCGCGGAGCGCGGTAATGATGGGGCCGGGTGAGGTGCCGTTCACGGTGAAGCCGGACAAGGCTTGGCCGGCGATCCTCAGCGTGCTCTGCTCGGTGGCCAGGTCCACGGTGACGTCGGGCTTCCGGTGGGGATCCATCCGAAGATCGGGAACCGTGATCGACCCGCCGTGATCATGAACCGCCATCGGTCCGCCACCGTAGTCGGCGTACCCCATGTCCATCACGGAAAGGCTCTTCGGGAGCAGGCTCGCCTGCCAGAGGTAGGCCAGGGGTGCCACGACCACGATCGTGGCCAGGGCGGGAATGATCACCCGCAGGCGTCTGCGGGTGATCGCTTCCAACCGCATGGTTTCGCGGATCGGCTCAGACGGAAGCGTGGACCGGTGAGCCGGCCTCCGCCACGGCGCTGACCCGACGGACCCGAACACCCGCGGACACCGCCACCCCGAACAAGATCATCGCGTTGAGGCCGTGCAGCCAGCCGAGGCCGGCCACCTCGTGCGCGAACAGGCCCAGCACAACTTGGAGCACGGTGACGCCGAAGACGATCAGCGCCCACTTGATACCGCCCGGCACCTTGGCGAAGAAGGAGCTGATCAAGAACAGCAACGCGATCGCCGGAACGATCATGGTGCCACCCGTGGCGTGCAACGAAAATCCGGTAAACCCGCCGAGCGCGGGCGTCAGCTCGGTGGACTGGTCGAGCGTGCCACCCTTCTCGACCCACTTCAGCAGGCCGAACATGCCGAAGGCAACAGCAGCGGCTTGCATCATCACTCCGGCCGCGACCAAAAAGGCCAGGATCCGGTAAGCGTTCTTCATCTTTCCCCCTTTTCAGACACAGGTTCGCTGGCGGGCGCGAACCCCCCTGAACAAAAGGATGACGCAATTGCGCAGAAAATACCTGTGCTTTGAAACGTCTGAGTGACAGCCGAATCTCGCCCTTGCGGACCGTAGATTCAGCGGGCGATCAGAGCGGGTCGCGGCTGATCGGGCAGGACATGCAGCGAGGCCCACCGCGGCCCGAGCCGAGCTCCGATCCGGAGATGGCAATGACCTCGATACCGGCCTCGGTCAGCCGCTCGTTGGTCTCGACATTTCGCTCGTACGCGATCGCCACCTGGGGTTCGATGGCGAGGGTGTTGTTGCCGTCGTCCCACTGCTCGCGCTCGGCGGTGACCGGATCGAGCCCGGTGTCGATCAGCCGCAGCTGATCGATGCCCATGGCGCGAGCCGCCGCCTCCAGGAATGGTGCGGGCGGTGCCACGTCCAGATCGTCGCCGTGGCCGGGCCGGACGGTGATCGCCGAGAGCCGGTGAGCGACATTCGGATACATCACCATCGCATCCACATCGACCATGGTGCAGATGGTGTCCAGGTGCATCGTGGCCCGGTCCTGATCGATCGGCACGGCGAGCACGGTGTGGGCCAGGCCGAGCTCGAACGCGGTGCGGGCGAGCCGTTCCGCGCCGGCGGGTCGGGTCCGCTCCCCGACCCCGACCGCCAGCACGCCCTCGGCGAGCGCGAGCACGTCACCACCTTCCAGATACTCCTTCTCCCAGCCGTGAATCCGTTGGGTGCCGGCGAACCGCGGATGGAACGCGTAGATGAGCTCGGTCAGTTGGGTTTCCCGGCGGCGGGCCGGCATGGCGAGCGAGGTGATGGTCGCTCGATCGCCGACCCAGACGCTTGAGTCGCGGGTAAACAGGAGATTCGGCAACGGGTCGATGAGAAAGTCGTCGGGCTCGTGCAGGGCCGCGACCAGGCTGCCCGTGCCGCGTACCTCGTCGTTGCGAAGTCCGGCCATCAGAACCTCGGCCAGCTCGGTCGGCGGCAGGTCGGTCAGGAATCGTTCCAGGTAGCGGCGCAGGGTGTCCCCGAGACGGATGTCGGTGACGGTCTCGCCGATCGCCTTGTCGCGGGCCGATCCGTTCGACAGCGTCGCGATGAGCAGCTCGCCGAGATAGAGCACCTCGACCCCACGACCACGAAGGACTTCGGCGAAGCTGTCGTGCTCGGCTTGGGCACGGTCCACCCACGGCAATCCGTCGAACAGCAGCGCGTCGTTGTTGCGCGGGGTCAGCCGGCGAAGCTCGTTGCCCGGGCGGTGCAGCATCACGGTCCGCAACCGCCCCACTTCGGAACGGACCCCGACGGGTGCAGTGGCAGTCGCAGACATGCCCGCGACTGTACTCGTTTCGAGTCGGTCCGACCCCGCCGTCGGCTGGTCGAGAACCTTCAGCAGCCGAGGTTGATCACAGGAACTTGAGGTCGTTCAGGCTCTCCGCGCGATCGAGATCGCGCTGCGAGTCATACCGGCTATCCCACTTGGAGAGACCCGAGCGGAGGGCGCGGACGCGGGCCGGGGCCCAGGCAGCGATGAGAAGGGCGAAGAAGCCCAGTACGACGAGGAATTCGGTCATGGCAGTAATCTTGCTCTCGTTTGATTGTCGCCACTAGTGGCAGTCAAGCCACCTATCGAAGGATCTCTGCCAGTCCTGTGGGAGGGATAACCTTAGGCCCGTGAGTCTTCCCCTCTCCCGCGTCGCGTGCATCATCCCGGCGAAGGATGAAGAAGTCACGAATCGCCGCCACGGTCGGCGCCGCCCGCGAGTTGCGCGGCGTCGAAGTGGTCGTCGTCTGCGACGACGGGAGCAGTGACCGTACGGCGCAGCACGCGGCCGCCGCGGGGGCCATCGTCGTCTCGCACAAGCGCAATCGGGGCAAGGCGGCGGCCGTGGAATCAGCGGTCAACGGGCTGGGCGTTCTCGAGCAGCGGGACAAGCGAACCGAGGCCGGCACCCTGCTCCTGCTCGATGCCGATCTCGGCGAATCCGCGGCCAACTGCGCTCCGCTGATCGAGCCGGTGGTCAGCGGTCTGGCCGATCTGACCATCGCCGTGCTTCCGGCCCAGCAGACCGCCGACGGGAGTGCGGCCGGCGGCTTCGGTCTGGTGATGAACACCGCCGCCCGGGGCATTGCCGAGTTGACCGGCTGGACCCCACGCGCTCCGCTGTCCGGTCAACGGTGCCTGACCCGGAGGGCCTTCGAGCTGGCCAGCCCGTTGGCGGCCGGCTGGGGCATGGAGGTCGGGATGACGGTCGACATCCTGCGAGCGGGGCTGAAGATCGAGGAGATCGACCTCGACCTGCGGCATCGGGCGACCGGCAGCGATCTGAGCAGCCAGTTGCATCGCGCCAAGCAGTTGCGTGACGTCACGAGGGCGCTGGCGACGCGAGGCGCGGTATCGGGCCTGGTCAAGCGTCTGCGATCCGGCAAGTAGCGGGCCACGATGACTGCCACGAAGCACCGCCGTAGCGTCGGCAACCCGGCCAAACCGAAGCTGAAGGTCTACCGGCCGAGGGTCTGGCATCGCGATCACCGTTTTGGCCTGGCCGGGATCATCGGCGCGACGGCCTTGACGTTGCTGGCCGGCTTCCTCGGACCGTCGGCGGTCACCCTGACCCTCGGGCCCCGGGACTCCTACCTGCCGTCCTGGTATCTGCCGGCGGGCCTCGTCCAGCCCAGCGAGTGGTTGGTCTCAGCGCTGATCTGGGCCGCGATCCTGATCGGCGCGCTGGCCCTGTGGATCGCCCTGCGAGCACTGGCCGATGGCTGGAAACCCAAGCCCAGAAGGCTTTTCGGGCTCGGGACCACTCTCAGCCTGCTGACCATCACGGTGCCTCCGATGACGTCCGCCGACGTATTGATCTACGCCGCGTACGGGCGATTGCAGTCGCAGGGTCGCAGCCCGTACGACATCACGATCGGCGAAGTGATCCGCACCCAGTTCGATCCGGTGATGAAGTGGGTCGAGCAGCCCTGGTACGACACCCCCAGCGTCTACGGACCGATCATCTCCTGGTCCCAACTCGCCGCCAACAAGCTGGGCGGGGACAACATGCACGACATCGTCTTCTGGCTGCAGGTCTTCGCGGTCGTCCCGTTCATCATCGCGTGCGCCGGGATCATCATGCTGGCCCACGGCGATCCGCGCCGCCAGGCCCGCGCCACGCTGCTCACCATCGCCAATCCGATGCTCATCTGGGCTGTCGTCGCCGGCGCCCACAACGAGGCGTTGTCGGTGATGTTCGCGGTGGTCGGCCTGATGTTCCTGCGGAAACATCCGTTCCTGGCCGGCGTCGGAATCGGGCTGGCCGGCTGCGCCAAGCTCAGCATCGGCATCTGGGGTCTGGCCATGCTCTGGGCTTATCGACGCGAACCCAAGAAGGCGCTCCTGCTCTGCGCCGGCACAGTGATCCCCATGACCCTGGCTTACGTGGTGTGGCAGCCGTCCGCGTTCTTCCAGGTGCTGCGGAACGGCGGCTACGTGTCGGTCGGGTCCTGGGCCAATCCGGTCTTCCGATTCCTCGACCTGTTCATGAGCGGTACGCAAGCCAAGATCATCACCGGCGTCATGTCGTACGCGGGGTTGTTCATCATCGGTTGGATGCTCTCGCGGGTCGTGCCGTGGACGCCGGCACCGGGGCTGGAGAAGGGCGCCGACCTCCGGCTCGACCCCTTGAGCATCGCCCTGCGGACCTCGTTGGTGTTGTCGGTGGCCTGGCTGATCACCTCGATGTACACCCTGTCTTGGTACGACCTCATCGCCTGGATGCCCCTCGGCGTCCTCGCCACCAGCAAGTTGGATCAGATCATGCTGCTGCGGATCGCCCCACTGTCGCTCGCTTATGTGCCCGGTCGAGCGATCGATGTCGGTCCGTCGCTGGACTTCACTGCCTCGCGGATGCGCGACACGGTGTCGCCGATCGTCCAGATCGGGGTGCTGCTGGCCGTCGTCCTGTGGTGGAAGAGACCCGATCGGTCCGAGATCTTTCCGCTGCGTCGGACACCGGTCGTCGTCTCTAGGGGCAGTGTCCGGGCCCGGTGACCGCGTACGCGTCGATCTCGGCGAGCAGGGTCGACTGGGTGGCGTCGGAGGCGAAGGAACTGCGGACGGCGGTTCGGGCCAGTTCGGCCAGGCCGGTCTCGTCCAGGGCCAGCAGGCGGGCCGCAATCGCGTACTCCTGATTCAGATCGGTGGCGAACATCGGCGGGTCGTCGGTGTTGACCGTGACCCGTACGCCGGCGGCGACCAGCTCGCGGATCGGGTGCTGCTCGAGATCGTCGACCACCTTCAGGGCCACGTTGGAGGTCGGGCAGACATCCAGCGTGATCTGGTCCGCGGCCAGATAGCTCAGGAGTTCTTGATCATGAACAGCGGCGATCCCGTGCTCGATCCGCTCAGCTCCCAGATTGCGGACCGCATCCCAGATCGTCTCCGGGCCGGTGGTCTCGCCGGCGTGCGGCACGCTCCGCAGCCCGGCCGCCCGGGCCCGATCGAAATGATCTTTGAACATCGACCGGGGAAAGCCCAGCTCCGAACCGCCGATGCCGAAGCCGACCAGTCCTGGGACGTCATGATCAAGAGCGATCGAGGTCGTGAGATCGGCAGCCGGCAGACCAAAATCGGCGGGAATGTCGAAGATCCACTGCAGCTGCACGTCATGATCACGAGCAGCGGATCGGCGGGCGTCTTCGATCGCCTCCAGGAAGGCTTCGGCCGGGAGGTCTTCGGTGATCGAGATGTACGGCGTGATGGTCAGCTCGGCATAGCGGATGTGCTGCTTCGCCATGTCGGCGGCGATCTCGTAGGTCAGCAGCCGGACGTCCTCGGCGGTCTTGATCAGCCGCACCACCGACAGATAAATCTTGATGAAGTGCGGGAAGTCGGTGAAGACGAAGAAGTCCCGGAGAAGATCGGGATCACTGGGCACCGTGCCGGGATGTCGTTCGGCCAGCTGAGCCACGATCCTCGCTGATGCCGAACCCGACGTGGTGCACGTGCAGCTCGGTCTTGGGCAGTCCGGCGATGAAGGCGTCATGATCGCTCATGGGTGACATCATCGCGCGAAGCCGCGCGAAGCGCGGTCCGAGCCTTCTGCCGCCTATTCTGATCCGGTGACAGCGCTGGAGCCGGAAAAGACCATCGCGCGTCCGGCCGCCGTGGCGATCGTCATCGCGGCCGTGGTCGCCGCCATCATCGTGGTAGGCGGAGCTGTCTCGCTGGGAGCGGAACGGTTGCCGGCCGGACCGGAGGTTGCCCCGCCGACCTCAGAACTGGTGGTGCGCACGCCGATCAGCTTCGATCCCACGTCGCGGCGCGCTTCGGTCCAGGAGTTGCATTTCGTCGCTCCCGCCTCGCCCTACACCTGCATGGACGCACCGAAGGTTCAGCCGGGGGTCTTCACGTCCTACCTGGCCTGCGATGCTCCGGTGCACAAGAACTATTCCGGTTCGAAAAGCTGGTATTCCTCGATCGGCTGCGGCGTCCTCGACGATCCGCTGATCGTGCCGGATGATCTGGATGCGACCGTCGGTAAAGTCGCCGATGCTGTCCTCGGCTTCTATCCGGCCGATTCGACGACGATCAAGAATCGGAAAGTGGAAAAGCTGGTCGCCATTGCCCCGAGTGGCAAAGGTGTGCTGCTGTCGATGCGGGTTCACGTAAAGTTGAAGGACCTACCCACCAAGTACGACAGGGTGATCGTCGCGGTCTTCCAGCTGGCCAACGGAGAACATGTGACCTGGTTCGCCGCCAATGCCGACGATTCACCCAAGTCGCTCACCAAGGTCCTGAACGACTCGGTCAACACCGTCAACGCGAGCCGGTAGCCGCGCTCATCCCCGCCATCGACACCCAAGATCAACTCCACCCTCGAATGGGAATGCGGAACTTCGCGCCCTGAGCGTGTCGAGGGCAAGATCAACTCCTACGCGAATCGGGCTGCAGAGTGTCCGTGCCCTGAGCCTGTCGAAGGGCAAGATCAACACGAGTCTGGCGGTGCGCTTCGACAAGCTCAGCGAACGTAGCCTCCAACGCCCTCGCGGAAGGGCCAGCCGACTTCGTGCCCTGAGCCTGTCGAAGGGCAAGATCAACACGCGTCTGGCGGGTGCGCTTCGACAAGCTCAGCGGACGTAGCCTCCAACGCCCTCGCGGAAGGGTCAGCCGTTTCGTGCCCTGAGCCTGTCGAAGGGCAAGATCAACATGCGAGACCGGATGCGGGCGCGTTCGTGCCCTGAGCCTGTCGAAGGGCAAGATCAACACGCGTGTGGCGGGTGCGCTTCGACAAGCTCAGCGGACGTTGTCTCCGACGCCCTCGCGGAAGGGTCAGCCGCTTCGTGCCCTGAGCCTGTCGAAGGGCAACACCAGGTCGTACGCGATTCACCGCCGAATCGGGCTGCGGAGAGTTCGTGCCCTGAGCCTGTCGAAGGGCAAGATCAACGCGCGTCTGGCGGGTGCGCTTCGACAAGCTCAGCGGACGTAGCCTCCGACACCCTCGCGGTCCAGCTCAGCCGTCAGGTGGTGTGGTGTCTGGTTGGTCTTCGTCTTTCGTGCAGGCGGCTTGCCAGATGGCGTGGCTGAATGCGGTGCGGCCAAGGTTGAGGGTGCCGTGGTTGGTGACGAGGAACAGGTAGCCGTTGGGGGTGCGGGTGACGTAGGTGCCGGGGTCGGGTTGTCGGTGGCCGTAGCAGCTGTGGGTTTTGGTGCGGTGGGTGCGGCGACCTTTGGGGCCCAAATTGTCGATGCTGGTTTGGCCGGGCGGGCCACCCTCATCGGGTGGTATCAGGCCACGGTGTGGTCCAAATCCATGGTGCGGCTCATGCCGGTGCCGTAGGGGAACACGTCAGCCAGTTGGCGGAGGCGGGCGGCTTCGCGGATCCGGTCGGGAATCTCATACCCATCGACGGGGGCGATGGCGGCCGGGTCGATGACGGGTTTCACGATGATCTGGCAGTGGGTGTCGGTGAGGAAGTCGTGGAGTTGGTCGAGGGTGATCATGTCGCCGTGTTCGGGGCGGACCTGACCGCCGGCTTCGGTCAGCGCCGCGTCGGAGAGGTGGTAGTAGAGGACGACTTTCGGCTTCAACGCCTCAACCTGACGGCCGGTCAGCTGGATCGGCGGCAACGCCAACCGATGCCGGACCGGCCCGCCGTCCCGCTCGTCGCTTACCGGTTCGTCGTAGCTCGCCGGCTGCGTGGCCGGTTCACGGATCGGACCAGGGTCATCGGCGATGGTGTCACGGTGATCGAGCGGATCGGGTGGGGCGTCGCCGAACCCGGGCTCAACCGGCTCCTCGTCGTCCCACAGGAACCCGTCCGCCAGCTCGGCCAGCTCGGCCGGCTCCGGCGGCTCGGGCTCGCTTTCGCGGGGGTCGACGGGATCGGCGGGATCGTCGGGATCGGCCGGATCGGCGGGTTCGACTTGGGGGTCATATCTCTTGGTGGGCGAGGAGTAACTGCAGGGCGTGGGCGGGTTGGGCGAGGATGCCGAGCGCTTTCGACCGGCGGGACCCGACCGAATCACCGTCGCCGTCGAGTCGAAGGAGGTCGGCGATGCGGTTGAGGGTGGCCATGAACCACACCACATCCCCAGCGGTGGCTTTCGCGACCAGCATTTTCAGCCCGTCGGGGCCGGCGGTGGCCCACACGTCCCGCTCGACCCGAGCCCGCCTAGTGCGTTCCTGGGCGAGGGTGGGGTCGGTGTCCAGCATGGTGGCGGTCAGGATCTTCTCGAACCGTTTCCAGGAGATCATCCCGAGGGTGTCGGAGCAGGCCCGGTCCACGTCACGGCACGCCTCCCACGACAGCTGCCGAGTCGCCTGGGCAACCTTCCGGGCCTCCCAGGCCCGCACCCCACCCGTCTGGACCCGTCCCCACAGGGTGGGCAGGCGGTGCCGCAAATCGAGGGCGTCGCCGATCAGCAGCCGCGCCGCAAATTCCGACATGGCTTGCAGGGCGCCGAACTCGACCGTGCAATGCTCCGCCACCTCCGGGGTGCCGGGCCCGCCGAACAGACAGGCCCGTTGGATCAGCGGCTGATAATCCGCACTTTTCGAGTCGAGGTCATGAATATCGGCCCAGGCGCACGCCAACTCCAACTGTCGGTTCTCCCGGGCCAGCAACTCACGATGGTTGCTGCTGATCGACGCGGCCAGCTGGGCACTGGTCAACAGGCCCAAGTCGGGGCCGGGGACCTTGTCCAGGTCGGTGTCAACGTCGATCATGTTTTCACTCTAAACAGCACCACTGACAATTCTTGATCATCACCAAACGGGGCAGGAGCTGGCCCTTCGACAAGCTCAGGGCACGAAACCGGCGCACTCCCGATACGCAGGTGGAGCTGGCCCTTCGACAAGCTCAGGGACACGAAACGGCGGACTCCCGATACGCAGGTGCGGCTGGCCCTTCGACAAGCTCAGGGCACGAAAACGGCGGACTCCCGATACGCAGGTGCGGCTGGCCCTTCGACAAGCTCAGGGCACGAAAGCGGCGGACTCGCGATACGCAGGTGGGGCTGGCCCTTCGACAGGGTTCTCCTGAGCTCGTCGAAGGGCTCAGGGCACGAAAGCGGCGAACTCGCGATACGCGGGTGCGGCTGGCCCTTCGACAGGGTTCTCCTGAGCTTGTCGAAGGGCTCAGGGCACGAAACGGCGGACTCTTTCGCGAGGGTGTCGGAGAACTACGTCCGCTGAGCTT
This sequence comes from uncultured Actinomycetota bacterium, assembly GCA_963731295.1. Lineage (GTDB taxonomy): Bacteria > Actinomycetota > Actinomycetes > Propionibacteriales > Propionibacteriaceae > Microlunatus. The sequence goes on from CAVSUP010000004.1 coordinate 152,550, forward strand.
GTCGAAGCGCACCAGCCAGTTGCGGGTTGATGTCGGCCTTCGGCAGGCTCAGGGCACAAGAGATACGAAGGGCTCAGGGCGTGAATAGTCGGAGGATGGTCCGGGGTGGGGGATAGCCTGTGGCGGTGCCTGGAGTCCCGCCTGCCCACTACGGATACTTCGGACCCGCCGGGACTTTCACCCATCAAGCTTTGCTTACTCTCCCGTCGCTCGGGGCCGAGCCGATCGCGTACGCGACGGTGGGTATGGCGCTCCAGGCCGTCCGCGACGGTGAGGTGACTGCGGCGCTGGTGCCGATCGAGAACTCCGTCGAAGGGGGCGTGTCGGCCACGCTGGACAACCTGACCTACGGGGATCCGTTGTTGATCACTCGTGAGGTCACGCTCCCGGTGCAGTTCACCCTGTTCGGGCGGCCGGGGACCCGGCTGGAAGACGTCGGGCAGATCCTCACCCACCCGCACGCTGCGGCGCAATGCCGGGACTGGCTGGCGTTGAACCTCCCGGAAGCCGCGGTGACCGAGGGTGGTTCGACCGCGGGCGCGGCCGCCGAGGTCGCCGATCCGCAATCCCGCTTCGATGCCGCGATCTGTGCACACGTCGCCGGCGTACTTCACCGGCTTGCGCCGCTCGCGGTGGGCATTGCCGACAACCCCGATGCGGTGACCCGATTCGTGCTCGCCGCCCGACCGGGACCGGTGCCCCCAGCGACGGGTGCCGACAAGACCACGATGGTCCTCTTTATGCGCGAAAACCACCCGGGCGCGTTGCTGGAGATTCTCGAGCAGTTCGCCAGCCGAGGCGTGGACCTGTGTCGCATCGAGTCCCGGCCGACCAAGCGGACGTTGGGAGACTATTGTTTCTCGGTCGACGCCGAAGGCCATATCAAGGATGCGCGTTTGGCTGAGGCCATGATGGGTTTGCACCGGATTTGTGCCGATGTCGTTTTCCTCGGTAGTTATCCACGCGCTGATGCAGCCCAACCGCACATCAGAACCGGCACGTCCAACGCTGAGTACGCGGCTGCTGGCGAGTGGCTTCGGCGCTTACAGGACTTTCGCCGCTAAGTCGTGCATTGGGCCCGAAAAGGCCTCGAAATACGTGTCCGATTCGTTATGGGATACGCAATTTTGTGTATAGCGACTATCGCGGGGAACCCGTAAGTTCGCGCAGGTCGGACGGCGCGGAGCGATGGACGCTCCCTCGAGGTGCCGACGTCGAGGAAAGGAAATCCCCCATGCCCAGCCCCCGAAGGTTGTCGAGACGCAAGACCCTAGCCAGCGCAGGTGCCCTGCTCGCAATGGTGGCCGCAATGCTCACCGTGCCGGCCGGCGCCGATGTGAAAGCTCAAGCCGGTCTGGACTGCCCGCCGCCGGTGCCGCTCAACACCGTCAAGGCCGGCATGATCGGCGAAGGGCTCACCGTGGTGAAAGGCAGCACGCCGGAGCCGTTCAAGGTGGAGGTGCTGGGGGTCTTGAAGGACGGGATCAGCGCCGGCCGCGACATGATCATCATCAATGCCACCGACTACACCGGAAAGCACGTGATCGACCAGGGCGGCGGAATCTGGGCCGGGATGTCCGGGTCGCCGGTCTACGTCGGGGACAAGCTGCTCGGCGCCGTCTCGTACGGCTTCACCAACTCACCGTCACCACTCGGGGGAGTGACTCCGGCCCAGGACATGGTTGACGTGCTGGGTTACACGGTGAAGCCGGCGAAGGCGGCCGCCCCCAGGGCGAAGATGCAGGCCGCCACCAAGATCAAGTTGTCCGCAACCGCGAAACGGGACCTGGCCGCCAAGGCCGGAGTCTCGACGCCGCGCGGCACCATGCAGCAGCTGGTCACGCCGCTGGCCATCAGTGGGGTCGGCAGCAAGCGGATCAACGAGTTCCAGGATGCGGCCGACGCCGCCGGCCTGGCCGTCAAGGCGTACGCGGCTGGTAGCCACAGCGCACCGAGGGCCGGCGCGGCTCCGGCGGCGCGTCCCCAAGCCGGTGGCAACTTTGCCGCCACGCTGTCCTACGGCGACGTGACTGCGGCCGGGATCGGCACCACGACCGCGGTCTGTGGCAACCAGGCGCTGGCCTTCGGGCACCCGATGAACCGGATCGGCCCGTCCAGCTACGGCGCCAATGACGCCGACTCGGTGGCGATCGTCAAGGACGAGATCTTCGGTCCCTTCAAGATGGCCAATGTCGGGGCCGACGTCGGCACCGTCGACCAGGACCGGACGGCGGCGATCCGGGCCGATCTGACCACGAACCCGCCCATGGCCGATGTCACCACGATCATTCGCAATGGTGATACGGGCAAGAAGCGGACGGGCACCACCAAGGTGATCGACCAGAGCTTCCTGCCGAGCGCCCTCGTCTACGGCATCTGGGACAACTATGACGCGGTCTTCGACGAATGGGGTGACGGCGTCGCCAGCGCCGGCTGGACGATCACCGGAACCCGCGCCGGCGGCGCCGCCTTCAGAGTCAGCCACAAGAACCAGTGGGCCGATCGGGAGGACGTGACCGTTCCCCCGGCGTTCGAGATGGCCGATGTGGCAAGCGAGCTGGTCAATAACGACTTCGAGAAGGTGACGATCGACTCGGTGACCTTCTCCTCAACGGCCAAGACCAAGTACGACCAGCTGCACATCACCAAGATGGAGGCCTCGGTGAACGGCGGCAAGTACGGCTCGCCCAAGCTGCTGAAGGTCAAGGTCGGCGACAAGCTGAAGGTTCGGGTGAGCGTCGCTCCGTTCCGCAGCAGTGTCGTGAAGACCACCACGCTCGCCCTGACGGTGCCGAAGGCAGCCAAGGGCAGGTCCGGCTCGCTAGCAGCAACCGGTGGAGTCGATGCGGCCGAGGGCGGCGAGGACGTCAGCATCGAGTGCCTGCTGATCGGCGAATGCAACGAAGACGGCCCGAGCTCGTTCGACGCCCTTCTCAAGAGCGTCACTTCGACCCCCCGCAATGACGCCGTCATCGTCGATCTGGCGGTGGAAACCAGTGAAGACTTCAGCACTGTCGCCACGACGAGCAAGCTGAAGACGCGGACGGTCACGGGCTACAAGGAGATGTCGATCAAGGTCGCCAAGTGATCGAGGTCGCCAGGTGATCCTGAACCGACGGTGATCGACTGATCATGATCAACTGATCCCGCGAAACCCCGGTGGCCCACCTGCGGCCATCGGGGTTTCGCGGCTCATCAGCCAGCTTGTCGCGGCACCCGCAGGATCAGCGCGCCGGGGATGACTTCGGCGATCATCGTGTTGCACTCGCCGACGGTGTCCCCGTCCAGCTGATACTGGTCCCGCTCATCGACCTGGATGGTTACCTTGCTGCCGGTGAAGCGGTCGAGCTGCTCGTCGGCTCGTTTGCGCCGGGTCAGCACCCGGGTGGTGATCCGCACCCAATCAGCAGCGGTACGTGGCGAGGCGACCAGCACATCGAGGATCCCGTCGTCGGCGCGGGCATCGGGAATCAGCGGGATGTTGCCCTGCAGGAAGCCGACGTTGCCGATCACGATCACGTGGGCCCGCCGCTTGACCGGCGGGTGATCGTCCACCTGGATCGTGGCGTGCAGGGCCGGATGATTGGCGTGTTGCGCGGCCGCGACGAAGTAGGCGGCCGAGCCGACCGCCTTCTTCAGATTCGGGTCGGTGCCTTCCATGATCACCGCATCGATCCCGATACCAGCCATCACGGCCGAGTGATCGGGTTTGCCGCCGTCGACGGTGATCTCGACCAGGTCGATCGACTTGTCGACTCCGTCGAAAGCCACGTCCAGCGCAGCGGCCTCGTCCAGCGGGATGCCGATGTTGCGGGCGAGCAGATTGCCGGTGCCGGCCGGAATCAGACCGAACGGCACGCCGGTGCCGGCCAAGCCCGAACAGATGACCCGGATCGTGCCGTCACCACCGGCACCCAGCACGAGGTCCACCCCCTCGCTGACGGCCTGAGCGGTCATCGCCCGCCCCGGATCGTCGGGGGTCGTCTCCAACCACAGCGCCCGCTCCCAGCCGCGGGACTTCAGCTCGTACTCGACGTGGCGCCGGAAGGTGATCCAGTCGGTCACCTTCGATGGATTGAAGATGACCGCGGCACGCGGCGGCCGGGTGGCGTTCTCCACCACAGGAGCGCGACTGCGGACCAGCTCGGTGACCAGCTCTGACGGAACGGGCACCCGCACCCCGGCGACGATCAACGCCACGCTCGCCACGAGCGCGCCCAGCAAGGCACCTCCGACGATGTCGGTGAGGTAATGCGCGCCGGTCAACCAGCGGTCCACGCCGACGGCGATCACCAGGAACCCGGCGCCGGCCAGCCAGATAACCCGCGCGCGCAGGCTCTGCCGGGTCACCGCGAAGGTGGCGCCGACGGCGATGGCCGAGGCCACCGCCGCGGTCACGTGCCCGGACGGATAGGCAAACCCGTTCGCGGTCAACAGGTCCAGGGCGTGTTCGGGACGGGGCCGGCGAATGATGATCTTGGCCAGATACGCGCCACCCCACCCGAGAACGACCACCAGGACCAGCGCGATCGCCAGCTGTCGGAGCCGGCGCTGGAACGCCCACAGCGCGATCCCGGCCAGGGCCAGATACTCCAGTCCGGGCCAGGTGAGCAGGGCGAAGGCGGCAGCGATCTGGGCCGTGGCTGATTGCGGGTCGAGCGGTCGGGCGACATAGCGCGCGTCGAGCCGGGCGAGCGCGTCCGAGGTGAAGGTCAGCCACGTCCAGATCACGGCCGCCACCAGCAGCACGGCCACGACCAGCACCGATGATCGAGTCGGAGGTCGGCGCACCACAGGGTGATTGTTTCAGCCCGATCCAATCGATCTCGTCTGACAGGCGGAAGCACGGGCCACGATCACATCGTGTCGTCGTCCGGTCGGGCCCTCGGTAGGGTACGTCTGTGATCGATGTGAAGGTGTTGCGCCAGGATCCTGACCGCGTACGAGCGTCTCAACGGGCCCGTGGCGAGTCGGAGTCGCTGGTCGACGACCTGGTGGCCGCCGACGAAGCCCGGCGCAACGCGATTGCCGCGTACGAGGAATTGCGGGCCGAGCAGAAGGGTCTCGGCAAGCAGATCTCCCGGGCCCAAGGTGACGAGCGGACTGCCCTGCTGAGCCGGACCAAAGAACTCGCCGATCTGGTGAAGAAGGCGGACGCGGCCCAGGGCGAGATCGGCGCGACGTTCGACGAGATGTTCAAGCAGGTGGGCAACCTGGTCTTCACCGATGTGCCCCCCGGTGGTGAGGACGACTATGTCGTGCTGGAGACCATCGGCACGCCGCGGGACTTCGCGGCCGAGGGGTTCGCTCCGAAAGATCATCTCGAGCTCGGACAGCTGCTCAAGGCGATCGATGTCGAACGGGGCGCGAAGGTGTCCGGCTCGCGGTTCTACTACCTCACCGGTCAGGGAGCCGAGCTCGAGCTGGCCTTGATCAACTTGGCGATGAGTGCGGCGCTGAAGAACGGCTTCACGCCGATGATCCCGCCGGCGTTGGTCAAACCAGCGGCGATGGAGGGCACCGGCTTCCTGGGGCAGGCGGCGCAGGACGTCTACCACCTGGCCGAAGATGATCTCTATCTGGTCGGGACCGCCGAGGTGCCGCTCGCGGCGTACCACTCCGACGAGGTGCTCGACGCGACCCGGCTCCCGCTCCGGTACGCGGGCTACAGCCCGAGCTTTCGCCGCGAGGCGGGCTCGTACGGCAAGGACACCCGGGGGATCTTCCGGGTGCACTGGTTCGACAAGGTGGAGATGTTCGTCTTCTGCGCGCCGGACGAGGCCGCAGCCGAGCATCAGCGACTGTTGCAGTGGGAGAAGGAGTTCATCTCCGCGCTCGAGATTCCCTTCCAGGTCTTGGAGCTGGCCGGTGGCGATCTTGGTCTGAGTGCCGCCCGCAAGTACGACTGCTACGGCTGGCTGCCGACCCAGGACCGGTACCGGGAGATCACGTCGACCTCAAACTGCACGGAGTTCCAAGCCCGCCGGCTGAACATCCGAGCCCGGTACGACACGGGCACCGGACCGGTCGCCACCTTGAATGGCACCCTGTGCGCGATGACCCGGACGATCATCATGATCTTGGAGAATCACCAGCAGGCTGACGGCTCGGTGCGCATTCCCGTGGCGCTGAGACCGTTCCTCGGCGGTCGAGAGGCTCTGACCCCGCGTTGATCAACTCGACAGTGCGGCCGGGTTGGCGCCCGCGCCTCCTCGCGCTCGATGTGGACGGCACGGTGGTGGATCACGATGGTGAACTGCCGGTGGCGGTGGCCGACGCCATCAGCTCGGTGGTGGCCGCCGGGGTTCCGGTGGTGTTGTCGACGGGACGCTCCTGGCACGGCACGCAGGAGGTCGTCGATCGACTCCGACTACCGCGGGGTCCGGCGGTCTGCTCCAACGGAGCCGTGATCGTCAGCTATCCGCCACAGGAGATCATCAAGGCCATCACCTTCGACCCCCGGGACGTCATCGCCCGGGTCGAGGAGTTTGCTCCGGGAACGCTGATCGCGGTCGAGGAGATCGGTCGCGGCTACCGACTCAATGATCATTTTCCCGGTGGTGACCTGACCGGCGAGATGATCATCGAGGACCTCGAGCAGTTGAGTTCACGGCCGGTGACCCGGGTGATCTTGCGCGATCCAACCCGTTCGGATACGGATTTCATCACGCTGGCCAAGCACCTCGGGCTGCACGGGGTCGCCTATTTCGTCGGCTGGAGTGCCTGGCTCGACATCGCGCCGGAGGGGGTCAACAAGGCGACCGGGTTGGCCGAGGTGGCCATGAACCTGGGTATCGCGTCCGCCGATGTGCTGGCCTTCGGTGACGGCCGCAACGACATCGAGATGCTCCGCTGGGCCGGTCGTGGGGTGGCGATCGGCGATGCCCCGGCCGAGGTCCATGCGGCGGCCGACGACGTGAGCCCGCTGTTCGAAGACGGTGGCCTGGTCGCGGAACTCCGTCATTGGTTCGGCTGAGCGACCGGGGTCGGGCGGTCAGTCGTCGTCGGGGAAGCTCATGTGCCATCCGGCGCGGGGCGCAAGTCCGGGGTGAGGACCGTAGGACGATCGGGTGGCCCGGAGATCAAGATCCCCTTCGGACCCCTCCAACAGCGATCCACCCTCCCCGCCCAGCAACGTCCGGGTGAGGGCTTCGGCGTCGGAGGACATCTCGTCCAGCGCCTGTTCGACATCGGAGTCTCGGGGCTGCCGTTGCTCCTGGGCCGCATTGATCACGCAGCGCCGGATCAGTTCCTTGGTGAACGATGCGGTCACCCCCTCGGTGCGCTCGGCCGCGAGGCGAACGACCGAGTCGGTCAACTGACCGGCCGCCAGCAGGTCGGCCGCGTACAACCGAAACAGTCGCTCGCGGGCCTCGACGTCCGGCTTCGGAATCTCCACCGCCAGATCCACCCGGCCGGGTCGCTCGACCAGCGCCCGTTCCAGCAGATCCGCCCGGTTGGTGGTCAGGATGAACGCGATGTCGGCGTCGGCCGCCAACCCGTCCATGGCTTCCAACGTCTCGAACAGCGCGGCATTGGTGTCGCCGCCGCGATGCTCGGCGACCAGATCGCAGTCCTCCATCACCACGATGGCCGGCTGGGCCGCACGCGCTAGTTGCGTCGCCGTGCTCATCAGCCCGAGGGAATGTCCGGACAGCAGCACCGCCGTGGTTCCCGTCGTCTGGCTGAGCAGATGGCGTACGAGGTGGGTCTTGCCGGTGCCGGGCGGGCCATAGAGCAGGATGCCGCGCTTGAGGTGCTGCCCGGCGGCGCGCAGGGTCTCGCGGTGGGCGCCGATGCCGATGACGTGTCGATCGACCCGATCAAGCACACCGTCGGGCAGGATCACCTGATCGGCGCTGACCGCGGGCCGACGGAGGAAGGTCAGCTCCGACCCGGGCGCGTGGTAGTCGAAGTCGTCGCGGATGAAGGAGATGATCTGCCCGCGCAACACGCTCAGCTCCGACATCAGCTCCCGGACCCGGGTCAGGAAGTGATCAGTGGTCGCGGCGCTCGGACACAGCACCTCGAGGGTGTACTGCTCGCGGCCGTAGCGCGGATCAGGGGTCCGCTGCAGCCACATCAGCGGCACACCATCGAACCGGATCTCGCCGATCCCGAACGCGATCACCCGGCGGTCGCTGTCGGGTCCGGTGGCCTTGCGCTCGTACGCCACCGCGCCCAGCGTGAACGTGCCGAACGAGCGGGTGAAGAAGTCCACGAAGCTGTCGACGTGGGCCTTGTGGTTGCCGGAAATGCCATGGGATACGCCCCGGCACTCGGTGAGCAGCGCCTCCAGGGCCAGGTCGACATCGACGACCTGGTGGGCGGGGATGGTCTCGCTGACCGGCTCGATCTCGTTGAGCGGCACGCCGAGGAAGTGTTGGACGTGTTCACCGACGGGCGTCAGCTCGCCGGTCTTCCCTTCCGCGGCGAGGGTCATCGCCTGGGTGAAGGCGGTGAAGGACTGCGCAAACTCCTGGACGTCGATGTCAGGCTCCGATCCCGATGATGATCAAGACTCCCGACGATAGCCCGGCGCTCCAGCCGATGCGCAGCCCTTTTGTGCGCTTCCGTCCTCCGCGGCGGCAAGCTCGGCTCAGGCCGCTTGCGAGCTCCCTTGACTGCCGTTGATCACCTCCGCGGCCGCTGACAGCACCGCCCGGCGGGACGGCTTCGACGGCCGGTGGGTGCGCGCGGTCGGGTGACTCCGTTCCCGACGGAGGTGGCGCTTCACGGTCGACAGCGAGCAGCCGAGACGATGGGCGAGCATCTCCAAGCTCTCCTGGGGATTGGCGTTGCGCAGCCGGACCACTTCGTCATGATCGACTTGCCGGTTCCGGCCGGTGACGCCGGCCAGGGTGTCGAAATCCTCCGGCTCGACGACGATGCCGAGCCGCCGACGAATCTGTTGCCGCTGACCGGCCGTCGTGCCGCCGGCCACACCGGCCACATCATGTTCGACGACCGCTCGATAGAGGCAGTCGGCGATCAACGGGCAGGCGCGACAGGCATTCTCGGCCTGGCGGACCAGCGCGGCCTGCCGATGGCGCAGCGATGCCGGAGCGGCGGCCGTCAGCGACTCCTCGAGCAGTTGATCTTGGAAAATCGGGGCGAGCTCCACGCAGCCGATCGGAGCGGGTTGGCGGGTCGGTCGATGGTCGGTGGTGGGGCAAAGCGTCGGCATCTGAAACTCCTCTGAGGTCTCGTCAACAGGCCTCGCATCAGACGTCGGCTCCCTGATTCCGGTTCCGGGGAAATCCTGAAATGTCCCTGAAGGTTTCGGGCGCGCGGCGCCTCGTCACCGGTCAGAGCCGCGAGCGGGCGCTACAGATACATCCCGCCGCTTCCCGGTGGACGACCCCCGTCCTCGGGTGCCGGCGTGGTCCCCGGCGGGAGCGCGCGGCGCATCTGCTCCAACTGCGCCCGGGCCGCCATCTGCTGGGCGAACAGTGCGGTCTGGATGCCGTGGAACAGCCCCTCCAGCCAGCCGACGAGCTGGGCCTGAGCGATCCGCAGCTCGGCGTCGGTCGGGACGGCGTCATCGCTGAAGGGCAGACTGATCCGCTGCAGCTCGTCCACCAGCTCGGGCGCGAGCCCGTCCTCGAGCTCGGCGATCGACGACTGATGGATCGTCCGCAGCCGCTGCCGGCTCGCATCGTCCAGCGGGGCCGCCTTCACCTCTTCCAGCAGCTGGCGGATCATGTTGCCGATCCGCATCACCTTGGCCGGCTGCTCGACCATGTCGGTGACGGATTTGGCTGACGCCGTCTCCGTCTGCTCGCGCGGCGGGCCCTCGACGGCCATCGCCTGAGGGGTGACGACGTAGACCCGACCATCCTCGGTCGCCCCGGCCACCCCCTGCATCTGCTCGGAGTTGTCAGCGGTGTTGGGATCAGTCGTCATGCAGCCGATCCTAGGAGGGAGGTCGGCGGGGTCGGAAAACCCGTGGCTGCCGGACGGGTGTCGACCGTAGGGTTAATCGGTCATGCAAGATTTTCCGCCGCAGGTTACCGACCCGGGAGCACCGTCAGCACAGGCCACCGGGCGGCGTTGGCGTACCCGGACGTTCGTCGATCCCGACACCCGGAGTCCGTCGCGCTTCCTCTTCTGGTTGCTGAGACAGCAGCCATTGGTGTTGATCATCTGTTCGCTGTCCAGCATGTTGGAGTGGCTGCCGGGGGCGGTTGGCCCGTACGTGGTCGGGAAGGTGGTCGACGAGGGCGTCGTACCCAAGGATCTCGAAGCCGTCATGTCCTACAGCCTGATCATGTTGGGCCTGGCGCTGATCGGAATCTTCGCTGGCTTGTTGAACCACACGTTCACCGTGCGGGCCTGGCTGATCGGCATGTACGGCCCGATGAAGATGATCACTCGCAAGGCAGCGCAGCTCGGACACGTGCTGCCCCAGCGGACGCCGACCGGTGAGGTGCTGAGCGTCTCGGCCAGCGACTCCGACGAGTTCGGCGAGCTGACCGAAATAGTGTCCAGGGCCTGCGGGGCGGTGATCTCGTATCTGGTGATCGCCGGTCTGGTGCTCTCGACCTCGCCGAAACTTGGTCTGGTCGTCCTGGTCGCGGCACCGCTGGTCGTGCTGCTGGCGACGCCGCTGCTGAGACCGTTGCAGCGCCGCGAAGAGATCGAACGATCGCTGTCCTCGGAGCTGACGTCGATGGCCACCGACATCGTGGCCGGACTGCGCATCCTGCGCGGCATCGGTGGCGAACAGACCTTCTCCCGAAACTACGACGGGCAGTCGCAACGGACCCGGTTCGCCGGGGTTTCCGCCGGTGGTTGGCAGGCGGCGGTGGAGGCGACCGGGGTGTTGTTCTCCGGACTCTTCCTGGTCGCGCTGACCTGGTTGGGTGCTCGTCAGGTCGTCATCGGTGCGCTGTCGGTGGGCGAGTTGATCAGCTTCTTCGGGTACGCGGTCTTCATGGTCTGGCCGATCCAGACCATGTTCGAGCTGGCCCACAAGTGGGTCCGTTCCCTGGTGTCGGCGGGCAAGACGATTGCCGTGGTCGAGCTCCAGCCCCCGTGGCAGCGGCCGCAGATTGCGCTGACCCTGTCCGGCCACCAACCACTTCATGATCAAGTCAGCGGCTTCACGGCGCGGCCGGGCCAGCTCACCGTGATCGTGTCGTCGGTCCCCGACGACTCCGCGGCGCTGGCCGATCGGCTCGGCCGCTATCTGCCCGCCGACACCGAGCCGGTGAGTGCCGCCGAGGTCGACGGGCTCAAGGGTCGCGTGGCGCGCCGCACCCGGGCCCGCCAGCGGGCCGACCGCGAGCGGTTGGCCGCCCGTGATCATGCGCTAGCCGACCGTCGGTGGGGGGTCACCCTGGGCGATGTCGATCTGGCCGACGCCGAATTGGCCGAGGTCCGGCGGACGATCGTGGTCAGCGACGCCTCCAGTCAGCTTTTCTCCGGCACGTTGCAGGAGGCGATCGATCCGCACGGCCGACTGACCGTGGAGCAGGCTGAAGCGGTGCTGCACGCGGCGGCCGCCGAGGACGTGTTCGACGGTCTGCCCGATGGCTGGCAGGGCATGATCGACGAGCGCGGTCGCGGACTGTCCGGTGGGCAACGCCAGCGGGTCGTGCTGGCCCGGGTGCTGGCGCTGGACCCGGAAATCTTGATCATGGTCGAGCCCACGTCAGCGGTCGATGCCCACACCGAGGCCCGGATCGCCGAGCGGCTGTCCGACTATCGACGGGGCCGCACCACGATCATCACGACGGTGTCACCGCTGATCTTGCACCACGCCGATCAGGTGGCGCTGATGCGTGATCGCCGGATCATCGCGTACGGGACGCACGAGGAACTCCTTCGGGAGAACGCAAGCTATCGACGGGCTGTGGTCCGATCCATGGAGGAAACCGAGGAGGTGGGGAGCAATGACTGAGGTGCAGACCCGGCTTCCGGGCTCCGCCGAGACCTGGCGGGTCGACCCGCCGGCCCCGCGGGTGCCCGCCGACTTGTCGGCACCGCGGGCCGGATCCAGGCGCGCGCGCCTAAGGGCATGGCAGGGTCGCCATGCCTTGCGCGAGCGGCGGGCCGAGGACTACTTCACGGCATCGCAGAATCCGCAGCGCGGACTGCCGGTGGCTGATCGGCACGCCGTCGCGGCCTTCTTCGGGTCGTTGATCCGACGGCGGAAGCTGATCGTGACCTCCGTGCTGGCGTTGCATGTGCTGGCGGCGATCGCCGGTCTCGTGCTGCCCCGCATTCTCGGCGAATTGGTTGACCAGGCGACCTCGGGCAACACCTTGGCGTCAGCGCTGAACGGCCTGGCGATGGCCGTGGCCGGGGTCGTCGTCCTTCAAGCGCTGTTGACCTTCCTGGCCCTGCGGGCCTCGGTGATCTTCGGCCAGGATCTGCTGGCCGAGGCGCGTGAGTACATCGTGCGCACCGTGCTCGGACTCCCGCTGGGCCGGGTGGAGAGCGCCAGCTCGGGTGATCTGGTCACCCGGGTGACCCGAGACGTCAGCACCATGAGCCAAAGTGTGCGGTTCGGCCTGCCCGAGGCGGTGATCGCGGCCGTCACCACCTTGTTGACGGTGGTGGCGATGCTGCTCAACTCCTGGTTGTTGACGCTGCCGCTGGTGATCATGGCGCCGTTGTTGATCTTCTCGGTACGCCGGTATCTGCACCGCGCACCGAAGGGCTACATCACCGAAGGTGGCACGTACTCGAAGATCAACTCGAGTCTGACCGAGACCGTCGAGGGCTCGCGGACCGTCGAGGCCTTGGGCCTGCAGGCCACTCGGGTCGAGATCGGTGATCAAGACATCGCGGTCTCGGCCCAGGCTGAGCGCTACACGATGACGCTGCGGAACCTGATGTTCTTCGCGCTCGGATTCGCCTTTGACACGCCGCTGGTCCTGGTGTTGATCTTGGGCGGAATCGGCTATCTCAACGATTGGGTGTCGCTCGGCCAGATCACGGCGGCAACGCTCTATGTGCAGGCCGTGGTCGAGCCCTTGCAGCGGCTGATCCGCAATGTCGACCGCCTGCAGGTCGGGATTGCCTCGACCAGCCGGCTCCTCGGGATCGCATCGGTGCCCCAAGATCGCGAGGCCGGCTCCGAGCGGCCGTCTGGCAATCGTCTCGTGGGCCGGGACCTGCGGTTCGCGTACCGGGTTGATCATGATGTACTGCACGGCGTCGATCTCGAGCTGCGGCCCGGCGAGCGGCTGGCCATCGTCGGCCCGAGCGGCTCCGGCAAGTCGACGCTTGGGAGATTGCTGTCCGGGATCAACGGCCCCCGGACCGGTTCGGTGACCGTCGGCGGGGTGGAGCTGACCTCGCTGCCACTGGAGACGCTGCGGACCGAGGTGGCCCTGGTGACCCAGGAGCATCACGTCTTCGTCGGGAGCGTGCGCGACAACATCATTTTGGCCCGCGAGGACTCGTCCGATGACGTGGTGATCTCGGCTCTGAAGACCGTCGAGGCGTGGGACTGGGTGTCCCGGCTGCCCCGGAAGCTCGATACGGTGCTGGGCTCGGGCAATCAGAAGCTGACGCCGGCCCAGGCCCAGCAGATCGCGCTGGCCCGGCTGGTGGTGGCCGATCCGCACACGCTGGTGCTGGACGAGGCCACCTCGCTGATCGATCCGCGGACCGCCCGGCATCTCGAGGGCTCGATGGGCGCGCTGCTGCTGGACCGGACCGTGGTCGCCATCGCCCATCGGTTGCACACCGCGCACGATGCCGACCGGATCGCGGTGGTCATCGACGGCCGGATCGCGGAGTTGGGCAGTCACCATGAGCTCGTGGCCGCCGACGGAGAATACGCGCGGCTCTGGCGGGCCTGGACCTCCTGAGCGGCCGGGCGGCTTGCGGCGGCAGCCTGCGGCGGCGGCAGGCGGCTCTTCGGTGCGTTTCTCCGCACACGGTCGAATGTGGAGGCGGATCTGGCCGAATCCGCCTCCATCTCTCCGCACACGGTCGAAAACGCGCACTCCGGCGGCGCGGGTCGATCAGGGGACCCGGGCCGATCAGGCGACCCGGGTCCGCGAGGAGAAGTGCTTCATCCACTCGCCCTTGAAGGCTCGCGGGACGTCAGTCGCCCCTCGGTCCAGGAGCGCGTCGCGTACGCGTTGCAGGGTGTGCAGCGGGTCACCGTAAATGCCGTCGGACTGGATGACGAGAATCCGCAGGCCGTCGCGGTCCAAGGCCTCGCGCCGGCTCAGGTCGCGCGACCACTGCTCGACGTCGAAGGCGTGCTGGCGACCGTCGTACTCGATGATCAGCTTCCACCGGTCGTAGTAGAGGTCGAAGCGCCAGACCCAGACGCCGTGCTCGTTGCGGAGGATGAAGTTGACCTCGGGTTCGGCGAATCCGGCGAAGATCAGCAGCAGTCGGAGCTTGGTCTCCATCGGGGAATCGACGTCGGCCCGGATCAGTGCGGCCGCGCGGCGGGCTCGCCGGACGTTGCGGCCGGTCCAGGTCTCGGCGGCTTCGATGAAGTCCTCGGGTTCGAGGTTCAGGGCCTTGACCAGGCTGTCACCGGCCACGACCAGATCGACCAGGCTGACGCCGGCGCTGGCCAGATCAAGGAACGCTTGAACCGGCGTCGAGATCGGCAGGCCGTCCTTGTTGGTGATCGCTACGTTTGACGGCGACAGATGGGCCGCGACGCCAGCCCGTCGACAGCGAGATTCCCGGGTCGCCATGCTCACGTGGAGGTCGGAGGTCGGCGGCGCGACCCCGCCCCAGATCGTCACCGCGGTGTGGTGACTGAGATGCGACGCCGCAGGCAGCCGGGAGATCAGGGCCGCCGCTCGGGTGGTCGTGGTGATCACCCGCTTGCGTACGTAGGTGTCGTGGTGCAGCTTGATGTGATCCGGGCCGAGCAGTTCCTTGAGCGGCATCTGCAAGGCGCGCGCTCGGGCTCGGCTGATCGTCGTGATCTTCGGCGATGTAGTCATGGCCGACATCGTCGGGACCGGGCCGGGTCCCGCGCCAGACCCCTCGGGCACATCTGTGGATAACTCGGGAAATTCATTGGCCGGCGGCTTGGAGTAGAGCGGTTCTTCAGATCGGACCATGTGCGGAGATAAGTGCCCAGATCGGGCCGAATCCGGCGACATTTGGGACCATGTGCGGAGAAACGCGCGATCCAGAGGGGGACGTACGTGGGGCATCGGGCTCGGGAATCGGGCTGAGGCCGATAGGTCAGACGGTCAGGATGATTTTGCCCTGGCCATCGCCGGATTCGAGCAGGGCGTGGGCCGCGGCGGCGTTGGCCAGGGGGAAGGTCGTGGGGGTGGGCAGGACGACGGCACCGGATTGGATCATCGGCCAGACCGATTCGACGACGCGGGCGCAGATGGCGGCCTTCTCCTCGACCGGCCGAGCCCGCAAAGAGGTGGAGGACACCGAGCCGCGCCTGGCCATCAGTGCCCCGATGTCGAGCTCACCCTTGGCGCCGCCCTGCAGGCCGATGATCACCAGTCGACCATTCGTGGCGAGCAGCCGGACATGATCGCCCAGGTACTTCGCCCCCATGTTGTCCAAGATCACGTCCAGACCATGATCATCAGTGACCCGCCTGACCTCACGCGGCCAGTCCACGCGGTAGGAGATCGCGTGATCAGCTCCGATCGACCGGCAGTAGGCGAGCTTGTCGTCCGATCCCGCGGTGGCGATGACCGTGGCGCCGAGCGCCTTCGCGTACTGGATGGCGAACGAGCCGATTCCGCCCGCGCCGCCATGCACCAGGAAGATCTCACCCGACGCCAGCCCGACCCGCTCCAGATTGGACAACACCGTGCCGGCGACCTCGATCGCGCCGGCGGCAGCGACCAGGTCGAGCCCGGGCGGGGGAGCGACGACCTGCCCCGCCGGGACCACGACGTATTCCGCATAGCCGCCGCCGGCGAGCAGGGCGACGCACGGGTCGCCGACCGACCAGCCGGCGACCTCATCGCCGACCTGGGCCAGGAATCCCGACACCTCCAGCCCGAGCAGGTCACTGGCTCCGGGCGGCGGGGGATAGTGGCCCTGCCGTTGCATCAGGTCGGCCCGGTTGACTCCGGCGGCCGCAACCTTGATCAACACCTCACCCGAGCCGGGTGTCGGGGTATCGACCTCGGCCAGCCGCAGGACTTCGGGTGGTCCGGATTCGGTCATCACGATGGCACGCACGATTTCAGCCTGCCACAGGCTCGAGGTAGTCAGCTAAGCTCTGGGGTGCTCAGCGCGGGTACGCCGTGGGCGAGGTCGCATAGTGGACTAGTGCAGGCGCCTTGAAAGCGCCCGAGCGGGAGACCGTTCCGTGGGTTCGAATCCCACCCTCGCCGCCGATTTCTGTCAGTCGCGCGATCTAGGGTCGCCAACATGGAACTCGTCGTACGCCCGCCGCTCAGTCCGTCCATGACCGGCGACGAACTGCGCCGCTGGTATTGGGAGAAGTCCGAGCTGGTCAGATTCACCCTGGTGCTCGGGATCAGCGCGTCCGGCGGCAAGATCGACCTGATCGAACGGATCGCCGACACCCTTGATGGGCGGACACCCGCCCGACCGCCCACCAAGCGACGGTCCACGCCCCAACTGTCGGGGCCGCTCACCGCCCAGACCGTGATCCCGCCCGGCCAGCGGAGCTCGCAGGTGCTCCGGGCGTTCTTCGTCCAGCAGATCGGGTCCGCCTTCCGCTTCGACGCCTCGATGCGCAGCTTCATCGAGCACGGAGCCGGGCGCACGCTCGGACAAGCCGTTGAGCATTGGTGGGCGACCCGCTCGGACGGCTTGCGTCCGATCGGCGCCCAGTTCGAGCTCAACCGCTTCTCCCGCGATTGGCATGCCGCCCACCCGGGCGGATCGCGGGCAGCCATGCTGGCAGCCTGGCGGCGGCACCGCTCGCTGCCCGCCGATATGCGGTCAACTCCCGAACCGCGGCGATAGTGTCGGCGTGTGACTGGCCCCCAGCCGACCGGCGAACGATTCGAGCTCAAGCCGGTCCCGCCCGTTCGGGCCTTGGCCATCTCGTCCGGCGGTGCTGTGATCGGGGCCGGGCTGATCGTGGCGGCCGCGGCGGCGGGCTGGCCGTTGGCGATCAAGATCATCGGCGTGGCACTGTTGATCTTCGCCGTGTCGCTGGCGATTCTGGCGCTGCTCTTCGTGCTGCGGCTGCGAATGGTGGTGGTGACCGGTCCGGAGGAGCTGACCGTGCTCCGCGGCCGGCAGACCCGAGCGGTGGCCTGGTCCATGATCGACACCGTCAAGCTCAACGGGCAGCGGCTCACGGTGGTCACCCGGCCCGAGGCTGCACCCAGCCTCGAGGTGATCAACCCCCGTACGGCCTCGGACCCGACCTTCCTGGCCCTGATCAGCACTGTGCAGCGCCGGCTTGATGCTGACCGCGGCTACCGACCGATCACCTGACGGCCTCCTGATCGCGATCAGCGATAGGGCTGCGCGGTCGCCGCCATCTTGGGGTCGAAGGCGCAGGTGTCGTTGACGTCTTCGCTCTCGGTGGTCTTCGTCGTGCCGGTGCTCTTCTTCTTCTTCGGCTTAGCCGACTTGGCCTCGCCGATCGCGACCTTGACCCGCTTGCGCATCTGGGCGAAGTTCGGGCTCGGGCTGAGGAAACCGTCGACGCCGTGCTTGAAGACGATGCTGCGGACGTTGCCGTCCTTGACCCGCAGGCTCAGATCAACCATCAGCGGCAGCACCTCTTGCGGCATGTCGGTGTAGATGATCGACTTGCCGGCCTTGGCGATGTCCTCGTAGCGAGCCAGCATGTTAGTCGGATTCGCCTGCTTGATGATGGCGTTGATCACACACCGCTGCCGGTCCATCCGGGCGAAGTCGTCCGAGCCGTAACGGCCCCGCGCATACCAGAGGGCCTCGCGGCCGGCCAGGTGCTGCTTGGCGCCAGGCTTCAGGTATTCCGTCGGAGGGATGTGCAGGTCGGTGTTGCCGCCGATCGGGATGTAGGTGTTGATGTTGACCGTGATCCCGCCGAGTGCGTTGATCATCTTCGCGAAGCCCTGCAGGTTGATCAGCACGTAGTAGTCGACCTGCAAACCGAGCGCTTCGCCGACCGAGAGCTTGAGCGCGTCGGCGCCGAGGCTGTCCGTCGGGCCGAGGACGTCCTTGGGCACCGAGTTGGGCACGTTGTCGTACATCGCGTTCAGGAAGTATTCGGCGTTGTTGCCGTCACCGTTCGTGAAGCCGTTCGGGTAGTAGCGGCGCAGCGGCGAATCCGAGGGGAACGGCATCCGACCGGTGTTGCGGGGCAGGCTGAACATCGTCGTATCGCCGGTCTGGGTGTCAATGCTGGCCAAGATCACCGTGTCGGTTCGCGTACCCTCGCGACCGCGTCCGGCGTCACCGCCGAGCAGCAGGATGTTCAGCCGCGGCTTGTCCGCCCACGGGTCAAGCTTGCTGGTCTGGCCGGCTTTCGTCGGCTTGGGCGCGATCAATGTGGGCCGGGTGGCGCTGGTGGTCTCCTTCTCACTCTTGAAGGTGCTGTTCAGCGCGTCGGCCGAGACGTAGGAGTAGTTGGCCGCGACCGCCATCGGCGCGGCGACTGCAAAGGCCAGCAGGCCGACGAGCACCCCACCGGTGGCCCGTTGGGCGGTGGAGGTGTCGCCGCGGAGCGCGAGGTGGCTGGCGACCACGACGCCGACCCAGACGACGGCGATCGCGATCAATGCGACCGCGAGGCGGCGCAGCACGGTCGGATCCAGCGCGTACGCGAGCAGTCCCTGTCGGTCGACGATGACGTAGATGCCGAGCGAGAGGACCGTGGCTGCGAAGATGCCGAGGATGACGCTGCCGACGATCCGGCGCCGGCCGACGATCAGCCCGAGCCCGGGCACCACCGTGCCGACGATGGTGAAGATGACGGTACGGCGGAAGTCGTCGCCCTGATCCAGAGCCCGTCGGGCCGGCCGCGCCGGAGGCGCCGCTCCGGGTGGCAGGTCCCAGCTCCAGTCACCCGATGCTGGATGATCCGGCATCGGCACCTCCTTGGCGTTCGGCGGGGCTACTGGGAGAAATTTGGCTCTACTGTACGTGGGCGGCCGGGTCCGGGCCTATTTCGCCGATCGCCCGCCGCGTGGCTTATTGACTTTGCTTCGCGCGGTCCCGGGTCTGTAGTGTTGCCCAGCGTTCGATCGTCGGGTACGCCCGAGATCGGACACGCGAGTATGGGGAGGCGTCGCCTAGTCCGGTCTATGGCGCCCGCCTGCTAAGCGGGTTGAGGGCACAAACCCTCTCGCGGGTTCAAATCCCGCCGCCTCCGCCATCTTCGCGACGTGCGGGTGGTGGTCGCGACGTGCATGGTCACCCGCCGGCCAGCCCGACGAGCTCCGCAACGACTGAGGCCGGAGCCGGCAGGTCGGCAATCTCGGCCTGGATCCGTCGAGCGGCGGCTCGTTCCGGGCCGGCGATCAGCAGTGACTCGACGGCGGCCCTGATTGCGCCCGGCTGCTGGTCCGCGTTCAGCAAGGCCTTGGCAGCCCCCGCCTTGGTCAACAGCTCGGCGTTGAAGAACTGATCGGCACCCTGCGGCAGCAGAAGCTGCGGCACCCCGGCGGCCAAGGCGCCCAGCACGCTGCCGGTGCCGCCATGGTGGACCATCAGATCGACGTGGTGCATGACCGCGGCCTGGTCAACGAACGTCTCGACGTGGACGGTCTGAGCGACTTCGCCCACCGCGGTCGGGTCCCCCTCCGGCCCGACGGTCACGAGGATGTCGGCGTCGAGACCGACTAAATCGCTGAGCACCCGTTGCATGACTTCGACTGCTCCGAACGAGACCGTGCCGAGGGTGAGATAGATCCGCGGCCGCACTTTCGGTTCGGTGAGCCAGTCGGGCACCCGGCCCAGCGATTCGGCGTACCCGACGGATCGGATCGGGAGCTTCCGGGCATCGACCGGCCGGCTGAACGAACGCAAGGACGGCGGCGTGGGGTCGAGCAGCGCATCGGCCAGGATCAGCCGGTCGACCGGCGCGAGGCGACCGCGAGCGGTCCACAGCTCTCGGTGGAAGCCGATGGCCGCTGGGTGGATCATCACGTAGGCCAGGTGGCTGAGGGCGATCGAGTAGGCGACCGACGGAATGCCGACCACGTCGGCGGCGATCCCGGCACCGATGTCCATCCCCTCGTAGATGACGAGATCGGGCCGGGCAGCTTTCAGGTAGGGGAGCAGGGTCGTGGCGACGATCTCAGCGGTCACGTCGGCGAACAGCGCCACGGTCAGCTCCCGGCCCTTGAGCTCGGGCTGCCGGCGCTCGGCTTCGCCGAAGGCGGCGCCGAGGTCGAAATCCGCGGGCTGCTGAAGAACGGTCGGCACGGGGAGCCGGTCGAGGAACGGTGGCCCGCAGGCCACGGTGACGTCATGGCCGGCGTCGACGCAGGCCAGCGTCAAAGGCATCAGTGGATAGAGATGTCCGTACGCCGGAATCGCCGCGACGACGATCTTCATTCCGTCATCGTGGCACCGTTCGGAGTGCCTCGCAGGTGGAACGGGTGCGAGAACTCAGCGGGTCAGCGGAACTGCGGAATGATCAGGTAGAGGCCCAACAGCACCAGCAGCCCGGCCAGGCCGATCATCGAGTAGCCGATGGAGAGTGCCCCGGTGCCGGAGACGCCCTGGTTGGTCCGCACCTTGGCGACCGAAAGGAGGCGGACGCCGGTGGCCAGCAGCAGGATGAACACCACGGACGAGGCGATCGCGACCACCGCGACGATGCCGAGGGCAGCCCAGTCGATGTGCATCAGGCGGCGCTCTTGGCGTTCTTGGCCTTCTTGGCCTTGTGGTGCGGGTCGAGCCGCGGATCGTTCGCGTACGTGGACGGTGCGGCCCCGGCCAGCACCATGACCTCGTGGCTGTCGGTGACGTTGATGTGGGTGATCCGGTTGCGGCGGGACAAGGCGAAGATCACGATGCAGGCCGCAGTGAGCAGGACCAGCAGAGCGATGACGCCGCCGATGCCTTGACCGGCGAGAAGAGCCGCAAGGCCGCCGACCAGGCCGGCTGCGGGCAGGGTGAGCAGCCAGGCCACGACCATCTTGCGGGCGACGCCCCAGCGCACTTCGGCGCCTTCGCGGCCGACGCCCGAGCCGAGGATGCTGCCGGTGCTGACGTGGGTGGTGGAGAGGCCGAAACCGAGGTGGGCCGACGCGAGGATCGTGGCCGCCGTGGCCGCGCCGGATGCCGCGCCCTGTGGGGTCTCGATCTCGACGATGCCCTTACCCATGGTGCGCATGATGCGCCAGCCGCCGGAGTAGGTGCCGAGGCCGATCGCGAGGCCGGCCGCGATGATCACCCACCACTGGGGGCCGGTGCCGACCGTCTGCATGTTGGCGGCGATGAGCACGAGCGTGATGACGCCCATGGTCTTCTGGCCGTCCGACGTGCCGTGGGCCAGCGCGACCAGGGAGGCGGTGAACGCCTGCCCGTACTTGAAGCCGGTATTGCTGTGCAGGCTCGGCGTACGGCGGGTGATCCGGTAGGCCAGCCGGGTGGCCACGGCGGCGGCGACCCCGGCGACCAACGGGGCGACGAGGGCCGGCAGCAGGACTTTGGAGACGATCACCCAGCCGTGCACCGAGCTGATGCCGGCACCGACCACGACGGCCCCGATCAGACCGCCGAAGAGTGCGTGGGAGGAGCTCGACGGCAGACCGAGCAGCCAGGTCAGAAGGTTCCAGACGATGGCGCCGACGAGGCCGGCCAGGATGATCGGCGCCGCGATCAGCTTCTCGTCGAAGAATCCGCCGGAGATGGTCTTGGCGACCTCGGTGGAGAGGCAGGCGCCGACCAGGTTGAGGACCGCGGCGAGGATCACGGCAGTACGCGGTTTGAGCGCGCCGGTGGCGATCGGGCCGGCCATCGCGTTCGCACTGTCGTGGAACCCGTTCGTAAAGTCGAAGATGAGGGCCACGACGATGACGGCGATCACGACGAACAGCACTGTCACTTCGGTCCCTATCTGGAACGGGTGGCGAGGTGTCGGTGAACACCCACTGGCTCGACGCTAAGAGATAGTCGTCAAGTGAACAATAGGTGAACGGAAGGCGATGTCAATCTCGCAATACCAGTGCTCCGCTGGTCCGGTCAACAGGCTCGTACGAGCGGAAAACTGCCTGGTGGAGAGCCGAAACCCGGCCGGATGATCACGAGGTCGGCTGAGGGAGGCACCGCCGCTTCCGGACGCTGAAATCGCGTTTGGAGTGGGGGGAGCGGCAATCTCCGGTGTCTCGCGAATTTGCCCGGACTGCCCTCCGGACGCCCGGCGTGTCGGCCAACCGGAGCCCGACGTCATGTAGCTCCTCGTGCCTATGCCAGTCGGAATATATAGGCGAACGCCGTTCGGGTGTAACCGATTCCTCGCCCTTGCCGGCGGATGAGCTCGGGGTCGGCGGTGGCCGGCCTCCTGGGCTCCAGATAACTATCGAGGGCGCTGGTGTCGAGGCGGTACTTGTCGTCGCGGTGGTGCACCGCGGCCACGAGTTTCAGGCTCGGATCAAGCGCGGCCGGGCTGGCGTCACCATGGCTGCTGTTGGCGAGGAGTAGCACGCTCGGCGCCAGATATTGCTGACAGTGATCCCAGACCGGGCCCCGCGTACAGCGAGATGAGCAGGTCGAAGCCGGCCGCCGGTAGTGGGAGAGGGTGGTGTAGTCGGCCTGCAGGAAACTCAGGTCGGTCCCGGCCCCGGGATGGATCCGACCTTCGAGCTCGGCGGTCACGAGCGTCTGGTCGGCAAAGTAGCGGGCGGCTCGGCGATCAGTGTCGACATAGGTGACCGACGGGATCATCGTCGAGGGCGAAAGATCGAGGTAGCAGCCCGGGTAAAGCGCCTGTTGGGGTGCCCAGAGCTCCAGCGGAGCGGCGAACAGTCCCGACCGGTCGCCGTCCGACCCGTCGACGTGAACACGGTCTACCCTTCCCCAGGGGTTTGACGCTGGTCTTGATGAGACCTCCTGGACTTCCGATCATCTTCGGGGAAGTGCGCTTCATCACGGCGCCCCGCTCTCCAGCAATGAGTTCGCAGCCCAGACCGATCCCCGCTAGACTGTCGCGTCGTTGTCGGCGCCGTTCCGATGACCAGCACCCGTGGCTCAACGGATAGAGCATCTGACTACGGATCAGAAGGTTGGGGGTTCGAATCCCTCCGGGTGCGCTTAGGCA
Source organism: uncultured Actinomycetota bacterium (assembly GCA_963731295.1). Classification (GTDB taxonomy): domain Bacteria; phylum Actinomycetota; class Actinomycetes; order Propionibacteriales; family Propionibacteriaceae; genus Microlunatus. The sequence continues at coordinate 175,702 of CAVSUP010000004.1, forward strand.
ATCTGACTAGCGGAAACGCTAGCAGAAGCCGCCGTTCTTCCAGAGAGTGACCGCCGCACAGCGCTTCTAGACCTTCTGACTCGTGCATTCCGCGAGAGTCAGGAGAATCCAAGCTGATGCCCAACCCTCTGTTGTCCAGAGCCCTTTCAGCCGCCGACGCGTCGACGCTGCGAGCGTTCGAGCGCCGGCTGCGGTCGGAGAAGAAATCGGACAAGACCGTGCAGAGCTACCTCGAGGCCGCCAGGCTCTTCGCGGGTTGGCTTGCTGGCCGCCACACCCTGGAGGACGTCACCTCGGCCGACATCGAGGACTTCATGATCTTCCTGCTGGGCGCTCACGCGGCGAGCACCGCGGCGGTCCGGTTCCGATCGCTGCAGCAGCTGTACAGCTGGCTGACCGCTGAGGAGTGGATCGAGACCGATCCGATGACCCGGCTGCGACCGCCGAAGCCGACCGAGAAGCCGGTTCCGGTGCTGTCCGACGACGAGCTCAAGGCATTGATCGCGGCATGCGCCGAGAAGGAGTTCCCCGATCGCCGCGACGAGGCCATCGTGCGACTGTTCGTCGACACCGGGATGCGCGTGTCCGAGATGTGTGGGATCCGAGTCGTCGACCTCGACATGAGGGCCGACCAGGTCACTGTCCACGGCAAGGGAGACCGAGTGCGCATCCTGCCGGGACGAGACGACGTTCACGGTGACCACGAAGTCAATGATCGGGCCGTGTTCGTGTGCATGCTGTCGGCGTGATCTGGGCGCGCGGAACCCGTGTCGGTGGTGTCTCAGCCGCCGGACGGCCACGCAGGGGTCAGCAGCTGACCGTCGCTGATGCGGCCGATCAGCTGCCACGGCGTGGCTGCGGTGCCGAGCCGGAGCCGAATCGCCACGACGGCGTTACCGATCGCCGACAGGGCGTCACCCAGGGCTGAGCCGGTCGGCTGGATCGCCGGCGCGAGGGGGTCGAGATCGTGCGCCCACTGAGCAGCGACCGCGGCGCGGCCGCACAGTCCACCGGGCTCCACCCAGTCCGCGCACGATCCGTGAGCGGGCATAGCCCCACGGCCGTAGCTGCCCAGACGAGCAGGATGGACAGCGGATCGAGCAAGCGGCCAGGTCCGGGTCGACCGATTGGTCGGTGACCATGATCAGCACGAAGGTCGCTCCCTGGCAGCCACATCCTCAACCAGATGTCTCCCAACATCTGGTCGGCGGGTGGCCCGCTTTCGGCTCGGCTTGGGACTGGTTTCCTGAGATCCACGTTCATGCGTGATCAGCAGACCGCGCTCGACCAGGTTCTCGACTTCGGACGCGGGCGATGCGAGTAGGTCCGGCAGGCGGTGGAACTCCTGGAGCATCACAGCGGCTTCCGGGTTGCCGTCGATCCGCGTTTCCCACCAGAGCTCCTCGCCGACGGTCTTCAGATGAATGTCAAAAAAGGGACAGCAAGCCTGTTCGCGGGCGGCCAGCCTCCCTACCTGGTCCTCATCGACTGCCGCCCGACGAAGCCGGAATCGAACCATGCGGTCGGTCTTGTCGCGCCCGCAAAGCGCGGTGGTGAAGAGCTGCTGGTAGTCCGCGGCTCGCTCCTCGGGGGTGTCTGAGGCGTTGCGCAGGTCGCAGTGGACTGGGGCTGTGTACTTCATTCGAAACTCCTGACTGTGAGGTTCCCCTATCGGGTTGTCACCAGGGTAAAGTCTGGAGTATGGACCAGAGTCAAGAGCGGCGGCTGAAAATCGGGGAGATTGCTTCTCGGGCCGGCGTGAGCGTCGACACGGTGCGGTACTACGAGCAGCGTGGCGTCTTGCCCGAACCGATTCGACTGCCTTCGGGCTACCGCACCTATGCACCGTCCAGCGTTGAGCGGATCGTGTTGGCTCGACGGCTCCGTGCGGTGGGCATGACCATCGACGAGATCGTCGCAGCGATGGCGGCTCATGACCGTGGCGGAACCTGCGGTTCGGAGGTGTGGCGGCTTGAGGCCGTGCGCAACAGGATCGACACCCAGATCGCCGAACTCACCCAGCTCCGCGACCTCCTGACCACCGAGATCAGTGCCTGCGCCGACGGTTGCTGCCGGCTCTCACCGGTGCTCGCCGCATCACCGGGTCTGATCCGAGAACGCGCGATCTGAGCCGGCCGGCCGACGGCTCGCGTGAGCCGACGACTGTCGGCGAAAGGGCCGTACGGCTGTTGATCCCTGCCGTCAGCGACTAGCCTCGAATCAGCACTCGCGTACGCGGAGGAGGTTCCCGGTGGATGTCGCTGCGCTGATCGTCTGGTTTGTGACGGTGGGCTTCGGCTCGTACATGGTGCGTCGGTGGGTGAGCCACGGAGGGCTGACGCGCGGTGGTGCGACCCATTTCCCCGCGGTTCGGGTCTTCAGTCACCTCGGCCTGGCCGTAGCCGGCCTGATCCTCTGGATCGCCTACGTCGGCACCGGCGCGGTCGTGGTCGGCTGGATCGCCGTGATCGATCTCGTCCTGGTCGGCACGCTCGGTGGGCTGCTCTTCCGACGCTGGACCACAGACGGCCGGGCCGCCATGAGCGGCCGAGCGGAACCCGGTGTCGACCTGGCCGAGCAACACATCGCCCGCCTGCCGGTCGTGCTGCACGGCGCCCTCGCCGCCGTCACGTTCGTCCTGGCTCTCCTGGCGACCCTCGGGATCGGCGCCGGCTAACCGATCCGGTCGTCCGGATGCCGTCGTCGGCCGGGCGGGTCTCGCCTCGGAATCAGCCCGAGGTGTGGTGGACGAGCACCGAGCCCGCCCGCTCATCGAGAGGCGAAGCGACAAACGGTGCCAGGGTTTCCACCGTCCACGCGTGAGCCAGGTCATTGGCCTGCTGCGCGCTCTCCTCGCTGGTGAACACGCCGACGCTGGCGATCTCGTCGTCGCCCAGGTCGATCAGCGTGTACGAGACGAAGCCGTCGACACCGGCGATCTTCGGCCGGTATTCGGCCTCGATCTGCTCAGCGGTCAGATCGGCTGCACGACGTCGACCAGCCGGCTTGGCTGGTGCCTATGCATCACCTTCAGATGGCGAGCGACGAGCGGACCTCGGTTGACCACCGAGGTCCGCAGGTAGCCCCGCGCGCCCACTGGGTCCGTCAGCTGTGCGGTGCAGCTGACGAGAGCATTCCCAGATGGCGCAAGCCGCCTCGGTGCAACTAGTGCCGTTTGACGATAGTATCGCATTCCAGTAGTATCACTGGTGTGATCCAGTCGTTCGCGGACGACCAGACCAGGAAGGTCTGGGATCGCGAGCACGTCCGACGGTTCGGAACCGACCTTCAACGCGCAGCCCAGCGCAAGTCACGCATCCTCAATGCAGCCGACACCATCAATGATCTACGCATACCACCGGGAAACCGACTCGAGAAGCTGACCGGAAACCGGAACGGTCAGCACTCCATCCGCATCAACGACCAATACCGCATCTGCTTCGTCTGGACCCCCAGCGGCCCGGGCGAGGTTGAGATCAGCGACTACCACTGAGGGAGAAGATGATGACTACTAAGGCGCACGACCCGATCACTCCCGGCGAGATCCTACTGACCGAGTTCCTGGAGCCGCTCGGCATCACCCCATACCGCCTAGCCCAAGCAACCGGCCTCACCCAGACCCGCGTGAGCGAGGTAATCCACGGTAAGCGCAGGATCACCCCCGACACCGCTCTGCGTCTGTCGAAGGCCCTGGGGCTATCCGAGCGGTTCTGGCTGAACGTCCAGAATGACTACGACATCGAGATCGAGCACGAACGACACCAAGCAAACCTTGACAACGTCGAACTTCTCGTAACCGTCTGACGACCGTCGCACGCTGTAGCCGACCGTCGTGCGGAGCACGCAGAGCGATCCACTACCGGTTCCGCCCGGACTGCTGCGAGGCCGCCGATCCGGAGTCCAAGGGATAGTGGAGAACCTGGTCGGCTACGCGAAGGACGACCTGATGGTCCCCCCCGGCCGCCCGACGACGATCTGGGCGCCGCGAGCAAGGCGGCAGCGACGTGGTGCGCTGAGGACGCAGCTACCCATTTGGGATCTGCGCGGTCCCCGCCGAGCGGTTGGAGGTCGAACGGCAGCTGCTCGCCCGAGCTGGCGTCGCTGCGTGCGGAGTTCGGTGCCTAGCCGACGACCAGGAAGGTCGACAAGCTCGCCTGCATCCGCCCAGCAACTGCGACAACACCGGTGGGGCTGATCCTGGCGGACCCAGCCGATATCAGGCCACTGACTGCGAAATCACGACCCGTGGACCACCAGGGCAAACGCCCCGTCCACGCTTCCCACTCGTAGCGCCCGCCTCAGCCCTCAGCCACTATTGCGTAGGTATGACTGTCGATCACTCGAACGCCCTCGAACTCCATGGACGGTACGAACTGATTGGCGGCCTGCGCCTGCTCCTCGTTTTCGAAAACGATGAGGCCGTGCCCCAACTCCCCGTCGCCGAACCACACCCCCTTGACGAAACCTGGAGCTTGGCTCACCTGCGGAAGCAGATCCTCCTGAATCATTCGAGTGCCCAGATCGTCATACTTGCCCGGCTCGATCCGTACCCGCGTGAACACTGCGTACATCCTCTTCCCCTCTCCCAGCTACGAATCGCCTCGCGATGAGCGAGTGCGTCCCCTCGACCGACCTCGTCAAGACCGCGCGCCTGAGCACGACCGGCCGGCTCAGGGGCGGCCACGGCACTGAAACGCCACGGTCGTGTCCAACCAAAATGCTGACGTATCAGCAACCTAGGCCTCGTATGCTGACGTGTCAACGTTCAACCTGGAGGATCTTCTCAGCGATGGAGCTTGGATGGCTGGACGAGGCCGATCAGCGGGCTTGGTGGGCGTTCCTCGATCTTTGGCGGGCGCTCGGAACCGGCATGGAACGCCAGCTGGCCGGCGCCGGTGTGTCCGCCGCGGACTACCAACTTCTGGCCCCCCTGGCGGAGGCCGAAGCCGGTATGCGACCGCGCGACCTCTGCGCCGCGACAGGCTGGGATCGCAGCCGGGTCGCGCACCAGGTCCGGCGCATGGAGGAGCGTGGATTAGTCAAACGGGACGCGGTCGCCGGCGACGGCCGCGGGGTAACGGTCCGGATCACGGACAAGGGCCGAGACCTCCTCCAACTCGCGGCCCCCGGCCACGTCGAATGGGTCAAGGCCAACTTCGTCAACGTCGCCACACGCCACGAACTCGACACGCTGACCCAGCTATCCCAACGAGTAGTCGAACGACTCAACAAGACGCCCGAGCGCGACACGCCATGAAGGTGTCCAATAGGTGTAACCATGACTGGCTGGTCAAACTTTCTCCGGGTCGTCCAGCCCGGATGGCCGCCTGCAGATTCACCTGCCGAGCATTGGCCTTGCAGTAGGAGCTTGCGGTCCCGCATCGCCGAGAGCCGACCCGCAGCACGCTATCCGGGTTGGTCACGGCACGATTGCCGCACCTGACAGGGGGGCGAGCGAGTCGTTGAGCGACGTGACTGCTTCGCGCGGCGGCCAGACTGACGGCCAACGACGTAGCCAATGATGGTTGAGGGTGCGCTGCTATGGACAGAATCCACGCGCAGCGAAGTCTGCGAGGACGACTTCCGAGCGACTCGTCATGCGGTGGTCCGCTCTGGATGGAGAGACGGTCGCCTGACTGGCGACGCGAGAGCATTGATCGAGCGACGTGTACGACGTGCTGTATGAAACCTCGCCATTTGGACCAGTCACAGCCACTAAGAACCACGGCATCGAGCGTGGCAATCGGTGGCTGCCTGCGCGGCACGTTCCCAAGTTGATAATGCGGGTTCGATCAGCACTCAAGCGACCGGCGACTCACCCGCTGAGAAGGCCATCGACATTCGGCAGTTGCTCGAACTGCACAAACGTCCCAGCTTCCGCGATCTCCTGTGCTGCCTCCAGCCACCCTCGCCAGGCGGTCCGCGCAAGCGTGCCACCCACGCTGATCCGCCGCACCCCGAGGCTTGCCGCTTCTGCCACTGTCGTGAACGGCGCGTTGATCAGGAGGTTCACGGGCTTCGGTGACACCGCGCCCACGATCGCGACCACATGATTGAGGTTGTCGATTCGCGGGGCGTACAGGCAGTCTGCGCCCGCCTCCGCGTACGCGCGCAGCCTACGGATCGTCTCGTCAATGTCAGGACGACCACAAACGAAGCCTTCTGAGCGACCAGTGAGAACGACACCCGTACCGCTCTTGTCGATCGCCTCCCGCGCGGCCCGAATGCGTTCAACGGCCAGCTCGAGGTCGAAGAGAGGATCTGCCTCGTCGCCCGTCGAGTCCTCGATCGACAAACCCGCGATCCCCGTCGCTACCGCAGACGTCACGTTTGCCTTGACGCCCTCCGGCTCAACCGCGTACCCGTCCTTAAAGTCCGCATTCACCGGCACCGCGACGGCATCCACGACGACGCGAAGATGCGCCAGCGTTTGATCGAGGTTGACCTGGTCATCAGCGCAACCTAGGGTCCAGGCGAGACCAGCACTCGTGGTAGCCAGTGCCTTGAAGCCCATCTGTTCCAGAGCCTTCGCGCTGCCCGCATCCCATGGGTTAGGCATCACGAAGCAACCGGAAGAGTGCAGGCTCCGGAACGTGGCTACCCGATCATCAACTGCTGTCATGCCACACCTCTCCAGCCAAGGGTCGGTGGTCAGACCATATCGCTCACAGGCAGTCGAATGAAGATGTTCGGCGTCGACCGCATGACAGCAGCACTGCCAGCAACGCTTCGACCAGACCAACGACCCTTGGCAGACCACTGGGGCACACGTAAGGCGCAAATGGCATGGATCCGGACGCCCCCGGACACCCTGCCCGGATCTACGGATCAGAGGGTTGGGGGTTCGAATCCCTCCGGGTGCCGGCGTTTGACCTAATGGGACGATAGTTGCCTCAGAGGGCAGCGCATCGGGCCCCAACATCACGCCGCCTGGGAGCCATTCTGGGAGCCCGGATCGCCGAACAAGGCCGCCGACATTAGGCTTGCTGCCGCTGGTTTCTGTCCCTCGACCAGGTGCCCGTAGACGTCCTTGGTGATGGTCCGCTCGAGGGGCCGAGCACCTCAGACACAACGTAGAGGTCTGGGCCCAACTGACTCGGAAGGATCAGGCCGTGGTCATGCCACGCCTCACCGATTGAGAAGCGCTCCTCGTCCAGCCGGGCCCGATGCTGCCGCAGGAGATCAACAAGCTGCGGGTCAGAAACAGCGTCCGCCGCGAGCGCGCTGTCTTCAGCTCGCCGACGACGAGATACGTCTGAAGTTCGGACGCTGTGCGATCTCGAACCCGCTTCACGCCATGAGTGACCTTCAGCGTCGCGGCGTCCCAATCCAGCGCAGCCCAGTGCAACCCCAGAGCCTCACAGCAGCGCAAACCATGGGCCAGCATCACCGGCAACAACGCCTCGTGCCGCGTCTGACCGGCTTCGATCATCAGCCGTCAGCTGCAGACGAACGGTGTGGACCTCAGTGTCCAGCGGCCGTTCGATCTGCTGCCCCGGCGCCTGGTCGTCACCCATCGTTCAAGAAGGGCGCCAAGAGTCAGCCGATCGTCGACCACGGATGGGCCCGTATCGCGCTCTACGCGGAGGTCACGCAGTTTCCGCAGAATCTCCGCTTTCGTCGCGCCGCTGACCTTCTTGCGAACGCGTCGGCCATTGGGTCCGTTCAGTCTGGCGGCCGCGAGATCGTCGATACCTCCGAATGTCGCCTCGTGACGAGCACCGAGCTGCTGGAGTACGCCGCCACGCGCGCCATGCGGACTGGCCGACGCTCGGCGCGGCGTACACGCTGTGGCTGACATCGACGGCCCGACCGGCCCTTGAACGCCCCGGTGGTCAGCAAGGACGGAATCTTCCCGACCTGTGCGGTGGCTAGGGCGGACAGTGTGTTCCGTCGGGCGGCAAGGTCAGGTCGATGAGGTAGTGGGACGCGAGCTCGGCGACGCAGGTCGAGTAGACCGTAGCCGAGTGGTTGTTGCCGTCCCAGGTCAGCAGGGTGGCATTGCCGAGAATCCTGGTGAGGGCAACGGCACCGGCGTACGGGGTGGCCGCGTCGTGGATGGTTCCGACGACCAGCAGTTTGTTCGAGGTCGCGGCCGCTGGCGGCTCGAGCACCGACCTCTGCGGCTGCCAGGTCTTGCAGGCAAACAGATCGAAGGCGCTGTGGGCTCCGAAGATGGGGAAATCGTTCGCCATGGCTGGCCCCTGACTGCGGATCTGCTCGTCGGTCGGCCCCAAGTCTGAGTCGTTGCAGTTGATCACGTAGTTGGCGTCGGACTGGTCAGCCGGTGCCGAATCGGCCACCGGGGATCCGTACACGTTCTCGATCATGGCGAAGATCCCAGCCGAGTTTCCGAGCGCTGTCTCGTACAGGATTTCGTCGAGATCGGCCCAGCGCTCCTCGCTGACCAGCGCGGCTCGCACCGCCTCGAGCACATCATTGCCGTCCGCTGGCCGATCGTCCGTCGCTCGTCGCGGAGTCCGCGCGCGAACTGCTGGGCGGTACGCCGGAGGACTTCGTCCGGCAACTCGAGTGGGATGAGCTACCGCGCTCATCCGTCCGCCATCGCGAACGCGGCGAAGCGCTGGGTCCGGGCCGGTTATCGGGCCTGGTGAACCCCCGAGACGGATTCGACCTCGACACAGAGGGCGACCCATGCGCACAGGCCGGCGGTGCCGGTGAGATGGTGACGAGCGCCGGTCGGTGACCGCCATGCCGCGAGTGGCTTCGAATCATTGTTCCTAGCCAGAGGCAAGTTTAACGTTTCGCCCAAAGCTGTGGTCAGCAGCGCTGAAGCTCCCGTCCGACCCGGAATTCGGGTGAATTGACGCCATTTGAGCCGGTCAGATCGACAAATTCTCCGTGATGGTTGACACATACGGACCGTACGGGGCATGATCTCAGCCAGTAGCCAAAACGATTGGGGCATCGACGCTGATGACGGTACGGGCGACCATCAAGGATGTTGCGCAACGTTCTGGAGTGTCGATTACGACCGTCTCTCACGTCCTCAACGAGGTGCCGGGGAAGCGGGTGAGCCCGTCGACCCGGGCCCGGGTGCTGAAAGCGGCTGAGGAGTTGTTCTATAGCCCGAATCGGCTGGCCCAGGGCCTCCGCACCCAGCGCACGCAGATGATCGGATTCCTGTCTGATCGGGTGTCGACCACACCCTTCGCCGGACAGATGATCGTCGGTGCCCAGGACGCAGCCGCGGCGGCGGGGTCGTTGCTGGTGCTCCTGAATTCCGGGGGTGATCCGGAGCTGGAGGAGCGGGAGGTGCAAGCGCTACAGGAGCGCCAAGTGGACGGAATCGTGTACGCGCTCTTCTACCACCGGGTCGTGACTCCACCGGCGAGTCTCCGCGACGGGCCGGTCGTTCTTCTCGACGCCCGCACCCCTGACAGCACGATGAGCTCGGTGGTGCCCGATGAGGTCGGGGGCAGCCGGGCTGCGGTGGAGGAACTTCTCGCAAGCGGGCATCGCCGGATCGGTTTCATCAATGATTGTGATGACATTCCGGCCCGGAGTCTTCGTCTCGCGGGTTACCGGCAGGCGCTCGAGGTCTACGGAATGTTGTTCGATGACAGTCTGGTCATCGAACGGCCCGGAAACGCGAGCGGCGGGTATAGCGGTGCGCTGGAGCTGTTGAGTCGGTCCGACCGGCCGACCGGCATCTTCTGCTTCAACGACCGCATGGCCATGGGGGTCTACCAGGCAACCAGCGCGCTGGGTCTGACCATCCCGGCCGATGTGTCGGTGGTCGGATTCGACAACCAGGAGTTGATCTCGGACAGTCTGCGGCCAGGGTTGACCACGGTCGCCTTGCCGCACTACGAGATGGGTCAGTGGGCAGTGCAGACGCTGCTCAAGCAGATCGAGTCGGAACCGCCGTACCCGCTCGCTCACGCGTTGATCCCGTGCCCCATCGTTCGCCGGCGGTCAGTCGCCGCTCCGCCGGTAGACATCCGCACGGCCACCGCGCAATCGAACGGGCTCCCATACCGCCCCGGAGGTGCACCGAGAGCACCCTGACCGTCACCTCGGACTTTAGGGCTCGCCAGTCCCGGAGCGACGAGCACCCGGAAGCGGCGGGTGGCGCCGCCGGTGCAGCAGAAGGTCACCGGGGAGGTGGAGGCGCGGCTGATCGCGATGGCGTGCTCGGCCCGCGAAGGGATACACGCGGTGGTCGCTGCGGCTGCTGGAGAAGCACGTCGCGTTGATCGAGGATATGCCGGACCTGGACCACTCCACGATCGGCCGGGTCTAAAAAGGGGGAGCATCGTCCTCATCTGAAGAAGTGCTGGACGATCCCGCCGAAGGCGAACGGCGAGTTCGCCGCCAGATGGAAGACGTCCTGGACGTCTAGCCCGCCCGCACGACGTGCGGCCGGTGGTGTGCATGGATGAGAAGCCGTACCAGTTGCTCGGGCAGGTCCGCGACCCGATCCCCGCGGCACGGGGCCGCGACCGCAAAGAAGACAGCGAGTACGTACGGCACGGCACCTGCTCGATCTTCGTGTGGGTCGAGCCGCTGCGCGGCTGGCGACACGTCGACGCCAGACCGCAGCGGACCAAGATCGACTGGGCTCACCAGGTCGACCGGCTGCTCACCGTGCGACTATCCCGACGCCGAGCAGGTGGTGCTGGTGATGGACAACCTCAACACCCACGGCATCGGGTCCCTCTACGAGGCCTTCGACCCCGCCAAAGCGTTCGAGCTGGCCCAACGGCTGGAGATCCACCACACCCCCAAACACGGCTCCTGGCTCAACATCGCCGAGATCGAGCTGTCCGCCCTGACCGGGCAATGCCTGGACCGGCGCATCGACAACCTCGACACCCTCAACGCCGAGCTCGCCGCCTGGCAGGATGCCACCAACGCCGACCAGCGGCAGGTCGACTGGCAGTTCACCACCGCCGACGCCCGCATCAAACTCCGCCACCTCTACCCGAACAATTAGAGGCGACAGGCTACTAGGAGCCGACGAGCACCCATCAACGTCGAGGACATCCGTTGCCGCGGACAGCCTCTCGGCTCAGCTTTACCGAACCGCATTACCACATCGGAGGAACTCATGAATACACGCATCATCAAGCGCCTCGCGGCTACGATTCTAGTCGCTGCGGTGCCTCTGTCGCTCACCGCTTGCGCCAAGGGTGGCTCGACCAGTAGCAGTACTGAGGAGTCTGGTGGCACCAAGACGATCAGCATGTGGACCCACAACGCCGGTAACAAGAACGAGCTGGCCGCGGTCACCGAGGTCGTGAACGACTACAACGCGAGTCAGACCAACTACAAGGTGGAGATCCAGGCTTTCCCGCAGGACTCCTACAACCAGTCCGTGGTCGCGGCCGCGGCCGCTAAGAAGCTGCCGTGCGTCTTGGACATCGACGGGCCGAATGTGCCGAACTGGGCGTGGGCTGGCTATCTTGCTCCGCTGGAGGGCATGGACGACACGTTGTCGAAGTATCTGCCGAGCGTCCTCGGGAAGTGGAACGACAAGACGTACTCCTACGGCTTCTACGATGTGGCCCTGACCATGGTCAGCCGCAAGTCGATCCTGGAGAAGTATGGGATCAGGGTCCCGACCGCCGACAAGCCGTGGACGAGGGATGAGTTCACCGCGGCGCTGGGCAAGATCAAGGCCCGTGGTGAGTTCGACTACCCGCTGGACATTGCGACCAGTTTCGCCGGTGAGTGGTGGCCGTACGCGTACTCCCCGTTCCTGCAGAGCTTCGGCGGTGACCTGATCAATCGCACCGACTACAAGAGTGCCGAGGGCGTGCTGAACGGGCCGCAGGCGGTCGAGTGGGCGAAGTGGTTCGCCAGCCTGGTGACCGAGAAGTATGTTCCGCTGAAGTCCGGCACGGACCCGGCGAAGGACTTCATGAACGGCAAGACGGCGATCCTCTACAACGGCAGCTGGACCGCGGTCGACACCCGCAAGAAGTTCAAGGACGTGGTGTTCTTGCCGTCGGTCGATCTCGGTCAGGGCCCGAAGATCGGTGGTGGTTCGTGGCAGTGGGGCGCGTCGACGAACTGCGCCAGCCCCGAGGGTGCGGCTGACTATCTGAAGTTCGCCGCTCAGGACAAGTACGTCGCGTCGGTCGCGAAGGCCACCACCAACATCCCCGCCACTGATGCTGCTGCTGCTCAGGTGCCGGGATTCGGTCCCGGTGAGGAGAACGAGATCTTCTTGGACTACGCCAAGAAGTTCGCCGTGCTACGCCCGGTGAACCCGGGCTACACCTTCATGGCGACGGAGTTCACCAAGACTGCGCAGGACATTCTCAACGGGGCCGATCCGCAGAAGGCTCTCGATCAGGCGGTCAAGAACATCGACGCCAACCAGAAGTCCAACGACTACTTCCAGTGACGATCCGGTCGCGTGGCCTGGCCGCTGATGCCAGGCCACCCGCCGATCCACCGTCTCATTCACCCGCGAGCCGTCGAGCTTCTTGCTCACCGCTCCCGGGGCGATGCCAGCACAACCGGCAGTTGAACCAGAGGAGCATGCTGTGAGCACTACCACTACCGACATAGATCCGACGCCGGCGGCAGCGACCGCCGCCGCCCCGCCCCATGGCAACAAGCCCATTGGGAAAAGCCCCGCCACCGTTGCGTGGCTGATGCTCGTCCCGGCGGGCGTATTGCTGATCACCTTCTTGATCATCCCGATCATCCTCACCTTCATCCTCGCCTTTACGAACGCCCGGCTGATCTCGCCCCGGCCGGCCACGTTCGTCGGCGTCGACAACTTCATCCGGCTGTTCTCCGACGACACGTTCTGGGCGGCGCTGCGCAACACGGTCGTCTTCGCCGTGGTCATCGTGCCCGTCCAGTCGGCGATCGCGCTGGGGCTGGCGGTGCTGGTCAACAAGAAGATGCGTGGCATCAACTTCTTCCGGACGATCTACTTCCTGCCCGTCGTCACCTCCATCGTCGTGGTCTCCATGCTGTGGCTGTTCATGTACCAGCCCGCCGGGCTGATCAACGCCGTCCTCGCCCGGTTCGGCATCCAGGGCCCGGACTGGCTGGGCAACCCGAACACCGCCCTGTTCGCGATCATCGTGTTGTCGATCTGGCAGGCCTGCGGCATGCACATGATCATCTGGCTCTCCGGCCTGCAGACCATTCCCGGCGAGCTCTACGAAGCAGCCGAGATCGACGGCGCCACCAAGCGGCAACAGTTCGCCCACGTCACCTGGCCCGGACTCCGACCGACGGCGGTGTTCATCCTCATCACCATCACCATTTCCGCCTTCAGCCTCTTCGCCCAGGTCAACCTGATGACCCAGGGCGGCCCGCTGGATTCCACCGTCACGCTGGTGTTCATGGCCGTCCGGGTCGGTTTCCAGCAACAGCAAACCGGCTACGCCGCCGCCATCTCGCTGGTCTTCTTCGCACTCGTGTTGATCGTCACCCTGATCAACCGCCACCTCACCCGAGACAAGGATGCCCGCTGATGCCCGAAATCACTGCGCACGTCGCCGACGCGCCTACGAAAGTGGTCATCCACGAGGCCGGCGAGGAGAAGCACACCGGGCGGCTGGTGCTCGGCTATATCGGCCGGATCCTGCTCTGCGGTGTGTTCGGCCTGCCGCTGCTGTTCTTGATCATCTCGAGCTTCAAGCCCGATCTTCAGATCTTTGGCGACCTGACCAGCATCAAGGCGTTCCTTCCGGTCGGCGACCTCACCCTGGACAACTATCGCGGGGTCTTCGGACGGGTACCGTTCGCCACCTTCATGATCAACTCCATCCTCATCTCGGTGGTGACCGTCGGCCTGGGCCTGATCGTGAACTCGATGGCCGCGTTCGCCCTGTCCCGGATCACCTTCAAAGGTCAGAAGCTGATCCTCGGCGTCATCTTGGCCACCTTGATCGTGCCGTTCGAGACGATGGCGCTGCCGCTGCTGTGGTGGTCGAACAAGCTGCCGTTCTACGACTTCGTCAACGGCTACTCTCAGGGCTGGCTGGATACCTACCAGATCCAGATCGTGCCGTTCATCGCCAACGCCTTCGCCATCTTCCTCTTCTACCAATACTTCGACTCCATCCCGAAGAGCCTCGACGAAGCAGCAACCGTCGACGGGGCCGGCTGGTTCCGGATCTACCGCAGCATCATCATGCCGCTCTCCGGACCAGCAATCGCCACCGTCGCGATCCTCACCTTCCTACCCGCCTGGAACCAGTACCTGTGGCCACTCATGGTCGTCCAGACCGAGGAACTCCGGCCCGTCATGGTCGGCATCGACTACTTCAAACAACTCAACGTCTCCTGGGGCCAACTGATGGCCTACGCCACCATGATCACCGTGCCAATCCTGGTGCTGTTCATCGCCTTCCAACGCTCCTTCATCAACTCCATCGCCTCGTCCGGCGTCAAGGGGTAGGCGGTGTTCGGCCTCCCGGAGGCGTGGGTGTGGGACTTCTGGCTCGTCGACGACGGCCAGAAGTACCACCTCTTCTTCCTCTACGCCTCCCGAGCCCTCCAGGACCCCGATCTTCGCCACAATCGGGCATCGGTCGGCCACGCCGTATCCGACGATCTCTGCCAGTGGCAACGGGTCAGCGATGCGCTGGTGCGCAGCGATGCTTCCGCATTCGACGATCTGGCCACCTGGACCGGATCAGTCGTTCGGCACCCCGACGGGACCTGGTTCATGTTCTACACCGGCGCCACGCTCACTCCGGCGGGGAACGTCCAGCGGATCGGTTTTGCCACCTCCGATGACCTGATCACCTGGCGAAGGAATCCGGACAACCCGGTCCTTGAAGCCGATCCGCGATGGTACGAGCGGCTGGCCGACGGCATGTGGCCCGACGAGGCCTTCCGCGACCCGTGGGTCCTTCCGGATCCGGACGGGGACGGATGGCACATGCTGTTCACCGCCCGAGCCAACCACGGACCCGCCGACGATCGGGGCGTCATCGGTCACGCGTGGTCCCCCGACCTCCGCGGCTGGGAACTGCGGCCACCGCTGACCGACCCCGGAAAGGGATTCGGCCAACTCGAGGTCGTGCAGACCGCGCAGGTCGACGGGCAGCAGATTCTGATGTTCTCCGCCCTCGCCAAGGACATGTCGAATACCCGCGCAGTCGGCACCACGGGCGGGGTCTGGGTCGCGAAAGCAGAGACCGAGCTTGGGCCCTACGACATCTCCGATGCCCAGCAACTCACCAACAGCGACCGGTATGTCGGCCGGCTCATCAACGACCGACAAACCGGCCAGACCAAGTTCCTTGCGTTCCACCACGACGCTCACGACGGAACGTTCGTGGGGGAGATCGACGACCCCCGCACGGCCAGCTGGGACGGCGCGCATCTCCGACTCTCACCCATTGAGGTGCGGTGATTCAGATGACGAGGGAAGGTCAAGGAGGCGCCCCTGATCCCTGACCTGACGCCCGGGATGACCCATGGTGCGCCCGGTACCGCCAACCCCGAAACCGCTCCTCGCTTCACACTCCCCATAGAAAAGGACTTGGAATGCCATCCAACGCACACGAAGACGTGAGTCCGCGTACGGCCCGCTACCGATTGTCCCGCCCGTTCGTGCTCGCCTTGGCGGTGGCCATGGTGCTGCTTGGTCTCCTTCCCCTGCCTTCAGCGCTCGCCGCCCCGGACAAAGCGATTCCCCCCGCTTATGACCAGGAATTTCGACCTCAGTTTCACTTCAGTGCCAAACAAAACTGGCTGAATGATCCGAACGGTCTGGTCTACTACAAGGGCCTTTACCACCTATTTTTCCAGCACAATCCGCAGGGCAACCAGTGGGGCAACATGAGCTGGGGGCACGCAACCTCGAAGGATCTCGTGCACTGGAAGGAACAACCGGTAGCGATACCGCAGGGCTTCAACGACGCCGGTGAGTCGATCGAGGACATTTTCTCCGGCTCGGCGGTCGTCGATAAGGACAATACGAGCGGCCTCGGAACGAAGAAGAACCCGCCCATGGTGGCCGTCTACACCAGCGCGTTCACCAGCAAACATCCCACCCTGGCGCGGATTCAGGCCCAGTCCCTGGCCTACAGTGTTGACCGTGGCCAGACCTGGAAGAAGTACAGCGGCAACCCCGTGCTGGACATCGGCTCCCGTGAATTCCGGGACCCGAAGGTCTTCTGGTACGCCCCCGCAAAGGAATGGCGGATGGTGGTCGTCCGGGCCTTGGAGCACAAGGTCGATATCTATGGCTCGGCCAATCTGAAGGAGTGGAAGCACCTCAGTGACTTCGGTCCGGCCGGTGCGGTGGGCGGCGCCTGGGAATGCCCAGATCTCTTCCCCCTCGCCGTGGACGGCGACAAGAAGAACATCAAGTGGGTCATGGTGGTCAACCTCAATCCAGGGGGGATCGCCGGCGGTTCCGGCGGACAGTACTTCGTCGGCGACTTCGACGGCTCCACCTTCACCTCCGACGACTCGGGGAGTTACACCCCGCCGTCCGGCACCGTGGTGCAGGACTTCGAAGGTTCGAGCTACGACCCCTGGACGACGACCGGCACCGCGTTCGGTGATGCGCCGAGCTCAGGCAATTTGCCCGGACAGGGTGGGGTCGCCGGCTACCTCGGGGACCAGCTGGCCAATAGCTTCAGTGGCGGCGACAGCACCACCGGCACGTTGACCTCTCCGGAGTTCGCCATCAAGCAGGACTACCTGAACTTCTTGGTTGGGGGCGGAAACCATCCCCGCGTACCCGGCACGACGCTCGACCTGAATGTTCCCTCGGGAACGGTGTTCGCGGATTTCGAAGGTGCGACTTGGGGCCAGGGTTGGACCGCGACGGGCGACTTCACCAATAACGGCCCTCGGAAGGGGACCATCGGCGATCAGCAAGCGGTGAGCGGCTACCAAGGCGACCAGCTCGTCAACACCTTCATCGACAACGATGCCTCAACCGGCACCATCACCTCTCCGACCTTCACCATCGGCAGTGACTACATCAACCTGTTGGTCGGTGGCGGCAACCATCCGTACACCGCCACCGCAACCGACGCCACCGCAGTCAACCTGGTGGTCGACGGCCAAGTCGTGCAGACGGCGAGCGGGCAGGACAGCGAAGCGGCCAACTGGGCGTCGTGGGACGTCGCCAGCCTGCAGGGGAAAGAGGCGCATATCGAGATCCTCGACCAGAGCTCCGGTGGCTGGGGGCACATCCTGGTTGACCACATCATGTTCTCCGACGAGCAGGCCACGCCGGTCTCGGTCGAAACCTCGGTCAACCTGGTGGTCAACGACAAGATCGTCCGAACGGCCACGGGTCCGAACAGCGAGGCCCTGGACTGGGTGGGCTGGGATGTCCGCGAATTCGCCGGACAATCCGCGAAGGTTCAGATCATCGACAACAACACCGGAGGGTGGGGACACATTCTGGTCGATCAATTCACCGCGGCCGATGTAGCGGCCCTGTCGGTGAATCAGCGAGCTCACTGGCTCGACTACGGGCGTGACTTCTACGCCGGCGTCACCTTCAATGATGTGCCGAAAAATCGGCGGATCATGATCGCCTGGATGAACAACTGGCAGTACGGCGGCTCGGTCCCGACCGATCCGTGGCGCAGTGCCATGAGCGTTCCCCGCGACCTGTCCCTCCACAGCGAGGACGGCAAGATCGAACTCGCCACGCAGCCTGTGCGCGAGCTGAAGAAGCTGCGAAAGTCGCGGCCGCTCCACATCTCGACCACGAGGCTGCTGCCGGGGACCACCACCTTGAAGTCGAAGCGAGCCCAAGGTGACACCGTAGAAATTGTCGCCAAGTTCCGGCCGCGCGATGCCAAGAAGTTCGGCCTGAAGGTTCGCGCGGGCAAGGGCGAGCGAACCGTGATTGGCTATGACGCGGCCCGCGAAGGCCTTTACGTCGACCGAGCGAAGTCTGGCAATGTCGGATTCAGCAACGCGTTCCCCAGCACGGAATTTGCTCCGCTGAAACCGGGTGCCGACGGCATCGTCACCCTGAGAATCCTGGTTGACCGGTCCTCGGTCGAGGTCTTCGGTGAAGACGGTCGAGTCGCCATCACTGACCAGATCTTCCCGAGGTCGAGCAGCGACAAGATCAAGCTGTTCTCCACCGGTGGTCGTGCCCAGCTGGCACGGCTGACGATCTGGCAGCTGAACTCGGCCTGGCGGTAATCCCGTCTGAGAAGTGGCCACGGACCAGCCTGGGTGAACTCAGGAAGCTCGGTTCGTGGCCACTTCTCGTTGAATCCGTGTGGCACCGACTTGCCAATGTGATGCCGAATTTGGGCCGTAGGTCCCGAATTGCCGTCGTATAGGTCTGAAATCTTATAAGGGTGAAATGACCGAGTGTCGAACCCCGCTGCTCGGACCAAGGTTTGTTGACCGAATCACCCGACTTCCACCAGCTAAGCATGCGACGATTGGATCCCTCGGTCGGCAGGACGTCCTGCCTACCAACCGCTCAGGCGAGAGTCAATGCGAGCAGATCCTCGAGGCCTCGCCGGATGGCGCCGGGGGACAGGTCGGGTCGGCTCCTCGCCACGGCGGGGAGGATGTGGGCCGGGTCGGGCAGGAAGCCGAGGATGTCGCTGACGGCCCAGAAGCGGGCGGCGTCAGGATTCAGGTCGAGCCGTCCGCCTTGCCCGAGGTACGCCGCGCGGAAGGTCTCAACGTCTGCGGTCGTGTGCAGCATGGCGAAGTCCGAGCAGATGTGGGCCACATCGAGGTCGGGAGGTCCCCACGAGGTCTCCGCCCAGTCGATCAGTCCCGTGACGGCATCCTTCTGCCACAAGATGTTGCCGAGGTGGAAGTCTCGGTGCAGCAGGCCGTGCGGTGTCGTGGGCGGGCCGGCAGCCTTGAGGTCGATCGCCTGCCGCCACAGGTCCGGCCACCGAGCCCAGCTCGGAACTTCTTGCGCGCTCGGCCCACGAAATGCGTAGGTCGGTGGTGCGTGCTGGCCGGTCGGCACGGGCTGCCGGTGCACCGCTACGGCCAGTTGCGCCAGGGCCGTGATCGCGGCCGGCTCCAGCCGGTCAAGTCGTACGCGACCTGAGCGCCAGGTCATCAGGTTGGCCGGGCCACCGGCCATCGCACCGTCCAAGTCGCTGGCAACGAGCCGTGGTACCGGAAGCGCTGAGCCGGCGAGCAGTCGACACGCGAGAGCCTCCCGGCGGACGTGCTCGCGGCCGGTCCCGCCCCAGACCGCCGGATCGGACCAGCGGAGCACCAGCGAATCGCCATCGGCCAGCCGTACGAGCCACTTGGTATTGGTCATGCCACCGCCGATCGGCGTGAGGTGGACGACTGCGTGTGGCACGAGCGCCTCGACCCAAGCGCGCACCCGCTCGGGGAGTGCGGCGGGCACCGTGGCAATCACCCCGGGAGGGTACAGCCGGGGAGTACGGCAACGCTGTCAGTGACCGTCGCAGCAGCCGTGACAGCAGTGCCGCCTCCAGCCACCCGAACGAACGAGATCGTACCCGGGTTGGAATCTGCACTCCGTGGATCTGGCTCGCCGAGGGGGGAGGTCCCTGTTATTGGGTGTACTGATAGGGCATCCCAATCGGCCGGGATCCGTCGTAACGTCGTTCTTGAATCGCCGACGGGGGCTATCAAAGCGCCGGCCAGCCTGGCTGTTGTTAACCCCGCAGGACAGCGTTCCGACCCCTCGGATCGGCGATTCGCAGACGCGTCGCCCTCCCGGTTGACGGCGGCTCCACGCGCAATGACTGAAGCCCAAGCAGACGAGGACCCATGAAGATTCTGGACAAGCAGCCGTCGGCCAAAGGGCCGGCCGCTTGGTTCACCGGCGACGTGTACTTCGACATCATCGCCCCGGGCACTGAAGCAGGCGGAAAGGTCTACGCGGTGCACTTCGCCCCGGGCGCCCGGACCGCCTGGCACCGCCACGCCAACGGGCAGATCCTGCACGTCACCGAGGGTGTGGGTCTCACTCAGTCCCGCGGGGGTGCGGTCATCGTGATCCGGCCCGGCGACACCGCCTGGTGCCCGCCCGGGGAGTGGCACTGGCACGGAGCAGCCCCGTACCACTTCATGACTCACCTGGCCATCTGGGACGGGTTGGCGACGGGTCAGGACGGTCCCGAGACCGAGTGGGGCGAGCACGTTACCGAGGATGAGTACGCCCGGCCGCCCGGCTGACCTCGTCGGATCTTCCACTGGGCGGCAGCCAACCCAGGCCAGGAGCGACGAACCATGACCACGATCGCCATCGTCGGAGCCGGCCGCGGTCTCGGCGCCTCGGTCGCGCGCAAGTTCGGCGCCGAAAGCTTCGACATCGCGCTCATCTCGCGTACCCAGGAGCATGTCGACTCGCTGGCCGCCGAACTCACGATCGAGGGCATTCGGGCCCGCGGGTACGCCGCCAGCGCGAGGGACAGCGTGGACCTGGCCTCCGCCTTGGACCTGCGGCCGAGGACCTCGGGCCGATCGAGGTCCTCCAGTACAGCCCGATACCGCAGAAGGAGTTTCTCCGCCCAGTGCTGGAGACGTCGCCGACCTCACGTCCTGACTGGGTCGGGCTACGTGCTGGTCAAGCGTCGGTCGTCATCGAGTGATGACAGCTCGCGCTGGGCGTCGGCTTGGGCAAGGAGCTCGCGCCTTCTGCCGGATGGCGGCCACGGCGTCTGCCCCGGCGATCCAGCGCAACGGCGGCTCGTCGAGGGCCATCACTTGCACCAGAGTTCCGGCCAGATCGTCGAGGCGCCTTCGACGAGCAGCGCGGTCAGCCGTCACAACGGACCGCCGCATCCGCGTGCGGCGGGCGTTTCTCATCGCAGCCGTCACAACGGAGGCCTACATCCGCGTGCGGCGGGCGTTTCTCATCGCAGCCGTCACAACGGAGGCCTACATCCGCGTGCGGCGGGCGTTTGCCATCGCAGCCGTCAGAACGGAGGCCCACATCCGCGTACGGCGGGCGTTTCTCATCGCAGCCGTCACAACGGAGGCTCACGCCCGCGTACGGCGGGCGTTTGCCATCGCAGCCGTCACAACGGACGGCCAGACGCGGGTCCGGCGGACGATTGCACTCGCCACCTGCGGCGACCTCTTCCGCACTCATGGCCGGGCCCGCCCACTCACGATCGACGGCTGTCAGGTGGTGCGAGTCACGATGCCGAAGTCGTGAATCTTCCGGTAGATGGTGGCCCGAGACATACCCAGGGAACGCGCTGCCTGGGGCTTGCTTCCGTGCGCCTCGGCGAGGCACCGGACAATGGCGTCGCGCTCCATCGCCTCGAGCGGACTCAGCACCCGGCGACTCACAGTGTGTGCCTCGGGTGGGAGATCCCCAGGCTCGACGACTCCGGTGCGCCGGTACTTCACCACCTCACGGAGCAACTGGTGCAACTGTCGGGCGTTCCCCGGCAGATCCATCCGCATCAGCAGGTGCATCGCCTCGGGGGAGCAGGTCAGCTGCCTACCGTGGGAGAGCCTCGACAAGAACAGTGCCACCAGCGGCGCCACGTCCTCCCGATGCAGCCGCAGCGGCGGAAGCTCAACCGTGGTGGGGAACGTCTGCAGCAGTTGGAGAAGCGCTTTGGTGTGCGGGCCGCGCGCCAGGGTCACGGCCACCCACAGCGGACGGCCCGGCTCGGTGACGCGCACGGACTCCAGGGCCGAGGAGAGCGCCCGAAGACGACGGGCATCGAGGGTGTCGACGTGCCGCACGACGAGCGAATCGGCGCCACCGGCCGTTGCTCGCCGGACATTCGACATCCATTCCGGTTCACGGGCGTCGTCGAGGGCGTCCATCACCTGGAGGCGGCCGACCGGCTGCCGGCGAAGCTGCACGGCGGTGAGTACGGCCAGTTTCCCGACTCCGGGCTCGCCCTCCAGCGCCAGCCACTCTCCCGAGCGGTAAGCCCGCTCGACTTCCTCGCAGGCGTTGAGCCAGGGCGGACCGGTGCCGACCACGCCGGGAAGCGGCAGGCGGACCCTCGGTGCAGTGTCCCGTGGCCCGGAGTCGGGCGGATCCAGCTTGACGTGGGCGACGATGCCGGCGGGCAGGTCACCGGCATCGACCGGTCGGCTGTACATCCGAGCCGTCTGACCCGAGGGCAGAGCGATCACGAGCGGACTGTGTCGCCCGCTCGTCAGGATCTCGCCGGCGCGCGCGAGGAGCGCAGCCTGGTCGACCGGATCAAGCGCCATGCGCGCGAAGTCGTTCAACATGACCACGTCGTTGTTCAGGGCGAAGACGATGCCTGCCCCACGCCCACAGGTGCGCAAATACTCCCGGAACAGGCCGAGTTCACTCGATCCCGCGTCCGCGAGGAGCGATTGCCTGATCTGCTCGGCGGTGGTCTTGGCCAGAGTCAGCAGCAGTGCCCCCGCGTCGCGGCGCCAGCAGGTGAAGTCGACGGCGCCGACGAGGCGGCCCGAGATCGGGTGGTGGATCGGGACCCCGGCGCAGGCCAGATCCTCGAGGTGCTCGGCGTAGTGCTCGTGGCCGAAGACCTGAGCCGGGCCGCCCATTTCCAAGGCGGTGCCGATGCCGTTGGTGCCGACGAACTTCTCGGCATAGCTGAACCCGGGTGCCAGAAGGACCTGGTCCAGGTGAGTCTCCAGAGCTCGATCGCCGGTGATCCGGGAGAGCACGAGCCCGCTTGCGTCCGTGAGGATGACGCTGACCGACTGGCCCTCGAGCTGCTGACCGAGCGTGCGCAACACCGGCAGTGCACTGCGAGAGAGGCGGGTATCAAGCTGGACGTCGGGCTCGAAGGACATCTCGATCTTGTCCGCCGCGACGTGCAAGTCCTGGGATCGTCGCCACGAGGCGAGGATCGTGTCCCGCACAGTCTCGGGCGCGGGAGCCTCCTGGGTGAGAAAGCGCTCGCGACTTTCAGCGACGAGGTGCTGAGTGGACGAAGCCTTCTTGGGCACCTCCGCGAGTCGTCCGGGGACCGGGCTCGACCTCACCAAACCCCCCCAACCGTTGTCTCTAGCCCCACGATAGTGCGCCGTCACTACCGTTGAGTGTTGCTCAACGACCCGCGTCGCACTGTCTCATATTGAGACGGCAGTGGGTGAACGTCCGGCGTACCGTCCGCACCGGAGGTGCCCGATGGCGGCAGCGGAAGAGGATCCAGAGGCGGAGACCTACAACCCCTGGAGCATCGTCCATCTGGTGTTCACGCATCTGTCGGACCAAGGGCTGCACCCGATCCTGGGCGAGAGCGGCGACCCCGGGGCGCCGGCCGCGGCCCTGCTGCGCGCCTTGGGCATCGAACCAGCCGCCGAGGGAAACCGTGAGGTCGTACGCGACATCCGGGCTCACCTGGCCGAGATTCGCTCGGCGATGTTCGAGCAGTGATGGTTCGATCCCGCCGCGAGTGCGGAGCCTGACCCTGTCTCAATGTGAGACCGGCGACGGGGCCCGATGGGGCTTGTATGGGAAAAGAGGACCTCTTTATTGCAGGAGAAAGGAGTGCTGATGACGCGACAAAGCGTGGCAAAGGCGCACGAGAAGATCCAGGAACTGGCCTGGGAGCCGCTCTATCACGAGCCCGTGTCGCAGTACGGAACCGACTACACGTTCCAGAAGGCCAAGAAGAAGGACCCGCTCAAGCAGGTGCTTCGGTCGTACTTCCCGATGCAGGAGGAGAAGGACCACCGCGTATACGGAGCAGCCGACGGTGCGATCCGAGGGAACATGTTCCGGCAGGTGCAGCCACGCTGGCTCGAGTGGCAGAAGCTGTTTCTCAGCATCATCCCGCTGCCGGAGATCTCGGCGGCTCGGGCGATGCCCCTGCTGTTCCGGACCGTGCCCAACCCCGAGTTGCACAATGGTCAGGCGATCCAGATGATCGACGAGGTCCGGCACTCGACGATCCAGCAGAACCTCAAGCGCCTGTACATGAACAACTACATCGATCCGGCCGGCTTCAACAGCAGCCTGCGCAACTTCCAGAACGACTACTGCGGCACCATCGGTCGTCAGTTCGCCGAGGGATTCATCACCGGTGACGCCATCACCGCGGCCAGCATCTACCTCACCATCGTGGCCGAGACGGCGTTCACGAACACCCTGTTCGTGGCCATGCCCGCAGAGGCGGCAGCCAACGGCGACTACCTCCTGCCGACGGTATTCCACTCGGTGCAGTCCGACGAGTCGCGCCACATCAGCAACGGGTACGCCACCCTGCTGATGGCCCTCGCCGACGAAGGCAACCACCAGTTGTTGGAGCGCGACCTGCGCTACGCGTGGTGGAACAACCACCGCGTGGTCGATGCGGCGATCGGTACGTTCATCGAGTACGGCACCAAGGACCGCCGCAAGGATCGTGAGAGCTACGCCGAGATGTGGCGTCGCTGGATCTATGACGACTACTACCGCAGCTATCTCGTCCCCCTCGAGAAGTACGGCCTGGTCATCCCGCACGATCTGATCGAGGAGGCCTGGAACCAGATCTGGAACAAGGGCTACGTCCATGAGGTCGCGCAGTTCTTCTGCACCGGGTGGCTCGCCAACTACTGGCGGATGGACCCGATGACCGACAAGGACTTCGAATGGTTCGAGTTCAAATACCCCGGCTGGTACGACAAGTACGGCAAGTGGTGGGAGAACTACGCCCGGCTGTCGACCCCGAACGGCCACCACCCGATCGTGGCCGAGGACGTCGAATACCAGTACCCGCACCGCTGCTGGACGTGCATGGTGCCGTGCCTGGTCCGGGAGGACATGGTCATGGCCGAGGTCGACGGACAGATGCGGACCTACTGCCACGAAGCCTGCCGGTGGACCGACGTCGAGGCGTTCCGTCCGACCTTCCAGGGTCGCGAGACTCCGAACATGGGTCAGCTGATCGGCAAGCGCGAGTGGGAGACCCTCTACCACGGCTGGAACTGGGCTGATGTGGTCTCCGACATGGGCTACGTCCGTGACGACGGCTTCACGCTGGTGGCCCAGCCGCACCTGGACCTGAACCCGAAGAAGATGTGGAATCTCGACCACCTGCGCCGGATGGCTCCGTTGCAGAGCCCGAACGTCTTGCTGAACCAGATGTCACCGGATGAGCAGAAGGCGTTCCACGCTAACTACATCAAGGGAGGTCCGGCGGGACGACCTGCTCCCGCCGAGGTCTGAGCGCCGGGTCGAGCTCGGCGCAGAACTGAGCAGAACTGAGCAGGAAACAGGGTGGAGGAGCGTCGGCGAAAGCCGGCCGGTGCTCCTCGCCGCGGCGGTCGAGCCTCACGGAAGGGGGGTCATGGGCGAGACGCACGTCGTACGGTTCGAGCCGGTCGGCATCGAGATCGAGGTCAACGAGGACCAGACCGTGCTGCGAGCGGCCGCCGAACAGGGCATCACGTTGATGCACGGCTGCAAGGAGGGACAGTGCGCCTCCTGCAAGTCGTTCGTCCTCGACGGTGAGGACATCGAGCTCGACAAATACTCGACCTTCGCCCTGCCCGACTACGAGTTGGAGGAGGGCTTCACCCTGCTCTGCCGGGCGCACGTCTTCGAGGACGTGACCATCGAGCTCCTCAACTACGACGAGGAGATGATCCGCTCCGGCCACCCCATCCAGGAGGCGGTCGCGGAGGTCGTCTCGAACGAACACGTCACCCATGACATGCGGCACCTCGTGCTCAAGCTGATCGACCCCACCGAGATCGCGTACTGGCCCGGACAGTACGTCGACATCGCGCTGCCGGGCACGGACACGTCCCGGTCCTTCTCGATGGCCAACGTGTCCAGCAAGGAGAGCGGGCAACTCGAGTTCATCATCCGGTGCTATCCCGACGGCCAGTTCTCGTCCTTCCTCGACACCAGGCTGGCCGTCGGCGACCGGCTCGACGTGACCGGCCCGTTCGGCGTCTTCACGTTGCGTGACGGGCGTGACTCCGACCTGGTCTTCGTCGGTGGTGGCGCCGGTATGGCGCCGATCCTTGCGGTGCTGCGTTCCCTGGCCGAGCGCGGGAGCACCCGCAAGGCGACGTACTACTACGGCGCTCGCGCCCAGCGGGACCTGTGCTTCGAGAAGGAGCTTTACGCGCTCACCGAGTCCCTGCCCAACTTCAGCTATGTCCCGGCGCTCTCCGAGGCCGACGACAACGAGCCCTGGGACGGCGAGGTCGGCTTCATCACCGACATCGTCAGAAAGTACGAGACGGACCTGTCGGGCTCCGACTCCTACGTCTGCGGACCACCGCCGATGGTCGAGGCGGCCATGGAGGTGCTCGGCGGACTGGGCGCACCCGAAAAGAACGTCTACTACGACAAGTTCACCACCACCGGTTCATCCTGAGCCAAGAGAAGCGAAAGCGAGGCGGACCCTTTCATGTCCACCGAGGACGCGGTCATCGAACGCAGCTCACCCAAGCCAGAGTTCACCGACGCCGAGGCCGGCGCCAAGGTCTTCCCCGACTCGACGCTGCGGCACTACAACTACTACAAGCCGCAGAAGCGGAAGCAGTCCCACTACGAGGACGTCACCGTCGAGGTGCAGCCCGATCCGCGGCACTACCTGGCCCAGGGCTGGTTGTACGGGTTCTCCGACGGCCGCGGAGGCTACCCGCTGGACTGGACCGCACTGAAGGCGTGGGGCGTCGACCGGGGTGACCCCGAGCGCTATCCGGGGTCGGGTGGCAAGGGCTACGAGTGGCCGGCCCACGGCTGGCACGAGTTCCGCGACCCCAACGAGGAATGGGAGCTGACGCTCTACCGCAACAACGCCAACGTCGTACGGCAGATCAACGCCAACATCGAGACCGCTCGCGAGACCAAGGCCTTCGCTCAGTGGAACCCGAACTGGGTGACCTTCGTGGAGCGCAACGTCGGCGCCTGGATGCACGTCGAGCACGGGCTCGGGCTCTACCTCTTCGCGAACGCCCAGCGCCGGGCGCCCACCAATATGCACAACAACGCGATCTCGGTGAACAGCATGCACCGGATCCGCTTTGCCCAGGACCTGGCGCTCTACAACCTCACGCTCAGTGAGGAGATCGAGAGCTTCGACGGAGCCGCCCACGTGGAGACCTGGAACAGCGACCCGGCCTGGCAGGGCGTACGCCGCGTTTCCGAACAACTCACCGGGATCGACGACTGGGCCGAGGCGATCTTCGCCGCCAACGTCGTCTTCGAGCCGCTGATCGGGGAACTGTTCCGCAGCCAGCTGGTGCAACAGGCGGCACCGGGCAACGGTGACTTCGTGACCCCAACGGTGGTCGGCGCCGGAGAGTGGGACTACGCGTCCCGCGACCTGCGCTACACCAAGGCGATGTTCGAGCTGCTGACCAACGACAAGGAGTTCGCGGACCACAACAAGGCCCTCATGGACCAGTGGCTCTCCACCTGGGTCCCGAGGTGTCTGGTCGCCGCCCGTGAGCTGTCACCGCTCTGGTCGCAACCCGATGCCAAGCCGCCGCGGTTCGAGGACGGCCTCGACCGGGCCAAGAGCCGCTTCAGCGGCATCCTGTCCGAATTGAGCCTGAACGACCCGAAGGAGCTGACCCAGTGACCGGCTACCAGTCGACGAAGACCGCGTACGCCACGACCGAGAGCGCGTTCAAGTCCGACAACACACCCTCGAACAGGTGCGGCGTCACGCTGATGAACAACCAGGTCGGCGCCGTGGTGGCCGAGGTGATGCGCGGTAAGGACGGGGTGACGGTGACGCCCCTGCCGTCCATGATCCGGGTTGACGGGATCAAGCGGATGGACTTCGACTACGACGAGATCTCCGAAGCGCTCGGCGAGGAGGAGGGCTATTTCGACGCCGCCGGGTTCGAGGAGAACATGTCGACTCACTACGGGCGGATGATCCACGAGGACTACCGAACGATCATGTTCGCCAATCCCGAGGATGCGGCCGAATACATCGGCTTCGATCTCAAGACCTACGACAAGTAGGCAAGCCCCACCGATCAGCGAATCCTCAGGAGGACACGTTGTACGAGCACGATGGCACCAAGTACTTCATCGTCGACAGCCATATGCACTACTGGGACGCGAGTCCGCAGAACTGGGTGCCGGGGGCCGAGCAGTACGCCAAGGGCTGGATCGAATGTTTCCACGCCTATCAGAGCTTGGGACCGCCCGAGACGCACTGGACCATTGATCACTTCTACAAGGCCTCGGAAGACGATCTGCTGAAGGACGTGTTCGAGGACGGGCACGTCGACAAGGCGATCTTCCAACCGACCTTCCTCCGGGAGTGGTACGCCGCGGGCTTCAACACCACCGAGCAGAACGCTGCGCTGGCCGCGAAGCATCCGGACAAATTCGTCGTCAACGGACGCTGGGACCCGCGGGACGGCGACGCCGGCATCAAGCAACTCGAGGAGGACGTGGCCCAGCACGGTCACCAGGGCGTGAAGCTGTACACCGCCGAGTGGCGCGACGGGTCCCGCGGCTGGACGCTCAAGGACCCGGAGGCCTACCGGTACCTGGAAAAGTGTCAGGAATTGGGCATCAAGAACATCCACGTTCACAAGGGCCCGACCATCTGGCCACTGGACAAGGACGCGTTCGACGTCTCCGACGTCGACCACGCGGCGACCGACTTCCCCGAGCTGAACTTCATCGTCGAGCACGTCGGGCTGCCGCGGATCGAGGACTTCTGCTTCATGGCGACCCAGGAGCCCAACGTCTACGCCGGGCTCTCGGTGGTCATCGGTGGCCTGATGTACGCCAGGCCCAAGTTCTTCGCCAAGGTGATGGGGGAACTGCTGTTCTGGGTCGGCGAGGACAAGATGACCTTCGGCAGCGACTACAGCATCTGGGAACCGAAATGGCAGGTGGAGGGCTTCGTCGACTGGGACTACCCGAGCGACGAATTCTCCGACTATCCCCGGGTCACCGTGGACACCAAGAAGAAGATCCTGGGTCTCAATGCCGCCAGGCTCTACGGCATCGAGGTCCCCGAGGAGTGCCGGATCGCGGACGCGTCGGCGCCCGCGGCGCAGGATGACGCGATGCTCGTCGACGACGGGGTCACGGTGTGACGGAAGCGGCCCAGATCCTCGCCGCGCTCGCGTCTGTGCGCGATCCCGAGCTGGACGAGCCGGTGACGGCGCTCGGGTTCGTGTCGTCGTGCCTGGTCTCGGCGGCCGGGGACGTGCAGGTCCGGCTCCGGTTGCCGACGTACTTCTGCGCGCCGAACTTCGCGTTCTTGATGGTTGCCGACGCCTATGATGCCGTGACCAACGTCGCGGGCGTGCGGCACGCGGAGGTCATCCTCGAGGACCACTTCGCGTCGGGCGCCATCAATGCCGGGGTCGCGGCCCGATCCGGGTTCGTCGCATCCTTCGGCGATCTCGCCGCCGCCGAACTGGACGAACTCCGGACCGACTTCGTGCGTAAGGCAGTCCTGGCTGGCACCAATCGGGTCTGCCGGCCCCTGCTGGCTGCGGGACGCAGCGTCGACGAGCTCGCCGAGCTCACCCTGGCTGACGTCCCGCCCTCGTCGGATCTCGATCGACTGCGCTCGCGCCGGGCCGAGCTCGGCCTGCCCGCCGACGACGACTCGCCGCTCCTCGTCGACGCGGTGACCGGAGATCGGGTGGGGGTGGCGGCCCTGCCGCTGCACCTGGCGCGCGCCCGACTGACCCAGGTCAACCTGGAGGCGAACGGCAGCATCTGCGGCGGGATGCTGCAGCACCGGTACGGAACAGACGTGCGCAGTGCAATCACCAACAGTGAATTGGAGGAGGTCCGATGAAGGCCGTGCGCCTGCACGCGTACAACCAGCAGCCCACCGTCGACGAGGTGCCGGAACCCACGGTCACGGGTCCGCTCGACGTGGTGGTCAAGATCGGCGGAGCGGGAGTGTGCCGCACCGACCTGCACATCATCCTCGGTCAGTGGGACGCCGCGATGAGCCCGGCGCTGCCGTACACGATCGGCCATGAGAACGCAGGTTGGGTGCACGAGATCGGTTCCGCGGTGACGAACGTCGCCGTCGGCGACACCGTCATCCTGCATCCGACGCCGACCTGCGGGCTGTGCCGGGCGTGCCGCGCCGGGCAGGACATGCACTGCAGTCACAGCACGTTTCCCGGGCTGGACGGCAGCGCCGGCGGCATGGCGGAGTATCTGCTCACCTCCGCCCGAGCGTGCGTGAAGCTCGATCCGGACACCCAGCCGAAGGACGTTGCCGCGTTGGCCGACGCGGGGATCACGGCTTACCACGCCGTACGCAAGGTGCTCCCGCTGCTCTACCCCGGCACCACCTGCGTGGTGATCGGAGCCGGCGGACTGGGCCACATCGGTATCCAGTGCCTCGCCGCTCTCACCGCGACGAACATCGTCGTGGTGGACCGCAATCCCGACGCCCTCGCGTTGGCCCAGAAACTCGGCGCGCACCATACGGCGCTCGCCGACGGCACCCAAGTCGACCAGGTCTTGGACCTCACCGGCGGCGAGGGCGCCGACATCGTGCTCGACTTCGTGGCCGAGGAGGGAGCCGAGAACGACGGCTTCGCGATGACCCGATCCGGTGGCTCCTACAGCGTCATCGGCTACGGCGGAAGCCTGACCATCCCGACGCTCGACATCATCTCGACCGAACGCAACATCATCGGCAACATCGTCGGCACCTACAACGAGCTCGCCGAGCTGATGGTCCTGGCCCAAACCGGCAAGGTCACCCTGCACACCAAGATCTATCCGCTCGATGCTGCGCCGGACGCGTTGGCTGACCTCGACGCCGGCCAGGTCCGCGGCCGGGCGATCCTCGTCCCCTAGTCGTCCGCCGGCCGACAGCCGCACCCACTCACCCACGCTCTTAGGAGGAATGATGGCCAAGGATCTACGATTCGGCGCTGAAGCGCGAGCCCTGCTGTTGGCGGGAGTCGACCAGCTGGCCGAAGCAGTCAAGTCGACGCTGGGGCCCAAGGGTCGCAACGTCATCTTGGAGAAGATCACCGGCTCTCCCGTGGTGACCAACGACGGCGTCACCATCGCGCGCGAAATCCACTTGAGTGATCAATTCGAGAACATGGGTGCGCAGCTCGTCAAGGAAGCCGCCATCAAGACCAACGACATTGTGGGCGACGGCACCACCACGGCCACGGTGATTGCGCATGCGATCATCCGGGAGGGCATGGCGGCCATCGGCCAGGGCGGTAATCCGGTCCTCGTCAAGCGGGGCATCGATCTTGCCGTCGGCCGGCTCGTCGAGCATCTGAGCAAGGCGGCCCACCCGGTCGTCACCGTGGCGGATTACGCGCGCGTCGCCGCGATCTCGGCGAACAATGACGAGGTGGTCGGTTCGGTGCTGGCCGAAGCGCTGCACACCCTCGGGGACAGCGGGATCGTGACGGTGGAGGAGTCAGCCTCGTTCGGCATCAGCGTCGACTTCGTCGAGGGCTTCGAGTACGACAACGGCTACCTGTCGCCGTATCTCGTGACGCATCCGGCGAGCCTGGAGGCGATCCTCGACGACCCCTACATCCTGTTGTGCAGCGAGAAGATCACCAAGGTGCAGGAGATCATGCCGCTGCTGGACAAGGTGATGCGTGCACCGAAGCCACTGGTGATCATCGCCGAAACCGTCGAGGGCTCGGCGCTGAGCATGTTGGTGCACAATCACGTCAACGGCATCTTCCAGTGCGTCGCGACCAGAGCCCCGGGGTTCGGCGACCGGCGGTTGCGCAAGCTCGAAGACATCGCCACCATCACCGGTGGCCAGGTCTACAGCAAACACGCCGGATTCAGCCTCGAGACGATGACGATTGCGCAGCTTGGTCGCGCCCGACAGGTGCGGGTCAACGCGGATCGTACGACGATCATCGACGGCGCCGGGACGTCCGATCAGATCGCCTTCCGGGTGGCCCAGTTGCGTTCGGAAGTGGAGCGCGCGACGTTCGGCATCGACGAGGAGGTGCTCAGCGAACGCATCGGGTCGCTGTCGGGCAAGGTGGCCGTGATCAAGGTGGGCGCACCGACCAACGCAGAGCTGACCGAGCTTCAACACCGCGTCGAGGATGCCCTGTCGGCCACCCGAGCGGCGATGGCGGAAGGCATCGTGGCCGGTGGCGGTGTCGCGCTGATGCACGCCGCTCCGGCACTCGACGACCTCGATGTGAAGGACGACTACGCCACCGGCGTGGAGATCGTTCGCCGGTCGCTCACCGAGCCGACGTACCTCATTGCCGCCAACGCCGGCTACGACGGTCACGAGGTCGTCGCCGAAGTGGCCAAGCTCGGTGCCGATGAGGGCTTCGACGCCCTCGATGGTCGCTACGGCAACATGATCGACTTCGGCATCATCGATCCGCTGCGGGTCGTTCGTTCGGCCCTGCAGAACGGCGCCTCGGTCGCCGGCCTCCTGCTCACCACGAATACGCTGATCGCCGAAGAGCAAACGCCCTGGGGCGGCAGCCGATCGCTGATGACCGAATTCGGGCAACTCGATGAGGGTCTGCACCAGCCCTCGCCGGACTCCAGCACGCCGCAGTCCCTCGGCCTCGGACCGTCGGTCGGCTGACGTCTTGTCCGGCTCGCGCTCGCTCCCGAGGAGCTCCGCTCATGATTGAGCACGATGCCATGGCTGCCGCACCGACGGGGTCGATGCGGCGGGTGGACGATGCCGCCGCGGCGACACTCGTCGGGGTCGTCGAGGTATTCGACGATCTGCAGACCGTGCTGCGGTGCTGTGAGCGGTTGGTGACCGAGCTCGCCGCGGAGGCCGAGGCCGATCCGGTCGTCGTCGAAGCCGTCTGGACCACGGCTCTGCTGTCCTACGCCCGCTGCTTCGCCGCGACCGGGGACGGCGTGGGCCTGAGTGAAAGTGACCTCACCAGCACGCGAGACCTGACCAGCACGCGAGACCTGACCAGCACCGGGGCGATTCCCGAGGTGGTCGAGTGGCACCGGCTCCTCCTGCAGTTGCGGAACCACTACGCCGACCCGGCGCTAAATCCTCGCGAGCGTTTCTCGGTCGGAGTGGCTCAGGACGCGAACGGTCTCGCGAGCGGGATCGCCATCACCTCTGTCCGCCAGCCCCTGGTCGACGACGTCACGGTGCGCCAGACGGGCGCGATCGCCTACGCCTTGAGCGACCTCGTCAACCAGCGGATAGAGCACCGGCAGCGTGAGGTCTTCGACGACCTCGGGAGCCGGTCCAGGGCGGACCTGGATCGGCTCGACCCGCTCGACGTGGCGGCACCCGAGGCCGACGACGCTCCTGCCAGTTCCTGACGCCCGCACACCACCTGCCTTCTCTCCGGCCGCGGGTCACGGCGGCATCTTCCAGCATCATGAACAGTTCGTCAGCCAGGCTATGGAGTTCTCGAGCAGTAGAGGACGTCTGGTGGTGCGGTACGGCAAAGAGCAAACAGCAGACGCGGCGGCGGATCATCGCGACCGCCGGCCGCCGTCTCAAGCAGGACGGTATCGATGGTTCGGGCGTGGCCGCCCTGATGCGCGGCGCTGCTCGATGAGAGACCGGCGGCTTGCCGACGAAATCCTTGATCATGGAATCGACAACACCTTGGCGATCTCCGGCGTGCTGGACCGCTGAGAATCGCCCATCGGTGCGGTCGCAGGTCGCCGCGCGGAAAGCGAAGCGCCTCCCGACCCTCGAAGGAGCAGAACGCAGCTGAAGGCCTACATCGTCGACAGGTATGGCAAGAACACCCTGCTGCGGGCCGGTGAGCTGCCCACCCCGGTCGTCGGCGATCATGACGTCCTCGTCGAGATTCACGCAACTGGGGTGAACCCGCTCGACCTCAAGATCAAGGACGGCGAGTTCAAGCGGGTGCTGCCGTACACACTGCCGTTCGTCCTGGGCAGCGATCTGGCGGCCACGACCACGAGCACGACGAACGTCGACTGGGTCCAAGACCTCGGCGCCGACCGGGTTATCGACTACCGGACGGAAGACTTCGCCACGGTCGTGAGCGGCTACGACCTGGTGCTCGACCCCGTCGGCCAACTCGTCCGAAGGCGGGCCGGCCGACAGGTGCTGCGGAGGCGAGGGCTATTGCCCTCCTCAGTTGGCGACCGACCGGACGCCGCTGTTCTGGAAGCTGGTCCAGCCCGAGACGCCGTTGATGGTGGCGACGCGGAAGCTTGTCCGGTGATAGACCTCCTCGTCGCTGGGCTCGGTGCTGGTCACGACGTCGGTGGTGGAGACGATGATG
Organism: uncultured Actinomycetota bacterium; assembly: GCA_963731295.1. Classification (GTDB taxonomy): domain Bacteria; phylum Actinomycetota; class Actinomycetes; order Propionibacteriales; family Propionibacteriaceae; genus Microlunatus. Next base: position 209,767 of record CAVSUP010000004.1, read on the forward strand.
GTCGCCTGAGCCGCGAACGTCTCGAGATAGTTGGTCTGGCCGTAGCTGTCGTCGCCCGCGATGCCCGCCGGTGCATCCGCCTCCCGGCGTTGATCGCGGATCTGCACGATGCGGTCCGGCGCGCAGGTCACGCGGGTCGAGAAGCGGACATTCGGCTGACCGCCGATCTGACCGATGACGACGGGGGTGAGCGGCGTGACCGTACAGCCGGCCAGGGTGGCGGCTTGAGCGGGAATGGCGATCATCGTGAGCGGCAGCGCGATCGCGGCCGTTGCCGCCCCACCGATGATGAGCTTGCGAGCCGTGGTGAGCTTGGTTCTGGACATGTGGTGCTCCTCAAAGTGACGTCTCCGGCGTGTCCGGATGCCCTCAGGAGTCGCCACCCAGGTGGTCAATACGCGTAGACCCGATACTCGGTTTTTCCTTGTAGCCAACAGCTCTGGCCCGAGGAACCCACTCGGCCGCCGAGGCAGGCACGGCCCTCCTTCACCAGCCGAGCGGGCGGACGAGGTCGCCGGTCCGCACCTCGCCGCTCTCGCCGAACGGCCAGGGGCCGCCTCGGGTGACCTCGACGTTGCCGAACTGCACGGGGTAGGTGTGGTCGGCGTCGACGCCCTTGGGGGAGTCCTGGACCTGGAGGTGCAGGTGCGGTTCGTTCGTGTGACCGCTGTTGCCGACCGCGGCGAGCGGTTGGCCACGCCGTACGGTGTCCCCGATCTGCACCTTGCCGCTGCCCTGTTGGAGGTGGGCCATGGTCACGTAACGGCCGCCGCCGATGTCCTCCACCAGATAGTTGGCGTGATCGCCGTTGGTGCCCGGGGTGGTGTCGGCATAGCCGTCGACCAGCTCGACGATCCGTCCGTCCGCGGGTGCCAGTACCGGCTGGCCGAAGCCGGGGTAGTCGGCCAGCTGCGCGCGACCTCCGCGCGTGTGGGTCCGCCCGTTCTCGCCCAGGAGTTGAAAGTCAATAGCGTTGCTCTCGTTCGGTGAGTGGCCATTGAGCAGAACACTGCGGCCACCGTTCAAGACGAACCATTCCTCGGCCAGCGGTGAATCAAGAACAACTGCACTGGTACGCGGAACCGACACCTGGAGGAGTTGGAGAGCCAGGAAGCCCGACAGCAAGGCCACTACCACGTTGGTGGCCACCAGGACACGACGACGGGGGACGACCGCCAAGCCAGCCAGCAGGAGGATGCCGGCGGTGAAGACGGCGATCAAAAAGTGGAACTGGGCGAGATTCAAGGAGAACCCGATCCGGGCGTAGTGCACGCCACCGGCGGCCACGACTCCTCCGAGCAGGGCGCAGCACACCCAGATGTTGACGCCCTGGATCAGGTGCCCCCGTTGCGCCGGGCGAAGCGGGTGGCGCAGCAGACCGAGCTCAAGCTGCCCTCGACGTGCGTCCCGAGCTCGCGACGCCGCCAAGATGACCGGCAGGACGATACACAGCGCGGCCAGCACATTGAAACTCTGCCCGAGCTCGTAGTAGAGATCGACGAAGACCACCAGGGCCCAGAGGCCCAGGATGACGCTCCGTTTAGTGACGGTGGGCTTCGGGACGATAACCGGGTGATCACGCGCCGTACCGCGCTCGGACTCCTGAAGCGTGAGCGGCAGGGCGATGAGCGCTCCAGCACCCACCACGATGGCCGACTCGGGCAGGTCGAGACGGTGGGACAGCCAGAACCAGGTCAGGGCCGCCACCGTGGCTACGGCCAGCCCTGCGTTTCGTCGGGTGAGCCTGACCGACCGATGAGCTTCGTCGGCGGCGGACCGGGTGCTGAAAGCAAGCAGCAGACCGAACGGAATGAGACCGTTCAGCCCGAAGACCAGGAGCGCCAGCACGAATACGGCCCCCGCGAGGACGCTCAGCAGCAGTCTTCGCCGGCTCCCGGGCAGTCGAGATTGCCGAGGAACCCGAGCTGGCGTGTCGGCGGTAACCGCGGCGGCCGTATCGATCATGAATCCAGTCTGGGGACCGCCGGCGATCCTCACCAGGGCTTGACGAGACGGACTCTTGACGATTTCGGCCATCCGGTTCCTGGTATTGCATCGAAGGCGACGGCGGATCGCTCTGAGGGGCATCGTGCCCTAAAGCAATCCGTGCCGTAGTATCTATCGCAGTCGCAATACTGGGGTGTTGTGGCCAAGCGGGGGCCATAAGCTCGGGGGAGCATTGAGTTGACAGAACGTGGCTTTGTGTTCTGTTCTGGGGAGCGCTTTCCACTTGGGGAATTGTGCCAACATTTGGCACGGTTTGGGCGCGCTTTCCAGGGCGGTGGCCTTTCCGCCCGCCCCGATCAACGCACCGCTTTGCGCTGAGTTTCGTCCAACGGCGTGCCCCTTTTGGGCTCTCCCCCGGGACCCGCGAGAATGATCGGAATAACCGGGCCAGCAGCCAGGGGGCCATCCTGGCTGCAGGCCCGTTGCGTTGCTTCAGCTCGGATCAGCGAGTCCTACAGCACCATGTTCGAGAGCACCATGTTGTGATCCGACGGGCGGCTCGAGTCGACGACCTTCATGACGTTCTCGTACCTGACGAAGCTCTTGACGCCCTTCACCATGATGACGTCGAGCGCAACCTGGCGACCCTTCGCGTTCGCCTTGAGCGTCGTCTTCCAGTGGTTGACCGTCGGGTATTGATCATCGATCCGGCTCGAAGCCAGGGTCCCGTCCCGGAAGCCCTTGCTCGTCAGATAGTTGTACGGAGCGTGGCTGCCGGACTTGGTCTTCCAGGAGTTGATGTCCCCACCGAAGAGGATCGGCTTGTCCCCGGCGAGACCGGCCACCCTGGTGTAGACGGCGTGCACCTGCGCGGCGCGCAACGCATCAAAGGCCTTTTCCTTGGTGGCGCTGCCGCTGTGCCGGTTGTCGAGGTGGACCGAGATGACGAAGAAGTTCTTGCCGGTCGCGCGATCTTCGAATTCGGCGTACGCGGCGCTCCGCAGATGCGACTTCGACTCGCCCTTCAGAATCGGCAGATCCATGCTGCAGGACGTGCTGTAGTTCTTCTTGGCGGTGGTTTCGGTGCACTTGCTGACGAGTTTGTACTGGTGGGTGTCGTAGAGGATCCGGGAGCCCTGCGTGCCGTGGGTGGTCCCCGGGGCTACGTACGCCGTGGTCCGCGTCAGCTTGTACTCGCCGGCGCCGACGCTTTGCAACGCCTTCTCCAGGCTCTCGGTCTGTCTCGTTGCGGTGCCGATCTTGGCCTTCTTGCCGTCCGCGCGTCCGGGACCGAGCTCCTGGATCGCGACGATGCCTGGATGACGGCTATTGATTTCGCGGGCGACCGACAGTGCCCGCTTCAGCCAATGCCGGGAGGTGCCGATATCGGCCCGGGATGTGCGGACGTTGAACGTGGCAAAGCTGACCTGGGTGCCTGCCTCGGCGGAGGTCGTCGTCGCCTTGGCTTCGCCGCCGGTCGGCGCGGCTTCCGCGGCCAGATTGGGCGTCCCGACGAGAACAAGGCTCGTGACTGCCGCGGCAGTGAACGCCAAAAGGGGGGTGGTGTGACGCATGGGCTGAAGCTCCTAATAGAGGTGGACTCGGATGGGTCGCTACCCCGATTTGGACCTATTTTCAGACGGTCCCCCACGGACGGCTGATTAGCCGCGCTGTCTGGTCAGAGTGTAGGTAAGCGAGCATTACCAAAGCAACTAAAAGACGGACCGAGTTTTTGGTCCGAGCTGCAGTTCTCGTGGTCGGGCCCTGCTTGTGGCGCTCTTTCAGGCGTAAGCCGGCGTTATCGGAGCGTTATAAAGTGGGGAACGTCACAGTCACCTGAACCTCCGGTCCGTCTCAGTGGGTGGACGATTCGAAGGATGAAATGAGGCTGGCGTTACCACCCCGTGATTTTCGACGTTATCTCTTCGTGACCAGCTAGTGACGCCGCGGCTCCCGAACGCCCACTTCCGTCGAGCCTTCACCGAGGTGGGTCGTCGGCAGCGCCGTGGGTCGGGCTACCGTCTGGGGATGCCCACCAGCGCCGCGATCCGTCCGGCGAACCGCGAGGACTGGCCGCAGATCTGGCCGATCTTCGCCGAGATCGTGCGGGCCGGTGAGACGTACGCCTATCCGCCCGACCTCTCGGCCGAGAGCGCCAGCGAGCTCTGGTTCAGATCGCCGCCGGGCCAGACGGTAGTGCTGGAGGAAGACGGAGAGATCCTCGGCAGCGCGACCATGGGACCCAACCGGCCCGGTCGTGGCAGTCATGTCGGGACAGCCTCGTTCATGGTGTCCGAGGCGGCCCGGGGCCGAGGCGTCGGCCGTCGACTCGGTGCGTACGTGGTGCGCTGGCACGCCGAAGCAGGCTACCGCGGCATCCAGTTCAATGCGGTCGTGGAAACCAACGAGGCCGCGGTGCGGCTCTGGCAATCGCTCGGCTTCAAGATCATCGGCACGGTGCCGGGAGCCTTCGACTCGGCCAGCCAGGGGCTCGTCGGACTTCATGTGATGTATCTCGAGCTGTGAGCCGTGGTCATGGAGGCCGACCGACAGTGGCTGGGCTACTTTCGTTGGCTCTCAGGCGCGGAGACCGAGAACGGTGATCATGACTTCGATAGGACTGGTCGGGGCCGGACAGTTTGGCACCGGCGGTGCTCAGCTGAACGTGAGCAACACCTTGCCGGACCGACGAGGATCCCGGGCAACCTCCATGGCTTCGAGTGCCGCACTCAGCGGATATTCGTGAGTGATCGCCGGCGCCACCGACAAGGACCCGTCCTCCAGCGCGGCGATGACCGCGTCGATCTCGTCGTTGAACCGGAAAGAGCCGACCAGATCGAGTTCGCGGGCAATGGCCAGGGAAACCGGCACCGGCTGATCACCGGGCGGGAGCAGACCCAGCATCACCACCCGACCCCCCCGGGTGGTGGCGCCGATCGCGGTGGCCAATCCGCGGGCGCTGCCCGAGGATTCGATCGTCACATCGGCATCGAGGGCGGCGATCGCCTCGGCCTCCGTCGCCGAGAAAGTGCTGGTGGCGCCGAGCGATCGCGCCCGTTCGAGCGGTTCGGGGTGCAGGTCGACGGCCACGATCTCAGCCGCCCCGGCGCGGGCCAGCACAGCCACCGTCAGTGCGCCGATCGGTCCGGCCCCGACGACCAGGACCCGTCGCCCACGTACGTCGCCGGCCCGACGGACGGCGTGCCAGGCGACGCTCGCCGGCTCGATGACCGCCGCCGTCCGCAGGGGCAGGTCGGCCCCCAGCGGCCGCAGCATGTCGCTGGCCAGCGGCAGGAACCGGACGAAGGCGCCCTGGGTGTGCGGCCGGTGCGCGGCGCTGCCCAGGTAGGTGCCGGCGGGTGAGATGTTGGGCCGATCAGCCGGGAACCGGACACTGCCGTCCCCGGCGCTGGGCCGGCTGGGATGGACGGCGACGGGCGTCCCGACCGGTGGGCCGGAGCCGTCGGCTGCCGCTTGTCTGATCACCCCGACCACCTCGTGGCCGAGCAGCATCGGGTCCCGCAGGATCGACTGGCCGGCGGCACCGTGCAACCAGTAGTGCAGGTCCGACCCGCAGATCCCGCCGTACGCGACCTCGATCACCGCCTCGTACGGCTCGGGTCTGCGCACCGGGACCGGTTCGATCCGGACGTCACCGGCGGCGTACGCGACGAGGCCCAAGGCGGTCTCCGGAATGGCCTCACTCACTCAGACCACCATCCCGGCCGGCGGAGGCTCCAGCAGTCCATGGCGTCAGCGTAGAACCTGGCCCATGACCTGATCCTGACGACCCCGGGTCACGGCGAGCTGCCGGCCGCCCGGCTCGCCAACCGCTGTGCTCCGTTTCCATAGCCGCGTAACTCATCGTGACCGGTGGTCACCACTGTCCAGGGGGTGACAACTTCGGGCAGACCTGCGAGTGTCAATTCGTTGCCGTCAAGCAAGATCATCCGCGACCGTCAGGACCCCGCCTGACACCAACCTGAAGCAGGTAGCCATGGGCGCTCCACCAGTCGAACTCAAAAAGGGCCTGAAACATCGCCATCTGACCATGATCGCGATGGGCGGCGTGATCGGTGCCGGACTGTTCGTCGGATCTGGAGTGGTGATCGGCAACGCCGGCCCGTCGGCATTCCTGACCTACGCGATCACCGGGCTGTTGATCATCTTGGTGATGCGGATGCTGGGCGAGATGGCCACGGCCAATCCGTCAACCGGCTCATTCGCCGACTATGCCCGCAAGGCGTTGGGCGGCTGGGCCGGCTTCTCGGTCGGCTGGCTCTACTGGTATTTCTGGGTGATCGTGATCGGCTTCGAAGCCGTCGCCGGGGCCAAGGTGTTGCAGTACTGGATCGATGTCCCGCTGTGGTTGCTGGCCTTGATCTTGATGACGCTGATGACGTTGACCAACCTCTTCTCGGTCTCCTCGTTCGGGGAGTTCGAGTTCTGGTTCGCGGGCATCAAGGTGGCGGCGATCGTGATCTTCCTCATCCTCGGAACGGTTTTCGTGCTCGGTTTCTGGCCGAACAAGGATCTGGACTTCAGCCACCTCACGGCCGATGGCGGCTTCTTCCCGAAGGGCATCGGGGCGATCTTCTCCGCGATCGTCGTCGTCATCTTCTCGATGGTCGGTGCCGAGGTCGCGACCATCGCCGCCGCCGAGTCGCCCGACCCCGGTCGCTCGATCGCCAAGGCGACCAATTCGGTGATCTTCCGGATCGCCGTCTTCTTCGTGGGGTCGATCTTCCTGCTGGCGGTGATCCTGCCCTGGAACTCCGCCGAGCTGGCCGCATCGCCCTATGTGGCGGCCTTCCGGCTGATGGGCATCCCGTACGCCGACGACATCATGAACGCGGTGGTGCTGACCGCCGTCCTGTCCTGCCTCAATTCCGGCCTCTACACGTCCTCGCGGATGCTCTTCGTGCTGGCCGCTCGCCGGGAGGCTCCGGTCGGGTTGATGACGGTGAGCGGTAACGGTGTGCCGCGAGCGGCGATCCTGACCTCGACCGTCGTCGGCTTCCTCTGCGTGATCGCGGCCGCCGTGTCGCCGGAGACCGTCTTCTTGTTCCTGCTCAACTCTTCCGGTGCGATCATCTTGTTCGTCTACCTGCTGATCGCGATTTCCCAGATCATCCTGCGTCGGCGGACCGAGCCGGAGAAGCTCACCGTGAAGATGTGGGGCTTCCCGGTGCTGTCCTTCGTGGTGGTGGCCGCCATCCTGGCCGTGCTGGTGCAGATGGGCACCCAGAAGGAGGCTCGGCCGCAGTTGGTGCTCAGCCTGCTGGCCTGGGGCGTCGTCGTGGTGCTGTTCTTCGCGACCAAGCGGATGCGTGGTCGGGCCCCCTTGGAGGCGGTTGATCAGCAGGCCACGGCCGCGGCCCAGCCGGCCACCCGGGTGCTGGTGATGGCCAACCAGACCGTCAACGGCGCCGAACTGCTCGATGAGCTGCGGGCGATCGATCAGACCGGCAAAGCCGAGTACTTCGTGCTGGTGCCGGCCAACCCGATCGACACCGGGCAGGCCACCCACAAGGGGGCCGTCTATATGTGGGATGCCACCACCAAGGCGGCCCAGGAACGGCTGGATCGGACGCTCGAGGTGCTGGCTTCGGAGAAGCTCACGGCCCAGGGCGCACTCGGCGACTATCGGCCATTGCGGGCGCTTTCGGAGGCCATGGCCACGTTCAAACCGGACCGACTGGTCATCTGCACTTTGCCCGAGGACGAGTCGGCCTGGCTGCGTGACGACGTGGTCGAGCGGGCGCGGGCGGCGTACCCGATTCCGGTGACGCACATCATCGTCGCCATCGCCGAAACCCGACCTGCCTGAACGGACGCAAATCTGGAAGCGCAGAATCCTTGCCATGCATCCGATTCGAGCCTTCGATGGGTGCAGGGAACCGAGCAGTTCATCGTCACAGCTCAACAGTCCACCGACACAGGGGGAAACATGACCGACATACCCACGATGCGTACGCACAGCGGTCACGAGCACCGCATAAGACGGCGTGGTCGCGCCGTCGTGGCCCTGACCGCCGGCCTGGCGATCGGGCTGACCATGACGTGGGCGCCCGGTGCGTCGGCCAAACCCACGCAACCGACCCCATCGAAGTCGGCGAAGGCGGCGAAGAACGCGGCGGTGGATCTCAATTCCGACGTTCGCGAGGTCAGCCCGGGCAAGACCTACTCGACCAAGAAGCTCGACCTCAAGTCGGGCAAGCGGGTGCAGTCCCAGGTCGAGGCCCAGGCCACCCCGCCGGTCGGCACGGTCCGGCAGATCATCGCTTCCGACGATTACAACGGCATCTTGTACCGGAAGGATTACGCCTTGCGGGCCGTTGGGGAGAAGATCGAGGTCTGGGTCGCCGTCGACACGAGCTTCCCGGCGGGCGACTGCCGCAATGCCGTGGCCAACACGACGACGGTCACCGACGCGCAGGTCGCGGAACTGGTGGACGAGTTCGACAACAACATGTTTCCCAAGGAATCAGCCGCCTTCAGCGTGGCCCCCGACCGCGACGGCACCAACGCGCTCATCACCGGCGACTACACCGGTGACGGCGACAAGATCATGACCCTGGTCGACAACGTCCGCGACGACAACTACTACGAAGGCGTCATCAATGCGCCGACGTACATCGCCGGCTTCTTCTCCGGCCAGTTCAACGACCTGCTCGACCGCAACGTGATGACGATCGACGCCTTCGACTGGGCCCACCGGACCACGGCGAATCCCCCGGACGCCGCGACGTCTGATCCCTGCACCAGCCGACCGGCCCGGCCGCTGCTCTACGAGGGCACGTTCGCCCACGAGTACCAGCACCTGCTGCACCACTACACCGATCCGTCCGAGGTCAACTGGGTCAACGAGGGTCTGTCGGACTTCGCCGAGTCCCTGGTCGGCTACGGTGACGCGACCCGGACGGTCTTCCAGTCCAACTCGCAAAGCCACATCTACTGCTACCAGGGCTTCGGCACGGTGCTGACGCCGTACAACCCGAATCCGCGCGCCTGTGGGGGTCCGGAGAACTCGCTCACGCTGTGGGGTGATCAGGGTGACGGTGAGATCTTGGCCGACTACGGCGAGGCGTGGTCATTCATGCTGTTCCTCAAGGATCGCTACGGCCTGGGCTTCATGAGCACGCTGCACCGCGACGGAGCCCATCAGGGGCTGGTCGGTCTGCAGCGGGCGCTCGACGGCTATGCGGCGGGCACCGACGCGTACACCGTCCTGCACGACTTCCAGGTGTCGACGCTGGTGGACAGCCTCGTCGACCGTTCGAAGGGCAAGGTCTATGGCACGCAGACCAAAGCCCGGGTCACGTCGAAGAGCCTGAATTCCTCGGTGAATCTGGGCAACCCCGATTCGTACGCGGGCCCCGGAGCGCCGGCCAACGGCGCGGACTACGTGGCTCTGCGCACCGGCAGTGGGCTCTATCTCAAGGGGAAGAACCTCAAGTCCTTGACGTTCACCAGTCCCAAGACGCTGGCCCCCCAGCCACTGCAGTGGACCACGGTCAGCAACGATCCCGATCGGCCTGGTAATCCCGTGCTCTTCTCGGGCAATTCCAACAATCTGGACGCCACGGCGATCACTCCGGTGACCGTTCCGTCCGGGAGCCCACAGCTGACGTTCCTGGCCAAGTACGGCGCCGAAGAAGGGTACGACTACGGCTACGTCGTGGTCTCCACCGACGGTGGGTCGACCTACAAGGTGATCGCCGGGGACAAGACCGTCGACGGTCCGCTGGGGCCGTCGCTGAACGGCACCACGACCGGGTTCGAGCCGCACAGCTTCGACCTGAGCGCGTACGCGGGTCAATCGATTCTGCTCGGCTTCCGCTACGTCAGTGACGGGGGCGTGAACGAGGGCGGCCTGCTGATCGACGACATCAAGATTGGCAGCACGCTGATCAGTGATGGATCGAGTACGGCCCCGTTCAAGTCGAGGACGCAGGTCCGGCCGATTCCGGTAGCCGGTTGGAAGGTCAATCTGGTCGGGATGGACACGTCCAAGCACAAGGTCCGGATCCACTCGTTCACCTCGGCGAACCACAGCGTGACCAAGGGCACGCTGAAGAAGCTGCGCAGCTACCCGCGGGTGGTCATCGTGGTTGCCTACGACGAGCCGACCGAGCAGTTCCAGACGCCGGCCGTCTACACCTTGACGGCCAACGGGGTCGTCCAGCCGGGCGGTGGCCAACAGGCCGGGGTGGCGGTGAAGGCGGACCGCTTCTAGCTGATCCTCTCTCCTCTACGAAAGTGGCGGGAGATTGCGGAGATTCGACAGTTTCTCCGTAGTTTCCCGCCACTTTTCGGGTTCTGGTCAGCTGGAGCCCGTCGCCCTGGTGCCGATCGCCTGCGCCTTGCTCGCGCACGAGTTGACCGGGACGTACGCGCCAGGGCTTCGATGTCCGCGGGTAGCGCGCCCGGCGTGCCCGGGGTCGATCCGTCGATGGTCCGGGCACGCCGTGCCCGGACTTCCGCCATGTCGACGACGATAGAACCCACCGGCGAGCCTCAGCCGGCGGCGACCACCACCTCGACGCCGGCATGCCGGAGCTGATTGAGCTCGCCGGGGTCGGCCGACTCATCGGTGATGAGCATCGCCACCTGGTCGATCGACGCCATCTGCGCCAGGGCGACGTGTCCGACCTTCGACCCGTCGGCCACCACCACGGTGCGCTGAGCCTTGGCCACCATCGCGTGATTCGTTCGGGCCTCGGTTTCGTCGTGGGTGGTGACACCGCTCGTCGCGCTGATCCCGTCGGCTCCGAGGATCGCCGTGCCGACATTGACCGCGTTGAAGGTGTTCTCCGCCAGAGCCCCGACCAGCTCCAGCGACTGGGGCCGCAGGAAGCCGCCCGTCATCACCACCCGGACGCCCGTGGTGCCGGCGAGCAGGGCCGCGATGGTCAAGGAATTGGTCACGACGGTGATCTCGCGGTGGTTTGCGAGCGCGCGGGCGACGCTGGCGGTCGTGGTGCCACCACTCAAGGCCACCACGTAGCGCTCGGTCGGCAGTCGGTCGACCATGGCCCGGGCGATCAACCGCTTCGCCTCGGCGAACCGGCTGTCCCGGAGCGCCACCGGAAGCTCGGTCTGCCCGTCGCGGATCGTCGCGCCGCCGTGGGTGCGGACGACCAGGCTCTGTTGGGCCAGGTCGGTCAGATCACGACGGGCCGTCGCCGGCGAGATGGCCAGCGTCTGGGTGAGCTCGGTCAGACTGATCGAGCCTCGTTCGGCGACCAGATCCACGATCGCGCGCAGCCGCTGGGTCCGCTTCGCCGATGTGGCGTGCACCCGGCTGGTGGGAATCGTGCTCATGGCAGCCTCCCTTCTCCGATCGGTCGGCGCAGAGTTTGATGATCGGGCCGAGTTTGATGACCGGTTCGGCGACGAACGCTCATTGCCTTGCGCGATTCGATCATATCCGGCGATGATCGTCCGGTGACCCTCGCACCGATCCGTGACCTGATCGACGATGCGGTACGCCGGGGCTCGGCGGTGCCCTCCTTCAACGTGATCACCCTCGACCACGCCGAGGCGATCGCGGCCGGTGCCACCGAGTCCGGGACGGCCGTGGTGTTCCAGCTCAGCCAAAATGCCATCGCCTACCATGGTGCTCCGGAGCCGATCCTGGCGGCCTGTCGGGAGATCGCGGTGGCCGCAGCGGTGCCGATCAGCCTTCATCTCGACCACCTCGACGACGCGGACCTGGCCCGACGGATCCTTGATCGCAGCGACGAGTTGGGCGTCGGATCGCTGATGTTCGACGCCTCAGCCCTCGACTACGACGACAACGTCCGCGTCACCGTCGAGATCGGGCGCCTGGCTCGCGCGCGTGGACTGTGGATCGAGGCTGAGCTGGGGGAGGTCGGCGGCAAGGACGGGGCTCACGCCCCCGGCGTACGCACCGATCCGGGCGAGGCCCGGCGGTTCGTCGAGCAGACCGGCGTCGACGGGCTGGCGGTGGCTGTCGGCAGCAGCCATGCGATGCGCGAGCAGACGGCCTCGATCGATCTCGACCTCGTCGCGGGCCTGGCCGCCGCGGTGCCCGTGCCGCTGGTGCTGCACGGCTCGTCGGGCGTCCCGGACACCACGATCGCGGCCGCGGTCACGGCCGGCATCCGCAAGGTCAACGTGGGCACGGCGCTCAACCTGGCCGGGACCGCGGCCCTCCGGCGGGCTCTCGCCGAGCAGCCGGACGCCGTGGATCCGCGACGCTTCGGCCGGCCCGTCCGCGCGGCGATGGCCGAGACGGTCGCCCACCTCTGCCGGGTCATCACCGCCTGACCGCTGACAGATTGCGGCGAACTTGGCAAATTGTATGAGCGATCTGTGCACTTGAGTTGTCAAACGCTCATTCCGGGATCGATGATGTGGCTATGTCCACCCCCGAGACTTCGACCCTGACCAGTTCCGAGATCGACAGCCAACCCGCTATCTGGCGTCACGCGCTGGCTACCCGCGTGGCGCGGGCGCGAGCTCTGCTGGCCCGTCCCGGTGAGCACGTCCTGATCATCGGTTGCGGCACGTCGGCCTTCCTGGCCGAGTCTTTCGCCGAGCTCCGTGAAGCCGCTGGCCTCGGCCCGACCGATGCCGCGTACGCGTCCGAGCCGCGGAAGCCTCGCGACTACGACGCGGTCATCGTCTTGACGCGGTCCGGCACGACCACCGAGGTCATCGCTGCCCTCCGATCGCTGCCCGCAGGGGTCCGGACGGTCGCGGTCACCGCGGTCGCGGCCTCCCCGGTCGCCGAGTTGGTCGATGACGTGCTGCTACTGGACTTCGCCGACGAGCAGTCGGTGGTCCAGACCCGCTTCCCGACGACGGCGCTGTTGTTGGCCCGGGCCGCCTTCGGCGAGGACGTCTCCGGGCTCCCCTCGGCCGCCGAAGCGGTGCTGGCTCAGCCCCTCGGCATCGAGGTCGACAAGCTCGAACACTTCGTCTATCTGGGCAGCGGCTGGACCCGCGGGCTGGCCGACGAGGCCGCGCTGAAGATCCGGGAGGCGGCGCAGGCCTGGGCCGAGTCCTATCCACTGCTGGACTACCGGCACGGCCCACTGGCGGTCGCCGGCGAGCGCTCCATCGTCTGGATGATCGGTCGGAATGATGACGACCTGGCGGCCGATATCCGAGCCACCGGGGCGTTGGTGCGGACGAGCACGAACGATCCGATGATCGAATTGGTCCAGGCGCAACGGCTGGCCACCGCCGTGGCCGCGCAGCGTGGACTGGATCCTGATGCTCCGCGGCATCTGACCCGGTCGATCGTCCTCGGCTGAGCCGTTCCGGCGGCCCTAGGAGGGACCGGTGATCATCCATACCCTCGGCTTCAGTCCGTCGCTGGACGTCACCTACACGCTCGACGTGATCACTGCGGGTGCCATCCACCGGCCGCGGACGGTGCTCCGGCTGGCCGGTGGCAAGTCGCTCAACGCCTCGCGGGCCATGGTGCGGCTGGGTCGCAAGGTCCACGCGATCGTGCCGCTCGGGGGTCAGCTCGGCGAGCTGGTCGCTGAGCTGTTGCGGCCCACCGGCGTGATCCTCGACCAGATCGACACGTCGCAACCGACGCGGCTGTGCGTGTCCGCGGCCGACGAGACCGCGCACACCCTGACCGAGTTCTATGAGCCGGCCGCCACCGGTGATGAGTCGGTCGTGACCGCGGTCGCCGAGCGGCTGTCCGGGCTGGGTGCCGACGACTGGTTGACCATCTCCGGGAACGTCCCGATCGGCATCGACCATGACCGGTTGGTCGAGGTGCTGTCGGTCTGCACCGACCGCGGGGTGAAGCTCGCGGTGGACGTGCACGGCCGGGCGCTGAGCATGATCATCCGGCACGCCCGGCCCGAAGTGATCAAGATCAATCGGTACGAGGCCGCCGAGCTGGTCGACGATGATCATCCCGATCTCGTTGATCTGGGTCGCGCCGTGCAATCGTTCGGTGCGGCCGACGTGGTGATCACCGACGGCGCAGCGGGCTCGATCGGTCTCGACCGATCCGGCGGCGGCTGGCGCGGGCAGACCGAGCGCTGAGCCCGGCGGCTACCCGGTCGGCAGCGGCGACTGCTATCTGGCCGGTCTGGTCAGCGACCTGGCTGCTGGCCGCACCCTGCCCGAGGCCATGCTCACTCGCAGCCGCGGTCGCCGCCGCCAACGCCGCCATCCCCGGCGGCGGCCTCTTCGACCTCGCCACCGTCGACGCGATGCGCCGCGCCACCTCGATCACCCGACTTGTCGGGTGAGGTGGGAGGTTACGGCGCAACGCGGCGGAGCACCGCGAGCTGCAACTCGACCAGCAGGCGGCCCGTCGGTTCTCCGAGGTTGATGTCCAGGATCTCTTCGGCGCGACGGATCCGGTAGCGCAACGTGTTGGGGTGGATCTGCAGCTCGGCCGCGGCGCCGCGGACCTCGCCGAAGTGCGCGAGGTAGGTCTCGATGCTGCGCTGCATGTCGGAGGCATAGCGGGCGTCGTAGGCGATGAGCGCCGCGATCCGCGGATCCCGAAGTTGATCATGGTCGGCGATCAGATCGAGGATCTCGCCCAGCAGCACCGGCGTACGCGAATCGGCGAGAGTGGTCACCTGTTGATCACCGGTGGTCTGATCAAGAACCCGGTCGACCTCATTGCGGGCCGCTGGCACCGCGGACAGATTCCCTACGGGGGCAGCGATCGCGGCCCGCAGCTCCGCCGAGCTCTGCGTGGCGATGCGCTTGATCACGCCCTTGGTCCAGCCGGTCACCGACCCGACCGACCGACTCCGGGGGATCAGCACGTACACCCGATCGTCCTGGGCGCTGATCAGGGCCTCCTTCGCGTACGCGCTGGCATGGAGCCGAAGGGTCGAGGCCAGCAGGTCGAGGTCGGTGATCATGGAACCGCGGACCGCGGCGAAGCCGATCACCACCGCCGGCCCGGCCGTCGGAATGCCCAGCGCAGCCGCCAGTGACGGGACGTCCACCCCACCGCCACGGCCGCCGAGGAGCCGCTCGATCTGGACGACCTCGGTGGTCGGCGCGTTGAGCGTCCGGATGATCATCCGGGCCGCCACCGCCGCCGCCCCGCGCAGCACCTCGGCCGAATCGCCCGCCAGCGGCTGACCACCCTCCTGGACCCAGATAGTGCCGAGATGGTGGCCCGGCCCGGAGCCGGACATGCCGACCACCAGGCGCCGCCGGATACCGCTGTCCGGATCGGCCGGCACCTCGATCACGTCGCTGCTCTGCCGCACCGAGGTGAAGATGCCCTGGTCCCGCAAGCGTTTCAGGTACGCGGGCGGTCCCTCCCGGGCGAGGATCGACAGCCGGCGCAATTCGTCGGCCGTGTCGTCCGAGGCGGAGTAGGCCAGCACTCTCGACCGGTCGTCCTCGATGCTGACCATGCCGTGGGTCAGGGTGGCCAGGGTCTGGGCCAGGCCGTACAGATCGGTGCCGAGCACCTCCAAGCTGATCCCCCGTACGGGCTCGTCAGGCACCCGACTCCCCCTGCTGGCTAGGCTTGTTCGCTTGGACAAGGATCGAGGCCGATCTTCATCGTTCTGGCTAAATCAATCCTAGCGTTGATGGTCTTGAATGGAGTCATACCCCGAACCGACCGCCCGTGAAGGAGCCCACCTCGTGGATGCCGTGACCGTCGTGCCAGCGCCAATTAATGAGAAGGTGAACGACTACGCCGTCGGCAGCGCCGAGCGTGACCGCTTGGCCGATGAAGCTGAGCGAGCTCACCAGCGCCCCGACCGACATCCGGCAGGTCATCGGCGGCGCGCACCGCACCGCGAGCGGCACCCAGGAGCAGGTCGTCCAGCCGCACCGGCGCGCCTCGGTCATCGGTTCGTACGCCAACGCCACCCCCAGCTGATGTCAGCGACGCCATCGAAGCCGCGGCCCAGGCCGCACCGGCCTGGAGCAGCCTGCCCTTCGACGAGCGGGCCGCCGTCTTCCTTCGCGCCGCTGATCTGCTGTCCGGCCCGTGGCGCGAAACCCTGGCCGCCGCGACCATGCTCGGACAGTCCAAGACCGCGTACCAGGCCGAGATCGACACGCCCTGCGAGCTGATCGACTTCTGGCGCTTCAACGTGCACTTCGCCCGGCAGATCCTCCAGGATCAGCCGGTCTCGTCACCCGGCGTCTGGAACCGCGTCGACTATCGGCCGCTCGAAGGCTTCGTCTACGCAATCACCCCGTTCAATTTCACCGCCATTGCCGGCAATCTGCCGACCGCGCCGGCCTTGATGGGCAACACCGTGCTGTGGAAGCCGTCGCCGACCCAGGCCGTGGCCGCGTACCTGACCATGCAGTTGCTCGAAGCGGCCGGGCTGCCGGCGGGGGTGATCAACCTGGTGCTGGGCGACGGACCGATGGTGTCCGAGGTCGCGCTGGCCGATCCTCGGCTCTCCGGAATCCACTTCACCGGATCCACCGCCACCTTCCAGCGACTGTGGCGCGAGGTCGGCCACAACATCTCCAACTACCACGGTTACCCGCGGCTGGTTGGCGAGACGGGCGGCAAGGACTTCATCGTCGCGCACAGCTCGGCTGATCCCGACGTGCTGGCCACCGCGCTGATCCGCGGCGCCTTCGACTACCAGGGTCAGAAGTGCTCCGCGGCTTCGCGAGCCTTCGTGCCGCAATCGCTCTGGGCCAAGATGGGTGACAGCTTCATCGATCAGGTGTCGTCGCTGACCTACGGTGATGTCACGGACCTGTCGAACTTCGGGGGCGCGGTCATCGACCAGCGGGCCTTCGACCGGAACGCCGCCGCCATCGACCGGGCCAAGGCCACCGACGGCATCACCATCGCCGCGGGTGGCACGTACGACGACAGTGAAGGCTTCTTCATCGCCCCGACCGTGCTGCTGGGCAACGATCCCTCCGATGAGGCCTTCAGCACCGAGTACTTCGGCCCGATCCTCGCGGTGAACGTGTACGACGATTCGCGGCCCGAGGGCTTCAGCGAGACGTCTGAAGGTGGTCGACTCCGGCTCGGAATACGGCCTCACCGGCTCGGTGATCGCGACGGATCGCGCCGCGGTGCAGCAGGCCAGCAGCGCGTTGCGCTTTGCCGCCGGCAACTTCTACGTCAACGACAAGCCCAGCGGTGCGGTCGTCGGCCAGCAGCCGTTCGGCGGCGGTCGGGCGTCGGGCACCAACGACAAGGCGGGCTCCGCGCAGAACCTGCTGCGCTGGACCTCCACCCGGACGATCAAGGAAACCTTCGTCCCGCCGACCCACTACCGCTACGCCCACCAGGGCCCGAGCAACGGACAGGACAGCAAGTGACCGCGCTGAGCTCGGTGTTGCGTCCCGCGCTGCTCGGCGCGGCCCGGTCCTCGAAGCTGGAGCAACTGGTCAGCCGGTTCAAGCCGACCCGTCGGGTCGTCGACCGCTTCGTGCCGGGGGAGTCGCAGCCGGCCGTGGTGTCGGCGGCGGCCACCCTCCTGCAGTCCGGTCGGTTCGTCAGCGTCGACTTCCTCGGCGAAGACACCACCGACTCCGCGATGGCAACCAAGACGGTCGAGGCCTATCTCTCGCTACTGCGCGCCTACGGCGCGCTCGCGACGCCGGAATCCACCGGTGCTCGGCCGCTCGAGGTGTCGCTCAAGCTGTCGGCCATGGGCCAGGCGCTCCCGGACGTCGGGCAGGACGTCGCGCTGGCCAACGCGCGGATGGTCTGTGAGGCGGCGGCCGAGGTCGGCGCGTGGGTGACCATCGACGCCGAGGACCACACGACCACCGATTCCACGCTGGCCATCGTCCGCGAGTTGCGGCGCGATTTCCCGGATCTGGGCACCGTGCTGCAGGCCTACCTGAAGCGGACCGAGGCCGATTGCCGGGAGTTCTCCGGACCGCGCTCCCGGATCCGGCTGTGCAAGGGCGCCTATCAGGAGCCGTCGTCGGTCGCCTTCACCAAGCGCGGCGATGTCGACTCGTCCTATCTGCGCTGCCTGCGGGTGCTGATGAATGGCAAGGGCTACCCGATGGTCGCCTCGCACGACCCCCAGATGATCGCCGCGGCCGGGGACTACGCGACCGAGGCGGGCCGGACGTCAGACGACTTCGAATTCCAGATGCTCTACGGAATTCGCGACGACGAACAACGTCGGCTGGTCTCCGAAGGGCGCCACCTGCGGGTCTACGTCCCCTACGGCGAGCAGTGGTACGGCTACTTCATGCGCCGGCTCGCCGAGCGCCCGGCCAACCTGCTCTTCTTCCTCCGTTCCCTGATCTCCCGGCACTAGATAGAGGTCAATCGGGTCCCCCCTCGAGCGACGACCCACGCTGACAAGTCGGTAAAGGAGGAGGGGGGAGCGGGCGGGGTCAGGTGGTGCGCTCGAACAACGTGACGACGGCGGCGCCGCCGAGCCCGATGTTGTGGGCGAGCGCGATCTTCGGATCGGCCACTTGGCGGCCACCGGCCTGGCCGCGCAACTGCCAGACCAACTCGGCGCATTGGGCCAGGCCCGTGGCGCCGAGCGGGTGGCCCTTGGACAGCAGACCGCCGGAAGGATTGGTCACCACCCGGCCGCCGTAGGTGTTGTCGCCGTCGGCGATGAACTTCTCGGCCGTGCCCTCGGGGGTCAGGCCGAGCGCTTCGTAGCTCAGCAGTTCGTTGGTCGTGAAGCAGTCGTGCAACTCGACCACGGTCAGGTCTTCCGGCCCGATACCGGCGGCCTCGTAGACCGCTCCCGCGGCCGCGGTGGTCAGGCGGTAGCCGACCAGGTTGATCAGGTCGGTGGTGAAGCTGGTCGCGGTGTCGGTCGTCATCGCCTGGGCGGCAATGCGCACCGAGGTGTCGAGACCGTGCTTGCGGGCGAAGGCCTCGCTGGTCACGACGGCGGCGGCCGCACCGCAGGTGGGTGGGCAGCACTGCATGCGGGTCAGCGGTCCGTAGACGTGCGGCGAGTCGAGCACTTCCTGCACCGTGACCTGGTCACGGAAGACGGCGAAGGGATTGTTCGCCGCATGCTTGCGCGCTTTCACCGAGATCGCCGCGAAGACCTCCGCACCGACGCCGTAGCGCTCCATGTAGTCCAGCCCGGCCCCGCCGAAGTAGCGGGCCGGCATCGGCACCCCGGTCCCGTCCTCCCGCTGCGAGGCGGCCTCGTGCTCAGTGGCCACCTCGACGAAGATGTCGAGCGGACCCGGCCGATCTTCCCAGTGTTCCCGGAGGGCACCGCGCTGCATCTGCTCGAAACCGAACGCCAGCACGCAGTCCGCGGCGCCGCTTTCCACCGCCTGACGGGCGAGCCAGAGCGCGGTCGCTCCGGTCGAGCAGTTGTTGTTGACGTTGATCACCGGGATGCCGGTCTGGCCCACCTGGTACAGCGCGCGCTGGCCGGACGTGGAATCGCCGTAAACGTAGCCGCCGTACGCCTGCTGGATCTGGTCGAACGTGATGTTGGCGTCGGTCAGTGCCGCGCTCACCGCGCCGTTGGCCAGCTCGTCGTACGGTCGGGCGGTCCGCGGCGTCGCGAACGGCACCATCCCGACGCCGACCACCTGCGCTTTGGCCATGATCAACCTTTCTTCGGGTTTCCGCTGAGGGTTTCAGCTGGGCTCTGGTTTCGTGGGTCAGTCAGATCGACGAGCGACCGGATGGATGCTTCGCGTCCTTGATGCGCTCCTTCTCGGCGATGACGGCGGCGTAGGACTTGCGCTCGTCGATCAGCCAGCTGGGCGGATCGGCCAGCAGCGCGCCGATCTGATCCGCGTCGAGGGCATCGCCCACGCCACCGCGAGCCAGGCCGGAGCGGGAGACACCGAGTTTCTGGGCCGTCACCTCACGCGGGAACGGACCCTGGTGACGCAAGATGGCGAGCCATGCCGGTGGATCCGCGCGCAGCGCGTCGAGCGCATCCCGGCTGATCGGTGTCTGCTGAAACTCCTCCGGTGCGGCGGGCAGATAGATCCCCAACTTGTTGGCCGCGGTCTGGGGCTTCATGGTCTGGCTCACCCACCCAGGCTATCCGGCGGCAGTAGCCTGCTGGGATGACCGAGACCGAGCCAGCAGCGGCTGCCCACCCGGCGCCCGGCCTGCGGATCGGTTTCGTGTCCGGCGTGACGTTGACCAAGTGGACCCGGATCTGGAGCGAGCGTTTCCCTCGCCAGCCCGTCGACGTCCTCGAGATCAGCCAGGACGAGACTCTCCCCGCATTGCACCGGGGTCGAGTCGACATGGCCTTCGCGCGTTTGCCGCTTGCGGACGATCGCCTCCACATCATTCCGCTGTACCTGGAGACGCCGGTGGTCGTCGCCCGCAAGGACCACCCGATCGCCGCGTACGAGGAACTCAGCCTCGCCGATCTCGCCGATGAGCTGACGATCGAGTCCGACCACCCGGAGGCGATCGATCTCGTCGCGGGCGGCGCCGGCGTGTTGCTGGCGCCCCAATCGATCGCCCGGACCCACAGTCGGCGCGACCTCATCTATCGCCCCCTCACCGACGGCACCCCGACCCAGGTCGGGCTGGCCTGGCTGAAGGGCAATCCGAGCGAGCTCATCGACGACTTCGTCGGGGTGGTTCGGGGGCGAACGGTGAACAGTTCGCGATCCCGCACCCCACCGGCGCCAGCTGGGCCGAAGAAGGCCCCGCCGGCGCCAGCTGGGCCGAAGAAGGCCTCCCCGACGCGCCGCGAGCCGTCGAAGCGACGGGCCGGCCGCCGTCGATGACCGACCGGGATTCAGGCAGCCGATGATTAACCGATGGGATTCTGCCGCGTACTCCCGGCAGAATGGCATCGGTTAACGGGACAACGCGAGCACTCAGCCCTTCAGGCTTTAGCAGTGACGTGATCGCGAAGGGCGGGAATGATGCTCTCGCCGTAGACCCGGAGCGTCTCCTCCTTGTTGTCGTGCTGCAGGTAGCCCGCGAACTGGTCGACGCCGATCGCCTTCAGCTTCTCGAGCTTGGCGAGGTGATCATCAGCGGTGCCGAGCACGCAGAAGCGGTCGACGATCTCGTCCGGCACGAAGGCGGTATGGGTGTTCCCGGCCCGGCCGTGCTCGTTGTAGTCGTAGTCCTGGCGGCCTTTGATGTAGTCAGTCAAGGCTTGGGGGATGGCGCTCGACTCGCCGTACTTGGTCACGATGTCGGCGACGTGATTGCCGACCATCCCGCCGAACCAGCGGCATTGATCACGCATCTGCGCCCAATCAGACCCACTGCGCTCGTCCAGGACATACATCGGGGCCGCCACGCAGAAGGTGATCTTGTCCGGGTCGCGCCCGGCGTCCGAGGCGGCCGTCCGCACCGCGTTGATCATCCAGGCGGCGATGTCGACGTCGGCCAGTTGCAGGATGTAGCCGTCGCCGACCTCGCCGGCCGCCTTCAGGGCCAGCGGTCCGTACGCGGCGACCCAGACCTCGAGCGCCGACGTCCGGGCCCACGGGAACTGCAGCTGAGAGCCGTGGTAGTCCACGGCCCGGCAGTTCGCCAGCTCGCGGATCACGTGGGTGGCCTCGCGCAGCTCGCGTACGGTCGTGGGCTTGCCGTTGGTCACCCGGACGGCTGAGTCGCCGCGCCCGATGCCGCACACCGTCCGGTTGCCGAACATCTCGTTCAGCGTGGCGAACAACGATGCGGTGACGGTCCAGTCCCGGGTCGCGGGATTGGTGACCATCGGCCCGACCATGATCCGGTTGGTCCGGGCGAGGATCTGGCTGTAGATCACGTACGGCTCCTGCCAGAGCAGGTGCGAATCGAAGGTCCACACGTAGTCGAAGCCATGGGCCTCGGACAGCTCGGCGAGTTGCACCGTACGCCAGGCCGGCGGGTTGGTCTGCAGTACGACACCGAAATCCATGAGGGTCTCCTGCCCTAGATCAAGTACTGACTGAGGTCGCGCTTGAGGTACTGGCCGTGGCCTTTCGTCCCGACATAGCCCGAGTCGTCGATGATCACCGAGCCGCGGGACATCACCCAGTCGACGTGGCCCTCGATCTCGTAGCCCTCCCAAGCCGAGTGGTCCATGTTCATGTGATGCGACTTGCCGGTTTCCTTCCCGTCAGCGTCCACGCCAAGCCCGATGGAGGTATGGCCGTGCGGATCGTAGATCACGATGTCGGCATCGGCGCCGGGCTGGATCACGCCCTTGCGACCGTACAGCCCGAACATCCGCGCCGGGGTCGTCGAGGTGAGCTCAACCCAACGGGACAGCGAAATCTGGCCACTGACCACCCCCGAGTACATCAGGTCCATCCGATGTTCGATCGAGCCGATGCCGTTGGGAATGGCCCGGAAGTCACCGCGCCCGAGCTCCTTCTGGTCCTTCATGCAGAACGGGCAGTGGTCGGTCGAGACCATCTGCAGATCGTTGGTCCGCAGGGCTTGCCACATCGCATCCTGGTGGCCTTCGGCCCGGGATCGCAGCGGCGTCGAGCAGACCCATTTGGCCCCCTCGAAGCTGCCCCACTCCGGACCGGTCGCCCCGAGCTGCTCTTCCAGGGACAGGTAGAGATACTGCGGGCAGGTTTCGCCGTAGACGTTCTGACCATGATCACGAGCGTTGGCGATCTGCTCGACGGCCTGCTTCGCACTGACGTGCACCACGTAGAGCGGCGCCCCGGTCAGGTTGGCGATCATGATCGCGCGATGCGTCGCCTCCTCCTCGAGCTGCCAGGCGCGAGCGATGCCGTGGTAGTACGGGGTGGTCTTGCCGGCTTGGTAGAGCTGCTCGGCGAGAACGTCGATCGCCGGCCCGTTCTCGGCGTGCATCATGGTCAACAGCCCGGTCTCGGCCGACTTCTGCATCGCTTTGAGGATCTGCGCGTCGTCGGAGTAGAAGACCCCGGGGTAGGCCATGAACAGCTTGAAGCTGGTGATGCCCTCGTCGATCAGCGTGTCCATCGCCTTGAGCGAGAATTCGTCGAGGCCGCCGATGATCTGATGGAAGCCGTAGTCGACGGATGAGTTGCCGGCGGCCTTGGCGTGCCACGCCGCGAGCCCGTCCTCGACCCGCTCGCCGTAGCGTTGCACGGCGAAGTCGATGATGCTCGTGGTGCCGCCCCAGGCCGCCGCCCGGGTGCCGGTTTCGAAGGTGTCGGAGGCGTTGGTGCCACCGAAGGGCAGTTCCATGTGGGTGTGCGCGTCGATGCCGCCGGGGATCACGTACCGTCCGGCCGCATCCACCACCTGATCGACATTGCCGGCCAGGTCGACGCCGAGCAGCTGCGAGCCGGGAGCGAGGACGGCAGCAATGGTCCCGCCGTCGACCAGCACGTCGGCGGTCGCCGTCCCGGTGGCGTTCACCACCGTGCCGTTGGTGATCAAGGTCGTGGTCATGGCTTCGAGATCCCGGTGTACGAGTCGGGCCGGCGATCGCGATAGAACTGCCAGGCGTTGCGGACCTCGCGGATCATCTCCAGGTCAAGGTCGCGGATGACCAGATCCTCGGTCTCGCTGCTGCCCATCGGGCCGACCAGATTGCCCTGCGGGTCGCAGAACTGGCTGGACCCGTAGAACGCCACCGCCAGCTCGCCGTACTCGTTGTCCTCGGTGCCGACCCGATTGGGTGCAGCGACGAAATAGCCGTTGGCGGCGGCCGCCGCGGGTTGCTCGATCTCCCAGAGCCGGTTGGACAGCCCCGGCTTGGTGGCGTTCGGGTTGAAGACGATCTGCGCGCCGTTCAGCCCCAGCTCGCGCCAGCCTTCCGGAAAGTGCCGGTCATAACAGATGTACACCCCGATCGGTCCCACTGCGGTCCGGAACACCGGATAGCCGAGGTTGCCCGGGCGGAAGTAGAACTTCTCCCAGAACTTGTCCAGATTCGGCAGATGGTGTTTACGGTATTTGCCGAGGATCGCGCCGTCGGCGTCGACCACGACGGCGGTGTTGTAGTAGACGCCCGGAAGGTCTTCCTCGTAGATGGGCAACACCATGACCATCGAGAGTTCCTTGGCCAGTGCGGCGAACCGCTGCACGATCGGACCGTCGGCCGGCTCGGCGAAGTCGTAGTATTTGGCGTCCTCGGTGATTCCGAAGTAGGGGCCGTAGAAGAGCTCCTGGAAGCAGATCACCTGAGCGCCCTGACTGTTGGCATCACGGGCGAACTGCTCGTGACGGTCGAGCATGGATTCCTTGTCCCCGGTCCAGGTCGTCTGGCTGATGGCCGCCCTGATGATGGTCACGTTCCTCCTCGTCGTCGCCAACCGGCTCGGCCGTGCGCGGAACCCATCGGCGGGATCATTCTGGCACTCTTCGTATGACGAATGTCGTCCGACGGATGAGCCAAGTCAACCCAACGGACCGACAAATTTCCCCTCCGGGCATGCGGCCCTTACGCTGAGCCGGTCTTGCGTTTCGGGGGTGAATCGGCCAAGGGCGCCGGTCGCGCGGCATCAAGCCGACCCGAAGGATGCATCCATGATCATCACGTTCCGTCGCCTACCCCTCATGATCTTGGCCGGCCTGGGCGCCGCGGCCGTCGGACTCGTGCCGGCCGCGGCGGTGCCGGCGGCCGTCCCGACGGCTGGTCCGCAGCAGCCGATCTCGCTCACCGCCGCGGCGCGGCGCGCCGGGGTCGAACGGGGGAACGCCCAGATGGGTTGGCGCTCCCGCGATGATCAACAGCTGGAGCGGGCCGCGGTCAAGACCTTCACGCCGACCGGCCCGCTGGGCATCGACGTGTCGAGCTATCAGGGCAACGTCAACTGGACCCGCTGGGTCGCCCGCGGCAAGAGCTTCGCCTACATCAAGGCGACCGAGGGCACCTCGTACCGGAATCCGTATTTCTCCTCGCAGTACACCGGCTCCTACCGGGCCGGCATGATCCGCGGCGCTTATCACTTTGCCAGCCCGAACGGGAAGAGCGGCGTCAAGCAGGCTCGCTACTTCGTCGGTCACGGCGGCGCCTGGAGTGGCGACGGCCAGACGCTGCCCGGCGTCCTGGACATCGAGTACAACCCCTACGGCAGCACCTGCTACGGACTGAGCAAGACGAAGATGATCAAGTGGATCAAGGACTTCACCGTCGAGTACAAGCGGCTGACCACGCGGGACGCGGTGATCTATACGACCCTCGATTGGTGGAGCCGCTGCACGGGCAACACCACAAAGTTCTCCGCTACCAACCCCTTGTGGGCGGCCCGGTGGGGCAGCAAGACGCCGGGGACGCTCCCCGGCAGCTGGAAGGTGGCGACATTCTGGCAGTACTCGGCCACCACCATCGACCTGAATCAGTTCACCTCGACGCCGGCGCGACTCAAGGTGCTGGCCACCGGGGTTCCGCCGACCCCCGCGCCGAAGGGCTAGCTGACGTCCTGGTCCGACTCGTCGGCGGTGCCGGCGAGCTCGGCCGGATCGGTCGTGCCCTCGGGATCATCCTCGACGCTCAGTGAGCCGTACTCCTCGGCATCGAGGTCACCCGTCGTGGACTCGGTCGCCTGATCATCATCGAAGTTCTGCGTGCTCATGGTCACTCCTCATCGTCGTCGAGCGGCGTCTCAT
This sequence comes from uncultured Actinomycetota bacterium, assembly GCA_963731295.1. Classification (GTDB taxonomy): domain Bacteria; phylum Actinomycetota; class Actinomycetes; order Propionibacteriales; family Propionibacteriaceae; genus Microlunatus. Next base: position 235,163 of record CAVSUP010000004.1, read on the forward strand.
CATCGTAGGCGTGCGGTGGAGACGCCGGACTCTGCCCTTCGACAGGCTCAGGGCGCGTTTCGTTCCCTGCGCTTGTCGAGCCGGGGCGCGATTTCCGGCGCGCAGCAGCAGCTCGCCGCGCGCGGCGTGGAAGAGGTGGTAGGGGTCGAGGCCGTCGATCGCGTCGATCAGCGCGAGCCCCACGCGCGGTCCGTCGGCAATGGCCACGGCGACGGCATGGTTGAGCGCGACCACCGACGACGGGGCGACCTCGAGCAGTCGTTGATAGATGGTGGCGATCGCGGGCCAGTTGGTGTCGGGCCGCGGTCCGGGCGTTGGCGTGCATTCCGGCGATCATCGCCTGGAGCCGGAAGGGTCCGGGATCGGCATCGGCCACAGCGTCGGCCAGCACCCGGTTCGCCCGGCTGATCTCGGTGAGGTCCCACGCGGTTCGATCTTGATCTTCGAGCAGGATGATTTGGCCGTCAGCGTCGATCCGCCCCAAGGACCGAGCGCGGTGGAACATCTGCAGGGCCAGCAGACCCTTGGCCTCGCCGTTGGTCGGCAGCAGGTCGATGATCAGTGCCGTCAGCCGGATCGCCTCGTCGACCAACGCGTGGCGCACCGGGGGCGTCGCGCTGCTGTGACTCGGCATCGCAGCCATGTGGCGGTCGTCGTCTCGGCACTCAGCCGGGTGAGGTGGTCGAGATCGGTGATCAGGTCGTAGATCGCTTCGGGGGTGGCCGGGATGAACCGGCTGACCGAGATGTCGAGCAGCGGTGCGGTCATGATGTCTCCTCGGAGGTCCGGGACAGCGGCTCCATCCGCTGCCTCCATCACGGTGACGCAGCCCCCCGACCAGATCGACCGGACGAACCTCAGAAACCTGGGAAAGACTTCCTGAGCAAGTCAAGATCGACGCCCTCGGTCTGCACCGGAGGGGTGTGCGCTGCGTCGAGACGCCCGTAGACCAGCCGGATCAGCGCCTCCGCCGAGAGGTGCAGAGTGGCCTTGGTGCCGTGATCGGCGCCTTCGCTGATCGACGGGCCGTCGGGTCCGATCGACAACTGCAGGTGGCGCTCCGGGTCGTCGGTGGTGAGGGCGATGCGCTGCGCCTGGTCCACCGGCTTGCCGCGTCGAGCCACGTCACCGACCCGGTCGAGGAGGTACGGGACGGCCCCGGTGAAGAGGGTCGCGGACGGATCGAGGGCGACCAGCGCGTCCCAGCTGTGCACCACCTGCTCACTCAACCGCATCCCCAGCACGTCGGCGAGGTCACGCTCCACGCCGAACAGGTCCATCCGCAAGCGGTCCCGCACCTCGGGGCTCAGGGCGGCGACGCTGTCGATGAAGTCCGCATTGGACGTGACGGCGTCGGCGGCCTGAGCTTCGGGAGCCTTCGCGCTCCAGACATCCCAGACCTGGTGGAAGTGCTCGACGCCGGGCATCGGTTCGCCGGCCGAAGCGGCCTTGATCAGCGCGCCGAAGATCTCGGCGCCCGATCCGAGATGGGACAGCGTCTGCGCGACCGTCCACTCACTGGGATAAGCCGGTCCGGTCGCTTGCTCGGTCGTGATGTGGGTGACCGTCGTGGCGAGTTGATCGTGCGCCGCGCGCATGGTGTCAAGGATTTCATTCACGCGTGAAGTCACCCCGGACACCCTACGCGTGCGATGCCGGCCACTCTCGCCGACTGACTCAGGCGGCCGGCACGCGTACCCGCATCGACGCCGGTGACCCGACCGGCATGATGCGTCCGCGCCACTGAGACTTGGCCAGCAGGAGGGCTCCGGCGACCAGCCAAACTGCGGCCGCGGTGCCGAAGCCACCCTCGCCGGCGATATAGGCCACGGCGACCGGGGAGTCCGTGACGGTCACGGTGCTGCCGAGCAGGAAGCCGATGTTGATCGTGACATGGGCGACATTGGCCGGCCAGACGCTCCGCGAGTGATCACGGAGCCAGGCGTAGAGGACGCCGCCTCCGGTGATCACCACGACGACCATCGGCGCGACGATCCAGCGACTGCCGACGTTGTCGTACACCGTGGTGAGCAGGATGAGCGGCAGGTGGAACAGTCCGTGGATGAAGCCGGTCAGCACCGCGGCCGAGCGGCGCCGCAGCACGGTTTGGATCCGCGGCAGCAAGAAGCCGCGCCAGCCGATCTCCTCACCCATGATCACTACCACCACAACGAGCAGGTTGAGAGCGAAAGGTCCACCGTTCCGGGAGATCCAGCCGAGAAGTCCGGCGGAGGATCGCAGCTCGGCGAAGCCGGACACCACCGCGGCGCCGTAGGCCAGGGTGACGATGATCAGTGGGCCGACGATCGCTACCGGCCACCAACGCCAACCGGTCCGCTGCAGACCGATGCTCGCCCACATCGCCTTGCGCTCGCCGCGGCGGAAGACCACGAAGGTCATGATCGCCACACTCAGCACGGGGATCAGGGCACTGAACATCACCCCCAGCTCCGCATGGGGCAGGGCCAGGGCGATGGCGACGGCGATGAGAAAGCTGAGTCCGACGAAGATCATCGCTTCGCGGATCGGTGGGGATCTGAACATGGTGGGCTCCTCGAGACAGGGGCGGTGATGATCACCGACATCTCTACCGTCCCGCAGGAGGTCCGCCGCTCGCGTCTGGCTGAGGACTTGATCAGGAGCGACCTCAGATAGAGATCGGGATGGCGTCAGCGGTCCTTGTGGCCGGCGGCGACCAGTCCCGACTCGTACGCGAACACCACGAGCTGGGCCCGATCGCGAGCGTCCAATTTGGTCAGCAGATGGCTGACGTGGGTCTTCACCGTTCCGTAGCCCAGGTGCAGGACCTCGGCAATCTCGGCGTTGGAATGCCCCTCGGCGACGGCCCTCAGCACCTCGGTCTCGCGATCGGTGAGTTGATCGAGCTCGTCATGATCATCAATCGGTCCGTCGACCCCGACGAACTGCTCGATCAGCCGCTGTTCTTGTCTGGTGTCCTCGACCAGGAAGCCGCTGGCCCCGGCGCGCAGCGCAGCGTGGACCAACTCGTCGGTGTTGAACGTGGTCAAGATCAACACCCGGACGTCGCGACGGTGGGGTTTGCGGTCGATCTGCTCGGTTGCCTGCCGGCCGCCGGTCCGCGCCATCCGCAGGTCCATCAGGCCGACCCGGGGATCGGGGGCAAGCCGGTGCGACCTCGGCCAACCACCACCTCAGCCTTCTTCGGAAGTGCCATCGCTACCGTCCCTCCACACATTGACCCCATACTTTCGCTCCGACCCGGGTACCGGAAGGCGGTTAACCCGCCGACCGACGGGCGGGTTCCTGGTGCCCCGGAGCAATCGAGGTCATCCTCCAATCAGGCACGTTGCCAGGCCCGACTCCTACGCCTCTATCTGGAGACTCGGTCACGCGGTCGGGTGCGGGAGGGTCAGTCGTTCCGCTCGGGGTCGCCGAGCAGGCTCTTCACGTGGTCCGGCACATAGGTGGAGAGCTCGCGTGGCGGCCGCTGGTAGTTCGAGGTGGAGTCGAGCCGGGTCGGCAGCTCGACCTCCGGGCCCGGCACCTTCTCGTACGGGATGGTCGACAACAGGTGGGAGATCATGTTCAGCCGGGCGTGCTTCTTGATGTCGGACTCGACCACGTACCACGGACTGGTCGGCTTGTCGGTGCGGGCGATCATCTCGTCCTTGGCCCGCGAGTAGTCCTCCCAGCGATTGATCGACTCGAGGTCCATCGGGCTCAGTTTCCACTGTCGCACCGGATCGTTGAGCCGGGATCTGAACCTCCGCAACTGCTCGTCGTCAGAGACCGAGAACCAGTACTTGCGCAGCATGATCCCGTCCTCGATGAGCATCTGCTCGAAGATCGGCGTCTGACCCATGAACCGCTCGTACTCCTCGGGCGTGCAGAAGCCCATCACCCGTTCGACGCCGGCCCGGTTGTACCAGGACCGGTCGAAGACCACGATCTCGCCGGCCGCCGGCAGGTGGGCGATGTAGCGCTGGAAATACCACTCCGTACGCTCCCGCTCGGTCGGCGTCGGCAGGGCGACGACCCGGGCGACGCGCGAGCTGAGGTACTCGGTCAGCCGTTTGATCGTGCCGCCCTTGCCGGCGGCGTCGCGGCCTTCGAAGATCACCACGACACGAGCGCCGGTCGTGCGGGTCCATTCCTGCAGCGTGACCAACTCGGTCTGCAATCGGAAGAGCTCGGCCTCGTACGCGTCGTTGGGGATCTTGCGCCGCTTCTTGCCCATGGCGTGACCATAGCCGTCGTCGGCGAGGCGCCGGTCGATGCGGTGGGCCGGGAAACCTTGTTGCCGACTGTCAGTGCCACCTCCTACCGTGATGCGGGAATGAATTCGCGTCGGCGATGAGTTCTTGCTTGATGGCGAGTCTGACCTGGGTAATCGCCAAGCATCCGCACGCTTCGAAGGACGATCTCGTGACGACCACCACCTCAGGCCCGGAGACCACCGATACCGCGCTGCCGCGCGAGGCGCGCAGCATCATCGCGACGCTGCTCGTGGCCGCCTTCGTGGTCATCCTCAACGAAACCATCATGGGTGTCGCTCTGCCTCACCTGATGGTGGACCTCGGAATCACCGCCCGCACCGTCCAATGGCTGACCACGGCGTTCATGCTGACCATGGCGGTCGTCATCCCGACCACCGGCTTCCTGCTGCAGCGCGTCTCGACCCGCACGGTCTTCAAGCTGGCGATGGGCCTGTTCAGCGCCGGGACGCTGCTGGCCGCGGTGTCCCCCGGGTTCTGGCTGCTGCTGCCCGCCCGGATCGTCCAGGCGTCCGGCACCGCGATGATGATCCCGCTGTTGATGACCACCGTGCTGACGCTGGTGCCGCTGAAGAAACGCGGTGTCGTGATGGGCAACATCAGCATCGCGATCTCGGTCGCCCCGGCCATCGGCCCGACCTTGTCCGGGCTGATCCTGCAGTACCTGCCCTGGCGGTTCATGTTCGTGCTGGTCCTGCCGGTCGCGATCGCTGCGATGATCTACGGGTCGCGGCGACTGGTCAACATCGGCGAGCCGGGCGAGCAGAAGCTCGACGTGGTCTCGGTGCTGATCTCGATCCCGGCCTTCGGCGGCATCGTCTACGGGCTCAGCCAGCTGGGTCAGGGATCATCCGGCCCGGCGGTGGCGCTCGGCTTCCTCGGCGTCGGCGTCGGTTGCCTGCTCGCTTTCGGCTGGCGCCAGTTGCGGCTGGCCCGGGGCGGCAGCCCGCTCCTCGACCTGCGCGCGTTCCGCTACCCGATGTTCAGTCTGAGTCTCGCCCTGCTCTGCATCGCGATGCTGTCGTTGTTCGGCGTGGTCATCCTGCTGCCGATCTACCTGCAGACGATCCGCGGCATCGGTTCGCTGTCGACCGGATTGATGTTGTTGCCCGGTGGGTTGCTGATGGGGCTGCTCGGTCCGGTGATCGGCAAGTTGTTCGATCGGCACGGACCGAAGGGGCTGACGGTGTTCGGGGCGATCCTGCTCGGCCTCGCTATGTGGCGCTTCAGCCTCGTAGGCCCGGACACTCCGATCACACTGCTCGTCGGTCTGCACATGCTGTTGTCGGTCGGTCTGGCCTGCCTCTTCACGCCCTGCTTCACCACCGGCCTCAATCCGCTGCCGCCCTCGCTCTACTCCCACGGCAGCGCGATCCTGGCGACCCTGCAGCAGGTGGCCGGAGCCGTAGGGACGGCCTTGCTGGTGGCCATCATGGCGGGCCGCAGCCTCAAACTCGCCCAGAGCGGGGTGCCGGAGTTGGCCGCATTGAACGGTGGGATCAACGCCGCGTTCACCGTGGCCGCCGTGATCAGCATCGGTGCGCTGGCCTGCGCGATCTTCATGAAGAACCCGTTGCCGCCCGAGCAGGATCTTCAGTCGCTGCGGTGAGCACCTGACCGTGATGGTTCCCTGATCCGGAGCGCGGGACAGTACTGAGCATCGACAAAGTCGGAGGTGGGAGATGGCGGATCGGATAGCAGTGGTGACCGGCGCCGGCACCGGTATCGGGGCCGCGGTGGCCCTGGGGCTGGCGACGGACGGCTGGTCGGTGGTGCTCGCCGGCCGGCGGCCGAGGCCGTTGGCCGACCTCGCGGCGGGCCACCCTGAGCTGACGCTGCACCCGATCACGGCCGATGTCTCCGATGAGGAATCCGTCCGCGGGCTGTTCGACCAGACGGTGGCCGACCACGGCCGGGTCGATCTGCTGTTCAACAACGCCGGGACGGCCGCGCCGTCGCGAGACCTCGACGAGATCCCGCTCGCCGAATGGCAAGCTGTCGTCGAGGTGAACCTGACCGGCGCTTTCCTGTGTACGCGGGAGGCCTTCCGGGTCATGCGCCGGCAGTCACCGCAAGGGGGCCGGATCATCAACAACGGTTCGATCTCCGCCCACACCCCACGGCCGCGGTCGATCGCCTACACCGCGACCAAGCACGCGATCACCGGCCTGACGAAATCGACCGCCCTGGACGGGCGTCCGTTCGACATCGCCTGCAGTCAGATCGACATCGGCAACGCCGCCACGGACATGACCACGGTGATGGCCGAGGGCATCCTGCAGGCCGATGGGAGCCTGCGTTCGGAGCCGCGCATGCATCTCGACGACGTGGCTCGCGCCGTGGTCTACATGGCCGGGCTGCCCCTCGGGACGAACGTGGCGACCATGACGGTGATGGCGACCAAGATGCCCTTCATCGGGCGAGGCTAGTGCGGCACTAGCCTTCTGGCGAGTCAGTACGGAGGAGCGCTGAGACCGGCGGTGAGGCTGGTCACCTCGTACGCCGATCCCAGGGCCGCGCGGGTCAACGCCTCGGTGCGGTCGCGGTCAGCGCGCTCCACCGCCGGGATCGGTGCGTGGATCTCGATACGCAGTCGAGCGGCTGCGGCCAAGTGGTGGGCCGCCACCGTTGGGTCGCCGTTCTCGACCGCGATCGCGGCGAGCTCGTCCAGGGAGCTGGCCTCCCGCCAGCGATCGCCGAGCGCCTCGTGTTCGGCCAGACTGGCCCGCTGCAGGCCCAACGCGCGCTCGGAGTTGCCACGCAGCCGGGCCACCGCGCCCAATTGGTTCAGCGCCCAACCGACACCCTCCCGGAAAGACATGTTCTCGCACAGATCGAGGCACTGGTTGAGCAGCACGTCAGCACTGTCGAGATCACCGGAGTAGCGGGCGATCGTGCCCAAGTTGATCAAGGACCAGATCACCCCTTCGGTATCGCCCGAGCTGCGCATCCGTTTGAGCGCTTCTCGACCGAGCGGCAGGGCGTCGTCACAGCGGCCGCGAATCCAGGTCACGAAGCAGAGGTAATTCAGCTGAGCCGCCACGACCTGAACGTCACCGGACTGCTCGGCGAGCGCCATCGCCGATCGGTGCAGGGCGTCGGATCGGTCGTACTCGCCCAGCTCACGCGCGATCGACCCGAGGCGGGCCTTCGACCAGACGATCCCGGCTCGATCGTCGACCTGGACGAAGAGCTCGTGGACTCGCTCAACCATCGCCGAGGCGTGGGCGTAGTCGCACTGCAAGAAGGCCAGCGTTGCCGCGAGCTGCAGCACCGGTGCGCGCAGGGTGATCGCGGCGCCGGGCGCGGCTAGCAGCGCGGCCGCAGCCCAGGCCCGGCCGTCGCTGTAGCGGCCGCGGAGATAGCACCAGCGCCCGAGCGCGGCCACCATCCGCAGGGCCAGAACGGGCTCGTGCTCGACGGCCCAGCTGATGGCCCGCTGAAGATTGCTCAACTCCCGGTCCAGAATGGTCAACCACTCGTGTTGATCATCAGCTGAGAGGTGGGGCGCGGCGTCCTCGGCCACCTGGCCGAAGTACTCGGCGTGCCGTCGGCGGATCGTTTCGCTGTCGGGTCGTCCGTTGAAGCGATCCGCCGCATACTGCCTGATCAGGTGGAGCAACCGAAATCGCGCGGACGGACTACCGTCGTCGCGTCGCGAGACCAACGACTTCGACACGAGGGTCGAAAGCACGTCGACGACCTCGATCTCATCAAGATCATCGCTGCAGACTGAGGCCACCGCATCCCGTCCGAAGGCCGAAGCGAACACCGACAGTCTTTCGAAGATCAACTTCTCGCGGGCGGATAGCGATGCGTAGCTGTTGCTCACCATGGCATCGACCAGCGCTTGATCACCGGCCGGCCCCGGGGTCTGCAGAATCCCCAGCTCCGAATCGAGCGTGCTGGCCAGCTCGCGTACCGTCAGCACTTTGGTGCGCCCCGCGGCGAGCTCCAAGGCCAAGGGCAGTCCGTCCAGTCGGCGGCAGATCATTGCCGTGGCCCGGGTGTCGACGGGATCCAACGCCTCGAATCCGGCCCGCGCCAGGAAGAGTTGGCCGGCCGGCGATGCCATCACCGCAGCCGGATCGGTGTCATCGACGGGGAGTCCGAGGGGCCTGACCTCGAAGGAGAGTTCGCCGGGCAGAGCGGTCAGGTGTCGACTGGTGATGATGATCTTGATCATCGGGGCACCGGCCAGCAGCGCGTAACAGAGCTCGATGCTCGCGGCAAGTTGATGCTCGGCGTTGTCGATCACCAGGAGGGCCGTGAGCGACCGGAAATGATCGACGATGACGTCAACCGTCGGGTCGGTCGAGCTGCGAATTCCGAGTGCTCCGGCCAGCGACGGCAGCAAGGTGGTGTCGGCCAGCGCCCCCACCGGCATCCAGTGCACGCCATCCGGGTACCGCAAGGCCTGGCGTTCCGCGTACGCGACGGCAATCCGGGTCTTGCCGACCCCGGCCGGGCCCAACAGGGTGATCAGCCGTGAGTCGTCGCGCTCGACCAGTCGGCCCAGGTTGTCGAGATCGGCGGTCCGGCCGACGATCGCGTCGGCAAAGACAGGTAGCACCGGAGCGGTCGGCTCCGCGGTCCGCACCGAGGCGAAGAGACTGGATCGATCGGTCTCCCGCAGTCGCAGCGCATCGCCCAGCAACCGCATGGTGGTCATCCGTGGCGAGCGCCGGCCACGCTCGAGGAGTGACACCGCTTCGGGACTGAGCCCGGCTCGGGCGGCCAGCATTTCCTGGGATAGGCCGGAGCTTCGCCGCAATCGTCGCAACTCGTCGCCGAACTGGCTCATCAAATCCTGCCGCCTTGAAATGGCGAGCCCAACCCCCGCCAACCGCTGATTCGATCCGCCCCCCGTAGGCCCTCATTGTCCGTCTGCTGTCCGTGGTCGCACAAGCGTTGTCGGGACATCCTCGATAGTAACAATCTTCGGGGGCGTGGATTGTTGCACGGGGGAGTCCCAGCTGATCTTCAGTGACACGATCTCTGAGATCGGTAGTGTGGAGCCTGGAGGACGTGGCCGCTTGGGGGGGCCTGCTTGGCGTAGCGTGTGGGCCGCGTCCTCTACAGGTTCGCGTCGTCGCACGTTGGCCGTTCCGGACTCGCCTCGACCGAGCTCCGCGACTCGCCGCCCAACCTCCCCTCCGCCGCTCTCATCTGGCGACCGGTCCATCGAAACGACGACGCGGAGTTGGTCTAGTTTGGCTGCGTGACGACCCCGACCGATCCGCTTCCCCCTTCGCCGGTCTGGCATTCCGTCGACGGGCTCAACTTCACCGACATCACCTACCAGCGTGCCGCCGCCGCGCCGGTGGTCCGGATCGCGTTCGACCGGCCCGAGGTGCGCAATGCCTTCCGGCCACACACGGTTGACGAGCTCTACCGGGCGCTCGACCATGCGCGCATGTCGTCCGACGTCGGAGCGGTCCTGCTGACCGGCAACGGACCCTCGCCGAAGGACGGCGGATGGGCGTTCTGCAGCGGCGGAGACCAGCGGATCCGCGGTCGGGCGGGATACCAGTACGCCGACGGCGAGGACGCTCGCTCCGTCGATCCGGCCGCGCTCGGCCGGCTGCACATTCTCGAGGTCCAGCGGCTCATCCGGTTCATGCCGAAGGTGGTGATCGCGCTGGTGAACGGCTGGGCGGCCGGGGGTGGACACAGCCTGCACGTGGTCTGCGATCTCACGCTGGCCAGTGCCGAGCATGCGCGCTTCAAGCAGACCGATGCCGATGTCGGCAGCTTCGATGGCGGTTTCGGCTCGGCGTACCTGGCCCGGCAGGTCGGGCAGAAGTTCGCGCGGGAGATCTTCTTCCTGGGCGAGGTCTACACCGCAGAGGACGCGTACCGGATGGGCATGGTCAACAAGGTGGTGCCCCACGACGAGCTCGAGGCGGTCGGCCTCGACTGGGCCGCGAAGATCTGCCGGAAGAGTCCGACGGCTCAACGGATGCTGAAATTCGCCTTCAACGCCATCGACGACGGATTGATCGGGCAACAGGTGTTTGCCGGAGAGGCGACGAGGCTCGCGTACATGACCGATGAGGCGGTGGAAGGTCGGGACGCCTTCCTGGACAAGCGATCGCCTGACTGGTCGGCCTTTCCTTACTACTTCTGAAGCTTGGTGGGGGTTTCTGGGTTCTGGGCTTTCTGGGCTTTCTGGGCTTTCTGGGCTTTCTGGGGTTGGGGTTGGGGTTGGGGTTGGGCTCGGGGTGGGATGCGCTCTTCCGGGACAACATCCGCCCTCCGCAGGCTCCGGGCTCCCGCCAGACCCATCCACGTCCCGGCCAACGGCGGGGACCTTGGCCCATTGGAGAACGGTTGAGTGTGGAAGTGGAACGGATGAGTTTGGACGGCGGTCCGGTGGGGTTGGCAGTTCGATCCCATCACTGTCGAAGGGTCAGCTGGGACGAGTCGCACTCCTGCCCTTCGACAGGCTCAGGGAACGTGGTCGCGGATCTCTGCCTATCGGACAGGGGGGGTCGGGGGTGCGTGTCAATGGCCAGCGGACTTCCGCGGCCTGATGCGGAGAGTTTCGATCCCTGAGCTTGTCGAAGGGTAGGAGTCAGCTGCCGCTCGTCGGGGTTAGACGGGGTTATACGGGGTTAGACGACGCCATAGAGGCGGTCACCGGCGTCGCCGAGGCCCGGGATGATGTAGCCGACGTCGTTGAGCTTCTGATCAACACCTGCGACGACGAGGGTGCACGGGACATGCAGGCCGTCGAGCAGCGCGTTGATCTTGTCGATGCCTTCAGGGGCGGCGAGCAAGCAGATGCAGGTGATGTGGTCGGCGCCCCGCTTGACCAGGAACTGCACCGCGGCCGCGAGGGTGCCGCCGGTCGCGAGCATGGGGTCGAGGACGTAGCACTGGCGGCCGGACAGATCGTCGGGCAAGCGCTCGGCATAGGTGGTGGCGGCGAGCGTCACCTCGTCCCGCACCATGCCGAGAAAACCGACCTCGGCGGTCGGCATCAACCGGGTCATCCCTTCCAGCATCCCGAGGCCGGCGCGCAGGATCGGCACGACGAGGGGCCGCGGAGCGGTCAGCTTTACCCCGGGCGCCTCCATCAGCGGCGTCTGCACCGTGCACTCGCTCACCCGGACACCTCGGGTCGCTTCGTAGGCCAGGAGCGTCACGAGCTCTTCGGTCAACCGCCGGAACGTCGGGGAGTCGGTCGACCGATCCCGCAGCACGGTGAGCTTGTGAGCAACGAGCGGGTGGTCGACGACGCGGAGTTCCACGTTCGAACGTTAGCGGTCTAGATCCCTGGTGGGGGGAGCAGCCTCGTCTGATTCTTCGTCGTCTGACACGATGGGGCGGGAATTTCTGGAGCGATCGAGGTGAGGGAGGGGTCATGTCGGACTTCGACAACGAGGAGTATGAGTCGTTCGCGTTGGACGGCACGATGAAGGGCGACGACGGTGTCACGGCGCCGCTGGATTCCGACGACGATCTCGATGATGACGACGACGACGATGACGACTCCGAGCTGGACGACGCGACTGATGAGGAGATCGACTTCGTCCTCGCGGCCTACCGCGAAGATGGCCAGCTCTACGTGCAGGCCCTGTCCAAGGACCTCGCCAACGATCTGGAGGAATTGATCGTTCAGCTCAGGCGTCTGCCGGGCGATGCCGGTGCCCTGGGCTTCGTCAGTCTGGTCGAAGAGGTCTTCGTCCTGGTCCGGGTCCGGGGCCAACATGTGCAGGTGTTGCTCTCCGACGCCGATGCCGCCGCCGACTGGCCGATCGCCCGCGACGTGGCCGACTATCTCGGCGAGGACATCCCCGACGAGGACGACGACGAGGAAGACGGGGACCCGATGGGTGACCTCGGCATCCTGGCCGATCTCGGAATGAGCGAATTCGATCTGGGCACTGTCCTGGACAACCTCGACCTGAGCAGTGACCAGATGCTGATCGAGATTGCGGACAAGATCAAGCTGAATCCGCAGTTCCGCAAGGTCGTCGACTCGGTCTTCACGTCTGACTGACCGTGCCCGGCCAATGGGACGCGGCGATGAGCCTGGCCCTGGATCAGGCGCGAGCCGCTGCCGCTCATGGCGATGTGCCGATCGGCGCGGTGGTGCTCGATCCGGCCGGAGCGGTTGTTGCCGCGGCCGGTAATGAACGCGAACTGCGCCATGACCCCACCGCTCACGCCGAGGTCGTCGCGTTGCGCGAGGCAGCGCGAGGACTCGGCCGGTGGCGACTGACCGATCACACTCTGGTCGTCACGCTGGAACCGTGCACGATGTGCGCCGGAGCAGTCGTGCTGTCCCGGGTGGCTCGGCTGGTGTTTGGTGCCTACGACGCCAAAGCCGGAGCCGTGGCGTCACTGTTCGACGTGGTGCGTGATCCGCGGATCAACCATCGGGTCGATGTCCGCGGCGGGATCTGCGAGAGCGAGTGCGGGGAGTTGCTGCGAGAGTTCTTCGCTGACGCTGACGCTGACCGCTGACCGCTGACCGCTGACCGCTGACCGCTGGCGGGCTCCGCGCCAGGTCGCCGTGGTCGACGGGGCTCAGACAAGGCAGCGCGGTCGATCTGACCGGGAGTACCCGGTCAGATCGACCGCGCTGAACCGAAGAGGACGAAATCTGGAACGTTGAGGCAGTTCGGGCAGCGGGTGGGCAGTCCGCTCCATCCGTGCGCCCTGAGCGCCTGCGCCACCTCGTGGGCCACGGCGCACGGACGGTCGACCACATCGAACCAGCCGTACCTCAGCGTGATCAGCCAGTTGAGTGCGAACTGGTTGTCCCGATCCATGTCGCGGAAGCGCCCCTCGCCCTCGTGCCCGTCGCGACCGTCCAGTTCCACCAGGGTCTGGTAGGCGTCGTAGCCCACATCGCTCAGATAGGCCAGCCCCAATCGAGACCGCTGACGATTGCCGTGAGGCAGGCCGTGGGCGCGCTCGACGCGGCGTAGATATTGAAGTTCGAGGGCCGACTCGGCACCTTCGCTGACCTCGCCCAGGATGCCCACGAGGAGCTTGCGATGCGGGTGCCGAGGCCGGTGCTCGAGTTGTCGGAGCACAGCGCGGGCTGTGGTGCCACGACGATTGACCGCCCGGGTGAGAAGTCTGACGATCTCGCCTTCGGACGCGGACGCGCACAGATCGAGCACCGTGTCCTCGATCGACAGGTGAGCAAGGGGGCCGAGCGTTCGCGCGGACCGAGCGCCGGGCCGCTCCCGGATGAAGTGCCACGGACCTTGCGTACGCGCCCGCCGATCGGCCTGGATCAACACATCGACCAATTCGGGAGGCTGCGGGATCAGCCCGTGGAGGTGGCCCGAGCTGTTCGGGCCGAGGCGAGCTTTGTCGCCGCCGAGCAAGACCCCACCCCACGCCATCGCTTCCCAGTCGGAGCTGGTCGGCACGGTCGAGTACAGGCCGTTGGCGACTGACTGCCAGGTTCCGGTGTTGACCATCCGCTCGATGGCGTGCCGGGAAAAGCCGTGACCGATCGCCTGCTCGCGAGTGAGCATTCCGGCTTGCAGGGTGGCCAGGACGAGCAGCCGGTCAGGAATCGGTTGGCGCGGTTTCACGTCTGGAAGTATCAGGACGCCACAGCCATTCGTGCGGCGCCCTCGAGAATCTGTGGATAGCGCGGTTTTGCCGGGTGTGGACAACTTACTGAGGTCGATCTGACCGGGTACTCCCGGTCAGATCGACCGCGCTGAGCGGCCGGTAGGCCGAGCGGGCCGGCGCCGGGGCCAACCAATTCGCGTACCCGCCCATTCCTTCGGTAATCTTCCCCGCGGTGGCGTGTCTGAGCGGCCTAAAGAGCGCGCCTCGAAAGCGCGTGAGGTGAAAGCCTCCGCGGGTTCAAATCCCGCCGCCACCGCCAAGTGATGCCCCGTCCCGTGCGGACGGGGCATCGGCATCATGTCGGGCGGACGCTCAATCCCGGTTCGGCGTTTCGCGGCTGCAACACCCTTCCGGGAGGATGTGCGCATGCCGGTCCCCATCGACGCCATCCTCTTGGTGAGTACGGTCGTGCTGATCCTGGCCATCGTCGCGGCTCGGATCGGCGCCCGGGTCGGGTTGCCGTCGCTGTTGCTGTTCCTCGGCATGGGGATGGCGCTCGGTGATGACGGCTTCGGCATCGAGTTCAATGACCCGCATCTGGCCAAGGCTCTCGCCTTCGCGGCCCTGGTGCTCATCCTGGCCGAAGGCGGCCTGACCACGAAGTGGTCGGACATCAAGTCTTCGACCGCGCTCGCTGCCCTGTTGGCGACGGTCGGCGTTGCGGTCAGCGTCGGGTTGATGGCGCTTTTCTGCTACTACGTGCTCCGCCTTGATCTGTGGATCGCGGTGCTGCTGGGTGCTGTCACTGCGCCGACCGACGCCGCGGCGGTGTTCTCGGTGCTCCGTCGGGTGCCCATCCCGCATCGGCTGCGAGGTGCGTTGGAGGCCGAGTCCGGTCTCAACGACGCACCCACCGTGCTGCTGGTCACGCTGGTCAGCGCGACCGCCGTCGGGAACGGCCATGGTGGACCGGTCGGTCTGGTCGCGGTGATCTTCGCCGAGCTCATCGGTGGAGTCGCCATCGGGATTGGGCTCGGCTGGGTCGGCGTCCAGATCCTCCGCCGGGTCGCGCTGCCTTCGTCCGGTCTCTACCCCCTGGCCACGTTGGTCTGGGCGGTCTTTGCGTACGGATCGGCGGCGAGCGTCCACGCCAGCGGGTTCGCCGCGGTCTACACGGCTGCGTTGATGCTCGGCAACGCCCAACTGCCGCACCGCGCGGCCACCCGGAGCTTCGTGGAGGGGATCGGCTGGATCGCGCAGATCGGGCTCTTCGTGATGCTCGGACTGCTCGCCTTCCCGAAACGTCTGGGGCTCGATGCAGCGCTGATCGCCCTGGCCGCCGGCCTGTTCCTGACCTTCATCGCGCGGCCGATTGCGGTGGCGGTGACGGCCACGTGGTTCCGGATCCCGTTCCGCGAACAGGTCTTCTTGTCCTGGGCCGGACTGCGCGGTGCGGTGCCCATCGTGCTGGCGACGATCCCGCTCGCCGACAACATCGAAGGCGCAGAGTTCCTGTTCGACGTCGTGCTGGTCTTCGTCATCGTCTTCACCTGTCTCCAGGCTCCGACGCTGCCGATGGTGGCTCGCCGCCTCGGACTGATCGACGACGCGAGCGCCCAGGACGTCGAGGTCGAAGCCGCGCCGCTGGACAAGATCTCGGCCGACCTGTTGCAGGTCAGGATCCCCGAGCAGTCCCGGCTAGCCGGCATCGAGGTTGGCGAGCTCCGGCTGCCCAGACACACCGTCGTCTCACTGATCATCCGCGACGGCCGCCCCTTCTATCCGGCCCCGCGGGAACGCATCAAGATCGGCGACGAGCTGCTCATCGTGACCCCCGAATCCCAGCGGGAGAACACCGAAGACCGGCTCCGCGCGCTCGGCCGGCGCGGCCGGCTGGCTGGCTGGCGGCGGAACCAGGTCGACTGACCCGCCTGGTGGCTCCCGTTGCTCAGCCGCCGAGGGACGGCGGTGAGCTCGAAGCCTGGGCGGGCAGGCACACGGTACGCGCCTTGACCGTATAGGTGGTCTTGGCCTTCTTGTTGAAGCCGCTGTAGCGGTTGCCGACCAGCACGTCCACCGAGTGGTCGGTCGCCTTCGACTTGTCGGCCCGCACCACTGCGTCCTTGAAGAAGGTCTTCACGAAGAGGACCTCGGGCGCCTTCACGTCAGCGCCGACGATCACCGTCTTCTGGATCTGCTCGTTGGTGTTGGTGGTCAGGGAGACCTTGAAGCCTTTGCCGCGCAATGCGCGACCGACATCCCCGGCCAGACCGACTCGGTCGCCGCCGTTGAACACCTTGATGGTGACCTGAGCCGACTTCAGTCGACCTTTGCTGATGGTCTGCTCAACGCAGGGGGGCGCCGGCGTCTCGGGCACCTTGCGAATGATGTTTGTGTAGCCCCACCAGGCGCCGTACAGCAGCACACCGAGCAGGATGAGCAAAGTGATCGGAGTGCGCACAACTCGGAAGACCCGACCGATCAACGCCGCACTCCTTGTCATCTCCGCAACAGTGCGCGTGAGCTTACCTTGCACCCCGACTATTTCAGGTCAAGCACTCTCGCGTGCATCGTCTGCCGTTGCTGCAACGCCGCCCGCAATGCCCGGTGCAATCCGTCCTCGAGATAGAGCTCCCCGCGCCAGGACACGACGTGCGCGAACAGGTCGCCGTAGAAGGTGGAGTCCTCTTCCAGCAGGGCCTCCAGGTCAAGCGTTCGCTTGGTCGTGACCAGCTGGTCGAGGCGCACTTGATGCGGGGCGATCGCCGCCCACTGCTTCTGCACGTAACCATGATCTGGATACGGGCGTACGTCCCCGACGCGCTTAAAAATCACCTTGCCACTCTAGTGCACCTGCTTGGGCCGATACGTGGGTTGACGTCGTTACGATTTGGCCATGACACAGCCCGAGGTGCCCGAAGCCGCTGAACTCTCCACCGAGGTGCAGGAGATTATCAAGGGCTACACGTTTGACGAGCCGGCCATCGAGATCGGGGTCCTGATGGAGAACGACGCGCCCGTCACGTCCGCCATCGTCCGCATTCCGCTCAGCATGCTGAACCGGCACGGGCTGGTCGCCGGAGCGACAGGCACGGGCAAGACGAAAACGCTGCAACTGATGACCGAACAGATCTCGGCCGCCGGCGTACCCGTCTTCGCGGCCGACATCAAAGGTGACCTCTCCGGCATCGCGTCACCGGGCCAACCGAACGACAAGTTGCTCGCGCG
The DNA here is from genome assembly GCA_963731295.1 of uncultured Actinomycetota bacterium. Lineage (GTDB taxonomy): Bacteria > Actinomycetota > Actinomycetes > Propionibacteriales > Propionibacteriaceae > Microlunatus. Next base: position 252,193 of record CAVSUP010000004.1, read on the forward strand.
GACGAAGAAGATCGGCCAGAACTGGGTGCCCGAAGCCTGCCCGACCGAGTTCTTCGCACTCGGGGGTCAGGGCAACGGGGTGCCGCTCCGGGCGACCATGAGCTCCTTCGGCCCGACCCTGCTGTCGAAGGTGCTCGGCCTCAATGACGTGCAGGAGTCGTCGTTGGGGCTGGTCTTCCACTACGCCGATCAGGCCGGGCTTCCGCTGCTCGATCTCAAGGATCTGCGCGCGGTGCTCACCCATCTCACCGACGACGAGGGCAAGGCCGAGCTGAAGAACATCGGCGGGCTCAGTGCGGCGACGGTCGGGGTGATCCTGCGGACCATGATCACCTTCTCCGACCAGGGTGCCGACGACTTCTTCGGTGAGCCGGAGTTCGACACGGCCGATCTGCTTCGGGTGACGCGGGACGGCAAGGGAGTGGTCTCGCTGCTGGAGCTGCCGAATCTGGTGGAGCGGCCGGCCGTGTTCTCCACCTTTCTGATGTGGCTGCTGGCCGATCTCTTCCACGAGTTGCCGGAGGTCGGTGACATCGACAAGCCGAAGCTGGTGTTCTTCTTCGACGAGGCCCACCTGTTGTTCGCCGATGCCTCGAAGGCGTTCCTCGACGCGATCGCCCAGACCGTCCGGCTCATCAGGTCGAAGGGTGTCGGCATCTTCTTCGTCACCCAGACGCCGAAGGATGTCCCCGACGCCGTGCTGGCCCAGCTCGGCTCCCGCGTACAGCATCAGTTGCGAGCCCATACGCCGAACGATGCGAAGGCGCTGAAGCAGACCGTGGCGACCTTCCCGCGATCGCACTACGACCTGGCGGAAACCCTCCAGCAGTTGGGGATCGGCGAAGGGATCGTGACCGTGATGGACCCGGACGGGGCGCCGACGCCGGTCGCCTGGACCCGGATGCGAGCACCGCAGTCGCTGATGGCGCCGACGCCCGATGCGGTGTTGCAGCCGGGGATCGCCGCATCGTCGTTGATGGCGAAGTACGGGCAGGCGATCGACCGGGACTCGGCTCAGGAGATGCTGGCCCGCAAGCTCCAGGCCGGCGCCGAAGAGGCTGAACGTGAGCGACAGGAGAAGGAAGCGGCCGTGCAGGCCGAGGCGGAGGCGAAGGCACGGGCGAAGGCTGATGCCGAAGCTCAGGCACAGGCCGAACGTGATGCGCGGGTCGCGAATCGGACCACGTCGTCGGGCACCCGGTCGCGCCGACCGGAGAAGTCGATGGTGCAGGAGATCACCGGATCGACGGCCTTCCGGCAGTTCGCCCGAACCGCCGGGCGGGAGATCGTCCGGAGCATCTTCGGCACCGCCCGCCGCAAGAGGTGATCGGGTGATGCCCGCCCCAGGCCTTCGTCAGCTGGAGACCTGGGGCAGCAAAAGCGTCACGCGGTTTTCAGTCGGAGCCAGAGCCGGAGGCTCTGACGCTTGGTCGTGAGCGCCCGCCTGGCTTCGGTGGCGGCCGAGACCTGGGCGTAGCGTTCGGCTGCCCGCTGGCTGAGCAGCGATTGAGAAGCGGATTCTGTTGAGTAGAACATGTCGAAACTCCTTGTACGGAACGGTTTGGGCGTGATTGCGCAGCACACGCCAGGCGCGTGCGTGATCGGCGGATCATGAGGTCAGCTCGCTGGGGACGCGCCGCGATCAGCTGAAGAGATCTCAGCTGGGCGCGACGGATCCGCGGAGCGGGATGTCCGGAGGATTCTGCGGGTGGCGTCAGGCGCGGGTCGCGTCAGGCGCGGGCGCCGAGGGCCGGGCCCACGCGGACGGGATCGGCCGTGCCGATGCCGGCATCCGGAATCATCATGTTCAAGATCAAAGTGAGCACCCCCTCTCGCAAGCATTGCGGCGCATGGCTGCGCGGTTTCGACCAGGGTAGGACGCGGGCTCTGGGGCCGGCAACTGAATTAACCGGATCGCTGAGCAGCCGCCCGCTCGGGTCGGGACAGTTGGTCGAGGAAGCTGATCAACAACGCCTCCCGCAGGGCCGGGGGCGCCGCGTCCAGGAGTGCGTTGACCGGAGCCATCCGCTCCGGCAGCGCCAGGCCGTCCCCACCGACCAGCCCGGCCGCCTGAAGCAGGTCGGCGAAGGCGGCTTGGTCGAGCTCAGCGGGATCGAGGTCGGTGATCGCGGCTTTGAGTTGAGCGTTGAGGACGACTGGCCCAGTGGCGATCGCCGACTTCACCGCGCCGCCCAGGGCGTCCACGAACTCGGGGAGCCGGGCTACGGTCGCCGCACTGATCGACAGATGCATGGTGGCCGGGAAGCCGGCGAATCTCAATTGTGGTTGGGCATACCAGCCGCGGACGAGCAACTCGTCGCAGAGCGTGAACACATCGAGCTGATCATCGGGACGGATCGCGATGAGGCTGGCCTCCGGTTCGGAGAAGACCTGCAGGTGATCGATCTCCGCGATCTCGGTGATCAGAGTGCGGACGCCGTCACGTACCTGCTGGGCCAGCCGGGCGTAGCCCTCGTCGCCGATGAATCGGGTCACGGCCCACGCGGCGGCGAGCGGTCCGCCCGACTTCGTGGACTGCATGGTCGAGTTGATCATGGTGTAGCCGGGCCAGCGAGCGCTCGCGAAATACTGGGCGCGACGCAAGCCGGGCGACCGGTGCAGCAGGATCGAGACCCCTTTGGGGGTGTAACCGTACTTGTGCAGATCGACCGAGATGCTCGTCACGCCAGGCACCAAGAAGGAGAAGGCCGGTAGGCCGGGATCGTCCCGCCGCAGGTAAGGCAGCAACCAGCCGCCGATACAGGCATCGACGTGGCAGCGGACCCCACGGGCCTGCGCTTCGGTGGCGATCTGGGTCACCGGATCAATGACCCCGTGGGCGTACGAGGGGGCCGACACCACGACCAGCACCGTGTGATCATCGATAGCGTCGGCCATCGCCGAGGCGACCGCGCGACCGGTCTCATGATCGACATCGACGAAGACCGGCCGTACGCCGAAATAGTGCGCCGCCTTGTGGAACGCCGCGTGCGCCGAGGTGGGCAGGATCATGTTGGGTCGCTCGATCTCGGGATGGGCGTCGCGGGCCGTCTGCACCGCGAGCAGTACCGATTCGGTGCCGCCGGAGGTCACGGCGCCGACCACCTCGGGAGGACCGTCGAGCAGCTCGGCCGCGATGCCGACCAGGTCCTGCTCCATCCGCAGCAGGGAGGGGAAGGCCGTCGGATCAAGCCCGTTGGTCGACCCGTACGCGGCCAGCGCCTCGCGACCGATCGCATCGGCCTCGGGCAGCCCGGAGTCGTAGACATAGGCGAGCGTCTGCCCACCGTGCGTGGGCAGATCGTGCTGGCGGAGCGCGTCGAGCGCCGTCCGGATCTGTTCGGCGCGGGTGGGTCCGCTCCGCTCCTCAGTTGTGGCCATCGGCTTCCACATCCTCTCTGGTCAGGGAGTATCCACGGAGGGCCAGCAGGCTGGCCAAGATCAACACCGCCGGGATGACCGAGAATCCCACCGTGATCGCCAGCACGGCGGACGCGGGCTGAGCCACGCCGCCGTCGGTCGATGATCGGTAGTGGCCGAGGGCCAGCACCAGCGCGTAGATCGCCGGCCCGAGAGCGAGTCCGAGGGTCTCGCCCGCGGTCCAGACGCCGGTGAAGACTCCGATCCGGTTCGCACCGGTACGCCGCGCATCGTGGGCCGCCGTGTCCGGCAACATGGCAAGCGGGAACAACTGGCAACCGGCGTACCCGATGCCGGTCAGCGCGGTCAATGCGTAGACGAGAACCACCGGGACCTGGCCGGCGCTGATCAACCCGACGGCCCCGCCCGCGAGCACGAGTGAACTCATCAGATAGCCGCGCTTCTTACCGAGGCGCGCGGCCAGTCGCTGCCACAGCGGTGTGACGAGCAGCGCCGGTCCGACGAAGCAGCCGAACAGGATCGACGAGGCGCCGGGATCAGCCAGCGCGGTCCGAGCGACGTAGTCCACGCCGGCCAGCATCGAGCCGATCCCTAGAGCCTGGACGACGAAAGTGATCGACAGCAGCCGGAAGTCCCTGACCTGCAGGGCGAGGCGCACGTGGGAGAGCAACCCGCCGGCGGCCAGCGGGGTCGTCGAGGTGGGCGCATCGCGGGTGCCCGCGTACGCACCGAGGGCACCCAGGATGATCAAGATCGCCACGAAGATCGCCATCGCCCGATAGCCGGCCGCACCGCCGATGGCGTTGCGGATCAACGGGGCCGTGGCGCCGCTGACCAAGATCGCCACGGCGAGGATCGCGACCCGCCAGGTGAGCAGCCGGGTGCGTTCGGCGTAGCCGTCGGTGAGCTCGGCCGGCAGGGCGACGTAGGGCACCTGGAAGATCGAGTACGCGGTGGCACAGATCAGGAAGATCAACACCACCCACCCGCCGGCCAGGATTTTCGGCGCGTGCGGTCCGGAGAACAGCAGGGCGAAGGAGACGGCCAGGGTGATACCGCCCCACAGCAGGAACGGTCGCCGCGTTCCTCGGGCCGACGCGTACCGGTCGCTGAGCCGGCCGGTGATCGGATTCAAGATCACGTCCCAGGCCTTGGGCAAAAAGACGATCAGACCGGCGATCAGCGCGGAGATCCCCAGGGAATCGGTGAGGTAGGGCAGCAGCAGGAGACCGGGCACGGTGCCGAATGCACCGGTGGCGACCCCGCCGGAGGCGTACCCGATGCGCAGGCGTGCACTGAGCGTCGTGGTCACAAGATCATCATGCCCTGCAACCGGCGGCCGACCAATGACCGAAGGAGGGGTGTACGGCCACAACAAGTCCGGTCGAGCGGACGCGGATCCCAGGCCTCCCATGACCGAGCGAGAATGGTGATCATGCTGGAACTCGACAGCCGGACATTGGCCTTGGCCAACCGGTCGATCACCTACGGCCCGGTCGGTGCCACCCGGCCAGCAGCGGAGCGCTGGGCCCCGGCGCCAGGTGGCTTTCGGGTGCTCGAGACGACGGTGTCGATCGGAGCCGGCGAAGCGACCTGGTCAGCGGCGGCCGACCTCGTGCTGCGCTGGGCGGTCAAGACCCGCAGCGGGTTCCGCGTCTCCGGTCGACCAGGCCCGATGGTCACCGGCGGCCGCTACTGGGTCACCACGACCGTGGCATCGCTCCAGATCGTCGAGCCGGTCGAGGTCGTCGACGTCGTCCGGATGCCCGATCGGGTCGGATTCGCGTACGGGACGCTTGACGGTCACCCGGTCTCGGGTGAGGAGGCCTTCATCGTGCACCGTGACGCCAAGGGTCAGGTCTGGTTGACCGTGCGATCGCTGACCCGGGCCTCCTCGCGAATGCCGTGGCGGGCGCTGTTCCCGATCGTGCTGATCGCCCAGCGGCTGTACCGACGCCGCTATCTGCGAGCGTTGAACCCCGATCGTGCCCGATGATCACCAGACGACGAGGAGCTGATCGATGAACCATCCGAGTCTGCACACCATCGACTACCACACCGCCGGCGAGCCGTTCCGGATCGTCCCGGAGTTGCCCTTCCCGATCGGGGGAGCCACCGTCGCCGAGCGGCGGATGTTCGCCATCGCCGACCCGGCGGTGGACGCGGCGCGCCAGTTGCTGTGTTTCGAACCACGCGGGCATGCCGACATGTACGGCGGGTTGATCACGCCGCCGGATGACGACGGAGCCGCGTTCGGCGCGCTCTTCTGGCACAAGGACGGCTTCTCAACGGCCTGCGGCCACGGCACGATCGCGCTCGGCGTCTGGGCCGTCGAATCGGGCCGGGTCGTCGCCGATCCGACCGGCGTCACCGACATCGTCATCGACGTGCCGTCGGGCCGGGTGACCGCACGGGTGCACACCGTGGGTGAGCGGGTGACCTCGGTCGACTTCGTCAATGTCGGCAGCTATCTGATCGCTGACCGAGTGCCGGTCCAGACTTCGCGAGGGGAGCTCGAGGTCAGCGTGAGCTTCGGCGGGGCGATCTACGCGCAACTGGACGCAGCCGCGCTCGGGCTGACCGTGACCAGAGATCGGGTGGCGGAGATCATCGCGATCGGCCGGGAGATCAAATGGGCGCTGAACGACTCGGAGTACGCGCGCCATCCGAGCGATCCGCGGCTGAGCGGCATCTACGGGACGATCGTCTACGAGGATCGGGGATCGAGCGACCCTGGCCGGCCCCATCAGCGCAATGCGACGGTCTTCGCCGACGGAGAACTCGATCGATCGCCCTGCGGATCTGGGACCTCGGCCCGCGTCGCGACTCTGGTGGCCCGGGGGCACCTCGCCCCGGGCGGAACGCTGACCCATGACTCGATCGTCGGCTCACGTTTCCTGGCCCGGGTGGTGGGATCAGCGACGGTCGACGGATATCCGGCCGTGATCCCGGAGGTCACCGGGATGGCGTACCGAACCGGCGAGCACCACTTCACGGTGGATCCGCACGATCCGCTGGTCCCGGGATTCGTGCTCCGATGAGCGTAGTCCCGTACCTGTCCGCCGCCGAGGTGCTCGCGGCGCTCGAACCGCGCGAAGCGGTCCGAGCCCTCGAAGCGGCGCTGCGGGCCGGTCACGATCCGACGACGGATCCCGCGCGGTCGACGATGATCACCGGTCATGGACAGCTGTTGATCATGCCGTCGGAGGTGGGGGATGCGGTGGGGGTGAAGCTGGCCGCCGTCGCTCCGGGCAACCCCGAGCGTGGACTGCCGCGGATCCAGGGCACCTATGTGCTCTTCGACGGTGGCACCTTGACACCGATCGCGATCATGGACGGCGCCGCCCTCACGACCGTCCGTACTCCGGCGGTGTCGATCGCCGCGGTGAAGTCGATCTTGGTCGGTGCGCCCGGACCGGTGGCGGTGGTGGTCTTCGGGGCCGGGCCGCAAGGTCTCGGGCATCTGATGGCGCTGGCGTCGGTGCTGGCCGGCGTACGCGAACTCGGGTCGGTGACCTTCGTGGTCAGGAATCCTGACGCGGTCGGCGCCGAGGTCGAGGCGGCCTCGTCGGCGGTGCTCAGGGTCGAAAGTAGACCCGCCGATCAGGCCATCCGCGAGGCGTCGTTGATCATCTGTGCGACGACGGCCCGAAAACCGTTGTTCGACGGGAGTCTGGTCGCCGATGACGCGGTGGTGATTGCTGTCGGCTCGCACGAACCGGAGGCCCGGGAGCTGGACGGCGCCCTGTTGGGACGCTCCGACGTGATCGTCGAGGATCGCAACACCGCGTTGCGCGAGGCCGGCGATGTCATCCAGGCCATCGCGCAGGGCGCCCTGGCGGCGGACGAGTTGATCATGCTCGCCGATGTGGTGACCGGCTCGGCCACTGTCCGCGGCGATCGGCCGGTCGTCTTCAAGAGCACCGGGATGGCCTGGGAGGATCTGGTCGTCGGTCAGGCCGTCTTCCGCGCCTTCACCTCCTCCTGAGCTTGGCCAAGGGCAAGATCAACTCCGATCCCTGAGCCGCCCTTCGACTGGCTCAGGGAACGAAGATCGCGGACTCTCCACGCAGGGTCCTTCGACTGGCTCAGGGGACGAAGATCACGAACTCCTGATGGGTGCACGAGCTCAGTGGGAGAGAGGCAGGAGCTCGGCGGAGATCAGCGCGCCGTCGGCGATGTCGAGGAGGCCGAGAGTGCCATGGGGTTGGCGGCGGCGGTCGGTGGGGGAGCCGGGATTGAAGACGCGTACGCCGTCGCCGGTGACGTCGAGCGGGATGTGGGAGTGACCGAAGATGATCAGCTGCGCGAGGGGGAAGCGTCGATGCATCCGAGCTGTCCGACCGGTCGCCGGCCCGCTGTCGTGGATCATCGCGACCGGCAGCCCTTCGAGGTCGAACTCCATGGTCTCGGGGGCACCCCACTGCGCCACCTCGGGCCGGTCGTTGTTGCCCATCACCGCCCGGACCGGGGCGAAAGTCTCCAGGAAGACCAACACGTCGGCGGTGCAGACGTCCCCGGCGTGCAAGATCAACTCGGCGCGTTCCAGCTGTCGGGCCACGGCGGGCGGGCAGCCTTTCCAGCGGGCCGGGCTGTGAGTGTCGGACAGGACGACCACATGCATGGTCGAAGTATCCATCGGCCGCCGACCCGATGGCTTCGACGGGCGCATCTATAGTCGGGATTGCCTGCCCCGGGCGCGCCGTTGACGCGCGCCTGCCCGATCACAAGGAGACACATGTTCGAGGCCGACGACATCCGCGACTGGCTCGGTCTGACCGTGGTGGACCGCGAGGGTTCCAAGATCGGAGCACTCGAAGGCCTCTACTACGACACCGCCGACGATCGGCCCGCGTTCGCGACGGTCAAGGTCGGTCTGGCCGGCGGCCGGTTGGTGTTCGTCCCGCTGGACGCCGCGGTCGTCGCACCCAAGCACCTCCGGGTCCAGGTGGACAAGAAGCTCGCCAAGGCCGCGCCATCGATCGCGACGGACGGCCAACTGGAATCAGAGGCCGAGGCCGGGATCTACAGCTACTACGGTCTGGGGTACGAGCGTGGCGCCGGTGGCGAGCGACGTCTGGGTCGCCGCTGACGTTGCCGGAAGTCGGGTGACGTCGGCTGGGATCCGACGTCGAACCCGCTGACCCGGCCTGACCGACTCGAACCGAGTGCGGCTACGGCTCCCGGAACGGTTTCCCACGGGTTATTCGACTACTGGATGGTGCCGCCGACGAGACGGCCGATGCCATAGGTGACGATGACGGCGACTGCGCCGAGGCCGAGCTGGCGGAGGCCCGAGAGGATCGGAGGTCGGCCCGTGAGCCGGCCGACCACCATGCCTCCGACGACGAGCGCGACGACGGTGATGGCCATGGACACCTCGAGCCTGGGGATTCCGACCAGATAGGGCAGCAGCGGCAGCAGCGCGCCGATCGAGAACGCCCCCAGCGATGCGCCGCCGGCGACCAGCGGTGAAGGCAGATCCTCGTGATCGACCCCCAGCTCTTCGCGGGTGTGGAACCGCAGCGCCATGTCCGGGTCGGCGGAGACGGCTGCGGCCATGGTGGCGGCCGTCTCCCGGTCGGCGCCGTAGCTGACGAAGGTGTCGGTCAGCTCGGCCTGTTCGGCGTCGGGGAACTGAGCGTGCATGGTCCGCTCAACCGCGACCTCGGCGTGGACCAGCTCGTTCTGGTTGGTCACCGACACGAACTCGCCGGTGCCCATCGAGAAGGCTCCGGCGACCAGGCCGGCCAGGCCGGTCAGCACGATCGCGTGGGCCGACACGCCGCCGCCACCGACCCCGGCGATCAACGAGGCGTTGGTGACCAGCCCGTCGACCGCGCCAAACACAGTAGGCCGGAGCCAGCCGCCGGAAACGTCGCGGTGCCGGTGCAGCCACCCCGTCGCCAAGGCGGCCTCCAGGACCGGTGCCGTCTCGCTCACCGGCGGCCCGGCGGGCTGCTCGGACTCACCGTCTTTGTCGTTGGCCACCCCGGAATTCTGCCCCAACCTTCCCTACGGTCCCAACCAGGCGACTCGGGGGCGTCAATGCGCGACCTTCGGAAGGTTCCCCTGATTTTGCAGCGCCAGTGAGCGCGAAACGCCGATAAAGGGCGCTCAGCCGAAACCAGCGTCGCGAAATCAGGGTGGCGGGCTGTGCCTCACGCTGCCCCCGATACGATCGGGCGGCAGATCGCGGGACGGTGGCTGCACGCCCGGTATCGATCTGACCGCGGCCAAGCGAGGGGCAGTTGATCATGACCGACAACGTCAGCCGGACGAGCGACGTGGCAGCGGGGGGCGAGGCCATCGCCGCGGGCCGCACCGCCCTCGGCATCGAGCTCGGATCGACCCGGATCAAGGCGGTGCTCATCGGACCGGACTACGCCCCGCTGGCCGTGGGGAGTCACGATTGGGAGAACCAGTTCGTCGATCGGGTGTGGACCTATTCGCTGGATGCCGTGTGGTCCGGGATCCAGGCCTGCTACGCGGCGGTGGCGCGCGACGTTCGACAGCGCTATGACGTCGAGCTGACCTCGGTGGGTGGCCTCGGTGTCTCGGCCATGATGCACGGCTATCTCGCCGTCGACGCCGCCGGCGAGCTGCTGACGCCGTTCCGGACGTGGCGCAACACCCACACCGGTGAGGCTGCCGAGCAGTTGAGCACCCTGTTCGGTCACAACATTCCCCATCGCTGGAGCGTCGCGCACCTGTTCCAGGCCATCCTGAACGATGAAGATCACGTGGCCGACATCGGCTTCCTGACCACCTTGGCCGGCTATGTCCATTGGCAGCTCACCGGGGAGAAGGTGCTCGGCGTCGGTGATGCCAGCGGCATGTTCCCGATCGACATCGCCACCGGCGGTTACGACCAGACGATGCTGGCCCAGTTCGACCAGGCCGCCGCCGACCACGGGGTCGACCTGCAGTTGGCCGACCTGCTGCCCGCGATCCGGATGGCCGGGGATGCGGCCGGTGAGCTGACCGAGGCGGGCGCGCGGTTGCTCGACCCGGCCGGTCACCTGGGGCCGGGCGCCCCGGTCTGTCCTCCCGAGGGCGACGCCGGGACCGGCATGGTGGCGACCAACTCGGTCGCTCCCCGCACCGGGAACGTGAGTGCGGGCACCAGCATCTTTGCCATGGTCGTGCTCGAGGAGGCGCTCAGCCGGGTCCACCGGGAGTTGGATCTGGTCACGACCCCGGCCGGGGACCTGGTGGCCATGGTGCACTGCAACAACGGGGCGAGCGAGCTCAATTCCTGGGTGGGACTGTTCACCGAGTTCGCCGAGGCCCTCGGCGCGACCGCGGACGTCTCGACCATCTTCGAGAGGTTGTTCACCTCAGCGCTGCAGGGCGCCCCCGACGGCGGCGGGCTGATGGCCTACAACTACCTCTCGGGCGAGCCGATCACCGAGCTCGACGAGGGCCGACCGCTCTTCCTGCGCTCCCCGGACAGCGCGCTCTCCCTGGCCAACTTCATCCGGGTCCAGCTGTTCGCCGCGCTGGCCACCCTGCGGATCGGGATGGACGTGCTGCAGAAGGATGAGGGCGTACGCCTGGAGCGGATGTTCGCCCACGGTGGCTTGTTCAAGACCAAGGGGGTGGCGCAGGGCTTCCTGGCCGCGGCCATCGACACGCCGGTCTCGGTCGGCGAGCTCGCCGCCGAAGGCGGGGCCTGGGGCATTGCCACGCTGGCGGCCTTCGGCACCGCTCGTACGCCGGGACAGAGCCTGAACGACTTCCTCAACACTGAGGTCTTCGCCGACGCCGAGCTCGAGACGATGCGGCCGGATCCGGCGGACGTGGCCGGGTTCGAGTCGTTCATCCAGCGCTACGTCGCCGCCCTGCCCGTGGAGCGGGCGGCCGTCAGTCACAGCTGACCGTGGTCGCCTTCAGAGCGCCTGAACACAGAATTCGTTGCCGTCGGGGTCGGCCATGACCACCCAGCTGACGTCGCCCTGACCGATGTCGATCCGGGTCGCTCCGAGGGCGAGCAGGCGGTCGACCTCCGCCCGTTGATCACCGTCCACGCCAAGGTCGAGATGCAGCCGGTTCTTCCCGGCCTTCGGCCGCACGGGCGGACCGCCCCAGGTGATCTTCGAACCGCCCGCGGGCGATTGGATCGCGGTCTCTTGGTCCTGGTCCCACACCAACGGCCAGCCCAGCGCCGCGCTCCAGAAGTACCCGACCTCCTGCGTACCGTCGGCGGATAGCGCACCGATGAGTCCGCAGTCCGCCAGAAAATTGTTGCCCGGCTCGATGACGCAGAACTCATTGCCTTCGGGATCGGCCAGGACCACATGACCCTCCTCGGGACGCTGACCGATGTCGATGGGCCGGGCACCGAGTCCGAGCGCCCGCGCCACCGTCTGCTGCTGATCGTCCAGGGACTGGCTGGTCAGATCGAAGTGCGTCTGGTTCGGGCCGACCTTGGGCACGCGCGTCGGCCGGAATCGGATCGGGAACTCGAGGTCATCGCCCGGCAGGAGCGAGATGCCGTCGCGCGGGTCGTCGGACAGTGCGCGGCCGAGGACGCCGGCCCAGAAGCGGGCCAGGCGGGGCGGTTCGCTCGCATCGAACACGAGCGCCCGAAGGGCCAAAGTCATCTCCCGCATCTCCGATCTGCCGAGTCATCGCCGCCGATCCGGGCGGCTTCCGCGCCCATCAGCGTACCGACGTCAGGAGCCGTGTATCTGAGCGCGGCTGAACACCTCTGGGCAGGTGTGGGGAACCCGACGGTCGGGTCTCGAGCCATCCGCGTGCCCCTGCTGCCCAGCCTTTTGGGGCCGGGCACCGGTGGACCCATTGATCAGATCGAGGGAAGGAACTCAAGATGGTGACAGCGAATGAACGGCGCTACTGCGCGATCGTCTCGGCCCACGGGCAGGGGGCGAACGACCGGGCCGCGCTGCTCGATGGAGCGCGTTGGCAAACCGGCGACGAAATCCGGGTGATGTTCATGGAGGGCGATTCCGACCTCAAGGACCGGGTGCAGGCGGTGGCGGAGCGCTGGACGGAGCCAGGGATGGCCAACCTGACGCTCCGGTTCGTGGAGGAGGGCGACGCCGAGGTCCGGATCGGCTTCAAGAAGGGTGACGGTTCCTGGTCGACTCTGGGCACGGAGTGCCGGGATGTGCCGGCCGACGAATCGACGATGAACTACGGCTGGCTGACGGCGGACTCGACCGAAGACGAGTTGCAGCGGGTGGTGCTGCACGAATTCGGGCACGCGCTCGGCCTCATCCATGAGCACCAGAACCCGCTGGGCGGCATCGACTGGAACGAGCCGGCCGTGCTGGCCGATCTGGAGGGTCCGCCGAACAACTGGGACGAGGCGACGGCACGACACAACGTGCTCGATCACTACGCGGCCGACGAGGTGACCGCGACGCCGGTCGACTCGAAGTCGATCATGATGTACCCGATCCCGGTCGCCTGGACCAACGACGGTTTCTCGGCCGACCTGAATGCCGACCTGTCCGAGCAGGACAAGGAACTCATCCGCCAGGTATATCCGCACACCGGCCTGGTCAGCTGACCCTCCGAGCGCATGGCACCCCCAAAGAACCCCCACGATCACGCTGTCGTCATCGGGATCCAGCGTTACGCCGATGTGGCCGCGGGCTGGATCTCGACGCTTCAAGGCCCGGACAATGACGCCGGGGCGATCGCTGACTGGCTGCGTGACCCCGCCGGTGGCGGGCTGCTGCCGGCCAACGTGCGGGTGGTGCGCTCAGCCGAAGCGCCCGATCCGTTCGTGAATGGCGACGCGCAACCCCATCAGAGCATGGTGATCGACGTGATGAGATCGGTCGCCCAGTTGCCGAAGGATGCCTTCCAGGGGCAGTGGGCGGGCCGCCGGCTCTACGTCTACGTCAGCGGCCACGGCTGGGCCAACGACTACGACGAGACGGCGCTGGTCACGGCCGAGGCGATCCAGGCCTCGCCGCTCAATGTCCTGGTCACCAGCTGGGTCCGATGGATGAGGAAGGCGGCGCCGTTCCAGGAACTGGTGTTCTGGGGCGACACCTGCGCGACGCGCATCCCGCTGACCAAACTGTTTCCGTGCGACCTGCCGGACAGTTTCAGCATGAACTCCCCGCACGTACGGGTCTTCGGTGCGTACGCGGCCCCGCTGGGCCTGGTCGCGGTCGAGAACCAGATGCCGGACGGTCAGTGGCACGGCGCGTTCACGTACGCCCTGCTCGAGGGACTGCGAGGCGCGGCCGCGACCCCGGTGACCAACGACACGCTCCGGGACTACCTCCTGAACGCCACCCACTCGTTCATGAGTGAACGCGACCAGAAACGGGCGATCGTGGCGAAGGAGCCGACGTTCGGGACCACCGACCCGATGGAATTCGCCTCGCCGGCTCCGCGAACCTTTCCCGTTACGTTGCAGTTCGCCCAGGAGGCTGTGGGTCAACCCGCCCGGGTGAGTGTCTCCCGCGCAGCGCCGGCCGTGGCGCAGACGGTGCTCACCGCGAGGGAATGGGTGGTGCAACTCCAGGCCGGGGCGTACGCGGCGTTCGTCGACGCGACCGGCACCGCGTACGCGTTCCAGGTGATCGGAGGTGGCGTAGATGGCCGCATCGACATCGACTGAAGTGCCGATGGTGCGGGTCGCCGTGCGGACGGGCAGCCCGCTGGCTGAGGTGTTCTTGATCAACCACCGCTTCGAGCTGATCCACCGGGCGATCGGCGATCTGGACATCAGGGTCGAGCCCGGGGTGTACAAGGTGAAGGCCAGCCTGGCCGACACCCAGACGGAGCGACTGCTGCTGTGCGACCTGGACCAGGAGATCGATCTGACCTCCGACCTCGGGGTCGGATCTCCTGCACCCCTGGCCAAGACCCCACGATCGCGTACGCGGCGCAGTCGCATCGCCCACCAACTGGCCGCCTCGCCGACGCCCGGCGCGGGTCCCGCGACGGCCGAAGCCATGCTGATGACGTCACGTCCGATCACCTCTACCTCGGCGCCGGAGGCGGCCCTCTACGACGGCACCGGGACGCCGGCCGGGCTCCGGTCGATCACTGACCAGGTGGGTTGGGACGTCACCGCGTTGGACCCCGGGAGCTACTTCCTGCGGTGGCGGGGCGCGGCCGCGGTCGATGTCGAGCAGTCGATCCAGACGGTCGTCGGCTGGCAGACGCAGATCTTCTTGTTGGAGGAGGCGGCCGACAAAGCCGCGGAGCTGTGCGCCACCCGGATCAGCATTCTCATGAGTCGCGGCGGCTTCGAGCCGGAAAGCGACGAGTTGCGCCGCATCGAGGAGGCGCGGACGACGCTGGCCAATGGTCGGAAGATCGCCACCGAAGAGCTCGAAAACGTGGTCGAGCAATCGGACAATCCGATGCTCGCCCTGTTCGGTGCGCACCTGATGCTCCTCACCCGGGATGCGGTCGTGCGCTCGTCACGGGACCGTCCTCAGGCGCGGTCCCGCTTTGACGAACCGAGATTTGCGCGCATCGTCGGTCGGCTCCGCGAGGTCCTGGGAACCAGCCACCCGGATGTTGTCGCCCTGAGCACCCAACTGCCCGGATTCTCGCCGGCGCAGGTTGAACCGGTGGTCGCGCCGCCGATGCTCTGGCGCAGCTGGCTCCTGCTGCTCGCGGCGAGTAACGACGCGCCCGCCCTGGTCGGCCGCGAGGTCTGGGAGCGGGCCGTCGCGCCCGTCCCCCTGCGCCCGTTCTTCATCTGGGCCACCAACGTCTCGGACGCCGTCGAGCAGGCCGAGGATTCCATTGCCCGGTCGCTTCCCGACCGGCCGGATGACGAAGCGCGCCGCGCCCTGACCAGCCGATGGTTCGTTCCGCGGGCCGTGGTCGACGAGGTTGCGGCCCGCCGGTGACGGAGCCGGTCAGTCTCGACCGTGGGCGCATTCGGCTCGGCGAGCTGCTCGTCTATCCCGAGCATGTCCGGAGGCCTTCCGCACCGTTGCCGCCCGGCGTCGTGCCACCCGCCTCCGGGGTGGCCCCGACCGCACTGGGTGCCGGCGGCGAGATCTTGATCGCCGTCGCCGAGGGAGAGGCGATCTGGCTCGGCTTTCAGCCGACTGATCGGACCCATCCGGCCGTGGTCCGGGTGCGGGTCGAGAACGACCCAGCGCTCGATGCGATGACCGGCGAGGCCTGGGAGCCGAACCTGGTCGAAGCTCCGCGGAACTATCTGGTCGTACCCCCGGATAGTCGGCTCGTCGGGGTGCCGGGTGACGGCGGTCGAGACCTTTTCACCTCACCGATGCGGCTCAGCATCCTCGTCGTCGACCCACCGAGCATTGCTCGCATCCACCTCGTCGGTCCCTCGATGTTCGAGCGGCTGACCGGTCTCGTGCCACCACCACTCGACCCCGGGGGCGCGTACACCGGATGGCGCGCCGACTGAGGACTGGGTCAGCGGAGGTCGACCAGCGGAGCCGGCTCGGTTAGTCCAGCGGCGCCGACGGGGACTGCCTCGTCCGCTCGGCCAGTCCCTGGCTGTCGGTGGGGTGGCGTTCGACGACCAGCGGCCGCGGCCGGATGTCCACGAGCAGTTGGAAGACGTCGGGTCGACCGTAGTGGCCTACCGGGTCGAAGAAGCGGCGGGCGGCGTGCACCGCGGCCAGGTCGACCTCGGCGTACAGGATGGTCTCCTCGTGCCGGGCGGGTCCGGCCAGAATCTGGTCGGTGCGCAGGCACGGGTTGACGCCGATCACGTAACACCGGCCTTCCAACGCGATGTGGCGCATGGCGGCGATCCAGCCGTCGCTGGGGGGCGAGGGTCGGAGCCGCCCAGATGTCCACGCCCTGGCTGTAGAGGTAATAGCGGGCCAGGGGCATGAAGTTCTCCCAGCAGGTCAGTCCGGACAGCCGGCCGTACGGGGTGTCGATGACCGGGAGGGTGGAGCCGTCGCCCATGCCCCACACCGTGCGCTCGGAGCCGGTCGGGATCAACTTGCGGTGCTTGCCGAGCAGGGTCCCATCGGCGCCGAAATAGAGGGTGGTGTTGTAGATGGTGGCGCCGTGGGGTTCGCGTTCCTGCACCCCGATCACCAGATAGGCACCCACGGCGCGAGCGGCCGCACCCAGCGCTTCGGTGACCGGTCCCGGCACGACAACGGACTGATCGACCAGCATCGCGTACCAGTCACCGTCGCCGTTCCAGATCGGTTGGGAGTCGATCCAGATGGGCGTACCGGGAATGAATGCCTCCGGGAACACCACGATCCGCGCGCCGCCGGCCGCGGCTTGGTGGAGCAGGTTGATCGCCTTGTCCGTGCAGGCTCGCTGGTCCATCAGGATGTACGCCGCCTGGACGGCGGCGACCGTCACCGTAGCCATACCCGCCAGTCTTTCAAAGGAAGGGCCCGATTGTCGCCGGTCTGGATGGGGTCCGGTCTGCTGTGCGGTCTTGCCCTGGGCTAGCCGTGGGCTAGCCGGGGTGGTCGATGCTGCGGGACACTGCGGGGATGGAGGAAGCCGCGCCGCGGAGAGTGCTGTTGGTCCCGGCGAGTGAAGCCGACGAGCCCGCGACGTTCACGTTGCGGAAGGTGCTGGACGAGTGGGGGATCGCGATCTCCCACCAGACCGAACCGCTCGCTGAGCGCGAGATCCCGCCCGGCCAGTTCGCGGCGGTCGCGGTGGTGTGGTCGAGACATCGGAATGGTGACGGTGTGCTGCGGTCGAGGCTCGCGCACGTCGCGGCTGCCGGCGAACTGATCGTCCTCGCGTTCGGTGAGCAGGCGCCGGAGTTCGCGGGTGCGACGGTCTTTGAGCTGGGCAATTGGAAGGGCGACCCAGGGGATTCCCGCCTCGAACGGCTGTCGGCCGAGCTGAGAAGCCGGGGGGCGATGCACTCCAAGGACGACGACGAAGATCCTCCAGCTTCGGTTGGCGGCGTCAGCGGCCCCGGCTTCTCTGTTGGTCACTCTTACTTTCCGGACACCGGCTCCAATGTCGGATCTGGCGTCGATCTCGGCGGGGCGGCGCCGCCAGTCGAGAAGCTCGCAGCGGTCGGACTTCCGTTTGACGACGCCACGCTCCAGCTGTTGAGCGAAGGGAGTCGACTCAGGGCGCGCCGCGGAGCCGGCGAGGTGGAAACCGCCGACCTCTTGCTCGCCGGACTGTGGATGCTGACCAGCCAGGGTGCGCGTTTTCGGCAGACCGCCAGTTGGAGTCTGCTCTCCGCGGTCGGGCAGCCGCCGGAGCCGGTCATCGCGGGCGCGATCGAGGCGTGGGCCGGGCCTCCCGTCACGGCCGACCCGGGGGGCGTCCGGGGGTCGAGCAGACGGCGACGGCACTCGTTGCGGAGGGCCTGGCGGTTCGGACGGGTGCAGCGGACGTCTTCTTGCATCATCTCTTCGCCGCCACCCTGCTCGAGGCACCAGCGTCCACTGTGCTGGAGCAGCTGCAGACGACGGGTGATCAGCTGCGACGGGCCCTCCATCAAGGGATTGCCGACCATTGGCCCAACGAGTCCGCCGCCGCCTGGGACGAGATCCTGGCCAGTCCGGCTGACCCCAGCCTCGTGCCGCCAAATCCCGATTCGGATCCCGGCGGTGCGGTTGCGGTCGAGACCGAATTCGACGATGCTGCGGCGTGGACGATCCGCTACGCCGAACAGTTTCGGCGGTGCAGCCACCGCAGCGGGGGAGCGCCGGTCGATCTGGTCCTCGGGGCGCTGGCGATGCATCTACTGGCCCTCATCAGAGCGCCCCAGCCCGGTGACTCCGTCGTGACGTCGGTGCTGGACTCGCTCCGGCTCGACGAGTCGCTCCTGCGTACGCAGCTCGACACCGCGCTGGCCGGCATCGATCTCACCGACCGACCACCCGATCTCGACACGGTGGTCGGGGAGGGCCGGCACGCCCCGATGGTGACCCAGGCGAGGCTGATCGCCCGCCGCGTCAGCCCGCAGCAGCGGTTCATCAGTCAGCGCCACCTGTTGGCCGCCGCCCTCCGAGCGGCCGAGCTGCCGCCCGATCTCGTCGCGACCCTGCGGGCCGATCGCTCGGAGCTGGCCAGTCGGCTGCTGACGTCGGTGTCGCGCGAGGGCTCGCCCGAGGTGGCCGATCGCTGGGCCGAGCTCCTGTCACCCGAGCTCCCGGCATTGCTGCGCAGTGACCACGTGGCGGCCTGGCGTCGCCGGGCCGGTTGGCCGCCGCCGCCGCCCATGACCGACGAGCTGCAGGTCGGCCCGTACGCGACCATGATTGCGACGATGATCGCGCGGCGATCAACCCCGATGCCGGTCTCCATCGGTCTGTTCGGTGAGTGGGGATCAGGGAAGAGTCATTTCATGCGGCTCGTCCAGGACCGGATCGAGGGATTGCGCGCCGCGGGTGCCGAAAGCCCTTATCTGCAAGAGATTGTGCAGATCAGCTTCAATGCGTGGAGCTACGCCGACACCAATCTCTGGGCCAGCCTGGCGGCCGAGTTCTTCGAGCAGCTCGGTGCCCCTGAAGTCGACCCCAACGGCGCCCGACGCGACCAGATTCAGACCTCGTTGCGCGAGAAGAATCAGCTGCGGATGGAGCTCGATGCGGTTCGTACGACCGCCGAAGAGCGGACTCGCGAGGCCCGGAACGAGTACGCCACCGCGGTCGTCCGACGGGAGGCTCGGACAAGAAGTCTCAATGCGGAACTGATCAAGGCAGTGGTGGCCGACCCCCAGGTCAGCGCCGAGCTCGCGAGCCTGGGGGCCAAACTCGGCTTCGGCCACGCCGCGCGTGAGCGCACGCTGCAGGTCGCCGACGACGTACGCGGTCTGGACGATGACCTGACGGCAACCCGGCGGATCGTCGCGCAGCGGTCGTTGGTCATCCCCTTCGTCTTGCTGTTGCTCGCGCTTACGGGGATCGGGGTCGCGTTGGTGTTGCCGCCGCGGACCTGGTCGTGGCTGACCGACAGCACCGCGGTGGCCGCAGTCGTTGCGTTCCTGACCAGTGTCGGCGTGATCATCCGGAAAAGCCGCCTGGTGCTGGGTGAACTCCGCGCTGTCGCCGGCCGCGCTCAGGAGGTTCGCGCGCGGATGCTCAGCGACGACGGTGGTCTGGTGGAGGAGGCCCGAGCCCTGCACGAGGCGGAGGCGGACGAGGCAGCGGCCGAGACGAAGGTCCGGGAGATGGACAGCACGATTGCGGCTCTCGATCGCCAGCTGCTGGAACTGGAGCCCGGCCGGCGACTTTATGACTTCATCGCCGAGCGCGCCGCCAGCGCTGACTACCGCAATCAGCTGGGTGTGGTCTCGATGGTGCGCCGCGACTTCCAGCAGCTGGTGGACCTGATGGCTGAATGGGCCCGGCAGCCGGTCGGCACGAAGGGGAGGCATACCCCGATCGATCGGATCGTGCTCTACATCGATGATCTCGATCGTTGCGAACCGGATCAGGTCGTTCAAGTGCTCCAGGCGGTGCACCTGCTGTTGGCGATGGACCTGTTCGTGGTCGTGGTGGGCGTTGACCCGCGCTGGCTGCTGCGCGCGCTGCGGACGCGCTACACCGGCATCTTGGACGCGCAGCGGGCCGATGCCGACGCCCAAGGTTTGGGCTTCTCCGAAGCGACGCCGCAGAACTACCTGGAGAAGATCTTCCAGATTCCCTTCGTGCTGCCGGCCATGGGGCGAGACGGGTTCGGCAACCTGATGACCGCGTTTTCGGCGAGCGGCTCGTTACCGTCGAGCCCGCCCGGCAGCATGCCGCCGACGATGACCACCCCGCATATCACGGCCTCGGAGGACGTCCGGGATCTACCCCCGTCGCGCTCCGCGACCGTGCGGCCGGAGGCGGCCTCTGAGGTGGCACAGGTGATCCGGGCAGCTGATCCGGAGAGCGAAGAGACGCTCGCCGGGGTGCAGGCGATCCCGATCCAGGGCTCAGAGCTGAAGCTGCTCAGGGCACTCTCCCCGCTGGTCCGTACGCCGCGGGCGGCGACCCGGTTGTTCAACGTGTACGGCCTGTTGCGATCGGCGCGTGACCTCAGTCCGGGGAGCGAGTTCTTGGGCAGCGCCGAACGGCCCGGCGACTATGAGGCGGTTGCCCAACTGGTGGGGATCGGATCGGGGGCGCCGTCACTGCTCGGCGCGATCCTCTGGGGTCGAACGACACGGCCCGACGAGACCGCACCATCGCTCGGCCTCTGCGCATCGAAGGAGCCGGGCAGCTGGAAGGGATTCGTCGACGCGCTCGATCCGCAGTGGTGCGCTGAGCCGACCGACGAGCCTCACTGGCGCAATGGCGTGGCTGCGGTCATCCCCCCGGAGGAGGTGGAGGCGTGGCACCGGTTGGTCACCCAGCTTCAGCAGATCCGGAGCAAGGTCGCGCTCGACGACGACATCGCCCGCTATCGGAAGTGGGCGCCGCAGGTGGCCCGCTTCTCCTACCTGCTGTCGGCATTCTCTGCCCCCGGCTGAGTAATCGGGGCCCCTCGATCCGAGCTGAGATCAAGTGGGAATCCGCTGTTGCGCTTCGACAGGCTCAGCGAGCGTAGGCTCCGATTCCAGTTTCGAACGGGCGGATTCGCGCGTTTCGTTCCCTGAGCTTGTCGAAGGGCAAGATCACGTGGCTTCTGGCTGGTCCGCTTCGACAGGCTCAGCGAACGTGGCTTCCGATGCCGGATTCGGGTAGGTAAGTTCAGGTAGGCATCCGCTCGGGAGTCCGGTTCCCGGTTCGAGGGGCCAAGATCAAGTAGGTGCTTGGTTTTGCTCTGATCAATGCGACGTGAGGGTGGCCGTGATCAGGTCTGCGGCGTGGGCGATGTTGGTGCCGAGATAGAGGCCGGGTACGCCGTGGCGAACTTTGGTTGATGCGAAGGCGCCGCCGGCGTAGAACACGTGCCGGTGGCGGAGCTGGGGGGAGTGCAGCGCTTCGATGGCTGCTGAACGTCCGTTGGCAACGTGGCAGACCAGGACGATCGCCGTAGCGTTGGTCTCGGCGACGGCGTGGGCCAGGGATTCCGCCGGGGTCCGAGCACCCAACATTCGGCAGTCCCAGTGGCGCTGGCGGAGGAGCGCGGCGATCGCCTCCAGTCCGAGTGTGTGATGGTCGAGCGGTCCGCAGCAGAGGATGATCGGCGGGAGCGGCCGCAGGGGACCGGTCGAGGCGACTCTGGCCAGCCAGCCTTGGGTCGCATTGGTCGCGAGGTGCTCGTGGGCGACATCGATTCGGCCGGCGTGCCACCATTCACCGACGACGCGCATGGCTGGCAGCAGCACCTCATCGACGGTACGGTCCAGGCCGAGCGTCTCGCGGGCCGCATCCAGGGTCCGAGCAATGCCGCCGGGGGCCAGCTCGTAGGCGGCCTGCACGAACGCTTCGATCAGTGGTCCGGGTGAGGTCGCGTGGCCGGCCTTCACGAGAGCGGCCGCCTCCGCGGTCCGCCGACCTCGCGCGATCAGGTCGCGCATCCGACGAAGCTGGTCGAGCTGGACTCCGGTGTACCGACGATGCCCGCCACTGCTCCGGTCGGCGACCGGCACGCCATAGCGGCGTTCCCACGAACGGATGGTGGGTGCCGGCACGCCCAGAAGCTGCGAAGCCCGCTGAATCGTCAGCTCTTCCTCGTCGGCGTCACCGAAGGCCGCACCGTCCTCTCCGGATGCGTCTTCGCCCGCGTTGCCTCCGGTCACGTCCCTGAGCCTGCACGCTGCCAGCGAGGGTCGACGCGACTGTCCGGGGGATGGCGAAGACCAAGTTTATTAAACTTATGCATCGAGTAGCAGAACTGCATAAGTTTGAGTCTATACTGGGGAGTGTCCCGAAGTCATCCATCCGTTAGCGAGGGAGCCCCTATGTCGACCGAAGCCCTAGTCCAGTCCGACATCGAATCCGGTTCGACTGACACCGCCAGCCCAGCCCCGTTTTGGTCTGCCCGGCGCGGCGAGGATGCACCCGACCCATTCGCCTCGACCAGCGTTGCCGAGACCCTCGCCATCGTCGCCGGCCTCGCGCGGCGGACGTTCAACGCGGATGGCGCCGGCATCTTGTTGGCCGCTGATGGCGGCGCCGTGGCGACAGCCGCCTCCGGGACTCAGGCGCGACGCGCGGACGCCTTGCAGGTCGATCACCATCAGGGTCCTGGTTTCCACGCCATCAAAGGCCGTCAGCCGGTGATCTCTGCGGAGCTCCGATTCGACAGCCGATGGAGATTTTGGGCCCCGCAAGCGGCTGACCTGGGCTTTCGATCGGTCCTGTCGCTGGCGTTGGCCGACGGCGAAACCTTCGGTGCGGTCACTGTCTACTCCAACCGCCCGTCCCACTTCCGTTCGGATTCGCTGGTCCCCGGTCTCGCGTTCGCTCAGCAGGCGTCCATCGCGATCACCGTGGCCGTGGAGCGGGAGCAGTTGGTGAGGGCCGCCGACGCTCGGGGAATCGTCGGTCAAGCCCAGGGCATCCTGATGGAGCGGTATCAGATCAGTGCCGACCAGGCCTTCGCCGTCATCAGGCGGTCGGCATCCGCCCTCAACCAGAAGCTACGGGCGATCGCGGAGCGCATCATCAATGGCTGCAGCCTGCCGGACCTCGACCTCATCGGTCTTCCCCACCTGGTGCACCCCACCAGTATCGGGAGTGGATTCGAGCATGGCCGCTAGCACGGCCGGCGGCCCCGCGGCTGGTGGCGATGTCGACACCCAGGGCGGCGGCCGGGATGACGCGTTCGGTGGGCGCAGATTGCTCAGCGAGCTATTGGTCGAGTCCGGACGTCATGACGAAGAGGCCTTCGCCCGGTTCTACGAGCTGACAAGCCCGTGGATCTACCATGTGCTCCGACGCCGGACCGGGTCGACCGCTTGCGCCGAAGATGCCATGCGGCTGGTCTACACGACGATCTGGAAGCGGGCGCCCAGCTTTGCGCCACCGAAGCAATCGGCGCTCGCTTGGGCGACCGGCATCGCCTACGACCTGGTCAGGCAATGACCGTTCTCGCCGTCCGCCCGCCCGGTCTGGCCGACGAGATCGGCGAACTGGCCCTCGCCATGTCGGCCCTGTTGCTCGGTGACCGAACGAGCGGGGCGGCGGTTCGGATCTTGACGTCGTTGGCGCTGAATGTCGTTCCCCAAGCCAGCGGAGCGGGGATCAGTCTGGTCGGCCCGGGCGATACCACGACCTCCGTCGCCGCTACGTCCGACCTCGTCCTCGAAGCTGACGCACTGCAGTATCACCTGGGCGAGGGACCCTGTCTCGATGCTTGTCGGCAGTCTCTGCCGGTGCAGGTTGCCGATCTGCGTCGCGAGACTCGCTGGCCCGCCTGGACGCGAGCGGTAAGCCCCCTCAACATCGAATCGCTGATGAGCCTGCCGCTGATCAACTCCGGACGGAGTAGCGGAGCGATCAAGATCTATTGCGACCTTCCCGAGGCCGTCGACGAGCAAGCGGCCGCCAGGTTCGGCGAACTGGCGCGGGCCGTGGCCCAGATGCTCGGGTCCGAGACTGTGGTGGGGTAGACGACCTCGATCCGACCCTTCGACAGGCTCAGGGAACGTTCGACAGGCTCAGGGACCGTTCGACAGGCTCAGGGACCGTTCGACAGGCTCAGGGACCGTTCGACAGGGTCAGGACCGTTCGACAGGCTCAGGGAACGTTCGACAGGGTCAGGGACCGTTCGACAGGCTCAAGGACCGGCCGTGCGTCGACACGATGACAGGATGGGCCCCATGGCTGACTCGTACCCACGGATTGTCCAGGTCGTCCTCGACGCCACCGACGCTCGGGCGCTCGCTGAGTTCTATCGCCAGCTGTTCGGTCTGAGGTACCGCACCGGCGATGAGCCGCCGCCCGCCGACGAGCCCGACCCGAGCGGATGGATCGTGCTCCGCAACCCGCACGGCGGACCGCAATTGGCGTTTCAGAAGACCGAAGGAGTCCGGCCCTCGACCTGGCCGGATGGCGCTGTGCCCCAGATGTTTCACCTGGACACCGTGGTGGCCGATCGCGAGGCGCTGGAAGTTCATCGTGAGCGGGCCCTTGCCCTGGGGGCCACGGAATTGCTCGACCGCACCGACGATCGAGATGAGCCGCTGTACGTCTTCGCCGATCCCGCCGGGCACCCGTTCTGCATCTTCGTCGGGTGAGGCGCAGACCAGCGGGCGTGGGATCGATGGTCTGCGTCGCGTTCGGCGGATCGACGGATCAGTGGGACCCGTCAGCGGTTGGTGCCCCGGGGTGCCTCCAGTAGCTCATCGATCAGGGCTTCGACTCGTACGCGGATCTGGTCGCGGATAGGCCGGACGTGGCCGAGGTCTTGTCCGGCCGGGTCGTCGAGGATCCAGTCCTCGTAGCGTTTGCCGGGGTAGTACGGGCAGGCGTCGCCGCAGCCCATGGTGATGACTACGTCGGAGGCTTCGACGGCGTCGGCGGTGAGGATCTTGGGTCGTTCCGCGGTGATGTCGATGCCTTCTTCGGCCATCGCCTCAACCGCGATCCGATTGATCTGGTGGGCAGGTTCAGACCCGGCCGAACGGATGTCGATGTGGTCGCCGGCGAGGTGGCGAAGGTAGCCGGCGGCCATTTGGGATCGACCGGCGTTGTGCACACAGACAAAGATGACGGACGGTCGGTCAGGCACGGGTCCTCCTGGGGTGGGTGGTCGAGGTCATGGAGCTTGGCTGTCGTTGAGTCGGGGCGGTGGAGCGGGGAAGAAACGGCGGGACCACAAGGCGACATAGACCAGTCCCACCAGGACCGGCACTTCGATGAGCGGTCCGACGACGCCGGCGAGTGCTTGGCCAGAGGTGACGCCGAACGTGGCGATCGCGAGGGCGATCGCAAGCTCGAAGTTGTTTCCAGCGGCCGTGAACGCCAACGTGGTTGTCCGCGGATAGCCCAGGTGCAGGGCTCGTCCGATCAGCATGCCGGCGGTGAACACCACGGCGAAGTACACCAGGAGGGGCAACGCGATGCGGACGACGTCGACCGGCCGTTGGGTGATGGTGTGACCCTGCAGGGCGAAAAGCACGGCGATGGTGAACAGCAGTCCGTAGAGGGACCAGGGGCCGAGTCTGGGCAGCAATCGGTTCTCGTACCAGTCCCGGCCCATCGTCTTCTCGCCGATGGTGCGGGTGAGGAATCCGGCCAGGAGCGGGATGCCGAGGAACACCAACACGCTGGCGGTGATGGCGGCTACGGAGAACTCGGCCGACGTGGTCGACAGGCCGAGCCAGGACGGCAGGAGCTGCAGGTAGAACCAGCCGAGGAGACCGAAGGCGACGACCTGGAAGATCGCGTTGACGGCGACCAGGACGGCGGCGGCTTCGCGGTCGCCGCAGGCCAGGTCGTTCCAGATCAACACCATGGCGATGCAGCGAGCCAGGCCGACGATGATCAGCCCGGTCCGATACTCCGGCAGGTCCGGGAGGAACACCCAGGCCAGCACGAACATGAATGCCGGCGCCAGCACCCAGTTGATGACCAACGAGGTGATCATCAGTCGGCGGTCCCGCAGCACAGAGCCGGTGTCGGTGTAGCGGACCTTGGCCAGGACGGGGAACATCATCACCAACAACCCGACCGCGATCGGCAGCGACACCGACCCGATCTTCACCGCGTCCACCACCCCGGCGACGCCGGGGATCAGCCGGCCGAGCAGCAGCCCGACCGCCATCGCGGCGATGATCCACACCGGCAACCACCGGTCCAGCACCGACAACCTGACCAGCACCGAGGATTCGGGGGCACTGCGGTCAACCTGCTTGGTGTGACTCGCTGTGTTACTCACGCGATGACGGGCTTGGTGGCCTGAATGATGGCGCCGTGCATCCCGTCGGCGGCCTGGTGGGTGAACCGGACCGTCGTGTTGACGAATCCGGCCCCGGTCAGCCCCTCGAGGTACTCGATCCTGGACAAGGCGCCAGCGATGCAGCCGACGTGGGCTCCCCGCTCGGCCCGATCCGCGGGGGTGAGGTGGTCCTCAGCGACGACGTCGCTGATGCCGATCCGGCCGCCCGGGACGAGGACCCGGAACATCTCGGTGATCACCTTCGGCTTGTCGACCGACAAGTTGATCACGCAGTTGCTGATCACTACGTCCACGGTCGCGTCGGCCAGCGGGAGGTCTTCGATGGTGCCCTTCAGGAACTCGACATTCGTGGCGCCAGCCTTCGCAGCGTTCGCCCGAGCGAGGTTCAACATCTCCTCGGTCATGTCGACGCCGTAGGCGAATCCCGTCGGTCCGACCCGCTTGGCCGAGAGCAAGACATCGATGCCGCCGCCCGATCCGAGATCGAGGACCCGCTCACCGGCGAGCAACTCCGCCACCGCGAGGGGGTTGCCGCAGCCCAGGCTCGCCGCAACCGCCGCGACCGGCAGGCTGTCTCGATCACCAGCGGAGTACAGCGCCGAGCCGAACGTGTCATCGACCTCCAGCACCGTCGGTCCGCAACAGCTTCCCGCTTCATCGCTGCCGGAGTCAGCACCGCCCGCATCGTCCGTGGCGCAGGTCGCGTGGCCCCGGCCCGACGTCACCGTCGTCGCGGCCGCGGCGTAGTGCTCCCGGACCTGCTCGCGCAGCTCGTCCTGGGCGGCGGTGCCGGCGCTCGTTGTGGTTCTGGTAGTGGTCATTGCCCATTCCTGTCTGGTTCGCTGACATCTCGTCCGCTGGCGCGGATCGCATTGAACCCTGAATCACATTGAACTCTGTCGATGCGTCTAACTATAGGCAGCTCCCATCGATGTTTGTCAATGTATGCAAGACTAATTCCATGCCCATGGTTGACCTGGCCCACCGCGCGGAGCTCCCGCTGCTCTCCGAGTGCTGCTCACCGGTGGTCCGAGAGGTCATGACCGCGGCCGAGGCCGAAGTGCTGGCGAGCCGGTTCAAGGCCCTGGGCGATCCGACCCGGCTGCGGTTGCTGTCCCTGGTCGCTGCCCACGCAGGCGAAGAAGCCTGCGTCTGCGACCTGACCGAACCGGTCGGGCTGTCCCAGCCGACCGTGTCGCATCACCTGAAGATCCTGGTCGACGCCGGCATGCTCAGTCGCGACCGGCGCGGAAAATGGGCCTACTACCGGCTCGTTCCGGAGACGTTGAACATCTTGTCCGGTCTGATCGCCTCACCCGCCCGCTGAGTCTCGCTGGCCGGCGAGTCTTCGGCGCCGGCGGCCGGGACGGATCGGCTACGTCTTCGCCCCTGTGCGGAGATATGGAGCGGGATTCGGCCGGATTCGCCTACGTCTTCGACCCTGTGCGGAGATATGGAGCGGGATTCGGCCGGATTCGCCTGCGTTTCGACCCTGCAGCGTCAGAACGAGCCGCCGGACCTCGCATCCGGCGTACGTTCTCCATCGCAGATCGACGAAACGGTCCGCGGATTGCCGCTCGAGTCGAGCCCAAGCCTCATCGACCGCCACACGCTTCAGCTATTTGACCTTCCCACGGAGGACGAGGTCCAGGCTCTTCGGAATGTTCACCGTGCCGAACTTGGTCAGCAACTTCGCCTTGGTCGCGCTTTTGGTCACCGCATCCCGCTGGCCGTTCAGAGAAAGTCTGGCCTGCGACCGGATCAACGCGACCTGTCCGGCCACCTGTGGCGTGGCCATCGACGTTCCCGCCCACCAGGCGTAGCGGCCGCCGGGCACCGGCCCGAGCACCCGATCGCCGGGCGCGGCGACGTCGACCCAGTCGCCCCAGCACGCGAAGATGGACAGCTGGTCGGCGTCGTCGACCGAGGTCACGCTCAGCACATCCTTGTCCTGGGCCGGATACTGGCGGACGTTACTGGCGTCGTTCCCGGCAGCGGCTACCAGCATCACGTTGCGGTCCTTGGCGTACTTCACGGCGTCCTCGATCACCTTCGAGGACAATTTCTGCGCCGTGCCCATGCTTACGTTGATCACGCCGGCCCCATGGTCGACCGCATCCACGATGGCCTGGGCGACGAGAAAGATGCTGCCGCTTCCGTCGCTGTCGAGCACCCGCATCGGCATGATCGAGGCATCCGGGGCCACCATGGAAACCAGGCCCGCGACGAACGTCCCGTGGCCGTAGGCCTCGTCCACGATCCCGTTGTTGTTGCTGTCGAGCTGTCCGGCCATCTCGTTCGGATCGTTGTCGTCGTCGATGTAGTCGTACCCGCCGGCCACCCGGCCGGACAGTGCCGGATGAGTCGGATCGGTCCCCGTGTCGAGAACAGCAACGGTCACCCCAGCCCCAGTGCTGATGGCGTGGGCGGCGGGCAGGTCGAGGTCCTCGCTGGTCGCCTGGTCCGTCCAGTCCGCGGGCTCGCCGGCATCGGTCGGGTCACCCTTCGGCCAGGCGTGGTAGCGAGTGTCGACCAGGCTCGTGACGAGGTCTGCTTCGGCGTAGCGAACGGCGGACGAATGCTCGATCTTCTTCGCCAGCTCGGTCAACTTCTTGGGGTCGCTGGCCACCTTCGGATCGGTGGCCCGGACGAAATACAGGCCCCCGGAGGCCAGCAACACACTCGACACCTCAACCGGGTACTCGGCCGTGACGTCGTCGATCGTGAAGTTTCCCCCGGTCTTGATCTTGACCACCAGCCGGTTGGCGGCGAGGGGGTCCCCGCCGACAGGTACGAGGTCGTTCTTGCCCGCGGACGCCGGGGTGGCGATCACGCCCAGCCAGGCCAGGGCCAGGGCCACCGAGAGCATCAACGCCACCTCCCGCGGCCGGCGTTCCTTCCTCCGGTTCACCGTCACGAGACTTTCTTCGATCTTCACCACATCACCTTTCACCGGGCATCCCCAACGGGACGCCGCACATCGGTTTGCCCGCCATCGCGAACCTCACCACCTCTGATCCCATCGGCGTGGACCCCGCCCCGGGCCAGGCGCGGACTGGCTAGATAGCTGAACGGCGCCCAGAAGTATGGGTGAGCGTACTGGCGGGCGATCCGTAGCTGGGCCCGCTGGAGGGCGCGGGCGGGACTGGCGCCTGTCGCGAGTTCTTCGTAGAGCGCCGACATCAGGGCCAAGGCCGCATCATCGTGAACCGGCCACTGGCTGACCAGCACGCCGGAGGCGCCGGCCGCCAGGAACGACCAACCCAGCCCCACCGGCTCCAGGGCCCGACCGTGCATGCCCGACTCGCACGCGCTGAGGGTCACTAGCGCTCCGTCGAGATCCAGCTGGACGATCTCGGCCGTGGTCAGCCAACGGTCGGACAGCCGTAGCCGGGAGAACAGCGGATTGGGCGGGTTGAAGACGCCGTGACAGGCCAGGTGGATGACCTGGGCGTCCGGCGCCGCGGCACTGAACTCCGCACACGTGGCCCCTTCACCCCGCAGGATCCGCGCGGTCGGCAGTAGTGCGGCGACGGCATCGGCCTCGGCGTCGACGGCCGGGGCGTACGCGTCCGCGACGGCCACGACAAGAGCAGGTGCCTTGAGGTCGATGGGGGCCGTGTCCGCCTGGGCCGCGGCCAGTGTGGGGGCGACCGTGAGCGCCCAGCGCTCTACCAGATGACCGCGGCCGTCGTGCAGCGCGTGGAAGGGGACGACTCCGAGGCGCCCATCGAGGACGACCCGGAGGTCGTCGACACCCGGAACCAGCAGGTCCTCGAGCGGCTCCACCAACAACTTGTACATGGCGCGCAGGGTGGCTTCAGTGCTGCGTAACAAGACCTCGGTGTTGCGCAGGCCGATGCCGAGCGCGAGCGAGATCCGGCTCCATTGGTCGGCCAAATCGTCCGAACAGGAGCGGAGCTCGCTGAGCGCGCCAACGAGCCGACGCGCGACGACCCGGTCACCACGGATCCAGAAGACCACGATGTCCCGCTCGAGCACGTGGTAGGCGAGGACGACAGCGTCGGTCGTCCGCGGCGGAACGGGCTCCTCCGCGACGCGGTCCGACCCGTCGGCTTGGCCACCGACCTGACGCAGCCGCACCACTGCGACCCGCCGCTCGAGCACCTCCGCCTGGTCGGCCAACAGCGTCCGCTGGCGCGGGTCGCCCGCTTGCTGGAGGGCCAGATAGGTCGCGTTCAGATCGGCGAAGGCCTCAGCCAGCTCGCGATCCGGACCCGCCAACTCGGGGCCGAAGCCGATGGTGTCCGCCATCAGCTCGACCAGCGTCCGGGATCGCGCGTCGTCGGCGATCCGTGACGCCTCCGCCACCGATCCGTCGGTGCCACGCTCGACGAGCAGACCGACCAGCTCGTCGTGAGCCGCATGCCGTTCCGCCCGGAACGCGGTCAGCAGCACGTGGTCGGGCAGTGCGCCGCTGGACCGGTCGAGCTCGGTGATGGCGTTCTGGAAGTGCGCCTCGGCCGCGGCGCCGTGACCTCGGTGCCGTTCCAGCCGGCCGCGGCGCAACTCGTACTGGTACGTGAGGTCGGGAAGTCGGAGCTCCTCGACCAGCGGCGCCGCCCGGTCCAGACTTTCGGCGATCGTCGCGATCTGAGTGGCGGCGTCGGCCGACCGCAGATACGCCCAGGTGAGGGGCACGCGCCAGCCGCCAGCCCGGAGCATCGACGCGGCCTCGTCGAGCAGCGTCCCGGCTCGGACATCCCAGCCGCATCGCTGAGCCACCTCGGCCTGGGCCAGTCGCGTCCTCGCCAGCATCTGGAGGTCACCCACGTGTTCGAACAGCTCGGCGGCCCGGGCCAGTCCGTGAGCCGCTCGCTCGTGATCGCCCGAGCCCAGGTCGGTTTGGGCCACGACGAACTGCGCGAGCCCGGCATCGTGGGACATGCCGGACTCGTCGGAGGTCGACATGGTCGCGAGGGCATGATCGCGGGCTTCGGCGAACATGCCCAGGGCCAGGCACGTGTCGGCGAGCGCCAGCTGGAGTCGGGTCGCTTCGGCGACCGCGCCCAGTTCGTCAAGGACGATTCGAGCCGGCTCCAGGAGCCGGAGCGCCTCGGTGAGCTCCCCCAGCTGGCGATGGGCCTGGGCCGTGTCGCCGGCGCACTGGGCCGCGAAGAGCCGATCGCCCGCCGTGGAGAAGATGTCGGCGGCCCGGGCCAGATCCTGCAGGGCCTCGCGGGGTCGGCCCAAGGCCAGCAGCTCAACGCCCCGGTTGGCCAGCGGGCGAGCAGTCTCGGTCTGCATCCCGAGCTCGGCGTAATCGGTCTGGGCGCGCGCGTACGCGTCGAGCGCCAGGTCGTGCTGGCCCGTGAGCCCGTACGCGATGCCGAGATTCTCCCGCGCCGCGGCCCGGATCCACCGGGCGATCGGATCGTCGGCGGCTCCCGGGCGGTCCAGTGCGGCAATCAGCTCCCGACCCACGCCGATCGCATCGCCGTGCCGGCCGAGGTCGTCGAGGACCTGCATGCGTCCCAGGTCGGTCCGCAGCGCGTCGACCTCCCGGCCGGCCGCGCGCCACCAGTCACGGGACTGCTCGATCGCCTCCAGCGCCTGGGCGAGGCTGCCCTGCTCGGCCAGGATCCGCGCCCGCTGATAGGCCGACCGCGCACGGATGGCACCCAGGTCGGCTTCCCTCGCGAGCTCGTCACACAACTCCGCCAGCCGCCGGGCCTGCTCCGGCGCGGTGTGCAGCAACTCTTCGGCCCGGTCCAGGACGAGATTGAGTCCGGCCTCGTCCAGCAGGTCGCCGTCGCGCAGCACCGTACGGACCTGCTGGTCGTCCGGTTCGGCGAGAAGCGCGGTGAGGTCCGGCGGCGCGGTGGGCATCTAGCGACCGGGATTCGGCGAACCGGTCGGATCTGCCGTCAGATCGATGGACCCCAGGATGGTGAGATCGCCGTTGGACACCCGCAGCCGGGTGGCGTTCGACGGGACGTCGAGCGCGAATCGGCCCTCGTGGTCCCCATCGACGGTCCGCACCGTGCAGTCCGGTCCGGTCGCGATCGCCTCGAAGATGGGCGACGAGGTCGCATGCCCGAGCAGGACCTGACCGGTCAGCCGAAAGCGGTCTGCTCCGGACGGACGCGCTTCAACGATCAGCTCCGCCAGGTCGGTCCGCCAGACGAGATGAATGGTGTCACCATCCGGATACGGTCCGCGCACGCCCACGGCCAGCCGATCACGGCGGCTGTCGAAGATCGGCATGATGAAGGACTCGAACAACGATGGCGCCGGAGCGACCTGGTCCCGGGCCCAGCGCCGGTACAGCTGGCGGAGCCGCTGGCGCAAGAGGGGCGGTTCCGCCACCAGTGGCAGCGCGCGCCCGGTCCGAACCAGCTCCTGCATCCACTCCAGGTCGGCCTGCAACTCAGGGTCGGCGGCGACCGCCGCGGCCACCTGATCCGATTCCTGCTCGCTCAACCGGCCGTCGACCCAATCGGCGATCCGCGCGAAGGTGACCTTGGGCTCGGCGCTCATCCCCAGCCCCCGTCGGCCAGGTGGACGCGGACCCGGGCCAGGCACCGGGCCCGCATCGGCCCGATGCCTCCGATCGAGCGACCGAGTCGGCGGGCGATCTCGGCATAGGTCGGCGACTCCGGGTCGAAGTACAAGGCGATCAACAGATCCCGGCACGGATTGCCGAGCTGCTGCAGGGCCTGCTGCACCGAGGCGACCCGCTCCCAGTTGACGAGCGGATCCTCGGGCGACACTTCGACCTCGGGGACGGCTATCTCCCGGCGGCCGCGGTGCCGGATGCGCCACGACTGGCGGCGGGCGACCGTCATCAGCCACCAGGCCAGGCTCTCGTCCTGACGCAACTTCGCCAGCGAGTCGAGCAGCGTCGAGAAGGTGATCTGGCTGACGTCGAGGGCGTCGTCGTGGCTGAGCCCGTTGCGGACCGCGACACTGAAGACCAACCGCTCATACCGGTCGATCAGGACGTCCCAGGCCTCGTCGCTGCCGGCGCGGCACCGCTCGAGGAGGATGGCGTCACTGATCGGTTCGCTCACCTCGGAGGGGTACGAATCAGGGGTCGGCGAAAGTGCCGCGCCGCCCCTCGCACGCGCGCTGCTGCTGCCGTTTCTCATTGCCGAATCCGCCCCCCGCGAGGGAAATCGGGAATCCCCGCGAAGCAACAATGTAGGTGAGAAAAACCCTCCCTGGCCAGGCAATCTCCCAGATCTCTCAAGAAAACCGTCGTGAGATGAATCAAACGCCACTTGGGGGGCCACCAGAGCATTGGCAGGAGTCAGCTCAGTCGCGGTTTCCCGGGTCAGCGTGGACATTTCGCCCTCTCGCGGTCTCCCGCAAGAGGGCGAAGCTGCCCTGATCGATCAGATGACCACCGGCAAACAGGCCTGCCGCACTCCGGCGGCGCCGCTGTCGGCCGTTGGCTCGGTGTGAAACACCAGCGACCGCGTGCCCGGCACGATGAGCCATTTGACGGTGGTCGACGACTCGGCCTCGCCCTTGTCGGTGACCGTGGCGTCCAGCCAGATCTCGGTTCGCGGGTTGATCCGCATCGGCATGGGCATGCCCGACACCATGTCGTTGTTGTAGTGGGTTCCGGCGGCGACGCCGTCGCCGGCTACGCAGGGACCCACGTGCAGGTGGACGCCGTACGTCATCCCCGTGACGGCTTTGTCGATCTCCTTCACCTTGAGGGTCAGTATGGTCGATGCGTACGGACCCGCAGCAGCCGCGCCGGAGATCGAGTTGATGGTCAATTCGGCCTGCGCCTTGTCGAACGGACCGGCGACCGTCGGCTGGAGATCGGTGAGCTTCTTCTTGACCTTGACCTCCGACTTGATGGTGGCGACGACGGCTTGCGTGCTGTCGCCGACCGCCGCGGCGGCCGAGATGCCCAAAGCGGCCAATCCCAACATGCCTAGGGCCACACCGCGAACGGCGATCTTCTGATGTTGTGCTGTCACTGCTTTCCCCCGTTTCGTAAGTGATGGCCGGGCCGGGGCCGACGGAACCCGGTGGCATCGCTGGGGTGCGATGCCACCGGGCTCCCCCGCCTCGATCAGGTCAGATTCGTGACGTAGAACTTCCCGTCACCGCTGCCTCCAGCCGGTACGGTCACAGTCTGGTGTGCCGTACCGGGCGTGTCCACGGTCACTCCGGTCTTACCGCAGGCCACGAACTTCTGGCCGGTCGGAGCAACAGCGTTCATCTGGTAGGTGCCGGCGGCCACCGACGTGGTGACCAGCGGGTTTCCGCTGGACAACCCCGCCGACGGGACGGTGAGCGTGCCTCCGGGGGCGATCGTGGTGGACGGCGAGCCGTTCACGCACACATAGATCTCGCCCTGGATGGTCTGGGTCGGCGGGGGGGTCGTCACGACGTAGAACTTCCCGTCGCCCGATCCACCTGCTGGGACCGTCACCGTCTGGTGCGCCGTGCCTGGGGTATCGATCGTGACCCCGGGCTGGCCGCAGGCCACGAACGTCTGGCCGCTGGGTGCGACCGCGTTCATCCGGTAGCTGTCCGCTGCCACCTGGGTGGCGGGCAACGGATTCGAGCTCGACAACCCGGCCGTCGGCACCGCGAGCGTGCCGCCGGAGACCAGGGACGTCGACGGTGCGCCGTTCACGCACCGGTAGATCTCACCCTGGATGGTCTGGGTCGGCGTGGTCGGCGTGACCACGTAGAACTTGCCGTCGCCGGCCCCACCTGCGGGCACGACGATGGTCTGCCGAGCCGCTTCCGGACTGTCAATCGTCACCCCGGTCTGACCGCACGGCACGAACTGCGTATCGAAGGGAGCGGTGGCTCGCATCGAGTAGCTGCCGGCCGCGACATTGAGCGGGAAGAGCGGATTGTCGCTGCTCAGCACGCCGTCCTGGGTGGAGAAGGTGAGCGTGCCGCCCGCCACCAGGATGGTGGACGGAGCGCCGTTCACGCACCGGTAGA
The DNA here is from genome assembly GCA_963731295.1 of uncultured Actinomycetota bacterium. GTDB lineage: Bacteria > Actinomycetota > Actinomycetes > Propionibacteriales > Propionibacteriaceae > Microlunatus. The sequence continues at coordinate 287,230 of CAVSUP010000004.1, forward strand.
TCTCCGACTGGATGGTCTGGGTGATCGGTACGACATAGAACTTGCCGTCGCCCGCACCACCCGCTGGGACGGTGACGTTCTGGTTCGCCGAACCAGGACTGTCGATGGTCACCCCGGACTGACCGCAGGCCACGAACCGCAGGCCTGACGGCGCCGTGGCGTTCATCCGGTAGCCACCCGCATTGACCTCGGTGGGACTCAGCGGGTTCGCACTGGACAGGCCGGCCGTCGGAACGGCGATCGATCCACCCGGTACGAGGCTGGTCGACGGAGCACCGTTCAGGCACCGGTAGATCTCACCCTGAATCGTCTGGGTGGTCTGCCCGGCCGGCACGACATAGAACTTTCCGTCGCCCGCGCCACCGGCAGGCACAATCACCGGCTGGCTGGCACTGCTCGGGCTGGCGATGGTGACCCCGGTCTGGCCGCAGGCGACGAAACGCAAGCCGTCGGGAGACGCGGCGTTCACCGTGTACGTTCCGGCCGGAACACCGAACGGAGCGAGCGGGTTCGGCGTGGCGTAGGTCCCGGCAGGCACCGAGCCGGACAGCTCGCCACCGAGCACGAGGATCGTCGACGGGCTGCCGTTCACGCACAGGTAGATCTCGGACTGCAGGGTCTGCGACTGTGGCACGTTGACACACACCGTGCTGGTGTTGTCGGCCGGGTTGCTGTCGGGTTCGTCAGTGCCCACGGTCGCGGTGTTGCAGTGCGACGAGGTGACCTTGACCGTGATGGTGAACGACGGCGGTGCGGGCGGGGTGAAGGTGCCCTGGCCGCAGGTCTTCTTCTCGTCCTTCTTGATGTAGTACGCCGCCACCCGGCGCGCCGGGTCACCGAGCACGCTCTTGGTCGGAACGCCGTCGGCGCTGATCTTGTCCGAACACGACACGTGGAGCTCCGTGGCAATGAGCTGCGGATTCTCCGCCCGGGTCACGTTGTTCTTGGCCGCGCAGCCGGTGTCGATGCCGACCCGATTGGAATCGTTGTACTGGAAGTAGTAGAAGATGTCCTTCCCCGTGCAGGTGCTGACCGGCGTCGTGACCGGTGCAGCCAGGTCACCCGCGTCACAGGTCACGGTGCGGTTGGCCGCGTTGTAGCTGCAGCCCGTCGACGAGGACACATACGTGGTGCCCGCCGGGAGCGGGTCGCTGACCAGGACGTTGCTGGCCGGCGTGCCGCCGGTATTGGTCAGCTTCAGGGTGTACGTGACGGTCTGGCCGGACTCCACCGTGGTGGCCGACGCGGTCTTCTTGATCGTCAGGTCCACCGATGGGGTCGGCGTCGGTCCGGCGGGATTGCCAAATCCGCAGGTCTTCTTCGCGTCCTTCTGGATGAAGTAGGCCGCGACCCGGCGCGTGGAATTGCCGAGATTGCTCTTGGTCGGCACACCATCGGCGCTGATCTTGTCCGAACACGACACGTGCAACTCGGTCGCGATCAGCGCCGGGTTCTCCGCGCGGGTGACGTTGTTCTGGGTCGCACACCCCTTGTCGATGCCGACGACATCGGAGTCGTTGTACCGGAACTGGTAGAAGATCTCGTTCGATGCGCAGGTGTTCACCACACCCGGTGGCAAGGCTGGCTCGGGCTCTTTGGCCGAGGCGGCGGCCCCGGGCAGCATGCTCAGCACTGCCAGTAAGACACCGAACAGCACGAGCGGCCGCAGAGCGATCCGCCCGGGTGGGTGAAATGCGCCGGCGCGATTGCGCGCCCGGCGTCGATGATTGTGCATGGAGCTTCCCCTAACGTGACGTGGATGGGCCCCCCAACCGAGGCTCCGACGTTCTAGGGGCGGGCATTGATCCGAATGATCCGTGTCGGGTGAACAAACTTTCCGGCGGTGCGGGCCAGCCGCGGTCCGCGAACTCTGCGAGCGGATCCTGCTCCCTCGCGCCCGAGCTGCGCTTCGACAGGCTCAGCGAACGTAACCTCCGACCCCTCCGCCCGGGGTTCAGCCCCTCCGTGTCTTGGGCTTCAGCCCCTTCGTGTCTTGGGCTTCAGCCCCTTCGACAGGCCGAAGTCGGAGACGATCAGGGTCGGGAGATCCAGGGCGATCGTCTCCAGATGCGACCGGGTGCGGAGAAACGACGGCCGTTCGGCCCGATTCCGCCCCCAGATGCGACCGTGTGCGGAGAAACGACGGCGGTTCGGCCCGATCAGCCCTGACCGGCAGCCAACCTCTGGTCGTGACTCAGCCGCCTCCCGCGGAATGGGCGCGAGAGGCGACGAATCGGTCGGGCTGTGGGAGGTGGCCAGGCGAGTCAGGTCAAGCAGGGGTGTGCTGGGCGCGCAGACTTAGGTCAGTTGCATGATGACAATCACCAGGATGATAATCACGAGGACGCCGATGATCGTTGCGATGATTCCACGGTTCATGTGACGAACGTAACAGCGAGGACGTGACGGGGACAGGCGGGGCGGCCCAAGATCTTCCCGCGGACGGGGCGTAACGCGGGCCTATCGGGCCTATCGGGCCGATCGCTGAGGCTTTAAGAAAGAAGCCGTCTGGCCCTTGGAGGAAGCCGCCCCGCCGCGGAGTGGCTGATCAGTGGCCGAAGGCGGGAGAGTGGTCAGGTGACGACGAGGCGATCTCCACGGACAGCCCCCTCCTGGCTCATCTTGGTGACCCGCCTGCCGTCCGAGCCGGCCCGCCACCGGATGGCGGTCTGGCGGGAATTGCGGAGGTCCGGTGCCGTGCTTCTCGGCTCGTCCGCGTGGGCAGTGCCCAACGTGCCGGCGGTGCAGTCGCTGCTCGATCGGCTTCGGACACTCACCGACGCGGCCGCCGGAACGCTGATCGCGCTCGAAGCGAACGGCCACGATGATCAGGACAACGCCGCGCTCCTCAGCCGTTATGAGGATGCCCGCGGCGACGAATGGGCCGAATTCATGGCCGACTGCGGCAAGTATCTCGACGAGCTCGCCAAGGAGGAGCGTCTGGGCAAGTACACCCTGGCTGAGCTCGAGGAGGAGGAGCAGAGTCTTGATCGCCTCCGCCGGTGGTACCGCGAACTCAGGACCCGGGATCTCCTCGGTACGATCTCGATCGTGGACGCTTCGGCCCGGCTCAAGGCCTGCGAAGCCACCTTCGAGAGCTACGCCGAGCATGTCTACGCCGCGCTCGGTTCGCCCGCGTAGGGCCAATCGCCCTGTTACATTGGTGACGCCGATAACCGTTACGTCGGTTAGTGCAGTCGTCGATTGCGGGTCCACCACGGGCACCCGGACCGTAAGTGCCACCATTCAATGAGGAGCTATCAGTGAGTCTCGGTCTAGGTATTTTTCTGCTCGTCGTCGGCGGCATCTTGGCCTTCGGTGTACGCGACCAGTGGAGCACGCTCGACGTGACGGCGATCGGATACGTCTGCCTGGCGGCGGGCGTTTTGGCGATCGTGCTGTCCCTGGTCCTCATGCAGCAGCGGCGTAACACCCAGCACACGACGGTGGTCCGCCGCGACGACGACCGGACTCCTCCCGTCGTCTGATCCCGGCCTGCCTCATCCGAGCAGGAGCCAGACCCATCAAGGAGTCGGGGCCTATCGGTGGGACGGGGCTGGCGGGTCCGGGACGACGCGGATCGATTGGCCAGTCGAGGTCACGATGAGCGCACTGTGGATGGGTCGAGCACGGAGCCAGGTCGACGCCTGGACGCCTTGGGCGTAGGCGGCAGTCGCATCGATGTCGGCCCAAGTGAGTGACGGACCGATCACGGTGACCGACGCGATGCCTTCTGGCGCGCGACCTGTCCTGGCGTCGACGAGGTGGGCGCCACGACGAGCGGTGCCCGAGGTGGCGATCGCGCCCAGCTGCAGGGGGACGATCGCCACGACCCTGCTGCTGTCGTGCGGGTCCTCGATGCCGATCCGCCAGGGATCTCGATCCGTCGCGGCGCGGCAGACGATGTCGCCACCGGCCGAGAGGCAGAAGTCGGTGTCGTCGAGGGCTGCAAGGTGGGCCGAGGCCCGGTCGGCGGCCCAACCCTTGACCACGCCGCTGGGATCGAGGCGACGTCGGCCTCCGGGATCATCCGGGTCGAACGGCAGGTAGGTCGAGAAGGCTCCGCCCGACGCGTCAGCGGCTCGGCGACCGAGTTCGAGAACCTCGCCGACCTCCGCCGGGCACTCCGAGAGCGCGATCTCGTCCCGGTTGATCCGGCTGATCACCGAGTCGGGACGGTACGTGCTGAAGACCCGGTCGACCGCGGCCAGCTCGGCCATCAGCGCCACCCAGGCGTCCCGTCCGCGCTGACTGTCGGCATGTCGCCCTCGGAGCGCGAGGCTGATCGGCATGCCCATCACGTGCTCGACGTAGCGTCGGGTCGCGACATCGGCCGCGGCGGGCGTACCCATGCTCAGATTCCCGCCGCGTCGAGCGCGGACTGCAAGGACGTGAGATAGCCGCCGCTGGTAACGGTCGCTCCGCTGACCATGTCGATCTTGGCGCTCTGGGCGTCAAGGGTGTCCTGCACCAGGATCGGCAGCGCGCGGTGGTTGATCTCGGTGTCCTTCGGGTTGCCACTGGGCGACTGGAGGACGGTGACTTTGGTGATCTTGCCGTCGGCGACGGCGATCTCGACCTCGACGGGACCCCAGCGGGTCTGGGCCACGTCACCGGTGTAGCTCTTCGTGCCCGAGGTCGTACTGGGTGTAGTCGTGCTGGGTGACGTCGTCGTCGGCGACGACGACGCGGCGGACGGGGGAGCGGCGCTCGAGGACGCCGTGCCCTGGGCGGTCGTGGTGGCGTCGGTCGAGGTGTGGTAGCCGAAGAGCAGCACCACCACGGTCACGGTTGACGCGAGCCAGATCACCATGCGGCGCACGAGATCACCATCCAAAGCTTTCGGTGTGGATACGGTCAGCGGGGACACCGGCGGCGGCGAGCAGCTGTTCGACCGCGGCGGTCCAGCCGGTCGGCCCGCAGACGAAGACGTCACGTTCGGCGACATCGGGCACCCAGGAGCGCAGCGCCCGCAGTTCGTCGTCACCGGCGGTTCGGCCGAACACGGATCCGGCGTGCGGGCGAGGGCCACCGAGGGACAGGACCCGCAGACCCCGTTCGTACGCGAGCACCTGCAGCTCCGCCTCGAACAGGGGCTCGGCGCTGAAACGCTGCAGCAGGGTCGCGTCACCCGGTGCGTAGTCCAGGCCTTCGGCCAGGGCTCTGATCGGCGTGATGCCGACCCCGGCGCCGATGAGCAGGACTCCCGGCCGGGTACGGGCCCGGTGGCTGAGCCGGCCGTACGGGCCTTCGATCATCGCCCGGGTGCCCGGGCGCAGGCGGGCCAGCCGACTGCTGCCGTCGCCGAGCGCCTTGGCGGTGATCCGCAGGCTGCGGCCGTCCGGGGCGGCCGACAGTGAGAACGGGTTGGAACGGGTCCAGCCCGGGCCGTCGAGGAAGCGGACATTGAGGAACTGGCCGGCGTGGAGCGGCAGCCGCTCGAGCCGACCGGCCAGGTAGACCGAGACGACGTCGGAGGATTCCCGGACCACCGAGGTCACCTGCAGATCGTGCCGCAGGCTCCGCGCGAGCGGTACGACGATGCGCCAGACCAGGATCGCGGCCGCGGCCATGATCCACAGGCTCCACCAGTACAGCGTGGCGGCGGTCGAGGTCAGGAACTCCTGGCCGGTCCACAACTGGTGCGGCAGGGCCAGGCCGACGCCGAGGTATGCGTAGAGATGCAGGAGGTGCCAGGACTCGTAGCGCAGCCGCCGCCGGGCCCGCTTCACGCTGGTGACGACGACCATCGCCAGGCAACTGGTCCCGGCCAGAGCGAGCAGGACACCGCCATAGTTCTTGATCAGGTCCCACGTGGTGGCGGGTGCCGCGAGCCAGTGCCCGCCGGCGTAGCCCAGGATGATCGTGACGATGTGGACCAGCATCAGATCGAAGGACAAGAAGCCGGTGATGCGGTGGATCCGCGCGAGTCGATCGCGTCCGACAGCATGTTCCAGCGGTGGCAACCTCGCCATCAGCAGGACCTGCACGAGCAGCAGGTCCGCCGACCACAGACCAGTCAGGCGGCCCACCGAGGTCAGGCCGCTGTCCCAGGCCGAAAGGTCGGAGATGCCTCCGTCAGCGGCCCACCAGTAGGTGACCAGCAACAGGCCGGCCCACATCAGCAGCGCCGCTCCGCCGCGTACGGTCCGGTCCTGGGCCGCGCGGGAATCGGGAGGCACCGGCCGCGGAGCGGGCGATGGGGAGAGGGTCGGGGTCAGCACGGCGGTCACAGGGAGAACCCGGTCTGCGGGACGGTCTCGCTGTCCGGCGATCCGCCGTGTCCCGGCCCGACGCCGTTGCGGTGCCGGCCGAACCCGTGGTCACCGGGGGCGACGTGGTCCCCGGACCGGGGCAGTCCGGTGCGCGACTGGGCGCCGGGGTCGCTCACCGAGGGTTTGGTGCGCTCGTAGGCCACTCCGGCGGACGTCGTGCCGACGGACAGCAGCGCGACCAGCACCGCGACCGCAGGCCCGCGACGTCGCCGTCGGCGGTCTGGTGCGGATGGCCTCGCTGCGAGAACGGCATCCTCAGATCGGACCGGGATCGGCGGCGATGGCGACGGCTCCCAGCGTGAGCCGCTGTGCTGCGGCCATTCGTCAGTCACGAGGTGTCCTGCCTTCCTGGCTCGGCGATCGAGGCCCGATCTCGCGAGAACCGTTGTCCTCGCCCACCAGAAACTGCACCAGATGTTTCTTAGTCCCAGGTGAGCCGGCAGCATCGAGCCCGGCTCGGACGGCCGGCGGCCCACGGAAGGGACTCTAAGAAACCTCTGATCAACTGTGGAGATCCTGTGAGGACCCGAGCACAAAGGGGAGTGGTATCAGACGATGACCTCTGGCGCCTTGCCCTCCGCACCCCCGGGCACCTCCTGCGCACGTAAGTCGCCACCGTTCAACACGACCCCTCTAGGAGCCATCGTGACCGTCTTCGGTCTTCCACTTCACCCGTTGATCGTGCATGCCACTGTGGTGATCGTGCCGACGGCGGCGATCGCGGTCCTGCTGGCAACCTTCTGGGCTCGGTTTCGACGATGGGCCTCCTGGGGGCCGTTGGCGGCCGCGACGCTCGCCCTGATCTTGGTGCCGATCACCACGTCGTCCGGTGAATCGCTCGAGCGGGCCCTGCCGCATTCTGATCTGATCGAGACGCACGCCCATCTGGCCGACGGTCTCCTGCCGTGGGTGATCATCTTGTTGGTCGGTGCGGCGGGTCAGTTCTGGTCGCAGTTGGCGGCGAAGCGCCCGGCCTGGCGGGCCCTTCCTCGCCTCCTCGTTATTGCTTTCATGATCATCGCGACCGTCGGTGCGGCCGGAGCCTTGGTGCAGGTGGTCCGGATCGGCCACAGTGGGGCGACCGCATCGTGGTCCGGCGTCTCCTGAGGTGATGGCGGGATTGAGGCATCCTGGACAGGTGTCCAGAGAGCCGGCGAACCGCGCGTGAATGCCTCCGACGAGCCCAGCCCGTCCGAGGCCCGACGGGTGCTCCTCGTGGAGGACGACCGGTCGCTGGCGGCGATGCTCGAGGAGATTCTCACGTCGGCGGGGTACGTCGTCGACCTGGCCCGTGATGGTCAGGCCGGGCTGCATCTCGGCCTGAGCCGGGTCTACGACGCGATCGTGCTGGACCGCGGCTTGCCGGCCATCGACGGGCTGGATCTCCTTGGTCGCCTGCGGGCCCGGGGCGTTGCCACCCCGGTGCTGGTGTTGTCAGCCCTGGGCCTGGCCCGGGACCGGGTCGACGGTCTCGACGCCGGCGCGGAGGACTACCTGGCCAAGCCGTTCGACATCGACGAACTGTTGGCCCGCCTCCGGGCCCTGCTGCGTCGGCACAACGACCACGCCGACGGCCTCCCCGTGCCCCAGGGACGACTGGTGGTTTCCTCCCGCATCGTGCTCACGGATGCGGGTGAGAGCCGATTCCTGTCGGAGCGCGAGTGCGCCCTGCTGGCGGTGCTGGCGCGGCGGCCGCGCCGGGTCTTCAGCCGGTCCGAGCTCGTCACCGAGGTCTTTCCCGATGCCGATGACGACGGGGTGGTCGACACCTACGTGCACTATCTGCGGCGCAAACTGTCCCGCGAGGTCATCCGGACCGTCCGCGGGCTCGGCTACCAGCTGGGGTCGGATCAGCCCACGTGACGCGATCCACCCGGGCGCTGAGTCCCGACCTCCGGCGGACCGCGAGGCGGATCGGGCTGCAGACGGCCGGCCTGCTGATGGCCTGCTTGATCATTGTCAGTTTCGTCGCTTACCTTTCGGTGGTCCGCAGCCAGGAGCAGCAGCTGACGACCTCGCTGGTCGAGGGCATCGCCTTCGCGGGACGCGGTGACGATCATGGCCGTGACCTGACCCAGCCGCGCGGCGGGATCCTGAGCGCGGTCCTCGGCCATCCGGAGCGGAACTCCCCTAATATCCCCGCCGGATTGCCCGACGTGGCCGTGATGCGTCAGGTCGCCGCCACCCATGTCCGGGACCAACGGACGGTCCACCTGCCCAGCGGCGCCTATGAGGTGCTGACCGCCCAACGGGGGGACGACACCGTCCAGGTGATCGCGAGCCGGTTCGAGCAGCACCAGGAACGCGAGCGGATCCTCGGCGCCCTCGGACTGGCCGGCGGAACCGGTCTGGTCCTCACGAGCCTCGCGGCCGCGGTCCTGGCCCGGCGCGCGGTCCGGCCGATGGCCCAGGCTCTGGAGCTGCAGCGGCGCTTCGTCGCCGACGCCGGCCACGAGCTGCGGACCCCTCTGACCCTGCTCAGTACGCGTACCCAACTTCTGGCCCGCCGGGTCCGAGACCGCGCCACCCGGGTCGACGAGCGCGAGCGGCTGATCGCCCGCGACGCCGACGGGATCGTGGCCGACACCGCAGCCCTCACCGCGATCCTCGAAGAACTGTTGATGGCTGCCGACGTCCGGACCCCCGTGCCTCATGAGCCGGTCGACCTCGCGACGCTCGCCGCGTCAGCGGTGGATTCGGCCCAAGCCACGGCGCAACAGGCCGGCGTGGCGCTCGCGCTCGAGGTCGACCGCCTTCCATCGACGTTCGTCGCTGGGGCACCGCCCGCGCTCGCCCGCTCGGTCGCCGCCCTGGTCGACAATGCTCTCGACCACGCGGCCAGTCACGTGACGGTCCGCGTCGGGCGTACGGGTCGCAATGTCGTGCTCGAGGTCGCCGACGACGGACCGGGCATCTCCGATGAGACACTGCCGCGGATGTTCGACCGGTTCTCCAGCGACCGTCGCGAGGCCGACCGGTCGGGCGAGCGCCGCCACTTCGGGCTGGGGCTCGCGCTGGTCAGCGAGATCGCCACCCGCCACGACGGCACGGTGACTGCGGCGAACCGGGTCCCACCCGGCTCCGGCGCCGTCCTCCGGCTCGCCGTTCCGGGCATTGACGGCCCGAGCAACCGCGTCGCAGCCAAGGCCGTCGACCCCAGTCCCTGAGTGCTCAGCGCAGTGAACGGCGGTCGTAGAGGGACCGCGCCCACAGCCAGCCGCCGAGGCCGATGGCCGCGCACCAGGCTAGGGTGAGCCACCCGTTCAGGCCCATCGGCGTGCCGAGCAGGAACGCCCGCAGCGTCTCGATGAATGGCGTGAACGGCTGGTACTGAGCGAACCAGTGCAGCCCCGTCGACATCGACGCCGCCGGAACGAAGCCGCTGGCCAGGAAGGGCAGCAGGATCAGCGGCATGGGCAGGTTGCTGGCACTTTCGACGCTCTTGGCCTTCATGCCGAGAGCGACGCAGAGCCAGGTGAGGGCGAGCGTCGTGACGGTGACCACGCCGAGGGCACCAAGCCAGCCGCCGAGGCCTGCGGTGGGCCGGAAGCCGATCAGCACGGCCACGCCGAGAGTGATCGCGACGGCGACGAGCTGTTGCAGCGTGTTGCCGATCACGTGTCCGGCCAGCACCGCGGAGCGGGAGATGTCCATGGTGCGGAAGCGGGCCACGATCCCTTCGGTCATGTCCTGCGCCACCGAGATCGCCGAGAGCTGCCCGGCGCTGCCGATACCGAGGAAGATGATCCCGGGCACGACGTACTTCAGGTACGCGGTCGTGTCGCCGCCGCCGGGCAGTCCGGCCCCCAGGGTCCCGCCGAACACGTAGACGAACAGCAGCAGGAACACGACCGGGATCCCGATCATGAACATGATGAGCGGGTAGCGAACGGCATGCAGCAGGTTGCGCCGGAGCATAGTGGCGGAATCGGCGAGGGTGTAACGCAGGGTGATCATCGGTGGGCCTCCTTCAGGGTTGTCGCCGCGGTCTCGTGGGCGATCTCGGTCGTGCTGTGCTCGGTGCTGTGCTCATTCGTGCTGTGCTCATTCGTCCGGTGCCGCCCGGTCAGGGCGAAGAACACGTCGTCGAGGTCAGGCGTGTGCACGGTCAGCGCACGCGGCGTGAGCCGCTCGCGATCGACGCGGTCGAGCAGGGCGCGCAGCGCGCCGAGCTCCCCGTCGCTCGGCACGTCGAGAGCCAACGCCTGCTCCTGGCGGGTCGAGTCGCCGAAGACGGCTGCGGCCGCGTCGAGCGCCTGGACGTCGTCGAACTCCAGGCGGATCCGACCGCCCGAGACGAGCCGTTTGAGCTCGGCCGGAGTGCCGTTCGCCACCACCTGACCCTGGTCCAGCACGACAATCTGCTGGGCGAGTTCGTCGGCCTCATCCAGGTACTGGGTGGTGAGCAGGATGGTCGTCCCGGCGGCGACGAGCTCGCGGACGATCACCCACATCTCCGCCCGGCTCCGCGGGTCGAGGCCCGTTGTCGGTTCGTCGAGGAAGACGATCTGCGGGCGGTCGACGAGGGTCATCGCGAGGTCGAGGCGCCGGCGCATGCCGCCGGAATAGGTCGAGAGGCGCTGGTGAGCGGCATCGGTCAGCTCGAACCGCTCGAGCAGTTCCTTGACCCGTCGGCGGCCGTCATCGCGACGGAGGTGTCGGAGACGGGCCATGAGCTGGAGGTTCTCCTCGCCGGTGAGCATGGCGTCGACCGCCGAGAACTGACCGGTCACCCCGATGAGGCTCCGGACAGCGGCGGGCTCGCGTACGACGTCGTGCCCGCCGACCCGCGCACTTCCGCTGTCGGGCTGGAGCAGGGTGGAGAGGATGTGAACGGCGGTGGTCTTTCCGGCACCGTTGGGGCCGAGGAGCGCAAAGACGCTACCGGCGGAGATGTCGAGGTCGATGCCAGCCAGCACGACCTGGTTGCCGAAGCGTTTGGTGAGCGCTTCGGTCTCGATGGCTGAGGGCACAATGATTCCTTTCGTCGATGGTTGCTTGATCAAATTGGGAGGGTCGGCCAGCCGAGGTCGGCCAGTCGGGGGTGGTCGGTCAGGGTCAGTCCACCGGCGGCAGCGTGGACCGATGGATCGTGATGTCGCCGTATCCGGTGTGGACGTGCAACTCGAGCGCTTCGTCGTGTTCAGCCGGACCGGGATCGGCGGCGAGGTCGGTCCGCACGACGCCGTGCTGGCTCGTGGCGTCCAGCCACACCGCCGTACCCCGCCGAATGCCGAGGTCGGCACCGCCGTACGACCCCTCGATCCGCGCCGATCCCCGAGCCAGCTCGGAAACCCGCACCAATCCGTAGGCCGACCGGGCCGTCAGATTGCCGCCGGCGCGGCCGACGTCCACCGTGCCGCTCGCCGTGGTGATGTCCGCCGAGGAGCCGACGAAATCGACCTCCACCGAGGCGTTCGATCCGTTGAGTCGGAGCGCCCCGCCGATGTGGCCGAGCCGGGCCGCACCGGACTTCAGGCGGACCTCGGCGTCACCGGCCACCTGACCGACCCGTACCTGACCATGCCCGACCGAAAGGTCGAGTCGGGCCGCCCGCTCCAGCGTGATGTCGCCGTACGCGACGTCGAGCCGGCAGCTGTCGAGGTGTCCCGACGCGGTCACCGACCCGTACTTGACCTCGACGGTCGCCGACGTGGCCACCGGCGCCTCGACCAGGACATCGATCGAATCACCCGCACCGAAGAGATTCAGCTTGGACGGTCCGGTGACCCCAATGACGCTGCCGACCTGGTCGATGCGTACGCGGTCGGCGGCCGACCGGTCGCCGGTGCGCTGGGGGTTGCTCGGCGACACCGTGACCACCACGTCGTTCCGGTCGGAGGTGACGATGTCGACCCGGCCGAGCTGGATCTCGACCCGGACTTCCTGCGGCTGGGTCATAGGGAAGACGCTCATCCGCGCAGCCACCCCGAATAGGACGAGCCGTGTGACTCCCGGGCGGCGGGTCGCGAGGGCTCCACGGCTGCCGCGACGGTGCGGACGAGCCAGGTGTTGAGTGACACCCCATCAGCGGCGGCCGCTTGTGCGGCGCGGGCCTTCAGCGCGTCCGGCAGCCGCACGGTGGTGCGGCTGGCCGATCCGTCCTCGTCATCCTCGACCGCCGCCGGCGGCTGACGCCAGGTGGGCTGCTCATCCGTGGAGGCGACGGGGGGCCTGGAGACGGCGAACTCGACCTCCCGACCGCGCAGCCGGAGGTCGACCGAGCCCGGGGTCAGTTGGCCGGTGATCTCGCCGACCGCTTCGGAGAGCGCATCCAGGATGGTCAGTCGGCCGGCCGCCTCGAGGGCGACGACCAGACGCTCGACCGCCGCGGTCTCATCCCCGCCCGCTGCCGCCGCATTGATGAGCTGCCGTTGGAGCTCTTCGACATAATGTGACACCTGCATGACACCATAGTGACACCAGGTCGGTGTCAGGTCAAGACGGCCTACGGTGAAACCTTTCCTTGAGCCTGTCGAAGGGCACTGCCACCAACTCTCCCGACGCAGCCGACTGAACGCGCGGGGAGGGCGGCTCGCGCGTGCGTTTCTCATCGCAGCCGGCACAACGTGCGGCGCTGGGAGGCTCTTGCGTGCGTTCAGGGCACGAAATTCGCCGACTGCGTCCCTTCGACGGGCTCAGGGCACGTAAATGGCTGACTGTCGTCGACGGGCTCCGACTCTCGGCCCTTCGACGGGCTCATGGCGCGAGAACGGCCGCCACCAACTCTCCCGTCGCAGCCAACACGGAACCCCGGACTCCTCAGTTCGCTCGCTCGATCGTGACCCTGAATCCGTCCGGCTCCTGGCGGAGAAGATCAATGTCGGTGTCGAAGTGTCCGATCCGGATGATGCCGGTGAAGTAGCCGACGTCGCCGTAGTAGAAGACCAGCTCGCCGGAGGGCGCGTAGAAGGCGATGTCGTTGATGTCGGGGTCAGCTCCGACCGGGACTCCGTCGGTGGCCAGCGCACGCGGTAGCCGGGCCACCTTCTCGACCCGGTTGAAGTCGCGGAAGGTGAGCGTCAGCGGTAGCTGGTCGGCGAGGTCGCGGGCAGTGGGGTTGTCCTCGAGCTGCGCGGTCAGCGTCTGGGTGCCCACGGCGATCCGGATCGGAATGGTCATGGCTTCACGCTAGGAGGATCTCGCTCGGGCCGGAACTCCCTGATGAAGGGTGGACCAGCAGTACGCGGTGGGCCGCGGACCGAGTCCGCCAGGTCAGTCGATGCCCCACGACCAGGTCAGGTCACCGCACTCTGCTCGGCGGGTTTCGAGGCCCAGGAGGCGAGGAGGGCAAGGGCCTCGGCGCTCGGCGAGGCGGGCTCGCCCGCGTAGATGGTGAGGGTGAGGCCGGGCTCGGAAATCATGTCGACACTCTCGTACGCGACCTCGAACGTTCCGACGACCTCGTGGTGGAAGCGTTTGGTGCCGGCACCGTGGAGTCGGACGTCGTGAGAGCTCCAGCGCTGCCGGAAGTCCTGGCTGCGGGTGGACAACTCACCGACGAGATCGTGAAGGGCCTTGTCGTGGGGGTCGCGGCCCGCTTCGGTCCGCAGGATCGCGACGCACGTGTCCGCGGCGGTGTCCCAGGCCGGATAGAAGCGGTGGGAGTCGTCGTCAAGAAAGGTGTAGCGGGCGAAGTTGGGCCGCCCGGAGGGATCGCGGTCGTACAGCGATGAGTGCATGGCCCGGCCGAGGTGGTTGCTGGCCAACAGGTCCATCCGGCCGTTGCGGATGAGCGCAGGCCCGGCGGTGATGGTGTCGAGGACCCACTGGAGGCCCGGCCGCGGTGTCCATTGCTTGGTGGATCGGCGCCGGGGCCGGCTCAGCGAGCTGCTGCCGTTGGCGGCCTGGGCGAGATGGATCAGATGGGCGCGTTCGGCGTCGTCGAGTTGCAGGGCGCGCGCGATCGCGTCGAGGACGGACGCCGATACCCCGGCCAGCCCCCCGCGTTCGAGCTTGGCGTAGTACTCGACACTGACCTGCGCCAACGCGGCGACCTCACCGCGGCGCAAGCCCGGGACCCGCCGGGTGCCGATGTCGGGCAGGCCGGCTTGTTGTGGGGTGACCTTCCCGCGCCGCGAGATGAGGAAGGCGCGTACCTCGGCGTGGTTGTCCATGCATCGACGCTACGGGGCCTGAGCGGCGGCAGGAATGCCCTGTTGGTACACGTCTCGGCTGATTGCCATGCGAAGCCTTCAGCTCGCGGCGGCCAGGGGGGCGGTCGTGCCACGGACAACGAGCCGAACCGGCAGCGCGGTCTTCTCGGGCCCGTGTTCGATCTCATCGATCACCATGCGCGCGGCCTCGCGGGCTTGTTGTTCGACCGGTTGGTGGATGGTGGTCAGGTCGAGGAATTCAGCCATCTCGTGATCGTCGAATCCGATGATCGAGAGGTGACCGGGAACGGTCAGCCCGGCTCGGCGCGCCGCGCGGATCGCTCCGATGGCCAACTCGTCGCTCATCGCGAACAGCGCTGTCGGGAGGCGGGGCAGCGAGAGGAGGCGCTCGGCCGCCCGGACTCCGCCGTCCATCCGCGATCCCTTGGCCTGGATCGTCCACTCGCGGTTGAGGTCGAGCCCGTTGTCGAGCAACGCCCGCTCGAAGCCGCGAGCCCGGGCCCGGGCCGAGTCCATGCCGACCGAGTCCTCGGGTTGGAAGGCGAGCATGCCGATCTCGCGGTGCCCGAGCCCGATGAGATGTTCGGTAGCGGTCCGGGCTGCGGCCTCCTCGTCGATCCCGACGCACGGGTAGCCGGGTGCGTAGCCGCCGACTGCGGCGATCGGCACCCCGGCGCGGTCCAGGGCGCGGCGCTCGAGCCGATCGAACGAGGTCGAGACGATGACGAGCCCGTCGATCTGACCGAGCGGAAGGACTCGTTCGAAGAAGCGTCGACGGCGTTCCGGCTCGCCGATGTCGGTCAGCACCATGCGATAGTCAGCGTCGCTGAGGGTCTGTTCCACCGCGGCGATGGCTTCGGCGAAATACCACTGGGTGGGGAACCGGGCGAGGACGCTGATCAGCCGGAGACGAAGCGGTGATCGGGGGAGGCTGTAGGCCAAGTCGGCGGCCGCCTTCAGGACGTGGTCGCGGGTGGCGGCAGCGACGACGGAGTCCGGCCGCAGCGCCCTGGACGCGGTCGAGGCTGAGACGCCCGCGCGTTTGGCGACATCGCGGATACTCGCCTTCGGTGCGGCCGCCGACTCTCCGCTCGAGCTGGTGGGGTTCCTGACTGTTCTGGAACGGGTCATGCCCGGCACTCCTTGGACCAGACGGGATGAAACAGTTGCAGATTAGCCCAGACTTCTTGTGAGCCACAAGGCATGGATGAGAGAGTTGCCGCGTGTTTACGCCTGAGATGTGGCCATCGCCTTCGAGTCGAGAGGCATGACTCGGGTGGCACAGTTGCAGGGCGCGGCGTATCGGAGATGGGAGCCCTAGGTGCAGGCAACCCCCGTCACGTTGACGCCCGGAAGCCGCCAGCGGCTGGAAGAGTTGGTGGATGACCCCCGGACTCCGTTGTCGCTGAGGACTCGCGCCCGAATCGTCCTGCTGGCCGACGATGGATGGCTCAACGTCGAGATCGCCGCGGAGCTGGGGGTGTCGATCGCCAATGTGGCGACCTGGCGGAATCGGTACGCCCGTTACGGCCCGGCCGGCCTGCGCAACAAGCCGAACCGCGGGCGACCCAGGCAGGTCGATCGTCCGATGATCATCGCCGAAACGCTGAAGTCGCCACCTGAAGAGCTGCGCCTTCGTCGCTGGACCATCAAAGAGCTCGGTCGCCACGTCGGAGTGGCCGAGGCCACCGTCGCCCGAGCGTGGCGAGAGTACGGCCTCTCCCCGAGGGAGGGTGGTGCTCTGGCCTTTGCCACCCAACCCGGTCTGTCGGCGAGCGTGGTCGAGATCGTCGGGCTGTACGGCACGGCAGGGGTGAAAGCGGCGGCGCTCCTCCTGGATCCGCTCGCAGCCGACCCGCCGCGCACTCTGTCGGCGGTCGGCGACGAGTCGGCTCTCGACGGAGACGGCGACGGCGACGCCGAATCGCCCGGAGCAGCGGGGAGCCGGTCGGGGAAGGGCTACCCCTCATCCGGTCTGCCCGGCGATTCCGGCCTGCCCGATGATTCCGGCCTGCCCGGTAGTCATCTGCAGTTCCTCGACCGAGTGGTACGGGCGTACCCGGGCCGGAAGATCGATCTGGTGCTCGACAGCGCGGCGGCAGCCCGGCAGCTGAAGGCGAGCGCAGCGGCACTGCATCCGCAGGTGCGTTGTCAATTCACCCTCGGCTCGGACATCTGGCTGCGCTTGGTCGACATATGGGTACAGATGATGATCCGCGACGGCATTGACGAAGCGTCCGGTGCCCGCCGCCAGCTCGGCCTTCTCCGCGCCGGCGACGACATCACGTGGATCGGCTCCGGGTCAGGCTCGGCCAGCGGCCGTTGCCCTGATCCACTCGGACGAGCCCAGCCGATCGTTGACCTCGCTGCGCGAGCTAAGCGTCGGGTGAAAGCGGCTCCATCAGCCACGCGGTCGCGTCGTGCGGAAGGAACTCGCCAACGACGGGCGCACTGGCCAGCAGCACCGTCGCGCCACCGACATGGAGCGGCAGTCCGGAGAGGTTCGTGACACACTCCACGGCGCCCCTCCGGCGGAAACGCAGCACCCGGTCGGGCGCGTCGGACCAGGCGAAGTCGTGGCCGATCATCCATTTGCGGCGCAACTGGAGCGCCGCGCGTACGAGGTTGAGCAGCGATTCAGGATCGGCCGACTCGGACTCTACGGTGAACTGCTGCCAGTCCGTCGGCTGCGGTAGCCAGATCGAGGTCCCGGCGGGCGCGAACTCGTACGGTGGCTCGCTGCCGCCCCACGGCATCGGCACCCGGCAGCCGTCACGCCCCCGGTTCTCGCCGTTGCTCCGCCGAAACACCGGATCTCGCAGGACCTCGTCCGGCAGGTCGTCGACCTGCGGTAGGCCGAGCTCGTCGCCCTGGTAGATGTAGGCGCAACCGGGCAGGGCCAGCATCAGCAGCAGCGCCGCCCGGGTCCGGCGGGTGCCCAGCGCGAGATCGACCGACTCACCCTGGCCGTCGAGGAAGTGGGCCGAGGAAGTCGTCTGCCGGCCGTACCGACTCGCCAGCCGGACCTCGTCATGGCTGCCCAGCACCCAGGTCGCCGGGCGCTCGACCCCAACCAGCGACATCAGGGTGTCGTCGATCACGCGTCGCAACGGTTCGGCCGCCCAGGAACCCTTCATGTAGGGGAAGTTGAACGCGCTGTTCATCTCATCGGCGCGCAGGTACTGGTTCAGGCGATCCGCACTGCTCACCACAGCCTCGGCTACGAAGATCTTGCCCGGACCATACTCGTCCGCGACCCCGCGCCACCGCCGGAAGACGTCGTGGACCTCATCCACGTCCCAGTGTGGGTTGCCGACCCAATCCAGCGTCATGAACCGCAGGTCCCCGCCGTAGTCGGCGTCGGGCAGGCTCTCGACCTTCCCGATCGCGGGCGCGGCGTCGACCCGTAAGCCGTCCACCCCGCGGTCGAACCAGAAGCGTAAGACGTCATCGAACGCCGCAAGCACCTCCTCGCTGCGCCAGTTCAGATCCGGCTGCTCGGTGGCGAAGGTGTGCAGATACCACTGTCCCGGACGGCCGTCGGCCTCGGTCACCCGCTCCCAGCCCGATCCACCGAAGCAGCTGATCCAATTGTTGGGCGGCCGGTCGCCACCTTTCCCCAAGCCGTCACGGAAGATGTAACGATCCCGCTCGGGTGAGCCCGGCGGTGCGGCCAAGGCCGCCCGGAACCATGGATGTTCCTCGGAGGTGTGGTTGGGGACGACATCGATGATGACCCGCAGACCCGCCGCATGTGCGTCGGCCATGAAGGCGTCAGCGTCAGCGAGAGAACCGAAGATCGGATCGATGCCGGTGAAGTCGCTGACGTCGTACCCGCCGTCGGCCATCGGGGACGGATACCACGGGGAGATCCACACCCCGTCCACACCCAGGTCGACCAGGTACGGCAGCCGCTGACCCATCCCGGCGATGTCGCCATCACCATCGCCGTTGGCGTCGGCGAAGCTGCGGGGATAGATCTGATAGATGACCGCGTGTCGCCACCAATCGGGGTCATCCGTCGCGGGTAGGTCCGCTGTTTCCCCCGCGTCCGCCATCGATCACCCCTCGCTACCGCTGACCCAGGAGCTCGCGATCACCCCGGAGCACGACCGTAGTGGACCGAGTCCAGCTTCGCCGGAACTGGTAGCCCGTCGCGCCTCATCCATGCCGTTTCGCGACGCTTGGGCCCGCACCTCGCGGCGTTCTCCTCGGTCGAGATACGACAGGTCTCCTTCGTCGTCGGGCTGGCCTTGCGCGTTGTGCCGGGTGCGATGGATAGCGCGCGCTTGGGGCGCGTGGGCGCCGCGCGTTTGGCCGCTTGGGATGGGAAACGCGTGCTTGGGGCGTCTGGAGCCGCGCGTTTGGCCGGCTTGGGATGGGAAACGCGTGCATCGGGGCGGCGGGCGTAGCCCGCAACGGTTCCCGCGGTGGGGTTATCGTGCCCCTGTGGCCGGCCTCGCAGATTCCGAAGACGACGTCGTCGCCGGACTGGTTGCGCGGGACGAGGACCTGTTCGAGGCGTTGGTTCGCTCTTGGTCACCAGTGATGCTTCGGGTGGCCCGGGTCTACGTCGACTCGACCGAGGTTGCCGAAGAGGTCGTGCAGGAGACGTGGATCGCCGTCGTCCAGCAGATCGGTTCCTTCGAGCGCGGCGCATCGCTGCGGACCTGGGTGCTGCGGATCTGTGCGAATACCGGTCGCCGGCACGCGACGCGAGAGAAACGCTCCAACGCGCTCGGGGTGTCCCCGGACCAGCCGACGGTGAATCCCGACCGGTTCCGGCCCGACGGCGAGCTATGGCCCGGCCACTGGGAGCCGGCCCGAGCGCCGACCAGTTGGGGACCCGAGGCCCTGATGCTCGGCAACGAGTCCCGTGGGGTGCTCGGCGATGCGGTCCGTCGGCTCCCGGAACGACAATCGACCGTCGTCGCCCTGCGCGACATCCATGGATTAGGTACGGGCGAGATCGCCCGGCTGATGGATACCACCGAAGGCAACGTGAGAGTCCTCCTGCACCGTGGCCGAGCCGCACTTCGAGAGAGTCTGGCCGACTACTTCACGCGAACGGAGGCGTACGGATGAAGGGCAGCGAGATTCCGTGCCAGCAGATCGTCGAATGGGTGACCGACTACCTCGAAGGAGCCCTGGACGCCGAGCGACATCGACTGTTCGTCGAGCACTTGGCCGACTGCCCGCACTGCGTCCTCTACCTCGAGCAGATCAGACTCACGCAAGCGACACTCGGCCAGGTCGATGACAGCGATCTGAGTCCGGAGGCCTGGAGCACCCTGCGCAGCACGTTCCGAAGCCTGTCGTCCGGGACGGCCGAGGAGGAACCGGAAAGCACGTGAGGCATGGTCGCCTCGACGATCAACGCGAACCTGCTCCCCGCTGGATCATCTGCAGCCCGCGCCTTGCTGAGTCGCGGACGGATCCAGAAGTTACTACGTTGGGTCCGTGCCCGCTCGTCAGCTCAAGGTGCTCATCTCGGGCGGCGGGATCGCGGGCAGCACGTTGGCCTGCCTCCTGGCCCGGAGCGGACACCAGGCCACGGTCGTCGAGCGCGACCAGGGTGTGCGGTCGAGCGGAAACCCGGTGGACGTCCGCGGGGCCGCGTTCGACATCGTTGAAGGCCTGGGTCTGGTGGCTCGGCTCAGTACTTTCGCGACGGGAGTGCGCCGGATCGTCTTCGTCGGGCCGGACGGTCAGCCGTTGGCCAGCATGTCCACCCGCCGGAGCCAGGACCGCGAGCTAGAGGTCCCGCGGGCTGATCTCAGCGCGACCCTGGTGGCCGCCGCCCGCGACGAGGTGGCTTTCCGGTTCGACGACACCATCACCGATCTCAGCGACGACGGGCACGGGGTCGACGTCAACTTCGAGCGGGCGGTGCCCGAGCGGTTTGATCTGGTCGTCGGCGCGGACGGCCTTCATTCCCGGGTACGGCGCCTGGCCTTCGGACCCGAGGCTGAGTACGTAACTCACCTCGGCATGTACGTGGCCACCGTGCGCCTGCCCGCGCTTCAGATGCCGGCCGACACCGTATTGATGTTCAACGAGCCCGGGACCGCGACGGCGATGCACCCTGGCGCCGGTACGCCGGGCGCCGCCTTCTTCTTCCGTTCCTCCGCTCCGGTGGACCGGGTCGACCCCGCTGCGGTCGAACGCTTGTTGACCGATACGTTCGCCCATGCCGGCTGGCGTGCGCCCGAGCTTCTGGCCGCCTACCGTGCAAGCTCTGACACCTACTTCGACTCGGTCAGCCGGGTCCGGGTGCCCGGCTGGTCGACCGGCTTGGTCGCCTTGTTGGGCGACGCCGCATCCTGCGTCACGCTCTTCGGTGACGGCTCGAGCGCGGCCGTCGTGGGCGCGGCGACCTTGGCCGGGTCGCTCGACATGTCGCCCGGTGTGGCGGCCGCTTTGGTCCGCTACGAGCGGGAGCACCGCCGATCGACGAAGCGGGGGCAGCGCCTCGCCCCGATCGTGTCGCGCCTTCTCGTCCCGGCATCGAGGGCGGGTATCGCCATCCGAAACGGCGCCGTCCGCGTGACGAAATAGGCACCAGCGCGGCAAATCAGCGCCTGCCCTCAGTAACCTGCCGAGTCCTCGGGGCCTGGCGACGCTGGACCGCCGCCCTCGCGACGAGGTGTGGAACCTGCGGTCCTGCCTGCTCGGGGGTTCAGGTAGGACCGCAGGTGGGAGAAAAGTTACCGGCACCCCCGGTGCCCTCGCAAGCCCGAATCGTGTCCTCTTGCGGACATGGCCACTAGCGGCGAAGTCGTCCCGCCTTCAGGGCCTGGGGATCTCCGGCCAACACGGCCGGCCGACCAGTCGGGCTGGCAGAGTTTTGCGACGATCGGGGAGCCAAAGGCCATCGCCGGCCCGGTGGCCCCCGTCCGCAACTGGAGTCCGCAACTGGAGTCCGCGACTAGCGGGCGACGGGCTCCGATGCGGGAAAGGATTCGGCCTTGCTGGTGCCGGGCCGAAGCGGGCTGCGGGTATCGCCGGAGCGGTAGTTGCGGCTGATGTCGTCCGCGGCGGCTTGCAACTCGGGGGCGATGCGGGGCACATCGTTCATCGTGACCCGGCTGCTGGGTCCGGAAACGGAGATGGCGGCGAGGAAGGGCAGACCGGTGAGCGGAACGGCGACACAGCGGACGCCGAGCTCTTGCTCGCCGTCGTCGAGTGCGTAACCCCGCTCCCGGGTCTGGGCGAGCGCGGCGAGCATGGCCCCTGACGTCGCGAGGGTGTGCTCGGTCCGGGCCGGCATGCCGGTACGGCGAAGGAGCCGGGTCACTTGATCGTCGCTCAGCATCGACAGGATGGCCTTGCCGACTCCGGTGCAGTGGGGCATGACGACGCGACCGACCTCGGTGAACATCCGCATCGACTGGGGGGACGGGACCTGAGCGACGTAGACGCAGGAATCACCTTCCAGCATGGCCATATTGGTGGTCTCGCCATACTTCTCGACCAGCCTCGCGAGGTGCGGGGTGGCCCAAGAGCCCAGTCCGCGGCTGGCGGACTGGCCCAGACGAATCATCCGCAACCCCACCGCGTAACGCTTCGAGGGTTCCTGCCGTACGTAGCCCTGGTTGGCGAGGAAGCGCAGGAGCCGGTGGATGGTCGGCATAGGCAGGTCAGTGAGATCGGCGAGCTCGGAGAGGGTCAATGGTCCGTCGGCGTCCGCGAGGCGCTCCAGCAAGGTGAAGGCGCGATCGACCGACTGAACGCGCTCAAAGTTGCGAGGCTGACCTGTTTCAGTTTCCAACACGTGGAAAAGCATAACCGGCCGAGGTATGTGGGCACCATGTCTGGAGCCGCTCGCGCCCGAAAAGTTTCATCAAACAGAAGACGACTTCCAGAGGATGGAATGAGGACGAGGGAGCTTGAGTCGGCGGATCAGACGGAAGCCGGCTGCCCGGCGTCGTCGCGTTGGCAGGGCACGCAGCTTCTCGTCATCGGCAGGACGTCCAGGCGCTCGAACGGAATCGGCGCTTGGCAACATTCGCAGAGGCCGTAGGTGCCCTGGTCCAGCCGGTGCAGCGCTGCCTCGACGTCGCCCAACACCCACTCGGCGGCGACGGTCAGCGCTCGACCGATGTGTCGCCTGGCGTCGTCTCCGACCAGGCTGGCCGCTGCCGTCTCGGCCGCCAATTCGTCGATCTGGTCCACCCGGAAGCATCGCTCCTGCTCGAGCTCTCGGCGGAGTCGCGGCAACTGACGCCGGGGCACCAGGGGGGTCGGTCGTGGAGCGGTGTGCAGCTGCTGGCTCATGACGCTGTGGCCTCGTTTCGGATCAGAGTTGCGTTGTCCCTCCCCGGGACGCGGTGCCGTGAGAGTGCGAGGGTGCGACGAAATCCGGTCGGTTGTGCGTGCGGCGGGCCGATCCACACCGTGACGGTGCGGGAGCCAGTTGATTTTTCCCGGGCCCTTCGTTCCTCCGTACCCGTTGAGCTGCTCTCATATTGCCTTGCCGGTGCGTTGCCCAACAGGGCCGAAGCCGGAGACAATGAGGGGGGAATTGTTGCCGATGGTCGGCAAGGTGGCGCGTCGCGTGATCGTCGCTCCGCGCGGATGGCCGGGACGCCACGGGCCGGGTGAGGGGGAGGGGTGGAGATGACGCCGACCGCTGATGACCGAGGCCGCCGCAAGGTTCCGGACGATTGGCGTTTGCGAGTCGCCCGTGGGGCCGCCGCGGATGCCGGAGCGCCGATCGAGCTGCTGGGTGAGTACCTGTTGATCCTGTCCGATGCCGCCCTGTTGGGCCGGCGACCGCCGCCGTCACAGCTCGCGGCTGTCCGACAGCTCGGTCGGTATGCGGCGGAGCAGGGGGTGGACGCCGGCCAGGCGGTCGACCTCTATCTTTCGGCGGCCTGGCGGATGTGGCAGGAGCTGCCCGCCGTCGTACGAACCCGTGACCGAGACAAGGTGAGCGCGGCCGCCGGCGCGGTTCTGCGGGTCGTGAACGACGCCGTTGAAGCATTGGTCGACGGTCATCAGGCTGCACGCCGAGACATGATGCGGCAAGAGGAGGTGGCGCGGCGGGAGTTCATCGACGACCTGCTGCGCGGCGACGCGGACGTGTCCCGGCTCGTCGAGCGGGCCCAGCCGTTCGGGCTGGACCTGAGCCGGAGCCATCAGGTGGTGCTGGCGGATCCGGTCGACTCACCCACCGCCCTGGACCGGGCCGCGGTCGTCATGGAACGAGTCGTCGTCGAGCAGTACGGCGACCGGGATGTGCTGGTCACCACGAAGGACGCGTTGCTCGTCATGCTGATACCCGGCCAGCCGGGCTCGCGACCCGACCTGTCCGACTCGGCCCGGTACGCGCATTCGCGGCTCGCCCGGCACGCGGGATCCGCGCGCTGGCAGGTGGCCGCCGGCCGGCCGTACTCGGGCGCCTACGGCGTTGCCCGCTCGTACGAGGAAGCGCGGGAGGCGCTGCTGCTGGTCCGGAGACTGCGCCTCGACGTCGACGCCATCCAGTCTCGCGATCTGCTGGTCTACCACGTGCTCGGTCGTGACCAGGAGGCCTTGGTCGACCTCGTGCATTCGCTGCTGGAGCCACTCAACCGGGCCCGTGGCGGGGCCGACCCACTGCTCCAGACGCTGGAGACCTACTTTGCCACCGGGGCGGTCGCCACCGAGACCGCTCGTCGCCTCCACATGTCGGTGCGGACCGTCACCTATCGGCTGACCCGGGTGAAGACGCTCACCGGCCACGACCCGACCGATCCGGCCCAGCGGTTGGCGCTGCACATCGCCGTGCTCGGGGCCCGGCTGATCGATTGGCCTGCTCACGACTTCACCCGCTCGCGCCCGAGCTTCTGAAGGCAGCCGCGCCACGGTGCGGACCAAGCCGCACCGGAGCCGACCCTTCGACAGTGCTCAGGGATCGACGGTCTCAGAGCAGCGACTGCAGGATGGATTTATCGCTCCGCGGGGCCCGGTCAGGCGCCGTACGCGGGGCTGCGTACCGCGACGGCCCCGGCCAGTCCCATCAATCCGGCGATCAGCGCCATCCCCAGGAGCGAGGGCGTCCAGGATCCGGTCAGGTCGTGGAGAGCGCCGAAGCCGAACGGCCCGGTCGCGGCCAGCAGGTAGCCCACGCTCTGCACGAAACCGGACAGCACCGCGGTGTCGGCGACGCTGCGGCCGTGCAACGCGACCATCGCCAGCGTCCAGGGGAAGGCGCCACTCCCGATCCCGAGCAGGACCGTCCACGCCCAGCCGCCGTGCCCGTGGCCGAGCGCGAGCCCGAGCCAACCGGCGACGCTGGTGAGCGACCAGAGCCACGGCATCAGGGCGGCCGACCGGCGGTGGCGCAACAGGGCCGGGATCAACAGCCCCATCGGGACACCGAGCAGGCTCCACACCGCCACCATCAGGCCGGCCCGAGCGGGGTCGACGCCGTCGCTGCGGAGGACGGCGGCCAACCAGCCGAAGCCGACGTACGCCGCGGTGGACTGGGTGGCGAAGGAGAGCGCCAGCGCCCAGGCGACCTTGGATCGCAGGGCGGTTCGCCAGCGGGGCCGGGCCGCGGTCGTATCGGGTGAGGGTGCGGTGTGCAGCGAGCGAGCCAGCCAGGGGATGGCGGCCAGCAGGGCCAGCACGCCCCAGACCCCGAGACCGGCCCGCCAGCTCCCCGACTGTTGGGTCACCGAGACCGTCACCACCGAGCTGATGGCACCGCCCAGCACGATCAGTGCGGTTCCGACCGAGCTCATCAGCGCCACCCGGCCCGGGAAGAAGTGCTTGACCAACGGCGGCAGGATCACATTGCCGATCGCCACTCCGGCCGGGGCCAGCGCGGTCAGCGCCACGAACAGCCAGGTGGCGTCGCTGAAGGCCCGGGCCAGCAGCCCGGTGCCGACGACGACCAGGGTGACCAGGGCGCCACCGCGCAACCCGATCCGGACGGCCAGCCGGGGGGCCAGCGGCCCGATCAGGGCGAAGACCACCACCGGCAGGGTGGTCAGGATCCCGGCCACCGTGGTGCTGATGCCGAGGCCGGCGCTCACCTCGGGCAGCGTGACGCCCAGACTCCCGGCGAAGGTGCGCAGGTTCAACGCCAGCAGGGCAATCGCGATCCCGGCGAGCAGCATCGAGGCGCCGCCCCGCGGTCGTCCCCGCGGTCGTCCCCACGCCGACCGCGCGGTCGGCGTGGGGTCGACCTGGCGTCGGGTCAGGAGTCGCCCCCGGCATTGCCGGTGGTGCCGGCGTTGACGTCAAGCAGGCGGTAGCGCTCGGCGGCCTCCCGGGACACTGCTCGGTCGACCTGGCCCTCGTCAGCGAGCAATTGCAGGGCGCGGACGACGATCGAGTGCACGTCGATGTGGAAGAAGCGGCGCGCGGCCGCCCGGGTGTCGGAGAAGCCGTGCCCGTCCGCGCCGAGGGTGGCGAAGGTCCGCGGCACGAACTGCCGGATCTGGTCGGGGACGTCGGAGGCGAAGTCGGTCGAGGCCACGATGGGTCCGGAGGTCTCGGCGAACCGGCGGGTGACGTAGGGCGTCCGCGGCTCCTCCTCGGGGTGGAGGAAGTTGTGCTGTTCCGCGGCCAGGCCATCGCGGCGCAGCTCGGTCCACGAGGTGACCGACCAGACGTCGGCGGCCACACCCCAGTCCGTCTGCAGCAGCCGGGCCGCCTCGAGCACCCACGGCACCGCGACCCCGGAGCCGAGCAGCTGGCAGCGAGGGCCGTCGCCGGCGCCAGCCTCGAGCCTATGCAGACCACGGACAATGCCCTCGATGTCGACGTCGTCGGGCTCGGCTGGCTGCAGCATCGGCTCGTTGTAGACCGTCAGGTAGTACATGACGTTCGGGTCGGTCGAGTCCGGTCCGTACATCTGCTCGAGTCCGGCGCGCATGATGTGGGCGATCTCGTAGCCGTAGGCCGGGTCGTAGATCTTGACCGCCGGGTTCGTGGCGGCGAGCAGCGGCGAATGACCGTCGGCGTGCTGCAGCCCCTCACCGGTCAGCGTGGTCCGCCCGGCCGTGGCGCCGATGATGAAGCCGCGGGCCATCTGGTCCATCGCGGCCCACATCGCGTCGCCGGTGCGCTGGAAGCCGAACATCGAGTAGAAGACGTAGACCGGGATCATCGGCTCGCCGTGGGTGGCGTACGCGGTCCCGGCAGCGGTGAACGCGGCGAACGAGCCGGCTTCGTTGATCCCGGTGTGCAGGATCTGGCCCTGCTCGGACTCCTTGTAGGCCAAGAAGAGCTCGCGGTCGACCGCGGTGTAGTTCTGCCCCTGCGGGTTGTAGATCTTCGCGGTCGGGAAGAACGAGTCCATCCCGAAGGTGCGGGCCTCGTCCGGGATGATCGGCACGATCCGCTGGCCGATGCCCGGGTCGCGCATCAGGTCGCGCAGCAGCCGCACGAACGCCATCGTGGTCGCGGCCAGCTGCTTTCCCGAGCCCTTCCGGGCCGTGGCATAGGTCTTGTCGTCGGGCAAAGTCAACGGCGGGTACGTGGTGCGCCGCTCGGGCACGAAGCCGCCGAGCGCGTGCCGACGCTCCAGCGCGTAGCTGATTTCCGCGGAGTCTGGCGCCGGCTTGTAGTAGGGCACCCGGTACGGGTCGGCGTCGATCTGGGCGTCGGTGACCGGGATCTGCAGCAGGTCGCGGAAGGTCTTCAGATCCGCGGCCGTCAGCTTCTTCATCTGGTGGGTGGCGTTGCGGGCCTCGAAGTTCGCTCCCAACCCGTAGCCCTTGACGGTCTTGGCCAGGACGACGGTCGGCTTGCCGCTGCGGTTGCCGGCGGTCGCGGCGTGGTAGGCCGCGTACACCTTCCGATAGTCGTGGCCGCCCCGCTTGAGCCCCCAGATCTGGGCGTCGGTCAGCTCGCTCACCAGATCCTTGGTGGCGGGGCGCTGCCCGAAGAAGTGCTCGCGGACGTACGCGCCGGACTCGCCCTTGTAGGTCTGGAAGTCTCCGTCGGGGGTCTCGTTCATGATCTGAACCAGTTCGGGCCCAGCCGCCGAACCGAACAGCTGGTCCCACTCGCGGCCCCACAGGACCTTCACCACGTTCCAGCCCGCGCCGCGGAAGAACCCCTCGAGCTCCTGCACGATCTTGCCGTTCCCGCGGACCGGCCCGTCCAGCCGCTGCAGGTTGCAGTTGATCACGAAGGTCAGGTTGTCCAGGCCGTCGTTCGCCGCCAGTTGCAGCAGCCCGCGGGATTCCGGCTCGTCCATCTCCCCGTCGCCGAGGTAGGCCCAGACGTGCTGGTCGGAGGTGTCCTTGATCCCGCGGCCCTGTAGGTAGCGGTTCAACTGGGCCTGGTAGATCGCGTTCATCGGCCCGATCCCCATCGAGACGGTGGGGAACTGCCAGAACTCCGGCATCAACCGGGGGTGCGGGTAGGACGGCAGCGCGTGCGGCGCCTTCGACTTCTCCTGCCGGAAGCCGTCCAGGTCCTCCTCGGTCAGCCGGCCCTCGAGATAAGCCCGGGCGTACATGCCCGGCGAGGCGTGACCCTGGAAGAACACCTGGTCCCCGCCGCCGGGATGGTCGGGCCCGCGGAAGAAGTGGTTCAGCCCGACCTCGTACAGCGTGGCGGCGCCGGCGTAGGTGGAGATGTGGCCACCGACCCCGATGTCGGGACGCTGGGCCCGATGGACCAGCACCGCCGCGTTCCAGCGCAGCAGCCGGCGGTAGGCCCGCTCGACCTCCTCGTCACCGGGAAACTCCGGCTCGTCGGCCACCCGGATGGTGTTGACGTAGTCGGTGGTCACCGCCTCCTGGCCGGCCAGGCCGGCCTGCGCGGCCCGTTCCCCCAGCATCCGCAGCACCGCGGCCGCACCACCGCGCCCGCTCACCGCCAACAGCTGGTCGAACGATTCCGCCCACTCCGAGAGCTCCTCGGGATCGACAGCGGGATCGCCCGCGGGATGGAGCGTGCGGTTTCCCGTATCGCGGGTCATCGTGGTCAGTTCCGTTCGTCCGATGAAGCTGGTGGTGTTTGGTCGCCGGTGGTGTTGGTCGGAGGGTGCGGGCCGTGAGCTGCGGGTGGGCGAGGGTCAGCAGAAGCCGGCGATGCCGACCCAGGCGGCGTCAGCGCCGGCGGCATCGGCGCGGGCGAAGGTCGCCTCGATCAAACCGTAGGGCCGGTCAGCGGCGTAGAAGACCACGTTCGGGTTGTCCAGACCACAGAACGACAGATCGGACAGGAAGTGGTGCTTGTTGGGGCAGGAGAACTTGATCTCGTCGATGGTGTCGTGTTCGTTGATCACCGCGCTGCCCATCTCGTACAGGGTGTGCTGCAACGCCTTGGAATGACCTTCGGTGAACTTCTCCATGAGCGTCGCCTTGACCGCGTCGTACGTGGCGTCGAAGTCCAGGTCGGTGGTGTTGTAGCGCCAGCGCACGGAGATGTCGGTGGCCAGGATCCGGTCCTCGGTCTCCTGCAGGGTCGTGTACTGGTCTTTGGGGTAGCCCACGAATCCGGACTTGGTCGTCTTCATCACGGTCAGACCGTAGAAGCCGGCGATCAGGGTGTCGGTCTCGCCGTCGCGGACCAGCACCGCCGTACGCGTCTCCGGCGAGCTCTTGTAGAAGGAGTGGTCGTGGTCGCCGATCCGACTCCAGCCGTACTTCTCCGCCGCCCAGCGGCCACCACTGACCCAGTCGAACTCCTCGGTGAAGTGGTTGGCCAGCTTCAGCAGGAACGCCTCGGGCGAGCTGATGGCGTCCCGGGCGAACGCGAAGATGGTGTTCTTCTGGGTGTCGGTGGCGACGACGTGCTCATTGTTGCCCTCGGTGTGGGCGGTCTGGAAGTCGCCGCGCAGCTGCGAGGTGACGTTGAGGTCGATCAGCTCGTGCCGATCGGTGTCGCGGGTCACTCGGACGACGCGGTTCTCGGCCTTGCCGTACTGGTTAGCGGTAAGGGTCACTTCGGCCATGCTCACTCCTTCGTGGTGGTCGTACGCGTTGGGGGTTCAGGGGCTATGAGTTGGGGCTGGGGGGACAGGACGGGCTGACGAGGGCTCAGCTCCCCCGGTAGGTGGTGTAGGAGTAGGGGCTGAGCAGCAGCGGTACGTGGTAGTGCGGCTGGTCGGCAGTGACGGTGAACAACACGGTCACCCTCGGGTAGAAACATTCGAGGCCGCGGCCCGCGAAGTAGTCCCCGGTCCCGAAGGTGACCTGGTACTCGCCCGGTTCGAGCACGTCAGGGCCGAGATCGCCGACCCGGCCGTCACTGTTGGTGATGGCGGAGGCGATCGGGGCGCCAGCCGCGTCGGCGAGCTGGAC
Organism: uncultured Actinomycetota bacterium; assembly: GCA_963731295.1. Lineage (GTDB taxonomy): Bacteria > Actinomycetota > Actinomycetes > Propionibacteriales > Propionibacteriaceae > Microlunatus. Next base: position 316,876 of record CAVSUP010000004.1, read on the forward strand.
CGTCACCTCGGCGGCGGGTACGCCGGCGGCCGCGTCGAGGACGTGGGCGGAAAGATGGCTCACCGGTCCTCCTGCTTCTCGCGCTGGTCCCTCATGCTGAGACCAACCCGGCCAGCCGAACCAGCGCGATCTGCCGCAGCTGGTCGGCGACCACCTCGTCCTCGGTGTCGGGGTCGTTGTTCAGTCGGGTCTGCAGCTTGTCCAAGATCTCCGTGCTCGAGCGGCCGGCCGCGCGGATCAGGAAGACCCGGCCGAATCGCCGCTCGTAGGCGCGGTTGCCCTCGACGAGCTGCTGCTGGACGTGGTCGTCGAGGGTGAGGCCGGCTTGTTCCGAGCGGGACAGTCCGGCCTCGGCGCTGCCACCTGTTGCCTGCTCGCCGATCCGGGGATGGTGAGCGAGGGCCGCTTCGAGCTCGGCGCCGGTGAAGGGACTGGCCGCCGCTCGGGCCGTGGCGAAGAGGTCATCGGCCGTGCGGTACGGGCGGCCGGCCACGATGGTGCCGACCCAGCGGTCGACGTCGAGGCAGGGTCGGAGCAGGGCGGCGGCCGATTCGTCGTCGAGACCGTGGAACTCGCGGAGCCGGATCATGGGTTGCCCGGGTTGTCCAGCTCGCGGGCCGTCGGGCCGGTGGGGTCGAGCCGGGCCTCGTCGGCGTCGGAGATCGCGGCGGGAGCCGGCCCTTCGGCGAAGATCGGACCCTCGTCGTCACCGCTGCGGCCGACGATGTTGAACACGATGTTGAGCACGACCGCGGTCAGGGCGGCGGCGGTGATGCCGGAGTCGAAGATGACCTGGAACCACTCCGGGAACTGGTCGTAGAAGGTGGGCACCGCGATGGGGATGATGCCCATGCCGATCGAGAACGCGACGATGACGATGTTGGCGTTGCCGGAGAAGTCGACCCGGCTGAGGGTGCGGATGCCACTCGCGGCGACCGTGCCGAACAGGGCGAGACCGGCGCCGCCGAGGACGGGCAGCGGGACCAGGGCGACCAGTGCCCCGAGGACGGGGAACAGGCCCAGGAAGACCAGGATGCCGCCGCCGACGGCAACCACGAACCGGCTCCTGATCCCGGTGATGGCGACCAGGCCGACGTTCTGGGCGAACGCGCTGACGGAGAAGCCGTTGAACACGCTGGCCACGGCGGTGGACAACATATCGGCGCGGAGGCCGTTGGTCACCTGCTGCCGGTCGGCGGGCTTTTCGATGACCTCACCGATGGCCAGGATGTCGGCGGTCGTCTCGGTCATGATGACCAGCATCACGATGAACATCGAGATGGCGGCCCCGACCGCGAATGTCGGCAGGCCGAAGTGGAACGGGGTGGTCAGCTGGAACACCGAGGCATCGGCGATCCGGCTGAAGTTGGTGACGCCGAATGGGATGGCGACGACGGTGCCGAGGACGAGGCCGAGCAGGATGGCCACCCGGCTCAGGAACGCCGGCAGGAACCGGTAGATCAGCACGATGATCGCCATGGTGATCGCGGCCAGGGCGATGTTCTTCGGCGCACCGAACGTCGGGGTGACGCCGGGAACGCCGCCGCCGGCCCAGCGGATGGCCACCGGCAGCAGGGAGACGCCGATGATGGTGATCACCGTCCCGGTCACCACCTCCGGGAAGAATCGGAGCAGCCGGGTGAACACCGGCGCGATGAGGAAGCCGGCCACGCCCGCCAGCAAGAGCGCGCCGAAGATGGCGCGCAAACCGGCGGTGCCGCCGCCCTCGGCCGCGCCGACGGCCAGCATGGTCGAGACGGCGGCGAACGAGGTGCCCTGGACGATGGGCTGCCGCGCGCCGATCTTCCAGATGCCCAGGGTCTGCAGCAGCGTGGCAACACCAGACATGAAGAGCCCGGCCGAGACCAGGTAGGTGATGTCGGTCGGGCTCAGCTTCAGGGCGGTGCCGATGATCAGCGGTACCGCAACCACGCCGGCGTACATGCTCAGCACATGCTGGAGCCCGTAGAGGAACATCTGCGGCGCCGGCAGCACCTGATCGACCGGGTGCTTCTCGGTGGCCGCGTGGGACTTGACACTCATGAGGCGATCTCCGTTGGTCGGTTGGCTTCCGCTTAGTGGAAGAATGTTTTCGTTAGGTGGAATCTAGGCCTGATCGGCGCTGATGTCAATCTGGTACGGCGCGACATGCGTCACAAGCTCATGGCGGAGCCGACCGACATGGGTGGTGGCGTCGAGGTTGTACTCGGCGCTCTGGAGCCGACCGTCGGCGTCGATGACGAAAGTTGACCGCAAAGGACCGACCGTCGGCCGGCCGCCGACCTCCTTGGGGCCCCAGGCTCCCCACCGATGGGCCGCCTGGGAGTCGGGATCGGACAGCAGGTCGTGGTTGACCGCATGGGTGTCGGCGAAGTCGCGGAGCACCGACGGAGGGTCGGCGGACACCCCGAGCACGACGTACCCGGCATCGACCAGGGCGCTCTTATTGTCGCGGAAGTCACAGACCTCGGTCGTACAGCCGGGAGAGAAGGCCTTGGGGAAGAAGTAGACGATCACCGGCTGGCCGCGTAGTTGCCTCAACGAGCGGAGCTCACCGTCCTGATTGAGCAGCTCGAGATCGGGCGCCTGGTCGCCCGGGGTCAGCGGGTGGTCCATAGAATCGAGTCCCTTCTGTCGTTAGAGAAACTGGCGGCTGAGCCGGACGTGTCGGTTGACGTCCTTGTAGAGGAGGTAGCGGAACGGGCCGGGGCCGCCGGCGTAGCAGGCTTGCGGGCAGAAGGCGCGCAACCACATGAAGTCGCCCTCCTGCACCTCGACCCAGTCCTCGTTGAGCCGGTAGACGGCCTTGCCCTCCAGCACGTAGAGCCCGTGCTCCATGACGTGAGTCTCGGCGAAGGGGATGGAGGCTCCGGGCTGGAAGGTCACGATGTTGACGTGCATGTCGTGGCGGAGGTCGTCGGGATCGGCGAAGCGCGAGGTGGCCCAGCGACCGTCGGTGCCCGGCATGGGAATGGCCTCGACCTCGGCGTCGGAGGTGACGAAGGCTTCCGGGCTGTCCAGGCCCTCGACGGACTCGTAGGCCTTCCGGACCCAGTGGAAGCGGGCAGCGTCGTCGCCGTCGTTGTGCAGCGTCCAGTCGGTGCCGGCCGGCAGGAAGGCGTAGCCGCCCGCGTCGAGTTGGTGCTCGTCCGCACCGATGGTGAGCCGTAACCGGCCCTCGACGACGAACAGCACGGCTTCGGCCTGCGGATCGACCTCGGGACGATCGCTGCCACCGCCGGGCCCGACCTCGACGATGTACTGGGAGAACGTCTCCGCGAAACCGGACAGGGGGCGGGCCAGCACCCACAGCCGGGTCTCGTCCCAGAACGGTAGTTGGCTGGTGACGATGTCGCGCATGGTGCCCCGCGGCAGGACCGCGTACGACTCGCGGAACATGGCCCGGTCGCTGAGCAGCTCCGTCTGGGCGGGGTGGCCGCCGTGCGGGGCGTAATAGGTGCTGGTCACGTGTGCACTCCTTTGTGGTGGGTTGCTGGGTGGCTGAGGTGTCGTCGGGATCGGCTCTGCAGGGCCCGATTCGCGGCGGGCCTGACGCGTGTATCAGGTGCTGGTGCGGAGGGTCTCGGTGTCGGAGTGCGGTCGGGCGAGTGCCGCAAGCTGGTCGGCGTCGAGGCTCGCGCCGGCGATCAGCTCGGCTTCCTCGACCGCGCCGCAGGCGTAACCGCGGTACAGGTAGCGGGCCAGCGCCCGGGCCGTCGCGGGCTCGTCGAGGATCCCGGACCCGGTGTTGCCGACGTAGTCGGCCAGCCGGCGGGCGGCCCGCGGAAATCCGCCCCGGTAGAAGGCGAAGTTGGCGAGGTACCGGGTGGGCAACTGCCCGGCGTGCATGTCCCAACCCTGGTAGAAGCCGCGCTGCAGGGCGCGACGAACCAGGTCCGCGTGCAACCGCCACGCGGCCCGGACCTGTTCGGGACGGCCGACGGGCAGGACGTTGGTCGACCCGTCGGAAAGATGGACGCCGGTGCCGGCCGCGGCGAGCTGCATCACCTGCTTGGCGTGGTCGGCGGCCGGATGATCGGCCGCCTGGTACTCGGCGGAGATCTGCAGCGACGCGCTGTAGTCGTAGGTGCCGTAGTGCAGCGAGGTGACCCGGCCCTCGCCGGCGTGGAGGGCAGCCGCCACCGGCGCCCGCCCGTCCGCGCCCAGGATCAGCTGCGGGGTCTCCACCTGGATCTCGAAGCCCAACCGGCCGGCCGGCAGCTGATGCGCGCTCTCCAGTGCCCGGCAGACCGCCACCATGGCCTCGACCTGGCTGACCGTACTGACCTTGGGCAAGGTCAGCACCAGGCCGGCGGGCAGCTCGCCCAGCCGGTCGAGCAGGGCGGCGACGAACAGGTCGAGGGTGCGGATCCCACGGCGTCGGGTCGACGCCTCGAAGCACTTGAACCGGATCCCGACGAAGGACGGAGCCTGGCCGGCCTCCAGCGCGTCGGCGACGCCGGCGGCGGCCCGCACGGCATCGGTGTCCTCCGCCTGCTGGCCACGGTCGCCGTAGCCATCCTCGAAGTCGAGCCGGAGGTCTTCGATCGGATCGCTCAGCAGCTTCGCGCCGACCCGGGGGGCCACCTGCGCGGTGAGCTCACGACTCAGGCCCAGCTCGACGCACAGCGCCTCCATCCCGCCATGCTCCTCCACCAGGGCGAGCGCTGCGTCACCCCACTGGCGGGGCAGGTCGGGGCGGTAGGAGTCGGCCGGCACGTAGACGGTGTGCACCGGCTGCCGGCGGCCGTCCTCGCCCGGGTAGGCCCGGGCCAGGAACGCGTCGGTGGCGGACAGGTCGGAGTCGACCCGGTCCAGGAACTCGCTGGGCAGCGCCGGAGCGACCGATCGGCGTGTTCACAGCACCTGCTCGTACGCCGGCAGGGTGAGGAAGTCGACGAAATCCTCGCTCAGGCACAGGTCGCTGACCAGCTTTTTCGCAGGTTGGTAGTAGTGCTCGAACAGGTCCGGGTCGACCTCGGCCTGCAGCCGGGCGGCCTCCTCGTCGAGCAGTCGCGCCACCAGGTCCCGGGTGACCGTCCCGCCGGTGTCGGCCAGCTGGACCTGGTTGGCGATGAGCTGCCACACCTGGGAACGGGAAATCTCGGCGGTGGCGGCGTCCTCCATCAGGTTGTGGATGGCGACCGCACCGTTGCCGGAGAGCCACACCGCCGTGTAGGCGACGGCCACGTACAGGTTGTTCCGGAGTCCGTGCTCGGTGTTGCTGCCCGGGGCGGAACCGACGTCGAGCAACTGCTCGGCGGTGACGGTCACGTCGTCGCGGCTTCGGTCGAGCTGGTTGGGCCGGCCGGCGAGGACCTGGTCGAAGACGTCTCGACAAATGGGTACGAGGTCCGGATGGGCCACCCACGAGCCGTCGAAGCCGTCGCTGGCCTCGCGCGTCTTGTCGGCGGTGACCTTGGCGAACGCGGCCGCGTTGACCTCGGCGTCCTTGCGACTGGGGATGAAGGCGGCCATCCCGCCCATGGCGAACGCGCCCCGCCGGTGGCAGGTCTTGACCAGCAGCTCGGTGTAGGCGCGGATGAACGGGGCGGTCATGGTGATGTCGGAGCGGTCGACCAGGACGAAGTCGGGGCCGGCGTCGCGGAAGTACTTGATGATGCTGAACAGGTAGTCCCAGCGGCCGGCGTTCAGCCCGGAGGCATGCTCGCGGAGCTCGTAGAGAATCTCGTCCATCTGGAAGGCGGCGGGGATGGTCTCGATCAGCACCGTGGCGCGGATCGTCCCGGGCTCGATCCCGAGCGTGGACTCGGCGAAGGTGAACACGTCGTTCCACAGCCGAGCCTCGAGGTGGCTCTCCAGCTTCGGCAGGTAGTAGTAGGGGCCGTGACCGTTGTCGAGCAGCTGCTGCGCGAGGTGGAAGAAGTGCAGACCGAAGTCGACCAGCGCCCCGACCCCGCGCTTGCCGTCGACGAGCACATGCGCTTCGTCGAGATGCCAACCCCGGGGCCGGGTCACCACGACGGTGAGGGGAGCGTCGGTGCGCAGCTGATAGGTCCGCCCGTCCTCGCTCTCGAAGGCGAGGGTGCCCCGGGCGCCGTCGCGCAGGTTGAGGATCGCCGAGATGACGTTCGGCCAGGTCGGGCAGCTGGCGTCCTCCAGGTCGGCGAGCCACACCTTGGCCCCGGAGTTCAGGGCGTTGATCGCCATCTTGGCCGGGGTGGCCGGCCCCGTCATCTCCACCCGACGGTCCTGCAGGGCCGCCGGGGCCGGTGCCACCTGCCAATCGGACTCGCGAATGGCGGCCGTGTCGGGGAGAAAGTCGAGCCGACCGATCCGGGCGGCCTCGGCTTGCTGTTCGCGGCGGACGTCGAGCAACTCGTCCCGGCGCCCCGCGAACCGCTGGTGCAGCGCCTCGAGGAAGGCCAGGGCGGCCGGGGTGAGAATCTCCTCCGCCCGGTCGACGGGCCGGGGATCGGTGAGTTCGAGCGTCATGGCGACATCCTTCCAATCGGGTCAGACAGCGAGGGCGGCGGTGGCGACGACCGCCTCGGCGACGGCCGGGGCGACGCGCGGATCGAACACACTGGGCACGATGTAGCTGGCGTTGAGCTCGTCGGCGCTGACGCAGTCCGCGATCGCCTCGGCAGCCGCGACCAGCATGGGAGTGGTGATGTCGCGGGCGTTGGCGTCGAGCAGCCCCCGGAACAGGCCCGGAAAGGCAAGCACGTTGTTGATCTGGTTGGGGAAGTCGCTGCGTCCGGTTGCCACCACTACGGCGTGCTTGGCCGCCTCGAGCGGGTGGATCTCCGGGTCGGGGTTGGCCAGCGCCAGCACGATGGCGCCCTCGGCCATCGTGGCCACCTGCTCCGCGCCGAGGATGTTGGGGCCGGAGACACCGATGAAGACGTCGGCCCCGACCAGAGCCTCGTGCAGGGTGCCGGCGATCCCGTCGGGGTTGGTGTTGTCGGCGATCCACTGCCGGTGCTCGTCGGCATAGCTCTCGCCGCGGTGAATGGCGCCGGTCCGGGCGCAGGCGATGATGTTGCTGGCGCCCTGAGCGTGCAACAACTGGACGATCGCGTGGCCCGCCGCGCCGGCGCCGCTGACCACGATCTTCACCTCGGCCATCTTCTTGTCCACGACCCGGAGCGCGTTGATCAAGGCAGCCAGGACCACGATGGCGGTGCCGTGCTGGTCGTCGTGGAAGACCGGGATGTCGAGCTCGTCGCGGAGCCGGCGCTCGATCTCGAAGCAGCGCGGGGCAGCGATGTCCTCCAGGTTCACCCCGCCGTACACCGGGGCCAGCGCCTTGACGATCATGATGATCTCTTCGGTGTCTTTGGTGTCGAGACACACCGGCCACGCGTCGACGTCGGCGAACCGCTTGAACAACGCGGCCTTGCCCTCCATGACCGGCAGCGCCGCGGCCGGACCGATGTCACCGAGCCCGAGGACGGCCGTTCCGTCGGTCACCACGGCCACCGTGTTGCGCTTGATGGTGAGCCGGCGGGCATCGGCCGGGTTGGCGGCGATGGCCAGGCAGACCCGGGCGACACCCGGGGTGTAGGCCCGGGACAGGTCGTCGCGGTTGCGGAGCTCCACCTTCGACTCCACCGACAGCTTGCCGCCGAGGTGCATCAAGAAGGTGCGGTCGCTGATCTTCCGGACCTCCACCCCGTCCAGCGCGTCGACCGCCGCCGACACCCGACCCGCATGTTCCTCGTCGGAGGTGTTGCAGGTGATGTCGACCACCAGGCTCTGGTGGGTGGACTCGATCACGTCGAGCGCGGTGATCTCAGCGCCCGCCGAGGCGGCCGCTGCCGTCAGCTCTGACGTGGCGCTGAATCCGGCCGGAGCCGCGACCCGCATGGTGATGGCATGACCTGGCGTGGGACGTGACATAGGGGTCCTTTCGACCGTTTTCAGCGACAAGTTTCCGTACAGTGGATTCTAGATTCTGTCTAGCGGAAATAGCAAATGTGCCCAGGGTTCGGCCATCGAGTCCCGCCTCGCGTTCGAGAGGCCTGCCGGGCCGTGGTGCTCACCGTTAGCGATGAGTGGTCGCTGTGAAGGGGTATGCGATGTCGTGCACAGTGCTTAGCACCAGCACCCCGGCGTAAGGTGCGACCGTGACCAGTAGGTTCTATGTCGGGGTGACGTTGGGGCTGGTCGCGTGCATCGCGCTGGTCGGCTTCATCGTCGTCACGGGCATGCTCATAGGTGAGAACTGGTGCGGAGACCGCTGGCCTTGGTGGGGGCCGCCGGAGGACCCAAGCTCGACATGCAGCGGGCACTCGTGGGCGAGTCGGCATCCCGGCGACTACCCATGGACGATACCGGGGTAGAGCCAGATCAATAGCCGATTTAAGCGCCTCGTCCACGTGGGCTTTGTTGCCCTGGGTGGACTGCAACAGCGCGTACCCGATGAGCTCGCGTTGGTAGCGTTGCGCCTTCGCCAGCGAGGCCTGATCGTCCGGGTCGTCAGGGTCTGCCGTAGCAGGTGTCGCTGACGAGGACCGCAGCGCGGTGAGGTGCAGGGCGGCGACGTGCTCGGCGTCGAGGATGCCGAGGTGCCGGGAGATGACCGATCCGTTGTCGCCTCCGTGCGCGGCGTACCGGTCGTAGCCGAACTCGGTACTGCGATCGGCGTCGCGGCTCTTCTCGTCCTGGCCAGCAGCGTCAACCAGCCGTGGCCGGGCACCGCACTGGCTTGGGCAGTGGCCGCCGGAATGGCCGGATGCACGGCCCTGTTGTTGGTCATCCGGAGCCATCGATCCGCGGGCCCGAGACCATCTCCGTCTCATCCGGGGTCCGAGCCAGCAGCCGCAGCCTGGCGACGCGACCGACCCCGGACACGAAGCTGACACCAAGCCATGCCTCCACGGTCGAAAGTCGAGCTGGATGCCGAGATCTGGGGTGATGCCCGGACAGGCTGTCATAACGTCGACGGCAATCCGCAGCCACCATGTCGGCCAGCGCACCGTGACCGGCGGCGCTGGACTCCGAGAGCGTCGACGTCGCCCGACCCGGACGGCCAGACGCCCTCTCCGGGTCCGGCTGCTCAGGGCCGACTCCCTTGACCCGGTCGAGACACTTCGCCGGTTTCCACCCCACGGTATGAACGAAGGAGCAACTGATCATGACCGACATCCACCCTCTGCGCGTGGACTTCCCGCAAGCTGACCTCGACGACCTCACCGACCGGCTGGCCCGGACCCGCTGGCCGGCCCCGCTGCCCGGCGACGGCTGGGACACCGGAGTGCCCACCAGCTATCTGCGCCGCCTCGTGGAGGCGTGGCAGACCCGGTTCGACTGGCGGGCGGCCGAAGCTCGGCTGAACCAGTTCCCCCAGTTCACCGCGGAGATCGACGGGACCCGCGTTCACTTCCTCCATGTCCGCTCACCCCACCCGGACGCGACACCGCTGCTGCTGAGCCACGGCTGGCCTGGGTCGGTGTTCGAGTTCCTCGACCTCATCGCCCCGCTCACCCGGCCGGACGACCCGGCCGACGCGTTCCACGTCGTCGTGCCGTCCCTGCCCGGGTTCGGGCTGTCCGGACCCACCGACGAGCCCTGGGACACCGACCGGATCGCCGCCGCCTGGGTGCAGCTGATGACGGCTCTGGGTTACCCCCGGTTCGGGGTGCAGGGCGGCGACATCGGCGCAGCCGTGGCACCCGCCGTCGGCCGGGCCGCGCCCGAGCGGGTCGTCGGGGTCCACATCAACGGCTCGCAGACCTTCGTGCCGCCGGACGCGGTCGACGAGGACACCAAGACCTCCCTGACCGAGCTGGAACAAGACCGGCTGAGCCGGATCGGTGACTTCATGCGCAACGAGTTCGGCTACATCGCGGTGCAGTCCACCCGCCCACAAACCCTGGCCTACGGACTGACCGATTCCCCGGTGGGTCAGCTCGCCTGGATGGTCGACAAGTTCAACGCCTGGACCTGGCCGCCCGACGCCCTACCCGAAGATGTCCTCGGCCTTGACCGGCTGCTGGAGCACGTCACCTTGTACTGGCTCACCGGCACCGCCGGCACCTCCGCGTTCACCGGCTACGCCACCACGTCCTGGGGGCCGACCCCGGAACCGTCCGGAGTGCCGACCGCCTTCATCCAGTTTGCCCACGACATCGGCATCCGCCGCTTCGAGGAGCCCAACCACCACCTCACGCGCTGGACCGACGTCGACCGCGGAGGGCACTTTGCCGCCATGGAAGAACCCGACATTCTCGTCGAAGACATCCGCGCGTTCTTCCGCCAGCTGCGGCAGCGGTAGCCAAACCAGGGGTGCCGAAGCGCGCCGAGCCAGAAGTACGAGCTGTCGGACCTCCGTGCTGACCGAGGCCACGCAGCGGGAGGCCGCCGAGCGGAGGAGGGCGCCGTCCCTGCCGCCACCGAACGTGTGGCTGGGGACCGCAATCGAGTCCGACGATCATCCCTGGCAGCAGACGCGATTCGTCGAACCCCGGCTCCCATCAGGTTGTTGTCCCTTGATCCCTGGCTGGGGCCGCTGCCGAGCCTCGATCCGGCCGGGATCGACTAGGAGATGATCGGCGGTGAGAGCGGCCCTCATGCTGGCAGGCTGGATCTCGACTGGGTTCGCGATCTCAGAGACCCTTACAGATCCCACTGTTCTTCAAGCAGGTTAGAGGTCACGCGGATCGCGCCAGTGCGGGACGCTCAATCGGACATCTGGCTGCCAACCCGGCACGATACGAGTCATGGAGCGATCACGGCAGATAGTCGATGGCATCCCGGTGCTGCTCGTCGAGCCGGAAGGCGAGGTTCGTGGGGACCTCGTGCTGTGGATGTCGCACCTGGGCGGCTCAGCCGAGCAGACCTTGCCGATGCTCGAACGCTTCGCAGGAGCGGGGCACCCGGCGGTGAGCTTCGATGCTGCGTTCCATGGCAGGCGTGGCACGGGGGACCCGTGGGAGTTCGCTGCGTCCGTGCTGGCATCGTTTCGTCGTCGCATGTGGCCGATCCTCGGCCAGACGACGCTCGAGGCGATGCGCGTGCTCACCTGGGCACAGGAACGCACCGGCCGCCATGGTGGCGCTTTGGCCGGAGGAGTCTCGATGGGTGGTGACGTGGCCATCGCGCTGGCCGGCATCGATGACCGCATTCGCCGGGTCGCCGCGGTCGGTTCGACCCCGGACTGGTCGCGCCCGGACATGCGCGAGCTTGGCGACGCGTCCAGCGTCATCGACCAAGGCCAGCCCGACCGCTACGCCCAGTGGTTCTCGGACCAACTCGACCCGATGCAACATCTGGCGCGCTACCGCAGCGCAGCCGCGATCACGTTCGAGGCGGGCGGAAACGACCACCACGTGCCCACGGGCAACGCAAGCGCCTTCATCCAAGCGCTCGACGACCTCCATCCGGGAGCCGCCGCCCAGATGCGCCTTCAGAGCCATCCGGGCCTCGACCACCTTGCCGTGACCTCCGGCGAGGCTCCGCTCACAGCCGCCGTCGACTGGCTGTTGGACCGCGAGCCGACGACTGGCAGCTGAGACCCGTTCGCCCAGTTCTGCCCGCCCCGATGGCGGATTCTCGGTGCGTCCCCGGTACGTCCCGCGCACCACGGCACGGTCGGCGATGGGGCTGAGTTGTATCGCTACCTCGGATTTGCTCAGATAGGGTGCTGCGGTATCGCGCTGAGGGGGTTTGCGTCGATGTCGCCGTGCTGGTGGTCACTGATAACCCTCCTGGGAGCGGCGTGTGACCACGGCCTGGCCGCGGTGGATCTCCGACTATCCGGTGGCAACGCCCTGGCTGGGCGGGTCTGATCTGATCTGAACGTTCCCGCGGGAACGTGCGTGACCCCAGATGCTGCATGAATCCGTCCATGCGCCCCTTCCCGCCCTTTGGATTCTCCCGGTGTAAGGCGTTCCCGCGGGAACGCCTTGCGGAGCCGGAAAGCGCACGTTTTGCCAACGTGCTCGCGCCGGCGGACCAGTTCCCGTTCGTCCTGGGATCGATACGGCCAGCGCAACCCCACGAGCTCGCCGAGAGCGGTCACTAATCCGATACAACTATTCCGATACAACTCAGTACGGGGTGCGTCCCGCACCACGGTCGGCTACCTGCGTGCTCGCACGGTCGGCTACTGCGTGTCGGCGAGTTACCTTTAAAGTGCTCAGATCCGCCGGACGGGTACTGTCAGACGTCACAAGAGCCTCAAATCGTCCGAGGTGCAGCGACCAATCAACTTCGGTGAGTCTAGTCTAATCTTATGCAGCCTGGCGGGCTTCTACCCGGTTGATTGACGGGTTTCGCTCGCCTCTCATCAGCCCTTGCTGGCCCCGAGGGTGAGTCCGGCGATGAATTGGCGTTGCAGGGCGAGGTAGATGATGAGCGTGGGGATGATCGTGAAAACGGCTCCGGCGGCGATGAGGTTGTAATTGGAGAAGAATTGGCCTTGGAGATTCTTGATGCCGGTGGTGACGGGGAGCCGGTCGCCACTTTGGATGAATAAGAGAGGCCAAAAGAAGTCGTTGTAGACGAAGATGACTTCAAGAGTGCCGAGGGCGGCGAGTGCCGGGCGGCAGAGGGGCATGATGATGGAGGTGTATTGACGCCAGACGCCGCAGCCGTCAACGAGGGCGGCTTCGGTCAGTTCACCGGGGAGGGCTTTCATATAGTTTGACAGTACGAAGGTGCAGAAGCCGATCTGAAAGGCGGTGTTCACCATGATGACGGAATAGTAGGTGTTGAGGAGATTTCCGGAGTCGCTGACCGATAGCGGGAGGGGAAAGAACTTGAACATGGAGAACAGCGGGGCGGCGAGAACTTGAGGAGGGAGGAGATTCCCGGCGGTGAACATAATGAGAAGCGTGACGTTGAATTTCCAGGTGAATCGGCTAACGGCGAAGGCCATCATTGACGCGAAAATCAGGGTGAGAAGCACGGTGGGGACGGTGATGATGACGGAGTTGACGAAGTATTTACCGAGACCGGCTTGAGCCCAGGCGTCGGAGAAGTTTTGGAAATTGAAGGTGCCGCCGAAGCTAAAGTAGCCGTAGCGGTCGGTGTCGGCTTTGGGGCGGAGGGCGGTGAACAGGGTCCAGAGCAGGGGGATGAGCCACATGATCGAGAGGGCGAGCAGGATGAGGTGGGTGCCGTAGTGCCGCTTGGTTCTCGCGCCGTCTCTCCGGATGGAGAGCGGGGCGCCGGTGACCTGGTCGGCAGAGGTCAGGGTTTTCGCCATGATCAGTCGTCCTTACTGAAGGTGCGAGACAGGTAGATGGTGATCGGGATCAGCGACACGACCAGCAGCATCACCGCAAGGGCGGAGCCGACGCCGATGACTTGTCCTTCGCCGACCAGGTTCTGCACCACCAGTGCTGAGATCAGTTCGAGACCGTTGGTGCCCTTGTTGATGATGTAGACAATGTCAAAGGCGCGAAGGGCTTCGATGATCGTGATCACGACGACCACGATGTTGATCGGCCGCATGGAGGGGAACACGACCCGGAAGAAGGTCTGGCCGGCGGTGGCGCCGTCGATGGCGGCCGCTTCCCGCAGTCCGGGGTCGACTCCCTTCAGCCCGGCCAGGTACAACACCATGATGTAGCCGGCGTGCCGCCAGGTCGCGGCGATCATCGCTGCCCACAGGTTGACGTTCGAGTCTCCGAACCAATCGATCGCCGACGGGGTGCCGGCGGTGCCGATCAGGTTGTTGATGAAGCCCTCGTTGCGGGCATACATCAACTGCCAGATGATCCCGACCAGCGGTAGCGACAACATGACAGGCACGAAGAATATGCTCTGGTAGATGCGGCTTCCGCGAATGTTCTGGTCCAGGAGAACCGCGAGGAACAACCCCAGCGGGGTCCCGATCAACGCCAGGAACAACAACCAGATGATGTTGTGCTGCACCGCTGGAAAGAAGGGCGGATAGTTCTGTAATACGAACTTGTAATTCGAGCCGCCCGCCCCGGTGATGTCGGTTAACGCTAATCCGTTCCAGCGGGTGAACGACAACCCGATCGACAATAGCATCGGGATCCACACCAACACGGCCTGGATCAGCGTCGGCACGGCCACCATCGCCGCCAAGACCCCCTTGTCCCGGCTCGACAGTTTATGCCCTTTCCGGCGGCTCGGCGGTAACCCCGACCGGGCCTCAGCTGCCGAGATAGCCCCGGTGGGGTCGGGGGTGGGGGTTGGGGTAGTGACAGCCATCATCGGTCCAATCCGCCGCACGATCGAGACATCAGCGGCACAGCTCAGGTCAGGGCAGGTTCAAAAATCGGGTAAGGCGCCACACCGGCCAACAGTCGGGCGATTCGAAGCCCACTGGTCAGAATCAACGAGGTCAGGTCAACCGGGTGACGGGCTGACCCGGAGTGGGGATACACGAGAATGGAGCGTTACTGGGACGCGTAGAGCGACTTGGCCTGGGCCTCGATGTTCGCGGTGTCGAAGGTCTGATTCTTCACGAAGCCCTGCAACGCCGGAATCATCACGTTGTTCGCCATTGCCGGCAACGCATCCCGGTCGAAAAATTGGCTGATGAACTTCGCGTCGGCGATCACCTGGGCGTTCTTCTTCCCCAACTCGGTCAGCTTCGACAGGTCCGCGCCCTTCACCACCGGAATGTTCGAAGCGTCGACAGCCTGATAGGCATTCGCGCCTTCAGCGGTGCCGATGAAACTCAACAGCTCCTTTGCGGCCGAGTTGTCACCGCCCTTCTTCGACAACATGTAACCATCGATCGGCGCCTCGACCGCGTCCCGGCCCTCGACCGCCATCTCCGGGAAGGGGAAGAAGTCCATGTCGGCCAGCACCGCCTTGTCGCTGAACTGCTGCAGGACGAACGACCCCAACAGGTACATGCCCGACTTCTTCTTTGCCAACGTCTGCGCCGCCTCCTGCCAGGTCGCGCCTAGCGCATTCGGATCGTGATACGGTAATATTGCCTTCCAACTATCGAAGACGTCCTTCACCTTCTGCTGATCCCACGACTCCTTATGCGCACACAGGTCCAGATGGAACTGGTATCCGTTCAGGCGCATATTCAGATAGTCGAACGTGCCCATCGCCGGCCAGCCATCCTTGTCGGCGAACGCGATCGGAATCAAGCCATCCGACTTCATTTTCTTGCACAACGACTTCAACTCATCGAACGTTGTCGGCACCGTGTAGCCCTTAGCCTCCCACACGCTCTTGCGATAGAAGAACCCCCACGGATAGTTGTACAAGGGCACAAAATACTTCTTGCCGTCATCACCGGTTGACGCCTTGGCCATCGCCTCCGACATGTTTGGACCGATTTTCTCCCACACATCGTCGATCGGCGAAGAGAAGCCCTTGGACGCAAAGTAGCGCATCCGATAACCTGCGAACCATGTAAACGCGTCGTCAGGACTACCCTGCAAGTACGAACTGATATTGTTCTGAAAATCGTTATGCGGCACCGTGTTGATCTTCACCTCGACACCCGATTGCTGTTTGAAAGCGTCCGCCATCGCCTGAATCGCCCGCTTCGGCACATCATCCGAGGCCGACGACCCCAGCGTTGTCGACTTCGAGTCACTCACACCTCCCGACGGCGATTTCGCCCCCGTGCACCCGGCCAGAAAAGATCCGCTCCCAGCGGCCAGCGCGGAGACGGCAACCCCTTTGAGCAGGAGCCGTCTACCGAAGGCTGGACCGAGGGAAGCTTCGAGTGGGGTAAGCGCGTCCGTCATCAGAACTCCTCATTGAGCGCCGCAAAGTGGGTGTCCGAGGGAGACGGCACGGCCGGTCCGCGCCCCTCGAAGGCTGCACGACGAACGTACACTCAGGCAAGATCCTGTCAAGCACACCTCAGCACTACTAGCCCGATAGGTGGAGATACGACCCCAGGATCCCCCGCGTCGGCCTTGCGTGTTGACGCGGAGCGTCGCCGAGTGACGACTTGTGCGAGGACCGCTGATCAGCCGGGATCCGCGACCGCGTCGAGGCGAGTCAGCTCCTGGTCGATGGCCGCCCGAGTCGCGGGGTCGTCGATTTGTCGGGCGGCGAAGCCCAGGGCGGCGCGGTACGCGCCGACCTCCAACGAGCCGATGGCGAAGCCCGCTGCCGCGGCGATCAGGCGTCGGACCGTGGCTGGATCGATGGCCGGATGCGGGTTGACGGGCGACCAGAGCTGCCAGAGTGCCCAGCAGGTCGGGCCGAGCCGCGCCGGCGAAGGCCGGTCGGCGAACCAGTCGACCAGGCGGTCGTCGACGTCGGTGATCTCCAGCCGCAGGACCCGGACCACCGCGATGTCGATCTCGAGCATTTCGTACGTGAGGTAGGTCGACTCTTGAGCAGCGGCCAGCTCGACGACGCCGTCACGGAGCTGCGCCGGATCGAGCTCGGCGTACCGCTGGGAGTCGGGATCGATCAGGGCCAGGGCGGCTGGACCGAGGCCTGCGACTTCGTCGGTCATTTCACGCCCCTCTTCACCCGCTCCGCCGCCAGGATGTCGGTTGTCACCAGTTTCTCACCGGGAGTACCCCCCGACATCAGGTGCTGACGCACGGCCTCGATGCTTTCGGCCGGCAACCACGGCAGCGGCTGACCGTTCGGATCCACGCGTCGGAACGTGTAGCTCGAGTCGTTGTTGAGATTCCACATGTCGCTCGGATTGCCATCGATGTCGGTGACGTTCTTCAGTTCGCCGCCGGCGCGCGCGGGGCCACGGGACATGCCGCCCTCGCCGGGCACGAGGTCGCCGTGCTTGATGCTGAAATCCGTCTCCGGTGGCAGCGGCTTCATGAAATCCGAGCTGTTCTGTCGCTCGGGAGCGAACTTGAAGTTTCCCTCGCCGTCGACGACCCACAGGTATTTCGTTCGGGGGTTGAGTGACTTCAGATCCAGCGGGGTGCCGGGTGGAACCGTGCGGATGTCGGGCGGGTTGCTGTAGGGCCATTCCATTGGTCGGGGCACCGGCCCACCCTTGGCGCCGACGTCGGTGGCCGCCGGCTCGCCGATCGGCTCCCCCTTCCCGACCTTCGGCTTCGCTACGACGCCGGCGTCGCCCGCCGGTTGAGGGCGAACTCCGCGAAACACTTTGGCCAACCACGTGGCCGCCGCACCGATGGCCACCATCACGGCCGTGATCGCCGCCCCGATGAGGCTGCCCGAGAAGGTGCCCAGGTACAGCTCGCGCTCTTCGGGCGAGCTCGCGCGACTGGCGGAGACGTAGGACTTGGTGAGCTGGGCCGTAGCGACGATCGCATCGGCTGCCAGAACACCCATGCTGATGGCGAGGTAGCCGCCCCCCAGGAAGGGCTCGGCGGCCGGGAACGCGAGCCCGAACAGGAGAGCCCATACGCCGACCCCCGCGACGAGGACGCCCGCGATGTTGACGACCTGTCGCAGCACCCCCAAGAGGTGGTCGAGCCGGTCTCCACCGCCCGGCTCGGGCTGGAAGATGCCCACCAGCTCGTGCCACAGGGCCGGCAGTTCGCGGCACGCCGTGACCGGGAAGGCCAGGATGCCGACGACGATCTTGAGCAAGTTCATCGCCCAGTGCTCGAGGAAAGCGTTGCCGGCCGCCTTGGCGTGGCGCTTGACGCCACCCCAAAAGGTCTCTCCGGCAGGACCGGGCGGCACGTCCCGCTGCACCGGCACGCTGGCCTGCGCGGCGGCCGGCCCACCCTGCGCCATGTCGAGCCCCACCCCCTCGGCCTTGGCCGGGACCCGCGCGGCGCCCGGCGCGGCGAGGGCCACGATGGGCCGGCCCACTTTCTCCTCGGGGTTGCCGACCGTCTCGGCCATGAAGCTGAGCAGCTTGTTGTCCAGCAACTTGAGGATCTGCCTCACCTTGCCCAGCGCGTCGCCGATCCGTCGGGCGACCGCGGCCATGGCCGCCAGCGCCCGCCCGACCACCGCCGTGAGTCGGCTCCACAGCTGGCCGAGCAGCCGGCCCGCTGCCTGCCAGATCCCGAGCGCGGTCGTGGCCAGGGCGGCGGCGAGCCCGCTCACCACTTCCCGGCCGCGGCGGATCGCGCCTGAGATCGCCGTGCTCACCCGACGGACGCCCTCGGTCAGTGCCCGCACCGCGGCATCGACCCGTTCGCGGATGGCTTGGCCGAGCCGGGTCACCAGGCTGGCCACGCGTTGCTTGGCCGCCTGGAAAATGCCGCTGACCAGGCTGACGGCGCCGGCCGCGACGTGCCCGACCGCGCTGACGGCCCGGCTGCCGGCGGCCTTCACGCGGTCCCAGAGCCCCGGTCCTGGATCGGGTTGAGCGGTGTCGCCCTGCTGCTTCGCCGTCTCGGCCTCGGCCTTGGTCCGGGCTTCGTCCATCGTCCGGTTGGCCTCAGAACGGGTCTGCCCCGCCTCGGACTGGATGTGGCTCTGGGACGAGGTGAGGACTGTGGCCTTGTCCTGCAGCCAGCCCGCATGCAGGTCGCGGACCTCGGCGTCGGCCAGCGCCGCTGCGTCTCGCTGCCGGCCCGTCGAGTCGGCCTCGGCGGCGGCGACGGACTCCTCGGCGCCGGACCGCGCGGCGGCGACCTCGCTCTGATGAGTCGTGCTGGCCGCCAGTGCGGGCGCCAGCGCTTGACTGGTCAGCGCGTGCACCTCGGTGTTCATCGAGGCGTTGAGCGCCGACCGTTCGGCGCCGGCGGCCCGGCTCGACGCGGGTGGCTGAGCAACCGCGGGCGCGGCCGGCACGTCGAGCGTCGGCAGAACCGGCGGCGTCCCCGCCGGGTGAATCAGGTCGGCCGTCGACGGCAGGGTGACCTGCGCGCCCATCGCAGCCTCGCCCACTGCCGACCCACCGTAGCGTCCCAGCTCGTCAGTCTGTTCCGCATCGGCGTCAGGCCCCGGCGCCGGCAGCGGTGACGGAGCCGCCGGTTCGGCCGGCGCGGGCAACGGGGGAGCGTCGCCGACCGGGAGCCCGGTCGGTGCCGGCCGGGACGGCAGCTGAGCGGCCACCGCCGCCTGCTCGGTCGCCAGAGCGGCCGCAGTCGATGGGGCCGCCTGCGCCAGCTGGGCCGGGAAATCGGCGGAGTCGACACTGCCCAGCGGGGCCAGCGCGTGGGCAGGCCCCCCGGTTCCAACCGCCCCGGTGAGGGCCGGCGTGGCGGCCGGAGCGGGCGCGGTGACGGCCGCTCGCGGCTGGGCGGGGGCGAGCCGCTGAAGATACGCCGAGACGGCGCGGTTGCCGGCCGCGCGCTGCAGCACCTGAAGCGGCGGGGGGAATCCGTCGGCCGGGGCGGCCGTCCGCCGACTCGGGGGCGCTGCCCCCGTCGGGGGCGGGCGGGCCGCGTTTCGGTCGCGTTCGGTCAGTTCGTGCTGAGCGCTCACGCCTGGACCCGCAGGCGGTGCGGATGCTGCGCAACAGGGTCAGGCATGGTCAGCCCTTCGGGCAGGGGTCGCCCCCATAATTCCTTCCCCCTGCGGACGGCTCCCCATACTGGTGGGCGACGACGCGGGCAGTCCGAGCTACCCGATGGGGCAACGCGCCCAGAGCGTCTCGCTCACCTCAGCGCCGGATGCGGGGGCAGTCGAACTCAGGTGCGTACGCACGCGCTGGCTCGCTTCAACCGAGCCAATCTCGTTCCGCTCGCGGCACAGGCAGTGCAGGACCGCTATAAGGATCGGGCGTCCGGCGTCGGAAGTGTCCGGAAACGCTTCCCGCGGACGGACGGCCATCGTGCAACGGTCATTCTTGCTGCGCAATCGAGGAGAAAGGCACCCATGAGTGAACGCCGGAGGCGCTGAGATCGTCGATGATGCCGCACACGTCGCGTATCGACCGGATCAGCGAGCCGAGTCTGGTGACGCCGAGGATTTGGCCATGCCAGCAGCCGAGTACTGACATCTGCGGACCACGGCTCGACCAGACGGCAGACTTCTGCCAGGCTCTCAGGCTTGGTAGTGATGGGTGAACGAGCTCGAGATGGCCACGGCCGAGCGGACGGAGCTAGCCGATTTCCTTGCGACTCTGACGCTTGACCAGTGGGAGGCGCCATCGCTGGCGCGTACGAGACGTGGTCGCTCATGGGATGAGCTTCGACGGCATCAGTCTGCTCGGCACGCTTCGCCGCGCCATTCCACGCTCGATTCGTCCACATCAACCAGGTCGGCGTCGACGAACTCGCATCGCTCAGCACCGAACAACTCCTCGACCGGCTGTGCGCTCATCTTCGGCCACAGGGGCTGGCCACAACCTTCGGGGGCCGGCTCGCCCTGCTCGATGTCACCATCCATCATCAAGACATCCGTCGCCCGCTAGGTAAGCCACGCCAGATCCCGGCCGAACGACTGCGCAGCGTCCTCGGCGCCAGCGTCCGTAGCCCCGAGCTGCCGGGCTGGCACCTCTACCGCGGCGTACGCCTGACACCGACAGACCTGGACTGGAGTCACGGCTCCGGGACCCGAAATCACCGGACCGGCGGAAAGCCGTGCTGATGGCGGTCGCCGGTCGGCAGAGCGCCGTCGGGGAGCTGACCGGTCCAGGGCAGCCGATATTGGCCAGCCGGCTTGCACGCTGACAACACCGCTGCACCATCGCCTGCGGTGTGCGTCCCGCATCGGCTACAGCGTGCGTCCCGGACGAGGGCCACAACCGGGCACCGGCGTCGACGGAATGCGGGACGCGTTCAGCCGCCAGCCAGGGTCAGAAGCAGCGAACTCCGCGGGCCGCAGCAAGCCGGCCGGGTCGGACCTGGACGGCACCGGCCTCGGGGTCGGACTAGCTCGGCAACATCGTGATCGCGTGGCCGGCGAGAACGTCGATGCCCAACGCGGTCATCTGCCGCGCCGAAGTTAGGCCCCCCAATTCCAAACGGGCCAACTCCAATGCCGCCGCCCGCTGGAGCAGCCGCACCACCCCCGCGCATGTGGCCCGCGCCGCCGAAAGCTGTGGATTCCGAGCACCAGCCCATCGTGGTGGTGTCCATTCTCCAATCACCGCAAGGCGGCTACCCTGCCCAGTCGATCACCTGAGCCAGGGTTTGGAACCAAACACCCCAGCCGTGCCCTATTCGTCGGTGCCCGAAGTCGATCCCCGTGGACTCCCTTCGGCCTGGATCATGAGGTCTTGTCGCGGGTCCATTCTCTCTGGTATGCATGGCTAACGTCCGCAAGTGCAGCTATGCATCGGTCTATACCTGACCGAGTTGTGGTCTGCGGGCGGATCTCTTTGGCGGGCCCAATTGAGGAAGTCAGAGCAGTTCAACCAACGGGGGTTAAGGTGCGCGCACGGGTGGCAATTGTGATGGTCTTGGCGCTGATGTCGGTGGCCTTTCTCCCCGCTCTGCAGGGAAAAGGTGTTGCTGCACCAATAACGTACGACCATTTGACAAAGATTCAAAAGCGGCTGCTGTCCGGCTTCGCGAGCAGCGAGATCGACGCAGCGCGAGGGGCCAGCGCCCAACGCCGCAAGGCTGAGTCACCGAAGCGGATGCCCGGATCCAGCAACTACCCGTTCTACTTCCCCCGTTCGAGCGCAGGCTGCGCGTACCGCTTCGGATCGAACGTCAACATGGACACCGACTGCCAGAACGTCACGGACGCCGACCTCGCCGGCCGCGGCCAAGCGCAGAACGAGACCTACATCTCCGAGGACCACCAGCGGCCAGGCAGGCTGGTCGGAAGCTCAAACGATTACCGCCGCGGCGACGGGGGCTGTTTCAGCTACTCGAGCAGCGACAACGGGAGATCGTTTGGGGACACGGCGCTCCCCTTCTCCTTCACCCGTGGCGGCCCTGCGTATGGCGACGCAGCGCGACAGTACTGGAGTGCTGGGGGTGACACCTCGAGTGCCTTCGACACCCGCGGCAACGTCTACTACAGCTGCCAGGTATTCAACCGCGGCGTCCCCGTGAGCACCAACCCCGATCTATCCAGCGCTCTGCTCGTGTTCCGCTCGACCGCGAACGGCGGCGCCTCCTACGACTTCCCGGCCCGGGTCGTCACCGAGCAGCCCGACCTGGCTGGCACCGGCACCAAGCCGTTCCTGGACAAGCAGTTGATTACCGTCGACAACCACACCCAAAGCCGCTTCCGCGACCGCGTCTACGTCACCTGGACCACCTTCACGGCCGACGGCACCGCCTACATCTACGAGAGTCACTCCGCAGACTTCGCCGCGACCTGGAGCGCACCCACGGTGGTCAGCCGGACGAGCGCGCTGTGCTCGAACACCTTCGACGTGCCGACACCCCACGGCACCTGCAACGCGAACCAGTTCTCCCAGCCCTTCACCGCCCCCGACGGGACCCTCTATGTGGTGTGGGCCAACTTCAACAATCCCGTCAGCGGTGACGACAACCGAAACCAGGTCCTGCTGGCCAAGTCCGACGACGGTGGAGCGTCCTTCTCCGACCCGGTGAAGGTCAGCGACTACTACGAGCTCCCCGACTGCGCCACCTACACCAGCCAAGACCCCGGCCGCGCCTGCGTGCCGGACAAGCGCGACAACACCTCGTTCTTCCGCGCATCGAACTATCCGGTCGGCGTCGTCGATCCCACCGACCCGAAGCGCGTGACCGTCACCTTCGGCTCCTACATCAACGCGCACTCCAACGAGTCCAACGGCTGCGTGCCGACCGGCATCACCGACTCGGCCACCAACACCTACACCGGGGTGCGCACGATCGGGGCATGCAATAACGACATCCTCCTCAGTGTCTCCACCAACAGTGGAGCCTCCTTCACAGGCACGACGACCGACCCCCGCCAGCTCTCAGCGGTCACCCAGTCGCCGCGGCAAGCCAGGTCCAGCCAGTGGTTTCAGTGGGCCGACTTCACCAAGGACGGCCGGCTGGCCGTCTCGTACTACGACCGCCAATACGGTAACTCCGAGCTGACCGGCCGGTCCGATTTCTCACTCACGGGCTCTCGCGATCTCACGCACTTCAAGACCCGCCGCGTGACGACCTCCTCGATGCCAGCTCCGACCCAGTTCGCCGGGTCGTTCTGGGGCGACTACACCGGCCTCGCCGCCTTCCATGGCACCGCCCACCCGGCCTGGTCCGACACCCGGACCCCAGAAGTGATCGCCTGTCCGGGCACGTCCGGAGCCCCACCGGCGCTGTGCACCCAGATCGTGTCAGGCCAAGGAACCGCCAACGACCAGGAGGCATTCACCGCCGCTCTCAAGGTTCCGACGCCCTGACGGACGTCCAGGACGCCGGGCGACGTGAACCCACCGACGCAGCGCCTGGACAAGCCCCCGGCCGCGAGACGGTGGCCGGGGAGACCGGTATCCATCCGAACAACGTGCGACGCTCGGTGGCACCACTCGTCGATGCCGGCATCCTCATTGGCAGCCAGCACGACAAGTCGCACAAGTACTTTTACCGAGCACCGGCAATCCTTAATCTTCTGGACGACTACGCAGGCGAGGTTGGGCGCCGTCAGCGGTAGCAGGACCAGCGGTGCGTAGGCGGCGCGGCTGACTGCCAGGCGAAGACCGGTCACCTGGGGAGCGGGACCGGGGCCGCGGCGGTTGAGTCGACCTGATGGCCACCGGGGACCCCGGGCGCCGTCATAGCGGGTCGTCGGTTCGATGAGCTGTGTCGTCGCTGCCGGGCGCAAACCACAGAGTCCGCTGGGGGAACGGGATGGTGATGCCTGCTGCGTCCAAGCTTGACTTGGCGGCCATCGCGACCGCGTGCCGGACCCGCCATCGGCTGGCGATGTCGGCGGCATGCCAGTACCGCACAGTCAAGGTGATGGCGGAGTCGCCGAACTCTTCGATCCAGACCTCGGTAGGTGGCGACGCCTGTACTCCCGCCGCTGATCCGCAACTTTGCAGCAGCGACTCGCGCGCCTGCTCGAGATCGGCTCCGTACGCGACGCCGACGCTGAACGAGGTGCGACTGAGGGGAGTTCGGGTGTAGTTGAGGATCGGACCGCCCGTCACCTGCGAGTTCGGCAGATACACCGTTACCCCGTCATATCCACTGAGCTCCACCGTCCGCAGGTTGACGTCACGGACGGTGCCTTCAAAATCGCTGAGACGCACTTGGTCGCCGACGCGGAATGGACGTCGTGCCTGCAACAGCACTCCGGCAACGAAGTTCTGCAGGATGTCTTGGAGGGCGATCGCGATCGCGATGCCGCCGACCCCCAGCGCGCCCAGCAAGGGTCCTAGCTGAATGCCGAGGATGCCGAACGCGTAGACGATCCCGACGGAGATGACCAGGAGGGTCAGCAGGCGACCGATTAGCCGGCCGATCGACTTGTCCGCGTCACCGCGGTCCAGCACCCTCACCAGCAGACGTCGTAGGACCAACGACACCACAAAGGCGCCAACGACGATGCCGACCGCGAGCGCCATCTCACTGAGGGTGGCTTCGTCCACTCACTCATTGTGTCCGGCGACCGGCCGGCATCGGTGCGGGCGCGCTGATGCCGCAGGATCTCATCGACCGTGATCGGACCGACACGACGAATGGGGTCGCATGATCAGGAGAACGGCGGACTCCTAGGGGGCCCGGCGATGGGCGACCAGGGGACGCAAGAACGGGTCCTTGCCCTTCAGACCCACCGTGTTGAGGCAGCCGATCACCGTCCGGTACGCCGACCAGAGACTGGTCTGGGTGTAGGGAACACCCTCAGCCGCGCAGTAGGCGGCGACCAAGGGCTGGATCTTGCGCAAATGCGGCCGGGCCATCGACGGGAACAAGTGGAGCTCGATCTGGTAGTTGAGCCCGCCCATAAAGATCGACATCGGCGTCCCGCCGCTGATATTGCGGCTCACCAGGACCCGACGGCGGAGGAAGTCGAGCTTCAGCCTGGGCGAGACGAGCGGCATGCCGATGTGGTTCGGCGCGAACGAGGACCCGATGTACAGGCCGAAGACGGCCAGCTGGACGGCCAGGACAGCGGCCGCCTTCTCCGGCGTCAGCACGCCTCCCAACCGCAGGATCGGGAAGAAGTACCAGCCCTGGTGGGCGACCAGCCACCGCATCATGGGGCCACGATGGCGGGTCGCGCGCTCAGGAGTGAACGCGATCGCGGTCAGCGCGATGTCAGGGTCGGAGCCGTCCTTGTTGGGGTTGGCGTGATGGCGGGTGTGCTTGCTCTGCCACCAGCCGTAGCTGAGCCCGACCAGCAGGCTCGCCACGATCAGGCTGACCCGGTCGTCCCAGCGGTCGGACTTGAACATCTGCCGGTGCGCCGCGTCGTGACCCATGAACGCGACCTGAGTCATGATCACCGCCAACACCCCGGCCGAGAGCAGCTGCCACCACGAGTCGCCGACCCAGACGAACCCGACCAGCCAGGCACCCAGCACACCGAGGGCGCCGATCAGCTTGGCCCAGCAGTAGCCGTACCGGCGCCCCATCAAACCCAGCTCCTGGACCTGCCGGGCCAGAGGGGTGAACGAGCTGCCGGTGCGGCCTGGCGCCGGACGGTCAGCGGGACGCGTCGTCGTGCCGTCCTGGGTGGAGCGCGCTGCGCCAGGGTCGATCGCAGGCGGGCGGTCATCCCGGAGCGAAACGGAGGTCAAGGTGGTCACAGGGAGAGCCGATCGAGCGGGGATTTCCTGGGGGTGCTGGGCGGGGAGCGGGGCGCTCACGGCGGGAACGCGGTTTGGCAACGGCGTTCCCGATCCCGGGCCGACTACAGCATGTAGTGAGCTGTGGTTTACCGCATGAACTTGGTCGGACCAGACGTCATTCCCGTTCTCGGTTACGCCGACGACGCCATCATCGTCGTCATGAGCCGGTCACTTCGTCGACAGCTGACTGGGTGCTCGTGCGGGACGGGAGTGACCGAAACCGGGGGTGGCCGGCCGCGTCCCCACAGCCAACGTGCGACTTTGGTGTCATGGCTCAGTCGTTCTCCTTCCGCCACCACCCGGTGCTGGGCACGGAGCTGCAGGTCATCGTCGGTTGCGCGACGGCAGCCGTGGCGGAGCAGGCGCAGACCCGGGTGCTGGAGGAGATCCTTCGGCTCGAGGCCATCCTGTCGACTTACCGGGTCGACACCCCGCTGTCGCGCTGGATGCGGGCGGAGGCGGTGCGGGACCTGCCTGAAGAGGTCATCACCGTCCTGGCGTTGGCCGAAGACTGGTTCCTCGCGTCGAAGGGAGCCTTGAATCCGGGTCTCGGCCGCCTCCGAGCGCGTTGGCGGGAGGCCGAGCGGGACGGGCGAGTGCCGAGCCGGAGTGAGTGCCACCAGCTCGCCGTGCAGGCTGATCGGCTGCCGTTCACGATCGGGACCACCGGGAGTGTCCCGAGCGTGCACCAGAGCGCGGACTGCTCGATCCTCGACCTCGATGCGCTGGCCAAGGGGTGGATTGTCGATCGGGCGGCCGAGGTCGGGATGGACGCGGAAATCGGGTGGGTGATGGTCAACGTCGGCGGTGACCTCCGGCTGGCCGGGTCGGGTTCGGTGCGGGTGGCGATCGAGGATCCGGCCTCGACGGTCGACAACGCGCAGCCCATGGCCGTGGCCACGCTGACGGCCGGCGGGCTGGCCAGCAGTGGTCCGGCTCGCCGTGGCTTCCGGGTGGCGGGCCAGTGGTTCGGACACGTCCTCGACCCGCGTACGGGATGGCCGGCCGAAGGTGCGGTCGGGGTCACGGTGATCGCCGCTGACACCGTCACCGCCGACGCGTTGGCGACCGTCGTGGGCGTGGACGGGCTGGACCATCCGACGGTGACCGCACTGCTCGACCAGGCGGAGGCGGCGGCGCTGGTGGTGAATGCGACCGGAGCCATCCAGCTCAGTCCGCGGTGGCGCGAGCAGGCCAGCTTCGAGCTGTTGGCTAGCGGTTGACGACCATGAGCCCGATCGCGGCCGCGGCGCCGATCCCGGCCAGCACCAAGCCGGAGCGGCGGCTGCGCCGGATGTACAGCTGCAGGATCAGGCCGGTTGCGGCCACCAGGGTCAGCAGGCCGCCGCTCACATCGATGAGCCAGGCGAACGAGGTCCCGGTGTGGCGACCCTTGTGCAGGTCGTTGAGGACACCGATCACGCCGTAACTGGTCGTCTTGAGGTCGTAGGCGCCGGTACTGGTGGTGTACGCGACGGACGCAGTCGTCCCGGGGCCCTCGTAGTCGATGGTGCCGCCCGCCGAGGTTTCGGCGTGGGCCGTGACCTGTCCGGTGACGCCGCCGTTGGCGCGCAGGTATTCACTGATCGCCAGCGGATCGGCGGTGCCGTTGGCGACGGCGGTGGCGGGCAGGACCCCGGTGCTCGTACGCGTCTGCGGAGTCGACGCACCGAACCACGTCGGGTGGTTGAGGGTGATGCCGGTGACGGCGAAGAACAGCACGACGAGGAGGCTGGTCATGCTCAACCAGCTGTGCAGTCGCCGGGTCCACTTCTGCCCGGTGGCCCGCCCCGACTTGTCGGGCCGCGGCCTGACCCTGGGTCGGGTCGGACCCGACGAGGAATTCGCGGCGGTCTCGCCCCTGGCCACGCTGTCGACGGGCGTCGTGTTCATACCGCGTACTTCGCGCTCGCCTGGGTGAGCTCGCCGCTCGGCGTCAGGGCGAAGGTGGCCGCCTTCGAACCCAGAGCGACCTCCTGCTGGAGGATCTCGTACGGGCCGTGCTCACGGGCCGCTTCGATGAACAGGTGGTACGTGGCGGCCGGCGCTCGAGTGTCGTTCAGGGTGGACCCATCCCACTGCACCGTGTAGGCGCCCGGCTGCCGGGTCGCCGACGACACCGTCTGCGCGTCGGCCGCGCCGAGGGCCGAGAAGGCCTTCATCTCACTGAGCCACCGGTCCTGGCCGCCGCGGTCCTCGTGCCACAGCGCGATCGTCTTGACCAGCTCGCCGGCCGAGTCCTCGATCCAGACCGCGATGTAGGGGTTGCGCACCCGCCCGCCGGGCGACGTGGACGCGAAGGTGAACGACACCGACAGCGTCGCGGACGCCGGCAGCGCCGATCCCGACTCCGCCGACGCGGCACCAGACGACGAGGCCGCCGCTGTCGGTGACTCCGAGGCTCCCGAGCTCGTCGAGGGTTCGGGAGCGGGATTGCTGGTGTCGGCGCCCGGGCTCGAGAGGGCCGAGTCGTCGTTGCTGCAGGCGGCGACCGCGAGCAGCGCCGCTCCCAGCGCTCCGCTCAGGGCAGCACGGCGGGACACCACGGCATAGCGGGAGAAACCAGACTGCGACATGGTGCCGTTTGTATCAACGGTTTCTTTGTTCAACCTGTGAACACCTCGGAAGGGGCGAGCAGACTTTTCGGCTACGCCGAGAGCTTCTCCGCGGCGACTCGACGCCGGTGGGCGTCGGCGATGACTGGTTCGAGTTGGTGTTGGAGCCGGGTCGCGAGCGCCAGATAGCGCGCCTGGTCCGGTGCCGTCGGCGGGCTCAGCCCCTTCTCGCTCGTCGCGAGGATGCTGATGGCCCACTGTGCCCCCCGCCCGGCCAGCGGTGGACTGACCGTGGCGCCGAGCAGTCCGGCCAGCGCGACACCGGCCGCCGCGGGCACCCGCCAGAGCAGGTCCAACCCGTACGCGCGCCGGTCCTGCCGGTGGCGGGTGATCGCGTCCCGATAGCCAACCATCACCCGGTGCGGGTCGGAGTTTGCCGAGGTCACGAGTGGCCGCCAGTCCTGGTCGAACAACGCGACCGGCAGCACCTGCACACCGAGGGCGGGGAAGGTCTCGGTGCACGCGTATGCGCTGACCAGAGCACGCTGGGCCGCGCCCCGGAGGATGAAGTAGTACAGGTTTCCCAGCTCGGCCAGGCCCGTGAGGTGAGCGGCCGAGGTGTCGCTGAACGTGTCGATCAATGGGTCCCGAGCTGGTCGCTGGGCCAGTCGGTTGAAGAGCTGGCGGGCCGCGACGAGCTCGTCGTTACGCAACTCGGCGTCGGTGACCGCCAGGGCCGTCTCCAGGTGGGAGAAGCCGGCGTTCAGGTCGGCGATCGCCGACTGGGTCAGATGGCGCCCGATGACGTCGACCTTGGTGTTGATCTCAGAGACTGTGCGCGTCAACGTCGCGGTATCGATGGTCTTCTTGATGTCCATCAGCAACTTGACCGCCGGTAGCAGCGTCATCGGGTCCATCGGACCTACCTCCTGTGTGAACGGTGCCTCATCCGGGCGTGAACGGACCCGGGTCAGACGATGGATCGGACGAGCAGCCGATTTGTCGCGGTAGCGGCGAACAGCGCCTCGCCGGTGCCGGCGATCCCGACGACCCCGGTGGGTACGGTGCCGACGGTGGTCCAGGGCAGACCCGGGAACGGCAGCGGCGGACGGATCTGGAGCGCGCCGCTCGTCGTGCTGGCGGCGAGATTCCCGAAGCCCGTAGTCATCGCGGTGACGGCCGGTGCGGTGCCGAAGACGAACCAGTCGACGTCGACCGGCACCGGCGGCCGGGCCCAGAGCCGCCCGTCCCGGGTGGCCGCGAGCAGGAAGCCGGTCGAATAGGTCATGGCCACGACATCGTTGGCATGGCCGATGTGCTGCCAGACCGCCCCGTCAGAGACCGAGCGTTGCCACAGGCGGTTCTGCCGGTCGGCGGCGAAGAGTTGACCGTCGAAGCCGGCGAGAGCGACGACGTCGACGGCGACCCCCAGCTCGCGCCAATCGACCTCACTGAGGACGGGGTCGCGGACCCAGAGTCGCTGGTCGCTGGTGGTCGCGTACAGCCGTCCGTTCTCCGCCGTCATCGCGGTGACGTGGTTGGCGTGGCCGACGTCACGCCACTGGTCGGTCAACGTGGTGGCGGTGACCTCCTCCACCTGGAGATAGAGGGTGTAGTAGCCGGACAGCGGACTGGGCTCGGTGTAGGGGATCTGCAGGAGGCCGTTTCCCCGGCCGGTCGGATTGGAACTCGCAATCGCCTTCGCCCGGGCGTAGGTGAGCGGCAGGATCGACGGCGTGTACGCGTACCGTTTCCCGCTGGGATCGGTCGGGTCGGGCTGCATTCCGATCGGCCTGGTCTGATCGAGATCGTCCCAGAGCGTCGCCGCCGTCTGGATGCCGAGGGAGACGGCGTCGAAGATGAAGCCGATCCACGGGAAGGGCTTGGTCCAGATCTCCTTGGCCTTCGCGCCGAACGCGGCGTCGGTTCGGGCATGCCAGTCGATCAGTCGCTGCGGGAGGCCTGGCCCGGTGCTGGCCTCGAGGAGGAAGGGCGTGATGAAGACCACGTCCTCGCCGTCGACCAATTCTGCCTCGAAGACCTTCATCGGGGGATAATCCCGACTGGCCGTCAACGGGATGGTGCGCAGCCACGGGTGGTCCGGAAACTCGTCGCCGGCCTGGAGACCGCCCCGGTCGGAGATGGTCCCGGCCTGGATCCGGCCGGGCAGCCGCCACGTGTCGCCCATGATCGGGCTCGTGGACTGGGTGGTGTAGACGATCGTCCCGTCGGCCTTGGCGGCCTTGACGCTGGTCGAGACCATCACCTCGTTGCCTTTGCCGTCATCGTTGGCGCTGAGCCAGTTCTCGGTGACGGGCTGGGTGACGCGGAATCCGTTGATCGTCACCCGAAATGTGCCTTGAGCCATGGTGGTGTCCTTTCGTGGGTTGGTCGGCTCGGTGTGCGGGATGGTCAGCGGCCCGACCCTGCCGGGGCTGATCTCCGCTGTCTCAACTGTGTCGATCCACGCGGCCCCAGACGTCGGAGCGGTGCGTGATTTCCGCCGTACGTCAGCTGCTGTACGGTCACCGGTCGGTCACCCCGCGCGGCATGGCGGCCGGAAGAATGTCTACTGTGCAGAAGGGTGCCGGCGGCGGGTGGAGGTGACCGGGTGACTCGCGTTCTGGTGGCCGATGACCACGGGCTGATTCGCGCCGGGGTGCGCATGCTGCTGGCGGCGGAGCCCGACCTCGAGGTGGTCGGTGAGGCGGTGACCGGCGACGAGGCCGTCACGCTCGCTCGTGACCTGCAGGCGGATCTGGTGATCATGGATCTGCGGATGCCGGGTCTCGACGGCGTTGCGGCGACCCGACGCTTGGTCGAAGAAGGAGGCGGCGGCCCGGATCAGCTGACCAGAGTGCTGGTGCTGACGACCTACCAGGACGAGGAG
Organism: uncultured Actinomycetota bacterium; assembly: GCA_963731295.1. Classification (GTDB taxonomy): domain Bacteria; phylum Actinomycetota; class Actinomycetes; order Propionibacteriales; family Propionibacteriaceae; genus Microlunatus. The sequence goes on from CAVSUP010000004.1 coordinate 347,789, forward strand.
TCGGTCTATGACTCGTTGCGGGCCGGGGCCAGCGGCTTCGTCGTCAAGGACGTGGCGCCCCACGATCTCGTGCCGGCGATCAGGGCCGTGGTCAGGGGCGACAGCTGGATTGATCCGAGCGTCGCCGGGACGGTGTTGACCGCACTGCGGATCGCCCCGGCGCAGCGGCCGGTGACCTCGGAGCTGGTGGCGCGCCTGACGCCGCGAGAGCGCGAAGTCCTGCAGCTGATGGCCGCCGGACTTTCCAATGCGGACATCCGGGATCGTCTCGTGCTCAGTGAGGCAACGGTTCGGACCCATGTCTCGCGCATCCTGATGAAGACCGGCTCTCACGATCGGTCAAGCGCGATCGTCCTCGCGTATCAGAGCCGACTAGCCCGGGCGCCGGACTGAGGCCACGTCGTCGACCGGGCCGAAATTGCTCGTACGCCGCGCGGGCAGCACCACGTGGAGGGTGAATCCGGCCGGAGACGAGGTCATGGTGACTGTGCCGCCGATTTCCTCGACCCGGTACCGGATCGAGTCCAGGCCAACCCCGGTTCCCCGGTCGATGGCCTGAAGCGCGTCGTCTGGGAGGCCGCGTCCGTTGTCAGTGACGGTCACGCTGAGCTGGTCGTCGGTTCGGTCGAGCGCGACGGTGCAGCCGGTCGCCGCTGAGTGCTTGGCCACATTGGCCAGGGCCTCGGTCGCGACGCGGAGGGCGACGACTTCGGCGGCGGCCGGGAGGTCGGCCAGCGATCCGCTGGTGCGGAGTCTGAGGTCGAGGGTCCGGCCCAGGGTCTGCGCGGCGAGGCGGAGCGCCGGCTCGAGACCGTGGTCCAGCGACGCGGGCCGGAGCCCGTCGATCACCGTCCGGATCTCGGCGGAGCAGACCTCGAGGTCATGGTCGAGCGTCTGGAGCACCCTTCTGGTCGGGATCTCCAGGGCCGCCGAGTCCAGGACGGCGGTCGTCAGCATCCGGGCCCCCACAAGAGCGGAGGCGACGCCGTCGTGCAGGTCGTGCCGCAGTCGTCGGCGCTCTTCTTCGCGGGCCAGCACGAGCTGCTCGCGAGCGCTCTGCAGCTCGAGGCTCGCGCGGCACGCCTCGGCCGCCAGCGCGGCCTGGGCGGCCAGATCCTGGAGCAGCCGAGACTCGGCGGTGGAGAATCGTCCGCCCGGTTGGCGCGGCGCGACCGCGAGGGTGCCGACCCGAGAGCCGTGCGCCACCATCGCGTACTCCTGGGGTGGCTCTGTCGTCGCTCGACCAGCCGCGAAGCGCAGCGGGCGATCGGATCCGGGCCGGCCGAACTCGATGGCCGCCGACGGCACCCGGAGCGCGGTGACCAGGGTCTCGACCAGCTGGGGCAGCACGGCGAGGGGGTCGCGGATTGCCTCGACGTGTCGACCGGCTTGGACGAGTACGCGGTACGGATCGTCGCGCTGGCCGAACAGCAACCGCTGGGCGGCGCGCTGGGCCACTCGTTCGGCCGGCAGCAGGATGGCCGCCACGGCGGCACCGGCGAGCAGGTTGGCCGTCCACGATCGGCTCGGACTCACCAGCGCGGCCAGGCCGGCCACGGTGATGGCGTAGATCGAGACCGCGATCAGACTCAGCAGGATCCACACCAAGCCGCGGTGGATGATCAGGTCGAGATCGAACAGCCGGTACTGCAAGATCGCGAACGTGAAGGCGAGCGGCAGCGCCACCACGGCGGGGATCCAGGCACCGGGAAGCTCGGTGAAGCTGAGCGCGATGCTGACGGCCACCAGACCGGCGCTGGGGGCCAGGCAGGCGATCTGGCGACGTTCCAACCAGCCCGCACGGCGCCAGCGTTGAACCAGCGCGAATCCGACCACGACCGTCAGCGCGACGGTGGCCAAGATTCCGCCGACGGCTACCCGAGCCAGCGCCTGAACCCAGGACGGCGCCGGCGTGCCGACCGTCGACACCAAGGTCCGCGGCTCTTGGGCGGCCGCGGCCGCCAGGGCGAGGGTGGTGACGACCGCGGCGACTATCAGCGCGGCGGCGACGAAGCGCCATCGACGGGTGGGGAGACGGCCGTCTGGGAACAGCAACAGGGCGAGCGGGATGAGGGCGAACGGCGGCCACCACAGCCACTGGGAAAGCCAGGCGGCCGGCGTCCAGCGGGACCAGGCCGTGGCCAGGAAGCTGAGGGTCGCCATTAGTCCGGTGCCGAGCATCAGCCGCCCGACGGGATGCTCCGGCAACTTCCGCAGGACGAACAGGGCCAGCGGCGCGTACGAGACCGCGAGAGCGATCGGCAGCCAGATGGAGTCGATGAGCGACGTCTCGGGCCCCAGGGCCAGTCCGAGGAGGGCGAGGCCGACCAGGAGCGCGCCGGTGCCAACCAGCCAGCGGGTCGGAAGGCGAACCAGAGCCGACGGCACCAGCCTCTTCATCGCGTTCGGCCTAGGTGCTCAGGATGTCCCGGTGGCTCGGTGCCACAGGTTGTGGAAGAAGCCGCCCCGGTTCGGTCCCGCACTGTCCAAGGAGCCGAACAGCTGGGCCAGTTGCTCGAGCACGCGGGGATAGGGGCCGCTGATGGGCGGGAGGCGGGTGATCGGCGGCCGGTTGAGCCCGTCCCCTCCGGTATCGGGATTCTCCTCGAGGTAGCGCTGCACCGTGATCAAGCTGGCGTCGATCCGGGTCAGCAACACCGCGGGGTCCTCGTCGTCGCGGGGCAGCTTGCCCCGAGGGTGGTCGGGAGCCTCGCCCCGGGCTGCGGCGAGGAGTTCCTCGATGGACAACTCACGCGCCGTGCTCGAGTAGAACTGCAGATCGGCGCACCGGTCGTCCTGCCCCTGCTCGATGCTCGGATCCGTGAGCTCGAAGTGGTCGACGACGTCTCGGGGACTGCCGACGTGGAGCATCAGGTTGTTCGAGCTCAGGGCGAGGATGAGATCAAACTGAGCGCCGAGGTCGGAGTCGGAGCCGGAGCCAGGTCGATCGGTCATGGTGCCTTCCCACTGCAGCAGTCAGCCTATCCGTCGACCTCGGGGCGGGCTAGACCGGAGGAGCTGGCCGCGGACTCGATCTCAGCTCGAAGGCAGCGCTACTGAGGTCGTCCGCGTCGTGCCTTTACGTCTCTTCGGGCTCGGCCGGGATCTGGGCGGCCCAGAGGTCCGGTCCGAAGACTTCGTAGCGGATGCGCGTGGCGGGGATCCCGCGCTTGAGCAGGGTGGAGCGAACGTGACGCATGAAGGGCAGTGGGCCGCAGGTGAACACCTGGACATCGCTGGGCAGTGGAATCTCGGACAGGTCCATGAAGCCAAGCCGTGAGCGACTGTTGTCGGGCTCGACCGTCTCGTACCAGGAATAGGCGGTGAAATCGTCGAGCTGGCGTCCGACGTGCAGCACGGTTTCGCGCAGCGCGTGGTCTTGGGCGGTGCGGTCGGCATGGGCCACGATGACCGGGCGTTGCGGCTGGTTGCGAGCGATGTGTTCGACGATGGGAAGCACGGTCGTGATGCCGGCTCCGGCGCTGGCCAGCAGCAGCGGGCCGTCGCTCGGCTGCACGACGAAGTCGCCCGCGGGCGCGCTGATCTGGAGAAGATCGCCGGGGTTCACCTGGTCATGGAGGAACGAGGAGACCTGACCGTCGGGGCCGCCGCCCGTGCCCCGCACTCGACGGACCGTGATCTGCATCCGGTTCCCCAACCCGGTCGAGGAGACCGTGTACTGCCGTGGCTGGCGCGACCCGTCGGGCAGGTCGGCGAAGACCGACACGTACTGACCGGGTGCGATCTCCGGCAGGCGGCCGTCGTCGGCCGGCTCCAGCACGAGTGAGATGACGTCGGAGGTCTCCTCGATGCGGCGGACCACGCGGTAGGGGCTGAGCGGTTCCGCCGGGTCGATGTGCGCGTCCTGATAAAGCCGTGCCTCTTCGGCGATCAGCTGGGTGGCGAACAGCCAGTAGACCTCGTTCCAGGCTGCGGCGACCGCCGGCGTGACCGCTTCGCCGAGCACCTCTCCGACGGCGCCGAGCAGGTAGCGGCCGACGATCGTGTACTGCTCAGGGCGGATCCCGAGCGAGATGTGTTTGTAGGCGATGCGTCTCATCACGTGCTCGAAGGAGGGAGCGGCCGGATCGATGAGCTGCACGGCGTAGGCCACGACTGACGCGGCCAGCGCCCTGCTCTGTTCGCCGGTGGCCTGGTTCCCCTTGTTGAAGAGCCGCAGCAGGTCGGGACGGGCGGTCAGCATGGCGGGATAGAACAGGGCGGTGATCGCGTCGGCGTGTTCGGCGACGGCGGCGGCGGTGGCTTCGACGACTGCTGTGGCTTCTGGCGAGAGGAGGGAGTGTCGGTGTTGTTCGACGGTGGCGGTCATGGGTGGCTCCGGGTGGCAGGGGGGACGTGTTCAGGGCAGCTTGGCGACGGTCAGCGCAATCATCGTTTGGCGCAAGACATGCTCATGCCCGCCGTAAACGGTCGAAGCGCTCCTTCCGCTCGACGCCGCTCGGGCGAGCTCGAGCTGTTCTCGGGCGAGCGCGGCCAACGAAGATTTCTGCATGAGGTGAAGCCTTTCGGACCGTGTTGTGGACGGGCGGACGGTTGCTGATATCTGGGGTTCATCTGACCCGATCCCACCCGCGTCGGGGGTGTGGGAGCCGAGCTGGATGTCGTCGCGACACCGGTAGACGATGTGGGGCCGGGTCAGGTAACCGACGGGCGCACTGAAGCCGTGCACCAAGCAGGTGAATGGCCACAAGACGAAGAGGAACATGGTGGCCAGGCCGTGGAGCTGGAACCCGATCGGGGCTGCGGTCATCAGCTGGCGTCGGCATGGAAACCTTCCTACGGTCGAACCGTTCGGGACTCAGCTGCCGTTCGGGACTCATCTGCACAGCTCCATAGAAACCGGTCTGGCCGGGTTCAAAAAGGGCAGAAGGTCCCGGAATCTCGGGTCTTATTGACTCCGTGATCCCCCGCTGGGTGTGCTAGACCGGGGAGTATGGACGAACCGTCAGGTCGACGACGACAAACCTCAAGGTCGTCAACGGGGTCCGCGTGCTTGGTGGTCGGTCTCCTTTGGCGGCCCGACTTTGTCTGAGGATCCGGGTCGATTTCAGCGGCTGTCGAAGCGGGAGTGCTGGCAGCGGCTCGAGGCAGGAACAGTCGGCCGGGTGGCGTGGGAGACAGCGGACGGGCCGAATCTGCTCCCCGTCACCTACGCGGTCCACGAAGGTCTGATCGTCTTTCGAACGTCGGCATTCGGTCCGTTGGCCGAGCTGAGAGCTCCACGCCCGGTCATCTTCGAGATCGACGAATTGGACCTCAAAGGCCGGCACGGCTGGAGCGTGACCGCCCGCGGTGTGTCGCGGACAGCCACGCGGGCCGACGAACTTGTGGAGCTGTGGGCACACGACGATCCCACACCGTGGGCGGCCGGCAACCGAACGCTCTTCATCATCATCGTTCCGCACAAAGTCAGTGGGAGGAGTGTCTCCGCCCCCCGCGCCAGCGTCGGCGAATAGAAGCGCGTAGTGCGTTGATGCCCGCCGCATCCGACAGCGTTGAGCGCGAGCTCGCCGGGCTGGTCGCCGCTCTGCCCGTCGATTGCAGTCGTAAAGTGCTCGATCGGCTCTCAACCGCACCGCTGGGAGAACACCACCGCTCCCTCGCCGGTGGCAATCCACCTATGGACCCTCCAATGGGAACTGGCTGCGACCGACCTCGCCGCGCTTGCTTGGTCACGGCACGCCGGGCACCATCGACGACGCCTGCGAACACCAATGATCTCCAGAGGCATCCAGGTCCGAGGGATCAGGGCGGAAGGAGATGATCAGCGGTTGCGGGCGGGTCGGAGAAGGCGAGGGCGGACTCCTCAACCTGCTGGTCGGCGGCCGTGAGGCGGCCGTCGTGCTGGCGCAGGTGCTCGTCCCAGGTGGCCACCCAGAACTGCTCCAGGAATCGACCATCGCGGGCGGCGTCGCGGTAGAGCTCCCAACGGAATGCTCCGGTTCGCAGCCGCGACCGGCGCAGGAGTTGCATCGCCGCGAGCCACTGCTCCTCGCGGTCCGGGCTGATGGTGTAGCGGATGGCGACCTGGATCGGTCCGGCGTCCGGGTTGGGCTCAAAGCTGACCCTGGCCTCGCTCCAATAGACCACCGGATCCGGATTCAGGTCGCCGGCGTCCGGGACGCGCCGGATCAGACCAAGGCCAGCGGACGCCGCCGCGAGAACGGCGCCTAGGAGAAACGACAGTGTCAGGCCAATCTCGCCGGCCGCCAAGCCCCAGAGCAAGGCTCCGATCGCTTGACAGCCGGTGAAGACCATCGTCCAGATCGCCATCCCTCGCGCCAGGACCCATTTGGGCAAGAACAGCAGGAGTTCCGCGACCAGGGTCGAGATGGTGGTCGTCCAGGACAGCCCGGCGAACACCAGCACCACGAGCGCGGACAGGAAGTTCGGCACCAACACCAGCACGGCGAGCGCGACCGCCATCAGCAGCCCGGCCGCGGTCAACATGGCGTTGGTCGACATCTTGGTTCGCACTCGCCCCAGGACCAATGCCCCGCTGATCGCGCCGACCCCGAGCGCCGCGAACATGAAGCCGTACCCACCGGGTCCGACCCCCAGCTGGCGGCTGGCCACCAACGGCAGCAGCCCCCACAGCACCGACGCCGGCAAGAGATAGAGCGCCAACCGAACGAGGATGCTGCGGACGGCGCGATCGTGCCAGGCGAAGCGGCCGCCAGCGCGCAATGCCGGCCAAAACCGCTCGCGCGCGCCAGGGGCGATTGTCGGGGTCCGCCGCCAGAACAGCAGGGCGACGGCCAGCGGGATCACCGACAACGCATTCAGGCCGAATACGGTCGGCACTCCGAACTTGGCGATGACCAGACCGGCAACGGCTGGCCCGGCCGCGCGCGAGAGGTTGACGCCCACCATTTCCAGCCGTGCGGCCGACCGGATCTGGGCTCTCGGCACCAGCTCAGGCGTGCTGGCCTGCCAGGCCGGCAGTTGCACAGCGACTCCGATGCCCAGCAGGAAGGTGAAGGTCAGCAGCAGCGCGGGCGGCATCAACCCGGCGATGGTCAGCACCAACAACGAGGTCCCGACCAGCAGGAAATACACCTGCACGAAGAACAGCAACCAGCGGCGATCGAAGGAGTCCGCGAGCACGCCTGACGGCACCGCCAGCAACATGATCGGCAGCGTGTTGGCGGCCTGGACCAACGCCACCAGCGCGGTGGCATTCGGTGCATCCACCAGCAGCCACTGGGCACCGAGGGTCTGCATCCAGGTGCCCATCCCCGAGATCAGCACGCCCACCCACAAGCCGGCGAACACGCGGTGCCGCAGAGGCGCCCACGGTGAGGGCTCGGAACGTGTCGTGGTGCTCACTGCGGGCGCATTCTCAGACCGGCATCGGCTCGCGGCCTGCGGAAAGGGAACGCTCGCTGATGTCGATCCACCATGTTCTCGACCCTATGGCGGCCGGTCCGTCGCTACGAGGGTCTGTTGATACCTGGTTCGACCAACGCCGAAGCCTGCTGGGCCGCCGGTTCGAGGAGTGAAGCTGGCGATAGCAAGACCACGCGCATCAGGATCAGAGACGGGCAGACAAGGTGAACCATCGCCGGCATCGAACGTCGGGTGCTGTCCAACGGCACTTCGCGTACCGGTAACGTTTCGAATGAAGCCACCCACGTCGGTTGGCCGTCAGCAGGAGGCCGTCATGACTGAGTACGCCGTCACCGATCCCGCGAGCGGCGAGCAGGTCAGCACGTATGCGACCGCGTCCGCGGCGGACGTCGAGGCAGCTCTGGCCGCAGCGAGCGCGGCTCACGCCGGCTGGTCGCGGAGTTCGTCGGTCACTGAGCGCGCCGCCTTGGTACGCCGGGTCGGTGAGCTGCACGTCGAGCGTCGCGACGAGCTCGCCGCGATCATCAATCGCGAGATGGGCAAGCCGATCGAGGCGTCGCTGGGTGAGGTCGACTTCTGCGGCGATATCTACGGTTTCTACGCCGACCACGCCGAGGAGTTGCTGGCCGACCAACCGGTGCCACACCTGACCGGCTCGGGCAGCGCGGTGATCCGCCGCGGCTCGTTCGGCGTACTGCTCGGGATCATGCCGTGGAACTATCCCTACTACCAGGTGGCTCGGTTCGCCGCCCCGAATCTGGTGACCGGCAATCCGATCCTGCTCAAGCACGCCCCGCAGTGCCCCGAATCGGCGGCGGCGCTGCAGCAGATCTTCCTCGACGCCGGCTTTCCCGAGGGCGCGTACACCAATCTCTACGCCACGAACGACCAGGTCGCCGACATCATCGCCGATCCCCGGGTCGCCGGGATCTCGCTCACCGGCTCGGAGCGCGCGGGCGCGGCCGTCGCCGAGATCGCCGGTCGGCACCTGAAGAAGGTCGTGCTCGAGCTGGGCGGCTCCGACCCCTTCATCCTGCTGGCCACCGACGACCTCGATTCCGCGGTCGACGCCGCCGTCGAGGCCCGGATGGAGAACACCGGCCAGGCCTGCAATGCCGGCAAACGGTTCATCGTGGCCGAGCCGATCTACGACGACTTCGTCGCCCAGTTCACCGAGAAGATGCTGGCCAAGGCGGACGGGCTGTCACCGCTGTCGTCGTTGCAGGCGGCCAAAAACCTCGAGGCGCAGGTCGAGCAAGCGGTCGCCGGCGGTGCGACGCTGGCCAGCGCCGGTGTTCGCTCCGGTGCCCACTTTCCCCCCGGCGTGCTGACCGGGGTCGAACCGACCAATCCGATCTTTCGCGAGGAACTGTTCGGCCCGGTGGCCATGGTCTTCAAGGCGGACTCAGAAGACGAGGCGGTCGGCCTGGCCAACGACACCTCGTACGGGCTGGGCTCGTACGTGTTCAGCAGCGACCCCGACCAGGCCGCCCGCGTCGCCGACCGCCTGGAGACCGGCATGGTCTTCGTCAACGGCGTCGGCCTCGAGGCTGCTGAACTGCCGTTCGGCGGGGTGAAGCGGTCCGGCTTCGGTCGCGAGCTCGGCACCTTGGGGATCGAGGAATTCGTCAACAAGAAGCTCATCCGTATCAACGGCTGATCTGCTGGAGCCCGTGGGGCGTCCACCGTGGGCCGGTCAGGGGTCTCTAAAGCGTCCCGACCCGCACCTGGACGTGCCCGCCGCGCAAGCTCCAGGCCTGCACGTCGTGTGCTGTTCGCTCGAGCAGGGTCCACGGACGTGCGTTGATGTCGGCGCCGCCCAGCCAGCAGGACAGCCGGGCAGCCGGGGCGAGGAGCCGGGCCCAACCGTGCGGCTGCTCCATGTCGACGATCGCCGCGCGACCACCGGGGCGGACCAGAGAGGTCGCCTGCTGCCACGCCTGCTTCCAGCCGGTCATCAACGACAGCGAGTAGGTGAACAGCACCGCGTCGAACGGCACCTTGAGGGCGTCCACGCCGATGGCGGCATGCTGAAGGCTCTCGGCGTCGGCCTGGACCAAGGCGACGTTCCCGGGTGGCCCGTTCGTCGTTTTGCGTCGCGCCACCTCGAGCATCTCGCTGCTGCGGTCCACGCCGACCACGTGTCCGCTTCGACCGACGGCGGCCGCGAGGCGGGGGAAGTTGAGCCCGGTTCCGCAGCCGATGTCCAGCACCCGGGATCCTTCTTGCAGGTGCAGCGCGGGAATGGCGCGTTCGCGACCGACTCCGTACACCGGTTCGACCGACGCTAGGTCGTACCAAGAGGCGAAGTGCGTGTAGCGCGACATGGGATCCTTGGGTTTCGGGTGGGCGACGGTGCCGAATCGAGAGGGCTCAGCGCGCTGGAAGCATCGTGCGGACTCACCGGGTTTTCCAGGCGTGACGGACCCCCGACTCCCGGACGACGCTACCCGTCATGACTGGGACCCTGCGTCAGATGTTGACCTGGAGTCATGATGGGTCGGCCGGGACAGCTGACCGGGCCGACGCGGGCACGCACCTGAGCCATCGACCAATCCGACGCCTCCGGTTCTCAGGAGAGGTCCCGAAACCCCGCCACGATTCGCTGGGTCGCGCTGACTCCGACGACGGCCGCCCACACCCACGCGATGATCCCGGCGTACGCGGGGGTGAGGAGCCACAGGGTGTGCACCGCAATGGTCTCGGTGGCCTCCGCAATCCCTCCGAGGAAACTCAGCGAACGACCATCCTGACGTCTCCGTCCGGTCCGCTCGGCAATGGAGGAGAACGCCAAGAACGCAGTTCCGTTGACGTAGTAGGCCAGAAGGACCAGCAGGAAGGGTAGCCACTCGGCACCGTACTGGCGGGAGGCGCCGATGGCTACCCCGACCACGGTTGCGCCGTAGACGGTGAAGTCGGCCGTGATGTCCAGGAATCCGCCCGCCTCGGAACTGTGCGGGGCCTCGGTGTCGTCGTGAGCACCCGCGCGGCGACGCCGAGCAAGCGGGCCATCGAGTCCGTCCATCGCCCGTGAGAACCACCACAGTCCCAGCGCCCACCACCACAGCTGTCCGGCCGCAGCCGCCGCGCTGGCCAGCCCCGTCGCCAGGCCGAGAACGGTCAGCCGGTTCGGACTGATGACAGGTCGGTCAACGAACCGGGCCAGCTCGGACAGCGGCCGATCCAGGACGCGCCGGAGGGTGGCGTCAATCATGGGTGCGGTCCACTGCGGCGCCGCTCGAGGGGCGCGAGCTGAGCCGCCGTGCCCACCACGAGCCGCCGGCCACGAGAAGCACCAGTGCGGAGCCGGCGGCAAACAGGCCCCACGGATCGGTGCCGTAGGCACCCAACGCTGCATAAGCCAGGCTGCCGGGCATCATCCCGACCGCACTGCCCAACACATAGTGGACCAACCGGACGCCCGAGAGCCCGGAGGCGTAGTTGATGGCGGTGAAGGGCACCAGCGGGACCAGGCGAACGACGAGCACCGCGGGCAGACCGTGATCGCCCAGCAGCGCGTCCACGCGCGCCAGGCGTCCACCGATGAGGCGGTCGACGGCGTCACGGCCGAGAAGTCTCCCGGCGCCGAAACAGATGGTCGCGCCGACCAGGGCGCCGGCCAGCGAGAGAGCCGCTCCACCCCACAGGCCGAACAGCGCACCCCCGGCTGCGGTCAGGACTGCCTTGGGCCACGGAATGAGGGCCAGGCCCGCGTACAAGGTGAAGAACAACGCGGGTCCCCACACGCCGGCGCCTTCGACGCGCGACCTGATCGCCGCAAAGTCCGGGGTTCTGAAGATCAGGGCCAACACGACGGCACCCAGTACGATCAAAGCGAGTGTGGCGGCTTTGACGAGGCTGGCTCTGTTCATCGGTGATCCTGACGTCTTGGTGCATTGGGGTTCCTGTGTCGGGAAGTCCCTGAGCATCTCGGAGTGTTCCCCATGTGACATGTTCCCTGCCGTGGAGGTCCGATGTACCCGCGCCTTGCTCGACTGCTCCTCCCGGGGGTGCTGCTCGGACTGACCGCATCCGGCTGCGCCGCCCCGGGCGCGGCGACGGTTTCCACGACCGAGAACCGCTCCTGGTCGCAGATCAGCGAGCAAGCCCAGGGGCAGACCGTCGATCTGTGGATGTACGGCGGTGACCAGCAAGGCAACACTTACGTCGACGACGTACTCACCCCCGCGGCCGCCGAGCTCGGGGTGACTCTGCGACGGGTCCCGGTGGCGGACACCAAGGACGCGATGACCCGCATTCTCGCCGAGCGGCAGGCCGGCAGCCAGGCCGGCGCGGTGGACCTGGTGTGGGTCAACGGCGACAACTTCGCCGCCGGCAAGCAGGCCGGAGCGTGGCGTTGCGGCTGGTCCTCCCAGCTGCCGAACCTGAAGTTCGTGGCCGCCGATGATGCGCTGGTCAGCCAGGACTTCGGGACCGCGGTCGACGGCTGCGAGGCGCCTTGGCACAAGGCACAGTTCACGCTGGTCTACGACTCGGCCCGGGTGGCCGAGCCGCCGACGTCGATGTCGGGTGTTCTCCAGTGGGCCAAGGACCATCCCGGACGGTTTACCTATCCGGCCCCGCCCGACTTCACCGGCTCGGTCTTCGTGCGCGGAGCGCTCTACAGCACCGCCGGCGGCTACCAGCAGATTCCGGCCCAGTTCGACGAGGACGCCTACGACAAGTTGACCCCCCAGCTCTGGGCCGCCCTGAAGGACGTGGCTCCCTCGCTCTGGCGCCAAGGCCGGACCTACCCCCGCGACTCGGTGGCGCTGGACCGGCTCTACGCCGACGGCGAGGTCGATCTGACCATGACGTACGGGCCGGCGACGCTCACCAAGCTCGTCGATGACGGTACATTCCCGGCGAGTACGCGCGTCCTCCCGCTGGACGAAGGCACCATCGGAAACGCCAGTTTCCTCGCCATTCCCGCAGCTGCGGGCGACCCTGCGGGCGCGATGGTCGTGGCCAACCTTGCTCTGTCGCCCGCCCAGCAGGCGATCAAGGCCGATCCGGGCACCTGGGGACAGTTCACGGTGCTCGACACCGGACTACTCCGTCAGTCCGATCGGGCGCGGTTCGCCGACGTCCCGGTCTCGGACGTCGTGCCGTCCTACGACGTTCTCTCGCGCAACGCCAATCCCGAGCTCGCCTCGTCGTGGGTGTCGCGCATCGACAAAGGCTGGCGCAAGGCCGTGCTCGGTTCCGGGTCGTGACCCAGCCCACCTCGAGCACCTCTGACGTCCGAGCGGTCAGGCAACTCGGCGGCGTACGCCTCGTCGCACCCGCGGTGTTCCTCGTCGCTGCGGTCACCGGTACGGCGCTCGTCACCGTCGTCGCCACCAGTCTCGGACTGCTGCCCCTCGTGGGGCAGCCCCGTCTGAGCACCGACGGATTCACGACGCTGGCCCGCGACTTGCCCGCCGCGACGCGAGAGTCACTGATGACTGCGGCCACGGCGACTCTGCTGGCTGCAGCCATCGGCCTCACCATCGCCACTGTCGTCGTGGGGGCCGGACGCGGCGTGCGGCTCGTCGTCGGTCTGGCCGTCGCCGTGCTGACGGTGCCGCACCTGGTGGGAGCGGCCGCGACCGGAATGCTGCTGTCGAACGTCGGGCTCGCCCAGCGCTGGACCGGGATCTCAGCCGCCTCGTGGCCCGAGCTGGTGGGCGGCCGCTGGCCCTGGGCAACCGTGCTCGAGCTGGCCTGGAAGGAGTCCGCTTTCGTGGCCCTGCTGGTCATTGCCTCGGTCCGACGACAGTATGCGGACCTGCGTGAGGTCGCGGCGGTGCTCGGCGCCGCACCGCGAACGCAATGGCGACGGGTCCTGCTGCCCCTTTCCGCACCAGCCCTCGCGTCGTCATCCCTCATCGTCTTCGTCTACTCGCTCGGCACCTACGAGGTCGCCCGCCTGCTTGGCCGCGCGTACCCCGAGCCGCTCCCGGTGATGGCCTACCGGCTGTTCACCGACATCGACAGTGCGGCGCGGCCGCAGGCGGCGGCCACTGCGGTGGTCGCCACCGGACTTGCCCTGCTCGCGGCCGTTGCTGTCCTGCCGCTCGTACGTCGGCTCGGGGCGGGCCGTTGACGACGCCGGCCGTCCTGCGATGGGGTTCGCGGCACCAGCCGCTCCGCGCCGTCGTCCCGGCCCTGCTGGTGGCGTGGCTAGCCCTGCCGCTGACCCCGTTGTTGCTGTGGGCGGCGGCAACGCGCTGGTCAGGGGTCGCGCGGCTGCCGCAGGTCTTCGGTACCCGCGGGCCTCAGGAGGCGCTGCAAGCGGGCGTCATCGCGGCGCTGATCCGATCCGGCCTCCTCGGAGTGGCCGTCGCACTGATCGCGACGCCACTCGGGGTGATGGCGGGTCGGGCGTTGGGGTGGCGGCTCCTGCGAAGACCAGCGTTGCCGTCGATCGTGTTGATCGCGCCGGTCGTCCTGGCTCCCTTCGCGATTGCCATGGGCCTGAACATCGTCATCCTCAGGGTGGGCATTCCCGGGCAGGTCGCCGTGATCCTGCTCCTCAGCGTGTTCGCGCTGCCGTACACGACCTTCACCATGCGGGCCACCTATCTCGGACTGGACCCGGCCCTGGAAGAGCAGGCCCGAGTCCTCGGGGCCAGCCCGGGCCAGGCTCGACGCCGCGTCACGCTTCCGGCCGCCACCGCCGGCCTGGTCTCCGCCACCGGACTCGCGTTCCTGGTCGGGTGGAGCGACTACGCGGTCACGCTGCTCATCGGTGGTGGCCAGATCGTCACCGCACCCATGCTGATCGGCTCCTCCGCGGCCGGGTCCGGCAACGACGCCCTCACCTCGACCCTGGCCATTGCCGCCAGCCTGCCACCACTGGCGGCCTTGGCGATTTTCGCGTACGCGACCTCGCGCCGCAGGACGGCGGCGCAGGCATGAGCGCCGCTTTGAGCCTGTCGGCGATCACCCACCGCCACGCCGGCGCCGAGCAGCCGACGCTGGCCGGGGTCGACCTCGAGGTCGACCCCGGCGAGATGGTCGCCGTACTCGGGCCTTCGGGATCCGGCAAGACCACCCTGCTCAGAGTCGCCGCCGGTTTGGACCGGGCCGAGTCGGGCGACGTGCAGCTCTACGGGACCAACGTCCGCGGCGTTCCCCCGGAGCAGCGCGACCTCACGGTCATGTTCCAGAAACCCCACCTCTTCCCCCACCTGAACGTGCTCGACAACGTCGCCTTCGCGGACCGACTGCGCGGTCGAAGCCGCGCGCAGAGCCGGGCCGCCGCCCAGCGGTACCTCGACCTGGTCCACCTGGGCGACTTCGGCCGACGCAGGACGAGGCAGCTCTCGGGCGGTCAGGAGCAACGCGTTGCCTTGGCCCGGGCCCTTGCCGCCGGCCGCCGCTTGATGCTCCTCGACGAGCCGTTCAGCGCCCTCGACACCAGTCTGCGTACGTCCATGCACCAGCTGCTGCAAGAGGTCCGTGCGGCCCTCGACCCCACGATCCTGATCGTCACCCACGACCTCGATGAGGCTGGGCTGGCGGACCGGGTCGCCGTACTGGTGTCCGGGCGCGTCGAGCAGTTCGACCTGGTCGAGCGGCTCTACACGGAGCCGAAGACGCTTGCCGTGGCCCGGCTCCTCGGTGGATTCAACGAGCTGCCCGGCCGGGTCGAGTCGGGTGCACACCATTCGAGCCTGGGCTCCTTCACCCTGCCCGGAGCCGTCGAGGCGGAAGGCCCCGCGATCCTGCTGATTCGTAGGGAACGACTTGGCTTCGCAACCCTTGCCGCGAGGCCGGCCGTCACCGGGCGGGTCGTCCAGGTACGGCAGTCTGGCCCGCATCAAGACGTGGTCGTCGAGCTCGATCACCCGCTGACCGCCGCGAGGCCGAGAGTCGAGGTGGAGGCGCGGTGGGGAACCAGCCTGCATCCGGGGGACCGGATCGGCGTGGTCGTTCCATCGCCTGATGGACTGTGGGCGGTGCCTGATCCGGGCACGGACCGATCGTCTCAGGCCGGCGCCTTGGCCATCGGGTCCGCGGCGACGACCGGAAGCAGCTCGTCCGAGGCCAGGGTGGTGCGGACGTCCACCGCGGAGCCCAGGGTTCGATGTACGGGGCACCGGTCCGCGATCTCAAGGAGTCGCCGTCGCTGATCGTCGTCGAGACCACCGGTCAACCGGATCGTGCGCTCCACGCGGTCCAGCTGGCCGGTCTGGGTCGCGCAGTCCGCGCAGTCGGTGGCATGGATGCGGGAGTGGCGCAACGAGACGGTCACCCTGTCCAGGGGCCATTGCTGGCGCGCCGCGTACATGCGAAGCGTCATCGAGGTGCAGGCGCCGAGCCCGGCGAGCAGCAGGTCGTAGGGCGACAGGCCGCCGTCATGACCGATCGGAGCCGGTTCGTCGGCCGTCAGCCGGTGCCGGCCGGCCGTGATGCGTTGGCCATAGGGCCCGGCACCGTTCTCGGAGACCACGACCAGTCCTGGTTCGGTCTGCGCCGTTGAGGAATTCGCGGACCCGGGGCGCGGTACGGGGTCCTCGTCGAGATATCTGGTGGCCCAGGACGCCAGCATCGCGGCCGCGAAGCGTGCGTCGGCGGCTCGGGTGAGCAGGTGATCGGCGCCGTCGAGGGAGACGAATGACTTGGGATGGCGCGCGGCATCGAAGATGGTGCGCGCGTTGTCGATGCCCACGATCTCGTCGGCGGGGGAGTGCATCACCAGCAGTGCGGCGTCAAGCCGGCGGATCCGATCCAGCTGAGGCTGGTGGGCGATGTCCTCCAGGAACTGTCGACGGATCCTGAACGGTCGACCGGCCAGGCAGATCTGAGCCTCGCCGTCCTCTTCGATCTCGTCGCGGCGCTCAGCGAGAAGCTGCAGCACGTGCTCGGTGTCTGCGGGAGCCCCGATGGTGGCGACGGCGCGCACGCCAGGGAGCTGTTCGGCGGCCGCCAGGACGGCCGCTCCACCGAGGGAGTGACCGATCAGGATGGTCGGGGCCGTGTAGGTGTTGCGCAGATGGTCGGCGGCGTTGACCAGGTCGGCGATGTTCGAGGTGAAGTTGGTGTTGGCGAAGTCGCCGCCGGAGCCGCCGAGGCCGGTGAGATCGAAGCGCAGGACCGCGATGCCGAACCCGGTCAACGCCTGCGCGAGCCGCGTCGCCGCCAACCCGTCCTTGCTGCACGTGAAGCAGTGCGCGAAGAGGGCGTACGCCCGGGGCTGGGAATCCGGAAAGTCCAGACGGGCGGCCAGCGGTGCGCCGCCCGAACCCAGGAAGGTGATCTTCTCGCTGTACATCCGTCGGACTTCCTCTCCGCTGCTGGAGGATCCTGCGGCTGGATGGGAAACCCGGTGAACGAGGCCAACCATTCCCGTACGCGGAGACGCCGCCCTCACGATCAGCCAGCCTCCTCGGAGGTCGACCCGCGAGATCAGGTTGAGGGGCGGGCCGGCGGCCGCGGATGGGTGACTTGGAGCCTGCTCCTCGCGGGACGGAACCACCATGGTTCCCTGGAGCCGGGCACCTTCCACGCGGCGGCCGGCCGGCGCCACGACGAATCTGCTCAGCAGTCGCTTGAGGATGATCTGCATCTCAAACATGACGAGCTCGGCGCCCAGGCAGTGGCGACGACCGCCCCCGAACGGTATCCAGTCGGCGGCGTTCCTCGGACGCTGCTCGAGGAAACGCTCGGGTTGGAAGAGGTCAGCCTGGGGGTACGGGTCCGAGTTGTGGTGGACGAGCACTGGAGAGACCATGACCAGCGTCCCCGCCGGCAGCGGACGATCGAGCACGATGGCGGGCTCAACGAGCTCCCGAACGGCATCGACCACCGGCGGCCGCCAGCGAAGCACCTCCTTGATGAACGCCGACAGGTAGGGGTCAGCGGGGCGTCCAGGGATTGCGCCAGCCGATGAGCCGTTTCGGGTTGGCGGGCCAGTCGCTCCAACGCCCACGCAAGAGCCGTCGCCGTCGTCTCGTGACCGACCATCAGCAAAGCGAGCAGCTCGTCCGTCAGCCAGCCGTCAGCCGTGAGGTGAGGCGGCGGAGGTGGTCCCGGGGCTGGCGGCGCCTGCGCGTAGCGGTCGCTGGTCGGTGGGCATTCCGGGAGGAGCAGCCCCAGCGCGTCGGTGCCGCCGGATGGTGCTGATCGTCTCCGGGTGATGACGGACGTGAGCAGTCGGTCCACCTCCGTGCGCCGTCGGAGCCAGCGTTGCCACATACGGTCCCGGATCCAACCGTCGCCGACGGGTGACATCCAGGTCCCGGCCAGCGCCACAGGGCTGGACAGACTGCGGACCGCGGCGTGCAGCCGTCCGATCTCGACCGGGTCGTCGATCCCCAGTGGGGTGTCTTTGAAGTTCCGTTACGTTTGGCGGCGTTCAGGTGCGTGCATCGCCAGGCCGACGAGGGAGGGATACCGGGTCGTATCTCGACCGAGGAGAACGCAGCGAGGTGCGTGCCTGGGCGTCGCGAAACGTAACGAGACTTCGAAGACGCGCCACTAGCACCAATTCGGCGATCACGGTGAAGCTGATGGTCTGCATCGCGGGCACGGCGGCCAGCGTGGTGCCCGTTCGCCACCGGTCGAGTTCGCGGTCGGCGACGGCGCCGATCAGGTCGGCCCGGCTGGTCAGGCTGTCGCCGTGGAAGACGCCGTTCAGGAGCCGGCGTCGCTGCCGGTGGAGGTCTCCGTCCAGGCGCAGGACGCAGCCTCCGCCGAGCAGCGGCAGGACCCGGCCGGTCGCCGAGCCGGTGTGGGACAGGGCGGGGTCACTGGTCAGAATCTCGCGGGCTGCGGTCGGATCGCCGACCAGCACCACTTCGCCGGCGGAGGGAAGCGAGACGGTGAAAATGGGGCCGAGTCGGCGCGACCAGCGGCGCAGCTGGCCGATGGGGTCCCGCCACAGCAGCGCGGCTTGCAGCGCGCGGGGAAGCGTCACCGCGGGCAGGTCGTCGAGGCTCAACGGGTGATCCGGCGGATCACGGCCCGCACGCAGAGGACCGCCTGGATCGTCGCGCACGGCCGCAGCCAGCGAGACCTGGGGACGTCGACCATTCCGCCCCGGGCGAAGCTGGCCGCGGCGACGAGAACCACCGGGATGCCCCAGGCGCTGAGCGTGGCGGCCTTCGCGGCCGGGCTGGTTTCGTGGTGGAGGGTGTACCACGTCCACACCGCCGTGTCAGCGAGGAAGTCGGCGTACCGGCCGAACGGGGTCACCGTGTTGGTGCGTCGGGCGATCGCACCGTCGGCGAGGTCGGTGACCACGGCGAGGACCGGCAGCCATGACCCGAGTCTCGGCCCGATGACCGGAAGGTTCGCCCGGGTCAGGGTGAGGAGGTTTGCCCACCCCAGGCTTTGCCGCTGCTCCAGCATCCCCAGATGGGTCCCGGCCAGGGCCCAGCTGGTCACGGTCCATCCCCATCTGCGTCGCCCGTTCAGCAAGGCGAACACCAGGTGCAGCACCGACATCTCGATCAACGCAACCGGATGGGCGCGGGCCTGCTGCACCGACCGCGTGGCTGTGGCTTTGAGGAACCCCACCCAGGACGGTGCACTCCAACCACCACGCCGGAGCTCCCCGAGCAGCAGCTCGGTGGCGGCGCGACTTGACCCCGGCCCCGCGCGGGTGACGGCGGCAGGGTGATTCGGGACGCGGGTCAAACGATGGCTCCTCATAGATCTGGTGATGTCAGCGGAGCACCGTCAGAGGCAACAGGGTGCGGAGCTGCTCGTTCTCACCAGGGTCGAAGACGGAGTGCTGGGCACACGCCGGGATCAGGCGCCCGGTCTCGGGATGCGCCATGGTGTACATGCAGGCCTGCAGCCGCTCCTGGGTCGCCCGTACCCGGGGATCCTCGGCGACGACCCCGGCCTCCATCAACGCCCACGCGGGCGCGACATCCGCCGCATTCATGAAGTGATGCACCACGAACGTCAGCGGGGCCACTCGTCGTCGTACCAGGGCAGCAGCCAATACGCGCACCCCCCCGACCCGAGCCCCCATCCGGCCGACATAGCGGACCACCACCCTAATCGCCGACGGGTGCTCGACGACGCACCGCAGGAGCTTCAGCGCAACCATGCTCTTGGCGACACCGATGAACTCCATGCCGGCCAGATGGGCGTAGAACCAATCGCGTGCCTCGATGTCACCGGGTTCGTCGGGGTCGAGGAACGGAAACCAGTGTCCGTCGACCCGGAGGCCAAAGGCGGTCCGGTTGCAGCGCGGATCGCCGAACTCGACAGCCTCCCACGCCACCCTGCGCCCAAGACCACGCTCGATCTGGCGCCACACGTCGTCGATGCCGACCTCGTCGAGGTCGCTGGTCCACCTTCGGTCATCGCCCACGCGCGCGGCGGGCTGGAACGACATCATCGAGAAGCCCATCGACGGCACCGAGGAGACAGTTCTGGCGACGGCCGGAAGGTTCTCGGGGGTCACGGTCATGGTGTGAGCCAAATACGAACGGACGCCGTGTTCCCGCCGAAGACGGCGGAACATGGCGGCGAACCGGGCCCGATAAGGGTCCAGCTCCGCCTCCGAGCGCGGGCGTGGGATTCCCGTCCGGCCCCGCATCAGGGAATCGAAGTGAGCGGCGAAGCTTACCCGCCGCAGCCGCGGGCGTCCAGCCGGGTCGAGAACGAGGGCGCGCAGATAGCCGAAGTCGAAGTCACCGTGCGTCATCGACATCGGTTCGCGTCCGTGAGCCCGCATCGCGGCCAATGCCGCGGCATGCGCATCAGGGCTGAGCAGGGAGACCTCCCCGCCGATGAGTTGGGCGTGAGCGTGCGGTCCACGCTCCTGCCGCAGGAATGCCATCTGCCGGGTGACCTCAGCGACGGTGTGGTCACCGTCGATGCGCACCTTGTTCGCGTCCTTGGAGTGATAACACGGCGAGCACGTCAGGTTGCATTTCGGGAACACCCCATGCGTGCCCTCGCATCCCACGGAGTGCCGGCCGAGCGACTGCGCCGGGGTCTGAACGCTCACCGGCAGCTCCTCCCAGCGACGCTGCAGCACGGCCGCCGTTCTCGGATCCGCCGCCCGAGTCACCCGTTCCAGCCGACGCATGACGCTACGCAGAGCCATCTGTGGCCTCCTGACCTCGACCCCGATTCCTTAGCATCACACAGCCCTGGCTCCGCCCCTGTATCACCGACGTCGCCAACATCGTCGACGTGGTCGGCGGGTCAAGTACGCGTGGTTGGCCGACCCCGACGGGAACACCCCTCACGCTGCAGGAGATGGATTGGCGAACGGGCGAAGACTTCTGAGCCTGCGATGGGCGTCTCGGTGGACGGCTTATCGCCGATCGCCAGGCGCGGCGCCGAGCGGTTCTCCGGGCTGACCCTGATTTTGCAACGCCGGTCGCTCGAGACCCGGTGAAATCGGAGTGTTTCGCGCACTGGCGTCGCAAAACCAGGGTCCATCGTCACGTCCCATCCGTCGCTTCGTTCAGGAGTGACACGAGGCCGTGCTGGAGCGCATAGAGGCTGGCTCCGACCCGGTTGGTCACCCCCACTTTGGCGTAGGTCCGCTCGACGTGGTTGCGTACCGTCTTCTCGCTCAGGACCAGGTGGTTGGCGATCTCCCGGTTGGAGAACCCGCGGGCGACGAGGCCGAGGACCTGTTGTTCCCGCGGGGTCAGCAGGTCGTCGCGCCGAAGCCGGGTGGCCTGGTGCCCGGCGCCGACCACAACGGCTTCGACGCAGTCGGGATCGAGCTCGCCCGACCGGCTGCGGAGGCGCAGTCGCGCCATGGCCTGCTTGGGTGTCATCGGGTCGCGGTAGGGCCGCGGCTCCAGGGCCGACTGGTAGGCGACCGCGGCGGCGAGGACGCGCTCGCTGCGCCCGAGCATCGATCCCGCGAGGCCGAGCGGATATCCGCTCCCGTCAAGGTGCTCATGGTGCGCGCGGGCGATGGTGCGTACGCCGCCCAGCCCGGGGATCCGGTCGAGGACGCGCTCGGTCAGGTAGGGATGCATCCGCACCCGCTCCCACTCGGGCGGGCTGAGATCCGCCGGCTTGGACCACACCTGATTGGAGACACCGAGCCGGCCGAGGTCGTGCAGATGTCCGGCACGGCGGAGCGTACGGACGTCCTCGGGGTGCAGGCCCAGCGACTCGCCGGCCGCCGCTGCGAGCGAGGCCACAGCCCGTGAGTGGCCCAACGTGAAGGGGCACTTGAGGTCGACGAAGTCGCCGACCGCGCAGACCAGCCGGTCGAGGCCCTCGTCGGTGAGCCGGACGTCCCGATCGGGCGCTTGGTCGAGGGCGTCCTCCCAGACGTCGCCATCTGGGGCGGAGGCGAACAACTCCTCGGGGGAGGTCAGCACCGCGTCGACCACGGCCGGGTCGAACTGGCCACCGCGCCGGCTGCGAGCCATCGCGATCACCGCATCGAGGCCGTACATCCGGTAGTGGACCTCGGCGACGTCGGCGAACTGGGCGATCCTCATCTCGATGGGGATCTGGTCGCCGGACGCGCCGGTCGGCAGCCCCTGGCCGTCGTAGCGTTCAAAGGTGTAGGCGAGCGTGGTCGCGACCTCCGCCGGGAGGCCGATGTGCCGCGCGAGAGCCGCCGCCGACGCGCAGTGCGAGTGGATCAGCGTGGCGATCTGGCCGCGGGCATCGCGGAAGAGCGTCCCCAGCACCTTCAGCCGCTGAGGCAGCGCTTCGCCCTTGGCGACGTTGCCGAGCAGGAACCGCAGATACGGCACGCCGGACCAGTCGACCAGATAGGCCTCGTGCCGGGCGGCGATGTCGTCCCCGAACCAGCGGGCATACTCCTGGGAGTCGGCATGGCAGCCGATCCACATCACCAGAGTGGTGTAGTAGACGGTGCCGCGCAGCTCAGAATCCAGGCCGAGCCGGTCGGCCAGCCGGCAGCCGATCGTGGCCGAGCGGAGCATGTGTTCGGTGGGTTGACCCAACCCGAGGTCGATCGCGACGGAGAGCCCGGCGAGGACCTCGACCCGTCGGGGCAGGCTCTCACCACTGTGTCGGCCCGAACCCTTCATGGGCTGATTCTGCTCCTCCCCGGGGACCCCGCTTCGACGGCCGACCCCATCAGGGTCGGATTTCCAGAACTCGGTTGAACGGGGTCTCAGCGACCGAGGCGAAGCGGGTGAAGCCGGCCGTGGTGACCACGTCGCGGATGCGTGCGGGCCCGGCTTGGGTGCCGAGGGCCAGGCCCACGTCCTGGGCCAGTGAGGACGGCGTGCAGAGCAGGGTCGAGAAGCCGTAGTAGGCCCGCCCGACCGGGTTGAGGTTGTCACTGACGCTGTCGCCGGCCATGGGTTCGACGACCATCCAGGTGCCATCGGGGGCGAGGGCATCGCGGACGCGGCGTGCGGCGCCGACGGGGTCGCCCATGTCGTGCAGGGCATCGAAGGTGGTGATCAGGTCATAGTCGCTACCGGGGAAGGCGGTGGCGGTCGCGGTCTCGAAGCGCACCCGGCCGCCCAGACCGGCCTCGACGGCCCGCTGTCGGGCGGTGGCGATGGACGCTTCGTGATAGTCGAACCCGGTGAAGGTGGAGTTCTCGTACGCCTGGGCCATGATCAGCGTGGAGGCCCCGTGTCCGCACCCGACGTCCGCGACCTTGGCGCCACGCTCGAGCCTTTCGATGACGCCATCCAGCGCCGGCAGCCACTCGCCGACGAGGTGGGCGTTGTACATCGTGCGGAAGAACCGCTCGCAGCCGTCGTGTACGTCGCTGTGGTGGGCGTTCCAGCCGAGTCCGGCGTCGGACCGGGCCGCGGTCAGCACCCCGTCGAGGTCGTGGACGGTGCCCAGGGCGATCTGGAAGAAGCCGGGCAGGTAGGCCGGGCTGCCCGGATCGGTGAGCGCCGCCGCCTGCTCGGGCGGCAGGGTGTAATGGCCGGTTGAGCCCTCGTACGCCACGTAGCCGCCGGCGGCCTGGGCGTTGAGCCATTCCCGTGCGTACGGCTCACCAGTGCCGGTCGCCTCCGCGAGCTCCGCCGGTGTGACCGGTCCGGCCGCCATGGCGCTGTAGTAACCCAGCTTGTCGCCAAGGACGACCAGGGCGGTGTTCAAGGTGGCCCCGACCTCGTCGACGGCTTTGAAGACGAAAGCCATGAGCTTGTCGACGTCGATGGGCGGTGCCTGCTGCAGATCGATCATGATGGTGCCTCTCCAGGGTGAAGGTGGGTCTGGTGGGTTTGGTGGTGGTGTCTGTGGTGGGGATGATCGGTCAGGCCGTCATTGATCGCGGGCCGGCGCTGGCCTGTTTCTCGAGGTCTGGGACGGGCGTCGTGAACCGGGCCTGACCGGCGAAGAACAGCCCGCGCTGAGGGAGCCAGAAGTCCCCGAGACGCGTCTGCTCCGCCAATGGGGCGAGGGTGCCGAGATCGGCGTCGTGCAGCCGGGCCTTGCCGCCGGCGACTCGCCACACCCGCATCGGTGCGGCCTTGAAGTGCGGGCCGTTGGGCGTACGTCCGTGCAACCTGATCCGCCCCGACCGGAGGAAACCGCCGGCCATCGGTCCCATCGAGGCGAGCACGGCATCGCTGGTCCAAGCCCACTGCGGAGCGGCCGAACCCATCGCGGTCATCATCTGGGTGGCCGGGGTCGCGTGGAGTTTGAGCTCCCACGACAGCCGGTCGCCCATGCTGACGTCGAGCGTCCAGTCGTCAGCCCAGGTCACCTCGATGGCGGGGACCCGCTCAACCGCCGTGACCGCGCCGAAGTAGCGAGGGCAGCTGAGGTTCGGATCGGTGTTGGTGAAGATGGTCCAGCGGCCCTGCGGGTCGCGGTGCCAAATGGTCCGGTACGCCGCTCCCAGTGAGCTGGCCAGCATGTCGCGAAAGGCGAGATAGTGCCCTCGGGAGTACGGCACGCCCATCGCGCCGTAGCCGGTGAAGCGTTCGTCGGAGCCTCGGGCGAGCTGTGGGCTTTCCGTAAGGGTGCTGACCGCACGTCGGGGAGTTGGAGCCATGACCCAAGCCTGGGTCGAAGACCCCCATCGGGGCATGGGGCATCGGCCTCAACTGTCAGCGGTGAAGCCCGGTTACCCCACCGATTCGGCATCGCCGGTGTCGGGAACTCAAACCGGTTTCTCGATCACATCGGTGGCTGGTTGGCCGAACGGGGTCGGCCCAGTCATCGATGCCGACCAGGACCGTCCGGATTCCGGCACGGCAAGAATCAGTCTCGATCTGCGACGTCGTGGCCGTGCCGGTCGACCAGGGCCGATCCGCTGCCGACATTGGCTTGCGGGACGACGCTGAGCTGTCCGTTGGTCTCCAGCACCACGCAGGCCACCAGCTCCAGCCCGCCGTATCCGGCGCTGCGGACCGCCTGCCGCAGGCTCTGATCGGAGATGCGTTCCTGCTGCAGGGTCCGGACGACGGGATGGCCGTCGCGCAACAAGACGGTGGGCTCGGTGGTGATGAGGTGGCGGATGCGCGGGCTGCGGACCGAAGCCCAGGCTGCTGCCAGCTGCAAAAGGGTGAGTAGGACAAGTGCGAGTGCTCCCTCGGACAGCGAGACCGTCTCGCTGAGTACGACGGTGGCGAGCGTCGAGCCGAGAGCGACGGTGACGATGAAGTCGAACGCGTTCAGCTGCGCAAGGGTGCGTTTGCCGGTGATCCGAAGCGTAGCAATCAGCCAGATGTAAGCGAGGGGACCCACCACCAGAACGCGAAGCAGCCCAGCCAGGTTGTCGTGGAACATGATCGGGTCGAGACCTTCCATTCGAGAGCCGGCCCTGGACCTGGGTCGGACAGCGCCGCAGCCGCGTTTCTGGAACCCACTGTGTCAAGGTCCAGGCCGGGTGCGTAGCCTGCGCTTACAACGTAAACCAAGGCAGGCGAACTGCGCTGGTTGAGCGCTGCGGCGTAGATCTCGTACCGATCGGAGCCACCGCCGAGGTGCGGGGGTGCAGGTCGGCGGGCTGCGCGGGGTTGCACCTTCTTCGGTACGAGCCACGACAATGAAAAGGACATATCAGTGCCACAAGACGAGAAGCACAGCACCGTCAATGTTCCGGTTCCCGGGGTGCCGACCTCGGCGGCGCCTTCGTTGGACGAGCCGACGGACCCTCGCGGTCCGCTCGCCCCCAAGCCTGACCAGGCCGGGCCCGAGACTCGGACGCCCACCGGGGCGGCGACCGGGGCCCCGCCGGAGAGCATGGCCCAGCAGGGCGCCTATCTGACCACCGCGCATGGGGCGAGGCTGCGCGACTCCGACCACTCGCTCAAGGCGGGCCGGCGGGGCCCGACGCTCCTGCAGGACCATCACCTGCGAGAGAAGGTCAGCCACTTCGACCACGAACGGATCCCCGAACGCGTTGTGCATGCCCGTGGTGCCGCAGCGCACGGCACGTTCGTGGCCAACGGCGCCGGTGAGGGCATCTGCCAGGCGGAGTTCCTGCGCCAGGGTGTCGAGACCCCGGTCTTCGTGCGGTTCTCCACCGTGCTCGGGTCGCGCGGCTCGGCGGACACCGCCCGTGACACTCGAGGCTTCGCCACCCGCTTCTACACCAGCCAGGGCAACTACGACCTGGTCGGCAACAACATTCCCGTCTTCTTCATTCAGGACGGCATCAAGTTCCCCGACGTCATTCACGCCGGCAAGCCGCACCCGGATCGGGAGATCCCGCAGGCGCAGAGCGCGCACGACACGTTCTGGGACTTCGTCTCGCTGCACACCGAAGCGCAGCACCACACGATCTGGAACATGTCTGACCGCGCCCTGCCCCGCTCGTACCGGACCATGGAGGGCTTCGGCGTGCACACCTGGCGGCTGGTCAACGCCGCCGGCGAGACGTCGCTGGTGAAGTTCCACTGGAAACCCAAGCAGGGTGTGCACTCGATCACCTGGGAAGAGGCCCAGCTGACCAGCGGTCTTGATCCCGACTTCCACCGCCGTGACCTGGCCGACTCCATCGAAGCCGGCGCCGGCCCGCAGTGGGATCTTGGTGTGCAGGTGATGCCCGACACTGAGGACGAGACGTTCGAGGGGATCGACCTGCTCGACCCGACCAAGTTCGTCCCCGAGGAGCTGTGCCCGGTGCAGGTCCTCGGCACGATGACGTTGGACCGGAACCCGACGAACTATTTCGCTGAGACCGAGCAGGTCGCGTTCAACCCCAGCAACCTGGTGGCGGGCATCGACGTCACCAACGACCCGCTGCTGCAGGCCCGGCTGTTCTCCTACCTGGACACCCAGATCACCCGGCTGGGCGGGCCGAACTGGACGCAGATCCCGATCAACCGGGCGCAGGCACCGATCAACGACAACCTCCGCGACAGCTTCCACCAGGATGCCGTGCACGGCGGGGTGGCGCCCTATCGCCCCAACTCCTTGGATGGCGGCTGCCCGTTCGTGGCCGGCGACGCCGAGGGCGCCTTTATCGACGTGCCGACGACGGTCGCGGCCAGCGTCAAGGAGCGGGCTCATCCGCAGTCGTTCGCGGACCACTTCAGCCAGGCAAGCCTGTTCTACCGCTCGCTGAGCGCGGTCGAGAAGGACCACGTGGTGGATGCGTACACCTTCGAGTTGTCGAAGTGCTGGGACGAGGTCGTCCGCCAGCGCCAGTTGCGCGCGTTGGCCAACATCCACCCCGACCTGTGTCAGCGGGTGGCCGACGGTCTCGGACTACCCGCGCCCGAGCCATCGGAGCCGCCGGGGGCGACCACAACCAGCGCGGCTCTCAGCCAGGTGGGCCAGACCTGGCCGGTGGCCGGCCGTCAGGTCGGCATCGTCGTCGGCGCCGACTTCGACCCGAGCACCGTCGAGACTCTGCGCGCGGCCTTCGACACCGCTGGGGTCGTGCCACTCGTCGTCGGCCCGCGGGGCGGCGTCATTTCCGGGGTGACCATGCAGCGCTCGTACGCCGTAGCGGCCTCGGTCGAGCTCGACGCGGTCGTCGTCGTGGGTGCGGTGCCACCGGCGCCGGACGCGCGTACGTTTGTGGATGCCAAGGCCGATTCAGCGGAGTCGGCCGTCGATCCACGGGCGGTGAAGCTGCTCGCCGAGACCTGGCGGCACGCCAAAGCGATCGGGGCCACCGACGGCGCCGAGGAGGTGCTAGCTGCCGCTGGGGTGCCGGCCGACGGGACCGGAGTGGTGGGCGGCGAGGCGGACGCCGTGGCCGCGGCCCTGCTGGAGCTGTTGGCCGCGCACCGGGCCTGGGCCCGGTTCCCGCCGGTCTCGGCCGAGTGAGGCGGCCAGGGTGCTCCGCTCATCGGAGACGCACAGGAGGTCCACGGCTGTAGCCGCCGATCAGCCGTCAGGGATACCAGCCGAGGACGACGCCGACGATCAGGAAGAGGAAGAAGCCCTCGATGCCGTGCACGATCACGCCCATCCAGTAGCTGCGATAGCGACCGGTGGCCCAGGCCATCCCGAAGGAACTGGTGATCATGCTGGGCCAGACCCAAATCTTGTGGACGTGGTAGAGCCCGAAGAGCACGGTGTTCGCGACCCAGTCCCAGCGACCGAAGACCCCGGCCATCCGCGGCAGCAACACGCCACGGAACAGCAGTTCCTCACCGAGCAGATAGTTGAACAACACGCTCGTCGTGGCCAGCCCGAGGATCCACCACTGACCTTGGAACTGCGGGTCGGCGAGGCCCTCGAGTCGGGCGTACCAGGGCTCCCCGAGTACGGGGATCAGGCCGCTCCACGCGGTATCCAGGCCGGCGGCCAGGAGTCCGCCCAGGTAGTTTGCGAGAATCGCCGGCAGCACCCACAACAGCAACCTCCGCCGCGGCCGGCCGGTCTTCGGATCGCGGGGGAGATTGAGCCGGAGGCGCTTCTTCATCGCCGACCAGCGCAGCCGACCCGACTCGTGTCGGAGCACGATGAGCGAGAGCAGGAACTGCCAGATCATGCCGGCCACCAGCAGCAGCCAGTGCACCAGACCCGGATACAGAGACGTGTGCGGGATGATTGCCGGCCCGACGATCCAGGCCAGTGCGCCCATCGGCGCCGTGGCGGCAGCCCAGATGCCCAGGATCTTGCCCAGGGAGTATTGGCGGAGCGGGTCGGGCTCGGCGGCCCGGGTCGGTTGTCGTTCGGTCGTAGCCATCGCGGCTACCTCCTTCGGTTCGGGTGAGGATTGAGAGGTGGGGGCGACCCAGCGGTCGTCAGCGAGCGGACAGGTAGCCGATGAGGACGGCAAGGTCGGCGGCGTTCAGCAGGGCGTGGGTGAGGACGCCGATCCGGACATCGCGGGTCCGGTGGGCGATGTAGGCCAGCGGGAGGACCGCGAGCATCCGAGCGGGCGTCAGCCACGGCGTCCACAGGTGGTACGCCGCGAAGAGCGTGACGTGGACCGGGACCTGCCACCGGCCGAGCAGCGCCGGCATCCGCGGCAGCAGGTAACCGCGGAAGTAGAGCTCCTCGATCAGCGGCGCGGTGAATACCGAACCGATCAGCATCAGCACGGCGGTGACCTCGAGCGCGGCGTCGGAGTAGCCGGGCTCGGTCCCGAGCCGGACCAGCCAGGCATCGGGCCACCAGGGGAAGATCCTGGTCTGCAGCATGCGTACGAGCGGGGCCGTGTCCAGGAACGCGAGGCCGGCCAGCACCACCTCGAGGGCGGTCCAACCGAGGAAGCGTGGCCACGGCGTCCGGGCCCGCAGCCGGATGGCCGGGTCGTCGGGGCATCGGCGGCGGTGGACCCGCAGCAGCCCGAGCTGGACCACGGGGATGACCAGCAGGCCGGTGGCGGCGAGAGACGCGACTGACGGCAGCCCGAGGAGCCGAGCGAGAGGCGTGGCGGCCGCGTACGCCGCAGCTACGACGACACCCGGGGCCAGATGAAGACCGACCGTCGCCGCCACGGTGTGCTCGGCGCTGACCGCTCGGCGGATCAGCACGCTGGTGGTCCTGGTCGGACGCCGAGTTCGGTGTGCCCGCCGGCTTCCGACGGCGGGGTGATCGCCGGCGCGTACCCGACGGTCAGCGAGCGCCCGCGCCGGGCCCGGAAGGCGGCGATCGCCACCGTGAGCACGATCAGGGCGGGGACGTTCTGCCAGCCGCCGGGAATGATCGCCATCGCGCCGGCCGCGTTGATCGAGGCGTGGAGCAGGCCGGCGGCCAGCACGCTGCCGCCGGTGTCAATCAGCAGGGTCCCGATCAGGTAGCGCTGGAACGGTGCGGCCACCAGCAACACCCCCCAGGTGATCGCCGCGTCGCGCCCGGTGGTCCCGGCCCAGCCCCCAGCCTCGAAGGCGAGCGGAAGATGCACCAGGAACACGGGCACTGCGGTCAGCAGCGATCCGACCAGCAGACCGTGTCGGGCCATCAGGCGTCCCTGGACGAAGGTGCCCCAGACGGTCTCCTCCCACAGATTGCCGGTCACCGCGCCGAGGGTCAGGAAGAACAGATAGGTCAGGCCGAGCGCTGGCCAGCCGCCGGGCGGGGGGGCGAAGGTTCCGGTAGCCATGGCCACGCCGGCGGTCAGGGCCGGCATGGCCACGATCAGGACCAGATAGCGCCACCCGAGCCGCCAACGAAGCAGACCGGCGAACAGTTGGCGTACGCCGGCGCGGCCATCGGTGACCCGCGTGATGGCGGCAGCCAGTCCGACCAGGACCAGAAGTTCGGCGAGCTTGGCGGGCATCAGCGTGACCCCGGCGAGCGCGGACGCCAGCTGGGTAAGCCAGACGAAGGCGATCGCTGACCCCAGCAGCAGCAGGAGGGGATGGCGCACCGCGGCCCGCCGGAACCAGCCGGGGGATTCGGCGGAGGATTTGGCGGGAGTGGGGTGATTGGCAGTCGATGGTGCGGGAGTCGGAGTGCTCATGAGCCACACCCTTCCCGCGGCCGGCTGTCGCTGTCGTCGCCCGTCACGGCGAATCCGCTGGTTCCCTGATGCGCCGAACGGCGTAGGCCGGCTGGGGGACGCGCGAACGCGTCGGTTGTGGCAACGTTCCCGGCATGAGTCATCGATCGGTGGCCTTCGGCCGGCCGACGCTGCCTGTCAGTTCGAGGCCGGTCCGCGCCGCAGTGTTGGACGGGATCGGGGCGGCCCTGCTGTGGGTGGCTATGGTGGTCGACCTCGCCACCCGCCCTTTGGCCCCGGGCCAGTCGGAGGCGACCCTGCTCGCCTATCTGCTTGCCGGCGTCATCACCGTCCCGTTCGCCTTTCACCGACGGTTTCCGGTGGTGGTGATGATCGGGTCGGCCCTGGCGACGATCAGCTACTCCGCCAGCCGATTCAGCGCCTTCCCGGGGTACGCGACCTTCGCGCTGGTGTTCGGGGTCGGTCTGCACATCGGACGCCGTCGGGCCGTGGTCGTCTACCTGATCGGTGTCGCCGGGCTGGCCGTTGCGCTCGGGCTGCAGCCGCACGGCGTGGCCACCGCCTCGTCCTGGATCAGCACGGTGCTCACTGTCACCGTGGCCTGGCTGGCCGGCGAGAACCTCCGCGGACGCCGGGCGCGGCGCCAGCACGAGCTGACCGATGCGCAGCGGTTGGCCCAGCAGCGCGCCGACGAGGGCCGACGCGCGGTCAGCGCGGAGCGTCTGCGGATCGCCCGCGACCTGCACGACGTGGTCGCCCACTCGATGAGCGTGATCGCGGTCCAGGCCGGGGTGGCACACCACGTGATCGACGAGCGACCGGAGCTGGCACGGCAGGCGCTCGGCAGCATCGAGGCGACAGCTCGGGCCGGACTCGTGGAGATGCGGCGACTCCTCGGTGTGCTCCGATCGGAGGGGGACGACGGTGACCGGGCGGGCGCGGGACCGGCGGAGGGCCTGCGAGACCTGGACCGACTGTTCGAACAGTTCCGAGCCGCCGGGCTGCACCTTGAAGCGATCGATCTCGATGACCTCGGCGACCTGCCGGCGGCCCTGGACATCTCGGCGTACCGGATCATTCAGGAAGCCCTGACCAACGTCCTCCGGCACGGTGGGCCGACGGCCGCGTTGGCTATCACCAGATCCGCCGCCGCATTGCAGATCGAGGTCTGCGACGACGGACGGATCCCGGATCCGACGCGGTCTGCTCCGCTCGGCTCAGGTCACGGGCTGACCGGGATGCGCGAGCGAGCCGCCCTGTTCGGCGGCACCCTGGACGCGGGCCCACGACCCGAGGGTGGGTTCCGTCTCCTGGTCGAGCTGCCCCTCGGATTACCCGGCGGTGAAGCCCGATGATCAAGGTGGCCGTGGTCGACGATCAGGCCCTGCTCCGCGCCGGCTTCGGCGTCCTGCTCGAGTCCGCGGCCGATCTCGAAGTCGTCGGCAGTGCTGCGAACGGCGCGGAAGCCATCGATCTCGTCGGCTCGACCGCACCAGACGTGGTCCTGATGGACATCCGGATGCCGGTGATGGACGGGCTGGAAGCGACCCGGCGCATCGTTGCGGATCCGCGTTGCGCCGGAGTCCGGGTATTGATCTTGACGACCTTCGACCTGGACGAGTACGTCTTCGCCGCGCTGCGGGCCGGCGCGAGCGGATTCCTGCTCAAGGACACGCCGCCGGCCGATCTCCTGGCCGGTGTCCGGCTGGTCGCAGCCGGCGAGGCCTTGCTCTCTCCGGGCATCACCCGGCAGCTGATCGAGGCGTTCGTCCGGGGGACCGACGACCGCGGCGACCCGACCTCGACCGTCCTCGGCGGACTGACCGAACGAGAACGAGACGTGTTGGCCTTGATCGCCAAAGGCCTCTCGAACGCCGAGATCGGCGGTCGGCTCTACGTCAGCCCGGCCACGGTGAAGACCCACGTCGCGCGGATCCTGACCAAGCTCGACGCCCGGGACCGCGCTCAATTGATCGTCTTGGCGTACGAATCTCGGCTCGTTCGACCAGGATCGTCCTAAGCTTTGGCGGCAAGAAGTCGGCTAAGCCGACATGGATGAGCCGTTGGCCAGAGCTAATCCGCCGCCGGGTCGAGCCCGATCTCCATGGCCCGGAGCGCCGATCATTGATGCAGACCGTCGCCTTTTCAGTACCTCATCAAGGGGCGATCACACACAGCTGTAGTTGTAGTCCAGATCATCGGCGATGTACTGATTCAGAACAACGGGCCCACCGGTCAGCCCGATGGCCGTCGTACAGCGGATCTCGGCGTCATTGGCGTCGAACGAACCTGCTAACCAGCTCTTGGCGCCGATGAGGTTCCCGCCGATGACCGGACTGCCGTCGGTCGGCCCACTCAATGTGTCTCCGACGATCTGTCTCCACTGGTAGCCGGTGGAGTAAAGACCGACGGTCACGACACCTTCCGTGGCATAAAACTGCTTCATCCCCTCGAGCGAAGCGGTGTTCCTGGCGTTGGCGCCGTCGTCACCCTGCTGCCAGGAGTTCATGGTCTCGACGTCCAGCCACCAGGTGTAATCCGCTGCCGCATCACTCATCCCTGCGGCGCGAGCCGCGGGTCCGAAGCGCTGGTCCACAGCTTCCACGGCGCGATTCCATCCGTACTGCCAAGAGCAGGCCAAATCGTTCGTGTAACCCTGATAGTTTCCCGGAGTGATCGCACAGAGACCATACGGATTGCGGCGTCGAGAATCAGAAGTGGCCAATGAATTGTCGCCGCGACCGTCGGAGTTGTCGGTCGGCCAAGTCGTCACGCCGTACTCTTCGAGCACATTCCCAGGATTCGCGGTATTCACATAGAGTTGGATGCGAGGTTGCTGAGGATTTGCCCCGGTCGTAGCATCCAAAGCCCATGACAATTGCGCCGATAAACAAGGGTTCGTCGTCGCTGCCGTGCCACCGTTCACACCCAACACCGTGAACGGCAGGCCACCAGGCACAAATTGGCCGCATTGCGGCCACGAGATATCGACTCCCGTTCGGAGATTGACATCATCTGGCGTCGCGGCATGAACCGACTGCGTGCCTGCTGCCATCGCCACCACAGTGACCAGAGCCATCAGCACGGAAGTCCGAAACACCCGTGAGCGCATCTATGGACCCTACCAGCCACCTAACTCCGACGAGAAAAGTGAGAATTCGCGAAATTTCTGAGGTGATGCGCGGCCCAACGGTCGGGCTTGAACCAGTCGCGAGGAGACGCGGAGCTTGAGGTAGTCCTCACGTAGGCCAGCAGCTGTTCAGGCCGGCTCATCGCGGGCGGTCGGAGCGTGGACACGATGCCCGGTCCGCGCTAGTCTCGCGTGGCTCCACGGCCGGGCGTCCGGCCAATGGGACGCTAAGGCATCGGCACGCGGAGCGTATTGGGGTGGCGTTGAGGAGTCCCGGAAGTGCAATGGCGAGGCGCGCCGTGCGGGCAGCGTTGGTGCCCGCGGCTCACCGACAAGCAAGCCAATCACACGCACACCAGTCACACCAATCACACCAGTCACACAGAGGGGTCGATCGTACGTGGGACGCAACAGCAAGGCGCGGCGAGACGCGCGTAGACGCAAGCGGACCGGGCCAGGGTCGGGGTCGACCAGGCCCAGGCCGGCCTCGCCGTTTGGGGACGGCGGCGAATTCATCGTGGATCCGGTGGCCTTCGCCGACCTCCGGGTGGTGGCGGAGGTCAGACGCCTGGGTCTGCGTGGCACGGAAGAGGAGGCTTTGGGACGAGCTGGGTCGCTGCAGCGTGAGCGGGTGCCGGGCTGGGCACTCTCCGAGGCCGTCACCGACCTCTTGAATCGGCTCACCGGTGCCGCGCTCCACGGCGGCTGGAGTCCGGCCGAGTTGGCCAACGCCGTAGCCCGGGTCGTCGGCGTGGGCTACGACAGCGTGGTGGCCTGGCTGGTGGGGCCCGCCCGCCAGGGCGGTGCCTTCGGCTCGGGCGCCTGGCCGACGGAGGTCGCCACGCTCGGCCCACCCAGGGCGCTCCGCGTCGAGAGCGTCGATGACCTTGCGCTCGCGCTCCGCCTGGCGGCCCTGTTCTCGATGCTGCCCGTTTCGGAGATACCAGCGCATCGGCAGGCGGCAACGGCTTCCGATCCGGCGGACTCGCAGGCTTCCGGTCAGCTGGCGAAGGTCCGCGCGCTGCTGGCGAAGGCGGAGGCCACCACCTTCGCAGAGGAGGCCGAGGCACTGTCGGCCAAGGCGCAGGAGCTGATCAGCAAGCACTCCCTGACGCAGCTGCTGCAGCATGAGGCCGACCGAGCGACCGATGCTCGACCCTCCACGACCTACCGACGGTTGTGGCTGGACGCCCCCTACGTCGACGCCAAGGCCAGCCTCGTCGACGAGATCGCCGCTGCCAATCGGTGCCGAGCGGTCTACGCCCAACGGCTGGGATATTGCACCGTTGTTGGCTCACGGTTCGACCTCGACGCGGTCGACCTGATGCTGACCTCGCTGCTGGCCCAGGCCCATCGGGCGATGCTGCGGCACGGGTCGCGCAACTCCGGTGGGCGTTCGATGACACGGTCGTTCCGCCAGTCCTTTCTGGTGTCGTTCGCCATCCATATCGGCCGGCGGTTGCGCCAGGTGGCCGACGATTCGGTGGCGGCAACGGGCGGCTCGGCCCTGCTCCCCGCCCTCCGCAATCACGAGTCGGAGGTCGACGAGCTGACCGGGATCATGTTCCCGAGCTTGGTCGAGAAGGCCACCGCGGTGACCAACGCCGAGGGCTGGGCCAGTGGTCGGCTCGCTGCCGAGCTCGCCGATCTTGACCTCTTCGAGGCGGTCCGGGCCTGATCGGCGCAACTGAGGAGCGCTGCGGGGCGCTGGTCGACTCCAACGTTGCGCCCACCGGGCTGTGCCGTCGCGCCCGCCCGCCCCCATCCGACTGGCAATTCGACCGTGACGACCCAACCGACTCCTCGACGCCTCGACGCCTGACCGACCGACGAGTCACCCGGCGCAACCAGTAGGGATGCGAGCTTCGGGAATGCCTCATGGTTCGCGAGAGCTATGGTGGTGGCTCGGCCGACTGGGCGAGATGAAATTCGCTATCCGTCTGCACGCATATGGAGCCGGCCGGGGTGAGGGGGAAACGGTGCGGCGATCTCTGGTTTTCCTAGTGACGCGTCTTTGAAGTTGCGTAACGATACTTCGAAGACCCGGCACTAGCCTCTGCCCTCGTCTTGGCCATCCTCGTGGTTGGCCTCAGTGTCGCTTTCCATACAAAGGCAACTGAAGGATCGATGGAGGATTTCATCGACGCCGAGATGACTGCTTCCGGTGTGCCTGGCCTCGCCTACGCCGTTGTTACCGATCCAAGGGAACGCCTCGCATACCGACATCACCAGCGGCGAGGATGAGCTTGCGCGCCGGGTTGAGCAGCTGGCTAAGTTGACTCCGGCCTACAAACCCGGCGAAAGATGGGAGTAATCGAACACGAATTACCAGATCCTCGGTCGCCTGATCGAAGTCGTCACCGGCCAGGAATACCAGACCTATGTTGCAGCCAACATCTTGGAACCGGTTGGCATGAAGATGATGAACGGTGAGGACGATGTGCTGAGCGCCGAAGGTAAGGCGCAGATGATGCGACCGGCTAGTGGAGCTTCGCCATTCTACGGCTTCGGTTGGTTTGTGGACTCAGCCAAGGGCACTGTCTGGCATTCCGGGTCGAGCCCCGGGTTCGAGACCCTCGCGACGATGGACCCCGCTGAGAAGAAGGGGGTTGTCGTGCTGGTCAATCGGGGAAGTGGAGTCGGCTTGGGGGAGACGACCCGGCTCCGCAATGGCATCACCGCCCGGGCACTGGACCTCGACTACACGGGTGAGGGGACCCGATTGTGGCGGAAGATTTTGTTCAGCGCTTTGGTGCTCCTGCCGATCATTTACGCGCTCAGCATGGTTTGGGCCTGGCATCACCGCGTCAAGCTACGCGCCAAGTCGGGCATCTTCGGCCTGTTCAGCCTACGGTTCCCCCGGTGTGGCGTGGGCTGCGTTCAGGCTTGGGGTGGCCTACACCGGGAAACCCCGGCGTTCCCTGATTGCTTGACATCGTGCAACAGGTAGTTGATCTTGGTGGCGACGCGGGCCTCAGATGTGACGAAGTGCCTTACGGAGCGGAGGCCCAGGACGCGAGGAGCGCGAGGGCCTCTGCGGTGGGTGAGGCGCGTTCGGCGGCGTAGATGGTGAGGGTGAGACCGGGCTCGGAGATCATGTCGACACTTTCGTAGGCCACGTCGAGGTCACCGACAGCAGCGTGGTGGAACTTTTTGCTGCCGGCGCCGTGGAGGCGGACGTCGTGGGAGCTCCAGCGGCGGCGGAAGTCTTCGCTCCGGGTGGAGGGCTCACCAACAAGGTCGTGGAGGGCCTTGTCGTGGGGGTTGCGGCCGGCTTCGGTGCGGAGGATGGCGACGCAGGTGTCCGCAGCGAGGTCCCAGGCGGGGTAGAGCGGTGGGAGCCGTCGTCGAGGAACGTGTAGTCAGAACGCTAATGCGGTCCGCGGCTGCCTGGGATCCCCTGTCAGTACACGTCTCGTCAGGGTCTCCCACCAGGGGCGTTGGCTGCGGTTCACTTGGTCCAGACCCCGGGTGCCGACGGCTTGCCGGTCAGGCCCTGCGAAGAGAGCGAGGAGATTTCTGTGCGTGTTGTGGTGATGACCGCCCCCGGTGCGGTTGAGGTGCAGGACTTTGCCGATCCCACCATCGTGAAGCCGACAGATGCGATTGTCCGGCTGTCGGCAACCTGTGTCTGCGGATCGGACCTGTGGCCGTACCGGGGCATCGAGGCCTTGGATGGGCCGCGTCCGATGGGTCACGAATACTGCGGCATCGTCGAAGAGGTCGGATCGGCGGTCGCCAGCGTGAAGCCGGGCGAGTTCGTGGTCGGCTCGTTCTTCGCCTCCGACAACACCTGCGAGATCTGCCGGTCCGGCTATCAGCCGTCGTGCCCGCACCGGGAGGCGTTCGGTCCCTCCGGTGCGGCGCAGGCCGAGCGGATGCGGGTGCCACTGGCGGACGGCACCCTGGTCGCCACCCCAGAGGTGCCGTCGGATGAGCTGATCCCGCACTTCCTGGCCACCTCCGATGTGCTGGGCACCGGCTGGTTCGCCGCGGTCGCGGCCGAAGCCGGGCCGGGCAAGACCGTTGCGGTGGTCGGCGACGGCGCGGTCGGCCTGCTCGGCGTGCTGGCCGCTCAGCAGCTGGGTGCCGAGCGGATCATTGCGATGAGCCGCCACGAGCCACGGCAGAAGCTGGCGCTGGAGTTCGGCGCCACCGACATCGTCACCGAACGCGGTGACGAGGGCGTCGCGGCGATCAAGGACCTGACCGGCGGGCTCGGCGCCCACTCGGTGATCGAGGCCGTCGGCACCCAGGAGTCGATGTTGCAAGCCATCCATTCGACGCGGGCCGGGGGGCACGTCGGCTTTGTCGGCGTCACCCACGAGGTTTCCCTGCCCGGCATGGAGTTGTTCTTCTCCCACGTGCACCTGCACGGCGGTCCTGCCCCCGTCCGCCGGTTCCTGCCCGATCTGATGGACCGCGTGTGGAGTGGCCAGATCCACCCCGGAAAGGTGTTCGACCTCGACCTGCCGCTGGACGAGGCCGCGGAGGGCTACCGGGCCATGGACGAACGACGCGCCATCAAGGTCCTCCTTCGCCCCTGACCCAACGGCACGGTCAAAATGCTCGCTATCCCCTTCCGCTCACCGATCTTGAGGAGTCACCATCATGAATCCGACCTACGACTTCACTGGTCAAGTGGCCTTTGTGACCGGGGCCAGCTCCGGAATGGGGCTGGCCACGGCAGCCGCGTTCGCCGAGGCGGGGGCGGCTGTCGTCCTCGCTGACATCAACACCGACGCCCTCGACGCCGCTACCGCCGGCCTGACCGAGGCCGGCGGAAAGGTGCTGGGGGTTCGCTGCGACGTCACCGATGAAGACAGCGTGGCGGCGGCGGTTCAGGCGACCGTCGCCACCTACGGCCGGGTCGACCTGGCGTTCAACAACGCCGGGATCCAGGCCCCGCCCGTCGACCCCGCCGACGAACCCGCCTCCACGTTCGACCGGGTCAACGCCGTCAACCTCCGCGGCGTCTGGGCCTGCATGAAGCACGAGCTCATCCAGATGCGGGCTCAGGGCAGCGGAGCCATCGTCAACTGCTCCTCCCTCGGCGGCCTGGTCGGCCTTCCCGGCCGAGCCTCGTACCACGCCTCCAAACACGGCGTTCTCGGACTGACCAGCAGCGCAGCCCTGCAGTACGCCCCGCGCGGCATCCGCATCAACGCCATCTGCCCCGGCACCTTCGAAACCCCCATGGTCACCGACATGATCGCCAAGGGCGAGCTCAGTGTCGCCGACGCCATCGCGAATCAACCCATCGGCCGCCTCGGCCGGCCCGAGGAGATCGCCGCCTCCGTGCTCTGGCTCTGTAGCCCAGGCGCCAGCTTCGTCATCGGCGTCGCCCTTCCCGTTGACGGCGGTTACACCGCCCAGTAGCCAAACGCGACGTCACGAATCGCGGAGGCGAACACTGTCGATGGCCGAAATGACGGCGTCAGACGCCGCAGCGGTGTTCAGTCCCAGGTCTCAGCTGGTTTCGGCGGCGGCGAGAAACTCTTGCGTCTTGACCAGGTG
This sequence comes from uncultured Actinomycetota bacterium, assembly GCA_963731295.1. Taxonomy (GTDB): domain Bacteria; phylum Actinomycetota; class Actinomycetes; order Propionibacteriales; family Propionibacteriaceae; genus Microlunatus. The sequence goes on from CAVSUP010000004.1 coordinate 386,554, forward strand.
AAGCCGCGCCTCCTTGAGCGCGATCGACCGGCTTTCCGGCCCAGATGAACTCTATTGAAGACCATTGACCTCTATTGGACTCAACTTGCCTCGACGTCCGCTGAGCGTGGCTTGGAGGGGTGAGAAGACATCGGAGACGGTGGGGACCGGTGAAACTGCCTGCCCGACCAGTCCCTGAATGACGCCGAAGACGGAAGACATCCAGGTAGGCCGACTCCCGGGCCGGTCCCTCGGACGCGTTCAGCACGGCGACAGCGATCGCCAGCGGTTTACCCGCCAGCCGACTGCGGGTGTAGAGGTTCGACGGGCATGGGGAGGTGTCGGACCGGGAGCACTGCGGGCCGTGACCAGTTCTTCACCGGGCAAAAGCTGCCGGCGCGAACTCCACGACCAGGGCCAACCCGGCGACGGCCAGGAGAATTGCGGCGGTCCGGAGTGCTCGCTGGTACCAGGGCCCGGCCAGCAGGCGACGGCCTCGCGCAGCTGACACCGCAAGGACCGCCTTGGCGCCGACCAGGGTGAGGTAGAAGCCGGCGACCAACGCTACGCCGCTGACGTGGGACTCCCGCCAGGTCTGGATCGTCAATGGACCGAGGACGGCCGCCCAGGTCACCCAGGGATGAGGGCTCAAGATGTTGACGACCACGGCCCGTCGCAGCGCGGCGCGCAGCGGCATCTGCACCTGATCCGCTAAGAGCTCCGCCGAGGTCTCTCGCCACGTCATGACGGCAGACCAGATGATGTACAAACCGCCGACCACCCCGAGCACTGGCAGTGTGCGAGGTGGCAGTTGCTGCAGGACGAGCAGCACACCAATCACGACGAAGACGTCGGAGACCAGCGGGGCGGCTGCGGTCAGCACCCCGGCGCGCCAGCCCGAACGCAAGCTCTCGGTGACGACCAGCACCAGCAGCGGACCAGGACTGACCCCAGCAGCGACACCGATGGCCAGACCTAACAACAACGCATCCACAACACACCTCAAGATCCCAGCGAACCGCCAGGATTCCACAATTCCCAGACGAAGATCGATGGACTTGAGCTCGCTTGCCTACGCGACCAAGCTGCTCACATTGCCGGTGTTCAAGCTGCGGCTCTGGTTTGCGACTGTCGCGCCTGGCGGCACGCTGCTCCAGGAATCGACCGCTGCCGGACTGCGCCGCCCCCTCTCACTCAATGACTATCTGAGCGTGACCGTACGCGGATCAGCCTGACCCGAGGCGTTCGGAAATATGGTTTCGGTGTTGTCGGCCCCGTCTGGGGCCTTATCGGTTGGTTGTGCAGCCGCAGGAACGGCGGATGATGAGATCAGTGTCGAAGGTGTCGTGTTCTGGCGCCGCCTGCGACGGGTTGAGGACGGCGTCTACGGCGGCCTTGGCCATGGCGGAGATGGGTTGGCGAACAACCGTCAATGGTGGCCAGCTGTATTCGGACTCTTTGGTGCCGTCGAAGGTAACGAGGGCGACGTCTTCGGGGACCCGGACACCGGCTTCGTGAAGGGCTCGGAGAACACCGATGGCCTGGAGATCAGAGGTGGCGAACACGGCGTCTGGCAGTTCGCGCGCTATCAGTTCCAGCCCCATCTGGTAACCGCCCTCGCGGGTGAAGTCGCCTTCGACTACGGGACCTCGGGGGCGGCCGCTGTGCGTGAGTGCGTCTGACCAGCCTTGTTCGCGGCTGTTGGTTTCGACGTACTTGAGTTGGCCGCCGGTGGCGAGCGCAACGGTGCGCGCCTCGTGCACGTTCAACAGGTGTTCGACGACGGTCCGGGCACCCTGGCGAAAGTCGGGGCCCATGGTATGGAAGCCAGGTATCGATCCATCAGTGTTCATGATGGCGGTGGGTATGCCCTGGCGGTCCCCGAGGTCGAATTGGTGGCGGGCCATGGCGGTGGCAATTACCAGCCCGCTGACCCGGCGGTCGACCAGGCTCTCGACATGCTGCCGCTCCTGTCGACCGCTGTTGTTGCTGTTGACCAACACCATGCTGTAGCCATGTTGGGCGGCAGTCTGCTCGATGCCTTGCGCGAACTCGGCGAAGAAGGGGTTCGTGCTGTCAGGGACCACGACCCCGATCAGGTCGGTGGTCCCCAGCCGCAAAGCGCGTGCGCTGAGGTTCGGGCGGTAGCCGAGCTCCTCGATGGCCGCTTGCACTCGAGCTGCAGTGGCGGGGGCCACCGGCCGGGGCCCGTTGTTCACGACGTAGCTCACGACGGCCGTCGACACTCCGGCCCGTCTGGCCACGTCCACATGGGTCACTGTTGGACGAGGCGAGGACGGTACTGGGGGGCTCATAGGGGCGACAGTATCGCTGAGAGATGCAGATTTAGCTTGGGCGGGTGCGCGGTCATGCCACGATTTTGGCCTCCACGAGGAGGCGTTCCGGAGCGTCGCCGAAGTCGGGGACGGGGAGCCTGACGCCGCCCTGCCGGGCGGACTGATGGGCAATGATGCCCGGAACGGTGAACCGGGCCGCGGTCCACGCGTTGACCGGAGGCAGCGTGCGGGTCTCAACGGCCTTAGCGAAGTCGTCGACCAGGAAGTGGTGGCTGCCCTCGTGCCCGTTGGGCACGCCGTGGAACGTATCGGGCAGCCGGCTGGTGTCATGGACCGGGGCGTGGCCGGAGATGAACGCGTCCCGGAGTTCGGGGGCGACGTGGGCCAGGGACGGGTCGTCGGGCGACATGGAGGGCCGGGAGTCGATCTGCTCGGAGATGTCAGTGACGCCCTGCTTGTCCTGCCACACGGTCACGTTGGCGAGCTGTTCGAAGCTGGCTTCAGTGCCGAAGTAGCGGAACCGGGACTCACGTAGGTGCGACGGGTAGCCGACGCGACGCATCTCGTTGATCCGCATCACCCCGCCGTCGGACAGCTCGAACAGCGCGGAGGTGTTGGAGAAGTCGTTGTCGAACTGGCTGACCGACCGGTCGAAGACGCCGTCGCCACGGTGGTCAACCATCCCGATTGCGCTCACGCTGACCGCATGCGCCGACACAGCGCCGAGCACCCCGCCGATCGAGTGGGTCGGGTAGTGCATTGGCGGGTAGCTGGCGGTGGACTTCCAGTCTTCGCCGCCGCTGTACTGGTAGGCGGCGTAGAAGCCGAGGTCCATGTCGTGCACGTAGTCGCCCTCGGTGTAGAAGACCCGACCGAAGGCGTTCTCGGCCAGCTTCTGTCGGGCGTAGACGGTCGCCGGGTTGTAGTAGCTGGTCTCGCCCATCATGTAGGTGAGCCCCGTTTCCTTGACCGTCTCGATGATCTGTTGCACCTCCTCAACCGTGAACGCCATCGGCACCGCGGAGTAGACGTGCTTGCCCGCCCGCAGAGCTTCGACGACCAGTGGACCGTGGGTCCAACGCTGGGTGAAGATCGCCACCGCGTCCACGTCGGAGGCGAGTAGGGCGTCGACATCGTCGACCACGCCCGCCAGCTGCTGCTGAACGACGAGCTCCTGGGCGCGACCGGGCACCAGGTCGGTGACCCGGACCTCGCTGACGGCCGGGTGCAGCTGGAAGAGCTTGGCGAAGGTGCCGGCGAACTGGCCAGCTCCGACCATGCCGAGAGAGAACATCTTTGACTCCTGAGGATGTGTTGGATCTGGGGTCTTCTCCAGAGCAATGGTCCGGGAGACGGCCCTGGGACGAGAGCCGTTCCCGTGTATGACTTGCACTCTAATCGAATAGAAAAACCTAAGGCAACCCCTTGCCACCGACTGATCTAATCGTATAGATTCTGGCTTCATCCCATCACCGACGAGGTGATCGAGTGTCGAGAGGACCGACGATGACGTCTAAAGCGCCGAACCTGCCGCGTGTCCGGTCGGGGCCATCCCGTTCCGCGAACCCGCCGCAGCCCCATCCAGTGAGAGTCACCCGGTGACCAGCGAATCGGTCGAGATGCCCGCCGTCTCAGTTCACGCGGCGAACGGCGCCCCGGTCAGGAAGAGCAAGCCCGGCGCCGGGCGGAACCAGTCGGGGATGGCGCTCCTGTTCATCGCGCCGGCCACGATCGGTTTCTTCATCTTCTATCTGTATCCGACGATCCGTGGCTTCTACTTCAGTCTGACCAAGTACAACCTGCTCGGGAGCCCGCACTTCATCGGTTTCGACAACTTCGTCAAGATCGCCAACGACAAGCTGTTCTGGAACGCGCTGGTGGTCACGCTCGAGTACGTTGCGCTCAACATCGTCTTCCAGACCCTGCTTGCCGTCGGACTGGCGGTGTTGATGCAGCGGCTGGTCAAGTCGACGGTTGTCCGCGGCACGCTCCTGCTGCCCTTCCTCATCTCCAACGTCATCGCCGCCCTGACCTGGTTGTGGCTGCTGGACTACCAGATCGGCATTGTCAACGAGTTCGTCGCCTGGACGGGACTGGACCGCATCCCCTTCTTCGGTGGTGAGAACTGGGCCATCCCGACCATCGCGGCCGTCAACATATGGCGCCACATGGGCTACACCGCGCTGCTGGTGTTCGCCGGTCTGCAAACCATTCCCGTCTACGTCTACGAGGCGGCCTCCATCGACGGCAGCACCGAGTGGCGCTCGTTCTGGCGGATCACCCTTCCGCTCCTACGGCCCGTGCTCGCGCTCGTCCTGGTGGTCACCGTCACCGGCTCGTTCCAAGTCTTCGACACTGTTGCCGTCACCACCAAGGGCGGCCCGGTCAACGCCAGCCGGGTGCTGCAGTACTACATCTTCCAAAAGGGCTTCGCCGAGGGGCAGTTCGGCTATGCCTGCGCCCTGTCGGTCATTTTATTCATCATCCTCGTCGGGGTGGCGCTCGTGCAGCTGAAACTGCTGAACGCCGGCGAGTCGGACCTTTCCTAGGAGCATGGGATGACCACAACCACCTCGGTCGATCCAGCAACGGTCGACAATGTGCCGCACACCGTCAAAGCCGAAAAGCGGAAGGTCAACATCGGGCGTATCGCGGCCTGGACCGCGCTGATCATCATGATCCTCGCCACGCTATTCCCGTTCTACTGGATGTTGCGCACGTCGCTGTCGACCACCAAGTCGCTGTTCTCCGACCCCGGCTCGCTGCTGCCAGTCGATCCCACCCTCGGCGCCTTCAGGCGCGTCCTCGGGCTGTCCACGCCCGAGGAAGCGATCGCCCAAGGCGGTTCCGGCGGGGAGATCAACTTCTTGCTGTACCTGCGCAACTCGATCGTCTACTCCACCGTCATCACGGTCGGCCAGGTCTTCTTCTGCTCCCTCGCCGCGTACGCCTTCGCCCGCCTCACCTGGCCTGGGCGGGACAAAGTGTTCGTGTTGTTCCTGACCGCGCTGATGGTGCCGCCGATCTTCACCGCACTGCCGAACTTCATCCTGATCAAGAACCTCGGCCTGCTGAACACCCTGACCGGAATGGTCCTGCCGGGCATGCTGATGAGCCCGTTCGCGATCTTCTTCTTGCGACAGTTCTTCCTGGGCATCAACAAAGAGATCGAGGAAGCGGCGTCAATCGACGGTGCCGGTGTGTGGCGGGTGTTCTTCCGAATCATCCTGCCGATGAGCGTCTCGCCGATCACCACACTGGCCATCCTCACCTTCATCGCTTCCTGGAACGACTACTTCTGGCCGCTGCTGGTCGGCAACACCGAAGGCACGAAAGTCCTCACCGTGGCCCTGGGTATCTTCCGCAGCCAGAGTCCGGGCGGCAGCCCGGACTGGGCCGGTCTGATGGCTGCCTCCCTCGTCGCGGCGCTCCCACTGCTCATCCTGTTCGCCATGTTCGGCAAGAAGGTCGTCAACTCGATCGGATTCTCCGGCATGAAGTGAGCACATCACCCCAGCCCGGGGTCAACACGAAGCATCGAAAGCTCGTACCGAGCAGTCGATGACCAACATCACGAGCATGACCGTCCACGAAAGGAAGTTGTCAACCATGGCACGAATCCGTAAGAGGTTCAGCCTCGGCATCGTCGGTGCCGCCATCCTCAGCCTCGCCCTCACCGCCTGCGGCGGTGGCTCGAGCTCCGGCGGCGACGCCGACTCCGAAGGCGGGGCGGTCGACACCTCGACCGCCACCGGCGAGGTGAGCTACTGGCTGTGGGATACCAACCAGGTGGGCGCCTACCAGGCGTGCGCCGACGCGTTCCACACCAAGAACCCAAACGTCACCGTCAAGATCACTCAGACCGGCTACGGCGACTACTGGGGCAAGCTCACCAACGGGTTCGTCGCCGGCACCGCACCCGACGTGTTCACCAACCACCTCTCGAAGTACCCGGAGATGGTCGGCCAGGAGCAGCTCATGCCGCTGGACGACACGCTGAAGAAGGACGGGTTCGACCCCAGCATCTACCAGGAGGGTCTGGCCGATCTCTGGGTCGGCCAGGATGGCAAACGCTACGGTCTGCCGAAAGACTTCGATACCGTCGCGGTCTACTACAACAAGACGCTGATCAACGGCGCGGGCATCGATGAGGCCAGCCTGCAGAACCTGACCTGGAACCCAGACGACGGCGGCACCTACGAGAAGGCCATCGCCCACCTGACCGTTGACAAGAGCGGTAAGCGGGGCGACGAAGCCGGGTTCGACAAGACCAAGGTCAAGGTTTATGGCCTCGGCCTCGACGGCGGCTCGGGCAGCGGCAACGGACAGACCCAGTGGAGCATGTACACCGGCACCCTGCCGTGGCAGCACACCGACAAGAACCCGTGGGGCACTCACTACAACTACGACAACGCCGACTTCCAGAAGACCATGGGCTGGATGGCCAGCCTGATCGCCAAGGGCTACATGCCCTCCATCGCGGCGATCACCGGTCAGTCCTCCTCCGACCTGTACGGTGCCGGTCAATACGCCATGATCACCGGTGGCGACTGGGTGCTCGGCCAGATGACCGGCTACAAGGGTGTTAAAACCGGCATCGCGCCGACCCCCGTCGGTCCGAGCGGCAAACGCTCCAGCATGTACAACGGGCTGGCGGACTCCGTGTGGGTCGGCTCGAAGAACAAGCCCGCCGCCACCAAATGGGTCGAGTTCCTCGGCTCGGCCGACTGCCAAGACCTCGTCGCCTCGAAGGCCGTCGTCTTCCCGGCCGTCAAAACCTCGACCGAGAAAGCCGTCGCCGCGTTCAAGGCCAAAGGCGTCGACGTCAGCTCCTTCACCAACCACGTCACTGACCAAACGACGTTCCTCTTCCCGATCACCGACCACGCCTCACAGATCGACGGCATCATGACCCCCGCCATGGATGCGGTGTTCACGGGCAAGGCCGAACCGTCATCACTGACCGACGCCAACAACCAGGTCAACGCACTCTTTGGATAACCCTGCCTGGTACTGAGCCGGCGACGCGTCCGACCCGCGAGGGTTTGGCGCGTCGTTGATGCTTGACAGCACGACTGAAGGAGCCTGGCGGGGCGGCGGCCACTCCTCCGCCAATCTCGACGACCAACGCCAGCAGGAAGGATCCACACCATGGACGCCACCCGTGCTGATGGCCGCACCCGCGTGATCGCGCAGGACTACCAGCTCGAGGTCCGCCAGGACCCTCCTCGGGTTGTGCTCGCCGATCGGGCGGCCGAATCTGGTCGGCGTTGACGCTGCTGGCTGATCTGGACTGCGTCGGCGCCCGCGACGAGACCTGCGGCAGCACTGAGTCGCAGGTGAGTGTCGAGGGCGACGTAGCCGTCGTGAGGGTGGCGGCCGAAAGCGTGGTGCGGCGGTCGAAGGAAGTGACGCTGCACTGCCGGGAGGATCGCCTCGAGCTGTCGGTGACCGTGTGAAGGCGAGGGCCGGTGTGCTGGGCGACGACCGGCCAGGACGTTGGCACGCAGTGTTCTCCCCGGCGCCACTGTGTCTTGCGCTGGGTCGTGAACGGGCGGCCGGTGCGAGCGAGATCCCGGGCGGGGGACTGGCTGTCGCTGTCGGTGCAGGCACCGGTCAAAGACCTGACCTTCGTCGAGCTCGCCTACGAGCCCGTCGACAGCGGCTTCTGGCTTCGCTTGGACTACGACGGTCACACCCCGGTGACCGGCCGGTTCACCACCCCGACCTGGTGCTGCGACCCGTCGCCGACCCGGACGCCGCGCTCGAGCGATACCGCCACGATCTGGTCGAGCAGGGGCTGGGCCTCGAACACGCCGTCAGCGCAACTGCGGTGGTGGCAGGAGCCGGCGTTCTGCGGACGGGGCGCGCAGTGCGCTCGGGTGCCGCTGCCGGGGTCTCCGCCGAGCCATCCCCGTTTCCTGGACGAAATGCCGCCCGTCGTGCGGCCGGCGGCCCTGTTCGCTCCGGGAGATCTGGCTACCCAGGCGACCTAAGACGAGCTGCTGGCTCGGCTCGCCGAGCACGGCGTACGGCCAGGCACGGTCGTGATTGACGACCGGTGGCAGAAAGAGTACGGGCGGGCCGAGTCCCACCCCACACATTGGCCCGACCTGCGAGGGTGGATCGCGGAGAAGCACAAGAAGGGCATCCGCGTACTGCTGTGGTGGAAGGCATGGGACCCGACCGGCCTGCCAGCCGAGGAGTGTGTACGCGATCCGTCCGGTCGGCCGGTGGCCGTCGACCCCGGCAACCCGGCCTACCTGGCCCGACTGCAGGAAATTGCGGCGCAACTGGTCTCGCCGGACGGACTGAACGCCGACGGGCTCAAAGTCGACTTCAGCCAACGAGCCCCCGCCGGCCCGGCGCTGCACCAGCATCTGGGTGAGCGCCGTACCTGGGGTATCGCTGCCTTGCACCAGATGCTGCAAGCCCTCTACGCAGGCATGAAAGCGTCGAAGCCCGACTCCTTGCTGATCACGCACACCGCACACCCAAGTTTCGGCGACGTCTGCGACATGGTGCGTCTCAACGACCTGTCCGAGCAAGACCCGTACGGGACGCCGGTGCCGGTGGTCGAACAACTCAGGTTCCGGGCCGCGGTCGCCCGGACCGCGCTCCCGCACCACCTGATCGACACCGATCAGTGGCCGATGCCCGACCGGAAATCATGGCTGTCGCCGTCGCCGACGGGTGGACCAGGTATCGGGCGTCGCTTGAAGGGCTCGCGTGAATGCACCGGCCCGCTCGGCACGGTCGGTCAGCCAGTCCTCCAAGAAACGCTCGTGCGAGGCCCGCAGACCTCTGGGCTCACGGTCTTGGGTAAGGCCTGGTTAGGCGGCCGGCGTTCTCGACGAGCTGCTCCGGGACAATCAGCAGGCATTTCTCGGGCAGGTCTTGCGCAGACGGGGGGCGGGGGCCTGGGTGCGATGCCGTAGCGCGTGGTGAGCGTGGCCGCGAAGACTCCCACTGTTCGATTTGAGGTGTGGCCGATATGCGCCTGACTTACGTCGCACGGCGCCGGGCGGCGAACCGCCGTACGATGGTGGCGTTATATATAATCTCTAATTGTTATATGTCAAGGTGGAGACGAGAAGGTGAGAACAGAAACGGCGCCGGCGGCCATCGTGAAGGACCTTGTGCAGTCCATCTCGACCGGCTCGCTCAGGCCAGGTGACCGGTTGCCCAGTGAAGTTGAGCTGTCGAAGACGTATCAGGTTGCTCCGATGACGCTGCGGCGCGCATTGGCTGCGCTGCGCGAGCTTGAGCTTGTGGATACCCGTCGTGGGCGGTTCGGTGGGACCTACGTTCGCGATGATGTTGCCGAGCGGCTCCAGGACGTGCTAGCCGGTACGGCAGCGGTCAACGCCGAGGATCTGCGGGACCTGCTGGAGTGGCGTCGGGCGATTTCGGCCGAGGCGTGCGGTCTGGCCGCGAATCGCTGCACCGCCCGGGAGTTGGAGGAGTTGTGGCAGGTGTCGGTCCAGTTCGATGCGCGGGCCGCTGATCTGGTGCCTCGACGGCAGGCTGACGCGAGGTTGCACACGCTGATCGCCCAGTCAGCCCGGTCGAGGCACCTGCTGAGACAGGAGATCGAGATCCAGGAGGAGCTCAGCAAGGTCATCTTGGCGCTGCCGAACCTGGCCGGTTTTCACGTCGGGCTGCCCCACACCCATGAGGAGTTGCTGCGAGCGATCGGCTCTGGTGACGTCGGTCGCGCCCGCGCGTGCATGATCGAGCACGCCGAGGCGTCCCACGAGTGGTGCCTGGGCCTGGCTGGGCTGGAGGGAACTGAGGACCTGACCTCGGTGCCCGCGCGACGGGGCCGAGAACGTGCAGGACGGACCTAAAGCCCGTTCTCGACCATGGCGATGAGGATGAGCGTCGTCGTTCCGGTGAGGATTGCCTCGAGACGAAGCACCCGAGTGCCGCGAGATTGCGCCGGTTCAGATTTGCGTGGGAAGTCCGGACCGGCCTCGAAGAGTACGTGAGCTGAAACGCTGTGGATTCCTGCCTTGTCGATCGGCCTGCCGGCGCTGACGCAGAGCCTGGTCAGGCGGACGTCGACGGAGAACCGCTCCGATACCACTGGCGGCGAGCGAGCAGTCAGCCCGCGACCTGCCGTCCGATGCCACCGAGCCCGGTGATGGCGACGTCCACCCATGTCATCTCTGACGCTCAACGCCGGTCGGGCGGGCTGCCGCCGGGTGCCCAGACGCCGGCCGGATGCAAGAGACCCTCCCGCCGACTCGAGGCCCAGAGGTTTACTGCTTCGCCTTCCGGGTGGTGACTCCGGCCAGTCGGGCAACTGCGTCAGCTGCGGGCTCGTGGCCGTCGTTGAGTTCGACGATGGTGTGGGTGAGGCTCGGCTCGTGCAGTGCTGCGGCGATGAAGGCGGCGACGTTATCGCGGTGCACGCTGCCGTATTCCAAGGCGAAGCCAGCCTCGACCCGACCGTCGCCGGGTGCGTCGATCAGAACGCTGGGTCGTACGACCAACCAGTCCAGCTCGCTACTCGTGAGATACCGGTCGGCGGACTTCTTGACGCGCATGTAGTGCTCGAAGTTCTCATTGGGCTGCTGCTCTCGGCTGGCGTCGGGGAATACCGAGACGAGAACAAGCCGGTGTACGCCGGCTAGGGCGGCCGCGTCGGCGGCTTTCTCCAGGCCCTGGCCGTCGATCAGCGTGGTCTTGTCCGTTCCGGTGCCGTGCGCACCGGCAGAGAAGACGACGGCGTCGTGGCCGCGAATCTTGGCGCTCAGCTCTTCAACGGTGTCGGAAATCAGGTCGCCGGTGACCGGGAACCCGTGGGCGGCGCGGATCGTGTCAGCCTGCGCCGCAGCACGGTGCATGCCGGTCACCTCGTCGCCGCGTTCGAACAACTGCAGTGCGAGACGTCGTCCGATGCCGCCGGCGGCGCCGATCTGGAAGATCTTCACGTGAGAATCCTTTGGGTCGAGTGCGTAGTGCGTAGTGCGTAGTTGTGCGTGGTCGTGACGCAGACCTTGGAACGAAGGTGCGGCGAGGGGTAGATCCCGACCATACATCTAAGGAGTGAAGGTAAGCGAGGACGCCGATGCCGACGCGGCGGCGCGGCTGGATCGTGGAGCCGGTCTGGTCATCGATTTCGATGTGGCGCGGGAACGGGCGTGGCGTTCGTAACTGCGGCCCGATTCCTCGAGATTCGATCGCAGCAGCCACCCTTCAGCCCGGCCAGCACCCCCCGTGGGCTGAGTCGAAGGCCCGCCACTCCGTCCGTGTGAGCCGACCGGCGCCGCCGCCGACCGCTGGCTGCGTCGTTGAACGACTCCGAGCCGAACAGTCCGGGTTGGTGCGGCAGGACGGCGAGATCGGTGATAGTTCGGCTTGCCGTCGGCCAGCAGCACCGCCAGATCGGTCAATACCCGATCCGGTGTCGCCCCACCAAGATCAACTACTTACTTAGCCAACCGGGTTGGGTCACACTGACCCCCGAGCTCACCGGCCGGTCGGGCGTACACCATCCCGGGCCCGGCACACGCCAGCACGATCCTCGCCCGGACCGCCCACCGGCCCTCACCGGCGGCCCACTCCGAGTCAGCAGATGAGGGCCGGTGCTGTCTCGATGTCTTCGCGGAACGGCTTGTCGAGCGAGCCCGTGCCCTTGGGTGCAATCTGGGTGATCGCCAGTGCGGCGCCAAGCTCACTCTCGACGTAATGAGGTCCGACCTCGACGAAGGCGTCGCCGACCGTGAACGTCTGTCCATCGGGCCCACCGCACGGTAGGTAGCGCGTCACGCTGCCGGAGATGACCGAGGCCATGACTATTCCTGGGTGGGCGTGCCAGCCCGAATTCGAATCAGCCGGGTACCTGAGGACGAAGTTGCGCACGACGACGTCGTGCTTGATCCGGAAGTCGATGCCGTCGGCTTTTGCTTTGGCCCGACCATCCAACTGCGAGACAAGCACCAGTCCATCCGGTGCCGGGCCGGGGGTCGACGGCGGGGTCGCGGACGCCGTCGAGCCGGCGAGAATGGTCGTGGTCAGAAGCGCGCCGGCTGATGCGCCCGCGATGAAACTTGCCCTCATGGTCATTGTCGATTCTCCTTCTGGTCGTTCGTTGATGGGCTGGTCCTGACCGCGTCGCTGGCTGAACGCGCCAGCAGGCGACGACAGTGTTTTCGCCACCGACGGCCGCTTGCCGATCTGGTTGAAGCCGCATGGCGACGATGGTGAACAGGGGTTTGAGTCGGATGGCCACATTGTCGGAATATCACCGGCCGGCGGGTCGGGCCATCGCAGGAACCCTCAGGCATTGAGGCGCGTCAGGGTGCTCGTGAGTGTCAGGGCTTCTGGATGATGCGGGCCGAGGACGCGGATCTTGATGGCGAGCGCTCGGGCGTAGGCCGCTTGAGCTCGATCGTGGTCACCGCGTGTGGCATGGATTGCCGCCAGGTTGTGGCCGCTCACGGCGATCTCGTAGTGATTCGGTCCGTACTGCTCCTGCCAGAGCCGCTGGGCCTGTTGGAGGGCATCTTCAGCCTCGTCCAGACGCTGTTGGCCGGCGAGGATTGCCCCGAGCACTCCGAGATCAGCGGCGAAGGTGGTTGAGCTGGCTCGGTCGTGGCGGCTGAGCTCGAGGGCGCGCCGAATGTGCGGTTCTGCTTTGGTTGCAATTGCCGATGGCCGCGGTACAGGATGCGACGAAGACGGCTCTTTCGGCCGAAGGGCGATGCGAGAGCCATGGATTACTCGCCGGGACGTTGGTGGCCCGGACTCAGTGTGCAGCGTCGACGGGGACGCAATGGTTGGTCAGTAACAGCCCCGCCGAGGCGGTGGCGGCGAGGCCGGAGCTGAGGCCGGCGCCGCAGATCATGATCAACAGTGACCGGCGGATGCGGATGGGCATGGTGGTGGCCTTTCGGTTCAGCGGGAGTGGGGCGGGATATGGCAATGGTTGAGTTCGCGGCCGGCCTGGGCCGTGAGGGTGGTGATAGCTCGGCGGCAATCAGTCGGTCAGTTCGCAGTGATTACTGAGGTTGAAGCCGGCGAACGCCGGCAGTGCACTGGCGGCGATGATGCCGCTGCCGCAAAGCAGGACAAGCGCGACGCAGCGAATACTGTGGACCATGGGCTCGGCTCCTTAACCGGTCTTGAGCGGATGCTTCGACGCTAGCCACCAGCGACGCTGTCGGCATCGGAGGAATGTCTGTATTCGGCTCGGCGTGGGCGACCGCGAGCTCTGGACAAGGCTGGGTGGAGCCGAAAGGATCGTGGGTGCGTGTCGACGCGGCGTGGAGGCGATTCTAGTTGGCTGGGGTCTTCGTCGGACGCGCGGCGGAACGAGCTTTCTTGGATCGCTGCCTGACCACCGCGCGCGACGGCTCGCCCACAGTCGTCCTGATCGAGGCCGCGGCCGGCGCCGGGAAGTCGGCCCTCGTCGAGCACTTCCTTGCGCTGCGCGGTCAATCCACGGTGTGCCAGGTGTCCGGGGATGACGCCGAGACGGCCATTCAGTACGGGGTCTACCACCAGCTGATGGTTAAGTTGGCCCGCGCTTCGCCGTCGACCGAATTCGAGGACGATGTCGAGCTGACCGCCGCTCAGCACGGGGATCTCCAGCTGATGGGTGACCATCTATCACAGTCGCTCGCGACCGTTTCCGCTCAGGGGACGTGCGTCGTGCTGATCGACGATGCGCATTTTTCTGACCGGTCGAGCCTTACTGCGGTCAGTTATGCGCTTCGCCGCCTGCAGTCGGAGCCGATCCTTACCGTGGTCGTCTCACGACCGGAAGGTTCGGTGCGGTTGCCGGCCGGGCTCGCCAAACTGGTCGAGTCGAAGGCTGCGCGACTCGCTCTTGACGGGCTGAGCGTGCCTGAAGTGCGCGAACTTGCGGCGGCGTACGGGCATCCCGGTCTTAGCGAGCGGGCGGCGCGCCGTTTGCGCGACCACACCGGTGGCAGCCCACTCCACCTGCGGGCCCTACTCCAGGACCGCCGCATCGGCTGCCGCGACTGGCTGGCCGCGCCACTATCCACGCCGCTGCCGTTCGCTCGATTGATCTCCACACAGCTGGCCGAGCTCTCCGACGAGGCGCGACGGCTCGCCGGTGCCGCGGCCGTCCTCGGGCTTGGTTGTGACCTGCGGATGGCCGCCGCCATGACTGGCGTCGACAACGCCGTCATCGCGGCCGAGGAACTGAAGAACGCGGGGCTCGTCGAGGTGGTGCGAAAACCGCACATGGTGGCACTAACCTTTGGCCACAGCCTCACCCGGGCGGCCGTGGTGGAGAACCTGACCGCGTCGACCCAGGCGGAGCTTCACCTGGCCGCGGCGGCCATCACGGAGGGAGCTCAGGCACTGGTCCATCGCTGCGCCGCGGCAGCCGGTCCGGACAGTGCCCTGGCCGCTGAGCTGCTCCGGTGCGCCGACAATGACATTGCGCGTGGAAGTTGGCGGACAGCTGCGAACGCCCTTCTCGAGGCAGCACGCGTCATGCCGCTCGGCGAGACCTACAACCACACGTTTCTCCGAGCCGTCGACGCGCTCCTGGTCGCGGGGGACCTGCCCGTCGCAGCAAGCCACCACGATCAGGTGGCGGGGCTCCCGCCTACGGTCCGGCGGCTGCAGGTCCAGGCACTGATGGCCTGGATGAGTGGAGACTTCGCCAGCGCCGAAGCACACGCAACAAAGGCCTGGTCTCTGGCCGGTGACCTCCAACCGGGGGAGCGTGACCGGCTCGCCGGGCTGCTGGCTCAGATGTGCATCATGCAGGGAAAGAACCAGGACGCCATCGACTGGTCCGAGACGGCGCTGCGCAGCGGATTGCTCGATCCCACCAGACGGGCGATGACCACAGCCACCTTGGTGGGGGCCATGTCCCTCGAGGGCCGAGGCGCTGAGGCACTCAACCTGCTGCCGACATCAGGCGACCTGAATGACCCTGGTTATCGCGAGCTTGTCGGGATGCGGGGCATCCTGCAGCACCTCGGCGGCGACCCGCAGGCCGCGGCGACGAACCTCCGCATCCGTCTCCGTCCCAACCTGGACGACCACACCCGTGGACGGTCGCCGATCGAACGGCTGACCGCCACCGGGCCTGACGGCATCGAGCCGAACAAGATGATCATCCTCGCCTTCCTGGCCCAGGCCGAGTTCCGCGGTGGCAATTGGGATGTCGCAGCCGCGGTTGCCGAGCAGGCCCTCGGGCTCGTCGAGGACACGGAGCAGTACTGGGTCTCCCCGTGGGTCCATGCCGCCGCGACTTTGGTTCCCGCCGGCCGTGGTCACTGGGATATCGCGGAGTATCACCTCGCCGCCGCCCAAGCGATGGCCGCCCGCGTGGGCGGAGCACTCAACCGTGGCTATGCCCACGCTGCTGCTGTCCACCTCGCCGCCTGTCGAGGCGAGCCGGAACGCGTCATCGACGCCTCGCAATGGTTCCTCAATGACGGGAACGCCTATCACCAAGAGCCCGGCCTGCATGACTGGCCCGTGCACTATGCGGAGGCTCTGGTCGCGCTCGAGCGGTACGACGAAGCAGAAGCCGCCCTCAACCGGTGGGACGCAGCCGCACAGGCACGAGGGCACCGGTCCCGGATCGCAGCGGTAGCGCGAGTCCGCGGTGACCTCGCCGCCCGACGACGCGATATCGGTTCAGCGAGAAGCGCGTACGCGATCGCCCTGAGCATCGGCGACGATCGGTTCGACGCCCTGGAGCGTGCAGTTCTGTATCGCAACCGGGGCAGCTTCCTCCGCCGCCGCGGGGAACGACGCGCAGCCGTGCACGATATCCAAGAAGCCGAGCGACGGTTTGTGGCGCTGCGCGCCCAGCCATTCCTCACCACCGTGCACGCCGAACTGACGGCGTGCGGACTCGAGCCACGGAGAGCGGGTACGACTCCGGGGCGAGTGGCATCGCTCACTCCGCAAGAAACCGCAGTCGCCCGGATGGTCATCGCCGGCCGCAGCAACCGCGACATAGCCAACGCCCTGGTGCTCAGCACCAAAACCGTGGCCTACCACCTCACCCACGTCTACGCAAAGCTCGGCCTCGAATCTCGATCGCAGCTGGCGGCAAGCCGGATCCTCGACGCCGGCTAGGCAGTCCTGGATGCCGCCGCCAGCGAGTGACAGGCTAGCGCGATGTGCCGCCCCCGCTTTTGCGGCATGCACATGGCCAACCTCGCTTATCGACCGTCCACGAGCGTTCGCTGAAGTCCGGCAAGGTTGCCGTCGACGGACCGACGAACTCAAACTCTGGATAATCTGTGATAACGACTGAGCCACCGCCCCTGTGCAGGGTTGCAGAAGAGGGAAGCCAATCAGCGTTTTCCCTAGTCCAACCAGCGGAGGATACGAGATTCGAACTCGTGAGGGCTTGCACTCAACCCGCTTTCCAACTCCGCACGGTGCCGTTCGTAGCCGTTCGGCGTCGTCCGCCTGAGTCTGCGGAGCGCATCGCGAACGTAGGCGGATGAGCGCGAACGCTGGCGCGGCCATCCTCGCCGTCGCACTGACCGGGCTCGCGGCCCTGCTGGCCGGAGGATTGCTGCTTCTGGCCAGGCTGGCAAGGCTCGCGTTCCTGGCGAACTTCTTGTCCCAGACCATGCTGGTCGGATTTCTCACCGGCGTGGGTATCCAGGTGGCGGTCGGCCAGATTCCCGGCATGCTCGGGGTGAATTCCGCCCGCAAGGACACGCTGACCCATCTCGCGGACATCGTGCGCGCGCTGCCGCACGTGGAACGGTCTGATCTTGCGGTGTCCGTCGGGGTGATCATGATCATGTTGGCACTGCGTCGGGCCAGCCGAAAAATACCCGGACCGTTGATCGCCGTGATCATGGCGATCCTCGTGAGCTGGGCCGCGGACCTGGCTGATCACGGGGTGCCCGTCGTCGGATCCGTGCCACGTGGGCTGCCGCACCTCGGGCTGCCCGCGCTGGGTTGGAACGACGCCACGGCACTGCTCGGCGCCGCGCTGTCGATGTTTGTCGTCATCCTCGCGCAGAGCGCGGCGACCGCGCGCGCCTACGCCGTGCAATACGAAGAGCATTTCAGCGAGGAAACCGATCTGGTCGGTCTGGGCGTGGCAAACCTCGCGGCCGCGTTCAGCGGGAGGTTCGTCGTCAACGGCAGCCCGACCAAGACGCAGATGGTCGACAGCAGGGGTGGGCGCAGTCAGCTGGCCCAGCTCACGACGGCCGCGGTGGTCCTGATCGTCTTACTACTGCTCACCGGTCCGCTGGGCTATCTGCCGAAGGCGGCCCTGGCGGCCATCGTTTTCCTCATTGCGATCGAGCTCACCGACATCAGGGGTATGCGACGCATCCTCGCCTGCCGTCGCCACGAGTTCGCCATCGCGCTGCTCACGACCGCCTCGGTTGTCGTCCTCGGTGTGGAGCAGGGCATCGCACTTGCCGTCGTCGCGTCGATCATCGAGCACCTACGGCACAGCTACCGGCCGCTCAACAGCGTGCTGGTCAAGTCCGAAGCTGGGCACTGGCAGCAGAACCCGGTTCTGCTCGGCTCGCGGACCGAGGCAGGACTCGTGGTTTATCGATTCGGCAGCAGTCTTTACTACGCGAACGCTTCCCGCCTCATCGACGACGTCACTGCCCTAACGGCCAAGGGAGACCCGCTGCGGTGGATGATTCTGGACGGTGCAGCCATCGGAGATGTCGACTACACCGCGGCGGCGGTCCTGGCCCGGGTAGTCACACACCTCCGCGACCGAGACATCCGTTTCGGTGTCAGCACCGTGCTCGGTCCAGTGCGCGAGCAGCTCGACCGCTACGGCATCAGCGCCACTCTTGGCGCCGACGCCTACTACGACACTCCCGGCGAGGCGCTCGCGGCATTCCACACCGCCGAAGGATCCGCCGGCGCATGAATCAACGACACCGTAAGCGTCACGATTCCCCGATGCATGACCGCGGCGGCTGCTCGGACACCGCAGGCCCTGCCACCCCATTGTCGTTTGTCTACGTTCGCTGACGTCCCCAAGTCTGGACTAGAGCAGGCGCAACTGAGCCGAGAACTGAGACTAAGACCTCCGACACCTTCGGGATCAAACAGCGGGAATCGGGTGTTCCCCGTTGTCAGGCGCGGAGGATGCGGGATTCGAACCCGCGACGCCTTGCACCGAACTCGCTTTCCAACTCCGCACACCGCCGTTTGCCGACGTTCTCCGCCGTCCATCTGAGTCTGCAACGTGGGCTCGCGGACGTTGGCCGGACGACTGCGAACTTTGACAACTGAGACTAAAACTGAGACGACCGCATCAGTGCTTGATGTTGGTCCCGTCAGGTTCGAGCGTGTCAGCGACCGCTGCCAAGTTGGATTCACTCGGTCGCCGCGGTCGTTTCGATCTTGAACCCGTACTGCCACCAGTGGAGGCTCCCGCTTGGAGTCGCCTGAGAGATGTTGCCGCATGCTCTGCGAGTTGCCTCGCAGAGTGCCGCCACACCTCGGCGGCTTCTGGGGTTCCAACCTCGTTGAGTGCCTCGTGGAAGGCGTCCGGGAACTCGCCCACGAGTTCGCGGACGCGTTCCCGCAAAGCGTCCTCGGGAACCCCGAGCTCTCGGGCAGCCCGAGCCCACTGTGCGGAATGAATGCGAGCGATCCAGCGCTCACCTCCGATGGACAACGCGAGGCGACGGTCTACGGTCTCTTTGGCATACGGCGATCCGCTGGCCAGGTCATACAGCGGGGCCAGGCGTACGTCGCCGTTCGGCAGGATGCGAATCGACACGTTCTTGGAATGCCCGTCGGGCGCAAGTGCGGCGAAGTTGATCAATACGAAGTCAGCAAGTTTGCGCAACTCCGGCGCCGGATCGTGCGCATGAGCTCGCACGAGTTGCGCCATGTCTTTCGCAGTCGGTCCGCCGTCCTCCTCGTACTTGTTTGACGGCAGGCGGCCTGTGGCTTGGCAGAAGTCTTCCTGATGAATCCGTTGCACACTGCCGTCGGGCAACTGGATGCGGTCGAATCTTTGGACGATCAAAGCGGTCTGGTCACCGAACTCGGCGTACTCGGTGCTGGCTACCTCGACACCGAGGGCGGCTGCTGCCCGCATCGTCGCGTGCTCCACGAGCGCTTGGTGATGTAGGCGCCCGATCCCAGGTTTCACGATGTGGGTGGTGGGGGCGGAGCCCTTCGCCTCTGCCCATCCATTTCGTAGGCCGTCACGGTTCAAGGTCTGCGCCAGAGCGAACTTTTCTTGCTGGCCGGCCAGTGACCAATGTTCCTCTGGCAGGGCCCAGGCCGCCGTGTGGTCACGCAGATGAGTAATACGCCGACCAATCTCGCGGTCGGTCACCGCGTACAAGCCGCCGGGACGGCCGAGCATCTCTTCGAGCTGATCCGGAGGTGTGATTTGCACGGCGCCGGGACAGTCCCAGCCCATCACGGCAAGTAGGGATATGACGTCGTCATCGATCCCCAGGGATCGGGCTTTGTCCCTTCGCGCTTCCAGGTTCTCCGGCAACAACCCGTCCAAGAATGGCATCGTTCGCCCCGATGGAAAGGGTCTCGTCTGTAAGGCCATCCGCATGGACAACTGGGGCCGCACCCGCCGAACCAGGTAGTCGGCAGCGTATGTGAAGCAAGCGGCTCCGCGCGTATCCGCCGTGAGTCTCCCCACTTGCTGCCCATAGAGGACTACCACCAGGGAATCGTCAGCCGGGACTTCACTGCTGCTGCTCATGACGACAAGCCGGCGATGCGCAGCGCCTCGGCGAGTGACGGTTCGGTGTCATCGGGTGGTGTCGGCGTTAAGGCGAGTGACAATCCGAGTGCTGCGACGGTACGCATCAGGTACTCGATCTCGGCCTTGCGATGGCCGGACTCGACGCGGGCGAGCCATGCTCGTGAGACTCCGGCGTGGCCAGCAAGTTGCTGCTGAGTCAGGCCGGCTTCGAGCCGGGCGTCTTTGATGGCACGCCCGAGATCGGTCCACCTCTCGACCAGACTAATGGCCTGACTCACCGTGCACCTCCACCGCCGAGGGCTGAACCTGTCCATGATCCACGACATTCCATTATGTCCACGATCGTAGACACTACCAGATGTACACGATCGCAGACCTGCTGCGGTGTCCATGATCGTGGATCATCGTCCGGGATGAGACTTGGGCGGGGACATCGACACGCAGGTACTTTGACCCGTTCCGCCGACACGCTTGTCGTTCCGAGGTTGCCGTGTTGATCCGACGCGGCAACTCTCGGACGAGCGCAGCAAGCTGCCGAAGCAGCGAAGGCTCGCGAACTATGACGAACGCTGATCAACTCGCTTTCGCAGAGTGCGCCATGGCGATTCCGGCCTTTGGAGCGTTCGCCACGGTTCGTTGACGTTCGTTGACGTCCACAAGTCCGGACTGGACCAGGTGCAACCGAGACTACGACTTCCGGCCCCATCCGGGGGTCCAAGAGGGGAACGAAGCGTTTCCCCTGGTCACAGCGGCGGAGGATACGAGATTCGAACTCGTGAGGGCTTGCACCCAACCCGCTTTCCAACTCCGCACAGTCCCGTTGCGGACCGTTCGCCGGCGCCCATCTGCGTCTGCGAGCCGGCTGCGCGAACGCCGGCAGACGGTCGCGAACAGTGGCAACTGAGACTAGAACTGAGACCACCGGTGAGATCGAGATTCGGTGTCCGGATCCGAGGAACGCCGTCGACATCCGACCTGGGCGAGAGCTGTCGCGGACGAGTTTCGATTGCGGCCCGCCCGATCCGTGATCGTCCGGACGACCCTGGGCTGCTTACGGACGCCCAGACTGCGGGACCCGGAGTCCTTGGAGCCGAGGGATTCGAGTTGGCTGACGCGGTTGCGTCGGAGGTGGCCGGCTCGGAGGTCGTGGACCCGGCTGCCGGCCGGGGGCGGAGGCGTCAGACGGAGATCGAGCCGACCGGGCTTGTCAGTTCACCTCTCCGCTGCCAACCATGTCTGGTCGGGCCTCCCGGCGGGAGGGAGTGGCGATGGATCCCCAGTTTCTGATCGTGGTTGTGCCTGGGATTGGTGGGAGCGTGCTTGTCGATCCGCGGTCCGGCCGGGAGATGTGGAAGGCGGGCGTCTCCGATGTCGGAGATTTATTGCGGCACCCGGACCACCGTTTACGCATCGGACGCCCCCGTCCGGCCCGCCGGTCTGCTCGGGCCGGTGCACATCGAGACTCGGAGATCGCGGGTCAGCTGACGACAACCTCGAGATGATGGGTGACGGAGCCATCGGTCACCGTGATGGTGAACGCCCCGGGCTCGACGACGAAGGCACCGGCCGGGTCGTTGGTCCAGAAGCCCAGATCGTCGTAGGCGAGCGTGAAGGTCACCGGCCCGGTCTCGCCCGGCTCGACATGGATCCGTTGGAAGCCACGCAGCCGCCGTACGGCGGGGGCGATCGAGGCGAGGTGGTCTCGGACGTAGAGCTGGACGACGTCGTCGCCGGCCCGGTCGCCGGTATTGCGTACGCCCAGGCTGACCATGATCGTTGCCCCGGCCCGCAGGTCGGCCAGGCCGATCTCGGGTCGACTCGTGACCGGGCGGTCCATCGCGAACGTGGTGTAGCTGAGACCCGAGCCGAAGTCGAAGAGCGGTCCGAGGTCCAGGTCGAGGTACTTCGACGTGAAGAAGTCGGCGGTGTTACCCGGTCCCAGCAGCCCGACGTCGGCATGTGCGAAGTCGTACGAACCGCCGGTCTTGGCCGGCCGGCCGGTTGATTCGTGATCATGGTAGATCGGGATCTGCCCGACCGTACGCGGGAAGGACATCGGCAGCCGGCCCGCCGGATTCACCGCCCCGGAGAGCGTCCGGGCGATCGCCGCCGGCGCCTCGGTGCCCAGGTGCCAGACCAGCAGGAGTGACGGGACGCGGTCGATCCACGGGCTGAGGTCCAGGGGCCGGCCGGTCCACAGCACGACCACGAAGGGGACTCCGGTGTCGGCGACCGCGTGGATCAGGGCCTCTTGGTCGGCCGGCAGCCGGATGTCGCTGCGCGAAGACGCCTCTCCGGAGAAGTCACTGGGCTCGCCCACAGCGAGCACGATCAGATCGTGGTCACCGGCTCGCGCCAGGTCATCGGTGACGGTGATCACCGCGTCGGGCCGTTCGGCTCGCAGGGCCGCGTCCAGGGTGCCGGCCTTGGCCGCGAAGTGCTGCACCCAGGCGCCGAGATGATCATCGCTGTCGGCGTACGGGCCGGTGAGCAGTATCCGCGGCCCGGACCCGACCAGCGGGAGCAAACCGTCCTCGTTCTTCAGCAGCACGATCGACCGCTCGGCCGCCCAGCGGGCCGCCGCCCGGGTCGCCTCGGTGGGCTCGGTAGCCTCAGTTGCCTCGTCCACGTACGGATTCTCGAAGAGCCCGAGCGCCTGCTTGAGCCACAGCACCCGCAGCACGGCATCATCGACCCGGGCCGGATCAAGATCATCCGGACCAACCACCGGCGTGCCGGCGGCGTCGAGCACCGTACCGCCCATCTCGACGTCCAGCCCGGCGGTGAGGGCGAGCCGCACCGCGTCGGCGCCGTCGCGAGCCACCCCGTGGTCGACCAGCTGGGCGACCCCGTCGGCGTCGCCCACGACCACTCCGGGGTGGCCCCATTCGTCCTTCAACACCGAGGTCAGCAGCGCGTGGTTGGCGTGCATCGGCACCCCGTTCATCGTGTTGAACGACGCCATCACGCTGCCGGCCCCGGCCGCCACGGCCTGCCGGAAGGGTTCCAGGTAGACATTGCGGAGCCGGGTCATCGACGCGTCGGCGGTGTTGTAGTCCCGACCGCCCTCAGCCATGCCGTAACCGACGTAGTGCTTCAGGCAGGCCACCATCGACGACGGATCCGACAGGGAGCGGCCCTGATAGCCACGGGTCTTGGCGACGCCCAAGACCGAGGTCAGGTACGGATCCTCGCCGAAGCCCTCGACCACCCGGCCCCAGCGCGGGTCCCGGGAGATGTCGATCATCGGCGAGAAGGTCCAGTTCACCCCACTCGAGCGGGCCTCCGCCGCTGAGATCTCGGCATCGATGACAGCGACCGCTGGGTCGAAGCTGGCTGCCGAAGCCAGCGGCGTCGGGAAGATGGTGAACTGTCCGTGCACCACGTCCAGCCCGATCAGCAGCGGAATCCCCAGGCGACTCTCCTGCACGGCCACCCGCTGCAGAATGTTGGTCGCCGCCGCGGTGCCCGGCCAGAAGAGTGCGCCGCAGCCGAGCCGCGCCAGGTCGGCGGCCTCCTCGGCCGACCGTTTCCAGACGATCTGCAACTGGCTGATCTTCTCCGCCCACGTCATCTGGGCCAGCAGGGATTCCGGTGTCATCACGGAGTCATCTCCTTCACGCTCATCGGGGACAGGGCCGCTTCCGCCGGCTCGTCGTGAGCCGGGATGGGCTTCTCGCGGAGCAGAGCGATCAACACGATGCCGAGTGCGCAGACCGGCACCACCCAGGCGAACACCGGGACCAGGGCGTCGTGGTAGGCCCCGACGATGACGTCTCGCAGGGGAGCGGGCAGGCCACGGACGAGTTCCGGCGTGAGCGCGTGCGGATTCGGAGCACCACTGCCGGCGGGCAGCTGTTCGCCGAGCGAGCCGGTCAGCCGAGCGGTGAACGCCGCGCCGATCACCGCCGCCCCGACCGACGAACCGATCTGCCGGAAGAAGGTGTTCCCCGCCGTGGCGACCCCGATCCGGTCGGGAAAGGCCACCTGCACCACAAGCACGAAGGTCTGGATGCCGAAGCCCAGCCCGAGACCAAACAGCAGCAGGTACGCGCTGATCAACCAGAGCGGGGTGGTCAATTGCACCGTGGCCAGTAGCAGCTGGCCGACGGTGATCACGACGGCGCCCATCAGCAGCAGGGACTTGTAGCGGCCGGTCCGACTGACCAGGCCGCCGCTCAGCTGGGCGGTGATCAGGATGCCCACGTCAGCGGCGTCATCAGCAGCCCGGGTACGGTCGGGGTCAGGTTCTCCACCATCTGCAGGTAGGTCGGCATGTAGATGATCACGTCGGTCATGGCGGCCGACAGCACCAGGCCGCCGGCCGTGGCGATCACGAAATCGCGATCCCGAAGCAGGAACAGCGGGATGATCGGCTCGGCCGCCCGGCGTTCGACTAGCACGAAGCCCAGACCGGCCAAGACCGCGATGCCGATCAGCCCGATGATCACCGGCGAACTCCACGCGTACGTGGTCCCGGCCCAGGACGTGAAGAGCACCAGACCACTGACCGCGACGGTAATCGTGGCCATTCCGCCGAGGTCGGGTCGGCCCGACGGTGGTCGCGGCGGTTCGTGCAGGAAGATCACCCCGATGACGATCGCCACCGCGACCAGCGGCAGGTTCATCCAGAACGCCCAGCGCCACCCACGCTGGTGAACCAGCCGCCGAGCAGCGGACCGAGCACCGACGAGACGGCGAACATCGCCCCGATGGCGCCCATGAAGCGGCCGCGTTCTCGCGCCCGGACGATGTCGGCCACGATCGTCTGCCGGCACCGTAGAGGTCGGACGAGGACTGACCCGCCCGGCTCCGAGTCGACCATGCTCAAGGGTGGCGCCGGGCGGCGGATCGTGCCCCACGGGTTCTTGTCGGTGTGCTGCCACGGCAGGGTTCCGGTGTACATGCTCTACTGGGTCTCCAGCGAGTGGGAGGGTCACGCCTTCGCCGATCTCGGCGAGGCCGAGCCGATCGAGCTGGTCCGCCAGATCCCCACTTGCTGCGCATAGAGGACTACCACCAGGGAATCGTCAGCCGGGACTTCACTGCTGCTGCTCATGACGACAAGCCGGCGATGCGCAGCGCCTCGGCGAGTGACGGTTCGGTGTCATCGGGTGGTGTCGGCGTTAAGGCGAGTGACAATCCGAGTGCTGCGACGGTACGCATCAGGTACTCGATCTCGGCCTTGCGATGGCCGGACTCGACGCGGGCGAGCCATGCTCGTGAGACTCCGGCGTGGCCAGCAAGTTGCTGCTGAGTCAGGCCGGCTTCGAGCCGGGCGTCTTTGATGGCACGCCCGAGATCGGTCCACCTCTCGACCAGACTAATGGCCTGACTCACCGTGCACCTCCACCGCCGAGGGCTGAACCTGTCCATGATCCACGACATTCCATTATGTCCACGATCGTAGACACTACCAGATGTACACGATCGCAGACCTGCTGCGGTGTCCATGATCGTGGATCATCGTCCGGGATGAGACTTGGGCGGGGACATCGACACGCAGGTACTTTGACCCGTTCCGCCGACACGCTTGTCGTTCCGAGGTTGCCGTGTTGATCCGACGCGGCAACTCTCGGACGAGCGCAGCAAGCTGCCGAAGCAGCGAAGGCTCGCGAACTATGACGAACGCTGATCAACTCGCTTTCGCAGAGTGCGCCATGGCGATTCCGGCCTTTGGAGCGTCCGCCACGGTTCGTTGACGTTCGTTGACGTCCACAAGTCCGGACTGGACCAGGTGCAACCGAGACTACGACTTCCGGCCCCATCCGGGGGTCCAAGAGGGGAACGAAGCGTTTCCCCTGGTCACAGCGGCGGAGGATACGAGATTCGAACTCGTGAGGGCTTGCACCCAACCCGCTTTCCAACTCCGCACAGTGCCGTTCGGGGACGTTCGCTGACGTCTCTCTGAGTCTGCGAGCTGGTTTTGCGAACGTCGGCGGACGACCGCGAACGGTCGCAATTGAGACTAGAACTGAGACCACGTCGGCTGGCGGCCGATGAAGACCGATATAGCATCAGGTACTATGCTGACTGCATGTCGTCTCGCAATACTCTGTTGCGGCAGGTGATGCTCGAAACGGGCACCACCCAGACGATGCTGTCCCGGATCAGTGGTGTTCATCAGCCGAGCATCAGTCAATTCCTGTCTGGCAGGGTCGACCTGAGTGATGATCAGCTCGATCGCCTCTTCTCCTGCATGGGCTTTCGGCTGGAGGTGATCCGCCGCCCGGTCAAGCCCGATCTCACTCGCTCCGAGCGTCGATCGTGGATGCTGCACCGTCGCCTCTCCACGCACCTCACCAAGGAGACGTTCGAGCAGTGGCGGCCCCAGCTGGTCAAGAACCTGACGCGGGTTCGGCACGGCGTTCAAGGTCGCGTCCATCTGGGCAACGTCGAGAGGTGGTCGGACCTCATCGTGAGCGGTGATGTCGTCGGTCTTCACCGCATGATGACAGGGTTGGATCGATGCTCGATCGAGATGCGCGAGGTCAGCCCGTTCAGTGGCCTGCTGTCCGATGAAGAGCGTTTGGAAGTGTTGCACGAGCTCAGGCAGGCTGGCTGATGCGTCGCGACCAGTTGGAGCACGCTATCCGTGCCGCTTGCCAGATCATTGGTCGACCTGAAGTGATCATCGTCGGATCTCAGGCGATCCTCGGCACCTATCCAGAGGAGGCATTGCCCAGCCTGGCCACGATGTCGATGGAGATCGACATCCTCCCGATCGCTGACACGAACGAGGAGACCGCTCGGCTCGCCGACGACATCGAGGGCGTGGCCGGCGAGCTGTCTCCGTTCGAGGAGATGCACGGCTTCAGCATCGACGGCGTTGACCTGGACACCTCAGCCCTCCCTGCCGGGTGGCGTGACCGATTGGTCAAGGTGCAGAACGCGAACACTGCGGCCGTCGGCGGCCAGCCGGTCTTCACCGGCTGGTGCCTCGACAAGGAAGACCTCTGTGTCGCCAAGCTGTGCGCGTTCAGAGACAAAGATCAAGAGTTCGTCCGCGCATTGTTGGAAGCACATTTGGTCGATCGCCGGGTCATCGCCGAGAGACTTCGCTCGCTACCAAACCGCTATGGCAGCGCCTCGGCCAATGCCGCGCGCTGGCTTACGTCACTCTGATTGATTTCAGATCGCGGGAGAGGCTGTGAAGGCAGATAGGAGGGCGAATCAGATCGGCAGCCACTTCGCTCAAGCGGGAGAACCTCGGGCGACGACCGGCAGCACGGCTGCACTCGTGCGGGACGTTTCCCGGCGGCAGACTAGCGTCAACGCCTGACGCGGCTGCGGACGCTTGGAGGGGATGACCAACGGTCGGCTCAGCCCGTATCGCCCTGCGCCCGGACGGGCGCGAGCACCTCGTTCCGGCGAAGGAAGAACGGCTTCCAGGGCGGGTCGAACCGGGCGTACCGGACCGGACCGGTGATGGTGTACCCGGCCGCCTCCACGCTCCTACGCAGCGCCGCGGTGGCCTCGTCGTAGGCTGCCCGGGTCCACCGACCGGGCGCCCGGCTCGCGGCCGCCAGCTGCTCCCCCACCTGGCGGATGGTGACCCGGGCGTTGGTGGGCTGGGGAGCGGTCTCGGCCGTGTACCCGGCCGGCAGCACAAAGGCCACCACGTAACGCCCGGGCTCCTCGCCGGCCTCCTGCACCACCGGGGCCGTCATCGCAATCCGGGTCGGGCTCTCCTGCACCACCGGCGCCGTCATCTCCACCTTCCGGCCGCCCCCGTTCTGGCCGCCGAGGTAGCCGGCGAGGTCGCGGAACACCTGGTTTGCCGCCCGCTCGAAGGTGCCGTCGACGGCGGCCTCGGCCACCGCGTGGGAGGGGTAGCGACGCAGCTCGAAGCCGGGGTGCTGGGCCACGACGTCGTACGGCTGCTGCTCGGTCATGGTGGTGTCACGCTACCGCGGCCTGAGCGGACGGACGGGGGTTCACGCGTTCCCACGACGAGCCAGGGCCCACTGCCGCCGTGGGACCACCTCGACACGACTGCCAGCTGGCGAGGAGCGGGACTTCGGCGCGTCGAGCTACCGCGTGATCAAGGAACGAATCGAGCGATCCCCGCCCACCCACTTCGCCTGCGGACGGTGGCCCACCGAGGCGAACGTCAACGAACTTCATTCAACCCGCTTTTGCAGAGTGCGCCAGCCCGAAATCTGCCCATGCAGCGTCCCCCAGCGTTTGTCTACGTTTACGCACGTACCCGAGGAACGGGCCAAACAAGCCGCAAATGAGACCAAAACTGAGACTAGACGTCCGTGCACGCCTCGAGACCGATCAGGCCCGACCCAGCGTTTCCCCTTGTCAAAGCAGCGGAGGATACGAGATTCGAACTCGTGAGGGCGTAAACCCAACCCGCTTTCCAACTCCACACAGTGCCGTTTCAGGGCGTACGTCGACGTCCATCTGAGTCTGCGAGCCGGACTCGCGAACGTTGGTGGACGACGGCGAACGGTGGCAACTGAGACTAGAACTGAGACCAGCTGATGATCATTGTCGCTAGGTCGACGCTCGTCGAGGGCGCCGTACGAGACTGGTCCTGGCTTGCTCAACTTGATGTTGAGAGGGGTGAGCCCGCTGAGGGCGTCAGGGATGGGGTGGCGTGTAAGTCCGTGGTAGATGCGGAAGCGGGGGCGTTCGCTTTGGCCCACTACTTCAGAATTCGTCAGTGTGGGCTGTCGGGGCTCTCTGCGGACGCAGTTTCAGGATCGGGCTCGGTGTGGGGTGCGACGCCGCCCTTCTTGCGCTTGAACAGCGTCCCGAACGCGTCAGCGACGCCAGTTGCGGCCCCTTTGATCGCCGTGCCCGCTTCGGCAGCCGCTGCGCGGGGTCTGTCCGGAATGCCGTCACCGTCGATGTCGACCGCGCGAAACGCTTCGGTAGATAGACGCCGGTCAATTCACAATTGAGGGTGTAGTCGTGGTGTGAATCCGCGGGGCTACTTCACGTGGTCGCTCGTGGACAACTTCGAGTGGGCCTTCGGCTACGGCATCGTCCACGTGATACGACACGCAGCAGCGCACGAGCGGGGACTCGCGCCTCGAGTACGCCCGGATCATCGCCTCGCACCGCCCTGACCCCTCAGGGGCTCAGCCATACAGGCGCAAGACAGGTTACCGTTCGGGGGTCTGATGTAGCAAAGGCGCCGGGTCTGGCCCTGCGCTGGGTAACGTCAGCTACTAGTCAAACGTGGGTCGACCACGTCCACCACAGCCAAGGAGTTCCCCCGGTGACCACGTCACGTACCCGCCGCGCCAGCGCCCTCGGTGCCGCCGCGCTCATGTCCACTCTCGCCCTCGCCGCCTGTGGTTCCGGCGACGGCGACGCTGCACCTGCCGCCTCCAACGTCAGCGGCGTCACGACCATCACCGAGGGCAAACTCAAGGCCTGCACGCACCTGTCCTACAAGCCGTTCGAACACAAGGAAGGCTCCAAGGTCGTCGGCTTCGACGTCGACCTCGCCGACCTCGTCGCCAAGGAGCTCGGCGTCGAGCAGGAGGTCGTCGACATCGAGTTCGCGACGATCACCTCCGGAGCCGCGTTCGCGGCCAAGAAATGCGACATGGGCTACGGCGCCACGACGATCAACGACGAGCGCAAGAAGGCCGTCCTCTTCTCGGACCCCTACTTCGACTCGACCGCAGCCCTCATGGTCAAGAAGGGGTCGGGCATCACTGACCTCGCAGGCCTCAAGGGCAAGAAGCTTGGCGTGCAGACCGACACCACGGGCCAGGAGTTCGGCGAGAAGGAGAAGGACGCCAACGGGTTCACCCCGGTCGTGTTCGAGGACCTCCCCTCCCAGCTCGCTGCCGTCCTGTCCGGTCGGGTCGACGGAGCCATCAACGACAACGGTCCGCTCCTGGACTACGCCAAGGAGAACACGGGCGCAGAGGTCGTCAAGGAATTCGACACCGGCGAGCAGTACGGCCTGATGTTCAAGAACAACGACGCCAATGGCACCAAGCTCGCCGAACTCACCAACAAGGTCCTCGCGGACGCGAAGGCGGATGGTCGCTACAACACGATTTACAAGAAGTGGTTCGGAGTCGACGCCCCGAAGTGACCATTCTTGGGCGTCGGGGCCGCGGTACAGATTCGACCGCACCGCCGCCCCGGCGTCTCTGAGCCCGCATCCGCAGGTCGGCAGGAGAACTGATGAGCACCACCACCACTGAAGCGCCACCGAAGAAGAAGCTGTCCCCTCGCAGAAGGGCCCAACGGATCCGGTGGGTGCAGTACGCCGTACTCGCGCTCATCGTCCTCGTGGTGCTCTTCACGGCCGACTGGAAGCAGCTCCAGAGCGTGTTCTTCCGCACCGACCTCGTGAAGCTCACACTCACCGAGGGCCTGCCCAACGCCTTCAAGAACACTCTGATCTACACCGCTGGCGCGTTCCTGATCGGTCTTGTGCTGGGCACCGTGCTCGCCCTGATGCGGCTCTCGTCGGTCGGTCCGTACCGTTGGATCGCCACCGTGTGGATCGAGTTCTTCCGGGGCCTACCGGCGATTATCGTCTTCATTGCGTTCGCCCTTCTGCCCCTGGCCTTTGACGGGCTGGTCATTCCGTTCGACCCCTACGGAACGGTCTGGGTCGCTCTCGGTCTCGTGGCCTCCGCCTACATGGCCGAGACGATTCGGGCAGGGATCCAGGCGGTTCCTCCGGGCCAGATCGAGGCAGCGCGATCGCTCGGTATGCCGGCTGGTGTCGCCACCCGCAAGATCGTCCTTCCGCAGGCGTTCCGGATCATCACCCCACCCTTGACCAACGAAGTCATCCTTCTCGTCAAGGACTCCTCACTCGTCTACGTGCTCGGGCTGTCCGCAACCGGCTACGAACTCACGAAGTACGGCCGCGACCTGGCGAGCTCGAGCGCCAACCTCACCCCACTCATGGTCGCCGGATTCTGCTACCTCGTCATCACCCTTCCGCTCTCCATCCTCGTGCGCCGCATGGAATCCCGACAGAAGAGGGAGCGCTGAGCCATGTCCGCCGCAGCCACCACCGCACCCGTCGTCGAGGTCACCGACCTCTACAAGTCCTTCGGCAGCAACCACGTCCTGCAGGGGCTCAACGCCACCATCCGCCAAGGTGAGGTGGTCTGTGTCATCGGTCCCTCCGGGTCGGGCAAGTCGACCTTCCTGCGCTGCATCAACCTCCTCGAGGAGCCCACCAGCGGCTCGATCAAGGTGGCTGGCGACGAGGTCACCGACCCGGACTGCGACATCGACGCCATCCGCCGCAACATGGGCATGGTCTTCCAGCAGTTCAACCTCTTCCCACACCTCACCGCGCTGGAGAACTGCACCATCGCGCAGACCACGGTCCTGGGGCGCAGCAAGGACGAGGCCACGACCAAGGCCCATGAGAACCTCGAGAAGGTCGGCCTGTCCGACAAGGACAGCGCCTACCCGGCACAGCTCTCCGGGGGTCAACAGCAGCGTGTGGCCATTGCCCGGGCCCTCTCGATGGATCCCGAGCTCATGCTCTTCGACGAGCCCACATCAGCGCTGGACCCCGAGCTCGTCGGTGATGTGCTCTCGGTCATGCGCCGTCTGGCCAGCGAGGGGATGACGATGCTCGTCGTCACCCACGAGATGGCCTTCGCCCGTGACGTTGCCGACCGGGTGATCTTCATGGACGGCGGCCAGATCGTCGAGGAGGGCTCACCCGAGCAGGTCATCGGCGAGCCCAAGGAGGAGCGCACTCGGGTCTTCCTGCAACGCGTCCTCGACCCGACCCACGTCGAGCCCGGGGCTGAGGACGAGGCCTACAACAAGCGTCACGTCGCCGATGGGAAAGGCGACAACTTCGTCAAGCCCTTGGACAACCACGGCCACTACAGCGGCGGCGGGGGCTTGGACTGATACTTCGTCGGCGACCAGCTGGGGCGTCGTCCCTGGTGGCGGCCTCGACCATGACGCGCACGACCGGCTCCATGTCGGACTTGCGCAGCAGCACCCGTCCGGACCCGGTGCGCAGGACCCGGCGGATTCCGTAGAGCGGGTCCCCGGTACGGCCGCGGTGCGGGTGGCTTGTTGGACGCGTTGGCGGCAGCGGGTCCAACGCATCCCCGGCGGAGGCGACGACGTGAAACGGGTTATGCCGACGTCTGCATAATCCGTTTTATGACAACGTGCTGATTATGCCGACCTGGGGCTCGCGCGGGCCTGTGAGCACGGCTGTGGTGGTCGAGAGGTCGGCATAGTCACAGGCCGTTGCAGAAAGGTCAGCAGTTCGTCAGAGGCGGGCTGGTAGCGGCCGGGTTGGGCGCCGGTGGGCGCGGTGCGGGCAGGGCTTGCTCCTTGATGGTCATGTCTGCGTGCAGGTAGATCTGGGTCGTCTCGAGGCTCTGGTGGCCGAGCCAGAGCGCGATCACAGTGACGTCGATGCCGGCGTGCAGCAGCCGCAGCAGCCGCATGGCAGCGGTGTGCCGCTTATGTGAAATTTCACATAAGCGGCATTATGTGGACGCCTGGGTTATGTGGCGGGCGACGGTGTTCCCCCTGGTGAGCGCGTCACGGGGGCCGGCTCCGGCCACATAACTTCTCCGGGGTGTTATCGGCAGGCTCGGTCAAGCCAGTCGAGGAGATCTTGGTCTGCTGTCCAGTCGGTCAGGGATGGTTCGGGCGTGAGGGACTGGTAGGCGCTCTCGATGGCTTTGCGTTTCGCCTCGGTGTCGGCGCGGGCGTAGATCTCGGTTGTGGCCACGTCGGCGTGGCCGAGCAGGTCCCGGATGTAGATCAGGTTGACTCCGGCGTGGAGCAGGTGCATCGCCCGGGTCCTTCTGATCACGTGCGGGGTGAGGTTCACACCGGCCGCGTAGCCGGGGTCGCGGCGGCGCACGGACTGGGTGTGTCTGGCGAGGATCTTGGTGACGCCCCAGCGGGTCAATCGGGTCTGGTGGGGGCCTTGGAATAGCGGGTCGGCGTCCGCGCCGACGCCGGGATGACGGGTGCGTCGGTCGAGGTAGTCGCGCAGCAGCCGGGCTGTGGGGTCCATCAACGGGACCCGCCTGGTCTTGGCGCCTTTGCCGTGCAGCGTGACCATCGTCGGGTGGGCTGCGCGGACGTCGGCGGCGTTCAGATCGCAGATCTCTTGGACGCGGGCGGCGGTGTCGTAGAGCGTGGAGAGCAGGACGGTGTCGCGCAGCCCGCGCCGGGTGGCCGGGTCTGGTTCGGCCAGCAGGACCTTGACCTGGTCGCCGGTGAGGTAGCACAGGTCGGCGGCCGGGGTCTTCTTCTGTTTGATGGCGATGATCTGGGTGGCTTGGTCGCAGAACTCCGGTCGTTCGACTGCGGTGTAGCGGGCGAACGACTTGATCACGGCGAGGCGCTGGTTGCGGGTCGCCGAGGAGTTGCCGCGTGCGGTTTCGAGCCAGTCCAGGAAGGCGAGCACCCTCGTCCGGTCGAGGTCGTGGAGGCCGAGCTTGTCGGGTGGGGTTGCCTGCACGTCGCGGAACCAGGTGAGCAGCAGTTTGATCGCGTCTCGGTAGGACGCGATGGTTTGGGGCGACAGGTCCCGTTCGCCGGCGAGGTGGTCGGTGAGGAACTGCGACAGCCACCTGCCGGCCAGGTCCCCGCCGGCGGGGACGACGCGGCTCACTGTCCGGCTCCTTGCCGTCCGGCAGGGCCGGGGATGAGGTAGCCGAATCCGGCCTGGGCGATCGCGGCGACCTGTGGGTAGGCGTCGGCGGTCAACCGCAGGTAGTACTGGGTGCCGCGCAGGTCGGCGTGGCCCAAGTATGCCGACAGGTAGGGCAGCATCACCGCCAGGTCGGCGCCGCCGGCTGCCCAGCGGCGCAGATTCTGCACGGCGAACCCGTGACGCAGCGAATGGATGTGCGGGCCGCCCGGGGCGAAATGGGGAATGTCCGCGTCGGCGAGGTAGCGGCGGAACCGGTTGTAGATCGTGGACTTGTCGGCCGGCCTGGCCGGGTCGCCGGTGTGGAACAGATGGTGGCCGGGCTCCGGGCCGGGCTGGGCGGCGATGCAGCCCTCCAGCGTGTCGACAAGGCGTCGGGTGAGGGGCACGGTGCGGCTCTCCCGGTTCTTGCTGTCGCGCACCTGGAGCGTGCCGCGGGCCGAGTCGAGATCACGCAGTTGCAGGTTGAGCGCTTCGGACAGCCGCAGCCCGGTGCCGTAGAGGACCCGGAACAGCACCGGATCGATCAGTGCCCGGTTCGACATCTCCGACAGCGGCTGGGTATCGATCGCATGGAACAGACGACGGATCTCTTGGTCGCTGAACACATACGGCGGCGGCCGATGGCGGACCTTGAGACGGGTCAGCGTCGGCGGCGCCCACGCCTGCCAGCCGAACTGGCGGGCGTGTTCGGCCAGGTCCCGCAGGACGATCTGTTCGCGGCGGATCGTGGACGCTTTGAGGTGGCGGCCGTAGAGGAACCCTTCGACGGCCTCCTGGATGATCGACCCGTCCGGGTATCCGTCGCGGCGGCACTGCCCGGCGAACTGCGCCAGCACCCGCGCCTGGCGGTCGTAGCGGAATCCGCCGGCGCGGCGGGCCGCGACGAGAGTGTCGATCACCTCGGCCAGCGTCGACGCGTTCACGACCGTGTCCCGTCCGCGGCGTGAAGGACGTCTTCGACGTCGAGCGCGCAGCCGCGCAGATGCTCGGTGTCGAGCCTGAGGTAGTGCGCGGCGGTCGTGGTGCCTGCTGCGTGACCCAGAACTGCGGTGACGACCGGCGGGGGTGTGTCGCCTTGCAGCATCGCGACCGCCAGCGCGCCGCGCAGGGAGTGCAGGCCGTGCGACCGGCCCGCCGAGAACACGATCCCGGCCCGCCGGGCGTAGTAGCTGAGCCGGCACCCCGCCGACGTGGAGGACCCGAACGCGGTGAACGGATAGCGGTGCTTGACGAACACCTGCCGACTGGCAGTCTCCGGCCGGCCGTGGCGGACGTAGTCGATCACCGCCCAGCCGACATCAGCCGGGAGCGGCAGCGTCACCGGCAGTCCGGTCTTGTGCTGGGTGAACGTCAGCGTCTTGGCCCGCCAGTCGAACCAGCCGACCTCCAAGCGGCGCAGGTCTCCGACCCTCACACCCAACCTGACGGTCAACAACACCATCGCGTAGTCGCGTTTCCCGACCGCGGACTGCCGGTCGATCCGACCCAGGACCAGGCGGACCTCCTCAGCCGTCCACGGGTGCGGCGCCGACTGACCCCGTCGGGGATAACGCTGCGGCGGGAGCCGCCCAGCCAGATCCTCCCGGATCTGGCCCTCCTCGTGCAGATAGCGCAGGAAGTCGGCCAACGCCGAACGCAGCGACCCGTTCGTCTTCGGCGCATAGCCCTGGAGCTGACGACGAGCCCAGAACCCGGCCAAGTCCCGGGACTGCACCTCCCCGAGCGTGTCCCGACCGACCTCGGCGAGATAGACCAGGAACTGCTCCGCGGCACGCCGCTTGGTCACCACGCTCGCTTCGGCGTTACCCCGCCGACGGCACGCCGCGACATACTCGTCCCTCACCACCCGAAAGCCCAGCGGACAACGCTCCACCGGCGGCGTTGTCGCCTGCCCCACCCCCGGAACGCCTCCAGCCAACGTCTCCATCAGCAGGAGCAACGGCCGGCGTGCGAGCTGGGCACGCCGGGAACGGGTCGGCTCGCGCAAGCCCGCGAGCCTGCACCCGGACCGCTCGAAGATGCAATCGAGACAGTCCGCCTCGGTCGGCAGCACCCGACCGCGAGCCTCAACGAACCGGGCAAACGCGTTGAACTCCGCCTGGTGACGCTTGATCGTCGTCCTCGACCGCACCGCGGCCCTCAACGCGACGATCACCCGTTCCGACGCGTCGCGGATCTCTGTTGCCTGCATGAGAATCGACCTCCCTGATCGTGATGAACGAACAGGCGATTCTTCACCGGCCTCACCGCCGCCGGCCAGACAGACTCCACAGACACAGTTATGTGGCCGCCGCCGACCCCCGTGACGCGCTCACCAGGGGGAACACCGTCGCCCGCCACATAACCCAGGCGTCCACATAATGCCGCAGGGTGTGCGGGGTGATGTTCTTCGCGCCGAGCGTCGGGCAGGACGCCGCGGCGGCCGTGATGTGCAGGTCCAGGCGCTTGGCGACGGCGTCGGTGCTCATCCGGGTTCCCGCCCCGGTCGGGAACAGAACGGCCAAGCTGTCGGGCAGCCCGCCCAGGTCGCTGCCGATGGTGGCGACGGTCTGCTGGTCGAGCGGAGTGATCCGGCGAACCGAGACCAACCCGCTTCTGCAGCGAGCGGCTATTCCAAACCGGGCCCCGGACCGTCCATCAACGTTCGTCTCCGTCCGCTGACGTGTCCGATTCCGGCCTAGATCAGGCTGCAACTGAGACTAGACCGGGACTGCATCTTTGCTCATAATTCAAGCCTGAACTCGAGAATGAGCGTTTCCCCTGGTCAGCGCGGCGGAGGATACGAGATTCGAACTCGTGAGGGCGTAAACCCAACCCGCTTTCCAACTTTGCGCTGACCCATTTGGCGCCGTTCGTTGGCGTCCATTTGAGTCTGCGAACTGGTGTCGCGAACGTTGACGCACGATCGCGAACGGTGGCAACTGAGACTAGAACTGAGACTGCATGATGATCATCGTCGGAGATAGGCCGTCTGCGAGTTGACGGTTGATGGGGTCGGCGGTTCAAGTGATCGTTTCGAGCGAATTGAGCCCCCCGGTGCACACGAAGCCCTGGCGACGACTTCAGGTCGGTGCAACAGCCCGTCGCCGGCTCGCGCTGACCATCACTCTCAGCGATCTCGAACGACGCCTTCGGCGGCGACGTGAATCCTGCTGGCCCATTCGACTGCTTTGCCGGCGTCCGCAGCCGACACGGACCGGGACGCGTACTGCGATCGGGTCTTGAGGTTCAGGAGCCGACTCAGCGTCGTGGTCAGTTCGGCCCCCGCCGGACCGGATCGTCTGAGCTCCTCGATCGCCGTTGCGTGGTTGTCGCTCTTGCCGGTGCGGCCGGTAAGGGCAAGGCAGATGGCATCTTTGCTGTTGATGGCCGAGATGACGGCGTTAGACGCTGCAGCGTTGTCCAGTCCGAGGTCACGGCTGGTCTGGGCGGCGTCTAGGAATTCTTGCGCCTTGGCCAGATGAAGCCGCGCTTCTTCGAGCGCGGTCAACCGGCTCGCCGGCCCAGCAGAGCATGCGGCTGAGCGCCGGCTAGATGGATCGCGTCCCGTCGCAGTTCGTCGATCAGCCGGTCTCCCCGGTGTACGGCCACCTGAAGGTCGCTCTCGGTCAGCACGAGCATCTCGCAGGCATTGCCGGACCACCGGCGGACCTGGTCAGCGAGATGGTCGAGTTGCGGTTGCCAGGCCTCGTCGTCCGATTGTTGGTCCTGACGGACGACCAGGATGTCTATGTCACTGGTGGCGTCCGCCTCTGCGCGGGCAGCGGAGCCGAACAGCCATGTGGCGACCGGCTGCGTGGGCCATTTCGTCAGGGATGTCTGGATGCGGTCAAGCAGCGTCTGCCACATCGTCGCCAGGGCGAGGATGCCTGGGGCCGCGACGTGGTCGCGGTTGAGCCGGTAGTAGCGAGATGGTGGGCGATCGTCCACCTCCGCGATTCCGTCCCTCGCCAGTTCACCAAGGACACGGTTGACTCGGGACTGGCTGAACTGCGGGCGGGTCAGGGTCGCGATCCGGCGCCCGGTCAACGGCTCAGAGGTCCGGGCGAGCACGCCTAGCACTGCCCCGTGAGCGCTGGGAATGACTGACTGCATTAGATGATCGAGCCGCATAGTGACCAGCATAGGACTCAATCCGCCCCTATTAGACTCAATTGCCCTCTAATGGACTCAAGTTGTGGCACGGGGTCAGTTGCGGATGTCGACCCCCAGCCGCGACGAGCCGCCATGTGTGACTAGCTGATCAAAATCCTGGCCCGGATCGCTACCTGCGCCGCCGGCTCACCGCTTGCAACTACTTAGAGGGTGGTGCTGGGAAACTTGTCGCGGCTCACGAGCGCGCTCGCCTGACCGCAGCCCATCTGACCGCTAACAGCAAGGACCAAGAAGAACCACCGGGCGACCGTCCGGTTCCACCCGCTCACTTGCCGACATGTGGCCGTGACTGTCAGTCGTGTTGCTCGATGGGCGTGTATGCCGGAGTTGGTCGCCAGGTGGCGGACCCGATTGGCAAGTCTGACTGTGCGCAACGAGTAGGGCAGTTCCAGTCGCAGTGCGAGGTGATTGCAGGCTCTTCCCATGGCCTTCAAAGTTCTCGACGTCGACAGGGACCGCGCCGATGCTCTGCTGCTTAGCGAGGAATCGCATACGCTCGACTTCAAGGCATGCGAAATCGCCCCTGCGAAACTGACACGTGCGCTCTCCGCTTTCGCGAATGCCGAAGGAGGGGAACTCTATATCGGCGTAGACGAGGATAAGGTGCGAGGCATTCACACGTGGCGAGGATTCGAAACCATTGAAGCCGCGAACGGGCACGTTGGTGCGCTAGAGTCGACATTTCCCTTGGGCCAGTTCGTCGATTACGACTTTCTGCGACGGGAAGATGACGTCGGAGCTGGTTTAGTGCTAAAGGTGTCGATCCTGAAGGCACCCGATGTGCGGCGGTCTTCCGACGGCGGGGTTTACGTTCGTAGAGCGCTCAAAACCTCCCGCTTAGCGACGGTGACCAGGTTAAGCGTCTAGAGTACTTAAAGGGTGTGCGCAGTTTTGAGACGCACCCGGTAGACGTGCCGATTGACCTGGTGTCGGACTCCCTCGTTCTCACGGGTTTTTTGATCGACGTTGTACCAACTGTCAATTCGGCAGAGCCTTGGTTGCGAAAGCAGCTCCTTATAAGGGAAGATAAGCCTACCGTGACTGCGCTTCTTTTGTTCGCCGACGAGCCCCAGGTTGCGCTACCGAAGCAGTCTGGGATCAAGATCTACCGGTACGCGACCACGGAGGAACAGGGGTCGCGCGCCGCACTTCAGGGCGATCCCATTACCGTCGAAGGCTCGGCGTACGATGTCACCCGCGAGGCTGTGCGAACTACAGTTGACCTCGTACAAGGAATTCGAGTCCTTGGACCGAATGGCCTTGAGCCAATTTCCTACCCGGAGGTCACTCTTCACGAGATCATAACTAATGCCGTATTGCACCGCGACTACAGCCTCGCGGACGACATTCATGTGAGAATCTTTGACAACCGGGTTGAGATTGAAAGCCCTGGAGGCTTGCCCGCACATTTGACGCCTGAAAACATTCTCACCGAGAGATTCGCGCGGAACGGTCACCTGGTAAGGTGGATTAACAAGTTTCCCGATCCGCCAAATAAGGACGTTGGCGAGGGAATGAACACGGCATTCGAGGCAATGCGCAGTCTAAAACTCCAGCCGCCAGAAGTCTCGAGCCAGGCCACTTCCGTGTTAGTGCGGATCCGCCACCAAAGATTGGCTTCCCCTGAACAGATGGTGCTGGAATATCTAGCGAACAACGCCGAGATTACTAACGGCATAGTTCGTCAGCTCACCGGAATTGGATCAGAAAATACAGTCAAGCGTGTCTTCCAGCGAATGATTAAGGCCGGAGAAATTGAAGCAATTCCGGGGAGATCGCTGCGGGATGCCGCTTATCGAATTCCGGCCGGTTCCGAGGGTTCTTGAATCCTGGTGATGGCACCATGCCATGCGGGACGTTGGACGCGGTCGGGTCCCGGCTGCTGGCCGGGCTCACCGCCCGGGTGCCAGGTCTGCTGAAGGGCGGTACCGATCCGGGTGGGATCGCGTTCCTGGATCTCGACGACACGGTGCGGGAGGTCCACGGCTACGCCAAGCAGGCCGCCGCCTACGGCTACAGCAAGGTGTTCGGGCTGAACGCGATGGTTGCGGTGGTCTCGACCCCGTTGGCGGCGCCGGTGATCGCGGCGTCGTCGCTGCGGAAAGGGAACACGGCGTCGGGGTCAGGGTCGGCTCAGATCCTGACCCGGGCCGTGACCACGGCCCGGCGGGCTGGGGTGACGGCGCGGCTGTTGGGCCGGGCGGACTCGGCGTTCTACCGTCACGATCTCGTCGCAGCCATGATCAGGAACAACATGTGGTTCTCCATCACCGCCCGGATGAACACCGCCGTGCAGGCCGCGATCTCCCGGATCGATGAGCAGGCGTGGACGGCGATCAAGTATCCGCAGGCGGTGTGGGAGGCCGACGACACCGTCACCAGCGGCGGCTCCTGGGTGCTCTGACGCCGAGGTCGCCGAGATCGACTTCGTCGCGTTCTCCAGCAAGCGCAAGGCCCACCGGGTCGGCTGCCGGCTCGTGGTGCGCCGGGTCCGGCGACTCCAGCCACAAGCTCCGGACGGCACCGCCCAAGGTGAGCTGTTCGCCGCGCACCGGCATCACGCCTTCATCACCAACTCCGCCCTGTCGACCATCGCCGCCGACCAGCGGCACCGTGACCACGCGATCATCGAGCAGGTCATCGCCGAGCTGAAGGCCGGCCCACTGGCTCACCTGCCGTCGGGGCGCTACACGGCGAACGCGGCATGGCTGGCGCATGCGGTGATGGCGTTCAACCTGGCCCGCGCCATCGGGGTCCTGGCCGGGAAGACGCACGCCCGGGCCCGGTGGGCCACGATCCGCGCCCAGCTGATCAACGTCGCCGGTCGGGATGAGTCAATCCTGTGACCTCAGCATGGATCGGCCCACAGCGTGGGTAAGCACAGCGAGCCCTCGATCCCTTGGGAATGAGATCACAGAGTTGCGTCGGTCACGCGCGCCGCTTGCCACCGGAGAGCTTATGCTTTGCTCGCTCAACACCGCGTTCACACGCCACCGCCGCGGGCTCCATCGGGTAGACCGCCGCACCTCTGATCTGACGGTCCCGCCGCTGGTGGGCTGGTCGATTTCGTAGTGACCGAGGCGGCCGCAGCGGTCGCAGCCAGGGGGTGAGGCCAGCCGTGCGAGACGCGGCGGTCGGCGCGCTGACCAAGCGTTTGAACCCGCCAGCCAACTGGATCGCACTGAACTGAGACGGAACGTGACTTCGCCAGGGACCGCGCAGCTTGCGATCTGACGTTTCCCCTGGTTGGGGTGGCGGAGGATACGAGATTCGAACTCGTGAGGGGATAAACCCAACCGCTTTCCAACTCTGCGCCCGCCTGTTCGCCGGCGTTCGGAGGCGTGCGCTGAGAGTGAATCGGTGGGGGGACAGTACGGCAGCGAACGTCCGCGAACGGTGACAACTAAGACCAAAACTGAGACTAGCGCGTTGATCACTCATCAATGAGGTACCAGCCAGGTAGCGGTTCATACATTCCTGTCGGTCTCGACGAGTGTGGCCTAATGCTCTCCGCGCCTGTAGCGGGTGGTCCGGACTCCCTGAGCGCCCTCCATCACGACGTCGCCCGACTTGATCAGCTGTCTAAGCGCATAACGTGCCTGATTCTCGGCGAGACCGCTCGCTTTGAGAATTTCGGTAAGCGTCCTCGAACGATCTAGGGCCGCCAGCAGGGCCTCGCCGTGCCGGGTCCTCCGTTTCCTCCCGTCAAGCGTTTGACCGCTCGGGCCGTCGGCCCCCAATCTCGGTTCCTGCGAGCTGGTGCCGGCCGGAAGGGTTGGCTGTAAGGGTGGAACCTCCTCGACCTCCACCGCGGCCTGTGTCGACATGCCGTGGCGACGAGCGATCGAGTAGGTGGTTGCTCCCCGTTCGCCACTCGGTGTGGCGAGTTCTGCATCTACGAGCTGCCTGATCATCCGGCGCGCCGCAACGGAGTCGATCGGGGCAAACTCCTGCCTTACTCGGCTGTTGTTCCAGACGCCGCCGTGACGCATCGAGACCAGAATTGCCCTTTGCTCGCTGGACAAGTCCATCTCATCGGTGACGTCGGCCAACCAAGCAAGGTCGTCCTCGCCCATCAACGTGTGTCTGGAGATGATCGCAGTGAACTGAACACCGGTGTCGATGAACCGAGGTGGCCGCAACCCAGCCGATGTCAGCGCGGAGATCGCCTCCCGAATGCCGCCGCCTTCGCCTTCGATCACTCGGCTGCCGTCTGGCATCCGTACGAACTTGCAGATGTCGTAGAGGACGGGGTTCACCGCGCTCTTGGCGCCCGGCCGACCCAACTGACTTTCAGAGACACCCCATAGCCCGCCCGGGCTGGTGATCACGAGTCGATCGAGGAGGAGACGAATCTCGACCCGTTTCGAATCAGTGATGGCGTCGAGGTTGCGGTGCACTAGGGCGTTCGCCACGATCTCTCGAACCGCCCGCATAGGGATCTCACTCGCGTCGACACCGTGACCCCGTTCGTCGTATCCCATGGTTGTGCGCGTGTTGCGGACGACCCAGGTCATTGCGTCCTCAAGGAGATCGGGGATTGGCCCGACCAAATGGACAAGATCGCGTGTGCGGGCGCCAGCGCCGGGCGGGAGCTGAACAGCCGCCGTGACGCTGAGGCTGGGCGATGCTGACTGCGGCGACCTGCCGAGGGCGTAGAAGCCAGCAAGCGAGATTTCACCGTTCCTGGCAACTATTCCGGTGTAGCGGAGAACATCTCCGTCGCTGGCGGATGCGTAACGCCGCGACGATGTCCTCGCCGCGGTCAAGAACGACGCGAGTAGCGACGAGTCGAGGTCGTCGACTGATGTGTGATCGAGCGGCTGGCGGTCGGGCTGGGTCGGACGTACGGCTTGTGTTTTGGCCAGCTCGATTTGCGCTATCTCCTGCTCGCTCATCACGTAGTCACCGTCGGACTGGCGCAGGTATGCCTGCCCGCCGTGCCTGGCCGGGCGCTGGCTGAGCGGCAACGCGTCGACGGTGACCAGGAGAACGGGCTTGCCCGCGACCTGGAAGGTCTGAAACTCGCACCGCGCGGATGGAGTGACGCTCGTCCGCGCCTGTGACGCGACCGCCTGTTCAAGACTGGCGATTGCGGTCAGCCCCACTGGCGCAAAACCTGCCGACTCATCTAGCCCGAGGATGATCGTGCCTCCCTCGGGCATGTTCGCGAACGCGCAAATCGTCGGCGCGAGGGTTGGAACGCCTCCGGCCGCCGCCTTGATCTCGACATCGGTGAGGTCACCTCGCCGGGCAGTCACCTCGAGGATCAACTGTTGCAGACTTGTAGTTGTCCACTGCACACTGACACCCTAAGACTGCAAGTGTATGTTTTACAAGTGTGAGTTTGACATGTGTAAGAGTGACC
This sequence comes from uncultured Actinomycetota bacterium, assembly GCA_963731295.1. Lineage (GTDB taxonomy): Bacteria > Actinomycetota > Actinomycetes > Propionibacteriales > Propionibacteriaceae > Microlunatus. Next base: position 429,696 of record CAVSUP010000004.1, read on the forward strand.
CTGCCGGAGCTCGGACAGGGTGACCCGAACATCTGCCTGTCCTGGGGTCGCACCACCTAAGCGGATGCCGTGAGGAGAGGCGCTGGCAGCCCGGCGCCGCGTCGCGGCCGTACTGATCGCGCTGGCGGGGCGAATGTCCGCGCAACAGGCGTGGACTGAGAAGACAGAACGGCTGCTCTATGCAGGGCGCCTCGGAAGACCTGCCCCGAGCCATGCCCGCGGCTCTCGGTGCACGTCCGGCTCAACGACCAACGCGCCGACGCAGTCGGTCAGAGCCCTGCTGACGTCGGTATTTATGGTTGGGGGACAGCGGTGGACGTGAATGCGCGTCTACGCAGACTGAGACTAAAGTCTTCACGTGCCTCGACGTCGATCAGGCTCGAGGAGTGTTTCCCCTGGTCAGAGCAGCGGCGGAGACAGGACTCGAGCTCGTGAAGGACGAAACTCAACCCGCTTTTCGAGCATGCGCCACCCCGCAATCTGCCCGTGCAGCGTCCCGCAGCGTTTGCCTACGTTCACGTACGTACCCGGGGAGAGGGCAAACCAGCCGCAAATGAGACCAAAACTGAGACTACGACTGGTCCGTCCGTTCCAGGACCGAGCCGCCGAAACAGCGTTTCCCCTTGTCAGAGCAGCGGAGGATACGAGATTCGAACTCGTGAGGGCGTAAACCCAACCCGCTTTCCAAGCGAGCGCCATAGGCCTCTAGGCGAATCCTCCGCGCGGAACGTTACCGGCAATCGCGGCGCCGGTCGAACCGATCAGCCTGCGGTGACAACTGTGTGACATGCATCCCGTGCCGGTGTCAGAGCGTGTTCGAGCGCGCTCGATGGGCTACCTTCTCTCCCGTCCACCCCGGACAACCCCAGCGTTCGACACGACCCGGAGACCTCTCATGGCTTTGCGCATCACCCCAACGGCACCAGCACCAAAATCCAGTTCGTCCTGCCCGACGACATCCACGACGGCCCGATTTCGGCCGTCGGCACGTTCAACAACTGGCAGCCGGGCGCCCACAAGCTCGTCAAGCGCAGCAACGGTACGCGGAGCGTGAGCATCGCCGTGCCCAAGGGCGAGGAGGTCCAGTTCCGCTATCTCGCCGAGGGCGGGCACTGGTTCGACGACGAGGATGCGCATGCCATCACCCACCAGGGCTCGCTCGTCCGTGCCTGAGCCCGGCCCGGGCGGGTCAGAAGGTCTTGCCGGCGTCGCGCGCCTCAGCGTGTGCGACCTGGCGGCCTGACTCCGCATGGGCGGTGGCGAGGTTGGGGCGGAAAGTGACCTCGGTGAGTTCGCTGATCCCGGCCCATTGCAGCCAATCCCGCAGGTACGGCTGCTGGAAGTCCGACCCGAATGAAGCCGGTCGACCGACGCCGTAGACCGCGCTGGTGTAGATAGCCGCGGCCTTCTTGTTCTGTAACAGTCCGGTGTAGCCGGCAGTCGGGTCGAAGCTGAACACCAAGCCCGGCTGGGAGATCACGTCGATGAACTGCTTCAGGATGTAGGGCACGCCGTGATTCCACATCGGCACGCTGAACAGATAGCGGTCGGCGCTGTCGAACCGCCGGAAGACTTCGCGGGCGGCCTTCCAGGCCTCTGCTGATCCGCCCTCCGGATCGCGGCCGGCGAAGACGGCCATCTTTGCGGACGCCGCCGCCGGCCCGAATGCGGGCAGGCTGCCGTCCCACAAGTCGAAGGTCTCGATCTCGACCTCGGGATGGACGTCGGCGAACGACTCGAGAAAGGCCTCGGCGAGTGCGCGCGATTCGGAGGCTTCCCCTCGGGGTGATGAAGCGATGTGCAGTAGTCGGCCTGCTGGTGATGACTGATCCATGATCATTCCTTCTCGCTAGGGGTAGGTATGTGCGTGCGCACACACAAGATAAGAATGATTGATCAGCAGATATTCCCGGACTCGCTAGGATTATGTGCATGCGCACACACGCGGACGTCTCCGCCGGTGATCTTGGTCCACGGGCGTGGGGTGGCGTATTGCAGACGTACGCGCGCCTGGTGCCGATCATCGATGCCGAGCTGCAGGCCACCGCTCGGATCTCGCTGACCTGGTACGACATGCTGCTCGAGCTCAATTCGGCTCCGGATCGGCGGCTCACCATGGGCGAGCTGGGGGAGCGGGTGGTCCTCTCACGCAGTCGGGTGAGTCGGGTGGTCGACGAGTTGGCCGGCGCCGGACTCGCACAGCGAGAGGCTCACCCGCAGGACCGGCGCTCCGCGTACGCGGTGATCACCACAGCCGGCCGGCGCCGGCTGCGGGCCGCGGCGCCGCACTATCGGGCCAGCATCGATGATCATTTCGCGCGGCACCTGACCAAGACTGAGCTGGAGGTCGTCGGACGCGCCCTGTGGCGGGTCCGCGACGCCCAGTGACGACTCTCAAGCGGCGACCGGTGCCGTGCTGCGGCTATAGCGGTCGCGCAACTGCCGGTAGTAGCGGCTGTTGAGGGCATAAGCGGTCAGGATCAGGCCGAGCACACCGGTCAGCACGAAGACCAGCGCGATGCCTCGCGCGCTGCCCGTGCCGAACCAGCTCCCGATCAACTCCGCGCCGGCCCCGTCGGTCATGAACGGAATGAAGATGAGTTGGGTGAGCGGGCCAATCAGGAACGCGGTCAACGGAGACGCCGCCTGCTCCACGCTCTGGGCAAATCCGAACACCCGGCCCTGACGCTCGTACGGCACGACCTTCTGCAGGATGGTCTGCTCGGCCGCCTCGGCGTACGGCATCAGCAGCATGTAGACGGCCATTCCGGCAGCCAGCAAGATGACTGAGGAGCGCAGCGGGAACAGACAGGTGACTCCCCACAGAGCGACGTTCACCAGGAGCAGCAGGCGGAGCGGGTTGCCACTCAGCCCGGTCTTCGCCACTGCCAGCCCGCCGATGATGAAGCCGGCGCTGAGCGCGCCCCACAGCAGGCCCCACGACTGGACCGAGATCATCGAGAGCCCGTACGCGTCCAGCAGGGCCATGAACGCGCCGCCGAGCAGGTTGTTGAAGCAGGAGAAGCCGATGAGCGCGAACAGGCCGGGCACGCCGCGAACCAGCTGGATCGTGCCGCGAAGGTCGATCTTGTTCTTCTCCCGCGGCGCCTCGATTCCGTCGCTGTCCACGATCGGCTCCGGGCGGTCGTCGACCGTGACATTGACCAGGTGCACGACGGACAGGGCCAGCACCCCCACGGCCAGCAAGAGCACATAGAACATGCCGCCGGCCGCGACCAGCAGCCCGCTGATCACCGACGTGACCAGGATGGTCACGCCGGTTGCGGTGCCGACCAAGCCGTTCGCCTTGTCCCGCCGCGCCTCCTCGATCAGCAACGTGACCATCGTCTGCATCGCGATGGAGCGGATGTTGCCGGCGATCACGCCCATCATGGTCAACACCACGAAGAGCCACAGCCGGACGCTGCTCGCCTGGGTGAAAACGGCGTCCGGAGTCAGCTGATACAGGGTGAACGCACCGACGTAGATCACGAGCGAGACCAGCGCCGACGCCTGCATCACGTGCTTCTTGCGGTGATGGTCGACCAGGCTGCCGAACCAGATACCGCTCAAGGCGGTGGCGACCAGGAAGATGCCCGCCACCATGCCGGTGGCCAGCACCGATCTCGTCTCCAGATAGACCCAGAACGTCACGGCGAACCAGACGGTGAAGTTCATCACCGAGACGACCAGCGTGCTGATCAGCAGGTGCAGGAACGTCCGGTGGGCGGGCAAGCTCAAGTCGAGCGCGGAGGGCTTCGTCGCGGGCATCATCGGCTCCTAAGCAATCGATCCTATGACGGCTGACCCGGATCCCACCTCGAACTCATCGGCCCACCCCCCACTTGTCCGGTCACCCCCCATCAATAGGTGGGGGGTGACCGGACAAGTGGGGGGCGAGGGGGAGGGGTCGGGGGCGGGAGGGGCGGTGTAGGGGTCCACTACCCGAGCCAGTGATCCGGACCGATGATCCGATCATGACCACGTCGATCCATCGGTGCCCCATCGTGGTCCGGGCTGCCCACGGGTCGGTGAGTCCGGTGCTCCATCGACGTCCGCGAGGCCGTCTGGGCGAGACGTTCGCGGCTGGGCTGGTCTCACCGCGGCTGTCCGCCGCTCTACCGCTGGCGACCGTCGGCCTGGCGTTGTTGGTCATCGGCTGGCGGGCGTGGGTCCCGGTCTTCTGGGTCGACGAATACCTCACCCAGCAAGCCGTTGCCCGGTCCTGGCCCGACCTCCTCCGATGGGTCTCGACCATCGACCCGGGGCCGGCGCCGTACTACGCGCTGATCAAGCTGTGGTCGTACGCGTCCACCGACCCGTTCTGGCTGCGGGTGCCGTCCGTCCTCGCCATGGCCGGCGCCCTGACCATCGTGGCCGGCCTGGCCCGGCGGTCGGCGGGAATCATGGTCGGGGGTTTCACCTTCGTCGTCCTGCTGGGCTTGCCCATCATCACCCGCTTCGGCCAGGAGAATCGCCCGTACGCGTTTGCCCTGCTGGCCACCGCGGCGGCCGCGGCCTGCTGGCTGCGCGTCGTCGACCGGCGGGCATCGCGCCGAGCGCTGATCTGGTTCGGGCTCGCGGTCGCCGGGATGGGTCTGGCCCACCTGTACACCCTGACCATGCTGGGGGCATTCGGGCTGGCCGCCTTGCTGCGCGGACCGGGCGAGCGGGCCTGGGCGGTGCGGCGCACGGTCGTCCCGGCAGCGATCGCCCTGGTCGTGATCAGCCCACACATCCTCGCCAACCTGCGCCATCCGACCGGCTCCCCGACCGACGGACCGCTGACCTGGAATTCACTGATCGCGCTGCTCGGCCGGATGCTGCCCCAGCCCGTCGCCATCGGCCTGCTCGTCCTGGCCTCGTGGGGGATCGCGTACGCGGTGCAGACTCCGCGGGCCCGCTCCGTGGCGGTTCTCGCCGTGTGCTGGATCGTCGTGCCGACGGTAACGCTGCTGGTGGCCAAGGTAGGGCTGGAGCTGCCGGCGACCAAGGCGCGCTATTTCCTCTTCGTCGTGCCGGCCGTCGCGCTGCTGGCCGGTCTTGGTCTGCGACAACTGGCCGCATGGAGGCGACCACTGGCGCTGATCGCGCTGGCGTGCTTGGTCCTGACGGGGATTCCGAGGCAGGTCGAGATCCGCCAGGTCGACGGCCACAACCAGGATGCGGCGCTTGGCCCGATGCTCACGGTGGCCGCTGATCTTGCCATTCCGGTCGTGGCCGCGAACGGTCAAGCCATCAGGCTGATCAATGCGGCCACCTATCCGCACACCCGGCTCAGCCCCTCCGCCGACCCGAGCACGACGCCCTACGTGCTGGTGGTGGAGCGAGTGCGCTATGCCGCTAGCGTGCCGCGCCGGTTCAGCATCTACCGCCAGCGCGGTCCGTGGCGTCAGGTGCTCCGCTGCCCGGTGGCGCAGACGGTGGTACTGGTGTTCGAGAGCACCCGAGCGCCCCGTCGCGCAGGGGACCCGGCTCCCGACGAGCTGGGAACCGAGCTGAACCACGCCACGAACGGCGAGGTCGACTGTCGTCCGGTCGAGGTCCTTTCCCGCTGAAGAACGCCGATCTTTGTGTGGCGGTCTCGATCCAGTACGCTGGTTTTCGGTCCCTCGCGTGGCGATACCTCACCCAACTCCCCCAGGGCCTGACGGCAGCAAGGGTAAGTGAGCTCTTTCGGGTATGCGGGGGACCTCTTACGTCGGTCTGACCCGATCGAGAAGACCCATCGCGTCGTACGGCGCCCGCACCTTCGCGTCGTTGTCGCAATAGATGTAGACGTCCTGCCCGGCGTCCGACCAGCGGCTGATCTTGGTCGCCCACGCGTCGAGCTCGTGGTCGCGGTAGCCACTCGCATACAACTCCTCGTGACCGTGCAACCGAACATAGCGGAAGTCGGCGGTGTCCTCCTCGATCACCGGCCACTTCCCCGGGTTGTCGGCGATCACCAGCGCCATCCGCTGCCGGCGCAGCAGGTCGAAGAACTCCGTCGAGCGGAAGCTCTCGTGCCGGACCTCGAACGCGTGCCTGATCGGCGCTTCCGGGTGCACCGCGGAGATCACCGCTCGGTCCTCGGGCACCCGCTGATCATGGTGGGCGGCGAGCTCGGCGGCCGCGCCCGCGGTCCGTGGAAGGGCGGAACAGAAGGCTTCCATCCGCTCGGGGTCGAAGCCGAGGTTCGGGGGCAGCTGCCACAGGACCGGGCCGAGATGTTGATCAAGAGCCAGCAGACCCTGGGCGAAGAAGTTGGCCAACGGGACGCCGACCTCGTTCAGCTTCTTCAGGTGGGTGATGAAGCGTCCACCCTTGACGGCGAAGATGAAGTCGTCCGGTACGGCGGCAGCCCAGCTCTCGAAGCTCGTTCGGCGTTGCAGCGCATAGAAGCTGCCGTTGATCTCGACGCTGTTCAGGCGTTCGGCGACGAAGGCGAGTTCGTCGCGCTGACGCAGGCCCGGGGGATAGAACTCGCCCCGCCACGGTGGGTAGGTCCAGCCGGAAATGCCGACCCTGACGGTCACAGCCGCACGCCGTACCGGCCCAGGATCTCTTGCAGCGCAGCGATTCCGCCGTCCCGCGGGAACAGCTCGGCCGGCAGACCCGTGGACTGCGCACCGGCGATGTTGTCGGCGTTGTCGTCGAGGAACAGCACGCGCTCGGCTGGCGTGTTGATCTTGTCGATGATCAACTCGAAATAACCCGGATCCGGCTTGGCCACCCCGAGCTCCCACGAATAGAACTGGTCGTCGAACGCCTCGTTGAAGCCGAGCGACCCACGCATGTACGTGCCGCGCAGGTTCTGCTGGTTGGTCGCCAGACCGCACCGCAGGCCCCGCCGGCGCAGACCACGGACGGCGCTGATCATCTCCGGATCCACCTCGATCCAGTACGCCGGGTCGAAGACCTCCGACAACGGCGCGGTGATCTCGAAGTCCCGCAGCACCCGCTGCATCGTCGCCCCGAAGTCCTGGCCGGTGACGCAGGCCGACTCGGCCGCGAACACCGCCAGCACGAACTCTTCGCCGCGATCCCCGCCCGCGGCGGTGAGCTGGTCGAGCCAGCCGTCACGGAGGCCCTGGATCACCCCGTCAGCGTCGAACAACACCCAGTCAAGCTGCACGGCTCGTAGCCTAATCGCCGCCGTCAGCACGCTTTCGAAGCTGTCAGTGGCGGGGCATAAGGTGCAGGCGTGGACGAAGCCCTGCTCGACGAGCCCGTCGATCACGCCCAGGACGAGGCGTTGTTCGATGAGCCCAGTGCGCCGGCGCGCGGCTCGGGTGCACCGCTCGCGCTCTACCGCCGCTATCGGCCCGACACCTTCGCCGATGTCATCGGCCAGGAGCACGTCACCGAGCCGCTGCAGCGGGCCCTGACCAACAACCGGGTCAACCACGCCTACCTGTTCTCCGGTCCGCGCGGCTGTGGCAAGACGACCTCGGCCCGGATCCTGGCCCGAGCGCTGAACTGTGAGCAAGGCCCGATCGCCGAGCCGTGCGGCGAGTGCCGTTCCTGTCGCGACCTGGCCCGGGGTGGTCCCGGCAGCATCGACGTGATCGAGATCGACGCCGCCAGCCACGGCGGCGTTGACGATGCCCGCGACCTGCGGGAGCGAGCGTTCTTCGCGCCGGTCAGCAGCCTCTACAAGATCTACATCGTCGACGAGGCGCACATGGTGACCACGGCGGGCTTCAATGCCCTGCTCAAGCTGGTCGAGGAGCCGCCGCCGCACGTGAAGTTCATCTTCGCCACGACCGAGCCGGACAAGGTCATCGGCACCATCCGCTCGCGTACTCATCACTATCCGTTCCGGCTGGTCCCGCCGCGGGTGCTGACCGACTATCTCGGCAAGCTGTGCGTCGCGGAGGGGATTGCGGTCGAGGCCGCCGTGCTGCCCTTGGTGGTCCGGGCCGGCGCCGGATCGGTGCGCGACTCGCTGTCGGTGCTCGACCAGCTGCTCGGCGGCGCCAGCGAGACCGGCGTCGAATACCGGCAGGCGACCGCGCTGCTCGGCTACACCCCTGACTCGCTGCTCGACGAGTTCGTCGACGCCTTCGCGGCCGGCGACGCAGGTGGCGTCTTCTCCTGCGTCGACAAGGTGATCGAGGTCGGTCAGGATCCGCGGCGGTTCGCCGAGGATCTGCTCCGTCGGCTCCGCGACCTGGTGATCGTGGCCGCCGTGCCGGACGCCCTCAGCTCAGGACTGGTCGACGTGGCCGCTGATCAGGCCGAACGCCTCTCCTCGCAGGCCGCCTCGCTCGGGGCCGGAGAGCTGACCCGAGCCGCCGAGGTCATCGCGCTCGGCCTGACCGACATGCGCGGTACGACGGCCCCCCGGCTCCACCTGGAGCTGATGTGCGCCCGCGTGCTGCTCCCCGGCGCCGACGTGAACGAGCGCGGCATCCACGCCCGCCTCGACCGCCTCGAGCGCCGCATCGGCGTCGTCGGTGCCCGCTCCGACCCCCCCACCCCATCGTCCCCTGAGCTCCGCACTTCGTCCCCTGAGCCTGTCGAAGGGCAAGCCTCCAGCGAGAATAGAGCTGCATCTCGACCAGCTCAGCCCGCAAACTCTCCGTCCCCTGAGCCTGTCGAAGGGCACCCGACCGCGTCACCCGAGCCCCCCTCCGCATCCGAGTCCCGCGCTTCGCTCCCTGAGCCTGTCGAAGGGCAAGCCTCCGGCGAGAATAGAGCTGCACCTCGACCAGCTCAGCCCGCAAACTCTCCGTCCCCTGAGCCCGGCGAAGGGCACCCGACCGCGTCACCCGAGCCCCCCTCTCCGCATCCTGAGACCCGCGCTTCGATCCCTGAGCCTCTCGAAGGGCAAGCTTCCGGCGCCCACACCCGAGCCGAGCCTCACCAGCCCCCGCCACCCCCCGAGCCGGCCGCCACCCAGCTCACCGTCACCGACATCCGCCGCCTCTGGCCCGAAGTGCTGGAGGAGGTGAAGGGCAAGCGCCGGTTCACCTGGATGCTGCTCAGCCAAAACGCCCAGGTCGCGGAGTTGCGCAACAACACCCTGCTGCTGGCGATGGCCAACGCCGGAGCGCGGGACCACTTCGGCCGGGGCGGCAGCGAAGACGTGCTCAAGGAAGCGATCGTCGTCGTCCTCGGGGCGGACTTCAAGATCGAGACCATGGTCGACGTCAGCGCGAGTCCGCCCGTGCCGGGCCGGGCCCCTTCGCCACCGGCGAGCCGACCCCGCCGGAACGCGGCACGCCCGAACGCATCCCGCCGGAGCGGAGCGCGCCCGAGCCCGAGGCGCCGGCGGAGCCCCTGAGCACGGTGGATCCAGCGCTCCGGGAGAAGGCTCGGCAAGGCATCCGACCGACCCGCAAGGGCGCTGAGGGTCGGTCGACGACGACCGGGACGCTGCGGCCAGCCGGGACGACAGCAATCTCGAGGAGTCCGCCGAGTCGCACACCGAACTGTTGGCCCGCCATCTCGGCGCGGAGATCATCGCCGAAGAGGACGCCGGCGCATAGGCTGGGCCCGCGCACCCCGACAAGGAGAGTTTGCGGTGATCCCAGAAGGCGACATGTCCGGCTTGCTGGCCCAGGCCCAGGCGATGCAGCAACAGCTGTTCCAGGCCCAGCAGGAGCTGGCCGAGACCGAGATCCCGGCACGGCCGGCGGTGACATGGTCACCGCGACGATCACCGGCGCGGGTGAGCTCATCGGCCTGGTGATCAAGCCCGAGGCGGTCGATCCCGAGGACACCGAAACCCTGGCCGATCTGATCATGGCCGCGGTTCGCGACGCCAGCAACCAGTCCCAAGCCCTCGCCGCCGCCAAGCTCGGTCCGCTCACCGGCGGATTCGGCGGCGGTCTGCCCTTCTAGGAGCCGCGTGTACGAGGGTCCGGTCCAGGATCTGATCGACGAGCTCGGGCGACTGCCTGGGATCGGGCCGAAGAGCGCCCAGCGGCTGGCCTTCCACATCCTTGCCGCCGACTCCGACGACGTCATGCGGCTGGCCAACATCCTCAAGCTGGTCAAGGACACGGTGAAGTTCTGCGACGTCTGCTTCAACGTCTCCCAGGAAGACCAGTGCCGGATCTGCCGGGATACGCGACGCGATCAGACCGCGATCTGCGTCGTCGAGGAGTCGAAGGACGTCGTCGCCGTGGAGCGCACGCGCGAATTCCGGGGCCGCTATCACGTGCTCGGCGGCGCGATCAGCCCGATCGACGGCATCGGTCCGGCCGATCTGAAAATCCGCGAGCTCTGCCTGCGGTTGGCTGACGGGGTCGTCACCGAGGTGATCCTCGCGACCGACCCGAATCTCGAGGGCGAGGCCACCGCCACCTATCTCAGCCGCCTCCTGCTGCCGATGGGCGTCCGGGTCAGCCGACTGGCCAGCGGACTCCCGGTCGGCGGCGATCTGGAGTACGCCGACGAGGTCACCCTCGGCCGCGCCTTCGAAGGCCGACGCTTCGTCGAGGTCTGAGTCGCAGATCCTGATTTCGCAACGCTAGTAGGTCCGGCGAGCCGTGAAATCGGCGTTTCACGCTCACTGGCGCTGCAAAATCAGGGTGCGCTTGAGATGGACACCGTCGTCGTCACACGGGCACGGCGGTGTCTTCGGTATGGAACACGCCGAGCGCTTCGCAGGCCTCATTGAGAATCCGCTGCACGGCCAGGGTGTCGTCCAACGGCATGATCGCGCTCTCGGTCCGACCGGCGCGTACGCCTTCGGTCACCTCGGCCAGTTCGTGCGAATAGCCGCCGCCGTTGGGCGGCCGGTCGAAGGTCTCCGGCTCCGATCCGCTGCGGTGCAACACGATCCGCTTCGGGTGATGGAAGCGTGGCGGCACCTCGATCCAGCCCCGGGTGCCGTGGATCCGCGCGGCCCCGGGGGTCGCCCCGCGCAAAGACATCAACAGCGAAGCGGCCCGGCCGTCGTCATAGGCCAGCAGCAGCCCGGCCTCGGCATCCACCGAGGTCGGGGCGAGCGAGCCGCTCACGTGCACCCGGTCCGGCGTACCGAGGAAATGCTGGGCGAACGAGACCACATAGACGCCGAGGTCGAGCATCGCCCCGCCGCCCTGTGCCGGGTCGAACAGCCGATCGGTCGGATCGTAGGGGCGGTCCACACCAAGATCAGCTTGCACCTGGCGTACCTCGCCGATGGCCCCGTCCAAGATCAACTCGCGGGCTTGCACGATCGCCGGCTGGAACCGGGTCCACATGGCCTCCATGGCGAAGACCCGGTTCCGGCGGGCCGTTTCGATCATCTCGGTCGCACCAGCCACGGTGGCGGCGAAGGTCTTCTCGACCAGCACCGCCTTTCCGGCGTTCAGGGCGGCGACCGCCAGCGCATGGTGCTGGGGATGCGGCGTCGCGATGTAGAGCGCGTCGAGTTGATCATCGGCCATGATCTCCGGGTACGACCCATAGGCCCGGTCGAGGCCGTACTCATCGGCGAAGCTCTGGGCTCGGTCCATGGAGCGGCTGGCGACGGCGACGGCGGTGGCTCCGGGCACGTGCGGGAAGTCCTGCACGACGCTGGAGGCGATCCGCCCCGGTCCGATGATGCCCCAACGGATCTCACGTTCGTCGCTCACGCCGCCACTGTATTATCTTCGCGACCTGAGCCCGGCGAAGGGCCAGAGCCGCTCCGCGACACCGTCAGTGGTGGCCGTGGCGCCGATTCGACTGCCGGTCTTTCCCGAGGACGCTCGACAGCACGATGGGGATGAAGACCAGCCACCAGAATTGACCCCAGCCCAGCACGAAGGTGATCAACAGGATCGTCGCGGGCCAGGCGATGCTCGAGGCAATGGCCAGGCCGCTGTTCCAGCCCTTCGGCACCGGGGCCACGGTGTGGGACGGTACATGCGCCGTGGCGGCGACCGGCGCGCTCTGCCGCTGCCACGGCGGAGCCTCGTAGGGGAGGGGCGCGACCGCAGTCGAGGGGCGAGGGTCGGGCAGATCGGCAAACAGCGGAACGAGTTCGGCGGACGTCTTGGCCTCCAACGCCTGACTCATCCGCTCGTCGAATTCGAGCGAATCCAGCCGACCCTGACTCAGGTGCTCTCGGAGATAGTCGACGGCCTGGTCCCGGTCGGCGTCACCGATCCGCGGCTCGACGCGTCGCCGGGCCGGAACGCCCAATCCGGGTTCACTGCTCGAACGCTCGCTGGGCTCCGGATCGGACAGGGGAGGTTCGCTCACCCGCTCAGTATCCTCCGGTGCCAGGTGGACACGACTGGGTCCACCGGGCGGGTCGCACTAAAGTGTGCGCGGACGATGGGAGGCGGCGTGGGCCGGGTAGTGCAGAAGTACGGCGGGTCGTCCGTCGCCGACGCCGAAAGCATCAAGCGGGTCGCCAAGCGGATCGTCGCCACCAAGCAGCAGGGGAACGACGTGGTCGTCGTCATCTCGGCCATGGGCGACACCACCGACGAGTTGATGGATCTGGCTCTCCAGGTCTCGCCGCTGCCGCCGCCGCGCGAGCTGGACATGCTGCTCACCGCCGGCGAGCGGATGAGTGCCGCGTTGCTGGCCATGGCCATCCACGACCAGGGGATGCACGCGCGCTCGCTGACCGGCTCGCAGGCCGGCATCATCACCACCGGCACGCACGGAAACGCCCGGATCATCGACATCACGCCGGGCCGGATCACCTCCGCGCTCGACCAGGACGACATCGTCATCGTCGCTGGCTTCCAGGGCGTCGCGCAGGACACCAAAGACGTGACCACGCTCGGTCGCGGAGCCTCCGACACCACCGCCGTCGCCCTCGCCGCGTCGCTGCACGCTGATCACTGCGAGATCTACACCGACGTCGACGGCGTCTACACCGCCGACCCGCGGATCGTGCCGAGTGCCCGGCGGATCCCCGCGATCAGCTACGAAGAAATGCTGGAGATGGCGGCCTGTGGGGCCAAGATCCTCCATCTGCGCTGCGTCGAGTACGCGCGGCGAGAAAACGTCAAGGTGCATGTGCGGTCCTCGTTCTCCGACAAGGAGGGCACGTGGGTGGCCGAGCTCTCGGAAGGAACTCCCATGGAACAAGCGATCATCTCCGGCGTCGCGCACGATCGGAGCGAGGCCAAGATCACCATCGTCGGGGTGCCCGACCGGGTGGGCGAGGCTGCGCGGATCTTCGAGGCCGTGGCGGCGACGGAGATCAACATCGACATGATCGTGCAGAACGTGTCGGCGGTGGAGACCTCGCGTACCGACATCTCGTTCACGCTGCCGAAGACCGACGGGCCGGCCGCCATGGCCACCCTGGATGCGCTCAAGGAGACCGTCGGCTTCACCGACGTGCTCTACGACGACCAGATCGGCAAGGTCTCCGTCGTCGGGGTGGGCATGCGCTCGCATCCTGGGGTGACCGCCAAGTTCTTCTCCGCGCTCGCCGCCGCCGGAGTCAACATCGAAATGATCTCCACCTCAGAGATCAGGATCTCCGTCGTGGTCGACCAGGACGACGTCGATCGCGCCGTCGTCGCCGCCCACACCGCCTTCGGCCTGGATTCCACCGAAGAAGCCGTGGTGTACGCCGGCACCGGACGCTGACGGCTGCCACTCCCCGCGCACTCACGTCGGCCCGGTCTTGCGCCGGGGGCTTTGTCGGTTTCCCATGTTGCATGGGGAACTGGCAACTTGCCCAGGAAACTTCGCGCGTAGATTGCGAGCTTGCCGTGGAAACGCGCCCACTTCACCCACTCCGTCCGCGCACCCTTTCCCGGCCCGGTGCTTGCCGGGGGACTTGTCGGTTTCCCATGTTGCATGGGGAACTGGCAACTAACTCACGAAACTTCGCAGGTAGATTGCGAGCTTCCCGTGGAAACGCGGCGGTGAGCCAAGCGCTCGTACGCGGGGGCCGCGCTAGCCGCAGCCGACGCGACCGGTATCGACCCAGACCTTCTTGCCGCCGCCCGCCGGGGTGAATTTGGCCCGGGCACTGACGCACTTGTTGTCGGTGTTGTTCAGATAGACGGCCCCTGAGCGCTGGGCGTTGTTGTCGCCACGGTGGGTGGCCAATCGCGGCCAGCGGCGGCCGTTGTAGCCGGCGAATCGCAAGGTGATCACTAGCTGGCCTCGGGGCCGGCTCAAGGATCCGGTCCGCGTGGCGATCGCGCAGTTCCGGCCGCCGTTGGCTGCGCTGTAGTAGACCAGCAGGCGGAGGTCACCGACCGTGCGGTCCTTCCGGGTCCGCTCGGCGATCACCGAGCCGGGGCAGCCCAGCAGCGGCCCGTTCGGAATGTTGGACGAGGCCTTTGCCTGAGTGGCGCCCACGGTCGGCCTACGCGAGGCCGACGGGGTCGAGCTGCCGGAGGGCGTGCCTGATGCGCCACCCACGGCGGTCACCACCAAGGCGACCACCACCAAGACCGCGACGACACCGACGAAGGTGTCCGTCCCCTGGTCCGACATGCGTTTCCCCGATCACGCGCTCTGCCAGCTTGTTGATCATCAATGTCGCTGCCCGGCGAGGCGATGTCAAGCGCGATGATCAGACCGTCATCGCCGGCTCCCTTCCGCCGGAGCCTTAAGCTGACCCGGATGATGAGGTGGCCCAGGCGAAGGGTGAGGTACGCGCGCGGTCTGTTGCCGGCGGCGTCGCTGCTGGCACTGCTCGCGGCCGGCTGCACCGGACCCAGCCCGGCGCCGAGCCCGCAGCCCCCGATCCGCGGCTCCGCCAGTTCGGACAGCTCGGCCAGCTCGCCGACCGCACCAGCACCAAGATCAACTTCTCCGTCGCCCGCGTTGACCACCGCAGCGCCCCAAACCCCGTCGGCAACGACCCCGAAACCGACCAGCAAGCCGACCAGCAAGCCGACCAAGCAAGCGCCGGGACCCATGATCGTGATCGATCCCGGCCACAGCGGTCGCTACCTCCAAAGCGTCGATCGCGCGACCGGCCTTCATGACATCGACTATCCGAACTATCCCGAGATCTATGAGGTGTTCGATGTGAGTTCCTGCCTGGGCAAGGCTCTCGAGCTCGACGGCTACCGCGTACGCCTGGTCAAGAAGCATCCCCTCGATGCGGTCAGCCTGGCCGACCGGGCCAAGATCGCCAACGACCTGCGGGCGGCGCTGGCGGTCAGCATCCATGATGATCATGGTCAGTCGGCAGACTTCCAGGCCACCTATGATCAACGCGGT
Organism: uncultured Actinomycetota bacterium; assembly: GCA_963731295.1. GTDB lineage: Bacteria > Actinomycetota > Actinomycetes > Propionibacteriales > Propionibacteriaceae > Microlunatus. The sequence continues at coordinate 444,810 of CAVSUP010000004.1, forward strand.
GTGCCGGACGCCGCCGGTCGCTACCACGCGATGTACCGCGGCACCGGCAGCAGACGATCAGTCTTCGACCGCCCAGCGGTGGCCCGGAAGAGCCAGGCGTACGCCAAGATCATCGCCGCCGCTCGGGCCCGGGCGCAGCATCGGCCGGTCGACGTCCGGGAGAACAGTTTCACCGGCCGCGCGCCCTTGGAGCCGGGCAATCTGGCCCTGGTGCAGTTGTTCAGCCGGGTCCCCTGGGTCTACAACGAGATGGGCGCGAAGACCGCCGGCAACTCCAAGCTCGCCATGAGCATCACGAGCGAACACGGCTATGCCACGGGGTTGTTGCTGGGCATCGAGAAGGCCGTGCCCCGAGACGACGGGGGCGTCGACCAACCGAGCCTCGGGGCGAAGTCTTTGCGGAGTTGCTTGGTCCGTCGCGTCGAGCCGCGGCCCGGGAAGTACACCCGGCCGCAGGCCGACCTTCCGTATCAGTTCCGTCGTTGATCTTGCCGGATTGGGCGGGCGCGGGGGAGCATGCAGTGCAGCCTCTTCCCTTCAGTCAGGAGACACCCCCGATGTCCCACCTCCGACATCACCACCGGGCCCGCGTCGTCAGCGGTCTCGCTGGTCTTGCCCTCTGTGCGACGGCCGCGTTGTCCGCTCAACCAGCCGATGCCCAGCCAATCAAGTCCAGCCCGACCGCCGCCGCGGCGGTGCACTACGTCGCGCTGGGGGACTCGTACGCCGCCGGCGAAGGGCTCGGGCTATATGAGGACGGCACTGACTCGGCCACCAATCACTGCCACCGGTCGGGACTGAGCTATCCCCAGATCCTGGCGGCGTCGCGGTTGCCGATGTTCAAGGATCTGAAGTCGGCGGCCTGTTCGGGCGCCGCGACGGCCGACCTGTTCATGGCCTCGACCGTAAACGCCGACGAGCCGGCCCAACTGGACCAGTTGACCGCCGAGACCACCATGGTCAGCGTGACGATCGGCGGCAACGACGCCGGCTTCGCCAAGGTTCTCGCCGCCTGCGTGTACTCGCCCGCGCCGGCCACTCAGGCCAGACTTGACGGTCAGCCGGGATGCCACGCCGCGCTCGACCCGGCGGTGAGCAAGAACATCGCCGCCCTCACCGGCCGTCCCGGATCGCCGAAAGTGACCGGCATCTCGTCCATCCGCTCGGTCCTCCAGGCCATTCACCACAAGGCGCCGAAGGCCCAGATCCTGATCAGCGGCTACCCGAAACTCTTCGGCTCGAAGTCGACCGATGCCAACGGCTGCCTGGTGTCGGCCAACCTGCCGATCTATCTCCGCAGCAGTGACACTCAATGGATCCGGGCCAAGAGCGCGGACCTCAACGCGGGGATCAAGTACGCCGTGCGGAAGTCCAGGAAGCACGGCATCGACGTGCACTATGTCAATGCCGCCAAGCAGTTCGTCGGTCACAATCTCTGCGACTCGAGCGCCCCGTGGATCAACTCGATCATCCTCAGCGGGGGGCCGAGTCTGATCTCGCCGGCCAGTTTCCATCCGACCTTCCGTGGTCAGATCGCCACGTCGGTAGGCTTTGCCGAGACCGGCTGGCGCTATCGCCACTGAGCTGCCGAAGGGGGTGTCGTGCCCACTTCCCGCCTGAAGTCGATCACCCTCACGATCGCCGGTGCGCTGCTCCTCGCGGCCTGTGCCCAGACCCCGAGGCCGACTCCGCCACCACAGACCCCGCCGGCGAGCCCGGTCGCCGCCAACTTCGCCATTGATCAGGACTTTCCCGATCCGGATGTCCTGTTCGCGGACGGTGCCTACTACGCGTACGCGACCAACCGCGCGGAGGCCAATGTCCAGGTCGCGACGTCGAACGACCTGGCCGCCTGGACGATCGGCGATGATGCCCTGCCGACCCTCCCGGCGTGGGCCGAGCCGGGCAACACCTGGGCGCCGGATGTCTCCGGGCCGATCGACCGCCGCTATGTCATGTTCTTCACCGCCCGCGACAAGGCTTCGGGTCGGCAGTGCATCGGCTCGGCAACGTCCGGGAAACCGACCGGACCGTTCGCCCCGACCAGCCGTAAGCCGCTGATCTGTCCGGTCCAGGAGGGTGGGGCCATCGATCCGACGACCTTCACCGCGGCCGACGGCACCCGCTATCTGGTCTGGAAGACCGACGGCAACTGTTGCGGCCTGTCGACCTGGATCGAGCTCGCGCCGCTCAGGCCCGACGGGCTCACGTTGGCCGGTCCGGCGGTCCGGCTGCTTCAGCAGACCGAGGAGTGGGAGGGCCAACTCGTCGAAGCCCCGACCCTTCTCGAACACGAGGGCCGGTTCGTCTTGTTCTACTCGGCCAACGCCTACGTCGCTGACGACTACGCCGTCGGGTACGCCGTGGCCGACGACCTCCGGGGGCCGTACACCAAGCAGGAAGGTCCATTCTTCAGCACCGAGCTTTCCCAGGGCGCCTATCGCGGACCAGGTGGCCAGGACGTCGTCGCGACGGCTGGCGGGGACGTGTTGATCTTCCACTCCTGGGATGCCACGTACACCTACCGCGGGCTCAACACGCTTCCGCTGACCTGGCGCGACGGGCTGCCGACCATCGGGCGCTGAGCGGTGCGTCACCCTCGTTCAGCCAGTCCCGGACGAGCGCCAGGAAGTCGCCGGGACGTTCCATCGACGGTAGGTGGGCCACGTCCGCCCAGTCGACCCGGCGTACGCGCCGGAGCCCGGCCGTCAGCCGCTCCGCGGTGTCGCGGATGGCCTCCAGGTCCAGACCGCCGACCAGGACCAGGGTCGGAGCGGCGATCTCCCCGAGCCGCTCCAGGGCCGGCGGATCAAGCTCGACCTCGTCGACGTCGTCCCAATCCGCGGTCAGCTCGAACGCCCGCCGCTGCATCTGCCGCACCGACTCAGTGACGCCGCTGTCGACGTCGGCCAGGTCGCGCTGCGGGCCGGCGACCCACCAGTCCAGGTTCGCCTGAACCGCCGCGTCCAGGTCGCCGGCGCCCAGAGCGGCACGCTCGGCGTCGACGAACGCCCGCAGATCGGGTGTGAACTCGACGATCAGCGAGCCGCCCGGGGCACTGAGGAGCAGCGAGGCGACCAGCTCGGGCCGGGTCAATGCCACCTCGACCGCGATCCCCGCGCCGAGCGATGCGGCGACGAGCTGACAGCGGCCAACGCCGAGGCGGACGAGGGATCCGAGCACATCGTCGACGTGGGACAGGAGCCCGTCGGGGCGCGTCGTCGAGTCTCCGAATCCGCGCAGATCGAGCCTGATCACGTCATGATCGGCCGTCAACGCCGACCACTGTGGATCCCACATCCGTCGATCGGCGATCCCGGCGTGCAGCAGCACAACCGGTACGCCACCCAGCGGGCCAGCGCGGTCGTACTCCAAATAATCGGTCGGCGCGTTGCTGATCATCGAACTCTATTGGACCGGACTGTTCACTCATTGGACCGGAGTGGCACCTCAACTGATCTGATGCAGCTGCCAGTTCCAGGTCAGGGCAGGGAACCGAACGTCTCCTGCAATTGCGCCAGGGTGGGTCGTGACTCGGGCCGCGGATCCAGCGACCCATCGATCGCTGCGCTCAGCTGGCGCGGTAGGCGGCGGAGCCCGCGCAGCGGCGGCGCCACGGTGGTCAGTTGGCGGTAGCCCCCGCGCGGCTTCCCACAGGTCGGACAGTCGCTGGTCGAATCGCTCGTGCCCGACGTCCGGGAGCTGAAGGGCGAGGTCTGCGTTGCGGCCTCGTACAGGACGATTCCCAGGCCCCAGACGTCGGTGGCCGCAGTGACCCGCCCGCCCATGGCCTGCTCGGGCGAGAGGTAGGAGGCCGTTCCATGACCGGGCTTGACCCGTCCACTCGCCTGGCCGAGGCTCAGGTCGAGCAGCTTGGCCCGGAATCCGTCGATGACGATGTTCCTCGGCTTCAGGTCGAGATGCAGTTGCCGGTGTTCGTGGAGATAGGCCAGCGCCGATCCCAGCTGGCTGCCGAGGAGCATCAGGTCCCCGCTCGAGAGCGGTCGGCCGCGCTCGCGCAACGCGGAGCGCAACGTGTGGCCGGCCAGAGTCTCCAGAACGACGGCCGGCGCCGGTGCGGTGACGACCTCGTACGCGCGGACCAGGTGCGGATGGCTGAGCCGGCGGAGCAGCCGTCCCTCGCGGAGGAGCCTCGCGGGCAGGGTGGTGCTGGATTCCCGGCCCGGCGCGATGGTCTTGACCACGCAGCGGGCGAAGCGCCGCTCGCTCCAGGCATCGTAGGTGACGAAGTCCGGTCCCTCCGCGATGACCCCGAGCAGCCGGTAGCCCGGTGGCATGACCGCGGTCACGAGCCCACCACGTGCAGGCGGGGGGCAGGTGGACCGAGCGCCTCGGCGGTCGCCACCATGCTCGCGTACCGGCCGCGCAGCTGGATCAGCTCGTGGTGGCTGCCCTGCTCGACGACGCGGCCGGCCTCCATCACAATGATCCGCCCGCAGGTCTGGGCGGTCCGCAGGTCGTGGGTGACCAGCAGCGTGGTCCGCCCGTGCATCAGCCGGCGCATCGGGGCGAGGACCCGGTTCGCCGACTCGACGTCGAGTCCGGTCGTCGGCTCGTCCAGCAGCAGGATCGGCGAAGCGCGCAGGAGGGCTCGAGCGATGGCGAGTCGCTGACGCTGACCGCCCGAAAGGCGGCGACCGCGCTGTCCGATCCGGGTGTCCAGACCGTCGGGGAGCTCACTGATGAGCTCGGCGAGGTCCGCGTCGGTGAGCGCGGCGGCCAGTTCGGCCGGAGTCGCCTCCGGCCGGGCCCAGAGCAGATTGTCGCGGATGGTGCCGTCGAAGACCAGAGTCTCCTGCATGACCAGCGCAACGTCAGTACGCAAGTCGGTGAGCTCCCGTCGCCGCACGTCGATCCCGCCGAGCCGGACCACGCCGGCGTCGGGATCGTAGAAGCGGAGCAGCAGCTTGGTCAGGGTCGACTTGCCCGCCCCGGTCGGCCCGACGACCGCCACCGTCTCGCCGGCGGCGATCTCCACCGAGATGTCGCGCAACGCATCGACCTGCTGACCCGGATAGCGGAACCGGACCGCGTCGAGACTGATCGTCCCGTTGACGATCGGGGTGCGTTCCGGGCGCGTCGGGGAGGAAACGCTGGGGCGGCTGCGGAGCACCTCGGCGATCCGCTCCGCGCTGGCCGACGCGGAGGCCACGGAGGTGGACAGCCGCGCGATGCTGCGCAAGGGGCGGGCCAGTTGGGCGAAGTAGGCCAGGAAGACCAACAGCTCACCGAGCGTCAGCTCGCCGATGGTCAACCGCCAGACCCCGAGTCCGACCACGAGCAGCAGACCCAACAGCTCGGCGAGATCGATGATCGGTCGGTAATAGCCGCGCAGCCGGGTTGAGCGCAGCTGTGAGCGAAGGCTGGCGAGGTTGTGCCGGGTGAAGCGGTCAACTTCCAGGTCCTGCCGGTTGTACGCCTGCACCAGGGCCACGTTGGCCAGACTCTCCTCGGCCACGGCGCTGATCGCCCCGCGGTTTCGGCGGTTCTCCCGCGAGGCCGCTTTCAGCCGGCCGCTGAAGAAGCGAGAAACCAGCCAGAACAGGGGCGCGACCAGCATGGCGGCCGTCGCCAACTGCCATTGCAGGTAGATGAGCACTCCGGCGTACAGCACGATCCGCAGCACGTACGAGACGACATTGACCACCCCGGACACCACGAGGGACTCGATGGCGCCGACATCGCCGGTCAGGCGCGCGAGGATGTCGCCGAGCCGACGCCGCTCGAAGAAGTCGAGCGAGAGGGTGTGCAGATGCCGGAAGAGCATGGTCCGCAGGGTGGTGACATACCGCTCGCCCATCCAGGCCGACAGGTAGCTGCTGACGAAGCCGACGATGCCGAGGGCCAGGGTGATGGCCACGTACAGGGCGGCGATGCGGGGGAAAGGACCGAACTGCCGGGGGGTCAGAACATCGTCGATCAACAGTTTGAACAACCATAAGCCCGCGGCGTCGAGCACCGGCGTAATTGCGGCCAGCACCAGGGCCGCAGCCATCGCTAAACGCAGGGAGCGGGTGAAGGGCCAGAAACTTCGAAACAGCTCGCGTACGCCCAAATTCGGCGTCGGTCCAATGCCCGTATCACTGAACAGCTCGGCCAGGCGGGCGGATTCGGTCGACTGGGGCCGGGCTGCGCCGGTCAATCCGACCTTGACGTCCTCGAAGGGAAGCGAGCCTGCCGACAACCCGCGCCGCGGTTTCGTCGAGCGCCTCCTCGGTCGCCGGCCGTCGTCGAAGCGTTCGCGGCGGGGTGGGACGGATCCGGGATGCCCAGGCACCGGGAGAGTCATCGCAACTGCGATCTGTTGTTCCCGGTGCCCGGGCTAGTGCGCCGGAGGCTCAGGTGCCGGTGCCGCCGCCGCCGTTGCAGCCGCCGCCGCCGCTACCGCTGCCGCTTCCGCTGCCGCTGTGCTTCTTGCTGCCCTTGGACGAGTGGCCGGAGCCGGATCCACTGCCGGAGCCGCCGCCCTTCGAGCCGCCGCAAGCCGGCTTCAGGCCCTTCAGTAGTGAACTTGTCATGCGTCCTCCTGATACTTCTGCATGCGGCATTTCCGCATGTCGAGCGCCTAGGCGCCGGGATCCCCCCGAGACTTGGCTCCTCATTAGTGCGGGTCCGGCCCAGTTCTGATGCAGCGCATACCAAAATGGCGAAATTTCCAGCTATCATCACTGCTGACAGACCGTGGCTGAAACGTCGACTGGGTGCTCAGATTGGATGCCCAGATGACCAAGGGGGCAGCGTGCCGCAGAATCGGGCTGGGCGGATTCTTGCGGCGGATGCCGGAGAAGTTATCCCGCTCTCTCACTGGTCAAAAGACCGTACCGAACCGACCGAGCTGTCGGACGCCGATCTACTTGAGCGTTGCCGACAGGGTGACCGCGAGGCGTGGCAGGTTCTCTACCAGCGTTACGAACGGCTCGTCTTCAGCGTGGCCCTGCGTAGCGGCCTCGGCCGCGAGGACGCCGCCGACGTCACGCAGACGACGTTCGTCGCGCTGCTCGACTCGGTCGACCGCTTGGAGCGCGACGACCGGCTGTCGTTCTGGCTGGTGTCGGTCGCCCGGCGTCAGTCCTGGCGGGTGCGAAACCGGCGTGGGCGCGAGGTCGTCGGTCCGGTCGGTGAAGTCGATGTCGCGGGGACCGAGCCCAACCAGATCGACGTCTGGGAACGGGCGGCGGCGCTGCACGACGCCCTGCGCCAGCTCGATTCGCCGTGCCGGGAGCTGCTGCTTGCGCTGTACTTCGATCCGAATGAGCCGGGGTACGCCTCGATCGCCGAGCGCTTCGGACGGGCCATCGGCACCATCGGGCCCATGCGCGGACGCTGCCTGGATCGGTTGCGCACCATCCTCGGCCAGGACTGGCAGGGCTGACCATGACCGATGCACCCAGGCGGCCGGCTCACGAGCTGAGCACGGCACTGCTGCTCGACTGGATCGAAGGTCGGCTGTCGCCGGCCGAGACCGAGCGGATTGCTGGCCGCGTCGAGCGGGGCGACTCGGACCTCCGGGAGCGGATCACCTGGTTGCGGCAGTTTCTCCGCGCGGCTGCCGAGCTGTCACACGACAGCGCTGTCCCACCGGTCGTCGGTCAGCTCATGGAACAGCACTTCGAGCGCTGGAGTGCCACGCGCAGGATCATGACGGACCCGCCCCGAGAGTTCGCGGCCCGCCTGTGGTTCGACTCGCGCCACGACCTCGCTCCGACCGGGACCCGCGGTGGCGCGAATCCGGATGAGGCGGCCTATCTCGCCTTCAGTGCGGGCGCGACCGACCTCCTGGTGAACCTGCAGTGGAGTGCGGCGAACCGGGTTTCGCTGGAAGGGCAGATCCTGTTGGGCGAGCTCGATCCGGCGTCACCGATCTTCGCCGCGTCGGTCACCGGCCCGGACTTCAGCCGGCGCACGGTGGACGGCGACGAACAGGGACGATTCACGCTCAGCGACCTGCCCGCGGCGCTCGCCGAGCTCCGGGCCACCAACGGCCGGATCACGGTGACCGCGCGAGTCGACCTGCGTCATCCCGAACATGTCGGGACCTGACCGAGTCGAGGTCGTTGATGACCTGCTGAGCCTGCCGAACCACGATCGACGCGTGCAGCGTCTAAGAGCTTCGGTGGGAGGCGTCGGGATCGATTGCACGGCCCTCCTCGACCGAATCGAGGAGATGGCGCGGGATCGCCCGGCCTCGGCGGAAGCCCTCGCCCAGGCGGTCACTGAAGTCGCTACGGATCGAGGTGCGGACGACCTGCTGGGCCGCGGACACTATCTGATCGCTCGGATTGCGGCCGAGCGCGGTCAGCTCGACCGGGCGCTGGCGGAGATCGAGCTCGCCCAACGGGGCTTCAGCGCGGCCGGTCAGCCGATCCTTGCGGCACGCACCGACTTGGGTCGGATGCAGATCCTCGACGATCAGGGTCGACACCGGGAGGCGCTGGAGGTCGGACTCCGGCTGTTGACCCGCCTCGACGCCCTCAATGGTGCTGGCCCCGAGCTGACCCAGTGGATCAGGGGAACGGCGTGGAACAACATCGGCGTCGCCCACGGCTACCTCGGTCAGCACGAGCTGACCCTCCAGGCGTACGCGGAGGCCGAAGCGGCGTACCGCGCCCTCGGCCTGACCGATGAGACGGCCAAGGTCCGCGCGAATTCTGGTATCGAGCTGCTCGAGCTGGGTCGGGCCTGGGCCGCCCGGCAGATGCTGGCCGGAGCGGCCGCCGAGTTCGAGGCGGAGGGCGACCGGTTGTGGGCGGCGAAATGCGCGGGCCACCTCGCGTCAGCGGACTACCAACTGGGCGATCTCGTCTCGGCGCTGGCTCTCCTGCAGCCAGCCTGGGCCACCCTGGCCGAGCTCGGTTCAGCCACCGAGGCGGCGCGTATCCGGCTGGCACTGGCTGAGGTCTACCTGGCCGCTAATCTGCCGCGCGAGGCCGCCGAGGAAGCAGAGGGGGTCATCGAGACCGCAGCGCTCGTCGGTCTGCGGCACGACGAAGGGGCGGCGACCCTGATCCTGGCCCTGGCCGCCCTGTCCAGTGACGATCTGGTCGAGTCGGCACGATTGCTCGACCGGGCGGCCGAGGTGTTCGCCGAGGTCGATGACCGGCGATCCCTGGCCCGGGTCACCGTCGCCTCCGCCGATCTGGCGCGGCGGCGTGGTGACCTGGAGCAGTCGTTGCAGCTGGCCGTCAGTGCCGGTGAAACTGCTCGGGCGGCCCACTGGCCGGTGGAGCTGGTGCAGGCGTTGTTGCGTCAGGTCGACGCAGGCGGCGGGGCGGACGGTGGGGCGGCCGCCATGGCTGAAGCCGGCCGGATCGCGGACGAACTCGGCCTCCCTCAACTCCGCTTCGGTTGCGCTCTCCGGGACGGCCGGGCGTTGCGTGGTCTGGGCCGGGTGGACGCCGCGGCGGAAAGGTTCCGGGCCGCGCTCAGCCTGGCCGAACAGGTCGGCGAGGACCTGCCCGACCCGCTCATGCAGACCGCTGCTCGCGCGGACCTGTTGGCCACGGTGGACGAGCTGATGGACCTGCTGTTGCGCCGCGGACGCCCCGAGGACTTCCAGGAGAGCTGCCGGTTGGCCGACTGGAGCCGGTCCCGGACGCTCCGCAGCCTGCTCCGCCGGCCCATCCGAGAGGTGGTGGGGGAGCGCGACGACGATGCCGTCTCGGGCGCGCGCCAGCTGGATGAGTTGCGACAGGACCTGAGTGCGGCGTACGCGGCGTTGTGGGCGGCGCCGGGCACCAGCCGGGCCCCGCTGATCCAGCAACGGGCCCGGGATCTCGAACGGCGGATCGGTGCCGTGAGTCGTCAGGTGGCGCTGGCCGAGCGCCGACCAGCCGCCACCGACGTGGCCTCGCCCGGTGCGCAGCCCGAGGGCAGTGTTGTCCTCTTCCACGTCGCGGCTGATGACGTGGTCGCCTTCGTGATCCGCGACGGCCACTTGACGCATACCCTGCGCAGTCCCGGCGTGGTCCCGCAGATCAGGAGCCAACTGGGGCGGTTGGCCGCGCAGTGGGCCCCTCTGCAGCTCGGCGGCGACCTGCTGGCCCGGCATGCCAGCCAGCTCGAAGCCAGTGCCCGGCAGACCCTGCGCCGGCTCCATGACCTGATCTTGGCGCCGGTGGAGCGGGCCGACCCCGAGCTGGTCGGTGCGGGCTTGACCGTCGTACCCCACCGCCTCCTGCACCGCGTACCGTTCCATGCCCTCGACGACGGATCGGCGTACCTGGTCGAGCGTTGCGCGGTGACCCTCGCTCCGACCCTGGAGGGTGCGGGCCCGCGTCAATCCGACCAGCAGCCGGAGCGTCGCGATCTGATGATCTTCGCCGTGCCCGATCACCGAGCCCCGGCGATCGCGGCAGAGGCCGAGGCGCTGGCGTCGCTGCCGAACAGCTGGCTGGAACTCGGTGACCAGGCCACCAGCGCTCGGTTGCGCCAGGCGATGCCCGGACCGCGCCGCTTGCACCTGGCCTGTCACGGGCTCTACCGTGCCACCAACCCGCTCTACTCCTCCCTGCGCCTCGCCGATCGGTGGGTGACCGGGGCGGAGATGCTCGATGTCGATCTGGGCGGGGCCATGGTGACCCTGAGCGCGTGCGAGTCGGGCCTGCAAGACCTCGACGCGGCCGAGCCGGTCGGTCTGGCCTGGGCTTTCCTCGCCGCCGGTGCCAGCGGCGTCGTGGTCAGCCAGTGGCTGGTCAACGACACCGTCGCCGCCCAGCTGATGCCGGCGCTCCACTCCTTCCTCGCCGCCGGCGAGCCCCCCGCGACGGCCTTGCGACGGGCTCAGCTCGACACGATGGCCGAGCATCCGCATCCCTTCCATTGGGCAGCTTTCAGCTACGTCGCTGCCCCGGCGTCTCTCGGAAAGCGAGCAGCATGACATCTCCCCGTCGCCGGCACCGGAGTTTCCGCGGCCTCGTCGCCGCGGCCTGCATCGGCCTCCTCGGCTGGGCCGCCGTCGGGATCGGTCCGGCCGTTGCCCTCCCGCTTACCGCGACCACGTCCATCGTCGTCAAGCTGGACGGCGACACCGGTGCGGTGTTGGCCGACCTGGTCGCCCGGTTCGATCTGGTGGTCGACGACGGCGGATTGGCCTCACGGCAGATCTTCCTGGTTCATTCCGAGAACCTGCGCTATGCCGATCCCAAGAAGGCCGACAAACTGGCCCGCGAACTGGCTCACGAGTTGGCCGCCGTGCCCGGGGTCGAGTATGCCGAGGCTGACCTGACCCTCGGTCTGGTTGACGCCCGCTTCCACGGCTGGCCGTACGGCTCGCCCGACATCATCGGCTCCGACCGCCTGGCCTGGTCCGAGCAGCCCTTGGTCACGACCCTCGGTCTCGCCGAGGCCCACCGGCGAAGTACCGGCGCCGGTGTGACCGTAGCCGTGCTCGACAGCGGCGCCGACCCCGCTCATCCCGCGTTGGCCGGCCGTCTGCTCCCGGGCTGGGACTACGTGGACGACGACGGAAACCCCGACGATGTCGGCGATGGACGCGACGAGGACGGAGACGGGATCATCGACGGCGGCACGGGCCACGGCACGTTCGTCAGCGGCGAGATCGCGCTTGTGGCGCCGGATGCGAAGATCCTTCCGTATCGGGTGCTCGACGGCGACGGCTATGGCACGTTCTTCTCCATCACCCAGGCGGTGCTGGACGCCGTCGGCTCCGGGGCCGACGTTGTCAATCTCAGCTTCGGCACCGAGCGAAAGCTCAAGTCCCACCTCCTCGACGATGCGATCAAGGTCGCGACCCAGCGCGGGGTCATTGTGGTCGGGGCCGCGGGCAACAACGGAAGCAGTCGACCCTGCTACCCCGCCGCTACGAAGGAGGTGCTCGGAGTCAGCGCTCTCGACTCGACCGAGCAGCAGTTGGCCAGCTATTCGGGGTGGGGCAAGTGGGCCGACGTCGCGGCGCCTGGAGACGACATCGTCGGCCCGCTCCCCGGTGGCCACTACGGCGTGTGGTCCGGCACCTCGATGGCCGCGCCTCTCGTCGCCGGACAGGCGGCCCTGCTGTTGGCGCAGAATCCGCGGAGCACGGCCGACCGGGTCATCAGCGTGATCGGCGAGACCGCTACCCCGATGAAGAAGTCCGTCCGCGACGGGTCGGTCAACATCTCCGCGAGTTTGGACTACCTACGCGTACACCCCTGAACCGATGGCGTCGCGGGCCGGGGCTCAGCTTGGTGCCCGGTCGACCAGGTCGCCGGCTTGGTAGACGGCCTTGATCTGGTGGATCTCCGCGGGATTGATCACGGGGTTCCCGTCGACGACCAGCAAGTCGGCATCGAAGCCGGGAGCGATCCGGCCTTTCCGGTCAGCCAGCCCGCACACCTCCGCGGCCAGCGACGTCAGGGTCCGGAGCACATTCAGTGTCGACATGCCCAGGTCCGTGAGCTGCGGGACTGCCGTACGGACGACGTCATGAGGCTTGACGGGAGCGATGCCGGCATCGCTGCCCGCAACCATGATGACGCCCGCCGCCTGCATGCGTTGCATATTGGCGATGACCATCGGCATCCGTTTGAGAACTTCGGGAGGGGCCAGCGCCCCCGGAGCCGGTACGGACCCCACCGTGGCGCCGATGGCGATCCGACGTTCGACGATCAGTTCGATCAGGCTCCCGGGGTCATCGACACCGTCTTCGGACCAGAAGCTGGCGTGCTCGATGCCGTCGACCCCCGCCGCAATCGCATTGCGGATCCCGGCGGTGGCGTGGGCATGGGCGGTGATCGCCAGTCCGTTTCGATGGGCCTCTTCGACGGCGACCCGAAGCTCCTCCACGGTGAACTGAGCCAGGTGTTGAGCCGACCCTGGCGTCAGGTTTCCTCCGCTAGCCATGATCTTGATGACATCGACGCCGTGATCGACGTGCTCCCGAACGGCCGCGCGAACCCCTTCAACGCCGGGCCGAACGGCGCCGCCCAGGAAGTGGCAGTGACCGTTGGGGGTGGTCATCGGCGGGCCGGCGGCCACCAAGGTCGGCATCCCGGGCTCGCCACGCAACCCCAGCGACAGGTATCCGCGGTCGCCGAGATCGCGTACCGTCGTCACGCCACCGGTCAGCGCCGTTCTCCCCGCGCGGCGCATGGCCGTCACCACCTCATCGTCGCCGCGCCGGGCCAGGTTGTCGACGGGGTCTTCGCTAGCATCGAACGCGAGGTGCACGTGGGTGTCGATGAGCCCCGGCAGCAGTGTCGCCGAGCCGAGATCAACCAGGTCGGCGTCCGGCGGCGGGGGCTCGCCGAAGGCGACCGTGACGATCTTGGCACCGTCGAGAATCACCACCGGGTCCGGCCGCAACGCGGCCCCGGTCCCGTCGAACAGCCAGCCGGCTTTCAACGCGGTCAACCGGGGCCGAGCGTGCACCGTGATCGCGGCCACCGTCGCCTCCTTCCGGTCTGCCGACACCATCTTCCGCCGGTCGCCGCGGCTTGTACAGCGACAGTTTGGTGTCCAGAATTGAACACCCTCAGGCCCGTCAGGAGCCTGCTGATGGAGTGGTCTCCAAGGTGCCCTCGACACGTACGTCTGGTGACGCGGGTCAAGCGGGCGGTGAAGGAAAGAGAAATCGGTCCTGGTGGACCGACTCTCTGACGGCGAATTGGCTGGTCTCCAGGCCGATGGTTTTCGGTCAGCGGTTCGAGCAAGACTCTCATGTCGAGCAAGACCCTCATGGTCGGGGTGACAGGATTTGAACCTGCGACCTCGTCGTCCCGAACGACGCGCGCTACCAAGCTGCGCCACACCCCGTGGCTCCGTAAGCCTCGCAGAGTCTAGCCCATCCGGGCCGCCGGGTTCGCACGGTTTCGCGTACGCACCCGGCGGCCGTGGAGATGGCCGACAAGAGCAGCCCGATCAGCTGGTCAGGTCGTAGACCGTGGCGTCGCCGACCGTCGTGGCGGTGTAGTTGGCTTCGACCCAGGTCGTGATTTGCGTGGCCGAAGAGTCGCTGCCCGCCCGGTTCCCGCCGCCGCCCGTGCCGCTGCCGGCGATGAAGTAGCTGATCGTGCCGTCCTTGACGTACTCCTGGAACTGGGTCAGCGTCGGGGCGTTGTCGCTCCCACCCCAGCCGCCGATCGCCATCACCGACGTGTTGGTGGCGAGGATGTAGCCGGCTGCGCTCTGATCGCCGATCACCGCGGCCGACCAGCGGGTGCTGGTCGCGTTGAGCAACGTGATCAGTTCGGTGTTGCTCGTGCTGACCTGCCCACCTTGACCACCGCCCGGGTTCGGCGTGGTACCGGACGGTTGGGTCGTCTGTGCGTTCCCCTGACCGCCGGTGCGCTGTCCGCCCCCGCCCGGGCCGGAGCTCGAGATCGATGCCGGTCCGGCGCTCGGGATCGAGCCGGTGTGGCCGGTGGAGACGGTGGCCACGGTGAAGGCGGCGGCGCCCGCGGAGGCGGAGAGGGCGCCGATCAAGGCCCCGGCCACCAGCGAACTTCTTCAGTCGCCCGGAGGCGATCGCGATCATGATCGCGCCGAGCACGCCGCCGATGAGCATCGTCCAGGCCAGCCAGGTCTGCCAGCCGCCGGCGTCCCGATTCATCAGGACGAAGCCCCAGACCGCAGTGCCACCGATCATGATCGCCAGCACGCCGCGGGCCAGATGATCGATCACGACGCCGCCACAGCATGGTCGCCCCGATTCCCACCAGTGCGCCGATCGCGGGGGCCAGCGCCACCGAGTAGTAGGGGTGGATGGTGCCGGACATGAAGGAGAAGACCAGCATCGAGGCCACCAGCCAACCGCCCCAGATGATCAAGCTCGCCCGCGCCTTGTCGACCCGCGGTGCCCGGCCACTGATCACCAGACCGGCGACCAGGGCGAGCAGGGCCGCCGGGATGAACCAGGAGATCTGGCTGCCGAACGCGGTGCCGAACATCCGCAGGATGCCTGTCGCGCCGCCGAAGCTGGTGTTGCCACCCCCGGCGCCGCCGCCGCCTCCGCCGCCGACCCCACCGCCGGCGCCACCGAGGATCCGGCTCAGACCGTTGTAGCCGAGGGCCAGCTCCCACAGCGAGTTGTTGGTCGAACCGCCGATGTACGGGCGGGCCGCGGCCGGCCACAGCTCGACCAGCGCGATGAACCAGCCGGCGGAGACGATCATGGAGCCGGCGGCGGCCAGCAGGTGGCCGATCCGGGCCCGGATCCGCAGCGGCGAAGCGATCAGATAGACGAGTCCGAAGGCGGGCAGCACCAGCAGGCCCTGGGCCATCTTGGTCAGAAAGGCGAAGCCGATGGCCGAGCCGGCGGCGATCATCCAGCTGACCGCCCGCCCGCGCACCTCCTCAGCGGGCGGCATCGACCGCTCGGATCACGCAGTAGGCGGCCAACGTCATCAAGAAGACCAACAACGCGTCGGGATTGTTGAAGCGGAACATCAGGGCCGCGACCGGCGTCAGCGCGAGAACGGCTCCAGCGATCAGTCCTGCCGCCGGGCCGGACCACCGCTTCACAGCCGCGTACACCAGGGCCACGGAGCCGATACCCATCAGTGCCTGGGGCAACAGCATGGAGAACGACGAGAAGCCGAAGATCCGAGCCGACAACACCATCAGCCACAGCGACGCCGGAGGCTTGTCCACGGTGATCGCGTTGCCCGCGTCCAACGAGCCGAAGAGCCAGGCCTTCAGCGACTCGGTGCCGGACTTCACCGCGGCGGCGTAGAAGCTGTTCGCGGTGCCGGAGTTGGACAGGTCGATCAGATACAGCGCGGCCGTGCCGAGCAGCAGCGCCCACAGCAGCGGGCGAGCCCAACGAGGGTCGCCGTCCGAGCCGAGGAAGACCCGGCGTACGCCACCGCGCGGGCGGTCAGTGGCGCCGGTGGTCTGGGTCTGGGCGGCCGCCGGTTCCGAGCGGCGTGTATCGCGAGTGAGCCAGCGATGACGCAGGCTGGGAGTGTCGGTGACAGGAATCGAGTCGGACATGGCTCTAGCCTCACTGGTCGATCTGTGGATCGGGGATCGGCAACTATGCCTTCGCTGTGAGAGCGATGTGAGTCTTGGTCGACCGGCTCCCGCCTGTCGGCGTTTGCTCCCTTTGTTCACCTTCGCTCCCGCCACAACGGGAGCAAAGGTGAACAAAGGGAGCAAACCGGGGTCGGGAGCGGACGAGGTCAGGGGAGGGGGAGCCGGAGGCGAAACAGGGCGCCCGAACCGCGCGGATCCTCACAGGTCAGGTCGCCGCCGTGGGCGCGCGCATAGCCGCGGGCGATGGCCAGGCCGAGACCGGAGCCCCCGCGATCCGCCGCCCGGCCGTGGTCGAGCCGCACCAGCCGCTCGAAGATGCGTTCGCGGTCGGCCGGGGCGACCCCAGGTCCCGAATCGAAGATGTCCACGATCGCCCAACTGGTCTGTTGCTGGAGGGCGACGTGCACCTGGCCGTGCTCCCCGGAGGCGCGTACGGCGTTGTCGATCACGTTGCGGAGGATCCCGTTGATCTTGTCCGGATCGCCGCGCACCGTGAGGTCCGGCCCGCTCACGGTCACCGATGATGTCGGGTGCAGGACGCGTACGCGGGTAGCCTCCGCCGACGCTAGCGCCGCCACCGACACCGGCTGCATCAACAGGTCGACTCCGGCATCCAGCCGGGCCGCGGCCAGCAGGTCGGAGATCAGCGTGCCGGCCCGCTGCGACTCCCGGATCAGCAGTGCCTGGAGATGCTGGCGTTGATCAAGGTCGAGTTGATCATCGTGGTGCAGCAGGGTCTCGGCCGCCGCTTGTACGCCGGCGATCGGGGTTCGCAACTCGTGGGCGGCGTCGGCCAGGAAGGCTCGGGTCCGTTCCTCGGCCTGTCGCGCGCGCAGCTCGGCCCCTTCCAATTCGTCGAGCATCTCGTCGAAGGCCTCGGCCGTCTGGCCGAGCTCGGTGTCGGTCCGGGTCGGAGACAATCGGGATCCGCGCCGGCCGGCGGCGATGCTCTTGGCCAGGTCGGCCATCGCCTCCAACGGGCGCAGGGACAGCCGGACGGCAATCGTGATCAACAAGGCACTCAAGATCAACGCGGTCAGCGACGCGATGATCAACACCCGGCGCAGCGTCACCTGGGCCGAGGACACCAGCGAGGTGTCGATCGTGAGGGTCAGTACGGCTCCGGCTACCCGGGACGGTGCGTCCAGCGTGACGGCGGTGGCCCGGATCTGCGGCCCGGATTCCGGCGGCAGGCCGAATTCCTGACCGGTCGCCAACACCAGGTGGGCCCGCACTGTGTCGACCTGAAGGCGATTGACGATCTGTTGCGGTCCGAGCCCGTTGCCGGCCAGTTGTCGCGCCACGGAGACCCGCCCCGACAGCAGGGCGTCGAGGTTTCGGTTGGACTGGGCCACGAAGGTCGCATTGACCGCGACTCCCAACAAGATCAACACCGCCGTCAACACCACGATCACCGCCGCGGTGACCCGCAGGCGCAGCGACACGGTGTTGAGCCGGGCGTCAGTCACGCGAACGGGCCGAGTCGATAGCCGCGGCCACGGACGGTGTGCACGAGCCGTGATCCGCCGCCGGCCTCCAGCTTCCGGCGCAGCGACGACACGTGCACTTCGATCACGTTCTCGTCGAAGCCTTCGTAGCCCCAGACTGCGGTGAGGATCTGGGTCTTGCTGACCACCCGGTCGCGGTGCTGCGCCAGATAGCCGAGAAGCCGCCGCTCGGTCTCGGTCAGATCTACGCGAGCACCAGCGCGCTGCACCTGGCTGAGGTCTTCGTTGATGACCAGATCGTCGACGGCGATCGAGCTGCCACCGGGCTTGGTCCGCCGCAGCACGGCATGGATCCGGGCGACCAACTCGGCCATGGCGAACGGTTTGACCAGATAGTCATCGGCGCCCTGGCCGAGGCCGTGCAGCCGATCGGCCAGGGCGTCGCGAGCCGTCAACATCAGCACGGCCGCCGTGCTCGTACGCCGGATCACCTCCAGCAGCACGAAACCGTCACGCCCAGGCAGCATCACATCCAAGATCACCAGGTCGGGCGGGTGCGCAGCGAGTTGCCGCTCGAGGTGGTCACCGCTGGCCGCCGCCGCGACATCGAAGCCCTGGGCCGACAGCGCGGTCGACATCGGCAGCCGGATGGCATCGCTGTCCTCGATCACCAGGATCCGCGCAGCCGTCATGGGGCCATTGTGCCCGCCTCGGATGCAGCGCCCGCCGCTTACTAGGGTGGACCCATGACTCCTCCAGCGGCGAAGCGAGTGGCAATTCTGGGTGCCGGGATGATCGGCGAGGTGCACCGAAGGGCGGTCATCCTGGCCGGATCGCAGGTGGTCGGGGTCATGGCCTCCAGTCCTGAGCGATCCCGGGCGGTCGCGGCCAGTTGGGGGGCCGAGCAGGCCTACGACGACATCGACCAGGTGGCCGACAGCGATGTCGACGTGGTGCACATCTGCACCCCGAACGCGTCCCACGTGCCCTACGCCGTGCAGCTGATGGCCGCCGGCAAGCATGTGTTGTGCGAGAAACCGCTCGGGATCAGCCTGACCGACGCGCAGCAGGCCGCCGCAGCGGCTGAAGCCGCTGGGGTGGTCAACACGATCCCCTTCGCGTATCGGTTCCATCCGATGCTCCGCGAGATGCGGGCGCGGGTGCAGAGCGAGGAGTTCGGCGCGATCAACCTGATGCACGGCACCTACCTCCAGGATTGGCTGCTCAATCCGCGATCGACCAGTTGGCGCGTCGACTCCAAATCCGGCGGTCCGTCTCGCGCCTTCGGCGACATCGGGTCGCACTGGTGCGATCTGGTCGAGTGGGTCACCGGCGATCGGATCGCCGAGCTGGTAGCCACGACCTCGATCACCATCAAGCAGCGCCCGGCCGCGACGGCGGCGAGCTTCTCGGCCGCCGAGAGCGATGCGCCACTGGTCGACGTCGACACCGAGGACTCGGCGTTGATCTTGTTCCGAACCGCCAAGGACATCGCCGGCTCGGCGGTGATCAGTCAGCTGAGCGCCGGCCGCAAGAACCGCCTGTGGGTGGAGATCGACGGCATGCAGCAGAGCGCGACCTTTGATCAGGAGCTTCCGGAGCAGCTGGTCATCGGCGCCGATGCGGGCTCGCTGCTGCTGGTCCGCGACCCCAACCACGGCTCCTCGGAGCAACGTCGGCTCTCGCTGTTGCCGGCCGGGCACGTCCAGGGTTACGCCCAATGCTTCGAGAACTACGTCAACGATTCGTACGCCGCGATCGACGCGGCCCATGGCCACGGCGAACGCCCGGAAGGCCTGCCGACGTTCGCCGACGGGGCCCGCGCGGCGTCGATCTGCGATGCGATGCTCCGATCGGTGGAGAGCAAGCAATGGGTGACCGTCGGCTGATCATCGATCTGGCCGGTGCGTCGGGCGCCGGCATCGACGAGCTCGGCGGCAAGGGAGCTTCGCTGGCCAGGCTGATGGCCGCCGGCTTCGCGGTGCCACCGGGCTTCGTGATCACCACGGCGGCGTACGCGACCGCCTCGATGCCGAGCGCCACGGCGGCCATGATCATCGCCGGCTATCAGGCCCTGGGTCGCGGCCGCGTCGCCGTGCGCTCCTCGGCCACAGCAGAAGATCTGGCCGAGGCCTCGTTCGCCGGCCAGCAGGACAGTTTCCTTGAGGTGGAGGGTGACGAAGCCCTGCTCGATGCCGTACGCCGGTGCTGGGCCTCGCTGGACAACGACCGCGCCGTCGCCTACCGCGCGCGCCGCCGGATCGATCGCGCCGGGCTCTCGATCGCCGTCGTCGTCCAGCGGATGGTCGACGCCGACTCGGCGGGGGTGCTGTTCACGGCCGACCCGGTCACCGGCGACGAGGCCACGATCATGATCAATGCGGTGCCCGGGCTCGGGGAGTCGCTGGTCAGCGGTACGGTCAACGCCGCCGTGACCGTGATGATCGACCGCGCCAGTCGGCGGGTCCAGACCGACGGCGAAAGCTCCGCACTGATCTTGGACCATGATCACGTTCAGCGGCTGACCGATGTCGGGCTGGCCATCGAGGAGCTCTACGGCCGCCCGATGGATATCGAATGGTGCCGAGCGGGCGACGAGCTGTTCGTCGTGCAGGCCCGCCCGATCACCACCCGGGCGGACCAGGATCCGTGGAACGACAGCCGCTCCGGCGACTTCCTGTGGACCAACACCAACGTCGGCGAAGCGATCCCCGACGTGATGACGCCGGTCACCTGGTCGATGGTCCAGGTGTTCCTGACCGACGCGATGGCCACCGCCTCCATTCCGCCCTACGTCGGTTACGGCCGGATCGGTGGCCGGATCTATCTGAATGTCAGCGTGATGATGACGTTGTCCGCCGTGGTCGGCGTGAGTGAGGCGCGCTTCCGGGCCCTGACCGAAGAGGTCTTCGGCCGGTTGCCGGATGATCTTGAAATTCCGCCGGTCCCGGTGCACCGGCTCGCCGTCCTGCGGGCGGTGACCCCCATGGCCATTCACGTGTTGCGCGAGGCTCGGCGCGACGCCAGGCGACTGGCCGCCTACCTGGCTGACCATCCCGAGCGGTGCGATCGGCGGCGGGCCGAGATCGTGGCGGTCGATTCTGGCGACGAGCTGGCCGAGCTGTGGACCGAGGTGCTCAATCCGGAGTTCCACGAGGTGAGTCTGATGCTGTCCGCGGCGACTAGGTCGAGCGGCGCGTCGTTCGTCACCACCCGGATGCGGCTGCAGCGACTGGTCGGAGACGCCGCCGCCAACGCACTGACCGCCGGGCTGGGATCCCGGGCCGGACAGCTGGCCAGTCTCGGCCTGTTGGACGGCTTGGAATTACTGGCCGCCGGCGCCATCGATCGCGGCACCTTCGACCGCCGGTACGGGCATCGCGGCCCGCACGAATTCGAGATCTCGCTGCCCCGTCCGGGCGAGGACCCGCACTGGGCTGATCGTCAGCTGGCCGAACGGCGGCGGTCGGGAGTTGATCACCGAGCATTGCTCGCCGCGCAGGAGCGGCTGGGTGCCGCCGCCTGGACCGACCTCGAACGGTCCCATCCGGTGCAGTCCCGGCTGTTGCACCACCAGTTGGACCGCTGGGCCAGGATCTCCCGTGATCGTGAACGCGCGCGCAGCGAGGTCATCCGATACTTCTGGGTGCTGCGGGCGTACGCGGTCCGGGCCGGCGAGCTGACGGGTCTCGGGGACGACATCTTCTTTCTCGACCAGCACGAGATCGTCCGGGTCCTGCACGGTGAGACGATCAGCCCGACCATGATCAACGAGCGGCGACGTATCTATCGTGGCTACAACGACCTGCCCACCTATCCGGCCCTCATCCGAGGGCGCTTCGATCCCTTCGTCTGGGTTCGCGACTCGCGTCGGCGCAGTGATCTGTTCGAGGAGGGTCAGTGGAGCCCGGCGGCAGCCACCGTACGCGGTTTCCCCGGATCGGCCGGGGTGGTCGAGGGCGCGGTGCGCGTGCTGTTCGACGCCGATCAAGGCGCCGAGCTGCACGCCGGCGAGGTCCTGGTCACCACGATTACCAACGTGGGCTGGACCCCACTCTTTCCGCGGGTGGCCGCGGTGATCACCGATGTGGGGGCGCCCTTGTCCCATGCCGCGATCGTCGCCCGCGAGCTCGGCATCCCGGCCGTGGTCGGCTGCGGCAACGCCACCATGATCTTGAAGACCGGCGACCGGGTACGCGTCGACGGCACGGCCGGCACCGTGGAGCTGCTGTGAGCTGGCATCTCGAGGCGCCCGTCGACCAGGTGGCGCCGACCTTGATCGGCGCCATTCTGCGCCATGGCGAGGTAGCGGTGCGGCTGACCGAGGTCGAGGCCTACGACGGTGCGAGCGATCCGGCATCGCACGCCTATCGCGGGCCGACGCCACGGAACGCGGTGATGTTCGGCCCGCCGGGACATCTCTATGTCTATCTCAGCTATGGGATGCATTGGGCCGCCAACGTGGTCTGCGGTCCGGACGGCGTGGCCTCCGGTGTCCTGCTGCGGGCCGGTGAGGTGGTCGACGGAGTTGATCTTGCTCGGTCCCGTCGCGGCCGGTCGACCGATCGTGATCTTGCTCGCGGCCCGGGTCGGCTGGCCCAGGCCCTCGGGCTGAGTCGCGACCATTGGGGTGCCGACCTCCGATCCGGCGGAGACGTCCAGCTCCACCGAGCGGTCATCCCGCCGGCGGTGATCCAGGCCGGACCCCGGGTCGGGGTCTCGGTCGAGGCCGAGCGTCCGTGGCGATTCTGGGAGCATGGCAGCCTCTTCGTCTCCGACTACAAACGGAGTCCGCGCGCATCAAGCGAATCGCCGCCTGCTCCCTAGGGATCTGAGCGCCCCTACGAATCTGATCGACTGAGCAGTTCCAGGTCGAGATCAGCCAGCCGGGTCCGGTCGGCCAGCAGTTCGATGCCGGTGATCAACCCGTCGCCGATCGTGAAGCTGAAGACCACCTGCGGCTCGCCGGCCAGCATCCAGGCGGCTCCGGGCTCTCCGTCGAGAACGGCCCGTCGCAGCGCCTTCGCCCGACCCAGATAGGCCTGCGCCACCGCCTGAGCGCCGACGATCTCGGGCTCGGCGCCGATCTTCGCCGCGGTCGCATCGGCCCGCACCACCACCTGGGGATCGAGCAGGGCGATCAGGGCCTCGAACTCACCGTTGCGGGACGCGTCGAGAAACGCGTCGACGATCTCCCGCCGCCGGGCGCGATCGGCGTCGGTGACCGGATCCGCGCCGCGGACCCGGCGACGGGCCCGGCTGGCCAGCTGGCGGGCGGCCGCCGGCGACCGGCCGACGATCGTGGCGACCTCGTCGAACGGCACGCCGAACAGGTCGTGCAGCACGAAGGCGATCCGCTCACCGGGGGCGAGACTCTCCAGCACGACGAGCAGGGCGGGGCCGACCGCGTCGGCCATCAGCGCATCGTGCTCCGGGCCGGGATGGATCTGGTCCACCGGTTCGCGATCCTGATCGAGGACCGCTTCGCGGCGGCTCGTCCGCGTACGCAGCATGTCCAGGCACACCCGCGACACCACGGTGGTCAGCCAGCCGCCGAGATTGGCGACGTCGGTGGTGTCGGCCCGGCTGAGCCGCAGCCAGGCCTCCTGTACGGCGTCGTCGGCCTCGGCGTGCGAGCCGAGCATCCGGTAGGCGACCGCACCCAGGTGCTCGCGGTTGCCCTCGAACTGCTCGGCCAGCCAGTCCTGATCACTCATCAGTCACATCCTTCTCGCTTGATCCGTCACCCCTTTGACGAGCCGGGCACGACCAATGTGACCCGGACACCAATTGAGGAGACATGCTCATGACCACCGGACTCAAGACCGTCGTCATACCCGTGGAGGACCTGGCCGCGGCGAAGGCCGTCTACACCGCCCTGCTCGGCGTGGAGCCGAGCCAGGACCAGCCCTACTACGTCGGCTTCGACGTAGCCGGTCAGCATCTCGGACTCGACCCCAACGGCGCCCGCCAGGGCAACACCCAGCCCATCAGCTACTGGCACGTCGACGACATCTCGGCGGCCGTCGAAGCGCTGACCGCCGCCGGAGCCACCGAGAAGCAGGCCGCCCGCGACGTCGGCGCCGGCCGACTGATCGCCACCTTGACCGATACCGACGGCCACCCCATCGGCCTCCTTCAGGACCCCAGCTGAACTCGCGCTGCGAGAGCCCCGTGCCGGGCAGGGCCCAAGCTGGGGACCCCGTGCTGTGGAGGCCCGAGCTGTGGAGGCCCGAGCTGGGGAGGCCGAGCCGCCGCTGTCGGTTCCCCATGTTGCATGGGGAACTGGCAACTTACCCACGAAACTTCGCAGGTAAGTTGCCAAGAGTCCGTGGAAACGCGGGCAGATCCACTCACTCCAACGGCTGCAGCGACCCGAGGATCGAGGGGATGAACTCCGCCATCGTCGGGTGGATCGGCAATGCATCGCGGAGGGCCGGGTAGCGGACACCGGTCTGCATGGCGGTCCCGATGATCTGGACCAGGTCATCGGCGTGCAGGCCCAGGATGGTGGCGCCGAGGAACTCCTCGGAGTCGGCATCGACCAGGATGCGCATGATGCCGGTGGTCTCGCCCTCCAGGACCGCGCGGCTGACGCTGGTCATCGGCACCTCGGCCTTCAACACGGTGCGCCCCGACTCCCGCGCCTCGCGTACCGACATCCCGACCCGGCCGAGCGGCGGATCGGTGAACATCGCATAGATGCTCACCCGACCGTCGACCGTACGCGGGGGAGCGAGCAGGATCTGCGAGTCCTGGTACGCGGTGTGGGTGAACGCGCCTCGCCCGTTCACGTCACCCAAGGCCCAGATGCCCGGCACCGAGGTCTCGAAGCGCGAGCCCACCGTGAAGAAGCCGCGCTGGTCGGTCTCGATCCCGTGGTCACCCAGCAGATCCGAATTCGACTTCCGCCCGGTCGCCAGCAAGAGATGGGAGCCGGTGATCGTCGAGCCGTCCTCCAGGGACACCTCGATGCCGCTGTCACTTGGCCCGACCTGCGCCGGCCGGCCCTCGAGGATCCGTACGCCATCCTCGGCCAACATGTCGGCAATCATGGTTGAGACGTCTTCGTCCTCGCGGCTGGCGACACCGCCGCCGGCGATGATCGTCACCTCGGCTCCGAAGCGTCGGAACATCTGGCCGAACTCCAGGCCGATGTAGCCGCCGCCGACGATGATCAGGTGAGCCGGGAGCTCATCGAGCGCGAGAAGCTCGACCTCGGTCATCGCCTCGATGGAATCCAGCCCGGGAATGGGCGGCCGCGAAGCCCGTCCGCCGACGTTGAGATAGACCTGCGGTGCGGTGAGATGTTGGTCACCGACGCTGACCCGATGACTCGTGCCGTCCGGGTCGGCGACCAGGGTCGCGGTGCCGTGGATCAGATCGAGGCCGTCGATGCCGTCCAGCCAGCCGTCGAGGGAATCCTGCATGGTGGTGATGATCGATCGGACGCGGTTGATCGCGACGCCGAAATCGACCCGGACCTCGCCGACGTACACCCCGTACGGGGCGGCTCGCCGGGCCTGATTGGCCACAGAAGCGCTAGCCCGGAGCGCTTTCGTCGGTTTGCAGCCGTGATTGAGGCAGGTACCGCCGGCACGCTCCATCTCAATCAGGGCCACCCGCTTGCCCTCGCCCACGAGCGAGCTCGCCACCCCTGGGCCGGCCTGCCCTGCACCGATGACGATTGCGTCGTACTGCACCATTGACTGACCTCTCGACGTGACGAATTCCTCCGTCAACGTAACGCCCGGGCCCCGGAGCGCAGGTTACGGGTGAGTCTCGGGCACCACACACTCAGTTGGGCAAATGCCGAGCGTTCTGTCTAGACTCCCCGAAAGATAACGCTTTGATCTCGATCAACCTGACCGTGTGACCCTCTGGAAGTGGTGGACTTTGGCTCGACAACGCGCACGTAGAGCGCTGCGACCGTCGCTTGCGGCGCGCGTAGCTCGCTTTGCTGTTCCGGCCGCGTTGGTCGGTGTGACCACGACCGGAATCGTTGCCGGCACCTGGGCGGCCAAAGACTCCCAAATCGCCTATCCGGCGCCCGCCGCGAGCACCAGCGTCGCCTCGAGTACGCCGAGCCCCGCAGCGGTCCGTGAAGAGCGGGTCAGCCGCAACCAGACCGACAGCCGGCCCTCCCTCACGCCGAAGGTCAAGGCGCCCAAGGCCAAGAAGGCGACCAAGCCCAAGGCCGAGGTCAAGGCCAAGGCCGACGTGGTCAAGAAGATCGTCTACCCGACGCCGGCGCTCACCGTCACCGGCAGCAAGTACGCGACCGTTGCCCTCAACATCCGGACCAAGCCGGTCCAGGACGCGACCGTCGTCACCGTGGTCAAGACCGGGACCAAGCTCAAGATCACTGGCTCGGTCTACAAGGAATTCCGATTCGTCTCGTACGCGGGCACGGGTCGCTGGGTCAAGGACCAGTACCTCTCCGCGACGAAGCCGAAGCCGAAGCCCACCGAGTCGACCAGTGGCGGCGGCATTTCCGGTGCAGCCTGCAAGTCCGGCACCAAGGTCGAATCGGGTCTGACCCCGGACGCGATCCGCGTGCATCGGGCCCTCTGCGCCCGCTATCCGCAGATCAGCGCCTTTGGCGGCCGCCGCGCCAGCAGCGATTTCCACGGATCCGGCCAGGCGCTCGACTCGATGATCTCGAATTCCACGGTCGGCTGGCAGATCGCCAACTGGGTGCGGGCGAACGCCAAGCGCCTCGGGGTCAGCGAGGTCATCTACTCGCAGAAGATCTGGACCGTGCAGCGCGGTTCCGAGGGCTGGCGCTCGATGTCGGACCGCGGGTCGGCCACGGCCAACCACTACGACCACGTACACGTTTCGGTCTACGGAAGCCGCGGAACGGCTTAATCCGGCGCGGCATATTAGCCACCGTTGCCGCCTGATTCAATGACGGTTCGCTGAAGAACGCCTTCTCCGCTTGTGAACGACCTGAGGCCGACTTAGGGTTTGGTGGTGGACCTCTACCAGGTTGTGCTCGGCGGCATCGCCGTGGCCGTCATGGTGCTTGTCCCGATCTTCTGTGTCATCGGCTACGACCTGATGGCCGGGCGCTGGGATGCCAGCATCCAACGCTGGAAGAATCGCCGGCTCGCGTCGGTCAACCACCGGCGCGGCGTGCGCGCCCTGCGTAACCAGCACGGGATCCCGATCGAGAAGTTGGCCGCCGATCTGCGTCGGCTCCGAGTCGCAGTGCGCGGTGACGCGAACCGTTCGGCCGCCCATCAGATGGGCAATCGTCTCGCGTACGACCGGGTGCTGATGCAGGCCTGCGCGATGCTCGAGATCGAGCATGAGCTGGCCGGCGACTCCATCGGCTTCGAGCGGGACATCGAGCGGCTGCGGCTTGAGGCCGAGCTGGAGCGCGCCGGCATCGAAGTCAGTGACCGCCGCTTCGGCCAAGCCGCCTGACCAACCCCCAGGACCCCCCAGGTTCGTGCCCTTCAGCCCGTCGAAGGGTCAGTCCCCTGAGCCTGTCGCAGGTTCGTCCCCTGAGCCCGTCGAAGGGCAGCTTCGGATGCGACTGAGATCACGCCCCACGGAATAGGTCTGGCACCCTCGGCGTTGCTATGATAACTTCGAGATCGAATAGTTCGATGTCAACTAACAACCCGGAAGGACGAACGACATGTCACGCCTCGCGAAGGCCATCAGGAGCCACCGTGAGATTGCCCGCTCTCGCCGCGAAATCAACAACGCCATCGGGAACGCGTCCACCCCAGCCATGCGCAACGAACTGATCATCGTCGCTCAACGCACGGCGAAGCTCTACTGAGCGAGCCCGTCCACGACAGCTTCCGGCTCTCACCCTCGGGGTGGGAGCCGTTCTGTTTGCCCGGCGCCGTTCTGTTTGCCCGGCGCGTTCGTTTGCCCGGCGTCCTTCAGGGCGCCTGGCCGATCAGTTCGACGCTCAGCTCGACCAGAGCAGGCAACAACAAGCCGGCGCCGAGCACCAGGCCCGCGCAGTTGACCATCAGGAAGCCGGCCAGCCAGACGCCGGCCGGCACCTTGGTCAGTCGGCCCAACTGGTCTGCATCCGATTGCGGCGTACGGTGTCGGCGCCGCTGGCTCATCAGCTCCAGGACCGGCTTGGGCGCGGCGATCAGTAGGATCCAGGTGATCAGGTAGGCCAGGCCCGACTGGGCGGGTGCGCTCGCGTACCAGCTGATGGCCAGCAGTCCGGCGGCACAGCCGATGATGACCACCACACCGTAGAAGTTGCGGATCTTCAGCAGCATCAACGCCAAGATGATCACCAGCAGCCAGAGCAGCCCGAGACCATGCCCGCCGAGCAGGAGCGCGACGGCGCCGAGCCCGACCAGCGCCGGGGCCAGATAGCCGGCGACCAACATGACCACCATTCCGGGCCCGCGCGGACGACCGCTGGAGATGGTCAGCCCCGAGGTGTCGGTGTGCAGCCGGATCGCCTGCAGTTTGCGGCCGGTCACCAGCGCGGCGAAGGCGTGCCCGCCTTCATGGGTGATGGTGATGAGCACCCTGGTGTACGGCCAGCTCACCCGCAGCGCGACCAGAGCGAAGGCCACGGCCGCAGTCAGCGCGACCAGGACCGCCGGCGGATCGGGCTGCACCGAAGTCGCTCGCCGCCACACCTCACTGAACAGCTGCACCCAACAAGCATGGCTGGTCCGACGAATCGCTCAGCCGACGAGCACCTCTCGGCGCTGCGTGGTTCGTGCGGTTCGGGCGACCAGGGCGGCCAGCACGATCACCAGCGCCGCGATCGCGGCCAGCCGGATGGCGTTCTCGTCGGTGCCAACGGCAACCGCCACCAGGGCCCAGCACGCCGTGAAGGCGAAGCCGGCAGCGGCATTGACCCGGAGCACGATGATGATCGAGACGACCGTGGCCAAGAGCACCAGACCGAGCCCGACCAGCGTGACCCAGCCTGCCTCGGCCGGCATGCCCAGCGAGCGGAACATGGTGGCGAAGCCGGCCGCCGAGGCCAGAGTCGCCCAGCCCAGATAGATGGTGATGGGCAGTCGGAGCAGGAGGCGTTCCGCACCGGACTTGGCCGGTCCGAGGGTGGTGAAGCGCCGCGCCGCTGCGGCCAGGCAGAACACCAGAAGGACGATGACGATCTGCGACAGCCAGATGAGTCGCGCCCCGAAGATGGGCACCCAGACGGTGCTTGTGGTGAATGCAGCGATCAGGAACCATCCCGTACGCCGGTGCACGGCCCGGCTCCGCTGCCGCGCCAGCAGCTGGTAGACGGCGAGGGCGAGGCAGGCCAGGTAGATCAGACCCCAGATGGCGAAGGCATAGCCGGCGGGCGTCACCGGACTGCGATTGGCATCGCTGATCGCGCCGGTGTTCGAGCTCGGTCCGAGGGCCAGGGTGGTGAGCGGCGACGCGATCACCTGGGTCACGGCCGTGACCGCCACCAGGACGCTGCGCACCAGATCTGAGGGAGAACGCTTCATCATCAAGATTCTGTTCGTCGGTTGGTGACGGATGCAGTCGCGCCGTCGCTCACAAGCCACCGCCGTTGGCCCACAGCAGACCGCTGGCGCCGCCGAGCCGCGTGGCGTAGGCGACGGCCTGGGCATCAGTCAAGCTGCTGACGAAGTCGACGATACCGCGGCCGCGTCCCATCCTGGCCAGGTCGGCGTCGGTGATCTCCGGACCCAGCCACTCCGGGTGGCTGGCTGCGATCCGCTCGTAGCCGAAGCTCGCGGCACTGACCAGATCAGCCAGCCGACGTGGCGCGCGGCTGGTGTCGAACCGGTCCGACAACCAGTCGTCGAAGCCGACGACCAGTTGTTCGATGGTCTTTTCCTGCCCTCGTTGGAACATCGCGAGGTCTGGCCGCTCCAGGATGAAGTACTGGTTCACGAACTTGAGCACCGACACCTCGTGCCAGGCCGTCGGACTCATGCGCACGTAGCCGGACCGGACCTGGGGATCCGGGTCAGGGGTGACCGAGGTGATCAGATGATCGATCCAGCGTGACGTGAATCCCGAGATCGCCCTATCCGACTGCATCGATCCGTCGTACGGAGCAGCGAGCACGCCGTCCACGAACTCATCGCCGACCGTGGCCACGGCATCGGAGAAGCGGGCCTCGTCGAAGATCCAGTCGTCGCGGGACTGCAGGTTCCGGCGCAACCGCTCCAAGCCGGCGCCGGGCTTCCGGCCGGATCGCGCGAGGTGTTCGTCGCTCAACTCGGCGAAACCGACCCGGTCGGACTCCCACGATCGGAACTCGCCCGACACCGGTGAGAACTGCAACACTCCGGAGCGGTGGAAGTCCTCGACGTCGTGCAGCGAATACGCGATGTCATCCGCCAGATCCATCACCGAGCACTCCAGCGTCTGCCGGCCCGACGGCAGTTGCGGGAAGGCCCCCAGGGCGTCCAGCATGCCCGGCAGATCGATCAGGTAGGTGGAGAACTTGGCCGCGCCGGTGCCGCCCCGGCCGTGTCCGGCCCCGCGCGCCGGAGTCGGCCAGTCGGTTGGATGCGGATCGGGCACGTGGAAGCGGGCCCACGGATATTTCAGCACCGCGGCGCGTACGGCGGCGGTCAGATTGAGGCCCTCGTCGCCCGGCCCGTGCACCTCGAGCTCGGTGAGGATCCGGAAGGTCTGCGCATTGCCCTCGAAGCCGTCAGCCAGCCCGAAGCGCTCCCGGGCGAGTCGGTCGAGCACCCGCTCGCCCAGATGCCCGAACGGCGGATGACCAAGATCATGAGCGTTGGCCGCCGCCTGGACCACCACATGATCAAGACCACCAAGATCACGAAGCAGATCCCGGTCTTCGGTGCGGAGCAGGCGAACGGCGATGGCCCGCGCCACCGCGGTGACCTTGATCGTGTGAGTCAGCCGGTTGTGAACCACCCCGCTGGTCGCGCCGGCCGTGACCACCTGGGTGACTTCGGCCAGCCGGGAGAACGCGGTGGCGAAACGGATCCGCTCGAGGTCCGTGCGGAATTCGGACTCCCCGGGCGCGTACGGGCGCTCTGCCTCCGGTCGACTCCGGGCCAGACGAGGATCCATGCCTTCACGCTAGTCGGTCCCGGCCTCCGGGCCGGTTCATCGCTGGCCGGCCACCGCGGAAATCGCGACCAGCCCTATCCGCGCGCCGGTCGGTCTCAGTAGGCTGCCGACTGGACCGGACTGGCAATGAGATGAGGAATCGATGAGTCAACCTGTGGACCCCACGAGCACCGCGGCCTGGGCCGAGTTGCAGCGTCTGCATGACGGGCTCACTCCCGATCTCCGCCGCTGGTTCGCCGACAACCCCCGTCGTGCGCAGGGCTTCAGCTACAACGCCGGTGAGCTGTTCGTCGACCTCTCGAAGAACTTGATCACCACCGAGGTGATCGCCGCGTTGGTCGAGCTGGCCGATCAGGTCGGTCTGGCCGAACGGCGCGACGCGATGTTCGCCGGCGAGCACATCAACGTCACCGAGGATCGTGCCGTGCTGCACACCGCACTGCGGGCGCCGCGCGACGCCAGCCTGGTGGTCGATGGAGTCGATGTCATTCCCCAGGTCCATGAGGTGCTGGACAAGGTCTACGCGTTCGCCGACAAGGTGCGCAGCGGAGAATGGGTCGGCGCCACCGGGAAGTCGATCAAGACCGTGGTCAACATCGGGATCGGCGGATCTGATCTCGGCCCGGTGATGGTCTATGAGGCCCTGCAGCCGTACGTCAAGCCCGGGTTGACCGCCCGCTTCGTCTCCAACATCGATCCCACCGACATCGCCGAGACGACCAAAGATCTTGATCCGGAGACCACGCTGTTCATCGTGGCGTCGAAAACCTTCACCACCCTGGAAACCCTGACCAACGCCCGGCTCGCCCGCACCTGGCTGCTTGATCAACTTCGGGCTTCGGGCGCCATCGAGGAGGGTGACGCCGCGGCCGGTGCGGCCGTGGCCAAGCACTTCGTCGCGGTGTCGACCGCCCTGGACAAAGTCGCGGCCTTCGGCATCGATCCCGCCAACGCCTTCGGCTTCTGGGACTGGGTCGGCGGCCGCTACTCGGTCGACTCGGCCATCGGCACGTCGGTGGCGGTGGCGATCGGCCCGGAGAACTTCGCCGACTTCCTCGCCGGCTTCCACGCGATCGACACCCACTTCAAGGAAACGCCGTTCGACGTCAACGTCCCGGTGCTCATGGGCTTGATCAACATCTGGTACGTGAATTTCTTCGACGCCGGGAGCCATGCCGTGCTCCCGTACGCGCAGTTCCTGCATCGCTTCGCCGCGTATCTGCAGCAATTGACCATGGAGTCCAACGGCAAGGGCGTTCGCTACGACGGGGTGGCCGTGTCGACTCAGACGGGTGAGGTCTTCTGGGGGGAGCCGGGCACCAACGGGCAGCACGCGTTCTATCAGCTGATCCATCAGGGGACCCAGATGATCCCCGCCGACTTCATCGCGGTGGCCAATCCGGCCCACCCGTTGACCGACGGCGGCAGCGATGTGCACGAATTGTTCCTGGCCAACTTCTTCGCGCAGACCGCCGCGCTCGCCTTCGGCAAGACGGCCGAGGAGGTCCGGGCCGAGGGGACCGCGGAGGCGATCGTGCCGGCTCGGGTGTTCAGCGGCAACCGACCGACGACTTCGATCATGGCGCCGGCACTCACCCCATCGGTGGTTGGTCAGCTGATCGCGCTCTATGAGCACATCACCTTCGTTCAGGGCGTGGTGTGGGGCATCGACAGCTTCGACCAGTGGGGGGTTGAGCTGGGCAAGCAGCTCGCGCTCAAGGTGACGCCGGCCGTCACCGGCGACGAGGACGCGCTGCTCGAGCAGGACGTCTCGACCCGTGGCCTGATCCGCTACTACCGCTCCCAGCGCTATCCGGAGAGTGCCGGATAGTTGCGGGATCCGGGCGACTGGATCGGCAACCATCCGGCACTCGTCCACAGGCGTGGATGCGGTCTACGGTCACCGGCGGGGGCGCGAGTGGAGCCGACTCGCGCATGGGCTCCATCTGCATGGCGACGCACCGACCCTGGTCGAGCAACTGCGGGCCTGGTCCCTCGTGGTGCCCGCCCGCGGCGCTTTCACCCATCTGACGACCGCTGAGCTGCGCGGCTGGTGGCTGCCGGGCCCGTACGAGCACCCCGTCTTCGTCGCGGTACGTCGGGGTGCGCAACATCCCCAGCGGGTCGGGCTGCAGGTGACCCGGCAGCTCGATTGGCCGGTGGCGCAGATCATCAGCGGCGTCCGGACCGTGTCGGCGGCCGAATGCCTGCTGGCGGCCGCTCGCGATCTGGGACTGCTGGATCTGGTTCAGCTCGGCGACTCGGCCCTGAGGTCGCGCGACTGCGCGGGTCGACCTCTGGGTGGTGGGTACGCGTCAGGTGCACGAGTACGACGGGGAGCAGCACCGCGAGCGATCAGTCCACCGCGGGGACCTGCGGCGCGATCGAGGATTGATCGGTATCGGCATCGATCGGCTCGGCTACACCTCGGCGGAGGTGCTGCACGAAGGTGGCGGGATCATCGCCGCGGCCGACCGAGCGTTGGGCCGGGCTGGGGATCCGGATCGCCTGCGCCGCTGGAACGCGCTGATCGACGACTCGCTGTGGGGCCACACCGGCCGCGCCCGGGTGCGCCGGCGCTGGCATCTCGGATGAGTGCCGGATAGTTGCAGGATGAAGGCCAATAGCTCGGCAACTATCCGGCACTCGCCGGCGCGCTAGAGCTCGGGGCCCTGCGCTCGCAGCTTGTCGACGTCTTCCATCGCCCCGCGGAGATCGCTGAGCCAGCTCTCGGCGTGCTCGCCGACCAGCTTGACGGCCCAGGACAGAGCCTCGGAACGGGATCGAGCGACGCCGGCGTCGACGAGCGTGTCGAGCACCTGGCGCTCCGGCTGCCTGAGCCGGGTCATCACCGGGACCGAGATGTGGGTGAAGAGCGCCCGAACGTCACCGAGCTGCGCACCCCACGAGACCTTCCGGCCGTAGCGGGCCTGAGCCTCCTCGGCGATCGCGATCCGGGCATCCCGGGTCTCGGCGCGGAACCGACTGATCCGGCCTTCGGCGGCGGCGTCATTCTCAGCCGTCTCGTCAGCCAGGGTGCCGATCACGGTGATCTCCTCCCGATCGACGGCCACCGTCACCTCGGTGAACCATCCGCCGGGCAGCCGACCCTCGAACCACGCCTGCGCGTCATCGGCCGGCGGTACGTCGACGTTCTGCCAGCCGCCCGGTCGACCGAAGCCGCGTCCGCGACCTCGTCCGCCGCCCCGCCCGCGGCCTTCGCCTGCCTCTTCCTGTCCGTGCCAGTTCATCCTCTGTCCTCTCTACTGGGATCACATGATTACACTGTTACAGCGTAACAGGGTAGGCAAGAGGGGTACGAGGAATCCCCACGACCGCAGCGTCCGGTGGAGCCCGAGGCTTACCGCGCCGCAGCGGCGGCAAAGATCTGCCCAATGCTCTCCTCGGAGAACAGATCGGACGGCGGGCGGGCGCCCGAGTTGACCTGGATGAAGCGGTCCATGGCGTCTCGATTCCCCTGGATGGCGCCGAGCAGTTGTTGCCGGTCGGCCGACGGCGGTTCGAGGCTCGCGGCCTGTGCCGTCAGCTCATACATCGCCATCACGCGGGCGTCACGAGCCTGGTGATAGCTCGCCATCATCGCCTCGGCCGGGCCCGCTCCAGACAGCCCTTCATGGACCGCGGTCGCGCAGAGGTCGGCGTCGGCGAAGGCGTCGGAGATGCCTTGTGCGGTGATGAAGTCCTTGGTGTAGCCGGCGTCTCCGACCAGCGCCCAGCCCGGCCCGTAGGGCTTCCGGAAGAAGCCGGGCACGGCGGAACCGACGATTCGGGTCTCCCGGGTGGCGTCGCTCAGCCGATCGGCGAGCGTTGGCGCGAGTTGCAGCGTCTTGAGGTAGCTGCCCTCGAGATCGACCTTGTTGGCGCCGAATTCCGCATACGGCCAACCGGCAATCACCAACGTCAGCTCGTCGTTGGTCGGGATCGCGGCAAACCCCCGACCGGGCCGGATGTAAGTCTCGAAGGTGCCGTGGGTCGGCAGGCCGCTCCAGTATGCGTAGTATCCGCACAGCAGTTTCGGCTTCTCCGCGTAAGGCTCGGCCTGTACCGCTCGGGCGACCAGTGAGTGCAGCCCGTCGGCGCCGATGACGATCTTCGCGTGCTCGACCACGGACGCACCGTCCGGCCCGTGTCCGCGGATGCCGGTCACTCGACCGTCCTCGATGACGATGTCCTCGACGCTGAAACCCTCACGAATGTCCGCGCCCGCCGTGGTTGCCGCATCGACCAGCACCTGGTCGAGAACCGTTCGACGTGGCGCGTACGCGACCGGCGACGCCGGCAATCCGGGGGTGCCGGTGATCACCACCGGTCCGAAGTCGAAGAGCATCGTGTCGATCGGTGGGCAACCGGAGGCAATCACCTGATCGAGGAGCCCCCAGTCCCGCAGCTTGTCGACCCCCGGCGGCTGGATGCAGTGGGTCGAGATCGTATCGCTGGGGAACCTCGCTCGATCGACGACCAGCACCCGGTGGCCGAGGCGCGCCAGCAGCATGCCGGTAGGGGAGCCGGCGCACCGGGCTCCCACGATGATGGCGTCGTACGATCCAGACATCTTGGGTTCCTCCTGTCGATAGACGACTCGAGGAGGTGGATCGTCAGACGTGGATACCCGGACCCACGAAACTCAGCGCCCGAGCGCCTCGTCGACGCTGGTCTCGCGTCGGCCGAGCACCGGATCGCGCTGGGTGATCAGATCGACCACGGTCTTGACGCACGCCAACTGATCGCGAAGCGCGCCCCGGCGCCACGCCTGGCCGCCCCGTCCGGTGTCATCGCCGACCCCGGTCGCGTCGACCCCGAGCGCCCGGCAGGTGGCCACGGCCCGGGGCAGGTGGTAGCTCTGCGTGATCATGATCAGCTTCGAGACGCCGAAGATCCGCTTGGCCCGGGCGCACGAATCGTAGGTGTCGAATCCGGCGTAGTCGGCAATGATCTTGTCGGCGGGCACACCGGCTTTGATCAGGTAGTCCCGCATCGCGTCCGGCTCGTTGTATTCGGGAGCCATGTTGTCGCCGGACACCAACAGTGCCCGCACCTTCCCGGCGTCGAACAGCCGCTTGCCGAGATCGAGGCGAGCAGCGAGGAACGGCGACGGGGTGCCGCTCGGATAGACCTGCGCACCGAGCACCAGCCCGACGGGTGCCTCGGGGACGTCGTCGACGGAATACAGGTGTCCGGAGGCGGTCGCCCGGACCCAGCCGATTGAAGCGATCAAGGTCATGACTCCGGCCAGACCCATTCCGACCAGCACCAGCATCGATCGGAGCGGCCAGGGCCCGCGACGCGTGGCGAGTCGAGGTGTCTTCGGTGGGCAGCGCGGCACGGGCCCACTCTAGAAGCGCCCGGAAAGTCTGGAGCGGCCACCGTGTCTGGTTTCTGTCAGCGGTCTCGCCCAGAATCGGTGCATGACGACAACCGCTCTTGACATCACCGGTCCATTTGATCTTGGCGAGATCGCCACCATGGGCTTCGGCCATCGCGACGTGCGCAGCTTCGACGGCGTGATGCGGATGGCGTTCTGCCTGGACGGCGACTATGAGCGGCAGGTCGGAGTCGAAGCGCGCCAAGCGGGCGACCAGGTGGAGTTGGCGATCCAGACCGTCGGAGACCCCCTCGACGCCGGCGAGACGGAGGCCGTCCGCCGCCAGGTGGCCCGGGTGATTTCGCTGGATCACGACGGCGAGGCATTTCATCAGCTCTGCCTCCGTGATCCGGTGTTGTCCACGGTTCATGCGGCTGCTCCCGGCTTCCGCCCGGCGAACTTCTATTCGCCCTACGAGGCGGCGGTCTGGTCGATCATCAGTGCCCGGCGAGCGCGTCCGCAGGGCATCACCCTGCGCACCCGGATGGCCGAGACCTACGGTGCGGTGTTCGAGCTGGCCGGCGAGGCCACGGCCGCTGTGCCCACGCCAAGTCAGCTGTTAGCGATCGAGTCGATGCCCGGTTTGCCGGCCGACCGCCTCCCGCGACTGCATGCCGTGGCCCAGGCCGCTCAAGCCGGTACGTTGTCGGCCGAGCGCCTCCGGGCCATGCCCCCAGCTGAAGCCAAGCTTGACCTGCAGCAGCTCCCCGGCATCGGCCCCTTCTACAGTGCGCTGATCGTGGTCCGGGCGCTCGGTCACGCCGATGTGCTGTCGACCGAGGAGAGTCACTCGCGCGAGGCGGTACAGCGGCTCTACGGTGTCGATCACGATCTGAACGACGTCGAGCTGGCCGAGATCGCCGAGGGCTGGCGGCCCTTCCGCACCTGGGTCGCCGTCATGCTCCGGGCGTTGTCTGGACGTGACCAGGTAGAACAGACGGGTGCCCGAGGGAGATACGGTCTGGCGAGCGTGCCAGCGACTCAATGAAGCGCTGTCCGGCCATGAGTTGACGCGTTGCGAGTTCCGGGTGCCGAGCCTCGCCACCACCGACCTGAGCGGGGTCGAGGTGCGCGCGGTCGTGTCCCGTGGCAAGCACCAGCTCTTCCGATTCGGCAATGACGTCACCCTGCACACCCACTTCCGGATGGAAGGGGCCTGGCGGATCTATCCGCGCGGGCGGAAGTGGTCGGGTGGCCCCGACTGGCAGATTCGCGCCGTCCTGGCGACCGCCGACCATGACGCCGTCGGTTACCGGCTTCCGGTCACCGAGCTGATCCCGACCGCCGAAGAAGCTTCGGTCGTCGGACACCTCGGGCCCGACCTGCTGGGACCGGATTGGGATATCGATGAGGCGATCCGGCGGATCGAGCGCGAACCGGCACGGAGCGTCGGCGAGGCCATCCTCGATCAGCGCAATCTGGCGGGCATCGGCACGTTCTACCGCTCCGAACTCTGTTTCCTCCAGGGGATCCATCCGCGGACGCCGGTGCAACAGGTGAAGAATCTCCGCCGCCTGGTCCAGCGCGGGCAGCAGTTGTTGTACGCGAACCGCTGGCGAGCCGAGCAGTCGACTACCGGCGACCTCCGGGCCGGCCGGCGCGCGTACGTGTTCGAGCGCCCGAGTCAGCCCTGCCGTCGCTGCGGCACTCCGATCCGCACCGAGGAGTTCGGCCCCGTCGGCCAGGAGCGCCGCAGCTATTGGTGTCCCCGCTGCCAGCCTGCTCCCTGACCGGTCCGCGACGCGATCCTGCCTCGGCCAGGTCAGAAAGCCACGGGTCGGCCGGCGGCGATCCACTCCTGGCCGAGGGCGCGCAGGGTGTTGGCGACGATGCCGCCCAGCTCCCAACGGGTGCGTTCCTCCTGAGCCCGGTAGATGCCTTCGTACGAGATGGCCTGGTAGATCCGGTTCACCCGTGGAGCGAGCAGGAGGGCGGTATCGATATCGGCCGCCGGACAGTGTTCGCGCCAGAGCGTCGCGTAGGCAGCCGACACGGCGGCCGGGTCGTCGATCCCCGCACTCTGGGACAGCAGAGCAATGTCCAGGACCGGGAAGGTCACCGCGGCATCAGTCCAGTCGTAGAGCAGCGCCCGATCGTTGACCACGGTGACGTTGCCGAGATGAAGATCGCCGTGACCGAGGCTGTACGGCATGCCGGTCGCTTCGAGGGCGTCGAGCTGGCCGACCAGCCACGGCTCCATCGTCTGAGCAGTCTGCCGTTCGCGGGCACTCAGCTGATCAAGCTCGACACTCTCGTTGATGATCAGGTTCAAACCGTCGACGGTGGCGGCCCGCCGGCGATCCGGGGCTCCGGCGGCCCACAGTTCGTCGAGCCGCCCGGTCATCATCATCTGCAGTCGGGCGATCTCCCGGGCAGCGAGCATGGCCGCGCCGGCATCGCGGTCGTCCTCGCGCTGATCGAAGGCCCGCATGAGCATCCAGGCTCGGTCGGTGTCGACAGCGATCAAGGAGGGCACCGAGCCAGGTGATGCGGCGGCGATTAGTTGGGTCAACGCCGGCTCGGCCCGGAACCACGGACACGCTCCCTTGAAGTAGACCGCAGCAGCACCGTCGGGACCGCGAACGGCCACCCGCATGATCGCCGACAGGCTCCAGAACTTGATCACCTCGGATGCGCCCACGCGCTGCAGGCCGACGTCGGACAGCATCGAATCCACCCAGTGCTCCGCCGCAGACTGCCACCCGGGGTCGAACCAGTCCGGCCGCAGGTCTGGGCGCGCTGCGGCGCCGCGATATTCAGCGACGCTGCGCCGGACCGACTCCACCACCGTCGGCGGGTGGGTCAGTTGGTCGAGCTCGGCGACCTCGAGCCAGGAGTCGTCGCCGGCCGTTGCGGACACCGCGACGACATGCAGCAGGCAACGCGGATCGGCCTGGATCAAGACGGGGGGCACCATGATCATGCCCGCGGAGTCGCCGGCGACCTCGCGGATCATCGGCGGGTCCGACCACCCGTCCCGTCCAGTGATCTGCGGCAACACCAACCCGCTGGCGACTCGCTGCACCCGCACCCGGGTGCCGTCGACGGCCGCGACGAGCTCCACGCTGGGAGTGCTCACGACGCGCCCAGGGCGGAGGCCACCACGACGGCTGCCGCGGCTGACCAGGCCTGCGGGCGGCAGGCGGCCGGATAGGGCACCGGACGACCCTCGCCGCTCCACAGCTCCGGGAGCCGCTGGTCGAACGCCACCGACGCGCGCAGCAACCCCTCGATGAGACCGGCAGCGTACTGGCCCAGCTCGGCCCGTTGCAGTCCGGCGATGGCAATGGCCGTGTCGTGCGGCCAGACCGATCCGCAGTGATAGCTCAGGGGTGCGTAGCCCGCATCGGCCGTGGACATGGTGCGCAGTCCGAGCCCGGAATCGAGTGGGCCGCCGGCGATCCGGCGCGCCACCAGCCGTTCCTCTTCCGCGTCGAGGAGCCCGGTGCCGAGGAGATGGCCGATGTTGCTGGCCAGCGAATCGACCCGCCGCTTCTGCCCGTCCAGGGCCAGCGCGGGATAGCGGTCGGCTCCGTCGCCGCACCAGAAGGCCTGCCGGAACCGCTCGCGCAGACGGTCGGCCCACGAGCGAAGTTGATCACTCCCCGGTCGCTCGAAGGCGTCCAACACGGCCGCTCCGCCCATGGCGGCTTCGTACGCGTACCCCTGCACCTCGCACAGCGCCACGCGGCCGGTCGCGATGGTGCCGTCGGTGAAGCGGACCGAGTCCACCGAGTCCTTCCATCCCTGGTTGACCAGGCCGCGGCCCGTCGCGTCGTGGTACTCCAGGAATCCGTCGCCGTCGGCCTGCTCGGTCAACCAGCCGAGGGCCGCGGTCAACGCGGGCAGGAGCTCGCGTACCTGCGTCTGGGGAAGACCGGCGCGCCAGGCATCGTGCAGCAGGCAGATCCAGAGCGGAGTCGCGTCGATGGTGCCGTAGTAGAGCGGCGGCAGGCTCATGCCGCCGAGGTCGAAGCCGGAGCGACGCAACTCGTGCGGGATCTTCCCGGGCTGTTCGGCGGTCGCCGCGTTGATCTTGGTCCCCTGCAAGCGGGCCAGCACCCGCAGCGTGCTGCCGGCGAGTTCGCGGTCGATGGGCAGCAGCATCCGCGCGGACCAGATGCTGTCGCGTCCGAAGAGGGTGAAGTACCAGGGCACGCCGGCCGCCAGGAAAGCATCGGTCGGATGGTCCGCAACCGCCATCCGCAGTCGGTCAAGATCATCAAGTGACCGCTCGAGCCACGGGCCGAGCCGATGATCAGTTCCACGGACCAGGCTCGGTCGCGCGCGCGCCGGCCTCGGTGCGGCGATCACGGTCGACCCGGCATCGGTGATCAACAACTCCCAGCCGACCGAGACCTTGCCGTGCGCCGGAATGGTCAGCGGCCAGGTGGCGGTCAGGACCGTGCGATCACCCGACAGCGAGAGCCCGGCGGCCGGCGCGCTGAGCACGCTGGTGACGTCGTCAACCGCCCACCTGACTTCCGGCAGCAACGGCTCGGCCGCGAAGGGTTGGGCGGCCGCCGGGGTGCCCGCCCGGAGGGCCGCCATCGCCGCGCCATCGCATTCGAAGTCGATGCTCAGCTGCGCGCTGATCGGCTGGTCCAGCAGCGACGAGATCGTCAACGTCTCGGCCACCTGACCCGCGCGTACGGTGCGAATCCGATCGAGCCGGACCTGTGGGTCCGGCGTAGGCGCCTGATCGCTCCCGACGTCGCGCAGCAGGGTGCTGAACCGGGCTTCGTCGCCGGACAGGTCGGTGGCGAGGTGCTCACCAGGTCGCCCGTCGACCCGCACCGTGGCGCGACTGAGCACCCGGACGTCGGCATGGATGACGCCTTGGGCGGTGGGTCTTTCGGTGTGACCCTCGATGTCGCCGTGCCGATCGGACAGCACCTGGGTCGGGGCGGCGAAGACCGCGACGAGCTCATGCAGGAACGGTTGGAGCGGCTGGGGCATCGATGTCCTCGACTGGGCGGCAGGCAGGCGCCGCCCAGTCTGGTCGATGCCATCCTCGGGGCAGGGACGAGGTGGCGCCGGGGCTCACCCGCGAGCCGCGACCGGCACTTGGCGACCGGGACTGGCGACGACCAGATCGATCGCTGGGACGAACCGCTCCAGCACGGTGAAAGAATGCGTAGTTGTGTCATCAATTCCTTCGCTGCTGAGCGCGCGGGTCGAGGCCGTCACGGGCATCGATCCTGAGCTTCGACCGGCCACCAAGCCCCAGTTCGGTCACTTCCAGTCGAATGTGGCGTTGCGCCTGGCCAAGAGCGAGGGCAAGCCGCCCCGACAGGTGGCCACTGAGATCATCGCGCGGCTCGACGTCGGTGACCTCTGCGAGCCGCCGGACATCGCCGGCCCGGGGTTCATCAATTTCCGGCTGAAGACCGACGTGCTCGCCCAAGCGGTGACCGACCAGTTGGCCGATCCTCGGATCGGGTTGACCGCGGCCGAGCACGCGCAGGTCGTCGTCATCGACTATTCCGCCCCCAATGTGGCCAAGCAGATGCACGTCGGTCATCTCCGGTCCACGATCATCGGCGACTGCCTGAATCGGGTGTTGACTGCGGTCGGCCATCGGGTCATCCCCCAGAATCACGTGGGGGACTGGGGCACGCAGTTCGGCATGCTGGTCGAGCAGATTCTCGCCGACGAGACCGATGTGGCGACCTTGGACCTCAAGTCGGCCGAATCCCTGTACCAGAAGGCCAACGCCCACTTCAAAGCCGACGAGGCGTTCGCCGGTGCGGCTCGGCGCCGGGTGGTGGCGCTGCAGTCGGGCGACGTCGAGACCCGGCGGATCTGGCAGCAGTTGATCGACATCTCGCTGGACGGCTTCAACGCCGCGTACGCGCGGATGAACGTGCGGCTGACCAATTCCGATCTGGCCGGCGAGTCGATGTACAACGACGACCTGCCGCGGGTGGTGGCCGATCTCGAAGCGTCCGGGCAGTCGGTGATCGATGACGGTGCGCTCTGCGTGTTCGTCGAGGGCTTCAATGCACCGATGATCGTCCGGAAGTCCGACGGAGGGTTCGGCTACTCGGCGACCGACCTCGCGGCCATCCGCCACCGGGTGGGGGATCTTGGTGCCAGCCGGCTGATCTACGTGGTCGGCGCTCCGCAGGCGTTCCACTTCGAGCAGGTCTTCGCCGTGGCCCGCAAGGTGGGCTTCCTGCCCGACGATGTGACGACCGAGCACGTCGCCTTCGGCCAGATCCTCGGCAAGGACGGCAAGAAGTTCTCGACCCGCGAAGGCACCGCGGTCACGCTC
Source organism: uncultured Actinomycetota bacterium (assembly GCA_963731295.1). Lineage (GTDB taxonomy): Bacteria > Actinomycetota > Actinomycetes > Propionibacteriales > Propionibacteriaceae > Microlunatus. The sequence continues at coordinate 486,946 of CAVSUP010000004.1, forward strand.
ACCTCACTCCTGGACGCGGCTGAGGAGCAGGCCGCGCCGCCGATCGCCATGGCCGCGATCAAGTACGCCGACCTGTCGACGGGTCTGAACAAGGACTACGTCTTCGATGTCGATCGGATGGTGCAGACCGCCGGCAACACCGGACCGTATCTGCAGTACGCCCATGCGCGGATGGCTCAGGTGCTGCGCCGGGCCGAGGCCGAGGGCTTCGCTGGCCAGACGAAGGTGCTGGTGCTCGAAGAGCCGGCCGAACAGGCGTTGGCGCTGCTGCTGACCCGCTTCGGCGAGATCGTCGACGAGGTGGCCGAAACCCTGCAGCCGCACAAACTGTGCGGCTATCTCTATGAGCTGTCCGGAGCGCTCGCGGTGTTCTACGAGCAGTGCCCCGTGCTGAAATCCGAGGCTCTGGTCCGCGAATCCCGGCTGGCCCTCTGCCTGGCGACCAAGCGGGTGCTGGCCGCCGGCCTCGACCTGCTCGGCATCGAGGCCCTCGACCGGATGTGATCGGCGCCGGTGTCAGTTCCCCATGTTGCATGGGGAACTGACAACTTGCGCGCGAAGCTTCGGCGGTGAGTTGCCAGCTTCTCGTGGAAACGCGACGCGGAGTGCGGCCTACTTGAGTCGATCCGGGTTTGCGACCCGGTCCGCGGCGAGCCAGGCCGCGCCGACGATGCCGGCGGTGTTCAGCAGCTTGGCCGGCACCAGCTCGGCGTTGAGCTGGAGCTTGGGGATGAACTTGGCCGAGTCCTTGCTGACCCCGCCCCCGATCACGATGAGGTCCGGCCAGAGCAACGCCTCGAGCTTCTCGTAATAGCGCTGCAGGCGTTTCGCCCACTCGCTGTAGGACAGGCCTTCCTTGTCCTTGATGCTGGACGCGGCCCGAGATTCGCCGTCGTGGCCGTCGACCTCGATGTGGCCGAGCTCGGAGTTGGGGATCAGCACGCCGCGATAGACCACCGCCGTCCCGATGCCGGTGCCGAGCGTGGTCATCAGGACCAGACCGGGGTAGTCCTTGGCTGCGCCGTAGTGCGCCTCGGCCACGCCGGCCGCGTCCGCGTCGTTGACCAGCAAGATGTCGCGACCGAGATGCTCCTCGAAGATCTTCTCCGCCTCGCAGTCGATCCACGACTTGTCGATGTTCGCCGCTGATCGCGTCCGGCCGTGGGTGACCACCGCCGGAATCGTCACCCCGATCGGACCGTCGCCGATCACGTCGCCGAAGTGCTCGACGATCTGACCGACCACGTCCGCGACGTTCTTCGGCGTCGACTTGGCCGGGGTCGCGATGCGCAACCGCTTGCCGACCAGCTCGCCCGTCGCTAGGTCGACCGGCGCCCCTTTGATGCCGCTGCCGCCGATGTCGATGCCGAGGACAGGTGCGCTGCGTACGGGTTCGTCGGTCATGGCCGAAAGCCTAGTGGTTGCGCCTTCCGGACGGGACCCTTGGTGCAAAGGCTTTCGCGGCCCGGCACGGTAGTACGCGGCAACTAGATTCCGAGCATGACCTCCTCCGATATCGCCGAAGCCACGCGCACCGTGCCCGCCGCCGCGGCCGACATTTTCGAGCTGCTGGCCACGCCCTCCAAGCACTCGTTGTTCGACGGCTCGGGCACCGTGCAGGGGGCGCAGCCGCGTACCCCGGAACGCTTGTCCGCGGGCGCGAAATTCGGCATGAACATGAGGATGGGCGGCCGGTACAAGATCTTGAATCACGTCGTCGAATTCGAGGAGGGCCGGCGGATCGCTTGGCGGCACTTCGGCGGCCATGTCTGGCGCTACATCCTCGAGCCAGTCGGCGAGCAGAGCACGACGGTGACCGAACAATTCGATCCGACCACTTCACGATCACCGTTCTTCCTCAAGATCATCCGCGCCAAGGAGCGCAATCAGGAGTCGATCGATGCCACCCTGGATCGACTGGTGGCCTGGGCGGCAACCCGCTGAGACGGCTTCGGTTCAGACGAGGACGTCGCCGGCGATCGGCGGAATGGTCTGCAAATCAAGGAGCTCGGCGATCAACAGCAACAGTTGTTCGTCCTCGGGAGTGATCAGCCGGCCGTACGGTCCGCGGCTGCGCCCGAGTCCAAGGCCGATGCGAAACAGCGCGAGCTTGTAGTCCTCGACCAGGTCGGCCGGTCCGCGGTCGAGGGCGGCGACCACATGACGGAGACCCGAAACCACTGGTTCATTGTGCAACTCGAATTCCAACAGCAGACTGCCGCGATCCCGAGTCATCGAGGTGAGGATCTCGCGGGCGTTGGGCGGCGTGCGCAGCGCAACGGACACGACCGTGTCCCAGAAGGCGTCAAGCTCGTAGGTCCGGAACCCGGCGGGCAAGCCGGTCAGCGCGCTCAGCAGCCACAGCGGACCGAGCTGAAGGATCCGCCGATCGCTCAACGCGGGTGCCAAGGTCTCACCGCCTTTCGTCAGGCCAACTATCCGCCGTGGCCGGTGGTGAAACAAGCTCAGCGGTCCAGTTGCCGCAGGCACCAGCCGTAGAGCGCCGGGTCGAAGGCGTACGCGTTGGAGAAGTAGAAGCCGTAGAAGCGGCGATAGACATCGATCCAGTGCGCGGTGTCTGCTCCGTGGCGTTCCACCGCCGCGGCTTGAAGCCAGGCCGAATCCTGAGCGGCGTCCGCGTACGGCTCGCACTCGAGGAAGGCGACGGCCCCGGTGAGATCCATCAGCGGATCGCCGTTGACCGTGTGCGGGCTGAAGTCACCGATGCCACTGACGACCGGACCGTTCGGACCCATGCTGAGGTACGCGTTCGGTGGGCAGACGTCGCCGTGCACCAGCACCGGCGTGACCTGACGCTCAGCGAGATCGGCGTGCAGCCGCGCCCAGATCTGGGCTACCGCCGGCAGGTCGCGCTGCAGTTGCTCCCGGCTTTCCCGAGTTGGACCGGCCAGCATGTCCAGCACCAGCTCGGCCTGGGAACCGAACTGGGCCGGCGCCTGCTCACCGACCAACCGGGCGAATCCGGCCAACGGGCTCGGCAGTCGCGACAGCCGCTCGGTGGCATCCAGGAAGGTGATCAACGCTGTTCGGCGCCCCGCCGGATCCGCTTGGGCGAGCCACGGTGACATGGGCCGACCTGAGAATCGCCGATCAATGGTGAACGAATGATCTTGATCTTGCTCAGCCTCGATGATCACCGGAACCTCGAGCCCGATGTCCACGTTCTGCCAATCAGCGTAGAGATGCCGCAGGTGCACGACCGTCCGGTCGTGGGCGCCGTGCGGTCTGCGGTAGATCCGCAACACGCGGTGCTCGTCCAGGGCGAAGACCTCGGTTTCACCGCCGCCGCCCAGGAATTGATCATGGCTGACGCCGAACCGGGCGAGAATCGCGTCTCGGGGCGCATGATCATCGAGTTGATCGACTGGCTGCTGCTGCTGGGCGGCCTCGCGGGCCGTGCGCGCCCGATCCAACTGGCTCAGGGCGAGCTCGCGGGCGGTGTCCACGCCGATCTCCTGGGCGACGGCGTTGACCGGCCCCTTCGGTGTGTCGATGTGGACGTCGGCGAGCCTCAGGCGTCGCTGCAGCGGACCCTGCTCGATGCGGACCGACTGGGTCTTCGCATGCGGCACGATGTCGCGTACGTGATTCATCCAACCGTGTTCGGTGATCAAGACCCGGTCGTCCCAGCCGTAGCGCAGGGTCCAGAAGTCGAACCAGCGCACCCAACGCGCCCGGCGCGGCGAGGAATGGAGCTCGACCCGGTCCAGATCGATGCCCGGCAGGACCCGGCTGATCGCCAGCCGCGTCTCCTCGAGGGTCGCCACCGGGAGGAGCACGCTGGTCGCGCTGGAGTCGTTGTCCTCGCCACTCGACTGCCCGTAGCCGACGATGTCGATATCGACCCGATAGAGGTTGAGTGGCTTCCACAGCAGGGATTGCGTGGTCTTGACCCCCTGGATCCGGTCGATCGGGACGGACTGACTGGTCAGGTTGGTCAGTCCACGAGTGACGCGTAATCCGCGGGCCGATTCGGCCAGGGTGAAGTTGAACATGCCGATCACTCGACGACCGATCATCGAGAACGCGCCGATCGCGAGCGGGATCAATCCGCCCAGCGCATAGGTCATGACGCCGAAGAACGCGGTGACGACGATGGCCGCGATCAAGATCAGGACCGAGATCAGCCACTCCGAGGAGAGGACCAGGCCGATGACCAATCGCTGCGGGGGTACGCGGACCAGCGTCCGGTCGCTGCTCCCGAGATCGGTCAGAATGCTGGCGGTGCCCTGCTGATCAAGATCACGGATGCTCGCCGATCGGCCGTGCGCCCGGGTCAACAGATAGTCCCGGAGCCGACTGGCCTTGGCCCGGCTCAGATAGCGGAGCTTGGTAGTGCTGTCGCCGGCACCGGCCTCCAACCGCAGCTCGGCGAGTCCGAAGATCCGCGCGGCCAACGGTTGGATGATGTCGACCGACTGCAGCCGTTCGAAAGGGATCTTCTTCGACTTCTTGAAGATTGCTCCGGTCTCGATGCGCAATTCTTCGTCGTCGATGATGAACCGGGTGAAGTACCAGCTGAAGAAGCCGATCACCGCGGCGAGCACCACGACACCGGCGAGCACCGGGAGGATCCAGCGCAGATCGCCCACGTCGAAGCCGTCGTTGTTGCTGCCGTCGGGGATCAGCTCGCGGCCCCAGCCGATCAGGATCGCCACGAAGATCAGCCAGCCGCGGATGAACGGTGTGGCCGGATGCGGGCGCTCGGTCTGTTTGACCACCGGCGCGCCCGGAATGACCGGTGCGGCGTCTGGCGGCGGGGCCTCTTGTTGCTGCGAGGTGGGTGAACTCATAACCCCGACGCCTGCGACTTTCCCAGCTCGGTGAGCCGGTCGCGTAGCCGGGCCGCCTCTTCGGGCGGGAGTCCGGGGATGGTGGCGTTCGTCTCGGCGCTGGCTGTCTTGAGCGAGACGGTCGCCAGGCCGAAGGCGCGCTCCAGCGGGCCCGATTCGACCTCGACGAGCTGCATCCGGCCGTAGGGAACCGCGACCAGACTCCGGAAGAGGACACCGTGGGTGATGTAGAGGTCATCCTCGCGCTCGACGTAACCCCAGGAACGGTAGGTGCGTTCGACCAGACCGAGCCGGATGATGACGATCACCGCCGCAAGGGCCCACAGGATTGCCGAGATCCACCAGCGGCCCGACGCGATACCGATGATGACTGCGGGGATGCTGAAGAAGATCGGCGCGACGAGGAACGTGGTCAACCGCCGGAGCTTGCGGAAGTTGGGTGAGAGTCGTTGCCACTGATACGTCGGCGGTGCGAAGAGTTCGTCCATAACGCCAATCAGGCTACGTGCCATCGGGTGAAGGGCGGCGCAGCGTGGGTTACCGGCGCAAGGCGCGAGCAAACAGTGGCCGCTTCGGTCCGCGAACGCTGATGTCACCGACGACGCACGTTCCGGTGACCACGACGGTTGGCATGGCCGGGTCGGCGGCGCCGATGCCCTTGACCGAGGTGTCGCCGATCACGGCGCTGGCCTGCATGACGATGTTGGTCCCCGGACGCACGCGGATCTTGACGTCACCGACGAAGATCGAGCAGTTGATCTCCACCACCGGTGCGGCGAAGGTGGCTTCGGTGAGGTCGAGCAGCACCGAACCGACGAAGGCCTGCGCGTGGGTCTTCTGGGCGATCCGCCACGGGCCCACCCGCTTGCACTCGCTCAACAGCGCTGTCAGTCGTTCCGGCTCGCCCGTCGGGCCGGCCAGGTCGATCGTGGACGGCGCCGCCGGCAGCACGGGCACGAGATCGACGGTGAGTTCTTCGAGATCGTCGAAGGTCTTGGCCCGCAGAGCGGCGGTGGTCCGCTCGTCGTGTTCGTCGTGGGTGATCCGGCCCTCGGCGTACGCGGCATGCAACAGCTGCGTCACCTGATCCCGGTCGGCATCGGAGGCGCGCAGCACGACGGCGCTCACTTGCTCTTCTTGGCCGGCTTGGGGCCGCGTACCGAGACGCCACCGAACAACGTCATCCCCTTGATCACCAGGGTCGGCGCGCCGGGCAACGGGTCCCCGACATCGCGGACCTCGGTGCCACCGAAGATGCCCGCCGTCTGGTCACGGACCTCCATACCCTCGGCGACCTTGATCTCCAGACCACCAAAGCACCAGAAGCCGGAGATCTCCACGACCTGGCTTTCGAAGACGGCGTCGCGAAGATCGAGATCCATTCCGCCGAACAGCGCCAGCGCCTGGATGTTCCGGCGGACCCGCCACTTGCCGTTGCGGCTGACCCCGCTGAAGATCGCGATCAGCTTGTCGGACTCACTGCTGGATCCGGCCGTGTCGATAGCGAAGTTCGACCGAGGGGTCGCTGCGGTGGCCATGGCGGACGTGCCGACCACGACCAGATCGCGAGTGATGGGAATGAGGTCGTCGAACGTGCGCGCCCTCAGCAGTTGTTCGAGCCGCTCGTCATGTTCTTCGCGGTCCAGTCGACCCTCCGCGTACGCCGTGCTCAGCACGGTCGCCACCTGTTCGCGGTCGGCATCGGACGCTCGGAGATTGCCGCCGGCCATCGGGCCGACATTGCTGGGTTCGGGACTGCGTTCGCTCATCACCCCACGCTAAACGGCCCAGCCCGGCACAGCGAGAGCCAGAGCGCAGCAGAGGGGTCGACTCAGGGGAATTTCCGGACTGACCCGGAGCCTGTCACGCTCTGGTCGGCGCTTCAGTCCTGGTGAGCCAGGCCGATGTCGAAGACGTTTCCTTCGGGATCGGCGAGCGTCGTCCACTTCGTGCCGTACTCGTCGAACTCGCCGACCTGGGTTGCGCCGAGCGCCAACGCCCGGTCGACGTGCGCGGTCGGGTCGTCGGCAACCAGGTCGACATGCAGGCGATTCTTGCCGGACCGCTCATCGGGCACTCGAAGGAACATCAAGGTCGGGAAGCCGCTGCCGCCCGGGATCACACTGAAGAACGAACTCCCGCCGTCGCCGATCGGTCGATCGAGCAATTGCGAATAGAACCCGGCGAGCTCGGCGGCGTCAGCCGCGTCGATCGCGATCTGGCCGAAGTTGAGGCCGTTGGACATGGTGGCTCCTCCCGAAGTGACTGGATCTCATCCTTGCTGAGGGTAGTGACAGTCTTTCGACGGGTCGCCTGCGGTGCGCTACCCTGTACGCCGTTGCTCGAAGCCTGGTCCAAGGGCACGCTCGCCCAGGCGAAACCGAGTAAAATGCCTAGTCAGGCGGATGTCGTACAATGGCAGTACATCAGCTTCCCAAGCTGAGAATGCGGGTTCGATTCCCGTCGTCCGCTCCACATGCATCGTCCCTAGTCAACGAAGTTCGGCTGATCTTGCGCGGTGGCGCCGTGCTCCGCGACGTGTACGAGAAATGTACGAGTTCACCTGCGCAGCCGCCCCCGCGAGGTCGTTCCGGGCGATCCTGCGCGTACCGGTCAGTGGTCGCCAAACTGGCGTGGCCGGCGAGCGCGCGCACCGTGGTCAGCGGCACCTCGGCCCGGATCCACAGCACGATCGCAGTGGCCCGCAGGTCGTGGAACCGCAGCCCCGGCCAACCCAGCTCGGCGACCAGCTTGGGCCAGCGCACCTTCGTCCGGAAGTTCGAGTGATAGAGCCGACCTCCCAGCGGTCCCAGCAACACCGGCTCAGCAGGTCGCCGACCGTTGGTCATTCGGGCCAGGGTCGGTCCCAATTCGCCAATAATCGGCACCTGCCGCACCCGGCGGGACTTCGGAGTCTGCAGTTCGCCGGCAGAGAAGGCTCGGCGGATGGTCACTACGCCCATGGCCAGGTCGATGTCGCCCACCTGCAGCGCCGTCAGCTCACCGGCGCGGAGACCCAGCAGGGCAGCCAGCCGAACGTAATCGCCGTACCGCCGGCTCACCACGATCACAGGCAGCCGCCAGGCGGTCGACGTCCTCGACCGTCAACGTCGGGGTTACTCGTTCGACCCCAGCCGTGCTCGCTCGACCGCCGACATTGGGCTCGCCGACAGATCGCCCAGCTTCATCGCGACTCGGAACAGCCGGGCCAGGCAATTCAGTGATCCGGCCACAACTGTCGGGCTCACACCGGAGACTTCCATGACCGCTGCGCCGACTCGACATGCGCCGCGGTGATCGCGCTCAGCGCCCGATGCCCGAACTCGGGGACGATCCGCCGAGACAGATGTGATCGGTAGGTGGCCCGCGTCGAGGGTGACAGGCCACCCAGCAGGGCGTCCGGGCCCGATCCGCTCCAGCCAGCGGGACAACGACTCCTTCGACTCGGCCCGGCGGCCGCGGTTGTGGACCTCCCAAGCCACGGCCTCGCGCTTGGATCGCGAAGACCTTCGTCCGCTCGCCGCCGCCAGGCAGATAGAGCCGCGCCCGCCAGCGACCGCCGACAGCCGGCTAGCCACGACGCCTCCGGACGAAGTCGGCCACATCGTCAGGGTGATACCGATGCGTCCGAGCGCCGACATGGACGGACTTGATCAGGCCGTCCCGGCGCAATTGATCAAGATGCCAGACCGAGACAGCCAGCAAATCGGCCACCTCCTTGGCTCGGAGCAACGGAGCCACGACTTCTACATCGAGCATGATCAACTTCCTGTCACACGTTCGCGGTGGTCGGGGTGCTCGGCCTCCCCGACTGGTGATGGTGTGGTCTCCGCCCTGGCCGTCAAGGGCACTTCGTGTCCTGCGGATTCGCTGCGCTCACCCTTGACCGCCAGGCCGGAGACCAAGACTTGGCTGGTGGTCGGGGAGGCCGAGAGAGTGGTCGCGCTCGCGTCGCCCTGAGCTTGTCGAAGGGTCAGGGCGGCTGGTCGGTTGCCGAAAGACCATCCACAGCCTCGTTCGGCGGTCTTGGCGGCTTGGTACTGGGCGCGCCAGCGGTGCCGTTCGGCGATCGAGGCGAGCAGGACGCGGGTGTAGGTGATCGGGTCGGGTTTGGCGTCGGTCCACACGAACCGGGGCAGCCCGTCGGCGGCGGTGACGTCGGCGGCCATGCCGTTCGATCTCGGGGGCGAGGATGCCGGCGGACAGCAGGGCTTCGCGGACCACGGTGGCCCGGTCGGCGCGGTGCCCGGCCAGGGTCTTGCCCGACCACTGCCGGGAGACGAGGACGCGGCGGCCGCCGAGCCCGAGGTGTTCCCGGTCGTGCGCTTTCGCGGTGCAGCGGCCGGGGACCAGTCCGGGGCCGGGATGGTCGGGTTGGATGCCGTAGCGCAGCCAGTTCGCACAGCCCGGGCGAGCAGGGCAGGTAGTGCAGCTCGGCGTGCAGCCGGTCGGCGTGCCGGTCAAGATCATCGGCCGCTCGCGCGTCGTCGGTGTGGGTGTCGCCGATGGCTTTGGTCAGGTACTTGGTCAGGTAGCGGACGGCCCGGTCCGCGTCGGGGGAGGGGGCGATGATGCCGCGCATGTCGGCCTGGGTGCCGAACCGCATCACGTGCGCCGGCTTCGCGTCCGGGTCGGCGGCCAGCTGGTCGACGACTTCGTCCCAGGTCGGCAGCACCACGCCGGTGTCAGGGTCGACGTAGTTCTGTGCCGTCCCACACCGGCTGCCGGTGGACGTAGACGGGCTGGTCGTGGGCGGCCACCACACCTGGACGTAGGTGGCGCCGACGACCTGGCGGAGCAGCTCGCGCGGGATGGCGCCGCGGATCGCGGCGTGCAGGTGCGGCGCGAGGCGCTGTTGGGGTTCGACGGCGGCGAAGTACTGGACCTTGTAGCCGGCGCAGCGGCGCAGGTTCTGCCAGAACCGGTCGACCAGCTTCGGGAAGTGCAACGCGTCCAACGCGGCCCGCCGGTAGTCATAGCGAGCCGGGCAGACCGGGGCACCGTCGCGGACCGGGCCGTAGGACGGCAGGGTCAGGGTGAGGAACATCGACGGCCGGTACTCCCTGCCGTCGGGGGCGGTGAACACCCGGCCGACGGTGCGGTCCTCGACCGGCACCCGCGGCAGGTCGGCAGCGTCATCCCGGCGCCGGGTCGACCGCACCCGCCGATCCACCGCCTGTGCCATGATCGTCACCGGTCGCCTGATCATCGATCGGTCGTCGTCCGCCGAGCGTCGGTCGAAGGATCGGTGCCGGTGTCGGGTTCGTCGGTGCGGTGCCAGCCTTCGGCGCATTGCTGCATCCGCAGCACCCGGGCTTTGTGCGCGCAGGGCGGGCAGACGGCTTCGCGGGTGGACCCGCACGGCGATGGGCGACGGTCTGGTCGGTGCCGGTGTCGCGGTCGAGGACGCGGCGCAGGATGCGGCCGGATGCAGACCTGTTCGGCGATGGCGAGCTCGCGGGCCATGTCGGCGGTGATCGAGGCCAGCACGTCGAGGCTCATGCGGCGGCCTGCCCGAGGTGGAGGTCGACCCGGATCCAGTCCCGGTCGGTGTCGGTGGTGCCACCCCACACCCCCTGCTCGTCGTCGACGAGGGCGGTGAACAGGCAGGAGGTGCGGACCGGGCAGCCAGCACAGGCCCGGATGGCGGCCTGCTCGCCGGCCGGGTCGTCGGGGAACCAGGTGTCATCCGCCGGCCGCGGCGCAGCGGGCCCGCCGTTCCCAGCCCGGCACGATCGTGGCGGCCAGGTCGGCCCGGTCCGCGTCGACAGCGGCGGAATGTCGAGCGGCAGCTCGGTCAGGATCGGATGCCCGTCGCCGGTCGTCCGCGGTGTCATGCGGCCCGTCCCTCACCGTCGAGGGCGACCGGCTCCGGGTCGCTCGTCGGCCAGGGCGGCGAACAGCGGGCGTGGCGTGGATGCTGGTGCGGATGTGGTCGTCGGTGACGTGGGCGAACCGGACCCGGACCGGTTCGGCGATGCCGTCGACCTGGACGTAGCCGACCCCGGGCAGGGATTCGGGGATCTGGTCGCAGCGGGCGCCCTTGTCGCGGGCGCCGGGGCCGAGGACGAGGTGGCACTGCTCGGCCTCGTTCAGCCGCAGCGCGATCCGGGTGGGGAACAGGTCCCGGGCCGGGATCGGTCTCCTTCCGCGGGTCCTGCACCGCCGCGACCACGCACGACGCCGACCGCCCGGCCCTGGGACAGCAGCAGCGACGAGGGCGTTGCCGATCCGGCGCTTGCAGTCGCGGTCGGCGACGTAGCCGGTGAGCGCGGCCAGCTCGTCGACCAGGACCACGAGGAGCGGCTCGGCGGCGGACGGTTCGTGCAGCCGGGTCTTGCCGCGCAGCGCGGTCTGGCGGCGCCGCATGACCACGACGGCGTCCTCGAGGACTTCGGCGAACTGCTCCTCGAAGCCGCGGCCGGTGTCGGTGTCGCCGTGGACGAACCGGTCGAACACGGCGGCGCCGGCGGCGAGCTCCATGCCGCCCTTCGGGTCGAGGGCCCAGATCCGGACGGTGCCGTCGCAGACGGCGGGGACGAGCTGGGTGATCGTCGACCACAGCACCGACCCCTTCCCGGCGCCGGTCGCCCCGACACACAGCACGTGGGTGCCGAGCAGCCGCAGCCGGTACGTCTCGCCGTCCTCCCGCAGCCCGACCGGCAACCCGTCCCACCGCACCGGCGCCACCGC
>CAVSUP010000005.1:0-31768 GCA_963731295.1 uncultured Actinomycetota bacterium
AGCGGAGTCCTGGCTCGAGGACTGAACATCCTCCGCATCCTGGGTGTTTGCCGCCTGCGGACCGGCGGCACTCCAGGTGCTCCACAACCGTGCGTAGAGACCATCGCGTCCGAGCAGCTGATCATGGTCGCCGAGCTCGACGACACGGCCGGCCGCCATCACCGCGATCAGGTCGCACGACCGCGCCTGGGTCAACCGGTGCGCGATCACGATCGCCGTGCGACCGGCGATCAAGCTCTCCGCGGCGCGCTCGAGGTCGCGCGCGCCGGCGCTGTTCGCCTCGGCGGTCGCCTCGTCCAGGACGATCACCGGCGGGTTGCGCAATGCCAGCCGGGCGAGCGCCAGGTGCTGTTCCTGCGCCGCGGTCAGTGGGTGACCGCCCGCGCCGACGGCGGTGTCGAGGCCATCCGGCAACGCCCGCACCCACCCGTCGGCGCCCGTGTCGGTCAGCGCCGCCCACAGACTGTCATCGTTCGCGTCCGGACGGACCAGCAGCAGATCCTCACGCAGCGTGCCGGCGAACACATGGCTCTCCTGGGAGACCATGCCGATCAACGCGCGAAGGTCGATCTGGTCGAGATCACCCAGGTCGACGGTGGTGTTGCCCGCTCGACCGACTCCGCTCAGCTGAACGGTGCCGGCGGTCGGCGGGAACACCCCAGCCGCGATTGCGGCGAGCGTGGTCTTGCCGGCCCCACTCTCGCCGACCACCGCCAGCGAGGTGCCGGCCGCGACCTCGAGATCGATCCCGTGCAACACGTCGTGCGCGTCGTCGTATGCGTGCCTGATGCCGCACAGCCGGATCGACGCAGCCTTCAGCCCCGGCTCGGAGATCCGCGACACCGGCGGCTCCATCTGCGCCACGCCGACGATGCGTGCGAGTGCGGCGGCGGCGCGCTGGACGTCGTCGAAGGAGGTCAGCAGGATGCCGAGCGGGCCGAACAGCCGGTGGAACAGCAGAGCGGCGGCGGTGACGTCACCAATGCTCGCGGTGTCGAGGCGGACCAGGACGAACCCGCACGCGATCACCGCGCTCAACCCAACCGCCTCGGCGGCGTTCATGGTCAGCGCGAACCGGGCGAAGGTGCGGCGCGCGCGCAGCCCCGCCTCCAGCGCGGTCTCCGACGCAACCCGGACCCGATCGGCCTGCAGCTCGCCCATCCCGTATGCGTGCACGGTCCGGCTGCCGTAGACCGACTCGAGCACCACCCTCGAGCGGTGCGACGATCGCAGCCGCTCGTCGGCATACAACGGGCCGGCCCTCGGCAGGTAGTAGCGCAGTCCGAGGACGTAGACCGGCACCACGGCGAAGAACGCGAGCCCGATCCGCCAGTCGAGCGTGACGAACGCCCCGATCGATACGGCGACCGTGATCAGCGACGTGATCACCGCCGACGCGGTGGGGATCGACAGGGTGAACAGCTCGATGTCCTCGGTCACCCGGGTGCTGACGTCGCCGACACCGGCCCGCTCGAGAGTCTGCGGCTCCATCCGAAGCGAGCGGTCGACCACCCGCTCGCGGAGGTCCGCTGCGATGTAGGCGCCGAGCCGCTCGGCCTGGCGCAGCGACAGGCTGGTGAACACCGCGCCGACCAGGACCGCAGCAGCCACGCCGATCAACAGCTCGGCCAGTGCCGGCTGAACCGGCGCCGTGTCGGCAATCCCCGCGATCACGACGTCGACGATCTTTCCCAGTTGGACCGGGGTGAAGATCGTCGCGACGCTTGCCACCACGGCGGCGACCACGCTGGAGATCAGCAGACCCGGCGTCCGGAGAGCGGCCCGGCCGACGGCGGCAGCCGTGGCCCGGCCGCTGGCCACCGGCAGCAGGTCGATCCGGCTCATCGCAGCACCACCGTCCGGTACTCCTCGAGCTCCTGCAGATCGCTGTGTCGACCCACTGTCGACGAGCCATCGGTGTCGACGAACACGACCCGGTCGCACCGCCCCAGCAGCAGCGGCGAGGTCGTGAACACGACCGTGCTGCGGTCCCCGCCACGCAGCGTGCGCAGTCCGTCGCCGATGGCGTTCTCGGTCACCGCGTCGACGGCGGACGTGGGGTCACGCAGCACCAGGATGTCGCGATCGGCCAGGAACGCACGCGCCAGCGCGATCCGCTGACGCTGGCCACCGGACAGGTTGGTCCCGTGGTCGAGCAGCGGGATGTCGTCCAGACCACGAGGTGTGCCGTCGTCGGTGGCGTGGCCGGCCAGGTCCTCGATCCGGATCGCGGCCGCCGTCAGCGCTTCGGCGATCCCGACCCGGTCGCCGTCGCGACGTCCGAGATCGGCGGTGCCCGTGTCGAGCGCGGCCGCCAGCGACCCGCCGAGCAGGTGCACGGTGTGCGGCTCGATCAACATCCGCGCTCCACGTGCCGCCTCATCCAGGTCGACCACGTCCACTGTGCCGAGGCAGACCGTCCCGGAGCGAGGGGAGCGCCTACCGCCGATCAGCTCGCTCAGGGTCTCCGCGGTGGCCGCGTCAGTGGTGACGACGCCCAGAAGCTCGCCCGGTCGCAGCGCCACCGTCAGCATCTCGGTCCCGACGTCGCTGACGTGGTCAAGCGCCAGCGGGGCCTCGGCACGTCTGGTCGACGAGGACGTCGCCGGGGCCGGCGGCGTCAGCAGCTCGACCACCCGGCGTCCACTGGCCCGCGACACAGCCAGATCCTGCACGGAGCGGGTGATCCCACCGATCGGGTCCATCAGGTACGCCGCCATCCCGATCACCGTCACCAGCTCGGCGATGCTGATCCGCCCGTCGAAGGCGTACCGGGCGGCCACGGCAGCGGTCAGCACCACCATGGCCCCGGTCGCCAGCCGACTGATCGCGACGACGACGGCAGTCGAGCCGGTGGCGCGGACGGTCGCGGTCAGCGAGACCCGACTCGCGGTCCGGTAACGGACGATGGCCTCTGCCACCCCGCCGAACCCGCGCAGCGATCGCAGGCCGGAGAGCAGGTCGGACGCCACGGCGGCGGCAAGCCCGACGGCCTGCTGCCGGGCGGTCAACCGGCGCTCCAGATAGGGGGAGAGCAGCTGGACGCCGGCGACCAGCACGGCCAGCGCGATCATCAGGCCGATCCCGAGGGTGAGGTCGATCCGCAGCAGCACAACCGCAGCCACGGTCAGGCCGACGCTGGCGGAGATCAGACCGCCGACGGTCTCCATGATCATGGTGGCCGCACGGGTGTCAGAGCTGGTGATCGAGAGCAGCTCGCCGGGCTGCCGGGACCGGCCGACGGTTGCATCGGTCAGGATCCGGCGCACCGCGGTGACCCGTTGCAGGTGCGCCTCGGTGACCGCCGCCTTGCCCAGAAGGTAATAGCCGTAGGCCGCCGACGAGGCCAGGATCGCGAACAGGAGCAGGATGGCCGCGACCCCGACGAGGATGCCCGGGATGCTGGACGTCGCCACGGCCAGACCGATGACGTAGCCGGCGGCAACCGGCACGAGCGCCTCGCAGGTCTGGTGGGTGATCGCCAGCAGGTAGCCGGGCACAAGCTGGGCACGGTGACGCCGGAACATCGATGCCACCAGGCGGGGTTGCACGCGCCGATCAGCGCTCGCAGCGCGCTCGGACACGACCACTCTCCTCGGTGACATCCCGTGCTCTGCCCTCGAGGCGAAGCGGCTCGACCACGGCCGGTGCCGGCCGACGGACGGAAGGCTGACCCTATCCGAGCCGCCCGCCAGACCATGACGATGCGATCCCGCTTGGCCAGCATTGCTACCGGACCCCAGACAGGACCGCCGACGCCTGAGGATCGGCAGGTCGGCGGTTCGAGCTTGCCCCTGGGCACCACCAAGAGATCAGGTCAGCGCGTTGCTCGTGTTGGCCGGTATCGCAGGGCGACCGCCCCCGACCGGAACTCATGGCGATCCACGAGCTCGAGCTGGATGCGCTCTCGCAGACCGGCGAGCAACGTCGGCCCGTGTCCGGCAAGGACCGGCTGCACGAGGAACTCGTACTCGTCGATCAGTCCCAGATCTGCCAACGCCAGGGGGAGCGTCACGCCACCCACCCACAGGCCCTCGCCCGGCTCCTGCTTGAGCTGCTGAACCGCTTGCCCCAGGTCGCCTCGCACCAGCTCGGCATTCCAATCGACCCCGCTCAGCGTGCTCGACACGACGTACTTCTTCGCCCGGTCGATGGTCTCGGCGAACGGGATCTCCGACTCATCCATCCAGTCAGGCCACGTGCCCGTGGCCGGCCGCCGCCACGCCGACTCCATCATCTCGTAGGTCACCCGGCCGAAGAGCAGGGCATCGGCTCGCTCCATCTCAGCGGTCCAGTAGCGCATCGACTCCTCGTCCGGGGGGAGCCCTGCCTCGTGATGGCAGCAGCCGTCGAGCGTGACGTTGATCGAGTATCGAAGTGGTCTCATCTCGTTGCTCTCCTTTGATGCGCGCCCCGGGTTCACCGGACCGCCGGTACTGAGACCACCGGCGGCGCCCATGCTCATCGGCGCCCGATCCCCCTGGGCCAGCCGGCGTCCCTGGTGGCTCGAATCCATCGAACCCTGGCGATTCGGATGGGACGAGCGCAGCTATGGCCGCTGGATCAGATGCGTGACGGATTGAATCCGGTTTCGTGATTGCCCACGCAGACGAGCCCAACATCCCGTGACCAACTCTCCCGATGTCACGCCCTGACACGAAGTCCGCCAGGGGCCAAGAGACGAAGCACGCGTCCCCTTCCGCTCGGGCACTGCGTCCCCTACAGTCTGCGCATCCGTTTTGTGTATCGATACAAGAGGGATGTCGGTGCCGATGATGGGGGCAGACGACGAAGTCAGCCTGTGGATTCGCGCTCAATGAGCGAGCACGCCCCCGTGACGCTTCTGCCTGGGCCGGCGAATCCCGCCATTCGCTCGACCAGCATGCCGAGCGCCGCTGCCACGAGGTTCTCGTCTTGGGGGTCGATGGACGTCAGGCTCGGCACGGTGTAGTTGGAGTCGAAGAGGTTGTCGAAGCCGACCACGCGTACGTCCCGCGGGCAGTCGAGACCCGCATCGACAAGGCCTCGGAGCACACCGTGCGCGACGCTGTCGGTCGTGCAGACGACACCGTCGAAGTGGGTGCCGGCCGCAACCATCGCGGCGATCGTGGCTGCCCCCATCTGCTGCGGCGGGGCATCGGCCGTTCTGACGTTGAGCGCCGGATCGATTGGCAGCCCGGCGCTGGTCAGGGCGCTGACATAGCCCTCGGTGCGCAGCGTGACCATGCGCTGCGCCGTCGAGCTGCCGCCCACCATCGCGATCCTTCGGCAACCCTTGTCGAGCAGGTGTTGGGTGGCCAGGCGCGTTCCCTCGAAATTCGCCATCGCCACGTGATCGACCGCGGGATCGGACATGCTCTCGCCGAGAAACACCACGGGAAAATCGGCGCGCACCCCATCCGGCAGCCGCTCGAGTTGGCTGGCGTTGATCAGCAGAGCCGTCGTAGAACAGCGGCGACCGCTGCCAGGTCGCTACCTCGCTGTCCAGATCGCCGCCGGTCGCTTCGATCGCGACGTGGTAACCGAGAGCCGAGGCCTGGGCTGTCACCGTGCGGGCGAGGTTGGCGTTGTACGCGTGCTCGATATGGCCGACGGCGAGCCCGATCGCTTCCACCCGTCCGCGACGAAGTGCTCGTGCGGCCAGGTTCGGCTGGTAGTCGAGTTCGGCGATCGCGGCCAGCACGCGAGCCTTCGTCTCCTCGCGCACGGGCCGATTCCCGTTGATGACATGAGAGACGGTCATCGTCGAAACACCCGCCCGACGAGCAACGTCCGCCATCGCTGTCACCACTCGACTATAGGGGAAGCCCGATCCGGACCAGTCGAGTCGTGTCGTCCACCCCCGAGGAGAACCCGTGTCCCAGTTACGCGCCGTGATCAATCTCGACGTGGCCGGCCCCATCGTCAGCCGGCATCTGTACGGCCATTTCGCCGAGCACCTCGGGGCCTGCATCTATGGCGGGATCTGGGTCGGCGAGGACTCTCCCATTCCGAACGTCCGGGGGATCCGCACCGACATCGTCGAGGCCCTGCGGGGAATCGCGATCCCGAATCTGCGCTGGCCCGGCGGCTGTTTCGCCGACGAATACCACTGGCGCGACGGCGTCGGGCCACGCGGGGACCGGCCGTCGATGGTGAACACCCACTGGGGCGACGTCGTCGAGGACAACAGCTTCGGCACCCACGAGTTCATGGACCTGTGCGCGCAACTCGACACCGAGCCGTACATCAGCGGCAACGTCGGCTCCGGCACCGTTCGTGAGATGGCCGAGTGGGTCGAATACCTGACCCGCGGTGGCGAGGCGCCGATGTCGAGCCTGCGCCGCGCGAACGGGCAGCCGGATCCCTGGCGGGTGAAGTTCTGGGGCATCGGCAACGAGACCTGGGGCTGCGGCGGCAACATGCGCGGCGACTACTTCGCCGATCTCGCCCGCCAGTACTCCACGTACTGCCGCAACCACGACGGCAACGTCTTGTACAAGATCGCCTCGGGCGCGCGCAGCGACGACTACGCGTGGACGCAGTCGCTGATGCAGACCATGGGCGACTATGGCTGTGGCTGCAACCCCAAGAACTACTTCGACGCCGTCTCGTTCCACTTCTACACCGGATTGACGAACCGGAAGCACGGCAGCGCGATCGACTTCAGCACCGACGAGTACCTCGAATCCCTGGCCAACGCCTGGCGGGTCGAGTCCATGATCGAGCGCCACAGCAACGTCATGGACGTGTACGACCCCGACGGCCGGATCGGCCTCGTACTGGACGAATGGGGCACCTGGTGGGCGGTGGAGCCGGGCACCAACCCCGGCTTCCTCTACCAACAGAACGCCCTCCGGGACGCGCTGATCGCCGGCCTGCATTTCGACGCCTTCCACCGCAACGCCGGGCGATTGATCATGGCCAACATCGCCCAGACCGTCAACGTCCTGCAGGCCATGCTGCTGACCGACGACGACGTGTTGATCAAGACGCCGACCTACCACGTCTTCGAGATGAACAAAGATCATCACGACGCCACCCGGCTCGACGTCCAACTGCTCGATGCCGTCCCGACCGTGCGCTACGACGAACGAACGGTACCGCTGGTCACGACGACGGCGACCGCCAAGGACGGGAACGCACTGATCTCGTTGACCAACCTCGACCCCGACGCCGATCACGTCGTCGCCTACGACCTGCGCGGCGGTGAGCCGTCGGACATCTCTGCCCGGATCCTCAACGCCGACTCCGTGCAGTCCCACAACACCCGCGAGGCTCCCGACGCCGTGGCGCCGATCGCCTACGACGGCGTCAGCCTGTCCCAGAACATCCTCACGGTCACGATCCCGGCCCATTCCTTCGTCACGGTCCGGTTCGTGTCCGGTCACACCCACCCATCCGAATCGGAGGACCAACGATGATGCATCCGATCACCCGACGCGGCTTCCTGGCGGCCGCGCCGCCGCAGCCGCCACCACCGGACTCGCCGCGTGCAACCTTGACCGGGGCGGTCCCACGCAGGGGCCGGGCCAGGACCCCGTAGACGACGCTCCCCCGGCCGATGGCACCAAGGAGGTCGCTCCGGGCGTGCAGCGCAAAGACTGTTTGATCTTGGAGAACCCCACGGGGCGGATCACGACCCCGGACGACTTCAACCGGTGGCGACCCGGATTCACCGGGGCCTCGACCGGGCTGCAGCAGATCGGCCTCGACGCGCTCTGGTACATCGATCCGGACGCCGGCGTGAACGGCGTCTGGGACAACGCCTGCGCCGCGGACAAGCCGGTCTACAACAGCGACTTCACCCAGATGACCGTCAAGCTCCGGCAGGGCCTGATGTGGAGCGACGGAGTCGAGTTCACCGCCGAGGATCTCCACTACACGGTCGACCTCCACATGAAAACTGACGGCATGGTCCTACACGGGACAGTTCCGGGGAAACGTCGCCAGCATGGAGATGCCCGACAAGTACACGGTGGTCTTCAACCTCAAGCAGCCGAATTCGCGGTTCCACGCGTACTTCACGGTCCGGTGGGCGGCGTGCTGGATGATGCCCAAGCACATCTTCGAGAAGGAATCGGACCCGCTGGCCTTCAAGTTCAATCCGCCGGTCAGCCTCAGCGCCTACAAGCTCAAGGACTTCGACCCGAACGGCAACTGGTACCTGTGGGAGAAGCGGGAGGACTGGCAGAAGACCTCCATGGGTCTGATCGGCGAGCCCGGCCCCAAGTACGCCATGTACACCGCGCCCGGCCCGAGCGACAAGCGGGTCATCGCCCAGACCCAGCACAACCTCGACGTGATCCACGACCTCGCGCCCGAGGGGATGATCAAGCTCGCCAAGCAGAGCAAGTCGTCGACGGGCTGGTTCCCCAGCTTCCCGTGGGCGCACCCGGACCCGACGCTGCCCTGCCGTCATCTACAACAATGAGAAGCCTGGCCTCGACAAGCAAGGAGGTGCGGTGGGCGCTCACGCTGGCGATCGACATCGTCCGGGTGTCGCTCGCCTCGTACCGTGGCGCCGCCACGCTCTCGGCGATCCACGTCCCGCCGACGGGGCTCTACCCCAAGTACTACTTCGAGCCGCTCCAGTCCTGGCTCAACGACTTCACCATCGACGTCGGCGGCAGCCCGTACAAGCCGTTCGATGCCGAAACGTCCAATCGCGTCGCGGAAGAGGCTCGCAAGACCCTCGGCGACCTCGTCCCGACCGACCCGGAGAGAGATCAAGACCGCGCTCGGCCGGGGCTGGTGGAAGTACGACCCGGCGGCGGCCGAGAAACTGATGCAGGCGGCCGGGATGAAGAAGTCGGGCGACAAGTGGGCCCTGCCCGACGGCTCACCGTTCAAGATCGCACTGGTCAGTGCGGCCGAGAGCAATCCGACGATGAACCGCGCGGCGAGCATGATCGTGGAGTCATGGAAGGAGCCTTCGGCATCGACGCGCGCCACGACGCCCGCGACAACACCGGCGACCTGGTCAGCCCGGGCGATTACTCGGCCGCGGTCGGCTGGACGATCGAGACCTGGGGCGGCCACCCCGACCTGTTCTACTTCCTGTCGTCGTGGCATTCGAAGTTCTACAAGCCGTCCGGGACCCGGGCAGTCGGCTCGAACACGATGCGCTGGAAGCACCCCGAGCTGGATCGCATCATCACCGACATCCAGAGCCTCGACTTCGACGATCCGAAGGGGATCGAGCTCGGCCAGGAGTTCATCAAGCTCGCGGCGGCCGAGATGCCGATCACGCCGATGATGAGCTACAACGTGTTCACCGTCTGTGACACGACGTTCTTCGAGGGCTATCCCACGGTCGACAACCCGTACACGAATCCGGTGCCCAACTGGGGCAACACGAAGTACATGTTCACCAAGATCAAACCGAAGAGCTGATCGACGGCCCCTGTTCCTGGTGGCTCGCTCCCGGTGCGCGGTCGGCCGTCCACCGGGAGCACCAACCCCGAAGGAGGGACGAGTGCGGACATTCCTGCTCCGATACCTGATTCCGCGCGTCGTGCAGTATCTTCGTCGTGATCTTCATCGGCGTGACGGTGGCCTTCATCATCCCGAGGCTCTCGCCGACCAGTCCGGTCGAGTCGCAGATCGGGCAGATCACCAGCAGCGGTTCGTCGATCGATCCGGAGGCGATCGAGCATCTGCGGGAGTCGCTGACCGAGATGTACGGACTGTCCGGAAGTCCGATCCAGCAGTACTTCGCCTTCTGGGGCAGGCTGTTGCGTGGCGATCTCGGACCGTCGCTGTCGAGCTTCCCGACACCCGGTGAGCGAGCTGGTCGGACGGGCGATGCCGTGGACGTTGTCCATCGTCCTCGCCGCCACCCTGTTGTCCTGGGTGCTGGGCAACCTCTTCGGCGTGCTGGCGAGCTACTACCCGAGGAAGCGGCTGCTCGGCGTCGTCGACGTCGCGAGTCAGGCCGTCCGACCGATCCCTTACTACGTCATCGCGATCATTCTGCTCGTCGTCTTCGCCTACGTCCTGCCGCTCTTCCCCTTCAGCGGTGCCTACCAGGTGGGCACGAGGCCAGAGTTCACGCTGGCCTTCATCGTCGACTATCTCTGGCACGCGGCACTGCCCGCGCTGACCCTGGTCCTGGTCGGCTTCGGCGGCTGGTTCGTCGGCATGAAGGCGCTGACCAGCAACATCATCTCCGAGGACTACGTCGTCTATGCCGAAACCGCGGGCATCGCACCGAGACGGATCCTGCCGCACTACGTCACGAGAAATGCGATGTTGCCGCAGGTCACCGGGCTGGGGCTGGATCTGGGCACCGTCTTCTCCGGCGCCTTGATCATGGAGGTCGTCTTCGGGTATCCGGGCATCGGGCTGTTGAGCCTCCAGGCGGTGTTCCGCAACGACTATTCACTGATGATGGGCATCACCCTCTATTCGATCATCGGTGTCGCGACAGCCGTGTTCGTGATCGATCTCATCTATCCGCTGCTTGATCCTCGCGTCCGGCACCAGTGAGGCGGCACACATGATCAAAGTCATCCGGGATCTCCTGAAGTACGACGTCCGCTTCCGATTCGCCTTCGTGATGATCGGGCTGATCCTGATCATGGTGCTGCTGTCGTTCGTGTCGCCGTATCCACCCGACAAGACGTTCGTGGTCGCCATGGACTCCCGCCCCTCGTTCGAGCACCCGTTCGGCACGACGTCGCGCGGACAGGACCTGTTCTGGTGGATGACCTATGGCGTGCGGAACTCCCTGCTGCTCGGCCTGATGACGGCCATCATCAGCCGCGTGATCGCGATCGCGGTGGGGCTGACCACCGGCTATCGGGGTGGCTGGGTCGACCGGGTGCTGATGTCGATCAATGACTCATTCGTGGTCATGCCACTGCTGCCGATCCTGATCTTGTTGGGCTTCCTGTTCAAAGGCCAGCTCAACATCTATCTCCTGGCAGTGCTCCTCGGCCTGTTCGGTTGGCCCTGGGACGCGCGGCTGATCCGGTCCCAGGTGCTGAGCCTGAAGGAACGCGCGTTCACCCAGACGGCGTCCTACAGCGGAGCGCCGGCGTGGCGCATCATGATCGCCGAGCACCTGCCCTTCGTCCTGCCCATCGTGTTCGCGACGACGATCAACAACATGCTGTGGTCGATGGGCATGGAGGTCACGCTGAGCGTCCTGGGCCTGTCGGACCTGAGCCGGCCGAGCCTCGGCACCTCGCTGTACTGGGCGAACCAACACCAGGCGTTGGTCGCCGGCGTCTGGTGGTGGATCGGCGCCCCGGTGCTGGTGGCGATGGTGCTGTTCGTCGGCCTGTACCTGTTGATGTCGAGTGTCAACGAGTACATCGATCCGCGCACCCGACTTCGCCTGATCGGAGCCTGACATGGAACCACTGTTGAGAGTGACGGACCTCAAGGCGTACTACCAGACCGAGGCCTACGGAGTCTCCCGGACGGTGCGGGCGGTCGATGGGGTTTCGTTCGACCTGTATCCCAATGAGATCTACGGTCTCGCGGGTGAATCGAGCTGCGGGAAGACCACACTGATCAAGGTCATCTCAGCCAACATCAAGAACCCGCTCCGCGTCGTCGGCGGCGAGGTGCGCTACACAGCGGCTGGAATCGATCGCGACATGGCGACGATGACGAACGACGAGCTGCGCAAGACGATGCGATGGAAGCAGATTTCGTACGTCATGCAGGGCTCGATGAGCGTGCTGAATCCCGTGCGCCGGATCCTGCACACGTTCGCCGACATCGTCGCCACCCACCGGGGCATCAGCAACCGCAAGGAGTTCAGGGCGGAGATGAACGCCCACGTCGCGCGGCTCGGGCTGCCGCCGGAAGTCCTTCGATCGTTCCCCCACCAGCTCTCGGGAGGCATGCGACAGCGCGTGGCGATCGCTCTGGCGACGATCTTCCAACCCAACTTGATCATCGCTGACGAGCCGACGACCGCGCTCGACGTGGTGGTGCAGCGAGGCGTGCTGCAGATGCTCAAGCAGATCCAGGCCGAGAGCCGCAACACGGTCCTGCTGGTGACGCACGACATGGCCGTCCACGCCAACGTCGCAGACCGCGTCATGATCATGTACGCGGGGCGAATCATGGAGGAGGGTGTCACCGAGACGATCTTCCAGGCGCCGCGACATCCCTACACGAAGCACCTGATCGCGTCGCTGCCGAAGATCGGCGAACGCTCAGCTCGGGTGGCCCTGCCGGGCAGCCCACCGAACCTTTCCGACCCACCCGCCGGCTGTCGCTTCCACCCGCGTTGCCCGGCGGCCATGGACGTGTGCCGGACGGTGGTCCCCGAGATGCTCGAACTCGCCAACCGCCACCGGGTCGCCTGTCACGCCGTCGCGAAAGAGGAGGGCCTCCCGGTGCCACAGCCAGACCTGGCGACGGCAAGCAGCGCCGTCGACCCGAGCCGGACGGAGGAACTGCGGTGACAGCCGCTGAGGCGGCGGCGCCGCTGTTCGAGCTGGACCATGCCGAGGTCACGTTTCGCATCGGGTCGCTGCTGGCCGGCAGTCGGCTCGTCGCGGTCAACGACGTTTCCCTGCGACTTGCGGCCGAGAAGCCCGAGATCTTCACGCTGGCCGGTGAGAGCGGCAGCGGGAAGACGACCCTGGCGCGCGTCCTGTTGGGCGACCAGGCCCCGACGAGCGGCGAGGTGCAGGTTCCAAGGGACGCCGGTGGCGGAGGTGATCAGGGCCAGGGGGCCACAAGGCCTTCATGCAGGAGGTCCAGCCCGTCTTCCAGAACCCGTTCGAGACCTTCAACCCGCTGCGTCACGTCCAGGAGTACCTGTTCGACACCGCCGTGAACTTCCGGGTCGCGAAGAACCGCCGCGAGGCCGCCGAGGCGGCGGATGCCGCGCTGCAGACGGTCGGCCTGAGTCTCGCGGAGGTCCAGCAGCGCTACCCGCACGAGTTGTCGGGCGGGCAGTTGCAGCGGGTTTCCGTGGCCCGGGCGCTGATCCCGAAGCCGAAGGTCATCGTCGCGGACGAGCCGGTCTCCATGGTCGACGCGTCCTTGCGGATGGAGATCGTCAACGTCTTCAAGCGGCTGCGCGACGATGAGGGCGTCACGGTCATCTACATCACCCACGACCTGGCGACCGCGTACTACATCTCGGATCGGATCGCGATCATGCTGCGCGGGTTCGTCGTCGAATCCGGTCCGGTCGAAGAGGTGCTCGATCATCCCGCGCATCCGTACGCGCAACTGCTCAAGGAGTCGATCCCGGAGCCCGCGCCGGAGGACAAGGCGGCCTGGACGCGACGGATCACCCTCGGCGTGACCGAGGTCGGCGAGTTCAATCGGGCCGGCTGCAAGTTCGCCAGCCGCTGCCCTTCCGTGATGGAGCGGTGCCGCACGGTCGACCCGCCCGATTTCCCGGTCGGGAACCGGCTCGTCAAGTGCTTCCTGTACGACGAGACCGGAGGCGGCGATCGACCGGGCTGAATCTGCCACCAGCGACGTCAGGCCCAGTTCAAGGCGAAGATCTCCCGTTTCCTGGCCAGCTTGATCAGCTCGGTCAGCGCTTCGGGACGGGGCCTGGGGAACGGGGCGCGAGTCGCTCCGCTGCGGATCACGCCGCCCTCGGCCAGCACAGCCTTGGCGGCGGTGAGTCCGCATTGCCGATTTTCGTAGTGCAGCAACGGCAGCAGCGACTCCCAACCGGCCTCGGCGGCTTCCCGATCACCGGACGCCCAGAGATCAACGATCGACACCAGTTCCCGAGCCGGCAGGGAGCTGCTCATGGTGCCGACCGCGCCTGCCTGCAGGTCCGGAATCAGGGTGACCGCCTCCTCGCCGTCGAACAAGCCGGGCACGGCATCGCCGAACTGGGCGAGGGCGGCGATCTTCGCCGCGGCCTGCGGGGTCTCGATCTTGACGTGGGTGATCAGGTCGATCCTGGTGGCCAGTTCTCCGATGACCTTCACGGACAACGACGTCGGGCTCATCGGTGCGTCCTGCAGCATGATCGGGATGGTCAGCCGATCGGCAACGGTCTGGAAATAGCCGAGCAGCGCCTCCTCGGCCACTTTCATCGGTCCCGCCGAAGAACGGCGGCATCATCATGATCATGTCCGCGCCGAGTTCAGCGGCCTGGCGGGAGCGCTGGGCGGCGATCCGCGCGCTGTAGTGGCTGGTGGTGACGCAGACGGCGACCCGCCCGGCGACCTGATCCAGAGTCGCCTGCAGCACCGCCTGCCGCTCGTCGTCGGTGAGTGAGAACTGCTCGGAGTAGTTGGCCAGGATGCAGATCCCACTCACCCCGGCATCGATCAGGTAGTCGCACACCCGGCGCTGACCGTCGAGGTCCAGCTCCTCGTCGTCGGTGAACACCGTCGGCGCCACCGGCACCACGCCGCGCAGTAGGCCGCCGCTCACGATAGCCGGTTCACCCGACCGCCGATCAGCCACTCGGCGACGACGATCCTGCCATCGGCCGTGACCGCGACCCCGTGGGGGGAGTTGAAGCGGCCCGACTGCAGGTCGGGGCGCACGGTCAACTCGTCGGCCGAGATCGCGTTGGGCCAGCCGGGACGCGAGACCGCCTCGTCGTCGGCCCCGATGTAGCCGACGAGTTGATCATCGCGATCCAGCACGGCCACCCGCGCCTCCAACTCGGCGATGATCAACTTCTCGCCGGAGATGGCGAACGCCGAGGGTCGCCGAAGCAGCCCTTCACCGGCCATCCGGCGGAACTCCCCGTCCAGCCCGAAGACCTGCAATCGCTGATTTTCCCGGTCGGCGACATAGAGCTCCGGCTCGTCGCGGCGGCGGTCGATGATCAAGCCGTGCGGACACGTTGAACTCGTTCGGCAGGGTCTGCCGATAGGTGCCGTCCGGACCGTAGACGTGGACCAGGCTGGCGCCGTAGCCGTCGCCGACCCAGACGTCGCCCGTACCGCCGTCGCCGACCGAATCCGCCACGACCGAGGTCGGAGCGAAGCGCCCCTCGCGATAGGCCGGGTGATCCGGAAGTGGGAGCTCGAGCACCAACCGCCCGGCCAGGTCGAACTTCGCCACCCGACCATGATCACCGGGAGTGAAGCCGTGATAGCTGCCCGGCGAATCGGTCACCATCTTGCTGCCGCGGGTCGGCGATCCAGAGGTGGTCTCCGTCGTCATCGCGCGACAGCGAGATGCAGTGTCCCTCGGTCAGCCCGGTGGACCAGCGGTCCAACTGCTGCCCGTCGGCGTCGGAGATCACCACCTCGTCACCCGACGGCGCGAAGGTCACCACCCGGCCGTCCGTCGTCACGGCCACGCCGTGGTGGGCCCAGCCGTCCGCCCGCTCCGGATCCTCCGGGAAGGCGGACCATCGGTAGTCGAGCGCCGGCTCGCTGATCGCGTCCGTCACGCGCTCACCGCCTGATCGGAGTGGGCCGCCCGGATCAGGCCGTGCGGGTCGAGGACGAACTTCTTGGCCGCCCTTGTCGAACTCGGCGTAGCCCTGCGGCGCGTCCTCGAGCGGGATCGGCGTGGCGTCGACGTTCTTCGCGATCTGCACCCGGTCGTGCAGGATCGCCATCATCAGCTCGCGGTTGTACTTCATCACCGGGCACTGGCCGGTGGAGAAGGCGTGCGACTTCGCCCAGCCGAGGCCGAGCCGCAGCGACAGCGAACCGACCTTGGCCGCCTCGTCCTGACGCCGCCCGGGTCGCCGGTCACGTAGAGCCCGGGGATGCCGAGCGCGCCGCCGGCCGTGGTGACGATCCATCAGCGAGTTCAGCACGCGTGGCCGGCGCCTCGTCGGCCGCGCGTCCGGCCCGTGCCCGCGGGCCTCGAACCCGACGGCGTCGACGCGCGCAGTCCACCTCCGGGACGCCGAGGATCTGCTCGATCTGGTCCTGCGGGTCGCCCTGGGAGACGTCGACGGTCTCGCAGCCGAAGCTGCGCGCCTGGGCCAGCCGCTCGGCGTTGAGGTCGCCGACGATGACGACGGCCGCCCCGAGCAGGAGCGCCGACGGCGCCGCGGCCAGCCCGACCGGGCCGGCGCCGGCGATGTAGACGGTGGAGCCCGGCGGTCGACGCCGGCGCTGACGCAGCCGTGGTAGCCGGTCGGGAAGATGTCGGAGAGCATCGTCAGGTCGAGGATCTTCTCCATCGCCTGGTCCCGGTCGGGGAACTTCAGCAGGTTCCAGTCGGCGTACGGCACCATCACGTACTCGGCCTGGCCGCCGACCCAGCCGCCCATGTCGACGTAGCCGTACGCCGAGCCCGGCCGGTCGGGGTTGACGTTGAGGCAGATGCCGGTCTTGCCCTCCTTGCAGTTGCGGCAGCGGCCGCAGGAGATGTTGAACGGCACCGAGCACGAGGTCGCCGACCTCGATGAACTCGACGTCGCGGCCCTTCTCGACCACCTCGCCGGTGATCTCGTGGCCCAGCACCAGGCCCTCCGGCGCGGTCGTGCGGCCGCGCACCATGTGCTGGTCGCTGCCGCAGATGTTGGTGGCGACGGTCTTCAGGATCACGCCGTGCGGGACCTCGCGGCCGACGTTGGCCGGGTTGACGCCCGGGCCGTCCTGCAGCTCGAAGCGCCGGGTAGTCGATGTCTCGGACCTCGACCTTGCCTGAACCGACATAGGTCACAGCCTTGTTGCCTACCACCAGTCCTCCTCCGCCCATGCCGGCGGCCGCCGGCCCTTCGGACCCTACCGGTGCTGATCAGCGAGCTGAATGGACAGAGACCGGTTTCGGACTGGTCAGTCTGGTGGTGATCACGGCCGGTACGTTGTCGATCATGACGAGGCTGGCGATCATCGGCGCGGGTTGGCGGGCCCGCTTCTACTGGGAGATCGCGAGCAGACTGGACGATCTGGAGTGCGTCGGCATCCTGGCCAGGTCGGACCGAGAACTGCCGGCGCCGCTGTTGCGATCCCTCGATCAGGTCCGGCGCGCGAAGCCGGACTTCGTGATCATCTCGGTGCCGTGGGCGGCGAGCCCCGGCCTGATCACGGAGGTGGTCGAGGCCGGCCTGCCGGTCCTGGCGGAGACTCCCCGGCCCCCGATCTGGCGGGCCTGCGCTCGTTGTGGCAGCGGGTCGGCCCGAGCGGCCGGGTTCAGGTCGCCGAGCAGTATCCGCTGCTGCCGTCGCACGCGGCCCGGCTCGCCCTGGTCCGGTCGGGTGCGATCGGGGAGCCGACCCAGGCCCAGGTGTCGTCCACCCACCAGTACCACGCGATCGCTCTGCTCCGGGCCTACCTGGCGGTCGGCCGCGGGCCGGTCACGGTCCGAGCCAGCAGCTCGACCGGGCCGTTGGTCGACCCGCTGAGCCGCGCGGGCTGGACCGGTGAGGATGAGCCGAAGCCGGCCCGCACCGTGCTCGCCGCGATCGACTTCGGGACGGACCGCTCCGGCCTCTACGACTTCACCGACAACCAGTGGCACAACCAGCTGCGGTTTCGCCGAGTGCTGGTCCGCGGCAGCCGCGGGGAGCTGCAGGACGACACCGTGGTCCGCCTCGCCGGGCCCGACACGATCGTCCGGGAGTCGTTGACCCGCTACCAGACCGGGTACGACCTGAACCTGGACGGATTCGACACCGAGCTGATCAGCCGCGGCGACACGGTGCTGTATCGCAACCCGTACACCGGGCAGCGGTGGATGGACGAGGAGATCGCCATCGCCACCCTGCTGCAGGCCACCGCGCGGTGGGCCACCGACGGCGGCCCACCGCCGTACCCGCTGGCCGACGGGATCCACGACCACCGGATCGCGCTGGCCATCGACGAGGCGCTCGAGACGGATCGACCGGTCCGAGTCGCGACCGAGCCCTGGTTCGCCTGAACCTCGGTCTGTTCGGGCGGAGCGCAACCTGAGGCTCGGCAGCAGACGGCACCTCCGACCCGTGCGGCCCGGTGCTGGCCGGGCGCGGTCGGTCGCCGGATTCGATGGCGACCGGATCAGCTTCATGATCAGGACGAACGAAAACCGCCCCTCCCCCGGGACTCGGTCGGGAGAGAGACGGTTTCTGTTGTAGCCCCGACGGGATTCGAACCCGCGCTACCACCTTGAGAGGGTGACGTGCTAGGCCGCTACACAACGGGGCCCCTAGCTGTCGATCGTGTTACCGATCGGCCACGAAAGACTACCAAAAATCCCCTGCTACCAGCGAATCGGAAGTCTCCGTCGCTGGGGTACTAGGACTCGAACCTAGACTAACTG
This sequence comes from uncultured Actinomycetota bacterium, assembly GCA_963731295.1. GTDB lineage: Bacteria > Actinomycetota > Actinomycetes > Propionibacteriales > Propionibacteriaceae > Microlunatus. The sequence continues at coordinate 18,142 of CAVSUP010000005.1, forward strand.
AACCAGAATCAGTCGGGCTGCCAATTACCCCATACCCCAGTGCCCGCCAAGGCGGCACGAGGAAGAACATTACTGCACGACCTCGGCCCCGCCCAAACCGGAATCGCGGCGCGTCTGGTCGGATCCTTCGGCCGGGACGTACTTCACCAGCGCGCAGTTCTTCTTGACCAGCTCCCGCCCGACGTAATCGCCGGTCCGGCGGTCGATCACGTTGCGCCAGATCTCGTTCATCCGGAACCACTGGTCGCCCAGCGGGACGAACTTCTCGTCCACCGCGAACACCTTGTACGAGTGCGTCGGCGACCGGTCCGACCGGATCTCGCCCTCCAGGTAGCGGTCGCCGACCGAGACCTTGAGCTGGAAGGTCGCCGGGCCCTCGTTGCGGAAGCGGAGGTCGACGTAGTTGTAGTAGATCGCGCAGCCGACGCCCCAGGGCAGCACCCGGCCGTTGTCGGGGAACGGGTCGAAGCCGTGCTCGGAGCGTTCGGTGACCACCAGCGGCGTGTGCAGGACCATCCAGTGCAGCAGGTTGGCCAGCTGGCAGATGCCGCCGCCGACCCCGGACCGGGCCTCGCCGTTGTCCAGCAGCATCCCGTCGACGTAGCCCTTGCGCCGCGACGTCTTGCCGACGGTCCGGCAGAAGGAGAACTCCTGGCCGGGCTTCAGCACCAGGCCGTTGATCCGTTCCGCGGCGATCCGCAGGTTGGTCACCTTGTTGTGCTGCATCCACATCTCGGACTCACCCAGCGTGCGCAGCAGCAGCGACTTGTGCTGCTTCACCCGGACCGGAAGGTCGTCGGACGACCGCCCGGTCGCCCAGTCGATGCCGGAGGCGGCCCAGGCCACCCGCCGGCGGGCGCGGTGCATGGCGACCGCAGCCGGGAACAACACCGGCAACTCGCTCGGTCAGCCGGGCGCGGCGCTCACGTAACGCCGCCGGTAACTCAAAATCGACGTCCGGCTCGGCCACCACTCCGCCGCCGGCCGCTTCGAACTCGACCCGCATTTCTCGTCCTCCCCGCCTGCGCCTCGGTCCCCCGCCCCTACGAGACAGATACGCGTCGACGGTAGGTGGAGGTTGCACGCCGCGTGCACATTTCTGCGTCGGCAGGCGGCTCGGATGGCGATGGCGACCCGGATCTCGGGACAAATTGGTCACATTTCGGGCGTACGGGAGCGCAGGCCATGAGATACCCCTTGACCAGAACAACTCAAAGAGATTGATTTAACCAACTCGGAGTCTCGGATCTCCGCAATGTTGCGCCCCGACCGAAGGGATGGTCTAGCCATGACCCCTCACGAAGACGTGCAGGATGTACTCCGCTATCAACTCAGCCGCCGCGGACTGCTCGGGGCCGGCGGCGCCGCCGCCCTCGCGGGCCTGGTCGGCTGCTCCACCGATGACGGCGGGTCGTACTCCGACCAGCCGACCGGGACAACAAACCGAAGCCGACCGCTCGCGTGAAGATCGGCAAGGCGAACATCCCGACGCCTCGGGAGAAGACGGTGATCATCGCCCAGACGGACTACACCGTCTTCAACAGCTGGAACGGGATGATGCCCAACGGCGCCCCCTCGGGGTCCGGTTTCGACACGATGGTCAAGGAGGAGATGTTCTACCTGAACCTGGCCACCGGCGAGCTGATGCACTGGCTGGCCACCGGAGTACAAGTACAACGCCGACTTCTCCGAGCTGACGTTCAAGCTCGATCCCAAGGCCAAGTGGAACGACGGCGAGCCCCTGACCTCGGAGGACTTCAAGTTCACGGTCATGCTGCGCGAGCCGCAAGGACCTTCTCGGTGGCGGCGGCGACCTCTCCGACTTCGTGAAGTCGATCGACACGCCGGACCCGCAGACGGCTGTCGTCAAGCTGACCAAGTCGAACCCGCGGTTCCACTACAGCTTCATCTGTGTCATCGCCGGCGGATTCGACATCCGGCCCGCAGCACATCTGGAAGGACAAGGACCCGACGAAGTTCCGCGACAACCCGCCGGTCCGCAGCGGTCCGTACATGCTCGACAAGGCCATCCAGAGCCAGAAGATGTTCGTGTGGAAGAAGAATCCCGACTACTGGGCCAAGGACAGGCTCGACCCCAAGCCCGAGTACGTGATCTTCCAGAGCACGGCCAAGCAGGCCGACTCCGCCGCGCTGGCATTCGAGCGCTGCGAATTCGACTGGGCTCGATCGACGAGGAGCACGCCAAGCAGTTGCGGTCCAAGGGCTACCCGACGCTGATCACCACCCAGTTCCACGACCCGTGCCCGCGCGCGCTGTGGATGAACAACGACCCGTCCCGCGGGATCATCTCCGAGCCGAAGATGCACTGGGTGGTCAACTACCTGCTCGACCGCGAGAAGATCGGCACCAACGTCTGGCCGGTCAAGACCGCTCCGGCGCAGTACCCATGGGCGGACTACTCCGACCAACGAGAAGTGGAAGAACCCCGCGATCGCCGCCAAGTACAAGCTGACCTACGACCCAGGCAAGGCCGAACAGCTGCTGGACGAGATCGCGCCCAAGGGCGCGGACGGCAAGCGGACCTACAAGGGCAAGCCCGCCACGGTCGAGATCATCACCCCGGTGACGCGGTCGACGGTGCCGAGTACGTGATCGGCCAAGCTGCTGAAGGACGACCTGGACAAGCTCGGCGTGCCGACGACGATTCGCAGCCTCAGCGGTTCGGTGCACGACGAGAAGGTCCAGCGCGGCGAGTTCGACATCACCGCCAACTGGGTCTGCACGGTGTGCTGGGACCCCGAGCAGCTGTACCGCGACCTGGAGAGCGACCGGGCGCAGTCAAGGTCGGCAAGCCAACGCCGTCGGACAAGCAACAAGATCCGGTTGAGGGACCCGCAGCTCGACGAGCTGTCGAAGCAGCTGGCGAACATCGACCCGACCAGTCGCCGGAGGCGAAGCCGCTGCTGGACAAGGCGCTGGAGCAGTACTTCCAGAAGCTCCCGGTGATCCCGGTGATCCAGACCGGCTACCCCTCGTACTACAACACCACGTTCTGGAAGGGCTGGCCGACCGACGACAACCTGTACCAGGTGCCGCTGAACTGGTGGGGGCAGTTCATGTTCGTCCTCGGCAAGCTGGAGCCCACCGGCCAGGTGGGTACGTGACCGCGGCCGCCGAGACGGAGGCGGCGGGCGAAGAGCCGCCGGGCCGGTTCGGCCGTCCCGTCGTCCGCGGATTCCTGGCCGCGCATCCCCTTGCTGGATACGCGATCCGGCGGTTCGGGCTGTACCTGCTCGAGCTCTGGGGCTCGCTGACGATCGCGTTCTTCTTCTTCCGGATGATCCCCGGCGACCCGATCCAGACGTTCATCCAGACCCTGCAGCAGAACTACGTCTACAACCAGCAGGCGAGCGCGGAGGTCATCGCCAGGTACCAGAAGGAATTCGGGCTCGACGGCAACATCTTCGCGCAGTACTGGCACTACATGCGCAAGCTGATCTTCGAGCAGGACCTCGGGCCGTCGCTGATCAACTATCCGACGCCGGCCACGGAAGTCATCATGCAGCTCGCTGCCCTGGACGATCGGGCTGCTGGGCATCTCCGCGGTGCTGGCCTGGGTGATCGGGCTCGCTCGCCGGCGCGGTCGCCGGCTGGCGCCGGGGCAAGCTCGGCGCCGAGACGGCGACCGACGGCCTCGATCATGCCCTCGGCACGTCCCGTTCTACTTCCTCGCCCTGATCCTGGTCTACGTCTTCGCCTACATCGCTGAACGTGCTGCCGGCGAGATCGGCCTACGACACCGCGATCCCGGTCGCGTTCGGTCCGGAGTTCATCGGCAGCGTGCTCACGCACGGGCTCCTTGCCGGCGCTGTCGATCGTGATCATCGGCGCCTTCAACTGGCTGCTGTCCACCCGGATGCTGATGGTGCCGGTGCTCGGCGAGGACTACCTGCACCTACGCCGAGGCCAAGGGGCTGGAGCCGACGCAAGATCCTGACCCGCTACGCGTTGCGCAACTGCTATCTGCCGCAGGTGACCGGCGTTCGGCATCTCGCTCGGGTTCATCTTCAACGGCAACGTGCTGGTCGAGCAGCTGTTCAACTATCCGGGTCTGGGCATCGACGCTGGTGAACGCGATCAGCCAGCTCGACTTCAACACGATCCTCGGCGATCACCGACGATCGCGATCTTCTCGGTCCTGACCGCGAACCTGATCCTCGATCTGCTGCTCCCGTTGCTGGATCCCCGCGTCAAGTACTGGCGGTGACGACGATGGCCGCACAAGCGTACTGCTGACGGGCCCCGGCCGGACCGTCGCCGCAGCCCGAAGCTGCGGCCGGGCTGATGATCCTGCTGGCTGCTGGTGATCCTCGCGCTGTCGGCAGTCCGCTGATCACGTCGGTGGTCGGCGGTGGCGAGGACCCGATCGTCGATCGCCGTCGCGCAGAAGTGGCTCGGCCGTCCCGGGCGCATCTCCTCGGCACCGACCAGTTCGGACGGGACGTGTTCGCGATGGTGGCCGGCGCCACTCGGTGTCTCGCTGCAGATCGGTGCCATCGCCGGGCTCATCTCCACCGTGGTCGGCGTGATCGTCGCGCTCATCGCGGGCTACAAGGGCGGCTGGGTCGATGCCGTGCTGTCGACGTTCACCGGCATCCTGCTGGTGATCCCGACCTTCCCGCTGCTGATCGCCCTGTCGGCGTACGCCCAGGAGGTCACGCTGTTCCAGGTCGGCCTGATGCTGTCGATCTTCAGCCTGGCCGTTCGCGGCGAAGACGATCAGGTCCCAGGTGCTGAGCCTGCGGATCCCGGCCGTACGTCGAGCTGGCGAAGGTGACCAAGTCCGGCGACCTGGAGATCATCTTCAAGGAGCTGCTGCCCAACCTGATGCCCTACATCGGCGTCGGTTTCGCCAACTCGGCGCTGGGCGCGATCTTCGGCCTGATCGGGCTGGAGGTGATCGGCCTCGGCCCGTCCGGGGTGATCGACCTCGGTCACATCATCTTCAACTCGATCAACACCGGCGCACTGACGCTCGGTGCCTGGCCGATGTTCGTGGTCCCGATCGCGTTGCTGACGTTGCTGTTCGCGGCCCTGAACCTGATCAACATCGGGCTGGAAGAGGTCTACAACCCGAGGCTGAGGAGCGTGGCCGGTGTCTGAGTCAACCATCCTGGAGATCTCCGATCTCCGGGTCGAGTACGCCACCAACCGCGGCGACTTCACCGCCGTGGACGGGGTGCGATCCTCGACGTCGCCGGGGCGAGATCCTCGGCATCGCCGGGGAGTCCGGCAGTGGCAAGAGCACCCTCGCCCTCGCCCTGCTGCGGCTGCTGAAGCCGCCGGGCCAGGTCACCGAAGGGCGCGATCACCTTCCGGCCCGACGGCCGGTCGGAGGTCGACCTGCTCGCCGTGCAGGGCCGTGCGCTCCGGGCGCTGCGCTGGCGCAACCTCTCCTATCTGCCGCAGGGCTCGATGAACTCGCTCAACCCGGTGATGCGCATCCGGGACCAGTTCGCCGACGTGATCATCGAGCACGCCCCGCAGCGCCGGAGCCAGGTCCGGGAGATGGTGCCGCGGCTGCTGCGCCAGGTCGGACTGGAGACCCGGGTGGCGCAGATGTATCCGCACGAGTTGTCCGGTGGGATGAAGCAGCGGGTGCTGATGGCGATCTGCGTCGCCCTCGAGCCCGACCTGATCATCGCCGACGAGCCGACCACGGCGCTGGACGTGACGATCCAGCGGGTGATCCTGCAGAGCCTGGCCGACCTCCGGGAGGAGTTCGGCGTCGCCCTGGTGGTGATCTCGCACGACATGGGGGTGCACGCCCAACTGGTCGACCGGGTCGCGGTGATGCACGACGGCCGGATCGTCGAGGTGGGCGACGTGCATCAGGTGTTCGACTCGACCCAAGGACGATTACACCCGCGGCCTGGTCGCCTCGATCCCGCGGATGGAACTGCGGGAGTCGACGAGAGCTGTCAGGAGGGACGGTCCGATGAGCGGTTCGGCACGGAGGCGGGGACCAAGATGATCGAGCTGACTGGATCCAGCAGCGATTCCATGCCCGCGGGGTCAGCGAGTGGCTATCTGACGGCGGTCGACGACGTGTGCTTCGAGCTCCGGGCCGACCCGCCGCCAGGTGATCAGCCTGGTCGGTCAGAGCGGCAGCGGGAAGAGCACGATCGCGCGCAACATCCTCGGGCTGCAGAACCCACCGCGGGCTCGATCACGCTACAGCGGCAAGGACATCTATCACCTGAACCGGGCCGGGCTGGCCGACTTCCGGCGCAACGTCCAGCCGGTGTTCCAGGATCCGTACGCGATCTTCAATCCGTTCTACCGGGTGGACCGGGTGCTGTAGACGGCGGTGCAAGAAGTTCAAGCTGGCCAAGAATCCCGAGGCGCGGCCTGGAGTTGATCAGGGAGTCGCTGACGGCGGTCCGGCTGGACCCGGACCAGCGTGCTCGGCCGCTATCCGCATCAGCTGTCCGGCGGTCAGCGGCAGCGGGTCATGCTGGCCCGGATCCACATGCTCCGGCCGGCGTTCATCATCGCCGACGAGCCGGTCTCGATGCTGGACGCCCAGGTCCGCATGAGCTTTCTGGACATCCTGCTCGACTTCCAGCAGACTACAGATGTCCACGCTGTTCATCACCCACGACCTCTCGACGGTGCACTATCTCGGCGGCGACGTGATGGTGATCCACCGCGGGCAAGGTCGTCGAGAGGGCCCGGTCAGCCGGGTGATGACAGACCCGAGCACCCGTACACCGCCCGGCTGCTGTCCTCGGTGCCCGATCCCCGACCCGAACCGGCGCTGGAAGGACCGGATCGAACTGTCCGCGGTCGAGGGCGAGGCCGATTCGAGCACTGTCGTGACCCCGGAGCAGACCGGTAGGTTGTGACTCGACCCGAATGCGGAGGGAAGGGGCACGATGAGGTGTCGACTGACGGGAGTGCTGGTGGCGGCGCTGGCGCTGACCATGATCGGGACGACGGCGGCGACGGCGAAGCCGCGCGCGGCCGAGCTGGCCGAGCCGAGCGACTGGATCGGCACGACCATGATCGAATCCGCCGAGCGGTACGGCACCAAGGCCGACGGCGACCTGTGGCCGTCCTGCTGGGCCGACGACGACAATCTGTATTCCGCCTGGGGTGACGGCAAGGGCTTCGACCTGGACGCGGACTTCGTCGACGTCGGGGTGGCTCGGATCAGCGGGCCGGCGGATGATCTTCAGGGCGTGAACCTGGCCGTCGGCGACGAGGTCGGCGAGCTCTGGAGTGGTTCCGGCACCCGCAAGCCGACCGGGATGGTCTGTGTCGGCGACACCCTCTATCTGGCGGTGCAGGACCTGTCCGGCGATTTCGATCATGCTCCGGCGGCGACGATCGCCCGATCCGACGATCACGGCAAGACCTGGACCTGGGACAAGTCCGGGCCGATGTTCGATGATCATGAATTCACCACGATCTGGTTCGCCGACTACGGCCGCGGCGGCGCCTGGGCGCCGGACGACTACGTCTACGCCTACGGGCTGGACGGCAACTGGCGCGACTCGTACCGGGACACCGTGCCGGACCCGACCGATCTCTTCCTGGCCCGGGTGCCGTCCGACAGCGTGGACGACCGCGACGCCTGGGAGTTCTTCTCCGGGACCAGCGACTCCCCCGCCTGGTCGGCCGACCTGGACGACCGCAGGCCGGTGCTGACCGACGAACGCCGGGTCTACTCCAAGCTGTTCGATCCGGATCTGCGGGACAACCTGTCGGTGCTGTCGCAGGGGCACGTGCTCTACGACAAGCCGCTCGATCGCTACCTCTACTCCAGTTGGTCGGAGTACGCCCACCATCTCTACGAGGCGCCGCAGCCGTGGGGCCCGTGGCGGCGGATGGCCGACAAGGACTACACGTCGCTCAATCTCGAGCCGGACGTCTTCGGCGGCTACGGCACCACCCTGCCGTCGAAGTTCCTGTCCGACGACGGCAAGTCGATGCTGCTCCAGGCCAACGTGTGCTGCAGCGACCCGGACGACAGCCCGTCCTACCACTACTCGCTGCGCCGGGTGACGATCGAGCCGCTCGATCCGGGTGCTCCGAGCAATCCGGTCGCGGCCGACCGAGCTGGGCCGGCGGGACGATTCCGTACCGGTGTCGAAGTCGGCCCGCCAACCCGACCTGGACGCGCTGCGGGACGGCAAGCCGACGACGCAGGTCGACGACCGTGACGGTGAGGTCAAGGATCAGGGCTGGTGGGGCTACACCTGGCCCGAGCAGGTCAAGCTCAACCGGGTCGAGTTCACCGTCGGACGGCCGGGCCGGACCGGCGGCTGGTTCGTCGCCCGGCCGACCGTTCAGGTGCGGGTCGACGGCCGCTGGGTCGACGTCCGCGGCCAGGCGATCACACCGAAGTTCGTGCCCGGCCGGGGCGGGTCGCTCAAGGCGTACACGGTGGAATTCCCGACCACGGTCGGCACCGGCGTCCGGGTGATCGGATCGGCCGGCGGCGACGAGCGCTTCACCTCACTGGCCGAATTGTCCGCCTATCACGGGCTGCAGTTGATCGACGGCGGCTTCGAGCAGACCAGCGACTACGGCCCGGTCTGGGGCTTCGACGGGACCGCCGGGCACGGCTTCGACAGCGGCGGCAACCTGTCCCACTCCGGTGATCGGAATGCCTGGGTGCGCACGTCGGAGACCCTCGGCCCGCAGTACGTGACGCAGAAGATCAGCGTCGTGCCCGGCAGCCGGCTCGAGCTGTCCGGCTGGTTCCGTACGTCCTCGGTGGTGCGGCGGATCATGATCGGCGCCCGCTGGGACGGCGGCGAGTCGATCAAGGAACTCGCTCCGACCGCCCCGGACGCCTACACCAAGCAGTCCACGGTGATCGAGGTCCCGGACGACGTGGACACGCTCACCCTGCTGCTCGGCTACGGCGCCGACGGCGGCGACGCGATCCTCCAACTCGACGACGTCGCCCTCCGCGCCCTCGACGACTGACCCGGCCCGGAAGGCTCGATCAGCGGCGGTTCAGCGGCGGAGCCGGGTGACCCAGTATTCGGCGGCGCCGGGGTCGGCGACGCCGAATCTGGCGTTGACCGCCCAGAGCGCGCCGCCGGCCAGCGTGGCCGTGGACGGGACGTCGAGCGTCTCGTCGGTACGGGCTCCGCGCCAGCGTGCGGACCAGCCACTCCGGGTCCGGTCCAGGGTCAGCACCGAGACCTCGGCCGGGCCGGAGCCGCGGACCACGTAGATCGTCCGGCCCTCCACCAGCAGCCCGTCGCCGGCGGTGATCCCCGGCCCGCCGATCACCGGCACCGACCGGGCCGCGCCGGTCCTCGGGCTGACCTGCCACAGGCCGCCGACGGCCGAGTTGTTCAGCAGCAGCGAGCCGTCGGGCAGTTGCCGGATCCCGTTGGCGTTCACCGCCGTGCCGTTGCCGGCCGGCCAGTCACCGCCGAGCGGGCGGAACGTCGGCGCGTCGCCGGTCGGCCGGCCGCCGTGCCGCAAGGTGATCTTGGTCAGCCGGTCGGGCGCCAGGCGCGAGTCGGTGACCCATACGGCGTCGCGGGTCACCACCAGGTCGTTCAGGAACACGGCCCCGGGTACCGCGGTGGCCTGCGCGACCGTGCCGGTGCGGGACCGGATCGCCCACACGTAGCCGGTCGTCCCGATCTGGCCGGCGACCCAGAGCAGTCCGGTGCGGTGGTCGTACATCAGGCCGCGCACCGCCCGCCCGGTCTCGCCGGGCCACAGGGTCCACAGCCGTCCGGTGCGCAGGTCGCCGGCGACGACCGCGCCGTCGGCCAGCGAACCGACATAGCCGCGGGTGCCGGGTCCGGACGCGATGCCCTCGGGCCGGAACCCGATCGGCAATGCGACCGTGTCCGGCCAGCCGTGTCGTGCCGGATCCGAGGATCCGTGAGAGCCGGAAGTGTCGGGGCGACGATGCGCCCGCCTGCGCTTCCGTACCCATTCCCACAGAGATCGCAAATCCTCCCGCGGCGAACAGCATCGTTCGGCGCGAGGTGAGGCTTGGCCTCCATCGTCACACTCTACGGTCAGCCGAGGTGGCCGGACAGGGCCGAGAGCCCGCCGTCCGGCGAGAGCATGGTGCCGGTCATGTACGAAGCGTCGTCGCTGGCCAGGAAGACGATCGGCCTGGCGATCTCGATCGGCAGCCCCTGCCGGCGCAGAATGCCGGGCCCGCCCTCGTGCGGCCGGGTCACCGACGGATCGATCTCCCGGCCCTCTTCCTTGGCCCGGTTCTTGTGGAAATCGGTCAGCGTCGGACCGGGCAGCACCGCGTTGACCCGGATGCCGGCCTCGGCATGATCACAGGCCATCGAGCGGGTCAGCCCGAGCACCCCGGCCTTCGTCGCGTCGTACTGCGCCATGCCCTTGCGCCCGACGATGCCGTTGGCCGAGGAGACGTTGACGATCGAGCCGCCGTCCGGCATCAGCGGGATCAGATGCTTGCCGGTCAGGCCGACACTGATCAGGTTGGCCGCGGTGATCAGGTGCCAGGACTCGAGCGTCGCCTCGGTGACCGGGCCCCAGAGCCGCGCCGCCGCGTTGTTGATCAAGGCATCGACTCGGCCGAATTCCTTGCGACACAGGCCTGCCAGGGCCTCGATGTCCGCCTCGACGGAGACGTCGACCCGCACCGGGACCGACCGCGGCGCACCGAGCTCGGGCAGCGCCGCCGCCCGCTCCTCGGCCAGGGCCTGGTCGCGATCGGCGACCACCACCGATGCGCCTTCCGCCGCGACGAGCTCGCAGACGGCCCGGCCGATGCCGGACGCTCCCCCGGTGACGACGACGACCTTGTCGGTGAACCTCATGATCATGATCCCTTCGTGACGGCCGATTCGATCTTGGTCCCACCGTAGGCGGACCCCTTCCCCGGAGGCGCTGCCCGTACGGGATCGTTCCGCACGTCGGGACGGTGTGGCAGAGTGCGGAGCAGGTCGGCGGAACGCAGGACCCGTGATCGAGGAGACCGATGCCGATACGCATCGCCATGGCGGCGCTGATCCGAGGATCTTTCGTCCTGCTCGCCCACCGTCACCCGGACCGGCGCTGGTATCCCGACTGCTGGGACCTGATCGGCGGGCACGTCGAACCCGGCGAGACCCCGGATCAGGCGATCCGGCGCGAATGCCGCGAGGAGGTCGGCGTGACCCTGACCGAGCTGCAATCCCGACCGATCGGATCCTCCGATCCCACCATCGAGGCGTATGGCTTCGTCGTCACCGGCTGGCAGGGCGAACCCGTCAACCGCGCCCCCGACGAGCACGATGCCCTCGCCTGGTACCCGGCCCAAGCCCTCCCCACCCTCCGTCTGGCCGATCCCCTGCTGGCCCCCTGGCTCACCGACGTCCTTGATCACCTCCCGCACCTAGGGGATGACTCCTTGGCCGACCGCGCGATGCCCAGGACGGACCGGTCGCTTTGGCACCAGCCATGAGAGGCCTGTCCTAGGCGGCCTCGGCCGTGGTCAGTTGCAGGTCGAACAGGACCCGGACCGCCTCGTGGAGATCGAACCGCTCCCCGTACTGCCTCGGCTGGATCACGACAGCCTCCGGATGATTCAGACGATCGACATGATCAACCGACCCGAACCGCGCCAACCGAGAACCCAACTCGACCGCAGACAACACCGGCCAACCCGGCCGATCCACCCGCTCACCATCAGGCCTGGTGAACACCCACGCCGGCCCGTCCCCGACCGCCGCACCCTCGAACGACGCACCCCGGCTGCGGGTGATCACCACACCGCCCTCATGCACGCACGTGTGATGGAACCGGCACAACAAGATCAGATTGGCCAGATCCGTCCGGCCACCCGACGCCCAACTGATCACATGATGCGCCTGCAGATGACGACCACTCACACAACCCGGGAACTGACACGTCTGATCCCGCACCATCAACGCCCGCCGCTGCGCCTTCGACACCAACCGCCGAGTCCGACCCAACGCCAGCACGTCACCATGGGCATCGACGACCGCGCCGAGCACCGTGCCGGTGCAGAGATGCCGCCGCGCCGTCTCGGCCTCGATCCCACCCATTCCACGGATCGTGCACAACCCCGACTCGCAACGACGTTCCCGCGGGAACGTCTCCGACCCGAATCGGCTCGCCGTCCGGCGCGGCCACGGACGGGTGGTCGGCGTGGACCGACTCGTCCGGCAATGATCCCTCCGACGTCTGGTCGACACGGATCGGCTGGCCCGACAGTGGCGCGGCTGATGGGGGGTCAGCTTGCGCCGGCCCGACCGGCGACGTTCCCGCAGGAACGTGTTCGGCTCGGACCGGCTCGCGCGACAGCGCCGCAGCGGACGGGTGATCATCCTCTGCCGACCCGACCAGCGACGTTCCTGCGGGACGATGCTCGTCCCGAATCCGCTCGGCCGCGGACTGTTGCACGAGAAGGGCGGCCGGACTTGGGTCGGCTCTGCCGATGACGTTCCTGCGGGAACGTCGGTGCTCGTCCCCGATCGGCTCGGCCGCGGACTCTTCGAGGGAAGGGTGACCGGCGTGGGTCGGCTCATCCGGAGACGTTCCCGCGGGAACGTGTTCGGGCTCGGAGTCGAGCAACTGTTCGGCGGCGACCTGGATGATCACCAGGCTCCGATCCTCGCCCGACTCGTCATCAGTGACGGCGGTGTTGAGGTAGTGCTGACAGATGTCGCGGAACGCATCGACCTCCGCATAGGTCGGACGTGGCATCACCTCCCGGCCCGTCCCTCGGTGGCGGGGTGGAATTGAGGTCGCGGGCACGTTGCAATGCGGCGACAACGATCGCCGCCTCGTCAGCCGGCAACTGCCCGGTGACCCGGGTCATCCCATCGCCGGTGTGCTTGATCAGCCGGAACCGTCGGCGATCTTGCTGAGCGATCCGGGTGCCGGCGGCGGTGCGGTAGCCGGCGATCGTCCGCGCCAACTGAGAGGCCGACGTCGCGCGAGCCAAGTGCACAGACGGGCCTCATCGACCAGGTCGACCACCCGGGTCACCTCACGGACCTTGGAGTAGGACAGCTCACCGGTCCGGAACGCCGCCGTGATCGTCGGCATCCGCCGCATCGCCCGAGCCACCCGGACATGCTCGCGGGCCACGCCAGGCGCCATCGAACACGAATACGCGATCCAATGCGCGACCGACTTCACCCCGGACAGATAGCCCAGCCCACCACCCGCGTCGAACTCACCGATCAACTCCAACAGTTGACACGACGCCACCGCCTGCTGCGACGCCCGCGCACAGATCCGACCCGCCAACGCGACCGCCACATCCCTGCCCAGCCGCTCCCCATCAAGATCAACCATCGTCATGTCCATCCCCCGCATCGCTTGTCTATAAGGGAGACCCTAGACACCGCCACCGACAGTTCCGCGGCACGAATCAGCACCGCCCGCAACGGTTGGAGCCTGCTCAGGCTGGGGCTGCGGCGTCCCGAGGGCAGCGGCGCGGTCACTCAGTCCGACCTCGAGAGCCGTCGGCCGGCCAGCCGATGCTCACCACTGTGCTCGCCGAAGGCCGGACCGGACCTGCACCGGGATCGACCCTGGGCAACGAACTGGCCGACGAGTCCGCCGTCGGACCGGTGGCTGTCCGTGCCAGCGGGGACTTCTTCAAGATCCCGCCGGAAGCAATACATAG
>CAVSUP010000006.1:0-376241 GCA_963731295.1 uncultured Actinomycetota bacterium
GGTACGAGCTCGAGCTGTCCTTCCGGTTCGCCGACCGCGGCGACCGCCCCGGGCCACGACCGCCACGGCGGCGCACCGGCGGCGAGCCGGTGCTGGAGCTCACCCACGGCGACGCTGCCGCTGGTCCGGGTCGCCAACGTCGGCCGCCGCCGCCGCAAGAATCCCGCCGAGCGCGGCTACTGGCTCGACCTGCGCGAAGGCACCTGGCTCACCGACAAGCAGGCCACCGACCAGACCGTGGACGCCGACTCGCTGGATCAGCGCCGAGGACGTCAGGCACAAGGAGCAGGTCGTCCCGTTCGTCGAGGACCGCCGCAACATCTGCTCGTCCGGCTCGCCGACCCGGTCGACGGACGACGGTCGCCGTCACCTTGCGGACCGCGCTGGAACGCGGCATCGAGGCCGCCTTCCAGCTCGAGGACTCCGAGCTCGACGGCCAGAGCGCTGCCCGACCTGGACCACCGCGGCCGGATGCTGCTCACCGAGGCCGCCGAGGGCGGCGCCGGCGTCCTCGGCCGGCTGGTCGACGACCCCGACGCGCTCGCCCGGGTGGCCCGCGCAGGCGCTGGAGATCATCCACTACGACCCCGACACCGGCGCCGACCTCGGTCATGCGCCCGGGGCCCGGGAGCGGTGCGAGCGCGGCTGCTACGACTGCCTGCTCTCCTACGCCAACCAGTACGAGCACACGCAGCATCGACCGGCACGCCGTGGTCGACCTCCTGCTGCCGAGCTGCTCGACCGCGACGGGTGCCGCCGGCGCCGGCGGGCGCGACCGCGCGCCGAGCAGGCACGACTGGCTGACCAAGCTCGCGCGACTCCGGGCTGGAGCGGAAGTTCGTCGACTGGCTCAACGAGCGCGGGCTACCGCCTGCCCGACGACGCCCAGGTCACCGTCACCGAGGCGCGGGCCCGGCCCGACTTCGTCTACCGGCTGCCCGGCAACCCGGTGGCGGTCTTCGTCGACGGGCCGCACCACGACGACGAGCACCAGCAGCAGCGCGACGCGCGACGCCGACGAACGGCTCGAGCGACGCCGGCTGGACGGTCGTCCGCGTCCGCCACGACGACGACTGGCCGGCCGTCGCCGGCCGCCACGCGCTGGCTGTTCGGCCCAGGAAGGAGCACCGCGATGACGCACCCAGCATCGACGTCGCCGTCGGCACCCTGGTCCGGGCCCGCGGCCGCGAATGGGTGGTGCTGCCCGGCAGCGACGCCCGACTTCCTGCTGCTGCAGCCGCTCGGCGGCGGGCCAGACGACGTCGCCGGCGTCTTCCCCGACGAGGGGGTCGAGCCCGCCACGCTTCCCGCCGCCGACGCCGACGACCTCGGCGACGCCGCATCGACCGACCTGCTGCGCACCGCGCTGCGGGTCGGGTTCACCTCATCGGCCGGGCCGTTCCGATCCCTGGCCCGGCTCGGCGTCAGCCCCGCGCAGCTACCAGTACGTGCCGCTGCTTGATGGCCCTGCGTCAGGACATCGTCCGGCTGCTCATCGCCGACGACGTCGGCATCGGCAAGACCATCGAGGCCGGCCTGATCGCCGCCGAGCTGCTGGCCCAGGGCGACGTGCAGCGGCTCGCCGTGCTGTGCTCCCCGGCCCTGGCCGAGCAGTGGCAGCGCGAGCTGTCGCGAGAAGTTCGGTATCGACGCCGCCCTCGTGCTGACCAGCACGGTCAAGGGCCTGGAGCGCGACCTGATGCTCAACGAGTCGCTGTTCGACCGCTACCCGCTACGTGATCATCTCCAGCGACTTCATCAAGAGCGACCGGCGGCGGCACGAGTTCCTGCTGCGCTGCCCCGAGCTGGTCATCGTCGACGAGGCCCACAACTACGTCGCCGGCGGCGGCGCAGGGCAGACGGTCCCGGCACCAGCGCTTCGAGCTGCTGCACGCCCTGGCCGCCGACCCGGCCCGGCACCTCATTCTGGCCACCGCCACCCCGCACTCCGGCGACGAGACGGCCTTCGCCAACCTGATCGGCCTGTGCAACCCCGACCTGGCCACCGCCGACCTGACGCACCGACGCCGGCCGCGCGCTGCTGGCCCGGCACTTCGTCCAGCGCCGCCGGGCCGACATCCGCAGCTACCTCGACGAGGACACCCCGTTCCCGCAGGACCGGCGAGACCCGCGACGTCGCCTACGCGCTCAGCCCCGCCTACCGGGACCTGTTCGACGACGTCCTGGCCTACGCCCGCGAGCAGGTCCGCGACGGCGCTGACCGGCGCCCGGGGCCGGGTCCGCTGGTGGTCCGCGCTCGCCCTGCTGCGCGCCATGGCCTCCAGCCCGCGCGCCGCCGCCGCGACGCTGCGGACCCGCGCCGCCGAACGCCGGCCTCACCGACGCCGAGCGAGGTCGACGCGCTCGGCCGGGCCGGCGTCCTGGACACCGGCGACGACGAGACCCTCGAGGGCCTCGACGCCACCCCGGGCGCGCTGATCATGGACGACCGACGAGCCGACGAACGCAGCGCCGACCGCGGAGCGGCGACGCCTGCTCGACCTTCGCCCGCCGAGCCGACGCCCTCGCCGGACCCGAGCAGGACCGCAAGCTCGCCGCGCTCACCACCCAGGTCCAGGCGCTGCTCGCCGACGGCTACGCCCCGATCGTGTTCTGCCGCTTCATCCACACCGCCGACTACGTCGCCGAGCACCTCGGCCGACCCTGGGCACGCCAAGAAGCCGGTGCACGTCGCCGCCGTCACCGGGCAGCTCCCACCGGCCGAACGCGAGCGCCGGGTCGCCGAGCTGACCGGCCGCGACGGTCGAGCACGTCCTGGTCGCCACCGACTGCCTGTCCGAGGGCGTCAACCTGCAGGACGCGCTTCTCGGCCGTCGTCCACTACGACCTGGCCTGGAACCCGACCCGGCACGAGCAGCGCGAGGGCCGGGTCGACCGGTTCGGCCAGCGCCGCGACGTCGTCCGCGCCGTCACGCTCTACGGCGAGGACAACGGCATCGACGGCATCGTGCTCGACGTGCTGATCCGCAAGCACCGCGCGATCGCCAAGGCCACCGGCGTCGCCGTCCCGGTGCCCGGCGACGGCCAGGCGCTGATCGACGCGCTCGCCGAAGGGCTGCTGCTGCGCGACCACGACGCCCGACGCTGCCCCTCGACCTGGGCGACGACCCGCGCAGCCCAGCAGCTCGACGCGGCCTGGCAGTCCGCCGCCGAGCAAGGAGAAGCCCTCCCGCACCCGCTACGCCCAGCACGCGATCAAGCCCGAGGAGGTCGCCGCCGAGGTCGACGAGATCCGTGCCGCCCTCGGCGCCCACGGCGACATCGAGACCGTTCGTCGACCGCAGCCTGCGCGCCCTCGGCTCCACCGTCGACCCCGACCGACGACGGGCTTCACGCGCCGTGCTCGGCCACCCTGCCGCTCGGCGTGCGCGCCAGCCTGCCGGTCGGCGCTGCGCGACCCGCTGCTGCTGCGCGCGCGACCCACCGGCCGGCCGCGGCGAGGCGGCCCTCGTCCGCACCGACCCGGCCGTCCAGGCCCTGGCCCGCTACGTCCTGGAGAGCGCCCTCGACCGCGCCGTCCCCGGACCGGAGCGGCCCGCCCGGCGCAGCGGTGTGATGCGCACCGCGCGCCGTCAGCACCCGCACCACCGTGCTGCTGGTCCGGCTTCCGGTTCCAGCTGACGCTGCCCGACCGCGGACGGCATCCGGCAG
The DNA here is from genome assembly GCA_963731295.1 of uncultured Actinomycetota bacterium. Lineage (GTDB taxonomy): Bacteria > Actinomycetota > Actinomycetes > Propionibacteriales > Propionibacteriaceae > Microlunatus. The sequence continues at coordinate 3,673 of CAVSUP010000006.1, forward strand.
CTGGTCGCCGAAGACGCCCGCGTGCTGGCCTTCGAGGGCGCCCCGCAGCAGCGCCGACTGGCTGCCCGACGGCCGCGCCGAGGAGCTGCTCACCGCTCAACCGACCGGCAACGTCGTCGCAGGCGCCGCCCACGACGCGCTCGACAAGATCATCTGACGGGCTGCCCGACGCTCGAGCCGCTATCTCGACGAGGTCGCCGACGAGCACGCCGACCGGCTGCTCGGCGCCCACCGACGGGTCCGCGCCGGCGCCGGCGCGGCCCGACGCGGCCTCACCGTCACCGCCCAGCGTCCGGTCGACGTGCTCAGCATCCAGGTGCTGCTCCCGCGAGCGTGACGCGTGAGCGGCGGCGTTCACCGTCGATCCGCGTCGGCGGCGGCCTGCTGCCCGGCGACGTGCTCGACCGCGGTCATCGCTGGCACCGCCGCCGGCCTGGCCAGCAACGACTACCACCTCGGCGGTGAGCGCCCCCGCGAGGCCGCGGCCCGCGCCTGGACCTACCTGCTGGGCGTCTACCGCCGGTTCCGCGACGACCTCGCCCGGCTGCCCGACGGCGACCCCGCCGTCGGGCGTCACCCGCGAACGCTGGCTGACCCAGCTGTTCTCCGCGCTCGGCTACGGCCGGGTCCCGCCGACCGGTGCCGGCGGCCTCGCCGTCGACGACCAGGCCTACCCGGTCAGCCACCTCTGGGGCGCCACCCCGATCCACCTGCTCGGCTGGGGCGTCCCGCTCGACCGGCGCACGCCCGGGCGTGCCCGGGCGCAGCGCAACGCGCCCCGCACGCCATGGTGCAAGAGCTGCTCAACCGCACCGACGCGCTACCTGTGGGCGGTGCTGCGCAACGGCCGGGTGCTGCGGCTGCTGCGCGACTCCACCAGCCTGACCGGCCAGGCCTACGTCGAGTTCGACCTCGAGGCGATGTTCGACGGCGAGCTGTTCGCCGACTTCGCCCTGCTCTACCTGCTCGTCCACCAGTCCCGGGTCGAGGTCGCCGACGGCGCAGCGCCGACGGACTGCTGGCTGGAGCGGTGGCGGACCACCGCCGTCAGCCAAGGCGTCCGCGCGCTCGACCTGCTCCGCGACGGCGTGCAGCAGGCGCTCGAGATCCTCGGGCACCGGCTTCCTGCAGCACCCCGCCAACACCGACCTGCGCGACCGTCTGGCCAACGGCGACGATCCGGGTCGACGACCTGCACCAGAGCCTGCTGCGCACCGTCTACCGGCTGCTGTTCTGGGCCGTCGCCGAGGACCGGCGAGCGCTGCTCGACCCGACGCGGACCCGACGCTGGCCGACCGCTACCGCGACACTTCTCCTCCGCCCGGCTGCGCGACCTGGCCCGCCGACGCCACGGCACGGCCCACCACGACCTGTGGGACGGCGTCACGCTCGTGTTCGACCGCCCTCGGCCGCACCGACGGCGAACCGCGACTCGGCCTGCCCGGCCTCGGTGGGCTTGTTCGCCACCGGAGCGAGCCGACGTGCTGGCCGGACGCCGAAGCTCGGCAACCAGCCGCTGCTGGCCGCGATCCGGTCGCTGTCGATCGTCCAGCCCAAGGGCCAGCCGCGGCGCGTCGTCGACTTCCGCCACCTCGGCGCCGAGGAGCTCGGCTCGATCTACGAGTCACTGCTCGAGCTGGTCCCCCGCCACGACCCGATCGCGCCAGACCTTCACGCCTGGAGGCGGCGGCCGGCAACGACCGCAAGACCACGCGGCAGCTACTACACCCCGACCGACCTGGTCGAGCTCGTCCTCGACACCGCCCTCGACCCGGTGCTCGACGACGCCGAGAAGCAGCCCGACCCCGAGGCGGCCCTGCTCGCCGTGACCGTGTGCGACCCGGCGATCGGCAGCGGGCACTTCATGGTCGCCGCCGCCCGCCGGATCGCCACCCGGCTCGCCATCGTCCGCACCGGCGAGATCGACCCCACCCCGACCACGTTGCAGGACGCCATGCACGACGTCGTCGCCCGCTGCATCTACGGCGTCGACCTCAACCCGATGGCCGCCGACCTGGCCAAGGTCAGCCTGTGGCTGGAGGCCATGGCCCCCGGCCGGCCGCTGTCGTTCCTCGACCACCACATCAAGGTCGGCAACGCCCTGCTCGGCACCACCCCCGCGCTGCTGCACGCCGGCATCCCCGACGCCGCCTACGTCGCGCTGACCGGCGACGACCCCGCGGTCGTCACGAGCCTGGCGGAAGCTCAACGCCGAGCAGCGCCGGGCAGAGCGCTCCTGTTCGACGACGCCGGCGTCGAGGTCGGCAACACCGGCGCAGCGGGCAGCGACCGACGAGGTCGCCGACGCGCGCCGCCGCGCGCCACGACCTCGCCGACGTCGCCTGGGCGGCCCAGCGCTACGCGACGCTGCAGGCCGTCGACGAGGCCGTCCGCGCCCGGCGGGTCGCCGACGCCTGGTGCGCCGCCTTCCTCACCCCCAAGACCGACGGCGCCGAGCCGATCACCACACGCACACTGCTGGACCAGCTTCGCCGACGGCACCGCCGCCGCGAGCGTCGATCGACGCGGTCGACGCGGTCGCCGCCCGGCACCGGCTCTTCCACTGGCATCTGGAGTTCCCCGAGATCTTCGCGCGTGCCCGACGACGGGCCGGCCAACACCGACGACCGGCTGGACCGGCGGCTTCTCCGCCGATGCTGGGCAACCCCCCGTGGGAGCGGGTCAAGCTGCAGGAGCAGGAGTTCTTCGCCGCCCGCGACCCCGCGATCGCCAACGCCGCCGAACGCCGCCGCCCGCAAGAAGGCGATCGCCGCGCTCGCGACACGCGACCCCGCGCTCGCTCGACGAGTTCGACGACGCCAAGCGGCAGTCCGAGGCCGAGAGCCAGTTCCTGCGCACCAGCGGCCGGTACCCGCTCTGCGGCGTCGGCGACGTCAACACCTACAGCGTCTTCGCCGAGCACTTCCGCACGAGCCTCGGCCGAGCATGGCCGATCGGGGTCATCACCCCGACCGGGCTGGCCACCGACGCCACGACTGCCGCGTTCTTCGCCGACACGCTTCGGAGCCGAGCGGCTGGCCGCCTTCTACGACTTCGAGAACGAGGCCAAGATCTTCGCCAACGTGCACCACGCGTTCCGGTTCGCGGTGTCGTCCATGACCGGCGGCGAGCGGTCAAGGAGGTGCGGCTGAGCTTCCTCAACCGGCACGTGGCCGACGCCGTCCAGCCCGCGGTTCGCGCTCGAAGCCGGCGAAGTCGCGCTGCTCAACCCGAACACCGGCACCCTGCCGATCTTCCGCACCCGCCGCGACGCCGACATCACCCTGGCCTGCTACCGCCGCCACCCGGTGCTGATCAGAGACGGCGACCGCGACGGCAACCCCTGGGGACTGCGCTTCGCCACGGCTGTTCCACATGGCGAACGACTCCGGACCTGTTCCGCACCGCCGACGACCTGCTGAAGCCGAGGGCGCCGCCTTCGACGGCTGGGCCTGGCAGCGGGCGACCAGCGCTGGCTGCCGCTGTACGAGGCCAAGATGCTCAGCCACTGGAACCACCGCTTCTCCACCTACGCCGACGCCACCAGGCCCAGCTCAACATCGGCTCGCTTCCCCGGCTCGACCGCCGACGCAACTCGACGACCCCGACGTCGAGCCGCTGCCCGCTACTGGGTCGACGCAGCAGAGGTCGACGGAGGCCGTCCCGGACGGCTGGGACCGGGACTGGTTCCTCGGCTGGCGCGACATCACCGAGCCAGGCGAACTTGCGCACATTCGTGCCGAGCGTCCTGCCCCGAGCCGCGGTCGGCGACAAGTTTCCCGCTCGCCTTCCCGGCAGACCCGAGCATGCGCCGCTTCTGCAGGCGGTCTGGTCGTCGCTCGATCTTCGACTACATCGCGCGGCAGAAGATCAGCGGCACCGGCATGAAGTACTTCATCGTCAAGCAGCTGGCCTGCCCGCGCCCGGCGCCTTCGACGCGACCCGACCTGGTCGGACGCAGCCGCTTGGCGACTTCGTCCGACCGCGCGTCCTGGAGCTGACCTACACCTCCCACCGCATCCGCCTATGCCGTCGACGTCGTCGGCGGCGACCCGGGCGAGCCGTTCCGCTGGATCCCGGAGCGCCGCGCGCAGATCACGCGCCGAGCTGGATGCGGCGATGCTGCACCTCTACGGCCTGGACCGCGACGACGCCGAGCACGTGCTCGACTCGTTCCCGGTGGTCCGCAAGTACGAGGAGCGCGACCACGGCGAGTTCCGCACCAAGCGGCTGGTCCTGACCGCGTACGACGCCATGGCCCGCGCGGCCGAGACCGGCGTGCCGTACCGGAGCCCGCTCGACCCGCCGCCCGGCCAGGGCCCCCGCCACCCGAAGGACGACCGTGACCGATATCGCGACGTCGAGCGAGGCGTTGGCCCCCGACCCGGACTGGCAGGCACGCTGTCGTCGCCGGCTGAGGGCGGTGCTTCGAGATGCTCGCCGAGCAGACGAGCCGATGCCGATCGCCGAGCTCGGAGCCGTTAGCTGCCGAGCGTGTCCGCTGACCGCCTACGACCAGTCACAGAACGACGTCCGGTCGCCAGCGCGCCTCGCTCAACCTCCGCTGGGACACTCACCGGCTACCAGCACGCGGGCCTGCTGCACAACGCCGAGTCGACTCTATCGGCTCACCACGCTCGGCCGCGACGTGCTCGCTCGCGGCCTGGACGGCCAGAGCTATCTACGAACTGGCGAACGACCGTTACCACCGTGGGACGCGCCCGCAAGGAGCATCTGCAGTCGCTGACGGTCGACCCTTACGCTGAGATCGTCCACCCCGGCTCCGGCGCCGCCCACGCCTTTCGGGCGACGCGAGCCGTGCTCGACGCGTGGCGTGACGGGTCGATCTGCACTTGCGCCCGACGCTGCCGGTCTGGTCGCCGAGGCGACCGCCGCCCTGCCGACTACCTCGACGCCACCGCCGACGCCTCCGTCGACCTGCCCGGCTCGACGACGATGCGCGCCCGGCTGCTCGCTTCCGAGATCCTGGTCCTGCTGCTGGCCCCGCTGTCCGACCTCGATGGGGCGACGAAGCGCAACGCGATCCGCGGCCCACTGATGCTGATGGCCGACCCGCCGCCGCTGCCGATCGAGCTCTCCGCTGACCTCGAGCACGGCTTCGTGCCCGGGGGCAAGGCATTCGCCGCCGACCCGGTCGACCTCCTGCGATAGTTCGTCGAGCTCCTGCAGCAGTGGTGGACGCTCCGCCAGCAGAGCGGACCGAAGCCTGGGGCGACCCGTGGGCTGGCGCGACCTCCTTCGGCCCGGCGACCGGCGTCGGACGAGCGCGTCGTGTCGCTGGTCAGCCTGCTGGCCCACCCCGGCTCGTTCACCAACGTCGCTCCGCGGCGACGACCGGGAGCCGTCGTCGACCGCGCTCGGCGACCGGCTCACCAGAGCCCACCGGCGACTCCGACCGCGACCTCAAGGCGCTGATCGTCTGCGCTGCAGGCCGAGCAACGGCGGCGGCGGTTGACCTGCTCGCCCCGCCCCTGGTCAGCGAGTGGAGCGGCGACTCGAACCGGCGGCGCGTGGCTGGTCCGCGGCCAGGTCGACCAGCGGAACCGGGTCCCCAACTGGATCAAGCACGGCAACGTCACCCTCACCGTCGGCCGGCTCACGCAGCTGCCCGGCCGAGCGTCACCCACCCCGCCTTGGCCAGCCATGGTCGACGACCTGTACGCCGACCTCGCCGTCGTCAAACGCGAGGCCAAGAAGCGCGACGTGATCACCTTCGTGCTCGGCATGCGGCCGGGCGACCTGGTCGCCACCGACGACGGCGGCGCGTTGCGGCATCGGCGCTCGGCCAGGACGACCCCGCGCTCGACTCGATCGGCGGGATCAACGCTGCTGGTCCGCCCGGTGACCTGGTCTGACCGGCGACGCGACCAAGATCACCGAGCTGCCGCCGAACGTCCGCATCCGTGCTCCGGTTCAAGGGCGAGACATCGTCAACCTCACCGAGATCCGCCGCCGATCTGGAGTCGCTGATGCCGAGTCGACGCCGGAGACGTCTGACCTCGACGATGAGCCCGACGACCTGCCTGACACCAAGATGACGTTCGTCGAGACCCCAGGCCAGGCCGAGCGTCTGGCTGCGACACCGCCGCGCTCGCCGAGCGAGCTGCACCACGCCGACGACAGCTGGCTGACCGAGCTGCTCGACAGCCTCAACGAACGTCGCCAGGTGGTGCTCGAAGGCCCGCCGGGCACCGGCAAGACCTACCTGGTCCAGAAGCTGCTCGAGGCCTGCGGACTCACCGCCAACCAGCAGGCCCTGGTCCAGTTCCACCCCACCTACTCCTACGAGGACTTCGTCGAGGGCTTCCGGCCCAGCGCCAGCGGCGAGTCCGGGCGCGCGGCTGACGGTCGTGCCCGGCCCGCTCAAGCGGCTGGCCGAGGAGGCGCGCAAGCCCCGGCCAGCCGCACGTGCTGGTCATCGACGAGATCAACCGGGCCAACATCGCCAAGGTCTTCGGCGAGCTGTACTTCCTGCTGGAGTACCGCGACGCCGAGATCGAGCTGCTCTACAGCGACGGCAAGGAGCGCTTCAGCCTGCCGGACAACCTGTTCATCATCGGCACCATGAACACCGCCGACCGCTCCATCGCGCTGCTCGACGCCGCGATGCGCCGCCGGTTCGTCTTCCTCAGCATGGACACTGACCGAGCCGGCGCTGACCGGGGTGCTGCGCCGCTGGTGCGCAGCGCAACGGGCTGCCCGCTGGCAGCTCGCCGAGCTGCGCGACCGGATCAACGCGCACATGGTCGAGCGCGGCCTCGAACCTGCGCTGCAGTTCGGGCCGTCGTACTTCATGCGCACGTCGCTGACGCACGCCGGCAGGCCTGCGCCGGCTGTGGCGGCGCGAACTGCTGCCCGATGCTGCGCGAACACCACTACGCCGACGACGACGCGCTGGCCAGCTACCGCTTCGACGACTGGTGCGCCGAGCTCGGCCTGACGGACACGGAACGCCGAATCCGGACCAGCGCTCAGCGGCTCCAGCGGACTGGCGAACGCGAGCTGACCTCGAGCGCCTCAGGAGGGCCAGGTCCTTGAGCGGCGTCGACCTGACCCGCGCCGAGGCGGCGCGCTCAACGCCAGCCGGCCTCGTCACCGTGCAGCCCGGCACGCCGACGGCTGGCGCGTCACCGCGGCGTACGCGGTCGGCGCCCTCCGCTGCGGCGACCTGACGAGTCCGCGTGCAGCCCAAGGTCGGAGCGGTGCAGGTCCTGCGGCTGCTGGCCCGCGCCCACGGCGTCCGCGCAGCTCGACCTCGATGACTCATCTGGTCGAGCGTCATGCGCGACCCCGACCTGACCACCGTGCTGGCCACGCTGTTCGCGCCACGAGGCCGCCACGGCCATGGCCGCCGGACCGCTGCGCGGCTACCGCACCGAAGACCAGACGCTTCCGGTGCTCCGCGGCCGGCTGCGGCTGCGCGACCAGGAGCTGCGCCGCTTCGGCCAGCTGGTCCCGCTCGAGGTCACCGTCGACGAGTGGACGACCGACACCGACGAGAACCGGCGCATCCGCGCCGCCGCCCGTCGCCTGCTCGCCCTGCCCGACCTGCCGGGCGTGGCCCGCGGCCGGCTGCTCCGGCTCGACCGCCTGCTCGCCGACGTGAGCGTCTGCCCGCATCCGGCGCCCGGCTCGCGGCCTGGACCCCGACCCGGCTCAACACCCGCGTTGCAGCCGCTGCTGCACCTCGCTGACCTGGTCCTCGCGCACGGCGCCGTCGAGCATCGGGTCGGGCGACATCGAGGTACGGGGCTTCGTGCTGTCATGTCGTGGCTGTTCGAGCGACTGATCACCCGGCTGATTGCCGAGACCGAGGCATCGCCTCCGGTCCGTGCGTCGGCCAGCGCCGCCGCCCTGGACCGCGACCGGCCTCACCATCGGGCCCGACCTTGTGTTCACCGCGCGGCAAGGTGACGTGGGCGTCGCCGACCCCAAGTACAAGCTCCTGGACGACCAGGGCGAATTCCCCAACGCCGACGCCTACCAGCTGGTCACCTACTGCGCCCGGCTCGGCTCTGCACACCGGGCACCTGATCTACGCCGCCGGCGAACCGCTCCCCGAGCCAATCCACATTCTCGGGTCTGATGCACGTTCAGTCATTCACGCCATCGACCTCACGCGCCCACTGGTGGAGATCGACAACCATTCGCGCGGTGTACTGCAGGCAAATTGCCAGCTGGCCTCGGCTGGAACCGGGTGCCTCGCTTGCAGGTCAGCCAGCAGATCGACCCCTCACGTCAGTGGCGTCATCTACGCGGGGGTCTCGAATCCAGCGTGAGCAGCTAGTGTGTCAACGTGTCCAGGCCGAGCGCCGTCGCCACGGATACTCGGGGGTATCGCGATGTCCGTGGTTGACGACATCCTTGATCCGGTGCGGCCCCGAGACGTGACGCTTTGGCGATGCCTCCGTCCACGGTGCAGCCTCTTCGAGAAAGTTCTGGGCTCGGCCCTAGTCCTACCGACCGCTTGATGGGGTCATCACAATCTGGGGGTAGTCGGGGTGGCTAGCGGATTGTGACGAGGTCTCGCCCACACGTGCTCGAAGGCGCCCACATGGAGATCGAACAGCCCACTGGTGCTGGCCCGCTGCAGTTGTAGGACTGGCGACTGGCAGGACCACACGCCGTACGCGTGGGTGTTGACAAGGACGACATCGTCGAAACGGAAGTGGCTGGCGTAGTACGTCGTGCCGTGCTGCCGCACCGTCACGCCGACCTGCGTCCTGCGCAGGCGCAAGGCATCTCGCGGTGGTCCTGCAGCGTTCGGGCAGCCAGGGCAATCACAACTCCGCCGCCCGACTTCTGACCGCCGCGCTCTCAGGGTCGCCGACGAGGACGCGCACCTCAGTCCCAGCCGCGGCCTTGTACTGCAGGACGTCGGCCAGGTCGAGTGTCTCGATCAGGAAGGCGCCGGCGTACACGAGGATGTCGATCTGGCGCGTTGCCCGACTGAACAGCGCATGCCAGGTCTCCGACGAGATGGCGCTTCGGGTCGGCCAGATCCGGTCCAGCTCGGCGGCGGCCACCTCGCGGCGCCTCGGGAGCCTCAAGCAGCGACGGCCACAGGAAGGTCTCCTGCTGGTCGAGCACCCGGGCGACCCGGACTCGGGTCACCGGGTAGGGAACCGGTCCTCGGCTGATCCAGCGCGTCGACGCTCTTGGCGTCTACGCCGACTGCCTCGGCCAGTGCGGCCGCAGACACCTCAGCGTTCAGCATCGCGCCGCGAAGCCGGTGGTTGGTCATAACTCAGGTTATCTCATCATCGACATCTGATCCACAGTAGTTGTCCACAGATGTCCGCTCAGATGCGGTGTGAGATGTCCACAGATCCCGACGAATACTCGGTAACAGGAGATCAGCAGACCAATGCTGACCAACATCAGCAGTTATCTGAGGAGGACCGCGATGGACCCAGCACCAGACGCACCGAGCGAACCCGTCGACCGCCAGCGACTGCTCGACCTGGTCGTCTTCGAGTACCGCTCCCTGGTCGTACGCCGACTCGGCGTCACCGCCGAGTGGCGCGTCCTGGAGTGGACCGACGCGGCGGCGTGTGCGGACCAGCCGGCCGCGACCCAGGAACTGTGCGGACGCTGCCCTGTCGTCGCCGAGTGCCTCGCCGCAGCCGTCGCCAGCGATGATCGGGCGGAGTGGCGCGGCGGGATCAGCCGCGAGGATCGCGAGCACCTCTGGGAAGGGCTGGAGCGGACGTACCGGGAGGTCCGCGACTTCGAGCTGATGCGCCTCGACGTCAACCTCCTGATGAAGCGGACCAGCCCCACGTCGGCCCAGCCCGACCAGGGTCAACGGAGCACGGCCATGACCGGCGACCGCGGACGCCAGACCTTCGGGCGGAGGCAATCAGGGTGCTCACCGCGGCCGCGCGTCGAACCCACGAGGACGGCTCACCGTGTGACTTCGCCGAGTTCCTCGCCTGTGTGCTCACCGCGACAGCAGCCAACGTTGGCGAAACCGAGCGGCTCCTCGCCGGCCGACCTGGGTCCTGGGAAGCGAGTCTGGTGCGATCGCTGGTCGCCGGAACCGTAGGCGACGATCCGAGGGATCTGCTGCGGGAGCGCACGGAGCCCATGGTCGTCACGCTCAACGTGGCCGAGATGCTGGAGGGACTGGATCTGCACCCGGGGCTCTTGACGGTCGCCGAGGCGCTGAACGCCTGCGAAGAGCGGTACGAGGGCGACGATCCGAATGCGATCGAGCTCGAGGAAGAACTGACCTCAATCGAAGACCGTTACACCCGCAGAGTTTGCCTCCTACGCCGAGCGATTCGCGGCTGCGGTGCAGGCCGCCGCCGGCGACATCGGCGGAGTCTGCAGTTCGCACCCTGGTCGAGGCCGACACCGATCCGTGGAGCGATTGGTGGACGAAGGACGCAACGGTCAACCCTCCCCTACCCGGCGACGAAGACTCTGAGCTCATCCTCGATCTCTGGGACGCCGCTCACGATGCTGTAGCGCTCCCCAACGTCGACATATCGGCCTTTGGCACGTCGCGCCGCTGCCGCTCTGGAGACATAGTCGAGCTCGACAGAAATGGTGGATCTGATCGTGGCGCACGCCTTCGGCCGGCACCGATGTCGTACCCGCCGTGCTGTACGGGGTCGATGAGGCGGCGACAGCTCTGCGGCTGAGCCGGTCGCTGATCTACGAGCTGATCCGCTCAGGTCGGCTGCGGTCGGTGAAACAGGGCCGGCGGCGACTCGTCCCGGTCAGCGCCCTAGAGAGTATGTCGCCAGCCTTGAGACCGGCGATGAGCGATCGTCGAGCTCCTGGTGAGGGTGGCATCCACTGGGATGAGGGCCGCAAGCGATGGGTTGCACTCGGCCACGGTCGGATACGACGGGCGGGGCAAGCGCATCGTCCGACGTGCTTACAGTCGAACGAAAACCGAAGCCGGAGTACGGCTGCGCGAGCTCCGTCGTCAGCAGGAGTCTGGCGTCGTTGCCGAGTGGCCACGCGTACACGGTGCGAGAGGCCGTCGAGGACTGGCTCGAGTTCGGCCTCGCCCGACAGTCCGAGGCGACCGTTGACGAAGTATCGGACGCTATCGGCCAAGCACATCATTCCGCTGCTTGGCGCCAGGAAGCTGCGCGACCTCACCGCCCGCGAGGTCGAGTCTTGGCTCGCCGGCCTCGCGATGTCGCTCAGTAGCGAGACGCTGCGCCGAACCCACGCATGCCTGAATCGAGCGGTGCGCCGCGCCATGGCGCGAGACTGGGTGAGCCGAAACGTCGTCGCTCTGGCCGAGTTGCCCACTGGTCAATCCGGCCGACCCTCGAAGTCACTCACGGCTGAACAGGTGGACGCCGTGCTCACGCCACAGCCCGGCACCGCATGCACAACTACATCGTCATGTCGCTGCTGACAGGTGCGCGCACCGAGGAACTCCGGGCCTTGCGCTGGGACCACGTCCACCTCGAAGCGACCAGGTGGGATCGACGGTGATCCCACCACACGTCGAGGTCTGGCGGTCGGTTCGGGCCAGCGGCGACACCAAGACCCGTCGGTCACGGCGAACGCTGGCACTGCCTACCCGCTGCATCGAGGCGCTGCGGGATCAGCGAGATCGCGACAGACGGACCGACTGCGGGCGGGCGAAGCTGGCAGGAGAACCGATCTCGTCTTCCCCAGCACGGTCGGTACCCCGATGAGCGCCGGCAACGCGCGTCGCAGCTTCCGCAGCTGCCCTGGCGTTGGTTCCAGATATCGACCCGGCGGAGTGGACGCCGCGGGAGCTGCGGCACTCGTTCGTCTCGGTGCTGTCCGACGCCGGCGTTCCGCTGGAGGAGATCTCGCGGCTGGTGGGTCATGCCGGAACCACAGTTACCGAGCTGGTCTACCGGCACCAGCTCAAGCCGGTCATCCAGACCGGCGCGACGGTGATGGACACGCTCTTCGGCGACGCCGAACATCGGAGTCCGTTGTCACGCACTTTGTCACGCACGGTCGGTGAGGGCGAAACGCCCAAGGAGTAAAACCCCTAGTCAGAAGGGTGGGCCTAAGTGGACTTGAACCACTGACCTCTGCCTTATCAGGGCAGCGCTCTAACCGACTGAGCTATAGGCCCGCGTACGCGGTGTGCCGGGGTAGGCACGATCGGTAAGGCTAGCCGATGCGGCGGGCGAGCCTCAAATCAGTTCCAACTCTGGCCTCAGCGGCTCGGGCACCACAACCGACGAACTCCTGCCGGGAGTACCCGGCAGAACTGCATCGGTTATCGGCCGTTCGGCGTCATGGCCCCGCTTGAAGAGCTCAGTCCTCGGCGAGGGTGATCTCCAGGCCGCCCAGCACGGTCGCGGCCAGGTTGTAGAGGAACGATCCGAGGGTGGCGAGAGCGGTGAAGATCACCACGTCGACGCAGGCGAGCAGGGCGGCGACGCCCATCACCTTCTGGGTGTTCACGTACTCCTGGATCCGGAACGGTGTCGTGTCACCGGGCGTGGACACGACGCTCTTGACGATCTCGTTGACCGAGTCGAAGAGCTGAGAGGTGCTCAGCACCGTCCACACGGCATAGACGGCAACGACCAGCATGATGCCGGCGGCGATCGAGAACAGGAACGAGGTCTTCATCACCGACCAGGGGTCCAGTCGGGACAGCCGCAGCCGAGCCTTGCGGGTACGGCGGGCGCCTCCGGTCCTGCCCTTCGCGTTGGCAGCGGCACCAGGCTTGGATCCAGGCGCCGGAGCGACGGCGGGGAGCGGTTCGGTCGTCGGGCCCTTGGCCGCGCCCGGCGCTTGACCAGGTGTCACCGGGCCGACCAGACCGGTCGGTGCGTTCGGCCCGGAGGGGATGGGCTGACGGACCGGAGCGAATGGTCCGGCCGGAGCGTTTGGCATTGTTGGCGCGCCGGAGCGCGCCTGGGCCGAGGTCGCCGGATTGGCCCCAGGAGCCTTCCCCGGCGGAGCCGGGGTCTGGCCCGGTGCGGTTCGGGTGGTCGCGCTGTTCGCGGCGACCGCAGCACCGGCGGCTGCGACAGCGGCTCCCGTCGCCACGCCACCAGCGGTGCCGGGTCTCGCCGAGGCACCAGGACGCTGGACCGGCTGATTCGGCTGACTGGGCGTACGAGCAATGGGGCCGGCCGGCGCACTGCCGGCCGGTGCACTTCCAGCCGGTGCCTGCGGAGCCGCGGGGCCCTTCGACGTCGACGGACTGGGCGGCGCTTGAGTGACCGGTGCGGACGAACCCGTCTTGGCGGTCGGCGCTTGGGTCGCCGGCGGCGCGGCCGGACCGCTCTGCGCGGCCGGACCGCTCTGCGCGGCCGGACCGTTCTTGGCGGTCGGACCCGTCGTGGTCAGCGCCGCGGCCGGGCCCTTCGGCTCGGCCTTGGGCTCAGACTTCTTGCCGAAGCCCAGCCGCTCCCGCAACGACACCTTGGGTTGCGTCGGAGTTGGCGGATCCCAGACCGGCACGGGCGCACCGGCCGCCGTGGGAACTCCAGGTGCGGAAGGTGCCGACGAAGCGCCCCGCGGGCCGCCGCCCTGGGAACCGGCGCCCGGCGGTCCGGCATTCTGCGGTCCGGCATTCTGCGATCCGGCATTCTGGGGCCTGGGCGGCGACATACCCGGCCGGTTGTTCGGACGCGCGAAGTCGCTGGGGCCCTGCGGCCGAGCCCCCGACTGATTCGGAGCCGGACGCGGCTGCTGCGGACCACCACTCGCCGCCTGGGGACGCGGCTGATTGCGCGCACCCTGGGGCCGCTGCGGCGTGGGTGCCCCTTGAGGACGCTGATTTGGAGCGCCGCCCTGGGGGCGCTGATTGCCACCCGGCTTGGCCACCGGCTTGACCACCGGCTTGACCGCGGGCTTCGGCACCGGCTTCGCGGTCGGCTTGCCCGCTACGCTACCGCTGGCGCCCGGCGCACTCGCCCGCGACGACGCCGGGCCTTTCTCTCGGCTCTCGACGAAATCTGGCCGACCACCCTGCCCGTTGGCTGAACCGCCCTTGGCCGAGCCGCCCTGCCCGCCGGCCGAACCGCCCTGCCCGCCGGCCGAACTCCCCTGCCCGTTGGCCGAGTTACCCTGCCCGTTCGTCGAACCGTTCTGGCCACTGCCAGCGCCCTGACCGCCGCCCTGATTGGTGCCGGCCCCGGCATTGCCCCGCGTCGGTTCACTCACTGTCATCCTCCTGGACCTCCTCGTCGGCCGGTTCGCTACCGACGGGTTCGGAGATGCTGTCTGTCCCAGACTCCTCCACCGGGCCAGCTTCAACTGCTGGATCAGACGGAGCCTCTTCGGCAAGTTCTGCCGCTTCTGCAGTTGTCTCGGGATTGAGCGCGATGACCACGACCGAGTCGTTGTCCCCCACCCCGACGAACTTCACTCCCATCGTGTCACGTCCCTTGACCGGAACCTCGTTGACCGCGCTGCGAGTGATCTGACCGCTCGCCTTGATCGCGATCACCTGATCATTGTCGGTCACGATCAGCCCTCCCACCAAAGAGCCGCGATCCTCGTTGAGCTTCATCGCCTTGATTCCGAGCCCGCCGCGGCCCTGCTGGCGGTATCCCGACACCGCCGTACGCTTGGCGAACCCACCATCGGTGACGGTGAACACAAACCGATGATCCTCCGCGGAGCCCGCCTCGATGACCGACATCGACAGCAACTCGTCGCCGCTACGGAACTTCATCCCGGTCACGCCGGAGGTCGCCCGGCCCATCGGCCGCAACTCGGCGTCGTCGGCCGGGAAGCGGATCGACTGCCCCTTCTTGGAGATCAGCAACACCTCGTCGTTCGCCGCACACAGCTCGGCGCCGATCAGTTCGTCGTCGTCGTCGCGGAAGTTCACCGCGATGATCCCGGCCTGACGCGGCGAGTCGTAGAGCGAGAGCGCCGTCTTCTTGACCAGCCCCCGCTTGGTGGCGAGCAGCAGGTACGCGGCCGCCTGGTAGTCCCGGATCGCCAGCACCTGGGCGATCTCCTCGTCGGGCAGGAAGGACAGCAGCCCGGCGACGTGGCCGCCCTTGGCGTCCCGGCCGGCCTCGGGCAGTTGCCAGACCTTGGCCCGATAGACCCGCCCCTTGTTGGTGAAGAACAGGATCCAGTGGTGGTTGGTGGTCGCGAACAGCTGGTCGACCTCGTCGTCGGTGCGCAAAGTCGCCCCGCGTACGCCCTTGCCGCCGCGCTTCTGCACCCGGTAGAGCTCGGTGTTGGTGCGCTTCGCGTACCCGCCGCGGGTGATGGTCACCACGACGTCGGAGTCGGGGATCAGGTCTTCGTTGGACAGGTCGCCGTCGGCCGCGATGATCTCGGTCCGCCGCTCGTCGCCGAACTTGGTGACGATCTCGGCCAGCTCCTCGCTGACGATGCTGCGCTGCCGCTCCGGCTTGGCCAGGATGTCGTTCAGGTCGGCGATCACGGTCTCGATCGCGGCGAGCCGGTCGATGATCCGCTGCCGTTCCAGGGCGGCGAGCCGGCGCAGCTGCATGTCGAGGATGGCGTTGGCCTGGATCTCGTCGATCTCCAGCAGGCCGATCAGGCCGTCCCGGGCCTCCTCGGTGCTCGGGCTGCGGCGGATCAGCGCGATCACCTCGTCCAGCGCATCGAGCGCCTTGACCAGGCCGCGATAGATGTGTGCGTCCCGCTCGGCCTGATCGAGCCGGTGCTGGGTCCGCCGCTGGATGACCTCGATCTGATGGGCGACCCAATAGGAGATGAACTGATCGAGCCGGAGCGTACGCGGCACGTCGTCGACCAGGGCCAGCATGTTGCAGCCGAACGTGTCCTGCAGCTGGGTGTGCTTGTAGAGGTTGTTGAGCACGACCCGCGGCTGGGCGTCGCGCTTGAGCACGATGACCAGCTGCTGCCCGGTGCGGGCCGAGGTGTTGTCGCGGATGTCGGAGATCCCGGTCAGCTTGCCGGTGTTGACCAGGTCGGCGATCTTCAGGGCCAGGTTGTCCGGGTTGACCATGTGCGGCAGCTCGGTGACCACCAGCAGCGTCCGACCGGACTTGTCCTCATCGATGTTGACCACGGCCCGCATGATGACCGAGCCGCGACCGGTGCGGTAGGCGTCCTCGATCCCGTGCCGGCCGACGATCAGCGCGCCGTTGGGGAAGTCCGGCCCGTGCACCCGCTCGAGGGCGGCCTCGAGCAGCTCCTCGGCGGTCGCCGTCGGATTCTCCAGGGCCCACTGGACGGCGGCGGAGACCTCGCGCAGGTTGTGGGTCGGGATGTTGGTGGCCATGCCGACCGCGATGCCGGTGGAGCCGTTGACCAGCAGGTTGGGGAACCGGGCCGGCAGCACGACCGGCTCGGATTCCTTGCCGTCGTAGTTGGGCTTGAAGTCGACCGTGCTCTCGGTGATGTCGCGGACCATCTCCATGGCCAGCGGCGCCATCTTGCACTCGGTGTAGCGCATGGCCGCGGCCTTGTCGTTGCCGGCCGAGCCGAAGTTCCCCTGACCCGAGACCAGCGGATAGCGCATCACCCACGGCTGCGCGAGGCGTACGAGGGTGTCGTAGATCGCCCTGTCGCCGTGCGGGTGGTACATGCCCATGACCTCGCCGACGACCCGGGCGCACTTGTTCCAGCCGCGATCGGGCCGGTAGCCGCCGTCGAACATCCCGTAGATGATCCGCCGGTGCACCGGCTTGAGCCCGTCGCGGACATCGGGCAGCGCCCGTCCCACGATCACGCTCATCGCGTAGTCGAGGTAGGACTTCTGGATCTCGTCCTGCAGATCCACCGGCTCCCGGCGATCGGTCGTGCGTTCCGGCGGCGTGTCAGTCATGGCGGTCCTTCCGTGATCATCAGGCTAGTTCTTTCGAAAACTGTCCGGAAACTGCGATGAAAGTGGCGAAATCCCGTCGTCTGCCGCCACTTCGGACGACGGACGGGGCTCAGATATCAAGGAACCGCACGTCCTTGGCGTTGCGCTGGATGAAGATGCGCCGCTGCTCGACGTCCTCGCCCATCAGGATCGAGAACATCTCGTCGGCGCGGGCGGCGTCGTCGAGGGTGACCTGGAGCAGGATCCGCTTGTCCGGGTCCATGGTGGTGTCCCAGAGCTGGTCGGGATTCATCTCGCCGAGGCCCTTGTAGCGCTGGATCGCGTTCTCCTTGGGCAGGCGCTTCCCGTCCTCGGCGCCGATCCGCAGCAGCGCGTCGCGCTCGGTGTCGTGTGTAGGCGAGCTCGGCCGGGGCCGTTGGTCCAGTTGATCTTGAACAGCGGCGGCTGGGCCAGGAACACGTGTCCGGCCTCGATCAGCTGCTTCATGAAGCGGAACATCAAGGTCAGCAGCAAGGTCCGGATGTGGGCGCCGTCGACGTCGGCGTCGGCCATCATGACGATCTTGTGATAGCGCAGCTTGGCGATGTCGAAGTCCTCGTGGACGCCGGTGCCGAGCGCGGAGATGATCGCCTGGACCTCCTGATTCTGGAGGATCCGGTCGATCCGCGCCTTCTCGACGTTCAGGATCTTGCCGCGGATCGGCAGGATCGCCTGGACCCGCGGATCGCGCCCGCCCTTGGCCGAACCGCCGGCCGAGTCGCCCTCGACGATGAAGACCTCGCACTCCTCCGGGATTGGTCGACTGGCAGTCGCTCAACTTGCCGGGCAGTCCGCCGCCGCCGAGCAGACCCTTACGGTTGCGGGCCGCCTCCTTGGCCTTGCGGGCCGCCAGCCGGGCGATCGCCGCCGCCTGGCCCTTGCGGATGATCATCTTGCCCTCGCCGGGATTCTTCTCGAACCAGTCGCCCAGCTTGGCGTTGACGATCTGCTGGACGAACGAGCGCGCCTCGGTGTTGCCGAGCTTGGTCTTGGTCTGGCCCTCGAACTGCGGCTCGGCCAGCTTGACCGAGATGATCGCGGTCAGACCCTCGCGGATGTCGTCGCCGGACAGCTCGTCGTCGGCCTTCTTGATCATGCTCCAGGTCTCGCCCCACTTGTTCGCGGTGTAGGTCAGGGCCGAGCGGAAGCCCTCTTCGTGGGTGCCGCCCTCGTGGGTGTTGATGGTGTTGGCGAAGGTGTGCACCGACTCGGTGTAGGACATGTTCCACTGCATCGCGACCTCGACACTGATCCCGGTGTCGGGGCGCTCGGCCTCGACCGCGATCACCGAGGAGTGCACGGTCTCCTTGCTGCCGGTCAGGTACTTGACGTAGTCGATCAGGCCGTCGTCGTAGCGGAAGGTGTCGGTGTAGGCGTTGCCGTTCTCGTCCTTGCGGTCCGGGCCGCTCGTCGACGATGGTGATGGTCAGGCCCTTGTTGAGGAACGCCATCTCCCGGAATCGCGCGGCGAGGGTGTCGTAGGAGTAGACGGTGGTCTCGAAGATCTCGTGGCTGGCGTAGAACGTCACCGTGGTGCCGGTCTCGTCGCTCGCTTCGAGCCGTTCCAGCGGGGCGACCGGGTCGCCGAGGATGAAGTCCTGGCTCCAGCGGTAGCCGTCGCGCCTGACGTCGACATTGAGCCGCTCGGACAGCGCGTTGACCACCGAGACGCCGACGCCGTGCAGGCCGCCGGACACCTTGTAGCCGCCGTCGCCGAATTTGCCGCCGGCGTGCAGCACGGTCAGCGCCAGGGTGACGGCCGGGATCTTCTCCTTCGGATGGTCCTTGACCGGGATGCCCCGGCCGTTGTCGGTGACCCGGATGCCGCCGTCGGGCAGGATCTGCGACCAGGATCGTGTCGCAGTAGCCGGCCAACGCCTCGTCGACGGAGTTGTCGACCACCTCCTGGACCAGGTGGTGCAGGCCACGCTCGCCGGTGGAGCCGATGTACATGCCCGGGCGCTTGCGGACCGCTTCCAGTCCTTCGAGGACGGTGATCGACTCGGAGTCGTACGAGCCGGCCTCGACCGCCGACGACCGGACCTTGTCCAGATCCCCGGCGGCGGCGGCGAGGGCCTCGTCGGTGATGCCGAGCTCGGCCGCAACACCTTGCGGGTCTTCTTCGGGGTTGAGCGGGCGGTCGGTCTGATCGGCAAAGTCCGTCACCGGCGATGAGCTCCTGTCACACGCGCGCCGCCCGCGGCTCGGATCCGTCGGAACGGATCGACCGGGGCGGCACGGCTGTTGCGTACCGGTCGAACCCGGAGGCTCGACCATGAAGTTTCTGTCTTCGTCAGCTTACCTGGTCGACCGCCGAAATCCGTCCCCGGGAGGCCGACATCGAGCGGCCATTGCCCATTGGGACGCACCAGGAGCCGGATTAGCCGAGTCGGCAGGGGTGGTCTGGACTCCCGATACGGGGCGAGGACGTTTGCGGGGCTCTGACGGCCGTCAGCACAAATTTGCCCAGCGATACCCAGGAATTTGTCGCTCTACCCAAGAAGTTTCCTGGGTACGGCGTGAGTTTCCCGGGTGTACGCGGATCCTGGGGTGGGCACCGACACATGCTCCTAGGATTCAGGGATGACCGACACGGCCGAGGTGGCACCCGAGCAGGTTGCTCCGCTCCCGCGTCGGCGTCCGCCGATGGTGATCATCGCCGTGGTCGTGGTGCTCGCCCTGCTGATTCTGGCGGTCTGGGGCGCCGGCGGCTTCGAGCTGCGCCGCGATCAGGTGACCCGGGTCGCGCCCGGCACGCTCCTCGCGGCCGGCCCGTACGAGGTGACGTTCACCAAGGCGGAGGTGCAGTACGTGCAGGACGACCAGTACTACTCGTTGACCGTCCTCGGCACCGGCCGGACGACCGCGGCCACGTCAATGGCCCCGTCGACCTTCGACTCGTTCACCCAGGTCCAGGATCTGCAGTCCAAGACGAGAAAATCCGTCGAGAGCTACCGCTACGGCGAAGGCACGGACACGTTGTTCGACGCCGATGCCTTCACTCCCGGCCTCGCTCCCGTCACCTTCGTCGCGGCGTTCAAATTCGAGGAGAAGCCCGGGCCCGAGCTGCGGCTGCTCGTCTTCGACCTGGACTTCACCGACAACTCGATCCTGCAGAATCAGGACCCGTCGTGGCACCTCGCCCCGCGCGCCTGGGACATGATCCTTCCGGTCACCGAGCTTCCCGACCGCAAGTACTGATCGCGCCGGCTCAGCCGACCGGCACCAGCACCGGGTCGGGTTTCGCGGTGTACTCCGGGAGCGTGACCCCGGCAAGCTGATCCGCGTACGCGGCCGGCACCACGAAGATCGCCTCGATCACGAACGGCTGTCCGAGCGGTGTGTCCTCCGGCGGGCAACTCTCGGCGTCCCGGCTGGGTGCGCCGATGGTCTCCTTCTTCCAGACCCGGCCGCCGGGGCCGACGATGGTCAACGCGCAGTAGAGGCCGTCGCTGGCTTCCCGCTTGGTCACGGTAAGCCGGGCCACGATCCAGACCGTGCCGTACGCGGACGCGGTCGGGTCGTCGTACTTGCTGGTCAACACCTCGGTCCGGGTCAGGGAGTCCAGCCGGAAATCGGCGCCGTTGCTGCGCAGGGTCTGTCCCGCGGCCAGCTGTCGGTACTCCCCCGGCGCCAGGTGCAAGGAGGTGTAGCTGAGCCACCAGATCAGGTAGATCCCGACCAGGCAGATCGCCCCGGTCGCCTGGAGCACCGCGCGGAACCGACTCTCGGTCACGGCAGACCCCGGGTCGAGTCACCGATGTCCACCTTGATCTCGCGGCCCTGAGCGGCCGCGGCCCAGGCGGCCGCGTTGCGGTCGGTGATCCCGAGGTGCACGCTGAGCAGCTGGTAGTAGCCGGTCACCGCGCCGATGTCGGCACCCTGCAGGGCGAGGTCGTCCAGCTGCTGCGGATCGACCTCGAAGACGAATTGCCGCGCGCTCTCGAAACCGGGCTCGGCGGCCACGCTGTCGGAGAACGAGACCGCATCGAAGCTCGCCGACGATGACACCACCGTGGCGTGGCCCACCCGCACCGAACTTCCGCCGGGGGCGCGGACGGTGACCCGGAGTGCGATGAACATCCCGGTGGTCTTCCGCACGGTGACGTCGTTGCGGCTCAGCGCGGTGCCGACCTGCACCTGGTCGACCATCGCCGAGCCCTCGTCGTACGCGCCGAACTCACCTACCGTGCCGCGGACGATTTGATAGTCGGAGTCGGACCGGCTGAGGCCGAAGCCGGCGGCGGAGGCGGTGATGAGGGCGATGCCGAGCAGGATGGAGATCAGCCGGCTGCGCGCGATCCTCATGCGGTCGCGGCCGATGGCTCGGACGCTTCGACGGGCGGGCGCGCGGCCGCTTCCGCCGCGGCCACCTGCTGGCCACGCAGGGCCAGCAACTCCAGGCAGCGGCGGAACGCGACGGCGAGCAGGCACAGTCGGAGCAGCTCGAGCGGTACGTCCTTGATCAGGCCGAAGATCGGCTCGGCCATGAACCAGAAGCCGACGTCGCGGCCGCCGATCACCGCGTACAGGGCGCGATCGACGTAGTTGGTCAGCACCTGCAGCACGGTGTAGCAGAAGACGTAGGCGCCGACGAAGGTCGCGCCGGCCCGCAGCACCAGTCGCAGCGAGTGGAACGTGGGGAGGTACTTGTCGTCGATGTCTCCGAGGAACGCATCCTTGAACGCGGCGGCCGCCCGCCGGACGCCGACCGGCGGCGGACCGACACGGCGCAGCGCCACCTTGTCGCGATACTTCGAGAAGTGCGAGGCCCCCGGGATCCGGCCCGCGAGCGGTCGTCCCCGGCGCCAGAGCTCGGCCAGCGACAGCACGTTGCTGCCGAAGATCAGCGCCGCCACCGCGAGCCAGATGATCGGCTGACTGACGACCTCCCAGAGCACCGGACCGATCTCGTCGGCGAAGTAGCTGAGGCCGTCGCCGATGATCGCCGGCAGTGCGGCGTTGATGGTCGCCAGGACACCCAGCACGGCCTCGCGGGCCTGATCGATCCAGCCCATGAAGGCCCGATCCCGGAACCAGCGGGTCGCCCGGTTGACGATCCCGAAGCCACCGAAGATGACCAGGAGCAGGAAGGTCGCCTCGACGAAGGCCACGACGAGCCCGATGAACGGGCGGCCGGTCCGATCGTGGATCCAGTCGAGCAGCCGGCGGAGCACGTAGATGGCCAGCAGGATCAGCAGCAGCCGCCCGACATGGTTACGGGCCAGGTCGGCGACCACCTGCAACACCGAGTTCTCGCCCAGGATGCTGTTGCGGAAGATCTGCTCGTTGGACAGCCGGGCCGCCCGGTCCTGCACGTTACCGAAGGCGGCGTACAGACCGAGGAATGGCAGCAGGGTCACCGCGAGCAAGGACACCAGGCTCGAGTCGCGGTCGTCGCCGACCGCTTCGTCCGCAGGGATCAGCTCAGGAATCCCCAGCTCCCGGCCGCACAGCCGCAGGATGACCACCACCGCGACCAGGGTGAACAAGAAACTGGTGGCAAAGATGATCAGGGCCAGCCACGCCGAAAGGTCGCCGACGATGACGGCGACCTTCAGGGCCAACTGGCTGCCGAGCCAACCGAGCAGATAGACGCTCAGCAGCTGCGGGAACAGCCGCCAACCCAGCATGACCGTGTCGACCCCGAGGATCCGCAGGTCGGTGAGCACCCGAGCATCTTAGGCCAGGCCGGTCTCAGACCCCGGACTCCATATATCGGCCCCGATCGGCGCAAAACAGGCCCGAAAAGCCGGTTTTCGCACCGATCGGGGCCGATATATGGAGTCGGCGCTCACCCATAGGTGTCGCGCGGGCCCCGGCCGTCGCGCACCGAGCGCGGACCGCGCTTCCAGGACGGAGCGTCCGGCCCGAGGACCTTGATCCTGGTGATCGTGCCCTGGCCGAGATGCTCGTTCAGCATGGCGACGAGTTGGGGCGCCATCATCCGGAACTGGGTGGCCCAGGCGGTCGAGTCGGTGCGCACGGTCAGGATCTGGTCCGCGTAGGCCTCCGGCCTGGAATGTCCGGCGTTGACCGGACCGACCAGCAGGGCCCAGCGGCCGAGCAGCGTGTGCACGTTGATGTCGGTCGTCCAGCCCTTACTCTCCACCAGGCGTTCGACGGCATCCGACAGCAGCTTCGGGTCCCGACCGTCGGGGCGGGCACCGGAGGACTGCGGTTCGGTCGCCCGGCGCTGGGTGGTGCGCCGGCGCCGCTTGGCCTGGGCGCCGACCGATCGGGCGATGGACTGCGCGAGACCGAGACCGCTCGGATCGTGCGGCTCCTCGACCTCCGGAGGTGGCTCACTCATCGGCGGTGACCTCGCCGAGGGTCACGGTGAACCGGCGACCCTGCAGGATCTCGGGTACGTCGGCCCCGACGGCCGCCGTGACCAGCACCTGTTCGGCCACCTGGACCCCCCCGGCCAGCCGGGCCCGCCGGGTCGTGTCCAGCTCGGCGAACACATCGTCCAAGATCAACACCGGCTCGATGCCGTCGGCGCGGAGCAGATGGAAGCTGCCCAGCCGCAGGGCCAGGGCGAAGGACCACGACTCGCCGTGGCTGGCGTACCCCTTGGCCGGCAGCGCGCCGAGCGACAGCACGATGTCGTCGCGATGCGGACCGACCAGCGACACCCCGCGTTGGATCTCGTCGCCGCGCCGCTCGGTCATCCCGGCCAGCAGCAGGTCGGCCAGTGCGCCACGTCCAGTCGCGTCGCCCAGGACGACGGAGGCCTTGTAGTCCGCGGTCGCCTCGTTGTTGACGGGGGCAAGGTCGGCGTACGCCCGGCTCACGTGCGGGGCCAGGTCGGCCAGGGTGTGCAGCCGAGCCTCGAGGAGTTCGGCGCCGGCCCGGGCGAGATGGCTGTCCCAGACGTCGAGGGTGGATCCGCCGTCGGCCGATGACGCCCCACCGCGCGAACGGCCGCTGAGCGACTTGAGCAGGGTGTTCCGTTGCCGGAGGACGCGGTCGTAGTCCGCGCGGACGCCGGCCATCCGCGGCCAGCGGGAGGTGATCAGCTCGTCGATGAAGCGGCGGCGCTCGCTGGGGTCACCCTTCACGATGGACAGGTCTTCCGGGGAGAAGACCACGGTGCGCAGGGCGCCGACGATCTCCCGGGCCCGGCGCAGCGGCGAGCGATTGAGCTTGGCCCGATTGGCCTTGCCCGGGGTGATCTCGATCTCCAGCTGCAACTGCCGCGGGTCATCCAGCCCGGCCTGCACCCGACCCCGCACCACGGCGCGCTCGGCGCCCGCCCGGACCAGCGGCACCTCGGAGGCCACCCGATGCGAGCTCATGGTCGACAGGTATTCGATGGCCTCGACCAGGTTGGTCTTCCCCTGGCCGTTCGCCCCGACAAAGGTCGTCACCCCGGGCCCGAGGGGCACGTCGACCCCCGCGTACGACCGAAAATCGGCCAGCTGGAGGTGCTCCACGTACATCCTGCCTACGCTCCGCTCCGGCCCGGATTGACCTTCGAGGCCAAAATAACGCCGAACCTCAAGCGGTCACGTTGTGTCTGACTGACCGGAATTGCGGCCGCCGGCCTGGTCGGCCTTTTCCCCGCCCGCTTCGAGCGAGTCGCCGGCCGGCAACTCGTGGTGACCGCCGAACTGCTGCCGCATGGCCGAGAGCACCTGGTTCGCGAACAGGTCCTCGTCGCGGGAGGCGAACCGCTCGAACAGCGACGCGGCCAGCACGGGCACCGGAACGCCGATGTCGATCGCCGCCTTGACCGTCCAGCGTCCTTCACCCGAATCCGACACCCGACCGGCCAGCCCGTCCAGCTTCGGATTGGCGTGCAGGGCCGCGGCGGTCAGATCCAGCAGCCACGACGAGATGACCGACCCACGGCGCCAGAGCTCCGCGACCTTGGCCGTGTCGACATCGAACTGGTAGAACTCCGGCTCCTCCAGCGGCGCCACCTCGGCCGAGTGCTCGGCCGCCTTGATGCCGGCGTCGGCGTTGTGCAGGATATTCAGACCCTCGGCGTACGCGGCCATGATCCCGTACTCGATGCCGTTGTGGACCATCTTCACGAAGTGCCCGGCGCCGGACGGTCCGCAATGCAGGTATCCCTGCTCCTCCGCACCCAGCTCGCCGCTCCGCCCGGGCGTCCGGTCGATCTCACCGATTCCGGGCGAGATGGTCTTCAGGACCGGTTCGATGATCTCGATGGCCTCGTCGTCGCCGCCGACCATCAGGCAGTAGCCGCGTTCGAGCCCGAAGACTCCCCCGCTGGTACCGATGTCGACGTAGTGGATGCCCTGCTCCCGGAGCTTCGCGGCCCGGCGGACGTCATCGTGATAGTTCGAGTTGCCCCCGTCGATGATGATGTCGCCATCGTCGAGGTAGCCCGAGAGCTCGTCGACGATCCGTCCGGTCAATCCGGCCGGGATCATCACCCAGCTGACCCGCGGCTGCGTGAGCTTGCCGACGAAGTCTTCCATCGACGAGGCGCCGGTCGCGCCCTCGGCCTCGAGGCCGGCGACGGAGTCGGGATTCACGTCGAAGACGACGCATTCGTGGCCGTCGCGCATGAGCCGGCGGACGATGTTCGCCCCCATCCGACCCAGGCCGATCATTCCCAGTTGCATGAAAAAGCCCCAATCACGGTCGGGTCAACGCGGGCAAGAGTTGTCAACGTAGCAGTCAGTCCGACCGATTGAGATCCACCCTCAGGTGGGCAGCCGCATGAGCATGATGACGTGGCGATAGTCGGTCAGCGGCTCGCCCGCGAGCTCGGCCAGACCAGTCAGTTGGCAGGGCTTGCTGGGCGCGGTGAAACCGAAGTTCACGTACGGGGTGTCGAAGGCTCCGAGGGCATCCAGCAGATAGCTCGGATTGAAACCCGCTGCCGTCACGGCGAGGTCGGCGCCTCCCTGTTGTTCGACGCTGGCCTCGATCGATTCGGACGCCTGCGCCTGGTCTCCGGTCGCGGCTTCGAGGGTGATCACGCCATCGCCGATCAGCATCCGGAGGGAGGTGTTGCGCTCGGCCACCAGCGCGACGCGCTTGGCCGCGGCGATGCATTCAGCGGTGTTGACCCGGACATTCATTGTCGCCGCAGTGTTCATGATGTGGCGGACCTTCGGGAATTCCCCGTCCAGCAACCGCGTCGTCGTCTCCCGCTCACCGGTGGCTCCATGGCCCTCGAAGCCGATGATCCCGTCGCCGGATCCCCCGTTGGCGAGGCTCAGCGTGACCTGCTCGCCCGCCGTCATCGACCGGGCCGTGTCGTTCAGCACCTTCGCCGGGACCAGGGCGACCGCCGAGAGCTGCGTCGAGCCCGGGTTCCAGGAGAGCTCTTTGAGCGCCATCCGGTAGCGGTCGGTGGCCAGCAACGAGATGGTGTCGCTCTCGATCTCGACCCGTACGCCGGTGAACACCGGCAGCAGTTCATCGCGTCCGGCCGCCACCACGACCTGGGCGACCGCCTGGGCGAACTCGTTGCTCGGCACCGCTCCGGTGGCCTCGGGCATCGACGGCAGCGACGGGTAGTCCGCGACCGGCAACGTCTGGAGGGTGAAGCGAGCGCTGCCGCAAACGAGCTCCATCTTGGTGTCGTCGGCGCTGATGTCGACCGGCTTGGGCGGCAGGCTGCGCGAGATCTCGGCGAGCAACCGGCCGGAGATCAGGACCTGTCCCTCGTCGGCGACCGTGCCCTTGACCGTGATCCGGGCGGACGTTTCGTAGTCGAAACTCGAGAAGGTCACCCCGTCGGCGTCGGCTCCGATCAACAGACCGGCCAGAATCGGCACGCTCGGACGGACCGGCAGACTGCGGGCCGCCCACTGCACGGCCTCGGCCAGAACGTCACGCTCGAGTCGAATCTTCACACTGGCTCCTCTGGGACCGCGGGCCCCGCGCGATCATCCGACAGGGCACCGGCGATCATACTGTGCTGTTGTGCCGGCGCTGCGGTGCGGCCTCGCCCGGCTACTTCTCGCCAGGAAGCAACTCGCGCAGGTCGTCGGCGGCGGCCATCACCTCGTCCTGGAGCGGGGCGAGCACCTCCATCCCGTCGGGGATCGGACCGCTGAACACCGGACGGATCTCGAAGACGATGTCCAGCAGTCCTTCACGGGTTGGGGCTCGACGCTGGTCGGCGGCCTCACCGGCGAGCCGGCTGTACTCGTTCACCCGGCCCCGCCAGCCCGGATTGTCCATCGTCTGCTGCTCACGCATCTCGTTCGCCAAGGCGTCGAGGGCCTTCTCCAGTCGCGTCAGCTGCTTGCGCCGCTGATCGACGTCCACGCTGATCGGGGCGTCCTCGACCTCTTCTTCCTTGCGGCCGAACAGCTTGCTCAGAAAGCTCACAAATCCTCCTGGATCGTGGATGTGCACAGAAAGCGGCTCGAGTGACTTAGACCCTCTTCACCTTATGTAACTCATCGTCTTAGTAGTAGCTGCTGTGGATCGTGTGGAAAGGTCGCATTCGCGCCGGTCAGCGGCAGATTGGCGCTGGGGGTCGCGATGTGGAAATACCGAAACTACACGGGGAGGATTTTGGGACAGGCTACGTGGGTGCCCTCGCTCGTCCCCCGCCGATCCCCATCGTTGACGGAGAGATCCGGAGTTGTCCACAGGGTTCTCCCCAGGTGTGCAGGCTTCGTAACCCAACGTTCACCTGGTGCGGGTCGGGCGGGTGACGCCAGCCGCCGGCGCCCATGAGCTGAAGCTCTTACCGGCCACTCGCCTGTTGCTTGATCCGGTTGGTCAGCTCGGTGACTTGATTGAAGACGCTGCGCCGCTCGCTCATCAGCTGGTTGATCTTCTTGTTGGCGTGCATCACCGTGGTGTGGTCGCGACCGCCGAACTGCTGACCGATCTTCGGCAATGACAGATCGGTCAGCTCCCGGCACAGGTACATGGCGATCTGGCGGGCGGTGACCAGCACGTGGGTCCGGCTCTGACCGCAGAGGTCGTCGATCGTGATGTCGAAGTACGAGGCGGTCTGGCCCATGATCAGCCCGGTGGTGATCTGCGCCTCGCCGCCCTCGGGGATCAGGTCCTTCAGCACGATTTCGGCCAGGGCCAGGTCGACCTGTTGCCGGTTGAGACTGGCGAAGGCGGTGACCCGGATCAGCGCCCCTTCGAGCTCGCGGATATTGGTCTGGATCCGGCTGGCAATGAATTCCAGCACGTCCGGCCCGGCGACCAGTCGCTCCTGGGCCGCCTTCTTGCGGAGGATGGCGATCCGGGTCTCGAGGTCGGGCGGCTGGACGTCGGTGATCAGACCCCAGCCGAATCGGCTCCGCAGTCGCGGCTCCAGGTTCTCCAACAGCTTCGGCGGCCGATCGGAGGTCATCACGATCTGCTTCTGGGCGTTGTGCAGGGTGTTGAAGGTGTGGAAGAACTCTTCCTGGGTCTGTTCCTTGCCTTCGAGGAACTGGATGTCGTCGATCAGCAGCACGTCGATCTCGCGATAGCGGCGGCGGAACTCGGCGCCCTTGTTCTGGCTGATCGAGTTGATGAAGTCGTTGGTCAGTTCCTCGGTGGACACGTAGCGCACCCGCACCCGGTCGAAGTAGTTGCGCACGTAGTGACCAAGCGCGTGCAGCAGATGGGTCTTGCCCAGGCCCGACTCGCCGTAGATGGTCAGCGGGTTGTACGACTTGCCCGGGTTCTCCGCGACGGCGATCGCCGCTGCGTGGGCGAACCGGTTGGAACTGCCGATGACGAAGGTCTCGAAGGAGTACTTCGGGTTGAGCTTGGCATCGACCTCGCGGCGCTGCCGATAGACATCGCGATCGGGGCCGCCCTCGAAATCAGGACGGTTCCCGGATTCGGATCGGCTTCCAGAATCGGCACGGCCCCCAGAATCGAGACGGCCGCCGGAATCGGGACGGCCGCCGGAATCGCCGGCCGGTGGCCGCTGGTGGTCCGGCCCGGCGAAGTCGTCACTGCCGAAGGTTCCGCCGCGGCCGCCACCACCGGGATAGCGATCGCTGGGTTCGTCGTACCGGCGCGTGTCGAACCGCGACGGGTCGTCGAACTGGGCCGGATCCTCGAAGCGGCCGTCCTCGCCGAAGCGCGGGCGCCCGTCCAGACCCGAGGGATACCCGGGCGGCCCGTCCAGACCCGATCCCGACCGATCGCCTGACCCGAATCCGCCGTACGGACCGTCGTAGGACGGATTGTCGTAGGACGGCTGCTGGGGCTGAACGAGATCGCTGCTCAGCGATTCGTCGACCTTCACCGCCAGCTGGACCGACCGATGGAAGAAGTCGCTGAGGGCGGCCTCGATGTCATTGCGGAAGCGGATCTCGAGTTGGTTGCGGGTGAAGTTGTTCGGCACCGCGATCATCAGCAGGTCGTCGTGCAGGGCGACCGGCTTTCCGGTCTTCAACCAGCGACGAAGCTCTGGGGGTGCGGCGGAGTCGAGATGGTCCCAGGCGAGGTGAATCGACTCAGCCGCGCTCTCAGAAGGTTCGCTCACTGGTTCTCCGCTGCAAGTTCCGTGTGTGCCGACCGATTCTGGGGACACGGGCAGCTGGGTGGCTGCATCGTGCTGGGGTGCGGTGAGGCGTGGTGCTCAGGTTAGGTTCGTCGCCAGCTCGTTCCACATTGTTATCCACAGAATGTGCATAACAAATGCGGACAACTTCGATCCGGAAGACCCGGATAGCCCATCTGAAGAGTTGACGCGAAGGGCGACGCTAGCAACACCAAGGTCCAGGTGCAAGTAGTCCAGATAATATCGAGCCGCTCTTCGGCGTGTCGGCTGGACAACGGTCGTACGTGTGTTCGAAACGCAGGCCGCCGGCTGGTTTGACCGGCTTGCCGCGCCCCCGTACCGTGGGGAGGTCGCTGTCCACAGCGATCACTGTTCGCTGCCCCCGGCCGTACGCCGCGGCGCACGGACTGAAGCAGTTGTCGATGTCAGCCACCGAAGATGTGGGAGTTTTCCCGTGAGTAAGCGTACTTTCCAGCCGAGCAACCGCCGTCGTAGCCGTACCCATGGCTTCCGCCTGCGGATGCGGACCCGCGCGGGTCGCTCGATCCTCGCTGCCCGCCGCCGCAAGGGCCGCGCCGAGCTGTCGGCCTGAGCCGAGCCGTTCACCGATCACGGTGTTGCCGCGAGAGCACAGGATGCGTAGCCCGAAGGATTTTCGGCGAGTGACCAAGCGGGGGGTACGCGTAGGCCGTCCCACCCTGGTCGTCCACGCCGGATCAGCCCCGGGTGATCGTGGCGCGCTCGTCGGCTTCGTGGTCGGGCGTCCGGTCGGCAACGCGGTGATCCGGAATCGGGTCAAGCGCCGGCTCCGGCATCTCGCGGTGGCGCGGCTGGCGTCGACCCCCGCCGGCGTCGATGTGGTCGTTCGTGCGCTACCCCGGTCGGCGACGGCCGCAACCGAGCTGTCCGCGGATCTCGATGCGGCCTGGACCCGGGCCATCGCCCGACTGACCCACACCTCAGGCTCCGGCCGATGAAGTACCTCCTGATCGGGTTCCTCAAGGCGTACCGGCTGGTGATCAGTCCGCTGTACGGAAACGTCTGCCGTTACTACCCGAGTTGCTCGGCGTACGCGCTGCGAGCGGTGTCCGTTCATGGCGCGGTCAAGGGCAGCTGGCTGGCCGCCCGGCGACTGTTGCGCTGCCACCCCTGGGCGAGCGGTGGGTACGACCCCGTACCGGGAACCCCTGAATATGACGAAGAAATGCAGGAACAGGCACTGCACGCGTGCAGACTTGGCTCCTCCGACGCTGAACCGAACCATGCGGCACCGAACCACACGGCGTCCGTGTCGCAACGAGGTGTGAACTGATGGAACTTCTGCCAATGCTGGTCACGATGGGGATCTGGGACCCCTTCATCAAGTTCGGCAGCACGATCATGCAACCGCTCTACTGGGTGGTGTCGGGCATCCTGGTGTTCTTCCACTCGGTGTGGTCGCCGCTCTTCGGCGCCGACAGCGGCTGGACGTGGGCCCTGTCCATCGTCTCGCTGACCGTGGTCATCCGGATCGCGTTGATCCCGCTCTTCGTCAAGCAGATCAAGTCGTCGCGGGCGATGCAGCTGCTGCAGCCCAAGGTCCGCGAGCTGCAGAAGAAGTACGGTCATGACCGCGAGAAGCTCGGTCAAGAGACCATGAAGCTCTACAAGGAGAACAACGCCAACCCGCTGGCCTCCTGCTTGCCCCTGCTGTTGCAGTCCCCCATCTTCATCGCCCTGTTCCGGGTGCTCGACGGTGCGGCGCGCAACACGGCCCGCGGTCACTGGCTGAAGATCCACCCCGAGCTGCTGAACTCGCTCAACGGGGCGACCATCTTCAATGCCCGGATCTCCGACACCTTCATCAAGGTCGGCTTCGCCAATGGCATCAACAGCGTCCACCTGGTGACGCTGTTCCTGATCATCGCGATGACCGTCACCTTGTTCATCACCCAGCTTCAGCTGATGCGGAAGAACATGCCGGCCGAGGCCCTGACCGGCCCGTTCGCGCAGCAGCAGAAGATCATGCTGTACCTCTTCCCGCTGATCTTCGCCGTGGGTGGCATCAACTTCCCGGTGGGCGTGCTGATCTACTGGTTCACCTCGAACCTGTGGACGATGGCCCAGCAGTTCTACGTGATCCGCCGCAATCCCGCGCCCGGCACCCCCGCGTACGACGCCTGGGAGGCGCGACGGAAGGCTCACGGCAAGGACACCGGACCCGAGTCGGACGGCGACACCAACGGCAACGGAGCGCGGCCGCGGAAGCCGATGCCGACCGGCGGCGGTGCCACCGAGCCACTGACGGATCCACCGATTCGCGTGGTCCGCCAGCAGCCCCGCAAACAGGCACGATCTCAGCGCAAACGCTGAGCCGTCGCCTAGCACTCACCGGGGATCGCTCACACCAGTACGTGACGTGCGGACTCGGCCAGAAACACCTCGTGCTCTGTCAGGAGAGCTCGACGGCCCGAACGGCGCCATGGCGCCCCCAGAGAGGAATGTCGTGAACGACTTAGCGGAACAGGCAGGCGACGAGCAGTCGGCTGGACCCGGGGACCTGCCGAACGAGTCGGCCGGCGAGGCTGAGGCCGCCGCCACCGAAGCGTCGGAGCTGGAAGAGGGCACGGCCCATGCGCCGGCGGCGGCCACCGATTCCGAAGGCGCGTCGGCCGAAGGCGCGCCGGCCGAAGGCGAAGCCGATGACCAACCCGAAAGTGCATCCGACGGTACGCCTGACGAGGAGTCTGACGATGCTTCTGAAGGGGAGTCCGACGGCAAGCCCGACAATCCGCTGGACGCCGAGGCGGAAGTCGCGGCGGACTATCTCGAGGAACTGCTCGACATCGCCGATCTGGACGGCGACATCGACACCTACATCGAGGGCGATCGGGCGCACGTCTCCATCGTCAGCGAATCCGAGGTGCTGGTCGGCGGCCAAGGCCAGGTCCTCGATGCGCTTCAGGAGCTCACTCGCCTGGCCGTGATGACCGAGACGGGTGAGCGTAGCCGGCTGATGCTGGACGTGGCCGGCTACCGGGACCGTCGCCGGAAGGAACTGGTCATTCTCGCCGCGGACGCGGTTCAGGAGGCGAAGGACTCCCAGGACCGGGTGCCGCTGGCGCCGATGAACCCCTTCGAGCGAAAGATTGTCCACGATGCCGTCGCGGCGGCTGGACTGACGAGCGAGTCCGAGGGCGAGGAACCGCGGCGTCACGTCGTGATCGTGCCGGTCTGATCGTGCCGGTCTGATCGGCCGGTCTGATCGTGCCGTTCTGATCGGCCTGGCGCCGGGGGCCGGTGGTATGGCCACTCGTCCCCTGCCGATCGTTCTCGTAGTGCTCGCTCCCGTCAAGGCAAGGATCTCTGGTGCAACCTGCGATAGATCCTCGATTAGTCGCCGAAGAGCTTTATACAGAAAGCTATAGAGCTATTTGTCGTTATGTCGATATTCTCGCCGACACGGGATTGAAATGGGGGTTGATCGGGCCCCGCGAGGTCGATCGGCTGTGGGATCGTCACATCCTCAACGGCGTCGCCATCGCTCAGCTAATTCCTGAAGGCAGCACCGTCGTGGACGTCGGCAGTGGCGCTGGCATCCCCGGAATCCCGCTCGCCATTCTGCGGCCCGATCTACAGATCACCCTGCTCGAGCCTCTCCTCCGGCGCTTCACCTTCCTTACCCAGACTGTGGAGAACTTGGGGATAACCAATGCCCGGGTCGTCCGAGGCCGGGCCGAGGAGCACCGAGCTTTGTACGAGGTCGTCACCGGTCGGGCCGTGGCGCCGCTCGAGCGACTGGTGGAGTGGTGCGAGGGACTTCGACGGCCTGACGGCGTGATCCTGGCCATGAAGGGTCAGGCCGCCGGACAGGAGTTGTCCACAGCCGAGCCGTTGCTGCGGCGACTCCGACTGACCGGTGAGGTGTTGAGCGTTCGGGCCCATCCAGATGCTGATCCGACGAACGTCGTCAGGATCGTGTCGCGGGCGCGCTGACACGTGACGTCCCACGACCGGGGTGGCGACCGGGGAGTGTCAGTGATCGTTGCTAACGTGAGGCTGACCTAGCCCGAGGGGGTTTCATGACGGCGGGTGCCGACACAATCAACGACGTGACAGCCGGCCTGGGCTGGCCCCGTGACGTTCGAGTCGATCCGCGGATCGGCTGGCCTGATGTTCCACGTGAAATGGTGGGATGGGCGCGGGAGTTGGCGCTCCCTCAGGCGCCAGACGTCGACCCTTCGACAAGCTCAGGGCACGAATCTTCGCTGTCTTCACTGACGAGCCACCTCACCTCGCCCCTGAAAACCGCCGAGGCTGCCCCTTCCTCAGTCGTTGAGTCGTCCGACGGCCCGCCCCCTGAGCCTGTCGAAGGGTCCGACGCAATCGGCCCTGACCCCGAGCTCGACGACGAGCCGTTCCCTGAGCTTGTCGAAGGGTCCGCCGTCTCGGTCCCTGACCTTGTCGAAGAGCCGTTCCCTGAGCCTGTCGAAGGGCCGGTCCCTGAGCCTGTCGAAGGGTCCGTCTCGGTCCCTGACCTTGTCGAAGGGCCGTTCCCTGAGCCTGTCGAAGGGCCGGTCCCTGAGCCTGTCGAAGGGTCCGTCTCGGTCGCTGAGTCTGTCGAAGGGTCGGTCCCTGAGCCTGTCGAAGGGTCGGTCCCTGAGCTTGTCGAAGGGCACCCGCCCGGCGTAGACGGTCCAAACCCGGTGCCGGTCGAGGGGACACCGTCCGCCGCAATCGGCCCTGACTCCGAGCTCGGCGAAGATCCGTCGCCGGACACGCCAGGCAACTCGACCCCCACAATCCCGCAGGCATCCCCCTCCACGATCGCCCGCCCACCCGGCCCGCGTCGGGCCAGATTCGACGAGGCAGAGTTCGCGGAGCAACCAGACCCGCAGCCCTCTCGGCGTCCTGTTTCACGTGAAACCAGACCCCAACCGACTCCACTTCCCGCCCCGGCAAGCACGCGAATCTTTGTCGTCGCCAACCAGAAGGGTGGCGTGGGTAAGACCACAAGCTCGGTGAACCTCGCGGCCGCGCTGGCCCTGGGCGGGCTGTCGGTGTTGGTGATCGACCTAGATCCTCAAGGGAACGCCTCCACCGCCCTCGGGATCGATCACTCCCCGGGCACCCCAGGCTCTTACGAAGTACTCATCGGCGGCGACGCCATCGCCGACCACGTCGTCGACTCCCCCGAAGCTCCGCGCCTCAAGGTTCTGCCGGCCACGATCGACCTCGCCGGAGCCGAGATCGAGCTCGTCTCGGTCGTCGCCCGAGAGAACCGGCTTCTGCGGTCCGTGAAGGCGTACCTCAATGTGGATCCGGTGGACTATGTCTTCTTGGACTGTCCCCCGTCGCTAGGCCTCCTGACCCTGAATGCGTTGGTCGCGGCGAACGAGATCCTCATTCCCATCCAGTGCGAGTACTACGCCCTCGAGGGCGTCTCGCAGCTGATGCGCACGATCAATCTGGTCAAAGGCGAGCTGAACGACGGGCTAAGGCTCAGCACGGTGCTGCTGACCATGTTCGATGGACGCACCCGGCTAGCCGCCCAGGTTGCCGACGAAGTGCGTACCCACTTCGCCGCGGAGACGCTGCCCACGGTCATTCCGCGGTCCGTCCGTATCTCTGAGGCACCGAGCTACGGCCAAACCGTGCTCACCTATCACCCAGATTCAGCTGGCGCCGTCTCATACCTCAAAGCCGCCCAGGAAATTGCCCACCGGGGCGCGAAGGAGACCTCATGACGACGAGCACCGACCGACGAGTGGGACTGGGTCGCGGCCTGGGCGAGCTTTTCCAGCGCACCGAGCCGACGACAGTTGCCGCTGAGAATGCCGGATCGTCCGCGGTCGATGTACCTACTCCGCTCGGCCCGCCGATCATGCCCGTGCCGGCGGGATCGTACTTCGCCGATCTCCCGGTGTCCGCCATCACGCCCAATCCGCGCCAGCCGCGTACCGTTTTCGACGAAGACGCCATGGACGAACTGGTTGAATCCATCCACGAAGTCGGGCTCCTGCAGCCAGTTGTGGTGCGGCCACTGGGTGAGGACCGCTTCGAGCTGGTGATGGGGGAGCGGCGGTGGCGAGCGACTCAGCGCGCCGGCCTCGACACCATCCCGTCGATCGTCCGCGAGACCGAGGAGCACGACCTCCTCCGAGACGCGCTCCTGGAGAATCTTCATCGGGCTCAGCTCAACCCGCTCGAGGAGGCGGCGGCGTACCAGCAGATGTTGGAGGATTTCGGCTGCACCCAAGAAGAATTGGCCTCGCGGATCAAACGGTCCCGTCCGCAGATCTCGAACACCATCCGGCTCCTTCGGCTCCCGGCTACGGTGCAACGCCGGGTCGCCGCGGGCGTGTTGAGCGCGGGTCACGCTCGCGCCATCCTGGCCCTGGACGACCCCGCGGCTCAGGAGCGGGTCGCCCAGCGGGTCGTCGCCGAGGGTCTTTCAGTGCGTGCCGTGGAAGAGCTGGTGACACTGGGGGAGACTGGTCATGACGAGCGACCACGCCGCCCGCACGGGCCGAAGACCACCGCGCCCCGGGTGAAGGAGTTGAGCGATCAGCTCTCAGACCAGTTCGAGACCCGGGTGCGAATCGAGATCGGCAAGAGCCGCGGGCGGATCATCGTCGATTTCGCCACAGCGGAAGACCTGGAGCGGATCGCGCAGGCCATGACCCTGAGCGCAAAATAGCTATGTTGATAAATCGACAAATAGCTCGTTAGCCAAGTGGGTCGGTCGCCGACCTGTCTAGTGGGTCGTTGGCGTCGGGGGCTTGTGCCTGCTGGGCCTCGGACTGCTGGGCCTTGGACTGCTCAGCCTGGAGCTTGGGGCGCACGTCTTTGGTGGCGGATCGCTCAGCCACGAAGGAGAGGAAGGGCACTGTCCCGGCCAGAGCGATCAGCAGCAGTCGCTTCCAGCTCCACTTGGCTCGCCGGCCGAGGTCGACCGCGGTGATCAGCAGGATCATGTAGAGGTAGCCGTGAGGGATCGCGGTGAAGGTCACGACGGTGCCGTTGCCACCGAAGTACTTGAGCGGCAAGCCGACGCACACCAGCACGACGAGCAGGCAGCCGACCAGATAGGCCATGAACCGATAGCGAATCAACGCATTGCGCATGGGCCAGAGCCTATGTCGCCTCCGGGGGACCGTCGTTGATCATCTCGTCGGCCTCCTCACCCTCGAAGTCCTCCCGACGTCCGAAGTCCCGGGCCATCCGGCCGGCCATGACCACCGTGAATGCGGCGAACAGCCACCATTGGACCGCGTACGCACCGTTTCGCAGCCGTCCCCGGCCTTCGGGCAGGATGACCTGGGCCGGCACGAGTTGCTGAGCCTGCGCATCGCTCGCGTTGAGCGTGATGAATCCGTTGACCAGAGGACCCGGCCATTGCTGGGCGAGCAGGGGCAGCCGGACCGAGCTCAGCTGTCCGGCGGGGGCCGGCGCACCGGCGACGGCCTCCTCGGTCGGCAATAGCACCCCCGATTGATGCACCGGGCCGGTGGGTGCGGGCGGCGCCGAGTCTTCGTCGACCACGCCCCGGACGACGGCGACGATGCTGCCGTCGTCCTGCCGGAGCCCCGTGAGCACCCGGAAGGGTCCGGTCGGCTCGATCGGCACCAGGACCTGGAGGCCGGAGTCGTAGCGGCCGTCGACCGTGACGGTCCGGCCGTAACCATTCGGCACGGCCGCACCGGCCGGCGCGACACTGATCAACGGCACCGCGGGAGCGGCGGCGCGGCGTTCGGCCACCGCCGCTCCCTGCGCGGTGTAGACCCGGAGCTGCCAGAAGCCCAGGAAAACCATCGCTATGGCCAGCGCGAGCCCGACGATCACGACCAGCGACTGCTGGACCCAAACCCGCCGATACACGCCTACGTCTCGAAACTCTAGGAACGGATCGCGGGGACCGGCTGGTCGCCGCGGGTGGCCGCGGCCTGGACCAGGTCGGCACACATCTTGCCCAGGCTCCAGCCCGCCGCCTCGATGGCCAGCGGCACGGCGGAGGTTTCGGTCATGCCGGGCGCCACGTTGACCTCCAAGAACACGGGCACACCGGCGGGGGTGACGATGAGGTCGGTGCGGGACAGGTCTCGCAGACCGAGGACGTCGTGCACCCGGAGGGCGAGGTCGGCGCAGCGTTGGGCCGTCTCGGCGGGCAACTCGGCCGGGCACAGGAAGCGGGTCGCACCGGCGGTGTAGCGGGCGGTGTAGTCATAGACCCCGGAATCCGGGCGGATCTCCACGATCGGCAATGCGGCCGGCCCGGCTCCGCGGTCGGCGACCGCCACCGTCACCTCGACCCCTGAGATGAATTCCTCGATCACCGCTACCGGACCGTACGCGTACGCCCCGACCATCGCTGACGGCAGTTCCTCGGGGCGGCTCACCTTGCTGCAGCCCAGGGCCGAACCGCTGCGCGACGGCTTGACCATCATCGGGAACCCGAGTTGATCGCCCAGAGCCGCGACCAGGGCCTGTGCTCCGAGCTCGCGGAAGATCTCGTGGGGGAGGGCGACCTGACGCGGAGTTGTGACGCCGGCGTCGGCGACCACCGTGGTCGAGATCGACTTGTCGAACGCCACCCGGCAGGCCGAGCCGATCGAGCCGACGAACGGCACCCCGAGCAGGGCGAGGACCTCCCGCAGGGCGCCGTCCTCACCCGCTTCGCCGTGCAGCAGCGGAAACACCACCGGGCGACCGAGGTCGGACAGCTTCGGCAACAGTGCGGAGTCGACATCCGACTCCAGCACCTCGACGCCGCGGGACCGCAGCGCCTGACTGACCCGACGACCCGATCGCAGCGACACGTCCCGTTCGTGGGACAGTCCGCCAGACAGCACGACGACGGTCTCGGTGAGCGGCTGCTCAGTCACGCATTCCTCCGTTTCATGATCATCATCAGCACTTCATGATCACCTTCGCTTCCGTGATCATCTTCTGGTCCATGATCAACTTCGATGACCCTGTTCATGATCAACATCATGCTTGGTTGGCGCCGGGGGCGTCGTAGCCCTGCAGTGGTGGGCGAGCCTCGGCCCCGACAGCGGTGCCGAAGGTCTCCAACACACCGGCCTCGTACTGCAGCACCTCGCCCAGTCGGCGGGTGCCTTCGATGATCCGTTCGGGCGTCGGAAAACAGTAGGACAGCCGCATGTGACGACTGCCGAAACCGTCGGAGTAGAAGGCGGTGCCGGGCACGTAGGCGACCCGGGCGCTGACGGCGCGGGGGAGCATCGCGGCGGAGTCGAGGCCGGGCGGAAGGCGTACCCAGACGAAGAACCCGCCGCTCGGCACCGTCCAGTCCGTGCCGACCGGCATGTGATCACCGAGTCCGGTGATCATGGCATCCCGACGTTCCCGATACATCTCCCGGAAGATCTTGATCTGTCCGCGCCAGTCATGGTTGTTGAGGTACGCGGTCACCGCGAACTGGGAGAAGACCGGCGGACACAGCGTCGCGGACTCCTGGGCCAGCACCAACTTCTCGCGCACGGCGTGCGGCGCCAGCACCCAACCGACCCGGAAGCCGGGTGCGAAGGTCTTGGAGAACGAGCCCAGGTAGACAACATGATCATCATTCATCGATCGCATGGCGGGCAGCGGTTCGCTGTCGAAGCCGAGCAATCCGTACGGGTTGTCCTCGATGATCAGCAGATCATGCAGTTCGGCGATCCGCAGCAGCTCAGTTCGACGCTCCACCGACTGGGTGACGCCGGCCGGGTTGTGGAAGTTCGGAATCGTGTAGAGGAACTTGATCTTCTTCCCGGCCCGGTGCACACCAGCGATCGCTTCGGTCAGTGCTTCCGGCAGCAGACCTTGATCATCCATGGCCACGTGGACGACCTCGCACTGATAGGCGCGGAACACCCCGAGTGCGCCGACGTAACTGGGCGCCTCGCAGAGCACCACGTCACCGGGATCGCAGAAGATCCGGGTGACCAGATCCAGGGCCTGTTGGGAGCCGACCGTGACCGTGACGTCGTCCGGATGGGCGGTGATGCCCTCGAGCTTCATCACCTCGCAGATGGCCTCGCGGATGGCCGGCTCGCCCTGACCGGAGCCGTACTGCATCACCTGCTGTCCGCTCGTGAGCACCAGGTTGTGCAGCGAGGAGCCGACGACGTCGAGGGGAAGATCGGCGATGTTGGGCATCCCGCCGGCGAGCGACACGACCTCGGGGCGATTGGCCACGGCGAACAGGGCGCGGATCGCCGAGGCCGTCATGCCATGGGTGCGGGCCGCGTACCGATCGACGTAGCTGTCCAACCGGGTGTCGTGGGCGCGCAGTCGTCGCAGCGCCGACTCGGCCTCCGATGACGGCGTACCGGTCTCACTCACGTTCCCACTCCTCACCGTGCCCAACCATCCGTGGGTCAAGCGTGCCTCATCCCTGGGCGCGATGCACACAGGCGGGGAGCCTCAGGCGGCGCCCGCAGCCCACGCGGATCACCGGTTCGGTGTGCGGCCCGAGCGGCCTAGGATGGCTGCATGCCGAAGGGGAGCCTCGTTGCGGCGTTGAGTGGTGCCAGGCTGCTGGATGCCGGGCCCGGGATGAGCGGACCGAGTCGGCCCGTGCGCTGGTCGTTGTGGCTGGCGGCGGGGATCGTCTTCGGCCTGTTCCTCGGCTTCGCGGCCGGTCTCGCCAAGCCGCGGATCAGGAAATGAGGCACTGAGTCGTGGGGTCTCGACGCTTCCGACCGATGATTGCCGCCGATCTGGCGTCGATGCCCGAGCCGTGCTCCGGCTGTGCGTTCTGGGAGTCCAGCATCACCCAGATCTCGGCCCCGGCCGATCACACCGACCGCCGGGTGATCAAGTCCGAGTGGGCCGAGGCCGTGACCCAACGCTGGGGCTATTGCGGCGTCGTCGGCTGCGTGGACGACGAGCCGATCGCCTTCTTGACCATGGCACCGGCGATGTACGTGCCGCGACTCGGGGCCTTCGCCAGCACTCCGGTCGGCCCGGATGCCGCGGTGGTGATGTCGGTGCTGGTGCTCGAGGAGTTCCGGGGCAAGGGCTTCGGCCGCCAGTTGATCCAGTCGGCCGCTGGTCTGGTCGCCCGCCGCGACATCCGCGCTCTGGAAGCGATCGGCAGCCACCACCGGGGGCCGTCCTGCATGTTGCCGGTCGGCTGGCTGGAGAAGGTCGGCTTCCAGATCGTCCGGCCCCATCCGATCACCCCGCGCCTGCGGATGGACCTGCAGACCTCGGTGCGCTGGAAGTCCGATCTGAGCGCGGCGTGGAACCGGCTGACCGGACTCGTCGGTCAGCCGGCAACCCCCGAACCGGCGACCTACACGCAGCGCGAGCAGTCGACGGTGGCCCCCGTCCGACCCTGATTCGCAAAGCTAAAGTCGTGCCATGAATCCGGCCCGGGCGCTCGCTGATGCCGTCCCGGCCCCGTTCTGGCTCGATCGCCCGGAGCGACCGGCCGCCCGGACCCGGCTCGTGGGCGACACCGAGGCGGACCTCGTGGTGGTCGGCGGCGGCTTCACCGGGTTGTGGGCCGCACTCCAGGCCATCGAGGAAGAGCCGAGCCGCAAGGTGGTGCTTCTCGAAGGCGATCGGATTGCCGAAGGCGCCTCGGGTCGCAACGGTGGCTTCTGCGCGGCCAGCATCACCCACGGATTGGCCAACGGTCACGACCGGTTCGCCGACGAACTTCCTGCTCTGCTGCGGATGGGCGACGAGACCCTCGATGCCATCGAGGCGGCGATCGGTCGGCACGGCATCGCCTGCGACTTCGAACGGACCGGCGAGCTGACCGTGGCGGTGGCTCCGTGGCAAGCCGCCGGTCTGGTGCAGGAGTATCGGCTGGCTCGTGATCTCGGACGGTCGGCCGAGTTGCTGGACGCTGACCAGGTGCGCGCGGAGGTCAACTCACCGACCTATCTGGCCGGGCTGCACGACCCGCACGGTACGGCGATCCTCGATCCGGCCCGGCTGGCCTGGGGGCTCGCGGCCGCCGCTGAGCGCCTCGGCGTCCGGATCCACGAGAACACACTGGCCAGCGACCTGCGGCGGACGAGCGCCGGCGTCGAGGTGCGGACCGCGTACGGCCGGGTCCGGGCAGCCAAGGTGCTGCTGGCCACCAGCGCGTTCCCACCGCTGCTGCGTCGGATGGCCGCGTACGTGGTGCCGGTCTGGGACTACGCGTTGATGACCGAGCCGCTGCCCACCGACCTCCGCAACTCGCTCGGCTGGGCCCGGCGGCAGGGGATCGGTGACGCGGGCAACCGGTTCCACTACTACCGGCTGACCACCGACGATCGCCTGCTGTTCGGCGGCTACGACGCGCTCTACTTCCTCGGTGGCGATCGGGACCCGCGGAGGGCGCAGCATCCGGAGACCTTCAGCGTGCTGGCCGGGCACCTCGTCGACACCTTCCCGCAGCTGGCCGACACCCGGATCAGCCATGCCTGGGGCGGCACCATCGACACGTGCAGCCGGTTCAGTGCGTTCTGGGGTCAGGCGATGGCCGGTCGGGTCGGCTACGTCGTCGGTTTCACCGGACTCGGGGTCGGCGCCTCCCACTTCGGCGCGCGTACGGCGCTGGACCTGCTCGACGGTCGCGACACGGAACGGACCCGGCTGGAGATGGTGCGATCCAAGCCGATTCCGTTCCCGCCGGAGCCGCTGCGCTGGACCGGGATCCAGCTGACGCGCGGCGCGCTGGCTCGGGCCGACGAGCGCGAAGGCCGGCGTGGCCTCTGGCTCCGGGCCCTCGACAAGGTCGGGCTCGGTTTCGACAGTTGACGGCTGGCCCACCGTCTGGCCCAGGGCCTGGCTCACCGGCTGGCTGGGGCTGGCTGGGCTGATGGCTCGGCACCTGCGGCAGTTCGCCGACGCATCCCTTAGAGTCCACAGTGCCGCGGTACGTCAGGCCCCGGCGGATGGGGGACCGTTCACCAATGCGCATTGTCCTGGTCGGATCCGGAGGCGTGGGGGATGCCTTTGCCCGGATCGCCGCCCGTCGCGACTTCTTCGAACTCCTGGTGGTAGCCGACTACGACCTCGGTCGCGCGCAACGGACGGTTGACGCCGTCCGGGAGCAGCACGGGGCCGACGAACGCTTCGTCGCCGCGCAGATCGACGCCTCGGATGCGGAATCGGTCGCCGCGCTGGTCCTTGAGCACCGGGCGACCCATGTGATGAACGCCGTCGATCCGCGGTTCGTGATGCCGATCTTCAACGGCGCCTTCGCCGCCGGCGCGGACTACCTCGATATGGCGATGTCGCTCTCTCGGCGGCACCCGGACGAGCCGTACACCAAGATCGGCGTCCGGCTCGGTGACGAGCAGTTCGCGGTCGCGCTCGACTGGGAGCACGCGGGCCGGCTTGCGCTGGTCGGGATCGGCGTGGAGCCCGGCCTCTCCGACGTGTTCGCCCGGTACGCGGCGGACCACCTGTTTTCCGAGATCGACGAGCTCGGCACCCGGGACGGCTCCAACCTGACCGTCGACGGCTACGACTTCGCCCCGTCGTTCTCCATCTGGACCACGATCGAGGAATGCCTGAATCCCCCGATCATCTGGGAACGGAGCCGCGGCTGGTATGTGACCGAGCCGTTCAGCGAGCCGGAGGTGTTCGACTTTCCCGGCGGCATCGGGCCGGTCGAATGCGTCAACGTGGAGCACGAGGAAGTGCTGCTGATGCCGCGCTGGGTGGACGCCAAGCGGGTCACCTTCAAGTACGGCCTGGGCACGGAATTCATCGATGTCCTAAAGACCCTCCGCAAGCTGGGCCTGGACAAGACCGAGCCCATTGCCGTGAAGGGTGTCTCGATCTCGCCGCGAGACGTGGTGGCGGCCTGCCTGCCCGATCCGGCGTTCCTCGGAGACCAAGATGCACGGCTCGACCTGCGCCGGGCTCTGGGTCACCGGACTCGGCCAGGACGGCCAGCCGCGCGAGGTGTACCTCTACCATCTGGTCGACAACGAAACCACCATGCGGGAGTACGGCGCGCAGTGCGTGGTCTGGCAGACCGCGGTGAACCCGGTCGTCGCCCTCGAGTTGCTGGCCAACGGGACCTGGGCCGGTCGGGGTGTCCTCGGGCCCGAGGCCTTCGACGCGCAACCCTTCCTCGACCTGCTGGCCGACGGTTACCGATCACCGTGGGGCATGGAGGAGCGTACTCCCACCAGGCCGCTCGCGCATCGCCCTGAACCGGTGACCGGCAGAAGTGCCGCCGGGCGCGCAGTCACCCCCGCTGAGATGAGGCGGTGTGCCAGAGTTGGCGGATGAGTGACGAGCAGGAGAACCGAGTCGATCTGGTCCGAGACTCCCGGCTGCAGTTCACGGCGACCAATGCGCGCGGCGGCACGCTCTCGTTCGGGAGCGGCGACCACGGCGAGTTCACCCCGGTCGAGTTGCTGCTGGTGGCGATCGCCGGCTGCACCGGCATGGACGTC
Source organism: uncultured Actinomycetota bacterium (assembly GCA_963731295.1). Classification (GTDB taxonomy): domain Bacteria; phylum Actinomycetota; class Actinomycetes; order Propionibacteriales; family Propionibacteriaceae; genus Microlunatus. Next base: position 47,351 of record CAVSUP010000006.1, read on the forward strand.
GACGCCATCACCAGCAAGCGCTCCGAGCCCGTCAGCTTCACGATCGCGGCGACCGCGGAGAAGCTCCGTGACGAGCACGGCAACCATCTGAGCGAGGTGGCGATCGACTTTGAGGTGACCTTTTCCGACGACGAGGGCGGTGCGGCCGCGGAGGCGGTGCTGGCCACGGCGATCAAGAAATCCCATGACCGGCTCTGCACCGTGAGCCGGACCGTCGAGCTGCCGACGCCGGTCGCGGTGTCGCTGCGCGACGAACCGATTTGAGGACGACGATGCCCAAGCCCCCGACCGCACCGCACCTGGCCGAGCTGACCCTCCGGCCAGCCACCGCTGACGATGTCGAAGAGTTCTTCGCCACCACGATGCGCGGCTTCCACGAGGACTACGCCCCCGAACACTGGGGCCCCGGTCAGGCAGTGTTCGAGCCCAGCCGAAACTTCGGGTACGCGGTCGACGGACGCTGGATCTCCACCGCCGGCGTCTACAGCCGGGTGATGACAGTGCCCGGGGGGGCCGTGCCGGTCGCGGCCGTCACCTTCGTCACCGTCCAGCCGTCCTACCGGCGGCGCGGTGTGCTGACGGCCATGATGCAGCACCAGCTGGCCGACATCGTCGAACGCGGCACCGAACCGGTGGCCCTGCTCTGGGCGTCCGAATCACTGATCTACGGCCGGTTCGGCTACGGTCCGGCCGTCTCGCGGTACCGGGTCACCGGCCCGACGCAGTCCATGGGGTTTCGGCCGGACGTCCACCTCGGCGCCGGCTCGGTCGGGGAAGTCGAGCGTGAGGTCGCCCTGCCGATCATCACGGCGCTGCGGGAGAGTTGGCTGGGCGACCGGGTCGGCGCGCTCAATCGCAACGAAGCCTGGTGGACGGTGCGTTGGCACGATCCCGAGCCCTGGCGACACGGGGCGTCCGCGTACCGCTATGTGCTGCACTACGGCGCGAGCGGTCAACCGGACGGGTACGCCGCCTTCCGGGTGAAGGAGGGGGCCGATCACGGCTTCGCCGAAGTCCAGGTGACCGAGGTCGATGCGGCCGGGCCCGACGGCTACGCCGGACTGTGGCGCTTTCTCCTCAGCCTCGACCTCGTCCGGAGTTTCACCGCCGATGTGCCCACCGACTTTCCCCTCCGGCAGCTGGTCGCCGATCCCCGGATGATCAAGGCCGAGTTGATGGACGCGACCTACGCCCGGCTGATCGACGTCCGCACCGCACTCGAGGCCCGCACGTACGCCGCCGACCTCGATGTGGTCATCGGCGTCCGCGACCGCACACTGCCGGCCAACGACGGCGCGATCCGGCTGCAGGCCGGACCGGACGGGGCCGTGACCTCGCGGGCCCGGCGCAAGCCCGATCTGACCCTCGACGTCCGCGACCTCGGTGCGATCTATCTGGGCAACAACACCCTCGGTTCGCTCCGGTCCGCCGGGCTGGTCGAGGAGCGGACCGGCGACACTGTCGCCGCCGTGTCGGCCGCCTTCACCACCCTCCGGGCGCCGTTCTGCGAAGACTTCTTCTAGCCGGTGTCAGCAGTCAGGGACGTCAACGTCGCGCGGCGGGCCACCGGTCAGCCCACGAGACCACCCCCACAGACGGCCCGAGATCGACCAGCGAGAAGCTGGAGTCATGAGTCCGACCTACGCAAGCGGCAAGATCTGCTATCTGGAGATTCCGGCCACCGACATCCAGGCGTCAGCCACCTTCTACAGCGAGATCTTCGGCTGGAAGCTGCGCACCGACAACGGCGGCCACACCTCGTTCGACGACACGGTCGGCGAGGTGAGTGGCACGTGGGTCACGGACCGGCCGCCGATGCGGGAGGCCGGGATCATCATCTCGATCATGGTCGACGACGCCGAGGCCTGCATGACCAGGCTCGAGGCCGCCGGAACCGAGATCGTCCGACCGCTGGAACACGACCCGGAGACGATCGCGTGGTTTCGCGACCCCGGCGGCAACGTCATGGGGATCTATCAGGAACCGAGCATGGCCTGACGGCTCAGAGGTATTCCTCGATCGCGCCGAGCAGCACCGACTTGGACTTGGCGCCCTTGAAGGCCTTCACCAGCTCGCCGCCCACGTACACCTGAATGGTCGGCAGCCCGAGCACGTGACTGTTGGCCGGGGTGATCGGGTTGGTGTTGGTGTCCATCTTGACGAAGGTCACCTTGTCGCCGTGGGTCTTGGCGAGCTCCTCGATGATCGGGGCGACCTGCTTGCACGGTCCGCACCAGTCGGCCCAGAAATCCACGACCACGGGCTTGGCGGACTTGATCACGACCTCGTCAAAGGTCGAATCGGTCACTTCGGATACTGCATCCATCGAACAACTCCTGCTCTTCGGTTACCCGTTCGGGGGAACGGGGGCGGATCTGGAAATCATCATGACGGTCACCACTGACACCTGCGCGTCAGCGGCCACCCGTCAGTTGGTGGCGCCGGTCAGCAGAGCCTCGTCGGCCGCGAGCAGCACGTCGCCGGCGTCGTCGAGGTCGGCCAGATAGCGCTCGGCATCCAGGGCGGCCGAGCATCCGGTGCCGGCCGCGGTCACGGCCTGCCGGTAGGTGTGGTCGACCAGGTCGCCGCAGGCGAAGACTCCCGGCAGGTTGGTCCGGGTCGACTTGCCGTCGGTGATCACGTAGCCCTCGCCGTCCAGATGGACCTGGCCGGGCAGCAGCTCCGAGCGCGGGTCGTGGCCGATGGCGATGAACAGTCCGGAGACCGGAAGCTCGCGCTCGGCCCCGGTGGTGGTGTCGGTCAGCGTCACGCCGGTCAGCGACTTGTCACCGTGGATCTCAGAGATCGCGGAGTTCCAGGCGAAGGTGATCTTGGGATCCTTCTCGGCGCGGGCCACCATGATCTTGCTGGCCCGCAGCTCGTCGCGCCGGTGCACGAGGGTGACCGACTTGGCGAACCGGGTCAGGAAGGTGGCCTCCTCGACCGCCGAATCGCCGCCACCGACCACCGCGATGTCCTTCTCGCGGAAGAAGAAGCCGTCACAGGTCGCACACCAGGAGACCCCGTGACCGGACAGCCGCTCCTCGTTGTCCAGGCCGAGCTTGCGATAGCCCGAACCCATGGCCAGGATGACCGTACGCGCGGCGAAGGTCTGTCCTTCGGCGTCGGTGACCGTCTTGATCGCGCCGGTGAGATCCATCGCGGTGATGTCCTCGGCAACCAGCTCGGCGCCGAAGCGCTCAGCCTGTGCGCGCATGTTGTCCATCAGCTCCGGGCCCATGATGCCGTCCTGGAAGCCGGGGAAGTTCTCCACGTCGGTGGTCGTCATCAGGGCGCCGCCGGCGGTGATCGATCCTTCGAACATCAACGGCTTCAGGTTGGCGCGGGCCGCGTACACCGCTGCGGTGTAGCCGGCCGGACCGCTGCCGACGATGATGACCTCACGGATGCTGTCGGTGCTCATGCTGCCTTTCGTACGTTCAATCTTCGATGATCCGGGTAACCCTACCTCCGCCAAACGCTGCCGGTGGCCTCCCGTATTCCAGGTCTCGGTGCTGGTCGGGCCCGAGGACGATCAGCGGTTGAGCACCGCCGAGGGTCCGGCCGAGGGGTCCGATCGGTGGCAGCCGCTGACCACGGTGACCAGCGTCCGACCACCCGACCGGGTGTAGACCAGCAGGGCCGGCGAGCCGTCGACCACCGTGGTGGCGAGTCCGACGATCCGTCCTGAGGTGACCTGACGAGCGCACTGCCAGGCCTGGGAGAAGCGGTGCGGGTCGAGGTCGGTGACCTTCTGCAGGGCCTTCGCGTCCGCACCCAGCTCAGCACTGTTGACCGCCGCGACCACCGGCGGCTCGTTCATCCCGGCCCGGGCACTCAGCACATAGCCGCCGAAACCGACGAGGGCGGCGAATACCGCGGCGACCAGCACCGGGCCGATCCACCGGCTGACCGGGTGCCGGTGCCGGTCGGCGCCGAACGCACCGAGGCTCGTCCGCGGCACGGGCGCGGTGGCGTGGATCCGTCGCGGTCGCGATGCGTGCTCGCCCAAGGCCGCCGACAACCGGGCCGCCACCGACGGCGGCATCGTCGGCCGAGGCTCGGCGGCCAGCACCGACGACACCTCCCGCAATGCGGCGGCCGTCTGCTGACAGTCCGGGCAACCGGCGAGATGCTGGGTGATCTCGGCATCGTGGTCGGCGCCGAGTAGTCGCTCAGCCGCCTCGGCAATCTCGGGCACGGTGGGATGGCCGGTCACCGGATCCTCCAGTGATCCGTGCGGCCTTGACGTTCGGCGTGCTGCCTTCCGTCCACGATGGTTAAGCCTCTTCCTGCCATCAAGCCTGAGATCCGCGGATCTGCCCCCGAGTCGCGGCTCGCCCGCCAGTATTCATGGCGAAGGGGTCGCCGGGTGGACTGAGACGAAATCACCATCAGCCCCCCTCCGGTTGCCGCAGGGCGGCCAGGAGGGGCAGCAGCTTGGCCCGGCCCCGGGCGCACCGGCTCTTGACCGTGCCCGGCGCGCAGCCGAGAATCTGCGCGGCCTCGTCGATCGAGTAGCCCTGCATGTCGACCAGCACCAAGGCCGCCCGCTGGTCGGGGTTGATCTGATCCAGCGCGCCGGCGACGACGCTCCGGTCATGATCGGCCGCCAGCCGGTCCGCCGCCCCCTCTGGCGATCCGACGGCGAGCAGGTCCGACCGGTCCAGATCGTCGGGCAACTGCAGGGCGGACCGCCGCTTGATCTTCCGCAGCCGGTCGAGGCAGGCGTTGACCACCACCCGATGCAGCCAGGTCGTCACCTGCGCGTCGCCGCGGAAGCTGCCGGCCCGCCGGAAGGCGGCGACGTACGCGTCCTGCAAGGCGTCGGCCGCATCGTCGGGGTTGCGCATCACCTGCAGCGCGATGGCCCACATCCGATCCTGGTGCCGGGTGACCAGGGCGGCGAAGGCGGTCGCGTCACCGGCGACGTGCGGCGCCAGCAGGTCGCGGTCGGAGGGGCAGAAATCGGCTTCGGCCGGTTCAAGAACAGATTTGGCTGGTTCAAGAACAGATTTGGCTGGTTCAAGAACAGGGGAGGGCTCGGCGTGAGGTGCGTCGCCCACCGTCACTGCCGCACCTCAACCTCGTAGATACCGCCCCGATAGCCCGTCCCCTCCTTCGGCAGTGAGGTCAGGTACACCAGGACATAGCGAGTCGTCACACTCTGCTTCGCGGTCAGCGTTACCGTGCCGCCCGCCTTCGATTCCGACGCCACCGTACGCCACTGGCTGTCGGACTTCATCGGCGGATTCTGAGTCTGAGACGGATTGTTCTTGGGGACACGAAATTCGACCGAGGTTCCCTTGCCGCTCAGGTTCAGCTTCACTTCGCGGACGGCCTGGGCACTCCCGAGGTCGACGACAAGACCGACACCGCGCTTCAGATTGCCCAGCTTCGGCGTACCCAGGTATTGCACGGTGCGCCATCGGGTCTTGAGATTGCCGTCGTACGCGAGTGGCACCTCGGCCGGATTCTCCTCGGGCGGGGTGGCCTGGGGATCGAAGTCGCGAGCGTTGACGATGGTCAGTTTCACCGGTTTCGCGGGCGGCGCCGCCGACGTCGAGGCTGACGGTTTGGCCGGCGGGACCGCCGCCGGACCGCTGGCCAGGCGCTGATCGAGGACCATGGCGGCGACGACGCCGGCGGCGATCAGGAGCACGGCCAGGATCAACAAGATGCCGATCCAGCGGCGCGGGCCGCGCTGCGCCGGGCGGTGCACGGGCCGGATCACCGTGGTCTGGCCTGAGCCCGACTTCGCGGCTTGGCCGGCCGGTTTCGGCACCGGAGCCCGGACCGCCGTCGGCGGCCCGCCGGCCGCCGCGACGACCTGGGGTCGTTGGGCCGGAGCGGGTTGTTCGAGGAGGGAGGAGACGGGTTGGGGCGTGCTGCGGTCCGCGCGGTCCGAACGCGCACCGACCATCGGAATGGGCTGCTTCAGGCGCCGTTCCAGGTCGCCGGCGGCGTCGGCGCTGCCGAGCACCTTGGTCAGCGCGAGGACCACGCCGTGCGCGGTGGTGACCGGCATGGCCCGATGCCGGGGCGGGTCGCCGAGGATCTGATCGCAGACGTTGTCGAGCGCGGGCGACACCCCGGCCCGGACCTGGCGCGGGGTCATCCAGCGCTGGCCGACCACCGGCGCGTCGGGCAGGCTGAAGCCCGGCCCACCCGGCCAGCGGGCGACCAACGTGGCGTAGAGCAGGCGGCCGAGGTCGGTGACATCGACGAGTTCGGGGGTGTCGGCGCCGTGCACGATGCCGGTGCGGGTGGGCCGGAGCGCGGCCTCGATCAGCAGTCCGACGATCTTCACGTTGCCGGTCGGGGTGATGATCACCGTGTCCGGGTTGATCCGCCGGTGATAGAGCCCGAGTCCGTGCACCCCGGCCAGCGCGTCGGCGACCTCGCGGACGACCCAGGCCGCCTCCAGCCCGGAGAGCGGCCCGTGGCTCAAGATCATCTCCAGCGACCGGCCGGTGGCGTACTCGCAGACGATGTAGGAACCGAGCTCCGGATCGCTGCTGTGCACCGCGTCCAGCACCCGCAGGAAGCGGGAGTCGGTGGCGACCGAGGCCTTGCGGGCCGCGGTCAGCAGGTCGGCCTCGTCCTCGGCGCCGGGCGCGAGCAGATGGACCAGGACCGAGCGGGAGAGCACCAGATCGAACGCCCGCCAGGTGACCGTCGGCGCCGACTCGGCGAGCAACTCCTCCAGGCGGTAACGGGAGGCGAGAACCGTTCCGGCTGGGAGGGTGGCTGCTCTCGAGGCGGGCCCCGCAGCCGCCTCGTCGTCGTCATAGGTGCGGGCTATTGCCGCCTGTGCCATTGCGTCTGCGTTCTCGGTCGGGCCGTCTGGCTGCTGGGGGGCCACCACGGCGGTGGGTGCTTCCCCGATGGTGTCACGCGGAGACCGGATCACCGTGGGCGAATCGCCGGGGTCGGGGAGTTGGTTGGCCGGTTCATGATCCAGAAGATTCTCGATCGGCGAGTCGCCCGCTCCCGCGGCCTCGGCGCCCGCGGTCTCGGCCCCCTCGGTCGGGGCGCCGGACGCTCCTCGGCGGCGGATCACTTTGATGATGTCGGTGACCTCGCGGATCTTGAGCATCCGGGCCGCGACCAGGAAGAGCAACACCGCAACCGCGCCACCGACGATCAGTCCGAGGGCCAGCACGAATCGCGATGACGACCAGCCCGTGAACAGCCAGACGATGACCCAGGCGACCGCAGCCGCCGGGGCGACGGCCGCGATCAGCCGGATGCAGTGCTTGATCAGCGACTCGCCGTCCAGCTCGGGCAGTCGGCGGCCGAGCCGGCGGAACGACACCACCACGCCGACCCCGTACGCGAGCGAGTAGGCCAGGCCGAGCCCGGTGGCCACCAGCGCCGGTCGGTCGAAAAGCAGCACCGCGGCGATGCCGAAGACCACGTTGGCCGCCGCGATCAGGCACTGGAGGAAGAAGGTCGAGCGGGTGTCCTCCAGCGCATAGAACGCCCGCAGGCAGACGTACTGCACGGTGAACGGGACCAATCCGATGGCCAGGGCCATCAGGGCACTGCCCACGTACGCGGCATCGCGGGCCCCCTGGCCGAAGCCGAAGATCAACTGGGCGGCCGGCAACCCGAGGAAGACGAAAGCGACGGCCACCGGCAGCAGGGCCGTGACCGCGAGCCGGATGGTCCGGGTGGTCTCCTCGGCGACCCCGACCCGATCACCCTCGGCGGCGAGCCGGGAGGCCGACGGCAGCATCGCGGTGGCCAGCGAGACGGTGACCAGGGAATGCGGCAGGATCCACACCGCGTACGCGTAGGTGTAGGCACTGAGCCCACCGCCCTGACCCTCGACGGTCGCCTTGCTGGCCAGCCGGGTGACGACGACCAGGGCCAGTTGGGTGACCAGCACGAAGCCGAGGGTCCACTTGGCCAGGTGGAAGGTCTTGCCGAGCCCGGTGTGCCGGAAATCGAACCGCGGTCGGAAGCGGTAACCCGCCGACTTCAGGAACGGCACCAGGACGGCGGCCTGCACGGCGATGCCGAGGGTGGCACCGAGGCCGAGCAGTTGCTGCTCGCCGGCCGTGAACGCGGTGGCGTTGTTGCCGTGCCCGAAGATGATCAAGAACAGCGTCAGGACCATGATCGACACGATGTTGTTGGCGATCGGCGCCCACATCATCGGCCCGAACTTGTCGCGGGCGTTCAGCACCTGCCCGGCCAGCACATGCACGCCGTAGAAGAAGACCTGGGGCATGCAGTAGTAGCCGAGCATGACCATCGACTGGTACTGGGTCGTCAACGCCGGCTCGCGCCAGCCCCCGTCGGAGTAGAGGTGGATGATCGCCGGCACGGCCAGGGTCAGGGCGATGGTGATCACGCCGAGCAGGAGCAGGCCGAGCGTCATGATCCGATTGGTGTACGCCTCGCCGCGATCCTGGTCGGTCTTGATCGCCCGCACCAACTGCGGCACCAGCACGGTGTTCAGCACGCCGCCGGCCAAGAGGATGTACATGCTGTTGGGCAGTTGGTTGGCGATGTTGAACATGTCGGCCTGCCGGGTGCTGTTCCCGAACAGGAAGGCCAGCAGCATCAGCCGGAAGAAGCCCATCACCCGCGAGACCGCGGTGCCCGCCGCCATCACCGCGCCCGCCGAGATCAGTCGGGACACCCGGCCGGCCGAGTCGCCGCCGGTCCCGACGGCCGGTCGCGGCGCCGTGTCGTCGTCGGTGCTGGGCGCTGAGGTCGAGGTGTCAGACATCGTGGTAACCGGTCGTCCGGTCGCCGGCGGAGGAGTTGACGTCGATCGGGGCCGCCCACGCCTCGGGCGGATCGCGGATCACGGTGGCCTCGTCATCGGCACCGGACGCCGAGCCGGCTCCGTCGGTGGGCGGCGCCGAGGTGAGCACCGACTGCTCGCCACTCGGCCCGGTCTTGGCCCGTTCCTTCGCCACCTGGCGGATCCGGAGGGCCGTCGAGCCGGCGAGCACGAGGCCGGCGCCGATCGCGATCGCCCAGCCCGTGGTGCCGTTCTGGGTCACCTTGACGTCGATGGTCACCGGTCGGCCGACCAGTCGGCCGGACGTGGTCCGGAGCTGCGCGCGGACCGGAACGGTGCCGTTCGCCTTGGCCGTCACGCTGGCGATCTCGGTCACGCTGTCCTGGGCCCGGAGCACGGGGATGTCGATCGACTTGATCGACAGGCGCTGGGTGTTGTCGGAGGTGAAGACCAGCTCGAGCTTCACCGCGTTGTCGTCACTGTCCGGACTGGTCGCGTCGAGCTCGTTCCGGACGGTGATCGGGAAGGCCACGTCTTCCTGGGCGATGGTGCTGACATGGGCGCTGCTGCTGATCTTGATCTTGGTCAGCAGGTTCTCGTCCAGCCGGGCCTGCTGCGGCCCGAGGAAGATCCGCCGCTCCTCATCGTGTCGGCGCCAGCCCGAGCTGGCCGCTCGCGCGACGGCGCTGTTCCCGGCCACCCGTACCGCTGCGTTGTCGACGAGCACCTCGCCGTAGGTCTGATAGCTCGCGGTCAGCCGACTGAGGCTGTTCAGCTGGCCGAGGGTCAGCTCGGCGTTGCGCGCGGACGCCGGATAGCGAAACTTCTGGTTCCACTTCTGCGGCACCGTGTCGAGCAGATCGGTCAGCGTGCTGGGCTTGAGCCACGGTGCGTCGACCGCGTCGGCATCGCCCCGGGCCTGGGCTCCGGTGGTGATCACCCGGACGCTGCCCTGCGCCGAGCCGTTGCTGACCGTGGCCGCCTGGATCCAGGTGTCGGCGAGGTAGCGCTGCTGGATCTGCGGTGCGGTGTTCTGCGGATCCGGCCCGGGACCACCACCGCCCGACGCGCTGACTCCGTAGCTGACGATCGGCGGACCCTCCTTCCCGTCGGCCGGGATCCCGGCCAGCAGGGGACCGTCGCCGTTGGCCGTGGTGTCGGCCAGCAGCACGGCCTTGGGGTGCAGCGCGTCGATGGCGTCCATGGTTGCGGCGTCCGCCGCGCCGCCGGGCGGAAAGATCAGCAGCGGCAGTGAACTGGTCAGCGTGATCTGCTTGCCGGCCGCGACACTGTCCCGGATCGGTGCCCGCTGACCGTCACGGGTCAGAGCGGCCAGGTCGGGGGAGCCGTAGAGCAACCGGTAGCCGTCATGGTCGTCCTTGAGGGTGGCGAAGGCATCGAGCCAGGCTTCCGCAGCGGCCTGGCCGGGGCCCTCGACGGCCGGGCCGTCGGGTTGGCGTACCTCATAACCGGCCTTCATCGCCTGCAGTTCCTCGATCAGCGCCGGATCGATCGCGAAGGTGACCTCGTCGACGTCCGCGGCCTTCAGCAACGCCGTCAGTCGGCCCTTGGCGCCGAGCTCATCGGCGAGATGGTCGTCGGCGAACACCCCTTTGCTGATCATCGCGGGACGGCTGTTGAGCACCACCACCGACGTCAACCGGAGCGGCTGTTCCGGGGGATTCTTGACGACGGGCACGAAGATCCGGCTGCGACCGATGGCCACATTGCTGGACGGCTGCAGCACGTGGACGCCCATCAGGTAGATGCCGTCGGTCGGTGACAGTCCGAGCTGGTTGACGTCGACCTTGAGCTTGAACCCGGCCGACTTACCCGGGGCGAGCGCCGGCGCCCGCTCGGTGAAGAGCTCCTGGAAGTCGTTGTCATTGACCAGTCGTCGGCCGATCGGATCGTTGGACTCCGACGCGAGGGCCTGGTCGAGCCCCTCGCGGCTGGTGATCGGGGCCTCGTTGCGCCAGAAGTAGACGCGGGGCCGGTCGATCGGCTGATCAGTGATGTTGCGGACCCGGCCGGTCAGCGTGATCGCTCCATCCTTGGTCGGGAGCGCCGGCGTGATGGCGTCGAGGGTGATCTCGACCAGGGCCACCGGCTCGACCGCCGCCGCGGTCGGAACGCTGATCCAGCCGAGCGCGAACACGCTCGCCACCGCCAGCAGCGCGCGGATCAGCCCGAACGCGCACCGCCTCCTCACCGGTTCATCCTAGTGTCGACTGCTGGTGGGCGCCGTTTCCGCGAATCGCGCCGCGATCCTCAGGCCCCTGGTGTCGGTTCCCCATGTTGCATGGGGAACTGGCGCCTTACCCAGGAAGCTTCGCGTGGAGGTTGCCGGTTTACTCCGGTAGCTCGATGGCGCTGATCCGAGATGCGACGGCCGGTCGATCGGTAGAGTGGCCCAGCGTGTCTGATTCCCGGCTGAATGCTGCCCAGGTCGCCGCGGTGGCCGAGCTGCTGCGCATCGCCCCGGTCGCCGACCGGCTCGGGGCCCTCTTCGAAGCGGCTGGCCACCAGCTCTTCCTGGTCGGCGGCAGCGTCCGCGACGCGCTGCTCGGCGGCCTCGGGCACGACCTGGACTTCACCACCTCGGCCCGTCCCGACGACGTCGAGGCGCTGCTCCGACAGTTCTCGCGCTCGGTCTGGACCATCGGCAAGGAGTTCGGCACGATCGGCTGCAAGGTCGTCGAAGCCGGCACGCCATGGGTCATCGAGGTCACCACCTTCCGGTCCGACGCGTACGGCCCCGAGAGCCGCAAGCCGTCGGTGGCCTTCGGCGACACCCTCGACGGCGACCTCGTACGCCGCGACTTCACCGTGAACGCCATGGCCGTGTCGATCCCCGGCAAGCAGTTCGCCGACCCGTACGGCGGGCTCGCCGACCTCGCCGCGCGGGTGATCCGCACCCCGGCGGCGCCCGAGCTCTCGTTCAGCGACGACCCGTTGCGGATGATGCGGGCCGCGCGGTTCGCCGCACAGCTGGGCTTCACTCCGGCGCCAGAGGTCGTGACGGCGATGACCGAGATGGCCGACCGGATCGAGATCATCTCCGCCGAGCGGGTCCGCGACGAGCTGACCAAGCTGCTGCTTGCGGATCGGCCCCGGTCCGGTCTGGATCTGATGGTGCAGACCGGTCTCGCCGACCGGGTGCTGCCCGAGCTGCCGGCCTGCGGTTGGAGCCGGACGAACACCACCGGCACAAGGACGTCTACGACCACAGCCTGATCGTGCTGGAGCAGGCGATCGCCCTGGAGGGTCGGCTGCCCGCGCGTCCGGATCTGATCAACCGGTTGGCCGCGCTGCTGCACGACGTCGGCAAGCCGGCGACCCGGAAGTTCGAGGCCGGCGGCAAGGTGTCGTTCCACCACCACGATGTCGTCGGCGCCAAGCTGGTCCGCAAGCGCCTGGCCGCGCTGCGCTTCAGCAATGAGGAGATCAAGGCCGTCTCGGAGCTGGTCTTTCTGCACCTGCGTTTCCACGGCTACGGCGACCACCTCGGCCTTGACGGAGGTTGGACCGATTCAGCCGTACGCCGCTACGTGCGCGATGCCGGCGATCAGTTGACGCGACTGCACATCCTGACCCGAGCCGACTGCACCACCCGGAACCGGGCCCGTTCGGCCCGGTTGAGCGCCGCGTACGACAACCTCGAAGCGCGAATCGACCACCTCGCCGCCCAGGAGGAATTGGACTCCCTGCGTCCCGATCTCGACGGCACCGAGATCATGGAGATCCTCGGCATCCCGCCCGGCCGCGACGTCGGTCGCGCCTACCACTACCTGCTGGAGCGTCGGATGGACGAAGGACCGCTCGGCCCCGACCGCGCCCGCGAGGAGCTGCTCGCCTGGTGGGCCGACACCGCTTCCTGAACTGGTGTCGGATTCCCACGAATACGCGGGAAGTTGGCGGCTTACCCGAGAAACTTCCTGGGTAAAGCGACAGATTCCCAGGTGAGGTGACCCTCGTGGCTGGAACAGACGGTCAGATTACCGGTTCGGAGTCCGGTGCGGCCTGCAACGACTCGATGCCCTTGTTCATGCTCATGCCCCGGCTGGCCACGGTGAACCACAGAGCGACCAGCAGATAGCCGACGGCCAGCACGACCAGGACCAGCACCGACTTGCCGTTCGCCGGGAGGATGAGCGCGCCGACCACGGCGGCGAGCACCAGGGCCATGTTGAAGATCATGTCGTAGATCACGAACACCCGGCCCTTGAGCTCGTCGTCGACGTGCGCCTGGACGAGGGTGTCGACACAGATCTTGATGTTCTGCGCGGTGAGGCCGAGGAAGAAGGCCGCGATCATCAGCGGCGCCTTCGCATAGATCGCGCCCGGGACGACCTGGAAGATCGCCGAGCCGACCAGACAGGCGATGATCCAGTTGCGCAAGCCGATCCGGGCACTCACCGGAGGTGTCACCACGGCGGCGAAGACGAAGCCGGCGCCGGTGATCACCACGAGCAGACCAAGATCAGCGATGGCGGCTTCCACCTCTTCGAGGGTGTGGAAGTAGTTCCGATAGACCAGGATCGTCGCCACGGTGACGATCCCGTAGATGATCCGGTGGGCGCCGATGGTCAGCAGGCCGAGGGCCGCCGGACGATGATCACGGAGATGGGCCAGTGCCTCGGCCAGCCCGGCCACGATGTCGCGAGCCTTGGCGGCCTCGACGCCATCAGGTCCGAGCTGGCGTCGGGGGATCCGCAACGCGAGACTCGCACTCAGCACGAAACCGGCCGCGGCCACCACGAACAAGACCGCATTGGCCGAATAGTCCGTCATCACGTTCCCGAGGATCAGCCGGAGGCTGGTGCCGACCCCGACCCCGATCAGCACCCCGGCCGGTCCGACGGTGGGCACGACGGAGTTGGCCACCATGTACTCGCTGGCGTCGATGGTGTGTGGCAGCGAAGCGGACAGCGCCGCCAGCAGGAATCGGTTCAGACTCATCGCCAGCAGGACGCCGCCGTAGAAGATCGTCTCGATCCCCGGCGTCCGCATTCCGGTGGCCACCAGCACGGCCAGTCCGAGGGCCAGCACCGATCGGGTCAGGTCGACGGTGACCAGCACCTGGCGCCGTGACCAGCGATCGAGAACGACCCCGACGAACGGTCCCAGGATCGAGAACGGCAGCAGGGTGATGGCCAGCACCGTCGCGATCGAGGCCGCATCGGGCTGGCGTTCGGGTGAGAACAGCACGTACGACGCAAGGGCGATCTGCAGTACGCCGTCGCAGGACTGGGTGGCCACCCGGACGGCCAGCAGCCGCCGAAAGTACTGGTGACGCCAGAGCTGCCGAAGACTTCGGGCGAAATCCATCAGTTGGGCGGATTCTTCTTCAGGTAGTCCCCGACGGAGTCATCCTTCAACGCCTTCGACAGTTCCTTCAGCTTGACCTCGTCGACGAGGTCGATGCTCTGACCGCCGGGCGTGGTGCCGAAGCCCGCCAACGGCGCCTGCAGCAGCTCGATATTCGACGAATCCAATCGCAACGACAGCGCCGTACGCCGGATCTCGTCGTCGGTCAGGCTGTTGTCGACGGTCAAGTGCTTGGCCACGTTGCCCAGGAACTTGGTGAAGGTCGCCGGATCGGAGACGACGCCGGCGCTCAGACCCTTCTGCACGATCGCCTTGATCACGTTGCGCTGGTTCTCCGCGCGATCAAGATCACCACCGGGGAGGGCGTGGCGTTCCCGGACGAACCACAGGGCCTTCTTGCCCTTGATGGTGATCTTGCCCTTGGGATAGTCGAACCCGTGTGAGGTGAAGGCGGTCTTGTTGGTCACCGTCACGCCGTTCAGATCATCGGTGAGCGAGGTGAAACCCTCGAAGTTGACCAGCACCACGTGGTCCATCCGGACATTGGTCAGATCCTCCAGCGTCCGGACCATCAACGGCGCCCCCCCGAAGGCGAACGCGTCGTTGATCTTGCTCTTGCCGTAGCCGGGGATCGCCACATACATGTCGCGGGGGAAGGAGATGATGTACGCCTTGGTGCGCTTGGCGTTGAGGTGCACGACCATGATCGAATCGCTGCGGCCGTTGCCGGCATTATTCGGATCGCGGCTGTCGGAGCCCAGGAGCACATAGTTCAGCGTTCCCGTTTCGCGCGGCTCCTTGGTCGGTCGCGCCGACTGGCCGGCCGAAGGAGTATCGCCGGGCAGATCGACGCCGCGGATGATGTTCTTGGTGACGCTGCGTTCGATGGTTACCGCGTAGACCGCGACCGCGGCAACCACCAGGACCAAGACGATGCCGATGACGATCAGGACGCGCGGTCGTTTCCGGCGGCGTGCGCGCCTGGGCGCCGCACCCCCCGACGGTGTCTCGGGTGGCGTCGTGGTGTCAGTCATCGGCTTCCTCGGGTGAGTGGAGCAAACGGAAGTCTATGCGTGGTCACATGGTGGACCTCGAATTCCGGGAGGGATCGTTACCCGGGAACGAGTCCGGCCGGGCGATCACCGAAGGGTTACGATCCGTCTATGTCACGGGCCGAGGAAGCCGCTCATCGGGCCGAGCTGGCGGCAGCCCAGGAGCGCGGTGAGTCGCTGCGCGCGCAGGAGCTGATCGACAAGTTCGTTGTCGAGGCGAAGGCGCGGGGCATCACTCCCCAGCCCTTGCGAGCCACGCTCTACACCGGCCAATCGGTCAAGACCGACAAGCTCGGCTGGTATCTGCGCAAGAACGAAAGCCTGGCCATCGGGGACGACGGCGCCTACTACGTGATGACCGTGCCCGGCGGATTCCGCGAACGCCTGTCCGGGGTGAAGCTGCGGTCGACCCCACCGCCGCTGATCGTCGGCAAGGGCGGCCGCGACGGCGAGTCGGGGGACCTGTCGGAGTTTCTCCGCTGGCGCCTGGAAGCCGGCTGACCGGCTCAGATGTCCTCGAGGGTGGTGGCCGACCGCTTCACCTTCACGAACTTCATGTACGCGGTGACCACCTCGTCCGGCTCGCCGACCATCATCAACTTGCCCTTGTCGATCCACATCGCCTGGTTGCACATCTCCTTGATGCTGCCCAGACCGTGACTGACCAGGAACATCGCCCGCGCGCTCTCCCGGAGCTCCGACATCTTGGCGTTGGCCTTCTCCCGGAAGTGCGCGTCACCGGTGGACAGCGCCTCGTCGATCATCAGGATGTCGGGCTTCATATGGACGGCGACGGAGAAGCCGACGCGGGCCGACATGCCGGATGAGTAGGTCCGCATCGGCATGTCGATGAAGTCGCCCAGCTCGGTCCATTCCGCGACGTCGTCGGCGCGTTCCTCGACCTCCTTGCGCGACAGGCCGGACGCCAGGCCGCCGAGGATGATGTTCTCCCGGCCGGACAGGCTCTTGTTGAAGCCGACGCCGAGGGCGAGCAGTGTGCTCGCCTTCCCCCAGACCTCGATCGTGCCTTCGGACGGCGGCAGGATCCCGGCCATCGCCCGCATCAGGGTGGACTTCCCGGCCCCGTTGGAGCCGATGATGCCCATGGCGGTGCCGTTCTTCACTTCGAACGACATGTTCTTGATCGCTTTGACCTCGCGTACGGATCGCTGACCGCGGCCGAACCGGACGAGCGCCTGCTTCAGGGTCGGCTTGCGCTCGAAGGTCGTCCGGTAGGTGATCGAGACGTCTTTGACCCGGACGGCGATCGGCGAGTCGAATTCAGACGAGACGGACAGCGAACTCACGCTCCCTGGAGATGAAGTAGAGGAAGCCGATGATCACGGCGGCGACGGCCCAGGCGGCGGCGATCAGCCACATGTAGAGCGGCGGAATCCCGCCGCCCTGCATGAGCGACTCGTACCCGCCCAGCATCGAATACATCGGGTTGATCTCGATCACGGTCTGGATCACCCGGGGCAGGCTGGTGATGTGGTCGGGCAGCCACAGCACCGGCGACAGGTACATCCAGATGCGGGTGAAGTAGGGCAGGAACTGCGACGTGTCGCGGAAGTAGACCTGCAAGGCGGCGAAGAAAGCCGCGAGTCCCATCCCGAAGATGATCATCGTGCCGAGGAAGAACAGCGCCAGGATCATCCGCGGATGCCAGGTGCTCATCGGCAGGAAAACCAGGTGGAAGATGAAGTAGACCGGGATGGTCGGGAGGAACCGGTAGAACGCGGTGCGGGCCGCGGACAGCGGGATGAGCAGCCGCGGGAACGCGGTGTTGATGAGCAGCTTGCCGGAGGTGGTGACCGACTTGGAGCCGGAGGTGATCGAGGTCGACACCATCGTGTACGCGAAGATCGCCAGGGTCAGATGGGCCAGGAAGCTGGGCTCGTGGGTGCGGCGGATGATGGTGACCAGCACGTAGTAGATCAGCGCCAGCAGCAGCGGGTTGAGGATCAGCCAGGCCTGACCGAAGAACGTCGACGTGTTGTCGCCGCGCATCGTGGCCTTGCTCATCTCCGCAGCGAAATAGCGGCGGTGCCAGAGCTCCCGGAAGTAGGGAACCAGCGGTGGCAGACCCGCCCGGTGGGGTCCGTAATTGTGGTAGACGGGCTCGAACTCCGTCTCACGGTCACGGCTCGGCGCCGTCATCGCAACACCGCTCTCTGATCTCGATCCCGCGCTGAGGAACATTCCTGGACGTGCGGACGATTCGCGCAACCGGGACCAAGCCGACCCGGTGCCGTGGCGGCCACGGTGGAATAGTCTGCCATGGCCGGACCTGCACACGCCCCGTACGCGAGCTGCCGCCGGCTTTCGTTCTCCGAGCCGGACCCTTTCCTTCTCCGAGCCCGACCTCGATGCCAGGGTCCGGATCGGACGACCTGGGCGGAAAGTACGTGGCAGCGGCGCTCGCGCGCACGCTCAGATCTGGGAAGATGTCGACTCCACCGAAACCGGCATCGGAGGCGTACCGGCGCAGGGTGTCGGGTCGCATCACCGTCCCGACGTTCGGAGGTGACGTTCGCTGAGCCTTTGCCCTTCGACAGGCTCAGGGCACGAGAACGGCTGACCCTTCGGCAGAGGCGTCGGAGGTGACGTTCGCTGAGCTTGTCGAAGCGCACCCGCCGGTTTACGAAACGGCTGACCCTTCCGCAAAAGGCGTCGGAGGTGACGTTCGCTGAGCTTGTCGAAGCGCACCGGTCAGTTTCATGTTGCTGTTGCCCTTCGACAGGCTCAGGGCACGAAACGGCTGACCCTTCCGCAGAAGGGCGTCGGAGGTGACGTTCGCTGAGCTGTTGCCCTTCGACAGGCTCAGGGCACGAGAACGGCTGACCCTTCGGCAGAGGGCGTCGGAGGTGACGTTCGCTGAGCTGTTGCCCTTCGACAGGCTCAGGGCACGAAAACGGCTGACCCTTCCGCAAGGGCGTCGGAGGTGACGTTCGCTGAGCTTGTCGAAGCGCACCCGCCAGTTGCTGTTGCTGTTGCCCTTCGACAGGCTCAGGGCACGAAAACGGCTGACCCTTCCGCAGAAGGGCGTCGGAGGTGACGTTCGCTGAGCTGTTGCCCTTCGACAGGCTCAGGGCACGAGAACGGCTGACCCTTCGGCAAGGGCGTCGGAGGTGACGTTCGCTGAGCTGTTGCCCTTCGACAGGCTCAGGGCACGAAAACGGCTGACCCTTCCGCAAGGGCGTCGGAGGTGACGTTCGCTGAGCTTGTCGAAGCGCACCCGCCGGTTTACGAAACGGCTGACCCTTCCGCAAAAGGCGTCGGAGGTGACGTTCGCTGAGCTTGTCGAAGCGCACCCGCCAGATGCTGGTTGATGTTGCCCTTCGACAGGCTCAGGGCACGAAAACGGCTGACCCTTCGGCAAGGGCGTCGGAGGTGACGTTCGCTGAGCTTGTCGAAGCGCACGGTCAGTTTCATGTTGCTGTTGCCCTTCGACAGGCTCAGGGCACGAAAACGGCTGACCCTTCCGCAAGGGCGTCGGAGGTGACGTTCGCTGAGCTTGTCGAAGCGCACCCGCCGGTTTACGAAACGGCTGACCCTTCCGCAAAAGGCGTCGGAAGGTGACGTTCGCTGAGCTTGTCGAAGCGCACCCGCCGGTTTACGAAACGGCTGACCCTTCCGCAAAAGGCGTCGGCGCCTCGGGTTCGCTCCCCGCTACGCCGGCGAGTGGTTGGAGCAGCCGGCGGTCGCGGCGTCCTCGACCCCGCTGTTATGCAGTGAAGACGGTGCGCCTGTCGGGGTCCTGGCGTGATGATCACGAAGCGCCGGGGCGCCGCACGCCAGGCTCCGGCGGCAGCCACGAGACGCTGGCCAGGATCCGGTCGATCGTCGACCGGTGCTCCGCCAGCCGGTCGGCGTCGATCCTGAACCCGACCAGGACCGGCACCCGGTTCGCGGTGCAGGCGGTGATCTCGATCCGGGTCGTCCCGGCGGGGACGACTGCATGCGTGGGGAGGTCATCGGGCGTCGTCGACCGATACATCCCGACCTCGGCCCGCCGCTGGGTGATCGCCAACTTCCGCGCCGGGCCGCCGAGGAAGTCGACGGGCCGGTCGTCCTCGATCGCGTACGTCCGCACCGCGTCGGTCAAGCTACCGAGGAAGAGGTCGGGTGTTTCCCGAGGCCCGTAGCGGAGAAACACCAGGCCGTCGCCGTCCGGGATCCGCTGGTAGAAGTTGGCGCCCTCGTCCAGCTCGGCCAGTTCGGCGGGCCACCGGACGTAGCGCTCGATCGCCAGGCCGATCGGCGGGATCGAATAGCGCTCCCAATCATCGGCGCCGCTCATGTCCGGATACCCAGATCGGCCAGGATCTGGCCCCGCAGCGTTCCGGAGACGTTGTTCACGACCAGGTCCCGCCAGGCGCGATTCCCGCTGACCTGCTCGCGTTCTCTCGCGTTGAGCACCGCGCCCGGTGCAGCGGGCGGAGCACCGATGCCCATAAAGGACTGCACCCTTGTGCGCAGCAGGAGGCTGAAGGAGGTCTCGATGATCCGACGCAGCTCGGCCAACGAACCGGACAGGATCAGGTTGATGCCGTCCGGGGCCAAGGTGTTGTCGACCTCGTCCCGGAAGCCGTTGGCGTTGTTGTCGTAGGCGGGCTTGATGGTGGGATAGGTCACCGAGCCGTACAGCGTGTCGAAGATCGCCCGCGCCCGAGGTGACTTCGGGCCCGGAGGGGTCATGGTCGGGTCGAAGGTGGCGTCCTTGCAGCCCGGGCCATCCGCAGGCGTGCAGACGGCTCGGTCCGGGGGACCGTACCGACCGTCCATCCAGTACGCGCGAAACTCGGTGCGGTAGCTCTCGATCGGCGTTCCGCTGTGCGGCAGGTCCATGGCGTGCACGCCTTCATGGACGATCAGCGTGATCAGCTCGTTGTCGGACCGCTTGGCGTTGGTCGACACGTCAGTCGTCCGGTTCATCACGATCTGTCCTGAACCTGCGCCCAGGGTGAAGCCGGCCGCCCCGGCCACGTTGGCCGAGCTGTTGGGATCAGACATTCCCGGCGGCAGGTAGAAGGTGCCGTAGAAGTATCCGACGAGCGCGGGGTTGGGCGCACCGGTGGTCGCCGCGACATAGGCCGCGGAATCGTGCCGGACCGTGAGCGGGCGCAAGGTGAGCTGTCCGGAGTTGATCGCGGCCGCCGCGTTCGCCGCGGTCCCGCCGCGGGCCGTCATCTGGCCCAGCAGTCCGGCGGGTGAGTTGTCGTGGAGATGGATGTGGTCGGCCATTGCCGCCGTCATCGCGGCGGCCTGGGTGTACGTGGCTTCCGGGAGCACCGGAATCGCCACGCTGTGGGTGTTGAGCACCGTGCTGCGGTCGGCCGCCAACAACTGGACCTCGACCGACAGCGGATCGCCGGCGACGGGCACCACCGCGGGAGCGCTGACCTGGAGGTCGAACTGGGGTATACGTGCCTGGTCGACGGGAAACTGGACGATCGGCGGTGGAGGCACGATCGCCACGCCGCCCCGGGTGATCCAGGTCTTGACGAAGACGGTCAGACCAGGGTTGGTCTGCCCGCCCGGCAACACCGCGCCGACGGAGAAGGTCTGCGACCCGCCTCGGTAGCGCACCGGGCTGCCGGGGAAGAACGGCGCCTTACGAGCCCCGTCATTGAATGAGACGGCGGGCGACCAGGACGCGACGAAGTTCGGTTGCCGGTTGTCCTGGACCACGATGTGCGCATCCGGGACCGGGGCGCGGCGGGCCAGTCCGGCCGGGAGCCCCGTCACATCCAGGTGCGCGGTCATGGCTACGGTCGCGGTGTTGGTCACCGGCGCCGTGAAGGCGGTGCCCGTCTGGCTGCCGGCCGGCCAGGCAGCGGCCGGAGAGGTGTTCGTTCCCCGGACTCGGGCGGCGGGGGTGACGGTGAAGCTGGTATCCGCTGTGACCCCCGGGTTGGCCAGCGTGCTTTTCGGGGTCAGGGTGATCGGTTCCTCGCGCGCATTGGCCAGCACCGGCCCGGCCGGCGCGTCGATGGCGATGCCGTCCACGAAACGACGTTTGGCACCGGCCGCACCTCCGCCTGGCGGTGCGACGGGCGCGGCCGGCGGGGGTACGGGTGGCACCGGCGGGCCGGGGGCCACCGGAGCCGACGTCGCAATGGCGGCTTTGACCTCCTGCCGCTGCGCCTCGGTGAGCACGCTCTCGCTGATCGTGCGCTCCCAGTCGTTGGAGGATGCGATGGCCCGCTGCTCGTCGGGGGTCAAGCTGGCCGACACGGTCCGGACCGTGGCCAGGAATGCGGGGTAGGCGAACCCGCTGACCGGCGCGCCGAAGGCGGTGAAGACCGCACGAAGGTTCGCGATGTTCGCCGAGTTCAGCCGGTTCCACCCCTCGGGCGCCGAATAGCGGTTGATCTGGTCGCGGGCACCACCCACGTTCATCGAGTAGGCGAGGCTCAGCAGAGGCCGGTCGAGCAGGACCTTCTCGAAGATGGTGCGGGCTCGCTGATTCCTGGGTCCGCGACTGTCCAGCGCCGGGTCGAACTCCGTCGATGAAGCGGTGTACGGGGCGACGTCCCACTTGGCGTTGAACTCGGCGCGGTACTGCTCGTAGAACGACTCGGGCGGTCCTCCCCGCGTGTGGGCGGCGACCGAGACCGCCGAGTACACCCGGTCCTCGACCTGCCCCGCGGCGAGCACGTTGTCGACGTTGGCCGGCTGTCGCGCCCGGACCCGGACCTTTCCGGCTGTGGTGTCCAGATCATGGTCGACCGACGGCGGCCGAGCCACCGAGGTGCCGTACCCGGCGGAGCCGGCGAAGAAGTTGATCATCGAGAAGCCCACCGGCGAATCGTGCCGCGGGGTCAGGGGTTCGACGACCAGGCCCCACTGCCGCACCGCGGCGGGCACGTTCTTCCGCGCCAGGTCCGCGGCCGTGGCCAGTCGGGCCAGCGCGGCGGTCAGCCCCGCCTGGTCCGCGGCGGCGTACGCCAACGCCTCTGCTTGGTCCTTCGGCAGCCGGGTATCGGCCGGGTTCGATCGCTGCACGCTCAGCGGTCGCTGGACGGCGGCCACGACGGACCGGTTGCCGGCGATCCGTTGTAGCGCCAGGAAGTCGCCGGGTTCGGCGAAGGTCGGTGACAGCAGTGGCATACGGAACGGGTGGGCCCGTCTCGTACTCCGAGCCCTGACGGGCCGCGCCGGACGTTCGCGTCCCGGTTCGGGCACCGGACCACCCGTCGTCATCTCCGCGGCCCCCTTCGGTGCTGTTCGCCGTGCGTCGTCCTCGACCAACCGTCCCAGATCCGCAGGTCGGCGCGTCGCCCACGACCTTGACCCCTCGTACCCAACCCCAGCCCTTAATCGCCCCTGGTGCTGAATTGCCCCGGAATCAATGCGGGCACAGTCGACTCGACCTCGTGAACGGCCCTGCCAGTCTCGCTCGCTCCCGCTCGTGGGTCAGCGAGGTCGGTGCCGCCCGGCGGGTAGAGTCAGCTGCCCTTTCGGGCATTCCGACGGCCTCGACCGGCGTGCGTGCAGCTACGAGGTGCTGACCCGTAGGCGCAGCACCCACCGCCACTTGGCGATCCTTCGGTCGCGTTCGAAACCGAGGCTTGCGAACAGCGGCTCGGCGCCGGTGTGGAAGAACGCGCCCGGTTGCGGCTTGCGGTGCTCGACCTGCTCGGGGTAGGCCTCCACGAGTCCGCCGCCGGCTGCTGCGATCGCCTGCAGCGCCCCCGCCACCGCCGCCCGGGCAATACCCCGGCGGCGGCGCCCCTTGCCGGTGAAGACGCAGGTGATCCGCCAGTCCGGAAGATCGTTCAGCTCCCTGGCGTACGCCTTGGGGTTCTTGATGTTCGGCAGCTCCTCGGTCGGCCCGTACTGGCACCAGCCCACGCATCGCCTGTCGTCGTAGACCAGAGCTGCGTGCGCCGAGCCGGAGCAGACGCGGGATCGCTTCGCCTCGCGGTTGCCGGCGGGGGTATGTCCCGGCCCAACGCCCTCGCTGTGGAACGCCATGCACCAGCACCCGCCCCACACACCGTTGTTCTCCTCGACCAGGGCAGCGAAGTCGTCCCACGTGTCAGCGTCGAGCGGCCGGACGTCATACCGGCGGTCTGCCGTCTCGCCCGCGGCTGGCTCGCTCCCGGGCGATCTTCTGGTGCGCTCACCCACGGCGCCATCGTGGCACAGGGCCAGATCCGCGCCGCTCGCTGAGGGTGTGAAATAGTCTGCGATGGCGCGACCGCTTCTCGGCCCTACGCGACAGGGGCCTGGGGTGTGCGTTCTGGGTGGCCCTCCGACTTCCGCCGCACCGGAGCGGCCCCCAGCTTTCGGGTCTTGAATAGGATCACCGCGACCAGCACCGCCGACAGGACGAAACTCGACGTGATGACCGGGATCAGGATCTTGCCCTCACCTCGGATCCGGGCGACCGACGGCTTGGCCGGGTCGTAGAGCACGGTCACCGAATCGCCGACCTTGAGCCGCTGACGAAAACGGCCGTGCGCGGCGGTGTAGTCGTAGCTGGTTCCGTTGACCACGTAGCGCACGGTCGGCGCCGTGCTCGCCGTCCGGGAGTTGGGGCCGCGGGCGGAGCCGACCGGGGCCCGCGGCACCATGGCGACGATCGTTCCGGTCGTCTTGCTTGCGCCGTGCACAAAGCGGTAATTCTGGCTGGACAGCACGCCGAAGATCATCGACATGCCGATCAGATAGAGACAGACGACGATGCCGAGGATCCGGGGGAACCGCAGCCACTTCACTCGGGGCAGCCTATGCCGACACCGACCGAAAGTCGTGGAAAAAAGGTTCGGCCGGACTGTCGATTACCGGCTGCCGCAGACGTGGAGGAGGTGTCAGAATCTCACCAGACCCAAGGAGTTCCACCATGAAGTACGTCCTGATGTACACCAACCGCCCCGATCTCGACGCGTCCCTGGCGCCGGAGCAGATCGCGGCTGATTACCAGGAGATCTTCGCCTGGTTCGGCACCAACGCCGGGGCCTTCATCGACGGCGGCGCTGAGCTTGTCGGCCCCGAGACCGCCACGTCGGTGAAGGCGGGCGAGAACGGCGGCGACCCGGTCATCGTCGACGGGCCCTTCTCCGAGGCGAAGGAGAACGTCGGCGGCTTCAGCCTCATCGACGTGCCCGACCTCGACGCGGCGATCGCCCTGGTCAAGACCTGGCCGAGCCTGAAGTTTCCCGGCGTCGCGGTGGAGATCCGCCCGTTGGTGGACCATTCCGGCGATATGTAGGTGACCGGATCGGCCACCGACGCCGCTCTGGCCCGCCTGGTCCGCCGGGAGGCGGGCCTGATCGTGGCCCAGTTGTACCGCCGAATCGGCGACTTCGACGTCGCCGAGGAGGCGGTCCAGGAGGCGATCGCGATCGCCCTGGGCACCTGGCGCCGCGACGGCGTACCGGACCATCCGGCGCCCTGGCTGGCGTTGACCGCCCGCCGACGGGCCATCGACCTGCTGCGGAAGCGGTCACGCGATCGGCGGCTGGTCGACGCGCTCGCCGCTGAGGCGCTGGCGGTCGATCCGCAGCCATCCGGTCACGGCGACGACGACCGATTGCCGATGCTCTTCGCCTGCTGCCATCCGTCGCTCCGGGCCGAGGCCCGGCTGGCCCTCACCTTGCGGGCGGTGGTCGGCATGTCGACCAAGGACATCGCGCGCGCCTTCTTGGTGCCGGAGTCCACGGTGGCTCAGCGGCTGGTCCGGGCCAAGCGCAAGATCACCGCGGCCGGCATCCCGTTCGGGGTGCCCGAAGCTGATGATCTTGCTCCGCGGTTGGACGACGTGCTCACGGTGATCTATCTCGCGTACAACGCCGGCTATCTCGATCCGAATCCGGCGGGCCGGGAGATGAGCGATGATGCCATCTGGCTGGCCGAGCTGGTGGTGCGGGCGCTGCCGAAGCAACCGGAGGCCTGGGGATTGCTGGCCCTGTTGACCTTCCTGTGGTCACGGTCGGCCGCCCGGTTCGACGACGATCACCAGTTGATCTTGCTGCAAGATCAAGATCGCACCCGGTGGGACGAGGTGGCGATCAGCCGGGCGGACGGCTATCTGGCCACCGCGGCCGGGCTTCGGCGGGCGGGTCGCTTTCAACTGCAGGCGGCCATCGCGGGTTGCCACGGCTCGGCCCGGACCTGGCCGGCCACCGACTGGCTGCAGATCGTCATCCTCTACGACATGTTGGTGCAGCTCGATCCGTCGCCGGTCATCCGACTGAATCGAGCCATCGCCCTGGGTCACGTGGCCGGGCCGGCCACCGCGCTGGCCGAGGTCGACCGGGTGGCGCAACGACTGGCCGACTATCACCTGCTGCACGCCACCCGGGCCGAGTTGCTGACCCAGCTCGGTGACCATGCGGCGGCGCGGGCAGCCAACGAACGGGCGCTCGCGCTGACCACGAATCCGGCCGAACAGGCGCTGCTGCGGGCCCGGCTGGCGGCCGGAATCGGCGCTCAGTAGTCCGGGAGGTGTTCGGCCTTCAAGACGGCGCTGTCGGCGGCCAGGTCGACCTCGTACAGATTGCCGAACTCCGACTCCCCGATCGGGGAGACGTCGCACCGGCAGAGCTCGCCGACCAGGGTCGGCACGGTGTCGCTGTGGCCGACGATCAAGATTGCGCCCTGCGGATGCTGCTGCTTGATCTCGCCGATCAACTGGGCGGCGTCCGCCGTGCCGTCGTACGTGGTGACCGGCACCTGCCAGGCCTCGGCGGTCGGGGCAGCGGTGCGCTGCGTACGGGTGAAGTCGGTGGCGTAGACCCCGACCCCCTGGTGCGGCGTGAGCAGCCCGGCCAGCCGCCCGGCCCGTTGCGTCCCCGCAGTGGTCAACGGCGGATCGTCGCTGCCATCATTGGCTCGGTCGGCGTGCCGGACCACGAAGAAGCTCCATTGCGCGGTTCGAGTGGCGGTGGCCCCAGGGGTCGACGGGGTCGAAGATCGATTCGACCCCTGGGTCGGCGGGGGCGTCGGAGTCGGCTCGGGACCGGCGCTGCAGGCACCGGCGCCGATGATCATCAAGGTCATCACCACCGATTTCACCGTCGTGGTCAGCCTGCGGCTCACGAGCCCAGCACCTGCCTCAGATAGTCGTTGGCGAAGGTCCGGCCAGGGTCCAGCCGATCGCGGACCCGGACGAAGTCGTCGAAGTGTGGATAGAGCGGGCGGAGCCGGGCGGCGTCGAGGGTGTGCAGCTTGCCCCAGTGCGGGCGGCCCTGATGCTCGGCCACGATCGACTCGAATGCGGCGAAGTACCGCCGATGATCAACCCGGTGATACTGGTGGATGGCGATGTAGGCGTTCTCCCGCTGATAGCCGGTGGAGAGCCAGATGTCGTCGGCGGCCGCCACGCGGACCTCGACCGGGAAGGCGACCCGCTCATCATGATCATCGATCCAGGCCCGGAGGTCGCGCAGCACCGGTGCCAGGGACGCCCGGGGAACGGCGTACTCGGATTCGACGAACCGCACCCGCCGCCGCGAGCTGAAGACCGCGTACGACGAATCGGTGTATTCCCGGGCCGTCAGAGCGCGGGAGGAGAGCTGGTTGATCTTGGGAACGAGCGCCGGTCGGAGTCGACCGACGCGATTGAGCACCTCGAAAAGTCCGTTGGACAACAGCTCATCGTCGACGAGGTGCCGCCAGCGGGCCAGCGGCTCTCCTTGATGATCATCGGTGACCCGGTCGTTGATCTTGGTCAGGGTGCGGCTCGGTGTGCGGGAACCAGTAGAACTCGACATGATCATGGTCCACGGCATCGTGCTCGAAGGACTCCAGGACCTGATCGAGCGGTGCCGGGCCCTCGATCGCCCGCAGCCGGAAGGGTGCGACGCACTGCAGGGTGACCTCGGTGATCACCCCCAGGGCGCCGAGTCCGACCCGGGCTGCGGCAAAGATGTCGGGATGCTCGTCCGCCGAGCAGTTGATCATGGTCCCGTCGGCCAGCACCAGGCGGAGGCCGCGGACCTGGGTGGCGAGTCCGCCGATCCGGCTGCCGGTGCCGTGGGTGCCGGTGGAGATGGCCCCGCTGACGGTCTGGTGATCGATGTCGCCCAGGTTTTCCAGGGCCAGCCCGAGGGCGTCGAGCAGCCGGTTGAGATCGGCCAGCGTGGTGCCGGCCGCGACGGTGACCTGCTGGCGCTGCGGATCGATGCCGGCGATCCCGGTGAGCTGGTCGAGTCGGAGTTGCACCCCATCGGTCGCGGCGGCGGGCGAGAAGGAATGGCCGGATCCGACGGCCTTCACCCGGCGGCCGGCCTGAGCCGCCGCGGTGACGACGGCCGCGACCGCAGCCGCATCGGCGGCCCGGGCGACCGCGCGGGGCGAGGCGGTGACATTGCCGGCCCAGTTGGACCAGGTGTGGTCGGCGCGGGTCATCCGAAGTTCTTTCCCTCGCCCCGATAGGTCGGCACGGCCTCGGTGATCGCGCCGTCCCTGGACGAGCTGGAGTCGGTCGATCCGCTCCATGGGCTCGCCGGCCTTGGCCTGGCGGAACCACACCTGGTCACCGATGCGCAATTCCGTCACTCCGCGTCCACGGATCGGCGTCTGCACTTCACCGGCCCCTTCGGTGCGCAGCAGGCGAGCCCGCGGCCACCAGGGCGTCGGTTGCCGCGACCAGCCCGGAGGCCCGGATCCGATGTAGCCGCCGGAATAGACCACGGCGTGTCGCGGGGTCGGCTTGCGGACCACCGAGGTGACGAAGTATGCCGCGGGCTCCGGCCGGAAGTCGCGGTAGTGATCGAACAGGGTCGCTCCGTAGAGTCCGGATCCGCCGGCGAGCTCGGTCAGGCGGCGGTCACGCGAGGTGACGTGCAGGCTGCCGGTGCCGCCGCCGTTGATCATGGTCAGCTCGGCGATCGGGGCGAGCGCGTCGAGCACCGCGGCGCGGCGGTCGAGCAGTTCGGCGGCGGAGACCCTCTTGATCATCCGGACCGCGGCCGAGTGGTCGGGCAGGCCGGCGATCTGGGCGTCGTAGAACATCACGCCTTGGAGCTCGATGCCCGCGGTGCGTTGGATCTGGGTGGCCAGAGCAGCGGCGTCGGCGACGGTGTGGACGGGCGAGCGGCGTACGCCGAGGTGCAGCGGTCCGAGGCGCAGCGAAGCGTCGACGTCGAGGCAGACCCGGATGGTGCCGGTCTGGACGACCCCGGCGATCAGGGCCAGGTGGGCGACCGAATCGACCATGATCATGATCTTGGCCTGCAGGTCATGATCAGTGGCCAGCTCGATGAGCGCCGGGCGATCGGCGGTGGGGTACGCCACGAGAATATCGCGCTGACCGGATCGGGCCAGCCAGATGGCTTCGTCCAGGGAGTAGGCCATCACCCCGGAGAAGCCATCGGCAGCAAGGATCCGGTCGACGATGGACCGGCAGCGCACCGACTTGGTCGCCACGCGGATCGGCAGACCGCGGGCGCGGCTGATCATCGATGCGGCGTTGTCGGCCAAGGCATCAAGATCGACAACGGCGAACGGTGGGCGCAGGCCAGCAGTGGCCTGCCGCAGCCGCACCGGGATCCCGTTCACGCGGTCACCCTAAGTGCTTTCCGGGCCGGGAGCAGAAGAGCTGCCAAATTGTGAAGTGAATCCGGAAGTGGAACCGGAAGTGGAAGCGCTGATCCGTGCCGGTTCGAGGCGGCCGGTTCGAGACGGACAACACCGGCTCGGATCGGCCAACACCGCTCGCATGTCGGGCGACACCCCAGACAACACCCGATGACCAGAGTCGTCGCCAAGACCGAGGCGGGGAGGGTGGCGATGGCCAAGGAATCAGCTGGGGAATCAGCCGAGTCGACGGCACGATGGGCCGGCGGCATCGTCGGGGCACTCAACCGTGAGTGGCGAGAGCTGGAGCGCGGCCATCGGGGGACCGCGATCCGGTGGGCGTCCCAGCATCCTGCCCTCGCCGGGCGCGAGTCGCTCGACGACATCGTGCAGGCGGCGCTGCGGGATTCCGACGCCGTGCTCGCTGCTCTCCTCGTCGAGGTCGCCAGCCGCCGTGATCAGCTCGCCGCCCGGGTGGTGCTGCAGACGTTGATCGGCCGGATGGTGCGGATGGCCCTCCGTGACGCCTGGGCGGGGGTCGACGACTACATCTCAGCCCTGTGGTGCCGGATCCAGACCTATCCGCTGGGCCGCCGGCCGACCCGGATTGCCGCGAATCTGTCCCTCGACACGCTGCAACTGGTGAGTGGCGAGCGGCGGCGGCTCAGGCTCGGGCAGGTCACACCCTGGCCGCCCGAGACGTTCCGCCAGTTCGGGGACTCGTCCAGACGGAGCGCTGACTCCGCCCCGTACGTCGACGATCGGGACCTGGCCGACCGAATCCTGCGACGCGGGCGGCTGCTCGACTTGATCGACGACCCGACGCTGGCCCTGCTGACCGGCGTCTATCTCGAGGGCCTGACCGGCGAGGCCGCCGCGCGCCGGCACCACACCAGCGCCGGCACCATCCGCGTGCGCTGCAGTCGGGCCCTGACCCACCTCGCGGCGCACGCCGACCAACTGGTGGGCGCCTGACCGCACCTCGGGTGGCCGACAACCCAGCATCCGCGCCGCCGAACGCGGCTCGACTGAATGCTCAGCTTCGAACTGTTCAGAGTTCATTGACCCTTCTACCAGGAGCTACCTTTGGCGCTCAGGGTCAACATTGGGGTCGGCGTCCGCCAACCGGGCGGCGATCTCGAGGCCGGCCTGGTAGGCGGTGCGGGCGGCGGTCGAATCGCCGGCCGCCTGGGCCAGGTCACCGAGCTTGTTGTGGCTGATCGACAGGTCCCGCTGCCATTCGCTGTTGGTGGGGTCGGCGGCGGCTAACTTGGTGGCGGATGTCGAGGCTGGCCTGGTAGGCGGTGCGGGCGGCGGTCGAATCGCCGGCCGCCCGGGCCAGGTCACCGAGCCGTTCGTGGCTGATCGACAGGTCCCGCTGCCATTCGCTGTTGGTGGGGTCGGCGGCGGCTAACCGGGTGCGGATGTCGAGGCTGGCCTGGTAGGCGGTGCGGGCGGCGGTCGAATCCCCGGCCGCCTGGGCCAGGTCACCGAGCTGTTGTGGCTGATCGACAGGTCCCGCTGCCATTCGCTGTTGGTGGGGTCGGCGGCGGCCAACCGGGTGCGGATGTCGAGGCTGGCCTGGTAGGCGGTGCGGGCGGCGGTCGAATCGCCGGCCGCCTGGGCCAGGTCACCGAGCTTGTTGTGGCTGATCGACAGGTCCCGCTGCCATTCGCTGTTGGTGGGGTCGGCGGCGGCTAACCGGGTGCGGATGTCGAGGCTGGCCTGGTAGGCGGTGCGGGCGGCGGTCGAATCGCCGGCCGCCTGGGCCAGGTCACCGAGCGTTCGTGGCTGATCGACAGGTCCCGCTGCCATTCGCTGTTGGTGGGGTCGGCGGCGGCTAACCGGGGGCGATGTCGAGGCTGGCCTGGTAGGCGGTGCGGGCGGCGGTCGAATCGCCGGCCGCCCGGGCCAGGTCACCGAGCCGTTCGTGGCTGATCGACAGGTCCCGCTGCCATTCGCTGTTGGTGGGGTCGGCGGCGGCCAACCGGGCGGCGATGTCGAGGCTGGCCTGGTAGGCGGTGCGGGCGGCGGTCGAATCGCCGGCCGCCCGGGCCAGGTCACCGAGCCGTTCGTGGCTGACCGACAGGTCCCGCTGCCATTCGCTGTTGGTGGGGTCGGCGGCGGCCAACCGGGCGCGCGATGTCGAGGCTGGCCTGGTAGGCGGTGCGGGCGGCGGTCGAATCCCCGGCCGCCCGGGCCAGGTCACCGAGCTTGTTGTGGCTGATCGACAGGTCCCGCTGCCATTCGCTGTTGGTGGGGTCGGCGGCGGCCAACCGGGTGCGGATGTCGAGGCTGGCCTGGTAGGCGGTGCGGGCGGCGGTCAGAATCCCCGGCCGCCCGGGCCAGGTCACCGAGCCGTTCGTGGCTGACCGACAGGTCCCGCTGCCATCCGCTGTTGGTGGGGTCGGCGGCGGCCAACCGGGTGCGCGATGTCGAGGCTGGCCTGGTAGGCGGTGCGGGCGGCGGTCGAATCCCCGGCCGCCCGGGCCAGGTCACCGAGCTGTTGTGGCTGACCGACAGGTCCCGCTGCCATCCGTGTTGGTGGGGTCGGCGGCGGCCAACCGGGGGCGATGTCGAGGCTGGCCTGGTAGGCGGTGCGGGCGGCGGTCGAAGTCGCCGGCCGCCCGGGCGAGGTCACCGAGCCGTTCGTGGCTGATCGACAGGTCCCGCTGCCATTCGCTGTTGGTGGGGTCGGCGGCGGCCAACCGGGTGCGGATGTCGAGGCTGGCCTGGTAGGCGGTGCGGGCGGCGGTCGAGGTCGCCGGCCGCCCGGGCCAGGTCACCGAGCTTGTTGTGGCTGACCGACAGGTCCCGCTGCCATTCGTGTTGGTGGGGTCGGCGGCGGCCAACCGGGTGCGGATGTCGAGGCTGGCCTGGTAGGCGGTGCGGGCGGCGGTCGAGTCGCCCGGCCGCGCGGGCGAGGTCACCGAGCTTGTTGTGGCTGATCGACAGGTCGCGCTGCCATTCGGTGTTGGTGGGGTCGGCGGCGGCCAACCGGGCGCGCGATGTCGAGGCTGGCCTGGTAGGCGGTGCGGGCGGCGGTCGAGGTCCCCGGCCGCCCGGGCGAGGTCCCCGAGCTTGTTGTGGCTGATCGACAGGTCGCGCTGCCATTCGGTGTTGGTGGGGTCGGCGGCGGCCAACCGGGCTCGCGATGTCGAGGCCGGCCTGGTAGGCGGTGCGGGCGGCGGTCAGGTCCCCGCCCGCCGCGGCGAGGTCCCCGAGCTGGTCGTGGCTGACCGACAGGTCGCGCTGCCACTCGGTGTTGGTGGGGTCGGCGGCGGCCAACCGGGTGCGGATGTCGAGGCCGGCCTGGTAGGCGGTGCGGGCGGCGGTCAGGTCCCCGGCCGCGCGAGCGAGGTCCCCGAGCTTGTTGTGGCTGATCGACAGGTCGCGCTGCCATTCGGTGTTGGTGGGGTCGGCGGCGGCCAACCGGGTGGCGATGTCGAGGCCGGCCTGGTAGGCGGTGCGGGCGGCGGTCAGGTCCCCGGCCGCGCGGCGAGGTCCCCGAGCTTGTTGTGGCTGACCGACAGGTCGCGCTGCCATTCGGTGTTGGTGGGGTCGGCGGCGGCCAACCGGGCGGCGATGTCGAGGCTGGCCTGGTAGGCGGTGCGGGCGGCGGTCAGGTCCCCGGCCGCGCGAGCGAGGTCCCCGAGCTTGTTGTGGCTGACCGACAGGTCGCGCTGCCACTCGGTGTTGGTGGGGTCGGCGGCGGCTAACCGGGCGGCGATGTCGAGGCTGGCCTGGTAGGCGGTGCGGGCGGCGGTCGAATCGCCGGCCGCCCGGGCCAGGTCACCGAGCTTGTTGTGGCTGATCGACAGGTCCCGCTGCCATTCGCTGTTGGTGGGGTCAGTGGCGGCGCGCTCCACAACGAACCCATGGATCGCCCTGCCCCGCTCAGCAGCCGCTCGAAGGTCGCCAACCGCGACCAGGGTATGGAGCTCTTGTTCCGCGACGAGCACCCACGCCCAATCCGCGGTCGGGATGAGCGGCACGAGTTCGGCCAGAAAGGACCTTCGCGACAAGACACCCGGCAGGACCGCGGCAGCACTGGCGGCGAAATCGGAAAGCTCATCGTAGCGGCCGAGCGCTGCGAGATGGCGAGGGATCTCAAGGAGGTCATCGTAGGTGAGTAGGCCTTCTGTATTCCGGTGCCAACGCATGGCCAAGGCCTGCTGATGTTGCTTTCGGCTTGGCGGGCTGGCGGTGTTGACCAAGTCGGCGGTCCAGCGGTGCATCACGATCTGTGGGCCGCCCACGAACAGGGTCAAGTCAACGAGCTGTTCGGTTGCCGCCAGCAGTTCGTCGCTTGGAATGGCGGGCTCACCGTCCAAGGCGAAGGCCAAATCAACGGATCGCATGGGGGCTCGGCTGACCGCAACCTGAGTGAGGATCTCCGTTTCGTGCGGGGTCAACAGGTCGAGTAGACCTTCCATCAAAATGTCGTCCGCCCCGAGCTTCGCAGCATCCTTGACTGCGTCGCGCACCGATGTCATCCCGGCCACACTCAGGTTGGCGCGGTCAGCTAGTTGCCTGATCCGCTTCTTGACGTGCGGATTGTTGGAGCGGCCACGTCGCAAAAGAGCGTCGACGAATTCGATCAGCCGGGGATGGCCACCAATGGATCTGACTAGGATGGCCCGTTCGGCGCTATCGAGCTTCCGAACCGCCGGCAGTCGCAATAACATGCGGCGCAACTCGCTTCGCGATAGCGGCGGCAGATCAATTCGGGCCAAGTCGACAGCATCACCCGGTAGGGGATAGCGACACGTGATCAGCAGCGCACCACCATGAGGATTTGCCGCTGCCGCATCGGCCATTCCGGCCAAGGTGCAGGCAACTGACGGGTCGAGGAAGTCCCGGCCGCCCAGCGTCAGATTCTGCTCAAAGTCGTCGAACACCAGAAGTATTCGGTATCGAGTGATCAGCTGTTCAAGCAAGTCGAACCGCGTTCGCTCGTCGAGGTGGTCACTACGCAGTGCGGACGCCGTGTCGGCCGTCACCGTCGGCGGCTTCCCGGTCTTGTCCGCGCCTCCAACATGCTTCTCGATCGCCTCCCCGACTTGGCGGAGGATCCCGCTGGGATTCCAGACGCCCTCATGAACGGCCACAATCCAGCCATCGGCTTGGAGCCGACCGAGCAGCCGTCCCGCCACGGCAGTTTTTCCGATCCCCCCGATCCCCGCCAACAGCACGCCACCGGTTGCGCCGAAGTCATCCACAGCCCGGCGGGTCCGCCGCAACACCCCGGACCCGATACGCAACTCCTGCCGGCGGCCGATCAACTCACCCACTTTGAGCTCTCGTACCGAACCCCCGGACGGGGGGTCCATCGGGTGTTGCAACGGCTGGATCGGCTGCTGTTCATCGACCAGACCGGTGTCGCTGGCCGCAGAAAATAGGGTCGGCACCCAGTAATCTGCCGGCCGCTCCGGGTCGCCCTTGTCCCGGGCATGCTGCTGCGCCACCTCGTATCGGGCGTGGGCAAGCAGTTGCGCTACCGGCAGAGTTGGCGCATGAACCAGCGCACGATAGAAGGAGGCCGCCAGCTCAGTCGCGTACTGGTCGCTGATAGGTGCCTGCATAGCTACGACTCGGTCGGCTCCCTGGCGGATCAGGCCCAGCCCCATTGACTTCGCCCCCGCGGTGCCGCCCGAGCACGCGGAGAGCACAATCAGCGGGATTGCCTTGCCCGCATGTCTGAGCTCCTCGATCAACGCCGAGGATGTCACCTCAGCCGGATCTCCGTCCTCGTCCTCCAACTCCACCGCGTTTGCCGAACCGTGCGCCGACAGATGGAGCACGTGATAGGCATCGGCCGTCAAAGCGTCCCCGATGGCTTTCAGGGACGCGACCTCCAGAATCTGGACCTCCCCATGCTCAACCTCCGCCACCGAGCCGGCTGCATCCAAAACGGCCTGCATCTCCGCTTCGACGTCCAGCGGCGCGTTGACGGTCTTCGTCTCGGTGGGCGCCGCCACTGCTGCTAGCACCTTCACTGGTCCAGGCAGCGCGGATGGAAACTTCACAGGCGCGCCAACGACCTCCCGCCGGATCGTTGCACCAGCCCGCAGGCACAACGCGCCACCATGCGTGCCGCCAGCCCCGGGCAGACGGAGCAATTCGATCGGTAGCCCCAGGCAGGCGTCGTCTCCGCGCAGCACGACGTCAACCCCATCGCCCGGCGGCAGGCGATCCAGCAAGGCACCCACCAACTTGGCAGCCTCCGCTGGAAACAGTGCCTCGACAAGAGATCGGCCCACCTCAGCTAGCCGAGCGGCCGCCAACGCTGGCACCATCTTCTGAGCCTCCTGCGCGGCAGCAGCCGACCTCGGCATGGGTCCCAGCGATCGGCCCGCCGGCGCGCCGGCGATGTCTATCGCTGACCGCAACTGTCCGTCAGCGACCTCGGCGGTGATCACCACCAGTGTCCGCAGACCACGCCTGGGCGCAGTCGCCCCCCGGTCCGTGTCAGGAGCGCCACCGATCGTGGCTGCCGGCAGGTGAGGAACCGAACCCGGCTCGCCTGCGATCACCAACGGCTGACCCGTCAGGTACCGCAACAAGCCTTCGGCGCCCTGCACGGTGAAGCCCGACACCGCATAGTGAGTCCCCGTCGACGGACCGAGCCACACTGGAATGTCGGCCGCGGAGCCACCGGGAAGGACCACCGGGACCAACTTTGCCCAGGTCACCTCCCGAGCACGGTTCAACTCCTCCCGCAATAGCTGCGCCTCCCACTGCACGCCGCGCCCGACCGCGTCACCCGCATCGCCCTCCGCCCTGCGTTTGTACTCCGGCGATGCCACTACGATGACAAAATCGGCCACACGGATTTCCTGCATCATCCACAGAGCCCAGTCCTGACGCCGGCCAGCCGCCTCCATATCGAACTTCGCGTCGATCCCATTGGCCCGCAGAAACACCCACAGATCCCGCACCAACGACTCATGGGCAGGATCACCATGCGCGTACGAAATGAACACCCTCACATTCCGAACACGCTGAGCCCCGACGCCCGAATCAGGTTGCGTCATCAGCGCGTTGCCACCCACAACAGCACCGCAACCCCAACTGCTCCAAGGGGGCCATAGAAACCCAAAACTGCCCACGACCGCACTATGGCACCAGCCGACAACAATTTCAGGTATGGGGTGGTGTCCATCGAGAACACGGGCACGGACCGGTCACAGGCTTCCACATACAAACGACGGAAGAGCCGCTCCTGCCGCAAATAGTGACCATCCAAGAGACCGAAAAAAATCAGCGCCACCAGCCCCAGAACTGCTAGTACCGGCTCAACAGACCCCGCGGCGAAGCCAAACACGGCAACGGCAATTGTCAAACTCCAACCCTTCGCCGAAACCGAAGCAGAGGACATGCGAGCAACGACCGACTGAATCATCTGCAGATGGAGCCGCTCATCCTCCGAAAACAAAGAATCCAACGTTGGCATGGCCTGAGATTAGCTGGATGCGGTCCATCAGCGCAGTACCTGACTTGTCCAGTGAGACTGCGGCAGGCTCGACGCTTCAGGGCTGCGCGGCACGCCCGTGCGCGGAGCCAAGCGGATCGGCCCCAGCACTGGTGAACCTGGCAACGGACATACTCACGACCGATCGCACCCCAGAGCGGCGAAGCGCATACTCACGACCGATCGCACCCCAGAGCGGCGAAGCGCATACTCACGACCGATCGCACCCCAGAGCGGCGAAGCGCCATCGAGTCATCACCAGCTGAAGTTCGGCAGCGAGCTTGGCTGGTGGCGCTAGTCGTCTACGACAGCGCAGCTTCCCCACCCGAAGCAGACAGTTGCGGGCGTCAGGCTCGGGTGGGCGGCAGGTCAGCGCCAGCCGCTGGCCATCAGTTCGGCGGCCTGGCCGCCGGTGCCGGTGTCGACGTCGGACGGGCGCTTCGACGACCCCTCGCCGCTGTCGGAGAGGGCGATTACCTGCCGAATGACGGTGAGGTCCTTGCCGGGCTCGCCGATCGCGAACGCCCAGGTCAACATGGCGGGCTCGATCATCAGGTCCAACGGGCCGAGCAGCGTCTTCGACTTTCCGGTCGAAACGAAGTCCACGTTGTAGGTCGTCGCGGGCACGACCTTGTACAGGTACTCCCCGACCGCGACGTTGGCGAAGAGCACCTTCTTATCGACCCGGATGTCGATCGGACCGGCCGCGGAAACGTTCGCCACTGAGTGGGCGCCCTTGCCCTTCTGCACGGACTGCAGCTTGTTGTCGAACCGGGTGATGACCGGGTCGCCGGTCGGCGATGCGGGCAGGTGGACCACGACCTCTGAGTTGGAGCCCGCCGGGAGGGTGATCTTGCTGCTCACCAACTTCTTGCCACCGTCGGTGACGGTCACGGTCCGCGTACCACTCTTGACGGCAATGGGCCCGGCCACCTTGCCCCCGGCCAGCCGGTCGGCCTTGGCGTGACCGTCGACGGCCACCGACACGGAACGGCCCGGTAGGCCTTGCACGATGTAGATGTAGGTCTTGTCGGCGGCGACGCTGGGCGTGAGCCCGGTAAAGATCACGGCCAGCGAGACACCGCCGACCATAGCAATCCACATCCTGCGTAAGACACGATGACCCATACCGTCAACCCCCGAGGTCTCAGCTGCCTGTCCACCATCCCCGACGGATCCGACCCGGTGTTCGTCCGGGCGTTGGTGGGCTAGCGACCAGCAGCCTAGTCGGGCAGACTGAGGGATGGCCACCAATTGTCAATAGTCGGATGAGTTTCTGCTGGCCGCGTCTCGGGGGAGGTGTCAGGTGACGGGGTCATCCGTGCGCGCGATTGTGCGGCGTTCGGCCGGAGCCTTGTGCGTGGTCGCTCTGCTCGCCTCCGCAGTCGCCGTGGGCAGTGGGCTCAGCGGGCTGGGATTCGCTGCCTCGCCAGCGGCCGGCACCCCGGTGAGCGCCGTGCCGTCCCCGGTCGAGAGCCGGTCCACCGCCGCCGGTCCCAGGGCCTCGCCGGCCCGCACGATCCTGCCTAGCACGAGCACCCCGCCAAGCACGAGCACCCCGCCCAGCACCAGCACCTCGCCGACCTCGAAGGAGTCCGCGGCCCACCCGACCCCGAGCCCGAGCGGCAGTGCCTCGGTCCGCAGTCCGGGGATCGCCATCGCGGCCCGCCCGAATCCCGACGGGAGCTTCGTGGTCAGCGAGGTCATCACCTTTCCGGAGGCCAGGACCGAGGTCGTTCTGCGACCCGCGCCCGTGGGCGACGCGGGCAGCGGCTTCGAGCCGGCTGCGACCGCAAGCGATCAAGGTCGAGGCCAGCGCCGGCGGGCAGCCGCTGGCCGTTCCCGACGGGTCCATCGGCCGTGAGGTGACGCTTCGCTGGAGCTCGCCGACGCAGCAGCTGACCCTGCATTACCGCCTGACTCAGGTGAGTGTGCTCAGTGCCCGGGCCAAGCCCGGTCGCAGCGTGGCAGCGCTCAGCTCACTGCTCGATCGGATGCCGGCCGACCTTCCGGTGACCATGGTGGTGAAAGGCCAAACCGTGCTGTCGCTCACCTGCCCGCAGCTCCCGCTGGCCAAACTGGCGTGCGGCGCGGGTCAGGCGCCGAGGTTCTGGACGCTGCACCCGATCCCGTTCGACCGGTCGAGAGTGCTCGTCCAGTACGACCGGCCGACGCGGCGCTGAGCGGGCCGGATCATCATCGTGGATGCTGCGCCCTTCGCCCTCATGGCCTCAGCCATCTGGTTCGTCGTCTACCTCGGATACGTCCTCGTCGCCGGGATGGGCACCTTCTGGGCGTTCGTGTGGCCGGAGGGACAGTCCGTACGCCGGCTGCGCGGGGTGGCGGTGACCGGTATCGCGCTGATCGGTCTCGGCACACTCGCCGAGGTGCTGGTCGTGCTGCTCGTCGATGGCTATCCCCGTCGCGAGACCATCGCGGATGAGTCCGGAATGTGGCTGCTGGTCCGGCTGGCGGTCCTCGCAGTCGGCGGCTTCTTCGGGGCCGAGCTGTTGCGCCGCCCGGTGCGGCGCTGGCGCCGCCTCGCCGTGCTCGCCCTGATCGTCACCCTGACGATCACGTTGGTGGTCGAGTCGACGGTGACGGATTCACCCCGGGTCGGTGCGACCGCCGCCGCCATGGCCGCGTACCTGTTGACACTGGCCGCCTGGCTGGGCAGCCTCGTGGCGCTCGTTGCCCTGCTAATGCCGCGCAACCGACCGACAGGTCTCGATCGCGTCTGGCCCCGGTTCTCGTGGTTCGGCGGCCTGAGTGTGCTCGTGCTGGCGGCCACCATGTCCGCCCAGCACCTGCTCGTCAGCGGGACCGCCACCTCCCGGTCGACCGTGCTGTTGCTGGTCGAGGTGCCGGTGCTCGTGGTGACCTGGGCATTGAGCCGCTATGCCGTCGCCTACGGCAAGAGGGTGGCCTTCCGCGAGCGATACCTGCCCGGCGCGCCGGTCGAGCGCGACGGCCAGCGGCCGCGGCTGGTCGGCGCGATCGGCCTCCAGATCATCCTGGCCGTCGCCCTGGTCGGGATGGCGACGCAAGTCGTCGTCGTGCCCGCACCCGTGCCGGTGTCTGCGGGGGTGCCAGGCCGGCCGGCGCCACCATCGATCGAGGACGCGGAGCCGACGACGCCAATCTCCTCGGCCCGTGAGGCGCGACCGGCGGACAGTGACACGCCCCGGTTCATCCCGGAGCAGATCCAGCTGCCCGGGGGCACATCAGCGGCGATCGTCCCCGTCGCCACCGTCGGCAACGAGCTGGTCGTTCCGGAGGATGGCACCAAGGTCGGCTGGTGGGATGGCAGCTCCTACGTGGGCGATCCGTTCGGATCGACCGTGATCGCCGGTCACGTCGACACCCTCACCGACGGCATCGGGTACTTTTTCCAACTCTGGAACATCAAGGTCGGGGCGCGGGTGATGTTGAGCGCAGGGGATGCGCGTCAGGCGTACAAGATCACCACCTTGCGTGAGGTGGCGCGCTCCGACCTGGTCGACGACGATGAGGCCTTCGACATCGGCGGACCACCCCGACTGGTGTTGATCACCTGCGCCGGCGACTTCCGGGCCGACCGTGGCGGGTACAGCCGCAACCTGATCGTCGTCGCGCGCCCCATCTCCTGAGCGCCGGGATCGGGCCGCGCCTCGCGCGACGGATAGCCCTCGCGCACCCGCCTCGACCGTTTCGGAAACTGATCAGAAACGGCAAGAATTTCGCCGAATCCCTGCCGTCTGTGCTCACTTTTCGGAGAGGGATGGTGTGCGCCGCGATTGCGGGGCTGCGGCGATATCGTGGGCAAGTGGACGCATTCGTGATCGATCGGCCCGGCGGTGGCGGCGAGGACTGGACCGACGACTACGAGGAGCTGCCGGGCGGCGCCAACATATCGATCATCATGGAGGCCACCACCCGAGCCGGAGTAGGCCCTCGGCTGCATCGACATCCGTACGCGGAGACCTTCATCATCCGCCGCGGCTCGGCCACCTTCACCGTCGGCGCGGAGCAGTTCGACGCGTACGCCGGACAGATTCTCGTCGTCCCCGCTGGTATCGCGCACAAGTTCGCCACCGGACCGGATGGCTATGAGGCGGTGCACATCCACGCCAGCGCCCGGTTCGTCACGGAGTGGTTGGAGTAGGCCGTCACGGATGCATTTCGGTTTTGGTCGATGTCGGTTCCGCTCGGGGTGCGGCTCAACCGGCTCGGGACTTGCACCGACTTCAGCCGAACCCGGCGGAGCCTCGGGGCGACGAAACGGCGCCCACGACACGATGACCGATTTCCTCCATCCCCATGAGGTTCTCGACCGACCTGTCGCGTCTCTTGTCGCTACGTCGACGGGATGCCCATAACTTGTCGCCCAAGATGCAGTCCCGGGCCTGGTCATCGAACAACCGGCGCCGGCAGTTCAGCGGAACGACCGTTTGCGGTGAGCTGAGTTGATTAGGGTGAAACGGTGGGTAGGTGGCAGGCACTGGATGGTGGCCCGCTGATGATCGTGATCGGTGAGGTGCTGCTCGTCGTCTGCAGCCTGAGCTACCTCATCTGGTGGACGATCACGTTCAGACCGTCGGTGCGGACTCCGCCCGGTGGCGGCCTCTTCCTCGCGGGAGCGGTGCTCGGCGGCCTCGCCGGCCTGGTTCTGCTGGCCGTCGGCATCGCGGCCCTTCTCCCGAAGGCGTCATCGCTAGCGCTGGGGGCGACGATCGTCGGCGGAGTGTTGGTCGGTGCGCTGTTGCTATACGTCACCTCTAGCGTCGCCCACCGGCCCGTCACCACCGAGCTCCCGCTGATCATTGTCTGGACCACCATGCAACTCGCTGCCGGCATCACGTTGCGGACGGCCGGGGTGCTGGAGGCGCCGGCCGCGTCCGCCTGGATTGTCGCGACAGCGATCGCGACGCTGGTCGGGCTGGTCTGCTACCTGGTTTTCTATCGGCTCGATCCGATCCCCGCGTACTGGATCGGCATGGTGCCCCTCGCCGTCGACGGCGTGGTGGCGGCGATCTTGGCCGCAATCGTGTCGCTGACGCGAGTCCCGTGAGTGACCGCCCCTCGGTCACTTACGGCGACGCCGACGGGGCTGCCGACCAGGGGGTCTGCTGGTCGGGTTCGCCGCTGGCCACTTGGTGTTTCGCGTGAAGGACGACATCCCGGCGGCTGAGCTCATTGCTCTCGTGTCTGGTTCGACCACTCGTGGCCAGGTGTGGGGGACGATGCTGTGCGCCGCCTTCGAGAGCTGGGCGGTCCAGAACGGAGCAACCAGAGCAGTACTCCCGTCGAGCCTGGAACGGGCGCACGCCCGTACGTTGAACGTGCGGCGGTTACGCCGCTTCTGCGCACTCCCTGCAGCGAGGCCTTCGGGTCATCGGTCGAGGTGTCAGAGGCTTGAGAGTCCGTCAGGCATCCCATCAGACGGCGACGATGACCTCGACCCCTGCCTCAGCCAGGGCGCTGGACATTGACGCGGGCGGGGACGCGTCGGTGACGAGGCAGTCCGCAGCACCCAGCTCGGCGATCTGCGCGAAGAGCCTGCGCTCCAGCTTGGTCGAGTCTGCGAGGACGACGACGCGTGCTGACTGGTGCATCATGTCACGAAGCATTCCCGCCTCGGCGAGGTTGCTCGTCCAGTAGCCGCCGTGCTCGCTGACCGAGCCGACTCCGATGAACGCCAGGTCTGCCTGGATCTCGCGGTCCGCCGTCGCTGCTCCGGCCGGGAAGCCGATCGGGCCGATCGTCGCCTGCGCGGTGAATCGCACAGCGCCGCCGAAGATGTAGAGATCGCGCACAGCCTCCGGCGCGATCTCGGCGGGAAGTCGGAGGCTGTTCGTCGCCATCGTCAGTTCGCGGCGCTCGCCGAGGTGGCGGGCGAGCGCTAGGGTCGTGGTGCCGGCGTTCACCATGAGCACCATTCCGTCGGAGACGAGTGCCGCTGCAGCTGC
This sequence comes from uncultured Actinomycetota bacterium, assembly GCA_963731295.1. Taxonomy (GTDB): domain Bacteria; phylum Actinomycetota; class Actinomycetes; order Propionibacteriales; family Propionibacteriaceae; genus Microlunatus. The sequence continues at coordinate 89,450 of CAVSUP010000006.1, forward strand.
TCCGATCTTCTCCTTCGCCCCCGCCTGCATCCTTGTCCTGATGTCCAGGCCGAACTCGGGCTTGGGGGAGGCCGCCACGCTTACCGCGCCACCGTGCGTCCGGATCAGGTAACCCTCGGTGTCGAGTGAGTCCAGATCTCGTCGGATGGTGTCCACTGACACGACGAACTTCTCCGCCAGTTTGGCGACCGACGCCTCACCGACCTCCGCGACATACAAGGCGAGCTCTGCCTTGCGGCCAGCTGGCAGTCGGCGAGCGCCCTCCTCTGGCTGGGTCACACTCCTAGAGGTATCACAAAGTACGAAGGGTGATCAGCTGCCGGCTCGGGTCCCGCCATCGCTTCGAGCGACGCAGAGGAGGACAGCACTCGTCAACTACGGGTACAGCTTGGATGCCGTAATGTGCTCTTGACCGCCGTGAGACTGCAGTGTAATCTCCAAAAAACGGGAAAAAGCCGCATGAAAATGCGCATAACCGCACCTACGGAGAGATTGAGGAAGACATGGGCAACGGAGCTCGGATGCAGTGGTGGAAGGTGGCGGGTGCGGCGGTCGCCACCGCTGTCCTCGTGGGGACGGCCGGTTGCTCGGGCGGCAGCCCGGCGTCGTCGGACGACAGCAAGGTCACCCTCGAGTTCAGCCAGTGGTGGGCACCGGAGCTGCCCGACGGCGCCTTGCAGGGGGTGATCAGCGACTTCGAGCAGGCCAACCCGAACATCACGGTGAAGCTGATCAGCGGACCCTACGCCTCGACGCAGGACCAGACGTTCACGGCAGCGGCCAGCGGGACGATGGCCGACGTCGTCGGCCTGGACGGGGCGTGGGTGAGTGACTTGCACAAGCAGGGGGCCCTCGCGGACCTAAGCAGCCAGATGAAGGACGCTGGCTACGACGAGTCGCAGCTCGCCAGCCAGGTGAAGCTCGAGGACACCACGTACATGATCCCCGTCGTCAACTTCGTCTACCCGCTCTTCGTCAACAACAACTTGCTGAAGAAGGCGGGCGTCAGCAAGGTCCCGGACAACCGGACCGAGTTCAAGGCCGCGGCAGACAAGATCAGCAAGCTCGACGGCACGACGAAGGGCTGGTTCATCCCGCTCTCCACCGAGAACCCGAACGGGATCCAGAACGACCTGATGTCGTGGGTGTGGGCCTCGGGCGGCAGCATGCTGAAGGACGGCAAGCCCGACCTCACCAACCCCGAGGTCACCAGCGCCACGAACTTCGTCAAGGATCTCTACGACTCCGGCGACGTGACGAAGGGCGCCCTGACGCTCCAGGAGACGGACAAGGTTACAGAGTTCTCGAATGGGCGCGTGGGCATGATGATCGACTCCTTGTCGCACATCGACTCCATCAAGAAGGCCGCCCCGAAGCTCGACCTGAGCATCGCGCCGATCCCGGCGCAGGACGGCTACAGCGGCAAGCGGGGGATCCCCTACGCCTCGTGGGGCATCGGCGTCGCCGACACCTCCGAGCACAAGGCCGAGGCGTTCAAGCTGGTCTCCTACCTGATGTCGGAGCAGGTCAACTCGAAGCTGTCGACCCTGGCGAACGCGTTCCCGGGCAACACCGCTTCCACGCCGGACTTTTCCAGCTCCGACCCGCTGTACAAGACCGCCTTCGACATCTACAAGTCCGGGTATCCGGCGAACGAGTTTGTTGGGCTGCCGACCGCGACGAACCTCATGCGCACCTTCGCCGAGCAGTTCCAGAAGGCCCTGACCGGCGGGCAGACCGTCGAGCAGGCCCTGCAGAACTCGCAGACGGAGTGGGCGACCAAGTTCTAGTCCGGTCGTCGCAGACGACCCCGAGCCGGGCGGAGGCGTGCCACCCACGGCCCCACCCGGCCCCCGCCCACCGCTGAAGACAAAGGAGTCCTGATGACGAACGTCCAGGTGGCCGCGATCAACGTGCCAAACCTGCCCGACCAGTCCGGGCGGCACAGACGGCGCCGGGAGCGCCGCACGCTGCTGCCGTACGGCTTGGTCCTGCCCATGGGCGTGCTGCTGGCCGTTCTGATGGTCCTGCCGGTGGTGATGGTCGTCGCGAACTCACTGTTCTCGCAGGTCGTCACCCGCTCCGGGGGCCGGTTCGTCGGGCTGAAGAACTACGTGGGGGTGCTGACCGACCCCGGCTTCTGGCCGGCGACGCTGCACACGGCGGTCTTCTCCGGAGTCAGCGTCGTGGCCCACCTCGTCATCGGGCTCACCTTCGCCATGCTGCTCAACGTCCCGACGCTGGGACCGACGGCGAAGGCCGTCTTCCGAACCATCCTGATCCTGCCCTGGCTTTTCACCGCCGCGGTCATCGCGGTGCTGTGGCGCCTCATCCTCGCCCCCAATGGCGTCGTCAACCACGTCATCACGAGCCTGGGGATCGTCCAGGACTCCGTCCAGTGGTTCGGCGACCCCGGCACCGCGCTGACGGCCGTCACGATCATGAACATCTGGTCGGGCTATCCGTTCTTCATGATCAGCCTGCTCGCCGGTCTCCAAGGGATCCCCGGCGACCTGCCGGAGGCCGCGCGGGTGGACGGCGCCGGGCCCGTCCAGAGGTTCTTCTACATCACGATCCCACAGCTGAAGCCGCTCATCGTTTCGATGGCCGTTCTCGACCTGCTCTGGACCACGCAGCAGTTCGCGCTCATCTGGCTGACGACCGGCGGTGGCCCGGTGAGTGTGACGGAGATGCTGTCCACCTTCACCTACAAGCTCGCGTTCGCCGACTTCGACCTCGTCGGGGCGTCCGCCAGCGCAGTCCTGGTGCTGCTCTTCAGCTTGGTGGTCGCCGTCTTCTACGTCCGGCAGCAGAGGAGGGGAGCGGACCGATGACTCAGCTCAACACCCGGACACCCATCGTTCGCCGGACCCGCACCACCCCCGTGGGCATCTTCGTGGCGCTCGTCGGCGCCTCGGTAATCGCGGCCTTCCCCATCTTCTGGATGCTGGTCTCGAGCTTCAAGACCAACGTCGAGATTTTCGCCTACCCGCCGCGGCTCATCACCCCCGGGTTCTCGCTGAACGCGTACACCGCTGTGCTCACCGACCCCGAGAAGCTGCGGTTCTTCCTGAACAGCTACGTCGTGGCGATCGCGGTCACTGTTCTCACGCTGGTGGTCTCGGTCCTCGCCGCGTTCGCCTTCAGCCGCTACGATTTCCGCGGCAAGGCCCTGATGAACGTCGTGATCGTCGGGATGCAGGCCGTCCCGCCGATCACGCTCCTCATCCCCTACTTCTCCCTGATCGTGGCGCTGCGGATCTACAACAGCTACACCGGCCTGATCCTCACCTACATGGTGTTCACGGTGCCCTACGCCGTGATCTTGCTGATCGGCTACTTCAACACGCTGCCGCGCGATCTCGACGAGGCGGTCAAGGTTGACGGCGGTGGACCTCTCACGGCCCTCGTCCGGGTCCTGGTTCCGGTCGCGCTGCCCGGCCTGGTCTCCGTCGGGGTCTACACGTTCATGATCGCCTGGAACGAGTATCTGTTCGCCCTCACCCTCACGCGCACCACCAACATGCGGACGCTCCCGATCGGCATTCAGCTACAGCTGGGTCAGAACAACCAGGACTGGGCGCAGCTCATGTCCATGAGCCTGCTGGGCATGCTGCCTGTGCTCGTCCTGTTCCTCATCTTCCAGCGTCACTTCATCGGAGGACTGACCTCCGGCGCCGTGAAGAGCTGAATGTCGCGAGCCATCTCACAGCTCAACCCGAATAGAAAGAGATCCACTCATGCTGCTCAACGGCCGCGATCTATTGGACGTCGCAAACCAGCACGCCTTCGCCGTGCCCGCCTTCAACATCAGTGATTGGGCGATGTTCGAAGGCATCATGCAGATCAGCGAGGAGAAGAACTCGCCGCTCATCGTCGCGATCCACCCGGACGAGCTCAGCCACATCGGACCGGATCTCCTGCCCTCGATCCTCGCCCGGGCCGGCCGCTCGTCGATCCCGGTCACCGTCCATCTCGACCACGGTGCGACCTACGAGCAGGTGCTCGCCGCCATCCAGGCAGGGTTCACGAGCGTCATGATCGACAAGTCGCTGCTGCCGTTCGAGGAGAACGTCGCGATGACCAAGAAGGTCGTCGAGACTGCGCACGCCGTTGGCCTCTCCGTCGAGGGCGAGCTGGGCACCATCGGCAAGACCGACGGGTACGCCGAGAGCGGCACCGATGACATCATCTACACCCAGCCGAACGAGGCCGCCCAGTTCGTCGCCGAGACCGGCGTTGACAGCCTGGCGGTGGCCATCGGGACGCGGCACGGCATCTATCCCTCGCACCTGACCCCCAAGCTGAAGCTCGACCTCCTCCGAGAGATCAAGAAGGCCGCGCCGCTGCCCATCGTCCTGCACGGCGGCTCGAACAACCCGGACGACGAAATCGGCCAGTCGGTGAAGCTCGGCGTCAACAAGATCAACATCTCGTCCGACATCAAGGTCGCCTACCACCGCAAGATGCGGGACGTTCTGGCGGACCAGTCCGAGCGCGAGCCCAACTCGATTCAGCCTCCGGCGATCAAGGCGATGAACGTCGTAGCCGCGCAGAAGATCGACCTGTTCCAGGCCGCCGGGAAAGCAGCGCTCTACTGAGCATGCAGCCTCGACCAGTCGCCGACGCGTCCAGCATCCTGCTAGGTCTCGGGAACACGGTCGACCACGAGCTCCACTGGGACGGGAAGGTCGTCACCGACCTGCTGGCGGAGCACCGCGTCCGGTCGGTACCGTCGGTAACGGAGCTTCCAGACCGCGACATCGAGGACGAGGAGGACCTCGTCAGCTCGCTGCTCGCCCACCTGGCGGCGGGCACGGGCGGTGAGCACTTCGTGGCCTCGGCTGCCATCCTCCTGGAATTCGCGGGCCACTTCGGGGTCCGCGCAACCCTCGGCGGCACCAACCTGCGTGCGGCTCTAGCAATGCGAGCGCTCGGGCAGGCCTCCACTGTGCACCTCGTGAGCACGGGCGAAGCGACGTACGAGCTGTTGCCCGACGACCTGACGGTCATCAGCAGCGCGCAGCATGACTCGTTCGACCCTCACGTCGTCGTCCAGTTCCCTGCCGGTGCCGAGGTGCAGGTCGGCGACCGCACGGTGGTTGCTCCGTCGGCAAACCGCGTCATCTACGTCAACGACCTCCCCAACCAGGAGCTCGTCATCGCGGAGGAGTTCGGCGACGCAGCCGCCCAAGCGGACGTCATCTTGATCTCCGGGCTCAACTCCATCCGCGACCCCAGCACGCTGGTCAGTCGGATCGCCACCGTTCGCCGCCATCTTGCCCGACGCAGGGCCGGTGCCCTCGCCGTGTACGAGCACGGTGCATTTCACGTCTCGGCCTTCGCCGACCTGGTCAGACGCGACTTGGGACCCTTCGTCGACGTCTGGTCATGCAACGAGGACGAGCTGCAGGAGCAGCTGCACCGTGCGGTCGACCTCCTGTCCCCGCAGCAGGTTCTCGACGCGGTCCGCGAGGCTCACACCGCCGTCGGAGCGAAGACGCTCGTCGTGCACACCCGCTTCTGGGCACTGGCGATCGGCGGAGAGGCCGCCGACCGTCGGGCGATGGTTCTCGGGGGCGCCGCACTCGCGGGAGCTCGCTACAGCTACGGCGATGTGATCACGACGGCGCACCTGGGAGAGGTCACCAGCTGGGCCCAGCAGCGGACCGCGCGCTCCTTCGTCGATGCGATGGAGAACCTGGCGGCAAACGAGGTCACGTGCTACGCCGCCTACGACGTGACCTCGCCGGCTCCCACCACGATTGGACTGGGAGACGCGTTCGTCGGTGGGCTGGTGGCAGCACTGGCACACCGGTTCGATGCTCGCCCGAGTGCTGACCCCAAAAGGCAAAAGTGAGCGGGGTGCGAGAGCGATACCCGAAGGCCCGTCGCGTAGCGCGTTGTACTCGATCCGTCCGGGCTGACAGCGGCGGTTGTGATGCCTGCCGGACCTGTAACCACCATCCCTCGGGTTGTCGTGCGCGCCAATCAGCGCCGCCAGCTCCCCAGTAGCCTGCGACAAGCTAATTTAGGGTCCCAGCCGGCTGCCCGGGCCCAGCCGTCGAGCAGGAAGGCCTTGACCTGCGCTGGGTCGTCGCTGGCGGGATCGTAGGCCACCGCGGCCACGTCCACCCTGACGGCGCAGCAGCAGCAGACCGCCGACCTCGTCGCCCGAGGTCTGGCCAACCGGCGAATCGCCGCTCAGCTCTTCCTCAGCCCCCGCACCGTCGAGTACCACCGCGGTCTACCGAAAACTCGGTGTGAGCACACAGCCCCTCCACCGGCTGCTTTCGGTGATCAGGCGGCCAGGCCACGCTCGCCGACAAGGCGTTCTGCGGTGCCTACGTCGGTGACCACGGTGTTGAGGATCCCGGATTTGAGCAGGGCGTGGATGGCGATGGCTTTGTCGTGGCCGCCGGCCACGGCGATGACGTTCGGCACTGCCCTCAGATCGGCGAGCGGTATGCCGATCCTGCGATCGTCGAGGCCCGGCACCGCCTCACCGTTCCGGTCGAACATGATCGCACAGGTTTCGGCCGTCACTCCCGCTTGCAGCAGTGTCTGCCTCTCGGTTTCGCTGAGCCGGTCGTACACCTGGGACACGGGTGGGTCCCACGAGCCCACTGACACGATGGCGGTGGTGACGTCGCGGTACCGCTCTCGGGCGGTCCGCACCTCCGGCTGCTGCCGGTACGCGGTCGCGGCGGCGGCGTCGACGGCGATCATGGGCGCGTACAGCGGGTAAGCGGTCCCGCCGTTCACTTCGGTGACCCGGCGCAGGATCTCCAGACCGTTGAGCTGGACGGTCCCGGCGAGCCCGGAGAGCTGCACGACGTCGCAGGCCGGCAGCAGGTCGAGGTGGTCGGCGATGTGGCTGACCGTTCGGCCGGTGTCGAACCCGAGAACGTCCTTGACCGATACGGTCTCGGCGAGGTGCCGGGCCGCCGCCCGGCCGAGCTGGCCGTACAGCTCCGCCGGATTGTCCCCGTCGGCCCAGACCACCAGAGCCTGCCTCAACCCGAAGCGCTCCTTGAGCTGCTCTGAGAGTTGGGCGTCCACCAAGCCACGCGGCTTGATGGTGATGGACACGACACCCAGTTTGCGCGCGGACTCGAGCAACCGGGCGACCTTGAAACGCGAGGTCGCCAGCTGTTCGGCGATCTCGACCCGCGTCTTGCCCTCGAGGTAGTACAGCCGCGCCACCATCGTCATCAGGGCCAGCTCGTCATCTTGTGCCACACACGGATTATGCCCGACCCATGGGCTGGAGGACAGGTGCAACTCACGTTTGAGCGGTGGGGGCTTGACATATGAGCGTCATGTGCGAGACAGTGAGGTTGCTCGCATGAGAGTTAATACCTGCTCATCTGAGAGCAGATGCGGTTGGGGAGGGTTCCGATATGGCTCCGTCCGCAACCCCCGGCACAGCGATCGATGCTTTGCCACCACGGCCCGCCTGACCATCACAGCATGGAGCTGACACGAGACATGGACACCGACCAGACCGCGAACGACCCGGCCAGCATTGTCCTGGCGGCACGCCTGCTCATTCAGCGCGAGGCGGCCGCCCTTTCCGGCTTGGCCGATCAGATCGGCGACGACTTCGCCGCACTGGTGAAGCGTGTCCTCGACACGCCAGGCAAGGTGATCACCACCGGCACCGGGACATCCGGGATCATGGCGGAGCGGCTGGCTCACCTCCTTGCGGTCTCGGGCACACCGGCGTTCTACCTGCCGTGTCTGGACGCTTTGCACGGCGGGATGGGGGCGATCACGGTCACCGACCTCGTGATCGCGTTCTCCAAGGGCGGCCAGTCCGACGAGCTGACCCAGCTCGCCAGCAGGCTGAGCGAACGTTCGGTGCACGTGGTGGCGGTCACCGAAGCACCCGCGTCGCCCTTTGCCGAGGCTGCCGGCACGGTCATGGTCGTCAAGACCAGCCCCGCCGACGCCGACCTGGGCGGGCTGATCGCCACCGGCTCGACACTGGTGGCAGGCGCTTGGGGTGACGCACTGGCCGCCGCCTTGATGGCCAGCCGTGACTACAGCTGGGAGAACGTCATCTCCACCCATCCAGGAGGCATCGTCGGTCAACAAACGGAGCTGCCGGAACGTCTGAGGCTGGACCATGAGCGGTCTGGCGACGTCGCCGAGGGGACGAGTGACCCTTCATGAGCACCTCTTTGGTGGCTGGGGTCGACTCCTCAACCCAATCGTGCAAGGTCGAGCTCCGGCGCCTTGATGACGGCACCGTGGTCGGCGCCGGGTCGGCACCGCACCCGCCCGTCACCCCACCGGTCAGCGAGCAAGACCCTGAAGCGTGGTGGACGGCGTTCTGTGCCGCCTTCGCGGACGCGATGTCGAAGGCGTCGGCCGGGCCGGGCGACGTTCGCTCAATCAGCGTCGCCGCCCAGTGCCACGGACTGGTCGTGCTCGACGATCGCGACCAGGTCATCCGGCCGGCCAAGCTCTGGAACGACACCACCTCGACCGCCGAGCTGCTCCGTCTGCGGGCGGCCATCGGCGACCAGGCACTGGTCGACCGGATCGGGTCCTTGCCCACAGCGGCTTTCACGCTGAGCAAAGTCGCCTGGTTGGCGGGTCACGAGCCGCAGAACTTCGCGCGGGTGGCCCGGATGCTCCTTCCCCATGACTACCTGACCTTCCGGTTGACCGGTCGAGCCGTGACCGACCGGTCCGAGGCCTCCGGCACCGCCTACTTCGACGCCGCCGCCGGGACCTACGTCACGGAGTACCTCGACCTCATCGCCGACCGGGACTGGCTGCCGATGCTGCCAGAGGTGCTGGGCCCCGACGACGTCGCCGGGGAGGTCACTGACCCCGTGCTCGCCGAGCTCGGCCTGTCCGGCTCCGTTCTCGTCGGCCCCGGGGGCGGGGACCAGCACGCGACCGCGCTGGGCCTCGGCATGGTCCCCGGCGACGTGGTCTACTCCTTCGGCACGTCCGGCGTGGTGATGGCCGTCTCGGAGCAGCCGGTGTACGACCAACAGGGTTACGTCGACGGCGTCGCCGACATGACGAACGGCTACCTCCCGCTGGCCAGCACGTTGAACGCGGCGAAGGTGACCGATGCCTTCGCCCGGATTCTTGGTCTGAGCCACTCCGAGATGTCGTCGCTGGCGCTGGCCGCGCCCCTGGATCGGTCGGGGCCGGTGCTGGCCGCCTATCTCGACGGCGAACGGACCCCCAACCGTCCAGGCGCATCCGGCCTGCTGAGCGGGGTCACCACCAACACTTCCCGGGAGGAGGTGGCCCGGGCCGCCTACGAGGGGGTGATCTTCGGGCTGTACGCGGGCCAACGCGCACTGGAACGGGTGGGAGTTCAGCTGGGCGGACGGGTGATCGCGGTCGGCGGCGGCGCGCGCTCGGCCGCGTACACCCAACTGCTGTCCGACATCGTGCAGGCGCCCGTCCTGCTCGCCGACGCGTCCGAGTCCACCGCCCGGGGAGCCGCCGTCCAGGCCGCCGCGGTCGCCAGCCAGGAGCGGGTCACCACGGTCCGGGATGCCTGGGCCCCGGCGACATGGACCGTTGCTGAGCCCCGGACCAGCCGCGACGACGCCTGGTCGCGCTACCAGGCAGTGGCCGCGATCACCGCCCTCGACCTTCCATGACCGGCGTCCTGATCGAGCCCTGGCACCGAGACCTCGGCGACTACGTGGTCGGCGGCAGCGTCTACGCCGTCCAACCGCAACTACGGGTTCAAGCCGCCGTCCAGCTCGCCGCAGCGAACTGCCGAGTGCACGCCGACATCATTCTGGGCCACGACGACCGCCACCGCGGGGTGTCCTTCGACGAGCTGACCGCGATCCGACGAGCCGTACCGGCCGCTCGGATCGACCTCCACCTGATCGTCCTCGGGGAGTCGGTGCGGCCCGCCCGGCTCGTCGAGGAACGCCGAGCCATCGCCGCCTCCATCCAGGTCGGCGCCGAGTTCATCACCGTCAGCCGCCAGAGCCTCTCCCTGCACGCCGACGATCTCACCGCAGCCCGAGCGGGCGGCACAAGGGTGTGGCTCGAGGTGCCACCCGACTGGCCCGGCACCGACATGACCCTCGACGCGGTCGACGGCGCCCTCGTCATGCTCATCGCACCCGGCACCAAGCAGCACGCCGACCTCGCTCACCTGAGCAAGGTCGAACAGCTCGCCCCACAGCTGCCCGTCGGCGTCGACGGCGGCATCACCCGCACCGTCGCCGCCCGCAGCAAGCAGGCCGGCGCCGGCTACCTCGTCTCCGGACGCGACCTGCTGTCCTCCACCAAGCCCAACCCTGGGCACCCTGCAGAAAGGCTCACCCGCCATGGCCAACGCTGACCACGCCCAGCCCATCCAGCTCAACGCGGCGAACCTCGCCACCATCGCCGCCGCCGGACGGGTCCCCGTACCCGGCTACGACCGGACCCGGCTGACGACCGGGATCGTGCACATCGGTGTCGGCGGCTTCCACCGCGCTCACCAGGCGATGGCCGTCGACCGTCTGCTGGCACAGGGACTGGCCCAAGACTTCGCCATCTGCGGGGTGGGACTGCTCACCCAGGACAAGCACATCGCCGACGTGCTCGCCGAGCAGGACCACCTCTACACGTTGATGCTCAAGCAGCCCGACGGCGGCCGCGACGCGGCGGTCATCGGCAGCATCGTCGACTTCCTCCTCGCCCCCGACGACCCGGAAGCGGTCATCGAACGGATGGCCCGACCGGAGACCCGGATCGTGTCCCTCACCGTCACCGAGGGCGGCTACAACGTCGACCCCACCACCGGAGACTTCGTCAACGACGACGACAACATCCGCCACGACGTCGCCCACCTCGACACCCCGCTCACGGTGTTCGGCTTCGTCACCGCCGCCCTCGCCCGCCGCCGTGCCGCCGGCACCGCACCGTTCGCGGTCCTCTCCTGCGACAACCTCCCGCACAACGGGACCGTGGCCCGCAACAGCTTCGTCTCCTTCGCCCGCCTCGTCGACGCCGACCTCGCCGACTGGATCGAGCAGAACGTCGCCTTCCCGAGCAGCATGGTCGACCGTGTCACCCCAGTCACCGCCGACGCCGACCGCGACGACCTGCGCTCGCGCTTCAACATCGAGGACGCGTGGCCGGTCGTCGCCGAACCGTTCTTCCAGTGGGTCATCGAGGACAACTTCCCCGCCGGGCGGCCACCCTTCGACGCCGCCGGTGCGCAGCTGGTCACCGACGTGGCGCCCTACGAGGACATGAAGCTGCGCTGCGCGAACTGCACGCACCAGGCCCTCTGCTACTTCGGGACGCTGCTCGGCTACCGCTACGGCCACGAGGCCCTCCAAGACCCGCGCATCCTCGCGCTCGTGCGCCGCTACCTCAGCGAAGAGGCGGTGCCGTCCCTCACCGCGATCGATGGCGTCGACTTTCCCGCCTACGCCGCCCAGGTCGTCGAGCGCTTCTCCAACCCCGAGATCGCCGACACCCTGCTCCGGATCCGCGCGTTCGGCAGCGACCGGATCCCCAAGTGGCTGCTGCCCGTCGTACGCGACAACCTCGCCGCCGGGCGCACAGTGGAGGTCAGCGCTGCGATCTGCGCGGGCTGGGCCCGCTTCCACGAAGGCGTCGACGAGCTCGGCCAACCGATCGAGATCGTCGACCGGCTCCAAACCCAGCTCGCCCAGACCGCCCAGGCGCAGCGCCAGCAGCCGACCGCGTTCATCGAGAACCGCGAGCTGTTCGGCGACCTCGTCGACGACGCCCGATTCCGCGAGCCCTACCTCGCCACCCTGGACACGCTGCACACCCACGGCAGCGCCGCCGCACTCGACCAGCTCGCCAAGAGCTGACCCTTGCCCCACTCCTGGACCGAGGAGCTGGCGCGGTTCGTCAGCCCCCTCCCTTCTCGGACCGACCGGCTCGAGAAGAACCTTCACGTCCGAGGCTCGCCATGCCCACTGCCCAAGGCCGACATCCGGAGCGGCCTGCCACCCCGGTCTCCCCGCCCACCGACACGCAACAGCCCGCCCGTCTACCGTGCGCGGGCACCCTCATACAAGGTCCGGCTCGAGCTCGACGAACCGGTCAGCCGCGGCCCCAAGGCTGGCGAGGTCCGCCGCCAGCTGCTGGACTACCAACCAGTGCTCAAGCACAACGCGTACGGCAAGACCGAGATCACCCTCCACGTCACGAGCCCCGACATCTGGTCGTCGTTGCTGGTCATCATGGCCGCGCTCAAACAGGTCTGGTACGAGCCATGCGCGGTCGAGTTCATCCGTTACGACGAGCTCGAACGCCGCGCCAGCTGACCCAGCCACCATCCGGCACCGAGGCGTAACCATGACCCGCAAGCGGGGACGCTTGGCAAGAATTGGTCCACCTTCGACCTCACGGGCACAACGGCTCCTACCACTATCTGGACAGGTCGGCTGTCAAGGGCGGGGTAGGTCCGTTCGGGTTCATAGCGATAGTCCTTCGACGGTCGAGAGGGATGCGTGGGCGGGGCTCGGGATGGGCTCGGTTGCGGAGGCGAGGTTCCGGGCGGCCGCGCGGTCCAGCCCGGGCGGGTTCCTGTTGGGCAGGGTCTGGGTGAGGTTGTCGAGGATGCTCAGGGTAGTAGTGCGGACGCGGGTGTATTGCGAGCTGTCCATGTTGTGCGCGGCGAGGAGCATCAGCGCGACCGATTCCGCCTCGATCTCGGCGACTCCGCGGTGCATCGCTGCGTCGTCCATGTCCATCCGCACGGAGACCTCCTGGGTGAGGTAGTCGGTGAGCCCGTTGGCGCCGCTGATGGCGTCGGTGGTGGACACGAGCCGCAGTCCGAACTTGTGTGCGGTGATCTGGTGCGTGCCGGGGCGGCGGGATTGGCGAGAGCCTGTACGCCGTCGGAAGCTGAGGCAGCGTCAGGTATTCGTAGCGTCGAGCAGCTTCGTGAGCAGTCGTCGGAGCTCGCGATGTCCGCGCTCACCCAGAGTCGCGGTCACCTGCTCTTCGAGGCCATCGATCGTCTGGCGACCGGCTGCCACGGCGCCTCGCCCGCGCTTGGTGAGCACGATGAGCTTCGCTCGCCCGTCGCTGGGGTCGGGCTGACGGACGACGTACCCCATGTCGACCAGCTCGTCGACCAGCTCGGCCATGGACTGCGGGGTCATGTTGGCCTTGCGTGCGAGCTCGGTGAGCCGCGAACCGTCGAGAGAGATCTGGGCGAAGACAGCCGAGTGCTTGGGCTTCTGCGGATAGCCGGCACCCACCACGCCTTCGACGATCTGGAAGCCCAACAGGCTGTAGGCCTGGCCCAGCATCGAGATCGTGTTCAGGTCATTCGCCATTGACAACTCCGGATCCGCAGAGTATTCAGGTTACCTGAGTAGTTTCTAGCACACTCCGCTCGGAGCGTTGGCTTCTAGGCAAGAGGAGCGATCACCATGACGCAGATTGAAGCGGGCAGGTTGCCTGTCACCACGGTTCCCGGCTGGGTGAGCCGCGCCGGGGCGCTCTGTATGGCGGCCGGCATCCTCGGAGCCGCGAGCGGCATCTTGTTGGCCGGGTATCCGGCCCAGGTGTCGGAGGACATGTTCAGCTATCCGCTCACGGCGGGTGGGTTCACCGTCATCCAGATCTGGTTCTTCGTCCAGCATCTTGGGCTGCTCGCCGGCATCGCGGCACTCGCCCGCGCGGCGGTCATGGCCCAGGGCCGCAGCGCCCGCTGGGGCAGCGGCCTCGCCGTCGCGGGCATGGCACTGCTGGCGGTCACCGAGTTGATCGCCATCACGGCGCGCAACTCGACCTATCCCGGCGACGGCACGGGCACCCTCGACGCGCTCTACGGTGTCTCGAGCGTCGCGGTCGGGGTGGGACTGATTCTGGCCGGTATCGCCGTCCGCCGTCGGGGACTCTGGACCGGATGGCGAGGGGTCGTGGTGTTGGTCGCCGGCATCTTCGTGTTCGTGCCGATGATGCCTGCATTGATGGGCCCGTTCATTCTCGCGCGGCTGGCCATCACGGTCTGGATGCTGCTCTTCGCGGCGCTCGGCTACGCGCTCTGGCAGCACGACGACTGATCGGTCTGCGTCAACTGAGAGGTCGGTTGCGGAGGGAAGGGAACACCACATGACCGTCATCGAGAACCAAACCACGGTCGCCTGCACGCCGGAGGAACTCTTCGACTACTGCGTCGACCTTCGCAACGAACTCGAGTGGAACCCGACCGCGAAGTCGATGGAGAAGCTGACTGACGGCCCGGTCGGGGTTGGCACGAGGTTCCTGGCCCGCTGGAAGGGAGCGCCGTCGGCGATCGAGGTTGCGTGTCTCGAGTTCGAGCGCCCGCACCGATGGGTCCACGACAATGGCGGGCCGATCGCGGTGACTTTCACCGGCACCGTGGAGCCGGTCGTGGGCGGGTCGCTGCTTCGCGTCCAGTTCGATGCGCGCCCGCGAGGGTGGTTCCGGCTGGTGTTCCCGGCCTTCCTGGTGACGGCGCGCCGTCAGGAGAAGGCCAACATGACCCATCTGCGAGAGGCCGTGGAGCGGCGCACTGGGGACCTCCCGCGCACGGGCGGAGCCGCGGCTCGCGAGATGCCGATCATCCACCGAATCCTCCGGCGCCAGTTCGCCGAGGTGCGGGCGCTGGTGCAGGAGGTGTCGTCAGCCGATGCGCCGCGGGTGGGTGTCGTCGCCGACCACCTGGGGTTCCTGCTTGAGGAGCTGCACGGGCACCACACCACGGAGGACGATCTGATCTGGCCGAAGCTGCTCGACCGCGCGGGGCTCGACGCGCCGCTGGTGGAGCGGATGGCGGAGCAGCATCAGCAGATCGACGTGTCGGTCGCCGAGGTGCGCGTGGCGATGTCGGCGTGGCGATCGGATCCGAGGCCGGCGACGTCCTCGGCGCTGACCGACACCCTTGACGAGTTCCTCGTCGTCCTCGAAGCCCATCTCGACGAGGAGGAGCAAGTCGTCGTGCCGCTGATCGACCGCCACCTGACCGAGGCCGAGTGGCAGGAGGTCGGGGAGTGTGGCTTCGAGAAGTTCACGCCCGCCCAGCGGTGGATCGCCACCGGGCAGCTGGTCGAGGTCGCGACCCCCGAGGAGGTAACGATGATGTTCGGCCAGCTGCCGCCACCGGTGAAGGTGCTCTGGCACCTGATCGGCAAGCGCAAGTACCACCGGTACATCACGCCGGTTCGAGGCGCGCAGCGGGAGCACCCTGTGGACCGGTTACCCACATGACTCTGGGTCTTCGTGCCAATGTTCACGACCGCCTCGAGCCGTTCGCGATCGACCCCGACGGCGCGGCCGTGACTGCCCTGGGCGCGGGGCTACTGGGAGGCATCGCGGGAGTGGCCTGGTCGGGTGCCCTGAGGCTGTGGATGACCCAACTGGTAGCAGAGCCTCGGGTTACCTCGGCCACCGTGACCATGATCCTCGTCCCCGGCGGTGTCGTCGGCGGGCTGCTCGGCTACGCCTGGCACCGCCAGAGCCTGGGGTCCCCGGTCTCACAATGGTTCGTTGCCGCACCGCTGGGGCTGGCCGTCGTCGTGCTGGTGCCGTCGTACGCCGTCAAGCTCGCGACTACCGGGCAGGGCAGCGGCGCGATCGCAGTGCCCCTGATCGGGATGGCGGGCGGGTACGCCGTGTCTGGCTGCGGCTCGAGGCGACGACGCATACTCGCGGGGCTGCTGGCCGGCGCGGGTGTCGTCGGGATGTCCGTGGCGCCGGTGGCGATGAATCCGAGCTTGGAGGCTGGCGACGCACGAGCCGTGGCCGCGGCCTTGCTCGGCGGGTCGCTCATGCTTGCCCTCGTCGCTGCCTGTGCGATTCCTTACCGCAGGCACATCACACCGGTTCGCGGCGGACAGCTCGTGTGAACAGGGGAACGCCGTGACCAAGGCAGCCGCAGTCTGCTCGCTCGTGCTCGGGTTGGGCTTCGGCCTCCCGGGCGCGTACGGAGCGTGGTTCTACGCGCGACACGGCGAGGTGTGGAGGTTCCTCGGCTTCCCGACGTACGGCGGCGGGCCCTTCGAGCGCTGGGGACTCCCGACCAGCGTCGCGCTGCTTGTCGGCTTCATGGGCGTGTGCGCCGCCGAGGTCGTGGTCGGCGCGTTGCTCTGGAGCGAGGCTACGATCGCCCCGTGGCTGGCGCTCGCTCTGCTGCCGGTCGAGCTCGTGTTCTGGATCGGCTTCGCGCTGCCGTTCGGACCGCTGCTGGGACTGGCGCGCACCGCGTTGGTGGTCGCCATCCTCGTGTCCGGGGACTGAGGCCCAACTGGATCGAGGCCCAACTGGATCGCTGGCCGCGCCTCCTGGGTCACCGGTTGCCGAAGCCGGGTGGCGGCGAAGGCGGTGGATCGTTGGTTAGCTGCCCGCCGAGGTCGTCCAGGAGTTGGCCAATGCGTCGCGCGACGGACTCGTGGCGCTCGACCTCGCGTGTCCATCCCTGGCTGCGGGCTTGGCCGGCGAGTACGAGCTCGGTAGTCCGCTGTCACCTCGTGGTCGGCAACCCGGGTGTAGCGGCGGGTGGTTTCCACCGAGGCATGACCGAGCCTGCGCGGCAGCGTCAGCTCGCGCATCCCGCCCTCCCACATCGTGGCGGCGCGGGAGAACAGTCGCGCTAACGCCGGGTAGCCCAGCGGCTGGCTGCGCCGAGACCCTTTCCCCCGACCAGGAACACGAACGGCGACGACGACTCCGAAGAACGTTCGGTCATCACGTAGTCGCTGACCGCGGCCAGCGTGTCGAACTCGAACAGATCGATCTCCCGCTCAGACCAGGACTTTTGCCGGGCACCGCCAGGGTGATCGTCACGAACACGTACGAACACGCGACGCCGACCGTAGGCGACGTCCTCGAGGTGAAGGCTGAGCGCCTCGCCCGGTCGGAGCCCGCCGTTGAGCATCAGCAACAGCATCGCCCGATCACGCAGGCACGCGAGGTTGCCGAACAACGCGGTGACCTGCTCCTGCGACATCGGACGCGGTAGCCGCTGGGGCTGGCGCACCTTCAACCTGCGCCCACTCGTAGAAACCGGAGACACCGGTCAAGATCCTGTTGATCGTCGCCGCCGACAGAGTTGGTGCCCCGGTCGGTCCCACTGCGGCCAGAGACAGACGCTGCGCTCGTGATCCAGTCGGCTCCGAGCGCAACAACGTCAGCAGGTCCATCGAGGACCTGGGACGCAGGTCGTCCCAGAGCAAGCCCGCTTGCTCGAGGAATCGCCACAGATGGAGAAGGTCGTAGGCGTAGCTCCCCACCGTGTTCGGCGAGCAGCCCCGTGCACCGAGGTAGCGCAGGTACCAAGCCACCACTTCGACGGTCTCTCCGTCCCCGTTGACGGGCCGGGCCTCCCGACCGCCGACCCCACTGGTTACGTGAACTCTCATCTGCGTCCGGCTTTCGCCTCGAAGGTGAGCCTCCAGCCGAAGCCCACACGGCCAGTCCTGTCCAGATAAGGGTTAAGGGGGCCGCACCTGCCCTCAGATCGCCGACCTGATCGGCTTGGCCCCCCGTGAACCGGTGGTGAGCATCGCCTACCTGCGCCTCAACCCACCCACCGCTGATGAACGCGAGGCCGCCCGCCGGCTGCGCGCTGGAGAGGACATCGGCTGGGCCTCACCCGAGGAACGTCTGGACCACCACCGGCGCTGATGGCGTGAGCTTCATCGTCTACATCCTCCGGATCGGTCGGCCGAGACTAGTCGTGCTTCGCCTCAGCTACTCGCCGATGTGCTCCTGGCGGGGTGGCCGTTCCGGGCTGAAAATGGGTGCGGCCGTGCGGTAAGGCCGTGGTTTCTGGGTCCCATGAGGCCGTCTACGGGCCGGGCGGAGCGGTTGAAGAGCCAGATGGCGAGCCAGGCGATGCCCACCGCAAGGACCACCAGACCGAGGTCGAGTGCCGCCTCGCCCACGTTGGCCCGCAACGAGACTGGGATGGCGCCGATCGCGTAGAGGACGAGCGGCACCGGGGGAATCTCGCGGCTCCGGAGCATGGCGATGACGAAGGTGAGGGTGCCGACGAGGAACAGCATGGAGGCGGCGGTCAGCGCGACACCCAGCGAGCCGGCTCGGAGCGCCTGGATCGTCTCGGCGGGCAGGTCGGTGAACACGAGGTTGATGACGAACTCCACGCCGACGAGCGCGGCCAACGCGAATGCATTCAGCAGGTACGCGACGAGGCCGAAGCTGCCGGCGCGGCGACCGAAGGCGAAGTAGAGCGCGGTGACGAGAGCCAATGCCAGGATCTGGGCGAGGGGGGCGACCAGCTGGGTGAAGGCCGAGGTCGGAATGACCTCGGCGCGTTTGCCGGCGTTGACGAGCAGGATGGCGGCGCTGCCGCAGCCGGCGGCGCCGGCGATGCGATAGAGCGTCGCGGGAACGGGATGGGACATGGTGTTCTCCGATGGTTCGACTGGCGGTCCGTTCGGCCGAGGGCCGACGGTTTGGTGACCCAGAAGCTGACGAGCTGCGAGCTTCAGATTGGGTGTCCCCCGGGGTGGACTATTTGACTTCGGCTTTCGTCACCAGCGTCAGGCCGATGGTCATGGGGATGATCAGCCAGACCGTTCCGGTGAAGGCGAGGTGGGTCCACTGCTGGGTGGTGAGGGCCCCGTTGAACAGGGCGCTCTGGGCGTAGTCGAAGTCGACCCAGGGCTGGAGGTCGCGGAACCAGCGTTGGGAGGCCGCCAGGATCAGGGAGAGTGTCGGCAGCAGGAACTGGTAGATGAAGTAGGCCACGAGCGCTCCGACCGAGTTCCGGATCACCACGCCGAGCATGAAGCCGAACAGCACACTCAGCACGTTGGCGAGGACGATGGTGGCCAGGTTGAGGACCGTGAGGTCCCAGACCGGGTCTACCCCGGCTATGCCCGTTCCGACCAGGTTGCCGAGCGCGCCGATCCCGAAGGCGAGCGGGATGGTGACGACGGCGACGGCGACCGACGCCATGGCCTTGGCCGCGATGACCTGGCCGCGGTGCGGGACCAGGGTGAACGTGGTGAGTCCGCTGCGCTGGCTCCACTCGCCGGTCACCGACAAGATCGCGATCACCGGCAGGATGACCGTCATCGGGATGTTGATCGCGGACGTGAACGTGGAGTAGGTCAGCTGGTCGTCGGAAGCGAACACGATGACCGCCGCCGTGGCCAGTAGCGCGAGGATCCCGATGCTGGCCAGCAGCCAGAACCCGGACCGGGTGTCGAACATCTTGCGGAGCTCGGTGGTGATGATCCGGCGGAGCGGTATTCCCTCGTGTGGGGCCCGGGTCCTCGCCTTGCTTGCGGACACGGTGTCCAGCGTGGTCACGTGACTGCTCCTTCGGGTTGGTGGGTTTTGGCTCGTTGGCTATTGGTAGCGGTGTCGCGTTGGGTCTCGGCGGTGAGCCGGAGGAACATCTCCTCCAGGCTCGCGCCGTCGTCCGGTCGCAGCTCGATGACCGGGACACCGGCGGCGAGAGCGATGGTGCCCACCTGTGTGGTCTCGGCTGCGGCGAGCAACCCGTCTTCGCCGACCGGTGAGGAGCTGACCCCGGCGTCGATCAGGGCGCGGGCGATCAGCTGGCGTTGACCGGTCCGCAGGAGGGACCCGGCCGGTCGCAACAGGTGACTCTTCGGCCCCTGGGCCACGATGCGGCCGTTGCCGATCACCACGAGGTCGTCGGCGATCACCTCGATCTCGTGCAGGAGGTGGGACGAGAGCAGGACGGTGCCGCCGCGGTCGGCGTAGTCCCGCAACAGTCCACGCATCCAGCGGATGCCCGCCGGGTCGAGACCGTTGGCCGGCTCGTCGAGGATCAGCACTTCCGGTTCCCCGATGAGTGCGGTGGCGATGCCGAGCCGTTGGCGCATGCCCAGGGAATAGTCACGGACCCGCCTCGATGCCTCGTCCGACGTCAGGCTGACCAGGTCGAGCATTTCCTCGACCCGCTCCCGCCGTAGCCCCATGAAGTGTTGGGCGACGGTCAGGATCTCCCGTCCGGTCCGGCCGGCGTGCTGCGCGGATGCGTCCAGCAGCACTCCGACCACCAAGCCCGGGTTCGGAAGGTCGACATACCTCGCGCCGCACACGGTCGCCGTACCCGACGCGGCTCTGGTCAAGCCGACGATGATCCGCAGGGTGGTCGATTTGCCGGCGCCGTTGGGTCCGAGGAAACCGGTCACCCGCCCCGGTTGGGCGGTGAAGCTGACATCGTCGACCGCGGTGAAGGCGCCGTAGGTCTTGGTGAGTGACTCGACGGTGATCATGGCCGGGCGGTGGTGTGGGAGCGCCACCGATCTCCGGGCTTCGTCACGTAGTGGGTGAACACGTACCGCCAGGGAATGGCGGCGGCCGGGATGATGACGACGAGGCAGGTGTAGAACACGTACAAGGTGGCCGGATCGAGCTGATCGCTTCGCCACAACGGCACTACCACGGCGATGGTCCAGATGATCTTCCAGGCCAGTTCGAACAGCAGTGCGGGCAGCAACTGCAGCGGGTAGCGAAGCCCCAGAAACCACAGCAGCGACAACGCCACCAGCATGGACGTCTCGACGCCCTCGAACAGCGGCCAGGGCTGAGGATGGTTGAAGAGCGACGGCCACTTCACCAGAGCCAGACCGACGGCGATGATGAGGTAGGCGGCCCGGAGGGCGTACAGGCGCGGCAGCGACACTTCGGCTGCGCTCCAAGCTTTCCCGGTCGTGTTCGGTCCAGCCGGGTCGTTCGGTCGGGCCGTGGTATCGGCCGGGTTGGTGGCGGGTGCAGTAGTCATGACCCCAGGATTGGCTCCAGGGACCGATCGGCACATCGGCCAGCCGGCCATC
Organism: uncultured Actinomycetota bacterium; assembly: GCA_963731295.1. GTDB lineage: Bacteria > Actinomycetota > Actinomycetes > Propionibacteriales > Propionibacteriaceae > Microlunatus. The sequence continues at coordinate 110,227 of CAVSUP010000006.1, forward strand.
GATGCGGATCTCAGGGAGGGCCCGAACGGCTGCCGGTGACCGACTTTAGTTGGGTCAGCCAGCGACCTTCGTCGCTGTGCCGGGGGTCGACCTCCGGCTCTACGCTGGGACCGTGTCCCCGTCATCCCGGTTGTGGGTCGAGCTCGTGCGGCCGGCATCGCTGCTGGGATCACCTGACCTGACGCAGCCGAGCTCGACCGGTCAGCGGACCGGTCGCGACCGGACCGTCGACGCCGTGGGTTGCTTCACCGCGCTCGCGCTGGGGGCGCTCTTCTTAAGTCCCTCCCTGCACGGCCAGGTCGTGCCCCTGTCGCCGGCGCGGATCGCGGTCGACGTGGCCTGCGGGACATTGGCCTGCCTCGCGCTGTGGCGGCGTCGACGGTGGGCGCTCGGCGTCGCCCTTGTCTGCCTTCTGCTGGGGACGATCTCCATCTCGGCCACCCCCGCCGGTCTGATCGCCCTGTTCTCCCTCGCCGTCCACCGGCCGGTCCGCCAAACCCTGCTCGCCGTCGCGCTGTGGACTCCGTCGATTCTGGTCTTCGCCGTCTACAGCCCCACGACCGACGTGGCGTCGGTGGTCGTACGCGTCATCCCGCTCGTGCTCGCCGTCACCGCCTGGGGGATGTTCCTCCGAGCGCGGCGCCAGCTGCTGTTCGCCTTGCGTGAGCGGGCCGTACGAGCCGAGGCTGACCAACAACTCCATGAAGAGCGGGCACGCAGGGCAGAGCGCACTCGCATCGCGCGAGAGATGCACGACGTGCTCGCCCACCGGATCTCGCTGCTGGCCCTGCACGCCGGCGCCCTCGAGGTCCGGCCCGACCTGCCGTCGGAGAAGGTCCGCGAGACCGCCGAGCTGCTGCGCGCCACCGCCCGCCAGGCCCTGGAGGAGCTGCGCAGCGTCATCGGGCTGCTCCGCGATCCGGGCGAGGACCCGACCCCACCAGCCCCGCTGCCGACCCTGTCCGACATCGGCCGCCTCGTTGATGAGACCCGGCTGGCCGGGGCGAAGATCGACTACGAGATGCAGGTGGACCGCGCCGACACCGTGCCGAACGCGCTCGGACGAGACGCCTACCGCATCGTCCAAGAAGCACTGACCAACATCGGCAAGCACGCCAGCGGCACCGCTAGCCAGGTCCGGGTCACCGGTGCGCACGGCGCTGGCCTGCACGTCACCGTCCGCAACCGCAAGCCCCTCCACGCCGGCGTCGGCCCGGCGCTGCCTGGGGCCGGGGCCGGTCTGCTCGGGCTCCAGGAACGCGTGGACCTGGCCGGCGGCATCCTCGTGCACGGCCCCGACTCCTCAGGCGATTTCGTGGTCGACGCCAAGTTGACCTGGTGAGGGGCTGACTCCGGTGAGCATCAAAGTGTTGCTGGTCGACGACGACGCCCTCGTTCGCGCCGGACTCAGGATCATCCTGTCCTCCGCTGAGGACGTGGAGGTGGTCGGAGAGGTCGGCGACGGGTCGGGAGCAGTTGCGGCCGTGCTCAGCCTTCGACCCGACGTCGTCTTGATGGACATCCGGATGGCCGAGATGGACGGCATCACCGCGACCGCAGCGTTGCGGCGGCTCGCCTCCCCGCCCCAGGTCGTCGTGCTGACCACCTTCCAAGCAGACGAGCAGGTGATGAGTGCGCTCCGGGCCGGTGCCAGCGGGTTCCTGGTCAAGGACACCCCGCCCGCCGACATCATCCACGCCGTGCGCCTGGTCGCCTCCGGTGACGCGATCGTCTCGCCGTCGGTCACCCGCACCCTGCTGACCCACTTCGGCAGCGGGCCGGCCGCTGAACGCCGCCGGGACGCCGCCCAGCGACTCGGCACGCTCACCGACCGCGAGCGTGAGGTGGCCGCCGCGGTCGAGTCCGGCGCCTCCAACGCCGAGGTCGCCACCGCCCTGTTCATGAGCGAAGCCACCGTCAAAGCGCACGTGTCCCGGCTGCTCACCAAGCTCGCCGTCGCCAACCGGGTGCAGATCGCCATCCTCGTCCATGACGCCCGCCAGTCGTGAACGTCAGCCTTGGATTTGTGGACCACTAAAGTCCGTGCACGACCTCGGTCGGGAGCGGCAGCAGTGACGCCCGGTTGGAGTAGGCCCGTCGTGACCGACCGTCTGGGCCCGGTTCTCGATCCGGCGGTGCTCGTCCTTGGCGTCAGCGGCGGCGAGCATCTCGTTGAGCTCGGCCAGCGAGTCGACCTCGGGCATCGGGACGCAATGGGTGCAGCGGAACCGGCCGCCCCTCTCCCAACACTCCGCCCTTCTCACGCGCCCCGTCCACGCCGGACTGGCAGTAGAACCCGTCGAAGCCGGCATGGGAGCGGAACGCGGTCCACCGATCCGACTCCAACCGGTTCCGGCCGGTCAGCACCACTCGACGGACAACACCGGAGGCAAGTCGGACAACACCACACGTGAGTCGGACAACAGTCCTGACAACACGCGGTCGGCAGGCTGAGGGTCATGAAAGTACTGGAGCTGAGTGCACCCACAGCTGGGGCGGATCAGCGCGTGCGTCTCAGCCGGGGCCTGACCCGGCTCTGCTGTGCCCTGGCGGTGTTCGAGCAAATCACCACGCCGAACGTCCCACGATTTGGTACCGAATTGAGATGTGTCGGCACCGTGTGTCAGTGTGCTGCCTCCCCCGCTGAGGAGTCCCCATGCGATTCAGGAGACGGGGCATCGTGACGTTCGGGACCACGATGGCAGTCGGTGCGCTGCTAAGTTCCTGCGTGTCAGAGGTGCCCCCTTCGAGCAGCCCGACCCCGGTCGTGTCGCCGACCCCGAGCGCTGCAACGCCTTCCGAATCGCCACAGGAGCGCGAAGAGCGACTCGCCTATGAGGGCGCCGAGAAGGCGTATCGAGACTTTCATTGCCGAGTACGTCCGCGTAATCAGCTCGAGCGATCAAGCCTCGAGTCACGCAAGCGGATGCGCGCAGACGGCCGGCGGGCCATATCTTGAAGGCGTATTCAGGGTTCATCAAGGACAGCGCGAAGCAGCGGCGTTCGATCGACCGGATCGGCCGTGATCGGAACGTCGACCGAGTCGCCTACTGCGCCGAAGCGGGTCATGCTCACAGCTTGCGAAGACGGATCGAAGGTCGAAGCTCGTGGACAGGAAGGGCCGAGTAGTTGGCAGAGGTGAGACAGCGAACCGATCGATCTCACAGTGCGCTTGAGTTGAATCACGGTGGATGGTCTGGGACGGCGACAACGAAAAGTCGGTGAAGTCGTGCGCGCGACTAGTCGTGGCGGTATTGCTTGCCGTCGTATTGCGTAGCTCATTGCGTGCTCAGCGGCAGAAGCTAAGCCGATCAAGAGATGCGGTTCGGAGTGTCCGTTCTGAGGAGTCGAAGAACGCCAAACAAGGGCCGACCCGGCGCCAAGTCGGGTCGAAGAGCGAATCCACGTCTGAGCCGACGGCCGAGGACAAGCGCTTCGCGGCTGAAGAGAAGCGCTACGCGGCGGAGGTCAAGCGCTATCGGCCGCTGTTGGACAAGTATCGAGCGGATCTACAGCGCCGGGACATGTGCTTGGCGGCGTCCGCGAATCCGGAGCGCTGCTCAATTCCCATCCGGCCGACCGGGCCCGGCGGCCCACCGCTGCGCACGGCCAACGGCCGTCTCATCGATCTCGGACTCAGCAGCGAGGACGCCGCGTACATCGCGTTCGCCCGACTGCGATTGACCCCGCCCAAACCTGCCATCACCCCGTCGCCGAACGCCAACCGCTGGAAGATGGCCGCAGTCGGCTATCCCCTCTGGCTCTCAGTCGACGGCGACACCCATCCACCGGCCGTCCGTGACGCCGTCGCCGATGTGAGCGTCTCGCTCGAGGCGACCGTCGACCACGTCGTGTTCAGCATGGGTGACCGGCACTCGGTCACCTGCGGGAACGTCACGACCAGCTGGAACACCTCGATCCCGGCCGGCAAGAAGTCACCGACGTGTGGTTACCGCTACGAGCGACCTTCGCTGCCGAAGGGCAGCTACACCGTGACGGCAACCACGTACTGGTCGATCGCCTGGTCGACCAGCGTTGACCGCGGCGTCATCGATTTCGTCCAATCCGACAGCGTCCAGTTGCCCGTCGGTGAACTTCAGGTGCTCGTCCGATGAGAAGCCAGTAAGCCCACCCACGACCCGCAGGCGAGTGCAGCAGCCTGTCCCAGATCTCCCACCCGGGGGCTCGTCATCACGCGAGCCCGATGTCGAAAGGACACACCATGATCATCAAGCAACGGCTGGCCGCTGTGCTCGGCCTCTACCTGATGTTGAAGGAGCCACCGAAGCGTGACGAGCGCGGGCTCAGCCAGTCAGCCGAAACGGCCATCCTGATTGCCGGTGCTGTCGCAGTCGCGCTCGTCGTGGTCACGTTGATCACCAACTTTATCCGAGCCAAGATGGCCGAGATCTAACCATGCGGTCGAGAGGCCGCGGTCAGCGCGGCCTCAGCGAAAGTGCGCAATGGGCGGTGCTCTGGCCGGTGATCCTGTTGATCAGCCTGGGCATCATCCAAGCGGGCATCTATCTTCACGGCCGCAATGTCGCACAACGAGCAGCGACGTCGGCGGTCGACGCGGCGCGCGGCAGCTACGGCACCACGGCGGAAGCCCAACGCCTAGCGGAAGGCATCGCGCGTCAGGGTGGACTTCGGGATGTGTCGGTGAGCATTTCCCGGGGGGCGAACGCGGTGACGGCGGAGGTACGGGCGAACCCGGTGTTGATCATCGACCTCGGCGTCGGGCGGTTGCGCGAGACTGCGGCGGCGCCGCTGGAGAAGGTCAGTGATCCATGATCAGCTTCCGACGTCACGGGCGAGATCAACATGGATCGGCTTCAGTCGAGCTCGCGGTGCTGATCCCGTCGTTGATCTTGATGCTCGGCATGATCATCGCCGGCGGGCGGATCTGGTTCGCCCGGACGACCGTTGTGGAGGCGGCCCAGACCGCCGCACGCGCCGCATCGTTGCAGCGCTCGGCCGGCAGCGCTCAGACCGCCGGGCGGGAGGCGGGAAACCGGTCGATGGCGACCAGTGGTCTGCACTGCTCGTCGAGCTCGATCACGGTGGACACCGGAGGTTTCGGCATTCCGGTTGGTAATCCAGCGACGATCGACGCGGCCATCGCCTGCACGGTGCGCCTCGACGATCTCGGGCTGCGCTTCCTGCCGGGCACCGTCGACCTGACCGGACGCGGATCCACCGCTCTCGACACCTATCGAGCCCGATGATCATCAAGACTTCCGTGCACCAACGCGACGAACGCGGGCAGTCGCTCACGCCCTTCGCCGTTGTCATCACGAGCGCATTGATCATGACCGCCGGCCTGGTCATCGACGGTGGTCAAAAGATTGCCGCGGCGAGCCGAGCGGAATCGGCCGCGGCCGGAGCAAGTCGGGCGGCCGGCAACGCGGCAGCGACCAAGGAATTGGCCGGCCTCGACTCGGCGGGTGCTGCGGTCCTCGCCGCACGGACCTACCTGGCCGGTCAGCCCGGAGTCCGCGGCACGGTGTCGGTCTCCGCCGGCATCGTCGCGGTCCGCACGAGCGCGGCCGAGCCCACGATCTTCCTCTCGATGATCGGCATCGACAGTGTGACCGGTCGCGGCGCCGCCGAGGCCAACATCGTCCCCACGGGTCAAACCCGATGATCCCCACCACCAGCACGAACTCCGAGGCCACCATGACGACCGACATCGAGTCCCCGCCCACCCGGCTGCGCAGCCAGACCTTCAAACAATCGACATCAGCGGGCCCATCCAGCAGCACGCCCGGTCCGCCACGGATCCCCGGCCGTCGCAATCCGAAGTGGATCGCGTTGGGCATCGTGGCCATCTGCCTGGGCGGGCTGCTGTCCTACGTCGTCTACTCCCGCGTTGCCACCGAAACCTCAGTCGTCGCCATCGCCCACACGGTCTATCGCGGGGAGACGATCGAAGCCGCCGATCTGACCACGCTCACCCTTCGCGGCGGGTCGCTCGAGCAGGCGATCCCCGCAGGTGAGCGGGCGAATCTGGTCGGGAAGCGGGCGGTCTTCGACCTCGCCGAGGGCTCAGTGATCCCGGCTAGCGCGGTCGCCGACACCACCGTTCCGCTGGAAGGACGGGCGGTGGTCGGCCTCAAGCTCGCCGCCGGTCAGGCGCCCGCCGCCCTGCTGCTGCCTGGATCCCCCGTCCGCCTCATCGCGTTGCCGGCGGCAGCCGATGATCAGACCCGGGACAAATTGGCCGGCACGATCTATGTTGCCGCAGTGATCGACCAGGCCGCTGCTCCGGACGGCACGTCCACGCTGGTCAACGTGGACGTCAAGGCCAAGCAGGCGCCCCTGGTGGCGCTCCTGGCGTCGCAGGATCGGCTCGCCGTCGTACGCGATGCGGGACGGTGAGCGATGGCGATCTTGCTCCTCACCTCAACCGGCGGCTCGCCCGGCGCCACCACCACGGCCGTCGGGCTGGCGCTCACCTGGCCGCGTCCGGTCCTGCTCGTCGACTGCGATCCGGGCGCACACCAGTCGATCCTCGCCGGCTATCTGGCCGGTTCTTCGGCCAGCGGCAAGGGTCTGCTGCGGGTCGCCGAGGCTCATCGTGATCGGCGGTCATTGCGTGAGGTGGTGATCGACCAGGCGATGCCACTGACCGATCAGGATGATCGGCGTCGGCTGTTCCTGCCGGGATTCACCAAGCCGGGCAGTGCGGCTCATTTCGGTGCTGTGTGGCCTGATCTGGCCGAAACCTTCGATCGGCTTTCCGATGTCGACATCGACGTCATCGCTGATTGTGGTCGGTTGGGCCAGCTCGGACTCCCGGCGTCCATGGTCGAACGGAGCGCGCTGACGGCCGTGGTGCTCAACTCCAGCTTGCGATCGGTGATGAGCGCTCGGGTTCATCTGCCGACGATTCGCGATCACGGTCGGCCGGGTGGCGATACCGGCCGTGGGTTCGGGTTGATCGTGGTCGGTGAAGGGCAGCCGTACGGGCAGGGTGAGATCGCGAAGGCGCTCGATGCGCCGGTCCTGGGCGTCATCGCTGATGATCATTCGTCCGCTCTCCACCTTTCGGACGGCCGGCCGCGACACCGCCGGTTCGACAGCTCACCGCTGATGCGCAGCATGACCGATACCGGCGCAGCGTTGGCCACCAGCCTTCAGCGATCGACCGAACTGGTCAGGAGTTGATCATGAAGGAGACACCGGCGATCGTTCCCGACCTCGATCAGATCCCCATCTTCGCCGACTTCGCGGCGGCCGGTGACTCCGATCGCGGGCGGATCACCGGCTTCAGTGATCCGGAGGAGAACCGCGTACGGGACCTTCACCGGGGATCAGCTCGACGCGGTTCGGATGCCGTTGCCGTCGGGGTCACTCGACTGGTCCCAGGTCGTCGAGCTCCGGCGCCGCGCGTCGGAGGCGATCACGGCCGAGAACGAGCATGAGCAGCGCCGCTCCGGCAGGTCGTTGTCGGGTGATGATCGACTGCTGATGGGACGGTCGATCATCCGCCGGGTCGTCGGTGATCATGTGCGCGCCCTGCACCGCGACGGCGCCGAGTTGTGGTCTCCGGCCCAGGAGCAGGCCTACGTCACCGCGGTGGAGGATGCGGTCTTCGGCTACGGCCGGCTGCAGCCACTGCTGGAAATGCCTGAGGTCGAGAACATCGAGATCCACGGCTGGGATTCGGTCGTGGTCCAGTTCGGCGACGGCCGGCGACAGCAGATGCCACCGATCGCGGACAGCGATGAGGAGTTGGTCGAGGCGGTGCGGTTCCTCGGCCAGAACAGCTGAGCCGTCCCGTCCGTTCGATGACACCCATCCGACGATGACCCTGGCGTTGGGCGAACGGTTTCGGCTGCACGCGATCGGTTTCGGGTTGTCGTTCCGGCCGAGCGTCGTGATCCGCCAGCACACCCTGACCGATGTGTCTCTGGCCGAGTTGGCCGACGGCGGGCTGATGCCGTACGAGGTCGCGCAGTTTCTCGATGCGGCGATCCTGGCCCGGAAGTCGATGGTGATCTCGGGTGATCAAGGGGCCGGCAAGACGACACTGCTGCGGGCGTTGATCAACTCGATCCCGCTCAACGAGCGGTTCGGCACGCTGGAGACCGACTACGAGTTGATGACCCATCGGCAGCCTGGGCGGGAGAACATCCTCGCGCTCCAGGCCCGGGTCGGCCATGGCGAGACCGCCGGCGGCGTACGGGTCGGCGAATTCGGCATCTCCGACCTGATGCCGGAAGCTTTGCGGCAGAACCTGTCCAGACTTGTCGTCGGCGAGGTCCGGGGCGGCGAAGCGGCCGCCATGTTCGAGGCCATGCAGGCCGGCACCGGGACGCTCAGCACCACCCACTCACACTCGGCCGAATCGACCATGGATCGCCTGGCCTCGAGGGTGGCTCAGGGCGGCGTGCTGTCGATCGACGAGGCGTATCGACAGATCGCCCACAACATCCACCTGTTCGTCTACGTCCGCCTCCTCGACGAGACCTGGAAAGGGGGCGTACGCCGGCGCTATGTCTCCGAGATCCGCCAGGTCACCCGGTCGATCGAGAGCGGCCGGCCGGTGACCCACCTGACCTACCACGCCACCGGCACGAGCACGCAGCCGGCAGGCTTCTTCCCTGACGCCGATTTCGAGGCTGAGCTGCTGCCGTTCCGGCGTGACCTCCCCGGAAGACGATCATGACCGGGGGTGTGGCGGCCGCCGTCACCTCGGGCCTGTTGATCATGATCGGGGTGGTCGCGATGATCCGCGGGTTGCGGCGATCGGAGAGTCGTCCGGCCGCCCATCGGGCCGAGTCGCTCGGGGCGATCTGGGCCCGGGTCACGCGCCGCGCCGCCGGCGCTCAGGGGCGACGACGAGACGTGATCTTGGTCGCGAGTGTGCTGGTCGGCTTCGTCGTCGCCGCGGTCACCGGTTGGGTGATCGCCATCGCCCTCATCCCGGTGGTCGCCCTCGGGCTGCCCTACCTGCTGGTCGTTCCGAAGCCGCGCGACGTCGAGTTGCTGGAGGCACTTGATCGTTGGGTGCGTTCGCTGTCGGCCACACTGGCCACGGGAAAATCGATCACCGACGCGATCCGCATCTCCCGGCGGACCGCGCCGCCGCTGCTGGCCGAGGAGATCGGGGTCCTCGTTGTGCGGTTGAACAATCGTTGGGAGACCCGCGACGCCTTGATGCGGTTCGCCGATGCCATCGACTCGCCCGATGCCGACGGGGTGATCGCGTCGTTGATCTTGGCGGCCAACCGCGGGGCCAACGGCGCTTCGGTCACGCTCCACGCGCTAGCCGATTCGATCCAGGCCCAGCTCAAAGGGCGGCGGATCATCGAGATCGAGCGGAGCAAGCCGTATGTCGTGGTCCGCCAGGTCACGGTGATCACCATGCTGACGCTCGCCGGTGTCTTCGTCATGTCGCCGGCCTTCTTTGCGCCGTACCGGACTCCGCTCGGCCAAGGCCTCCTGTCGATCTTGTTGATCATGTACTTCGGGTCGCTGTTGCTGATGCGACGCAAGGCGTACCAACGAAAGCGACCGCGCATCCTGATCGGCCAACATCGATGACGACCTCTTTGGTGCTGCTGTCCGGGCTGCTGGTCACCGCGGGCCTGGCGAGCCTCGTCGTCGCGCTTGTCGGCAGTACGCCCCGTCTCGACGTCGCGCTCGACCGGATCAGTGCCGACGACGCCGATCGGATCGTGCACGATGCCGGTCCCGTATCCAGTCGCTCGGAACGACTCGGGGCGTTCGTCTATCGGGTCATGCCGATCTCGTTGTCGGAGCGGCAACGCGGCGCGCTCCGCCTGCAGGACAAGTCGATCGCCGAGTTCTATGCCGACAAGGCGGTGATGATGATCATCGGGGCGGTGCTCCCCGGGCTCGCCGGCTTCATGATGGCGTACGCGTTCGGCGTGGTGAGCTCGTGGCCGGCGATCGGGGCCCTGATCGGCGCGATGATCGGCTACTGGATTCCGAACCTGTTGCTGAAGCGCGCGGCCGAGGCAGCGCAGACTGGCGCCACCGAGGCCCTCCTGACGTTTATCGAGCTGGTCACTCTTGAACGCCTCACCAATGCCTCGGCGACCCAGGCTCTGCAGAATGCGGCTTCGCTCAGCGAGGTCCCGGTCTTCGTGCAGATCCGGACCGCCCTCGAACGCGCGCGATTGGAACAGCAGTCCCCGTACGCGGAGCTTCGTCGGCTCGCTGAGCAGCTGAAGCTTCCCGAGCTCGCCGATGTCGCTGACGTGATGCAGCTGGACGAGACCGGGGCCGCCTTATCCGGTGCGCTGCGGGCCCGGGTCCGTGAACTCCGCGACGCCTATCTGACCCGCCAGCAGACCCAGGCGGCCACGGACGCCGAGGGCATGACCATCTACATGACGTTGCCCGCGTTGATCTTCGGACTGATCTTCCTGACTGCCGCCATGCTGCGGATCGTCAGCGCATGACGCCGGCGTCGAACCGCGGGCAGCAACGGACAACACCTCCGCGAAACGGACAACACCGAAGCGTTCCGTACGGCGGGCGAACCCGGAACAGTGGTGCGTACAGCGATCGGAAGGGGACACAGATGGCCACCCGCGGCGTTTGGCTGCCCCACACCGGTTTGGTCGGGCAGTTTCGGTGACTCGGCTGATCAGGGGCTTCGGCGCACTCGGAGCCCTCCTGCTGGGAACGGTGGGGATTCCGCTCGCTCTGCTGTACCTGGGCGGGAATCCACTGCCACAGGAACTCAGCCTGGCGGCCGTGCAGCGGGCCCTGTTCACCCCGGACGACGGCGGCATCCTGATCGGCTTGATCACCGTCGTCGGCTGGATCGCCTGGGCGATCTTTGCGCTGTCGGTAATCACCGAGGTGGTCGGCCTGCTGTCGCGCCAGCGGATCCGGATCCGACTTCCGGGTTTCGGTGGACCACAGCGGTTGGCGGCTGGGTTGTTGATCTCGGTGATCGCCATGGTCTCGTCGCCCCAGTTGCTGTCCGGCGGGCCGGTGCCGCCGCCGGCCGCCGACGGCATCGATGGCGCCGCCTATTGCCCCGACCGTGCCAGTGGCCCGGCCGGTGGTGGCCCCGCTGCCGGCACCGCGCGGCGAGGTCGACACCGCAGCCCACCGGCATGTCGTGAAATCCGGTGACGATCTGTGGAGCCTGGCTGAGTCGTATTACGGCGAAGGCCGCGAGTGGCGCAAGATCGCGACCGCCAATCCGAAGGTGCTGACCGGCGGGCCCGATCGGCTGGTGGCTGGCATGACCTTGATCATCCCAGGGGTGGATCAGCCGTCCGTGCCGTCCGGCCGGCCGAGCGCCACCGTACGCCGCGGCGACACCTTGTCCGCGCTGGCCGAACGCGAGCTCGGCTCGGCGGACCGCTGGCCAGAGTTGTTCCGCGCCAACCGATCTCAGCTGAACGATCCTGATGATCTTGTTCCTGGGATGAAGCTGGTGTTGCCCGATCTTGCGGATGATCATCAGGAGACCGGCGGTCGTCCACGACCGGCGCGGGACAGCCGCCGCGAAGTGGAGCCATCTCCACGTCCGGACCGGCCGACCACCTCGAAGGACGACGCGTCACCACCGCCGCCGCCGCTCGCAACGCCTGCTGCCACCCCGTCTCCGTCGGCCATCGAGCCCAGTGGGTCGACCGCGAATCCGACCGGCCCGGTGTCGACACCCGACGGCGACCGGTCCCTCGTGGAGACCGTGGTCCCACTCACCGGAGTCGGGGCGCTGCTGGCCGCCGGTCTGCTCGCCGGGCTGGCCGGGCGGCGGCGGTTGCAACTGCAGACCCGTCCCGTCGGCCGTCGGATCCTGCACCCCTCGCCGACCAGCCAGCCGATCGAGGTGGAGTTCGGTCGTCGGCAGCGGCCCCTGAGCCTTCGGACCCTGGACCAGGCCCTGCGGGCCATCTCCGCCCACTGCCGGACCACTGGTGCGGCACCGCCCGCCCTGGAGCTGGCCATCGTCGGCGATGACGAACTCGAGTTGATCATGCGCACTCCGGTCGCCGGAGCCCCGGCTGGCTTCGTCGCCCGAGGGCGATCGTGGATCTTGCCCGCTGACGCAGCCGGCCGTCTGGGGGCGACGCCGGGCTTCAGCGAGGCGGCCCGACCGTGGCCGGCTCTGGTCACCCTCGGTCGTGATGATCATGATCGCGTGGTGCTGGCCGATCTCGAGTCGCTGGGGTTGCTGGCCGTGCCGACCGGTTCGACCGCGGCCGAGGCCATTCTCGCGGCCATGGCCGTCGAGTTGTCGTTCTCGCCCTGGGCCGACGAGATGATCTTGACCCTGGTCGGCAGCTGCCGCGGTCTCCCCGAAGTGCTCGGCAAGCACAATGTCACGCGTACGACTGACCTCGACGCCTTGTTGAGCCGGCTCGAGCAGCGGGCGGCGGTGCAGCGTGAACACCAGCCGTATCCCGTGCTCGGCCAGCACCGGATCGACCCCGATCTGGCCGACCCGTGGGCTCCGGAGATCGTGTTGATCAATCAGCCGATGAGCGACGAGCAGGCCGGTCGGCTCAGCGCGGTCGTGATCGGTGATCCGCGGGTGACGATCGCCGCGGTAGTCCTCGGCGCGGCCGGTGGGGGGTGGACCCTTCGACCTGACGGCGAGGACAGCTCGTCGGCCGTGCTCGAGCCGGCGGGAATCGTTGTCAGTCCGCAACGACTCGAAGCGCCGGCGTACGACGCGGTCCTCGAGCTCGTCGCCGCCACCGGCAGCGACGAGACCACGGCGGCGCCATGGTGGCCCGATTCCGACGTCCAGCCCGATCCGCCCCCGGACAACGTGACCTATCTGGGCACGAGATTCGGGGGGTGGGGATCGGCAGCGACGAGCGAGCAGGAGGTGGTCATGGAAACGTCAGAGGCAGGCACCGTGCACCATCCGACCCTGCAGATCCTCGGCCCGATCGAGCTGCTCGGGGCGCGGGGCACGCTGCCGCCGCGCGCGGGCAAGCAGTGCCTGGAGTACTGCGGCTGGCTGCTGGAAAATCCGGGCACCACCGCTCAGGCGATGAGCCGGGCGCTGGCGGTCGCCGAGGGGACCCGCCGGTCCAACATGAGCCGGCTGCGGAGCTGGCTCGGCGCGGGCAGCGATGGCGAGGCCTACCTGCCCGACGCGTACACCGGTCGCATCCAGCTGCATCCGGCGGTCAGCTCGGATTGGCAGCGCCTGCAGATCCTGACCGCAGCCGGTGTGAACCGGGCCACTGATCAGAGTCTGCGGGCCGCGCTCGAACTCGTCCGCGGCGCCCCGCTCGCCGATGCCGCTCCGGGGCAGTGGCACTGGGCCGAGATGTTGCGCACCGACATGATCTCCTGTGTGCGCGACATCGGCGCTGAGCTGGCCGACCGGGCCCTGCTGGCCGGTGATGTTGATCTTGCTCGCTGGGCCGCCTCCCGCGCGCTGGTGGCAGCACCCGGTGACGAACTGCTCCTCGCGGCCCGGATCCGCACCGAACATCAGGCCGGCAACGTCGCGGAGACCGAGCGACTGTCGCTGCAGCTCGCGGCTCAGGCTCGAAACCTCGGCGTCGATCTTGATCCCGAGACCGTGACGTTGTTGCAGCGGGTGATGGAGGGCCGGGTGCGAGCCCGGCTGGCCTGATCCATTCGGACCATCGCACGCCGGCGCTTCCACGGCCCTACCGGAGGGAGGTGGGACGCTCGCGTGACGGGACATGGGACGCTGGCGCCATGATGACGCAGTATTACACCGCCACGAGCATCGACGGCTTCATCGCCGACCCGGACAACTCGCTGGAGTGGTTGTTCCAGTTCGCCGAGGCTCCGGGCATGGAAGATCAGTACCCACGATTCATCGCCGAGGTCGGCGCGATCGCCATGGGCTCCACCACCTACGCGTGGATCGCCGAGCACACCGGGTTCCTCGACGATCCGAGCAAGTGGGACTACTCCGTGCCGACCTGGGTGTTCAGTAGCCGCGACCTCCCACGGGTCGACGGACCGGACATCCGGTTCGTCAGCGGCGATGTCGCGGCGGTGCACGCCGAGATGGTCGAGGCGGCCGGTGGGAAGAATGTCTGGCTGGTCGGGGGCGGAGATCTCGTCGGCCAGTTCCATGATCACGGACTGCTCGACGAAATCATCGTCACGCTGGCCTCGGTCTTCCTCGGCGCCGGCGCACCCCTGCTGCCCCGACGCATCATCACCCCGCCGGTCGAGCTGATCGAGGCGCAGGCCTTCGGCACCGGATTCGCCACCCTCCGCTACCGGATCTCGAAGCCCGCGCCCTGAGCCGGTCGAAGGGCTGCGCAACGTTCGCGCCCTGAGCCTGTCGAAGGGCATGCTGCACTCCGCATCCTTGGCCTGCGCTTCGACAGGCTCAGCGAACGAAAGCTCCGACTCGTCCATCAAGCCGGAGCTCAGTGTTCGGCCGACTCCCACGGCATCTCCCACGGCGTTTCCGCCAGCACGTGGCCGGTCTCCAACAGCGACTTGAGATTGGAGAAGACCGCCGTCCAGCCCGAGGCAGCCAGCTCAGCATCGTGATCACTCGGTAGATCCACGTGGGTCACGCGCAACCGGACGATCGCACCGAAGGGCTCGATCTCGAAGATCACGGTGGTCGTGGTGTCCGGGCTCTCGGCATCGGCCCAGGTGCTGACCAGCCGGTGCGGCGGTGAGGCTTCGAGGATCTCACCCACGACATCGGCAATGCCGGAGCCGTCGGTGCGCCGGTGTTCCCACGGCGACCCGACCTGCCAATCGGACACATTGCTGTGCCCCCAATACTCGGCGGACAGCTCCGCGTCGGTCAGGGCCTGCCAGACCCGTTCAGCCGTGCTCTCGATGTAGATGGTGTACACGTAGGTGGGCTTGCCGTCCATGTCCTGCTCCGCTCGGTGTCGGACCGCGCTCAGTGCGCGCAGTCGAGGTCGTTCGAACTGGCTGATCCAGCGCTCACCGATCTCGTGCAACGGCACCGGATTGAGGTAGTGCCACTTGCTCCGCCCCCGGCGCACCGCACTGATCAGGTTGGCGCACTCCAGCTGGGCGAGATGCTGGGTCGCGGCCTGCCGGGACATCCCCAGTCCGGCGCACAAGCGACCCAGCGTCTGTCCGTTGTCGGCCCGCAATCGGTCCAGCAACTCCCGGCGGGTTCCGTCGGCGAGCGCTTTGAAGACCGGCTCCAGATCAGTGCTCACGAACCATAATAGGCAGGTAAATACCTGCATATCAAGCCGAGTCACGGGCTAGCCGGAGCGCCGCGCACGTGATGCGGCCGGGACTCACTGAGGCACGGTGCCGCTGGTCGGTCCGGCCTCGATGGCATCAGCCCTCCGGTCTCTGGCAGGATCTCGCTTGCCCAGAGCGAATCCAGCTGGCTAGCGTGACAGCGACCGGCGCGGCAGCAACCTGAAGGCGAGCTATGGAACCCGATCTTGGTGTCCCCACATCAGCCGACGCCCCGTCAGGTGATGTCGTCCCCGAGGAGGCGGCTCGCCCGATCCCTCGTTCCCCGCGGATCCATCCGGCATGGTGGGTCGCCGTGGTCGCGTTCGTGGCGCTGCTCGGCGCCGCAGGATTCCGGGCCGCCCCTGGCGTCTTGATGATCCCGCTGGAGAACGAGTTCGGTTGGCCGCGCACCCTGATGTCGGGCGCGGTCAGCGTCAATCTGATCTTGTACGGGGTGATGGCGCCGTTCGCCGCGGCGCTGATGGACCGGTTCGGCATCCGCAAGGTGACCAGCTTCGCCTTGCTGATGGTGGCCGCCGGAAGCGGCTTGACGATCTTCGTCAATCAGGGCTGGGAGCTGGTGCTGACCTGGGGCGTGCTGATCGGCGTCGGCACCGGTTCCATGGCCATGGTGTTCGCCGCGACCATCGCCAACCGCTGGTTCGTCGCTCGCCGCGGCCTGGTGATGGGCATCCTCACCGCGGCCGGCGCCACCGGCCAGTTGATCTTCCTGCCGGTCACCGCCAACCTGGTCGAGCACTCCTCGTGGCGGGCCGCGTCCTTGGCGGTCACCATCGCCGCCCTGGCGGTCGTCCCGTTCGTGATCATCGTGTTGCGCAACTACCCGGCCGACCGCGGCGTACGCGCGTACGGGGCGCCCCTCGACGCGGACGATCCGCCCCCACCGGACCCGACCGGGGCCGCGCGCCGAGCCCTCAGCGCCTTGCGCGAAGCGGCCAGGACGAGAACGTTCTGGGCCCTGGCCGGCGGCTTCGCGATCTGCGGGGCCACCACCAACGGCCTCATCGGCACCCACTTCATCCCGTCGGCTCATGATCATGGAATGCCGGAGACCACGGCGGCCGGACTGCTCGCGCTGGTCGGCATCTTCGACATCGTCGGCACCATCGTGTCCGGCGCGCTCACCGACAAGATCAATCCGCGGATCCTGCTCGTCGGCTACTACTTCTTCCGCGGTGTCGGCCTTCTCGTGCTGCCGCTCCTGCTATCGGACCGGGTCCATCCGAGCCTGCTGTTCTTCATCGTGATCTACGGCCTCGACTGGGTCGCGACCGTGCCCCCGACTGCAGCTCTGTGCCGACAGGCGTTCGGCGCGAACGGCACCATCGTCTTCGGCTGGGTGTTCGCCGCGCATCAGATCGGCGCCGCGATTGCTTCGTCGGTGGCGGCGGTCATCCGCGACACGACCGGGGAGTACACGATCGCCTGGTTCGGCGCCGCCGCCCTGTGTGCGGTCGCCGCCGCGATCTCCTTCGGGATCAGACGGCCGACCTCAACGCCGGCCAAATCGTAAGAGCCGCAGGCTGTTGGTGACCACGAACAGCGAGCTCAGGGCCATCGCCGCGCCGGCGAGCATCGGGTTGAGCAGGCCCATGGCCGCCAGGGGAATGGCCGCCACGTTGTAGGCGAACGCCCAGACCAGATTGCCCTTGATCGTCCGCAGGGTGGCTCGGGCCAGTCGGATCGCATCGGCCGCCAGCCGCGGATCGCCGCGCATCAGCGTCAGGTCGCTGGCCTGAATCGCGGCGTCGGTCCCGGTGCCCATGGCGATCCCGAGGTCGGCCTGGGCCAGGGCTGCGGCGTCGTTGACGCCGTCCCCGACCATCACCACCCGATGACCGGCCCGCTGGAGGCGTACGACTTCGTCGACCTTGGCCTGCGGAAGCACCCCGGCGATCACCTCCTCAATGCCGAGCTGGGCCGCGACCGCCTCGGCGGCGACCTGATGATCACCGGTCAACAGGATCGGCCGCAGTCCAAGCTGCCGCAGCTCCTCGACCGCCCGCGCCGCCGTGGGCTTCACCGTGTCGGAGACCGCGATCACGCCGCGGGCCCGGCCACCCCAACCGACCAGCACCGCCGTGTGACCACCGGCCTGGGCCTCCGCGTACGCGGTCCGCAGCTCGTCGCTGACCTCGAGTCCTTCGCTGTCGATGAGCTCCATCCGGCCTACCACCACCGACTGGTCAGCGCGGGCCGTCGTGGAGGCGTCGCTCCCCGCTGACAATTCGGCGAGGATGCCGAAACCGGGGCGGTCGTGCAGCCGGGCGATCGACGTCAGGGGGCCGAAGGTCCGGGCATGGTCGCTGATGGCCCGGGCGATCGGGTGGTCCGAGCCGGACTCGGCCGACCCGGCGGTGATCATCACGTCTTCGGCCGAGACGCCGGCGGCCGGGGTCACGGCGACCACGCTCATCCGGCCCTCGGTCAGGGTGCCGGTCTTGTCCATGATCACCGCGTCGAGCCGGGCAGTGGATTCGAGCACCTCCGGGCCCTTGATCACGATGCCGAGCTGGGCGCCGCGTCCGGTGCCGACGAGCAACGCGGTCGGCGTGGCGAGACCCAGAGCGCAGGGGCAGGCGATGATCAACACCGAGACGGCGGCGGTGAAGGCGAAGGAGGCACCGGATCCCTGTCCCAGCCAGAATCCGAGCGTGCCGACCGCGATCGCGATCACCACCGGCACGAAGATTCCGGAGATCCGATCGGCCAGTCGCTGCACCTGGGCCTTGCCGCTCTGCGCGGCTTCGACCAGCCGGGCGATCTGCGCGAGCTGGGTGTCGGCCCCGATCTTGGTCGCTTCGACGACCAACCGGCCGTGGGTGTTCACGCAACCGCCGAAGATCACGATCGCCCGGTCCGATCTCGGCCGGCACGGATTCTCCGGTGACGGCCGAGGTGTCGATTGCCGTGTGCCCGGCGATCACCAGTCCGTCGGTGGCGATCCGCTCACCGGGGCGGACCACGAAATGATCACCGACCCGCAGGGCCGCGATCGCGATGCTGGACTCGGTGTCGTCGCGGACGACGGTGACCTCGGCCGGGGTGAGCTCGAGGAGGGCCCGCAGGGCAGCGCCGGAACGCCGCTTCGCCCGCGCCTCCAGGTAGCGGCCGAGCAGGATGAAGGTGGTGATGCCGACGGCGGCTTCGAGATAGATGTTGGCGGTCGCCCCATGCCGGACGAGGCGGAACTCGAAGGCGATGGGTGAAGCCGATCTCGCCCGCCGTGCCGAATGCGAGCGCGTACGCGGACCAGCCGGTCGCCGCCAGCGTGCCGATCGAGATCAGCGTGTCCATCGTGGCGTTGCCGTGCCACAGGTTGACCAGGGTCGCCCGGTGGAACAGCCAGGCGCCCCAGGTCACCACCGGGATGGTCAAGGCGAACGAGATCCACTGCCACCCGGGAAACTGCAGGACCGGCACCATCGCCATGATGATCACCGGGAGACTCAGCACCGCGGTAATGATCACCCGATGGCGGAGGTTGCGGACGTCGGCATCGAGATCGCGCCGGGTCTCGGCCGGGAGCGTCGCTCCGTAGCCCGTCTTCTCGATCGTCGCAATCAGCTCGACGGAAGTGGTGCCCGCGGCGGCGTGCACGGTGGCCTTCTCGGTTGCGTAGTTGACCGTTGCGCTGACACCGTCCATCCGGTTGAGCTTCTTCTCGATCCGGGCGGCGCAGGAGGCACAGGTCATCCCTTGCACATCGAGCTGGATGGTGTGCAGCGCGGCGTTCAGCTGCGGAGGGTGTTGGCGGACCGTCATCGACCCACCTCCACCGTGTAGGCCGCGACGTGAAGCACGTCCTGGCGGAAGAACTCGATGAACAGCACGTACGAGCCCGGCGTGGGCACGCCACCGACGAAGTCCAGACGCGGGCCGGTTCCCGTGTCGGGCAAGGAATGCAGGTGCAGATACCCGCGATCAGTGGGCCGGATGATCATGGCGTGGCCGAGCGAATCGTGGGCGGGCTGCAGATCGGTAACCGGTGCGCCGCGGTTGGTGATCATGGCGCTGATGCTGGCATCGCTGCTGGTGGTCAACTGTCCGGTGCGGGTCACGGTCAGGCCGCCGGCTTGCGCCTGGTCGGCTTTCGGGGGCAGCGGCGCGGCCGCGTACGGGCCACTGACGGTGAAGTCGGTCGCCAGAGCGGTGTCATGCGTCGAGCCGGTGGGCCGCAGCTCGATGATCACGTGCCACGGACCCGGCGTGAGGTTCAGCACCGCCCACCATGAGGTGGCCTCGCCCGGTTCGGGATAGATGTGCTGGAAGCCGGTCAGGTCGTGCCGGAACGCCATCAGGTGCGGATGGGCACCGCTGCTGGCCGGATCGCTCTCATCCAGCGGCGGCAGTGGTTGTCCGTCCGGCCCGGTCAAGGTGAACTCGACGAACACGTCGCGACCAGCCTTGACCGTCGGACGCACCGGGGTCAGCGTGTAACCGTCGACCGCGTTGCTCAACGCGCCGAACTCGTTCGAATGGGTCTCGACCGGCGCGAGCAGGGCCGGTGACTGGGTGCCGGTCAGGTAGGCCAGGCCGAACACCGCCGCCAGGATGGCGACGAAGCCGCTGAGCTTGACCGGCGTCTTCATGATCGGCGGGCGCGCCTCAGGCCGCGGCCAGCGAATAGCCGGCCTCGTCGACGGCGGATTCGATGCTCTCGAAGGGAATCTCGTCGTCACTGATCACGATCAGCTGGCCGCTGTCGAGATCGACCCGGACGTCGATGACCCCGCTCACCGTGCTGACTTCCTCGGTGACGGAGCTGACGCAGTGCTGGCAGGTCATGCCGGTGACGACGTATTCGGTGGTGACGGACATCAGGACTCCTTTTGTGGGAATGACGTTGTGGGATTGACGTTGTGGGCCATGGCTGCTGAGCCAGAGGTTCAGGAACGGACGAGTCGGGCGATCGCGCTGGAGGCCTCTTTGATCTTGAGGTCGGCCTCGGGCCCGCCCTCGGCGGCCGCGCTCACCACGCAATGACTCAGATGATCATCGAGCAGCCCGAGGGCGACCGATTGGAGCGCGCTGGTCATCGCGGACACCTGGGTGAGGATGTCGATGCAGTACTTCTCTTCTTCGACCATCTTCTGCAGCCCGCGAGCCTGGCCTTCGATCCGGCGCAGTCGCTTGAGATAGTCGTCCTTGCTGGAAATGTAGCCGTGGTGGCTCTGAGCCTCGTCCATGATTCATCCCTTTTGATCTGTCATTACGGTACCCCCCTAGAGTATCACGGGATTCTCGAGGGGCTGCCGCGGCGATCTGCAGTAGGCGGCGACACGCCGCGCGTCAGCAGGGTGAACATCGCGCTTCAACCGGCGGGGTCAAGTCGACAAGGATACTTCTCGACGAGGAATAATACCTGAGTTTTCAACAGGTGCTGTGGACCTAGTCCCGATTCTCGGCCTTGTCAACACTTGTGGTGTGTCGTCGAAACGCCGTCTCAGATTTGTTCAGCTAATTTGCGTCCACCGATGCACCTGAGCGTTCGACCTAGTCAGGCGGGATATCTGGACATAGATTCAGCGTCTTCCCCAGGTCTATCCGCAGGGTCTGCACAGGTTCACGGCGTGTCTCCCACAGGCTATCCGGCGTTGTCCACAGCTCCTGTGGACAACGAGTTATCGCCCGGCGGGTTCGGGGCGTACGTTGACCTGCGGGTCGGGGCGGGCGACGGGAGCACACGTAAGAAATGTCAGAGGGCTTCTCTAGCTTTGCGAACATGCATTCGATTGGTCAGACCGTTCAGTCCATACCGGAAGCTCGCTGATGAGCATCGCCGAGATGATGCCCGCGTACGACGACGCCGGGTCGAATCGCTTCGACCGCACGCCGCCGCAGGACATGGAGGCGGAGCAGTGCGTGCTCGGCGCGATGCTGATGAGCAAGGACGCGATCGCCGATGTCGTGGAGGTGCTCCGCGGATCCGACTTCTATCGACCGGCCCACGAGCAGGTCTATGACGCGATCATCGACCTGTACGGGCGCGGTGAGCCGGCCGATGCCGTCACCGTCTCCGACGAGTTGGGCAAGCGCGGAGAGCTGGTGCGGGTCGGCGGTGCGCCTTATCTGCACACGCTGCTGGCCAGCGTGCCGATCGCGGCCAATGCCGGCTGGTATGCCGAGATCGTGCGGGAGAAGGCGATCCTGCGCCGCCTGGTCGACGCGTCGGTGCGGATCGGACAGATGTCGTACGCGGGCGAGGGCGATGTCGACGTCATCGTCGACCGGGCCCAGGCCGAGGTCTACTCGGTCACCGAGCGGCGCGCGGCCGAGGACTACAAGCCGCTTTCGGAGCTGATGCAGCCGACGCTCGACGAGATGGAGGCCATCGAGTCCCGCGGGGCCGGCCTGTCCGGGGTGCCGACCGGATTTGCCGATCTGGATGAGCTGACCAACGGTCTTCACCCTGGTCAGATGATCATTGTGGCCGCTCGACCGGGATGCGGAAAGTCGACGCTGGCCTTGGACCTTGCCCGCTCCGCATCCATCAAGAACGGGCTGACCTCCTGCATCTTCAGCCTGGAGATGAGCCAGATCGAGATCACCATGCGGTTGCTTTCGGCCGAGGCGAGCATCCCGCTGTCCCACATCCGTGGCGGCCGGATGAGTGAGCAGGACTGGCAACGGGTCTCCACCAAGATGGGCCAGGTCTCCGAAGCGCCGATGTACATCGACGACTCGCCCAACCTGACGATGATGGAGATCCGGGCCAAGGCGCGGCGGCTCAAGCAGCGCCACGACCTGCGGTTGGTGGTCATCGACTACATCCAGCTGATGACCTCCGGCAAGAAGGTCGAGTCGCGCCAGTTGGAGGTGTCGGAGTTCTCCCGGCAGCTGAAGCTGCTGGCCAAGGAGCTCGACGTGCCGGTGGTGGCGTTGTCCCAGCTCAACCGTGGCCCGGAGCAGCGCACCGACAAGAAGCCCATGCTGTCCGACCTCCGCGAATCCGGCAGCCTCGAGCAGGACGCTGACATGGTCATCCTGCTCAACCGCCCCGACCTCTACGACAAGGAATCCGAACGGGCGGGCGAGGCCGACTTCGATGTGGCCAAACACCGCAATGGCCCGACGAAGTCGATCACGGTGGCCTTCCAAGGTCACTACAGCCGGTTCACCGACATGCAGCTGTGACGGTTCGGCAGGTGTCGAGATTTAGCTGCCCGTCGCGCGCGCGGTGGCGCTGCAACGGCTCGGTCGTCCTGAGGAGGCAACGTCGGCCTACGACACGGCCATCGGTCTGGCTCCCACCGAGGCGGAGGCCAGGTTCCTCACCGGCCGGTGTGCATCCATCGGCGCTCACCCGGACGTACACGCGATGGGCTGAAGCCCAACAGCCGTCCATGCGCTCGATCCAGGTCAGCGCACTCGGTTGCGCGAGTGGTTCCTGGCGGTTCGCTCGTTCCCGTGCTTGTAGTTGCCGGTCAGGCGCGCCATGAGCTCCTGGGGATCGCCGTACTCGATGTCTGTCAGGAACCTCTCCGCGGCCCCGCAGCGGAGGGTCGTCGCGCGACGACCGTGATGATTGATCACCACCTCGTCACCGACGCGGCTGTACTCGAACCCGCTGGGCGATCTCGCCATGATCACCAGCATGCCCTAGCAGGACGTTGAAGGGCAGCCCGTACGCGATGGGCCCGCGGAGTGTGCCGGTGCGGGATCAGCTATCGGTGGCCCATCGGCCTCACCCGGCGAAAGGCACTCCAGACTGAGCCTCGGCACCATGATCGACAGAGGTCCGATTCAGGAGCGAATGGTCAACCGATCCGTGCTCACCGGACCAAAGAGGGCCGTTCAGTACGCAGCCGTAGCGGAGTCCACCTGGCCGATCCTGACAATTGGCGGGGATTGCCCTCCCTGTTCTCGGTTGGTCGTGCTGGTCTGCTGTGCGGGTGCCCGACCACTGGCCGTGGCTCAGTGGATGGCGGTCGAGACCCGGTGTGCGCGCGTGCAGCCCAGAGTCGCCAGACCGGCGCTCCGAGCCCCACGGAAGTGAAGATCCATGGCACCCTTTCCGGTGCGCTCGGGACCACTGCCGACGAGGCTTCGCTGGAGTCTCAGGTGGACGCAGCGCTTCCGACTGCGGGTCGACTCCAGACCATAGAGAGGTAGATGGGCTCGCCTAAAGTGTTCTCGATGAGTGGTCCATCCCCACGGTCCGCCCTCGCCCGCGTCCTCGGTGATGTCCGGCCATCGCGACGCACCCATGACACAACCTGGTCACGGTTCGGGATCCGCAGGCAAGCGTTCCGCGGAGCGGTCGCTCGATGATCGACGACATCCGTCGGATCGGACGTGAACAGAGCCGGCCTTCGACCCGATTTACTGCTGGCCGTTTCAACATTCGGAGAGATTACGATCGCGGGATGTCGGCGTTTGTGTCTGGTCGAGAGCTCAGTGGCCAGTTCTATGAGGAACACGTCCGTCCCGCGCTGGACATCAGCTATCCCGGTTTGCCCTACAGCGCAGCCCTCCTGGGTCGCGGCTCTGAAGTTCTCGGCTTCGACGACGAGATGTCCAGGGATCACAACTGGGAACCGCGCGTATTGCTGTTCTTGCGGGAACCCGATCAGGTCCGTTTCGGTGGACCATTGGAGCGATCCTTACAGGACGCGCTGCCAGCACGATTCGCCGACCATCCGACCCAGTTCTCGGTTTCGACCCTGCGCACGTTCGTCTTGGAGCACCTCGATCTTGACATCGATGGTGAGATCGAACCACGTGACTGGCTGACCCTGCCCGAACAGCGGCTTCGCATGGTCACGGCCGGGGCGGTGTTTCACGATGAGATCGGGTTGCAGGCCCTGCGCGACCGGTTGGCCTACTACCCGCGCGATGTGTGGCTGTACCTGTTGGTCGCTGCCTGGTGGCGAGTGCATCCCGAAGCCAACCTGATGGGTCGAGCCGGCTTCGTCGGGGACGAGCTCGGCTCTTCAGTGATCGCGTCGCAGCTCGTGCGCGATCTCATGCATTTGTGCTTCTTGATGGAGAAGCAGTATGCGCCCTATTCGAAGTGGTTCGGGACGGCCTTCTCCCAGCTGGAGTGCGCCTCGACGCTTGTCCCACTCCTGCGTGCCGTATTGCGAGCAGACGCTTGGTCGGAGCGTCAGGACGCACTGGCGGCCGCCTATCGTTTCGTGACTGACCTGCACAACACGCTCGGGATCACGTCCCCGGTGGAGATCGATGCGCTGCGCATGTGGGACCGACCCTTCACCGTTCCCTGGGGCAACTTCCCGGAAATGCTGAGAGCTCAGATTCGGGATCCAGCCGTGCAGCGAATCGCGGATCAGTACCCAACCGGCGGAATCGACCAAGTCCGAGAGACTCTCTGGGGTCCGCGCTGGCGGCGCAATCTGCTTCGCCTGTTCAATTGATCGTCGCGACTCACGGAGCCAGACCGAATCGCGACGCAGCCACCCGTGATGGCCCTACGCGGCTGTCCAGCGTTCAGGACCCCCCCGACGCCCTCCGGGGCGGAAGTGCCTCTGCGCTGAGTGTGACGTGGCGGACGGGGTCAGTGACTGGGCGGCGCCGGATCCGCTGGTTGGCGACGGGGACGTCACCATCGCTCAGGCCGCGGTCGTCACGATCACCAAGGGCGCGAACGCTACGTCGTGACGACGAAGACCTCCACGGGAAGCCGTGCTCAGCTCGATCCGTCGCGACCTGACACCACCCTCCTAGGAGGCTGAAGGATCGTTCCGACGTGGTCTGGGTGATCGCCGTGCGGCCCGGCCGCGCCGCGTCACCTCCGCAGCCGACCGCAAACCTGAGCGGTGGTGCGATCACGGTGGGCCGCCGACCAAGCTGGACGGAGGTCCCGCTCGACCCGCCGCTCGGGCAAGACGCGAAAGACCCCGTCTCTCGCGGAAACGGGGCCTTCGGTAGAGGTCGAGCGGCGGGTCAGTTGGCCCGGTCATCGTCGGCGAGGATGCCGTAGAGGCCCTTGCGGGTCTTGTCCATGAGCTCATTGGCCTGCTGGCGCTGCTCCGGCGTGCCGATCTGCATCACCTGCCGCCAGGCCATGACCAGGCTCTTCATCGACTGACCCATTTCGCGGGAGATCGTCTCGGGACCGGCCGTGGTGGCTTCGGCCCACGAGCTGTCGAGCTCCGCGCGATGCTCGGTGACGTAGGCCTGGCCGTCGGCGGTGAGGGTCGCGGTCTTGCGTCCCTCGATCCGTTCGAGGGTGATCAGGGCTTCGTCTTCGAGCTGTTGCAGAACCGGGTAGACCGAGCCGGGGCTGGGCGACCAGGTGCCGGAGCTGCGCTCGGCGATGTCCTGGATCAGCTGGTAGCCATGGCGGGGACCATCGGCGAGAAGCAGGAGCACTGCTGCTCGAACGTCTCCGCCCCGGCCGCCGCGACGTCGGCCACGTCGACGGTCGGGACCGCCGAAACCGGGACCACCGAAACCGGGACCGAATCCCCGGCCGCCGAACTCCATGCCGCCGAAATCGCGACCAGAGCCCGCACCGGGCCCGAACTCACTGAATGCACCACGCGGGGAGCGCCTGGCTGGCCCGCGCTGTTGGTTGTTGTGGAGGCTTCTCATCAGAGAACCACCTTTCGTCGTGTTGTATCGACGAACTTCGCCGATAGATAAACGATATATCGCAATCCTATCGCGGTCAACTGGTCGGGCGAGATCTCTGTGCGGGCTCGGCCGTCGGTGGGCATTGCGTGGTCGATCTGACCGGGTACTCCCGGCAAGATCGACCGCGCTGAGTTTGCTGGCGAACCCGACAGAGTCGACGTGCTCAGGCAATCGGGCTGGCTGCCAGGGTCACGGTGGCGGAATGCTTGGCCCCCCGTCGACGTCGGTGGTGCTGATCGTGACCCGATCGCCAGGCTCGTGCGTCGCGAGCACCGTGGATAGCGTCTGGGCTGAGGCCACGCGGTGGCCGGCGATCGCTGTGATGGTGTCGCCGGCCTCGAGTCCGGCGCGAGCGGCTGGGCCGTCGGTGACGACGCCGGCGATCTCCGCTCCAGCGGTGCCGGCGTTGTTCACACCGGCGTCCGGTCCGGAGTAGGCGCCGCCGCTGATGCTGCTCGGAGCACTGACCGCGACACCGAGATAGGCGCTGGGCCGACCTGCACAGCGCCCTTGTCCTGACCCGAAACGATCTGCTGGACGATGCTCAGGGCGTCGTCGATGGGGATTGCATACCCATTGATCTCGGCTCCGGTGGAAGCGGCGGTGTCAATGCCGATCACCTCGTTCTCGTTGTCGTAGAGCGGTCCGCCCGAATCACCCGCGACCACGTCGGCGTCCGTCTCGATGAGTCCCTGCAGCGTCTCGCCGGCGATGAGGCTCTCGCTCGCGGTGGTGATGGTCGTGCCGAGTGAGAGGACGGTGCCATCCGCGGCGGTCAGGGTGCTGGTGCCGCCCGCATTGCCCACGGCCGTGACTTGATCGCCCTTCTGCACGGTGTCGTTGTCGATCTTCGCCACGGTGAGTTTCGTTGCGTCCGTCAACTGGAGCAGTGCGATGTCGTCGGGCTGATCGTGCCCGACGACGGCGGCGGCATAGGTCTTGCCGGTCGAGGCGACCGTGACTTTGATGCTCGTGGCCCCTTCGACGACGTGGGACCGGTCGTCGCCCCACTGAGCCAAGACCACCGTCGAGCGTTGAGTGACGGGGGCCGCGACCGCGACGACCGGGCCGGCGGCCAGCGCGCCGGCCGACAACATCGCGGCCAGGGCGATCGGGACCTTGCGAAGACGACCGACCCGTCGAGGTCCTTCACGCGCGGCGTCCTCGACGGACCGGTGGATGGCGTGATCAACGGAGTCATGATGCGTCCTTGTCGTCTCAAATGGTTTCTGACTCCAGACAACTGGCCGGAACGATGAGCCGGCCCGGAGCACCCCGTGAATCCGCTGTGAGCTCGAACGGGCGCCAGCACGCCCACGACCAGCCCGCCCCAGATCGGCCGAGTCCGCACGGAGCGTCAGTCGCGACCATTAGGGTCGACCGGGTGATCTTCCCCAACGACGGGACTTAAGGGTGCTGCGCCACCGCTGGCTGCGGGATGCCGTACGAAGTCGGGTTCTGGTGAACCTCTTGCTGGTCGCCGTGGCCGCGATTGCCGTCCT
Source organism: uncultured Actinomycetota bacterium (assembly GCA_963731295.1). Classification (GTDB taxonomy): domain Bacteria; phylum Actinomycetota; class Actinomycetes; order Propionibacteriales; family Propionibacteriaceae; genus Microlunatus. Next base: position 137,538 of record CAVSUP010000006.1, read on the forward strand.
GGCGGCGGTGCTCGGGCCGTTGCTCGTGCGGGCCATGGCGCAGTTCACCGTTGAGGAAGCGATCGCTCGGGCCGGATCCGACGGTACGGCGATCGCGGTATCGCTGGAGTTCAACGGCGACGACCCGGCACCCTTCCTTGAGTCGGCGAACCACGTGCTCGCAGCGGCTTCAGCGGGGAGCGGGGCGACGCTGTGGAATCCGCCCGAGGTCTGGACGGAGTCGAGCCAAAATCTCGGTTGGTCCAAGGTCGGCGCCGGCACCGGCACCGAGCAGACGTCCCGGGTCCGGCTCGCCGGGACTGACTGCGCCGGCCTGGTTCTGGTCAGCGGCGCGTGTCCGAACGCTCTCGGGCAGGTGGCGATCAGCGCCGCCGACGCCCAGGACAGCCGGATCACCGACGGAGCGGCGGTCACCCTGCGCCCGCCGTCGACCACAACCGGACCGAGCACGCCGCCGGCCGAGGTGACCGTGGTCGGCACCTACGATCCGGACCGCAGCACCCTGCCGCGGCGGCCGAGCGACGCCGACAGTTCCGCCGTCACCGCCCTGCCCTTGGTCGTGACCGCCCGCCAGGCCGCCGTCTTGACCGTGCCGGTCCAGGTGCTGGGGCGGATCGACCTCAGATCGGGGCTTCGCCTCCAGGACGAGCCGACGGCCCGATCTGCGGTGGCCGCCGCGGGCGCCGCGGTCCTCCTCGAGTCGCGCAACGTGGATGTGTCGACCGGGTTGATCGACCTCCTCGACCGGGTCGACGCCCGCGTCCGGTCGGCCACCATTCTGGTCGTGGTGACCGAAGTCCAGGCCCTGGCGCTCGGCGTCTTCGCGCTGGCCGTGGTGCTGCAACGGATCGGCGTGGCCCGAGCGGCCGAATGGGGCATCGGCCGGCTCCGGGGGGTGCCCCGCCGTCGGTGGTACACCTCGATCTACGCCGAGCCGGCCGCTGCCCTCGTCGTCGGCTGCCTGCTGGGATTCTTCGCCGGACTGCTCGCCGCCCGGATGTCGGTGCGCTCGAGTCTGGGCACTCAGACGCCGATCGAGCCGTGGCGCTGGCCGGTGCTGCTGGCTGCGTTGGCCGTGCTGGTCGCCTTCCTGGTCGCGCTTCTGGCCGTGAGCGCGCCGAGCCTGCGCCGCCCGTTGATCGAGCTCATCCAGCAGCGCTCGGAGAGCCGCGGGCTGAGCATTGTCGGCGCGGTCGCCCAGTCCGCGGTGGTGCTGCTCGCGGCGGCCACCATCTATCAGCTCCGGGTCGGTGGGATCCTCAGCGGCGGAGGGTCCCAGCTCGGTCTCCTGGCTCCGGCGCTCTTGGCGCTGACCCTGGCTCTGGCCGCTGTCCGCATCGCCGTCCTTCTCGTACGCCGGGTCACGGCCCGCCCACCCAGGAGTCTGGTCGGTCTCATCGTCGGGCGGCAGGCGGCGCGTACGCCCTCCTCGTTCAATCCCGCCGTGGTCGTCGCCGTCGGCGTGGCGCTGGCGGTCTTCGCGACCCAGGTCATGCTGGTCTCGGCCCGGAACCAGGAGCTGCGAGCCACCGCCGTCGTGGGTGCCCGGACGGTCCTCCAGGTCGAAGCGCCGGCCGGCGGTGACCTGCTCTCGCTGGTCAATGCGGCTGATCCGAGCGGCCGGTACGCGATGGCCGTCAAAGAACGGAGCGCCGCATCCGACACCGGAGTGGGGCGCATCCTCGCCGTGGACAGCAGCCGCTTCGCCGCGGTCGGCGCCCTCTCGCCGGCCTCCCTGGGCGCCGACCTGTCATCGCTGCGACCGGTGACAGCAGACCCGGTCATCCTGAAGGGCACTCGGGTCGAGGCGACCATTGCCGACGTCAAGGTCACCCCCGGCGTGATCTCGGTGGCCGGCACCCCGCCGGCTGACCCGGTGCTGGAGCTGATCGTCGTCGACCAGGGCCAGTGGAAGGGCGTCGAGCTCGGGGCGACCAGCTCCACGACTGCGTTGCGAGCCGCATTGCCGTGTGCCGACGGCTGCCGCCTGGTGGCCATCGGACTCCGGTCGGACGCGGGCGCCGCGTACACCGCCGAGTTGACCATCACCTCGATCAGCACCGACCAACAGACCAAGGAAGAATCGGACGCCTGGCTGCGGGCCGCGGGGTGGCATTCCCGCGTCGGCGATCAGCTCACCGCGAGCCCCCGGGCGCTGTCCGTGCCGACCCAGACTGCAGATGGAATGCATCTCAAGGCGTTGGACGAGGACGGGGGCAACGCGGCCGCCGTGCTGCCCGTCGACTCCGTCGACCCCTTGCCGGCTCTGGTCGCGCCCGCGACCGAGGCCCAGCCGTTCGCCGGCATCCCCAACGCCGTGCTCGGACGCGGCCTGGACGGCCAACCACAGATCCTGCAGGTGGTCGCCACGCCCCCGGTGTTGCCGCGGCTCCTCGACGACGGGGTGCTCGTCGATCTCCTGATGGCCGGCAACATCTCCGACCCCGCCCAGGGGCTGCGCCGCGACGAGGTGTGGCTGGCGGCCGACGCGCCACCCGAGATCGAGCAGGCGCTGACCGCTCAGGGCCTGAAGATCACCGGTCGACAGGATCTCGCCGCGCAGGCCAAGGCGCTGCAGGAGGAGCCGAGTACGCGGGCCGCCGCCTCCGCCCGCTATCTCGGGCTGGCCGCGCTGGCCCTCACGCTGATCGCCCTGATCGCGGCGCAGGCGGCCGACGTGACCCGCCGCCGACCGGATTGGAAGTCGTTGCTCGACGGCGGACTGCCGGCGCGGACGGTGCTCCGGCTGGCGTTCATCGAGATCGCTGCCCCGGTGGTGATCGGCGTGCTGGTGGGCGTGGCCAGCGGGGTCGCCGGCTTCGCCCTGGCCGCGTCGAAACTGCCGTTGGTGGACCTGACGGCCGCGGGTCCGCCGCTCGACCTCGGCGTCGGCTGGGCCGCCGTGGCCGTGCTCGGCGCCGCCGTCCTGGTCGTGGTCCTCATCGTCTCGGGAACGACCGCCAGACTGGAAACCCGGACCCGAACGGAGCAGCCATGACCGTGGTGAAATCAGCGGACACCGTCGTCGGCGCCACGGTCGACTGCGTCGGCGTCGTTCACGTCTATCGGGTCGCGGGCACCGATGTCGCGGCGCTTCGCGGGGTCGATCTGCACGTCGACGCGGGCGAACACGTGGCGCTGCTCGGCCCATCCGGGTCAGGCAAGTCCACCTTGCTGAGCGTGGTCGCCGGCCTCCGCCGACCGTCGGCGGGCGCCGTACTCATCGATGGTGCCGACATCGCCCGGTCACCTGAACGCCGGCTCTACGACTACCGCGCCCGCACCGTCGGCCTGATGCTCCAGGGCGCGGCCTCGAATCTGCTCCCGTACACCACGGCCGAGGAGAACGTCGTGTTCGCCACCGGGACGTCGGCATCGGGCAACCCGGTGCTCCGCGCCGCCGGGCTGGTCGGGGACAAACGTCCCGTCCGGCAACTCGACCGGGCCGCGCAGCAGGCCACGGCCCTGGCGGTGGCCATGGCCCGCAAGCCCCGGCTGCTGCTGGTCGACGAACCCACCAGCCAGTTGGACGACCAGTCCCGGGACGCGCTGCTCGACGCGATGTCGGAGGTCACCCGGTCGGCCGGCACCACCCTGCTGATGGTGACCCACGACGAAGAGGTCGCCGGGCGGCTCGAACGGTCGGTGCGGATGCGCGCCGGCCGGGTCGGCGCCGAAGGGGAGCGGCACGACCAGTACGCCGTGGTCGGGGCGGACGGCTCCATCCAGTTGCCGGAGGAACTGCTGGAGACCTGGCCGGCCGGCACCCGGCTGGAGGTCAAGGCCGTGTCGCCGGTCCGGGCCTATCTCGAGCTGCGCAACAACGAGGTGGACTGATGAACCTCGAGCATCCAGCGGGCGGCCTCGTGGCCACCCAGTTGACCGTACGTGGCGCCGCGGGCGTGCCCACGGCACCACTCGACCTCCAGGTCGAGCCCGGCCGGCGGGTCGGGCTGATCGCCCCATCGGCGGCCGATGCGTCCGGATTGCTGGCGGTGTTGGCGGGTCGGCAACGACCGGTCGGTGGCTCCGTCGTCCTCGACGGGACGGCCGTCTTCGGCGACTCGCTGCCCGATCGGATCGGCTACGTCAGCTACGAGCACCGGCTGATCGGGACACTCACCGCCGCGGAGAACGTCGTGGCGATGCTGCTCGGTCGCGCCACGGAATCCGCGTCCGACATCTGGCGGCGCGCCGAGGAGCAGCTGGCCGAGCTCGGCCTGCCCAAGTCGAGCTGGCATAACCTGGTCGAGCAGCTCTCCGGCGGCCAGCAACAACGGGTCGGCCTGGCGCGGGCGATGGCCGGGCGGCCCCGGCTGTTGGTGCTCGACGACCCGACCAGCGAGCTCGATCCGGACAGCGCCGTGCTGGTGGCCGATGTCCTCGACGAGGCCTGTGCGGCCGGAGCCTGCTGCGTCCTGACCACCACCGACGACGGCGTACTCGCCTCGTGTTCTCAGCAGGTGCGATTGACCTGACCGCTTCCGATTGCCTCGGCGCGCGGCCTCGGGTGTGCCGCTTTCGCCCGGGCTTCCGGGCGTTTTCGACCGTGTGCGGAGAAACGGCGGCGGAATCGGCGAATTCGGCCGACCTTTGCGACCGTGTGCGGAGAAACGAGGGGCGGAATCGACGGGCATCCGGGCCTGTCATCTCGCACCGGGTGCGGAGCGATGCCAGCCGCGAAAGTCGCTACGCTCGGTCGGTATGGGCACCCCGACGCTGATCATCGTCAGCGGCCCACCCGGATCCGGGAAGACGACGCTGGCGCGACTGGTCAGTCGTGACGTGGGCTGCCCGCTGGTCTGCCGCGACGAGATCAAGGAAGGCATGGTGGCGGCTCACCCGGGCTTTGTCGCCACGGCCAGCGACGCGCTGACCCTTCGGACCTTCGCGGTGTTCTTCGACGCGATCCAGCTCCTCCTCGCGGCCGAGGTGACATTGGCCGCGGAGGCAGCCTTTCAGCATGATCTCTGGATGAGCGGACTCGGTCGACTGACGGCCGGGTTCGAGGCCCGGGTGATTCGTTGCGTCGTTCCTCGAGAGGTCGCCCACGCCCGGGTGGGGCACCGGCTCGCCGATGTGTCGACTCGTGGCGCGCACGCCGACGCCGACTATCTGACCAACGCGCCGATCTTCGAAGCGCTGCGGATCGAGGCGCCGACCGTGGACATCGACACGACCGATGGCTACGCGCCGGACCTGGCCGTCGTACGCGCCTTCTGTCTTGCTGGTCGGGCGCAATAGCCGAGAAGATCGGGCCGGATTTAGGCCAGCCACCTCGTGCAGCTCTTCGGCCAACCTGTGCTCCAGGATGCTGCCCGCCATGACCCGCTTGACCGGTCCGCCGCTCCGCCGAAGCGCACCCAGCAGGTGATCGAGGTCGTCCGGACCCGGCTACTGGGCCTACGGCCGCACCGAGGACCGCTTCCAGGCCGAGAAGCGCGAACCCATCGGCCAGATCTCCCTCGACTGAAGCCCTGCGGGTCGCTGCTCCGCCTTTGCTCCCTTTGCTCAGCTTCGCTCCCGCCATAGACGGAGCAAAGCTGAACAGCGGGAGCGAACGGCAGCCGGGGCGGGGGGCCGATCGAGACCGACGGCCCGGCTTCACCACAATGGCTTCCATGATCTTCATCGTGGTCAAGTTCACGGCCAAGCCCGAGTACGCCGATACCTTCCTGGACGAGGTCGGCTCATTCACCGCAGCCACGCGCGGGGAGGAGGGCGTGCTCTGGTTCGACTGGTCGGTCAGTGCCGACGATCCGAGCCAGTTCGTGCTCGTCGAGGCGTTCCGGGACGGCGAGGCCGGTGGCGCGCATGTCAACAGCGATCACTTCAAGGCCGGAATCCAGACGTTGCAGCGACTCGTCGCCAAGACCCCCGACATCATCAACGTCGAGGTCCCCGGCGACAGCTGGTCGAAGATGGGTGAAGTCACCGTCGACTGAGCCGCGCGTCCGCTCGCCGACCTACCACCCGGGCACTGTCGCCCCGGGCAACCCACGCAGGCCTGTCCTTTTCCAGATCGCCTGCTCGTTCACTTCTCGAGGACCACTCTGGTCCTCAGACGCACGAAGGAGGGCTCCGATGCCGCAATACCTGGCCTGGACGGACATCAGTTCGTCGTCTGAGCCGGTCCACGCCGTGTCCCGAACGAGATGGAGTTCGACCATCGCGCCATCCGGCGAAACTCCGACCACGTCCACCGTCTCCGGATTGAAGATCAGATGGGTAGCGTTTCACAGCCACGACGGGTGCGCCCGACTCTTGGCATGTCGGCTCGGCCGACCATCGACATGTCGGCTCGGCCGACCATCGGCACGACCGCGCGGGACTCGGCATCGACGCGCTGCGCCCCGACGGCGGCATGATCATTTGCATCCCAAAGTGGGATGCTTCGGGTACGATCGGTGGCATGAGCACTCAGATCGCTGTTCGCCTCCCCGACGAGATGGTGGCCTTCCTCGACCGCACCGTGGCCGCCGGCAAGGCTCCTAGCCGGGCCGCGCTCGTCGCGGCGGCGGTGGAGCGGGAGATGCGCCGACAGGCCGCCGCACAAGACGTCCAGGTCTTGCGTGAGCACGGCACCGCCGACGGTCTGGACGACTTGGTGCAGTGGAGCAGCACCCACCTCGAGGTCGAGGACTGATCGGTGCGCGAGATCTGCTTGGTGCGTCTCGACAAAACCCGGCCGGCTCTGGTCTTGACCCGCGAAGCGGCGCGGGCCGCGATGACCAAGGTGACCGTCGCTCCCATCACCACCACCGTCAAGGGACTGTCCAGCGAGATTCTGGTCGGACCTGACAACGGACTGGATCACGACTGCGTGGTCGTCCTCGACAACGTCATCACCGTCTCGGTGAACCTCCTCGGCCGCACAGTCGGGTACCTCAGCGCCGAACAGGAGACTCAGCTGGCGCGCGCCGTGGTCTTGGCCTACGACCTCGAACTACCTCTCCTCGAGTGACCAGTGAGCGGTAGCCGCCGGACCTTACCCAGAGAGGGCGACGTGTTGTGCCTAGCTTCCTCGAGTCTCGCGACCCGAGGAAGCGACCCGAGGAAGCTAGGTTGCGGTTTGGGTGAGACCCCGGTTCTTCACCGAGCTTCCCGCGAAGGCCTGTCCTTTTCGAGATCGCCGGTTCGTTCACTTCTCGAGGGGCCACTCTGGTCCTCAGAAGCTGAAGGAGGGCTGCGATGCCGCAATACCTGGCCTTGACGTATACCGCCGATGTGGATTGGTGGGCTCCCGAGCAGGCGGACGAACTGGCCGAATACCGCCGGTTCGGGGTCGACCACGCTGACAAGATCGGCGCAAGTGCCGTCCTGCACCCGACGAGTACGGCGACGGTCGTCCGGGTGCAGGGTGCCCGGGGCGGCGACATCGTCACCACCGATGGGCCGTACGCCGAGACCAAGGAAGCGCTGACCGGCTACTACCTGATCGAGGCGGCCGATCTCGACGAAGCGGTCGCCGTGGCGGCTGACATCCCGGCGGCTTGGGGCGGCGCGGTCGAGGTCCGCCCGGTCATCGTCGCCCGGTAGTCACGGTGATTCCCGGGCCTGGTGGGGTGGCTCACGACGCCGTCGCCGAGACCATCCGGGTCGAGGGCGCGCGCATCCTCGCGACCTTGATCCGGACGGTGGGCGACGTGCAACTCGCCGAAGACGCCGTGCAGGAGGCGACTGTCGCGGCCCTCGGCGCCTGGCCGGTCACCGGAGTGCCGCCGCAACCCCGGGCCTGGCTCACGCTGACCGCACGCCGCAAGGCGATCGACATCCTCCGCCGCGAGCAGGCTCGACCGGGCAAGGAGTACGAGGGGATGCGGTCGATCGAGCTCGACGCGTCGGAGCTGCCACCAGATGAGGTCGTACGCGACGACCTGCTGCGGCTGATCTTCACCTGCTGCCATCCCACGCTCGCGCCGCCCACCCGCGTGGCCCTTGCCCTGCGTACCCTCTGCGGGCTCGCCCCGGCTCAGATCGCCGCGGTCCTGCTCACCACCGAGGCCGCGACCGCCAAGCGGCTGACCCGGGCCCGGCAGAAGATCGCAGCGGCCCACATCCCCTACCGGGTGCCTGCCCCCGACGAACTGGCCGCTCGACTTCCGGCGGTCTGCGGCGTGGTCCACGGTCTCTACACCGCCGGCCATGCGCCGCTCGAGGGAACGGCCGCGTACGACCTCGACGTCTGCGCCGAAGCGCTCAGATTGGCCGAGTTGCTGCACGGACTGCTGCCCGATCAGCCGATGCCGGCCGCGGTCCTCGCGTTGCTGCTGCTGACCGAGGCCCGCCGGCCGGCCCGGCTGGACGAGCGCGGCGAAGTCGTCACGCTCGACCGACAAGATCGCGGCGAGTGGGACACCGCAGCCGTCGCTCGCGGCATCGACCTGCTCAACCAATCCTTGCGCGGCACCAACGGCGTGGCCGACGCCTACCAGCTCCAGGCCGCCATCGCGGCGGAGCATGCGCGCGCGCCGAGCTACGACGGGACGGACTGGACCGAGATCCTTCGGCTCTACGATCTCCTTATGTCCGTGGCGCCCAACCCGTCCGCTGCCCTCGGGCGAGCGGTTGCGGCCGGCGAGGCCGTCGGTCCCGCAGCGGGGCTGGCGATGCTGGCCGAGCTGCCGACCTCGCCCCGCTGGCACGCGATTCGCGGTGAGCTGTTGGCCCGAGAAGGCCGCTATGTCGAGGCCGCCGCGGAGCTTGCCGCGGCCCTGGCCGGGAGCGGCACCCAACCAGAACACCAGCATCGAGTACGGCGTCGCCGGGCCTTCCTGGAACTGGCCGCGCGGGATGACAGCGACGAGAGGATGGGCTGACGTGGCAGGCGACGAAGAGTTCGGTGAGGTCTTCACGGCAGCGGCCGAGGGGATGCTCGCCGCGTACCCCAAGGACGAGAGCGGGCGGATGTTTCATGCGCCCGGCCTCAAAACCGCCGGCAAGTTCTACGCTTTCGCCGCTGCCGGTGATCTCGTGGTGAAGCTGCCGGCCGCCCGCGTCCAGGAACTGATCGCCCGTGGCGACGGTCAGCCCTGCTCGCCGCGACCGGGCCGGCCGATGAGGGAGTGGGTCCAGATTCCGGCACCGGACCACGAAAGCTGCCGCGGCTATCTCCTGGAGGCACGGAATTTCGTGTCCAGCTTGATGACCTGAGGCGGGCCCCGGCGACGTAGCCTGCGAGGGTGAGCAAGGAGCGAGTCGCCAGACTTTGTTTCGGCGCTATCGGCGTGATCGCGGCGTTCTCGGTCGGCCTCCAACTGGTCCAGGACTGGTTGGGGGTATGGGACGACCCGGGCACGGTCAAGCCGTCCCACGCGGTCGTGGTCTGGCGCTTCGTCAGCTATTTCACCACCCAGGCCAATCTGCTCGTTGTCGCGACGTCGTTCAGCCTGGCCCGCCGACCCGGACGAGACGGATCAGGCTGGCGAGTCGCGCGGATCAACGCGCTCTCCGGCATCGCCATCACCGGCTTGGTGCACTGGTTCCTGCTCCACCCGCTCGATCATTTCCACGGCTGGCTCTGGGCCTCCGACACTCTGGTGCACATCGTGGTGCCGGCCCTCGCCGTTCTGGCCTGGTTGATCTTCGGCCCGCGGCGGCGGATCAACCTCCGCGTCGTGCTGCTCGGCCTGATCTGGCCGCTGGCCTGGCTGGTCTACACCCTGGTGGTCGGGGCCTTCACCCACTTCTATCCGTATTTCTTCCTTGATGTCGCCCAGACCGGCGCCGGAGTCGTCGCCCTCTACTGCGTGGCGATCTTGATCTTGCTCTTCGCGGTGTCCTGCCTCTTCTGGCTCGGCGACCGTTGGTTGCCCGGCCGATCCACCCCGTACGCGCGGTCCGACCGCGCCTCCGCCCTCCCGCACTCGAGCGATGCGGCTCGCCGACGATGACCGACGTTTGACGGGAGTTGATCTTGCCCTTCGACAGGCTCAGGGCACGGATACGGCGGCGTCTCGATTCGGAGGCTGATCTTGCCCTTCGACAGGCTCAGGGCACGAAACGGCTGACTGTTCAGCGAGTGGGTCGGAGGTTACGTTCGCTGAGCTTGTCGAAGCGCAGCTCCGGACGTGTGTTGATCTTGCCCTTCGACAGGCTCAGGGCACGAAAGGGTTGACTGTTCAGCGAGGTCGTCGGAAGTTGCGTTCGCTGAGCTTGTCGAAGCGCAGCTCCGGACGTGTGTTGATCTTGCCCTTCGACAGGCTCAGGGCACGTATACGGCGGCGTCTCGGATCGGAGGTTGATCTTGCCCTTCGACAGGCTCAGGGCACGAAAGGGCTGACTGTTCAGCGAGTGGGTCGGAGGTTACGTTCGCTGAGCTTGTCGAAGCGCAGCTCCGGACGTGTGTTGATCTTGCCCTTCGACAGGCTCAGGGCACGGATGCGGCGGCGTCTCGGTTCGGAGGTTGATCTTGCCCTTCGACAGGCTCAGGGCACGTATACGACGGCGTCTCGGTTCGGAGGTTGATCTTGCCCTTCGACGGGCTCGGGGCGCGGACAACTGGCTCAGCGGCGGCGGCCGAGCAACCCGCCGATGTACGCGGCAATGCAGCCGAGCAACGCCACCAACGCACCGATGTCGGGCCGGACTCTGAATCCGAGGGCGCTCAGGGTCACGAAGACGGCGACCAGTAACACCACGCCGAGGAAGGCGGCCATCCGGGTCAGCCGCCCTTGACCGACGAGACCCCAGATCGCCAGCACCGCGAGCGCGATCATCACCAGCCCGGCTGAGATAATCTGCTCGGCCGGACCGAGATCGACGTTGAGCCGGAGCCGCCGGATGATGACATTCAGGCCGATCTGGATCCCGCGCTGACCGCTGACCGCGTCCCAGGTCAGCAACGACCCGATGATCATCGCGAAGGCGCCGAACAGCGTCCAGAGCACCCGGGCCACCGGGCGTTTCGACGCCGCCAGCTGGATCAGGCTTCCGGTCGCCTGAGCCGCCGACCGCCCGTCGCTCGCGGCAATCGTGATCGATCGGGTCAGCTCGCGGCCCGTCGCCCCGCGCGGCACCTCGACGGAGACCATGGTCCGGGCGAGTCGCCCCGGCGGCACGTCGAGGGTCGTTGGGGTGAAGCGGAAGCGGACCGCGTTCTCCGGGTCGTCGCCGGTCATCGTCACGCGGATCGGCTGCGCCCCGTTGCGGTTGTCGACGATCGCCGCCATCGATCCGCGGCGCCGGCCCCCCAACCGGAGCACGCTGGGATCCAGGCTGACGCCGAGCACCTCGATCGCCGCCCGGGACGACGTTTGCAGCAGGGAACCGCTCGCCTCCACCGTGCTGCGGCCATCGGTCGCCGTCACCCGGAGCTGTCGGCTCGACTCCTCGCCCGGCGCTGGGCGAGGAGCGTCCACCCGCACTCCGACGACCTGGACCTGCCCAGGACCGACATCCACATAGGGCGGGGAGAAGCCGAAGCGGACGATCCGCTCGGGATCGCTGCCCTCCAGATTCACCCGTACGCCGGCCCGGCCTCGCCGGTTGTCCACGACCACCTGGGCGTTCGCGCTGTCGGCATCGTGGACCCGGATCATCGCCGGGTCGAGACGCAAGCCGAGGGTCTCCATCGGCGACACGCTCGCTGTCTGCACGAAGGTCACGGTCGTGGTTGTGGTCCGGTTCCCGTACGTGGCGTCGATGGTGACCGGACGACTGACCTCGGTTCCGGCGTCCGGCATCGGGGCCTGCAGCCGGAAGTCGATCTGCGCCGTGCCGCCCGGCGGCACCCGCAGGGCGGGCTGCGACCAGTCCACCCGGACGACGCGTTCGGGGTCGACCGCGCGCAGCCGCAGCTCGATCCACTGCGTACCGCCCCGATTGTCCGCGACGAGCCGACCGTTGCCGATGATGGAGTCGCGGACCCGGAGCAGGCTGGGCTCGACCTCGAGCCGAACCAGCGGTTCCTCGCCGCGTACGGTCGTGGCCTGTTGCAAGGTGATCACGGCGTTGATGCTCCGCGTCCCGTCGAAGGCCGTGACGGTCAGGGACCGGCTGATCTCCTGGCCGGGCTCCGGCTCGGGCGCGGTGATGATCACGCGGGTCCGTTCGGCGGCCCCCGGGCCGAGGTCCAGCATCGGCGGAACGAACCGGTATTGCACCGCGAGCTCCGGGTCGCTGCCCGACAGCCTGACGTGCTTGTCGGTGTTGCTGCGGGCGTTGTCCACGGTCAGCACGCATTCGACCGTGCCGCGATCCCGGACCCGCAGCAAGCTCGGTTCGACGTGCAGTTGGACCGGCGCGTCCACCACCGGCACCACGACTTGCAGGAGCAAATCGACGTGGGCCGGCGCCCAGCTCAGCGACCGGACCCGGATGACCACTTCGACCTGTTGCGCCGGGATCAGCTTCGTCGACGTGACCCGCAGCCGCACGGCGAGAGCCTCCTCGTCCCCCGGAAACAGCCGGAGCTGGTTCGCCTCGACGGCCAGCCAGCCCGGCGCGCCGATCGCTTCCACCGCATAGCCGTCGACGATCTCGGAGGCGTTCGCTACGCGCACGATCAGTGATGCCGGCTCCCCGGTCGCCGGGGCCACGATCTTCTGGGTGTCGGTCTTGGCTCGCAATCGGCCATCCGCCGGGTCGACGGCGGCGGGTTCGACCGGTCGCACCGTGGTCGCCCAGGGGTCGTCAGCTGGCGGCCCGTGATCTGGTCGCCGTTGATCCGGTGCCCGGCGCCCCGTCGTACCGGCTGGGCCGGGCGAGTCGGGCTGGACCGGCTTGGGGCCGGTGGGGTTCGGCTGGGTCGGGGTGCTGCGCTGCGACCCCGGATCGGGACGCGCCTCGACCCGGTCCCAGCCCAGGAACGCATGGCAGGACCCGCAGAATTCGGTTCCGGCCGCGTTGCGCTCGCCGCACGACGCGCACACGTCATCAGCCATCGCGCCGACCTCCTCCCCTGGGATGGGTAGGTGGGATGTGTACATACGATTTCCCTTCCAGCGTGAAGGGCGCCTCCCATCCTCGCGTACCTCGGCGGTTCCGTCACCGACCGGCCGCGATGACTTTGCCTGCGATGACTTTGCCCGCGCCGGCCGGTCTACCAGATCGTCGAGCGCACCCACTAGTTCGGAGGGGCGACGGCACCCGGTGATACTGATCCGCAGCAGATCGAAGACCTTCAGGAGATGAGATGAACCAAACCGGCGTACGCGAGATGATCGCCGCCGAGCGTCGTGAGCAAGCCGAGATCTGGGCCAGGTTGACTCCGGCCCAGTGGGACAGCCCCTCGCTGTGTGCCGGGTGGCGGGTCCGCGAGGTGGCGGCGCACATCCTGATGCCGTTTCGCGCTTCGCTGCCCCAGGTGCTGGTCGGGATGATCAAGGCGCGCGGCAACTTCAATCGGTTGGCCGATCGGGCGGCCCGGCGCGACGCGGCGACCCTCTCGGTCGAGGAGCTCGCCACCCTTCGACGCGACAACGCCGAACACCCGTGGAAGCCTCCGGGCGGCGGCTACGAAGGCGCCTTGAGCCATGACCTGATCCATGGTCTCGACATCAGCGTGGCCCTCGGGCTCGACCGCGCGGTCCCGCTCGATCGCCTGCAACGGGTGTTCGCGGGCACCACCGCGCGTCAGGTCACCTACTTCGGCGTCGACCTCGACGGCATCCGACTGCAAGCCGACGATCTGGACTGGACGTTCGGCACCGGCGAGCCGCTGACCGGAGCGGCTCAGGATCTGTTGCTCGTGCTGTGCGGTCGGAAGCTGCCGCCCGGACACCTCCAGGGCGCGTCGAGCGGTCGGTTCACCGCACCCAGCTGATCCGGAGAGATCCTGGTTGGTCCCCGGCTGATCCCGGCTGCGCCATCCGCTGCGGGACCGGTCAAGAATGGCGGCCATGACCGAGCCGGCCGCTGACGTCCTGAACAGTCCCGCTCCCGACGTGTCCGATGATCAGGTGCGCGAAGTCCTCGTACGCGGCTGGGGTCGCGTGCCGGAACAGTTGCGGCGCCTCGGCAGCGAACGGGACGCCAACGTGCTGGTCGATCGCGACGTCGTGCTCAAGATCTCCAACCCGGCCGAGAATCTTGCGGTGGTCCACCTGGAGATCGCCGCGATGAGGCACCTGGCCGCCGCTGATCCCGCGCTGGTGCTGCCGGCCACGATCGACGCCGTCGACGGGTCGCCGGTGACTCACCTCCTCGACCGGTCCGGTCGCCGTTGTCCCGCCCGGCTGATCACCGTCGTCGCCGGTACGCCGCTGGAGGGTCGAGCCGATCACCTCCGCGGTCGCCGAGCAGGTCGGCGCCCTGGCGGCCCGGGTCAGTGCCGGCGCTCTCCGGCTTCTTCCATCCGGCGGCCGGCCGGCTCCTGGACTGGGATGTCCGGCAGGCGGCGGGCGTGGTCCGCCGCCGGTCGAGCGACCCGGCGCTGATGGCTCTGGCGGACCGGATCGAGCCGGCGCTCGCCGCGGCCCGCCGCTTGCCCGGCGGGATCCAGCACGCCGACGTCACCCTGACCAATGTGCTGGCTGCCGGCGGTCAGGTCACCGGCATCATCGACTTCGGTGACCTGCACCACACCGCGGCCGTCTGCGACCTGGCCGTCACCGTCACCTCGGTGCTCCGGAACACGGCCGATGATCAGCCGACTGATCTCTGGAGTCTGGCCGCCGCCGTGCTGCGCGGCTATCAACGCCACCGCACGCTGAGCCCGGCCGAGGTCGACGTGCTCGGCGAGCTGGTGCTGGCCCGGCTCGCGTTGACCCTGGTCATCTCGGCCGACCGCGCCGCGTTGCACGGCGACAATCACGCGTACATCACCCAGTACGACCGAGCCAATCAACGGGTCCTCGACACCCTCCGACCGCTGGCGCCGGCCGAGCTCGCCGAGCGACTGCACCGGTTGGCCGGCACCTCGACCAGCCCGATCGGGAATCTGGCCGCGCGGCGGGCCGCGGCGATGGGTGGGCCACTGGCGCCGCTGTTCTATCGCGAACCGCTCGACATCGTCCGCGGCGAGGGCCCGTGGCTGTTCGCTCGGGACGGGCGTCGCTACCTCGACGCGTACAACAATGTCGCCGTCGTCGGCCACGCCCATCCGACGCTCACCTCGGCGGTGAGCCGGCAGCTCGGCACACTGAACACCCACTCCCGCTACCTGCATCCTGGCATCGTCGAGCTGGCCGAGCGGCTGATCGCCACCATGCCGGCCGGCCTCGACACCTGCCTGTTCACCACCTCCGGCACCGAGGCCAACGAGCTGGCCTGGCGGCTGGCCACGACCTGGACCGGCGGCGACGGGGCGATCATCGCCGAGCACGCGTACCACGGCTCCACCGGGTGGATGGCCGATCTGAGCTCCAACGAATGGCCGCTCGGCTATCGGCCGGACCGGGTCGCCACCTTCCGGGCGCCGGTGGGGCCGCCCGGTGAGCTGACCGAGGCGGAGGCGGCGGCCCGGATCGGCGCGGCCGCCGACGACCTCGTACGCGGCGGCTCCCGGTCGGCCCTGGTGCTGGCCGACAGCCAGTTCACCAGCGAGGGCATCCACAACGCACCGCCGGAGTTCTTCGCCGGACTGCTCGCCGGCAGCCACCAGGTCGGTGCACTGTTCCTGGCCGACGAGGTGCAGTCCGGCTTCGGGCGTAGCGGGCCGCAACTCTGGCGGTTCGCGCTATCCGGGATCACCCCGGACCTGGTGACCCTCGGCAAGCCGATGGGCGCCGGCTACCCGATCGGGGCCGTCATCACCCGGCGGGAGATCGCCGACAAACTGGCCTTCTCGTACGAGTATTTCTCCACCTTCGCCGCGACCCCCGCCGGGGCCGCCGCCGGACTGGCCGTGCTGGACATCCTCGAGACCGAGTCGATCGGTGCGTCCGCGGTTCGGGTCGGCGAGGAGCTGCGAACGCGGCTGGCTGACCTCCGCGCACGGCATCCGGTGCTCGGCGAGATTCGCGGCATCGGGCTGCTCGCCGGAGTCGACCTGCGAGCGCCGGACGGATCGGGCAGGCCGGATGGATCGGGCAGGCCGGATGGATCGGGCAGGGCGACCTTCGCCCGCGAGGTGCTGAATCGGCTCGTCGCTCGCGGTGTGCTCGCGGGCCTGACCGGGCCGCGGGGTGACGTGCTCAAGGTTCGGCCGCCACTCGTCTGGCAGTCGAGTCACGTCGCCCAGTTCATCGATGCGCTCGACGCGGCGCTCGGTGACGCCGGCGCTGGCTCGACGGCAACGCTGGCCGATCCGGCGACTCAGACCACGGTCTGACGTGACTGGCTTGGCGTCACGGCTATCGTCGAGGGCATGAATCTCGTCAAGAACATTGTTCAGGGTGTCATCGTGGCCAAGGTCATCCAGGAGCTCAGCAAGCCCGAAAACCAGCGTCGGATCAAGGACGGCCTGCTCAAGGTCTCGAAGGCCGCTCGGCGCTGATCACTGCCTCCGGTTCGGTCCCGCCGGCGCTCTCGTCGGCGCATTCCACCGGGACCGTTCCGGGCACCATCGACCAGACGCCCGGCCGGGTTCGCGCTTCTGGCATCGTGGGAGCGTGGCCGACTTCCGCGTACTCCTTGATGACGGCGTCCTGCTCGAGTCGCCCCGCTGGCACGACGACCGACTGCTCTTCTCCGACTGGGGCGCCCAGCAGATCGTCGCGGTCGATCTCGACGGCCAGGCGCAGGTCGTCACCGAGGTGCGGGCCATGCCGTTCTGCTTCGACCGGCTCGCGGACGGCAGCCTGGTCGTGGTCGCCAACGGCCAACTCCTGCGCCAGCAGCCGGACCACACGCTCACCGCGTACGCGGACCTCAGCGAGGTCTCGGCCAAGCCGTGGAACGACATCGTGGTCGACGGTCGTGGCAACATCTACGTCAACAACATCGGCTTCGACTTCGGTGAGGGTGATTTCGCACCCGGGTTGGTGGCCCACGTCGCCGGCGACGGCAGCGTGCGCCAGGTGGCCGGCGGTCTCGCCTTCCCGAACGGCATGGCGGTCAGTCGTGACGGATCGACCCTCATCGTCGCCGAGTCGTACGCCAACCGGCTTACCGCGTACGACATCGAGACTGACGGCAGCCTCAGCCAGCAGCGGGTCTGGGCCGAGCTGGGGGAGGGCAATGCCCCGGACGGGATCTGCGTCGACGCCGAGGACGCGATCTGGTTCGCGACGGTGCCGGGGGAGCGTTGTGTACGCGTCCGCGAGGGCGGTGAGGTGCTGGAGACGATCACCGCTGATCGCGGCTGCTTCGCCTGCATGCTCGGCGGCCCCGACGGCCGCACCCTGTTCGCCGTCGGCGCCAAGTGGCCAGAGGCGATGGGGGGACCCGGCCGGACCGGTCAGGTGCTGATGGCGGAAGTCACGGTGCCCGGGGCCGGCTGGCCGCACTGAACGCGCCGGTTATCGTTCCGTGACCAGCCGCCGAACGTTGGATAACTCTTCGCCTCCAGCGGCTGATGGCTCGTGACTTCGTCCGACCGTCGACTTAGCCTGAACAAACGACGCGTGACGTCGATCACCACGCCGTCCCACCCGGCAACCGATCGCCCAATGCTGGCGTAGTGAAGACATGTTGACCCGGAGGCCCCCTATGAACCGACGCCGACCACAGGTTGCGCTGCCGATCGCGCTAGCCGTCGGCTTGCTGCTGGCGCTCAGCGGCTGCGGGCCGGCGACGGAGCTCCTGAACCCCTCGGGGCCCGGGCCGTCCCAGGCCAGCCCGACAACGCAGGCCGAGCCGACCACCTCGCCGACCGCGACGCCGACCAGCCGACCGACCAAGAAGCCCGAGACCAGCAAGCCCCGCCCGGCCAAGCCGGCCGCCCTGCTGGAAAAGGGTGACCGGAGTCGCCAGGTGCGCGAGCTCCAGCATCGGTTGCGCCAGCTCGACTGGTTCGCCGGTTCGATCACCGGCGTCTACGGCAACCGGACGGTCCGCGCAGTCAAGGGCTTCCAGGCCAAGCGCAAGATCACCAAGACCGGCGCGGTCGATCGGGCCACCTGGACCGCCCTGGTCAAGCGCACTCGCAAGCCCACCAACGCCGAGCTGCACAACAAGCTGGTCGCGGGTCCCTCGATCATGAGCCAGGGATCATCCGGCGACCGCGTCCGTGATCTTCAAGCGCGGCTGAAGCAGATCGGTTGGTTCTCCGGGTCGGTGACCGGCACCTACGGCACCGCCACCGCGGGCAGCGTCCGAGGCTTCCAGGCCAAGCGGGCCATCCCGGTGACCGGCGCAGTCGATCAACGCACCCTGGACCGGCTGCGCGCGATGACGCGGGACGCCGACCAACGACGAGCTGCACAACCGGGTTCCGAAGCCCTCGGCCAGCGGCCTCGACTCCCGGTGCCTGACCGGCCGGGCGCTCTGCATCAGCAAGGGGAACAACTCGCTGGTCTGGGTGGTCAACGGGAAGGCGCAACTCCGCGTGGACGTTCGCTTCGGCTCGTACGAGACCCCGACCCGGGAAGGCGCCTTCTCGGTCGGCTGGAAGTCCCGCAATCACGTGTCGACGATCTATCACACGCCGATGCCGTACGCGATGTTCTTCAGCGGTGGCCAGGCCGTCCACTACTCGGCCGATTTCGCCGCCCGCGGCTACAACGGGGCCTCGCACGGCTGCGTCAATGTCCGCAACCTGGCCGGCATCCAGTCCCTGTTCAACCAGGTCCAGGTCGGCGACAAGGTGATCGTCTACCGCTGAGCCGCTCTCCGGATGCCCGCCGGGATCCTCCGGTGTGGCCGGGCGGCCCGGGATCTCAGGCCCGCGCGGTAAGGGTGATCGGTCCGCTCGGGGTGATGGCGACGGTGTGCTCGGCGTGCGCGCCGCGGGAACCGTCCCGGCTGCGCAGCGTCCATCCGTCGTCGTCGGTGTAGATCTTGTCGGTGGTCTCGAGGAACCAGGGCTCGATGGCGATCACCAGGCCGGGGCGTAGGGTCAGCCCGCGACCCCGTCGGCCGTTGTTGGGTACGTGGGGGTCGCCGTGCATCGTCCGGCCGACGCCGTGCCCGCCGAATTCGGTGTTGATCTTGTAGCCGGCGTGTTGGGCGACCTTGGCGATAGCGAACGAGATGTCGCCGAGCTTGTTGCCGAGCTGAGCGGCCTCAATGCCCGCGACCAGGGCCTCCTCGGTGACGGCGATCAGTTGTTGATCTTGAGGCCGCGGCGTACCGACGATCACCGAGACGGCGGAGTCGGATACCCAACCTTCCACCGCACAAGCGAAGTCGAGGCTCAGCAGGTCGCCGTCGGCCAGCACGTAGTCATGCGGCAAGCCATGCAGCACGGCATCGTTGACCGACGTACACAACACCTTGCCGAACGGGCTGGCCCCGAAGGACGGGTGATAGTCGATGTAGCAGGATTCGGCCCCACGATCCCGGATCATCCGATGGGCCAACTCGTCGAGTTCCAGCAGGTTGACGCCGACATCGGCGCTCTCCACGAGAGCGGTCAGCACCTCGCCGACGAAGCGTCCGGCGGGACGCATCTGCTCCAGTTCGGCTGGCGTTCGGTACTCGATCACCCTGTGATTGTGCCTCAACCGGTCGATGGCCCGACCTGGCCTCGCCGATGGTCGGTCCAGCGCGGCAGTGCAGCGGCCCGTCAGACACCTGACGTGCCACGCCCCTGGCGGCCGGTTGCTCGTCCGCGGTTCGCTGGCTGCCGCCGTGGTCGGCGCCGCGGTCACCGCGTCCGGGCAACAGCACTGACGCGCTGGAACCCTCCCCAAGCCCCGACCATGTACCGCCAACGATCGACGGCGCGCCGACATTATTGCAGGAATCGACGCATTGGCCAAGCTCGTTAGAGTGACGGCGTGGCACTGCGGGATCGGCTCAGCTCCGTCCGGGATTGGCTGATCCTGACCGGAGTCGTCGTCGTGCTCGTCGCCCTCACGTGGCTGGTCGGCGGATTCCAGCCGGCGACGGCGACCGGCCGCTCGGTCGCGGTCGGCGAGCAGATCGAGTTGCAACGCTGGCAGCTCACCGTGCAGGCCGCCAGCTACACCGATCAGGCCCGGGCCGGATACGACGTGGAACCGCGGATCCGGATCGTCATGCAGGTGACGAACCTCGACCGGTCGAGCCAGCTGGCGCCGACCTCGAAGATGATCACCGTACGCGCAGGTAGTCGGGTGCTCACCGAGGAACAGATCGCCACCAGCAATGAGCGGTCCTACAACTTCGACCCGGACGTGCCCGCAGCACTCGTCTACGACTTCCGCTGGCCGCCCGAGAACGCCGCTGACCCGCCGGTGCCGCCGGGCGAGATCACGGTGATCATTCGCGACGAACGCGAGGCCCAGAACTTCGTCTATGACCACTATCTGGTGGCCGGCGACGCGGTGGCCACGGTTCGGCTGGCCTGTCCGGACGTGCGGGTATCCCGATGATCGCGCCGGTCCCGTCAAGGCGACGCAGGCGCAGCCACCCGGTGCTGGGGTTAGCCGCCTGCCTGCTCGTGATCGCGGTGCTGGTGGCGATCCGGCCCGATCCGGTCACGGATTTCCGTCGCAGCTATGCCGATGTCGCGCTCAACCAGCCCGGTCGCTTGCGGACGTTCGACATCACGGTGACCGGAGTGCAGCGGGTGGCTGCCGTGCCGCGGAGCGCGGTGCCCTTCACCTCCGACCAGGCTCTGGTGGTGGTCGAGCTGGAAGGCTCGGCCCGAGTGGCGCCCAGCTACTTCAACAAGATCACCGTGACTCACCCGAGATGATCACTCCTACGATCCGCGGCCGGAGTTCTCCGGTGCGGCCCCGGGCCTCACGCAACCCGGCTTCACCACTTCGGGAAGCCTGGTCTTCGAAGTGCCGCCGTCCCGGCTGGCCGGGGCCCGGCTGCTGGTCGACCCGGACGGAGCCGAGTTCGACGCGTACGACGCGGCCGTGCGGGTCAATCTCGGGCTGTCCGCAGCCACCCCGATCGAGACCCTCACCGATCCCTTGCTGAACGCAACCAGCCGGGTGACCTCATGATCACCACCGCGCGGTCGACCGGGCGGCGCTCGTGGCTGTTGTTTGCGGTGGCCCTGTTGGTCGCCTTGATCATCTGCGGGTGGCAGGCCGTGGCGATCCTGCGCTTTCGGTCGCCGACCCCCGACCAGACCGTCGGGATCGGCCAGACAATCATCCGCGGCGGGGTCAGCTTCCGACTGGACACCTTCGAGGTGGCGACGTCATTTCCACCGGCCCAGGAGGATCAAGATCCGGCCTCGCCCCTTCCGGGTGCGACCTTCGTCCGGATCATCTTCACCGAAGAGGTCGTCGATGCCGATCGCGACCTGACCACGATCTTCTGCGACCTGAGCGTGAACAGTCCCGACGGTCGACGCTGGACCACCTCCGATCTCGCCTACCGGGTCGAGTTGCCCGAAGCCCTGACCTGCAGCGGCAGCTCCGACAACAAGGCCAAGCTCCACGTCCCCTTCCAGGTCGGTGCCCTCTTCATGGTCCCCGAAAGCTCCGCCGATCAACTCACCTTCCGGATCCGCCTCTCCACCGAACGCCAACTCATCGAGTTCACCCGCTGATCCCAAGCCTGCGTTTCGCGCCCTGAGCCTCTCGAAGGGCAAGATGATCATGCGTCTGGAGCTGCGCTTCGACAAGCTCAGCGAACGTAACGTCCCAACCCATTTGCTGAGGAAGTCCAGCGTTTTCGTGCCCTGAGCCTGTCGAAGGGCAAGATCAACAAGCCGTCACGCCCTTCGTGCCCTGAGCCCGTCGAAGGGCAAGATGATCACGCGCCTGGAGCTGCGCTTCGACAGGCTCAGCGAACGTGGCCTCCGAAGCCTTGCGCGACGAGGAAGTCCGGCGTTTTCGCGCCCTGAGCCTGTCGAAGGGCAAGATGATCATGCGCCTGGAGCTGCGCTTCGACAGGCTCAGCGAACGTGGCCTCCGAAGCCTTGCGCTGAGGAAGTCCGGCGTTTTCGTGCCCTGAGCCTGTCGAAGGGCAAGATGATCGTGCGTCTGGAGCTGCGCTTCGACAAGCTCAGCGAACGTAGGCTCCGAAGCCTTGCGCGGAGGGAGTCCGGCGCTTCTTTCGTGCCCTGAGCCTGTCGAAGGGCAAGATGATCATGCGCCTGGAGCTGCGCTTCGACAGGCTCAGCGAACGTAACGTCCCAACCCATTTGTTGAGGAAGTCCGGCGTTTTCGTGCCCTGAGCCTGTCGAAGGGCAGAGATCGAACAATGCCGTCCACGCCCTTCGTGCCCTGAGCCCGTCGAAGGGCAAGATGATCACACGCCTGGAGCTGCGCTTCGACAGGCTCAGCGAACGTCCTGAGCCTGTCTGAGCCGAAGCCTCTGTCGCTTCGAAGGCTGAACGTGACGTCCGCGCAGTTTTACGCGTGCCCTGAGCCTGTCGAAGGGCAAGATGATCATGCGCCTGGAGCTGCGCTTCGACAAGCTCAGCGAACGTGACGTCCCAACCCAGTTGCTGAGGAAGTCCAGCGATGATCATGCGTCTGGGGCCGCGCTTCGACAGGCTCAGCGAACGTAGGCTCCGAAGCCTTTCGCGGAGGGAGTCCGGCGTTTTCGTGCCCTGAGCCTGTCGAAGGGCAGGATGATCATGCGTGTGGAGCTGCGCTTCGACGGGCTCAGCGAACGTAACGTCCCAACCCTGGTGTTGAGGGTGCGCTGTGAGGGCTGGACCAGGTCAGGCCGCCGGCTTCGGCGAAGACCCGATCGACCGCGGCCACGTAGAGCGCGACGGCCAGGGTCGTGAAGAGCAGATCGACCAGCAGCACGGTGACCGGCTCACTGGCCAACGACGCCGCGACGCTCTGCGGGCCGATGGCGACATCGATCAGCGGGGTCACGAATGCTTCCAGGGTCGTCAGCAACGTCGCAAGCACTAGATAGGCGCCGACGAATCTCGGTCCGGCCCGGAGGACCAGGCGCAACGCGTCGAGCACCGGGAGATACTTGGTCCGCAGATCCGCGGTGAGCAGATCCACCGCTCGGTGGCCCGCCTGCCAGGACGCCCGCGACCGCTGCCGGCTGAGCCGTTCACCGACCCGCACGGCATGGGTTTCGATCCGGGTGCCCGAGACCAACTCGCGGGCGGTGCGCTGGCGCCAGCCGAACACCGTGGCGGTCAGCGCCAGCCACACCAACGGCAGCAACACGGCCGTGCCGAGACCGGGCAGCAACGAGCTCCAGAACCAGTGACCGGCGGCGGCCACCACCCGGGGCAGGGTCAGATCGAACGGCAGGTCGAGGTCGGGCAGCAGAGCGAGCAGCCGTCGCCAGTTGGTGCCCGCGACCTCCCAGATCTCGCGGCCCCGTAGCCAACCGAGCACCCGGCTGCCCGCCGCCGCAAGGGCCAGGAACGACGCGAACACCCACATTCCCTCGAGCAGGATCCCCGGCAGGGTCAGCCATCGCCCGCCGCGCATGCGCGGCGCTGCGCGGTCCAGCAACCCGACGAGCTGTCGGAACACGAAGCACACCGCGGCCAGGATCAGATAGAAGGTGATCCGCCGCAGGTCGATCGACCAGTCATCGCCGCCACCGGTGCCGTGCAGGGCGATGTTCACGAAGTAGATGTCGCGGACCTGCTCCTCGACCAGTCCCCAGACCGCGTACACGCCGAGAAAGGGTCCGATGGTCGTGCCGATGACCGTCAGCCGCGCCGGCGACACCAGCACCGATGGCGGGAGCCCGGCGACCTCGTCGCCTGCGGCGAGCCGGCGGGTCCGGAGCATCAATGCGCAGGCGTCGATCATCATGATCAACGCCAGCACCATGCCGATCACCCCGACGACGAAAGCGATGGTGGCCAGCACCGGATGCTGCGAGCCGAGCATCGACGAGCCGACGGTGCCGGCGGTGTGCGCAGCGAAGCCGACGCAGAACCAGAAGCCCATGACCGCGAACCGGTGCCGCCAGATCGTGCCGGCATCGAGCGCCAGAGCCAGCAGCTCACCCAGAGTTCGCACTGCGGCGGCCGCTCAGCCGACCAGCTCGAGGTCGACGATCACCGGAGCATGATCAGACGGCAGCTTGCCCTTCCGGGCTTCACGATCCACGTATGCGTCGACGACGTCACAGCCCGGGCTCGCCAGCACGTAGTCGATCCGCATGCCCAGATCCTTGTGGAACATCCCGGCCCGGTAGTCCCAGTAGGTGAACGGACGATCGTTCTTGCCGGGCCGAGCGCGGACGTCGACCAGGCCCCAGTCGATCATCGACTCGAGCGGCGCCCGTTCCTCCGCGGTCACGTGGGTCGAGCCCACGAAGGCCCCGATGTCGAACACGTCGTGATCATGACGGGCGATGTTGAAGTCGCCCATGATCGCCATCGGCTGGGTCGGCTCAAGTTCATCCAGCGTCGCCCGCAGCTCGGCCAGCCAGGCCAGCTTGTACGGGAACTGGTCATCGTCCACCGAGCGACCGTTGGGCACGTAGACGCTGGTCACCCGCAGTCCGCCGCAATCGGCCACCGCGTACCGGGCCTCGGTCATCGCGGGCAGTTGGGTGCTGACGGGGGTCAGGCCGATCCGGGAGAGGATCGCCACGCCGTTCCAACGGCCGTCACCGACGTGCATGCTCGTGTAGCCGAGGGCCTCGATCTCGGCGTACGGGAAGGCCCCGTCCGCACACTTGGTCTCCTGCAGCGCGGCGACATCCGGCTCGCGGGTCTGCAGCCAGTCCAGCAGTCGCGGCAGCCGCGCGCCGATCGAGTTGACGTTCCAGGTGGCAATCCGCATTCGCCCATCATTGCCGATGGTGAGTGGGCGCTCAGCCGGTGATCTGGTCCTCGTACTCGATGATCTCGGCCACCTTGGCGTTCGACGGGCTGCTGGGGTCGAAGGCGTACCCCAGCCATTCCTTGGCCAGCCGGCGGGCGAGTTGCAGGCCGATCACTCGCTGGCCGAGGGTCAGCACCTGGCAATCATTGGACAGGATCGAGCGCTCGACGCTGAACGAGTCGTGGGCCACGGTGGCCCGGATCCCGGGCACCTTGTTGGCGGCGATCGCGACTCCGATCCCGGTGCCACAGACCAGGATCGCGCGGTCGGCCTCACCCGCGGCGATCTTGGTCCCGGCGGCAATAGCCACCGAGGGGTAGGAGCCGTCCTCGAGCTTGCCGACATAGACGCCGAGGTCTTCGACCGACTCCACCCGGTCGTCGCCTTGCATGTCGGCCAGGATCGCGTCCTTGTAGTCGAAGCCGGCGCTGTCGCTGCCGACCAGCAGTCGAACCTTGTTGTTCATGATCATTTTCCTTTGTCGTCGGGTGCGGGTGCGGGTTCGTCGTCGGACAGAACGCTACCGTCGGCCAGAACGGTGCCGATGGCCGTGACGATCAACCCCAGGGAAATGGCGCCGGGGTCGGGGGTGCCGATGCTGCGCTCGGCCAACGGCCTGGCCCGACCGATCTTGGGAGTGAGCGCCGCGGTGGCCTCGGCTGCTGCAACACACGCTTCGGCCGCAGTCTGCCAGGCCGCCGCCAGTCGGGCTCCGCCGCCAACCTCGTCGACCAGGGTGTCGACGAAGGGGAACAGCGAGTCGAGCATGGTCTTGTCGCCGAACTCGGCCTTGCTGAAGGTCTTCAGGTCGACCGCCGACTGCCGGACCGCGGCGGCGACCCGCTCGGCCGTGGCGGCCTCGGTGTTGCCCAACGCTTTCCCGACCCCGTCCAGCAGGAGTCCCCACAGGATGCCGCTGGTGCCACCCGCCTTGTCGCCGAACGCGGCGCCGGCAGCCGCGAGCACCGTCTCGACGCCGCCCTCGGTTTCGGCCGCAGCCTCGGCGGCCGCCTTCGAGCCCCGGGACATGCCGATGCCGTGGTCACCATCGCCGGCGACCGCGTCGATCTGTCCGAGGTAGTCCTGGTGCTCCTCCACCGTGGCGTTCAGGACCGCGACCGCCCGGCGCGCGACCACGGCGGCCGCCCGGGATTCTTCGCTGGATTCAGCCGTGGCCGTCTCCTCGACCTCGGTGACCACCTGGCGCCGCTCGGTGAAGCGGTCGCTGGTCACCGCCGTACCGCGGCGGAATGCGGGCGTGTCGGCCGGTGCGACCCAGTAGCCCTCGAGTTCGTCGTCCAGCCAGGTGACCGACAACGAACAGCCGGCCATGTCGAGGCTGGTCACCAGCTCACCGACCTCCGGCTGGACCAACACCACTCCGGCCGCTTCGAGCAGTTCGGCGACGTCGCCGAACAACGCGAACAGCTCCTCGTACTTGGTGGCTCCCAGGCCGTTGACCAGCACGGCGGCCCGCCCGCTGGCCGCCTCCGGACGCTCGCTGAGGACCGTCTCGACGAGCCGGGCGGCCAGCTCCTTGGCGTTCATCCACGGCGCCGAGCTGATGCCGGGCTCGCCGTGGATGCCCAGACCGAAGTCCATCTGACCCGGAGCGACCGTGAACAGCGGGTGATCCGCACCGGGCATGGTGCAGCCGGCGAACGCCACGCCGAAGGAATAGGTGGCCGCATTCGCCGCGCTCATCACCCGCTCGACCTCGTCGAGGTCGGCGCCGTTCTCCGCGGCCGCGGCCGCGATCTTGTAGACGGTGAACGTGCCGGCGATGCCGCGCCGCTTGCCCTGTTCGTCGAGGCTCGCCGACGCGATGTCGTCGGTCACGTAGACGATCCGGGTATCGATGCCGTCGGCGATCAACCGGTCAGCCGCCACCCGGAAGTTCAACCGGTCCCCGGCGTAGTTGCCGAAACCCAGGACCACACCGGCTCCGCCGTCGGCGGCTTTCGCGACCCGGTAGACCTGTTCGGCCGACGGCGAGGCGAACAGATCGCCGAGTACGGCGCCGTCGGCGAAGCCCGTACCGACGACTCCGTTGTAGGAGGGGTAGTGGCCGGACCCGCCACCGATGACCAGGCTGACCTTCCCGTCCAGCGGGCCGCCGGCCCGGACGAATCCGGATGCCCCTGGCACGCGGTCGACGTAGCGGGGGTACGCCGCGGCGAATCCACGGATGATGTCGTTCTTGAATTCGGGGGGGTCGTTGTACACGTGGGTCATGGGAGCCTCCGGGCCGATCTGTTCTGCAAAGGGGTGATGACGAGCAAAGGGGTGATGAGTGGCGACAAGGGAGGATCCGGCAGGCTCAGGTCAAAGACGGATGCTGAGCCTGCCGGAGCGTGGGGACTACTGGGACAGAACGAAGTTCTTCACCGTGTCGGCATTCTCCTTGGTGATCAGCACGCAGTCGATCGCCTGCTTCTCGTCAGCGACTCCGGTGTTGCCGGTCTTGATCACGCTGTCGAGCTGGGCGATCGCCTTCTGGGTCCCGGTGACGATGGGCTGCAGCACGGTGGCAACCATGTCCCCCTTCGTGACGGCGTCAACCGCGTCCTGGTTGCCGTCGAAGCCGAGCACCTTGACGTCCTTGAGCTTGCCCTTGTCCTTGAGCGCGTTGATCGCGCCGAGCGCCATCTCGTCGTTGCCGGCGATCACTCCCTTGACGTTGGGATTCTTCGACAGCAACGTTTCCATCTTGTCCTGGCCGGCCTGGCGGTCCCAGTTGGCGATCTCCTTGCCGACCGACTTGAGATCGGGGTACTGGGAGATCACGGCGTTGTAGCCGTCGGACCGGACCTGGGCGTTGTTGTCGCTCGGCTTGCCGAACAGCTCGACATAGGTGCCCTTGTAGTCCATCGCCTTGGCCCACTCCTCGGCCCCGATGGTGGCGCCTTGAGCGTTGTTGGAGACGATCTGGGCCTTGGCCAGACCGGTCTTCGAGATCTCGGCGTTGATCAGCACCACCGGGATCTTCGCGTCGACCGCCTTCTGGACGGCCGCGACACTCTCGTCGGCGCCCGCCGGATCCAGCAGGATGCCGGCCACCTTGTCGTTGATCGCGGTCTCGATCAACTGGTTCTGGGTCTCCGGGTCGTTCTGGTTGGCCGACACCGAGGTCTTGTAGCCGAGCTTCTCCGCATCGGCCTTCGCCGTGTCGGCTTCGGCCTTCCAGTACGGATTCGACGGGTCGACGGTGATGATGGCGATCGTGCCTCCGCCCGCCCCGCCCGGGGCCGAGGACGGCGCGCCGGATGCGGCCGGCTCATTGCCGCCGCCACCGCCGCACGCGGTCAGGCCGAGGCTGAGCAGCGCGGCTCCGGCGAGGAGCGATCGTGTGAGTTTTCCGTTGAGCATGGTTTCCCTTTCGCGTTGGCCCGAATCGCTCCGTGGCCGGTGGTCGTCTGTGCCGAAGTCCCCTCGTACGAGGGGTCAGGTGATGGTCGTGATCATGAAGGTGGACTGGCCGAACTGGTGGTCTTGGCGGCTCTGGTCTGGGCCGCCAATCGTGCGCTGGCGGAGGCTCGACGGGCGAGCCGCCGCCGCTGGATCATCTGCTGGATCTGGTCGACGGCAACCGCGAGGATGATCACGGCGCCGGTGATCACCTTCTGCCAGAACGGCGAGACGCCGACGATGACCAGACCGTTGGCCAGGAAGCCGATCACGAAAGCGCCGATGATCGTGCCGCGTACGGTGCCCCGGCCGCCCGAGAGGGCCGCGCCGCCGATCACCACGGCTGCGATCGCGTTCAGTTCGTAGAAGGTCCCGAGGTCAGCGGTCGAGGAACTGATGTTCGCCACCTGCAGGATGCCGACGACGCCGGCACAGAGGCCGGAGATCACGTAGATCCGAATCTGCACCCGCTTGACCGGTACGCCGGACAGCTGGGCGGCCCGTTCGTTGCTGCCGGTGGCGTAGAGCCAACGACCGAATGGCGTACGCGTCAACAAGATCGACATGGCAACGGCGAACAGCACCATCACCCAGGCCGAGATCGGCAGACCCAACGGCCGGCTGGCGAAGACGGCGAAGAAGCCGGTGTTGCCGAGGCCCTCCTGCCCGCTCAACTCGTTGGTGATGTTCTGGCCGTTGAGGGCGACCTCGGTGAGGCCGCGGGCCACGTACAACATGCCGAGCGTGACGATGAACGGAGCGAGATTCAGCTTGGCGATCAGTAAGCCGTTCGCCAAGCCGACCAGCATCCCTATCCCGATCGAGATGAGCACGATCACCCAGACACTGGGGAACATCGTGGTCTCGGTGAAGGGGATGTGCACACCGCGGAAGAGATTTCCGGCGACGGCCCCGGTGAGACCCACCGTCGAGCCGACCGACAGGTCGATGCCGCCGTTCAAGATCACCAGCAGCATCCCCAGCGCCACGATGGCGTTGAAGGCCACTTGCTTGGTGATGGTGGTCAGGTTGCCGGTCGACAGGTAGTTGTCGCTGAGGATCGCGAAGATGGCGATGATCAAGATCAACGCGATCAGCGCCCGGCCCTCGACCAGGATGGCGTTGAGGTTGAGTGATCGGGCCGCGGACGGCGGCTTCGGTGCCGGTGCTGCGCCGGCCGGCGCCGGCGAGGTGGTCGTCGTACTCACGAGTGGGCTCCTTCATGGTGTCCGAAATCGGATTCGTGCTCGCCGGAGGCGGCCATGACTTCGTCGCGGGTGGCGGTGCGCGGGTCGAACTGCTTGACGATGCGGCCTTTGCTCATCACGACGATGCGGTGCGAGGCGGTGAGCGCCTCACCCACTTCGGAGGTGACATAGAGGACCGCCAGGCCCAACTTGGCTTCGCGGAACAGCAGGGCGAAGATCTCGCCCTTGGCGCCGACGTCGATGCCGCGGGTGGGCTCGTCGAGCAGCAGCACCTTGGGATCAGTCAGCAACATCTTGCCGATCACGACCTTCTGCTGGTTGCCGCCCGACAGCGAGGTGATCAGAGCGCCCGGGCCGGCGGTCTTGACCCGGACATCGGCGATCTCGCGCGCGACGTTGTCCCGTTCGGACTTTCGGTTGATGAACTGGTTCTTCACCGTGGCCAGCAGACTGGGCAGCGACATGTTGCGGCCGACCGACATCATCTGGATCAACCCGTCCCGCTGCCGATCTTCGGGGACCAGGCCCAGCCCCATCTCGATCCGCTGGGAGATCGTTCGGCCGGACAGATTCTCCGACCCGAGCAGCACCTTCCCGCCGGCGACCTCGTCCCGCCCGGACAGCGCCTCCATCAACTCGGTGCGGCCGGCGCCCATCAGTCCGTAGACGCAGACGATCTCGCCCGCCCGGACGTCGAGCGAGACGTCGTTGACCACGACCCGCCCGGTGTCGGGTTCGGCGACCGTGACGTTCTGGATCGACAGGGCGACGTCGCCGAAATCCCGCGACTCCTGGCGGAAGTCGTAGTCCGCCTCCCGGCCGACCATCTGGCGGACCACCCAGGGGAGGTCGATGTTGGCCGCGTCCTCGGTGGCCACCAGGTCACCGTCGCGGAAGACCACGGCATAGTCGGCGATCTCGATCGCCTCTTCCAGGTGGTGGGAGATGTAGACGATGGCGACCCCGTTCGAGGTGAGGTCGCGGATCACCTTGAAGAGCACCTCGACCTCGGTGGCGCTGAGCGCCGACGTCGGCTCGTCCATGATCAGGATCCGGGCGTCCGCCGCCAGGGCTCGGGCAATCTCGATGATCTGCTGCTGACCGACCCGGAGATCCTGGACCAGGGTGCCCGGCCGGATCGGCTCCTCGAGCCGCTCCATCAACGTCTGGGTGATGTCTCGTTCGCGGGCGTAGTCCACCGTGCCCGAGGCCGTCTTCAACTCCCGGCCGATGAAGATGTTGTCGCGCACACTGAGGTTGGCGCAAAGGTTCAACTCCTGGTGGATGATCGAGATGCCGCGCTCCACCGCATCGGTGGTGGACTGCAGATCGACCGGTTCGCCGTCCAAGATCAACTGTCCGCCGGTCGGCTTCTCCACCCCGGACAAGATCTTCATCAGGGTGGACTTCCCGGCTCCGTTCTCGCCGAACAGCACCGTCACCTTGCCGCGGCGTACCTTGAAATTCACGCCTTTGAGGGCGCGGGTGACGCCATAGGTCTTGCTGATGTCGATCGCCTCGAGCACCACGTCGTCGTCGTCGGCGACGGCGGTCGCACCTGCGGCGGGCGCCGTTTCGGCATCGGAGGTCATGGTGCCACCTCGATGCTGATCGGCTGGACGTTGACCGGCTTGGGCTTCGGCACCGACGTGCCGGAGCCGACCACGTTGACCGCGCCGATCACCGTCACCTGCTTGCCCTTCAGCGATGCGGGATCGGCGACGGCAGACTGGACCTCGGCCTGCATCAGCTTCTTGAGCTCGTCGCCGACGTACTGGAAGTCGGTCTGCCCGGGGGCGTCGGCGAACTTGAAGCCCATGATGTCGCGGATCACGGTCCCGTTGATCGCCGTGGTGAGCGGGATGATGATCGGCGTCTGGTCGGGTACGCCGTCGACCTTGAGCCGCAGGCTCGCGTCGGTGGCTTCGCTCACGGTGCCGGTCGCGGTCACGGCGAAGACGTACGAGCCCTCGGCCGGGGACACCGCCTGGTACTTCTCGGCTGCGGTCTTGGTGTTGCTCTGCATCGCGGTCACCACCTCGCCGAGCGCGCTCGCCTGGCCGGGGAGGTCGGTCTTGGCCTTCGCGTAGAGGTCGGCGGCGGTTGCCTTGGGATCGAACTTGACCGGTCCAGCGGCGGCGAGTTCGGCCGGGGTGAGGAACTTGGTGTTCAGCACCATGGCCACCAGCAGGACGACGAGCAGCCCCAGGCCGATCAGCCGGGCAGGTCGTAGGGATCGATGCGATCGTTGCATCAAGTACTCCTCGAGAGGTTTGGTGCGAGTGAGGTTGTCGGGTCCGTACGGGTCCGTGCGGGTCCGTGCGGGTCCGGTGGGGCTGATCGTCTGGGGGCCCTGGCCGCCCCGGGCATGGGTGTCGCTCGGGCCGGCTGGACCACGGCCGGCCCGGTCGTACTCCAGCGGTCCCGTCGAGCTACGCCCAACTCTCAGGGCGACAGATCTTGATCATGCTCGCGAACTCCCGTGGCACCGGCGTCAGGCGCTGGCCGGCGCCCCGGGCACGATCAGGGGATGAGCGAGACCTTGATCGATTCCTTGCCGCTGGAGACGAGATCGAGGCCCTTCTGGAAGTCGGCCAACGGCAGTTGATGCGTGCAGATCTTGTCCATCGGCAGCCGGCCGGATTCGATCATCCGAATGGCCGCAGGCCAGCAGTGCGGGCCTAGGTGGGCACCGCGTACGTCCAGCTCCTTGTCGTCGCTGATGATCGACCAGTCGACGGTGACATCGCTTCCGAACACGCTGTACTCGACGTAGGTGCCGAGTTTGCGGAGCAGGTTGAGGCCCTGCGCGACCGCTGAGGGGTGCCCCGTGCCCTCGATGTAGACATCGGCGCCGTAGCCGTCGGTCAGTTCCTTGACTCTGGCGACCGCGTCCTCGTTGCCGATGTTGATCACCAGGTCGGCGCCGCATTCCAGCGCCAGGTCAAGCTTGTCCTGGGCCAGGTCCAGGCCGATGACCAGCTTGGGGTTCTTCGACTTGGCGCCGGCGATCATGCCGAGGCCGATCGGGCCGCATCCGGCCACCACGACGACGTCGTCGAACTTCACGTCGGCCCGCTCGACCGCGTGGAGAGCGCACGACAACGGCTCGGCGAAGGCGGCGTGGGCGGCGGGCAGGTCGGCGGAAACCTTGTGGACGAGGGCGTCCTTGGAATAGACCATGTACTCAGCCATCGCGCCCGGCGTCCGCCGCTTGAAGCCGAACATGTCGTGTGGCGCGCACATCCAGTACTTGCCGTCCAGGCAATAACGGCACTTCCAGCAGGGGACGATCTGTTCGCTGACCACCCGATCGCCGACGGCGATGCCCCAGTGCTGGGCGGCCACGTCGTCGAGCTGAACAACTGTTCCGACGAACTCGTGACCGGGGATCACCTCGGTTTCGGCCCAGGCGGGCCGATTCGCATCGCCCCAGAACTTGGCCGCGCCGTGGTAGCACTTCAGGTCACTGGCGCAGATGCCGACGGCCTCGACCTTGACCAAGGCCTCGCCCGGACCGGGGGTCGGGACATCGATCTGTTCGAGCACGTAGTTCTCCGGACCATGACAGATCACGGCCTGCATCGTCTGAGGAATCTGACCGGCCGATTCGGCCGCTGGTGCGGACATCGTGAGCCTCCATGCTCTGCGTCGAAGCAAGCGACTTGATCGCTTGAGATCGGTGAGCCCCCGTTACTCCGGGGCCTTGCCAGCACCCTAGCGGCCAAGTTAGCATCTGTCCAGAACATGTGTTCAACAAGTGAGAGAGGGTGTAATTACGTTCTCCGAGACAGTTTCGAGGTCCCCTGGAATACTCGGTCCATGGTCGCGCGACACTCCCAGTTGAGTTTGCGAACCGGAGCGGCTGACGGCGGACACTTCGAGTCGTCGCTGCTCTACGCCGCGGCCAAGCTCTACTACGAGGAAGACGCCACCCAGGCCGAGATCGCGGTCAAGCTCCACACCAGCCGCGCCACGGTTTCACGCCTGCTGTCGGAGGCGCGCCGCCAGGGCGTCGTCCGGATCGAGGTGATCGCTCCCGATCACCAGGACTCCGATGATCTGGCCTTCCGGGTCGCGGAGTTGCTCGGCCTGCAGGCCGTCCATATTTGCGGGGTGCTGCCCGCACCTACGCCGACCAAGCCGATCGAGGACGTGATGGGTCCCGTCCTGGCGCCGGCGGTCGGCCGGGCCCTCAGCGCGGTGGGCCTGGTGCCCGGCGATGTGCTGCTGGTGTCCTCGGGGCGCACCGTGTACGAGGTCGCCCAGTCCGACCTCCCGAAGCTGCCGGGAATCGTGGTGGCACCGACGGTCGGCGGCACCGATCAACCCGAGGGCTGGTATCAGACCAACGAGATCACCCGCCGGGTCGCCGAGCGGATCGGCGGTCGGCCCGTCTACCTGTTTGCCCCGGCCCTGCCGGGACCGGGATTGTTCGAGACCCTGCAGCACGACCCAGCGATCCAACGAGTCCTGCACCTGTGGCCGTATGCGCGGTGCGTGTTGACCGGGATCGGCGCGCCTCCGGTGCTGCGCTCCCAGGCGCCGCAGTTCGTCGACGTCAGCTCGCTGGAACTGCTCGACGCGGTCGGCGACGTGTGCTCGCGCTTCTTCAATCGTGAGGGCCGTCCGGTGATCTTCCCGGGCGCCGAACGGTTGATCGCCCTCGATCTGAAGACTCTGCAGAAGATCCCTACGGTGATCGCGGTGGCGGCGGGTCGGGACAAGGTGCCGCCGATCATCGCCGGAGCCCGGGCTGGCTATTTCACCCAGCTGGTCACCGATCCGCACACCGCGGAAGAGATCTTGGTCCGCGGATGAGCGCGCAGAACCTCATCCTGCAGGGAAAACGGGCCTTGATCACCGGAGCCAGCCGGGGGATCGGCGCTGATCTGGCCCGCGCGTACGCGGTCGCCGGGGCCACCCTGGTGATCACCGGTCGCGACCTGGCCACCCTCACCGAGAGCGCGAGGAGCCTCGCTGATGATCATGGAGTCGAGGTGACGCCGATCGCGGTCGACCTCAGCGATCCGGCCGCGGTCGATGATCTTGCCGGCCGGGCCCTGGCCGCGTACGGCGGTCTTGATGTCTTGATCAACAATGCCGGGATCAGCTATCCGGAGCTGGTGGTCGACCTGACGGCCGAGCGGCTCGATGAGGTGCTGCAGGTGAATCTGCGGGCGCCGGCGCTGCTCGCGGCCCGGATCGGCAAGGCGATGGCCGACGCGGGGTCCGGCTCGATCATCAACCTGGCGTCGACGGCCGGGGTCCGGGCGCTGAGCGAGCACTACGTCTACTGCATGACCAAGGCGGCCCTGATCATGGCGACGAAGGTGCTGGCCCTCGAGCTCGGGCCGTCCGGCGTACGGGCCAATGCGATCTGTCCTACCGTCACCCTCACCGAGATGGGCCAGCGGGTGTGGTTGGACCATCCCGACAAGGCGGCACCCATGCTGGACCGGATCCCGCTCGGCCGTTTCGTGTATCCGGCCGAGGTCTCCGCGGTCGCGGTCTGGCTGGCCTCCGACGCCGCTGCGGTGATCAACGGGGTCGAGCTGCCGGTCGACGGCGGACTTCTCGTTACCTGATCCGCCGGGCGATCTGGGCTCGTCGACGCCGGATCATCCGTAGTGTGGGGCCCGACTCGATGAGGAGGGGGGCCACGTGGGCAGTGTGCTGATCGGCATCGACATGGGGACCGGTAGTAGCAAGGGCGTGCTCACGACGGCCGACGGCGAGATCCTGGCCACGGCCACCCGGCCCCGACCGCGGTCGATGATGATGCCGCGGCCCAACTGGGCCGAGGTGGATGCCGAAACGGTGTGGTGGGGCGATGTCGTCTCCATCAGCCAGGAGCTGACCGCTCAGCTCGGCGGGCATCAGCTGGCGGCCGTCTGCGTGAGCGGCGCGGGGCCGTGCCTGGTGCTGTGCGATGGCGACGACGTGCCGGTCCGACCGGCGATCCTCTACGGCATCGACATGCGGGCGACCGGCGAGATCGCGGCCTTGACCGAGCAGTTCGGCGCCAAGGCGATCCTGGCCCGCTGTGGCAAGGCGCTCAGCACGCAGGCGGTCGGTCCGAAGATCAGCTGGGTGGCGCACCACGAACCGGAGGTCTGGCAGCGTGCGCGGAGGTGGTTCGGCTCCAGCAGTTACATCGTGCGCCGACTGAGCGGGTCGTACGTGATCGACCACCACACCGCCAGCCAGTGCGATCCGCTCTACGACATCGAGGCCCGGGAGTGGTACCAGCCCTGGGCCGAGCAGATCGTCGGTCATCTCGAGCTGCCGGACCTCGCGTGGTCGTCCGAGGTCGTTGGTTCGGTGACTGCTCAAGCCGCAGCGGCCACCGGATTGCCGATCGGTACGCCGGTCTGTGCCGGCACCGTCGACGCCTGGGCGGAAGCGTTCAGCGCGGGCGTCCGGCAGCCGGGCGACCTGATGTTGATGTACGGCTCGACCATGTTCTTCGTTCAGGTGCTCGATCATGCGGTCACCCATCCGCAGCTCTGGACCACCGCCGGCATCGATCGCGATTCCTACACGCTGGCGGCCGGCATGGCGACCTCGGGCAGCCTGACCGGCTGGTTGCAGGACCTGACCGGCGGTGTCCCGTTCGACGATCTGGTCACCGAGGCGGCGGAGGTGGCGATCGGTTCCGAGGGTCTGCTGATCCTGCCGTATTTCGCGGGGGAGCGGACCCCGATCTTCGACGCGCGGGCCCGGGGCGTGATCGCCGGGCTGAGCCTGCGGCACACCCGAGCCCACCTGTTCCGGGCGGTCTATGAGGGCATCGCGTTCGGCATCAGGCAGATCCTCGAGCTGCTCGATTCCCATCTGGCGCCGGTCAACCGGCTGGTCGCCGTCGGCGGCGGGACCCAGGGCGGCTTGTGGACCCAGATCGTCAGCGACGTCACCGGCCGCGAGCAGACCGTTCCGGCCCAAACCATCGGAGCCAGCTACGGCGACGCGTTGATGGCCGCGATCGGCGCCGGCCTGGTGCCGCCGGACACCGACTGGACCCGGGCCGGGCGTACGGTCCGCCCGGATCCGTCGACCTCTGACACCTACGATCGGCTGTACCGGAGCTACTGCGACCTCTATCCCGCGACCCGAGCGATCGTCCACGACCTGTCGACCATGCAGGAACAAAGCTTCCCCGCCGTCTGACCCGTCACCTTGCCCGACCCGCGCCTCAAGGCTTCCGTTCCCTGAGCTTGTCGAAGGGTCGGGTCTTCGTTCCCTGAGCCTGTCGAAGGGTCGGATCAGGTAGCAAGGGCTTTCGTTCCCTGAGCCTGTCGAAGGGTCGCGTACGGCAAATTCAACGCGGTCCGGCAGTGGTGACAGCGGCAGGCGACGCCAGCGCGGTCGATCTGACCGTGAGTACCGGGTCAGATCGACCGCGCTGACCTCGGCGGAGCATCAACACCGTCGCCGCCGGCGGAATAGACCCGAGCCGAAGCGGGCTGTGTTGAGGTATGCAGCTGTCTGTTCTCGACCTGGTTCCCGTTCGCGCCGGTCAGACCACCGCCCAGGCGCTGGCCGCCAGCATCCGACTGGCCCAGGTGGCCGACGAGGCCGGCCTGCACCGCTACTGGGTCGCCGAGCACCACAACATGGCGGCGGTTGCGGCAACCAACCCGCCGGTGCTGATCGCTATGCTCGCCGCCGCCACCACGCGGATCCGGGTCGGTTCGGGCGGCGTGATGCTCCCCAACCATGCACCGCTGGTCGTGGCCGAACAGTTCGCGCTGCTGGAGGCCGCGTACCCCGGGCGGATCGATCTCGGCATCGGCCGCGCTCCCGGCAGCGACCCGGTGACGAATTGGGCCTTGCGACACGGCGGTCCGGAGACGGCGGATGCCGAGCACTTCGGCGTACACGTGGACAATCTGATCGCGATGCTGGAGCCCGGGGGCGTCGGGCTCTCGGTCCAGGGCCGGACCTACGAGTTGCGAGCCACGCCGCAGTCCGTGGGCCGCCCCGACATCTGGCTCCTCGGTTCGTCGGACTTTTCGGCTCAGTTGGCTGCCAGCAAGGGCCTGCCCTACGTCTTCGCCCACCACTTCTCCGGATCCGGGACCGAACGGGCCCTGGCGCTCTACCGCTCCAGCTTCCAGCCGTCGGATCTGGGTCGCACCCCAGTCACGTTCCTGACCGTCAACGTCGCGGTCGGCGAGTCCGATGCCGAGGCCGAACGCCTGATTCGGCCCAACCTGCTGGCCATGATCAACTTGCGGACCGGCGGTGACCTCCGCGCGCAGCTGAGCGTCGAAGAGGCCGAGCGCACCCCGATCGCTGAGGCCCACCAGGCGCTCGCCGCCGACATGCGTTCCCGTTGGGTGGTCGGCACCGCCGAATCCGCTCGCCGCCAGCTCGATCAGCTCGCGGCGACCTATGGGGTCGACGAGATCATGCTGCACCCCATCGCCGGCGCCTATGAAGCGGATCCGCTCGACCGCAACCCCGCGCGCGAGGCCACGCTCCAGTTGCTGGCCGCTCAATCCGCGCCTGGCTCCGAGGGGCCTGGTCTTGGATCCACCTCAGCTCTGCATACAGTCGCCTCATGAGTCCACACCTGTTGGGAACCGTCGCGCTGGTCACCGGCGCCTCCAGCGGGATCGGCGAGGCGACCGCAGTCACCCTCGCAGAACTCGGTGCGGATGTTGCCCTGGTCGCCCGCCGCCGGGACCGCATCGAAGCGCTGGCTGAGCGGCTCGTCGAGCATGGCGGCCGTACCCTGGTCATCGAAGCCGACGTGACCGATCGCGCGCAGGCTGAAGCCGCCGTGGCGCGGACGGCCGCCGAGCTCGGTCGGCTGGACATCGTGATCAACAACGCCGGAGTGATGCTGCTCGGACCGATCGCTGACGCGCCGGTCGAGGAGTGGGAGCAGATGGTCCAGGTCAACGTGCTGGGCCTGCTCTATGTGGCCAAGGCCGCGCTGCCTCATCTGCTGGCCGCGGCCGAGCAGGAGCCGCGCCGGGTCAGTGATCTGGTCAACATCTCCTCGGTCGCCGGACGCATGGTGCGCTTGGGCAGCGGCGTGTACAACGCGACCAAGCACGGAGTCGGCGCCTTCAGCGAATCGCTCCGCCAGGAGGTCACCAAGCGGCACGTCCGCGTGTCCCTCGTCGAGCCGGGTGCGGTCGCCACCGAGTTGGCCAGCCACAACCGCGCCGAGGTGCTGGAAGGCCTGAACAACCGCTTCGCCAGCATGGAGCGGCTGCAGGCCGGGGACATCTC
Source organism: uncultured Actinomycetota bacterium (assembly GCA_963731295.1). Taxonomy (GTDB): domain Bacteria; phylum Actinomycetota; class Actinomycetes; order Propionibacteriales; family Propionibacteriaceae; genus Microlunatus. The sequence goes on from CAVSUP010000006.1 coordinate 176,098, forward strand.
CGACGCCATCGGCTATCTCGTCACCCGGCCCCGGCACGTGGCGATCAACGAGGTGCTGATCCGGCCGACCGAACAGGACAACTGACCGTCTGGCTGCGGGCCGCCGCCCCCTCACCCCCCACTTGTCCGGGGACCCCCCACCTATTGGTGGGGGACGACCGGACAAGTGGGGGGCGAGCGGGCGGGTCAAAGGAGCGGCCGGCCGAACCGAGCGCCGGCAGCAGGGTCGCCAGCGCGTACGCGACGCCCAGGATGACGAAGGTCGGGCTGAGGCCGACGAGCGCGATCACGCCCGCCGCGAGCAATCCACCGAAGGGCATCGCCGCCCAGGCGGTTGCGTCGGCTAGAGCGCCGACCCGGCCGACCAACGGCCGCGGAATGCGCTCGAAGAAGATCGCCCCGATCATCGGATTGAGGAAGCCGGACGCGAAGCCCGCCACGGCGTACACGATGGCTACCGCCCAGACCGGCAGGTCGAGGGCCAGAGCGATGAACGGTGGCGGGCCGGCGATGGCGAAGGCCAGGAAGTAGGTCAGCCGCCGGGGGAGCCGGGATCCGAGCCAGCTGGCGAGCAGCGAGCTGCCGACCGAGAACGCCGCCATGCTGGTCAGCAGGATGCCGATGCTGGTGATGCCGTGGCCACCGCCGCGAGCCCAGACCGGCAGCAGGACCGAGGTCTTGGCCACGTCCAGCAGGTTGGTGATCATGATCATGCCGACCAGAGTCAGCAGCAACCGGTCCTTGATCAGGAACGACCAGCCGGTCCGCAGCTGGCTGGAATAGCTCTCGGTCGCGACCTCGTCGGGCGAACAGGCAACCGACCGGGGAATGCCCAACCAGACCACGAATGCGCTGAGTCCGAAGCAGCCGGCGGTTACCGCGATCGCCCCGATCGACGACACCGCATTGATCATCACGGCCGCGATCGCCGGCGCAACCAGTCCGGAGCTGCGTTCGATGGCGCTATAGAGCCCGGTCACCCGCTGCAGCGGAGCGCCGACGGCTTCGGCGATCATCGGGATGGCGGTGTGCTTGGCGTTGTCACCCGGACCGCGTACGCCGCCGGCGAGCGCGACCATGATCAACAGCACCGGGAGTGACAGCCAGCCCAGCAGATGGGCGACGGGGATCAGACCGATGATGATCATGCTGGCCAGGTCGGCGACGATGCTGATCCGACGCTGGCCGAAGCGGTCGGTGAGCGGGCCGCCGAGGGCCTTGACCACCACGTAGGGAGCGAGCTCGAACGCAGCCACCAGACCGGTCTGAGTGACTGATCCGGTGGTGATCAACACGAACCACGGAATGGCGATCGCCGAGACCCGGGTACCGATGCAGGCGATGGCATTGACGACGAGCAACGAGACCAATGGCAGGCGAGGCGACATGATCACTCCTCGCCCGGGCGCCGGTCGGCCACCGGGAAGATCTGGAACTGGGCGTGCACCAGCCGGAACCCGTCGTCGACTGGAGTATCCGGATCGTGCTGAGGATAGGAACCGAGCAACGCGCTGAGGTCGCGACCGAGGGCTGCCGACTGCTCCGGGGTGAGTCGCAGGAGGTAGTCCGAGAGGTTGACGGTGCGCTGCCATTCGACCGGCAGTCCGTGCCGGGTCGCTTGCGCTCGCGTGATCCCGGCAATCGCCGCCGCGGCAACACTGTCCTCGTACACATCGCCCTCGACGCTCGCCTCGTCCGGCGCATCGGTCGGCAGACCCGGATAGATCGTCCGCCGGTGAGCGGCCTTCCACCAGCGGTCCCGCTGGTTGCCGCGCTCGGTGTCCTCGACGATGAAGCCGAAGCGTTCGAGCTGCCTGAGGTGGTAGGACAGCGCCCCGGTGGTCAGCTCCAGTTGGGTGGCCAGCGTGGTCGCCGTCGCCGGACCGTAGGTGCGCAGCAGCCCGAGCACCCGGACCCGCAGCGGATGGGCCAGCGCCTTGAGATTGTCCGCCGTGAGGGTGATCGCGTCGTGAGCCATAGCTCAGACTAACTCTACAAAGACTACTTTGCAAAGACTTCTTTGCAATTGCCGGCCCGGGAAGGTCGGTCAGACGTGCAGCGCCTTCACCTCGGCCAGCAGCTTGCCCATGCTGTCCTTGGCGTCGCCGAACAGCAGGGTGGTGGTCGGCTCGTACAACAGCTCATTCTCGATCCCGGCGAAACCGGGCCGCATCGAGCGTTTCATGAAGACGACCTGGCGGGCCCTGTTGGCGTGCAGGATCGGCATACCGAAGATCGGCGCGCCCGGTGTCGTCTCAGCGGCCGGATTGACCACGTCGTTCGCCCCGACCACCAGCACCACGTCGGTCTGGGCGAACTCCGGGTCGATGTCGTCCATTTCCTTGAGCTGCTCGTACGGCACCTGCGCCTCGGCCAGCAACACGTTCATGTGTCCGGGCATCCGGCCGGCCACGGGATGGATCGCGTAGTCCACGCGGGCGCCGTTCTCCAGGAGGACGTCGACCAGTTGCTTCAGGCTGTGCTGGGCCTGGGCGACGGCGAGACCGTAGCCCGGCACGATGATCACCCGTTGCGCGTACGCGAGCAGGATCGCCACGTCGGCCGCTCCGGCCGACTTCACCGGCCGGTTACTGGCGGTCAGAGCACCCAACGTCGACCCGCCTTTGAGGGCGCCGAACATGGTGTTGATCACCGAGCGGCCCATCGCCCGGGCCATCAGCACGGTGAGCAGGGTGCCGGACGCGCCGACCAGGATCCCGGCGATCAGCAACAAAGTGTTACCGAGGACGAATCCGGCCACCGCGACCGTGACCCCGGTGAAAGCGTTGAGCAGAGAGATCACAATGGGTACGTCCGCGCCGCCCACCGGCAGCACCAGAAGCACGCCGAGCCCGGCCCCGAGCACGGCCAGCATGACTCCGAGGAACATCGACGGGACCAGGCAGATCACCACCGCGAAGCCGATCGCGGACAGGCCGACCAGTCCGGCCAGCAGTGGATAGCCGCGGAAGACGATCGGCCGGGTGGTGATCAACTCCTGAAGCTTGAGGAAGGTCACTACTGAGCCGGCGAAGCTGACCGATCCGACGACGATGGTGAAGACGATTGGTAGTAGTTGGGCGGGTCCGAGCGGGTCGCCGCGGTCACCCGCCCGTGCGGCCAACTGGTGCAGTTCCTGCAGCGCGACGATGGCGGCGGCGCCACCGCCGACTCCGTTGAACAAGGCGACGAGTTGCGGCATCTGGGTCATCTGCACCCGGTACGCGCCGACCACGCCCACCGCGGATCCGATGGCGATGGCGATCAAGATCGGGACCAGGTGATCGATCTCCCCTGAGGCGAACACCGTCACACACGCGATCAGGGCACCGGTCGCGCCGATCAAGTTGCCCCGGCGCGCGGTCCTTGGCGACGAAAGGCCTTTCAGCGCGAGGATGAAGCAGATGGCCGCGAGCAGGTAGGCGAGCTCTGACCAGTCTCGATAGGTCATCGGTCGAGCTCCGTCGACCGCTCCCGCGCGGGTTGGCGCCGGCGGCCCGAAAACATCATGAGCATCCGGTCCGTGACCACGAATCCGCCGACCATGTTGATGGTGGCCAGACCGACGCCGATCACCCCGAGGACCAGCAGCGGTGTGGTGCCGGCCTCGGCCGTGACGATGACGGCGCCGACCAAGATCACGCCGTGGATCGCGTTGGCACCCGACATCAGTGGCGTGTGCAGGGTCGAGGAGACCTTCGAGATCACCTCGATGCCGACGAAGATCGCCAGCACCACGACGGTGATCAACATCAGATTCTCCGTCATGATCGGCGCACCTCTCCGGCATGGGTCACGCACATCGCTGCGACGATCTCGTCGTCGAAATCGGGGTCGAAGGCTCCGTCCCTGGTCATCAGCATGATCACGTTCAGCACGTTCTGGGCATAGAGTCGGCTGGCCGGTGCGGGCATCTGGCTGGGGATGTTGGTGCCGCCCCACAACTGGACCCCGGCGATGTTGATCACGCTGCCGGCGACCGCGCCTTCGACGTTGCCGCCCGACTCTGCGGCCAGGTCGACGATCACCGACCCGGGCTTCATGGTCTGGACCATCTCAGCCGTGACCAGCACCGGGGCGATTCGGCCGGGGACGGCAGCCGTGGTGATCAGTGCATCGGCGGCGGCGATATAGGGGGTGAGCAGTTCGCGCTGCTGCTGAGCGCGCTCCTCGGTCATCTCCCGGGCGTAGCCACCGGCGCCCTCCAGCGTCGGCAGCGCCAGGTCGATGGCCTGCGCACCCATCGAGCGGATCTCCTCGGCGGCGGCGGCGCGTACGTCGTAGCCCTTGACCACTGCGCCCAACCGGCGGCAGGTGGCGATGGCCTGCAGGCCGGCCACCCCGGCCCCGAGCACCACCACCTGGGCGGGCTTCACCGTCCCGGCCGCGGTCATGCTGAGCGGGAAGAACTGCCGCAGTCGACCGGCCGCCACGATCGCACCTCGATAGCCCGCCACCAGGGACTGCGAGCTCAGCGCGTCCATCGACTGGGCGCGGGAGATTCGCGGCACGAACTCCATGCCGAAGGTGGTCAGACCATGATCACAGCGAGCGGCGATGTCGTCGACCCGGGCAGCGGCCGGGAAGAACGAGACGGTGGCGCTGCCCCTTGTGAGGGCTCCGACGATCTCCGACTCCAGTGGTTGGACGCTGATCACCACGGCGGCGTCGCTGAAGGCGGCGTCGGTGAGCTCGGCCCCGGCTCCGGCGTACGCGTCGTCGGTGAACATGGCTCCGGCCCCGGCACCCGGCTGCACTGCCACCTGATACCCGGCTGCGGTGAGCTTGCCGACCAGCTCGGGCACGAGCGCTACGCGCGCTTCGCCCGGGGCTGACTCTCTCGCCACCGCGATCCGCACGCCATGCAACCTACCCCACCGAAGCAGCGGACCAGGGCCGTCGAGGAACGCGCCGGTGGGTCGATCCGGTGGCAATGTCGCGGCCCGGACAAACCACCTCAGCGGTCGGCTCGACGGACTCGAAGCCGCGATGATCATCGACAGCGGGTGGCGGTGTGGCCCAGGTCGAGGAAGTTGATCGAGAACGCCAGGCCCTTCGCGACCTGAGAACCGCGCGGTCCGCAACGGACAACACACAGGGGGTTTCGGACAACACTTCAGACAACACCCGCTTGGCAGGCTGGTGTTCGTGATCCTGAATTCGCGGCCCCCCGGGTGGCGGCGGCCGGCCTGGCGACCTGCGGTGTCGGTGGTCGCCCTGTTGGTCGCCCTGTTGGTCGCCCCGTTGGTCATGGTGTTGAGCGGCTGCACACCCTCGAACCCATCGCCGACGTCCGCGCTGACATCCTCGCCGGCGGTGGACTCGCCGACCGCGACCGGATCCTCGGGGAGCTTTCCCGAGATCGAGCGGGCTGACTTTGGCGCGACTGACCGGATCGACGACCTCGCCACCCGTGGCCCGGTGATCGTGGCCGCGGGCTTTGTCGACGACGGCCGGCCGCGGGCCGCGTTCCGGTTCTCGCCCGACCGAGGAAAATCCTGGCAGGTCGGCCAAGTCGAGGGAGGAGGGGCCGGCCTCATCAACCGAGGCGCTGCCCACGTCGTCGCTGGTCGCCACGGGGGCTGGCTGGCCATCGGCTCGTCGACCGAGCACACGACCATCGCGTGGACCAGTCAGGACGGCCGCAGCTGGCGGGCCGCTGAGATCGATCACCGGCAACTCGGTGCCACGGACGCCTTCGTCGAGCTCCTCGCGGTGCCGGGAGGCTACCTGCTGGTGGGCAGGCGAACCCGATCTGATGGGTCGACCCAGCCCGCGGTCTGGCACTCGACCGACGGCCGGGCGTGGCGCTTTCAGCAGCTGCCGGGACGTGGGAGCGTGAACGGCGCGACAGTGGCGCACGGTCTCGTGGTGGCTGTCGGTGCGGTGGGCGACCACGGGCAGATCTGGGTGTCTCGAAACGATGGTCGAGCGTGGCGGACGCTCCGCCCCGTCGTTCCGACGGCACTGAAAGGGGCGATCGGTGACGCTGAATTGTCGGGTGTCACCGCTTGGGGGCGCGGCTTCCGGGCGATCGGGACTCACTGGCTGCAGACCTGGCGGCCGCTGGTGCTGTCGTCATCCGCGGCCGGTCGCCGCTGGACCTACGAGTCGTCCTCCACAAGTCTTCCGCGCAGTCGTACGACGACGAATTTCGGCCAGCAGGTCGTCCGGGCCGGGGGGACCGGCTTGGCGAGCGTCAGACAGGGCGTACGGAGCAGCGCGGTGTCCTTGTCGTGGCTCGACGGAGGGCGGTGGCGGCGTTCGCGTCAGCCCGAGCCGCAACCGGGTCGTGGCCCGTATGAGCAGTTCATTCCGGGGTTGGTCGCCAGTGGCCCGGTCGGGGTCACGACCGTGATGGGGGATTCGGGGCGCCGCGAGGTGAGCGAGATCTGGCGGACTGCGGACCACGGGCGCTCATACCAACGCGTCGAGTTGCCGCCGGTGGCTGATCTGCAGCCGGTCAACCAGCCCACCGCCGTGACGGCCGGCGAAGACGGTCTGCGGGTGACCGGAAACAGCCGCGGGCTGCCGGTCGTATGGACGGTCGACCACGCCGGAACGGTCAGCCCGCCGCAGCGGCTGAGCTCGCAGGAGCGCTTCCAGACCTCACTGCTCGCGGCAGGAGGCGGTGGGGTGCTCGTCGCGGGTAGTCGCGCCGGCGGAAACCCGGCCGATGCCGCGGTCTGGACGAACAGCAGCGGTTCTGACTCCTACTTCCACAGCAAGGCGGCGGCCTTCCAGCGGTCCGGCCGGTATGCCTGGAGTGCGATCACCGATGCCCACTGGATCAAGGGCCGGTGGTACGTGGTGGGTGAGCGAGGACGCGACGGCCCGAGCGACCCCTCGGCGCTCATCGCCTCGTCGTCGGACGGAACCCATTGGGATCTCGGGACCGCGGCCACCGCCGGGAGGACGATCGACGGAGTCCACGTCGACGACCTGCGCGGCAACGAGAAGCAGCCTCGGATCATGTACGACCTTGGCGCGACGTCTCGGGGATGGATTGCGGTCGGCGCGGCCAATCCGGGCAGTCTCGAACAGCCTGCGGTCTGGCGGTCGCGCGACGGCCGGCACTGGGCGCTGGATTTCCTGCCGACCAAGGGATTTGCCACTGGCCAGATGTCCGTGGTCGAGGTCCGTGGGTCGACCGTCATCGCCACCGGCCGGGTCGCGAAGAGTGAGACGGCGACGCCCGTTCCGTATGTCTGGCGATCCAGCGACGCCGGACAGACCTGGAGCGGCTCGGCTCTGGCCGGTCGGGAGGTGGCGGTAGAACGTCTGGTCCAGACCCCGACGGGCTTCGTGGTCGTCGGGGCCGACGTCAAGGCGCACCGGCCGAAAGTGTGGTCGTCGACCGACGGCCGGCACTGGAATCCGGTAGCGGTGCCGTGGCCCTCGGTCCCCGACCGGGCGCGGGTTGCCCTCGTCGATGTCGCGGTCGCCGGAGATGACGTGGTCGGCCTGCTGCGGACGACAACCCCCGACCATGATCAGACCGAGCTCATCCGCTTCCGGCCCTCGTAGCCCGTCGTCACGATGACTGGGGTTCGCGCCTACCGCTCGTGGTCACGACGCCGCTCATCGGTGATCCTCAGCGAACCTTGACCTGGATGGTGTGGAATCCGGTGGCTCCGTCGGGAGCGGGCGGGGCCTGCTCGCTGATCTGCACCCGCCCGGCGGTGTCGGTGGCCCGTACCATGATCTTGTGGGTGCCTGGGGTCGTGGCCCATTCGTAACGCCATTGACGCCAGGTGTCGGGTCCGGTGGTCTCGGCGAGCTCCGCCGGCTGCCAACCACCGCTGTCGATCTGCACCTCGACGCCCTTGATTCCCGTGTGCTGGGCCCAGGCGACACCGGCCACGACGACCGTGCCACCATCGATCGAGCCCCAGCGCGGCACATCGATACGCGAGGAGAGCTTGATCGGACCCTTTGCCGACCAGCCCAACGGCGTCCAGTACCCCTGGTCCGCTTCGAAGGTGGTGACCTTGAGTTCGGTGACCCACTTGGTTGCGGAGACGTAGCCGTACAAGCCGGGCACCACCATCCGCACCGGGAATCCATGTTCGATCGGGAGCGGCTCACCATTCATGCCGACGGCCAGCAGGGCTTCGCGATCCGGGTCGGTCAGTGCTGACAACGGCGTACCTGCGGTCCAGCCGTCATCGCTCGTCGACAGCACCATGTCGGCACCAGCGGCCGGCTTGGCCTGAGCCAGCAGTTCGCGGATCGGGTAGCCGAGCCAGACCGCGTTGCCGATCAAATCTCCGCCCACATCGTTGGAGACACAGGTCAAGGTCGCTACGTGCTCGACCAGCGGTTTGGCGCTCAGCTCGGCGTAGTTGATCATCACTTCGTTCTGCACCATGCCGGTGATCTTGAGCGACCATTCGTCCGGCTTGATCACCGGCACCTGGAGCGCGGTGTCGATTCGATAGAAGTCGTCGTTGGCGGTGACATAGGGGGTCAGGCCGTTGATCTTCAGGTCGGCCCCGGTCGGAATCGGCGGGGCCGGTTTGTTCGGCGCCGGAAGGTTGAGCTTTTCCCGGGCCGACGTCACCGCGGTGGCCGCACCAGCGAGCAACTGACCGCCAGCGGCGGCCGCGGCCGATACGGCTCCGACCACGATCGTCCAGCCGATGAAGTTGCGGCGGGCCGGGGAGTCCGGCTGATCGACCCCCACCGCTCGGCGCGGACGCCAGCGATGCAGCTTGCCGACCAGCGTGTTCAGCAGCATGTAGCCGAGCAGGAGACCGACGATGATCGGCACGTACGCACTGAGGGCCGCGCCGGGCTGGGCCGCGATACCGATGATGCCCAGAACGGCGATCACAGCGAACAGCACCGCTCCGCCGAATCGCCGCGAGCGCTCAACCTGCCCGGCAATCGCAGCGACGACCAGCACCGCGACGACGATGATCGCCAACAGAATTGGTTTGTCGGCCTGGCCCAGGGTCTCTTTGCCGAAGTTCACCAGCGGACCGGGCAGCAGGTTGATGATCAACTCGCCGACCGCGGGCACCGGCGAGCCAAGCGGTGAGACCAAGCCGGCGGCGAGACCGGCAATGCCGAGCCCCGCCAGTCCCGAGATCACGCCGACCAGGCGCGCCCACCAGCGAGTCGCTCGCTCAGTGGGTTGGGCGCGCATATGCATGTTCCTATCCTGCGCGCCGCCTGGTCGGCTCACAACTGAAGGCCGATTACCCATCTCTGACGCCGGTTTCGGCGCTTCGGCCGGGTAGTTTGGTCGCCATGCGGCTCAGCTCGACATCCCTGGTTCCTTGCTCGGTCGAGCGTTTGGGTGCGGAGTTGGTCCGTCCGACATTGCTGCACCAGATCGCCGCTCCAATGTTGATCTTCCTTCCCTTGGCCCCGGCCGAGATCCCCGAGCGCTGGAAGGTCGACAAGTTCCGCTTCCGGCTGTTGGTCGGCGGGAAGATCCCGATCGGTGAGCACACGATCAATGTGCAGTTGGTCAACGGCGGCAGCGATGAGCGATCCGGCCGGCAACTGGTCTGGCACGACGCCGGCTACAGCGATCTGATCAAGGTCTGGGATCACAAGATTGTCCTCGAACCGTTCCACGGAATGACCCGCTACACCGATCAGGTCGAGATCCACGCCGGCCTGTTGACCATTCCGGCCGTCCTGTTCGCCCGGCTCTTCTACAGCCACCGGCAGCGCAAGCTCAGTCGACTGGTGGCTGCCGGTCTGGTGGGTTGACCGGGGCCGCGGCGCCGCCCGGCTGCGTGGAGTACCGGCCGGGCTGGGTGGCCGACGACGATGCGCTGTCGGCCCGGCTGCAGGCGGAGCTGGACTGGGAGCAGCACGAGATCACGCTGTTCGGCAAGACCGTCCCGACGCCGCGGCTGACGGCGTGGATCGGTGACGCCGCGTACGCGTATTCCGGCGTCGTCAATCAGCCGAACGAGTGGACTCCGAATCTGGCCGAACTGCGTGACCGGTTGATTCGCGAGCTCGGGGTGCCGTTCAATTCCTGTCTGGCCAATCTCTACCGGGACGGGTCGGATTCGATGGGCTACCACAGCGATGACGAACCGGAGCTCGGTCCGCGGCCGACCATCGCCTCGGTCAGTCTGGGTGCTCCACGGCAATTCGTGCTCCGCCACCGGACCACCCGCGACCGTTGGAGCTGGGCACTCGGTTCCGGTGACCTGCTGGTGATGCGGAACGAATCGCAGTCGAACTATGCGCACGCGGTGCCCAAGACGCGCCGCCTGACCGGAGCGCGGATGAATCTGACGTTTCGGCTGGTCAGCTGACCATAGTTTGTGAGAATCCGCTGATATCTGCGGCTTCTCGTCAACATCGGCTCGATTGTGAATGCCTTCGTCAGTATGAAGGCCTCCTCGACCGCGACGGGGTCATCGCGCTCCAGTGCACCCGGAACTACGTGGCTCGACATGACATCGCTCGGCTCAGCGGAGACTGGCTTGTGCCGGCTCCGGCTCCTCCTCGATCGCGGCGGCAAACTGGGAGTTGTAGAGCGCGAAGTAGTCACCCCGAGCATCCAGCAAGTCATAGTGGCTGCCCTGCTCGACGATTTGGCCGTCCTTCATCACCAGGATCACGTCCGCGTCGCGGATGGTGGAGAGCCGGTGGGCGATGACGAAGCTGGTCCGATCCGTGCGGAGGGCGGCCATCGCCCGCTGGACCAGCACCTCGGTGCGGGTGTCGACCGAGCTGGTGGCTTCGTCGAGGATCAGCAACGCCGGGTCGGCCAGGAAGGCGCGGGCAATGGTGATCAGCTGCTTCTCGCCGGCACTGACATTGCTGCCCTCCTCGTCGATCACCGTCTCGTAGCCATCGGGCAACGCGTGCACGAAGCGGTCGACGTAGGTCGCCTCGGCCGCGGCATGGATCTCCTCCTCGGTCGCGTCGGGTCGGCCGTAGGCGATGTTGTCGCGGATCGTGCCGTGGAACAGCCAGGTGTCCTGCAGCACCATGCCGATGTTGGCGCGCAGGGCGGATCGGGGCACGGAAGCGATGTCAACGCCGTCGAGGGTGATCCGACCGGCGTCGAGCTCGTAGAACCGCATGATCAGATTCACCAGAGTCGTCTTGCCCGCTCCGGTTGGACCGACGATGGCCACCGTGCTTCCCGGCTCGGCGACCAGCGACAGATCAGTGATCAGCGGCTGCTCCGCGACGTAGGAGAACGAGATGTGCTCGAACTCCACCCGCCCACAGGTCGGATTGAGGCCGCTCGTCTCCTCAACGGTCTGCTCCTCGGCATCCAACACCTCGAATACCCGCTCGGCCGAAGCAACCCCGGACTGCAACAGGTTGGCCATCGACGCCACCTGGGTCAGCGGCTGGGTGAACATCCGGGTGTATTGGATGAAGGCCTGGACATCGCCGAGACTCATCGTTCCGCTGGCGACTCGAAGCCCGCCGATCACCGCGATGGCCACATAGTTGAGGTTGCCGATGAAGAACATGGTCGGCATGATCAGGCCCGAGACGAACTGGGCACCGAAGCTCGATCCGAACAGCGACGCATTGCGCTCGGCGAACACGGCCTCCACCTCTCGCTGCCGACCGAAGACCTTGACCAGCGATTGACCGGTGAAGGCCTCCTCGATGTGGCCGTTCAGCTCGCCGGTGGCTTTCCATTGCTGCATGAACAGCTTCTGCGATCGCTTACCGATCGCCGCGGTGACCAGGACCGAGACCGGGATGGTGACCAGCGCGATGATCGCCAGCACGGGCGAGACCACGAACATCATCACGGTGACGCCGATGACGGTCAGCAGCGAGGTCAGCAGCTGGCTCAGCGTCTGCTGCAACGCCTGCGCGATGTTGTCGATGTCATTGGTCACCCGGCTGAGCAACTCGCCGCGGGTCTGCCGGTCGAAATAGCTCAGCGGCAGACGGTTGATCTTGGCCTCGACATCGTTGCGGAGCGTGAAGATCGACCGCTGCACGGCGCCGTTCAGCAGATACCCCTGGAGCCACAAGAAGAGTGATGACACCAGATAGAGCCCGAGGGCCAACAGCAGGAAGTCACTCAGCAGACCGAAGTCGATGCCCTGGCCGGGGACCACATCGAGCCCCTGGATGAGGTCGGCGAACGTGTCGTTGCCCGCCGCCCGGAGATCGGCGATCACCTGCGCCTTGGTCGCCCCCGCTGGGAGATTCTTCCCGATGATGCCGGTGAAGATCACGTCGGTCGCCTTGCCCAGGATCTTCGGGCCGATCACATTCATCACGATGCCGACGACGGCGAGAGCGACCACGGCGAGCAGAATCAGCCGCTCGGGGGCCAGATGGCCGAGGAGCCGCTTCATCGACGGCAGGAAGGTCAGCGATTTCTCCGCGACGCCCTGTTGCCCCCACATCCGATGGCCGCCACCGGTGGGCCCGTACTTGGGTCGTTCCGGAGCCTTCCGCTCCTCGACCGTATGGCCGGCCTTGGAGGCCGAAGAAGCTTGCGGATTCGATGCGCCGTTGGTGCTCATGCTGCGGCCTCCTCGGCGCTCAGTTGGGAATCGACGATCTCCACGTACGTCGGGCAGTCCCGGAGCAGCTCGTCATGGGTGCCGGAACCGACGATCTGCCCGTGCTCGAGCACGATGATCTTGTCGGCGTCGGCAATCGTGGCGACGCGTTGTCCGACGATGATCACCGCGGCGCCGCGGGTCTCGCGTTTCAGCGCGGCCCGCAATCGGGCATCGGTGGCCACATCCAGAGCCGAGAACGAGTCGTCGAAGACATAGATCTCCGGCTTCTTGATCAGCGCCCGGGCGATGGAGAGCCGTTGTCGCTGGCCACCGGAGACGTTCGTCCCGCCTTGGGCGATCGGTGCGTCCAGCCGGCCGGGCATCTCGCGGACGAAGTCTTCGGCCTGAGCGGTCCGGAGCGCCTCCCACAGCTCGTCATCGGTGGCATCGGGACGGCCGTACCGCAGATTGCTGGCCACGGTCCCGGAGAACAGGAATGGCTTCTGCGGGACCAGCCCGATGCGGCTCCAGAGCAGATCCGAATCGCAGTCGCGGACCTCGACGCCGTCGACCCGGACCGACCCGCCCGTAGCGTCGAAGAGTCGGGGAATCAGGGAGATCAGCGTCGACTTGCCGGCACCGGTCGATCCGATGATCGCAGTCGTCTGGCCCGGAGCCGCTGTGAACGTGACGTCGCGGAGCACCGGCGCCTCGGCGCCGGGATAGGTGAACTCGGTGGCCGTGAACTCCACCAGCGAGGTCTTGGTCAGCTCGGTGACCGGACGGGCGGGCAGGACGACCGACGACTCGGTGTCCAGCACCTCCTGGATCCGCTCGGCGCAGACGGCCGCTCGGGGCGCGATCATCAACAGGAAGGTCGCCATCATCACCGACATCAGGATCTGCACCAGGTAGGTGAGGAAGGCGGTCAGGGAACCGATCTGCATCTGTCCGGAGTCGATCCGCTGCGCGCCGAACCACAGCACGGCAACGCTCGACATGTTCAGGATGAACATCACGATCGGGAAGATCGACGCCATCAGCCGACCGACCGCAGTGGCAGTTTCGGTCAGATCGCCGTTGGCGCGGGAGAACCGGTCCGTCTCGAAGGGCTCGCGGACGAAGGCCCGGACCACCCGGATACCGCTGATCTGCTCGCGTAACACCCGGTTGACGACATCGATCCGGTCCTGCATCAGTCGGAACAGCGGCCGCATCTTGCGAATGACCAGGAAGATCGACCCCCCGAGCACCGGCACCGCAACCGCGACCAGCCAGGACAGGCCGATGTCCTCCCGCAGGGCCATGATCACGCCGCCGACCATGGTGATCGGTGCGGCGACGAACATCGTGCTGGAGAGCAACACGAGCATCTGGACCTGTTGGACGTCGTTGGTGTTGCGGGTGATCAGCGATGGCGCACCGAAGTGATTCAACTCCCGGGCCGAGAAGGCGAGGACCCGCTGGAAGATCGATCCGCGGACGTCGCGACCGAAACCCATCGCCGTACGCGCACCAAGGTAGGTCGCGGCGATCGCGCAGACGACCTGAACCAGGCTGACGATCAGCATGATCCCGCCGGTCCGCCAGATGAAGTCCGTGTCGCCCTTGGCCACGCCCTGGTCGATGATCGAGGCATTGAGGCTGGGCAGGAAGAGCGAAGCCATGGTCCCGATGAGTTGCAAGACCACCACACCGAGCAGCAGGCGCCGGTAGGAAACCAGATAGGTACGAAGCAGGCGGATCAGCATGGCGGCCGTTCTTTGGAAGGTGGCGTGAGAATTCCGTGCAGGACCAGATCGACGATCTGGGTGGGTTCGTTGAGGCGATGCTCGTTGAGCATCGGGTGGGTGAGTGCGAAGGTGACCATCCGCAACGCTTTCGTGGCCTCGTCCGCACCGATCCTCAGATGATCGCGATCAGGTCCGAGCACGCCGAGGATTGCCGCATCGAGTCGCTCGTTGTCCTGGTGCTGTCGATCGCGGAATCGGCTGGGGTCGTGATCGGGCCTGAGGCGCAGCGAGTGGAAGAGCGCGAACACCCGTCGCAGCCGACCCTGGAGCACCGCCACGGCAGCGACCAGTCGCGTCTCCAGCGGCAGCGTGCCGTCGATCTCCGCCAGCTCGTCACAGGTGTGCCGGACGTCGAAGACGTCGTCGAGCACCGCGTCGATCAACGCCTCCTTGGTCGCGAAGGCGCGAAAGATCGTGCCCTCGGCGACCCCGGCGGCCTGGGCGATCTGCCGGGTGCTGACGTCGCGACCGAACTGCTCGAGCAGCGGCTCCGTGGCGGCGATCAACGCGGCCCGGCGCTCGTCGAGTGGGAGTGGTGCGGCACGGCTCACGAGAAGAGAGAGTAATGAGTGAGCACTCACTCAACAAGTGATTTTAGGTATCGATCTGCGGTGTCGGTCAAGATGGGCCCACCAGAGGTTCAAGCAGAGGAGCGTGCGGTGGGTCTAGGTCGGTTGTCCGACGAGGTGTTCGAGGCGGTCATTTTCGACATGGACGGCACGTTGATCGACTCGGTGCCGGCCGTCGAGCGCTCCTGGGGCATCTGGGCCGCCGAGTACGGGCTCGATGTCGACACGATCCGCCAGTATCACGGTGTCCCCGCGGCCGGAGTCGTCGAGTTGCTGATCGCGGAGGACCAACGCGAGTCGGCCATCAACCGGATCAACGAGATCGAGGTGGTCGACGTCGAAGGCATCGTCGTGTTGCCCGGCGCCGCCGAGGCCCTGTCGGCGTTGGTGGGGGCCAAGAACGCGATCGCCACGTCGTGCACGAGCGCCCTGGCCGAGGCTCGGATCGTGGTGACCGGCCTCCGGGTCCCGACGGTGCTCGTCACGGCCGATCAGGTGAGCCGGGGGAAGCCGGATCCCGAGCCGTTCCTCACCGCAGCCGCGCGGCTGGGGGCCGACCCGACCCGCTGCCTGGTGGTCGAGGACGCGCCGGCCGGGATTGCTGCCGCTCGGGCGGCCGGCTGCTTCAGTCTCGGCGTCTTGACCACGACGGCCGAAGACAACCTGCCCGCCGATGCGTTGATCCCTGATCTTTCCGCCGTCCGATTCGAGGTCGTCGACGGCGGCATCCGGATCCGCGAAGCCTGATCCCGATCGACGGTCTCGAGGGCTCGACGGTCTCGAGGGCTCGAGGGTTCGAGAGTCGAGAGGAGTCGAGAGGTCGCGTCAGCCGGTCTTGCGGCGGAAGACCCGCTTGGTTTCCACCGGACCGTGCGGATGAGGATTTTCCGGCTGGGTGTCGAGGTGGTCTTCGCCCCGCCGTCCCTGCTTCGCTTCCAGCGCTTCGCGGAACTTGCGCTTGGTCTCGTCCTCGGGGACGTTCTTCTTTCCACCGGACTTACTGCTGGCGCTCATGGCATCCAATCTCTATCGATGGTTCGGGGATTGTCAGCGGGTGTTCAGCTCGATGACGGCCATGAGCTCGGCGGCCACTGTTGGCTGCTGTCGCTCTGATCCTCAGGAGCCCGGCTCGGCGCGGCGCTCCGTGAGGTCGTGTCCTCGTCGGCTTCGTCAGCTTCGTCGGGGACGTCGTTCTCGCCCGTGAGGTCGAACAGGATGACCGCCGTGCCGTACGCGGCAACCTCGCTCAGCGACTGGGTGATCTCGCTGCAATCGAAGCGCAAGCCGACCACCGCGTCCGCGCCGGCGGCCTGGGCCATCTCGGCCAGCCGGGCGACCGCGTCCTGACGGGATTCGGTGAGCATCGTGACATACCCGTCGATCGGGTTGCCGCTGCGCAGATCGGGGCGCAACTCGCGGGTCCGGGCCACCACGCCCACGACTTCACCCAGCACGTCGGCGATCTCGCGACCCGGGATCGTGTCCATCGTGACGACCGGCACACTGTGGGACACCAGCGCCGGCTTCTTCGCGGCCAGCGGCTGCGGCGTCCATTGCGGCTGCGTCGGCTGCCCGTACTGCGGCTGGCCCGGTTGTCCCTGTCCCGGCTGCCCCTGTCCGGGTTGTCCCGGGCCGGGCTGACCGTACGGTGGCTGCTGAGGCTGCCCGTACGGCGATGAGGGCTGACCGTAGGGCTGCTGCGGGGGGCGCGGGGCCGACGGCTGGCCGTACGGCGGTTGCGGCTGCCCGTACGGATTGGGCTGCTGAGGCTGCCCGTACGGCTGCTGAGGATTCTGGCCGTAGGGATTCTGACCGGGCGGGTTTTGACCGGGCGGGGGCTGCTGGCCGTAATTGCTCATGCGGACAAAGATAGCGACCTCCCGATCGGCCGCGGTCGCGGGAATCAGCGGGCGCTGAAGTAGTCGTGCAGGTCGCCGAGTGGCGCATAGCCCAGCCGGCAGCTCGGTGGGGGTCCGGCCACCGGGGTGGTGCCGGGAGCGGTCGGCGGCCGCGGGGCGCAATGCGCCTCGAGTTGCTGGGTGATCGCGGTGTTCAAGGTGATCCGGCTGGCGTGGGACAGCGCCCAGCCGAGCGGGGCCGCGACCTCCGGCACCGGCAGTCGGTCGATCACGATGACCCGTTGGGCGAATTTCGCCTCCAGGCTCGGGCACGGATCGGTGCCCCCTCCGGTCGGCGCAGCGCAGAAGTTGTCGATCGACACTGACTTCTGGGCCCGTTCGAGCAGCGCGGCCGCTCCCGACAGCGAGCTTCCGCCCTTCAGATAGGTGGTGATCGGCAAGGACACTTCGCTGACCGGTCCCTGGTTGAGGGTCGGATGGGTCAGGTGGGGATCGCCGTTGGCGAGATACACCACGATCGGCACGACGTACGGCAAGGTCTGGTCAGCCATCGCCCGCTGATTGTGGTCCCGGACCAGGGCCGCCCAGTTCGGGGCCAGATCGGTGATGGTCGCCAAGCCGCTGTTCTCGAGATAGCCGCCGTCGACCAGCTGGGTCCGCGGCCAGTACGGGGCGGACGCCTGCTCCTTCCTCCCCCGATCCGGGCAGGGCCCGATGACCGCCGCCCGGCGTCACGTAGGGGAACCGCGCCGTGAGCAGGGCGGCCGTCGCCGCCGGGATATCGCCGAGGCAGCCAGGAATCGGAGCGCTCGGTGCGCCCCCGCCGGTGTAGGGCCCGTAGGTGCTGAACAGATCGATCGTTCGGGCGGCCGGGCCGGGCACCTTGTCGCAGTTGTTCTCCGGATCTGACCTGGGCGCCGGCCGGGCGGCCGTCTCCGAGAAGCTCACCTGGCTCAGCCACACTCGGCAGGTCCCCTCGACACTCGTCGAGTTCAAGATCAACGCGCCGGTCGCCGGCGAGGGGTCCGGGTCGCTCAGGTAGGACCGGCTGCCCCACGGCGGACCGTCGCGGTCGTACGAGTCGGTCCAGCCGGCCTCGATCAGCCCGGCCCGGTCGACCCAGGCCCACGGCCGGGACGCCGCGAGGGGCTGGGCGAAAGGGACCCCGGTCGCGCCGTAGAAGGTGTCGCGGACGAAGGTTCCGTCGGCGGCGGCCGACAAGGTGGATTCCTCGGCCATCTGCTGCACTGCTTCGACGGCGCGTACGCCACCGGGGTCGGCCCGGTTGCCGCTGAACCGGGCAATCGTCAATCCCACCGATCCGCCGCTCGCGCCGGTCGAGAACAGCACCGACTTGCTGGCGCAGGTGTCGCGGCCCAGCTCCTCCAGGCCGCGAACGGTCCAGTACGCGGCCCGGATGCCGCCGCCCTCGGCGGCGATCATCAGCATGGGCCGCACCTGGCGGGCGCCGAAGGGAACATTGCAGCCGTCCTGGGCGCCGACCCAGGAGCCGAACGTGTCCGCCAGGCTGGGTCGGACGTCGGCGTGCGGGCTGGCGGCGCCGCGATTCATCTGGTGGATCGTGCCGGTGCCGCTCAAGGCGCCGACCAGGACCAACGTGCCCGCGAAGACCGTGACCAGCGGCGTACGTCGAAAACCGAGCGCGAGGAATACCTCCGCCGGCTTCTGGCCCTGCATCAACAGACCCATCGCCGATACGAGCCCGGTCAGCGCGCCGATCGCCAGCACCGCCGTAGCGGCCAGTCCCAGCTCGGACGCCAGTTGTGGGAACAGACCGAGGGCGGCGAAGATCGCGAACCAGCCGATGAACAGCGCCCGGCCGACCTTGAATGAGCTCAACGTGGTCAGCTTTGGGAGCGAGCGCTGGGCGACCCGGGCGGCGATCGTGATCAACCAGGGCAGCACGATCCCACCGAAGCCGGTGAGCAACCACCCCCGAGTCTGTCCGAGATCGACGATCAGCGGACGCGTGGCGGACTGGGCTCCGAACTGGTCACGGAGCAGCCAGATCGGCACGAACGCCCGGATCAGCCCGAGGCCGGCCACGACCACCACCGCGGCAGTCGCCGCGTTGCCGACAAACCGCACCGCAGCCAGGTTGGCGGCGTCCATGAGCGGCGGCCGGTACGGCGACAGGGCCGCTGACCACAGACACCGGATCAGGACCGAGATGCCGATGATCAGCACAGGCACGCCCACGAAGGCCAGGCTGCGGGGCCAGACCAGCTGGCCGAGACCTAGCTCCACGCCACTGATTCGCTGATAGAGCCAGCCGGCCGCCCAGCCGCCCGCAGCAAGGAGAACGACCGCGACCGGGACGAGCCACACGCGCAGCAGAGCCTTCGGTGCGGCCGACCCTTCCTCCGCGGCCTCGCCGGCCGCGACGGCGTCCTGTTCGGCCAACCGATCCTGGGCGTACCCGATCCTGATCCGGGTGCTCAGGTACACCGAAGTGGTCAAGATCAACACGGCGGCGATGGCCCACATGGCCTGCGGATCGAGCTCGGCGGCGTTGGCCCAGGACCGCTCCACGTCGGGCAGCTGCTCGAGGATCGCTGCGCCGGCCAGCACACTGAGGACGAAGATGATCAAGCTCGGGAGCACGGAGAATCGCTGGTGCTGGATCGCCCGCCAGGCGCGGCTCACCGTCGTGCGGTTGATCATCGCCGGGTGGGTCGGCCGCTGGGTGGCGATCCGCAGCACCAGCACCAGGACCATGATCAACAGTGCCAGCCACTTCGTTTCGGTGGCGTACACCAGCGCATTGATCGATCCCTGCCCGCCGGTCACGGTCCGGGCCAGCCGGTCCTCGACCACGTCGGCCGCCACCAGGACGACGAGCGGCAATCCGGCACACAGCCACCACCACGAACGGCACACCGCGATCATGATCAACGCGAACAAGATTGTGTAGGCGGCAATGTAGAGGGCATCTGCGTGCAGGTGGAGGGCCAGCAGAGCGTCGAACCGTTGCCCGTCCGGTGACCATGCGGGGCCGCGGCTGATCTGCTCCCAACCCTGCCGGCTCTGACCGGTGAACGCCCGCGGTCCGAACAGCAGCCCGAACGACCAGTTGACGCCGTTGACATCGAGCACCCGCTCGGACTGGGTGTTCAGCGCGGTGAACACCACCATCAGGCCGACCAGGGCCGAGACCAACAGGCCCACCAGATAGCCGGCGATATCTCCACGGCGCTGGCTGCCCAGCAGAATCGTCATCGATCGCCCCCAACGACGATCTTGGCCCGATCGGCGGCGTTGCGCTAGTGCGACACGGTCACGGTCACCCGAGCTCGGTCATCTCCACGGTGACGAACATCTCCGAAGCGCCGCCGGCGTAGGTGCCACGCAACGGCGCGACGTCGCCGTAGTCGCGACCGTTCCCGACCCGGACGTAGTGATCGGTGAGCCGGGTCCGCAAGGTCGGGTCGTACGCGACCCAGCTCCCGCACCACCACTCGATCCAGGAGTGGCTCTCCCCGCTGACCATGGTGTTCGCCTCGCCCGCGCCCGGATGCAGATAGCCCGAGACATAGCGGGCCGGCAGACCGACCGAGCGCAGCGCCCCCAGTGCGACGTGACTGTAGTCCTGGCAGACCCCGCGGCCGAGCTCCCAGACCTGGCGGGCGGTGCTGTTCACCTCGGTCGAGCCGCGCCGGTAGGTCAGATGATCATGAATGAGGCCACAGATGTCGAGGCCGGTCAGCCGGGGCGAGGGGCCGACCGCGGCGGCGGCGAGCTGGAGCAACTCGTCGGGGGCCCGGGTCCGATCGGTGACGACCAGGTACTCGGTCATGGTGTCGATCACGCCGCGGTCCCGCAGCGCCGGCCAGCCCAGATCATTGGTCGCGATCCGCCGGTCGAGGTCCCAGGGAAGATCATCGCCGTGGGTCTCGACGACGCCCTGGGCGTGCACGGTCAGGCGCTGATGCGGCTCGTGCAACTCGAACGTCGTCACTGTCGTGCCCCAGTAATCCACGTAGGTGAAGCTCCAGGCCGCCGGTTCGATGCTGACTCGGCTGCTCCACACCGTCTGGTGTTCCGATCCCACCGGGGTCATCCGAGCCTCGTTGTAGGACGAGGAAACCTTGGAGGCGTACCGGAATCCGGTCTGATGATCGATGCTCAGCCGCATGGCTATCGCGTCCCTTCGGTGATCCAGGCCATGGGGTCAGCCGCGGCGAAGTAGTTCCTCGCCACCGCGCCGGTGATCTCGGCAGCCACGTCCTGGACGGCGGCCATCTCCTCGTCCAGGTTGTCGACCAGGTCGCTGACATCGGAGTACTCCAGGTGCGCGCGCAACTGGCCGAGTGCTCGCTCGGCGGAGCCGGACTGGCGTACCGACACATTGTTCTGGCTGATCTTCCGCAGACTGTCGGAGGCGGCGATCAGGCCGTGCATGATCGACCGGGGAAAGCGCGAGTCCAAGATCAGGAACTGCGCGGCTTCCCGGTCGGTGTGTACGCCGGGATAGGTCCGCAAGAAGGCGTCGTGGCCACCGCAGCCGCGCAGCACCGACGGCCACTGGGTGCTGCCGCCGGCCAGGGACGCCGAGGCCACGAGCCGTGAGGTCATGTCGACCTGCTCGAGCGAGCGCCCCATCGACATGAACTGCCAGCCGTCGTCGCGGACCATGATGCTGCGGGAGATGCCGGCGAACAGGGCGCTGCGGTCGCGGGCCCAGTTCAGATGGGTGTGGGCCGCGGTGACTCCGGCCCCGCCGGTCGGCAGCTGCTGCCAGGTGCCGTTGATGCATTCCCACAGATCAAGGGGAATGACCTCGCGGGCCCGGCGGGCGTTATCGCGGGCGGCGGCCCAGCAGGAGTTGATCGACGTCGACTCGGACGCGTCGTACACAAGGACCCGAAGCAGGTCCTGATGAGTGGGATTCTCGACATGATCGACACTCATCAACGCCAGCAGGTTCCGGCAGGCATCGACCTCGATCGACGAGGTGTCCTCGACCAGCAGCCGCAGATGGCTCTGCAGCAGTCGCGCGGTGTCGTCGGCCCGCTCGACGTACCGGCCGATCCAGAACAGGGATTCGGCGATCCGGCTCAGCATGCCGGTCCACCCCCTCGAACAAACTGCTGTTGTTGTTCTTCCTGCTGGCGGAGGTGCTCGGTGCGTTTGGGCATCACGCCGACGGGAACCCGCGACACGGCCATCGGCACCGGCGCCGGCGTAGGCGGCGGGGTGGCCGGCGGGCTCGGTTGATCATCACCGGGTGCGTCGTCGGGCTCCGCCGCAACCCGAGCGGCCGGCGGACTCAGTTGATCATCTTCGACCGCGTCCTCGGGCTCCTCGATCACGACGCGGTGGGCCGGCGGGCTCAGCACCCAGGTGTCCTTGCTGCCACCGCCCTGACTGCTGTTGACGACCAGTTCACCGCGCGGGAGGGCCACCCGGGTGAGACCACCGGGCAACACCCAGACGCTCTCGCCGTTGTTCACCGCGAACGGACGAAGATCAACATGGCGCGGCTCGAGATCGTCGTCGATCAAGGTCGGCACCGTCGAGAGCTGCACCACGGGCTGGGCGATCCAGCCGCGCGGGTCAGCGGTCACCCGCTGGCGGAGCGCGTCCAGCTCGTCCTTCGTCGCCCGCGGACCGATCACGATGCCCTTCCCGCCCGAGCCGTCGACGGGTTTGACCACGAGCTCGTCCAGCCGGTCCAGCACCTCCTCGCGGGCCTCGTCGTCCTCGAGGCGCCAGGTGTCGACGTTGGCGATGATCGGTTCCTGGCGGAGGTAGTAGCGGATCAGATCGGGCACGTAGGTGTAGATCAATTTGTCGTCGGCGACCCCGTTGCCGATCGCATTGGCCAACGCGACCCCTCCGGTGCGCACCGCATTGACCAGGCCGGGTACGCCGAGCATCGAGTCGCTGCGGAAGTGCACCGGGTCGATGAAATCGTCGTCGATCCGCCGATAGATCACGTCGACCCGCTGCAGCCCGGCGGTGGTCCGCATGAAGACTTTGCCGCGCCGGCATTCCAGATCACGGCCCTCGACCAGTTCGACGCCCATGGTCCGGGCCAGCAGCGTGTGCTCGAAGTAGGCCGAGTTGTAGACGCCGGGTGTCAGGACGACCACCGTGGGCTGATCGATGCCCGGAGCGGCGGCCATCCGTAGCGCCTTGAGCAGCCGGGTGGGATAACTGGCCACGGCCCGGATCCGCTGATTGGCGAAGGCGTCGGGCATGGCGGTGATCATCGCGCTGCGATTGGTCATCACGTACGAGACGCCGCTCGGCACCCGGACGTTGTCCTCGAGCACGCGTACGTCGCCGTCCGGAGTGCGGATCAGATCGACGCCGGCGACATGGATCCGGACGCCGTTGCCGGGCTGGACCCCCCACACGGCGCGGTGATAGTGGTTGGACGAGGTGACGAGCTGACTCGGGATGACCCCGTCGGAGATCACCCGGGCGCTGGAGTAGACGTCGGCGAGGAAGGCCTCGAGCGCCTTCACCCGCTGGGCGACCCCCGCCTCGACCGTCTCCCACTCTCCGGAGGCGATCACCCGCGGGACGAGGTCGAGCGGGAAGGGTCGCTCCACCCCGCCGACGTCGAAGGTCACCCCGGCCCGGATGTAGTTGTGAGCGAGCGATTCGGCGATCCCGCGGAGCTCGAGTGCGGTGGATTGCTTCAGCGTGGTGTAGACCGCTCGATACGAGGGCCGTACGCTGCCTTCACCGTCGATCATCTCGTCGAACGCTTCACCGGCCCGGTAGTTGGAAAGCACGTCCGCCATAGGCCGGAGCCTACTCAATCTCGCGTTAACCCTGCGTTAACACCCAGTCGGAGGAGATCAGCTGAGGGTTGGTCCGGGGGCTCGAAACTCCCGGTTCGCACCACGTCGTGAGGGCCTATGCTGACGCGGTGCCCGACCAACCTTCCGCACCCGCTGTCGACGAGACGGGCAGCGACCTGCCCGAGCAGATCCGGGTGCGGCAGGACAAGCGGGCCAGGATCTTGGCTGAGGGGCGCCAGCCGTATCCGGTGAGCGTGCCGCGGACCCACGAGTTGCGTGCCGTGCGGGCCCGATGGGCCGAGCTGGAAACGGGTGAGGAGACCGAGGACGTGGTCGGCATCACCGGTCGGGTCGTCTTCGTCCGCAACACCGGCAAGCTTTGCTTCGCCACCCTGCAGGAAGGGCTGTCGCAGACCGACTCGGGGGCGCGGCTGCAGGTCATGCTGTCGCTCGCCGAGGTCGGCGAGGAGGCGCTGGCCGGCTGGAAGGCCGATGTCGATCTCGGCGATTTCGTCTTCGTGCGCGGCCGCGTGATCTCGTCGCGACGGGGCGAGTTGTCCGTGCTCGCTCTCGAGTGGCAGCTCGCCTCCAAAGCCCTGCGACCGATGCCCCGCGTCGATTCGGTGCTGTCGGACGAGAACCGGGTACGCCAACGGCATGTCGATCTCACCGTCCGGGAGGCTGCTCGTGACCTGGTCCGGACGCGCGCCGCGATCACCCGGAGCGTGCGCGAGACCTTGCATCGGGACGGGTACGTCGAGATCGAGACCCCGGTGCTCCAACTGGTGCACGGCGGGGCTAACGCTCGCCCGTTCAACACCCACCTGAACGCGTTCGACATCGACATGACGCTGCGCATCGCGCTGGAGCTGTTCTTGAAGCGGGCCGCGGTCGGCGGGGTCGAGCGGGTCTATGAGATGGGCCGGATCTTCCGCAACGAGGGCATCGACTCCACCCACAGCGCGGAGTTCACCATGCTCGAGGTCTATCAGGCCTGGGGTGATCAGCGGACGATCGCCGACGTCGTGCAGAGGATCATCACTCGACGTCGCGGACCTGCTCGGGTCGCGGACGATCGAGACTCCGGACGGGATGATCGATCTTGACGGCGAGTGGCGCTGGCTGGGGGTCTATCCCGGCCTGTCGGAGGTGCTCGGGATCGAGGTCACGCCGCGTACCGAACTGGACCAGTTGCGCGCCATCGCGGAGGACCACGAGGTGAGCTACGAGCGAGAGTGGACCGAGCAGAAGTTGATCATGCACCTGTTCGGCGAGTTGGTCGAGCCGACCCTGCTCCAGCCGACCTTCGTCTGCGACTACCCGCCGCTCGCGCAGCCGCTGGCCCGGCCGCACCGCAGCGATCCCGATCTGATCGAGGCCTGGGACCTGATCATCGGTGGGATGGAACGCGGCACCGGGTTCTCGGAGTTGATCGATCCGGTGATCCAGCGGGAACGCCTCACCGAGCAGTCACTCGCCGCGGCCGCCGGTGATCAGGAAGCGATGCAGCTCGACGAGGATTTCCTGGCCGCGCTGGAATTCGGCGCGCCGCCGATGGGTGGCCTCGGGCTGGGCATCGATCGCCTGGTCATGCTGTTCACGTCGGTCGGCATCCGCGAAACGATCTTGTTCCCGCTGCTCAAACCCGGTCCCTGACGTCGCCGATCCCGGACGCCGACGGCCAAGCTGATCGCATTCCCAGCTGCGGCGCTTCAACGGGCGAGCGAAACCTCAGGGCTCTTCGGGGAGCTGAAGTGTGCACAGGCTTCGCAGACATCGCTGGGGATGACCCCGATGGCCATCAGCCGGCTGAACAGCCAGCAGCCGGCGCAGAATCCGGCCACCGATTCCAGCAGGGCGAAGACCAGCAACACCGCAATCAGCACGGTCCCGAGCAGGTGCGCGCCGAACCCGAGCGACCCGACCGCGGCCACCGAGGTCAGGGCGAGGCCGATGGCTTGAGCGAAACGCTTCGGCGGTCCCGGGACGAACTTCGGCATGCCGAGCCGCGGCGCAACGACCCGGGTGGTGAACTGACCCAGCAGGCTGAGCTTCGGGCCGGTCAGCACCCGGGCCAGGAAGCCCAGAGCCAGGATGGCGATCAGCCAATGCCAGCCGGAGACCAGCGTGAGAACGGCCAGCAACGCGACGCCGGCCGCCACGGTCCGAGCCGCCTTCTCGTTCACCGGATTCGGAAAGCCGAAGATCCCCATGGGTGCGGATCGTACCTCACAACGCCTAGTGACTTACTAGGGAAGCGTCCGGCAGGAGCAGGCAGGAGTCACCGAACTCGTGCCACCGATAGCGCTCGGACACCGCGGCGTCGTACGCGGCCTGCGTCAGCGCGCTCCCGGCCACCGACTCCACCAGCAGCAGATGCGATGCCTCCGGGTTGTGCCAGCCCGTAATCAATCCATCCACGATCCGGACGGGCCGGTCCGGCGAGATCACCAGCTCGGTCCAGCCCGAGCTCTCGACCACGACGCCGTCCGGGCCGGTGGCTGATTCGATCGCCCGGGTGGCCGTCGTGCCGACGGCGATCACCCGATTGCCGCGGGCTCGGGCGGCGTTGACCAGATCGGCCGAGCTCCGGCTCACCGCGTACCACTCGGCCTGCGGCGCCTCACCGGCATCCTGGGAGGACAGCCCGGTGTGCAGGGTGATCGGCGCGAAGATCACGCCGGCGGCGACGAGGCGAGCCACCAACTCCGGGCTGAACGGACGTCCCGCGCTCGGCATCTCGGCGCTACCCGGATGCCGGGCGAAGATCGTCTGGTACGCCTCGATCGGGAAGCGATCGGACAGGTACCCGTAGCTGATCGGCCGGGCATGCCGGTGCCGATAGGTCAGCAATCGCCCGGGCACGCGTACCTGACCGCGCCACAACCGGTTGCCGCGGCCGGAGGGTGACGATCCTGGCTCCGGGTAGGGCGCCAGCAGGGTGAGCGAACCGCCGGCCGGCAGCTCGAGGTGTTCACCCGGACGCCCATCGAGCACCGGCCGACCGGCATCGGGAGCCGTCCGCAGCTCCACCACTCGGGTGCCGTCGGCCAGCTGATTGGCCAGATGGACGATGGTCGGCCGCCCGTCGCGCCAGGCGTCCAGCTGCCCCGGCAGGGTCGCGGAGGTGTTGATCAGCACCACGTCACCGGCGCGCAGATGATCACCCAACCGGTCGAACCGGGTGTGCTCGAGGCCGGCTCGCCGGGCGACCAGCAGCCGGACCTGATCCCGCCGCAGTCCCCGACGCTCGGGCGGCGCCGTCGCGGTGAAGTCGTCCGGGGAAGCGAAGTGCGTCGTCGGCGTCGTCGGCAGCAGCGTGGCCGTCATGCCGCGCTCGTCCTGGTGTGAAGCCCCAGATCATTCGCCCGATAGCGACCGCTCGGCCGCTCGGACCCGACCAGATCGATGATCAGCGGGGCCACGGACTCGGGCTCCGGTCGATCGCTGATGTCCTCGCCGGGAAAGGCCGCCTGGTGCATGGCGGTCCGCAGGTCACCCGGATCCACCGCGTACCAGGTGAACTGCGGCAACTCCGCCGCCCAGGTCAAGGTCTGATGATCAAGAGCGGCCTTGGTCGACCCGTAGCCACCCCAGGTCTCGTAGTGCTCAACGCCGGCATCGGAGGACACGTTGATGATCACCGCCCCGGAGCCCAGCCGGTCGAGAGCCGCCCGGATCAGTTGCTGGGGCGCGACGACATTGGTGCGGAAGAGCCGCTCGTACGCCGGCCCGTCGAGTTGACCGAGCGCCGGCAAGGGCGAACCGCCCAGCTCACTCGCGTTGTTGATGATCAGATCGATCGGCCCGACCGACGCCGCGGTGGCGATCAGCGCCGACCGGTGATCGCGTTCGGTGACATCGCCGGCAACGGCACGAACTGTCTGTCGTGGGACCGTCGCGGTCTCGCGGAGCTGCTGCGCGGTCCGGTCCAGGGCCGCAGCATCCCGGGCGTCGATCGTGATGTGCCACCCCTGCCGGACCAGCTCCAGGGCCAAGGCCCGGCCCAGCCCGATCGAGCCGCCGGTGATCAGTGCGTTCTTCATACCTACCTCCAAAGAATGATCGAATTCCAGTGTTCAACTTCAAGTAAGCTTGAGGTCAAGTCCCGGACCCGACTCCGTCGGGCGAGCGCGGTAGGGTCGCCGCCATGAAGGGCCAGCGCACGGCACTGATTACCGGTGGTAATCGGGGGATCGGCTATGCGCTCGTCGAGGCCCTGGCGCGATCCGGCTGGCGGGTGATCTTCACCGCCCGTGATCAGCGGCGGGGGGCCATGGCCCACGCCCGGCTGTGCGGTCAGCTTCCGACCGCAGCGATCGAGTGGCGGCCCTGCGACCTGGCCTCGCCGATCTCGGTTCGCGCGTTGGCCCGGGAGCTGGTCGAAAGCGCCGAAGCCATCGATGCGCTGGTGCACAACGCGGGCGTGTTGCGCTCACCCGAGCAGCGCACCCTCACTCCTGACGGTGTCGAGCTGACGCTGGCCACCAACACGCTCGGACCGCTGCTGCTCACCCGGGAACTGCTCCCCGGACTGATCCGGGCTCCGCACTCCCGGGTCGTCTCGGTGACGTCGCGACTGCACACCGTGGGTTCCCGGGGCGCACCGGTGAATTTCGACTTCGACGATCCCTACCTCGAACACGACTATCACCGTGACCGGGCGTACAAGAATTCGAAGCTGGCCTTGATCTGGGTCAGTAACGCGCTGCAGCGCCGGCTGCCCTCCCAGATCACCAGCGTCGCCGTCTGTCCCGGCTTCGTGCCCAGCACCGCCGCCGCGTACACCTCCGGTGCGCAGAAGTTGATCATGAAGATGGTGCTGCCGCGGTTGGCCTTCGCGACGTCGGTGGCCGAGGCGGCGGCCAACCTGGCCTGGGCGGTCGAGAGCCCAGATCTCGACGAACTCAGCGGTGTCTACGTCGTCGAGCGCACGGTCTCAGCCCCCAGCCCGCAGGCGCAGAGCCTGGACGATTCGGAGCGGTTCTGGTCCTGGGCCGAAGACCACCTTGGTCTCCCGCCGTGGCCCGTGCCGTAACGATCCCCTCGCTCGACCGGCCTGTGGATCGGGGTTGATCGGGCGTCATACTGGCGCCATGACCAGGCGCGACGAAGATCCGGGCCCCGGCTTCCTGCGCTGGCGATCCTGGGGTGCCGCCGAGCGGCGGGCGCTGCTGCTGCACGGATCAGGTTCGTCGTCAGCGACATGGTGGCGGGTCGCCCATCAACTGGGAGCGGCCGGGTGGCGCGTGAAGGCGCCGGACCTGCCGTCCCACGGCGCGAGTCCACGGTCGGAGGTGCCCCTGACGCCCCGGGTCGCGGCCGAGTGGATCGCGTCCGAGCTCGCCGACCGACCGCTCGATCTGGTCGTCGGGCACGGGTTCGGTGCCGCGGTCGGGCTCGAACTGGCTCGTCGTTCGACGCTGGTCGAGCGGTTGGTGCTGGACGGCTTCCCGGACCCGGCCACCGACCGGGCGGCCGAAGCCGATGCGCTCGTCGAAGCGGCGGCACTGGCCCGTCGAGACATCGACCTGAGCGTCCTGCGCATCGCCACGGAACACCCGAACTGGCACCGCGAGGACTGTCGCCACGCTGCACGGGATCTGGCCAGTCTGCAGGTGGCCGAAGTCGCTGACGGCATCCGCTCGGCCGACGGGTGGCCCGACCGATCGACGGGCGATCGCGAACGGAACGTCTCTGTCATCGACCGGCAACCTGATCACGTGCTGCATCGGGAGCAGCCGGACGCGTGGCTGAGTCTCGTCCTGGAGTACGCCTCAGAATGAGCGGCGCCCGCCGCCGCCACCGGTCGGCGGGCCGGGATCGGTGTCGTCGGGCTCGTGCAGATAGGTGAAGTCGCCGAAATCGTCATCGTCGTGCCGTCGCGAGCGTCGCCGCCGCACCGGGGCGACCGGCTCCGACGAGGCGCGGGCGGATGGTTCGCCATGCTCGGGATCGGCCAGGTCCCGCCGCTTGGTTGTCGGCAACACGGTGGTTTCGTCACTGGCCGGCGGCGGCGTCCGCTGAGCCGGGCCCGGCCCGGTGACGCGCTCTGACCGCGATTCGCTTCGCGACCCTCCCGGTCTCCCGCCGTCAACCCGGGCGCTCCCGCTGGCTCGCACTACGGCAACCCCCACTGCCGTGGTCAAGGGCACGGCGAGCACCAAGCCGATCGATCCCACCAGGGTGCGGATCACCTCGCCGGCGAACTGCTCGGTCTGCAACACCTGCAGCAACGGCCGGTCGTACACGGCGATCAGCAACAACACGGCGAGTGAAGCGCCGGCAGTGGCGAAGGCGATGGTGTAGACCGTTGAGGCGATGTGGTCCCGGCCGATCCGCATCGCGCGGCTGAACAGGTGACGTTGGCTCTGCCGCCCACCCGGCCGGCCGCGGCTGTCACTGTCGGCCAGCTCCCAGACCGCCGACGCCTGGGTGATGGTGACGTCGTTGAGGACGCCCAGGCCGGCCACGATGATGCCGCACAGGACAACCGACGTCAGCTTGAGGTCCGGGGCCACGGCCGAGAGCACGAAGTCCTCTTCCGACGACACCCCGGTGAGATGGGCCCAACGGGTGGCCACGTAGCCGAGGCCGGAGATCATAATCAGGCCGAACAGGGTGCCGACCAGGGCAGTCGTCGTCCGGGCACTGAATCCGTGCGCCGCGTACAGCACGACGAACATGATGGCCGACGAACCGATCAGCCCGATCAGGATCGGATTGGCCCCGGCCACCAAAGCCGGGAACATGAACTTGACCAGGATGAAGCCGGCAAATGCGAGACCGATCAGCGACGCGAAGCCGCGCCACCGAGCCACAGCGGTCACCACGGCGGCGAAGATCAGGGTGAAGACGATCAACGGTGTCCGGCGTTCGAAGTCGGCGAACTGGTATTGCGCCGGCTGCCCGTCGGCCGGGGGAACGCGGATGAGCTTGATGGTCTGACCCTCCTTGACCCCGGAGGCGTAGACCGCCGCGGTCAACGGCACAGTGACGGCCTTGCCCTTGTCGTCGCCTTCGAGCAGTGAGGACGTGGCGTTGGCGCAGCGGCTCTCAGTTACGCCCGGCGTCGAGCCCGACAGACCGTCACAGGAGATCTCGGTGAGGCTGGTGATCCGGGCCTTCGGGTAGGTGACGCCGGCGACGCTGTAGCCGGCCACATCCTGGTTCACGTGGCTGGAGATGTCGCCGGGCCAGAGGGCGATCAGTCCGACCAGGGTCCAGATGGCCAGGGGAATGAGGACGACAACCAGGATGCGGAGCGCACGACGGTGTCGGCGCAGCTCGTCGGGATCGACCATGGGCTGTGGACCCGTTGTGTCGAGCCGTGAGCCAAAATGCGAGTGAGCCACCTTCTCCGCCTAGTCTTAGTCCTCGTGAGTCAAGTTCGGGGTGACAAGTCCCAGCGCGCGCAGGCGCAGCCGGAGTCACCCCACCGGTCGACCTCCCGCTGGTCGAGGCACGGCGGCACTCAATCTAGCCCACGTTCGATCGACGACCCGAGTCATGAAATCGCCCGCGACCGGCCGCGACCGTTCCGGGATCTGCGCGGAGCCATCGGGACGCTGGCCGGAGTGGTCGTGCTCGGACTCGTCGGACTGGGCGCGCACGCGCTGCCCGTTGCGGTCGGTGTCGACAGCGGACGATCACTGTTGGCCGTGCCGGCATCAACTCCGTCTGGGGCCGCTGCGCCGCTCAGCCGCCCGACCCCGACCGCCGAACCGAGCAGCGCAAGCCCGACCCCGACGGTCGCGCCGACGCCGGAGCCGGCGACGCCGGGCAAACCCAAGAAGGCCACGGTGAAGGCCAAGCCGATCAAGGTACCGGCGACCGGACCCGGCTCGTACGATCGGTCCGACCTCGACCTGAACGCCGCCTCGGACCGGGGTCGGCTGATCCGCTACGACGTCCGGGTGGAGGACAACCTCGACGTCGACCCCGAGGACGCGGCGCGGCAGATCGAGACGGTGCTGAACGACAAGCGCAGCTGGCGCGGCTCCGGCCGCTGGCGTTTCCAGCTCGTCAGCTCGGCCAGCGAAGCGTCGCTGCACGCCTACATCGTGACGCCGGGCACGACCGACCGTCTGTGCGCTCCACTGTTGACCCGCGGTGCCGTGTCCTGCCAGAACGGGGACAAGGTCGTGCTGAACGCGAGGCGCTGGCTCCTGGGCGCGGATTCGTACGGATCGGACCTCGCGGGCTATCGCCGCTATCTGATCAACCACGAGTTCGGCCATTCGCTCGGCTATCAGCACGTGACCTGCCCTGGCCGCGGGAAGCCGGCGCCGGTGATGATGCAGCAGACGAAGGGGCTCGGCGGCTGCCGGAAGAACCCCTGGCCGCTGGCGAACGACTAGCCGGGTGTCGGCGGCTGAACGCCTGCGGCTCCGCGTCATGCCGCTGGGCGAAGCCCGGGAACTCGTGGCGGGTTGGCCGTCGGCCGCGACGAGCTCGTCGTGGCACCCGGAATATCCGTTGGCCGGCACCCTCGATGCGCTCGGCATGCTGTTCGCGGGGTACGAGCCTCCTGGGACACTCCTGACCGCCGAGCCCGACTGGTGGATCCATCAGCTGGTGATCGATGATCAGGTGGTGGGCGACATCGGCTTCCACGGACCGCCGGCACGCGGGTCGGTCGAGATCGGGTACGCGGTCGTGCCGGCCTGGCGCGGCCGGGGCCTGGCGACCCGGGCTTGCGCACTGATCGTGGAGTATGCCTGGAGTCGCGGCGCCGACCACGTGTTGGCCGACGTCGAACCGGACAACGACGCCTCCCGGAAAGTGCTGTTGGGCAACGGTTTCCGGCCCCTCGACCCGTTGCGCTTCGCGATCAACCGCCCGGTGCCCCGGTGACCGGTCAGACCCGGAAGCTGCGGCTCGACCGACCGGTCATGCTCTCACCAATTCTCGGGCTCCATCGTCGCGGCCCTGGCGATCCGACCCATCGTCGGCTGGGTGACATCTGGTTGCGGGCCACCCGCACGCCGGCCGGACCGGCGTTGATCAAGCTGATCGGCCACGGCAACGAGGTGGCCGCGCGGGCGTGGGGCGAGGGGGCCGAGTGGGCCTTGGACCAGGTGCCGGAGCTGGTGGGGGAGGGGGACGATCCGGGCGATTTCGCACCGCTTGGCGACCACGGGCCGCTGGTCGATGCCCATCGGCGCTACGGCCACTACCGGGTCGGGCGCAGCGCGAACGTCATCGAAGCATTGGCCCCAGCCTGCATCGAGCAGGTCGTCACCGGCAAGGAGGCGTTCCGGGCCTGGCGGCTGCTGGTCGGTGAGTTCGGGGAGCCGGCGCCGGGCCCGACCGGCGATCCCGACTCGGCCGCGTACGGCATGCGCCTCCCGCCCACCGCCGCAGCCTGGGCCCGAGTGCCCACCTGGCGGTTCCTCGCGGCCGGGGTCGAACAGCGTCGCAGCCGGACCCTGGTCCGCACCGCGGTGCGGGGGACGGCCTTGGAGCGAACCCTCGCCGGCTCGAACGAGGCCGCGGATCGAGCGCTCCGGAGCTTCCCCGGCGTCGGCCGGTGGACCTCAGCAGAGGTGCGGCAACGGGCGCACGGCGATCCCGACGCCTGGAGCATCGGTGACTATCACGTGGCGAAGGACATCACCTACACGCTGACCGGCGAGGTGCTGGACGACGACGCCTGCGAGGAGATCCTCGAGCCCTACCGCGGCCACCGCTTCCGGGTGCAGACCCTGCTGGCGATGGTCGGCAGCCGACGGCCGCGCCGAGCTCCCCGCATGACCTTGCCCACGCACACCCCCTACGCCACCCGCGGCAAGTCCTGATCGGTTTACCGAAAGGCTGAGCGCCGATAACGGACGAAGATTCGCCGGGTACTCACGGCAGAAACGCATCGGTTAACGGGACGCATCGACATTTGGCGCAGGCAACCAGCTCGCCGAGCCAGCCGCGCCGCGCGAGGACGAGGCCGACCTGGCGGGCAATGAGGCACGGCCGCTCGTGGACGTCCCAATAGCCGAACCGCAAGGACGCCTCGCCGCTGACCGTGGCGAAGTTGTCCCGGTGCATGTCGCGGAAGCGGCCCAAGCCCTCGTGACCGAGTCGTCCGTCCAGTTCGACGACCGTGGCGAACCGGTCATAGCGCACATCGCGCTGATGACTGGCCCGGTTGGTGTGTTGCCGGCTTGCGGTCGGCAGGCCATGCGGGCGTTCCACCGAGCGGGCGTAGTCGAGCTCGAGCCCGCTGTGCACGCCGGCGGCCGCTTCGGTGATGAGGCTCTCGATCAGCGCACGGTGGCGCACCCGGCGCCGGGCTCCAAGTCGTCGACGCAGCGCCGGCACGGAGACACATCGGCTCTGGACGGCAGCGAGGACCAGGTTGATCACCTCGCCCTCGGTTGCCTCAGCGGCGAGATCGAGCAGCGTGTCTTCGGCTGAGGTCCGAGGCGGATCCTGGACTGATCGTCCGCGGACGCCGTCGACCTCCTGCCGGAAGGTCCACCACGTGTGGCTGCCGGGCCGGCTGCCGTGGGGCACGAGCACCTCGATGGGGTTGGGCGGATCGGCCACGATTCGGTGGAGGTAGCCGGCAGCGGAGCCGGACAGTCGGGCCTGCTCTCCGCCGAGCAAGATCCCGCCCCAGGCGAGCCCCAGCCAGGTCGGGTCACGAGAACCGGTGAACAGGAGTCCCGGGGTCAACCGCTGCCAACGACCCTCGCGGACCAAACGAGCGATCGAGTGCCGACCGAGGCCGGATCGGGTCGCCTGATCCAGGCTCAGGACTTCATGTTGAGACGCCGCCAGGTGCAGCAAGGTCTCGCTGGGATCGATGCGCTCTCTCACGCTGGTTAGTGTCGGTACCGCGCGGCCAATCAGCCGGCCCATCGAAAATCTGGGGATAACGCCAATTGGGGCCTGTGGACAAGGCGTGCGGACGTTAACCGAGGCCGATTCGCCGGGTACTCACGGCAGAACTTCTTCCGTTGTCGATGGCCGGCCGGATCATTGCGAGAGACCTTGGGTCCAGCGCTCCTCGATCCGGCCGAACTTCCACACGGCCAGCGCGACCAGCCAGGTGCCGACGAACAGGCCGACGATCCCGTAGCCGACCATGTCGAGATTGATCTCGGCGATCGCCGCGAGCGGACCCGTGGTGATGCCGGTCTTCTCGGTCAGGATGGAGATCAGCTCGATGCCGCCGATGAGCAGGGCCACGCCGACCGAGATCGCGGTGATGGTGATGTTGTAGAAGACCTTGCGCACCGGCTTGGAGAACGCCCAGCCGTACGCGAAGTTCATGAAGCAGCCGTCGATCGAGTCCAGCAGGCTCATCCCGGCGGCGAAGAGGATCGGCAGCGTGAGGATCGCGTACCAGGGCAGGCTGAAGGCGGCCGCACCACCAGCCAGCACGAGAAGGCCGACTTCGGTGGCGGTGTCGAACCCGAGGCCGAAGAGCACGCCGACGGGGTACATGTGCCCGGGCTTGGTGACCGCCTTGGTCGCACCGGAGAGAAACCGATTGGCGAACCCCCGCTTGTTCAACTGCTCCTCGAGCTGGGTCTCGTTGTAGCTGCCAAGCCGCATCCGGCGGAAGACCTTGACGATGCCCACCAGCACGACGAGGTTGACGATGCCGATAATCATCAGGAACGTGCCGGATACGGCCGTGCCGACGACACCGGTGATCTGCTGCAGCAGCGACGAGTCGTTCTCCAACTGGCCGGCCAGGGCCCGGATCCCGCCCGCCAGCAGCACGACCAGCCCGAACACGATGGTCGAATGCCCGAGGGAGAACCAGAAGCCGACCGAGACCGGCCGCTTGCCTTCGGCCATCAACTTCCGGGTGGTGTTGTCGATCGCCGCGATGTGGTCGGCGTCGAAGGCGTGCCGCATCCCCAGCGTGTACGCGGTCAGCCCGAGCCCGACCCCGAGCACCTGGGTCGCGCTCACCTGGTAGTGGTGCGGAGCGACAACGCCGATCAGCACCCCCCAGCCGGCCACATGCAACAGGAGGATGAACGACGCCATCCCGATGATGGAGCGCCATTCCCGCGGTCCGACCCGAGGTGACGTGCCTCGCGCCGATGCCTCTTCGGCGGCCTTGGTTGCTGACATGTCCTGCTTCCCGCTGGTGACACCCGACCCCGTTCGGAGGGCAGATGCGACATTATCGCAAGAGGTCGGCAGCGGCGAGGGGCGACAGCCACGAATCGGGGGCGGACAATGGTCGGGTGGACCAGGTCGAGGTAGCGGTGGCCTTGCTTCGACGGCGAGGTGAGCGAATCACCAAGCCGCGGCAGGCTGTGCTCGAGGTGCTGGACGGCACCCGCGAGCACCTCACTGCCGATGAGATCGTCAGCCGGGCCGAGGACTCTTCGCCCGGGGTCCACCGGGCCACGGTCTATCGGGCGCTGGCCACGCTCGGTGAGCTTGGCCTGGTCACCCACACGCACCTTCCCGGCTCGGCAACGGTCTACCACCTGGCGCTGCCGGCGGCGGCTCTGGAACGACACGCGCATCTGCAATGCACCAGCTGCCAGGCGGTGATCGACGTCCCGGTCGAGATCCTGAGCCCACTCGCCGAGGCCCTCGACCGCGAGGTCGGATTCCGGCTCGAGCCCGACCACGCCGCACTCCTTGGGCAGTGCGCCGACTGCCGCCCCCCGCACTGAGGGCTCTCCACAGAACGCGGCGGTCAGACCGGCTGGAGCGTTTCCAGGCTCGTCGACCCGGGCATCTGGACGGTGAACTCGGCGCCGCCCTGGGCGGAGCGGCCGGCTCGAACCCACCCGCCGTGCTGGGTGATCGTCTGCGCCACGATCGACAGGCCGAGCCCGGTGCCCGGCGTATTGCGGGCGTTGTCGGCCCGATAGAAGCGATCGAAGACGTGCGGCAGGTCATCCTCGGTGATCCCTGGCCCTTGGTCGGCCACCCGGAGCCGGTCACCTTCAAGCTGCACCCGGATCGTGCCGCCCGGCGGACTCCACTTCACCGCGTTGTCCAGCAGATTGGTGATGGCCCGCTCGAGCATGTCGGAGTCACCGACCACGTAGAACGGGTCCAGCTCGATATCGAACAGCAGCCCGTGACCGCGCCGCCGGACCCGGTCGAGGGCGGAGTTGATGACATTGCGGAAGTCCAGCGGCTCCGGCTTGGCCGTGGTCTCGTCCCGGGCGAGCTGCACCAGGTCGCCGATCAGCGTCGTGAATTCGATGAGCTGCGCGTTGACGTCGCCCAGAATGGCGATCCGGTCCGGTTCGCTGAGCATCCCGGTCTTGGCGTCCGCGGTGAGCAGTTCGATGTTGGTCCGCAGACTGGTCAGCGGCGTACGCAACTCGTGCCCGGCATCGGCGATCAACTGGGCCTGCCGCTCACGGGAGGAGTTGAGCGATCGGAGCATCTGATTGAACGACTCGGCCAACATCGCCAGATCACCGGTGGCGTCGATCCCGATCGGGTCGAGCTCCTTGGTCGCGGTCACGTACTCGACCGCCGCGGAGAGCTGGCGGACGGGACGCAGGCTGGATCGCGCGACGCTGGCCCCGACGACCGCGGCGACCACCACGCCGGCGCCGCCGAAGATCATCAGCACCAACCACAACGAGCTGAGGATGTCGTTCGTCGGTTGCAGCGGTCGGCCGAGGATCAGCGCGTAGTTACCCGCCAGCTCGGTGATCGGCACGGCGACGATCCGGTAGGGCTTGCCGCTGGTCGAGACCCCCGACCGCGCGGAGACACCCTGCTGGAGCCGGGCGATCTTCAGCTCGTCCCAGCCGAGGACCAGATGCTCACGTTCATCGGGCACGAAATAGCTCTTGCCGTCCGCCCGGTACGCGGCGATGCTCACGTTGCCGGCCCGCAGGGCACTCTCGGTCAGCCCGCCGAGCCGTTGGATCTCCGGAGCCGCCGAGACCGCGGCCACTGAGGTCGCGGTGTCGATCAATTCGCTGTCGAGCGCGTTGTAGAGCGAGATGCGGAGCGTCACGTAGCCGGCCACGCTGGTTGCGGCGACGGCCAGCGCCACCGCAAAGGTGGTCAGATAGGCGACCCGTCGTTGCAGCGGCAGCGAACGGAGCCAGGCTTTGAGCGGGTTAGGCATCAGATGGCGGTAATCGGCGCTGACTTAGGGAGGCGTTTCGCGGAGCACGTAGCCAACGCCGCGCACGGTGTGGATCAGGCGCGACTCGTCGGAGGCCTCGGTCTTGCGGCGCAGATAGCCGATGTAGACCTCGAGTGAGTTGGCCGTGGTCGGGAAGTCGAAGCCCCAGACCTCGTTCAGCAGCCAGCTGCGCTCCAGCACCCGGCGCGGGTGCCGCATGAAGGCCTCCAGCAACGCGAACTCGGTGCGGGTCAGGTTGATCGAACGCGAACCGCGAAGCACTTCGCGGGTCTGGGTGTTGAGCACCAGATCGCTGAAGGACAGGTTGTGCGCCGACGGATCCGCCGAGTCCGCGACGGTGCCCGCGCGCCGGACCAGCGCACGGAGCCGGGCGAGCAACTCGTCGAGCGCGAACGGCTTGGCCAGATAGTCGTCACCGCCGGCGTCCAGGCCGTCGACCCGATCGCCGACCGCGTCGCGGGCGGTCAGCACCAGGATGGGTACGTCGTTGCCGGCCGCGCGCAGCATCCGGGTCGTCTCCAGCCCGTCGAGCCGCGGCATCATCACGTCCATGATCACCGCATCGGGCCGGACCGCAGCGAGCCGGGCCAGCGCCTGCACGCCGTCCTCGGCCGTGCTGACCTCGTACGCGTTGTACTCCAGGGAGCGCTTCAAAGAGTCGCGAACGGCCTGATCATCGTCGACGACAAGGATGTGCATGCCCCAAGGGTGCCAGATGCGGACCCGCGGACCCGGCAGCTCGACGCCCACCGCCTCAGTCTGTGCGCGTCGATCCACCCCTGCACGGCGCCAGCGGTGGAGTGCGGACTACAGGGGCCGGGTGATCGCCATCAGCAGCGAATGCAGGATCGATGCGTCCCTGGTCTCGGTGAACAGCGACTGCAGCTCCATCCGGGCGTGGGCCGCGGTCAACAACTCGATCGCATCGTCGAACCCGCAGGTGAACTCGAGCTGACTGAAGCTCATGGCATCGCCGATCAGCGCCGCGAACTGCCGCAGGCACTCGTCGACGAAGCTCAGATACGGATCGCGCAGCGACGGTTGGCGCGCGGCGTAGAGCAGCAGATCCTGATGGACCAAGATCGTTTCCCGACCGGACCGGCCCGCCGCTTCGAATTCGGTCAGCGCGTACGAGACCAGGTCCTCGGGGCTGCGGTCGCCCGCAGCGGCCTTCATGGCCGAGATCGACTGCTCGGCCGCGGCGTACTGATGGGCGATCTCGGCCTGGATCAGGGCCAGCACCAGCGCGTCCTTGTCGGCGAAGTTGGAGTAGAAGGCGCCGCGGGTGAAGCCGGCGGCTTCGCAGATCTCCTCGACGCTGGCGCCGGTGATCCCACGGGCCGCGAAGACCGAGATCGCCGCGGCCATCAAACGTTCGCGGGTCTGGGCGCGGCGGGCCGTGACGCGGGCGGTCTCCGGCGCCATGACGTCCGTCACGTGTTCGATCCTCTGTTCTGGCTCATGGCCCTGCGGCCGGGCTCACGGCCCGAATTGGTTTGAATACAGGTCTGTATCCAATACAGTACCGTATCGGATACGCAACTGTATCGGTGGCAAGAGGGGACTCCGGAATGTCGTCATTCCTGTACGGCCTGGGCCGAGCGGCGTTCCGCCGCCGCCTCGCCGTACTCATCGCGTGGATAGCCGCCCTGGTCGCCCTCGGTGGGATCGCCGGCGTGGCCGGAGCCAACTTCGAGGACAAGTTCTCCCTCCCCGGTACCGAATCCCAGACCGCCCTGGACTCCCTGAACCGCACGTTTCCCCAGGTCAGCGGCACGACGGCCCAGCTGATCGTCATCCCGTCCGCCGGCACCAGCGTCCGTTCGCCGGAGGTCCGGGCGGCGATCACCGCAACAACCAGACAGCTGCGGACGATCGACGGGGTTACCGGTGCCACCTCACCGTTCCAGAAGTACGCGAAGGGCGTCATCTCCGACGACAACAGCGCCGCGATCATCACCATCCGGCTCGAGGATCAGGCGCAATCGATCCCGCCCGGGACGACCGACGCGATGAACGCGGCCACGGCCCAGTTGCAGACGGTGCTCCCCGGCTCGGAGACCTCGATCGGCGGCGACGCGTACAACAACAACGTTCCCGGCTTCAGCATCGTCGAGGGCCTCGGCGTCGTGATCGCCATGGTCGTGCTGTTCTTCACCCTCGGTTCGTTGCGGGCCGCCGGCATGCCGTTGATCACCGCCGTCCTGGGGGTCGCACTGACGCTGACCATCATCGTCGGCGCCACCGCGGTGATCACGGTGTCCTCGACCACGCCGCTACTGGCGGTGATGCTGGGCCTGGCAGTCGGTATCGACTACGCGCTGTTCATCGTGTCCCGACACCGCGACCAGCTGAAGGGCGGCATGGAGGTCGAGGAATCCGTCGCCCGCGCCGTGGCCACCGCCGGCTCCGCCGTGGTGTTCGCCGGCGTGACCGTGATGATCGCGTTGACCGGTCTCTCGGTGGCGGGGATCCCGTTCCTCAGCACCATGGGTATCGCGGCCGCGATCGGGGTGGCCGTCGCCGTGCTGATCGCCCTCACCCTGCTGCCGGCGATGCTCGGCTTCGCCGGTGCCAAACTCACCCCGAAGGCGCGTCCGCCCAAGGGCCACCGGGTCGCCAAGCCCCGACCGGCGCGGCTCGGCCTCGCGCGTCGCTGGGTGCGGATCGTCACGAAGGTCCCGATCCTCACCGTGGTGATCGTGATCGCGGCCCTCGGGGCGATGACCTACCCGGCCAAAGATCTGCAGATCGCGCTGCCCAGCCCGGGCCACGCCGACGCGGGCAGCCATGCCCGGGTGACCTACGACCTGATCGACCAGCACTTCGGACCCGGCTACAACGGGCCACTCATCGTCTCGGCCACGATTGTCGGGTCCGACGACCCGCTCGGGGTGATGGACGACATCGCCGACGAGATCAAGCGGGTGCCCGGCGTCGCCAGCGTGCCGTTGTCCACGCCCAACGCCGACGCCAGCACCGGCATCATCCAGGTGATCCCGGACGCCGGTCCCGACGCGCCGGAGACCAAGGATGTCGTCCGGGCGATCCGCGCGCTCGAGCCGCAGATCATGGAGAAGTACGACATCCCGATTGCCGTGACCGGCTTCACCGCGGTGGCCATCGACATCTCCGATCGGCTCGGTCGGGCGCTCGTCCCGTTCGGCATCCTGGTCGTCGGCCTGTCGCTGATCTTGCTGGCCATGGTGTTCCGGTCGGTGGCGGTGCCGCTCAAGGCCACCATCGGCTATCTGCTGAGCGTGGGCGCCGCCTTCGGGGCGACCGCGATGGTCTTCGAGTACAACTGGTTCGGCTCGGTCCTCAACGTCGCCGAGCCGGCCCCGGTGATCAGCTTCCTGCCGATCCTGCTGATGGGCATCCTGTTCGGACTGGCCATGGACTACGAGGTCTTCCTGGTCTCCCGGATGCGCGAGGAGTACGTGCATGGTCAGGGGACCGGGAAGCAGCGGGCCATGGCGGCCATCGAGGACGGGTTCGCGGCCTCGTCCCAGGTCGTGGTCGCGGCCGCCATCATCATGTTCGGCGTCTTCGCGGCGTTCGTGCCCGAGGGCGAGGGTCCGATCAAGGCCATCGGTCTCGGGCTCGCGGTCGGCGTCTTCGTCGACGCCTTCCTGGTCCGGATGACCCTGGTGCCGGCCGTGCTGGCCTTGCTGGGCGAGAAGGCCTGGTGGCTGCCGAAGTGGCTGGACCGCCGGCTGCCGTCCTTCGACGTCGAGGGCGAAGGCTTGATGCATCAGGTCGCCCTGGCCGACTGGCCGACACCAGACGACCGGCATCTGATCTATGCCGAGGGGCTACCGATCGCCGGGAGCATCGGGGTCACTGGTGCAGGCCAGGCCACGCCAGGTGGCGGTCATCGAGGGACTGCCGCACAGCGGTAAGAGCGCACTGCTGCTGACCTTGGCCGGCCGGATGAAGATCACCGGAGGCCGGGCGAAGATCGCCGGACTGGTGTTGCCGGAGCAGGCCGGTCAGGTCCGGTCGCGGACCGGCTATCTGGATTGCGCGGCGAGCACCGACCTGCGACGTGATCTTCGGCTGATCACCAGGACCAAGCCCAAGATCATCTTCGTTGATCATCCCGATGTGCTCACCAGTCATGATGACCGGGCGGCCCTGGCCAGCCTGCTTGATGATCTTGATGTGCAGAGCCACGAACAGGCGGTGGTGCTCGCGGTCCGCGACCACCAGACGATCGCCGATCTGATCCGCGGATCGTTCTCCTCCGTCACCCTCGGCCGCAATGCCGCGCTCATCGACACGAAGCAAGGAATCTGATCATGTTTGCGCTGGAACGAGCCACCACCAACCGCCGGGCGGGCCTGTGGACGATCCTCGGCCTGATCTTGGTGCCACTGGTCGTCGCCGGCGGCTTCTTGTGGGCCGGCTGGAACTCCGACGACCGACTGGACCGGGTGCAGGCGGCGATCGTCAACAACGACGAGCCGATCAAGATCAACGGGCAGCTGGTGCCCCTGGGCCGCCAGCTCTCCGGAGGTCTGGTCGCCGCCAAGGACGACCCCAACTTCAGCTGGCTGATCACCGACGACGCCGATGCGGAGTCGGGCCTGAAGTCGGGCGCGTACGCCGCCGTGGTGACCATCCCGACCGACTTCTCGGCCAATGCCACCTCGTACTCCAAGGACCAGTCCGACGAGGTGCACCACGCAACCATCGACGTGCAGACCTCGCAGATCTCCGGTCTGGCCGACCCGGTCGTCGGCCAGGCGATCACCGCCCAGGCGACCAAGATCTTGAACGCGACCCTGACCGAGAGCTATCTGAAGAACATCTACATCGGCTTCAACCAGACCGGCGAGCAGTTCGCCACGTTGGCCAAGGCGGCCGGGAAGCTCTCCGACGGCACTGATCAGCTCGCCGACGGGATCACCCAGACCGCGACCGGGACGGGGCAGTTCGCGAGCGGGTTGAGCCAGCTCGGCAACGGCGCGCAGGATCTGTCCAGCGGCATGGGCCAGTACGCCTCCGGCGTGCACCAGTACGCCGACGGCGTCGGCCAGCTGGCCGATGGCGCCGGGCAGTCGGCCGATGGCGCCCAGCAGTTGGCGACCGGTGGCAAGCAGCTGGCCTCCGGAGCCGACCAGCTCGCCGGCGGGGCGCACACGCTGTCCTCGGGTGGCCAGAAGCTGGCCTCGAGCGCGGATCAGCTGGCCGAGGGCGCGGACGGCATCGCCGGCGGCCTCAAGACCCTGCAGAAGGGCAGCAAGCAGACCCAGGGTCTCGGCACCACCTCGTACGCGAAGAACGTCACGCGGTTCGCCGGCGGCGTCGCCCAGTACGAAGCGGCCATGGAGTTCCTCAGCACGGCCACTCCGGCGCAGCTCAGCG
The DNA here is from genome assembly GCA_963731295.1 of uncultured Actinomycetota bacterium. Lineage (GTDB taxonomy): Bacteria > Actinomycetota > Actinomycetes > Propionibacteriales > Propionibacteriaceae > Microlunatus. The sequence goes on from CAVSUP010000006.1 coordinate 219,027, forward strand.
GCAGCCAGCAGTTCGCCGGGCTGGCCTGCCCGGCGCAGCTCCCGGCCGAATCGTGCCCGGCCTACTACGCCGGACTGACGGCCGGCACGACGGCCGCGTACCAGGGACTGCAGAGCCCCGACGGCGGCCGGACGCCGGGCCTGGTGACTGGCGCGGCCGGGCTCGCGAAGGGTGCCGGTGGTCTCGACCAGATCGTCAGCGGGCTTCGGTTCGGTCCCGACGGCAAGACCGGCGTGACCGCGTTCGCCGACGGCCTGGGCCAGTTCGCGTCCGGGCTCGGCGCCTACACCGGCGGCGTCACCAAGCTGTCGGGCGGGCTCGGCTCGTTCGCGGACGGCGTCGGCGCCTACGCCGGCGGGGTGGGTCAGCTGGCCACCGGCCTGGGCCAGCTCGCCGACGGAACCGACGAGCTGGCGGTCGGTGGCCAGCAACTGGCGATCGGCGCCGACAAGATCGCCGGTGGCACCGCGCAGTTGGCCGACGGCACCCAACAGTCGGCCGACGGTGCGGCCAAGCTCTACGACGGCGTGTCCAAGCTGTCCGACGGCGGCGAGAAGCTGGCCGACGGCACGGGCAAGTTCGCCAACGGGCTGGAGAAGGGCAAGGACCAGATTCCGAGCTACGACAAGACGCTGCGCAACAAGCTGTCGTCGGTCGTCACCACCCCGGTGAAGTCCGACCTGGTGCGGAAGATCTTCCCCGACGAGGCCAGCACCACGCTGCTGATGATGATCGCGTTGTGGCTCGGTGCGCTCGCCACCTTCTTGATCTTGCGCGCGGTGCCGGCCCGGGTGCTGTCCTCGATGAAGCCATCCTGGCGTCTGGCCCTGGAAGGCATCCTCCCGGCCGCGGTCGTCGGCGTGGTCCAGGCCGGCGCACTGACCGCGGCCCTCGGCGCGCTGCTCGACCTCAGCGCATCGGCGGTCGGCGTGCTGCTCGGCTTGTCGATCGTCACCGCGCTGAGCTTCGCCGCGATCAATCACGCCCTGGTGGCCTGGTTCGGCGGGGTGGGCCGCTTCATCTCGGTGACCGTGCTGGTCATCGCCGCGGCCGGCGCGATCACCTCCGCCCTGCCGGCGGCCTTCGACACGATCATTCCGTTCCTGCCGACCACACCGGCCCTCGACGGCCTCCGGGCGATCGTCAGCGACGGCAGCGGCGCCGGCCATGCCGCCGCTCTGCTGGTGGGCTGGTTGATCATCGGCGTCGCGGCCAGCGTGCTGGCCGTCGCCCGCCGCCGCGTCCTCTCCCCCCTCGCGGTGCCACTCCTGGCCTGAGGCGCGCCGCGCGGGCATGGTCGTTTGGCCGGCTGCGATGGATAACGCGCGGTTCGGGGCGCGTGCGGCGGTTGTTTGGCCACTTGCGATGGATAACGCGCGGCTCTGGCGCGTGCGGCCAGTCAGCTGCGCAGATACAGGAGCACGGCGAGCACCCGACGCGAGTCGTTGCGGGTGGTCGGCAACCCAAGCTTGTCGAAGATGCTCGAGACGTACTTCTCGGCGGCGCGGAGGGTGATGAACAGGGCATCGGCGATGCCCTGGTTGGAGGTGCCGGTCGCCATCAGCTCCAGGACCTCCCGCTCCCGCGGAGTCAGAGTGGCCAGTGGATCGTCGCTCCGTCGCCGTTTCAGCAGCGTGGAGACGATCTTGGGGTCGATGGCCGAGCCGCCGGCGGCGACGCGACGCACGGAATCGATGAATTCGCTGACGTCACTGATCCGGTCCTTCAGCAGATAGCCGATGCCCTCGGCCGACTCCGACAGCAACTGCATGGCCAGGCCGAGTTCCACGTACTGCGACAGCACCAGAACGGCCACGGCGGGGTGCTGTTCCTGGATCTCCAGCGCCGCCCGCATCCCCTCGTCGCTGTGGGTCGGCGGCAGCCGGATGTCGACGATGGCAATGTCCGGGGGATCGCTGCGGATCCGGCGCAGCAGATCGTCCGCGTTGTCGTACGCGGCCACGACCTCCAGGCCGGCATCGGTCAGGATCCGGGCCACGCCTTCGCGCAGCAGCACGCTGTCCTCGGCGATCGCCACCCGGATCGGCGTCTTTGGTCCCGCCTGCCCTAGCGCCATGGGATCTCCGCCTCGACGAGGGTTCCGCCGGTTGCCGGCGTGCCCACCCGGAGCCGTCCGCCCAACGCCGCGACCCGGTCGTCAAGGCCGCGCAGCCCGGACCCGGCGGCGGCGTCGGCACCACCGACCCCGTCATCGCGCACCTCCACGGTCAATCGGTCACCGGCCACCCGGACCAGCACCGATGCCGCCCCGGCCCGGGCGTGCTTGGCGATGTTGGCCAGGCTCTCGCTCACCACGTAGTAGACCGCGACCTCGACCGATTCGGGCGGGCGCTCGCTGAGCTCGACCCGGAGCTCGACCGGCACCGACGACCACGCGGTCACCGACTCCAGGGCCACCGCGAGGCCGTGGCCGCTCAGCACGGCCGGATAGATGCCCCGGGCAAGATCGCGCAGCTCCTCCAGTGACGCCGACACCTCCCGCTTGGCCCGAGCCAGTCGCAGTTGGGTGGCCGCATCGGCGCCAGGGGTGGTGCCGAGCATCCCGAGCTCCAGCGAGAGGGCGACCAGCCGCTGCTGGGCGCCATCGTGCAGGTTGCGCTCCAAACGCTGGCGTTCCTTGCGGCCGGCCTCGAGCACGCGTACGCGAGAGCTCTGCAGCTCCTGCAACTGGGCCCGCAGATCGGCGCGCAGCCGGCCGTTCTCCAGGGCGATCTCGGCAGCGGCGGCCACCGCGTCGACCAGCTCCGGCTCATCCTCCAGCGCGCGTTGGAAGATCAGGGCCGCCATCGGTTCATGGTCGCGATAGATCAGGCGTACGGTCTGGCGCTCGTCGCTGCGGGGCGGTTCCGTCGGCTCGCCGTCCTGGTCGGCCCAGCCGTCGAACTGCGGCAGCCAGTACGCGAGCCGCAAGGTCGGATCCCCCAACGCCCGGGCCAGCGGGGCCTGCAGATCGATCGTCGGATCGGCCCGCAATTCGACCAGCAGCTCGGCCGCATCGGCCCGGGCCAGGCGCGCGTCGAGCAGCGCGACCAGGAAGGCGACCGGAGCCAGACCCAGAGCGCCGAAGGTGACGTGCCGGATGATCTCGAACTGCGGCCAGCCGTTCATCCCGGCCAGGTAGAGCAGGGCGAGCATCACCAGCGCGAGCCCAAACGCGTCGACCAGCCAGGCTGCCGGTCGGCGGACCGGTCGGCCCCGCGCTCGGCGACGGAGGATGAGCAGCACACCCCCGGCCAGCAGCTCGGCACTGACCAGCACCAGCTGGATGCCCTCGAGCAGAGCTGCGGCCGCCGGCTGCTGGACGACGACGAACACATTGGTCGGCGAGTTGCCGAGCAGCACCTTCACGACCTGGAAGCTGATCACGGTCGCATAGCAGGTCCCCACCAGGATCCGCTCGGGCCGCCGCTCCAACCGCCCGGTCGGAAAGGCCAGGAAGACGTGCAGGAACAGGGCCGCCGGCACCATGTCGAGCAGGTGGCCGATGGAGAACAGGACCGGCTGGTTGGACCACTGCATCGGCGCCTGGGCCATCACCAGACCCGTCACCAGCATCAGCGGTCCCAATCGGCTCGCGGGCCGCCGCCACCAGGCGACCAGGCCGCTGACCAGATACGGCACCAGGATCCAGTTCATCAGGAACGCCGACAACCCCGGGCGTACGAGGTGGTCGCTGGTGAAGGCCAGGACGAGCGAAGCGACGACCAGCACCAGGCCGACTGCGGCCACCGTCCAGATCGTCCACCGGTGCGGCCGGTGCGGCCGGTCCGGGTGACCGGCGATGGCCGCCGGGAGCGCCGCCGCTGATCCGCTCACCAAGGCCCCTTTCCCGTCTGCCGACCACGCTATCCGCCTGCCGTCCACAAAGACACACCAGAAAACCGTCCTATTGCTGACGGGTCAGCCCTCGTGCGTGGCGCCTGCCTGACGGCAATCGTGGAGCCACGGTCGGCAATCGGCCCGATCCTCGAAAGGTCTGCGATGTCCCACCTCACGTCCCCACCGGTGTCGCTGGTCAGGCGCCATCCGGTCGTCAGCTTCTTCCTGCTGGCCTACTTGCTGAGCTGGGGCGCCATTCCCTGGAACAGCTTCTTCGCTCCCGGTGTCCTCATCTCGGCCCTGGTCATCGTCGGCCTGACCGAGGGTCGCGCCGGCTATCGGGCTCTCGGCGCCCGGCTGATCCGCTGGCGGGTGAGCTGGATCTGGTACGCCCTGGCCATCGCGGTGCCGCTGGTCGTGCATCTGGTCACGGCGTCGGTCAACGTCGGCCTTGGCGCCCAGGCGCCGGTCCTGACCCAGTTCAGCCCCTGGTTCAGCCTGCCGATGGCCATCGGGTTGCACATCGTCGATCCGACGGGTGGCCCGCTCTTCGAGGAGCCCAGCTTCCGCGGCTTGGCTCAGGCCCGGCTACAGCGCGATCGGAGCCCGCTGGCTGCCACCGCGATCATGGCGATCGGCGTGACCGTGTGGCACCTGCCACTGTTCGTGATGCCGGCCTTCGGTTCGCGGCCGATCGAGGCGCTGACCACCGTCGCGGTGACCTTCTGGTACGCCTGGCTGTTCAACCACGCGTCGGGCAGCTCGCTCATCACGCTGATCGCGCACGGCACCGAGGGCAGCATCGACAGCAGTTCCCTGTGGTCCTCCGCGACCGACACCACCCGCGAGACCTGGCTCTACTGCGTGGTCTGGTGCGCCGTCGCGGTCGTCCTGCTGATCGGCAGCCGCCGGTTCTGGACCCGCCGGGCCGCGCCGAACACGATCGACTCGGTGTCGGCCTCCACAGCTCAGGTGCGAGCGGACGTCGCATCGTGACCACCGCCGCCGCCCGCCGGGACATCATCGCGTTCCTGGTCCTGGTCGTCGGCGCCACCGTCGGTGTGTCCCTGGCTCTGCCCCACTTAACTGCTGCTCCGGTGGTGAGCGCCTTCGTCCCGGTCGCCGCACTCCTGGCGCTGACCCTCGTCCGGGGCCGGTCTGTGTGGCTCGGCCTGGGTCTGAACCGGCCCGGGTTGCGCTTCTGGCCGGCCGCCCTGGCCATCCCGCTGAATGCGGCGCTGCTCGTCTACGGGGTGGTGCACCTACCGCTGGTCCTGCCCACGACCTACAACAGTGCGGGCCACCGGTGGCTGGTCGCGCCACTGACGGTGGTCACGATCACCGCGGCCGGCGCGGCCGTGCCCGGAGGGGCCGTCGCCATGGCCAGGCTGGCCGGTGAAGGGGGCATCGCCACGGCGGGGGCGCTGACGATCCTGGCCGCCGGCGTCTGGTTCGTCGCCCGGCGTGACGTGTGGCGTCCGGTCCCGCCGGTCGGTGCGCCCGTCGACGACGCGGCCGAGACCCTGACCGGCCGGTCATGAGCGACCGCCTGGAGCGGGGGATCCTGCGGAACCGGTTCCCGTTCGTCCGGATCGGCTGCGGGCAACCACCGCTGATCGTCTTGCCCGAACTGACCTTGGACAACCGGACGCCCAGTTGGTTCACGGCGTCGGCGACCGCGCAGCGCTATCGCCGGTTGGCCGCTGTACGGACGCTCTTCGTCGTCGGTGGCCGCCGTGGTCTACCTCCGACCTTCGGCATGGAGCAGTTGGCGGGCGACTACGCCGAACTGATCAGCTCCGCCTGGGGTCGGGTCGATGTGCTGGGCCAGGGGAGCGGTGGGGCGGTGGCGCAGCAACTGGCGCTCGATCATCCCCACCTGGTCGACCGGTTGATGCTGGTGGTCAGCGGGGCCCGATTGTCCGATCACGGTCGGAGCGCCGGCCACCTCTGGCAGGAGCTGGCGGGCACCTGGCAATGGGCGCGGCTCCGGGGCCACCTGGCCGGCTCGTCCCTGGACCAGGTGATGCGTTCGAGTCCCGGACCGGTGCGCAACCGGGCCAGCGAACTGGCGACCGCGTACACGTTCCTGCCCGGCGCCGGACGTCGCCCGCTGGAGACCGATGCCGCTGACTTCTATCGCACCGTCTCGGCGTTGCTCGGCCACGACACGCTCGCCCGGCTCGGGGGGTTGCGGGCACCGACCCTGATCGTCGGCGGCAGCGATGATCCCTTCGCCCCGGAGCCGCTGCTGCGCGAGACCGCGGCAGCCATTGGCGGCTCTACCCTCCGCATCTATCCGGGCGTAGGCCACGGACTGCCGCAGCAGTTCGCCCGCGACCTGCAGGACGACCTCCTGGCCTTCCTTTCCCCAGGACCGGTCGGTCAGCGGGTCCGGCGGAGCTCGGCGGCTCGATCGAGCACCCCGGGAATGGCGGCCTCGATAGCCGACAAGGTGTCGGAGAAGCCCGCCGCTGAGCCGTACCAGGGATCGGGTACGCCGGAGCCCCGCTCAGCGTCCGGGTCGTAGTCGGTCAGCAGGCTGACGTTGGTGGCACCCGGGGCGATGGCGGACATCTTGCGGAGGTGGATGTCCTCCATGGCGATGACCAGATCAGCGGACTCGATCTCGGAGCGGGTGATCTGGTGTGCGCGGTGGTGATCATGGCGATAGCCGTGCTCGCGGAGTACGGCGGCGGCCCGGCGGTCCATCGGGCTCGCCGGCTCCTCGGTGCTGGTCGCCGCACTGGTGAACTCGATGCCGTCGATCCCGGCCTCGACGGCGGCTCGCTCGGCCACCCGTTCCGCGATCGGCGACCGGCAGATATTTCCCCAGCAGACGAAGACCACCCGCACCGGTCCGGCCTTAGCCACGCCGGTGGACCTTCTGGTCGGGCACGAAGGCGTTGAGCAGGAAGCTGACGATCGAGACGATGATCGCGCCGAACACCGCCGTCCAGAATCCCGAGACGCTCCAGCCCAAGCCGATCTTGTCCGCGACCCACGAGGTCAGCAGCAGCATGCAGGCGTTGATCACGAGCAGGAACAGGCCCAGAGTCAGCAGCAGCAACGGTGCCGTGACCAGGGCGAAGATCGGCTTGACGACGGCGTTGAGAATCCCGAAGATCAGCGCGACGACCAGCAGCACCAGGATCTTCCGGGTCATCGTCGGGCCGGTCAGCGCGATCCCGCTGAGCAGGAAGGTGGCCGCCGCCAGCGCCGCGGCGTTGGCCAGGAGTCTCAGAATCAACCTCATGACTCCATTGTCCCGCTCTCCCGAAGGGCTACTAGGGCCGGCTGGGTGGGAACGCTAATCGGCTAGTGGGCCGCGGGGTCCGGTTCGCCGGTCAAGATCGCGGCGCGCTCGTCGGCGATGGTGGTGTCGTTGCCGTGACCGGTCTTGACGATGGTCTGACCGGGCAACGACAACAGGCGGTCGGTGATGCTCATGAGCAGGAGCGGCTTGTCGCTGAAACTCCGGCCGGTCGCGCCCGGTCCACCCTTGAACAACGTGTCCCCGGAGAACAGCACGGCGAGGTCCTTCGCATACAGGCAGACGGCACCCGGCGCGTGGCCCGGGGTGTGGATTACTTCGAGACTCGTCCCGGCCACCTCGATCAGCTGACCGTCGGCCAGCTCGCCGTCGGGCGGGGTGTCATGGGTGAGGGCCCAGACCGGCAGGTCGGCCGGATGCAGCAGGACCGGCGCGCCCACCGTCGCAGCGAGCTCGGGCGCGACGCGTACATGATCATCGTGCGCGTGCGTACAGATGATGGCCTTCACGGTCCGTCCGCCCACCAGCTCGACGATGGCGGCGACCGAATGCGGCGCGTCGAGGATGACGCATTCGGTGTCGTCACCGACGATCCAGACGTTGTTGTCGACGTCGAAGGTCTCGCCGTCGAGCGAGAAGGTCCCCGAGGTGACGGTGTGATCGATGCGGGCGGTCATGCGCCGGTCTCCATGATCACCACCGAGCGCAGCACATCCCCGCCGCTCATCTTGTCGAAGGCTGCTTCGATGCCGTCGATGCCGATTTCTTCGGTGACAAAGGCATCCAGCGGTAGTCGGCCCTGCAGAAAGAGATCGATCAGCATCGGGAAGTCGCGCTCCGGCAGGCAGTCGCCGTACCAACTGGACTTCAGCGAGCCACCGCGACCGAAGACGTCCAGCAGCGGCAACTCGAGTTGCATGGTCGGCGTGGGCACGCCGACCAGGACGACGGTGCCGGCCAGATCACGCCCGTAGAACGCCTGCTTGTAGGTCTCGGGACGACCGACCGCCTCGATCACCACATCGGGCCCGAAGCCGCCGGTCAGGACTCGCATCTGCTCGACCGGATCGGACTCCTTGGAGTTGATCACGTCGGTGGCGCCGAGCTTCCGGGCCGTCGCCAGCTTGCGGTCGTCGATGTCGACGGCGATGATCTTGGCCGCGCCGGCGAGCCGGGCGCCGGCGATCGCGGCCGCCCCGACGCCGCCGCAACCGATGACCGCGACCGAGTCGCCGCGCCCGACGTTGCCGGTGTTGATCGCGGCGCCGAGCCCGGCCATCACGCCGCACCCGAGCAGCCCGGCGGCCGCCGGTCGCGCGGCAGGATCGACCTTCGTGCATTGACCGGCGGCGACCAGGGTCTTGTCGATGAACGCGCCGATGCCGAGGGCGGGGGACAGCTCGGTGCCGTCCTCCAGCGTCATCGGCTGCTGCGCGTTCTCGGTGGCGAAGCAATACCACGGCCGCCCGCGCCGGCAGGCCCGGCAGTGGCCGCAGACCGCGCGCCAGTTCAAGATCACGTAGTCACCGGGCGCGACCTCGACGACGCCCGCACCGACCGATTCCACGATCCCGGCCGCTTCGTGGCCGAGCAGGTAGGGATAGTCCTCGCCGATGCCGCCCTCGCGATAGTGCAGATCGGTGTGGCAGACCCCGCACGCCTGGATCGTCACGACGGCCTCGCCCGGCCCAGGATCGGGCACGTTGATGGTGACCGTCTCGACCTCGGCGCCCTTGCTGCGGACGATGACTCCTTTGACCTTCTGCGGCATGCGCAATCCCTCTCCTACGACCGACGTGGACCAACCGCAGGCAGCGTACGACGGGTCGGCCGGTCGGAAAACAGCGACCTCAGTTCCCGCGCTCGACCGAGCTCGGCCGGCTTCGGACCCAGTCGGCGGCGATCGACACCTGGCCGACCGTGGGTACGTCCGCAGGGCGGGCCGGACGGGCGATGATCACCACCCGGACGCCAAGATCGGCGGCCGCATCGAGCTTGGCAACGGTGTGGCGACCCCCGGAGTCCTTGGTGATCAAGCAGTCGACGCGGTGCTCGATCATGATCATCCGCTCGCCCCCGAACTCGTACGGTCCCCGCGAGGTGATCAAGGTCCAGGCCGTCGGCAACGCGAACTCCGGCGGATCGACGACGCGGACCACGGCTGACCGGTCAGCCCAGGCCAGGAAGGTCGCCAGTGACTGACGCCCGGTGGTCAGGAAGGGTCGGCGAGCGGTTGGGGCCGCGAGGAGGGCGGCCGCCGCGTCGGGCACCCAGGACCACTGATCGGACTGCGGATGAGCGGCCCACCCGGGCCGCTCGAGCCGGAGCAGGGGGAGATCGGTCAGCTCGGCGGCAGCGGCGGCATGGGCCGAGATCTGCGCGGCAAACGGATGGGTCGCATCGACCACGGCACTGATCATGGTCGCCTGCAGATAGTCGGCCAACCCGTCGACGCCGCCGAAACCACCGACGCGTACGGCACCGTCCGGCAGCGCCGGGCGACTCACCCGGCCGGCGAGCGAGCTGATCACCTCGGTGCCTTCGGCGACCAGGATCGTCGCCAGGGCGCGGGCCTCCGCCGTACCGCCCAGGATCAAGATCGTCATCGGCGCCATCGCCAGGCCACGGCGGCGATCACCGCCAGCAGCGAGACCCCCGTGGCCAGCCGGGTCGATCGCCCGATGTCGGCCACCGCGACCGGGGGGCCGTCGCCCAGCACCCCGCGATCTTCCGGCTCTCCGCCATAGACGTTGCGCCCGCCGAGCCGGACGCCCAAGCCGCCGGCGAAGGCGGCTTCGACGACGCCCGCGTTGGGGCTCGGGTGCTGTCCCGCGTCGCGGACCATGATCGACAACACTCGCCGCGGAGAGCCGCCGACCAGGGGCGCCGCGGCGGCCGCTGCCAGTCCGGCCAGCCGAGCCGGCAGCCAGTTCACGACGTCGTCCAGCCGGGCCGCACACCAGCCGAAGCGCCGATAGTGGACATGGCGATGGCCGATCATCGCGTCAAGGGTGTTGATCGCTCGGTAGGCCAGGAGGCCCGGCACCCCGGCGGCCGCACCCCAGAAGAGCGGGGCGACCACCGCGTCGGACGTGTTCTCGGCCAGGGACTCGACGGTGGCCCGGGCGATCTCGTCCGAGGTGAGCTCCGCCGTCTCCCGCCCGACGAGATTGCGGACCTGGACCCGGGCCGCCGCAAGATCACCATCCTTCAACTGCCGCGCGATGATCATGGCCTCCTGATTCAGCGACCGCCCACCGAGCACGGCCCAGGTGGCTGCGGCGGTCGCGATGACGGTCAGCAGCGGATGCCAACGGGTCAGTCGCTCGATCGCCAGCCCGAGGGCGGTCGAGCCGCCGACCAGCACGGTGACGTGAGCCACGCCGCGGCCTCGTCGATCGGCGTAGGTCTGCGCCTCGAGCCGTCCGGCGACCCGACCGAAGCCGGCCACCGGGTGCCCGCGTCGCGGATCGCCGATCAGACGATCGAGCACGAAGCCCAGCCCCAGCCCGATCGCCGCCGCCGCCCCGGGGGTCGTTTCTCCGCACACGGTCGCATCTGTGGCCGCCTGAGGCCGGTTTCGCCGAAATATCCGACCCTGTGCGGAGAAACGGCCGATGAGCCGGGGCCGCGACTTGGGTAGGGTCATGGCTGATGACTTCGCGACACGTCTTGATCACCGGCGGCGTCCGCTCCGGCAAGTCCCGGTACGCCGAGTTGCTGCTGGCCGACGAGCCGGCGGTCACCTACATAGCGCCCGGGCCGACCGGCGACGGCGATCCGGAGTGGGCGGCGCGGGTCGCGGCCCACCAGTTGCGTCGGCCGAAGGATTGGATCACCGTGGAGACCTTCGACCTCGCCACCGCGCTGCGCGGAGCGCCGGGGCCGATCATGATCGATTGCCTCGGCACCTGGCTGACCGCCACGATCGACGCCCGGGAAACCTGGGACGTCCCGCTGACCGACTGGCAGGATGCCTTCTTCCGTGACCTCGACGAGGTGGTCGAAGCGTGGCGGGCCCACCCGGGCCCGGTCGTCGCCGTGACCAACGAAGTGGGCTGGGGCCTGGTGTCGGAGCATCGGAGCGGCCGGATCTTCACCGAGCTGCTCGGCCGGACCAACCAGGTGATCGCCGCGGCCTGCGACGAGGTCATCCTGGTTGTCGCCGGTCGGGCCCTGCGTCTCTGAACGGGTCATCCCGCGACGCCGATGATCATGATCGTGAACGCCAGCTCGATCGCGGCGCCCATCACGTCCCCAGTCACCCCGCCGAGCCGGCGTATGCAGTGCCGGACCAGGCCGAGCACGACGACCGCGGCCAGCGCCGTGGCGCCCAGGCCGCCGATCAGCCCGAAGCCCAGCGCGACCGAGGCCAGGCCGACCGCGGCCAAGATCACCAACCAGACGATCGCCGCCGCGGCCACCGGCACCGAGCTCGCCACGGCCACCCCCAGTCCCTGGGACCGGGCGGCCGGCACGCCGCGTCGGCAGACCAGGACCAGCGCGCCGCGCGAGCAGCAGATGATCAAGGTCACGATCAGTCCACCGCGTAGTCCGGTCACCACCGTGCCGAGCGCGACGGCCTGCAGGCCGATGATGATCAGCAAGGCGACCACCCCCATCGGCCCGACGTCGCCGCGCCGCATGATGGTCAACGAGCGCTCGCGATCCCAGCCGGAGCCCAGTCCGTCGACGGTGTCGGCCAGCCCGTCCAGGTGCATCACCCGGGTGCCAACGGCCAGACTGCCGACGATCAGCAGGCCGACGATCAATGCCGGCAACCCGGCGAGGTCGGCCAGCCCACCGACGATCCCGGCCGCCAGGGCCAACGGGAGCACCGCCAGCGGGGCGATGATCATCGCGCGGGCCGCCAGCGGGCTGTCGATCTCCGGCAGTGGCCCGGTGGGGATGATGGTCAAGGTCCCGACAGCCAGCCGGAGTGCGTCGAACGCCATGATCAGTCGCCGGTCGGCGGCAACAGATCCTCCAGCCGGGCGACCTCGGCGAGCAGCAGCACCGCCGAGCGAAGGACGGGCAACGCGGTCAGGGCCCCGGTGCCCTCACCGAGGCGCAGACCAAGATCAAGAATCGGCTCCAGGCCGAGCTTCTCCAGGGCGACCTGTTGGGCGGGCTCGGTCGAGCGATGTCCGGCGGCGCACCAGGCGATCACGCCGGGCTCGAGATCCTCCGCGACGCCGGCTTCGGCCACCGACACGATGCCGTCAAGCAGCACCGGTACGCCGCGCCGGGCCGCGGCCCGCAGGAAGCCGACGCCAGCCGCGAAATCCGCTGCTCCGAGCGCCGCCAATCGCTGAGCCGGGTCCGCAGCCCGATCACCGACCCGGCTGAGCGCGGCGGCGATCACCTCGGATTTGTGCTGCAACCGGGCATCGTCGACCCCGGTCCCGCGGCCGACGACCTCATCGGCTGACAGCCCGAAGGTGGCCGCGATCAGCGCGGCGGCCGGCGTGGTGTTGCCGATCCCCATGTCGCCGATGATCAACAACTGGGCTCCGGCATCAATCTCGACCCCGGCGATCAAAGCGCCGACCCGCATCGCGTACGCGCAATCCTCCGCGCTCAGCGCGTCTTGTTGATCAATCCGCGCCGACGGTCCGAGGTGATAGGCCGACACCTCGATCGGCAGGTCGTCGAGATCGTCGTCGACGCCCAGATCGAGGACGCGCAGGGCCACCCCGTGCTGCCGGGCCAGGGCGTTGGCGCCGGCGACCCCGGCGCTGAACGCCCGGACCATCGCCGCCGTCACTTCCCGGGGATAGGCCGAAACCTGATCAACGGAAACACCGTGATCACCGGCCAGGATCACCGCGCGTACGCGGTCGAGCGTGGGCGGGCAGACCCCTTGGCAGGACGCCAGCCAGGCTGCCAACGACTCCAGCCGGCCGAGCGCGCCCGCGGGAGTGGCCAGGCCGGCCAGGCGGTGCCGGGCCGTGGCCAGGACAGCGGCCGAGGGGGGAGTGATCACCGGTCAGACCGGGAGGCGAGCGGCGTGCGCCGTCGCCGAAGCAGCGGTCCGGCGGGTGAGCCGGTGGAGCAGCTCGGCCAGGGCTACGGCCAGCACCCCCCACAGCGTCACCTGCGTGATGAGGCTGGCGCCGCGGAAGCCGTAGAGCACGGTGGCCGGGAAATCCGCCGGCACCTCGTTGTAGGTCGGCATCAGGGCGATTGCCCCACCGACGATGATCACGAACCCGGCGACCGACGCCAGCGCGGCGTACCAGCCGCCCCACCGCGCCGCCAGCCGGCGGCCGACGATGACGGCCGCGAGCGCAGTGATCACCGAGATGGCCAACAACGTGAAGTAGAGCGTGGTCCGCAGCCCGATGGTTGCGGCCTGACCCACGGCCGGTGGATTGGGGGGGTAGCCGACGAACGGCACCAGGTAGACGCTGACGAAGCCGATGGCCGCGACCGCCATGGTGGTGGACCGGGCGCCGAGGCCACCGAAGCGGCCGAGGGCCAGGGCGCTGAGCACGCCGACCAGACCGCCGAGGGTGACGCCGGCGACCACGGTGCCGGTCAGCAGGCCAACGGTCGACTGCAGCGAGCGCGGCACCGTGGTGTCGTGCGACTCATCCTCGACCGCTGCCCCGGGCACGGCGTGGTCGTGACTGCCCGCTTCCTCGATCGCGATGGCGGCGTTGACCGACGGCTCACCAGCGGTGTAGGCGACGGCGAAGGCAAAGATCCCAGCGAGCAGACCGGCGAGCAGACCTCTGACCAGGAAAGCGCGGGCGGATGTCATGCGGTGACTACTGTTCTGGGCGATCAGTGGCAGGGAAAGCCGAGGAGGTGGCGCCCGTCGTGGACCCACTCGTGCACGGCGGTGCCGGACAGCAGCGACGTCGCACCCTGTTCGGCCGAGACGAAGTACATCGCCACGAGCAACAGCAGGCCGGCGAAGATCAACCACGGCAGGACCTGGCCGAGGGAGAAGGTGGGCACCGCCAGTGGCGGTGCGGGTAGGGCGACGGTCTTGGGACCGCGGTACTGCTCTGTCATGTTTCCTCCTGGGCTCGGCGACCCGCTGTAGCGGAGCTCGTCGGGGGAGGGGTCTGACTCGAGCAGTTGCTCTCGCAGTGTTGCTCTTACAGTGGCGCGACCGTGCCGGGATCTCACCGGGCTTCCTGATCCTCCGCGAACCTCTGCACTGTATCTTCCGCGTCGCGGAGACCAGTAACCGGTGTATCCGCGGTCTGTACGATCACCGGCATGAGAACCGGGCGATCCCGCGGGATGCGCCGGCTGATCGTCCGGCACCCGTCGGCCGTGCTGCTCGTGGTCCAGCTGATCGGCGTGCTGCTCTACCCGTTCATGGAGGAAGCGGCCCTCGGGCGCGGTCTCTTCGAGGTGTTCGGCGCCACCGTTCTCGCCCTGGCGATCTGGTCGGTGCGCGACTCGGCCGGCCCGTTGTGGATCTCGATCATCCTGGGCGTCGTCGCCTCGTCGCTCTCGATCGCCGACGCCGTCCAGCACAGCGTCGGGCTGCAGGCCGCATCGGCGATCTGTCACGCGCTGTTCTACTTCTATGCCGCGGGCAGCCTGATGGTCTACATGCTGGCCGACCGAACCATCACGACCGATGAGCTGTACGCGGTGGGCGCAACCTTCACCCTGGTCGCGTGGGCGTTCGCGTACGTGTTCGTGGTCCTGCAGATCGCCCAGCCCGGCTGCTTTACGGCGGCCGTCAATGCTGATCAGCCGCGAACGTGGATGGAGTTGCTGTTCCTGAGCTTCACGAATCTGTCCAGCACCGGGCTCTCCGACATCGCGCCGATCACGGCGCACGCGCGCTCGGTGGTGATGATCGAACAACTGGCCGGTCTCGGCTATGTCGCGCTGTTCGTCTCGCGGCTGGTCGGGCTGACGATCGCCCGCCGACTGACCCATTCCGGCGATGACCCGTCGGAGGTCGCGTGATGGCGACCCGGTTGCTGGTCGTCGCCCATCCACCGACGGCCGGATCGCGGGAATGGATCTTCGGCGACGATTCCGTGCCGAACGCCGCGCCCTCGCCGGATCCTTCGTTGACCCGGTGGACGAGCGGGCCCGAGACCCCGTGCCGACTGTCCGCGGCCCGGTTCAGCGACGAGGTGGACATCGTCGCCGACCTGGCGGGCCCTGATTTCGGCGCCTGGACGGGCCGCACGCTGACCGACGTCGGGACCGAGGACGAGGACGGGGTCGGCGCCTGGCTGAGCGATCCGTTCGCGGCCCCCCATGGTGGCGAGAGTCTGGCCACCATGATCACGCGGGTCGGGCGATGCGTCGACGGGGTCGCCTGGCCCGACGAACGCTCCGGTGTCGTGGTCACTCCACTGGTGGCCCGGGGCTTGATCGTTCATGCCCTGGGCGCACCACCGGAAGTGATCTTCCGGACCGACGTCGCCCCCGCAGGCCGCGTGCTGCTGTCCCGGCGCGGCGCGTCCTGGCGCTTCCAGGAGCTCACCCGACCGCGGGGGAGACGCTAGCGGCCGGCAGGCGTGAAGCCGGCGACCGCGCCGATCACGGTGATCGCCGGCGGTTTGATCCCCGACTCCTGGGTGCGCGCGGCGATGTCGGCGACCGTGCCGCGGGCGTCGTGCTGGCTCGGCATTCCGGCGTCGGCGACCGTCATCGCCGGGGTGCTGGACGGAAGACCCTGATTGATCAGCTCGGCGGTGATCGCCGGCAGCGTGGCCACGCCCATCATGATCACCAGAGTGGTGTTGGCCCGGGCCAGGGCGGCCCAGTCGAGCGTCGAGGCCGGATCGCCCGGCGCCGCGTGCCCGGACACCACGGTGAAGCCCTGGGTCAGCTGGCGGTGGGTGAGCGGGATCCCGGCCAGGGCCGGCGCGGCGATGGCCGACGAAACGCCGGGGATCACGGTGACCGGAACGCCGGCGACGGCGCAGGCCTGCCATTCCTCGCCACCGCGGCCGAAGACGAAGCTGTCGCCACCCTTGAGGCGGACGACGGTCGCCCCGGTCCGCGCGTGCTGGACCAGCAGCTCGTTGATCCGCTCCTGGGGCGTGAACTCGCCCCGCGGGATCTTGGCGACGTCGATAACGGTCGCGCCGGATCGGGCCTGATCGAGCGCGGCCAGCGGAGCTAGGCGATCGACGACGATCACGTCAGCCTCGCGGATCGCGGCCAGACCGGCGACCGTGAGCAGGCCGGGATCACCGGGGCCGCCGCCGACCAGGATCACCCGGCCCCCGCCGCGATTCGGCTCGGGCCGGGCGGCCGCCGGCGCCGCCGTGGCGAGGATGCCCCGCTCCCGAGCCAGCCGGCGGACCCGGTCGTCGTCCTCGGGATCGCCCGTCGCGACGACCACGAGCGCGACGGCGTCCAGGTCCGTGCCGACGAGGGCACGGCGCTGGAGGGTGATCAAGTTCCGGGCACCGAGGTCGCTTACGGTGGCGCTGATGTCGGATCCGATCACCGTCACCCGAGCACCGGAATCCAGCAGCCCGGTGATCGCCGCCAGGCTGGTCGGCCCGGCTCCGGCGACGACGACGCGACGATCCGCGACCTCGACCGCTGCCAGAAAGCTCACCGTGTCATTGTCGGCGCGCGGCTCGGCGGCGGCGCCGGCGTCTCAGGCGTGATGGCCGCCTTCGTGTTCCTGGTGGCCGACCGGCTCCAGCTGGAAGGTGCAGTGGGCGACGTCGAAGTGCCCGCCAAGGCATTCGGCCAGCCGGTCGAGCACCTGGCCCGAGCGGCCCAGGCTGATGCACTCCTCGTCGACCACGACGTGCGCGGACAGCACCGGTACGCCGCTGGTGATGGTCCAGGCGTGGAGATCGTGCACGTCGACGACGCCGGCCACCTCGCGGATGTGTTCGCGGACCTGGTCGAGATCGACGCCGCGCGGCGTGGCTTCGAGCAGCACATCGACCACCTCCCGGAGCAGCGACCAGGCTCGCGGGACGATCAGCGCGAAGATCAACACCGAGGCTATGGCGTCGAAGCGGGTCCAGCCGGTGAACGTGATCAGGATCGCGGCGACGATCACGGCGACCGATCCCAACAGGTCCCCCAGTACCTCGAGGTAGGCGCCGCGGACGTTGAGGCTCTCGGCCTGGCCACGCCGCAGGATGAGCAGGCCCGCGGTGTTGGCCAGCGCCCCGACCACCGCGACGACGAGCATCAGTCCGGTCTCGACGGCTTGGGGATGGCGCAGCCGGCTGACGGCGGTGATCAGCACCCAGACCCCGATGCCGACCAGCAGCAAGGCATTGGCCAGTGCGGCCAGCACTTCGGCGCGCTGCCAGCCGAAGGTGCGGTGGACGGTCGCGGCCCGGGTGGCCAATGACGCGGCGATCAACGCCAGCACCAGACCGCTGGCGTCGGTCAGCATGTGTCCGGCATCGGCGATCAGCGCGAGCGAACCGGAGGCCAACCCGCCGATCAGCTCGGCCACGAAGACCAACGCCGTGATCGCCAGCACCAGCCCGAGCCGTTTCCGATGCGTGCCGGCCGCCGTCACCCCGTGGTGATGTCCAGACCCCACCTCCACGCACCTCCCGCCGCCAATCGTCCGATCATGAGTTCGTTGTCGTCCTCTGAGAGTCTGACAAGTCAGCCAAGAAGTCAGGCCAGAGCGTCCACGATGGCGGCGATGAACCGGTCGGGTTGGTCCTCAATCATCTGCCAGGTGAAGCGAAGGACCCGCCAGCCCTCCAGAACGAGGTCGTTCTGCCGGATCCGATCCGACTGGAAGAGTGCAGGGTCCAACTGGTGAATCCGCCCGTCGATCTCGATGGCCAGGCGCCGATCCTTGAAGGCGATGTCGATGAAGTACCGGCGACCGCCGGCCAGCACCGGCAGGTTGGACTTCCAGCCGATGACGCCCGCGGACCTGAGCAGCCGGTGAGCGGTGCGCTCAGGGGCCGACCAGGGCTCGTCGCGCGAGTCGACGAGCACGGCTCGACGCTCGTTGTTCCGAGCTCGGCCTGCGGTCAATCGAAGGGCGTCGTGCATGCCGTCGAGCGTCGCGAAGCGGCTGCGCAAGGCGACGTCGATCGCGTCGGACGAATCGAAGGTCGCCAGATCGACAGCGGTGAGGGCGGGCGCCGTCAGGCGCAGTCCGTCGACTTCGGCGATCAGCTCCGGTGGGATCGGCCTCCGGGAGAAGACGAATCCGGGTTGAGCGGCGGTTCGTTTGGGCACGGCCACGGTAATCACGGACAGGGGTGCCGTCGGCCAGAACGATGCGCGGGCGGCGGCCGCGCCGGTGAGAACGGCATCCGGGTACCGGGTCACTACCGCTCGCATTCTGACCGCCGGCCGATCCGACCAGGCCGGCGCGCAGTAGGTGCCGGGGAGCAGGCGGACGAGCTCGCCTCGTCGGGCCAACCACATCACCGTATTGATCAGTTCGGGATGCTGCTGGGCGTAGATCACGCCGCCACCCTCGTGCAGGGCAGCGGCCACTTCGTGTCGTGGATTCACGCTATGAGGATGTGGATTTTCCGCGCGATCGGCCGGTGCGCCCGAAATCTGTGGATGAGGCCCGGATCACCCCTGTGGATAGGCGCGCTGCGGGCGGTCGAACTCCATGGATGTGTCCCGATCGGCCAGCACGAGGGTTAAACAGGCCGGTTTTCCGCCGATCGGGACACATCCGTGGAGTCGGGGTACTCCAACGCCGAGTGGATGGCGGTGATGAAGGCGTCCGTGGTCGCTGGGTCGCGGACGGCGATGCGGATCCAGTCGGCGTTCAAACCGGGGAAGGTTTCGCCGCGGCGAACGGCGAAACCGTCGTCGCGTAGCGCGAGCCGGAGCCAACCGTGCTCGTGCGCCCCGCGGACTGATGCCGTGTCGATGAGGACGAAGGGCGCCCGTGGGACGCCGACGGCGGGCAGCCCGAGCGCAGCCAACTGTTCCAGGAGGTAGCTGCGCCGGCCGGTGATCTCCAGCGCTGCCTGCTCAGCGATGGCCAGCGCGGCCGGCGACAGGCACGCCACCGTGGCCGCGAGCGCCGGGGTCGAGACCGACCATGGTGGTTGTTGGGACCGGAGGGCCATGAGGTGCGTCGGGTCGCCGACCACATAGCCCGCGCGCAGGCCCGCGAGGCCCCAGGTCTTGGTCAGCGAGCGCAGGACGAGCAGCCCCGGCATTTCCGGCGCGATCATCGACTCCGACTGACCTGGAACGGCATCCATGAACGCTTCGTCGACCACCACCAGCCGACCGGGTCGAAGCAGGCGGCGGAGGGAGTCAGCGGGATGCAGCGCACTGGTCGGGTTGGTCGGATTGCCGATGATCACGAGATCCGCATCCGTCGGAATCCGCTCGGGGTCGAGCGCGAAGCCCGACTCGCTGGTCAGGATCACCCGATCCACCCGGTGTCCGGCCGCGACCAGCGCGGCTTCGGGCTCGGTGAACTGCGGATGGACGACCACCGCATGCCGCGGCTGAGCGGCCCGCGCCAGCAGCGTGAAGCCCTCAGCCCCCCCGGCCGTCGGCCAGACCTGGTTGATGGGCTGCCCGTGCGCCCCCGCGATCGCTCGGACCGCTTCCTCGGTCTGGGGGTAGCTGGCCAACCGGCTGATGCTGTCGGCGATCAGCTCGGCGAGCCAGGCCGGCGGGGCGGGCACCCGGACGTTCACGGCCAGGTCGACCAACCCCGCGGCGATGTCACGATCCCCATGGTGGTGCAGATCGTGGTGGTGCCGATCGTGGTGCGGCGAATCCTGGTCAGGCAACCGACCGACCAGACCCGAAGGCGTGCACGGCGTCGGCGAATCGTTGGGCCAGTTGTGGATGGCCGGCCCAGTGCACGTGCAGATAGCTGGCGTGCACGGTGTCGCCGCCGAAGCCGGCGGGCTCGCCGTCGACCAGCCAGCCGGCCCGTGCTCCGGCCGCCGGCTCCACGACCGTCCGGTGGAACTCGTGCCCGGTCACCCGGGTCCCGGCGGCGGCCAGGAGATGATCGTGATCGGCCACCAGCTGTCGATAGCGCAGCGTGAGCCGCGGCGACATGACCGCCGCCGCGTCGACGGCACCGATCATCGGTGAACCGTCGACCGTCGCGCAGAGATAGAGCAGTCCGGCGCATTCGGCGACGGTCGGCAGACCGGCCGCAATTGCCGTCTGGATGCTCTGGCGGAGTGTGGTGTTGGCCGACAGTTCGCCGGCATGCACCTCGGGAAAGCCGCCGCCCAGGTAGAGACCGGCCGTGTTCGCCGGCAGCACCTCATCGGTCAGCGGATCAAACAACACCGGCACGCACCCAGCGGCCCGCAACAACTCGTCGGTCTCGCTGTAGCGGAAGCTGAACGCCCGCCCCGCCGCCACCGCGACGACCGGCCGAGCATCCGACGCTGACCGGACGACGGCCTCCGGATCCCACGCCGGCCCGGCCAACGGCGGTGCGCCGTGGGCGATCGACACCAGCCGGGACAGATCCACGTGCTCGGCGATCCGCTCGGCCAGCAGCGACACGCTGGCCGCCGCGGCGGATCGTTCTGCGGCCGGCACCAGACCGAGGTGCCGCGACGGCGCCTCGATCCCGGCATCGCGCGGCAGGACCCCGAGGACCGGAAGCCCGGTGGCTTGCATCGCGTGAGTGATCTCGTCCGAATGCCGCTGCGACCCGGCCTTGTTCAGGATCACCCCGCTCAGCCGCACGCGAGGGTCGAAGGTGTTCAAGCCGTGCACGATCGCCGCCGCCGTCCGCGACATCTGCGAGATGTCCAGCACCAGGATCACCGGCGCCTCGATCAGCCCCGCCACGTGCGCCGTCGACGCGTAGCCCTCGCCGCCGATCTGCCCGTCGAAGAGTCCCATCACCCCCTCCACCACCGCGATGTCGGCGGGCTCGGGGGCGGCGGCACCGTGCAACAGAAGCGGGACGATCTGTGATTCCGCGCAGAGGTGAGGATCGAGATTGCGACCCGGGCGTCCGGTGGCCAGCGCGTGATAGCCGGGATCGATGTAGTCCGGGCCGACCTTGAACCCGGCCACCTCCAGACCTTCGGCCCGAAGCGCGCCCATCAACCCGGTGGCCACCGTCGTCTTGCCGTGACCGGACCCGGGTGCCGCGATGATCAAGCGGGGCAGGGTCACCACTCGATGCCCCGCTGGCCTTTCTGGCCGTCGTCGAACGGGTGCTTGATCTTGGTCATCTCGGTGACCAACTGCGCGATGTCGATCAACTTCGGATCGGCGTTCCGACCGGTGATGATCACGTGTTGATGGCCGGGGCGGTTGGTGAGCGTCTCGACCACGTCGTCCAGGTCGACCCACCCCCACTTGATCGGATAGGTGAACTCGTCGAGCACGTAGAGCCCGTGGCGCTCTTGGGCCAGCCGGCGCTTGATCTCCTGCCAACCCTCGGCGGCCGCTTCGGCGTGCTGGATTTCACCACCGGCCTTGCGACTCCATGACCAGCCGGAGCCCATCTTGTGCCACTCGATGGCCCCGCCGCGACCGGAGTTGTCGTGCACCTCGGCCAAGGTCTCGAGCGCGGTCTGCTCGCCGATCCGCCATTTGGCCGACTTGACGAACTGGAACACCCCGACCGACCAGCCCTGAGTCCAGCCGCGCAGCGCGAGCCCGAAGGCAGCCGTCGACTTTCCCTTGCCGTCGCCGGTGTGGATGATCAGCAGGGGCCGATTGCGCCGCTGTCGGGTGGTCAGTCCGTCGGCCGGCACGCGCTCCGGTTGGCCTTCGGGCATCAGGCCACGTCCCGGAACGGCCGCGGAGTCGTACTTCCGCGGACGGCGGTGACGAGCTGGTCAGCCGCCACCTCGCTCACCGGCACATGCTCCGCCCCGAGGTGGGCACTGAGCGTGGCGGCCAGCCCGAGGCTGAACCGGCCGGATTCGCAATCGATGACCAGCGAGGCGAGGCCGCTCTGCCGGAGATGATCAGCGACCAGGCGCGATCGGCCCACCGCGTCGACACCATGCGTCGCTCGACCGTCGGTCACCAGCACCAGCAAGGGCCGGCGACGCGGGTCGCGGATCCGTTCCAGCCGCAGGGTTTCCGCGGCGCACAGCAAGCCTTCGGCCAGCGGCGTACGCCCACCGCTGGGCAACTCGGTGAGCCGTCGGGCGGCCACCTCGACCGAGGAGGTCGGCGGCAGGGCCAGCGTCGCCCCGGACCCCCGGAAGGTGATCAGCCCGACCTTGTCCCGCCGCTGGTAGGCATCGAGGAGCAGGGACAGGGCGGCGGTCTTGACGGCGGCCATTCGGCGCCGGGCCGCCATCGATCCGGAGGCGTCGACCACCAGCAGCACCAGGTTGGACTCGCGGCCCTCGGTGACCGCCAGTCGGAGGTCGTCGGGGGTCAGCCTGAGTCGCTCGTCGGCACTTCGACCGCGGCCACCCTGCTGCGGCGCCGCGGCCCGGATGGTCGCGGCGAGATGCAGCTGACCGCGTTCCCGTCCGGCCCGCAGCGCTCCGACCGTGCGGCCGCTGCTGGTGATCGCCCGACTCCGCCGGCCCGCCTCACCGCGTCCGACGCCGGCGGCGCTGAACAATCGGGTCCGGTACGCGTCACCCGCGGCGACGTGACCTGACCCTGTCGAATCGTCGTGCCCTGAGCTTGTCGAAGGGTCGTGCCCTGAGCTTGTCGAAGGGTCAGCCCCTGAGCCCTCCCCTCCGTGCCCTGAGCTTGTCGAAGGGTCGTGCCCTGAGCCGGTCGATGGGTCAGCCCCTGAGCCCTCCCCTCCGTGCCCTGAGCTTGTCGAAGGGTCGGATTCAGCCGCAGTTCCTTGATCATCGTCGGGACCCGGCTCCGGCGGGTCCGGCTCGTCCTCACCCAGGAGTTGGTCCAGCAACGCTTCGTCAAGGCCGGGGGCATCGAACGGGTTGCGGCGCCGGCGGTGAGGCAGAGCCAGTCGAGCGGCCGCCCGCAGGTCGGTCCGATCGACCGCGGTCCGGCCGTGCCAGGCCGCGTGGGCCAGCGCGGCGCGGGCGATCACGATGTCCGCTCGCATCCCGTCGACCTCGAAGGCGGCGCAGATCGCGGCAATCCTCAGGAGTTGATCATCACCGAGGTCGACCTCGGGCAGCAGGGCCCGGGCGTCGACGATCCGTTGCCGCAGGGCGTTCTCAGCGCCCGCGTACGCGTCGACGAAGCTGACCGGATCGCGATCGAAGGCCATCCGCCGGCGCACGACCTCGGCACGCAGTTGAGGGTCCCGGGAGGCGGCGATCTCCACGGTGAGGCCGAATCGGTCGAGCAGTTGCGGGCGCAGCTCACCTTCCTCGGGATTCATGGTGCCGATCAGCACCAGCTGCGAGGCATGGGCGACCGAGACCCCTTCACGTTCTACCGTCGATCGCCCCATGGCGGCGGCGTCCAGCAGCAGGTCGACCAGATGATCATGAAGGAGATTGACCTCGTCGACATAGAGGATCCCGCGATGCGCCGCGGCCAGCAGCCCGGGCTCGTAGGTCACCTGCCCGGCCCCGAGCGCCTGCTGCAGATCCAGCGATCCGATCACCCGATCCTCGCTGGCTCCGACCGGAAGCTCGACCAGTCGGGCGGCCCGGGTCGTCGCCCGCCGTTGATCATGAGGACCGTCGGGGCATTCCGGATCGGGCTCCTCCGGGTCGCAGCTGAACCGGCATCCGTCGACCACCGCGATCCGGGGCAGCACCTGAGCCAACGCCCGCACCATCGTCGTCTTGGCCGTGCCCTTCTCGCCCCGTACCAGCACCCCGCCGACTTCCGGGGCGACCGTCGTCAGGGTCAGCGCCAGCGCCAGGTCGTCGGATGCGACGACCGCCGAGAACGGGAACGACTCCACCTCACACCCCTCTCCCTGCGGCTGCCGCGGCCTCGATGATGCCACAGAGGTTTCCCTGGTCGGTTTCCGCGAGACGGTCGGCTCGCCCAAAACCGGCTCGGACAAATGGGCGGGCCGAGAGTTAGGGTCGGGGGATGATCGACGTTCTCGGGATGAGCGCGCGCGGCTGGTCTGACCTGCCCGAGCGACTGAAGTCGATAGTTCACGAGGCGGACGTGCTGATCGGCAGCCCGCGTCACCTGGCGTTGGTGCCCGAGAAGCGCGGGCAGCGCCGGGAAACGTGGCCGTCGCCCCTGCGCGATGGGGTGCCCGACCTGTTGGCCCGATGGACCGGAAAGCGGGTCGTCGCGCTCGCGTCGGGCGACCCACTGGTGGCCGGAGTCGGCTCGACCCTGATCGAGGTGCTCGGAGCCGATCAGGTTCGCGTCCATTCAGCGCTCTCGTCGGTCGCGTTGGCCCGGGCCCGGATGGGGTGGTCAGACGATTCCGTCGAGGTCATCCGGCTTCGGGGCGACGATGTCGACCAGGTCCGGCGGGCGATCTTCCCGGCCCGTCGCTTGATCATCTTGTCGCGCGACGCCGACTCTCCGACCGAAATTGCTGCCGTGCTCACCGACACCGGATTCGGCAACAGCCGGTTGACCGTGCTCAGCGACCTGGAAACCGAGCTCGAGTCCCGGGTCGATTCGCTGGCCCGTGACCGGCGCGGGACGGCGTCGGCGCTCAACCTGGTCTGCGTCGAGTGCGTGGGCCCGGCGGTGGGTTCGCTCGTCCCGGGACTCCCGGACGAGGTCTTCGATCATGACGGGCAGTTGACCAAACGCCATGTGCGGGCGTCGGCGCTGGCCCACCTGATGCCGCGGCCGGGCCAGCTGCTCTGGGACCTCGGGGCCGGGGCCGGGTCGATCGGCATCGAATGGCTCCGGGCCCATCCGAGCTGCCGAGCGGTCGCGGTCGAGCAGCAAACCGAGCGGGCCAAGCGCATCCAGGCCAACGCCCGGGCGCTCGGGGTGCCTGGACTGCAGGTCGTCAACGCCCGAGCCGAGGAGATCCTGGCGCAACTGCCGCAACCGGATGCGGTGTTCATCGGCGGCGGAGCCACCAAGCAGTTGATCGCCAGCTGCTGGGCCGCGCTGCCCGACGGCGGACGTCTCGTCATCCATTCGGTCACCCAGGAGACCGAGTTGATCATGGCGCAGGCCTGGCGTGATCATGGCGGCGAGCTGACCCGACTGCTGATCGAGCGCCTCGAGCCGATCGGTCGCTTCTCCGGCTGGCAGCCGGCCCGACCCATCGTGCAGTGGAGTGCGATCAAAGGGTCGGTGTGACGGTTCACTTCATCGGCGCCGGGCCGGGTGCGGCCGATCTGCTGACGCTCCGGGCCGTGTCATTGCTCAACCGGTCACCAGTGTGCGTGTACGCGGGGACCTACATCGGTCAGGAGGTGCTCGCTCACTGCCCGCCCGACGCGGTGCTGATCGACAGCCAGCAGCTTGATCTCGACGCGATCACCGATCACCTCGTCGCGGCCCATCGAGCCGGATCCGACGTCGCCCGACTCTGCTCAGGCGATCCGTCGCTCTATTCCGCGCTGGCCGAGCAGAGCCGCCGGCTGGACCGGGCCGAAGTGCCGTGGGACGTCACGCCGGGGGTGCCCGCGTACGCCGCGGCGGCCGCCCTGCTGGGCCGCGAGCTCACGGTGCCGGAAGTCGCGCAGACGGTGATCTTGACCCGCACCTACGCAGAGTCGACGAAAATGCCGGAGACGGAGGCGTTGGCCCGGCTGGCGGAATCGCGGGCGACCCTGATCCTCCATCTCGCCATCCGGCACGTCCGGCGGATCTGCACGGAGCTGACCGCGGCGTACGGGGCGGAGTGCCCCGTCGCGGTGGTGTCCCGAGCGACCCAACCTGAGGAGTTGATCTTGACCGGCACGCTCACCGATATCGCCGATCAGGTGGAGCGGGCGGGGCTGCGGCAGGCCGCGGTGATCATGGTCGGAGAGGCGTTGCGCGCGGAAGGCTTCGTCGAATCTCATCTCTACGGCCAGCGCCTCCGCACCGCCGGCGGTTGACCGATCAGGCGCCGCGGACCACCGATCGCCGCTCGGCATCGGAGGTGCTGCGACGGGTCCAGACTCCGCCAGCGCCGCTGGACGTCTGGGCGGATCCGATGATCAACAAACAGCTCATGTCGATCACCCTCGGGTCGAGCTCGGCGAGGGTGGTGACGGTCAGACTCTCCGCCGGGCGGCCGATGTCTCGGCC
Organism: uncultured Actinomycetota bacterium; assembly: GCA_963731295.1. GTDB lineage: Bacteria > Actinomycetota > Actinomycetes > Propionibacteriales > Propionibacteriaceae > Microlunatus. The sequence continues at coordinate 245,176 of CAVSUP010000006.1, forward strand.
GACCACCACCGGCGTGGTCGGATCACAGATCTCCAGCAGGACGTCACGGGCGCGGCCGAGTTGATCTTTCCGGGACCGGGAGGCCGGGTTGTAGATGGCCAGCACCAGATCGGCCTCGGCGATCGCCCGGAGCCGCTGCTCGATCACCGGCCACGGCTTCAGTCGATCGGACAGGGACAGGACGGCATAGTCCCCGCCGAGCGGGGCGCCGGCCTTGGCGGCGACGGCCTGCGCTGCGGTCACGCCGGGCAGCACGGTGATCTCGACCTCACCGTACCCGGGATCCTCGGCGGCCTCGAAGACCGCGGAGGCCATGCCGAAGACGCCGGCGTCGCCACCCGACACCACCGCGACCCGGGCTCCGGCAACGAGCAAGATCGAGAGCGAACCGGGCCCGGTCGACCTCGACCGTGTTGCCGGACGCGTGCCGCTGCAGCCCGACCCGCTGGGGTACGCGGTCGACGTAAGGCGCGTAGCCGACGACGTGGTCGACGTCGGCCAGCACGCCCGCGACCTCCGGCGTCAGCCAGCGATCGGGACCGGGGCCGAGGCCGACGACGAAGCAGTTGTCGAGCGCGACCGCCTGACGATCCGCCCGACGATCGCTCGGCGGCGGGCGAGCCGGCCCGACCCGCACTGTCGATCCGGCGGTCCCGTCCGGGCACGATGATCATGGAGAAGTACGGCACGGCGTCCGGGTCGACCTCGGCGACCGGCAGCGTGCGCTGCGTCACCGGTGCTGGCCCGCTCGACGTAGATCGCGTCGGCCAGCCGCCCGGCCTGCCGGAGCGCCTCGCGTACGCCGGGGAATGTCCGGCCGAGTTTCATGATCGCGGCGGCATCGGTGTCGGCCAGCCGGCGCGCGAGCTCGGGCACCGGGAGCGTGCCGGGCAGCACGGTGAGGATGTCCTCGTGCCGGGCCAACGGGGTGGCGACGGCGGTGGCGGCGGCGCTGATCGAGGTGACCCCGGGGACGAGCTCGCTCGGGTAGCGCTCGGCCAGTCGATCATGGAGATACATGTACGAGCTGTAGAAGAGCGGGTCGCCCTCGGCCAGCACCACCACCGATGCGGCCGGCGTCCAGATGCTTGGCCAGCCGCTCGGCCGACTCGTCGTAGAAGTCCTCGTACGGCGCCGTAGTAGCCCAGGGGATGGTCGGTCGATGCCGGTGGTCACCGGATAGATCAACAACTCCTCGATCGCCTCGGCGTCGATCAGCGCAGTCGGCGATGGTCCGGGCGATCGATCGGCCGGCCGGGCCCGAGTGGTAGGCGACGACGTCCGCCGCCGCGATCAGCCGAGCCGCCTTGAGGGTGATCAACTCCGGATCGCCGGGTCCGACACCGACGCCGTACAACCGGCCGGTCACAGCTCCTCCTCGCGGGCCAGGGCGTTGACGGCCGACGCCGCCATGGCCGATCCGCCGCGGCGGCCGGCGACCACCGCGTACGGAAGGTCCCACGGGTTGGCGGCCAGTGCTTCCTTGGACTCGGCCGAGCCGATGAAGCCGACCGGCATGCCGATGATCGCGGCCGGACGGGGCCCGCCGTCGTGGATCAGCTCCAGCAGGTGGAACAACGCCGTCGGCGCGTTGCCGATGGCCACCACGGCACCGTCCAAGCGGTCACCCCACAAGGACACCGCGGCCGCGGAACGGGTCGTCCGCCAGCGTCGAGCCAGCTCGGGTACGCGGGGGTCGTTGAGCAGGCAGCAGACCTCGTTGTCGGCCGGGAGCCGCGATCGGGTGACCCCGGAGGCGAGCATCTGGGCGTCGGTGAAGATCGGCGCGCCGGACCGGAGGGCGGCCCGGGCCGCGGTGACCAATTGATCATGGAACTGCAGTGACCGGGGCAGCTCGATGTCCCCGGCGGCATGGATCATCCGGACCGCCACGACCCGGGCGTCCTCCGGCAGTCGGCTGAGATCGGCCTCGTCGCGGATCGTGGCGAACGACCGCCGGTAGATCTCCTGAGCGTCCCGGACGTAGTCGTAGCGGGCCGTCGGCGCCTCAGCCACGGCGCACCGCGGCCGACAACTCGTCCCGGGTCGGAGCGACCAGATCGAGATGATCACCGGCCGGCGCACCGCAGCGGCGTTCGCAACCGCTCAGGTGGGTACGCGGCCCGCCGACCACAGACCGAGTGGCCAGCTCGGCCGCAAGCGCTCGGGTGTCGGCGCGGCCCTGGCCGCACCAGGGCGCTCCGACGCACGCGCTGATCATGGTCCAGCTCGAGGTCTCATCGGTGATCAGTCCGGCGGCGGCGAGTGCGGGCAGCTGCGCGGCGGCACCGGGAATGACGATCCCGCGCCATGGCGTGATGACCAGCGGTCCGGGGGCCAGCTGGTGGATGGTGGCGACTTGGTCGGGTTCGAGCAAGCCGAGCGGGACCGCGACCGACGCGTGCGGTCCGACCGCGCCGAGAGGCTGGGTCTGGCTGCGCCACGGCCGGGCCGGCAGGGGTGGGGCGACCGGGTCGGACAGGTCGCGGATGTGCCAGACCCCGGCGCTCCGGGCCAGGAACTCGCGAGCCCGGATGATCATGGTCGGGACGACGTCGGCCACCGCGACCGGGTAGCCGTGCCGGTGGTCACCGACCAGCAGGAGGCCGCGCTCGGCGTCGACGGCTCGATAGCCGAGATCGAGGGCCAGGTGGGACACGTCGCCCCGGCCGTCGTCGAGGACGAACAGGAAACGGCCCGGTAGTGCGGCGAGCGCCGGATCGGCGATGATCGCCCGGTCGAGGTCGGCGACCACCGGGCGCAGGTCGAGCCTTCCGCCGCTCAGGCCGGTCAGCGGCGACGCCACGATGTTGCGCACCCGGTCGTGGGCCGGTGAGGGCAGGAAACCCGCCGCGGACAGGGCGTCGACCAGCGCCGCCGGCACCGGATCGGGCAGGCCGCGCACCTGGACCCCGCCTCGGGAAGTCAGTTGCAGCAGCCCGCTGCCGTAGCGGGTGGCCAGGTCGCCGAGCCGGGCCAGGGCCGCACCCGTGGTCTGACCGCCGGGCACCCGGATGCGCACCATGGCGCCGTCGGCCGCTCGATGCGGTCGCAGCACGCCCGGGCAGCGATCGGCGAGTGTCACGCGGGCCATGGTAAGTCGTGCGATGAGTTTTACCGCCCCCTAGACTGACCACTCCGCCGTCGCGCAGGCACCCGGTCCCGCCCCGGGACGGCTCGCCTCCGAGATGGACAAAGACTGTGAGCCAGCAAACTGGCGAGTCAGACACTCACCGTCGCGGCTCTCCGGAACTAACCACCGGGCCAAGTACGGGGCGCGGACCTCGGAGAAGGAGCACGTCGCATGACTCGCATCGCCCTGGTGTCCACCTCGGACACCGACCTGCTCTCGGCCCGGTCCTGCGGCGCGGACTACGTCTACGTCAATCCGACCAAGACGGCGCATACCGAGATGGCGGAGGTCTTCGAGGCCGCTGACCTGGTCGTCGCCCGCATCCTGGGCTCACCGCAGTCGCTGTGCAGCGGCTTCGCGCGGATCCGGGCCACCGGCCGACCCATGGTCGTGCATCGGCGGTGAGCAGGCGCCGGACGCCGCGCTTGATGGAGCTGTCGACTGTCCGATGGGCGTGGCCGCCGGCGCCCACGTCTACCTCGCCCAGGGCGGACCGGAGAACCTGCGCCATCTCCACGCGCTTCCTGTCCGACACCGTGCTGCTCACCGGCGTCGGCTTCGAGCCGCCGGCCGAGCAGCCGGTCTGGGGGGTCCTGCCGCGCGCGGCGACCGACGACGACCCGGCCGGCCCCGCGGATCGGGATCCTCTTCTACCGCGCCCAGCAGACCGCCGGGAACACCGCGTACGTCGCAGGCGCTGGCCGACGCCGTGGATGCCGCCGGCGGCATCGGCGTACCGATCTTCGCCACGTCGCTGCGCGACGCCCCGGCCGACCTGCTCGACTATCTCGGCACCCTGGATGCCCTGGTCACCACGGTGCTGGCCGCCGGCGGCACCAAGCCGGCCACGGCGAGCGCCGGCGGAGACGACGAAGCCTGGGACGTCCGGGCCCTGGCCGCCCTGGACATCCCCATCCTGCAGGGGCTGTGCCTGACCTGGGACCGGGCGTCGTGGGCAGGCTCCGACGAGGGCATGTCGCCGCTGGATGTGGCCACCCAGGTCGCGGTGCCCGAATTCGACGGCCGGATCATCACGGTGCCGTTCTCCTTCAAGGAGACCGATTCCGACGGGCTGCCGCACTACGTCCCTGATCATGAACGCTGCCGGCGGGTCGCCGAGATCGCGGTCAACCACGCCCGACTGCGCTACCTCCCGCCGGCCGAACGCAAGATCGCTATCGTGCTGTCGGCCTATCCCGACCAAGCATTCGCGGATCGGCAACGCCGTCGGCCTGGACACCCCGGTCTCGGTGATCCGGTTGCTCCGCGAGCATGCGGGCCGCCGGCTACGACCTGGGGGCTCCGGGCGAGATCCCGGGCACCGGACCGCTCGATCCGATCGAGGGCGAGCTACCGGACACGACGGCCGGGAATGCGCTGATCCACGCGCTGATCGCCGCCGGTGGACAGGATCCCGGAGTGGCTGACCAGTGATCAACTGGCCGGTCAACCGGTCCGGATCCCGGCCGCCACCTACCGTCGCTGGCTCGGCGACCTTCCGGATGATCTGGTCCGATCGGGTCACGGACGCCTGGGGTGAGGCGCCGGGGGAGTTGTTCGTCGACCGCACGCACGACGCCGAGGGCGAGATCGTCGCCGCGACGCTGCAGGCCGGCAACGTGGTGATCTTGGTCCAGCCGCCGCGCGGTTTCGGGGAGAACCCGATCGCGATCTATCACGATCCTGATCTTGCTCCCTCCCATCACTACCTCGCGGTCTATCGCTGGGTCGAGCGTGAGTTCGGCGCCCACGCGGTGGTCCACGTCGGCAAGCACGGCAACCTGGAATGGCTGCCGGGCAAGACCCTCGGACTGTCGGCCGGCTGCGGCACCGACGCGGCCATCGGGTCCATGCCGCTGATCTATCCCTTCCTGGTCAACGATCCCGGGGAAGGGACCCAGGCCAAGCGGCGGGCGCACGCGACGATCATCGACCACCTGGTCCCGCCGATGGCCCGGGCCGAGTCGTACGGCGACATCGCCCGGCTGGAACAGCTGCTCGACGAGTACGGCAACGTCGTGGTGATGGATCCGGCCAAGCTCCCGGCCCTCCGGGGCGAGATCTGGACGCTCATCCAGGCCGCCCAGCTCGATCATGATCTTGGTCTGGACGACCGCCCGGACGACGCGGCGTTCGACGAGTTCGTGATGCACGTCGACGGCTGGCTGTGCGAGATCAAGGATGTGCAGATCCGCGATGGTCTGCACGTGCTCGGCCAGGCGCCGACCGGCGACGAGCTGATCAACCTGGTGCTGGCCGTCCTGCGCTCCAACCAGGTCTTCTCCGGCCAGGTCAACGGCGTACCCGGACTGCGGAGTGCCCTCGGCCTGACCGAGGACGCCCTGCTGCCGGTGGTGGATGCGGTCGAGGCCCAGGCGCGATCGCTGGTCGAGGCCGTGGCCGCGGCGGGCTGGTCAGCGGCGGAGGTGCCGGCGATCGTTGACCGGCTGGTCCCGTCCGCCGGCTCAGCGTCCGAAGCGTCGCCGTCGACGGCCGGAGTCGAGGCCGCGTTGATCTTCGCCTGCCAGGAGGTGGTGCCGCGACTGGGCCGGACGGGTGACGAACTGACCGCCCTCCTGCACGCGTTGTCGGGCGGCTACGTGCCGGCGGGACCATCGGGGTCGCCACTCCGCGGGCTGGTGAACGTGCTGCCCACCGGTCGCAACTTCTACTCGGTCGACCCGAAAGCCATCCCGTCGCGCCTGGCCTTCCAGACCGGCCAGGCCATGGCGGATTCCCTGCTGCACCGGCATCTGGACGAGACCGGCACCTATCCGCAATCGGTCGGCCTGTCGGTGTGGGGTACGTCGGCTATGCGGACCTCCGGCGATGACATCGCCGAGGTGCTCGCGCTGCTCGGGGTGTTGCCGGTCTGGGACGAGGCATCGCGGCGGGTGGTCGGCCTGGAGGCCGTTGAGCTGGAGGAGCTCGGCCGTCCGCGGATCGACGTGACGGTGCGGATCTCGGGCTTCTTTCGCGACGCCTTCCCGCACGTCGTCGCGATGCTCGACGATGCCGTGCGCCTGGTCGCCGAGCGGGACGAGCCGATCGACCTCAACTACGTCCGCCGCCATGCCCAAGCTGATCTTGCGTTGCACGGCGATGCACGTCGAGCCACCACCCGGATCTTCGGCTCCAAGCCCGGCTCGTACGGCGCGGGCATCCTGCCGTTGATCGAGGCCGGCAACTGGCGCAGTGATCAAGATCTGGCCGAGGTCTACACCACCTGGGGCGGGTTCGCGTACGGGCGTGATCTGGACGGCGTCCCGGCGCGGACCGACATGGAGGCCAACTATCGGCGGATCACCGTCGCAGCCAAGAACATCGACACCAAAGAACACGACATCGCCGACTCCGACGACTATTTCCAGTACCACGGGGGAATGGTCGCGACGGTGCGGGCCTTGACCGGCTCGGACCCCAAGGCCTACGTCGGCGACTCGACCAGTCCGGACGCGGTGCGTACGCGATCGCTGACCGAGGAGACGGCTCGGGTCTTCCGGGCCCGCGTGGTGAATCCGCGATGGATCGCCGCCATGCGACGGCACGGCTACAAGGGTGCCTTCGAGCTGGCCGCGACCGTCGACTACCTGTTCGGCTTCGACGCCACCGCCGGAGTGGTGACCGACTGGATGTACGAGCAGCTGGCAACCAGCTATGTGCTCGATCAGCAGAACCAGGACTTCATGAAGCACGCCAATCCCTGGGCGTTGCGCGGGATCATCGAGAAGCTGGGCGAGGCGGCCGAACGCGGCCTGTGGCAGGAGCCCGATCCCGAGCTGGTGGCGGCGATGCAGCAGGTCTATCTCGACGTCGAGGGCGATCTCGAGGACGCCGGCTGATGAGCCTGGATGTGAATGATCTTGGTCCGTCGGTGATCGATTTCCTGGTCCAGCGGCATCTTGCGACGTTGACCACGCTGCGGGCCGACGGCTCCCCGCACGTCGTCCCGGTCGGTTTCACCTACGATCCGCCGACCCGGATCGCCCGGGTGATCACCAGTGGTGACTCGGTCAAGGCGCGCAATGCCGGACGGGCCGGAGCTCTGGGTGCGCTCTGCCAGGTCGACGGGGGCCGCTGGCTGACGCTCACCGGTCCGCTGATGGTCGCGACCGATGCCGAAGCCGTTGCCGACGCGGTGGGCCGCTATGCGCGCCGCTATCGCCAGCCGCGGGAGAATCCTCGACGGGTCGCGCTGCTGATGCAGGTCACCAAGATCCTGGGCTCGTCCGCCTTCTCGAGTTAAGACATTCCGGCGCGGTCAGACCTCGATCGAATTCCCGCGCGTCAACAGGTGCTGGCGCAAGGTGAGGCTCGGGTCGGTCGCCTGCTGTCGGCGGTACCCAGCGAAATCGAGCTGGTCGCGCAACGGCGTGCCGGCTCGCATCTGATCGGCCTGGGCCGTCTCGGTCCGCTGGATCGAGCTCGCCAACTCGATCAGTTGCGCGCGCTGCTCGGGGCCGACGAAGACGACACCGTCGTCGTCGCCGAATGCCTCGTCCTGATCGGTGACCGCGACGCCGTCGAGGTACGCCACCCGCATGGGCCGACCCGCCGGCGGCACCCGACGTGGTCCGAACGGACAACTGCCGAGGCTGTAGAGCGGCAAGCCGATCTCCAAAAGTTGAGCGGTGTCGCGGTGCCGTCCCCAGATGATCATGGCCGCCAGGCCGGCCAGCCGGGCCTCAAGCACCATCAGGTCACCGACGCAGGCCTCGTCGTGGCGGCCGCCGTTGTCGATCACCATGACGCTGCCCGCGGGTGCGTCGTCGATGGTCTCCAGCAGGACGTCGACGCTGCCGAGATGGGTGATCGGCCGAACGGGTCCGGAGAAGGTCGAGCCGGTGGCCAGCGGCCGGAGGCCGACTGGAGCGATCCGGGCCGGGACGCCGAGTCGGATCGAGGCATCGGCGATGGCCGCGGTGGCCAGGATTGGGGTTTCGTCAGGCATCGTGTCTCCTCGGGCAGTCGGCTGCGTAGTCATTCAGTGTCGCTCCGCGTACGCCCTGGACGACAGATCGGACCATGTGCGCAGATACGGCCGCGAATTCAGGGCGTTCGGGCGGCCAGATCGGACCGTGTGCGGAGATACGCACCAACCAGCCGTCAGCCGCCCGGTCGGGGTCAGCCATCCGTCTCGACCGGACGGAGGAGGTAGGTGTCCATCACCCAGCCGCGCTGGGCGCGGATCGCTGACCGGGCGCGGCCGATCGCGTCGATGACGTCGGCCAGGCGGCCGGAGATCAGCGACTCGTCCGGCAGCCCCAACTGCGCGCCCCAATAGATCTGCAGCCCGGGATGATCATCGATCAGGGCCGAGCAGCTGAGGTCGCCGTCGAGCATGACCAGCACATCGCCGAGGGCGGGCGAGTAGTCCGCCGCCAACCGGCGTCCGGTGGTCACATGGATCGGCTGACCGATGCGGTTCAGCACGATCCGGTGTCGGGCCGCGAGGAGCTGGAGGCTGCTGATGCCGGGGATCACGGTCAGCTCCAGGTCGACCCCGGCGGCGGCCACGGCCTCGACGATCCGGATGGTCGAGTCGTAGAAGGCCGGATCGCCCCAGACCAGGAAGCCGACCGTGCCGTCCGATCCCGACCTGCTCGGCGATGATCTCGGCGTAGCGCGTGGCCCGAGCCCGGTGCCAGGCTTCGACCCCGGCCCGGTAGTCGGCCGTCCCGCGTTCCCGGTCGGGGCCGCGCTGCGGATCGGGCACCTCGACGAACCGGTAATGATCATGTTCGATGTAGGTCCGGCAGATCGCGGACCGGAGCTCGACCAGGTCATGTTTGGCGTCCCCCTTGTCCGCGACCAGGAACACCTCGACCCGATTGAGGGCCGCGATCGCCTCGCGGGTCAGGTGATCGAGATTGCCGCTGCCGACGCCGATCACCAGCACCTGAACGGTCACAGCTGATCACCGATCCGGGTGCCGGCCAGCAGCGGCCGGCAGGTCGACATGATCATCGATCGCTCAGCCAGCTGTTCGATCATGGTCTCCCGCCGTACGCCGTGGCGGGGTGCGTCCGGGTCCGGCCGCCACGCCGACCCGGCTGCTCGCCGCCACCTCCGCAAGCCAGGCGCGCCGGAAGCCGTCGTTCTCGAAGCGCGCCGTGCCACATCGTGCCCCACACCTGGCCGCGTCGCCAGCCGTCGAGGAAGGGTTCGGCCTCCCCGTCGAGCGTCGCCTGCCCGTGATGGATCTCGTACGCGGAGACCGGATGTCCACGCCACGTCGCCGTCCGGTCGGCCCAGCGTCTTGGCGGTCGCGAAGTTGATCTTCGTCGGCAACAAGGCCGAGGCCGGCGAGCTCGCCGCTGCCGCTCTCCACGTGGTCGTCGATGGTCTGGGCGAGCATCTGGTAGCCGCCGCAGATCCCGAGCACCGGCGCCGAGCGTCGGCCGCGCTCCTCGATCACCGCGGCCAGTCCGGTCTGCTCGCAGCCAGCCCAGATCGGACACCGTGGCCCGCGACCCGGGCAGCACGACGAGGTCGGCGCCGGCCACCACCTCCGGGTCGGCGGTGACCTGCACCTGCACGCCGGGCTCGGCGGCCAAGGCGTCGACGTCGGTGGCGTTCGACACCCGCGGCAGCCGGACGACCGCGATGCTGCAGACTGCCGGTCCGATGATCATGACGGCGCCAGGAGCCGAGGTCGAGCGCGTCCTCGCCGTCGAGCCAGACCCCGTCCAGCCAGGGCAGGACGCCGACGAAGGGCACGCCGGTCCGCCGGGTCAGCTCCGTCCAGACCCGGGCTCGAGCACGACCGGATCACCGCGGAACTTGTTGATCAGGAAGCTCGTGATCATGGAACGGTCGGCGGCGTCCAGCAGCGCGACCGTGCCGTAGAGCGCGGCCAGCACGCCGCCGCGGTCGATGTCGCCGACGACGGTCACCGGCAGCCCCTTGGCCCGGGCCAAGCCCGAGGTTCACGTAGTCGCCGGCCCGCAGGTTGATCTCCGCGGGCGAGCCGGCACCCTCGCAGATGATCACGTCGTACTGCGTCGGCCAGCTCGTCGTACGCCGCGAAGGCCGCTGACCGCCAGCGCACCCCGGCCGGTCGCGTACTCGCCGGACTCCAGCGTGCCGTGCGGCTGGCCGCGCAGCACGATGTGCGATCGGCGGTCCGAGCCCGGCTTGAGCAGCACCGGATTCATCGCCGACGTCGCGGTCACGCCGGCGGCCTGAGCCTGGAGATACTGCGCCCGCCCGATCTCGGCGCCGTCGAGCGCAGACCGCGGAGTTGTTGGACATGTTCTGCGCTTTGAACGGCGCGACCTTGATGCCCCGCCGGGCGAGCGAGCGGCAGAGCCCGGTGACGACCAGCGACTTGCCGGCGTCGGAGGAGGTGCCGGCGACCAGCAGCCCGGTCGCCCGGTCGGGGCGGAGCTTCACCGCCCCGAGTCTAGGGCGGTCAGAGTCTAGGGTCGAGGCGGTCAGGCCGGCGTCGCCCCGGGGCGCTGGACCACCGCGATGCCGGCCAGCACCAGGGCGCCACCGAGCAACTGGATGAGACCGGGCTGCTGGCCGAGCAGCACGAAGGCGAAGACCACCGCGAAGATCACTTCGGTCAGGGCGACGAAGGAGGCGACCGAGCTGCCCAGCCGGCGCACGGCCTCGATCCCGGTGAGGTACGCGAAGACGGCCGCGACCAGGATGAGGGTCGAGGATCGGCACCAGCCAGCTGGTCGTCAGCCCGGCGAGCTGGACCGTTCCCGTCCGGGCCGCGAGAGGCAGGAAGCCGAGGCTGGTCACGGCGAAGACCGCACCGCCGCCGATGCCGGTGCCGACCGTGGTCAACAGCAGCGGGTGAACGGCCTCGCCCGAGTCGCCACCCTCGGCGAGGATGAAGTAGCCGCACAGGCAGACGGCCGCGGCCAGACCCCAGATCACGCCGGTCGGATTCAGACTGAAGCCGTCGCGGAGATCGAGCACCAGGATCAGGCCGACGATGGACAGCGCCGCCCCGACGAGCACCGGCCCGGTGGGCCGCTGCTGGTTGCGGGCCCAGTGGTAGCCGATCAGCAGCACCGGAGCGGAATACTCCAGCAACAGGGCGACGCCGACCGAGAGGTACTGCACCGCGCTGAAGTAGCACAGCTGGGCGCCACCGACGGCGATCACTCCGTAGAGCGTCATCCGGGCGACCTGGCGCCGGGTGGGCCGGCCGATCCGGCGCACCAGGAAGACACATGGCACGAGCATCACCAGGAACGCGCCCCAGATGCGGACGGTGACGACCGCGGCGGGCGACCAGCCGAGGTCGAGCAGTGAGCGGGCCAGGGCGCCCGAGAGGCCGAAGGCGGCGGCTGAGCTGAGCGCGATCAGCAGGGCCCGGCCGTAGCCACTGGTCAACTGCCGCTGTGGTGTGCTGACCATCGCCGTCATGTTCATCTCCTCCGCGTTCCCGACGAGCACAGCCCGTCACGACCAAAATGCGATTACACTAGTGACACTAGTTTAGAATCGAGTCAGGAGTCAAGATGCATTTTGCTCATGACACCGAGATCGCGCTCGCCCAGACGGCGGCCCTGGTGAACACGCTCAGCGCCGGCGTCGACGAGCTCGCGAGCCAGGCCGGCTTGGACACCTTCTTCGAGCGCTGGCCCTTCTCCGGCGTTTACCTGCGCTCGGTCGAGGAGCTCGCCGAAGTCCAGGCCCTCCGCGGCCGCCTCCGCGCCGTGTGGACCGCACCCGACCGGGACACGGTCGCCGCCATGGTGAACGACATCCTGGCCGATGCGGATGCGCAGCCCTACCTGAGCAAGCACGACCAGTGGGACTGGCATCTGCACATGACCCGCCAGGATGCGCCACTGGCCCACCGGCTGGCCGGTGAGGCGGCCATGGGGTTCCTCGATCTGGTCCGCGAAGATGATCTTGACCGGCTGAAGATCTGCGCGGCCGAGGACTGTCAGGATGTGCTGGTGGACTTGTCCCGCAACTCCTCCAAGCGCTACTGCGACACCGGCAACTGCGGCAACCGGACCAATGTGGCCGCGTACCGGGCCCGCAAGCGCCAGCAGTCCGCGTGACCCCGTCGGCTCGCGCGGCCGTGCCGCCGTTCGCGGTGATGAGCATTCTCAATCGGGTCGCCGAGCTGCGGGCCGCCGGTCGCGAGGTGATCTCCCTGTGCGCTGGCGAACCCTCGCAGGGAGCGCCCTCGGACGTGCGTCGCCGGACGTCGGAGTTGATGATCGACAACACCCCGCTCGGCTACAGCGAGACCTTCGGCATCCGCCCGCTCCGGGTCGAGCTGGCCGGTCACTATCACCGCTGGTACGGCCTGGAGATCGATCCGGCCCAGATCGCCCTGACCACCGGATCCTCGGGCGCCTTCCTGCTCAGCTTCCTGGCCGCATTCGATCATGGTGACCGGGTGGCCCTGGCCCGGCCAGGCTACCCGGCGTACCGGAACATCCTGACCTCGCTCGGTTGCCAGGTGGTGGATCTGCCCTGCGGCCCGGAGCGCCGTTTCCAGCCGAACGTCGAGCTGTTGGAGGCCGCCCACACCGAAGCCCCGCTGGCCGGACTGATCATCGCTTCACCGGCCAATCCGACCGGGACCATGATCAATTCAGCCCGGCTCGGTGAGCTCAGCCGATGGTGTCGTGATCATGGTGTGCGGCTGGTCAGCGATGAGATCTACCACGGCATCACCGACGGCTCGACCGTGGGCTGCTGCGCCTGGGAGCATGATCGAGACGCCCTCGTCATCTCCTCGTTCTCCAAATACTGGGGAATGACCGGGTGGCGACTCGGCTGGTGCCTCGTCCCGGATGATCTTGTCGGAGCGTACGACGCCCTGGCCGGCAACTTCGCGTTGTGCCCACCGGTCCCGGCCCAGCACGCGGCGATCGCGGCGTTCACCGAAACGTCGTACGCCGAAGCCGCGGCGGCGGTCGGCGAGTTCAGCGATGCGCGGACGATCATGCTCGACGCCATCGACCACCTCGGCTGGACCGGTGTCGCCCCGGCCGACGGGGCGTTCTACGTCTACGCCGATATCGGCGACCGGCTCGGTCGCTTTCCGGATTCGGCGGCCTGGTGCGCCGCCCTGCTCGAGACCGAGGGCGTCGCCCTGACCCCCGGTCTTGATTTCGACCCGATCGAGGGCGCTCGTACGGTGCGGGTCTCGCTGGCCGCCGGGCCGGAAGCGGTCGCCGCGGCCATCGGTCGGATCGCCCGTTTCCCGACCTGAGTAGTGGTGCGATCACCAGGCATAGGCCACCAACTCACCGAACAGCGCCTCGGCATCGGCCGCCAGGCCGCGCGCGGTGAACCAGGTGGCCACGTTGCGGCAGTCACGGGCCAGGAACTCCAGGCCCTGCGGATTGGCGATCAGATCCACCGCCTGCGGCAGATCGATGATCACCAGGCGCTCGTCCACCGCGAGCAGATTGAAGGCCGAGAGGTCCCCGTGCGACAGGCCGAGTCGGGCCAACACCCGCATGGCGTCGGTGAGCTGCTCCCAGTAGCTGGCCAGCAGCACACGATCAGGTCGGAGCTGAGCCAGCCGCGGGGCCCCTCGGCCGTCGTCGAGCGTGATGAACTCCATCAAGATCTCCGTGCCGTCGAGCTGCACCGGATAGGGCACCGGCACGCCGGCTGACCACAGCTGGCAGAGAAAGCCGAACTCGGCGCGGGTCCACTCCCCGGCCTGGATCGAGCGACCCCAGCGAGTGCCTTTGGCGGCCGCCCGGGTGTCCCGGGTGTTCCGCATCCGCCGGCCTTCCCGATAGCCGGAGTCGCGGTGGAACATGCGGTCATCGTGACTGCGGTAGCGCTTGGCGGCCATGATCACCGACTGGTCCTCGGTGGCTCGTTCGAGCAGGAAGACGTCAGCTTCCTTACCGGTCTTGAGAATCCCGAGCTCGGTGTCGACGGCCGCGTCGGCCGTGATCACCCAGTCGGGACGGGGCTCCGGTCCGGCCGTGATGCCGATGTCGTCCCAGGTCGACCAACGCTGGCCGTGAGCCAGCTTGTCGACCGTGGGGGTGAAGTCAAGCGGGAGTCGAACAGCGGTGAGTCGAAATGGTGTGCTGCGTGATCGGACATGAGAGTGATGAACTCCTGAAGCGAAGGATTGACGGGTTGTGGACAACCCGAAGGCAGTGATGGACACGTCCCGCCTCCTTCGCTTGTGAGTTCATCCCTCGTACGCGAGGGCTGCACCAAGGCTGAATCAAACAGATAGGACATGCAAGTTGTTTTCCCCGGGTCGGCGACCAGGCGGTACGTTGGGGGAAATCTCGGCCTCGGCCTGGCTCCCACAAGGAGAAGTGCCGGATCCGGGACAGCTCGCGACGGTGCGGCGATCCCGCGCCTTTGACCGAAGTTGATGCGGGGAACCCGACCTGCTGAGTTGACGAGAGGAAACATCACAGTGAGCGACATCAGTGGCATGAGTTCCGAGGTCGAACTCATTCAGCTGTTGACACCCGAAGGGGAGCGCACCCAGCACCCCGAGTACGCCTTCGCCGGCGACGACGAACAGATCAAGAGCTTCTACCGAGACATGATGCTGGTGCGGCGCGTCGACAACGAGGCCATCGCCCTGCAACGGCAGGGTGAGCTCGGACTGTGGCCTTCGCTGCTCGGTCAGGAAGCGGCGCAGATCGGCGCCGGCCGGGCGATGCACCGGCAGGACTACGCCTTCCCGACCTACCGCGAGCACGGCGTCGCCTGGGCTCGCGGCGTCGACCCGCTGCGGCTGCTGGCGATGTTCCGCGGCATCGACCCCGGCACCTGGGATGTCCACGAACACGGCTTCCACCTGTACGCGATCATCATCGGCTCCCAGGCCCTGCATGCCACGGGCTACGCGATGGGCATCGAGCGCGACGGCTGCGTGGGCAGCGGGAATCCCGATCGGGACGCCGCGGTGATCAGCTTCTTCGGCGATGGGGCGACCAGCCAGGGCGACGTGAACGAGAGCTTCGTCTTCGCCAGCTCATACAACGCCCCGGTGGTCTTCTTCTGCCAGAACAACCAGTGGGCGATCTCGGAGCCGATCGAGCGTCAGTCGCGGATCCCGCTCTATCGTCGGGCGGCCGGTTTCGGCTTCCCGGGGGTTCGCGTCGACGGCAACGACGTGCTCGCCGTGCATGCCGTCACCAGTGCCGCGCTCGAGCGGGCCCGATCCGGCAACGGGCCGACGCTGATCGAGGCCTACACCTATCGGATGGGGGCGCACACCACCTCCGACGATCCGACCAAGTACCGCCTGGCCGACGAGCTCGAACACTGGCGACTGAAGGATCCGATCGAGCGGATCCGGGCCTATCTGACCCGCAACACCCAGGTCGACCAGGACTTCTTCGCCGGCGTCGACGCCGAGGCCGATGAGCTCGCCGGCAATCTGCGGGCCGCCTGCCTGTCCCTGCCGGAGCCGACGCTCGACGAGACCTTCGACTGGGTGTTCGCCCAGCAGCCGTCTCACCTCGCCGAGCAACAGGCGCAGTACCGGGAGTACGCCGCGAGCTTTGAGGGGACCCGCTGATGACCAAGCTGACGCTCGGCAAAGCCATCAACGCCGGCCTTCGCCGGGCCCTCGAGGCCGACCCCAAGGTCGTCCTGGCCGGTGAGGACATCGGCAAGCTCGGTGGCGTCTTCCGGGTGACCGAAGGTCTGCAGAAGGACTTCGGTGATCAACGGGTGATCGACTCGCCGCTGGCCGAGTCCGGGATCATCGGCACGGCCGTCGGGATGGCGATCCGTGGCTACCGCCCGGTATGCGAGATCCAGTTCGACGGTTTCGTCTACCCGGCCATCGACCAGATCGTGACCCAGGTGTCGCGGATGCGCTGGCGTTCCCAGGGCCTGATCAAGATGCCGATGGTCATCAGGATTCCTTACGGGGGTGGGATCGGGGCCGTCGAGCACCACAGTGAATCGCCGGAGACCTACTTCGCGCACACCACCGGACTCAAGGTCGTCACCTGCTCCAACCCGGTCGACGCCTACTGGATGATCCAGCAGGCGATCGCCTCCGACGACCCGGTGATCTTCCTCGAACCCAAGCGCCGCTATCACGAGAAGGCCGAGGTGGACGAGTCGGCGACTCCGCCGCCGCTGCATTCGGCCCGGGTGGTCCGGCAGGGTCGCGACGCGACCTTGCTCGCCTACGGGCCGATGGTCAAGACCTGCCTGGAAGCTGCGACCGCCGCCGAGGACGAGGGGCGCGATCTCGAGGTCATCGACCTGCGCAGCCTGTCGCCGATCGATATGGCGCCGATCATCGCATCGACCGAGAAGACCGGCCGGGTCATCACCGTGCACGAAGCGCAATTGACTCTCGGTCTGGGGGCCGAGCTGTCCGCGCGCATCACCGAACGCTGCTTCTACTCACTGGAAGCCCCGGTGCTCCGCGTCGCCGGCTACGACATCCCCTATCCGCCGAGCCGGGCCGAGGACGAATATCTGCCCAATCTCGATCGCATCCTCGATGCCGTCGACCGCTCGCTGGCCTACTGACCCAGAAAGAAGGGAACCGCATCGATGACGATCCGGGAATTCCGGCTGCCTGATCCCGGCGAGGGTCTGGTCGAGGCTGACATCGTCACCTGGCGGGTGGCCGTCGGCGATCAGATCAAGATCAACGACATCGTGGTCGAGGTGGAGACCAGCAAGTCGCTGGTCGAGCTGCCCAGCCCGTACGCGGGGACCGTGGCCGCGCTGCTGGTCAAGGAGGGTGACACCGTCGATGTGGGCAACCCGATCATCGCCATCGACGACGGGGTTGCCACGGCCGCACCGACACCGACGCCGGGCTCGAAAGATGATCTCGTTCCCGTTGTGCCGGAGGCCGATGCCGATGAGGTGATCGAGGCGGGCAAGATCGGCGGCGAGGCTCCCGGTGGGCGCGTCGCGATCCTGGTCGGCTACGGACCGAAGACGACCGACAGCAAACGCCGACCGCGCAAGGTGGCGCAGTCCGATCCGGCGTCGGAGCAGGTGCATGCCCAGCTGGCCGCCGGCACCTTCTCCACCGCCGCCCCGGTTTCGCGCCGCGCGGACGATCGCGAGGCGTTGCATGCCGTCGAGCGGGGCGATGAAGGCGCGGCCCCGTTGCCCGATCCCGGCCGTTCCGCCCTGCCACCGCCGGTCGCGGGCGGAGCGATCCTGGCCAAGCCGCCCGTACGCAAGCTCGCCAAGGATCTCGGAGTTGATCTTGGTGCGATGAACGGCAGTGGCCCCGGCGGAGTGATCACCCGCGACGACGTGAACCGCGCGGTGACCGCAGAGTCCGAGCCCAGCGGTGCCGAACCCAACGGTGCCGAAACGGTGCCGAACCCAGCGAGACGGCCCAGGCGGCCACCCCGGCCGCCCCGGCGATCGGAAGCGACATCCGGATCCCGATCAAGGGCGTCCGCAAGGCGACGGCCGCCGCCATGGTGCAGTCGGCGTTCACCGCACCGCACGTCACCGAATGGGTGACCTGCGATGTCACGGCCACCATGGAGTTGGTGGCCCGGCTGAAGGATCGGCGGGACTTCCGCGGCGTACGCATCTCACCGTTGTTGATCATCGCCAAGGCGGTCTGCCTCGCCCTCGGCCGGACTCCGTCGCTCAACTCGTTCTGGGACGAGTCAGCCCAGGAGATCGTCCTCAAAGGCTCGGTGAATCTCGGCATTGCCGCGGCCACGCCACGTGGCCTGGTGGTGCCGAACATCAAGGGGGCCAGCGGGCTGAGCCTGCTCGAGTTGGCCGGGGCGATCAACGAGATCGTGACCACCGCGCGCGAGGGCAAGACCCAGCCGGCGGGGATGGCCGGCGGCACCTTCACGATCACCAATGTCGGCACGTTCGGCGTGGATGCCGGCACCCCGATCCTCAACCCCGGCGAGTCCGGCATCCTCTGCGTCGGGCAGATTGCCCGACGTCCGTGGGTGATCGGCACCGGTGACGACGAGCGGATCGAGCCGCGCTGGGTGACCACCTTGGCCGTGTCCTTCGATCACCGCCTGGCCGACGGGGAGCAGGGCTCGGTCTTCCTCTCCGATGTGGCCTCGGTGCTGACCGATCCGGGCCTCGGGCTGCTCTACTGAGCCGGCAGGTTCATGAGCTCCTCGTCGGTGACCTGACGGCCCGAGTCGACCAGCTCCTGGAGCGCATCGCCGTCGTCCCACTGATTGACGTTCATCGCCGCAGCGACCGCGCCGTCACGCAGCCAGAACGCGGTGAATTCCCCCCCGGCCAGCTCGCCGCGCACGACGAGTCGATCGGTGGCCGGATCGGCCAGGCCTCGATACTCGCAGCCCAGGTCGTACTGGTCGGAGAAGAAGAACGGCCGGGACCGATAGGGCTCGTCGCCGCCCAGCACATTGCCGGCCACGTGGGTGCCCTGATCCTTGGCGTTGGCCCAGTGCTCGACGCGCACCCGGTCGGCGTAGTCCGGATGATCATGAGCGGCAATGTCGCCGACGGCATAGATGTCTTCGTCGGAGGTCCGCAACGTCGCGTCGACCGCGATCCCCCCGTCGGCCAATTCCAGTCCAGCGGCGTCGGCCAGGGCGACGTTCGGAATAACGCCCACGCCGACGACCACCGTGTCGGCGTCGAGCGAGCCACCCCCGGCCAGCTGGACCGAGGACACCGTGCCGTCGCCGGAGAAGCCGGTCACTCCGGCGCCCAGGCGCAGATCGACGCCGTGTTCGCGGTGCAGGTCGGCGAACACCGCGCCGACCTGTTCGCCCACGACCCGGACCAGCGGCTGCGACAGCGGGTCGAGCATGATCACGTCCGCCTCGTGCTTGCGCGCTGACGCGGCCACCTCGCAACCGATCCAGCCCGCACCGACCACGACCACCTTGGCGCCGGCGGTGAACCGGTCGCGCAAGGCTTGCGCGTCGTCCAGCGTGCGCAGCGTGAAGATCCCGTCGAGGTCGCCGCCGGGCAGGTCGAGTCGGCGTGGTGTCGATCCGGTCGCGATGATCAATTTGTCGTACGGGTGGTCCTCGCCGCCGGCGGTCACCACCTTCTGCTCGCGATCGATCCGGGTGGCGATCGTGCCCTTCACCCAGGTGACCTGGTCGGTCCAGAAGGCTTCGTCGGCCACCCAGTCCGGCTCGTCGGTCTCGCCCTGCAGGAGGGCCTTCGACAGCGGAGGCCGCTCGTACGGGCGGTGCACCTCTTCGCCGATGATCGTCAGCTCGCCGGCATAGCCCTGATCGCGGAGGGCCACGGCGGCCGAGGCGCCGGCCAGGGATGCGCCGATGATCACGATGCGGGACGGCTGCTCGGTGGAGGTCATGACTTCATTCTTGCGCGCGTCTCATTCTGCCGCCCGGCCAGGCGCACCCACTAGAAGCATTCCTCCGGAAGATCCATCACGCCGAGGTCGGTCGCCTCCGCGATGGCCCGTTCGGCCGACAGCTTGGGCAACACGGTCCGGGCGAACCACCGCGCCGACGCCACCTTGCCCTCGTAGAAGGCCTGTTCGGCCGCCGGTTGGGATTCGTTGAGCCGGGCCAGGGCCACTTCGGCGCCGCGCAGCAAAAGCCAGCCGCAGATCAGGTCGCCGAGCGCCATCAGCAGCCGCGTGGTGTTCAGGCCGACCTTGTAGACGTTGCGCGGATCGCTCTCGGCGACTCCCGTCACCGAAGCGCCGAGATCGTCGACCATGATCGCCACGATCGCCCCCACGTCGGTCAGGGCCTGCTGCAACAGGGTCCGCTCGACCTTCAGCTGTCCGTCGCCGGACGTGCTGGCCCCGGCGGCGATCCAGCCGCCGATCTGCCCGGACAGGTCGGCCAGGGCCTGACCCTGATCGCGGACGATCTTCCGGAAGAACAGGTCCTGACCCTGGATCGCGGTGGTGCCCTCGTACAGGGTGTCGATCTTGGCGTCGCGAACATACTGTTCGAGCGGGTAGTCGGTGAGGAACCCGGAGCCACCGAAGGTCTGCAACGACTCGGTGCCGAGCAGCACCCAGGACCGCTCCGACCCGTAGCCCTTGACGATCGGCAGCAGCAGGTCGTTCAGCCGTTCGGCCGCCTGGTCGGCGACCCCGTCGGCGAGCGCCATCGCGTTGCGGTCCTGGATGCTCGCGGTGTAGAGCACGAGTGCGCGCAGTCCCTCGGCGAACGACTTCTGGGTCATCAGCGACCGTCGGACGTCGGGATGGTGGGTGATCGTCACCCGCGGTGCCGCCTTGTTCGAGGCCTGGGTCAGATCAGCCCCCTGGACCCGGGTCTTCGCGTAGTCGAGCGCGTTGAGGTAGCCGGTGGACAAGGTGGCGATGGCCTTGGTGCCGACCAGCATCCGGGCGTGTTCGATCACCTGGAACATCTGGGCGATGCCGTCGTGCACCTCGCCGAGCAGCCAGCCGACCGCGGGGACGTCGCCGTCGCCGAAGGTCAGCTCGCAGGTCGTCGAGTTCTTGATGCCCATCTTCTTCTCCACGCCGGTGACGAAGACCCCGTTGCGTTCGTCCGGTCAACTCACCGGTCTCGACATCGAAGTGATGCTTGGGCACGACGAACAGCGACAGGCCCTTCGTGCCCGGCCCGCCGACGCTGTCCACGCCGATTGTCGAGCCGGGGGGACGACTCCCCGAACCCCCCGCACCAGCACCAGTCGGCCGGGCCAGCACGAGGTGGATGATGTTCTCGGTCAGATCATGCTCCGCCGAGGTGATGAAGCGTTTGACGCCCTCGAGGTGCCAGGAGCCGTCGACCTGCGGGATCGCTTTGGTCCGGCCGGCGCCGACGTCGGAGCCCGCGTCCGGCTCGGTCAGCACCATGGTGGCGCCCCATTCACGGGCGATCATGTGCTCGGCGATCCGCTGATCCCGTTCGGTGCCGTTGGTCCACAACACCGTGGCGAACTTGGGGCCGGCGGCGTACAGGAAGACGGAAGGATTCGCGCCCAGGTGCAGTTCGTTCACCGCCCACTGGACCGAGGGCGGCGTGACCTGCCCGCCGAGGTCGGTGCCGACCTCGAGTTGCCAGGCGCCGGACTTCATCAAGGCCGCGTACGACTTCTTGATCGGTTCCGACAGGGTGACGGTGTGAGTGACCGGATCGAAGACCGGCGGTTGATGATCGCCGTCGTCGAAGGACTCGGCCAGCTTGGTCGTCGCCAGGTGCGACACCTCGGCGAGGATCGCCTGCACGGTCTCCCGGTCGAGGCCGGCGTACGGGCCGGCACCGAGGATCTCACCGCGTCCGAGCACCTCGAACAGGTTGAACTCGATATCGCGGACGTTGGGCTTGTAGTGGCTCATGGCGTTGGCACTTTCGACTGATGACGACAAGGATCCCGGCTAAGTTACTCGCCAGTAACTTACATTATGCTTCGGTGTCGACCATCGAACAAGCCGTAGGTTTGACCACGGCGGTAACGATCCGGAGGCGAGGTGGCGATCGAGTTGCGCAGGGTCCGCAGCGGGTGAGGGAGCGCGGCTCCGGCTGGCTGCGACGCCACCACCTCAGCCTGCACGGATTCACCCGTCGGGACCGGTTCGTGGTGCTGATCGGCGTGCTGATCGCCGCGATCGCCGCCGTGACCATGATCAAGACGTCATCGGTCGGGCCCACCCTTGGTCAGCTGTCGTGCTTCCCGGGTTCGGGACGAGTCATGCCGGCGGCCGACCTCCGGGCCGCGCTGACTGCAGCCGCAATCTCGATGATCAGCCTGACCTACGGCCTGGCGGTGATTGCCGGGGCCGGGGCTCGAACGCCGTGGACCTGGCGGCGCCTGCGCTACGGACTGGTGATGTCGGTTCCGTTCCTGCTGACCGCATTTACCCTCGTGGTCGCGCCGCCGGGTGGGGCGGGCTGGCGGGTCGCGGCGGCCGAGCAGGTGCGAACAGGCTGGGCCTTCGTCGCTCTGGTCCTGATCGTGATGGTGCTGGTGGCGACCCGGCTGCAAGGTCCCCCGAACGGGGCCGCAAGTGCCCTCCTGGTGGTCATCGGCTGCCTCGGATTCGGAGTCTGCGCGATCGCGCTGCGGCTGGTCATGACCACCTGCCAGTCCGCAGCCTTCGTCTCTGGCGGCCTCGGGGCGATCGGCTTTCTGGCGCTGGCCGGGCTTCCGGTCCTGTTGATCTGGTTGGCCGCCGAAGGTCTCAAACTCTCCAGCAGTGTCGGGACGTGGGCCAGCGATCGGTTGGCTCCGCGGCCGTTGCTCGCCGGATTGCTCGCGGTCAAGCTGCTGGTCGTGCTGTCGGCGGCGGCGCTGGTCGCTCGCGGCGCCGCGTCCCCGTGGCTCGCCGGCCTGGCGCCCACCCGGTGGGCCATCGGTCTGGCGGTTCCGGTCGCGGTGCTGGTGCTGGTCCTGTTGGCCCAGGAACAACGACTGATCGGTGCGGGGCCGGAGGAATTTAATGTCGTCAGCCGCGGCTTCGCCTTCGTGGCGGCTGGCATGTTCTCCGTCCTGGCCATCTTCGGTGTCCTCACCGTCCTTTCCGGACTCCCCGGGCGCCCCCAGCTTGCGCTGGCCCTGATCGTCACGATCGGCGTGGCGGCCATTGCGGCGGCGATGCTGCGGCGCTTTCCGAGTGCGGTTGCCGTGACGATCACCACGGTCGCCGTACTGACCTGCAACCTCTTGGTCCAGTTCGCGTACGCCCGAGCGACGCCGTTCCAGCTTGCGCCCTTCTTCACTCGCAGCCTGTCAACCGGTCGTCTTGGCGGCCTTCTCGGCCTCGGTCTCCTGTTGACCGTGGTGGCTCTCCTGGTGATGCTCGTCGTGATCCGACGCAATCGGCGCTATCTGGTCTTTCTGGGCGCGGTCCTGGGCTGGATCGTGATCAGTGTTGCCCTGCCCGCCGCCATCCGCACGCATCCAGGCACCAACGCGGTCGCGGTCGATCTCGTGCTCACCGTCTTCATCGTCGTCCTCGCGGTCCGCGCCCGGCGCCGACCCGACCAGGCGGTGAGTGAGTTCGAGTTGCTGCTGCTGCTGATCACGACCACGGTGGTGATCGAGGGGCCGGTGCTGATCGCCGTCCTCCTGGACCAGCTGAAGTTCCTGCAGACTCCGTTGCTCATCCTGGCCTATGTGTCGCCGGCGATCGCGGTGCTGACGGTCGAAGCGGGCACCCTGAACACCGGACCGCATCGACGGGAGCGGGTGTTGATCCGGATCGGCGTGATGGGGGCGAGCTACGGCTTGCTCGGAGCCCTGGCGAGCACCGGGGTCAACCCGTTGAGCTTGCTGCAGTCCATCGGGAGCGTGGTGAGCGGAATGACGGCGTTGCCGATTGCCATCGTCCTGGTCGCGGTGACCAGCGCCGCCCGATCCCGAGGTCGGGCCGGCGACCGCATCAGCCGGTGATGTTGATCTTGAGCTGGGCCGCGAGAAGCGGGGCGAGCTCGGTCAACTGGTGGTCGTTGATCCAGGCCCCGGCGAGACCCCCCAGACCTTTCACGGCGTGCAGTTCGGCGTCGCGCAGATCGACATCGGTGAGCTTGGCCCGGGTGACGTCGAGGGTCTTGATCACACACCGTTCGAAGCGAAGCCGGGTGATCGTCGCCGACCCGAGGTCGAGCTCGTCGATCACACAGTCACAGAAGACGACGTCCTGCCAGACCGCTGATCGGGCATTGACGAAGCCGAGCTTGCTGGTGGCCACGGTGACCGAACGGAACTGGGACTCGTACAACTCGGCGGCACCGATGCGCGAGCCGGAGACCTGGACCCCGCGCCAGGACGACCGGGGCGCGGTCAGGGCGGCGACGTCCAGTTCGGTGAGCGTCGACTCGGCAAAGTGCGCGCCTCGAAGCCGGGCCCCGTCGAGCTGGGTGCGCTGAAACGCACACGCCACGAAGGTGGTGAATTCCAGGTCGGCACCGCCGAAGTCACCGTCGCGGTAGTCCTCCGCCTCCCGCTGGTCGCCGTCCTGCACCTGGCCGGCCGCCACAGCGGTCAACTCCGGCAGCACGACCCGGGTGATGATCGGCGGCTGTGGCTGTGGCTGTGGCTGTGGCTGCCGCGGGTCAGCGTCTCGTCGGTCTGGCACGCCGCCCAGTGTCTCGCCTGGCCCCCGGATCGCTGGAACGGGGCGAGTTACATTGGCCGGTATGCGGGAGCGACGAGAGATTGGTGAGCGGGGCGTCGGCGTTTCGGAGCAGAAAGAGGCGGCCGCCGGGGTCACCGGCGTGGCCGTCGCCCTGAAGCGGTCCGTCCAGCAGATGGGTCTGACCCGCTCGGCCCGCACGTTGCGCAAACTCAATCAGGCCGAAGGCTTCGACTGCATGAGTTGTGCGTGGCCGGATCCAGATCCCGGGCATCGGCACACCGCGGAGTTCTGCGAGAACGGGGCGAAGGCCGTCGCGGAGGAGGCGACGACCACTCGAGCCACGCCGGAATTCTTCGCTCAGCACAGCATCGACGAGCTCGACGGACGAAGCGAGCACTGGCTCGGTCAGCAAGGCCGGATCACCCATCCGATGATCAAGAAGCCCGGAGCCACGCACTACGAGCCGATCAGCTGGGACGGGGCTTTCCGGCTGATCGCCGACGAGCTCAATGGGCTCGCCAGTCCCGACGAGGCGATCTTCTACACCTCGGGCCGCACGTCCAACGAGGCCGCGTTCGCGTACCAACTGTTCATCCGGGCCTACGGCACGAACAACCTGCCGGACTGCTCGAACATGTGCCATGAGTCGACCAGCGTGGCCCTGGCCGAATCGATCGGCATCGGCAAGGCCAGCGTGATCTTGAGCGATGTGCACGACGCGTCACTGCTGATTCTGGCGGGTCAGAACCCGGGCACCAACCATCCGCGGATGCTGTCGGCGCTGGAGATCGCCAAGCGCAACGGCGCCAAGATCATCGCGGTCAACCCGCTGCGCGAGGCCGGCCTGGTCAACTTCCGCAACCCGCAGGTGCCCCGGGGCGTGGTCGGCCGCGGGACCGACCTTGCCGACGTCCACCTCCCGATCAAGATCAATGGCGATCTGGCGTTGCTCCAGGCCTGGGGATCACTGCTGGTCGGATGGGACGCTCTTGATCATGAATTCATCGACGATTACACCCACGGTTTTGAGGCCTGGCGGGAACACGTCCGGGCCATCGACTGGGATTTCGTCGTCGAGACCACCGGGCTGAGCCGCGAAGAGATCACCGAGACTGCGCGCCTGCTGCGCGACTCCGACCGAACGGTCTTCTGTTGGGCCATGGGACTGACGCAGCATCACAATGCCGTGGCCACGATCAAGGAGATCACCAACCTCGCGTTGGCCCAGGGGAACATCGGTAAGCCCGGCGCTGGACTGCTGCCGGTACGCGGACACTCCAACGTCCAGGGCGACCGGACGATGGGCATCTGGGAGCGACCGCCCCAGCATTTCCTTGATCGGCTCCGCGACGAGTTCGGTTTCGAACCACCGCGGGAGAACGGTCACGACACCGTCGACTCGATCCGGGCTCTACGCGACGGTGAAGCCCACGTGTTCATCGGGCTGGGCGGCAACTTCGTCCTGGCGGCGCCGGACACCGGGGTGACGACGGAGGCCTTGCGCCGTGCGCGGTTGACGGTGCAGGTGTCGACCAAGATCAACCGGTCGCATCTGGTCTGTGGCGACACGGCGTTGATCCTGCCGACGCTCGGCCGGACCGAGATCGATCGGCAGGTGAGCGGTCCGCAGTTCGTCAGTGTCGAGGACTCGACCTGTTCGGTCCATGCCTCCCGCGGACCACTGGAGCCGGCCAGCCCGGAGCTCCGCTCGGAGGTCGCCATCGTCACCGGCATCGCCGAGGCCACGCTCGGCGCTCGCTACGGCATCGACTGGTCCGGCCTCCGGGACGACTACCGCGTCATCCGGCAGCACATCGCCCGCGTCGTGCCCGGCTGCGAGAGCTATGAGGTCAATGTCGATCGGCCCGGTGGGTTCGTGATGCCGCATCCACCGCGCGATTCGCGGACCTTCCCGACAACCTCGGGGCGGGCCGAATTCAATGTGGCCCCGATCGAAGTCCTGCAGGTGCCGCCCGGCCATCTCATCCTGCAGACGCTCCGGAGTCATGATCAGTTCAACACCACGATCTACGGCCTCGATGATCGCTACCGCGGCATCAAGAGCGGCCGGCGGGTGATCTTCATGCACCGCGGTGACATCGCCGAGCTGGGCTTCGTCGACGGCGACATCGTCGACCTGCTGACCCACTGGCCCGAAGATGATCATGAACGACGGGCGGCCGGCTTCCGGATCGTCTCCTACGACACGCCCCGCGGTTCGGCCGCGGCCTATTACCCGGAGACCAACGCGCTGGTGCCGTTGGACTCCACGGCCGCGGGCAGCAACACGCCGACGTCGAAATCGGTGATCATCGCGGTGGTCCGCCCGGGGGCGGGCGGCTCCGGGCCAGGTGGCGGACAGGCGCCGACCGGCGCGGACGACCACCACAAGGCTGATCCCGAACCGCACCACCTGTCGTAGCGACCGGCCCCGTAGACGAGCAAGGACGACTAACGTTAGCTGTCATGACCGATGCCGCGCCTGCCCAACAGCTGCTGATCGACACATTCGGTCGGGTGCGGGATCTGGTCACCGACCTGACCGACGGGCTTACCGACGAGATCGCCGCCTTTCGTCCGGACGACAAGGCGAACTCGATCGCCTGGCTGCTCTGGCACCTCACCCGGATCCAGGACGACCACATCGCCGATCTGGCCCAGACCGACCAGCTCTGGGATCGCTGGCGCGCCGACTTCAACCTGCCGTTCGACGACTGGGACACCGGCTATGCCCACACCGCCGAGGAAGTCGGCCAGGTGCGGATCGATGGCGCGCGGCTCGTCGGCTATCACGCCGGCGTGCACGAGCTCACGCTGCGCTACCTCGACCGGATCACCGTCGAGGAGCTCGCTCGGATCGTCGACGACCGCTGGGATCCACCGGTGACGGCCGCCGTTCGGTTGACCAGCGTGATCGGGGACGTTCTGCAGCATCTGGGGCAGGCCGCGTACGTCCGGGGCCTGGCCGAGCGGCGGGCCAGTGCTTGGCATCAGGCCGGCGCCGCAGACCGATAGAACTATCCTGCTGCGCATGACGCAGCACCTGTTCTATGGCGATCTCGCTCCGTGGTGGCCACTGATCTCTGCTCCCGAGGAGTACGCGGAGGAGGCCGCCTTCGCCGCTTCTCTGCTGCGCACCGCCGAGCCGCCGACTCAGACGGTGCTCGAGCTCGGCAGCGGCGGCGGGAACAACGCAGTCCATCTGAAGTCCGAGTTCGCCATGACGCTGGTCGATCTCTCCGAGGACATGTTGGCGGTCTCGCGCGCCCTGAATCCCGAGTGCGAGCATCGGCCGGGCGACATGCGCACCCTGCGTCTCGGCCGCGTCTTCGATGCCGTCTTCGTGCATGATGCGATCGAGTACATGACGACCGAGGCCGACCTGCGGCTGGCCGTGGCGACCGCGTACGACCACTGCCGTCCGGGCGGCGTCGCGGTGCTGGTGCCCGACAACATCGCCGAGAACTTCGAGCCGGAAACCGACTCGGGCGGTCATGACGCGCCCGACGGCCGGGGGGTCCGCTATCTCTCGTGGTCGACGGATCCGGATCCGTCGGACAGCACCACCCGCACCGAGTACGCGTTCCTGCTGCGTTCGGCCGACGGTCAGGTGCAGGTGGCTCACGACACCCACGACCTCGGACTGTTCTCCCGCGAGCTCTGGCTCCGGGTGCTCACCGAGACCGGCTTCTCGGCCCGTTCGATCGCTGAGGTCACCGGGGAGGACCGGCTGCCACGGGAGTTCTTCGTCGGCACCAGGAACTGATCCGCCCCGTCGACCAGTCGGGGCTAAGGTATCGATGCATGGCGACTGGTGACCCACGATGACCTCGGTGATGGTGCTCAACGGCCCGAATCTCAATCTGCTCGGCCAGCGCGAGCCGGAGGTCTACGGCTCGGCCACCCTCGCTGACGTCGAGGAGTCGTGCCGCGTGGTTGCGAGCGAGCTCGGCTGGGAACTGGACTTCCGGCAGAGCAACCGGGAGGGTGAGCTGGTCGACTGGATCCAGGAGGCGGGCCGGGCCCAGAAGGCGGGTGAACTGGTCGGCGTGGTGCTCAACGCCGGCGCGTACACCCACACCAGCATCGCGTTGCCTGACGCGATCAGCGCAACCGACGTCACCGTGATCGAGGTGCACATCTCGAACGTGCACCGGCGGGAGACCTTCCGGCACCACTCCTACCTCTCCGCCGCCGCGGCCGGCATCATCATCGGGTTCGGCGTTGCCGGCTACCCCCTCGCCCTGCGCGCCCTGGCCGAGTTGTCAGGTTAGTTCAGGACGTCCGGCGCGGTGATGGCCAGCGCGAAGGCATTGTCGGCCGGGCGGCACACGACGTAGAAGACCCGGGGCCGTCGGGCAGCGGGTGCCCTCACGGACGAAGTAGTGCAGATCGCCGGTCCGCAGATTGGCGGCGGGCAAATCGGCGTACAGCCGCTGATAGCCCTGCACGTACATCGGACCGATCCCGCCGGTGAGGGTGACCGCCGCCCGGATCCACACCCCACTCGATCATGATCAACTCACCCCCAGCGGGTCAGTCCGGAGACCGGAAGCGCGAGATCCTCGGACACGCCGACGGTCCTGGGCGTGGGCAAGCGTGACGGTCCGGCCGACAGGTCGTCGAGTTGACCATGGTCGGCGCGTGGAAGCTCAATGACGAGCCGAGAGGGCTGCCGGTGTCGAGCCGATGAGTGATCACCGATGAGCTCCAGAGGGGGATGGGCCGGATGGATGGGACGCACTCATCAGAGGCTCGCGATGTCCATAGAAATACCGGGGCATTATGGGAGAGTTAGCTGCGTCCAGACGCCCGGGGAGGTGGTGATGATGCTCGCGCCGCTGCTCGCAGTCGAGGATCCGTACGCCGCTGCCTCCATCTTCAGCCTGGCCGGGTGGAAGCTGGAGTACGAAACGGCCCGCGCCGGAAGCCAACCGCAGGCTTGTGTCTCGCTCGCCCTGGCGCGGATCGTGCTGGTCAGTGACCAGGCCGAGCCGGCCGACCTGCGGCGAGGCCTTGGCGTCGAGCTGCAGATCTCGGTGCCCCCTCACGAACTGAGTGGCCTCTTCCTGCTGCATCGGGCCGCTGGTCTCGCCCTGACCGACCCCGCCCATCGACCACCCACCGAGCGCGGCTTCACGGCGGAGATCGTCGGCTATCGGTTTTCGATCCTGGCCGGCGAACCCGATCCCGACCTCGCGCTGATCGCCACTGATCCGCGGGTCGCCGCGCTGGCTGACGGACTCCGGCAGCGGGACGGCACGGCCAGCCTGACCGACACCGCGCTCCGGATGGTCGAGGGATCCGGCGAAAGCGTGCGGAGCCTGCGCCACGCCATGCGGGAAGGACTGAGCAGTCGGCATCGCCACGACGTGGGTGAGGAGCTGGCGGAGGTGGTCATCGCCGCCGCGATCCTGGCCCGCCAACTCGGCGTCGACCTCGACCAGCAGATCGAGGCGAAGCTCGGCAGCCCGACCTGGCGGTCCCGCAACTAACGGGCCGACCACTGGCCACCGATTCACGGGACCTCGCGCGGTCGTTGACCTGGCTGCCTTAACCGCTGATCTGTGGCTGGCGCTTGACGATCTTGACCACCGTGCCGGGGTCCGTTGGCGCTGGCGAAGGTGCCGGCGTACAGGTGGCCCCGACCCGGACTCGATGGAGACGACGCCCGGCAGGGTCAGGTAGGGCTTCGGCTTGCCGTTCTTGATCACCGAGACCTGGCCGGCGTAGAACTCCGCCACGTAGATCTTGCCGCGATGCAGGGCCAGGTTGGTGGCGCCGCTGAAGCCGGTGGCGACGAGTTCACCTGGCCGTTGCGGGGGTTGACCCGGTAGACACTGCTGCGGGCGCCGAGCACGGGGCTCTCCGGACCGCCCGCGAGCGTCGTGACGTAGAGGTAGCCGTCGCGCCCGACCTCGACATCGGTGGGCACGGCTTCGAACTTGTAGGTGAGGCCGACCAGCGCAGTCGGGCAGTCCGAGTGCTGGCGAAGCCGCGGCGGTGAACGCAGCGGCTGGGCGGGCAGCACGGCGATCGTGGACACCTTGCCGTGCCGGTTGACCTTCAGCAGGTCGTTGCCGCCGGCGTCGGCGACGATCCAGGAACGCTTGCCGTACGTCGAGCCGGACACGATCGTCCTCAGTGACCTGTCCGCGCGAACGCGGGACAAGGTGGCGGTTGCGCCGTCGGCGACCAGCAGCCGATCCCGGCCGACCGCGAGGTTTTACGGCGCCACCACCGCGTGGACAGCACCTTGGTGCTCGGCCCGGCGACCTTGGGCGCGGCCCAGGCGGTGCTAGGTGTGGTGAGTACCAGTGTGGCGGCCGCGACAGCAGTGATCGCGATTTTTCCTGTACGCAAAGCAATCTCCCCCGAAAGGGCTGTGTCGATCCAGTAAGCCGCCATCATGGTGACCTCCGGGATCGCGTGCGTCAACAGGTGCGCAACGGATTTGTCGGCGGTGCCCACCACCGGCTCGTGCTGGCACCAGTGCGGTGGACTAACGTTTGGATATTCGTACGCCCACCCGCACCTGCGAACAGGAGACCAATGAGCGACACTGAGGCCGAGCAAGATCGGGTCACGCCAGAGGCGCACGAAGCGAGCGAGGTCACCTACGACGAACAGCGCTATCCGGCCCGTCCGAAGCGGCTCCGACCGAGGGGCCGGCTCCGCGGGCTGTTCCCGCGCCGGCCCAAGGTCGAGCGCAGCGGCAAAGGCCGACGGATCGAACCCCGACTACGTCGACTGGCTGACCGAGCAGTCGATGCTGTCCGACGCGGTCGAGTTCGCCAAGCAGTTCTCCGGCCAGGGCAGCATGTGGCAGAACCCGTTCGCCAATCCCGACCCGCGGGCCGCGATCGAGAAGGCGTCGGTGTGGTTCACCGCGTACCCGATTTCCATGATCACCAAGCCGGGCACCTCCTTCCTCGGCACCCTCGGTGACGAGGCGCTGTGGGCGGCCTTCGAGGCGATCGGGATCGACGGCGTGCACACCGGGCCGGTGAAGAAGGCCGGCGGCCTCTTCGGCTGGGAGCCGACGCCGAGCGTCGACGGGCACTTCGACCGGATCAGCACCCAGATCGACGAGGCGTTCGGCACCGAGGAAGAGTTCCGGGCCATGTGTGAGGTGGCGGCCGGGCACCTCGGGATGGTGATCGACGACATCGTGCCCGGGCACACCGGCAAGGGTGCGGACTTCCGGCTCGCCGAGATGAAGATCGGCGACTATCCCGGGCATCTACCACATGGTGGAGATCGACCCGCAAGGACTGGCATCTGCTGCCGAAGGTGCCGCAAGGGGACGCGACTCGATCAACCTTGACGCCGAGGCCGAGGATCAGCTGGCCAAGTCCGGCTACATCATCGGCCGGATGCAGCGGGTGATCTTCTACGAGCCCGGGCGTCAAGGACACCAACTGGAGCGTGACGGCGCCGGTGCTCGGGCCCCGACGGCGAGGAGCGCCGCTGGGTCTACCTGCACTACTTCAAGGAGGGCCAGCCGTCGATCAACTGGCTCGACCCGAGCTTCGCCGGCATGCGGCTGGTCATCGGCGACGCCCTGCACTCCCTCGGTGATCTCGGCAGTGGCGCGCTCCGGCTGGACGCCAACGGCTTCCTCGGGGTGGAGAAGAGCGTCGGAGGATTCGCCCGGCCTGGTCGGAGGGTCACCCGCTGTCGGAGGCGGCCAACCAGCTGATCGCCAGCATGGTGCGCAAGGTCGGCGGCTTCACCTTCCAGGAGCTCAACCTCACGATCGACGACATCAAGAGCTCGGCCGAGCGCGGGGCCGACCTGTCCTACGACTTCGTCAACCGGCCCGCCTACCACCACGCCCTGGCGACCGGCGACACCGAGTTCCTCCGGCTCACCCTCAATCTGGCCAAGAAGCATGGGCGTCGAAGCCGCGTCGCTGGTGCATGCGCTGCAGAACCACGACGAGATGACCTACGAGTTGGTGCACTTCGCCACGCTGCACGCCAAGGACACTTTCACCTTCCGCAGCAAGCGAGATCACCGGCGACGAGCTGGCGGTCACCATCCGGCAGGATCTGCTTGATCATCTGACCGGCGAGGCCGGCCCGTACAACGCGACCTTCACCCAGAACGGCATCGCCTCGACCACTGCGACGATCATCGCCGCGTCGCTCGGCTTCACCAAGATCAACAAGCTGACCGCCGAGCAGGTCGAGCAGATCAAGCAGGCCCACCTGCTGCTGGCCATGTTCAACGCGCTGCAGCCCGGGGTCTTCGCGCTGTCCGGCTGGGACCTGGTCGGCGCGCTGACCCTGGATCGCAAGCAGGTGGCGCAGCTGCTGGCCGACGGCGACACCCGATGGATCCATCGCTCGGCTTACGACCTGATGGACTACCGGCCCGACGCGACGGAGTCGCTGTCGAAGATGCCGCGCGGCATCAGCCTGTACGGCGCGCTGCCCAGCGCAGCTCGCGGATCCGAACTCCTTCGCCCGGCGGCTGGCCGACATCCTGGCCGTGCGCAAGCGCTACGGCATCGCCACGAGCGTCCAGCTGGACGTGCCGACGGTGTCGAACAAGGCGATGCTGGTGATGGTCCACCAGCTCAGCGACGCCGAGCAGGTGACGGTGCTCAACTTCTCCGACGCTCCGATCCACGGGCAGCGTGATCTCCGAGGCGTTGGTGCCCGGCAGCGTGCTGGTCGACATGTTCACCGACGAAGAGGTCGGCGAGGTGGATGATCTGCACAGTTTCGCCATCACGCTCGAGCCGCACGAGGGCCGATCGCTGCTGGTGCTCTGCCCCGGGGACCACCCGGTGACATCGCGCACGCCATCGGGCAAACCGAGCGTCCGGGAATAGCGGGACGGGCGACTCGCCGGATCGGCAGCGGTGAGGCAGGAATTGGATTAGGCTCCGCCCATGAGGCGTCGGGTGGGCCTGCATGCCCTGGTTCTCGCGTTGTTCCTGCTGTTGCTGGGCACGACGGTCTCGGCCGCGCCCCAGCCCGGGCGGGTGCACTTCACCGCCGCCGGCGACTTCGCCCAGCTGGCGAACACGGGCCGGTGCTGGATGCGATCAAGAACAGCGGCAGCGACTTCACCATGGCCCTGGGCGACATGTCCTACGGCGCACCGGTCAGGACCGAGGCTCGTGGTGCGACTACGTGAAGTCCCACGTGGGCGAGTCGGCTATCCGTTCGAGACTGATCTCGGGCAACCACGAGAGCAACGGCGCTCAACGGCAACATCAACGACTTCTCCGCCTGCCTGCCCAACCAGCTGCCCGGAGCGGTCGGCACCTATGGCCGGCAGTACTACCTCGACGTCCCGGCCGAGGATCCGATCGTCCGCTACATGATGATTTCTCCAGGTCTGACCTACCCGGACGGCGACTGGTCGTACGCCGCCGGCACGTGCGCGCTACAACTGGACCGCCCAGGCCATCGACGGTGCTCGGACGGCATCGATCCCGTGGGTCGTGGTCGGGCATGCACAAGCCCTGCATCACCGTGGGTCGCTACACCTGTGAGAGCGGCAAGGACCTGTTCAACCTGCTGCTCAGCAAGAAGGTCGATCTGGTGCTCAGCGGGCATGAGCACAACTATCAGCGCAGTCACCAGCTCGGCTTGCGGACCGGTTGCGCCACCTTCGACCCGCAGCCGGCGGCGTTCAACGGCTCATGCGTGGTCGACTCCGACTCGACCTTCACCGCCGGTGCAGGCACGGTGACCGCGGTGGTCGGGACTGGCGGCCAGGTGTCGTACGACGTGAATGCCGCGGACGTCGAAGCGGGCTATTTCGCCGCGACCAGCGGGACCAACCAGAACATGACCTGGGGCGCCCTCGACGTCACCGCGACCGACACGACGCTGCAGGCATCGTTCCTGCGCGGCGCGGGCGGCACGTTCACCGATTCCTTCACCATCGAACGCGGTCACCACCACCAACACCCCGCCGACGGCGTCGTTCACCTCAGGCTGCACCGATCTGAGCTGCTCGTTCAATGGCTCCGCTTCGAGCGATGTCGACGGAACGATCAGCTCGTACGCCTGGGATTTCGGGGACGGCACCACCGGCACGGGAGCCACGCCGTCCCACACCTACAGCACGGCAGGCAGCTACACCGTCCAGCTGACGGTGACCGACGACGGCAATGCGACCGGATCGGCGACCAACAACGTGGCGCCGACCACTCCGGCGACAGCGACGTACGCCTCGGATTCCTTCAGTCGCACCAGTCCCTCGGGCTGGGGCACCGCGCCGACCGGCGGTGCCTGGACCCACGTCGGCGCCGCCAGCCTGTTCGCGGTCGGCGATGGTGTCGGAACCGTCCGCAACAACGCCGGCAGCGGGCCAGGGTCATATTTGCAAAGCGTGTCCGCGGCGAACGTCGATCTGCAGACCTCGTTCTCACTCGACAAGCAGCCGACCGGAAGCGGGGTCTATGTGAACGCCGTTCCGCGGCGGATCGTCGGACAGGGCGCCTATTTCGCTCGGACCCGGATCGCCGCCGCCGCGCCGGCCGGCAGCACCACGAGTGCGGTCAGCATGGATCTCGCTCGGTTGACCTCGGCCGGCAGCGAGGTGAGCCTCCAGGCCTCGACGACCATCAGCGGTCTGACCTATACCGCGGGTGACGTGCTGAAGGTCCGCGTCCAAGCCACCGGAACCTCGCCGACCACGATCCGGGCCAAAGTCTGGAAAGCGGGCACCCCCGAGCCGTCGACCTGGACCCGATCGGTCATCGACTCGAGCGCCGGAATTCAGGCCGCCGGACACGTCGGGATCAGCAGCTACGCCAGCGGTTCCTCGACCAATGCGCCCTTGACCTTCAAGGTCAACAGCCTGGTGGCCACCGCTCCCTGATCAGTACCGTTTCGATCCCTGAGCCTGTCGAAGGGTCAGACGACCGGCTCCGCCGTCAGATCGCGGAGCGAGACCACCACCGGAGCGTTCGTCGCACTTCCGCTCAGATAGGTGCCGAGACCAACGGCGCCCGGCGCCTGCAGGTTGCCGAAGGTACTGTCCGCGCTGACCGTCCAG
Source organism: uncultured Actinomycetota bacterium (assembly GCA_963731295.1). GTDB lineage: Bacteria > Actinomycetota > Actinomycetes > Propionibacteriales > Propionibacteriaceae > Microlunatus. The sequence continues at coordinate 280,302 of CAVSUP010000006.1, forward strand.
GCGGACGGCTCGGATTGGCTGTTCAGCCACATCTTGGTGCGCACCGTGGTCGTGCCCACGCCGAAGGTCTGCATCCGGAGGTGGATGACGTCACCGGCCAGCACCGTCCCCGGCAAGGTCACCGCCGGAGCCAGGTTGACCGACGTGCCGTCCTGGTTCGATCCCAGGATCAGGATGGCCTTGTTGGCGTTGGTCAGCAGCACGGTCGTCCGATAGTCCAGGGTCGAGCTGATGCGCCGGCCGTAGGCGGTCAGGTAGAGCCCGCCTCCGGTGGCCGGTTTGTCGACGGTCAGGTTCATCCGGAGATCGGTGCTGCTGCGCTTGGTCGCATCCAGATAGGCCGTCGGCCCGCTCCCGGCTCGGGCCATCTTGAACAGTCCCGCACCTCCACTCACCTCGTTGGCGGTCGAGGTCGCCGTCCAGGCCCCGCCGATGTCGGCGGTGCCGAAGCCGGCTGCCACCGTGCGGTCGAAGGTGTCGGAGACAAACGCCGGATTCACCGGTTGCGTCGCTGTCACCGACTTGGTCAGTGAGTCGGTGCTTCCGTCGTTGTCGGTGATGGTCAGCTTCACCGAGTAATTGCCGGCCGTCTCGTAGGCGTGCGCCGGAGTCAGGCCGGTTCCGGTGGTTCCGTCGCCGAACGTCCACGCGTAGCTGTCGATGGTGCCGTCCGCGTCGGTCGAGGCCGAAGCGTCGAACGCGCAGTTCAGCTCCGTGCAGGTCGCGGTGAACGCCGCCGTCGGCGCCGCGTTGCTGGCCTTTCCGGCGTTGTAGTGCGCTAGCACCTGGCTCGCCGAGAGCGGCACGTTGTAGACGGCGGCATCGTCGATATCGCCGTTCAGCCCGTTTGAGGTCGGCTTGTCGGGCCAGTTGGTGAGCTGATCACTGCCGAGTCGCCAGCCGCCGCTGTAGGGCTGGGCGGTGTAGGCGTCGGTGCGCGAGTCCACCAAGGCTCCGTCGACGAAGAGGGTGAACCCCGACACGCTCTGGGTGGCGACGGCGTGGTGCCACTGGTTGTTGTTGTAGGCGGACCCGGCGGGGCTGGAGATCGTCTGCCGGACGGTCCCGCTGCGGCTGACCAGCAGCGCGCCGTAGTACAGCCGACCGTTGTTGGTCAGGTAGAGATGCCGGTCAGTCGTGGTGGAGGTCGCATTGCTGGAGCTGCTGAAGCCCATGATCCGGCCGCCGGTGGCGCTGCTGGTCTTGAACCAGGTCTCGATGCTGAAGGTCTGCAGCCCCGGGGCCGCGACGTTGTTCGTGGCGTACGCCGTGCTGGATCCATTGAACCGGAACGCGGTGCCGGGGTCGCCGTTGATCGCACCCGGCGCTCCCGGCGTGACCCCCGCTCGGCGGGTGCCGCTCGCCGCACTGCCGGCGATATCGGCGTAGGCCGTGCCCGAGGTTTCGGCGAGCCGCCAGTAGTAGAGCGGGTCGGTGTTCAGCACCTTCACGTCGTACGCGCTGAGTGCCGGTCCGCCACCGGCGGTGATGGTCGCGTCCGAGCCGCCGGCGACGTTCCCGAACGGGTCGATGGCGCGCAGGCTGTAGGTGTAGCTCGTTCCGGGCACGGCCGTTTCGTCCAGGAAGGAGATCATCGGTCGCTGCCAGAAGGTGGAACGGATTGTTGTGGTGTAGATCGGAGTGGCCGTGTCGCCGTTGCGGATCACGTTGTATCTGATCAGCTCGTTGTCGCGGTCGAAGTTGGCCGGCCACGAGACCCGGACCCCTTGCGGGAAGGCCTGCACGGTCGGCACGAAGTTCGTCACCGACATCCGCGGCCGGTCGAGGTTGGGCGCGATGCTGGACTTGGCAAAGCGGACGATTCCCTGCTGGGCCACCGTGTTGACCGCGGTGAACTCGCCGCCGAAGAGTACGTAGTCGGCGTTGCCGCCGACCGTCCAGGCGCCCTGGGTCTGTCCGGTGAAGGTGCCGGAATTGATGTCGGGGAACCAGGTCAGCAGGTCGGGCCGCGGCTTGCCGACGAAGCTCGGGTAGTTGAGCGGATCGGGGGCAATGATCTTGCCGGGCGCCGGATCAGAGGTGAAGGCGAGCGCCCGGTGATAGCTGCGGGATGGGGTCTCGGGAAATCCGCCGATGTTGCTGCAGTAGTGCGGATGGCCGGTGGAGTAGACGGGCGTCCCGGCGCCCCCGGGCTGGGCGGTCGCGTACGTGTCCCCGTGGCAGTCCTCGAGCCAGATCAGCTTGCCGTCCCAACCCGACTTGAAGGTGCCTTCGAAATTGCCCTCGATCCCGCCGGTGAAGTCGAACCCCGTGCCGTAGAAGCCGTCCGTGGACGCGTACAGGCTGGTGATGCTGGCCTTGTTGGTGGCGTTGCGGACCACCTCGTTGGTCGCGAACGGCTGGTTCACCTGCCCGGTCGGAGCGTCGACGATGGCCATTCCGTAGCCGGGATTGCCGGACCCGTTGACTGTGTTGAACCGGCCACCGATCACCACCTTGCTCTGGTCGGGCGAGACGATGATCGACTCGCCGTAGCCGTTGGTGACGATCGGGTTGAAGCTGGTGACCGCGCCGGTCGCTCCGTTGACCGCTCCGATGGAGCGATGGGCCACCCCGCTGATCCCGGTGAACTGGCCGGCCAGGTAAACCGTGGAAGCGGTCACGGCCAGGGCGTTGATCATCCCGTTGATGTTGGTCGGATTGAAGGCGGCCTTCAGGGTGCCGCTGGCAATGTCGAAGGCGGCCAGCTTGCTGCGGGGTGTGGTTCCGAGCTTGGTGAAGTTGCCGCCCACATAGAGCGTACTGCCGTCCGGCGAGACGGCGAGCGTGCGCACCTGGGCGTCGGGCGCCGGCGGCTGGAAGCTCGAGATGAGCTCACCGGTGGTCAGGTTGTACGCCAGCAGGTAAGGCCGGCTCACCGTCTGGGTCCCGGCCGCAGCGCCGGCCGGACGGGCGGTCTGGAAGTCGCCGCCGACGTACACCGTGTTGCCGGCGACGACCTGCGACCAGACGACTCCGTCGATCTGTACGGTGGGCAGGGCGTCGCTGGACACCGTCGCCAAGGTGCCGGACTCGGGTGGTGCGGTGTCGGACCAGGCTGGTGGCAGACCACCGCCGGCCACGCTGCCCACCACGTACGCGAGCAGCAGGATCAGGGCCACCGGCAGGCGGACCATCGCCGGTCGCACGGCAAAACGGGAGGCGGGACTGGATGAGAGCATGAAGTCACCTGTTGATGGTGTGTGCGCCCCGGGTGGATCCCGCTGACGTCTGCTATTGGGTCGAAGGACGGTCGCGAGCGCCGCAGCCCGCCAATCTTCAGAAGCGATGGGAGCTCCTGGATACGTCCTGGAAGCGACGGCGGCGGCCAATTTTTGACGCGCCTACGCAACCCCGACCCAAGCCGTACAGTCGGGGGCCGTGCACCAAACCCCCGTTGTCTTTCCGCCACCAGACTAAGAATCTTTCGTACCGCTCGTGACGGTGCTGGCCAGACTTGACCGTTCCGTTATGTGCGACACGAACCCACCGCTGGGACGCTGCTGGCTGACACCTTGATCGTGACCTGCCCGGCCGAACCCCCTTGCGGCGAGCTGGCCGCCACGGATGAATCTGACCATCCAAGTGGCTGAAGCCGGGCCGATAGGCTGAGCGGCATGCTAGAAGATGATCATGGTGTGTCCGCTCAGTTGCTGAACGCCGAAGCCGCGAGATTGTTGGACTTCGGCCGGAATCTGCTTCATCCCGAGGGTGGTTCGGGGTGGCTGGACGAGCGTGGCGAAGTGGATCTCGGCCGTCCGGTGTTCACCTGGATCACCGCCCGGATGGTGCACACGTACGTGCTCGGTCATCTGCTCGGTCGACCGGACGATCGAGCTCTCGCCGAGCAGGCGTTCGCCGGCTTGACCGGGCGGCTGCGGGACCGGGAGAACGGTGGTTGGTTCACCAGCATCGAGGCGGACGGGTCGACACCGGACGAGAAGGCGGGTTACACCCACGCGTTCGTCGTGCTGGCCGCGTCCTCGGCGACGATCGCCGGCATCGACGGTGCGCGGGAGCTGCTGCCGGAGGCTCTGGAGGTCTGGGAGTCGCGGTTCTTCGATCATGAGACCGAGATGTACGCCGATGCCGCGAATCGGGACTTCAGCACGCTGAGTCCCTACCGCGGGGTGAACGGCAATATGCACGCCGTGGAGGCACTGCTGGCGGCCGCGGACGTCCTCGATGATCAAGATCTCCGGCACCGTGCTTTCGGGATCGCGCAACGGGTTGCGACCGAATTCGCCGAGCCGCAAGCATGGCGGATCCCCGAGCACTTCGACCCGCAGTGGCAACCGATGATCGAGCACAACCGCGACCAGCCCGACGACCCGTTCCAGCCGTTCGGGGCGACGGTCGGCCACGGCCTCGAATGGTCCCGATTGTTGCTCCACCTGGAGGCCGCGCTCGGTTCCCAGGCCCCGGTCTGGCTCCGACCGGCCTCGGTGGCCCTGTTCGACCGCGCGGTCGCCGACGGTTGGGCCGCGGACGGAGCGGACGGTTTCGTCTACACCACCGACTGGGACGGTCAGCCCGTCGTGCGGGATCGGATGCACTGGGTGGCGGCGGAGGGGATCGCCGCCGCGGCTGCCCTGCACCAGCGGACCGGAGAACAGCGGTTCGCCGACCTGGCCGGCACCTGGTGGGCGTACGCGGATCGCTATCTCTTCGATCGCGAGCTCGGCTCCTGGCATCACCAGCTCGACGCCGACAACCGGCCGATCGGCACCGTCTGGCCGGGCAAACCCGATCTCTACCACGCCGTTCAGGCCATGCTCATCCCGCAGCTGCCGCTCGCCCCGAGCATCGCCACCGCGCTCAGCCAAACCCCCGATCTGTCGGCGGGGCGGGCGTAGGTTGGGGCATCGGAGGAGGAGGAGTCGGGATGGACAAGGTCGTCACTCGGGCCGCGGATGCGGTGGCCGACATCGGGTCGGGCTCGTCGCTCGCGGTGGGCGGATTCGGTCTGTGCGGGATTCCGAGCGTGTTGATCAAGGCGCTGCTGGAGTCGGGCACCGACAGCCTGGAGGTGGTCTCGAACAATTGCGGCGTGGACGGCTGGGGTCTCGGGCAGCTGCTGGCCACCCGACAGATCCGCCGGATGGTGTCGTCGTATGTGGGGGAGAACAAGGAGTTTGCCCGGCAGTACCTGTCGGGTGAGTTGGAGGTCGAGCTGACGCCCCAGGGCACGCTGGCCGAGCGGCTGCGGGCCGGTGGCTCCGGGATTCCGGCGTTCTTCACCGCGACCGGCGTTGGCACCCAGGTGGCCGAGGGCGGACTGCCGTGGCGGTACGCGACCGATGGCAGTGTTTCGGTTGCCTCGCCGGTCAAGGAGACCCGCACGTTCGCGACGGCCGAGGGGGAGAAGGTCTTCGTGCTGGAACGGGCGATCGTCTGTGACTTCGGATTGGTCCGGGCGTGGAAGGGTGACCGGCACGGCAACTTGATCTATCGGGCGTCGGCGCGCAACTTCAACCCGTTGGCGGCGATGGCGGGCCGGGTGACGATCGCCGAGGTCGAGGAGCTGGTGGAGCCGGGTGAGCTGGAGCCGAACGACATCCACACGCCGGGGGTCTACGTGCACCGGGTCGTGCCGCTCACCGCGGAGGAAGCGGCCGCCAAGCGGATCGAGCGGGTGACGGTGCGGACCCGGTCGGGAAGTCGATCATGAGCTGGACGCGAGAGGAGATGGCGGCCCGGGCCGCGGCTGAGCTGGAGGACGGTTCGTATGTCAATCTCGGGATCGGCCTGCCGACGCTGGTGCCCAACTACGTTGCGGACGGGGTCGAGCTGGTGTTGCAGTCGGAGAACGGCTTGCTCGGTGTGGGGCCCTATCCGTATGAGGGTGACGAGGATCCGGATCTGATCAATGCCGGCAAGGAGACCGTGACCCTGCGGCGGGGGGCGGCGATCTTCGATTCGGCGACGTCGTTCGGAATGATCCGGGGCGGCAAGATCGACGCCGCCATTCTCGGCGCGATGCAGGTCTCGGTGCGCGGTGACATCGCGAACTGGATGATCCCGGGGAAGATGATCAAGGGGATGGGCGGAGCGATGGATCTCGTCCATGGGGCCAAGCGGGTGATCGTCTTGATGGAGCACGTGGCCAAGGACGGCTCGTACAAGATCGTCAACGAATGCTCGCTGCCTTACACCGGGCGCCGCGTCGTGCAGCGGATCATCACCGATCTTGGCGTCCTGGACATCACGGAGCGGGGATTGATCTTGGTCGAGTTGGCTCCTGGGGTGACCGAGGAAGAGCTTCGGGCCAAGACCGAGCCGCCGATCATCAGCTGATCTGTCGGCCGATCACCACGGTCGCATCATGATCATCGTCACGAGCGATCTTGGCCACCAGACCAGCGCTGGCCACGAGGGCGGCCACGATCGGCGCTTGGCGCTCGCTGGCCTCGATCAGCAGGTGACCGCCGGGTCGGAGCCAGGCGCCGGCGTCCGCGGCCACTCGGCGGTGAACGTCCATACCGTCCGGCCCGCCGTCAAGAGTCACCCGGGGTTCATGATCACGAGCTTCTGGTGGCATCAGGTGGATGGCCTCGGTGGGCACGTACGGCGCGTTGACGACCAGCAGCTCGGTCCGGCCCCGGAGCTCGGTCGGCAGGCTGGCGTACAGATCACCTTCGAAGACGCGAGCCGTCGGGAGGTTGCGCCGGGCGCAGTGCACAGCGGCCGGCTCGATGTCGCTCGCGTACAACTCGATCCCGGGGAGTCGGTGCGCCAGGGCCGCGCCGATCGCGCCGGATCCGCAACACAGGTCGACCACCACCGGCTGTGCCCTGGCGAGCGCGACGGCCTGCTCGACCAGAAACTCCGTCCGCCGACGCGGCACGAAGACGCCAGGCTCGACGATGATGCGGAGTCCGCCGAACTCGGCCCAGCCGAGCACCTGCTCCAGGGGCAGCCCCGACACCCGCTGGTTGATCATGGTCTCCAGGGCCGCCGCCGATGCCGTTTCCTTGATCAACAAGTCAGCCTCTTCCTCGGCGTAGACACACCCGGCGGCCCGGAGCCGGGCGACCACGGAGCCGAAGGCGGCTGGGGCAGCGCCGGCGGTCACAGGAGCGGTTTGACCTGCGCGCCGAGGAACGCGATGAAGCCTTCGAGATCGGGCTCGTCCTCGGTCGGCTGGATGGCCACCGAGGTGACGCCGAGCCTTTCCAGCCGGAGCAGGGCGGCGGCGATCGCCTGGGCATCGCCCGCTGCACCGATCGTCGGCTCGACCTCCTTGCCCCAGCGCGGGATCTCCTCCTGCACCCGGCGTACCGCGTCCGGCCCGGTGGCGGCGATCAGACTGGTCACCACCGGATGACCTGGCCCGCGCTCGCGGCCGACGGACCGGCAGATCGTGTCAACCTCGGCCTCGCTCAGCGCTGAAGCCAGAAGATTGCCGTCGCCCAGCCGAGCGGCCAGGGCGACCGACTTCGGGCCTCCACCGCCGACCATCAGCGGCGGCGGCGGGTGCGGCGGCCAATCCAGTGCGACGTCGTCGAGCTGGACGTAGCGCCCGGACACCGTCACCCGCTCACCGTTGAGCAGCGCCCGCAGTGCGTTCGCGTACTCCGCCAGCAAGGTGAGCGGCGACGCCGGTTTGGCGCCGACCTGCGCCATCCAGCCCTGGACGCCGTGACCGACCCCGGCGATCAGCCGACCCGGAAACATCCGTTCCAGCATGGCCACCTCCATGGCACACACCGCGACGTTGCGCAGTGGCGCCGGCATCAGGCCGATCCCGACGGTGATCCGCGAGGTCCAGGCCAGCGCCGCGGCCGCCGAGGCGATCGCGCTCTCCTTGAAGCAGTCCTCCCACACCCAGAGCTCGTCCAATCCGGCTTCTTCGACGGCAGAGGAGATCGAGCGGAGTCGCTCTGGGGCCAGAGTCGGAATGTACGCGAGTCCGAGTGTCGGGGGCATGTGCCAGTCCTATCAAGATGAAGCGAACCGACGCTACTGGGAGAACACCGGGCCTTCCCAGACCACCTCGTCGGGCGACTTGTCCGGGCGCAGGCCGCGCCAGACCGGATGCCGGAGCCGGCCTGGTCCGGTCAGCTCGCCGTAGGTCACTTCACCGACCAGCGACGGAGTGACCCAGTGGGCGTCACGGGCGTCTTCCCGGGGCACGTCGATCAACGGGCTGGTCTGGCGGGCCAGCTTGGCCAGCAGGGCATCGATCTCATCGAGCTGCCGGTCGTTGAAGCCCGACCCCACCCGGCCCACGTAGCGCAGACCCTCAGCCGTCGGCACTCCCATCAGCAGCGAGCCCACCCCGCCGTCGCGGCGGCCTTGGCCAGGTCGCCAGCCGCCGATGATCACTTCCTGGGCCACGTGGTTCTTGATCTTGAGCCAGGTCCGGCTCCGGCTGCCGGGTTGATAGATCGACGTACGACGCTTGGCCACGACGCCTTCGAGTCGGAGCAGCTGGCTGGTCTCCTTCGCCGCCTCGAGATCTCCATCGAAGATCGGGGGCACCTGGACCCGCGATCCCTTGGTCGGTGGCACCAGTGCTTCGAGCACCGCCCGGCGCTCCTCGTACGGCTTCTTGATCATCGATTGGCCGTTGAGTTCCAGCACGTCGAAGAGCATCAGCTGGGCCGGCCAGGTCTTCGCGGCCCGCTCGATGTCCGCCGGTCTGGTCAGGTTGATCCGGCCCTGCAAGAGACCGAAGTCCGGGCGTCCGGACGGATCGGCGACCACGATCTCGCCGTCGAGCAGGGCCGATCGGACGTCCAGCGCAGCAAGATCATCCACCACGTCGAAGTACGCGGCCGTGTCATCGCGGCCCTTCCTGCTCAGCAACTGGACCCGACCGCCGGCGAGATAGACCATCGCCCGTACGCCGTCCCACTTCATCTCGAAGGCCCAGCCTTCTTGATCACCGAAATGCTCGGCATCGGTCAGGGTCGCGAGCATCGGCTCGACCGGCGCCGGAAACTCCGAGTGGTCAGCGTGGGTCGTCGCCGGGGCGACCGCCGACGCTGACAAGTCGGGTTTCATCAGGTGCATGAGCCAGCTCCGGTCCGGCTGGGAGCCGCCTCCGGTCCGGATCAGGGCAAACTTGCGGACGCCGCCGAGGCCGCCGTCCGGCCGACCGTGGAGGGTGACGATCACCTCTTTGCCGTCGCGCCACTTGTGCGGCTCGTACGTGCCGGCGTCCCAGATCGTCACGTCACCGGCGCCGTACTCGCCCTTGGGAATCGAGCCCTCGAAGCTGCCGTACTCCAGCGGATGATCTTCGGTCTGCACCGCCAGGTGGTTCACACCCGGGTCGGTCGGCGGGCCTTTCGGCACGGCCCAGCTGACCAGCACGCCGTCATGTTCCAGCCGGAAGTCGTAGTGCAGTCGCCGGGCATGATGCTCCTGGATCACGAAGCTGAAACCGTCAGGATCCTTCTGCGGCGGGCTGCTCGGCACCGGTTCGGGGGTCTTGGCGCTGTCGCGCATGCTTCGGTAGGTGGACAGCCGATCGGGGCGGGCCGCGCCGAAAGCCTCCGGATCAGCGAGTGCCGCCAGGGGATCGCCGCCCGAGGCCACCCGGTCGAGGACCTGTTGGTAGGTCAGCTGTTCCAGGTCTTTGGACTCGAGCTCCGTCCAGGTGCGCGGCGCAGCGACGAACGGATGGTCACGGCCACGGAGCGAGTACGGGGCGACGGTGGTCTTGGCGCCGTTGTTCTGGCTCCAGTCGATGAAGACCTTCCCGTCGCGCTCGGAGCGCTTCATCGCCGAGATCACCCGATCGGGATGTTCAGCTTCCAGCGCCCGGGCGAGCTCCAGGGCGACCGCCGTCGCGTCCTCGCTCGACAGCTTTCCGTCGAGCGGCGCGTACAGGTGGATCCCCTTGCTGCCACTGGTGACCGGCACCGGGTCGTGGCCGATGTCGCGCAGGATCTCCCGACAGGCCAAGGCGATCTCCGCGCAGTCAGCCAGGGTGACGCCCGGCCCCGGATCAAGATCGAGAACGAGACGGTCCGGTCGACGCGGCTGGCCGTTGTGACCGAAGCGCCACTGCGGTACGTGGATCTCCAGCGCCGCGAGCTGCGCCAACCAGGTCAGGGTCGCCAAATCATTGATGACCGGGTAGAAGTTGTCGTGATCCTTATGGGCGATCTTGTGCCGGGCCACCCACTCCGGCGTGCCTTTGGCGGCCAGATCCTTATTGAAGAAGACGGTCGGCTGCTGGTCGCCGGTCCCCACACCGTCGGGCCAGCGCTTGCGGGTGGCCGGTCGCTCATAGACGTGCGGCAACATCGTCGGACCGATCTGGGCGTAGTAGGCGATCACGTCGGACTTGGTCGTGCCGGTCTGCGGATAGAGGACCTTGTCCAGATTGGTGAGCTTGATCGTCCGACCGTCCACCTCGACGAGCTGATCACGTCCCGCCTTCGCCATGAGGGAAGCGTATGCCCGCGCGGCGGCCGCGATCCTCGCTCGATCGGCGCCGTGGGGTAGAAAGAGGCCATGCGGGCAATCTGGAAGGGCGCCATCACCTTCGGTCTGGTCAACGTGCCGATCAAGGTCTACAGCGCGACCGAAGATCACGACATCAGCCTCCATCAGGTGCACGACGCCGACGGCGGCCGGATCCGCTACCAGCGGAGGTGCGAGATCTGCGGCAAGGTCGTCGACTACGAACACATCGACAAGGCGTACGCCGAGGGCAAGACGACGGTCGTCCTGACCGAGGACGACCTGAAGTCCCTGCCGGAGGAGCGCAGCAAGGAGATCGAGGTCGTCGAGTTCGTGCCGTCGGAGCAGATTGATCCGATCAGGTTCGATCGCAGCTATTTCCTCGAGCCGGACCAGGCGGCCGTCAAGGCGTACGCGCTGCTCCGCCGCACGCTCGAGGAGACCGACCGCACCGCGATCGTGCAGTTCTCTCTGCGGCAGAAGACCCGGCTCGGCGCTCTTCGGGCACGGGACAAGGTGCTGATCCTGCAGTCGCTGCTCTGGGACGACGAGGTCCGGGAGGCCGACTTCGGCGCCTTGGAGCAAGACGTCCGGGTCTCGGCCCAGGAACTGAAGATGGCGTCCTCTCTGGTCGACAACATGTCCGACGACTTCAGTCCCGACAAGTTCACCGACGACTACCAGGAACAGTTGCGGACGCTGATTGCCGCCAAACTGAAGGAGGGCGACGCCGTTGACACCGCAGCCACCTTCGGCGAGGAGCCTGACGGCGCCGACAAGGCGGAGGTGATCGACCTGATGGAGGCCTTGCGCCAGAGCGTGGAGCGCAACCGGGCCAGTCGCTCCGGCTCCTCGACCGCCAAGAAGCCGGCCAAGAAGGCGCCCGCGAAGAAGTCCGCGGCCAAGAAGAAGTCCGGCGCGAAGAAGAGCGCCTAGCTCCCAGGTCAGACCTCCGAATCGTTCGTGCCCTGAGCCTGTCGAAGGGCAAGATCAACTTGTACGCGAGCCGACCTCCGAATCGGGATGCGGAGTGTTTCGTGCCCTGAGCCTGTCGAAGGGCAAGGTCGACATACGTCTGGCGGGTGCGCTTCGACAAGCTCAGCGGACGTAGCCTCCGACGCCCCTGCGGAACGGTCAGCCGCTTCCGTGCCCTGAGCTTGTCGAAGGGCAAGATCAACTTGCCACCGAGTCGACCTCCGAACCGGGATGCGGAGTGTTCGTGCCCTGAGCCCGTCGAAGGGCGTCATCGACATGCAACGGGCGGGTGCGCTTCGACAAGCTCAGCGGACGTAGCCTCCGACGCCCCTGCGGAACGGTCAGCCGCTTTCGTGCCCTGAGCCTGTCGAAGGGCAAGATCAACTTGCGACCGAGCCGACGTCCGAACCGGGATGCGGAGCGTTCGTGCCCTGAGCTTGTCGAAAGATCAACTTGCCACCGAGTCGACCTCCGAATCGGGATGCGGAGTGTTCGTGCCCCGAGCCTGTCGAAGGGCAAGATCAACACGCATCTGACGGATGCGCTTCGACAAGCTCAGCGGACGTAGTCTCCGACACCCTCGCGGAAGGGGTCAGGCGTTTCGTTCCCTGAGCCTGTCGAAGGGCCAGATCAACTTGTACGCGAGTCGACCTCCGAATCGGGCTGCGGACTGTTTCGTGCCCTGAGCCTGTCAAGGGCAAGATCAACTTGTACGCGAGTCGACCTCCGAATCGGGATGCGGAGTGTTCGTGCCCTGAGCCTGTCGAAGGGCAAGATCAACATGGTTCCAGGGGTTGCGCTTCGACAAGCTCAGCGGACGTACCCTCCGACGCCCCTGCGGAACGGTCAGCCGCTTTCGTGCCCTCTTGATCCTTGCTGCAGGCGGCTTGCCAGATGGCGTGGCTGAAGGGGGTGCGGCCCAAGTTCAGGGTGCCTTGGTTGGTGACGAGGAACAAATATCCGTTGGGGGTGCGGGTGACGTACGTGCCCGGATCGGGTTGTCGGTGGCCGTAGCAGCTGTGGGTTTTGGTGCGGTGGGTGCGGCGACCTTTGGGGCCCAGGTTGTCGACGCTGGTTTGGCCGGGCGGGCCACCCTCATCGGGTGGTATCCAGGCCACGGTGTGGTCCAAATCCATGGTGCGGCTCATGCCGGTGCCGTAGGGGAACACATCAGCCAACTGGCGGAGGCGGGCGGCTTCGCGGATCCGGTCGGGAATCTCATACCCATCGACGGGGGCGATGGCGGCCGGGTCGATGACGGGTTTCACGATGATCCGGCAGTGGGTGTCGGCCAGGAAGTCGCGCAGTTGGTCGACGGTGATCATGTCGCCGTGTTCGGGGCGGACCTGACCGCCGGCTTCGGTCAGCGCCGCGTCGGACAGGTGGTAGTAGAGGACGACTTTCGGTTTCAATGCCTCAACCTGGCGGCCGGTCAGCTGGATCGGCGGCAGCCGCAACGGATGCCGTACCGACCCACCCTCCCGCTCCGGGAAGCGTGACGGCTCGCCGAAGCTCTCTGGTTCGCTCAAGCTGTCCGGTTCGTCGAAGCTGTCCGGCTGGGTGGCCGGTTCGCCGGCCGGTCCGGGGTCGTCGGTGACCCGCTCACGGTTGTCGATCGGGTCGGGTGGGGCATCGTCGAACCCGGGCTCAACCGGCTCCTCATCCCACAGAGATGCTTCCGGCGGCTCGTCCGGCTCAGGGTCACGTGGATCTTCCTCGTCTGACGGCTTACCCACATCGTGTTGGTGGGCGAGGAGTAACTGCAGCGCGTGGGCGGGTTGGGCGAGGATGCCGAGCGCTTTCGACCGGCGGGCACCGACCGAATCCGGGTCGCCGTCGAGTCGAAGGAGGTCGGCGATCCGGTTAAGGGTGGCCATGAACCACACCACATCCCCCGACGTGGCTTTCGCAACCAGCATCTTCAGCCCGTCGGGGCCGGTGGTGGCCCACACATCCCGCTCGACCCGCGCCCGCCTGGTCCGCTCCTGCGCGAGGGTGGGGTCGGTGTCCAGCATGGTGGCGTGTCAGGATTCTTTCGAACCGTTTCCAGGAGATCATGCCGAGGGTGTCAGCGACGGCCCGGTCCACGTCACGGCACGCCTCCCACGACAGCTGCCGAGTCGCCTGGGCAACCTTCCGGGCCTCCCAGGCCCGCACCCCACCAGCCTGGACCCGTCCCCACAGGGTGGGCAGGCGGTGCCGCAAATCCAGGGCGTCACCGATCAGCAGCCGCGCCGCAAACTCCGACATGGCTTGCAGGGCGCCGAACTCGACCGTGCAATGCTCCGCCACCTCCGGGGTGCCCGCCCCGCCGAACAGACAGGCCCGTTGGATCAGCGGCTGATAATCCGCACTTTTCGAGTCGAGGTCATGAACATCGGCCCAGGCGCACGCCAACTCCAACTGTCGGTTCTCCCGGGCCAGCAATTCACGATGGTTGCTGCTGATCGACGCCGCCAGCTGGGCACTGGTCAGCAGACCCAAGTCTGGGCCGGGGACCTGGTCCAGGTCGGTGTCCGCGTCGATCATGTTTTCACTCTAAACAGCACCACTGACAATTCTTGGAGCCATCAAACGGGGCAGGAGCTGGCCCTTCGACAAGCTCAGGGAACGAAAACAGTGGACTCCCGATACGCGGGTGCGGCTGGCCCTTCGACAAGCTCAGGGCACGAAACCACGGGCTCATCATGCGCAGGTGCGGCCGGCCCTTCGACAGGCTCGGGGGACGAACGATGCGGAGGGGCGGCTGGCCCTTCGACAAGCTCAGGGGACGAAAACAGTGGACTCTCGATACGCGGGTGCGGCTGGCCCTTCGACAAGCTCAGGGCACGAAACCACGGGCTCATCATGCGCAGGTGCGGCCGGCCCTTCGACAGGCTCAGGGGACGAACGATGCGGAGGGGCGGCTGGCCCTTCGACAAGCTCAGGGGACGAAAACAGTGGACTCTCGATACGCGGGTGCGGCTGGCCCTTCGACAAGCTCAGGGCACGAAACCACGGGCTCATCATGCGCAGGTGCGGCTTGCCCTTCGACAGGCTCAGGGGACGAACGATGGGGAGGTGCGGCTGGCCCTTCGACAGGCTCAGGGCACGAAAACGGCGAACTCGCGATACGCAGGTGCGGCCGGCCCTTCGACAGGCTCGGGGACGAACGATGCGGAGGTCGGGGCTGGCCCTTCGACAGGCTCAGGGGACGAAAACAGTGGACTCTCGATACGCGGGTGCGGCTTGCCCTTCGACAGGGTTCTCCTGAGCTTGTCGAAGGGCTCAGGGCACGAAACGGCGGACTCGCGATACGCAGGTGCGGCTGCCCCTTCGACAGGCTCAGGGGACGAACGATGCGGAGGTGGGGGTGGCCCTCAGAGGTGGAGCCGGCAGAGAGGTTTAGCCTGCGCCGGCGAAGATCGGCGGAAGGGCGAAGAGCATTGCCGAGGACCAGGTGATGTGGGTCAGGATCGGGGCGAGGACGCCACCGCCGGCGCGGCGCTGCAGGCCGACGACCGCGCCGAGGATCGCGGCGGCGAAGACCAGCACCGGATTGCCGCCGGCGATCGTGGCCACGGTGTAGATGATCGTCGAGATCAGCACTGGATGGCGTACGCCGATCGCTGCGAACAGGGCGCCGCGGAAGAACAGTTCCTCAGCGATGCCGTTCACGAGGGTGATCAGGAAGACCAACGCCGGGTTGCCCGCGCGGGCGTACCCGATCACGTCCTCGGTCAGGCTGGCGAGGGCTGGGATCATCCGGAAGATCAGGGCGCCGACGGCGAAGACGGCCGACAGGATGAGGCCGACGATGACTGGGGTGATGACCGGGCGGCGGAGCGAGCCGCGGAACGAGATGTGACCGAGGTGCAACGGACCGGACGCCACGCTGCCGAGCGCCCAGGTCGCGGCGAGTCCCAAGGTGAGCGGGTAGAACGCGGAATCGCCTTGCTTGGTCGAGAAGGAGAGTCCGAGCAGCGTCGCGCCGATCACCAGGGTGGCCGCCACGACGATCCGCCGCCGCAGAAACGCGACGTCGGATTGCCGGTGATCACGTTCGACCTTGTCGATCAGCGCCGGACGAATCACCCCGACGGCCAGGCCGAACAACCGGGCGCGGCGTCCCAACGGGTCCGGGGCCGGTTGGTCGGTCGGCGCCGGTGGCGACTGCTCGGTCATGCCGAAGCGGTGTCTTTTGCGCGCTGCCGCAATGCCTCGCGAACCGCTTCGTCATAGCTCATCGGCCGCCCCGGGATCAGATCGCGGATCGACTCGTCCTCGGCGATGACCTCGTTGCTCATGGAGTCGACCAGGTTGCGGGCGGTCGAGGTGTCGACATCGGTGACCAGGGAGAGCCAGTGCGAGGACAGTCGCGGGGTCAGCAGCGGGACGGCAAACATCGGCAGTCCGTGGCCCTTCGTGATCCGCGAGACCCGTTGCATCATCTCGGCATAGGTGAGCACCTCGGGGCCACCGATGTCGAAGGTGCGCCCCTTCGCCTCCGCCGGCTCGAGCACGCCGACCAGATAGCGGACGACGTCGGCCAGGGCGATCGGCTGGGTCTTCGTGGTGGCCCAGTGCGGCACCACCATGGCCGGCAGATGGCCGACCAATTGGCGGGTGATCTCCCACGAGATGCCGCCGTGCCCGATCACGATGGCCGCCCGCAGGACGGTCACCGGGACCTCACCGGCGGCAAGGAGCTGCTCGACCTCGCGGCGGGACCGCAGATGGGCGGACAGCTCCTGATCGTCGCGACCCAGACCGCCCAGATAGATGATCCGGTCCAGCCCGGCCTCGTTGGCGGCCGTGCTGAAGGTCCGGGCGGCGGCCGCGTCCTTGCGCTCGAAGTCGTCGTCGTCGAGTGAGTGGATGAGGTAGTACGCCGCATCGACGCCCTGCATGGCGGCGGACACGCTGGCCGGATCGGAGACGTCACCGCGTACGGCGTCGCCCGAACCCTCGTAGCGCTCCGGATGCCGGGTCATGGCTTTCACCTCATGACCGGCCTCGACCAGAGCGGTGGCGAGATGAGAACCGACAAAACCGGATGCGCCGGTGACAAGCACGGTAAGAGACATGAGTGGCGACCTCCTGGGGTCCCGGCGAGGATACCCGGACGCGATATCAGAAGTTCCGGCCTACTCGGCCAAACGGTTGCAGCTCAGGCCGAATCGGCGGCCGGGACACAGATGATGAGGGCACCCGGTACGACGTCGGCGACGAACCCGCGGCACTCGCCGATCACATCTCCGTCCAGTTGGTAGCTGTCGGGCTCGCGTAACCGGACCTCGACGTGCCGCCCCTGCCACTGATCGACTTGATCATCTTTGTAGCGACGGCGGGTGATCAGCCGGGCCAACACCCGGAGCCAATGGGTGGCGCGGTGTGGTGAGGCCACGTACACATCCAGTTGCCCGTCATCGGGCTCTGCGCCGGGAATCAAGGTGATGTTGCCGGCCAGCTGACTGACGTTGCCGATCAACGCGATCATCGCCCGGCGCCGGGAGGGGCGGCGTTCGTCGATCGTGATCCGGAGCTCGAGCGGCACCCGCCCGAGCGCCCGTCCGGCGGCGAAGAAGTACGCGGCCGGGCCGATCTTGGACTTCAGATCGGGATTCGTCTCTTCCATGATCATCGCGTCGACGCCGACCCCAGCCATCACGGCGAAGTGTTCGGACGGCTTCTCGTCGACGGTGATCTTGATCAGATCGATGGTCCGCTGGTGCTCGCCCAGCGCCACCTCGATCGCCTGGGCCTCCTTGAGCGGGATGCCGAGGTTGCGGGCCAGCAGATTCCCGGTGCCGGCCGGCACCAGGCCCATCGGCGTGCTGCTCCCGGCAAGACCGTCGGCCACGCTCCGGATGGTCCCGTCACCGCCCGCGCCGATCACCCGATCAACGCCGGCAGCTAGAGCCTCGGCGGTCATTCCACGTCCCGGGTCTTCCTCGCTGGTCTCGAGCCACAGGGTCTGCTGCCAGCCGGTCGCCTCGAGTTGCTCGGTCAGCAGGTCGCGAAAGTCGTCGGTGACCTTAGTCGGGTTATAGACGACCGCGCACCGGCGCCCGGCCTGGGCAGCCATCTGGTTCCTCCTGCGAGTTGATCAGCCTCACCATAGTGTCAGAGCTTCAATCACCCACGGTTCCATCAATCACCCAGGGTTCGCTCAGCCGCCGCGAGAGTGATGCCGCTGAGGTCGCCGTCGGCCCGATTGGCCAGGGCGCGCTGGAAGGTGGCGCCGGAGCCGCGACGCAAGATCTCCTCGACGGCGTGACCGACCCGGTCCTGATCACCGTTCGCGCGCAGCGCCGGGCCGACGTGCTCGAGCAGTGCCGCAATCACGTCGAGTGCCGGTCGCGGCCGGCAGGTCAGCGGATCGAGCAGGTCGCTCCCGACCCCTGACCGGCTGGCTCGCCAGGCGGCCATCCGGACCAGATCGGTCGGCACCGCGGCCGGGGCGATGCCCGCGCGATGCTCGTCGGCGGCCGTGTCGACCAAGGCCCGGATCAGGCCGGCGACAGCGACCGCGTCGTCGACTTCGAGGCAGACGTCCGCGACCCGGATCTCCACGGTGGGGTACTTGTCCGACGCCCGGGCATCGAAATAGATCATGCCCCGGTCGAGCAGCACTCCGGACGCGACCAGCGCCTCCACCCGCGTGGTGTACGCCGCAGCAGAGCCGAAGACGTCGGTCGGGCCGGCAGAGGGGAAGCGGCTCCACGCCTGCGCTCGGAAGCTGGCATACCGGCTGTCGATGCCCTGCCAGTACGGCGAATTCGCCGACAGGGCCAGGATCGCCGGCAGCCAGACCCGGATGCGATCGAGCACCGCGACGGCTTCTTCCTCGGATTCGACGTCGACATGCACATGGCACCCGCAACTCAATTGCTCGACCGTGGTGAGCCCGAAGTGCTCGACCATGCGCTGGTAGCGCGCCTTGGGCATGACCTCCGGGCTGACGGGCAGCGGCGACGTACCCAACGCGGCCACCCGGGCGCCGACGCTCCGAGCAAGATCATCGGCTGATCGCCGCCAGCGCCGGATTTCGTCGGCCAACTCGTCCAGGGTCGAACACGGAGCCGTATCGGTCTCGATCTGCTGCTGCTGCAGCTCACCTTCAATCATCCCGCTCTCCGGAGCAGGCGCATCCTGATCCGGCTGGTCGGACTGGTCGTCGCGGAGCAGAGACTCGGCCTTCGCCGACGGCGCTCCCGTCCGCCAGTCGACCAGCAGGAGCTCTTCCTCGACGCCCATGTTGCGCACCGGATCAGTGTGTCCGCCGGACGTCGGCAACTCCCAATCGGGGCCACCCGGCCGCGGTCAGGATCGGGCACCCGTCCGCTTGGGTGAACTTTCGGATTCGCCCGGTCCTCGGTAAGTTGAGCGTCTCCAGGCTAGGCGCTGGAGATCAAACCGCTCGGGGGAGTCTCATGGACGATCATGACGCTGTTGCGCGCCAGCAGACCAGAGACCGGCGAGCCGAGGACGAGCCCAGTTCGGTGCTGCACCTGTCGGCCGCTGGAGTCAGCCTGCTGCTCGAACTAGCCGAGACCCGCTTGCCGACCGTCCTGTATTGGGGTCAGGCGCTCGGCGATCTCGCCGATGTGTCGCCGGAATCGGTGTTGGCCGCGTTCGGCGGGCCCTCCGACGGATCGCTCTCGATCAGGCTCCGCGGATCGCGTGCGGCCGCCGACTCGTTTACCGCCGTCCGGACCCACTTGATCAGCCAAACCCCGCTGCCGTCCGGACTTACCTCAGCAGGCGCCGACATCCTGGTCGTGGAAGCCGAGGATCCGACCGGGCTGGTCAGCGTCGACCTGGCGCTCCAGTTGTTGCCGACCGGTCTGGTCCGAGGCCGGGTCGGGATCACCAACCGCAGTGCGGACAGCTATCGGCTGGACGGGCTGGAGCTGATGTTGCCAATCTCCGAGTCGGCGACCCAGCGGGTCGAGATCGGGTCGCGGGTGACGTCGTCCCCGCTTGGTCCGGGCTCCGTCGTGGTCGAACGGACCGCGGGGATTCCGGCCTATCTCACCGTCGCCGAGGAGGGCGCCAGCTTCCGATCCGGGCAGCTCTGGCAGAGCCACGTCGCGTTCGGTGGCGCCGTCCAGCACCGCGTCGTCCGCACTGCCGCAGGTGGCACGCTGCTCGGTGGTGGGGAGTCGTTGCGAGCCGGTGAGATCTCCCTGCCGCGCGGCGATTCCTACCATTCGCCGTGGATTTTCTGGAACTGGGCGGATGGCCTCGACGCCGCTGCGGCCCGGATGCACGCCTACCTCCGCCGCGATCCGGTCACCCGTCCGGTGATCTTCGACGCGGCCACTCCGGCCTTCGCTGATCATGATCACGAGGCCATGTTGACGTTGGCCGAGTACGCCGCCGCGGTGGGGGTCGAGACGTTCCTCCTGGACCTCGACTGGTGCGCTCGCCACGGTCTGAATCCCCATGGTGACAGCGATTCCCGCAACGGTGCCGGTGCGCCGAGTGATCTCGACGGATTGCTGGCCCGGATCCGGGAGCTGGACCTCGAAGTCGGTCTGGCTGTCGACCCGCAGCTCATCGACGCTGGTTCCGCGATCGCGGGGCAACGCCCGGAATGGTCCATGATCATCGAGGTGGCCGGCGAACGACGGCAGGCTCTCGATCTTTCGGTACGGGCGGCGACCGGCTATGCCTGGGAACGACTGACCAAGCTGTTCGACCGGCATCAGGTGTCGTTGCTCAGCTGGTCTCTCGGGCCGAGCGCCGAGCCGGCATCCGCGAACGTCCATGCGAGCACGCTCGCCGGCTACCGGCTGTTGGATGCGCTGCGCGAGCGGTACCCGCAGATCGCCGTCCAGACGCCGATGCTCGACCTGGCCGGCGCGACCCGGGCCAGCGGCACCCATCTCGCGGCCGACTCAGTGGCCCGGCAAACCGGATTCGGATCGTTGATCCAGCTGTTGCCGCCGGCGCTGATCTGGCAGCCGGTCATCGACGAGCCGGACGACGGCCTGTCGCCGGCTTTCCGGGCCGCCTCGGCCTTCTTCGGACAGCTCGGGCTCGGGCTCGACCTGCGCAAGCAGCAGCCGGCGAGCCTGCGATCGATCCACCGCTGGTTGTCGCTGCACAAGCAATTCCGCCCGTTGCTCCACAGCGGAGCCGTCGTCCGGTTGGAGCCGGGAACCGCCGAGCTCCAAGCCCTTGGGGTCGTTGCCGATGATCATGATCAGGCGCTGTTCGCCGTCACCTGGCTGGACCGGTCGAGCCGGCCATGGCGGTTGCGGATCGACGGTCTGGATCAGCAGGTCGCGTACCGGGTCACGGTAGTCGGACCGCGGTCGAGCGATGCGCACGCCGTCGTGCCGCCGTGGTCGGTCGGCCCCGCGCTGGTGCTGACCGGCCAGACCCTGCAGGCAGCGGGTCTGCCCCTGCCGCCGGCCCGCCGGGGCTCAGCCCTGCTCCTCCATTTCGAAGCCGTACGCGAAGCCGACTGATCAACTCGTGCCGGCGGCGGCAACGGCCTGTGCGGCCGCGTGTCGGAGCTCGGTATAGGTCTTCCGGGCGGCGCGGGCCTCCGCCCGTGCGTCCCGTTCGGCCGCCTCCGCCTCGCGGAGTTGGCTGCGGAGCGACTCCACCTGGTCCGCTCGTTCATCGGCCTGGGCTGTGGCCTCCTCGGCCCGTTGCTCCGCCAGCACCGCTGCGGATTGGGCCTCTACGGCCGCCGCGGCGAGCCGTTCGCGTTCAGCCACCACCGCCGGATCCTCCCGCTCGGGTTGATCTCGTTCGGACTCGAGTTGATCTGATGCGGGTTCGGGATCGGCGGGAGCGGCGGTGGGGGTGGACGCGGCCAGGAGGGCGGCCAGATCATCTTCGCCGGATCCCGACACCCCGAAACCGCCGTACACGAGGGCTTGGGTGAGGGTGCCTCGCCGCAACAGGGTGGCCACGTCATGATCGGCGAGCGCCGCTTGCAGGGTCTGGCTGACCTCCTGTACGGCGCCGTCGGGTGCGCTGTAGCCGGCCTCCCGGCCGAGGTCGATCGCACTGCGAGCCAGCGAGTCGATCATGGTGCGGCGCTGGGCGGAAAGCCGACGCAGCTCGGCCCCGGCCATCCGGCGCTGGGCGTCGGACAGCTGGGCGCCGAGGTCCAGCAGCTCGGTCACGCCCTCGGGCCGGCGATGGGCCAGGGTGTTGATCAACCACGCGGTGCGGGTGGGTCGTCGCAGTTGGCCGATCTGTTTGGCCAGCTCCCGGTCCTGGGCGCCGCGGGCCTCCGCCACGAGCTGCTTGCGCCGCTCGACGAAATCCTCCGGCGGGATCTGATAGAGGTCGGACGCCGCGTCATCGAGATCCATCAGCCCATCCTGCCGCTCAGTGGTCGGCGACGGCCTCGACCGGAGCGAAGCTCATCGAGGCATTGTCGATCAACCGGGTCGTGCCGACCCGGACGGCGATGACCATCAGCGCCGAGCCGGTGTAGTCGTCGAACACCTCACTGAAATTGGTCGGATTGACCAGAGTCGCGTAGTCCAGCTGGAAGGAGGGGTTCTCCGCGGCCCGATCCAGCACCGCGTACGCGGCCGCGCGGGCCGTCGCCACCGACGGTTGGCCGGCTGCCTGCTGGAGCGCGGTGGACAGTGCGCCGGCGACCTGCCGCTCAGTTGCGCCGAGGAAGACGTTGCGGCTCGATCGGGCAAGACCGTCCGGTTCGCGAGCGATGGGCACGCCGACGATCTCGGTCGGCAGGTTGAGATCGATCACCATCCGCTGGATGCAGGCCAGCTGTTGGGCGTCCTTCTGGCCGAAGAGCGCCACATCGGGCCGGACGATGTTGAACAGCTTCAGGACGACGGTCAGCACACCGTCGAGATGGCCGGGGCGCGCGCGACCTTCGAGCACGGTGCCGATCGCACCAGCGCTGACGGTCACCTGGCGGCCGGCGGGATAGAGCTCCGTGACACTGGGCGCGAAGACCGCGTCGACCCCTTCGGCTTTGCAGATCCGCAGATCGACCTCGATCGGCCGCGGGTAACGCGCATAGTCCTCGTCCGGCCCGAACTGCAGCGGGTTGACGAAGATGCTGACCACGACGATGTCACCGAGGCTGCGAGCGAGCCGGAGCAGCGAGCGGTGGCCGTCGTGCAGGGCGCCCATGGTCGGCACGAAGACGACCCGCCGCTGGCCGCCGGCCGTGAGGGCCTGCCTGAGCTCGGCGTATTCGGCCGTCGTGCTGGCGAGCTTCACGCCGGTGCCTGGGGAACGGTGGAACCGAAGGTGTGCTCCTCGCTCGGGAAGGTGCCGTGGCGCACGTCCTCGACGTAGGCCCCGGCGGCCTGGGCGATCACCTCGGCCAGATTCGCATACTGCTTCACGAAGCGCGGCATCTTGGCCCGCCGCAAACCGAGCATGTCCTGCCAGACCAGCACCTGAGCGTCGCAGTCCGGGCCGGCGCCGATGCCCACGGTGGGGATGTCGATCTCGGCCGTCACCCGGCGGGCCAGGTCTCCCGGCACCATTTCCAGCACGACGCCGAACGCGCCGGCCTCGGCGACCGCGTAGGCATCCTCGAGCAGTCGCTTGGCGCCGTCGCCGCGGCCCTGGACCCGATAGCCGCCGAGCTGATGCTCGCTCTGCGGGGTGAATCCGATGTGGCCCATCACCGGGATGCCGGCCTCGGTGACCTTGCGGATCTGGTCGGCGACCCGCACCCCGCCCTCGAATTTGACGGCGTGGCAGCCGCCCTCCTTCATGAAGCGGATCGCGGTCTTGAGCGCCTGGGAGGGACCGCCCTCGTACGAGCCGAACGGAAGGTCACCGATCACGAAGGCCCGACTGGTCGACTTGACCACCGCCCGGACCAGCGGCAGCAGTTCGTCGACCGTGACCGGCAGGGTGCTCTCGTAGCCGTAGACGTTGTTGGCGGCCGAATCTCCGACCAGCAGCGCCCAGACCCCGGCCTCGTCGAACAGTTGCGCGGTGTACTGGTCGTAGCTGGTCAGCATGGCCCAGCGCTCGTGATTGCGCTTGGCCAGCGCGAAGTCGGTGAGCCGAATCCGACGAACCGGATCGCCTTCTGGTTGCGTCATCAGCCCTCCCTCCATCGCGGCGCATCATCAAGAACCTAACGCATCAATTGGACCGAAAAGTTCGGAGTCGGCCAGTGAAACCGTCCGGTGTGATCAGAGCCGGGACAAGACGAGGGACGATCGGGTACGCGTCACCCCGGGATGGTTGCGGATCTGGCCGAGCACCTTCTCGAAGTCGGCGGTGTCGCAGGCGCGGACGCGGAGAATGCCGTCGGATTCGCCGGTCACGGTGTAGGCCTCGACCACCTCGGGGATGGTGCGGATCAGGTCGCGCATCCGATCCGGCGGCACCCGGCCCTCGCAGTAGAGCTCGACGAACGCCTCGATCGTCCAACCGAGCGCAATGGGCTCGATCTCCGCGGTGAAGCGCCGGATCACGCCATCATGACGCAACCGATCGACCCGTCGTTTGGTCGCCGCGGTGGACAGACCGATGCGTTGTCCGAGGGTGGCGAAGCTCTCCCGGCTGTTCTCCGAGAGATACGCAACGATCTTGCGGTCAACGTCGTCGAGACGCAAAGTCCTCACCCCATCTTCGTTCAGTTGCCTAGTGTCGTTGCGCGATGTCCAACCTACTCTTCAAGAGTGACCAGCACTGTGATCTGTCGGCCGGGCCCGGTCCACCGGCGCGCCACCCCGCGGCACTTCCTCCTGTGCGCGCCGACCTATTACGACGTCAGCTACTCCATCAACCCGTGGATGGACCCGTCCCGCGGCACCGATCGCGCCCTGGCGCTCCAGCAGTGGGAGTCGCTGGTCGAGGCCTACCGAGCGGCCGGTCATCGGGTCGATCTGCTCGATCCGGTCGACGGTCTGCCCGACATGGTGTTCGCCGCCAACGGCGCGACGGTGATCGATGGACACGTGCTCCAGGCGCTGTTCGCGAATCCGCAACGCACGGCGGAGGCTGACCGCCACGGCGCCTGGCACCGGCGCCACGGGATTCTCTACGGCGGCGGGTCGGTGTCGACCCCGGTGGCCGTCAACGAGGCTGAAGGCGACTTCGCCGTGCTGTCGGATCGGGTGCTCGCGGGCTACGGATTCCGCACCACCGTGGAGGCCCATCGCGAGCTCGCCGACCTCACCGGCCGCCCGGTGATCGGGCTGGAGTTGGTCGATCCGCGCTTCTATCACCTCGATGTCGCGCTGACGGTCCTGGACGACACGCGGGATCACCTTGCCTACTACCCGGCGGCCTTCAGCGAGTCGAGTCAGCAGCTGCTGGCCGCCCGGTTCCCGGACGCGATCATCGCGACCGATGCCGACGCCTTCGCGCTCGGCCTCAATTGCGTGAGCGACGGGCTGCACGTATTCGTGCCCGCTGGTGCCTCCTCGTTGCGCCAAGCCCTCACCACCGCCGGCTACCGACCCACCTCGATCGACCTCAGCGAGCTGCTCAAGGGTGGCGGCAGCGTCAAATGCTGCACGCAGGAGATCCGTGGCCGCCAATCCTCCATCCTCGACCGCTCAGGAGCGCCATCATGATCACCATGGACCAGACCCCGATTCGCAGCGTCGAACTGCTGGCGACCGAGAACGAGCATGTCGCGCACAACTACCATCCGCTCGACGTGGTGATCAGCTCGGGTGAGGGTGCGGCGCTGACCGACACCCAAGGCAGGCAATATCTGGACTTCCTGGCCGCGTACTCGGCCACGAACTTCGGCCACGGCCATCCGGCGCTGCTGGCCGCGGCCCGCGAACAGCTCGGCCGGATCACGCTGACCTCGCGGGCCTTCCATCATGATCAACTCGCACCGTTCGCCGAGGCGCTGGCCGCGCTGATCGGCAAGGAGATGGTGCTGCCGATGAACACCGGCGCCGAGGCGGTCGAATCCGGCATCAAGGTCGCGCGGAAGTGGGGCTACGAGGTCAAGGGTGTGCCCGACGGGCAGGCGAAGATCATCGTCGCCAAGGGCAACTTCCACGGCCGGACCACCACGATCATCAGCTTCTCCGACGATCCGGTGGCTCATGATCACTACGGGCCCTACACGCCGGGCTTCCTCGCCGTCCCGTACGGCGACCTCGAGGCCCTCCGGGCAGCGATCACCGACGAGGTCGTGGCGGTGCTGATCGAGCCGATCCAGGGCGAGGCCGGCGTGCTCATTCCGCCCGCCGGGTATCTGGCCGGGGTACGCGAAATCTGCACCAGCCATCGCGTGCTGTTCATCGCCGACGAGATCCAGTCCGGACTGGGGCGTACCGGGCGGACCTTGGCCTGCGAACACGAGGATGTCGTGGCCGATGTCTATCTGCTCGGCAAGGCCCTCGGCGGTGGCATCGTGCCGGTGTCGGCCGTGGTCGCCGATCAGGATGTGCTCGGGGTGCTCCAACCCGGGCAGCACGGCAGCACGTTCGGTGGGAACCCGCTGGCCTGCGCGGTCGGTCTGGCCGTCGTCGAGTTGCTGCAGACCGGCGAATACCAGGCGCGGGCCACCCGCCTCGGCGATCGGATGCGCCGCCGGCTGGATGCCATGATCGGCCGGGGAGTGATCGGCGTACGGTCTCGCGGCCTTTGGGCCGGTGTCGACATCGATCCGAGCCTCGGCAGCGGTCGCGCGGTGTGCGAAGCGCTGGCCCGGCGACGCGTGCTGGCCAAGGACACTCACGGCTCGACCATCCGGCTCGCGCCACCGATCGTGATCACCGAGGAACAACTCGACCACGGGCTGGACCAACTGGAGCTGGCCCTCGCCGATCTCGCGACGGGGGCGAGCACTCAGGGGGTCGGGTTCCGGGCGTCGTAGGCGAGGAATCGGCGTTGACCGGCGACGACGATCGACAGCACCAGGAGGCAGCTCAGACCGCCGATCACAGCCGCCCAGGCCTCGCCGACCCAGCGCGACTCAGCGCCCAGGACGAGATCCCCGAGTCGCGGACCCCCGGCCACGACGACGATGAAGACACCCTGGAGCCGACCACGTAGCTGGTCAGGGGTGGCCGATTGCAGGATCGTCTGGCGGAAGACCGCGCTGATCGAATCCGATCCTCCGGCCACGGCGAGACAGATCATCGCCAGCACCAGCGACACCACGAGCACCCGGGACGGCGTGTGACCGCCGATGCTGACCAGCACCGCGCCGAAGGCGCGCGATCGACAACCCGAAGCAGCCGATGGCGATGACGATCACCCGGGCCTGCCGGCGGACGTCGACCAGGCCGCCCGAGAAGACCCCGGCCAGCACCGCACCGATGGCGAAGGCGGCGGTCAGCAGGCCGGTGGTGGTTGCCCCGCCGCCGAGATAGACCACGCCGACCGCGGGGAACAGCACCCGCGGCATGGCCAAGATCATCGCGATCAGATCGACCACGAAGGTCATCCGGACATTCGGCCGGGTAGCCAGATAGCGCAGACCTTCGAGCACCGAGACCAGTCCCCGCTTGCTCGGTGGCTGACCGTCGGAGAGCACGGGAGGAAGATCAGGCAGCCACCACAGCGCCCACAGCGATGCGGTGAACAAGATCGCATCGACCGAGTACGCGGCGCCGTACCCCCACCCAGCGACGAGCACGGCGCCGAACAGCGGTCCGCCGGTGAAGGCGATGTTCATCCCGATGGTCTGCAGCACATTCGCAGCCGGCAACCGATCGGCCTCGACCAGCCGGGGGATGATCGCCGATCGGGCGGGGTTGTTGATGGCGAAGCCGGCGGACTGCAGAGCGACCAGCGCGTAGAGCACGAGCACCGATTCCAGCTGGAGCCACGCCTGGACGGCCAGCATCACGGTGACGACCCATAGTCCGAGGGCTGACGCAAGGGCGACGCGTCGCCGGTCGTACGCGTCCACCAACGCACCGCCGTAGAGGCCCAGGACGATCAGCGGCACGAGAGCACACAGACCGAGGACGCCGACCGACCACGTCGACCGGGTGATGGAGTAGACCTGAAGCCCGACGGCAACCACAGTCAACTGCGTGCCGATGTTGGAAACGCCGAGGCCGATCAACAGCCGCCGGTACGCGGGGTGCGTCCGCAACAGGCTGAGATCGAGGAGCAACGCCATGGTGCGGACAATGTACGACGCGGCAGGATGAGGTCATGGAGCCCCGCGACCCAGACGAAGACGTCCGGCGGATCTTTGGCGCAGCCCCAGGGTCCGGCGAGGCCACCGGCTGGTTCGACCAGCTGTACGCCGAGGCGGCCGAGGGCCGGGCGAGCGTGCCCTGGGATCGGGGCGGGCCTCATCCACTGCTGGTGGAGTGGCTGGACCGACGGCCGGCCGGCCGGGACAAACGCGCTCTCGTCGTGGGCAGCGGTTTCGGGGAGGACGCGGCCTATCTGGCCGGACGGGGCTTCCGGGTCACCGGGTTCGACATCTCGCCGTCCGCGGTGCACGCCGCGAGGCTCCGCTTCCCGACCGTGCCGGTCGACTTCCGGGTGGCTGACCTGCTCGACCCGCCGCGGGAGTGGCGGCAGTTCTTCGATCTGGTCGTCGAGATCTACACGGTTCAGTCGCTGCCGGTCCGGCTCCGGGGTCCGGCGGTCACGCATGTCGCGCAGTTCGCCGCACCCGGCGGGACCTTGCTGGTCCTGGCGTCGGCCCGTACCGACGAGCCCGAGGAGCCGGGCCCGCCCTGGCCGCTTACCCGGGACCAGGTCGAGTCCTTCGCGTCGGGAGACCATCGAGGCGCGGCGGCCGGGCTGGCGGTCATCCAGATCGAGGAACTCCGGAACCCGCCCACCACGCATCGCTGGCGAGCGGAATTCCACCGGCCGGTCGGGCGATGAACCGCGTACCGGCTGGCCGGCCGTAAGCCGTTAGGGTTTGCCAGAACAGTTCGCCATCGCACCCCCTCAGGAGAGCAGTCATGGCCGGCAAGACCGTGATCACCTTCGGCACTTTCGACGTGCTGCATGTCGGGCACGTACGGGTCCTCAACCGCTCGGCCGCGCTCGGCGATCGGCTGGTCGTCGGCGTTTCCTCCGACGCCCTGAACTTCTCCAAGAAGGGCCGCAATCCGGTCTTCGATCAGCACGAACGGCTGGAGATCGTGTCCAACCTGAAGGTGGTCGATGCGGTCTTCGTCGAGGAGAGCTTGGAGCAGAAGCGCGACTACGTCCTCGAGCATCATGGCCGACATCTTGGTGATGGGCGACGACTGGACCGGGAAGTTCGACTACCTGAGCGACATCTGCGAGGTCATCTACCTGCCGCGTACGCCGTCGGTGTCGACCACGGCGATCATCGAGCACATCTCGACCGGGATGAGCTGACAACCGGGCTGAAACGGGGCGGTCCACCTGTCCGCTGAGGACAGGTGGACCGAAATGGCTCGATCAGGCCCGTTCGAGGCGGGCGAGCGATCAACCCTCAGCGATCGTCGTCGAGCGCGTCGTGCGGCGGCGTCCTTGGCCTCGCCGATGGCCTGCTTGGCCTCGACCGGAGGCCTGATCGCCGATTCCGTCGGCCTGCAGGCTCCGGTTGTCCGTGGCGTCGCCGACCTTCTCCTTGGCGTTGCCCTTGATCTCGTCGGCCTTGCCTTCGAGCTTGTCTCCCAAGCCACTCATCGGAACCGTCCTCTCAGATCGCGCGCGACCTGTTCGCACACTGGTGCGTATCTCGGCTCGGCCAGCTGACGCTGGCGCCTCGACTCAGATCTCTAGTCCCCGGCCCTGCCGGTCAACTATGATCGAGAGAAAGCCCAAACCGGTTTACGCCGTATCCTCAATGTAGGTCACGAGCTTTACGTTGTAAACTCGGGCTCGGTGTCCACCTGATTCGGGGTCGGGGGGTCGCCATCACCTCTGCGCGTCATGAAAGCGGGACTAGTGAACGACGATGGCGCTACCAGCGTACGGGGTAAGGGATCCGGGGTGGACCCGGCGCCCTCGACCCGTAGGCTCGGTCGTGAGCAAATCCTCCGAGAAGCCGTGCGGTTCATCGACGAGCACGGCCGCGACCAGCTGACGATGCGCCGACTTGGTGCCGAGCTAGGCGTCGAGGCGATGGCGCTGTATCGCTACGTTCCCGGGCGGGAGCAACTGCTCGACGGGGTCGTGGAGTTCGTGATGAACGAGTTGTACGAGGCGACCATGTCGGCGAGGCGGCCGAGTCCTGGCCGGAGTACCTGCAGGAGATGGCGCACGGCGTCCGGGCGGTGGCCATCGGACACCCCGGATCTTTCCGCTCGTGGCCACCCGGCCGCCGGCCGCCCCGTGGCTCCGGCCACCGCTCCGCAGCCTGCGCTGGGTCGAGGAATTTCTGGAGGGGCTGGCGGTCGTACGGCTTCACCGCCCACGAAAGCGTGGTTGTCTACCGGGCCTTCTCGACCTTCCTGCTCGGCCACCTGTTGCTCGAGGCGTCGGTTCCCGGGACCGAAGACCGCGTCGGTGGAGGACGACGTCGAGTTCTTCGAGACCAACGATCTGTCGGCCTATCCGCGACTGATGGAACTGTCGAAGGAACTGTCGCAGGATGCCTTCGACAATGAGTTCGAGGACGCGCTCGAGGATCTGATCAACCGCGTTTCGCTGATTCGCGCCTGACCGGCTGACTCACGGAAAGCTGTCGGTTTAACCTGTAAACCTCCACCGTGGTGAGGGGTAAAACATGGCCGTTCCCGGGAACGTCGACGACCAGCGTGACGTCGATCCGAAGGACGGTCGCGACGAGACCGTCAACGAGCGGATGGACCGGAATTGGAACGAGATCCTTCAGGAACTGCGGGTGACCCAGACCGGCACCCAGATCCTGACTGGATTCCTGCTGGCGATCGCCTTCCAGAACCGGTTCGAATCCCTCACCGAGTTTCAGCACCGGGTCTATCTGGTCCTGGTGATCACCGCGGTCTTCACCACAGCGATGGGACTGGCCCCGGTCAATCTGCATCGCGGCCTGTTCCGCAAACACGCGAAGGCGGTGATCGTCCGCACCGCCCACCTCATCCTGCGGATCGCCCTGGTCGGTATCGGCCTGGTGCTGACCGGCACGGTGCTGTTGATCTTCGATGTCGTGGTCGGTCGTCCGGCCGCGCTGATCGCCTCATCGCTCACGCTGCTCGTGGTGGTGATGATCGCTGCGCTGCCGCTGATCCTCCGGCTGATCAATCCCCCGACCCAGTCGACCGGAGCTGACCAGCCGGAGAAGCAATCGTGATGGCCGAGCCCTACGTCTCCGGTGCTGTGGTGCCAGTGACCGGCGGCCGCGGATCGTGATCGCCGCCGTCAGGTAGCACGATCATGAGCGACGTTCGAATCGGCACGTCCGGCTGGAGCTACGACCACTGGGAGCCCGTAATCTATGCCCCGGGGCTCCCGCCTCGTGACCGGCTGGCTCGCTATGTCGAGGCGTTCGACACCGTCGAACTGAACGCCAGCTTCTACCGCTGGCCGAAGGACTCGACCTTCGCCTCCTGGCGCCGGCGACTCCCGCCGGGCTTCCTGCTGACGGTCAAGGCCCCTCGCGGGCTGACCCACGCCAAGCGGCTTTACGCACCTGAAGCTTGGGTCGAACGCATCTGCGCCTGCTGGCACGAGCTCGGCGATCGGCGAGGTGTGCTGCTAGTGCAACTTCATCCGCAGCACGAGCGGGACGACGACCGCCTGCGGTACTTCCTGAGCCGATTTCCCACGTGGGTGAGGATCGCCATCGAGTTCCGTCATTCGAGCTGGGTCGATGACCGGGTGTTCGGCATCCTCGCCGATCATGACGCGGCGTACGTGGTGGTCAGTGGTGCCGGTTTGCCCTGCGTACTGCGGGTCACCACGTCCTGGGTCTACGTGCGTTGGCACGGACCCGACCATGATCATCTCTACGCCGGATACTACAGCGATGCTGATCTGGGCTGGTGGTCCGACCGGATCGCCGAATGGCGCGGCTCAGGACTTGACGTGTACGGATACTTCAACAATGACGGTGGAGCGTACGCCGTGCGCAATGCCTGGACCATCAAGAGCATGATCAGACCATGACGCGACGCAGCTCAAGGAGGGGATGAATGGCGGGAGGAGCCAGTCCGTTCGATCGGGTGTCGTTGGCGCAGTTGCGCACCCGGACGAGCGCGAAGTGGCGGGAGTTCCCCGCCGACGTGCTGCCGCTATGGGTGGCGGAGATGGACACGATCGTCGCGGAACCGATCGCCGCCGCCGTCACCCGTGCGCTGGCATCCGGTGACACGGGGTACCCGTTCGGTCGAGGCTACGCCGAGGCCATGGCGGCCTTCGCGGGCCAGCGTTGGGGCTGGCAGATCGACCCTGCGCTCACGCGTCCGGTCGCTGACGTGATGAACGGGCTCGTCGAAGCGCTGAAGCTGGTGCTCCGGCCGGGCGACGCGGTGATCTTGACCCCTCCGGTCTATCCGCCGTTCTTCGGTTTCTTCAGCTATCAGGGCCTGCGGCTGGTGATGGCGCCGTTGACCAGCCAGGGACGACTGGATCCGGTCTCCTTGACCCGAGCGTTCGCGGACGCGACTGCCGGTGGCGGGTCGGCCGCGCTGGTCCTGGCCAACCCCCACAATCCCACGGGCGTCGTCCACACCCGAGCCGAACTGACCAGCGTCGCCGCGCTGGCCGACCAGTTCGGCGTCCGGGTGGTGGTGGACGAGATCCACGCCCCGATGACTCATCCAGGCTTCGACTTCACGCCCTATCTGAGCGTGCCGGGCGGTGACCGTGGTCTCTCGGTCGTGTCGGCCTCCAAGGGCTGGAATCTGGCGGCGCTGAAGGGCGCGTTGGTCGTCGCCGGCGCCGGCTCGGCCGATGAGCTGGCTCGGATGCCCGTCGAGATCAGTCACGGCTCCAGCGCGATCGGCGTACTGGCCCACACCGTGGCCCTGAACGAGGCCCGCGATTGGCTCGATGAGCATCGACGGGCCTTGGACGACAACCGTCGGTTCCTGGCTGACTTGCTGGCCGATCGGCTGCCCCAGGTGGGCTATCGGATTCCGGAGGCGACCTTTTTGGCCTGGCTCGATTGTCGCGACCTCGGGCTCGGCGATGACCCGGCGGCGGTCTTCGTCGAACGAGGTCGGGTCGCGCTGAACTCCGGCCGGTCATTCGGCATCGGGGGCGCCGGCCATGTCCGGCTGAACTTCGCCACGTCGCACGCGATCTTGACCGAGGCCGTCGATCGGATGGCGGCCACGGTCGACCGTAGGCCCTGAGCTCGGCGTCAGGCGGTCGCGGCGGTGAGGGTCAGCAGCGTGGCTTCGGGAGGACAGGCGAAGCGGACCGGCGCGTACGGTGAGGTGCCGAGGCCGGCCGAAACGTGCATCCAGGCGGTATGTCCGCCGGCGCTGTGCTGGGACAGGCCCTTGACCCTGCGGGTGTCGAGGTCGCAGTTGCTGACCAGCGCACCGTAGAGCGGCACGCACACCTGACCGCCGTGGGTGTGCCCGGCCACGATCAGGTCATGACCGTCGTAGGCCATCGCATCGATCACCCGGCGGTAGGGAGCGTGGGTCACGGCCAGTGCGACCTCGGCCTCACCCCGATCGACCGGCCCGGCGACCGTGGGGTAGTGGTCGGCATTGAGGTGGGCGTCGTCGGTCCCGCGGAACCCGATCCGGATGCCCTTGATGTCCACCGACGCCCGGCGGTGGGTGAGGTCGATCCAGCCCGAGTCCTCGAAAGCCGCGATCGAGGTCCTGCCAGGGCAACAACCGCTTACCCTTGGTCCCGGTCCGGCTCGGATGGGCCAGATAGCCGAGCGGATTCTTGAAGGTGGGGGCGTAGTAGTCGTTCGAGCCCCAGACGTAGACACCGGGTGTGTGCAACAAGCCGGCCCAGGCTGCGCATCACGAAGGGCACGGCGTCGGTGTGCGAGAGGTTGTCGCCGGTGTTGATCACGAGATCAGGCTCGAGCGCCGCCAGCCTGGAGACCCAGGCCTGCCGAGCGGTGGCCCGTGGCGTCATGTGGAGATCGGAGATGTGGAGCACCCGGATGTCCGGGGCTCCGGCGGGCAGCACCGGCACCGCAAAACGACGTAGCCGGAACGCGTTGCGCTCGACAGCGCCTGCGTAGACCAGGCACCCGGCCGCGAGGGCGCCCAGGCCGACGACGGAGCTGCCGAGCGTGAGGGCGCTGGGTCGGATCGCAGACATAATGAGCAGGCTACAAGCTCAGCCGGGTGACAAACTGGGTCGCATGTCTGATCCCACGCCGCTCAAGCTGCGGCTTCGTACCGATCTCACCGCCGCCATCAAGGAACGTGACAAGGTCCGCTCCGGCACCATCCGGATGGTGCTCTCGGCGATCACCGAAGCCGAGGTGGCGGGTGCCCAGGCGGTGGAGCTGAGTGATCAGCAGGTGCTGGACGTGGTGATCCGGGAGGCGAAGAAGCGCCGCGAGGCCGAGGAGGCGTACACGGCGGCTGAGCGGGTCGACTTGGCGGCGAAGGAGCGCGCCGAGTCGGCGATCCTGGCCGACTATCTGCCGCAGCAGATGTCGACCGAGGAGATCTCCGCCATCGTCGCGGCGGCCATCGTGAGCACGGGGGCCGCCGACCTCGGCCCGCGTGGCATCGGCAAGGTGATGGGTGCGGTCACCCCGCAGACCAAGGGCAAGGCTGACGGGGGTGCTGTCGCGGCCGAGGTGCGCCGCCAACTTGCCGGCTGAACGATCTGTCCACCGTCAAGCGCGAGCGGTCGACCTCAGCCGCCGCCCTTCCCCTTCTTCTTCTTCTTGCGCTCCTCCGCGGCCTTCTTCTTGGCCTCACGGGCCTGCCGATCGGCTTCAGCCCTCGCCTGCTTCTCGGCCTGGACGACGGCCGGGTCGCGGCCCTTGGAAATCGTCCAGTAGATCGTGCCGTACTGGGGCGTCATCGAGCCCGGACCTGGCGACCAGCCCAGCGCCGTACCCTTCGGCTGATCGCTGTAGACGTAGGCGTTCTCGACGGTGAAGCCGGCCTTCTCGAGCTTCTTGACGGCCGCGGCACGGCTCATGCCGTAGAGGCTCGGCACCGGAACCTTCTTGCCCCGCAGGACCGAGCTGGGCGGCTGATTGAACCGGGTCTTCGGCATCTTCTTCAGATACTGCGTCATCACCGGCTTCCAGATCTTCAGACCGGCGTCACCGCTACCGGACCCTTCGAGCACGAAGCCGGTGGAGGGGATCCGGAATCCTTTGATGCCCCCGCGCGCCTTGTTCACGAAGGGCTTCTTGCGCTTGTCGTAGGAGATCATCGCCACCGACGGCGATCTCCGGGGTGTAGCCCGCGAACCACACCGCCTTGTTGCTTTCGGTGGTGCCGGTCTTGCCGGCCATCTGGTGACCGTTGTAGATCTTGGCCCGCTGACCGGTGCCGCGGTCCATCACCGACTTGAGGATC
Organism: uncultured Actinomycetota bacterium; assembly: GCA_963731295.1. Taxonomy (GTDB): domain Bacteria; phylum Actinomycetota; class Actinomycetes; order Propionibacteriales; family Propionibacteriaceae; genus Microlunatus. The sequence continues at coordinate 315,020 of CAVSUP010000006.1, forward strand.
TTGTTGACGCCGTCGGCGACGCCCTTGCTGATCACCCGTCGGCAGTCGGCGCTCGGCACGTCGAGGTTCTTCCCCGAGCGCGAAACGATCTTGGACACGATGATCGGCTTGCAGTGAATCCCGCGGGCGGCAAAGGTCGCGTACGCCTCGGCCATCGACAACGGGCTGACCTCGACGGTGCCGAGGGTGAAGGACGGGATGTGCTGGTAGTAGCCGACCAGATCGCGGTCGCGGGTGCCCAGTTTGACCCCGAGCTTCTTGGTCATCTTGGTGACCCGGCACATGCCGGCGGCCAACTCGAGTTGCACGAAGTAGGTGTTCACCGAGTATTCAGCGGCCTCGGTCATGGCAATGGTCTTACTGTGCCCGACCGAGTTCTTGACGACGTAGCGCCCGCCGATGGTTTCGCGGCCCTCGCAGCTCTCGAAGGACTTGCCGGTGAAGTTGAACGGCGAACGGGCGTTGAACTTCTTACTGATCGGGATGCCCTTCTCCAAGGCAGCCGCCATCGTGTACGCCTTGAAGGTCGAGCCGGCCTGGAAGCCCTCGAGACCGCCCATCGCCGGTTCGGCGGACAGGTTCCAGTAGGTCTCGCCCTTCTTGCTGTTGCTGCCCATCACCGGCCGGCTCTGGGCCATGGCGATGATCAGCCCGGTGCCCGGCTGGATCATGTTCATGGTCGAGATCAGCGGATCCTTGGCTCCGACTACTGACTGCACCCGCTTCTCGGCCAGCCGTTGGCTCTTCGGATCGATTGCGGTCTGGATGGTCAGGCCACCCCGCTCCAGCAGGCGCCGGCGATCAACCGCGGTCTTGCCCAGGCTCGGGCTATCGAGCAGCGTGCGCCGCACGTAGTCGCAGAGGAAGGGAAACTTCGTACCGATGCAACCATTGCGGGTGGGCTTGACCAGATCCTCGTTGAACTTGGCCTTCTTCGCGGACTTCATCTGAGCGGGCGTGACCACCTTCAGCTCGGCCATCCGGTTGATCACGACATCGCGGCGGTCCAGGGCGGCGCTCAGATTGCGCACCGGATTGTTGCTGTCGGGATTCTGGACCAAACCGGCCAGCATGGCGGCTTGCGGCAGGGTCAGATCCGATGCGTGGGTGGAGTAGTAGTGGCGGGCCGCCGCCTCGATGCCGTACGCCTGCTGCCCGTAGTAGGCGATGTTCAGGTACTTCTCGAGGATCTGATCCTTGCTGAACTTCTTCTCCATCGCGATCGCGTACCGGAGCTCACGGATCTTTCGCTCCATGGTCGGGGCCTGGGCAGCCTTGCCGCAGGCGTCCTTCTCCGGCTGGGTGTCCTTGTTCTGACACGCCTCGATCTGCACCATCTTCACGTACTGCTGGGTGATGGAGGAGCCGCCCTGAGTGGCGGTGCTGGTCTGGTTGCGGACCAGAGCCCTCAGCGTGCCCTTGAAGTCGAGCGCGCCGTGCTCATAGAACCGGTGGTCCTCGATGGCAATCTGGGCCTGCCGCATCACCGGCGCGATCTTGCTGAGCTTGACCGCGATCCGGTTCTCTTCATAGAAGTAGGCCAACGTCTTGCCGTCGGCCATCAGAACACGGGAGCGGATGGGCGGCGCGGGGGTGGCGAGCTCGGCCGGCAGATTGCTCAGCTCGGAGGCGGCAGCCTTGCTGCTGACCCCGGCGAGACCCGCGAACGGCACGAAGAGTCCGGCGATCAGGACCCCGGACAAGACGCTGACGATGACGAACATCACCAGCGAGTACGCGACGCTCCCCGCGCGTCTTGGTGTAAACGGCATGCGCACCAGGGTACGTGAGGAGAGTGGTCACACCGAATCGCGCGTTTATACCAGATGTTCGCGTCTTACCTGCCATCAGTACCCGTAGTTCGCGTGTTAGGTCACAAAACGGAAAATTTCGGGGCGGTTGATCTAGTCAGGCCAGGAGGTCGTTCGTAGCATTCAAGTGGCCGTGCCAGATGGGCCGGGGAAAGCCCGGCACGGCGTTTGTTTCACGAAGGGGAGAAGTCAGCGTGACTGCCGTACGAAGTGAAGACTGGACCATGCGCGCAAAGTGCAGGGGGATGGAAGATGCCCTGTTCCCAGACGCGTCAGACCAAAAGCGGGCCCGATTGCTGTGTTCGGGCTGCCCGGTGCGATTCGAGTGCCTTGCCGAGGCGCTGGACAACCGGATCGAGTGGGGCGTGTGGGGAGGTATGACCGAGCGGGAGCGGCGGTTGCTGCTCCGCCAGCGGACCGACGTGGTGTCGTGGAGCTCGATCCTTGTCGGAAAGCAGGGCGCTCAGGCGGATGCTCTGGCCAAGAGGGAACCGACCCGACGCAGCGACTCCAGGTCGGTGACGTCGGTCGGTAGCGACTGAATTCGCGCTTCGGCCACTGTGGGTCGGGTGGCGGCGAACCGTTCCAGCAAACGGGTTTCCGCGGTGATCACCCGCATCAGATCAGCATGCCTGCGCAGCGCTTCGATCTCCAACGCCGATGCGTCGGGGTCGAGATCCTCCGCCAGGGCCAGTGCGCGCTCGGGTGAGAGCGGCAACGCACTGGTGTGCACGCGGTTGATCACCATGCCGGAAAGTGGCATGCGCTCTTCGACCAGTCGGTCGACGAAATAGGCCGCTTCGCGGAGCGCATCCCGCTGGGCGGTGGCGATCACCAGGAACGTGGTGTGTCGTGACGACAAGAGCTCGAAGGTCGATGTCGCGCGTTGCCGGAAGCCGCCGAACAGCGCCTCGAACGCGGTGACGAAGGTCTGCACGTCGGTGATGATCTGGGCGCCCAGCACCTTGTTCATCACCGCCGAAACCAGATTGAAGCCGACGCTCATCAGGCGCAACGGTCCACGGGCCGGAGCGAGCAGCAGACGCAGGAATCGCCCGTCCAGCAAGGAACTCAGGTGCTCGGGCGCGTCGAGGAAGTCCAGAGCCGAGCGGGCCGGCGGCGTGTCGACCACGATCAGGTCCCAACGACCGCTGCGCTGCGCTTCCTCGTGCAGCTGGCCGAGCTTCTCCATCGCCATGTACTCCTGGGTACCGGAGAAGGAGGAGGAAAGGGCCTCGTAGAAGGGGTTCTGCAAGATCGCGGCCGCCTTGGTCGGCGTCGAATGAGCCATCACCACGTCGTCGAAGGTGCGCTTCATGTCGAGCATCATCGCGTCCAGGCTGCCGCCGCTCTCGGTGTTGATCATGTGCACCGGTCGAGGCGTGTTGTCGAGCTCGCCGAGGCCGAGCGACTGGGCGAGCCGGCGGGCCGGGTCGATGGTCAGCACCACGACCTTGCGTCCGGCTTCGGCGGCGCGTACGGCGAGGGCGGCGGAGGTCGTGGTCTTGCCGACGCCACCGGACCCGCAGCAGATGATGATCTTGGTGTAGCGATCATCGAGGATCGCGTCGACGTCGAGGAACGGCACGGCATCGCTGCCGGCCGTGCGCCGTTTGGCCATCAGGCATCCTCCAGTTGCAGTTGATCACTGAGTTGATCGGCGATGCCGAAGATCGACCCTTCGTCGATGCCGCTCGGATCGAGGTCGACCTGCACCAGCGGCAGCGACAGCGCGGTGAGTCGATCATGGCGCTCCCGCTCCTGAAGGGTGCGCGCGGCCTCGATCGCGAACTCGCCCGACAGAGCGGCGTTCTGTCGGGCCGACAGACCAGGAACCTTGAGCATCATCGATCCGTGGGCTGCGGTGGAGAGCTGATCATGGTCGAGTGGGGTCGGAGTGACCATGTTCTCGATCACCGTGCCCACCCGGATCTGCGTCGGCCGGAGCGCGTCGATGGCCTCCTCGGTCTCGGTGACCGGCATGTCCTCCAACACGGTGACGAAATGCACGACGGTCGTAGCTGAGCGCAGGACCCTGATGATCGAATCCGCCTGGTTGCGGATCGGACCGACCCGGGCCAGGCCGGAGACCGCTTCGTGGATGTTGAGGAATTGGGCGATCCGTCCAGTGGGCGGAGCATCCAGGACGACGGCGTCATAGGCGTTGGGGCGGTCCTTCAGTCCGCGGCGGACCGCCTCGTACACCTTGCCGGTGAGCAGGACGTCGCGAAGGCCCGGCGCGATCGAGGTGGCGAAGTCGACCGCGCCGAACCGGTCGAGAGCCTTCCCGGCCAGACCCAGGTGATAGAAGGTGTCGAGGTATTCCAGGAGGGCGTCCTCGGCGTCGATGGCCAGACCGTGCACCGCGCCGCCCGCCGGGGTCCGGGTGATCCGGGGCTCGGCGGCGCCCTTGAGCGGCGGCACTCCGAACAGCTCGGAGATCCCGTGGCGACCCTCGACCTCACAGAGCAGGACCCGCCGGCCGTTCGTGGCCAGCGCACACGCCAACCCGGCCGCGATCGTGGTCTTGCCGGTGCCGCCCTTCCCGCTGACGATGTGCAGGGTGTGGCGGGGCCTCACCGAAGATCCGTGACGGCGATACCGGCGTGCGTCTTGTAGCGACGGTTGATCGCGATCAGATTGGCGGTGAGTGCTTCCACCTGGCCGGCGTTGCGCAGCCGCCCGGCGTAGATCCCGCGGGCACCGGGAATGGCCGTGGCCAGCTCGCACACCAACTCGACGGCGGCGCGATCCTCTCCGACGACCAGGACGTCGCCGTCGAACCGATTGATCTGCGGGTCGTCCAGGCGCACGGCACTGACGTGGTGGAAGGCGCCGACGACCGTGGAACCGGGCAGTAACTTCTGGGCTTCCTGAGCGGCCGATCCGGCTTCGACCGGCAACGGAAAGGGCCCCTGGTGGTCGAAGCCGATCGGATTGACCGAGTCGACGACGATCTTGCCGGCCAGCTCGTCAGCCAGCGAGCCGAGCAACTCGGCGTGTCCGTCGTAGGGCACGGTGACGATGACCAACTCAGCGGCCGCGGCATCGGCGTTGCGACCGCCGGACACTTCCCCGAGGTCGGCGTACTCATCGGCGACCTGCTGGGCTCGTTCGGCGGATCGGCTGCCCAGGATTACCTGATGGCCGGCCGCCGCGAGTCGTCGAGCCAGTCCACGACCCTGAGGTCCGGTGCCGCCCAGGATTCCGATCTGCATGGCCCCGATAGTAGTGAGACCCCATCAGTGCTTGGCCCCCGCCGTGGGCGGTAGACCGTCGAGGGCTCGACGTTCAGCGCGTATTCGGGCGAAGAGATGGCGATACCCAAAGGTGTTTGGCCGGAATGCCAACTTCATCCGGGAAGAGGGGTTATCGACGACAAGTCACGGGAACTGTCAGTCCTCTCGGCCAGGATGAATGACATGACCGATGCCACCAATCCCACCATCTCCATGCGCACCGTGGTGCTCGACACCGACGACCCGCCACGGCTCGCCGAGTTTTACCGCACCATGCTCGGCTGGCAGATCACCGACGTCGCCGACGATTGGATCACCATCACCGACCGCGCCGGTACGCGGATGGCGTTCCAGCTCGCCATCGATCATCGGCCGCCGACGTGGCCCGACAATGCCGTCCCGCAGCAGCTCCACCTGGACCTGACGGTCGAAGACCTGGAGGCCGCGAGCGCGTACGTCGAATCGATCGGCGCCCGACCGATCGACGGGCCTGAGGACAGTCCGGATTTCCGGGTGTTCCTCGATCCCAGCGGCCATCCCTTCTGCCTGTGTGTCTGAGGTCGGGCGTCTGGGGTCGGGCCCCGAAGCGGGGGTCGGCGGCGCTCGGGTGGGAGAGGCCTGAAATACAGTGAGCCCATGACGAAGTGGGAGTACGTGACAGTGCCGTTGTTGGTTCATGCGACCAAGCAGATCCTGGACAACTGGGGTCAGGACGGCTGGGAGCTCGTTCAGGTCGTGCCGGGAATGAATCCGGAGAATCTGGTGGCCTATCTCAAGCGGCCGATCGCCTCGGGAGCTGCGGGATGATCCTGCCGTCCGAGCGGCTGGCCGATCTCGGTCTCACGCTGCCGCCGGTGGCGGCGCCGCTGGCCGCGTACGTGCCGGCCGTCCGGTTCGGCGACCTCGTCTTCACCTCCGGTCAACTGCCGACGGTCGAGGGCAAGTTGCACGCGGTCGGCAAGGTCGGAGCCGAAGTGACGCCGGAGGTCGCCGCCGAATGCGCCCGGATTGCCGCACTCAACGGGTTGGCTGCGGTGGCGGCGGAGGTCGGCGACCTCGACGTGATCGCCCGGATCGTCAAGGTGGTGATCTTCGTGGCCGGTGCGCCGGACTTCACCGCCCAGGCCCAGGTCGGCAACGGGGCGAGTCAGCTCTTGGGTGACATCTTCGGGCGCGCCGGCCGACACGCCCGCAGTGCGGTCGGGGTGGCCAGCCTCCCGCTCGACGCGCCGGTCGAGGTCGAGCTGGTCGTGTCGGTGGGCTCCAGTCCCACCATGCACTTCGCCTAGCGCGTTCGATGGGGCATTCCTTCGACGTCCTCGACCGGCTGTCGCTGGTCGTGCCGCCACGCCTGGTTGAGCTGGCCGAGGCCCGATCGGTCAGTGATCAGCCGGTGCAGCCGGCCCGCTCGGCCAGCGTCATCCTGTTGCGCGACCGCACTGGCGGGCTCGAGACCTATCTACTGCAGCGACACGCCCGGATGCCGTTCGCGGCGTCGATGGTGGTGTTTCCGGGTGGTCGGCTCGATCCGGCGGATGATCCGCCCGACGGCTCAGGACCTGGCGGCGCGGGGGTTGATCCGATCCGACGCTGCGCGCTGCGGGAGACCGAGGAGGAAACCGGCGTCCAGCTGGCGATCGATGCGCTGCACCCGTGGGCCCACTGGATCACTCCCGTGATCGAAACCCGGCGCTACGACACCTACTTCTTCCTGGCCGCGTTGCCAGCCGGTCAGGAGGCCGCCGACCTCTCGGGCGAGACCGACGCCGCCGCCTGGTGGTCACCGTCCGCGGCGCTGGCCGCCGAACGCGCCGGTTCGATCGGGCTGATGCCGCCGACGCTGTCGATCCTGCTGGAGCTGGCCGACCACGCCACGGTGGCCCACGTGCTCGCCGCGGCGGCCGGCCGGATCGTCGACTGCGTGCTGCCCGGTCTGGTGCCGACGCCCGATGGCTGGCGCTTCCGCTATCCGTCGCCGGAGGGTGGCCTGACGTGAGCAGCACCGCGCTCCGACTGGCGTCGTATCTCCGGCTGGTCCGGGCCGACAACGCCGGCCCGATGACGCTCGACGGCACGAACACCTGGATTGTCGGCGATCCCGATCAGGGCGCTCCGCTCGTCGTCGATCCGGGGCCCTTGGACGCCGAGCATCTGGCGGCCGTCTTCGATCAGGCCGGCGGACGGATCGCCGAGATCGCCCTGACCCACCGGCACCTCGATCATTCCGAGGGTGCGGCGGCCCTGGCCGACCGCGCCGGGTGCGGGGTCCGCGCCGCCGATCCGGCTTTCCGGGTGGGACCGGCCGGGCTGGCGGCGGGCGATCAGCTGCGCGTGCCGGGCGCCACAGCCGAGGCGCTGGCCACGCCCGGACACACCAGTGACTCGCGCTCACTCCTGGTCACCGGCGACGACGGCCGGGTGAGGCTGCTGACCGGGGACATGGTGCTGGGTCGGGGGACCACGGTGATCATGCATCCGGATGGTGATGTCGGTGACTATCTGACTTCCCTGCAGCTGATGGCCGCCGCGGTCACGGAGCACGCCGTCGGCGAGATCCTCCCCGGTCACGGACCGGTCGTGACTGATCCTGCCGGCTGGCTCGCCTTCTATCGCGAACACCGGTTGGCCCGACTGGAGCAGGTGCGGGCCGCTCTTGTCGCCGGTGACCAGACCGCCGAGGAGGTCGTCGCCCGGGTCTACGCCGACATCGACCGCGAGGTCTGGCCCGCCGCCACGTTGTCCGTGCGAGCCCAGCTCAGCTATCTGGGTCGAACTCAGGGAGTTCAGGCCGAGCGCACAGCCTAGTCACAGAAAAGCGAGTCATGGTCGTACCTGTGAGCACAGACGACCAGCCCGGCCTGAACACCCCGCCCTTTGGAGACCAGCCTCCGTACGCGCCGCACTTCCTGCCCGGTGGGCAGCTCGGCGGCTATTCGGGGGCTGACTTTCCCGCGCCCGCGGGTGTGCCGCACCTCAGCCAGACTCCGGTCGCGGTGATCACCAAGCCGCGGCGCCGGGTCGGGGCGTTGTTGGCCGCGGCCTCCCTGGCCGCCGTCATCGGCGCCGGAGCGGGAGTGGGCTCGTACGCGTACCTGACCGAAGAGCAGGGCACGTCTCCCATCAGCGTCACGACGGTGCCAGCCGCCGACAGCCCGAAGCTCGACGGGACGATCGCGGCGGCGGCCGCCAAGATCGAGCCCTCCCTGGTGACGATCACCGTGTTGTCGGGCCAGAGCGGCGACATCGGCAGCGGGGTGGTGCTGGACAAGTCCGGTCACATCCTGACCAACAACCACGTCGTCGAGGCCGCCGCCCAGCAGGGCGAGATCACGGTGACCTTCCACAACGGGACGACCGGCAAGGCCACCATCGTGGGTCGCTCGGATACCAATGATCTGGCGGTGATCAAGGTCGACGGAGCCACCGACCTCACCCCGGCGGTGTTCGCCAAGTCCGATTCGCTGACGGTCGGCCAGAGCGTCGTAGCCGCCGGCGCGCCACTCGGCTTGTCCGAGTCGGTGACCAGCGGAATCGTCTCCAACACGGCTCGTCCGGTGCGATCCGGCAGCAACAATGACGCCGTCTACCTCGCCGTGCAGACCGACGCGGCCATCAATCCCGGCAACTCCGGCGGGCCGTTGGTCGATCTGAACGGCAACGTGGTCGGCATCAACTCCTCGATCGCCAGCACCGGGTCGAGCTCGCAGGCCAGCCAATCGGGCAACATCGGCATCGGCTTCGCGATCCCGGCCGACGTCGCGACCCGGGTCGCCGGTGAGCTGATCGATCATGGCAGCTCGACCAATGCGGCGCTCGGCGTGACCGTCGGGGGCGCCGACTCGGAGCTCTCGACCGCGACCGGCGTACCCCTGCAATCGGTGACCGCCGACAAGGCGGCCGCCAAGGCCGGCCTGCAGACCGGCGATGTGGTCACCCGGCTCGACGACTTCCCGACGACCACCCCCGACGGGTTGATCGCCGCGACCCGGTTCTACGCGCCCGGCACGAAGGTCCAGGTGACCTACACCCGCGGCGGCGGCGCACCGCAGACGGTCAGCGTCACCCTCGGCGCCCAGTAGCCCCTGCACCCGATACCCGCCGCACTCGATACCTGCTGCACCCGATACCTGCTGTCGGTTCCCCATGTTGCATGGGGAACCGGCAACTTACCCGCGAAGCTTCGGAGGTAAGTCGCCGGTTTCCCGTGGAATCTCGGCCGGCTCAGCGGCGCGGCTCAGCGGGCGCGGCGTTCGACCCGTTCGACGTCGAGGATGGTGACCGAGCGCGGCTCGAGGCGGATCCAGCCGCGGGCGGCGAAGTCGGCCAGCGCCTTGTTCACGGTCTCGCGGGAGGCTCCGACCAGCTGAGCCAACTCTTCCTGGGTCAGGTCGTGATGCACGTGTACGCCGTCGTCCCGCTTGTCGCCGAAACGCTGGGCCAGCTCGAGCAACTGCTTGGCCACCCGGCCGGGCACGTCGGAGAACACGAGGTCGGCAACGACGTCGTTGGCGCGTCGGAGTCGAGCAGCCAGCTGTCCGAGCATGCCGCGGGCCACTTCGGGTCGGCCGGCGAGCCAGCCCATCAGCTCGTCGTGCTCCAGGGTGCGGATCTCGCACGACGTGACGGCCGTGGCCGTGGTCGAACGTGGACCGGGATCGAACAGCGAGAGCTCACCGAACATCTGGCCAGGGCCGAGCACCGCCAGCAGGTTTTCCCGGCCGGCCGAACCGCTACGTCCGAGCTTCACCTTGCCACTGACGACGACGTAAAGCCGGTCGCCGGTGTCGCCCTCGTGGAAGAGCACCTCACCCTTGTTCAGCCGAACGGTGCCCATCGTCGAGGACAGGGCACTAGCAGCCTCGTCTTCAAGTCCGGCGAAAAGCGGTGCCTTCTTCAGGACTTCCGGGTCCACGCGCAGCCTCCTTGCAAGCACAAATGGGTGGCAGTCGAGGTAAGGCTACCGTCGAATGCTGTCGATGGGCATGACCGGTCGGCATGATCATTCGCGGCGGACCGGTCCGACGTCGTCGACCCGGCCCTCCTCGGTGGTTGGCGTAGCCTTCCGGCATGGCGAACACTGCGCTCGTCCGGCAGGCCCGGACGATCAACCGCACCCTCGCCGCGACCTATCCTGACGCGCACTGCGAGCTCGACTTCGCCAGTCCGTTGGAGTTGTTGGTGGCCACCATCCTTTCGGCCCAGAGCACCGACAAGCGGGTCAACCTGGTCACGCCGACGGTCTTCGCGCGCTACCCCGATCCCGCGGCGTACGCGGCGGCCGAGCGGGCAGAACTCGAGGCGATGATCACTCCTACCGGTTTCTTCCGGGCCAAGACCGACAGCTTGATCAAGTTGGGCGCAGCCCTCACCGAACGGTTCGGCGGTGAGGTGCCGAACACCCTCGCCGAGCTGGTCACGTTGCCCGGCGTCGGACGAAAGACCGCCAATGTCGTGCTGGGCAACGCCTTCGGCGTCCCCGGCATCACCGTCGACACCCACTTCGGTCGGCTGGCCCGGCGTTTCGGTTGGACGACCGAGACCGATCCGGTCAGGGTCGAGGCCGAGGTGGGCGCGTTGTTCCCGCCGAAGGACTGGACCCAGCTCTGCCACAACGTCATCTGGCACGGCCGCCGGCGCTGTCACGCCCGCAATCCGGCGTGTGGTGCGTGCCCGGTCGCCCGCTGGTGCCCGGCGTACGGCGAGGGCGAGACCGATCCGATCGAGGCCGCCAAGCTGGTCCGCGAGCCACGCGGATGAGATCGAGGATCGGTCGAGCGGCCGGCGCCGTGCTCTTGCTCGCGGCACTCGGCGCGTGCACCGAAGCCCCCACGGTGACCCGATTGCCCGAGGGCTCGGTCGCGACCCCGACGGTCCAACCCACGACGACGGCGACGGTCGACCTCAAGGCGTTGAAGGACCGGGCCGGTATCGCTGACTGCCCGACCTCGGACCCGTCGGTGGCCCCGGCGGCGAACGGACTCCCCGACGTCGTCGTGCCGTGCCTCGGTGGTGGTCCCGACGTTCGCCTCGCCGGTCTGCGCGGAAAGCCGATGATGATCAACCTCTGGGCGCAATGGTGTGGTCCGTGTCGTGCGGAGGCCCCGTTCCTGAAAGAGGTGGCCAAGCAGGCGTCGTCCGCCGAACTGATGATCATCGGCGTCAACTTCCACGATCCCTATCCTGACCGGGCGATCGAATTCGCCGAGGCCGCCGGCTGGCACTATCCGCAGGTCCAGGACGCGGATACTGGATTCAGCCGCTTGCAGATCACCGCGCCTCCGGTCACGATCTTCGTCCGGGCGGATGGCACGATTGCCGGCTGGCATCGTTCGCAGTTCACCTCCGCCGAGCAGATCAGGATGTTGGTCCGGCAAAATTTGGGAGTGACGCTGTGACCCTTCGACAAGCTCAGGGAACGAAAGAGTCGGATCGGCTGGAATGGCTGGATCGGCTGACCCGAGCGCTGGCGGAGCCCTCGAGGCTCGCCCGGGTGGTTGCCCTCCGGCCGGGGGTGGGCGCTCGGCCCGCCGCCGTGTTGATCTTGATCGGCGAAGGCCCGGGCGGGCCGGAGATCCTCCTGGTGGAACGGGCCTCGACGATGCGTACGCACGCCGGCCAGATCGCGTTCCCGGGCGGTGCCGCCGATCCCGGAGACGCGGATCTGGCCGATACCGCCCTGCGGGAAGCGGCCGAGGAGACCGGCGTCGACCGCGCCGGCATCGAGGTGCTGGGACTGCTGCCGCCCGCGCATCTCGACGTCAGCGGCTTCGACGTGACGGCGGTGATCGCGTGGTGGCGGAAGCCGACTGCGGTGTTGGTCGTCGACCCCCGCGAGGCGGCTTCGGTGCTGATCGTGCCGGTGTCGATGCTCGTCGACCCGGTCCGCCGCGCCCGGGTCCGGCACCCGTCGGGCTATACCGGCCCGGCGTTCGAGGTCGATGATCATCTGATCTGGGGGCTGACCGCCCACTTGCTCGACGGCGTACTCGATCTGGCCGGCTGGCAACAACCATGGGACCAGACCCGTACGCTGCCCATTCCCGACCGATACCTCACATCCAGGCCCGACCGTGGAGGACCCGATGCCCACTGATGATCAAGATCTCCTCGACCGCTGGGACGCCACCCTGCCGAATCAGACCGAGCTGGGCGAGCGCCTGCTGCAGCGCTATCACGAACCGCACCGCCGCTATCACGACGTCAATCATCTTCGGCAGGTCTTGATCACCATCGACGAGCTGGCCGATGATCAAGACCTGTTCCTGGTCCGGTTGGCCGCGTGGTTCCACGACGCCGTCTACGACATTCCGGCCCGTGAACTGACCAACGAGGAATCGTCGGCGAGGCTCGCCGTCCGTGAGCTCAGTCGAGCCGGTTTGGAACAGGAAGATCTCACCCAGGTGTCGAGGCTGGTTCGGATCACCGCGATCCATGTTCCCGGGGCCCGCGATCCCGAGGGTGAGTTGCTGTGTGATGCCGACCTGGCCGTGTTGGCCGGGTCCCCCGAGGAGTACGCGCGCTACGTCGACGCCGTCCGCGCGGAGTACGCCGCGGTACCGGAGGAGCAGTTCCTGGCCGCCCGGTTCGAAGTCTTGACCGAGCTGAACAAGCGACAACTGTTCCGCACCGGCAAGGGTCAGCAGCTCGTCGCGGCGGCCCGGCGCAACCTCGAAGCCGAGATCGCGAGGCTCGCGGATCAGCTCGGGATCGACATGGAAGTATCGACGGTATGACGTCTGACATCGCCGATGCGGCCGCTGCCGGGACCGTTGATCGGCCCACCGACTGGTGGAAGTCCGCCGTGGTCTATCAGATCTATCCGCGCTCGTTCGCCGACAGCAACGGTGACGGCATGGGCGACATCCCGGGGATCACCTCGAAGGTCGACTATCTGGCCGAGCTCGGCGTCGACGTCGTCTGGCTCTCCCCGGTCTACACCTCGCCGATGGACGACAACGGCTATGACATCAGCAACTACCAGGACATCGACCCGTTGTTCGGCACGCTGGATGATCTTGATCAACTGATTGCGGCGCTGCACCAACGCGGGATCAAGCTGGTGATGGACCTGGTCGTCAATCACACCTCCGACGAGCATCAGTGGTTTGTCGAATCGCGCGATCCCGAGTCGCCCAAGCGCGACTGGTACTGGTGGCGGCCGGCTCGCGAAGGCTTTGAAGCCGGTACGCCGGGAGCGGAGCCGAACAACTGGGAATCGGCCTTCTCCGGGCCGGCCTGGCATCTCGACGAGCAGAGCGGCGAGTACTACCTGCACCTGTTCAGCGCCAAGCAGCCCGACCTCAACTGGGAGAATCCCGAGGTCCGCCAGGCGGTCTACGCGATGATGAACTGGTGGGTCGACCGCGGCGTCGACGGCTTCCGGATGGACGTGATCAACCTGATATCGAAGCGGAACCTCGACGACGGCGTGCCACCGGCCGGGCGCCAGTACGCGCCGAACTTCGACTACACGGCGAACGGACCGCGGCTGAACGAGTTCCTGGCCGAGATGAACGCCGCGGTCGGGTTGTCGGACCGCAATCTGTTGACCGTGGGGGAGATGCCCGGCTCGACGACCGAGCTGGCCCGGTCGATCACCGATCCGGACCGCAAGGAGCTCAACATGGTGTTCACCTTCGAGCACGTGGAGCTTGATACCCAACCGGGTGGCCGGAAGTGGGATCTGGCTCACCAGCCGTTGCCCGCGCTGAAGCAGAATCTGGATCGTTGGCAGCAGAGTCTCGCCGACGGCGGCTGGAACTCTCTCTACTGGGACAATCACGATCAGCCGCGGGCGGTCTCCCGCTTCGGCGACGACAGCGCCGAGCACCGGGTCAACTCGGCCAAGACGCTGGCCACGATCCAGCACGCGCACAAGGGCACGCCGTACGTCTATCAGGGCGAAGAGCTCGGCATGACCAACACCTACTACAGCTCGATCAGCGACTACCAGGACATCGAGTCGGTCAATTACCACGCAGATGCACTGAGCCTCGGCATGATGGCCGAGACCGTGATGCACTCGCTGACGGTGAAGAGTCGCGACAACGCCCGGTCGCCGATGCAGTGGGACGACACCTCCCACGCCGGTTTCTCCGAAGGGATCCCGTGGCTCTCAGTCAATCCGAACTATGTGACCATCAATGCCGCCGCCGCGGTCGCAGATCCGGATTCGGTGTTTCACCACTTCAAGAAGTTGATCAAGCTGCGGCAAGATCTCCCGGTGCTGGTCGAAGGACGCTTCGAACTGTTGCTTCCAGATCATGAACAACTCTGGGTGATCACGCGCACCCTCGATGATCAACAACTGGTGATGATCGCCAACTGCTCGTCCGAGCCGGCCACGGTGCCGGACGGCTCGTTGCCCGATCTCTCCGCGGCGCGGAGCCTGCTGAGCACCCACGGCGATGCACCGTCTTCCGGGCTGCAGCCCTGGGAGTCCCGCCTCTACCTCAAGACGCTCTCGTAGCTTCCGAGGAAGCTCGCTCAGGGGCGCGGGTTCGTTCGGGGTCTCAGACGCTTGGAGTCTCAGACGGTGCCGCTTCGGTGTCGGCCGGGGCCGCGTACCGGCGGGCCTGGAACAGGAACGGTAGGGCCATGACCGAGCCGACCGCAGAGAGCAGGTAGGAGAACTGGTAGCTCCACACGTCGGCGCTCCGACCGAGGGCCGGCTGGGCGACGATGCCACCGGCGCTGGTCATCAGGGAATCGAATGACAGGATCGTCGCTCGTTGCTGCGACGGGATCATGGCGTTCAGATAGGTCTGCCGGATCGGTCGGATGGCTGAGCCGCTCAGCGCCCAGAGCACGATCAAGATCACGACGGCCCAGAAGTTTCCGACCAGGCCGATGATCGCGAGCAGTCCGACGCCGACGGCATTCAGCAAGAGCAACGCCGAGGTCCGCCGCCGGAACAGTGACCGGATCTTCGGAGTCAGCAGCCCGCCGACGATCTGCGCGCCGGCCACGATCGCCGCGACCAGACCCGCGATGCCGTACGCCGTCGGGTCGCCCCACAGATTGAGCAGATGGGGTTGCAGCGCATAGAAGACATAGATGCCGATGCCGCCACTGAACACCCCGGCCAGCATGGTGGCCCGGATCGGCGGCACCCGGAGACCGTTGTCGACCGAGCTACGCACGATCTTCTTCATCTCCGCGAGCGGGCGTTGTCCGCGTTCCGGGGTGAAGCCGAGGTCGTGCATGATGAACAACGCGACGACGAACATCACCACGAGAACCCCGGCCCGCGCCAGATAGGGCACTCCGAGGTTGGTGAGTTGCGCGAGATAGCCGCCGATCACCGACCCGGCCAGCATCATCGTTCCGACGACAATCTGACCGCGGGCGAAGACGGACTCGAGCGCTCCGGTGAAGCCGGTTTCGGTGAGCGCGTCGACCAGCCAGGCTTCGGTGGCGCCGGAGAAGAAGGTGAATCCGAGGCCGAGCAGCGCTGACACGACGGCCCACCAGACAAAGCTCGCATGCAGTTGCCAGAGCAGCACATAGAGCCCCGTGGTCAGCGCGAGGGTGATGGTGCCACACAGGAACGAGGCTCGGCGGCCCCAGGAGTCCGCCACGACGCCGGTCGGGATCTCGAAGAGCACCATGCCGGCGGTGAAGAACGCGTTGGCCGCGAACGCCTGGAAGTTCGACAGGCCCGCGTCCAACAGGAAGATCGTGTTGATCCCCCAGATCAGCGACGCCGCCAAGGTGTTGCCGGCCGTGAGGATGTAATAGGCACGGCGGATGGTAACCGGCGTCTGCGTCACCGTGGCAGGGTAACTCCGGGTCGCGGAGACCGGTCTTGAGCCTGACCGAATGACGCGCCACTAGATCACTCGGCCAGGGTTTCCAGCCAGTCGATGATGATCTTGGTCACCGCGTCCGGGGCTTCCTCGTGAGGCAGGTGCCCGACGCCGGGCACGGTCACCAGTTCGTGCGGTGCGTGCACCCAGGCGCCGGCCGCCCGCATGGCCGCGCGGGACACCAGACGATCATGTTCGCCCTGGATCGACAGCAGCGGGGTGGAGATGCCGGGTCGCAATGCTCGTCGATAGTCCCGCCCGCCACTCCGGAATTGATCACAGACGAACCTCCGCTGGTATTCCATGGCACAGTGCGGGCTCGGCCAGAGCATCAGTGCCTCCCGATAGTGCCGCGCCTCGTCCGCGGTGAAGATCGCCGCACCATCGGCGGCTCGGCGGCGGAGCAGTTGCTCGATGAACAGACCGTCGTCGGCCATGATCCGGCGCTCGGGGAGCAGGGGTAGCTGGAAGAACGCCAGCATCCGCAGGTGGGGGCGCCAGGGGAAGGCCAACGGATGGGGTGCGGCGATGCTGACCAGCGCCCTGATCGGGCCGGGCGCGTACGCGGTCGTGGCCCAGGCGGCCATCCCGCCCCAATCGTGGCCGACGACCACGGCCGAGGCGAAGCCCAGGCTCTTGATCACCCCGCTGACGTCGTACGCGGTGGTGTGCGGGTCGTAGCCGCGCGGGGTCTTGTCACTGGCCCCGTAGCCCCGGAGGTCCATGGCGGCCACGCTGAAGCCGGCCTCGTCGAGCGCGGGAAGTTGGTGTCGCCAGGCCCACCAGAATTCGCCGAATCCGTGCAGCAACAAGATCAACGGCCGGGTCGGCGAAAAGTGTTCGCCGACGGCGACGTGGAATCGGATGCCGTTGGCCGCGATGTCGCGATGTTGCCACGGTCCGGCGAGCAGGATGTTGCGGACGCCGGCTCCGGCCACGTCAGCGCAGTCGTTGCCGAGGATCTCGCCCGGACGGCGTCAGCGGATGGCGCGGTTGGGCACGACCTGGCCCTCGATCTGCGGCGCCTTGGCGGCCGCAACCGCGCGCTGGGCCGCTTCCTTGACCTCGGTCACGGTCTTGTTGGCCTGCTCGATGGTGCGCTCCGGACCCTTGACCTTCTTGATCAACATGAACCCGACGCCGCCGCAGATGCCCGCGATCAGCAGCAGGGCGACGCCGACGAGCAGGAACGCCAGCGGAGCCTTGAGGCCGAGCGCGACCAGCCCGAACGCCGCCGCGAAATACAGGACCGAGAGCGCACAGATCGCGAAGTAGCCCGCCGCAGCGAAGAGGCCGGCACCGATCCCGCCGTTCTTCGCGGCCGGCACCAGCTCGGACTTGGCCAGCTCGATCTCGTCGCGGACCAGCAACTTCACATCGTCGGTGATGCCCTTGATGATGTCGCCGACAGCCTGATCAGCCATTTCAGCCCCTCTCGCCTGCATTTCTCGTACGGTCACGCGGTGCGCCTGAGCCTACTCAACCACGCCGGGTCCGGTACGCGCGGACGCGGGACCGGCGAGGAGTGGGTCAGTCCTCGCTGGACTTGCTGCCGACCAAGTTGTCCTTGATCAGATTCATCACCGACGAGTCGGTCAGGGTGGTGACGTCACCGAGCTCACGGTTCTCGGCAATGTCGCGGAGCAGCCGGCGCATGATCTTGCCGGACCGGGTCTTGGGCAGCTCCTCGACCACCATGATCTGCCGGGGCTTGGCGATCGCGCCGATCTCCTTGGCCACGTGGTTTCGCAACTCCTGGACCACATCCTGGCCGCCGTCGCCGGCATCACTGCGCAAGATCACGAAGGCGACGATGGCCTGCCCGGTGGTTTCGTCGGTGGCGCCGACCACGGCGGCCTCGGCGACCTTCGGATGGGAGACCAGGGCCGATTCGATCTCGGTGGTGGACATCCGGTGGCCGGAGATGTTCATCACGTCGTCGACGCGGCCGAGCAGCCAGATGTCGCCGTCCTCGTCCTTCTTGGCGCCGTCGCCGGCGAAGTACAGGCCGTCGAAGCGCGACCAGTACGTGTCGACGTAGCGCTGATCGTCCCCCCACAAGGTGCGCAACATGGCCGGCCAGGGCTTGGTCACCACGAGATAGCCGCCAGAACCGTTGGGCACCGACTGGGCTTCGTCGTTGACCACATCGACGACCACCCCGGGCACGGCGGTCATCGCCGCTCCCGGCTTGCCCTCGGTGACGCCAGGCATCGGGGAGATCATGTGCATGCCGGTCTCGGTCTGCCACCAGGTGTCGACCACCGGGGTGTTGTCGCCGCCGATGAAATGCCGGTACCACACGTACGCCTCCGGGTTGATCGGCTCACCGACCGAGCCGAGCAGTCGCAGCGACGACAGATCGAAGTCGCCGGGGATATCGGAACCCCACTTCATGAAGGTGCGGATGGCGGTCGGCGCGCAGTAGAGGATGCTCACCCGGTACTTCTCGATGATCTCCCACCACCGCCCCTTGTGCGGGGTGTCCGGGGTGCCCTCGTACATGATCGACGTGGTGCCGTTGGACAGCGGGCCGTAGACCAGGTACGAGTGTCCGGTCACCCAGCCGATATCGGCTGCGGTCCAGAAGATGTCGGTCTCCGGCTTGAGATCGAAGGTCGCCCAGTGGGTGTAGGACGTGCCGACCAGATAGCCGCCCGTCGTGTGCAGGATCCCCTTCGGCTTCCCGGTGCTGCCGGAGGTGTACATGATGTAGAGCGGATGCTCGGCGGGGAACGATTCGCACTCGTGCTCAACGGACTGCTTCCCGACGAACTCGTGCCACCACAGGTCCCGCTCGGGCTGCATTTCGACGTCCTGCTTCGTGCGCTGGATGACCAGCACGTGGCGGACGTCCGGGCACCGCTCGAGGGCGGCGTCGACAGCGGGTTTGAGGGCGGAGGCCGTACCGCGCCGGTACCCGCCGTCGGCGGTGATCACCACCTCGACGCCGCAGTCGGTGATCCGGGTGGACAGCGCATCGGCGGAGAAGCCACCGAACACCACGGTGTGCGGCGCGCCGATCCGGGCGCAGGCCAGCATCGCGACGACCGCCTCGGGGATCATCGGCAGATAGATCGCCACCCGGTCGCCGGTCTGCACGCCGAGCTCGATGAGGGCGTTGGCGGCCTGCTTGACCGCAGTGGTCAACTCCGCGTACGTGATCTCCCGGGTGTCGCCCGGCTCACCCTCGAAGTAGAACGCCACCCGATCGCCGTGGCCGGCCTCCACGTGGCGGTCGAGGCAGTTGTACGCGGCATTGAGCGTGCCGTCGGCGTACCACTGGGCAAACGGGGGGTTGCTCCAGTCGAGCGTCTGGGTCGGCTTGGTGTCCCAGGTCAGCCGCTCGGCCTGCTTGGCCCAGAAGGCCTCGACATCGGCTTCGGCCTCGGCGTAGGTGTCGGCCTTGACATTGGCCTGTGCCGCAAGATCATCGGGCGGCGGGAATCGACGCTCCTCGTGCATCAGATTGGACAGGGCCTCACCTGACTGGGCTCCGTCACGTTCTTGATCAGCCATCGGCGAATCTCCTTCGCGGGCATCGACTGCAGTGTCCTCCGGTCAGACTACAGAGGGCCTTCCCGTGCATCCCCCGCAGTTGGCAGCGAAGAATGCTTGGTGTGGGCCGTCAACCAGGCGCTCACCGAAAGGAGCCTCACATGACTGAAAGCACCGGTGCAGCCAAGCTCACCGAACTGGCATCCGGCATCAGGATTGCCATGTTCACCACGGTGGACGCCGACGGGCACTTCGCCAGTCGTCCGATGGGTCAGCAGGAGGTGGACCCGGACGGAACGCTGTGGTTCTTCAGCGAGCGCGACTCCCAAGTGGTCACCCAGATCGAGGCCAACCCGCATGTCGGCATCACCCTCAGCTCGTCCGACGTCTGGATCTCGATCGACGGGTCGGCCGAGATCGTGGTCGACGCGGCCAAGGCCGAGGAGCTGTGGAATCCGTTCGTGGAGGCCTGGCTGCCGCAAGGACCGGCCGATCCGAGCGTGGTGTTGATCAAGGTCGACGGTCACACCGGCGAGTACTGGGACACCCCGGGCAGCAAGGTGGCGTCGTTGATCAGCTTCGCCAAGGCCAAGCTGACCGGCGAGCGCTATGAGGGTGGCGAGAACGAGACCGTGACGCTCTGAGCGGACCTTCTCGGGCGGTCGCGTACGCGGTGCCGACGACGAGCGCGAGCGGTCCGTACTGCTCGAGCACCGACCACGCGACTGATCCGCCCCCGCGCCGCCGGTCGACAATGTGTCGGCCGATGGTGCGGAGTCCCGGGGCCCGTGATTCCCAGCCGAATCAGAACTCCGTTAGTGCTGGGTCGCCTTCTCGGCCCCGGCGCCGGTCAGCGAGCGTACCGACAGCTCGTCGTAGCGATCCTGGCTGGTCGTGTCCTTGCTGATCAAGGTCCCGACGATGCCGCAGAGGAAGCCGAAGGGGATCGACACGATCCCCGGGTTCCGCAGCGGGAACCAGGCGAAATCGGCGCCGGGAATAATCGGCGGCGCACCACCCGGAGCGGGTTGACCGGAGACGATCGGGGAGAAGATCACCAGGACCACCGCACAGATCAGGCCGCCATAGATGCTGAAGGTCGCGCCCATGGTGTTGAACCGTCGCCAGAACAGGTTGAAGATCAACGCCGGCAGATTGGCCGACGCGGCGACGGCGAAGGCCAGCGCCACCAGGAAGGCGATGTTCAGCCGCTGCGCCGGAATCGCCAGCAGGATGGCAATGGCCCCGATCCCGAACGCGGCGATCCGGACCACGCGCAGTTCGGTCTTCTCCGACGCCGTGCCCTTCTTGAACACGCTGGCGTAGAGATCGTGGGCGACCGAGGACGCCGAGGTCAGCGTAAGCCCGGCGACCACGGCGAGGATCGTGGCAAACGCGACCGCGGAGATCAGGGCGAGCAGCACCGATCCACCGAGAGTGCCTTCGCCGCCGCCGACGGCTTGAGCCAGGAGTGGGGACGCGGCATTGCCGGAGGAGGTAGCGATCTGGCTGGTCTTGCCAGTGTCGACCAAGGCGGCGGCGCCGAAGCCGAGCACCAGGGTCATCAGGTAGAAGCCACCGATCAGGCCGATGGCCCAGAGCACCGACTTGCGTGCGGCCTGGGCGGTCGGGGTGGTGTAGAACCGGATCAAGATGTGCGGCAAGCCGGCAGTCCCGAGTACGAGGGCCAGGCCGAGGGACAAGAAGTCGATCTTGCCGGTCAGATCCTTGCCGTACAACAATCCTGGCTCCAGGAACGCCTGACCTTTACCGGACTTCTCCGCCGCCGCACCCAGCAGCTCGGACAGGTTGAAGCCGAACTTCGCGAGCACCAGCATCGTGATCAAGAAACTGCCGATGATCAACAACACGGCCTTGACGATCTGCACCCAGGTGGTGCCCTTCATGCCACCGAGGGTGACGTAGATGATCATCAGCACACCGACCCCGATGATCACCAGATTCTTCACTCCCGGTGAGGTGACCCCCAACAGCAAGCCGACCAGGCTGCCGGCGCCGACCATCTGGGCGAGCAGGTAGAAGATCGACACCACGATGGTCGACGTGGCGGCCGCGGTGCGGACCGGCGTCTGCCTCATCCGGTACGCGAGCTGATCGGCCATCGTGTAGCGGCCGGAGTTGCGGAGCAACTCCGCCACCAGGAGCAGGGCGACCAGCCAGGCGACCAGGAAGCCGATGGAGTAGAGAAACCCGTCGTACCCGTACAGCGCGATCGATCCTGAGATACCGAGGAACGATGCGGCCGACATGTAGTCGCCGCCGATGGCCAGGCCGTTCTGGAAGCCGGTGAACGATCGCCCACCGGCGTAGTAGTCAGTGGTCGTCTTGTTCTGCCGGGAGGCCCAGAAGGTGATCCCGAGCGTCAGCAGGACGACGGCGGAGAACAAGCCGATGGTCAGCAGTCGATTGCCCGTCACCAGGGGCAGCATCATCATCATCATCGTTTGGTCTCCGCCTCGAACTCTTCGCGCAGCTTGGTGGACAGCGGATCAAGAGCTTTTCCAGCGTGCCGGGCGTACAGGAACGCGATCAGGAACGTCGAGAGGAATTGCAGCAGGCCGAAGACCAGGGCGATGTTGATGTTGCCGACAACCTTGGTGTCCATGAAGTCGCGAGCCCAGTTGTTACAGACGACATAGGTGATGTACCAGACCATGAAACCGATGGTGGCCGGGAAGGCGAAGCGTCGATAGCGACGACGAAGCTCGGCGAAGTCACTCTCGCCGGCGATCTGTCGGTATACCTCGCTGTCACTCCGTCCGACGCGTCGAGACGGCCCGCGTCGTGGGCTCCGCTTGGCCATGAGATCTCCCTCTCTCGATTGCTGAGTGGACCATAACTCTCGCTGGTCTGGTCGGAAAAGGGGGCCCGGAGTCGAGGGCGGATCAGATCCTGATCTGCAGCACGTCGTTCACGTCGTCCTCGATGATCAGGCCGGCATGATCAACAACGGCGCGCCAGCAGGAGGTTTGGAACGGGAGCATCAGGGGGTCCGGGGCGCGGGCCGAGGTGTCGTAGAGCGAGCCGACCTCGCCGAGCAGGCTCGTCCGGACACCGGCGTCGAGGCTCGCGACCGACGGGCGGCGCTCGACCATGGTGATCAATCCCGAGCGGGTGATCGGCACCCAATTGCGGAAGTTCTTGCGTTGCACGTTGGTGAAGTAGGGGCTGTCGATCACCGCGTCGACCGAATCCACGCCGAAGTCGCCGCGCATGGATTGCGGATCCGACCGGTGCATCAGCGCCATCAGCCGCTTGACCCATGGCACCGTTTCATCGCGGGTGCTGTAGGCGATGGCGACGTGTCCGCCGGGCTTGAGCACTCGGGCGATCTCAGTCAGTGCGAGCCCGGGCGCGAATCGATGCAGGGTCTGAGCGGCCGTCACCACGTCGAAGTGACAGGAGAGGTAGGGCATCGCCTCGACCTGGCCGGCGACATGCAACCGCGTACCGAGACGTTCCGGCAGACCCGCGATCTGCTGCACGTCACGATCGAGACAGAACACCTCGTGACCAGCCTGGTGCAGCATTGCGGCGAACCCGCCCGTACCCGATCCGAGGTCGAGCACTCGGACGGGGGCCGCGCCGACCATCCAGGCGGGCACCACCTCGGGGTAGGGGCTCATGGAAGAGACTTTAGCCGTGCCGGACCTTCCATCCCCCCAGGACACTTCGGCGACCGGAGACCCGCTGGAGGACCTGGCCCGGATCGAAGGAATCCCGTCGGCCATCGCGGCCTCGACCGCTGCGGTCGACGCCGTGCTGCGCGATCGCGGATCGCGGATGATCAGCCCCGAGCAACGTCAACGGGCCGTGCTGATGAGCGGTCGGGCCAACGCCTCGCTCAGCGACGATCCGCCCCGTTGGTCGGCCGGGGCGGTGCGGCTGGCCAGCGAGCTCGTCGAACTCGCGGCGACCATCAGCGTTGCGCCCGCGCAGGCCCTGGCCCGCGCGCACGTGCTCGTCGGACGCGGTGCGGTTCCCGATGACGACTTGGGCAAGATCATTGGTGGGCCCGAGGTCGAGCAGCGGATTGCCGGGCTGGTCGATCTGCTGGCGCGTCGCCCGGCGACGTCCGCGCTGGTCCGCGGTGCGATCACCCACGCCGAGATCGCCGGCGCGCGGCCGTTCGGTGCGGCCAGCGGCATGGTCGCGCGGGCGGCCGAGCATCTGGTGTTGATCGCGTCCGGATTCGACCCGGCCGCCGTGATCATGGTCGAGGCGGGACATGCCGAGGACCCGGAGCGGTATCGAGCCGGTCTGGCCGGCTATCAGCAGGGCACCGTGACCGGCGTCCGGGATTGGATCGGGCAATGCGCCGCTGCGGTGGCCCGGGGGGCTGAGCTGTCCCCGGTCAATCCGGACGTCTCGGCCTCGCTGGAGGCGCCTGAGCGATGAGCTTCCCCGGACGCGACGCGGCGCCCACCAGAGGTAGGCGCCGTGCCTGGCATGCCATTACCGAGTGACCATGCGTGCTGTCTCAACGTGTTGGCCCCGGCAAACCGAGGACGCAACTGCCCGTCGTGGATGGGTGATCGCCGCGTGGGTACTTGGATGTCATGCGAGGATCGTCGACTCGTCCGAAATGACTGCGCGCTACCAGCGATAATGCTCGGTATCTAGGAGCTTCCTAGACGCGTACTCCTTAACGACGACTCGGCTTTCCTTGGGACCCTTTCTACCTCTTTCCGGAGCGGAAGAGAACCCCCTGGACCTAAGAATTCTCGCCCATGATCATCGGGCGCGTTCGGAGCCGGTCCGGGAGGTGCATTCAAGATCAAAGTCATGCCGCTGATGATCATGCAGAAGCCGCGTTGTCCACAAGTGCGGCGACCCTCGAAGGGGCGTTGTCCACAGATTTCGTCGAGGGCGGCACGACCAGGGCTCGCGTACGCACACTGCAGGCATGGATATCGAGCCTGACCACCCAGCCGTGATCGCCGTCGCCACCGCCGACGCCGAACTGCTGGAGCGCGTCTTGTCGATCACCGCCGCAGTGGGGATCGAGCCACTGGTGGTCGACGATGCGCAGCTCTTGCGATCCGTGTGGTCGACGGCGGCGATGGTGCTGGTCGGCACCGACCAGGCGGCGCGGACGGCCGGTTTCGGGCTGCGGCGACGAGCCGAGGTGTACGTGCTGAGCGACAGCGACGGCTCGGCTGCGGCCTATCGCTGGTCGATGCCCCTGGGTGCGGCCGTGGTGACCCTGCCGGAGAGCGCCGGCTGGCTGGCCAGTGCCATCGCCGATCGCGGCACCCACCAGGTCGCCGCCGGTCAGTCGATCTGCGTGGTCGGCGGCTCCGGCGGGGTGGGCGCGTCGACCTTT
The DNA here is from genome assembly GCA_963731295.1 of uncultured Actinomycetota bacterium. Taxonomy (GTDB): domain Bacteria; phylum Actinomycetota; class Actinomycetes; order Propionibacteriales; family Propionibacteriaceae; genus Microlunatus. The sequence goes on from CAVSUP010000006.1 coordinate 339,723, forward strand.
GCCGCCGGCCTCGCCTTCGTGGCCGCCCGGTCGCTGCGGCGGACCCTGCTGATCGATGCCGACGGGCAGGGAGGCGGCCTGGATCTGCTTCTCGGGGCGGAGCGGATCGAGGGTTGGCGTTGGCCGCGACTGAAGGGGGTACGCGGACAGATCGGCGACTTGAGCGGCCAGCTGCCGCGGGTGGACGGTGTCGATGTGCTGGCGATGGCGCGCGGGGATGCAGCGCCGGGTTGGACACTCCGGGCCGAGCAACTCGACGCGGTCCTCGAGTCGGCGGTCCGCAGTCATGAGCTGACGGTGGTCGACCTCCCACGGTTCGGTGGCCAAGAACACTGGCGGGCGGTCGACCGGACCGATCTCATCGCGCTGGTGGTGCAGGGCGACGTCCGCGGAGTGGCGGCCGCCCGCGAGGTGAGCCGGGTGATCGAGCCCGAGAGCGGTCGGATCGGAGTCGTGGTGCGCCACGGACGCACTCGATTGTTGGCCCCGGACACGGTGGCCGACGGGCTCGGATTGCCGCTGCTCGCCAGCATCGCCGAGGATCCCTCGCTCGGGCTCGCCGCCGAACGGGGCGAGCCGCCGGGCCGTTCCTCCCGGGCACCGTTGGCCGTCGCCTGTCGTGAGGTCCTGGATCAGCTGACCGGCAGCAAGGTGCCGGCATGGATGTGAGCGGGGCCGCGGTGGAAACGGCCGGGCGCACCGATTCCGGCCTGGAACCGCTCCGAAGTCGGCTGGCGGCACTCGGCCGGCCGCACACCCCGGCCGACGTCGCCGCGGCCATGCGGGCGGAGGGCCAGATCGTCAGCGACTCGTCGGTCATGGAGACCGTCGAGTCCTTGCGTCGCCACAGTGTCGGGGCCGGTCCGCTGGACCTGCTGCTGCGCACCCCGGGCGTCACCGACATCTTGGTCAACGGACCGGACCAGGTCTTCATCGACCGGGGAGCGGGTCTGGAACAAGCCGCGGTGACCTTCGGCTCGGATGCCGAAGTCCGCCGGTTGGCCCAGCGACTGGCGGCGTCGGTCGGGCGCCGACTCGACGATTCGGTCCCGTTCGTCGACGCGCGTCTGGCCGACGGCTGTCGGGTCCACGCCGTCCTCGGCACCGTCGCGGCTCCGGGCACCTGCATCTCGCTCCGGGTTCCGGCCCACCGGAGCTTCTCCCTCGAGGATTGCGTACGAGCCGGTTCGATGACCCGCGGTACGGCGCAGTTGCTGACGCGAATCATCGATGCCCGGCTGGCCTTCATGGTGAGCGGAGGGACTGGGTCGGGCAAGACGACGCTGCTGGCGGCACTGCTGGCCCTGGTGCCGGCGGGCGAGCGGATCATCATCGTCGAGGACTCCCGCGAGTTGCTGCCTGATCACCCGCACGTGGTCCGGATGGAGGGCCGGCCGGCCAATGCTGAGCTGGCCGGTGCGATCACCCTCACCGATCTGGTCCGGCAGTCGCTGCGGATGCGGCCGGATCGGCTCGTCGTCGGGGAAGTTCGGGGCGCGGAGATCTGCGACCTCCTGACCGCCATGAATACCGGCCACGAGGGCGGCTGCGGCACGGTGCACGCCAATTCGGCCGGTGATGTGCCGGCCAGGCTCGAAGCGCTCGCGGCCCTCGGTCGGCTTGGCCGGGTGGCGCTGCACGCGCAGTTGGCCTCGGCCCTGGACGCCGTGGTGCATGTCGTGCGCGACGCCCGCGGTCGCCGACGGGTGGGTGAGATCGCGATCTTCGTCCGCGACGAGGCGTCCGGGCTGGTCCGGACCGAGCGGGCCGTGGCCTTCACGGCCGACGGTCGCACCGAGCTCGGGCCGGGCCGGGCGAAGCTCGAGGAGGTGCTCGGCCGATGATGCTCGCGTTGTGCCTGCTGATGGTGATCTTGGCGGTCTGGTGGGCGATTCCGCATCCGGCCGGATTGACCCTGAGCCGTCGCCTTGTCGTGGTGTCGACCGAATCGGCGGTGACGTCGAGATCGCGTCCGCGCCCGCGAGTGGTCGTGATCATGGTCGTGACCCTCGGCCCGATCATCGGGGCGGTGTTGATCGACGGCGCCCGCGGCGGACTCCTGTCCGCGGCCGGGGCGATGATCTTGATCACGGCTGGCCGGCTGCTCGTCCAGCACCGCAGACGACGGACGGTGATCATCAACCAGATCGCTGTTTCACGAGCGTGCAACGCGCTGGCGGCCCAGCTGCGCATCGGTCAGGTGCCGGCCGAAGCCTTGATCACGGCCGCCGTCGACCATCCGGTGCTGGCTGACGCGGAGCGGGTCCTGGCGATCGGGGGGGACGTGGCCCGGGTCTGGCGCGCTCAGGCCCGACGAGATGACGGCCACGCCGGGTTGGGCGAGGTTGCGCGCGCCTGGCAGGTGTCGCTGGAGACCGGTGCTCCGATGGCGGCAACCTTGGAACAGGTCGCCGCCGGTCTGGCGGCCGATCACCGTCTGCAGGCGGTGATCGCGGGAGAGCTGGCCGCGCCACGGGCCACCAGCAAGGTGATGGCGATGTTGCCGTTCTGCGGGATCGGACTCGGGTATGTGCTCGGTGGCGATCCGATCGGCTGGTTGCTGGCCGGACCGCTGGGTTGGGGCTGCTTGTTCCTGGGCGCCCTGCTGGCGTGCGCCGGTGTGCTGTGGATCGAGGCGCTCGCCCGGCAGGCGACGTGATCTGACGAACGAGGAGTTGATCATGATCGAAATATTCGGTCGGCTGCGCGAGATCGCGTCGCCGGCCCTGCTGTTGTGCGCCGCGCTCGCTGTGGTGACGGCGTTGCTGGCGGTGCCGCAGCCCGGCGGTCGGCGGATCGGGCGATCGGCGGGCTCACCGGGATCGGGTCCGCCGTCTGCGCTGCTGCGCCTGATCCGAGGTCGGCGCGACGCGCCGCCGATCCGACGGCGGTTGTTGCTGAGCACGGCGGGCGCTATGGCCACGGGTGTGGCCGGCGCGCCCTATCTCCCTGGTCCGGAATGGCTCCCCTGGCTGACGGCACCGGTCCTCGCCGTGCTTGGCACGGTGGGCCTGGGTTGGCTCGTCCCGCGGGCGACGGCGCGACGCCGGCAACGCCTGATCTTGGACACGCCGCAGGCCTTGGACCTCCTGGCTGCCTGCCTGGATGCCGGACTGCCCGTCCGCCAAGCCGGTCGGGCGGTCGTCGCGGCCTTCGACGGCCCCATCGCCGATGATCTCGGCCAGGTGATGATGCTCGTCGGACTGGGGGCGTCGGACGCGGACGCCTGGCGCCAACTCCATGATCATCCGCAGCTCGGGCCGGCGGCCGATGACCTGGCCCGCTCGGTGGAGTCCGGCACCATGATGGTCGAGGGTTTGCGTCGGCACGCCGCCGATGCGCGGCAGGCGCGGGCCGGCGTGCTGCAGGTCCGCGCCCGGGCGGTTGGGGTGCGCACGGTGCTGCCGCTGATGATCTGCTTCATCCCGTCCTTCCTGCTGCTGGGCGTGGTGCCGACGGTGGCGTCCGCGATCGCCACCGCCTTCGGCTGAACCAAGAAGCCGAGATGTCCACAGGGCGCGGGATCCCTCGAAGCTGTATCCACAGATTTCCCGACCCGCGGTCGATTTGCTTCTGCGTAACGACACTTCAGTCGCATCCGAATCGATGCCACTCCGACCAGGAGTGCGACGAGTAAGGGAGAAAGTCATGATCAACAACCTCAGCACCGTGGCGGGCGACCAGCTGGTTCCAGTCACGGTCACGGTCACGGTCGAGGGCGAGGGCGAGGGCGAGGGCGAGTCGGAGCGAGCCGAGGTGGCCGCGGTCCACGATGAGACGGCCGTCCCGAGCCGTCGCAATCAGCGCGGCATGGTCAGTGCGGAGTGGGCCGTCGGAATCATCGCGGCCATCGCCATCGCCGGCGTCCTGCTGGCGGTGGTCACCAGCGGTCCGGTGAAGGACGCGCTGCTCAAGTTCATCCTCTTCGTCATCAGTTCGTTCTCGGGCATCGCGCGGTGAGACCGGACGTAACCAGGGAGTGACGGGCAGGTTCGTGATGACCGGAGGCGAGATGTCGGTGACGGCAGGATCCGCGGCACTGGCAGCAGGTGTGGCTCGCACCGCGGGAGGCCGTCGGCCGATGGTGACACGAAGTGGGCGGGGCATGGTGACGGCCGAGCTGGCCGTCGCCACCCTGGCCGCCTTCGCGCTGTTGATCATGATGTGCTGGGGGATCTCGCTCATCGCGACTCAGGTCCGGTGCGGTGACACCGCGGCCGCGGTGGCCCGGCAGGTTGCCCGCGGAGATCAAGCGGCGACCGAGAAGGCCCGGGCGGCCGCGCCTCGGGGCGCCACGGTCCGGGTCGAGCGTGGATCGAATCTGGTGACCGTGACCGTACGGGTCACCGCCCGGCCGCTGGCGCGGTGGCTGGTCGGGGTCCCGCTCTCGGCTCGGGCCGACGTGGTGCCCGAGCCGTGAGGCGGGCGATGAGGGCGACCGGCGATGTCGGCGGACGAAAGCAGGACGAGCGCGGCAGCGGATCGATCCTGATGGCGGGGGTGATGGGTGTGGTGGTCGCGCTCAGCTGCGTGGCGATGATGGTCGGCGGCTACCTGCTCGCCCATCACCGCGCCCGGTCGGCCGCCGACCTCGCGGCCCTGAGTGCTGCAGTCGGCTATCAGCGGGGCCGCGACGCGTGTCCCGAGGCGCGACGGCTCGCGGAGCGGAACGGGGCAGTGCTCGCCGACTGCGATCAGGTCGGAGACCAGATCGACTTCGTCGTGACAGTCGTCGTCAGGATCCCCGTTCGATCCGTGCTTCCGGGGTTGCCGGCCTGGGTGTCCGCTGAAGCGCACGCCGGACCGGTCCGTTGACCGGATCGGCTCGATCGGCTCGATCGGCTCGCTCGTCAGGCGTCGTCGGCGGGAACCACGTCGACGGACTCGGCCGCGGCATCGGGTCCCCCGGGCGGGTGCTGCTCGGACGGGTCCTCCTCGGGCGGGGGCGCCTTACGGGTGACGGTGAATTTGGCGATCCCGCCGTCGAGGTCGATACCCAACGGAGCTCCGCCGCCGTGGGTCGGTTTGCTGACCAGCATCTTTTGTCGGTCCCTTTCTTCGGTGAGGTGTTTCAGACCCGGTTGGAAGATCTCGAAGAAGCTCACCTAACGAAGCTCTTCGTCGCCGGTGATCCCATCGGCTTCGTCCAGCATGGCCCGTCGTTCGGCGGCGGTCGTGGTCGAACCGGCCGTGTCGAGGTCAAGGCTGGAACGCGTGGACGCTGGAGTCGACGTCGATGAGGACGGCGTCGGTGTTGGGGGCGTCGCCGTTGACTCGGGCTCGGCGGCCTTCGACGTCCCGGACTCCTTGTCGGCCCTGGCCGCCTTCCGCGTCGAGCCAGACCCGCTGGTGAGGGCGGTGAGGTCCCGGCGCTCGGCCCGCACCGCTCGGGCCCGGCGGATGCCCAGCCGGATCAGCACCAGGCCGAGCACCGCGAGAATGGTCGCGCCGACACCGGTGAAGAAGATTCCGCCATAGGTCACCGGCACCAGCACCCGGAAGACCGACAATTCGTGCACCCCGGGGTTGCTGACCACCACGGCGATGCCGAAGACGGCGACGATCACCAGCAGGATCAGACCAAGAATGATCATGGGGCCATTATGGCTCGGGGGAGCGCCTGACTCGGTGTCCGGATGCCCGACGTGGCGAGCAAACCAGTGCTACATGTGGTTAGATGTCGCGCGGTTGGGGCGTCTTCGGCGGATGACTGGTCGCTATGTTGCGATCGAGTGTGGTCGGACATGCCCCGCGAATGTTGCCAATACCCACATGCAGGCTTGTCAAAAGAATGCAGCTTTTCAGGAGGACTCTGAATGTCCCTACTTCCAGTTCCTTTGGAAGTCGCCATCACCTTGTCGAGACCCAACCTCACACTGGTCGCGATCGTCGGCTTCATCGCCCTGATCGCCCTCGTGATGGCCATGGTCTTTCGGCGCGAGGTGCTGCGCGCGAGTGACGGTACCCCGAAGATGCAGGAAATTGCTCTCGGTGTCCAGGAGGGAGCCGCCGCCTACCTCGGTCGTCAATTCCGCACTCTGGCCGTCTTCGTGGCAGCGGCGTTCTTCCTCCTCTTACTGCTTCCGACCCATTCGAGCGAGCTCTTCGGCACCTGGACGCTGAAGATCGGCCGCTCGGTCGCCTTCATCGCCGGCGCCTTCTTCTCCGCGCTCATCGGATACCTCGGGATGTGGCTGGCTGTCCGCGCCAACGTGCGCGTCGCGTCGGCCGCCCGCAGCGAGGGCCGGGACCCGGCCATGAAGATCGCCTTCCGGACCGGTGCCCACGTCGGCATGGCGACGGTCGGCCTCGGGCTGCTCGGCGCCTCCGTTGTGGTCTTCATCTTCCGCGTCGATGCCGCGACGATTCTCGAAGGTTTCGGCTTCGGAGCCGCGATGCTCGCGATGTTCATGCGTGTCGGCGGCGGCATCTTCACCAAGGCCGCCGATGTCGGCGCCGACCTGGTCGGCAAGGTGGAGCAGGGCATCCCGGAGGATGATCCCCGCAACGCCGCGACCATCGCCGACAACGTCGGCGACAACGTCGGCGACTGTGCCGGCATGGCGGCCGACCTGTTCGAGTCGTACGCGGTGACCCTGGTCGCGTCGCTGATCCTCGGCCGGGCGGCGTTCGGGGAGTGGGGGCTCGTTTTCCCGCTCATCGTGCCGGCCATCGGCGTCCTCACCGCCATCATCGGGGTGTTCCTCACCAAGCCCCGTACGGGCGAGAACGGCCTCCGGACGATCAACCGGTCCTTCTACATCTCGGCCGCGATCTCGGCGGTGCTCTGTGCGATCGCTTCGTTCGCGTACCTGCCGTCGTCCTTCGTGGAGATGGGTGTCGACCACACCGGCGGGCTCTCCGATCCGCGGATCGTCGCGATCGGCTCGGTGGTCATCGGGATCGTGCTGGCCGTGATCATCCTGTCGCTGACCGGCTACTACACCGGCACCGAGGATCGCCCGGTGAAAGATGTCGCCAAGACCTCCCTGACCGGCGCGGCCACGGTCGTGCTGTCCGGTATCTCGGTCGGCCTCGAGTCGGCGGTCTACACCGCCATCGTCATCGCCGCCGCGGTCTTCGGCGCCTTCCTGCTTGGCGGCTCCGGCGTCGTGGGACTCTTCGCGATCGCCCTCGCCGGCTGCGGTCTGCTGACCACCGTCGGTGTGATCGTCGCCATGGACACCTTCGGCCCGGTTTCCGACAACGCCCAGGGCATCGCCGAGATGTCCGGCGACGTCCAGGGCGAGGGCTCGAAGATCCTGACCGAGCTCGACGCGGTCGGCAACACCACCAAGGCGATCACCAAGGGCATCGCGATCGCGACCGCCGTCCTGGCGGCCACCGCGCTGTTCGGCTCGTACACCGACGCGATCCGCGAGGTCCTGGGCGACTCGTACGGCAAGTTCATCGAGGAAGCTGTCGTCTTCGCCCCCCAGACCCTCGTCGGCCTGATCCTTGGTGCCGCGGTTGTCTTCCTGTTCTCCGGCCTGGCCATCCAGGCTGTGGGTCGGGCGGCCGGCGCGGTGGTCTTCGAGGTACGCCGCCAGTTCCGCGAGATCAAGGGCATCATGGAAGGAACCACCAAGCCGGAGTACGGCAAGGTGGTCGACATCGTGACCCGCGACTCGCTGCGCGAGCTCGCCACTCCGGGCCTGCTGGCCCTGATGGCGCCGATCGCGGTCGGGTTCGGTCTGGGCGCCTCCGCGCTTGCCGGTTATCTCGCCGGTGCGATTGCCTGCGGCACCCTGATGGCGGTCTTCCTGGCCAACTCCGGTGGCGCCTGGGACAACGCCAAGAAGCTGGTCGAGGACGGCCATCACGGCGGCAAGGGCTCCCCGGCCCACGAGGCCACGGTCATCGGCGACACCGTTGGCGATCCGTTCAAGGACACGGCCGGACCGGCCATCAACCCGCTGATCAAGGTGATGAACCTGGTCGCCGTGCTGATTGCCCCCGCTGTGGTGGCCATGTCGCCGCTCAGCTCGACTCCGAGTGCGCTGCGTTTCCTGATCGCCGGGATCGCCGTCGCCGTCATCGTCGTCGCGGTCACCATCAGTACCCGCCGTCCGATCGCCATCGCCGACACTCCGGCCAGCGCGCAGACGGCGGCGTTGGGCGACGGTTTAGGTGATTCAGCCGACGACGTCGTCGAGCGGCAGCCAGAAACCGAATCGACCACCTGAGCCCCACCTTCTCGTCCCGTTCGGCCCGAGCGGTTACCCCCGACCATCGTCGGTGGGTAACCGCTTCGTGCTTTCATCCGGTGGCACACTGGCTTTCCCATGACGAGCAATTCCTTCGGTCCGATCGACCGCCGCCCGCCACCCCATCCGGACCCGGATCCCGCGCTCGCCGGGTATCCGCCGCCGTCGCTGCCGTCCGGGTATCTGGCGGTTGACCCGTACGGGCCAGTCGTCTCCTACCCGATCGTGGCCGGCCCGCCCGCCGCCCGAAGTGCCCTGCCGGAGGAGCCGGTGGTCTATCACCAACTGCTGCGCGGTCCGCGCCGGCGCTGGTGGCGCCCGCTCCTGGCGCTGTTCCTGGTCGCCGCGCTTGGCCTTCCGCTGATGCTGGCCGCCACCGTGCCGGTATTGGTCATCGGGTTGATCGAGGGCGCGACCGATCTGGGGCGTTACGTCGAGCACGACGACGGCGGAGGTGGCGTCACCCGTCGGCTTTCTCTATGTCAATCTGCTGCTCGTCGTCCTGATCCCGACCGCCGGGCCTGTCGATCTGGATCGCCCACCGGATCCGACCGCGCTACCTGTCGTCGGTGGCCGGCGGCCTGCGCTGGAAGTGGTTGCTCCGGTGTGTCCTGATCACGATGCCGGTCTGGCTCGTCTATCTCGGTCTGGGCGTGCTGACCGAGCCTGCTGCGGCATCCGACCGGCCGGCGCAGTGGCCGATCCTGCTGGTCATGGTGCTGATCCTGACCCCGTTACAGGCCGCCGGCGAGGAGTACCTGTTCCGCGGCTGGATCATGCAGAACGTCGGCTCCTACTTCGCTCGGCCCGTGGTCGGACTGGTCGTTTCGCTCACGGTCTCGACGGCTGCGTTCGCGCGCGGCTCACCTCAGTCCCGATCCCTGGGTGTTCGGCTCGATCGGCTGCCTGGCCGTGGCGTCGGGGATCGCCGCCTGGCGTACCGGTGGGCTCGAGGCCGGGATCGCGATGCATGCGGTCAACAACGTGCTGGTCTTCGTCACGGTGATCGTCTTCGGCGGCTTCCAGGAGGCGTTCGTCGACCAGCAGACCACGGGCACGCCCGGGATATTCCTGTCGGCGCTGGTCGCCCACGGCATCGTGCTGGCCATCATCTTGTGGCAGGCCAAGCGGAAGGGCATCGATCCCTATTTCCGGCCCCCGGCCGAGCCGGAAGCCGCGCCGGCCTTTCCGGAGGAGTCGAGCTGGAATCCCATTCCGGCGCTCAACCGACCCGCCTGACCCGGGACCTCGCGATCTGCTCAGACCGAGGCGCCGCCGGCCAGGCCCCAGCGGATCACCGACAGCGCTGACCGGGCGAGCGGGCGCGCGAGCAGTCGCTCACGGGCCGCCCGCCGCTGGAGGCCCAGCTCGGCGCGGGCCCAGGCCGGCAAGATCGACACGGCCCCCGCCGCCAACAACTCATAGCCGAGTCGGGCCGGACCGGTCAGCGGCGGATCACTCAGCAGCAGGTCCGCTGCCTCCAGCGCGGCCGGGCTGATCGCCAGCTCCGAGCGATAGTCCGCGATGGTGGCATCGAGCTCGGCCACCGTCTGGGGCAGATCGGTCACTCCAAGCTTCGCGGCGACCCAGCCGGACTGTCGCACATAGTCATCGGCCTCCGTCGGGGTCGAGGCGTGACGTGCCGAACGCCTGGTAGCTGGCCAGGAAGCTGTCGACCTCGGCGACATGGATCCAGCCCAGCAGGTGGGGATCGTCCGCCCGGTACGGCCGTCCCGTCGGCGGTGGTCCCGCGAACCCGCCGATGCACGGCGCGAACGATCTCGATGCTCCGTTCGGCATCGGCCACGGTGCCGTAGGTCGTGGTCGCCAGGAACCGGCTGGTGCGCTGCAGGCGTCCCCACGGATCGCTGCGGAAGCCGGAGTGCTCGCTGACGCCGAGCATGGCCACCGGGTGCAGCGATTGGAGCAGCAGCGCCCGGATGCCGCCGACGAACATCGACGTGTCGGCATGCACCCGCCAGATGGCGTCGTCTTCGGCAAACCAGCGCTCACCCGGGGTGTTCCAGATCTGGTCGTGCACCGTCCGGAACTTCGGTCCGGCGATCCGGTCGCGGACCGCCTTGGCCAGCGCGGCGCGACCTTGATCGACCAGTGCCAGCGACATGCGGGGAGCCTACGTCGACCGGCCGCGCCGCTGCGTACGCTGGCGACGTTCGAAGACGGTCCCTGAACCTCTCGCGGGGCTGCTCGAGGAGGAGTCGACGTGGGTGCCTACCAGGACGAATATCAGCGGAGCCTGACTGATCCGGAAGGCTTCTGGACCGAGCAGGCCGAAGCCATCGATTGGTACCAGCGTCCGACGGTGATCGTGGATTCGTCCGCCGAGCCGATCTACCGCTGGTTCAGCGACGGGGTCCTCAACACCTGCTTCAATGCGCTCGACCGGCATGTGATCCGCGGCCGGGGTGACCAGCCGGCGTTGATCTTCCATTCGGCCTACACCGGGACCCGCCGTACCTATACCTACGCCGAGGTGCTGGAACGGGTGGCCCAGCTCGGCGGCTGCCTTACGCGAGCTTGGCGTCGGTCCGGGCGACCGGGTGGTGATCTATCTGCCGATGGTGCCCGAGGCGGCGTTCGCGATGCTGGCCTGCGCCCGGATCGGCGCGGTGCATTCGGTGGTCTTCGGCGGCTTCGCCCCGACCGAGCTGGCGATGCGGATCGACGACGCTCAGCCCAAGATCATCATCTCCGCGTCCTGCGGCCTGGAGGCCGGTCGGGTGATCGAGTACAAGCCGCTGGTGGATGCCGCGTTGGCCAAGGCGACCCATCAACCGGACTACTGCGTGATCTTCCAGCGCCCCCAGGTCAAGGCCGAGATGATCGAACCACGCGATATCGATCTTGGTCTGCTGATGCGACCAGGATCGTTCCCCCCGGCCGTCTGCGCCGACGTCGCCGCCACCGATCCGCTCTACATCCTCTACACCTCAGGCACGACCGGAAAGCCCAAGGGCATCGTTCGTGATCATGGTGGACATGCGGTGGCGCTGAGCTATTCGATGCGGACCATCTACGACATCGGGCCCGGTGACGTGATGTTCACAGCCAGCGACGTCGGTTGGGTCGTCGGGCACTCCTACATCGTGTACGCGCCATTGCTGGTCGGCGCGACCACCGTGCTGTACGAAGGTAAGCCCGTGGGTACGCCGGACGCCGGCGCATTCTGGCGAGTGGTGGCCGAGCACGGCGTCAAGGCGATGTTCACCGCGCCGACGGCGATCCGGGCCATCCGCAAGCTCGACCCGAACGCTGAACTCCTGGCCGGGCAGGACATCTCGTCGCTGCAGACCTTGTTCCTGGCCGGTGAACGTCTCGATCCGGACACCTATGGGTGGGCGACCGAGAAGCTCGGCGTACCCGTGGTCGATCACTGGTGGCAGACCGAAACCGGCTGGCCGATCGCGGCCAACCTGCGGGGCCTCGAAGCCATGCCGATCAAGCCGGGCTCGCCGACCGTGCCGGTCCCGGGCTACGACGTGGCCATCCTCGACGGACAGGGGGCTCCGCAGCCAGCCGGCGCCGAAGGGTCGATCGCCATCCGACTGCCGCTGCCGCCCGGAACGTTGCCGACGGTCTGGGGTGATGATGCCCGGTTCGTCGACGGCTACCTGTCGGCCTATCCCGGCTTCTACCTGACCGGCGACGGCGGCTACTGCGACGAGGACGGCTATCTCTTCGTCATGGGCCGGACCGACGACGTGATCAACGTCGCCGGCCACCGGCTTTCGACGGGGGCGATCGAAGCCGTGCTCGCGTCGCATCCGGCGGTCGCCGAGTGTGCGGTGATCGGCGTCGCCGATGCCCTGAAGGGTCAGCTGCCCCGCGGTCTGGTCGTGATCAAGGAAGGCCAGGACGTCACCGCCGAGGGGTTGCAGGCCGAGCTCGTGGCGCTGGTCCGGTCCGAGATCGGTGCCGTGGTCTCCCTGCGCCAGGTTGATATCGTCGCCGCCCTGCCCAAGACCCGGTCCGGCAAGATCCTGCGCAAGACGATGCGGGAGATCGCTGACGGACTGCCGGGGGCGGTGCCCTCGACCATCGAAGACCCCGCGGTGATCGATGCGCTGCGGCCGGTGCTCGAGCCATCAGCGTCGGACTTCTAGTCGGGACGCCGGGGCGCGGCAGAATCATGACGTCATGAGTTCGCTCCGCCTGACCACCCTCACCGTGCCGACCGCCGTCATCGGCCCGGCCAACCCGCTCCCGCCGCTCGGATCGGCCGCCGACCTGCACGCCGAGGTCGAGATCGGACGGGGGATCGACGACGAGATGCGGGTGAACCTCCGCTACGGCCACCTCCCGTCGATCGCCCCGTACCTCCTGCAGGACGACTACGGCCGACAGCGGGTCCCGACCGAGCATCCCGTCGCCATCCTCGAGAATGATCACCTGCGGGCGACGTTCCTCATCGGGGCCGGTGGCCGGCTGTGGTCGTTGTGGCACAAGGAATCCGGCCGTGAGCTGCTCTACCGCAATGCCGTCATCCAGCCGGGGAACCTGGCTCTGCGGGATGCCTGGTTCGCCGGCGGCGTGGAGTGGAATCTCGGCACAATCGGCCACACCCCTCTCACCTGCTCGCCCCTGCACGCGGCCCGGGTCGACCGACGAGACGGTACGCCGGTGCTCCGGATGTGGGAATTCGAGCGGGTCCGCGAGGTGGTCTACCAGCTCGACGCCTGGCTGCCCGACGACGCGGCGAGTCTCGTGGTGTCGGTCCGGATCACCAATCCCCATGACCACGACGTCCCGATGTACTGGTGGTCCAATATCGCGGTACCGGAAGCCGAGGGGGTACGCGTCGTCGCTCCGGCCGACGGCGCATGGAGGTTCGCGTACGGCTCTTCGGTGGATCACGTCCCGATGCCGGTGCTGGACGGGATCGACCGGAGCTACAGCACCCGGAGTACGTCGGCCGCCGACTACTTCTTCGATCTGGAGGGCACATCGCATCCTTGGGTCGCCGCGCTCGACGCGGCGGGATCGGGACTCGTACAGGCGTCGACGCGGGAGTTGGCCGGTCGCAAGCTGTTCCTCTGGGGGACCGGGCCGGGTGGTCGGCACTGGCAGGAGTGGCTCTCGCCCGACGGCGGCTGCTATCTGGAGATCCAGGCGGGACTGGCGCGCACCCAGCTCGAGCACCTGCGGATGCCGGCGGGAGCCGAGTGGTCGTGGGTCGAGGCGTACGGCTTGCTCGAGGTCGACCCGAGCCTCGTGCACGGCGACTGGGCGACCGCCCGATCGACGGTGGGCGGCGCGGTCGAAGCGGCTATGCCCGGGGACTGGTTGGCCCGGCTCCAGCACGAAGCCGGCCGATCGTTCGACCTGGCGCCCAGCGAGATCCTGCAACGCGGATCGGGTTGGGGCGCCCTCGAACGTCGGCGCCGCGAGCATGCCGGGGAGGTGCCTTTCAGCCGGCCGGGTACGCCGTTTGCCGATGAGACCCTCGGCGACGAGCAACACCCGTGGGTGCGGCTGCTGGACGTTGGTCGGTTGCCGGCCACGAATGCGGCGATGCCGCCGGTTTCGTACCAGACCGCAAGCAGCTGGCAGCGTCGGCTTGACGGGTCGACCGACTGGCTCGGACTGCTCCACGTCGGGGTGGCGGCCTGGCAGGATGGCGATCCGGTCGAAGCCGAGGCGGCCTGGGCGGCGTCGCTCCGGGCGGAGCCATCGGCGTGGGCCTGGCGCAATCTCGCCCTGGCCCGGCGGTCTCGGGGGGACGACGCGGGCGCCCGTGCGGCGTACGAGAAGGCGGTCGGTCTGGCTCCGGAGGTCATTGCGCTGGTCGTCGAGTGGCTCGAGGCGCTGCTCGACTCGGGCCAGCTCGCAACCGCCGTCGACCTCATCGGATCGTTGCCGACCTCTCAGCAGGAGACCCCACGAGTCCGGTTCGCCGAGCTGCGGGCCGCCGTTGGACTCGGCGACGTACCGAGGGCCTCCGCTGTGCTGGACGCCGGCTTCGAGCTGCCGGGGTTGCGGGAGGGGGCCCGCGACCTCGAGCGGCTCTGGTGGGACTACACCGCGGCCCGGCTGGCCGCCGAGCAGGGACGCGAGGTGGACGACGGCATCCGGGCCGCCGCCCGTCGGCTGGCGCCGCTGCCCTGGGCGCTCAACTTCCGGATGGCGTGATTGCCGGCTGGCCGAATCTGTGGCCCCGCGTACCCGTTTGCTCCCTTTGTTCAGGTTTGCGGCCGCTATTGAGGGAGCGAAGCTGAACAAAGGGAGCAAACGCGGCCGGGGCGGGCTGGGGCAGGAGCGGGTGGGGCGGGCTGGGGCGGGAGCGGGGGACGGTCACGTGAGGCGACCGCCGCGCCGGAAGGCTCGATTCAGCCGGGCGAAGAGCTCAGCCGGCTGCTCGAGGTCGCGGGAGATCCAGCGGACCATCTGGAGATCCAGATCGCGTACGAGGTCCTCGCGAACCTTCTCGTCGAACAGCACCTCCTCGAGATCCTGATCGGGGCGGAGGACCCGGCCGTATTTCACCCGGCCGTCGAACTCCCCGACGGTCTTCAGCTCGGGCCAGCCGAAGTCGCAGCGGGCGACGAACTTCTCGTTGCGGCCGAGCACCACGTACTGGATCTCCGGTCTCGGAATGCCGTGCTGATGGAACAGGACGCGGCTGCGTGATTCCTGTGGACTCTCGCTGCGCTCGTCGAGCAGAGCGGCGGTCCGACGGGCCTTCCCGATGCCGTGGCGTAGGGGCGATGTGCTGATCTGATCATCGAGATCGTCGCGGGTCAGGCCCATCCGCAGGGCGGCGTCGCCGATCGCAACGGCCCGGCCGAGGTCGAGCTGGCAGCTCAGGTCGAACACCGTACGAGCCAGGCTGGTGACCATGAACAGCCCGACCAACGTGACATCTGAGGGCTGGAAGCCGAGGCCGTGGAGGTGGATGTAGCCGCGGACCTTTCCGCCGCCGGGCTGTTCCCGGGTGAGATGCACCCGGGTCAGCTGGTCAGGCCAGATCGGCAACCCGCGGGTCGAGCTCGGCCAGTGGAGGCTCGACGTACGCGCCGCGGCGAATGCGCACCACCTGACCGGAGCGAGCCATCCGAGCGAGCTCTTCCGGGGCGTATCCAGAGCTGCGGAAATCCCGGGGGCAGGAGGGGGTGGCAGCATGGGCGAGATGCTGACCACTGCCCAGTGTCGCGAGCTGGCCGAGTCGTTCGCCGCGCACGACTACACGGTGGACGCCATCGTGGCGTTGATCGGCGAACCGGCGCATCGGGCGCTCGGCCGCAACGCCACGGTGCCGGCGGACCGAGAGCTGGGTGACCGCGACGATGCGCTGGCAATCTTGACCCGGCTGTGGCTCTTGCAGCAGCCGGTCGCGCGCGGGTCGGTCGAGCGGGCGTTGCCGGGACTCGCGCAGACCTTGATCAACTCCGGCATCCTCGGTGAGCAGGATTCCATGATCAACGCGTTGATCGACATCCGCCCGTACGCGAGCGATGATGGTGCGAGCGGCTGGATCTTCGCTGATCTCACCCCGGGCCTGGACAGCCGGACGTCGCCGATGCGGCCGGATTGGGTCCTCGGGGTGTCCTCCGCGTCGTCGACGCTGGCCCAGCTGACGGTGCGGACGCCGGTCGCCCGCGCCCTTGATCTTGGAACGGGTTGTGGTGTCCAGAGCCTGCATCTCGCCCGACATGCCGATCACGTGGTGGCGACCGACGTCAACTCGCGGGCCCTGACCCTGGCCCGGCTGACGTCCATGATCAACTCCGTGGAGATCGATCTGCGGTACGGGAGCCTTTACGAGCCGGTCGCCGACGAGCAGTTCGAGCTGATCACCTCCAACCCTCCCTACGTGATGTCACCACCGAGCACCGAGGGATCGACGCTCACCTACCGTGAGGGCAATCTCGCCGCGGACGGACTGGTCGCGCGAGTGATCACCGAAGGCGTTGATCAGCTGGCTGACGGTGGACTGCTGCAGGTGCTCGGGAACTGGGCCCACGTACGCGGACAGGACTGGGCCGACCGCCTGGGCGGCTGGATCGCCGGCACGGGGTGCGACGCCCACGTCGTGCAACGGGAGGTGCTGGAGCCGGCGGAGTACGTCGAGCTGTGGCTGGCCGATGCCGGGCTCCTCGGTGCGCCCGACTATCGCCACCGGTACGCGGCGTGGCTGGACTACTTCGACCGGCTCGGGATCGAGAGCGTCGGCATGGGGTGGTTCACCCTGCACAAGGCCGGGCGGCGGACGCCGAACCTGACGATCGAGCACTGGCCGTACCCGATCGAGCAGCCGATCGGACCGTCGATCTCGGCCCGGCTGACGGCGCTCGATCGCGACCAGGACCTGAGTGATGATCAACTTCTCGCCGGTCGCTGGTCGCTCGCCGATCACGTGATCGAGGAAGCGCAGGGGAAACCCGGCGCCGCGGATCCGCAGCACATCATCTTCCGGTCCCAGCGCGGATTTCGCCGGGCGATCGAGGTCGACACCGCGCTCGCGGGGATCCTCGGCGCCTGCGACGGCGAGCTCACGCTGGATCAACTCATCGCGTCCGTGGCCCAACTCATCGAGGTCGACGCGACAAAGCTGGCGCCGGAGGTGCTCGGTCGGATCCGCACGCTGATCGTGGACGGGTTCGTCGGCTGAGCGTCCCACTTCCCGTCGACCCAGTGTGGTCAGGGAGTCAAGAGGTAGCGGCGCTCGGGGCGGCCGCGGTTGCCGTACCGCAAAGAGACCTGAACCCGCCCCTGGGTGACGAAATGCTCCAGGTAGCGGCGCGCGCTGACCCGGGAGATACCGACCTCGTCGGCGCATTCCTGGGCCGACAGCTCACGATCCTGCCCGGTCAACACCGCAGTGATCAACTCGGCCGTCTCCGGGCTCATGCCCTTGGGCAAACGGTGTTCCGGCGTGGCGTCGGGACGACCGAAGATCCGGTCGACCTCGGACTGGTCGCCCAGCGTGGTGCGCCGTGACCGTTGGCGGCGCTGCGTTCGGTATTCGGTGAGCCGGGCCTCGAGCTCGGCCAGGGTGAACGGCTTCAACAGGTAGCTGGCAACGCCCAGCTTGACCGCCCGCTCGACGGTCTCCGATTCGTTGGCCGCGCTGATCACGACGATGTCACCGCCGAGTCCGGCGACGCGCAGCCGGCTGATCAGGTCGAGGCCGAAGATGTCCGGCAGGTACAGATCGAGCAAGATCAAATCTGGCGACAGGTGCTGCACGGCGGCCAACGCCTCGGCGCCGCTGTGCGCGACCCCGATGGTCCGAAACCCTTCCACCCGGTCGACGAATGCCGAATGGATACGCGCCACCCGGAAGTCGTCGTCGACGACCAACACGGTGATCACGACATTCTCGTTGCCGGCGGGGCGGCGGCCCGTGCCCGCGGTCCAGCCGGCGTGATGGACATTCGCGCGACGAACTGGGCTCCGTGCTCGGTGTCGCGGATCTCGACCTCGCCACCGCGGCGCCGGCAGATCAGCTTGGTCAGGGCCAGGCCGATGCCGCGCTCGCCGCCCTTGGCCGCCTTGGTGGTGAAACCGTGCTCGAAGACTTCCGGGGCGATGGTCGAGTCGACCCCGGGTCCGGAGTCGCTGACGACCAACTCCACCGTGCCGCCCGACTGCCGGATCTCGACCTGCACCCACTGTGGTCGATCACCGTCGTGCGGCTGCCCGGCCGACGCGTCGATGCCGTTCTGGATCAGGTTGCCCAGCACCGTGGCGACGTCGAACGAGGACTGGGGTTCCAGGGGATCCAGATGGGTGCGCTCGGTGACGCGCAACGCGACCTTCCGTTCGGCCGCGACTGCGGACTGGGCGACGAGCAGCGCGGCGATGGACCGGTCCTGCACCCGGTGCGAGATCGTCAGATCGACCGCCGCCCGGCCTTCGGTCAGGGCCTCGACGTAGGTCACCACCTCGTCGAACTCCTCGATCTGGATCAGGCCGGAGATGGTGTGGAGTTGGTTGGCGAACTCGTGCGTCTGCGCCCGCAGCAGATCGGTGGTGCCGCGGAACGCGCCGATCTCGCGCTCGAGCTCGGCCAGCTGGGTCCGGTCGCGCAGGGTCGTCACCGACCCCAATTCGCGACCGGCCTGACGGACCGGCATCCGGTTCAGCACCAGCACCCGGCCCGACCGGATGACCACTGCGTCCTCCTCGATGCCGCCCGCCCCGGTGAGGACGTCGTGCAGCCGGCCGCTCACCCCGAGGTCGCCAAGGCTCAGCCCAACCGTGGTTTCCGGCAGGGAAAGGAGCTGCTGGGCGAGTGGATTGATCATGGTCACCTGGTCGCGGACATCCAGGGCGATCACCCCTTCGGCGATGCCGGCGAAGATCGCCGCCCGCTGCTCGGCCAGCGCGACGATCTCAGCCGGCTCCATGCCCAGGGTCTGCCGCTTGATCCAGCGGGCCAGGAGCAACGATCCAATGACCCCGAGCACCATGGCGGCGCCGAGGTAGGTCAACAGCGACGGCGATGCGCTGACCAGCGCGTCGAGTCGGCTCGCGTTCGCCTGGGCGACCAGGGCAATACCAAGCTGCTCGACGGAAACGCCGGGCGCCGGATTGCTCAAGATCGGTGCGGCGGCCATCAAATAGCTCGTGCCGCGCCACTCGACGGTCCCCGAGCTCGACCGCATCGGCGTGGACAACAACTCCGTCCACGGGACGAGGTCGTCGATCAGCAAGGTGTCGGTGCTGGCGATCACCCGTCCGGAGATGTCGGCGATCGCCGCCAGCTTGACGCCGGTGACCGCCTGGAGCTGGGCCGTCGCCCCCGGCAAGGCCGATCCGGCCGCGCGTACCGGTCCGGCGCGGACGACGGGATTGGCCGCGAGGTTCTCCGCCAAGGCGAGCACCCGGCGACCTTGATCGCGTTGGAAGCTGGTCCGGGTCTGTTCCACCGACACCGCGGAAACGGCGACCAGCACGGCGGCGATCAAGATCAACTGGACGATGACCAGCTGCGAGGCAAGCGACAGATGCGGTCTCCTGGGCACCACCGCCTCCTCGCGTACGCCTGCTCGCCGACGCCTTCATTGTTGCGCAGCGAGCCTGGTCATCAGCAGTCCGAACCCGTGACCACAAAGATCAAAACGTCCACCATGGTCACAAGCAGACACCGCGTACGCCGCGATGTGAGGCTCGTTCTGGCGGAGCTCGACCCGCTCCGGCCAGCCGATCCCCTCGACGTTAGGAACGATGATGTTCGCACGACTGAAGCTGGGCGCCGGCCTGCTGGCCGCGTCGGTATTGCTCTTGACCGGCTGTGGCGCCACGGCCAACAAGGCCGAGCCGGGCGCATCGGGCGGCGACCAGACCCTCGCCGGCGTCCGGTTCATGGTGCCGAACACCCCGGGCGGTGGCTACGACACGACCGCCCGGGCCGCGGCCAAGGTGATGGACGACATCAAGGTCACCCGCGGCGTCGAGGTCTTCAACCTCGCCGGGGCCGGCGGCACGGTGGGACTCTCGCGCACCGTGTCGGAGAAGGGCAACGGCAAGCTGTTGATGATGATGGGTCTCGGAGTGGTGGGAGCGCAGTACACCAACAAATCGACGGCCAAGCTCGACCAGACGACCCCGATCGCCAAGCTGATCGAGGAGTCCGGCGCCATTGTGGTTGCCAAGAACTCCCCGTACAAGACGATCACCGATCTGGTCGCGGCCTGGAAGGCCAATCCCAAGGCGATGGCGGTCGGCGGCGGATCGTCGCCGGGCGGACCCGATCACCTGCTGCCGATGCAGCTGGCGCAAGCGGTCGGCATCGACCCCAAGGACGTCAACTTCGTGTCCTACGACGGCGGCGGTGACCTGCTGCCGGCGGTGCTCGGCGGCAAGATCGCCTTCGGGGCGTCCGGCTTCAGTGAGTTCCTCGACCAGGTCGAGGCGGGCGAGGTGCGGGTGCTCGCGATCAGCGGCAAGGAGCGGGTCGCCGCGGTCGACGCCCCGACGCTCAAGGAGTCCGGCATCGACCTCGAGTTCACCAACTGGCGTGGCGTGGTGGCTCCGCCCGAAATCTCCGATACCGACAAGGCCGCCCTGGGCGAAGCGATCGCCAAGATGCAGGCGAGCCCGGAGTGGAAGGACGTGCTGACCAAGAACGGCTGGACCGACGCCTACCTCACTGACGCCGAGTTCACCACGTTCCTGGCCGCCCAGACCGCCGACGTCGAGGACGTGCTGACCAAGCTGGGTCTGGCGTGAACGAGCCGGTTGCGGTCGTGGGGGACGCCCCCACGGCCGGGCCGGATCGCGGCCGCAACCTCGCCGAGTACGGGGTCTGCCTGTTTCTCGTCCTGGCCGGGGCGGTGATCTTGGTTGACGCGCTGCAGCTCAGCAACAACCGGACGGGCACCGATCCGCTCGGACCCAAACCCGTCCCGGTCTTCGTCGGCGGCCTGATGATCTTGCTCGCCCTCTTCTTGGCGGTGGCGGTTTCCCGCGGCAGCCGAGGCGAAGCCGAGGCCGGCGAGGACGTCGACCTGGACCAGCACGTCGACCTCAAGACGGTCCTCCTCCTGCTGGGGGTCTTCATCGCCAACATCGCGCTGATCGACCTGCTCGGATGGGTGATCAGCGGTGGCCTGCTCTTCTACGGTTCGGCGATCGCGCTCGGCAGCCGGCATTTCGTCCGGGATCTGATCATCGCCGGTGTGATGTCGGTGTCGACCTTCTACGGGTTTGCCATCGGGCTCGGCGTCGGCCTGCCCGCCGGCATTCTGCAGGGGATCCTGTGATGGAAAATCTCCAGTTCCTGCTCGACGGATTCGCCACGGCGGCGACGCCGATCAACCTGCTGCTCGCCCTCATCGGGGTCCTCGTCGGCACCGCGGTCGGGGTGCTCCCCGGCATCGGTCCGGCGATGACCGTGGCCCTGCTGTTGCCCGTCACCTACGGGCTCGAGGCCACGGGTTCGCTGATCATGCTGGCCGGGATCTTCTACGGCGGCATGTACGGCGGATCGACGACCTCGATCCTGCTGAACACCCCCGGCGAATCCTCGTCGGTGGTGACCGCCATCGAGGGCAACCTGATGGCCAAGGCGGGCCGAGCCTCCCAGGCGCTCGCGACGGCCGCGATCGGCTCCTGGGTGGCCGGCACGATCGGCACGCTGCTGCTGGCCCTCTTCGCGCCGATCGTCACGAAGTTCGCCGTATCGCTCGGTGCACCCGAGTATTTCGCCGTGATGCTGCTGTCCTTCATCGCGGTTACGGCGGTGCTCGGCACCTCACGGCTGCGTGGCTTCATCTCCTTGTCGGTGGGACTCGCCATCGGGCTGATCGGTCTCGACGGGGTCAGCGGCCAGGCGCGACTGACCTTCGGTATCCCGCAGCTCGGCGACGGCATCGACGTGGTGGTGGTCGCCGTCGGCATCTTCGCCCTCGGCGAGGCGCTCTGGGTTGCGGCTCATCTGCGACGCAAGGCGGTCGAGGTGATCCCGGTCGGACGCCCGTGGATGGGCAAGGCTGACTTCAAGCGGTCCTGGAAGCCGTGGTTGCGGGGGACAGCGTTGGGCTTCCCGTTCGGAGCGGTGCCCGCCGGCGGGGCGGAGATCCCGACCTTCCTGTCCTACATCGCCGAGAAGAAGCTCTCCAAGCATCCCGAGGAATTCGGTCGAGGCGCCATCGAAGGGGTGGCGGGACCCGAGGCGGCCAACAACGCCAGCGCCGCGGGCACCATGGTGCCGATGCTCTCGCTCGGCCTGCCGACCAACGCGACCGCGGCCGTCATGCTCGCCGCGTTCGTCTCCAAGGGGATCCAGCCCGGCCCACTGCTGCTGCAGCGCGAGGGCGATCTGGTCTGGGGCCTGATCGCCAGCCTGTTCATCGGCAACACCTTGTTGTTGATCTTGAACCTGCCCCTGGCGCCGGTGTGGGCCAAGCTGTTGCAGATCCCGCGGCCGTACCTGTACGCCGGCATCCTGTTCTTCGCCTCGATGGGCGCGTACGCGGTCAACGGCACCTCGTTCGACCTGATTCTGTTGCTCGGTCTCGGCCTGATCGGTTTCGGGATGCGACGATTCGGTCTCCCGGTGCTGCCGCTGATCGTCGGCGTGATCCTCGGTCCGCGGGTCGAGCTGCAGGGCCGGCGCGCGCTGCAGCTGTCGTCGGGTGACTTCAGGGGAATGTTCGGTGGCACCGACGTCGCGACGGGCGCGTTCAAGCTGTCGGCGGTCGCCGTCGTGGTCTACCTGATCATCGTGCTCGTGCTGGCCTGGCCGCTGCTCTTCGCGTTGATCAAGAAGTTGCTGCCGGCGAAGGCGACCGCTGCCGTCGAGGCGATCGGCTATGACGCCGAGGAGGACCTGCTGCGGCACGGCAAGCACGCCGCCGCGGACGGCACCTTGGAGATGAGCGGCTCCGGATCGGCCGAGGGTGACACCGAGGAATCCACTGACCGAAAGGAAACCCGATGACCATCGTGGTCGGGTTCACGCCCACCCCGAACGGCCGAGGCGCCCAGCGATGACTGACCCGACCGACGGGGAGCTGTCGACGGCCGATCTGGTGGACCGGTACGGCGACCAGCTGTCCTCGATACCGGTGCAGTTTCGGAGCTTCGGCCGGCACCGGAGATTCTTCGGGCCGTCGGTGACGGTGAAGTGCTTCGAGGACAACGCCCTGCTCAAGGCCACGTTGGCCGACGAGCCCGAACCAGTCGGCAAGGTGTTGGTCGTGGACGGCGGCGGGTCCCTGCGCTCGGCACTGGTCGGCGACCTGATCGCCGGAATCGCCGTCGAGCGGGGCTGGGCCGGTCTGGTCGTGCATGGGGTCGTCCGCGACAGTCGGGCGCTGGATCGCCTCGACCTCGGCATCAAGGCGCTCGGCACCAATCCGCGGAAGAGCGGCAAGACCGGCGCCGGCACGCGGGATCAACCGGTGGAGATCGGCGGGGTCTGGATTCGTCCCGGTGCCTACCTGCACTCCGATGAAGATGGAGTGGTGATCCTGCCCTGAGGCTGGCGGTCGTCCACGACGCAGGAGCGACCGCCAGGTGTCGGTTTTCCGCCGTAGGTGGACTGTGCCCGTAGAGTGAGCGCGGCCAGCAGGCTGGGCCGAACGGCTCAGGACAAGATCTGAGAATCTGGCGAAGGCAGGTATTTCGTGGCTGTGCGAGCAGGTGGCAAGCGACTCGTGATCGTCGAGTCGCCGACCAAAGCGACCAAAATTGCGAGCTTCCTCGGCGATGGTTACATCGTCGAGTCGAGCCGCGGTCACGTGCGCGACCTGCCGACCGGTGCCTCCGAAGTCCCCGCCAAGTACAAGGGTGAGAAGTGGGCGCGGACCGGGGTCGACGTCGACAACGGCTTCGAGGCGCTGTACGTGGTCAATCCGGACAAGCGGGCCACGATCCGGATGCTGAAGGACGCGTTGGCCAACGCCGACGAGTTGCTGCTCGCCACCGACGGTGACCGCGAGGGCGAAGCGATCGCCTGGCATCTGTTGCAGGAACTGAAGCCCAAGGTGCCCGCCCGGCGAATGGTCTTCCATGAGATCACCCCGCAGGCCATCGCCGAAGCCGTGGCCAATCCCCGCGATCTGGACGAGGACCTGGTCGACGCCCAGGAGACCCGGCGGATCCTCGATCGGCTCTACGGCTACGAGGTGTCCCCGGTGCTGTGGAAGAAGGTCATGCCGCGGCTGTCGGCCGGCCGCGTGCAGTCGGTGGCCACCCGACTCGTCGTCGATCGAGAACGTGACCGGATCGCCTTCCGTACCGCCTCGTACTGGGATCTCGACGCCATCCTGGACGCCGGAGCCGGCGCCGAGCCGCCGTTGTTCCCCGCGCGGCTGACCCGGGTCGGTGATCGGCGGGTCGCTCAAGGTCGCGACTTCAACAGTCTTGGCGAGCTGATCGTCAAGGGCCAAGATCAGCTGATCAAGCTCGACGAGTCGCAGGCCGAAGCCCTGGCCGCGTCGCTGCGCACGGCGCAGTTCGCCGTCGACGAGCGTGGATTCCAAGCCCTACACGCGCCGCCCGTACGCGCCGTTCCGGACGACCACGATGCAGCAGGAGGCCGGTCGCAAGCTGGGCTTCACCGCCCAGCGGGCGATGTCGGTCGCGCAGGATCTCTACGAGGCCGGCTTCATCACCTACATGCGAACCGACTCGGTGACCTTGTCGGGCACCGCGATCAATGCCGCCCGCAATCAGGTCCGTCAGCTCTTCGGCGCGAGTTATCTGCCCGACAAGCCGCGGGTCTACACCTCCAAGGTGAAGAACGCCCAGGAGGCGCACGAGGCGATCCGGCCGGCGGGCGAGACCTTCCTGACGCCGGCCCAGACCCGGTTGACCGGTGACCAGTTCCGGCTCTACGAGCTGATCTGGATGCGGACCATCGCCTCGCAGATGAAGGACGCCGAAGGCCTGTCGATCACGGTCAAGATCGACGCGCGTCCGGCGGCCGGCACCGGGAACGAAGCAGCCGACGAGCCGTGCACCTTCGTGGCCTCCGGTCGGACCATCACGTTCTACGGCTTCCTCAAGGCGTACGTGGAGTCGGTCGAGGACTCCGACGGCACCTCCGACGACGCACAGACGCGGCTCCCGAATCTCACCGCGGGCCAGTCCCTGCGGCCGGAGTCGGTCACCGCGTCCGGCCACGACACCCGCCCGCCGGCCCGCTACACCGAGCCGTCCCTGGTGGCCAAACTGGAAGAGCTGGAGATCGGCCGGCCCTCCACGTACGCGTCGATCCTGCGGACGATCACGTCACGGGACTACGTGTTCAAGAAGGGCTCGGCCCTGGTGCCGACCTGGTTGGCCTTCGCCGTGACCCGGCTGCTCGAGGAGCACTTCCCGAAGCTGGTGGACTACGCGTTCACCGCCGAGATGGAGGAGATCCTCGACCAGATCGCCGGCGGCAACGCCGAGCGCCTCGCGGTGCTGACCGACTTCTACTTCGGGCCGCCCGAGGCTGAGGGGGCTGATCGGGACGGACTGCAGCGCTTGGTCTCCGAGCTCGGCGAGATCGATGCCCGCAAGCTGTCCACCTTCCCGATCGGTGATCTTGAGGCCGGATCCGGCATCGTCGTCCGGGTGGGCCGATATGGCACCTACGTCGAGGACGAGGAGAGTCGCCGGGCGAATGTCGCCGACGATCTGCCGCCCGACGAGCTCACGGTTGAGCTGGCTCGCGAGCTGCTCAGCAAGCCGATGGGCGAGGAGCGGGAGCTCGGCCTCGACCCCGAGACGCACCGGATGGTCGTGGCGAAGAACGGCCGGTTCGGTCCCTACGTGACCGAGGTGCTCGAAGAGGGTGCGCCGAAGAACGCCAAACCGCGAACGGGTTCACTGTTCGCGTCGATGTCGGTCGAAGGGGTCACGCTCGACGAGGCCTTGCAGTTGATGAGCCTGCCCCGGGTGGTCGGGACCGATGCCGAGGGCGTCGAGATCACGGCGCAGAACGGTCGCTACGGTCCGTATCTGAAGAAGGGCACCGATTCGCGGTCGCTGGAAGGCGAAGACCAGATCTTCGGAATCACCCTGGATGAGGCGCTGGCGATCTACGCCCAGCCCAAGCAGCGGGGCCGCGCCGCGGCCAAGCCGCCGCTCAAGGAGCTCGGCCCCGACCCGGTGTCGGGGCGGCCGATGGTCATCAAGGACGGCCGGTTCGGCGCGTACGTCACCGACGGTGAGGTGAATGCGACGCTGCGCCGCGGCGACGAGGTCGAGGCGATCACTCCGGAGCGCGGAGCGGAGCTGTTGGCCGAGAAGCGGGCCAAGGGTCCGGCCCCGGCGAAGCGACCGGCGAAGAAGGCGCCCGCGAAGAACGCTGCGGCCAAGAAGGCACCCGCGAAGAAGGCCCCGGCGAAGAAGGCGGCGACCTCGACGACCACGCGGACCGCGGCCAAGAAGACCGCGGCCAAGCGGCCGGCCGCCAAGAAGACCCCGGCGAACGCCGGGTAGGCGCTCACGCCCACCCGCACTGGCTTCGGATACCTCGAGCGCGACAGAATCGACATCGTGGCCAAGAGCAAGCGACACAAGAAGAAGTCGACGGCGTCGGCCGTCCCGGAGCAGCGAGCGGTGACCCGGGGTCCGGTCGGGGATCGACCGCCCGGCCAGCGCTTCTACGACCTGCCGTACAGCGCCCTCGCGCCGCGGATGATCAACCCGGAGCTGGGGCTCTACAACCTGGTGGCCCGGGCCGGCCACAATGCCGCGTACGAGATCGATGTGACGTTGCTCGACGCGCCCGATCACCGGCTGATCCGATCCGGCGTGCTGCTGGCCCACCGGGTGCTGGAGGGCCGCGGCGAGTGGTTCATGACGGCGCCGGACTGGCAGCCGCTGCTGCCCAAGGACCGGATCGAGCTGATGGGGCATTCGGATCTGCCCGAGGAGCTCGCCGATCTGATCCGGCCGCTGCGCCGCCGGGCCACCCTCGGGCCGGTCGCCGCCCTCAACTGCGACCGCCGGGAATTCGCCCTGCGCGACGACCGCGGGACCACCCTGGCGTTGCTCCGCGACGACAAGGTCACCGTCCGCCGGGGCGGGCTCACCACGGCTCGCTATCGCGAGGTGATGATCACCCCGATCGGCACGGGCCTCAACGACGATCAGGTCGCCTGGCTGGACCGCGCGCTGATCCAGGCCGGGGCCACGCAGGTGCCGCGCTTCCCGCGGCTGGTCACCCGGCTGGGCGCTCCGGCGACCGGCCCGACCGATCTACCCGAGCCGGTGCCGTTCGACGCGGAGGCGCCGTTCAAGCGCTTCGTCTCCCAACTGCTGGCTCGGCGGCTCCGGGAGATCGTGCGGGCAGATCTGGCCATCCGGGGCGGAGATCTCCCCGCGGTGGTGGTGCTGGCCGACCAGGCCGACCGGCTGCGGGTCGAGCTGAAGGGACTCTCGTCGCTGCTGGATCCGGAATGGGTCGAGGATCTCTACGACGAGCTCGGCTGGATCACCGTCGGCAACGGCAGTGCCGGCCCGCTGGCCGACGAGCTGGACGGGCGGGAGCGGCTGTCCGCCCGGCTGCGCAGCGAGCGCTATCTGACGTTGCTGGAACGGCTGGTCAGCGCGGTCCGGGCCCCCAAGCTCGCCGACCCGCGTTCCGCCCCTGCGGGCGAGGTGCTGTCCGGTCTGGTCGCCGCCAGCGTGGCCCGGCTCAAGCGCAGCGCCGATCCGCCTGGCCATCGACTCGGCCGATCAGGAGTGGGAGGACGCCTGGCTGGAGATCGGCCGGCTGCAATGGGTGCTCGAGGTGGCGCGGCCCGCTCGGCCCGAATCCGATGACCTCGGCGATCAGCTGGCCGAGCCGCTGCGGCTGCTGAGCCAGATCCGCCAGGACCGGAGCGCCGAGGCGGCGACCCGCGAGCGGCTGGCGGACCTGAGTGCCGCCGAGGCGTTCGAGGCCGGGCGTGAGTTCGAGCGAAACGCAGTGAAGACGCGGCGGACCCGCCGGGACTTCGTCAAGCTCTGGGGCAAGACCGCGAAGAAGCTGGACGCGTGACGTCAGCCGCGGCACCGGCCGGGCGGGGGGTCTTCGTCGTCTTCGAAGGCGGTGACAGCGTCGGCAAGAGCACCCAGGCCGAACGGCTTTGCGCGGTGGCTGCGGGCGAACGGTCATCAGGTGGTGGGCACCTTCGAGCCCGGCGATTCGGCCGCCGGGGCCTTGATCCGGCAGATCGTCCTCGATCCGGCCACCGGCGATCTGGCCCCCCGGGCCGAGGCGCTGCTCTATGCGGCCGACAAAGCCCATCATCTGTACGCGGTGGTCCGGCCGGCGCTGGCTCGCGGTGCGGTGGTCGTCTGCGACCGCTACGTCGACTCGATGTTGGCCTATCAGGGCGCGGGCCGGGTCCTGGAGCTGGCCGAGGTCGAGCTGATCGCCCGGTGGGCGACCGAGGATCTCCGGCCGGATCTGACCGTGGTGCTGGATGCCGAGCCCGACCGGGCCGTCGGCGCCAAACTCGACAAGGACCGGGTCGAGGCCGCGGGCGACGTCTTCCACGCCCGGGCCCGGGACTTCTTCCTCGACCTGGCCGCCCGGGATCCGGAGCACTATCTCGTGCTGGATGCCGGAGGGACCCGGGAAGCGATCGCTGAGGCCATTCGGCAGCGGGTTGGCGAGGTGCTGCCGGAAGTGTCGGAGGCGACTGGCACGGTGGGCCCATGACGACGACGGCTCCGGCGACGACCCTGGCCGGGGTCTGGGCCGAGCTGATCGGCCAGGAGTCCGCGGTCGCGATCCTGCAGCGCGCGGTCGCCGGCGAGGCGCACGCGATGAGTCATGCCTGGCTGATCACCGGGCCGCCGGGATCGGGCCGGTCCAATGCCGCCCGGGCCTTCGCCGCGGCCCTGCAATGCCAGCGTGACGGTTGTGGTGAGTGCAACGTCTGCCGGACCGTCTTGTCCGGCGCGCACCCCGACGTCACGTTGGTGCGGACCGAACAGCTGTCGATCGGGGTGGACGAGGTCCGCGATCTGGTCCGGCGGGCGGCCATGAGCCCGACGTTGCGGGGCTGGCAGATCATCGTTGTCGAGGATGCCGACCGGGTCACCGAGCGCGGCGCCGACGCGCTGCTGAAGAGCATCGAGGAGCCGGCCCCGCGTACGGTCTGGATGCTGTGTGCGCCGAATCCTGACGACGTCGTGGCCACCATCCGGTCCCGCTGCCGGCTGCTGACCCTGGCCACGCCGAGTGTGTCCGCCGTGGCCCGCCTGCTGGAAACCCGCGACGGGATCGAGCCCGAGCTTGCGGCGTACGCGGCCCGGGTTGCCCAGGGTCACGTCGGCCGGGCCCGGGTGCTGGCGCGCGACGAGTCGGCCCGGGAGCGCCGCCGCGAGGTCCTGCAGATTCCGCTGCACCTGCAGCGGCCTGGGCGCCTGCCTGACCGCGGCGGCCAAGCTGGTCGCGGCCTGTGCCGAGGAGGCGAGTGCCGCGACCGGCGATCTTGACGCCCGGGAGCGCAGCGCGTTGGAGGAGGCGCTCGGTTTCGGCACCCGGGGTGCGAAGCCGAAGCAGGCCCAGGCGGCGATCAAGGAGCTCGAGGATCAGCAGAAGGCGCGGGCCAAGCGCTTCCAGCGGGATGCGATCGATCGGGCCCTCACCGAGCTGACCGGTTTCTATCGCGATGTGTTGAGCATCCAGACCCGTTCGGGCGCGGCGCTGGTGAACGCCGACCTCGCCCCCCAGATCGCGGTGCTCTCACGGAAGTCGTCTCCGGAGTCGACCCTGCGGCGGATCGACGCATTGCTCGGCTGCCGAACGGCCCTCGAGGGCAACGTGGCGCCCCTGCTGGCGGTCGAGGCGACCTTGATCGCCCTTGTGGAGGGCTGATTTGTTCGAGAACTGCGGAATCCGTCGCGAAGACCGTCGGTGGGGTTCAATTTCCGTCGGATCTTTAGTAACGTTTGGTGCGGGTTGTCGGAGGGGACGAACCCCCGAGCGTCCTCTCCGACAACCTCATTCGTGAAGGGCCCGGCCGATGGCCGGGCCTTCTTGGGTTTTTCGGGGAATGTGCGTCTGGCGATTGTTGACCCGGACCCGGCTAGGAAGCTGATCGTCCCCACCCTCGCGGAGGTGTAGTCGGCAACGTCGGATTTTCCGCGCCTCTCAGGTTGCGTTCACGCGAAGTTTGGCCCTACGGTGGGGTCCGGCCTCGTTTCCGATTCGTTATCAACGGATTGGTCCGGGAGTCAACAGGGGGTAGGACTCAGGGGGCATCCAATGTGCTTGCTGGGATCGCGTGTCCGCATGCCGAGCTTCGCTGGGCGGTCACCTCGTCGGGATCGTCCCGGGCGCAGCGAAGGTGGAGGAACCACCAGCTCTCTCCTCACCGGGGAGCATGGGGTGAAGTGCTGGGACATCGTCATGATCAGCAGCGCCGGACACCTGACCGTCCGAACCCGTCAGCTCACTTCACAGGCGCAGTCAGGAAGGGATGCGACGTTATCGTGACGTCCAAAATAGCCGTGCGCGCACTGGGGATCATGGCGAGCCTCGCTCTCGTTCTCGGCATCGGTCTGGCGACGAGCCTGCCGGCCGAAGCCGCCAAACGCACCGTGTGGGACCAGGTGGCCCAATGCGAGAGCGGCGCCAACTGGAAGATCAACACCGGTAACGGCTACTACGGCGGTCTGCAGTTCTCCGCCCGTACGTGGGCCGGCTTCGGCGGCAAGAAGTACGCCAGCCGGGCCAACAAGGCCACCAAGGGCCAGCAGATCGCCATTGCCCGCCGCGTCCTCGCCGGACAGGGTGCGGGCGCCTGGGCTACCTGCGGCCGTCGCGCCGGGCTGACCAAGCACAACGGCAAGGCCGACCGGCATGCCACTCCGTCCAGCAATCCGGGCGTGAGCACGCACAAGAGCACCAAGTCCGACAAAGCGAAGAAGTCAGCCAAGGCCAAGAAGTCAGAGAAGGCCAAGAAGAAGGCCGCCCACAAGAAGAAGCACTCAGCAACCAAGCCTTCGAGCAGCCACAAGACCATTCAGGTGAAGCGCGGCGATACGATAAGGAAGATCGCCAAGCGCTACGACGTGAAGGGTGGCTGGAAGGGGCTGTGGAAGCTCAATTCCAAGACCCTCAAGGATCCTCATCGGATCTACGTTGGGCAAGTGCTGAAGATCAAATAGACCCGATGGCGCGGGTGGGACCCTGCCCCCCAGTATGCCCACCCGTGGAAGCCCGGCAGACCCGCATCTGCCGGGCTTCCTGCTTTCCTGGGGTCTAGGGTGTGATCCATGGCACGCGTCATGGCTGTGTCGTTCGAGCGCTACGGCCGGCTGTATTACCTCAGCCCGGGAGACCGCGACTATCGCGTCGGGGACCGCGTGCTGGTGCCGACCGACTCTGGACCCGAGGTCGCCGAATGCGTCTGGGCTCCCGAATGGATCGAGGAGGACGGCTTCGGCGAGCTGCCGGAATGCGCCGGGCCGGCCGAAGCCGTGCATCTCGAGCGGGACGCGGTCAACCGGCGCCGGCGGGCCGAGGGCCGGCTGGCGGCCAAGAAGCTGATCAGGAAGAACGATCTGCCGATGAAGGTGGTCGGGATCGACTATCTCGACTCGGGCGACGACTTCGACGAGTTGGTCGTCATCTACTTCACCGCTCCGCATCGGGTGGACTTCCGGGAGCTGGTCGGCGATCTGGCCCGGACCCTCCGCGCCCGGATCGACCTGCGGCAGGTGGGATCGCGCGACGCCGCACGGCTGATCGGTGGCATCGGCAACTGTGGCCGCGATCTGTGCTGCGCGACCTTCCTGAAGGATTTCGAGCCGGTCAGCCTGCGGATGGCCAAGCTGCAGGACCTGCCGCCCAATCCGCTGAAGATCTCCGGCGCCTGCGGGCGGCTGATGTGCTGCCTGAAATACGAGCACCCGCTCTACGCCGAATTCGCCCGCGAAGTGCCGGCCGTCGGTCAGACCGTCGCGCTCGAGGAGGGTGATGCCGTGGTCGTCGCGCACAAGGTGCCCGCCGATTCCGTCGTGGTCCGGATGAGTGGCAGCGGGAATCTGACCAACTGTTCGCGCTCCGCCGTCTGCGGCGCCCGCACGGTCTTCGAGGCCCGTGAAGCGCAGGCTCCTTCATCCGGCACCCCCCGCAAACCGCGTACCCGAAAAAGACGCGAAGACCCCACCGACGACCTCCCCTAACCCGGTCGACAGCCGTACGCGCCCTGTCCTTGCTGTGGCTGGCGGAGCGCTACGTTCCCTGAGCCTGTCGAAGGGCACCCGACTCCCGCGAGAGCCGGTTCGTCCGTGGTGCGCGGAGGCACCCCCACTCTCGGCCGATCATGGGATTGCGGTCCTGGGTGCGCGGAAACGGCCCCGGTACTCTCGCCACATGTCAGCGGGGAAGGGATTGGCGCGCGGAATCGCCGCGCTGCTGCTGCTGATCCCGTTCCTGGTGACGGCCTGCTCCCCGCCCACCCCGCCACTGCCCACGCCGTTGCCGTCGAGCCCCTATCCGGTCCCGACCACGACGAAGCTGCCGGCTGACGGACGGCCGCTCGTGCCGGTCCCCGACGTGCGGCCGAAGGGCTTCGTTGAGCCGCCGCCCGGCGAGGGGCTCGTTCGCTATCAACAGCAGTTGTTGAACTGGAGCCCGTGCGGTCAGGGGCTGCAGTGTGCGGTGGCTTTCGCGCCGCTGGATTATGACGCTCCCGATGGCACGGCGATCACCCTGGCTCTGGCGAAGCGACCGGCGACCGGCGCTCGACGGCTCGGGAGCCTGTTCGTCAACCCGGGCGGTCCGGGGGGATCCGGCATCGACTATGCGGCGTCGTTCAACACCGGCGGGCTCGAAGATTACGACATCGTCGGCTGGGATCCGCGCGGGGTGAAGCGGTCGACGCCCGTGACCTGCTTCGAGGGTGCTGATCTTGATCGCTACTTTTCGATCGACACCTCGCCGGACGATTCGGCCGAGCTTCAGCAGCTGATCGCGGAACGGCGGGCCTTCGGGCGTTCGTGTCTCGGTCGCTCGGGCGCGTTGTTGGAGCACATCTCCACGACAGAGACGGTTCGTGATCTTGATCTGTTGCGGGGGCTGGTTGGTGACGCCAAGATCAACTACTTCGGATCGTCGTACGGGACCAGGATCGGCTCGCTGTACGCGCAGCTCTTCACCGATCACGTCGGCCGGATGGTGCTCGACGGTGCGGTCAGCCTGGATCCCGATCCGGCGATCAGCCAGCTGGAGGGCTTCGAGCGGGCCCTTGATCATTTCGCCGACTGGTGTGTCGGCCAGCAATGCCGGCTCGGTGCCAGTCGCGCGGCTGTCCTGAAGACGATCAAGACCTTCCTCGAGCAGCTTGATCAACAACCGCTTTCGGTGGAAGGCCGGACGCTCTCGCAGCAGCAGGGCGTCGACGCGGTCTTTTTCCCGATGTACGGCGGGGAGCAAGGCTGGGGGGCGCTGCGCGATGCCATCACTCCGGCTGTCTTCGACAACGACGGTCGGGCGATGCTCAGGCTGTCTGATGCCGCGAACGAACGGAGCGGCGACGGTTCGTACGGGCAGCTCAACTACGGCTTTCCGGCGATCCGCTGCCTCGACAGTCCCGACGAAAGCGTCCGCGATGCGCAGAACCGGGTGGCCGAAGCGACGCGCAAAGCGCCGATCCTGGGTCGTCTGAGCGGTGCCGATTTTCAATGCCCGCTGTGGCCGGTGAAGTCCGCGCCGGCCCGACCAACGATCACCGGCGATGGTGCACCTCCGATCATCGTGATTGGGACGACGGGAGATCCAGCGACGCCGTACGAGTACGCGCCCGCGATGGCCGACCAACTGAAGTCCGGCGTCCTGGTGACCTACCGCGGCGAAGGCCACCTCGCTTATGGCAAAAGCGAATGTGTCCGCAATCTCGTACGCGCCTACCTGGTGACCGACACCGTCCCCGCCGACCGCACCTCCTGCTGAGCTGATCTCGAGCCCTGAGCCTGTCGAAGGGCCAGATTGGCCTCCCAAGGTGTTCAGACACTTCGTGCCCTGAGCCTGTCGAAGGGCCAGCCTCACCTCCGCAAAGATGATCACGACCTTCGCGCCCAGAGCCTGTCGAAGGGCGAGCTCCGGCAGCCTCTCTGATTCTCTCGGCTACCCCGGCTGCGTCCCGTCGGTCGAAGGAGCCTGTTGATCTTGTTGCTGAGCCTCAGGCCCGGCGCCGCTCGGGGGTACGCCCAACTCGCCGCCACCAGCACCGCGCGGTCCACCCTGCGGATTGCTGAACTGGGTCTGAGTGGGGACGGTTTGGGTGGTGATTGCGTACGTCGCCCCGCTGCCGGCGACGAGCCCAGCCGTCACCAAGGCGGCGCTCGCCAAGATCCGTCGGCCTCGGCCCTTCGCTGGTTTCGCTGCCGACACTTCCGTCGGCGTCAGCTCGGCTACGGCCGCCGGCGCCTCGTTGGTGGGAGTGTGCTCTTCGGGCTGGTTGGTCATCATGTCCTCGGATGTCTGTGCGTGGATGGGTATGCCTTCACGATGCCGTGTCAGAATGTGCCGAAGGTTGGCGCGGCCTGTCGGTTGCCTGAGGATGTGACTCAAGGTGCCTGCCGTACGCGGTCGCGGAAGGCTTTAGACCTTCCGCGCGCCGGTCGATATAGTTGGCCGTTCGTGCTTGCCGGGCTGTCGCCGGGACGCACGCGCCGCCTTAGCTCAGATGGCAGAGCAACGCACTCGTAATGCGTAGGTCCGGGGTTCGATTCCCCGAGGCGGCTCCGATCGCGTTTGGCCTAGCCGGAGGCCTGTTCGGGCGGATTTTCGATGCAGTACCGCCTGATTTTGCCTCTCCGCAGGGCCGTCTAGTCCGCATTGAGTCCGCATTCGTTTTCGCGAGGGCCCGGGTCGAACTGGTCCGCAACGGCTTCAAGATCATCAGCGAACATGCCGGCATAGACGTCGAGCGGCAGGGGCTGCCGAGGCGTGACCCAGGCATCTGGTGGACACAGTTCTGACTTTGCGCCAGCGGCCGCCCGCAAGGCTGGACGCGTGTGCCGCAGCTCGTGTGGCGTCTCGGGATGGTAGTAAGCCTATGTGACGATCGAACAGAGTCCCGGGCCAAAGGACGCGCGCCGGAAGGGCGTGATGAGTGCCAAGCATGTCTTCTGGACCACTTCCACTGGTGTTGTAATTCTGGCGGCACTCGCGTATCTCGCCTGGAGGGTAGCGGGAAAGCCTCCGTACACGGGCTGGTACGACCTTGGGCGGACCGTGGTCGTGGTCTTTGCCGCTCTGGGCGCAATCCCTGCGGGGTACATCGCGTACCGGCGCCAGAAGACGCTCGAGACTCAGCGAGAAGATGCCGCGCGCACCGAACAGAGACTTAAGACGGCTGAGGAGACGCGGCAACTGGAACTTGCTACCGCTGATCGGCGAGCTGACGCCAAAGACTTCCGGACCCGCTATACGGAAGCGGCTGCGCAGTTGGGTCATGATAAGCCCGCGGTCCGTCTGGCGGGCGTTCACGCGATGGCTCAGCTCGCGGATGACTGGGGTCTCGTTGACATCGCTCAACGCCAGACATGTGTAGACATCCTATGCGCCTACATTTGCCTACCTCCACCCGCAAAGGCAGTGCCAGATCTCGCAGCGGAGACGGACAGCCAGCTCATTCGCGACCCCGCAGAGACACGGGTCCCAGAGACCATCGTGCGGGTGATATCTCAACACCTCCAAGTCGCCGGCGATGGGTGGACAGGTCTGAACTTCGACTTCACCGGCGCAGACTTCTCAAGTGGGAGATGGGACTTTCGCCGCTCGAACTTCTCAGATGGCACCGTCAGATTCGACAGGGCAACTTTCTCCGGTGGCACGGTCGACTTTTCCAAGACCTCGTTCTCCGGCGCCGTTGTCAGCTTCAACGGCGCGATCTTTTCTAGCGCGACGATCAGCTTCATCGGGGCTGAGTTCACTGGCGCCGTCAGCTTCAACGGTGCGACGTTTGCAGGCGGCCGGGTCAACTTCGGCGCAGCGATGTTTGCAAGCAGGGTTAGGTTCGACCACGAAGCAACGTTCTCCGGCAGCATCGTCGATTTTTGGGGGCGCGACCATCAGCAGGGGGGAAGCATTCGTTCGACGACCGGGCAAAGTTCCTGAGCGGAACGGTCAAGTTTCCTGGGACGACCATCCAGCCGGGCGGCCGGATCACCTTCGATGCCGGCGCCATGTTCAGCGGCGGCGTAGTCGACCTGACGGATGTGACGCTAGCCGGCGGAACAGTGACGGCTGATGGGCGCGCCTTCGAAGGAACAACCAGCAGCGGAACGGCTACGTTCAGCGGGGGCGATGAGTCGGTCAGCGACCCGCGAGGTAGCTCATGATGCTCGTCGCTCTCGTGTCGCCCCTCGGACAGTCAGGACACGCCGATAAATTAACGCTCCTATTGGCGATGTCGGCCCGATAATGGTGTATGCCGGTTTCTGAAGAGGTTCTCGCGGTACTGCGGGCGAAGTTCGAGGCGGTGTTGCCGCATCTGGACGAGCGGGGGCAGCGGTTGGTGATGGCGGCCGAGGCGCGGAGCCTGGGCCACGGCGGTATTGCTGCGGTCCATCGGGCGACCGGGGCGTCGAAGACGCGGATCACCGCCGGCATCGTGGAGCTGGAGTCCGGTGAGCAGCCGCTGGAGCGGGTCCGGCGGCCCGGGGCGGGACGTCGGCCGGTCGCGGTGACCGATACCGGGCTGGTCCCGGCGTTGCTGGGGCTGGTCGAGCCGACCCGCCGCGGGGACCCCGAGTCGGCGCTGTGCTGGACGACGCTGTCCACCCAGCACCTCGCCGACGAGCTCACCGCGGCCGGGCACCGGGTCGGGTCGGACACGGTGGGCAAGTTGTTGAAGGCCAACGGGTTCAGCCTCCAAGCCAACGCCAAGACCGTCGA
>CAVSUP010000007.1:0-19884 GCA_963731295.1 uncultured Actinomycetota bacterium
TCTGCCCGTACGAGATGGAGCGTGATGTCGACTTCCGAGCCACCGACCGGAGATTCCGGTTGGTCCTGGCCGGGACCTGACGCGCCCGGGGCCGGCGGTGCCGGCGTACCACCGCCCGGGCAATCCATTCCGCTCGAATCCATTGCTGCCCGAGGACCCACCCCGGATCGGTGACTTCTGGATCGACGCCCGGCTGGGCGCGACCCCGGCCGGGGTGGCCTTCACCGCTCACGACGACCAGAACACCCCGGCGATGGTCATCCTGCTCAGCGAGGGGGCGGCGGCCGACGCGGCCGCCCGGGCGCGGTTCTCCGGCGAGATCAACTCGATGCACATCGACACCGTGCTGGCCCGCGGTGGCCAGGGCCAGGACAACGGTCGGCTCGGGCGCAAGTTCCGCCGGGAGGACGACGACCCGGTCACCCCGGACGCCCGCGCCGCCGCACCGTGGGTGGCGTTGGCCTACGACGGCAGCCCGGCCGCGGCGGGCGAGGCCGAGCGGATCCTCGACGAGGTGCAACTGGCCACCCTGCCGCCGCAGGGCACGCCGTCGGGTCCGGACTACCGGCAGTACTGGGTGGACCGGGTGCGTCCGGGGCTGGCTCGCCTGTGGCCGCTGCCCTGGCCCGGTCGCTTCGATCGAGCCGGCTGGCGGACGATCCTGGTCTCCTGGCTGCTGATGCTGCTGATCGCCGCGCTGGCCGTGCTGTTGGCCATCCTGATCTTCCGCAACCAGCCGCCGCAGACCCCGCCGCCGCCATCGGGCAGTTCCGGCAGTCCGCCGCCCCAGTCCAGTTCGCCGTCGCCGCAGTCGGGGTCGCCGTCTCCGCAGTCCGGATCCCCGTCACCGCAGTCCGGTTCGCCGTCGCCGCAGTCGGGGTCCCCCTCGCCATCGGGTTCGGGTTCGCCGTCCCCCTCGGGATCCGGCTCGCCGTCGCCGTCGGGCACCGAGTCCGGTCCCGGCAGTCCGACCCCGGACGAGACGGGATCCCCCGGTGCGCAGAACTCGCCCGCGGTCGAAGCTCTAGTGCGTCATCGCTGATGCAGGACTCGACGCGACGACCACTCGACCCGGATTGATCGTCAGCGATCTCGACGGCACCTTCCTGTCCCCGGACGGCTCGGTCAGTTCGATCAACGCCGAGGCGGTGCTGGCCGCCCAGGAAGCCGGCGTGCCGGTGCTCTTCGCGACCGGGCGTCCGGTCCGCTGGCTCGGGGTGATCCGTGACCTGCCCGGCAGCCACCCGACGGTGATCGCCAGCAACGGCGCGGTGCTCTACGACCTCGGCGCCGACGAGCCGCTGGACCGGATCTACCTCGACACGGACGCGACCCTGGAGGCCGTCCGGACGATCCGGGAGGCGGTACCGGACGCGTCGTTCGCCTTCGAATCGGGCACCCGCTTCGGGTACGAGCCGAGCTACCACGATCGACTGGGACGCCAATGTCTGGCGCAACGGCCCGCTCGAGCGACCCGGCATTGTTCACCGGCCCGGTCGAGGAGATCGCGTACGCCGAGTCGTACGTCAAGCTGCTGGTGCAGAGCATGTCGGTGACGGCCGACGATCTGCTGGCTCGGGTCAAGACGGCGGTCGGTGACTCCCTGACGGCCACGCATTCGCAGACCCGCGCCTTCGGCCTGGTCGAGATCAGCGCGTACGGAGTGAACAAGGCGAGCATGCTGCAGCGCTGCTGCGCCCGCCTCGGGATCGACGCGGGTCGCGTGGCCGCCTTCGGCGACATGCCCAACGATGTCGACATGCTGAGCTGGGCCGGCATGCCGCACGTGGTCGGCAACGCCCACCCCGCCCTGCTCGCCGGTGGCTTCACCGTCGTGCCCGGCAACGAGGACTCCGGCGTCGGCCGGACCATCCTGAAGCTGCTCGGCCGTCAGTCCTGAGCGAGCTTCACCCGCTGACATGGCGGCTCAGTTCTGGGCGCTGAGGAACCCGATCACCACGGCGGTCCACCACAACGACTGAGACGCCGCTGCCAGGATCGAACCCCGCAACAGCAGGGATCGGGACGGCACCGGGAGCTCCGCGGCCATCCGCCGCTTGGTCGCCATGGCGAGCACGCCGACGATCGAGACGCCGACCACGGCGATCATCTTGATCATGGTCAGCGCCGAGGTCAGCGGCGGCTCGAGCAGGCACCCGGAGACGACCAGGCCGAGCAGTCCGAGCCAGATCGGCGCGGCCATCCGATGGGCCTGGATCAGCACGGCCTCCATCGACGCGCGACGGAAGAGGAACAGCAGTCCGAGCCAGTCGACCGACAGCACCGAGCCGAGACCGACGACCAG
Organism: uncultured Actinomycetota bacterium; assembly: GCA_963731295.1. GTDB lineage: Bacteria > Actinomycetota > Actinomycetes > Propionibacteriales > Propionibacteriaceae > Microlunatus. The sequence continues at coordinate 2,306 of CAVSUP010000007.1, forward strand.
CGAGGCGAGGTGCAGGAACAACCCGACGGTGTGCAGCCACGGCGGCACGCTGATCGCTGCGGCCAAGGCGATGACGCCGATCATGATCACGGTCACGGCGACCGACGAGCCGAATTTCGGCGCGCGTCAGCCACCCCGTACGCCGCGGCATGCCCAGCTCTCGCATCCAGCACAGAAGCTCCCCCGAGACCTCATCCACCGGCCTTGCGGCTCGGCGCGACTCTACTGACGCGGCTGGTCGCGCGCGAATCCTTGTCGCGACCGCGGCCGAAGACTGGGCTTCTTTGCCATGCGCGGAGTCCGAGCCGGCTCGACTATCATCAGCGGGGCCGCTGAACGGCCAGATGTCGCGGGGCGGTAGCTCAGCCGGTTAGAGCAGGGGACTCATAATCCCTGGGTCGTGGGTTCAAGCCCCACCCGCCCCACAAACACCATCTGACTAGGGAAGATGGTAGCCGAACTCAGTTTGCGTCACGAGCATAGTGCTCGTACACCCAGGGACTGGGTACGATGAGGCCATGCCGAAGTCGGTCACCGTCGCACCCGTGGAGCGTCTCGCCGACCTGCTCGAGGACTGGCAGATCCATCTCCGGGCCCGCAATGTCAGCCGATCGACCATCGCTTCCTACCTCGGCGTCGCCAATAGCTTCGTCCGCTTCCTGGACAGTCACGAGCTGCCGGCGACCGCTGAGGCCATCAAACGCGAACACCTCGAGCTCTATCTTTCCGATCTGGCCGATCAGATGGTCGGACGCGGGCGGCAGCCGGCCAAGATGAGCCCGGCGACTGTGGCCAAGCACTTCCGAAGCCTGCAGCAGCTCTTCGTCTGGCTCGTCGACGACGGCGAACTCGAGCGCTCGCCGATGGAACGGATGCGGCCGCCGGCTGTTCCCGAGCAGCCGGTCGCGATCCTCACCGTCGACGATCTGATGTCGCTGCTGTCAACCTGTCGAGGCAACACCTTCGAAAACCGGCGCGACCTCGCCATTCTCCGATTGTTCATCGACACCGGCATGCGAGCCGGCGAACTGGCCGGACTGCAGCCTCGACGACATCGACATGGAACTCAACGTCGCCCAGGTGATGGGCAAAGGGCGCCGCAGCCGGACCTGCCCGTTTGGCGCCAAGACCGCCGAGGCGCTCAGGCGATATCTGCGTGTGCGACGGACCCACACCCCTGGCTCACGTTCCCCAACTCTGGGTCGGTCGCCAAGGGCCCCTCTCCGATTCCGGAATGCGGCAGATGCTCGAGCGACGGGCCAACGACGCCGGCATCCCGCACGTCCATCCTCACCGGTTCCGGCACACCTTCGCCCACCTCTGGCTGGCCGAAGGCGGCCAAGAGAACGACCTGATGCGGCTGGCCGGCTGGCGCTCGAGGGAGATGGTTGGTCGGTACGCAGCTTCGGCGGCCGACCAACGTGCCCGAGATGCGCATAAAAGAATGGGCATCGGTGATCGGTTGACCTGACTCCGGTGACTTATTGAGGTATGTCGTCAGAGAGGGCCGAGCTCACGCCGGAGCAGCGCGTGCTGCGTGCTCAGATCGCCGCCCACCTCAGTTGGTCCCGGACGGCCGACCGTTCAGCCCGTACCGCGGCCGCTCGGGACGCCGCCGATGCGCGGTTCGAGCGCCAGGTCGATCCGGAAGGTCTCTTGGACCCTGACGAAAGATCACGCCGGGCGCGATCGGCGAGAAGCGCGTACTTCAGGCAGCTTGCCCTGAAGTCGTCGAGAGTACGCAGTTTGAGAAGCCAGGAGCGGACCAAGCCGCTCGGCGAAGGTTCGTCGAAGCTGGCGTGAGTTGCGAGGCGAACATCGACTTCGCCGGCACCTAACACGGCAGACCTTCGGGCTGGGAAGGGCCTAATCAGTTCGAGCCGTCATACCTCAACGTTGCACGGCCCCGTCAGTTCGAGCCGTCATACCTCAACGTTGCACGGCCCCGTACCTTGTCAACTGCCAGTTCGTGGACCGCTGCTGCTCAGTCGAAGTCCACACTCTTGGTTCGGTGATACCGCCTGCGGCCTCTACACGGGCCACTTCACCGCCTGGACTGAACCGGGCAAACCAACTTACAGCTCCGGATCACTAGTTGTAGATGGGTCCCCGCCTTCAAGGAGCGCGCGAAATCTCGCGATGATCATTTCACCTTTCCGCTGGTGACCAGTCCGAGGCTCGCGACGACGTCGATCTCGCCGAAACGCAGCTTCGCCTTCATCTTGCGGGCGCTCTTGGCCACGGCATCTAACTGGCCGCGGGCCGAGATCGAGGGAGCCGCCGAGCGGATCAGGGCGATTTGTCCGGCGACCATCGGCGCAGCCATCGAGGTGCCGGCCCACCACCCATAGGTTCCCCCCGGCAGCGGACCGAGCACTCGGCCGGCCGGGGCCGCGACATCCACCCAATCTCCCCGGCAGGCGAACAGCGAGAGCTGACCGGTTTCGTCTGTGGAACTGACACTCAGCACGTCCTTGTCCTGAGCCGGGATACTGCCGAAGTTCGGTTCCGTCGTTGCCGGCGGCCGCGACCACGACGGCGCCGCGATCCTGGGCGTACTTGACGGCGTCCCCGACGACCTTTGAATTGATCTTCTGCTTCGTACCCATGCTGAGATTGATCACATCAGCGCCTGCCTCGACCGAGTCGACGATGGCTTGGGCGACCAGGAAGATGCTCCCGTCGCCGTCGGGATCCAGGACTCGCATCGGCATCACGGTGGCATCGGGTGCGACCAGGTGAACCATGCCGGCGACGAAGGTGCCGTGACCGTACGCCCCATCCGGGATTCCGTCGCCGTTGCCGTCGAGACCACTAGCGACCTCCGCCGGATCGGCGTCGTCGTCGACGTAGTCGAAACCTGCGCTCAGATGCCCGGCCAGAACAGGATGGCTGGCGTCGATCCCCGTGTCGAGCACGGCCACGATCACGTCTGATCCGGTGGCGAACCGGTGCGCGACCGAGAGGCCGAGGAGGCGGCCGGTCGTCTGGTCGAGCCACTCGGATTCGTCGCCAGCGACGGGGTCGGGATCACCTTCGGGCCAGGCGTGATACCGCGTGTCGACCAGGCTCGTGGCGGTGTCCGGCTCCGCATAGGAGACAGCGGGCGAGTGGCCGATCCGCTTCGCGAGTTCGGCAACCTTCTTGGGATCCGCGGCCGTCTTCGGATCGGTCGGTCGAAGGAAGAACAGGCCGCGGGAAGCCAGCAATGCGCTGTCCAGGACGACCGGATAGGCGTTGGTGACGTCAGCGAGTTCGAAGTTGTCCGCCGGATTTGACCTTCACGACGATGCGGCTCGGCACTGAGCGCCAGTGGATCGGCCGCAACCGGCAGCGCTGCAACACCGACCAGCACCAGGCTGATGACCATCATGACCACCGTCAACCGTCCGACAACCGGACCGCGGCCTCGAGCCCTCGTGATCGTCTGCGTGGTGATCGCCACGGACCTCGGTCCTCTCGGTGTGTTCATCAGTTTTCGGGCCCGTCCTCCGAGGCAGCGCCGACTCGCCGTTCCGAACGATGACAGCGGATTGGCCACATAGCTGAACGGTGCCCAGTAGAACGGATGCGGGTACAGCTCGGCGGTGCGCAACTGGGCTTGTCGAAGCGCCGCGGGAGGCGAAGCGCCATGCGTCAATTCCTCGTAGAAGGCCGACATCAGCGTCACCGCAGCGGTGTCATCCACGGCCCACTGACTGACCACGACCCCGGTCGCGCCGGCGGCCAGAAAAGCCCAGCCCAATCCGACGGGTTCCAGGGTGCGGTCGTGCATCCCAGATTCGCACGCACTCAGCGTGACCAGGGAACCGTGCAGGTCGAGCTGCACGATCTCGGCAGTGGTCAGCCATCGGTCACCCAACCGCACTCGAGAGAAGATCGGATTGGCTGAACTGAACAGACCGTGACAGGCGAGATGGATGATCCGCGAGTTCGGGGCGGCGGCCGCGAAGGCTGCGCACGTTGCGTCCGGCCCGCGGAGACGAACAGCGGCCGGGAGCCAGCTGGCGACGATGTCGGCTTCCAGGTCGGCCGCCGGTGCGTACTCGTCGGCCACGGACACGACCAGCGCCGGAGCGCCGACGTTCAGGTCGATCGGACTCAGAGGGCTGGAGGCCAACGTGGGCGTGAAGGTGAGTGCCCAACGTTCGACGAGGTGGCGTGTCGCCGTCGAACAACGCATGGAACGGAATGGCGCCGAGTCGACCGTCGGCAATGATCCGCAGCTGATCGGTGTCGGCCGGAATCAGGCTCTCGATCGGCACGATCAGCAGGGCGTAAAGCGCGGTCAAGGTATCGTCGGTACTCCGCAGCAGCACATCGGCATGCCGAAGCCCAACACTCACCGCCAGCGAAACCCGCGACCACTGATCGGCGAGGTCCTCCAGCAGGTTCTTCAGATCGGTGATGGCGACGGAGATACGAGTGGCGCGCACCTGGTCACCGTCGATGACGAACGCCACCAGGTCTGAGCCGACGGGCTGGTAGGCCAGGGTGAGAATCGCGGCCGAACCGGTGGGTCGCCCATGATCGGCTTCGGCGATGACACGGCCCGGTGCGCGCCCGACCAGTCGCATGCGCAACTGGGAGACCCGCCGCTCCAAGATCTCGGCTCGGTTCATCAACTCGGCTCGCTGCTCCCGATCGATGGAGCGCTGCATCGTCAGGTAGACGGCATTGAGATCGGCGAAAGCCTCGGCGAGTTCATGACTGCCCACATCAAGGCGCGGACCGCTGCCGACATTCTCGGCCATCACGTCGGCCAAGGTTCGGGCGCGGGCCTCGTCCGCGACCCAACACGCTTCGCGCGTCGCTTCGGAATCGTCCCGCCTGAGCAGCAGGTCGACCAGTTCGTCGTACGCCGCGTAGCGCTCCGCTCGGAAAGCACTGAGCAGGACGTAGTCCGGCAGCGCTCCGCTCGATCGGTGCATCTCCTCGATCGCCGACCGGAAATGCCGTTCCGCGGTGAACCCGTGGCCAAGCAGTCGCTGGTGCCGACCGAGCCGCAGTTCCAACTGATACCTGAGGTCCGGCAGTCTCAGCTCCTCGACCAGCGCACTCGCCGCATCGAGCAGCGATTCGGTGTCGGAGACTGCCTCGGCGCAATCGGCCTGGCGGAGGCAGGCCCAGGTCAGCGGGATCAACCAACCGCCGTCACGGAGCAGGTCGATGGCCTCCCCGAGCAGCGACCGTCCCCGAGACTTCCACCCGGCCAGCAGTGCGGCCTCGCCCTGAGCGAGCCGAACGCGGGCCGACAGCTGGGGGTCGTCGATCGCTTCCAGGACCGCAGCGGCCGCCTCCAAACTCGTCCAGGCGCGTTCGTGGTCGCCTGAACCCAGGTCGATCTGGGCGATCAGCAGCCGAGCCAGCCCGGCGTCGTGCAGCATTCCGGTTCGCTCGGCATTCGTCAGTGCCGCTGTGGCGTGATCGCGGGCGTCGCCGAAGACGCCCAACGCCAGGCACGTCTCCGCCAACGACGCTTGCAGCCGAATCTCTTCCGGGACCGCCCCGAGATCGTGCAGGATGACCCGAGCCGATTCCAGGAGCCGAAGCGCATCAGCGAGCTCGCCCAACTGCCGGTGGGCCTGGGCGATGTCTCCTCGACACTGTGCCGCGAACAACCGGTCGCCCGACGCTTCGAAAGTCGCCTCGGCCTGCCGAAGCTCCAGCATCGCTTCGCGCGGACGGCCGAGAGCCAGCAGCTCGACCCCCCGGTTCGCCAACGGCCGCGCGGTCTCCTCGGGCATACCGATGAGTCGATACTCGGTCTCGGCCTGCGCGTAAGCCGCCAGCGCCAAATCGTGCTGCCCGGTCAATCCGTAGGCCACGCCCACGTTCTCCCGCGCGGCGGCCCGGAGCCAACCAGTCGCGTCGGGTGACGCGTCCAGTTCGTCCAGCGCCGTGATCAACGCCGTCCCGATCTCGATCGCCTCGGAGTGCCGTCCCAGATCGTCGAGGACCTGCATCCGGCCCAGATCGGTGCGCAGCGCGTCCAGCTCGTCGCCGGCGCGCCGCCAGTCGTCTCGAGCTCTGCCGATCAGTGCCAGCGCCTCATCGAACCGGCTCTGGTCGGCGACGATCCGGGCCCGCAGATACAGTGCGCGGGCCCGAACCGGTACGAGTCCGTGCCCGGAGGCCCGCTCCTCGGCGACGATGGTGAGGTGCTCGGCTTGGTCCGGAGCGCTGCGCTGTAGCTGGGCGGCCCGGTCGAGCATCTCGGTCACCTGCTCAGCGCCGGTGATCTGCGGCCGATCCGGCGTCGAGTCCATCGGACCGGCGTCACGCTCAGCAGAAGCCTCATCGAGATCGACGAGCCGGCACATCACCTTCATCTACCCCCACCGGGGTCGTGCCGGCCCGAGCCCAGATCAAGCTCGGCGACCAGGGTGAGGTCGCCGTTCGTGACCGTGAGCTCGGTGAGGGTGGCCGGCACCTTCAGCCGGAATCGGCCTTGATCGTCTCCGCCGACCGAGCGGACGTTCACCTCCGGACCATGCGCGGTGACCTCGAAGATCGGCGACGACGTGGCATGTCCGAGCAGCACCTGGCCGGTCAGCTCGAAGTAGCCGGGGTCGGCCGGTTCGGCCTCCACGAGAAGCTCGGCGACGCCGCACTGCCAGACCAGTTGGATCCGACGCTCGGCCGATTCGGGACCGCGGACGCTGAGGGCAAGTCGATCCCGGCGACTGTCGAAAATCGGCGAGCCCAGAAGCTCGGTCTCGGCCGGGACAGCCCTCGACCCTCGTCCTGCGTCCAGCGACGGAATTGTTGCCGGAGCCGTTGCCGAAGCAGCGGAGGAGGCGACGAGCAAGGGAAGTGCGTCCGCCGTCCGTCGGAACTCCTCCAGCCAATCGAGTTGGCTCTCCAGTTCCGGATCAGCCGCGATCATGGCCCGGACCCGAGCTGCGCGGTCGGCCGGCAGCCGACCCTCCACCAGGTCGACGATCTCGGTGAACGCGGGCGTCGAAGGCGTGGTCACGCCCATCCCTCCTTCACCAACATCGCCCGCAGCCGGGCCAGACAGCGTCCCCGCATCGGACCGATGCTTCCGATCGATCGGCCGAAACGGCGCGCCACCTCGGAATAGGGAGGTGAGTCGGGCTCGAAGTACAGGGCGATCAGGAGGTTGCGGCACGGATTGCCCAGTCCGTTCAGGGCTTGGTGAAGCGAAGCCGCCCGTTCCCAATCCACCAACGGGTCGGTCGGCGCCAGGTCGAGCTGGGCATAGGGAACCTCATGACGCCGACGGTCACGGATGCGCCAGGACTGCCGTCGAGCGACCGTCATCAGCCACCAGGCCAGCCGCTCGTCGTCGCGGACCGTATCGATCGACTCCAGGAGAGCGCCGAAGGTGTTCTGCGCGACATCGACCGCGTCCTCGTGGGTCAGCCCGTTGCGTACCGCGATGCTGTACACCAGGCGCTCATAACGCCCCACCAGCATGTCCCAGGCTTCCTCCTGCCCGGCGCGGCAGCGCACGAGGAGCTCGGTGTCAGTCAGGGGGGCCCTCGCTACATCGCCTTCTGGGACTCGGGACGGGATCGCCGACCAGAGACAGCCGTCGAACAGTTGCTCCCACATCGCCCTCCGAGCGTCCCAACCACCGTGCGCCAGACGTCCTCATGAGGTCGTCGTCCCGGTCAATCTAGGCCAATTCACGGTGATCGGGGAGGTGGGAATGTCCCATTCAGATTGAAAATGGGTGTGAGATGAATCAAAGAGCGGATCTACGCGCACCAGTACAAGTGAGGAGTTATGTCCGGCCTGCACGGCCCGCGCATCTCCAGCTGCTGAGGGTCGGATCGGCCCCGCCACCGATCCGACCCTCAGAGCTTCACCGGCAGACACACCTGACGCGCACCCGCTGCGCCGGTGTCCGACGTCGGGTCGGCGTGCAGCACCAGTGATCTCTGGCCCGACTGCGGAACCCAGCCGACCGTGCTCGCCGACTCGGCCTCGCCCTTGTCGGTGATGGTCACGTCCAGCCAGAGTTCGGCTCGCGGGCCTTCGCGGACCACTGGAGCACCGGTGATGACGTCGACGTTGTAGTGGGGACCGGCCGCGGCCCCGTCCCCGGGCACACAGGGACCGACGTGGAGGTGCGCACCGAACACCGCGCCTTCAGCCGCCCTGTCGACACCCTTGATCTTCAGCGTCGCGAGCGTCGACGCATAGGCCTGTCCGTTCCGGGTTCCTGAGACGGACTTGATCTCCAGCTCGGCCTCGGCCCGGTCCAGCGGCCCGGCGACACCGGGTTGCAGGTCGGTGAGCTTGCGCTTGAGTTTGAACTCGCTCTTCATCGTGCCGGTATCGGCCGGGCCAGATGGGCGTCCCCGGTCGCGGTGGCACCCAAGGCGATCCCCCCGACCCAGCGCCAGGAGGAGGCAGGCGGCACTCCGGCCAATGCCAATCATCATCGTCGATCGCACAAGATCTCCCCGATGTTGTGGTGTTTCGTTCCGTTGCCCAGCAGCGGGAACGATTCGTTCTGACGGGAATGGGCCGGTGCCCGACGGACTTCGCAAGACACCGACCTCTCCCCCGAATCGTGTGGTCAGCTCAGTCGCTGGGCGAAGAACTTCCCGTCGCCGCTGCCGCCCGACGGCACGGTCACCGTCTGGTGGGCGGTCTGCGGCGTATCGATGGTGACCCCGGTCTTACCGCAGGCCACCAGCTTGTAATAGGACGGCACCGACGCGTCCATCCGGTAGCTACCGGCCGACACCGGGCTCGCGGCCAACGGATTGCCAGAAGAGATCCCGGCGGTCGGCACCGCGAGCGTCCCTTCCGAGATCAGTGTGGTGGACGGCGAGCCGTTCACGCACAGATAGATCTCGCCCTGGATCGTCTGGCTCGGCGGGGTCACCGCGACGACGTAGAACTTTCCGTCACCGGCTCCTCCCGGCGGCACCACGATCGTCTGACGGGCGGTGTCCGGAGGCGTGTCGATCGTCACCCCGGTCTGACCGCAGGCGACGAACTGCTGCCCGGACGGAGCGGTGGCCCGCATCGAGTAGCTCCCGGCCGCCACGGTGAGCGCCTGAAGTGGGTTCTCCGAGCTGAGCACACCGTCGACGGTCGAGAACGTCAAGGTCCCCCCGCTGACCAGGGTGGACGACGGAGCGCCATTCACGCAGCGATAGATCTCCGACTGGATCGTCTGGGTGATCGGGGTGACGTAGAACTTGCCGTCCCCCATCCCACCGGTCGGAACCGTGACCGTCTGGTGAGCCGACCCAGGGCTGTCGATGGTCACGCCCGGTTGGCCGCAGCCCACGAACTTCATTCCCGACGGAGCGGAGGCGTTCATCCGGTAGCCGCCCGCGTCAACCGAGGCCGGGCTCAACGGATTGGCACTGGACAGTCCGGCGGTGGGCACAGCGAGCGATCCGCCGGGCACCAGGGTGGATGACGGAGCGCCGTTCAGGCACCGATAGATCTCACCCTGGATGGTCTGGCTGGTCTGTCCAGCCGGCACCACGTAGAACTTGCCGTCGCCGGCACCTCCGGCCGGAACGGTCACCGACCGGTTGGCGGTCGTCGGGGTCGGAATGGTGACGCCGGTCTGTCCGCACGCGACGAATCTGACGCCGCTGGGTGCGTTGGCATTCACCGTGTAGGTTCCAGCCGGCACGCCGAAGGGCGCCAGCGGATTGGCCGAGGAGTAGGCCCCGGCCGGGATCGACCCGAAGAGTTCACCACCCGAGATCAAGATCGTCGAAGGGCCACCGTTCACGCACAAGTAGATCTCCGACTGCAGGGTTTGCGACTGCGGAACCGTGACGCAGACCGTGCTGGTGTTGTCAGCCGGGTTGGTGTCGTCCTCATCGCTGGCTACGGTCGCGGTGTTGCAGTGTGACGTCGTCACCCGCACCGTGATCGTGAACGAAGGCGGGGTCGGCGGAGAGAACGTGCCCTGCCCGCAGGTCTTCTTGCCGCCTTCTTTGGAGATGAAGTACGCCTTGACCCGGCGGTTCGGGTCACCGAGCACGCTCTTGGTCGGCACGCCGTCCGCACTGATCTTGTCCGAGCAGGAGACATGCAGGCTGGTGGCCACGAGTGCCGGATTCGTGGACCGGGTGACTTCGTTGCCCGACGAGCAGCCGGTGTCGATGCCGACCTGGGCCGAGTCGTTGTACTCGAAGCGGTAATAGATCAGCTTCCCGGTGCACGTGTTGACCGGGTTGGAGGTCGCCGAGAAGTCGCCGGCGTCACAGGTGACTGTCCGGCTGGCGGCGGCGTAGGTGCAGCCGGCCGACGAAGAGACGTAGGTCGTCCCGTTGGGAAGCGGATCGCTCACCACGACGTTCGTGGCACCCGTCTGGCCCTTGTTGGCCAGCTTCAGCGTGTAGGTGACGGTCTGTCCGGACTGGACCGTGGTCGCCGACGCTGTCTTGGTGATGGCCAGGTCGACAGTCGGGGGCGGGATGGGACCGGCCGGATTGCCGAATCCGCACGTCTTCTTGCCGCCCTCCTTCGAGATGTAGTACGCGGCTACGCGTCGGCTGGGATCGCCCAGCACGCTCTTGGTCGGCACACCGTCTGCGCTGATCTTGTCCGAACACGACACATGCAGGCTGGTGGCCACCAGGGCCGGGTTGGTCGAGCGCGTCACCTCGTTGGAGTCGGCGCAACCCTTGTCGATCCCGACGGTGTCGGAGTCGTTATAGCGGAACTGGTAGAAGATCTGTTTCCCCGTGCAGGTGTTCACCACCCCGGGCGGCGGCGGCATCGGGTCATCGGCCGCTGACGCGCCACTCGCGGGGAGCAACGCGAACAGGACGGCCAGGATGCCCACCAGCACGGCGGGCCGCATCAAGAATCGTCCCGGACCACGAGACATCGCGCTGCCACGCGGCCGCGCCGAGCGTCGAGCATTGAGCATGAAGCTTCCCCTCACTCATACCTGGGCCCCCAACTGAAGGCTTCGTGGCTCTAGTGACCTCCTGAGGTGTTATTGATCCATTGATCAGAGACTTTTCGCACTTGGTTCCCAAGTTGATTCCGGCCGAGAGGTGTCGGACGCTGGTGGGCGTATCGCTGTCGAAGCCCTCCATGTCAGGCTGAGCTGAGGGCAGCCTGATCAGACGGGTGCCGGAATGGGTGGGATCAGCCCTGAAAAGCCGGGACGGGCCAGCACGGCCGGATGGTGTCGAAGGAACGGTTGCTGCAGCATCTAGAAACCCAAGATGAGTGTCACCGTTGACCCAGTGCGGCGCGAGTTGCGCCTGTGGAGATTGGGCCAAGGACGACCATGCCGTTTGCATCCTCAGAACCGCCGGAGCGATCGTCGACCGCTTCACCGTCGAAGACACTGCTACCGGGCTGAAGCGGCTCATCAAGCGCCTGCTCGGCGCCGAGGTGAGTGAGGCCCGCATCGAACACGGCTGATCGAGCGGGCCTTCGACCCGGCCAGCTGCAATCGGTGAGCGGCTTGTCGGCGATATCACGTATACGAAGGCCGCGGTGGCGGGGTACCTCGCCACCGTGCCGAAACCAACCACCTCGAACGGCCTGTCCGACGTACCCCGACCCCGAGCGCGATCGTCAAACTCGACACACCTACTGCACTTTCGGAACGTACCCCCGCCGCCGTGACTCTGTAGGCCATCCCCGGCGACTTATTGGGGTGTGACGATGAGCATGCACAAGCTCTCCGCCGGGTCGGGGTACGACTACCTGACCCGGCAGGTCGCCGCCCTGGACGCCACCGACAAGGGTCATGTCGGGCTGGCGGCGTACTACACCGACCGCGGCGAATCCCCCGGTGTGTGGGTCGGGTCCGGGATGGCCGGCATCGACGGACTCGACGCCGGCGACCCGGTCACGGCGGAGCAGATGCGGAACCTGTTCGGCTCCGGGATGCACCCGCTGGCCGAGCAACGCCAGCTGCAGGAACTGGCCGAGCCGGACTGTCCGCCGCTGACTTCGAGAAGCCTGGTCGCGGCTCGGGTCGCCCGTTCAAGAAGTTCGGCGGCGGCGACCCCGTTCCAGGTCGAGGTGGCCAGACGGGTCGCCGAGTTCGGCCTCGCCGATCGACGGGCCGGTCGAGGACGCGGACCGGGCCAGGATCCGCACCCAGGTGGCCCGGGAGTTCTTCCGGGCCGAGCACGGCCGGGACCCGGTCGACGCCCGCGAGCTGGCCGGGCAGATCGCCAAGGACTCCCGGCCCAAGTCGACGACGGTGGCCGGGTTCGACCTGACCTTCTCCCCGGTGAAGTCGGTGTCGACCTTGTGGGCGGTCGCCGACCGCCGGACGTCCGCGGCGATCGAACGGGCCCATCAGGCCGCCGTCCGGGACGCCCTCAGGTTCATCGAGCAGCACGCCTTGTTCACCCGGACCGGGGCGCAAGGGATCCGGCAGGTCAACGTCCGGGGGTTGGTGGCGACCGCGTTCACCCACCGCGACAGTCGGGCCGGCGACCCCGACCTCCACACCCATGTGGCGGTGGCGAACAAGGTCCAAACCCTCGACGGGCGGTGGTTGGCCATCGACGGCCGGGTCCTGTACAACGCGAACGTCGCCGCGTCGGAGACCTACAACACCGCCCTCGAACACCACCTCCGCGACACCCTCGGCGTCCGGTTCGCCGAACGGGCCGGCACCGACCCGACCAAACGGCCGATCCGGGAGATCGTCGGCGTCGACCCCCGACTGAACGAACGCTGGTCGTCCCGGCGGGCCGCGATCAAGGTCCGCACGCGGTGCAGCTGGCCATCCAAGTTCCAGGACGATCACGGCCGGCCACCCACCCCGGTCGAGATGCTGCACCTGGCCCAGCAGGCCACCTTGGAGACCCGCGACGCCAAACACGAACCCCGATCCCTGGCCGAACAACGCACCACCTGGATGAGCAGAAGCAGCCGAGGTCCTCGGCAGCCAGCGACGCCGTCGACGCGATGGTCCAGCACGCTCTGCAACCCGAACGCCATGAAGCCGACGTCCGTCGACTCGGACTGGGTCAGCTCGACGGCCGATCGCATCCTCACCGTGGTGGAGGAGCACCGGGCGACCTGGCAGATCTGGCACGTCCGCGCCGAAGCCCAACGCCAGGTCCGCGCCGCCGACATCCCCACCGAACAGGTCGACGCCCTGGTCGACCTGCTCATCGCCGAAGTCCTCGATCACCGGTGCGTCGCGCTGGTCGCACCGGCCGACGGCATCGAGGAACCCGAGACTCTGCGACGGACCGACGGCTCCTCCGTCTACACCGTCGCCGGCACCACCCGCTACACCTCGCAACGGATCCTCGACGCCGAACAACGCCTGATCGCCGCCGCCGGCCGACCGCGACGGGACCGTCGTCGACCCGTCGGCGGTCGACCTGGCGCTGCTCGAACTCGCCGCGAACGGCACCGCCCTCGACGCCGGTCAGGCCGCCCTGGTCCGGGAGATGTGCACCTCCGGTGCCCGGCTGCAGTTGGCGATCGCCCCGGCCGGCGCCGGGAAGACCACCGCCATGCGCGCCCTCACCCTGGCCTGGACCCAAGACGGCGGCCAGGTCATCGGCCTCGCCCCGTCCGCCGCCGCAGCCGCCGTCCTCGGCGAGCAGACCGGCATCCGCACCGACACCCTCGCCAAACTCACCTGGTCCATCAACCACAACCAGCTCCCCGACTGGGCCGCCGGCATCGGACCGTCAACGTTGGTGATCATCGACGAAGCCGGGATGGCCGACACCCTGTCCCTCGACACGAGCCGTCCAGTTCGCCCTCGACCGCGGCGCCAGCGTCCGGCTGATCGGGGATGATCAACAACTCGCCGCCATCGGCGCCGGCGGCATCCTCCGCGACATCAAACACACCCACGGCGCCCTGCAACTCACCGAACTCCACCGCTTCACCAACCCAGCCGAAGCCGACGCCTCCCTCGCCCTCCGCGACGGCGACCCGCGAGCACTCGGCTTCTACCTCGACCACGGCCGCGTCCACGTCGGCGACCTCACCAAAGCCACCGACGACGCCTTCACCGCCTGGGTCGCCGACCGGACGGCCGGGCTCGACGCGATCATGCTCGCCCCCACCCGCGACCTCGTCGCCGACCTCAACCGCCGCGCCCGCGACCACCGCCTCCGCCACACCCACCCCGGACGCGAAATCGTCCTCGCCGACGGCAACCAGGCCTCCGTCGGCGACATGATCATCACCCGCACCAACGACCGACGACTCCGCCTCTCCCCCACCGACTGGGTCAAGAACGGCGACCGCTGGACCATCACCAACATCAGCCACCACGGCGGCCTCACCGTCCGCCACAACACCAGCGGACTGACCACCCGGCTCCCCGCCGACTACGTCCACGAATCCACCGGGCTCGGCTACGCCACCACCATCCACAGCGCCCAAGGCGTCTCCGCCGACACCATGCACGGCATCCTCACCGGCCAGGAATCACGGCAGCAGCTCTACACGATGCTCACCCGCGGCCGGCACGCCAACCACCTCTACCTCCAGGTCGTCGGCGACGGCGACCCCCACAGCGTCATCCGACCCGAAGCCGTCGCACCCCGAACGCCGACCGAAGCGCTCGAGCAGATCCTCGCCCGCGACGACGCCCCCACCTCCGCCACCACCCAGCTCCGCGAACTCAACGACCCGGCCACCCGACTGTTCGAGGCCGTCCAGCGCTACACCGACAGCCTCACCGTCGCCACCGAACACATCGTCGGACCCCAGGCCGTCGCCGACCTCGACGACATCGACCAACACATCCCCGGCCTCACCGCCGAACCCGCCTGGCCCACCCTCCGAGCCCACCTCCTCGCACTCGCCGCCGAAACCGGCGAACACCCCCTCCACCACCTCCACGAGCCGCCCGCGGACGGAACCTCGCCACTCGCCGGCGACAAAGCCGCCGTCCTCGAATGGCGACTGCCACGCAACCCAACGCAAGGCAATGGTCCGCTGCCATGGCTCCTGGGACCCCCAGAGCGACGTACAGGATCCCAGATGGTCCGCCTACCTCAGTCGGCGAGCCCAGCTCGTCACCGACCTCGCCGCCCTCGTACAAAGTCAAAGCCGAGAACGCTGACAGCCCTCCCAATTGGGCCGACGCTCACAGCGATCCCGACACGCTCAATCCTCAGCGACATCGCCGTCTGGCGAGCCGCAACCGGCGTCGATCCCGACGACCTGCGACCGACCGGGAGAAACCAACTCGACCGAGCCGCTTTCGATTGGCAAGCGCACCTCGACCGCACCCTCGTTCAGAGCACAGCGGCGAACACCCAGCCCACCGAAATGCCAGGAGGACCATCGACCACGATGGTGCCGCCCCGCCCAAACCGTCCCCGACCACATCAACCATCAAGGTCCAACGCCCCTACCTGGTAACGAGATGAAGAAAACTGTGAAACGAACGACGTCAACGTCGTCATCCGCTACTTCTTGAACTGATGGCGAAGGCGCCATTGCGGCGCCCGACGCGGCACAGGCCGCCGCCGAACGACTACCGGACCGCTCCAGTAACGTCCTCCATGCCGCGCTCACTGCTGATCGGGTGCTCGGGATGACGCACCAGCTGCAGGCGTGGTACGCGATCGACGGTCAAGGCCGAATCAGGGCTGGCCGAGCGAGTCAAACCCGAACGGGGCCGGTCGATTGACCAAGTGAATGTAGTAGGCCAACGGTTCGAGCGCCCGCACCGTCATCCTTGCGATCGCCACCATCGTCTCGCGCATGAACGGTTCATGATCAGGAAGTAGCTTGATCAGCAACGGATTCGAGTCTTTGGCCATGTTCCAGTGCACTCCGCCAAGCTCGTGCGCGTACAACCGGACGATGTCCAACACGCTCGCTGTTTCCAACACGGCAGGCGGTCCTTCCGAGAATTGGACCAGCTCGAATGCCTTGTGTGCGAGGAACTGATGCCTCTTCATCGGAGGGGACGAACCGCTCATTTCGTTCAGCTCATCGGGTGTGAAAGTGTCCGTGAGCCTTCGTCGGAGATCGAGACGAGCAGCTACTGCGTCCAGCCATGGACCCTGGCCGTAGACGCCTCCGGACGGCCACGAGTCGACATGTACGTAGGTGCCGCCGACCAAAAAAGTGATCTTGAGAGCAGGTTCTCGATTGACGATATCTTACAACCCACGACGGTCGACCAGCAGCCTGCGGACAAGTCCTGCAGACTGGATCATGTCGTATCGCTGGGCTCCAATGGCTGAGCGTCGGCGCAGATCCTCGACGGTGTCGAGAAACAACTGCTCAGCCGTCAGCCGCTCCCGTTGCGGAATGCTCATAGGACTCCTATCCGAGCAAGCTGACTCCAATCAGCTGTACTTGATAACCAGCGACGCGCCGAACGGAATCACCGAGAACATCTTGCCTCCGTTGTCCGGGTCGGTCAGACCCGCGGATACCCTCACCCGGCCCGAGCCGTTGACCCAGCCACGATTTCCCGCGCGGTCATTACCCTTCGTGTAGATCAGCCCAGAGATGATCACATCGGCCATCGTCGCAATCTCTCTGTCGGTCCCGAGCCACGGCAGCCCAACCCGCACGGCGGCGGCCTCGTAAGCGCTCTGCATGAGCGACCCCGGGATCGTGAACCCACATCGTGAGCAGCCACCGACATCAGCCGCGCCCATCTGCAGCCAACGGGGTCCGCGACGCCGGGGCGCTGCCCTCGGTGTGAGTAGTTCCGACAACTGTCACGGAACGACGCCCGCCGGGTCACCCGATCTCTGTCACGCCTCGATCTGAATTCGAGGCTATGCGCGGCCATATTCGCACCTCGGACACTTCCCCGGTCATCCGCCGCGGCCTCGCGGATCGAGAGGACTACTGGCCCGTGCTTCTACCTTTCAGTCAGACGAGCCAGGATCTCGCCGCCGTAGGTGGCCGCCACCGTGATGATCGCCGTGGCGACCGAGCCAGCGATGAAAGTCAGGAGGCCGAAGCGCCGCCGTGCGCGGTGTTCCCGCTCCTCGTTTCGGGAGATGCGGCGAATGACGATCCGGTGCCGATCATTGTCGGGTGTGAACTTCATGAAAATCCACCGCCGCAACCTGGGCCGCGATCACTGACTGGTAGAACGCCGCAACCGCCAAAGCGCTGACGATCATGATCGGAATGTTCCAGCTGACCGAGACCCCAACCAGAACCAGCACCCCGATCAAGATCAGGGCAATCGCTGCATTGAGCAGATCCAGGTAGTTTGCGGCCGACAGGATGCGCCGGCCGCGGTGTTGCAAGATGTCGGTCACGGCGCCCCTGGCCAGTCTGAGCGGCACGTCGTCCCGGCCCTTCTCGCCCGCGACATGGAACGCAGTCTGGATTTGCGCCGGCGCCCGGGACCCAGCATCACACGCAGCAACGGGAACGGGGCCTCATTGATGTAGCCGGCGACTTCGATCTGTAATAGATCATGATCAGCGGCGTCGACCAGGGCTGGCAGGACGGGCGGTCGATGCCGCTGTGCGTGTCGGACTCGTACCGATGCATCCGGACATCGTCGAACCCCTTGTGCATCGCGGCGACCACGTCCTCGACATCGCTGATCGTAATGACCCGACTACCGAAGCGCGTGCGGTATTCCTCGTCCTCGAGAATATTCCGGGCCGCGCCAGCGTGCGAAC
>CAVSUP010000008.1:0-8226 GCA_963731295.1 uncultured Actinomycetota bacterium
TCCTCGGTGCCCCGGCTGATCCGCTTCGTCCGCTTCATCAAGCCGTCCGCGATCTACGTCAACACCGTGACGCTGCCCTGGTGGCTGCTGGTCTTCGCGGCTGACCGGGACGCCGACCGCCCTGCACCTGCACGAGGCTGAGAACACCGACTCCGGACTCGTCCGTCGCGCGCTGATCATGCCGCTGCGGCTGGCCCATGCGGTGATCGTGATCAGCAAGTCGGCCATGGGTGCGATGGTCGAGGCCGATGCCGGTCTCGAGCGCCGCGGTCACCTGATCTACAACGGGGTTCCGCAGCCGCCGACCGACCGGCTCCGGCCGTCCGGGAGACGCCGCTGAAGCTCGTGGTCGTCGGTCGGCTGTCGCCGCGCAAGGCACCGCATCTGGCCCTGGAGGCCGTCGGACAACTGCGCGAGCAGGGCTACGACCTCGAGATCGAGTTGGCCGGTTCGGCCTTCCCCGGCTACGAGTGGTACGTGTCCGAGCTCGAGGAACGGGCCGCACGCGCCCGACCTGGCCGGCGCGGTGACCTTCGCCGGTTACTGCAAGCCGATCTGGCCGAATCTGATCAAGGCCGACATCGTGGTGGCGCCGTCGCTGCGGGAACCGTTCGGCAACGCGGTCGTCGAGGCCCAGCTGTCCCGGCGTCCGGTGGTGGCCACGGCCGCCCTCGGTCACCTGGAGTCGATCACCGACGAGCAGACCGGTCTGCTGGTGCCGGCCGAGGACGTCTCGGCCATGGCCAAGGCGATCGCCCGACTCGTCGACGATCCCGATCTGGCCACCAAGCTGGCCGAAGCGGCGCGGGCCAACGCCCTCGACCGGTTCACCACCGGCCGCTACTCGCGGGAGATCGTCGGACTGTTCGCCTCGCTGACCAAGAGGCGGGTGCGGCGATGAGAACCGTCCGAATCCTCGGCACCCACGGCGTACCGGCCAATTACGGCGGGTTCGAGACCGCTGCCGAGCAGGTGGGTCTGTTCCTGCGTGACCAGGGCTGGCGGGTGGTCGTCTACTGCCAGGCGGTCGGCACGGGCCCGGTCGATCACGGACATGTGGAACGGTCTGGAGCGGGTGACCATCCCGGTCGACCGCGAAGGGTGGCTCGGCACGTCGGAATTCGATCTGCGATCGATCCGGCACGCGGTCAAGCATCGCGGCGACCTCAACCTGACCTTCGGCTACAACACAGCTGTGTTCAATCTCGCCCAGCGGGTGCTCGGCGTCCCCAACGTGATCAACATGGACGGCATCGAGTGGTCGCGGGCCCGCTGGGGCAAGCTGCGCCAGGCGATCCTCTACGTCAACGAGCGGATCGCGTGCTTCGTCGGTCACGAGCTGATCGCCGATCATCCCGAGATCGAGACCTATCTCCGGACCCGGGCGCGCGGCCCGCAAGATCACCACGATCACCTACGGCGGACCGACGGTGACCAGTGCACCGACCGAGCATCGTCGAGTCGTACGGGCTGACCCCGGGTCGCTATCTGACCATGATCGCCCGGCCGATCCCGGAGAACTCGATCGTGGAGATCGTCCGCGGATTCTCCCGTCGGGAGCGGGGGATGGAGCTGGCGGTGCTCGGGAACTTCAAGCCCGACAGCGATCCGTACCACGCCGAGGTGATGGCGGCCGCGAGTGATCAGGTCCGGTTCCTCGGCGGCATCTACGAACCGGAACGGGTGCAGGCCCTGCGCTTCCACGCCGCCGGTTATCTGCACGGACACACGGTCGGCGGCACGAACCCGTCGCTGGTCGAAGCGCTCGGCGCCGGCAATCCGGTGATCGCGCACGACAACCCGTACAACCGGTGGGTCGCCCAGGATGCCGGGCTGTACTTCAGCTCGGCCGACGACGTCGACGCGCAGATCAGCGCGCTCGCCGCCGATCCCGAGCTGGCCCGCCGACTCGGTGCGGCCGCTCGGACCCGTCACGCCTCGGAATTCACCTGGGAGCACGTGGCCGGCCAGTACGAACAACTACTGATCAAGGCGGCTGCGAAATCACGCCGCCGGATCGACGACGATGAGTCCGCGGCGCCTGCGCTGTCCGCGACAACGGAACGGAGCAGCAGATGATCAGAATCGGCCTGGTTGGCCTCGGCAAGATGGGTCTGTCCCACCTGTCGATGTTCAACGCCCACCCCGACCTGGAGGTGGTCGGGATCTGCGATTCGACCGGATACCTGCTGTCCATCCTGGGCAAGTACACCGGTCTGACCACCTACTCCGACATGGACACCATGATCGCCGAGGGCAAGCTCGACGCGATCGTCATCGCCACGCCGTCGGTGCTGCACGGACCGATGGTCCGCAAGGCGATCGAAGCCGGCCTGCACGTGTTCTGCGAGAAGCCGTTCTGCCTCGACCCGGTCGAGTCGCAGGAGCTGACCGAGCTGGCCGAGAGCAAGGGTCTGGTCACCCAGGTCGGCTACCACTACCGCTTCGTCGGCGCGTTCGCCGAGGTCAAGCGGCTGCTGGACGCCGGCGCGATCGGCCGGGTCACCCACGTGCTCGCCGAGGCGTACGGGCCGGTCGTGCTGAAGACCCAGGGCGTCACCTGGCGGAGCAAGAAGAGCGAAGGCGGCGGCAGCCTGTACGACTACGCCGCGCACCCGCTGAACCTGGTCAACTGGTACTTCGGTGAGCCCGACCGGGTCGCCGGCACCGTGCTGAACCCGATCTTCTCCCGCGAGACCGACGACGAGGTCTACGGCACGCTGTTCTTCCCGGGCAACGTCACCGCCTCGATGTCGGTGAACTGGAGCGACGAGTCGCAGCGCAAGATGACGACCAAGATCACCATCTGGGGCACCCAGGGCAAGATCTACGCCGACCGCCAAGAGGTCCAGGTCTTCCTGCGCGAGAGCGCCGACGTGCCCGAGGGCTACGTCAGCGGGTGGAACGTCAAGTACACGACCGAACTGACCGACGAGGTCTGGTTCTACGTCCGCGGCGAGGAGTACAGCGCCCAGGTCGACGCGTTCGCCAAGCGGATCGCCAGTGGCGATCTGAAGGGGGCGAACTCCTTCGCCAGCGCGACCGAGACCGACCGCACGCTGGCCATGATGGTCGCCGATGCGAACGGCCTGCCGGCGCCGACGTTCGGGTCCCGCCGTCGCCACCCGTACGCCGGTCCGCCCGCGCCGCAAGCTGCGGTGGCCGTGGCGCCGAGCGCGCTGAATCTTCGACTTCCGCATCCACGAACCAGCTTTTGAAAGACGAGACCATGGACCGCTTGCTGTTCGGCGACAACCAGTTCTTCGGCGTGAATCACATGTCCGAGGAGAAGGCGCGCGCCCAGGCGATGAGATTCCAGAAGATCGACGCCATCCAGTCCGTGCTCGACGCGGCCTACGACGAGGGCGTCACCACCTTCATGTGCACCACGCACGACCGGATCGCCCAGGTGGCCGAGCACGTGCGGGCCAACCCGGGTCGATACCCGAACCAGTCCTTCATGCCCTGCATGCCGTACGCGCACAAGTACGCCAACGCGATGACCGAGGACGGGCCGATGGGGGCGCTCAAGCGCTTCCTGCCCGACGAGGGCTTCCTGGACGCGGCGATGCGGGGCACGCGATCGCTGGCCAAGAAGGACATCGAGGGCATCACCACCTTGCTCATCGACTCCGAGATGAAGATGTTCGCCGGACTCAAGACGCCGGTGATCTTCCTGCAGAACGTCGTCGTCGATCTGCTGCTCGGGCTGAACTTCAACGATGCCTTCCGGATCTTCCATGATCACGTGAAGGCGCGCTACGACGCCGAGCCCGGCTTCATCACCATGAACACGCCGCGGCTGCTGAAGGTGCTGACCGATCTGGGCATCGAGAACCCGATCGTCTGCTCCAACATCAACAAGGCCGGTTTCCGGATGAGCGGCGGCATGCAGGGTTACCGGGAGACCCTGGACAAGTACGAGTTCCGGGCCATCGCCATGTCGGTCTTCGCGTCGGGTGCCATCCCGCCGCGGGAGGCCATCGAATGGGTCTGCCAGCAGCCCAACATCGACTCGATCGTCTTCGGGGCATCCAGCCGCACCAACATCCGGTCCACCCGCGATCTGGTCGACGAATTCTGGGGCACCCCGCTCGCCGCCTGAGGCGACCAGCCAACAACGATGACAGGGTCCGACCGGCCGGGGGGCAGCGGCGGACCCACGAATATCAAGATCAAATCGAAGGTGAACCCTGATGTCAGTTGATGATGCTCAGCAGGAGACTGCGGCGTCGACCCACAGTGTGATCGTGGGCCTGGGCTATGTCGGCCTGCCGCTCGCCGAGCGGGCGACCGCCAGCGGCGTACGGATCGTCGGTCTGGACGCTTCGCGCCGGGTGGTCGACGGTCTCAACGAAGGCCGCTCGCACGTCGACGACCTGTCCGACGATGCTGTGGCCGTGATGCTCGCGGACGGTTTCTCGGCGACCACCGACGCGTCCTGCGTCGCCGGTGCCGCGGCCGTGGTGATCTGCGTGCCGACGCCGTTGTCGGAGGAGGGCGGACCCGATCTGACCTTCGTCCGGCTGGTCGGCGAAGCGGTCGGCGACCATCTGACCCCGGGCACCTTGGTGGTCCTGGAATCGACCACCTACCCGGGCACCACCGAGGAATTCCTGCAGCCGATCCTGGAGCAGCGCTCCGGGTTGCGGGCCGGCACCGACTTCTGCCTGGCGTTCTCGCCGGAGCGGATCGATCCGGGCAACGCGGTCTACGGGGTGCAGAACACACCCAAGGTGGTCGGCGGGCTGACCCCCCGCTGCGCGACCGCGGCGACCGAGTTCTACAGCCAGTTCATCGACACGGTGGTCGAGGCCCGCGGCACCCGCGAGGCCGAGATGGCCAAGCTGCTGGAGAACACCTACCGGCACGTGAACATCGCCATGGTCAACGAGATGGCCCAGTTCTGCCACGAGCTGGACATCGACCTGTGGAACGTCATCGACCTGGCCAAGACCAAGCCGTTCGGCTTCCAGGCGTTCTACCCCGGTCCCGGTGTCGGCGGGCACTGCATCCCGATCGATCCGAACTACCTGTCGCACCGGGTGGAGCAGCAGCTGGGTCACCCGTTCCGCTTCGTCGAGCTGGCGCAGGAGATCAACGCCTCGATGCCCAACTACGTGGCCTCGCGCGCGCAGAACCTGCTCAACGACAACAAGATGGCGATCAACGGCTCGACCGTGTTGATGCTCGGCGTGACCTACAAGCCGAACATCGCCGACGAGCGTGAGTCGCCGGCGGTGCCGCTGGCCAAGCGTCTCCGGGCGCTCGGCGCCGAGCTGAGCTACCACGATCCGCACGTCCGCCAGTGGCGGGCGATGAGCGATGTCGAGCGGGCCGGCGACGATCTGCTCGCCGCTGTCGCGGCCGTGGACCTGGTCGTGCTGGTGCAGAACCACCGCGACTACGACGTCGAGGCGTTGCGGTCGGCTTCCAAGCTCTTCCTCGACACGCGCGGTGTCACCACTGAGGGACACCGCCTCTGAAACCTGCCACCGGCCTTAATCCCGCTTGGCCGGTGGATCGTGGGCCTACGACAGGCTCGGGCTTGACCTCGGGGGATTCAAAACTCCTCCAGCGTTTGCCTGAGCCTGTCGCTGGCCGATTCCGCGGGAAGTCCCGGATCCGTTGTCCCGAGTCGATCGAAGCGCCCACTGTGGCTCTTCGATCGGACTCAGAGCCAGCGGATTCTTGCTGTCCGGCGCAGCTGGCCTGTGCCCTTCGACAGGCTCAGGGAACGGAGAGAGGGGGGTGGCTCAGGCAACGGATTTCTGCTCTGTTACGGGGTCAAGTCGCCGTTCCCCTGCCCACCCGTTTCGTTCTCTGAGCCGAGCACCTTGGTTCCGGAGCCGACCCCACCTTCGTTCTCGGAGCCGACCCCACCTTCGTTCCCTGAGCTTGTCGAAGGGCGGCAGCTCGACCAATTCCTGACGAACAACGAAAAACGGCGCCGGGTCCTCGTAAGACCCGGCGCCGTCGACATGTGGCTGATGCCGGTCAGTACCGGCTGGCCTCCTGGGCGCCGACTGAGTAGTTCAGGGCGCGGCGGAGCATGCTGCTGGAGGTGTGCACGGTGTACGGGAAGTAGGCGACCTCGACCCCGACGCTCGCGAATTCCTCTTCGAGCTGGCGGCCCTTGGCGGTGCCCCGCCAGTCGTCGCCCTTGAAGATCAGGTTGAAGCCCACTTCGCGCCAGGCCTCGAGCTTGGTGGCCACATGCTCTTCGTAGACCTCGTCGACGAACCCGATGTTGCGGACGATCTCCGCGCGCTCGACGAGCGGCACGAAGGGACGAACGCCCTTGGTGCGCTCGCACTTGTCGTCCGACACGACGCCGGCGATCAGATAGTCGCACTGACTGCGGGCATGCTTGAGTAGATTGAGATGACCGATGTGAAACAGGTCGTACGCGCCCGGCGCGTAACCGATAATGCGGCTCACACTTCCCCCCGATAGGTGACTGCCGGGGATGATTCTAGCCAGCTCGGCGGGGTCGTGGGTCACCAATCAGCATTTCGAAACGGAACGATCGGGTAACGACGAAGCGGCGCACCCGATCGCTCGGATGCGCCGCTCGCGCTGATGCTCGGTCGGTCAGGCGTTGTTCGCAGGGGCTGGACGGGGACGCCGGTCAGCTCCATGACGTTGCCGCGGCAGTCAGGTTCACCGACGGTGTAGACCTGCATCGGGCAGTTGCTGATCTCGCGGTTCGGGCCGAACTTGTTGCCGGTCACGGTCGCCGATCTCGTCCAGCCGTTGAGGATCTGCAGCTTGACGGTGCAGTGGCCGCCGTCCAGCCAGTTGCCGTCGATCACGAGGTTCGGACATGTCACCGCGGTTGGCCGCGCCGAGGATGGCGAAGTTCGTGGCGTCCGCGGATGGTGTTGCCCGGATGATCGAGTGTTCTTGCCGTACAGGATCTGGATGTTGTCGTTGTGGGTCGGTCCGCCGTTCTGGATAGGGTCGCTGGCGTAGTACGTGGTGTTCTCCAGCAGCGAGTCCTCGATCGTGACGTTGTCGCCGTGGATCTTGATCGAGTCGACGTTGCCGACGCACGTGCACCCGGCGGGCGGTGAAGTTCCAGCCCTTGATGCCGTCGAAGTAGACCGACGGGAACTCCGGCTTGACGTCGACGTTCTCGATCAGCAGGTTCTTGTAGCCGTCGAGTTGGTGATCAGGCCGGTCGGCAGTGCCCTTGCTGCTGGCCGCCGCGGACGATCGAGTTGCGGATGGTGACGTTCTTGGCCCTGACGTGACGAAGCCGTGGATGTCCAGGTTCTGAGGACGGTGCCGTCTTGGTCGACGATGATGTCGCCGTCGTGCCGGGTGAGCGAGGTGCCGGCCGGGACGCCGGTGGTGTCGGCGGTGGGCTTGCCGGTGGAGGGAGCCGGGGTGGGGCTGGTCGTGCTGGTGACGGCCGACGCGGTGGCGTTGGCGAAGCTCACCGTGCCCGAACCGGTGGCGGCGGCGGAGAGATAGCCGTAGACCCGGACGGCGCCGGCCGAGCTGATCCGGCTGCCGGAGCTGTCGGAGAAGGTCTGCTGCCAGCCGGGCTTCGAGGCGCCGTTGACCCAGGTGCGCACCGAGAGCTTGACCGGGTTGGTGCCGGTCGCCATGCCGTCGACGTTGAGCTTCGTCCCGGTGCTGACCTTCACCGCCGTGGCCTGACTGGCCAGCAGGGTCTCGTTGCCGCCGTTCACCCGGGAGAAGCTCGACCCAGACGGTGCCGTCGGCCAGGATCCGGGTCCGGGCGCGGTAGCCGTTGTTGTTGTCGCTCGAGCGGAGCTGCAGTCCGAGGTACGCGGCGCGGGCGGCCGGCACGGTGAATTGGGCCGAGGCGCCGACATCGCCGTAGCTGCCGCCGAGCGACACGAACTTCGACTTGCCGGCGGTCAGCCCGAGGCTGCCGGTGGCGGCGGCGTCGGCCGAGGTGGTCGGCACCAGGACGGCGACGCTGGTGGCCAGGGCCGCGACGACGACGAGCGATCGTCGGGTCAGCAGAGAGAGAGCGCGTGGGCAGGCTGCTGGGAACACTGCCAAAAGGTTTTGCGTTGATGGCGCGTCGGGGTCGGTTCGGACGTTGGTACGTCACAGGAACTCCTCGTCGGATCTTGTTGGATAACTGGCGGGTGTCCGACGTGACCGTCGGGGGGCGGATACCGGCCCCCCCGTTATCCGTTCGTTATCCTAAGAGACTCTTCGTTGAACCAGCAACTTGATCCGGGT
>CAVSUP010000009.1:0-191556 GCA_963731295.1 uncultured Actinomycetota bacterium
GAGGTCTGTCAAACGCTGAGATCGCCGCCAGGCTGGTGGTCAGCGAAGCCACCGTGAAGACCCACGTCGGCCGGGTCCTCGACAAGCTCCGACTCCGGGACCGCGTACAAGCCGTCGTCTATGCCTACGAACACGGCCTCATCCGGCCCGGCACCGGCTAACCCGCGGGCACCCCTTCGCGCCAACCCGTTGCCCCGCTTCGAAGCCGAAGGGGCGTCGGTTGTCGGTCGCTACCTGATTGACCGTGTTGGGTACGCCGAATGGGCCTCAGGTGGTGGGTGTGCTCGGCTCCGCCGGGCGCTGGGCGAGCGGAGCCAGGCGGGTCTGGTACACCAGAGCCCCGCCGCGTTCCGCCGCCGCCAATGCTTCCTGAACCAGCCGGCTGGCATCGTCTTGGCCGCTCGCGACGGCCAACTCGGCCGCCGCCCACCGTGCCTCGTGCCGGCCCAGGGCAGGGCCGAGGGTCAGCGCCCGCGCGACGAGGGGGGCGGCCCGGTCGGATCGGCCAAGAATGATGTTCATCAACGCAGCCCGCGCCGCTGCCCAGCAGCCAAAAAGGTCGAGATGCTCGGCGGAAGCGAGTGACTGCTCGAACGCCTCCAGGGCAAGGTCGTAGTCTCCGGCGGCCTGCCTGCCGAGTCCGATCGCGCGCCAGGACGTCGCGGTCCAACCCCGGTGGCCGATGCGTGTCGCGATCGCGAGTGCTTCCTCGCCGACCGCTATAGCCTCGATAGCTCGGTCAAGCACCGAAAGTGCCTCGGCCTGATGCCACAGTGCGTACGCCTGCCCTTCGGGATGACCGAGGGCCCGGGCAAAATCCAAAGCCCGCGTTGCATCAACCAGTCCCTCGTCGGCGCGGTCCAGCAACACCAGCCCGTGGCCCCGGGTCGATCGAGGGGTGACCGTCCTCATCAGATCCCCGGAATCCTCGAACAAGTTCGCCGCACGGTCGAGGAGCGCGGTCCCCGTCCGGATGTCCCCGTCGAGGAAGGTCGCCATCGCCCGCGCGTCGAGGATGCGGGCGGTGCCCCGCGAGTCGCTCAGCTTGGTATACCGCGCGAGCGCCTCGCCGGCCCGCCGCTCCGCCCGATCAGGCTGCCCCAGGTTCATGTCGATCACGCTGGCGGCCTCGAGTGCCCGGGCTGACGCGGCCAAATCGGGTCCCGCCTCGACGAGCGCGAGCTCAGCCAGTTCGGCCGCTCGCTCCAGGTCGTCCGCCCCAGAGGCCAGAATGGCGAGCTCGGTCAGGACCCTAGACCTCCCCGGTCCCGCATGTTGGCTGTCCAGGGCAGCGCGCAAATCGGCGCGCGCCCCAGCTATCGCTCCACGCCTTCGCCGGGCTTGGGCCCGAGTCTGGAGAAGAACGGAACGTTCGGCGGCGAAGGCGGACGACGAGCCCACGCTGGAGAGCCCGGCATCGGCCAGCTGTTCTGCTTCGGCGTCGGCGAAGGCCTCAAGCGCACCCTGAGCTGCGGACGCGTACGCGCCGGCCGCCCGTACTCGATCGCCAGCTGCGAGCCAGAGCCGTGCCCGCTCGGCCGGGTCGCCGTCTTCTTGGTCGAGGACGGCTGCCAGGCGCGCCTCCAGTCGGGCGCGGTTGGCGCCGCCGAGCGTGGCGGCCACAACCTCCCCGACCATGTCGTGGGCGAAGCCCCACCCCCGTTCACTCTGATGGACGAGGTCAAGCGCTGAGAGCTCGGACAGGGCGTCCAGCGCGGTGGCCTCGGAGGTTGCCAGGGCCTCGGCCAGCGTGCGGGCGGCGGCCTCCCGGCCCAGCAATGCGAGAAGCTGAAGAATGGCCCGGCCTGGTGCTGCGCAGCCCGCGACCCGGTGGGCAATCGCCTGCTGTTGACCGAGTCGACCCAGCTCGGCGGCGCGCTCGATCGCTCCGAGGGTCACCTGTCGCCAGCGACCGTGGCGATCCGCGATGATCACTCCTTCCCCGGCGAGGCGGCGCACGACCTCCGTCACCGCGATGGCCGTTCGGTCGGTGTGCTGGACGAGAGCCGCGGCCAGACCGGGATCCGCGAGGTCGCGCAAAGCCCGCTCTGACAACCGGCCCAACTTGATGCTCGGTGTCGGCCCCAGGCGATGCAGGAATGCGTCGATCTCGCCTTCGGGCACGACCTCCTCCGGCCGGTAGCTCACGACCAGACCCAGACCCGGCAGGCGGTCCACCAGTGCGGCGAGCAGCCGCAGGCTGCTGGGGTCGGTCCACTGCAGGTCGTCGACGATCACGACCAGCCCTTGGATCGCGGACGCGACTCGCACCGCGGCCTCAAACACGAGCGCTCGACGGCTCTCTGCGTCGAGCGGGTCGAGCGGGCCGAGCGGGCCGGCCGCCGGCACGATATCGGGCAGGACGGAGGTTAGCGCTGCACGCAGCTGGCCCGGGAGGCCGTTGGCCACCGCGAAGTCGGCCGCCACCAGCTCCGCCAGGAGGGCGCGGGCCAGGGTCCATGGCTCATCCCGATCGGCCCAGAACGCACGCACGTACGTCGCCGCCACCAGCTGACCCACCTCGGCCAACAGTCGTGACTTACCGGTCCCGGACCCTCCGGCGACGCGCACGACCCGGGCCCGCCGGTCAGAGGACCCAGCGAGCGCGTTCATGATGACTTCGAGGGCGCGAGTACGACCGACGAAACGCAGCGGAGTGAACGTGACCTGGATCGTCTCTGCTGGAACGGTCCGGGGCGGTGCAGGGTCTGCGCCCAGCAGCTCAAGCTCAAGCTCAGCCGCCTCCCGCGAAGGATCGAGCCCAAGCTCGTCGGCGAGCTGCCGGCGATACGCCTGATACCGCGCCAGGGCTGCAACCGAGTCTCCTGTCGCGGCGAGGGCCCGGACCATGGTGAGCACCGCCACCTCGCGCAGTGGCTCGGCGCGGGCAGCGGCGGCGGCCCACGCGACCGCGAGGCCTGGGTCTCCGACCTCCAGGGCGAGCGAAGCCGCCCGCTCCCACGCTGTCTGCCGCGCTCGCAGGATCTCGTCACGGTAAGGCTCGGCCCACCCGGTGTATCTGTCCTCGGTCAACGGTTCGGCGTCCCCCGCGGCCAGCGCCAACTTGTACGCGTCGAGGGCGATCCTGCCGCGAAGCTCTGCGGCGCGAGCTACGTCAGCCAGGAAGCGTTCGGCGTCGACCACACACCACCGCTCGCTGGTCAAGGCGTAACCGCTGGATCCGGTGACCACCAGATCGGGTCGGCCCACCGCTCGGCGCGCCCGGTTGACCAGCACCTGAAGGTTGGCGGCGGGGTCCGCCGGGGCACGATCTGGCCAGAGCAGCTCCGTCAGCACATCGTTCGGGACGATCCGGTCCCGCCGGGTGACCAGAATGCGCACCAGGGCCCGGACCTTGCGACCGCCGAAGGCGGCGGCGGGCACCTCGGCCCCATCGCGGAGAACCACGAACCGGCCGAGGATCCGCAGCTCGATGATCGCGCCGGCGGGTTCGCTCGCCATTTCCTCATCATCTCCAACCGCTAGCAAACTGCAAGGTTGGATTCCTAGCGTTGCTGGCACCACCCCAAACCAGGAGGAAACATGTCTACCCAGACCACTGAGCACCGAGCTTTCGGTGCCCCCGATGAGATCCGCACGTTCGAACATGGGCAGCTCGAGCTGCTGCACGTCGGCGCCAGCGATATCGGCCGGCTCGTCCTGCGGCCCGGCTGGCGCTGGTCCGACGACGTGAAGCCGATCGCGGGCACCGCGCTGTGCGAAGCGCCACATTTCCAGTATCACGTCTCAGGAACTCTGCGAATCCAGATGGCCGACGGAACGGAGTTCGACGCCGCTCCCGGCGACGTCACCTCCCTCCCGTCCGGACACGACGCCTGGGTCGTTGGTGACGAGGACGTCGTCGTCGTCGACTGGTTCGGCGCGAGCGAGTATGCGCGATGACCAGCCCCACGATGACTGCGCGAGCCGCCTACGCGCGCAGCATTGAGGCCTTCGACGCGATCATCCCGCAGGTGCGAGAGGACCAATGGACCGCGCCCACACCGTGCAGCGAATGGAACATTCGCGCGTTGGTCAACCACGTCGTCGGAGAGAACCGCTGGGTCCCGCCACTGCTCAGCGGACAGACCATCACCGACATCGGCGACGCCCTCGACGGCGACCTTCTCGGCATCGCGCCCCTGTCAGCGTGGCAGGCCGCGCGGGACGAGGCCCTCTCGGCAGTAAGCGAGACCGCCGACGACCAACCGGTGGAGCTGTCATCCGGGACGACGCCCGCAGCCGAGTATCTGCGGCAGCTGGCCGCCGACCACCTGATCCACGCCTGGGACCTGGCCACCGCGATCGGCGTGGACCTGCGCTTCGACGACCAGCTGGCCGAATCGGTCCATAGCTGGTTCACGGCCCGGGAGGACGACTACCGACAGGCCGGGGTGATCGGCCCGCGGGTCCCGGTCGTCGACGATGCCGACACCCAAGCGCTCTTACTCGCGGCGTTCGGCCGCGCCAGGTCCGACACCACCGCCGTGGTCAAGCGTTTCGGGACCGCATTCAACAGCCGTGACCTCGACGCGATCATGGCCTGCACCACACCCGACTGCCTCTTCGAGTCAACCGCGCCACCCGACGGCCAACGCTACGAGGGCCAGGTCGCCGTCCGTGAAGCCTGGCGCCAACTGTTCGCCGACGCGGCAGCCGCTACCTTCACCGAAGAATCCATGCAGGTATTCGGCGACCGCGCTGTCGTGCAATGGCGCTACAACTGGAACGGAGCCCAGCCTGGCCACGTCCGTGGAATCGACCTCTTCCACATCCGGGACGGCTTGGTCGCCGAGAAAGTGTCCTACGTCAAAGGCTGAGAGTTCGGTTTGCGGACGACCGGGGGGAAGTTCGTGGGCGTCTTGCGCCCCGTGCGGCTAGCGAGGTCACCGTGTCCGGAAGGCTGGCAGCGCGCATGGTCACCGCCCAGCCGAGGCAATGGTTGGACCCGGACGAGGGCCAGCCACCGGCCGAAGATCAGCTCCGACGTAACGGATTGCTGGCTGGACGAACTGAACCGACTGGGGACAGGGCCGCGACCTCATTCAACCATGAGCTCATCAACCCGTGGGACGCTCACGGGCCGCGGCCAGTAGATGCGGGCTGTACCCGACACCGGCGTGATGATCGCCATCGACGATCCGCCGTTCGAGGCGAGCTGGCGATCAGCGCCGCAGGCTTAGCCGAACTGCACTTCGGCGCGCTGGTCACTGCCGACCCAGCAGTCCGAGCCGAGCGACTCCGCAGGATCGTGCAGTTTCAGCGACGCTTCACAGCCCTGCCCATCGACGATTCCGTCGCCACCAGCTACGGGCAGCTCGCTGAAACCGCTGTAACCACAGGCCGAAACCCCGGTCGCGCGTCAGATCTGCCCATCGCGGTCGCCGCTCGCGCTCACTCAGCGAGGCTCTACCCACGACGGTCGCCTCCTGCGTGCTCCGCACGACGGTGGTTCACTGCGTGCTCCGCACGACGGTCCTGGGCTGATTCCCACCCCCGTTTCCGACCCCCTTTCCCCCATGCATAACACCCGGGAACCGCGTGAGCGACAACCGTCTCAACCTGGGGAATCACCTGAGCGCCGACGTGCATCGGCATCCTGGTGAGTGTCGACCGATGCTACTGCCGGCGGCTGGTCGTCGGCGATCGTAGCCGCAACGTATCCGCGTGGTCGCCGAGCGAGGCAGGAGTGTCCGGGCCGGTTCATATGGCACAGCCAAAATCGCCTGGCAAATTGCCCTACGATGCAGCGACAAAAGATGCAAGACTGAACGATCATTCGGCCGACCCTTTGAGGGGATGTCATGGTCACGCAAGTGCTTCGTCGTCTGATCTGTGTGTTCCGCAAACATCAGTGGCGGTTCGAGCACAACGACGAGACGAAGGGGTTGGAATCGGACTGTTTGCGCTGCGGGGCGCATAGGTCCGCGTATCCAGGTCCGAGGGAGCCAAATCTAGGCCAGCGGAGTGCGGGCCGCCCTCATTTCCACGGGGACTCAGGCGGAGGGGATGCAGGCGGCGGGCAGGGGTTCTGATCGGGCGGTCGGCTCTGGTCAACGTTTGGCGGCGCGGCCCGGACCGTAGGGAGGACACGCGCCGCCCGCCGGCGCTTGCGCCGACCCCTAAACAGAGTAAGTAAACTCCTCACCACGCGGCGCTCCCGACGCGGCGCACCCGACGCAGCGTGGCACGAGACACGCTGCGCTGGCCACCTGGGACAAGGCAACTGGCAGGGGTCGTTGTCGGGGGCATCTCGTCGCACGTCGTCGGGGGCACGATGGCACACTGGTTGTCAGCCGGCATGGTCTGGACCGCCAACGACAATTCCTGTCGACGGCTCGTCAGACGTCGCGGATGATCGACTGAGCATCCGAGTGGGTCGGTCTGCAGCGAAGGCGGAACCTGTCAACCTGTTTGAGGCAGGGTTTCGAGCGAATTACTGAGCGGCCTCCTCCTGTGGTGTTGGCGGGTTGATTTGCTGCGACGGTAGGCAGCTGCGGCGGTGTCGGTGGCCGTTGGACGAAGCGTTCGGGGTGGGCTTGATAGGCGGTGTTCAAGACAGGTCTGCCGGATCAGCACCTCGGCCAGTTCGGCGGTTTCGCGGTTGGCGACCATCCAGCCGACGACGTAGCGGGAGAAGATGTCCAAGATCACGTACAGGTGGAACCAGACGCCTTTGACCGTGCCCCGCAGTTTTGTGATGTCCCACGTGGCTGGAGCTTGTCAACCATCGAGGAGACGAGGAACTGGTCATGACGATTGCGAAGCCGAGCACCCAGCCCTCAATCGAAGCGAACCGCACGCCCGCATCAGACGTAGACGAAGGATCCACATACATCCACCTCCAGCGGAGGTGCTGCGTTGCCGGAGAGAACCTCGCGGGAGGTTTAACGGCACACGGCATCGCTCGATGCGATCAGAGCCGGCGGGCCGGTGACGTGTTCCTTACCTGACCTCGATCACCGGCGGCCACCTCACGCCCAAGCCAGTTGAGTTGCACTCCCTCGCCTGTGCTCGGCATCCAACATGATCGACACCCAGGCGAGTCGAGGACGCGACGTGCACCAGAGATGTTGATCATGGTCGAACTGGACCAGTCAGGGAGCGTAGAGGGAGCGAGACAGTACGAAACGGTGACAACCACTGAGCGTCATCACGACCCCAGTATGCTGGTGTTTGTCCTAGCCAAAGAAGGTTTCAAGCATCGACGACAGACTTTGAAGGGGGTTGAAGAATTTCCCATTTCGGACTTTCAGGGCGGCAGCGAGGGTTCGAATCTCGTGAGGGAGACTCCACCACTCGACCCGAGCGCTTTGCGGCCGTTGCTCAGCCCTGCTCCCGCTGCTGAGGCCGTAACGCTGAATGAAGGGGGCAAACGTACCCGTGGGCAGGGCAGGTCGGAAGACCCGGACCATCGAGACCGGCCGATACGCCGTGCTGTATCCGGCCCTCGCCGAGGTGGCGCGGCGGGTCGGCGCGGACACGGTCGGGCTGATCGATGTGGGATGTTCGGCGGCCTTCAATCTCGAGGTCGATCGCGTCGGCATCACCTATAGCAACGGACAATCGCTCGGCGACCCGTCGTCTCCGGTGCAAGTGGCGGCCTCGGTCGTGGGAAACCGACCCCTCCCGACGCGGGCGATGCCCGAGGTCGTGGCCCGGGTCGGCATCGACCTCCATCCGGTCGACGTGACCGACGCAAATGCAGTCCGCTGGTTGCGCGCGAGTGTGTCGCCGGATCAACGAGAGCAGCTGGCGAGGCTCGAAGCGGAGATCGCGTTGGTGGCGTTAACCCCACCGCTGCTACTGCCGGGTGACGCCATCGAGGTGCTGCCGGATGCCTTCGCTCGGGTGTCCGCGGACGTCCTGCCGGTCGTCATCACGACCTGGGCGCTGTCGAGCTTTTCGCTCGAGAACCGCATGCGCTTCCTGCACCGCCTCGACGAAGCGGCGCGGAGCCGGGCGGTCGCGTGGGTTTCGGTCGAGGGGGTCGGCGTCGCGCCGGCCGTCCCGACCCTCGGCGATCGCCGCGCCTCGGGCCACAGCATCATCGGCCTCACGCTGTTCGAGCACCCGGCCCTGCACGCCGAGGCCATTGGCCGCTGCTGGTCGCGCGGCCGCATGCTGTCG
Source organism: uncultured Actinomycetota bacterium (assembly GCA_963731295.1). GTDB lineage: Bacteria > Actinomycetota > Actinomycetes > Propionibacteriales > Propionibacteriaceae > Microlunatus. Next base: position 8,131 of record CAVSUP010000009.1, read on the forward strand.
TGGCTGGCCGACGGCTAACGTCACGGCCCGAGCGCGCCGTGGCCCTGAGTGGCGCGCGCATCAGGCTCTGGTGCGGCCGATCTGACCACGAACAGGTGACCCTCGACGTCGTCCCCGTCGACGCCACTCAGCACGAGCTCGGCCGGAGGCCGGACGGGTGGCTGCGGCAGGGTCCGGCGGGGCGCGGGTCGATGCGACCAGGCGATGACGCCGGCGGCCGAGATGACCGCAAGCCCGCCGACCGCCTGGGCCAGCGTGATCGCTTCGCCCAGGACCAGGGACGCGAGCACGACGGTGGACAGCGCTTCGAGGGTGCCGATCACCGCGGTCTGGCTCGCTCCGAGCCGGCCCAGCGCGGCGAACGTCAGCCCGAACGCGGCCGCGGTGGCCACGCCGTACCCCGCCAGCGGCAGCAGGTGTCCGCTCGGATCGGAGTGCGTGCCGGTGATCACCCCCCGCACTAGCGATGATCCCGACGCGCCGATGGCAACCCAGCAGGCCGCGGTCATCGCATCGGTCCGGCGGCCGAATTCGCGGCCGACCACCAGATAGACCGCGTACGCCGTCGCCGCCGACAGCGCGAGCACGATGCCCAGGAAGGAGATGGACACCGTGCCGCCCGAGGTGACCACGATCGCGGTCCCGGCGACCGACAGGGCCAGAGCGGCACCCGTCGCGGGAGTCAGCCGCTCCCGACCGCGGACGAGTTCGATCGCCGTCACGATCGCCGGATAGGCGTAGAACAGCAGGATGCAGGCCGCCGCCGTCCCCCGCTGCAGAGACAGATAGAACAGCGTGGACTCCAACGTGTAGCCGACCGCGCCGAGGAGGACGATCCGCAACCGCTCGCCGGGCAACGGGAGCAGCGGGGCGCCCCGCACCTTGAGCAGGCTGGCGAGCACCAGCGCGGCGAGAGCGAACCGGATCCCGAGCGCTGTCGCGGAGGTGACCCCGGCCGCTGCGAGCCCCCTTCCGATCACCGTGGTGACGCCGTACGCGAGCGCACCGCCAGCGGCAAGTAGCACGCCGAACAGGCCGGAATCCGACCGCGAAGTGGTCACCGGCCGGAATTCAGTGCCGCGCCCTCGGCCACCACCGCAGCGACCGCCGTCGCAAAGCGCTCGCGCTCATCGGAGCGCGGGGCGACGATCCGCAGGGCATCGGGTCGAACGCCGTGGGCTTCGCTGAGCACCCGTACGCCGATCCCGTGCCGGCGAAACACTTCGCTGACCGCGTTCGCCTGCGGGCAGAACGCGTACTGAAAATGCACGTTCGTGTTCGCCCGCAGATCGAGGCCCTCGATGCCGGCGAGACTCGTAGCCAGCCAAGCGTTGTCGGCGTGCATCCAGGCTCGTGTCTGGCCGGCCCAGTCGAACGAACGCACCGCCGCGACCGCGGCCCGCACGTCGACCCCCGAGAGACCCCAATTCTCCTGCTGACCGAAGAGCCGGCGGAGCGTCTCCGGCGAATTGCTCCAGGCCACTCCGGCTCGCATGGCGGCGATCCCGTAGAACTTCGAGGTCGACCGGAGCACGACGATGTTCGGCGCCTCGCAGCCCAGCACCGCCCAGCCGGTGGGATCGGGCGTGAAGTTGATGTAGGACTCGTCGACGACCAGCGTCGCGTCCAGATGACGACCCGCCACCTCCACGAGCCCGGCCGGATCGAGATGCACGCCGGTCGGATTGTGAGGATTCGAAATGAGCACCAGCTTCGCGCGACTGAGGGCGGCGTCGACCTGCTCCAGCGACGGCAGCTGCTCCCCGTCCACGCTGAACCCGCGCTGCGGAAAGGCCTTGAGGTAATCGGTGTACGCCGGGAGCGGCACGGCGACATCCGCGTGATTCAGCTCGCGGCCCATGGCCCAGATGAACTCGCTGGCCCCGCGCCCGGTGATGAAGGTGCCGGTCTGCACGCCCGTGGCCCAGCGATAGAGCTCGATCATCTGACGGGGAGCGTCGTAGGGGTGCAGCAGGACGTCGTCGGGCTCGATGTTGTGTAGCGCCTCGATCGCCCGCGGAGCCGGTCCGTACCGGTTGACACAGGTGCTCAGATCCATGGTCACGCCCCGGCTGGGGTCGCCACCCTGAGCTCCAAAATCCAGCGCCACTGGCTGATCGTCAGGCATGGTCGAGACCCCTCGCGTCTGCGCCTCTGAGAGCGCTCGGTCAGCCTTCCACACCACTTCCCGCGCGGCAATGGACGCAGATCCACCCACGGGGTTGCACAAAATTGACCTTTCGGGGTAAGACGAGGTGCAGAACGAACGCGGTACGAGCACTCCGGTACGAGCACAGGCAATCGTCGAGGAAAGAGGTCAGGATGCAGCGCATTCGTCGGGGGAAGTACGCGGCACTGATGGCAATTCCCGCCCTGGTGATCGGTCTCACGCCGACCGCCATGACCGCTCGAGCCGACTCCGGTCCGGTGGTCGACCAGCAGCTGAATCGATCGGCCGAGCTCAGTGAGACGAGCCGGCTGGCGGATCGCCGGTTCGTCGTGACGGGGGACCGCGCCTGGGCGCTGGGCACTGACGACGGGCGTTATCCGGCAGCCGGCTTTCACACCCGCGGCGAAATGGGCGGCTTCTGGCTGCCCGAACTCAAGCTGCTGGACGGTCTGTGGTTCGGCATCGGCAACACCTGGATCGGTGCAGCCACCAAGTCGACCTCCGGATGGGGGTATGTCCGCGCCGACCTGCCGGTGACCGACGGGGTCGCCGCCAGCCGGACCGATCTCGTCCCGGACGGCATCTCCGGCGCTCTGGTCGGACTGAGTCTGCGGTCCGACCGCACCAAGACCATCACGCTCCGCGTCGACGCCCATTCCGAACTCATGGGCTCGTATCCCTGGGGCGAGACCAAGCCGTCCCAGACCGAGGTGAACCTGCCGGATACCGCATCGCTGCGCGGTCGGCATCTCGTTTTCAGCGACCGCGGCACACCCCCGCAGTCGAACGGTGAGTCGCACAACTGGGCCGCGGCCGTCGGCACCAGCCTGACGCCGACCGACGCCAGGCTCGGCCAGAACTTCCGCGGACCCCAGGATCCGGCGGTGATCTGCCCGGCCTCAGGCCCCACGGCGCCGACCGCGCCCACCCGCTGCGACGACACCGAGTACGGCAACGGCGCCGGTGGGCAGCTGAGTTATCAGGTCAAGCTCCGGGCCGGCGAGGTCCGTACGGTCTGGTTCGGGGTCGGCGGTTCGACCTCCGGCATCAACGACGCCCGGGCCGAGTTGCGGGCCGCGCTCGCCGATCCGGTCGCGGCCCTGGCCAAGAAACTCGACACCCGCCGCCAGATCGATACGGCCAGCCACGTCTCGCTGCCGGGTGATCCGCTGACCGCAGCCAGCGTGACTTGGTCGAAGCAGATGCTGGCCGCGTCGGTCCAGGAGGCCAATAACGTCAAGCTTCGGGTGGTCAACGCCGGTACGGCCTACCCCCCGCCCACGGCGACGCTCGCCTCGATGCGCTGGCTGGGTGCCGGTTGGCCCGACTACAGCTGGCTGTTCGGCACCGACGGTGAGTACACCGCGTACGCGGCGGTCGCGGCCGGTCAGTTCGCGCCGATCAAGGACCACCTGCGCGCCCTGCGCGACGTCTCCGAGGCGGTCAACGAAGGCAGCGGCAAGATTGTCCACGAGGTCACCCCCGACGGCTCGGTCTACTTCGGCGCGAACGCCGATCCGGGCAACACCGACGAATCCTCCAAGTACCCGTCCGCGGTCGCCCTGGTCTGGCGCTGGACCGGCGATCGGCGGTTCCTCGCGGATCTCTATCCAGCCAGCGTCAAGGCCATGAAGCACGTGGCCTCGCTCGACGAGGACGGCGACGGCTGGCCTGAGGGCCTGGGCAACGTCGAGCGTGCGGGCATGGGCGAGGAGAAGCTCGACAACGCTGTCTACACCATCCGCGGGTACGCCGATCTGGCCGATCTGGCCCGGGCGCGCGGTGATCGACCGACGGCGAAATGGGCAACCAAGCAGGCCAAGCAGCTCATCGCGAAATTCGAGCAGGTCTGGTGGTACGGCGGTGATTCGCGGTCGTACGCCGATTCACTGAAGAACCCGGACAACGAGCGGGTCTTCCAGCGGCACTGGATCGGGCTGACCCCGACCGACGCCGTGCTGCCCGCGCTCCCGGGCCGGAAATCGGCGCCGCTGGCCTCGAAGCAGCACGCCGACACCACGCTTACCCAGCACGAGCAGAGCTGCTATACCGACGACCTCGGCCTCTTCCACACCGGCACCGGTCCGACCTCGGCCCCGGCCGGCAACCCGGGTGATAGCTGCGACACGATCCTCTCGACCGTGCCGAGCGAGCGCAACATCTTCACCCTCAACAGCTCCATCGCGGCCGTCAGTGAAGGGAACTACGGTCGGCTGGGCGGCAAGCAGCAGGGTGTCTACATCATGGGCAATGCCCGGGCCCAGCTCGACCCGACCCTGTGGGAGATGCCCGGCGCCATGCCCGAGATCGTGCCCGGCGGGGACTTCGGGGCCAATATCGACCGTCCGCTGAACGAGCGGTCGATGGTCATGCAGGCCTGGGGCGCGTACGGCGTCCTCTGGCCGGTCATCCACCAGTGGCTCGGGGTCTCACCCGATCTCGGCCGCGGGCGGGTCGCGGTCGTGCCGAATCTGCCGGCCCGGCAGCCGACGGCGTCGGCGACCAGGATCAAACTCGGCTCGTCCAGTATCAATGTGGTGGCCAAGCACCGCGACTCGCGGTACACCACCATCGTGGATCGACACGGCCGGATGGCCCTCACGATCGGTGCCGTGGTGCCCGACGAGGCGAAGATCGCGTCGGCCACCCTCGACGGTCAGCGGGTGAAGCCGCGGCTGGTCCGGACCGCCGCGGGGCTGCAGGCCGTGGTGCGGGTCGGTCCGGGGACCGGCACCTCCACGCTGGTGCTCCGCGTTCGGTGATTCCTCGCTGACCGCGGGCACCCGATCAGCCCGCGATCAGCGTGTTGTGGGTCGCGACGACCTGTCGCGGCCCGTCGCCTGCTGCGGTGATGACACTCGTCGACATCGCCCGGTGCACGCCGGACAGCGGGCCTGACGGACAGTCGAGGGTGCTGACCGAGACGGCCAGCACCGCCCCGCCCGACAGCTCTTCGGCATGGACCAACTCCATCCGATTGACGCTGCCGGCGTAGATCGTGGCGAAGATTCCGGCGTGGCCGGCGCCGATCGCAGCTGCGCCGACCAGGTGGTCCCCGCGGATGGTCACGAACGAGGCGTTGGGCGCGTACACCGCGCCGAAGGCTGGTCCGTCGGCGGAGTTCCACGCCGTTTCCAGCCGTTCGAGTACCTCCCGAGCCACGGTCGTGGGGGCGGTGTCGCGGGCTGTCGTCGTCATGCTCGATGCCCTTTCGCTAAGTCTGTGGATATTCATTTGAGTCTTGCTCAGTGACTATAGTTCCACTCAGGGAACCTGTACAGTGCTTTTCGTGCCCGTTTCTCGCCCCTACCGATCGGAACTGCGCGACCAGCAGGCTGAGCGCACCCGCGAGCAGATCGCGGCCGCGGCCCGGGAGCGGTTCCTCGCCAAGGGCTGGTCGGGGACGAGCGTCCGTTCGGTCGCCGAGCGGGCCGGAGTCTCCGAAGCCACGGTCTACTACGTCTACGGCAGCAAGGCCGGACTGGCGAGCGCGCTGATCGACGCGGCGGAACAGAGCGCCGACGTTCACCGAGCCGTCGCCGAGTTGCAGCAGCACGACGGTCACCCGTGTGAGCAGCTGCGCGCTTTCGTCGACTTCGACCGCCGGCTGTTCGAGTTGGGCGGCGATGTCATCCGGGTTGTCGCGGAGGCCCGCCGCCAGCATCCCGAACTGGGGGCCGCCTACGAGGAGGGCCGTGGACGGGGCGAGGTCGAGCGGCGAAAAGTTTTCGGGTCCTGGCCGGCCGCGGTGTGGCGCTCAGGCATCGACCCAGACCGGGCCCTGACCATCTACGCCCTCGTGGTCTCGCTGGACGGCTTCGATCGAGCGACGGGCGAGCGGGGCTGGAGCTCGGACGAGGTCGAGGAGTGGTGGCACAGCACCCTGGTCGAACTGCTTCTGGCCTGACGACCGATAACCGATGCCATCTTGCCGTGAGTACCCGGCAGATCTTCGTCCGTTGTTGGGCCCAGTCCCGTTTCTCGTCAAGGCAAACGGCGACCGACGGTGTATCGCAGGTGGTGTGTGGCCGTCAGCCCGTCCTTCGCGGAATCGGTTCGCAGGATCTGGGCGGCGACTTCGAGCAGTTTGTCGTGCTCAGCGGCCGGGACATGGCGCCAGAGGCCGCGGCGGCCGGTGGACATCGTCCACTCGCGCCAGTGACCGATGTCAGCGAACCGTGTGGTGATCGCGCGGTGCTCGGTCCGCACGTCACCGACTCCCGAGTCGACGAACAACTGCTCGAGTGCCTGGCTGCTGGCGAAGATCCCCCGTTGTCCCGTGGTTCGCGCATCCAGGACCCCGGCCGGCAGGTAGGGATTGAAGAGGTCGTCGATGGCCCGCTCCGCCGCTGACGACTCGGCGAACGTGCTGATGCCGACCCGACCCCCCGGCTTCGCGCAGCGGACCCACGCGGCGAAAGCCGCGGTCGGATCGGGCAGGAAGAAGAGCACCAGCGAGGCGGCCACGACATCGAACTCCGACGTCCAGCCAGGCGACTGGGCATCGCCCTGCACCACCTCGACGTTGGTCAGGCCGGCATGCGCAACTTCGGACCGCAACCCGGCCAACATGCCCGACGAGAGATCCAGGGCGACCACCGTTCCCTCCGGACAGACGGACTCGGCGAGCGCAAGGGTGAGGGCTCCGCGCCCGCACCCCAGATCGAGGGCTCGTTCACCCGGCTGCGGCCCCAGCTCTTCGAGCAACCCGCGGGCGATCGGCCGGAAGAACTCAACACCAGCCTGCTCGTACGTCGGGGCCACCTGATCGAACATCGCGGCCACCGAGTCGACGGCGCTGATCTGCGGCTCCGACATCGTCACCTCCATGCTGAGTATGTCGCGATGACCGGCGAAATGCCGTCAAGCCGACGAGCCGGCGCCTGGAGAATTGTGCCAGGCTGCCAGACATGCTTCCCGATCATGCGGAGACGCTGGCGGAGGCCTTCGGAGCCGGAGCCGCCGTCGCGCCGTTGGTCGAGGTAGCGCGCGGCCAGCAGGGTCGGGTGTGGCGCCTGGACACCGCCTCGGGCCCCGTGGCGATCAAGGAGTTGCTGATCCGGCAGCACCCGGCGGATGCGGAGGCCGACGTCGGCTTTCAGCAGACGATAATCGCGGCGGGCTCCGTCTCCATGCCGCGCCCCATCCGAGCGGTCGATGGCGGGGTGCTCCAGGAGATCGGCGGGGCCCAGGTACGCGCGTACACCTGGGTGGAGGTGCTGCCGTCGGACACTCGTCAGGACCCGGGACTCGTCGGCCGCACGCTCGCTGCGATCCATCGGATCGACCACCGGCCGGCGGGTCAGTTGCACCCCTGGTACACCGAGCCCGTTGGCGCTCCGCGATGGGCGGCGCTCCGGAGCGCCGCCCGCTCCGCCGATACGCCGTTCGCCGACCGGTTGGCGGCGGAGGTCCCCCACCTGATCGCGTTGGAAGCGCTGATGACCGCGCCGGTGAACCTGCAGAACTGCCATCGCGACCTCTGGGCCGACAACCTGCTGCCGACCCCGGACGGCGGGATCTGCGTAGTCGACTGGGAGAACTGCGGGCTGGAGGATCCGGCCCAGGAGATCCCGATGTCCCTCATCGACTTCGGGCTCGGAGACCAGCAGCGGGTACGCGACCTCTATGCGGCCTATCGCGACGCCGGCGGACCCGGCCAGCTCCGGGCCTATGGCGACTTCACCATGGTGATCGCCCAGTTCGGACACTTTTGGGAGCAGGCTGTCACCCGCTATCTGGCCCCGGACGCCACGGCCGAGGATCAGGACCACGCCGCCTGTCGGATCGCCGAGCTTCTGGCCACGCCGTTCCGCCTCGAGCAGCTGGACGACGTGCTGGACGCCATCGTCGGGATCGGTTGAGCAACCCAGCCGATCAGCAGCCCATGCTCTCCGGCAGCGCCGGGACGACGGCGAGGACGCGCCGCTTTCCGTTGATCTTCCAACCGGCGTCGGCATTGGCTCGAGCCGCTCGGTAAACGATGTCGGCAGTGGGACCGGTGATCATGCCGCAGCCGACGGCGCCATAGCGGCCGGCGCCCGGCGCGAGGAACGTCTCCGGATCGGGACCCGGCCAGTCTTGCCCACCGGAGTGGGCATCCGGCTCGAGCTCCAGCACGCGAACGCGGTCCGGTTGGTACGCGGTCGTGGCTCCATCGCCGGTCAATCCGCGAGCCCGACTGATGACCTCCGACAGCTCGCGCCGCGCCTGTCGCTGAGCCCGGGGCAGGTCGTCGTCGAACTGCTCGCTGAAGGCGTAGATGTGCACCGAGCGGGCCGGCTCCGCGCCGTGCAGTAGCACCGTGGTGACCGGCATGTCGGTGACCTGCGGAGTCCCGAAGTCGGTGCCCTCCCCGATCAGCCCGAGGGCCAGCGTGTCCGCGGCGAACTGGCTGACCGCCTGCGGATCCGCCTGAGCGACCACGTACGCCAGCGGTGAGGTGGAGGAGGGGCGGACGGACTGATCGACCGAGATCACCCGCCCGTCGCCGTAGACCAGAAGTCCCGGGGTCTGCAGCGCGGCGCTGATCGGCGGCACGAACCCGCCCCCGGTGTCGACCAGGAAGACCAGTTGATCAGCCGGCAGCGGCGTCACCGGGGGGTTGCTGGGCGGGCCTGACAGCCCGAGGCCGCCACACGCGGTCAGCGCCAGCAGCAGCGCGCTGGTCGCGACCAGGCTGATCGATCGCCGACGCATCGCCACCTCCTGAGGTTGCTCAACGCTACGTCGTCCTGGTGGCAGTTTCGCCCGCCGTCGCACGGCTGCCACAGTTGCTCCGTGTCGACCCCGCCCACTGGCCGCAAGCGCACGATTGTCGCGCTCGGACTGCTGTCCACCTTCGGGCCCCTGTCGCTCGATCTCTACCTGCCGGTGCTGCCCGACCTGGCCGACGAGCTCCACTCCTCCACCTCGGCCGCCCAGCTCTCCATCACCGCGTGCCTGATCGGGCTGGCCGTCGGTCAGTTGGTCGCCGGCCCGATGTCGGACCGCTACGGCCGCCGGCGGCCGTTGATCGTCGGTCTGGCCGGTTTCCTGGTCGCCTCACTGGCCTGTGCGTTCGCACCGAACATCACGTTCTTGTTGATCTTGCGGCTGATCCAGGGTCTGTCCGGCGCCGCCGGCCTGGTGATCGCCCGCGCGGTCGCCCGCGATCTGTACGAGGGCCGCACGCTGGCCATCTTCTTCTCCCGGCTGATCCTGATCTCCGGACTCGCTCCGATCATCGCCCCCGTGCTCGGCGGCCAGCTCAGCGCGATCATGAGCTGGCGCGGGATCTTCGGCGTCCTGGCCGGCTTCGGCCTGGTGCTGCTGCTCATCGGAGGTTTCGGGCTGACGGAATCCCTGCCGGTCGAGCGGCGTACGAGCGGTGGGCTGGGCACAGTGCTGCGCGGCTTCGCGATCTTGATCAAGGACCAGCTGTTCATCGGTGCCGCCCTCTCCGCCGGACTGGCGGCCGGCTCCATGTTCGCCTACATCTCCGGCTCGACCTTCGTCCTGCAACGGCTCTACGGCCTGTCGGCCGTCAGCTTCTCGCTGGTCTTCGGAGCCAACTCGGTGGGCATCATGGCGATGAGCCAACTCGGCAGCCGACTGGCCCACCGCTGGTCCCCGTTCCGGGTCCTGGCCCTCGGCCTCGGCCTCAATCTGTCCGGCGCCCTCAGCTTGCTGGTCACCGTGTTGCTGCACCTCGGGGTGCCGTACGTGATCGGCTCACTGTTCGTCATGGTCAGCGCCGTGGGGATGATCTTCCCGATGGCGACCGCCATGGCGATGTCGGATTATCCCGAACGCGCCGGTGCCGCATCGTCACTGCTCGGGTTGACCCAGTTCCTGGCCGGCTCGTTCGCAGCCCCCCTGGTCGGCATCGCCGGCGAGCGCAGCGCGGTGCCCCTCGGCCTGGTCGCGGCCGCCGCGAGTGGAGCGGCGGTGCTGGTCTTCTCGACCGCAGTCGTTCCGGTCATCCGGCGACGAGCCCGCGAGCGGACGGCCGGACTGGCCGCTGATATCGAATTTCCGCCCGATCAGCGACCTACGCTATAGTTTCGCGGGCGCCCGGAAGGGCGCCCAGGGCCGTCAAGGCCCCGTAGCGCAGTTGGTTAGCGCGCCGCCCTGTCACGGCGGAGGTCGCGGGTTCGAGTCCCGTCGGGGTCGCGAATGCGGTGTCGTTTCCATCGGAAGCGACACCGCACTTTTGGCCAGGTAGCTCAGCTGGTAGCAGCGTTCGCCTGAAAAGTGAAAGGTCGCCGGTTCGACCCCGGCCCTGGCCACCGATAACTCAAGCTTTTCCGTTTGAGTTGCTCCAGCCCCTTGCATCCGTCCGGTAGCTGTTCGGAGAATTGATCACCAGACTTGGGCATCAGAACCAAGCCTGGTCACGAGGAGGCTTCGTGCAGCAGTTGCTCGCCCAGTGTGCAGCTGTCGTCTCCGGTGACTGGCTTTCGACGCCAGATCAGATCCGGCTGACGGTGAAGTCTTCGCACCCAGCGGTTCCGCTTCCACTCGTCTGGCCGTCATCGGTCGTCGGCGGTGGAAGCGGGATCCGGATCGCCGGTCGGCGTGGCCCGGCTCTCGGTACTAAGGTGACAGACGCAACCCGCGCCGCGTCCCTGGGCAGGAGCGCAAGCGACTCCCGGTACGCGCGGCAGGGTGCGTAGATGACCACGCTCGCCCTGCAGAGGAGATCAACGCTCGTGCCCGTCCAGCCTGACGAAGCTCGCGATGAGCTCGTCCGGGCCTTTCTGGCCGGCGACGAATCTGCCCTGGAGCAGATCTACCGTCGCTACTCGTCGCTGGTTTTCACCGTGGCGCTCCGTTCGCTGGGCGAGGCCACCGAAGCAGAAGACGTGACCCAGAAGGTCTTCGTCGCCGCCTGGACGGGCCGGAAAAACTACCAGCCGGCACGGGCCAGCCTGCCCGCCTGGCTCCTCGGCATCGCCCGGAACAAGATCGTCGATGCTCACCAGGCCCGCGCCAAACAGCGCCGGATCCAGACCGAGCTCGCGACGAACACCGACGTGTCCCCCGAGCCGGTCGATATCGCCCAGAGGCTGATATTAGCCGAAGAAATTTCCCGATTGGACGCCGTTCCCCAGCGAGTGCTCCGAATGGCTTTCTACGAGGACCTGACGCACATGCAGATTGCCGAGCGGATGCAACTCCCCCCTGGCACTGTGAAAAGTCACATCCGCCGCAGCCTGATCAAGATGAAGCGCAGATTGGAGGTCTGGACCGATGCATACGAATCCTGACGTCCTGGCGCTCCTCGCCCTTGGGGAGCACTCCGGCACCGCCGAGGAGCTCCAGCATCTCCAGGAGTGCACGTTCTGCCGCGAAGAGTTGGCTGATTTGACCCTGGTCGTCGATATCGGCCGCCGCGCCGACACTGCCAACGTGTTGGAGCGTCCGCGCGGTGAAGTCTGGCAGGCCATCCGTGGCGAGCTCGGGTTCGCCGGGGCGGCCACCCAACCTGCGACGGAGCCCCTTGCTGTCGCCGATCCGGATCAGACTATTCCGCCCGGCGACGCCGCCCAGTCGGCGCAGCCGCCGCAGCAGGCCCATTCGGCGCAGCAGGTTGAGCCGCCGCAGTCGGCGCGACGTCCCCATGCCGGCCGGAAGATTTTGGCGCTGGCCCTGGCCGCCGTGCTGGCCCTGGTGGTGGGGATCGGCATCGGCATCAGCATCAACCAGTCGTCCGACAACGGCGAGACGGTGATCGGCGAGGCCGATCTCAAAGCCCTGCCGGCGTATTCGGGCGCCAAGGGTCGAGCCGTGGTCGAGCGCGATGCCAAGGGCAATCGGGTTCTGGTGGTCACCTTCGAATCCACCCGGGCCATCGACGGTGCCCGTCAGGTCTGGCTGATCGACCGGCAGGTCAAGGGGATGAGTTCTTTGGGCTTCGTGAACGGCGGGCATGGCACCTTGACCATCCCCGACAGCCTCGACCTCAGCAAGTTTCCCATCGTCGACGTCTCCGTCGAACCGGTCAACGATCCCAACCCGACCCACTCGGGCGTCTCCATCGTGCGCGGCACGCTCAGCCCCTAACGGGCTTCGCGTCCCGGCTACTCGCGGTCCTACTGCTCGCGGCTCATCCTGAGCTTCGGCGTCTCCATCACGTCGCCCACGATGGCGTTGGAACGCCGTGGGCCGGCGTACCGGGAGCCGAGATTGATCAGCGTCTGGACCCGGTTACGACCACCGAGCAGGAAGACGATGTGCAGGGCGATCCAACCCAGCCAGGCAATGACCCCCCGGAGCTTGAGGCCGATCGGCATCTGCAGCACCGCGTCACCGCGGCCGATGGTGGCCATGGTGCCCTTGTCGTAGTAGGAGAACGTCTCGGTCTCCAGGCCCCGATGGATGCGGGCGATCTGCTTGGCGGCCCATTTGCCGGTCTGCAGGGCCGGCTGCGCGAGCTGGGGCAGCGGATTATCGACGATGACGCTCGAGTCACCGATGGCGAAGATGTTTTCGAAGCCCACGACCCGAAGGTCGCCGTTGACCTCGATCCGGCCGGCGCGACCGATCGGCAGGCCCCACTCGCGGACCGCGGAGGCTCCGGACACACCGGCGGCCCAGATCACCAGGTCCACCGGCATCGACGAGCCGTCCTTGAAGTCGACCCGGTCGGCATGGACCGCCGAGATCGCGGTCTTCAACCGGACGTCCACCCCGCGTTTGATCAGCTCTTTCAGCGCATACTGGCGCAGCGAGTCGTCGAACGGGGCCAGCAGGAACTCCCCCATCTCGACCAGCACCACATGCACCCGCGCCGGATTGAGCTCCGGATAGGTCGACGGGATCGTCTCGGTCTTGAGCTCGGCCATCTGACCGGCCATCTCGACACCGGTCGCGCCACCGCCGGCCACCACGACGGTGAAGCCGCCGGTGTTGGGATCGGACCGGCTGGCGATGATCTCCAGGCTGCCGAAGATCGTGTCGCGCACCTTCAGCGCGTCCGCGCGGGTGTACATCGACATCGTGTACTCAGCCGCACCCGGGATGCCGAAGTGGTTGGTGGTGATGCCGTTGCCGATGACCAGGTAGTCGTAGCCGACGCGGACGCCGTCATCGCAGATCACTTCCTTGGCATCGTGGTCGATGCCGACCACCGCGGCCCGGCGGAACCGTACGCCGTTGTGCTTCGCCGCGAAATAGCGCAGGGAGTAGGTGACGTCCCCGGCGTTCAGGCCGCCGGTCGCGACTTGGTAGAGCAGAGGCTGGAACGTGTTGTACGGGTGCCGGTCGAACAGCGTGACGCGGAATCCCTCCTTGGCCAACTCACTGGTCGCTGACACTCCAGCAAAACCACCACCCACGACAACGACATGCGGCATCTCAGTCACGGTCTCATCTAAGCAGTGCACGCCGTGACTCCGACAGTCCCACCCACTAGTTGGTCGCCGGGCTGAGATAGCCGCGCAGGAAGCGACCGATCTCGTCGAGGGTTTCCTTCCGTACATCGGGAGCCGAGAGCACCAGGTCGTGCAGGCCGTCAGGGATCCGGACGACGGTGACGTGGCGGCCCAGCCGCACCGCGCGGGTGGCGATCCGCTCGACATCGAGCACGGTGTCGGCGGTCCGTAGATCCTCCTGCCAGCGGCGGGCGAATCTGGACAGCGTCGACGCCAGCACCAGCACCGGCACGTCAATGTGCAGGCCGGCCGCGACCCGCTGGTGGCCGATCAGGATGGCCCGCAACCAGCCGACCCGAACCGGCGGCGATGGGGTGGACTTGAGGCCCAGGTCGTAGTCCCATTCCCCGCCCAGATCGACGTGCAGCGTACGCGCGTAGAAGCCGAGGTCCGGCAGCCGCAGCACCGAAGTCGGGGCGCGAGTGCCGAAAGCCTCGATCACCGGCCTGCCCAGCGTGCGAACCAGGGCGGAGCCCTGAAGGTCCAGCCACGGCGAGTTGAGGACCAGGGCCGAGAGCCGATGCGGATTGCGGGCGGCCCACAGCGCCGCGATCAAGCCGCCGGTGGAATGGCCCATCAAGACGAGTTGATCATGGTCGGCCGCGATCAGATCGGTCGCCGCATCGAGCTCGAGGGAATAGTCGTCGAGGTTGGTGATGAAGCCCTGCAGGTGCCCGCGTCGCAGGCTCCGGCCGTAGCGCCGGAGATCGAGGGCGTAGAAGTCGAAGCCCAGATCACTCAGATACTCGGCCAGGTGGGTCTGGAAGAAGTAGTCGTTCCAGCCGTGCAGATAGAGGACCGCCGGCCGGTCGAGCCGTGTTGGACGACTTGCGGATCAGGGTCGCGACGAGCTCGACGCCGGCCGGCTCACCGGGAGCCGGAACCACCCCGGACAGCTCGAGATCACGTGTCTCGTAGCCGTCCAGGAAGTCCGGGCTCCAGCGCACATCATCAAGCGTTGCCACGACCTGTCCCGACCACGCTATTTGATGAACCGGAGGTTGACGGGGTACTTGTAGAACTGGTGCTTGCTGGCCGCCATGGTGGCCAGGATGCACAGCACCAGAGCGCCGACGGCGGCGACCAGGTAGAGGATCAAGCCGATGCCGACGACACTCAGAATGCCGCTGAGGATCAGCACGATCGTGTAGAGGATCGAGAAGTTCAGCGCCTCGGTGGTGACCGCCTTGAGGTACTGGCTGCGGTCCTTGTAGAGGAGGTAGCCGATCAGCGGGCCGATGAAGCCGAAGAACGGGATGCTGATGTGGGAGATGATCCCCCAGGTGTTCTCGTCGCTGGCTGAGGCCGGCGCCTGACCTCCGGCCCCGCCGTACGGCTGCTGCGGCTGCGGGTAGCCGGGCTGTCCGTACTGCTGGGGCGGGTAGCCCTGCGGAGCCTGGGGATCGGAGTAGCCGCCGGCGGCCGGCTGTCCGTAGCCGGGCTGCTGATAGCCCTGCTGCTGCCCGTAACCGGCGTTCGGATCGCCGTAGCCCGGTTGGGGTGTCTGTCCGTAGCCCGGGTCGTAGCCCTCCTGCCCGTACGGCTGCTGCGGGGTGGGCGCCTGCGGGGCCGAAGGCTGGCCGTAGGGCTGCGCTGAGGGCTGGCCGTAGGGCTGCGCTGAGGGCTGGCCGTACGGGCTGACGCGGCGCCGAGGGCTGGCCGTAGGATCCGCCAGCCGACTGACCCGAGCTGGCATCGGGGTAGCCCTGCTGCGGATAGCCGTATGCGGGCGGGTCGGACGCCGACGGAGCCGAACTGGCGTCAGGCGTACGTCGGGGGGGCGTACGGAGCGTTCCCCGAGCCAGGCGCTACGTCACCGCCCCCGACCGGGTTGGCGCTGCCGCTCGACGACGGGTACGAAGACGGATCATTCGGATCGTGATCCGGGCGTCTCTGGAGGATTCTGGCTCATGGCCCCAGGCTAGGGCCCATCCGTGTCGAACGGGAGCTTTTCCTAACCAGACTTGCGAAGGTGTCCGTAATCTTGACCGGACGGATCGTCCTCGCCGTCCTCCTCGGCCAGGTCGGCGTACGCCGGGGGGAACGTGCTGTCCCTCCTCGTCGTGCCGGAGCTCGCGCTCGAGCGATGAGAAGTCCGTATCGAAGGACACGGTACTTGAGTTCGCGAGCGACCTTGGTCTGCTTCGCCTTTGCACGGCCGCGCCCCATCTGGGTCGACCCCCTCGCAGTTTGTCCGCCTGCGGCACCGCCGCGGCTCAGAATGGTTATTGTCGTGGGCGCAAGGCTACCCAATGGCTTCCCAGCCTGCAAAAGCCGGACACCCATTCGGACCGATCGGCGGCCTTCGACGCCGAGGCCGGATGCTGGCCGAACAGGCTGACCCGCTCCCGGGTGCCCGAGCCCGCCGGAGCCACCGATCCGCAGACCCAGGCCCGGAGTCCGCGCCCGTCGAGCAACCGGATCGCCGCGTCGACCGACGGCTCCGGCAGCACCACGACCATCCCGACCCCGATGTTCAACGTGGCCTCGAGATCGGACTGGCTGATCCCGCCGAACTGCTGCAGCAGTCCGAAGATCGGCGCCGGCTGCCAGCTGGTCCGGTCGATCCGCACCTCGGCCGACTCCGGGATGACCCGAGCCAGATTGTTGGCCAACCCGCCGCCGGTGATGTGGCTCATCGCGTGCACCTCGACGCCCTCGATCAGGGCCAGGCAGTCCAGGCTGTAGATCCGGGTCGGCGTCGAGCAGCTCTTCGCCGATGGTCCGGCCGAGCTCGGGCACGTGGTGGTCGAGGGACCAGCCGGCCGTCCGCAACACCTGCCTGACCAGGGAGTAGCCGTTGGAGTGCAGACCGGACGACTCGATCGCCAGCACCACGTCGCCCGGCCGCACCCGCTCGGCGCCGAGGATCTTGTCCTTCTCCACCACTCCGGTCGCCGCCCCGGCGATGTCGTATTCGGCCGGCTCGAGCAGTCCCGGATGCTCCGCGGTCTCGCCGCCGAGCAGGGCACAGCCCGCCGCGACACACGCCGCGGCGATGCCCTTGACGATGTCCGCGATCCGCTCGGGCACGACCTGGCCACACGCGATGTAGTCGGTCATGAACAGCGGCTCGGCCCCACACACCACCAGGTCGTCGACCACCATGCCGACCAGGTCGAAGCCGATGGTGTGGTGGATATCCATGGCCTGAAGCGATGGCGACCTTGGTGCCGACCCCGTCGGTCGAGGTCGCAAGCACCGGCTGATCGAGCGTCGCGAGCCGGCTGGCATCGAAGAGTCCGGCGAAGCCGCCCAGCCGCCCGAGCACCTCCGGCCGCCGGGTCTTCGCGACCGAGGCCTTCATCAGCTCGACCGCCCGATCGCCGGCCTCGATGTCCACGCCGGCGGCGGCGTACGCGGTCTGATCAGGCAACACCGATCATCCTTTCGAACTCTCGCAGCGGGCTGCTCACGGACGGGAGAGGGCGTCGCCGGCGCCCGCGCCGACGGTCAGCCGTTGCCGCCCGTCGAGGTCGGTGCGCACCGGGTCCTCCAGGATGTTCTTGCCGAGCCGCTCGCTCAGCGGCAGCTCAATCGGGTAGACCCCGTCGAAGCAGGCCCGGCAGAGGTTATCCTTGCCGACCGTGGTCGCTGCGACCAGTCCGTCGAGGGAGACGTAGCCGAGCGAATCCGCGCCGATGGACCGGCAGATCTCGTCGAGGTCAGGCCGGTGGCGATCAGTTCGGCGCGCGAGGAGAAGTCGATGCCGTAGAAGCAGGGCCACTTGACCGGCGGCGACGAGATTCGCACATGGATCTCCGCTGCCCCGGCCTCGCGGAGCATCCGGACCAGGGCGCGCTGGGTGTTGCCGCGGACGATCGAGTCGTCCACCACGACCAGCCGCTTGCCCGCGATCACGTCGCGGAGCGGATTCAGCTTCAGCCGGATGCCCAGCTGGCGGATGGTCTGGCTGGGCTGGATGAAGGTCCGCCCGACATAGGAGTTCTTGACCAGGCCCTGTCCGTACGGGATTCCGGACTGCTTCGGCAAAGCCGATCGCGGCCGGCGTACCGGATTCGGGCACCGGGATGACCAGGTCGGCCTCGACGGGGAATTCCCGCGCGAGCGTACGCCCGACCTCGACCCGCACCGAGTGCAGCCGCCGCCCGGAGATCGTGGTGTCGGGCCGCGCGAGGTAGACGTACTCGAACAGGCAGCCCTTGGGGTCCGGGGTGGCGAACGAGCTGGAACGCAGACCCGTCGGCGTCGATCGCGATCAACTCCCCCGGGTTGATCTCTCGGATGTACGAGGCGCCGACGATGTCCAGCGCCGCTGTCTCACTCGCCACGACCCAGCCGCGCTCGAGCCGACCCAGCACCAGTGGCCGGATGCCCTGCGGGTCACGGGCCGCGTACAGCGTCTCGTCGTCCATGAAGACCAGGGAGAACGCGCCGCGCAGCTTGGGCAGCACCTCCATCGCGGCCTGCTCGGTGGAGTGGCCGGGGAAGGTCGACATCAGTGCGGTGATCAACGAGGTGTCGGTGGTGCAGTTGCCGAGCGATCCGGGGACCAGGGAGTCCGCCGCCTCGTCGCGCTCGGTGAGCCACTCCCGCAGCTCGAGGGTGTTGGTGAGATTTCCGTTGTGTCCAAGGGCGATGTGACCGGTCGCGGTCGAACGGAAGGTCGGCTGGGCGTTGTCCCAGACGCTGGCCCCGGTGGTGGAGTAACGGCAGTGCCCGATGGCCAGGTGCGCGTCACCCAAGGTGTTCAACGCATTCTCGTCGAAGACCTGCGACACCAGTCCCATGTCCTTGTGCACCAGGATCTGGCGCCCCTTGCTGACCGCGATTCCGGCCGACTCCTGGCCCCGGTGCTGCAGCGCGTACAGCCCGAAGTAGGTCAGCTTGGCGACCTCTTCGTCCGGCGCCCAGACCCCGAACACTCCGCAGGCATCCTTCGGCCCGCGGTCCTGCGGGATCCAGATCGTGGTTCAACAGACCATCGGCTCGAGGCACTGCCTCATCGTACGGCCCGTTGGCTCGATCACCCGACCTCGCTCGCCGATGTCCCCACAATGACCGAGCAGCGGCGTTAGCCTGTCCATCGCTATGGAAACCAAGCGATCCGGCCGGCTGTTCAGCGTCGCCACCTGGGCCGGCTTCACCGGAGCCAACCAGTCGAAGGTCGTCGACCTGTTGATGGGCAATGGGCTGAACGGCGCCCTGGCTCTGGCCGCTGCGCTGCTGTTCTCGGCGAACGGCCTGATCGTCGGGATCATCGGTGCGACGGTCGCCCTGGGCGCGTGGGCCATTCTCGGCCGGCTGATGCGGCGGGAGATCGCGCGCAAGCGCGGTGTGCTGGGGACCTTCCAGCCCCAGCGGGTGCTCTTGATGGTCGCCGTCGCCGGCGGCTACACGCTTCGCCGCCCGGATCAGACGGTCTGGGTCTGGATCGCCACCGCGCTGGCGCTGTTGGTCATCCTCAGCGAGTCGACCCTGCGCACGATGTCCGGCCGGACCCGATCGATGGCCACCAACCTGCCCGGCGTGCCCACCGTCCCGAAGCAGCCCTTCGGCCCCAACCGGATCGCCCTGGCCCCGCTGGCCGAGGCCCTGCTCGGCGGCATCCTGGCCGCGCTCGGGGCGCCGGGCTGGTGCTACCTGATCGTGGTCGTGGCCGGCAGCGCCCTGATGGCGATCCTGGCCAGACACGTCGCCCGGGCCGTGATCCTCAGTCGGCAGGTCGCTCTCGGCGTGCCCGCAGCCCTGACGGCGTACGCACCCGAATTCGCCGTCTTCTACTCGGCCAAGAACGGAGCGACCTACCAACTCGGCATGTGGCTGCCGTATCTCGAACGACTGAACCGGCCGTTCGTCGTGATCACCCTGCACGCGACCACCGTCGGGGAGATCGCCAAGCTCACGTCGGCCCCCATCCTGGTCCCGCGCCTGCGGACCGCGTCCGGGCGCCTCGTCCACCTGGTCGTGCCCACCATGAAGGCGGCCTTCTACGTCCAGAACCACAGCTCGAACCTGTCCTTCCAGCGCTTCAGCCAGCTGACGCACATCTGGCTCAACCACGGCGACTCCGACAAGGCGGCAAACTTCAGCGCTCAGCACGCCACGTTCGACAAGATCTTCGTCTCCGGCCAACAAGGCGTCGAGCGGTACGCAGCCCACGGGATCAAGATCAAGCCGGAGCAGTTCGAGATCGTCGGGCGCCCGCAGATCGAAGACATCGACGTACGCGATGCCCCGCTGGCGGCCGACGCCCCGCGCACCGTGCTCTACGCGCCCACCTGGGCCGGCGGCCAACCCGCGACGAACTACTCGTCGCTACCGCTGGGCGGCAAGATCATCGCCGCGCTGCTGCAGCGTGGCACCACGGTGATCTTCCGGCCGCACCCGCACAGCTACCGCGATCCCGGCCAGATCACGCTGGTCCGGCAGATCCAACGGCAGTTGGCCGATGATCAGAAGTCCAGCGGGCGTGCCCACGTCTGGGGCCGGCAGGCGGAAAAGGATTGGAGCATCCCGGACTGCTTCAACCACAGCGACGCGCTGATCACCGATGTGTCGTCGGTCGCCTCGGATTTCCTGGTCAGCGGGAAGCCCCTGGCCATGGTGGCGATCCGGCAGCAGACCACCGCCGCCTTCCGCAAGGACACCCCGATGGCCCGCGTCGCATACGTCATCGAACCGACCCTGGCCACGCTGGATTCCGCGCTCGCCGACCTGCTCGGATCGGATCCGCTGGCCGCCGAGCGGCGGGCCTACCGGACGCAATGCCTGGGCGATGCGGTCGGCCCGCGGGCCGCGGATCGCTTCCTCGCCACCGCCGGCGCCATCGTCGCCGGACTGTAACCCACTAATCGCAGCTATTTGTCAGGATCTCCTTGACGATCCTGGCTCCGACTACTTACGATCTTCTCGCAACATGGAATCCAATTTCCGCATCGCGGAATAACCACGGAATCACCGACAGGGGTCCAGATGACAACAGCGGTTCCCGAAGCAGCGCCTACGCGGGCGAGCGTCAAACATCCAGTCGATGAGGTCCTGCCGGCGGGCAAGCTTGCGATCTACGGATTTCAACACGTCCTGGCGTTCTACGCCGGCGCCGTCATCGTGCCCATCCTGCTGGCGGGGGCCATCGGTCTGACTCCCGAACAACTCGTCCACTTGATCAATGCCGATCTGTTCACCTGCGGCATCGCGTCGATGATCCAGTCGATCGGCTTCTGGAAGATCGGCGTCAAACTGCCGCTACTCCAGGGCGTCACGTTCACCGCGGTGTCGCCGATGATCGCCATCGGTCTCGCCTCCGGAGGTGGCACGGCCGGTCTGGTCACCATCTACGGGGCGGTCATCGTCGCCGGCCTGTTCACCTTCTTCATGGCCCCGTTCTTCGGCCGGTTGATCCGCTTCTTCCCGCCCGTGGTCACCGGATCGGTGATCGCGATCATCGGCATCTCGTTGCTGCCGGTCGCCGCCAACGACGCCGTCCGCGACGGCATCCCGGGCGGCCCGGTCAGTGGCAAGGGGCTCGCGTACGCGATGTTCACGCTGGCCATCATCGTGATCATCCAGCGGGTGTTCAAAGGTTTCATGGCCACCGTCGCCGTGCTGGCCGGCCTGGTCATCGGCACCATCGTGGCCACCATCCTCGGTGACGCGGACTTCAGCCAGGTGAGCCAGGCCAGTGTCTTCGGCCTGACCACCCCGTTCTACTTCGGTATCCCCAAGTTCTCCATCACCGCCATCATCTCCATGATCGTGGTCATGTTGATCACCGCCGTGGAGACCACCGGTGACGTATTCGCGACCGGTGAGATCGTGGAGAAGAAGGTGAACCAGAACGACGTGGCTCGGGCGTTGCGGGCCGATGGCCTGGCCACCGTATTGGGCGGGGTCTTCAACTCCTTCCCGTACACCTGTTTCGCGGAGAATGTCGGGCTGGTCCGCCTCACCGCGATCAAGAGCCGTTGGGTAGTGGCGACGGCCGGCTTGATCATGGTGATCATCGGTCTGATCCCCAAGGCCGGCGCCATTGCGGCCAGCATCCCGCACGCGGTGCTCGGCGGCGCGGCGCTGGCGATGTTCGCCACCGTGGCCGTGGTCGGCTTCCAGATGCTGAGCCGGGTCGACTTCAATGATCACCGCAATGTGGTGATCGTGGCCACCTCGATCGGTTTGGCCATGCTCGTCACCGTGACACCGACCCTGACGACGGTGTTCCCCAAGAGCGTCAGCCGCTGGACCGAGATGATCTTCAACTCCGGTATCACGCTGGGCAGCATCACCGCGATCCTGCTGAACCTGATCTTCCATCACGTCGGCAAGAGCTACGGACCCGCGGTGGCCGGGGCGCCGGGCGACAGTCTGGTCCGGCTGGACCAGGTCAACAACATGAGCCTCGACCAATTCAGCAAGACCTTCTCCGGATTGTTCCAGGGCGTGCCGTGGGCGATCGAGCGCGCGTACGAGCAGCGCCCGTTCGCCGACACCGAGGATCTGCGCGCGGCCTTCCACGAGGCGATGTTCGGAGCCACCAGGGACGAACAACTGGAGCTGCTGAAGTCCTACCCCGATCTGGGCGCGGTCAGCCTCAAACAGTCCGAATCGCATCGTGACCAGTCCTCGCTCGGACTGAACCAGATGCACGACGAGGACTTCGCCGACTTCGACGCCCTCAACAAGAACTACCGGGAGAAGTTCGGCTTCCCCTACGTGGCGTCGGTGCGCAGCGCCGGCAGCCGGAGCGAGCTGCTGGAGGTCGGCCAGGTGCGACTGCAGCACGCGCCGAGCCAGGAGCGGGCGACGTCGCTCATCGAAGTGGGCAAGATCATCAATCACCGCTTCGATGATCTTGTCGCCGAGGCGAATCCCATCCACTCCGCCCGGACCCGGCGTTTCGACCAGCTCGGTCACTGATCTCCGGCCCCTGAAAGGAAATGATCATGAGCATCGTGCTCGGACCCAACCAGTACGGCAAGGCCGAAAACCGCGTCGTCCGGATCTACCGCGACACCGAACGTCACGAGATCCGCGACATCAACGTCTCCACCGCACTGCGGGGCGACTTCTCGGCCGCCCACCTCGCCGGTGATCAGACGGCAGTACTGCCCACCGACACCCAGAAGCAGACCTGCTACGCGTACGCCAAGGAGAAGGGCATCGGTCAGATCGAGGACTACGCGCTCGCTCTCGGCCGGCACTTCGTCAACGACATCGAGCCGGTCGAGGGTTGCCGGATCGAGGTCGACGAATACAGCTGGGACCGGGTCAGCGTCAACGGGGTCGAGCACAATCACACCTGGGTGCGCAACAACTCCGAGACCCGGACGACGATCCTGACCATCGACGGCAAGGGCGATGGCGGACAGGAGCACCTGGTGTCCGGGCTCAAGGGCCTGGTGCTCCTGAAGTCGACCGGGTCGGAGTTTCACGACTTCCTGGTCGACAAGTACACGACGCTGATCCCGACCAATGATCGGGTGATGTCGACCTCGCTCGTCGCCCGCTGGCGCTACATCGGGACCGACATCGACTGGGCCGCGACCTACGCCAGCATCCGGCAGCACCTGTTGGAGCAGTTCGCCGTGGTGCAGAGCCTCGCGTTGCAACAGACCCTGTTCGAGATGGGCCGGGCCGCGCTCGAGGCCCACCCGGAGGTTGCGGAGATCAAGTTCTCGGCGCCGAACATCCACCACTTCGTCTACAACCTGGAGCCGTTCGGCCTGGAGAACCCGAACGAGGTCTTCCATGCCGATGACCGGCCGTACGGACTCATTCAGGCCACGGTCCAGCGGGACGACGCGCCGCCGGCCGGACGAGCCTGGGACACCGTCCCCGGGTTCGCCTGAGCTGCCGATGTCCAAGATCATCATCGAAGGGGCACACGTCCTCACCAACGACGGCGCCAAGTCCGAATACCGCAGCGGACACGTGGTCCTGGAGGACAATCTGATCATGGCGGTCGGTGACGGACCAGCCCCTGATGATCATCAGGGCCGTCGCGTCGACGGTGGCGGCTGCCTGGTCACGCCGGGCTTCGTCAACACCCATCACCACCTCTACCAATGGGTCACCCGTGGCTTCGCCGTCGACGGCACGCTCTTCGAATGGCTGACCGCGCTCTATCCGATCTGGGGAAAGCTGGACGCCGAGATCACCCGCACGGCCGCCACCGGTGCCCTGGCCTGGCTGGCCAAGACCGGCTGCACGACCTCGACCGATCATCACTACGTGTTCCCGCACGACGGTGGGGATGTCCTCGGCGCGGAGATCGACGCCGCCCGCCGGGTCGGTCTGCGCTTCCACCCGACCCGCGGCTCCATGGATCTCGGCCAGAGCAAGGGTGGCCTGCCGCCAGACAATGTCGTCGAGGACCTCGACACCATCCTGGCTGCGTCCGAGGCCGCGATCGACACCCATCACGACCCGTCGTTCGGCTCCATGCTGCAGATCGCCCTCGCGCCGTGCTCGCCGTTCTCGGTGACCGGTGAGCTGCTCCAGGCCTCGGCTGATCTTGCTCGACGCAAGGGAGTCCGGATGCACACCCACCTCTGCGAGACGATCGACGAGGAGGACTACTGCCGCGAGCACTTCAACCGCACACCGGTTGAATACATGGAAAGTGTGGGCTGGCTCGGGCCTGAGGTCTGGTACGCGCACGCCGTGCACCTCGACGACGCGTCGATCGCCAAGATGGCCGCCTCCGGCACCAGCGCGGCCCACTGCCCGTCGTCGAACGCCCGACTTGGTTCGGGGATCGCCCGCGTCCGCGACATGCGGGACGCCGGGATCGCGGTCGGTCTCGGAGTCGACGGCGCCGCCTCCAACGAGTCGTGCGCCCTGTGGGAAGAACTGCGGCACGCGCTGCTGCTGGCCCGGGCCAAGGGTGGACCGCAAGCCCTGACCGTCCGGGACGCCGTCGACATGGCCACCATGGGCGGCGCGCGGGTGCTCGGCCGGCAGGACGAGATCGGCTCGCTGGAGGTCGGCAAGCTGGCCGATGTCGCGGTCTGGCGTCTGGACACGCTGGCCCATATCGACATCGCCGATCCGGTCGCCGCGCTGGTGCTCGGCGGGCAGCCGCCGCTGGAACTGCTGCTGGTCAACGGGAAGCCGGTCGTCGAGCACGATCGACTGGTCGGGATCGACGCCGACGAACTGGCTCTGGAAGTGAATCAGGCCAGCAAGACCCTGCTCGCGCGCGTCTGATGTCCCAGGGTCTCGTGGTGCTGGCCTGAGGGTGGCGGGCCCGGGGGTGCGGGCCTGGGGGTGCGGGCCTGGGGGTGCGGGCCTGGGCGCTCGTACAAACATTCGATTTCTGTCAGTGGGTCCCCGTACCGTGTGAGACATGTCAGCGATCGAGGTCGAGCCGTGGGTGGACTCGACGCGGGCTGACTCGACGCTGGAGCGGCTGCAGTCGCTGATGACGGAGTTGGCCGACCTCGTCAACGACACCTCGCCAGCGACCGAGGCGTGCCGGATCGATCGGATCACCCTGTTGGAGAGGCTGCGAGCCGCCACGGCTGCGCTGCAGTTCGCCGAGACCGTCCGATTCGCCCGCGACCGGGTCGCCGCGAGCATGGCGAAGGACGTCGATCCGCGAGAGATCGGCGCGGGCCTGGCTGACGAGCTCGGTCTGGCCTGCAGGCTCTCCCCATTCCATGGTGGCCGACGCCTCGAGACGGCTCGAGCGCTGTGGTTCGACCTCCCGCAGACCTACGCTGCGCTCACCCGTGGTGACCTCAGTGAACGGGTCGCCGAATCCATCGTGGAACAGACGCGGCATCTCGACCACGACCAGCGCATGGCGGTCGACGCCCAGATCCACGCCGCCGGAATCACCGGGATGGGCGTTCGTGCCGCCCAGGCCTGCGCCAAGAAGCAGGCGTACGAGATCGACCGGCAGGCTTACGTCGATCGCGGACGGACCGCGCGCAAGGATCGCCGCGTCACGCTGCGGCCCGCACCGGACACCATGTCCTTCCTGACGGGCTACTTGCCGGTCGAGCAAGGCGTGTCCTGCTGGAAGGCGCTGCTGACCGCGGCGGACACCGCGAAAGTGGCTGGCGACGAACGCACCCGCGGCCAGATCATGGCCGACACGCTGGTCGAGCGAATCACCGGCCAGGCGACGGCAGCGGATGTGAACGTCGAGTTGCAGATCCTGCTCCCGGCCGCGGTGCTGGCCGACCCGGACAGCAGCCGAACGGCGACGATCGAGGGTATGGGGCCGATCCCCGGCCGACTGGCTCGGGATCTCGTCGATCTTAGCCGCGGACAGAAGACCTGGCGCACAGTGAACGGCGAGGTCAACCCCGCAAGCGGGCCAGAGCGCGGCACCGTGACCGCCATCAGTCCGCGGAAGCGCCGCTTCACCGGTCAGCTCGCCGACCTCATCAAGCTCCGGGATCAGACGTGCCGGATGCCGTACTGTGACGCGCCGATCCGCCACCTCGATCACATCGTCGAATTCGCTCGCGGCGGCCCCACCACCCTGGCGAACGGACAAGGGCTCTGCGAGCGGCACAATCAGCTGCGCAACGTGGCGGGCTGGCGCACTGACGTCCTGCAGCCGGGTCGGCGGGGTCGCCCGCACGAAACCTTGATCACGACGCCCACCGGACACCAGTACCGCAGCCGGGCCCCCGCGCCGCCCTGAGCTGGCCCGCGGATGATGTCAGCCGGTTGGGTGACTTAATCCAGGTGCGGACGTACGGATACTGGACGTAGGTGACGAGGGAGGGGCGACTCCCTCCAGCTCTCGTGATCGCCCCTCACGACAAGTGGTTCCCGGACCGCTCCAGTGGACGGCCGCGGACCTCGCGCGTTAGGCAAGTACCCAACGTGTGAAGGAGAGTTGCGATGCACGTCATGATCAAGATCGGCACCCTGTTCAGAGTTATCGCCGTAGCCTTTGGTTGCGGCCTGGCCGTCGGCGTTGCCCTCCTGGGCGCGAGCCAACTCTGAACCAAGTTCCCGACGATCGAAGGGGATCCATGCAAGCGGTGGTGTACGACGCCATCGGCGCGACGCCGGAGGTCAGGACGGTTCCGGCCCCGGTCTGTCCCGCCGACGGGGTCGTGGTGGCCGTCGGGGCGACCGGCGTCTGCCGCTCCGATTGGCACGCCTGGCGCGGCCACGACCCCGTGTCGCTCCCCCACATCCCCGGCCACGAGTTGGCCGGCACGATCGACCAGATCGGCCCGCTGGTCACGCGATTCGTCCCCGGCGACCGCGTAACGACCCCGTTCGTCAATGGTTGTGGAGTGTGCGACGTCTGCGCCGCGGACAACCCGCAGGTGTGCCCAGACCAGACCCAGCCCGGCTTCAGCCACCCGGGATCGTTCGCCGATCTCGTCGCCCTGCGGGCCGCCGACGTCAATCTCGTCCGGCTGCCCGAGGATCTGCCCTTCGTCGATGCGGCCGCCCTGGGCTGCCGCTTCGGCACCGCGTACCGGGCACTGACCGCGCACGGCCGGCTCATGCCGGGTCAGGCCGTGGCGATCTTCGGCTGCGGCGGGCTCGGACTGTCGGCCATCCTGATCGCCAAAGCGCTCGGTGGGTCCGTGGTCGCGGTCGACCGGTCCCCCGCCGCGCTCCGCCAGGCCGCGGCCTGTGGCGCCGATGTCGTGATCAACCCCGACGACGGCGATCCGATCGACCGGGTGCGCGACGCCACCGGCGGCGGTGCCCACGTGGCGATGGACGCGCTCGGCTCGACGATCACCGCGACCGCATCGCTGAAGTCTTTGCGCCGGCGTGGCCGGCATCTGCAGGTCGGCCTGCTGCTCGGCCCCGAAGCGAGCGCGGGCCTGCCCATGGATCGGGTGATCAGCTACGAGCTCGAGCTCTACGGCTCACACGGGCTGGCGGCCCACGAGTATCCGGCGATGTTCGCGCTGATCGATCGTGGGCCGATCCCACTGCATCAGCTGGTCGGTCGGGTGATCACGCTGGCGGACGCGCCGGCCGCGCTGATGGCCATGGATGCTGCGCCCACGGCGGCCGGCATCACCGTGATCAGCTGGGGCGCTTAGTCCGCCAGCCCCGCTCGAACGGCAGCCGCCAGGCGTGCGGGGCGACGAGCTGGTGAATCGCGTTCGGCCCCCACGAGCCGGGCGCGTACGGCTTCACCGGCGGCGGGACCTGCAGCAGCGGTTCCGATCGCGTCCACAGGCTCTCGATGCCTTCGGCGGTGGTGAACAGCGTGTGATCGTCGCGCATCGCGTCCATGATCAGCCGTTCGTACGCCTCCAGCACGTCGCCTGCACGATCGGTTTCCTGGGTGGAGAACTGCATGCTCAGCTTGTCGAGCTTCATGCCGGGTCCGGGTCGCTTGCCGTAGAACGACAGCGACACCTTGGACTCATCGGCCAAATCAAAGGTCAGATGGTCCGGACCGGACGAGCCAACCCCCGATCCAGCCGGAAACATGCTCTTCGGCGCTTCTTTGAACGCTATCGAGATGATCCGCTGGCCCTCAGCCATCCGCTTGCCGGTCCGGCAATAGAACGGTACTCCGGCCCATCTCCAGTTGTCGATACCTGCTTTCAAAGCGATAAAAGTCTCGGTGTCGGAGTCCCGGGCCACACCCTCCTCGTCGCGATAGCCGCTGTACTGGCCGCGGACGACGTCGCTCGGGTTCAGCGGCAGCATGGAGCGGAAGACCTTGTTCTTCTCCTCGCTGATCGCCCGCGGCTCCAAAGCGGTGGGCGGTTCCATCGCGACGAACGCCAGCACCTGGAACAGGTGGGTGACGACCATGTCCTTGTACGCGCCGGTGGCTTCGTAGAATCCGGCCCGTCGGTCCAGGCCGAGGGTCTCGGGGATGTCGATCTGGATGTGGTCGATGAAGTTCCGGTTCCAGATCGGTTCGAACAGACCGTTGGCGAACCGGAAGGCCAGGATGTTCTGCGCGGCCTCCTTGCCCAGGAAGTGGTCGATCCGGAAGATCTGCCGCTCCCGGAAGGTCTCGTGCACCTTGTCGTTGAGGGTGATGGCGCTCTGCAGGTCGGTGCCGAAGGGCTTCTCCATGATCACCCGGGACCGCTCGACCAGGTTGGCCTCGCGCAACAGCTGGATGACCGCCGGGGCGGCCGCCGGCGGCACGCTCATGTAGTGCAACCGACCGACCGGCCCGCCGAGCTTCTCCTCGGCGATCCGCACCGCCTCGGACAGCCCCGCCGCTCCGGCCGACTGCGGGAGGTAGGTCAGCCGCGCGGCGAAGGCATCCCACTGCTCGGGCGTCAGCGGATGATGGCTGAACTCTGCTACCGCCTGCTTGGCAAAGGTCCGGAACTCCTCCTCCGTCTGGTCCTCCAGCGACGTTCCGATCACCTGGATGTCGGGCGCCAGAGCGGAGAGGGCCAGATGGGCAAGGCCCGGGATCAACTTCCGCCGCGACAGGTCACCGGTGGCGCCGAACAGCACGATGACGTGGGGCGGGATGATGTCGAGGCCGCTCCGAGCCGGTCGTGATCCGGGCGCCGGATAGGCGATGGTCTGCACGTGATCATCTGACACGCCCCCGATGCTCCCACTGCCGCGTTACGGCAACAAGACGCGGGGGGCCCTGCGAGGCCGAGCGGGAGGTTGACGATCCGCCCATCGATCTCCTAGACTTCCGTCAGACAGAATACGCCTTCCGCATTGTGGAATATAGCTCGCCTGCGGACCGACGAGGGATTCGATTGATGAGCACCAACCTTCCGTACGCCGCCAACTGCTCGCTGCTGTTCAAGGAGGTTCCCCTCCTGGAGCGTCCGGCAGCGGCCCGGGCGGCCGGCTTCGATGCGATCGAATTCTGGTGGCCCTGGCCCGACCAGCCGGTGCCCGCCGATTCGGTCGTCCAGGAGTTCGTCGACGCCGTACGCGATTCCGGTACCACCCTGATCGGCCTGAACTTCTTCGCCGGGGATCTCGCCGGGCCCGACTGCGGCGTGCTGTCCATCCCGGACCGGTCGGCCGAATTCCGCGACAACATCGACGTCGCGGTGGGCATCGGCCAGGCCCTGGGGGTCGGAGCGTTCAACGCCCTCTACGGCAACCGGGTCGACGGCGTCACGGCTGAGGAGCAGGACGAGCTCGGTGCCGAAAACCTGGCCCGCGCAGCCGCGGCTGCGCGGGCGATCGAGGCCACGGTGTTGGTCGAGCCGGTCAGCGGCCCCAAGCCCTACCCCTTGCGCACCGCCAACGACGTGATCAAGGTCCTGGACCGGGTCGAGGCGGAGAACGTGGGCTTCCTCTGCGACCTGTTCCACCTGGCCAATAACGGGGACGACATCGACGCCGCCCTCGTGGCTCATGCCGACCGGATCGCCCACGTCCAGATCGCCGACTACCCCGGGCGCGGCGAGCCGGGCAGTGGCAAGCTCGACCTACAGCGTTACCTCGAAGTGATCGAGGCCAGCGGATACTCCGGCTACGTCGCCCTCGAGTACAACCCGACCACGAGCACTCTCGACAGCCTCGCCTGGATGCGTTCTTGAGCTCGCCCCTCACCCCCTCGACCCCGTAGTCACTCGGATAGAAAGAAGATCATCTTGAGCACCATTGCGTTCATCGGACTCGGCATCATGGGCAGCCCGATGGCGGGCCACCTCGTCAAGGCCGGCCATACCGTCATCGGCGTCAACCGCGGCGAGGCCCCGCTGGAGAAGCTCGTCGCTGCCGGTGGGCAGCGGGCGGAATCGGTTGCCGAGGCCGTACGCGATGCCGAGGTGATCATCACCATGGTCCCCGACTCTCCCGACGTGGAAGGGATCGCGCTCGGCGAGGAAGGCATCTACGCGAACGCACCCAAGGGCTCGATCCACATCGACATGTCGTCCATCCGGCCGGACGTCTCGGCCGCGCTGGCCGAGGCCGGCCAGGCCGCCGGCATCCGCGTGATGGATGCCCCGGTCAGCGGCGGCGAGGCCGGTGCGGTGGAGGCCGTCCTGTCGATCATGGTCGGGGGCGAGCAGGCCGACTTCGACGAGGTCAAGCCGATCCTGGACGCGGTCGGCCAGACCGTCGTACTCGTCGGCCCGGCCGGTTCCGGCCAGACCGTGAAGGCCGCGAATCAGCTGATCGTCGCCGGCAACTACGAGCTGGTCGCCGAGGCGATCGTCTTCCTCCGGGCATACGGCGTCAACACCGAGGCTGCGCTGGAGGTGCTGGCCGGCGGGCTGGCCGGCAGCACCGTGATGAACCGCAAGGGCGCAAGCATGCTGGCCGGAAACTTCAAACCAGGATTCCGGATCGACCTGCACCACAAGGACATGGGCATCATCGTCGACTCGGCCCGGGCCAAGGGGGTGGCCATCCCGCTCGGTGCGACCATGGCCCAGTTGATCGGCTCGTTGCGCTCCCAGGGCGATGGCGGTCTTGATCATTCCGCGCTGCTGCGCGGGGTCGAGCGGCTGTCGGGCCAGCCGGCGAGCGGCGAGGAATCGACCACGCGACAGACTCAGGGCACGAACACAGGAGACGACAAGTGACGAAGATGCGTGCGGTCGATGCGGCCGTCAAGATTCTCGAGTTGGAGGGGGCAACCCAGACCTTCGGTCTGCCGGGAGCCGCCATCAACCCGTTCTACGACGCGATGCGCCAGCACGGCGGGATCGGGCACATCCTGGCCCGGCACGTCGAGGGCGCATCGCACATGGCCGAGGGCTACACGCGAGCGAAGGCCGGGAACATCGGCATCTGCATCGGCACCTCGGGTCCGGCCGGCACCGACATGATCACCGGTCTGTACTCGGCCAGCGCCGACTCCATCCCGATCTTGTGCATCACCGGCCAGGCCCCGGTCGCCCGGCTGCACAAGGAGGACTTCCAGGCAGTCGACATCGCTTCGATCGCCAAGCCGGTGTGCAAGTGGGCGGCGACGATCCTGGAGCCGGCGCAGATCCCCGGCGCCTTCCAGCAGGCTTTCCACCTGATGCGCTCCGGCCGTCCCGGTCCGGTGCTGCTCGACCTGCCGTTCGACGTGCAGATGGCTGAGATCGACTTCGATCCCGACACCTACACCCCACTGCCGGTCTACCGGCCGGTCGCGTCGCGGGCTCAGATCGACAAGGCTCTGGACATGCTGCTGGCCGCCGAACGGCCGCTGATCACCGCGGGCGGCGGCATCATCAACGCCGACGCCGCCGACCTGCTGGTCGAGCTGGCCGAGATCCTGAACGTGCCGGTCGTGCCGACGCTGATGGGTTGGGGCGCAATTCCCGATGATCATCCGCTGATGGCCGGCATGGTCGGCCTGCAGACGTCGCACCGCTACGGCAACGCCACCCTGCTGGACTCGGACTTCGTGCTCGGCATCGGCAACCGCTGGGCCAATCGGCACACCGGCGGCCTGGACACGTTCCGCAAGGGCCGGACCTTCGTGCACGTGGACATCGAGCCGACCCAGATCGGCCGGGTGTTCGCCCCCGACTACGGCATCGTGTCCGACGCGGGGGCCGCGTTGGCCCTGTTCGTCGAGGCGGCGAAGGAGCGCGTCGACGCACTGCCCGACTACGGCGTCTGGGTGAAGGACTGCCAACAGCGCAAGCACACCATGCAGCGGCGTACCCACTTCGACAACGTGCCGATCAAGCCGCAGCGCGTGTACGAGGAGATGAACCGGGCGTTCGGGCGGGATACCCGCTACGTGTCGACGATCGGCCTGAGCCAGATCGCCGGTGGCCAGTTCCTGCACGTCTACGGCCCGCGCAACTGGATCAACGCCGGCCAGGCCGGACCGTTGGGCTGGACGCTGCCCGCTGCGCTCGGCGTCGCGACGGCCCTGCCCGATGTCGACGTCGTCGCCCTGTCCGGCGACTACGACTTCCAATTCATGATCGAGGAGCTGGCGGTCGGCGCGCAGTTCAAACTGCCGTACGTGCATGTGCTGGTGAACAACGCCTATCTCGGGTTGATCCGGCAGAGCCAGCGCGGCTTCGCGATGGACTACCACGTCCAGCTGTCCTTCGAGAACGTCAACGCCCCGGAGCTGAACGGCTACGGTGTTGATCATGTGAAGGTCGCCGAAGGCCTTGGCTGTAAAGCGATCCGGGTCTTCAACCCCGACGAGCTGCCCGATGCCTTCGAGCAGGCCAAGAAGCTGATGGCCGAATTCCAGGTGCCGGTCGTGGTCGAAGTGATCTTGGAACGGGTCACCAACATCTCCATGGGCACCGAGATCGACAACGTGGCCGAGTTCGAGGAGCTGGCGCTCACCGGCGAAGACGCCCCAACCGCCGTTTCGATGCTCGACTGATGCGTGTCGTCCTCGCCCCGGACAAGTTCAAGGGCTGTCTGACCGCCTCCGAGGTCGCGGCGGCGGTGGCCGGCGGCATCACCGAGGTTCGTCCGGACACGGAGATGATCATGTTCCCGGTCGCCGACGGCGGCGACGGCACGGTGGCCGCCGCGCTGTCGGCCGGCTACACCAAGGTCGTCGTCGATGCGGTGGGCCCGACCGGCGAGCCGGTGGCGGCGCCATACGCCCTCGACGGTGACCGAGCGGTCGTCGAGCTGGCTGCCGTCGTCGGCCTCGATCTGCTGCCCGGCGGCCAACCGTTCCCACTCGCCTCCTCCACCTACGGGCTCGGGTTGGTGATCAAGGACGCCATCGAACGCGGGGCGAAGCAGATCGTGCTCGGCCTCGGCGGGAGCGCATCGACCGACGGCGGAGCCGGCATGGTCCAGGCCCTCGGCGCTCGGCTGCTCGACGGGGAAGGACGCGAGCTCGGCTACGGCGGTGGACTGCTGCCCGGTCTGGTCACCCTTGATCTCGAGCCGCTGCGGGCCACCTTGGGCGCCACCTCGATCGTGGTGGCCACCGATGTGGACAACCCGCTGTTGGGTCCGGAGGGCGCGACCGCGGTCTTCGGTCCGCAGAAGGGGGCCGAAGATCGCGATCTGGACATCCTGGAACGCGGCCTCGAGCACTGGGCCCAGGTGGTGGCGGCGACCACCGGACACGACCGATCGTCGGTCCCGGGTGCTGGTGCCGCGGGTGGCGCCGGGTTCGGCGCCGTGGCTCTCCTCGGCGCGGAGATCCGTCCGGGCATCGAGTTGATCTTGGAGATGCTCGACTTCGACTCGTCGCTGGCCGGGGCCAGTCTGGTGATCACCGGCGAGGGCTCGCTCGACGAACAATCCCTGGCCGGCAAGGCGCCGATCGGCGTGGCCCGGGCCGCGGAACGAGCCGGCGTCCGGGTCGTCGCGGTCGCCGGTCGGAGTCAGCTGACCGCGGAACGGCTGGCGTCCGCCGGGATCAGCGCGGCCTACCCCCTGTCCGAGCTGGAGCCCGATCTGGAGAAGAGCATCGCCAACGCTGCGCCCCTGCTGAAACACGTCGGGTCACGCATCGCGAGAGAATGGCTCGCGTGACCTCCGTTGATGCCCCAACCGGGCAGTCTGTAGAAACCTCGTTCGACCTCGTCCTGGCCGGTTCGGTGCTGACGCCCGACGGCATTGCCCCGCGCTGGGTCGGTGTGCGCGACGGCATCACCGTCGCCGTCGAACCCCTGGTCCACGGCGAGCGATCCGCGCTCGAAGCCCGGGCGGCGGCCGTGGTCGAGCTGGCCGCGGACGAGATCCTGCTCCCGGGGCTGGTCGACAGCCATGTCCACGTCAATGAGCCGGGCCGCACCGAGTGGGAGGGCTTCGCCTCAGCAACCGCGGCCGCGGGCGCCGGCGGCGTGACGACAATCCTGGACATGCCGCTCAACTCCATTCCCGCCACCACCACGGCCGAAGCGCTGCGGATCAAGCGGGAGTCGGCCGACGGCCAGTGCCAGGTCGACGTCGGCTTCTGGGGTGGCGTCGTGCCGGACAACCTCGGCCACCTCAACGAGTTGCACGACGCCGGGGTCTTCGGCTTCAAGTGCTTCCTGCTCGACTCCGGGGTGCCGGAGTTTCCGCCGCTCTCCGCCGACCAGCTCCGGCAGGCGATGACCGAGTTGGCCGGATTCGACGGCCTGCTGATCGTGCACTGCGAAGATCCCCTCCTCATCGCCGAGCGAAGCATCGACCACACCACGCACTATCAGGAGTTCCTCGAATCGCGTCCCCCGGTCAGCGAGACCACGGCGATCGAGATCGTGATCAACACCGCTCGGGAGACCGGCTGCCGCGCGCACATCGTGCATTTGTCCAGCTCGGAGTCGCTGCCGCTGGTCGTCGCCGCGAAGGCCGACGGCGTACGCCTGACCGTCGAGACCTGCCCGCACTATTTGATGCTCGCTTCTGAGGACATCGGCGATGGCCACACCGAGTTCAAGTGCTGCCCGCCGGTCCGCGAATCGGCCAACGCCGAGCTGCTCTGGGCGGCGCTGGCCGACGGCGTGATCGACATGGTGGTCACCGACCACTCGCCGTCGACCCCCGATCTCAAGCGGCTCGACGAGGGCGACTTCGGCACCGCCTGGGGCGGGATCTCCTCACTGCAGTTGGGCTTGTCGCTGGTCTGGACCGGCGCCCGGCAGCGCGGTCACGATCTCACCCGGGTGATCACCTGGATGGCTGAGCGGACGGCCGCGTTCACCCGAGTTGCCGGCAAGGGACAGATCGCCACCGGCGGGTCCGCTGACTTCGCGGTCTTCGCTCCGGATGAGTCCTTCACCGTCGACGTGGCGGCGCTCCAGCATCGCAACCCGGTAACGCCGTACCACGGACGCACCCTCGACGGGGTCGTCCGAGCCACTTATCTCCGCGGGGAACGCGTCGTCCTTGGCGGCCACCCTCGGGGCAAGCTCCTCACCCGCAACGAGGCCTGAGCCGCTCAGCGGGCGAGCCGGCTGAACGCGTCGAGCATCAGGGTCTCGGCCACGCAGGCCGACGCGAAATCGCCGAGGTGCAGGGATTCGTTGGCGCCGTGCGCCCGGGAGTCCGGGTCGCCGACCGCCGTCACCAGGATGGTTGCCCGGGGGAAGGCGTCGGCGAAGGAAGCCACCATCGGGATCGATCCGCCCTGGCCCATCAGGACCGGACGGACACCACCCCAGCCGTCCGCGTACGCCTGGAGGGCGGCGTCCGCGTACGCTCCGGAGAAGTTGATCTTCGACGGTTCGCCGGTCTCGCTGTCGGTGATCCTGAGCTGGGCACCCCAGGGAACATGATCATGAAGGTGCTTGATCAACTTCTCCAGTGCGGTCCGCGCATCGTCGCCCGGGGCCAGCCGCAAACTGATCTTGGCCCGCGCCGACGGCGTCAGCGTGTTGGATGCCTTGGCCACCGGTGTCGCATCGAGCGCGGTCACCGTGAGGGCTGGTTTCGACCACATCCGCTCGGTGAGAGTGCCGGTGCCGATCCACTCGACGCCGTCCAGCAGGCCGGTCTCTTCGCGCAGCCGGTCCGGCGGATAGTCCATGGCCGGTCGGGGCTCGACGTGCAGTCCGGCGACCGCGACGTCGCCCCGGTCGTCGTGCAGCGTCGCCAGCAGCCGGCACAACGCGGTGAGCGCGTCGGGCACCACGCCGCCGAATTCTCCGGAGTGCAGCGCATGATCGAGAGTTCGTACCTCGACCACGCAGTCGGCGAGACCCCGGAGCGTGGTGGTGAACGCCGGGTGCCCGACCGCCCAGTTTCCCGAATCAGTGATCACGAAGACGTCGGCGGCCAGCGCGGTTCGATACCTCGACAGCAACTCCGCCAACGACGGCGAGCCGATCTCCTCCTCGCCCTCGATGAACAACGTCACCCCGACCGGCGGCTGGCCGTCGAAGGCACGCAGCGCCGCCAGGTGCACGGCGAAGCCACCTTTGTCGTCACTCGATCCGCGACCGAACATCCGGTCGCCGACCGTGGTCGCGGTGAACGGCGGGCTTTTCCAGGCCGTCGGATCTCCTTCCGGCTGCACGTCGTGATGCGCGTAGAGGCAGACGGTCGGCATCCCGTCCGGAGCGGGGAACCGGGCGATCACCGCCGGCGCACCACCGGCGCGGACGATGCTGACGTCGCGGCAGCCCACGTCGCGGATCAACCGCGCCACCCGTTCGGCACTGCGCTCGACCTCGCTCGTACGCGCGGGATCAGCGCCGACCGAGGGGATCGCCACCAGGGCGGCCAGATCGTCCAGTACGCCGGGCAGGTGGTCGTGGACCACGTCGGGCAGGCTCATGGGTCGGAGCTTAGGCGTAGGCCGCCTATCGCCGCTCGACCGCTCGGTAGGATTCCCACCACGCACTCCACCACCGAGGAAAAGATGAGCCATCCCGACATCAACCAGCAGGTCGCCGCGACCGTTCTCCGCGAGGCATTCGACCGCGTAGTCGAGACCCAGCAGGACAACATCGCCCGCGCCGCTTCGTTGGTCTTCGACGCGATCATGGCCGGCGGCATCATCCAGGTCTTCGGCACCGGGCACTCGCGCAGCTTCGCCATGGAGATCGCCGGTCGCGCCGGAGGGCTGATCCCGGCGAACAAGATCGCCGTGACCGACCTGGTCTTCATCGGCCACCAGGATCCAGCCACCGTCACCGACCCGCTCCTGGAACGCGACGAGACCCTCGGGGCCCGGATCCTGGCCGTCCATCAGATTGCGGCGGCCGATGTCTTCATCATCTGCTCCAATTCGGGCGGCAACGGGTCGACGGTGGAGATGGCCCAGCAGGTCAAGGCCCATGGCCATCCGCTGATCGCGGTGACGTCGATGGATCACACGACCAAGATCACCTCGCGGCACTCCAGCGGCAAGCGACTCTTCGAGCTCGCCGACGTGGTGATCGACAACGGCGGGGCCTACGGCGACGCGACCCTCGACTTGCCGCCTGGTCCGGACGGAGCGGTCCAGGGCGCCGTGCTGGCCACCTCGACGATCACCAGCGCGCTGATCGCGCAGATGCTGGTGACCGAGGTCTGCGGGCTGCTCGCCGAGGCCCACCACGAGGTGCCCGTCTTCGTGTCAGCCAACGTGCCCGGTGGCGACGCCCACAATGACGCCCTGCGCGCCCGGTATTCGAGCCGGATTCCCAGTACGCCGTAGAAGCTCAGTTCCCGTCAGTGGGCGGCCATGGCGGCCGGCAGGGTGGCCGACCAGGCTGCGCGGATCTGCGTGAGCGGCAGCCCGAACTGGCCGTCGACGTGCAGCTCCGCGTCTTCGGCGGCCGAGCCCACGACCCCCAGCCGAACCAACTTGATGCCCGACTCGGCGCACAGCTCGGCCAACTCACCCTCGGTCGCCTGACCGAGCGAGACCAGCACCCGGCCGGTGCTCTCCGAACACAGCATGACGAACGGATCCACGTCGATCGGCAACCCCACACTGACCCCGAACCCGCGCCGGAGGCACGACTCGACCAGCGCCTGGCCCAACCCGCCGTCCGCGAGGTCGTGCGCACTGCGGAGCAATCCACGGCGACTGGCTCTGATCAGCAACCCGGCGAGCCGCTGCTCATGATCGAAGTCGACGGTGGGCGGATGACCACCGAGATGATCATGAATGCTGTCGGCCCAGGCCGAGCCCGCGAGCTCGTCGCGGGTGTCACCGAGCAGGTAGACCGCATCGCCCTCAGCGGCGAACCCCGAGGAGATCCGCCGGGTCACGTCGTCGATCACCCCGAGGACGCCCACCACCGGTGTCGGCAGAATGGGCACGGCGCCGGTCTGATTGTAGAAGCTCACGTTGCCGCCGGTCACCGGAGTGCCGAGGGCGCGGCAACCATCGACCAAGCCGCGAATCGCCTCGGTGAACTGCCACATCACCGCCGGGTCCTCCGGTGAGCCGAAGTTCAAACAGTCGCTGATGGCCACCGGCTGCGCTCCGCTGACGGCGACATTGCGATAGGCCTCGGCCAAGGCCAATTGGGCGCCGGCGTACGGGTCGAGCAGCGCGAACCGGCTGTTGCAGTCGGTGGCCAGCGCGACTCCCAAACCGGATTCCTCATCGATCCGCAGCATGCCCGCATCCTCCGGCTGCGCGAGCACCGAGTTGCCCCGGACGTAGCGGTCGTACTGGTCGGTGACCCAGGACTTGTCGCACAGGTTCGGCGACGCGACCATCCGCAGCAGGGTGTCGGCGAGTTCGTCGCCGGAGCTCGGCCGGGCCAGCTCGGCGACGCCGTTGGCCTGCACCTCGTCCTGCCAGTCGGGACGTGCGTACGGGCGCTCGTAGACCGGGCCGTCGTGGGCGACCGTCCGCGGGTCGACATCGACGATGGTCTCGCCGTGCCAGGTGATGATCAACCGTTCGTCGGCGGTGACCTCTCCGACCACCGTTGCCGCCACATCCCATTTGCGGCAGATCTCCATGAACCTGTCGACGTTGCCCGGCTCGACGACCGCCATCATCCGTTCCTGGGATTCGCTCATCAAGATCTCTTCGGGGGCCAGCGACGGGTCGCGCAGCGGAACCAGATCGAGATCGACGTGCATGCCTCCGTCACCGGCCGCCGCCAACTCCGAGGTGGCGCACGAGATGCCGGCCGCACCGAAGTCCTGGATGCCGTTGATCAACTTCGCCGCGAAGAGCTCCAGCGTGCACTCGATCAGCAACTTCTCCATGAACGGGTCGCCGACCTGGACAGCGGGCCGCTTCTTGGGAGCCTGTCCTGAGCCTGTCGAAGGAGCTTCTCCTGAGCCTGTCGAAGGAGCTTCTCCTGAGCCTGTCGAAGGATCAAAGGTCTCCGAGGCGAGGATGGAGGCGCCGCCGATGCCGTCGCCGCCGGTCGAGGCGCCGTACAAGATCACCTTGTTGCCGGCGCCCGTCGCCCGGGCCAGATGCAGATCCTCGTGCCGCAGCACGCCGACGCAGAGCGCGTTGACCAGCGGATTGCCCAGATAGGTGCGATCGAAGACCACTTCGCCACCGATGTTGGGCAGTCCGAGACAGTTACCGTAGCCGCCGACGCCGGCCACCACGCCAGGCAGTACGCGCGCCGTGTCCGGCTCGTGCAGCGGCCCGAAGCGCAACGGATCCATCACTGCGATGGGCCGGGCGCCCATGGCCAGGATGTCGCGGACGATGCCGCCGACGCCGGTCGCGGCGCCCTGATAGGGCTCCACGTAGCTCGGGTGGTTGTGCGATTCGATCTTGAACGTGACCGCGTACCCCTGGCCGACGTCGATGACTCCGGCGTTCTCACCGATGCCGGCCAGCAACCGGCCGATGGGGGTGTCACTGCTCAGCTCGCCGAACTTGCGCAGGTGCACCTTCGAGGACTTGTACGAGCAGTGCTCGGACCACATGACCGAGTACATGGCCAGCTCCGAGGACGTCGGACGGCGTCCGATGATCTCGGAGATCTTCGCGTACTCGTCCGCCTTCAGACCAAGCTTGGCCCAGGGCTGCTCCTGATCCGGTGTCGCGAGTGCGTTGTCGACTGTGTCCGCCACAGGGGCCACGCTACCGGGAGACGGTCGATTCGCTCGCCAGCGTCCGAGCCCGGGCGACCATGAACCAGGCCACACTCACCCCCAAGGCCCCGGTCGCGATCAGGATGACGCTGGTCCCGCCGTCGTTGAGCACCGCGCCGAGGACGGCGGTGATCAGCACCGCGATCGACGTCGGGCCGATGGTGCTGAATCGGGGCGTCAGGGCGGGCAGGGCGGACCGGAAGATCGCGATCCACACCACCGTGCCGATGATCAC
This sequence comes from uncultured Actinomycetota bacterium, assembly GCA_963731295.1. Classification (GTDB taxonomy): domain Bacteria; phylum Actinomycetota; class Actinomycetes; order Propionibacteriales; family Propionibacteriaceae; genus Microlunatus. The sequence continues at coordinate 48,242 of CAVSUP010000009.1, forward strand.
GGTCCCGAGGCCGAGCGGACCGATGATTGTCTCGGCGGAGGCCACGGCCTTCCGGGCCACCACATCAAGCGCATCGCCGTCGATGATCCGCTGGACGAAGTTGCCGAGGTGGCTGCGCCGATCCGGGCCCCGACGCCAGTCCAGCAACGAGATCGCCCCGATCGCGATCACCGCCGACCCGCCGACCAGGACCAACTTCGGCCCGGTGATCCTGACCCCGGACAGCACGAGCAGCAGCCAGAGCACGGCCGGGGTCAAGGCGATGACGCCACCGAAGTCGGTGCCCATGGTCGGCCAGCCCTCGCAGAGCACGACGCCGAAGCCGATGGCGGCGACGGCGATCAGCGCCAGCCGTCGCCGGCCGGCATTGATCAGCCGCTGGGCGACGTACCCCGCCAGCAGCAGACCGGCGGTCGCGTACGCGGCGAACGTGACATTGCCGAAGCCGTACCAGCGCAACCCGAAGATCGGCCGGGAATTGAGCAGCGATCCTGGCTGCATCGGCGCGCCCAGCGCGGCGTCGACGGTGAAGGCCGCCACCGTCAGCCCGGCCGCGGCGATCGGCGGCGGGATCCGCAGCAGCCGGCCGAGCCCGAGCGCCGCCCCGCCGAGCACCAGCCACCAGCCGATGACGGCGACGCCAAGAACCAGCGCGGGCGACCGGCTGCGGTCCCAGGGGACCGACCCGGCGAGCATCATGGCCGGCAGCAACACCGTCGGCAGCGTCATGATCACCAGTGCGGCCCGCAGCCGCCGGCGGATCAGCAAGATCACGATGGCGGACACGACGACAAGGCCCGCCACCCCGAGGATGCGGTAGCCGACGACCGAGGCGTCCGAGAGCGCCGCGACGGCGGCGATCCGTCCGTTGATCGCGTCGACGCTCAGCGCTGATCCCTCGACCGCGAACGGCGAGCCGTCGACGGTGAGCGGTGGGGCGGCATCCGGCGCCCCGAAGTCGATCAAGCTCCGCGTGAGATCGGTCAGCGTGACGATCCCCTCGCGGCGGGTGCTCGCCGAGGTCAGCCAGCCGGGCAGTGTCGTGCCGAGCCGGTAGACCACCTGGAGAGCCGGGTCCGACGATCCGGGCGCCGGTCCGATCCCGGTGACGATCACGGTCACGTTCTGCTCGGCGGCCAGCTTGGTGATGACCTCCGACGATCGGTCGCCGGCGTCGATCAGGGTGATCGGGCAGTCGAGCTTCAGACCGCCGGCCACGAAGTCGGCCGGCGCCTGATACCGCGCGACGGTGCCATCGGGCTTGGCGGCCGCCAGCGCCGCGCCGGGGCCGACGGCTCCGACGCAGCCGGTGACCGAGCCGGCCAGCAGGCCCAGGTGCGCGTCACCGCGCCGGGCGGCGGCCGCGGCCTGCCGGTCGACCCAGTCGGGGATCCGGCCGTCCCGGACCTGGGGGGCGCACAGATCACCGACCGCGGCCCGACGGCCGGCACCGAGCGTCGTCCAACCGGCGGCGGCGCAATCGCCGACGTAGCGGGCCCGGATCGACATCGCGCCGGCCTGCACCTCGTCGAGGCGGGGGCTCAGCACCTGGCGGTCCGCGGCGCCGAGCTCGGTGTAGCCGGTAAGGCCCACGACAGCGACCTTGTCGGTGAAGATCGATGTGGGATCGGCAGGCTCGGTGAGTCCGTGGACCCCCCGGAGACCGGCGAAGATCCCGACCAGCAGGATCACCCACAAGATCCTCCTCCGCCGCCGCGGGCGGCTCGAGGAGGTCGGCGCGACGATCCGCCCGCCGGTGGGATGCCGACGCGGCGAGTGGCGTACGCCGGGCACTATCGCTGCCGCGCCACTCAGACCCGGACGGAGAGGAAGCTCAGCACACTCGTGAAGAACGGCCGCCCGTCGAGGGTCGGACCGGTCAGCGACTCAACGTTGTGTTCGGGGTGCGGCATCAGTCCGAGCACGTTCCCGCGTTCGTTGCAGATCCCGGCGATGTCGCGGAAGGAGCCGTTCGGATTGCCGTTCACATAGCGGAAGACGACCTGCCCCTCGCCCTCCAGCCGATCCAGCGTCGGCTCGTCGGCCACGAATCCACCTTCACCGTTCTTGAGCACGATGGTGATCTGTTGGCCCTGGCTGAAGTCCGACGTCCACGTGGTGTCAGCCGACTCGACGCGCAGGTCCTGGTCCTTGCAGACGAAGGTGCGGACGTCGTTGCGGATCAGGGCGCCGGGCAGCAGGTGCGCCTCGCAGAGGATCTGGAATCCGTTGCAGATTCCGAGGACCGGCATGCCGCGCTTCGCCTGGTTGATCACCTCGGCCATCACCGGCGCGAACCGGGAGATCGCCCCGCACCGCAGGTAGTCGCCGTAGGAGAAACCGCCGGGCAGGATCACCGCTTCGGCTCCCTGCAAGGAATCGCTGCCGTGCCAGAGCGACACCGGCTCGGCGCCGGCCAGCCGGATCGCGCGCAGCGCATCATGATCATCCAGCGACCCGGGGAAGGTCACCACCCCGATCTTCGGAGCCATCAGTCGAGCACCCGAACATCGAAGGTCTCGATTACCGTGTTGGCGAGTAGGGTCTCGGCCGCCCGGCGCACTTCGGCCAGCCGATCGTCGGTGAGCTCGCCCTCGACGTCGAGCTCGAACCGCTTCCCCTGGCGTACGGAGACGCCGTCGAACCCCAGTCGGGACAGGGCCCCGGTCACCGCCTTGCCCTGGGGGTCCAGGATCTCCGGCTTCGGCATCACATCAACCACCACTCGCGCCATGGCCCGAAGTCTAGTGCGCTGAGAAGTCCTGACCGGTCAGCAACGCGTACGCCTCGGCGTACTTGGCCCGGGTCGCGGCCACCACCGTGGCGGGCAACGGCGGGGGCGGCTGATCGGTCGAGCGGTCCCAACCGGAATCCTGCCCCAGCCAGTCCCGGACGAACTGCTTGTCGTAGGAATCGAGCCGAACACCCGGTTGCCAGGTCGCGGCGTCCCAGAAGCGGGACGAATCGGGGGTCAACACCTCGTCAGCCAGCACGATCGAGCCGTCGCGCCGCCGCCCGAACTCGAGCTTGGTGTCGGCGAGGATCAGACCCCGACCCCGAGTGATCGACTCGGCCCGGGCGTACACCGCGAGGGTGAGCCGGCGGATCTCCTCAGCCACCTCCACCCCCACCGTGGCGATGACGGCGTCGAAGTCGACGTTCTCGTCGTGCTGCCCCAGGTCGGCCTTGGTGGCCGGGGTGAAGATCGGTTCCGGCAACCGGGAACCGTCGACCAGGCCGTCGCGCAACTCGATCCCGCACACCGTGCGGGTCTGCCGGTATTCCAGCCAGCCCGAACCGGTCAGGTAGCCGCGGGCCACACATTCGACCGGGATCATCTCCAGTCGCTCGCAGATCACCGCACGACCCGCGACCGCGGCCGGAACCTGGGTGGACAGTACGTGGTTGTCGACGAGGTCGGCGAGCTGGTCGAACCACCACAGCGACAGTTGGTTCAAGATCGCCCCCTTGTCGGGGACGGTCGGGGTGAGGACGAAGTCGAAAGCGCTGATCCGGTCGGTGGCCACCATCAGGAGGCGGTCGTCGTCGACGGCGTAGAGCTCGCGAACCTTGCCGGCATGCACAATCGGTAATTCCAGTTGATCTTCGTACATGGCTCTCCCTGATCAATCCGCGACGTCGCGGCGGACGGTCGACAGCACACCGATGATCGCCGGCAACAGGCACCAGGCGGCAAGGATCAACGCCGCCTGCCACCAGGACGTCGGATGTGGGCTGGCGAACAAGATCCTCGACGTGGCCCCCAGCAACGCGTTCGTCGCGCCGGTCGGCATCAGATTCAACGCGCGATCCCAACCCTGGTAGAAGAACACCACCGACAACACGGGCTCGATGAGATAGGCGAAGCTGATCCCGACCAGCATCGCCACCAGCATGTTCTTGATCAAGATGCCGACGCCCATCCCGATCATGGTCCACAGGGCGATCGCCAGCACCCCGAGCCCCAGTGATCGCCAGGTGTCCGGACGATCGAGGAAGAGCGAGCCGTCGTAGGTCCGGACGAACGGGATGGCCACCAGCACGCCGGCGGTGACGCTGGTCACCCCGTAGAGCAGACCGAAGATCAACAACGACGTCGCCTTCGCCACCACGACCCGGAACCGGCGCGGGATGGCGAGATAGGTGCTGGCCAGGGTGTGGTGCCGGTATTCGCTGCCCAGCGCGGCAATGCCGACGACCATCGCCAGCACCCGGGACAAGGTGTTGCCGCCGTTGAAGACGCTGTGCACGATGCCGGGATTGCTGAACGGGGGCGGGCCGCCGTCGCGGAAGTCGAGGATTGCCACGATCGCCGGCAGCACCGCATAGCCGCCGCCGAGCACGAAGACGCAGATCAACATGATCCACCAAAGGCGCGTGGTGATGATCTTGCGCAGCTCGGCGCGCAACACACCACTCACGTGGATTGATCCAGCATGGCGAAGAACTCCTGCTCGAGATTGCGTTTCTCGGTGCCGAGCTCGTAGACCACGACGCCAGCGCTGAACAGCGCCGTCCCCACCGCAGCGACCTCGTGACTGTGCACTCTGAGGTACTGACCTTGATCATCATGACCGATTTCCACCTCGGCAGCAATCCCGACCAAGGCCTGCTGGGCCACCGGGATGTCTGAGACCCGCGCCAGGATGCTGCCGCCGCCGAGCGCCAGATCCGAGATCGGCATCTTCGCGAGCAGTCGTCCCTTGTTGATGACGACGATGTCGTCGGCCGTGGCCTGGACCTCGTTGAGCAGGTGGGACGACATCAGCACCGCCCGGCCGGTGTCGGCGAACTCGCGCAGGAACGCCCGCAACCAACGGATGCCTTCCGGATCGAGTCCGTTGGCGGGCTCGTCCAAGATCAAGTAGTCGGGGTCGCCGAGCAACGCCGACGCCAGCGCCAGCCGTTGCCGCATCCCGAGTGAATACTGTCCGGCCGGCTTCCGCGCGGCCGCCGTCAAGCCGACCAGCTCGAGGAGTTCGTCGACCCGCCGATCGGTGGCGCCGGCGGTCGGGGCCAGGACCCGAAGATGGTTGCGGCCGCTCCGGCCCGGGTGGAAGTTGGCCTCCAACACCGCACCGACGGTCTGCTGGGGTCGAGGCAACTTGGCGTACGCGACGCCTCCGAACGTCGCACTGCCGGCTGTCGAGCCAACCAGGCCGACCAGGATCCGCAGAGTTGTGGTCTTGCCCGCGCCGTTCGGCCCGAGAAAGCCGGTGACCCGGCCCGGCTCGACGGTGAAGCTGAGATTCCGCACGGCCACCGAGCCGTCATAGCTCTTGATCAGCCGGTCGATGACGATCGGATCGATCTGGTGCCGACTGTGCAGCTTCACCCGGGGCCGGCTCGGCGCCAATGCGCGAGGCGGCGGGATCGGTGGTGCCGCCGGACGCACCGGGGGGATCGGCGCTCCCGACTCGCCGGGCGCAGCTGGGGGTGTGGGCTCAGGCATGAGAACCTCCGGCTCTGAGAACGGCTCCGGCATGGGTGGGGGGTCAGCCTGCGGGGTCGGACCGGGTTCAGCGGGCTCGAATTCAGCAAGTTCGAGCTCGTCCGGGCTCTCGGGTGAAACGGCCATGGCTCGCCGGGGACGGACGGGTCGGTCGTCGGGGTCGTCGTCGGGAGCCGCGGGCGGCTCTTCCTCGATCCAGGCCCGACTGGGCCGCGGGGCGCGACCCGGAGCGGTTTCCGACCGTTCCGGCGGGGCGAATCCAGCCGAACGACGACCCACGTACGCCGGGATCTCATCCGATCCAGCTTGTGGATCCTCGATCCTCGCGCGCCGCGGTTGCTGCATCGCCCCAGTCTGTCAGCCCTGATCAGGGTGGGCACGCGTTGTGCCCTGACGCGGACCCCGGCCCACCCAGCAATTCCGGGTGCTAGGGCTCGTCGGTGCCCCAGAGTAGGGGTAACAACTTTTTCTCTGTCCCAGAAAGGACGCTCTTCATGGATTCACTGACCCGCCCTCGCAACGACAGGATGATCGCGGGCGTGTGCTCGGGAATCGCTCGTCGCTTCGGCCTCGACCCCACCATCGTCCGGATTGCCTTTGTGGCCAGCCTGCTGCTCCCCGGCCCCCAGATCCTGATCTATCTCGCCGCCTGGATTCTGATGCCGGAAGAGTCGTCAACGCTCGCCTGATCCGTCAGCGCAAAACCTCCTCAGCCACTCGGCTGAGGAGGTTTTTGCGGTCGCCGATCAAGACCCGTACAACGTTCGCACGACGTCCTCGATCGCCGGTTCCTCGAGGGTCAGGTCGACGATCTCGGTCTGTGCGCCGATCTCAGCCAGCACCCGGGCGGCCGTGGTCCGGTCGGGGTGGAAGGCCAGCCGCTGGCGCTGGCCGTCGAGCTCGCTGCCGATGTGGGTGGCACCGCTGGCCGATAGATCCGGCTGTGGACCGATCAGGTCGACCACCAGGACGCGGTGCAGAGCCACCCGTTCGGCGAGCTGACGCAAGGTGCCGTCGAAGACCAGCCGGCCCTGGTCGACGACCAGCACCCGCTCACACAGCCGCTCGATATCGCCCATGTCGTGGGTGGTGAGCAGCAGGGTCGTGCCGGAGGACTTCCGCTCGGCGATCAGGAACTGCCGCAGCCGCTCCTTGCTGATCATGTCCAACCCGATCGTCGGCTCGTCGAGCACCAGGAGCCTGGGCCGGTGCAGAAGGGCCGCCGCCACCTCACCGCGCATCCGCTCACCCAGCGAGAGCTGCCGGACTGGTGTATCGAGCAGTGGCTCCAGTCCGAGGCGCTCGGTCAGTTCGCGGGTGCGCTCGTTCGCCTCGGCGACCGGCATCCGATGGATCGCGCCAAGGATCCGGAACGAGTCGCGGAGCGGCAGATCCCACCACAGCTGACTGCGCTGTCCGAAGACCACCCCGAGCTCCCGGGCCAGCCGCCGCCGGTGCGGCACCGGCTCCCACCCGCAGGTCGTCACCCGGCCACTCGTCGGGACCAGGATCCCGGTCAGCATTTTGATCGTCGTCGATTTGCCGGCGCCGTTCGCACCGATGTAGCCGACGGCTTCACCCGCCGTCACCGTCGCGGTGATGCCGTCGACGGCATGGACGATCCGGGTCGTCCGCCGCAGACCCTTCCCCGGCTGGCGCACGACGAACGATCGGCGCAACTGGTCGAAGTGGATGATGGGCTCGTTCATCTCATCCTCCTGCTCCAGTGAATCGACGGATGCCGGCCCGCCAGGCCAGCGCCGCCAGCAGCCAGCTCCAGCCGACGAAGGCCGGTCCGCACCAACCGAGCCAGGACGGCAGCATCGCCGGTCCCGGTTCCCCCATGATCAACAATGCTGGGAGGTACGCCACCACCGTGGCCGGCACGACGAAGGTGAAGAACACCCGGAGGGGCATGATCAACACCGCGCCGGGCAGCTGGGACGCGTAGGCCCCGCCGTACACGAAGCTGTTGGTGAACTCCTGCCCGTCGACGAGAAAGAACTGGATGCCGCCGGCGGTCGCGAACAGCGCTCCGAAGATCAACATCCCGATCAGCGGGGTGGCCACCAGGAGCCAGATCCGCCCGGGGGTCCAGGCGATGTCGAGCCGCGCGATCACCACGACCACGATGATGCCGCCGACCAGTGCTCGACCCAGCCGACGCAGCTGCAGATCGGCGGTGATCAGCTGGAGCATCAGCGGCATCGGGCGGACGAGCAGACTCTCCAGCCGCCCCATCCGGACAAAACTGGGGATCGAGTCGAGCTGCCCGAAGATCATGTCGCCCAGCGCGAAGGACAGATTGGCCAGGGCGAAGACGAAAGCGGCCTGCGGCAGCGACAAGCCACCGAGAACGGGGACGTTCAGCAAGATCACGTAGATCTCGACGAACTCGGCGACGCCGATCAAGAAGGCCGCCGCGGTATCCACCGCGAAGCTCGAGCGATAGGACAGCTGGCTGCGGATCCGCGACCCCAGGAGCGTGCGATAGACCTCGCGCATCGCCAGCTCAGCCACCCTGGATCACCAGCCTCCGAGCCGCGGCCCACTGGATCAGCCGGGCGGTCGCGACGACGACGGCGAGCCAGGCCAGCTGGATGCCGATGAGGCGCGCGGCGTCGAGCCCCACAGCACGTCCAGACATCACATCGATCGGGTACTGGAACAGCGCGGGCGCCGGGGTTCGCGTCGCGACCGCCACCAACCACGGCGGAAAGAAGTAGATCGGGATGTAGAAGCCGGAGAGCAACCCGATCACGACCGTATAGACGGCGGCGAATCCGCGGATGTCGAGGACCCAGAAGGCCAGGAGATTGAGCAGGAAGCGCAACGTGAAGCTGATCGAGACCGCGATGGCCAGACTGATCACGCCCAGCGGGTACGCGGTCCAGGACGCCGGAACCGCGAGCCCGATGGTCAATGCGCCGATCACCAGCGGCGGAACGCCTCGAGCCAGCAGGGCGAAACCGGCGCGTCCGAGGTCACGTGCCCACCACGACAGATGCAGATCCACGGGCCGCAAGAGGTCAACGGCGACATCGCCGTTCTTGACCCGTTCCGCCAGGTCGGTCGTGGCCATGATCGCCAACGGCGCGAGATAGGCCTGCCCGAGCCAGACGTAGGTCGATGCCTCGGCGATCGAGTAGCCGGCGATGGTGCCGGCGGTCGTGGTCAGTGCGGCGATCAGCACGCTGATCCGGACGAAACCGAAAACGGTGTTGGTGAACACGCCGGCGAGCATGGCCATCCGGTAGGTGCTGTAACGCCGGAACTCGAAGGCCGCGAGCTGGACGTACGTACGCACAATTGCCAGACGGTAAGCGGCCGGAGCGCGCCGGTCAACGAACCTTGCGTGGCGCTGCTCGTCCTGCGGCGTGTCGAGCGGCCCTGGTTCACGCATAATCAAGCGTGCGCACGTATCTGGGGCTGGCCTGGGCCAGCATCCGGCATCGGCCAGGCGGCTGGCTGCTGCTGGCGCTGGGCGTTGCACTGGCGACCTTGCTGCCGGTGATCTCCGCCGGGCTGCGCGCCGAGTCGTCGGTCGCAGCTGTCCGTTCGGCGATCGACGGGTTACCGCCGGCCAATCGGACCGTGCTCGGCGTGACCTTTCGCGATGTCCGCGGGCCGGCTCTGGCTGCGGTCGACCAGACCGTACGCGAGGGCTTCGGCGCCGCCGGTATCCAGGATGTGCACCGCACCCTCACCTTCCGGCCGCTGTCGGCCGGGGCGCAGACCTTCACCCTCGGCGGCATCGACGGAATCCAGGACGCCGTACGCCTGACCTCCGGCACCCTGCCGGCCGGCTGTCGGCCGCAAGCCTGTGAGGTCGTCGTGGTCACGGTCCCCGGCGGCACGAAGCCGGCCGACTCCTACGACCGGGCCGCCGCCCAGCTCGGCCTGGTCGTGACCGGTACGGCCGAACTCACCGATCAGCGCGTGATCGGCACCGGCCTGATCGCCACCGACGCGCCACTGGTGCTGGCGAGTGATCCGAGCGGCCTGGCCGACCTGGAGGCCCTGAGCCTGTTCGGCCGCAACACCGCCTGGTACGGGACGCTGGATGGTCGCACCGTCGCCTCGATCGGGGCCTCCCGTTTCACCCGGTTGCTCGCCGAGGTCTCCAGCCAGGTCAACGTCGACTCGGGTCCGCTCACCATCAACTGGCCGTCGGACGCGGTGCTCCGGGCCAGCGAGCGCGCAGCGGCGGGCGCCGACCAACTGGCCGTTCTCGGCGCGGGCAGCGGCACTCTGCTGCTCGGTTTCGGTGCCGTGGTCGCCGCCGGTATGCGACGCCGGCAGCAACTCGTCGGCCGGCTGCTCACCCGTCGCGGCGCGTCCACCGCCCAGATCCTCCTCACCACGGCCCTCCAGCCGTTGGCGGCGGTGCTCGTCGGGGTGGCGGTCGGGGTGGGAGCGGGCGTGCTGATCGTCGCGTGGCGCGGCCGATCGTTGCTGGCCGCCCCGTGGTCGGCCGCGCTCAGTGCGGTCACCCTCGAAGGGCCCACCGTCGTCGGCCTGGCCGTCGCCGCGATCGCCATCACCGTGGCCGTCACCCGCTGGCCCGAGGACGCCGGGCGCAGCACCCAGCTGGTCATCGACGCGGCCCTGCTGGTCGCCATCGCCGGCACGGCGTTGATCGTGCTGAGCAGCGAGCAGGGCACGGTCGGTCCGCTCACCTCGAGTGTCGTCGTGCTGCTGACCATCGCTACCGGGCTGGTCGCGGCCCGCCTGTGGAAACCGCTGGCTGCCCTGGCCGCGACCCGGTCGGGTCAGATCGTGGGGTCGGGCCAGATCGTGGGGTCGGGTCAGATCGTGGGGTCGGGGCAGATCGTGGGGTCGGGGCAGATCGTGTGGGCGGCTGCGCTGGCCTGGGGCCGCCGGCGACCACTGCTGTCGATGGTCACGGCGGCGTTCGTCGCCGCCGCGTGCTGTTCGCTGGTCTTCGCGGGGGCGTACCAGCAGAGCCTGCGCCAGTCCGCCGAAGACCAGGCCGCCGCTCAGGTGCCGCTGGACGTGACCGTCGGGCCGAGCGCCCAGGTGGCGGTGCCGTCGGAGGTCGTGGACTCGGCCCAGCTGCGGGCGATCTCGGACCAGGTGCGGGTCTACCCGGTGGTCACGGCGGCCGTCACGGCCTTCGCCGGATCCAGCCTGGCCACCGCGCTGCCGCTGACCGGCATCGACCCGGAGGCGCTGCCGGCCATGCACGAGTTCGGGGCGACCACCGGGAGTGAACTCTCCGCGACCGAACTGGCCGGCCGGCTGTCCGCCGACAGCGCCAAGCCCACCGGACCGATCATTCCGGCCGGCACCAGGAAACTGACCGCCCCGGCCGTAGGTGCGAACAGCGACATCGTGGTCGGGGTCTGGGTCGCCACCGGCAACGGCCGGGAGTATTTGATCACCCTCGCCGAGCGCGGCGACGAGTTGGTCGGCGACCTGGACGGCAGCCAGGACCTGTCGGTCCGAGCGGTGGAGATCGCCGAGTCGTCGTCCTTCCAGACCCATCGCCAGCACGGTGTCGGCGAAGGCCGAAACGACAAGGAACTCGCCACCGGCACGCTCCGGCTCGGCGTCATGCGGGCGGACGGTCACCCGCTCGACTGGTCATGGGCCGACTGGGGCAGCGATCAGGCCAAGGTGACCGCGGCCGCCGGATCGATCCGGGCCGGCTATTCGATCGGCGAGACCCGCACAGTGCTCACCCCCGGCTTCGCCGCGTTGGCCTCGGCCCCTGCCCTGCCGGTCGCCGTCGATCCCGACACGGCTGCGCGCGCCGGTACGCGCGGTGACTTCGGCATCACCGTGAATGGCCGCACGCTGCCGGTGAAGATCGTCGCGGTGCTGCCCCGACTGCCCGGCGCCCGCACGTCGTTCGTGCTGGCCGACCGGGCGTCCGCGGTGGCCGTCTTGTCCCGCGTCGCCCCGGGCACGGCGTACGTGAGCCGGCTCTGGATCGCGTCGCCGCCCGAGGCGCTCGACCAGGTCCGGGCCGAACTCGGCGGATCCCGGGCTGCCACCGCCACGGTCGCCTATCGCAGCGATCTGGTCCGCGAGATCGCCCGGGATCCGGTGGCCACCCGGTCGATCCTGCTGCTGACGATGGCCGGCGTGATCGCCCTTCTCCTGGCTGCCGTCTCCTGCGCGGCCGCGGTGCGGGCCAATATCGACGAGTCGGCCGCCGAGCACCTGGCCCTCGAGCTCGACGGCGTGCTGCCGGCGACCCTCCGCCGGGTGCTGTTGGTCCGGGCCGGCCTGGTGCTCGGGCTCGGTGTGGTCGTCGGGGTCGTCGGTGGGCTCGTGCTGGCCGCCCTGGCCGTCGGTCTCGTCGTCACCGGCCCGGGTGGGACCGCCGTGATCCCGCCGCTCCGGGTGGTGATCGCGCCCGGTCCGACCGCCGCCGTGATCGGTGCCGCCGTGATTCTCGGCCTGGCCGGCGGTGCCCTGATGGCGACCCGGGCGTTCCGCACCGCCTTGCCCCAGATGCCCGAGGTCGACCTCCGGTGAGCGCGATCGTCCAGGTCCGCGACGTATTCGTGGCCTTCCGCGGGGCCGCCGGAGTCGTCATGGCATTGCGTGGAGCGGATCTGTCGGTGGCAGCCGGCGAGCGGCTGCTGGTCCAGGGACCGAACGGCTCCGGCAAGTCCACCCTGCTCCGGGTGATCACCGGCGAGCAACCGGTGGTGGCCGGCACGGTCGAGGTCGGCGGCACCGCCCTGCACGAGCTCAGCCCGATCCAGCGGCGACGCTGGCGGTCGCGGGCCGTGGGCTTCATCGACCAGCACGCCCGGCGCGCGCTGCTGCCCGACCAGACCGCCCTGGAGAACACCGCGCTACAGCTCCGGCTCACCGGCGTGCCGGGCGAGCAGGCCCGGCAGACCGCGTACGCGACCCTTGAGCGGCTGGGCCTGGAGCGGCTGGCTGATCGCCCGGTGCCGGAGCTGTCCGGGGGCGAGGCCCAGCAGGTGGCGATCTGCGCTGCCGTGGCCCATAGCCCCCGGTTGCTGCTCGCCGACGAGCCGACCGGCGAGCTTGACGAAGCCTCCGCCCGCCGGGTCCACGACATGCTCGCCCAGCTTGCCGGCGAGGGCACCAGTCTGATCCAGGTCAGCCACGATCCGCGGTCGGCCCGGTTCGCCGACCGGGCGGTCACCATCCGCGACGGCCGGCTGGCCGAGCAGTGGACGCATGGTTCGCCGGTCGAGCAGATGCCGGACAGCCGGGGCTGGATCCGCATCCCGCCCGAGCTGCTGCCGCCGGGCGCGCGGAGGCCGGGCCTGATCGCCACCCCGCGCGAGGACGGACTGATGCTCCGGCCCGGCCCGCTCGGACCACAGGCCGGGCCGAGCGCGCTGCCGGCCGCGGCGTCAACCGTGGCGGTGGTCGCCGAGCCGCGACCGGCGCCGAGCGATGCCCCGGTCCTCGAGCTGACCGCAGTGGCGGCGGCCTATCCGGGTCACCCGCTGTTCAGCGATCTTGACCTGTCCGTACGCGGGGGCGAGCTGATCGCGGTCAGCGGCCCGTCCGGTTCGGGGAAGTCGACGCTGCTCGGGTTGGCCTGCGGTCTGCTGGATCCCGTGTCGGGCCGGGTGCTGGTGGCCGGCGCAGACTGGTCCGGCCGCGACCGGGCCGCCCGGGCCGCACTGCGGCGAACCGCAGGTGACCCTGGCGCCGCAGCGACCCATCCTGGTCGAGCCCATGACGGTCCGCGAGAACCTCACCCTGACCGCCGAAATCCGCACCCGTCCACCGGATCCGGCCGGGCTGGAGCACATCGCGGCCGAGCTCGGCCTGACCGCCCTGCTGGACCAGTCGGTGGATCGGCTCTCCGGTGGCGAACGCCAGCGCACCTCACTCGCCCGCTGTCTGGCGTCCGGAGCACCACTGCTGCTGCTCGACGAGCCGACTTCCCAGCAGGACGAGGCCTCGGCCGACCGGGTCGTCAACGTGTTGCTGGCCCAAGCCCGCGCCGGTCGGGCCATCGTTGTGGCCACGCACGACCCGCGGCTGATCGACCGGGCCGACCGCGAGCTGAAGCTCGGTTAAAGCACCAGACCGGGCGTGTACGCCGCCGCCTCCGGATGGGCCGCGGCGAGCTGTTCGATCCGGGCGACCAGGGTCGCCACCTGCTGGCCGGCGGTCCCGGCCATCTCGAGCGGGCGGGCGATCGCCGCATCCAGATCGGCGCGGCTGACCCCGAGTCGCTCGTCGGCGGACAGCCGGTCGAGCAGGTCGTTGTCGCTGCGGCCGGACTCGCGCATCTCCAGCGCGACGGCGACGGCGTGCTCCTTGATCGCCTCGTGCGCGACCTCGCGGCCAACCCCGTGCCGGACCGCCGCCATCAACACCTTGGTGGTGGTCAGGAAGGGCAGGTAGCGCTGCAGTTCCGCCTCGATCACCGCCGGGAACGCGCCGAAGTCGGCCAGCACGGTCAGGAACGTCTCGAACAGGCCGTCGAGCGCGAAGAACGCGTCGGGGAGGGCGACCCGGCGGACCACCGAGCAGGAGACGTCGCCCTCGTTCCACTGGTCGCCGGCCAGTTCACCGACCATCGACACGTAGCCGCGGACGATCACCGACAGCCCGTTGACCCGCTCGCAGGATCGGGTGTTCATCTTGTGCGGCATCGCGCTGGACCCGACCTGGCCGGGCCGGAACCCTTCGGTGACCAGCTCGTGCCCGGCCATCAGCCGGATGCTCGTCGCGACATTGGACGGGGCCGCCGCCACCTGGGCCAGCGCCGTTACCACGTCGTAGTCCAGGGACCGCGGATAGACCTGACCCGTGCTGACGAAGACCCGGCGGAAGCCCAGATGCTCGGCGATCCGCTCCTCGAGGTCGGCGAGCTGGGCCGGGTCGCCGCCCAGAAGATCGAGCATGTCCTGCCCGGTGCCGACCGGTCCTTTGATGCCGCGCAACGGATAGCGCTCGATCAACTGCTCGACCCGCTCGTACGCGATCAGCAGCTCGTCCGCCGCGGTGGCGAAACGCTTGCCGAGGGTGGTGATCTGGGCCGCCACGTTGTGGGAGCGGCCGGCCATCGCCCGATCCGCGTACTGGGTGGCGAGCCGGCCGAGCTGGACGAGGGTGGCGATGATCTTGGTCTGGATGATCTTGAGCGAGGAGACGATCTGCAGTTGCTCGACGTTCTCGGTGAGGTCGCGCGAAGTCATCCCCTTGTGCACGTGCTCGAAGCCGGCCAGCCCGTTGAACTCCTCGATCCGCGCCTTGACGTCGTGGCGGGTGATCCTCTCCCGATCAGCGATCGAGGACAGCTCGACGACGTCGACCACGGCCTTGTAGGCCTTGATCACCGCATCCGGATCGTCACCGCCGAAATCGACACCAAGATCACGCTGGGCGGTGAGCACCGCCAGCCACAGCCGACGCTCGGCGATGATCTTGCTCTCCGCGGTCCAGACCTCGCGCAATCCGGCGGAGGCGTACCGGTTGGCCAGAACGTTCCCGATGCTCATCTTGATCCTTCCTGACGGGCCGCGCGTTCGGCGATATCGCGGCGGTAGAAGGAGCCTTCGAGCTCGATCCGAGCAATGCCCTCGTACGCCCGGGCTCGGGCGTCGCCCAGATCGTCTCCGGTGCCGACCACCGCCAGCACCCGGCCACCGGCGCTGATCACTCGACCATCGGCATCGAGCGCGGTGCCGGCCTGCACCACAACGGTCCCCGAGCCGGACGCCGCCGGCAGTCCATTGATCACTCCCCCGACCGTCGGCGTTCCGGGATAGCCGGCCGCCGCCAGCACCACGGCGACGGCGGCTCCGCCGCCCCAGGCCAGCGCGGGCTCGGCCTCAAGCTCACCGATGGCCGCCGCGTACAGCAGGCCGCCCAACGGTGTGTCCAGTCGGCCGAGCAGCGCCTGGGTCTCCGGATCGCCGAACCGGGCGTTGAATTCGATCACCTGGATCCCGCGTGCGGTGAGCGCGAGCCCCGCGTACAGCAACCCGACGAAGGGGGTGCCGCGGCGCGCCAACTCGTCGATGGTCGGCTGCAGCACCGTCCGGGTCACCGCCTGGACCAGATCATCCGGCGCCCAGGGCAACGGGGTGTAGGCCCCCATGCCGCCGGTGTTGGGACCGGCGTCGCCGTCCCCCACCCGCTTGAAGTCCTGTGCCGGTTGCATCGGGCGCACGGTCTGTCCGTCGCAGACCCCGAACAGGCTGATCTCGGGGCCGTCGAGGTATTCCTCGATCACCACCCGCCCGCAGCCGAGGGCATGATCGAGCGCTTGTTCATGATCATCGGTGACCACCACGCCCTTGCCGGCGGCCAGTCCGTCGTCCTTCACCACGTACGGCGGTCCGAAGTCGGCGAGCGCCGCCTCGATCTCAACCCGGGTCTGGCAGCTGGAGGAACGCCCCGTCGGCACTCCGGCGGCGGCCATCACCTCCTTGGCGAAGGTCTTCGAGCCTTCGAGCCGGGCCGCGGCCGCCGAGGGACCGAAGCAGGCGATCCCGGCCTCGCGTACGGCATCGGCAACCCCGGCGACCAGCGGCGCCTCGGGCCCGATGATCACCAGGTCGACGCCGAGATCCCGGGCCAGGTCAGTGACCGCAGCGCCATCCAGTGGATCGACGGTGTGATTGGTCGCGACCTCGGCCGTGCCCGGATTTCCGGGGGCGACGTACAGCTCGATCACCGCCGGATCTTTGGCCAGAGCGAGCGCCAGCGCGTGTTCGCGTCCGCCGGAACCGATCACCAGCACGCGCAGAGGTTGGACCACGGGCCGTTAGCCTACCCAAGGTCGAGACGCGGGTAAGGTTTCCGCTCATGCGTGACCCGAGCTTTCCGGCCTTGCACATCCGACCTCGCACCGGATGGCTGAATGATCCGAACGGCGTGTGCCGGATCGACGGCACCTACCACGTCTTCTTCCAGTACAACCCGGCGGCGCCGGTGCACGCCGACATCTGCTGGGGCCATGTCATCTCGCGTGACCTGTTGCACTGGACGGAGGCACCGGTCGCGCTGCGGCCACGGGAGGGTCTGATCGACGGCGGTGGCTGCTGGAGCGGCTGTGTGGTCGACGACGCCGGCACGCCAACCGCGGTCTACACGGGCAATCCCGATCACGCCTGGAATGCCGGGGTGGTCCTGGCGCGCAGCGACCGTTCGCTGGTCAGCTGGCAGCAGGACGAGGGGTCGATCGTCAAGACGCCGGACCGTGCCGACATCGAAGAGGTGCGCGATCCGTTCGTCTTCACCTTCGAGGGTCAGCGCTATGCGCTGCAGGGCGCCGGTGAGCGAGCCGGCCGACCGCAGATCCTGCTCTATCGGTGCGAAGACCTGACCGATTGGGTGGAGCTCGAGCCGCTGCTCACCGCGGACGACCCGATTGCGGCCGCGGTGGCGCCCGCGAACATCTGGGAGTGTCCGAATCTTGCGTTGATCGACGGCGTCTGGACGTTGTTGGTGTCGTTGTGGCGTTGGGCGGACGGCACCTACTCGCTGGCCGGCGTGCGCTATCTGCTCGGTGCTCTCGAACCCCACCCGGGCGGGCTGCGGTTTCGCGTTTCGTCGGGCGGCGTCGTCGATGAGGGACCAGCCTTCTACGCGCCCCAACTGATGATTGACGACGATCGGACCCTGCTCTGGGGCTGGTCGTGGGAGGTCGACCGGACCGACGCGCAGATCGCCGACGCCGGCTGGGCCGGAGTCATCACCTTTCCCCGCGAGCTCTCCGTGCGGGATGGCGTTCTTAGTTCGCGCCCGGCCGCCGAGCTCATCGACCTGCGTGCTCCGTTCCCTGAGCCCCACCCTTCGTTCCCTGAGCCTGTCGAAGGGCACGCGTTCGAGATCATCGCCACCGGACCGGTCACGCTACGGCTGGTGGAGGGCGAGACGAGCGCCGTTATCGCTCAGGTCGACGGTCCGGCGCAGATCCTGGTCGACGGCAGCATGATCGAAATCTTCACCGACGGCGGCAGCTTCACCACCCGCGGCTACCCGACGGCAACGAGCCGCTGGTCGATTGACGGGACGGCCGCGGACCTCACGGTGTACAGCTTGCGACTTCCCTGAGCGGCGGCGCGACGGAGGCGCCGAGACTGGCCCGGCACGCGAACAGGAGCTGACGCGCGTCATGGTCGCCCGCACTGTTGATCTCGTTCAGCAGCATGGCCATGGCCTGCTCGGCCATGGCCCGATCCGGTCGGCGCACCGTGGCCAGCTCGGGCACCAGGTCGGAGGTGAGCAGCTCACCGTCGTCGAGACTGATCAACGACAGATCGTGCGGCACCGAGAGACCTGCGTGTTGTGCGGCCAACAGTGCGCCCAGGGCAATCCGCTCCCGCGTGCACACCAGGGCCGTCGGACGCTGATCGGCGGCCAGCGCCTGCTCGGCGAGATGGAAGCCATCCTGGGCGTTCCAATCGGCAGCGAAGACCGGAGCCGGAGCCAACCCGGCCGCGGCCATCGCCTGTTGAATCCCGCTCAGCCGACGCCGCAGCTGAATAGTCGCCGCACCATCGGTCAGCACCGCGATCTTCGTGTGGGCCTGGTCGATCAGGATCTGCGTGGCGGAGGCTGCCGCGGCGAGCTCGTCGGGCACAATGCTGGTCACCGCGCGGTCGGGGTCGGAGCAATTGATCAACATCTTCGAGACCTGCCGGAGGGGCTCCGGCACCGGGTACTCCACGAGTTCGGGCGCGACCACGATGATCCCGTCGACCCGGCGATCGAGCAACGCCATCAGCGCCCGGTGTTCACGATCATGGCCCTGCGGGGTGTCCATCAAGATGGTCAGGTAGCCGGCGGCCGTCGCACTCTCCCACACGGCGTGCAACATCTCCTGCGGAAACCCGGTCGGGCCGCGCCAGGTCAACACCCCGAGCGTCCAGCTCCGTCGGCTGCGCAGACTCAACGCCACCGCGTTGGGCCGATAGTTCAGCTGCTGCGCGGCTTCGATGATGATCGCCTGCTTGTCCGCGGAGAGGTTGCCCGCCCCGCGGCCGTTCAGCACCAGTGAAACCGAACTCCGGGAAACGCCGGCCAGATCCGCCACATCCTGCGCCGTCGGCCTGCGGGGAACTCCCATTGGCCCACCCTATGGGTCGGCTGCGGCCGTCAGAGCAGGTCGTTGATCACGATCGACTGCTCACGGGACGGTCCGACGCCGATTCCGGAGATCCGGGCGCCGCACAGTTCCTCGAGCCGGTTCACGTAGGCCTGGGTGTTCTTCGGCAGATCGTCGAAGCTCCGGCAGTCGCTGATGTCGTCGCTCCAGCCGTCCAGTTCCTCATAGATCGGCGTCGCGTGGTGGAAGTCCGACTGGGTCAGCGGCATGTTGTCGTACCGGACCCCGTTCACCTCGTACGCGACACAGACCGGGATCTTCTCCCATCCGGTGAGGATGTCGAGCTTGGTCAAGAAGATGTCGGTGAAGGCGTTGGCCCGGGCGGCGGTCCGGACGACCAGCGCATCGAACCAGCCACAACGCCGCTTCCGGCCGGTGGTGGTGCCGAACTCCGCACCGATCTGCCGCAGCTTCTCGCCGTCCTCATCGAGGAGCTCGGTCGGCATCGGCCCCTCCCCGACCCGGGTGGTGTAGGCCTTGGCGATGCCCACGACTCGCTCGATCCGGGTCGGCCCGACGCCGGATCCGACACAGGCGCCGCCGGCAACCGGGTTGGACGACGTCACGTACGGATAAGTTCCATGATCAACATCGAGGTGGTGAGCCTGCGCTCCCTCGAAGAGCACGACCTTGCCGTCGTCGAGGGCATCGTTCAGCACCGCGCTGACGTCGACCACGTGCGGCTTCAGTCGCTCGGCGTGCGACAGCAGATGCTCGGTGACCTGCACCGGATCGATCTCGCGCCGGTTGTAGACCTTGACCAGCAGATGATTCTTCTGCTCCAAAGAGGCTTCGACCTTCTGTCGCAAGATCGATTCATCGAAAAGATCTTGAACCCGGATGCCGATCCGGTTGACCTTGTCCGAGTACGCCGGTCCGACCCCGCGGCCGGTGGTGCCGATCTTGGCCTTGCCGAGGAAGCGCTCGGTCACCTTGTCGATCACCTGATGGTACGAGGCGATGATGTGCGCGTTCGCCGAAACGATCAGGTGCGACGCGTCCACACCTCGAGCGGCCAGCCCGGAAATCTCGGTGAACAGCACGTCGAGATCGATGACGACGCCGTTCCCGATGACCGGCACGCAGTTCGGATTGAGAATGCCCGACGGCAACAGATGGAGCGCGTAACGCTCACCGTTGACCACGATCGTGTGGCCGGCGTTGTTGCCACCGGAGTAGCGGACGCAGTAGTCCACCCGATCTCCGAGTTGGTCAGTGGCCTTGCCCTTGCCCTCGTCGCCCCACTGTGCCCCTACCACCACAATGCCCGGCATGTGATCGCCGCCCTTCCGTTGCGCACAACTCAGTGCGAAAAGAGTGAAGCCCCCGCAGCATTTGCCACAGGGACTCTTGCGACAAGAGACTACCGAACTTCTTCGTGCGTGTCGCCCTGATCCGCCGCCGACACCGACGATTGTCCGGCCAGTTCCGCGTACGCGGTCGCGGACGAGTCGCGCAGGAACTGAGAGCAGCGTTCGTGTTCGACGGTGTCGCCGATCCGGCCGGCGGCGACCGCCAGCGCGTACAGGGCGCGGAGGAAGCCCCGGTTGGGCACGTGCTCCCAGGGCACGGGTCCGGATCCCTTCCAGCCCGATCGACGGAGCGTGTCCAGGCCACGGTGATAGCCGGTCCGGGCGTACGCGTATGCGCCGATATCCCCCTCCGGGGTGCCGATGCTCAGCGACCCTTCGGCGAGCAGGGCCCAACACAGACTCGATTCCGGGTGGGCGCTGACGATCTCGATGAAGTTGTCCTTGCCACTCTCGGCCAGCTTGGCCACCGCAGGATCGACCGGCAGCAGGGTCTGGGCAGCGCCCGGCCCGAAGGCCAGCAGATTTTCATGGGTCGCGTCGGTCACCCGGCCAACCTAGTCCCCCCGGGCGCTCCCGTCAGATCCAGTCCTTGCGGCGGAAAAGCACGTAGAGCACCAGGCCCGAAATGATCATGACCAGGAAGTAGAGCCAGAAGCCCACCAACGTGCCGGCGAGCGGGAAGCCCACGTTCATGCCGACAAAGCTGGTCACCAAGGTCGGCACGGCAATGATCGCGGCCCAGCCGGACAACTTCTTCATGATCTGGTTCATCCGGACGTCGGCCAGCGCGAGGCTGGTGTCGAAGACCGACGAGAGGGCTTCCCGCAGGGCGTCCGCGGCATTGGCGACCCGCTGATGTTGCTCGGTGAGCAGGGTCCAGCGGCGGGCGATCCCGCTCGTGTCGCGGACCGGCTTTCCTTTGACCGTGGCCACCGGTGCCTCGATGAGGTCGGTCATCACCGCTCGCATCGGATCGGTCAGCCGACGGACCCGGGACAACGCGGTGCGAAGTTTGAAGGCGTGCAGCTGCTCCGGCTTGGTCAGCGGCCGCTCCTCGAACATGATGTCGGCAAGATCATCAGTCGAGCTCTCGAGCCACCCGACGACCGACTCGTAGGTGTTGATCACCGCGCCCACGATCAGCTGCAGGGCGGCATCCACGCCACCCTTGGCGAGCAGTTGGCCCTTGTCGGACAGCAGGTGCGCGGGTTGGAACTCAGTCGTCGACTCGACCAGGCAGATCAAGATCCGGTCAGTGGCGATGATCGACACCGGGTGGACGCGGACCTCGGCGCTGTCCGGATCCAACGACACCGCATTGGTGATGACCAGCCGCGCCTGGCGGATCGCCTCGAACTTCGCTCGCCGATCGTCGGCCAGCAGATCCCGGATCGCCAGTTCGTCGAGGTCGAGCGCCCTGGCCACCTCACGCAACTCCGCTGCCCCGTAGGCGTCGTCTCGCGGCAACACCCACCAGGCTGACGCCCCCGAGTTGAGCTCGAGCACATCGCCGAGATCTTCACCGGTCAGGTCCTCGGCAATCACCCGCTCGCCCGACCACACCCGACTCAACGGCACCGGCCGCGACGCCTGAGCGATGGTCACCCCCGCAGACTAGAGGACACAGTGGCCCGCGACCAGATTCGACCCTTCGACAGGCTCAGGGAACGAAGGCTCCAAGCTCAGGGGCACGAAGGCTCCAAGTCTCGCGGGAGCCCGAGCTTGCGAGGGCGGATGGTTGTCCCGGTCGGACGCCGGTCAGCGCCCGGCCGAGACAGGAGCTACTTGTTCAGCGTCGTCCCGGTCGAGCGGAGGTCCTCGCAGGCCTCGACCACGCGCTTGGCCATGCCGGCTTCGGCCGCCTTGCCCCAGGCCCGCGGGTCGTACGCCTTCTTGTTGCCGACCTCGCCGTCAACCTTCAGCACACCGTCGTAGTTGTTGAACATGTGCGCCGCGGCGGGCCGGGTGAACGCGTACTGGGTGTCGGTGTCGATGTTCATCTTGATCACGCCGTAGTCGACCGCGGCCCGGATCTCCTCCAATGTCGAGCCGGATCCACCGTGGAAGACCAGGTCGAACGGGTCGGTCTGGCCGAGCTTCGCGCCGACCTGCTCCTGGATGTCCTTGAGCACCTCGGGGCGCAGCTTGACCGCGCCGGGCTTGTAGACGCCGTGCACGTTGCCGAAGGTGAGCGCGGTGATGTAGCGACCCTTCTCGCCCGAGCCGAGCACCTCGATGGTCCGCATGCCGTCCTCGACGGTGGTGTACAGCTTGTCGTTGATCTCGTGGCTGACGCCGTCCTCCTCGCCACCGACCACACCGACCTCGATCTCCAAGATGATGTTGGCGGACGAGGTCAGGGCGAGCAGCTCGTCGGCGATCGACAGGTTCTCCTCGACCGGCACCGCGGAGCCGTCCCACATGTGGGACTGGAAGATCGGCAGGCCGCCGGCTTTGACCTGTTCGATGGACAGCGCGAGCAGCGGTCGGACGAAGCTGTCCAGGTTGTTCTTCGGGCAGTGGTCGGTGTGCAGCGCGATGTTGACCGGGTAGTTCTTCGCCACTTCCTGCGCGTACGCGGCGAGCGCGACGGCCCCGGTGACCTTGTTCTTGATCGTCGGGCCGGACGCGTACTCGCCACCGCCGGTCGACACCTGGATGATGCCGTCGGAGCCGGCCTCGGCGAAGCCCTGCAGCGCGGCATTGATGGTCTGCGAGGAGCTGATGTTGATGGCCGGGTAGGCGAACGAGCCCTTCTTGGCCGCGTCCAACATTTCGGCGTAGACCTCAGGAGTGGCGATTGGCATGGGTCAGGAGTTCCTTTCGTGAACGAGGGGGCCGCATCGGGCCTTCGTCAGTCTCTCAAAGATTGCCGGAGCCGGATAGCTGGCCGTCCAGCAATGGTCGCGACCGCCGCGTCAGCTCTCGAGGGCACCGAGGTCGACGCCGTGCCGGCCACCGGAGAACGCCCGGGCCGTCGTATCCACGGTGGCCGGGAACACCGTCACCTGGTCGAGGGGCAGGGCGGCGGAGCGTCCGTCGGTCAGGGTCAGCCGCAACGCCGGGCCGCGACCGATGCCGCCCTTGACCGTGTCGACGACCGCCACCTGCGACCACGGGGCGGCCAGTCCGGCGATCTGGATCCCTGGCGCACCGATCCGGATGGCCGTTCCGGAACCGATCGAGGTCAGCTGACGCCGGGCCCGCAGATAGCCGATCAGGGTGACGATCACGAAGGCGATCGAGATGCCGAACACCAGTCCGTAGACCGCGAAGAAGCCGGCCCCGCGCAACTGTTCCCGTTGCCAGAGATAGATCACGACCATGATCACGATGGTGATCCCCAGGCTGAGTAACCGAGATCGCACCAGCCGGCGCCGGCGCGCGACCTTCTGGGCCAGCTCGCCCGGGTCGTAGTCCACGACGAGTTCGTGAAAAGGGCTGGAGGTCATCGTCAGTTCTCCCGCGCTCCTCGGGGCGTGATCGCCATGTGAATTCGGTACCGGTCCGCCCGGTACCAGGAGGTCGACAGCTCGATCACCCGGTCGCCGGCGTGGGTGACCCGTTCCTGGACCAGGAGCGGCGCCCGCTTGGCGATGCCGAGGATCCGCGCCTGGTGGGCATCGGCGGATTCCGCGCGTACCGTCTGTTCGCCGCTGGTCACCACCACGCCGTACTCACTGGCGAAGACGTCGTACAGCGCCCCCAGCTCCCGCTGCAGAAGACCCGGGAACAGCGCCGACGGATAGTGCCCGACCTCGTAGGCCATCGGCGTGCCGTCAGCGGTGCGCAGCCGTTCCACCCGGATCACCGGACGGCCGGGCCGGATCCGCAGCGAGTAGGCCACATCGTCATCGGCGGCCTGCTCACTCGCCGCGAGCACCACGGTGGCCGGCAGGAGACCACGGTCGCGCATCTCCCGCGAGAAGGAGGTGAGATGCAACCGCGAGTCGATCTGCGGTCCGGTGACGTAGGTGCCCTTCCCGTGCACCCGCTCCAGCACACCGCCGTCGACCAGGTCAGTGATGGCCTGCCGGACGGTCACCCGGCTCACCCCCAGGCGCACCACGAGCGCGCGTTCGGACGGAATCGCGTCACCTGGCCGCAGCTCGTTGTCGATCAGATTTTCCAGGATTCCCCGCACCTGTGCCCGCTTCGTGGTCGCCGACGACAGTGGTCGATCCAACCAGAAGGCCCCGTCGGCGGAGCGGCTGTGCTCGTGCTGCAATGGAGCTCCTCGTAGCGGACTATTCGATCTCCAGGTCCGAGTTGGTCATCAGACCAGTGAATACCAGTATGAAGGAGTGTGCCGTGCCTCACAAATCAGGCGCCACGACCAGTCAGATGGCCGTCGAGATCGCCGAACAGCCAGCAGCGATCGGTCGCACTCTCGACGAGTTGTTGCCGCTGCGTTCCCAGATCGCCCGACTCGCTCAAGGCCGGCACCGGCTCCTGCTGATCGCCCGCGGATCCAGTGACAATGCCGCCATCTATGCCCGCTATCTGTCGGAGGTGCACGCGGGCTGGCCGGCCAGTCTGGCCGCCCCGTCGATCGCCACCCTCTACGGCGCCCGCCTCGATCTCTCCGACACCATCGCCATCGCCGTCAGCCAGTCCGGATCGACCCAGGAAATCCTGGAGACGTTGCTGTGGGCGAAGGCCGGTGGCGCCGCGACCATCGCGGTGACCAACATCGTCGACTCGCCGCTCGCCGCGGCCGCCGACATCGCGATGATGACCCAGGCCGGGCCCGAGCTGGCCGTGCCGGCGACCAAGACCTACACCACCCAGGTCGCGGCGCTGGCCGTCGCCATCGATGCGCTCGCGCCGGAGTCCGGGACCCTGGATGAGGGCTTTGCCGCCGTACCGGGCGCCGCTGAAGCCATGCTGGCCCCCGCGTCCGCAGTTTCGGAGATGGTGACGGCGCTGGCGCGCACCGACGAGGTCCTGGCCAGCGGTCGCGGCCTGGCCTTCGGCACCACCCTGGAAGTGGCCCTGAAACTCGAGGAGACCTGCCTCCGACCGGTCCGAGGGCTCTCGTATGCCGACCTCAAGCACGGTCCGATCGCCATCGTCGACCACGAATTGGCCACGGTGCTGGTGGCTGGACCCGATGGGCCGACGCTGCCCGGACTGATTGATCTGGCCAGGATCGTCCGCGGCAAGGGCAGCCCGGTCCTGGGCTTCGGCGGCAATGAGGAATTCCGCGCGGCCTGCGACCTGGCCGTGCCCGGACCTGACCTGCCGGAGAAACTCGCGCCGCTCGCGCTGCCCATCCCGGCTCAGCTGATGATCGAACGCCTGGCCCGCGAGCTCGGACTCGATCCCGACGCCCCGCGCGGGCTGCGCAAAGTCACGCAAACCGACTGACCGACCCCAGTCCGGCCCGGTCAAGCGATCGGATCAGGCCCAGCGCAGCGCCCAGTGGTACATCGCGATGGCGGCAGCCGCACCGGCGTTGATCGATCGCGTCGATCCGTACTGGGTGATGGCGACGAGCCGATCGCAGACCGCGACCATCTCCGGGGTCAGACCCGGGCCCTCGGAGCCGAAGACCAGGCAGGCCCGTTCGGGCAGCTCGGTGCGCTCCAGCGGGACCGAGCCCGAAAGATTGTCGACGCCGACGGCGCGATAGTCCTCGGCCTCCAGCCAGCTTGCGAAGTCCTCGACCGTCGGGTGATGTCTCACACTCAGATAGCGGTCGGTGACCATCGCGCCCCGGCGGTTCCAGCGGCGCCGGCCGATGATGTGGATGCCGGCGACATTGAAGGCATTGGCGGTCCGGACCATCGAGCCGATGTTGAAGTCGTGTTCCCAGTTCTGGATGGCGATCTGCAGCGAATGCCTTGTGGTGTTCAGTTCCGCGACGATCGCTTCGAGACGCCAATAGCGAAAGCGGTCGAGCACATTGCGCCGGTCGCCCTGGGCGAGCAACTCCGGGTCGAGCCGCGGATCATCCGGCCACGGTTCGGGATAGGGACCGACGCCGGGCTCGCCCGACGCGGACGCGATCTCGTCTTCACTTAGGAAGTTCACAGTGGGCGACGGTACCGTTTTGACCCGTGACCCCTCTCGACGCCATCTTCCTGACGCCGATGCTGCTGCCCGCCTGGATGGATCCGGACCAGCTGATCCAAGCTGCTGGCCCGTACGCGCTGGGAGTCACCGCGTTCATCATCTTCGCCGAGTGTGGCCTGTTCGCGATCCTGCCTGGTGATTCGCTGCTCTTCACCATCGGCTTGTTCGTGGCCGGCAACAAGTTGGTGCCGCACACTCCGCTCTGGGTGGCGTGCCTCGTGCTGACCGTCGCCGCGGTGGCCGGCAACATCTCCGGTTACTGGATCGGCCGGCTGATCGGTCCCCCGCTGTTCAAGCCACGCAGTGGCCTGATGGGCAAGATCCTTAATCCCAAGTACGTGGCCAAGACCCACGACTTCTTCGAGAAGTACGGCAACCGAGCACTGATCCTGGCCCGTTTCGTCCCGATCGTCCGCACCTTCGTGACGCTGGTGGCCGGCGTCGGCCGGATGAACTTCCGGCATTTCATCACCTACACCGCCATCGGTGGCGTGCTCTGGGCCTGCGGCGTCACGATCGCCGGCTACTTCCTCGGCAACATCCCGTTGATCAAGGACAACATCGATGTCGTGCTCATCCTCATCGTGTTGATCTCGGTCATCCCGATGGGCGTCGAGTTTCTGCTCCACCGCCGCCGAGCCAAGCGCGAGGAAGCCGTCGCCTGACGATCAGCCGGTCAGGGCGAGCAGGAGGCTCAGCTCATCGGCGTTCGGCGTCCACGACCCGGCGGCCGCGTTCGCCAGCACCTGATCCACCGAAGTCGCACCGGCTATCACCGAACCCACCGTGGGCATCGCCGCGAGACCACCGATGGCTAGCTGCATCATGGTGATCTCCCGGTCATCGGCGAACTTTTGGAGGGCCTCGACGGTGTCAAAATCGGCCTTCTCCAGCACCTCTGACTGCTTCGCGAGCCGGGTGCCGAGGGGCGCGGACTCCCCGCGCCGATACTTTCCGGTGAGCAGGCCGCGGGCCAGAGGGAAGTAGGGCAGCAGGCTCTGGCCGGTGTGCTCCAAGGCCGGCACCAGCTCCGCCTCGGCCGTGCGATTGAGCCAGGAGTATTCGTTCTGCGCCGAGATGAAGGCTTCGAGTCCGCTGGTCCGGGCCGTCCAGTCGGCATCGATCACCTGCCAGCCGGCCAGGTTCGACGACCCGATGTAACGCACTTTGCCTTCGGTGACCAGCTCGTTGAGCGCCGCCAGGGTCTCCTCGATCGGAGTGTGCGGATCGGGCGTATGCAGCTGGTAGAGGTCGATCCAGTCGGTGTCGAGCCGACGGAGGCTGGCCTCGACGGCGATCCGCACGTAGCGACGGGATCCGCGGACGCCCCAGTCCGGCCCGTTACCGCCTTGCAGGTCCAGTCCGAACTTGGTGGCCACGATCACCTCGGAGCGCCTCGACCCCAAGGCCTGCCCGAGCAGGGACTCCGAACCGCCGAGGTTCCCGTAGGCGTCAGCCGTGTCGAAGAGCGTGATGCCGGCGTCGATGGCCGCGTGGACCACTTTCGGTACGTCCTCGTCAGCCATCCGAGCACCGAAGTTGTTGCAGCCGAGGCCCACCGTGGAAACCCTGAGGCCCGAGGGGCCAAGCTGCCGATAGGTCATCTCAGCGGCCATGATCGGGCCCGTCAGGTCTGCGGCGGGGTGTAGCCACCGGGCTGCTGCGGCGGCTGCTGACCGCCCGTGTCGGGAGCTGAGTAACCACCGCCCTGCGGGGGCTGCTGGTACTGCGGCGGCTGGTAGCCGCCGGCACCCTGCGGCGGCTGCTGGTACTGCGGGTGCGGCTGGGGCTGGTATTGCGGCTGGCCCTGGTACGGCTGCGGAGCAGGTATCGAGTCACTCGGACCACCGAACTGCACCGGCGGTGCGGACTGCTGCGGCGGCAGTTGGCCCTGCTGCGGGTCACCGCGGTAGGCGATCTCGCCGAAGCTGACGTTGGGCGCCTGGCGCACGGTCGGATCGTTGACTTCGAAGTACGTCGCCTTCTCGAAGTGGAACATGTTCGCGATGATGTTGGACGGGACCGACTCGACCTTGGTGTTGTAGACCCGCACATTGGCGTTGTAGAACCGCCGGCCGGCCGCGATCCGGTCCTCGGTCTCGGTGAGCTGCTTCTGCAGCTCGAGGAAGTTCTGGTTGCTCTTCAGGTCCGGATACGCCTCGACACTGACGATCAGGTTGTGCACCGCTCCGGACAGGGCCTGCTCCACATCGGCGCGCTGCTGGCTCGGCAACGCTCCGTCCTGCTGGGAGATCTGCTGGGCCTGGGCGCGCAGCCGGGTGATGTCCTCCAGCGTGTTGCGCTCGTGCGCGGCGTATGCCCGGACGGTCTCGACCAGATTCGGGATCAACTCATAGCGTCGGTTGAGCTCGACATCGATCTGTCGCCACGACTCCTGGATGAGGTTGCGCGACTTCACGAAGCCGTTGTATGCCCCCATCGCGATCAGCGCGATGATGACGATGATCACCAAGATGATGATGATCACGGTGATGGCGGTTCCCATCAGATCTCCTTAACCTGGAAGGCCTCAAGACTAATGGGAGAACGGGCTCCCCGACCTCAGGCTAGGCCGAGATCGTGGGCCGAGACGGCAAACCGGTAGGGCAGACCGACCGCTTCGATCGCCTCGCGGGCACCGGTGTCGCGATCGACGATGACGGCGACCCCGATCACTTCGGCCCCAGCCTCCCGCAGCGCTTCGACGGCGTTGAGCACCGATCCGCCGGTCGTACTGGTGTCCTCGACCGCGAGCACCTTGCGGCCCTCGACCGGAGAGCCCTCGATCCGCCGTTGCAGGCCGTGCGCCTTGCCCTCCTTGCGGACCACGAACGCGTCGAGCCGTTCGCCGGCGGCGGCCGCCGAGTGCAGCATCGCCACCGCGACCGGATCCGCCCCGAGCGTCAGCCCGCCCACCGCATCGAAGGTCCAGTCGGCGACCAGGTCGTGCATCACCCGGCCGATGATCGGCGCGGTTTCGCCGTCCAGGGTCACCCGGCGCATGTCGACGTAGTAGTCGGCCGTCCGGCCGGATGACAGGGTGACCGCCCCCCGAACCACAGCCAGTTCTTTGATGCGCTCGATCAGGGTCGCCGTGTCGTCGACCACGGGCAGTTCGCTCATGACCGGCACCCTACTTGTTCTGCGTCGACTCCAGATGCCCGAAGCCGATGGAGCGGTCCGGAGAGTGGAAGAGGTCCTGGCAAGTGGTCAGGGTGATCAGTGACTGCGTGGGCTTCTTGTCCGGATTGCCCGGCACGGGATCGATGACCCAGGTGTCGGTGTCCTTCACCGTGAGCTGTTTGGGCGGATCGTCCAGCACGTAGGTGTAGATGGCCTGTCGGGTCTCCACGATGATTGTCGATCCGGTGTTGAGCTCGAGCAGTCGGGAGAACGGCTGGCCATGGGTGACCCGGTGCCCGGCGACCGCGAAGTTGCCGACCTGGCCCGGCAGGGCGGTGGAGCTGTAGTGGCCGACGCCCTTGGACAAGATCGCCAGATCGGTGCCGTTCAAGATCGGGATCTCGTACTTCGACCCGAAGGCGGGGATGCGCAGCAGGCCGATCGCGTCCCCCGGGATCACCGATTCCTTCTTCTTGCGCTTCGGATCGGTTTTCTTCTCGGCGTCCCAGCGCGCTCGGAGCTGATCACGTTCGGTCTGGAACGCCCTCTCCGAAACGACGTTGGTGCCGAGGTACTGATATCCGACCCAGCCGAGACAGGCCAGACCCGAGACGAGCAGCACGATGCCGATAATCGTCAGCGGTGACGGCCGTCGGTGTCGCGGCGGCGCTACGTCGCCGGTTGCGGAACTGCTCACGCCGGACATTGTGCCTCTTCCTGCCAATCCGGCCGGGATCCTCGCCGCCGGCCGGTCCGACCCTCCCGCGCTTCTAGACTGGCGGCGTGACTGCGGCCCCCGGTTGGTATCCCGATCCCGGCGGCCAGCCGTCGATGTTCCGCTATTGGGACGGACGCACATGGTCGGCCGCGCTGTCACCGCATCCCACCGCTCTGCCGCCCGATTCCGGTGGCCTCGGTACGCCGCCACCGCCATTGACCACTCCGCGACCCGTGCCGGGTCTGGCACCGAAACGCCGACGGCCCTGGGGTTGGCTCATCGGGCTCGGGGCCGTCCTGGTCGCGGTGATCGTCGTCGTGGTGCTTGTCGTCCAGCGCGGCGGTGGCATCGACGGCATCCCCGGCATCCCGGGTGGTCAGCCGTCCACGGAGGTCTGCCCGGAGGAGAAGACGGCGAGCCCTGAGCCGCAACCCGGCGATGGCCGAGTGCACGCCGGCAAGCTCTCCTACCCCCAGCTCGGCCAGCCCTGGTCGACTCC
The DNA here is from genome assembly GCA_963731295.1 of uncultured Actinomycetota bacterium. Taxonomy (GTDB): domain Bacteria; phylum Actinomycetota; class Actinomycetes; order Propionibacteriales; family Propionibacteriaceae; genus Microlunatus. The sequence goes on from CAVSUP010000009.1 coordinate 78,518, forward strand.
CGTGCCCGAGACCGGCGTCGCCTTCGGCAAGGGGGTCCTCATCCAGTCGGTGGAGATCGAGAAGAGCACCGTCGATCAACAGCGATGGCTCGCGGCCGTGCTGCTGGGCGACCTCGTGGCCGGCGACGGGTTCTTCGCCCCGAAGGACGGGGCAGCGATCGTGGTCAAGTGCGTCACTGGCACGTTCTACGGGAAGTCGGCCGTCACCCGCGACGACAAACGGAACGAGTCGCTGCAGGTGGACGGCCATGACGCCTGGGTCATCGAATCGCAACTCGGCTTCGACGTGCCGGGCATCCAGGCCAAGAGCGAACGACTCATCGTGGTGATCGTCGACACCGGAGCCGGCACGGCCGGACTGTTCTATGCCTCGATCCCCGAGAACGCCGAAGAACTGCTGGCGCCGGCGCGCAAGGCGCTGGCCGACCTGACCGTCGAAGAGTGACCTGCTCCGGCGGGGCCGGGGAACGACGGTGGATCGGGCGTTAGGGTCGACGCATGGCCTCAGCCTGGAAAGCCGACCGCGTCCGGTCGGCCGGCACGACGATCTTCGCGGAGATGTCGGCGTTGGCCGTGGCCACCCGATCGGTCAATCTCGGCCAGGGTTTCCCCGACACCGACGGGCCGGCGTTCATGCTGGAGGAGGCCCGGGCGGCGATCGCCCGCGGCATCAACCAGTACCCGCCGGGGCGCGGGATCCAACCGTTGAGGCAGGCGATCGTCGATCATGCCCACCGGCACTACGGCCTGAGCTACGACCCGGAGTCGGAGGTGCTGGTCACCACCGGCGCGACCGAGGCCTTAGCTGCCGCGATCCTGGCCTTCGTCGATCCCGGCGATGAGGTGATAGCTCTCGAACCCTTCTACGACTCGTACGCGGCCTCGATCGATCTGGCCGGCGGCACCCGGGTCGGAGTCGGGCTCTTCGGGCCGGATTTCCGCCTCGATCTCGCTGAGCTCGCGGCCGCCTTCACCCCGCGTACCAAGGCGCTGCTGATCAATTCCCCGCATAATCCGACCGGGGTTGTCCTCGACCGCTCCGAGCTCGCCGAGATCGCCCGGTTGGCCGTCGAACACGACGTCCTGGTCATCTGCGACGAGGTCTACGAGCACCTCACCTTCGACGACGCCGAGCATCTGCCGCTGGCGAGCTTCCCCGGGATGCGCGAGCGCACGGTACGGATCTCCTCATCCGGCAAGACGTTCTCCGCGACCGGGTGGAAGATCGGCTGGGCTGTGAGCACACCCGAGCTGATCACCGAGATCACCGCGGTCAAGCAGTTCCTGACCTACGTGTCCGGGGCGCCGTTCCAGCCCGCCGTGGCCCGCGCCCTGAACGAGGGCGATGCCTGGGTGGCCGCGTCGCGCCTCGATCTCCAGGCCCGGCGCGACCGACTCGCGCACGGGCTCGAGGCCGTTGGCCTCCCCCCGGTGATGCCGCGCGGCACCTACTTCATGACCACCGACGTCACGCCGCTGGGCTACGCCGACGGCGTCGAGTTCTGTCGCGATCTCCCCCGTCGCTGTGGGGTTGTCGCCATCCCGCATCAGGTCTTCTACGACCGGGTCGAAGCCGGCCGACCCTACGTACGGTGGGCGTTCTGCAAGTCCGAGGAGGTGCTGGACGAAGCCCTCACCCGGCTGGCCCGGCTCAGGACCCGAGAACCGGCCTGAGGCGATCAGCGACGGACGGACACATAACTGCTGTACTTCGTGTTGCCGTCCGGATCACTGACCGACATCCGGTAGTTGTAGGTCCCCTTCGGCGGGCTCCCGACCTGGCAGGTGACCGACGGCAGGTTCCAGAACTGGGACGTCGCCGTCGTCGTGCAGACCGGAGCGGTGACTCCCTCGCGGTAGACGTTGTAGGTGAGCACCTGATCGTCGCGGTCCCAGGTCGCCTTCGTGGTGAACCGGAGGCTCGAGGACTTGGACGAGACGCTGACGATGGGCGCCGCGATCGGACCCCGCTTCCGCAGCGCGATGCTCGGCACGGCGAAGCGGATCAGACCCTGCTGGGTCACCCCGTTGACCTTCACGAACTCGCCGCCCTCGACGACGTAGGAACTGTTCGACTCCACGGTCCAGGCCGCCTGCGACTGACCGGTGTAGGTGCCGATCTGCAGCGCCGGGAACCAGTTGACCAGTGACGGTGCGGGCTGTCCGCTGAAGTCGGTGTAGCCGGTCACGGTGTTCCGCTGAACCGTGCCGCGAGCGTCCGGCGTCACCGCAGTGGTGTGCTGGTACTGGTTCTTCACGTCCGGGTAGCCGCCGATGTTACTGCAGTCGTGGGCGTGGCTGACCGAGTAGATGAGGCCGCCCATGGCCGTGGTGTCGTACGAGTCGCCGTGGCAGTCCTGGAGCCAGATGACATTGCCGCTGTTCGCTGACGCCGCGAACACCCCTTCGAAGGTTCCGTTGCCGGTGCCGTACCGGTAGCCGCTGCCGTAGACCGTGTCGCCAACGGTCTTCAGGCTGGTGATCGAGGCGTTCACGCCCGAGTCGCGGACGTAGCGGTTCATCGTCCAGGGCAACGTTGCGCCCGAGTTGGCATCAATCGCACCCAAGCCGTACGCGGTGGTCGAGTTGAGCGCGGTGAACTGCCCGCCGACGATCACCCGCGACCGATCCGTAGTCACGGTGAGGGCATTGACGTTGTAGTTGGCGGTCGGTGCCCACGGCAGCAGCGCGCCCGTGGCCGGGTTGAGCGCCGCCAGCCGGGTCCGGGTGGTGGCGTTGACCGAGGTGAACCAGCCACCGGCATAGACCGCGCTGTCGGTCACGGTGACGACATTGACGCGAGCGTTGAACACCGGCGCGAAGCCGAGGAGCAGAGCGCCGGTGGCGGTGTCGAAGGCCGCCAGGCGGGGCCGCGAAACGCCATTGACCCGGTCGAAGTCACCGGCGACGTACAGTCGGCTCTGGTCCGGCGACACAGCCAGCGACTTGATCACGCCGTTGAAGGTCGGATTGAAGCTCGTGATCAGCGCACCGGTGGTGATGTTGTACGCGAGCAGGTTCGAACGGGGCGTCTCCGACGTGCCCGGCTCGACCCCGGCCGGACGCGCACTGGTGAATTCGCCACCCGCGTAGACGGTGTTGCCGACGATCGCCTGATCCCAGGCCACGCCGTTGATCTGCACTGTGGGCAGCTGATCGGAGGTCACCGCCGTGGCCGGACGCTGGCTGATCACCGGCACCGCAGCGCTGGCCACCGGTGCGTTGACCATTCCGGCGACGATGAGGCCGGCGATAACACCCGCAGTCGCCGTGGTCCTGGTGAGCTGACGGCGAGCCCGCGAACGCCGAGCAGATATTTGTGTCTTCACTATTCCCCCGAATGTGTACACGCCCGCACCCAGCCAACCACGACTGTGCCAAAAGCTGAATGCGCGTAGCCTAACGGCGCTGGTCCGGCGGGCAAAATCCGCCCTTCACGCATTCTTCAGGCATTGTCAGTCGAAATGCAGCATGCCGCGCGGCGGTTCCGGCGAGGCTTCTGGATCTGCATCGACGAACGGGCGGACGCCGGCGTACAACTGCTGAAGCCGCCCACCATGGAGCACGCGGTAGGGGAACGGGCCACGGCCCGCGCGCTGGGCCAGCGCGTCGGTGGGCAGCGGGATCGGCGAGGCGGCGATGATCACGTTCCCGAATCGGCGGCCCTTGAGCGTGGCCGGCTCGGCACAGAAGGCCAGACACGGAAAGGCCGCGGCGATCCCCGCGAGCACCCGCCGCGCATAGCCGAACGGACCGCGGTCGGTCAGATTCATGATCAAGAGTCCGGCTTCGGTGAGCACCCGAGCGGCATCGGCGAAGAACTCCGCGGTGCCGAGCTCAGCGGGCACCCGCGGTCCGACGAACGCGTCGATGATCATCAGCTCCGCGTACCCGGCACGCAGCTCGGCGGTGCCATGACGGCCGTCGACGGCCCGCACCTTGATCCCGCTGCGTTTCGGCAACGGCAGCTCGGTGCGGATGAAGTCGGTCAATGCGCCGTCCGGCTCCAAGACGACCTGCGCGGACTGCGGGCGGGTGGCGGCGAGATAGCGCGGCAGGGTCATGGCGGCGCCGCCGATGTGCACGGTGCGCACTCGCTGCCCTTCGGCCAGCACGCTGTCCACGACATCCGCGATCCGCTGCACGTAGTCGAATTCGAGCCGCAACGGATCATCGAGATCCACGTACGACTGATCGGTCCGACCGACGCGCAGCGTGAACGCGTTCGGATAGGCCCGGTCCGGTACGAGCATGGCGCCGTGGTCACCCGGACGCAACACGAGGTCGCCGGTGCGCAGGGCAGCCTCCTGGAGTAGAACCGTCTGGCGGCGATCCTATGTGCTAAGTCTTGGGTGGAGAGGAGACCCATGCAGCTGCGCTGGATCGAGGAGGCCGGGGTGAGCAGCCACGACGTGGACGACCTCGACGAGTTGCGACGACGGCCCGATGGCTTTCTCTGGCTGGACATCGCGGAGTGGTCGGCAGAGGCGGAGGCGTTGCTGGCCAAGGAATTCGGCTTCCACCCGATGGCGCTCGCGGACAGCCGCAACCGCAACCACGTGCCTCGGGTGCACGTCTACGCCGATCACGCCTTCATCGTCATCCATGCGCCCGAGATCGGCACGGGTGGGCATGTGCACTATCTCGAGCTCGACCAGTTCATCGGCGAAAAGTTCTTGATCACCGTGCACGGCCCCTTGAATCCGGTGGTCCCGGAGGCCGCCGCCCGGCGTGAAACCGAGTCGGTGGCCAGTCGGTTGGCGAACGGCCGCCTGCGGCCGACCTCACCGATCGGCCTGACGTACGCGATCGTGTCCTCGATCGCCCGCCGGGAGGCGGCCCTGGTGGCCGAGATCGCCCGGCAGGTCGGCCTGCTGGAGCAGCGGGTGATGGCGTCGTCGGACGAGGATCCGCAGGAGTTTCTGAATCAGCTCTTCACCGCCCGCCACGAGCTGCTGACGATCAAGACCATGGCTTCCCAGGGCGGGGAGATCTATCGTCGCGCTATCAAGTTGATCAACTTCGCTCCCCCGGAGGGGATGGCGTTGATGCGGGACCTCCTCGACCAGTACGAGCGGGTGGCCTCGATCAGCCAGAGTCAGCTGGATTTCCTGATGGGGGTCACCGAGTTCTACCGGGCTCGGACCGACACCAAGATGACCATCGCCGCGGAACGGCTGGCCGTGATCGCCGCCGTCACCTTGCCGGTCACCGCCATCTCCTCGATCGTCGGGATGAACGTGATCGTCAACGCCGAGACCCACTGGATCTGGTTGATCATCTTGCTGTCGGTGATGTTGATTATGTCGTTCTTCGTGCTGCGCTGGGCCAAACGCCAGGGCTGGTGGTGATTCCAGCCCTGGCGGGTCATGCCGCGATCAGCCGGTGACGCTGGCCAGGGCGCCGCCGAAGCGGGTGGCGGTCGCCGAGATGCCGCCGGCGCCCGGCTTCCAGAAGCGCGGTGTGCCGCCGCCGAACGGGATCACATTGACCATGCCGGTCGGGTTGCCGGTATCATCGGGCACTCCGACGAGCAGCACCCGTTCGGTCGCCCCTTCGACGACAGCTAGCGAACTGCCGAACTTGTCGCCGGCCCCAGCGACGCCGGGGATCCCCGGACTGTTCTGGGTGTAGGTGATCTCAGCGCCCAGGTTGCTCATCGGGAAGACCTGCACCATGCCGGTGTCGGTGGCCGCTCCGTCTTCCTTGGTCGCGCTCACGGCCAGTCGGGTGCTGCTGTCGGCCAGACCAGGTGCCGCCCAGGCGACCTTGTCGCCGAAGATGTCGCCGGCTTCGGCGACGTCGCCGACCCCGGGGGTGTTCTGGGACAACGCCGTACCGGGATTGATGGTGCCCGTGCCGTTGGAGCTGAAGAGTTGGACGATACCCGCGTTGGCCACGGAGCCGACGTCCTCGCCGGGCGCCCCCACCGCCAGCCGAGTCGTGCTGCCGACGCGCACGGTGTCCAGGCTTCGGCCGAACAAATCGCCGGCTTCGGCCGTGCCCGGTACCCCGGGGCTGTTCTGGTCGAGACCGACGCCGCTGAGGAAGGTCCCGTCGTAGACGTCGGTGACCACCGTGACCGAGCCGGCGTCCTTGATCGAGCCGATGTCCTCGTTGGGTACGCCGACGACCAGATCGGCCAGATCAGCGCCGCCGGTCAGATAGTTGAGCGACACCGCAGCGCCGAACCGGTCCCCGGTCTCGGACGCACCCGGAATCCCGGGGGTGTCCTGGGTGACCGTCACCTGGTCCGAACCACCGTCCACCGCATTGATGACGGCGACCAGGCCCGCGTCGTTCCGGCCGCTGACGTTGTAGCCTGGGACACCGATGGCGATCGAGTACGCATCGGGCTCGGGAGTGCCGCCCTGGCCGACGTCTTCGAGCGCGTCGACCGCGTAACCGAACTGGTCGCCGGCGACGATGGGGAGTCCGAAGGTCGTCTGGGTGACGATCCGGGCCGGCTTGCTGGCCAGGCCGCCGGGGCCACCGAAGATGACGTGCACGTAGCCCGAGTCCGACTGGCTGCTGATGTCCTCGAAGGGCACCCCGACCACGAGGTCGGTGTACTCGTCGCAGTCGATATCGGCCACGGCGATCGAGGAACCGAAGCGATCGCCGCTCTCGGCCACCCCGCCGACATTGGCAAGTCCCTGATAGACCTGACCTCGCGCACCTTCCCCGACCAGTCCGTCGGCGTCGCCGTACAAGACATTGACCTTGCCGGCCTCGGCCTGGCCATTGACCGTGGCGGACGGATCAGCCACGACGGTGTCGGAGCGTCCGTCGCCGTTGAAGTCGGACTCGACACCGGCTTCACAGCCGTCGGCGGCGGCGTAGGCCGTCTTGGTGGATTCGATGAACGGCAAGGCGAGGATCAGTGCCAATCCGATCAACAGCGTTCGTACTCGACGTACGGGCATAGCAACTCCTGGTGTCGACGGTGTGTGTCCACCAGGAGTGCTGGCGGCTCCGTGAGATACGTCCTACCACCGCCGTGGGCCGGCCGCGGGGGCGTTCGGCAGAGGCTCAGCAAACCCTTACGCGCTCAGCGGAACCTCGGCGTCCCGGATGACCAGACCGTCGGAACCCTCGTCGGCGTCGAACTTCACCGTGTCGCCCTCCCGGATCTCACCGGACAGCACCTTCCGGGCCAGTTGATCTTCGATGGTGCTCTGGATCAACCGGCGCAGCGGCCGGGCGCCGTACACCGGATCGAAACCGGTCAATGCGAGCCAGTCGCGCGCGGCGGGCGTCACGTCGACACTGATCCGGCGCTCGGCCAGCCGCTTGTTCAGCCGATGCAAATTGATGTCGACGATCTTGGCCAGCTCCTCCGTGCCGAGTGCGTCGAAGAGCACGATCTCGTCCAGCCGGTTGAGGAATTCCGGCTTGAACGAGCTGCGGACCACGCCCATCACGGCGTCGCGCTTGAGCTTGTCCGCGAGCTTCTGGTCGGCCAGGAACTGCGACCCGAGGTTGGAGGTCAAGATCAAGATCGCGTTCCGGAAATCGACCGTCCGACCCTGCCCGTCGGTGAGCCGGCCGTCGTCGAGCACCTGCAGCAGGATGTCGAAGACCTCGCTGTGGGCCTTCTCCACCTCGTCGAGCAGCACCACCGCGTACGGGCGGCGCCGGACCGCTTCAGTGAGCTGACCGCCTTCTTCGTAACCGATGTAGCCCGGTGGAGCCCCGACCAGCCGAGCCACCGAATGCTTCTCGGAGTATTCGCTCATGTCGATCCTGATCATGGCGTGCTCGTCGTCGAACAAGAACTCCGCGAGCGATTTCGCCAGCTCCGTCTTGCCGACGCCGGTCGGTCCGAGGAACAGGAAGGATCCCGTCGGCCGGTTGGGATCGGAGATCCCGGCCCGCGAACGCCTTACGGCATCGGAGACCGCGCGCACGGCCGGCCGCTGACCGATCAACCGCTCGCCGAGCCGTTCTTCCATGCTCAACAACTTCTCGGTCTCACCCTGCAACAGTCGGCCGGTGGGGATGCCGGTCCAGTTGGCGACGACCTCGGCGATGTCGGTCGGGCCGACCTGCTCGGACACCATCGACGGCAGCTGGCTCTCGGCAGCCGCGGCGGCATTCATTTCCTTCTCCAGGGCGGGAATCTCACCGTAGGAGATTTCGCTGGCCTTCATCAGGTCGCCCTCCCGGAGGGCCCGGTCGGCCACGCTACGCCACTCGTCGATCTGCTTCTTCAGCTCGCCGACGCGGTTGAGACCCTGCTTCTCGGCCTCCCAGCGGGCTTCGAGCGAGCGCAGCTCTTCCTCGACATTGGCCAGGTCCTCGGTCAGCTTGCGCAGCCGGTCGACGCTGCCGGGATCGGATTCCTTCTCCAGCGCGAACTTCTGCATCTGCATCCGCTCCCGCGTACGCCGCAGTTGGTCGATCTCCTCCGGTGAGGAGTCGATCTCCATCCGCAACCTCGACGCAGCCTCGTCGACGAGGTCGATCGCCTTGTCCGGCAACTTCCGCGACGTGATGTATCGATTGGACAGGCTGGCCGCAGCGACCAGGGCCGAGTCGGTGATGGCCACCTTGTGGTGCGCCTCGTAACGCTCGCGCAGTCCGCGCAGGATCGCAATGGTGTCCTCGACGCTGGGCTCACCGACGAACACCTGCTGGAAGCGTCGCTCCAGTGCCGGATCCTTTTCGATCCGTTCGCGGTATTCGTCGAGCGTCGTAGCGCCGATCATCCGCAACTCGCCCCGGGCCAGCATCGGCTTCAGCATGTTGCCGGCATCCATCGAGGAATCACCGGACGCGCCGGCACCCACGACGGTGTGCAACTCGTCGATGAACGTGATCACCTGGCCTTCGGCGTCGCGGATCTCGGTCAGCACCGCCTTGAGCCGCTCCTCGAACTCACCCCGGAACTTGGCGCCGGCGACCATCGAGGACAGATCAAGCGAGACCAGCCGGCGGCCCTTCAGCGAGTCGGGCACATCGCCGGCGACCAGGCGCTGGGCCAGCCCCTCGACCACGGCCGTCTTGCCGACGCCGGGCTCACCGATCAGCACCGGGTTGTTCTTGGTCCGGCGGGCCAGCACCTGGACCACGCGGCGGATCTCGGTGTCCCGGCCGATGACCGGGTCGAGCTTGCCGTTGCGGGCCTGCTCGGTGAGATCGACGCCGTACTGGTCGAGGGCCGACGATGTCGCCTCGGACTCTGCGCTGGTCACCCGCTTGCTGCCGCGGGCCTCGTTGAACGCCCGGGTCAAGACGTTGGGCTTTACCTTGAGGTCGATGAGGATGCGGCGGGCATCGGAGTCGATCGTGGCCAGGGAGATCAGCAGGTGCTCGGTCGCCACGTACGCGTCACCGAGCTGTTCGGCGCGGGTCTCGGCGTCGGCGAGCACCCGGGCGAACGAGCCGGAGAGCTGCGGCTGGCTGACCGAAGTGCCTTTGGCGGACGGCAGCTTGGCGATGGCGCCCTGAGCGGCGGCGTCGACCACGGCCGGGTCGGCCCCGGCCGCGGCGATCAGCGGGGCGACGGTGTTGCCGGGGACCATCAACAGGGCGTGCAGCAGATGGGCCGGCTCGGCACTGGGATTGCCGGAGGTGAGGGCGTTACGCAGCGCCGCGGAGACGGCGTCGCGACTCTTGATGGTGAGCTTGTTCGTGTCCATCGACATCCTTTGGGGGTCGGAGTGCTAGTTGAGCCTACCTCACTCAACTTTGCAATCAAGCCAAAGATTCCAACGTGAGTGAAGTCGGCTCAACTCTGACGGTGCCGCCTTAACTGAGCCGGTCGAGGAGCCAGGATGGGCGCGCAATCGTGCCGCCGGCCCGCTCGACCGCCGCTCCGAGAGCGCGATCAGCGGTCACCACCCGGGTGGGTCGACCAGCCGACACGAGGTCAGCAACGAGGGCGACGATCGCGGAGTCGCCGTCCTTGCGGGCGTGGACGGTGGTCACCGCACCCTCGAGGCCGATCGGTACGCCAGCTCGAGCCTGGCCCTCCAGCACGAGGACGATCTCCGCCCCGTCGAGACCAGCGGCGAGCAGTTGGCCGTGCAGGCGGGCGGCAGCGCCCGCCCGATCTCGCCACCAGCCGTCGGGGCGCGACCCGACGACATTGGCGCCGTCGACCACTACCGTGCTCACCGCCTGCGCTCCTGGCCTGTTCACCGGCACCCCTGCCCCCACCTTCATCGAGGGAAACCCATGTGTACGTGAGTTCCACTCACCCTGCACATGTTGCAACCTGTGCAGGGTGCCAGCAACTCACGTACACGTAGGTTTCATTCGGGCTGGCCACCGGGATGGTGGTGATGGTCGTGTGGCGGGTGTCCATCGATCACTCCTCACTCCGGCGCTCGTTCTGTAAACGCTCGGGATCGACGAAATCTGACACCGGTCCGTCGACTGGAGTCAGCCGACGAGGTGCCGGTCGAAGAACGCCACGGTGCGCTTGATCGAGGTCAGCCACTGCCGTTCGAAGGTATGCCCCTCACCGCGATAGGTCCGGAAGGTGACATCGGCCCGGCCCCGGTCGAGCGCCTCGACGGTCCGCCGCGACCAAGCGATCGGGCACGTCTCGTCCAGCAATCCGTGGTGCACCAGGACCGGTTCGGTCACCCGGTCGAGGTAGGGCCGGGCCGACGCCGCCCGCCAGAACTCCGGGCTCTGGCTCGGCAGCCCGTAGCCCTTCTCGATCCGCCGGTTGACGGCTCGCCGATCGCTCGACCCCTGATTGAACTGCTTCCAGTTGTCGGCGGTCAGCGAGCTGGTCGAGGCGTAGATGACGGCGGCATCGACCAGTCCCGGCCGCGCGGCCAGGGCGCGGAGCGTCACCTCGCCACCCATCGACCGTCCGAGCCAGCCGACGCGGTCTCGGTCCAGGAACTTCAGCTTCGAATTCTTGACCGCCTTGACCGCATTGATGGTGTCGACCGCGTACGGCAGTCGCAGCTCGTAGTCGACGTTGCGGTCCTTACTCGACGTGGCGTGGTTGCGGTAGTCAACGTGCAGCACGACGTAGCCCTGCCGGGCCAGATAGTCGTGTTCGCGCGGCATGCCCTGCCCCGGGAAATAAGTGTCCGGGTCGATATAGCCGTGATTGAGCACGAGCACCGGGAACGGCCCCTTACCGTCCGGCACATTCATCACCCCGGAGATCTTCAAGCCGTCGCCACGAAAGCTGACCAGATAGCGCCGGTACGCGCCGAAGTCGCCCAGGCGCCGCCCCAGTTTCAGATTGCGGCCGTCGTACTTCCTCTGGATCAGCGCCGCCATCGAGATCGGGTCCGCCGGCTTGGCCTTCTGGGTGGGCTCCGCGGACTGCTCCCTGGTGGGCGCAGGAGTCCCGGTCGGCGGACCCGACGTGGACGATGTTGGAACACTGGTCGGCTGGGTCGTTGTGGAACCCGGAGTCGGCGTGAACGCCGGCGGTGCGGCTGGGGAGCCGCCGCAACCACTCAGCCCGAGAGCCACCACCAAGACCGCTGCCACCGGAAGCCTCATCCCTCGAGTATTCCTTCCGACCCCGTGCTGCGAAACGACCCCAGCGACGGCTCGTTCGGCTCAGGGATCAGCGGATGGTGATGGCCCGCGGGACGGGGCGGCGCGCGGTGCCGCCGAGGTGCACGCCGCCGATCGGGTCGGCGGTGAAGACCCGCGCGGCGGGCGGGGCGGCCCGAGCGGCCGAGAGCAGGGCACTGAGATCGCGTACGTGGGAACGGAGCTCGTCGATCTCGTCCTGCATCCGCAGGATCCGCCGGATGCCCTCGAGGTTGATGCCCTCATCCTGACTCAGCCGCTGGATCAGCCGGAGCTGGGCGATGTCACGCGCCGAATAGCGCCGGCCCCGCTTCGGCGTACGCCGAGGCGAGACCAGCCCCATCCGGTCATAGGTCCGCAAGGTCTGCGGGTGCATGCCGGCCAGTTGTGCGGCCACCGAAATGACGAAGACCGGCGCATCGCGATCGATGCGCTGAGGCAACGGGGCGGCCGATGACACGTCGGTCCCCTACCCGGTCACGAACAGTTTCGCGCGTGGATTCACCGAACCCACCGCCTCGGCGTACGAGGTGAGCGCCTCACGGGCCTGCTCGTTGAGGCGATCGGGCACGATCACCTCGACGCTGACCAGCAGATCGCCCTTGTTGCCGTCTCGCTTGCTGACCCCCTTGCCGCGGACCCGGAAGGTGCGGCCGTTCGGCGTACCCTGCGGGATTCTGAGGGTCACCGGCGTACCGCCCAGGGTCGGCACGTCGATCTCGGCGCCGAGGGCCGCCTCGGTGAAGGTGACCGGTGCCGTGAGGGTGAGATTGTCGCCCTTCCGCCCGAACACCGGATGCGACCGGACGTGCACGATCACGTAGAGATCACCCGCGGCCCCACCGTTCTCTCCGGCGCCGCCCCGCCCCTTGAGCCGGATCCGCTGCCCGTCGGTGACCCCGGCGGGAATGCGGACCTGCATCGTCTTGGTCGACTTGCCTCGACCCGAGCCATGGCAGACCGGGCAGGGATCGTCGACCACCATGCCCCGGCCGCGGCAGTCGCGGCAGGGCTCGGTGACGGCGAACACGCCGCCCGACGTGGACGTCTGCATGCCGCTGCCTTCGCAGGTCGGGCAGACGTGCGGGATGGTGCCGGCCTTGGCGCCAGTGCCGTGGCAGGCCTCGCACGCGGCATCGGAGATCATCTGCATGCCCACGGTGACGCCTTCGATCGCCTGCACGAAGTCCACGGTCACCTCGCCCTCGACGTCGCTCCCCCGGCGCGGCCCCCGGGAGGTGGAGAAGCGCTGGGTACGCGTCGCCGCCCCGCCGCCGTTGAACAGGCCGCCGAAGATGTCGCCGAGCCCACCGTCGCCACTGGCGTTGCGGAACAGGTCGTCCATCGACGGGCCGCTGGTCCGTTGACCGCCACTGCCGGGGAATCGGAAGCCACCCGCGCCGAAGAGCCGGCGAGCCTCGTCGTACTCCTTGCGCTTGGTATCACTGGACAACACGTCGTTGGCCTCGGACACCTCCTTGAAGCGCTTCTCGGCTTCCGGATTCCCGGGGTTCTGGTCCGGGTGATTGTCCCGGGCCAGTTGCCGATAGGCCTTCTTGATGTCCTCAGGCTTGGCGTCCTTGGCTACGCCGAGGACCTTGTAGAAGTCCTTCTCGATCCAGTCCTTGGTGCTCACGAACGCCTCCCTCCATCAAGATCAGATCCGTGCCGCTCGATGATGATCACCTCATCAACGATCTGGCTCACTCTTGCCCTTCGACAGGCTCAGGCCGCGAACTCTCCGGCTCAGGGCGCGAACCCTCCGGCTCAGGGGCCGAAGACTCCGGCTCGGGACTCGCCGGTGGCGCGTCCGGATCCGGCTCGGCGACCGCAACGCGGGCCGGACGCAGGACCCGGTCAGCGATCCGGTAGCCGGGCTGCAGGATCTCCACGCACGTCGGACCATCGATACCTTCGGCGTGGGCGTGCAGCAGGGCCTCATGGATGTGCGGGTCGAAGGGATCGCCCTTCTGCCCGAACGATTCGAGGCCGTACTTCGTGGTGATCCGTTCCAGCTCCTCGGCGACAGCCTTGAAGGCGCCGGTCAGCTCGCCGTGATCACGCGCCGAACGCACGTCATCCAGCACCGGCAGCAGGTCCTTGACCACATTCTCGATCGTCACCTTGCGAGCAAGATCACGATCACGGTCGACCCGACGCTTGTAGTTGACGTATTCCGCCTGGAGCCGCTGCAGATCAGCGGTCCGCTCAGCGAGTGCCGCCTTCAGCTCGTCCACCTCCGTCGTATGCGAATTCGGGCTTGCCGGCGCCGCTCCGGTCCCCTCCGGGGCGGGAGCCGCAGTCGCCTGCGGCTCCCTGACCTCGTAGGTGTCCGGATCGATCCGGCGGCGGTCCCGCACGGTTGGACCGGGGCGCTCTGCGCCCTCTCGATCCAACCCGTGCGACTCCTCGCCCTCGTGATCATGAGTCCGGTCGGTCACTTATTGGCCTCGCTCGCGTTCTGGTCGTCGTCGACGATCTCGGCGTCGACCACGTCGTCATCGGCCGCGGTCTGGCTGCTGCCATTAGAGTCCGCGTTCTCACCCGGCTCGCCCGCCTCGCTCGGAGCCTCCGCCTGCTGCGAAGCCTGAGCGGCCGCGTACATGGCCTGACCCAGCGCGGCGCTGGTGGTGTTCAGCTTCTCCACCGCCGCCTTGACCGCGTCGTCGTCGGTCCCTTCGAGGGCCGTCTTGACCTCGACCAGGGCCTCCTCGACCGGAGTCTTCACGTCGTCGGTGATCTTGTCCGCGTTCTCGCTGATCAACTTCTCGGTCCGGAACACCAGGTTGTCGGCCTCGTTGCGGAGCTCGACCCCTTCGCGACGCTTCCGATCCTCCTCGGCGTGCGCCTCGGCCTCCTTGACCATGTTCGCGATGTCGTCCTTGCCGAGCGCGGAACCGCCGGTGACCGTCATCGACTGCACCTTGCTGGTGGCCAGGTCCTTGGCGTGCACGTGCACGATGCCGTTGGCGTCGATGTCGAAGGCGACCTCGATCTGCGGCACGCCACGCGGAGCGGGCGGCAGACCGGTCAGCTCGAAGTTACCGAGTGACTTGTTGTCCTTCGCGAAGTCCCGCTCGCCCTGATAGACCTGAATCATCACCGACGGCTGGTTGTCGTCAGCGGTGGTGAAGACCTCGGAGCGCTTGGTCGGGATGGTGGTATTGCGCTCGATGATCTTGGTCATCACGCCACCCTTGGTCTCGATCCCCAGGCTCAGCGGGGTGACGTCGAGCAGTAGGACATCCTTGACCTCACCCTTGAGCACGCCGGCCTGCAGGCTCGCGCCGAGCGCAACGACCTCATCGGGATTGACGCCCTTGTTGGGATCCTTGCCGCCGGTCAGTTCCTTCACGAGCTCGACAACGGCCGGCATCCGGGTCGACCCACCGACCAGGATCACGTGATCGATCGCACCGACGCTGATCTTGCCGTCCTCGATCACCGCGTTGAACGGGGTGCGGCAGCGGTCCAGCAAATCAGAGGTGAGGCGCTGGAACTCCGAGCGGGTCAGCTTCTCCTCCAAGTGCAACGGGCCCGACTCACCGAGGGTGATGTACGGCAGGTTGATCTGGGTCTCGCTGGCCGAGCTCAGCTCGATCTTCGCCTTCTCCGCGGCCTCCTGCAGCCGCTGCCGGGCGATCTTGTCGGCGCTCAGGTCGGTGCCGTTCTTGTTCTTGAACTGCTTCACCAGCCAGTCGACGATCCGGGAGTCCCAGTCGTCGCCACCGAGCCGGTTGTCACCCTTGGTGGCCTTCACCTCGAAGACGCCGTCGCCGATCTCCAGCAAGGACACGTCGAAGGTGCCGCCGCCGAGGTCGAAGACCAGGATGGTCTGCTCTTCGCCGCCCTTGTCGAGCCCGTACGCGAGCGCCGCCGCGGTGGGCTCGTTGATGATCCGGTCGACGGTCAGACCGGCGATCTCGCCGGCTTCCTTGGTCGCCTGACGCTCGGCGTCGGAGAAGTACGCGGGAACGGTGATCACTGCGTGGGTGACCTGCTCGCCGAGGTAGGCCTCCGCGTCGCGCTTCAGCTTCTGCAGCACGAAAGCGCTGATCTGCTGCGGACGGTAGTCCTTGTCGTCGACGGTGGTCTTCCAGTTGGTGCCCATATGGCGTTTGACCGACCGGATGGTGCGATCGACGTTGGTCACGGCCTGACGCTTGGCGACCTCGCCGACCAGCACCTCGCCGCTCTTGGCGAACGCGACGACCGAGGGGGTCGTCCGCGAACCCTCGGCGTTGGGGATGACGGTGGGCTCTCCACCTTCGAGAACAGCAACCACCGAGTTGGTGGTGCCGAGGTCGATGCCGACTGCACGAGCCATGTTTCTGATCCTCCGTGTGGAAGTATGGTGTCCTTGAGTGTGCTGCGCTCAACTTTAGTGCTTGAGCGTGCTGGACTCAACTATGCATCATGGAGCGCAGTCGTTCAACTCGGGCTTGAGCCTGATGCACTCAAGTCTGTCCAGACCGGGCCGCAGAGCTTGGTCGGCCCGACTTCCGCCCACCCGACGACCCTCGCGCCAGTTAACGTGCACCGTCGGACTTCCAGTCGAGGAAGCCCACCGAGGAAAGGCGTGTCGCCGCATGACCAACCGCAACAACGTCCGATCGGGGCTGCGCATTGTCGCCGCCGCCGTCTGTGTCGCCGGCCTGGTGGCGGGGACGGCTCCCTTGGCCTCCGCCGCCCCGTACCGCACACCGCTCGCCACCGGACTGGCCAATCCGGGCGTCATCTACGACCAGGTCAATCAGCGGTGGGTGATTCACACGACCGGGGGCCGCGCGGCCCACCATGTGGCTACCGCGAAGAGTCTGACCGGGAAGTTTACGATCAGCACCAAGAAGTTGCTCACCAAGAACCCGAAGTGGAGCAATGGTGCGAAGGGCAGCATCTGGGCTCCGTCAGTCGCAAAATCCACCGACGGCACGACCTACGTCGTCTACTACTCGGGCATCGTGAAGGGATCGGCCACCCGGCGATGCATCGGCACCGGGACCTCGACGAACGCCAAGGGCCCCTTCAAGCCCCAGGATCGGCCCCTGGCCTGCTGGACATCCAACCCGCGCGACAAGGTGAAGAGCGAGGGGACCGGCTTTTCGCTCATCGACCCCACCCCCGCGCAGGTGAGTGAAGGCCTGGTCCTGACCTACAAGACCCAGATCCGCAAGCCGCGGCGTCCCGGGTCGAGTAAGCAGTGGCACACGACCACCCGGATCCTCAAGCTCGACCCGGCGCATCCCCAGCGCGTCCTGGCTAACCCGGTGCACGCCGACGGGCGGAGCGTTCGGATCACCAACAAGTGGAGCAAATACATCGAGGAGAACCCGGTCATCGTGCAGACCGCCGGCGGGTATGCCCTGTTCACGTCCTGGGGCTGGTACGGGACCTGCCGTTACTCGACCCAATACCGGCTGCACAGCGATCTGTGGAGCGGCTGGCCGGCCAAGGCCACCCAGCTGGCCTTCCCGAAGAACCGCAACACCTGCGGTACGGGAAACGCTCAGGTCGTGCTGAGCCCGACCGGCCAGTGGCGGATCTTCTTCAACGGCCACCCGGACCAGGCCACCAAGGGCGGTCCCGACGGTCTCTACGTCGGACGGATGACCTGGACCGGCGGGAAGCCTAGGGTCACGTCGCTGGTCAAGGCCTGACCGTACGGACACCACGTCGGCCCGCCCGGCGTGGTGTCCGGACGGCCGTGCGCTTCGTGCGTAGCGTAGGGTCAGCCCCCGTTCAACGCTAGGAGATTCACCCGATGTCGAGCCTCGTGCAGTTCCTCCGCAGCTTCGGCCTGCTCATCGCCAGGCTCGGCGTCGGCACGCTCATGATCTTGCACGGCTACACCCGATGGATGGGGGTCGGCCAGGGCATCCAGAAGCAGGCCGCGTACTTGGCCCAGTTCGGTACGCCGTACCCAGAGATCGCGGCCTGGACGGCCACCATCTTCGAGCTGGTCGGCGGCATCTTCCTGATCGTCGGCGCACTGACCCCGTTGGTCGGCCTGGGGTTGCTGATCGAGCAGATTCTGGTCATCTCGTACACGAACTACAGCAAGAACTGGAATCTGCTGAATCCCGACGGCAGCTACCACGGCGGGTTCGAGTACAACGTCGCGCTGGGTCTGCTCGGCCTGTTGTTCTTCGTGTCGGGTGGCGGCGCGGTCGCGATCGACCGGTTGTTCCGGCGCAAGAAGACCGAGCTCGATGACGACCCGGAGACCACACCGGCCAGCTCGTCGGTCTGACCCCTGCGGCGCAAGACGATTCACAGCGGAGCCACAGGAAGCACACAGAAGAGGCCGGGATTTCGGTGGCACGCTTAGGCCCATGGCCCGCACTGACACCAACGCCTCGACCCTCACCCGCCCCGACGGTACGCCGATCCGGGTGCTCGCCGTCGACGACGAGACGAGCCTGACCGAGTTGCTCTCGATGGCCATGCGCTACGAAGGTTGGCAGGTCAGCACCGCCGCTTCGGGGAGTGAGGCCGTCAAGGCGGCTCGCGAAACCCGTCCGGACGCCATCGTGTTGGACATGATGCTCCCCGACTTCGACGGTCTCGAAGTGATGCGCCGGATCCGCTCGGAAGATCCGGATGTGCCGGTCATCTTCCTGACCGCCAAGGACTCGGTCGAGGACCGGATCGGCGGTCTCACCGCCGGCGGCGACGACTATGTGACCAAGCCCTTCAGCCTTGAAGAGGTGATTGCCCGGCTTCGCGCCCTGCTCCGGCGATCGGGCGCGGCTTTTGCCAAAAGCGATTCGACCCTGGTCGTCGGGGATCTCACCCTTGACGAGGACAGCCATGAGGTGACCCGTGGTGGCGTCGACATCCAGCTCACGGCGACCGAGTTCGAGCTGCTCCGCTATCTGATGCGGAATCCGCGCCGGGTGCTCAGCAAGGCCCAGATCCTCGATCGCGTCTGGAACTACGATTTCGGCGGCCAGGCCAACGTGGTCGAGCTCTACATCTCCTACCTGCGCAAGAAGATCGATGCCAATCGGCCGTCGATGATCCACACCATGCGTGGAGCAGGTTACGTGTTGCGCCCGGCCAGCTGATGGCGGACGTGCTGACGACGGCGCTCACTCCGAAGCCGGCACCGCGTGCTGGTGGCCCCGGACCGTTGAGCCGCGGGACCCTCGGGCGGCGGCTGGTCATCCGGGTGACCGCCCTGGTCGCCCTGGTCGCCTTCTTGCTGATCGGCACGACCGCGCTGGCCACGCGGACCGCTGTGCTCGGGCAGATCGACAAGCAACTCGACGGGGTGGCCGATCGGTCGCAGCGCGCCGACCCTCGAGGACAACAGGGGCCAGGTCGCGTGCTGCAAGTCTCGGGCCAGCCGCTGAACACGATCGTCGCCGTCGTCACCGACGGCACCGGCCCTCGGCGGGGCCAGGTGCTGACCGAAGGTGGTCCTGAACAGCTGCCCGTCGAGGTGCTCGATGCAGTCGCTCTGGTATCGACCGGCAAGGACAAACAGTCCGTCGAACTGCCCGGGCTCGGCCGCTATCGGATCTTCGGCACCAGTGTGAATGTGATCACCAACGGCGACGTCCAGCCCGGCCGGGTCTACTACGGCCTGTCCCTCGATGAGGCCGACCACACGCTCCTCAACCTGGTCGGTCTCGAGATAGTGCTCGCCGTCCTCGCCGTCGTCGGCGCCGCAGCCGGTGCGCGCTCGGTGGTGATCCGTAGCCTGCGTCCGCTGAACCGGGTGGCGGCAACCGCCCAGCAGGTTTCCCAGCTGCCGCTGGATCGCGGCGAAGTCGCGCTGGCGGTCCGGGTCCCACCTGAGGACGCCGATCCGACGTCGGAGGTCGGACGAGTCGGCCAGGCGCTGAACCACATGCTGAACAACGTCGAGGATGCCCTGGCGGCGCGCCAGGCCAGCGAGGTGAAGGTGCGCCAGTTCGTCGCGGACGCCTCCCACGAGTTGCGCAATCCGCTGGCGGCGATCCGCGGCTATGCCGAGCTGACCCGCCGGAATCGGTCCGAGATGCCCGAAGACGCCGCGTACGCGATGGCCCGGGTCGAATCCGAGGCCGAGCGGATGTCGCGGCTGGTCGAAGATCTGTTGTTGCTCGCCCGGCTGGACTCCGGGCCCGATCTGGACGTCGGACCGACGGACATGACCGAGATCGTGATCAATGCGGTCAGCGACGCCCGGGCCGCGGGACCCGATCATGTCTGGCAGTTGGCCCTGCCCGAGGAGCCGGTGGTCGCTCTCGGCGATCGGCATCGACTCCACCAGGTGGTGACCAACCTGCTGGCCAACGCGCGTACCCACACCCCAGCCGGCACCCGCGTCCAGACGGCGGTCGCGATCACCGATGGTCGGGCGACAATCACGGTCGCCGACGATGGACCAGGCATTCCGCAGGAGATCCAGGAGCAGGTGTTCGAACGGTTCACCCGGGCCGACACCAGCCGGGTCCGGGCGGCCGGCGCCGCTCAGGGCAAGAGCACCGGCCTCGGCCTGGCCATCGTCTCCGCCGTGGTCGAAGCCCATCAAGGGACCGTCCGGGTCGCCAGCCAACCCGGGCACACCGAGTTCGTCGTCGAACTCCCGCGGGCGCCGGCGACCCTGTCGCATGGCGGCCCGGGGCCGGATATGACGCCACCTCCGAGCTGACGGCCGCCCTGAGCGGGCCGTTTCGTGGGTTGTGCGCGGAAAGGGATCCGGGCGCCCGACCGGGCGCGGACCCGCAGCCCAGAGAGAGTCAGATCAGATCAAGTAGCCTGCGCAGGACGGCTTCGATCTGCATCAGGGTGACGGGATCCGATGTTCCGACCTTGCGGATGAGGCGATCATCGGCGATGGCTCGAATCTGCTCGCACTGGACATAGCTGACCTCGGGCAGGATCCCGTCCAGTTCGACGTGTGTCGGGTAGTCGCGCCTGGTTCGGGTGATGGGCAATACGATCGGCAATCCGAATCGGGAGAGTTCGGATGCTGAGATGACCACCGCGGGGCGCAGATACCCCGGTTCGTGACCCTTGGGGTATCCAAAGTCGCAAAGATAGATGTCGCCGCGGTTCACCAGACGCCGTCCCAGCTCTCCGCCGGCTCCAGCCCGTCAGCCAAGGTCCCAGCGAGAACTTCATTCTCCGCAAGGAGCGCACGCCGGCTGCTGGTTGAATCCATGGTCACCGCCGCATCCGCCCAGAAGCGTGCCCGGTCGCCGGCGTCAAAAGCGCGTTCAATGGCACCCGCCAGCGTCGTCTGCTCATCGTGGGCGTGTTGGGCGATGCGCTGGTGAAGTTCCTTGGATACCCGAATTGTCGTGGTGGACATAACAGACAGTCTACCGATCGGTAGACGATCCCGGCTACCGATCAATTGCTCGCCTGGGCGAACTGGGTTTCATAGAGCTGGGCATAGCGTCCGCCGAGCTCGAGGAGTTGATCATGACGGCCGCGCTCGACGATCCGGCCATCCTCGATGACCAGGATCAGATCCGCGGCGCGGATGGTCGACAGCCGATGGGCGATGATGATCGCCGTACGCCCATCGAGCGCTTCAGACAGGGCCGCCTGGACTGCCGCCTCCGAGGTCGAATCGAGATGGGCGGTGGCCTCGTCCAAGATCACTACGCGTGGCTGGGCGAGCAGCAGTCGGGCGATGGTGAGGCGCTGGCGCTCGCCGCCCGACAACCGGTAGCCGCGCTCGCCCACGACGGTGTCCAGCCCGTCCGGCAATGACGCCACCAGGTCGGCCAGCTGGGCCCGGCGCAGTGCGGACCACAGGTCGTCCTCGGACGCCGCCTCCTTGGCCAGCCGCAGATTTTCCCGGATCGACTCGTGGAACAGGTGGCCGTCCTGGGTGACCAATCCGAGCGTCGCGCGGATGGAGGCGAAGCTGAGATCCCGCACGTCGACCCCGGCGATGCGGACCGCACCATCGTCGACGTCGTAGAGGCGAGCCAGCAGTTGGGCGATGGTCGATTTCCCGGCCCCGGACGAGCCCACCAGGGCAATCATCTGTCCGGGCTCGGCCCGGAAGCTCACGTCGTGGATCACCTCGACGCCGCCACTGGCGTCGAGCACGGCGACTTCCTCCAGCGAGGCCAGCGAAACCTTGTCGGCTGAGGGATAGGCGAACCGGACCTGGTCGAATTCGATCCCGGCCGGCCCGTCCGGCGCGCTGACGGCATCCGGTTTCTCGGTGATCAACGGCTCGAGGTCCAAAATCTCGAACACCCGCTCGAAGCTGACCAGGGCACTCATCACCTCGACCCGGGCGCTGGCCAGGCCGGTCAGCGGCGCGTACAACCGGGTGATCAACAGCGCGAGCGCCACGACGGAGCCGGGGTCGAGCGTGCCGCGAAGAGCGAAGAACCCGCCGAGTCCGTACACCAGCGCGAGAGCCAGGGCGGACACCAGCGTCAGGGCACTCACGAAGATCATCTGCACCATCGCGGTCCGCACCCCGATGTCGCGGACGCGCGACGCCCGAGCCGCGAACTCGGCCGATTCCTGCGCAGGCCGGGCGAACAACTTGACCAGCGTCGCGCCTGGTGCGGAGAACCGTTCGGTCATCTGGGTGCTCATCGTCGAGTTGTGATTGGCCGCTTCGAGCTCCAGGCGGGCCAGCCGGCTGCCGATCCGGCGAGCGGGCAAGACGAAGATCGGCAACAACGCCAGGGCCAACAACGTGATCGGCCAGGAGATCGTTGCCATGGCGATCACGGCCAAGATCAGCGCCACCACATTGCCGACGACACCCGACAGGGTGTCGGAGAAGGCCCGCTGAGCGCCGATCACATCGTTGTTGAGCCGGCTCACCAACGCCCCCGTCCTGGTCCGGGTGAAGAAAGCGATCGGCATCTGTTGGACGTGGTCGAACACCGCGCGCCGCAGATCGAGGATCAGTCCTTCGCCGATCCGCGCCGACAGCCACCGGGACAACAGGCCGACCGCAGCTTCGACCACGGCGATGGCGGCGATGATCAGCGCGAGGGTGAGCACGATCCGGAACGGTCGCTGGTTGACGAGCGCGTCGACCACCCGGCCCGCCAGCAGCGGGGTGGCGACGGCCAGCACTGAGCCGACCACACTCAAAAGGAGGAAGCCGATGAGCACCGTACGCCGTTGCCGGGCGAAGCCGGCGATCCGCTTGACCGTCGCCCACGAGAACGGTCGGCGCTCCTGCTGAGCGGTCATCATCCCGTAGAGGGAGTTCCAGGCCTGCATCTCCATGCTCATGTCGTGGAGCGTAGAACCTCACGCTGACATGAGGTCAAGCTCGCTGGGCGCGTGGCTCGACCCGTGGAGGGTGGGGGTAGCCCCCGCTCGGGTTCGGCGGCTAGCCGGATGGTTCGGACGTCTCGGACCCGGCAGCGTGGCTGTCATGACCAGTCCTGAGCTTCGCAGCAGTCCCCTCTCACCTCGTGACCCCGAAACCGCTGGGGTGTTGGATCTCTATGACGTGCTGCCCGCCCGCCCGCCGACGCGGGAAGATGATCCCGTGACGTCGATCATCCGCGACTCGGGCCGGCGCTTCGGCGCGCTGATCGGGTTGTTCTTCGTCGCGCTGCCCGCGTTCATCGTCTGCACGACCTTATTCAGCGTCGGAGCCGGGCTCGCGGTGCTCGTCGTCGGGCTGTTCATCCTGGTCGCCGCACTCAATGTGGCCGGCTGGAATGCCCGGATGACCAAACAACTGCTCGGGTACGCCGGCATTGACCTCCCGCCGACTGTCTATCCGGCGAGCGGAGCCGGCCTGGGTCAGCGCTTGCGCCGGCTGGCGAGCGCGCAGGCCTGGCGCGACCTGCTCCACGTCCTGGTCAGCTTCATCGTCACCACCTTCTCCTTCTCCGTAGCCGTGACGTGGGTGGCTTCGGGACCGGGCGGGATCACGTACTGGTTCTGGAGCCGCTATCTCCCCGACTCCGACGTGAACGGACTGCCGGCGTTGCTCGGGTTTCCGAGCCGGATCGCCGATGTCATGTTCAACACGGTCCTCGGCGCCTTCTTCCTGATCACCACTCCCCTGATCCTCCAAGCGCTGATTCGGTTGAACGCCGCGATCGCGTACGGGCTGATCGTGGACGAGACCTCGGCGTTGCGACAGCAGGTCAGCGCGCTGACCCAGAGCCGGACGGCCGCGGGCGATGCTGAGGTGCACACCCTGCGCCGGCTCGAACGCGACCTGCACGACGGCCCGCAACAGCGCCTGGTCCGGCTCGGCATGGACATCTCAGCGGCGCAGCGCCGACTCGATGATGACCCCGTACGAGCGAAGGCCTTGCTCGGCGAGGCGCTTCAGCAGTCCCAGGACGCATTGGCCGAGATCCGGACCCTTTCCCGCGGCATCGCCCCGCCGATCCTCGCCGAGCAGGGTCTGCGCGCGGCGATCACCGCGCTGGCCGCCCGGGGATCGATCGGGACCTCCGTGGATGTCGAAGCGGTAGCCCTGTCCGAAGCCGGCCAGAACGCCGCGTACTTCGTCGTCGCGGAGTCGCTGGCCAACCTGGAGAAGCACAGCCGGGCCAGGATCGCCCGTATCGAGGTCCGCGACGTCGGCGCGCTGGCCATCATCAACGTGACCGACGACGGGGTCGGCGGCGCCTCGATGGCCAAGGGCCACGGCCTCTCCGGACTGGCCGACCGGCTGGCGGGGGTGGACGGAACGCTCACCGTCTCCTCGCCGGCCGGCGGTCCCACCCGTCTGACGGCGACGATTCCCCAACATCTCGGGTGGCCGACCGACCCATAGTCTGGCCACCATGCGCGTTGTGGTGGCCGACGACTCAGTCCTGCTGCGGGAGGGTCTGGTCAGACTGCTGACCGAGGTGGACTGCGACGTCGTGGCCGCGGTCGACGATGCGCCGAGTTTCCTCGCCGCGGTCGCCGAACACCGTCCCGACGTCGCGGTCGTCGACGTCCGGATGCCACCGAACATGACCGACGACGGGCTGCGCGCCGCCGTGGCCGCTCGGGCGTCCCAGCCCGACCTCGGTGTGTTGATG
This sequence comes from uncultured Actinomycetota bacterium, assembly GCA_963731295.1. Lineage (GTDB taxonomy): Bacteria > Actinomycetota > Actinomycetes > Propionibacteriales > Propionibacteriaceae > Microlunatus. The sequence goes on from CAVSUP010000009.1 coordinate 103,015, forward strand.
TTGTCGGCCTACATCGAGTTGTCCTACGCCGACGTGCTGCTCTCCGACGGACGGGGCGGGGTCGGCTATCTGCTGAAGGACCGGGTCACCTCGCTGGAGGTGCTGGTCGACTCGCTCAGGACGATCTCCGGCGGCGGCACGGTGCTCGATCCCGAGGTCGTGGCCCAGCTCCTGGTCGCCCGCCGCGCCGATCCTCTCGGGGCGCTGAGCCCGCGGGAGCAGGAGGTCCTCGCCCTGATGGCCGAGGGGCGGAGCAATGCCGCGATCGCCGGTGCCTTGGTGGTGAGTGCCGGCGCGGTCGAGAAGCATGTCTCGAACATCTTCGCCAAGATCAACTTGCCCGAGCTCGGCTCCGACAACCGACGGGTGCTCGCCGTCCTCGCCTGGCTCAAAGCTCGCTGATCAACTCGGGGCGACCCGTCAGCGACTCATATCTGACCCACAGCCTCGGCCCACCGCCGGCACAGACCGGCCGACGACAGTATGGGCATGTCAACCTCCCGACTGGATCCGATCACCCCCGTCCTCCTCGATCCGCCGGCCACCGGGCACCATGATCATCTGTCCCGGAGCAGCTCGCGCGACGTCGATGCCGTGGTCGACATCGTGGTCCCGGTGTACAACGAGGAAGTTGATCTTGGTCCGTCGGTACGGCGGCTGGACGCCTTCCTGGCCGAGAACTTTCCGTACTCCTTCTGCATCACCATCGCCGACAACGCGAGCACCGACACCACCCTGGCGGTAGCGCTGGGGCTGGCCGCCGAGCTGCCCCGGGTCCGCGTCATACACCTGGACCAGAAGGGCCGAGGTCGCGCCCTCAAGGCGGTCTGGTCCACGTCGTCGGCGCCGATCCTGGCGTACATGGATGTTGATCTGTCGACCGACCTGCGGGCGCTGCTCCCCTTGGTCGCGCCGCTGATCTCGGGCCATTCCGACATCGCGATCGGCAGCCGACTGGCCCGGTCGAGCCGGGTGATCCGAGGACCGAAGCGCGAATTCATCTCCCGCAGTTACAACCTGATCCTCAAAAGCGCGCTCTCGGCGTCCTTCTCCGACGCCCAGTGCGGGTTCAAGGCGATCCGTGCATCGGTGGCCGCCGATCTGCTGCCGCTGGTCGAGGACAACAACTGGTTCTTCGACACCGAACTGCTCGTGATCGCTCAGCGGGCCGGCCTGCGGATCCACGAGATCCCGGTGGACTGGACCGACGATCCGGACAGCCGGGTGAACATCGTGGCCACGGCCAAGGAGGATCTGGCCGGGGTGGCCCGACTGATCAGGGGCTTCACCACCGGCAACATCCCGGTCGCCCGCCTGCGGACCGAGCTCGGCCGCAACTCCGAAGTGCCGTCCACGGTTCCGGGGGTTCCACGCGGCATGTTCGGCCAGCTGATCAGGTTCGGCGGTGTCGGTGTGCTGAGCACGCTCGCGTACTTCGTGCTCTATCTCGGGCTCCGCGAAACGACTGGCGCTCAGGCGGCGAACCTGGTGGCGCTATTGATCACGGCCGTGGCCAACACCGCGGTCAACCGCCGGATGACCTTCGGGGTCCGCGGTAACGATCGACTGCTCCGGCACCACGCGGGCGGCCTCATCGCCTTCGGCTTCGGGTTGGCCCTGACCAGTGGATCGCTGTGGGTGCTGCATCACTCACTCGTCGAGCCGAGCCGGACTCTCGAGGTAGTCGTCCTCCTGCTGGCCAATGCGGTGTCGACCCTGATCCGGTTCCTCTCGCTGCGCCAACTCATGGCCCAGCGCCGCTGAAGCTGCGACGATCAGTGCAGGCGGGCCGGCGCGTAGAGTGCCGCCATGGTCGGCGAAAGAACCAAACCGCAGCGCATCGACTTCGAGGTCGGCGACCGGGTGGTCAAGATCAGCAACCCGGACCGGGTGTACTTCTCCGCCCGCGGTGAGACCAAACTTGATCTTGCTCGCTACTACCTGAGTGTCGCCGACGGCATCGTCAACGCGCTCTACCACCGGCCGTGCATGCTGCACCGATTTCCCGACGGGGTCGACGGCGAGAAGGTCCATCAGAAGCGCCTCCCGCACGGGGCGCCGTCGTGGGTGGAGACCGTACGCGTGCACTTCCCGCGCTACAACCGCGACGCCGACGAGTTGTGTGTGACCCATCCGGCCGACGTGATCTGGGCGGTGCAGATGTCGACGGTGGAGTTCCATCCGTGGAACTCCCGTCGCGACGACGTCGAGTCACCCGATGAGTGGCGGATCGACCTGGATCCGATGCCGGCGGCCGGCTATGACGACGTACGACGGGTGTCGGTGATCGTTCAGGAGTTGCTCGAGGAACTCGGCGCGGTCGGCTATCCGAAGACCTCGGGCGGCAAGGGGCTGCACATCTACGTGCGCATCCCTCCTGATCATGGACATCCTGACGTCCGCCGCGCGGCCTGGGCGTTCGCCCGCGAGGTCGAGCGGCGCAGTGACGGCCTGGTCGATCTGACCTGGTGGCGCAAGGACCGCGATCCGGCCTCGATCTTCGTCGACTACAACCAGAACGCCCGCGACCACACGATTGCCAGCGCCTACTCGGTCCGCGGCACGCCGGAAGGCATCGTCTCCGCCCCGCTTCAGTGGGACGAGATCGCCGCTGCCGACCCCCAGGACTTCACGATCGCCACCATGCCGGCCCGCTTCGCCGAAATCGGCGATCTGCACGGCGACCTCGATGATCATCCGTACCGCCTCGATCAACTTCTGGAGTGGGCCGACCGAGACGAACGTGACGGCAAGGCGGCGCCTGAGGGATGATCGAATCCTTCGCCAAGTCGGCGGGCCCCCTACTTCACCGTGCCGCCGAGATTCGTGGCCTTCACCGTCCGGGAATCGTACGCGGTAAGCGCTCCGGACGTGCTGCGGCCGAAGGCGGTCCAACTGCCGTCGGGTCGGGTGACGATGTCCGGGTCGGAGGTGATCTTGAGGTTCAGAGCGATGATCAACTTGTCCCGCTCCAGCCGCAGGTAGCCATCGCTACCCTTCGCGACGGCAACCAGGCCTTGACCCGGATAGCGATCACCCAGCGCTCGCGCTGACCAGAGCAGGCCACTGGTCTTGGTCCAGGACCCCCCGTCCGCGCTGGCAGTGATCGTCAACTGATGGATCAGGCCGGTTTGGCCGCGGACGGTCAAGAGGGTCCGGCCGGTCGACGGGTCGGCCGACGCGCCGACCGCGGAGCTGAAGCCACCGACGCCGAGCTTGCGCCAGCCGGACCAGTTCGTGCCGTCGAAGTGTTGGCGATAGACCCCGCCGATGGTCCGGAGGGCCAAGACGTCGAGCGTGCCATCGCCGAGGGAGGAGATGGTCGCGGTCCGCATCGAGCCGCCGAGATTGGTCTGGCCCTGCTTGACGCCATTCACGTACCAGGTGTGGGTGATGATGTTGCTCGAGCTACGACTGAGCAGATCCATCCGCCCCGCCGCCGACGACGCGACTGACGGTGCGCTGGCACTGGTCACGCCGGCACTCGTCCACGCCGACGGCCAACTGGTCCCGTCGTTCGTGCTGCGCTTATACAAGACCTTGTTGTCGGTCGATCGGATGAAGGCGTACAGGTCCTGTCCGGTGCTCGCGGCGGAGACGCCGTAGCTGGAGACATTCGTGCCCGAGGCGAGGGCCGGCGGTTTGGCCGTCGGCGTGATCTTGGCGATCACATCGTGTCCGCCACCGTTCGAGGTGGAGAAATAGAGCGCGCCGCCGGGACCGGACTGCACGGTGCGGATGCGGCCGTAGGAACCCAGGCCCGCGATCTTGGTCTCGCCGATGACCGCGCCTTTGGGGTTGAGGAACAGCACTTTGATGCCCTGGCCGGCCAGCATGCCGGTGACCAGCGCGCCCTGCCAGTGTCCCCAACGCGAGCCCTGCAGGAAGGCGACGCCGCTGGTTGCCACCGTCGGCCTACCCGAACTCCACTTGGCCGGGATCGCCGCGGGAAACTTGTTCAGATCGGTCATCGGCGCCGACTCGTCGTAGCCCGAACCGGGCTGCCAGCCGTAGTTGGCCCCCCGCAGGCTGAGATTGATTTCGTCGTCACGGTAGGTGCCGTGCTCGGCAGTCCAGATCTCGTCGGTGCCGGGCCGCACGGCGATCCCCTGCACGTTGCGGTGACCGTAGTTCCAGACGTAGCGGGCGTCGCCGCCTTCGCCGAAGAAGGGGTTGTCAGCCGGGATCGAGCCGTCGGCATTGACCCGGAGGACCTTGCCACCCAAGGACTGCCGATTCTGTGGATTGCCGCTCTGCGCCGCGTCGCCCGTCCCGACGTAGAGCTTGCCGTCGGTGCCGAAGCGCAGGCGACAGCCACTGTGCCGACCCGAACTGATCGGGAGATTGTCCACGACCACCGGATCGGCGCCGTCGAGTTTCGCCGACGTGTCGGTCAGGAGCTTGAGCCGCAGCACGCGGACATCCACCGCATCGCCTCCGGACTGGTAGGTCTGACACAGGTAGAACAGTCGGTTCGAGGTCGCCCCGGGGTCGGCAACCAACCCGAGCCGACCGCCCTCACCGCTCTTGTACGCGGTGGGCAGGTGCGGAATGGTGATCGACTTCGGCTTGGCGCTACCACGCTGGGAGGACAGCCCACCGGCCCGCTGGTCGAAGATCATCAGGCTACCGATCCACGTGATGTCCCACGGGATGGTCAGGCCGGTGACCACCTTGGTGATCTTGAGCGTCGGCTTGGCCTGGGCGACCTGGGGCTGGGCCAGCGTGAGCCCGACGACCGACAGCGTCATGGCAAGGGTGATCAGTAGGGCTTTGGCGGCGCGGCGTGGCGTCACAGATACCTCCATCGTGGCGATCCCCGAGCGACCACGGTCAGCGTACGTGCGTCAGGCAACGACGTACAGCCGGCGGCGGCCGTCAGGTCAGGTGGGAATGGCGACGGCCGCTGGTGCGGCCTGGCTCCGTGGACGAGCCTTCCGCCCGGCGAACCAGCCGATCCCACCGAGCAGGAGGTAGAGGGTGACCGCCAGCAACGCGACGATCAAGGCGCCAGCGAACATCTCCGGGTAGCTGCCGGCGGCGTTGCCCGAGATCAGCAAGCGGCCGAGGGCGCCGCCGCCGGCAAAAGCGACGATCGTCGTGGTCGCCACCACCTGCAGCGTGGCCCGGCGCAGGCCTCCGATGAGCAGCGGCACCGCCAGTGGCCACTCCACCTTGCGGACGATCTGACCGGCCGACATTCCGAGCGCCCGCGCCGCGAACACCGCCTCGCGGTCGGCGCCGTGCACCCCGGTCGCGGTGGCTGTGAGGATGGTCGGCAGCGCCAGGAGCGCCAGCACGCCGATGATCGGCAACACACCGGTCTGGAACAGCAGCACCGCCAGCACGAGCAAGCCGAGGCTGGGGAGAGCCCGCGCGGCGTTGGACACACCCGTGACCAGAAGGGACCCCTGTCCGGTGTGGCCGATCAGCACGCCGAGCGGGATCGCGATCACCGCGGCGATGGCGACGGCGGCCGCCGTGTAGCCAAGATGCTCCAGCAGGAGCCGGCCGATGCTGTTCGGACCCTGCCAATGAGCCGGATCGAGCACGTAGTCGAAGATGTTCATGCCGTACGCCGCCTTCGCGCCCAGGGCAACGTGCCGCGTTGGATCAACCGGATCACGGCATCAGCGAGCAGCGCCAACACCAAGGTGAGCACGAGACCGACGATGATCGGAGTGTAGAAGGAGCTGCCGAAGCCCAGACCGAAAAGTTTGCCCAGCGCTCCGCTGCCCACCAGCACCGCCACGCTGACCAGGGCGATGTTGGACACCGTCACCACGCGCAGACCGGCGAAGATGGCCGGCATGGCCAAGGGCAGCTCGACGCCGAAGAGTCGGTGCACACCGCCATATCCGACGGCCGACGCCGATTGACTGACCTGCGGCGGGATCGATCGCAGCCCGTCCACGACACTCCGGACGAGCAGGGCGGTCGAATAGACAGCTAGCGCGGCCGCGATGTTGATCGGGCTCAGGATCCCCCGGCCCAGCAACAGCGGCATGAAGACGAAGAGGGCCAGGGCGGGAATGGAATGGACCGCCCCGAGGATGGCCAAGAAGACGTTCGCTGCTTTTCCGGTCTTGTAGACCAGGTAGCCCAACGGCAGGGACACGACCAAGGCCAGCAGGACCGGCGCCAGCGCCAGCGCCACGTGCTCGCCCACGAGACGACCGATCATCTCAAGATTGCGGTTGAGCCAGACCCAGTCGAGATTCATCGAACCTGCCCCTCGGGCACCCGGATCTCGGTCGGGGAATCGTCGAATGACGAATCGCTGTTGCTCAGATCGGTGTCGACCGACGCGAGGTCTTCAGCCGCGCCGGTGTCGGCCGGCTCCGTGGTGTCGGCCGGCTCGGGCCCGCTGGTCTGATCGTCAGGCTCAATGACCGGTCGGACCTCGGTGTCGTCATCGACCGCCGGCGCCGCCGCCACCGGCTCGCCCGGATCGGCTGCTCCGGCCTGCCGGATGGAGATCGACTCGGCCAAGGCCGCACGGGCGCCCGTCACCTGCTTGAGGATGGTCGCGGCGCCCACCACCCCGGAATACCGGCCCGTGCCGGATTCGACGGCTACCGCCAGCCCGTACGGGGAAGTGATTGCCGAGTCGAGGGCCAGCCGCAGGGTGTCGGTTCCCGGGTTGAAGGTCGAGCCCAGAGCGAACAACTGACCGGGGCGCTCCGGATCCGCCCAGCCCACCGGACGAGCATCCCCATCGACGACCAGACTCGGCTCACTCCCGCTGGCCGACTCGACATCGCGGACCACCTTGACCCCATCGAGCTCGAGTCCGCCAGCCGGCAGGAACGCCAGCGACCGGTAACCCCGATCGCGTCCGACGAAACCCTCGACGAAGGCGTCGGCCGGCTCGTCGAGGAGCTCCTGCGGCGTACCGAATTGGGCCAGTTTGCCGCCGACCCTGAGGATGACCACCTGGTCACCGAGCTTGATGGCCTCGTCGATGTCGGGGGTGACCACCATGATCGTCTTGTTGATCTCGCGCTGCAGGCCGAGGAAGAAGTCGTGCAACTCAGCGCGGACCGCGGGGTCGCCCGCCGAGAACGGCTCGTCCATCAATAGCACCGAGGGGTCGGCGGCCAGGGCGCGGGCCACGCCGACCCGCTGGTGCTGGCCGTCCGACAACTGGGCCGGGTAGCGCTCGGCGAGCCTGCGATCCAGCCCGACGCGGCTCAGCAGCTCCAGGGACCGCTTGCGGGTCTTGGCCTGCGGCCAGCCGAGCAGACCGGGCACGGTCCCGATGTTGTCCAGGACCGTCCGGTGCGGGAAGAGCCCGCCACGGTGGCTGACATAGCCCATCTGACGGCGCAAGGACGTCTTGCGGGTGGACTTCAGCGCCGCCCCGTCCCAGGTGATCCGACCACTGGTCGGTTCCAGCATCCGGTTGACCATATGCAGGGCGGTGGTCTTGCCGCAGCCAGAGGGTCCGACGATCACGGTGATCTTGTCCGAGGGCACCGTAAGGCTCAGGTCGACGACGGCCGCCGTGCCATCTCGAAAGGTCTTGCCGACTGACTCGAACTCGATCACGCCAAACCCCAAACTCGTTGTCTTCAACTCTCGTGCCGCACTGTCTCTCGTGCCGCACTGTCTCGACGACCCTAACCGGACCTCCGGACAATCTGAGGAAGTCACCCGGCGCGCCCCCATTACGCTCAGTTGAGGCTCGCGGCGCCATCGATCGCGTGGTTTCCCAGTCTCCTCACCTCCTTCGACCGCGAAGCTCAATAGGATGCAGGATGCCTCGGGGCATCGCCGACGTGGGAGAGGATCGTGGACCCAGAGATCGTTGCCGCGCTGATCGGACCGGTGCTGACCGCCCTACTGGCCGGCACGGCCCTCGGCCTCAAGGAATGGCGTAGCCGTCAGCTGCGCGAGGACCGTCGACAGGAGACGCTCGAACAGGCCGCGAGCGAGGTCGCGTTCATCGACGCCTGGATCACCACCCACGCCAAACTGGCCAGCGCGGAGGCCCACCGGGAGCGTTCCGTCCGCGCCCTCAGCGATCTGGAGCGCAGCTACGAGGTGATGGCGACGGCCTATCGCGAAGCGGCCCAGGCCCCCAAACCGCGGACGACCCTCGATCGATTGGGTCGCGTGTTGCTGCTACGCCTGCAACGCCCGGGCGCCAAAGTGGTCCGCGTCTTCTACTTCATCTTCCTGGCCCTGGGTTTCCTCTTCACCTGGGCGGGCATCTCCCAAGGCCTGTCCCCCGGCGAGAGCCTGGGCTTCACGATTCTCGTCGGCATGACCTTCACCCTGCTGTCCTTCATCCCGGCGATCGGCCTGTATGTGCTGGCCCGCCTGCTGGACCGACCGAAGCGTGAGCGGCGGACGGGGACTGGACCCATGCCATCGGGAGATTCGGGGCCGATGAGCTACGGCTCGCTACCGGGATACGGCTACTCACCTCCCGGGTCGATGCCCGCTCCGCCCTCGGCGCCGTACTGGCCGAGTGAACAACAGCCACCGGCGCGCTAAGTTACTGATCAGTAACTGATCGGACCCGTCCAGGAGGACCCATGAGGATCGCCGCAATCGTGCTGGCACTGGCGGTGTCGCTCGTGGGTGTCGCCCTCTTCACTCGAGCCGCCCGCAGCATCGTAGGCGTGATCAAGCTCGGGCAGCCGACCACCGGCCGGGCCGACGAGCCGCGGGAGCGGTGGAAGCACCTGCTGGCCGAGACTCTCGGTCACACCCGCATGCTGCAGTGGACCAAGATCGGCATCGCCCACTGGTTCGTCTTCGTGGCCTTCGGTGCATTGTTCTTCACCCTGATCACGGCGTACGGGCAGCTGTTCAATCCCCGGTTCGCCCTGCCGGTGATCGGGCACTGGGTGGTCTACGAATGGGCCAGCGAGCTGATCGCCTGGGCCGGCCTGATCTCCATCGTCTTCTTGATCATCGTTCGGGCGATGCTGCGCGGTCGCGGCCGTCGATCACGGTTCTTCGGGTCACGCACCTGGCAAGCGGTTTACGTCGAGCTGACCATCCTGGGCATCGTCGTCTGCGTTCTCGCCCTGCGGGCGATGGAGTTTCGCTTACTGGGCAGCGAAACCTCACGCCTGCACTTCCCGCTGACCTGGTTCCTGCTGCCGTCCGGCATCCGCGCCGCCAGCCTGGCAACCGCGATCGTCATCGTGGCCGCCGTCAAGATCATCATCTCCATGGCCTGGTTCGTCGTCCTCGGCCTGAACACCACCATGGGGGTCGCCTGGCACCGCTTTACCGTGTGGCCGAACATCTGGTTCAAACGCGAGGCGACCGGCCGACCCGCCCTCGGCGCCCTGCCACCGATCATGATCGACGGCAAGCCCCTGGACTTCGCCGAGATCGAGGATCTGGACGAGGATGCCTCACTCGGCGTCGGCAAGATCGAGGACTTCACCTGGAAGGGCCTGCTGGACTTCACGTCCTGCACCGAATGTGGACGCTGCCAGTCCCAGTGCCCCGCCTGGAACACCGACAAGCCGTTGTCGCCCAAGTTGTTGATCATGAACCTGCGGGAGCACGCGTACGCGAAGGCGCCCTATCTGCAAGCGGCCGAAGCCGCTCGGGAGGCACTACCGGAGGCGACCAAGATCGAAGCCACGCGGGCGCTGGTCGGCCCGATCCAGGTCACCGACGGTGTCGCCGGAGTGATCGACCCGGATGTGCTGTGGTCGTGCACGAGTTGCGGCGCCTGCGTCCAGCAGTGTCCGGTCGACATCGAGCACGTCGATCACATCCTCGACCTGCGGCGGTTCCAGGTAATGATGGAGTCGGAGTTCCCCAGCGAACTGAACGGACTGTTCAAAGGCCTGGAGAACAAGGGAAATCCGTGGTCGATGAGCCCGCGGGCCCGGATGGACTGGGCCAAGGATCTGCCGTTCGACGTGCCCGTGGTCGGGCAGGATGTCGAAGATCTCAGCGAGGTCGAATACCTGTTCTGGGTCGGTTGCGCCGGCGCCTTCGAGGACCGGGCGAAGAAGACCACCCGGGCGGTGGCCGAGCTGCTGAACACGGCCGGTGTCACGTACGCCGTGCTCGGCAACGGCGAGACCTGCACCGGCGACCCGGCTCGGCGGGCCGGTAACGAGTTCGTCTTCCAGCAGCTGGCGCTGGAGAACGTCGAGACCCTGAAGGACGCCAAGGCGACCAAGATCGTCACCAGCTGCGCGCACTGCCTCAACACCTTGAAGAACGAGTATCCGCAACTCGATCTGACCGTCGAGGTCGTGCATCACACCCAGCTGCTGAACCGGCTGGTCCGCGACGGCCGGCTGACACCGGTCGCACCACCGGAAGGATCCGTGGCCGGGCGGACCATCACCTACCACGACCCGTGCTATCTGGGTCGGCACAACGACATCTACGATCCGCCGCGGGAGTTGCTGAGCATTCTGCCGGGGGCCCAGGTCGCCGAGATGCCGCGTAACCGCGAGCGGTCGTTCTGCTGCGGCGCCGGTGGCGCGCGGATGTGGATGGAGGAGAAGCTGGGCAGCCGGATCAACGTCAACCGCACGGCCGAAGCGCTGACCACGCTGGGTTCGGCCCCGTCCGGCACGATCGCCACCGCCTGCCCCTTCTGCCGGGTGATGCTCAGCGACGGGCTCACTGCCCAGCAGGCCGACGGCAACGCGCCCGGATCGACGGAGGTGCTCGACGTGGCTCAATTGCTGTTGGAGTCGGTGAAGCGCACGAGCTGAGGTCGAACGCCTGACGTCACCGAGCTCTTGTCTGACGTCATCGCCTCTTGCTTTGACGCAGCCATGACGTCAGAATGGCGTCATGGACCTTTCACCGTATGTCGATTCCGTCCGGGCCGGAGTGTCCAATGCCGCGGCCCTCGCCGACGATCACACGAAGTACGTGGCGGAGCGCCTGGGCGACGCCCTCGACTCATCGACCCGACTCGCCCTCATCCAGGCCCTGTCCGACGCCGCCAGCACGATCAGTTCCGAGTTGGCGCCTTCGTCGGTCGAAGTCCGGATGGTCGGGCCCGACCCGGAGTTCGCGGTCACCGTGCATGGCAGTGATCAAGAACCGGTGTTCCTGCTGCCCGATGCGGACGCCGGATCCGAGCCCCCGGAGGAGGCGGTCGGTGACCTCGACGACGAGCCCGTCGCCCGGGTCACGCTGCGACTCCCGCAGTCGGTCAAGGCCAAGGTCGACGACCGGGCCACTGCTTCCGGGATCTCCACCAACGCGTGGTTGATGCGCGTCGTGATGGATGCCCTCGATGACGACACCCACCATTCCGGCTGGTGGCCGCCCGGCCGGACCGCACCCTCGAGTTCCGGCGCCTTTTTCGGACCCAACGGACCATTCGGCGAGCACGGAGTCTTCGGACCGCACGGACCTTTCGGCCAGAGTGGCCGGGCCAAGGCGTCCGAGACCAGGCCCGCCGGCGAACCCACGTCGCACGGCAATGTCCAGGGGTGGGTGCGTTGAGTTTCCAGAACTCCGTGCACGAAGGTGTCCGGCACGTCGTGGTCGAGAACTTCGGCGGCGGATCCATCACCATCGAGCCCGGGCCGATCAGTGAAGCGGTCGAGGCGTCGATCAATGCCGCGGACGAGGCCTATCTGGCCGATGTGCTCATCCGGCAAGATCATGATCAACTCCGATTCGGCTGCCCGGCCCAGTTCTTCCGGAACACCTCGGTTCACCTGCGTCTCGGCGTACCTTCCGGCTTGACGTTCGTGATCAAGGCGGCGGCGGCGGACATCTCGATCACCGCCGATATCGGGGCATCCAAGATCGTCAGCAGTTCAGGCGATGTGACCATCGGCACCGCAGTCGATCTGGAATGCTCCACCGCCTCGGGTCAGATCTCGGCATCGCGGCTCGACGGCCGGATGGCCCGACTCAGTTCCGGTTCGGGCGACATCACCGTGTCCGAGGCGTCGTGCGCGACCACGGCCAAGTCCGGGTCCGGAGACGTCGTGCTGCGCCAGCTGCGTGGCGGCCAACTGCAAGCCAATTCCGGATCGGGCGACATCGCGGTCAATGCCACCAATGGGTCGGTCGATCTCCGCTCGGCGTCGGGCTCACTGATCATCGGAGTGTCCGACCTGTTGCCAGCGTGGCTCGATCTCAGCTCGGTGTCCGGCGACATCCGGATCGCCCTGGAGTCGACCAGCCCGCCGAAGAAGGGCGCGCCCTACGTGGCCGTGCGGGCTCGGACCGCCTCCGGAGACATCGCGGTCTACCGCGCGTGACCGCCGATCTGGGAAGGGATCAGATCTCGGTGAGGTGGAAGTTCAGGTGGCTGCGGCTCGGCGTCGGGCCGCGCTGGCCCTGATAGCGGGAGCCGTACTCGCTCGACCCGTACGGATGCTCGGCCGGTGAGCTGAGCTGGAAGAAGCACAGCTGCCCGATCTTCATGCCCGGCCACAGCTTGATCGGCAGCGTGGCGACATTGGACAGCTCGAGCGTCACGTGACCGGAAAAGCCGGGATCGATGAATCCCGCCGTCGCGTGCGTGAGCAATCCCAGCCGGCCGAGCGAGGACTTGCCTTCGACCCGGGCGGCGATGTCGTCGGGCAACGTGACGACCTCATAGATCGATCCGAGGGCGAACTCGCCCGGGTGCAGGATGAACGGTTCATCCTGCTCGGGCTCGACGGCGCGGGTCAGCTCGGACTGATCCTGAGCCGGGTCGATGTGGGGATAGCGGTGATTCTCGAACACGCGGAAATACCGGTCGAGCCGGACATCGATGCTCGACGGCTGCACCATCTCGGTCGCGAACGGTTCCAGGCCGATCCGGCCCGCGGCGACTTGACCCTTGATGTCGCGATCGGAGAGCAGCATGCGGCGACCCTATCGCGCCGGCCCTGGGCCGGCGGCCAGCTCAGCTTCGCCGGATCTCGAGCCAGTGGTCGCCGATCGAGACGATCGAGCCGTCGGTCACGTAGACGATGTCGCCGATCCGGCAGCGGGTGGAGACGCCGTCCGCGGTGGTCACCGTCGAGCCGTTGGTGGAGCCCCGGTCGACCACGAACAAACCGCCCGCATCCAACCCGATGGCCAGGTGGGACTTGGACACGGTGCGCGTCTCGTCCGCGATCTTGATCAGCTGAGCGTCCTCTTCGCCGGGCTGCGGCTGCGGGTTGCGGCCGAGCAACACCAGGCTGTCAATCGTGACCTGGCGACCGTCGTCCAGGACCGCAGTCCACCCGTGCGCCGACGGGTCGGTCGCCGGCCGATGCACCTGGGTCACGTCAGCTGGCGACGCAGCCGAGGCCGGGGCCGGCGGCGGGGTGGGCTGGCTGCCCGGGTAGCCAGGCGGCGGACCGTAGCCCGGCGGTGGCGTCAGAGGCATAGGCGGTGGCTGCTGGCTGCCCGGTGGCTGCTGGATCGCGGGTGGCTGGGGGGCGTACTGCGGCTGGTACTGCTGGGCCGGCTGGTACTGCTGGGCCGGCTGGTACTGCTGGGCGGGCGGATATTGCTGGCCCGGCTGGTACTGGGCCGGAGGCTGCTGCTGCGGCGGTGGACCCTGGGCCGGACCGGAGCGCTGCCCCGGATAGCTCTGCTGGCTCGGACCGGCGCCGGCGACGGCGGCCGGAGGTGGTGGCGCAAGCTGACGTTGTTTGATCAACACCGCCTGCACGGCCCGATCGTGCCAACCCTGCTTCCGCGGATGCAGCACGAGCAAGATCAACATGATCACCAGGCCGATCCCGGTGAGGCTCAGCAGCCACAACACCAGGCCCCGGATGAAGGCGCGGCCGACGCCGACCGGACGCCCGTCCAGGAAGCCGACGAGCTGCAGCTTCATCACCTTCATGCCCGGCGTCGCGGCCTGCTTGCCCAGGCGGAGCATCAAGAACAGCAACCAGCCGATTGTTATCAGCCCGGCGGCAGCGCTGAGCGCGATCCGGAGGCCACCGGAGGCTGACGGCAGCACCAAACTCATGACGATACTGACGACGGCCGGGACGGCGATATCGATCAAATAGGCGACAAATCGGTTCCCCAGTGGTCCGACCTCGACCCCGGGGGGTAAACCCGTTTCGCGACTGGGACTACCCGGTGCGGGGGATTCCATCCACAACTCCTCGTCGTTGGCGACTCTTCACCACAGGACTGACGCTACTGCGGAAAATCAATCAACACTGTGACACCATCCCCAAGCTCGATGACAGTACCCAATTCAACGGACTGACCCGTACCAGGTGTCAACTGCTGGCGCGCCCCACTCGGAAGGATTAACACCGTCCCGTTCGTCGAGTTCAGGTCGGTGACCACCACCTGCCAGTCCTCCGGCCGGACCTCCAGGTGCGTCCGGCTGATGTCATGACCGGGGCTGGGCACGGTCATCAGCCGCGGCGACCGGTCCACCGAGGGGTCTACGGACGGCGCCCTCCCGATCAGCACCGCTCGATCGACGTCAGCGGTGGTGCCGTCGGAGGAGCGCAGCACGGCGAGCACCGGTCCGGGCGCCATCGAGTCGCCCAATGCCGGAGCACCGTCCAGCTGTGCGGTGGGCTCGGGCATCGGGACCATCATCAGCTGGGTGTCAGCGTTTTCGAGCTCTTCGAAGGGATTCGCCTCGTACGCGAAGGGGTCCGGTTCTGGCTCCGGGTCGGGCTCCGGCTCCGGTTCTGGCTCCGGCTCGGGCTCCGGGTCGAGCTCGGGCTCGGGCTCGGGCTCGGGTTCTGGTTTAGGCTCCGGTTCTGGATCGGGCTCCGGTGCCGGTTCCACGTCCGCGAACGGATCCGCCATCAACTCCGTCGATTGCCCGTCAAGCGGCGGATCGTCGGACCCGACCGGGCCCGCCGGCGCTGGAGACAGCGGCACCAGGCGCTGCGGCGAGCTGAGTCGGGCGCCCTCGGAGGCGTCGAGTTGCACCTCGGCCGCGCGTACCGCACCGACAACCAGCGGAAGCCACAAGGCCTCATCACTCGCCTGCGAGGTTTGCACCCGGACCTGGTCCACCGCGCCCAGACCGATCTCGGTCCAGGTCTGGATCCCGGCCCCGGTCGAAAGTGTGGCTCCGGTCGACGCGTCGAGCACCGAGATGTCCCCGCGGACCAGTGATCGCATGCCCTGCTCGGTCCAGAAGAACGCGGCGAAGCTCGGCATGGTGTCCACCTTGAAGGCCGCCAGTCGGGTGGCCAGATCGGACATCGACTCCGAGGAGACGACATGCTCCCAGAGCTGGTCGATCAATGAGGCCGAATCGCCCGCCGGTGGTTCGAGGAGCACCAGGGACGTCGGGCCGCCGAGCACCAACCACTCACCCGGGCTGTAACTCGCACGCCACTGACCCACTGGTTCACTCATCGCTTGCGCTCATCGGTACCTCGTCTGGTTGTGTGTCGACGAATCCCCGCCATCATCGCTGCTCGGCATTCTTTCAAGCCCGACGACCGGAACAAAGTCAACAGGCCTGAGGAGTGTCGGTCTCTCTTATGCTTTGACGATGCTGGACCGAGCTGAGGGATGGATGATCGCGACCAGTCGGCATGCCGCGGCGCCTCGAGCCACCATCGCCGACGTCGCCCGGGAAGCCGGGCTGAATAAGGGACGGCGTCTCGGGCCTTGCGGGAAATCGCCGGGGTCGGCTCCACCACCCGCGACCGCATTCTGGCGACCGCCGACCGGCTCAACTTCTCTGCATCACACCTGGCCAGTTCGCTGGCCAGCGAGGTGTTGATCCCGGCCGGCCTCCGGGTCGAGCTGATCAACCTCGTGGACTCTGATGAGTTGGAGACCGGTTCGCCGAAGTTCCAGACCTTGATGCGCCAACTGGACTCCGGCCGAGGCCGCGACGCGCTGATGTTCGCCGGAACCGTATCGATCGAACGCGACAAGTCCCACCAGGAATCCGCACACCTGCCGGCCGTGGCGAGTGGATCACCGCTCACCGGAGCGGCGGGGGATCGGCGATGCCCCCAACAGATCTCGATCGCCGCCTTCGACGGTCATCCGATGTCGACCTCTTGGGGCCTGACGACCGTTGACCAACACGCCCATCGGCAAGGTCAGCGGGCCGCGTACGCGCTGGTGGCCGAGCTCGACGGCCTGGACGCCGGCGCACCGGTGGACGAGACCGACCTCCGGGTGGAGTTGCTGGTCCGCGAAACCACGTCCGCCCCGGCGCGCTGACCAGCCATGGTGTCGTCAGAGGTCATCGACGAATCGCCGTTCGGCGACGCCGTCGATCGCCTGCTGCTCGCTGAGGCGGACGAAGGCGGCTCCCCCGCCGGCCCGGTCGCGATGGTCGACGACGTGACGGGCGCCCTGACCGCTGGAGCGGTGGAGCGCTGGGGCGCCGACCGGGTCCGCCGGTGTCACGACTCGCTGCTCGCCGAACGGGCCGTGACCGCCCGACTCGCTGAACTCGGACTCGAGGTGGTGGCCGTTCGGCCCGGCCGGGAGGTCTTCGCCGGGGCCGACCTGGTCCTGGCCCGGCTGCCCAAGAGTCTCGATGCGCTGGACGAGACCGCCGGCCTCGTCGCGCAGCAGGCCGATCCGGCCGTTCGGCTGCTGGCCGGCGGCCGGATCAAGCACCTAAATCGCGGGATGAACGACCGGCTGGCTCGGCACTTCCGTACCGTCAACGCCAGCCTGGGCCGCCAGAAATGTCGGGTGTTGCGGGCCACCGACCCCGCCGGCACCCCGGTGCCCGAAACGCCGACCAGCCGACGGCACGACGATCTCAACCTCACCATCTGCGCGTACGGTGGCACGTTTGCCGGGTCGGCGCTCGACCTCGGAAGCCGCTTCCTGCTCAGTTTCCTCGACCAATTTCCGCGGCATGCGAGGCGGATCGTCGACCTGGGCTGCGGATCCGGAGTCCTGGCGGCGGCCGCCGCGCAAGCGTTCCCCGACAGCCACGTCCGGGCGATCGACGAGTCGTGGGCCGCCGTTCGGTCAGCGCAGGCGACGGCCGCCGCCAACCACCTCCACGAGCGGATTGTCGTCGAGCAGGCCGACGGACTCGAGCAGGTCGCTGAGGGCTCGGTCGACCTGGTGCTGAGCAACCCACCGTTTCATCTGGGCACGGCCCGCGACTCGAGGATTGCCTTCGCGATGATCGACGACTCGGCTCGAGCCCTCGCTCCGAGCGGGGAGCTGTGGCTCGTCTACAACTCGCATCTGCCCTACCTGAACGCCCTCCGGCATGCCGTCGGCCGCACCACGATCGTGGGTCAGAACGCGCGCTTCACGGTCACTCGCTCGGTACGTCGACGCTGACCGGGCGCCAGGGCTTCAGCCAATCGGTCTCCGGCCAGCCCTCGGCGGCTGCCATCAACTCATACATCGTGGCGCCATCGATGTGTTCGCGGATGATGTCGGCATGTCCGGCATGTCGCGCCAGCTCCTCGATGACGTGCAGCAGGATCCAGCGGGCCGAGAAGCCGTCCGCGCTCTTCGGATACCACGGAGCGTCAGGCAACTGCACGGGATCGCCAAGATCACCGAGGTCGGCAATCGCGGCTTCGGTCTCGGCCGCCACCCGGTCGAGGTCCGCGATCACTGAGGCGAGGGTCTCCTCGTCGGTCAGGGTGAACGTGTCCCCGTACGCCTGCTCGTTGGCGTAGCCGACGTTGCCCCGCATCGTCTCGATCCACCCTTTCTCGGTGATCGCGGCGTGCTTGATCAATCCGCCCACGCTCAGCGCGCTGCTCGTCGACGCCCATTGGGCCTGCTCGTCGGTCAGCCCGTACGCGGCGTTCTTCAGGCCTTCGCGCTGCTGGACGAGATAGGCGACCAGCCCCTCGCGTTCGGAATGGACCGGTGGTGGCGTACCCGGCATGACGACCTCCTCTGGATGAACGGACGTTGACACCCTCGCAGCCGGCACTGACAGTGTCCGGGCCTCGGCGTGTGCGCTTCAGATGACGGCGGCGCGGACCGACAGCACGTCGGGAAGGTGGGTGGCGATCTGGCTCCAGGTCGTACCGTCGTCGGTGCTGGCGAAGATCGATCCGTCGCGCGCTCCGAGGTACAGACCCATCTGTTCGGCGTTGTCGGCGGTCATCGCGTCGCGCATCACCGCGGCGAAGAAGCCGTCCGGCAGACCTGACGCCGACGGTTGCCAGGTCTCGCCCGCGTCGTCGGACCGCCAGACCCGGGCCTGGCCCTGGGGTGGGATCCGCTCGCCGTCGGCAACCAGGGGAAAGACGAACACGGTGTCGGGTCGTTGTGGGTGGACGACGATCGGAAATCCGAAGTCGGCCGGAAGCCCTTCGGCGATCGAGACCCAGTGATCGCCTGAGTCGTCGGAGCGATAGACGCCGTGGTGATTCTGCGCGAACAGGCGTTGGGGCTGATCGGGATGCGTGGCGATCTTGTGGACGCATTGCCCGAACTCAGGCCAGGGATCGGGAAAGAAGTAGGCCTTGATTCCCCGGTTGGCCGGATTCCAGCTATTCCCACGATCGGTCGTCCGGTAGACGCCGCCGGTCGACATGGCCACGGTGACCGTCGCGGGATCGCTGGGATGCGGGAGCACGGAGTGAATGGCCTGACCGCCGAATCCCGCGCCCCACTGCTCGCGGTGTGGATGATCCCAGAGTGAGCGCACGAGGGTGAACGATTGACCGCCGTCCTCGGAGCGGAAGAGCGCCGACGGTTGCGTCCCCGCGTAGATCACCTCCGGCTCATCAGGATTTCCCGGCTGGATCTGCCAGACCCGCTCCACGCTGCTCCCGAGGTCGTCGGGAAACCGGACCGCGGCGCCCTGTGACTCGGTCCAGCTCAGCCCGAGATCGTCGGAGCGGTAGACCCCGGGACCCCAGTGCTCGCTGGTGCCGCTGACGAACATCCGTGGTCGGTCGCCGCGAATGTCGATGCAGGTGCCGTAGACCCCCTGCATCAGCAAGTGCGGCTCCGACCAGGTCCAGTCCTGCCGCCGCTCGTCCGAACGACCGACCCACAGGCCCTTCTTGGTGCCCGCCAACACAATCGCCTCAGCCATCGTTCCATCCCCGTTCTTCGTTGTCCGGATTACCCAGACTTGTCGGCGACGGCAGCAACGTCAAGACCTCAGCTGAGGGCGGCGGCGCCGAAGGAAACCTGGAAACGCTTGCACCAGATCGTGGCGCTGCGCAGTTCGCGCAGGTCCGTGCCAGCCGGAATCACATAGTTCTGATTACCACGATTGGCCTTGAGCTTGCCCAACTCGACGTGCGGATGCTTGCCGAACACGAACCACCCGTCTCGCCCGTCGACGACCTTGCCCGCACTCAACCAGACGCGGAGATCGGGTCCGCTGGACGTCGACAGATCCTCCAGGCGCAAGATGCGACGACCGTCGGCGAGCTCGATGACGGCGACCTTTCCGGACGTCTGGTGCTCGTGGCTGATCAGTCGCCCAGCCAGGAGGGTTCTGGGCCGGATCGTTTTGGGCTCGGCGCGTTTTGCCGGAGGCGTGGCTCGCGGGGAAGCGGGCGTCGGCGTGGCCGACGCTGGCTCGGAGGGCGTTGCCTCGAGCACGACGTCGACCGGCGGCGGGTCGTCTGCGCGTTCGTCGACGAAGATGCGCCACGGCTGGAACAGGACGAGCGCCACAGCCAGCGCGACCGAAGTCGCGATCGCCGCCACCAATCGGATGCGCCTGCTCGTCATCGGTTCAGACTAGGGCCGGTCACGCTTCGAGGCTCCGAGGTCGTGAAGCTCGTAAGCCGAGCGTAAGCCGGGACGCGCGCCTCGCGACGAGCCACAGCCGGGCTGAGCCAAGCGGCAGCGTAGACCGGCCGCAAGGTCGGATAATGAACCTCATGGCCGGGTCACGACCGCAGTACCTGGCGCCGCCGGTACGCGTAGGTGGCCCGATCAATCTCGCCGAGCCCGATCTCGCCTGGCCTACGGTGTATTCGCGGCAGGAGGAGCGGATCCGAGGAGCACTCGACGCGCGGGCGCTCCTGGTCGAACATGTCGGCTCCACGTCGGTGCCCGGGCTCGCGGCCAAGCCGATCATCGACATCGTGCTGACGGTCGACGACTCCTCCGCCGAGGCCGATTATCTGCCCGACCTGGAGGCTATGGGCTTCGTGCTGCAGTTTCGCGAACCGGACTGGCATGAGCATCGCTTCTTGCGAGACCACGATCCCCACGTACACGTGCATGTCTTCAGCGGAGGCTGCGTTGAGGTTGACCGGATGCTGCTCTTCCGCGATCGTTTGCGCACCCGGCCCGACGAGCGCGAGCTCTATGAACGGACCAAACGCGACCTCGCGGCCCGGAACTGGGACTACGTCCAGGATTACGCCGACGCGAAGTCGTCAGTTGTCGAGCGGATCATCGCCAGCGACGGATAAGTGATCTCCGAGTTGTTTCGGCACGCGTGTTTCGCAACACCGGCATGAGGGTACGGGTCGCGCCGGCCATCGCGCGTGAAGCGCTTAACCGCTACAATGCGATTTGATCGGGCGGTGAATGGACAGGAGCCGAATGGCGACAACCATGAAGGATGTGGCCGAGCGGGCCGGCGTCTCCATCGCGACCGTGTCGTTCGTAGTCAACAACACGAAGAACGTCACCCCCGAAACCCGCGAACGGATCGAGGTCGCTATGCGCGACCTGGGGTTTCGCCGCAACATCGTGGCCCGGGCCCTGGCGAGCCGGCGTACCCGGATCATTGCCCTGGTTTTCCCGGCTCTCGGCCAAAGTCTGAAGTTCTCCGGCACCTCCTTCATCACCAGCGCCGCTCAAGCGGCCAGCGAGGCTGACCATAATCTGGTGGTCTGGCAGGACCATCACGACGCCCGGCAACTCAGCCAGCTGGTCGGGCAAGGCCTGGTTGACGGTGTCGTGCTGATGGAGGTTCAGCTGGACGACCCCCGGGTCGAGGTCCTGAAGGCGCTAGACCTGCCCTTCGCGCTGATCGGCCGCACCCGGGACACCACCGGCCTGCATTACGTGGACATCGACTTCGACCAGACCGTACGGGCGGCGCTCGAGCATCTCCGCGACCTCGGCCATTGCGAGGTGGTCCTGTTGGCCAGCACCCGGGAGGACGAGGGCTTCAAGGAATACGGCCCGTCGGTCCGCACCGAAGCGGCATTCCAGCGGATTGCCGTCGAATTAGGCATGAGACCTATGGTCCAGCCGTGTGAGCAAACGGTGTTCGCCGGCCGGGCGGCGGCCATCGAGATCGCCCGCGTGGCGCCTGACGCAACCGCCGTGCTGGTCAGCGACGATGGAGTCGCGGCCGGACTCGTCGCTGGATTGCACCGACGGGGGTTGCGGATCCCCGACGACTTGTCGGTCGTCTCGCTGCTGACCTCGCTGGAGTACGCCTCGATGTGTGATCCCACCCTGACGTTGATCACCTCCCCCGGCGAGGAACTGGGACGACTCGGGGTGGAAGCACTGCTTCGCGAACTGCACGGCGATCCGCCGACCGCGCCGGTCCTGCGCGCCGGCGTCCTGCAGATCGGCGGATCAACCGGCCCAGCCCGCACCCACTGACCCATCTGAACGATTCCTATCGGCCATCCGCCGTTTCGTCCCCTGAGCCTGTCGAAGGGCATCCCACCTCCGCATCGTGCGTCCCCTGAGCCCTGCCGAAGGGCAAGATCAGCCCGCTCCCGGGAGGGACCTGAATCGGGATGCGGAGTGTTTGTGCCCTGAGCCTGTCGAAGGGCCAGCCGCACCTCCGCATAATTCGGTCCCTGAGCCTGGCGAAGGGCCACCTGCACCTCCGCATAATTCGGTCCCTGAGCCTGTCGAAGGGCCCCTCCGCCTGCGTATCGCGGGTCCGCCGTTTTCGTGCCCTGAGCCCTTCGACGAGGTCAGGAGAACCCTGTCGAAGGGCCAGCCGCACCTCCGCATCGTGCGTCCCCTGAGCCTGTCGAAGGGCCAGCCCCACCTGCGTATCGGGAGTCCGCCGGTTTCGTTCCCTGAGCCTGTCGAAGGGCCAGCTTCTGCCCCGTTTGATGGCTCCAAGAATTGTCAGTGGGGCTGTTTAGAGTGAAAACATGATCGACGTTGACACCGACCTGGACAAGGTCCCCGGCCCAGACTTGGGTCTGTTGACCAGTGCCCAGCTGGCGGCGTCGATCAGCAGTAACCATCGTGAATTGCTGGCCCGGGAGAACCGACAGTTGGAGTTGGCGTGCGCCTGGGCCGATGTTCATGACCTCGACTCGAAAAGTGCGGATTATCAGCCGCTGATCCAACGGGCGTGTGTGTTCGGCGGGCCGGGCACCCCGGAGGTGGCGGAGCATTGCACGGTCGAGTTCGGCGCCCTGCAAGCCATGTCGGAGTTTGCGGCGCGGCTGCTGATCGGTGACGCCCTCGATTTGCGGCACCGCCTGCCCACCCTGTGGGGACGGGTCCAGGCTGGTGGGGTGCGGGCCTGGGAGGCCCGGAAGGTTGCCCAGGCGACTCGGCAGCTGTCGTGGGAGGCGTGCCGTGACGTGGACCGGGCCTGCTCCGACACCCTCGGCATGATCTCCTGGAAACGGTTCGAGAAGATCCTGACCGCCACCATGCTGGACACCGACCCCACCCTCGCGCAGGAGCGGACCAGGCGGGCGCGGGTCGAGCGGGACGTGTGGGCCACCACCGGCCCCGACGGACTGAAGGTGCTGGTCGCGAAAGCCACCGCCGGGGATGTGGTGTGGTTCATGGCCACCCTCAACCGCATCGCCGACCTCCTCGCCCGCGACGGCGACGGTGATTCGGTCGGTGCCCGCCGGTCGAAAGCGCTCGGCATCCTCGCCCAACCCGCCCACGCGCTGCAGCTCCTCCTCGCCCACCAACACGATGTTGATGAGCCGACCGTCGACGACCGCGACAACCAGTCCGCCGACGCCGAACCGCCGGACGGCCTGTGGGACAACGGCCTGGGGGACGACCAGGAGCCGGTTGAGCCCGGATTCGACGACGCCCCGGCTGATCCACTCGACAACCGCGAGCGGGTCACCGACGACCCCGGACCGGTCGGCGAACCGGCCACCCAGCCGGTGGGCTTCGACAAACCGGACAGCTTGAACGAACCAGAGAGCTTCCCGGGGCGGGAGGGTGGGTCGGTTCGGCACCCGTTGCGGTTGCCGCCGATCCAGCTGACCGGGCGTCAGGTGGAGGCGTTGAAGCCGAAAGTCGTCCTCTACTACCACCTCTCCGATGCGGCGCTGACCGAAGCCGGCGGTCAGGTCCGCCCCGAACACGGCGACATGATCACCCTCGACCAACTACACGACTTCCTCACCGACACCCACTGCCAGATCATCGTGAAACCCGTCATCGACCCGGCCGCCATCGCCCCCGTCGATGGGTATGAGATCCCCGACCGGATCCGCGAAGCCGCCCGCCTCCGCCAGTTGGCTGATGTGTTCCCCTACGGCACCGGCACCAGCCGCACCATGGATTTGGACCACACCGTGCCGTTCCAGCCACCTGATGAGGGTGGCCCGCCCGGCCAAACCAGCGTCGACAATGTGGGGCCGAAAGGTCGCCGACCCACCGCACCAAAACCCACAGCTGCTACGGCCACCGACAACCCGACCCCGGCACCTATGTCACCCGCACCCCCACGGATACCTGTTCCTCGTCACCAACCAAGGCACCCTCAACCTCGGCCGCACCGCATTCAGCCACGCCGTCTGGCAGGCCGCCTGCAGCAAGGATCGAGAGGGCACGAAAGCGGCTGACCGTTCCGCAGGGGCGTCGGAGGGTACGTCCGCTGAGCTTGTCGAAGCGCAACCCCTGGAACCATGTTGATCTTGCCCTTCGACAGGCTCAGGGCACGAACACTCCGCATCCCGATTCGGAGGTCGGCTCGCGTACAAGTTGATCTTGGCGGCTGACCGTTCCGCGAGGGCGTCGGAGACTACGTCCCCTGAGCTTGTCGAAGGGTGAAAGCTGGAAGCATCGGGAGCTTGCCCTTCGACAGGCTCAGGGCACGAACACTCTGCATCCTGGTTCGGTTGACTATTCGCGTACAAGTTGATCTTGGCGGCTGACCGTTCCGCTAGGGCGTCGGAGGCTACGTCCCTGAGCTTGTCGAAGGGTGAAAGCTGGAAGCATCGGGAGCTTGCCCTTCGACAGGCTCAGGGCACGAACACTCCGCATCCCGATTCGGAGGTCGGCTCGCGTACAAGTTGATCTTGCCCTTCGACGGGCTCAGGGCACGAAACGTGCTGACCGTTCCGCGAGGGCGTCGGAGACTACGTTCCCTGAGCTTGTCGAAGCGCAGCTCCAGACGCGTGTTGATGTTGCCCTTCGACAGGCTCAGGGAACGAACACTCCGCATCCCGGTTCGGTTGACTATTCGCGTACAAGTTGATCTTGGCGGCTGACCGTTCCGCGAGGGCGTCGGAGACTACGTTCCCTGAGCTTGTCGAAGCGCAGCTCCAGACGCGTGTTGATGTTGCCCTTCGACAGGCTCAGGGAACGAACGCTCCGCATCCCGGTTCGGTTGACTATTCGCGTACAAGTTGATCTTGGCGGCTGACCGTTCCGCGAGGGCGTCGGAGGCTACGTCCCTGAGCTTGTCGAAGGGTGAAAGCTGGAAGCATCGGGAGCTCCGCATCCCGATTCGGAGGTCGACTCGCGTACAAGTTGAACTTGTCGGCTGACCGTTCCGCGAGGGCGTCGGAGGGTACGTCCGCTGAGCTTGTCGAAGCGCAGCCCCAGTTTCGTGTTGATCTTGCCCTTCGACAGGCTCAGGGCACGAATCAGTCCGCATCCCGATTCGGAGGTCGACTCGCGTCATCGTGATGTTGCCCTTCGACGGGCTCAGCGCGCGAACGCTCCGGATCCCGTTCCGGAGGTCGGCTCGGGTTGCGGGTTGATCTCGCTGACCCTTCCGCAAAGGTGTCGGGGATTGCGGTGATTTCCCCCTTCAACGGGCTGCAGGAACTGTTCCGAGCCCAGATGAAAGAGTCCTGGTTAAGCGCTTGACAAGGTGGGGTGACCGAGGCCACACTTACTGAAACATCTGAAGTTAAGCGCTATACCAAACTCGAGCAAGGGAGCTCCACATGATCAAAAAGCGACTCGCGGCTACCGCCGTTCTGGCCGCCGCAGCGCTCGCCCTCTCAGCATGTGGCGGGAAATCGGACAGCCCCAGCAACAGCGACAGCGCAGCTGTCGACAGCCTGTCGATCCTGGACTACTACAACAACGAGCCCGACAAGACCTTCGTCCAGGCCGTCCTCGACGACTGCGCCACCGAGCTCGGCATCAAGATCAATCGCGAGACGGTCCCCGGCGACACGCTGATCGCCAAGGTGCTGCAGCAGGCCTCGTCCAAGACGCTGCCGGACGTACTGATGATCGACAATCCTGAGGTCAAGCAGATCGCTGCCACCGGCGCGCTGGCCCCCCTCAACGACTACGGGGTGACCACCGACGGATACGCCCAGGGCATCATCGACGCCTCAACGTACGAGGACAAGCTCTACGGCCTCCAGCCGGTGACCAACACCATCGCGATCTTCTACAACAAGGACATTCTGGACAAGGCCGGCGTCACGCCGCCCACGTCGTGGGACGAGCTTCGCAGCTCCGCGAAGGTCTTGACCAAAGGCAAGCAGTACGGATTCGCCTTCAACGCCACCAACGACTACGAGGGCACCTGGCAGTTCCTGCCGGCGATGTGGACCAACGGCGGCAATGAATCCGACTTGAAGACCCCGCAGGTGGCCGAGGCACTGCAGCTCTGGAAGGACCTGGTCGACGACGGCTCGGCCTCCAAGAGCGTGGTCAACTGGGGCCAGGGCGATGTCGCCGACCAGTTCGTGGCCGGCAACGCCGCGATGATGCTCAACGGCCCATGGAACATTCCCAACCTGAAGAAGGATTCCAAGCTGAACTGGGGCGTGGTGACCTTTCCGGTCAAGACCCCCGATCAGAAGCCGGTGGCCCCGTTGGGCGGCGAGGCCTGGACCGTCCCGGTGACCGGCAATGACGCCAAGCAGGCCAAGGCGGCTGAATACATCAAGTGTCTCAACAACGACAAGCACCAGCTGCAGTGGGCGAAGCAGCGCTTCGTCGTACCGACCAAGACTGCCCTGGCCAGCCAGTTCGGCACCGAGGTCCCCGAGATGCAGGCCTTTGTCACTCAGGTCGCCACCGCACGGTCCCGCACCGGCGAGCTCGGTGACAAGTGGCCGGACGCCGCCAAGATCATCTACACCGGCGTGCAGTCGGTGCTGACGGGTCAGGCAACCCCGGCGGACGCGATGGCCAAGGCCGGCGGCTAGGACCCGGCTTTCGTCGGAAGGGAGCAACCTCAATGACGAGTACCGAGATCGCCGCCTCACCCAAGGTTGGTCCGCCTCGGCCGACCACCTCCTCGCCGGCCCGCAAGCGGGGCCGGCGAGGGGAACAGATCACCAAGCTGCTGTTCGTCACCCCGGCGGCGGTGGCGATGATCCTGCTCTTCGGCTACCCGGTGGTGAAGAACCTGATCATGAGCTTCCAGGACTACAGCCTGAAGACGTTCTTCACCGGCAAGGCGCCCTGGATCGGCCTGTCCAACTATGCCGAGGTGATCGGCGACAACCTGTTCGGCAAGGCCATGGCCAACTCGGCCCTGTTCACCATCGGTTCCATCCTCGGACAGTTCGTGATCGGCCTGCTGCTGGCGTTGTTCTTCCACAAGAACTTCCCACTCAGCGGGATCCTCCGGGCGCTGCTGTTGCTGCCCTGGCTGTTGCCGCTGATCGTCTCCAGTGCGACCTGGCGATCGATCCTCGATCAGGACAGCGGCATCCTCAACCGGATCCTGCAGGGGATCGGCATCATCGACGCCCCGGTGCCGTGGTTGGTTTCGCCCGACATCGCCCTGCTGGCGGTGGTGCTGGTCAATATCTGGATCGGCATCCCGTTCAACGTCACCCTGCTCTACAGCGGCTTGCAGGACATTCCCGACGAGTTGTACGAGGCGGGATCCCTGGACGGCGCCACGGGCTGGAAGGCCTTCTGGAACATCACCTGGCCCAACCTGCGACCCGTCGTCACGGTCGTCTTGGTCCTCGGGGTGGTCTACACCCTGAAAGTGCTGGACATCATCCTCGGCCTCACCGGCGGCGGACCGGCCAACGCGACCCAGACGTTGTCCACGCAGTCCTACCTACGCTCCTTCGTCGACTTCAAGTTCGGCCAAGGAGCTGCCCTCAGCAACATCATGATCATCTTGTCATTGGTGTTCGCCGCCATCTATCTACGCAGCACTCGTCGCGCGGTCGACGAGTAGGAGGGTTGATCATGAAATCGACAAGTGTCCGCCAGGGATCCCGGACGGTCATCGGGATCATCCTGCTGGCCCTGATGTTGTTCCCCGTCTACTGGATGATCAATGCCTCGCTCCAGCCGTCCGGCAACACCCTGAACGCGTCCTTCCTACCGCTACACCCGAGTCTCGAGGGCTACCAGCGGGCCATCAGTGAGCAGGGCCCGAATCTGGTCACCAGCCTGTTGATCGCCATGGGCACCGTGGTGTTGACCCTGGTGATCGCCGCACCGTGTGCCTACGCGCTGGCTCAGTTCAAGTTCCGCTGGGTGAGCATCGCTCTCCTGGCGATCCTGATCTGCCAGATGATTCCGGGCATCGTGATCGCCAACGCTCTCTACACCGCGTACGAGCGGCTTGGTCTGCTCAACTCCATCCCCGGGTTGATCATCGCCAACACGACCCACGCCATACCGTTCGCGATCTTGATCATGAGGTCGTTCATGCTGGGTCTGCCACCGTCGATCGTCGAGGCGGCCCAGGTGGACGGTGCCGGCCTGATCCGGTCGTTCATCTCCATCGTGGTGCCGATCAGCCGCAATTCGTTGATCACCGCCGGACTGTTCACCTTCCTGTTCGCGTGGAGCGACTTCCTCTTCGCGCTGACCCTGACCACCAAGGGCGACATCCGTCCGGTCACCCTGGGCATCTACAACTATCTCGGCACGCAGGTCCAGAACTGGAGTGCCGTGATGGCTACCGCCGTCCTCTCGGCGATCCCGGCCATCGTTCTGCTCATCGTCGCCCAGAAGTACATCGCCGCCGGGGCCACCGGCGGAGCCGTCAAGTAACGCCTGCCACTCACCCGTTCATTTTCCGAGGAGCCACCATGTCCGCATCCACCACGGTTGAAAGCCGCCCTGAACCGGCACCGCACCCGGTCGATCACGATCCGACCGCGCTCCGGGTCCTGGTCTGGGGAGAGAATCGGCACGAGCAGGTCGAGCCGCATGTGGCCGCGATCTATCCCGATGGCATGCACACCACCATCGCCGAAGGAATCGCCGAGCATCTGACCGATGCCCGAGTGACGACGACCACCCTGGACGAGCCGGAGCACGGACTCACCGACGAGGTGCTGGCCAATACCGACGTGCTCGTCTGGTGGGGTCACGCCGCTCACGGCGAGGTGCTCGACGAGGTCGTCGAACGGGTCCATCAGCACGTGCTGTCGGGGATGGGCCTGTTGGTCCTGCACTCGGGTCACTGGTCCAAGATCTTCGGCAAGCTGATGGGCACCACCTGCACACTGCGCTGGCGCAGCGAGCAGGACCGTGAGCTCGTCTGGACGGTGAACCCGACCCACCCGATCGCCCGTGGTGTACCGAATCCGATCATCATCGATGCTCAGGAGATGTACGGCGAGACGTTCGACATCCCCGCCCCGGACGAGTTGATCTTCATCTCCTCGTTCACCGGAGGCGAGGTCTTCCGCTCCGGTTGTACCTTCCGGCGTGGCCACGGCAAGATCTTCTTCTTCTCCCCCGGCGATCAGGACTACCCCGTCTATCACCACGCCGACGTGCGCCGCGTCCTGGCCAACGGGGTCGAATGGGCCCGTTCGGACCTTCCCGAACGAGCTATCCCGACGCTGCTGCGCTATGACACCGACGACTTCTTCAACGGTCACGGCTACACCGGCGCGATTGCCGATCACGATGAGTGACCCGTTGCGGATCATCCAGGTCGGCGCCGGAGCGATGGGCCGGACGTGGCTGCGCAACCTCCGCAGCTCGGCCGACGTCGAACTGATCGGGCTGGTTGATCTCGACGCGGACATCGCTCGGCAAGCCGCCACGGAAGCGGGCTTCGCCGATATCGCGGTGTCCACATCGCTCGGCCAACTCCTCGCGGAGCTCGACGCCGACGCGGTGGTCGATGTCACCGTGCCGATGGCTCATCAGCGGGTGAGCACCGAGGCGCTGCTGGCCGGAGTCCCGGTGCTGTGCGAGAAGCCACTGGCCGAAACGGTCAGCGCCGGCCTCTCCATGATCGCGGCCGCCGAGCAGAGCGGCCAGCTGTTGATGGTGTCCCAATCCCGCCGGTACTGGAGCCAGCTCACGGCCTTCCGCCGCCAGATCGCCGCCATCGGACCGGTCGGGGTCGTCGAGTGCGACTTCTTCAAGGCACCGCGGTTCGGCGGGTTTCGGGAGGTCATGCCTTACCCCTTGTTGATCGACATGGCGATCCACCAGTTCGACCTGGCCCGCGACCTGTCGGGCAGCGACCCGGTAGCGGTCTACTGCGAGTCGTTCAACCCCGGTTGGAGCTGGTTCGCCGGGGACGCCGCGGCTCGGGTCACCTTCGAGATGTCCGATGGGGTCCACTTCGGCTTCACCGGCAGTTGGTGCAGTCCTGGCCTGGAAACCTCGTGGAACGGCAGTTGGCGGGTCAGCGGTCCCGGCGGCAGCGCCCTCTGGGATGGCGACCATCGCCCGGTCGCGGAACGCGCCGACGGCACGCCGATCGATCCCGCGCTCGATGAGGTCCCCGAACAGATCGAGGGATCGCTGGCCGAATTCGTCACCTCGGTGCGGACCAACACCTCACCGAGCAGCGAGGCCCATCGCAACGTCCTGAGCCTGGCGATGGTCGAGGGCGCGATCCGTTCGGCAGAGCTCGGCCGGCGGGTTGAGATCGCCGAGATCATCGACGCCGCGTACGCGGAGGCCTGCCAGCAGGAGACTCGGAGTGATCTTCGAGCGGTGCTGACGGGCTGGAGCTCGGTCCGGGACGTGGTCGGCTCGTCGGCCGGCCGGATGAGTGAAATTTCATGATCAACGAGAACAACGAGGTAGCAGCACCGTTGCGGATCGGCATGGCCGGCTATGCGTTCATGGGCGCTGTGCACGCCCAGGCCTGGCGTACCGCTCATCGATTCTTCCCCCTGGCCCTGACGCCGCAGCTCACCGCGGTCGCCGGCCGGAACCCCGAGGCCACCGCGGCTGCCGCAGCCCGGCTCGGTTTCGCCAGCGCCGAGACGGATTGGCGTCGCCTCGTCGAGCGGGACGACATCGATCTCATCGACATCTGCACGCCGGGAGACACGCACGCCGAGATCGCCATCGCCGCCCTCGAAGCGGGCAAACATGTGCTGTGTGAGAAGCCCCTGGCCAACACCGTGGCCGAGGCGCAGGCCATGGCCGACGTGGCCGAGGCCGCGGCGGGCAACGGTGTGTACGCGATGTGCGGCTTCACCTATCGACGGACGCCGGCCCTGGCGCTCGCCCGGCAACTGATCGACGAGGGTCGGATCGGCACGATCCGACACGTCCGCGCCCAGTATCTCCAGGACTGGCTGAGCGACCCCAGGTCGCCGATGACGTGGCGCCTGGATCGATCGAAGTCCGGATCGGGTGCGCTCGGTGACATCGGAGCCCACATCATCGATGCGGCCCAATGGCTCACCGGCCAGCCGATCACCGGGGTCTCCGGGCTGCTCGAAACCTTCGTCCGGCAACGGCCACTTGCCGGCGACCGTTCGGGTCTCGGCGGTCGCGGTGACGTAGGTGACGACGTGCCGCAGGGCGAGGTCACCGTCGACGATGCGGCCCTGTTCAGCGCGCGGTTCGCCGAGGGCGCGATCGGCTCCTTTGAAGCAACCCGCTTTGCCTTGGGCCGGAAGAACGCCATGCGTCTGGAGATCAACGGCACGGACGGCTCGGTTGCCTTCGACTTCGAGGACAGTAACGTCTTGCACTACTTCGACGGTCGCGACGGCGCGACCGTGCAAGGCTTCCACAAGATCATCGCCACCGAGCCGGGCCATCCCTATGTCGGCAACTGGTGGCCACCCGGCCACGGACTCGGCTACGAACACGGCTTCACCCATCAGGTCGTGGACCTGGTCAACGCGCTGGCGGCCGGTGAGCAGCCGACCCCGTCGTTCGCCGATGCCCTCCAGGTGCAGCAGGTGCTTGCCGCCGTCGAGCAGAGTGCGACGCACGACTCCGCCTGGACCAGGGTCCAGCCCGGCGACACGGGCACCGACACCAGCAAGATCAACAACCCCTCGATTCAAGGAGCATGATCATGGCGGCATCGCCAACCCGTGAGGACAAGTTCTCGTTCGGACTCTGGACGGTGGGCTGGGTCGGTCAGGACCAGTTCGATGGACCCGGCCGTACGCCGGTTCGCCCTGCGCAAAGTGCTCCGCAACATCGACCTGGCCGCTGATCTCGGAGCCACGACCTTCGTCATGTGGGGCGGCCGGGAGGGCAACGAATTCGACGGAGCCAAGGATGTCCAGGCGGCCCTGAAGCGCTACCGGGAATCAGTCAATCTGCTGGCCGACTCGTCGTCGATCAGGGCTACGACATGCGGTTCGCCATCGAGCCGAAGCCCAACGAACCGCGCGGCGACATCCTGCTGCCCACCCTCGGGCACGCGCTGGCCTTCATCGAGACGCTCGACCGGTCGGAGCTGTTCGGCATCAATCCCGAGGTCGGCCACGAACAGATGACCGGTTTGAACTTCACCCACGGCATCGCCCAGGCCCTCAATGCCGGCAAGCTGTTCCACATCGACCCGAACGGTCAGCGTTCGATCAAGTTCGACCAGGATCCCGTCTTCACCCACGGCGATCGGCAGAACGCCTTCTCCCTGGTCAATCTGCTGGAGAACGGCGGCCCGAACGGCGGCCCCGCGTACGACGGTCCTCGGCACTTCGACTACAAACCGAGCCGGACCGAGGACTACGACGGGGTCTGGGAGTCCGCCGCCGCCAACATGCGGATGTACCTGCTGCTCAAGGAGCGGGCAGCCGCGTTCCGGGCCGATCCCGAGGTGCAGGAGGCGCTGGCTGCCGGTCGGGTGGCCGAGCTGTCCGAGCCGACGCTGAACGACGACGAGACCTATACCGCGTTGCTCGCCGATCGCAGCGCCTACGAAGACTTCGACGCCGCCAGCTATTTCAACGCGAAGGGCTTCGGCTTCGTCCGGATTCAGCAACTCGCCCTGGAGCATCTCTTCGGCGCCCGTTAGCCGGAGCGGGGGCTCAGCCGGCGGGTGCTCAGCCGGTGATGGCCACCGCATGGAGCGCTCCCGACTTTGACAGGACACTTGTGGGGCCTGCCTGTACCAACCGCGGCGCCGTCAGCGAGTGGTCAATTCCTGGCCGGCCGACCGGTGCAGCCGGAGCGCTTGGACGAGCGGTTGCATCATGATCACCGCCAGCAGAACGAAGGCCAGCCCGTACGCCGTGATCGGTCCGGCGACCAGCGGATTGACGACCTGATCGGACAACCCGAGCAGCAGGGCGCCAACGGCCACCCCGAGTCCGGCCGCGACCTGCTGAAGGGTCGACGACAACGTGTTGGCCTCGGCCAGGTCGGTCGGCTCGATGTCGGCGAACTGCAAGGAGTTGTAAGCACTGAAGCCCACGGAGCGAAAGACCCCGCTCAGCACCAAGATCGAGGCGATGACCCCCGACGGGGTGGTCGGGCTGATGAACGCGACGGCGACAAGGGCGGCAGCACCGCCGAGAATGCTCGCGACCAACACCGTCCGGAATCCGAAACGACGCAGCAACGGGCTGGTGGCCGGCTTGATCAACACATTCCCGGCGAACAGCAGCAGCACGAAGAAGCCGGCCCGCACGGCCGACCAGCCGAATCCGACCTGCAGCATCAGCGGCAGCAGGAACGGCACCGCGCTGATGATCATCCGGTAGACCGAGCCACCCAGGTTGGTGACCCGGAATGAGGCCACCCGCAGTGTGCCGAACCGCAGCAACGGATGGGGCGTACGCCGGAACCAGCGCCAGGCCGCGACGCCGAGCACGGCCACCGCCACGGCCGCGCCGATCACCAGCGGATCGACGCCACCGGCCGCGGTCGGCCGAGCCAGTTCGATGCCGATCATCAGGCTGGCCAGGGTTCCCGCGCACAGCAGGAAGCCCAACCAGTCCAACGAAGCGACCGCGTTCCGCGCCGGCGGCACGATCCGGGCCGCGACGACGAACGCGAGGACGCCGAGTGGGAGGTTGATCAAGAAGATCCAGTGCCAGCTGGCGATGGTGACGATCCAGCCGCCGAGCAGCGGGGCCATGACCGGAGCCAGCAGAGCCGGCCAGGTCAGATAGGCGATCGCGTCGATCATGTCGGCCTTGGCCGTTACCCGCAGCACGGCCAGCCGACCGACCGGCACCATCAGCGCACCGCCGATCCCCTGCAGGATCCGCGCGGCGATGAGCATGCGCAGATCGACGCTGACCGCGCACAGCGCCGAGGCCACGGTGAAAACGGCGATGGCGGTCAGCAGGATGCGCCGGGCCCCGAAACGATCAGTCAGCCAGCCACTGATCGGCAGCCCGACCGCCACGGCAATCAGATAGCCGGTCATCGCCGCGTTGACGTCGACCGGCGCAACCCCGAGGTCATTGGCGATCGCCGGCGCAGCCGTCGCGATGATCGTCCCGTCGAGGTTCTCCATGAAGAAGGTCCCCGCGACGAGCAACGCGAGCGGCCGATTCACTGACCGCCTATGGCGGCGAGTTGATCTTCGAGATGGAAGACCTCAGGCACGATCTCCCATGCCTCATCCGGCGCTCCCTTGCTGACGAAGAGATCACCCATCGCGGCCTGCCACCGGACGTTGACCTCGGTCTGGGCGACGTGTTCCTGAGCCTGAGCCAGGTCATCGGCTTCGGCGTAGCCGATCAGCAGCCCGTCATCGCGGAGGAAGAGTGAATAGTTCCGCCAGCCGGCGTCCCGCAGGGCCTCGAGCAGGTCGGGCCAGACGGCACGGTGCACCTCACGATATTCGTCGAGACGGTGGGGATCCACGTGGCCGAGCAGGCAATAACGCGGCATCACGCCACTCCGTGACCGGCGACGATGATCACTTCGAGCGTCCGCGGCCCGTGGACGCCTTCGACCCGGTTGAGCTCGATGTCGCTGGTCGCGCTGGGTCCACTGATCATGGTCAGCGGTCGGGTCGGATCGAGCCGGCTGACCGCCTGCGGCACGTCGGCGCAGATCTGGTCGGGCAGCACGACGCACAGGTGGTAGTCCGGGATCAGCGTGATCACCCGGCGCCCCATTCCGGCCGAACCGTCCAAGATCAACGTCCCGGTTTCGGCGACGGCCGTGGCGCAGCTGGTCAGCACCCCGTCCAGTCCGTCGAGAGCGGCCACGCTCAGTTGATCTTGGGCCGTCGTACCGTCGATCCGGATCGTCGACGAGACGCGGGCCAGCCAGGTCCCGTCCAGCCCCGCCGGCACCACGACCGTCTTTGCGCCACGCTCGACGAGGGCCCGCTCGATCGTCACGTCGAGATCATCGGGGCCGCAGTGCCGGACCTGAGCCTTGTAGTCGATCAACCGGTCCACCAGGCGTTCGGTCAGCGCCTGCTGATCAAGATCAGACGTCGTCCGGTAGGAGCGATCGATCTCGCCGTACGCCGGCGCGTTCGGCGGCGAGGCGCGATGGGCCAGCGCGATCCGGCGTAACACCTCGTCGCGGGCTGTCACTGGACGTCTCCGTGTTCCTTGGCCCACCAGTCACGGAAGGTCTGCTGGGGCGGGTTGGCGAAGTCACGGGCGTCGGTCCACTGCTTGGCCAGCGGCAGCGGCAGCGGCCCGATCACTTTGACGGCTTCGCCGTCGGGGCCGACGACACCGCGTTTGCGGCCGAGAATTCGGCCGAGCCGGCCACTCCGCAGGGCAAGTTTCCAGCGGGTCGGGTTGCTCATCACGAAGGCGGCGGCGCGCATGGCCGACGCCTCCGCGCTGGGCACCTTGTGCTCCGCGGCGTAGGTCTCGGTGTGCTTGGCCCGCAGATGGACCAGGATCTCGGGAATGTTGATCTTGACCGGGCAGACGTCGTAGCAGGCACCGCACAGCGACGACGCGTACGGGAGGGAGGCGTTGTCCTCGATCCCGGTCAGCTGCGGCGACAAGATCGCCCCGATCGGACCGGGATAGACCGATCCGTACGCGTGTCCGCCGGCCCGCTCGTACACCGGACAGACATTGAGACAGGCGCTGCACCGGATGCAGTTCAGCGCGTCCCGTCCACCCGCGTCAGCCAGCACCGCCGTACGCCCGTTGTCGAGGAGGATCAGATGAAACTCCTGCGGCCCGTCGCCGGGCGTGACGCCGGTCCACATCGACGTGTACGGGTTCATCCGCTCACCGGTCGAGGACCGCGGCAACAGCTGCAGGAAGACCTCGAGGTCCTGCCAGCGCGGCAGCAACTTCTCGATGCCCATGATCGTGATCAAGGTCTCGGGCAGGGTCAGACACATCCGACCGTTGCCCTCGGATTCGACCACGGCCAGGGTTCCGGTCTCCGCGATCCCGAAATTGGCGCCGCTGATCGCGAGCTTCGCCGACAAGAACTTGCGCCGCAGATGCCGCCGCGCCGCCCCCGCCAGCGCCGCCGGGTCATCGGTCAGCCCCGGATCCACATCGCCCATCTCCCGCAGGAAGATCTCCCGGATCTCGGCCCGGTTGCGGTGGATCGCCGGCACCAGGATGTGCGACGGCTTGTCGTGCCCGAGCTGCACGATCAGCTCGGCCAGATCGGTCTCGAGCGCGGCGATGCCGACCGCCTCCAGCGCCTCGTTCAGCCCGATCTCCTGGGTCGCCATCGACTTGACCTTGACGACCTCGTCAACCCCCTTGGCCTTGATCAACTCGATCGCGATCGCATTCGCCTCGGCGGCATCGCGGGCCCAATGGACGATGCCGCCGCGAGCGGTCACCGCGGATTCCAGCTGGGCCAGGTATTCCGGCAGGTGCGCCATCGTGTGCACCTTCAGCTGACGGCCCGCCTCGCGGAGCTCCTCCCAGTCGACGACCTCACCGACCACCGCCGCCCGCTTGCCGCGGATCGTGCTCGTCGCGTTGCCGAGATTCCGCCGCAACTGGGCATCGGCCAGTGACTTGTGGGCCGCAGCCGGGAAACTCTCATCACCCCGCAGATTGCCCACCCCGCGTGGCGAGATTGGCGGCAACTGCGGCATCCCCAACATCACGGCGGTCATGCGTTGGCTCCTCTCGTTGGCACTTCGGCCGGCTCGGCGTGGGGCAACTTCAGCTGATCCTCCCGGGTCGACGCCAGGATCTGGGCCAGATGCAGGGTCTGCGCGCCGGCCCGGATCCGCGAGAGTCCGCCACCGATGTGCATCAGGCAGGAGCTGTCGCCGGCACTGCAGATCTCCGCGCCGGTGTCGACCACATTGCGCATCTTGTCGGCCAACATCGCCGTGGAGGTGTCCGCGTTCTTGATCGCGAACGTGCCGCCGAAGCCGCAGCACTGATCCGCGTCCGGGAGCTCGACCAGGTCGATCCCCTCGACGGCGCGGAGCAGCCGGTACGGCTTGTCCCCCACCTGGAGCATCCGCAACGAGTGGCAGGTCGGGTGGTAGGTGACCCGATGCGGAAAATAGGCCCCGACCTCGGTGACCCCCAGGACGTCGACCAGCAACTCCGACAACTCGAAGGTCTTCGCCGCCACCTCGGCCACCCGGTCGCCGAGATCGGCCGCACCGAATCGTTCGGCGATCATTCGATGCTGGTGGCGGACCGACCCGACGCAGGACCCCGACGGGGCCACGATCGCGTCGTAGGACGAGAAGACGTCAGCAAACCGTTCGACCATCGGCAGCGCCTGCTGCTGATAGCCCGTGTTGACGTGCATCTGGCCGCAGCAGGTCTGCGCCTTCGGAAACTCCACGGTGTGGCCGAGCCGTTCCAAGATCGTCACGGTGGCTCGGCCGACCTCGGGAAACATCGCGTCGGCGAGGCAGGTGATGAAAAGGGCGATTCGCATGGACGTCTCCGACTTCAGGCCAGCGGACGCGGTTCGTAACGCACCGGAGGGAACGTCCGGGCGACGAGCTCGCGCAGGTCTTCGAGGCTACCGGAGATGAATCCGCCGGCTCGCCCCTGGACCAGGACGTTGCCGATGGCCGTCGCTTCGACCGGGCCGGCCAGCACTGTTCGTCCGGTGCGGTCGGCCGCGAGCTGGCACAGCAGTGCGTTTTGGCTGCCGCCACCCACGATGTGCACGGTGTTGATCTTGACGCCGCTCAGCTGCTCCGCCTCGTCCAGCGTGCTCGCGTACGCCGCGGCCAGACTTTCGATGATGCTGCGGGCGAATTCGGCCGGCGTGCTGGGCACCGGAGCTTCCTGGTCGACACACAAGGCCGCGATGCGGGATGGCATGTCTCCGCCCGGCAGCAGGCTCGGGTGATTGGCGTCGAAGATCGGCACCGGATGGTCGAGTGCGGCGGCCTCGTCGATCAGCTGACTCAGCTCAATGGCGGCGCCCTCCCGCTCCCAGGCGCGGACCGATTCACTGAGCAGCCACATGCCCATCACGTTGCGCAGATAGCGCACGCGGCCGTCGACGCCGCCCTCGTTGGTGAAGTTGGCCTCGCGGCTGGCATCGGTGAGCACCGGTGCGTCCAGCTCGACACCGACCAACGACCACGTGCCGGAAGAGATGTACGCGGCGTCCCGGGTGATCATCGGCACCGCGACGACCGCGGAGGCCGTGTCGTGGGAGCCGACGGCGACCACCTCGATCGACTCGTCGGCCCCGAGGTCGGCGGCGACTGCGGCCGTCAGCTGGCCGATCGTTCGACCGGGGTCGATCACCGCCGGAAAGAGCGAGCGCGGCAGGGCGAGTTTGTCGATCAACGGGAGATTCCAGGCACCGCTGACGACATCGAGCAGTCCGGTGGTCGAGGCGTTGGTCCGCTCGACGCACTTCTCGCCGGTGAGCCAGAAGGCGAAGAGGTCGGGCAACATCAACATCACCGTCGAGCCGTCGAGCAGCCCGTCGGCGCTGTCCACGGCAAGCTGATACAGCGTGTTGAACGGCAGGAACTGCAGGCCACCGGCCGCGTAGAGCTGCTCTTGATCAACCACCCGTTCGACAAGTTCCACGCCTCGGGCGGTCCGCTCGTCGCGGTAGTGGACCGGCCCGCCGATCATCCGGCTGCCGCGGAACAGCCCGTAGTCGACCGCCCAGGAATCGACCCCGATGCTGGTGATCTCCGGACGTTGCTCGATGGCTTGGCGGAGCCCGATCAGAATCTGGCGATAGAGCTCGAGGATGTTCCAGTGCAAGCCGTCGGCCGTGCGGACCGAGTCGTTGGGGAAGCGATGGACGGCCGCGACCGACAGCGTGTCTGGGCCGATCTGGCCGAGCATCACCCGCCCGCTGGTGGCGCCAAGATCAACCGCCACCACCCAGCCGGCGGAAACAGGTTTCGCTGAGCCAGGCGAGCTGCTCATCGGAGGAAGGCAGCCGCGACTCCGGCGTCGACGGGGATGTGCAGGCCGGTGGTGTGACTCAGGTCGGCCGAGCACAGCACGAAGACCGCGTTGGCGACGTTTTCCGGCAACACCTCTCGCTTCAGCAGGGTGCGCTGGGCATAGTAGGCGCCGAGCTCCTCCTCCGGCACGCCGTACACGGCAGCCCGCTTGGCACCCCAGCCACCGGAGAAGATTCCGGAGCCGCGCACCACGCCGTCGGGATTGATCCCGTTGACCTTGACCCCGTGCTCACCGAGCTCGGCGGCGAGCAGCCGGACCTGGTGAGCCTGGTCGGCCTTGGTCGCGGAGTAGGCGATGTTGTTCGGACCCGCGAAGATCGAGTTCTTGGACGAGATGTAGATGATGTCGCCGCCGAGCTGCTGCTCGATCAGCACCTTCGCCGCTGCCCGGGAGACCAGGAACGAGCCCTTGGCCATCACGTTGTGCTGCAGGTCCCAGTCGGCGACCGTGGTGTCGAGCAACGACTTCGACAGCGACAGGCCCGCGTTGTTGACGACCAGATCAAGTCCGCCGAAGGCCAGCACGGCCGCGTCGATCCCCGCCTGGACGGCGGCCTCGTCGGAGACGTTGGCCGCCACCCCGACTGCGACATCGGGACCGCCGATCTCGGCGGCGGCCGCCTGGGCTTTGTCCAGGTCAAGATCAGCCACGACCACACAAGCGCCTTCGGCCGCCAGCCGGATGGCGATGGCCTTGCCGATGCCCGAGGCGGCTCCGGTGATCAACGCGATCCGTGAGGCCAGCGGCAACGGAGCGGGCATCCGAGCCAGCTTGGCCTCCTCCAACGCCCAGTATTCGATCTTGAACTTCTCCGACTCGTCGATCGGCGCGTACGTGGATAGCCCCTCGGCCCCCCGCATCACGTTGATGGCGTTGACGTAGAACTCCCCGGCTACCCGGGCGGTCTGCTTGTTCGCTCCGTAGGAGAACATCCCCACGCCAGGGATCAGGATGATCAACGGATCCGCCCCCCGGATGGCCGGGGAGTCGTCGTTCTTGTTGCGGTCGTAGTACGCCTGGTAATCCGCCCGGTACGCCTCGTGCAACTCCTTCAACCGGGCGATCGACTCCTCCACCGTGGCCGAGGCCGGCAGGTCGAGCACCATCGGCTTGACCTTGGTCCGCAGGAAATGATCGGGGCAGCTCGTGCCCAACGCGGTCAGTCTGGGATGCTCAGCCGAGGCCAGGAAGTCGAGCACCACGTCAGCGTCGGTGAAGTGGCCGACCATCGCCTTGTCGTACGAGGCCATCGACCGCAGGGTCGGGGCCAGCGCGACTGCCTTGGCCGTCCGCTCGGCCGCCGGCAGCGCCGCGTACCCATCGAGCCTCGGCCCGAACGGCTCTGCCTTGGCGTGGTCGGAGATGTAGGCCGCGGCGGTGTCGATGATCCACAGCGAGTTGGTTTCGGATTCGGTCGAGGTGGCCCCCCAGGCGGTAATGCCGTGACCGCCGAGGATGCAGCCGATCGCCTGCGGATTCTCACTCTTGATCTTGGCAATGTCCAAGCCCAGTTGGAATCCCGGCCGCCGCCACGGCACCCAGACCACCTTGTCGCCGAAGATCTCCTCGGTCAGCTGCTCGCCATCGGCGGCGGTCGCGACGGCGATCCCCGAGTCCGGATGCAGATGATCAACATGCGGCGCATCGACCAACCCGTGCATCGCCGTGTCGATCGACGGTGCCGCCCCGCCCAAGCCATGCCGGCAGTAGTCGAACGCCGCGACCATCTCATCCTCCCGGTCGATGCCGGGATAGACGTCCACCAGAGAACGCATCCGGTCCAGCCGCAGGACCGCCAAACCCGACTCCTTCAGAGTCCCCAGGTCGCCACCGGATCCCTTGACCCAGAGCAGCTCGACCTCGCTCCCGGTCACCGGGTCGGTCTCGCGACCCTTGGCGGAGGTGTTCCCGCCGGCGTAGTTGGTGTTCTTCGCGTCCGAGCCCAGCCGGTTGCTCCGGCCGATCAGATCAGAGACTGCGTTGTTGGTCATGGGTTCCAGTTCCTTGGGTCGAGTCGTTCGAAAAGTGTCCGGATATTGCGGCGAAACTGGCAGATCTCCGTCGTTTCCCGCCAGTTTCGGAAAAAGGGGAGGTGCTCAGGCGCCCCAGCCGGATTGGGAGCCGCCGACGCGGTCGGCGGCGATCTGCTGCTGATAGCCGGATTCGGCGTACGCGCTCATCGGGTCGGCGGGCAGGCCGCGGGACTCCCGCCACGCGGCCAGATCGGGACGCACGTCGGCGTAGAACGCGTCCATCAAGATCCCGTTGGCGCCGAGGACATCACCGGCTTCCTGGGCCGCGAGCAGCGCGGCCCGGTCGACCAGAAGCGCCCGGGCGGTCATCTCCTGGACGTTCAGCACCGACCGGATCTGGCCGGGGATCTTGTCCTCGACGTTGTGGCACTGGTCGAGCATGAAAGCCACCTCCGACTCTGGTCCGAAACCGCCGCCGCGGACGACCTCGAAGAGGATCCGGAACAGCTGGAACGGATCCGCCGACCCGACGATCAGGTCGTCGTCGGCGTAGTAGCGGGAGTTGAAGTCGAACGACCCCAGCTTCCCCAGCCGCAACAGCTGGGCCACGATGAACTCGATGTTCGTCCCCGGCGCATGATGCCCGGTATCCAGGCACACCGTCGCCCGCTCCCCCAGCGCAGCGACCTGCACGTACGAGGTGCCCCAGTCCGGGACGTCCATGTGATAGAAGGCCGGCTCGAAGAACTTGTACTCCAGCACCAGCCGCTGATCCGCCCCGATCCGCTCGTAGATCTGAGCGAGGCTGTCGGCCAGCCGGTCCTGCCGGCCCCGGATATCACCCTGTCCGGCGTAGTTCGTGCCATCGGCCAGCCAGATCTTCAGATCCCGCGACCCGGTGGCGTTCATCACCTCGATGCACTCGAAATGATGCTCGATCGCCTTGCGGCGTACGGATTCGTCAACGTGAGTCAGGCTGCCGAACTTGTAGATGTCGTCCTGGAACGTGTTCGAGTTCACCGTGCCCAGCGCGACCCCGAGATCAGCCGCGTACGCCTTCAGGGCGCCGTAGTCGTCGACCTTGTCCCACGGGATGTGCAGCGCCACTTTCGGCGCCAGCCCGGTCAGCTCGTTCACCTTGGCCGCATCGGCCAGCTTCTCCTGAATGGTCCGCGGCGTGCCCGGGGTCCCGAACACCTTGAACCGCGTGCCCGAGTTCCCGAACGCCCACGAAGGCAGCTCGATCACCTGGCCGGCCAGCTGGTCGGCGATGGATGCGAAGGTCGTCATACGATGCTCCCTGCTGTTACGGAGGTCGACCGGCGGACGGACTGACCGCCGGCGATGGTTTCGAGGTCGGAGTCCAGCAGCTCGAGCTCGGCTTCGACGCCTTCGGGCAGGTCGACATCGACCACCAGCTCACCGTCGACGATCTCCCAGCTCACTTTCACCAGGCCGTGCGGCGTCTTGAGCGAGGTCTTGGCCCAGGTGAGACCCCCGCCCGGCTGCGGAGCGATGCGTACGCGGGCGTAGCCGGGAGCGGCCGGACTCAAGCCGCCGACGATGCGGTGCATCCAGTCGGCCACCGCCCCGAGGGCGTAGTGGTTGAAGCTGGTCATCTCGCCCGGGTTGATCGACCCGTCCGGCAACATCGAATCCCAGCGCTCCCAGATCGTCGTCGCCCCCATAGTCACCGGATACAGCCACGACGGGCACTCCCGCTCGAGCAGCAGTCGGTACGCGTGGTCGAGATGGCCGGTCAGGGTCAGCGCGTCGGAGATGTACGGCGTCCCGGCGAAGCCGGTCGAGACGCGGTAGCCGTTCGCGGCCACCAGCTCGGCGAGTCGGTCGCCGGCGAACTGCCGCTGCGGCTCGTCAAGCAGACCGAACACGATGGCCAAGGCGTACACGGTGGTGCAGTCGCTGAGCACCACGCCCTCGTCGGTGACGTAGTGGGTGTCGAACGCCTCCCGCACCCGAGCCGCGAGCGCATCGAAGTGCTCGGCATCGGCATCGTGGCCGAGCTCCCGGGCGACCTCCGCGGAGGTCACGCTGCTGCGGTACAGGGCCGCGGTCGACACCACGCTCTTGTCGGCCTTCGCGTCCGCCGCCTGCTCCGGCGGCGCATCCGGGTCCAGCCAGTCGCCGAACTGGAAGCCCGTGTCCCACAGGCCGTTGGCCGACAGCTTGCCCTCGACCCGACGGACGTGCGCACTCATCGCCGGGTAGGCCTCGGCCAGCGCTTCCCGGTCACCATAAGCCTGCCAACACGCCCAGGGCACCCAGACCGCGGCGTCGCTCCAGAACGAGGTCGAGTCTTCTCGGCCGAAGCTCTCGTGCGGGGGTTGGAACTTGATCACGTCCGGCACGACGAACGGCACCATGCCGTTCGCGGCGCGTTGCTCGACATCGAGGTCGCGCAGCCAGTCGCGCAGGAATCCCGCGCTGTCGAACAAGAACACCGCGGTCGGCGAGAACACCGCGAGATCGCCGGTCCAGCCGAGGCGCTCGTCGCGTTGCGGGCAGTCGGTCGGGACATCGAGGAAGTTGCCGCGCTGACCCCAGACGACGTTGCGGTGCAGCTGGTTGAGCATGGGATCCGAGCACTCGAAGTCGCCAATCCGCTCGAGGTCCGAAGAGACGACGACCGCGACCAGTGAGTCGGCGGTCAGGTCGCCGGGCCAGCCGGTCACCTCGGCGTAGCGGAAGCCGTGGAAGGTGAACGTGGGCTCGAAAAGGTCCTCGCCGCCGCTCAAGATCAGCCGGTCGATCGCCTTGGCGTGGCGCAGCGGGCGGACGCCGAGCTCACCGTTCTCCAAAACCTCCGCATGCCGCAGCGTGATCGTCTCGCCGCGCTCACCGGTCACCGCGAACTTCAACCAGCCGACCAGGTTCTGACCGAAGTCGATCAAGGTCTTGCCCGCGGGCGACTGCCAAATCTCGACCGGTCGGAGCTCCTCGTGCCGCACCACCGGAGGGCCGACATACTCGACCAGCAGTGAGCTGTCGAAGTCCAGCGCCGTCACGCCGCCCCACGCCGGGTCGGCGAAACCGGGCCGCAACCAGGCTTCGGAGACGAGCCGGGCATCGATGGTCTGGCCGTCGTAGAGATCGTCGGCGAGCACCGCCGAGGGTCCACTCGTCCAGGACGTATTGGTGCGCACCACCTGCTCGTGGCCGTCCGCGAAGGTGATCGTGAGCGCCGCGATCACCCCGAGCCGGTCACCGTAGATGTTGGTCATCATGTCCCAGGTGAGCTGACCGCGGAACCAGCCGTTGGCCAATCCGAAGCCCAGAACGACGGGCTGGTCGCCGGCATCCTGGACTGCGGCGGTGACGTCATACTGCCGGTAGCGCAGCCGCCACTCATAGCTCGACCAACCGGGGCTGAAGACGTCGTCACTGATCTTGCTACCGGCGAGATAGGCCTCGAAGATGCCCTGGGCGCTGG
The DNA here is from genome assembly GCA_963731295.1 of uncultured Actinomycetota bacterium. Taxonomy (GTDB): domain Bacteria; phylum Actinomycetota; class Actinomycetes; order Propionibacteriales; family Propionibacteriaceae; genus Microlunatus. The sequence goes on from CAVSUP010000009.1 coordinate 146,934, forward strand.
CCTCCAGGCGAGCCTGCGTCACGGCGCCGTGACCAGAGTCGAGGGAGAACTCCGTACGCAGCAACGGCGCGTTCTGATCGTCAGCAGTGCTGATCATCGTGGCGCCGGCAATCTGGGACATGGGGACCTTTCGTGGAGGTACGTGGCGTTGGGGGCGGGAAGCTAGCGTGATGCAGCCGGCGGGCGGGTGCCGGCGTTGTGGGAGTGTGAGGCGTGCACCATCACGAGGAGACGATTGCCGGGTTCACCGAAAGTCAGACTGGTCGGCCGGACACCGTCGGCGTCATTGTGGTCGGGTCGGTGGCTCGCGGTGACGAACGGACCGACTCGGACGTTGACGTCTACCTGGTGGTCACTGACGAGGCGTACGCGGCGGCGGCCGACGCCGGCGAGATTGCTTTCGTCAGCCACACCGGAGTCGCGTACGAGGGTGGCTACGTCGACGTCAAGCTGGCGTCGCCGCGCTACCTGCAGGCCGCTGTTGATCATGGTGACGACCCCACGCGGGCGTCTTTCGATCATGGTCGGGTGACCCTCGACCGGACCGGCGAGGTGGCCCCGCTCGTGGTCCGGATGACCGAGCTGCCCGCCGACGCGTGGGCGGTCCGGGTGCACAGCTATCGCGCCCAGCTGGCCCTCTACGGCGGCTACTTCCTCGGGCAGGCTTACCACCGGGGTGACCGGTTCCTGCTGCAGCATTCGGCCGTGCACGCCGCGTACGCGGCCGGTCGCTGTGCATTGGCCCAGCATCATCGGCTCTTCCGGGGCCAGAAGTACCTGGCCGCTGATGTCGCCGCCCTGCCCGATCTGCCGACCGACTTTCTCGGGGCGTGGTGGGCCCTGCTCGACCATCCGACCTCGGACGCAGCCCATACCATGATCGACATCGTCGACCAATGGCTGGGTGCGCCGCTGTCCCTCGACGAAGGCCTCTCGACCTTCATCGCCGATAACGAGCTGGCCTGGCTCAACCAGACCATTCCGCCCGAGTTCTGGTGACCGCTGGTGCATGTCAGCCCTTGACCGCGCCCGAGGTCATGCCCTCGACGATCTGCCGGTTGAAGAACATGTACATGATCAACGGTGGGATCGTGATCAACAAGATATCGGCGAACAGCAGGTTCCACTGGTTCAACGTCTGGCTCTGGAAGTTGTAGAGCGTCAGCTGGACCGTCACGCCATCGTTGCCCGGCAGGAAGTAGAGCGGGTTGGCGAAGTCGTTGAAGACGGCAACCGCCTGTACCACGATGACCGTCACGACCACCGGCTTCAGCAGCGGCAGGATCACACTGAAGAACAGCCGGAGCGGACCGGCGCCGTCGACGATGGCCGCCTCGTCGAGCTCCTTCGGGATGCTCGAGACGAACGACTTGAACAGCAGGATGCAGAACGAGAGCCCGAAGGTCGCCTCGATCAAGATCAGGCCGGGCAGCGTCTTGAACAACCCCAGGCTCTGCAGCACCCAGATGGTCGGAACGACGGCGGGCGGCACGATCAGGCCGGCCAGCACGAAGAAGTTCGCCACCGTGTTCCACCGCGATTGGCGCCGCTCGAGAACATAGCCGGCCATGGCGGCGAGCACGACCATGATCGCCACACTGGTGACGGTCAGCGTCATGCTGTTGATGAAGGCTCGCAGCACGACGAACTGGTTGGTCTGCAGGACGGTGGAGATGTTCTGGAACAACACCCACTCTTCGGGCAGCGTGAAGGCAAGTCCGGCAGCGTCCCTGACGGTCTTGCTGGCCGTCAGCAAGATGAAGGCGAACGGCACCAGGAAGACGAAGATCGAGGCGATGATCGCGATGATGCCGACGATCCAACTGCGACGCTTCTCTGATTTCATCGCTTGGCCTCCGACCGGTTGAAGTACATCTGCATGGGCACGACGATGGCGGCCACGACGACGAAGAGCACCACATTGCCGGCGGTAGAGAGGCCGTAGAACCCCGCCTGGTACTGCTTGTAGATCACCGAGGCGATCACGTCACTGGTGAAGCCGGGACCGCCCTTGGTCATGGCCCAGATCAGATCGAACGAGCGCAGTCCGCCGATCAGGGACAGCAGGACCACGGTGGTGGTCGCCGGCCGCAGCAACGGCAGCGTGATGTTGAAAAACTGTTGTCGGGCCGAGGTGCCGTCGACCTTGGCCGCCTCGTAGTACTCCGTCGGAATGCCGACCATACCGGCCATGAAGATCAACGTCGCGATGCCGACGCCTTTCCACACGTCGACCCCGATCACCGAGTAGAGCGCGATGTTGGGATCGGTCAGCCAACCCGGACCGGTGATCCCGACCAGTGCGAGCGTGTGATTCACCAGGCCCTTGAAGGGATCGAGCAAGATCTTGAAGGTCAGACCGACGCCGATGGTCGAGACGAGCACCGGGAAGAAGATCACCGATCGGAGATAGCCGCGCCCGATGATCTTGGACGTGAGCAGTACGCCGAGCAGCATGCCCAGGATGACCTTGGTGCCGGACGTGAGGATGGCGTAGATGAAGGTGTGGGTGAAGCCGCTGACCAGGGTGGGCTCTCGGAAGAAGGTGACGAAGTTGTCGAGTCCGATGAACTCCGTGCTGAACAGCGTCCAGCGGGTCAAGCTGAAGTAGAACGAGGCGAACGTCGGAATGGCGAACAAGACGACGAACAGCAAGGCGGGTAGCGCGTAGAACCACAACGGATACGAGTTGGGACGGCGGCGGCGGGGCCGAGCCGCGGCCTTGTTCGTGTCGACCGCAGAAGGGGTCAGCGTTGAGACCATCTGGCATCTCCAGGTGTCAGGGCGGGCAGAGTCGAGGGAAGGGACTGGGACGGCGGCCAAAGTGCAGCCGCCCCAGCCGTGGTCGAGCTCTCAGGCGCGAAGTGCGTTCCCGATCACCAGCCGGGGAGTCCGAGCTGCTGCGCCTGCTTCTTCACGTCCTCGTCGTACTGAGCGGCGGCCTTGTCGGCCTTCGAGATGCCGGAGCCGACCTCGACGGTCAGGTTTTCCAGGTTCGGGCCCTTGATCGGAGAGAGGAATTCGAGCGCCGGGCTGACCTGCTTGGCGTCCAGATAGGGCTGCATGTCCTTCACGACCTGCGGAACGTCGTCCGGCAGCGTGCACGCGCTGATGGCGAACGGGCCGGTGACCGAGGTGACCTTGGTCTGGATCGTGCAGCCTTCAGGCGAGTTGACGAAGGCGATGAACTTCTTGGCCGCGTCCAGTTTGGCGCCCTCGGTCGTCTTCGGGATGTACACGGCATTCGGCAGCCAGAGCGTCATCTGCGTGTTGGCCGCATCCTGCGCCGGCAAGGCGAAGAAGCCGACGTCATCGATGTTCTCCGGGCTGTTCTGCTGGATCGTGCTGAGGGCCCCGGTCAGGATCGGGTAGTGCGCCGCGGTGCCCGTGGCAACGGCCTTCACCCCGTCCTCGTACTTGGCCGACGCGAAGTCCTTGTTGTAGTAGCCGTCATCATGGGTCTGCTGCTGGTTGATGAAGGACTGCAGCGCGGGCTGGTTGGCGTACTTGGCCTTGTTGGCCGTGTAGTCCGCGGCCCAGTTCGGATCCTGCTTAGCCACATTGCCGAAGTCACCCAGCACGAACAACTGCGAGGTCCAGGTGTCACCGAAGGTCTGCTCGATCGCCGTCACCTTGCCGTCGGCCTTGATCTTCTTATTGTTGGCATCGAATTCCGCCCAGGAGGTGGGGACCTTGAGGTTGAGGTCCTCGTACACCTTCCGGTTATAGACAACGCCACCGGCGAACGTCGTCCCGAGCGGCGCGCCGTAGGTGCCGTTGTCGGTGCTCACCACCGGCTTCATCTCGGCCGACAGCTGCTCGACCCACGGCTGATCAGTCAACGGCGCCAGTTGAGTGTCCGGATTCAGCGCCTGGAACAGCGACCCGGAGTTGTAGTAGAAGACATCTGACATCTCGCCGGTTGAGAGCTTGGTCTTCATCAGGTTGTCACCCTCGGTCCCAGTCGGCTGGGTCTCGAACGCGAGCTTGATATCGGGGTTCGCGACGGTGAAGCCGTCGGAGAGGGCCTTGAACAGCGCGTCATTGGCGGTGCCGACACCGTAGAGCACGCTGATGGTGGTGGCACTCCCGGAGCTCGAGTCGTCGTTGTTCCCACCGCCGATAGATCCGGCCGAGCAACCGGTGACGAGGACCGCCGCGGCGCTGGCCGCCAGCAAGGGCCGGGCAAATCGTCGGATACGTACTGGAAGCACGCTTACCTCCTTGTAAGAGAATCATAATTGGAACGATTCATTATGGCGTGAGTCTAGGCATATCAGCTGATCGTCGTCAACCCCCTTGACGAACAAGATCCCTTGCCCAGAGCCAATGGAACCCTGTGAGCGGGCTGAGCCAAGCACGGTGCGTCCGACGTGTACCGATTCAGACGGCTTGAGGTTAATTTCTCAGGATTGGCGCGGCCGACCGCCGGCGGTCGACCGGCGAACGATCAACTCAGGGGTGAACTCGACGTGCTCATGGAGGTGGGGCAGGCCCTGGTCGAGGGCGTCCACCTCGGCGAACAGCAGCTCGGCCGCACGCCGACCGAGCGTCTCGCGGGGTTGCCGGATCGAGGACAGCGGTACGGCGGCCGCGGAGGCGAATTCGATGTCGTCGTAGCCGATGATCGCGATATCTTCGGGGACCCGCATCCCGTGCGTGACAAAGCCCTGCAACAGGCCGATGGCCAGCAGGTCGTTGGCGGCGAAAACGGCACTCGGTCGCTCACTGATCGGCATCGCGGCGATTTCGCCGGCCGCCCGGACGCCCGAACCGGTGTCGAGCCGCGGCGTGGAGATCGTCAACAGGCTGCTGGGCGAGCTGAGCCTCGAAGCGGCGATCTGGGCGCCGAGGCTACGGTCACGCACCTGCTGCAGGCTGCTCGGGCCGCCGACGAAGGCGATCGACTCGTGACCAAGATCAACGAGGTGCGATACGGCAAGCCGGCCGCCCTCAATGTCGTCCACCGCCACCGAGCAATAGTCGTCTTTGTCGGCCGCGCGGTCGACGACGACGACCGGAATGCCGTGGCTGCGTAACCTCGCAATGCGGTCCCCCACCTCGCGAATCGGCGCGAACAAGATGCCGCGGACGCGGTGCTCCTCGAACAGGTCGAGATGAGCAGATTCGCGACTGACCTGTTGGTCGCTGTTCCCGAGCTGAACGGTGTAGCCGAGTTCGTGAACGTAGTTCTCGACGCCGCCGACGATGTCGGTGAAGAACGGGTTGGCGATCTCCATGACGACCATGCCGATGGAGCGACTCCGCCCGGCCCGCAACTGCCGGGCCGACTCGTTGCGCACCCAGCCGAGCTTCGCGATGGCGTCCTCGACGCGCTGCCGGGTCGCTTCGGACACCACCGCGGGCGAGTTGACGACGTTGGAGACGGTGCCGACGGAGACGCCCGCAAGCGCGGCCACGTCCTTCACGCTGACTGACGACTTGTGTTGTACTGCCATGAATTGGCTCACCGCCCAGCTGGCCCTCAACTTGATTCGTATCAGAAGCTATCAGGCATCGGTAGGCACTCGGTGCCTCGCGTACGCCGCACGGGAGCTTCGGCTCGCGTGCCCTCGCTCATCCGCCCTGGTCGACAGGACCGATCTCTTCGAGGCGGCCGAGGACCTGATCTTCCAGCCGCGGGTGACCATCCCGCTGCGCGCCGGCGACATCACGTTCCACAACGGCTACACCCCGCACTCGGCCAACTCGAACGAGACCGAAAAGGTGCGGTTGGCGCACGTGGTCTACGTCGATCGCGACCTGACCTACAACGGTGCCCCACACGTCTGCACCGACCCGCTGGGACTGACCGTCGGGGCACCCCTTCCGGATCAGGACTTCCCGCCACTCCCCGTTGACCCCCGTCGCGCACTACCGATCGAACGGCGAATCAGATGCCCCGCGGGTCGCGTACGTCGGGACAGGAACATGATGTTCGAACCCGGGCAATCCGTGATCTCAGGAGGATCGATGACCGACTCGACGACGAGTGGTGACCCCGACTTAGCTGGCGCAATTCAGCCTTGCCGATCGACGAGCGGGTCGAGCGACTCCTCTTCCAGATGACCGTGCCGGAGAAGGCTGGTCTGTTCTTCCACGCAATGATCGTTCCCGGTCCCGGCGGTGAGCTCGCCGACGCCGGCCCTGACTTCGGGCTCGCATCGACCGACGACTACGTGCTGGTCCGGCAACTCACCCAGGCGGTGGAGACCTTCGCCGACATGGCCCGGCAGGAATATCTGGCCGTCGGGATCCGGGTGGCTCTGCACCCGCAGGTGGATCTGGCGGCCGAGCCGCGCTGGTCGCGTCAGGTCGCCACCTTCGGCGAGGACTCTACGCTGTCGGGTCGAGCTGCACCTGCGGCCGTTCGAGCCGATTTTCGCCGCCGGCGGCAGCCAGATCATGCCCTACTACGGCATCCCGGTCGGCACGCCGTACGAGGAGGTCGGCTTCGGCTTCCACCGCGAGGTGATCACCGGACTGCTCCGCGAGCGCTTCGGCTTCGATGGCATCGTCTGCAGTGACTGGGGCTTGATCAATGATCATCCGATCATGGGCGATCTGCACGTCGCGCGGGCCTGGGGCGCCGAGCAGTTGTCACCGCGGGAGCAGATGATCAAGGTCCTGGACGCCGGAGTCGATCAGTTCGGCGGCGAATCAGGCCCGGAACTGTTGGTCGACATCGTGGGCTCCGGCGACGTGACGCAGGAGCGGCTGGACCGCTCCGTGCGACGACTGCTCCGGGAGAAGTTCGTGCTGGGGCTCTTCGACCAGCCGTTGGTCGATGGGATCGACGCCGCGATAGCGGGTGAATACGGTGCGGTGGTCGATGACCCCGCTCAGGCCGAAGTCGCCATTCTCCGACTGAAGGCGCCGTACGAGCGGCGCATGACCGCGTTCGAGAACCACTTCCACGCCGGCCCCCTGGACTTTCCTCGGGAGGTCGTCGAGCACGTGGCCGAGGTCGGCCGCCAGGTGCCGACCGTCGTCGATGCGTTCCTGGATCGTCCGGCGATCCTGACGCCGATCGTCGACCAGGTCGCCGCGCTGGTGATCAACTTCGGGGCCGACCTGATGTGCCGTTCGACACCGCGGATCCGCTGTTCCGCTTCGGCGACGGTCTCAGGCTCGATTGATCAGCCGTTCGATCACGCTGGCCCGGCCCCGTTCGAGGGCATGGATCCGGGTCCCGACCAGCGGCGCTTCGGCCAGGATCTGCGCCGCCCGGACCTCGGTGCTGATCGTGCTCGTTGCGGTGAGTTGATCAGCGATCAGCGAAACGACCCCGGGTGCCGCACCCCAGGGCCCGGCGATCACGATCGCCTCGGGATTGTGCAGAGCCGTGACCGAGCTCAACGCTCCGACGACGGCCCGGATGATTGCCGTACGGCGGCGCCGGTCCGCCAGGGACCGGCCGTTCATGATCAACTGCAGTGACTCGACATCGAGGGCCGCTGAACCAGGTTGGAGCAGCTGCCAACCGCCGAAGCATTCGACGAGTGGCATCGCCCGTCCGCCCGGTCCGATCGTGTTGACATAGGCGAGCTCACCGGCGAGACCACGCGAGCCGTGCACCACCTCGCCACCGGCCACCGCCGCGCCGCCGATCCCGGCTCCCAGGTAGCAGAGGAAGAAGTGCCGCAGATCGCGTCCGGCCCCCTCGCGATCTTCGGCGAGGGCCGCCCAATTGACGTCGTTGTCCACCTGGACCGCAGTAGCGGTGAGTCCGCTCAGCAGATCGGTGGGTGCGAATTCATCAAGCAGGAAAGGAGCATTCGGCAGTCGGACCAGACGTCCCGTCCGTTGATCGACCGGCCCGGCAACACTGAGCGCACACCCGCGGATCGGTCCGGGCGCGCGCTGAACGGCGCGCTGCACCGCCTTCTTGATCACCGGAGTCAACCGGGCCGCATCGACCGGCGCCGGAACCGCGCGCTCGATCCGGTCGAGCCGCGTACCCCGCAGATCGAAGGTGTCCACCACGACGCCGTCCGGGCCGGCGGCGAGCGCCAGAGCGACACCAAGATCATCTCGCGTCCGCAGGTAGGTCCCCGCCGGCCCCCGCTTGCCGAGCTGTCGACCTGATTCCTCCAGGACGCCGCCGTCCAGCAGTCGTTTGACGCTCTCGGAGATCGTCGGCTTGGAGATGCCGGTCCGGGTCGACAACTCGGCCCTGGTCAGCTCTGACTGGGCCAGAAGCTGGTCGAAGACATGTCGATCCGTCAGCTGGCGCAGCAGCTCGAGGGAGGGTCGGGGCTCGCTCGCCGTCACAGTCCGAGGCCGCGGCGTCCGATCTCGTTCAGCGCCTCGGGCTGGAACCGGTTCGGCCAGTTCGCCTCGTAATCCTCCTGCGGGAAGTCCGACGGGCTCTTCCCGGCCAGGAACGCCTCCCGCACCCGGCCTGCGTACGCCTCGTTCTTCGGACACCACGGCGCGGCGGGGATGTACATCACATTCCCCCAGCCCTGTTGATCATGGATCGGCGCGACCGAATGGATCATGTCGCAGTGCCACCAGACCGAGTCGCCGGGTCGCACGCTGGGGATGGCCGAGACCGCCGGCAGCAGGATCGAATGCCACTTCTCATTGACCGGGAAGGTCTTGTTGGGCTGGACGAGGCACATGTCGTCCTCGTCGACGTCGTCGAGCAGGGGCCGGAGCATCAGGTAGGCCATTGCCTTGGGGATCGGCACCGTGTGCAGCACGCCCTGGTCGTTGCTCATCTCGCTGAGTGCGGTCCAGCCCTGGAACGTGCGGAAGGCCGAGCACATCGTCGATCCGGGGTACTGCGCGGCCGAGGTCCGGTACGCCGCATCCCATGGGTCGTAGGCCGCGAAGTCGCCGGCGAACAGGTGCCGGAACGCCAGCTGGTAACCCTCGGTCATCCACAGATCGAGGGTGCCCGGGTCGAGATGGGTGCCGAGACCGCCGGAGTCGGCACCCGGCGGGCGGCGGCGGATCCGGTCCGGATAGAGGCTGTCCTGATCCGGGTCGAACCAGTTGGTGTCGTCGGAGAAGAACCTCCACCGATGGTTGAGGAAGGCCTGCACCGCAGCCATCCGGGGATGTTGCCGGGCCTCCATCTGGGCGCTGGACCAGTAGACCGGGTAGATCTCCGGCTTGGACGCCTCAGCTCCGAGTGTGCCGAAGAAGTCGTCCGCCGGACCGGTGTAGTTCTCGAAGAACTGGTTGGAGTCGACGTAGTCGACGATGTCGGAATCCCAGCGCTCCGCCTGCGCGCGATCGAAGTGTCCGCGCACCACGGCGCAGCCGCGTCGCTTCACCAGAGCCAGCGTCTCGGTGCTGACCGTTCCCGCTTCGACGTCGGAGAAGTCGATCACCGGCCATACTTCGTCACCGCGATCCCGCGCCGCCGAGATGTCGGCGATCTCGACCTCCAGGTATTCCTCGATCTCGGCGATCACCTCGCCGACCGTACGACCGGACTCCTTGATCCGCGCTCGGAGGGCCGCCTTGATCTCCCGGATGGCTGCCGGGATGTCCGCCGGCTGGGTCTCCCAATGCGGCAGTCCGGTGAGTGAGCTCAGGTCAGTGGTCATGGTGGTCATCGTCACCCTCGGCAAGTTGTTGTAAGGAGTCTTAACTTCTCTGGGTCATATGTAACCACTCCTTCCTAATAAGCGCAAGTGGGCGCTGCCGGGGCCGCGTCCGGTCAGCTGATCGCGACCGCCACGAACTGGCGGCCCGCGAAATTCTCGATCAGGACCTCGGACACGTCGGCCGGGTCGACGAGGGCGAAGCCGCTGAGCGAACTCTCCCCCGGCTCAGCCCGGGCCGAAACCAGCCAGCTGCCCGCGATCTCCCGCTCACCGTCCGCCCCGACCACCACCAGGCGGCAGCGCTCTCCGGCGGGCATCGCCTCGACCGTCGCCGCGATCCTCACCCAGCCGGCGGCGGGGATCACGCTCACGGTGAGCCGCGCACCGGTTTGCGGGTCGGTGCCCGACGCCAACCGGGTCGCGGGCGCCGTCGTCGCCACCGTGAGGGTCGGTGCGGTGACCGGAGTGAGCTGCCGGCCGCCCAGCACCCCGACTCCGAGCAGCAGGATCGCTCCGACCGTGGCGGCCGCGCCGATCAGCCGCCGTCGCCGGTTGCGGCCGATCGACTGCTCCGACCGGATCTGCCGGATCGCCCGCTCCGCGACCACGTCGCCGTCCTCGGGGGCACCATCGAGGAAGAACTCCGGCGGCATGTTGTCGAGCAGCTGCCGCGCCGCTTGGAGCTCGGCCAGCGACTGGTTGCAGCTCGGGCAACTAACCAGATGGGCCCGCACCTGTGCGTGCTCGAACGCGGCCAACCCGCCCAACACGAACGCGCCCAGCTCCGGCTGGGAGACGTGCTCGGCGGTCACGTTGCCAGCTCCACATCGGCGACCCTCGGCTCGATCGCCTGCCGCAGCGCGCGCAGCGCGTAGTACGACCGTGACTTCACCGTGCCGGCGGGAAGGTCCATCAGCAAGGCGGTTTCGGCCACGGTGCGGCCCCGGAAGTAGATTTGCTCGATGACCTGGCGATGTGACTCGGTCAGCTCACTCATGGCATCCATCACCGGCCTGGCGTCGACGACCTGGGCGGCCAGATCGTCCTCGGCGGCGGCCGGCGCCGCCCGATCAAGGACAATGCCGCGCGCCGAGCGTGAACAACCAGCCCCGGACCGATCCCCTCCCGTGCAGGAAAAATCCAGGGTTTCGCCAGGCGTTGACCAACGTCTCCTGCACCACGTCCCCGGCCGCGACACCGTCCCCGATCAGCCGCGACGCGTACGCCAGAAGGGCCCGCCCGTGATCGGCGTAGAGCGACCGGATGAGCGCCTCGTCGACCGGACTGCTCGACGAACGCTTACCCGCCATCGACCGCCCTTTCCTCGCTGGGGGCGAGTCCGCGGCTCAACCAAGGCGCGGATAGCCCGGCGGATCGGTTCACTCCGCGTCCAGGCAGTCGCCGTGAACCCCGTTCGGCTACGGGCACCCGCTGACCGATCACCCGTCCATCCCTTCGAGGAGCGAGGCGGACATCTCCCCGCCGCCATTGCCTTCACCGTGACCGTAGCCGGAATTGCGCCAACCGGCGGCAACTTCCGAGATCTTGTCGGCACCGGCTCCCGAGAGCCCGCGCTCCGCTTTCGCATCCGATCCGGAGGAAACGCGCGCTTCGCTGTCGGAGGCAAGCTCGACGAGCGACCAGTCTCAGAAGCCGGCCGCCAGTCGCCAGTAGGCCTGATTCCAGCGAAGCTCGTTACCGAACGATCGGCGCTTGGTGTCGTGGTCGATGATCACCAGCTCGGTCTTGATCATTTCGGCGAAGTCGGACAGCACCTCGGTCGACACGGCGCTGGACAGCACGGTGTGGTGCGGACCGCCGGCGGTCAGCCAGCACTCGGCCGAAGTCGCCAGATCCGGCAACGGCTTCCACACCGCCCGAGCCACCGGCAGCTTCGGCAGCGGTTCGTCCGGCTCCACCACCTCGACCTCGTTCAGCACCAGTCGAAAACGCTCACCAAGGTCACAGATGCCCAGGATCGTGGCCGGTCCCGGTGTGGCGTCGAAGACCATCCGGACCGGATCCTCGCGGTCGCCGATGCCGAGCGGATGAATCTCGATCCGTGGCTTGCCCGAAGCGATGGTCGGGCAGACCTCGAGCATGTGTGAGCCCAGGATCCGCTCGGCTCCGGGCACCAGGTTGTAGGTGTAGTCCTCCATGAACGACGTGCCACCGGGTTGTCCCTCCCCCATGGCTTTGATGGTGTGCAGCATGACCGAGGTCTTCCAGTCGCCCTCGCCGCCGAACCCGTAGCCTTCGGCCATCAGTCGCTGAACGCCCAGACCGGGTAGTTGCCGCAACCCGCCGAGATCTTGGAAATTGGTGGTGAAGGCGCCGAAGCCGCCGTCGGTGAGGAAGGTCCGCAACCCGGCTTCGATCCGGGCGCCGTAGCGGAGTGATTCGTGACGGTCGCCGCCGACCGCGAGCTCGGGAGCAAGATCGTAGAGGTCCGCGTACTCGGTGATCAGTTGATCAACGTCCGCGTCGCTCGTGCCGTCGACCCGTTCGACCAACTCGGTGACCCCGTAGGTGTTGACCGAGACCCCGAACTTCAGCTGGGCATCGACCTTGTCGCCCTCGGTCACCGCGACATCGCGCATGTTGTCGCCGAACCGGGCCAGCTTCAGCTTCCGGATCGCCGCGTGCCCGACGGCCGCGCGCTGCCACGCCCCGATCCGGGCGCGCACCTGGGGGTTGGACACGTGCCCGGCCACCGTCTTGCGGGCCACGCCGATCCGGGTCTGGATGTAGCCGAACTCGCGGTCGCCATGAGCGGCCTGGTTGAGATTCATGAAGTCCATGTCGATCTCGGACCAGGGCAGCGCGGCGTCGGCCTGAGTGTGCAGGTGGAGCAGCGGCGTACGCAGGGCATCGAGTCCGGCGATCCACATCTTGGCCGGCGAGAACGTGTGCATCCAGGCGATCGCGCCGACGCAGTCCGGGTCGCTGTTGGCTTCGAGCATGGTCTGGTGAATGGCGCCGGCGTCGGTGAGCACCGGCTTCCAGACCACCTCGACGCCGATCTCGTCGGCATCGTTCAGCGCCGCCACGATCTGTTGGGCATGGGATTCGACCTGCGCGACGATCTCGGGGCCGTAGAGGCCTTGGCTTCCGGTCAGGAACCAGCACTGGGGAGACACGGGTTTGTCCTCACTTCTGCCCGTAGGCGTTCTGATAGCGATCGAACAGTGAATCGATGTCGGATTGCGGGATGGGGATCGGGGTGCCGAGCTGCCTCGAGATGTGAACCGTGCGAGCCACCTCCTCGCACAAGACAGCAGACTTCACCGCCGCCTTGGCCGTCTTGCCGATCGTGAAGACACCGTGGTTCTGCATGAGCACGGCGGTGGAGCGGTGGCGGCTCAGGGTCTCGACGATGCCGTGGCCGATCGAGTCGTCGCCGATCAGCGCGAACGGGCCGACAGGGATCTCGCCGCCGAATTCATCACCCATCATGGTCAGCACGCACGGGATCGGCTCACCGCGGGCGGCCCAGGCCGTGGCATAGGTCGAGTGGGTGTGCACCTGACCGTTGACCCAGGGCAAATGCTTGTAGACATAGGCGTGAGCAGCGGTGTCGGAGGACGGCGCATGCTCACCATCGACCAGCCGGCCCTCGAAATCGGTGATCACCATCGACTCCGGGGTCAGCTCGTCGTAGCCGACTCCCGACGGCTTGATCACCAACAGTTCCCGGTCCGGTACGCGGGCCGACACATTGCCGGCCGTCCAGACCACTAGTTCGTTGCGCGGCAACTCGGCGTGCAGGTCGCACACCTGTCGACGCAGCTCATTGATCACCGCGTCGGTGTCGCTGATCGCACTCATGAGTTCCTTCCGTGGGGGCATGCCGACTGGTCAGCGTGAGTCGTCGCCATGGCGACGACTCACGCTGACCACTCGGGGTTCTACTTCGAGGAGTTGGAGGCGCGCCGCTTGTTGAAGATGTCGAAGGCGACGGCGAGCAGCAGCACGAAGCCCTTGATGAACGACTGCACCTCGCTGCCGAGTCCGAGCAGGGACATGCCGTTGTTCAGCACGCCCATGATCAACCCGCCGATGATCGCACCGGTCACGGTGCCGATGCCACCGGTGACCGCAGCTCCGCCGATGAACACCGCAGCGATCGCGTCCAGTTCGAAGCCGGTGCCGGCACCCGGCAGGGCCGAGTTGCTGCGGGCGGTGAAGGCGATGCCTGCGATGGCCGCCAGCACGCCCATGTTGACGAACAGCCAGAAGTCGACGCGCTTGGTGTCCACCCCGGACAGTTGCGCCGCGTGCAGATTGCCACCCCGTGCGTAGATGTGCCGGCCGAAGACGAACTGATTCATCACCGTGGTGTAGATCAAGATCAACGCCGCCAAGATGACCAGGACGATCGGGGTGCCGCGGTAACGGGCAAGCACGAAGGTGATGCCGAGGATGAACACCGCGGTAAAAGCGGCCTTGGACAAGAACCAGCCGAACGGCTCGTCCTCCAGGCCCAGCTTGACCCGCTTCGACCGCTCGCGGAATTCCTGAGCGACCAAGCCAGCGGTGGCGGCAACGCCAAGGATCACCGTCAGCGGCTCGACGAACGAGTTGGGGCCGCCGAGGTCAGGAAGGAAGCCGGAGCCGATGTCGATGTAGGGCTGCGGGAACGGGGTGATCGGCACATTGTTGAGCACCATCTGGGTCAGACCGCGGAAGGTGAGCATCCCGGCGAGGGTGACGATGAACGCGGGTATCCCGACGTAGGCGACCCAAAACCCTTGCCAGGCACCGATCAAGCCCCCCACGATGATCCCGAGCAGGACACCGATCCACCAGGGCAAACCCCAGTTGACGATGAAGATGCCAGTCATCGCTCCGACGAAGGCGACCACCGAACCGACCGACAGGTCGATGTGTCCGGCGATGATGATCATCACCATGCCGATGGCCAGGATCAGCACGTACGCGTTCTGGTTGATGATCGAGGTGACGTTGCGGTTGGTCAGCAGCGTCCCCCCGGTGAGGATCTGGAACAAGATCACGATGGCGATCAGCGCGATGAAGATGCCGATCTGCCGCAAGCGGCCACCGAGGAACTGCAGCACATTGCCGCTGGATTCCGTGTGGGGCGGCGGGATGACCGGATCGGGATCGGTCGTGGTGTCGGTCGCCGAAGACATGCGGCTACTCCTTCTCTTTCGTCATGTACTGCATGAGCTTCTCCGGATGGGCCTCGGTCGTGTCGACCTCGCCGGTCACCCGGCCCGCCGCCAAGGCGTAGATGCGGTCACAGATACCGAGCAGCTCGGGCAGCTCGGAGGAGATCACGATGATCGCCTTTCCCTGCGCGGCCATCTCGTTGATGATCGTGTAGATCTCGTACTTGGCGCCGACATCGATGCCGCGGGTCGGCTCGTCCAAGATCAGCACGTCGGGGTCGGCGAACAACCACTTGGACAGCACCACCTTTTGCTGGTTGCCGCCCGACAGCTTGCCCGTGATCGCCGCCACCGTCGGCGCCTTGATCCGCATACTCTTTCGGAACCCGTTGGCGACCACCTGCTCCTGATTGGCATCGACCCGACCCCAGTGGGACAGCTTGCCGAGCGCCGACCCGGAAATGTTGCGCTTGATGTCGTCGAGCAGGTTGAGGCCGTAGCGTTTCCGATCTTCGGTCGCGTACGCGATCCCATGGCCGATTGCCTGCTTGACGGTGCGCGCCTGAATCGGCGAGCCGTTCTTGTAGAGGTTGCCGGTGATGTTGTGCCCGTACGAGCGCCCGAAGACACTCATCGCCAACTCGGTCCGCCCAGCCCCCATCAGGCCGGCGATGCCGACGACCTCACCGGCTCGGACGTAGAGACTGGCGCTGTCGACCACCAGCCGGCTGTGCTCTAACGGATGGTGGACAGTCCAGTCCTCGATCCGCAACACCTCGTCACCGATGGTCGCCTGGCGTTCGGGATACCGGCTCTCCAGATCCCGGCCGACCATCCCCCGGATGATCCGTTCCTCGGAGATCTCGCCGGCCTCCAGGTCGAGGGTCTCGATCGTCTTGCCGTCCCGGATGATCGTCACCCGGTCGGCGATCGCCTTGATCTCGTTGAGCTTGTGGCTGATGATGATCGAGGTGATCCCATGATCACGGAGCCCGGCGATCAGGCTCAGCAGATGGGCCGAATCCTCGTCGTTCAGTGCCGCCGTCGGCTCGTCCAGGATCAGCAGCTTGACGTCCTTGGACAGCGCCTTGGCGATCTCCACCAATTGCTGCTTGCCGACGCCGATATCGGTGATCTTGGTGATCGGATTCTCCGACAGCCCGACGCGCTGCAACAGCTCCGCCGCTTTGAGGTT
This sequence comes from uncultured Actinomycetota bacterium, assembly GCA_963731295.1. GTDB lineage: Bacteria > Actinomycetota > Actinomycetes > Propionibacteriales > Propionibacteriaceae > Microlunatus. The sequence goes on from CAVSUP010000009.1 coordinate 162,824, forward strand.
GGTGGAGTTCCAGTCGATCCGACCCGCCCGCTGCCGCTCATTACCCAGGAAGATGTTCTCCGCGATCGACAGGAACGGACTCAGCGCCAATTCCTGATGGATGATCACGACGCCTGACTTCTCCGAGTCGCGGATGCCGGAGAACGATGCCGGGTTTCCCTCAAAGATAATGTCGCCCTCGTAGGTGCCGTGCGGGTAGACCCCGGACAGCACCTTCATCAGCGTCGACTTGCCGGCGCCGTTCTCGCCGCAGATGGCGTGCACCTCACCACGTTCGACGGTCAGGTTCACGTTCTGGAGCGCTTTGACACCGGGGAACGTCTTGGTGATATTCACCATCTCGAGGATGCTGTCAGCCATTCACTCTGTCCTATCCTGCGTTTGCCAAGGGGGTGCGTTGCCAAAGGAGGTGGGGCCTGCTCGCGCAGACCCCACCAGAGAGGTTTCCGGACTTACTCGCCCTTTTCGACTTCTTCCTTGGTGTAGTAGCCGGTGTCGACTACTTCCTTCATCAGGTTGTCCTTGGTGATGATCACGGACTCATGCAGGTAGGCCGGGACGACCTTGACCTTGTTGTTGTAGGTCGTGGTGTCGTTGGTCTCCGGCTCCTTGCCGTTCAGCACCGCGTCGACCATGGTGGCCGCGGTGTCGCCCAGTTTGCGGGTGTCCTTGAAGATCGTCGAGTACTGCACGCCGTCCAAGATCAACTTGTCGGAGGGCTTCTCCGCGTCCTGGCCGGTGACGATCGGCTTCTCCGCCTTGGTGGCGTTCAGGATGCCACGGGAAAGGCCGTCGTACGGCGACAGCACACCGTCCAGCTTCTCCTTGCTGTAGAAGCCATTGAGGAGGGTTTCCATCCGAGCCTGTGCCGTTTCCTGCTTCCATTGCTGGATGGCGGCCTGGCTGAATTTCGTCTGGCCGGACGGCACCTTCAGCACACCCTTGTCGATGTAGGGCTGCAAAACCGTCATGGCGCCATTGAAGAAGAACTGCGCATTGTTGTCGTCGGGGCTGCCGGCGAAGAGCTCGATGTTGAACGGGCCCTTCTTGCCCGTGTCCTTGCCGTCGGCGTCCAGAACGCCAAGACCGGTGAGGAGCGACGTGCCCTGCTGAACGCCGACCTTCTGGTTGTCGAACGTCACGTAGTAGTCCACGTTCGGCGAGCCGTTGATCAACCGGTCGTACGCGATCACCTTGACGCCGTCCTTGCCCGCGTCCGCGAGTTGCGTGGTCAGCGCCGTACCGTCGATCGAGGCGATGATCAGCGCCTTGGCGCCGTTGTTCAGCATCGACTCGATCTGCTGCTGCTGATCGGGGACCTTGTCGTTCGCGTACTGCACGTCGACCTTGTAGCCGAGCTCTTCCAGCTTCTTCTTGACGTTGTCGCCGTCATCGATCCAGCGCTCGGAGGTCTTGGTCGGCATGGCAACCCCGATCAAGGCCCCCTTGTTCGTGCCTTCCGCCGGCGCCTCTCCGCCTGCGCCGCCCGCGCGACCGCCGCCGCCACCGCACGCACTCAGGGCCAGGGTCAAGGCGGCTCCCGCCGCGATCCCTGCCATCAACTTCGTTGTCTTCACACGCAGTCCTCTCGATGATCCACTGGCCTCCAGTGGAACTGGGTTCTTGATGGGCGGGCTAGACAGCAGCCTCGCTGGACCAGCAAGATGTTAGCGGTCACATCTGCCAGCGCTCCGCAGCATAGAGGGAATTCTCAGGGTTTCGCAAGCACTACGGAAAGATTGCGAACCGGTGAATGTGAGAGCTAACATCCAGTCGCCGAGAGGAGATCCGCCATCACTGAGCAACGGCGCGTCCCCCGGCCGGCCAACATTTTCGACGTGGCCCGGCTGGCCAAGGTGTCGCACCAGACCGTCTCCCGCGTGCTCAACCACTCTCCGAGCGTCCGGGATTCGACTCGCCAGCGGGTCCAGGATGCGATGGAGAAGCTGCACTACCGACCGAATGTCGCGGCCCGGGCCATGATGAATCGCCGCTCCCGCAACCTGGGTCTGATCACTACCGGGTCGGCCGACTACGGGCCGACGAGCACCGCACTGGGCTTTATGGAGGCGGCGCGCGAGAACCGGTTCACGGTGACGATCACCACGCCGGAGGACACTTCCCCCGGTTCGATCAGAGCCTGCGTCGACCTTCTGCTCGGCCAACACGTCGAGCTCATCGTGCTGGTCGCCCCCCGGACCGGGGTCCTCGACGGACTGCAAGGGGTCGACGTCGGGCTGCCGATGGTGGTGGTCGAGTCGAGTCGTCGCACAGCGCTGCCGAGCGTCTCGATCGACCAGTACGCCGGCGCCAGGCTGGCCACCCGGCACCTGGTCGATCTCGGACATCGCGACATCGCGCATCTGGCCGGGCCGGCGGATTCGATGGACGCCACGGAGCGAGTCCGCGGCTGGCGCGACACCATGGCTGAGCACGGACTCGTTCCGCGTACCCCACTGGAGGGCGACTGGTCACCGAACAGCGGATACCGCAACGCGAGCCTGCTGCTGGGCCAGGGCGCGCCATTCTCCGCAATCTTCTCAGCCAACGATCAGATGGCCCTGGGCTGCCTGCATGCCCTGCGCGACAGCCGATTGAGGGTGCCGGCCGATGTCAGTCTGATTGGCTTCGACGACATCCCCGAAGCCGAACATGTCGATCCGCCGTTGACGACGATGCGTCAGGACTTCCACGAGCTGGGTCAGGACATCATGACCGCGGTCCACGACATCCTCGGCGGTTCGTCGGATCCGGCCCGCCACGCCATTCGGCATCTGCCAACCCTTGTCGTACGCGAGTCCACGCGCCAGCACCCCGCCCGTCCCGCCCCCTGATCCGGTCGAAACGCAGCGCCAACCGCCAACGCTGAGCCTGTTGATCACCGCGTCGTGTTTCGGAGGCTACGTTCGCTGAGCCTGTTCATCACCGCGTCGTGTTTCGGAGGCTACGTTCGCTGAGCTTGTCGAAGCGCACCTCCAGTCGCGCGTGGATCCGACCCTTCGACAAGCTCAGGGCCCGAAGATCACCGCTCCCCGATCCGGAGGCTACGTTCGCTGAGCCTGTCGAAGCGCACCTCCAGTCGCGTGTGGATCCATCGCGGGCTGATTCGGAGGCTACGTTCGCTGAGCTTGTCGAAGCGCACCTCCAGTCGCGCGTGGATCCGACCCTTCGACAAGCTCAGGGCACGAAGATCACCGCTACCCGATTCGGAGGCTACGTTCGCTGAGCTTGTCGAAGCGCACCTCCAGTCGCGTGTGGATCCGACCCTTCGACAAGCTCAGGGCACGAAGATCACCGCTACCCGATTCGGAGGCTACGTTCGCTGAGCCTGTCGAAGCGCACCTCCAGTCGCGCGTGGATCCGACCCTTCGACAAGCTCAGGGCACGAAGATCACCGCTCCCCGATTCGGAGGCGACGTTCGCTGAGCTTGTCGAAGCGCACCGAGTCGCGGGTGGATCCGACCCTTCGACAAGCTCAGGGCACGAAGATCACCGCAGCCCCAAGCGGAGGTTGAGCTGGCCCTTCGACAAGCTCAGGGCACGAAGATCACCGCAGCCCCAAGCGGAGGTTGAGCTGGCCCTTCGACAAGCTCAGGGCACGAAGATCACGGCAGCCCCAAGCGGAGGTTGAGCTGGCCCTTCGACAAGCTCAGGGCACGAAGAACACCGCAGCCCCAAACGGAGGTGACGCTGGCCCTTCGACAGGCTCAGGGCACGAAGAACACCGCAGCCCCAAGCGGAGGTTGAGCTGGCCCTTCGACAGGCTCAGGGCACGAAGACCAGCGCAGCACCTATCGGAGGTGAGCTGGCCCTTCGACAGGCTCAGGGCACGAAGGTTGCCGCAGTTCGATTCGGAGGTGAGCTGACGCCTCGGCCGGCCAGGGTAGGGGGTTCCGGCGGCTCTCGGGAAGGGCAGGATCATTTTGGCGGTCGGCGGGGCGTGGCGCGGCGGTCGCGCTGTCGGGTGTTGGTGGCGACGAGGGGTGCTTCGCGGACGTAGAGGCCGCGACTCACCACGTCGGCGAGGAAATAGGCCAGATCACCGCGGGTGATCATGATCGACTTCGGCGAGCGATGGGCGTCGTGCTCGAGTTGCTTGGTGATCGTGCCCTCGATGACGCGCGGAGCCCGAACCAACGTCCAGTCCAGATCACTGGCTGCGAAGGCTTCGTACTCGGCCTGCTTATCGACGCCGTATCGGCCCGCCGCGCGTGGGCTACCCACCGAGATGATCTTCGCAGCGATCGACTTCTCATCGCCGGGAAGGGTGATTCCGGCACCGCTGATGCCGACGAACCGAGTGATCCCAGATCGCTTCATCGCCAGAATGAGCGCTTCGGCCGTCTCCCGATGCACGACGAAATTCTTGCTGTCCGGACCAAGCGCCGACACCACGGTGTCCGCTCCCGCGAGGAGTTGATCAAGAGTCGAGACCTGGCGACTATCGCCGATGACCACGTTGGCGAACTGGACGTTGTCCGGCGCCGAGGCCGAGTCCCTCACCAGGATCGACAGCTGGTGTCGACGTCGGAACAGTTCGGTGATGATCAGCCGGCCCGTCTTGCCGGTGGCACCGAGGACGGCGATCTGCATAGTGGGCTCCCGATCTATGCCTCAACACTACCGTCAGCGGAATTCTCGACCGAGCGCCCGCGTTGAAGATCAGGTCGGTACACCACCGACATATCAGGCCCACCGTGAGGAATCCCCATGCCCGACGCGCTACCCACTCTTGCGGTCACCGGCTCCACCGGCGTCCTGGGCGGCATGGTCGCCCGTCAACTCGCCACGCTCGGTGTGGCCCAACGACTGTTGGCCCGCACGCCGAGCAAAGCTCCTCAGGTGCCGGGTGCGTCGGCCGTAGCGTTCTCCTTCGCCGACCGCTCCGCCTCGATCGCTGCTTTGGCCGGTGTCAAGACCTTGCTCATGGTGTCGGCCGCGGAGAGCGCCGATCGGCTCGACCAGCACCGGACCTTCGTCGACGCCGCCGCCGAGGCTGGCGTGCAACACGTCGTGTACACCTCGTTCTGCGCCGCGGCGCCCGATTCGATCTTCACCCTCGGGCGCGATCACTACGGCACCGAGCAACACATCAAGTCCTCCGGGCTCGAGTACACCTTCCTGCGAGACAACTTCTACCTCGATTTCATGCCGATGCTGGTCGGCGAGGATGGCGTCATCCGCGGTCCGGCCGGCGAGGGGCGGGTGTCCGTCGTCGCCCGCGCCGATGTGGCCCGGGCGGCGGTCGCCGTCCTGCAGGACCCGGGCGCCCATCGCCACGCCAGCTATGACCTGACCGGCCCGGAGTCCCTGACGTTGGCTGAGGTGGCCGAGCTGCTGACCGCCCATCGCGGCACACCGGTCCGCTACCACGAAGAGACCGTTCCCGAGGCGTACGAGTCGCGCGGCTCGTACGGTGCGCCTGATTGGCAACTCGACGCCTGGGTCTCGACCTACACCGCCATCGCCTCAGGCGATGTGGCGGCCGTCAGCCCGCACATCGAGCAACTCACCGGCCGCCGACCGCTGAGCCTGGCCGGGTTCCTGGCCCAAGGCGGCTGACGACTACGGGTGTGGGCGTCCGCCGTCGTTGGTGACCCCTGAGGTGCGGGGTCGACCTTGAGGTCGCCTGGCCACGAGGTGCGTGACGAAGGCCGCCACCGAGCCGACCTCGAGGGCGGCCGGATTCCAGGCGAGCCCCAGCCGCCGCACCCGCGACGGTCGCATCGGCCGGTAGGCGGGCTCGTGATCTTCGGGCACGTGGGGCACCGGCATCACACCGAGGCCGAGTCCGGCCGCGATCAGACCGCGCATCGTGGCGATCTCGGCGGTCTCCACGACGATGTGCGGCACCACCCCGACCTCGGCGAGCAGCTCGGCGATAACTCCGCGGAGGTCCGTCGCCGCCGAAAAGGCGATGAACGGCTCCCCGTCGAGATCGGTCAGACTGACCCCGGCGCGCCGGGCGAGCCGGTGCTCGGCCGGCAGCGCCAGGCATAGCCGCTCATCGCGGAGGCTCACCCATTGCGATGCCTGACCCTCCGGCGGCGGCGTCACAATGGCGACGTCGAGCGTCCCGGCATCGAGCCGGCGGTAGAGCTCGCCGGAGAACGCCTGCCCCAGCTCGAACCTGCTGGCCGGCGCGACCCGTCGATAGTCACCGATGAGTTCCGGCACCAGCCAACGGCCGGTGGAATGCAGGAACCCGAGCCGTACGAGGCCGGTATCCGGTCCGCCCAACGACTCGAGCCGGAGGCGCCCGGCGTCTAGCTCCTGCAAGGCGCGGCGTACGTGCTCGAGATAGAGCACCCCGAAGCGATTCAGCTGCAACCGACGGCCGATCCGATGGAACAGCGGCACGCCAAGATCAGCCTCCAGCCGGGTCAGTGCTCGCGACACCGCCGACTGGCCGGTGCCGAGCTCGGCTGCGGCATCGCGGGTGTTCTCGGTCTCGCACAGCGCGGTGAACCAGCGCAACGTCTGCACATCCATGGTTCTCATGATGCCTAATCAGCATCAATTATCAATAACCAGGCATTTTGGGCATCATTCCTCCGAGACCACTCTGGTCGGGTGAGCAGCGCACTTCTTGCCCCAGCACCAGGCTCGGCGGTCGGCACCCTTGGGCTGCAGCGGACCGATCCCGGCTACCGCACGATCATCTTGGCACTCGGCGCCGGCGGTTTTGCCAATTTCATGGCGCTGTACTTCGTGCAACCGTTACTGCCGAGCATCGCCCGGACCTTCGCGGTGACGCCGGCCGCGGCGGCTGCATCCCTCGCCGTCCCGACCATCTTCATGGCCCTGACCTTCGTGATCATCGGGCCGATCTCGGATCGCTGGGGCCGACAGCTCATCATGCGGGTCTCCCTGCTGGCAACCGGCCTGCTCGCCGTCGGGGTGGCGTTCGCGCCCACCTGGCCGCTGCTGCTCGCGGCCCGGGGACTGGAAGGGATTGCCCTGGCCGGCCTGCCGGCGGTGGCGCTCGCGTACCTGCGGGAAGAGATCCACCCGGCCGCCCATCTCCGGGCGAACAGCACCTACATCATGGGAACCGCCGTCGGTGGCGCGGCCGGTCGGCTGCTGCCCGGCCCACTGGACCATCAGCTCGGTTGGCACGGTGCCGCTGCGACGGTCGGCGTGCTGGCGCTCGGTGCGGCACTGATCATGTGGTTCCTGTTGCCCCGGTCGGCTGGCTTTGCCCCGCGCAGTCTGCAGTTCCGCAGCCTGGCGGCCAATACCCGGCTGACGCTGACCAATCCGACGCTGCTCGCGCTCTGCGCCACCGCCATCGCCGCCATGGGCACCTTCGTCGCGGTCTACAACTCCATCGGCTTTCGCCTCGAGGTCGCGCCGTTCGGGCTGCACGCCGGAGCAACCCTGGTTTACCTGGCCTACCCGGTCGCGATCGCGGGACCAGCGGTCGCTCAGCGGCTCGCCGCCCGCTTCGGTCGCGGGCCCGCCGGGCTGCTCGGCACGAGCTTGCTCGTGGTCGGGGTCGTCCTGACCACGTCCGAACGGCTGACGATGATCATGGCCGGGTTGGCGGTGCTGTCCTTCGCCCTGCTCGGGACTCATTCCCTCACGACCGGTTGGACGGCCGACAAGGCGCGACGGGCCAAGGTCGGCGTCGGCCAGGCCTCCGCCACCTACATGGTCGCCAACTACCTCGGGAGTTCCGGGCTGGGCGTGCTCGCCAATCTGCGCTGGCAGCACAGCGGATGGTCGGGCGTCACCACCCTGACCATGATCACCAGCATCGTGGCGATGATCGCGATCGCCACGGCCATGTTCACCGATCGGCACAGCCGGTCATGATCACCGATCGGCACAGCCGGTCATGATCACCGATCGGCACAGCACAGCTCGCCAGCATCCAGGATCGCGATCGTGCGAGAGGGGCCACTACCGCTCGGTACGGCGTGGGCACTATCTTGCCAAGAGTCGTGTGGAGCAGCGTGGCACCCGGGACCGACAACACTCGCCGCAACCCGGAGCCGGTCGCCCACCTCAACCTCGGGTGAGGAGTTTCCATGGTGTCTCGGTGGATTCGGCTGGTCTGGCTGGCCGTGCTCGCGCTGCTCGTACCGCTGGTGCTTCTCGTGCCCCGAGCCGCGGCCGCGGATCCACAACCGAGCGCGGTGGCCGTGGCGGGTTCGTTCAACAGTGAGATCGGCTGTCCGGGCGACTGGCAGCCGGATTGCCCGCAGGCCCAGCTGCAGAAGCGATCCAATGACGACGTCTGGTCAGTGCAGCTGCGGTTACCGGCGGGGACCTACGAGTACAAGGCGGCGCTGGACAAGGGCTGGACCGTCAGTTACGGGGCACACGGCGGAGCCGACAACATTCCGCTCGTCGTCCCGACCGGCGGTGCGACTGTCACCTTCTATTTCGACCACGAGTCCCACTGGGTGACGACGGATCTCGCCACCCCCATCGTCACCGCGGCAGGCACCTTCCAGAGCGAGCTCGGCTGCCCGGCCGACTGGTCGCCGGATTGCCTGCGCTCCTGGCTGCAGGACCTCGACGGCGACGGGATCTACACCTTCACCACGACGACGCTGCCGGCCGGAAACTACGAGACAAAGGTGGCGGTCGGCTTGTCCTGGGACGAGAACTACGGTCAGGGGGGAGCTCCGGGCGGAGCAAATATTGCCTTCACGGTCGCGAGCGACAACCAACCCACCACGTTCAGCTATGACCCCGCTACCCATCTCCTCACCGTGTCAGACGGCGCCCCCGGTCTGCCGAACATCGTCGAGCCCGGCGCCTATTGGCTGGCGAAGTCATCGATCGCCTGGAAGCCGGCCACCGCCGAGCCCAACCGAACTTTTGCGCTCTACTCCGCGCCCACGGGTGGCCTGGCGGTCACCCAGGATGGCATCATCGGCGGAACGGCCATCCCCTTGACCTACGTCCCGGCCGGGCTGCCGGCTGCGGTCAAGCAGCGGTTTCCCGCCCAGGCATCGCTCGGAGCGCTGACGCTTCCGTCGTCGATCTCGACCGCCACCATTAAGCGCCTGCTGCGCGGCCAGCTGGCGGTGGTCGCCTTCGACGGCGACGGCAAACTGGTCGCCGGCTCTGGGCTGCAGATCCCGGGTGTGCTGGACGACATCTACGCGAAGGCTACGTCCAAGACCCTGGGGCTCACCTGGGCTCGGGGCCGGCCCCAGCTCGCTCTCTGGGCTCCGACGGCTACCTCCGTGCACGTGAACGTCTATGCGAGCGCCACGTCGGTTCAACCGGCGCGACGGGTGAGCGTTGAAGCGCAACCGGGCCGGCATCTGGCAGGTCCGCGGAGCCCATGGGTGGCGCAACCGGTATTACCTATTCGACGTCGCTGTCTTCGTCCCCGAGACCGGCAAGATGGAACACAATCTGGTGACCGACCCCTACAGCCTCGGTCTGTCCGCCAACTCCGAACGCAGCCTGTTCATCAACCTCAACGCTCGCGCGCTCAGACCGGCCGGCTGGCACCGACTGACGAAACCGAAGTTGATCAAGCCCGTCGACCAGGCGATCACCGAGCTGCATCTGCGGGACTTCTCGGTCAGCGACCCCACCGTTCCCGACCGCGAACGTGGTACCTACCTGGCCTTCACGGCGAGGTCGAGCAAGGCCGTCGGCTATCTGAAAAGCCTGTCGAAGGCCGGCATGACCACGGTGCACCTGCTCCCGCTGAACGACATCGCCACGGTCGATGAGGACAAGGCGACGTGGAAGTCGCCGCCCTGCGACCTGGCCTCGTTCCCGCCCGACAGCGAGCAGCAGCAAGCGTGCGTGAAGAAGATCACCGATAAGGACGGCTTCAACTGGGGCTACGATCCGCTCCACTACACCACACCCGAGGGCTCGTACGCGACCAATCCGAACGGACCCGCCCGGACCCGGGAATTCCGGCAGATGGTGGCCGCTCTGAATCGCAACGGACAGCGCGTGGTGATGGACGTGGTCTACAACCACACCAGTGATTCCGGACAGTCGGGTCGCAATGATCTTGATCGGATCGTGCCCGGCTACTACCACCGGCTGAATGACCGTGGCACGGTCGAGAACTCGACCTGCTGCTCGAACACGGCAACCGAGCACGCAATGATGGGCAAGCTGATGATCGACTCGGTGGTCACCTGGGCCGTCCAATACAAGGTCGACGGCTTCCGGTTCGACCTGATGGGCCATCAGCCCAAGGCGTTGATGATCGAGCTCCGGCATCGACTTGATCATCTGACGGTGCGGAGGGACGGCGTCGACGGCAAGAAGATCTACCTCTACGGCGAGGGCTGGAACTTCGGCGAGGTCGCGAACGACGCACTCTTCACCCAGGCGACCCAACAGAACATGGCCGGCACCGGCATCGGCACTTTCAACGACCGACTGCGAGATGCCACGCGCGGCGGCGGTCCGTTCGACACCGACCCACGCATCCAGGGCTTCGGCAGCGGCCTGTACACCGATCCGAATGGCGTGCCCGCCAACGGAACGTCCGCCGAGCAGCTCGACCGACTGCTCCTCTCCATGGATCGGATCAAGGTCGGGCTCGCCGGAAACCTGAAGAACTACGCATTCACCGACCGGACCGGGGGCACCGCCATCGGCGCCGACATCGACTACAACGGATCACCGACCGGCTACACCGACCAGCCGGACGAGGCGATCAACTACGTCGACGCCCACGACAACGAGGCGCTCTATGACGCGCTCACCTACAAGCTGCCGGTGAGCACGTCGATGGCCGACCGGATCCGGATGCAGACCCTGTCGCTGTCGACGACGGCCTTCTCCCAGGGCATCTCGTTCTGGCATGCCGGCAGTGACGCTCTGCGTAGCAAGTCCTTCGACGGCAACAGCTATGACTCCGGTGACTGGTTCAACGTCTTGGATCCGTCGCTGCAGGTGAACGGATTCGGCCGCGGACTGCCTCCGAGCTCAGAGGCGAAGTGGTCCTACGCCAAGCCGTTGCTGGCCGATCCGGCCCTGAGGCCGACTCCGGCCGATCTCGCAAGCGCCGAGTCGCAATCGCAAGCGCTGCTGAAGATTCGGAAGTCGAGCCCGCTGCTGCGGCTCGGGTCGGCCGCGCTGATCGAGCAGAAATTGAGCTTCCCCCACGGTGGACCCGACCAAACTCCGGGCGTCATCGTGATGCGGCTCGACGACACCGTCGGCAAGAACGTCGATCCGAAACTGCGTGGAATGACCATCGTTTTCAACGCCACGCCGGAAACGACGAAACAGGAACTCAGCGCCGTCGTTGGCCAGACTTATCGACTACATAAAGTGCAACGCACCGGTGCTGACGCGGTCGTGAAGCAATCCACGTACGCGAAATCCACCGGCACGTTCACGGTGCCCGCTCGCACCGTCGCCGTATTCGTCCGCCGCTGATCGATGCGCACCGCGATCTCTTCGTCATAGCAGATAGCTCGTCGTAGCGACTAGTGGGGTGTCTTTGAAGTTCCGTTACGTTTGGCGGCGTTCAGGTGCGTGCATCGCCAGGCCGACGAGGGAGGGATACCGGGTCGTATCTCGACCGAGGAGAACGCAGCGAGGTGCGTGCCTGGGCGTCGCGAAACGTAACGAGACTTCGAAGACGCGCCACTAGATCTAGCTCTATTGCTCGTCAATGGCCCACTAAATAGAGTCCTCGCGGAACCTCCTTCAGTTCAGTGAGCTTCCGCCCATCAGATGCCGGCCCCTTCGGGGGGAGGGCCGGTCCCCATTCATCAGGAGGACCTGTGCCATCCCATCCCCCCGCCCGATGGCGCGTCGTCGCCCTCGCCGCGGCCACCGCAGCAGCAACCGCCATGGTCATGCTGCCCGCCGGACCGGCATCGGCCCAGCCCGTCAAGATTCGCCACGAGGGGGTCAAGGGCGCGATCGCCGGCAGCTACATCGTCGTCTTCAAAGACGCCGCCGTGCCCAAGAAGCAGGTGCGACGCGAGACCGATCGACTGGCCAAAAGCCATCAAGCGTCGGTCGGCTTCCGCTACAGCAGCGCCCTCCGCGGCTTCTCGGCCCGCATGACCAAATTCCAAGCCCGTCGACTGGCGGCAGACCCGTCGGTCGAATTCGTCGAACAAGACCGCACCGTCAAGATCAGCGCCACCCAGACGCCGACCCCGTCCTGGGGTCTGGATCGGATCGATCAGCGCAACCTCCCGCTCAACTCCTCCTACAGCTATCCTCAGACCGGCAGTGGCGTCACCGCCTACATCATCGACACCGGTATCCGCACCACGCACCGCGAGTTCGCCGGCCGTGCGGTCTGGGGCGTCAACACAGCCGCCGACGGCAACAACACCGACTGCAACGGGCACGGATCTCACGTCGCCGGTACCGTGGGCGGCAGCTCGTTCGGGGTGGCCAAAGGGGTCAAGTTGGTGGCCGTCAAGGTGCTCGACTGCGCCGGTAGCGGAACCTACTCCGGGGTGGCCGCCGGGATCGACTGGGTGACCGCCAATCACGCCGCCGGCACCCCGGCGGTGGCCAATCTGAGCCTCGGCGCTTCCGGATCGGAATCGGCCACGGAGACGGCTGTTCGCAATTCGATCGCCGACGGCGTCGTCTACGGCATCGCGTCGGGCAACTCGAATGCGAACGCGTGCAACTTCACTCCGGCCCGAGTGGGCGAGGCCATCACGGTCAACGCCTCCACTCGGACCGATTCTCGAGCCTCGTTCTCCAACTTCGGCACCTGCACCGACATCTACGCGCCCGGCCAAGACATCACGTCGGCCTGGTACAGAAGTGACACGGCGACCAACACGATCAGCGGCACCTCGATGGCCACCCCGCACGTGGTCGGGGCTGCGGCGCTGATCCTCGAAGCGACACCGACCTCCACCCCGGCTCAGGTCTGGACGACGATGTTGAACAACTCGACGCCGAACAAGATCACCGACCCTGGTACCGGCTCGCCCAACCGATTGCTCTACGTGAGCACGGGTGGCACGCCGCCACCGACCGGTTGCCCGGCCAAAGCCAATGGCACGGACGTGACCATTCCTGATCTGTCCACCGTCTCATCGCCGATCGCCATCTCCGGGTGCTCGGGCAACGCTTCGGCCTCCGCCACGATCGAAGTGCACATCGTGCACACCTATCGCGGTGATCTGGTCGTCGACCTCGTTGCTCCGAACGGCGCCGTGATCAACCTGCTCAACCGAACCGGCGGCAGTGTCGACAACGTCGACCAGACTTTCACCAAGGACCTCTCGGCGTACGCGGCCAACGGCACGTGGAATCTCCGGGTCCGAGACGCGGCCGCCGCCGATATCGGATACCTCGACAGCTGGACGCTCGATCTGTAGGAGTCAGCACCAGCAAGCCCCACCCGCCACCCGTCTGTTCCGCGTCCCCGGCGACGCGGAGCAGGCGGGTGGTCTGTTTCCAGCCTGGATCGGGTGTTCGAGCCCGGGTGCCGGCAGGCAGACCAATCCGCCAGGGCGACGGCCTCGAAAGGTCAGCAGAGTGAAGTGTCAGATGCGGCTCGCCTAGGAATCCACATCTGCTCCTCACCTTGCACATGCAGTCAGTACGCGCATTCGACGAGGAACAAGCGCCGACCACACGCGTATGGCATCCGGGTCTGATTTCGCGAGCTTCGTGCGGCAGGCCGCTGCTGTGTCGTCCTCCGGAGCGATCAGTCAATCAAGGAGAAGCAATGTTCGGTAAGAAAATGGTCACCGACATGATCACCCGCAGCGCGGAGAACGAGTCGGACCGTCGCGTCTTTCTGCGAAATGCCGGCCTCACCGGCCTTGGGGTGGTCGGCGGAGCCGCGGTCCTCAGTAGCAGCAATCCGCTGCTGGCCGCAGCCGACGAGATCAGCGACGGCGCAGTCCTCAACTTCGCCCTGAACCTCGAATACCTCGAGGCAGAGTTCTACTCCCATGCCGTCTTCGGCAAGGGCCTCAGCTCGAACGACATCGACGGCAAGGGCACCCTTGGCGGTGTCACCGGCGGGCGCAAGGTGCACTTCAAGACAAAGACGATCTTCGGGATGGCCCGTGAGATCGCGTACGACGAGATCGCCCACGTCAAGTTCCTGCGTTCAGCCCTGGGCGGGGCGAAGGTGTCGCGACCCAAGATCGATCTCAAGTCCAGCTTCACCGCCGCGGCCCGCGCAGCCGGGTTGATCAAGTCACACCAGACGTTCGATCCGTACGCGAATGAGAACAACTTCCTGCTGGCCGCCTTCATCTTCGAAGACGTCGGGGTGACGGCCTACAAGGGCGCCGCTCCGTTGATCACTAACAAGACCTACCTCGAAGCCGCAGCCGGCATCTTGGCCGTCGAGGCCTATCACGCGGGATCGGTGCGGACCAACCTGTACGCCAAGGGCCTGCGTAACGCCACCAACGCCATCTCGGATGCTCGGGACAGCTTGGACGGAAGCAGCGATCTCGACCAGGGCACGTACATCAACAAGCGGGCCAACACCGTGCCGGCCGACAAGAACTCGATCGCCTTCAGCCGCACCACCGGCCAGGTGTTGAACGTCGTCTACCTGACGCCGAAGTCGACCGATCGCGGTGGCTTCTTCCCGAGCGGCGTCAACGGCGACATCAAGCAGAGCGCCGCCAACGGCTGATCGTCGACCTCTCCATCCTTGAGGCCGTCAGATACTGACGGGATCTGCCCGGCGGGGATAACCCTCCTCGCCGGGCGGACCCGCTAAACCCCTGAGCCTCCTGTCCACCAAAGAATTTCCCATGGCAAGGAGCAGCTCATGACCGAGGTTCTGGCTCGGCCACCAGCCCGGCTTCAGGGTTCGGCGTCGTTCCGGCGCCAACGGAAGCCCCGCATCGCCCGGCCGCCAGGCGCACGCCTCGCTCATTTGCTCGGTCCGGCCCTGGTGGCCGGTGTCGCCTATCTGGATCCGGGCAACGTGGCCAGCAACATGACCGCCGGCTCCACGTACGGCTTCCTCCTCGTCTGGGTCGTGGTGGCCGGCAACATCATGGCCTGGCTCATCCAGTACCTGTCGGCAAAGCTCGGCCTGGTCACCGGCCGCAGCCTCCCCCAATTGCTCGGAGACCGGATCGGCTCGCGCTGGGCCCGTCGGATCTACTGGCTGCAAGCTGAGTTCGTGGCCATGGCGACCGACCTGGCCGAGGTGATCGGCGGCGCGATCGCCCTCTCACTGCTCTTCGATCTCCCGTTGATCGTCGGTGGAATGATCACCGCGGTGGTCTCCATGGCGGTCCTGCTGCTCCAGGGTCAAGGTCGTCAACGGAGCTTCGAACGGGTCATCGTCACCCTGCTCGGCGTGATCGTCGTCGGGTTCACCGCCGGAGCGATCATGAGGCCGCCGCCCGCCGACGACGTGATCGGCGGGCTGCTCCCCCAGTTCGAAGGCTCCGGCTCGGTGCTGCTGGCCGCCTCCATTCTCGGCGCCACCGTCATGCCGCACGCCATCTACGCCCACTCCGCGCTCACCCGTGACCGCTTCCGGGTCCGCGACACCGGGCAGACCACGCGCCGGCTGATCTGGGCGACCCGCTGGGATGTCACGATCGCCCTCGCTATCGCCGGCACGGTCAATCTGGCCATCCTGTTGCTGGCCGCCACCTCCTTGCACGGGGTCGTCGGCACCGACACCCTGGAGGGCGCTCACGCGGCCCTCGCCGCCTCCCTGGGACCGATCGTCGCCACCGTGTTCGCCGTCGGACTGCTCGCTTCGGGTCTGGCATCCACCTCGGTCGGCGCCTACGCCGGGGCCGAGATCATGCACGGACTGCTGAAGATCCGCGTACCCATTCTGATGCGCCGGATCATCTCGGTCGTCCCTGCGCTCGCCGTGCTCGCCATCGGCTTCGACCCGACCCGCGCGCTGGTCATGAGCCAGGTCGTCCTGTCCTTCGGCATCCCGTTCGCGCTGATTCCGCTCATCTGGCTCACCAGTCGCAAGAGCCTGCTCGGCGAGTTCCGGAACCGCTGGTGGACCACCGCCACCGGTTGCGTTGCGGCCATCATCTTGATCAGCTTGAACATCGCGCTGTTGGTGCTCACCCTCCGCTGAGTCCGCGCGACCACCTCCATGGAGTCGCCAGTTGATCTTGCTCGTCGAAAAGATCAGGGCCTCGGGGGTGGACCGCTCGACTTGCGGACGACCAACTGGCAGGGATATTCGACCAGCTGGCGAGCCTCACGGCCCTCCACCATGGCCACGAGCCCGGACAGGATGGCCTCGGAAATGCCGAGGTTGTCCACCTGGATCGTGGTGAGCGGGATCATCAGAAATTCGGCCTCGGGGATGTCGTCCATCCCGACGATGGAGAGATCGTCCGGGATCGATCGACCAGCCTCGGAAGCGGCCCGCATCAGGCCGATCGCCATCTGGTCGTTCGCGGCGAAGATTGCCGTCAGCTCCGGCTGCTCGGCGAGCATTCTGACGCCGACCTCGTATCCCGAACGGGCTGACCAGTCACCGACATAAACCGGTGGCGGCGTGATGTTCCGCTCGGCGTGCGCGGCCGCCCAACCCGCCTGCCGTTGGACTGAGGCATTCCACGCACTCGGCCCGGCCATGTGCCCGACCCGGCGATGGCCGAGGCCGAGGAGATACCCGGTCGCCGTCCTGCCGACCTCGACCTGGCTCACGTGGATCACGATCTGTCGCTCGATCCCCTCGATCCAACCGACATTGCTGGTGATCGGCACTCCGAGGAGCAGGTCCGGGTCGATGGTGAGCTGGGTCGGCACCTCGAGCACCAGGCCTTCGGCCCCGCGTCCGAGCAGGCTTTCGATCGCTTCCTGGATGTGCTCGGGGGCGGTGTCGACCGGCGAAGCCAGGGCCAGCTCGTAGCCGTGCGCTCGTGCCGCCCGCTCGAGGGAGAACACCCGCACCGATGGGCCGAAATGCGGGGTCCCGACGGCGACCACGCCGATCACGTGGGTGCGCTGGGTGACGAGGGCCCGGGCCGCCCGGTTGGGCCGATAGCCGAGCTCCCGGATCGCCGCCTGGACCCGCTCGCGGACCTCGGGTCGGACATTCGGCGCGTTGTTGATCACTCGCGAGACGGTCTTCTGGGAGACCTTGGCGATCTCGGCCACGTCCCACATCACGGGTCCGCGCAACCCACGACCAGACGTGGCCTTCACCTCTTTCGCTTCACGATAGACCCACCAGCTGGCGACCGAGCGCCAGACTACTGATCAATGGACCACGCTTCAGGCCTCCTGAGCCGACTGCTCGCCGGCGCCGGCTTCGATCAGCACGCGGACGTCCCAGGGCCCGAGCGCGATGCGGTGCTCGGGCGCGCCGTCGGGTGCCAGCAGATCGGCCAACGCGACCGGCGACTCGACCACTTGAGGCTGCCAGCTCCAGTTGTGCACCACGTGCAGGCGATCTCCGTCGCGATTGGTGGCAGAGGCGATGGTGACCGACTCGGGCAGCTCGCCCCAGCGGCTGCCCGCATCAGGCACCAGCCAGGCAAGGAGATCCTTCGCCAAGCTACGGTTCGGCAGCGTGCCGACGGTCGTGATCCGACCGGCCCCGAAATCGGTGGTGACCACGGCCGGGAACTGACCGAAGTGCGGATGGGCGTACGCGGCCAGCACGTTGGCCTCGGCGCCGATGAGGCCGTCGATCCAGCCGGTGGCGCGGCTGTCCGGCGACAGCTCGAAGGCGTCGGACGTCGCGGTGAGCTCCACCTCGCGGTTCAGATTGGAGAATTCCTGATAGCTGACGCCGGCTGCATCGGCCAGCAGTGCCGGCTTCACCTCGGTCCGGGCCCGGCCCTCGCCGTCGCCGTACGCGCTCCTGATACCGAGGACGAGGTGGCCTCCGGCCTCGGCGTAACGCCGCAGCCAGGTCAGGAGTTGATCATCAGCGATCAGCAGTCCAGGCACGATCAATACCGGAAGATCGGCCACCAGCGCCCCCGGATCGAAGCCGTCGGCGCCGTCCGGTGTGATGAGTTGATCATCGTGCAGGATTCGCACGGCGGTGCCCGCCGCAAACGCTCCTTCGTAGAAGGCGTCGAAGATGCGGTGATACGAGCGCTGGTCCAGGTCGTCCAGCGAGCTGACGAACGGTGCCCCGTCCTTGGTGAAGGCCGACTGGAAAGCCAATCCCCACTTGGATCGGGACGAGTAGACCATCCCGACCCGGGCATCCGGAGTCAGACCCACCACGGCCTCTCCGGCCCGTTCGAAGTCGGCCCCGAGCTGGGTGAGCTCGCGGTAGACGCGACCGGGCTGTTGATCATGCGGCAGGATGCCCACCCAATAGGTCTCCGTGCCGAAATGGGTGGTGTGCCAGTGCCAGTACTCGATCATCTCCGCCCCGCGGGCCACGAACGCCCACGCGGCCTGACGCCATTGACCGTCGTAGGCCGGGAAGTTGACCGACGGACCGCCGATCGCGCCGGCGTTGGTCTCGGTGATCAGGAACGGTGCCTGCTTGGACGAGTACGCGCGGTCGGCCCACTGGAAGAGCGTCCAGGTGCCGGTCGAGGTCCAGCCTTGTCGCTTTGCCGCACCGCCCGGCAGTTCGAGTCCGTCCTGCATCGAGTAGTAGGGGTTGCCCGCGGCGACATCCAGCGGCCGGGTCAGGTTTGAATCGTCAATCGTCGGCCGCTCGTAGCTGATGCAGGTCGTGACGAATTGGTCGTCGCGGGCATACTCCCGCACGATGTCGGCCTGCCAGGCAATGAACTCATCGGTCAGCTTCGCCTGGAAGGTGCGCCAGGCCAGGTCGTACTGCGGCTGGTAGTTGCCGTCCGGCCGCCAGAGGTCGGCCCAGGTCGACAGGCGGTGCGACCAGTAGGTGAGCCCCCAGGCCTCGTTGAGCGCTTCGACGCTGCCGTAGGTGCTGCGCAATTCGTCGACGAACCGCTGGAACACGTTCTCGTTGTGGAAGATGATCATGCCGGGCTCGTTGTCGACCTGATAGCCGATCACGGCCGGGTGGTCGGCGTACCGGCTGATGATCTTGCGAACGACCCGTTCGGCGTGGAACTTGAACGCGGCATGGCTGTAGTCGACCTCTTGGCGGCCGCCCCACGGAATCCGCTGTCCGGTGTGCGACTCGCCGGCGATCTCGGGATACTTGCGAGCCAGCCACGGCGGCACCGCGTACGTGGGGGTCCCGAGGATCACGCCGATCCCCCGCGCCTGCGCCCCGTCGAGCACCGGGAGCAGCCACTCGAGGTCGAAGGTCCCGTCCTCGGGCTCCCAGGTGGTCCACACCGATTCGCCGACCCGAATGACCGAGAAGTGGGCGGCAGCCATCAGGTCGAGATCGACGTCCAGGCGCGGCGTGGGCTGGTACTCGTGGTAGTACGCGGCCCCGAAGAGCACGCGGTCGGTGCGGGCTGACATGAGGAGATCCTTGTCCGTCGGCCACGACTTGGCTGGCCGGCATTTGGTGGTGAGAGAAACAGAAATGGCGTCTACGGGTCGCCCGGGCTGAGCGCGACGTCCGGCCCGGGCAGCCAACCTCAGGCTTTCACGCCGCCGGACGACAGCCCCCACTGCCAGAAGCGCTGCAGGAATAAGAAGGCCAGCACCAGCGGCACGATCGACACCAACGAACCGGTGATCACCGTCGAGAACAACGCTCGGGACCCGGAGCCGCCGGTAGCGGTCGACTGCCACTGGGCCAAACCCACCGGCAACGGAAACTTCTCGGGCGAGTTCAGCATGATCTGCGGAAGGAAGTAGTTGTTCCAGGTGGAAACCAGGGTGAACAGCAGCACCGTGATCGCGCCGGGCACCAAGAGCCGGAAGGCCACCTGGAAGAAGATGCGGATCTCGCCGACCCCATCGCACCGGGCTGCTTCGATGAGCGAATAGTCGACCGCGTCCGCGGCGTAGACCCGCATCAGATAGACGCCGAATGGATTGACCAACGACGGCAGGATGATCGCCCAATAGGTGTCGGTCAATTCGGCCCGGGCGAACAGCAGGTAGGTCGGAATGGCCAGCGCGAAGACGGTCTTGTGGTTGTCGATCAGGTTGCAGTCGGCGAACCAGAGTCCGAAGCTGTCGAACAGGTCGGCGTTGGATTTCGTCGAAGCGATCAGCAGCCAGTAGAGCGGCATCAGGAAGTAGGCCAGGCAGATCAGCATGATCACCGTGAGCAGCATGGGTCTTGCGCTGCTTGGGCTCCTGGCCGACGAAGCCGCTGGCCGCGGGGGCGGCCGGAGTCGCCTCGATCTCATCGGTGGTGGTCGTCAGACTGGTCATCACCGGTTCTCCTTCCGCTGATTCCATAGCTGAACGATGTAGGATAGAGCCATGATCAAGATGCCGAGCAGGAAGGCGATCGCCGCGGCATAGTTGGCATCCTGACTGACGAAGGCCAGCGTGTACGCGTACAGATTCGGCGTGTAAGCGTTGACGATCACCGTGGGGGCGATCGTCTTGAACAGTTTGGGCTCGTTGAAGAGCTGGAAGGTGCCGATCACCGAGAAGATCACCGTCAGCACCAGTGGCCGGACGCACCGCCGGGATCTTGATCGCCCAGGCGATCCGCGGTTCGGACGCACCATCGACCCGCGCGGCCTCGAACAGATCGGCGGGAATCGAGCGTAGGGCGGCGTAGATGATGATCATGTTGTAGCCGACGAATTCCCAGTTCACCACATTGACGATGGAGAACAACATGTACTTGTCGGCGAGGAACGGTGGTGGAGGGAGATTCAGCAGGCCGGCCACCTGGGCGAACGGTCCGAAGTCGCGGCCGTAGAGGTAGCCCCACATCAAGGTGGCCACGACACCGGGCACCGCGTACGACGAGTTGCTTGCGGAAGAAGGAGAGGTACCCCGCGTACCCGAGCGGCACGATGATCGTGCCCAGGAAGAGGACGAAGAACGGAAGGACGAACAGGTAGGCGGCACGGTACTGCCGCTTCTTCGAAACAGTCAGCGGCTTTCGGGCCGGCTTGGACTTGCGGAGCTGGCTGGGAGCTCGAGTAGACCAGGTCCATGAAGGGCAACCACTGGAAGTCTGGGGTCACGGTCTTGGAGATCTGAGTGAACAGCTCATTGACCTTCTGTCCGCCGTAGAACTCGGCCGCTTGGTCAGGGAACTTCGGCCCGGCCAGCACGGTGTTCGAAGCCGGGAACAGGAACTGATCGGTGGCCAGCTTCAGCGCGGACTCGGCATCGGTGTTGATGAACAGCGCCACCTGGGCGGCCGCGATCGGATTCTTCGAGCTCTTCAGCACCGCATCGGTCGAACCGCCCCAGTTGCCGGCCGCGGGCGCGCCCGCATCCCATTGCGGCAGGGCGCTGGCCCGCCACTTGCCGGACGTCTTCTTCGCCGTGCCCTGCAGGAAGACGGCCCCCAGGCCGCAGTCGGCCAGCTGGCGCACTTGCCGTTGGCCAGTCCCTCGTACCACGCATCGGTGAAGTCGGGATCCACCGAAGCTGCGTCCTTGGCGATCAGGTCGCCCCGGTAGGCCGCGAGCTTCTTGCTCTGCTCGCTGGCCAGATCCACCTTGACGGTCTTGTCGCCGTCGTGGCTGAACGGCCGGGCTCCGGTCTGCCACATCGAGGCCAGGAACTGACCGGCCTCGTTCGGGGCGAAGTTCGACAGATAGCTCTTCGGGTCGGCCGCACGGTACTTCACCGCGGCCGAGGCAAACTCGTCCCAGGTGGTTGGCGGCGCCACATCGGAGGCCTTGAGCAGATCGTCCCGGTAGAGCAGACCCATCGGTCCGGTGTGCGGCACCGCGTAGATGGCCTCGCCCTTGGACACCTGCTACCACACCCAGTCCGGGTGCTGAGCCTTGATGGTGTCGGCTCCGAAGCCGGAGATGTCGAGAAGGTCGCCACCGAGGGTGAACGACGGGATGTGCTGAAATTCAACCTGCGTGACGTCGGGGGCGCCTTGGCCGGACTGGGGGGGCGTCGGTCGACGTCTCGCCTCCGCCGCAAGCGGCGAGCACAGCCGTGCTGGAAAGTCCAAGGGCGGTGGTGAGCAAGAACCGCCGACGGGTAAACGGCTGGAATGGGCTTCCTTCTTCCGCTGTGGGGAACTGCCGGTTCGCACGGATTGCGTGGTTGCTCGGGCAGAAACCCGCGAAAGCACTGGGCGAACCCTTCAGCTCCGACTCTCGTTGACTACGCTGTCATCCCTGTTGTCTACGTAGCCAACCGATGAGAGCGCGGATTGTCGACGTAGTCAGGGGAACTTTTTGTGGAGGCTTTGGTTCGCGGCAGCAGGCCATTGGGTAACGACCAGTCGCGATATATCGTTGAAGAATCGTGGATAACTCAAAGATGGAAGGCCGGGCCCGATGACCTGCGCGTACGCCATGGGCGCTACGTGGCTGGGGGTGAAGCATCGCTGTGGTGCGAGGCCGAAGCACAATCTGGGCGACTGGTTCGCCCTGATGACTGGTCAGCCGACCCAACGCAGCCAACACACCTTCGGCCCCTGGGTCATGTTCGACGCTCCACCGCCTTTCGGACCCCGGTGGCCCGGCGGTGGGCGCGGATGGCGAGGCCCGAAGGCGCGACGCGGGGACGTCCGCAGTGCGATCCTCGGGGTGCTCGCCGAGCACCAACTGAACGGTTACCAGATCATCCAGGAGATCGCCGCGCGCAGTGGTGGCGCCTGGAAGCCCAGCCCAGGGTCGATCTATCCGACTCTGCAACAACTCGAGGACGAGGGGCTGGTGCGCGCCGAGAGTCTCGACGGACGCCGCGCGTTCACCCTCACCGAGGACGGCCGGACGTGGGTCGTGGAGCATGCCGACGAGGTCGCCGCACCCTGGCAAACGATGAACGGAACCGCTGACGCCGACGAGAGCATCAAACCGCTGATCGGTCAGGTGGCCGCGGCCATGTGGCAGATCGTCGCGGTCGGCACTCCCGAGCAGCACCACAAGGCCAGGGCGGCGATGTTGGAACTACGCAAGAAGCTGTACGGAATCTTGTCCGACGACGATACGAGTGAGAACTGATGAACGAGTACGACACCACTGATAGCCAGCGCCAGGCCGGAAACCAACTGTGGCCGTGGCCCTTACAAGTCCGATCGGCCAACGCCGCACCGGTTCGGATCGGCGACGCCGAGCGGGACCGCGCGGTGGGCGCCCTCGGTGATCACTTCGCCGCCGGCCGCCTGAGCCGTGAGGAGCTCGACGAGCGGATCGATCAGGCGATGGGTGCACGATTCGACGCCGACCTCCAGCCGCTCTTCGTCGACCTCCCCCGGACCGCGCAAGCCACTCCGGTCATGAGCGGGCCGCAACCGGGCCGGGCGCAACGGGCTGTAGCGGTTGGATTCTGGATCGTGCCGATGCTGCTGGTCGGACTCGTCGTCACTGCCGTTGTCCTGGGCGCCCCGTGGCTCCTCTGGTCGTTCGTGTGGATCTTCATGTTCAGCGGATTCTGGGGCCGCCGGCGCTTCCGCCACGGTGATGTCCATCCCGGTCACATCGAGCGCGGCTACATCCAGCGGGGACAGTCGTATCGCCCCTGAACTGTCGCTATTGCCATCGACAGCTCAACAAGGGATCGACACCGCAACAACGGACGCACTTTTGCCGCGTACTCACGGCAAAAGTGCGTCCGTTGTCTTAGGCGTCAGGTGTTCGCCGGGCTCCAGCCCAGTTCCGGACCGAGCACGGTCGCGATATCGGTAAGGATCTGCATATGGTCGTCGTGGTCGAAGCTGAACGGCAGCGCGAAGGCGACCTCATCGACCGCTTGGAAGCCGGCGTGGGCATAGAGCCGCTCGGCGATCTCGGCAGCTGACCCGACCAGGTCGGGCGCGAACATCATCCGGGCCGGTCCCTGCGGCACCCTGGTCCGGGCCAACCGCGTCTCCGCGTACGCCGCGTATTTGGCCCGCTGCTCGGCTGAAGCCGTGTCGGTCGGAATGACGACCAGCCCTTGGGAGACCCGCGCCCCGGCTCCGTCAGGGTGGTGGGCGCGGAAGGTCTCGATGTGGGACCGCTGGATCGGGGCGAAATCTTCGGACTCCTCGGCCCGCACCACACTGCTCGTGAGAAGGTTCATTCCGTGCTCGCCGGCCCATTGGGCCGACCGCAGGCTGGCCCCGCCGTACCACAGGCGCTTGATCAGTCCCGGCGAGTGAGGTTGCACCCGATCGGAGAACTCCTCGATCCCGACGGTGCCGGAGAAGCCGGTCACCGGCTCGCCCCGAATATGGCTGAGCAGCCGCTCCAGTCGGTGGTAGCTGAAGTCCTCCACGTCGGCGGAGTTCGGATAGAGCGCCTGCCGGACGTCGTCGTAGCGCATCGGCGGGCCGACACTGACGCCTGGGTTGAGCCGTCCGCCGCTGAGCAGGTCGACGGTGGCAAGATCCTCGGCCAGCCGTAGAGGATTCTCCCAGCCAATCGGGATGACCGCGGTCCCGAGCTCGATCCGGCTGGTGCGTTGCGAAGCCGCCGCCAGAATCGCCACGGGCGACGAGATCCCGTACTGGAGATGTCGGTGCCGGACCCAGGCGCTGTCGAAGCCGAGGCGCTCACCGAGCTCGATGACTTCCAGCGTGGTGGCGTGGCCGCGAGCCGGATCGGCCGGGTCGAAGAGTCCGATGGTCAAGAACCCCAACCGGCGCAGCGGGGTCGAGGGCAGGGGCACACCTTCACCCTTTCACCTCAGTCAGGTCCGGTCACCCACAGGAGACTGACGCTGCCCGCCTATTTGTCCTGAGCCACAGGGAGACCGGACGCTGCAGAGCAACAACCAACGGTCGAGTTGGCGACTGCCGACCGTGCATGCTGGCCGCTTTGCACGTGAGCAACGGCGATGGCACGGATCTGCCGGGGACCGGGCTTGCGTCCCGGGTGTCGTACTGGCGTGACTCGCTGCATGAGGGGCCCGGTGCCGGCGGTGGGTCCCGAGGACCTCCGCCAGATCACAGCCCGCTTTTCTCGTCGGAGCTCACGCGGACGACCGCGCGGAGGGTTCGGACATGTTCGCCGAGCGGGACCGGACCCTCGCGGCCAACCGCGACGGCGAGTACATCCTGTGGTTTGAGGCCGACCGTTACGACCAGCTCCAGATCATCCAAATCCTCGTTCGCCTCGCCGATCTCGGTGTGCCGGCGCAGCGCATCACCCTGATCTGCATCGGTGAACATCCCGGCATCGCCCGATTTGGCGGCCTCGGCGATCTGACCGCCGCGCAACTGCGCGCACTACGCGCTACGAACGGGTCCGCCCGGCTGACTCCCGGGGTGCTCCAGCTCGCTACCGATGCGTGGGCCGCCTTCCGGCGCCGACGCCAGACGCTCTGCCCGGCAACCACTGATTCTGGGTGTGACCAGCACTTTCCACATTGGAGCGGAAGACGGGATTCGAACCAGCATTCTCAGCGTGGGCAATGTCTCTACGCGGTGCGAGGCGCCTGGTCGAGGCAAGATGAGTGACCGCCGATGACCGCCCGTGACCGACGCTCGGGGCACGTTCGGGGCACGTCGCCGACGGATGTTCGATTAACGCGGACGCGATTCGGCTTCGCCCCGATCTGTCCGGTAAGCACGGTCAATTTGGTCTGCGAGGAGCGCGTAAGGGCCAGGCGGTCCCGCAGTTGCGGTCACTGATGCGAGCCCCAGTGACTTGTAGCTGAGGGACTCAACCCGAGTCCGAGGCAGGACGAAGAAGTTCCACTGCCCGATGTCTAGCGGATCGTAGTGCTCATGCTCAGTGGCTGTCTGGACGCAGAACACATAGACGTCGGCGTTGTAATTGGCAGTCGGTGACTCGCCATCTTGGGGCTCCGAGTCCGACCAGTAAGGCCTGAGAACACGATCCGAGATGGGCGGCGTTGATCCCAGACTTGAAGATAAGCAGACGACCTCACCTCAATCCGGGCGCCGCTAGGTGCCAGCACATCGAAGGCGTCCCATTCGACGCGACCTGACGTAGCGCCGACAGCCTTGGCGACGAGGAACTCGGCCAGGTAGCCACGGGTGTTGTTCATCCTGAGATCAGACAACGCGAACCGCCAGAAGTCTTCCACCGTCGCATCGACTCCGTTGAACGGCTCAGATCCGTCGAAAGTCGGAAGCGCGGGCGCGCTAGTCCATACGTCGCTCGCGGGGCCATCTTGGCCCAACCGTACAAACGGTGTCTCAACTTGGCAGGACAACCGACGGCACGTCGATAGGCCGGGTCGGCGTCGAGTGCATGCCCGCTGGCGCCCGTTCGTGACCAGTGTCGGCCCTCCCGTGGGGCCCGTTCAGGGCCCGATGAGCTACGCGTGACGTGCGAGTGCGGCGCTGTTGGCTGATGATGGGCTGGCTCGGTTTCCGCCGGCTGTGGCGCGTGGGCTAAGCCGGTCAGCGGTTGGCTGTGTCCGGCTACTCGAGGACATGGCGGGACAAGGAGCCAGGCAAAATCACCAGACCAAAAAATAGGTCCTCGGCCCCCGAGAGGCGGCACGTCTGGGTCGCCGGCAACCCGGCCTCGTGATCGCCTGGCAACGCCGCGAGGGTTCGGACGAACCAGGAGGCATACAGTCTGCGACCATGGCTGACTGCTGCACGTCATCCGGCGGGGACAGGCCAAGGCTGTCCCGTTACCGGTTCTCATGACCGGGAAACGGACCGGTGTGTTGTTTGACCGCATACCGTGACCGGCCGGACGGGACCGCCGCCGTTGCCCGAAAGTGCAGAACTTTGACTACCACCTGTTCCTGAATCGAAGTCTTGGCGATGATGGATAAGTCCGAGAAGGGGGTCGAGGCCGCCAATGCATGCCCGGCTGGAAGCCGACCAAACAGCGGATAGGCGCCCTGCGGTGAAGCCCCGATCAGTTGACGCGGCGGGGCCAGCGTTCTCTGGAATGCTGCTCAGACTCCAGCGGACTGCCGGCAATGCCGCAGTGGCCTCGTGGTGCAGAAGTCCGGCTGGAGCGCCGCAGCCGCAACCGCCGGTCATCCCCATCCAGCGGTGTGGCCCCGTTCCTTGCAACTGCTCGGCCGCCGAGCACGCCGAATACGAGTCCGCACACGGTGACGGCATTGGCCCTGGGCACGGTCACGAAGAGACAGACGAAGCCGCTCTACTTCAACGTACGGTCGACACGAACGTGCAAAGCACCAACAAACGCATCGACCACATTCCCGCTGATAAAGGGTCTTTCGCTCGTTCGCTTTCCCCGCGTCAAGCGAACCCCGCGCGGGTGTCAACTCTGCAACGTCACCAGGGCGTCGACGTGTTCCGAGAAAAACCGCGATTGGAATCAACCGAACTCGGTAGCGTGCCGGAGTTGCAGGTGGCCGTGTCTTCCGCAGCGGCCGCTCTTGAGGTCGGAAAGTCGTCGGGAGCCGGTGTAAGCAGGATGCAAGACGTCCTCCGCAGCAAAGGGTTCAACGCGCCCTCCACCGGGGTCTATGATGCCGCGACCCAAGCCGCAGTCGCCAAATTCCAGGCTGACCACGGAATCCCCTTCCCGACCGGTCGCCAGGCCGGTCCGAAGACCCTGTCCACGCTCGACGATCATCTGCTCGGCACGAAGCCGCCATCGCCGAAACCGGAGTGCAGCCAATATTTGCCTGACGAGCGAGAAGCGTCCCGGTTGCCTGGAAGTGGAACGAGCCGGCGCTTGGGCACATTCGGGAAGGAACTCGAGTTACTCAACTTTGCTGCGGGAGATGAGCGACTTAAGCCGGAGCATCAGCAGGCGCTGAAGGACTTCATCGGTGAATTCGCGTTGTTCGACCCCTGTACAGACTTCAAAGTGAGAGTAATCATCGGTTTCACTGATGCCGTCGATCGCGAGGAATCGAACGAACGGTTACGGCTCGACCGGGCCAACACGGTGGCTGGGTTCCTGCAGACGAACGGTGTTCCGGGAGCACCCGACGGAGTGTCGGCCGACCCGTCCACCTACAACACTGGATGCGACAAGGCGACCCGGTCGGAGGCCCGGCGGGTTGCTGTCCGTCTCGTTAAACGAGAGAAGAGCGAGACGAAGGATTGCCGCGAAAAGCCCCGACCGCCGGTACCTCCGCAGGGTTGCAAGAAGAATCAAGCCAGCGACAGTTGGTCGCTGCTCTCGACCGCTGCAGGGACAGTCGCCGAGGTCGGCGCTGCAGGGACTTTCAACTATGTGCTGGCCGACACCTCGCCCGACGGATGCAAGTACCTCTTGGAGTTCACTGGCGTCGGTCTCGGTGGAGGCCTCAGCTTCCCGGCGACCGTCGGCGTTTCGGGAGCAACACCGTTCAAAATCAAGAATGGTCCCATTCGCCCGACTGATTTCACTCGCGGCGGCCGAATAATCCTGGCCGAGGGCGGGCTTGTCGTCGGCTTCGGTTTCCAATTCGCGAGATTCGAAGGATTGAGCACGGATCCGGAACCGGTTGACCTTTCCGGCGTGCAGTTGTCCGCCGGTGCGGACGCCATGGTGCTGGTGGGAGCTTGGACGCTGCTGCCGTTCTGACTTGAGGAGCACCCGGACGGCTTCGACGCCTTTCGTTTGGCAACAAGGCGGACGGTGCCGCGGGGTGGTCTGGGCGATGGCGGTTCCAATCGGCTCAGCGCTGCTCGGTAGGCGAGCTGTTTCGGCCAAACACGGCCAGCGTCCGTCGGTTGAAGCCCTGTCGAATGAAGCCCTGTCGAACGCTGCCGTTCAGCGAGGAACCGAAGGCAGGAAATCACGCGTCGCTGCGCGCAAAGGCTACGGCGCGGCCCGCTGCAAAGCGAGGACACGCGTCGGGCAGCCGAGCTGTAGTGAGGCGCTTGAACGAGTAAGGAAAGTACTCACGGGGCGCCTGGCGGTGAACAGGAGCTTTGCGGT